>LNEM01000037.1 GCA_001464955.1 Rhizobiales bacterium Ga0077537 | reverse complement strand
GTCTCCGCAGCCCGGCCTGTTGCTCACCCCCCAGACGACAGCGTATCAACCCAAAAGACTCTACCCACGGCTGGATGAAACTTCAGGGGCAGGTCATCCTCCAACTCTGAAGGCATGACGGAACCGCCACCCGCTGCTTGAGCTTCTTCAATCCCGGCGCCAATTTTTGGGATAAACTTACAGGCAGCGACTGGCACTGTGCCCAACGCACACAGGACCACGGCGGCGATTGATAATCGAGCGAGTATCTTCATATCATTTTTCCGCTGAGTGGGTTATCTCTATCTGGTGCATTTGAGGGGATAGCGCGTCCGCTGCCAGGTGGACCACCCTTCGGCGACGTTTCCTTTCGAGCGCAAGAACCAGGAATTGCCATCAGCATGCCGGAATGTCATCGTGCGCGCGTCAGACCGTACGAGGATGAGCTCTCTCCATGGCCCATTCCCATCCCAGAACGCACCAACGATCTTGACACCAGACGAAGATGTGCAAATGCGCTCTCGCGATGCGGCATCGAAGCGACAATCGCTTGTTCTTCGATCAGTTTCCGTCCTCCAACGCATTTTGGTCGGTCGACCATCGAGAGTGCACTTCCAGTGCCCATGATACCACTGAGGAGCGGCTTGGCTCGCTCCAGCATGGTCCGATAAAATTGAAACGGCCGCTGCCGTAGCAGCAATAGCGATACCCACTTGATATCTTCTGCGCATAGCAGCGAATATCTTCCTCTATAATGGTTCTAGAAATTGGTTGGTAGCGAGCGACTCAGCGATCCACTAGCGATAGATGCTTCATCGCTCGCATTAAGGAAGGTCGTCCACACAGCGAGTATGGATTTAGAGCCGTGTGGGTCTTGAAAGGGCAGACCTGCGAACAGGTCGTTGAACACAGGCAGCGTGACGCGCTCCTCCAACAAGCAGTCGGCAGCTATCTCTCATGGTGTCGTCCGCTCCGCGTGATGCCGAAACACTCAGCTGCGCCACGTGAACGTCACCCATTTGCTGCAGGTGGATCTGGCGCCTATGCCGCCCCGGTCGCAGGACTGGATGCTGTACGTTCCCGACTGTCCGGGCCGCTGCTCGAATGCGAAAGAGCCATTCCGCTCGATTTGCGCACCGGGATTGGTCTTGAAATTGTAGTGAGTGTGGCGCGTGAGCGGAGTTCCGTACCAGGACAACCGAACCCGTCCACCCCAATACTCGGTTTTGGCGCAGATCTTGTCCTTACAGACCCTCGGTACGGTGACGACATTTGCGTTGGCCGCTGAAATCGTGGCCGGGGCGAGGAGCATTACTAAGCCCAAGCACGCCGAGCTCAGGCCGGCTGCTGTCATCTTTTTGAGTTCCGAGGGGCTCTTCGAGCGAGCGGGGTTCGAGGCGAGGTTTGTCTTCATGGCTGATCTCCGAGGGTTGGTTGGCTGCGGGGACTGTGGGCGGGCGCGGCGTGTGTGCGTCCCATCCGACAAGGAGAATATTAACATTGTTCAGCAGCAGCTCAAATAGAGATCGCAACGTCTCGGTTCACAACTTTGTGGGGATGCCGTCGGCGCCCACGTCGTCCTCTCGGCTCCCGGAGGGAGCGCCGGATTCGGAGCGCAGACGTAAGCGATCGCCGCCAAGCGGGTCACCGCTTGACGTCAGAGGAACGCGGCACGAGCTTGGCCGGCGAGATCCATTGGCAGGGCGAGCAAACGTGCCGCTGTCACATCGTTCGCTTCACGGGGCGCAACCTCGGTATCATCGGTCGCGACGGCCGCTTCCTGTGCTTTGCTCCGCCTCGAGCGCGGCTTCGCGTCGCTCCGGTGGCGGCCCACGAACGGCCGACCAAGCCGAGAATACTGTCAACCTTCAGACCTTTGCGAGTCCTGGAGCCGTCTCAGGAGGTGCAGGCCACGTTCGACGACGTCGCGCGGCAGTTTCCGGTCAACAGTTCGGGTTTTAGGGCTGGCAGATTTGAAGGCTCTTGAGCGTCGTGTTGAAGCGAATCTTGCCATAATCGTCAGGACCGTTGCAGAGTTCAGAATCCGTGCCCGCGACTTGGATGGCGCCGTCGACTTGCAGCGGTGCACTCATGCTTACGCCCGTGTTCTCGTGGGCAACAACGGAAGACGTGCCGCTGACGATCCGGTCGCTGGGGCCGGTGGAAAGGCCCGTCAAACGGCTGCCATCCCCCTCGAAATACGTAGCGGTGATGATACCCGCCACGCTCAGGCTGGTCAGGCCCGTGATGCTCCCGCCAGAAATCGCCACGGCGTCGGCGTTCTGGAGCGCCATGGTGCCGAGGCCGAGGGCCGTACGTTGGGTGGGGGCGTCGCTGCCGCAGTCGATGGCCGTGCCGCCCGCGTTGACGCGACAAAAGGCGTTGGCGGTCAGCGTATCGACCTGAGGGTCAACCTCCGTCAACACGGGCGCATCGCTGTTGCAGATGACGCTGGTGCCGTCGCTGGTGCACCACTTGCCATTGGTCAGCGTGCCAAACGGGTTGTCGGGAACCCAGCTGGCCCCGTTGTATTTGAGGTAATCCCCGCTCGCCAATCCAGCAGTATCCACGTCCGTCAAGTCGTTCAATGCGGTGGCGCCTGTGACCCCGCCGATGGTGACACTCACACCACCCGCCATGGAAATCCAGCTCGTGCCGTCGCAATACGCCATGCTGGCGTAGTTCGTGGCGTACACCATATCCCCTTCCTGCCCTGCAGGATCGGCACATACGGCATGGGTCACCTCGGACATCATCCAAAGCGACAGCACGGCGGCACAGAGGCGCGAGAACGTCATGACGCCATCATGCAACAACTTCGAAAACTTATCTCCAGACGTGCCTTTATTTTCCGCACACCCGTGTTGCAATTCAACGGATTGCTCATTTGGAAGGCGTGTTCCAAGCCATAGTCGCAAAATCTGATAGGATGCGCGGCATGCATGTGTCGCGTCTTTTTCGGTTGGTTGCCTTTTCCGCTTTGGTGGCGTCTCAAGGTTTTGCCGCGCCGTATGAATGGGGCGGCTTGGTCACCATGGGCGACATCACTAGCAACACGCTGGGGCGGCTGTGCTCGGGCATTCCGGACGGCTTCGGCCGGTATTTCAACATTCACTGTCCCAGCTACGCCCCCAGCATCACCACGGCGGGGGATGTCTCGGTCACCGGCAACCTGTCGGCCAACCAGTTCATCGGGGATGGCTCCCTCCTGACCGGCGTAGGTACAGGAGAAGGAGACCGCATCACATCCGGATCGCTGGCCATGATTGCCATTTCAGACACAGGCTATGTGTCTATGACCACAGGCGGCAGCACGTGGGGCTATCTGAGTCAGTTCTGGAGCTATCTGCCATCCATCTTCGCCACGCGCGTCTCCACGACCAGCGTCTCCGCCACGGTGGCGCATCTCACCCCGCAGACGGTCACCAACCTCATCGGCGGTGGCGGCAATGTCATCCTCTCCGGCACTACGGCCGTCTCCACCAGTTCGACGGGCTTCGTGAGCATGGTGGCAGATGGCAGCACCATCGCAACGGTGAGCAGCACGGGGCTGCATGTGGTGGGCAACATCACCTGCACGGGCAGTTGTGGGGGCGGCGGAGCCGACAATCTTGGGAACCACACGGCGGGGCAGAACCTGGATATGGCAGGCTATGCCGTGGGTGGGGTGACTGACGTCACCGCCACGGGGTTTGTGCGGGCGGCTGGGATTTCTCTCACCTCGTTCCATGGGGTTTCTTCCACCAATGGGTACTTTACGGGGCGGGTGGGCATTGGGACAGCGAGCACAGGCGAGCCCCTCCAGATTGATTCAAACTCGAGTGCCGCCATTTTTCTCAATACAACCGGCGCAGGTGCGAGGCAGGGCAGTTTGCGCTTTGGCGACGGAGGGGCGTATAAATGGCAATGGCGGTATAATCCGGACTCTGTTGGTGATAAGCTGTTGGCCTATAGCTTCACCCTTGGCGCTGATGTCATGACCTTGGATGCTACCGGCAATGTGGGAATCGGCACTTCTAATCCCAACGCTAAGCTGGATGTATCGGGGCCGATATACTCAAGTAGGTCAGGAGCCACGTCGGGTGGCTTCCAAGCGTACAGCTCGGCTAACAATCTCTATCTCTTGACAAATACGTCTGGTGGGCACGGCTATCTCAATTTGTATGATGCAACGAGCAACACGGATGTCGTTCTAAATACCAATGGAAACTCATATTTCACAGGCGGCAACGTGGGGATTGGGACGCCGAACCCCAATAATAAATTAGACGTTCACGGGTCGCTTATAGTTAGCTCAACTGGGAATGGATCGATTCGATTGGTTCCTGGTAACAGCGGCAATACAGGCTACGCTGAATTTAATGCACCAAGCGGCAGTCGCCTTGGCTTTATTGGATACGGCGCTGAAGGGGGGACTCCACTGAGTTTTTCCACAGATGGCAACACGGTACTTGCATTTGGCACCAATAATGCCGAGCGCATGCGGATCGATGCCTCCGGCAATGTGGGGATTGGCACAACAAGCATCGCAACCGACGGTGGCTTGCAGCCGCGCCTAGCGGTCGCAAACCCATCTGATGCCACGGAATGGGTCGGCATGGGGTACGACAACACGGGAGACTATGGGTTCATCTATGCGGTTGATAATGCGACGAGCTGGAAGAACCTGAACCTGAATCCTTTCGGCGGCAATGTGGGGATTGGGACGACGAGTCCGCAAGGCAATCTGCATGTCAAGACGGCGACGAATGAAAACTTCTTGGTCCGCTCTATTTCTGGCGAACTTGAAATTGCCGCCGTCAATGATGCCAACAATGCGTACGTACCTCTCCGCGCAGATGCCTCGGCTTACTATTTGATGCAGGGCAATGTGGGTATTGGGACGACGGGGCCAACGCATCCCCTACATATGGCTTCCGGTGCCCACGTCACATCGGGTGGCACGTGGACTAATGCTTCCGACCGTCGTCTCAAAACAAATATCGTACCTATGACTTACGGTTTGTCCGAGGTGATGCGCTTGAAGCCTGTGGCATATTCAATGAAGGCCGATGGCAGCAGGCAGGTGGGGTTGATCGCTCAGGATGTCGAACAGGTTATCCCTGAGGTGGTAAGTCCACCCAAGACCGTGAGCGGCACCTATGGGCTGAGCTACGGCAATCTCACCGCAGTGGCCATCAAGGCCATTCAAGAGCTCAAGGCCGAGAACGATCAACTCAAACGTCGCCTGGAAAAGCTGGAAGCGCGCCAGCGCTGACGCGGCTCATCGGAGCCCTTCGGCAACGACTACCTCCTGCACGGGCGACACCAAGCCTCACGCCACGCTTGCTTCGTCGTCACCTCGGCAGGCATGACGCTGTTCGACGTCGATCAGCGTTGCGAGATAGAGCACGACGCCATAGAGCGTCCCGGCGTGAGTTTCTGGCTCCGTGTGCGCCTCGCGACGAAACGCAAAACCGCCCTTCTCCCAGCACCAGAACCCCAGCAGGTGGTCGCCCAACATGACCGCAATCTGGCCGTCGGGCATGGCGTCCACCGTGAGCCCCGCTTTGCGGAGATCGGCATGGTTGCGGAGGCGACGCATCAGGGCCGCATCCATCAACGCCTTGCTCTCTCCGTCGGCTGTCATGAGCTCTCTCATCAAACGACGGGAAAACTTACCAGAACGGCCGGTGGGTCGCAGAGGAGTCGGTCCCTATGCTTGGCAAATGCATAACGTAGTCGCAGACAATCCTACAAAAACGCGGATGAACGCTTTTCATTGCAGCATGGGTGTGTGCTGCTTAGGTTTTCACATACGCGTACAACGTCCGCCGCCCAATCCCGTACTCCCGCGCCAACGCCGCCTTGTTGGCGCCGGGGACGGCTTTCGCCCGCAAGTCTGCGATCTGTTCCTCCGTCAGCGCACGCTTGCGGCCCTTGTAGGCGCCGCGCCGCTTGGCCAGGGCCACCCCTTCCCGTTGCCGCTCGCGGATCAATGCCCGCTCGAACTCGGCGAACGAGCCCATGACGTTGAGGAGGAGCTGGGCCATGGGGCTGTCCTCGCCCGAGAACGTCAGCCCCTCCTTGACGAACTGGACTTGCACGCCCTTGGCGGTGAAGGCGCGGACGAGCCCACGGAGATCCTCGAGATTGCGGGCCAGGCGGTCCATGGAGTGGATCACCACCGTGTCGCCCTCGCGCACGTAGGCGATCAGCTTCTGGAGCTCCGGCCGCTGGAGGTCTTTCCCCGAGGCATGGTCCGTGAAGACGCGGTCCAGTGGCACGCCGTCGAGCTGTCGATCCGTTGCCTGCTCGACCGTACTGACCCGTCGATACCCGACCCGTTGCCCGCTGCTCATCCGAGGTCGCCTCCGTCCCAAGTCTGGCGATGATGGAACAGGCCCAGAACCACCAACTCCCCCGACTCCACCGTGTAAACCAGCGTGAACGGGTAGTTCGTGAGCACCAGTTCTCGCGTGTGAGGCACCCGCCCATCCCGGCCCGAGCGTGGAAACGTCGCCACCTGCTCCAAGCCTGCCTGAATGGTCTGGGTCAATGCCACGACGCTTCCTGGCCATTGCAGCCGTGTGACGTGTTGGACGCGCTCAAGCTGCTCTTCGGCACGTGGAAGCCAGCGCACCTTCATTTTTGAGCATCCAGGGTCCGCGCCCGCTCCAGGGCTCGTGTCATCACCGCATCGTGGTCGAGAAGTTTGACGGTGCCGGATTTGAGTTCGGCCATGCCCTCCTCGATTTCGGCGATCATCCAACGTTCATGGGCCAGTTGCTTCTTCAGCGCATTGGTCACCACCCACGACTTCGAGCGGTCATCCCGTTCGGCAATTTCACCAACCAACTTGAATGTCGCATCATCCACGTGCACAGATATGGTGGGCATATCACATTTCTCCTTATATCTATCAGCATAAGGAATATAAATAGAATGCGCAACCCCTACCTGTGCATCCTCATCATAAATGACGCTGCGCATGTGTGCGGAAATGCCTAAACCGTATCAATTTGCACATGTCTGCCGCAAGTTTACGCCTGTGCGGATAGGGTACACCACAGATGCACGTTCTCGGTGCACTGCAAGGGAAGAGACAGCCAATCGGTTTATGACCCCTCCGCGCCAACTCGGATCTTGTCAGTAGAAAGGAGCGGTACGAGTGTGCCCGCACGATCAGCCATATTTGCGAACGACCCAATTCTCCGGAAACGTAGGACATCGCGGCGGACGAAGGAGTACGGGCTCATAGTAAGTACGGTGGACATTTTCTTAGGGTCGCGACGACAATGAGCGCACATAGAGCTAAATTGCCTAATGCTCAGAAGGCCATGATAAAATTCGAGTGTGCTCATGCCTCATCCAAGCGAATTCAAAATTGTTCGGCAGCTGAGCGTGACAACGACAATACCAACGACCGCCATCAACAGGCGGTCAGGGAGATACTTCGTGGCCAACGCTGCAAATGGTGCGGCGATAACGCCGCCGATAACAAGGCCAGTAACGATGGGCCACATCGAGAGACCGACAGTGGCGACGAAAGTTGCCGAAATAGTCAGCGTCACAAAGAACTCGGCAAGATTGACGGATCCGATCACTTGGCGAGGCGCCCCGCCATTGGCCAGCAGAGTCGAGGCGACGAGAGGCCCCCAACCGCCACCACCGATTGCATCGACGAGCCCGCCGAAGAAACCGAGCGGTACCACGCGGGTTGTCGCCATCGGCACCACCTTTGTGGTGTGATACAGCGCTCTGAGGAGTATCAAGAAACCGAGTACCAGCAGATAGGCGCTTATCCATGGCTTGAGCCTCTCGCCGGGTAGGCTCACAAGCACATAGGCGCCTATCGCGCCGCCGATCATGCCAGGCACAACGAGGCGCCATAGCAGTCGGCGATCCACATTACCGAATCGCCAGTGCGCGAATCCAGATGCGCCCGTTGTGAATACCTCGGCTGCGTGAACGCAAGCGCTGGTCGAGGCAGGTGGGACGCCGGCGCTAAGCAGGACAGACGATGCAATGAGCCCGTAGGCCATGCCGATGGCGCCATCGATCATCTGCGCGCCAAAACCAGTTACAATGTAGAACAGAATCTCGTCCCACATGGCCATCGGTGCTTTCGGTTCGAAACGTCGTGCGGTTGCGCCGCCGACTAATGCAAGGTCAAGATTTGCAGACTTTACTCCTTGGCGTGCTTATTCTCCCAATAATGGCGGTTTGTACGAATGTCCCAACAAGGTCGTCCGATCGCCACGCTTACTTCGATGGTAACCGATAGAGGGCCACCCACGAATGTGCAGTCTATCGACAGGCAACTCGACGTGCAGTGCGACGGCTCTCAAGGATAAGTCTGCAGGAGGATTGACCTTTACCAGAGGAAAGTCATCGCCCCGTGAGGCAACAGTATGTTGGCGTGACCGCTCCATTTCGGCACCCCGCAAATGTCAGCTATTGCGCGGGTCGTGATGGTTTCCTGTGTGAGGTTGATGTGATGGTATGTGGTTCACGCTGAGACGGGTTGCACTTCGGCATGGAACTGTCTGCCGGTCGTGGTGGCCTTCACAACACCCACTCGGACGACGAAATCGCCGAATCGCTCACCGTGCTTGCGATCCTTGGCGTACGAGAGCAGCAGCGGGTCCAGCAGCGCAACGATGCGCGCTTTGTCGACGTCTTGCGCGTAAAGCTTGTTCAGGCGCGAGCCATTGAAGGCCGCCCCGAGATAAAGATTGTAGAGACCGGGCCCGCGACCGACGAGACCGATTTCGGCAAGGTAGGGCCGTGCGCAGCCGTTCGGACAGCCGGTCATTCGGATGACGATGTCGTCCGCGCGGAGGCCGGCACGTTCGATGCTGTCTTCCAGGGCGGTGACGAGTTCGGGCAGAAAACGCTCGCTCTCTGCAAGGGCCAGCGCACACGTCGGTAAGGCGACGCAAGCCATCGAGTTGCGCCGGAGGCCGGAGGAGGTCGCAATCGAGATACCATGAGCGCCAAGGATGGTATCGATCTTCTTTTTCACTGCTTCGGTCGCCCCGGCGATGATCACGTTTTGGTTGGCCGTGCAGATCATCTCGCCCTTGTGGACCCGGGCGATCTCACGCAACGCGGTGCGAAGTGGGTGTTCTGGGCTATCCTTGATGCGGCCGTTCTCGACGAACAGGCCGAGGTGCCACTTGCCGTCGGCGCCTTTAGACCAGCCGAGCGGGTCGCTGGTCGAGTTGAACGCGAAGGGGCGCGGCGTGCCGAGCCTGAAGCCCAGCCGCGTCTCGACCTCGCTACGAAAAGCATCGAGTCCACGTGCCTCGATTGTGTACTTGAGGCGAGCGTGCTTGCGCACCTCGCGATTGCCCCAATCCCGCTGGACGGTCAGGATCTTCTCACCGACGTCGACAGCCTGCGCGGGAGTGCAGAAACCGAGCACATCAGCGGTGCGAGGGAACGTATCGGGCTCTCCATGGGTCATGCCCATGCCGCCGCCGACCGTGACGTTGTAGCCGATGACACTCCCCTCCTCGACGATGGCAATGAAGCCCAGGTCCTGGGCAAAAATGTCCACGTCGTTGTACGGCGGCACTGCCACCACGGTCTTGAACTTCCGGGGCAGGTAGTGTTTGCCATAGATCGGCTCTGCCTCGCTTGCACTATCGAATTTCGGCGGATCGACCCTCTCGCGGTCTAGCCAGATCTCATGATAGGCGCCTGTCTTCGGCAATAAGTGCTCACTGAGCTTGCGTGCGAGATCGAGGGCCTCTGCGTGCGCCGATGACAAATGCGGATTGCATGTCGCAAGTACGTTGCGATTGACATCGCCACAGGCCGCCAGCGTATCGAACAAAGCCGCATCGATGGCTTGCATGGTCCGGCGCATGTTCGACTTGATGACGCCGTGATACTGGAATGTCTGGCGTGTCGTGAGGCGTAGCGTTCCATTTGCATAATCCGACGCGATCCCGTCGAGCGCCAGCCACTGCGCCGGTGTCACGACTCCGCCCGGAATACGCACCCGGATCATGAAACTGTAGGCTTTCTCGAGGCGCTTTTTGGTGCGCTCGCCGCGCACGTCCCGGTCGTCCTGCAGGTACGTGCCATGGAACCGCACCAGATACTGGTCGTCCTCGGCTATCGCGCCGGTGGCGATCTCATCGAGGCCGGCAGAGATCGTGCCACGAAGGCCCTGGCTCGCGTCCTTGATCTGCTCTTGCTTTGTGGTCTTTTTGCTCATGACGGCGTACCTCAATATACATCGCGCTGATAGCGGCCGGTCTTGCGCAGATCATCGAGGGCTTCGACGCCCAGAACGTCGCCGAGCGCCTTGTCTACGTCGCGAGCCATCGCTTTCTCGTCACCACAGACGTAGATATGAGCCCCGTCCTTGATCCAGCCTCTCAGGGCATCGGCTCTCTCCGCGATGCGGTGCTGGACATACATCTTCTCTGGCTGATCGCGCGAAAATGCTACGTCTAGGTTGGTCAGCGCGCCACTCGCGAGATGGTCTTGCCATTCGAGCTGATAGAGGAAATCGGTCGTGTAGTTCCGCGCGCCGAAAAAGAGCCAGCTTTTCCCTTTCGCCTCGGTTGAGGCGCGCTCTTCGATGAACGCACGAAACGGGGCGACTCCCGTGCCAGCGCCGATCATCACGATGGGACGGGTGCTGTCGGCAGGCAGTCGGAAATGCCGGTTAGGCTTGACGTAGAGTTTGACGACGTCGCCACGCTTTCTGCCAGCAAGATGCCCGGATGCGACGCCGTTTCGGGCTCGACCATGGCTGTGCCAGCGCACGGCGCCGACCAGAAGATGCGTCTCACCCTCATGTGCGGCGAGGCTGGATGCGACGGAGTAGAGCCGCGGCGGCAGCGGGCGGAGCAAATCCCCGAGTTGCTGCGCGCTCAACCGCTCGCGATGCTCGCCAAGTAGATCAATGATCTGTCGGTCCGCTGCGTAGCTCGCGAAGCGATCTGGTGACGCGAGCGCCTCGACATCGGCCCGCCCCGTCAGATTCGCATAGGCTTGCACGAGCGGTCGCGTCAGGGTCGTGATGTCGCGTCCCGTCGTCAACTGTTGCGCCAGCGTGGCATCTGCGCCGAGCCCCACCGAATCCAGCAACGCCGTAACCAACTCGGGATCATTCTCAGGGATCACACCAATCGCGTCGCCCGGCGCATAGGTCCAACCCGCCGCATCGGTGGCAAACTCCAGGTGCCACGTCTCACTGGACGAGCCTGTGCCGTTGAGGTTCACGAGATCGCTGATCTCAGCCGCGAGCGGGTTCTCGGCATCAAACAAGATTTCGTCTGGATCGTCTTCTTGTGGGACCGTCTTGAAGTCGATGTGGACGATATTCGCTGCGGCCGGGTCTGCCGGCTGGAACTTGCCGAGGGCAGCTTCTGTCCAGCCTGCCGCCTTCTTGGAGAAATCCAGATCGAGATCGGCTCGATCGGCAATGCGCTGCGCGCCGAGAGCGCCCAGCCGCTCGTCGATGGCGCGACCGGTCGCGCAGAAGTTTGCATAGGCGGTATCCCCGAGAGCCAGCACGGCGAACCTCACCCCGTCAAGGCGCGGCGCGTTATCGGCCATGAGGCTCTTGTAGAAGGTCGCAGCACGCTGCGGCGGATCTCCCTCGCCCCACGTCGCTGCGATGACGATGATATCCTTGGCTGCAACCAGCGTATCAAGCGTCGCGTCGGCCATATCGACGGCCTTGGCGTCATATCCGAGTTTCTGCGCAACCTTCCGCGCCTTGAGGGCGAGGCTTTCGGCGTTCCCAGTTTCGCTACCGTATAGGATCGTCAGTCTGGATTTCACACGCGGTGGCGCAAGTGGCTGCTGCGCGGTCGTCCCGCCGTGTGCAGCATCGACGCCCGCCAGAAACCCCGACAGCCAGCTGCGTTGAAGGGGTGTTGCCCGTGCGACGATCGAGTTCAGGGTCTCGATCTGGTCTGCTGGAAACGGCGCAGATTTCGGCAATGCTGTCATGGATGGTCTCACAAGGTAGGCGCGAGCGTGTCAACAGGTTCGAGCCTGGACGAAGCGCTTGCTGCGCGTCGCAGAGGCCAGGTCGCGCTGTAGCGCTCAACGTTGGGCGGCGCCTTCAGGCCAGCGGCGCTCCAGTCGAGCCCGACGAACAAAATGGCGGGTCCGGCGACCTCCAACTCCATGACGGCGGCGTCGAGTTCGCTGAGCGTGGTCGCAATCGTCCGGCACTGTGGCCGTCCTCCGTTCTCGACGATGACGGCAGGTGTGGAACCGTCCGCACCGGCATCGAGAAGGTTTCGAACGATCCGGTGAGCAGTCTTGACACCCATGTAGATGGCAAACGCCTGTTGCGGACGCGCGAGTGCCTCCCAATCGAGGTCCGGTTCGCCGTCGGTCGAGGCGCCTGCGACAAGAGAGATCGTACGGATTGCGCCGCGATACGTGAGTGGCAAACGGGCGTCCACGGCACAGGCTTGCGCAGCAGTGATTCCTGGAATGATTTCCACACCGATGCCAGCCGTTTCGACAGCTGCAATTTCTTCCGCCGCGCGACCGAAAACGAAAGCGTCGCCTCCCTTCAGCCGCACGACAGTCTTGCCCGCGCGGGCGTAGGCAATCATCTGCGCGTTGATGTCACCCTGTTGCGCACTCGGTTTCCCGGCCCGCTTGCCAACCACGACAAGCACCGCTTCGCGCCGGGCATGTTCCAGGACGCCATCGCCCACTAGACTGTCGTAAAGAATGACGTCGGCCGACTTGAGGGCCCGGACGGCCTTCAGCGTCAGCAAGTCTGGGTCGCCCGGGCCGGCGCCGACGATGATGACGCGCCCCGGTTGCCTCTCCGAATCAGCTCCGGTGAGTAGAGCTTCGATCAGACGGCGGCCTTCGACCTCATCACCGCGTTGAATGGCCTCGGCGGGCGCGCCGGCGAGCACCTGATGCCAGAACGCCCGCCGCTGTCCACCGGATGGCACCCTCTGGGCCCGTTCGCGATAGTCCCGCGCGATCGCAGCGACCCGATCCAAGCGTGGATGGAGTTGGCGTTCGAGCCATTCGCGCAGATGGGTCGCAAGCACCGGCGCAGCACCATCTGTCGAGACGGCAACCGTGAGGTCGCCCCGGTCGACGAATGCGCCGAGCGCGAACGTGCATAGTTCAGGCCGATCAGGCACATTTACGGGCACGCCAATGCCGCGAGCCAGCTCAGAAACGCGCGCGTCTTCGATGTCGTCGCCCGTGGCCGAGATGACGAAGGGACGCCCTTTGATATCTGCCAAGGCAGGCGTATGTGGCAGCAAGTCGATCTGGGTCGCCTTGTCGGACAGTCCAGCAGGCAGTTCATGTGCTGCAAGCGTCAGGCGCGGAGCGCGCAACAACAGCGTGCGCGCCTTGATAACAGCGAGGTCGCCGCCACCGTTCACGAGTGGGGGCGTCTGATCGACGCTCACGAAAATTGGGAACGATTTCATCGAGCTCAACCTGCAACCCAGTAGGTTTGGGGGACGAGCGCGTCCCACGGCAGCTCGAGCTCCAGGCCGTTGAGGCCGGGCGTCATGATCAGCTGGCAGAGAAGCCGGCTCGTGCCATCATCGACCCCGAGGCTTGCAAGCACTTCGCGCTCTTCGGCAGTTGGCGCTGGCAGGTCATCAAACCAGCTCGCCTCGATCACCGCGCGGCAGCTTGAGAAGCGACCGCGATCGGCGCCAGCCAACTTGATCGGAAGTCCGTAGGCAGCAAGGGCGTCGATAACCCTGGCGCCGGATCTAGCCGTCGGCCAAAGCACACCACCGTCAGGCATGCGCACCCTCAATGACAGGAGCCGAGGCTTTGCCGCGGATTGGATCGTTTCCATGACTACACCATCGAAAGGCATGCGCTACTCCCTTGCTGTGAATTAGCATATTGGTTTTTTTTGCCTCACGGAAGGGCGTGAGAGCAGTTAAGTAGAATTGCATCCCATGAATTGTCGTCTGTGAAAATTATTTTGTCTTCTCCGCGGCCCCGTGGGATGGACGGGCGGTTTCGCCTGAAGCCAAGGTAGATCCTGCCTAGTCAGGCCAGCGTCGTGCCTTCACGCTTCATCAGCTACAGCCATCCGTGACCATGCTTGTGGGCCACGGCGTCGGCTTGGGACACCTCGATGCGGCGCAACCTCCACGACAGTGTTTGGAAACTGGAGCAACACAAGACCGACCTGCGCTCCCCCTCTTCCGACGTCGCGTGAGGTCTTGCGCGATGGACACGGTTTGCACGCCTTTGGCGCTAGAACATCCAGGCTGCGAGGCAGAGCACCGGTAGCGGCTATTGAGTGATCTCAACGTGACCGCGTGACTGAGGCTTAGCCGCAGTGTCCGCATATGTGAAAATCCGATGTCGTTGCACCCGATCCTATTCTCTTCACCTTCTGGCCCGTCGCGTCTAACCTCGTGCAGCCGCTCCGGTGAGAATTGCAGTCGCTGTCGAGTGTGCAGCCGTGCGTGTGGTAGGTTGATGAGCTAGGTCCAAGAGGGTCTGTCCCCCGTCCTCAGCCATTTCGGCGATCACATGGCATGATGGTTTGCCCCATCTCGCGGAGCTTGAGTGCTTTCGGTTGCGCCAAGCCGAAGGGATCGCACATGGCACGGTACCGCCGGCTGATCGCCTGAGTCCAGCCCGCCAGACGCTCGTACGCGATTTCTCCAAGGCGCATGGCTTCCAACGCAGCTGGCGGGAGACTGCTGAGCCGCTTCGAAGCTCATGGCCCGCTCTCCGTTGATACCCGTCCATCCTGCGGCCTGAGGGTCGGTGTCTGAGCCACGGCCGGAGCCTGGCCAAGGGGTGTCCCCAACATCGGTCCTCCGCTGGCGCTCCGGCTGCGATGCCGGGCGAGCCCCCTCCCCTGTGTCCCGTCTCCTCAAGGCCGATGGCTCGCGAAGCCACCGACAGGCCGCAACGGATGTGGCCTGAGAAACCCAACAGGAGATCGACCATGATCCGTAGCCATCCCATCAATCTTTTCCAGCGCGCGCATCGAACGCCCCGCCCGCGACCAACCCGGGGCGCGCCTCGGAGCCAAGGGGAGGCCGTCCTATGAGCCTCACGCCCAAGACCCTCGCATTCCTGACGAGCCTCTGCCCTTACGCCCTCACCGGCGTCAGCGACGAGCAGCTGGGCGACGTCATCGACGCTTGGCTCGCCGATCAGTTCGCCAACGAAGATCACGCCCACGTCCAAGGCTGGAACGATGAGCTCGGAGGTGACCGATGAAACCGTTCACCGTCACCATCCGCGACATCACCGCCTGGACCACCATGGTTCGAGCCAAGGATGCCGTTCACGCCGAGGCCGTGGCCTGGCAGCTCTTTCAGGCGGGCGACCGCTCGGAGCACTTCGAGGAAGACTCCGACACAACCGTGCAGGTCGAGGAGGTGGCGTCATGAACCGCCTCTTCGCAGTCACGCTGACCGACCTCGGAACCTACGAGGTCATCATCGCCGCCGACACTGCCAAGGACGCCTGCAGCATCGCGAAGTGTGCCCTGTTCGAGGAGGCCACCAAGCTCCCCCCGGGCATGGCCTTCTTGAAGCGCGAAACCGAAGGCAGCGCGATCCTCGCCGAGGCCCAGCCGGTGCGCCAGTTCGATGTCACGGGCAGCTACACCGTGGACTTCAGCATCCGGGTTCCGGCAAGCAATGCGGCCGAGGCCGAGCGCCATGCCCGTAGGCTCTACGAGGCCCAGCCGTTCCCCTGGGAGCATGCCGTGAGCGACGACCGTGTCCGCTGGCATTCAGCGCGGGAGGTCGTGTCATGAGCACGAAGCTTGAACGAGCCCATCGGGCCGAGCGCTGTCTCGATTATTACCGCGACTTGGCTGGCGACCTGTCAGTCGGCGAGGCCGTCACGGACCTCGTGGCGAATATCGGCCACTTCTGCGTCGAGCATGACCTTACCTACCTCTACCTGCTCGCGCGCGGCATCAGCCATTGGCGCCTCGAAATGACCGACCCGGACGGCATAGTGCCGCCCGAGGTCACCATCACAATCCATGAAAGTACAGACCATGCCTAAGACCATCTGCAAAACCTGCCTCAACGACACGCTCCAATGGAGCTGGACCGAAGCCTTCGACAAGTTTGGCTTTGGCGACGGTGACCGCCAGGTCATGACCGAGCATGTCGCGGAGATCCTCCGGTTTGCCGGCTACAAGGTGACCTATGAGCCGTGGGGCCTTCACAACGTGACCATCACATCCATCAAGCTGGGGCGTCGCGAACTGATACCCTTTGATCGGATTGTGTTCGGATACGACGACCCGCGCACCTATCTGCCCGACGACATCATCCGGCTGCTCGATAAGGCGCTTCCCGACGAAAGGGAGGTTGCCGCATGAGCCCCACCGTCCGCACCGAGTTCAAACTGGCTTGCCCCAGATGCGGGTCAGATACATCCCTTCAGGTGACCATCGAGGCCTGGGCAGATCTCACCGTCGACGGACCTGAACCCTCCGATCACTATGACTGGAACGATTACAGCGCGTGTCGCTGCACGTCGTGTGGCCACGAGGGCGCCGTCGAAGGCTTTCGGGTGGCCCCGGAATCGCTCCCCCCTGCCCTAAAGACCTATCGGTTCAGCTTCTCGGAGACTTACCTTTATGAGACCACTGTGGAAGCCGCTGACGCCAAGCACGCCGAGCGGTTGATCGACGACAAGCTCCAGGCAGAAGGCCCTGACGGGTTCGAGGTCGTGAAGGCTGTCCGAGACGAGATCTGCTTCGAGGAGGTGCTGCCATGAGCTTGCATCTTCCCCCCAAATCCTTCCGCGACAGCTATCAATGGCGCGGTGGCTCGCTCGATGTCGCGGCGGCTCCGCGCCCCCGGCGTTCCCTTCCCTTCGGACGTGACGGCCGTGTCCATCCGTCTCGGGCGCCCTATGAGTTCTATCCGACGCCACCGGAGGCAACCCGGGCGCTGCTGTCCGTAGAAACCTTCGACGGAACCATCTGGGAGCCGGCTTGTGGCCTCGGGCACATCTCCAAGGTTCTGGTGGATGCTGGCTATGACGTGGTGTCGACCGACCTCATCGAGCGTGGCTACGGTCAGGGCGGCGTCGATTTCCTGCGCGAGAGCGCTCCGAGAGCCCGGCATGTCGTCACGAACCCACCCTACGGCCGAGGCCTTGGCGACGCGTTTGCCTTGCAGGCGCTCACGTTTGCCGCCGAGACCGGTGGAAGCGTGGCCATGCTCCTCAACCTCGCCTCACTCTGCCATCCGACCCGGCACCACTTCTGGGTGAAGCATCCCCCAGCCGTCATCTACGGGCTGGACGAACTCGTCTGCTGGCCCGAAGGACGTCCCGAGCTGGCGCGCTCGACAACCGCCACCCACCGCTACTGCTGGGTCGTCTGGAAACCCGCCCACGAAGGCGAAGGCTGGCCGACGTTCCGATGGCTGTCGTGTGGGGAGTTCCCGTCGCCGTAGCGCTCAGCTGTGTTCACTGCGACATACGTCGCAGTGTCCGAACCGCGCATCAAACGCGGGTCCAGCTGGTCGCTAGATGGTCGCTAGCTCTCAATCCGATGGCGGATCAACCTATCGTGACGGGGCTGTAGTGCCATGATATAGTTGTGAAATTTGTGGTGCCCAGGGGCGGATTTGAACCACCGACACTGCGATTTTCAGTCGCATGCTCTACCAACTGAGCTACCTGGGCCATCGCGGCGCGTGCGCATCGCGAGGTGGCGGCCCTTATAGGCGGCAGCCGATGGGCTGTCCAGCAGCAATAAAGCCCCGCGGGGCAGCTTGGACGCGCAGGTGCTCGTGTCGGGCAGACGGCGCCTTGGAAGCGTCATGGCGAGGCCACGGAAATGCCGCCCGGTGACCCGGATGTGCCCGCGATTGCGCCCGACACTCGCAGCATTGCCTCACGTCGTCATGCGTTCTCGGAGGAGGTTTTGATGCGCAGGAAGCCGATTGCCGGAGCCGTCGCCGCCGTTCTGGGTGCCTTGGGCGCTGGGTCGTTCACGGTTGCGGCCGAAGCGGGAACGCGAACAGCGGGTCCGCCCGGCGTTCACGCCAACCTGGCGATCTACCTGCTGAAGGGCCGCTCGGCGCCGGGTCCCGTGCCGCTGACCCTCGACGAAGCGTTGGCCGGCGGCCGGGTCGAGGTGCACGAGACCGGCAACGTGCGCGAGCTGAAGATCGAGAACAAGGGTGCGGAACCCGTCTTCGTGCAGTGGGGCGAGATCGTGAAGGGCGGCCGTCAGGATCGCGTGCTGACGGTCAGTCTCGTGCTCGGACCGCACTCGGGGATGGTGCCCATCGGCGCCTACTGCGTCGAGCAGGGCCGCTGGTCGGCTCGCAGCGGCGAGGATGTCGCCCGGTTCGCCTCGTCGGACGCGATCCTGCCGTCACGCGAGACCCGGTTTGCCATCGCACGGCCTGTGGCACCGTTCGACGCCGCGGCCGCCGCGGGCGTGCCGGAGGCCCCGCCGGCGCGATCGCCCATCGAGGCGGAACTTGGGGCCGCCGCCCGCCGTGATGCCGGTGCGGCGCTCGCCCGCGAGGCGGTCGATCGCATGCGTAGCCGGCCCGACCATCAGGCCGAGGTGTGGAGCAACGTCGCCGAGCTGCAGGACAAGCTCTCGATGCGTCTCGCGGCCTCCGTCGCAAGCGAGCGCTCGAAGACCAGCCTCCAGCTCTCCCTCGAGAACAAGCGCCTGCAAGAGGCCATCGCCACCTACACCACGGCACTGCAGGGCCACCTGCCGCCCGAGGGCGACGACGTGGTCGGCATCGCGGTGGCGATCGGTGGGCGCATAGCGACGGCCGACGTCTATCCGTCAGCAGCCCTTCTGCGGAAGATGTGGCCGAGGCTGCTCCGCGCAGCGGCCACCGAGGCCGTGAGCCGAGCGGACGAGCCATCGGCTGAGCCACCGTCGCCGGCCGCCGTCGAGGCGTTCCTGGCCGCCACGGCCGAGGGCAAGGCGAGCGAGCGCGTCCTCGGCGGTCTCGTGCGGATCGAGACCCGTGAATCAGAGCGCGGCCTCCGGGTGGTCAGCACGGCCGCCCGGGGTGGCGAGGTCCATATCGGCTACGTGGCCCGTTAGCCTCGTTCAGGCTGCCGCTTGCCCGCCGCCACCGAGACGCGGTAAAGAATGTCAAAGGGCTCTGGCCTCGCGCCGGGGCCCTTTCGCGTTTGGCTCGCGTCGTGGGATCGATGGGCCGACCAGGGATCCAACGCCGGATGCCGGGCGCCGCCCAAGGCGCCAGCCGGCTGAAAGAGGCTCGTCATGGCGAACGTGGTGGTCGTCGGCGCCCAATGGGGCGACGAAGGAAAAGGCAAGATCGTCGACTGGCTGTCGGAGCGGGCCGATATTGTCGTCCGCTTCCAGGGTGGCCACAACGCCGGCCACACGCTGGTCATCAACGGTGTCACCTACAAGCTGGCGCTCCTCCCCTCGGGGATCGTACGCGGCGGCAAGCTCTCGATCATCGGCAACGGCGTCGTCGTCGACCCGTGGCACCTCGCGGCCGAGATCGAAGGCATCCGCAAGCAGGGTGTCGACGTCACACCCGAGAACCTGAAGCTGGCCGAGAACGCGACCTTGATCCTGCCGCTTCATCGCGAGCTCGATCAACTTCGTGAGGCAGCAGCCGGTGGCCAGAAGATCGGCACGACCGGCCGGGGCATCGGCCCCGCCTACGAGGACAAGGTGGGCCGCCGGGCCATTCGGGCACAGGATCTCAGAAACCCGAAGAATCTCGGTCCGAAGGTCGATCGCCTGCTCGTCCACCACAATGCGCTCCGCAGTGGCCTCGGCCAGCCGCTGATCTCCAAGGATGCGCTGATCGCCGAGCTGACCGAGATCGGCGCGAAGATCACGCCCTACATCGACTGCACGTGGGACCTGCTCGACAAGGCGCGCAAGGCCGGAAAGCGCATCCTGTTCGAGGGCGCGCAGGGCGCGCTCCTCGACGTCGATCACGGCACGTATCCGTTCGTCACCTCGTCGAACACCGTCGCGGCACAGGCAGCCGCTGGTTCGGGCGTCGGCCCGCGCTCCATCGGAACCATCCTCGGGCTTGCCAAGGCCTACACGACCCGTGTCGGCTCGGGACCGTTTCCGACCGAGCTGCTCGACGAAACGGGCGAGCCGGACGCCATCGGCCGTCTGCTCGGCGAACGTGGCAAGGAGTTCGGCGTCAACACCGGCCGGCGTCGGCGTTGCGGCTGGTTCGACGCCGTTCTGGTGCGGCAGGTCGTCAAGGTCTCCGGCATCGACGGCATCGCGCTGACCAAGCTGGACATCCTCGATCCGCTGCCCGAGATCAGGATCTGCGTGGCCTACGAACTCGATGGGGAGCGTATCGATAGGCTGCCTGCGGGCATGAACCAGCAGGCCCGCGTCAAGCCGATCTACGAAACACTCGAAGGCTGGAACGCGTCGACGGCCGGCAAGCGCAGCTGGGCCGGCCTGCCGGCGCAGGCCATCAAGTACGTGAAGCGCATCGAGGAACTGATCGAGTGCCCGGTGACGCTCCTCTCGACGAGCCCCGAGCGCGACGACACGATCCTGGTCAAGGATCCGTTCGCCGACTGAGGCGCGTCGACAGGCTCAGCCGCGCCGCGGCAGTGGCGGCGCGTTCGATGCGTCGTGTTTCGCCGGCACGGTCACGATGAAGGTCGCGCCCTCGCCGGGACGACCGTCGGCGTCGATCGTGCCGAGATGCCGCTCGGCGATCTTGCGGCATGTGGCAAGACCGACGCCCGTGCCTTCGTACTCGAGCCGGCCATGCAGCCGCTGGAAGATCTTGAAGATCTGCTCCTTGTACTGGTTGTCGAAGCCGATGCCGTTGTCCGCGACGGTGAGGACGACGGTCGGCTCGAGACGCCCTTCGATGAAGATCGCCTCGCCGGGTTTCGCGGCGACGTGAATGACGGGTTTGACGTCGACCTTGCGGAATTTGAGCGCATTCGACAGCAGGTTCTGGATCAGCTGGCGCATCAGCGTCGGGTCGGCGTCGATGGTGCCGAGTTTCTCGGCAATGATCTCGGCGCCCGTCTCGTCGAGCCGCACCTGCAGATCCGAAAGCACTTCGCCGAGCACCTTGTCGAGGTCGACCGGCACGAACGGCCGGTTCTTCGACGACACGCGTGAATAGCTGAGCAGATCGTTGATCAGCCGCCGCATGCGCCCTGCGGCGTCCTGCATGCGGTCGATGAACATGCGGCCTTCGTCAGGCAACAGCTCCGCATAGCGGCGCTGCAGCCGGTCGCCGAACGCCTCGATCTTGCGCAGCGGCTCCTGCAGGTCGTGGCTCGCCACGTAGGCGAACTCCTGCAGCTCCGCGTTCGAGCGCTCGAGCTTGGTCGTGTACTCCTGCATCCGGCGCTGGCTGGTCTCGAGCTCCGTGATGTCCTGGTAGGTCGCGATGGAGCCACCCTCGGGAAGCGGCTCGTTCATGACGGCGATGACGCGGCCGTCGCGAAGGTGCTGCTTGATCGTCGTGCGTTTGTTGAGGCGCTCGGGATCCGGCCGCTCGGCGAGCGCGCGCTGGCCCTCCTCCTCGGTATAGTTTCCGAGGCTGACGCTGTATTTCATGATGTCGGTGAGCAGAATGCCCGGCTTCACGACGTCCGGCGAGAAGCCGTACATGTCGAGATACCGGCGATTGGCCACGATCAGCCGCTGTTCCTTGTCGAACATGCACAGGCCCTGGATCATGTTGTTCAGGGCGGCGTCGAAGTGCCGGTTCTTCGCGTGCAACTGCTGCGAGATGCGCAGGAGATCGAACTCCCGGTGCTTCATCTCCGTGATGTCGGACCGGATGCCGACTGTGCCACCGTCCTCGGTGCGCTTCTCGTTGACGAGAATCCAGCGCCCGTCCGAAAGCTGCGTCTCGTAGGGCCCGGTCGGATTGCGGCGCTGGCGGAAACGAAGCTGCACGTAGGCTTCCGGATCCATGCCGTTCAGCACATACATGCCGCGCCTGACGCCCTCGCGCATCATGTCCTGGAACGCGGCGCCCGGCACGATTATGTCGGCGATCATCGACTTCAAGTCGACGTATTTTCGATTGTAGAGCAGCAGGCGATCCTGCGCGTCGTAGAGCGCAAAGCCGTCGGCCATGACGTCGAGCGCATGCATCATGCGCGTGCGTGCGGCCTCGGCGATCTGGGCGAACTGCGTGCTGAGATCGGCGCTGGCGGCGCCCTCGACCTGACGCGCGGTCTCGACCACGGTGCCGCTTTCGAGCCTCTGCCGCCGGATCTCGACCGTCGAGCCCGACGGAGCCGCATAGCGGAATGTCACGCCGGTTCCCGGCGCCAGCCGCTGGATCGCGGTCTCGATGGTGCGATCGATGACGAACGACTGCACGCCTTGGCGCTCGAGCGAGAGCCGCATCAGGTCCTTGAGATTGGCGCCGGACGTCGCCTCTCCGGGACGATAGCCGCAGAACGTCTGATAGAGCTGATTGCAGGCCAGAAGCTCGAGATCGGCGCTGAACAGGGCGAGCCCCACGTCGGCGCCGGCGAAGAGCGCGGCCAGATCCGGGCTGCCGATCCGGGCTCCGAGGTCGCCGAGTCCAGCTGTAGCGGCGCCATCCCTGAGCGACACGATGTTGTAGGCGCCGTTGTCCATGCGTGAAACCTTCCCCGATCGAAACACGCCCGAGCATGCGGCATGTTTTCTAATATTACATGAAGCACGCGCCCAAGGTTTACAAATGAATAAGGAATGACCGAATCCAGAGTTCATTCCAGTTTAGGAATATTCTGTGATGCTCCAAATCGAACAGGGTTGTGCGTCGTCACGATCTGGGTCGAGTAGTGGGGGCGTAAGTGGCGTTCTGGAAAGAAATCCGCGAAGAGCGGACGATTGCCGTTCTCGTGCTGGCGGCAGGCATTTTCTCGGGACTTGTGTTCCCGTCGGTGGCGGACGCGCTGCGCCCGATGGCGCTGTCGGCGCTGTTCCTCGTCATGATCTTCTCGCTGGTGCCGTTTGCCCGGCTCCCGGTCGAGCAGCTCTTCGCGGTCGACCGCGACATGATCCGCATCGTCCTGTGGCAGCAGGTGGTGCTTCCCTGCATCGTCGCGGCTGCGGGCGTCGTGGCGAAGTTTCCCGACTCTGTCATCCTGATGATGATCGTGACGGTTTGCTCGGGCTCGCTCTTTTCCTCGCCGGCCCTCGCCGAGATCCTCGGCCTCGATCGCCAGCGCGCCTTGCAGGCGATGGTGCTTTCGACGCTGTTCATGCCGATTTCGCTGTTCTTCTTCATCTCGGCGTTCATTGGCGAACAGGCGCAGCTCGATCTGCTGACCTACGCCAAGCGGACGGTCATTTTCCTCGTCATCCCGTTCGCCTTGCTGGCCGCCCACCGCCCGCTGGCCCGCCGCCTCGACGAAAGGAACACTGTCCGCGTGGGCTTCGCGGCCCGCTGGGCGACGATCGTTGCCCTTCTGGTGTTCGGCACCGGCCTGATGAGCGCTGTCTCCGACAAGTGGGCGAGCGATCCGGGCAAGGTTCTGTTCCTGCTGTTCCTGGCGACGATCTTGTGCGTATTCATGATGATCATGACGACGATCGTCATGTATCGCTTCGGGCATCGCGAGGCCATGACGGCGTCGATCGTCGCAGCGTTCCGCAATATCGGCCTCGGATTCGCGCTCGTCGGCGAGATGGTCGGGCCTGATCTGGCTGTTTATGCCGGCATCTCGCTGGTTCCCGTCTTCATAGCGCCGCTCATTCTGCGGATCGCGATCGCCAGCCACAATGCACGGCACGGTTCGGCTGAAGGTGGCGCACTGGCCAACGCACAGAGTCCGTTCTGATCGGTCAACGGATTTCTAACCATGACAGGAGGCTTGCGCCGGGGCGGCTGAGTTTCGCCGACGCGTGAGGAGTGATTAACCAGAGCGATATCTACCGCGGCTATCAAGGACGATGTCGCGGGCGATGCGGGAAGTGTGTGAGGCGGGTGACGTGAGTAATCTGGAAAAGCAGACGTCGGATGCCGACGGTGCAGGCACGGAGCAACGTTCGTCTGGAGCGCGCAGCGCGACCAGTCGGTCGGCGCTCTACATGATATCGGCCCTCGCTCTCACGGTGACGGGTCTGTCGATGATCGCGGCGGTCAACCGCGAGTACGCGCCCGAGATGTACCGTCCGTCGTACATGGAATTGGTCGCCGATACGCTGGCCGGCGGTGACAATTACGCGGTATTCGATCTCAACATCAACATCCGCAAGCTGCGCGACGAACAGTGGAAGCGCCTGCCCGCCGCACCCGAGCTGCTCGTGCTCGGCGCCAGCCAGTGGCAGGAAGCGAGCGCCGATCTGCTGCCGAACCGCGGCTATCTGAACGGCCACATTCATCGGGACTACTACGAGGACGTGCTCGGCATGGTCGAGCTGCTCGTGCGTCACGACAAGCTGCCGCGCGACCTCGTGATCACCATCCGCGATCGCATGTTCACGCCCGTCGCCAAGCGGACCGATTATCTCTGGCTGCCCGGCATTCCCTATTACCAGGCGATGGCCAAGCGGCTCTCGTTGCCGCAGTTGACGCTCGCCGAGACACAGCCTCTGCAACGGCCGCGCGAGCTGATCTCGCTGGCGATGCTGTTCAACAATACGACGCGCTGGCACTACGCGACGGACTGGCCCTATCCGACGACGAGCACGCGCCATCCGACGCTCGACCTGCTGCATCCGGACGGCTCGATCACCTGGTCAGGCGAGCACTTGGCGTTGTTCACGCAGGCACGCTCGCGGAAGGTCTCCCTGGCGCATGCCGAAGGCAATCGCAACAACCCGCCTCTCATCGATCCGAAAGGCGTCGAGGCGATGGACCGGATCCTCTCCTATCTCGCCCTGCGCGGCGTTCGCGTTCACCTCGCTCACCCGCCGTTCAACCCGATCTACTGGGAGCGCGTGAAGGGCTCGCCGTACATGAAGGGCCTCGAAGAGGTGGAGGCGGTGACGCGGGAGCTGGCCGCGCGCCACAAGCTTGGCCTCATCGGCAGCTTCGATCCGCACGTCCTGGGCTGTCACGAGACGCACTTCATCGACGCCGAGCACTCGAACGCCAACTGCCTGCGCCACTTGCTGGCCGATGTGGCCAGAAGCGTCGATCTGCCGGCCATTCCGAACGTCGAGCAGCCGTCGATGCCGATGGCGGTGCGCGAGCAGCGGTCGCGCCAGATCCTGGCGAGCTCGGGCTGGATGGCCGTCGAGCGTTCGGCGGCCCAGGCTCTGCAGATGACGACGACCGGCGGGTCGAAGGAGCATCCGGTCGAGGTTCGCACGACCGACGCCCGCTCCGTGGCAACCGAGCCCCGTCCCGCGGCTGGCCTCGCGCCGGTCGTGCTGCCGCCGCTCGCCGTCCGCCCCGTGGACCGGGTGTCCGTGACGAAGGCACCTGCGGCACTCGCTGCGCCACGGCCGGTTGCGGCGAAGCCACGCCGATCATCCACAGTGGTCCGGAAGCCGCCGGCGCCTGCACGTATCGCGACGCAGAAGCGCAGGCGCCCTGCTGCAGTCGAGAGCCACCTCGTTTGGCCGGGCGACGCGTCCGTCCGGCAACAGTAGAGTCGAGAAAGAGCTGGCCATGGTTTTCCACTCGTTCGAATTCATCCTGATCTTTCTGCCGCTGACCTACGCGGGTTTCGTCGCGGCGCATCGCCTCGCGGGCTGGACCGGCGCGTTCCGCTTCCTGGTCGTGGCTTCGCTGGTCTTCTACGCCCAATGGAGCATCGCGCTGGCCGGGCTGCTTCTGGCATCGCTGGTCTTCAACTACGGCATCGGCAACCGGATCATGGCTGCATCGGCGTCGTCGAAGACGGCGCGTTCGCTGCTTCTCGGCGGCATCGCGGCCAACCTCGTGGCCCTCGGTTACTTCAAGTATTCGAACTTCCTGATCGACATCCTGAATGCCTTGTCGGGCTCGGGGATGGACCACATCCGATTGCTGCTGCCCGTCGGCATCTCGTTCTTCACGTTCGTCCAGATCGGCTACCTCGTCGAAGCCTACAATGGCCGTGTCGCGCGCCCGGGCTTCGATCGCTACGCCCTGTTCGGCGCCTTCTTCCCGTGCGTCACGGCGGGACCGCTCGTCCTGCAGCGAGAGATGCTCGACCAGATGCAGGACCGTCGCGACGACGCGCTGGATACCCAGCGCCTTGCCGTCGGCGTGACGATGTTCGGCATCGGTCTCTTCAAGAAGGTCTTCCTCGCCGACTCGATCGCGCCCTTCGCCAATACCGTGTTCGACGGGGCCGCAGCAGGCGAAGCGCTGACGGCCGGCGTCGCCTGGCTCGGCGCCGTCGCCTACGCGCTGCAGCTCTATTTCGACTTCTCTGGCTACTCCGACATGGCGCTCGGCCTCGGCATCATGTTCGGACTCCGCCTGCCGCTCAACTTCGACAGCCCGTTCAAGGCGACGAGCATCTCCGATTTCTGGCGTCGCTGGCACATGACCATGACGCGCTTCTTCACCACCTACATCTTCACGCCTCTGGCGATCCACGGCATGCGCAAGGCCGGCGCGAAAGGCGCGGGCCCTCTCGAGCGCTATCTGCTGACGGGCGCGGTTCCGGCCCTGGTGACGTTCCTCGTAGCGGGCATCTGGCACGGCGCCGGCTGGAGCTTCGTGGTCTACGGCCTCATCCACGGCGTCGCCATTGCGATCCACATCGGCTGGCGTGAAGCACGCCTTCCGATGCCACCGGCGGTCGTCGGCTGGTTCCTGACTATGGCGGTCGTCGTCAGCGGCCTCGTCGTGTTCCGTGCCCCCGAACTCGCGACGTCGATGCGCATTCTGCTCGAGATGTGGACCTTCGGCCTCGTCCTTGAGCCGTCTGCAGCCACCGCGATCGTGATCGATCAACGCATGGCGCTGGCCACGATCGTCCTCTTGGGTGCCATCGTCCTCTTGATGCCGAACAGCCAGCAGATCCTGCACCGGGGCTGGGTCAGTTCGGATCAGATGCCGGCCACCGCCGTTCGTGATGCGGGTCTCGTGGCCTGGCGCCCGAGCATCGCGGTCTCGGTCGGCCTCGCCGCCACCCTGTCCATCGCCATCGCCTCCATCGGTGACGGCAGCACCTTCGTCTACTACCAGTTCTGAGGAGAGAGCTCGTGAACATCCATGCAAGTCCGGCTGCCGAGCTTCTGCTCGACCTTCCGCGCGAAGTCGATACCGAGGTCGCCGGCGACATCGAGAAGGAATCGGTGTTTGTCTCGCCGTTCATCGACCGCATCCGCGTCGAGCCGGACATGAAGTCGGCACGCCTCTTCCTGAGGGCCGGCGCACCGACCGAAGATGTCGTCGCCAAGGCCAATCGCTTCCTCCACGTGATGGTGCGCCAGGTCTCCGGATTCGAGATCAAGGTGTTCGTCGAGACCAGGCGTCGCGACCAGGGACCCTATCAGCTCGGCGTCAACCAGGGCCTCATCGAGCGCGGCTGGATGCACGACTATGGCAAGGGTCAGGTCGCCTACAGCGGCCCCGTGCTGCGCCTTGCACGACTGATCAACGAGAAGGCGGGCGAGCTTTACGCGAAGGCGTTCGCGGCCGAGGACGCCCACTTCCCGGCGCTGGTCGATGCCGAGACATTGCACAAGTGCGGCTACTTCGACTCGCACCCGAACGCCGTGACCTTCGTCGGCAACATGGTCGAGGACTTCGACGCCATCGAGGAGTTCCGCCGCGCCAATTCCTGCTCGGAAGGCGCGATCCTGCCGCCGCAGGACCACATCCACGTCGACGGGATGTGCCTCAATCCGGCGGCCTGCTTCCCCTGCTATCCGACGTTGTCTGGCAACATGTTCGACGAAGGCCGCGCCTACACGTGGCTCGGTCGCGTGTTCCGCTATGAATCGCGCAACATCTCGGGCCTCGACCGTCTCTACGAGTTCAACGTTCGCGAACTCGTGTTCGTCGGCGACGACGCCTACGTCCGCGCCTGCCGCACGAAGGCGCTCGGTGTTGTCGAGGAACTGGCCAGCTACTTCGACATCGACTGCCGCGTCCAGACGGCCACCGATCCGTTCTTCGCCACCGTGTCGGCGGCGAAGAAGTTCTGGCAGGCCGCGCAGGAAGTGAAGAACGAGATCAAGATCCCCTCTCTCGACGCCGACGGCAACGTGAAGCAGCTCGCTTGCGGATCGATCAACCTGCACGGCAACTTCTTCGGCCGCCGCTTCGACATCAAGGACGGAGCCGGCGAGGCAGTGCAGACCGGATGCGTGGGCCTCGGCGTGGAGCGCTGGCTGCTGGCCACGTTCACGCAGCACGGCTTCGAACCCGAGCGGTGGCCCGCCGACGTGCGCGCCAAGATTTTCGCCTGATCAGACAAGCATCGACAGCAAGGAACAAAGCCATGAAGTTCTATGAGATCGTCGGAAACATTCTGGGCGTCGACCCGTCGACGCTGAACGAAGGCTCGAACGCGAGCAACGTCCCGCAATGGGATTCGCTTCGCCACATCGAGGTGATCTTCGCCGTCGAGAGCGCCTACCAGGTGCGCTTCACGATGCCCGAGATCGCCGGTCTCCGGAATCTCGGCGACATGCGCGCCGTTCTGCTCAGCAAGAACGTGGCGCTGACCGAGGTCAACGCCGAGCGCAAGATCGCGTGATTGTCGTCGGGCGTTGTGGGAACGCCGAGGGGCAGTGGGAGGGACCGACGTGAAGGACAAGCACTCTATTTCTATTCTGATCGCCGATGATGACGCCGACGATCGCATGCTGATCGAGGATGCGTTTCGCGAGAGCAGGGTGGCCAACCCGCTCTCTTTCGTGGAGAACGGCGAGGAGCTGCTGCATTTCCTGCGCGCCGAAGGAAAGTTTGCGGATCAGGCGGGCAAGCCGTTGCCGCGTCTGATCCTGCTCGACCTGAACATGCCCAAGATGGATGGGCGCACGGCGCTCGGTCATCTCAAGGCCGATCCTGAGCTGCGCCGGATCCCGGTCGTGGTGCTGACCACGTCGAAGGCCGAGGAGGACATCCTCCGCACCTACGACCTGGGTGTCAGTTCCTTCATCACCAAGCCCGTGACCTTCCAGGGCCTGGTCGATGTCGTCCGGGCACTGAACAGCTACTGGATCGAGATCGTCGAGTTGCCTGCATAAACCGCAGTTGATTTGGTGACCGAGTGCTGGAGTAAGCGACGTGCGAAAGTCAGATTCGTCTAGGGATGTCTACGTTCTCCTCGTGGAGGATGACCGGGACGATTTTTTCCTGACGCAGGATCTGCTCCAGCGTATCGAGCGCGAGCGTTACTGGGTGGTTTGGGCGGGCTCGTTCGAACGCGCCAAGCTGGAGCTGCACGAGCGCAAGTTCGATGTGGCCCTCGTCGACTACCGTATCGGCGAACGGACCGGCCTCGACTTCATTTCCGAGGTCGGGCCCCGCTACCCCGACTGCCCGATGATCCTCCTGACGGGCCTTGCCGACCCCGACATCGACTTCGCGGCCGAGCGCGCCGGCGCTGCCGACTATCTCGTCAAGGACAGCCTGACCGAAGGCCTTTTGGATCGCTCGATCCGCTATGCACGCCAGAGTGCGCAGCGCCGCGCGCTTCTCGACGGTGTGCTCTCGAATGCCGCGACCGGCATGATCGGTCTCGACGCATCGAACGTCCCGATCATGTGGAACGCCAAGGCGATCGAGGCTCTGCAACTCGACGGCACGCCGTCATCAGCGATCTCCGCGGCCACGATCTCCGAGACGCTCGGCCGCGTGATCGGAGACGTCAAGGGACCGCGCGAGATCGCGCGCCCCGACGGCCGTTCTTTCGAGGTCAACGTCAGCCGCATGAAGGACGGCGGCGCCGTCGTCGTGCTGCACGACATCACGATGCGCGTCCAGGCCGAGAACCACCTGCGCGGCGCCGTCGAGGAAGCCGAGCGTGCCAACAAGGCGAAGTCGAGCTTTCTCGCGACGATGAGCCACGAGCTGCGCACACCGCTGAACGGCATCCTGGGCATGGCCCGCGTGCTGTCGGGAACGCGTCTCGACGAGGTGCAGCGCGACGGCATCGACCTGATCCGCAGTTCGGGAACATCGCTGCTGAACATCATCAACGACATCCTCGATCTCTCGAAGATCGAGGCCGGACGCATGGAGCTGGAGCACATCGAGGTGCCGGTCGCCGAGATCGTCGACGACATCGTGCGCCTGCTCGCGCCGTCGGCGGCGGAAAAGGGTGTCGAGTTGTCGGCCTTCGTCGACCCACGGATTGCGCCGGTCATCCAGGGCGATCCGCTGCGCATCCGCCAGATCGTGACCAATCTTGTCGGCAACGCCATCAAGTTCACCAACGCCGGCTCGATTCTCGTCGCGGTCGACGAGGCCGAGGTGTCGGGAAATCGCCGCCTCCGTGTCAGCGTCATCGACACCGGAATCGGCATTCCGACACAGAAGATCGACCGGCTGTTCCAGAAGTTCTCCCAGGTCGATGCGTCGACGACGCGGGAGTTCGGTGGCACGGGCCTCGGCCTCGCGCTGTGCAAGGAACTCGTCGGCCTGATGGGCGGCGAGATTTCCTGCTCGTCGCTGATCGATCATGGCTCCACGTTCCGCTTCTCTCTGCCGCTGCCGGCCGAAGATGCATCGGTCGGGATGGCGCGCCGCAGCTCGGTCCGCTGCTTCGAAACGCCGGTGCTCCTCGTCTCGTCGAACACGGGCATCGTCAACGTTCTCGGCGCCTACGCCCGCGCCTGCGAGTCGAGCCTCGTCAGCGCGCCGACGCTCGACGCCGCACGCCGCACGCTCGATCAGCGCAAGATCGAAGTCGTGTTCGTCGATGGTACGCTCGGCGAATCGGAGGCGGCCGCCTTCGTCTCCGATCTGCGCCGGGCGTCGTCCGCTCCGGCCCACGTCTTCTTCATCGAAGGCCGGTCGGGCCAGGGCGATGCGCTACGGCTTGCCGAAGCCGACGTCATCGCCCGGCCGTTCGTGCGCAACAGCTTCGAGAAAGCGATACAGCGCGTGAAGGTTGCGAGCCGCCCATCCGAGGCAGAACCCGCCGACCGGGGCGCCGACGAGGTGGAAGGCCGCCGCCTGCGCATCCTGATGGCCGAGGACAATCCGGCCAACCAGCGCGTCGCGCGCGCGTTGCTGCAGACCGCCGGCTATCGCCTCGAGATCGTCGCCGACGGGCGTCTGGCGGTCGAGCGGGCCCAGTTGTCCGAGTTCGATCTGATCCTGATGGACGTGCAGATGCCCGTCATGGACGGCCTGACGGCGACGCGGCGGCTGCGCGAATGCGAGGGCCTGCGGCAGACGCCGATCATCGGCCTGACGGCCGGCGCGATGGAAGAGGATCGTGGCAAATGCCTCGCCGCCGGCATGACGGATTATCTGTCGAAGCCGGTGGATTGGGATCGCCTGCTCGCGCTTCTCGATCGCATCGAGCGCGAGGTCTATGGCCAGTCTCAAGGCAAGACGGCCGCCGCCTGATCCCCGCTCACACGCGCTCGACAACGAAAAAAGGCGGACCGCGCATCCGGTCCGCCTTTCGTGTGTCGGGCGTCCGGCGCCGATATCAGTTGCCGGCGATGTCTGGAGCGCGGCGAACTGGCGCCTGGCTCGCGACGGCCGATTTCGGACGCGCGGCGGCTGCGATGGCCCGCTGCACCCGCGGCGGCGTGCGCCGCACGACCTGTGCCGGGTCCGCCGTCTCGCCGCGCTGCGAGGTGAGGCCGCTCTTGGCGAGCCACGCCTGGACGCGCGCTGCGACCTGATCCGAGTTGGTGTCCATCATGGGCATGTGCGTGTTGCCCTTGATGCCCTCGGCCGGAAGATCGAGCCACGTCGACGGCACGCCTTTGCTGACGAGCGCCGAGTGGTAGGGCTTCAAACCATCGACATGCTCGATCCACGTCGGGTTGGTGTCGATGTAGTCGCCCCAGACGAAGAGATGCGGCGTCTTGGCGAGGCGGCCGATTTCGGGATGGTTGGCCGACGGCGCGAACGCGGGCTCGACCGCGACGATGCCTTTCACCTTGTCCGGGATCATCAGCGACGCACGGAAGGCGAAGAGGCCGGCCTGACCGTGCGCGACGATCACACAGGGGCAGACCCGCTCGACCAGCGCGTTGTAGGCCGCCTGCGTCGCGTCACCCGTGGTCGGCCAGCGTGCGGCCATCTGCATCTGCAGTGTATCGAAGGCATCGAGCGGGAACTTCACGCCGGGATTGGCGCGCCGCTCGTTCGGGCTCGTGCGATAGGACCCGGGGGGGCCGATGCGGAAGATCTCCCACCCGTCGCGCTTGTCGCGGAAGATGGGATCGCTCTTGAAGATCTCGGGGCGAGAGAACGTGGCGCGGCCGCGCTCCACGGCGTCCGAAACGTAGACGGAGTGGCCGGCCTTGAGGAAGAACTGCATCCAGCCCGGCTTGCCGTCCGGCTTCGTCTCCCAGGAAGCGCCGGTGATGCCGCCGGTGTGCCAGAGCAGCAACGGATACTTCGCCGTCGGATTGGCGAGCTTCACGAACTGCACGTACATCTGGCCGGTGTGGTAGTCGCCGTTCGGATCGACCTTGATCGGCGTCCCGCCGGGGATCTTGATCTCCTGCTCCGGCAGCCCGGCGAGGGTGACAGGATAGCCGCCGATGTAGAATGAACCGATCTCGTCGACATTATAGGCGGCGGACGGAATTATGCTGGCAGCAAGAAGAGCGAGGGCCAGACCGGCCTTCAATCTCGAGGGGAATCGCATTCGGAGCCTCGCGCAACGGCGGAAAAGACGGGGCACCTTAGATACGATTCGGTTAGGACAGGGTTAACCTTGTCGGAAGGAAACAGGATCGGAAGTCGGATCGTCCGGCGACGGTCAAGGCGCGGCGAGGCTGCTCTCGACTGGCGTTTGCGGCCGCCGGCCTGACAACGCTCTGACGGCGCTCTCGTAGAACAAAACAGGAACAGTGAGCAACAGCGCCCCGATCCAGAGCGACGATCCGAGCAGCGCCAGCACCGCCGCGATTGCCCACAGGATGGCGAGCACGTGCTCGAGAAGGCCGACGAGCTTCGACTGCGCATGCCGCCTGAGCATGCCGCGCCGATTGCCGGGCATGGGATGCCAGAGGTTCAGGAGCCCGGTCATGGCGCTGGCACCGGTGGCGAAGGCGAACGCGAGAAACGCTTCCCGCGGCGACGTCAGCGCGAGGCCGGCCACGGGGATGGCAGCCACGGCGAGCACCGGCAGGGCGATGGCCGAGAGTTTCGCGACGTCGACGGCCTTCGGCTCGACGGGGGCCGAGGCGATGAGTTCGGGCGCGTCCTCTCCGGAAACGGCGATCCATGCCAGCGACGCCGCCACCTGAGACGTGATCACGACGATCGCAGGCGTCAGCGCGATGGCGATCGGCAGTGCATCGGACCGGACCAGAACGACCGCGAGCGGGATGGTGTAGACGATCTGCAATGCGAGCTGCGTGAAGAGGCTCGGATCCCGAAGGAGGAGACGCCATTCCTTGATCCGGAGCGAACGCGCGACGCCACCCCGGAACCGGATCGGCCGTGCGGCACGACCATGGCCCGAGAGCGACGGCGTCCCTACGGCGGCGAGGCTGGCCTCGGCAAAGCGCCGCCCGAGGACGGCGGACGCGGCGAAGACACCGCAGCCGGCGGCCAGAAGAACAAGCATGGCGCCGGCGTCGCCGAGAAGCGCGTCGACCGGCAACCAGATGAGGCCGGGTGCAGCGCTGTCTGACAACCGCGCGTCCGGGATCAGGACCGCGAGCACGGCGCTCCGCATCCGCTCCGGCAGCATCGCGATCACCTGCGCGACGAGGACGAAGCCGCCACCGACCAGCGCGCCCGTCATGTGGGCGACGAACCGGGCCCGGCGCGGGCCGACCAGCGTGAAGAGGCCGATCACCGTCCCGACCGCGAGGCCGGTCGCGATGAGGGCTACGGCGGCCAGCGTCGGATAGACGGCGAGCCAGTGCGGCCCGAGGCGGAGAGCGCCCATGTTCGCGACCGGCAGCGTCAGCATCGCGACCGAGCCGAGCGACGACAGCGCGATGGCCGTCGCCTTGGCCGCGAGAATTCGGCGTGGCGAGACGGGCGAGCCGTAGAGGAGATCGAGGTCGCCGCGATCGTAGAGCGTGCGCGTGGCCGCAAAGAGCCCCTGCGCGAACATCCAGCAGGCGATGGCGACGAGACCGCCGCCGATCAGAAGCCGGCTTTCAGGGCTGTCGCCGGCAACGAACGGCGCGATGAACGCCACGGCCGGCCACGCCAGCGCATGCAGGACGAGGAGGCCTGCCGCTGCGATGACCAGCGCCCGGCTGCCGAGCCCGCCGCCGAACAGGTCGGCGAAGCGCCGCCAGTTGAGCCTGAGGTCGTGCACGACGAGCCAGACGAACGAGCCTGCGGGGACGAGGCGGCGCATCACGCGGCCTCTTGCGCGCGCGCGGTCAGCGACAGGAAGACGTCTTCGAGCGTCGAGTGGTCGCGTCCGGCGCGGGCCTTCAGCTCCGCGAACGTCCCTTCGGCCGCAAGCCGTCCGCCGGCGACGATGCCGATGCGATCCGAAAGCCGCTCGGCCACCTCGAGAATGTGCGTCGTGAGGACAATGGTGGCTCCCGCCTTGACGCGCGCCTGCAGCAGATCCTTCACCTGCCGCGCGATGGCCGCGTCGATGCCGGTCAACGGCTCGTCGAGCATGATCAGGCTCGGTTCGTGAATGAGCGCGCCCGCGAGCGCGACCTTCTGCTTCATGCCGCGCGAAAAGCCTTCGCAACGGCTGTGCGCGTGCGGCCCGAGGTCGAGCACGTCGATCAGCTCCTCCGCCCGCCGCTCCGCTGTTCGGGGATCGACACCCCACAGGCCCGCCACGAATTCGAGGTACTCGACCGGCGTCAGCTTGTCGTAGAGCATCGGCTCGTCGGGGAGCCAGGCGGTGATGCGCCGCGCCGCGATCGGCGAGCAGATCGCATCGACGCCGAAGATGGAGATCTCGCCCCGGTCGGGCTTCAGGAGGCCGGCGACCATGCGCAGCGTCGTGGTCTTGCCGGCGCCGTTCGGGCCGAGCAGCGCATAGAGCTCGCCGCGCTTCAACGTGAGGTCGATGCCCGCGACGGCCTGCTTGGTGCCGAACGCCTTGGCCACGCCGGAAAGGCGGAGGGCAGGGGCATGACCGGTCTCGCCGGACGGGAGTGGGGTGTGCATCGCGACGCCTTCACGCAGAACCAGGGCCGCCGGCGAGGCCGGCAACAGAGCGCTGAAGGGTAACGCCGATGCTTTGAGGGTCGGTTAAGGCGCCAGCCGTCGCCGGTCAGTGCGCCTTGGACACCTTGAACGAGGCGGCGAGTGGCGCAATGACGTGCTTGGCGACCGGAATGAGCGCCAGACCGAGGGCCAGCCCGAAAAGCCCGTCGAGAACCGCCTTGACCAGCCATTCGACAAGACCGGCGGCGACCGGCGCAACCTTCGCGGCGCCTGCGGCGACGGCGTGGATCGCATGCTCGAGCCCCCCGAAGCCCATCGTCGCGAGCCCATGAATGACGATCGAGCCGCCGACCCAGAGCATGGCCGCCGTGCCGACGATCGAGATCGCGGCCAGAACCCCGGGCATACCCTTGACGATGCCGCGCCCGAAGGCCCGGGTCCAGGCGAGCCGGCCCGACTGGCTGAGCAGGAGCCCGAAGTCGTCGGCCTTCACGAGAAGTGCCACGGCCCCGTAGACGAGCGCCGTGATGCCGACGCCGATCACGGCCAGCACGGCTGCGGCATTGAGCGTGCTCGTGCCGTCGACGGCGGCGAGCGCAATGGCCATGATCTCGGCCGAAAGGATGAAGTCGGTCTTGATCGCCCCGGCCACGCGCTCCCGTTCGAGATGCGCCGCGTCGAGGGTTTGCGGCGCTTCGTGGTCGTCGTCGTGCGGCGCGACGAGGTGCCAGATCTTTTCGGCCCCCTCGAAGCAGAGATAGGCGCCGCCGATCATGAGGAGCGGACTGAGCAGCCAGGGCGCGAACGCGTTGATGGCGAGTGCCGCCGGCAGCAGGATGACGAGCTTGTTGAACAGTGATCCGCGCGCGATCTGCCAGACCATGGGCAACTCGCGGGCAGCCGGCAGCCCGTGCAGGTACTTCGGCGTCACCGCGCCGTCGTCGATCACGACGCCGATGGTCTTGGTGCCGGCCTTGGCCGCCTGCGCCGCGATGTCGTCGACCTGTGCGGCGGCGAGCTTGGTCAGCGCTGCGATGTCGTCGAGAAGCGCGAGCAGACCACTCATGGTTCGGAGTTCCCCGGAAGCTGACGGTCGGCGGCAGGCAAATCGACAGTAGGGCGCGGCCCGCCGCCGCTTATGCCGGCGATAACGGGTTTCGGCAAGCAGGCGTCCCGACTACGCCGCCAACGGCCGAACGCGCGATCGGTTCCGCCGCCGCTGCGACTTTCCACGGCGGCGGAGGGCGCGTCGCTTGGCGTCAGTGGCATATCCAAGGCAAGTGCTCTAACACCGCCGGAGGGAGCACGCGATTCGCGCGCTCGACGTGGACGAGACGGCGCCCGCGCGAACGGGGCGCCCGAGACGGCGGCTGGCACGCCGCAAGGGGAAGACGCGATGTCACGCATGATGGATCGCCTCGACGAACTCGAGGCCCAGAGTGTCTACATTCTGCGCGAAGGTTTCGCCAAGCTCGACCGGATCGCCTTGCTGTGGTCGCTCGGCAAGGACTCGAACGTGATGATCTGGCTGGCGAAAAAGGCCTTCTTCGGCCACGTTCCGTTCCCGGTCATGCATGTGGATACCGGGAAGAAGTTCCCCGAGATGTACGCCTTCCGCGAGCGCTACGCGAAGGAGTGGGGCCTGAACCTCATCCTCGAGGATTGCCCGCCGATCGACAGCGTCGATCCGACCCTGCCGCCCGCCGCCCGCTCGGCCGCGCGCAAGACGGAGGGCCTGAAGCTGGCGCTGGCCAAGCACGGATTCGACGGACTGATCGCCGGTATCCGCCGCGACGAGGAGGCGACCCGGGCCAAGGAGCGGTTCTTCTCGCCTCGCGGCGCCGCCTACGGCTGGGACGTCAAGGACCAGCCGCCGGAGCTGTGGGACCAGTTCAACACCACCGTGCCGGCGGGCGCTCACTTGCGCATTCACCCGATCCTGCATTGGACCGAGCTCGATATCTGGGTCTACACGCGCCGCGAGGCCATTCCGGCGATGTCGCTCTATTTCACGAAGGGCGGCAAGCGCTACCGCTCGCTCGGCGACCAGGACATCACTTTCCCCGTGCCCTCCAACGCTTCGACGCTCGACGAGATCATCGAGGAACTGGCCAGGACCCGGACGCCCGAGCGCTCCGGACGCGCCATGGATCACGAGTCCGAGGACGCCTTCGAGCGGCTTCGCGCCGGCGGCTACCTGTGAGGGATGAACCGATGAGCAAGCTATCGCTGGCCTATCCGCGCGCCGAAACCGCCAAGGAAGCCGACGAGCGGCCGCTGGTCCGGATCGTGATCGTCGGCCACGTCGACCATGGCAAGTCGACGATCATCGGCCGCCTGATCCACGACACGGGCTCGCTGCCGGACGGCAAGCTGGAGGCGATCCGCGCCGTCAGCGAGAAGCGCGGCATGCCGTTCGAGTGGTCGTTCCTGCTCGACGCGCTGCAGGCCGAGCGCGACCAGGGCATCACCATCGATACGAGCCAGATCCGGTTTCGCGCGCCGACCCGCGACGTGATGCTGATCGACGCGCCGGGACACGTGGAGTTCCTGCGCAACATGGTCACGGGCGCCGCCCAGGCCGATGCGGCGCTGCTGGTGGTGGATGCGGCGGAAGGCGTCCGCGAGCAGACCCGCCGCCACGGCTATCTCCTGCATCTCCTCGGCCTCCGCCGCGTCGTCGTCGTCATCAACAAGATGGATCGCGTCGGCTGGGACGAAGGCCGGTATGCGGCGATCGAGGCCGAACTCGGCGGTTATCTCGGCCACCTGGGCCTCGTGCCGGAGCGGTTCGTGCCGGTCGCCGCCCGCGACGGCGGCAACATCGTCACCCGCGCCGCGGAAGGGCCTTGGTATCAGGGGCCGACGCTGATCGAGGCGATCGACCAGTTCCTGCCGTCGCGCATGGCGCGCACCCCGAGCCTGCGCATGCCGGTGCAGGACGTCTACAAGTTCGACGACCGCCGCATCGTGGCGGGCCGCATCGAGAGCGGCGAGATCAAGGTCGGCGACGACATCGTCTTCCAGCCCTCGGGCAAGCTGGCGAAGGTGGCCTCGATCGAAACGTGGCCGGCTCGCAAGGGGGCGGCTGCGCTGGAGGCGCTCGACGCCGGCCGACCCGCCGGCATCACGCTCGATCGCGAGATCTTCGTCGAGCGCGGCGAGGTGGCGGTACCCGTCTCCTCGAAGCTCTCCGGCGTGCGTGGCTTCGAGGCCCGCATCTTCTGGCTCGGGCAGACGCCGATCCTCGTCGGAACCCGCCTGAAGCTGAAACTCGGCACCGCCGAGGCGCAGGCGCGCATCGCAGCCATCAAGACCGTGGTCGACACCGGCACACTCGAGCGCGCCGAGCGCCGGGAAGTGGAACGCAATCAGGTGGCCGAAGTGGCTCTCGAGCTTGCCTCGCCGGTCACCGCCGAACTGGCCGAGACGGGCTCGCCGCTCGGCCGCTTCGTCCTCGAACTGGACGGCCGCATCTCCGGCGGCGGCATCGTGCTGGCGCTGGAAAGCGATGCGGCGCGCAAGATCTCGACCAACGTCACGCCGGTGGATTCCGCCGTCACGCTGGCCGAGCGTGTCGGCCGCAACGGTCACTCGGGCGCCGTCGTCTGGCTGACGGGGCTGCCGAGCGCCGGCAAGTCGACCGTCGCCAAGGCTCTCGAACGCCGCCTCTTCGACAAGGGGCGCAACGTGGTGCTGCTCGACGGCGACACGCTGCGCACCGGTCTCAACGGTGACTTGGGCTTCACGCCCGAGGATCGCGCCGAGAACGTGCGCCGGACGGGCGAAGTCGCGGCACTTCTGGCGCGCAATGGCATCATCGCGCTGGTCGCCCTCGTCTCGCCGAGCGTCAAGGATCGCCAGCGCGCCCGCGAAACGGCCGGCCCGCTGTTCCACGAGGTCTACATCCGCGCCAGCGTAGAAACTTGCGCCAGGCGCGACCCGAAAGGTCTTTACGCCCGCGCCAAGGCCGGCGGCATCGCACAGTTCACCGGCGTATCGGCCGGCTACGAGCCGCCCGTCTCGCCGGCCCTCGTCATCGATACCGAGCAGCTCTCGCGCGAGCAGTCGGTCGACGCGCTTGAGCACTATCTCGATGTGACGGTGGCGGAGATTGCGGCCAAGTGAATGCTGACTCGCGCGAGCGATGATCGGTAGAAGAAAGCCGCCCCGGACCATCCGGAGCGGCTTTTGTCGTTGGTACGGTCTCGGCTCAGTGATTATCCCGCGGCAGCCCCTTGGTCTTGGCGATGCGCTGGTACTTGACTGCGGGCTTCAGCACCATGCCGTTCGAAAGCTCGTCGACCATGCCGCGCTGGATCTCCTGCCACGGCGTCTGGCTCTCCGGGTACTTGTAGCCGCCGGCCTTGGCGAGCGCGTCGCGCCGTTTCGCCAGTTCCTCGTCCGAAATCAGGATATCGGCCGTCCGCCGGTTGAGATCGATGCGCACCTTGTCGCCGGTCCGGAGCAACGCGAGCCCGCCGCCCGAGGCCGCTTCGGGAGATGCGTTTAGGATCGACGGCGAGCCCGAGGTGCCCGACTGGCGCCCGTCACCGATGCACGGCAACGCCGTGATGCCCTTCTTGAGCAGATAGTCGGGCGCCCGCATGTTCACGACCTCGGCCGCGCCGGGATAGCCGACCGGACCCGCGCCACGCATGAACAGGAGGCACGTCTCGTCGATCTTGAGTTTCGGATCGTCGATCCGCGCGTGATAGTCCTCCGGCCCGTCGAACACGATGGCGCGGCCCTCGAAGGCGTTGGGGTCCTTCGGGTTCGACAGGTAGCGTTTCCGGAACTCGGCCGAGATGACCGAGGTCTTCATGATCGCGCTGTCGAAGAGATTGCCCTTGATGTTGAGGAAGCCGGCTGCCTTCACCATCGGCCCGTCGTAGGGCTTGATGACGTTCCGGTCCCAGGAGAGCTTGCCCTCGCAGTTGTCGTAGAGCGGCTTCCCGTTCACCGTGATGGCGGTCCTGTTGATCTTCCGCTCGGCGATCAGCTCGGCGACGACGGCGGGAACGCCACCGGCGCGATGATACTCCTCGCCGAGGTACTCGCCCGCCGGCTGCAGGTTCACGAGCAGCGGGATGTCGTAGCCGATCCGCTCCCAGTCGTCGTTGTCGAGTTCGACGCCGATATGGCGCGCGATGGCGTTGAGATGCACCGGTGCGTTCGTCGAGCCGCCGATCGCCGAGTTGACCGCGATGGCGTTCTCGAACGCCTCCCGAGTCAGGATGTCGGACGGCTTCAGATCCTCCCACACCATCTCGACGATCCGCTTGCCGGTCAGATACGCCATCTGCTGGCGCTCGCGATAGGGCGCGGGAATGGCGGCGCAGCCCGGAAGCGACATACCGAGCGCCTCGGCGAGCGAATTCATCGTCGAGGCCGTGCCCATCGTATTGCAATGGCCGGCCGACGGCGCCGACGAGGCGACGAGTTCGAGGAACTCTTTGTAGTCGATCTCGCCGCGCGCCATCATCTCGCGCGCCTTCCAGACAATGGTTCCAGAGCCTGTTCGCTCGCCGTTGAACCAGCCGTTGAGCATCGGCCCGCCGGAAAGCACGATCGCGGGAATGTCGACCGTGGCGGCTGCCATGATCTGCGACGGCGTGGTCTTGTCGCAACCCGTCGTCAGCACGACGCCGTCGATCGGATAGCCGTAGAGAACCTCGACGAGGCCGAGATAGGCGAGATTGCGGTCGAGGTTGGCGGTCGGCCGCTTGCACGTTTCCTGGATCGGATGCAGCGGGAACTCGAACGCGATGCCGCCGGCTTCGCGGATACCCTCGCGCACCCGCTCGGCGAGGTAGATGTGGTGCCGGTTGCACGGCGAGAGATCCGAGCCCGACTGCGCGATGCCGATGATCGGCTTGCCGGATTGCAATTCGTCGAGCGTGAGCCCGAAGTTCATCGTCCGCTCGACATAGAGCGCCGTCATGTCGGCGTTGGCGGGATTGTCGAACCACGCTTTCGAGCGCAGCTCCGACGGCTTGACGCGCCGGCGTGCACCATTGCCTTTGGCTGCGGATTTGGCGGCGGGCTTCTTCGGCTCTTTCATGGGGTTCCCTTCCCGGGGTGGTCTTGGTGTTGCCTTTGGCGCCGACAGTAGGGCGCGGCCGCGGAGCGCGCAATTGCGCCCGGAAGCGAAAACTTATCCCCGCCGACAGCGCCTCCGGCATGATCGGCCCGTCCCGTCGCACGACAGGGCTTGCTCGCAGGACTTGGCGGGCCGGCGCGGCGGGAGCGGAACGGTGGGCCGGGGGATTAAGCGCTGCCCGGGTCTGATGTCAGGGCTGGCGGTCGCGATCTCGAGAAGCGCGACCGCCGTCTCCCCGGAAGCCTCGCGCGTCGGCCGAGGTCGGAGCCACCCGGAGCGTCCCGCGCGACGCGGGCGCGATATCGGCGACCAGCATTCCGTGGCAGGGCAGTCTTGCCGCCCTTCCAGCAAAGCTCACGGCGGCGACGCTGCCCTGCGCCTTGTCACTCCTGAAACCTCGGGTCGATGACCGCGAGGCCGGACCTATTTCTGGATCTTGCCGGCGAGATCCTTTTTCTTGGTTTGCGCCTCGGGGAAAACCCACATGGCGACGACCGCAAAAATGGCGAAACCGATGATCAGCCAGAAGAGATGACCCTTGCCGATCGAAACCTCCCAGTAGGCGACGAGCGCGCCGACGATGAGCGTGACGATCGAAAGGATGGCTTTGACGTCGTTCGGCATGGCGACCTCAATAGTTTCCCATGGGAGCCGCGGCGGCCTCGTCGGGGCGTTTCGGCGTGCCCTTGAGTGTCTTTTTCAGATGTCGGGTGTCGTAGCCGTTGAAGATGTGCCCGAGGAGACCGCGATCGAGATCCGACGTCCCGAATAGCCAGTCGGCGATCGGGAACGTGAGGTTCATGTTCGTTTCCATCATCAGCCGTGCGTTGTGATGCGCCGTATGATGGCGGCGCAGCGTGTTGACGAACGGGCAGTTCCGGACGAACCAGTTCTCCTCCACGTGGCAGCAGAAGTGCATGAACTCGTAGATGAGATACATGCCCGTCGTCGTGCACATGAAGAGCCAGCCCACATTCGGCGTGAAGATCTTGCCGAGAATGATGCCGCCCGGGATCGACAGGAGGATGAAGACGACGAGCGCATAGGGCGGAAACACCGTGACGCGCCAGTCCTTGTGGTCGCGGAACCGCATTTCCTCGTCGGTGAAGAACTGATGATGATTGAGCGTATGCCGCTCGTAGATCGCACGCAGGCCCTTGATGTTGATCGGCCGGTGCATGATGAATTTATGGATCCACCATTCGAAAAGGTTCGTGAAGAGAAACGTGAGGGGAATGGTGGCGAGCTCGAGCCAGGTCGGGGCGTCGAGATGCTGAAGATAGATGTAGAACGCCGCTGCACCCATCGCATAGATGATCGCGATGTGCAGATAGCCGTCGTAGAAACCCATGATCCGCGATCGGTATTCCTGCCGGAAGGATTTCTGCCTCTCTGTGATCATGGCGCTGAACCCCGCTGAATGGCGCCGCTCACGCGGCTGGTTATTGGATCTGACCGGCGATCCGTCAGTGCTCGATGGCGTTTCCCGGAATGAGCGAAACGAGCTTTCGCGTATCGTACTCGCGCTCCACCGCTTGGCGGTCGATGTCGAGCGCCCCGTCGTCGATGGCGGCGAGCAGAAAGTGCCGGATCATGCGCTGGGCGAGCTGCGCCTCGGCCGGATGTCGCGCCACGTCGATGGCGATCAGGCTCTGGGGATCGTCGCTCGTCGTGCGCATCGTGATGACGCGACCGGCGCTGTCGACGGCGAAGTAGGCGTTGCCCTCGAGGTCGATGCCTCTGAGCTCACGCACCAGCGCCGCCGCTTCGGAGAAGAAACTGACGTCGCCGGGCGTCTTCGGATCGGCCGGATTGTGATTGAGCACGACGACCGTCTCCGGTACCGCAGCGCGACCGCGCAATCGATCGATGAGCCCTTTCAACACTGCGCCGTCCTCGATCGCGATCCCGCAAAGCCCGCGCATCGGTCATCCGACGCCCTGGGCGATATCTGATATATCAGTCTAGCGAGCCGCTCCGACGGTGGTCAACGGTGTTTCGCGCGCGGCCCTTGAGCGGCGCTGCCGAAGCGTCCAAGATGCGGCAAAACGACAGTCGAAAACGACGATACCGGGAGGGATTGCGGCCATGGCCGGCGAAACGGTGCTCGTGGAGAAGCGCGGCGGCATCACACGCCTGACGCTCAATCGTCCCGACAAGCTGAATGCGCTCTGCCGCGAACTCGGCGAGGCGCTTGGCGCCGCATTGGCCGAGGCCGAGCGCGATCCGGAATGCCGGGTGGTCGTGCTCACGGGCGCGGGCCGCGGCTTCTGCGCCGGTCAGGAACTCTCCGACGAGGTCTACGCGAAGTCCGGGCCGCAACCCGATCTCGGCGCGGTTCTCGATCGCTACAACCCGATCATCGCCCACATGCGCCGCCTGCCGAAGCCGATCCTCGGCGCGGTCAACGGCGTGGCGGCGGGCGCGGGCGCGAGCCTGGCGCTCGCCTGCGATATCGTCGTGGCGCGCCGCTCGGCGAGTTTCCTGCAGGCCTTCGCGCGCCTCGGGCTGGTACCGGACTGCGGCGCGACCTGGTTCCTGCCGCGCCTCGTCGGCGAGGCCCGCGCCCGCGCCCATGCCATGCTGGCCGAGCCGATCAAGGCGGATCAGGCCGAGGCCTGGGGCATGATCTGGAAAGCCATCGACGACGATCGCTTCGAGAGCGAGGTCGACGCGCTGGCGGGCCGGTTGGCCGAGGCGGCGACGCAGGGCCTCGGCCTCCAGAAGCAGGCGTTCCACGCCTCCGCCGAAAACGATCTGGTCGCGCAACTCGCCCTCGAAAATGTGCTGCAGCAGCGCGCCGCCGCCACGGCGGACTACATCGAGGGCGTGACCGCATTCCAGGAAAAGCGTCCGGCGAGATTCCAGGGCAGCTGAGTGGAATGGCAAACCCGATAGATGACGCGAAGCTCGATGCCGCAGCGCTTGCCAAGCAACTCGGCAACCCGACAGGCGAGATAGGCAAGGCCGTCGTCGATAGGCTGAACAATTCTAATGCCACGAACTACGCGGCTGCGTTGCGGAGGATGCAGATCGAAAATGGGGCGCGCGTGCTTGAAATCGGCTTCGGCAACGGTCACGAGATAGCCAACGTCCTCTCTCTCGCGGACGGTGTCCAATATTGCGGAATTGAGATTTCCGAGACCATGGTCGGGGAAGCGACCACGAGGCTGGCCAGCGACATAGCTTCATCGCGTGTGATGCTCCATCTGGGGAGCAGCGCGGCCTTGCCCTACGGAGATGCTGTGTTCGACCGTGTACTCGCGCTCAATACGATCTACTTCTGGCCTGATCCCCGCGTTGACCTGAAAGAGATCAGGCGAGTGCTGAGATCATCCGGCCGTGCTGTGCTGGGGGCAGTGGCGCCCTGGAGCACCGAAGGCAGAGACGTGTTTCGGCACGGTTTTGGGCTTTACGACGAACGTCAGTTGAGCGCGATGCTCATGGAAGCAGGCTTCGACACTGTCTCGGTCGACATGATTACTGAGACGGTACAAATGGCCAGCGGCCCCTGGACCCGCGACTATTTCATCATCTGCGCGGAGTGAAAATGGACGCCGATGCGATCGCCAAAGCCGCAGCCGACGCCATGTGGGCCGGCGACACCGCGAGCCGCAGCCTCGGCATGCGCCTCGACGGCATCGGCCCCGGTCGCGCGGTGCTCTCGATGGAGGTCACGGCGACGATGGTGAACGGTCTCGGCGTCTGCCATGGCGGCCTTGTCTTCACACTGGCCGACAGCGCCTGCGCCTTCGCCTCCAACAGCTACAACCGGCGCATGATCCTGCAGTCGAGCCAGATCACGCTCATCGCGCCGGCACGCCTCGGCATGCGGCTCAGCGCCGAAGGCATCGAGCGCCATCGCGCCGACCGAAGCGCCATCTACGATGTCCGCGTGACGTCCGGCGACGAGGTGATCGCCGAGTTCCGCGGCCACGTCCGCAGCATTCCGGGAACGCTCTACTGATGGCCGAGCGGCTGTTCGGACTGTCCGCAGGAGAAACGCCATGCACGAGTTCGCACCAAGGCGCGGCGCGCTGGACCCGATCGAGATCGCGCCGGTCGAAGACATCCGTGCGCTGCAACTCTCACGCCTCCGGTGGACGCTCGCGCACGCCTACGCGAACGTGCCGCACTATCGCCGAGCCTTCGACGCGAAGGGCGTGCGTCCCGAAGACCTGACGTCGCTCGCCGACCTGCGCCGCTTCCCGTTCACGGCGAAGGCGGATCTGCGCGCCAATTATCCCTTCGGCATGTTCGCCGTGCCGCGCGCCGAGATCGCCCGCGTCCACGCCTCGTCGGGCACGACCGGCAAGCCGACCGTCGTCGGCTACACGAAGCGCGATCTCGCGACCTGGGCCGAGATGATCGGCCGCTGCATCCGCGCCTCCGGTGGCCGACCGGGCATGCGCCTCCACAATGCCTATGGCTACGGCCTCTTCACGGGAGGTCTCGGCTATCACGCCGGCGCCGAGGCGTTCGGCCTGACGGTCGTGCCGGTCTCGGGTGGCATGACGGAGCGCCAGGTGCAGCTCATCTGCGAATTCGAGCCCGACATCATCACGGTGACGCCGTCCTACATGCTCGCGATCCTCGACGAGTTCCGGCGCCAGGGCATCGACCCGCGTGGGACGTCGCTGCGGCTCGGCATCTTCGGCGCCGAGCCGTGGACCGACGCCATGCGCGCCGAGATCGAGCAGGCCTTCGGCATTCACGCCGTGGACACTTATGGTTTGTCCGAGGTGATGGGGCCGGGCGTCGCCAACGAGTGTGTCGAGACGAAGGACGGACCGACCATATGGGAGGATCACTTCTATCCCGAAATCGTCGATCCCGAGACCGGCGAGCCGCTGCCGGAGGGCGAACTCGGCGAACTCGTCTTCACCTCGCTGACCAAGGAGGCGATGCCCGTCATCCGCTACCGGACGCGAGATCTGACGCGCCTTCTGCCGGGAACCGCGCGTTCGATGCGCCGGATGCAGCGCGTCACGGGTCGCTCGGACGACATGATCATCGTGCGCGGCGTCAATGTCTTTCCGACCCAGATCGAGGAGCAGATCCTGAAGGTGAAGGCGCTGTCGCCGCATTACCAGATCGTCCTGACGCGCGACGGCCGCCTGGACGAGATGGAGGTTCTGGTGGAACTGGCGCCGGGAGCGTCGGCCGACGTCGCAGCAACCGCTGCGGCCGAGCTGGCGCATCATGTGAAGAGCGTCGTCGGCGTGACGGCCAAGGTGACCGTGTCCGAGCCGGGCAAGGTCGAGCGCAGTCAGGGCAAGGCGCGGCGTGTGGTGGATCGCAGGATGGCGAATGTTTCCGGATCAGCCGGTGGGTGAACGTGGCGGCTTGGCCGCCACGTTCGGAAGCCAGCGCGATCCGGCGTCAGCAGCCGCGAATGCGCATGCAGCGCCGATAGCGCCAGCCGTAGCCCCAGCGATACCGGCACTCGCGGTTCCAGCGCCGGCAATAGCGGTACTGGGTCTTCTCGATGAGGTTGTCCATGGCCGGCAGGCGCGTCATGGGCGTCATGCCGGCTGCACTGGCTCCCGATGCACTGAACGGGATCGCCGCGATGGCGAGAAGGGCAGCGCCTGCGATGGTTCGAAGCATCTCGACGTCTCCTTGCTGTGGTTCGAAATCCCCGACGGCCACGAGTGTCGAAATACCGGCTTAACGCGACATGAACGCAGCAGCCCGATGGGCTCGGGGCGAGATGTCGAGACAACTCCTATCGGGCGTCTCGCCACACGCCGAGAAAGCGCTATAATTGACGCCAACAGTCACAATTCCAGCCTCTGAGGCACGTGGCGAGATGCCCGATACGACCCTCGTCGACTACTCGACCAAGATCCCGAACAACGTCGATCTGGCGTCGGACGATCGCGTCCTGAAAGCGCTGGAGCAATGGCATCCCGGCTACATCGATTGGTGGATGGCCATGGGGCCGGACGGCTTCCAGTCGTCCGACGTGTACCTGCGCACCGCCGTGTCGATCGATCCGAAAGGCTGGGCCAAGTTCGACTACGTGAAGATGCCGGAGTACCGCTGGGGCATTCTGCTCGCCCCGCGCGACGAGGAGCGCCTCGTCAACTTCGGCGCCCACAAGGGCGAGAAGGCCTGGCAGGACGTGCCGGGCGAGTATCGCGCCATGCTGCGCCGCCTGATCGTCATCCAGGGCGACACCGAGCCTGCGTCCGTCGAGCAGCAGCGCCATCTCGGCAAGACCGCGCCGTCGCTCTACGACATGCGCAACCTGTTCCAGGTCAACGTCGAGGAAGGCCGTCACCTGTGGGCGATGGTCTACCTGCTGCACAAGTACTTCGGCCGCGACGGCCGCGAGGAGGCCGATGGTCTCCTGCAGCGCCGCTCTGGCGACGCCGACAAGCCGCGCATGCTCGGCGCCTTCAACGAGGAGACGCCGGACTGGCTGTCGTTCTTCATGTTCACGTTCTTCACCGACCGTGACGGCAAGATGCAGCTCGAGAGCCTCGCCCAGTCGGGCTTCGATCCGATGTCGCGCACCTGCCGCTTCATGCTGACCGAAGAAGCGCACCACATGTTCGTCGGTGAGACGGGCGTCGGCCGCGCCATCGAGCGCACCTGCGAGGCGATGAAGGCCGCGGGCATCGAAGATCCCTTCGACCTGGTCCGCATCCGGGCGCTGGGCGTCATCGACCTGCCGACGATCCAGAAGAAGGCCAACCTGCACTACTCGTTGTCGCTGGATCTCTTCGGCTCGGAGGTCTCGACCAACGCCGCCAACTTCTTCAACGCGGGCCTCAAGGGCCGCTTCATGGAGACGCGGATCGAGGACGATCATCAGTTGACCAGCGCCACCTATCCGGTGCTGAAACTCGTCGACGGCGACATCCGCACCGTCGAGGAGCCGGCGCTGACCGCGATCAACATGCGCCTTCGCGACGACTACACGAAGGACTGCCAGGGCGGCGTCTCGCGCTGGAACCGCATCATCGAAAAGGCTGGCATCAAGTTCCAGCTGACCTTGCCGTCGGTCGCCTTCAATCGCCACATCGGCGAGTTCAAGGGCATTCACGCGACGCCCGACGGCAAGCTGCTCAACGACCAGCAGTGGGCCGCGATGCGCGACCAGTGGTTGCCGTCGAAGGCGGACGGCGACTTCATCGCCTCGCTGATGCAACCGTGCTGGGATCGCGGCAAGTTCGCGTCGTGGATCTCGGCGCCGAAAGTCGGAATCGACCAGAAAGCCGGCGACTTCGAATACGTGAAGATCCACCGGGGTTGAGCCGCAATCGGGTGCTGCTGCCGGCGCCGATGTCGCGGCGCCGCAGCCGCCGAGGCTAGACCGCCTCGGCCTCGCTCTTGCGCTCCATGCGCTTCCTGACATGCGGATCGAGCCAACGCTTGCGGAGCCGGATCGTCTGCGGCGTGATCTCGACGAGTTCGTCGTCCTGGATGTAACTCATGGCCTTCTCGAGCGTCATGCGGACGGGCGGCGTAAGGATGAGGGCTTCGTCCTTCCCGGAGGCGCGCACGTTGGTGAGCTTCTTGCCCTGGATGACATTGACGACGAGGTCGTTCTCGCGGCTGTGCTCGCCGACGATCATGCCCTCGTAGACCTTGGTCTGCGGGTCGATCATCAGCGCACCACGCTCCTGCAGGTAGAAGAGTGAGTAGGCCGTCGCCTCGCCGACTCCGTTGGAGATGAGGACGCCATTGCGGCGACCGGCGATCTCGCCCTTGAACGGCACATAGTCATGAAACAGCCGGTTCATGACGGCGGTGCCGCGCGTATCGGTGAGCAATTCGCCCTGATATCCGATCAGCCCGCGCGTCGGCACGTAGAACACGAGCCGCGTGCGTCCGCCACCCGAGGGGCGCATCTCGCGCAGCTCGCCTTTGCGCTCGGAGAGCTTCTGGACGACGATGCCGGAGTGCGCCTCGTCGACGTCGACGATGACCTCCTCGACAGGCTCGAGCCGCTGGCCGGTCGCCTCGTCGGTCTTGGTCACGACCTGCGGGCGCGAGACGGTCAGCTCGAAGCCCTCGCGGCGCATGTTCTCGATCAGGATGCCGAGCTGCAATTCGCCGCGACCGGCGACCTCGAAGCTGTCCTTGTCGTCATTCTCTCGCACGCGGATGGCGACGTTGCGCTCGAGCTCCTTCATGAGCCGGTCGCGGATGACGCGGCTCTGCACCTTGTCGCCTTCCTGTCCGGCGAACGGTCCGTCGTTGATGCGGAAGTTCATCGCCAGCGTCGGCGGATCGATCGGCTGGGCGAAGAGCGGCGTATCGACGGTCGGATCGCAGAGCGTATCGGCGACCGTCGCCTCCGTCACGCCGGCGATCGCGACGATGTCGCCCGCCTCGGCGAGGTCGACCGACGTGCGCTCGAGGCCGCGGAACGCGAGCACCTTGGTCACCCGCGTCGTCTCGATCAGCTTGCCGTCGCGGCTCAGCGCCTTGATCTGCTGGTTGGGCTTCAGGCTGCCGGACCGGATGCGGCCCGTGAGAATACGGCCCAGGAACGGATCGGCCTCGAGCGTCGTGGCGAGCATCGTGAACGGACCGGGATCGACGGTCGGCGAGGGAACGTGCCGCACGATGAGTTCGAAGAGCGGCGTCAGATCGCCCTTCGGACCCTTCGGATCGTCGGCCATCCAGCCGTCGCGGCCCGAGCCGTAGACGACCGGGAAATCGAGCTGCTCGTCGGTCGCGTCGAGCGAGGCGAAGAGATCGAAGATCTCGTTCAGGACTGCGTCGTGACGCTCGTCCGGCCGGTCGATCTTGTTGATGGCTACGATCGGCCGCATGCCTTGCTTGAGCGCCTTGGAGACGACGAACTTGGTCTGCGGCAGCGGCCCCTCCGAGGCGTCGACCAGCACCACGACGCCGTCGACCATGTTCAGGATGCGCTCTACCTCGCCGCCGAAGTCGGCGTGGCCGGGCGTGTCGACGATGTTGATCCGCGTGTCGTTCCACAGGATCGAGGTGCACTTGGCAAGGATCGTGATGCCGCGTTCACGTTCGAGGTCGTTCGAGTCCATGGCCTGGCTCTCGACCTTCTGGTTCTCGCGGAACGCGCCGGATTGCTTGAGCAGGGCGTCGACCAGCGTCGTCTTGCCGTGGTCGACGTGGGCGATGATCGCGATATTTCGCATGTTCATTGGGGCGTCCCGAGCCGTTCCCCGTCGTCGAGACGGGGCGCGCGCGTTTGTGCAGCGCATCATGAAAGCTGCCGCGACCTAGCACATCTGGGGGAACGCCGCTAGCTCGGCGGCCGTCATCAGTCGCCGCGGCGGGGAGCGAAACCAGCCCGGACGGCCGACCGAAAGCCCTGCGCGGCCAATCGGCAAGCTTCTTGCGAGTCTCTTGCGGGAATGAACGGTCGTCCCGTTTCGGCACAATCTTTGGTGAGCAGAGCCATGTTCGAGCGCAATCGGATCGACAACGTCGACCAGGCCGGTATCGCGGTGGAGATCACCACCGAGGAAGGGGACCGCAGTTCGGGCAAGCTCCTGATCGCCCAGGGCCGCACACTGGCCGAGGTCCTGAACAGCCCGGCTGCGTTTCTCGAATTCGAGCCCTGGGGCGGCGAGCGGGCCTTCGTCGCCAAGTCGTCGCTTCGCGCCATCCGCCTCGTGAACGCCCCGCGTCACGAAAGCCTCGGCCAGCGCCTCTCGGCCACCGCCGAGTTCGATCCCCATGCGATCCTCGGTGTGCCGGCCTCGGCCACGCACGACGAGGTGAAGGCCGCCTGGCACCGCCTGTCCAAGCTCTATCACCCGGACCGCTACGCATCGGCTGACCTGCCGTCCGAAGTGGTCGAGTACCTGTCCGTGATGGCCCGCCGCGTCAACGCCGCCTATGCCGCTCTGGAGACGACGCTCGCGCCCGTCCGTCGCCTGGCAGCCGCGCGCAGCGAACCCATCTACACGTCGCGCCCGCGCGCCTGAGGCCGCAATCGTGGCGTCTCTGGACAACGCCTGACCGCATACCCATATGATGCTGGTCGATGTAAACTGTCCGTGATCAACTCCGCTCTGGCCGTCGCTCCATGCAGACCGACCATTTGAGCTACGCGTCCCCCATGCACCCGCTTTGGAAGCGGGCATTCATTCGAGCCGTCGAAAACGCTTCGGGGCGCCGGCGTCTGCTGCCGATCTATGCCCGCTGGTGCGAGACCGTGGCCGGCAAGAGCCCGCGCATGATGGGCGACATGCTGAGCCTCATCGGCACCCGCCTCGACATCGACGGAGACTGGCCTCCGAACCTCGCGCCGACCGAGCCCGTGGTCATGGTCGCAAACCATCCCTTCGGTATCGCGGACGGCATCGCGTTGACCGTCCTCGCCGAGGCGCTCGGCCGGCCCTATCGCATTCTCGTCAACAAGGACTTCCTGTCCGTCCCCGAGGTTCGCGACATCGTCCTGCCGATCGACTTCGACGAGACGCCGGAAGCTGTCGAGACCAATCTGGCCACGCGCGCCGAAGCGCGCCGGCTGCTTGCCCAAGGCGTCACGCTGGTGATCTTTCCGGCCGGCGGTGTTGCGACCTCCGAGCGCCTGTTCGGCCGCGTCGAGGAATTGCCCTGGAAGACCTTCGTGGCGCGCCTCGTCCAGGCGAGCCGCGCGACCGTCCTTCCCGTGTTCGTCGAGGGCCGCAACAGCACGCTCTTCCAGATGGCCAGCCGCGTCAGCCTCACCTTGCGCCTTGCCCTGCTCGTCTCGGAGTTTCGACGCTCGGTTGGCGCGCGGCTCTCGGTCCACGTCGGCCTCCCCGTGCCCTTCGCCACCCTGGAAAACCCCCGGGACCGCCGCGCGCTGACTGACGAACTCTATGCGCGCGTCCATCAGCAACACCCGGAAAACCGCAATCGGCCGATCGCAAGTCTCCGGCCCCGCGCCGCGAGCGAACGTCGCCGCTTCCCGTGGGATCGCCCGTCCCGTCCCGTTCGCCGCCGCATAAGCACCGTCACATGACTGGTGGATAACGCGCACCCCCTACTGGATCGATTGAGCCATCACCCGAGAGCAGCAACCATGGTGACCGAAGCCCTCCTCGTGATCGCAGCAGCCGGTGTCGGCGGCCTCACCTACGCGAGGTGGCGTCGCGGCGCTCTTTATGAAGCCCTCGAGAAGCGCCTCGACGCCATTCGTGCCTCGGCCCGCGTGGATGTGGGCAGCCTCCTGCAGCGGCCCGTACCATCGTTCGAGTCGCGCCTGACACGCCTGACGGAGGCCTTGCCCACTACCACCATCGACACGCTGCGGCGCGAGGCGCTGCAACTCGTGCGCCCCGAGCGCAGCTACATCCCGACCCACAAGAAGGGCGGCACCGTCGCTTACGAGACGCTGTTCGAGACGGCGCCGTCCATCGTCGCCCTCTATCAGTCGCGCGAGATGTGCGATCTGATCTCGCGCATCGTCGGCATGGACGTGCGCCCGACGCCGATCTACGACCAGAGTTCTCTCTCGGTGCTCTTCTACGAGAAGCCGGGTGATCACATCGGCTGGCACTACGACCACAATTTCTACCGCGGCCGTCACTTCACCGTGCTGTTGCCGATCATCAACGAGGGCACGGCCGGCGGCGGCCTCAGCCACGCGACGTTGAAGGCCAAGATCGGCTCCACCGAGACCGACGTCGCCACGCCGCCCAATTCGCTGATCGTGTTCGAAGGCGCCCGCGTCAATCACAAGGTGACGCCGATCATTGAGGGCGAGCGTCGTCTGGTGATCTCGATGACCTACTGCTCGGACAACCGCGCCAATGTCGTGCAGGGCGCCGTTCGCCGCATCAAGGACGTCGCCTTCTTCGGCCCTCGCGCACTCTGGACCTGAGTTCGCACCGCAAGCCGGGCTTCAGGTGAGCGGAGCGCGGGGCGGTTGCTCGACGTGGGGCACGCCCGACCGCTGTTCGCCGCCGGCAACGCCGTTGGCGAACACGCGCCATGGCTTCTCGGTCGTATGCTCCGTGTCGTAGAGGGCTTGCAGGAAGCCATCGATGCGCGGATCGGGGGGCGACGCCGCGTCGGTCCGCTCGCGCTCCGCGTCCTGCTCCCGCCGGGCCTCGTCCATGGCGCCGGATTTCTTGTGCCGACGCCCGCCCCACGCGAGGATCGGCCGGTCCGGCGGCTCGAGATCGAGCTCTTCGAGAAACGATTCCCGGATCGCATAGAACGACTGCAGAATGGCGTCCCGCGCGAGCTTGCGCTCGGCCGCCGTGATCGTCGCTGCCTTCGCCGGATCGAGCGTCTGCAGTGCCCGGCGCATGTCGTGGAGCGGCGCGAACGGGTAGATGCCGATCAGCGTGTTTGTTTCCCCCACGTTCGCGTAGACCGTCCGCATGTTGTCGATGGTCTCTGAAAGCGTGAGGAACGCCCGGATATAGTCGTCGCGCGTCGGCGTCTCGAGCTGCGTGTAGGCGTAGATCGCCGACTTCGCCTTGACGATGTCGCGCCATTCCTCCTTTAGCGCCGCGATGAAGCTCTGACGGCGCTGGTAGATGCCGGCCAGCACCGTCGCCACCACCGTGACGAGCACGAGCGCCATGTCCTTCAGGTAGTCGTAGATGTCCTTCGCGATGGTCTCCGCCGATGTCCCGGCGATACCCGGCACATGGCCGGCGAGTTTCGTGGCGAGGGAGACTGCGAGCACGAGCGCCAGCAAGACGTACGTCCAGGCCAATGACCGGCTCAGGTTCGATCGGGTCATGCGGCGGTCTCCGGCCGGTCGAGCGCAAGCTGCGTCGTGGTCCTTTAGTCCGCGGCTGTGACGCAATTGCGCCCGCATCCGACGACGAACGCGAGCCGTGCAGCATCTCTGCCGGCGCCCGTTGTTTCAACCGCGTCAGGCCGCTGACTTGGCCTTGCTCTTGACCGCCTTCTGGATCTTCGGCGGCGACATCGGCAGGCTCGTGATGTCGAGGCCGAGCGCATTGTTGACGGCGTTCGCCACCGCCGGCACCGAAGCGACGAGCGGCACTTCGCCGACGCCGCGCACGCCCTGCGGATGCTTCGGGTTCGGGATTTCGAGCAGCACGTTGTCGATCATCGGCAGGTCCGAGGCGACAGGCATGCGATAGTCGAGGAAGCCCGGGTTCTCGAGCTTGCCGTTCTTGTCGTAGATGTACTCTTCGTTGAGCGCCCAGCCGATGCCCTGCACCGCGCCGCCCTGCATCTGGCCCTCGACATAGGCCGGGTGGATCGCCCGCCCGACGTCCTGCACCGACGTGTAGCGCAGCACCGTCACCTTGCCGGTCTCGGGGTCGACCTCGACGTCACAGATGTGCGTCGCGAAACCGCCCTCGGCGCCGGTGGTGTTGAGCTGCACGCCCGCACCGATCGGTCCGCCCGTGTTCGGCGCCTGCGCTGCGATCTCCTTCAGCGACAGCGGCGGGAACTTGCCCGCGTTCTCGCCGGCCGGCCGCGCCTCGCCGTTCTCCCAGATCACCGCCTCGGGATCGATCTTCCAGATCTTCGCAGCCCGTTCACGCAGCTGCTTGATCACCGTCTGCGCCGACTGGGTGACGACCATGGCCGAGGCGAACGTGACGCGGCTGCCGCCCGTCAGGTTCGAGAAGCCGATGACGCTCGTGTCGCCGATCAGGACCGACACCCGCTTGTAGTCGATGCCGAGCAGCTCGGCGGCGATGTTGGCCGTCGAGGCCCGCGATCCGCCGATGTCCGGATGCCCGGTCACCACCACGACGTTGCCGTCCTCGGTGACGTTGACCTGCGCGCTCGACTCGCCGCCGGCGTTGAACCAGAAGCCCGACGCGACGCCGCGTCCCTGGTTCGGTCCGAGCGGCGCCTTGTAATGCGGATGCTCCATCGCAGCCTTGATCGTCTGCTCGTAGCCCATCACCGTGAACACCGGGCCATAGGCGGCCTTCGTGCCCTGCCGGGCGGCGTTCTTGAGGCGGAACTCGAGCGGATCCATCTTCAGCTTGCGGGCGATCTCGTCGAGGACGAGTTCCGCCGCGTGCGCGCCGATCGGTGCGCCCGGACCGCGATAGGCAGCCACCTTCGAGCGGTTCGACACCACGTCGTAGCCGACCGAGTGCACGTTCGCGATGTCGTAAGGTGCGAAGGCGCAGCCCGCCGCGCCGCGGATCGGCGAGCCCGGGAAGGCGCCCGCCTGCAGGTAGAACTCGCCCTGCGCCGCGACGATCTTGCCGTCCTTGGTGACGCCGATCTTGACCTTGCTCTTCGATCCCGACGTCGGTCCCGAGGCGTGGAACACCTCCTCGCGCGTCATCGTGATCTTGACCGGCCGGCCCGACTTCCGCGACAGCGCCATCGCGACCGGCTCGAGATAGACGATCGTCTTGCCGCCGAATCCACCGCCGATCTCGGCCGGGATGGCGCGGATCTGGCTCTGGTCGACGCCGTTGATGAACGCGCACATGGCGCGCACCATGAACTGGCCCTGGCTCGACGACCAGATGACGGTGTGGCCGTCCTGGCCGCAGCTCACGACGCAGGCATGCGGCTCGATGTAGCCCTGGTGGATCGGCCGCGTCGAGAAGCTCTTCTCGACGATGATGTCGGCCTGCTTGAAGCCGGCGTCGACGTCACCCAGCTTGTGCTCGAGCTTGCCGGTGATGTTGGACGGCTTGCCGTCGAACTTGTTCCAGTCGTGCAGGATCGGTGCGTCGGGCTTCAGCGCATCGTCGATCTCGATGGCCCACGGCAGCACCTCGTAGTCGACCTTGATCAGGCGCAGCGCCTCTCGTGCGATCGACGGCGAGGTTGCGGCCACGGCGGCCACAGGATGCCCGATGAACAGCACCTTCTCCTTCGCCAGCACGTTGCGCACCATCCAGCGCATGTCCTGGATGCCGAGCGGCACGGCCTTGTCGACAGGGAAGTCCACGAAGTCCTTGGCAGTAACGACGGCCTTCACGCCCGGCAGCGCCGCCGCCGCCGAGGTATCGATCGAGCGGATGCGAGCGTGCGGGTGCGGGCTCCGGAGCACCTTGCCGTAGATCTGTCCGGGCATCTTGAAATCGGCGGCGTATTGCGCCCGGCCGGTGACCTTGTCCTCGCCATCCGGACGGATCGTGCTCTTGCCGATCCACTTGTTCTTCGTCTCGGTGCCAGACATGCGCTCTCTTCCCGTTGCGGTTATCTCGTGCTCCCGTCCTCGGGCGCGCCGGGTCCGTTTGACCCTTGGGTGCCCATGGTGTGGGAGCGTGAATGGACGTGCCGCGAACCAGACATGGCGGCGGCTCCTGATCATGGAACAGGTTTGCGAAACCTGCCAGACGGAATCGTCGATCATCGGCGAGGTGCCCGTGCAACCGGCGACCTGCCCGAAACCCGGCGCGGGCTGCCCGCTTTCTCCTCACCTTTTCCCTTGTCCTCGGATTGACTTGCCGCAGTTGCGATTTATGGTGCCCTCTCCGCCGTTACAGGCTGGCGGAAGAGATCGGGAACGGCCGGGGCTCACCCGGACGCCGCCCGGCGCCGAAGGAGCAACCGCCCCGGAAACTCTCAGGCAGAAGGACCGCCGGCCGATGGCACTCTGGAAAGCAGGCGCATCTTCGCGATGCGCCTCACCGAAGGGGTAAGGTCGCCGGTCCCGCGCCAGTGGGAAGGGCCGCTCAAATCTCTCAGGTTCCGTGACAGAGGGGGCTTCCGCTCGTGCGCAATGAGGCGTGCGACCGTGGAGCCGTCGCGGGACGTCCGATGTCCGACCCTGGAACCTCTGCGCCCCTGAAGCGCACCCCGCTCTACGCCTGTCACGTCGCAGCCGGTGCCCGGATCGTCCCGTTTGCGGGTTACGAGATGCCGGTCCAGTATCCTTTGGGCGTCCTGAAGGAACACCTCTGGACGCGAGAGAAGGCCGGCCTGTTCGACGTCGCCCACATGGGGATCTGCTTCCTCCAGGGCCCCGATCACGCGACCGTTGCCGCCGCCCTCGAAAGGTTGGTCCCGGCAGATATCGGCGCCCTCGCGCCCGGCCAGCAGCGCTACACGCAGCTCCTCGCGCCCGACGGCGGCATCCTCGACGACCTGATGGTGACGCGCTCGCCGGAGCCGGTCGGCGACGGCAATCTGATCCTGGTCGTCAACGCCGCCTGCAAGGACGCGGACTACGCCCACATTCGCGCCCATCTGCCGTCCGATGTGCAGCTGTTCGTCACCGACAACCGCGCGCTTCTCGCCTTGCAGGGCCCGGCCGCGGCGACGGTTCTCGCGCGCCACATCCCGGGCATCGACGGCCTCGCCTTCATGACAGGCGCGTTCGCCACCCTCGAGGGCCAGACGGCGTTCGTCACGCGCTCGGGCTACACCGGCGAGGACGGCTACGAGATCGCCGTGCCCGACGCCGTGGCCGCCGCCGTCTGGGCGAAGTTGACCGCCGAGCCCGAGGTGCAGCCGATCGGCCTCGGCGCGCGCGATTCCCTCCGCCTCGAGGCCGGGCTCTGCCTCTACGGCCACGACATCGACACGACCACGTCGCCGATCGAGGCGGCCCTCGAATGGTCGATCCAGAAGCGCCGCCGCGCCGAAGGCGGCTTCCCGGGCGCCGACCGCATCGCGCGTGAGCTGGCGTCGGGTCCGGCGCGCCGTCGCGTCGGCATCAAACCCGAGGGCCGCGCGCCCGCCCGCGAAGGCGCCGAGATCCGCGCCGCATCCGGGGAGCCGATCGGCATCGTCACGTCGGGCGGCTTCGGCCCGAGCATCGACGGCCCGGTCGCCATGGGCTACGTCGCGGCCCCGCACGCCGCGCCCGGCACCCGCGTCGATCTCATGGTGCGCGGCAAGCCGCTGCCGGCCGAGATCGTCCGCCTGCCGTTCCAGCCGCATCGCTACGCGCGCAAGCCAAAGACCTGAGCGCCGCCACCATCACTCATTCGTCTTTTCATCGCGAGGAAACCCGCATGCCGTCGACCAGCTTCACCAAAGAACACGAATGGATCAGCGTTGACGGCGATGTCGCCACCGTCGGCATCACGGCGCACGCGGCCGAGCAGCTCGGCGACGTCGTCTTCGTCGAGACGCCGGACGTCGGCCGCACCGTCACTGCCGGCGAGGCCTGCGCCGTGGTCGAGAGCGTGAAGGCGGCCTCCGACATCTACGCGCCCGTCTCCGGCGAGGTGATCGAGGTCAACGCCGAACTCGCGGGCCGTCCGGCCGCCGTCAACGAGGCGCCCGAGGCCGATGGCTGGTTCTTCAAGCTCCGCCTCGCCAATGCGGGCGAACTCGCCGGCCTCATGGACCGCACCGCCTACGACCAGTTCGTGAAGGACAATTCCTGATGCGCTATCTCCCGCTCACCGACGCCGACCGCCGCGAAATGCTGGCGAAAATCGGCGTCGCAGCCGTCGACGATCTCTTCGTCGCCGTGCCGCGCGACAAGCTGATGCGCGATCTCCCGGCGCTCCCTCGCACCAAGAGCGAGCTGGAGGTCGAGCGCGAACTCTCGACCCTCGCCGCCCGCAACACGCCGGCCGCCTCCGTGCCGTTCTTCCTCGGCGCCGGTGCCTACCGCCATCACGTGCCGGCGACGGTGGATCACCTGATCCAGCGCTCCGAATTCCTGACGAGCTACACGCCCTACCAGCCCGAGATCACGCAGGGCACGCTCCAGTACCTCTTCGAGTTCCAGACCCAGGTTGCGAACCTGACCGGCATGGATGTCGCCAACGCCTCGATGTACGACGGCTCCACCGCGGCGGCCGAAGCCGTGCTGATGGCCCATCGCATCACGCGCCGGAAGAAGGCCGTGCTGTCGGGCGGCCTCCATCCCCAATACGCCGACGTGATCCGCACGCTCGCCCATCACGGCGGCTCGGCGGTCGCCGATCTTCCGCCGGATCCGACGGGCGCCGAGGACATCGCCTCAGCGATCGACGCCGAAACGTCCTGCGTCGTCGTTCAGTATCCGGGCTTCTTCGGCTCGGTGCGCGATCTCTCCGACATTGCAGCGGCTGCCCACGCCAAGGGCGCGCTGATGATCGTCGTCGTCACCGAGATCGTGGCGCTGGGCCTCCTACGCTCACCCGGCGAAATGGGCGCCGACATCGTTGCCGCCGAAGGCCAGTCGATCGGCAACGGCTTGAGTTTCGGTGGTCCCTACGTCGGGCTCTTCGCCACCCGCGACAAGTACGTCCGCCAGATGCCCGGCCGCCTCGCCGGCGAGACGGTGGACGCCGAAGGCCGTCGCGGCTTCGTGCTGACGCTCTCCACCCGCGAGCAGCACATCCGGCGCGAGAAGGCGACGAGCAACATCTGCACCAACTCGGGCCTCTGCGCGCTGGCCTTCACCATTCACACGACGTTGTTGGGCGAGGCCGGCATGCGCAAGCTGGCGCGCATCAATCACGCCAACGCCTGCGATCTGGCCGACCGGCTGGCGGCCGTGCCGGGTATCTCGGTGCTGACGGAAGCCTTTTTCAACGAGTTCACGGTCCGCCTGCCCGGTAGCGCCGCAGCCGTCGTCGACAAGCTGGCGGCGGCCGGCCTCGTCGCCGGTCTGCCGGTGTCTCGCCTGCTGCCGACCGATCCGTCGCTCGACAACCTGCTCGTCGTCGCCGCGACCGAAATCACGACCGACGACGACCGCGCGGCCTTCGCGACGGCCCTCGCGGAGGCGATCGGATGAGCGCCGTCGCCGGCCCGTATCGTCTCGTTTCTGCCTTGCGCCGGCCGCCGCGACGGGCCACATCCCTGTGGGTCGGCAACGGCAACCGGGAGGATCGGGATGGTGCGCGTCGAGACCGAACACGAGCAGCTGGCTCAAAGCATGGGAGCGCTCCGCGAGCGGCTCTCGGCGTGCCGGGCGGCCGTGTCGGCGGGTGGCGATGGTCCCGATGCCTTGGCCTCGGCGCTGGTCGCGCACCTCTCGACGCTTCGGGCCTCGGAACTGCCGCCTGCCGCGCAGCGCCTCTGGCTGGAGCGTATCGTCAGGCCCCTGAAGGCCGATCCGGAAAAACCGGTGCCGCTGCGAGCCCTGTCCTCGATCCGCTCCTGGCCGTCGGCGCGTGTGGCCGAGACGATCGCCGCGCTGGCCGAGATCGAGGTGCATGTGATCGACGCCGAGAACGACGCCGTGCACGAGGTGATCTACGCCGAGATCTCGCGCACCTACTCCTGACGGCCGGCCCGCGGGCGCCCTCCAGACTCGGGCGCGCATCATGAGATCCGATGCCCTCGCCCGCTTCTTTGCAGCCCTGCCAGCCGATCGCGAGACCGATCCCGACGCGCTGGCCGGTGCGCTCGCCGAAACGCTCGCGGGCGTCACGGTCGCGGCCTTCCCGCAGACCTCCGATAGCCATTGGCGCGACGCCGTCCGCCTGTTGAAGGCCTCGGCTGAAAAACCGCTGCCTGCCGCTTCAATCGAGGCGGTCCGCTCCTGGCCGTCCGCGCGCCGCGCCGAACTCGTATCCCATCTCCGCAAAGCCGATACCGTCCTCGAAAAGCTCGCCAACGAGCGCCTCGAGGACGAGATCCGCGACAGCATCCGCCGCCATTACCTCTGAGCAACGGAACCCACGCGATGTCCATGAACACCCAGGGCCGTCCGACGAAGCCCACCGCCGCCAACGCCAACACCGAGACCTTCACGGGCAATCGCGGCCTCGACCACGAGGAGCCGTTGCTGTTCGAGATCGGCCGCCCCGACAATTCGGGCGTCGATCTGCCCGAGCCGAAGGTCGTGCGTTCGCGCCTCGGCGGCCTGGAACGCACCGCGCCACTCGGCCTTCCGGGCCTCTCCGAGCCCGAAACGATGCGCCACTACGTGCGCCTCTCGCGCAAGAACTACGCGATCGATTCGGGCCTCTATCCGCTCGGCTCCTGCACGATGAAGCACAACCCGCGCCTCAACGAGAAGATGGCGCGCCTGCCGGGCTTCTCTGATCTCCATCCCCTCGCGCCCCGCTCGATGACGCAGGGCGCGCTGGCGCTGATGGAGGCGCTCTCAGGCTATCTGATGGAGCTGACCGGCATGCACGCCGTCGCGCTCTCGCCGAAGGCCGGTGCCCATGGCGAGCTGTGCGGCATGCTGGCGATCAAGGCCGCCCACGACGCCAAAGGCTCGAAGCGCAACGTCGTCCTCGTCCCCGACAGCGCCCACGGCACCAACCCCGCGACGGCGGCCTTCATGGGCTACACCGTGAAGTCGATCCCGGCCCGCGCCGACGGCACCGTCGCGGCCGACGCCGTGAAAGCGGCCCTCGGCCCCGACGTCGCGGCCATCATGCTCACGAACCCCAACACCTGTGGCCTGTTCGAGCCGGAAATCGTCGAGATCGCCCGTGCCGTGCACGAGGCCGGCGCCTACTTCTACTGTGACGGCGCCAACTTCAACGCCATCGTCGGCAAGGTCCGCCCCGGCGACCTCGGCGTCGACGCCATGCACATCAACCTGCACAAGACGTTCTCGACGCCCCACGGCGGTGGCGGTCCGGGCTCAGGTCCTGTTGTGCTGTCCGAGGCGCTGGCGCCCTTCGCGCCGGTGCCGTTCGTCACCAAGGGCGGCGGCGGCTACCGTCTCGTCGAACATGCCGCCACCGCCGGCGAGGGCAAGGCCCCGCTCGGCCGCCTGACCGCCTTCCACGGCCAGATGGGCATGTTCGTGCGCGCCCTCACCTACATGCTGAGCCACGGCTCGGACGGCATGCGGCAGGCGTCGGAGGACGCCGTTCTCTCGGCGAACTACATCCGCGCCGGCCTGCGGGACGTCATGAGCCAGCCGTTCGGCGACCAGCCCTGCATGCACGAGGTGCTCTTCGACGATGCCTGGCTGAAGGACACCGGCGTCACGACGCTCGATTTCGCCAAGGCGATGATCGACGAGGGCTACCATCCGATGACGATGTATTTCCCGCTCGTCGTCCACGGCGCCATGCTGATCGAGCCGACCGAGAGCGAGTCGAAGCAGTCCCTCGATCTCTTCGTCGCCACCCTCCGCGACCTTGCCCGTGACGCCAAGACCGGCAACGACAAGAGCCGCTTCAAGGACGCCCCGCGCCTCGCCCCGCGCCGTCGCCTCGACGAGACCCGCGCCGCCCGCGAGCCGAAGCTCCGTTGGCGTCCGCCGACGGTCCCCGAAGCCGCCGAGTGAAGACGGCTTCGATCTTGGCGGCAACGCGCCCGCGCCGATGGGGCGTCGCTGCCGCATGGCCCGGTTCTCACGAAGGGAGAGACGGGAAAATAATGGAAAATCAGGGAGTTGAATCTCGTCATCAGCTCCTTGAAAAATTTGGCACTCCCCTCTTGAAACTGCCAAAAAGCGCGCCAAAATCTGCGGCCGAGGCGGTCGCCCGATCGGGGGCCGGCCTCTGAATGCACATCGCTGGTTAGGGCAACAAGAGGAGGTTGGACCCATGAAGTTTCGCCCCCTGCATGACCGCGTCGTGGTACGCCGCATCGACGCCGAGATGAAGTCGGCCGGCGGCATCATCATTCCCGACACGGCCCAGGAGAAACCGAGCCAGGGCGAGATCATCGCCGTCGGACCGGGAGCACGTGACGAGCAGGGCCGTATCGTGCCCCTCGACGTCAAGGTCGGTGACCGCGTGCTGTTCGGCAAATGGTCGGGCACCGAGGTGAAGATCGGCGGGGAGGACCTGCTGATCATGAAAGAGAGCGACATCATGGGCGTTCTCGAGACGTCGGGAAAGCTGAAGGCCGCCGCCTGATCCCGGACTGAAATCCACCTTTTCAAAGGTAACCGATGAACCTGGATGCCGTGGGCGCGCTGGCCGCGCTCGCCATGGGCTTGGTCGTGCTCCTGGTGGCCGTCAGGGCCTGCCGCGTCCGCTTCGAGGAGTTGAACCGGTCATGTCCGCCAAGGAAGTGAAATTTGCCCACGACGCCCGCGAGCGCATGCTGCGTGGCGTCGACATTCTCGCCGATGCCGTGAAGGTGACGCTGGGTCCGAAGGGTCGCAACGTCGTCATCGAGAAGTCGTTCGGCGCCCCGCGCACGACGAAGGACGGCGTCACCGTCGCCAAGGAGATCGAACTCGAGGACAAGTTCGAGAACATGGGCGCCCAGATGCTGCGCGAGGTGGCCTCGAAGACGGCCGATCTCGCCGGCGACGGCACCACCACCGCGACCGTGCTTGCCCAGGCCATCGTGCGCGAAGGCGCCCGCTCCGTCGCCGCCGGCTCCAATCCGATGGACCTGAAGCGCGGCATCGATCTCGCCGTCGGCGCGGTCGTCGCCAACCTGAAGCAGCACTCGCGCCCGGTCGCCAACTCCGGTGAGATCGCCCAGGTCGGCACCATCTCCGCGAACGGCGACGCCGAGATCGGCAAGATGATCGCCACCGCCATGGAGAAGGTGGGGAAGGAAGGCGTCATCACCGTCGAAGAGGCAAAGAGCCTCGAGACCGAACTCGATGTGGTCGAGGGCATGCAGTTCGACCGCGGCTACGTCTCGCCTTACTTCATCACCAACGCCGACAAGATGACCGTCGAGCTCGACGATCCCTATCTTCTCATCCACGAGAAGAAGCTTTCGTCGTTGCAGCCCATGCTGCCCGTTCTCGAGGCCGTCGTGCAGTCCGGCCGCCCGCTCCTCATCATCGCCGAGGAGGTCGAGAACGAGGCGTTGGCTACCCTCGTCGTCAACAAGCTGCGCGGCGGCCTGAAGGTAGCGGCCGTCAAGGCCCCGGGCTTCGGCGATCGCCGCAAGGCCATGCTCGAGGACATCGCGACGCTGACCGGCGGCACGGTGATCTCCGAGGATCTCGGCATCAAGCTCGAGAACGTGTCGCTCTCCATGCTGGGTCGCGCCAAGCGCGTTCGCATCGACAAGGAGAACACGACCGTCGTCGACGGCGCCGGCAAGAAGGCGGACATCGAGGCGCGCATCAAGCAGATCAAGGTCCAGATCGAGGAAACCACCTCCGACTACGACCGCGAGAAGCTGCAGGAGCGCTTGGCCAAGCTCTCCGGCGGCGTTGCGGTGATCAAGGTCGGCGGCGCCACCGAGATCGAGGTGAAGGAGCGGAAGGACCGCGTTGACGACGCCTTGCACGCGACCCGCGCCGCGGTCGAGGAAGGCATCGTCCCGGGTGGCGGCGTGGCGCTGCTCAGGGCCGCCAAGGCGCTCGATGCTCTGACCTACGACAATGACGACCAGAAGGTCGGCATCCAGATCGTGCGCCGCGCGATCCAGGCGCCGGCCCGCCAGATCGCCCAGAACGCGGGCGACGACGGCTCCGTCATCGTCGGCAAGATCCTCGAGAACGCCACCTACGGCTGGGGCTACGACGCCCAGACCGCGACCTACGGCGACATGATCGGCAAGGGCATCATCGACCCGACCAAGGTCGTGCGCACCGCGCTTCAGGACGCAGCGTCCGTCGCGTCCCTGCTGATCACCACCGAGGCCATGATCGCCGAGAAGCCGAAGAAGGCCGCGCCGCCGCCGATGCCGGCCGGAGGCATGGACTTCTGATCACAAGCGGGGGACGGCACCCGGGGCGACCATCGTGCCGCCCCCGGGTGCCGAAATTCAGATCACGAGGGATCGAACAGCATGACCGATCGCGCTTACATCGTCGTCCCGTTCGCGCGGAACGGTGTACTTCTGGGACCCGGCCAGCCGCTGATCTTCGATGCGATGGCAAAGGCCAGCTTCGTCGCGAACCAGCTTGCGCCGCGGGTGGCCGGCGTCGCCATCATCGAACGTTGCCCGGACCCGGAGACGGGTGACGCGACGGATCGGCTGATCGCCGAAATCGGCGCCATCCCGCCGCACGTTCCCTCTGCCTCGGACTGGACGGTTCGGCTCAACTGAGCAGCTTTGCGCCCGGAAGGTGCGGCGCTGCCGGATGGTCCGCGTTTTGCCGGAAGTCGGCGTCTGCAACTTATCCACAGGCCGCACCATCGGCACCGATTGGCCGCGGGATCGACCCGCTCAGTTGCTAAGACGTCCCGATGGGTGGGGACGAAAAAGAATACCGGGTAGTCATCGATCTGGAGCACGCCGAACGCGAAGCGGAGCGCGTCGCGTCGATGCTGGCGTCGTTGCGTCAGCGCCACGACCTCACGCGCTTCGAATTCACCCGTCTCGTGCGCATCCAGCCGGCCGGCGCTACCCGCAGCCACCCCATCCTGACGCTCGGCACGCGCTTCGCCGAAACCGAGGATCTCCTCCTCTCCACCTATCTGCACGAGCAGATGCACTGGTTCCTCTGGCGTCTCGGCGGCCCCGACCACGATCCCGTCACGCCCTTTTTCGATGAGCTGGTGCGCCGCTATCCGAAAGCGCCGATCTCCCTGCCGGACGGCGCGCGTAGCTATGAACAGACCTATCTCCATCTCGTCGTCTGCTGGCTGGAGGTCGCCGCCACCACGGAGCTGATCGGCCGCGAACGCGCCGAGGCCGTCGCCCGCTCGCCGTGGGGCTATCGCTGGATCTACCGCACCGTGCTGGCCGACTTCGAACCTCTGGGCGAGCTTCTGCGGGCAAACGGTCTCTGGCCTTTGCCGCACCCGGCCGACTTCGAAGCTGCCGCCGGTCCCAAACCGCGCAAGAAGGCTAGCGCCGCGCCTCGAAGAACGAAACCAGCAGCGCCGCCGCCTCCTGCGCCCCGATCCCGCCGTAAACCTCGGGCGCGTGGTGGCAGGTCGGCTGGCTGAAGATGCGCGGTCCGGTCTCCACGCCGCCGCCCTTCGGATCGCTCGCGCCGTAGTAGAGCCGCTTGATCCGGGCGAGTGAGATGGCGGCGGCGCACATCGGGCAAGGCTCGAGCGTGACGTAGAGGCTGGCGCCGGCGAGCCGTTCGGCGCCGGCGACCCGGCACGCCTCCCGGATCGCCAGCATTTCGGCATGCGCTGTCGGATCGAGCAATTCGCGGGTCCGGTTGCCAGCCGCGGCGAGCACGCTGCCATCGGCCGCGACGATCACCGCCCCGACGGGCACCTCGCTGCGGGCGGCAGCGCGGCGCGCTTCCTCGAGCGCCATTTCCATCGGCGTGCCGCGGCGTTGTGCTCCCTCGCTTGCCATGTCTGCGTCTTGCATCCTCGCTATGGCGCAACCTCCGGGTAACCAAATCAGCCCACAGTGCACCTGGCCCTGCGCTGAGGCCGGGTCATCTCCAACGCGCTCGGACGAAAGCCCCGCGATGCCGCCGAACGACAGCCAGCCCCGGCCCGCAGCGAGCCCACTGAACCGGATGCGCTCCCGCCTGCGTCGCCTCTATTTCGGCAACGACGCGGCCGCCCGTCAATTCCGCATCACGATGCTCGTGATCGACATCGCGCTCATCGTCTATTTCATCGTGGGCTCGTTCTATTACCAGTCGTGGTGGCATCGCGTGACGGATCTCGTCGTCGCCGCCTTTCTGATCGGCGAATGGTTCCTGCGCCTCTGGATCTACGACCTGCGCTGGAAGTTCTTCCGCCAGCCGGCCACCTGGGCCGACCTCGTCGTCATCGGCTCCCTGCTGGTGCCGCTGTTCAACGAGAGCGCCCTCTTCCTGCGCGTGCTGCGCTTCATGCGGCTGCTGCACTCCTATCACGTGCTCCGCGACCTGCGAGAGAGCTGGCCCTTCTTCCGCCGGCACGAGGATGTCATCGACGCTTCGGTCAAGCTCGCCGTCTTCGTCTTCGTGATGTCGTCGATCGTCTACGTGCTGCAGGTGCGCATCAATCCCGGCATCAACAACTACGTCGACGCGCTCTACTTCACGGTCACGACGCTGACGACGACGGGTTTCGGCGACATCATCATGCGCGATACGGCCGGCCGCCTTCTGGCCGTGGCCATTATGATCCTGGGCTTCGGCCTCTTCCTGCGCCTGATCCAGGCCATTTTCCGCCCTGCGGCCGTGCGTTTTCCCTGTCCAGACTGCGGCCTCGAGCGTCACGATGCCGACGCCGTCCATTGCAAGCACTGCGGTCGCGTGCTCAATATCCGCTCCGAAGGCGACCCCGGCCGATGAGGGAGTCGCCGGGGCGCCAGAGAGCGTCCGCCCATTGGAATTTGCCGACCCATGACCACCGATCGAGATGAGCGCCGCGGCGACCGTTCCCGCGGCCCGCGCGCCGACCGTGACGCACGGTCCGGCCGCCCCGAGCCGCGCGGCGATGCGCGTCCCCCCCGCCTCGGCGGCCCGTCGAAGCGCGCTGGCGCCACCGCGCCGGACCGTGAACCGGCGGTCCCGGCCGTCGAGATGCGGCAGGGCAAACCCCGCGTCGCCCCGTCCCGCAACCTCCGCCCGCGCCAGCGCCCCGCCCGTCCCGAGGCGCACCCCGAAGCCCGCGACGCCACGCTCGCCGGTGCGCCCGCCGAGCCCATGCGCATCGCCAAGGCCATGGCCCGCGCCGGCCTCTGCTCGCGCCGCGATGCCGAACGCTGGATCGCCGACGGCCGCGTCGCCGTGAACGGCTACGTCATCCGCTCGCCGGCCCTCGACGTGGCGCCGACGGACCGCGTCCTCGTCGACGGCCAGCCGCTGCCCGGCGTCGAGCCGCCGAAGCTCTGGCGCTATCACAAGCCCCGCGGCCTCGTCACGACGCACCGCGATCCCGAAGGCCGCGAGACCGTGTTCGACAAGCTGCCGCCGGCGCTGGGCCGTGTCATCTCGGTGGGCCGCCTCGACGTCACCTCGGAAGGCCTTCTCCTCGTCACCAACGATGGCGCGCTCGCCCGCCACCTGGAGCTGCCCTCGACCGGTTGGCTCCGCCGCTATCGCGTTCGCGCCCACGGCCGCATCTCCGCCGCCGCCCTCGAGAAGCTGAAGGACGGCATCGAGGTCGAGGGCGTCCGTTACGGCCCCATCGAGGCGACGCTCGACAAGGAGCAGGGCGCCAACGTCTGGCTGACCCTCGGCCTCCGCGAAGGCAAGAACCGCGAGGTGCGCAATGTGCTTGCGGCCCTCGGCCTCGAGGTCAACCGCCTGATTCGCATCTCCTACGGCCCCTTCCAGCTTCTCGACTTGCCGCCCGGCGAGGTCGAGATCGTGCGCCGCCGCGTCCTTCTCGATCAGCTCGGCCCGCTCCTCGCACGCGAGTTGGGCCTGATGGAGCAGGTCGACGCCGACCGCGACCGCCGCAATACAGCCCGTGACGCCGCGCGGGACCCGGCGCGAAACGCCGCGCGGGACCCGGCGCCGGGATCAGCGCGGGACTCGGCGCAAGGGGCAGCCCGTGACCCGGCCAAAGATTCGGCCCGTGCGCCCGCCGCTCGGCCCCGCAAGCCGAAGCCGGGAGACGACACCCCGTGAGGATCGTCGCCGGCACCTTGCGTGGCCGCGCCATTGCCACGCCCGCCGATGGCGCCATCCGCCCGACCAGCGACCGCGTCCGCGAGGCCGCCTTCAACATCCTGGCCCACGGCGTCGACGGCTTCACGATCACCGGCTGCCGCGTTCTCGATCTCTTCTCCGGCACCGGCGCGCTGGGCCTCGAGGCCCTGTCGCGAGGCGCGGCGTTCTGCCTCTTCGTCGAGGAAGACGCCACCGCCCGCGGCCTCATCCGCCGCAACATCGAGGCCTTCGGCCTGACCGGCACCACCCGCATCTACCGCCGCGATGCGACGACGCTCGGCCCCGCCCTCCCGCGCGAGCGCTTCGGCCTCGTCATGGCCGATCCCCCCTACGGCAAGGGCCTCGGCGAGGCGGCACTTGCGAGCGCGGCGGCCGGCGGCTGGCTCGATCCCGGCGCGCTGGTCGTGCTGGAGGAACGCGCCGGCACGCCCATCGCGTGGCCGCCCGGCTTCACGCTCATCGCCAGCCGTCGTTGGGGCGACACGGAAGTCCATTTCGCCCACTGGGCGCCGCCCGCCGATCCGGAACCGTCCCCGTGACCGCGCCCGCCCCGCGCGCGGGGGCCGCCGGGGTCAGTGGCTGGGTCGAGGCGGTCCTCTTCGCCCTGATGCTGGCCGTCCTCAACGTCTCCTACGGCGTCGGTCAGCAGACCGGCGTCCACCCCGTCGCCATGCTCGTGTGGGCCATGCCCGTCGCCGCCCTGTCGCTTCTCGCCGTGAGCGGCCTCGGCCCCGACTGGCGCCGCATCCTGGCCCACCCGCTGAGCCTCGTCGTCGGCGGCGGCATCATTGCCATGGAGGCGGTCTACTACGTCCTCCTCGGCCACGTGACGCCTGCCGACGGCAGCGTCCTCGTGCGCCTCGGCGTACCGGTCGCCATGCTGCTGGGTTTCCTCGTCGCCGGCCGCCGACCCTCGCTGCTGGGCCTCGTCGGCAATGCGGTCATCGTCGCGACGATCCTCTGGTACGTGCCGCGCATGGAGTCTGCGGCGCCCTGGCTCGGCCTCGCGCTCGGCGCCATCTGCGGCTTCATCATGACAGGCCGCGCCTTCGCAGCCGAGAGCCATCCGTGGAACCGCGCCGCCGTGAGCGTCCCCGAGAAGATGCGCGTGACGGGCCTCGTGCTGCTGCTCGCATGCCTCATCGGCGGCGCGCTTCTCGCCACAGCCATGACCGCCGCTGCCGAGGGCTTGTTTGCGCCGCCGCGCTGGCTGCCGACCGTCGATGATCTCATGCACCGGCCCGCGATCCTGCTCGGCCTCTTCATCGGCGCGCTGGTGCTGACCGCCATGCAGTATCTGGGCTTCTCGGTCGTCGTGAAACTCGGCACCGAGCGCTTCGTCGCCACCACCGCATTGATCCCCGTCGTGACGCTCGCCGTGCAGGAGATCGCCGTCCGCGCCGGCCTCCTACGTGCGATCCCGGTCGACTGGCGGGTGGTGCCGGCGTTGGCGGGCATCATCGTTGGCGTGGCGCTGGTCATCGCGGGCGGCCGCCGGCCCACCTGACGCACAAGTTGACAACCTCGGCCTTGCCGCGGCGATCATGGCGTCCGCTCTCGCGCAAACGCCCCCTGCACGAAGGATCGCCGCCATGACCGCCACAGCCCGCCCCCTGCCCGCCGCGTTGAGCCTCGCCGGCCGGCGCATCTGCATCACGGGCGCCGCGAACGGCATCGGCCGCGCGACCGCAAACGCCGCCGCCGAACTCGGCGCCGACCTCCTGCTGACCGACCGCGAGCCATTGGCCGAGGTCGCGGCCACGCTCCGCGCCGGCGGCACGAAAGTCGACATCCACGAAGGCGACCTGACGTCCGACGGCTTCGCCGAGGCGCTGCTCGCGACCGGCCCCTGCCACGGCCTCGCCCACTGCGCCGGCATCATCGTGGGCAAGCCCCTGATGCAGGCGTCCGACGTCCGCGCCCGATTCCAGCGCACCATGGACATCAACGTGCTGGTGCCGATCACGCTCGGCAGCGTCTTCGCCGACCACATGGCGGAGCGCGGCGGCGGCGCGATCGTGCTGATCGGCTCCGTCGCGGGACGCACCGGCGGCACGTCCACGAAAACGCCCGTCGACTACGCGGCCTCGAAGGGCGCGCTGCACACCGTGGTGCGCTGGCTCTCGCGGAGCGCCATCGGCCGCGGCGTGCTGGTCAACGGCATCGCGCCCGGCCCCGTGCGGACGGCCATGACGGCCGGCTCGCTGATCGATCCGCAGGCGCTGCCACGCGGCCGCATGGGCGAGCCCGAGGAGATCGCGTGGATGATCACGATGCTCCTCACCCCCGCCGCCTCCTACGTCTCCGGCGCCATCCTCGACTGCAACGGCGGCAGTTATGTGGGGTGATGGGGGGCGATTGAGCCGGACCGAGGCAGCACCGATCGACCCGATCTGTTCACCGTCGAGAAGCGGAGACTGAACCCACCCCGGCCGCCCCACCCACAGGTGTCATCCTCGGGCTTGTCCCGAGGACCCATCGCTCCGCACATGCGAACGTGGAGTTTGATTTGGAGCGGTCGTGAAATCGTATAAGAGTTGATTTTTCCACAGATCAAGAGAACTTTCGTTCGTATTTACCAGTGTTACACTATGATCTAAGCTTATACATTAGTTGTTGATCTCGGACTTGGGAGAATTGCAATGAGTTTGTTGCAAGAAATTGTTGCTGGAGCGAGCGGCGACCAAATGCCGACCAGCACTCTGCTCCGCAAATGCATGGTACTAGCGGCCAAGCTGGATAGCAAGCCCGCGGCAGAATGGGTTGAGTGGGAACTCAACGGCTATCCTGCAGATGTACCAGTTCCTGACTATCGGCATTTTTCGATGCTGATCAAGGTCAACATGATGGACATCACCAAGCAAGCAAACGGGTGGGTCGTGCCGCCTGAGTTCTTGGACGCCAACGGAAAGAAATTCACGCAGCACCAATATCGAGACAGTATTGGGGAAATTGAAGAGTATCTTGCCAAAGGAGAAGCGACACTCAGCTTCCAAGTTGGAAACCTAGTCGGCTATCTAATGTCGCAAAAATTTACCGAAATGACCATTCTCGCCGCCTGGTGCGAAATCAGTGCCGGTAAGGTTAAGCACATCACAGACAGCGTGCGAACCCGAATACTCAAGTTCGCGCTCGATTTGGAGAAGGCATTTCCGGAGGCGGCAAAAGAGGATAATTCGATGCCGCAAAAATCAGATCGTGTAAATCAGATATTCAATACAACTATTTATGGGCCAGCAAATGTTGTTGGTGCGGCAAATAATTCGAATGTTTCGGTGAGTGTAAAGACTCGGGATTTTTTATCCCTAGCAAATGCATTGCGCGGGAGCGGCATCGACGAATCCGACATTGTCGCTTTGCAGAAGGCGGTGGAGTTTGAATCGCCTTCGTCTGTCGGCAAGGTCGGTCCCAAAGTTGCAGAATGGATTGGCAAGATGGTGTCCAAGGCCGCAGATGGTACTTGGACGATAGGGACTGGCGCCGCTGGATCATTGCTAGCGGACTTTATTTCTAAATTCTACGGTTGGAAATAGGGTAACATCGTCTCCCGACAGTGCGTTAAGACTATGGCGGAGCGACCTCGGCGGAAGCTGCACCGAAACCTGCTCCCATTCCCTCTTCTCCACCCCCAGAGCCAGCGGCTCGATGGGTCCTCGGGACAAGCCCGAGGATGACACTTCTGGGTGTGGGGGGGGGCGCAGAAACACGATGAGCGTTTGACATCACTCGCCCGAGCCGACCGCGACGGCCTCAACCGCAGAGCAAAACCGCAACACTCAGAACCCAGCCCGCGCAACCCGCGCTCTGTCTCTCAACGGGCGCGGCGGGTTTGAGTTGATTGCCGTTCTTGTGCATACGTCGCTTGCGCTCGGCCTGCTCGCGATTCAAGGCGTACGCGCGTTCACGCAAATCTCTCTAACCATGCGAGCATTGTCGATAAGAACGCGATCCCTGCTGGAACGCTTTTCATACTTCAGTGCAGTCTTTGTCTGTGACAGGATCGATACATAAATGCGAAAGTCTAGTGCACCCGGCAAGTGCGAGGCGATGCAGTCGCAGAAAGACTTATCGCCAATTGCGTTCATGCACTGATATGCCTTTACCTGAATGGCCTCGTCCGCATTTCGCTTCGATTTCTCAAGCGCACGAAGAAGTGTTTTTAACTCCTGCATTTGCTCTAGCTTCTCAAGCTCTGATTGCGCGCGAACCGAGGGGACGCACGCGCCCACGAGAAGCAACATCAATGTAGCAAGTCTGAGCATTCCCCCCCCCTACCTCCGCCCAAACAACCGCTCGATATCCCCGAGGCGCAGCTCCACATACGTCGGCCGGCCGTGATTGCACTGGCCGGAGAACGGCGTCGCCTCCATCTCGCGGAGGAGCGCATTCATCTCCTCGGGCGTCAGTCGCCGCCCCGCGCGCACGCTGCCGTGGCACGCCATGGTCGCGCACACCGCCTCGAGCCGATCCTTGAGCGCCTCCGTCCCGCCGCCGGATAGCACGTTGGCGAGGAGATCGCGGATGAGGCCCTTGGCGTCCACCCGCCCGAGCAGCGCCGGCACCTCGCGCACCGCGATCGCCCCCGGCCCGAACGGCTCGATGGCGAGGCCGAGTTCGGCGAGTTCGTGCGACCAGTCGGTGAGCGTCGCCACCTCGTCCGGCTCCATCTCGACGATTTCCGGAATGAGCAGCCCCTGCCGCGCTACGCCGCCCGCCGCCAGCATCGATTTCATGCGCTGATAGACGAGCCGCTCGTGCGCCGCGTGCTGGTCCACGATGACGACCGAACCGCGCGTCTCCGCCACGATGTAGGTGTCGTGCAGTTGCGCCTTCGCCGCCCCCAGCGGCCGGTCGGCCAGCGCATCGGAACCGGCAGCCACCGCAGCCGACGTATCGGCGGACGGCGGCAGGTCCATGCCGAGCGGCGCCTGGATCGCTTCGCCGAGCCCACCCGAAAACGGCCGCGCGTCGTACGCCGCCCGCGCGAAACCAGCAGCCACCGACGCACGCTCCATCGCCGCGACGCCGCCCGCATCGTGTCCCATCCTCGCGCCCGCCGCTTCGGCCCCACGCGCCATCGTGTCGAGCGTCCGGATGCCGCCGAGCGTCGTCGCGCGATGCCCCGCGGCCTCCAGCGCATGCCGAAGCCCGCCGACGATCAGCGCCCGCGCCGTCGCCGCATCCCGGAACCGCACCTCGGCCTTGGTCGGATGCACGTTGACGTCCACCTCGCGCGGATCGAGATCGACGAACAGCGCCACCAGCGGATGCCGGCCCTTCGGCACCAGATCGCCGTAGCCCGCGCGCACCGCGCCGAGCATCAGCCGGTCGCGCACCGGCCGCCCGTTGACGAAGAGATGCTGCATCCCCGTGTCGGGCCGGTGCAGCGTCGGCAGCCCCGCGAACCCGCTGACGCGCACGCCGTCCCGCGCCCCGTCGAGCGCCACCGCGTCGTCGAGAAATTCCCGCCCCATGATCCGCCCGAGCCGGGCGAGCAGCCCCGCCGGCCCTGCTCCCTCGGCACGCAGCACGAGGCCCGCCCGCTCGCCCGTCGTCAGCGAGAACGCGACCTCGGGATGCGCCATGGCCAGCCGCTTCACGGTCTCGGTCGTGGCCATGTTCTCGGCCCGCTCGGACTTCATGAACTTGAGCCGCGCCGGCGTCGCCGAAAAAAGCTCCCGCACTTCCACGCTGGTGCCGAAGTTGAGCGCCGCCGGCCGGATGCCGCCCTTGGCGCCGCGATCTACGACGATCTCGAGCCCGCTCTCCGCGTCGCGCGGCCGCGTCTTGATCGCGAGCAGCGCCACCGACCCGATCGACGGCAGCGCCTCGCCGCGAAAGCCGAGCGTCGCGATATTGAACAGATCGTCGTCGGAGAGCTTCGACGTGGCGTGCCGCTCCACCGCGAGGGCGAGGTCCGCCGCCGACATGCCGCTGCCGTCGTCCGTGACGCGCACAAGGCCGAGCCCGCCGAGCGCCGTCACCACCTCGATGGCGCGCGCGCCTGCGTCGATGGCGTTCTCGACGAGTTCCTTCACGACGCTCGCCGGCCGCTCGATGACCTCACCGGCCGCGATGCGATTGACGGTCTCGGGGCTGAGTTGACGGACGGGCACGGGCGCGGACTTCTCCTCGGGCGATTCGTGGACGCGCGCTGATCCTACCCGACCGCGGCCCACCCCGACACTCGTCGGCTCCCAGCGCGCCCGCTCATGCACATGCAAGATGGCGCGGCGGCCGGCGAACTGCGCTAAGCTCGTTGCGCCCCACCGCCCCGTCAGGAGTTGGCCCGATGAGCACCGAACAGCGTCCACCGCTGCCGCCCTTCACCGACGAGACTGCGCGCCAGAAGGTGCGCGCCGCCGAGGATGCCTGGAACGGCCGCGACCCGGCCCGCGTCGCCCTCGCCTACACCGCCGACAGCGAATGGCGCAATCGCGCACGCTTCCTGAAGGGCCGGCCCGAGATCGTCGCCTTCCTGGCGGAGAAATGGGCGACCGAACTCGACTACCGGCTCGTCAAGGAGATCTGGGCGCATCAGGAAAACCGCATCGCCGTGCGCTTCGCCTACGAGTATCACGACGCCGCCGGCCAATGGTTCCGCGCTTACGGCAACGAGAACTGGGAGTTCGCGCCAAACGGCCTCATGCAGCGCCGTATCGCGAGCATCAACGACCTGCCGATCCGCGACGCCGAACGCAAGCTGACCTTCCCCCACGGCCGCCGCCCCGACGACTTCCCCGGCTTGACGGCACTTGGGCTTTAGGCGAGCCGCTCCCGCGTCAGCACCTTGGCGAGTTCCACGGCCGGCTGGTCGAACGGATCGACACCGAGGAGTCGCCCGGCGAGGATTGTCTCCAGCATCATGTGCATCATGAGGGCGCCGAGCCCGTGCTCGTCGAGGCGCTCGAGCCGGATGATCCGCACCGGCCGCCCGGCCTGCGTCAGCGCGTCGGCCACCGCCTCCGATTGCGCCGAGACGAGATCGCCGACCCGCCGCCCGCCGAGAAAGCCGAGACCCGCGCGCGCCGCGAGATCGGGCGGCAGCACCGGCCCGGTCCCGGCCGTCGGCACCGTCACCAGCGTGATGAAATGCTCGCGCGGCCCATCCATGAAGAGCTGCAGCTGGCTGTGCTGATCGACCGGCCCGAGGCACGCGAGCGGCGTCGTCCCCTTGCCGCCCTTGCCGAGGCTTTCCGCCCAGAGCTGCACGTACCAGGCGCCGAACCGCTGCAGCCGGTCCGTGTAGGGCATCATCACGTTGACCTTGATGCCGCGCGCTTCCGCCAGTGCCACCGCCGTCGCGGCCCCGATCGCCGGCGCGTACCGCGACGCGAACCCGGCCCCGGGACTGCCCGTCGCGATCAGCGGCGCGATGACGGCCCGCGCCCCGCGCCGCACCGCGCGCCCGTCGAGCCCGCGCGCCATCGCCGGCAGCAGCCCGACCACTGACAGCGCCGAGAACCGTCCGCCGATGCCCGGCGGATGATCGAGCACGGGAATGCCGAGTTCGCCGCAGAGCTGCCGCAGCACGTTGCGCGCGCCGGGCTTCACCGGATCGGACACGGCGAGGAACATCTCGCCGATCCGCGGCTCGAGCCCGGCCTCGCGCAGCGCCGCGAGCGTTGCCACCATCTGCGAGAGCGTCTCGGCCGTCCCGCCCGACTTCGAGATCACGACGAACCGCGACGTCGCGAGATCGAGCGTGTCGAGCATGCCCGCGAGCGTCACCGGATCGAGGTTGTCGTAGAACCGCGTGCGCGGCCGCTTGCGTTGCGCCTCGTCGGCGCCGCCCGGAATGTTCCAGCCGGCGAGCTGCGCCAGCGTCTGCCCGCCGAGCCCCGAGCCGCCGGTGCCGAAGAAGATGATCGTGCGGGCACCGCGCGAAAGCCGCGCCAGTGCCGCCTCAGCCGCCGCGATGTCGTCGTCCCGGTCGAGGATAGAGACGTGCTCCATCCCGCTGGCGCGGATCGTCGCCGCGAGATCGGCGAGGGCGCTGTCGAGGCGCAGGAGGCGTGGCGCGACGTCGGCGTCGTCCAGCCCGTGCGCGCCGATCCTATGGCTTGTCGTGCGCGTCACGTCCTGGGTGTAGGCCGCGCCACCTCCGTGCACCCCGTCTCCCGCGCCGTGATCGGCGCTCGCTGCGGCTTGGCCGAAGGGCCGTTCCATCCCGATGGACATGACCGTCCCTCCGTACCGTTGCCGTTGCCGCGCGTCAGCCGCCGAGACCGACCGGCTTGCCGACGACGGTGACGAACAGATCGTCGACCTTCAGCACGCGCTGTGCCGCCCGTCGCACGTCCTCCATCGTCACCGCATCGATCTGCGCGTTGCGCGTCGACACATAATCGATCCCCATGTCCTCGTGCAGCATCCAGAGGAGCTGGTTCGCGATCTTGGAGTTCGTATCGAAGCGGAGCGCGAACGACCCCGTGAGGAAGCTCTTGGCGTTGGCGAGTTCGGTCGCGGTCGGCCCGTCGGTCGCCATCCGCTGCAACTCGGCGCGGATCACGTCGATGCTCTCCTTCACCGCCTCGTTCTTCGTCGCGACCCCGCCCGCGAACGTCGCCGCGTGCCGGTACGGCTGCATGTAGCTGTAGACGGAATAGGCGAGCCCGCGCTTCTCGCGCACTTCCTCGGTGAGCCGCGACGCGAACCCGCCGCCGCCGAGGATCTGGTTCATGACGAACGCCGGGATGAAATCCGGGTCCTTGCGTCCGAGTCCCGGCATGCCGAACTGCACGACCGATTGCGGCACGTCCATTTCGACGACGCGCAGCTTTTCGGTCGGCGCGGGGGCGGTCTTCGGCACGTCCACCAGCTCGGCCGTGGCCGGCAGGTCGCTGAACACTTGGTCGAGCAGGTCGCCGAGTTCCTTCGCCGTGATGTCACCGACCGCCACCACCTTCAGCGTATCGCGGGCAAAGACGCGCTTGCGGTAGGCCTCGAGGTCGGCGGGCTGGATCGCTGCGATGGTCTCGGGCGAGCCGCTCGGCGAGCGCCCGTAGGCGTGCCCCGGAAACGCCGCCGCATACCAGGTCTTGCCGGCCACCTGCTGCGGGTTCTTCGCCGCGTAGGCGAGGTTCGCGAGCAGCTGCTTGCGGATCCGCTCCACGGCCTCGGCGTCGAATCTCGGCTTGTTGACTGCGAGCTTCAGCAACTCCAGGCCTTCGTTCCGATTGGCGGTCAGCGTTTCGAAGTTGCCATAGAGCGCATCGCGCGAATCCTCGAAGCTCATCTTGATGGCGAGTTCTTCCATCCGCTCCTGGAACTTGGCCGCGTCGAGATCGCCCGCGCCTTCGTCCATCATCGCCGTCAGGAAATTGGCGAGGCCGTCCTTGCCGGCAGGGTCCTGGCTCGAGCCGCCGTCGAAGACGAAGCGCAGTGCCAGCAGGGGCACGCTGTGCTCTTCCACCAGCCAGGCCGAGATGCCGCCTGGGCTCTTGACGTTCTGAATGTTCATCTTGGTTTCGACCGTCTTGAGTTCGGGGACGAGTTTGGCCGCCGTTTCGGCCGTCGGACCCGGCTTGGCCTGGGGCGTCGGCGTCGGGGCGCTGGCCGGCGCGCTGGCCAAGGCACCGGATGGTGCGCTCGCGGGAGGAGCAGTGCCGCCGCCGGCGCCCGTCTCCGGTCCCTTCGCGACCGTGATCGTCTTGACCGGCTTGCCGGCCGCACCAGGCCGTTCGCCCGGCCCGCCGATGACATCGGCTGGCGTGTCCGCCTTGGGCGCGGCCTGGGTGGCGACGGCCCCTGCGCTCGCGACGTTGGTCGCGGGCGGCGTGGTCGAACCCGGCGAACCGAGGAGCGACAGCACGCCGGTCACGCCGCCGATCGCCAGCAGCATCACCAAGAGGCGCTGGCCCGGTGTCTTCCGGTCGAGCCACGCGCGGAGTGTTGCGAGATCGAGCTTCGCCATGGCGATTGCTTTCCTGTCAGGTCCGCCCACCGGCCCGGGCCGCGGGCACTGGCGCGGAGTTGGCCGGAGCTGCCGCTGCTGCGGTCGGGTCGTCCGGCTTCTCCGGGATCAGCGTGCCGGTGACCGACCGGCGAATGTCGAGATGCTTCGCGGCCGCCTTCTGCACGTCTTCGAGGGTGACCTTGGCGATCCGGTCGGGCCACTCCTCGATGTCCTTCACGGTCCGACCGACGGTGAGCGACCAGCCGTAGCGGCGCGCCAGCGAGGCCTGATTGTCGCTTTCGTAGACGTATTCGGCGAGATAGGACTTCTTCGCCCGCTCGAGTTCGGCCGCCGTGATGCCCTCGCGGCGCACCGTGTCGAGCACCTTGTCGATACCGGCCTCCACCGCGGCCAGCGAAACCCCGTCGACCGGCACCGCATAGACCGTGATCTTGCCGCTGTCGCGCGCGCTGCCCGAGTACCAGCCGCCAGTGCTCGCGGCGAGTTTGTCGGCGACGACGAGACTGCGGTAGATGCGGCTCGTCGAGCCCGACGCGACCACCTTCATCAGGAGGTCGAGCGCCTCCGCCTCACCGGGCTCCGCTGTGACATAGGACGGCGCGTAATAGGAGCGGTGGAACGACGGCCGGCCTGCGCGCGGGTCCTTCAGCTCGATCCGGCGCGCGGCCCGGTGCGGCGGCTCCATCGGCCGGCCGCGCATCTTGACGTCGGGGTTCGCCGGCACCTTGCCATAGGTCGCCTCGGCGAGCTTGCGCACCTCGTCCGGGAACACGTCGCCGGTCACCACGAGGATGGCGTTGTTCGGCGCATAGAAGCGCTTGTAGAACGCCATCGCATCTTCGCGCGACAGCGCCGCCATCTCGTGCTCCCAGCCGATCACCGGCAGGCCGTAGGGATGCGACAGGTAGAGCATCGCGTCCATCTGCTCGCCGAGCAGCGCCGACGGGTTGTTTTCGGTGCGCGAGCGCCGCTCCTCGAGGATCACGTTGCGCTCGGTCAGCACCTCTTTTTCCTCGAGGCGCAGGTTCACCATGCGGTCGGCCTCCATGGCCATCACCGTCGGCAGCCGATCCTTGGCGATCCGCTGGAAGTAGGCGGTCACGTCCTGGCCGGTGAAGGCGTTGTCCTGCCCGCCGAGGCGCGAGACGATTTTGGAGAATTCGCCGTTCGGAATGGTGTCCGTCGACTTGAACATCAGATGCTCGAGGAAGTGCGCGATCCCCGACACACCCGGCGGCTCGTCGGCCGCGCCGACCCGATACCACACCATGTGCGTGACGACCGGTGCGCGATGGTCTTCGACGACCACCACTTTCATGCCGTTGGCGAGCGTGAACTCCGTGGCCTTGGGCGTGGCTTGGGCGGGTTCGGTCATCAGGGCTGTTGCGAGCATGAGTGTCCCCAGGAGCGTGGCGATGAAAGACCGGAGAAGTGGCAGGGTCGGGACGGACGGGCCGCGGATGGTCATGAGGCTGCGTTCCTTCGGCTCGGCCTCGGCTGCTATTCGGCAGCGGACGGCCGGACGCGGAGCTGGTCAAAGGGTTCAGGCGCAGCGCGAGCCGCACCACGCTCTCATGTCGGCACTTGTCCGGGGAATGTCAAATGACAACGGGGACAGGATCGCGAGCGTCGCCCGACGCGAAAGACGCGTCAGCCATCTACAACCACGGGTCGCAGCGACGTATTCCGGATCGGGTGTCTGCCCGGCCGGTGGCGATCAATTACCGAAAATGCTCGGTCCGACGACGGAGAAGATGCTGTTGGTGCACGTACCGGCGGGCCCCTGAGCGGCGGCCATCTCGTCGCCCATGGCCTTTTCCTTCCAGTTGCCGTCGCGGCAGAACTGCTTTTGCGCCGCCGACTGGGCCGAGGCCTGGGCCGCGCGCGTCTTGTCGGGATCGTTCGGCCATGCCGGATCGGGCGTGGGAGCCGGAGCGGCGGCCAGCGAACCGGGTTCGGGAAGCTGATCCTTGCTCGGCGGCAGCACGAGAGGGGCGCGCGCCTCCGTCTGCGGTTCGGCCTTCTTGCCGAGCGCGCCCGTGAGCCCGACGGCTTCGAACACCTTGCCGTTGAGTTCGACGCCGTCGACCCCGCCGCAGCCGGTCAGCGCCAGCATGGCGACGACGACGGTTGCGCGCCCGAACCTGCTCGAGGAAACCCGGCGATGGTCGATCATGCGTTCTATCCCCTGTCGCGCGACCCGTGCCGTCTATGCGGCATTCGAGGCGTCGTTGCGACTCATCCAGAAGGAATCATACAGAAGCCCGATCACTCCCACAACGATCGCCACGTCCGCGATGTTGAACACATACCAGTAGAAACCGAACGCATGCAGCGAGAAGAAGTCCGCGACACCGCCGAGAACCACCCGATCCACGGCGTTTCCGAGTGCTCCCCCGACGATCAGCGCCAGGCTTATGGCGAGAATGCGGCTGGTGGCGGTGTTGCAAAGCCACACCCACATCACGACCGAGACCAGGACGGCGAAACCGGTGAGCAGCCACGGCCCCGTTCCCGTGAGGAGGCCGTACGATACGCCCTTGTTGAGCACGAACACGAGGTCGAGGAACGGCGTCACCTGCACCCGTCCCCGCTCGGCGATCTTGTAGACGTGGATCATCCACCACTTGTGCGCCTGATCGGCAATGAACGTCCCCGCAATGATGGCGAGCCCGAGCGCCGAGTATCGGCCCCAGAGCCATCCCGTCACCGCCTGGCGCGTGTCTGTCCCGGTCATGTTCCCCCACCGAATCTGACGATCGTCACGTCCTCGCCACCGAGCGCGTCGCGGATGATCACTTCGATCGTCGCCCAGTCGCCGCCTGCCAGTCCCGCCCCGATCATCGGCAGCCCGATGCGTTTGCCCGAATAGTGTGCGCCGATCCACGCCATGGCCTTGGCCACCGCACCGTAGTCCACATCGACGCCGCCGGAACCGCCGCTCGGCTCGAACTGCGTATAGGCGTTGACGATCGTGAGGTCATGTCCGCCTGCCACGCTCACCGTCGCGACCGAGCACGTCCCGAGCTTCGCCCGCGCGCCGTAGGGCGTCGCGACGTCGGCCGCGAACGCCTCCGGAAAGTGCTGCCGGATCTGCGCCGCGATTCCGCCGCCCATGGTATGGAAGCAGTTGCAGCCGTGCGCGATCACGTCGAAAGCGCCGGCCTTGGCGAGCACGATCAGATCGCCCGTGATCGTCCGCATCGCACCGCCCCGCATTGATCTTGCGTCCCCGGACGAAGCCCGCTGAAAGGCGGGCGCAGATCCGGGGCCTTCACACGTTTCCGAAAAGTACGGCCTCACCCCGCCGCGCCGTCGATCTCCCGCATGGCGGCGGCGTCGCGCGCCGATAGCTCCGGATAGGCCGGGTCGCTGCCGACATCCATCGTGAAGCGCCACGACCGTGCGCACTTGGTGCCGGCCGCACGCATCGGCACGACGCCGACGCCTGCCACCTCCGCCAGCTTGAACGCCTCGGCTGGCGGCGTATCGACCGTCATCGCGATGCCCGACGTGATGCACACCTCCGCGAAATCGACGTCCGCCAGCATGTCGAGCATGTCCTGGCTCGGGAGATAGACGAGCGGTGCCGCTTCGAGGCTCGAGCCGATGCGCTTCTGCGCCCGCTCGATTTCGAGCGCCCCCGTCACCACCGATCGCACGCGCCGGATCTTGTCCCAGCGCTGATCGAGCGCGTCGTCGCGCCAGTGGCTCGGAATGACCGGGAACGTCTCGAGATGCACCGAGCGCCCGTCATCGTCGCCGTACCGCGCCAGCCACGCCTCTTCCGTCGTGAACGACAGGATCGGCGCCAGCCAAACGCACGTGCAGCGGAAGATCTGCTCGACCGTATGAAGCGCGGCCTGCCGCTTCGCCGACGACGGCGCGTCGCAATAGAGCGCGTCCTTGCGGATGTCGAAGTAGAACGCGCTGAGCTCCGTGTTCATGAACTGCGACAGCACCGCCACGACGCGCTTGTAGTCGTACTCGGCGTAGGCCTTGCGCACGATGCCGTCCAACTCGGCCAGCCGGTGCAGCATGAGCCGCTCGAGTTCGGGCATCGCGCCGGGTGCCGTGTGGGCACCTGAAGGCGCCACGAGAGACGCGCCGGGTGCTGGCCCGGATGCGGAGTGGGCATCCGAAGGGCCGCCTGAAAGCCGGGCACCTGAAGGCGCGAGTGTCCACGCGCCGGATGCCGTGTGGGCATCCGAAGGCGCAACCAAGTAGTGCGCGAGCGTGCCGAGCATCCACCTCAGCGTGTTGCGGATCTTCCGGTAGTTGTCGGAAAACGTCTTCAGGATTTCCGGCCCGATCCGCAGATCGTCAGCATAATCCGACGAGGCGACCCACAGGCGCAGGATGTCGGCGCCCGACGCCTTGATGACGTCCTGCGGCGCCGTCACGTTGCCGACCGACTTCGACATCTTCTGCCCCTTCTCATCGAGGCAGAAACCGTGCGTCAGCACGACGTCGTAGGGCGCGCGCCCGCGCGTGCCCGAACTTTCGATCAGCGAGGAATGGAACCAGCCGCGATGCTGGTCCGAGCCCTCGAGATACATGACGGTGTCCTGCCCGCCGTCGACCTTGCGCTTGAAACCGTAGAGGCCGGGGAAATGGTCCTTGTCCTCGAGCACGTAGGTGTGCGTCGAGCCACTGTCGAACCACACGTCGAGCACGTCGTTGACCTTCTCGAAGTCGGCCGGATCGTACTCGGGCTTCAGGAAGCGCGCGCCGTCGGCATCCGCGAACCACGCGTCCGCGCCTTCGGCATACATGGCGTCGTAGATGCGCTTGTTGACCGTGGCGTCGACCAGCACCTCGTGCGTGCCCTTCCGGACGAACACCGTGATCGGCACGCCCCAGGCGCGCTGCCGCGAGATCACCCAGTCGGGCTTTGCCTCGATCATGCCCGCGATCCGGTTCTCGCCCGACGCGGGCACCCACTCCGTCTCGCGGATCGCATTGAGCGACACTTCGCGCAGCGTCTTTGGGATCGCCGCGTTGTGCCCGTCCGTCAGCCCCGCCGCCCGCAGCTTCTCGCGATGCGCGCGGCTCACCTGCTCGAGAAACGGGATCTCCTTGTCCATGTGGATGAACCACTGGGGCGTATTCCGGAAGATCACGGGCTTCTTCGAGCGCCACGAGTGCGGGTACTGATGCTTGAGCCGCCCGCGCGCCACCATCATGCCGGCCTCGGCCAGCGCCTTGATCACGGCGTCGTTGGCCTTGCCCTTTTCGCCCTTGTCCGTGATGACGCGCTCGCCCGTGAAGCCCGGCGCGTCCGTCGTGAACGCACCGTTCTCGTCGACCGTGTAGGGGATCGCCGGATCGACGCCGCGCGATTGCAGGAGGCGCGTCGACGCCGTCCAGATGTCGAAGTCCTCGCGTCCATGCCCCGGCGCCGTGTGCACGAACCCCGTGCCCGCGTCATCGGTGACATGATCGCCGTCGAGCAGAGGGACGTCGAACTGATAACCCGGCAGGCCCGAATTGCGGAGCGGGTGGGCGCAACGTGCCCCAGACAACATCTCTGCCGAAACGGCAAACCGCTTCTCGTAGGCCTCTACCTTCGCAGCCTTCATGACTTCGGCCACGAGCTGATCGGCGAGGACGTATCGCTCGCCGATCTTGGCCCAGTTATTCTCCGGCGCCTTGGTGACCTCGTAGAGCCCGTACTCCAGCTTCGAGTTGAAGCAGATGGCTCGGTTGCCGGGGATCGTCCAGGGTGTCGTTGTCCAGATGACGACGGAGTCTGACTCCGCAAACATGAGGCGCTTGTCGTCGGTAGTTTCGCCGCCTGTGGCGGTCGTGCGTACCGGAAACTTCACCCAGACCATATCGCTCTGGTAGTCCTGATACTCGACCTCGGCTTCCGCCAGCGCCGTCTTCTCGACGACTGACCACATGACGGGCTTCGAGCCGCGATAGAGCTGCCCCGTCTCCGCGAACTTCATCAGCTCGCGCGCAATCTGCGCCTCGGCCGGAAACGTCATCGTCGTATAGGGGTTCTTCCAGTCGCCCTCGACGCCGAGCCGCTGGAACTCCGCCGACTGCACGGCCATCCAGTGCTCGGCGAAGGCGCGGCACTCGGCCCGGAACGCCTGCATCGCAGCCGGGTCCTTGAAGTTCGGCTTCGGCCGCCCCTTGGCCATGTACTCCTCCTCGATCTTCCACTCGATCGGGAGGCCGTGGCAGTCCCAGCCCGGCACGTAGTTGCTGTCGAACCCCAGCATCTGCTGGCTGCGCGTCACGAGATCCTTCAGGATCTTGTTCAGCGCATGCCCGATGTGGATGTTGCCATTGGCGTAGGGTGGCCCGTCGTGCAGCGTGAACCGCGCCCGCCCTTGTCCCGCCGCGCGCAGCTTGGAATAGAGATCGATCCGCTGCCAGCGCTCCAAGAGCTTCGGCTCCATCTGCGGCAGCCCCGCCCGCATCGGGAAATCCGTCTTCGGCAGGAACAGGGTCTGCCCCCAGTCGCGCGATGCGGAGGCGGCGGCTTTGTCGGTCATGGCTCTCGTCCGGTCGGGCGCCGAATCACGACGGCGCCGCAAAATGTCGCTGACGGCGCTTCTACCAACCGATCCAGCCGCGATCCAGCCCGTTGAGAACGCGGACCCTGCGCGAACCTCGGCCCAAAACCGAGCCAAGCCCTTCACAGACCGCTACCAGGCGACCCCGGCTCTCCGCTTTCGCTCCGGCCGGGGACGCAAGTGGGGTTGCCTTGGGAATTTGCATTCCGGAGCGCCCAAGTCTCTCCTTTTCTGCGTCCCCGGCCGCAGCGCAAGCTCCAGCGCAGCGCGGAGAGCCGGGGTCGCTTGGGCCGAGGGTCGTGCAGCGGCTCAATAGTCGTAACCGGCCTCGTGGACGACACGATCGACCAAGTCAGCCCAGGTCGGGTTGTCCCGCTCGACCAGTTCGATCTTCCAGTCTCGGCGCCAGCGTTTCATCGCCCGTTCCCGACGGGCGGCAACATCAGCCTCGGTGTGGTCCTCGAAGTAGACGAGGCGGTCCAAGCCGTAGCGACGGGTGAATCCCGGGAGCTGTCGTTCGCGATGCTCGTGAGCCCGCCGAGCGAGGTCACTCGTCATCCCGACATAGAGAACGCCTCGCGGCTCGTTCGTCATGATGTAGACGAAGTATGTCTTCGGTTCGGCTATCGGCATATTTAGGCGAGTGACTCCCCCAGCGATCCCGGCTCTCCGATTGCGCTCCGGCCGGGGACGCAAGTGGGGCGGATTTGGGAATTTGCATTCCGAACAGCCCCAACCTCTCCGCTTGCGTCCCCGGCCGGAGCGCAAGCGTCAGCGCAGCGCGGAGAGCCGGGGTCGCTTGGGCCGATGGGCAGCAAGCTGTTCAGTGGTCATAGCCGCTCTCGTGAGTGACCTTCACGAACTCACGACATCTCCCCTTGCGTCCCCGGCCGGAGCGTAAGCGTCAGCGCAGCGCGAAGAGCCGGGGTCGCTTGCTCAGCGATCACCCGCCACACCTCAAATCTTCATCCCCAACGCCTTCGCCACCGTGAACAGGTCCTTGTCGCCGCGACCGCACAGGTTCATGACGATGGTCTGCTCCTTGTCGAGCTTCGGCGCGATGCGCATCACGTGGGCGAGCGCATGCGCCGGCTCGAGCGCCGGGATGATCCCCTCCATCCGCGTGCAGTACTGGAGCGCGTCGAGCGCCTCCTTGTCCGTCGCGACGACGTAGTCGACGCGGCCCGTCTCCTTCAGCCACGAGTGCTCCGGCCCGATGCCCGGATAATCGAGCCCGGCCGAGATCGAATGCCCTTCGAGGATCTGCCCGTCCTCGGTCTGCAGGAGGTACGTGCGGTTGCCGTGCAGCACGCCGGGTCGTCCGCCGGTGAGCGAGGCGCAATGCCCGTTCTCCACGTCGAGCCCGTGCCCGCCGGCCTCCACGCCGTACATCCGGACGCTCGCGTCGTCGAGGAATGGATGGAAGAGCCCGATCGCATTCGAGCCGCCGCCGATGCATGCGACGAGCACGTCCGGAAGCCGTCCCTCGGCCGCCATCATCTGCTCGCGCACTTCCTTGCCGATGACCGACTGGAAATCCCGGACGAGCGCCGGATAGGGATGCGGACCCGCGGCCGTGCCGATGATGTAGTAGGTGTCGCGCACGTTGGTGACCCAGTCGCGCAGCGCCTCGTTCATGGCGTCCTTGAGCGTGCCCGCCCCCGACGTCACGGGATTGACTTTGGCCCCGAGCAGCTTCATGCGCGCCACGTTCGGCGCCTGCCGTTCGACGTCCGTCGCGCCCATGTAGATCTCGCACGGCAGTTCGAACTTGGCGCAAACCGTCGCCACCGCCACGCCGTGCTGGCCCGCGCCGGTTTCCGCGATGATCCGCGTCTTGCCCATGCGCCGGGCGAGCAGGATCTGGCCGAGGCAGTTGTTGATCTTGTGCGAGCCGGTGTGATTGAGTTCGTCCCGCTTGAAATAGACCTTCGCCCCGCCGAGATCCCGCGTGATGCGATCGGCGAGATAGAGCGGCGACGGCCGGCCCGAATAATGCGTGTTGAGGAACGCGATCGCCTTCCCGAACTCCGGATCGGCCTTGGCGGCTTCGTAGGCCTCCTCGAGTTCGAGGATCAGCGGCATCAGCGTTTCCGCGACGAAGCGGCCGCCGAACATGCCGAAGAAGCCACGCTCGTCCGGCCCGGTCCGGAAACTGTTGGGCGTGGCGGCGGCGGTAGATGAGGCAGTCGACATCGGCTTCTCCCGCGTGGGGTTTGTGTGGTGGCCGGTCAGGCCGGCACGGCGCCGCGCGCGGCGGCGAGAAAGGCTCGGATCAGCGGCACGCTCTTGACGCCGCGGCGTTCCTCGACGCCGGACGAAACGTCGACCGCGAATGCGCCGGTCGCCCGGATGGCGTCCGCGACGTTCTCGGGCGTGAGGCCGCCGGACAGCATGAAATCGAGTTGGTCGGCGACGCCGTCGAGCAGCCGCCAGTCGAACACCGCGCCGTGCCCACCTGGCCGGTCGGCGTCCTTGGGCGGCATGGCGTCGAACAGCACGAGATCGGCAACGTCCCGGTAGGCGAGCGCCGCGGCGACGTCGTCCGCCGTCGCCACCTTGACGGCCTTGATGACGCCGACGCCGAGCCGCGCCCGGATGGCGGCCACCCGCGCCGGGGGTTCACCGCCGTGCAGCTGGATGAAGTCGGGTCGCACCTCGCTGGCGATGCGGTCGAGGAGAGCGTCGTCGGGATCGACGGTCAGCGCCACCACCGCGGTGCGCCCGCGCGCCACCTCGGCGAGCCCCGCCGCCTCCTCGACGTCCACATGTCGCGGGCTGGGCGGAAAGATGACGAGCCCGACGTAATCCGCGCCGGCCGCGATCGCGGCCTCCAGCGCCTCGGCGGTCCGCAGTCCACAGATTTTGACGCGCGTGGTCACGGGCAGGCCCGCCTTTTCGATGTCTGTCTCGCCGAGAAGCCTATCGGCCGGGTGAGCGTCACGCCATAGCAGCCGGCCACGGTATCGTCACCGGTGAAACGCCGGCCAGAGCCCCCTGGACGACCCGCTGGATCGCCGGTGTCAGCGCCGCGCGAGGGCGAGCGCCTTGCCGCTGGTCCCGCCGGCCGCCTCGATGCTTTCGTCGCGCTCCCGCGCCAGCCGGTCCGCCTCGGCCCGCCACTTCATGGCGTCCTGGGCACGATGGCGAGCCGACTTCCGCCAGTGACTCTGGCTGAACCAGGTGGCCCATCCGCCGACCGCTACACCGATCACCAGCGCGCCGAACAGGTAGAAATAGAACGGCATCTCGATCGCCAGAGCCGGTGACTCGGGCCGGAACGGATCGAGCACCATGCGCACGCTGTGCCGGTTCGAGACCGCCAGCGTGATCAGGAGGATTGCTGCCGGAAAGGCGAGCAACAGTCGAACAACCCGCTTGAGCACGTTCGCCTCTTTCGTTCCCGGAGCTGCCGCTCAGCGACAGTCTCAAGCCTCGATCGGTCCTACGGTTCCGCGCGGACCGCCTTGGCGGACGTGCGCCGCTTGGGCGCCGGTTTCTCCGTCTCGCCGCTGTTCAGCCGCTCGCGGAGTTCCTTGCCGGTCTTGAAGAACGGCACGAACTTCTCTTCCACCGAGACCGATTGACCGGTCCTCGGGTTCCGTCCCGTCCGCGGCGGGCGGTGCTTCACCGTGAACGCGCCGAAGCCCCTGAGCTCGACCCGGTCACCGCGCGCCAGCGCGTCCACGATCTCATCGAAGATGACATTCACGATCCGCTCGATGTCTCGATGGTAAAGATGCGGGTTCGCATTCGCGATCTTCGCAATGAGTTCTGATTTTATCATACGCCCCTCCCACTGGCCGCTCGCCGCCCCTTGGCTGTGCCGGTCTTCCCGGACACGCGGCCTTGCATACTGTTGTTATTACTCATTATTCATTAGGTTGCCAAACGGAAATGAGACCGCCCGTCCGAAGCGCGCCGAGCCGCGGATCGCCGCCGAGCCAGTCCACCCCGAGGCCACCGAGGCCGAACGCCTCCGCCATCCCCCGGCCGAGCATGCCGAGGAACCCGAGCTGATCCTGCCGCTTCGGCTTCCAGTCGACGATCTTCAGCTTGCGGTCGATACCTCGCGTGTCGGCGAGATAGCGCACCGCCTCGTCCTCGCCCCCGACCCCGTCGATCAGCTTGTGTGCAAGCGCCTCGCGCCCCGAAAAGATGGCCCCCTGCTCGAGCCCTGGAATGCCGGTCGTGTCGAGCTTCCGCCGCTCGGCGACAAGGCCGCGGAACCACCGCATCGATTCCGCCACCATGCGCTCCGTCGTCGCGCGTCCGCGCTCGTCCAGCGGCTGGAACGGTGACGGCACCGCCTTGAGCGGACCGCTCTTCACTTCGTTCATCTTCACGCCGATCTTGCCGAGCAGCTCCGAGACTTCGGCCCACTGGAAGATGACGCCGACCGAGCCCGTGATGGTGTTGCCGCGCGCCACGATATGATCCGTGGCGAGACCGGCGATGTAGGCGGCCGACGTGGCGATGGTCCCGAACTGAGCCACCACCGGCTTCGCCTGCGCCACTTCGCGGATGGCCTCGAACAGCGCTTCGCCGCCCGTTGTGGTGCCACCTGGACTGTTCACGAAGAGGATCACCGCCGACACCGATTTGTCCTTGGCGATCTTGCGCAGCATGGCGAGCTGGGGCCGATCCTCGGTGATCATGCCCTCGATCGACACCCGCGCGATCTGCTTCTGCCCGAACACGCCCGCGCCCGTCTCGTCGTTCATCAGCGACAGCGCGGCGACGGTGCCGACAGCGAGCACGCCGGCCACGATGGCGAGCGCCCGCCAGAGCGAGAGCGAGCGCCTGAGGCGACGGCGGTCGAGCACGGCTTCGGTTTCGAGGGACATCTGGATCCAGTCGGGATGTTGGCGATGCAGGCGAGGATCCTGCCGCTCCAACCTACGGGTATTGGAAAAGGGCGGCAACTGCACACGATGTGCAATCGCCGCCCTGTGCCGGCCGGTCGAGCCGGAATTCTCGGACCGATGCCGGCGTCATTCCGCTTTGATGTTCAGTTTCTTGATCAGTTCGCCGTAGCGCGCGTGGTCGCTCTTCGTGAGTGCGCCGAGTTCGTCCGGCGTCATGATCACCGGCGCCAGCGCCGTCTTGAGGAGGGTTGCGCGCAAGGCTGCATCCTCCCTCGAGATCTTGTTGATCTCCTCGTTCATCCGCTTGACCACGGCCGGCGGCGTGCCGACCGGCGCGTACATGGCGAACCAGACGACGAAGTCGAGATCGGGATAGACCTCCTTCATCAGCGGGACATCCGGAAACTGCGGATGCCGCTGCAGGTCACTCACAGCCAGAAGTTTGGCCTTGCCGGCGGTGACATGCGGGAACGTGTTCGGATCGGCGTGGATGTGGTGCACGCCGGCGAGGAAGTCTGCGAGCGACTCGCCGCCGCCCCGATACGGGACATGGAGGATATCGGTACCGGTGAAGTGCTTGAACGCCTCGCACATGAGGTGGCCGTAGGAGCCCACGCCGGCCGTACCCCACGACAGCTTGCCCGGGTTCGCCTTGGCATAGTCCACGAACTCCTTCAGCGTCTTCGCCGGATGCGTCGGGTGCACGGCGAACAGCAGCGTACCCGTGGTCATGTTCACGACCGGCACGAGATCCTTGAGCGGGTCGTACGGCGTCTTGCGCAGATGCGGCAGGATCACGACGCTGAGCGACGGCGTGACGCCGAACGTGTAGCCGTCGGGCGTGGCCTTGGTGACGGCCTCGAGGCCGAGTGCGCCGGACGCGCCGCCGCGGTTCTCGATCACGACCTGCTGGCCGAGAGCCTTGCTGAGCTTCTCCACATAGGGTCGCATCGTGTTGTCGGCCGAGCCGCCGGGGCCGAAGTTGACGATGACGCGGATCGCCTTGTTGGGCCACTCGGCAGCTTGCGCCAGAGCGTCGGAAATCGGCAGCCCTGCAACACAGGCGGCCGCGATCGCGGACAGCAGTCCTCGTAGTTTCATCGGGCGTTCTCCTCCTCCGCAGGCGCGTGCCGATGCTTCGTTGGCTTCGGTCACGGCCGGCGACAAATCGTAGCAGGCTGAAGGTCGGCCGGGGAGTCCATTGCTGAGCGCCCGCGAGATGGCACGCCGGAACGCGAAAGGGCGGCCCGGTGGGCCGCCCTCGCTTGGGATCGTCTCGAAGCTTTTCGTCGGGTGGGCCGGATCTCAGCCGTCGCCGCCCTCGCGCTTCTTGAGCGCTGCCTTGAAGATGTCACCGAGCGACGCGCCCGAGTCGGACGAGCCGTACTGCGCCACGGCCTGCTTCTCTTCGGCGATCTCGAGCGCCTTGATCGAAACTGCGATGCGCCGTGCGGCCTTGTCCACCGACAGCACCTGGGCGTCGACCTTGTTACCGACCGTGAACCGCTCCGGCCGCTGCTCGGACCGGTCGCGCGAGAGGTCGGCGCGCTTGATGTAGGTCGTGATGTCGCTGTCCGCGATCTTGACCATGATGCCGTTGGCCTCGACGGCGGTCACCTCGCAGGTCACCGCATCGCCCTTCTTGTACTTGCCGAGCGTGTCGAGCGGATCGCCGGCGAGCTGCTTGATGCCGAGCGAGATGCGCTCCTTCGAGCTGTCGACGTCGAGCACCACGGCCTTCACGTCGTCGCCCTTCTTGTAGTCCTTGATGACCTCCTCGCCGGCCTTGTTCCAGTCGAGGTCCGAGAGGTGCACCATGCCGTCGATCCCGTTGTCGAGACCGATGAAGAGGCCGAATTCCGTGATGTTGCGGATCGGTCCTTCGATGACGGAGCCCTTCGGGTGCGCCGTGAGGAACGCATCCCACGGGTTGTCCTGGGTCTGCTTGAGGCCGAGCGAGATGCGCCGCTTGTTCGGGTCGACCTCGAGGATCTGCACGTCCACCTGCTGGCTCGTCGAGACGATCTTGCCGGGATGCACGTTCTTCTTGGTCCAGCTCATTTCCGAGACGTGGATCAGGCCTTCGACGCCCGGCTCCAGCTCCACGAAGGCGCCGTAGTCGGCGATGTTCGTGACCGTGCCCGAGAAGCGGCCGTTGACCGGATACTTCGCCTCGATGCCCTCCCACGGGTCGTTGAGCAGCTGCTTCATGCCGAGCGAGATGCGCTGCGTCTCCGGGTTGATCCGGATGATCTGCACCTTCACGGTGTCGCCGACGTTGACGACGTCGCTCGGATGGTTGACGCGGCGCCACGCCATGTCGGTGACATGCAGCAGGCCGTCGATGCCGCCGAGGTCGATGAACGCGCCGTAGTCCGTGATGTTCTTGACCACGCCGTCGATGACCTGGCCCTCGCCGAGGCGCGCCACGATCTCCGACCGCTGCTCGGCCCGCGTTTCCTCGAGCACCGAGCGCCGCGACACGACGATGTTGCCCCGCCGGCGGTCCATCTTGAGGATCTGGAACATCAGCGGCTGGTGCATCAGCGGACCGATGTCGCGCACCGGGCGGATGTCCACCTGCGAGCCGGGGAGGAACGCCACGGCGCCGTCGAGGTCGACCGTGAAGCCACCCTTCACCTTGTTGAAGATGACGCCCTCGACCTTTTCGTTGGCTTCGAACTGCTTCTCGAGGCGGGTCCAGCTCTCCTCGCGGCGTGCCTTGTCGCGGCTGAGAACGGCCTCGCCGAGCGCGTTTTCCATCCGCTCGAGATAGACTTCCACTTCGTCGCCGACCTTGAGATCGGCCGGCTTGCCGCCGATCCCGAACTCCTTCATCGGCACCCGGCCTTCCATCTTCAGGCCGACGTCGATCACCGCGAGATCCTTCTCGATCGCGGTGATGATGCCCTTGACGACGGTGCCTTCGAACGCGTTGTCCTCGCCCATCATCTCGTTGAGAAGGGCTTCGAAATCGCCGCGGCTGGGGTTCATTTCGTTGCTGGTGCCGGTCTGCGTGCTCATCAGGTCTCCTGGAACGTGCCTTGGTGGGAGGCGCCGCGTCCCGGATCGGGAGCCGGGCGCCTCGGGGTTGGGGAATGCGCCAAAACAGACAGGCACCGGATCGTCGAGGAGATCCCCGACAGTCCGGCGCCGCCAATCATGGCGCCCTGGGTATGGTTGTCTCGATCAGCTGCCGCGAGTGGGCCTCGGGGCCCTCTAGCCGGGATTTGGGTGGACCTATGGTCTACCCCTGGCGAGCGATCCTCCTCATGATCAGCCCGACGGCAGCATCGAATGCCGCTTCTATATCCAAGTCGGTCGTGTCGAGCAAGATCGCGTCGTCGGCGGGGCGCATGGGGGCCTCGGCCCGGCTCCGATCGCGCTCGTCGCGGAGCCGCAGGACCTCCGTCACCTCCGCGAGCGTCACCGGGTCGCCGCGTCGGCGCAATTCCTCGTACCGCCGGCCTGCCCGCACACCGAGGTCGGCCGTGACGAAGATCTTGATGTCGGCGTCGGGGCACACGACTGTCCCGATGTCGCGCCCGTCGAGCACCGCCCCGGGCTCTCGCGCCGCAAAGGTCCGCTGCAGGTCGAGGAGCGCCTTCCGCACCGCCGGCAGCTTGGCGACGACCGACGCCGCCTCTCCCGCCGACGGCGATCGAAGCTCCGGGTCGTCGAGCGTCGCGAGTTCGAGCGTCTCCGCGGCCCTGGCACCGGCAGCCTCGTCCTCGAGGGCCTCCCCGCGCGCCGCCACGTCACGCGCCACCGCCCGGTAAAGGAGGCCGGTATCCAGGCACGCGAAGCCGAAATGGTCCGCGATACGCTTCGCGAGCGTCCCCTTGCCGGAGGCGGCTGGTCCGTCGATGGCGATCATCATGGGGAGGCTCGTATCGTCTGGTGCGCCTGAGAGTTAGGCCATATCGCCGCCGGGAACAATGCGCCGGTCGGATTGTCCCGCCCGTCGTCCTGCGCCATGCGCAACGAAAAGGGCTCCGTCCTTGCGAACGGAGCCCCGAATCATCGTCGTGGAAGTCAGAGCCGGCGTTAGCCCTGCTGGATGGCCGAGAGTTCCCACTTGTCGGGACCCGCGCCGGCCGGACGCCAGAACGTCCACAGCTCCACGACTTCCTGCGGCTCGCTGGTCGAGCCTTCGATCACGCGGCCCGTCTTCTGCTCGACGAGCGCGTCGATGATCTCGTAGCGCATCGCGACGGTGGCGTATTCGCCGCCATCTTCGCGCCAGGACTCGGCGAGGTCACCCTGCAGCAGCTTGGGCTCGGACAGGTCGTTCGACACGCCGCGCCGCTTGTTTTCGTCGAGTTCCCGCGCGAAGTGCGAGAGCATCTCCGGCGTCAGCAGGCCGCCGAGGCGGTCCACGTCGGCGTTGGCATAGGCGAGCTGCACGTCCTTCAGCATCCGCTCGAAGGCGTTGAAGTCGTCACCCGAGATCTGCAGTTCGGGTGCGGCGACGCCCATGGCGGCGCCCGTCCGGTACGCGGCCGGCTGCTGCGCGGGCTGCGGATTCGGCTGCGGCCCGCGACCGGTCGCGGTCGCATGTGCCATCGCCGGCCGGTTGGCCGCGCTGCGGCTGCGGAAGAAGGCGATGACCAGCATGACGAGGCCCGCGATGACCAGGCCCTGCAGGATGAAGCCGAGCACGGCCGCCATGCTGCCGCCCATGCCGAACAACGCCATGAGGCCGGCGCCGATGAGGCCGCCCATGAGCAGGTTGCGCATCAGGCCGCCGCGGGCCGCCTGCGTCGCCGTATTGGCGGCGGCTCCGGCGGCGGTACGACCCGGCTGCGTGATCGATTGCTGGATCGGCTGCGCGGTGCGCGGCGCGGTGTTCGTCGCCGGAGGCGCGCTGTATGTCTTGCTGCCGCGGCTGCCCACGCTGCCGCCTTTGCCGCTACGGGCCTCGGCATAGTCTGCGGCGACCATGGCGCCGCCGGCCACCATGGCCACGACGGCGAGAATTCTGCTGGAAAGCGCGATGGAACGGGTTCTCATTTCACCCTCTGTGTTGGGCCGCCTCCTGGAAACCCGAAAGAGCGGGGGCGGACGGATTGACATTGATATAGGTACGTCTGGCCGTGCGTCCAGTGGCCACGGCCGATACAATCGGCTTTCTTCGCAGGCGGTTTCCGATCTCTTGCTCGGCGTTCCGCGAACACGCTACCGCCGCCGGCTGTCGTGTCCGCTGCCGCGCGCCCGTTCGGTCTCGAGGTCCCTGAGCGTCCGCCGGCGGATCTTGCCGGTGACCGTTTTCGGGATCTCGGCCACGAATTCGATCCGTCGTGGATACTTGTAGGGGGCAGTCACGCTCTTCACGTGATCCTGCAACTCGGTGACGAGCGCCGCATCTCCGGCAAAGCCCTCACGCAACACGACGAACGCCTTGACCACTTCGCCACGCTCGGTGTCCGGGCTCGGCACCACGGCGCACTCCTGCACGGCCTTGTGCTCGAGGAGCGCGTTCTCCACTTCCAGCGGCCCGATCCGGTAGCCAGCCGAATTGATCACGTCGTCGGCGCGCCCGGCATACCAGAGGTAGCCGTCCGCGTCCTTGGTGCCCCGGTCGCCGGAGAGGTACCAGCGCCCGTCCGGCCCGTCGGTGAAGCACTGTGTCGTCCGTTCCGGATCCTTCCAGTAGCCGAGCATGAGCTGCGGCGACGGCGTGAGCAGCGCCACATGCCCCTCCGCCCCGACCGGCTGCCGCACCCCCGCGTCGTCGACGATGTCGATGTCGAGGCCCGGCTGCGGCCGGCCCATCGAGCCGAGACGAACCGGCTCTGACGGGTAGTTGAGCACCATCATCAGCGCCTCGGTCTGCCCGTAGGCCTCGGCAACCAGCGAGCCCGTGGCCGCCTGCCACCGCTCGGCCGCCGCCGGGCTCATCGCTTCGCCGGCCGACACGGTGCGCCGAAGCGCTGCCAGATCGTAGGCGCCGATGCTTTCGTTGACGAGCCGCAGGATCTCGGTCCCCGACGCGCAGAACACCGTGATCCGGTGCTTGTCGAGGAGCCGCAGCCGGTTCACCGGCACGAACGGCCCGTCGTAGAAGAACGCGCACGCCCCCGCGCTCCACGGCCCCCAGATGACGCTGGTCCCGGCCTTGCTCCAGCCGGTGTCGGCCGTGCACCAGATGCGGTCGTCGGGCTCGAGGTCGAGCCACATGTAGGCCTGCATCCGCCACGCATAAAGCGCCCGTGCCGCATGCAGTACGCCCTTCGGATGCCCCGTCGAGCCGGACGTGTAGTACATGAGCACGGGATCTTCCGCCGCCACCCGAGCGGCCGCGTAGTCCTCGGTCCCGGCCGTGAGCGCCGCCTCCCAGTCGATCCACCCCGGCGCCCCGCCGACCGCGATCCGGACCGGCACCTCGCCCGCCGCCTCGGCGAGCTTGCCGACTTGCTCGCCCCGGCAGATGAACGCCTTCGCCTCCGCATTGCGCACCCGGTACGTGATGTCCCGCGCCGTCAGCATCTCGATCGCGGGAATGGCGATCGCCCCGATCTTCAGGCACGCGACAAGCGCGATCTGCCACTCCGGAATGCGCGGCAGCATCACGATCACGCGGTCGCCCTTGCCGACGCCCTCCCGCGCCAGCGCCGACGCCATCCGGCTCGACAGCCGCGCCATGTCGGAATACCGGAAGCTTGCCGCATCACCGGCCGCGTTCTCCCAGATGAGCGCTAGCCCGTCGCGCTCGGCGGCCCAGGCGTCGACCACGTCGGTGCCGAAGTTGAACGTCTCCGGCACGTCCCATCGAAATCCGGCGGCCAGCTCTGCATGTCGCTGGCGACGCGCGATGCCTCTGAGGTGATCGTCTCGCATGGGCTCCTCGTGGCGTATCGTTCTGGCGCTCAGCGGGCCTTGTGTCGGGCCTTTTCGGCGAAGAAGGCAGCGATCGCGGCCTGTGGCTCGCCGGTCCGGTAGGCGTCCGACAGCGCGTCGATGCCGGCATAGACGCCTTCGGCTACGGACACTTTCTCCCACCTGTTCATGAGCAGTTTCTGCGCCCGGACGGCCTTCGGCGTCGCCTTCAGGATGTGCCCGATCCAGTGCTCCACCGCTGCATCGACTTCCCCCGGCGCTGCAATCTTCTGCGCGAACCCCATCTCGAGCGCGGCCTTGGCGCCGAACGTCTCGCCCGTGAGCAGGATCTCGCGCGTCTTGCCCCATCCGATGAGGCCCGGCAGCAGCGCCGCCTCGATCACCGACGGTAGCCCCATGACCACCTCCGGCATGCCGAGCACAGCGCCCTCCGCCACGACCCGCATGTCGGCCGACGCCGCCACCTCGAGCCCCGCGCCGAGGCAGAACCCGTTGATCCGCGCGATGACGGGCGCCGGACACTCCCGGATCGCCTTGCACGCCATGTGCAGCCGCGTGATGTAGAGCCGCCCGCTTTCGGCGCAGAGTCCGCCGAGTTCCTGCAGGTCCGCGCCGCCGATGAAGCTGCGATCCCCGGCCCCCGTCAGCACGATGGCCCGGATCGTCTCGTCCGCGCCGAGCCGCTCGAAGGCGTCGCGCAAGCCCACGACGAGCGCCGTCGAGAGGCAGTTGAGGCGGCGGCTGTTATCGACCGTCACGGTCGCGACGCGCGCCCCTGCGGCGCGATCTGAAATCTTCACATGGATGGTGGCTTCGGTCATGCTTGGCTCCTTCGCGAACCCCGAGACTGGCAGATTGAGCGATGCCGCTCCAGAACCGAGTGACACCCGACGGTGAGATCGTGGCGATTGCCGCCCGCGGCCTCGTCATGGGCAATCGCGGCGGCGCGATCCACGATGACGCGCGGTGCCTGACCCGGCGGCGCTGGGCGTCACGACAATGGATCTGCTGCGTGCTGTCGTTCAAGGGCCGCCGCCGGCAGGTCATGACGCCCCGGCGCTACACCGAGCTGTTCTTCCTCGATGAGGCGACCGCGCTGGCGGCCGGCCACCGCCCCTGCTTCGAATGCCGCCGCGCCGACGCGCTCGCCTTCGCGACGCTCTGGTCCGCGGCCAAGGGCCTCCCCGAGCGCCCGTCGGCACCGGACATGGACCGCGTGCTGCAGGCCGAGCGGCTGCTGCCCGGCGGCGCCAAGCGCACGCACGTCGTGCCGTTCGCGAGCCTGCCGCCGGCCGCGTTCGTCCGCCATGGTGGCGCGCCGCATCTGGTCACGCCCGATCGGCTGTTCCTGTGGACGCCCGATGGTTACGGCCCGCCGGTCCCGCGCCCGGCTGACGGCATGGCCGAGATGCTCACGCCGCCCGCGATTGCTGCCGTTCTCTCTGCCGGCTACCGCCCGCTGCTGCATCCGACGGCGCCCGCGCTCCCGCTCGACGGCTGAGGCTGCTCAGGCGCTCTCGCCGCCCTGCCGAATTCGCGTCAGCACCTCCGCCGCGAGCATCCGGCTCACCTTCCGCCGTTCCGCGAGCGCCACCTGGTCGATCGCCGCCACGATGCTGGCAGCCGCCGCCATGGTGCGCTCCATGTTCGTCATCAGATAGCTGATCACCTGCGGATCGACCGTGATCTGGCGGTCCGCGAAGTGCTTGACCAGCACCGCCCGCAACAGGCCGTCGTCCGGCGGCGAGATCTCGACCAGTACGGCCGCCCTGAGCCGCGATCGGAGGTCCGGCAGCGTGACGGCGAGATCGCCGGGCGCGGCGGCACTCGTCAGCAGCAGGCTGCCCCGATGCTCGCGGGCGAGGTTGAAGAGATGAAACAGCGTCCGCTCGCAGCCGATGCCCTGATCGAGATCCTCGACCACCAGCGCCCCGCCGGGTGAAAGACGCGCCACATCCGCTTCGCCGAGGGCCGCCGCCGTCAGCGTCTCGGCCCCAGATTTATGCCGCCAGACGTGCGCCAGATGGCTCTTGCCCGACTGCTTCGGGCCCACCACCAGCGCCGCCGGCCCGGGCCAGTCGGGCCACTGGTCGATCAGCGCCACCGCAGCCGCATTCGATCCGCCGACGAGGAAATCTTCCGCGCCGAGCGCCGTCCTGTGGCCGAGATCGAGCACCAGTTGCCGCGGTTCGCTCATGGCTCACCCGACCGTGGCCGGCGCTGGCGGTACGTCCGGCGGCTGAGGGGGCCGCCCGCCGTGATAGATGTCGCTCGCGAGATACCGGTCGCGCGCGAACCGCACCAGCACGGCGATGGCCGCCGCCACCGGCACCGCGACCAGCACCCCGAGAAAACCGAACAGCGCGCTGAACGCAAACAGCGCCAGCATCAGCCACACCGGATGCAAGCCCACCCGCTGCCCCACGATCGACGGCGACAGCACCGCCGAATCGAGCGCCATCCCAGCACCGTAGATGCCGAGCACCATCAGCGGCAGCGTCGTATCAGGCCACGCCTGCGCGATCGCGATGACGAGCGCCAGCACCAGCCCGAGCGCCCATCCGACCATCGGAATGAACGCGAGCAGCCCCGTCGCCAGCCCGATGACGAGCCCGTAGCTGAGCCCGATGGCTGTCAGCGCCCCCGCGTAGAGGATCGCGAGGATCAGGCAGATCGTCCCCTGCCCGCGCACGAAGGCGCTCACCGCCGTATCGACGTCGCCCGCCAGCCGCCGGATCGTGTCGGCGTGTGCGCGCGGCAACCAGCCGTCGATGCGCCCGAGCATCTTGCCCCAGTCCCGCAGCAGATAGAACGCGACGACAGGCGTCACCAGCACCAGCGAGATCAGGTTCACGACCGCGAGCCCCCGGCTCCAGAGCCCCTGAGCCAGGCCGCCGATCATGTTGGACGAGCTTTGCGCCAGTTCCGTGAGCGCTCGCTCGAGCCCGGCCTTGAACGCCGGAAAGCTTTCGCCGAGATGCGCCGCGCCCCAGGCTTCGAGCCCCGATTGCAGCCGCGCAAGGTCGCCGGGCAGCGATTGCGCGAGCTGCCGCATCTGCCCGACGAGGAGCGGCAGCAGGAAGAACAGCACCGCCGCCAGCGTCGTCGCCATGCAGGCGACGACCAGCAGCGACGCGAGCGTCCGGCCGAGCCCGATCCGCTGCAAGACGTTGGTGATCGGATTGAGGAAATAGGCGATCGCGGCCGCCAGCGCGAACGGCAGCAGCGCGTCCCGAAGGAGCGCGATCAGCCCGACGAGCATGAGCCCGGTGACCAACCAGAAGACGACGGGCTTGTCCCAACGCATCCCCAACTCCCGCACTCTCGCGGAGCCTGCCCGGCCCGCGCACAGATCAACTCTTGTCCGATACCGGCTCGCGTGAACCGGCGCGATGCTTTTCCGCGCCTCGTCCCCGCGATCCACACCCCCTGTGGCCCGATTACGTTCCCCGGCAGAGATCGCTGCCCTTGAGCGCTTGTGCGCGCAGCGCCTGCATCACCGAGCATGCCGTGCAGTCGTTCTCTCGCTGCGTGTAGTGCTGCCGCTGGCTCCGCAATTCCGGATTGGGCCCGCCCGTGAACATGCTCCGGATGCGCGGAATGGGATCGCAACGCGCGGCGTTGCCGACGTGGCTCGCGACGACGCGCCGCGTGAAATCCGACACCTGCCATCCGAGCGGCAGACGGTAATCGACGTGGTTGAGGACGAGGAACCTGAGCCCGTTCTCGCGGCATTTGGCCGACTGGTCGTCCTTGCCGCAATTGTAGCCACGCTCGAGGAACAACCGGTAGGAGGCCATGCCGGCCCGCTGCACCCGCGCCGCGAGCATCGCCGACACCGGCGACAGCGCCTCGCCGCGGAGCCCGTTCGCCGTCTCCGGGGAACTGAGCTGGAAGCCACTGATGATGAGGGGATGGAACACCACCCATGGCGCGTTCCGGAGTTCCGCTGGCCGCTCCGCCGGAGGCGTCTCGAGCCCCCGGAGGTCGATCAGCATGTCGGTCAGCGTATCGACGCCGGAGTTCTCGAAAATACCGCCGTCGAGCAGCCGCACCGTGCGCGCCCCGTCCGCCGATCGCACGCTCGCCGCCGGCATCACCCACGGAAACCGCGCCGAGAGCGACACCGCCACGCCGAGGCTCACGTCGACGCCCGCCTGTCCCGCGCCTGTACCGGCCAGCGTCTCGTGGAAGTCCTCGAGCGCCGAATACTCGCCCGGCACGTCGCGTGCGATGGCGAACGGCGCCAGCACCGTGCGATAGCCCGTGTCGACGTTCGTCGCGTTGAGCACCAGCGCCGGCGCCGTGCCGTCCGGCCGCCACGTGCCGAGGAACGGCCGCGCGAAGGGCTGGCATCCCGCGCCCGTGCATCCCGTGTCGCTCCGCGCCCAGCCGATGTCGAGCGTCGCCTCGAAGGCCCGCGCCCGGTCGAGAAGCGGGATGGCGATCGGCAGGAATCGCTGGAAGAAATCCGGAAACAGCCCCGCCGCCACGATCGGCGACAGATAGTCCTGACTGACGACCGATCCGGCCCGCGCCTCGAGCGATGCCCGTCCGACTACCGGCGGCCGTGCCGCGCACGGATCGCCGTTGCCGATCTCGGCTGCCGTGACTTGCCGCGTGCCGCCGACGAGGTTGGCGAAGATGGCCGCGCCGAGCCCCCCGCCCGAGACGCCGCTCACCGCGAACACGTGCTGCGCGAACGCCGCGCACCGGTCCTGCATCCGGGCGAGCGCGGTGGCCGCGAAGTCCGTCGCGTAGATGCCGCCGCCGGCCGCAGTCACCAGGAACACCGGATAGGGCTTGCCCGCCCGCTCGTAGACCGCCCGGTCGGCCCGCGCCTCATACCACTTCTGGAACGCCTCCCGCGTCGACGGCTTCGCGACCGCCGCCGGGCTCGCCGCCGTTGGCACGCCGTGATTGTCGTTGAAGTCGAACACCGCGATCAGCAGCACACCGAGCGCCATCAGCGGCACGATGGGAATGCCAGACCGCAGCGTCAGCACGCTGAGACCGGTGGCGAAATAAGCGAGCAGCATGATGAACAGGCAGAACAGCGCCGGGGTCCGGAGCGCCCACGCGGCATGGACCCCCGCGCTTCCCGTGATCGCCGTCGCAAAGAGCACGATCAGCGCCAGCGTCGCGCCGATCATCAGCGTCACGGTCGTCGCCGAGAACAGCGCTGCCCCGTTGTCCGAGTACTTGTAGTGCTTGTTGTGCGTGTAGTGCTTGTTGTGCGTGCGCCACCACGCCCAGACGAGCAGCGCGAGGCCGGTGGCGAAGAACAGCCCCGCGACCACGATCAGGTTCGCCGCTGCCTCTTCCTCGGTCGCGCCTGATGCCTGGGCCGCGAGATCGAACGGCAGACGCCGGACGTCGCCTGCGGCCAGCAGCAGCCCCGTCGCCGCACCGAACGGAATGATGGCGCCGCAGAACCGCGGCAGCCACCGGAGCGTGACGCCGCGCACCGAGCGCTCCGTGATGGCCCCGTCGCCGAACTGCAGCGTCAGACTGCGGGCGAGCCGCCAGTTCAGCACGCCCGCGAGCGCGATCCCGATCCAGCTGAGGTCGATCGGCGACAGCGACAGCCGCGTCCAGACGTAGTCGGCGAGCACCGGCCATGTCGCGCCGTCGGGGAGCGGCGGCTGCAACGCATAGTCGCGCGCGAAGATCCGGTAGATCTCCCGCGTCTGGTCCGGCACCGCGAGGAACAGCGCGGCCAGCACGCCGACCATCAGCGGGGCCAGCACGATGGCAATGGTGCGTGTCAGATGCGTGCCGCCATAGGCCGAGCGGGCGGCGGCCGGCATCGGCGGCATGAACGGTTCTCGAGGCGGCAACGCCTTCGGCTCGCCGGAAGTGTCCGCTGTCATGGTCCAGAGCCCCGATCGCAATCGATGAAGGAAATCGGCCCGCGCCGCTTCGGGACCGCGCCTTGGCCCAGCCAGCCCCATGCCGGCATCCGCCTGTCAATGGAGCGAGACCATACGCACGGTGTGCGCCCCTGTCATGACGGCGGCCGTGATCTGCGCCGCCGTCCACAGCCCGTCCCGGATGAGATGCTGCTGCCGCGCTACGCCGTGTCCGACGTCATCACGAAGAAGTGACCCCCGCTCCAGATGCCGAGCACGCCGGCCTCTTCGACCGCCAGTTCGACGAGGTCGTAGTAGAGCGCCCGCGTCACCAGCGCCTCCAGCCGGCCCCTCACATGCACGTAAGGCTTGAGCCCGCCGCTCCCGTCCTCGGCCACGAACCGCACCGGATGCTCCGGGCCGCAGGCGACCACGTCGTCGACGTTCGTGCGGAAGATCAGCGTCTGATCCGGGCCTGCCCCCTGCACCTCCATCTCGACGGCGAGGAACGGGGCGTCCGCGACCGCTACATCGACTTTCTCGGCCGGCGTGACAAGGAAATAGCGCCCGTCCGCATCCCGGCGCAGGACCCGCGAGAACAGCTTGACCAGCGGTTTCCGCCCGATCGGGCTGCCCTGATAGAGCCATGTCCCGTCGCGCAGGATGGCCATGCCGATGTCGCCGCAATAGGGCGGGTCCCACCGCTCGACGGGCGGCATCCGGTCGCCGGCCTGTGCCTTGAGCAGGGCCTCGAGACCGCTGAGGCCAGTGCTTGCGCCGGCGCTTGTGCTATTGTCGGTTGGGGTGCCCATGGCGGGTCCTTCGTCCGGTGCTGGCCCGTATCGAGCCACATTACTGAGGATTAATATAACCTCCACGACCGCCCCTGCTATGCTGCAGGTGCGTTCATACTACGATCATCGGGGCGCCGGGCAGGGTTCGGCTCCCACCGAAACGGGCCTAGGGTTGAGCGCACGAGCCCACGAAGCGAGCGTCGAAGCGAGCGCATGAGCACAGTCATCGAAACGGATCACGATATCGTCGCCCGCGTCGAAGCGGCCGGTGAGCGCATTCAGCGCGTCAAGCAGGCGGTCGGCACCGTCATCTACGGCCAGGAACAGGTGGTCGAGCGGACGCTGGTCACCATTCTGGCGGGCGGTCACGGCCTCCTCGTTGGCGTGCCGGGCCTCGCCAAGACGCTTCTGGTCGAGACGCTCGGGCGCACGCTCGGCCTCGACGCCAAGCGCATCCAGTTCACGCCGGATCTGATGCCGTCCGACATCATCGGCTCCGAGGTCCTCGAGGATCAGCCGGCGGGCGGTCAGGGCCGCCGCAGTTTCCGCTTCATCAAGGGCCCGATCTTCGCCCAGCTTCTGATGGCGGACGAGATCAACCGCGCCTCCCCGAAGACCCAGTCGGCGTTGCTGCAGGCCATGCAGGAGCATCATGTCACGGTCGCCGGCCAGCGCCACGACATCCCGACGCCGTTCCACGTGCTGGCGACCCAGAACCCGCTGGAGCAGGAAGGCACCTACCCGCTTCCGGAAGCCCAGCTCGACCGGTTCCTCTTGCAGATCGACGTCGGCTACCCCGGCGAGGCGGCCGAGCGGCGCATGCTGTTCGCCACCACCGGTACCGAGGAGCGCCGTCTCGAGGCGGCCCTCACTGCGCAGGAGCTGATGTCCACCCAGCGCCTCGTGCGCCAGATCCCCGTTCCTGACAAGGTCGTCGAGGCGATCCTGCGTCTCGTGCGCTCGGCGCGTCCCGGCACCGGCTCCAGCGACGAGGTCGACCGCCTCGTGGCCTGGGGGCCGGGTCCGCGCGCCAGCCAGGCGCTCATGCTCGCCGTCCGCGCCAAGGCGCTCATCGACGGCCGTCTCGCGCCGTCGGTCGACGACGTGCTCGCGCTGGCCGAGCCGGTTCTCAAGCACCGCATGGCGCTCTCGTTCGCGGCCCGTGCCGAGGGTGAGGACATGGCGGGCGTGATCGGCCGTCTGGCCGCCGCCGCCACCTGACCCGATCCGGAGGCTGACCCGTGGCGACAAGCGATGGCGGCAATCCCGCCGCAGGTCATGGCCGGCGCAAGGCCGATCTGGCGCCGCTCGAGTCCGAGGCCCACGGCCTCGCCTCGCGGCTTCCGGATCTCGTGCTGGAAGCGCTGCGCGTGTCGTCCACTGTTGCCCATGGCCTCCATGGCCGCCGCCGTTCCGGCCCCGGCGAGACGTTCTGGCAGTTCCGTCAGTTCGGCACCACCGACCCGGCCGCCTCCATCGACTGGCGCCGCTCGGCGAGCACCGACACTCTTTTCGTTCGCGAACGCGAATGGGAAGCGGCTCACACCGTCTGGCTCTGGCCCGACCTGTCACCGTCCATGTCCTTCCGCAGCCATCTTGCGACCACGACCAAGCGCGACCGCGCCGTCGTGCTGGCCCTCGCCGCCGCCGAGATGCTGGTCACCGGCGGTGAGCGCGTCGGCTTGATGGGACTGACCCGGCCGATGGCCTCGCGCCGGGCCGCCACCCGCCTCGCCGAGAGCCTCGCGCTCCACGGCGAGACGCGTGAGGCGACGGCGAGCCTGCCGCCCGAGGCACGCCTCGCCCGCTTTTCCGGCGCGATCCTCATCAGTGATTTCCTCGACCCGCCCGAGACCATCGCCGCCCGCCTCCGCGCCATCGCCGGCAATGACGTGAGCGGCCATCTCGTGCAGGTCCTCGATCCCGCCGAGGAGACGCTCCCTTACGAGGGCCGTGCCGAATTCCTCGGCCTCGAGGACGGCAGTCACTGGATCGCCGACCGTGCCGAAAGCCTCCGCGACCGCTATCGCGCCCGCCTCGAAGCCCACCGCGCTGCCGTTTCCGACGCCGCCCGCCGACTCGGCTGGACGTTCCTCGTCCATCACACCGACCGGCCCGCGTCCGAGCCCCTCCTCGCCCTCATGCAGCGGTTTCGCGGCGACGTCGTCTCCTGGCGCCCGCCGTCGGCAGCAAAGCCGGCCGCACCGGAAGGGGGCCACGGATGAGCCTTGGTTCGCTCGCCTTCCTCAACCCCGCGCTGCTTGGCGCGTTGGCCCTGCTGCCGGTCATCTACTGGCTGTTGCGCACCGTGCCGCCGCGCCCCCGCCGCATCGATTTCCCGGCGACCCGCATTCTCGTGGGCATCGACAACCGCGAAAAGACGCCGGCCAAGACGCCGTGGTGGCTGACGCTGCTGCGCATGCTGGCCGCGGCTCTGGTTATCCTGGCCTTGGCCGAACCCGTCCTCAATCCGACGCGCGACGGCGGCCTTAAGGGCTCCGGCCCGGTCGTCATCGTCGTCGACAACGGCTGGGCGGCGGCCACCCGTTTCAATGACCGCCTCGGGCTGGTCGATCGTCTCGTCGGCGAAGCCGAGGCCCAGAGCCGCCCGGTGATGATCGCCCAGACCGCGCCGCCCGCCCGCACCCAGGCGCTCCGCATCGAGGCGCCGGCCGCCGCCCGCTCGACGGCAGCCGCGCTCCAGGCCCAACCCTTCGCACCCCGCCGCGCCGAGACCGTCGAAGCTCTCGCCGCGGCCCTTCGTGGCCAGCCCGCCGCCACCATCGTCTGGCTCTCGGACGGCATCGACCACGATGGCGCCACCCGCGCCTTCGCCGACCGCCTCGCCGCCTTGTCCGGCGACGGCGGCGCCCTCGTCGTCGTCGAGACGCCATCCGGGCAGGAAGCCCTCGGCGCTGCGGCGGGTCTCGCCCGCGACGGCCGCCTCGAAGCGACCATTCTGCGGTCAGGCGGCGCCGAGCGTGTGGGCATGGCGCTCGCCTATTCGCAGCGCGGCCAGCGCCTCGGCGAGGTTCCGTTCGTGCTGCCGGTCGGCGCCACGCGCACCGTCGCGCAGTTCGCGCTCCCCCTCGAACTCCGCAATCAGGTGACCCGGATCGAGTTGGCCGGCGAGCGTTCGGCTGGCGCGGTCCATCTCCTAGATGCCCGCTCGCGCTGGAACCGCATCGCGCTCATTTCCGGCGAAAGCCGCGAGCAGGCCCAGCCGCTGCTGGCGCCGCTCTACTACCTCGATCGCGCGCTCGCGCCCTATTCGGAGCTGGTGAAGCCCGGCAAGGCCAACCTCGAGGCCGCGACCCGCGACGCCTTCCGCCAGAACGTCTCCATCATGCTGTTGGCCGACATCGGCACGCTGTCCGGCGGCATTGCCGGCGAAATGGACCAGTGGGTGAAGAAGGGCGGCGTCCTCGTGCGTTTCGCCGGCCCGCGCCTCGAGAAGGGTGGCGACGAACTGCTGCCGGTCGCACTCCGGATCGGTGGCCGCGCACTGGGTGGCGCGCTGTCGTGGTCGACGCCGCAGCCGCTCGCCCCCTTCGACGAGGCGAGCCTCTTCGCCGGCCTCGAGATCAAGCCCGAGATCACCGTCAGCCGTCAGGTGCTCGCCGACCCCGGCGCCCTCGGCCCCGAGGTCGAGACGTGGGCGCGCCTGAAGGACGGCACGCCTCTCGTTACCGCCCGCCGCCACGGCGAAGGCCGCATGATCCTGTTCCACATCACAGCGAACTCGGACTGGTCGAACCTGCCGCTTTCGGGCCTCTTCGTCGACATGCTGCGCCGCATCGCCACGCTCGGTCAGCCCGGCGGCGTCGCGGCCGGTGGCGTCCCGGTCGCAGCCACTTCCGAGACCCGCGCTGCCCCCGTCGCCGCCAGCGCCGAAGTCCTGACGCCCCTGCAGGTGCTCGACGGCTACGGTGTGTTGCGCGCGCCGCCCGCGACAGCTCAGGCCATCGAGGCGAGCCGCCTCGCCACCCTCGTCCCCGGCATCGACCATCCGCCTGGCTACTACGGCCCCGAAGCGAGCCCCCGCGCCGTCAACGTGCTCGGCCCCGCGAGCGAGCTGAAGCCACTGCCGTCGTTGCCGTCGAAGGCCGAGCGCCGCGCCTACGAAGGCCAGACCACCGAGCCGCTGAAGCCGCAGCTGCTCGCGCTCGCCCTTGCCCTGTTGTTCCTCGATGTTTTGGCGGTTCTCATGATCCAGGCCGGTCCCTTCTGGCGGAGCAACCGCCGTCCCGCGGGTGCGGCGGCGGTGGTTCTCGGCCTCGCCATGACGTTGACCATGCTCTTGGCCCACCCGGCCTCGGCCCAGCGGTCACGCACCCCCGATCCGGATCGCGGCGACGTCGTGCGCCAGCCGCTCCCGCCGGGCCTGCCGCGCGACCTCCAGATCGCCATCCAGTCCACGGGCCGCGTCACGTTCGGCTACGTCCTGACGGGGGATGCTCAGGTGGACGAGACGAGCCGCCAGGGCCTCTCCGGCCTCGGCAAGGTGCTTGCCGCCCGCACCGCGGTGGAGCCGGGCGACGCGTTCGGCGTCAATATCGTCGTCGACGAGATCGCCTTTTTCCCGATCCTCTATTGGCCCGTGGTCGCCAACGCGCAGACCCTGCCTGACGCCACCTTGTCGAAGATCGACGCTTACATGAAGCAAGGCGGGATGATCATCTTCGACACCCGCGATCACGGCCAGGGGCTTCCGACCGGCCGCAATCTGGGTCGCAACGAGGGCACGCCCCTGCAGCGCCTCCTGGGCCGCCTCGACATCCCCCGCCTCGAGTCTGTCCCCGAAGGCCACGTGCTCACCAAGGCGTTCTATCTGATCCGGGCGTTTCCGGGCCGTTGGGACAGCCCCCAGCTCTGGGTCGAAGCCGAGAGCGAGGAGGATCGCGCCAATCCCGGCCGCCGCGCGCGTCGTTCCGACGGCGTGAGTTCCATCCTCGTCACCGCCAACGATCTGGCGGCCGCCTGGGCCCTCGACGAAGGCAATCGCCCGATCTACCCCGCGGTACCGGGCGGCGAGGCGCAGCGCGAGCAGGCGTTCCGCACCGGCATCAACATCGTGATGTACGCCCTGACCGGCAACTACAAGGCGGATCAGGTGCACGTCCCGGCGCTGCTCGAGCGTCTCGGACAGTGAAGGAGGCCGCGTGAACTGGTCGATCGACATCCAGCCGATGATCTCCGGCCCGCTGTTCTGGGCCGCGATCGCCGTGGCCGCCGTCCTGGTCACCGTGCTCCTGCTGCGCCGGACGCGCGGCTCTGTTCTCCGTGGTCTCTCTCTGCTCGCCGTCATTGCAGCGCTGGCGAACCCGACGTTGCGGCAGGAGGAGCGCGAAAGCCTCTCCAACATCGCCATCGTGGTCACGGACGAATCGACGAGCCAGACCATCGCCGACCGCCCGGGACAGGCAGCCGCCATCCGCACCGATCTCGAAGCCAGGCTCGGCAAGATCCCGAACCTCGAGGTGAAGTGGGTCGCGTCCTCCCGCCCGACCGGTGAAGGCGCCTCCGGCACCAATCTCTTCGCCGATCTCAACCGTGCGCTGGCCAACGTGCCGCCGGATCGTCTCGCGGGCGTCATCACCATCACCGACGGCCAGGTCCACGACGTGCCCCAGGGCGTCGCCGGTCTCGGCTTCGATGCGCCGGTCCACACGCTCCTGACCGGCCGCCCCGACGAGTTCGACCGCCGCATCGAGATCCTGAAGGGCCCGAAGTTCGGCATCGTCGGCCAGACCCGCGAGATCGAGCTCGCGGTCCGCGAGACGGGCCGGCGCGGCCGCTCCGCCGACACCGTCACCCTGCGCGTCCGCCGCGAGGATGCCGCCGACGAGACGCTGCGCGCCCGCATCGACGAGACCGTCCGGCTGCCGATGCGCTTTCCACACGCCGGCACCAACATCGTCGAGATCGAACTCGAACCTGTCGACGGCGAGCTGACAGGCGCCAACAACCGCGTCGTCGTCGCCGCCGAGGGTGTCCGCGAGAACCTGCGCGTGCTGCTCGTCTCCGGCGAGCCCCACGCCGGCGAGCGCACGTGGCGCAATCTGCTGAAATCCGACGCCGCCGTCGATCTCGTGCACTTCACCATCCTGCGGCCGCCCGAGAAGCAGGACGGCACGCCGATCCATCAGCTCTCGCTGATCGCGTTCCCGACGCGCGAACTGTTCTCGGAGAAGATCAAGGACTTCGATCTGATCATCTTCGACCGCTACCAGCATCGCGGCATCCTGCCGTTGCTCTACTACGACAACATCGCCCGCTACGTGGAGCGCCACGGCGGCGCCCTTCTCGTTGCCGCGGGCGACGATCTGGCGGGCCGCTCGAGCCTTTACCGGACGCCGCTCCGCTCCGTCCTCCCCGTGGTCCCGTCGGGACGCGTCATCGAGCAGCCGTTCAAGGCCGCCGTCGCCGGCGACGGCCTGCGCCATCCCGTGACGCGCGGCCTTCCCGGAGCCGGTGCGCCGGGCGGCGAGGCCACGTGGGGCCGCTGGTTCCGGCAGGTGGAAGTTGAAACCCGTCGCGGCCGCACCCTGATGACGGGCGCCGAGCAGAAGCCTCTGCTGGTGCTCGACCGCATGGGCAAGGGCCGAGTCGCGCTCATGACATCGGACCACGCCTGGCTCTGGGCCCGCGGCTACGAAGGCGGTGGCCCGCACACCGACCTGCTGCGCCGCATCTCGCACTGGCTGATGAAGGAGCCCGACCTCGAGGAAGAGCGCCTCATCGCGTCGGCCCGTGGCCTGCGCCTCAGCGTCGAGCGCCGCTCCATGGAGCGTACCGTCCCTGAGGTGACCGTGTCCGCGCCCGGCGGCGAGGTCACCACCCTCTCGCTTGATCCCTCGTCTGACGGCATCTGGCGCTCGAGCGTCGAAGTCAAGGCACCGGGCCTCTACAAGCTCGAAACGCCCGCGCCGGACGGCCAGGGCAAGCTCACCGCCGTGGCTCATGCCGGGGTCGAGGACGCCCGCGAGATGAGCGAGGTCACGGCGACCGATCTCCGCATGCGCCCCCTCGTCGAGGCGACGGGCGGCGGCGTGTTCTGGACGCGGAGCGGCGGCCTCCTAGGCGCGGTGTCGGCGACCGCCGTCGACGTCCCGCGCGTATCCATGCTGACCAGCGCCCGTGTGCTGGCCGGCTCGGGATGGCTGGGCCTCAAGGACCGCGAGGCCCACGTGACCCGCGGCGTGTCGCTGACACCCATGTTCTCGGGCCTGATGGCACTTGCGGCGCTGCTCGCGTTCATCACGCTCGCCTGGTGGCGCGAGGGCCGCTGATCGGCCCCGTCGCGATGTGAGACCGGAACGTGTGGACCGGTGCGCCACACGTTCCGTTCCGGCTATTTCGCCGGAGCGTTACCGCGTGCGCTGGCGATGGCCGGCAGCACCTTGCTCGCCAGCGTCTCCGCCGTGATCGGCCCGACGTGCTTGAACGCGATCCGCCCCGCCCCGTCGATGACGAACGTTTCCGGCATTCCGTAGACGCCCCACTCGATTGCCGCCCGTCCGTTGTTGTCGGCGCCGATCGCCGTGAACGGATTGCCGTGCTGCGCGAGGAACTTGGCCGCGTTTGCCGGCAGATCCTTGTGATTGATGCCGTAGATGGCGACACCGCTCTGCTTGGCCAGCGTCACGAGATGCGGGTGCTCCTCGACGCACGGCAGGCACCACGACGCCCAGAAATTGACCACCGCCGGCCGCCCGTTGCCGATCATGTCGGTCGTGAATCCGGGGATCGCACTGCCGCCGCTGGTCAGCCCCGCGACGGGCGGCAGCGTGATCTGCGGCGCCGCCTTGCCGATCAGCGCCGACGGCACTTTCGACGGGTCGCCCTTCTGCAGCGCGAACGCGAACACGCCGGCCACCACGGCAAAGATGGCGACGGGCGCCATCACGGCGCTGATGCGCGGGCGTCTGCCCTTGCCCGGAGGATCCGGCAGGGCCATCACGAGCCTCGCCGGGAGGTTCGCGCTTCGAGGTCCGCCAGCCTCCGCTTGTGCCGGAGCCCATCGAGCCAGAGCCCGATCACGAGCGCCGCCACGACGAGTCCCACGGCGCCGTAGCAGAGCCAGATGAAGAGCGCGTGCGGTCCGAGATCCATGGCGGCGCTTACCCGGCCGCGCCCGGCACGACGGCCGATTGCCCGGCCCGCTCGACGGTACGCAGCGTCAGCGCCTTGATGCGCCGCCTGAGGATCTCGTTCCGCATCGCCTTCATGTGCATCGCGATCATCATCAGCGTGAAGCCGAGGGCCATGACCAGCAGCGGCGTCCGGAACACCGGATCGAGCGTCGCGGTGAAGCGTGTCGAGGGCTGATGCAACGTATGCCACCAGTCGACCGAGAACTTGATGATGGGCAGGATCACGATGCCGACCAGCGCCAGCACCGCCGTGAGCCGCCCGGCCAGCGTCTCGTCGTCGATCGACGATCGGAGCGCGATCAGCCCGAGATAGAGGAAGAACAGGATCAGCACCGAAGTCAGCCGCGCGTCCCACACCCAGTAGGCGCCCCACATCGGCTTGCCCCACAGCGACCCCGTGACCAGCGCCAGCAGCGTGAAAGCCGCCCCGAGCGGCGCCGCAGCCTTGGCCGACACGTCGGCCAGCGGATGCCGGAACACCAGAAGCCCGAGGCTCGAGACGGCGATCATGAGGTAGATGGCCATCGCCAGCCAGGCCGATGGCACATGGATGAACATGATCTTGACGGTATGGCCCTGCTGGTAGTCCGGCGGCGCCTGGAAGCTGAGCCACAGGCCGACCGCGATCACGGCGATGGCGGCCGCCGCCAGTGCCGGCATCAGCCAGCCCGACAACGCCATGAACCGTGAAGGATTAGCCAGCCTCTCGGCCAGAGTCGCCGTTCTTGCCATGGCGCTTAGCTAGGACGTCGCCGCCCGAACCGCAACACGACCCTTTGGCGCATCTGGGCGGCCATGTGATCGAAATATGCCTCTCCTCCACAACCCGGGCCGTTCATTGTGCAGTGCCGCATCACAAGTCGTTGCAGCACCTTGCCGTTCGCCGCTAGAACAGCGTCGTGCGCGGTTGCACGCGCCTGGCCCGAAGCGGTCGGGCGGCGGGGCCGGCACCTTGTACGGAACGCTCTTGGCCAGCAAGGCTTGGGCCGGCATCCGGCATGAGGAAACGATCCAGGGAATGAGAGCGCGATGCAGGCGAGCGAGATCGCAGCGCGGGCCAGAGCACGCATGGCCCCGACGGACATCTCCAACCCCAAGTACTTCCACAAGGTTGTCGATTGCCAATGGGCATGCCCCACGCACACACCAGTACCGGAATACATCCGGTTGATCGCCCAGGGCCGCTATGCGGCGGCCTACATGCTGAACTGGGAATCGAACGTGTTCCCGGGCATTCTCGGCCGCGTCTGCGATCGCCCCTGTGAGCCGGCCTGCCGGCGCGGACGCCTCCAGACGAGCAACGAGCCGAACGCGAAGGACCCCTCGAAGAAGAACGCCGAGCCGGTCGCAATCTGCCGCCTGAAGCGCGTCGCCGCCGACTACAAGGGCGACATCGACGGCTTCCTGCCCGAGATCCCGGTCCAGAAGAACGGCAAGCGCGTCGCGCTGCTGGGTGCCGGCCCGGCCTCCCTCACCGTCGCCCGCGATCTGATGCCGCTCGGCTACCACGTCGTCCTCTACGACAAGGACCCGAAGGGCGGCGGCCTGATGCGCACCAACATTCCGTCCTTCCGCCTGCCGGTCGAGGTCCTCGACGACGAGGTCGATCGCATCACCGGCTTCGGCGTCGAGACGCGCTTCGGCCACGAGGTGACCAGCCTGAAATCCATTCTCGACGAGGGCTACGACGCCGTCTTCGTCGGCACCGGCGCGCCCCGCGGCAAGGATCTCGACGTCCCCGGCCGCAAGGAGGCCGCGGCCAACATCCACATCGGCATCGACTTCCTGACGTCGGTCGCCTTCGGCCACCTCGAGAAGATCGGCAAGCGCATCGTCGTCATCGGCGGTGGCAACACGGCCATGGACTGCTGCCGTACTGCGTTGCGCCTCGGCGCCGAGGCCGTCACGGTCACGGTGCGCTCGCCGCGCAAGGTGATGAAGGCCTCGGAATGGGAGATCAAGGACGCCATCCACGAAGGCATCCCGATCCTCGACAACCACGCCCCGAAGTCGTTCGTCATCGAGAACGGCAAGCTGGCCGGCGTCGTCTTCGAAAAGATGATCGAGACCGGCGTCGACGCGCGGGGCCGTCCGCAGCTCAAGGCCTCCGGCGAACTCGTCACCATTCCCTGTGACGACGTGCTGATGGCGATCGGCCAGGACAACGCCTTCCCGTGGATCGAGCGCGACCTCGGTCTCGAGTTCGGCGAATGGGAGATGCCGAAGGTCGACCGCGTCACCTTCATGTCGACCCGTCCGGGCGTCTTCTTCGGCGGCGACGCGGCCTGGGGTCCCGAGAACATCATCTGGGCCGTCGCGCACGGCCATCAGGCGGCGATCTCGATCGATGCCTTCTGCCACGGCCGTACCGTCACGGAGCGCCCCGCCCCGGGCCACACGCTGGTGTCCCAGAAGATGGGCATCCACGAGTGGTCCTACTCCAACAACTACGACGCGGCCGCCCGCGTCGCAGTGCCCCACGCCGACCTGAAGACGTCGATCCGCAACCTGAAGCTCGAGGTCGAACTCGGCTACGACGACAAGCTGGCGGCCAAGGAAGTGGAGCGCTGCCTCAACTGCGACGTGCAGACGGTGTTCACCGGCTCGCTGTGCATCGAGTGCGATGCCTGCATGGACATCTGCCCCGTCGACTGCATCAACTTCATCGACAACGCCCCCGAGGACGAGTTGCGGGCCTCGTTGCGCGTGCCGGCGGTGAATGCGACGCAGGACATCTACGTCTCCGACGCCCTCAAGACCGGCCGCATCATGGCCAAGGACGAGGACGTCTGCCTGCACTGCGGGCTGTGCGCCGAGCGCTGTCCGACGGGCGCCTGGGACATGCAGAAGTTCTTCTACGTGGAGCCGCAGGCGTCGTCGGCCTGCCACTCGCACCACAACGCCTACCTCCGATAACCGTCCCTGCGAGCGAGCAGGGGCAATCAGCCAGGACCGATTGGCCAGGACACATAGGCATGAGCGGCATCAACGATTTCGTCATCAAGTTCGCGACCGTCAACGGGTCGGGCAGCGCCTCGGCGAACACCATTTTCGCCAAGACGCTGTTCCGCATGGGCATTCCGGTTTCGCCGAAGAACATCTTCCCGTCGAACATTCAGGGCCTGCCGACCTGGTACGAGGTGCGTGTCTCCGAGGCCGGCTACACTGCGCGCCGTGACGGCATCGACCTGATGGTCGCCATGAACCCGCAGACCTACGCCAACGATGTGGCGGAGGTGGTTTCCGGCGGCTGGCTTCTCTACGACAGCACCATGCCGCGTCTGTGGCAGCGCACCGACATCAAGGTGCTGGGCCTGCCCATCGCCGAGATCTGCGCCCGCATCTGGAAGGACCCGCGCCAGCGCCAGCTCTTCAAGAACATGGTCTACGTCGGTGCACTGACGGGCCTGCTCGACATCGACCTGAAGGTGCTGGAAAGCGTCGTCGCCGACCAGTTGAAGGGCAAGGAGAAGCTGCTCGCCGCCAACATGCAGGCGGTCCAGATCGGCCGCGAATACGCGCTCGAGAATTTCACCTGCCCGCTGCCGATCAAGGTCCGCACCGCCGAGGGCGCCAGGGGCAAGATCATGGTCACCGGCAACGAGGCAGCCGGCCTCGGCGCGGTCTATGCCGGTGCCACCGTCTGCGCCTGGTATCCGATCACGCCTTCGACCTCTCTCGCCGAGGGCTACGAGAAGCACGCCCGCCGCTTCCGCGTCGCGAAGGACGGCACGCGCAACTACGCCATCGTCCAGGCCGAGGACGAGCTGGCCGCCATCGGCATCGCCATCGGCGGCGGCTGGAACGGCGCCCGCTCCTTCACGGCCACGTCCGGCCCCGGCATCTCGCTCATGAGCGAGTTCCTGGGGCTCGCCTATTTCGCCGAGATCCCGGTCGTTCTCTACAACATCCAGCGCGGCGGTCCCTCCACCGGCATGCCGACGCGGACCGGCCAGCCGGACATCATCTCGTGCGCCTACGCGAGCCACGGCGACACGAAGCACGTGCTGCTGTTCCCGTCGAACCCGACCGAGTGCTTCTCGATGAGCGCCGACGCCTTCGACCTCGCCGAGCGTCTCCAGACGCCGGTCATGGTCATGTCGGATCTCGACATCGGCATGAACGACTGGATGACCGATCCCTTCACATGGGACGACAGCCGCCTCGCCGACCGCGGCAAGGTGCTCTCGCGCGAAGAACTGGAAGGCTTCGCCAAGGCCAAGGGCAAGCCCTGGGGCCGCTATCTCGACATCGACGGCGACGCGATCCCCTACCGCACGCTGCCGGGCACCCACGAGACGATGGGCTCCTACTTCACGCGTGGCACCAGCCACGACGAGTACGCCCGCTACACCGAGGACGGCACGATCCACGCCCGTGTGATCGACCGCATCAGGAAGAAGTTCGACACCGCCGCAACCTTGGTGCCGAAGCCCGAGATCGACACCCGTGATCCCGCAGGCAAGACCGGCCTGATCTACTTCGGCGCCACCCGTCCGGCCGTCCTCGAAGGCCTCGACATGCTGGAGCGGGACGGAGTCAGGATCAATGCGCTCCGGCTCAAGGCTTTCCCTTTCACCGAGGAGGTGAAGGCCTTCTGCGCCGCCCACGACCGCATCCTCGTCGTCGAGCAGAACCGCGACGCCCAGATGCGCCAGCTTCTCATGGTCGAGGCCGCGGTGCCGCAGGAGAAGCTGATCCCCGCCCTCAACTACGATGGCACGCCCATGACGGCCGCCTTCGTCCGCGAGGTCGTGCTGAAACTTGTGCAGCCCGCCAAGGCCCAGGCTGCTGAATAACCCAGGGAAGCGCCCAGATGACCTACATCACCAAGCCCCTCGCCCATCATCCGGCCCTGCCGCGTAACGCCCTCGACCTGACGCGCCGCGACTATGAAGGCTCCATGTCGACGCTCTGCGCCGGTTGTGGCCACGACAGCATCACGGCGGCCATCATCGAGGCCTGCTTCGAGATGGACCTGCCGGCCCACCGGATCGCCAAACTCTCCGGTATCGGCTGCTCGTCGAAGACGCCGACCTACTTCCTCGGCCGCAGCCACGGCTTCAACTCGGTCCACGGCCGCATGCCGTCGGTGACGACCGGCGCCAACATGGCCAACAAGGATCTGGTCTACATCGGCGTCTCGGGCGACGGCGACACGGCCTCGATCGGCCTCGGCCAGTTCGCCCACGCCGTCCGTCGCAAGCTGAACATGACCTACATCGTCATGAACAACGGCTGCTACGGCCTCACCAAGGGCCAGTTCTCCGCGACCAACGACAAGAGTTCGCCGTCGAAGAAGGGCGAGGCCAACCCCTTCGACGCCATCGACCTCTGCCAGATGGCGATCCAGCTCGGCGCCGGTTTCGTCGGCCGCTCGTTCTCCGGCGACAAGAAGCAGTTGATCCCGCTCATCAAGGCCGCGATCAGCTACAAGGGCTTCGCCTTCCTCGACGTCATCAGCCCGTGCGTGACCTTCAACAATCACCCGGCCTCGACGAAGAGCTTCGACTACGTCCGCGCCCACAACCACGCGGTCGAGAACAAGCTCGATTTCGTAGAGCCTCAGGAGGAGATCACGATCTCCTACGAGGCAGGCACCACCGCCGCCGTGACACTGCACGACGGCTCGCGCCTGATCCTGAACAAGCTCGACCACGGCCACGATTTCCGCGATCGCGATGCGGCCATCATGACCATTCGCCAGAACGCCAACGACGGCCAGGTAGCGACGGGGCTGCTCTACGTCAACGAGACCGGCGACGACCTTCACGACGCGCTCCAGACGTCGGATCGTCCGCTGAACGAGATCCCTGTGTCGGAGCTCTGCCCCGGCTCCAAGGCCCTCGAGGGTATCAACGCCCGCTTCCGCTGATCCTCGGCAGCGGCCAATCGCTCGAACAACGACGCCCGGACTTCGGTCCGGGCGTTTTCATGTCAGGCGTCATGTTCCGGTGATGAGGTGTCACGAGCGAACTGCCGCGCGCTCACCCGCGCCCGAGCCACTTGGCCCATCGGCTCTTCTTCTCCGGTTCCGCCGCGGCGGCATCGTCCGAGCTCTCGGCCGGCCCATTCAGCTCCGCCACGAACTTCGAGAAGAACTCGTCCGCGAGCTTCTTCGACGTCGCCTGCATGAGCCGCCCGCCGAGCGCCGCGATCTTGCCGCCGACGTCCGCCTTCGCCGTGTAGGCGAGATCCGTCTCCGCCCCGCCCTCGGCCTCCGTCAGCACCACGTCGGCGCTACCCTTGGCGAACCCGGCCGCCCCGCCCGAGCCCTGCCCGACGATTGTGTACCGCTCAGGCGGCTGCAGGTCCTGCAATGTGACGGCGCCCGTGAACGTGGCCGAGATCGGCCCGATCTTGAGCCCCACCTTGGCCGCGAGTTCCGTCGGGGATTTCTGCTCGAGTTCCTTGCAGCCCGGAATGCAGCGCTTCAGCACCTCCGGATCGTTGAGCGCCGCCCACACGACGTCACGCGGTGCCGAGATGCGATATTGGCCGGCGATGTCCATGTCCGGGCTCCTGTCGTTGGCTCTCAGGAAACGTTGTCGCCGCGTCCGCCCGTATCCGCGATGCGGGTGACGCGCCAGCCCCCGCCCGCCCGCTCGAACAGCAGCGGCGTGGCGTTGGCGAGCATCGGCGTGTCGATCGCGATGCCGAGGCTCGGCGCCAGCACGTAGAGGATGCCGCCGTGCCCGACCAGCGCCGTACGCACCGCATGGGCCTCTTGCAGGCCGCGCGTGATGCCGGCCTGCGTCCGCGTGACGAACTGCGCCAGCGTTTCCCCGTTCGGCGGATCGTCGCGCCAGTCGTGGTCGTGGCTCGGCGTGCCGACGAGATCGCCGAACCAGCGCTCGCGCAACCCGTCCTCCGGCAGCGGCGCGAGGCCGTGCGGCCGCCCGATCACCTCCGCCGTCACCCACGCCCGGTCCATCGTGCTGGCGACGATCCGCTCGAGCCGTGCGTCCGCGAGCGCCTTCGACGCAGCCTCTGCCTGGGCGATGCCGCGCGCATTGAGCGGCTGGTCCGCCCGCTGGAAGATCTTCTGGGCGTTGCCGTCCGTCTCCCCGTGGCGGATGAAATAGAAGCCGTCGCAGCGTGGCGCGAGCGGCGACGCGCCGGCCATGCGGAACAGCTCGTCGAGGCCCCGGTGCAGATAGCCGGGCGTGGTGAGCGGTGCGGTCATCCGGTCCTCAAACGATCTCAAAGAGCGCCGCAGCGCCCTGGCCACCGCCGATGCACATGGTCACGACCGCATACTTGTCGCCGCGTCGCTTGCCCTCGATCAGCGCGTGCCCCGTGAGCCGGGCCCCTGACATGCCGTAGGGATGCCCGACCGAGATCGCGCCGCCGTCCACGTTGAGCCGGTCGTGCGGGATACCGAGCGTCTCCATGCAGTAGATCACCTGCACCGCGAACGCTTCGTTGAGTTCCCAGATGCCGATGTCGTCCACCTTGAGGCCGTGCTTCTTCAGGAGCTTCGGCACCGCGAAGATCGGCCCGATCCCCATCTCGTCCGGATGGCATCCGGCAACTTCGAAGCCGCGATAGATGCCGAGCGGCTGGAGCCCGCGCTTCTGCGCTTCCTTGTCGCTCATCACGACCGTCGCCGACGCGCCGTCCGAGAGCTGGCTCGCGTTGCCGGCGGTGATGAAGTTGCCCTCGCCCGCGACCGGCTTCAGCTTGGCGAGGCCTTCGATGTTCGTCTCCGGACGGTTGCCCTCGTCGCGGGTCAGCGTGAACGTCTCGGTGCCCGCGATCTTGCCTTCCTTGTCGATGATGTATTTGTCCGCCGTCAGCGGCACGATCTCGTCGTCGAACTTCCGCGCCTGCTGCGCCGCAGCCGTCCGCCGCTGGCTCTCGAGCGCGTAGGCGTCCTGCTTGTCGCGGCTGACGTTGTAGCGCTTGGCGACGTTGTCGGCGGTCTGGATCATCGGCCAGTAGATCGCCGGCACGTGCTGCTCGATCCACTCGTCCTTGGCGCCGAGCACGTTCTGGTTCGACTGCACGAGGCTGATGCTCTCGAGTCCGCCTGCGACGATGATCCCGGCGTCGTCCGACCGGATGCGCTGGGCCGCCATGGCGATCGTCTGCAGTCCCGACGAACAGAACCGGTTGACCGTCGCCCCCGGCACCGTCACCGGCAGGCCGGCGCGAACCGCGATCTGGCGCGCGATATTGCCGCCCGTCGCGCCTTCCGGCATGGCGCAGCCCATCAGCACGTCGTCGATTTCCGAGGGATCCACCTTGGCACGCTTGACGGCTTCGGCCACGGCATGGCCGCCGAGCGTTGCGCCGTGCACCTTGTTGAACGCGCCTCGGAACGCGCGTCCGATCGGCGTGCGGGCGGTCGAGACGATCACGGCATCGGACATGGGGTTTGCCTCCGGAGTTTGTCGTTGTCTGGCCCGGACAATGCCACGGAGCGGCGCCGGAAGGAAAGATCGCGTTGCCCAAGGTGGTCGGCCGCGCCCGAGTGGCTGGAACAAGACGCGGCGGGCCACTATGTTCCGGCTGGCAGGCGGGCAGATCCCGCGATCTCGCGGCGGGACGGCAGGCATGGCACGCAAGACCCAGGGACCCGAGATCGAGCGCCTGATCCAGCTTCTGGCGCGCATGCCGGGTCTCGGGCCGCGTTCGGCGCGCAAAGCGGCCCTCGCCCTCCTGAAACGGCGTGCCGACCTCCTCGAGCCGCTCTCTCGCGCCATGTCCGAGGCCGCCGAGCGCCTCCGCGACTGCCCCGTATGTGGCAATCTCGATACCGTGGCGCCCTGCACCATCTGCTCCGACGAACGCCGCGACCGGACGATGATCGTGGTCGTCGAGGAGATCGGCGACCTGTGGGCGCTCGAACGCGCGGGCGTCGTCAACGGCCTCTATCACGTGCTCGGGGGCCATCTCTCGCCGCTCGACGGCATCGGCCCGGACCAGCTCGCCATCCCCCGCCTCGTCGAGCGCGCCGTGCCGCCGGTCACCGAGGTGCTGCTCGCCCTCAACGCCACCGTCGAAGGCCAGTCCACCGCGCATTATGTTCGGGAACAGATCGCCGCCAGCGGGGTTGCCGTCTCGGTGCTCCAGCAGGGCGTGCCCGTCGGCGGCGAACTCGACTATCTCGACGACGGCACCTTGGCGGCGGCCATCCGGTCCCGCCGCCCGCTGTAGTGCCTTCTGAGTGCCCGGAGCGATTGGGAGGACACGATGTCGAAGTCACCGATGCGCGTTGCCGGAGCCGTGCTGGTCGTAGCCCTCGTCGCAGCCCTGCTACCGCTCTCTTCCCGGCCGGCCGGCGCCACCGCGACCAAGGCTCCGGCCCCCGCCGCGAGCGGCGTCCGTACCGAGGTCAAGGCCGACGGCCTCGAAAACGCCTGGGGCCTCCAGTTCCTGCCCGGCGGCCGCCTGATCGTCACCGAGCGCCCCGGCCGTGTTCGCATCGTTGATCGCGACGGTCGTCTCTCGAAGCCGCTGGCGGGCGCGCCCGCCGTCGCGGCCACTGGCCAGGGCGGCATGCTCGATGTGGCGCTGGCGCCGGACTTCGATCGCTCGCGTCTCGTTTATCTCGCCTACGCCGAGCCCCGTGGCGGCGGCACGAACGGCACGGCGGTGGCGCGTGCGCGCCTTGTCGGCCTGCCGGGTGAGGATCGCCTCGAGGGCCTCGAGGTCATCTTCCGCCAGGAGCCCGCGAGCAGCGGCGGCCTGCACTTCGGGGCCCGGCTCGTCTTCGCGCCCGACGGCAAGTTGTTCGTCACCCTTGGCGAGCGCTTCCAGATGCGCTTCGCCCAGGATCTAGGCCGTCATTGGGGCAAGGTCGTCCGCATCGATCCGGATGGCGCCCTCCCTGCGGACAATCCCTTCGTCGGCCGTGATGGCGCGCGCCCGGAGATCTGGAGCTACGGCCACCGCAATCCGCAATCGGCCGCCATCGACCCGCGCACAGGGGTTCTCTGGGTCGTCGAGCACGGCCCCCGCGGCGGCGACGAGATCAACATCGTGAAGCGCGGCGCGAACTACGGCTGGCCGGTCGTCGGTTACGGCATCGACTACTCGGGCCGCCCGATCCACGAGGCGACGGACAAGTCCGGGATGGAGCCGCCGATCTATTACTGGGACCCCTCCATCGCGCCTTCGGGCATGGCCTTCTACACCGGCGACGTCTATCCCGGCTGGCGCGGCAATCTGCTGGTCGGCGCGCTCGCCGGGCAGGCGCTGCACCGTCTCGTCCTCGACGGCGACCGCGTCGTCGCCGAGGAGAAACTTCTGTCGAACCTCGGCGCGCGCATTCGCGACGTGCGCCAGGGCCCGGACGGTCACATCTGGCTGCTGACCGACGCCGCCTCCGGCAAGGTGCTTAGAGTTATTCCGTAATCAGTGGTAGTCTGAGCATTCCGCTGCTCTATGTGAGGGCCTCTCCGGCGCCAGGCGTGCCGGACGTGCGGAAGTCGTAGATTTGGTGAGGATCGCCCGATGAATATCGTCTCCATGGCCATGAAGTATCTGACGCCGATGCTCGTCGATCGCATCGCGACGTCGCTCGGCATCCAGAGCCCGCTCGTCCGCTCGGCGATTGCGGCCATCCTGCCGACCATTCTCGCCGGCATCACTGGCGTGGCGAGCAAGCCCGGCGGCGGTCGCCAGCTCGGCGAGGTGCTCTCGAAGCAGAACACCGACATCCTCGGCGACCTCGGCAGCATCTTCGGCGGCGCCCAGCAGACCGAGATCGCCAAGAAGGGCAACGACGCGCTCGGCGACCTCCTCGGCGGTGGCGCCTTCAAGGGCCTGACCGGCGCTGTCGGCAAGTTCGCCGGCCTCGGCGACGGCGCGACGCAGAGCCTCGTCGGCATGATGGCGCCGGTAGTGCTCGGCACGCTGGCCAAGCAGCAGAAAGACGCGGGCCTCGACGCGGCCGGTCTCACCAGCATGCTGATGGGCCAGCGCGAGAACATCCAGGCCGCCATGCCGGCCGGCCTCTCCGATCTCCTGAAGGGAACCGGCCTGCTCGACGGCCTCTCTGCGCCAAGCCCGGCGGCCAAGGTGCAGGAGGCGGCACGGCCCGCCGCGAAGTCGAACTCGCTCGGCATGTGGCCGATGGTGGCTGCCGCAGTGGCACTTGCCGTGCTCGGCTACTATTATTTCGGCCAGCAGCGCCAGCTTGCAACGGCCATTCCGGCCGCGCCGACGATCACTGTCGGCAACCAGAACATCGGCGCCCAGCTCGGCTCGCTCGCGGAAAGTCTGCGCGGCACGGTCGGCGGCATCCGCGACCAGGCGACCGCGCGTGAGGCGATGCCGAAGCTGCAGGCCATGGCCGATCAGCTCTCCGGCATCCAGAACACGGCGGCAGGGCTTCAGCCCGATGCCCGCCGCACGCTCGCGAGCTACGCGGCCCAGCTCCTCCCGCTCCTGCGCCCGGTCCTCGAGAAGGCCCTGCAGTCTGCCGGTGTCGGCCCGGTTGCCAAGCCGATCCTCGACCAGATCATCGGCCGCCTCGAGACCCTGGCCAAGAGCTGACCTCTGTTCCTCGCCCGCCGGGTACGCCATTTCAGGCGTGTCCGGCGGGACCCTACCGCCGTCGCAGCGGTGGTGCGCCGCCCCGACGTCAACCGGTGATGGCGACGGTCGGTCCGCTCGCCCGTGGCCTCGGGTGACTTGCAGTTTTGCAGTCACACTCTCTCCTCAAAAAGCGCACACCAACCACCCGCCGCCTTGCGAGACCTCGCCGATCCGGGGAAGCCTCGCGCCGAAATCGTTGTTCAGCCCTGCAACCGATTCGGAGAGGCCCGCGCCATGTCGATCAAAGCGCCCGTTGCGCTGCTTGCTTTTGCGCTTCCCGTGCTCGCCGCGTTTTCGGCCCCCGCCCTCGCGACCGCCTGCCCCGGCAATCCCGATGCGCTGGGCGTCTCGCGTGTCGTCGAGATCGACACCTCCGGCGGCCCGGGCTTCGGCTTCGAGCATTTCAAGGACCACGATTTCCTGAAACCAGGTGAAGTGGTGCTGACGTTCGACGACGGCCCCTGGCCGGCCAACACCCCCGCCGTTCTGAAGGCGCTGGCCGAGCATTGCACGAAGGGCATCTTCTTCGTCATCGGCAAGCACGCGCTGTGGCACCCCGACATCCTGCGCCAGGTCGCGGCCGCCGGGCATACGATCGGCACGCACACGTTCTCCCACGTCGCGCTCTCGAACGCGAAGCTCGACGACGCCAAGCGCAAGGGCGAGATCGAGATGGGCATCTCGGCCACACGCCGCAGCCTCGGCGAGCAGGCGGACAAGGTGGGCTCGTTCTTCCGCTTCCCGGCGCTTCAGCACCCGCCCGAGATGGTGAAATACGTCGGCGAGCGCAACCTCGCGATCTGGTCGACCGACGTCGACAGCTTCGATTTCAAGCTGAAGGGCGCCGCACAGCTCGTTCCGTCGGTCATGAAGCGGCTGGAGAAGAACGGCGGCAAGGGCATCGTTCTGATGCACGACTTCCAGAAGAACACCGCCCAGGCCATCGGCGATCTGCTGAAGGCGCTGAAGGCCGGCGGCTACAAGGTCGTCGACGTGCGCTCCGCGGCCACCGTGAAATCGCTGCCCGAGTACGATGCCCTCGTCGCGGCGCAGGTGAAAAGCCCCGTCAGCGCCAACGCCCGCCCGACGTCGAGTGTCGTGAAGACCGTATCCGAGCCGGCCAAGCAGTAGACGGCTTTTGCTGCACGATCCGACGCGGACAAAGTCAGGGGTAGCCGCAGGGCTGCCCCGTTTTCGTTTCAGCGGACCGAAGCTCCGCAGCATCACAGCTATTGATTGGAAATTGGTATCGCTAATATAGTTTTTTCCTATCGCAAGACTGCTGGATCGCACGAAAGATGAGCGACATGCCGAGGCACGAGCCGACGGCTGCGGCCGCCACGGTCTCTCAGACCGAGAGCGCCAGATCCGCGCCGTCCTACTGGTCGGCGTTGGTCCCGAAACTGGTCATCGCCCTTCGCGAAGGCTATTCGGCCGAAGCGCTGGGCAAGGACCTGCTGGCCGGTCTCACCGTCGCCATTCTCGCGCTGCCTCTCTCGATGGCGATCGCCATCGGTGCCGGCGTCACGCCGGACCGCGGGCTCATCACCACCGTCGTGGCGGGGTTTTTCATCTCGGCGCTCGGCGGCAGTCGGTTCCAGGTCGGCGGTCCCGCGGCCGCCTTCATTGTCATCATCGCCAGCATCGTCCAGGTGCACGGCGTCGCCGGCCTCATGACCGCGACCTTCCTCGCGGGACTTCTTCTCGTAGGCGCGGCGCTCCTGAAGCTCGGCACCTATATCAAGTACATCCCCGGTCCCGTCATCCTCGGGTTCACGAGCGGCATCGGCGTCATCATCGCCATCGGCCAGCTCAAGGACTTCTTCGGCCTCTCGGGCGATGTCCCCGCCGAGGTCCTGCACAAGGTGCCCGCGCTCTGGGAGATGCGCCAATCGTTCAACTGGGCGGCCCTCCTCGTCGGCGTGGTGACGCTCGCCGTCATCTCGGGCATGCGCCGCTGGCGGCCCGCTTGGCCGGGGCTGCTGTTCGCGGTTGTCGGCGCTTCCGGTCTGGCCTGGGCGCTGGGTCTTCCCGTCGACACGATCGGCAGCCGGTTCGGCGGTATCCCGAGCGCCTTGCCGATGCCGCAGCTTCCCGATCTGTCGCCGGCGATGATCTCGGCTGTGCTGCCGTCGGCCTTCACCATCGCCTTCCTCGTCGGCGTGGAATCGCTCCTCTCCGCCGTCGCCGCCGACGCCAAGACGGGCGGCCGCCACCGCTCCAACGCCGAGGTCATGGGCCAGGGCATCGCCAACATTGCGTCACCCCTGTTCGGAGGGCTTCCCGCGACGGGCGTGATCGCGCGCACGGGAACCAACATCTCGGCGGGCGCGCGAACACCGCTGTCCGGCGTCTTCCACGCGGTCTTCGTGCTGCTGTTCATGCTGCTCGCCGCCCCCCTCGCGTCCTATCTGGCGCTCCCTTGCCTCGCCGCGGTCCTGTTGAGCGTCGCCTGGCGCCTGATCGACTGGTCGGAGGTCAGCCATTTCCTGCAGCGGGCACCCTTCGACGATCGCCTGGTCCTCCTCGCGACCCTCGTCCTGACCATCCTCGTCGATCTCAACGTCGCGATCGGTGTCGGCTTCGGGCTGGCCTGCATGCTCTTCATGCACCGCATGGCCGAAGCCGCGGTGGCTGGGATCGGCACCTCGAACCGCCTCGACGAGCCCGACGAGCCCGAAGCGCAGCCACGTTCGGTCCTGACCGAGATGGAGCTTCCGGCCGGCATCCAGGTGCTGTCGCTGGCCGGCCCGCTCTTTTTCGGCGGCGCCAGTTCACTCGCGGACACGCTCCGCATGAGCGGCAGCTATCCGAGGGTCCTCATCCTGCGCATGCGCGATGTACCCCTGGTCGATGCAACCGCGCTTTCGGCCATCGAGGATCTGGCGACCGATCTCGGCAAGAGGGGCGGCCGCCTCGTCATCTCGGGCCTCCAGAAGCAGCCGCGCGAGGCCATGGCCCGCATGGACCTCGTCGCCCGCCACGACATCATCGTCGCCTCCAACGGCTTCATCGCCCTCGAGAAAGCCAAGGCGCTGCTCGCCTGACGGCGGCCTGCCGACCGGGAGGCGCGTCGCGGGGGGCGGCGGCAACTCGCCTCACCTCTTCTTTCGGCGGGCCTTCGGTGCTATCTCCCGCCCATGACCGACACATCGCTGATCCGCAACTTCTCCATCATCGCCCACATCGACCACGGCAAGTCGACCTTGTCCGACCGGCTGATCCAGCTGTGCGGCAACGTCACCGACCGTGAGATGCAGGACCAGATCCTGGACTCGATGGATATCGAGAAGGAACGCGGCATCACGATCAAGGCCCAGACCGTCCGCCTCGACTACAAGGCGAAGGACGGCAAGGTCTATCAGCTGAACCTGATGGACACCCCCGGCCACGTCGATTTCGCCTACGAGGTCTCGCGCTCACTGGCTGCCTGCGAAGGCGCCGTACTCGTCGTGGACGCGTCCCAGGGCGTCGAGGCCCAGACGCTCGCCAATGTCTATCAGGCCCTCGACAACAATCTCGAGATCCTGCCCGTCCTGAACAAGATCGATCTGCCGTCGGCCGACGAGGATCGGGTCAAGGCCCAGATCGAGGACGTGATCGGCATCGACGCGTCCGGTGCCATCGGCGTTTCGGCCAAGACCGGCCTCAACGTCGAGCAGGTGCTCGAGGCCATCGTCGAGCGCCTGCCCCCGCCCTCGGGCGATCGCAACAAGCCCCTGAAGGCCATGCTGATTGACAGCTGGTACGACACCTATCTGGGCGTCGTGGTGCTCGTGCGCGTCAAGGAAGGCGTCATGAAGAAGGGCCAGCGCGTCAAGCTGATGGCCACGGGCGGCGCCTACCCGATCGATCGCGTCGGCATTTTCCGCCCCAAGCAGGAAACCGTCGAGGATCTCGGCCCCGGCGAGATCGGCTTCTTCACCGCCGCCATCAAGCAGGTCGCCGACACCCGCGTCGGAGACACCGTAACCGATGAGAAGAACCCCACCGCCGAGGCCCTGCCCGGCTTCAAGCCGGCCCAGCCGGTCGTTTTCTGCGGCCTCTTTCCGGTGGACGCCGCCGACTTCGAGGACCTGCGCGAGGCCATGGGCAAGCTGCGCCTCAACGACGCCAGCTTCTCCTTCGAGATGGAAACGAGCGCCGCGCTCGGCCAGGGCTTCCGATGCGGCTTCCTCGGCCTGCTGCATCTCGAGATCATCACCGAGCGGCTCGAGCGCGAGTTCAACCTCGACCTCATCACGACGGCGCCGAGCGTCATCTACAACCTGCACATGACCGACGGCAAGATGATCGAGATGCACAACCCGGCCGACATGCCGGACACCATGCGCATCGATCACATCGAGGAGCCGTGGATCGAGGCGACCATCCTCGTGCCGGACGACTACCTGGGCGCGGTGCTGAAACTCTGCCAGGACCGTCGCGGCCGCCAGAAGAACCTGACCTACGTCGGCTCGCGCGCCATGCTGGTGTACGATCTGCCCCTGAACGAGGTCGTCTTCGACTTCTACGACCGCCTGAAGTCGGTCTCGCGCGGCTATGCCTCGTTCGACTATCACATCAGGGGCTATGAGGAGGGCGACCTCGTGAAGCTTTCGGTCCTCGTCAACGCCGAGCCCGTCGACGCCCTCTCGATCGTGGTGCACCGCTCGCGCTCCGAGCAGCGTGGCCGCGCCATGTGCGAGAAGCTGAAGGAGCTGATCCCCCAGCATCTCTTCAAGATCCCCATCCAGGCCGCCATCGGCGCCAAGGTGATCGCCCGCGAGACGATCAGCGCGCTCCGTAAGGACGTGCTCGCCAAGTGCTACGGCGGCGACATCTCGCGCAAGCGCAAGCTTCTCGACAAGCAGAAGAAGGGCAAGAAGAAGATGCGCGAGTTCGGCTCCGTCGAGATCCCGCAGGAAGCCTTCATCGCCGCCCTCAAGATGGACGAGAACTGAGCCCGGCAACGACGGCGCGGATCATCGCCATCACGCAACCGTGAATCGACCCGAAGCGTTGCGTATTGTGCGATCGAAGGATTGCGCCTATGGTGCGAGGTATGCCGCGTCGGCCATCGGGCCGCCGGCAATCGATTGGAGACGCCGCCATGAGACTGACTCTGGCTATTCTGACCAGCGCCTTGCTCGCCACGGCGGCGAACGCCCAAAGCATCACGCCCTCGAGCGACCTGCGCACGCCGGTGCTCGCCTATCCCGCTGGCCCTGCCGCGCAATCTCTCGCGCTGCCTCCATTGCCCGTGCCGTCGGCCGATACCTCGCTGATCGTTGCGGCCGCACCCTTTGGCGCCCCGATCGAGCCTCAGGCAGCGCCGCAACTGCCTCCGGCCGCCATCGGCGCCGATCCGCTGCCCCCCACCCGGCAGATCGAGGCCCACGGCGGAACAGCATCCCGCGCCACGGCTCCGGCCACGCGTAAGGTCGAGCGTCGCGCCCGGCCGCAACGGGAGCGTGCCGAGCCGGCTCGTCCCGTCTATCGGCAGGCCTACCGCGCCGAGCGCCAGACCTACTCGGCGACGCGCCAGTTGGGCCGCTTCTGGCCGCCGGTGTTCTGATCCCGCCAGACCTGCGCCACTCATCCCTGCGCCCATGAAAAAACCCGGCCGCTCGTCGCGCCGGGTTTCTTCGTGTCCGGGAGTGGGGCAGCCCGTCGAAGCTGCCCCGAAGTGACTTACTTCATCGGTTCGTGGCCGTAGTCGTGCCCGCGGTGGCCGAAGTGATAGTTCACGCCAACCCGTGCGATGTTGCCCACCGTATCGACGCTCGTCGGCGTGCCCCCGGCCTCGAAGACAAAGTCTTCCTTGCCGAGATCGAAGTGCATCCACTCGCCCCGCACCGTCCAGCGGTCTGTCAGTGCGTATTCCATGCCTGCGCCGATGGCCCAACCCGTCTTGGTATCGCTCGGGCTCAGCAGCGCCACTGCCGGCGCGAGTCCTGCGCCGGCGAGGTTGAACTTGCCGTGCGGTGTGACCTCGGCAACCGCTAGACCGCCCTTCACGTAGTAGAGCGCCCGCTGATGTGCGTAACCGAGACGGCCCGTCAGGAAGCCGATGCTCTCCATCTCGGCGACGCACGAGAAGAAGTTGCCGTTCGGGCAGCTCTGGCCGCCCTCGGCGTTGCTCCAGTTGTAGTCTACCTCGACGCCGAGCACGGTGTGCCCGATCTGCCAGTTGTAGCCGAGCTGACCGCCAACCGCCGCACCCTGATACTTCGGAGAGGTCGTGGCTCCGTTGGAGAAGGTCCAGTGCTCTTCGCCCCAGACCGCGCCCGTGCTCCAGCCGGCATAGAGGCCGGTCCAGTTAAAGGGTGCGGAATGGCCGGCAGAGCCGCCGTCTTTCATGCTCGCCTTGATGTCGCTCGGCGTGAACTGGTAGCGCAGACCCGCGTTGACGCTGATGCCTTCGATGTTCTCGCCAAAGCGATAGTCGCCTCGGATGTAGCCGAGCCAACCGGTATCCAGCAGGACACCGGCCAGACCGACGCCGATGTGCCCGAACGTGCCTTCGCGGCTCGTCGTCGAAGTTGCGCTCAACGGGAAGCCGACGAGCAGGGTCGACATGTCGGTGCGAACGTTCCCGGCGAACTCGTGGAACACGCTGCCGGTCGCGAAGGGCTGCCAGGCGATCTTGCCATCAACGAACGTCGTGCCGATCCGCACGCTGGCGCGACCGAGCAGGCTGTTCACGTCGTCGATCTGCACACTGCCCGGGAAGGTGAGGCTCGGCGTCAGGCCGACCGGCACGTTGATACCGCCGGCCACATCGATCCGGTCGATCTCCGTGCGCGACGAGACGCCACCGATCGACGGCTCGATGAACCAGTTGTTCGGGAGATCGAACCGGTAGGCGGCATTCCAGAGGAAGGCTACGCCGCGCGCCGTGATGGGCTGCTTGAACATGCCCTGATCGGTGTCGCTGAGCTCCATGTGATAGAAGTCGCCGCGCACCTGGGCGTCGATCGAGAAGTTGCCGCTCGACAGCGCCAGGTAGAGACCGGCGAACGGGATCTGGTTGTCGCTGCTGAAGGTGCTGATTCCAGGGGTCTTGTCTTTCGCCGACACGTCGAAGTAGCCGGTCGTGAAGCCCCAGTGGATGTTGCCACCACCGGCGAAGTTGAACTTGCCGATATCCATGCCGGCCTGGGTGCCGATGAAGTCGAGGCTCGTTGTGGCACGGCAATCGACGGTCGCGTTGGCCAGCGGGCCGACGGTCGCCGTCGTGGAGGTGTTGTTCTCGGTCTCCACCATACCCGCGATCACGCGGCTCCACCGGCCACCGCCCTGTGAGTCGGGAGCGGGATTGGGCGGCGTGCTGACCAGCGCGGTGGACTGCGCCAGCGACGACGTATTGACCGAGCTGATGGTTGCGATGATCGAGCTGACGGCAGTACCGGAGGCGAGCGGAATGAAGTCAAACACCGAGGCGCCGGCACCCGAGGGCCGTGCGCACTGCGCCAGCGCGCTCCCTGCGCCGATGACCGGCAGCATGCTCGCCATTGCCACAGTCATGACGGTACGGCGCGCGGCTTTACGAGTGCGCGCGGCACATCCTTTGGACACTCGGCTGACGTTTGTTTCCGTTTCGACCGTCATTGTCTGGCCCCCGCATCCTATGCAATCGCAAATTTCGTTGGATTGACCGAGCCTCGATTCGGGGGCGAGTGTCCACCGGCCGAAGGCTGGAAAAGCGCCTTCCGCCGCCTGTTTGCGGCATGTTCGGCCGGCGCCGCGGCACTTCGGCAACAGCCATTCGAATGGTGCGGATGGAGGTGCAACCGAGCAGCGACTGGGTCGCATCGAGTGCTGCGGCTGCATTTTTGTGCTGGGAGACGCGAGATTCATCGGGGGCGCGCGTTGACCCCGCCGAAGCCTGCTGATTTTATCGGCAGCCAGGATCACGTGGGTCATGTCCGTCCTGACCGGCCCCGCTCGCGATCGGCGCAACTGGAGGTCCAGTCGGTGTGGCGCGAGGTCGAGTGATTGAACAGTGAGCCCGCAATGGGCCTTGGGAGGTAGATTATGGACGACAAGACCCTTCGTCGGTTGATTGGTGACGTGAAGGACGGCCGTCTGTCCCGTCGCCGGTTCCTCACCCGCATGGCCGCCGTCGGCCTGACGGCGCCTCTCGCCAACCAGCTGCTGTCCTTTGGCGGCGTCGCCATGGCTCAGTCCACGTTCAATTACGCGCCGACGAAGGCCGGCGGCGGTGGCCCACTCAAACTGCTGTTCTGGCAGGCCCCCACGCTGCTCAACCCGCATTTCGCCGTCGGCACCAAGGACCAGAACGCCGCCCGCATCTTCTATGAGCCGCTCGCCGGCTGGGATCCGGAAGGCAACCTGTTCCCGCTCCTCGCCGCCGAGATCCCGAGCCGCGAGAACGGTGGTTTGGCCGCCGACGGCATGAGCGTCGTCTGGAAGCTGAAGAAGGACGTCATGTGGCACGACGGCAAGCCGTTCACCGCCGATGACTGCGTCTTCAACTGGGAGTTCGCCCGCGATCCCGGCACCGCTGCGACCACCTCGGGCAGCTACAAGGACGTCAAGGTCGAGAAGGTCGACAGCCACACGATCAAGGTGATCTTCGCCAAGCCGACTCCGTTCTGGGCCGACGCCTTCGTCGGCGGCCGCGGCATGATCATCCCGAAGCACCTCTACGAAGGCTTCACCGGCGACAAGTCGCGCGAGGCCCCGACCAACCTGAAGCCGGTCGGCACCGGTCCCTACAAGTTCGTCGACTTCAAGCCCGGCGACATCGTCCGCGGCGAGAGGAACGACAAGTATCATCTCCCCAACCGTCCCTTCTTCGACACCGTCGAGATGAAGGGCGGTGGCGATGCCGTTTCGGCCGCCCGCGCCGTCTTGCAGACCGGCGAGTTCGATCACGCCTGGAACATGCAGGTCGAGGATTCGGTGCTGAAGAACCTGGAGACGGGCGGCAAGGGCCGCGTCGTCATCACGGAGAGCGGCAACATCGAGATGATCCTGCTCAACAACACCGACCCCTGGACCGAGGTCGATGGCGAGCGCTCGAGCATCAAGACGAAGCATCCTTTCCTGACCGAGAAGCCCGTGCGTCAGGCCCTGGCGCTGCTCGTCGACAAGGACTCCGTCGAGAAACACATCTACGGCCGCACCGGCACCGCGACTGCCAACTTCGTCAACAACCCGCCGAAGTTCCGGTCCCCGAACACGAAGTACGAGTTCAATATCGAGAAGGCCGCGAAGCTGCTCGAGGACGCCGGTTGGAAGAAGGGCTCCGACGGCATCCGCGCCAAGGACGGAAAGCGCCTCAAGGTGGTCTTTCAGACCTCGACCAACGCACCGCGCCAGAAGACCCAGGCCATCGTCAAGCAGGCCTGCCAGAAGGCCGGTATCGACGTCGAGCTGAAGTCCATCACCGCGTCGGTGTTCTTCTCGTCGGACGTGGCCAATCCCGACACGTTCACGAAGTTCTATACCGACCTCGAGATGTACACGACGACCATGCCGCAGCCGGACCCCGAGGTCTTCCTGCAGCAGTTCCTGTCGTGGGAGGTCGCGACCAAGGCCAACAAGTGGCAGGGTCGCAACATCTCGCGCTGGAAGAACGAGGACTACGACAACACCTACAAGGCGGCCCAGAACGAGCTCGATCCCATCAAGCGGGCCGCCCTGCTGATCAAGTGCAACGACCTCGTCGTCAACGATCAGGCGACGATTCCGGTCGTTGCCCGCCCCTCTGTCAGCTCGACGTCGAACACCATCGTCAACAGGCTGAGCGGCTGGGATCTCGAACTGGGCTACCTGCACGAGTGGCATCGCAAGGCTTGAGAATCGTCGTGCGCTGCCGCATCGCGGCAGCCTGAGCGGGAGCCACCATGGCCGACTATCTGCTGCGACGGCTCTTGATCGCGATTCCGAGTCTGCTGGGCATCAGCGCCGTGCTCTACACGGTGCTGGCGCTGGCGCCCGGCGATCCGTTCCAGGAACTCGCGACCAATCCCAACGTGCCACCCGAGGTTCAGGAGGCGTTGCGTCGCAAGTTCGGCCTCGATGATCCCGTCTACGTGCGCTACTTCCGCTGGCTGACGGCGATGCTCCAGGGGGACTGGGGCTATTCGTTCGTCAGCCGGGTGGATGTCGACACGTTGATCCTCCAGCGGCTGCCGACCACGCTCATCGTGATCGGCTCCGCCCAGATCCTGGCGCTGCTCGTCGCCCTGCCGGTCGGCATCTATGCCGCGACGCGCCCTTACTCGGTCTTCGACCAGATCGCCAACACGCTCGCTTTCGTCGGCTTTTCGCTGCCGACGTTCTTCACCGGTCTGCTGCTGATTCTCGTGTTCTCGATCTGGCTCGACTGGCTGCCGTTCGTCTATCGGGCCGATATCGCCGCGACGGGCTGGCAGTTCTATTGGGAGCATATCAAGCAATCGATCATGCCCGTGACGGTGCTCGGCCTGTTCCAGGGCGCCTCGCTGGTGCGCTACGTCCGCTCCGCCGTGCTCGACGTGATCCGCCTCGACTACGTGACCACGGCGCGCTCGAAGGGCCTCGAGGAACGCGTCGTGATCCTGAAGCACGTCGTGCGCAATGCCCTCATTCCCGTCGTGACGTTGATCGCGCTGCAGATGCCGGTCGTGTTCGGCGGCGCCATCGTCACCGAGCAGATCTTTCGCGTGCCCGGTATCGGCTCGCTGCTGATCTCCTCGATGCTCGCGAACGATACGCCGGTGATCATGGCCGTCACGTTCGTGTTCGCTTGCCTCGTCGTCCTGTTCAACCTGATCGCGGACATCCTTTATGGCTGGCTCGACCCACGCATCTCCTACCGTTGAGCCGGGCAAGCCCGCGCCCGCGGTCGAGGCGACCTTCTCGCCTCGGCGCGAGGCATGGCGGCGCTTTCGCCGTCATCGCCTCGCCGTGGCGAGTTCCGTGATCCTCGGCATCATGATTCTGGCCATCCTGCTCGGTCCGATCATCTGGCCCGTGCCGATCAACGACATCAATTTTGCCGCCACGTTGCAGGGCCCGTCGCTGTCTCATCCCCTCGGCACCGACGACCTTGGCCAGGACCTGCTGGCACGTATGCTCTATGGCGGCCGGATTTCACTTGCCGTCGGCCTCGCGGCGATGGCGGTTGCCGTCTTCGTGGGAGTGCTGGTCGGTGCCGTCGCGGGCATGTCCCGCGGCTGGGTCGACGCCTTCCTGATGTGGCTGACCGACCTCTTCCTCTCGCTGCCGACGCTGCCGCTGCTGCTGCTGATCATCTATCTGTTTCGCGACGGCCTGACTGCCACGTTCGGTCCCGAGGGCGGCGTCTTCATCCTGGTCGTCGCGGTCATCGGCGGCTTGCGCTGGATGCCGGTCGCGCGGCTTGTCCGCGCCCAGTTCCTGTCGCTGCGCGAAAAGGAATTCGTCGAGGCGGCGCGGGCTCTCGGCGCCTCGCCGACGCGTCAGGTCTTCCGCCACATCCTGCCGAACGCGCTCGGCCCCGTCATCGTCGCCGGCACCATCGACGTCGCGGCGGCCATCATTGCGGAATCGACTCTCTCGTTCCTCGGCCTCGGCTTCCCGCCCGACATCCCCACCTGGGGCCGCCTCCTGTTCGACGCCAAGGATCACCTCGACATCGCGCCCCACTGGGCGCTCTTCCCGGGAGCCGCCATCTTCCTCGCCGTCCTCACCATCAACTTCATCGGTGACGGTCTGCGTGACGCGCTCGATCCGCGGCGCGTTCTCTAGTGCCGGTTCCCCGCACTCTCTCCCCTGTGAGGACGATCCCTCGATGAGCGAGCCCCTGCTCGATATCCGCGGTCTCAAGACCCACTTCAGGACCGACGACGGCATGGTGCGGGCCGTCGACGGCGTCGACATCGCCATCAATGCCGGCGAGACGGTCGGCGTCGTGGGCGAGTCCGGCTGCGGCAAGACCGTCACCGCCATGTCGGTCCTGAAGCTCATCGCCATGCCGCCCGGCGAGTTCGTCGCCGGCCAGATACTCTGGAAGGGCCGCGATCTCATTCCACTGTCCAAGGCCGAGATGAACGAGATCCGCGCCCGCGAGATCGCGATCGTCTTCCAGGAGCCGATGACCTCGCTCAACCCCGTCTTCAGCGTCGGCGAGCAGATCGCCGAGGTCGTCCGCCGCCACGAGAAGGTGACGCGGAAGGAGGCCATGGACCGCGCCGCCGAGATGCTGCGCCTCGTCCAGATCCCCAACGCCGAGCGGCGCGTCAACGACTATCCCCACCAGTTCTCCGGCGGCATGCGCCAGCGCGTGATGATCGCGATGGCGCTGTCGCTGAACCCGCAGCTCCTGATCGCCGACGAGCCGACCACCGCGCTCGACGTGACCATCCAGGCCCAGATCCTCGATCTCCTCGCCGAGATGAAGGAGCGCCTCGGCATGGCGGTGATGCTGATCACCCACGCCATGGGCGTCGTTGCCGAGGTGACGCAGCGCGTCGTCGTGATGTACGCCGGCAAGGTCGTCGAGGAGGCGCCCGTCGGCCAGCTCTTCGCCAAGCCCCTCCACCCCTACACCCAGGGCCTCATCCGCTCGATCCCGCGCCTCGATCGCGCCGGCCGCGCGAAGGAGCGTCTGGAAGCCATTCCCGGCACGGTGCCCAACATGCTGATGCCGCCGCCGGGCTGCCGCTTCGCCGCCCGCTGCAAGATGGCGAGCGCCAAATGCCTGGAGGAGATCCCGCCGCTGCGCGAGATCGAGCCGGGGCACAAGGTCGCCTGCGTGCTGTACTGAGATCCAAGGAGCCGTCCCCGCCCATGTCCGAGCCGCTGCTCAAGGTGACCGATCTCAAGAAGCACTTCCCCATCAAGGGAGGCCTGTTCCAGCGCGAGATCGATCGCGTGCACGCCGTCGACGGCGTCACGTTCGAGGTCGCGGCTGGAGAGACACTGGGCCTCGTCGGTGAATCGGGCTGTGGCAAGTCGACGACGGGCCGCTGCATACTCCAGCTCATCACGCCCACCTCCGGCTCGGTGATCTTCGAGGGCCGCGACGTCATGAAGGCGAGCGCCGAGGAACTGCGCGCGCTCCGCCGCGACATGCAGATCATCTTCCAGGACCCCTTCGCCTCGCTCAACCCGCGCATGACCGTCGGCGCCATCATCGGCGAGGCGCTCGTCATCCATAAGCTCGCCAAGACCCCGCGCGAGCACGAGGACCGCGTCGTCCAGCTGCTCGAGACGGTGGGCCTGCGCGCCGATCACATGCGCCGCTTCCCGCACGAGTTCTCCGGCGGCCAGCGCCAGCGCATCGGCATTGCCCGCGCGCTCGCCGTCGAGCCGAAGCTGATCATCTGCGACGAGCCGGTCTCGGCCCTCGACGTGTCGATCCAGGCGCAGGTGATCAACCTCTTGGAGGACCTGCAGGAGAAGTTCGGCCTCACCTACGTCTTCATCGCCCACGACCTGTCGGTCGTCGAGCACATCTCGAACCGTGTCGCCGTCATGTACCTCGGCCGCATCGTCGAGATCGCCCCCGCCGACGAACTCTACGCCAAGCCGCTGCACCCCTACACCGAAGCGCTGTTGTCCGCCGTGCCGATCCCCGATCCCTCGATCAAGCGCGAGCGCATCAAGCTGCAGGGCGACGTGCCGAACCCCATCCGGCCTCCGAGCGGCTGCCATTTCCACACCCGTTGCCCCATTCGCCAGTTGCCCCGCTGCGCCACCGAGGTGCCGAAGCTCGAGCAGGGCGCCAACGGTCATTGGGTGTCCTGCCACTTCCGCAAGGCTTGAGCCTCACGCATGACGGCCGGTCGCAACCTCGTGCTGGCCTCGCTCGAGGCAGAAGGCGGCGACCGCTGCATCGACGTCTTCCGTCGCCCCGATGGCACCTTCGGCTTCGAGGAATACCGTCGCGACGGCGAGGACGGCCGCGGCTGGTATCGGATCGGCGGCTATGGCGACCAGACCTTCCCCAGCGAGGTCGAGGCCCGCGCCGCCGCCGGCCGGGTCATCCCGTGGTTGCCGAAATCATGAGCCCGCTGCGCGCGCGGTGACCGCCTCCCGGATCAGCCGTCCGAACAGGATCATCTCGGGGCTGGTCACCCGGTAGCCGTCGATCATCCGCACGAGATGGTCCGCCGTGGCGGCGTCCGGTGGCGGGGACGTCGCACGTCCGCGCGCGGCTGCAAGCCCCTGGCTCGCCGCATCCACGTCCGCGAGCAGGCGCGCCGCGAGCCGCGTCTTTTCCTCCGATTGGAACCTCGGGCCGAGCACCACCGCGAAGTGCGCCAGCAGCGCCGGCCAGTTTGCGAGCATCCGATAGAGCCCCGGCACGAAGGCCGTCGCGCCCGATCCGGAGCGGAACCGCTCGAGCACCGCCTGCCCCGCGTCCCCGAGCGCCTCGGGCGTGGCGAAAGCGGGCGGCTCCGGCAGCGGCGCCGGCGGCACCCACGCGACGGGTGGCGTCGGCACAGAGCCCTGCGCTGCTGGCGCTGTAACGCCGGAGAGTGCATCCCGCAGCACCGCGCCGAAGACGAGGTTGAGCGGTGCCACGCGTTCGAAGCCCTCCGCCAGTGCCGCGATCTGCCCGCGCGAGAGGTCGTCGACCCCGAAAACCGCCAGCACATCGCCGGGAATGGGATCGAGCGGCGCGAGCCGCGCCTCTCGCGCGATGGCCCAGCCTGTCTCCTGCGCCAGCCCCGACCGGAACAGGGGCGCCGTCGTCTCCCAGGCCCATTCGAGCACGCCCGGCAGCGTCGCCAGATGCCGGTGGATCGAGGACACATAGGGCGTCGCGTAGAACTGGCGGATCTCCGCGAAGATCTCGGCGATCCGGCCTTCGGCCTCCCGCTCGGGCAACTCGCTCAGCATGCCGTTCCCTTTCGCCCGTGTCGCATCACCGCGCCCCGATCAGCTCCGGCCGGTACTCGAAGTGCATGGTGTCGTAGTGATACCAGCGCCCGCCCCAGATGAAGCCCTGCGCCTCGAACGCCGTGACGATCTCCGGCGGAATGCTGTTCTTGAACGGATAGCGGCCATCGGCACCCGGCTTCGTCCAGCGCCAGTAGTGGGCGTGCTTCAGCGCGATGTCGATGGCGATCCCCGCGCCATGCACGCTCGGCCGGTCCGTTCCGGCGATCTTGCGGCAGACGTAGGTCCCGGCCGAGGGAAAGAGAAAGCTGTCGAACCGCGCCGGCAGTTCGTCGAGCACCTTGCTCACCGCCGCGAGCTTTTCCGCCACGCCGTTGACCTGCGTCACGAGCAGCTTCTGGCCGGACTTCTTCGGCAGCCACACGACCTCGACGAGCTTCGCCGTGGTCTGTCCCTTCGTGCAGTCGCCATACATCTTGTCGAACAGCGCCTGATGCCGGATGCGCCCCGGGTCGACCTGGAAGGCGGGCGGCGTTGCCTCGGCGCCTGTCGGATACGGCCACCGGAACATGTCCTTGATGCCTGGCTGGTCGAGCAGCGCCTCGAACGCCTTGGCTGGCTTCCCGTCGTCGATCGGCATCCGCGTGCCGTCCTTCCAGACGAGCATGTTGCCTTCGATTCGCTCGAGGAACGCGGGGTACGCCGCCACCAGCCGCTCGATATCGCCACCGGCCGTCGCCGTCACCGGCAGCCCCGCGAGGACCGCCGCGCAGATCGCCAGCGCGAGCCGCTGCCCCCATGCCGTCGCCGGCCGTCTCGCTGTCGATGCCATGTTGTTTCCCCGATCGCCGGTCCCGCCCCCGGATCACGGCCCGTTGCCGCAATGCAGCACTTTACGCCATGGCCCGCTGTCCCTAAAGTGCAGTGTAAGACCGTCCAGCATGATGCCTGACGCCTGCGTGCCGTCGCCTGCGATGGCCGCCTCAATCCAGGCCCTGGAGAAGCGAGTTGGCAAAGCCCGGCTCAGATGACGCCGCCGCCGGCGGCACCGCGGATGGCCGCAGCCGCAACGGTGCCGGTGACAGCAACGGCGTGCGCGAGCTCGGCCCCACCTACGGCGCCCTCGATCTCGGAACCAACAACTGCCGCCTTCTGGTCGCGAGGCCCTCGCGCCGCGGCCTTCAGGTGGTCGACGCCTTCTCGCGCATCATCCGCCTCGGCGAAGGCGTCAGCGTCAGCGGCCGACTGTCGGAAGCCGCCATGGCGCGCACCCTCGACGCGCTTCGCGTCTGCTCATCCAAGCTCGACCGCGCCCGCGTCGTCCGCTCGCGCCTCGTCGCGACGGAGGCCTGCCGCATCGCCGAGAACGGCCCTGATTTCCTCGAGCGTGTGAACGACGAACTGGGCCTCGAGATCGAGTTGTTGACGCCCGAGTCCGAAGCCCGTCTCGCCGTTGCCGGATGCGCGGCTCTGCTCGACGGCCGCTCCGACCTGACCCTCGTTTTCGATATCGGCGGCGGTTCGTCCGAGCTGATCTGGCTTGATCTGTCGCGCCGGCCCGCGCCGTGGCGCCGCTCGGTCGCCGACCGTCTGGAAGCGCAGAGCTGCATCGCGGCCTGGACGTCGCTGCCGGTCGGTGTCGTCTCGCTGGCCGAGCGCTTCGGCGGCCGCCATGTCACGCCGGACGATTTCGAGGCCATGGTCACCCACGTGCTGGATCTGCTGGCGCCGTTCGAACAGCGTTATGGCTTTCAGGCGCGTATCGCCGCGCGTCCGGCGCATCTGCTCGGCACGTCGGGGACGGTCACGACCGTGGCCGGTATCCATCTGGGTCTGCGCCGCTACGACCGCTCCCGCGTCGACGGCTGCTGGATGCGCACCGCCGAGGCTCGCGCCGTCACCGCCCGTCTCCTCGCCTGCAGCTACGAGGAACGCATGGCCGAGCCCTGCATCGGTCGCGACCGGGCCGATCTGGTGCTCGCGGGGTGCGCCATTCTCGAGGCGATCCTTCGCCTCTGGCCCTGCGAGAGTCTCCGCGTCGCGGACCGGGGGCTGCGCGAGGGCATACTCGCCTCGCTGATGGCAGAGGATGGACATTTTGGCCGGGGGCGTCGTCGCCCGGCGGATGAGGAATGAGATGACCGGCTCGAAGTCAGGGGGCGGGGCCAAGCGTGGCCCGCGATCGAAGACCGGCTCTTCGGCTGGCGGCTTCGGCGGCGCGCGTCAGATGAACGTGCGCCTCAAGACCGCGACTGGCCGCACGACGTCGTCCCAGCGCTGGCTCGAGCGGCAGTTGAACGACCCCTACGTCGCGGCCGCGAAGCGGGAGGGCTGGCGCTCCCGCGCCGCCTTCAAGCTGATCGAGATCGACGACAAGCACCGCATCCTGAAGTCCGGCCAGCGCGTCGTCGATCTGGGCGCCGCGCCCGGTGGCTGGTCGCAGGTCGCGTCCAAGCGCACCCGCGCCGACGAGGGTCGGGGACAAGTCGTCGCTATCGACTATCTGGCTTTCGATCCGATCCCCGGCGTCGCCATCGTCCAGCTCGACTTCATGGACGAGACCGCCCCGGACCTCCTGAAGTCGCTGCTGCGCGACGGTGGCGCCGACGTCGTGCTCTCCGACATGGCCGCGCCGACCACCGGCCATACCGGTACCGACCACTTGCGCATCATGGGGCTCGCCGAAGCGGCGCTCGCCTTCGCCGTGGAGGTGCTGTCGCCGGGTGGCGCCTTCCTGTGCAAGATGTTCCAGGGCGGCTCCGAGCGTGAGCTGCTGACCCAGCTCCGGCAACGCTTCAAGGTCGTCCGTCACGTCAAGCCGCCCGCCAGCCGCTCCGACAGCGCCGAACTCTACGTCCTCGCCACCGGCTTCAAGGGCTGAGGGCCCATGTGGCGCATCTGGGCGGCGGCCCTGTTCTGGGGGCTGAACTTCCCGACCGTGAAGACGCTGCTGTCGGTCGCGAGTCCCTGGACCTTGCGCGCAGCCGGCCTCGCCGCCGGCACCCTCGTCCTCGCCGCCACCACGCTCGCGATGCGAAAGTCGCTCGTCGTGCCGCGCCGGCACTGGCTCGCCGTGGCCGTCGGCGGCCTGTTGAGTGTCGCGGCGTTCAACGTGCTCGCCGCCTTCGCGCAGATGACGCTCACGGCCTCGCGCTCCGCGATCCTGACATACACCATGCCGCTCTGGTCGGTGCTCTTCGCCTGGATCGCGCTGGCCGAGCCCATCGACCGGTTGCGCGCCGCCGCGCTGGGCCTCGGCGCCGGGGGCATCGTGCTGCTGGCGGCGCCGTTCTGGCCGTCCCTGTCCGCGGGCGTCGTGCCCCCGGGTCTCGCCTTCGTGCTGGGCTCGGCGATCGTCTGGGCAGCGGGCACGGTGTTTCTCCGCTGGGCCCGCCCCGAAGCCGATCCCATGGCACTCACCACCTGGCAGCTGGCCGTCGGCGCCACGGCGGCCGGGCTTGGCATGCTGGCGTTCGAGACGCCCCGTCTCGATCTCTCGAACGCCTCCATGCAGGCCGTGTTCGCCTATCACGCCGTGTTCCCGCAAGGCATCGCCTATGCCCTCTGGTTCGCGCTGATCGCCCGCGTCGGCGCCTCGACGGCGGCGCTGGGCACGCTTCTCGTCCCCGTGTTCGCGGTCGCCGCCTCGGCCCTCCTTCTCGGAGAGCGCCTCGGGCTTCTGGACTGGGCGGGCTTTGCGCTGATCCTCTCCGGCGTTGTGCTCGATCAGGGTATGCGCGGCTGGCTGTCCCGGGGTGAGCCACCCCGCCCCGCCTGATCCACCGGCTGTCGGTGGACCTCAGATGTGCACATCCTGCATGGCTCCGCGCGATTTGGTCGTCTTTCCCGCGTCACGACGGTCTGCTAGACGGGGCAATGGAATCAAGCATCCCGGCCCATGACGCGCTTCGCCTCGCCTGCCTTGAGAAAGGCGCGCGGGGCGATTTTGCAATTCGCGCGTCTCTGGCCGACTGAAGGAGATCCGGCATGCGCCATCGCGCCTCTCTCATCGAAGCTGACATTGGCCTGACGTTCGACGACGTGCTGTTGATCCCCGGTGGCTCCGAGGTTTTGCCGGGCGCGACCAATGTCGCCTCGCGCGTGACGAAGGAGATCTCGGTCAACATCCCGATCCTGTCGTCGGCCATGGACACGGTCACCGAGGGCCGGCTCGCCATCGCGGTCGCCCAGGAGGGCGGCATCGGCGTCGTGCATCGCAACCTCGAGCCGGCCGAGCAGGCACAGGAAGTGGCCCGGGTGAAGAAGTTCGAATCCGGCATGGTCATCAATCCGGTGACGATCCACCCCACGGCGACCCTCGCCGACGCCCTCGAACTGATGCGGTCCCATCGCATTTCGGGCATCCCGGTGGTCGAGCCGTCGCGCAACGGCAGCCGTCAGGGCAAGCTGGTCGGCGTCCTCACCAATCGCGACGTGCGCTTTGCAACCAACACGGCCCAGCCGGTCTCCGAACTCATGACCAGGGAACGGCTCATCACCGTCCGCATGGGCGTCGATCGCGAGGAGGCCAAGCGCCTTCTCCACCAGCACCGCATCGAGAAGCTGCTCGTCGTCGACGACAACTATCACTGCGTCGGCCTCATCACGGTGAAGGACATCGAGAAGGCCCAGAACCATCCGAACGCCTGCAAGGACGACCAGGGCCGCCTCCGCGTCGCCGCCGCGACCACGGTCGGCAACGACGGCCACGAGCGCACCGAGCGCCTCATCGACGCCGGCTGCGACCTGATCGTCGTCGACACCGCCCACGGCCATTCCTCGCGCGTCATCGAGGCCGTCTCCCGCATCAAGAAGCTGTCGAATCGGGTCCAGGTCGCGGCCGGCAACGTCGCGACCGCCGAGGCCACCGAGGCGCTGATCGACGCTGGCGCCGATGCCGTGAAGGTCGGCATCGGCCCGGGCTCCATCTGCACGACGCGCATCGTGGCCGGCGTCGGCGTCCCGCAGCTGACGGCGATCATGAACGCGGTCGAGCTGGCCCAGAAGCGCGGCGTCCCCATCATCGCCGACGGCGGCATCCGCTATTCGGGCGACATCGCCAAGGCCATCGCCGCCGGCGCGAGCTGCGTCATGGTCGGCTCGCTGTTGGCCGGCACGGACGAGAGCCCCGGCGAGACCTATCTGTTCCAGGGCCGCACCTACAAGGCGTACCGCGGCATGGGCTCGGTGGGCGCCATGGCGCGCGGCTCCGCCGACCGCTACTTCCAGCAGGAAGTGAAGGACCAGTTGAAGCTCGTGCCCGAGGGCATCGAGGGCCAGGTGCCCTACAAGGGGCCCGTCGGCCAGGTGCTCCACCAGCTCGTCGGCGGCCTGCGCGCCGGCATGGGCTACGTCGGCGCCGCCGATATCGCCGACCTGCAGGAGAAGGCGCGCTTCATCCGGATCTCGCCTTCGGCAGTCCGCGAGAGCCACCCCCACGGCGTCCTGATCACCCGCGAGGCGCCCAACTACCAAGGCAACGGCTAAGGCGCGCCGCGCTCAGAAGACGGCGTGGTCGCCGCGATCGACCGTGGCCTCGCCTCGGATCATCCGCGCATAGAAATCGTAGAGCGTCTCCGTCCCGGTCGAAGGCGTGGCATCGGCGTCGTAGCGCCCCGTAACCGGATCGAGAACGAGCATCGATTCCGTCGCGTAATAGCGCCCGATGCGCGCCAGCTCCGCCTTGTCTGCGAGCGGCGGCACGATCCGCCCGAGCGCGCCGAGCCCCATCACCACGCCGTCGAGCAGCCGCACCGGCACGTGTTTGAATGCCGGCTTCCGCCCGACGAGTTCGAACAGCCGGTCGCCCTGCTGGCGCGGCGTGATGGCATCGCCCGGGCCACCGATCGGCAGCACCCGGTTGTGCCGGCGTTCGTCGCCGAGACAGCCCGCGAGGAACTCGGCAAGATCGTCGTCCGAGATCGGTTTGCAGGCTGTCAGCTCGCCATCCCCGAAGACGAGAAACGGCTTCCCCTGCCGGACCCGCTCGACCTGCCCCGAAAGCGACTTGAAGAACGCCGTCGGCCGGACGATGGAGTAGGTGAGCCCCGACCCGATCAGCGCCGTCTCGAACGCCAGTTTGGCCTTCTGGAACTCGAGCAGCGGCTTCTGCACGCAGATCGCCGAGAGGAGCACCATGTGCGCCACCCCGGCCTCCCGGGCCGCCGCCAGCGCATGAAGGTGTGCGGCGTGGTCGATGGCCCAGGCGTCCTTCGGCGCCCCGGTGCGCGACGCGAGGCACGACACCAGCACGTCGAAGCGCTCACCGCGAAACCCGTCGCGCGCGACTGCCGCCGGATCGCAAACGTCGCCGTGCCGGACGGTCACGCTCTCGGGCAACCCGCGCGGCCTCTCCGAACCCGCGTCGCTCGCCGCTGCCGGACGCGGCCTGACGAGGCACACCACCTCGTGCCCGTGCCGGACGAGCGCACGCGCGGTCGCCTGCCCGATCGTGCCGGTTGCGCCGAGCAGCAGAACGCGCTTCGGCGGCGTGGTGGCTCGGTCATTCATGGGCTGGCGTGACAGTCATCCGACCCCGGCTGCTGGCGGCACTCGTCTGCATCTTGTGCGCCGCGGCCGGCCTTTGGCAACTCGATCGGCCAACTTCGGCCCGTCCCTCATGAGCGTCGTGGACCCTCCCTCCGGTCTGGGACATTGTCGGTGCCAAACATGCCGGAGGGATCATGATCGGCTACATCACGTTGATATTCGCGTGCCAGCTGGCGGGCGAACTGTTGGTCGCGTGGCTCGCCTTGCCGCTGCCGGGCCCGGTTGCCGGCATGTTGATCCTCCTCGCCGGGTTGATCGTCCGTGGCGGCATCCCGCCCGGGCTCGCTGACGTCGGTGACGTTCTGCTCGGCAATTTCTCGCTGCTGTTCGTGCCGGCAGGCGTCGGGATCATGCTGCACGCCGGCCTGCTCGGCGCCGAGTGGCTCCCGATCACGGTCGCGCTGATCGTGAGCACACTCCTGACGATCGCCGTCACGGCTCTGATCATGCGGGCGCTTGCTGGGGACGAGGGGAGCAACGCGCCATGACGGGCGTTCGCGACATCTGGGTCTATCTGACGGCGAGCCCGCTGCTGCACCTCACCATGACGCTGGCCGCGTATCAGTTCGGCCATGTCATCTATCGCCGGATGAACTTCAATCCGCTGTGCAATCCGGTGCTCATTGCCGTCGTCTGTCTCGTGACCGTCTTCTGGGTGTCGGGGACGAGTTACGACAGCTACTTCGCCGGAGCACAGTTCGTTCACTTTCTTCTCGGCCCGGCGACGGTCGCCCTGGCGTTACCGCTCTATCGTCACATCGCCGATGTCCGCCGTTCGGCGATGGCGATCGGCGTCTCGCTGATCGCCGGCTCGCTCACGGCCATAGGCTCGGCGGTACTCATTGCCTGGGCCCTCGGCGCGACCCGCAACACGCTCGTTTCGCTGGCTCCGAAGTCGGTGACGGCCCCGGTCGCCATGGGCATCACGGAGAAGCTCGGCGGTCTGCCATCCCTGACCGCCGTCCTCGTCATCGTGACAGGTATTCTCGGCGCCATGCTGGGCCCGATGGTGATGAACGCCATCGGTGTGCGCGATTGGAAGGCGCGCGGCATGGCGATGGGTGTCGCCAGCCACGGCATCGGTACGGCCCGCGCGCTCCAGGTGAACCAGATCGCCGGAGCCTTCTCAGGGCTGGCCATGGGATTGAACGCGGTCGCGACGGCTCTGCTGCTGCCGTTGCTCTGGCGCCTCTTCGCGGGCTGACCTATTGTCTGCGCGAACCACGCATCGATGCCTGCGAGCCCGCTCCGACCGCTGAGGCCCGGACCGGCCTCCGCAGTCGACAGGGGATTGGCAAGGCTTGACGATCATCCGACCCCGGCTGCTGGCGGCGCTGTTTTTCGCTGTTTGCGTCTGCGCCGGCCTTTGGCAACTCGAGCGCCAGCGCCAGGGCCTCGCCATCGAGCATGTGCGGGTGGGCACCACGCCGGCGACCGTCTACCGCCAGCCGGGTGCGTCGGCCGCGCCCGCCGTCGTCATCGCCCATGGCTTCGCGGGCTCGCGCCAGTTGATGGAAGCCTACGCCCTGACGCTCGCCCGCGCGGGCTACGTCGCCGTGTCGTTCGACTTCGAGGGCCACGGCCGCAATCCGACGCCGATGTCCGGCGACGTCACCCGCATCGATGGCACCACGCGCCTGCTCATGCGTGAGACGGCTGGCGTCGTCGCCTTTGCCCAGGCGCTGCCGGGTGCCGACGGTCGCGTCGCGCTCCTTGGCCATTCGATGTCGGCCGACATCATCGCGCGCCAGGCCATGGCCGATCCATCGATCGGGGCCACGGTCGCCGTCTCCATGTTCTCCGAGGCCGTCACGGCCACGGCGCCGCGAAACCTCCTGATCGTGTCGGGCGAATGGGAGGGCTTCCTCCGCCGCGATGCGCTGCGCAACGCGCGGCTCGCCGATCCGGCCGCCACGGAAGGTATGACCGTGGGTGATCCATCCCGCGGCACCGGTCGCCGTGCCGTCGCCGCGCCGGCCGTCGAGCATGTCGGCGTCCTCTATTCCGCGACCGCGCTGCGTGAGGCGCGGGACTGGCTCGATACCACGTTCGGCCGCCAGAGCGCCGGCCCGGTTTCGGCGACCGGCGGCGCCATCGTGCTGCTGCTCGTCGGGATCGTCGGCCTCGCGTGGCCGCTCGCGGGCCTCTTGCCACAAGGCGCGACCGCACCGGCTGCCGTGCCCCTCGGGACGTTCCTCGCAGCCGTCCTCGTGCCGGCCGTCCTGACGCCGATCCTGCTCGCGTTCGTCGAGACCCGCTTCCTGCCGGTGCTGGTCGCCGACTATCTGGCGGTCCACCTGCTCGTCTTCGGCGCGCTCTCGCTCGCCATCCTGCACTGGCGCGGCGTCTCCCTCGGCCCCGTGGCGTGGGGAGCGGCGCTCGCGCTCGCCGCCTACGGCATCCTCGTCTTCGGCGGCGCGCTCGACCGCTACGTCGCGTCGTTCTGGCCGATCGTCCCGCGCATGCCCATCATCGCGGCCATCGCGGTCGGCGCCGTCCCCTACATGCTGGCCGACAGTCGCGTCACCGAGGGTGGCCACGCGCGCTGGTGGCGGATGCTCGTGGCTCGCGCCGCCTTCATCGCATCGCTGGGCGGCGCCGTCGCCCTCGACTTCGAACGCCTTTTTTTCCTATTGATGATCATTCCGGTGATCGTGCTGTTTTTCACGATCTTCGGCCTGATGGGCGGCTGGGTCGGCCGCCGGACTGGATCACCGGTGGCATCCGGTATGGCGCTGGGCCTCCTTCTCGCCTGGGCCCTCGGCGTCAGCTTTCCGATGTTCTCGCCGGGCTGACCGGCCGCGATCTCACGCGCCCGGCAGCGAATAGAACCGCCGCGCCGTCTCGCGGAAGAGATCGGCCTTCTCGTCCGCCGACGCGCTTGCCGCGAGCCGCTTGAACGCGTTCCAGTAGATGGCGTAGCTGCCGGAGAACTTGTCGACCGGGAAATTGCTCTCGAACATCGCGCGCTTCGGCCCGAATGCCTCGATGCAGACGTCGATGAACGGCTTCCACGCCGCCGCCAGCTCCTCCGACGACGGCGGCTTCGCCCGTGTGTGGAAATCGAAGCCGCAGATCCGCATCCCGAGCCCGCCGAGCTTCACCATCACGTTCGGGCAGCGCCCGAGCTCGCGGATATCGCGGCTCCACTGGGCGAACACCTCGTCCTTGCGGCTCGCGTAGTAGCCGAGCCCCAGCGGCCCGCCGCAATGATCGAGCACGATCGGCTGGTCGGGGAATTTGCGGGCGAGCTTGATCAGATCGGGCAGCGCCGTGTGATAGCACCACGCGTCGAACGTCAGCCCGAGCTTGCCGAGCACCGCGAAGCCCTCGTGGAACGTCGTATCCTCGCCGTAGAGATGCTGCGTCGGATTGGTGTGGCCGTTGTGGATCTGCGGGTCCTTGTCGTCCCAGCTCGCGACGTACCGGATGCCCTTGAAGCGCCCGCCGCCGACCGCGATCTGTTTCGCGAGCACGTCCTCGACCCGCGCGCCGAGCCGAAGCTCCGCCAGCCCGACGATGCCGCTCGCCACCCGCGTCGGTCCGTAGGCGCCGGACGCCGACATGGCCGCGATGCCGTTGACGAACTCCACCTCGCCGATCGGCTTTTCCTCCTCCGGGCCGTCGGCGCGGAAAGAGGCCGTGCACTCGAGGAACACGGTCTGGATGATGTTATGCCCGCTGCTGGTATCGGCGAGGATGTGCGGCAGCAGATAGCTGTGCTCGGGAAAATCCCACAGATGATGGTGCGGATCGATGATGGCGAGATCCGGCTCCAGGATCGGCTCCTGCGTCTGCGCGAGCCACGTCTCGCTGAGCCCCGCCATGCGTGACCCGACCGTCGAATGCGGCTTCGTTGCCATGGCGCGTGCCTCCCGCTCTGCCGATCCAGTCCAGCGAGCCTAGCGACCTGTCCGGACAAAGCAAGCATCGGGCATGGCGAGCCGGGCGCCGCGCGCCTCACAGGCCGTAGGTTTTCCGGATGATCAGCTCGAAGACGCGCGCCGGAAGCAACGACTTCAGCACGACGCCGGTTCGCTCGTTGGCCGTCCCGGCGATCACGCGCGGCGGCATCCGTCGGCTGTCGAGAAGCCGCACTACGGCGTCAGCGATCACGTCCGGCGGCCGTGCGCGAGTGACGGCCGTATCGTAGGTCTCGACGGTCGCCTTGAAGCGCCCGTGATAGGCCGACTCTGCCCCCGTCCGGCTCCCCTCGAGCTGGTTGGTGGAGATGTCGGTCTGGATGTCGCCGGGATGCAGGATCGTCGCCTGGATGCCGTAAGGCGCCACCTCGATGCGCAGCGCCTGCATCATGCCGTCGAGGGCGAATTTCGACGCCGAGTAGTGGCCGAGAAAAGGCAGCCCGATGAGACCGCCGATCGATCCGACGACGATCAGCCTCCCTTGCCGATGCTCGCGCATCGACGGCAGCGCCGCCTGCAGCACGCGAATGGTTCCGAGATAGTTGGTCTGGAACTGGCGCTCGACTTCGCCGACTGTCACGTCCTCGATCGCGCCCGCGACCGAGATGCCGGCGCAATGTACCACGGCGTCGATACGGCCGTGTTGCTCGAGAATACGGCCAATGGCCGCCTCCACCGAGCTGTCTGAGGTCACGTCGAGAGGGATCGGTGTCCAGCCGGCTTCCGGCTGAGTATCGGGTGTACGGCGGCTACCGCCGTACACGCTGTTGCCGTCACGCGTCAGTCGGTCGGCGGTCGCCCGTCCGATGCCGGACGAGCTTCCCGTGACCAGTATGACGCGCTGTCCCTGGGCCGTCGCCATGCGCAAGTCCTGGTGAGTACCGGGCTACGCGCGCGGACGCTCAGATCTTCGCCATTTCCTCGGCCGTCACGTCGAGGGCCTGCTTGATCTGGGCCTCGGTGTGCTCGGACGTGAGGAAGAAGCGCAGCCGTCCCGCCTTGAGCGGCACACCCGGGTAGATGATCAGCGACGGGTTGATCCCGCGACCGAACACGCCGTGCCACAGCTTCACGGCCTTGAGCACGTCACCCGCGATCACGGGCATCATGCCGTAGCCCCGGCAGATGCCGGTGTTGAGCTTGCGCTCCTTGGCGAGGTCGAGGAACAGGCGGCCGTGTGCATGCAGGCGCTCGACGCGCTGCGGCTCGGCCTTGATGACGCGCAGGCCGGCGAGCGCCGCGGCCGTCATGGCCGGCAACAAACCCACCGAGTAGACGAAGCCCGGCGCCGTATGCTTGAGGACGTCGATGAGCTCGTGGTTGCCGGCGATGTAGCCGCCGCACGAGGCCAGCGTCTTCGACAGCGTGCCCATCCAGATGTCGACCTTGCGCGCGTCCACGCCGGCATGTTCCGCGATGCCGCGGCCGTTTTTGCCGAGCACGCCGAGGCCGTGCGCGTCGTCGACCATGAGCCACGAGCCGAACCGCTCCTTGAGCTCGACGGCGCGCGGCAGATCGGTGACGTCGCCCTCGGTCGAGTAGAGACCCTCGATGATGACGAGGCAGTTGCGGTGTTTGGCCCGCTCCCGCTTCAGGATCGCCTCGAGCTGGTCGAAGTTGTTGTGCGGGAAGCTGATCGTCGTGGCGCGCGACAGGCGCATGCCGATGACCGCGCTGTTGTGCACGAATTCGTCGTGGATGATGAGGTCGTCCTCGTTCATCACCGAGCCGATGGTCGACACGTTGGCGGCGTGCCCGCTGACGAACAGCAGCGCCGCGTCGACGCCGAGGAACTCCGCGACTTCGCGCTCGAGCTCGTGATGCAGCGGCGTCTCGCCCGCGACCATGCGGCTCGCCGAGGTGCACGGGCCGAACCGGTCGATCGCATCCTTCATCGCCTGCGCGACGGCGGGATGCTGGTTGAGGCCGAGATAGTCGCACCAGGCGAAGTTGAGCTTCTCCTCACCCTGGATCTGGGTGAAGTTGCCGTGCGCTTCTTCGATCGTGCGGAAGAACGGCGACTTGACGCCGAACATCTTGCCGACCGACTCCCAGTTGCGAAGCGACTTGTAGGTCGGGAGATCGGAGAACTTGCTTCCCGGGTAGCTCGTGACTTCGTTCTCGTGCCGGCCGCCGGACCACTTTCCGACCGTTGCCGCCAACCGCTTGTTCCAGGACGTTGTTGCCATTCTTTCCTCATACCGACGCTAAACAAGGGGCGCGAGTTCGCCGCCCCCTTTGCCGGGGTTCGGCCTGTCGATTGCTCCATGAACGCCCTGCCTCCGCTGCCGGGTATCCCCGGAATGCAGCGTGGTCGGTGAGCCGCCCTCAGCGGGCCACTAACACCCGGCGAGCCTGTGACAGGCAAATTGCGTTTTGCGACAAGGTTAACATTGGACTTGTCACGTTGAGATCAAGTTGACCGACAGCAGGCTGCTTGCCGGACTTTTTGTTTTGTTTCGATACGCTGGAGAACTTTCAGCTCACGACCACACTCCGTTTGGCGGAAACCATAACGGCTCCGCGGTTGAAACCCATCCTGATCCCAATTCGCGCCATGCGCTCCGCTTGCGCGAGTCGTATGGCGTAATCGTGTTGGGACCCGTGGCCCAGTCTCGCGTCGTCGCCTCGCGCCATCGCGGCCGGAAGGATGATGCCGGCCGTCGGCTGACGCTCCAGTTGACGTTCTTAAGGTGGTAGAGTGCCGGGGCTCGAACAAGTCCTCGCCGTTGCATCTCGATCATCACGTGAGCCGGCAAGCGGCGGTAATGACAGGCGATTGTCTAGCCCGATAAGGTAAACAAAAACCGTTTACCATCTTCCACGCGGAAGGCGAGTGGATTAATTGTGATCAAGACACCATGTCGCGCTGCGCCTGAGAGCCGAATCGCTCTGCCGAAAGCTGGCACACGGCCTCGGCGAGGCACGACAGGATCGTCGGGCCGGACGGCGGGAATTCGGTCAAGGGATAAGTTTGAGTGGCGCCCCGTAGGGGTTTCGAACCCCTGTTCCCAACGTGAGAGGCTGGTGTCCTGGGCCACTAGACGAACGGGGCAACGCCGCGTTCGTATAGGGAACTGTCACGATCGACGCAAGCACTGTCTTGCGGCCGGCCCCCGATCATCGGCCCGCGGCGCCGTCCTCGATGATCGGCACGCGAATGCCCTGTCCGCCACCGGCCAGATCGATGATATGAAGCCCCTGTCCCGCCGGTCCGTCGAAATGCACCGCGAGGCGCGAGCCGGAGATCGCGAGATGGCGGACCACGGCGCCTTTCGGCAGCACGAGAGCGGGCGGAACGGCGAGCGACTGCGCGATCGCGCCCTCGACGGGAGTTTTGGCGGGAGTCGCGTTGACGAGATAGATGATGCGTCCGATCACCACCGAGAAGCCGACCAGCAGGATGACCCCCATCCCGATCACGGCGAGCTTCAGGAGGCGCAATTGTTCGGGCGTGAAGGGCGAGGGCGGAATCGTCTCGTTGTTATTGGGAGTGTCCATGGTTCTGTCTCAGCGCCCCACTGCTCGTTTGCATCCGGCTGGCGGCCACGTCGCTCGCTCGCCACCGATCGTTTCTGCCCAAGGATGATGTCATGAGCGCCGCTGAACCGGACCAGTCCGACGCATTGCCCGACGATGATGGTGACGTGCCCGCCGGCGGTCCGGTCGATGTCGTGGTGTCGGACGACATGGCCGGCCTGCGCGTCGACCGCTTCCTGGCGACGGCACTGCCGGCCCTGTCCCGGTCGCGGCTGCAGGCCTTGGTCCGGGACGGCGCCGTCTCGTGCGACGGCCGGACGATAAGTGACGCCGGCCTCAGGGTCAAACCGCGTCAGACCTACCGTGTCGACGTGCCGGAGCCGCAGCCGGCCGTGCCTCTGGGCGAGCCCATCGCATTGTCGATCGTCTACGAGGATGCCCATCTGGTCGTGGTCGACAAACCGGCCGGTCTCGTGGTGCATCCGGCAGCCGGTCACGCCACCGGCACCCTCGTCAACGCGCTGATCGCCCACTGCGGCGAGAGCCTCTCCGGCATCGGCGGCGTGCGTCGGCCCGGCATTGTGCATCGGCTCGACAAGGACACGACCGGCCTCCTCGTGGTCGCCAAATCAGATGTCGCCCACCACGGCCTGTCGGCCCAGTTCCAGGCGCACGGTACCGACGGCCGCCTCGAGCGCCGGTATCAGGCGCTGGTTTGGGGTGGGCCGCTGCGCGGTCAGGGCGCGGTGGACGCCGCCCTCGGGCGCAGCCGCACCACCCGGACGCGCATGGCCGTCGTCAATCCAGAGCTCGGCCGCCGCGCCGTGACCCATTTCGAGGTCCGCGAGCGTTTCGCCGGCAGCGATGGCAAGCCCCTCGCGACCCTCCTCGACCTCCGGCTCGAGACGGGCCGCACCCATCAGATTCGCGTCCACATGGCCCACGTCGGCCACCCCGTGATGGGCGATCCGGTCTACGCCACGGGCTTCCGGACGAGCGCCTCCCGCCTCCCGCCCCCGGCTGCCGCGGCTCTCGAACGGCTAGGCCGCCAGGCCCTCCATGCGGCGGTGCTTGGCTTCGAGCACCCGGTGACGGGCAAGCCGATGGAGTTCGAAAGCCCTCTCCCGCCGGAGATGGCGGAGCTTCTGGCGGCGCTGCGGCCGGCCCCCCGAAAGATTTCGCGGTCCCGGGCCGGAAAACCGACGGATTCCGGCCGCCGCCACCGTTAATCCCGCCGAAATGGTCAACTTTGGAGTGAACCGATTGGCGGCTTGAAACGTCTTGATAGCGATCGCTGTGGATACGGGTTGCGGTACGGCACGGTCCGCCCCAATCCTGTCACGGCGGGTTGAAAGTGAATGACGGCAATACACGGGATCGTGGTTTGTGATTGACGTTCAGTAGCGCTAGGGATGGTTCGACCCGCTCGCGCATGTCGCCGGGCGGTATGAAGTCTCTGAGGGAGCAGCTGGTCGGGTTCGAGCCCGAGGGCTGGGTAAAAGGAATGGCAACGAGAACTCTTCCGTCGATTGCAGCAGGTTCTGGTGGTCTTGCGAGATACCTCGAGGAGATCCGCCGCTTCCCGATGCTGGAGCCCGCCGAGGAGTACATGCTCGCCAAGCGTTGGCAGGAGCACGAGGATTCCGAGGCTGCCCAGAAGCTTGTCACATCCCATCTTCGCCTGGTTGCGCGCATCGCCATGGGCTATCGCGGCTACGGCCTGCCGATCGGCGAGGTGATCTCCGAAGGCAACGTGGGCCTGATGCAGGCCGTGAAGCGCTTCGAGCCCGATCGCGGCTTCCGCCTCGCCACCTACGCCATGTGGTGGATCCGCGCCTCGATCCAGGAATACATTCTGCGCTCGTGGAGCCTCGTGAAGATGGGCACTACGGCGGCCCAGAAGAAGCTGTTCTTCAATCTGCGCCGCGTCAAGGGCCAGATCCAGGCGCTCGAGGAGGGTGACCTCAAGCCGGAGCAGGTGAAGCAGATCGCGACCAAGCTCGGCGTTCCCGAGGAGGACGTGATCTCTATGAACCGTCGCCTTTCGGGCGACGCTCCGCTCAATGCGCCTGTTCGTTCCGATACCGAATCGGGCGGCGAATGGCAGGACTGGCTTGTCGACGAGACGCCGAACCAGGAGGAGCGGCTCGCCGAGAGCGAGGAACTCAGCCGCCGCCGGTCCTATCTCGCACTGGCCATGACGGCGCTCAACGATCGCGAAAAGCGGATCTTCGAGGCGCGCCGCCTGCGGGATGACCCGGCCACACTCGAGGATCTGTCGGCCGAGTTCGGCGTCAGCCGCGAACGCATCCGCCAGATCGAGGTGCGCGCCTTCGAGAAGATCCAGCGCGCGGTGCAGAAGTCGGCCCGGGGCGATGCCGTCTCCGCGGACTGATTGAGATACCGATAAGCTCCAGGTTGAGAGCATGAGCAGAGCGCCGGTCCCGAAAGGGACCGGCGTTTTTTCTGTTTCTAGGTCGATGCAACCCGAGATTCCAGTCTACCGAAAACAGGGAATTGTCATCGCGGTAATGGATTTGTAGACTGGTGCGTGTAATTTAATCGCAGTTTTTCTTCAAATCCGGACCACTGTGCACGTCCGGACGAAGTTCGCGAGTTGGGGGTATCAGCGTGAGCGTGATCATCTATTCCGGACCGGGCAACGACTCGGTCGTCGGCAGCGCCGGCAATGACGTGCTGGTCGGAGAAGCCGGCAACGACACCATCGAGGGCCTCGCCGGCGACGACGCCATCTGGGGCGGCGGCGGCAACGACCATCTGATGGGTGGCGAAGGCGCGGACGGCCTCGTCGGCGATGGCGGAAACGACACGCTCGACGGCGGCATCGGCGCAGACACCATGCTGGGCGGCGTCGGCAACGACACGTACATCGTCGACAGCCTGGCCGATCAGGTCACGGAATACGACGGCGAAGGCCTCGATACCGTCTTCTCCTCGGTCAACTACACGCTTGGCGCCTATCTCGAAAACCTGACCTTGTCCGGCGCAGCCGCGCTCACCGGGACCGGCAACAGCCTGAACAACGTCATCCTCGGCAACGCCGGCAACAACTGGCTCGACGGCGGCGACGGCAACGACACGCTTTCGGGCGGGCTCGGCAAGGATTCGATCTTCGGCGGCAACGGAAACGATGTCGTCGACGGCGGCGACGGCGATGACCGTCTCGACGGCCAGGCCGGCAACGACACCATGTTCGGCGGCGCCGGCAACGACATCCTGAACGGCGGCGGCGGCGACGACGAGATGCACGGCGGCGATGGCGCCGACACGTTCTACTCCGGCGGCGGCAATGACCTCGTCTTCGGCGGCGCCGGCAACGACGGCCTTCTCGGCGACGGCGGCAACGACACGCTGGATGGCGGCGAAGGCGCCGACACCATGATCGGTGGCGCCGGCAACGACACCTTCATCGTCGACAACGTCGGTGACGTCGCGACGGAGAACGCCGGACAGGGCACCGATACCGTCCGCGCATCCGTCAGCTACACGCTCGGCGCCAACGTCGAGAACCTGACACTCACCGGCTCGGCGCCCATCGACGGCACCGGCAACAGCCTCGCCAACGTCATCATTGGCAACGATGCCGCCAACGTCCTCTCCGGCGGCGACGGCAACGACACGCTCGATGGCGGCCTTGGCGCCGATACCGTCTACGGCGGCAATGGTGCCGATCTCGTCGTCGGCGGTGGCGGCGACGATCATCTCGACGGCCAGGCAGGCGCCGACGTGATCTACGCGGGCGACGGCAACGACTTCCTCAACGGCGGGGCCGATGCCGACACCCTCTTCGGTGAGGCCGGCAACGACGCCCTCTTCGGCGGCGGCAGCAACGACGTCCTGTTCGGCGGCGACGGCATGGACGCCCTTTTCGGTGACGGTGGCAACGACACCTTGCGCGGCGGGCGCGGCGACGACGTGCTCACGGGCGGCGCCTTGAACGGTCTCGGCGCCGACGGCACGGACGTCTTCCTGTGGGAGCTCGCCGACGTCATCAACGGCGACGGCTCGTCGGCCGGCGTTGACACCATCACCGACTTCGGCCTCGGCGATGCCCTTGATCTGAGTGCCATCCTCGGCGGCATCGCCCAGGAGAGCCTCGGCGACTACATCAGCCTGACGGACCAGGAGACGGGCACCATGGTGTCGCTCACGCTGTCGCCGGGCGTGACCACCGATCTCGTCCTGCTCGACGGCGTGCACGGCCTGACCTTGAACAGCCTCGTCCAGGACTACGGCATCCTCCTCTGAGGCGCTGTCCCGGCTATCGATTGGCGCGGCGGTCCCCCGGGGCCGCCGCGTCTTTCGTTTTCCATGACCGAAGCCCCGCTTTGACGCGAGGCACTGACGCTCGCCATGAAACGCCCTGGATGACAGTCTGGGAGGCGGTGCATGCCGGGATCGAATGGCTGCAGGGCGTTGCTGCGAGGCATGACCGCGCTCGCGTGCGGCGCCTTCGTATCCGTGATGTACGCTCCGGTTGCGGCCGCGAACGCTGGCGCTGGCCGACACGACGCCGCCGCCGTCTGGCAGCCTTGTGAGGCCGTTCCGGCCCCCGATCTCGCGCCCGCCATCGCCAGGGCCGCCGAAGTCCGCGACGGCCTTTGGCTCGAGGCCCGTGGCAGCCGCTTCGTCGGCTTCCGCGCGCCGGGAGAAAAGCGCAATCCCTTTGATCTCTCGCCGCCGGATCCAAACGCCGGCCCGCGCGACGGGATGGTCGAGGCCCGCACGATCTCCTGCCTCGCACGCGTTCTGGCCCCTGATCGGCTCACGGTGCGCTATCTGACGGCTTACTATCGCTTCTATGAGAACGGCGTAGGCTGGTCCCCGACGTTGCGCGACGGCATCCTCCTCGAGCTTGAATTGGCCCGTTCGCCCGCTGGCTGGACGGCGGCCGAGCGCCGCGCCGAGGATACCGTCTTCATGGGCGAAGACGCGCTCTCCCGCCCCACGGCAGAATCGCTGCCTGCCGACGCCGCCTGGGCGCGTCCGGCCATCGGCTGCCCGCGCGGGGAGCGCTGGAGCGCGAAAGCCGTAGCCTGCGAGCGTCGACGCAAATAGCACGCTGCCTTCCGAAGCGGCACGTCTGCCGGTTGAACCGTCAACGAGCCGTCGCGCGAATCGCTTAGTTTCTTGCTCGTGGCCGCGTTGTGGTCATCTTTCCTGCGGGCGCCATCGACGCGCGCGGGAACGCACAGTCCGCGTCGAGACGCGAGGCGACGAGCCTTGCGAGAACCGGGCGAGGGAATGCTGGGATCGGGCCACACGGCCAGGACGAGCGGCGCGGCGGATCGGATGGGTCGCTTGCCACCTCGTTGTCGATCGTCGGCTTCGACCGGTTCTATTCGTACCCATCCTGATCTGGCCATTACCCGCAGTCGACGCGCTGCCCCGATTTCGGGGGCGGCTGTCGGCATGCGGCGACGGTCTCAACGACGATGGAGTGGTCCATGCAGACACGCCGTCATCCACGAGTTCTGCCAGTCGATGCTTCCAAGACCCGACGTCCGCTGCGTCACAGTGCCCTCGAGGCGCTGAACTGGAGACTGCTCGTCCGGCGTGTCAAACCGCTCGTGCCCCCAATAGTGAGCTGAATGAGCTCTGCCGGCCCGGTGTGCGATCCGGGACTGGCCACGCGACAGCCGGTTCCGTCAGGGACCGGCTCTTTTGTTTGGTCCGGAGCGTCCCGAAGTGCGTATGCCCCCTGACGTGGCGCCTTATTCGGCTATAGTGGCGCCCAGTTGCCCGGCTTTCAGCCAGTCGCTTGGGAGGCAAACGAATGACGTCCGTCACGCTTACCGTCAACGGCCGCACCGTCACGGCAGATATCGATCCCCGCACCCTGCTCGTCGAATTCCTGCGCACGAACCAGCGCCTGACCGGCACCCACGTCGGCTGTGACACCAGCCAGTGCGGCGCCTGCGTCGTGCACGTCGATGGCCGTGCCATCAAGTCGTGCACCACTCTCGCCGTCTCGTGCCACGGCTCGAGCGTCGTCACCATCGAAGGCATATCGCCGGGCGGCAAGCTGCATCCGATGCAGGAAGCGTTCCGCGAGCACCACGCGCTGCAGTGTGGCTTCTGTACGCCCGGCATGATCATGGCCGGCATCGACATCGTGAACCGCAAGGGTGCCGGCGTCGACGAGCATACCATCCGCGAGGAGCTCGAGGGCAACCTCTGCCGCTGTACCGGGTACCATAACATCGTCCGCGCCATTCAGGACGGCGCCGCTGCCATGACTGCCGGCAAGCAGGCGGCCGAGTGACCCTGAGCCCGATCGAGTGAGGACCACCCCATGACCACCGATGGCATCGGCGCTTCCGTCAAGCGCAAGGAAGACCTCCGCTTCATTACCGGCAAGGGCCAGTACGTCGACGACATCAATCGTCCGTTCCAGACCTACGCCATTTTCGTCCGCTCGCCGCACGCACACGCGGCGATCAGGAGCATCGACACCGCCGAGGCCCTGGCCTCTCCCGGTGTGCTCGCGGTCTACACCGGCGACGACGTTGCAGCCGACAAGGTCGGCGGCCTCATCTGCGGCTGGATGATCCATTCGAAGGACGGCTCGCCGATGAAGGCCGGCCCGCACCCGGTGCTCGCCCAGGGCAAGGTGCGCTACGTCGGTGACCACGTCGCTGTCGTCATTGCCGAGACGCTTGCCGAAGCGCGCGACGCCGCCGAGAAGGTCGCGGTGGACTACGACGTGCTGCCTGCTGCCGTCGCGCTCGAGACGTCCCAGTCCGCCGGCCAGCCACAGATCCACGCCGAGGCGCCCGCCAACACGGTCTACCAGTGGCATCTCGGCGACAAGGCCGCCACGGACGCCGCCTTCGCCAAGGCCGCGCACGTGACGCGCCTCGACATCGTCAACAATCGCCTCGTCCCTAACGCCATGGAGCCCCGCGCCGCCATCGGCGACTACGACGCAGGTCTCGACCAGTTGACGCTCTGGACCACGAGCCAGAACCCGCACGTCGCGCGCCTCGTGCTCTCGGCGTTCATCGGCATCGCGCCGGAGCACAAGCTCCGCGTCATCGCGCCTGATGTCGGCGGCGGCTTCGGCTCCAAGATCTTCATCTACGCCGAAGAGACGGTCTGCATCTGGGCGTCCCGCAAGATCGGCCGTCCCGTCAAGTGGACCGCTGATCGCTCCGAAGCCTTCCTCGCGGACGCCCATGGCCGCGATCACCTGACGACCGCTGAACTGGCTGTCGATGCCTCGGGCAAGATCCTGGCGCTCCGGGCCTCGACCAAGGCCAACCTCGGCGCCTACCTCTCGACCTTCTCGTCGTCGGTGCCGACCTATCTCTATGCCCCGCTCTTGTCGGGCCAGTACGCCATTCCGGCCATCTACTGCGAGGTCGACGGCGTCTACACCAACACCGCGCCCGTCGACGCCTATCGCGGCGCTGGCCGGCCCGAGGCGACCTTCGTCGTCGAGCGCCTGGTGGAGGTGGCGGCCCGCGAGACCGGGCGCGACCCGGCCGAGTTCCGCCGCCAGAACTTCATCACCACGTTCCCCTACGCGACGCCGGTCATCATGACCTACGACACCGGCGACTACGCCGCCTGCCTCGACAAGGCGCTGGCCATGGCCGACTACGCCAACTTCGGCCGTCGCCGCGCGGCGAGCGAGGCCAAGGGCAAGCTGCGGGGCATCGGCTTCTCCGCCTACATCGAAGCCTGCGGCATTGCGCCGTCACGTGCGGTCGGCTCGCTCGGCGCCGGCGTGGGTCTGTGGGAATCCGCCGAGATCCGCGTCAATCCCGTCGGCACCATCGAGGTGCTGACTGGCTCGCACAGCCACGGCCAGGGCCACGAGACCACCTTCGCCCAGGTCATCTCCTCGAAGCTCGGCGTCCCCATCGATCAGGTCTCGATCGTCCACGGCGACACCGACAAGGTGCAGATGGGCATGGGCACCTACGGCTCGCGCTCGGGTGCGGTCGGCGCCTCGGCCATCGTCAAGGCGGCGGAGAAGATCGTCGCCAAGGGCAAGCGCGTGGCGGCTGCCTGCATGGAGGTCGAGGACGATCAGGTCGACTTCGCCAACGGCGAATTCTCGGCCCGCGGCACCAACAAGAAGATGACCTTCGGCGAGGTCGCGCTCCAGGCCTACGTCGCCCACAAGTTCGACAGCGAGAAGATCGAGCCCGGCCTCAAGGAAGGCTCGTTCTACGACCCGAAGAACTTCACCTTCCCGTCGGGTGTGCACATCGCCGAGATCGAGATCGACAGGGCGACCGGCGTCACCCGCGTCGATCGCTGGACGGCGGTCGACGACTTCGGCATCCTCATCAACCCGATGATCGTCGAGGGCCAGGTGCACGGCGGCATTGCGCAGGGCGTCGGTCAGGCCATGCTCGAGGGCGCGCGCTACGACGCCAACGGCCAGCTCGTCACCGCGAGCTTCATGGACTACTGCATGCCGCGCGCCGCCGACGTGCCGTCCTTCAATGTCGCCATGACGAACACGCCCTGCCCGTCCAACCCGCTGGGCGTGAAGGGCTGCGGAGAGGCCGGCGCCATCGCGGCCCCGGCGGCCATGATGAACGCCATCACCAACGCGCTCGGCCACGAGGACATCGCCATGCCGGCGACGCCCCAGGCCGTCTGGCGCGCCATCCAGAAGATGCCCCGTCAGGCGGCCGAGTGAGGGAGGAACAGTCATGTACGCATTCGACTATCACCGGCCGTCGTCGCTGAACGAGGCGACGAGCGCCCTTGCGGCCCACCCGGGCGCCAAGCTTCTTGCGGGCGGCCACACGTTGATCCCCGCCCTGAAGCTCCGCCTCGCCGAGCCCGGCCATCTCGTCGACCTCGCACGCGTCGATGGCCTGCAGGAGCTCGCCGTCGATGGCGGCGTGCTTCGCATCGGCGCCATGGTGACCCACGCCACCGTCGCGGGCTCGGACGTCGTCAAGAAGGCGATCCCCGGTCTCGCCGCGCTGGCCTCCGGCATCGGCGACCCGCACGTCCGCCATCGCGGCACCATCGGCGGCTCCGTCGCCAACAACGACCCGGCCGCCGACTACCCGGCCGCCGTCCTGGCGCTCGGCGCGACCGTCCAGACGACGAAGCGCAAGCTCGCCGCCGAGGACTTCTTCCAGGGCCTCTTCACGACGGCCCTCGAGGACGACGAGATCCTGACCCGGATCGACATCCCGGTGCCGAAGAGCTTCACCTACGCCAAGTTCGCCAATCCGGCCTCGCGCTATGCCCTGGTCGGCGTGGCCGTTGCGAACACGAGTGCCGGGCCGCGCGTCGCGGTGACCGGCGCGGGCGAGTCCGGCGTGTTCCGCCTCAAGGCGGCCGAGGCGGCCCTCACCTCGGATTTCTCGGCTAAGGCAGTCGAGAAGTTGACCGTTCCCGCCGCCGGCCTGATGTCGGATATCCATGCCGAGGCGGACTATCGCGCTCATCTGATCGGCGTCATGCTGCGTCGGGCGCTGGGCGGCTGAGCCGGTCATCGAGGCTGAAAATGGAAGCGGCGCCTGGGACATGTCCCGGCGCCGTTCTCGTTTCGGCGATCGTCTTTCGTCATGCGCCGGCTGAGGCAACTCAGCGGCAATAATTGCCCCGGTTTCCGCGATCCGCCATGTCGAGATGGAAATGGTTCCGGTGCGCCTCGTTCGCCTCCGGACCGAGAGTCGTTCCGAACCGCTTGCACGCTGCGTCGTAGATCTCGCGCAGGAAGAGCTGCCGGGCCGTGTATTGCCGCCCTCCCGTCGTCGTCGTGACCATGGGTGGCGTTGCGACCACGGCCGGTGTCTCGGGCTGCTTCGCTTTCGGTCCACCAAGGCGCGAGGGCGGTTGCAGCGCAAGACCCGATGCGCCGCGTTCCGTGTCACTGTCGATCATGCCGCGGAGGGCCGACAGTCCGTCCATGGCGGCTTGACCGGCGAGGCCGCGATCGGCTGGCGTCATCGTGGCGACGCCGTTCGGAGCGGGCGGTGTCTTCGGCTGGTTCTGTGCCCGGGCACGAGCTTCGGCGTCAGCCTTGGCCTTTGCCTCCGCGAGCTTGCGGGCGGCGGCTTCGGCGGCGGCGATGCGGGCCTTGATGTCGCGCTCGGTCAGCCCCCAGTCGGCGAGCAGCGCAACGGCCGGTCCCTTGTCGATTTCGAAGTGTCCGACGTCGAGAGCGTTGGCGAGACCATGCTCGCTGAGCCGGGATTTCTTGCGCCCGTAGGCTTTCCGGCATGAGTACGAACTCATCACACCGATCTTGACGACGCGCGCGCCGAGATGCCGCTTGGCCGACGCCTGCACGTCGGTGCGCAGCCACTCGCCGATCGTCTCGAGCACTTTGCAGTTGACGACGGCGGGATGCGAGAACTCGACGTTGGCGACCCGCGTGACCGAGAGCGGATAGGCCGTCCCGCATTCCCCGTCCTTGATCTCCTCGGCTTCGGTCGCGACCACTCCGTACTTGGCCAGCACGGGCGCACAGGCGGCTTTGGCCGCCGCCACCTCTTCTGCGCTCCACGCCGGCACCTCAGGCTGCTGCTGGCTCTTGCTGTCCTGCAGCGTGACCGGGAATTGCTGCGTCTTGAGCGGCGGCGGCGGCGGCGTTGCCGGCTGTGCCGCGGGCGCAGAACGAACCACGGGCTGAGGCGTCTGCGCACCCGCGACGGCCGGCAGCAGGGCGAGCACCGCACTCATGGCGGCGAGGCGACCGGTCGAATGTCGAACCATGGAGCTTCCAGCCTTCTCGACGGTCGCGCCCGTGTCTCCCCGATGTGTTCACGGAGTATCAGGCTTGCGACGAATCAGGTGCATAATGCTTGAAACGCACGCGACGCGATAGCTCGCCTTGTATCCGTGACAATATGGCGGCGATGCGGCGACATTGAGTCCGTCCCAAGCGACCTGTTGGCCGCCTTGCCATTCGGCCACGGCAGTGCCAAGTCGGTCGCAACGCCAGGGAGGCACGCGATGAGCGAAGCGCACACCGTTGAAGGCCTTCAACTCGAACGCGTCGGAGCGGCAGCCGTTGCGACCATCGCGCGGCCCTCGCGCCGCAATGCCCTGGATCACGCCATGCAGATGCGCTTCGCCGCATGGTATCCGGGCCTCGCCCGCGACCCGATGGTCTACTGCGCCGTGCTGCGGTCGTCGGTTCCCGGCGTCTTCTCCGTCGGCGGTGACGTGCGCGAGCTGATCGGCCTTGCCACCGGCGATCTCGCCGCCGCGCGCGCCGCGATGGCCGACGAGATCCGCCTTTTCTGGCTGCAGGAATGCTTCTCCAAGCCGACGGTATCCCTGATCGACGGCACGGTGATGGGGAGCGGCGTCGGCATCACGCTCTATGGCACGCATCGCGTTGCCGGCGATCGCTACGCCTTCAGCATGCCGGAAACCGCGATCGGCTTCTTTCCGGATGCGGGGATGTCTCACGCCTTCGCGCGCATGCCCGGCTCCATCGGCGTCTACCTCGGCCTCACCGGAGCGACGGTCACGGCGGGCGATGCCCTCGCGCTCGGTCTCGTGACGCACGTCGTTCCGGTGGCCGCGTTCGACGGCATCGTGCGGTCGCTCGCTGACGCCGACCCGGTCGATCCGCTCCTCGATGGACTGCAGATCGAGCCGTCCGCCACGCCGCTCCTGTCGGATGCCGGCCGTATCGCGCGCTACTTCGATGCGCCGTCCGTCGCCGCAATCGCCGCCCGCCTCGAAGCCGCTTCCCACGCCGACCGCGAGTGGGCCACGTCCGTTCTCGACGCCCTGCGCCGCCGTTCGCCGCTGGCGCTGTGTCTGACGCACCGCGCCATCCGCGAAGCTGCCTCGCTCGACATTCGCGCCACGCTCGCCCAGGACTACCGCATCGGCGCGCGCCTCGTGGCGTCTGACGATTTCCGCGAAGGCGTGCGCGCCATGTTGATCGACAAGGACCGGGCGCCGCGCTGGCGGCACGCGCGGATCGAGGACGTGACGGATGCCGAGGTGGCCGCCTTCTTTGCCTCTCTCGCCGAAGGTGAACTCGACCTGCCGGACCGCACGGCGATGCAGTCGGCACGGGGATAGCGTGCCCTGATCGTCAGTAGGGCCGAGCCCCGCTGACGGGCCTCGAAATGCCTTTCGTGCGTGCCTTGCGGGAAGGCTTCGGGCGCTGCTCCGAAACGACCGCTACTTTCACTGATCGTTCAGTATGTCCTTTAGGGTAAGCTTTAATTTCCTGATCTAGGTTTGTGGCAACACCCGGGAGAGAACAACCAGTCCGGGAAAGAGCGTCAAGTCGAACCGAAGGCAGGTACCATGAGTGTTGCGTTGGAAATTGCGCGCCCGCGCGCAAACGCGAAGGACGATACCTATCGCACCGATTATCTGCAGGCCCTGCGGCTCATCGAGCGTCTGCACCGTCTGCTGCTGGATGTGATCAAGGACGAATTCGATCGCGTCGGCGGTGCCGAGCTCAATAGCGTGCAGGCGCTGCTGCTCTACAACATCGGCGAAAGCGAGCTGACGGCGGGCGAATTGAAGACGCGCGGCTATTATCTCGGCTCGAACGTCTCCTACAACCTGAAGAAGCTCGTCGACATGGGCTATCTTCACTACAAGCGCTCTGAGGTCGATCGCCGCTCCGTGCGGGTCAGCCTGACGGCGAAGGGCAAGGACGCCTGTGACGTCGTCAATGCCCTCTACGAGCGCCAGCTCGGCTCGATCGAGGCCGTCGGCGAGGTCGGCCGCTCGAGCGTCCAGGACATGAACAAGACGCTCGTCCGTCTCGAGCGGTTCTGGTCGGATCAGATTCGCTATCGTCTGTGAGCGCGGGCTGCGCCGCCTGTTCGGCGCACCCGGCGGCACTTTCCAACGGAAATGGGGGCCTCGCGCCCCCATTCTTCGTTTTGCGGGCATTGAGCAGATCCGCACCGGCTGGATGTGTCCCTCGCGCATCAATCCCAAGCTACGAGCACGCCGCGAGCGATCGGTATTTGAGCCTCGTCGGCAATTGGCGCATGAGTGACCGGCTCTCGGCTTTGCCCGGCGCCCGGCTGAGGCCGACCGTCCGACATGGTTACGGGATCGTTAACCCGATTTGCCTAGGATCGTGAGCCGTTCGTTGGCCACGCTCCCCGCTCACGCGGCGAGGGCACTCTGGAAGCTGCAAGGACCACGCGATGATGACGCGCTTCGCCATTGTGGGCGTAATGACATTGGGAGTTGCGGGAATGCTGGCATTTGCCGGCGCTCCGGCTGCGGCCCAGGACGGCCAGGTGAACTGGGTTCGCTTCGATCCTCACAGCGGTTCCCCGACGCCGGACCAGCCGTACGACCACTCGTTCGCGAAGCAGTGGGAGGCCAATCCCCCCAAGGGCTTCCCGACGTTGTCTGCCGCCAACGTCGCCGCCATGAAGACGGCCATCCAGCGCTATTCCGGCATCGTCGAGAAGGGCGGCTGGCCCGTCGTGCCTGACGGCACCCTGCAGGCCGGCTCCAGTGGGCGCGCGGTCGAGATCCTGCGCCAGCGACTGGCAGCCTCCGGGGATCTTCGCGGCGACGAGGACAGCGTTTTCGGCTACGGCTTCGACCAGACCCTCGAGCGCGCCGTCAAGCGCTTCCAGGCCTCCAACGGCCTGACACCGACCGGCATCGTCGACAAGCGGACGATCGCGGCCATCAACATCCCGGCCGCCGTGCGTCTGCAGCAGCTCAAGACGAACCTCGCGCGCATCCAGGAGCTCGCCCGGACCGCTGGCAAGAAGTACGTTGTCGTCAACATTCCGGCGGCCCAGATCGAGGCTGTCGAGGACGATCGCGTCGTTTCGCGGCACGCCGGCGTCGTCGGCAAGCTCGATCGCCAGACGCCGATCCTCCGCTCGGCGATCCACGAGTTGAACTTCAATCCGGTCTGGCACCTGCCGCCGACGGTCATTACCAAGGACCTCGTCCCCAAGGCGCGCGACATGCAGAAGCGCGGCCAGGACGCGCTGGCCAAGTACGGCATCGATGCCTATGGCGCCGACGGCAAGAAGCTGAATACCTCGAAGATCAACTGGTCCAGCCAGAGCGTGGCGGGCCTCACCTACCGCCAGCAGCCCGGTCCGGAGAATCCGCTGGGGTTCGTCAAGATCAACTTCCACAACAGCCACTCCGTCTACATGCACGACACGCCCTCGCAGACGCTCTTCGGCCGTAACTTCCGCGCCGCGAGTTCCGGCTGCGTGCGCATCTCCGGTATCGAGCGCCTCGCCGCCTGGCTCGTCTCCGAGCAGGGTTGGACCGAGGAGAAGGTGCTCGGCATGAAGAAGACCGGCGAGCGTCTCGACGTGCGCCTGAAGAAACCGGTGCCGCTCTACTTCGCCTACATTACGGCCTGGGCGACCGAGGACGGCGTGGTTCAGTTCCGCCGCGACATCTACGCCAAGGACGGCGTTGACGCCGTCGCCTCCGCCTACTGACCGGCGCAGGCCGGGACGACCCACGGCCTTGAAACGACAACGGCCGCCGAACCCCGTTCGGCGGCCGTTTTGATTGTTCGATGCGCGAGCTTGGCATCGCCGGAAGCGCCGTGCCTGCCAGCCTCACTCGCTGAGGATCAACTCGACCCGGCGATCCGCCTGCCAGGCCTCGACCCGGCTGATCCGGCTGCGATCGATCCCCTTGAACGGCTCCGCCTTCCCGAGCGCGATGAGCGACATCCGTCCCCGGAAACCGTTCCGTCGCAGATGCTCTTCGATCGCCTCGAGGCGCTTGCGCGACAGCTCGAGATTGTACTCGTCCGAGCCGCGTTCGTCGGCATGCCCCGACAGTCGGATCGACGGCGGATCGGTGATTTTCAGATACTCGACGAGGAGATCGGCCGCGCGCCGACCGTCCGGCGTCATTTCGCTTTCGCCGGTAATGAACGTGACCGGTACCGGCACGGCCTTGTCGAGCGCGCGGGTCGCAGGGGCCGATGTGGACGCTTCCATGACCGTGCGGGATGGCGCCGGGGCATTGCCGGCGCCTCCGGCGGGCGGCACGCGTCCGGGACCGACGGCCTGCAGTTCCGGGGTGCCGACGGGTGGCCCGGGGACCTGCGTGGACGCGACGCCGGGCAACGAGCGCTTCGCCGCCTCCGCTCGCTCGCGTTCCGCGCGTGCCGCAGCGACCAGGTCCGCGAACGTCTCGAGTTCGCTCTTGGGCTTCGGTGCAGGCGTGCCAGCCGCCGGCCGCGGAGCCGCTGTGGCGAGTTGCGGAAGGCCGGTACCTTTCGGCACCTCCACCCGCTGGATCGACCCTCTGACCTCAGTGCCGGCGACGCCACCCGCGGCGCGGATGCCGAGGTCCACCGGTCCCGGGGCGAATGGCTGCGTAACGACCGCCGACCATTGCCCGGCCTCCGAGGCCGTCGCCGTCGCGATGTCCTTGCCGTTGGCACTGAGCACGACCACGCTGCCGGCCGGTGCGCGCCCGGCGAACACGGATGCCCCTTCGGCATCGACGCGCGCCACCTCGATCTTCATGGCGTCTCGCGCACCCGGCGTCGCCTGCGATGGAGCCCCGGGTGCCGTCGTGTCACCGCCGGCGCGACGCGGCGCTGCCTCGGACGCGGGCGGCGTGGCAGCCATGCGCTCTGGTTCTTGGCTCGGCCTCGGGAGCCAGCCGTTGAGGCTGCCGGACGTCGCGATCCACGTCAGTCCTCCGGCGAGGACCAATCCGGCGACGGGCAGGGTGATGCGAAGAACGCGGTTCATGGCGAGACCTCGGCCTGGCTGAGGGAGCCTGCAGCACGGTTCATCTCTAGCTGCGTCGAGCCTCGCCGACAAGCATGCATACCTTATTGATACAAGGCCGAAATTTTTGCTTTGATGGAGTGCAACACAGGCGCCGCCATGGTTCTGTAGGCTGCTGGGTGAGTCGCACCGCATGTCGGTCGCGGCGCTCCAGACCTCGCCTAGGCATGGAGATCGAGGCGTGTCGGTATGGCCCCGCGAAGCAACCGGACGAAAGCCGCGTCAGTGGTCGGCGCGGAGCATGCTCGTGGTTCTCGCGCTGGCAGCGAGCCTCGCGACGAAGCCCGCATCGGCCGACCCGGTGACGGACTGCAACGAGGCGACGAACGCCAGGATTCGGCTCGATGGCTGCACGGAGATCATCGCCAGCGACCCGGCGCCGGACGTGTTGGCGACCGCCCTCATGAATCGCGCCATCGCCCACGCCGCCATGCGTGATCTGAACTCGGCGCTCGCCGATCTGGATGCCGCGCTCGATGCGGATCAGTCCTTGTTGGAAGCCCGCTACAATCGCGGCAACGTCTACGTGAGTCTCGGCAGGCCCATCCCGGCCATCGACGATTTCACGGCCGTGATCGATGCCGCCCCGGCGTTCGCCCTGGCGTGGCTCAATCGCGGTCTCGCCTACGAGCAGAAGGGCGACCTCGACACGGCGCGGAGCGACCTCCAGAAGGCCCTCGGGCTGGACCCGGGTCTGGCATCCGCAAAGCGCGCACTCGCCAGAATCATGAGGAAACGCCCGACCGCGTCGGTTCCAGCCACCGGGCGCCCCGTCCCCCCGACCAGGTAGATCGCTTCAGCCGCCGCGCCGGATCCGGCTCATGTTGACGAGGCCGGCATCGAGCAGCGCCTGCTGGCATTTCTTGGCGAGCGCTTTGCCGTTGGCTTCCATGCAGCGCCGAAGTTCGTCGGTGCCGAGCGCGTAGGGTGCGCAGTACCGGAAGTAGTCTTCCTTGCAGCTTTCTTCGACTTTTTCCGGATAGGTCGTCTGAGTTTGCGCAGTAGCCGGCGAAGCGGCCAAACTGGCCAGAAGTATAAATACGGCAGGTCCCCGCATGCTCATCGAGATCAGCCCCTCTCTAGAACAAGTAGAGTGACAGAATACTGATTTGCGCGCGTGTTCCTGAGGGCCAATCTGCGTTGTGAGCAGAATGAGCTGTCACGTGTGCCCGTGCGGCCACGACGGACGATGTCAATCCTTGGCGTAGGGGTTGGCGCCCTTTCTGAGCCCGAACCGGATCGGCGTCCCCGGCAGGTCGAACGCCTCGCGCAGGCTGTTCACGAGGTAGCGGATGTAGGACGGCGGCAGATCGCCCGGCTTCGAGCAGAAGGCGACGAATGTCGGCGGCCGCGTCGAGGGCTGCGTCGCATAGCGGAGCCGGATACGCCGCCCGCTCGATGCCGGCGGTGTATGCCGGTCGAGCGCTTCCTGGAGCCATCTGTTGAGCGCCGCTGTGGGCACGCGCCGGTTCCACACCTCGTAGGCGGCGACGACCGCGTCCATCAGCTTGTCGACGCCGCGGCCTGACAGCGCCGAAACCGGCACCAGCGCCACGCCCGACGCATCGGCGAACTTCTCGGTCGCCGTCTCGCGCAGGTCCTTGAGCGCCTTCTGCTTGTCCTCGATCGCGTCCCACTTGTTGATGCCGATCACCAGCGCCCGGCCTTCCTCGACGATGCGGTTGCCGATGATCAGGTCCTGCTGCTCGAAGGGGTGCGTCGCATCGATGAGCAGCACCACGACCTCGGCGAACTTGATGGCGCGGAGCGCATCGCTGGCCGACAGTTTTTCGGCGTGCTCCTCGATGCGCGCCTTGCGTCGAAGCCCCGCCGTGTCGAACAGCCGGACGGCGCGGCCCTTCCACATCAGGTCGGTGGCGATGCTGTCGCGCGTCAGCCCGGGTTCCGGCCCGGTGATCATCCGTTCCTCGCCGAGCACGGTGTTGACGAGGGTGGACTTGCCCGCATTCGGCCGCCCGACGATGGCGATGCGGATCGGGCGTGTCGTGTCGGCGGCTTCGCCGTCGTCGCCAGGCTCCAGCCCCTCGCCGGTCTCGTCCCGTGTATTGGCTTGATCCTCGAACGCCTCGGCGGCGCGCCCACGCCGTTTCCGGCGCTGGCTGACCGGCTTCGGCTTCATGTCGAGCGCCGCCAGGATCTCGTGCTCGAGATCGGAGAGGCCCTCGCCGTGCTCGGCCGAGATCGCCACGGGCTCGCCGAGACCAAGCTCGTAGGCCTCGTAGAACCCGCCTGTTCCCGCGCGCCCCTCGCACTTGTTGGCGACCAGGATGACGCGCGCGCCCGAGCGCCGGGCGACGCCGGCGAACGCCTTGTCGGCCGGCGTCACGCCGGCGCGGGCGTCGATCACGAACAGCACGAGGTCCGCCTTGGCGATGGCCGCTTCGCTCTGCGCGCGCATGCGGGCCGGGATGCTGTCGGGATGCGCTTCCTCGAGCCCCGCCGTATCGACGAGCCGCATGGCATGGCCACCGACGATCGCCTCGGACTCGCGGCGGTCGCGCGTCAATCCGGGCAGGTCGGAGACGAGGGCCGTCCTCTTGCCCGTCAGACGGTTGAAGAGCGTCGACTTGCCGACGTTGGGTCGGCCGACGACGGCGATCGTGGGAGTCATGGCGAACGGTCTCCTGGGGTCTCGGCCCCCGCGGCCCCGGGCGACGGCTTTCGCCGCCGGGGCCGGTCTTGTGGCGTCAGGGTAGCGGCGCGAGGCCGGGCTTGGCCCCGTCCGGCAGCGGCGCCTGTGTGACGTTCAATACCATGGCGAGCAGGCTGTAGTAGCCGTGGATGCCGATGAGATCGATCACGCCCCGCTCGCCGAACAGGGCGACGGTCCGCTTGTAGGTCGCCTCGGAGACGGTCTTCGTCCGCCCGAGTTCGTCGAGGAAGTCGTAGATCGCGGCCTCGTCCATACCCATCGACATCGGCCGCCGTCCGTCTGCGATCGCCTCGATGATGTCGCCCCGGAGACCCGCCTTTTCGGCGATCGGCCGGTGATGGTGCCACTCGAAGTTCTGCGACCACGCCCGCGCCGTGATCAGGATCGCGAGTTCGGAAAGCCGCGTCTCGAAGGCGCTGTTGAACCTCAGATATTCGCCCGTGCGCTGCAGCCGCCCCATGAAGTCGGGGCTGCGGAGCAGCGGAATGAACGGCCCGACGAGATGCCCCCGCGGGCCGGAAACGATGTCGGCGACGGCTTTGCGTTGCTCTGGCGTCTGGTCGGCTTCGGCGATTTCGGGCATGCGCGGCGTTTTTGCCATGGGTAGGTCTCCGGGCGTGGGCTGATGTGGCCGCACCATAGCGAAGCTGCGGCCCTCCCGCGAGCAGGGAAGCTGGGGGGGACGGCCCCTCCTGACGACAAAGGCCTTGATCCGGCCCTCCGCGCCTTGGCATGGTCGCCAGCGAAGCATCGTTAACGCTGTCGACGGCCTGCCCTGGCCCGACGGTGCCCGGTACCAACTGTGAGACGCCTCTCCATGAGCGCCACCAAATCGTCGGCCTTTTCCCTGCTCGGACTGTCGCTTCCGCAGCGCCGCGAGTCGTTGCGCCAGACGCGAGCCCGCACCCGGCCGGTGGGGCGCCGCGCCGAATTGCGCCCGCGCCTCGTGCTCGCGAGCGCCAGTCCGCGCCGCCTGATGCTGCTCTCCCAGGTCGGCGTCGAGCCCGATGCCTTGCGCCCGGCCACCATCGACGAGACGCCGAAGCGCGCCGAGATGCCGAGGAGCTGCGTCACGCGTCTCGCCCGCGCCAAGGCCGAGGCCGCCCGCGATCTGATCGCCAACGATCCCGATTTCGCCGAGGCCTACGTCCTCGCCGCCGACACGGTCGTGTCCCACGGCCGCAGCATTTTCGGAAAGCCGAAGAACGTCGACGAGGCGATGGCCATGCTGCTGCGGCTGTCCGGCCGCTCGCATCGCGTTCTGACGGGCCTCTGCCTCATCACGCCGGACGACCGCGTCCGCCTGAAGGTCGTGGAGACCCGCGTCCGCTTCAAGCGCCTCTCGAAGGAAGACATGGAGAGCTACCTCGCCTCCCGCGAATGGCGCGGCAAGGCCGGCGGCTACGCGATCCAGGGCCTCGCCGGCTGTTTTGTGCAGAAATTGTCGGGCTCCTACACCAACGTGGTCGGCTTGCCGTTGACGGAAGTTGTCGCCATGCTGCTCGGCGAAGGCTTCCCGATCCATTTCAACTGGCTGAAGGCCGGCGAGGCGGAGCCGGAATAAGGCCCGCCATGGTTCTGCCCCGCCTTCGATCTGCAAGGAGACCGCCGATGAGCGACGGAGGCGACAGCGAACCGGGCAGTGGCCCTATCCGGCTGCCCCGTTGCCCCATCTGCCGGAAGTCGACCATTGAGGCCTATCGGCCTTTCTGCTCGAAGCGCTGCGCCGACATCGATCTGGCGCGGTGGCTCGGCGGCTCCTATGCGATCCCCGGTGCCGGCACCGATGTCGACGAGGATGGCGAAGCGCCGCCCGAGCAGAACAAGGAGAGCCCCCGTGCGGATGACTGACATTCCCTTCGGCACCACCGACTGGTCCGCCGTCCCGCGCACCGAGCACAAGGGCGACACCGGCATGGCCTACTGGCGCACCCGGAACTTCGGCGCCATTCGCGTCCGCATGGTCGAGTACACCCCCGGCTATCTCGCCGACCACTGGTGCGAAAAGGGCCATATCCTGCTCGTTCTCGAAGGCCGGCTCGACACCGAGCTTGCCGACGGTCGCCGCTTCACGTTGCTTCCCGGCCAGAGCTATCAGGTCGCGGACGGCGCCGAGCCGCATCGCTCGTCGACGGGCGCAGACGGCGCGCGTCTGTTCATCGTCGATTGACGTCGCGCCGCCGGTCCGCTGCTCTCATCCACGGATCTTCTTGCGCATGAAGAGCCGCCACGGGTCCGGGAACGGCCCGACCGGCACCTCGATCAGCGTCGGCTCGCGCGCCCGGATGGCCTCGCTCATCTGCGTCGTGAGCGCGCCGGGCGAGGTCGCTCGCGTCGCCCGGATGCCGAAGCTCTCCCCGAGCTTCACGAAGTCCGGATTCTTGAGATCGCTCGCCACCACCCGGCCGTCGTAGTTGAGCTGCTGCATGCGCCTGACGTTGCCGTAGGCGCCGTCGTTGAACACCACCGCGACGAGCGGAATGCCATGCCGCGTCGCCGTCGCGATCTCCTGCATCCCGAACATGAACCCACCGTCGCCCGAGATCGAGACGACCGGCCGGTCGGGACGCGCCGATTGCACGCCGAGCGCCGTCGAATAGCCCCAGCCGAGCGTGCCCTGGTAGCCCGATGCGATGTAGGTTCTGGGCGCGTGCACCGGATACATCACCCGGCTGACGTAGCTGACCTGCGTCAGTTCCTCGACGACGATCCCGTCGTCGGGCACGCCCGCCCGGATCGCCTCCACCCAGGCCTTCTGCGGCGCCAGATCGACGAGATCCCGCTCCACCTCGGCGCGGATTGCGGCCATCTCGTCCGCCCGGCTGTCGCGCGTGTCGAGATGCCGTCCGATGCGCGCCAGGATCGCGGCCGTGCCCTCCCGGGCGTCGGCGATCAGCTTGACGTCGGGCGTCCGGATCCGCCCCGGCCGCGTCGGATCGATGTCGAGGTGGATGACCTTCATCTGGTCGTCCGTGCCCCATTCGAGCTGGCTGTGCAGCCGCGTGCCGATCCCGATCAGCACGTCGACGTCCGGCCACAGCTTGAAGGCCCCGGTGACCCGCTGGGCGAGCGCGTGCCGCGTATCGATCACGCCGGCGCCGGTCCGGAACGAGACGACCGGCGCCTGCAGCATCTCCGCGAGCCGCGTGATCTCCGGCCCGGCGTCGAGCGCGCCGCCGCCGACCCAGATCATCGGTCGCTTGGCCTTGGCGAGGAGCCGCGCCGCGGCTTCTGCCGCATCCTCGTCGATCGCGGGCGTCTCCCGCGCGACTGGTTCCGTATCGAGCGCCACGTCGGCCGCCCGCTTCCACACGTCCCAGCCGCACTCGAGCCCCACGGGCCCTGGCAGGCCGGAAAGCATCTGCCGGAACGCCTCCCGTGTCTTGGCGCCAGCATCGTGCGGTCCGTCGATGTGCGCCGCCCACTTCGTCAGCGTGCTCATGATGCCGAACTGGTTCGGGATCTCGTGCAGATAGCCGAGCCCCTTGCCGATCTTGTCCTCGAAGATCTGTCCCGAGATCGCGAGCACCGGCTGGCAGAGCGACTGCGCCGTCGCGAGCGCCGTCGTCGTGTTAAGGAATCCCGGGCCCGGCACGACGCAGTAGGCCTGCGGCTTTCCCGTCGCCATCGCCGCGCCGAGCGCCATGTAGGCCGTCGCCTGCTCGTGCCGCGTATGGATCGGTGTGAGCGCTTGCCCCGTCCGCACGAGCGCATCGAAGAAATCGTCGTTCTGCACGCCGGGCAGGCAATAGAGGGTGTCGACGCCGTTGGAGACGAGCGTCTTGATCACACTTTCGGCGGCATCGAGCCGCGCCAGATTGGTGGCGGTCATGGGGGCGGTCTCCGGCTTCGCGAGCGGCGCCGAAGCGTGCCATGCTGACGGCGAGATGGCCAGCGGCTCACTCACCGCCCGGAGAGAATGGAATGTCTCTTGTCTATTTCATCGGCGCGGCGGTGGCCGAGATCGCCGGCTGCTTCGCCTTCTGGGCCGTGGCGCGCCTCGGTGCATCCCCTCTCTGGCTCGTGCCCGGCATCGCAGCGCTGGTGATCTTCGCCTGGAGCCTGACACTCGTCGAATTGCCGTTCGCCGGCCGCGCCTACGCCGCCTATGGCGGCGTCTACATCGCAGCCTCCCTCGCCTGGCTGTGGGCAGTCGAAGGCCGTTCCCCCGACCGCTTCGACCTGCTGGGCGCGGCCGTCTGCCCCGCAGGCGCGGCGATCATCGTCTTCGCCCCACGCGACGCCTGACTGTGGTGCTGCTCAGCCGCTCATGGTGAGGCCACCCGACACCGAGATCACCTGCCCCGTGATGTAGGCGGCGTCGTCGGAGGCGAGGAATGCGACCATCCCCGCAAGGTCATCCGGCTGCCCGAGTCGTTTCAGCGGTACTGAGCGTTTCAAGCCCTCGTAGGCCTTCTCGCCCTGCTCGCCGCCACCGAGGAATTGCGCCAGCAGCGGCGTATCGGTCGGCCCGGGGCAGACGCAGTTCACGGTCACGTTCGAGCGCGCCATCTCCCGCGCGATCGTCTTCGTGAACGCGATGATGCCGCCCTTGCACGCCGAGTAGACGGCCTCCATCGACGACCCGACGCGCCCCGCGTCCGATGCGATGTTGACGACACGCCCTTTGCGCCGCGCCTGCATGCCTTTGAGAACGGTGTGGTGCAGGTGGATCGGGCCGCGCAGATTGATGGCGATGATCCGGTCCCAGTCCTCGGGCGTGGTATCGAGGAAGTAGGCGAACTTGTCCCATCCCGCGTTGTTGACGAGGATGTCGGTCGGCCCCTGCGCCGCTTCGAAGGTCGCGACGGCCGCCGCGACGGCAGCGAGATCGGTGATGTCGCAGTCATGGGCCGATGCGCCATGGCCGATCTCTCGCGCCACGGCTTCGGCCGCCTCGCGCCTGAGGTCGAGCACACCGACCTTGGCGCCCTCTTCCGCGAGGCGCCGGCAGATCGCGGCCCCGATGCCACCCGCGCCGCCTGTGACGATGGCCGTCCGTCCTTCGAGCCCGCGCATGCCTCGCTCCCTGCTGTCTGCTGCGGAGTATTCCGCTCCGCTTGAGGCAGCAGGCTAGAACGGCACGGCGGCGCTGAATAGCGGGGCGACGGGCGTCAGCGGACGACGAGCACCGGGATCGACGAGTGTACGACCACCTGGTTGGCCTGGCTGCCGATCAGAAGTCGAGACAGCCCGCGCCGGCCATGGCTCGCCATGACGATCAGGTCGCAGCCTTTTTCCTTGGCCGTGGCGATGATGCCGTCGGCCGGGTACTGGTCGGCCATGTGCACGGTCTCGCAGGCGACGCCTGCCTTGGCGGCCTCCGCTTTCACCGCGGCGAGGATGTTGGCGGCGTTCTCCGAGGCGCCCTTTTCATATTCGCCGACCGGGAAGGCCATGCCCATCTCGCCGGGCACGACCGCGGTCCATGGCTCCGTGACCGTCACGGCCGTGACCTTGGCGCCGACGGCCTTGGCCAGAGCAAAGCCCTGCGCGATCGCCTTGTGGGCGAGTTCCGAGCCGTCGGTTGCGACGAGGATGTTCTTGTACATGGCTTGCGGCTCCTTGGCTGGCGCGCTGGACGTATCATGGCCACTATCGCGTGCGGCAGCCTCGACGATTCTGACCTGGATCAAACGGACCCGTCGCTATGAATGCAGCAGCCGGCGGTTCATTCAAGCGCGTTTCGACTGCGCCCGCTCACCCGCCACGATCCGCCCACCTGTCATTCCGCCGCCTGAGCTTTGGCCTCGCGCCGTTCCTTCAGCCCGAGCCAGAGCATGGTCGCCATCACAATGCCCATCAGCGGCAGCGCCGCGATATTGATTGCCATCCAGCCGGATTTCTGCTGCAGGAAACCGGCCAGCGCCGCCGCCGTCGCCGTCGTTGCGTAGACGACAAAATCGTGGCTGGCCTGCACCCGCGACCGCTCGGACGGCCGATAGGTCCGTGTCAGCAGCGTCGATCCGCCGACGTAGGTGAAGTTCCACCCGAGGCCGACGAGCATGTTCGCGATGAGGAAGTTGGCGAAGTCGATGCCCGCGATGTTGACCACGGCGCAGCCGACCTGGATCAGCGCGCCGGTCGCTATGATCGTGAGTACGCCGAACTTCTGGATGAGATGCCCCGTAAAGAACGACGGCAGGAACATCGCGATGATGTGTACCTGGATCACGGTGGCGCTGTCGCCGAACTTGAATCCGCAGGCGAGCATCGCGAGCGGCGTCGCCGACATGACGAGCGTCATGACGCCGTAACCGAACATCGACGACACGAGCGCGCCGATATAGGCCGGCTGCCGGATGATTTCCGACATCGGCCGCCCACCCTCCGCGCTCTCGGTCTTGCTGAGCTCCGGGATTCGGAGCAACTGCATCAGCAGCACGCTGAGCACGCCCGTGATGGTGATCGCGACATACACGCCCATGAACGTCACGGGCTCGAACCAGTCCACGGTCCGCTTCGCGATCTCGGGACCGAGGAAGCCCGCTGCAATTCCGCCCGCCATGACGTAGGAGATCGCCTTGGCCTTGTAGTCCTGCGGCGAGGAATCCGCCGCAGCGAACCGGTAGTACCACGCGAAGGCGGCCGCCGATCCCTGCAGGAGCGCAGAAACGCAAAGCAATTCGAAGCTCTGGATCACCATGGCATAAGCCGCCAGAAGCCCGAATACGATGGCGAGGAACGCCCCGATCGTGAACCCGGCCCGCCGTCCGATCTTTCCCATCAGCAGCGACGCCGGAATGGTCGTCAGCATGATGCCGGCATGATTGAGGAAGATGGGCAGCGTCGCCAGAGACTTGTCGACGCCGAGCAGCGAATGCCCCGCAAGTGGAGTAGTGGCAATCCCCATCGACTGGGTGCACATGAAGAGACCCTGGGCGATGGCGAGCAGGGCCACATTGCGGCGGTATGGGTTATGGACGGTGGCTGTCGCGGTCATCGGGGCTCCAGGTCGGGGTCGCGGCAGTAATGCATGTTTCGTGGTGGGGTGAAAACCGGACTGCGGCATCCTGCCTGTCGGCGATGATGGAGCAGATGCTTTCGCCCATCACCGTATCGGGGGAAAGACTTGCGTGTCGGTATCGGCAAAGGCCGAAAGGCTGGGGACCTGGGTTCGCGTGATCGAGGACGTCACGTGAGCATCCTGCGATAGGAGTGGTGATGCAACATGCCGATGAGCCGACGCTGCGCCGTCGGATCTACGAGATCATCGAGGTGGGGCGCGGAGAAAGCCCGGCGAGCAGGATCTTCGATTTCACGCTCGTCGTCCTGATCTCGCTCAACGTGCTGGCCTTCTGCCTCGAGACGGTCCCGAGCGTGGAGGCCGAATGGGGCGTCTGGCTGCGCTGGTTCGAGATATTTTCGGTGATCGTGTTCACGATCGAGTACGCCCTTCGCCTGTGGACGGCGGTCGAGGTGCGCATGCTGTCGCGCCTGCCGTCGTGGCGCGCGCGATTGACCTTCGCGCTGCGGCCGGTGCTGATCATCGATCTTCTGGCCATCCTGCCGTTCTATCTCGCCGCCATGTTCGGCATCGACCTGCGCGCCTTGCGTGCCTTTCGTCTGTTCCGCTTCCTCAAGCTGACCCGCTATTCGCCCGCCATCCATACGCTGCTGCGCGTCATCGCCAACGAGGAGCGATCGTTGGCCGGCGCGTTCATGCTGCTGATCGCAGCCCTCCTCTTCTTTTCGACGGGCATGTATTTCATCGAGGGGTCGATCCAGCCGGAGAAGTTCGGCACCATTCCTGATTCCGCCTATTGGGCGATCACGACGCTGACGACCGTCGGCTATGGCGACGTCGCGCCGATCACGCCGCTCGGCAAGATCTGGGCTTCCCTGACGATGGTCTGCGGCCTGTGCGTCCTGGCGCTGCCGGTCGCCATCATCGCGAGCGGGTTCGCCACCGAGGTCGGTCGGCACGATTTCGTTCTGACGTGGTCGCTGATGTCCCGCATTCCGCTCTTCGCCGACCTCGAATCCGACGAGATCGCGCGTCTGATGCCGCTCCTCCACGCCAAGAGCATCTCTCCGTTCGTGGAGGTCATCCCCGACGGTGCTCCGGGCGAGGCGATGTATTTCGTGGCGAGCGGCCACGTACGCCAGACGCTCTCCGAGGATCTGGCGCACGACTACCGCGTCGGCGACTTCTTCGGGGTGACGGCGATGCTCGACGACGCCCGCAACAAGGGGTCCTATCGCGCCGTCACGCGGACCCGGCTCCTGAAGCTCTACCGCGACGATTTCCTCCAGCTCCAGGTCGCAGCCCCGCCGCTCGCCGATCATGTCCGCCGCGTTTCCGGCGCGCGGAAGGCGCAGTTGGAGGCGCAGGAGCGCATCGCTGCAAGCCGGACCGAACCTCGCTGACCAACTCTTGAGCGGAGTTCCTTTCGCTGCCATTGATGGGCCCCGCGCCGCCCCCGGCGCCGGTCCGCCAGCAGTCTGGCCCGCTCAAATCAGGAGATCGATCATGGACAAAGCGCTTTGGGACAAGGGCCTCGCCGCCCGCAAGAGCACGCTCGGCGCCGAGTATGTCGAGAAGTCGCTGTCGACCGCCGACGACTTCAATGCCGAGTTCCAGGACATGCTGAACGAGTTCTGCTGGGGCAAGATCTGGGGCGACGACCGCATCCCGCCGAAGACCCGCTCCATGATGAACCTGACGATGCTGGCCGCCCTCGGCCGCATGCACGAATGGGAGCTTCACCTCAACGGCGCCCTGAACAACGGCGTCACCAAGGAGGAGCTCAAGGCGATCCTGCATCAGATCGCGATCTATTCGGGCTTCCCCGCCGGCGTCGAGTGCTTCCGGATTGCGCGGAAGGTGCTCCAGGAGCGCGGCATGAAGTAACGGTAGCGATTGTCCGCACCGCTGTTCGCCGTCCCGCCGTGACCGGCGCGTCGCGGCGGGACGTCCCGTGTCAGGGCGTCAGAACACGCGGTTGGGGAAGTACCGGAGCAGCAGATCCTCGTAGACACCGCTGGCGCGGATCTTGGCCAGGGCCTGGTTGATCAGGCTCTTGAGCTGCGGATCCGTCTTCGGCACCACGATGCCGACGCCGTCACCGAAGTATTTGGGCTCGTGGAACGGCCCGCCCTTGAATTCGCAGCAGCCCCGCGACAGCGTCCCGTTGATCCACAGGCCGAGCCCGATGCCGTCACCGAACACGACCTCGATGTCGGTGCCGGTGCGCAGCGCGTCCCGCGCGAGGTCCGCCGTATCGAACGTCACGATGGCGCTGTTCGGAAAGAATGTGCGCGCATAGGCCTCGTGCGCACTGTTGCGCACGACGCCGATCCGCCGCCCTTCGAGAGCTTCGGGAGTGGCCGCAATGGCAGCGCCGTCACGTCGCCCGGCGAACCGGGCCGGCGTGTAGTAGTAGCGGTCCGTCACCTCGAACTCGCGAAGCAGCGCTGGCGTGATGGCGTGCGATGCGGCGACGGCGTCGGTGTCGCCACGCTTCAGGGCCGGCAGCAGATCCCGCCACGCCCGGACCTGGATGTCGCAGGCAGCCGAAAGCTCGAGACAGATGGCGCGCGCGATGTCGACATTGAACCCGGTCAGCGTCCCTTCCTCGTCATAGTAGTGGAACGGCGGGTAATCACTGTCGGTCATGAACCGGATGGCGACCCGGCGCGATGGCTCGGGCTCGACGCTGTTGGCGAGGCGCTGCGCGTCGGCGGCGGGCAGCCCAGGTGCAACAATCAGAACCAGGACGAGCGCGGTCCTGCTTGCGAAACGTAGCCAACCCGATAGTCTCTGGACGAACATTTGAGTGACCGTTCTGCCGGCGTCGCATTGTCGGCTCGCACGCATGCTTCGCGTCGGCGTCTCTCGATCGGGCGATAGGCTCGGTCGAACGGAAGTCCCGACGTTACGCCGTGCTCTGCGCGGGTCTCATGCGGAGCCCATGTTGTCAAGCGGCCGCGGCGCGTCGGTCGCCGTTGCCGGTGGGTATGTTGCAGGCCTGTGGATGATCTGATCGCGTTCCACCGGGCTTTGGCCGTTCGATACTCTCTACGATATTTGGAGCAACGCAGGGTGAGCGGGGCGGAACGTAGGTCGGGTTGGCGGGGGCAGAAGGCGCGCGTTCGGGCTCCACCGGAACCGCCGTTGCAGCACGCCGTCTCGCGCGACCGCGCCTTCACGGAGGCGGTGCACGGCCTGTACCGCAGCCGCCCCGATCTGTCGGCCTTCGGGCCGGGACCACGCTGGCTGCCGTGGATCGGACTTCCCTGCGTCTCGGCGTTGTCTGCGGGTTTGGTGCTGCAGCCTTTGGCCACACTCGCGACGCTCGGCGCACTGCTCCTGCTGCCATTCCTTCTGGCGGCTGCCCTGCGTGTCCTGGCCGTCTTCGAGATCCTCGTGGCGCCGCGCCCGCGCATTGCGCCGCCCCCGTCCACGCCGGCGGCTGACGCGGCCCTGCCCCGCTACACGGTGCTGGTTCCTCTTTACGACGAGGCCGGCGTGCTGCCGTCGCTGGTCGCCGCCCTGTCGCGACTGGACTACCCCTCGGATCGCCTCGAGATCATCCTCGTTCTCGAAGCGCGCGATCTGGCGACGCGTCGGGCGGCGGCATCGACACGTCTTCCGCCCGGCATGCGCTGGATCGTCGTGCCGGAAGGCGGCCCGCGCACCAAGCCGAAAGCCTTGAACTATGCGCTCGCCTTTTCCTCCGGCGATCTGGTGGTCGTCTACGATGCCGAGGATCGGCCTGAGCCGGGCCAGTTGCGGTTGGCCGCCGCTGCGTTCCGTCGCGCATCGCCGGGCCTCGCCTGCGTGCAAGCCCGGCTCAACGTCTACAACCCGGCCGACAGTTTCCTCACCCGCCAGTTCACCCTCGAATACTCGTCCCTCTTCGACGGTCTGCTGCCGGCCCTGCAGCGCCTGTCCCTGCCGATCCCGCTCGGCGGCACATCGAACCATTTCCGCACCGACATCCTGCGGGCGGTCGGTGCCTGGGACCCCTACAACGTGACGGAGGACGCAGATCTCGGCATTCGCCTGGCCCGGTCCGGCTACCGCACCGAGACGCTGGCCTCGACGACGTGGGAGGAAGCGCCCGTATCGCGGCGTATCTGGATCGGCCAGCGCACACGCTGGATCAAGGGCTGGATGCAGACGTGGCTGGTCCACATGCGACGGCCGGGACGTCTGCTCCGGGAACTCGGCCTCTGGCGCTTCCTCGGCGTTCAGGTGGTGATGGGCGGCGTGCTGCTGTCGGCACTGGCGTATCCGCTGGCCCTGGCCGGGCTCGCGCTCGCCACCCTTTACGGAACGGGCGGAGCGCCCGACACCCCCTGGGCGATCGCCGCCCGCCATGTCGCCGTCGCCGCCTTCGTGATCGGCATGTCTGCGCCGGTTCTGTCCGCCGCGGCCGCCGTGGCCCGCCGCCGCTGGGTTTGGCTCGTCCCGTGGGCATTCCTGATGCCGGTCTATTGGCTTCTCGTTTCGTGGGCCGGCTATCGCGCCCTGGTCGAGCTGTTCCACCGGCCCTTTCATTGGGAAAAGACGCGCCACGGCCTGTCTCTCGCGCGCCGCTTCGCCCGCCGGTCGTGAGCGGACGTCCCGCAACGATGTATTCACGCTGCCGCTGGAATGTCCCGGTCCGCGTGGCTTGAGACATCGCCATGTCCGCGCTCGTTAAGTCCGGATTGAGGCCGCCGCCGCCAATGTCCGCGCAATGATCTTCGATCGAGCGAGGGCGCCGTGGCGACTGTCGAGTTGAACGAACTGAACCGCTCGCCGGATACGCCTTTGGCGACGGGCAGCAGCCCTGACGCCGCCCGCTTCCGTGTGCCCTCGCCTTGGGGGTGGTTCTTCGATCGCAACGGCGCCGCCTCGCGCCCGAAGCTGATCTTTTCGGTGCTTCTGTTGGACGCGGTTCTGCTGTGCCTCACCGGCATCGCGGCGGCGCTGATCGTGGGCGCGACCTTGCCGCCTCTTCTCGGTTGGATTCCGCGCGAGGCGCTGGTCGTGCCCGCCGTGCTCGTCGTGCTGCAGGGGAGCTGGGCCTACACCATCCGGTCACTCCGCAGCCCCTCCTCCCAGCTTGAGAAGATCGTGAAGGCCGTGCTCTGCGTGTTCGCCATGGCGGGCGGTCTCGGCTACCTGTTCGCGGTACACGTTTTCGGGCCGAAACATGGCCTGGTCTGGATGATGCTCGCCTCGGCAGCCCTCGTTGCCGCGCGCATCCCGGTCGCCCACGTGATCCGTCGATTGGCCGAGACCGGCCGCCTCGTGCGCCGCACGGTGGTCGTCGGCGGTGGCACCGCTGCCGAGACCCTGATCCGCAGCCTCGAGCGAGATGGCGCACACCATGTCGAGATCCTCGGCGTCTTCGATGACCGCACCGACGAGCGCTCGAGCGACAGCTTCTGCGGCTACCCGAAACTCGGTGATTTCTCGCAGTTGACGGCCTTCTGTCGCAACGCCAGCGTCGATCTCCTGATCGTGACTGTCCCCGTCTCTGCCGAGGACCGTCTCTTGCAGGTCCTGAACCGCCTGTTCTCCATTCCCGTCGACATCCGCATTTCGGCGCTGTCTTCGAAGCTTCGCCTCAACGCCCGCGCCTACACGCACATCGGCGGCGTGCCGATGCTCGCCGTGATGGATCGCCCGCTGACGGACTGGGACCGCATCGTCAAGAACCTCGAGGATCGCGTTCTCGGTGCGCTGCTGCTGCTGGCGGCCGCCCCGGTGATGGCGCTCGTGGCGCTGGCGATCCGCCTCGACAGCCGTGGCCCGATCTTCTTCAAGCAGCGCCGCTACGGCTTCAACAACGAGCTCATCGAGGTCTACAAGTTCCGCTCCATGTACATCGACAAGACGGACGCGACTGCCAGCAAGCTGGTGACGCGCGACGACCCGCGCGTGACGCCCGTCGGCCGCTTCATCCGCAAGACGAGCCTCGACGAACTGCCGCAGCTCTTCAACGTGCTGCGCGGTGAGATGAGTCTCGTCGGCCCTCGCCCGCACGCCACCGAGGCCAAGGCCGAGAGCGATCTCTACCAGGCCGTGGTCGATGGCTACTTCGCCCGCCACCGCGTCAAGCCGGGCCTCACCGGCTGGGCGCAGGTGAAGGGCTGGCGCGGCGAGACCGATACCCACGAGAAGATCCAGCGCCGCGTCGAGCACGACCTGTACTACATCGACAACTGGTCGCTCGCCTTCGACCTCTACATCCTGGCCATGACGCCGTTCTCGCTCGTGACGGGCCGCAACGCCTACTGATCGCGGCCCGGTCCCTGTGCCGGTCCCTGTGCTTGTGATTGACGACCGGCCCCCTCGATCTGCACAGTCGCGGCTCACAATCGGGTTGCGAAAGGAAGAGGTCGATGAAGATCGCCATCATTGGCGTTGGTGCGATGGGCTCCATCTACGCGGGATTGCTGGCCGACAAGGGCGGCCACGACGTCTGGGCCGTCGATACCTGGAAGGATCACGTCGAGGCGATCCGCGAGAACGGTCTGCGCGTCGAGGGCGCCTCGGGTGATCGCACGGTGCGCCTGAACGCCACCACGGACCCGTCCGAGGTCAAGGACGCGGATCTGGTCATCATCGCGACGAAGGACGATGGCGTGGCAGGAGCGGCCCGCGCGGCGCTTGCCATGGCGAGGCCCGATGCCCCTATTCTCACGATCCAGAACGGCCTCGGCAGCGCCGACAAGGTCGCCGAGATCGTCGGCTCGAAGCGCATCCTCATGGGCGTCGTCGGCGGCTTCGGTGCCTCCATGAAGGGGCCCGGGCACGCGCATCACAACGGCATGGAGTTCCTGCGGCTCGGTGAGATGGACGGCGGCCTGACGCCACGGCTCGAAACCGTGAAGCAGGCGTGGGAAGCCGGCAGCTTCAAGGTTCTCGCCTTCGACGACATCCACAAGATGGTCTGGGAAAAGCTGATCTGCAACTGCACCTACTCGGGACCCTGCGCCCTGACGGGGCTCCGCGTCGGCGAGGTGCAGGCGAACCCCAACGCCTGGAGCATCGCCGCCGCCTGCGCCAACGAGGCCTACCTCGTGGCGATGGCCAAGGGCATCAAGCTCGATTTCGACGACCCGGTTCGCTACGTGCGCGATTTCGGCCAGAAGATCCCCAACGCGCGGCCGTCGATGCTGCTCGATCACATGGCCGGCAGGCCGGCCGAGGTCGACAACATCAATGGCGCCATTCCGCGCGAGGGCGCGAAGGTGGGCATTGCGACGCCCGTCAACTCGGTCGTCGTGGCGCTCCTGAAAGCAAAGGAATCAGGCTTTACGAAGAAGCCGAACTGAGCGCGATCATTGCTGCGCTGGCCGGCGCCCGCGCCGGCTGGCCTGCGGCGCGCTGTCGCGTCTCGCCAATTTGTCGACTATGTGCGACTTTGTTGAAATAATTGTCGTCTGGCGTAGCAATTGCTCATTTGCCTGTGCAGCTATGTTTCCCGATTGCGCCACTTAACCGATCGCATCACCTGAGCCTAGGGTGTCGGTCGGTACCATATTCGTTGGTGGAAAAATGAACGGTCTGAACGACCTCGGTCGGTTGATCATCTCCTATCGCTGGCTGTGCGAGGAGCGCGAACGTCAGTCGCGCGGCGGCGCTGTCACCAATGCGGAGCACGTCGGCGCCGCCATCGATGACGTCTTTCGGCGTATCGTGTCGTTCGAGGCCCACGAGCCTCGCGTCCGCTATCTCCAGATCGAGTTCCTGACCGGACTGCTGGCGGAAGGCGGGCGCTCGAAGCGTGATCGCAGCGCGCTGCGCGATGCGGTTCTCGCCCATGCCCGCAGCCTCGTGCCGGACATTTCGCCGCCGCGCGAAAGCCGCCCGGTGGCCGAAGCCGGCGGGGCCGCCGCCTCGTCCGACTGACCGGGCGCCCTACCGGATCAATCCCTCGCGCCTCAGAACTGATAGCGTCGGAGACCACCATCGACGGGGATGACCGTTCCCGTGATGTAGGAGGCGATCGGCGAGGCGAGGAAGCACACCAGGTTGGCGATGTCCTCCGGCTCGCCGTAGCGCCCGACCGGGATCTCGTGCTCCGCCTGCCACTGCCGGTATTCGGGCGTGTAGTTCCGCCGGATCTGCTCGCTCATGATCCGGCCGGGCGGAATGCAGTTGACCGTGATGCCCGACTTGCCGACCTCACGGCTGAGCCCCTTGGCCCACGCGTGAATGCCGGCCTTGGCCGAGAAGGCGCCATTCACCCCCTCGGGCTCCGACTTTCCCGTGATGTTGATGATCCGCCCCCACTTGCGCGCGATCATCTGGTCGAGCAACCGGTGCGCGAGCTGCCGCGGCCGCGTGAAGTTGAGCGTCATGGCCTCGGTCCACTGGGCGTCGCTCGCGTCCTTGCCGAACTGCCGGCTGCCCCCCGCGTTGTTGATCAGGATGTCGACGTGGCCGAGCCCGGCGAGCGCCGCTTTGGCGGTGGCGTCGGCGGCGTCCTCGGCCATCACGTCCTGCACGATGATGACGGGCTTCGCGCCGCCGCGCGCCACGATTCCGGCCGCGACCTCCTCGAGCAGCGCCTGCCGTCGCGCCGCGATGGCGAGCCTGACGCCCTCCCGCGCCAGGGCCTCCGCGATGCCCCGCCCGATCCCCATGCTGGCGCCGGTCACCAGCGCGGTCTTGTCCTTCAGTCCGAGTTCCATCGCCTGCTCGCTCGTTCGAATGCGGTTGGACGACAGGGTACTGCCCGCCACCGAAGGCGCAAGCGCCGTTGCGGCGGGCGATATTCCGGGCCCGGTTGGCAAGCGGAGCGGCCGTTGCTTTACTGTGCCCCGACGTCAGAGCGGAGAACGACGGCATGGCCCAGGTCCGAGGAAGCACGACGCAGAGCCCGTTGGAGGCCCGCATCACGGGCTGGCTTGCGGAGCAGGAGCCCGCCATGCTGGCGCTTCTGGCGGAGGCCGTGAACACCGACAGCGGCAGCTACGACAAGGCCGGCGTCGATGCGGTCGGGGACTGCTTCGTGCGTTTCTTCGAGCGTGAGGGCCTTCTTGTCGAGAAGGAGCGCCACGACACCTACGGCGACGCCATCCACGTCCGCCTCGACGACACGCCGTCGAACGAGAAGCCCGTGCTCCTGATGGGCCATCGCGACACCGTATTCCCCAAGGGCGAAGCCGCCCGCCGCCCGTTCCGCATCGAGGACGGCAAGGCCTACGGGCCCGGCGTCGCCGACATGAAGGGCGGCCTCGTGCTCAACGCCTTCGTACTGGCGGCCTTCAAGCGGTTCGGCGGCAACCCGGCCCCGCTCGCCGGCCTGATCACGTCAGACGAGGAAATCGCCTCGCCCGCCTGCCGATCCGTCATCGAGCGCACGGCGCGGGCGGCGCGCTGCGTGTTCAACTCCGAACCCGGCCGTCCGAGCGGCAACGTGGTGACGGGCCGCAAGGGCGGCGTCTTCATGCGGTTCGAGGTGACCGGCAAGGCGGCCCATTCCGGCGGCAACTTCGAGAAGGGCATCTCGGCCATCGGCGAGATCGCGCACAAGATCGTGGCGCTCCACGCACTGACCGACCTGAAGCGCGGCATCACCGTCAACGTCGGGCTCGTTAGCGGCGGCCAGTCGGTGAACACCACGGCGCCCCACGCCGAAGGCCGCATCGATCTCCGCTACGTGGCCCCCGCCGATCGCGCCTACGCCCTCGACGCGATCCAGCGCATCGTCGACACGCCGACCGTGCCGGGCACGACCGCACGCCTCGAGATCCTGGGCGAGTTCCTCCCGTTGACCAAGCCCGAGGGCAGTGCGGACCTGTTCGCGACCTACACTGCGGCCGCCGCCGACGCTGGTCTGTCCGTCGAAGGCGAATTCTCGGGCGGCTGCGCGGATTCCGGATTTACGACGAGCGTGGGCTGTCCCACCATCTGCGCCACGGGGCCCGTCGGCGCCAATGCGCATACGCCCGAGGAGTTTCTCGTCGTCGAGAGTCTCGTCCCCCGCGCGCAAGCCATGGCTCTTGCGATCCTTCGCCTGCCCGCCGCGGCCTGAGCCGGAAGCCGCCCGCCTGCTCACCAAGGCCCGCACACCTGCGAGGTTCCCCATGTCTGCCGACGCCCGCTACGCACCGAACGCCTCGCTTTCAGAAGCCATCGAAGTTGCCCGCGCGGCCTACGTGGCGGCCAATCCCCTGAGCCGCGAACTGCACGAGAAGGCCTCCCGGTCCCTCCCCGGCGGCAACACGCGGACGGTTCTCTTCTACGGTCCCTTTCCGCTCCGCTTCGCCGGCGCCGACGGCTGTCATCTGACCGACGTCGACGGCCACGGCTACGTCGACTTCCTGGCCGAGTACACGGCCGGCATGTATGGCCACTCGCATCCCGCCATCCGCAAGGCCATCGAGCGCGCGCTCGATTTCGGCGTCAATATCGGCGGCCACACCGAGCTCGAGATCGAGCTCGCCGAGGCAGTGACGGCGCGCTTCCGCTCGATCGAGAGCGTGCGCTTCACCAATTCGGGCACCGAAGGCAACCTCATGGCCCTGGCGCTCGCCCGCGCCTTCACCAAGCGCTCGAAGGTCATGGTGTTCACCGGCGGCTATCACGGCGGCGTCCTGTATTTCAGGAAGGGCGGCTCGCCCGTGAACGCGCCGTTCCCGGTGCTGGTGGCGCGCTACAATGACATCGACGACGTCCGCAATCTGGCAGCCGCCAACGCCTCCGATCTGGCCGCCATCATCGTCGAGCCCATGTTCGGCTCGACCGGCTGCATCCCCGCGACGCCCGAGTTCCTCGCCGGACTGCGCCGGATCGCCGACGAGACCGGCGCGCTCCTGATCTTCGACGAGGTCATGACGTCGCGCCTCGCGCCCGGCGGTCTCCAGAGCGTGATCGGCGTGAAGCCCGACCTGACGACGCTCGGCAAGTACGTCGGTGGCGGCATGTCGTTCGGCGCCTTCGGTGGCCGCGCCGACGTCATGTCGCTGTTCGATCCCCAGCGCCCCGACAGCCTCCCCCACGCCGGCACCTTCAACAACAACACGCTCACCATGTGCGCCGGTCTCGCCGGCCTGACCGAGGCCGCGACGCCCGAGGCTGTGACCGCGCTCAATCAGCGTGGCGACATCCTGCGCGGCCGTCTGAACGCCATCGCGGAGGCCGCCGGCGCCACCATGCAGTTCACCGGCATCGGCTCGATGATGGCGGTCCATTTCAAGACAGGACCGATCCGCGACGAAGCCGAAGCCGACAGCGGCAATCAGGACCTGAAGGAGTTGTTCTTCTTCGATCTCCTGGACCGGGGCGTCTACATGGCCCGCCGAGGCATGATCGTTCTGTCGCTGGCGCAGGATGAAGCCGCCTTCGCCCGTCTCGAGGGAGCCGTCGAGGACTTCGTCCGCCTCCGACGCCGCTTCCTGGTCTGACTCACCGCGCCGTTTCGCTGCTGCTGCGTTGATTTTTCACTGGAAAACGCCCGTCCTTACCACACCCTCGGTTGACCCGCGGGGACCGGTCTGTTGCCTGATCATGCGAATGTGCTGAGGCGAGCGACAGGACGGGAATGATGGCGAGACAGGAGCCTGGAGCGCCGGTGCCGCGTGGCGCGGGCCGGCCGGGACGATCGCTCGTGCGATGGGATGTCCGCGAGGCCGCCATCGTGCTCGGGCCGGCCATTCTGCTGATCGGATTGTCGCTCTGGCTCCTCGTCCGCCTCGTACAGCCGTCGCCTCCGACCACCATCACGATGGCGACGGGCGGTGTCGGCGGGGCCTATACGGCGTTCGGCAGGCGCTATGCTGAGATCGTCGGGCGTGCCGGCATCTCCGTCGATGTTCGCACGACGTCCGGGTCCATCGAGAACCTGCATCTGCTGACGGCGCCGTCGGGCGGCGCCGACATCGCGCTCCTGCAGGGCGGCATATCGAACGCCCGCGAGACGCCCGGCGTGGTGTCGCTGGGTCGCGTCTTCGTCGAGCCGCTCTGGGTGTTCTATCGCGAAGAGCGTCGCCTCGACATGCTCCACCAGCTCGCCGGCCGGCGGATCGCGATCGGCCCGGAAGGGAGCGGCACCCGGCATCTGGCGGCCGCACTCCTCGCCGAGAACGCCATCGACGCCTCGCGGGCGACGCTGTCTCCCCTGACGGGCCCTGCCGCGGCCGAGGCCTTGCGCGCGGGGGACCTCGACGCGGTGTTCCTGGTCATGGCGCCGGAAGCCCCGCTCGTCCAGTCTCTCCTGAGGGACGGGAGCGTAAAGCTGATGGGCTTTGCCCAGGCCGAGGCCTATTCCCGGCTTCTGCCGTACCTGCGCAGCGTCCTGCTTCCGCGTGGCAGCATCGATCTGGTGCGCAACATCCCAGAGACCGACGTGCGTCTGATCGCGCCTGTGGCCACCGTGGTGGCGCGCAACACGCTGCATCCGGCAGTCGCCGGTCTTCTCATCGACGCCATGCGCGAGGTGCACGGCCGGGGTGGCCTGTTCCACCAGTTCGGCGAGTATCCGCAGGCCATCGACCCCGAGTTCGAACTTGGCTCTGATGTGGCCCGTTACTATGCCGCCGGCCCGACTTTCCTGAAGCGCTATCTGCCGTTCTGGCTGGCCACGTTCCTGGAGCGCATCCTGGTCCTCCTGATTCCGGTGGCCGGGTTGATCGTTCCGCTCATGCGCATCCTGCCGATGATCTACACGTGGCGGATACGTCGGCGGCTCAACTACTGGTACCAGCGCCTGAAAACCCTCGAGGCTGATCTCGCCGCCGATTCCGATGGCTCCAACGTCTCCGCTCAGCGCCGCGAGGTGGAGCAGATCGATGCCGCCGTGGGCAATCTCGCGGTGCCGGTCGGCTTCTCGGAGCAGTACTACACCCTCCGCAGCGCCATCGGCCTCGTCCGCCAGCGCGTCCTCACTCACGCCATGCGCGGCCATCCGCATCTGACGTGACGTGACCGGCGGCCTGGACCTTCGGGGCCCGCGGCACCCGCCATGCGGCCTTGCGCTCCTCCGTCCGTGTGGTTAACCGCTCTGCCATGCCCCGTCCCCACCCCCGCTCCAAATACTGGCAAGGACCCCGCGACCGGGCTAAGACAGTCGGCGCTGTCGACTGAGGGGCCTCCGAGGAAATCATGTTCAAGAAGATCCTGATCGCCAATCGTGGCGAGATCGCCTGCCGCGTCATCAAGACCGCCCGCAAGATGGGGATCAGGACCGTAGCCGTCTTTTCCGATGCCGATCGCGACGCGCTCCACGTCGAGATGGCTGATGAAGCCGTTCACATCGGCCCGGCTGCCGCCGCCGAGAGCTACCTCGTCATCGACAAGATCGTCGCCGCCTGCAAGGCGACGGGCGCCGAAGCGGTGCATCCGGGCTACGGCTTCCTCTCCGAGCGCGAGGCGTTCCCCGTCGCCCTCGCCAAGGCCGGCATCGTGTTCATCGGGCCGAACCCCGGCGCCATCGCGGCAATGGGCGACAAGATCGAATCGAAGAAGGCCGCCGCCAGGGCGAAGGTCTCGACCGTGCCCGGCCACCTCGGCGAGATCGGCGATCCGAAGGAAGCCGTCCGCATCGCCCGCGAGATCGGCTATCCCGTCATGATCAAGGCGTCGGCGGGCGGCGGCGGCAAGGGCATGCGCATCGCCTACGACGACAAGGAGTGCGAGGAGGGCTTCGCTTCGGCGCGTTCCGAGGCGAAATCGTCCTTCGGCGACGACCGCGTCTTCGTCGAGAAGTTCATCGTCAATCCGCGCCACATCGAGATCCAGGTCCTCGGCGACAAGCACGGCAACGTGGTCTACCTCGGCGAGCGCGAATGCTCGATCCAGCGTCGCAACCAGAAGGTCATCGAGGAGGCGCCCTCGCCCTTGCTCGACGCTGCGACGCGTAAGGCCATGGGCGAGCAGGCCGTGGCTCTCGCCAAGGCCGTCAACTACGACAGCGCCGGCACCGTCGAGTTCGTCGCCGGCCAGGATCGCTCGTTCTTCTTCCTCGAGATGAACACCCGCCTTCAGGTCGAACACCCGGTCACCGAACTCGTCACCGGCATCGATCTGGTCGAGCAGATGATCCGCGTCGCCGCCGGCGAGAAGCTGGCGTTCCGGCAGGCCGACATCAAGCTGAAGGGCTGGGCCGTCGAGAGCCGCATCTACGCCGAGGATCCCTACCGCAACTTCCTGCCGTCGATCGGCCGCCTCGTCCGCTATCGCCCGCCCCGCGAAGGCTCGTCCGGCGGCCTCACCGTGCGCAACGACACCGGTGTGACCGAGGGCGGCGAGATCTCGATGTTCTACGATCCCATGATCGCCAAGCTCGTCACCCACGCGCCGACGCGCGCGGCGGCGATCGAGCTTCAGGCCGAGGCCCTCGACGCCTTCCACATCGACGGCATCCAGCACAACATCCCGTTCCTCACGGCCCTGATGCAGCATCCCCGCTGGCAGTCCGGCAACATCTCGACCGGCTTCATCAAGGAAGAATACCCGGACGGATTCGCCCCGCGCGAGGCGGCCGGCGATCAGCTCCGCACGATGGCCATGGTCGCCGCTGCGATCGATCACCTCGACAACGAGCGCCGCCGCCGCATCAGCGGCCAGATTTCGGGCACGCCTGTGCGCTTTGCCGCGAGCCGCGTGGTGCGCCTTGCCGGCCAGGAAGTCCGCCTGACGATCGACGGCGGCGGCGCCAAGCCATTCGTCATCACGCTCCCGGGCGACGATGCTGGCCGCGAGCAGAAGACGGAGGTGGTCTCGGCCTGGTGGCCGGGCGATCCGGTGTGGACGGGTCGCGTCGGCGATCGCGACATCTCGGTTCAGGTCCGGCGTATCCTCAATGGCGCGAATCTGGCGTGGCGCGGCATTTCCGTCGACGCCCACGTCTACACCGAGCGCGAGGCGGCTCTCGTCGCGCTGATGCCCGAGAAGGTGGCGGCCGACACCTCGAAGCTGCTGCTCTGCCCGATGCCGGGCCTCGTCAAGGCCATCAACGTCACCGTCGGACAGGATGTGAAGGCCGGGGATGCGCTCTGCACCGTCGAGGCGATGAAGATGGAGAACATCCTGCGGGCCGAGCGTGATGCCGTCGTCAAGGCCGTCAACGCCAAGCCCGGTGACAGCCTCGCCGTCGACGCGGTGATCATGGAGTTCGCATGATCCTGGACCCGTCGTATGCTGCGCCGTGCATCTCTGATGTCCGGCGATGCACCATGGGACGACGCGCATGATCGCCCTGTTCTTCGAAGTCACCCCGCGAGCGGGCCAGGAAGCGGCCTATCTTGAGATTGCCACCTCGCTCAGGCCCGCGCTCGAGCGAAACGGCGGCGTTCTCTTCCTCGATCGCTACAAGAGCAAAAGTCGCCCGGGCACGCTGCTCTCCCATCAGATCTGGGTCGACGAGGCGGCACTGGTGCGATGGCGCGCCAACAAATGCCATTACGCCGCCCAGACCTCCGGCCGCGAGAGCGTATTCGTCGACTATCGACTGCGCGTCGGCCCCGTGATCGCCGAAGGTGGCGAGGGTGGCGGCGTCGTCCCGCAGATGGAAGGCATCGCCTACAACGATCCCCTGCTTCAGCCGGAGCGCTTCACGATCGTCGTGCGCAGCCATGGCGCACCGTGTGTGCCGGCCGAGGGTGGCGAACTCTTCGAGAGCGTCTACCGCGCCCGCGAATACGCCTGGGTCGGCCAGGCCGAAAGCCGCCCGGACGGTTACGAGATCCTGCGTCGCGCCGCCGCTGGCCCGAACGTGAGTGCCGCGCAGCTCTGCCTCGTCTCGCGCGACTACGGCCTCCATGATCGCCGCGAGGCACCCCAGTACTTCCCGGACGCCAGTTCCTTCTGATCCTTCATGGCCGCGCACGCGGCCGACACACCCTGGAGACGTCGCATGCGCAGCTTTCATTTCCCCGGCCGGTCGCCAGTCATCGGCACCCGCGCCATGTGCGCGACGTCACACCCGCTGGCGAGCCTCGCCGCCATCGAGATGCTGCGGAAGGGCGGCAACGCCATCGACGCCGCCATCACGGCGACGGCCGTCATGTGCGTCGTCGAACCGGCCATGACCGGTATCGGCGGCGACTGCTTCGCCATCATCGGCAAGCCCGGCCAGAAGCCGATCGCGTTCAACGCCTCCGGCAAGGCGCCGAAGGCCGCGACCGCCGACTGGTACGCCAAGGCCGGCATCAAGACGATCGAGACCCAGTCGCCCCACGCCGTCACCGTGCCCGGCGCGATCGACGGCTGGGCGACGCTCTTGCGCGATCACGGCACCAAGTCGTTCGCGGATGTTCTGGCGCCGGCCATCGAGCACGCCGAGCGGGGCTGGGCCGTGCAGGACCGCATCGCCTTCGACTGGGCGACGCTCGAGCCGAAGATCCGCGCCAACGAAGGCGCGTCGATGCATCTGCTGAAGGACGGCCGCGTGCCCAAGTCGGGCGACATCATGCGTTCGCCGGCCCTCGCCCGCACGTTGCGCATCATCGCCGACAAGGGCCGTGAGGGCTTCTATACGGGCGAAGTGGCCGAGGACATCGTCGCCGAGATGCGTGCGTTGGGCGGCCTGCATACGCTCGAGGATTTCGCCGCCCAGTCCGCCGCCTACGTCGAGCCGATCTCGGTCGCCTACAAGGGCATCGAACTGCTCGAGTTGCCCCCGAACAACCAGGGCGTCGTCGCCCTCGTGATGCTGAAAATGCTGGAGCGCTTCGGCAAGCTCGGCGACGGCCCCGTCTCCGTCGAGCGCTATCACGTGATGATGGAGGCCGTGCGCCTCGCCTACGCCATGCGCGACACCTTCGTCGCCGATCCGCTGATGGCGGACGTCCCGGTCGCCCACATGCTTTCGGACGCCTTCGCCGACGAACTCGTCTCGCGCATCGATACGAAGCGCCGCAAGCCCGATCTCGGCCCGATCCCGCGTCCCGGCGGCAGCGATACGATCTACATGACGGTCGTCGACGAGAGCGGCATGGCCGTCTCGTTCATCAACTCGATCTATTCGGGCTTCGGCTCGGGCCTCGTGACGAAGAAGACAGGCATCGTTCTCCAGAACCGTGGCCAGGGCTTCGTCCTCGACCCGAAGCACCCGAACTGCATCGCGCCGGGCAAGCGGCCCATGCACACCCTCGTCCCAGCCCTCGCCATGCGTGACGGCCAGCCCTGGGCCTCGTTCGGCGTCATGGGCGGCAACCTGCAGCCGGCGGGCCACGCCTACGTCATGCAGAACATGCTCGAGTACGGCCTCGATCCGCAGGAGGCGCTCGACAGCCCGCGCGTGTTCTTCGAGAACGGCGTCTGCTGGGCGGAGGAATCGGTGCCGAAGTCGGTCTTCGATGGCCTCGCCGCGCTGGGCCACCCCATGCAGGTCCGCCAGGATCCCTGGGGCGGCGGCCAGATGGTCGTCATGGACCGCGCGCGCGGCATTCTCATCGGCGCGTCGGACCCCCGCAAGGACGGCATGGCCATCGGCTACTGAGGACACCTCGTCGTGACCGATCCTGGCGCGCCAGCCGACCCGCGACGTACGGTGCGCCTGCGTATCGAAGGCCGCGTGCAGGGCGTCGGCTTCCGGGCCTTCGTCGAGCGTGAGGCGGTAGCGCTCGGGCTCGACGGCTGGGTCCGCAACCGCCGCGATGGCGGCGTCGAGGTGCTCGCATCCGGCAGCGCCGGGGGCGTCGAAAGCCTGATCGCAGCGTGTCGTCGCGGACCTCGCGGAGCGAACGTCGCGATGCTGAAGGTGCTCGACGAGCCGCCGGCCACGACGCGCGGCTTCGTCGTCGCGCCGACGGTGTAGCCGGCGCACCACGCCGTTCGATCCGTGATTCGCCATGCGGCGTCGGCGCGTCAACCGCCCGGTTGCCTCGACGCCAGAAATGGCTCAGATGAAGGGAAGCGGTCTGCGATGGCCGCCGCATGACAACTCGGAGACGAGCCGCATGACTTCCGCGAAACCGTGGTTGGGCCGGACGGCTCTAGCAATCTGTATTCTGGCGCTCACCGCATCGGTGGGGTCGGCAGCTGTCACGATCGTCAATCGGGATGCCCGCGACCACAAGCTGAGCGTCGTCGAGGACAACGGCGCCAAGTCGACGGAGCATGTGCTGCAGCCGAGCCAGGTGCTCGAGGGCGTCTGCGAGAAGGGCTGTGTCATCCGCCTCAACGACAGCGAAGAGGACGAATACGAACTCGAGGCGGGCGACAAGGTCTCGATCGAGGAAGGCTATCTGTATTACGAAGAGCAGCCGGGCGCCCAGCAGGGCGTCGGTGCCGCGACGACACCGCCGCCCCAGGCAGCGCCCGCTGCGCCGGCACCCGCTCCCGCAGCACCGGCTCCGGCCGCTCCGAAGAACTGACGCGCCCCGGCTGTGGCGCGCTCTGTTGGGGAGGATCGCGCCACCACCCGAATATGGCCGCTTTTGCCGTGGTAGAGATCCCCATGACCGCCACGAATCGAGATATCGGATCGCGCGATCCATCCGACCCGCCGGACGAGGACGACATCCCGTTCGACCTGCCCGAGGCGCCGCGCAAGCCCGCCATCGCCGCAACCGCGGTGACCGAGCCCGCGCGCCGCTCGATTTCGGAGCGGGCGCTGGCCGCCGCTGCCCCGCGATCGCCGTACCTCGAAGGCCTCAATCCCGAGCAGCGCGCCGCAGTCGAGACGCTGGATGGCCCTGTTCTCGTGCTCGCGGGCGCCGGTACCGGCAAGACGCGCGTTCTGACCACCCGTATCGCCCACATCCTCGCGACCGGCCGTGCGTTTCCCTCGCAGGTGCTGGCCGTCACCTTCACCAACAAGGCCGCCCGCGAGATGAAGGAGCGGATCGGCCATCTGGTCGGTGGCGCCGTCGAAGGGATGCCGTGGCTGGGTACGTTCCACTCGATCGGCGTCAAGATCCTCCGCCGTCATCACGAGCTGGTGGGCCTCAAGTCGGGCTTCACCATTCTCGACATGGACGACCAGAACCGTCTCCTGAAGCAGGTCATCGAAGCCGAGGGCCTCGACAAGGACCGCTGGCCCTCGCGCCAGCTGGCGTCGCTGATCGACAGCTGGAAGAACCGCGGCCTGATCCCGGCGCAGGTGCCGAAAGGCGAGAGCCACGCCTTCGCCAACGGCCTCGGCGCCAAGCTCTACGCCGCCTATCAGGCCCGCCTGAAGGAGCTGAATGCCGCCGATTTCGGTGATTTGCTGCTGGAGTGCATTCGTCTCTTCCGCGAGCATCCCGACGTGCTCGCCGACTATCACCGCCGTTTCCGCTACATCCTGGTCGACGAGTACCAGGACACCAACGTCGCACAGTATCTCTGGCTCCGCCTGCTGGCCCAGCAGCAGCCCAATCTTTGCTGCGTCGGCGACGACGACCAGTCGATCTACGGCTGGCGCGGCGCCGAGGTGGACAACATCCTGCGCTTCGAGAAGGACTTCCCGGGCGCGGTGGTCATCCGCCTGGAGCGCAACTATCGCTCTACCGGCCACATTCTCGGCGCCGCAGCCGGCCTGATCGCCCAGAACAAGAGCCGCCTCGGCAAGACGCTCTTCACCGACGGTGACAAGGGCATTCGTCCGTCGGTCACTGGCGTCTGGGACGACGAGGAGGAAGCCCGCACCATCGGTGACGCCATCGAGGCCCATCGCAAGGCGAGGAAGCCGCTCAATCAGGTCGCCATCCTGGTGCGCGCCTCCGCCCAGATGCGCGCCTTCGAAGATCGCTTCATCACCATGGGGCTCCCCTACCGCGTCATCGGCAGCCCGCGGTTCTACGAGCGCCAGGAGATCAAGGACGCCATCGCCTACCTCGAGGTCACCGCCAACCCGGCCAACGACCTCAAGTTCGAGCGCATCGTCAACGTGCCGAAGCGCGGCCTCGGCGACACGTCCATCAAGCGCGTGCACGAACTGGCGCGCGCCCGCCAGATCCCGATGACGCAGGCAGCCCGCGAGCTGACCGAGACCGAGGACATCGGCGCCAAGGCCCGCCGCTCTCTGGCGGACCTGTTGCGCGCGTTCGAGCGCTGGCGCGGCCTGATCGAGAGCGTCACGCACACGGAACTCGCCGAGATCATCCTCGACGAGTCGGGCTACACGGCCATGTGGCAGGCCGACAAGAGCCCGCAGGCCCAGTCCCGGCTCGAGAACCTGAAAGAGCTCGTCCGCTTCATGCACCAGTTCGACACGCTCGCCGGCTTCCTCGAGCACGTGTCGCTGGTCGCCGATGCCGAACAGGGCGACGACGGCGACCGCGTCTCGATCATGACCTTGCACGCGGCGAAGGGGCTCGAGTTCGACACCGTCTTTCTCCCGGGCTGGGAGGAGGGGCTGTTCCCGCACCAGCGCAGCCTCGACGAGTCGGGTCTCGCCGGTCTCGAGGAGGAGCGCCGCCTCGCCTACGTCGGCATCACGCGGGCCCGCCGCGAGTCCCACATCTCGTTCGCCCAGAACCGTCGCCTGCGCGGCCTCTACCAGTCGGCGGCGCCGTCGCGCTTCGTCGATGAATTGCCGGAAGGCCACGTCGAGGTACGCGAGGCAAAGAGCCCCTTCGGCGGTGCCTATGCGGGCTTCGGCCGGGCGAACCCTTATGGCGCGAGCCGCTTCGACGAAGGCCCTGCGGCCTTCTCCTCGAGCTACGACACGCCGGGGTGGCAGCGCGCCAAGCAGCAGTTCGCGTCCTCGCCGTCGCCCTCGACCGGGCCCTCTGGCGTCAAGTTCCGCTCGGCGAACCCGGGCGGCGGCCCCCGGCGCGGCCCGACGACCATCGACGGCGTGTTGATCGCCTCGTCGACCGCCGACAGCGCCGGCTACGCGCGCGGCGACCGCGTGCGCCACGAGAAGTTCGGCCCGGGCACGGTCGTCGAGGTCGACGGCAACAAGCTGACGATCGAGTTCGATGAAGGCGACAGGAAGCGCGTCGTCGCGAGCTTCGTCAGCCGCGACGGCTGACGCGGCCCCCTCCGCGCCCCTGCCTGACGTCGTGTCCACTGCCCGCTCCGCATCTTCGCCTTGCGCGAGGTCAAGGCATCCATCCGCCATTTGCGATGATGGTGCCGTTTGACCGGGCGGACAAAAGACATGAGTGAACCTGCACAGCGCCGCACGGCGCGCGCCGACATCAACGAAATCCTGAAAGCGGGCAAGCTGGCCGAGTTCGGCTTTCTGCGGCGGCCGGCTGACCGATGGATCGCTGCCGCGGCGGCGCTGCTTGCCCTCCTGTTCGGATACTGGCTTCTGTCGGGCGGCAGCGCCAAGGTCACGTACGTGACCGCTCAGGTGACGAGAGGCTCGATCGTCGTCGTCGTCACCGCGACCGGATCCGTGCAGCCGACCAACAAGGTGGACGTGTCGAGCGAGCTCTCCGGCACCATCCGCAAGGTTCACGTCGACTACAACTCGCCGGTCACCGCCGGCCAGACGTTGGCCGAACTCGATACCGACAAGCTCGACGCGACCGTCGCCAGTTCGCGGGCCCGGCTGGCTGCTGCGCGCGCCAAGGTCGCCGACGCCGAGGCCACGGTTCTCGAGAAACAGCGCGATCTCATCCGGAAGTCGCTGCTGGCCGGCAAGCAGTTCACGTCGACCCATGATCTGGAAGTGGCCCAGGCAGCCCACGATCGCGCAGTCGCGGCGGTCGCGAGCGCCAAGGCCGACGTGGGGGTCGCGGCCGCTGATCTCAGCCTGAGCGAGACGAACCGCGCCAAGGCCGTGATCATTTCTCCGATCGCCGGCGTCGTCCTGAAGCGCAGTGCCGAGCCGGGCCAGACCGTCGCCTCCTCGCTTCAGGCTCCGGTTCTCTTCTCGATCGCCGAGGATCTGCGCCAGATGGAGCTGCAGGTCGACGTCGACGAGGCCGACGTCGGCAAGGTGCGGCCCGGCCAGTCGGCCACGTTCACCGTCGACGCGTTCGCCGACCGTCGCTTTCCGGCGACGATCCGGGATGTGCGCTACGCCTCGGAAACGATCCAGGGCGTCGTGACCTACAAGGCGGTTCTCACGATCGACAACAGCGAGCTGCTTCTCCGGCCCGGCATGACGGCGACGGCCGAGATCCGCGTCGAGAACATCGCCGACGCGTTACTCGTCCCGAATGCCGCTCTCCGCTACGTCCCGCCCGTGACGCGCACCGATCAGCGCAGTTTCTTGCAGCGCATCATGCCCGGCCCACCGATGCGGCGTGCGAGCACGCCTAATGCAGCGGCCTCTGCGGACCGAAGGATATGGGTTCTCGAGGCCGGTCAGCCGCGTCCTGTTCCGATCGCGACCGGCGCCACCGACGGGCGCAATACCGAGGTCAGGAGCGGCAACGTGAAGGAGGGGCAGACCGTCGTCCTCGATCAGCAAGTCCCGGCGAAGAGCTGAGCGGCCATGGATGCTCGGCCCGCCGTCACCGCAGCGCCGCCCCTGATCGAGTTTCGTCGCGTCAGCCGCACCTATGGCTCGGGCGAAGCCATCGTGCGCGCCTTGGCCGACGTCGATCTGGTCATCCGGGAAGGCGAGTTCGTCGCCATCATGGGGCCGTCCGGCTCGGGAAAGTCGACGGCCATGAACGTCATCGGCTGCCTCGATACGCCGACGTCCGGGTCGTATCTTTTCGAGGGCATTCCTGTGGAAGGACTAACCCGCAACCAGCGCGCCATGGTGCGACGCGAGCTTCTGGGCTTCGTCTTTCAGGGCTTCAATCTTCTCCCCCGCACGACCGCGCTGGAGAACGTCGACCTGCCGCTCGTCTATCGGGGGCTGCCGCCCGAGGAGCGGCGCAGCCGCGCCATGCAGGCCCTTGCGAGTGTCGGACTGAAAGGACGTGAGCAACATACGGCTTCCGCGTTGTCGGGCGGCCAGCAGCAGCGCGTCGCCATCGCCCGCGCCATTGTGACGGACCCCCTCGTCCTCCTCGCGGACGAGCCGACCGGCAATCTCGACACGCGCACCAGTCGCGAGATCATGGATCTCGTAACCGCGCTCAATCGTGATCGGGGCATCACCGTCGTCATGGTCACGCACGAAAGCGACATCGCAGCATACGCGCGACGCATCGTCCGCTTTGTCGATGGCCGGATCGACAGCGATACCCCGCAACGGGAGAGCGCCTGATGCTCCGCGAGGCGATCCGTCTGGCGCTGATCTCGATCAGTCGCAATGCGATGCGCTCGTTCCTGACGGTGCTCGGCATCGTGATCGGCGTCGGCGCCGTCATCGCCATGGTGACGATCGGCAACGGCACCACCGCAAAGGTGAAGGCCGAGATGGCCAAGCTCGGCACGAACCTGTTGTCGGTCAATCCGGGCCAGTTCGGCCCCGGCCGCGCGAGCAGCGACGCCAAGGCCTTCTCGTTGCGCGACATCGAGGCGATGCGCCGTGAGTTGCGCGGGGTCAAGGCCATCGCCCCCCTCGCCCAGAAGGCCGTGACCGTCGTCGTCGGCTCCGAAAGCCGCGCCACCTCGGTTGCCGGCACCGACAACGACTATCTGGTGACGCAGGACTGGCCGCTCGTCGCGGGCCGGCCGTTCTACGATAGCGAGTTGCGTGCCGGTCGCACGGTCTGCTTCGTCGGCAAGACCATCCGCGACAATCTGTTCGCTGGCACCGATCCGATCGGTCGCGCCATGCGGCTCGGAAATGTCTCGTGCGAGGTGATCGGCGTCCTCTCGTCGAAGGGCCTGTCGAGCTTCGGCAGCGACCAGGACGATATCGTCGTCATGCCGATCCGCGCCTATCAGCGTCGCATTTCCGGCTCGACCGAGATCCGTCGCATCATGGTGTCCGCCGCCGAGGGAACAGGAACCGAGAAGGTGCAGCGCGATCTCGAATGGCTGCTGCGCGAGCGCCGAAACATCACCGCGGGCAAGCAGGACGATTTCACGATCCTCGACATGACCCAGATCGCCCAGACGCAGGCCGGCACCGCGGCCATGCTGACGGGCCTCCTCGCCGCGGTCGCCGCCGTCAGTCTGCTGGTGGGCGGGATCGGCATCATGAACATCATGCTGGTGTCGGTGACCGAGCGCACGCGCGAGATCGGCATCAGGCTTGCGATCGGCGCGCTCGAAAGCCAGGTGCTCGCGCAGTTCCTCGTCGAGGCCGTCGTCCTGTCGCTGTTCGGTGGCCTGATCGGCGTGCTCGTCGGCCTCGGCATGGCCGGCTTGGCGACGCGCGTTCTAGGCGTTCCGTTCGCGATCGACACGACGATCGTGGCTGTGGCCTTTGCGTTCTCGGCCATCGTCGGCGTCGTGTTCGGATATTTCCCGGCCCGCCGTGCCGCCCGTCTCGATCCGATCGAGGCGCTGCGGCACGAATGAGCGCGCGTCCGGCTCAGCCGCGTGCCGCGATCGCCTCGGCGATGGCGACCATCCGGAGCGCCGCGTCCCGGTGCAGGATCTCGACCATCTTGCCCTCGAGGCCGATGACCGCACGCCCCTGGTTCTCGGGCAGTTCGAACGCCGCGATGATCTTGCGCCCCCATTCGACGTCCTTGGGGTCGGGCTGGAACGTCTCGTTGGCGAGCGCCGCCTGATCGGGATGGATGATGGTCTTGCCGTCGAAGCCCAGCATCCGGCCCTGCTCGCATTCGCGCCGGTAGCCGTCCATGTCCTTGAAATTGTTCCACACGCCGTCGAGCACGTCGATACCGTGCGCGCGCGCCGCCGTCACGCTCGCCGACAGCCAGTAGACCGCCGCCGTCCTCTGGTCGTCGAGACCGATCCGCGTCTCCTTCACGAGGTCGTTGAGGCCGACGACGAAGCACGCGAGCCGCGCTCCCGGATGTCGGGCCGCGCCCGCGATCTCCGGCAGATTGAGAATGCCGAGCGTCGTCTCGATCATGGCCCACACCCGCACCGCCTCGGGCGCGCCGCCCTGCCGCAAGGCATCACCCAGCCGGTTGATGTCGGCCGCGCTCGACGCTTTCGGCAGCAGCACCGCGTCGGGCGCGGCGGCAGCAGCAGCGGCAGCGTCGGCGGCGCCCCACGGCGTGTCGAAGCCGTTGATCCGGATCACCACCTCGCGCGGCCCGAAGCCGCCCGCCTTGACCGCCGCGCACACCTGCTCGCGAGCCGTCTCCTTGGCGCTCGGCGCAACCGAGTCTTCGAGATCGAGGATCACGGCATCCACCGGCAATGACCGGGCCTTCTCGATGGCGCGGGCATTGGAGCCGGGCATGTAGAGCACGCTGCGGCGCGGACGGATGGTCATGGTCCTCTCCTCGGAAGTGGCAAGCGCTGCACCATATTCGAAGCGCCCGGGCCTCGCCATCGATGCGCTGGCCCCGCGACATCCCGGCTTCCCTCCCGGCCCGCGTTGCTCCAATGTCGGACGCGGAGAGCGGGAGCGTGGCGGTCGTGGCGGATCGAAGTGCAGACATCGTCGTCATCGGGGGCGCCGCCGTGGGCAGCGCAATCGCGTATTTCCTGAAGCGTGACGGCTTCAAGGGAAGCATGGTCGTCGTCGAAAAGGACCCGTCCTACCAGTGGTGTGCGAGCACGCGCGCCGTCGCGGGGATCCGCCAGCAGTTCTCGACCCGCGAGAACATCCGCCTCTCCCAGTTCGGCATCGGGTTCTTCCGCGGCATCCGCTCCGAGTTCGGCGACGAAGCCGACATCGCCCTGCGCGAGCGCGGCTACATGGTCATGGCGACGCCAGCGGGGCTGCCCGCGCTCGAGGCCAACGTTGCGCTCCAGCAGTCACTCGGCGCCGACGTCGCGCTGCTGTTGCCCGATGCCATCGCGCGCCAGTTTCCGTGGCTGTCGGTGGAGGGACTGGCCGGCGCCGGTTGGGGATTGAGCGGCGAAGGCTGGATCGACCCCTCGGCCCTCCTCCAGCTTCTGAGGCGGGGGGCCATCGCCCGCGGCACCGAGTACCTCTCCGGCGAAGTGGCGGCAATCGACACCGATGGCGGCCGGGTCGAAGGCGTCACGCTTGCCGACGGCAGCCGCATCGCGACCGGAACCGTCGTCTGCGCGGCCGGCTGGCATTCCTCGAAGATCGCCGCCATGCTCGGGCTGTCGCTTCCCGTCCGCCCGAGGAAGCGGGTCGTTTTCGTCGTCGACTGTCCCGAGGAGCTGCCCGGCGCCGGTCTCATGATCGATCCGTCGGGGCTCTACTTCCGGCCCGAGGGCCGCTATTTCCTGGCTGGCATCGCACCGCCCGAGACCGATGATCCCGATTGCGAGGACTTCGACATCGACCATGGCCGCTTCGAGACCGACATCTGGCCAGCCTTGGCGGCGCGCGTTCCCGCCATGCAGTCGCTGAAGGTGCGGAACGCCTGGTGCTGCCATTACGATCTCAACACCCTCGACCACAACGCCATCCTCGGCCGTCACCCCGAATTGCCGTCGTTCGTGACGGCCTGTGGCTTCTCCGGCCACGGCCTCCAGCATGCGCCGGGCGTCGGCCGGGCCATAGCGGAACTCGTTCTCCATGGCAGCTATCGCACCATCGACCTTACGCGGTTCGGCCACGCGCGCATCGCCCGCGGCGAGCCGATCCTCGAATCCAACGTCTATTGATCGAGCGCCATGGCCCGCATCCTCGCCATATCATCCCAGGTCGCCCGTGGTGCCGTCGGCTTGTCGGCGGCAGTGCCGGCGCTGCAGGCGCTGGGCCACGAGGTCATCGCGCTGCCGACCATTCTCCTCTCCAATCACCCCGGCCATGCCCGGTTCGCTGGCGAGCGCGTCGCCCCGGCCCTGCTGGCCCGCATGCTGGAGGCGCTGGAGGCCAACGGCTGGCTCGCGGGGCTCGATGCCGTGCTGACGGGCTATCTGCCGAGCGCCGAACACGTGGCGTTCGCCGAAGCGGCCGTGACCGCCGTCCGCCGAGTGTCCCCGGACGTGATCTATCTCTGCGATCCCGTGCTCGGCGACGAGCCGAAGGGCCTCTACATCGCCGCCGACGCGGCTGACGCCGTGCGCGCGCGTCTGGTTCCAGCCGCCGACGTCCTGAAGATGAACTGGTTCGAGGCCTGCTGGCTCTCCGGCGCCCCGACTGCGCGCCCGATCGATCTCGCCGCCACCGCGCGCGACCGGAATTGGCCGACGACCATCGTGACATCGGTGCGTGTCGCCGACCCCGATGTGGTCGCCAACGTGATGGTCGAGCCGGGACATGCCGCCACGACGACGACGGTGACACGCCACGCCAAAGTACCGAACGGGACGGGCGACCTCATGGGTGCGCTCTGGCTCGGATACCGCTTGCGATCCGGCGGCACGGCGGCGGGCGCGTTCGAGCGCTCGATCGCAGGCGTCGATCGGGTCCTGCAGGCGAGCCGCGGCCACGACGAGCTGCAACTCGCCGCCGGCTTCGCAGGCCTGCCGCCTTGAGCGCCGCGCCGTGGGTCGCCGGGGCCGATGGCTGCCGCGCCGGTTGGGTCGTGGTCCTGTGGTCGCCGGACGGCAGTCGGGCACCGCAGGTTCAGATCGTGCCGACCTTTGCCGCCATCCTGGAATTGCCAGAGTATCCGCAGGTTTTGGCGATCGACATGCCGATCGGGCTTCCCGAGATCACCGGGATCGGCGGCCGTGCGCCGGATGTCGCGGCGCGCCGCGTTCTGGGCGACCGCCAGTCGTCCATTTTCGCCGTCCCCTCCCGCCGCGCCGTCATGGCGCCCGACTATCGCGCCGCGTGCGATGCCGCGCTGGCGACGTCCGAGCCGCCACGGAAAGTCTCGAAGCAGGCCTGGAACCTGTTCCCGCGCATCCGCGAGCTCGACGCCCTGATGACGCCGGAGCTGCAGGAACGTGTCTACGAGTGCCACCCGGAAGTGGCGTTCTGGGCCATGAACGGCGAGCAGCCGCTCGACCAGCCGAAGAAGGTGAAGTCGCGCCCCCATCCGCCGGGCCTCGACCTCCGGCGCGGACATCTGGCGAAAGCGGGCTTTCCGGCGGAGACCCTGTCGTGGACGCCGTCGCGCCGCTCCGATGCCGGGCCCGACGACGTGCTCGACGCCTTCGCCTGCGCCTGGACGGCCGCCCGTATCCTCCGTGGCGAGGCGCACACGTTCCCCCCCGACCCGCCGCTGGACGCACGAGGTCTGCGTCAGGAGATCAAGGCATGATCCTGCGCCGTGAAGCCTTGCCGTGCACTAAGCCTTGACCGGCGGTCGGTACGCGAGCCGCGTCTGGCCGCGCCGGGCATAGAACATGCGCCCGAACACATCGCCCTTGAGATCGCGCCGGTAGTCCATGTAGTCGAGGATCGGGTCCCAGGGTGACGCCTCGTCGAGCAGCGCCTCGAACCCGGCGGCCGTCAGCGTCGCCTGCATCTGCTTCCGGTTCTTGCCGTTCTGGAATTCGGCGAGCACCAGCGACGTGTGCGTCAGGTCGAGATTGGCGAGCACCTCGCCTTCTCCGCCTTCGATGTCGATCTTCACGATGTCCGCCGAGGCAAGACTGCGCGGATCGACCACGTCCACGTCGATCGTTTCGCCTTCGGCGCCGTCGCGAAACGTGTCGCGCGCATAGGCTTCGAGGCCCGCCTCGCCGTCGCCGGCATAGCGTGTGAAGAAGCGTGCGCGCCCGAGCCCGCCGGGAAACAGCGCGGCATTTGTGGCGACGATGCCGGCCTGCCCGGCCGTGTTCTTGGCGAGGTAGGCGAAGGTTCCCGGATTGGGCTCGAACGACCGAACTTTGCTGCCCGGCCAGCGCCGGACGGCCCAGAGTGCGAACGACCCGACGTTGGCGCCGATATCGAGGATGTCCAGATCGGTCCCGTCGTGGTGGCTCTCGTACTCGCCCTCGAACACGTAGGTGATCGCGGCGCGCATGCTTTCCGGGCAGTCGATGTCGACGGGAACGGAGGTGCTGAGGCGGTAGGATGGCATCGCTCGGGGCTCCTGGGAGCAGGAAGGTCAACGCAGCGTGCGGGCTCGCCCCGTCAGGCGGTGGTCCTGAGGCGGCACGGGAACGGGTCGGCGGCTGGCTCAGGCCTCGGCCAGTTCGAGGATGACGCCATTGGCCTCGGCCGGCGCCACCTTGACGCAACGATCCGTGACGACGGCGGCCTTGGTGCCGACTGCCTTCGCGGCGGCCTTTGCGTCGCGCACCGTGAGCGCGATCGTGATCGCGCCTTCGTCCGGTATCGAGCCGAGTCCGACGCCCGGATGCCGCCGCTCGAGCGTCGCGCGATCGAGGAACACGAAATCACCTCGGCCGGATCCGGTTTCGACGCGCAGCGCCCCGTCGCGGAGCGGCTCCGGCGTCCGGTCGATGAGGCGGCCCATGTGCGCCGCCGCCGCCGCCGGGTCCTTCGCAAGCATCTCGACCCGGTCGATGCGGGTCGCCGTGTTGGCATGGCGCGTGAGCTCGGGAATCCAGACGTTCTCGCGCGTCAGGTGCTGGCAGGCAAAAACCCGAAGCCCGCCGGGTCGCTCCTCGATGGGCCAGACGAACGTGCGGAATTTGGCCTCCGCCTTGCGGCCGTCCGGCAGGTCGACGGCCCGCCCGAAATCATAGGGACCGAGCGCCGCGAAGCCTCGCGCCTTCAGCTCCGCGACGCCGTCGTCGGCATCGGTACCGGTGAACGCGGCGCGCTCTATGCCTTCGCCGCGTCGTGCGAGGAACTGCCGTCCCGGAAGGTTGCGCTCCGTCTCGGCCACGACCCCGATCAGTTCGAGATAATCGTGCTCCAGCATGATGGTGTGGTTGGCCGTCCCCATCACGGCGGTGTGCATGCCCATAGGCGACACGGTGAAGCCGAGGCTCGTCCAGCGACGCGCGCCTTCGGCCAGTTCGTGAACCATCACCACGACGTGATCGAGACCGATGATGGATCGCATGGTCATGCGCGAGGTTCCTCTGGAGTTGGACGCCGAGCGTGGCAGACGCCCGCCGTGCCCGTCAACGCGCGTCTGCGATCAGGCGCTCACGCGTCTCGGAGCCAGGCAACTGCGACCTCAGAGCACCCGGTCGCCCGGCACGGGGAGAGGCATCGAAAGCGGCGTTTCGGCGGCGAACAGGAAGCGCACGTGCGAGCCCTCGCGACCGTCGATGCCGCGCCCTGTGACGAGCTGGAAGTCCGTCCCCGGCACCCCGACGCGCTCACCTTCGATCTTCTCGACCGACAGGACCTGGATGACGTGCGGCTGGCCGTCCTTGTTGCCGATGCTGATCGTATCGCCCGGAACGAGGGCGCGGGCGATGTGCGGAATGCCGCCGCCGAGGCCACTCAGCCAGATGTTGCGCGGCAGCGAGGACCACGACGTATCGGCATCGGCGAGGGCCGACGTGTAGCCTCCGTCGAGCACGGCTGCCGCGACAGCCTCTCGGGACGTCGTCGATGCACCGGCCACGATGGCGATCGCGCCAGCCAGAGCCGAGACCAGAGCGATCGATGCTGCAACCCGGCTGAACATCGCGAACTTCTCCCTGCTGAGCTCACTCGACCAATATAGGACGTCTTGTCGGCGCCGGGAGGGGATTCGGTCCGCCGTCCCCACGACTTTGTCAGCCATTGCCCCGTTGGCGGTTTACGCCCCGGCTGCCCGACCGGATCGACGCCATCCGCTTCAGATGGCGCGCGAATGCGAGGTTCATGGCCACCATCAACGAGAAGACGAGCCCCAGCGCCGCGATGTCGAGCGGACGGCGAAGCGCGAGCGGGGCAGTTGCCGGCTGCAGCTGTGCCACCGCGACGATGGCGTTCTCGGCGGCCTGTCCCGGCGGCGACGACACTTCGACCGCCCGCGTTGCGAGCACATCGGCGGCGAAGGCTTCGCTGAACGCCCACGACGAGGGGCCATGCGAAAGCCCGATGGCCGAGGCTGTCAGGGCGGCAAAAATCAGCATGCCGAACAGTGTGTCTCTGCTCCAGGCGCGTATCGCTCGACGGGTCCGCTGTTTCATCGCTCTCTCCCGATCCAACGAGCCACCGTACGCCCATCACGCGCGAATCGGCAGCCCACCTCTCACGATCGTGACCCTAGAGCCCGATTGTGGCGCTTGCGGAGGCAACTTGTGACGGAAATTGGACGACGTTTTCTTGTGGCTTTCAGGTCACGCGCCCGCCGCCGGTCATTCGCTGGCCGGTGGCGTTTGGAGCAAGTCCTGCTTCTCGAAGCCCCCCTGCACGATGCGCAGTCCGGCGGCGGGATAGGGCCGCGCCAGTCGGAAGGCTTCGTCGCTGTCGCCATCTATCCAGGCATCCTGCTCGTCGGCGGTGGCGAGGATGACGGGCATCCGCTCGTGGTTGATGGTCGCGACGAGATCGTTGGGTAGCGTCGTCATGAACGAGAACACGTCGATCGCGACGTCGGATCCCCCTTTGCGGATTGGCCCCGACCAGTGCCGCCAGATGCCTGCGAAGGCAAAGAGCGGCCGCGGCTGCTCGTCCGAGAGCGCGAACCAGTGCCATGTGGCGGGCGTGATCTCGCGCGGCTCGGCGAACGAGGTCACGGGAACGAGGCAGCGCCGCTGCTCGAAGCTGTCGCGCCAGAACGGGCTCGATCGCGTCTTGTCGTCACGGAAGTTGGTGACCCTGCGCGGTGCCTTGCCCGCCTGCGGCAGCACGAAGCCCCACGACAGTTGCACGGCTTCGCGCGCGCCGTCCGACGCGGTACGCACGACCGTGGCCATGTTTCCCGGAAAGATCGCTGATCTGGATTCGATCGGCGCGGCGCGGTTATGGCCCACCCGAAACAGGCGGAGCACGGCTTCCGGCGCGCTGGTCATCGAGTAGAGATTGCACATGCCGCCAACTCATCCCCGGTCGTGGAAGAAGTCGTAGATGCGCTGCGCCATCTCGGCCGAGATCCCTTCGACGGCGACCAGATCCTCCACGCCCGCCCGCGACACCCCTTTCGCCGATCCGAAATGCTGCAGCAGCGCGCGTTTCCGCGTCGGCCCGATGCCGGCGATCTCGTCGAGCGGATTGGCCCCGATCGCCTTCGCGCGCTTCGCCCGGTGCGAGCCGATGGCGAAGCGGTGCGCCTCGTCCCGGAGCCGCTGCACGAAGTAGAGCACCGGATCGCGCGGCTCCAGCATCAGCGGCAGGGCCCGCCCGGGAATGTGGAAATGCTCCCGCCCGGCATCGCGATCCGGACCCTTCGCCACGCCGACGAGCGCCACGTCGTCGATGCCGAGGTCCTGGAACACGGCCCGTGCGATGGCGAGTTGCCCCGCGCCGCCGTCGATCAGCACCAGATCCGGCCGGTCCGGCATGTCGTCGCGGCCTGCGTCGGTATCGCCGTCCGCGTCGTCGTCCTCATCCTCGTCGCCCCCTGGAACTTCGCCCTCGGAAACGGCGCCCAAGTTGGTTGTGGCAACTTCTGGCGGGCGCTGCGCGATGACTTCCGGCACCGTCACGCCGGAGACGACGAGGTCCTCTGCGGCCGGCGGGGCGGCGTCCGCGGTCGCGGCGGACGCCTCTGGGTCAGCTGGCGGTGCAAGCTTCTTGAAGCGCCGCGTGAGCACCTCGCGCATCATGGCGTAGTCGTCGCCGGGCGTCGTCGCCTTGTCCTTGATGTTGAACTTGCGGTAGTGCGCCTTGGCGAACCCTTGTGTCCCCGCGACGATCATCCCGCCGACCGCGCTCGAACCCATGATGTGACTGTTGTCGAATACCTCGATCCGTCGCGGCACGCGGCCGAGGCCGAACCGCTCGGCGAGCGCCTCCAGCAGTCGCCGCTGCGACGAGCTTTCCGCCAGCCGCCGCCCGAGCGCCTCGCGCGCATTGGCGACGGCATGCTCCACGAGGTCGGTCTTGGCCCCCCGCTGTGGCACCCGGATTTCGACGCGTCGCTCGGCCTTGAGCCCGAGGGCTTCCTCGAGCAGGGGCCGCGATGGCAGGTCATGCGAGAGCAGGATGAGCCGGGGCACCGGCTTGTCGTCGTAGAACTGCGCGACGAAACTCTCGAGCACCTCGTCCACCCCGAGCGAGCGGTCGGCCTTCGGGAAATAGGCTCGGTTGCCCCAGTTCTGGCCCGTTCGGAAGAAGAACACCTGGATGCAGGTCTGCCCGCCCTCCTGATAGGCCGCGAAGATGTCCGCTTCCTCGAAGCCGTCGGCGTTGATCGCCTGATCCGCGGTCACGTGCGCCAGCGCCTGCAGCCGGTTGCGCAGCGCCGCCGCCCGCTCGAACTCGAGCCGGTCCGCGGCCTCTCGCATCCGGCTCTGGATTTCGGTTCGGACGTCCTGGCTCTCGCCGCGCAGGAAGCGGCACGCTTCGTCGACCAGCCGTCCGTAGTCCTCGAGGCCGATCTCGCCCGTGCAGGGCGCCGAGCACCGCTTGATCTGATGCAGCAGACAGGGCCGCGTCCGCGCCTCGTAGACGCTGTCCGAGCACGTTCGGAGCAGGAATGCCCGCTGCAGGGTGTTGATCGCCCGGTTGACCGCGCCCGCCGAGGCGAACGGACCGAAATAGTCGCCCTTGCCCGATCGCGCGCCGCGATGCTTGAGGATCTGGGGCGCCCCGTGGTCGCGACGGATGAGAATGAACGGGAACGACTTGTCGTCCCGCATCAGCACGTTGAAGCGCGGCCGGAAGCGCTTGATTAGGTTCGCTTCGAGCAACAGCGCCTCGGCTTCCGTCCGGACCGTGACGAACTCCATGCTCGCCGTCGCACCGATCATGCGGGCGATGCGGTTGGTGTGACCGCCGATCCGGGCGTAGTTCGAGACGCGCGCCTTGAGGCTGCGCGCCTTGCCCACATAGATGACCGCGCCCTCGATATCGAGCATGCGGTAGACGCCCGGCGCCGCGGTCAGCGTTTTCAGGTAGCGCTGGATGACAGCCGGTCCCGTGCGCAGGATCGGCGTGTCCGGCGCGCTGGCGATAGCGTCCGCGTCAAGCTCAGTCGGTTCGGGCTCGTCGTGCATGGCATCCTTGTCGGCATCCCTACCCACGCCGTCAAGGTCGCAGCGCAGTCGGCAAGGCCATTTCCTCCGCCATCTGTTTTTGCAACCTGGGCTTGCGCAGGTGATGAAAAATGATCAAGATGAATAAAATTGGATCGTTTCCTGGATCATCGAACCCCGGCGGGTGCCGGACTGTTTGGCGAAGCGCCAAGGTCCGACTGACGAAGAAACTCGCAATCCAGAGTTGGCGTGAGCCGAGCCGGAATTGAAGGGATGCAGGCGGATCGGGTCCGAATTCGTATCGGAGCGGGAATTTAGACGACCGGCGCAGCAGTCAATGCCACGGCGTGTATTTCGAGCTGGTGAGAATGCCCGCGTCGATGGCCGTATCCGGTTCGGAAATGGGAGAAGGCCTCGGAAGCGGCTTGTCCCTGTAACGAAGTTGGACGACTATTGAAGAAACCTTCACTCTGCGCATGTGCTCTGGAGTTGAGATATGAACAAAACGGATGTTGTCGCGGCTCCACCGTCGGTTCGGGCATCGTCTCTCGATATGGCGAGCCAGAGGAGCTTTCTCTCTGACGTCGTCATCGAGCACGGGCCGCGGGCCGAACTGAATACGATGTTCCTCCGCGCCGATACGCATCTGCGCGAGATGGGCGTGCGGCTCACACTCGGCAGTTTCGACGAGCTGATGGCCGTCAATCGCGCCAATCGTGACAATTGGGCGCCGCTTCTGCCGCTGTTCGATCCTGCAATGAATGACATCGATCCGGCCAACAGCGTCACGCTTCTGGGTCGAAACGCGTCCGGCAAAGTGATCGTCACCGTCGCGGCGCGGCTCTACAACCTGGGGCGGCACAGGCTCGCCGACGAGATCGAGAGCCTCCGCCTGCTGTACCGCGATCCGGCCTCCGTGAAGCTGCCGGACGAGGAGATCAAGGTCTCGTCACCGGTGGCCCGCGCGACGCGCGGCAAGGCCGTGTTCAGCGGCGCCGCATGGATTCACCCCGATTATCGCAAGCAGAGCCTTCTCGACCCGGCCGTCCCCGTGGTGCGCGGGCTCGGCCTCACCAAGTGGATGCCGGACCTCACGTTCAGCTTCATGGTTCCCGAGTTGATCAAGAACGGAACGGCACGCCGCTGGTACATGAACGTCGACTGGGAGATCACGATGATCAACACCCCGGTCAAGCGCGGCGGCACGATCCATGCCGGCATGAGCTGGACCCGTCCCGACCTGATGTTGCATCACTTCGCCGAGTACGCGGCAAGCCGGTCAGGTGTGGGGAGCGCGCAGGTCGACGGAAGTGTCGGTGAACGATCCGGCGATCAACAGCGTGTCGTTTGACGCCGGCTTGATCGGGAAGATGACGCGCTGATAGCGCAGCCGCGTGCGTCCCGCATGCGGCCAGCGGATGATGGCGTCCACGGCATCGAGCCGGGCGGCGCCATCTCGTGACACTTCGTGGTAGGCGCCCGAGATCCATCGGCCGAAAGCCCGGTCGGGCTGTTCTTCGATCGGTGCACCGATGGCGCAGGTGCGCCACGTCTCGTAGGCCTGGAACATCTCTGTTCCGAGTTCCTGGAACACGATCCGGTCCTGCGAGGCCGGTCTCCGGACCACGACATAGCGCTGTCCGAGGACGGAGCGGAGCAGCTTCACCAGCGCTTCGCTGTCGTATGAGTTGTTGATGTGCGGCCAGGCCTGGACCAGGTCCTTCAGCTCCTCCCGCCCATCGAGGACGTCGAGTGAGGTCGGCCTGCAGAGGAGATCCTGCGGGCGCTCGTTCTCCACGTTCTCCATCAGCCGCTCGATATGCGAGCGAGCGTCCACGATCCGGACGAGGGCGTTGTTCCAGTCCCGGTCGAACATGCTGAGCACGACGCGGTCGACGCGCGCCCGGCCGAGCCATTCCATGAGACCGGCGACGGCTTTCTCCGTGACGAACGTCGGTCGCAAGCGCGCCTGCACCGAGCGGCCATAGAGATTGAGCGCGACGAACCCGAGGTTCTTGACGGCGTACTCGACGAACTCTCCCCCCGAGTAGGGAGAATCGAAGGCCATGCGTAACGTCCGGGAATCCCCCGGCCAGAATTCGCCCTGATCATCAATCAGAAGCAGCGACATACGCGGTACCTTTACTGGAGACGCGGAACAGACATCCTCCGAGCATGAAAGCAGACAGGTGTTGCGAAACGGTTGAAGTATCTGAAGCAGTGTTAGAATTCTTGCAACCATCTGCCCGGGGAAAGTGGTTGGGCGACTGTCCATGCCGTGTCCGGGCAGCCCCGGAATCAGCGATCTGCGCGCCGGGCGGCCTCATTGCGGCCATCGAAAGACGCTGCAACTCGGCATCGAGGTGCGCCATGCTCGTCCGCGTCGTCTGGCTTTTGCTGCTAATTTGCGCGTCGTCCCCGTCGTCGGCGCGCCAGCCGCCCCGCGATCCGTTCGCCTCCGCCCAGGAGATCATGAAATGGATCGGGGGCTACCGGTCTCGCCCCGAGCCCGAGCGCCTGCCGGCGGCGGTCGCCGCGATGAGCCGCCTCGGTTTGTTCCGCGATCTCGAGGCGGGCGCCGTCTATGTCGGCTTCATGGCTGGCGTGCTGGGTTCCGAGCCCGAGCGCGCTGAGCGGCTGGTTGCCGCCATGTTCCCGATGCCGCCTGAGGATCAGGTCGCCATCGTCCGTGCCATCGCCTATTCCGGCCTTCCCGACTGGAAGGAGCTGCTGCGCCGTTTCGCCGAGCGCATGCCGGCGCGCAAGGTGCTCGTCGCCCGGCATCTCGACGACCGCCTCCCGACCTTGCCCACGTTGCCGCTGGAAGGCCAGCCCGCCGCCCTCGACACGCTCTGGGGCTACTACTTCGCGTCCGCCAACATGGCGCCCGTCGAGCGCATCGTCGCCGTGCTGCCATGGGCTCGCGACACCGAGAAGATCGATCGGATCACGATCGGCAGCATGGCCAAGTGGACGCTGGCCAACAACGCACTCCAGGACAAGCCCCTCCTCGATCATCTGACGTCGGAGCTCGACCGCCAGCCGCCGCCGGTCGCCCGCGAGCTGCGCGACGTCATCGAGGCCGCCGAAACCTTCGAGACCGGCAAGATCCGGAAGGAGGCGACTGCCGCCATGGAGGAGCTGCGTCGCAAGGGGCCGGAATCCGTCCGCAAGTTCGCGTTCTGGGGCCAGGCGGGCCAGACGGCCCTGGCCTTCGGCTGCGTCGTGGCAGGCGCCCTCGGCCAGCCGCAGATCGCTGTCCCTTGCGTCATCGGCGGCGCCGCCAGCTCGGCCGCGATGCGCATCTTCGCGCCCCAGTAGGCGGCCACACCTCGATTGCAGCCGGCCGTCGCCTCTGCTAGGCGTCCGCCTTCTGTTCTGGCTCGCCGAGGACCGCCGATGATCCCACGCTATGCACGCCCCGAGATGGTCTCGATCTGGGATCCCGAGACCCGTTTTCGGATCTGGTTCGAGATCGAGGCGCATGCGGCGTCCGCCATGGCCGATCTCGGGATCGTGCCGCGCGAGGCCGCCGAGACGATCTGGTCGAAAGGCGCAGCCGCCCGCTTCGACGTGGCCCGCATCGACGACATCGAGCGCGTGACGAAACACGACGTGATCGCGTTCCTGACCCACCTCGCCGAGCACGTGGGGCCGGAAGCCCGCTTCGTCCACCAGGGCATGACGTCGTCCGACGTGCTCGACACCTGTCTCAGCGTCCAGCTGGTCCGCGCCGCCGACATTCTGCTGGCGGACGTGGATCGCCTGCTGGCAGCGCTCCGCACCCGGGCCTTCGAGCACAAGCACACCGTCACCATCGGCCGCAGTCACGGCATTCACGCCGAACCGACGACCTTCGGCCTGAAGCTGGCCGGTGCCTTCGCAGAGTTTACGCGCGCCAGGGAGCGCCTCGTCTCGGCCCGCCGCGAAATCGCGACCTGCGCCATCTCCGGCGCTGTCGGCACGTTCGCCAACATCGACCCGCGCGTCGAGGAGTATGTCGCGGCGAAGATGGGCCTCGTCCCCGAGCCGGTCTCGACCCAGGTCATCCCCCGCGACCGCCATGCCATGTTCTTCGCCACGCTGGGCGTCGTCGCCTCCTCCATCGAGCGGCTGTCGATCGAGATCCGCCATCTCCAGCGCACCGAGGTGCTCGAAGCCGAAGAGTTCTTCTCCGAAGGCCAGAAGGGCTCGTCCGCCATGCCACACAAGCGGAACCCGGTGCTGACCGAGAACCTCACGGGCCTCGCGCGCATGGTCCGCAGCTACGCCATGCCGGCGATGGAGAACGTCGCCCTCTGGCACGAGCGCGACATCTCGCATTCCTCCGTCGAGCGCATGATCGGCCCCGACGCGACCGTGACGCTCGACTTCGCTCTGAACCGTCTTGCCGGCGTCGTCGAGAAGCTGATCGTCTATCCCGAGAACATGCGCCGGAACCTCGACCGCTTGGGCGGTCTCATTCATTCGCAGCGCGTGCTGCTGGCGCTGACCCAGAAGGGCGTCTCTCGCGAAGACAGCTACGCCTGGGTCCAGCGCAATGCGATGCCCGTCTGGCGCGGCCAGGGCGACTTCCTCGCTCTTCTCAAGGCCGACACGGATGTCGCGGCGGCCCTGTCGGCGGCCGAACTCGAAGCGCTCTTCGACCTCGGCTATCACACGCGCCACGTCGACACGATCTTCGCGCGCGTGTTCGGAGCGGCCTGACCGGCATCGCCGCTCAGATCGGCACGGCCGGGGCCGTCGCCTGCGCCGACGGCAGCTTGTGCATCCGCGTCAGCCAGGCCGCCAGGGCCGGCCGGGAGGCCGCATGGTCGGCGATCCCCCAGTGGGCCGCCTGATCGAGGCCGGCCAGCAGATAGAGCTGCGCGAGATTGATGGAGCCGGTCATCAGCGGATGGCTGACGTCCTGCTCCCACTGATCGGCCAACCGCTCGGCCCGTTGGCGTTCATGGGCGATGATGCCGGGCGAGCGTTCGCCCTCCGGCCGTCGCAATTCGCGCACCCAGACCGAGAGCCCGTCCGTGAACGAGCGCGCGGTCGCCTCCAGCCGGCCATAAAGCCAGTCGTCGTCCGCCCAGTGACGCATGAGCGACGGCGGCCCGCTGATGTGGTCGAGATACGCGACGATGAGCTGGCTATCTTCCAGCCCGGGCTTTCCCGGAATTTCGAGATAGGGAACGCGCCCCGACGGATTGACCCGGTAGTACGGGCTGCCGGCGGTTCGCGTTTGTGCGGCGACGACCTCGACGCTTGGCCCGAGGCCTTTTTCCAGGATCACCATGCGCGCGACGCGGGCGTAGGGTGACGTCGGTGTGATATAGAGCCTCAAGCGATTGATCCTCCGGGTGTGCGCCGCTTCTGGCCGCCACCGGCGAGAGCGTCGGGAGATTGCCTTATGCGGGTCGCCGAGATCGAGATCCTGATCGTACCGGGCTGGACCGGGGCCGGCGCCGACCATTGGCAGTCGAGGTGGGAACGCAGTCTGTCGACGGCACGCCGCGTCGAACAGGCCGACTGGGACACACCCCGGCTCACGGACTGGTCGGACCGGATCGTCGCTGAAGTCATGGCCGCGCGAAAGCCGCCTGTGATCGTCGCCCACAGCTGTGGCGTAGCCGCCGTCGTGCACGCCGCGCCGCGCATCGCCAGTCGCCTCACAGGCGCATTTCTCGTCGCTCCCGCCGATCTGGCTGGCCGTGACGTGTGGCCGGCGACCGATGGAGGCTTCGTGCCCCTGCCCATGGACACGCTGCCATTCCCATCAAAGCTGATCGGCAGCTCCACCGACCCCTATTGCTCGGTCGAGCGCGCCCAGGAACTCGGTGCGGCATGGGGCTCCGACACGTCGATCATAGCCGGCGCCGGCCACATCAACGTCGAGTCGGGCCACGGGCCATGGCCCGAAGGCCTCTTGACCTTCGGGCTGTTCCTGAAGCGGCTCGCGCCGCCGGCGGTTCACTGAATCCGGATCAACGCCCGGATTCGATGTCCCCGATGGCCTTGGCCAGGAATTCCGTCATCTGGTTGCGAATTTCGTCGTCTGCAACCTTGACGCCTTTGTCGGCGAGATCCTTGGCGATCTTGCGCACCACGTCGTCATCGCCCTTTTCGGCCAGATCGGCCTTCCGGACGGCCTTGATGTACTCGTCGAGCGCTGGGCCGGCGATGCCGAGCTTCGCTCCTGCCCACTCGGCGATCATCTTGTTGCGCCGTGACTCGGCCTTGAACTTAAGATCCTGATCGTGCGTGAATTTTTTCTCGAAACCCTTCTGGCGTTCATCGAACGTGGTCATCTACGTCTCCACTTCTGATTGCATTTGGCCGTCGATTCAACCGAATTCTGCCGCGGGCCGGGCGTCCCGTCGAAGGTTAACTGGCATAAACCTCCTGCCGGTGAGGAAATCAACAGCGCAAACGGCACCCTTTTTACCCACAGACCGCCTCGGGCCACCCTTACATTGTTTCTGAAGCCGCGTTCGGCTAGACTCCAACCCAACAGAGATCGCATCGTCCCGCCGGTTTTTGCCTGTTGCAGGATGGTCGAGGGCCTGCCCCCGGTGGGCCCGAGACGACAGGGTCAGGCACTGCACGTGGACCCCGATGCCATCGAGAAACGAAACTGACTCCTTGCGAGGATCAAAGAGATGAACAGGCGGCGTCGCGTCTACGAAGGCAAGGCCAAGGTCCTTTATGAAGGTCCGGAGCCGGGCACGCTCATCCAGCATTTCAAGGATGACGCGACCGCGTTCAACAACAAGAAGCACGCGCTCATCGACGGCAAGGGCGTCCTCAACAATCGCATTTCGGAGTACGTCTTCCAGCGTCTCGGCGAGATCGGTGTGCCGACCCACTTCCTGAAGCGCATCAACATGCGCGAGCAGTTGATCCGCGAAGTCGAGATCATCCCGCTCGAGGTCGTCGTGCGCAACGTGGCGGCGGGCTCCCTGTCGCAGCGCCTCGGTCTTGAAGAAGGCACAGCGCTCCCGCGCTCGATCATTGAATTCTATTACAAGAACGACAAGCTCGGCGACCCGATGGTCTCCGAGGAGCACATCACGGCCTTCGGCTGGGCAAGCCCGCAGGAGATCGACGAGGTCATGAGCCTCGCCATCCGCATCAACGACTTCCTCGTGGGTCTGTTCCTCGGCATCGGCATCCGGCTCGTCGACTTCAAGGTCGAGTTCGGCCGCCTTTACGAGAACAACGACCAGATGCGCATCGTGCTGGCCGACGAGATCAGCCCCGACTGCTGCCGCCTCTGGGACATGACCTCCGGCGACAAGCTGGACAAGGACCGCTTCCGCCGCGATCTCGGCGGCGTGCTGGAGGCCTACACCGAGGTGGCGCGCCGCCTCGGCGTCCTGACCGAGAATCCCCGGCCCAAGGGCGCTGGCCCCGTTCTGGTCTCGACCAACGGGCAGAAGCCGAACTGACGATTTTCGGCGCACCGGATCGTCGAATGAGCAAGGGGCCGGTTCACCGGCCCCTTTTTCTTGGCGTCGGCCCAAACGGAATCACGCGTCAGAGCCGCCCCGCCCGTATGCGTCGAGATAGGCGATCGTGGCAGCCACGAGATCGTCGTAGGGCATCGACAGCCCCTGCGTCGTGATCGACAGGCCGTCCGCGCCGAGCCCGGCGTTGGCGCGCCGCGTGAGGCGCGTGATCAGCGACGTCTTGAGTGTCGCCTCCACCTCGGGGTCCACATCGAGCACCAGGATGCGCTGCCCGTTGTATTCCCAGGTCTTGAAGCCACGGATCGCCGTCCACGGGATACGCTCGGCGGCGATCCGCGTGTCGAGAATACCTTCTGGCGTAAGGCTCAGCACCGCCCCGATGGTCGTTGCCGCCCGCCATCCGATGATGACGAGACATGCTCCGAAGAACACGAACCCGACCCAGCCGACCGCTATGGCGAAGTAATTTCCCGGAGATCGGCCCGTAAAGCCGCTGTAGGACGGCAGCGCCAGGGCGAGGCTCAGGGCGACGAATCCAACCGCCAGTCCCATGAGTTTGAGCATCTGCCACGGCGATTGCCGGACCTCGAGATGCGCCGCTGTGTCGATCATGTCCCGAAGCTCGCGAACGGTCTGCCTCGCTGCTCGACCCTACCCGGCCCGCAGCCTCGCTGGCAATTCGTCGCGCCGCACACTTGTGCCCGGGCGGCGATCTGGGCCATAGAGTGCGCCGGAGACAGACCTGCACGCGAGGCGAGCGCCGATGAAAGCCAGGATTCGTATCACTCTGAAGAACGGCGTGCTCGATCCGCAAGGCAAAGCCATCCAGAATGCGCTGGGCAGCCTCGGCTTCGCCGGCGTCGAGGAGGTCCGCCAGGGCAAGTACATCGAGGTCGACCTCAGCGAGACGGACGAGGCCAGGGCCCGGGCCGAGGTCGAGCGCATGTGTCGGGAATTGCTGGCCAATCTGGTGATCGAGAACTACAGCTATGAGCTCACCGCCTGATCCGATCCGCCAGACCGACGTTCACGACGACGCCGTCCGGGCGATCAAGTTCATGGCCGCCAAGGCCGCGATTTTCATTCTGGTGCCATTGGTTGCGGCGCTTCTCGCCGTCTGGTGGCGTTTCGGCTGAACGAGCCTGAGGAAAGGTCCACCCATGCGCGCTGCCGTGATCGTCTTCCCCGGCTCGAATTGCGATCGGGACGTCAAGGTCGCCCTCGAAGCGGTCACCGGCAAGCCGGCGATGATGGTCTGGCACGGCGAGACGTCGTTGCCCCCCGTCGACGTCATCGTGCTGCCGGGCGGTTTCTCCTACGGCGACTACCTCCGGTGCGGCGCCATGGCGGCCCATTCGCGCATCATGGCCGACGTGGTCTCGCGCGCCAAGGGTGGCACCCCGGTCCTCGGCATTTGCAACGGCTTCCAGGTCCTCTGCGAGACGGGGCTGCTTCCGGGCGTCCTCCAGCGCAATGCTTCGCTCCGCTTCGTCTGCCGCGACACGTGGCTCCGCATCGAGCAGACCGAGACCCCGTTCACGAGCGCCTATCGCATGGGCGAGATCGTCAACATCCCCGTGGCCCATGGCGACGGCAACTACTTCTGCGACGAGGATACCCTCGACCGGCTCGAAGGCAGCGGCCGCGTCGTCTTCCGCTACGTCGATCCCGAGACGGGCGAGCCGACCCTCGAGGGCAATCCGAACGGCGCCATCAACAACATCGCCGGCATCTGCGACGGCAAGCGCCGGATCGTCGGCCTGATGCCCCATCCCGAGCGCCATTTCGAGAAGTTGCTGGGCTCCGACGATGGCCGGCGCGTCTTCGAGAGTGCGCTCCGGAGTGTAGCGGCCTGAGCGGTCCGTCCAGACGGCCGACCGATCGAAAAATGCTCTAGGCGCGCGGCCGATCGCGCACGAGGATCCACGCCGGCCCGGCCATGGCACGTGGATCGACGGCACGCCAGCGAAACCCCTGATGCTCGATAGCGCGCACCGTCGCCTCGAGCCTGACGGGAATACGCACGGCGCAGGCCGTGGCGAGCGTGCTGGCGAACACTTCGGCCACCAGCGCGCCGAGCGCGGCCGCCGCCATGTCGGCATGAGACCCGGCCTCCGCCCCGATCAGGATCGCACATTCCCAGAGCCCGACCTCCAGGTCGCCTCCGAGCAACTGGCCCTCGATCGCATGCCCGTAGCCGATCGCCGCCCCGTCGCTGACGACCATCCGGCAGATCGCGCTCTCGGTGTCGAATGCGATGGCGACCTCGGCCTCGCCCGCACCCGGTGAACTCCACCAGGAGTGGCCCCCGCCATGCCAGAGCCAACGGCGAACGCGCTCGCGATCTCCCGGTCGGAGACGGTCGAGTGTCGGACCTGGGACCGGCGTAGTCATCGTTCGTTCGGCTGGGTCCGACTGAGGTGCATCGCGCGTCGCCGCCGGCGCCTCACGCCGGTTGCGGCGCAGGACAGGCCGGCGCCAGTGGCTCGGTTGCACGTCGCCAGTTGAACGTCTCGCTCAGGAATTTGAGCCCCTTGTAACCCTTGACTTGCAGCACGTCCGCCGACCGCAGCCGGATTTCAACGTCGAAGCTCTCGCCCTGCTCCGGATCGTAGATCCAGCCTCGATCCCAGGAGCCGTCCCTCATCGCCTGCAATCCCCCGATCACCTGCAGGCCGCAGATCTGGCGGTTCCGCTTGCTCCGGTCCTCGTTGAGCTGGTCACGGAGCGGCTTACCGGTCCGGTCGTTGGGCTGCTGCATCCAGACGATGCGTCCGCAGAGCGCCACGCCGCACGACAAGATCTCCACGGCGCCGCGGCCCGTGTGATCGATCCAGACGCCGATGGGTGACGGCGGGGCGGCCGGCTGGCCGGGAGGCGGAGCAATGCCGCTGGCGCCGGGCGACGGCCGCGCAGCCCCGGGCGGCTGCTGTGCGACGGCGGGCGCGCCGGATGTCAGCATCAGGCAAAAAAGAACGAGTAGGAACCGCCAGTGTTGGTTGATTTCGAGTCGCAACAATTTGCTCATAGCGTCCTGCCCTGGAGCTGTCGCGAGACAGACTGCAATTGACAAACGGGTCTTGCCGCTCCAATACCTCCGGAATGTTGGCGTCGGCAAGGCAACGAGCGCATTGGTAAATGCGCGCCCGGCGTGAAACCTGCGGCAAGTGCTGACTGATGTGCGCAGCACCCTTGGCGTAGCGATGGCCTTTACCTTGATCGTGACGTGAGGCGGCCATACGTCCCGAATGCCCTATATAAGGCGCGATCCGTCGCTTGAACGGTGAACAGTGGCAGGGTGCGACGGGCGCCGTCGTCCGGGTAGGTACGTGCGAGGTTGTAGTCCCCGGGGAGGTGCCATGAATGGGGCTTCCACGGATGTCTCCGGTCGGTTCGACCGACAGCGTGGTTGAGGTGGCAGTAGCATCCCATGGTCCTCACTCTGGCGTTTCGCAATCTCTTCCACGACCGCATCAGGCTGGTCGTCACGCTCGTCGGCATTCTGTTCTCGATCGTACTGGTTGCCGTCCAGCTCGGGCTCTATCTCGGCGCCCGCAAGATGATCATCGGCATGATCGACAACGCCAACGCCGAGCTCTGGGTCACGGCGTTCGGAGCCAAGAGCTTCGAGGAAGCTGGTAGTCTTGATGGTCGCCAGCGCCACATCGCACTGTCGGTGCCCGGTGTCGCTTCCGTGGAGCCGCTCGTCGCGTCGTTCAACGAGTGGCGCAAGCCCGATGGCGGCGCGACGCTCTCCGTCGTCGTCGGCACCGACATGCCGGTGGGCGGCCTCGCCCCCTGGAACATGATCGAGGGTGAGCCGGCCGACATGTTCCGTCCGAATGCTGTCATCGCCGAGCGCACATATCTCGAGAACCTCGGCATCAAGGGCGTCGGTGACACGGCCGAGATCGGCGCGCAGCGTGTGAAGGTGGTCGGCCTCACCGAAGGCATCCGCTCGTTCACGACCGCGCCCTACGTTTTCATGCCGCTCGCCCGCGCCCGCGCCATCATGGGCATGACCGAGAACCAGACGACGTTCTACCTCGTGAAGCTGCAGCCGGGTGCAGAGGCGCCCATCGTGCAACGCGCCCTCCAGGCGCGCCTCAGCGGCGTCGAGGTCCTGACCACGACCGAGTTCCGTGACCGAAGTCTCGCCCATTGGCTCTTCTCGACAGGCGCCGGCGTGGCCCTCATCGGCGGCGCGCTCCTCGGCACGCTGGTCGGCACGGTCATCGTGGCGCAGACGCTCTATTCGAGCACCAAGGATCATTTGAACGAGTTCGCCACGCTCCGCGCGTTGGGCTCCTCCTCGGGCTACATTCACCGTGTGATCCTGCTGCAGGCGGCGTTGTCCGCAGGCTTCGGCTATGCACTCGGCATGACGATCGCACTGATCATCATCGAGGCGAGCAAGAACTCGGCCCTCCCGATTATCATGACACCGGGGCTGGCGGCCGGCCTGCTGGCCCTGACGATCTTCATGTGCGCGATCTCGGCGCTGGCCGCGATCATGAAGGTGACGCGGATCGATCCCGCCATGGTGTTCGCCCGATGACGAAGCCCATTCTCGAAGCCAAAGGCATCGTCAAGGAATTGGGCCAGGGCGCCGGTATGGTGCGCGCCCTGAAGGGCGTCGACATCACGCTCAATCCGGGCGAGCTGACCTTGCTCATGGGCCCCTCGGGGTCCGGCAAGACGACGTTGCTCTCCATCATGGGCTGCATCCTGACTCCGACCGAAGGTCATCTCGCGATCCTCGGCCAGTCGACGGCCGGCATGGACGCCGAGGAGCTTGCGCGCCTGCGCCGTCGCCACATCGGCTTCGTCTTCCAGTCCTACAACCTGTTCCCGACGCTGACCGCGCTCGAGAACGTCCGCCTCGGTCTCGATGTTCAGGGCGTCCACGGCTCCGCCGCCACCGAGCGGGCCCGCGCCGCTCTGACCTCGGTCGGCCTCGCCCACCGTCTCCGCAACTATCCACGCAATCTCAGCGGCGGCGAACAGCAGCGCGTGGCGGTCGCCCGCGCCATTGCAGGCTCTCCGGCCCTGCTGCTGGCCGACGAGCCGACCGCCGCGCTCGATGCCGAGAACGGACAGGCCGTGATGGCCCTGCTCTCGGAACTCGCCAGGGATGAGAGCCGCGCCATCCTCGCGGTGACCCACGACAATCGCACGCTGCCCTTCGCAGACCGGATCGTCCACATCGAGGACGGCCGCATCGTCGGCGAGGAGCGCAAGACTCCCGACAGCCGCCGCCCGCCCGCCGAGGCGCCCCGCTCAAAGAAAAAGAAGGCTTGAGGTCCATGTCGAGCAAATCGTCACCACTCGTTCCCTTGGCGCTGGCTGCCGTCGTCGCAGTCGGTGCGGCCGTCGGCATTCACCATCTCGGGCAGGCGAACAAGGTCACCGACAAGTCGGGCGACGCGACGACGGCCCGTCAGCGCTGGGCCGCGGCTGCGCCGGGCCGCATCGAGCCCAAGGGCGGCGAGATCAAGCTGTCGGCACTGAGCGCCGGTCAGATCCAGGAAGTCATCGTGTCGGTCAACGACAAGGTGGCGGCCGGCGATCTGCTGGCCATGATCGACGCGCAGGACATCGAGGCCCGCATCGCAGCAGCCGAGGCCGAGGTCGGCGTTCGCCGTCGTGAGCGCGACACCGAAACCAATCTGGCGAAGCTGGCGCAGGACCGCCGCAACGCCGAGGACGCCCTCGCCGCCGCCGAGCGGGCGCTCACTTCGGCACGCCGGTCGCTTGACCGGCTCTTCATCGCGCGACAGGCGAGCGCCACGTCGGTCACGGCCGGCCAGATCGAGGCGGCGCGCTCCGAAGTGGTCAACTCCGCGAGCCTCGTCGAGACCGAGCGTGAGAACCTTCGTCAGGCCCGCCTCGTGAGTGGTGCTCCCCTCCCGACGCGCCTTGAAACCGGTCTGACGGCTGCCCGTGCCGAGCTGACGGCCGCAGAGGCTGCCCTCGAGCGGACCCGCGTTCGCGCTCCGGCCGATGGCACCGTCCTGCAGACATTCGCTCGCATCGGCGAGACCGCCGCCGCGACGCCCGAGCAGCCTCTCTTCGTGATCGGCGACCTGAGCGCGCTCCGTGTCCGCGCCGAGGTGGAGGAGCGCGATGTCAGCAAGGTCGCCGTCGGCCAGCCGGTGGTACTCAAGACGGACGCCTTCCCCGATCAGGAGTTCAAGGGGCGTGTCGTCGTCGTCGCGAGCGCCATGCGGCCGCCGCGCCTTGCCCAGCGAGGTCCCCGTCGCCCGAACGACATCGATAGCCTCGAGGTCGAGGTGGATGTCGATGCAGGCACTCCGTTGATGCCCGGCATGCGCGTCGACGTGCTCTTCCGTTCGGAAACGGCTCCCGGTGCCGCCGCGCCGACCCAGCCGGCCGCCCAGCAGGCAACGGTGACACCGTCCGCAGCGTCGGCACCGGTCGCGGCACCAGCACAGCCGGGTCCTGCGGCGGCAGCCACGTCCCCGCAGGTTCTGCCGCCACTCGCGACCGGTGGCGCCCGCACCAACTGACGTCCTGACGACCTCGCTCGGAGCCGCGCGCTAAGCCGCGAGGCCCCGCTTGCGCAGCATCGACGCGCTCGTCGGCAGCCGCCCGCGGAACGCCTTGTAGGCCTCGGCCGGATCTCTCCGGTTCCCTGCCGCATAAACGAAGTCCTTGAGGCGCCGCGCCACGGCCGGATCGAACACGTTGCCGGCCTCGACGAAAGCGTCGAATGCGTCCGCGTCGAGCACTTCCGACCACATGTAACTGTAATAGGCCGAAGCGTAGCCGCCGCCGGAGAACACGTGCGCGAAATGCGGCAGCCGGTGCCGCATGACGACGCCGCGTGGCATGCCGAGCCGGCCGAGCAATTCGGCCTCGAACGCCGAGATGTCGAGCGACGACGGATCGGTCAGCGTGTGCAACTCGAGATCGGCGAGCGCCGACGCCACGTACTCGCACGTCTGCTGGCCCTGGTTGAAGGTCTGCGCCGCTCGGAGCCGCTCGACCAGCGCCCTCGGCATCACGGCGCCCGTTGTCGCATGCCGGGCGAAGGTGCCGAGAACCTCCGGTGTCGTCAGCCAGTGCTCGTAGAGCTGTGACGGCAGCTCCACGAAATCGGTCGAGACCGCCGTGCCGGCGAGCGACGGATACGTCACGTCCGAGAGCATGCCGTGCAGTGCGTGGCCGAACTCGTGGAACAGCGTCCGCGCGTCGTCGAACGAGAGCAGCGTCGGCTGGCCTTCCGCGCCACGCGAGAAGTTGAGCACGTTGACGATGATCGGCCGGACCTCCCCGCCCAGCCGGCGCTGGCCCCGGAACGCGCTCATCCACGCGCCCGAGCGCTTCGACGGCCGCGCGAAGTAGTCCCCGATGAAGATCGCGATGTGCCGTCCGGCCTGATCCTTCACCTCGAACGTGCGCACGTCCGGATGATAGCGCGGCAGATCGTGGCGCTCGTTGAACGACAGTCCGAACAGCCGGCCGGCGGTGTCGAACGCCGCCGCGATCATGTTGTCGAGCTGGAAGTACGGCTTGATCTCGCTCTCGTCGAGATCGTGCTCGGACTTGCGCACTTTCTCGGCGTAATAGCGCCAGTCCCAGGGCTCGATGTCGATGTTCCGGCCCTCGCCCCGCGCCACATCGGCGAGCTTCTGGCGCTCCGCGTCCGCCTTGGCGACAGCCGCGGTCCACACCTCGTCCAGGAGCCCGCGCACCGCGCCGGGCGTCTTTGCCATCGCGTCGTCGAGGCGCAGGGCGGCGAATGTGTCGAAGCCGAGGATACGCGCCCGCTCGGCCCGAAGCCGGATGGTTTCCGCCGCGATCTCGCGATTGTCGTGCGCGTTGCCGTTTTCGCCCCGCTTGGTCCATGCCTTGAAGGCCGTCTCGCGCAGGTCGCGCCGCGCCGAGAACTGGAGGAACGGTTCGATGCTCGACCTGCTGAGTGTGATCACGGCCCGCCCGTCGAGTCCGAGATCGGCAGCCGTCTGTCGTGCGGCCTGACGCACGAAATCGGGGAGCCCGGCGAGATCGTCTTCGCCGTCCAGAACCAGCCGGAACGCCTGTTCCTCCGCCAGCACGTTCTGGGCGAACGTGGTTCCGATCGTCGCGAGACGGGCGTTGATGGCGGCGATCCGCTCCTTCGCGGCCGGCTCGAGATTGGCCCCCGACCGGATGAAGCTCGTGTGCGTCCGCTCGAGAAGCCGCTTCTGTTCGTCGTCGAGCGAGAGGCTTTCGCGCCGCTGCCAGAGATCCGCGACCCGCTTGAAGAGATCGGCATCGAGCGCGATCGCCGTCCAGTGCCGGGAGAGCACGGGCGCCATCTCGCGCTCGATCGCCTGGAGGTCGGGATTGGTGTGGCTACCGGTCAGATTGTAGAAGACGCGCGCCACTCGCGTCAGCGCCTGCCCGGCGAGTTCGAGTGCGTCGATCGTATTCGCGAAGGTCGGTGCGTCCGGCGCTGCCTTGATGCGCGCGATGTCCGCTTCGTGGGCCATGATCGCAGTCTTGAACGCGGGCGCGAAATCGGCGGCGCTGATGGCCTCGAACGGCGGCATCTCGAACGGTGTCTGCCAGGCGGCAAGCAACGGATTGCTGTCGTTCTCAGCGGCGGGCTCAGCCATGTCTCGAGACCTCTCTGGATATGAAGACGCCCGGGCAGCCGACAGGCCGTCCCGGGCGATGTGGGTCGTGGGGGCCGCCTCAGGCGACCGCGCGGGCCTGCGCGTCGATGTGCGAGACGAGCGTCTCGTCGAGCCCAAGTCCGCTGGCGAGCGAGGTGAGGAACTCGTGCTCCTCGGCCGTATCGAGATCGATCGAGATGCGGGCCGCCGTGTAGAGCTGCACGGCCTCGGCCGGTGACGACACCGCCGCCACCAGATCGTTCACGCTCGCCGGATTGTTGAGTTCGTTCGCCAGGAATTCCTCGGCGCCTGCGTCGAGCCCGCCCTGCTTGAGGCCCGCGATGAGCTTCTGCTGCTCGGCGGCATCGATCCGGCCGTCGGATGCGGCGGCCGCAATCATGCCCCGGATGTAGAGCTGCGCCGCGTCGTGCGTGACGGCGGCCGGTTCGAACCCGGAGCCGCGCGGCGGTTCTACCAGCGTATCTGTGCTCCCGCGTCCGCCCTCGATCATGGGCCGGCCCTGCTGATAGTTCTGCATCGCCTTGTAGGCGAGGCCCGCGATCAGCGCGAGACCGCCGAGCTTCGCCGCGTTGACCGCGAGCGAGCGCCCGGTCCGCGTGCCGAGCAGGATCGACCCGAGGCCACCGGCGATTGCGCCCGCCCCGAGCTGGTTGTTCTGGATCAGCTCCTTGAGCTGGGCGAGGAGTTCGTCGGGCGACTTGCCGGTCGCCTGCCCGACGGCGTCGCGCGCATGCCTCGAGGCGCCGGTCGCATCGTCGATCCGACCCGCCCCTTCACGCACGCCCTGCGTCGCCTGCCCGAGGATCTGGCCGAGCACGTCCATCAGGCTGCCGCCCGGCGCTCCGGGCTTGCCCTGCCCCATGCCCTCGCCGATCTTGCCGAGGATGTCGGAAAGTCCGCCGCCCTGCTGCCCGGGCTGGCCGCCCTGGCCGCCGCCGGGAAGCATGTTGCGCAGCAGATCCTCGAGCCCGCCACCCTGTCCGGCCGCCGGTGCCCGCGGATCGTTGGCTGCGACATTGCGGCCTTGTTGACCCATGGCCTGTCCGAGCTGGCCGAGGATATCGGCGAGGCCGCCGCCGCCACCCTGCTGCGGCTGACCGCGCTGGGGCTGGCCCATGGCCTGACCGAGTTGGCCGAGAATGTCGGCCAGTCCGCCGCCCTGACCTGACGCTGCCGGGGCCTGGGCGCCCCCGCGGACGAGCTGCTCGAGAAGGCTGCGCGCATCGAACATTGGGGACACTCCACTCGTGGACACTGGGCTTCACGCGAAGCCCCTGCCGTCTATTTAGGCCCTGACCCTGCCCGCTGCAACGCTGCTCTGATGTCTGCCTATTCGGCTGCGGCGCGTGACCCGGCGGCGGGCGGCTCGTCGACCGGACCGACGAACCGCCCGAAGACCCGCCACACGACCTTCGCGAAATCGTCGAGCGCGACGAACACGGCCGGCACGAACACGAGGCTGAGCACCGTCGACGAGATGAGCCCGCCGATCACCGCGATCGCCATCGGCGCCCGGAACTCGCCGCCGTCGCCGGTCGCCAGCGCCGACGGCAGCATGCCGCCGACCATGGCGATCGTGGTCATCACGATCGGCCGGGCGCGCTTGCGACCTGCGTCGATGATCGCCTCGTTTCGCGGCACGCCGCGCGCGATCTCCTCGATGGCGAAGTCGACGAGCATGATGGCGTTCTTCGTCACGATGCCCATCAGCATCAGGATGCCGATGACCACCGGCAGGCTGATCGGGTTCGCCGTGATCGCCAGCGCCACGATGGCGCCGCCGATCGACAGCGGCAGCGAGAACAGGATGGTCACGGGGTGCAGGAAAGATCCGAACAGCAGCACCAGCACGGCGTAGACCATCATCAGTCCGGCGCCCATGGCCTGCGCGAACCCTGCGAACACTTCGCCCATGATCTCCGCGTCGCCGAACTCCCGGATCTCGACGCCGGGCGGCAGGTTGCGCGCCGCCGCCGTGCCCTTGACCGCGGCCAGCGCGTCGCCGAGCGGCGTCTCGCCGACGAGGTCCGCGCCGATCAGGATGCGCCGCGTCCGGTCGTAGCGGTCGATGGAGGTCGGGCCCTGGCTCATCCGGAAGTCGGCGACCGAGATGAGCGGAACGGCGCTACCCGCCACCGTCGGCACCTTGAGCGCTTCGAGCAGTGCGGCGTTGCCGCGGGCCGCGTCCTTGAGCTGCACCCGGATCGGGATCTGGCGGTCGTCGAGATCGATCCGAGCCAGATTGGCCCCGACGTCGCCGATGGTCGCGATCCGCACCGTCTCCGAGATGAGATCGGTCGACACGCCGAGTTCCGCCGCGAGTTCGCTCCGCGGCACGACGAGCAGCTCCGGCCTGTCGAGTTCGGCGGTCGACACGACGTTGGCGAGCATCGCCGAGCCGTCGCGCGCCTGCACCTTCTTCGCTTCGCTGACGAGCGCCGCCGCCACCTTGTTGACGGCCGCGCCATCGCGCCCCGTCACCACGAGCGCGAACTGCCGCTGTCCGTTATCCTGCAGGAACCAGTACCGCATGTCGGGCAGGTCGGCGAGATCGCGCCCGACCGCCTGCTTGACGTCCTCCTGCGTATGAGAACGCTTGCCGCGCGGAATGAGGTTGATGACCAGCGTCGCCTTCCGCACCTCCGCGCCCGAGCCGAGCAGCGTGCCCCCGTTGATGAACACGCTCTTGACCGCTGGATGCGCCGAGATCCGCCGCACCACCTGCGCGGTCGTCGTGCGCGTATCCTCGAGCCGAGAGCCGGGCGGCAGTTCGATCGCGAGCAGCATGCGGCCCGAATCCTCCGCCGGCAGGAACCCCGACGGGATGAGATAGAACGACGTGATCGAGGCCGCGAACACGATGAGGCCGAGCGCGACCGACTTGAGCCGGTGCCGTACCGACCAGCCGACGAGCCGCGTATAGAACTTGAGGAGGCGCCCCTCGTGCTCCACGTGCCCGACGTCCCGCATGAAGTAGGCCGCCATCATCGGCGTGATGAGCCGTGCGACGAGCAGCGAGAAGAACACGGCCACGGCGACCGTCAGCCCGAACTGCTTGAAGTATTGGCCCGCGATGCCCCCCATGAAGCTGACCGGCGCGAACACGGCGATGATCGTCATGGTGATCGCGATCACCGCGAGCCCGATCTCGTCGGCTGCCTCCAGCGCGGCGCGATAGGGCGATTTCCCCATGCGCATGTGCCGGACGATGTTCTCGATCTCGACGATGGCGTCGTCGACGAGAATGCCCGTGACGATGGTGATGGCGAGCAGGCTGACGAGGTTGAGCGAGAACCCCATCGCGTCCATCGCCCAGAACGTCGGCAGGATCGAGAGCGGCAGCGCGATCGCCGCTATCAGCGTGGCCCGCCAGTCTCTGAGAAACACGATGATGACGAGGATGGCGAGCAATGCGCCCTCGATCAGCGTCGTCATCGTCGAGTGGTAGGCGCCGATGGCGTACTGCGTCGTCGTATCGATGAGGTCGATCGAGATGCCCGGATTGGCGCCCCGGAGCTTGGCGAGTGCTGCCTCGACGTCGGCCGAGACGACGACGTCGCTCGCTCCCGTGCCGCGCGAGATGGCGAAAGCGACCACTTCCTGGCCATCGAGGCTCGCGAACGTGCGCCGTTCGCTGTGCGTGTCCGTCACCGTGCCGAGCTCGTCGAGCCGGACCTTGCGCCCGCCGGACAGCGCGATCGTCGTGGCGGCTAGGTCAGTGACGCTCGGCTTTGATCCAAGCGTCCGGATCGCCTGCTCGCGCTCGCCGATTTCGCCGCGGCCTCCCGCGAGATCGACATTTGTCGCCCGGATCTGGCGGTTCACCTCGCCGGCCGTGACGCCGTAGGCGAGCAGCCGGTCGGGATCGAGCGCGACGCGCACCTCCCGCTCCACGCCGCCGATCCGCTGCACCTGCGAGACGCCGCGCACGCCCTGCAGCGCCCGGATGACGCTATCGTCGACGAACCAGGAGAGATCCTCCATCGTCATCGCCGGCGCGCGCGCCGCATAGGTGAGGATCGGCAGACCCTCGATCTCCAGCCGCTGCACGATCGGCTCCTCGATCGTCCGCGGCAGCTCCGAACGCACGCGCGCGATGGCGTCCTTGACGTCGTTGATCGCCCGGTCTTGTGGCGTCTCCAGCCGGAACTCGACGATCGTCGTCGAGCTGCCTTCGGTGAGCGTCGACGTGATATGCTTGACGCCGCTCACGCCGGCGATGGCGTCCTCCACCTTCTTCGTGACTTGTGCTTCGAGCTCGGACGGTGCCGCGCCGAGCTGCGTGATCCGCACCTGAACGATCGGCACGTCGATGTTCGGGAACCGCGTGATCGGCAAGCCCCGAAAGCTGAAGACCCCGAGCGACAGCAGCACGAGGAAGAGCACGAGCGAGGGAACGGGCCGCCGGATGGCCCAGGCCGAGATGTTCATGGTGTGCTCCTCAGCGGACTTCGCTGACCTGCCTTGCGGCAATCGGAACGGGCGTCACCACGTCGCCGTCGCGCAGGAACGTGCCGGAGCGGGCGACGATGGCATCACCCTCGGCGATGCCGCTGCGAACCTCGATCGATGAGCCTTCCTGCAGCCCGAGCTTGATCGGCCGGGTCGCGACCTTGCCGTCGGTCACCACCTGGAGATAGGGTCCGTCCGCGCCGTAGAGCACGGCTGCCGTCGGGACGGCGAGGCCCTGGCTCTCGCCGGTCGTGACACGCGCCCTGGCGAATGCTCCGACCCGGAGCTGCGGGAGGTCGCCGATGAAGATCCTGACGCGCCCGAGACGCGTCGCTCGGTCGATCTCGGACGAAACGAGGCGCACGACGCCGGAGACCGTCCCGGCCCCTGCGATCTCGATCGCGGCTGTCTGGCCTTGGCGGAGCTTGCCGATCTGAACCTCGGCCACTTCCGCATCGAGCTCGATCTCACCCTTGGCGACGATCCGGAACATGGCGTCGGCGGCGCCCGTGGCATAGCTGCCGATCTTTGCGTTGCGCCGGCTGACCAGCCCGTCGGCCACCGCGCGGATCTCGGTCCGCTCGCGACGCCACTCGAGTTCGCGCCGCAGCGCTGCGGTCTGGGCGCGATCGGCCTCCGCGACCTTCAGCCCGTCGCGCGCCGACGTGAGGGCTGCGCTGGCGGTGCGTTGCGTCGCTTCCCGCTGGTCCATGCCACTGTCCGAAAGGAACCCGGATTTGCTGAGCGGCTTGGCGCGATCGTAGGCGTTGCTGGCCTCTTCGAGCCGGGCCTCGGCCGACGCGATGGCGCTCCGGGCCTGCGCGATGGCGGCATCGGCACGGGCCAGAGCCGCCGTATTCTGTGCGAGCTGCGCTTCGAGCGTCTCCGAGACGAGGCGGGCGAGTGTCTGCCCCTTCACGACGCGGTCGCCTTCGTCCACGAGCACTTCGACGACGCGCAGGCCTTCGACTTCTGGCCCGATCAGGATTTCCTCCCGCGCAACGAGCGTTCCGGTCACGAGCACCGTTTCCGTGAAGGCCCGGGGCGTGGCCCGCACGACGCTAACCGCGAGCGGCGGCGCGGGTTGTGCTTTGCTCGGCTCGGTCCTTGCGCCTCCGCTGGCGAACAGGCCCTTCAGCCTCTCCTGCCCGGGCAGGTGGCCCGTCAGGGCGAGGGCGCCACCGACGACGGCGATCGCGGTGAGAACGAGGGCGACTTTGGCGGTTTTCATGATGCGCCTTTCGCAGGAATATCGGTGGTCGGCTGAGCGACCGGATTGAGCAGGCCTTCGATCACGGCGAGCACGGCCGGCAGCACCGCCGGCCCGTCGAAGCTCGGGTCCGTGGCGCGCCGCCAGAAAAGGCCGTCGCCGATCGTCGCGAAAACGGCCGCCAGTGTCGGTATGTCGAGTGCCGGCGCGATCCGCCCCTCGTCCTTGAGCCGCTGGAACAGATCGCGGAAGCTCTGATGCACGAACGTATCGACCGAGCGATAGATCTCGCCGATGTGCGGATTGCGCGTCGCCTCGAGGCCGATCTCGATGCACATCACCCGTTTGTGGGGCGGTTCCTCGACGAAGTACTGCTTGGCGAGCTGATCGAGGGCTTTCAGCAGGTCCGGAGCGGTGGCGAGGCCATTGAAGCGCTGCTGGAATTCCGCCCGGTCGCGCTCGGCGATGCCCGCGATGAGCGCTTCCTTGCTGTTGAAATAAAGATAGAGGGCCCCCGGGCTGACGCCGGCCTCGCGGCAGATGTCCTGCATGGTCGTGCGGTGGAATCCGGCCCGCGCGAAGCACAACTCGGCCGCATCGAGGATATGGGCCCGCCTCTGGCGCTGGACGTCCGGTTTGAGCCTCGGCATCGGCGATCTCGACCTTGCTGGACCATTGAGTGGTCGCATAGCGCAGGTCGCCGTTGCGTCGCAACATAAAAAACGAATGATCGTTCGTTTTGTTGGCGCCCGAATGCCGCGCCCGGGCCGTGCGCGACGGCTCGGTTCACGGGGACGGGCTAGATTTCGCGGGAATCCAGATAGCGGTAGGGAAGGAGCATGGCTGGCGCCAGCTGCCGGACGATCCCGTGCAGCGGCAGCGGCGTGGGCTCGGTCAGCGGCAGCGCCAGCTCTGCGACCGGCGTCCCGGTCACGGCCTTCGCCAACTCCCGCCCCAGTGCCACGGAGAACCCCACCGCGCGCCCGTTGCATCCGGCCCAGGCGAACCCGTCAGGCCCAAGCCTGTGCATGCGCGGGAAGAAGTCCCTCGTGATGCCGATGTAGCCGTTCCAGACGTAGTCGAACGACACCGGCCCGATCTGTGGAAAGAGCCGTTCGAGGCGCTGGGCGATGTAGGGCTGCATGCGCTCCCGCCGCTTGACGGGCAGCAGGATGGCGCCGCCCGTGACCAGCCGGTTGCGCCGGTCGTAGCGTGCGAAATAGAGTTCCCGGTGCGTATCCGAGACCGCCTGCCGGCCCGGAATGATCGTCTTGCGCACGTTGTCTGAAAGCGGTGTCGTCGCGAGCTGCCACGAGAAGATGGGCACCACCTCGCGGGCGATGTCCGGAGCCAGGTCCTTTGAGAACTCGCCCGTGTAGGCATTGGTCGCGAGCACGAGGCCCCGCGACTTGACGGTCCCCTGCGCGGTCTCCGTCAGCCAATAGGCCCCACCCCTCCGGAATGTGCGGACCGGCGACCGCGCATAGATCCGCCCACCATGCTTGAGCACGGCGCGGGCGAGCCCCCGCGCCAGCGCCAGCGGATTGATATGCCCGCCGGTGGTGTTGCCCCAGCCGCCGAACCACGCCTCGGAGCCTGTGATGTCGCGCATCTCCTCCCGCGACTTCATCGACACTGGGGCGCCGAACCGGCTCCATTGCGCCACCCGCCGCTCCGCGATCTTCATCCGTCCCGGCGAGTGGACCGGCTGCACCCAGCCGTTCTGCTCGGCCTCCGCATCAATCCCCTCCTCGCGCGCCGTGTCGAACAGGATCTGCGCGCAGTCCCGGATCAGATGGACGAGCCGCTCCCCGGCCTCCCCGTGGCGCTTGATGATGTCGTCGGGTTCCGGCCGCGTCAGGGTCGGGATGACCTGCCCGTTGTTCCGGCCCGAGGCGCCCCAGCCGGGCTCGGCGGCCTCCACGACGGCGACGTCCACCCCCTGCCGTGCCAGATGCAGCGCCGTCGAGAGGCCAGTGAAACCGGCCCCGATCACCACCACGTCGGCCATCACATCGCCACGGACGTCAGGCAGGTCCGGACCCGGCGGTGTCACGGCGGCCCAGAGCGAACTCGGCCATTCGACGGCATCGGCCATGCGGCGGGATCTCCTGCCTGATGAGGTCGTCTTACGGTGTCAGCCCCTGCCCCGCTCTGCAAGCCCGGCCCACGCATTGGCGCTAACCCTGGCGCTCACCGAACTGCGTCGACGGTTTGATTTTGCTCGCCACCCCCGTTGACTTGGCCGCCTCCCGACGTTATCTCAGCGCTGTCTTGGCACTCGAAACGATCGAGTGCTAGCAAAGGATGATGAGCAACTCGAAACGCCCTTCTTTGCGGGGCCCTGCCATCTGGAGCATTTGGTTCATGAAGTTCCGTCCCCTCCACGACCGCGTGGTCGTCAAGCGCGCCGACAGCGAGACGAAGACCGCTGGCGGCATCATTATCCCGGACTCGGCTGGCGAGAAGCCACAGCAGGGTGAGATCATCGCCGTCGGCGCGGGCGCTCGCGACGAGAGCGGCAAGCTCGTTCCCCTCGACGTGAAGAAGGGTGACAAGGTGCTCTTCGGCAAGTGGTCCGGCACCGAGGTCAAGATCGACGGCCAGGAGCTGTTGATCATGAAGGAGAGCGACATCATGGGCGTTCTCGACAAGTAAAGGCCGGCGGCAACGGGGCGGCCGTCGTCAGCGTCGGGTTCCCGACGCCCGATCGTGCCCCCGTGGCCTCCCCCGCCACACGGATCGCAACCCCACTCTCAGGATATCCCGCCAATGGCAGCCAAGGACGTCAAGTTTTCCATCGACGCGCGCGACCGCATGATGCGCGGCGTCGACATTCTCGCCAACGCCGTGAAGGTGACGCTCGGCCCGAAGGGTCGCAACGTCGTCATCGAGAAGTCGTTCGGCGCGCCCCGCACCACCAAGGACGGCGTGACGGTCGCCAAGGAGATCGAGCTCGAGGACAAGTTCGAGAACATGGGCGCCCAGATGGTGCGCGAAGTGGCCTCGAAGACCAACGACGCCGCCGGTGACGGCACCACGACCGCGACGGTTCTGGCCCAGGCAATCGTCCGCGAAGGCCTCAAGTCGGTCGCCGCCGGCATGAACCCGATGGATCTGAAGCGCGGCATCGACAAGGCCGTGATCCAGGTCGTCGAGGAGATCAAGAAGAAGTCGAAGAAGGTCAAGAACTCCGAGGAGATCGCCCAGGTCGGCACCATCTCCGCCAACGGCGAGGCCGCCATCGGCCTCATGATCGCCAAGGCGATGCAGAAGGTCGGCAACGAGGGCGTGAT
>LNEM01000036.1 GCA_001464955.1 Rhizobiales bacterium Ga0077537 | reverse complement strand
CGACCACCGAGGGTCCCGCGACATCGGGGCGCCAGACGCGGCCCGCCAGGGCGGCGCGGCGATGATCGTCGGGAAGGGTCGCATCGGAGGTCAGCAGGTCGCGCATGGGGTTTCCTCAGGTGGCGGGCTTGTTGGCGGGCGCCGCAGCCTCGCTCGGCCGCACGTCGCGAGATCCAAGATAGACCAGGAGACCGAGGGCGAGCGACAGTCCGATCACGGCGAAGATCCAGCGGTAGGCCTCGGGCGGATAGCCACCGCCGGTCGCCGGCTCGAACATGCCGGGGACGAGGCCCGTCAGCATCGGCATCATGGCGCATCCGAGAAGCTGCGCCATGTTGGCTGTCGTGACGCCACGGCCGGCCAGCGCCTCGGGATAATGCGTGCGCGCGTGCGAGACAATGACGGGGCCGTAGGCCGAGACCGTGGTCAGGGCGACCAGCAGGGCGATCGAGATCGCGAGGGGGGCGGCCGGCCAGAGGGCGAGAGCGGCCAGGACCGTCAGCGTCGCCAGCGCGCCGCCCACGGCGACCCATTTGCGGGTGTCGAACCGACGATCCAACGGGCCGATGACCAGAAGACCCACGACCTGCCCGGCGGCCATGGCGATCAACACGTTGCCGCGATCGATCACCGACAGGCCATGCACGTCGTGAAGGTAGGGACCGACCCAGAGCCCCATGGTGGTCGTCAGCACGGCGTAGGCGACCATCTGCAAGGCCATGATGCGCGGGAGACCGGGCAACCGGAGGATGGTCAGGAACCCACGCAGCGCGTCGACCAGCGTCTCCGGGCGTGTGGCCTGCGACACGTGGCCCGGCGGTCGATCGCGGACGAGCAGAACGAACAGCAGCCCGACCACCGCTGAAATCACCGCCAGCGCCATGAACGACTGCCGCCATCCGAGCGTCTCGGCGGCGAAGGCCAGCGGTGTTCCGGCCGACGCGATGCCGAGCATGCTGCCGGCCCAGACCCACGACATCACCGTGGTCCAGCGCTGGCGGGGATACCAGCGCGTGACGAGAAATACCGACGCCATGAAGCTGCCGCCGTGGCCGAGCCCCATCAGGAAGCGCGCGACTGCGAGCCCTTCGCCGTCGGTGACGCTCGCGTGGAGGACGGTGCCGACGACGGCGAGTGCCGAGAGGGCGCCAACCGTGATCCGGGCGCCGATCCGGTCGAAGAGGAGGCCGACGGGCACCTGGATCGCCAGCAACGCCCAGAAGAAGCACGAATTGGCGAAGGCGAGCATACCCGGCGACAGCGACAGATCGCGGATCAGCTCGGGGGCGATGACGTTCGTCGAGGCGCGGAACAGTTGCGACAGGCTAGTGGTCGCCACCAGCATGACCAGGAGCACTGCGGCAGCTGCGCGCGGCGGGCTCGCCGCGAGTTCGGATGTGATCGGCTTCGACATCCGCTACCGTTGGACGATGGCAAGCAGGCTGGCAAGGCTTTGAAGGGGCGCGACGCGCGGTTCGACTGGACAGCGGCCCCTCCCCCGCCCACATCGCCAGTGCGGTGGGGCAAGACGCCGGTGAGACGCAAGAGGCAAACATGGCCAACCCGATCGACATGGGATTGCAGGGCGCGGCGCAGGCGGCGCGGCTCGGCTGGTATCTCTCGCTCAATCGTCTGGTCGGCTGGCAGTCCGAGCGGCTCGGGCTCAGGCCGCGCTACACGCCGCAGCGACCGGCGCCGAGCGAACGCGAAATCCTCGCGGATCTCGTCACACTCTTCCGCCGTGACACCGAGGCTGTCGCGGCCGGGTTGTTTCCTGCCCTCGGCGACGGCCTCGGGCCGGTCGAGGCCGTGCGGCGGGCTCAGGCGATGCTGGCCGACCTTCCCGGGGCGCTGCAGCGGCGGGCGGACGCTGATGCCGGCACCGTTCGCGACGTCGGTGGGCTCGACGGCCTCCCCGACTACTACACGCAGGATTTCCACTACCAGACCGGCGGCTATCTCTCGAGCGAGTCGGCGCGGCTCTACGACGTGCAGGTCGAGACGCTGTTCCTCGGCGGGGCGGCGCCCATGCGCCGCGAGGCACTGCGGCCGATCGCCGATTTCATGGCGGGTCGCGACCAGCGGCGGATCAGTCTCGTCGACGTCGCGTGTGGGACCGGCCGCTTCCTCCGCGACGTGCGGCGGGCCTATCCGGCCATGCAGCTCACCGGCGTCGATCTCTCCGAGAGCTATCTCGCCGAAGCCAGGCGGCACATGGGCACGCGGCGGCCGGCGGCGTTCCTCTCCGGCAATGCGGAGGCGCTGCCGCTCCCCGACGCCAGCCAGGACATCGCGACGACGATCTTCCTCTTCCATGAGTTGCCGCCGGAGGCGCGGCGCGCGGTCGCCCGCGAGATGGCGCGCGTCCTCAAGCCCGGCGGGCTGATGGTGTTCGTCGACAGCCTGCAGATGGGCGACCGGCCGGACTGGGACGGGCTCATCGAGGCGTTTCCGGTGCGTTTCCACGAGCCCTACTACGAGGGCTACGCCATCGACGGCCTCGAGGACATGTTCGAAGCGGCGGGGCTCACGTTGCAGGCGCGCTGGACATCGTTCCTCGCCAAGGTGATCGTATGCCGGAAACCGCCCGCCTGACGCGGGCAGAGACCGGCAGGAGACGACGCCCATGAGCGGCACCACCAAACGCGCCTTCGTCACCACGAGCGACGGCGTGAAGCTCTATACGGAGACCACCGGCAGCGGCGATCCGATCGTGTTCGTGCACGAGTTCGCCGGGCATCATCTGTCGTGGGAGGCGCAGGTCCGCTACTTCTCGCGGCGCTACACGTGCATCACCTATCAGGCGCGCGGCTGGCCACCGTCGGACGTCCCCGGCGACGCCTCGCGCTATTCACAGGCCCGAGCCGCCGACGACGTCGCCGACGTGCTGGCAGGGCTTGGATTGGCGAAGGCGCACGTCGTGGGGCTCTCCATGGGTGCCACGGCGGCGCTGGAGTTCGCGATCCGGCATCCCGGCAAGGGCCTCTCGATCGCGGCGGCGGGCGCCGGCACGGGGGCGACGCGCGATGCCGCCACGCTGGCGCGCTTCCGGCGCGAGGCCGTCGAGATGGCCGAACTCATCGAGCGCGACGGGATCGCCGCGCTCGGGGAGGCCTATCTCGCGGGGCCGGCCCGACGTCAGCTCCTCGCCAAGGACCCGCGCGGGTACGCCGAGTTCAAGCGGCAGTTCATCGAGGGCGCGTCGACGGGGCGTGCGCTCACCATGCGCGGGGTGCAGGCGACGCGCGTTCCGTTTTTCGAGCGGGAGGGCGAGCTTCGCGCGATCAAGGAGCCGGTACTCATCATCTGTGGCGACGAGGACGACGCGACGCTCGACGTCTCGGTATTCATGAAGCGCGTGATCCCGCGGTCCGGGCTGATGGTGTTTCCGAAGACCGGGCACGGGATCAATCTCGAGGAGCCGGCAGGCTTCAATCAGGTGGTCGGCGACTTCATCCACGCCGTCGAGAAGGGCCGCTGGCCCGAGAACGTCTCAACGGCGGGACAGGCGTTCGCCATGCTGCCGAAAACATGAGGAGAGGCTGAGCCCGGTCAACGCCGCGGTGGCAGGGCGTGCCATACTGCCCTCATGAACGAGACTATCGAGATCTTCGAGCGCCTGTCGGTGGCGCTCGCCGTCGGGTTGCTGATCGGCCTCGAACGGGGTTGGTCGGCGCGCAACGAGGAGGAGGGCGAGCGGGCGGCAGGACTGCGGACGCTGGCTCTCATCGGCCTCAGCGGCGGCGTGTGGGGCATCATCGCGGGCCGCCTCGGTACGTCAGGCGGGATCGCACTCGGTATCGCGTTCGCCGTCGTCGGGGCGACCCTCGTCCTGTTCCGGTTCCGGGAAACGATTCACGACGACACGCACGGCGCCACCACGGCCATCGCGGGACTGATCGCGTTCGCACTCGGCGCGCTGGCGGCGCTCGGCGAGACGACGGCCGCGGCGGCGTCTGGGGTAGCGGTCGCCGGACTGCTGGCCCTCAAGACGACACTGCACGCGGCGCTCAGGCGGATGACGTGGATCGAGCTCCGATCGGTGCTCGTCCTCTTCGCGATGACGTTCCTGCTGCTCCCGATCCTGCCCCGGCGGGCGATCGATCCGCTCGGTACGATCAACCCCTACGAAATCTGGCTCATGGCGGTGCTGATCGCCGCCATCTCGTTCGCCGGCTACATTGCCGTGAAGCTCGCGGGCGCGCGGCAAGGCATCGCGCTCACGGGGCTCGCCGGCGGCCTCGCCGCCTCGACGGCGACCACCGTCACGCTCGCCCGGCTGGCGCGCGAGCATCCGGAACGCGGGCGACTGCTGGCCGGGGGTGCGCTGATCGCAGGCGCCGTCATGATGGTGCGCGTCCTTGCCGTCGCGGGCCTGTTGAACGCCGCGCTGATCGGGCATCTCGCGCCGGCGCTCCTTCTGGCGGCACTCACATCCGGCGCAGGCGGGCTCTACTTCACGCTCGCGGACGACGGACGGGGCGAGCCGGAGTCGCTCAGTCTCGGCAACCCGCTCGACCTCGGCGCGGTGCTCAAGTTCAGCGCCCTCCTCGCCGTCATCGGCGTCCTGGCGCAGATCGTGACGCGGTGGGCGGGCGCCGGCGGACTGTTTCTGCTCGCCGCGTTCTCCGGCCTCGCCGACGTCGATGCACTCACGCTCTCGATGGCGCGGCTGGCGGGGCCGGACCTCGCCGCCAACACCGCCACCGGTGCGATCCTGATCGCGGTCGCCGCCAACACGGCGACCAAGTCCGTCCTCGCCTGGGGTGCGGGGGGAGCCGCCGTCGGCCGCCCCATGGCTCTCGTCTCGGCTGTCGCCATCGTCGCAGGCGCCGCCGCCTATACGCTCGGCCCGCTCCCGCTCCCGGCAATCGCCCCGTGAGCCTTCGCGCGCCGCTCAGACGTCGATGCGGACCGCGATCGCCGCACTCGCGATCACGGCCGGGTCGTTGTTCTCGGGATCGGCGACGTCGAGCCCGCCCTTGACCGCCTTGACGGTCACGTTGCCGACCGGCAGCGAGGCCTTCACCTTCTCGAGGTCGACCTTCTCGGGCTGCTGCACGCCGATGGTCACCTCGACGTCGAGCTTCGACTTGTCGATCTTCAACGAGCGAATGAACGCCAGAGACGAGTGATGCAGGGCGTCCTGGACGGCGCGCAAGGCCGCCTTGGTGTAGTCGGAGCCGTGGAGATCGTTGCCGGAGCCGAGCTCCAGGATGACGCGTTTCTTGGCCATGGTTGGTGCCCTCAGATGTCGAGACTGACGATGGCGCAGCAATTGGCGATCATGGTGCCGTCGGTGCCCTCGTCGTTCATGATCTGGAGCCCGCCTTCGACCACCGTGACGGTGCCGCGACCGTAGGGCAGCACTTTCAACACCTCGGCCTTGTCGACGAGCTCGGGTTTCGGGACGCCGATGTGGACGTCGACCTGCATCGCCTCGAGCGGCTGGCCCAGCGCCGTCGCGATCGACAGCGAATTGTGCCAGAGCGCGTCACGCAGCGCGCGCGCCGCCGCCTTGGTCGGGTCGGTGCCGCGAATGTCGGTGCCCATGCCGATCTCGAGCACCATGCGTTTCTTTGCCATTGCCTGTTCCGGAACGAAGTGAGGACGGGAGGCGGCCATCATGCGACGGCGGCACGCGGAGCGCACCGGAAATCTCACAGGCCGCTCTGCTGCGCCGCACCACCAAAGCCTCGCAACGCTTCGCACCATGCGGTAGCGTCCGCAGCCCTCAACACGCGAGCAACCTATGAGCCTCTCCCTTCTCGCCGCCTTCGCCGCCACCTGCGTGGTGCTCGCGATCACCCCCGGACCCAACATGGCGCTGATCATCGCGTCGACCCTGAGTGGCGGGCTCGGCGGGGGGCTCGTGACGCTCGCCGGGTGTCTCACGGGGCTTGCGATCCTGGTCGCGATCGCCACCATCGGCATGACGTCGGTGATGGTGCTGATGGCGGAATGGTTCGACGTCATCCGCTGGATCGGCGCGATCTATCTCATCGTGCTCGGCGTGCGGCAGCTCGCGGCGTGGTGGCGGCTTCGCAAGCATGCCGCGACGGCGTCGGGCGCGGTCGTCCCGCCGCTCAGCCAGGCGTCTGCCGCGAGCCGCTACCTGCAGGGCCTCGGCGTTTCGCTCTCCAACCCGAAGGTGCTGCTGTTCCTCGGGGCCTTCTTCCCCCAGTTCGTCGATCCCGCGATGGCGCCGGGGCCGCAGCTCGCGATCCTCGCGGGGCTGTTTCTCCTGGTGCTCGCGTCGGTCGATCTCGCCTACACGTTCGCCGTGGCCAAGGCGCGGGCGACGATCGACATGCGGCGGCTGCGGGTGCTCGACGCGGCGTCCGGGTTCCTGCTGGTGGCGGGCGGGCTTGTGCTGGCGACGGCGCGCCGCCCATAATGCGCTGACGCCTTCGACCGCGACCCACCTGGACACGACATGAAACGCATCGGCTTCTACTCGGGCTCGTTCGATCCCATCACCAACGGCCACACCGACGTGCTGCGCCGGTCGGCCGCGCTCGTCGACCGGCTCGTGATCGGGATCGGCATTCATCCGGGGAAGACACCGCTCTTCTCGACGGAAGAAAAGACGCTCCTGATCGAAGCCGAGATGAAGCCGGTCACAGCCCGCTACGGCACCGAGATCAAGGTCGTGACCTTCGCCGGACTGACCGTGGACGCCGCCCGGGACGCCGGGGCGACGATGATCTTCCGCGGGCTCCGCGACGGCACCGACCTCGATTACGAGATGCAGATGTCCGGCATGAACAGCGCCATGATGCCCGACGTCGACACCGTCTTCCTGCCGGCGAGCCCGGACGTGCGCCACATCACGGCGACGCTCGTCCGCCAGATCGCCATGATGGGAGGCACCGTCAGTTCGTTCGTGTCACCCGCCGTCGAGGCGGCGCTCAAGGCGAAGGCCGCGCAGCGCAAGGCCTGACCAGCCCCTCCGGCGCGACACGTGGCCAGCGGAACATTGCGACTTCGCCCGATTGCGGCCATAAGGTCGCGCCAAGCCGTTCCGGCAACGCCAACTCCATCGACGGAGCACCAGCTTGAAGACCTTTCTCGCGAGCCTCGTTCTCGCCCTTCTGACCCTTGTCACGCCTGCGGCGGCGCAGGCCCCCAAGCTCGATCCCAACAACACGCTGATAATCGAGCTCAAGTCGGGCAAGGTGACGATCCAGCTCCGCCCCGACCTCGCGCCGAAGCACGTCGAGCGCGTCAAGACGCTCGCCGGCCAGGGCTTCTACGACGGCCTCGTCTTCCATCGGGTGATCCGGGGCTTCATGGCGCAGACAGGCGATCCCACCGGCACCGGTGGCGGCAGCTCGAAGCTCGGCACGCTGCCGGCAGAATTCACGCCGACGCCGTTCGAGCGGGGCACGGTCGGTGCAGCCCGCACCAACGATCCCGACAGCGCCAACAGCCAGTTCTTCATCTGCTTCACGCACACACCGTTCCTCAACGGCAAGTACACCGTGTGGGGCAAGGTGGTGGACGGGATGCAGCATGTCGACCAGATCGCGCTCGGCGAGCCACCGCCCAATCCCGACAAGATGCTGAAGGTCTACGTGCAGGCGGTCGGGCCGAAGAAGTGAGGGTGAGGCAGGCAGGCTGTGGGCAGTCGTTGAATTGCCGACACGCCTGACCTTCGCCTGAGCAAGTTGAGACATGGGTCCCGGGGACAAGCCCCGGGATGACAATCGAGAGGATTTCGCCGTGGCCTACAAAGACCCCGAGAACACCATCATCATGGAGACGAGCAAGGGGAAGGTGGTCATCGAACTGCGTCCCGACCTCGCGCCCGGACATGTCGAGCGGATCAAGCAGCTTGCCCGTGAAGGCTTCTACGACGGCATCGTGTTCCATCGCGTGATCGACGGCTTCATGGCCCAGGTCGGCTGCCCGCACGGCACCGGCACCGGCGGCTCGAAGCACCCGAACCTCAACGCCGAGTTCAATTCCGAGCCGCACGTGCGCGGCGTCTGCTCGATGGCACGGTCGTCGATGCCGAACTCGGCCAACAGCCAGTTCTTCATCTGCTTCGACGACGCCCGCTTCCTCGACAAGCAGTACACCGTCTGGGGCAAGGTCATCGAGGGCATGGACAACGTCGACAAGCTCAAGCGCGGCGAGCCGGTGCAGGGCCCCGACAAGATCGTCTCGATGAAGGTCGCGGCGGACGCCTGATCGCGTGCGCTCCCGCGTCTTACGATGCGGGGGCGTCCGCTCCGGACGGCTTGGGCGAGTCGTCTCCCCGGCGCTCGAAAATGGCCGCCAGCATGAGCCAGCAGAGGGCGCCCGCGATGGCGCCCGTCACGATGACCAGTCCCGCGAAAGCAGCGCTCGGCCACGAAATGCCGTCGCCCGGATCAGCAATGCGATCGTGGAACGTGACGATCGCGTAGGCCGTGGAAACGGCAACGGACGCAATGACGGCACGGCGGAGGCCATCGCGACGGGGCCGCGGCGACAGGATCGCCAGGAGCACGCCAGTCAGCGCCGCGGGCACGAGGCCGAAAAAGAAGCCAAACACCGGGCCGTAGATCATGCAGAGGCCGAGGGCGGCGGGGATCGACACGGCTTCCTTGACGCCGCCGGCCGCGATGCCGATGCCCGTGAAAAACCCCGTGCAGGCGATCGGGCCGCCGATCAGCGGTCCCAACGCCGCAAACACCAGCACGATCACCACGCGCGGCCAGATCGACAGGCGGGAGGCTTCGGTGCTCGGTTGGGTCACGGGCTCGCTCCACATCGGGCGGGGTGAGAGGCTATGCTGAGCCGACGCGGCGCACTCGCGGGACTCGCCGCCGCCATCGGGGCGCAGATCATGCCGGCAGACGCGCAGATCGTGAAGCAGAGCTTTGGCGGCCGGGCGGCAACTGGCGCCGATGTCGCGGCGGCGCAAGGCTTCGACATGCTTCGCGGCCAGCGCGTCGGGCTCGTCACCAATCATACGGGGCGCGTCGGCGGCCGGCGGCTCGTCGACGTGCTCGCCAAGGCGCCGGGGGTCACACTCGCCGCCATCCTGACGCCGGAGCACGGGCTCACGGGATCGGCCGAGGCGGGCGCCAAGGTGGGCGGCGGCCGCGATCCGGCGACAGGCATTCCCGTGCACAGCCTCTATGGCCGGACGCTGAAACCGACGCGCGCGATGCTCGACGGGCTCGATGTGCTCGTCTTCGACATGCAGGACATCGGCACGCGGTTCTACACCTACATCTCCACGATGGGCCTCGCCATGCAGGCCGCCGCCGAAGCCGGTTTGAGGTTCGTGGTGCTCGATCGGCCCAATCCGCTGGGTGGCACTCATGTCTCGGGGTTCGTGCTGGAGCCGGCGTTCGCCTCGTTCGTCGGGCGGTTCGCCATTCCCATCGCGCACGGCCTGACCGTCGGCGAGTTGGCGCGGATGATCAAGGGCGAGCGGCTGCTGCCGGGGCTCGCGTCGCTCGATCTCGCGGTCGTTCCCATGACCGGCTGGCGGCGCGACATGCTGTGGCCCGACACCGGTCTCGGCTGGGTCGCGACCAGCCCGAACATTCCCGCCTTCGAGACGGCGCTCGCCTATGCCGGGACGGGGCTCTTCGAGGCGACCACGGCGAGCGAGGGACGCGGCACGGACCGGCCGTTCCTCACCCTCGGGCACGCCGACGTGGACGCCCGTCGTGTGATCACGCGGCTCGGATCCGGTCTGCCGGGACTGTCGCTGTCGCCTATTCGGGTCCGGCCGCGCGTCATTCCCGGCGTCGCGACGACACCGCGCTTCCGGGATCGCGAGATCAGCGCCGTCTCGATCGCAATCGACCAGCCGCGCGCCGTGCGGCCGGTGGAGGCGGGTGTGCATCTCCTTGCGGCGTTCCAGGCGGAGCTTTCTCGTAGCGGACAGGCACTTGTCGCGGAGCGTTCGGCGTTCATTCGGCTCGCCGGGACAGAGAAACTCGCCGATGGGCTCGCGCGAGGCATGACCGGAGACGACATCACCGCCCTCTGGCGCCGCGACGTCGCCGCTTTCACGATGCGCCGGGAGCCCTATCTCCTCTACTCTTGAAGTGCTGGGGCGCGATCACGTCTTTTTGTAGCGATCGGTATAAAACTTGGGCTACGGTGCGCTCCTCGCTGACAGGAGCCGACGCTGGCACGCCCTCGCACCTTCGATCCCGAGACCGCACTCGACGCCGCCGTCGGCTGTTTCTGGCAGCGCGGCCTCGCGTCAACCAGCATCCGGGACGTGGCCGACGCCATGGGGCTCAACGTGCCGAGCGTCTACAATGCGTTCGGCGACAAGCGGGCTCTGTTCGTTGCAGCGCTCGAACGCTATGCCGCGACGACACTGCGCGAACGTATCGGCCGGCTCGAGCAGATGCCGTCGGCGCGCCGTGCCATCGAGGCGTTCATCGGCGAGATCGTCAGCCGCTCCGCCGGCGATCCGGAACGGCGGGGATGCCTCCTCATCAACACGGCGCTCGATGCGGCACCGCACGACGCCGAGATCGCGGCGGCGGTGCGCGGCTACTTCGGCGAGATCGAGGGCTTCTTCAAGGGGCGCCTCCGCGCTGCACAGGCAGGCGGCGAGATCGCGGCGTCGATCGACGTGCGCGATACCGCGCGTCTGCTGCTCGGCGTCGTCGTCGCCGTGCGGGTCCTTTCGCGCACGGGCGCGTCGCGGGCCTCACTCGAAAGCCTCGCGCGGCCAGCGCTGGCGCTTCTTTCTGTACCGACCGACACCCACACCGGCTGAGGCAATCCTGCCCCGGCCGCATCCAGGAGAGACCACATGATCAAGTTCTATTTTTCCGGCGCGCCCAATCCGATGAAGATCGCGCTGTTCTTCGAGGAGGCCGGCGTCGCCTACGAGCCGATCCCGGTCGATACGCGGAAGGGCGACCAGCACAAGCCCGAGTTCATCGCGATCAATCCGAACGCCAAGGTGCCGGTGATCGTCGACGGCGATGCGACGGTGTTCGATTCCAACGCGATCCTGCTCTATCTCGCGGAGAAGACCGGCAAGTTCCTGCCGCCTGCCGGGCCGAAGAACCGCGGCGAACTGCTCTCGTGGATGATGTTCGTCGGCACGGGCGTCGGGCCGTTCTCGGGGCAATCGGTGCACTTCCAGCACATGGCGCCGGAGAAGGTTCCCTACGCGATCAACCGCTACCGGTTCGAGGCGATGCGGCACTACTCGGTGCTGAACGATCACCTGGCCACGCGCAAGTACATGGTCGCGGACACCTACACCATCGTCGACATGGACGTGTGGGGCTGGGCGCGGATGATCCCGTTCGTGCTCGACAAGGAAGCGTTCGGCAAGCTGCCGCACCTGAAGCGGCTCGTCGACGAGATCGAGGCGCGGCCGGCGGCGCAGACCGCGCTGAAGCTCAAGGATCGCTTCACCTGGAAGACGGACCTCGACGACGAGGCGCGCCGCAACATGTTCCGTCATCTCGCGACGCAGGCGTAAGCCCCCCCCCAGACAGGAGTTCGCCAGATGGCACAGTCGTCGAAGCTCGGCGCGGGGGACGCGTTCCCCGCCATCACCGTACCGAAGGTCGGGGGTGGCGAGATCGATATTGCCGCGATCGCCGGCTGGCGGCTCGTCGCCGTCTACCGGGGCAAGCACTGCCCGCTCTGCAAGCAGTACTTCAAGACGCTCGGCGGCATGCTCGGTGACTTTGCCGCGCAGGGCGTGTCCGTCGTGGCCCTCTCGGCCGATCCGCAAGAAAAGGCCGAGGCGGACGTGGCGGGCGAGGGCTGGACGTTTCCGGTTGGCTACGATCTCAGCATCCCGCAGATGCGGTCGCTCGGGCTCTATATCTCGGAGCCGCGCTCGCCCCAGGAAACCGACCGGCCGTTCGCCGAGCCCGGGTTGTTCGTGGTGACGCCCGAGGGCCGCGTGCAGATCGTCGACATCTCGAACGCGCCGTTCGCGAGGCCCGACCTCGCCATGGTGCTGCGCGGGATCACGTTCGCGCGCGAGAAGGGCTATCCGATCCGCGGTACGCTCGCCTGATCAGCATGGCCCGGCGCAACCGATCGCGCCGGGCCGAACCACTTCGAAAGAGGACCGCCCATGGATCGCATTCCCGTCAAAGCCTGCGTCTTCGACGCCTACGGCACGCTCTTCGATTTCGGCTCGGCGGCGGCCGGCTGCAAGGACGTGCTCGGGGACAAGACCGTCGCCGTCACGACGCTCTGGCGCGACAAGCAGATCCAGTACACGTGGCTCAGGGCTGCGCAGGGGCGGCACGCCGACTTCTGGCAGGTGACGGGCGATGCGCTCGACTACACGCTCGAAACGCTCGGGCTGGAGAACAGTGCACTTCGCGAGCGGCTGATGGGGCTCTATCGCACGCTGTCGCCCTTCCCGGAGGTGCCGGATGTGCTCGCAACGCTTAAGGCTCAGGGCTTTACGACGGCCATCCTCTCCAACGGCTCTCCCGCCATGCTGGCCAGCGCGGTGGAGGGCGCCAAGCTCGGTTCGCTCATCGATCATGTGATCTCGGTCGAGGAGGTCGGCGTCTTCAAGCCTAGTCCGAAGGTCTATACGCGCGCCCTCGAGCGCGTCGGAGCCGGGGCCAGCGAGGTCGCGTTCCTGTCGTCGAATTCGTGGGACGCGTGGGCCGCATCGGCATTCGGCATGCGGGTTCTCTGGTGCAACCGCTACGGCCAGCGTCACGAGCGGCTGCCGGGCAAACCCGACCGGGAAATGCGCTCGCTCGACGAGCTGCCGGCGCTGATCACGCGCGCCTGAGCTGGGCCCCGACGTTCAGGAGTCGAATGCCAGCTCGACCGACGCCTCGCCGCCGAAGTGGGCGACCATGACCTCGCCGGGCTTCGCGAGCAGCATGCCCGTTGCGGTTCCCGTCGAGACGAGATCGCCGGCAGCGAGGCCGTCACCCCATCGCGCGCGCTCGTTGGCGAGCCAGACGAGGGGCTCGATCGGGTGGCCCATGACGTCGGCGCCCGTGCCGGTCCGGCGGACCGTTCCATCAACGACGAGCGTCACCGTCATGGCTGCAAGATCAATGTCGCGCCAGCCGGCGATTTCGCGGCCGACGACGTAGCGGCCGCTCGCCGCGCCATCCGCCAGGATCGCGGGAACGGGAGGAAGGGCATCGAGGGGAAACCGGCATTCGGCCACCTCGACACCGACATGGACAGACGCGACAGCGGCCGCCACCTCATCCCGCGTGTAGGGCGCATCGCGGGCCGGCAACGGTGCGCCCAGCCGAAAGAAGAACTCGCATTCGACGAGGGGATCGAGCAACTCGGCGTGGCGGAAGCGAGCCGGAGACGTCTCCGCCATGGTCGCGTACGTGCGGCCATAGATCGGCGCGCCGGTCCTGAGGCGTTGCTGCATGACCGGCGTCGTCGCGGCGATCTTCCAGCCGAGCCGTGGCCAGCCGAGCCGCGCCGCGACGAGCGCGTTCACTGCGTAGGCCTCATCGGCCGTGGCCGGGATCAGCTCGGGCGGCAGATCGCGGAGCTGGCGGCGCTCGCGGCGCGCCGCTGCCAACAGGTCCGCGAGGCGCTCGCCGGCAGCGTTCATATGCCGAGCTTTGCCTTCAGGATGTCGTTGACCGCCTGAGGGTTCGCCTTGCCGCCCGACGCCTTCATCACCTGGCCGACGAACCAGCCGAGCATGGTCGGCTTGGCCTTGACCTGCTCCACCTTGTCCGGGTTCTTCGCGATGATGTCGTCGACGGCTTTCTCGAGGGCGCCGGTGTCGGTCACCTGCTTCATGCCGCGCGTCTCGACGATGGTGACGGGATCGCCGCCCTCCGCCCAGACGATCTCGAACAGGTCCTTGGCGATCTTTCCCGAAATGGTGCCCGACGTGATCAGCCCTACGATGGCGCCGATCTGGCCCGCCGACACGGGCGACTTGCCGATCTCGAGGCCTTCCTTGTTCAGGCGGCCGAACAGCTCGTTGATGACCCAGTTGGCGGCGAGCTTGCCGTCGACCGGACCGGCCTTGCCACCGGCGACCACGGCCTCGAAATAGTCGGCGCTCTCGCGCTCGGCAACGAGCACGGCGGCGTCGTAGGGAGACAAACCATAGGCGTCCATGAAGCGCGCGCGCTTGGCGTCCGGCAGCTCGGGCAGGCCTTTCGCCAGTTCATCGACCCAGGACTGCTCGAGCTCCAGCGGCAGGAGGTCGGGGTCGGGGAAGTAGCGATAGTCGTGCGCTTCCTCCTTCGAGCGCATGGAGCGGGTCTCGCCCTTCTGCGGATCGAAGAGGCGGGTTTCCTGGTCGATCCTGCCGCCGTCCTCGATAATGGCGATCTGGCGGCGCGCCTCGGTCTCCACGGCCTGGCCGATGAAGCGGATCGAATTGACGTTCTTGATCTCGCAGCGCGTGCCGAACGGGGCTCCGGGCTTTCTCACGGAGACGTTGACGTCGGCGCGGAGGTTGCCCTTCTCCATGTCGCCGTCGCAGGTGCCGAGATAGCGCAGGATCGTGCGCAGCTTCGTCACGTAGGCCTGCGCCTCGCGCGCCGAGCGGAGATCCGGTCGCGACACGATCTCCATCAGCGCGACGCCGGAGCGATTGAGATCGACGAACGAGTGCTCGGGGCTCTGGTCGTGGATCGACTTGCCGGCGTCCTGCTCGAGGTGGAGGCGCTCGATCCCGACACGGATGACATCCCCGTCGACGTCGATCTCGACCTCGCCTTCGCCCACGATCGGCTGCTTGTACTGGCTGATCTGGTAGCCCTGCGGCAGGTCCGGATAGAAGTAGTTCTTGCGATCGAACACGGAGACGAGATTGATGCCGGCCTTGAGGCCGAGGCCGGTGCGGACGGCCTGCGCCACACACTCGCGGTTGATGACGGGCAGCATGCCGGGCATGGCCGCGTCGACGAGGCTGACGTTGGAATTCGGCGCGGAGCCGAACTCGGTCGAGGCGCCGGAGAAGAGCTTGGCCCGGGAATTGACCTGCGCGTGAACCTCGAGACCGATGACCACTTCCCAGTCACCGGTCGCCCCGCTGATGAGGCTCGCGGATTTGCGGCGCGGCTCCGTCGCGGCACTCGCTGTCATAGTTGTCTCCATCTCTCGCAGCTCAGCCTCAGGCCGGGACCTCGGAGGCCAAAAAGCCGATTGCCGCTTCCACACCACCGTTGCCATGGGGAATGCGCAGTGCCTTCAGCGCCATCTCGACGGCGCCGAGCGTTCCGATCACCATCGGCGCGTTGGTGTGGCCCATGTGCGCGATGCGGAACGCCTTGCCGCTCAGGTCGCCGAGACCGACGCCGAGGACGACGCCGCATTTGTCGCGGGCGTAGTCGAGGATCGGTTGCGGGCTCTGGCCCTGGACGAGGACATTGGTCACCGACGGCGAACGCTCGCACGGCTCTGTGATATTGAAGGCGATGACCTGCCCCTCGGCCCAGCGGGCGACGGCACGGCGCGTCGCCTCGGCCAGCAGATCGTGCCGCCGATAGGCGTTCTCCTGGCCCTCCTCGAAGAGGATGTCCATCGCCTTGCGGAGGGCGAAGAGCAGGTGCTCGGGCGGGGTGCCACAATACTTCTGGTAGCTGATCGGACCGTCGCGGAAGGTCCAGTCCCAGTACATCGTGCGCAGGCCGGCCGACTTGTGGATCTCCTTCGCTTTCGGGCTCGCGGCGACGAAGGCGAGGCCCGGCGGCGTCATGAGACCCTTCTGCGAGCCGGCCATCGCCACGTCGATGCCCCAGTCGTCCATCTTGAACGGCATGCAGCCGAGGGACGCGACCGCGTCCACCATCAGGAGGGCGGGATGGTCGGCGTTGTCGATGGCGTTGCGAATGGCCGGAATGTCGTTCACGCACGACGATGCGGTGTCGATCTGGACGACCATGATGGCCTTGATCGTGTGCGCCTTGTCGGCGCGGAGCCGCTCCTCGACCCTGGCCGGATCGACGGCGCGACGCATCGAGCCGGGCAGCACCTCGATCTCGCAGCCGAGCATGGCGGCCATCTCGCCCCAGCCGATGGCGAAGCGGCCGCTTTCGAGAACCAGAACCTTGTCGCCCCGCGAAAGGACATTGGTGAACGCCGCTTCCCAGCCGCCGTGGCCGTTGGCGGCGTAGATGTAGACCCGCTCCTTCGTGCCGAAGATGCGCTTCAGGTCCTCGTGGCAGCTCTCGCCGAGACCCAGCATGCCGCCCGAGTAGATGTCGACGGCCGGACGGTGCATGGCCTGCAAGACCGCGTCCGGAACATTCGTCGGGCCGGGGATGGACAGGAACTCTCGGCCATTGGCAACGGTCATGTGGGTCGTCCCTCGATGCGGAAGAGCGTCGCGCGAAGTCATAGGCCGGGGTCGGAGCGAGAGCAAGGCAGGCCGCTCAACGGCGCCGGTTGCGGCGGTTCACCGCGGGCGACCCGCCACCTGCAGCCGGCGCTGCACGATAAGGCTCGCCAGCGACACCGCCAGGATCGCAACGGCCAGTGCCAGAAACACACGGTTGGCGGCCCAGTCGGCGCGCACCGACGCGATCTTGCCCGAGACCAGGAGCGACGCCGCGCCGATGAACGCCACCACTCCCTGAGCGCCAGCGAGAGGCATCGCCCACCTGAAATGGCGCTCCCAGCCGGCAGGGTTCTCGCCGGGGAGCGGCTGCTTCATCGAGCGGCTGAAAAGGGCACTCGCGACCGCAAGGAGCGCCATGACCGCGGCGTACTGCCAGCCGTGCTGCCAGCGGAGCCCCGTCAACGGCGTCAGGTAGAGCCCTTGCATCGTCACGGCGCCCCATGCGTAGGCGATCGTCGCGAGGCGGGTCGTCTGCAAGAGGGCGACATATGCGGGCATCAGCGGCGCGCGGCTCGCGGCGCTGGACCAGTTCCAGGCCTGTCGGCCCGTCACGACCGCCGCCAGCACGGCGACGACCGCGAACAATGTCGCACCAGCGGTGACGACGTCCGAGCGACCAGCGGCAGCACCCCAGATCATGGCGATCGCCGAGGCGATCCCCGCGGCCAAGACCGCGCCCCGCATCCTACTCCCGCTGATCGTCATCGTCTGCGCTGGTCCGCTCAAGCCTTCTTCATCTCGCGGCCGGTCAGGACGACGGCATAGCAGCTGATGGCCGAGAGGGCCAAGGCGCCGAAGAAGAAGAGATTGTTGGCGGCCCAGTCCTGCCAGCCGACCCGCAATCCGGCGGGTTTCGTGAAGCGCCACATCTTGCCGTCGATGAGCAGGCCCGCCATCGTGATCACCATGGCGACCATGATGAAAATGGCGAACCCGCGCGCGATCTTGAGCATCGTCGGATCAACGACGCCGCTCTCGCCGTCCTTGCGCAGCGTCGCCGACATGAAGAGACAGAGACCCGCCAGCACGAAGAAGCCGATGAAGAACTGCCACCACTCGCGCCAGGTGAGAATGTCGAAGCCGTAGGTCACGAGAAGGCCCAACGCCGCCCAGGCCCAGACCATACCCATGTGCCGGAACGACACGCCGACCGTCTCGCTGAGGGAAGCACTGCGCGCCGTCTCGCTACGGATCTCGGCGAAGGAGGCCAGGGCCAGGAGGATGCTGACGAGGGCCGCGATGGCCATATGCACGTAGAACATCTTGAGCGAGGCCGTCACGACCAGGGCGGCCGTACTGACGCCGATGCCCAGCATCCAGATGACCATCGACGTCATGAGCGCGCTCCACGTGCTGCGACCGAATCAGGAGTACCCGGCCTCCGGGTGCGCTTATACACCGATGACACCGCCATCGTGATATGCGTCTCATTGCACAGGCGGCCAGCGCTCCCCCCAACCGTGGTCGGCGCGCAGGACGACGACGGAAACGGCCATCCGGAGGGCACGGTCAGGCCGCTGCCCGCTCGGCGCCGAGCGCTTCACCGCGGTAGGACAGCGCCTCCGCCACGTGCCGCCGACCGACGATTTCCGCCGCGTCCAGGTCCGCGATCGTGCGGGCCACCTTGAGCGTTCGATGAAAGCCACGGGCCGAGAGACCGAGGCGGTCGGCGGCCGTCCGCATGAAGGCCAAGCCTTCGGCATCCGGCATCGCAAGGTCCTCGAGGAGGCGTCCGCCCATGTCGGCGTTGGTGCGCAGAGGACGGCCACGCACCTTGTGGGCGGCGAGGCGCGCTACCTGCAGCCGCCGCGCCGCCTCGACGCGGGAACGGACCTCTCGGCTGCCTTCGGACGGGGCCGGCAGCACGAGATCGGCGGCCGTGACCTGAGCCACCTCGATCATGAGGTCGATGCGATCCAGGAACGGCCCCGAGATCCGCGCCTGATAGTCGGCCGCGCAGCGCGGACCACGACGGCAGGCCTGCCCCGGTGCGCTGCCGCCGCATTTGCAGGGGTTCATCGCGGCGACGAGCTGGAACCGTGACGGATAGGCGATGCGATGGTTGGCGCGCGCGATGACGATCTCGCCCGTCTCGAGCGGCTGGCGCAGCGAATCGAGCACGTTCGGGTGGAATTCCGGCAACTCGTCGAGGAACAGGACACCGAGGTGGGCGAGCGATGCCTCTCCGGGACGCGGGCGCGTGCCGCCCCCCACGAGAGCCGCCATGCTCGCCGAATGGTGCGGCGCGCGAAACGGGCGCGTCCGGGCGATCCGGCCATCTGCCAGTTCGCCGGCGAGGCTCTTGACCATCGAAACCTCGAGCATCTCGGCCGGCTCGAGGTCCGGAAGGATGGTCGCGAGGCGGGCTGCGAGCATCGATTTGCCCGAGCCCGGCGGACCGACCATGAGCAGGTTGTGGCCGCCGGCGGCCGCGATCTCCAATGCCCGCTTGGCGCTCTCCTGGCCCTTGACGTCCGCGAGATCGATACCCGCCGATTGCGGCGGCGACAGGTTGGGTTCGGGGTTGGGGAGCGTCTGGATGCCCTTGAAGTGATTGACCAGCGCCAGCAAATGGGGCGCGGCGAGAACTGGCATGTCCTCGGCCGCCCACGCGGCCTCCGACCCGGTCGCCGCAGGACAGATCAGACCTTTGCCGAGCGCATTTGCGCCGACGGCCGCGGGGAGAGCGCCCGGAACAGGACGTATCGAGCCGTCCAATGCCAGTTCGCCGATGGCGGCATAGCCGGCGATCGCGTCCGGCGCGATGGCCCCCATGGCCGACATCAGGGCGAGCGCGATCGGAAGATCGAAGTGGCTTCCCTCCTTCGGCAGATCAGCCGGCGCCAGATTGACCGTCACGTGCTTGAACGGGAAACCGAGCCCCACCGCGTGCAGCGCGTTGCGAACGCGCTCGCGGCTCTCGGCAACGGCCTTGTCTGGAAGACCGACGATGGAGAACAGCGCCCTGCCGGCCGTGATGCGAACTTCGACGTCGACCGGACGCGCCTCGATACCGACGAACGCCAAAGTCGAGATCTGCCCGTACATCGCCATCCCCCGCCCTGGCCCCTCGCTTTGGGAGACTAGGAGAACAGCGTCGGCGCCGTCAAGAACATTACGCGAACTCGATGCTGGAAACGTGCCCGGGAGCGGCATTGCCGGCCCTGAGCATGCCCCGATCCCGGACGCCGTTTAAGCTTTGATTTACCGATCGTGCTATATTTTGATTCGACAAGAGCGACGCGTAACTTGTCCACGACGCCTGCCATTGCGGGTTCGTCGATCGTGAACAGACAGTCGCATCGGTGGCGTTCGTACAGCTTCCAAGCTCCCATGGAGAGCACGAATGGACACGATTTTGCGCCCCGCCGCCCCTGGCTCGCCCCGCCCCTGGCTGCTTCAGCGCCGGTCCTGGAATGGTGGTCGCGATCTGGAGTACGCGACAATCGCGCACCTCAGCGATCACGAGGCCGAAGACATGGTGTCGAGCGGTCTGGCCTATTGGTATTTCGGCACCCCGAGGCGCAGCATCATGACGCGAATCGAGCGTCCTATGGCACACGCCCGCTGAGACGACGACGTTCCCCGAGCGACAATAGCGACGGACTGGGCTGTCGCGACAGTCCAGCGTCCCGGCTTCAGCCGCGGCGGCCGATCGAAGCGATCTGACGCGCCTGAACGAACGGAATGAAGTTCTCGACCCGATTGAGTTCACGGGCCCGGTCTATCGCCGCGCCCGAACTCAAATGCTCGATGGTCAGAACCGTCAGGCCTGCTTCCGCCGCCTTTCGCAAGGCCGCGACGCTCCCGTCGACGACGGACTTCTGGTGAGGGCTCCCGTCGGCGGTGAAGAACACGCTGTGCTTTGCAATACCGTCGATGGCCTGCGTGACGGGACCGCCGTCGAGCACGCGCTCACCATCCTCAACCACGACGATGAAGTCCGGCTTCAGGCGGCGTGCATAGCCCGCGATATCGCCGACGAGGGCCGTCATGTCCGTGTCGGCCGTGGGGCGCTCGTGCCGCCAGCTGGCGGACGTCGCGACGCCGGTCAGATACATGCCGTCGTAGCCGGCAGCGATGACGCGGTCGACCTCCGCGACCACGGATCCGAACAGACGATGGCGCCACGCCGACTGCCAATATCGAACCTCGAACGTGCCGCGATGATCAGCCCGTTCGCCGCCGAGCCAGGTCGGCGCACCGGCGGACGGGCCAAGGAGCGGGCGGTCGCTGGTGACCGGCTGGCGTGCGGCATGGGCGGCCTGGCCCGGGACTGCGGCCGTCGCCATCGGGGCAGCCGCTGGCACGGCCCACGCAGAACTCCAGTCAGGCCGGCTTTCATCGATCGAGGACAGCGTCAGCTGCGCCATGACCACGCGGCGCGTGCCGTCCGGCTTGACCTTGAGCGCCGCGGCTGATGCGGGATTGCCCGCGCCCGACGCGTCCGCCCAGGGATCGATCACAAGGAGATCGTGGGGGGCTTCGGCGAGACGCTCCGTCGAGGATGAGCCCAGTTGCAGCGCCCAGCTCGTGACCGCTGCAAGGCGCTCGCGCCCCTTGCCGGACACGTTCACACTTTCGGCGGGATCGATGGAGGCGTGAAGCAGCCACGCGCCGCCCATGGCCATCACCCCGATCAGGACGATTCCCACCAGTGCACGTCGCACGACCGAGCGCCGATGCGATCGTGGCGGAGCGTTCATCGGCGTCGGCGGCGCAGACACGGCCGGCTGAACGGCCTCGGTTCTCGCCGCCGCAGGGGGCGGTGGAGCCGGCCGCGGAAATACTTTCGGCAAAGGAGGTGGCGTGGTGCGCGCGGTCAAAGAACGTCCCTCGAGATTTCAGGAAACGGCAACACGCGAGATCGCAACCCGTATGGGCCCGGATCGAGCGGCGCCGGCATCGGGGCCACGGAGTGCGGCCCATCGCGTGCGACGGACTCGGCCGTTGGTGCAGAACGCCTTCCGAGATCGGCAAAAACTTGGGCGAGGTCAAGGCGTCGTGCGCCCGACGCGGACAGCATCCTCGAGATGGTGGTGAGCGGGCCACACTGCTCGACGCCAGCCCGGCAGTCGTGTCAAAGTCCTCGGCAATGGCAATCGGACGGTGGACACCTGAATGGCGGAGGGAGCCGGGGTGCTCGACGGGCGCGCTCCGGATCGCATGCCCGAACTCCGATCGGACACGGCACACTCATCCTCGCGAGGCAAGCATGCGGTACATCTGCGATGCAGGGGCGATGACCTGGTTCCAGCTGGAGACGGAGGCCGAGGCCCAAGGCGAATCGCAGCTCATGGACCATGCCGTCGAACGCTACTTCAGAGAAGCCTACGAAAAAGCACAGCGCAGCTATGTGCCGCCGGCGGGCGGGCGCTTCATCGAGCAGAACATCGGACTCAAGGACTACATCCGCAAGACGATGCCGATGTTCGTCACGCTCCGGGACAACGACGGAAAGGCCCACGTCACCGGCATGCTGCCGCCGTCCGGGAAACCGCAGCCGGGCTTTCGAGCCATCATCGTCGGGCCGAGCAACAGCGATCCCTATCCCGCATTCGCAGCGGCGATCGCGGCACTCGCCCGGCATCTGGGGCTGCCGCTCGAGCGGGTCGATTGCTACCCCTACCAGCGGTGACGATCACCGCTGCCGTCAGTCGGTGATCAGGAAGAGCGAGATCGCGGGAAACGCCAGCATCAGCGCCACGATCATGAGTTCCATGAGCACGAACGGAATGCAGCCCTTGAAGATCTCGGAGAGCGGGATCTCGGGCGCCATGCTCTTGACCACGAAGGCGTTGAGGCCCACCGGCGGCGTGATGGCGCCGATCTCGACCATCTTGGTCACCAGAAGGCCGAACAGAACGCCGTCGAAGCCGATCTGGGTGACGATCGGGTAAACGATCGGCATCGTGATCAGGATCATCGACAGGCCGTCGACGAAGCACCCGAGCACCATGTACGGGATCAGCACCACAACGATAGTCGCCGTCTGCGACCATTGCAGATCGCTGACGAGGGCCGCGAGCTTCGCCGGGAACTGGGTCGTGGAGAGACCCAGGCTGAACAGGCCCGCGCCAATGACCAGCGCGAAGATCGAACAGGTCGCGGTGCCGGTCTCGCGCAATCCCGTCAGGACGTTCTTCACCCGGTCGGGGCGTCGAAGCACCGCCACGAGAGAGAAGAACGCTCCCATGGCCGCCGCCTCGGTGGGCGTCGCGATCCCCAGGTAGATGGTGCCCATGACGGCCGCGAACAGGACCAGCAGCTCCCACGTACGGCCGAGGGCGGCGAGCTTCTCGCCGAAGGTCGGAATGGGCATGTCCTTCAGCGTCGGGGCCAGCTCAGGCTGCAACTTGACCCAGACGTAGATGCCGAGAATGTAGACTATGGCCGTCAGGACACCGGGAACGAAAGCGGCCAGGAACAACTTGACCAGCGAGACCTCGGTCACGATCGAATAGACGACGAGAATGCCGCTCGGGGGAATGAGCACGCCGAGCGTTCCGCCTGCCGCGATGCAGCCGGCCGCGAGGCGCGGCATGTAGCCGTGACGCAGCATCTCCGGCAGGGCGACGCGCGCCATCGTGGAGGCCGTCGCGACGCTCGAGCCGCAGATCGTGGAGAACGCCGCACAGCCGAAGACCGTCGCTGCCGCAAGACCGCCCGGAAAGCGGCCGAGCCACTTCTGGCCTGCCTCGAAGGCATGGCGGGAGAGGCCGGCCGAGAACGCCATCTGCCCCATGAAGAGGAACAGCGGCAGCACGATGTAGGCGAAGTTGGCGGTCGCGCCGTAGGCGAAAGTCGACAGCAGATACTCGACGGCGCGCCACGGCCGCGCCCAGGCCAGCCCCGCGATGCCAGCGCCCGCCAGCGCGAACGCAATCGGAATGCGCAACATCAGAAGGGCGAGAAGGAGGCCGACGACCGTCAATCCCGGCAATAGGTCCTGAAGGATCATTCGAGCCCCGCTGCCTTGACGTCGACGTCGGATGCGGAAACGCGCGGCGTACCGAGGACATGGCGGAGGATGTCGCACACGAACTGGACGGCCAGGAGCCATAGGCCCATGGCGAGGATCGAGCGCGCGGGCCAGAGCGGAAACGGCACGATGCCGAACCCCGACTCGCCGCGCTCGAACGACACCAGCGCCTGCTTGGTGGCGGGCCAGGCGAGCATCACCACGACGCCGAGGCAGAAAAGATAGCCGAGCAGTTCGAGCGTGCTCTGTACCGGCAACGGCAAGTGCCGGCTCACGACGTCGATGGCGTAGTTCTGGCGCTGTTGCTGGGCCGCCGCCAGACCGAAGAAGACGAGCGTGATCATCAGGAGTTCGCTGATCTCGACGCCGCTGTGGAACGGGCTGTTGAACGCCGCCCGCCCCGTCACATCGAAGACCACCACCAGTGTAATCAGCAGCGTGGCAAAGCCGCTGAATATGCCGAGGCGCAGGAGGAACGCCTCGACGGCATCGATCAGCCGAATCATTGGGCAGCTCTGCTCCGGAACAGGAAGGGCGGCGGCTTCAGGCGGTGGCCGCCGAGACCACGGCCCAGCTCTGGACCGTGGCCGACGACGGGCCGCGCCCGAAGTGCGTCATTTGCACTTCGCCGCGTAACGCTCGAAGCCCGGCTTGTAAGTGCTCTTCGCCTCGTAGGCCTTCAGGTAGCCCTGGAACTCCGCCATCATGGCAGCGCCATCCGCCTTCGTCTCGGCCTTGACGCGCTTCAGCCAGTCTTCCTGGACGCCGGCAGCGGCAACCTTCTGCACCGTCGCCTTGTCGGCGTCAGAGAAGTTGGAGATGATCAGCTTCTCCTTCATGCCGCAGAGCTTCTCGACGGCCGCGTCGACGCTCGCCTCGAGCAGCTTGATCCCCTGATCTGGTGCCTCGGCCGCGACTTCGTCGATGATCTTGCGATGCTTCTCGCTCAGCTTCCTGTAGCGGTCCATGCTGATGGCGATGGTGGCCATCGCGAAGATGCCCGTGCCGCCGAGATCGGTGCCGTGCTTGGCCACATCCTGCGCGCTGCCGTGGACGGCCGAGTCGAACGGGGCCGATGACATGGCATCGACGACGCCCCGCTGCAGACCTTCAAGGCCATCCGGCCAGGCGAGGGCGACCGGCGTCGCGCCGAGCTTCCTGACCGCGTCGGAGATGGTCGGCACCGAGCGGATCTTGAGGCCCTTCAGATCGTCGACCTTGGCGATCGGCTTCTTGGACCAGACGGTGTTCTCGGCCCAGGCGACCGAATAGAGGACTTTCGCGCCCTTGCTCTCGAACTCGTTCCGGAAAGCGGCGTTGTTCTTGTAGAGGTCGCGCCAGGCGAGCGTCATGGCGTCGCCGCGGGTCGTCATGAAAGGCATGACGATGTTGGCGAGCGGGTACTCTTTGACATTGTAGGCCGCAGGCGCCCCCAGCACCACGTCGGCCGCGCCGCTGCGCAGGCTCGGAAAGAGGTCAGCCGCCTTCAGCAGCGAACTCGACCAGTACTTCTCGAACTTGATCTCGCCGTTCGACCGCTTCTCGATCTCGTTCATGAGCCAGATGTCGGTCTTGCTCGCCGAGTAGACCTCGGAAATGTACGAGGCGTAGATGAGCTTCTCGGCGGCTCGCGCGTCGCCCGGCGCGACGGCACCGACGCACACCGCGAGCATGGCTGCCGCTCCGGCGGACCGGAACGCTGTCTGTCTTGTCATGACCCAATCAACTCCCTGGCGAACTTCCTCCAACATCCGGACCTTCGTTGCCGACGGTTCATCCCGTCGATCGGTTCCGGACATCGGGCGTGTGCGAGCGTCGCTGACTTTCATGGACGATCGCTTCTACCCAAGTCCAAGCGTGCTACAGAAGACTCGCGATCGGCAAGAGCAATCTCGACTGCGGGGAGAACGGGCCCTCATGACGACAAGCGCCGACAAACTGCTTTCCCCCGCCGATGCCGTTGCACGCCTCACGGCCAGCTACGGCGCGGCCACCCGCAGCCTCACATCAGCGCTCGATCGCTATCTGGCGCAGCGGATCGCGCCGACGCCGGACGAGCGTCGCGCGTTCCGCTACCCGGTGCTCCGGGTGCACTATCCCGGTGAGGCCGTACCGCCGCGACCGACACGGCGCGCTTACGCGAAACTGCAGCGGCCGGGCGTCTACGAGACCACAGTCACGCATCCGGCAGAATTCCGCAGTTATCTCCTCGAGCAGCTCGAGCCGCTCGTCTCCGACTACGGCGCGGTGCTCGAGGTCGATGTCAGCGATCAGGAAATCCCCTATCCTTATGTCCTCGAGCGGATCGAGGAACTGTCACGGGCGGGCGTGACGGCTGCCGAGCTTGCCCGGCATTTCGCGACGCCGCAGCTCTCCGTCGTCGGCGACGAGATCGCGGATGGCCAGTACGAGGTGGCGCCCGGCGGCCCGCTCCCGCTGGCGCTCTTCGATGCGGTGCGCGTCGACTTCTCGCTCCGGCGCCTCGTCCACTACACCGGCAGCGACTGGCGCCACGTGCAGCGCTGGATCCTGCTCACCAATTATCACCGCTACGTCGACCAGTTCATCCGCATGGGGCTCGACCGCATTCGCCATGCGCCCTCGGGCCAGACGCTCGTCCTCCCCGGCAACGTGGTGATCCCGGCGGGCGCATCGGATCGCGATGTCGAGGGGCTCGTCGCAAGCTCGGCGTGGCACCGCTACCAGATGCCCGCCTACCACCTCACCGGCCCCGACGGCGGTGGCGTGACGCTGGTCAACATCGGGGTCGGGCCGTCGAACGCGAAGAACATCACCGATCATCTCGCCGTCATCCGGCCGAACTGCTGGCTGATGATCGGGCATTGTGGCGGACTGCGCGAAAGCCAGGCCATCGGCGACTATGCGCTGGCGCACGCGTATCTCCGCCAGGATCGCATTCTCGATGCGCTGGTGCCGCCGGACGTGCCGATCCCGGCGCTGGCCGAGGTGCAGGTGGCGCTCCAGGACGCAGCGCAGCTTGTGACAGGACAATCGGGGGACGCCCTCAAGCAGCGGCTGCGAACCGGAACCGTCGTCACCTACGATGACCGCAACTGGGAACTGCGCTTCACCCAGGAGCGCCGGCGGATCAACCTCTCGCGGGCGATCGCCGTCGACATGGAAAGCGGCACCATCGCGGCACAGGGGTTCCGGCTGCGGGTGCCCTACGGCACGCTGCTCTGCGTTTCGGACAAGCCACTGCACGGTGAGATCAAGCTGCCGGGGGCCGCGAACGCCTTCTACGAGACCGCCGTCGCCCAGCATCTCCAGATCGGCATCGAGGCCCTCGAGTTGCTGAAGCAGCGGCGCGACGGCCTTCACTCGCGCAAGCTGCGCTCGTTCGACGAACCGCCGTTCCGCTAGTGTTCCGGCGCCGGCATTTGCTTCCCACTGCCGCTTGGTCGAGAGCAAATGTCGGCGCCAAAGGAATACGAGCAACGCATTGTTTCTAGTGTAGCTTTGCCTCTGACGTTTGGTGACGTGCCTGGCCGCAGGCGGGTACCAGACGTCAGAGGCGCTACACAAGCGTCAGGCGGCGAGCGAGCGGGTGCCGAGATAGGCGTCGAACGCGGCCCAGAAGCGCTGCCGGATCTCGTCGCGCTCATGCAGGATCTCGTGCATCGAGCCCGCCAGAGCGACACGCGCGCCGATCTTGATGCGGCTCGCGAACGTCTCGATGGCCGGCGACGACACGATCCGGTCCATGCCAGCCGCGACCAGCAGCATGGGAATGCGCACGCGCTGCGCGAAGGCCGGTGCCATGATCTCGTCGCACGAGCGATAGGCGGCCCGGAGCCAACCGTTGGTCGGCGAGCCAAGTGCCAGATCGGGGCGCTGCTCCACCAACTGGCGATTGCGCTCGAAGCGTTCGCGGTCTGAGGTGAAGGGGTTCCCCTCGAAGGGGCAGAGTTCGGCCGGGGTACCGTTTCCGAACGGCACGTAGAGCCGTGACGTCGGTCCGATACCGGCGGTGGCCGCATAAAGCCGCGCGAGCCGGGGTGGCACCGGCAGACGATCGGGGGCGATGTCGAGCATCGGCGCCGACAGGACGATCCGGTCGAACCACAGGCCCTGCACCGTCGCCATGCGGATCAGAACGTTGCCACCCATCGAGTGACCGAGCGCGACGAACGGCGCCGGGCAGTCCGGAAGCACGATGTCCTTCATGAAGCGGTGCACGTCCGCCTCGTAGTCGGCAAAGCTCACGACATGGCCCCGCTGCGGATCGTCCAGCAGGCGACCCGATGCGCCCTGCCCCCGCCAGTCATGGATCGCGACGGCAAATCCGCGGCGGCGCAGGTCCGCGATCGCCTCGAAATACTTCTCTATGGGTTCGCCTCGACCGGGAAACACGCACACCGTCCCCTGCCGCGGACCGCGGGTCGCGTCCCAGCGCGCAAACCTCAATGGAATGCCGTCGCGGCTATCGAATATGCCGACGACAGCGCCGCTCGGCACGGGATTGCGGGCCAGCGAAGCGAGTGCAGCGGGAGCTGTCACAGGCGGAATCCCATCGGTTGCGGCTCAAGGCTCGTTGGCCGGATAGCGCATATCGGGGTCGCGATAAAGGCGGGGCCACGCAAAGGCGGCGACCGGCTGGGGACAACATGACGAACGAAACGCGTGGCCGCGCACGGCGTTGCCCCGGAGCCCGTGGCCGGAACAAGGCTGACAAGTGGGAAAATTAACGCAGATTGCCATATAGTTAATGAATTTGGTTCATAAAACATTATTGACCTCACGCCCGCCGCCTGCTTCCACTGCCGGCTGTTTTGGCAACCCGAACCCGGGTCTGCCAACGCAAGCTGCGCGCCCGATCGCGTGCAACGCAGGGCTCGGCGGGAAAGACCACGGCCAGCCCTGCGGCAACAGAGGACGAGGAACCGGCAAGCGCTCCCAGAGTTCCGCCGAGATCCGAACACAAGCGCCCCTCCCACAGGGCGCGTCCAAAACTGGAGGTCAATGATGCGTTTCCTGATGCGAACCGCCGCCACGGCAGCCCTGTGTCTCCTGGCCGGCGTCACCACCGCGTCCGCCGATGGTTGGGGCGACAACACCACTTACCGCAATACCGGATGGGCCAGCGCCACGCCGGATGTCCGCCGCCGTGCCGCCACCTCGAACACCGCCGAAAGCGCCGTCCGGGAAGCCCGCAGACAGCGCACGGCCCGCGTCGTCGCCGACGACGAGGATCGGCCGCAGCGCCGCACCCGCGCCGCCCGAGCCCAGCGCGGCATCTCAGCCGGGTCCGTCGCATCGTCCGGTGGCAGCACGGGAATGGCGTCGTTCTACTGGCAGCCGCAGCGCGTCGCCTCCGGCGGCTGGTTCAACCCGAACGCGCTGACCGCAGCCCACAAGACGCTGCCGTTCGGTACCCGCGTGCGCGTTACGCACCTCGGCAACGGCCGCTCGGTCGACGTGACCATCAACGATCGCGGCCCCTTCATCGCCGGCCGCATCATCGACCTCTCGAAGCGCGCCGCCGGAGTCATCAACATGACGGGACAGGGCGTCGCCCGGGTCCGCATGGAAGTGCTCGGACGCTGAGCGGATACGCGATCACTGACACGATGAGCGGCGAGGCCTCGCGGGGTCTCGCCGCTGTCTTTTGCGGTGTCGCGTGTCGTGAGTGTCGCGCCGCTGGCGCGAACGGGCCACGGGCCCGTACCCGTTTGGGGGACGTGTCCCCCAAACCCCCTCTTTTTTGTCGAGGGGGCGCGCGGTTGCCGAGTGGGCAACTGAAGCGCCCACCCCACCCACCTGCGTCCCCGGCCGGAGCGCGCAAGCGCGCAGAGCCGGGGTCGCTTCGGACGACATCCGCGAAACCGCCAGCCAAGCGATCCCGGGTCTCCGCACGAGCCTTCGGCCCGTGCGCCGCCCGGGAACGCAACAGGAGAGGCCGGAGCAGACGCGCGGCTGCTGTCGGGCAACCGAAGCGCACCGCGCGGATGCGTAGTGGGCATCCGAAGCGCGTACTAAAGACGCGCGGAGACCGGGTGGGCAACCGACAACCCCACCCACCTGCGTCCCCGGCCGAAGCGCGCGAGCGCGGAGAGCCGGGGTCGCTTCGGACGACATCCGCGAAACCGCCAGCCAGGCGATCCCAGGTCTCCGCACGCGCCTTCGGCCCGCACGTCGCCCGGGAACGCAAGAGGAGAGGTTCGCGTCCCGAGGCGTGGTGAAAACAGAAGCGGGCGATGCACGATTGGATCGCGCATCGCCCGTGATCACTCGATCACCTGACCTCTGGCGAGATCACGAACACCCGCTCGTGCCGCCGCAGGTGTCGCACTTGAGGCAGGTGCCGTTGCGGACCAGGGTGAAGTTGCCGCATTCCTGGCAGTTCTCGCCCTCGTAGCCGCGGATCTTCGCTTCGCGGCGGCGTTCGGCGACCGTCAGCGTGGTGCTGCCGGTGACGACCGTCGCCTGCGTGACGCCGACCGTCCTCTCCTGCACCATCTCCTTGACGAGCAGCGTCGTCTCGTTGCGCTGGAAGGCCTGCGCCACGTTCTTCTGCAGAGCGGTCACCGAATTCGCGTCGGGGTCGGCGTCCACCGCAGCCGCGAGAGCTGTCGAGCCGCGGACGACGAACACGTTCGGCTGGATGCCGCGCGTCAAGCCTTTGGAGACGAGGCGCGTGGCGCTCATCGCGGGCGGCGTATCGTCCTCCAGCGCCTCGTCCGAGGATCCGAGGCCCGTCTCGCCCACGATCTCGCGCGGGTCGACGTGCGCCAGATCGTGACGCTCGAGGTAGGACACGGCGAGTTCGCGGAAGATGTAGTCGAGGATCGACGTGGCGTTCTTGATCGCCTCGTTGCCCTGCACGAGGCCGGCCGGCTCGAAGCGGGTGAACGTGAACGCGTCCACGTACTCCTCGAGCGGCACGCCGTACTGGAGGCCGAGCGAGATCGCGATGGCGAAGTTGTTCATCAACGAGCGGAAGGCGGCGCCTTCCTTGTGCATGTCGATGAAGATCTCGCCCACGCGGCCATCGTCGTACTCGCCGGTGCGCAGGTAGACCTTGTGGCCGCCGACGGTCGCCTTCTGGGTGTACCCCTTGCGGCGTGTCGGCAGCTTTTCACGGTCGCGGGCCTTCTCGATGATCCGCTCGACGATGCGCTCGGCCGTCAGTTCGGCCCGCCGGTTGGCCGGCTTGTCCGCCGTCAGCTCGGCTGCGATCTCCTCCGCCTCGTCGATGTCGTCGGAGAGGATCTGCGAGTTGAGCGGCTGGGACAGCTTCGAGCCGTCGCGATAGAGCGCGTTGGCCTTCAGCGCCAGGCGCCAGGAGAGCATGTAGCTCTGCTTGCAATCCTCGACGGTGGCGTCGTTCGGCATGTTGATCGTCTTCGAGATCGCACCCGAGATGAACGGCTGCGATGCCGCCATCATGCGAATGTGGCTCTCGACGGAGAGGAACCGCTTGCCCTTGCGACCGCACGGGTTGGCGCAGTCGAACACCGAGAGGTGCTCGGCCTTCATGTGCGGCGCGCCTTCGAGCGTCATGGCGCCACAGACGTGCTCGTTGGCCGCCTCGATGTCCTTCTTCGAGAAGCCGAGGAAGGGCAGCAGTTCGAAGGCCGGATCGTCGAGCTTCTCCTTCGGCACCTTCAGCGTCTCGACGAGGAACTCCTCACCGAGATTCCAGCGGTTCATGACGAACTTGATGTCGAAGGCGCTCTTCAACGAGCCCTCGAGCTTGTCGAGCACGTCGGCCGTGAAGCCCTTCGTCTTCAACGTCGAGTGGTTGATCGCGGGCGACTGACGGAGCGAGCCGTGGCCGACGGCATAGGCCTCGATCTCGGCGATCTGGGCTTCCGTGTAGCCAAGGGTCCGCAAGGCGTCGGGAACCGCGCGGTTGATGATCTTGAAGTAGCCGCCGCCGGCCAGCTTCTTGAACTTGACGAGCGCGAAGTCCGGCTCGATGCCCGTCGTATCGCAGTCCATGACGAGGCCGATGGTGCCGGTCGGCGCGATGACCGTCGCCTGTGCGTTGCGGAAGCCGTAGGCCTGTCCCATCTCGATGGCGCGATCCCAAGCCCGCATGGCGGCCGAGACCACGGCCGCATCAGGGCACGAGGCCTGATCGAGCGGCACGGGGCGCATCGCCAGCTTCTCGTAGCCGTCGCGCTGGCCGTAGGCTGCGCGGCGATGGTTGCGGATGACGCGCAACATGTCGGCGGCGTTCGGCTCGTAGCCCGGGAATGGCCCGAGCTCGGCGGCCATCTCGGCGCTGGTCGAATAAGCGACACCGGTCATCACGGACGAGATGGCGCCGCAGAGCGCGCGGCCCTCGGCGGAGTCGTAGCCGAGGCCCGATGCCATCAGCAGGCCGCCGATGTTGGCGAAGCCGAGGCCCAGCGTGCGGTAGCGGTAGGACAGCTCGGCGATCTGGCGGCTCGGGAACTGCGCCATCATCACCGACACCTCGAGGACGATCGTCCACAGGCGGCAGCAGTGCTCGAAGGAGGCGACGTCGAACGTGCCATCGGCCTTGCGGAACGTCATCAGGTTCAGCGAGGCGAGATTGCAGGCCGTGTCGTCGAGGAACATGTACTCCGAGCACGGGTTCGAGGCGCGGATCGGTCCCGACTGCGGGCAGGTGTGCCAGTCGTTGATGGTTGTATGGAACTGGATGCCGGGATCCGCCGAGGCCCACGCCGCGTGGCCGATCTTGTCCCAGAGGTCGCGCGCCTTCAGCGTCTTGACCTTGCGGCCGTCGAGACGCGCCGAGAGCGTCCATTCACCGTCGTCGCCCACCGCCTTCAGGAACTCGTCGGTGACGCGCACCGAGTTGTTCGAGTTCTGCCCCGACACCGTCAGGTAGGCTTCGCTGTCCCAATCGGTATCGTAGACGGCGAAATCGATCTCCTTCTGGCCCTGACGGGCCATCTGGATCACGCGCAGGATGTAGTTCTGCGGCACCTGATCGCGCTTGGCGTCGCGGATGGCGCGCTTCAGAGCAGGATTGCGGGTGGGATCGAAGCAGGCGTCGCCGTCGGCCTCGCAGTTGACGCACGCCGACATGACCGCCTTCAGGCGCTTCTGGCAGATCTTCGAGCCGGTCACGAGGGAGGCGACCTTCTGCTCCTCCTTCACCTTCCAGTCGATGTAGGCCTCGATGTCGGGGTGATCGACGTCGACGACCACCATCTTGGCGGCCCGGCGCGTGGTGCCGCCCGACTTGATGGCGCCGGCGGCGCGGTCACCGATCTTGAGGAAGCTCATCAGGCCGGACGAGCGTCCGCCGCCCGACAGCCTCTCGTTCTCGCCGCGCAGCCGCGAGAAGTTGGAGCCGGTGCCGGAGCCGTACTTGAAGAGCCGCGCCTCACGGACCCAAAGATCCATGATGCCGTTCTCGTTGACGAGATCGTCGTCGACGGACTGGATGAAGCAGGCGTGCGGCTGGGGATGCTCGTAGGCCGACTCCGAGCGCATGAGGCGACCGGTGCGCCAGTCGACGTAGTAGTGGCCCTGACCGGGGCCGTCGATGCCGTAGGCCCAGTGCAGGCCCGTGTTGAACCACTGCGGCGAGTTCGGCGCGCCCATCTGCATGGCCAGCATGTAGCAATGCTCGTCGAAGAAGGCGCGGGCGTCCTCCTCGCTCGAGAAATAGCCACCCTTCCAGCCCCAGTAGGTCCATGTGCCGGCGAGGCGGTCGAACACCTGGCGAGCATCGCTTTCGCCGGCAATCCGCTCCTTGGCCGACAACTGCGCCATGGCGGCCTCGTCGGGGACCGAGCGCCAGAGCCACGACGGAACCTGATTCTCCTCGACGCGCTTCAGGACGCGCGGCACGCCGGCCTTGCGGAAGTACTTCTGGGCCAGAATGTCGGCCGCGACCTGGCTCCAGTGCTCGGGCACCTCGAAGCCTTCGAGGCGGAACACGACCGAGCCGTCCGGATTGCGGATCTCGGACGTGGCGCGCCGGAACTTGATGGCCGCGTAGGGTGACTTGCCAGCTTCGGTGAACCGCCGCGTGATCTTCATTCGTGCCCCGCTCTCGCATTCGCACGGCCATGCGTCCAGCTGCACCGGGTATGCCGGCGGCTCGGACGGTCCACGACCGCCAATTTCTCTCTGTCGGATGAACGCCCGTGATCTCATCGAGGCACGGATACAACAGCATGGGGTTGCCCATGCCACACACGGCTACACTGGACGCAAGGATACAGCCCGGAAAACAATGCTTTCCGGCGATACTCGGGTTGAAATGGCCGCAGAACCGCAGCCGTTTCGTGAGGGTGTTGATGGTGCCGCACAAGTGACACAAGCGCGGCGACAGGAGGAGAGACTAGGACGATTCGAGCGGCTCGTCACGAGGTCTTGGGGTTATACAGTTGGCCTAGCCACTAAATGTAGATGACACCAAATCCGCGGCGGATAACCAGTGGATGATCCGCGGGGTAAAGCCCGGGATTGCGCCGCCGGGGACGGGGGACGGTGCGTACGGGGTGGTGTGCAAAACCTGCGGGCAGACACACCCCGCCACCGCACATGAGAAGGTAGTCCGATTCCAATGTGAGGCAGCGTGGCGGAAATGCACCAAGATCGCTCCATGTCCCGAGGGCTGGCAGGAGCTGACCGGTCTGGCGCACCCCTCGCCCCGGCTCGCTGGACAAATCGCGAGACACGGTGCGATAAGCCCTCTCTAGAGAGACATGCAGACCTGCGGCCAAGCCGCATCGACGGGACGGGCCATGAGCATCTTCAGCGAGATCTTCAGCTGGTGGGGCGGCAACACCTGGTCGCTCAGGCTCACTACGATGTGGCGCGGGCGGCTGGTCGGCACCGACGAGGCCGGCAACCGCTACTATGTGCAGAACCGTGGCGTGGGCCCGCTCGGCGTGCCGCGCCGATGGGTCGTCTATGCGAACGGCGCCGAAGCGTCGCAGATCACCGCCGATTGGCACGGCTGGATGCACTATACGGTGGATACTCCGCCCACGGCCGAGACTTACGCTGCAAAGCCTTGGCAAAAGCCGCACCGGCCGAATATGACGGGGACAGCCGACGCGTATCGTCCGGCAGGCTCGATTCTCGGCGCTGGAGCGCGGCCCAAGGCGACGGGCGACTACGCCGCCTGGAAGCCCGACTGACGACCGGCTGCACGGCCTAACATGCTGTTGCCCAAGTTCACCGGCACACAGGTTCGGGTCTGGTCGTGATCAACCGGGCCGTCCCCGCGGCCACTCAGTCGCGTATCGGGCGAAGGTGGAGCAAGAAGTCCAGACATGGCGCATGTGCGGCCGTTTCCGTCTTCCGTGAGCCCGGTCGCCAACCGACCGATGCGCGACGTCCGACGCCTCTTCGGCTTCGGTGCGCTGGCCGTGTCCGCTGCGCTGGCCGGCGTTTCGCTGCCTGACACCGCGTCGGCCCAGCGCCTCGAGAACAGCAAAGCCGTCTTCGCCGCGCTCGACAAGGTCACGGCGCGGATCTCGCGGCTGGAAGTCAAGCTCGGCGAGACGGTGCGTTTCGGCGCACTCAAGGTGACGCCGCGCGCCTGTTACTCGCGCCTCCCGATCGAGCCGCCGAAAACCAGCACGTTCGTCGAGATCGACGAGATCCTCCTCGACGGCAAGGAAAAGCGCATCTTCTCCGGCTGGATGTTCGCCGAGAGCCCGGGGCTCAATGCCGTCGAGCATCCGGTGTTCGACGTCTGGCTGACCGAATGCGCCGAGCCGACGCAGCCGGCCACTGTGGCGCAATCGCCCGGCCGACGGCGTGGGACCGCAGAAGGCGAGGCCAGTGACCCGCTGAGCGACGAACCGCGGCGGTTCCGGCCGCGGCGCTGAGCTGCTATCCCGTGCCATCAGCGGCGCGCGAGGACGCGGCCACCTTCGCGAACGATCCGGCCGCCGTCGAGAGCGAGATCCAGCGTCAGTTCGGCGATGCCGCGCCCCCGTGACGATCGCGACGCGGACGACACGTCGAAGTCGTACTCGAATCGGACGTCATAGGACCGTTCGGCATCCTCGCGCTTCACGACCTCCAACGTCTCGCGACGCCAGCGAAACGCCCGGCGCGGCCAGCGGGAAAAGTAGGCGCGTTTGTCGGCCAGCACGCGTGCGCGGTTGAACCCGGGCTTGCCGAAGTAGTCGACGACCGGGGCGTAGATGCTCTCCAGCTCGGCGTTCGCCTTGTCATCGCCGAACAGATAGAAATCCGTCAGGAAGCCGGCCACGCGATCCTCGAAGGTCGGCTCGGCGACCGGCGGCGTGGGCGTCGCCGGAGGCAGAACGCGCGGCGGCTCGACCTGGGCTGACGCGCTGCCGTCCGGTAGTCCCAGAAGGGACATGGCGATCGTTGATCCGACCAATAACCGCCGCATGGCTCTCGTCATTGGTGAAGCTCCCGGTTCAGAGCCGCATAGCGGGGGGGCCGGCCGCCTCGCAAGCCTTCCCTGACGAACGGACCGCCGGAGCGCCAGGAGTGCTCCGACGGCCCACCCACCGTCCGGTCCCGCTTATGCCGGCGGCAGGATCGCGAGGTCGACGACCTTGCCCTTCAGGCCTTCGATCGCACCCACCGACCTGGCTTTGCCGGTGGCGAGATCGACCTGGTGCATGACGCCGTCGCTCAACAGCCACGCGGCGTTGCCGCCCTTGCCGTCGGCGAGGATGTCGAACGCGATGCTGCTGCCAAGCTTCATACCCAGCGGGCCGACGGTCACCAGCACGCCGTCGTTCGGCGGCGCCTGCTTCACGAGGGCGGCCTTCAGCGCCTCGATGTCGTAGAGGGCCGTCGTCCTGGTGCCGGCCACGCTGTCGGTATAGGCGGCTGCCGTAACCTTCGGCGTGGTGCCCTTGGCGGCGTCCGTCTCGGCGTACTTCAGGCGTCCGTCGACGATCGCCTTGCCGTCCGCGACGTTGACGCGGAGGTTGGTGCCGTCGCTCGCCATGACGCGGAGGCGGTCGGCGACGGGATTGAAGTCGACGACCACCGAGGCGCCGGCCGGCAGCTTCTCACTCAGTTCGCTGGCCTTTTCCCACTTGCCGGTCTTCGGGTCGATGGTGACGATCGTGCCCGAGGGCGTCAGGCCATAGAGCTTGCCGTCGGCGGGCCGAACGTCGATGCCAACGAGGCTCGCGCCACCATCGACTTTCACGGTGCCAGTGACCTTGCGCTTGGCGGTGTCGACCATCGCCAGCGACTTGCCATCGAGAAGAACGACGGCGGTTTCGGCGGCGGCTGGTGCGGCCCCAGCCAGGGATACGGTCAGGCTGCCCAAGGCGGCCCATCCGGCGAGGCGGATCGTGTTACGTGCGGTCATCACAGTCTCCCATGCATCGAGGCTTGCCGGACATCCGGGAGAACACGTCGCGGCGACACCTGACCGAGGGCTGATCCGGTGGTGCCGACGGCTTCGACCGACCTCAACGACAAGCCGCCACGCGGGCTGTCGTCGACAAGGAGAAGCATCAGGCATCCCGCAGCCAGCAAGGCCGCCGCGAGGTGGAGGCACCATCGGGTCACCGACATCGGCGGTATCTCCCGTTTCGAGTTCTGCCCCGGAGCGGGCACACTGGAGCTACGGGAGCAGGAGACGGAAGTTTCAATTGCCAGATCACGTGCGCGTGATCGGTTCGTTCAAAGGCCCGGACACGGTGCCGCCGCCGTCAGGGCGTGGCCGGATAGAGGCGGCCGTGCAGCGCCGGTCCCGTCGGACGCCCTGTGGGCGAGCCGCCGGGCGGCTCCAGGCTGATGCCGAAGGTGGCGCGCATCAAGACGGCAGGCTGAAGGGCGGCAAGGGTCTTGCGGGTCGGCTCCTTCAGAGCCGCATCGATGAGACCCAGCGAACGCGGCGTCGGAGATTCGACGGGATCGACGATCCAGAGCTGATAGGTGCGATCGTTCCGCGCATCGGCGGTCACCGGGCGAATGGTGAGTTCGCGGGTCGCAAGGTCGATCGACAGCAGAAAGGCCGGCTGCTGGTCGTCCTTCTGGAAGACGGCCACGAAATTGCGGGGCTCGGACGGGAGCAGCGTCGTGCGAAAGCCAATGGCGAGCGCCAGCGTGGCGGCCATGGCGGCGGCCGCCATTGCGGTGCCGCGCCAGAAGGCGACGCGACGCTGGAGATCGCGGATCAGGGTCGGTTCCGTGGCCTGCGCCGTCGGCGCTGTGGCGATCTCGCGCTCGATCCGGTCCCACAGGATCGCCGGCGGGCTCACCTCGGGCGTTTCCGTGTCGAGAGCCGAGAGGCGAGCTTCCCAGGACCTGATGGCTGCCTCGAGAGCCGGCTCGCGCTGGCGGCGGGCGGCCACGGCGGTCCGCTCGGACGCATCGAGGGTGCCGAGCACGTACTCGGCCGCCAGCATGTCGATGTCCTCCCGGTCGGTCATCGCTCGAGACAGTCCTTCAACTGGCGCAGGCTGCGGTGCAACCACGTCTTCACCGTCGCGACGGGCGCCTCGAACCGCTGCGACAGGGCCTCCCTTGACCACCCCTCGACATAGGCCAGCCGGACCATCTCGCGGCGGTCCGTCTCGAGGCCGGCGAGGCAGTCGGCCAGACGACGGGCGCCCTCCTGCTGCTCGAGGCCGTCCAGGGCCAGCGCCGCCGGGTCGCGGATGTCGCCCGCATCCTCGATCGGCGCGGCCGTCTCAACGATCGGGCGGCGGCGGATCTCGTCGATCGCCCGATTGCGCGCGATGGCCACCATCCAGGTGATGGGCGACGCTCTGGCGCCGTCGAACTCGCCGGCGCGCTGCCAAATCCGAACGTAGACCTCCTGCAGCACCTCGTCCGACAGATCCCGGCGCTTCAAGATACGGAGGATCACACCATAAAGTTTCGCCGACGTCGCCACATAGAGGGCGCGAAAGGCGGCCGGGTCCCGCGCGGCGGCCCGGCGGACGAGTTGGGCCAGATCGTTTTCAGTTGCGCTCATGGGGGCCCGATACCGGCGCATCCAACGTCGCCCGGTGCAACCGACGACAGTTCCGGCCGCTGGTCAATACGAGACAGGACCGGGATTCAGCCCTGCACCCGCCTTGTGATCGACAGCCCCACGGCCTTCTATCGACACGCGCCTCAGCGCGCCAGTTCCTCTTTCACCTTGGCGGCCAACTGCGGCAGCGAGAACGGCTTCGGCAGGAACGCGTAGTGGGCGTTCGGATCGAGCACGTTCTTGAAGCGATCGTCCGGATAACCCGAAACGAAGATGACCTTCAGCTCGGGACGCGTCTTGCGCATCTCGGTCATCATGGTCGGGCCATCCATCTCCGGCATGACGACGTCAGAGACCACGATGTCGATCGGGAGGGTCTCGGCGGCGACGAGTTCGAGCGCCTCGAGGCCCGTCGTCGCCTCCAGAACCTCGTAGCCCTGCCGCTTGAGGGCGCGGACGGCGAAGTTGCGCACCGAATCCTCGTCCTCGACCAGCAGCACGCGGCCGGTTCCGGTCAGATCGCGCGGGGGCTCCTTGCGGCTCTGGGGAGCGGCCGCCTGCTCGACGGCCGTGGCCGGTTCGGGGATATGGCGGGGCAGATAGACCCGGAAGATCGTCCCCTTGCCCGGCGTGCTTTCCGGGAAGATGTAGCCGCCGGTCTGCTTGACGATGCCGTACACCGTCGAGAGACCGAGGCCCGTGCCCTTGCCGACATCCTTGGTCGAGAAGAACGGCTCGAAGATCTTCGCCATCACCTGCGGCGTCATGCCGGTGCCGGTATCCTCGACCTCGACCAGCACGTACTCGCCCGGCGCGACGGCCAGAGACCGGAGCTTCAGGGATTCGCGCTCCGAGACGTTGCGCGTGCGAACGGTGAGCCGGCCGCCGTCCGGCATGGCGTCCTTGGCGTTGACCGCGAGATTGATGACGACCTGGTCGAACTGCGTCCGGTCGGCCTTCACGAGCCAGAGATCGCGGCCCGACACGAGCTTCAGGTCGATCTTCTCGCCGATCAAGCGGTTCATGAGGACGGACAGGTCGGTCAGGACCTCACCGAGTTCCATCACCTCGGGGGTCAGCGTCTGGCGACGCGAGAAGGCCAAGAGCTGGCGCACGAGGTTCGCCGCCCGGTTGGCCTCCTTCTTGATGTTCATGATGTCCTTGTGGGCCGGATCGAAGGGCCGATGGGTCTGCAGGAGCAGATCCGAGAACCCGAGGATGGCCGTCAGGACGTTGTTGAAGTCGTGCGCGATGCCGCCGGCGAGCTTGCCGACCGCTTCCATCTTGGTGCTCTGGGCATATTTGAGTTCGAGCGCCTTCTGCTCGGTGGCGTCGATGGCGTAGAGCATCGCCGCCTCGCCGGGGAGGGCATCCCGCATCGGGCTCAGGTAAATGCGCCGCGTGTACTGCCGGTCGTCGCCGAACGAGATCTCGACCGGCGTCAGCGCAGCCCGGCCCGCCTTCGCCTCGGCGAGGGCCGCGTCGATGCCCTTGACGGCGTCCGCGTCGGCTGCGGCCTCGGCCAACGCCCGGAGCGAGGCCGACTGGCGGAGGCCGGCATCGAAGAACATGCGGGCGAAGGCTGCGTTGTAGGAGCGAATGGCTCCGTCCTCGCCGAGCGTGGCGATGCCGAACGGCGCGGCATGGAACAGACGCTCGAAGCGCGCGGCGGCGCCCGAGCCGGTCATGTCCTGCACAGCGCGCGGCGCCCGGGTGAGAACGAGAGCGCTCAGGTCGGCACCGCGTTCGCTGGTGGCCCCGAGACGCGCCACGATTTCCACAGGAATGCCGACGCCATCCTCGCGCACGAGATCGAGGTCCAGGCGGACGACCTCGCCGGGCGCACTCGCGATCGCCGACCGCAGCAACGCCGCGCCGTCACCCGCGATCACGTCCGCCAAGGTCAGCTCGCGGCTGCCGACGGCGTCGCTTTCGAGACCGAGCCATCCCGCCAGTGCCGAGTTGAGGTGCGAAATGCGGCCGTCGAGCGACGCGCCGAGCAAGCCGATCGGCATCGCCTCATAGCGGCTGATCTCGGTTTCGAGGCCACGCACGGCCTCGGCCTCGTGGGCGCGCTCGCTCGAAATATCCTCGATCTGCCAGAGGACGGCGGCGCGCGAGCCCCATCCATGCCCCGGCATTGCCTTCAGCGGCCTGACCGACAGACGGAGCCAGCGGGCGGAACGTTCGCGGTTGTCGAGGTCGCGGACGCGGAATTCCTCGCTGCGTTCCTCGCCGAGTTCGGAGGCGCGCATCAAGCGGAACAGGCATTCGGCCGCCTGCGGTTCGCCGGCAAATGCGCTCTCCAGGCTTCTCGGCTCGCCGTCCTGGTCGACGCCGGCCAGCGCACGATAGGCGGCGTTGGCGTAGGCGATGCGGCCGTCGCGCGCCGTGATCATGACGCCGGCGGCGATCAGGTCCGCTGCCGAGGCGGCGATGCCGGCCTCGGGCTCCGCGTCCGGTCCGATGCGAATGTGTCCGGCGGCGAGGCCGAAGAGGAAGAAGCTGCCGATCATGCCGAGCACGGCCAGGATGCCGAGCAGGAACGGATCAGAGGCGCGCGCGGCGACAAACACCAGCGCCCCCAGGCCGATGGCCGTGAGCACCGCCAAGACGATGAAGAGCAAGCCTACGCCCGATGTCGCTTCTGCCGTACCGGCGGAAACTGGAACCTCGGGGCGGCGCACGTCGATCCCGATCATGCGCCAACTCATAAACCGATTCTGGGGACGGAAGCTTTCAAGTACCAGCTCGACCACAGAAGAGACGACAACGCGAACCGACACCAGCAAACTCCTCCGTGTAGTCACGCGAGGCGCACACGCCTCAAGTCCGTCAACAACTCGATCATTAAAGTTAAAAGTCGCCTAAACTTCTGTTATCGACGTGCGTCGCAATGGGACGCGGCGGCACGGCACGTGATCGCCGGCCCGAGGAACGGACAAGCGAGGCCTCATGGTCGATCTGCTGACTTACGTGCTCGTGTTCGCACTCCTCGCAGCGGGTGCGCTCGGTGCCTACTGGTACTTCGGAAACCCCGGCGGCAAGGCGCCGGGCGCGGGATTCTTCGGACCGCGCGCGGAAAAGCGACTCGCCGTCGTCGAGTATGCCAACGTCGACGGACGCCGGAGGCTGCTGCTCATCCGTCGCGACGGCGTCGAACATCTCGTCATGACCGGCGGACCGGTGGACGTCGTCATCGAGACGGGAATCGGGGAGCGGAAGGGGCAGCCTGACACGGCCACCGAGGCCGCCGACGAGGATCCCAGTGCGACGACGTCGGCACCTGTCTTCAGCAGACCCGCGCGGACACTCGGGCGGACGGCGCAACCCATCGCGGAGTAGCGTCGCGGTCGCGAGGCAGGCCGGGACCGTCAGGCAGATCCCATCGCTCGCGGCGCCAGCGGACACAGTATCGCCGCATTCCGGCGGCCCAAAGCCGCGCCAACGACCGGGTCGGCGACCGGAGTGATACGCGGGGGCGGTTGCCTCCATAAGCCCCGCAGCGCTCCACGCTCAACCAAGCAACGAGGTTCCACGCGTGCGGCATCTGCGCATATTGGTTGTTTTCCTCGCCGTCCTGTTCGCCATGTCGGCTTGCCCAACCGGGCGCGACACCGCACTGGCGCAACAAGCCGGCGGAACCGCGACGCCACCCGCTCCCGCAGCAACGCCCGCGCCTACCGCCACGGCGGCTCCGGAACCAGCGGCGCCCGTCTTGCCGCCCGAAGCGCTCGAGCCCGTACAACGGCTTGCGCGAAACATCGAGAATGCCGAGAAATCGATCCAGCAGCTCAAGGAACTCGAAAGCGAGCTCGCGCGGCTGCGCACCGAAGTCGAGCGGATCATCTACGATTCGACCTCGACGGCGGAGACGCTCAGGCCGCAACTCGAGGAAGTCGAGAAGCAGATCGAGCGCCTCGGACCGCCGCCGACGAAGGACCAGCCGGCCGAATCGGCGACGGTTGCAGCCGAGCGAACACGGCTGACGGCACAGAAGGCGGCGCTCGACGGGGCAATCAAGACGACGGAGCTGGCCTGGGTCCGCGCCAAGCAGCTCATCGACCGGATCACGGTGATCCGGTACCAACTGTTCACGCGCAATCTGTTCGAACGCCGCGACAGTCCGCTGCTTCCCTCCGTCTGGCAGAATGTCGCCAACCAGTGGCCGATAATCATCGGCCGCCTGAAATACTATGGTAACGACTGGTTCACGTGGGCCAGCCGGAAAGAGGCCAGCCTGTGGGCGCTCGTCGGCGCCGCGCTCGCGAGCTTCGGGGCGCTGACCTGGTTCACGCGGCGGACCATCGCGCCGCACCTCGTCAGGCCCGAGCCGCCGGCTCCGTTCTTCCGTCGCGCCATGCAGGCCGCGTGGATGGCGCCGCTGCGCATGGTTGCACCGGTCGTTCTGGTTCTCGTCATCTACTTCGGGCTAGCCGGGCTCGATCTGCTGTTCGCACCCTGGATTGCGCTCGCCAATGCGACGCTGTCGGCACTTCTGGTGTTCATCGCATCGCGCGCCCTGCTCAAGGTCTGTCTGGCGCCGAGAGCGCCTGCCTGGCGCCTCATCCCCGTCGATGATCAGACTGCACGGCGGACCCTGCGCCTGCTCGAGCTGTTCGTCGCGATCTATCTCTTCGATTCGGTGCTCGTCGAACTGGCCCGTATCCTCTACGTGCCGCTCTCCGTGACGGTGGTGAAAGCCTTCCTGACGAGCGTGGCGTTCGCGTTGCTGCTGGTTGTGCTCGCGCTCACACCGTTCGTGCCGCTGACCGGGCCTGACCGGCCCGTCAACGGCCACGCCTACGTGGCGAAACCCGTCACTCTGCTGAGCCCGCTCTGGATCAAGCTGCCGCTGATCGCGACAGCCGCGATGATCATCGTGCCGTCCCTGCTCGGCTACGTGGCTCTCGGACGGTTCGTCGCTCATCAGGTCGTGCTCTCCGGCACAGTGCTCGCGGCGTGCGGGCTCTTCTATCTCGCGGTGCGCGCAGTGACCCGCGGGCGGGCCGACAACAGCGACGCCGTCAGCGGCTTCCTCGAGCGCACCGTCGGGCTCACCGATGCGCGGCGCAAGCGCCAGATCTCGATGCTGGTGGAGGTCTTCGCTACACTCGCGATCGGCGTGCTGGCGCTCCCCGTCCTGTTGTTGCAATGGGGGTTTTCAGGCGCGGACATCCGCGACTGGTGGAAGGCACTTCTGTTCGGCTTCGAAATCGGTCAGTTCCGCATTTCGCTGGCGCGCATCCTGATCGCGATCGCGCTGTTCACGACACTGCTGTTCCTGACGAGAATCCTCCAGAAATGGCTGCGCGAGAACGTGCTGACCGGCGCCCGGATGGACGTCGGCATCGCGAATTCCATCGACACGTCGATCGGCTATGCCGGCATCGGTCTCGCCATTCTGCTCGCGCTTTCCTATGCCGGGCTCGACATCACGAGCCTAGCGATCGTCGCCGGCGCGCTGTCGGTCGGCATCGGCTTCGGCCTGCAATCGATCGTCAACAATTTCGTGTCGGGACTGATCCTGCTCGTCGAACGCCCGATCAAGGTCGGCGACTGGATCGTCGTCGGCAACGAGCAAGGCAATGTGCGGCGGATCTCGGTACGCTCGACCGAGATCGAGACGTTCGACAGGGCCAGCCTCATCGTACCGAACTCGGAACTCATCACCGGGCGCGTCCTCAACTGGACGCATCGCAATCCGATGGGGCGTGCCGTGGTCAAGGTCCGCGTGTCACCGACAGCCGACCCCGACACGGTGCTCGCCATGCTGCGAGCTGTCACGGATGCTCACCCGGACGCTCTCAAGACCCCGGCGCCGTTCATCACCTGCGACGACTTTTCGGCAAATGGCATCGATTTCACCATCCGGGCCGTCGTTGCGGATGTGTATACCAGCGGGCGGGTTGCATCTGAAATCCGGATCGCCGCCCTGAAGGCGTTTCGTGAGGCGGGATTGCTCGAGACGTTCGATCAGGTCGACGTGCATCTGCGCGACCTCGACTGGATCAAGGCGGCAGCGGCCCGGGTGGTGGAGCAGCAACAGGCCAAGGCGTCTGCAGACGGGCGTTCCACCGGCGGGACCGGCACCGCCTAGCGTAACGCCTCTGACGTCCGGCACCCGGTTGCGGTCAATCTCGTCACCAAACGTGAGAGGCAAAGCTACACTAGAAACAATCAGTTGCTCGTGTTCCTGTGGCGCCGACAATTGCTCTCGACCAAGTCGCGCAGGGAAGCAAATATCGGCGCCGGAACATCAGGCGCCTCGCCAACCAGCCATGCAGTGACTGCAACCCTACTGCGCGCCGCCGCTCCAAACCTTGTTGGAGTGTGGACGGAACAGGGCGAATCTGGCCGATCGAACGCACGCAGATTTAGGACACTTCGCGTTTAATCCGAGGGTGAGCGGTCCAGGGCCTCGGTACGGGCCTGGGCTCTGCGTCGCATGGGACTGCCTTGGAAACGGGCAGGCGAGGGGATGATGGTCAGAAGACTGCTCGATGGACTTTATCTGGGTGCGGGGTACCTCGCCGGCGCTTTCCTGATCATGCTGTTCCTTCTGATGATGGCCCTCTCGCTCGGCCGTGAGTTCGGGATCAACATCAAGTCGGGTGACGATTTCGCCTCGTGGTGCATGGCATCGCTGGCCTTCCTGGGGCTTGCGCACACCTTCAAGTCCGGCGAGATGGTCCGTGTCGGCCTCCTCACGGATCGCCTCACCGGCAGAGCAAAATGGATCGCCGAAATCTTCGCGCTCGTGATGGCCGCGATCTTTACCGGCTTTTTCGCGTGGCAGGCCGTGCTCATGACCTACACGTCATGGCTGATCAACGACACGTCCACAGGCGTGATCGTGGTGCCGCTGTGGATCCCGCAGCTCGGATTTACGAGCGGGCTCGTCATTCTTTTCATCGCCGTCATGGACGAACTCGTCCATGTGCTCTCCGGCAACAAGCCGCGTTACGAGAAAGAGCCCCCGAAGACAGCCGAGGAAGTCATCCAACGCGCCGCGGCCGGGGGAGTGTAGCGGCATGGAACTCGGCATGATCGCGCTGTTGATCAGCGTCCTTCTGGTCATCTTCCTCGCGTCGGGCGTCTGGATCGCGATTGCGCTGCTCGCATGCGGGTGGGTCGGCATGCAGTTCGCCGCCGGCTCCATTCCTGCTGGCTCCGTACTGGCAACGAAGATCTGGGGAAATGCCGCCTCGTGGGAGCTGGCCGCGCTGCCGCTCTTCATCTGGATGGGCGAGATCCTGTTCCGGACAAGGCTGTCCGAGGAAATGTTCCGGGGGCTCTCACCGTGGCTCGGCTGGGTTCCCGGACGGCTGCTCCACGTCAACGTCCTCGGTTGCGGCATCTTCGGCGCCGTCTCGGGCTCGTCGGCGGCGACCTGCGCCACGATCGCCAAGATCGCGCTGCCGGAACTCAAGAAGCGCGGATACCCCGAGCAGATCGCGCTCGGCTCGCTCGCCGGCGCCGGCACGCTCGGCATCCTCATTCCGCCCTCCATCACGATGATCGTCTATGCCGTGGCGGCGGAAGTCTCGATCCTGCAGATCTTCCTCGCGGGCTTCCTGCCCGGTCTGCTGGTGATGTCGCTCTACTCCGGCTACATCGCGATCTGGTCGCTGCTCAACCCGAGCAAGATGCCACCGCGCGAGCCTGCCATGCCGTTCCGCGACAAGATCCGCGAATCGGCCAATCTCATCCCCTGCGCGCTTCTCATCGTGTTCGTTTTCGCCGTGCTCATCTCGGGCTGGGCGACCGCGACGGAGTGTGCTGCATGGGGCGTGCTCGGTGCGCTCGTCATCGCATGGTGGTCGGGCGTCCTCAGCCCGAGATCGTTCTGGGACAGCGTGATGGGAGCGGCCCGCCTCACGTCCATGATCATGCTGATCCTGGCTGGCGCGTCGTTCATGTCGACCTCGATGGGCTACACCGGCATCCCCGTGGCGCTCGCCGCGTGGGTCGACACGCTGCAACTGTCGCCCTACATGCTGATCGCGGCGCTGACGGTGATGTACATCATCCTCGGTACGGCGCTCGACGGCATCTCGATGATCGTGCTGACGACAGTCGTCGTGCTGCCGATGGTGCAGAAGGCCGGCTTCGACCTCGTGTGGTTCGGGATTTTCCTCATCCTCATCGTTGAGATGGCCGAAATCTCACCGCCGGTTGGATTCAATCTCTTCGTGCTGCAGACCATGAGCGGGAAAGACAGCAATACGGTCGCGTGGGCCGCACTGCCGTTTTTCTTTCTGCTGGTTTTGGCCGTCGCTATCGTGACCGTTTTCCCGAGTATCGTGATGTTCTTGCCTCGGCTCGTGTTCCCGGCCTGAGGACTGAAGGAGACCACTCCATGACACTGCACTCTGCCCTCGTTGCCGCTTTCACAGCCGCCGCTGTGTCGGTGTCGGCGCTTGCCCTACCGGCAAGTGCCCAGACCAAGTGGAACCTGCCGGCCGCCTACCCGCCGACCAACTATCACTCCGAGAACCTCGCGTGGTTCGCCGAGGAGGTGAAGAAGGCGACCGATGGCAAGCTCGAGATCACCGTCCATCCGGGAGCGTCGCTGTTCAAGGCGCCGGAGATCAAGCGGGCGGTCGCCACGGGCCAGGCACAGATGGGTGAGGTGTTGCTCTCGATCCACGAGAACGAGGACCCCGTCTTCGGCCTCGACACCATCCCGTTCCTCGCCACCAGCTACGCACAGTCGCTCAAGCTGTGGCAGGCGCAGAAGCCAGCCGTGGCGCAGAAGCTCGACGCGCAGGGGATCATGGTCCTCTATGCCGTGGCTTGGGGACCGCAGGGCATCTACGCCAAGAAGGTGATCAACACCGTCGACGACATGAAGGGCCTCAAGATGCGGGCCTACAGCGTCGGCACGACGCGGATCGCCGAACTGGCGGGGGCTCAGGCCGTCACCGTGCAGGCGGCCGAGTTGCCGCAGGCGCTCGCCACCGGCGTCGTCAATGCCTTCATGACCTCCGGCTCGACGGGTTATGACAGCAAGGTCTGGGAGACCATGACCCACTGGTACGACGTGCAGGGCTGGATCCCGAAGAACATCCTGATGGTGAACAAGGCCGCATTCAACGGCCTGCCGAAGGATCAGCAGGACGCCGTCCTCAAGACGGCCGCAGCGGCCGAAGTCAGGGGCTGGAAGATCGCCGAAGAAAAGGCCCAGTGGTATGTCGATCAGCTCACGGCCAAGGGCATGCAGGTCGTGCCGCCGAGTCCCGAGCTGAAATCAGGGCTCGAGAAGATCGGTCAACAGCTGATCGAGGACTGGAAGAAGCGCGCCGGCGCCAAGGGCGACGAGGTGCTCCAAGCCTACAAGAAATAGCGGCTCGGACGGCATCCGACGGCGAATTTCGGGGGCCGGCACATCGCGTGCCGGCCCCTCCTCGTTCCGCTTCGACGGCAGAGGGCAATGGGACGCCGCCCCCGACTGCCGCCCATTCTCCCGTGCCAGCCTGCCGCAGGTCGCATCAAACCCTTGTTGGATCGGGTGGAATGTGGCATCTAGCCGCCATCGGTGCGCAGGGGACACCTCCACTGGTTTGTCCCTTTTCCGATACGCGAAGACCGACTTTGCGCGGGACCACTTCCCGCCCACTCGAGCGACCCTGCCCCTGCGCTTCGTTACGGCCTGGTCGGCCACCGTCGGTCGACCGGCACCCGCGACCAAGTTACGGAGACCGTTTTTTGCAGACCACCACGTTCGCTGAGCTCGGTCTCAGCGCAAAGGTGCTCGCCGCCATCGAGGCCGCGGGCTATCCCGCGCCGACCCCGATCCAGGCGCAGGCCATTCCCGTCGCCACGACAGGCCGCGACGTCCTCGGCATTGCGCAGACGGGCACCGGCAAGACGGCGTCGTTCGTGCTTCCGATGATCACCCGCCTCGAAACGGGTCGCGCACGGGCGCGGATGCCGCGATCGCTGATCCTGGCACCGACCCGCGAACTCGCCGCGCAGTGCGCGCAGAGCTTCGAGAAGTACGGCGTCAATCACAAGCTGGACGTCGCGCTGCTCATCGGCGGCGTTTCGATGGACGATCAGGTGCGCAAGCTCGATCGCGGCGTTGACGTTCTGATCGCCACGCCGGGCCGACTGCTCGACCATTTCGGGCGCGGCCGCATCATGCTGATGGGCGTCGAGATCCTGGTCATCGACGAAGCCGACCGCATGCTCGACATGGGCTTCATTCCCGACATCGAGAAGATCTGCAAACTCCTGCCGCCCAAGCGCCAGACGCTGTTCTTCTCGGCGACCATGCCGCCAGAGATCACGCGCCTCGTCGATCAGTTCCTGACCGATCCGGTGCGCATCGAGGTGGCCAAGCAGTCGACCACGGCAAAGACGATCACGCAGCGGTTCTGCTACTGCGACAGCGGCGAAGACTGGGCGAAGCGCGAGGTGCTGCGGGAACTGCTGCGCACGCTCGACGTCAAGAACGCGATCATCTTCTGCAACCGCAAGAAAGATGTCGCCATTCTGCTGAAGTCGCTCATGAAGCACGGCTTCAATGCCGGTGCGCTGCACGGCGACATGGACCAGATGAGCCGAACCGCGACGCTCGACAAGTTCCGTTCGGGCGAGATCGCACTGCTCGCGGCCTCCGATGTGGCGGCGCGCGGCCTCGACATCCCCGACGTGTCGCACGTCATCAACTACGACGTGCCGTGGCAGCCGGAAGACTACGTGCACCGGATCGGCCGGACCGGGCGTGCCGGCCGCGACGGGTTTGCCGCCACCATCGTGACGGCGGACGACATCAAGGCCATCGATTCGATCCTGAAACTCACGACCGACGAACTGCAGTGGATCGGGGATCCTCCCAACGAGGAGACGATGGCCGATGGCCGGAGCCGCAAGCGGCGTGGCCGCGGCGCACCGGCGCGCGGCGGCCGCAGCGAAGGTCGGGGCGAGGGCCGCAGCTCCGATCGCCCTGTCCGGCGTGACCGTCCGGCACGTGACGAGCGCCCGGGGCGCGACGAACGACCGGAGCGGCGCGAAGCGTCGCGCAGCCTGACGGGCATCGATGCGCCGGTACGCGATGAGCAACCGTCCGTGCCAGACGATGCGATCGGCCTTCCGCGCCGGCCCGTTCGACGTCGCGAGCGGGGTGGAGACGCCCCCGTCGCGCGGGAAGCGGTGGCCAGCCAGGAGCGCCAGGCGTCGGCTCCGCCGCGCGAACGGCAAGAGCGGCCGAGCGAGCGTCCAGCCCGTGCGCCGGCCGGTCCCAGAGCCGACCGGCCTCAACGCGGGGCCCAGGGGCGCGGAGATCGGGAAGCCACTCCGGCGGCCTTCGGCGATCACATGCCGGCTTTTCTCAGGCGACCGGTCAAGATCACGGCGGATTAAGTCCAGCGCGCCGCTCGTCGGCGCGCCTCCGGAACCACACAGCTCGCTGGCGAACTGTGGACGGACCACCGACACTCTAGCTTTCGGCCGGGTTCAGTTGTAGGTGCTGGAAAACAGCATCGCGTCGGGCTCCGCGCGGAGACGATCGCAGCGTGAACGATCCCGGGGGAAACCATGACGCCTGCAGCGGCGACGGCTTACATCTGGCAACTCGGCGGCGGGACGCTGTCTTCACTCGACAGCGTTGCGCTGCGCGGCCAAGAGCCCGCGCTTCCCTCGACATTCGCAGTCGGTACGATGGCGCAGGCGACCATCGCAGCCAGCGCGCTCGCAGCGGCCGAATTCGCCGTCGCACGGCGCAATGGCCGGCAACTGGCGGCGGTCGACATGCGTCATGCCGCGACCGAGTTCCGAAGCGAGCAACTCCTGTCCGTCGAGGGCCAGCCCGAGCGCCGCATCTGGGACAAGGTCGCTGGCGTCTACCAGACCGGCGACGGCCGCTATGTGCGCGTCCACGCCAACATGCCCCACCATCGGGCACGTACGCTCGCCTTTCTCAAGGCCGAGTACGAGCGCGAAAGCGTCGCCCGCAAGCTGCAGGACTGGACGGGGGAAGCCCTCGAGACCGCCGCCGCCGAGAACGGCATGGTCATCACGATGATGCGGACGCCGGAGGAATGGCGCGCGCATCCGCAGGGACAGGCCCTCGCGACTCTGCCGTTGTTCGAGATCATCCGCATCGGTGATGCGCCGCCGCGTCAACGCCTTCCGTCGGAGCGGCCGCTCTCGGGCATTCGCGCGCTCGATCTCACCCGGGTCATCGCCGGACCGGTCTGCGGGCGGACGCTCGCGGCGCACGGGGCCGACGTCCTCTCGATCACGGGGCCCGGCATTCCTGACATGCCCACGCTCGTCATGGACGGCGGGCGGGGCAAGCTTCGCGCCGAACTCGATCTCGCGTCGGAGGATGGCCGCGCCAAGCTCAAGGCCCTAGCCAAGAGCGCCGACATCTTCATCCAAGGCTATCGGCCGGGCGCGCTCGCGGCCAAGGGGTTTTCTCCGGAGGCCATTGCCGAGATATCGCCGGGCATCGTCGTCGTTTCTCTTTCGGCATGGAGCCATGCGGGCCCGTGGGCGGGTCGGCGCGGCTTCGACAGCCTCGTGCAGAACGCGAACGGCCTCAATGCCGCGGAGGCAGCCGCCGCCGGGGTCCAGGGCCCAAAAGAGCTCCCGTGCCAGGCCCTCGATCACGGCTCGGGTTTCCTGATGGCGACCGGTGCGATGATGGCGCTGAAGCGCCAGGCGGAAGAAGGCGGTTCGTGGCTGGTGCGGGTCTCGCTGGCGCAGACGGGCGAGTGGCTGTGGAAGCTCGGGAGGCTGCCCGCGGAGACGCTGGCGCTGCCGGCGCCGAAGGCCGGCGACCTCGGCGACCTGCTCGAACTCAGCGGATCGGGGTTCGGCGCCATGACGGCTGTCCGGCACGCGGGACTCCTGTCGGAAACAGCGCCCAGGTTCACGCGGCCGTCGATGCCGCTCGGCTCGCATGCTGCGGAATGGCCGCAGTCTGCCGTCGCGTAAACGGCACGTTAAGCCCCTCCCCCTAGCATGGCATGGCTCGTCCAACAGACGCGCACGTCGCAACGCGGGGAAAGTCGGACGCGCCATGCTCTTTGGACTTCGCAAAGCGTTGACCGCCGGGGGCCTAACGCCGCAGCCGGAGGCAGCCGATCCGAGTGCTCTTGGCAATCTCGAGACGCTTCGTGATCACGTCAGCGACATCCTGCTTCGCGCCGGTCGCATCGCGGCCTCGGTGCGCGAGGAAAGCCGGGTGGAGATGCCGGCCGTCACCGGGAAACTCGACCCCGAGGCAGGCCCGCTTCCGCTGAAGGCGTTCTTCGAGCACTTCATCGTGCCGGGCCCGAATGGCTCGGTCGGGCATCGCTACTTCGCCTACCGCTATCCGGAAGGCGGCGACGCGATCGACCCGAATGCCCAGTTCCATCTGCAGCAATTCCTCGGCGATGCGCTGTCGTTCAACCTCTATTGCCAGCGGGCGCATCAGGACGGCTGTCTCGGGGTCGCGCTGCAGTCACCGAGCGTGCCCGAATTCATCGATGCCATCATCGTGCGCAGCGCCTTCTTTGCCGCGCTCATCGAGAACCTGATCACGTGTCCGCAGCCGCGGGATGGCCAGTTCGACGCGCTGCGAGCCACGCTCGACCGTTACATGCTGATGGCCAGCGATACGATGCTTCGGCCGGCGCTGCTCGAGACGATGGTGCCGCTCAAGGGCTGGCCCGTCGTACTCGTCGACATGCCGGCGCAGGCCCACGACGGCGACCATTTCATCAACGGCGTCTATTTCACCGCGGAGCAGGCTCGCGTGCTGCTGGGCGCCGATGCCGACGCACGGCAATCGCCGCGCGCCATGCCGAACGTCGCCTGACGGCCGTACGAGCCGGCGCCCGTCCGCTCAGGCCGGACGGAACACGTTGATGCCATCACCCGACGTCACCGTTCCTGTCGCGCCCAGATAGTCGCGCTCGGTCATGTCGCGCAGAAGCGTGGCATCGTCGGGCGTGTTGGCCATGAAGCGACGGCCGTCGGCGTCACGGGCAAACAATATGGCGTAGCTCGGCCCCTTGCGGTCGTGCATCACGGTGTAGGTCTCGATCGTGCCCTTGCCGGATGGTGCCTCGACGACGGGCGGGCCTTTGTCGGCGTCGATCGCTGCCTGATAGGATTTCGGATCCCTGGGCGCGAAGGGTTTGGCGGGGCGCTCAGTCGAGTAGATGCCTGCCGATTGCTTCGTCACGTAGTTGCCGTTGGCCGTGACGAGCCCCTTCGAACCCGGCTTGCCGCGCACCTTCGCGATCATCTCGGCAATCGAATGGGTGACGTAGTTGTTCCCCGGTCCGCCGAAGTAGGGGAGGCCACCGGTCACGGTCAGGCCGCGCGGATCGTCGAGGGCGAGGCCGTTCTCGGCGCACGCGATCTCGACCGCGGACGGGAAGCAGCTGTAGAGGTCGATGAAGTCCACGTCCGACATGGAGAGCCCGGCCATCTCGAAGGTCTCGCGGGCAACGACGCGCATGGCCGGCGAGGAGTGGTAGTTCTTGCGATCGGAGATGTACCAGTGGTCGTAGGCGTCGGCGGTGCCGTGCAGGAAGACCCACTGGTTTTCGGGGACCCCGAGCTTTCGCGCCGTTGCGACAGAAGTCAGGATGACGGCGGCTGCCTGATCGATGAAGGCGTTCGAGTTCATCAGCTTCGTGTAGGGAAAGCCGATATAGGGATTATCCGGCGTCACGGTCGCGATCTGGTCGGCCTTGAAACCCTGCCGGCGATCGGCCAGCGGATTTTTCGCGGCGACCGCGGCGAAGTGCTCGAAGAGCTTGCCGACGGCCTGCATGTGTTCGGGGATCGAGCGGCCCAGATGTCCGCGAATGCCGTTCTCGAAGAGCGGATAGGCGAAGATGGCGCCGGCCATCCGGTGCCGCTCTTCCATGTCGTTCCAGCCGCGGGTCGCAACGCCCCACTCCTCGCAGGTGCCGCCGGCATCCTCGTTCCAGTCGAGCGGCAGCTTCGCGCGTTCGGCGGCCTTCTGCGTCGCCAGCGCCTCGCCACCGCAGACGAGCGCTGCGCCCACCTCGCCGCGCGTCACCATTTCCGACAGGCGATTGATGCACCACTGGGGCATGTTTCCGCCCGGGTGCGTGTAGATCAGGCGACGCGCGCGGTTGGCACCGATGCGATCGGCGATGGATTTCGGCGGGTTCTTCGGGCCACCGAAGGGGCTCCGGAACCGCCAGCTGGTGTCGGAGAAGGCCCGCAGCACCACAATCGTATCGAGTTCCTCGAGGAGCTTGCGACCGACGCCGCTGTCGACGGCTGCCTTGCGCACAGCTTCCGCGGTGAGATCCATCGCGGCGAGGGCCTTGGCCGGATCCGCGATACGCTGCGTCACCTGCCCGGCGCCGACGAGAACCGGAATGCGCGCTTCATCCATAAGACGATCTCCTCGGAACGACGGTGCCGGCTCCGGCCGAAATCGGCCGCCGTGCCGGAGGATGCAATGCTGTCCGCTGGGGCGGACAACGTCAACCACGACAGCTCGCACCTTCTCCGAATCGGCAAATCTCCATCATTCTCTGTCGATTGAAAGCTTTCTTTAAGACTGATACTCAGTGGACGTCCGGCGGCGCATGAGCGACCGCGGAGTGCCGAACGCGTGGAGATGGGGCGATGTCAGGGACCGTTTTTCTGGGTGAGACGGAGATCAGCGCCGCCGAAACGCAAGGGCAGGTCTTCGTGCCCATCGTGCGCACGGGCGACCTCAGCACCCCGGCCAGCGTCGACTATTCCATCACCGGCAACGAGGCCGTCGCAGGACAGGACTTCGTCGCCCGGACCGGCACAGTGACCTTCGCCGCCGGGCAGGATCGCATCCTCGTCCCTGTCACCATTCTCGACGATCAGGCCGGCGAGGCGACAGAGACGTTCACGGTGTCGCTGACCAATGTGGAAGGCGCCGTCCTGCAAGCCCCCAGGACCACGCGGGTCGCCATTCTCGACAACGAGACCCCGGTCACCGATCCGGCCACGCCGCCGCTCGTCTCGCCCTACAGTGTCACGGAACGCGTGGTGGCGAGCGGCCTCTCGCAGCCGATCGACCTCGAGATGGTGTCGGGGCTGCCCAATACGCCGGCCGGCGCGATGCTCGGGTACGTGGCCGAGAAGGGTGGCGCGATCAAGCTCGTCGATCTGACGACGGGCAGCACGCTCTCGACGTTCGTCAACATCGCGCCGAAGGTCAACAACATCCAGGATCGCGGGTTGCTAGACATCGCGCTCGATCCGAACTTCCCGAGCCAGCCCCACATCTACGCGTTCTATGTCGTGGATCCGCCGCAAGCGCAGGGCCTCAGCGGCAATGCCGGGCCGGACGGCGGCGGCAACCGGTTCGCGCACGTCGTGCGGTTCACGGCGGACGTCGCCACCGGGTATCGCACGGCGGTGCCCGGCAGCGAGACGATCATCCTCGGGGGCGCTGGCCGCACACTCGCCGACATCAGCGGTGGCGGGTCGGTGGACAGCACCTCGAACCTGTCGCAGGCGGAATCCGGACGCCTTCCCGGCGGCGGCTACGTCGACGACTACATCAAGGTGGATTCGCGCTCGCATGCCGGCGGGGCGCTAGCGTTCGGCCCGGATGGTGCGCTCTACGTCTCGATCGGCGACGGCACGTCGTTCAACTTCGCCGATCCCCGCAGCGCCAGCGTCCAGAACCTCGACAGCCTGTCCGGCAAGATCCTGCGCATCGATCCGGCGACGGGGCTCGGGCTCGCCGACAATCCGTTCGTCGAGGCGGGCGTCAGCCTGTCGTCGAACCGGGCCCGCGTCTATCAGTCGGGGCTCAGGAATCCGTTCTCGATGACGTTCGATCAGGCGGGACAGCTCGTCATCAGCGATACGGGCTGGAACTCCTACGAGGAGATCAACGTCGGCGGTCCGGGTGCGAATTTCGGCTGGCCCTACTACGAGGGCGGCGACGGCGGCGTTCTCCGGCAGACGCCGGGCTACAACACGCAAGCCGGCGCCGCGCAGTTCTATGCGGCGGTGGCGGCCGGCACCATCGAGGTTACCGGCGCCTACAGGGGCTTCTCGCATCTCAACAACGACCCCGGCTATCAGCTCCAGGCGATCACCGGCGGCGACGTCGTCTATGACGGCAACCGCTATCCGGTGGCGCTGCAGAACGACTATTTCTTCGCCGACGTGTCGCAGGGCGAGGTCTTCACGGTCGACCTCAACGACCGGCGCGAGGTGACGTACCTCTACACGACGCCGAACCGCTTTGCGCCGGTGCATTTCACGCAGGGCGACGACGGTTACGTCTATTACGTCGATCTCGTGCGCAATCATGTCGGGCGGCTCGAGATCACCGGCGGAGCCGCCGCCAACCAGGCGCCGGAGGCCGTCAACGACAGCGGCACCACCTCGCCACTGCTGCCGACATCGGTCAATGTGCTCGCCAACGACAGCGATCCGGACGGACCGGCGTCGGCGCTGCGGGTCAGCGCCGTCAACGGGGTGCCGGCGCGGGTCGGCGTCGGGGTCGACGGCAGCGCGGGCGGGCGCTTCGTGATCGGTGCCGACGGGGCCGCCAGCTTCACACCCGACGGTGACTTCGGCGATCTCGCACCCGGCACGACGCGCACGACGAGCGTGAGCTATGCCGTGGCAGACGCGAATGGGGCGGAGGATACCGCGACATACAGCGTCACGGTGGCGGCCGGCACGGCCACGGGCTCGCTGATCGAAGTGTTGGCGAGAGGCCAGACCGGCGCCGAGATCATGCAATTGTCGATCGGCGGCAACGTGGCCGCGGTGTTCGAGAACGTCGCCGTCGGTGGCGCGACCTATGCGTTCCGGGCCTCGGGACCGGTTTCGCCCGGTGACGTCCGCGTCGCGTTCCTCAACGATCGCTACGAGCCGGCCGCCGCCATCGACTACAATCTGATCGTCGACAAGATCCGGATCGACGGCGTGAGCTACGAGACGGAAGCCGCCAACGTCTACTCGACGGGCTCGTGGCTGGCGGAGGATGGCATCGTTGCCGGTTTCGGCCGCGGCGACACGCTCGCTACCAACGGCTACTTCCAGTACGCGGACACGCCCGTCGAGGACGGCTCGACGCTCGCCATCTTCGCCCGCGGCGAACGCGGGGAAGAGACCATGCAGCTCGTCATCGACGGCCAGACGGTGGCGACGTACCTCGACCTGGGTGCCGGCGGGCAGGTGATCGTCTACAACAGTCCGACGCAGCTCGCGATCGAGGACATCCGGCTGACCTTCACCAACGATCTCTGGCAGCCGCAGCTCGGCATCGACCGCAACCTGATCGTCGACAAGGTGGTGCTCGATGGCGTGACCTACGAGACCGAGGCGGCCAGCGTGTTCTCCACGGGCATGTGGCGGCCGGAGGACGGGATCACGTCGGGGTTCGGGCGCGGCGATACCCTGGCGACCAACGGCTACATCCAGTATGCCGCCGCGGGGGCGGGTCCGGCGACCTGACGCGGCGATTCAGGATTGAGATTATCTAAAGTGTGGGCTGAGAGGATTCATTTGCCCTCCGCCGGGGCTTGCTGTTGACTGGTACCCTATAGACGCTCATGTATCCGGGTATTCACTTGCCGCGCGCCGCTACCGGCTCTGCGACAGAGATCCAGGAGGACGCCGACATGGCATTCGAAACCTCGCGCCTCAGCGAGCATGTGGAGACGTTCGATCCGATCTGGTCGGCGGTGCGCGCCGAAGCCGAAGGCGTGCTCACGACGGAGCGGGCGCTCGGCGGCTTCATCTACGCGACGATCCTGTCGCACGACCGGCTCGAGCAGGCCGTGTGCCACCGGCTGGCCCAGCGGCTCAACCACTCGGACGTCGACGCGGGCCTCATCGGCCAGACGTTCGAGGACGTGCTCACGGCGCAGCCCGACATCGGACAGATCTTCCGGGCCGATCTCGCCGCCGTCTACGAGCGCGATCCGGCGTGCCACCGCTACATCGAGCCGTTGCTCTACTTCAAGGGCTTCCACGCCCTCGTCACGCATCGCTTCGCGCACGCACTCTGGCAGCAGGGCCGACGCGATTTCGCGCTCTATCTGCAGAGCCAGTCGAGCCGGATCTTCGCAGTCGACATCCACCCGGCGGCGCGCATCGGGCGCGGCATCTTCATCGATCATGGCCATGGCATCGTAATCGGCGAGACGGCGGTCGTCGGCGACAACGTATCGATGCTGCATGGCGTGACGCTCGGCGGCACCGGCAAGAGCGATGGCGACCGGCATCCCAAGATCGGCAACAACGTGCTGCTCGCAGCTGGCTGCAAGGTGCTCGGCAACATCCGGGTGGGGAACTGCTCGAAGGTCGCGGCCGGCTCGGTGGTGCTCAACGCCGTCCCCGACAACAAGACGGTGGCCGGAGTGCCGGCCCGGATCGTCGGCGATTCGACGTGCCCCGAGCCCGCCCTCACCATGGATCAACGGCTCTTGCCCGACGACTGCGGCTGCTGCTAGGCCAAACTGTCGCCTCTGATCCGGGGTCTTGTTCAGACCTCAGTCCCACAACGACCCGATTCCGACCCATTGCGGCGGCGCGGGCAAGGAGAGATACCGTGGCCAAAGCCAAGCCGCTCACCGCTGCCGAAGCCAAGAGCGTGGAGACCTATCTGCGCAAGCTGCTCAGCAACCGTTCGATCGAGGTGCGGAGCCGGCAGAAGGCCGCAGACGCGGCGGAAGTGTACGTCGGGGAGGAATTCGTCGGCGTGCTCTCGAAGGATACCGAGGACGGCGAGGTGTGCTACCAGATGTCGGTGACCATCCTCGACATCGATCTCAACCAGGATTGATCTCCCAGCCCCCGGACGCACCTGATGCCCCTCTATGCCTACAACGGAGCCAAGGTCGAGACTCCGGCCGATGGTGATTTCTGGGTTGCGCCCAACGCGACGGTGATCGGCCGCGTCAGTCTCGGGTCGGCCGTCACGGTCTGGTTCGGTGCCACGATCCGGGGAGACAACGAGCCGATCCGGATCGGGCGGCGCACCAGCATCCAGGAAAACGCCGTCCTGCACGTCGACCCGGGCTTCCCGATGGATATCGGCGAGGATTGTACCATCGGCCATCTCGCCATGCTGCATGGCTGCACGATCGGCAACGGCGCGCTGATCGGCATCGGCGCCATCGTTCTCAATGGTGCGCGGATCGGCGAGGGCACCATGATCGGGGCGGGCGCGCTCATTCCCGAAGGCAAGGTCATCCCGCCGAACGTCGTCGTTCTCGGATCGCCCGGCAAGGTGGTGCGGGACGTGACAGAGGCCGACCGCGCGCGGGTCGTCGAGGGTGTGCTCGACTACGAGCGCAAGGGGCGGCTCTACCGAAGCGGACTCACCCTCCAAGCCGAATAGACACCCGTCGCGGACGACCATGGACCGCGCCCGGGCGGCAGATCACGGACCTTCGCGGGTGCCGCCCAGCATCGCCGGCTGGACCACGGCTGCCGGATCGAGCGACAGCCACACGTTCGGATCGATGTAGGACTGGCGCATCACGTACTTGTAGGGCGTGGCGCTCCAGAGCTTCAGTTCGTCGTTCTTGTTGTCGAGGATGAAGTCGCCCTTGCTCGTTCTCGCCGTCAGAATGGCGTGACCTTCGCCCTTCTCGTCGCGGACGACGGTGATCAGAAGCGCACCCGACGGCCAGCCCATGCGCATGAGCGTCTTGCGCTTCAAGAGCGCGTAATCCTCGCAGTCGCCTCGTGAAACGGGCAGCGTCCAGCGTTCGATCTCGCCGTAGATGTCCATGTCGGTTGCCGGCGCAATGGCCTTGTTGATCTCGCGATTGATGCGATCGAGTTCCGCCATCCGCTCAGCGCTCGCCGACATGCGGTTCTCTTCAAAGTCTCCGCGCCGGCACTCCGCGGGGAAAGCCGCGCAGAATCGAACGTATCCGAAGGGGGGAAGCGACGGCCCGTAGACCCGCATGAACGGGGCCGGCGGCGACGCCTTGGGCCCCGCAACGGGGGCTGGATCGGCTGCAGTCCGAAGGGGCACCACCACCAATGCCACGAGCAACAACGCGACGAGCCTGACAAACTTGAACATCGTACCTACCCCAATACTCGGTACATTCTACGAAACTGGCCGGTTTCGCACAGAACCGGCCGAACACGTCAGTGACGGCGACACTCAGCCGAAATAACGGCGAAGCGCGGTCGGCTGCTGGATGTCGAGGAAGCGGACGGCAATGCCGCTGTCGTGGTGGCGGACGACTCGGCTGCGCAGCTTGCCGAGGAACACTTCGGTATCGAGCGGCGGGCGCAGCTCCGTCGCGATCGAGGCGCCGGAGATCGAGACGTCGATGACATCGCAGGCGACGGGATCGGCGTCACCGATGGTCAACTGGGATGACGGGTTCCTTGGCACGACGCGCTCGTGGCGGCGCGCTTCGGCCGGCTCGAGTTCGTGGCGGTTGATCAGCCAGGTCAACTGGGCGGCGAGTTTCTCGCGGCGATGCTGGGTGGCCGTCAGCGCCAGCGCGAAGCCGCCGGGAAAATTACGAACGACCTTGCCTTCGAGGCCGCCGATCTGGTCGAGATAGACCACGATCTGCTCGCCGTCCTCGACAGCGACGGGCGACATCATCGCGGCGCCACCGACCGAGATATCAATGAGCTTGCAGGGGAATTCCTGCTTGTTCGAGCGCATGAAGCGGCCCAGCAGGGTCAACGGCACGCGGCGGTGACGGCGGCGGTCGGCTTCGACACGGGAGGCAATCGGATCAGACTGCGGATAGGACTGCTGCGCCATTAACTGGACCATGGACTACCTGCTCGACGAACGACTAGCGACCAAACTGCCCCCGGCTCACAGCAACGCGCGAGCGACGGGAGATGTTGTGTCGACTATGCCGACGGTCCCTTAAAGATCCTCTAAGCGGGCGGTCCTTTTTGACACGGACCCGAGGGTTTTTCTACCTTAGATTGTGGATTTGTATTATTTCCATGCCGCACCCAGTGCCGATCGGCCTATTCCTTCCGGCCACCATCCAGTATCCGGAACTGGCGGCGATCTGAACGCACGATACGGGCTGCAGCCAGTTCGGGGGCGAACGGAAGCTGGCGATCGAAGCGGGCCAGCGTCTTGAAGGGGCGCCCTTCCGGCCAGATCAACGTGTGCGCGGTGAGCGTGGTTGCGGCGATCGGTTCCGTGCCGAGCCAGGCGGGGGCATCAATCGCGCTGAGGCAGCCGAGATAGCGGGTCACGTCCGTCGCGGGATGGACGAGCGGCAGCGCCAAGCCCTCGAACTGTACGGTCCGTCCCGATACGCTCTCGCCCTCGATTTCGAACAGGAGCACGCCCCCCTCGGCTGTCACGGAGCGCATCGCGCCCGAGATCAGGCGGGCGTCGTCGCCGAACAAGGCACTGAACGACAGCGCACGCAGCTCGCGGCCAATCTGGTCGCAGATGCGCGTTCCCGCCAACCTGAACACCAGTTCGCCGGCTCCCGTCCGCTCCAGAATGAACGTCTCGGACAAGATCGACGAGATGCGCGACGGCTCGATCTCGAAACGGGTCGGGGCGAACCTTCCGGATCGCACGTCGTTCCAATAGTTGTAGAGAATTCTGGTGGTTGGCTGCTTCATGCCAGGTCCTCTGGGACCGATCCGGGAATCGGCCGCATCTGCTGCATCGCGCTGCCCGAAGCCGCTGCCGTCCCAGCGAGGGACAGGCGTGCTCCAACTCCGAGCAATCGTTTCAGGTTCAGCAGCAACCATGCCAACGCGACGCCATGCGCGATGATGGTTGTGGCAAGGCGCGCGCAGGGTTAAGCCCACTGGGTCCAACCTCGGGCGTCGACGTGGAGCATGCCCTTTGCAGAATCGTGAGCGGATCTTCAACGGACCGGCTGTCGTCGTCTGGCTGCTGGGTCTGCTGGTCGTCGTGCATGGGGTGCTCTGGCTGCTGCCCGATGATGCGTGGTCACTCGCGGTGGAGACGCTCGCCCTCATTCCGGTGCGCTACACGCCGGCCGCGCTCGACCAGCCGGGCAATGCGCTGCTCGCGCTGACCTCCCTCGTCACGCATCAGGCCGTCCACGGCGACGTGCCACATCTGGTCCTCAATTCGGCGTGGCTGCTCGCCTTCGGCAGCGCCGTCGCGAGCCGGATCGGAACCGCGCGCTTCCTCGCGTTCGCCGTCGCTTCCGGCGTCGCCGGTGCCATCGCGTTCATCCTGCTCCACTACGGCGAGCGGACAGTGATGGTCGGCGCCTCAGGCGCGCTGGCAGGGCTGATGGGAGGTGCCTTCCGCTTCATGTTCTCGGCGTTCGACGACGGTGGTCCGGGCGCTTTTCACGCCGACCAGAGGCAGATCCGAAGGATGTCGCTCGGGGAACTCTTCCGTGACCGACGGGCGCAACTCGCCATCGGCTTCTGGATCGTCATCAATTTCGTGAGTGCGATGCTCGCGCCGCTGCTCACCTCGGCCGGTGGGATCGCGTGGGAGGCGCATCTCGGGGGCTTTGCCTTCGGCCTCCTGGCCTTCGGACTGTTCGATCCGCCCGCGCGGCCGGCCCTGCGATCATGGCACTGAACATGTCAGACACTGCGCGGCGCTAACCGTGGATGCCGACGCCGCCGTAGAGCGAGCGGTAGGCATGCCACGTCGCGTGGCCAATCAAGGGAAACGCCACCACGAGCCCCAGCAGCAAGGTCGCGAAGCCGGCTGCGATCATGACCGCGATCAAGGCCGCCCAGAGCGCCAGCGGCTTCGGGTTCGCGACGACGGCACGAAAACTCGCGCTCATCGCCGTCACCGTGTCCACGCGCTGTACGAGGAGCAGCGGGACCGCCACGACCGATATCGAGAACACCAATGCCGCAAGGGCACCGCCGACGACCGAACCGACGATCAGAAGGCCCAAGCCGGGCCAGGTGAAGAGCAATGTCGGCAGGAACTGGCTCGGCGGCGGCAGGCCGCCGCCGCCCATGAAGAGCACGAGCAGCACGAAGGCCAGTTCCATCCAGATGAGGAACACGATCATCAGCACGACACCGAAGAAGGCCATTTGCCCCTTGGCGTGAAAGCCGGCCAAGAGCGCGCTGCCGAGGGACACGGGCTCGCCCGCTTCGATGCGACGGCTGGTTTCGTAAAGACCCATGGCCAGAAACGGGGCGATCAGCAGGAAGCCGCCCGCCAACGCCGGAAACAGCGAGTGTGCCTCGAAGCCAAAGAGGCCGATTGCCATCGCCAGCGCCATACCGGCAAAGATCGCTCCGTACGTCATGCCCACGACGGGCGCGTGCCAGAGGTCGCGCCAGCCGGACGCCAGCCAGATCCACGGTGCGTCGAAGGGAATGCGCGCCGGTTCGGCCAGTACGTCTGGCGAGGCCGAGAACCGCTTGTCGTCCGCCTCGAGGCCGCGTGCGCGCGTCATGAGCGACTTCCTTCCCGTTCCAGTGCCCTTGCGTGATCCCTAGTCCCGCGCATCCGTCGGCCTCGCCGGCGCCGGGCCACGATCGCTCTCGTCGTCGAGCGCGCGCCACGCAGCTCCTTCGAGGTCGTCGTACTGGCCAGTCCTGAGACACCAGAGAAAGGCCAATAAGCCCAACGCGCCGAGCGCAAGTGCGGACGGGATCAGCCAGGCGAGTGCCGTCATGGGGCTTGCTCCTTGCGCCCAGTCCATCCGACGCGGAGGGCGTTGGCGGTCACGGCGATCGAAGAGGCCGACATGGCGATGGCCGCAATCAGCGGGGTGACGTGTCCGAGCATCGCCAGCGGAACGAACACAAGATTGTAGCCGATGGCGATGGCGAAATTCTCCAACGCCCGGCGGCGGGTCGATCGCGCGACGGCCAAGGTCTCGACGACCGTCGACAGACCTTCGCCCTGGAAGACCGCGTCGGCGGCCGTCTGGCTGATGTCGGCCGCAGTCGAGGGCGACATGGAGGCGTGGCCTGCCGCCAGCGCCGGGGCATCGTTCAGGCCGTCACCGACCATCAGCACGTGCCGCCCTGCAGCCTTCAATGCCTCGATGCGGCGGATCTTGCCGTCGGGCTTCTCGCCGGCCCGCCACTCCGAAATGCCGACATCGGCCGCTGTCCCTGCGACCGCCTCGGCGCGGTCACCCGAGAGCACCTCGATCGATAGCCCGGATGCCTTCAGCGCCGCCACGGTGCGCGCGGCATCGGCACGGACGGGATCGGTGGTCGCGAACGCGACCGGCGGCTTCTCGCCGTCGGCGAGCCAGAGCGTGGCGCCATCTCCGTCGGCGGCGGGGAGACCGCAATGGCGCGCCGAGCCGAGGCGGACGGTGCGTCCGGCGATCGTGGCGGCGAGGCCGGCGCCGGGCGCTTCGGTGACGCCGTCGAGCGGCCGGACGGCCAGGCCGCGCTCTCGGGCCGCGGCGACGACGGCCCGGGCGTAGGGGTGACGGCTCGCCACCGCGAGGCCGGCCGCGAGGGAGAGGCTGTCGGAGGCGATCGCATCCGGGGCCGCCAGACGGGGCTCGCCGAGTGTCAGCGTCCCGGTCTTGTCGAAGACGACGTGGTCAACCGCCGCGAGGCGCTCGAGGCCGTCAGCAGCCTTGACGATCACGCCACGCCGGAACAGGCGTCCGGTGGCGACGACCTGGGTGACGGGTACCGCAAGGGCGAGCGCGCAGGGGCAGGTGATGATGAGCACGGCGATGGCGGCTTCGAGCGAGGCTTCCCAGCCGTTGCTGCGCAGCATCCAGGCGACGAACGTCAGGAAGCCGAGAACATGGACGGCCGGCGCGTAAAGCTCGGCGGCCCGATCGGCGAGACGCACGAACCGCCCGCGCCCCTGCTCCGCCGCGGCCATCATGCGCGCGATCTCGGAGAGGAGCGACGTTTCCTCGCGGGCGCTCGCCTCGACCTCGATCGGGGCCGCGAGATTGACCGTGCCGGCGTAGAGCGTGTCGCCGGTCAGCACGGTGCGCGGGCGGCTCTCGCCCGTGATGAGGCTTTCGTCGATGTCGCTCTCGCCGCTGACCAGACGGGCGTCGACCGGGATGCGTTCGCCAGCGGCCACCAGAACGCGCATCCCGGGCTCGATTGCGCGCGCTGCGATCCTCTCGGCGGTGCCGTCGGCATGGATCACGGTCGCTGCCGCGACGCGGGCGCCGAGCAGGTTCTCCGCCGCCGCCGTGGCGCGCGAGCGCATGCGCTGATCCAGGGCGCGCCCGATGAGCAGGAAGAACAGGAGCGTGATCGCGGCGTCGAAGTAGACGTGATCATTGCCGCGGATCGTCTGGTAGAGGCTCATCGCGCTCGCCAGCAGAACGCCGAGCGAGATGGGCACGTCCATGTTGAGACGGCCGGCGGCGAGAGCCCCGCGCGCGGAGGCGAAGAAGGGGCGGCCGGCGTAGGCGATGGCTGGCATGGCGATCAGCGCCGTCAACCAATGGAACAGGGTGATCAGAGACGGCGGCATGTCCTGCGCCTGTCCCGACCACACCGCGACCGAGATCAGCATGATGTTGGCGGCCGCGAAGCCCGCGACGCCGAGGCGGCGAAGCAGGTCCATGTCCTCGCTCGACGCCTTGCTCAGCCGGTCCTCGGTGAGCGGCATCGCCTTGAAGCCTGCCGCGGCCAGCGCGGCGACGAAGCGTTCCTCGTTGCCGGACGCCTCGCGCGTTTCGATGCTGACGCGGCGTTGCGAGAGATTGGCGCGAGCCGCGAGGACACCGGGCTCGGCTGAAAGCGCGCGTTCGACCGAGCGGATGCAGCCGCCGCATCGCATATTCTCGACGGCGAGCGTCGTGATGTGTCGTGGGCGCGGAGTGGCAGCGTCGGGCCTCGTCGACGCGGACGGTGCCGATCCGAGCGTCAGGGCTTCAGCCATACCCGCCTCCGTAGGCGATAGACGGCCTCGCCCTCGCCCTTGTCGGGGCGGGCTTCGAGAAAGATCAGCCACGTGCCCTCGTCGAGCTTGCCGGCGTCCATGGAATAGGTGCCGGGCGCGGTCTCGGTGAGCGCGACGGCCCGGTCGAGGCGGCTGGTCGACGGACGGCCGATCCCGCCCTTGACGACAAGAGACCGGACCGGGCGACCGTCGGCATCCGCCAGCACCAGAGCGATGCGCCCTTCGCGTGAGATGTCGAGCCGCTCGCTCCAGCCGAGCGCCGCCTGCCGCTCGCCGGCCTCGATCCTGTCGTTGTACTTCAGCCCCTTCACATAGGGCTCGACGGAGACGACGCCGGTGTAGGTGCCGATGGCCTTCGTGAGGAAAATGCCGTTGACCGTGAAGATGACGCCGAAGAAGGCGAGCATCATCAGGAGCACGTGTCTTCCCGTCAGTGTCCTCGGTGCGCCGTCGGGTCGGGGGGCAGCCTTCGATGTCACTGAGTGCCTCCACCGATCTGGAACGAAGTCCTGCGGCGGGTCACGGCTCCCGTGCCCGTATCGCGAACCACTATGTCGAAGTCCTGGCTCGGCGACTTGAGCGCGGACAAGTCACGTTCGGGGATCGAGATCAGGAGGCGCAGCTCGCGCAGGGTGTCGGTTCCAACCTCGACCAGCGGATCGGCCGCGCCCTCGAAGCCGATGATGCGCAAGCTGGCGCCCGGCAGTCCTTCGGCCGCGATGGCGTAGCGGCGCGGCTCATGCAGCTTGTTCAGGATCTTGACCGTGAAGCCATTGCGCACGCCGCCCTCGGAGAGGCGCACGAATGGCGGGTTCCGGTCGCGCTGGACGTTGACCTCGAGCGTCGTGCGCGCGAACCAAGCCGCCAGCATCACGATACCCACCAGAGCCAGGACTCCCGAGTAGAGGATGGTGCGCGGACGCACGAACCGGTGCGGCTCGTGTTCGCCCTTCGCCTTCGCCTCCTGCTTGGCGATGGTGTCGTAGGCGATCAGGTCCCTCGGGCGGCCGATCTTGTCCATGATCTCGTTGCAGGCGTCGATGCACAGCGCGCACTGGATGCACTCGAGCTGCGAGCCGTCGCGGATGTCGATGCCCGTGGGGCAGACGGCGACGCAGGCCTTGCAATCGATGCAATCGCCGCGCGCCGACCAGTCGACGGTGCCGTCCTTCGCCTTGCGCGCCGGACCACGCGGTTCGCCGCGCTCCGGTTTGTAGCTGACCAGCAGCGTGTAGCGATCCGTCATGGCGCCCTGGATGCGGGGCCAGGGGCACATGTAGATGCAGACCTGCTCGCGGGCGATGCCGCCGAGGAGATAGGTCGTGAAGGCGAAGATGCCGAGGAACAGATAGGCGATCGGCGGCGCGGTGCCCGTGACGAGTTCCACAGCGAGTGTCGGCGCGTCGCGAAAATAGAAGATGAGGGCGCCGCCGGTCAGTACGCCGATCAGCAGCCACGAGAGATGCGTCATCGCCTTCTTGAAGATCTTGACCGGTCCCCACCGCTCCTTGTCGAGCCGGATGCGGGCGTTTCGATCGCCCTGCCAGAAGCGCTCGACCGTGACCATCAGGTCGGTCCAGACGGTCTGGGGACACGTGTAGCCGCACCAAACGCGGCCGGCCACGGCGGTCGCGAGGAACAGCGCCAGCGCGCTCAGCACCAGGAGGCCGGTGACGTAGTAGAACTCCTGCGGCCAGATCTCGAGGAAGAAGAAAAAGTAGCGATTGTTCGCCATGTCGATCAGTACGGCCTGATCGGGCAGGTCGGGGCCGCGATGCCAGCGCAGCCACGGCAGCGCGTAGTAGATGCCGAGCGTCACGGCCATTACGACCCATTTCACGGTCCGGAACTGGCCGTGAGCGAGCTTCGGGTAGACCTTCTCGCGACTGGCGTAGAGCTTGCGCCGCTCGGCCTGGTTGACCGCCTCGACGTCATGAGTTTCGACGTCTCCCGGAACCGTCGGGGACGTGCCGCCGCGTGTGTCGAGCACGGTCGTCACGAGATCGACCTCCATACGGGAAACAGGCAACGGAGCGCTGTCAGCGCGCGCTCCACCCCGGTCGCAACGATCGGGAGGCGGCTGGATGACGGCGCCACCCGCTCGTGACTGGAGAGCGGCTCGCCCCCGGACGCCGCCATGCGGGCTTCAGCCAAGGCAACCGCGCCATCGCATCCGCAACTGCACATGACCTGCCACTCCCCTTCCGGCGCAGCGGATCACTTACCGCCGCCGAGGCTGTGCACGTAGATCGCCAGCGACTTCAGAGTGACGCTGTCGAGGCGCGGTTGCCACGCCGGCATCATGCCGCCACGCCCGGTGCGGATCGATTCGACGACCTGCTCCTTACCGCCACCATAGAGCCAGATGCCGTCGGTCAGGTTCGGGGCGCCCTGCTCAACTATCCCCTTGCCTTCGGGACCGTGGCACGAGGCGCACTGCTCCTTGAAGATCACGGCGCCTTTGGCAGCGACTGCGGCATCCGTCGACTTGCCTGAGAGCGACAGGACGTACTCGGCGGCCTGATCGATCTGGGCCTTGTCCAGCATGTTGTCGATACCGAAGCGGGGCATGGCGCTGTTGCGGGCCTCGGCGGCGTCGGAGCGGATGCCGTGGAGGATGGTCTTGTGGATGTCCTCCACGCTGCCGCCCCAGATCCAGTCGTCGTCATTGAGGTTCGGGTAGCCGACGAAGCCCTGGGCGCCGCGGCCGTGGCAGGCCGCGCAGTTGGTCTGGAACGAGGCTGCGCCCGCCGCCATGGCGAAGCGCAGCAGCTCGGGGTTCTTGCGCACGTCGGCGAGCGGAGTCTTGTCGAGGGCGGCTCGCTGGCCGGCCTGCGCATCGATCCCGGCCTTGACCTCGGCCGCGACCGTCGCGCGCTGACTGTAACCCCATATGCCGCGCGTGTAGTCGTTGGCGAGCGGCCAAGCCGGATAGACGATCCAGTAGCCGATGGCCCAGACGATGGAGGCATAGAACGTCAACAGCCACCAGCGCGGAAGGGGCTTGTTCAGCTCCTTGATGCCGTCCCATTCATGACCGGTCGTCTCGACGCCGGTGACGTGATCGACTTCATGCTTCTTGGTCACCTCGGCCCCCTCTCACCCTGCCCGGGCTGTGCCGGATTCTTCCGATCGAGATCCAACGCCGACCGCTGTGCCGCCTCGAAGCGCGCGCCGTTCGACGGCCACAACGCGTAGGCGAGCACCGCGACGAACATTCCGATAAAGAGCAGCAGCGACGTGACCTGGCTGATGCTCGCGACGGTTTCGTAGCTCATGACATCACCTCAGGTTCGGGCCGGCGGCGTCGAAGGTCGTGAAGTCGACCAGCTGCCCCAGGATCTGAAGGTAGGCGACGAGGGCATCCAGCTCGCTGACCTCGGTGCCAGGACGCTGGTCGAACTTGCCGTTGCGCGCCTTCGGATAACGCTTCTTCAGATCGCGGACCGCACGGCCCTCGGTCTGGATCTGCGCCTGGATGTCCTTGTCGACATTGGCGATCATCTCCTCGGTGTATGGGACCCCGAGCATTTTCAGGGTCTTCACCCGGTCGACCATGCGGGTCGTGTCGAGCTTCGTCGTCGCGAGCCAGGGATAGCCCGGCATGATGCTCTCCGGCACGAGGGCGCGCGGATTGATCATGTGCTCGGCTTGCCACTGGTCGGAGTACTTGCCGCCGACGCGGGCCAGATCCGGCCCCGTCCGCTTCGAGCCCCACTGGAACGGGTGGTCGTACATGCTCTCGGCAGCGAGGCTGTAATGGCCGTAGCGCTCGACCTCGTCACGCAGCGTGCGCACCATCTGGCTGTGGCAGCCGTAGCATCCCTCACGGATGTAGATGTCGCGGCCGGCCTGCTCGAGCGGGGTGTAGGGACGCATGCCCTTCACCTTCTCGATGGTGCTGTCGATCCAGAACAACGGTGCGATCTGGACCAAGCCGCCGATCGACACCGCCACAAGGATGCCGACCAGCAGGATGATGGAGTTCTTCTCGAAGACTTCGTGCTTCATTGTTGCTCTCCCCCGCTCATTCGGCCGGCGACAGACGAACGCTCGGCGCGGCAGCCACACGCGGCTGCTCGGCGAGATCGACCGCTTCGTCACCACGGATGGTGCGCCAGATGTTGTAGGCCATGATGAAGCCGCCGATGACGAACAGCAGGCCGCCGACAGCGCGGATCACATAGTAGGGCTTCATCGCCTCGACGGTTTCGATGAACGAGTACTGGAGGAAGCCCAGCTTGTCGTAAGCCCGCCACATCAGGCCCTGGGTGATGCCCGACACCCACATCGCGGTGATGTAGAGCAGGATGCCGATCGTCGAGATCCAGAAGTGCCACTCGACGAGGCGGATCGAGTAGAGGCCCTTGCGGTTCCACAGCCACGGAACGAGGCAGTAGATGGCGCCGAAGGACACCATGGCGACCCAGCCGAGAGCACCCGAGTGAACGTGACCGATGGTCCAGTCCGTGTAGTGCGACAGCGAGTTGACGGCCTTGATGGACATCAGCGGGCCTTCGAACGTCGACATGCCGTAGAAGGCCACGGAGACGACGAGCAGGCGAACCACCGGATCGGTGCGAAGCTTGTCCCACGCGCCGGCGAGCGTCATCAGGCCGTTGATCATGCCGCCCCAGGACGGCATCCAGAGCATGATCGAGAACGTCATGCCGAGGGTTTGCGCCCAGTCCGGCAGCGCGGTGTAGTGGAGGTGGTGAGGTCCGGCCCAGATATAGATGAAGATCAGAGTCCAGAAATGCACGATCGACAGCCGATAGGAGTAGACCGGCCGCTCGACCCGCTTCGGGATGAAGTAATACATGATGCCGAGGAAACCGGCGGTGAGGAAGAAGCCCACCGCGTTGTGGCCGTACCACCACTGCGTCATCGCATCCTGAACGCCCGAGTAGGCGATGTAGCTCTTCGTCTCGAAGAAGCTGACCGGCACCGCCGCGTTGTTGACGAGGTGCAGCATCGCCACCGTCACGATGAACGCGAGGTAGAACCAGTTGGCGACGTAGATGTGCGGCTCACGGCGCTTGGCGAGCGTGGCGAGGAAGATGAGCAGGTAGACGACCCAGATCACCGTAAGGAAGAGGTCGGCGTACCACTCGGGTTCGGCATACTCCTTCGACTGCGTGATGCCGAGCAGATAGCCCGTTCCGGCAATCGCGATGAAAACCTGATAGCCCCAGACGACGAACCAAGGCGACCACCGCCCCGCAAGGCGGGCATGGGAGGTGCGCTGCACCACATAGAGCGAGGTCGCGATCAGCACATTGCCGCCGAAGGCGAAGATCACCGCCGACGTATGCAGCGGGCGCAGGCGGCCGAAGCTCAGCCACGGTATGTCGAAATTCAATGCCGGAACGGCCATCTGCCAGGCGAGCAGGTCGCCGACGATGAAGCCTGCGATGCCCCAGACGACGGCGGCGATCGTGGCGACCCGGATCGGGCCGTCCATGTAGGTGTCGCGATCCTCTTTCTTCGGTGCACCGACCCCCGAGAGGACAGCCAGACCGCCAAGAATCGCGGCAGCAGCAATCAGTGCGCCATGGAATGCCATGGCCGGGTCGCGAGACCCGAATGTCAGTGCCAGGCCGAGGAGTGCAAATACAGCCGCAGCAAGCACCGCCATGCCATCGGCGAATGCGTGCCGCTCCGGCGTGGTGTCCGTCATGGATGCCGCCCCCAAAGAGGTTCAGTTTCTGCGGGAGCCCCCACCCTGAGATCGGGCGGCTCCCTATCCTCTCTTCACACCGCTCCCGCAGTGCAGCGTTGATCTTTGTCAATGGCAGGATGGGACATTACGTCCGCACCGCACCTTCCGGTCGCAGGCGCGGACAGCGCGTATGCCGCAACTGCGTGGCTGGCGGGTTGCAGATCCGCCGGGCGGGGCGCACATTGGCTCGTCGGCAACAGGCGTTGCCGGCGGCAAAAGCCCGAGCCAGACCGCGACCGTGGGCGCGGCCGACTGACGGGTGGCGGGTCGGCAACCGTGATCGCCGAGCAACGGCTTGACGGGCCGAACCGGGGGGACGACAGACAGGCTGCTCCATCGCCTCGCGGCGAAGGAGGAGAGCATGCACGTCGCAGCCATTCTGAAGGCAAAGGGTCGGGCGGTGGAAACCGTCGCGGCAGATGAGACCCTTGGTACCGTGGTCGCGCTGCTCGCCGAGCGGCGCATCGGCGCGGTCGTCGTGCGCCAGCCCAGTCGCGCGATCGCGGGCATCGTCTCGGAGCGGGATATCGTGCGGATGCTCGCACGCCACGGCGCGGCGACGCTCGCGCTCCCGGTGAGCGAGGCGATGACCCGGGACGTGGTGACGTGCCGGGAGACCGATACGCTCGACGAGCTGATGAGCCGCATGACGGAAGGCCGATTCCGGCATCTCCCGGTCGAGGATAACGGCCAGCTCGTCGGCATTGTGTCGATCGGCGACGTGGTCAAGCACCGGGTGGCGGAAGTGGAACTCGAAGCGAGCGCCATGCGCGACTACATCGCGTCGGCCTGAAGCCGGCGGGCTCAGGCGTAGAGCGGAGCCCGGGACTTCTGCCGCGCCGCAATGCGGCGGGCGCCGATCTCGCGGCGGATATCGTCGGTCTCGCGAATGGCGGCGGCCACACCGCGCTGGATCATCTCGTCGGCGCGGTGGAAATCGAGCATGCCGAGGCCGGCGAGCCGCGGGCTGATCATGGCGTCCGGCGGGTCTCCGGCGAGGCGCGAGCGTGCGATGCGATCCTGAACGATGTTGAAGGCGTCGACCATGACGGTCGAGATGCCCGGCCCGCTGTCGCCATCTCCGAAGAGCTGGCGCCTGAGCAGGCGGCGGGCGACGTTCTCGTGTTCCGGGGGGGAGGCCGGCGCCAGATCGATGCCGTCATCTTCGTCGTCGGCCGCATCGATGACGACGCGATCACGGCCGTAGAGGTCCGTGTTGAGATTGACCGCAATCACGTAGCGCGCGCCCAGCGCCCGGCAGACCGAGACGGGAACGGGATTGACCATGGCGCCGTCCATCAGCCAGCGGCGGCCGATGCGAACGGGCTTGAAGATGCCGGGGATGGCGTAGGACGCCTGCATGGCGTCGATCAGCGCGCCCTGCGTCAGCCACGTCTCGTGGCCGGAGCCGAGTTCGGTTGCGACGGCAACGAACCGTCTCGGCAGCCCCTCGATCGCAACGCCTCCGATGTGACGGTCGAGACGCTGGACGAGCCGCTGGCCGTTGATCAGGGCGGCACCGGTGAGGTTGATGTCGAGGAAGCCGAACACCTTGCGGCGCGTCAGGTCGCGCGCGAAGCCCTCGAGCTCATCGAGGCGCTCGGCGGCCCAGCAGCCGCCCACCACAGCGCCGATCGAGGTTCCGGCCACGATATCCGGCCTGATGCCCGCCTGCGTCAAAGCCCGAAGCACACCGATATGTGCCCAGCCCCGCGCCGCTCCACCCCCGAGTGCGATTCCGATCTTGTCGCCAGACATGCCGAGCCCCTTTTGGCCCCGGCGCAGCAATAAGCATGCCTATGCCACGTCGAATGGTGCCCCTGACCCTACCTCTGCGACAGGTTAGCCCACAGTGGTTAACGGGTCCCCCGGCGCACCGATTTCACGGCGCGAGCGGGCCGTGCGGGTTCATTCGGGCTTCGGCTTCGCCTTGTAGACGTCACCGGGCGCGAAGGCGCGCGGTGTCCCAGCGTGCTCCAACGCCGTCCCGGGCCCCTGACCGGAACCGGCCCCGGCGACCGGAATGCGACGATAAAAGCAGGTGCGGTGCCCGGTGTGGCAGGCAGCGCCATGGCCCGTCAGCCTGACGCGCATCCAGACGGCATCCTGATCGCAGTCGGTGCGCAATTCGACCACCTGCAGCACGTTGCCGCTTTCCTCACCCTTCTTCCAGATGCGGCCCCGGGACCGGCTGTAGAAATGGGCCTCGCCGGTGGCGATTGTGCGGGCCAGGGCCTCGGCATTCATCCAGGCGAGCATCAGCACCTCGCCGGTCACCGCATCGGTTGCGACAGCCGCCATGACGCCGGCGGCGTCGAAACGGGGCGTCAGACGCGTGCCGTCCTCCAGATCGGCGCCGGGGGGCTCGAAGGCTTGGCTGCTGGACGTCATCGAGGACACTCGCGAAGTGGGGCGCATCAGGGGCGGCGGGGCGCGTGGACGAGGCCGAGGAACCGTTCGCGATAGGCCGGGTCGGTATCGAACGCACCCGAGAACCGGGTCGTCACTGTGGAGACGCCCTGTTGGTTCACGCCGCGGGTCGACATGCACATGTGTTCGGCCTCGACCAGGATGGCGACGCCGCGGGGCGCCAGATGCAGCTCGATCGCCGAGGCGATCTGGGCGGTCAAGGCTTCCTGGGTCTGCATCCGCTTGGCGAAGATCTCGACGACTCGCGCAAGCTTCGACAGACCGACGACGCGATCGCGCGGCAGGTAGGCGATGTGGGCGACGCCGATGAACGGCGCCAGGTGATGCTCGCAGTGGCTTTCGAGGCGGACGTCGCGGACCATGACCATGTCGTCGTAGCCGTTCACGTCGCCGAACGTGCGCGACAGGACGGCTGCGGGGTCCTGGCCGTAGCCGCGAAACCACGATTCGTAGGCTGCGGCGACCCGGCGAGGCGTGTCGCGCAGGCCCTCGCGGTCGGGGTCCTCGCCGGCCCATGCGATCAGGGTGCGGACGGCAGCCTCAGCCTCGGAGCGGCTCGGACGGGGCCTGCCGGCGGCGGCCGGCCGAGTGTCATCGGTATCCTTCATCGTGCCGTGCCTTTCCTCGTGGCCGCGCCATGGGGCCGCCGCATCGACCAAATCTCGCCTCACCGGCCCGAGCCGGCCGGTTCCGACTTGCACATCGACCCTGGCATCGCGATATCCTGACCAGCGGCGTGCGTCGTCGGCGCCTCCGGCGCGCGATCCATGGTCGCGTGCGCATCGTACCGGCGCGAGTTAGTATGGTGCCGCGCGCGATCGATTGAAAGAAGTCCGCGCGTCTTTGGCTAAGCAGCGGAATGGGATGCAAGGCGGGTGGGCAGGTCCCGGCCGACTTGTGCGAGCAACGAAAGCGCAATGGCGCGGACGGGGCGTGGAATGACTGAGCTCAGCGACCTCTATAACGACCGGATCATGGCCTTTGCTGCCGCGATCCCGCCGTCCCGGCATCTCGACACGCCCGATGCCAAGGCGTCGGCGCATTCGAAGCTCTGCGGGTCGACCATCGCGGTCGAACTGAAACTTGAGGGGGACCGCGTGGTCGACTACGCGCACACGGTGAAGGCCTGCCTCCTAGGGCAGGCGGCGGCGTCGATCGTGGCGACGCAGATCATAGGCAGCACGGAGCGCGAGATCCGCAAGGCGGCCGAAGAAATGCGCGCCATGCTGAAGGAGAACGGGCCGGCGCCCACGGGCAAGTGGGCCGATCTCGGCGTTCTGGAGCCCGTGCGCGAGGTGAAGGGCCGGCACGCCTCGACGCTGCTCGCTTTCGAGGCGGTTCTCCGCGCGTTCGAGGGGCTCAACGCCAGCCGGACCGCCGAAGCGACTGCGGCGCAGGCCTGATCGCGCCCGATGAGCCGAGCGCGGTGCATCCTCGTCCGTCTCGCTCAGGGGCCGATCCACGTCTACCGGTGGACCTTGAAACCGCTGATCGGCCTCGAATGCCGGCATCTGCCGACGTGCTCTGAATATGCGCTGGACGCGATCGAAAGGAACGGCCCCTGGCGCGGGTGGTGGCTCGCGGTCTCACGTATCAGCCGCTGCCATCCGTGGGGATCGTCGGGTTTCGATCCGGCGCCCGATATCCGGGCGCGGCGCCACCCGTTCGCGCCATGGCGCTACGGCATCTGGCGACGGCCGAAGGAGTGAGAGCGGCGCGCTCCCCTCCCCCGGCTCCGTTACCAACACCGATCAGCGGCGAACGTCGACGCGGAACGTGATTTCCGCCTTCCGCTTCTCCGTTCCAGAGCGGCGAATCCGCTCACGGCAGCGGAGGCCCTGGCTGAAGTCCAGGACACGGCAGGTGCGCGTGTTGATGCGGAAATCCAGATCGCGCTTGCCATCGACGCGGTTGATGTCGATGAGGTCGTCCTTCGAGAGCACGTCCTTGTCGAAGATCTCCACCTTCACGGTGTGAATGCCGGCGGGCACCTTCTTGCGGAAAACCCAATTCGGCAGGATGATGTCAGCCTTGCGGATGCGCTCGGTCTTGAAGGTTTCGCCGGCGATCGTGACCCGCGCGAAGAAATCTGCCTGACCCGCCGGATCGATCTTGTCGAGTGCCGCGACCTTGTCGATCGTGACCACGATATCGGCGGCCGACGCAGCGCCCGCCAATCCGATGCCCAGCCCCAGCGCCAACGCCGCCGAGCGCAACGCCGACCCGATCCTGCTCACTGTGTCGTTCATTCCAGACTCCCACCCATAACTGTCTTTTGAGAACAGCACACAATTTTGGCGGCGCGGCGACGACCACGGCGAAGGTGTGCGCGGGCCGCGCAGGGGCCGCGATGCTATCTTAGGCGATGGGACGGTCGACCAGATGCGGAAACGGGACCTCGCGGCCCCAAGTTTCCTGTGCCGCGTGGCGGAAAAGCCGCAGTTTTTCCGCGGCCGTTCAATGAGGTTAGCGGATCATCCGTTGTCCGCTGCAGGCGGCCAACGCTCCGTCATTCCGATGCGAGATCCGGCGGCACGGCCTCCGCACGCAAAGCCGCGATGGCCTCGTCGAGCGTCATTACCGTATTTCGATCGGACCCGAGGCGACGGACGGAGACCTTCCGCTCCTCCGCCTCGCGCTTGCCAACCACGAGCAGCACCGGCGTCTTGCTCAGTGAATGCTCGCGGACCTTGTAGTTGATCTTCTCGTTGCGCAGATCCGTCTCGACGCGCAGGCCGGCCTTGCGCAGCAGAACGGCTGCCTCCCGGGCATAGTCGTCGGCGTCCGAGACGATCGTGGCGACGACCGCCTGCACGGGCGCGATCCAGAGCGGGAGATGGCCAGCCGTGTTCTCGAGGAAGATGCCGGTGAAGCGCTCCAGCGAGCCGAACATGGCACGATGGATCATGACCGGCGTCTTCTTCTCGCCGTCCGAGTCCACATAGAAGGCGCCGAACCGCGCGGGCAGGTTGAAGTCGACCTGCGTCGTGCCGCACTGCCATGTGCGCCCGATGGCGTCGCGCAGGTGGTATTCGAATTTCGGACCGTAGAAGGCGCCTTCGCCTTCCGCGATCGACGTCTTGGTGACGCGATTGTCGGAGGCCATCCGATCGAGCACGTCGCGCATCGCGGCTTCGGCCTTGTCCCAAAGGCTGTCGTCACCGACCCTTTTCTCGGGGCGCGTCGCCAGCTTGATGTGGACGTCGTGGAAGCCGAAGTCCTCGTAGATCGAGAGCATGAAGCGGTTGATGTCGAGGCATTGCTCGGCAATCTGTTCCTCGCTGCAGAAGATGTGCGCGTCGTCCTGGGTGAACGCGCGCACGCGCATCAGTCCGTGGAGGGCGCCCGACGGCTCGTAGCGATGCACGCAGCCGAACTCGGCGATCTTCATGGGAAGATCGCGGTAGCTCTTCAGGCCATGCTTGTAGATCTGGACGTGGCCGGGGCAGTTCATCGGCTTCAGCGCGAAGACCCGCTCGTCTTCGGTCTCGGTGACGAACATGTTGGCGTGATAGGTCTCCCAGTGCCCCGACGTCTCCCAGAGGCTGCGATCCATGAGCTGCGGCGAGTTCACCTCGACATAGCCCTCGGCGACCTGACGGCGGCGCATGTAGGCAATGAGACCCTGGAACATCTGCCATCCGTTCGGGTGCCAGAAGACGGTGCCCGGCGCATCCTCCTGGAAATGGAACAGGTCCATCTCGCGGCCGAGCTTGCGATGATCCCGCTTCTCGGCCTCCTCGAGCATGCGGAGGTGATCGGCGAGTTCCTTGTCAGTCGCGAATGCCGTGCCATAGAGACGCTGGAGCTGGGGGCCCTCAGCGTTGCCGCGCCAGTAGCTGCCCGAGAACCGCTGCAGTTTGAAGGCGTTGCCGATCTGCCCGGTCGAGGTCATGTGCGGGCCGCGGCAGAGGTCGAGCCAATCGCCCTGGCGGTAGATCTTGAGGTCCTCGCCCGCTGGAATGGCGTCGACCAACTCGACCTTGAACGTCTCTCCGGCCGCCGCGAAGTGAGCCTTCGCCTTGTCGCGCGTCCAGACCTCCTTGGTGAAGGGCGCGTTCTTCGCGATGATCTCGCGCATGCGCTTCTCGATCTTCGGGAGGTCGTCGGGGTGGAACGGCTCGGCCTTGGCGAAATCGTAGTAGAAGCCGTTCTCGATCACAGGGCCGATCGTGACCTGGGTGCCGGGCCAGAGATCCTGCACGGCCTCGGCCAGCACGTGCGCACAATCGTGGCGGATCAGTTCCAGCGCTTCCGGGTCGGTGCGCGAGACGAAGCGGATCGTCGCATTGCGGGTAAGGGCATCGGCCGCGTCCTGGAGGACGCCATCGACGATCATGGCGACGGTGCGCTTGGCGAGGGATGGCGCGATCGATCGGGCGACCTCGAGGCCGGTCATGCCGGCCGGGACTGCACGCGTCGCGCCGTCTGGAAACGTCAGGACGATATCGGACATGGGTCTTCTTTCCTCTCAATCGCTGCCAACCACGCAGGTAAGATGGGTTCAACGGCGCCGCTTGTGCCTTCGCAAAGGCGGCCCGTCAAGCGCCCGGAGAGGGAGCCAAAAAGCTGCAAAAGCGTGTTTCGCGCGCCAATCGGACTTTCAGATGTCCCGAGCAAATGCCGCGCTATGAGCCAAGTTCCGCCATAATTGTTCTCGCGGCCGCCGCAAAAGTGACCTTTTGAAGTCGGGTTCTATCGCGGGGGAGCGAAAGCGTCGCTCTGCCGCGCTGGGGGCGCTACGGGTGCCAGGGGAATGCCGCACGTTTGCGATGCGAGCGAGACCGGACGTCGGCAAGGGATGCCTCCACGCAACGTCGAACTGCCGCGGGTTCCGTCGCACCGCCGATGCCTTGTTGTTGCATTGTCGGGCTAGAGCGTGCGGTAAATGGATACGAGATGACTCGGGTGGGTGTTCAGTCGAGAGGAGCCGGGAATGAGTGGATGGCGTAAATTGGTGGTCGTGCTGGTGGCCGGGCTCACAATCGCGGGAAGCAGTCTCGGCGCCTCGGCGCAGGCGCCAGCGAGGGGCGACGGCGACGATCAGACGGCGTTGCGTCTGGCACAGGCCGCCGGCCAGAACACGCAGCGACGCGTCCCGAAGGCCAACCGGCCGGACAGCGAGGCCCGGCGCAAGGAAGCAATCAACTCGAACACGGTCGGGCTTGCCGCAGGCCGGATCGAAGGGGCGCCGCTGCAGTTCGCGGGTGAGCTGGCGCGCGTGCTCGACGACGGCGACAACATGCGGGTGCTGCCGATCGTGACCCGGGGCATCTTCGACAACGTGTTCGATCTCCTCTACCTCCGGGGTGTTGACGCCGCGATCGTCTACGGGGACGTGCTCGAACACTTCAAGAAGAACCCGGAGATCTCGGGCATCTCGAAGCGGATCAACTATCTCGCGAGCCTCTTTCCCTCGGAACTGCACATCTTCGTCAGGCCGGAGATCAAGTCGCTGAACGATCTCGCCGGCAAGGCGATCAACTTCAACACGGAGGGTACGGCCGCCGCCTACAGCGGCCCGATCATCTTCGAGCGCCTCGGGATCAAGATCGACGCACGTTTCGATCCGCACTCGGTCGCGATGCAGGAAATGCGCAAGAGCGACAAGTATGCGGCGACCGTCTGGGTGTCGTCGAAGCCGCTCGCACCATTCCTCAAGGGACAATGGCCGGAGGGCTACAAATTCATCTCCGTGCCCTACACGGACTCGCTCGACTACTATCTGCCCGCATATCTCGAGCATGAGGACTATCCGGCACTCATTCCGAAGGGGCAGAAGATCGCAACGCTCGCCGTGCCGGCCGTGCTCGCCGTCTACGACTGGCCGGCGGACACCGACCGCCACCGGCGCATGGTGCGGTTCGTCGACTACCTGTTCGAGCGCCTGCCGAGACTGCAGACCGAGCCGGGCTACCACAAGAACTGGAAGGACGTGAACCTCGCCGCCAACGTGCCCGGCTGGCAGAGGTTCAAGCCGCTCACCGACCGGATCGAGCGGGCCGAACGTGAACGTCCCAAGGCGGCGGCACGGTCGACGGTGACCACGACCAGCGATACCGCTGGCGAGGACGCGGCCCGCGCGCAGGCCGCGCGCGCCGCACCCGGCAACTCGGCCGAACAGGAGCGCCTCTTCAAAGAGTTCCTCGAGTGGCGACAGAAGAACAGGCAATAGACGGAGGCGGGGAACGATGCCGGGGGGCAAGGCACGCAAAGACGGCGGGACTCGAGGGGCGCACCAAACCACCGGTACGCGGACCGCTGGTGGCGTGCGATGCGCGGCCAGCCTGAGAAAGCGGCGTTTCGGCAGGATTTCGCGGGCATGGCTCGCCGTTTCCATCCTCGCCACCCTGGGGTGCGGGATGGCGGCGGCGCAGTCGACGGGCGGGCGCCCATCTGGCCTCGGAGCCGGCGAGGCGCTCGGGGCCCGGCACGAGCTCTCGGCCCCGGCCGTCGTGCTCGGGGCTCCGGCCAGCGAGGCGATCCTCGGCATCAAGCTCGCCAGCGGAGGGCCGCTGCCGCCCAACAGCTACGTGCGCATCCGCGGACTACTGCCGCAAATGGCACTGACGGAGGGGCACTCGATCGCACCGGGGGCGTGGGCCGTTCCACTCTCCGCACTGGCCGACCTGAAGGTCGTCATACCGGCAGGCGTGTCGGGCCGCGCCGAGGTCGCGATCTCGCTCATCGCCATCGACGGTGGCCTCATCTCCGAGACCCGGACATCGCTCATCGTGTCGGGTGGTGCCGCCACGCCGCAGCCGAAGCGAGCTGAACCGCCTGCGCCGTCCGGCCGGTCAGGTGGCGGGGAAACGGCCAATGCGGCCGTCGCTCCGGCTCTGACGCTCCCACCACCGCCACGAGCCGCCACGCCGCCGCCGGCGACGCCGGGTCTCTCAGGCGCCGATCGCGAACGCGCCGAGAAATTCCTCGCCCGGGGCATGACGCTCCTTGAGGGCGGCGACATCGCTTCGGCGCGTCTCTTCTTCCGGCGGGCGGCGGATGCAGGTCTGGCGGAGGCGGCGATGGCGCTCGGCGGCACGTTCGATCCGAACGAGTTCGGACGCATCAAGGCTGTCGGCCTCAAGGCCGACCCGGCCGAGGCGCGCATCTGGTACGAGCGCGCCAGAGTTCTCGGCGCGAGCGATGCGGCGGCACAGCGACTTCAGAGGCTCGGTGGACGGTGACGGGGAACGTCCTGCGAAATTCTTTGTCGACCGTGGACGAATAGCAACGGTCGACGATCGGAATAGAGGCCCGGGGTGAACCCAGACATTCAGACCCTCCATCAACCCATTCAATCTATTGAATATTTATCGAATCTTTCGCGGGAGACGGAGGCGCCGACTGCGTGTTCACGACGCTGCGACCAGCACGTCGCGCCACAAGGAATACGGGTGCGCGCGCCCCTTGCGACGGTTGCAGCACTTGCGCGGCCGATCAGCGCCTGAAAATGTCGCGGCGCAAATCCGGAGATTCGGAGGGTCGAAAGAAGCCCCCGCGCTCCAACGCAGGGAACGACCACTTGGATCATACCGTCACCGCCGATCCGGCACGCGCCAGCTACGAAGTCGAACTCGCCCGAAAGCTTGCACCCTTCACAAAACCCAACACCCGCCAGAGCCTGATCGAGATCGCCCTGACAGTGGTCCCGTTTGCCGGACTGTGGGTGGCTGCCTATCTGGCGCTCGACGTCGGGTACTGGCTCACACTGCTCATCGCCATCCCGGCCTCGGCATTCGTCGTGCGGCTGTTCCTCATCCAGCACGACTGCGGCCACGGCGCCTTCTTCGAGAACAAGGCCGTCAATGACTGGGTCGGGCGCCTGCTCGGCATCCTGACGCTGACGCCCTACGATATCTGGCGCCGCGCCCATGCGATCCATCACTCATCGTCGGGGAACCTCGACCGGCGCGGCATCGGTGATCTCAACACGCTGACGATCGCGGAATACAAGGCCTTGAGCCCTCTGCTCAAGTTCAAGTATCGCCTGTATCGCAATCCGATCGTGATGTTCCTGATCGGCCCGGCCTACCTGTTCCTCCTCGAGCATCGCCTGCCCATGCGGCACGTGCGCAAGGGGCTCATGCCGTGGCTCAGTGCCATGGGCACGAATGCGGGGATTGCGGTCTTCGCCGCCCTCCTGATCTGGGCCGTCGGCTGGCAGGCCTTCCTGATGGTCCACCTGCCGATGGTCATCTTCGCGGCTTCGATCGGCGTCTGGCTGTTCTATGTGCAGCACCAGTTCGAGGATACGTACTGGGCCCATAGCGACGAGTGGTCGCTGAAGAAGGCCGCGCTCGCTGGCAGCTCACATTACGACCTGCCGCAGCCGATCCGCTGGCTTACGGCCAACATCGGCATTCACCATGTGCATCACCTGATGAGCGCCATTCCGTTCTACAGGCTGCCGGAAGTGCTGAAAGCCCATCCGGAGCTCGTCGAGATGGGACGCATCACATTCGGGGAAAGCATCTCGGCCGTGAAGCTGAAGCTCTGGGACGAGGAGCGTCGCCGACTCGTGTCGTTCCGCGAGGCAAACATCTGACCTGGGGTCGGGGCCAAGGCAGCGCACCACCGAACAACACAAAACGGGCGGCCCTTGGCGGGGCCGCCCGTTTTGCGTCGGGAACCTGCGACCGAGGCTCAGCCGGCTTTGGCGGCGGCGCGGTTCTTCGCCAGCCAGCCTTCGACCAGTTCCACGGTCGCGTCGAGTGACGCGAGTCGTTCGCCGCGCTGCTCGGCGATGCTCTTCACCAGAAGGTCGACGCGCTCGATGTTCGGCGCGCCAGCGGCCAGCGCACGCGCTGCCGACGACGGGCTGCCGAGTGACAGCGCCGCCTGGGCATACTTCTCGAAAGGCACCAGATCCTTGGGATCGGCGCCGAGCGACGTGCACAGTCGCACAACCCAGTCATAAATCTGGCGCGAGGTTTCGACGTCGGAATGCACCGCCTCCTTGATGGGGCGCATGCCGTCCTTGCCGACGCAGCGGTAGTTGCCGGCGACCAGCATGGCCCATTTGGCGAGCGGTACGAAGATGCTGTCGTGAACCTTCAGCTTGACCGGAATCTCGAGGGCCTTGCCATCGACGGTGAAGCGCGCGGCTTCGACGTCGGCTGCCATGTCCTTCAGGATCTGGGTGTGGGCCGGGTTGTCGAAGCGCGCGGCCTTGAAGTTGGTCGGGAGGCGCACCTGGAGCACGTTGACGGGCTCCTCCGGGGGCCGGAAGGCCTGCGGGTCGGGGCTGCACAGCGTCATCAGGGCCGGGTCGAAGGCGTCCCACACCGTCGGATCGGCGAAACAGTGGCGGAGCTTCGAGGTGTCGAGGCCGGGAATGCGATTGAGGTAGGTCAGCGGCGGCATGTTCATGATCGACATGCACGGGCGGCCGGACTTGGCGACGCGCTCCGTCAGTTCGCGGACGCCTGGCGAGCGATACTGGGGCTCCTGCATGGCGAGGGCCACGAGATCGAACGCGGCCGGGTCGACGGCTGTCGTGCCAGCAGCCGTGAGCTTGCCCGGCAGCGTGCGCGAATCGATCTCCACGAGGCCGTCGCGTCCCTTGATGGGCATCCGAACGCGGGCGCCATTGGTATTGAACGCCTCCACCTCGGCAGGGAGGCAGACCATGGTCGCGCTATGGCCGCCCATGGCCAGCTTGGTGCCGAGCAGCGACCCATAGGACGCCCCGAGAATGAGGACATTGTGCTTCTTCGTCATTTCCATCCCTGCGTGTGTGACGGTGCGAGCCGCTCGCCCGGGCAACGTCGCTGCGTTCTCCCCCGCGACGCCCGGTGCGGCCATGCTATTGACGCAACACGATGTTCGCAACGCCGGGATGCATGGCCGGAGCCAAGATCACGTGGAGCGCGTGCCTGCATCAGCCAGAACGTCCGCCAGGCGACGGCGGACGGCGGCCGGTTCGGGGAAGTCCTCCGCAATCCACCACTCCTCGATGTCCCGGAGAAGCCGGCCGATGGCAGGTCCCGGGGCCATGCCGCCGGCGACAACGTCGGCGCCGCCAACCGGCAGGGACGGAGCCGCCCATGTCGTTGCAATCTCACACAGAAGCTCGGCCTCAGGGCGGCGAGACGGGGCCGTGGCGGCAAGTGCCAGCGCGAGACGCCGGGCGCCGTCGGTTCCGGTTCGATAGACGAGACGGCGGGCGTGGCGCGCGGCGATCGGTTCGTCGCTGATGCCGGGGATGTGGCCATCGACGGCCAGCAGGTCGCGCCGCTCGGCGTTGGAGAGACGCAGGCGGTCTGCGAGACGAGGAATATCCTCCACCACTGCGATGGCCAGCGCGGAGAGACGCAGCATGGCGTCGGGGGGCCGTGCAAACGAGGCCTCGGTCTCGGCAACGGCCGCGAACACGCCCGGGCGGGGCGCTGCGCCAAGGAGAGGCGGCAGCAGCCCCACGCCCCCCATGGCCCGGATCGCATCGACAGCGCGCGGCGCGGCCAGGAGCTTCACGATTTCGGCGCGTACGCGTTCGGCCGATAGACGCGAGAGCCCGCCGATCCCCCGGGCGCAGGCCGCCAGCGCGCCCGGGTCCGCGTCGCCCAGCGCGTAGGTCGCGAAGAAGCGAAAGAACCGGAGAATGCGCAGATAGTCCTCGCGGATGCGGGCGTCGGGGTCGCCGATGAAGCGGACGCGGCGCGCCAGGAGGTCCGGATAGCCTCCGACGGGATCGTGGAGCCGGCCATTCGCATCCGCGTAAAGGGCGTTCATCGTGAAGTCACGGCGCCGGGCATCCTCCGCCCAGTCGGCGGTGTAGGCGACGGTCGCGTGGCGGCCGTCGGTGTCGACATCGCGGCGCAGCGTCGTCACCTCGATCGGAGTCCGGTCCACGACGACGGTGACGGTGCCGTGGGCGAGGCCGGTCGGGATCGTCTCCAGTCCGGCGGTGGCACAGATGCGGACCACGTCCGAGGGTACGGCATCGGTCGCGATATCGATGTCGGTGACCGGCAGGCCCATCAACGCGTTGCGCACGCAGCCGCCGACGACGCGGCCCTCGTGGCCCGCGGCGCGGAGTGCCGCCATCACCTCGGTCGTCGGGCGTGCCGCGAGCCATGCGACGCCGGCCAGCGACGGCAGCGATGCGGCGGAGCTGTCGGGATTGCCGGTCATGGCCGGATGCTTCCTCCCTCGGGCCCGGGCGGCTAGTCGATCCGGCCGGGCTCGATCCGGCCATCCTTGAAGGAGGGTGGCACGTAGGCCTGGCCGGGCTTGCCGCGCGTATCGGAGCCGAAGAACGCGAGGACGATCAGGACGAGCGCCGTTCCGAGCAGCATCAGGATCACCACGGGTGCGTCCTCGAAAACGCCTTTCGTGCTGCTGCCGCGCGTCGCCGCCGCAAAGATCACATAGATCAATGTCGGCAGAAGGAAGAGCACGATGTTCTCGATGACGATGCGGATCATTCGGCAAACAGACGCTGATGCATGTTCTTGATCATTCCTGCTGTCGCGCCCCAGATGAAGCGCTCGCCATAGGGCATGGCGTAATAGTGCCGCTGGCGGCCGCGCCACTCGCGCGTGTGATGCTGGTGGTTCGCCTCGTTCATGAGAAACGACAGCGGCACCTCGAAGACGTCGGCGACCTCGCGAGGGTCCGGCTTCAGCGTGAACTCAGGCCGGATCAACGCTACCACGGGCGACACGGTAAAGCCCGTGCCCGTGCGATAGCCGTCGAGGAAGCCCAGCGGCTCCACGAACTCCGGCATGAGGCCGATTTCCTCGATGCTTTCGCGCAGCGCCGTCGCGACGGGGTCCTTGTCGGCCGGCTCGACCTTGCCGCCGGGGAACGCGATCTGGCCGGCGTGGGTGGGCAAGGTGTGGGTGCGCTGGGTGAGGATGACGGTCAATTCCTCGCGCGCAACGATGCCGACGAGAACGGCGGCCGGCCTGGGCGGCTCCATGACCGCGAAATCGGCCATCAGCTCCGGGTTCAGATCCCAGTCGCTGCGGCCCCAGGAGCGGCCCGTGCGCGGGTCGAAGATGGCCTCGGTCGGCTCGCGATCGAGGCGCTCGGCGGCAATCCTGCGAAAGCCACCCTCGGTCAGCCGATGCTCGATCGCCGTGCCATGCCTGCTCATCCGCCGAACCATCTCCCTGCTGTACGGGCGCGGCGACCGCCCGGGGCCGGCGCAGCCACGTCCCCGCCTAGATAGCCTGTTCGCGGCACCGCGTACACTCGAAGGCTGGGGCGATGTGAACGATCGTCGCCCGAAGGCACCAGCGGATTACTGGCAATACTGTTCGAGGGTCCAGCTCGTCACCCGGCAGCGGCCGTTGGAGCAGGTCCTGTTCGGGATGCGGACATAGCTGCAGTAGCTGGCCCGCAGCGGGGGACCGGCGAAGCCCTCGTAGCCGTGGCGGGGGGCGCGCGATCGGCTGCGCTTGTAGTAGGTGTAGCCGTCGGCGCGCTTCCAGACCGGCCAAGGCTCGCGGGCCTGGGCCGATGCCTCGCGGGTCGAGACGGCCGTGCCGCCGACGCCGAGCGTCGCCACCAGCGCCAGAGCGATCCATCGGTGCATCGAAACCTCCATCGTCGGTGTTCATCTCGTCAAATGGAGGATCGATCGGCCGGGCGCAATGCCCACCGGCGGATCGGCGCCGTGCGTCCGGCTCATACCTCGAGGCGGTAGGCCTCCGCGGCGGTGCGCCGGAACAGCCAGTCCTTCTCGTCGGTCGAAGCACCCGCGGCAATGCGCTTGAACGCGTTCCAGAGATTGCCGTAGCTGCACGAGCCCTTGTCGACCGGGAAGTTGCTCTCGAACATGGCACGGCGGGGACCGAACAGCTCGATCGTCGTCTCGATGACCGGGCGCCAGGCCTGCGCCAGTTCCTCGGAGGTCGGGGGCAGTTCGCCCTCATGGACCGTGAACCCGAACAACCGCATGCCGAGGCCGCCGAGCTTCACGCACACGTTCGGGCAGGCGGCCAACTCGGCCATGCCGGCCTTCCATTCCGCGAACGTCTCGTCGCGCCGGCCGGCATAGGGGCCGATGCCGAGGATGCCGCCGCAATGATCGAGGACGATGCTGGCCTCGGGGACCTTGCGGGCGACCGCCGCCAGCTCAGAGAGTTGCGTGTGATACATGAAGGCGTCGAACGAGTGCCCACGCCGGGCCAGAACCTTCAGGCCATCCATGAACAGCGGATTGGTCAGCATGTCGGGCGGCGGATTGGCAGAGGAGCCGCGCGCGGCGGGGTCCTTGTGCCACGCGGAGATGTTCCTCACGCCCTTGAAGCGCGGACCGGCGGCGCGTTCCATCGCCTCCAGCACCGGCTCGACCGCAGCGCCCATGCCGAGGGGGGCGAAACCGACAATGCCGTCGGCCACCCGGACCGAGCCGTAGTGGCCGCTGGCGCTGGCGGCTGCCTGACCGTTGGCGAACTCGACCTCGCCGACGGTGCGCATCGCGTCGGGGCCGCCCTTCCGGTACATGGCGTGGCATTCGATGAAGACCGTGGCGCGGATGTCGTGGCCGGACGCCAGATCGGCATTGAACTCGTCGAGGAAGTAGCGGTACGGGCGGTCGGGCACATCCCACAGGTGATGATGGGGATCGACGATCGGCAGGTCCGGCTCGAGCGCGGGCTCGTGGCGGCGGGCAAGCCACTCGGGGCGCACGGGGATATGACGGCTGTTGGTGCGCTCGACGGCGATGGCCATGGATTTGGTCTCCGATGTCGGACCGGTGTTCGTGCAATCCTCGCAGGCCGAACGACGCGGGCCAAGGGGCAAACGGGCACGCCGGGAGGGCATGGCGCCAACGGTCGGCGGCGGCTAGAACTTCCCGGAATACGGGTCGTCAGTCGAGGGAGGCGCGGATGCGCTGCGAGGTCGTTGCCATTGGAACGGAGCTGCTGCTCGGGGTGATCGTCGACAGCAACTCGTCGTGGATCGGGGAGCAGCTCGCGCTGGCGGGCATCGATTCGCTCTACCAGACCAAGGTCGGCGACAATTTCCAGCGCATGGAGGCGGTCATCCGGCAGGCGCTCGAGCGGAGCGACGCCGTGATCTGCTGCGGCGGCCTTGGGCCGACCCAGGACGACATCACACGCGACGTCATCGCCAAGGTAATGGGTGTACCGCTGGTGCGTGACGCGACTATCGCGGACGAGATCCGGCGGCGGTTCGAGGTACGCGGGCGGACGATGTCGCTCAACAACCTCCGGCAGGCCGACATTCCCGAAGGCGCCTCGGCCATCCCGGAAATGCCGGGGACGGCACCCGGGCTCGTCTGCCCGATCGGCGACAAGGTGATCTATGCGGTACCCGGCGTGCCGAGCGAGATGAAGGAGATGGTGGCCGGCACGGTGCTCCCGGATCTCCGCCGGCGCATGGGCGCTTCGGCCGTCATCCGGAGCCGGACGCTCAGGACGTGGGGCGTGTCGGAATCGGGTGTCGACGAGATGCTGACCGAGCGGATGGCGGAGCTCGATCGGCTCGGCAATCCGACGATCGCCTTCAACGCGAGCGGGATCGAGGGCATCAAGGTCCGCGTCACGGCAAAGTGCGACGACGAGGAGACGGCGCAACGGATCCTTGTCGCCGAGGAGAAGATCCTGCGCGCCATCCTCGGGGAAGCCGTCTTCGGAATCGATGGCGAGAGCATGGAGCTGGTCGTGCTCAATGCCCTGCGCGGCCGGGGGCTCAGCATCGCCGTCGCGGAATCGGTCAGCGGCGGCATCCTCGCCTCGCGGCTCAGCGCCATCGATACGGCCATGGCCACCTTCAAGGGGGCCATCATCCAGCCCGACCGGGACCCGGTCCAGCCGCCGGATCTCTCACCGGAAGCGCGCAGCCTCAGGGACGCGAAAGCCGTGCAGCGGCACTTCGGCGCCGATGTGGGGCTCGCCATCGTGGCAGCCGACAAGGACGAAGGCGCGCGGCCCGGAACGGTGTTCATCACGATTGCGCTGCATGACGCGGTGCATGCCGACATGACCGTTCTTCCCGGCGACCGGAAGCGGATGCGGGAATATGGCGTCATCAGCGCGCTGAACTTCCTGCGGAAGCTGCTGTGAGCCGGCCGAGTATCCCACCGCCGAAGACGGTGAAGGGATCGATTGACAGGCACGATGGCACGGCATAGTTTCCGCCGACTTTTCCATCCGTCCTACGCCATGCTGGCCTTCGCGCCCTCGATCGGGCGCGCCGAGCCGGCATCGTGGTATGGGCCGTCGTCACACTCGAGGCCGTCATGAAGGTTCGCAACTCGCTCAAGTCGCTCCGCGGTCGCCATCGCGACAACCGCGTCGTGCGCCGCAAAGGCCGGGTCTATGTGATCAACAAGACCAACCGCCGCTTCAAGGCCCGTCAGGGCTGAGACGGCAGGGCCGCCCAACTCACGAAAGTGTCATGCCCGGGCCCGGCTCGGGCATTTTGACGCCACGATCGTCCGACAGTACAGTCGGACCATGAGCAAGCGACAGAGACTTGGACGTTCCGGCCGCGCAGCCCTTCTCGCCGCGGCGGCCATATGCGTCGGGCCAGCCCTGAGCAGTGCCCAGGACAGCCAACGGCCCGCGCCGGTGCTGCCCGCACCTCCCGGCGATCCGGGGAAGCCCGTGCCGCTGCCGCCGCAGGGAAGCGCGCCGCAAAAGCCCATCGTTCCGCAGCAGCGCTCCGATGGCGCGACGGCGCTCGAGAAGCTGCCGCAAACGGCCGAGGAAAAGCGCCGCCAGCTCAACGACCTCTACGCGCAGCTCGCTGCCGCCGAGAACGAGGAGCAGGCGAAGCAGCTCTCGACCCGCATCGAGCGCATCTGGAGGCTCTCGGGCAGCGACACTGTCAATCTCCTCATCTCCCGGGCGATCAAGGTGGCCAGCGAGAAGCGGACCGATCTCGCCAACAAACTCCTCGACAGTGCCGTGGAACTGGCACCCGATTACACCGAGGGCTTCAGCCAGCGAGCGTTCTTCCATTATTCGCAGTCGAACATGCTGGCCGCCGTCGGCGATCTCCGACGCGTTCTGGCGCTGGATCCCAACCACTACAAGGCCATGGAAGGCCTCGTGCAGGTGTGGCGCGATACGGGCAACAAGAAGGGCGCCTACGAGGTGCTGAAGCAGCTTCTCGACGTCAATCCCTTCGCGGCTGGCGCGAAGCAGGCCTACGACGAATTGAAGCGGGAGGTCGAGGGACGCGGCATCTGAGACGCGCCTCGGCCGCAGCGAGGTCCGCTGCGGCGCTGCTCAAGCCAGATCGCGCGGGTCGACCACATTCGTCAATGACTCGCCCTTTGCAAAACGGCGGATGTTCGTGAAGAACAACTCGTCCCATCGCCCGCGCACACCGCTGCCGGCAAAGCTTGTATGCGACGTCACGCGGACCTGAGGGTGGGACCACAACGGGTCGTCCGCCGGCAATGGCTCCTTGTGGAAGACGTCGAGCACGGCGGTCGCGACCTGCCCCTTGTCGAGGGCCGCGATCAGCGCCGTATCGTCCACGAGGCCGCCGCGCGCAATATTCACCAGCAGTGCGCCGGGCTTCAGGGCGTCGAAAAAGCCGGCGTCGGCCATATTGCGCGTCTCGGCATTGAGCGGGCACGCCAACACGACGACATCGGCCCGGGCGGCGAATGCCTTCAGATCCGCGAGCGTGCCGGCTTCGTCGGCAATGTCCGATGTTTCCGGCGAGCGGCGGACGACCAAGGTCCGGACGCCGAAGGCCTTGGCGCGGCGTGCCACCTCGCGGCCGATCGGACCGAAGCCAACGATCAGCCAGGTGGTGCCTGAGATTTCCCGATAGGGCGTGATCTTCCATTCGCGGCGCGCCTGCAGCGCGCGCTGTTCGGCGATCGGCTGCATCACGGCGAGCACCTGACCCATCACATACTCCGAGATGGCGACGGCCTGGGCGCTCGAGTTGCAGATGGTCGTCCCCCTCGCCGACATCCGCCTGTAGAAGGGGTTGTCGAGACCGGCGTTGAAGGTCTGGAGTACGCCCACCGAGCGGAGCGTCTCGACGCAGGCGAAGGCGCCATCCTGGAACTTGTCGAGGTTGATATCGGACGACAGCCAGACGTAGTCCGGCGCGAACTCCGTGGCCGCCAGCTTGCGTCCGGCGACGTCGATGGTGCCCGAGCGGTCGAACGTCGCAAGGGTGAGATCGAGGGCCTCGCCACGCAGCCGATCGCCGATCCGCTGGAGCGCCTTGTCGTACATCAGCAGGGTCTTCGGCATGGCGCGCATTCCTTCGGCGGGAGCGACCGCCGGCTCAGCGGCGCTTTGCATCCTCGGGAGGATCGCCCAGACGGATCGTCCAGTCACGCGCCTCGTTCGTGTCGACTTCCATGAAGCCGGCGCGCTGATAGCCGCGCGGCTCGCAATCGGCGTTGCCGCGTACCGTGAACGCCTTCTCGCCGATACACATCACGGTCGGGCCGGCCCACTCGCCGCCCCGGTCGTAGTCGATGGCATGGACGTAATAGAAGCGGCTGGAGAGCTTGCCTTTGAGCAGTGTCTCGCAGCTCTGGCCAGCGATCGTCCACCAGCCTTCCGTAGTCCAGCCGGTGCCGTCCTGATAGCCGAGCGCGACACCGATCCGTCCGCTGGTCGTGTTGCACAAGCGCAGGTCGGCATGGGCGGCGGTCGCCGTCGCGGCAATCAGAAGCGCCGCTGAAAGGGCTGCCAGCGAACGAAGGGGATCAGGCATCGGGATCGACCAGAATGGCGCGGAAGTCGTTGACGTTGGTGTGAGTCGGGCCACGCACGACGAGGCTGCCAAGCGCCTCGAAAAAGGTGCGTGCGTCGTTGTTGTCGAGGCAGGTCGTGGCATCGATATGGCGGGCGCGGGCCTCGGCAACCGTGCCAGAGCCGCAAATGGCGCCGGCCGGGTCGGTTACATGACCGTCGCCGCCATCGATGCCGTCCGTATCGGCCGCGATCGCGGACAGGCCCGGCACGCCCTCGATCGCGAGTGCGAGCGCGAGCGCGTACTCCTGACTGCGGCCGCCGCGGCCGGTGCGGTTGCGGACCGTCACCTCGAGCTCGCCGCCGGAGAGGATCGCCGTTCGCTCGCCACGGGCCTTCGCCTCCAGCGCGAGGCGGGCGTGGGCGGCGGCCACCTCCCGCGCCTCGCCGGTCACCGCATCTCCGAGATCGACGACCCGATAGCCCCGGTCTCGGGCGGCGGCTGCGGCTTGGTCGAGCGCCGCGCGCGGCGTCGCGATGATGCGGTACTCGGCGGCGGCAAAGGTGGGATGGCCGGGCTTCGGCGTCTCGTTCGAGGGATCGGCGAGCGCCGCGTAGACTTCGGGTGGGGGGCCGAGGTCAAGCGCTGCCATGCGCGGGGCGAGCCGCTCCAGCACCGCCAGCGCCTCGGCGAGGGTCGAGGGGTCGGGAACGGTCGGGCCGGAGCCGATGGTCGCCGGATCGTCGCCCGGCACATCCGAGATGGCGAGGGTGAGAATGCGGTTGGCCCGGCTTGCCGCGGCGGCAAGGCGCCCGCCCTTGATGCGCGACAGGTGCCGGCGCACGATGTTCATCTCGTGGATGTCGGCGCCCGATTTCAGCAAGCCGCGCGTCAGCCGTGTCTTGGTCGCGAGGTCGATGCCGGAGGGGGCCGCCCAGAGCGCCGACGCCCCGCCCGACAGCAGCACGAGCACCTGATCGCCGGGACCCGCCGATGCGGCCAACGCCATGGCGCGCGCCGCCGCCCGCTCGCTCGCGGCGTCGGGGGCGGGGTGGCTCCCTTCGAGGATTTCCAGGTGGCGCGGGCGTACTCCCGGCAGAACGGCCGCGTAACCGTGAGGTGGCGTCAGGCAGCCCGACACGCGGTCGAGCACGCCGAGCCGGGCATAGTGAGCTTCGGCAGAGGCCGCCATGGCGGCCGCCGCCTTGCCCGCGCCCACCACGACGAGGCGGCGACCGGTCGGCACGGGCGGCAGATGGTCGGGCAGACAGCCGTCCGGATGCGCGGCATGGACGGCGGCCTCGTAGAGGTCCAAGAGAACCTGGCGCTTGTCCATCGTCGCTCAACTCCTTCTCAGGCGCCGTCCGTGGCAGTCGGTCTGCGTAGCACCGTCGCCGCACGGCTTCCGGTCCGCAGCCTTGCCCAGCCTCACCAGCCACCTATAATCCGCGCTTTCGCAAAGGACGAGCCCAAGCATGCCGATGATCCCAGCTATCGAAACCGCGAGCCACCGCGTCATCGCGGGGCGGGCGGACAGAGGGCTCGTGATCCTTTGCGACCACGCGTCCAACGCGATGCCGGCCGAGTACGGGACGCTGGGGCTCGATCCGGCGCAGCTCAAGCGACACATCGCCTACGACATCGGCGCCGAGGCGGTCACCGAGGGGCTTGCCGGGCGGCTCGGGGCGCCGGCGGTGCTCAGCCGGTTCTCACGCCTCCTGATCGATCCCAATCGCGGAGACGACGACCCGACACTCATCATGCGGCTCTCGGACGGCGCCGTGGTGCCGGGCAACAGGACGCTCGACGCGGCCGAGCGCGAGCGGCGGCTCGACAGGTTCTGGCGGCCCTACCACGCGGCCATCCGCGACGTGATCGATCACTGCCTCGCTGCAAGCGTGCCGCCCGCGATCCTCGCGATGCACAGCTTCACGGAGAGCTGGAAGGGGGTGCCGCGCCCGTGGCACGTCGGCGTCCTGTGGGAGGGCGACCCGCGCCTCGCGGTACCGCTGATCGAGGCCTTCCGCGCCGAGGGGGATCTCATCGTCGGCGAGAACGAGCCCTACCCCGGCAGCTACGAAGGCGACTGTTGCTGGCAGCACGGCGTCGAGCGAGGGCTCGCCTGGGCCATCATCGAGGTCCGGCAGGACCTGATCCGCGACCAGGACGGACAGGACCGGTGGGTGGCAAGGATCGCGCGCATCATTGACAGTCTCGCCTCGCGACCCGATCTCCATCTCGACGGCAGATCGCTGGCGCCGGCCAGCCACACAGGAGGCTGACACATGCCGCTGACCGACAAGCTCGACGCGAAAACCCAGACCGAGCTCGAAGCCGCCGCATTCCGGCGTCTCGTCGAGCACCTCAGGTCGCGCACGGACGTGCAGAACATCGACCTCATGAACCTCGCCGGCTTCTGCCGGAACTGCCTCTCGAACTGGTATCAGGACGCGGCCAAGGCCGCCGGCACGCCACTCGGCAAGGACGAAGCCCGCGAGATCGTCTATGGAATGCCCTACAAGGACTGGCAGGCGAAGTATCAGACCGAAGCCTCGGCGGGCCAGAAGGCGGCCTTCGAAGTGAACAAGCCCAAGGACCACTGAGGCGCTCGCCACGCCCGGTCACAGTCTCAGTTCCGTGCCGCGTACCAACCGGGAGATGTCCCCGTGCGCTGCACGTACATGAGCGACCTTCATCTCGAGCACGACGATCTCGCCATCTCTCTACCGGGGGGCGACGTGCTGATCGTTGCAGGCGATACCTGCCAGGCGGCGGCGCTCGACCCGCAACGCACCGACCCTTATGCCGCCACGCAGCGCGATCGGGTGAAGCGCTTCTTCGATCGGGCGTGTGAACGGTTCCGGCACGTGCTCGTCGTCGCCGGGAACCACGAGCACTACGACGGGCTCTTCGAGGACACCGTTCCACTCTTGCGCCGGCACCTCGCCGGGGTCCACGTGCTCGACGACGAGGCGATCGAGATCGGGGGCGTCTCATTCTTCGGGTCGACGCTCTGGTCGGATTTCGAGGGTCGCAATCCGGACGCGATGGAGCGGGCCCGACGCGGCAGCGGCGATTATTTCTTCATTCGCAGCGCGGCAAAGGAACCGGACCGACGCGGACGCCCGGGAAAAATCCTGCCGGGGGATACGCTCGCCCGCTTCGATGCCGCGATGGCCGCCCTGCAGCGGCATTTGCGCGAGCGTGCGACGCAACAGACCGTCGTCATCACGCATCACGCCCCGAGCCACAAGGGCGGTAATCCCGGCAGCACCGGCAATGGACTCGACGGCGCATACACCAGCGCACTCGACCCGTTCATAGAAGGCGCGAACGGCGTTCCCTTCTGGGTGCACGGCCACACCCACATCCGCCGCACTTACCGGATCGGAAACACGGTGGTGGCCGCCAACTGCCGGGGCCTTCTCAAGCGCGACCCGGGCGCGCGCACGTTCGTCGCGGATCGCTGGTTCGAACTGTAGTCCTGATGCGGGATCGTCATTCCCCTGTCACGATCACGGCACTAGGCACCACACTGGACGCGCAGCGAGGCGGGGCGGGAGATCATGAGGCGGACTTCAGACGACAGGTCGTTCGACGTCGCGGTGGTGGGCGCGGGGATCGTCGGTCTTGCGCATGCGCTCGCCGCCGCGCAGATCGGCAAGCGCGTCGTCGTGATCGATCGAGACGCCGCCGCCAACGGCGCGTCGATCCGGAACTTCGGCTTCATCACCGTGACCGGACAGCAGGCGGGCGCGTGCTGGCAGCGCGCCATGCGGTCGCGCGACGTCTGGGCCGAGGTCGCGCCGCAGGCCGGGATCGCCGTCGAGCATGCCGGTTTCTGCATGGTGGCGCGGCGGCCGGAATCGCGGCGCGTCCTCGAGGCGTTTCTCGCGACCGAAATGGGCGCCGAGTGCCGACTGCTCGAGCCGGACGAGGCGCTCGCGCGCTTGCCGTCGCTGAGGCGGGGCGGCGTCACGGCGGCGATGTGGTCTCCCCACGAGATCAGGGTCGAGAGCCGTCAGGCAATCCCGAAACTCGCGGCATGGCTCGCCGAGGCCCACGGCGTGACGTTCCTCCGCTCCACGCTCGTCAAGGACGTGCGGCCGCCGGTGATCGAGACGTCGCGCGGCCCCGTCCATGCCGACACGGCCATCGTCTGCCCCGGGCACGATTTCCTCGGCCTCTTTCCGGAGCGGATCGCAGCCTACGGGCTCACGACCTGCAAGCTCCACATGATGCGGGTCGCGCCCGCCGCGGACCGGCCGCGGCTCGACACCGCCGTGATGTCCGATCTCGGGATGGTGCGCTATCTCGGCTATGCGGAGCTGCCGGAGGCGGCGGCGCTGAAGGCGCGGCTCGAGGCCGAGCAGGGCCAGCACCTCGCCCATGGCGTGCACCTCATCGCCGTCCGGTCCTCCGACGGTTCGCTGGTCGTCGGTGACAGCCACCACTACGGCGAGACGGTCGACCCGTTCGCGCCGGCCATGGTCGACGACCTCATCCTCGACGAGCTCGATCAGGTGCTCGATCTCGGCGCGCGGCGCGTCGTCGAGCGGTGGACCGGAACCTACGCCTCGGCGCCAGACCGGCTCATGCTGGTCGACCGGCCGGCCGACGCCGTCAGGATCGCGATCGTGACGAGCGGTACCGGCGCCTCGACGGCGTTCGCCATCGGCGAGGAGGTGATCGCCGAACTCTACGGAAGCCGAAGCAAGGGAGAGCGCTCGTGAGCGTCAAAGCCGTCGTCTTCGATTGGGCCGGAACCATGATCGACCACGGCTCGCGCGCGCCGATGGGCGCGTTCGTGAAGGTTCTCGGCGAGTTCGGCGTGGACATCTCGGTCGCCGAAGCGCGGCGCCCGATGGGTCTGCCGAAGTGGGATCACATCAACGCACTTCTCACGCACCCCGACATCGCCCGCCGCTGGACGGAGCGACACGGCACGCAGCCGTCCGATCGTGACGTCGATCGGGTGTTCGAGGTGTTCGTGCCGCTCAATGCCGCCGTGGTCACGGATTTCGCGGATCTCATCCCGGGCACGCTCGAGACGCTCGCAGAACTCCGGGGACGCGGCATCAAGATCGGTTCCACGACCGGCTACACGCGCGACATCATGGAGCGGCTGCTGCCGGTGGCGGCGCAGCAGGGGCTGGCGCCGGATACCGTCATCTGCGCCGACGATCTCGCCGGTGGCCGCCCGGCCCCGCACATGATGTGGAAGTGCTTCCTCGACCTCGACGTCTGGCCGGCGTCCGCGGTGGTCAAGGTGGACGACACGGAGGCGGGCATCGCGGAGGGCCTCGCGGCAGGGTGCTGGACCGTCGGCGTCGCGCTCTCCGGGAACGCCTGCGGCCTGTCACGCAGCGAACTCGACGCCCTCACGCCTGCCGAACGGCACGAGGCGAGGCTTCGGGCGACGCGGCAGCTCAGCCGGTGCGGCGCGCATGTGGTCATCGACAGCATCGCCGATCTGCCCCGGGTCATCGACGACATCGATGGGCGACTCGTCCGTGGCGAACGACCCTGAGTGTCTGTCGGGTGCGGCGGCGCTCGCTTTTCCACATTGCTGCCGTGCAGCATCGATGGCATTTGCGCCACTGTCACAAACAGGCCTTACTGCCTCCGGGTCTCAGCAGTTTCCCAAAGAGGTAACGCATGTTGTCCAAAGGTCTCAGCGCCGTTGCCGTCATCGGCGCGCTCGGCATCGGCACGCTGCCTGCGCAAGCGCAGACGGAAATCCAGTGGTGGCACGCCATGGGCGGCGAACTCGGCCAGAAGGTGGATGCCCTCGCCAAGGGCTTCAATGAAAGCCAGAAGGACTTCAAGGTCGTTGCCATTTACAAGGGCAACTACACCGAGACCATGACCGGTGCGATCGCCGCGTTCCGGGCCAAGCAGCACCCGCACATCGTGCAGGTGTTCGAAGTCGGCACGGCGACGATGATGGCGGCCAAAGGCGCCGTCTACCCGGTCTACAAACTCATGAAGGATCACGGTCTGCCGTTCGATCCGAAGGACTATCTACCGTCGGTGACGGGCTACTACACGGACAGCGCCGGCAACATGCTGTCGATGCCGTTCAACAGCTCCACGCCCGTGATGTACTACAACAAGACCCAGTTCAAGAAGGCCGGCCTCGATCCCGAGAGCCCGCCGAAGACCTGGCCCGAGCTCGAAGCCGCGGCCAAGAAACTGCAGGCCTCGGGCGTCAAGTGCGGCTTCACCACCGGCTGGCAGTCGTGGGTGCAGATCGAGAACTTCTCGGCCTGGCACAACGTTCCGATCGGCACGAAGTCCAACGGCTTCGACGGCCTCGACACGGTGTTCCAGTTCAACTCACCGCTGCACGTGAAGCACATCGCCCAGCTCGGCGAATGGCAGAAGTCGAAGATCTTCGACTACGGCGGCCGCCGCTCCGACAGCGCTCCGAAGTTCTATACGCAGGAGTGCGCCATGTACATGAACTCGTCCGCCGCCTATGCGGGCGTGAAGGCCAACGCCAAGGACTTCGAGTTCGGCGTCGGCATGCTGCCGTACTGGCCTGACGTCGCCGGAGCGCCGCAGAACAGCATCATCGGCGGCGCCACGCTTTGGGTGCTCGATGGGCATGCCAAGGACACCTACAAAGGCGTGGGAGCCTTCTTCAACTATCTGGCGAAGCCCGACGTGCAGGCGAAGTGGCACCAGGATACGGGCTATCTGCCGATCACGCTCGCGTCCTACGAGCTGACGAAGAAGCAGGGCTTCTATGACCAGAACCCGGGCACCGACACGTCGATCAAGCAGATGACGAACAAGGAGCCGACGGCCAACTCCAAGGGCCTCCGGTTCGGCAATTTCGTGCAGATCCGCGACGTCATCAACGAAGAACTCGAGGGCGTGTGGGCCGGCAAGAAGTCGGCGAAGGACGCGCTCGACGCGGCCGTCGGGCGCGGCAACGAGATGCTGCGCAAGTTCGAAGAAGCGAACAAGTAACCCCCGAGCACACCCGAGATCGATCCGGCGCCGAGGCGCCGGATCGACGCCCTGTCCCCGCACCAGGCCATCCATGGAAAAGCGCGTCGTTTTCAGATCCGCCTGGTTGCCCTATGCGCTGCTGGCGCCGCAGCTCGTCATCACGGCCGTGTTCTTCGTCTGGCCGGCGAGCCAGGCGCTCTACCAGTCGGTGCTGCTCGAGGATGCGTTCGGCCTGAAGAGCCAGTTCGTGTGGGCCGACAATTTCACGGCACTCTTTCGCAATTCGGACTATGTCTCGTCGTTCGGGCGGACGGCGGTATTCAGCATTCTCGTCGCCGGCCTCGCCATGGGGATCGCGCTGCTGCTGGCGGTGATGGCCGACCATGTGATTCGCGGCGCCACGACGTACAAGACATTCCTGATCTGGCCCTATGCCGTCGCGCCGGCCGTCGCGGGGGCGCTCTGGGTGTTCATGTTCAATCCCCGCATCGGCATCGTCGCCTACGCCATGCATTCGTTCGGCTATGACTGGAACCACCAGATCAAAGGCGAAGATGCCTTCGCGCTGATCACGGTCGCCGCCGTGTGGAAGCAGATCAGCTACAATTTCGTGTTCTTTCTCGCCGGACTGCAGGCGATCCCGAAGTCGCTGCTCGAGGCCGCGGCCATCGACGGAGCGGGGCCCGGCAAGCGCTTCCGGTCGATCGTGCTGCCGCTGATCTCGCCGACCTCGTTCTTCCTCCTCGTCGTCAACATCGTCTATGCGTTCTTCGATACGTTCGGCATCGTGCACGCGACGACAAGCGGCGGGCCGGCCAAGGCGACGGAGATCCTCGTCTACAAGGTTTTCAACGACGGCTTCATCGGGCTCGATCTCGGCAGCTCGGCGGCGCAGTCCGTGATCCTGATGACGATCGTCATCCTGCTCACGGTCGTCCAGTTCAAGTACATCGAGCGAAAGGTTGCCTACTGATGGTCGAGCGGCGGCCGTGGCTCACCCTGCTGGCACACGTGACGCTGGCGATCGGCGTGCTGATGGTCGCGTTTCCGATCTGGGTCACGTTCGTCGCCTCGACGCATCGGCCCGAAGACATCATGACGGCGCCGATTCCGCTCTGGCCGGGCACGCAACTTCTCGCAAACTATTCGGAGCTCTTGTTCAGCGGCCTCAAGAATCCCAGCGCCGGCGGCGTGCCGCTCTGGCGCATGATGGCGAACAGCCTCGTGATGGCGCTGATCATCGCCATCGGCAAGATCGTGCTCTCGTTCATGGCCGCGTTCGCCATCGTCTATTTCCGGTTTCCTTTCCGGATGGCGGCGTTCTGGCTCATCTTCATGACGCTGATGCTGCCCGTCGAGGTGCGCATCGTGCCCACGTTCAAGGTGGTCGCCGACCTCGGCATGCTCAATTCCTATGCCGGGCTCACGGTGCCGCTCCTCGCATCGGCGACGGCGACGTTCCTCTTCCGCCAGTTCTTCCTGACCGTACCCGACGAACTCGCCGAGGCCGCGCGCATGGACGGCGCGGGGCCGCTGCGGTTCATGAAGGATATCCTGCTGCCGCTCTCCACGACCAACATCGCGGCGCTGTTCGTCATCATGTTCACTTTCGGCTGGAACCAGTACCTCTGGCCGCTGCTGATGACGACCGACCGGCAATACATGACCGTCGTCATGGGTATCCAGCGGATGATCAACGTCGCCGACACCGACCCGCAGTGGCCGATGGTGATGGCGGCCGTCATCCTCGCGATGCTGCCACCGGTGGCGATCGTCGTCGTCCTCCAGAAGTGGTTCGTCAAGGGCCTCGTGGAGACGGAGAAATGATCCCGGCCACGGCGCGGGGCCGGATCCCGCGGCAGGTCCCATCGCAAGCAACGACGTAGGAACGGACACCTGTATGGCAACGGTCGCACTGGAGAACGTCGGCAAGGTCTATCCTGGCGGCGTCGAGGCCGTGAAAGGCGTCACACTCGATATTCCGGATGGCTCGTTCACGGTTCTTCTCGGGCCGTCGGGATGCGGGAAATCGACGCTGCTGCGGATGATCGCCGGGCTCGAGACGATCACCACGGGAACCTGCCGCATCGCCGACCGGATCGTAAACGACGTCGAGCCGGCGGATCGCGACATCGCCATGGTGTTCCAGAACTATGCGCTCTACCCGCACATGTCCGTCTACGACAACATGGCGTATGGGTTGCGCAACCGGCGGACGCCCAAGGACGAGATCGATCGGCGCGTGAAGGACGCCGCGCGCATTCTCGCCATCGGCGACTACCTCGATCGCAAGCCGCGCGCGCTCTCCGGCGGGCAGAGGCAGCGGGTTGCGCTCGGCCGCGCCATCGTGCGTGACCCGAAGGTGTTCCTGTTCGACGAGCCGCTCTCGAACCTCGACGCGAAGCTCCGGGTGGCGACGCGCATCGAGTTGCGCAAGCTGCACGAAAGGCTCGGAACGACATCGATCTACGTCACGCACGACCAGGTGGAGGCGATGACTTTGGGCGACCGGGTGGTCGTCATGCGCGAGGGAACCGTGCAGCAGGTCGGGCCCCCCCTCGAACTTTACAACAAGCCCGCCAACACGTTCGTCGCGGGCTTCATCGGATCACCGCCGATGAATTTCGCCGACGTGAGTTTCACGGAGCGCGACGGGCGCCTCGTCGCGGAAGCGGACAGCATCCAGATCGTCGTCCCGGAGCCCATGCGGCGACGGATCGGGCGCAGTACCGGACGGACCGCCACCCTCGGCATCCGCCCCGAAAACCTGCGCATCGCGACGCCCGATGCCGATCGTAGCAACGCCATCACGGGCGTCGTGCAGGTGGTGGAGCATCTCGGCGCCGAATCACTCGTCGCCGTCGATGCCGGGGGGCATCTCCTGATCGCCAAGGCAGACCCGACCGTCGCCTTCGCGTCTAACGAGACGGTCCGGCTGACGCCCGATCCCGAGGCACTGCATTTCTTCGATTCGACGAGCGGCGCGGCGCTTTGATTCCGTGTCGGCCTGGGCAAGCGGGATCTTGTCCCGCGCACGGGAACTCTGCCTTTCGATTTATGGTTGATTTTTCCCAGCGGCATGCGGCGTAAAGTGATGTTCTTTTCACATCGTTTTAATACGATGTCCGTCTATGGTGATCGTTGATCGGGGAGCCGTCACAGCTTTCCCGGTTCGTATATTCAAGGAGCGGATTGGGATGCTCATCGCGCAACTGACCGACACGCATATTCGCGCGAAGGGCCAATTGGCCTATGGTTGCGTCGACACGGCCGGATTCCTGAAGGCCGCCGTCGCACATCTCAATGGCATGCCGCACCAGCCCGAAGCCGTGCTCATCACGGGCGATCTCGCGGAGACGGGAACCGAGGAGGAGTACGCGCACTTCTGCGATCTGGTCGCGCCGCTCAAGGCTCCGATCCTGCCGATTCCAGGGAATCACGACGACCGGGACACGTTCGCGCGGATGCTGCGGCCCATGGCACCGATGCTGCCGAAGTCGGGCGATCTCTCCTATGCCGTGGACATCGGTGGATTGCGGCTCCTCCTGATCGACAGCATGGTCCCCGGCCAGGCGCACGGAGACATCGGAGACGACCGACTGGCGTGGCTCGACCGGCAACTCTCTGTTCAGCCTGTCATGCCGGCCCTGGTGGCGCTGCATCATCCTCCGTTCGACACCGGCATCGCCAAGATGGATGCACATAGCTGCCGGAACGCCCCGGCGCTCGAAGCCGTGCTGCTGCGTCACAGCCATGTGCTGGCCACGATCTGCGGACACGTGCACCGGACGGTGCTCACGACGTTCGCCGGCAAGGCGGCCTCCATCGCGCCGAGCCCGGCGCATGCGATCGAGCTCTCGTTGCGTCCCGATGCGCCACTCGAGTTCAGGCTGGAACCGCCCGGCATGCACCTCCATGCCTGGACGCCGGGCGCTGGCAGTGGGCGGCTCATCACGCACCACGTCCCGATCGGAACCTTCAGCGGTCCGCATCCCTTCTTCGAGCCAGGCGGGCGGCCGGTCGGCTGATCGACGGTGCTGTAGCAACGGCTGTCAGATAAACACCCGCGGCTCGATCAGTGTCGGTAAGCCGCCGGCAATTTCGGCAAGGCGGGCTTCATCGTGCAACTCGAACGTGTCGCCGCTCCAGGTGAAAGTCCCGGAGCGACGCAGGCTCGCCATGCGCTTGTTGGTGTGAACCCGCGAAAAGCCGATTGTGTCGGCGAAGTGATCCTGGGTGAATGGAAACGTCACGCGATTGCCTTCGACCAGGCCCGCGCTTTGCGCCCGCTGATAGAGAGCGAGCAGAACGAACGCAATGCGCTCACTTGCCGAGCGCTGGCCGACCGTGACGAGAAAGTCCGCGAGGATCGATTTCGCCTCGGCAGCGAGCCAAGTGATATCGAAGCCCAGCGCCGGATGCCGCTCGTAGAGCGACCAGAAGCGTTTGCGTTCGAACGCGCAGAGGCGGACGTCGGTCAACGCCTCGATGCTGTGGAGCATCGTGCCGAAGACCGCGCCCTGCAGACCGACGAGATCGCCCGGCATGGCGTAGTTTATGATCTGGCGGCGGCCGTCATCGAGAAGCTGGTAGCGGAACAGCCAGCCGGACAGGACGGTGAAGACGTAAGGCGACGACTCCCCCTCGACGAACAGCGTCGCGCCCTTCCGGAGCTGCATATCGCCGACCTTGAACCCGCTCATGAACGCGAGTTCTTCAGAGGTGAGATCCCGGAACGTCGCGAGCTTGCTCAGCGGGCACGCACTGCAGGCCAAGGCGCCGCGCGTGATCAGTTTCAGATCATGGCCGTCCTGAGACACGTCGCGCCCCTCGCTCGACACTGTTGGAGGCGCAGACGCTCGGGTCAGGGCAGGTCGATGTCAACCGGCAGCCGCGTGCGCGTGACGAGGCTGGACATCCACGGGCGGCATGTCCGCCGCCGCAGGGGCGACGGCAGCCCGGGCGCGCACCTTGGCAAAGACCGACCCGATGCCGATCAGCACGGGGTTCGCGAGCCCAGGCGGCAATCCGCCGGCCGCAAGTTCGTCGAGCGTGCCACGCCATGTGGCCATGCCCGGTGTTCCGATGGCGCTGACGGCGGCGCACGGCAACGCGGGAGATGCGCCTTCGACGACGAGGCGACGCGCCAGAGCGGCAATCGTTCGCCCGCCCATGTAGACGACAAGGGTGGTGCGCGGATCGGCAAGGGCGCGCCAATCGAGGTCGGCGGGAAGCTCACCTGTCGCCGCGTGCCCCGTCACGAAGCGGAGGGACTGAGCCACGCCACGCTCGGTCAATGACACGCCGAGGGCGGCCGCCATAGCGGAGGCGGAGGTGACGCCCGGTACGACATCGACGGCGATGCCTTCGCGCGCCAGACGCTCGAGTTCCTCGCCACCACGGCCGAAAATCATCGGATCGCCGGACTTCAGGCGCACCACACGGCGACCCTGACGCGCGAGGCTTACCATCAAATCGTTGATGTCGTGCTGATGGCAGCTCTCGCGCTGGCCCCGCTTGCCGACCATCATGCGGCGGGCCTCGCGGCGCGCCAGTTCGAGCACCTCGGTCGAGACGAGGTCGTCGTAGAGGACGATGTCGGCCGACTGGAGTGCCCGCACGGCCTTCAGCGTCAGCAGTTCGGCATCGCCCGGGCCGGCGCCGACGAGTGTGACGCGGCCCTCGCCGGGGGTTGTGCCTGCGCGCGTGTCCGCAATGAGAGTGGCGAGTTCGTCGGTGACGCCGGGTGATGGTGGGCCGGCGAAGGCCCGATCGGCGAACGCTGGGGGCCCTTCGCAAGACGCGCGCCGACTTCGGCCCTGATGCGGCGGGCGAGAGCGCCCCACTCCGAGAGCGACGGGGGGAGCACGGTCTCGATCCGCCGCCGGATCGCCTGGCCGAGGACGGGCGCCGCGCCGTCGGTCGAGATGGCGACCACCACGGGCGATCGGTTGACGATCGAGCCGAACTGGAAGCGGCAGAAGGCCGGACGGTCGATGACGTTGCAGGGCACGCCCGCTTCGAGCGCGGCACAGGCAAAGGCCCGCGCTTCGGCGTCGTCCTCGGCATCGGCGACGGCGATCGCGGCGCCTGCGAACACGTCGCAGCTCCAGGGACGATCATGGAGGATGATGCGTCCCGCGGCGGCACCGCGCTCCGCAAGGGCGCGCATCTCGGGACCGACGTCGGTTGCATAGACGTGAACATCGGCGCCGGCGGCGGCAATCAGCTCCGCCTTCCAGGCCGCGCCAGCCGAGCCGCCAGCCAGCACGCACCGCCGACCGGCCAGATCGAAAAACACGGGCAGCTTGGCAAGCGCCCCCAACGGCGGTGGAGCGGCTTCAGCCGGCTTTCGCGAGGCGAGCTTCATCGAGCAATCTCCCGATCTCTGAGGCGCCCGTGCAGGCACCGACAGCCGCGACCGTGGCAGCACCGCCTTCGACGACGGCTGCAATGATCTCGTTGCGGCCCACTTCGAGGCAGGCGCAGACCACAGGGCCTCTCTCGGGGCGTCCCGGACCCGGCCGGCCAGCGAGGATGCGCCAGCGCTCCTCGTTGCCGAGTTCGACGCCAAGCATCGAGGCGGCCCATTCACGCGCCATGACCAACGGACGGCGGCTGACAAAGATCGCAGCCGCGAGGCGGCCGTCCGCACACACGGCGAGGCGGCGCTGGCCGGCGGAGGTGTCGATGTAGGCAAGCACATCGGGAGGCGCTTCGCCGGGGTCCGCCAGATCGCGCGCGAGTGCTTCCCAATGCGGCTCGTCCTCAGTGCCGGCGAGTTCGAGGCGCCAGCCTGCCGTCACCCGCGCCACGGTCGCGTAGCCGGCGAGCGTCGCCATGGCTCCGATCTCCGGCCGGCGCTTCGACACGGCGAACGCGTGCCAGCGCGCCGGGTAGCGCGCGAGGGCGGCAGCGGTGTGCTTGAGTTCAGGCTGGCCCGAGACCGGATCGGTGGCGGGGCCGGCGACGGCTCCGATGCGGCTCGCCGTGGCGTGCGTGCGGGTCCAGTGCATCGGGACGAACAGGCTGGCGCGAGCCTGATCGCGGCACTCGACCACACGCGCCAAGGCGCGGCCATGGCGGCTGGTCAATTCCGCGATGTCGCCCTCCGCGACACCGGCCTCGGCTGCATCGTCCGGGTGCACGACGACGAACGGCTCGGGGGCGTGAGCCATCAGGCGGGCCGAGCGTTCCGTCCGCGTCATGGTGTGCCACTGATCGCGCAGACGACCGGTGTTGAGGATGAACGGATAACCGGGACCCGGCCGCTCCACCGGCAGGCGATAGGGCGTCGGCACGAAACGGGCCCGGCGGTCCGGCGTATAGAAGCCGCCGGACGCGAAGAAGCGCTCCGACGACGAAGCGCTCCCCGCCGGACGTGGCCACTGGAACGGCTCGAGGCCATCGTAGGCCTCACGCGTCATGTGCGAGAACGCGCCGAGATCGAGGTCGCGGGTGCCGTCATTGGCGGTCGCCGTCAACTCTGCGTACTCGGCGAAAATCTCGACGGGCGACGTCCACGCAAAGGCTGGCCCGAAACCGAGGCGACGGGCCACCTCGGCGAACTGCCACCAATCGGGCCGCGCCTCGCCGGGTAACGGCAGAAAGGACCTCTGTCGCGAAATGCGGCGCTCGGAATTGGTGACGGTGCCGTCCTTCTCGCCCCAGGCCGCGGACGGCAGGAGCACATCGGCAAAGGCCGTCGTGTCCGTTTCGCGCACCACGTCCGAGACGACGACGAAGGGGCAGGTTTCGAGCGCGCGCGCCACGGCGTCGGCGTCAGGCAGACTGACGACCGGATTGGTTGCCATGATCCAGAGCGCCTTGATGCGCCCCTCGCCGACCGCGCGAAACAGGTCGACGGCCTTCAGGCCCGGTCGTTCCGCGAGGCGCGGCGCGCCCCAGAAGTCGGCGACGATGCGGCGATGATCGGCGTCGGCAAGCTCCATGTGGGCTGCGAGCATGTTCGCAAGCCCGCCCGTCTCTCGGCCACCCATGGCGTTCGGCTGGCCCGTGACCGAGAACGGCCCCATGCCGGGCTTTCCGATGCGGCCCGTCGCGAGATGGCAGTTGATGATCGCGTTGACCTTGTCGGTGCCCGCCGACGACTGGTTGACGCCCTGGCTGTAGACGGTGACGGCGAGCGGCGTTGCGGCGAACAACTCGTAGAACTCCGCGATCGCGGCGGGATCGAGGTCCGTGTCACGCGCAAGATCGCCCAGCGACACACCCGTGGCGACTGCGAGGGCCTCGCCGAGGCCGCGCGTATGGTTCGAAACGTAGCCGCGGTCGACGTGGCCGGCGGCGACGAGATGCGCCAAGAGCCCGTTGAACAGCGCCACATCCGCACCGGGCCGGATGGCGAGATGCAGGTCGGCGATCTCCGTCGTCGGCGTGACGCGCGGATCGATCACGACGACCTTCGTGCCGCGAGCCTCGCGCGCAGCGGCGAGCCGCTGGAACAGCACCGGATGGCACCAGGCGAGGTTGGAGCCCACCAGCACCACGAGATCGGCGCATTCGAGGTCTTCGTAGCAGCCCGGAACGGTGTCACTGCCGAAGGCGCGCTTGTGGCCCGCGACGGAAGACGCCATGCAGAGCCGCGAGTTCGTATCGATGTTGGCCGAGCCGATGAAACCCTTCATCAGCTTGTTGGCTGCGTAATAGTCCTCGGTCAGGATCTGGCCCGAGACGTAGAACGCGACGCTGTCGGGGCCGTGGGCCGCGATCGCCTCGCGAAAGCGGGCGGCCACGAGATCGAGGGCGGTGTCCCATGTGGCGCGGGCGCCGGCGATCTCGGGATGAAGGAGCCGGCCGTCGAGCGACATGGTCTCGCCGAGTGCGGCACCCTTCGAGCAGAGGCGGCCGAAGTTCGCGGGATGCGTCGGATCGCCGGCAATGGCGACGGCTCCGCCAGGCCCGACGCTCGCCCGGATGCCGCAGCCGACCCCGCAATAGGGGCAGGTGGTCCTGGTGGCGATCGCATCTGTCATCAGTCCCGCTCCGTCCCGTCGTCTCTAGGTCGCGGACGTGTCGCCGACGGCGAACGCGATGGCGCTTGCCGCGAGGTGGATGCGGCCGTCCTCGACCTTCACGCGGAAGCAGGCGACGGAGCCCTCGTCGGCGCCTTCGGCGGTGCCGCTCTCGAGCGAGATGACCCAGTTGTGCAGCGGGCACGTCACCGAGGCGCCGTGGACGATGCCCTGGCTCAGCGGTCCGCCCTTGTGGGGGCAGCGGTCGTCGATCGCGAACACGCGATCGTCCGCGGTCCGGAAGACGGCGATGCAGCCCGAGGGCGTGCGCACGATGCGCGCGCCCTGTCGCGGCACGTCGTCGAGAGCGCCGATGTCGATCCAGCCGGTGTCCATGATCGTCATTCCGCAGCCTCTGCCCGTGCGAGATCCTTCATCGGCCGGAATTCGTGCGCATCGCGTCCAGCCACGCGTTCGGCCCAGGGATCGGTCTGGGAGAACTTTTGCGAGTAGACGAAGCGATCGAAGAGGGCCTGGCGCCGTTCGAGATCGTCGAGCACCTGCTTCCTGACGGTGTCGATGCCGACGCGCTTCGCCCATTTGTAAATGCGCTCGAGATAGCGGCCCTGCTCGCGATAAAGCTGGACCAGTGCGGCGATGACGACGATGGCCTCGTCCTCGGTCGTGACGTGGCCCAGAACCTCGGTGCCTTTGATGTCGAGGCCGGCGGCACCCGCGAAGTGAATGTCGTAGCCGGACTCGACGCAGATCACGCCGACGTCCTTGCACGTCGCCTCGGCGCAATTCCGCGGGCAGCCGGACACCGCCATCTTGACTTTGGCCGGCGTCCACGAGCCCCACATGAACTTCTCGATGCGCACGCCGAGGCCGGTCGAATCCTGCGTGCCGAAGCGGCACCAGTCGGTGCCGACGCAGGTCTTCACCGTGCGCAGTCCCTTGGCGTAGGCCGCGCCCGACACCATGCCGGCCTTGCCGAGATCGGCCCAGACGGCGGGCAGATCCTCCTTCCTGACACCCAGCATGTCGATGCGCTGGCCACCCGTGACCTTCACCGCGGGGATGGCGAACTTGTCGACGATGTCGGCGATGGCGCGCAGTTCGGACGACGACGTCATGCCGCCCCACATGCGCGGGACGACCGAATACGTGCCGTCCTTCTGGATGTTGGCGTGGACGCGCTCGTTGATGAAGCGCGACTGGTTGTCGTCGACGTACTCGCCGGGCCAGGTCGCGATCAGATAGTAGTTCAGCGCCGGCCGGCACTTGGCGCATCCCGACGACGTGCGCCACTCGAGCGCCTGCATGACGGCCGGTATGGACTTTAACGATTTGGCGACTATCAGGCGGCGCACCTCGTCGTGACCGTGCGCGGTGCACGGGCACATGGGCTGGACGGCTGCCGGGTTGTAGGCATCGCCGAGCTGCAGCTTGATGAGCTGTTCGACAAGCGGCGTGCACGAGCCACAGGACGCGGACGCCTTGGTCTGGGCGCGCACCTCGTCGAGCGACTTCAGGCCGAGGGTCGTGATGGCGCCGGTGATCCGCCCCTTGCAGACGCCGTTGCAGCCGCAGATCTCCGCCTCGTCAGGCAGCGCTGCAACGGCGGCCGTAGGGTCGGCGGCGTTCCCTCCCGCATAGGCCGGCCCGAATATCAGCGTCTCGCGCAGCTCGGAGATGTCCGCGCCCTTGCGGATCATGTCGAAGAACCAGGCGCCGTCGGCCGTGTCTCCGTAAAGCACGGCGCCGAGGATGCGGTCATTCTTCAGGACGAGCCGCTTGTAGACGCTGCGCGCGGCGTCGCGGAGCACGATCTCCTCGCGATCCTTGGCGTCGGCGAAGTCTCCGGCGGAAAAGAGATTGATGCCGGTGACCTTCAGCTTCGTCGCGGTCACGCTGGGATTGAAGACTGTGCTGGCGTCACCCGCCAGCCGAGAGGCCACGACGCCGGCCATCTCATAGAGTGGGGCGACGAGGCCAAAGACCTGGCCGCCCGCCTCGGCGCATTCGCCGAGCGCGAAGATGTCGGGATCGCTCGTCGCCATGCCGGCATCGACGACGATGCCGCGATTGACGGTGAGACCCGCCGCCTTGGCGATGGCGGCGTTGGGACGGATGCCGACGGCCATGACGACGATGTCGGCCGGGAGCTTCGTGCCGTCCTCCAGCTCGACCGCCTCGACGTGGGCAGGCCCAATACGAACGTCGGAGCCGTGCAACGCCTTGGTGTTGGCCCGCGTGATGACGCGAATGCCGCGCGCCTCGACCGCCTTCTGGAGCAGATGGCCGGCGGCGGTGTCGAGCTGGCGCTCCATCAAGGTCGGCATCAGGTGAAGGACGGTGACGTCCATCCCCTGCTCGCGAAGGCCGGCCGCCGCCTCGAGCCCGAGAAGACCGCCACCGATCACCACGGCGCGGCCACCGCGGCGCGCGGCGAGCAGCATGGCGTGGACGTCGTCGAGGTCGCGATAGGTCAGGACGCCAGCGAGATCGTGGCCCGGTACCGGTATGACGATGGGTAGCGATCCCGTGGCGATGATGAGCTTGTCGAACGAAGCCGTGACGCCCTCGGCCGAAGTGACCGTACGCGCCGCGCGGTCGATCTCGACGACCTTGTGTCCCTTGTAGAGCGTGACGCCGTTGGCGACGTACCAGCCGTCGCCATGGATGACGATGTCGTCGTACGTCTTCTCGCCGGAGAGCACCGGCGACAGCATGATGCGGTCGTAGTTGACGCGTGGCTCGGCATTGAAAATCGTGACGTCGTAGCGGCCGGGCGCCAGCTCGAACAGCCGCTCCAGGGCACGGCCGGGAGCCATGCCGTTGCCGATGACGACGAGCTTCTCGCGGCTCATGTCGCTTTCTCCAGTCCGGATTTGCAGTCGCTCACAGGCTCTACTCGGCAGCCTGCAGGGCTGGCGCGGCGTGACGCTCGTAGAGGAATTTCAGGACGGCCTCGCGCGTCGCCAGATAGGTCGGGTGGGAGACGAGCTGCAGACGCTTTCGCGGCCGCGGCAGGTCGACCGTCAGCACCTCGCCGATGGTGGCCGCCGGCCCATTGGTCATCATCACGATGCGGTCCGACAGCAGAACCGCCTCGTCGACGTCGTGGGTGATCATGATGACCGTGTTGCCGAGGCGGGCGTGGATCTGCATCACGCTGTCCTGGAGATGTGCGCGCGTCAGGGCATCGAGGGCGCCGAACGGCTCGTCGAGCAGCAGCACCTTCGGCTCCATGGCAAGTGCACGTGCGATGCCGACACGCTGCTTCATGCCGCCCGATATTTCGGAGGGGCGTTTGTCGCGCGCGTGGCCCATCTGGACGAGCTCCAGATTGTGCAGCACCCAGTCGCGACGCTCGGAGCGGGACTTCTTGCCGCCGAACACCTTGTCGACGGCGAGCGACACGTTCTCGTAGACCGTGAGCCAAGGGAGCAGCGAGTGGTTCTGGAAGACGACGGCACGGTCGGGGCCAGGCTCGTTGACTTCACGATCCTCGAGCAGGATGGCGCCGCTCGAAACCTGGGTCAGCCCGGCCACGAGGTTCAGCAACGTGGACTTGCCACAGCCCGAGTGGCCGATGATGGCGACGTACTCGCCCTTCTCGATGCCGAGACTGACGTCGCACAGCACTTCGGTCGTCGTGGAACCGCGAGCGAACGACTTCGCAATGCTGTCGATCTTGAGGAAGGGGCGACCGGCTGCGAAGGGGGTATCCTCGGTGTGCGAGCGAGGATCGACGGGAGCGATCATGGTCGAACTCCTTCAAGAGGCCTGAGTGCCGCGGGTTGCGATGTTGCCAACGGCCGCCACGAGACGATCGAGGATGAAACCGACGACGCCGATGTAGGCGAGGGCGACGACGATGTCGGAAAGACGGGAGGAATTCCACGCGTCCCAGATGAAGAAGCCTATGCCGACGCCGCCCGTCAGCATTTCGGCAGCGACGATGGCGAGCCACGACAGACCGATGCCGATGCGAAGGCCGGTGAAGATGTAGGGCGCCGCAGACGGGATCATGATCCGCCAGAAGAACTCGATCGGATTGAGCCGCAGCACGGCCGCGACGTTCCGGTAGTCCGACGGAATGTTGCGAATGCCGACCGCCGTGTTGATGATGATCGGCCAGATCGCCGTGATGAAAATCACGAAGATGGCCGACGGATTGGCGTCACGGAACGCCGCGAGAGAGATCGGAAGCCAGGCGAGCGGCGGCACGGTGCGGAGCACCTGGAAAATCGGGTCGAGGCCGCGCATCGCCCAGACGCTCTGGCCGACGAGCGCGCCGAGAAGAACGCCCACCACGGCCGCGAGGCTGAAGCCCATCGCCACGCGCTCGAGCGAGGTGAGGACGCGGAGGCCGAGGCCGATATCCTGCGGGCCGTTGACGAAGAACGGATCGACGATCAGGTCCTTCGAATCCTCCCAGATCTTCGATGGCGACGGGAGCGACGCCTTCGGGCCCGAACTCGACAACTCCCAGATGAGCAACAAAGCGGCGAGAACCAGCAATGGCGGCACGATCACCGTGAGCCAGCCACCGATATAGCCGCCAGCGCTTGCGAGACGGCTTTGCCGTGGCGTTTTCAACGGGACGACTTCGGCGGCCTTGGCCTTGACGGGCGCGGCAATGCGCTCCCCCGACTGGGCGACGAGTTGCGGGCGTAGAGCTTGTGACGGCATCATTCAATCTCCCCGAGCTTAATCTCGATGGCGTGGATCAGGCGGCTTCGCGCTTGATCGCGAGAGATTTGAGGTAGGCCTGCGGGTCGGCCGGATCGAACACCTTGCCGTCGAAGAACTTCTCGACGCCGCGGCTGTCGCCGGTCGGATAGCCGGTGAGGCCCATCGTCTTCGCCGCCTCGATCCAGAGGTCGGACCGGTTCGTCCTGGCGACGAGCCCCTTCACGTCGAGGTTTGCCTCGAACTTGCCCCAGCGGATGTTCTCGGTGATGAACCAGGCGTCGAGGCTTTTCCAGGGATAGGACGTCTCGCCCTTCTCGCCCCAGAACTTCATCAGCAGGTTGGTGCCTTTCGCGACCTTGCCGCGGCCGTAGTTGATGTCGCCCTTGATGCGGCCGATGATGTCCGGCACGGGCACGTTGAACCACTGGCGGCGGCCGATGATGGTCGCCATCTCCTGCTTGTTCTCCATCTTCTCGCACCACATCTGGGCTTCCATGGTCGCCATCATGATGGCCATGGCCGCCTTCGGGTTGGCGTCGACCCAGTCGGCGCGCATGCCGAGCACCTTCTCGGGATGGCGGAACCAGATCTCGCCCGTGGTGGCGGCGGTGAAGCCGATGTCCTGATTGACGAGCTGTTCGTTCCACGGCTCGCCGACGCAGAAGCAATCCATGGTGCCAACCTTCATGTTGGCGACCATCTGCGCCGGCGGAACGACGATGGTGGAGACTTCCTTGTCGGGATCGATGCCGCCAGCGGCGAGCCAGTAGCGGATCCACAGATCGTGGGTGCCGCCCGGGAAGGTCATGGCGGCCTTCACTTCCTTGCCAGCGGCGCGCTTCTTCGCGAACGCCTCCTTCAGGGGAGATGCGTCGGTGCCGACGGGCAAATCCTTGTACTCGTTGGAGACCGAGAGGCCCTGGCAGTCCTCGTTCAGGCGCAGCAGCGTGTACATCGGCAGTGGCTGGTTGTTCTGCATCACCTTGCCGGTGCCGTAGAGGTAGGGCTTCGGCGACAGGATGTGCCCACCATCGATGCCGTTGGCCTTGGTGCCGAGCGCCATGTTGTCCCGCGTCGCGCCCCAAGACGCCTGCTTTGCGATCTCCATGTCGGGCAGACCGTACTTGGCGTAGATGCCCTTCTCCTTGGCGATGATCAGCGGGGCAGCATCCGTGAGTGCGATGAAACCGAGCTTCGTGCCTTTCACCTCCGGACCCGCCGCCTGCGCGAAAGCGCCCGAGGGAAACGCCGCGCGGATCGACGAGATCAACGCCGCTGTCGCGGCCGTTGCGGAGGCTTGCCGCAGAAGTGCGCGCCGATCCATGGCGGCTACCGTGATGCTGGAGGTCTTGCCGGTCTTCTTGCTCATGATCGACCCTCTCGATTTGCCTGGACGGAGCAGCTGCCAGACGACGACGTTTCGACACCCCGGCCTCGACACAAAAAAACGCCACCGAAACGATCCGCTCCCGCGATTGCGGGTTTCAGATCAGTCTCGGCAGCGTTGCCAGGGAGCCCCACGCTGGGCTCGTCGAAACGCCGAACGATGGCGCCTTGAAGGGAGACATTGCAGAACTTGTGCCAACTGTTTCGCGTTGGCACAGACCCTCATGATTTCAGCAATTTACGGGAATTTTCGCTCGTTTCGCGCCGGGCGGCAACGCGATGGGCGACGATGAATTTGCAAGCGGAGCGGCGCTGAATTATGCAGCGCGGCGCGCTCCGACCGTGCCCGTCACGACGCGTCCGACCTGTCGCCGATGGCGCGCAAGTAATCCTCGATGCGCGACGGATCGAAAGGCGCGTCTTCGAACAACATGCCGGTGGCACGCGATGCCGAAGCTGCATTCGAAGTGTCGCGCGGCATGGACACTGCAGCGTCATCGAAGAGCTCGGGCCGATAGGTCGCGACAGCGCGGAGAGCGCTCGCCGGCGCGTAGACCGCTTGCCCCCAACGCACCATCTGGGCGTAGATCAGGGCGGCCTGCTCCGGCAGTGGCCGCAGGACGCTGTCGGAGGCGAACTGGAGGAAGCCGCTGCCGAGGGTCGCGCCGGCTGCGGTGTAGGGAAGTGCCAGACCGGCAGCGATCACGTCCGACGAAACGCCCATCATCTCGGGGCCAGCGAGGAGATGTGCAAGTTCGGGGCGGTTCGCCGGATCGTCACACCAGAGTGCTGCACGCATGACAGCGCGAAGGAGACGACGCAAGCGGTCGACGTCCTCGTCGGCGAAGCGCGCCCGGACGCCCAGAACTTTCTCGGGGCCGGCCGGCCAAATGCGCGAACTCGTCGTCAGGATATGGCCCGACCCTTGCGCGACGGCGGCGCTGCCCCACGGCTCACCGGCGCAAAAGCCGTCGATCTGGGCGCCGGCGAGCGCCTCCGGCATCAGCGGCGGCGGCACGACCACCAGCGAGACATCGACGCCGAGCCGGAGACCTGCATGCGCCAGCCAGTGCGCGAGCTGGTAGTGATGTGCCGAATGCGCGTGCACGATGGCGATCACAGGTGGCTCGCCGCCGCGCGTCTTGCGCGCCGCGACCGCTACCGCGAAGGCGCGCGCCGTCGCGGACGGATCCATCGGCGGGCCGGACATTGCAGTCGCGGTCGCGTCGTAGAGCGACGGCGAGACTGTGATCGTGTTGCCGCCCGTGCCGAGCGTCATCGGCACAATCAGTCCGACGGGCAGCGGAGTGAGGCCGAGGCTGTCGTTGACCGCCATGGGCGCCAGCATGTGGGCCACGTCCAGCTGCCTGACGGCGAGGCGATCGCGCAACGTCGCCCACGACGTCTCGCGGATCAGCTCGAGGGCGAGGCCTTCGGCGCGGGCGAAGCCTAGGCGGCTCGCCACGATCAGGGGGGCTGCGTCGAGGAGCGGCATGAAGCCGGCCCGAACGACATCACCGCGCCCCACTGCCCGCCCCGGCATTCGCGTCATGGTTCTTCTCCGCCAAGCAGACCGGCCGCCGTCACCAGATTGTCGGCGATCTCGGCGATGCGGCGGCCCTGATTCATGGCCGTCTTGCGCAACAGAGCGTAGGCTTGGTCTTCGCCGATGCCACGCGTCTTCATGAGAATCCCCTTGGCGCGCTCAATGGTCTTGCGATCGGCCAGCTCGCCGCGGGCCTCGTCGAGTTCGCGACGCAGCCGATCATAGGCCTTGAAGCGCATCATCGCCGTGTCGAGGACCGAGCGGATGCGCTCCTTCTTCAAGCCGTCGACCACGTAGGCGGCGACGCCGGCCTCGATGGCGGCCTCGATCGAGCTCCGATCCGTCCGGTCGACGAACATCGCGACTGGCCGGGCGACCGCGCGCGAGACCTGCAGCATGTGCTCCAGCACGTCCCGGTTCGGGTTCTCGAGGTCGATCACGATCACATCGGGATCTATCTCGACCACGCGCCTCATGAGACCGGCGGTGTCGTCGAGAATCGTGATCCGGCAATCGCCCGACGCGCGGAGGCCGTCCTCGATGATGGAGGCGCGGATGCGGTTGGCATCGATGACGAGAATGTTGAGCGGCGCTGCCATATCGCAGCATCTAGATTTGCAGCCGGGTGTCGACAAGCCGCCATATCAGGTGATTTGCCCGGAAAACAGGCGGACGCGCGTTCCGCTCCAGCGGGCAATTCGGCCGGCCGCATGGGCGGGCCTGGGAGTGGAGCGGGCGATCGCGATCGCGATCGAACCGACGATATTCAGCTTGGGAAGAAAATGAAATCTCGATCAAGCACCCGTTTCAGTACGATGTCGTTTTTGCATGATCCCCATGACCACCACGCCAACTCCGGACGAACACGGCGATGCATTGGAAATACGGCCGTCAGCGGGACGCGTCTTCCGAGGAGAAACTCGACCTTCAAAAAAATGCTGGCCTGCTTCGCCAAGGACCAGGCGTGATGTTCGCGTTCGTGGCGAAGCCTTTGCCGCCGACGAGGCCCGCCACCTTGCACGTCGTGACGATCCGCTCGAAGACGCGCCGGAAGACATGGCCTTCGCGGAAGCGCTCGTTGCGGGCCAGCAGAACCAGCGACAGGCGAGGTCGACCTGCACCTCGCGGCAGAGTGCGCGCCCGGAGCGACCGGCAAACACGTCGCTGAGGACGAGGATGCGGATCAGGAGGACCGGATCGATCGACGGGCTACCGATGGGGCAATAACAGGCCGCCAACTCGCGCCGCCCCAGGACGGATCGAGGACGCGGTCGATCTCGCGGACGAGGTGGTCGGCCGGGACGGCCGCATCGAGGTCGAAGGCGTAGAGCAGCTTGCCCTGGTCGCTGTCGGCCGCCCCATCATGGCCCACCCTGGCGATGGCTGCCTCGACGCGGCGGAATCACGCTTTGCTGCTCTCCTAAACCGCGTTCTGCAACGAGATCCGCCGATGGCGACGGTTGATGCTCCGTCGCAACGATGTTTGCCGTTCATCCGGTCCAGGGGCGGGCAACCGAAGGTGTGAACGAGTGGATGGCGACAGCAATTGCCTCGAGAGCAGCATTCCGACATGTGGCCATCAATGAAACCACTGCGTCCGTTCCTTATGGAATTCTGACGTGGCTCAGCCGGTCGTGTCGGGCAGCCAAGCGGCACACGCACCAATGCACGACCGCTATCGGGAAGCCAGAATGCAAATCGGGAAGCGACCTTTCGATCGCCTCCCGACTGCCATCTCGCCCAATGCCTCGAGGCAAGATCAATTGAGCGGCACGCGTACCGCCGCCCGTCCCGTCACGGCGCTGTATCCATCGGCACCGAGACCATCATAGCTGCCGGAGAAATCCACACCGACGCCATCCTTGATGGTCGCCGTCACCCCGAGTTCGACGCGTCCACGGACACCCTCCGGGCCTGCCGCGTCGTCGCCGATCGGCCCCGAGCCCACAGACGAGACACCACCAGCGAAGTTCCAGATCGCCTGCAGGCCAACGTGCGGTATGACGACAGCGTCACCGAACTCGAAGCGATAGCTGAATTCAGGACCAGCCTTTGCCTGGCCGAGGCTTGCCTTGATCGACGGGATGACCACGCCGAACGTGTCGGCGTAGCTCTGCGCGGTGTCTTCGATGTAGGCGACCGATGCCGAGGGACGGAAAGACCAAGCCCCATAGGTCCAGCGCCCCAGCAAGGACGTGCCGGCCATCCACCTATCCGTGTCGAAGCGATCGACGTAAGTCAGGAACGGGCTCACCGTATTGCTTGACTGTCCCCAAGCCGTCCGACCCTGCCAGAAGACATTCTCGCTCAGACGCAGCGTGGCATAGGGACCGACCATCCAGCCATGGCCGGAAACCTCCGTCGAGACCCTCGTCGAGAGTTGCTGCATATGATCGAACTGCACGACGACACCGACGAGGAGGCTGGGGTTCACCACGTAATCGGCACCGAGCGTCATCAATCCGAACTGGCCGTCGAGATCACCACCCGAACGGCTGTCGCGGAAGCTCGTGTACTTCCCTTCTACCCAGACGTCGAATGGATTGGGGTGCCGATTGCCCGCAGCACCACGAGCGCCGTCGTAGGCCAAACCCGAGGCTGCGAGCTTCTGCTTCTCGGCCGCATCGGCAGCCATCGTCATGTCGCGCAAACTGGTGGCGAAGGCAAAGCGCGTCGTATCTTCCCGGCCGGTGCCTGCAAAGCGCAAGCCACCCAATTGCCCAGACCCGGTGTTCGAGCCTGCGAAGTCCGGGCGGTATTGGTTGATCCCGGGCAAGCCTTCCGTCTCACCGCCTTGTCCTCCCATGCCCGCCATCCAGGGGGCCGTGCTGCGATCTCCCGCGAAGGGGTTCGAGAACGAATTCTCGAGGCTTCGAACGGGCCCACCCGCCAGACGCATGCGCGAGATCGCCGTGCCGTCGGGGCCATCGCCCAGGCGAGACGGCATATGGCCACCGTCACCGACGCCACGGCCAGTGGCAAAGCCTGCACCTTGCCCCGTCTGGCCACCCTGCTGACCTCCAGCCTCGATCAGCCGGTCGATCTGTCGGTTGGCGTCGGGTTCGTTGCTCAGGATCTGGTTGTTTCGGGCTCCGAGGAACCGACCTATCGCCTCGGCGGTCCTTGCCGCCTGATTGACAACGGTTTGCGCCACCACGTTCGATGTCGATCGAGCCGTGCCGACACCACCGTTGTACGTTGCCGTCAATGTCTGTTCACCCGACGTCGAGATCGACGCCGTGCACGTGGCAACACCATTGGACAGCGCAACGTTGCTGCACAGCGTTGCCGTTGAACTGGTGAACGTCACGGTGCCCGAGAGCGGAACGGACGCACCCAGAGAGCCGACCGACGCCTGAGCGTGGAAGTTCCCGGCGCCCGGCGACGAACCACCCGACAAGCTCACCACTGCGGTCAGTGTGAACGGCTGGTTGAGCGACACCGGATTAGCCGACGACGTCAGCGTCGTGGTCGTGGCCATCTGATCGACGCCGAACGTCTGCGCGACAGGCGTGGCTGCGGCGTAGTTGTCATTCCCGGCTTGCGAGGCCGTGATGGAGCAGTTGCCCGGGCTGACCATCGACATGGTCGTGCCCGCGACGGTGCACACGGCCGGCGACGTTGACGCGAAGGCCACGGGAAGCCCGGACGACGCAGTGGCGATCAGGATCACCGTCCCGCCCGCCTGGAACGTCACGTCTGCGGGTTTGGCAAAGGTGATCGTCTGTGCGGCCTTGCCACTGACAATGCTGAAGCCTTGCGAGGCGGAATAGGGACCGGTGCCGGTGCTGCTGTCCGTGGCCGTGAGACTGAAATTGAAGGTGCCCGCTGCAGTCGGCGTGCCGCTGATGGCCCCTGTCGCCGGTGTGAGTGTCAGGCCACCGGGCAGCGCACCGGCCGTCACGGAGTACGAGTACGGCGCTGTGCCGCCCGTAGCCGGTGTGATCGCGGCTGTATAGGGCGTGCCGAACGTGGCCCCCGCGAGGGCCACCGCGGGCAGCGTGATCGTCGATGCGGCCGGCGTGATCGCATAGGCTCGACTGGCGGTCTGCCCATGGGTGTCGGACGCGGTAACAGTGAAGTTGAACGTGCCGCCCGCAGTCGGCGTCCCGCTCAGGACACCAAGCGATGACAGGCTCAATCCGGCAGGCAGTGCACCGGCCGTCACGGTGAAGCTATAAGGCCCAATTCCTCCGGTTGCGGTGACCGTTTCGCTATAGGCCGCTCCCACCTGAGGGTTCGGCAGCGAAGCCGGGTTCACCACGATGGTCGGGGCAGCGACATTGAAGCCGTAGCTCGTGCCGATCGAGAACGGTGAGCCGGCGCCGGTGGATCCGGTATCGGTGGCCGTGATCAGGACGACGTAATTGCCTGGCTGCGTCGGCGTACCCGAGACGCTGTTGCCGGTGAGCGTCAAGCCCGTCGGCAGCGTCCCGGTGACGGCATAAGTGTAGGGTCCGATCCCGCCCGCAGCGGTAAAGCTCTGCGAGAACGGTGTGGCATACGCGGGCGTGAATGTCGTCGCGGCCGGGGTCAGCGACAGCGTCGGTGCAGACACCGTCAGCGTGAACGCCTGACCGACCGAGTACGGGCCGTTGCCGGTGCTGCTGTCGGTGGCGGAGGCATTCAGCGTGAAGCTGCCGGCCTGGGTCGGCGTGCCGGAAATTGTCACGCTGTTGACCGTGGTGCCGGTAATCGACAGGCCGGCCGGCAGGTTGGTGACCTGGTAGCCGCTCCAGGGCTGCGCGCCGCCGTTGAAGGTGAAGGTCTGGCTGTACGCCGCGCTGACCGTGGCTGCGAAGCCGCCACTGACCGAGATGGTGACGACCGGGTCGTTGACCGTCACCGTAACCGTGGCCGGCGCCGATGTGCCGCCGCTGTTGGTCACGGTGTAGGTGAAGGTGTCGTTGCCGGCAAAGCCCGCCGTCGGCTGATAGGTGATGGTGGTGCCGGTCGCGATGGCTGTGCCGTTGCCGGCGGGCGTGGCGATTGCGACCGAGGTCGGCGCACCGCCGGTGATGTTCAGCGGCACATTGGTTGCGGCTGCGTTGTAGGCGATAGTCAGAGAGGAACTGTTCGCGCCCGGCGGCAGATCGATCACGCCGATGCTGTAGGCCCGCGTCGCGGTGTACGGACCGGTACCCGTGCTGCTGTCGGTCGCGGTCACGCTGAAGTTGAAGGTGCCCAGCGCGCTCGGGGTGCCAGTGATGGCCCCGGTCGCCGCATTGAGCGTCAGACCGCCCGGCAGCGCACCTGCTGTGACGGCATAGGCGTAGGGTGCATTCCCACCCGAAGCTGCTGTAATCGCGGCCGAGTAGGCCGCGCCCAGGGTACCGCCCGCCAGCGGGCTGACCGGCAACACGATGGTCGGCGGAGCCATCGTGACCGTGTACGCTCGAGTGCCAGAGAAAGGCCCTGGAAGCGGGCTGCTGTCTGTTGCGCTGACGGAGAAGTTGAAGGTGCCACCCGCCGTCGGCGTGCCACTGAGGGCGCCGCCCGAGGACAGAGTCAAGCCGGCCGGCAACGCACCCGCAGAGACCGTAAAGGTGTAGGGCGCCACTCCGCCGCTGGCCGTGACGGTCTGGCTGTAGGCCGCCGCCACCGTTCCATTCGTGAGCGAGCCAGGGCCGACCGTCACGGGCACGTCGTCGTTCGTGATCGTGCCCAGGCCCTGGTTGTCGGCAATCGTCGCGTTCGTCGCGCCGCTGAGATTGACAAAGAAGGCTTCGTTCGCCTCCGCGACGGCCTCGCCGACAACGGGCACGGTGATCGTCCGAGTGGTCTGGCCTGGTGTGAACGTCAGCGTACCCGAGGTATTGGTGTAGTCGGCTGGCTGTGTGGCGGTGCCATCGGCGGTGGCGTAGTTGACGCCGACCGTCTGACCGCTGGCCGTGCTGAGTGTCACGGTGAACACTGCGTTCGTTGTACCGCTGTTGCCCTCGGTCACCGTCACGTCGTTGATGGACAGCGATGGCAGTGGATCATCGTTGACGATGGTACCAACGCCCTGGCCATCGACCACGACGGCATTCGTCACGTTGGTGACGTTGACGAAGAAAGTTTCACTCGGCTCGTTCAGCGTGTCGCCGTTGACCAGCACGGTGAAGATGTAGGTGCTGCTGCCGGCCGGAATGGTCTGGCTGGTGAGGCTACTGGCGACGTAATCGACACCCGCCGTAGCGCTGCCGTTCGCGGTGGCGATGTCGAAGTTGACGCCACCCGGACCTGCCGGCGCACTGAGGCTGACCGTGAACGTGAAGTTGGTGGTGCCGGCGTTGCCTTCGTTGGCAGTGACGTCGTTGATCGTAAGGTTCGGCAGATCGTCATTGAGGATGGTGCCGGTGGCGCTTGAAGGCACGCCGACGGTGTAGCCGGCGCCCGCACTGAGGGTGAGAATGACTGTCTCGTTCGATTCGATCGTCGCATCGGCGGTCGGATTGACAGTGACCGTGCCGGTGGTGCTGCCGGCCGGAATGACCAGTGGCGACGAGATCGTTGCGTAGTCGGTGCCGTTGGTGGCGGTACCGCCGATGGTATAGCCCACCGATGTCGCGCTCAGGGATGCCTGGTTCAGGGTGACGGTGAAAACGAGGTTCGGCGCCCCGTCCTCGCTCACAGATGCCGGTGAAACGCTGATCGTCGCGCTTGGCGCATCGTCATTGAGGATGGTGCCGGTGGCGCTTGAAGGTACGCCGACGGTGTAGCCCGTCCCTGCGGCGACCGTCAGGATGGCCGTCTCGTTAGCCTCCACGCTGCCATCGACACTCGGGTCGATGGTGATGGTTGCTGTCGTGGCGCCGGCCGGGATGACCACCGTGGCGACGCCGCCGGTGTAGTCCGTTCCGGAGGTCGCGGTCCCGCTGGTGGTGATGTTGACAGTCGTCGGCGAGGAAATGTTGAGACTGCGGGTAACGGTGTAGGTCAGGTTGGTCGCCCCGTCTTCACTCACACTGGCTGGCGACACCGCGACGGACACCGATGGCGGCGGGCTGACGGTGAGCGTGAAGTTCTCGACTTCGAAATAGCTGCCCGGCCCCGTGCTCGCATCGGTAACGCGGATCGTGACCGGGTAGTTGCCTGGCGCAGCGGCCGTGGTGCCGCTGATGACGCCCCCGCTGGAAACGGAAATGCCAGCCGGGAATGAGCCGGTCTCCAGCTGGAAGGTATACGGCGCAACACCCCCGGTGACGCTGAGCGTCTGCGAGAACGCGACACTCTGGATGGCCGTGCCACTGGCCGCGTTGAGGGCCAGCGACGGGTTCTGCACGGTTCCAGTGTAACCGCGATCGACGAACTGTGCCGTCGGCGAGGTCGAATCGGTCGAACGGACGCTGAAGCTGTAGGCGCCGCGCTGGGTCGGCGTGCCGCTGAGGACGCCACCACCCGTGAGCGATAGGCCCACAGGCAAAGCGCCACTCTGCAGGGCGTAGGTGTAGGGCGCCAGGCCGCCCGCCGAGGTCAGCGTCTGCGAGAACGGGGTGCCTGCTGTCAGCGTGGACAGGGATGCCGGCGACACCGTGATCGGCGAGGCCGAAGCAGTGATGGTGATCGTGACCAGCACGTCACCAATGCCCGACAGCGAGCCATCGCTGATCTCGAAGACATCGGTCGAACCGATACCGGTCGTGCCGTTGTGGCTGTAGTCCAGAAACCACTGGCTACCAGTAGGCGAGAGCCGGGTTGTGGCCGTGCCATGGTCTTCGAAGTTCGGAGCTGGAGGAAAAGAGCTGCCACCGTCAATAGTACCAACGCCGCCGAAACCGCTGGCGAATTGACAGTCGGTGATATCGATCGTGACCGTACCGCCGGCTGAAACCGTCGCTGTCTGAGCAGGACACTCTGAGGACGTGTGCTGGGCGCTTGCCAGCGAGGGCCACAGCGACCCGAATGCAAGTAAGCAGACGATAAAGCCGAAGCTGGCAAAGCGACCGCCATGGCGGCCGAACTTGGATGAATGCGTCTGCATGCCGGATCGCCCATCGCTTTGTGAAGTTGGCAACACACGACCCGACAGAACGACAACACGCAGACCCAGACCTCGTCGCACGTTAGGATTGATTCGATAGACGGGAACAACTTTGGAATGTTCTTGGCGTCCGAGTTCTGCTCGGTTGCAGGACAGCTGTGGCGCAGGCGTCACGGTGCCCGACGTGCGGCGGCGCGGCTTCTCGTCTGGCCGTTACGACGCCGGCTCGTTTGATCCCCGAAACCGTCTCGCATCAGCCTTCCTGCTGCGACACGGATCGGCGCGGCCGTCGAATGGGTGATGGTTATCGGATCAACTGCCGGCGGATCGCGAGCACAGGCCCAAGCTTCTCTGGTTGCCCCGTCTCCACCTCGCGCCCTCCCACTGCTGATGCGACGATCGTGAGCGGCCTCAGGTTTACAGCTCAAGCCTGGATCTCGCGCCTTCGGTTCGGGGCCACGTTTGCCGGTCGACGGCCTGACTTCGAGAGGCTGGCGTTTGTCGGTGGCCGCCGATTACCGGCCGTCCGATGCTGTGGAGTGCGGAACTTGATTTGTGCTGCAGCAGATTTCGCCGGAACCGCCTTGTGTTCCGGCGCCGACATTTGCTTCCCGTCGCGGCTTGATCGCTAGCAAATGCCGGCGCCAGGGAAACACGAGCAACTCAATGATTCTAGCGTAGCTTTCGCCTCTGTCGTTTGGCGACGAGCGTGGCCGGAGGCGGGTACCAGACGTCAGAGGCGCTACACTCGTCGGACGACGGACCCAGCCCCTTTTCTTGCCAGAGGCGGGGCGCTATTCGGCCGCCATGTCCTGACGCTTCGCCTCGAAACGAAAGCCCCGGTAGTTTTCGGCCACCACGTCCTCGCACGTGCGGCGGTAGGAGCCGACGCCCGCGATGTATGGCATGAACAGGCGCGGCTTGCCCGGAATGTTCGCGCCCATGTACCAGGAGTTCGCCTGCGGGAAGAGGGTCTTGTATGCGACCTCCTGCACGTGGTCGACCCACTCGTCCTCGGCCTTCAGAGCAGGTTCGATCAGGTCGAGGCCCTGCTTGCGCATGTGGATCATGGTGTCCGTTACCATGTCCACGTGCTGCTCGATGGTGTTGATCATGTTGCCCTTGACGGACGGGCTGCCCGGCCCGGTGATGATGAACATGTTCGGGAAACTTTCGGTCATCAGGCCCAGATACGTCCGCGGCCCCGCCTCCCACTTCTTCTTGAGCGCCAGGCCGTCCCGGCCGCGGATATCGACGTTGAACAGAGTGCCAGTCATGGCGTCGAAGCCGGTGGCAAAGACGATGGCGTCGAACTCGAACTCGCGGCCATTCGCGACCAGCCCTTTTTCCGTCAGGCGCTCGATGGGCTTTTGGCTGATATCGACCAGCTCGACATTCTCCCGGTTGAAGGTCTGGTAGTAGCCGCTGTCGATGCAGATGCGCTTCGTTCCGATCGGGTGCGTCTTCGGGCAGAGAATTTCGGCCGTCACCGGGTCCTTCACGATGGAGCGGATCTTGTTCCGGACGAACTCTGCCATCGTGTCGTTGGCGGCCTTGTTCGTCAGAATGTCGTTGAAGGCGCCAAGGAACGCGCCCGTGCCTTCCTTCCAGCGCTGCTCATAGATGCGCTGGCGCTTCTCTTCGCTCACGTCGAGGGCCGAAACGTCGTTGACTTCCCGCAGCATTCCGTTCGGCTGGTAGCGCATTTCGGCGCGCTTCTCGGCATAGCCGTCTTTCCAGGAAGTCGCGTAGTCCTCCGTCATCGGCATGTTGCGCGCAGGGATGGAGTAGTTCGCCTGACGCTGGAACACGGCCAGGTGCGCCGCTTCCTCCGCAATCACCGGGATGGCCTGGATGCCGGTGGAGCCGGTACCGATCACCGCAACCCGCTTGCCCTTGAAGCTGACGGGCTCGTGCGGCCAGTTGCCGGTATGGTATTTCTCGCCCTTGTAGTCGGCGAGCCCTTCGAACTTCGGGACCTGCGCGGTGGAGATGCAGCCGCCCGCCATGATGAAATATTTGCAGGTGACTTTCTCACCCTTGTCGGTCTCCACATGCCAGACGCGAGCTGCCTCGTCATAGTGAGAGGCGCGGACCTCGGTCTCCAGCGTGATGTATTTTCGCAGATCGAACCGATCGGCAACATGGTTGGCGTACGCCAGTATGTCCGCCTGGGCCGAGAATTTCTCAGGCCAATGCCATTCCTGCTGCAGGTCTTCGTTGAAGCCGTAGGAATACTGCATGCTCTCCACGTCACAGCGGGCGCCGGGATAGCGATTCCAGTACCAGGTGCCGCCGACCCCGTCGCCGCGCTCGAAGCAGCGGGCAGAAAAGCCCTCCTTCTCGAAGCGATGGAGGAGGTAGAGGCCGGAGAAGCCGGCCCCGACAATGACGACATCGACAGTGGATGGTTGAATTGCAGAGGACGACATGTGGCAGTTCCCAAGCTGGTGGCGGCCGTAAGCAGGCCTGCGTGGCCTGTAGCATAGGGCCGACTCCCACCAACTTGCCAATGGTCGATTGACAGCGGCGGCGCCGCGCCCGCTCGCCGTTGCGCAGCGGCCAGAGGAAGGATTGAGGAGGCCACAGTTTGGGGCAAGTTCAGCCGGCTTGGCCCCATGACGCAGGCCTTGTCGGCCGATCCCGGCAACGGGGACGAGAAGACTTCCGCTCCACATCCGTCTGCAGCCCCGACTTTCCTACCCCCCAACTTCGGAGCCACGACGGTCGGTCTCGGGTCACTGGGACGATCGATGGGCGTACGCTCGATTTCGTGTGTCCGGACCCTTTGCAGGGAGGTGCCTGCTGTCGGAGGTGGACCGACCGCGTCGCCGGGATGCACGCGGGGCGGATGACGGCCGTGCCACGATGACGGCTTCTTCCGCGGTGCGAAAATCTACCCAACCATGAGTTGCTTGCCCTGCATCAACGCTTGCGGATGTGGAACGGTGGTAGAGGTGAATGTCTCAACCGAGGCGGCCGGCATGGTGCAGCGCGTTGTGGCGCAAATGATCAGGTCTGGAGGGAGCAGGCGATGAACGGCAGCACTTGGTCCTGGCGTTCGTGGGCCGCAATGGCCACATGTGTTGCGGGGCTGACAGCTTCGTTTTTCGGTGAGGCCACGATTACGCCAGCGCTCGCCGATGCCGAGACATTCCGAGCCAACTGCGCCAAATGTCACTCACGAGCGGCGACCATTGCCCGGCAGATCAAAGGCGACACAGTCGACCAACGGAAGGCGCAGCTGGACACATTCCTGGCGACACATCATGCCGAAGACCCTGCCGTACGAGAACGGGTCGTCACTTACTTGATGACGCTCACCGCGAAGTAAGGGAGCTACCTGAGCGTGAATGCTGCGACCGCAGCGAGCGCCAATGCCAGGACACCAATGCTCTGACGGAGGCGACGACGATCTAGCCGGCCGCCGCGCGCCATGTCATCGAAACGCTCATAGTGGACGCGCTCCGGGCTCATTCCCCCGGAAATCAAGGCATCGGTTGCCATCGCCATCATTCCGGGAGGACCGCAGACATAAGCGACTGTTCTCGACGGGTCCCCGATCGCTTCCGCCACCCTTGGCGCATCGAGCGGTCCAGGCGAAAAGCCCGCTATGCCGGACCTTTGGTCGGCAACCAGATGCACCTCGAGGTCGATTATCTGTGAAAGCGCCTCTATCCGATCGATCGCCGCGAAGGCTGCCGGATTGCGACCAGCGTAGATGAGGCAGAACCTTCGTTTATCGCCCGCTTTGGCTGCGTGCTCGAGCATACCGAGCAGTGGTGCGATCCCGACACCGCCCGCCACCATGAGCACTCTCTCTCCGGTTTCGTCGAGCACGAAGCTGCCGTGTGGGCCGTCGATCGCTACCCGCGTGCCGGGCTCGATCGACCCGAAATGGTTGGTACAGTTGCCCGCCTTTCGCACGATCAACCGCAGCTTCGGCAGATCGGCTTCAGCCGAGGCGATCGAGAAGGGATGATCATGGAAGATGGGCCAGTGCGGCGACAGCGTCATCCAGATGAATTGCCCCGGAGCGAACCGCAGGCTGGTCGCCGAAGGCCCGCGTAGCTCCAGGCGCCAACTGCCTTCTCCGTCGGCCGTCACGCGCTCGACACGCCAGGCTTCGCGCCACATGCGTAACGGTCGGGCAACATACATGAGCACCAGCGCTCCGAGCGCCAATGCAGCAAGGACGGCCCACGCGAGGAGGACCGGTCGCTCCCCGCTGTAACTCCCCGTTGTCAAACCGTGATGCAGCACGAGACCAGCAGCGCCTATCGCCAGAAGCCCGTGCGTCGCCCGCCAGACCTCGTAGCTCAAGCCGAGCCGCTCTCGCACAACGGGAAGGAGAACGAGAAGCGTGAGTGCGAGAAATGCGATGAGACCACTTCGCGTGCTCTGACCGGTGACGAAACTGGCGAGGCGCTGCCAGACTGCCGACGGGTCATCCAGCCCCGTCGACAATAGGTAGGCCAGCGGGTGCACCGCCGCGATCAGCAATACGACCGCGCCAGCAAGTCTGTGAAAACTCTTCGACCGATCGATGCCGATGCGCCCAGACAAGCTCTCGAAACGTCCTGAGCTGAGCATTTGAATCAGGAGAAGAGCCCCCGCGAGCAGTCCCAGACCGCTACCAAGCTCTGTCGTCAAGCTGACCGGCTCGATACCCGAGAGCCACGCGGCGCCCAACGGTAGTACAGCCAGACCCAAGTACAATGCAGCAAGCTGCCAGCCAGTCAGTCCCGCCTTCCGTCTCGAAGATCGCGGCCTTGTAACGTCCCTGACGATGGGGTTTTTGGATCGTGGATCATGCTGGCTCATGGCCCCGCCCTCATCTCGCGCCCAATCGGCGTCGGTCAATGCTTCGACAGCTCATATCCGAGGAGGGTCGGAACAAACCTATCGCGACCCGCCTGCGCATTCTTGACCTCAATCAAGATTCGCGAGGGGACCGACCGACCCTTGGCCGGCGATGCAAGGTACCCGACGAAGGGCGCCATCGCCGAGCACGTAGCGGTGAAAGAGTGCTGCCGCGGCATGAAGAGCGGCAACGGCAAGAACCGAAAGACCAAGCAGTTCATGCACCCCTCCCGCCAGACCGCCAATCCAGGCCTTGCGCGGAGCTACGGGCGAGAGCAGGCCGAAATCGATCGGCTAATCCCGCCCGAAGGCCGAGACCAGGCGCCCTACAGGAGCCGATCAAGATGGCCTTGGCCGATGAGTATATCGGCCAAGGCGGGAGATCACCGGTGGCTCGCTGTCTCGGTCCGGTCGACGGTCGGTCGCTAGCCATCGCGTCGCTGGCGACGAGGCTGCTCGATGGATTGGTCTCGTCAGCTCTTGCTGGAGATGTCCGCTGATCGCGGTATCGCGAGCGCGCATCATGTCCGCAGAGCGAAGACCTGCTCTCGCCTACCGAAGTCTTGCGCCGACGTCCCCCTGCTTCTTTCGCGGCGAGGCGTGTGCCGCGGTTCGGGCGCTCCAGCGCTGCATCCAATCGATGAGAAACTCTCCGAAGGCTTCGGCGGCCGGCGGAATGGATCGTTGCGATGGCCGGTAAAGGCTGACGTGACGGATCGTCTCCGGCTCTATGACACGACGCATCGTCAGACCAAAAGCCCGGGCAGCAACACCCACGTAGGCAGGCGAAAGGGTGGCCGAGGCGCCTGCAGCGGCGATGCCGAGCGCAGTCGTGATGTTGTCGACCACCTCCATCGGGACGATGGCGTGTCCATCTGGTCTGTTCAGTCGCATCTGAGCGACGCTGACTTCATGGTCCCGCCCAGCCGCTACCAGGGCGATATTGCGCAAATCCTCCCATCGCAGGGTTTTCTTCGCCGCCAGAGGATGCGTCGGCGCACACCAGAGAACCCATGGACTGGAGAACATCGATTGACGCTCTACGGCAGGATCGAGCGGCCGATCCGGACCAATGGCAAGATCGAGATCGCCGCTGGCCACGCGCTCGACCATCAGCTCGACCGTCACGTCGCGGATGTGGATGGCCACCTTTGGAGCCACCTTCCGAAAGGCGCAAACCGCGGCCGGCAAGGCATGGCTCGCAAGGACGAGAGGCGCGCCGATCCTGACGATGCCTGCCGAACGATTGCGCACGTCGGCCGCCGAGTTTTCCGCGAACTGCATGTGGCGCAAAACGGCCTGCACGGAACCCAGGAAATCCCGCCCGGCACTCGATAGCGCCACCCGGCGGGTACTGCGATCGAACAGGCGAAAGCCGACGATACCCTCGAGCTCGGCCACGAGTTGGCTGACCGCAGACGAGGTCAAGCCCAGGCGCTCTGCAGCTGCGACGAAGCTCAGCGTGTCGGCTACGGCGACGAAGGCCTCGCACTGGCGGATCGTGATGCGGGTCAAAGCCATGCGGAATTATAAAGCTGGGCTGAACAATCGGCAAGAATCGATCGATTGTCTTCCAGCGGCGTCACTGTGAACTACGAGCCCAGCAGAGGCATTTCCAACATGCAGCCAGGCTCGACCGGGGAACCTCAATTGACACCTGATCAACATGTGGCGCTCGCGCGGGAACTCGACGACGCTGAAAAGTGCCAATGGCCTGCTGCCGGTTTCGCGGACACCGAGATTGGGTGTTTCATGAAGCCGGAGGTGGCCTATGCAGCGAAGACGGTTCGGGCGTGAGTTCAAGGTCG
>LNEM01000035.1 GCA_001464955.1 Rhizobiales bacterium Ga0077537 | reverse complement strand
CTGATTAGTACCTTCAGCTTTGGGTCAAGGCCTTCTATCCCGAAGGTCGCCTGAGACACCGGCCATGCCTGGGAACACATGATTGAGCTCCTCCTGGTCGGCATCGGCACCGGCAACCCCGAGCATTTGACTCTGCAGGCCATCCGGGCGCTGAACTCTGCTGACCTGATCCTCATTCCGCGGAAGGGGCCGGAAAAGTCGGATCTGGCTGATCTGCGCCGCAGCATTTGTGCCAAAGTGCTGACCAGCCCGACAACCAGGATCGCCGAATTCGAGATGCCGCTCCGCAATCGTGCCGACGCCGATTATCGCGGGGGCGTCGACGCGTGGCATGATGCGATCGCAGCAGTCTGGTCATCGGCCGTGCGCTCGGAACTTGGCGATACACGCCTGCCTGGGACCGGAGATCGCGTCGACAAGGCCACGGTCGCGCTGCTGGTGTGGGGAGATCCCGCGCTTTTCGACAGCACCTTGCGCATTGCAGCCCGGCTCGATCCCTCGCCACAGGTGCGGGTCATTCCCGGGATTACGTCGATGCAGGCACTTTGTGCATCACATGCAATCCCCCTCAACGAGATCGGCGCTCCGTTTCTGGTGACAACCGGCCGGCGTCTGCGCGACGAAGGCTGGCCGGCCGATGTCGATACACTGGTCGTGATGCTTGACGGAGATTGCGCGTTCCAGCACCTCGATCCCGCCGGCGTGACGGTCTGGTGGGGGGCCTATGTTGGCATGCCGGCCGAGACGATCCTATCCGGCCCGCTCGCGGAAACAGGGCCGCGCATCGTCGAGACGCGCGCCAATGCCCGCGCTCGACATGGCTGGATCATGGATATCTATCTGCTCAGGCGCGCGCGACCGGACCCTACCTCCAGCACATAGCGCAACATGGCCAGTTCCCATGTCCGCTGCTGGGAAACGCGGACGTCGATCCCACCCCTGCCAAGTCCGGCAGCACTTGGCCGATTTTGTTGCAGAAGTCGGCGGGGTCGTCGCTTTCAGCCGGGGCTTATTTTTGAAAAATTGGGCTCGCGGTCTCTGGCCGCCTGCCCGGCATGGGCAGCGGCGGCGCATCGGCACCACGCCTAACGCAACCAACACAACAGGACGCTACACAACGCGCGGCGCGGCCGTATCTGGGGGGTGAACCGTTAGCTTGGCGAGACGTCTAAGGTTCTGGGCGACGGCGGCAAGCGTGAACTCGAACTGCGCGCCGGCCGGTCCGCGCAATCTGAGACGGCCGAGCCGCAGAATCCGCTTCAAGTGCGCGAACAGCATCTCGACCTTCTTGCGGTCACGCCGCGTCTGCTCATAGGCGGCGGTCTTGGCGATGGCGCGGGCAACGTCGCGTGCGGCTTCGTGCTCATGCCGCGTAATCTTCCGACTGGGTGAGTTGGGGCAGCACTTCGTCTTGAGCGGGCAGGCTCTGCAATCAGCGACCCTGGAGTAGTAGGCGTACATGCCGTCGTCTCGCAGTCGTCCGTTGGTCGGCAGGATCTTGCCGTTGAGGCACACATAGCAATCGCGCGTCGCGTCGTAGACGAAGTCCTCGCGGCTGAAGGTGCCATCGTCGCGTTGCGACTTCTCGATCACCGGGATATGCGGCGCGATGTCCTTCTCGTCGACCAGGAAGTGCAGGTTAGGCGCCGAGCCATAGGCGGTATCGGCGGCGAGCCAGTCCGGCTTGATGCCGAACGTTGCCTCGGTGCGTTCGATCATCGTCTGCGAGGCGCCGACTTCTGCTTGGCGAATGGCGCGTGAGGCTTCGACATCCATGATGATGCCGAACTTGACGTCAATCAGATAGTTGTCGGCGTAGGCGAAGAACGCGGCGCTTCTGAGTGCACCGGTCCACTGCGCGGCCGGATCGGCAGGCGCGACGAACTTCGGGATCACGTCGGTGGCAGCGCCCCAGGCGGGATCGTCGAGATTGGCGAGATAGTCCTGCACGGCGCGCTCAACCGTCGCCGGATCGATATCGTGGCTCCATTCGCCACCCGGCGTCGAACCGCACTTGTTGGCGTCGGCCGCGATCAGGCTCGCGTCGACCGCAAAGCCGGTACCGCCGACCAGCCCTGCATCGATGCATGAGGCGACGACGCGCTCGAATACCTGGCGGAAGATATCGTGCGCACGGAAGCGCTCGTTACGGGCGCGCGTGAAGGCCGAGTGATCGGGAATCTTGTCCTCGATGCCGAGGCCGCAGAACCAGCGGTAAGCGAGGTTCAGCTGTACCTCGCGACAGAGCGCGCGCTCCGAGCGGATGGCGAACACGTAGCCGACGACCAGCATCCGGATCATCAGTTCCGGATCGATCGACGGACGGCCGGTGTGCGAATAATGCGGCGCCAGCTCGTTCCGCAGCCAGGAGAGATCGAGAACCGCGGCGATCCGGCGGACCTGATGGTCGTCCGGAACAACGGCCTCGAGATCGAACGCATAGAACAGCTGGCCTTGATCGCTTTTGCGCCGCCCCATCATCGAACCGCTCCGTCGATGGCTGCCTCACAGGTACGGAATCACGGTTCGTCCAGTCTCTCAAGCTAGTTCTGCAACAATATCGGCCCATCACGTCGATGAGAATGAAACGGGTCTTGGGGTTCAAGCGGACATAGCCGCCGGACCGGACGCGCTCGCCTCCGCTGGCGCGTCGCTCATTCGAGGCCCTGCTCTTGATCCAGGGCGACCATCTCTTTCAGCGCAGCGCGTGCGCGCGTCTTACTCTCGACCTTGAAGGCCAGCACGTCGGCGAGCATCACCCGGCGCTGTGGTCCGACCATGCGCGCCGGCAGCATGCCCTGCTCGACCAGCCCGACGACGTAGGGCCGCGAGACGTTGAGCAGGTCGGCGGCCTGTTGCGTGGTGATTTCGGCCTCGATCGGCACCAGGGTGACGGCATGGCCGGCGGCCATCTCGCGTAGCAGTTCCTTCAGCAGACGCGCGGCGGCGGCGGGCAACTCAAGCGTGGCGGGCGATACGTCGGCGGTCTCGATCAGGCGCACGTGCAAGGCGCCCTCGGACGCGGCGCTGGCGTCGAGGATGCGGCTCGCTTCGCGGGCGAGGACGGCGTCCTGGTCGGTCGGAATCGTCGGGTCGGTCTGGGCGCGCGGCATGGCGGGTGTCTCCTTGAGCGGAAGCATAGCACACAACTCGAAACAGACGAAACGAGGACTGGCCGGCACAGTTACGGCTTCCTATGCGCGTCGACGTTTGCGCAACGCACCCCGCACCGCCTTGTCGATCTTGGCCAGATCGAACCGCTCGGGATTGAACTTGCCGCCGCTCCAGCGCTTGAGGTGTCGCTGCTCCTCGATCTCCTCGGGCTCGGGCGACAGCAGCACGCGCAGGAATTCGAAGTAGCCGTCAGGCCCGCCGACATCCTCAGGCGGGCAGCAGCGCGCGCCCTCGATGCAGGTCGTCGATTTGGGCGCGGGCTTGACGGCGAGCAGCTTCTCCAACGTGACGGTATGGCGCCAGTTGTCGCCGAAGTCATAGACGTAAGTGAAAGCGGTGCCGGGCGCACGGCTGAAATCGCGCAGGCGAACCTCGAAGGCATCGAACGCGAGCGCATCATCCTCGGAGCGTTCCGCATTGAGCAGGTCGATGTCGCCATAGCGAAGGCCACCGATCTCGAATTCGTGCAGGTGCGAGTCCGTCCAACCCATGGCTGCCTGTAGGATGTGATGCAGCTCGGCGAGCGTGGCCCGAAGGGGCACGACGAGGCGGCGCCAGATCGGCGGCTCGATTCGATCGAGTGTGACATGAACCTGGATGGCGTTCGGCTCCTCCCAGATCAATGGCGACGTGGTCGTGGTCTCCGCTGACACGATGCTCTGCCCCCGGCTTCTGTCCTCGCGGGTCATTTTGCAGACACGATTGCTGCCGTCAAACGGGCTTGTCCCCAGACGTTGGGTCGAAGCCGACATGCGCGCCCCCACACTCCCTCCCACCCCGCAGCGCATTCGGTCTCTCACAATGCCATCTCTGCGCCGGGTCGTAGTCCCTGCAAGGGCGTTGCCCTCGGCTTCGGCTGCGCCGGCCGCCTCCGCCGGCGAGACCGGCGTTCGGTTCCGTGACCACTCTACCCCGTCGCCTGTCGCTTGGCATCGAGACCGCACTTCCGCGGGGTTCGAGATCAAACGAAGGGAACGAACATGTCAGCCTATGTCGTCAGCAAAGCCCACATCGATGCCATCGTCACATTCGCCGTCGGCGGCAAGCGCCGCGTCGGAACCGTCAAGCGCATGGCCGAGGACGCCGACCACAGCAAGTACGTCAGCTCATCAGACTACACACCGAGCCAGATCGGCGCCGCGCTCTGGGCCGAGAACCACGCCTCGGTGGACTACCGCTACAAGGACATCACACCGGTGCCGGTCTACTTCTTCCGACCGACTTGCAATGGGAGCACATCCACCAAACCGACGCGCATGCTGACGCCGCTGGACATCATCAAGCTCTGCCAGTCGCTCAAGTATCAGTCCTGCGAGCATCCCGGTTGGGATGCATCCTTTGCCCACAACTTCTTGGATCGAGTGATCTCCGCCGCGATCGGAGCGCTGCCCGGCTATGACAATGCCTTCTGGGGCATCGACGACTGACGTGCCGAGGCCGCTGCAGCGATGCTGCGGCCTTCACGCGTCGCACGCGTCCACGTTCGACGAAATTTAGAAGCGGGCCACCGTGCGACCCAACTTCACCGGATCGCATAATTGAATAACGCTGTCGGTTAGGCCACTGCAACGATGTCAGTTGCCGCGAAATCATTGCCCTTGGAGAGCAACGGCGCACTCATTGCCTTGGCCAGTGCATAGGTGGCGCAGTCGCCGAGATTGAGGCGCGCCTGCGGATGTTGACCTTTGCCGTACACGGCGAAGGCCTGCAGCGCGCCGTCCGCCAGCGCTGCATCGAAAGGCACGACTTCAATCGCCATCGCTTCGACTAGGTCAACGAGTTCGGCGATGCCTGCCGGTCCGCGGCGTGCGCGCAACACCATACCGGCTTCCAACATTGAAACGGCCGACATCAGTGCGCGATCGGCACGTCTGACGTGGTCGAGGAACGTCGCGCACTCCGGTTCGGCTTGAATGATGGCGATGATGGCCGAGGTGTCGACGACGATCATTGCGGGACGCCAAACTCGTCGTAGCCGATGATGTCATCAGCGGCGCGGTCATCAAGCAGCGGCAACGCGGATACCCGTGCGATTATGGCCTTCACGCGGGCGTCGTCGAACGCGCGTTGTTTAGGCTGCGGCGCAATCCCAGCCGCACGCGCACGAGCTTCTACGGCTTCCTTGAGGATGTCGTCGGGGGTCTTGCCTGTCTTGACGGCGACCAGCCGAGCAAGCTGCTCGACCTCCGTCGGAATGGTCATGGTCATACGGAACTCCTGTCTCGGCCTGACCATAACACAGAACGCCGGTCCAGCGGTAGACCGTTGAAGCGGCTGGATATTGCGCTTCAGGGCGGGAAACTGGTTTACCGTGCTCTCAACGCCGTGATCGGTGCGCTGCCCGGCTACGGCAACGCCTTCTGGGGCATCGACAATTGACGCCCCGAGGCCGCTGCAGCGATGCAGCGGCCTCCATGACCAATGCGCGTTCTCGTTGCGGCTGGCGGCTACTATGCCTATGTCTGCAGCATCATCAATCTCGTGAAGCTACAAGTGTTGGGTAAGAGTCGGCAGCGGGCAAGGAGGAGACAATGTCGGGAATGATAGCGCGACGCATTGCTCGAAATTCAGAGGATAAATGCCGTACGGTTACCCCGGCGAAAGCAATGTCTTAGTCCAGTCTACCGCTTGCTCCGGATCTTCGGTCACGAAACACTCATGGAACCGATCGAGAGCGACATGGTTCTGTTTGACCATCGTGGCCAATGACCGCTCCGTAAAAAAGGCGTCGCAATAGACCAGCGCGGCGGCGGCGTGGTCGAAATCAGGAAGATCATTCGCTTTGACTTTACGGCCTTTGTTCCATCGAAGGCTGGCGTGTAGGGTCGCCATGACATTCATCGTGCCTAGAGCTTTGCGCGCCTTGCCTTGAATGAGTGCGGCCGCAATGAGGGCCTTATATTGATTGGCCACAGCAGGATCGTTGCCTACGGATTGATTTGGCACAATCCCTTCGCGGCGAGCCATCATGGCAACGGCATCAAGTGCCATGCCGCCGACCAAGTCCGAGAGCCCGCGAACCTCCGTGTTATAGGCATGATTGAAGCTGCGGAGTTGATGGGCATTCTCAGAGATCCCCGCATTGAGATCGTCGGTGAGTTGACCCAGATCGTCCTCGGGATGTAGCTCGCCATCGATGTGATCCGTCAGATCTGTCAATGGCCGTGCCCACATGTGATCGAAGAACGCCTTTTGGATAGCGGTCTCGGTGATGGGGCCGAATACGGTATTTGCCGGATAATATTCGCCCATCACGAAGTTGAGCTTCGACCAAACCAGATGGTTCAATGGATGGAGTTCCACCCTCCCGGTCTTGTCATGAAAAAGGTGAGATATTTCGACGGCAACGCGCTCTTGTTGCCCAATAAGCGTTGCGCCGAGACTCAGCTCGTCGATCATCGCAACTGTCGCCCGGCGCGTGACCGGGTCGCGCTGCTTGATTACCTCGAAGAAAGTCGTTTCGCTGATCGGACAGAACAGGAGCCCGTTAGTAACCCCGTCTCGGAGGAGACGCCGAAGCTCTATCGCTGTCGACGATCCGCGTCCCGCCGCAGCTTCCCGAACCATGATCCAGAAATTAGTGTCGAGATATATCGCATGTCGTTGCGCCAACTGCTCTCCGAGCCCGATCCGAACATTCTTGATATGGGCGTCGATCGAGATTTCAGGCGAACTGAGGTGCTTGTCGATTGGCGGCATTTTTCGCCTACTATGCATTGGAATAACGCATTATTGAACGAACCGAGCATTCGTTATTGTATGTCGTTAACTCGCCGGTCGCGGCCATGTGAGTGTGTCGTAAGCAACGCAACTCACCGCTTCCGTCTGAGTGGGTTCTATAGCCGTGCCAGCATCCCGGCTGGGAGGCATCCTTCGCCATCAAGTACCTCAACCGCGTGAACTATCGTTTTTGTGGCGTCGCAATCAGCCACGGTTTGTTGGCAAGCTGATAACGTCCTCCGTGAACCCGAAGCGTGCCATCTACAGCAAGATGGACGCCGACGCGATCCGTTCCGTGTCCGTCTGCCTTGAACCGTTGGCCACGAGATTCGGAATGAAGGGCTTCTAGCCATGTGCCTGCTCGCTTCGATGCGGCCTTCTTAAGGAGATAGCGCCGATCTGTATCCGCTAGATGGAGGAAATAAACTCCGTCTGGTCGATCGATGATGCCTACGACGCCCAAGAGATTCGTGTGATCGATCCAGAATCCGCGAACCTTGTCCCCAGAAGAGGGAACGAACGCAGCGATTTGTTTGTCGGCCTGGGCTGCACTAATACCGGTCATGTTGAAGATGTCAGTCTTGTTGCTCGTGATGACAAGACGCCACGCATAGAATGGGCGACCAGCCTCTGGATCGCGTTCTTCCGTCTGTGGATTCGGAAGAACGAATCGAATGCCAACTGCATCGGTGTGCCGCACCTGCGAACGCAGATTCTCGGCGATCGCTTTGAGATCGAGTTCTTCGAGAGGTTCGACAATTGTGACGCGATAGACAGCACGAATGCCGGCGCGTCCGGGCTCCTCAACCTCGATCTTCTGCACTCGCGGATCGGTGGACACCGGTTGAGCCGAAACCATCGTGGACATCAATATCAGTGATGCCAGCATCGCGACAATTCTGGTCATGGGGGCCTCGCCGATCATCTGCAGACATCGTACCACTGTCACGTCAATCTGAAGGGAACTGATGCACCATACCCACTATAAAGTAGGTGTGCTCCGGCTTGCACGCCCACCCCACTCACCGCTTCACCCGCAAATGCTTGAGCCCAAGCGCGACGAGTTCGCGGATCATGGCCGAGCGGCCGGGTTTGTCGAGGCGGGCGTCGCACGCGGCATCGACTTCCTCGATCATCGGCAAGGGGAAGCGGACCTGGACGATTTCCAGACGCTCGTCGGCTGGTATCGACGGCCGGCCGCGTCCGCGTGCAGGGGGTGTTTTTGGTGTCTTTGACATCACACTATTTTATAGTTGACGAAAAATGGTGTCAATTCATTGTTCGTCTACGTTTATTGTAGTACGGTTATTTCGGGCTAACAGCCCATGACTTAAGCGGCCCGCCGCGGTGCTGAAACACCACGACGAGCCTAGGCCATCATCCTATAGGACAGGACGACAACCATGACTCACATTACCACGCCACCCCGTGGCGAAACAGCCGCGCGCACCGTCGCGCGGGTTTTCACCGGCATTCTTTGGATCGCCGGCAGCGCCTACCTCGTCAATCACGGCCTGCACCAGCCGACGCCGAACTGGGTCGAGATCGCCAGCATCCCGTTCATCTGGGCGGCCGTGATCGCGGCGCCGATCGTCGCGCACCAGGCCTGGGGCGCGCGCGAGCGGACGGCCACGGCGCTGCTGATGGTGGCGGCGATTTTCGGCAGCGCCTACACGCTGTCGAGCACCATCGCTCGTCAGTCGGAGGGCGCCGACGAATTGCGGACGCGGGCCGTTGAGATTGCGCGGCAGCGCGCCGACATCAACCAGCGGCTCGCGGAGGCGCGCGACAATCTCGCCAAGTATCGCGGCGATCAGGCGCGCGAATGCGCCAGCGGCAAGGGTAAGCGCTGCGACGGCATCACCTACACCGTGCAGACGTGGGCGGCGGCCATCGAGGGCTACGAGCGTCGCATCGCGCGATTGCCGGCGCCGCAGACACCGGACGCGGGCGACCGGCGGATTGCCGCGTTCGTGGCGCTGCTGCCGAACGTGACGAGCAAAATCGAGAAGATCGAGGACGACGTGCGGCTGGTGAAGCCGACGCTGTTCGGGATTTTCCTCGAAGCGGCGGCGCTGGCGTTTGCGTTCTACGGTTTCCGGCCGGGGAGTAGTGGTGAGGGTTGTGCAGTGTCAGAGTTGCCGCCGGCCGCGCGGGCAACTGTCGTGGTTGCCAGCACGACCAAGGCACAGGCCGAGGCGGAGGTCGTAAGGTTGCGCGGTGTGGTGCCGTCGCAGGATGACCTCGCGGACCGCTGGAACGTCCACAAGGGCACGGTCTCGAAGTGGATGCGCGACTTCGAGGCGCGCGGCCTCGTCCGGCGGCAACGCGCAGGGCACTGCATGTCAGTTGCCGCAATCCGCTCGGTTGCCTGAAGGTTGCCGGCAACTGAAGGGCCGCCCAGCGCCGTCGCGCTCCGGGCGGCCTTTGGTTGCCTGGGGTTGCTGGGGGTTGTGGAGTTGCCCGGGCGGACGCGGGAGATTGGTGGACAACCGAGCGGAGGTGTCGGTAACTTTGGGCAACTGCCTTGGTTGCGGCAGCCGCCTGCCGATGAGTCAAAGAAACCGGCTACAGCTTCTCAAGTCTCGGCGACCAGTGCAGACTTATAGCCGACAATGTTCTGCAACTTCTCGCCCCACGCGTTCAATGCGTCGCGCTTCTCGCGATCGTAGGAATACTGCACATAGACCTTCGCTGTGATCGAGCCAGATCTGGCGCTGACGTGATTGAGAATGAGTGAGATTGTGTGCGGATTGATGCCCATCTCGGCCATGCGCGTGGCTGCCGTCCGGCGCAGGTCATGGATGCGAAAATTCTCGAGGCCAATGACCGGCCGGGCGCGATCCAAAGCTTTGGTCGGTGCATGCGGATCGATCGGCTGCGTCCCCGACGCGCTTGGAAAGGCCCACTCGCTCGCGCCTGCAAGCGCAAAGGCTTCATCAAGCAATCTCAGCGCGATTGGCGAGAGTGGAACCCGATTGGAGTGCCCATTTTTCGAGCGCTCCCCTGGCACCACCCATATGGGTGCTGCGTCGTCGAGCGTAAGCTCACTGCGCTTGATGCCGGTCACCTCACCAATCCGTTGGCCGGTGACCAGGGCAAGCTTGATCGCAATGGCGAGCGGGCGCGTCATCGGCAGGTCGTCGTTGCCCACCACGCGAGTGCCTCTTGGAACTCCCTTGGTGATGCGGCGTGCCACGGGTGCGCGATCCAAAGCCTTCCAAAGGGTCGCGATCTCCTCAGGCGCCAAATCGCGTTCCCTGGGCTTCTCCTTCTTGATCGGAGCCTTCACCATATAGGTCGGATCTATCTGAAGGAGGTCCCGTCCCACGGCCCATCGAAAAATCGAGCGAACCAATTCAAAAATCCTATTGGGCCGATGGCTGAGCTTTCGCGCCTTCTCACCGTTTGCACTGCGCGCATCCAGTTTGGCGGCGACCGTATCGATCAATCTAATCACATCGCGTTTTGTGATCTCGATGGCCTTGAAGCTGCCGATCTCGGGCAAAATGTGCCGATCAAGCATGGACCGGTTGTCCTGTACCGATCGCGCGGCCTTGTTCGGTTTGGCGTGCCGCTCGATCCACTCATCGGCAATTTCCGCGAATGTCAGTGCTTCGCGGCGAACCCTTTTGCCGGCGGCGGGATCGGCCCGTTCCAACTCGTTCTCGATCTCGGCTTGCAGGCCCTTGGCTTTCCGTCTTGCCTCCTTGAGGGCGAGCGTAGGATAGCTGCCGAGGCCGGTGACCCGACGCTTGCCGTCCGAACGGCGCGTGTAATGCAGTCGCCACGTTTTGGCGCCGCTTGCCCAAACACGGAGTTCGAGGCCCTGCAGGGCTGTGTCGCGCAGCTCGATCACATTCTTGCCCGCGTCGCACTTGAGCGACTTGACCAAGGCGTCCGTCAGGTTGGCAGTCGGCATGTTGCGATCTCTCGTTTGGCCGGTAAAACGGCGCTTCAAAAGGTACGCAAAAGGTACGCAAAACGAGTGGACTGGGCGGGAATGCATGATGCCACGAAAGATGCCAATGTACTCGTAAATATTTGATTTACAATATATTTTTCATTCTAACGCGGTCCAGTGGATTCCAACAGAAAACTGTCTTGAAAGAACTCATAACCTGAAGGTCAGAGGTTCAAATCCTCTCCCCGCAACCACCTTGATTTGCAGCGAACTTTTCCCTGCAGTATCAGCACCTTGATGGCCCAAGGCACCGATCTTGAGAATCTCTGCGAGATCGCCTCGCAACTCGATAGCCAATTCGCCGTTCACAGGCGTCAGCCGCACCTCCTCGATAACTGACCGCAGCCGCTCGAAAGCCTGCCGGCCGTCCTGCTCGTCGTAGAGGGCTAGCGCGAGGTTCGCGACCCGGTCGCGATAGGTGATGGCGAGCGCGGGGTGCAGCAGAGGTTTTTCGTCAGGGGCCTCCTGCGGCTCGGCCGCGAGCCTGTTCTTCTCGGCATCCAACTCCTTGAGCTTGGTGTTGAGGGGCAAGGCGTCGGCACCATCGACGATGGCGTCAACCAGCCTCTTGATCTGGCGCTCGACGCGCGTGAGTGCGGCCTGCGTGCCGGCCTTGGCCGCCGAGAGAGCCATGCGCTGCCGATTGGTCTCCGCCACGAAGGCCTCGGCAAACTGCTCGAACCGCGCCGGCTCCATCAGGCGCACCTGCAGGCCTGCCAGTATCGCTGCCTCCAGCTCGTCGCCTCGGATCGTCAGTTTGTTGGTGCAGGTGCCACGGTCGCGCGAGGCGGCACAGGCGAAGCGGTTGGCACCGTACTTCGTGTAGTTGGCGCCGCAGCAGCCGCATTTCATCAGGCCCGAGAGCAGGTAGCGTGGCCGTTGTTGCTCCCAGAAGGCCGGTTGCCCCGTCGCCGCCTTCGCCTTGTCCGGCCGTGTGTCGCGAGTGGTCACCATCTGGCGCGCCTTTACCTTGTCCCAAAGGTCCAGCGGCACGATCCGAAGCTCGGGTACGTCCTTGATGATCCAGTCCTCAGGCGGGTTGAGCCGGGACTGGCGCTTGCCCGTGGTCGGATTTTTCATGTAGCGCAGCCGGTTCCAGACCAGCCGGCCGATGTATAATTCATTGTTCAGTATGCCGGTGCCACGCTCGGCGTTGCCGTTGATGGCGCTCGGGCACCACGTACCGCCCGACGGCCCCGGCACAGTGCGGGTGTTGAGGGCCTTGGCAATGGCGCGCGGGGACTTCCCCGCGGCATAAGCGGTCATGATCTCGATGACGATTGCCGCCTGTTGGTCGTTCTTGCGGCGCAGCCCTCGCTCGGCCTCGCCGTCAGCGTCGGATTTGCTGACGACGTCGTAGCCGTATGAGTTCCCGCCGCCCGAGCGGCCGGCCTCGACCCGGCCTCGGAGGCCACGCCTTGTCTTTTCGGCGAGTTGCTTGAGGTATAGGGCGCCCATGGTGCCAGAGAGGCCAACGTGCAGCTCTGAGATCCAGCCTTCACTGAGGGTCAGTATGCGAACGCCAGTGAAGTTCAGTTGCTTGAAAAGGTGGGCCACGTCCTCCTGGTCTCGGCTGAGCCGATCCAGTGACTCGGCGACCACGACGTCGAACTGGCCGCGCCGCGCATCTTCGATCAATTGCTGGAATGCCGAGCGTAGGCGTGTCGCCCCTGTTATGGCGCGATCGTGGTAGCTGCGCAAATGTGACCAGCCCTCGCGCCGGATGCGCTCAAGACAGAGCCTTGCCTGATCCTCTAGACTTGCAGCGCTCTGCATGTCTGAGCTGTAACGGGCATAGTCGACTGCGCGCATGAAGCCATCCCGATGAGACGGCGGCCGATAAGCGGTAAGGATATCATGGGTCGGGATGGGCAGCGTGTCCCTCGTAGGCGCCCACCCGCATTTCCTGTTTGCTCGCTGTTCGGCAGCAACTTGGCCCGGACCGACGAACGCGGACCCACTTGCGCACGCTCGAAGGTGATGGGGAAGCTGAGTCGTCAGATGACTGGCAGCTGCTGGGGGTGGACCGTCCGCCGCCGGCGGCTAAGGCAATGCTCGAGTCTGGCCCTTGGCGACGTTGCTGCGGTGCAGTAGGCCGGCCGACCGCAATGGCCGCTCCTGTATAGTTGATCCGGTGTGCGGTGCAGCATGCGACCGGACGATAATGTCCGTAGCTGGCCCTCCTCGACGTTTGCCTCGTCGTGCCATGACGGTCGGTCTCGGTTCCATCGCGTCGTCGTTCTCGATCTGTGCCGCGATCGGCTGCTTCCGAGCGGTCAGCGTGAGGGAGGAAGACAAGCGCCGAAGCGTGCACGTGACCCATATCGCCCTATGTCGTCGGCGGAGCTTACCCCTCCGGCCTCCTTCCGCTTACGATCATCGCGTCAGGGGGAGCCACGGGGACAACGGGCCTACAACAGACTTGATCAGCCCCGCCTCCACGAGTTCTGCATTTTTCAGCTGCGGACATTTTGCGACGCCATCAAGCCAAGTGCTCGCTTAGGCAAGTAGCCGTTCACGGCGGGCCGCGTCTGTACTACGCTCAAGCCATATTGCGGCCAGCCTCGGGGGAACGTTTGCATGGCGGGTAAAGTAGCAGTCTTGGGCAAGGAGAGCGCCAATGACACGCTCAAGATTTTCATCTCCTATTCGCGCATGGACTCGGCCGCTGCCGACGCGATCGTCGCGACGCTGACCGAGCGCGGCTTCGACGTTACCATCGACACTCGCGATCTACCGTTCGGCGAGAAGTGGCAGGCCGAACTGGCCGAGTTCATCCGGCTTTCGGACACAGTGATTTGGCTCGTCAGCGAAGCTTCGATCCGATCGGACTGGGTGAACTGGGAACTCGACATCGTCGCCAAGCGCAACAAGCGCCTAGTGCCGGTTATGGTAGGGCTCGTGAATCCAAACGAATTGCCGCGCGAACTGGGCGAGATCCAGATTCTGCCTCGTGACCGCGTGTTCGACCTCGCCCGGGACCTCGGCACGCTGGTTGCTGTACTGGAAACCGACCACGCGTGGCTGAAACAGGCGACGCGATGGCAGGATCGCGCAACGGAGTGGCTCGCCAAGGAGCGTCCATCGGGACTTTTGCTCTCGCGCGGCGTGCTTTTCGAAGCCGAGCGTTGGAAGGACGCCCGCCCCTCCAAGGCTCCTGCGCCCGCGCAAGAGGTGCTCGATCTCATGCTCGCGAGCAGGCTAGCTGCTACGCGGAGACAGAGATGGTGGACAGGTGGCATCTCGACGGCACTGGTTGCTGCGATCGGTCTTGCAGGCTTCGCTTGGTGGCAGCGCGAGGAGGCCGTGACCCAGGAGAGAATCGCTGTCGAACAGCGCAAGGAAGCAGAGAACCAAGAGAAGATTGCAGTTGAACAAAGAAAGGAGGCCGAGACGCAAAGAAGCGAAGCCGCTCGCCAACGCGATGCCGCCGAACAGCAAAGACAGCTTGCCCAAGCAAACGAGCAGCGCGCAATTCGAGAATCTGAGGAAGCCGAGCGTCAGCGCAAGCTCGCAGAGACACGCGAAGCGCAGGCGTTGGCAGCGAGGCAGGCCGAAGAGACGGCCAAGCTTGATGAGGCCAAGCAGCGCCGCGCAGCAGAGCAGAGCGAGGCTTCTGCGCGCGCATCACTTCGACAGGCGCAAGTGAACATTGCTCTGTTCAGGGCGTCCCAGGCGGAGGCCTTGATCGAGGCGGGGAACCCGACGAAAGCTGCATTGCTCGCCCTCGAAGCCCTGCCCGTTGCCAATTCACCGATCGCAACAGAACGCGACTTGCCAGAGGTGCCCGAAATCCTTCTGGTGCTCAACCGCGCATCGAAGCAAGCCGTACGCGATACTATTCTGCGCGGACATCAGGAAATGATCACAAACCTTCGTTTCAGTCGGAGCGCGAGGTTTCTCCATTCCAACGACTTCACCAAGGGTGCCCGCCTTTGGGATCTATCATCCGAAGCTCAAGTTATCAGGGCGGAGACGAAGGCTCGCGTGTGGGATGGTGCTCTATCCCCGGACGAGAAGTGGTGGATCATCACCGATGAAGGCGGCGAAGTTCGAATGTTTGACGTGGAGACCCGAATGGAGGTTGCCTCGGTGAAGCCTAGGGGAGCTGGTCATTTCGTCAGTTCCATGGGCGATCCAGTCAATTGGGGCGTCGTTCTGGTCTCTAACGACGGCACGCTTGAGATGCGCGAGCCGGATCTCAAGCGGGTTCGGTTCTCAGTAAAGGCACACAAGGATTGGATACTGCATCATCAGATCGACGAGCAGCGCAAACGCATCATCACTATGGGAAGGGACGGATTTGTCCGCATCTGGGATGCCACCAACAAGGGGAAGCTAATCTACGAGAAGAGCATCGGCGACGTCTGGATCGGAGGATTACTTTTGAGCCCCGATGGGAATCGTCTCATTGCCTGGAATGCTCGAACAGTCTTCAATTGGACCTTCGACAAGCACGCGCCAATCCACTTCCGAGAAGAAAAAATCGTTATCGGGCAGGACATCGGAAATGTTCGGTTTGGGAGGACTTCCCAGATGCTCGTCATGACGGACCACGCTGGCGCGCTACAGCTGTGGGATGTCGCCAACACGAAACTGCTCGCTTCTATACAGGGGCCGGGAGAGGGCGGTTTCGCAGCAATGTTCGGAGACGACAATCTGATCTTGTCTGCGAAGCCTCAGGGGGATCTGTCGCTGTGGCGTCTGGATAGTCGAACCCGAACTTCTATCGGCGCCGCGAACGGGCAAGCCTCACATCTGGGCGTCAGCTCTGATGGAAGCTTGTTCGCCGTCGGTGATCGAGCAGGCTTCATCCAGGTCTTCTCGTTGAGTTCGCGCGCTGGCTCCGGCTTTCCAAGCCACCAACCAGTGCTCAAACCTCGGCTGACGCACAACGAGGTCGAGCATACGGCGGCGCTCCTCGGGGGCCCGGAAGGGGCCAATGTTAAGCTGCAATACTTCGAAGATCTTGTGCCTGCTGAACCCTTGCGCTTTACGCTCTTGAGCCCGACTGTCGATCGAGTCCTTGTCGGCAACAACCAGAACACGGAGTTGTTGTTGTGGGACGGGCGGACCGGTTCGCCGGTCGAGAGGCTCGATGGTCTGGAGAACTTCAGCGTGGACGTGAAGTTCTCGGCGGACGGCAATTGGGTTGCCGCGATTGACGGGGTCGGGAATATCGTGGTCTGGAACGCACGTGATGGGAGACGCATCAGAACGGGTAAGGTTGGCGAAACCGGATTTTCGATCGCGTTTACCCCGGACGGCAGCAGACTGATGCATAGCGGCGACAGGCTGCAATCTCTGGATCGCGACACATTGAAGGTATTGCGTCAGCTGCCTCCACACAGCTCTACGGATAGCGGAAGCTTCTCACTGAGCTCCGGCGGAGCCTGCTATGTGACGTGGCTTTCAGGCCGCGTGAGATCAGATGAAGATGGTCGACGCGCCCGACTCTGGAGATTTGCTGATGCCAGCCTTATCAATGAGTTCAGTGGACATCAAAAGCCGATCGCCGCCGCTGACGTCAACGGCGACTGCACGCTGGTTGCAACAGCCGGCACTGACCTGAAACTCATGGTCTGGGACATCAAATCGGGGAAACCCGTATGGACGGCGCAGGGGCCGGAGTTTCCCAAATCCATCCAGTTTTCAGGTCCCGATACTATAGGAACCTCTGAATAGCACGTCGGCTTGACGGCGTGAGACGCGGGTTGCACCGAGTTTCGGCGGCTCACGCGGCGCTTCGACGATAAGAAGAGCT
>LNEM01000034.1 GCA_001464955.1 Rhizobiales bacterium Ga0077537 | reverse complement strand
AGCGACCTTGAGGTGGACATGGCCGATGCGGGTAGCGGGATCAATCGACCGCTTCGGCAACTGCGGCACCATCTGAGCAGCCGTGGCATCGAATGACATGATGGATCTCCTGGTTTGGGTTCGCGACCGGGGTCAGCGCACTTCAGCGACTCGGGTCCTCGCCGTGTAGGAGAGGAACGACGGGCGCCAAGCATAGGCGCCGTCACCGAGCAGTGCCTGCACGACCAGAGTCACGGTCCAGAAAGCGGGGAATTCCCAACCGCCCTTGGCCGCCGAGAACAGCCAACCGTTTGGCAGATGTTGGAGCGTGGCGCCGATCAAAATCGGCAACGCCAGAAGCGCGACGGTGCGAGTCCACACGCCAAGGATCATCGCGATGCCGCCGAGGATCTCGCCACCGATGACGAGATAGGCGAAGAAGCCCGGAAAGCCGATGCTCTCGAAGTAGCCGACAGTACCAGGCACGGTGAAAGTGAACACCTTCAGCAGCAGTCCATGGGCAAGCAGCAGGAGGCCGAGGCTCACGCGGAGCAGCAAAGCGCCGTACGGTGCGGTGCGGGTATCGATCATGTCAGGCTCCTCGTCATTCGGCGGCAGGGTGCCGCCGGTATTCGGTTGACCTGCAAGATGCGCCCGAACCCTAGGTTTGATAATATATGATTCTGTGATATTAACTCACACTCATGGTGTGAGGTGTGGAATGCTCGATCGTGTCACTGGAATGCAGGTGTTCGTCCGCGTCGCAGCACTGGGGAGCCTTTCGGCTGCAGCGCGAGCACTCGGCATGTCGCAGACCATGGCAACGAAGCACATGGCAGCACTGGAAGACCGTCTCGGCACGAAGCTTCTGCACCGGACCACGCGACGCCTATCGCTGACCGAAGCCGGACGGAACTACCTTGAGGCCGCCGAGCGCATCCTCAGCGAAATCGACGAGGCCGATTCCAGGGCCGCCATCTCGGTCGCCGAGGTGCGAGGTCAGCTCCGGCTCAATGCGCCAGTCTCTTTCGGCATCAGGGAAATCGCGCCACTGTTGCCAGACCTTTGTGCCCGCCACCGCGGATTGACGATCGATCTCGGCCTCAACGACCGCTATGTCGATCTTGTCGAGGAAGGCTGGGATCTCGTGATCCGGATCGGCAGCCTGACGTCCTCGAGCCTTGTCGCGCGGCGCCTGGCACCTTGTCCGACCGTGGTGTGCGCCTCTCGCGCGTACCTTGATCAACATGGGCGTCCAAAAACGATCGCAGCCCTTAAAGAGCACAATTGTCTCGGCTATACGCTGTCGCGGGACGCTGGCGTCGGCCGCTGGCAATTCGGGCGCGATGGCAAAGTCAGCGTGGCGGTGACGGGGAACCTCAAGGCCAACAACGGCGATGCGCTCGTTGCAGCCGCAGTCGCTGGTCACGGCATCATCTATCAACCGGCGTTTCTGGTGGCACGCGAGCTTGCTGACGGCAACCTCGTTCCGCTCAAGCTCGACCATCCGACCCGCGAGCTCGACGGCATCTACGCCGCGTATCCATCGGATCGGCGCCCGCCCGCCAAGGTGCGCGCGACAATCGACTATCTGGCCGAGCGGTTCACCGGATCTTGTTCGTGATCAACCGACTATGTTGAAACGCTATGTGAACAGTTTTCCGTCGCTCATTTCGCATTTGAAACCAGAGCCTTGCAGAGAAAGCCGCCATAGATTCATTCGACTCTCATTGTTATCGCCGATCTGAGACAATGGCGGCACGAGTCCCCAAAGCAGACTTGCAAAGTGTCGGCCCTGAGGCCCTGCACTTCGTCACAATGCCGGACTAATGTCCAAAACAACTACCTTGAGCCTAGCCTGATCATTTGGTGGAAGGAGAGTCACCAGCGCATTATGAAGTTCGACGGCGGACGTAGGCCGCGCGATCCCGTCGGGCGGTTTCGGTGTGTCCCGCCCGTGCGCTCTGCCTGACCATAGAACGCAGTACACTCCAAAGCCTCCGGTCTTCGGATCACGGGTGTACAGTCTGTCGAGTTGGGTCCTCCATGCAGTCCAAAGTTCTGCATGGTAATGGTGCTTCACCTCGATCGGCAGAAGATGAGACGTTCCGTTGAGAACAGCGACATCGCACTCCTTATCGTTGACCATGTGGTGCTCTACAGTCGCGATGAGGCCATGGGGTCCGATTCGCGCCTGCAGGTCGTGCGCCAGAAGACCTGAACAATCCTCCTCACGCTTTACCGACACGAAGGTTCGGTCCTTCTTATTCCAGTAGGCTTGGTGCCTTTCGTATGAGGTCGTCTTCATTTCGGCATCCAGAAGACGCAGATGCTCTTCGACATAAGCGAGGAGATCCGCTGAATTGGCGGGTGCCGCGTTCTCCACAGCCAATGCCACACCTGCCGCGTCCGCTGGCACGAACGTGTTCTCTCGCACCTGCTTTTCGCGTTGAGCGCGATGGTGCCGGATCGCATCTCGATAGCTCGTCAGGGCTGTATCGCCTTCGAGCCTAGCCAGATGTGCATCGGCCTCAGCAGAGCTGTCGCCTGCGATCGCTTTGATCTGGTTTCCGATGAATTCTGCGGCATCCCAGGGGTTCTGATGCCCATATGTGGTCTCGCCGAGCGGGTGGCCAGCATTCGGAAACCGTGCACCGAACAGCGCGACCACTTCAGCACGTTTGGCAGTTGAGAGTGCAGGCGCTTCCGGATGATTGAAGCGACCGCTCTTCAAGACTTCGATTGTTGCCCACAACGTCTCCTCCGCTGCCGTGGACAGCGTCGACAAGACCGAGGTGTCATTTGGGCCTGCGGTCAGTAAGAGCGCGGCGGTCCAAATGCCGACAACCTCGGGAGATGCAGAATTGCCGGCAAGTGCCTCACCCGCCAGTGCAGGTATGGCATTGGGATTGTGACGCAAGAGGAGCGTGACGAGCTGTTCGACCGTGCCGTGCTGGTCCCTTATGCCGGACGACAGCACGTGCATCGCGACCTCGGCAAGCATGGAGGCGGCACCCGGTACCTTTTCGAGATCTTGCAGTCCAGGTAGATAGCCGCGCTTCTGGTCAACGGCCGCTTTCCAGGCCTGGACCAAGATCGGCTGGACGCATTCGGGATTCGTTTGGGCTTGGCTCGCCAGCCATTCTTCAATCGTCGCATCGTATCCGGGAACCAGATCACCTCTGTGCAGCTCGGTGATCGCAGCGGCGACGCAGGATGCGTGCGCCGTTTCTGGCACGTCGCCTGTCGATCGCATCGTGCAGTAGATCGCAAGTGAGACGAGGAGATGGGAATAAGGAATGCTATTCCTCGCCCACCGTTCGATAATTGCGTCGGCAGTTGGTACCGACCCATTGCGGAGATAGGCGCCAAACCCGTCGATGTAGGCGTCTGTGAGCGGTTCATCGAGAACGCTCAGGAGGCGATCTCTGGGCGCGGCGGCACTGGCATCGTCGCAGTAGCCGAGATAAATCTGTGCGCCCCAACCGATGCTGCCGTGGCTGCCAGCGCGAATCTCGTGAAGGTGGGGTGTCAGCTGCGCGATGTTCTCCGCGCGACTCTTAGCCATTGCTTCTGCGCGCTCGACCTGTTCCTGCCAGCGTTTCAAACGCCAGTCTTCAAGTTTGCAGACTGTCCAGTCGCCAAGTGCAGCAGCCAGGTCTGATCGCGAATCCACTAGTGAGAACGCTGAGTCCGTCAATTCGAGATCAACGCCCGACGAAGGCAAGTGGCTCAGAAACATTCGGAAGAAGTTGGCGGCGTGCTCGGCGTCTGGTTCGTGTCTCGCTTTCTGGAGGAAGAACTCTGCCTGAGCGTCGGGCCAGAGGGCGGGCGGAAGCGCCTCCCAGACATCGTGAACGATGAAGAGCCATTGATCACGCTCGCTGGCGAACATTTGCTCCGAATAGAGTGCGTCATATACGAGCCCGAATAGTCGGGGCTCAAGCTCGAATCTAGCCTTGATCGCCGCAACCAAGCGGTCGTTGCTGCTGCTGCGTTCAACAGAGATGCTCGTGAGCCACCGTGCCAGCTGCGACGCGTAAACTGGCCGTGGGTCGATAAGCCGCCTGATGAACCAATCCGAGAAAAGGTGTCGGATTTCGTATTTGCGAGGCCCCTTTCGACTGATGAGCGTCTGCGCACCGTCAATGAGTGCGTCCAGCTGCGCTTCGGTCGGTACGCGCAGAAGTGGAAGGAGGTATCCCATCGCCCGCTTCCCAATCGCAGGGTCGCTCGCTTGATCAAGAATAGAGAGAATGCGAGATGGAATGTCTCGGCTCGGCGGGAGTACAGTGAGCAAGGTGGCGCGCAACTCTGCGGCAGCAGGGTCTGGCTTGCTGGACGACAATCGACCATCGAGTGTCTCGAAATACGTGACGTCGTCGCCCTTCGCTTTGGCGAGGGCTTTCAGAGCAGTGGATCGCAGCCACGAGTTGTCCAGGGGCGCGAGCACGATGGACTCGAGTTCGGCGGCCAACCCGAGATCGGAGCTGGCGGTCGCCAGCGCCTCCAGCGCTGCAATCTTCAGGTGGACGGCAGTCTGAGGATCGACGAGCAATTGCTTGAGACGAGGTGCCGTGTCGCGATTGGCAAGGCCATTGAAGGTACCTCGATCGTCTTCGTTGGTGAGGAACCAAGGATCGCGGAGCCGGCCGAGCGCATTCCACATGGCGAGCTGTACGGCAGGCGGCAGCACACTCGCGTCGCCATAAGTCGCGACGGCGTATGGATCGAGACCGACATAGGGCTCGGCCCGTGCCGACAGATGGCACATGAACCATGCGAATAGACCGCGAAGTGCGGCGATTGGGGCACCATCCAATCCGCACATCAGAGCCAGTACACGGCTAGTTGGAAGACCGGCGGCAACACGCTTCGCCAAGTCTGAGCCAGCTAGGAATTCCGCAATGGTTCGGTGACACGGCTGGAAACAATCCGTGCTGGGCGATGTGAAGACGCGACGCCCCAAGGTTTCGTCGACAGCGCTCGGTATGTCGAATGGGACCACCGATGCAGCGAAGTACTCGTCGCTGGACTCGTCTTGCCTTCGCGTGACGCCGACCGCATGGCCAAGGAGGCCTATGCTACTGATTGCTCCTGCAGCGCTCCAAAGGGTGGCGGCAGGGATCGCGCTGGCCCCGCGTCCTGAATGAAAGCGATTGGTCTCCCGGATCAGGTCCTCAATGCCGTACTGATACGCTTCGAACTTGTTCCGAGGCCGTCGTCCGGAGCGCCACGCCCGAATAAATAGATCGAGCGTCTGAGGATTGCCGAGGAGCTTAGCAAGACCGAACGAAACGGCCTCATCGAGGAATGTCTTAGCGTCGGGAAGTTGCTCTGAGGCCAACTGAGTGATTTCGTCTTCGGAGAGCGGCATCAGTTCTAGAACGACGACACGTCTAGATGGGCTTGCCAGTCGAATTGCCTCTTGATCGATCTCTCCGAACCAATCTCCGGCGCGGCAGGAGAGGCAGAATCTGGGGCGGCCCAGCTCAATCAATTTAGCGACCAGATCGTCCGGAGCTGCAACTGCTCCGCGAAGACGGCGGTATTCGTCTAGCCCATCGAGAAAAAGCGCAGATCCTGCGGGTAGCTTGGGCTCGAACAGGAACTGTCGGACGGTTGCGCAGTCGCTACCACCGAACTCGGTCAGGAGGGTGGATTTGCCGATACCAGGATCACCAAGGAGAACGATTGCCTCTGCATGGGCAAACTCGGCAAAGGTGCCGTCGACTTCACGCTTGTTGCCACTGCCGTCGTCTCGAATGCGAACACGTCGGTTCTTCACCAGAGGCATGATTAGGCTCCGAACCGCTCATCTCGGCCAACAGGCCGTTAGGGCGACCGTCCGCACTGCCGAGTCGCAAGTAATTACGCCATGCCTAGCCTAACATTCGGCGAAAACCGATAGGCAGGCAACCGTTGGAGGAGGCTGTCCACAGTCGACGCAGTTGGTGGGGCATTGCTGATCCACGCCTGACGAAGTCCTCAAACTAGCGGACATGAGCCATGCCGTACTTTGGTTCATCTGTTGGGAGTCTTCGACTTCCGCTTCTGGGATCGAGCGTAGATCATAGCGCGTTCCCGTTCGACAACGCCCCCCAACTCGCTCCAGCTGTTTGACGGCAAAGGTTGGCGCAGCTCGTTGTTCGCCGCGACTCAGCGATCGCCTTGTCGCGCTCTCGCAGTTTGCTCGGTCTCCTCCTGACCAGCCCGCCCTGGCGGTGGGCATTTGTGCCGACTTTGGCCGCGGGGCGGGGCGCTTCAAGGCCTGAAGGCCTCGGACTCTGGCCTGCGGCCAGGCCGCCCTTCGGGTTCCGCGCCCCCTCGGTCCCCGCGGCGCTCCGTTCGTCACGCCCTCCGCTCATGGCGGGCGCAGATGAATGGAGCCCGAACATGTCAAACCGCAACACCGCACAGAAGCGCGATCTCCACGCCGAGATCACCGCCAATCTCATCAAGGCCATCGAAGCCGATCCTGGCAAGCCGCAGATGCCGTGGCGGCGCTCGGGTCGTCCGCTTTGGATACCCGAGAACGCCTCGTCCAAGGCCGCCTACAACGGCATCAACACCGTCAACCTCTGGGTCGCTGCTGAACTGCGCGGCTTCACTTCGCCGCTGTGGGCAACGTATCGCCAGTGGTCCGAGCTTGGCGCCCAGGTCGTCAAGGGCGCGAAGTCCGAGCTCGTCATCTTCTACAAGGAGTATGACGTCGATCCCGATCCGGAGAGCGCCGACGATGACGGCAAGCGCCGTGTCGCCAAGGCCTCGCCCGTGTTCAACATCGCCGAGGTCGAAGGCTTCGACGATCCTGGCTTGCCCGAGCGGCTCGGCCCGATCGCACGCATCGAGAAAGCCGACCGCTTCATCGCGGCCTGCGACGCGGACGTCCGCCACGGCGGCGAGCGCGCCTGCTACGCGCCGAAGAGCGACCACATCCAGATGCCTGACGAGGCGCTGTTCTGCGGCACCGACACCATGACCCGCGACGAAGGCTACTATGCCGTGCTGCTGCACGAGCTGACGCACTGGACCGGCCATAAGAGCCGCTGCGATCGTGATCTCACGGCTCGGTTCGGCAAGGAGGCCTATGCCGCCGAAGAGCTGATCGCTGAGATCGGTGCCGCGATGTTGTGCGCCGAGACCGGCGTCACGCAGGACACGCGTGCCGACCACGCCCAGTACATCGCCAACTGGCTGCAGCTCCTGAAGAGCGATCCGAAGGCGATCTTCACCGCCGCCGCCAAAGCGAGCCAGGCGGTGGCGTGGCTGAAAGGCAGGCAATCGGGCGCTCCATGAGCGCCATCTGCCGGTCACGATCGCCCGGCCAAGGGTTGCTTGCTAGAGCAAGTAAGTCAGCGTTGATCATGCAAATTAGCCGGTGTGCTCCCGACCCACTGAACCCGCCAACGATGCGCAGGAAAAAGTTATCCCGATGTTAGCCGGAGCATTCTCGGGAAGCGGTTGATTTTTGTTAAGTATTTGATTTCATTGGTGAGCGGGGTGGGGATCGAACCCACGACCATCTGATTAAAAGTCAGATGCTCTACCACTGAGCTACCCGCCCTGAGCCCGGCTATGTAGCGTCACTGACGTGGGAGCACAAGCATTGCCCGTGCGTCGGACGGCCGGCGGCCCGAACACACGTAACGCTTCGGCGATCGCGAGGCTGCGACCACCAGGCGGGAACGAGTGGCCGGTTGAAGGATTGCGGCAGCGAGCGTCAGCGGGCGGGGAGGGCGAAGCTACGGAAGCTCTCGTCCTCGACCCGCCCGCACGGGCGACAGCCCTGCCATCTGGCGCCGCACCGGATGACGCGATATAGGGGGCCCCAGACAGGATTCAATGGGGAGCGGGCGCGACCCCCACAGGGCGGGCTTGGGCTGATCCCGCAAGTCGCCTGAAATGCCGTGACATCGGGGGCGCCATGACCAGGCAAGCGGCGACGGAAAGCAGCGACGCAACCGCCACCGAGGTTCTATTCTACCACCTGGACCGGCATCCGCTCGAGCGGGTGTTGCCGGGTTTGCTCGAACGGACGCTTGAGCGCGGTTGGCGCGCTGTGGTGCAGGCGGGAAGCGCCGAGCGGCTAGAGGCGCTCGATACGCATCTGTGGACCTACCGCGACGACAGCTTTTTGCCGCACGGCACTGCCCGCGATGCAGCAGCGGCGAGCCAGCCCGTTCTTCTCACGACAGACGAGCATAATCCGAACGACGCAGCCGTCCGCTTTCTCGTCGACGGCGCGGTCCTCTCGACGATGGTGGGATATCTGCGCGTCGTCGTGATCTTCGACGGCGCTGATCGGGCAGCGGTCGAGGCAGCCCGCGCCCAGTGGAAGGCGGCGCGCGCGGAGGGCTGTCGGGCGACTTACTGGCAGCAGACGGAGGCCGGGCGCTGGGAGAAGAAGGCCTAGCCGGCAATGGTGGTCGGTAGCGGGCCCTGCGATTGCCCCGACGCTCCACGATGGTCGCGGCCACGATCCGACCTTCCGGGGAAAGTCGTTGCAAAGGCTTGCCTCACCACCGCCGAGCGGTTAAGAACCGGGCTCTCGTCCGGTGCCGTCCAGGCGCCGGCGACGCCGCAATAGCTCAGCCGGTAGAGCATCGCATTCGTAATGCGGGGGTCGGGGGTTCGAGTCCCTCTTGCGGCACCACGTCAAAAAACCCTCAAAATCAGCGGCTTGACATCCTCCCTGGTCGGGGCCGGTGTGGGATTCAGATGGTACACCGTGTACCACCCCTGTCACCATGATGCTCACCCGACGCCCTCGCGGGAACAACTCAATCGGAAAGCACAAATCGCAACGGGCATCGGCTTCTTCCCGCCCCTCACTCCTGCCGCAGCACCTCCCGCGCCGGCTGTGAAAGCGCCCACGACGCGGCGACGAGGCCAGTGGCCGCGGGAAGCGCGACGGCCGCGGCCAGCCAAGGGAACACCGCCGCGAGCACCGGGCGAAAGTCGATGAGGCTCGCGGTTGCGCCCCACGCCACCAGATTGCCGAGGACGATGGCGGCCAGCGCCGAGACGAGGCCAATGAGCGCGAGTTCGATCGCCGTGGCCGCCAGCACCTGCCTGCGCGTGGCGCCCAGAACCTTGAGCACGATCGCCTCGCGGAGCCTCCGGCGAAGACTGGCGGCGACGGCCCCGATGAGGACGAGGACGGCGGAAACGCCGGTCGCCGCTGACAGTCCCACGAGAACGCGCCCAACGCCGTCGACGGCCGTTTCGAGGAACGCCGTGACGTCCGCGACCAGGACGGCCGGCGCTTCGGGAAAGGCCCGGGACAATTCGGAACGCAGACTGCGCGCGGCTTCCGGTCCGGCGGAGGGCGCGGTCCAGACCGCCGCGATCTCACGGTGTGGCGGCGGTTCGGCGAGCGGCGAGAGCAGGACCGGGAAGTCGAGATCGAGACCGGCGCGGTCGACCCGACGGAGATTGGCGATCCTGCCCTGCAGCGGCTTGCCCAGCACATCGAAGGTCAGCGTATCGCCGATACCGACCCCGAGCCGGCGCGCCGCCCACGCGTCGAGCGAGACCAGAGGCGGGCCGACGTAGTCCTCCGGCCACCACTCCCCGGCGACGAGCGCCTTCGCAGGCGGGGCAGCTTTCCACGAAATCCCGCGATCGCCGCGAACCACGAACGCCACGTCGGCCGGTAGGTGGAGGTCCGCCACGGTACGATCGCCGATGGCTGTGATGCGGGCATGCAGGAAGGGGACGCGCTCCCACCGCTGGACGTGCGGTGAACCCGCCATGAAGGCATCGAGACGTCCGCCTTCCCCGGGGACGATGTTTAGCACGACGAGCCCCGGCGCCGATGCGGATAACGTGCTGTCGAGGTGGCGGTCTGCGTTCTGTCGCACGGCTTCGACCGCAACCACGAGCGTGAGGCAAAGGCCGGCGGCCACGACCAACGGCACAGTGGGCGCACCCGGCCGGTGCATGTTCGCAAGCGCCATACGCAGCAGGGGGAGCCCCTGCAACGCCGACAGACGTCCGGTCATTCTGGCGGCGATCGCCACGAGGCGGCCGAGCACCAGAAATGCCGCTACGACGAGGGCTGCCGCCGCGGCGAACAGGGCGGCGACGACGGGAAGCGGCGAAGACCAGACGAGAAGTGCCGCGATCGCCGCAGCGATCGCCGCTATTGCGACCAGCCGGCTCACGCGCGGTCGCGCCAGTTCCCGCGTCAGGCCGTGCCGAAACAGCACTTGGGGCCGCTGCACCTCGGCGCGCGCCAGCGGCCAGAGCGAGAACAGCAGCGCCGCGAGGAAACCGAGTCCGCCCGCCGTCAGAAGCGGCCCGGCGCGAAGCCTGTGCGCGACGGGCAGCCATTCGCCGATCATCGGCGCAGCGACGGCGAACGCCGCGATCCCTCCGATGAGGCCGAGAGCGACGCCCGCGGCCGCTGCGCTTGCGACCTGAGCGAGGTAGATGCGCAGGATCAGCGCCGGCCGCGCGCCGAGGTTCTTCAGGATGGCGATGGTCGTCCGCTTGCGCTCGAGCCATGCGGTGACGCCGTTCGCCACCCCGACGCAGCCGACCAGCAGGATGCCCATGGCGACGAAGGTCAGCAGAGAGGAGATAAATGCGAGGGTCCGCTCCGCCCCCGGAACGCCCTTGGCCGCATCGACGATCCGGAAACCGGAATAGGGATCCGCGCGTTCGAACCCTGCGATCCAGGCATTCGCGTCGACGCCCTCGCGGAGGCGGATACGGCTGTACCAGTAGACCTGGGCACCCGGCGCAACGAGGTCGCTGCCGGTGAGTGCGGGCAAGGCCACGATCATCCGCGGGCCGAGTGTGAAGGCCCGCAGCGCGCGGTCGGGCTCCTCCGCGATCAACGCGCGCAACTCGAACCGGTGGTTGCCCAAAGTCACAGTGTCGCCGAGCTTGGCATCCAGCGCCACCAGCAGCGAGGCCGCGACAGCCGCGCCCCACACACCGTCCCGCTGATCGAGCGCTTCTGCAGGCGCCAGTGGCGGGTCCAGCCGAAAGCCGCCGTAAAGCGGGTAAGCGTCATCGATCGCCTTCAGCTCCACCAGCGCCGAGCGGCCGTTGTGCCGCGCAAGTGTGCGCAGCTCGGCTGTCAGGCTGGTGGTACCCGCCGTCTCGAAGGTGGCCACTTGCTCCGGCGTAGGAGGACGATGGAAGAGCCGCAGCGAGATGTCGCCGCCGATGCTGGCGCGGGCGCCATCGCGCATCCCGTCGAGGATGGCCGCGGAGAGGAGCCCGATAGCTGCGATCGCCGCCGTGCCGAAAGCGATGCCGACCAGAAGAAAGATGAAGCCACCGGCCGAGCCGCGCAACTCACGGGCGGCGAGGCGAATGGCCAGCACGGCTTGTCCTCTCGAAAGACGTCATGCCGCGAGATAGCACTTCTGCAGGCGGAGTGGCTAGCTGCCCCCTGAGAGCGCGGGCCTAGACAACTCGGAGGATTGGCGGAGGAGGCAGGAGTTGAACCCACCAAGAGCCGTCTTGCGACCCTCTCCGGATTTGAAGTCCGGATGGCCCACCGGGACCAATTCTCCTCCACGCCGCAGGGGAGCGCCCGTCAGCGAGGCCGTATCGGAGGCTGGACACGGTGCGTTGTCAAGGCGCGCCGATCTCGAGCCGCCCGGGGGCGGCGATCTCACTTCACAGTCCGGGGACAAGTCGCTTGCTCATGTAGACCGCGCTGCCGAGGGCGCCGGCGTTTTCGCGCCGGTCCTCCCGGTAGCCGCGGCGCGTGTAGAGCGCGATGTTCGCGTCCATCAGAGCGTTCGTGTAGAGGCGCATTTCCGTTAGTCCCAGACCTCGAGCCACGGTCTCTGCGTGGAGCAGGGCACGGCTGCCGAGGCCCTGGCCATGGCGATCGGGGTGAACTGCGATGTTCTCGATCAGGAGATGATCGGGAGCGGGGACCATCTCGATGAGCGCCGCAACCGAACCCTCGGTTTCCCAAAGGTCGATCAGGTGCTCCACGACGGCGCGCTCGTAGTCGGCCGTCATGGGGCGGGGCTCGCGGCCGACGACCGGCACCCACATGGCGTAGGCAGCACGCGTGAGCGCGCGCACGAGTCCGGCGTCGGCGGACGTGGCCCGCCGGAGGGAAAAGTCGGACATGGCGTGCCTCTCGGGTTTGCGTCAGGTCTCGACGCCGAGCATGATGCCGATGTTCTGCACCGCCGCGCCGGCAGCCCCCTTGCCGAGGTTGTCGAGCCGCGCCACCAGCACGGCCTGCCGGTGCGCCTCGTTGGCGAAGACGCGCAACTCCAGCTTGTCCGTATCGTTGAGCGCCAGCGCGTCGAGGCGACCGCCCTTGGCCGAGGGATCGCCGGCCTTCACGACGCTCACGAGACGCGAGCCCGCATAGTGCGCCTCGAGACAGGCCTCGAGGTCGCGCGCCGAGGGCTTGCCCGGCAACGTGTCGAGATGGAGCGGCACCGAGACCAGCATGCCCTTGAAGTAGTTGCCGACGGACGGCACGAAGATCGGCCGCCGCGAAAGGCCGGAGTAGAGCTGCAACTCAGGCACGTGCTTGTGCTCGAGCCCGAGCCCGTAGAGTTCGAACAGCGGCGCCGTGCCCTTGTCGTAGGTCTCGATCATGGCCTTGCCGCCGCCCGAATAGCCCGACACGGCGTTGACCGTGACCGGATAGTCGGCCGGCATCAGCCCCGCGGAGACGAGCGGCCGGATGAGCGCGATGCCTCCGGTCGGATAGCAGCCCGGGTTGGCGACCCGCCGCGACGCGCGGATAGTGGCGGTCTGGGCCTTGTCCATCTCAGGGAAACCGTAGGCCCAGCCGTCGGCCACCCGGTGCGCGGTCGAGGCATCGACGATCCGGGGCCCGCCACCCGCAAGTCCGTCCGCGAGTGCGGTCGCCTCCTTGGCGGCGTCGTCGGGCAGGCAGAGCACGACGAGGTCCACCTCGGCCATCAGGTCCTTGCGTGCCGCCGGGTCCTTCCGCTTCTCCGGTGCGATCGACTTGACTTCGATGCCGGACAGCTTCGCCAGCCGGTCGCGGATCTCGAGACCCGTCGTGCCGGCCTCGCCGTCGATGAACACGGCGGGGCGGCTGCGGTTGTGGCCGGGGGCGGACGAGGGGGAGGATGAGGAAGCCTGGGTCATGGCGATCTCCGCGATCTGGCGGTGGAAGTCGAGGAAGGGGGATCAGAAAATGAAAAAGCCGCGCTCCAGGCGCGGCTCATACGAAGTCGGTCGCACTCAGGCAGCCGTCATCGCATCCGCGCCGGAAGGCGGCAACGACGTCGGACGATGGTGTGCGGTGCAAGGCTCATGGCCGAGCTTATGAGGCCATGGAGGCGGCGCTGTCAATCGGGAACCGGGTCGACGCGCCCCGGCTCTCAGCCGGCAGCGGGCACATGAGGCGGCCGCGCCGGCCCGATCGCGACCGGCGCATCATCCATGGCGAGCCCGAGGTCGGCCCCCGCGTGCAAGAGCGCCCGCTCCGCCAGCGCGGTAATGGTGAGCAGCGGATTGACGCCGAGCGAGCGCGGGATGATCGAGCCGTCGATGACGTAAAGACCCCGGTGAACGTCCGTGCTGCCGGCGCCCGAGGCCGCGGTGAACACCTGCCCCTTGTGGTCGACCACGCCGTCGCTCCGTTCCCGGCCCATGCCGCAGCCCCCGAGCGGGTGCGCGGTGGCGGGCTGGTGCCCCATGACGCTGCCGGCGAGCGGATTTTTGACATAGGAGCCACCGGCCGCGCTGACGAGGGCGGCGAGCGTCCGGTCGAGCCGCTCGTAGACGGGCTCGTCCTTCGCCCCGGGCCATGAGAGGACGAGACGGTCGCCGTCGAGCGTGAAGCGTCCCGCGGCGCTGTCGTGGGAAACGGCGAAGAACGTCTGCAGATGGGCGAGCGGCCCCTTGTAGACGCCGTTGACGAGCGCCTGCAGTGCGCCGAGGAGCCGCCCGTTCGGGACGAACATCACCGGCAGCGCGGGCGCGAACGCCGACGGCAGCGCGCCCTCCTGGATGCGCATCTCGTTGGCGAGGTCGGCGGCGTCCTCGATGTCGATCTGGCCCGTCACCGAGGCGCCGATCTCAGCCCCCGTGATCTTCGCCGGATGCCCGACGCCGATCCCGTTGACCGGAGCCGTGGCGCCGTAGCCGAACGCGATGATGTCGCCGTTCGCCGAGAAGCGATGGCCGAGCCGGTCCGAGAGGGCGAGCCCGCGTGCCTGCGATCGGAGCAGGATCTCGGTGGTGCCGAGCGTGCCGGCGGCGAGGACGACGAGGTCGGCGTCGATGCAGAGGAGACGAGACGCACCGCTGCCGCCAGCCGTCGGGCCGGCGTGCACCTGCCAGCCGCCGCCCGCAATTGGCGCGATGTGCGACACGCGCAGCTCGGTGAACAGGTGCGCACCGTGCTGTGCGGCGACGGGCAGATAGGTCAGCGCCACTGTGTTCTTGGCGCCGACGTTGCAGCCGCCGCAGCAATCGCCGCAGAGCGTGCATGCGGGCTGCGCGATACCGGCCGGATTGACGGTCGCCTCGAAGCTGACGGCCACCGGCGGCGTTACGGGCGGCTTGCCGATGGCGGTGCCGGCTGCCGCCAGTGCCTGGAACTTCGTCATCTCGGCCGCTCGCGGATGTCGGGCCGGGCGGAGCCAACGGGTGGCGCGCAGATAGCCCTCTTCGAGAAGGCCATCCTGGGTGATCTGTCCGGGCCAGACGCCGTCCTGGAACACGCGCGGATCGGGCCTGAGTGCGACGCCGGCATTGACGAGCGAGCCCCCACCGAGGCCCGAGCCGACGAGCACGTGCATGTCGTCGCCGAGCCTGACGTCGAAAAGCCCGGTCGGCGATCCGAAGCTGCCGGTGCGGCCGGTCACGCGCATCTCGTTGCGCATGTCGGGAAAGCGCGTGGGGAACTGACCCGTCAGCACCTCGCGGCCGCGCTCGATCAAGCAGACCGATTTGCCGGCCCGTGCCAGGCGTGCCGCCGCCACCCCACCGCCATAGCCCGAGCCGACGATGACGGCATCGTAGCGTCGGGAGAGTTGGTCCAGGGGGCGGGACAATCGGGCCAAGGGCAACCTCGTCTCGGGCGGCAATGCCATTCGATCGGATATCGACGCCCGGGACTTTGCTTGGCGACGGGACCGATGTCGAGCGGACGGGTGCCGAATGATGAGGAGAACACCAACTCGACCAGGCAATTGTCCAGGCGTGACAACGCCGCCATATGTCTGTTCAATTCCGCGCGGTTGCGCAGTGGGCAACAGAAGCGCGACTAAAGGCGCGCGGTTGCGCAGTGGGCAACAGAAGCGCGACTACAGGCGCGCGGATGCGAAGTGGGCAACCGAAGCGCCACTAAGGAAGCCAACCGATCGGGAGTAACCCATGTCCGATGTGCCAGTGCCTGCCGCCGTGGCCGCGACTGTCGCACGCCTGCACACGGCCATGACCGATGTGGCCAATGGCGACGTCCGCGCCATCAAGGCGCTCTACTCGCACACGGCCGATGCAACCAGTTTCTACGGGTGGGGAGGCTGGGAGAAGGGCTGGGACGACGTTTCGCGGCGCTGGGACTGGGCCGCCGAGCAGTTCCGCGGCGGCACCGTCGCCTATCGCAACGTGACCACGGTTGTCACGCCGACGCTTTTCTATACGACCGACATCGAAACCTTCACCATGCGGTCAATGGACGGCATGTCGGCGCCGACGGGCTGGTCGAACCGTGTCACCCACATCTTCCGCCTCGAGAACGATGAATGGCGGCTGCTGCACCGCCACGGCAACCGCCTCGAGGACCAGTACAAGCCGGCAACCCGCCTGCAGCCGAAGGAGTAGCGCGCATGCTGTTCATGGTCATCTCGACACCCCGCCCCGAGCCGCCGTCGACCATGGTGCCGAAGCGACAGGCCTACTGGGAGTGGCTGGCGCCGCTGCAGCAGCAGGGCCTCGTCAAGAACGTGTGGGCGCGGACGGGGCGCGGCGCGATCGCACTCCTCGACGTTCCCGACAACGAGACCCTGCACCGCATCCTGAACGAGTGGGCCGAGATCATTCCCGCCACGTTCGACATCTATCCCCTGATCGACGTCGGCCCGGCGCGGGCGTTCCTCGCGGCGCAGACGTCGTAGCGCGGAATTCGGCGCTCAACTCGACGCCGGAACGACGGCGGTCGCCTCGATCTCGACGCACACGTCCGTCGAGGTGAACTGTGCGCCGCCGATGGTGCTGCTGGCCGGCGGCACGGGCAACGTCGCATAAAAGGCGCTCCGCGCCTCGTTGAACCCGTCGTAGTGGCGCATGTCGGACAGCCACGTCGTTGTTTTCAGCACATTGTCCCAAGTGGCGCCTTCAGCGGCGAGCGCACGCTCGAGCTTGGCGAGACACTCGCGTGTCTGTTCCTGCACCGACTTCCCGGCTGCGGCGCTGCCGCGTGCCGTGACGCCGGAGCAGAACACCAGCTTGGCGCCTCCGCCGAGGGGCACGACGCGGGTGGGCGGAAACAAGGGCTTTGCCTGGCTCATGATCGCTTTCTCTCGTACCATCAACGCGGAAGTTCGGTGCATTCCATCGGGGCCTAGTCGCTTGAGGCGGCCGCCTGTCGCGCCATTCCACCGCGCCTCAGGTAAAGCCACGGCCGACCATCGATGGCGGCAAGGCCAAGACCGATCATCACCATGCCGCCGATGTGCGTCAACTGCAGCGTCTCGCCGAGAAACGCCGTGCCCAGCAGGATGGCGCTGATCGGGATGAGAAACGTCGTGAGCAGCAGGTTGGTGGCGCCCGCGGTGGCCAGAATGCGGAAATAGATGATGTAGGCGAGCGCGGTTGAGAGGAGGGCGACGCCGATCAGCGCCAGGATTGCCGTCACGCTCGGCACGGGCAAGGCCCAGGGTCTGTCGATCAGCAGCACCATGGGAAGGAGCAGGGCGCTCGACGCCAGAAGTTGACCGGTGGCCGTGGCCAGCGGCGAGACCTGCATCGCCTTGAACCGTCGCCCGTATATGCCGGCCAGCGCGTAGGAGAGGGCGGCCGTCAGACAGGCGGCTTGCGCCAGAACATCGATGCCGAGGGACGAAAGCGCATCGCCCCCGATCAGGATCGCCACGCCGGCGAGACAGATCAGGACGCCGGCGAGACGACCGCCGGTCATCTTCTCGTCGGTGGTGAGCCGATGCGCGACGAGCACGCCGAACACCGGCGTCGTCGCATTGAGGATCGACGCGAGCCCCGAGGCGATATGCGCCTGCCCCCACACGATGAGCGTGAACGGCACCACGTTGTTGAGCAGCGCCATGCCGAAGAACGCCCTCCAGACGGCCGGATCACGCGGCATGGCCACCGACATCAGGCGCAGGGCGATCGACAGGATGGCGGCGGCGAGAGCGACGCGGACGACGACCACCGTCAACGTCGGCAGCTCCCTGACAGCCATGCCGTTGAAGAAGAAAGATCCGCCCCACAGAAACGAGAGAGTAACGACCATCCCCCATTCGAGGGCGGTCATGCGGCGATGGGCCGAAGCGGGGGAGGTCATGAGCGAGGCTCCTGTGTGGAGCACTCCGCTAGCTCAATGGCTCTACCGCATCGACCCGTTTCTTGTGCCCCCGCTCAGCGCGGGAGGTCGGTGCGGCCCATCAGCGCCTTGTCGATCGAGGCGGCGGCCTGCCGGCCTTCACGAATGGCCCACACGACGAGGCTCTGGCCGCGCCGGATGTCGCCCGCCGCATAGACTTTCGTCCGGCCCTTGACCCTGTAGTCGCGCTCCGTGGCGTCGATGCCCTTGAAGCGGCCGCGCGCCACGACCGGCAACTCGAGCTGCGCGACGACGTCGCTCTCGATCGGACCCGAGAAGCCCATGGCGAAGAGGACGAGGTCGGCCGGCAGTTCGCCCTCGGTGCCCGGGATCGGCTTCATGTCGGGGCCGACGCGGGTGTAGAGCAGCTTCGTCACCCGGCCGTTCTCGCCAGCGAAACCGGTGGTCGAGATCGAGTACTCGGTCTTGGCGCCTTCCGCCTGCGAGCTCGAGATGCGCAGCTTCAGCGGCCAGTGCGGCCACGTCACGAGCTTCGCCTCCTTCTCGGGCGGTTTCGGCATGATCTCGAGCTGCGTCACCGAGAGCGCACCCTGCCGGAGGCTGGTTCCGATGCAGTCCGAGCCCGTGTCGCCGCCACCGATGACGATGACGTGCTTTCCCTTGGCGCTGATCTCGCGCGTCGCGCCCGGGATTGGCTCCGACGAGACGCGACGGTTCTGCTGGGGCAGGAAATCCATCGCGAAATGCAACCCGTCGAGATCCCGTCCCGGCGCCTTCTCGAAGAAGTCGAAGGGCCGCTCGGAGCCGCCCGTGAGGAGCACCGCGTCGTACTTGTCCTCGAGCTCGAACGCCGTCACGTCCTTGCCGACGTTGGTGTTGACGTGGAACACCACGCCCTCGGCCTTGAGCTGATCGACCCGCCGTGCCACGACGGTCTTCTCGAGCTTGAAGTCCGGAATGCCGTAGCGGAGGAGCCCGCCCGGTTCGGCGTTCTTCTCGTAGACGTGCACGGTATGGCCGACGCGCGCGAGCTGCTGCGCGGCAGCGAGCCCGGCCGGCCCCGACCCGACGATGGCGACCGACTTGCCGGTCTTGGTCTCGGCCGGCTCGGGCTTCACCCAGCCCTCCGCGAAGCCCTTGTCGATGATCGCGCACTCGATCGTCTTGATGGTGACCGGATTGTCGTCGAGGTTGAGCGTGCAGGCGGCCTCGCACGGCGCCGGGCAGACGCGGCCGGTGAACTCCGGGAAGTTGTTGGTCGAGTGCAGGTTGACCAGCGCCTGCTGCCAGCGGTTGTTGTAGACGAGGTCGTTCCAGTCGGGGATCTGGTTGTTCACCGGACACCCGTTGTGACAGTAGGGAATGCCGCAATCCATGCACCGCGAGGCCTGCGTGCGCGTCTCGCCCTCGGACAGCGGCACCACGAATTCCTGCCAGTGCTTGAGACGCTCGTCGACCGGCCGATAGCCCCGGTCGGCGCGCTCGAACTCCATGAAACCTGTGACTTTGCCCATTGTCTCTTTTCCTATCGGGAAGCAAGCCCGGAAGTATTCGCTTTGCCGATTGTCGAGTACTGACGCGGTCGGCGCCTAGGCGCCGCGCTCCAGCGCGCCCATCTGCGCGGCGACCTCGGCGGGCACTCCGTCGTTGAGGTCCTTGAACCCCTCCAGTTGACGTCCCTCGCGCGGCAGAAACATCTCTGCTGGCACGGGAAAGCCGAAATCATCGACACCAAAATCCTGGACCCGCTCGCGCAGACCATCCTCATCCACCTGCTCGGAAGAGTTGAAGGCCAGTTCAGCCCTAACGAAGCTACCGGCCGCCCACCTTTCCGTGATCAGCTTCAAGATTTCCCATTCCTCATGGCAGTACTGCTTGCGCGCTTCGTCCCATGTTCGACACGCGAGTTGTGTTTCAGGCGCACTGTGCCAGAAGATCTGCAGCGCCGTGGCCTTGTCGCAGTCCGGTTGCTCGGCAATCCATTTCAACGGCATCATTCCGTGATCCCAATTCCAGTGAAGAAGCAGACGATGCCAGTCGTCCGGCCCCTTGTCCTTCAGCCATTCCGTCACGAGGGTGCCGTACGTTGGTAATGTCTGCATGACTGAGATCACTCCGCCGCCGGCGACTTGCCCTTGCGTTTGCCCTTGCCCGTCTTGTCGGAGCTACCGGGCACGCCGATCTCGATCGTCTCGAGACCCGTGCCGAGTTCGGCCTGGTGCTTCGCCATCTCGGCGAGCGCCCGGCGGTACTCGACCGGCATCACCTTGCGGAATTTCGTCTGCCACGTCGGCCAGTCGGCAAGAATGGTCTTGGCCTTGGCCGAGTTGGTGTAGTGGGCATGCCGCGTGATCAGGGCGTGGAGACGCGCGGCATCCTGTTTCGACATGTCGCTCATCACATCGACGAGCCCGTGGCTGGCGAGATCGCTGGCGTTCTGAAGCTGGCGCAGCACCGTCTCCTCGGCCTCGATCGGCTCGAGGTCGATCATGGCGAGGTTGCACTTCCGCTCGAACGTGCCGTCCTCGTCGAGCACGTAGGCGATGCCGCCCGACATGCCGGCCGCGAAGTTGCGCCCCGTCTGGCCAAGAACGACGACGACGCCGCCGGTCATGTATTCGCAGCCGTGATCGCCCGTGCCTTCGACGACCGCGATCGCGCCCGAGTTGCGCACCGCGAACCGCTCGCCCGCGATGCCTCGGAAATAGCACTCGCCGGTGATCGCGCCGTAAAGGACCGTGTTGCCGACGATCATGCTTTCCTCGGGCACGATCCCCGACTTGGGGTTCGGCCGGACGATGATCTTGCCGCCCGAGAGACCCTTGCCGACGTAGTCGTTGGCCTCGCCGACGAGATCCAGCGTCACGCCCTTGGCGAGCCATGCGCCGAACGATTGCCCGGCGATGCCGTTGAAGGTCAGCCAGACGCTGTCCTCGGCGAGACCGCCATGCCCATGCGCCTTCGCAATGGCGCCGGACAGCATCGCGCCGGTCGCCCGGTCACGATTGGAGATGGCGAGTTCGGCCTTCACCGGCTTCTTGCTGTCGATGGCTGGCTTCGCGATCTCGAGCAGCTTGTTGTCGAGCACCTTTTCGAGCCCGTGGTCCTGCCGCTCGACGTGCCGGATCGCGACCGTCTCGGGCACCTCGGGCTTGTGGAACAGGTTCTCGAAATCGAGCCCGCGTGCCTTCCAGTGGCCGATGGCCCGCGCCTTGTCGAGATATTGCGACTGCCCGACCAGTTCGTCGAACGAGCGCAGCCCCATCTCGGCCATCAGCTCGCGCACTTCCTCCGCGATGAAGAAGAAGAAGTTGATGACGTGCTCGGGCTGGCCCTTGAACTTCGCGCGCAGCACCGGGTCCTGCGTCGCGACGCCGACAGGGCACGTGTTGAGGTGGCATTTGCGCATCATGATGCAGCCGGCCGAGATCAGCGGCGCCGTCGCGAAGCCGAACTCGTCGGCTCCGAGCAGCGCGCCGATCACGACGTCGCGTCCGGTGCGGATGCCACCGTCGACCTGCACCGCGATCCGTCCGCGCAGCCGGTTGTAGACCAGCGTCTGGTGCGTTTCCGCGAGACCGATCTCCCACGGGCTGCCGGCGTGCTTGATGGACGTCAGCGGCGAGGCGCCGGTGCCGCCTTCGAAGCCCGAGATCGTCACGTGGTCGGCGCGCGCCTTGGCGACACCGGCCGCGACCGTGCCGACGCCGACTTCGGAGACGAGCTTCACCGAGACGTCGGCCGCCGGGTTGACGTTCTTCAGGTCGAAGATGAGCTGAGCCAGATCCTCGATCGAATAAATGTCGTGGTGCGGCGGCGGCGAGATGAGCCCGACGCCCGGCGTCGAGTGCCGGACCTTCGCGATCGTCTGGTCGACCTTGTGGCCGGGGAGCTGGCCGCCCTCGCCGGGCTTGGCGCCCTGCGCCATCTTGATCTGCATCATGTCCGAGTTGGCGAGATACTCGGTCGTGACGCCGAACCGGCCGGACGCCACCTGCTTGATGGCCGAGCGCATGCTGTCGCCGTTGGGCATGGGCTTGTAGCGGTCGGCTTCCTCGCCGCCCTCACCGGTGTTCGACTTGCCGCCGATCCGGTTCATGGCAATGGCGAGAGTCGTGTGCGCCTCGCGGCTGATCGAGCCGTAGCTCATGGCGCCGGTGGCGAACCGCTTGACGATCTCGCTGGCGGGCTCCACCTCGGCGAGCGGAACGGGCTTGCGCTCCATCTCCTCCGCCGACTTGATCCGGAACAGCCCGCGCAGCGTCATCAGTTGCTCGGACTGGTCGTTGACCTGTCGCGCGTAGTCCCGCCATTTCTGCGGGATCTTGCCGGCCTTGGCGTCGTCGACGCTGGTGGTGCGCACCGCGTGCTGCAGGTCGGCCACCACGGTCGGACGCCACACGTGCGCCTCGCCCCGGAGCCGGAACGCGTACTCGCCGCCGACGTCGAGCATGCCGTCGAGCTGCGGTACGTCAGAGAACGCCTGCCGGTGCCGCTCGAACGTCTCGCGCGCGATCTGGCGCAGTCCCACGCCTTCGACCTGCGTGTGCGTGCCGGTGAAGTAGCGCTTCACGAACGCCGACTTGAGGCCGACGGCATCGAAGATCTGCGCGCCGCAATAGCTCTGGTAGGTCGAGATGCCCATCTTCGACATGACCTTGAGGAGGCCCTTGTCGATCGCCTTGATGAAGCGCTTCTGCGCTTCCTTGAGTTCGATCTTCTCGTCGAGTTCCGGCAGCAGCTCGGCGATGGTCTCGAACGCGAGATAGGGGTTGATCGCCTCCGCGCCGAAGCCCGCGAGCGTCGCGAACTGATGCACCTCGTGCGCCTCGCCCGTCTCGACGACGAGGCCGACCGACGTGCGCAGGCCCTGCTTGATCAGATGGTGATGCACGGCGCTGGTGGCGAGCAGCGACGGGATCGGCACCCGGTCCGGCCCGGTGTTGCGGTCCGACAGGATGACGATGTTGTAGTCCTTCGAGCGCACCGCCTCCTCGGCTTCCGCGCACACGACGTCGAGCGCCCAGCTCATCCCGTTGACGCCGCTGTCGGCCGGGTAGGTGATGTCGATGGTGATCGAGGCGAAATGGTTGTCCTTGACCTGCCCGATCTGGCGGATGCGCTCCAGATCCTCGTTTGTCAGGATCGGCTGGTACACCTCGAGGCGCTTGACCTTCGACGTGCCCTCGAGGTCGAGGATGTTGGGCCGGGGTCCGATGAACGACACGAGGCTCATGACGAGCTCCTCGCGGATCGAATCGATCGGCGGGTTCGTCACCTGCGCGAAGTTCTGCTTGAAGTAGGTGTGCAGCAGCTTGGGCTTCGCCGACAGCGCCGAGATCGGCGTGTCGGTGCCCATCGAGCCGACGGCCTCCTGGCCCGTCTGGACCATCGGGCTCATCAGGAACTTGAGGCTTTCCTGCGTATAGCCGAAGGCCTGCTGCAGATCCATCAGTGACACGTTGGTCGCCTTGCGCTCCGGCGGCTTCGGCAGCGGCAGGTCGCCGACCTGGATCTGGGTCCGCTTGAGCCACGTCTCGTAGGGATGGCGGGCGGCCAGATCCTTCTTCAGTTCGTCATCCGAGATGATGCGGCCCTCGGAGAGATCGATCAGCAGCATCTTGCCCGGCTGCAGGCGCCACTTCCTGGCGATCTGCTCCTCCGCGATCGGCAGCACGCCGGATTCCGATGACATGATCACCCGGTCGTCGGTAGTCACGAGATATCGGGCCGGCCGGAGACCGTTGCGGTCCAGCGTCGCGCCGATCTGCTTGCCGTCGGTGAACGCCATGGCGGCCGGGCCGTCCCACGGCTCCATCAGGCACGCGTGGTACTCGTAGAAGGCGCGCCGCGCCTGATCCATGGTGGCATGGCCGGCCCACGCCTCCGGGATCATCATCATGGCCGCATGCGCGAGGCTGTAGCCACCGCGCACGAGGAACTCGAGGCCGTTGTCGAAGCACGCGGTGTCCGACTGCCCCTCGTAGGAGATCGGCCAAAGCTTCGAGATGTCGCTGCCGAACAGCGGCGAGGCGACGGACGCCTGCCGCGCCGCCATCCAGTTGACGTTGCCGCGCAGCGTGTTGATCTCGCCGTTGTGCGCCACCATCCGGTAGGGATGCGCCAGCTTCCACGACGGGAACGTGTTGGTCGAGAAGCGCTGGTGGACGAGGGCCAGCGCCGAGGCGAGGCGCGGGTCCGAAAGGTCCTTGTAGTAGGCCTTCACCTGATAGGAGAGGAACATCCCCTTGTAGACCAGCGTCCGCGACGAGAGCGACACGCAGTAGTGTCCGATGTCGCGCCCCTTGTAGGCATCGTAGAGCGCATTCGAGACGGACTTGCGCACGATGTAGAGCTTGCGCTCGAACTCGTCCTCGCTGGCGATCTGCGCCGGCTTGCCGACGAAGATCTGCATGTGGCGCGGCTCGGTGGTGCGCACCATCTCGGAGAGTGACGCGTTGTCGACGGGAACGGGCCGGAAGCCGATCAGCTCGAGCCCTTCCTCGCGCACGATGCGTGCCCAGACGCGCTCGCAATGCGCGAGCAGCCGCTCGTCCTGCGGCAGGAAGATGTGGCCGACGGCATACTGGCCGGGCTTCGGCAGCGCGAAGCCGAGCCGGGCGCACTCGTCCGCGAGGAAAGCGTGCGGGATCTGGATCAGGATGCCGGCGCCGTCGCCCGAGGTCGGGTCGGCACCGACCGCGCCGCGATGCTCGAGGTTCTCGAGGATGGCGAGGGCGTCCGCCACGATGGAATGCGTCGCGCGGGCCTTGAGATCGACGATGAAGCCGACGCCACACGCGTCATGCTCGCGCTTTCGGTCGAACAGGCCGGCTTTTTCGGGCGCCGAATACGCACCGATGCCTGCAGTCCGAAGCGCAACCGATCTCTTCTCAGCCATAGCGTATGTCCTCGCGGATCAGATCGACCCATGATGATGGCCCGCGGCTTGTCGCCGGCCGCCGGCTCCCCACGGAGCCCCGGTCGACGTCTTACCGCGCGCAGCGGCGTGCACCAGTCGCAATTCTCCATCCGCAATTCATGACCGAGCTTGCTGTCTCTCGGTTTGGACAGCATCGTCGGCCAGGTGCGAAGGAGATCTTGCGAGCTGTGCCCGTCTCTTCCCTCGATGCGTGGATTCCGCCACCCGCACAACTTCGCGTTCCGCCAATCGCGGCGCGACAAGTCGGGGCGTGGCTTCGGCAGCTGAACCACGTAAAGGACAGCATAACTGACCTATCACGGACTGCAAACCCAAAATTGCGGCAACGCATGGCAATCGCGTCGGCGCGGCAGGCAGGCTATAGAAGCGGCGGGGGAGGGCAAGGGCGCGGCTGACAGCGCTGCGACAGGAGTCTCACGATGGTGATCCGAGCCACACGCGACAAGGCACCGTTCGGCTTGTGGCCATCGCCTATTTCACCGCGCGCTCTGACGCGTGGTGCCCGGCGTTTCGGCCATGTGCAGGGAGCCGGCCCCTTCGTCTACTGGAGTGAGGGGCGCCCGGACGAGGCAGGACGTCAGGTGATCGTCCGGGCGCGGCCGGGCCAGCCACCCGAGGACCTTCTGCCGCAGCCCTTCTCGGCCCGCTCGCGTGTGCACGAATATGGCGGCGCGGAATTCCTCGTCGACGGCGAGACCGTCTACTTCGTCGAGATGCGCGAGCAGGACGTCTGGCGCGTGACGCCCGGATGCGCCCCCGAGCGGATCACCACCGAGCCGACCCTTCGCTTCGCCGATCTCGAACTCGACCGTGAGCGCGGACGCCTCCTTGCGGTCGCCGAGCGACACTTCGCCGGCAACGATCATCAGCACCCCGAAAACCTCCTCGTCTCGATCGCCCTCGACGGCCGAGCGCGTGGCACGGTGATCGATGCCGCGGCCGGTCGCGATTTCTATGCGTTCCCGCGCCTCTCGCCCGATGGAAAGCGCCTCGCCTACCTCGCCTGGGATCTGCCCGACATGCCGTGGGACCAGTCGGCTCTGATGGTGGCGCCCGTTCGTGGTGACGGCTCGATCGGCCGTGCCGAGCGCATCGCCGGTGGCAAGGGCGTCGCGGCCATGCAGCCCCAGTGGCTCGACGACGGCCGTCTCGTCTTCCTGTCCGACGCGACGGGTTTCGGCAACGTGATGCTGTGGGACGGAGCGGGGACGCGCCCGCTCACCCGCCTGAAGTCCGAACTCGGCCTGCCGATGTGGAACCTCGGCGTGCGCACGATGCTGGTCACCGGCCCGGACGAGGTATCGGTGGTCGCCGCCATCGACGGAACGCCGTCGGTCCTTGGCCTGTCGAACCTGTCACGCCAGCGACCGACGACGACGGTCGATCCGATGCCGGCGCTGGCTGGCACCGGCGCCGTGGCAACCTACGACGGCGGCCTAGCGATGTTCGCCGGGCGGCCGGCGGCTCCCGCGGCTCTGCTGGCGCGCCCCAATGCCCGCAAGACCCGGATCGTCCTGCGGCAGGCGAGCGAGATCGCACTCGACCCGCGCGGCCTGTCGAAAGGCCGGACCGTGTCCTTCCGGGGCGGTGATCGCAAGACGACGTTCGCCCAGTATTATCCGCCTGCGAGCGCGACCCATCGCGGGCCTGCCGGCAGCCGCCCGCCGGCCGTCGTCTTCGCCCACGGCGGCCCGACGGCCTCCGCCGGGCGGGGTCTGGCGCTCCGCGTCCAGTATTTCACCTCGCGCGGCTTTGCCGTGCTCGATGTCGATTATTCGGGCTCGACCGGCTACGGCCGGGCCTATCGCGAGCGTCTCGATGGCGAATGGGGCATCGCCGATGTTGCAGATTGCGCTGCGGGTGCCCATTTCCTCGGCAACGAAGGGCTCGCTGACCCGGCGCGCATCGCGATCGCGGGCGGCAGCGCCGGCGGCTACACCGTGCTGATGGCGCTGGCCACCACCGAGGTGTTCGCGGCGGGCTCGAGCCACTATGGGATTTCGGATCTGTCGCTGCTCATGCAATCGACGCACAAGTTCGAAGCCGGCTATCTGCATCGCCTTCTCGGCACCACGCCGGGCCGCTGGCGCAGGATCGCGGAGGCGCGCTCGCCGATCACCCGGATCGGCGCCATGACGGCGCCGCTGATCCTGTTCCAGGGTCTCGACGACCGGGTCGTGCCGCCGGATCAGTCGCGCCTCATCCACGAGCGACTCAGCGACCGGGGGATCAAAACCGAACTTCATGAGTTTGCCGGAGAGGGACACGGCTTCCGGCAGGCGTCGACCATCGTGACCGTGGCCAGGGCCGAACTCGCCTTCCTGAAAAAGGCGATGCGGATCGGCAAGGATCGATGAAACGCAGGAAAGGACGGCAATGAAGATCGAGATCAGCACCGACAGCCACATCAACGGCAGTGGACTTGAGCCGAGTGTCGAGCGCCTCGCGACGGCAGCACTGACGCCCCACGTGCCGAAGATCACACGCCTCGAGGTGCACCTGACCGACGTCAACGGTGGCAAGGGCGGCGCCGACGACAAGCGCTGCATGATGGAAGCCCGCCTCGAAGGCCGCAAACCCGAAGCCGCGACCCATTCGGCCGAGACCGTAGAGAAAGCCATAAAGGGCGCGGCGGAAAAGCTCCGTCGCGTCCTCGACACGAGCATCGGACGCCTGCGCGACGCGCGTTGACGTCAGGGCAGGACGGCCGGAGCCAATGCTCCGGCCGCTCCGCCGTCGCTACTTGTCGAGCCACACCTGATCGTGGCGATAGTTCGAGTAGATGCTGTTTGCCGCCCGGACATACCCTTTCACGTAGGGCTGCCGGCATTGCGCCGTGCGGCCGTGCGTGATGATCGGACGCGCCACCTCTTCGTTGAGCTGCCGCTCGATGTCCCACACGATCTGCCGCCGCTTGACCTGGTCCCGCTCCTGCGACTGCGCCTCGAGCAGCTTCTCGATCTCCGGGTTGCAGTATTTCGTGAAGTTGTTCTCGGATTTGCAGGCATAGCTCTCGACCAGCGTCGCGTCGGGGTCGTCGACCGCGGAGCCGGTCAGGTTGAGCGCGACGGTATAGTCCTGGCGCTGGGCGCGGCCGAACCAGACGCTCGATTCGACGATTTCGAGCTCGGCCGCGAAGTGCAGTTGATTGAGCTGGTCGACCATGAGGACGGCTGCGTCCTTGTAGGATGAGAGGTCGCGCGTCGAGACCTTCAAGGCGACCTTGTTCTGTGCACTGTAGCCGAGCCCCTCCATGATCTTTCGCGCCTCGGCGCGCCGCTCCTCGAGCGTGCCACCATAGCCCGTGAGCTTCGAGAGCACCTCCGGCGGCATGCCCCAGATCCCCTCGGGCAGCGGCATCATGGCGCCGGACATGCTCGAGGCGCCTTGCGAGAGGATGTCGATGAACCCCTGCCGGTCGATCGCGAGGGCCATGGCCTTGCGCAACTGCGCATTGTCGAAGGGCGGTCGCTTGGCGTTGACGAGCAGGTTCGTCGAGACGTTCGTCGGGCCGAGCGTGCACACGATGTGCGGCGCGCGTGCGGCGATGTCGTTTTTCAAGGGCACCGTGATGTCGCCGGTCGTCGTCAGGTCGAACTCTCCGGCGATGAGGCCGAGGACGCGCGTCGAGCGATTGCCGACGATGATCGAATCGACGCCGTCGAGATACGGCTGGCCCTTCTTCCAGTAGTCGGGGTTCTTCACGACCCGGACGCGCTCGTTGCTCTTGAACTCGACGAACTTGAACGGGCCGGTTCCGACCGGATGGGTCCGCTGGTCCTTCGCCGCGACATGGCAAGGATAGACGACGCCGAAGCCCGAGCCCAACATGGCCAGGATGGACGGCTGCGGCCGCCCGAGGTGGAACGTCGCCTCGAGATCGCCGTTGGTGGTCACCTCGGTGAGGTTCTGCCACCAGATGCGACGCGGGTTCTTGCGGAAGTATCCCGGCTCCTTGCCGTTGAGCCAGTGGAAGGTGCACTGCACGTCCTTGGCCGTGAACGGCTTGCCGTCGTGCCACGTGACGCCGGCCCTCAGCTTGAACGTCAGCTTCGTGCCGCTGGCATCCCAGCTCCAGCTCTCGGCGAGTTCCGGGATCACCGTGTCGGCGCTGCCCACGGGCTTGGCGGGATCGAACACGACGAGACCGTTGAACACGGTCCCGGCCGCCATCACCGTCGTGAAACTGACTTCCTCCAGGATCGAAAGGCTGGAGGGGTTGGCGCTGATGTACTGGCGGAGCGTGCCGCCTTGCTTCTGCGCCAACGCGGGAAGGCCGCTCGCGGCCAGCGCCACCACGGCCATGGCCGCGATGGATCGTCTCTTTCGGGTCATTGCTTCCTCCGGTTCACGCCGGAGCCGCGGCCTCTGGCGGACCGTCTGGCACCCCGGCAACAGGAAGCTTAGACATCATTCCCGGCAGTGGCGAGCGGCAGCGACGCTCACTGCATCGGCACGCGAACGCCGGCCCGGCCGCTGATCGCGCTGTAGTCCGCCGCACCGATGCCGTCGAGCCCGGCCGAGATGTCGAACGTCAGCCCGCCGGCATTGACGGCGCGGAGACCGGCCTCGACACGGCCGCGCGTTCCCTCCGGCCCGGTCTCGACGCCGTCGACCACGAGCCCGCCACCGCTGAAATTGTGAATGAGCTCGAGCCCGAGGCGTGGCTCCACGAGGGTGCCGTCCTCCGCGATATGACGGTACGAGAACTCGGGCCCGAAGCGAACCTGGCCGAGACTGGTCGAGAGGCTTGGGATCGCAGCGCCGAGCGTGTCGGTATAGGCGTCGCTGACGTCCTCGATGTAGGCGACCGTCGCGGCCGGCTTTACTGCGAACGCTCCGTACGTCCACCGCCCCTTGAGCGTCGCGGAGACGAGCCAGCGCTCGGTGTCGAAGTCGTCGGTGTAGGTGAGGAACGGGCTCACCGTGTTGTTCGAGCGGCCCCAGGCGGCGCGGCCCTGCAGATAGATCTCGTCGGTCAGCCGGAGCGTGGCGTAGGGGCCGGCCATGAAACCCGTCCCCTCGGTCAGGCTCCCGGCCGCATGCAGGCGCTCGGACATGGAATCGATCTGCACATAGGTGCCGACCAGCAGCGACGGGCTGACGACGTAGTCGGCCCCGAGATGCACGATGCCGAAATGGCCCGTGCTCCCGTTCCGTCGGCCGCCGTCCTCGAACGACCCGTAGCGTGCCTCGACCCAGACGTCGAAGCGGCTCGGCACATGAACGATGGCCGGCCGGGCTCCGGTCGTGAGTGAAAGGCCGTCCGTACCACCGCTGCCGGCCGTCGCGCGTCGCACGGAGGCAAGGCTGCCCGAAACGGCGAACTGTCGCGCGCTGTCGGATTGCAGCACATCTGGCGTTCGGGCACCGGGGCGCTCGTCGTCGGGTGCGAGGTCGGCGAGACCGATGGCGGAGCCGCGCGCCCCGGCAGCGGGCGACCCACCGAAACCGGACGCGAGCCGGCCTCCCGCGACGAGGCCGGCCGTGGCGTCCGGCGGCCCTGCCGTGTCGTTCCGGGCATTGAACTCGGCCAGCCGGTCGATCTGCCGGTCGGCGTCTGGCGCGTGCGACAGGATCAGGTCGTTGCGCCGCGCCAAGAAGCGCGAGATCGCCTCGACCGTGCGTTCCAGCGAGCCGCGCGCCTCGAACGTGCACGTCACGTCTTCACCGGCCGCGAGCTGGATCGTCGCGCCGGGCGGCGCGACCTGCGCGGTGCTGTCGGCATCCGAACACGACACACGCGAAAGCGAGAAGCCGCCTGGGACGGTCAGGCTGACGGCATGTGTGCCAGCCGCGAGCGCCACCGGACCGACCTCACCCGCGCCGGCGCTCGTCGTGACCGTGGCCGCAAGCCCCAGCGTCGCGGATGTGAACTGGAAGGTGCCGTTGCCGCTGCCGGTGACGATGCGAAGGCGCACCGATCCGGGTTGCAGGACGGTGTGCGTGATCGCCGTCGACGTCGCAGCCGTGTGTCCCGGCGACGCCGCGATCTCGGCCGTCAACGAGCGCGTTCCTGCGGCGAGTGCCGTCGTGACGATCTGCGCTGTGCCGGCAGCGGGCGTCGCAGTACCGATCGAAGCCCCGTCGGCGCGGAACGTCACGAGACCGGTCGCCGTCGTCGGCGCGATCGTGGCCGTCAGCGTCACGGCCTGCCCCGCCTGGCTCGGATTGGGCGACGACACGAGCGTGATCGTCGTTCCGAGTGGAAGGATGGAGAAGGTCTGCGCGACGTCGGGCGCCGGGGCGTAGTTGGTGTCTCCCGGTTGGCTCGCGATGATCGAGCAGGAGCCGGCCGATACGGTGGTGATGGTCGCGCCGGAGACCGTGCAGACGGCGGGCGTCGTACTGGCGAACGTGACCGTGAGTCCCGACGTGGCTGAGGCCGTGAGCGCCAGCGTCCCTGCCGGCGCGAACGTCTGCGGGCCGGGATTGGCGAAGATGATCGCCTGCGGCGCGACGGTCACCGTGCGGCTGATCAAGGGCGAGGTGGAGCCCGTGAAATTTCCGTCACCGGCGTAGACGGCCGTGATGGCGGCATGCGTCCCGACGGGCAGCGACGAGACCGAGAGTGACGCGACGCCGCCTGAGGCGATCGCCGTGCCGAGCAGCGTTGCGCCATTGAAGAACGACACCGAGCCGGCGGGCGTCCCCGCAGGCGACGCCAGCGTGGCGGTGAGCGCGACAGCGCTGCCGAAGGCGCTGGGGTTTGATGTCGCCGACGAGAGCACCGTGGTGGAGGCAGCCGGCTGGATGGTGATCGTCGAGGCGATCTCGAGTGCGCCGCCGCTCGGCTCGTTGTTGGTGGAGCCATTATAGTGCGCGACGAGTGGATAGGTCCCCGCGGCCATGCCGGCGGCGATCGTGGCGACGGCCGAGTGAACGCCGGTGACGCCGCCCGTCGGCAGATTGCCGGACACCGGCCCCGTGAACGCCGGCGATGTGAACGTGACGTTGCCGACATTGACGTTCTGGCCGGCCGGGCACGAGTTGGGCGTCGGCGGCGGAGGTGGAATGACACCGGTCCGCGTGACGCGTGCTGAAACGGTCACGATCTGCGTGGAGGCGTTGAAGTTGACGGTGAGGGGGTTCGCGACGGATTGCGTCTGACAGAGCGCGAAGGCCGCGGTAACGCCGCCGATCGACATCGCGAACACGACGAGGAAGCCGACCAGCGCGCTTCGGAGATGATGGACCATCCGGGGAAGTCGTGCCGCCGGGCGGGGCGGAGTGCACTGGGCTGTCGGCATCGCCTCGCCTCGAGGTTTCGACGCTCACACAGTCACGAAACACATACCCCGCGAGCTAAACTGATTTGCAGGAACAATCAAACTACGGAATGTCAGATTACTGCACAAAGAACGATGATTTTCTGGGAGTTAGCGCTTTATGGGCCGTTCCGTAGGATTACGGGCTTCGCGGTCGGCTCGGACCTTCGGCAATGCGAGCGCGCAAGAATTGCGTTCGCCCGCGAGGCGGCCAGATGGGTTGCGCCCCTCGTCGGGCTCGCAACGTCACCGCTGAAGAAAACCGTCGCCAATGACAGATCCGGAATGGCCGCAATCGAGCCATGCAGCTGCCCCCGATGACGACTTGTGAATGCGATCTCGGGGCGCTCGATCCTTGCCTACGTGGCCGGCTCGGTTGCCAACCGCTAGGCCACCCGCCCCTTGACGGCGTTGGCCTTCGATGTGAACGCAACCCGGCCGGCGGCATCGGTCGGCATGCGGGCCTGCACCCTCGCCTTGAGTTGCGCCTGTTGCTCGGCCGTCATGGCCTCGATCGCGACGTTGACATTGTGCGCGGTCGTGGCGGTCCAGAAATGCTCGAAACTGGCGAAACCGCGCTCGACCACGATTTCCCGCGTTTCGACACTCAGCAATCCCGCGTCGCGCCACAGCCGAGCCAGCCCCTCTATCCGCGAAACGTCCTTGCTGGGCGGTTGCGCCGGCTCGACGCCGAGACGCCGCATCTCGTCCCAGATCGGTTCGAACGGCGCGCCGCCGCGCGTAACGTCCCAAGCGTACGCCGCGACGATCCCACCTGACTTGACGACGCGTCGCATCTCGGCCACGCCCTTGACGGGATCAGGCACGAAGAAGATGACGAGCGCCATCACGGCCGCATCGAACATTTTGTCCGCATAGGGCAGCGCTGTGGCGTCGCCCACCTGAAACCGTGCCCCGGCGGCACCTGCCCGCGTCCGGGCGAACGCGAGTTGCCCCTCGGACGGGTCGATACCGTCGACGGACGACGGCGCGCATCTCTCGACCAGAAGTTCTGTGAAAGCGCCGTTGCCGCAGCCGACATCGACCCACGCGAGACCAGCCGGCGGTGCCAGCCAGTCGACAAACCGTCCGCCGACGAGATGGCTCCATTTGCCCATCGTCAGTTCGTAGGCCGCGCCATCCTTGAACCGAATCGGCTGGGGGTCCGCCATGACGTAGGCTCCTCGCGTGTCGGCCACCGGGAAGGTGAGGCCTGCGAGGCTACACCCAGGAGCGTTCCTTGGCGATCCGGCTCTCGTAAGTGGCGATGGCCGCTGCCTTCTCGAGCGTCAGGCCGATCTCGTCGAGGCCGTTGATCATGCAGTGCTTGCGGAAGGCGTCGATCTCGAACGTATCGACCTTGCCGTCGGGTCCCGTCACCGTCTGCGCCGGCAGGTCGATGGTGATCTCCGCGCCCGGCAGTTCGAGGAGGAAGCGCAACAGCTCGTTCACGCGCGCTTCCGGCAGCGCGATCGGCAGGATGCCGTTCTTGAACGTGTTGTTGAAGAAGATGTCCGCGAACGACGGCGCGATGACGCAGCGGATGCCGAAGTCGAGAAGCGCCCAAGGGGCATGCTCGCGGCTCGATCCGCAGCCGAAGTTTTGCCCGGCAACGAGGATCGTGGCGCCCCGGTAAGGACCCTTGTTGAGCACGAAGTCGGGCTTCTCGCGGCCCTGCTCGTCGAAGCGCATCTCCGCGAACAGGTGCTTGCCGAGGCCGGTCCGCTTGATCGTCTTCAGGTAGTTCTTCGGGATGATCATGTCGGTGTCGACGTTGATCATGTTGAGCGGCGCGGCCACGCCCTTCAGCGTCGTGAACTTCTGCATGTCGAACCTTTCTCGGGCGGATGCCCCTGGCATTGCGGCTCTGGCTGCCTGCTTCTATACCGTGTTCCGCCGACGCGGCAACTCGCCGCCCCACAGCGGGGCCGCCGGCCGTTCACACTTGTCCCCGACCGTCGCGCCCCGCGACCCCCGCCCCAGCCTGCCAACGAGCCCGGCCCCGCCGCCGGAGAACCGGATTGCGACCCCCATGAGCCAGCGCCCCGCCTATCGCATCGGCATCGACGTCGGCGGGACGTTCACCAAGGCCGTGCTCATCGATACGCGGACGCGTGACGTGACGGGCCGGGCATCGGTGCTAACGACCCACGATCACCCCCGGGGTGTGGCGGCCGGCGTGGTCGAGGTGTTCCGCCGCGTGCTCGAGGCCTCGGCCGTCGCCCCCGATCAGGTGGTGTTTCTCGCCCACTCGACCACGCAGGCGACCAACGCGCTGCTCGAGGGCGACGTGGCCTCCGTCGGCGTTGTCGCCATGGCGGGACAGGCGGCGGCGGCGCTGGCCGAGCCGCAGGCCCGCATCGCCCCGATTGAACTCGCCCCCGGACGCTGGCTCGCGACGTCCAACCGGTTCCTCGTCTCCGACGACCTCGGCGAGGCAGCCGTCCGCGAAGCGATCGGCGCGCTTCAGGCCGAGGGCGCGCGCGTTCTCGTGGCGACGGCGGCCTTCGGCGTCGACAACACCGCCACCGAGGAACTGGTGCGCCGGATCGGCGGCGAGGCCGGCCTCCCGACAACCTGCGGCCACGAGATCACGCGCCTCTATGGCCTGACGACGCGCACCCGCACCGCCGTGGTCAATGCGTCGATCCTGCCCCGCATGATCTCCACCGCCGACATGACCGAGGCGAGCGTGCGAGAGGCTGGTATCGAGGCGCCGCTGATGGTCATGCGCGGCGATGGCGGCGTCATGGATATCCGCGAGATGCGCCGTCGCCCGGCGATGACCATGCTCTCCGGCCCCGCCGCGAGCGTCGCCGGCGCGCTGATGCATCTCAAGGTATCGGACGGCATCTACTTCGAGGTCGGCGGCACCTCGACCAACATCGGCGTCATCAGGAACGGCCGCCCGACCGTGGCCTACGCCCGCGTCGGCGGCCACGAGACCTATGTGTCCTCGCTCGACGTGCGGGTCATCGGCATCGCGGGCGGCAGCCTGATCCGGGCCGCGCCGGGCCGGCTGATCGACGTCGGGCCGCGCAGCGCCCACATCGCCGGCCTCGCCTACGCGGCATTCGCCGATCCCGAGGCCTTCGTCGATCCCGAGGTCGAACTGGTCGAGCCGAAGCCCGGCGACGGCGCCGATCACGTCGCGATCCGCGTCGCCGACGGCCGCCGTTTCGCCCTGACGACGACGTGCGCCGCGAACGTGCTGGGCCTTGCGCCGCCCGGCGTCCACGCCAGTGGCAATCGCGACGCCGCGCGCCGGGCCTTCGCGGCGCTGGCGCGGTTCCTCGGCATGGACGTGGATCAGGCGGCCCGCGCCGTCCTCGATTGCGCCACCGACAAGGTGATCCCCGTCGTCGAGAGCCTCGCCGAGGAATACGAACTCGACCCCGACCAGCGCCTCCTGATCGGCGAGGGCGGCGGCGCGGCGGCGCTCATTCCCCACGTGGCCGCCCGCACGGGCCTCCGCCACGAGATATCCCGCGATGCCGAGGTGATCTCGTCCATCGGCGTGGCGCTGGCCCTCGTCCGCGACGTGGTCGAGCGCATCGTGCCCCACCCCCAGCCCGAGGACCTGCTGGCGATCCGCAAGGAGGCGCTGGAGGCTGTCGTCCGGCTCGGCGCCGACCCGGCGGGCGTCGACGTTACTGTCGAGGTCGACACCCAGACCCACCGCGTCCGCGCCACCGCCATGGGCGCCGCCGAGATGCACGTGAAGGACGCGGCCGGCGCCATCTCCGAGCGCGAGGCGCGCTCCGTGGCGGCACGCTCGCTGGGCGTCGGGGCCGATGCGGTGGAACTGGCGGCGTCGACGCCGGGGTTTCGCGTCTACCAGACCGGCGGCGAGGGAACCCGCCCCATGCGCACGGTCGACTGGTCGGGCGCCATCCGCGCGCAACGGAGCCGCGCCCTCGTGCGCGCCACTACCGCGGCGGACCTCGCCGCAGCGCTCCCCGACCTCTGGCGTCGGGCCGGAGGCGGCGACGAACCGGCGGCCCAGCATCCGGGGCTCGTCCTGCTCTTCGACCGCCATCTGGTGGACCTGACCGGCGTCGAGGACCTGGCCCAGACCATGGCGCTGGCCGCAAGCGAACTCGACGGCCGCCCGGCCGACACCCCCGTCGCCCTCCTCGCCATGCCAGCCGGCGCGGCGGGGTAACGCGCGCCAGCAGGAAGTGGGGCATATCACCGAGTGAGCCTATCGGTTTCGCGCCCGGTGTGGCCCGGGGCCAATGGGCCTTGGGGAACGTCTCTCAACGCTCATCCCCTCTCCCCGTCCTTACGGGCAGAGGGGGAAGTGCGTGCCTTCGCAATATCCGAGCCGGGTCAAAACCGACGCTGCGGAGCGTGCTGCGCGATAGGTCCTCGCCGTGGACCAATTCAGCCGCAGGCTCGGTTCATAGAGCTGGGCACGTCCGGAAGCCGCCGAGACAGCGCGTCGGTCCACCCGTGATGCCTGCATTCTGGCCTTGGTCGAACATCGCGAACCAATGTCGGCACCGCCAGCCAAGATCACCTCGGCTCAGTGCGCCATCAGTACCGGCAGCCGCAACTCCTGCATGACCTCACGCGTTGTCCCGCCGAAGACGAACTCCCGCCAGGCCGAGCGTCCGTATGCGCCCATGACGAGCAGGTCTGCCCCGGCTTCGAGCGCGGCAGACTGCAGATCTACCCCTGAACCTTTTCCACTCTCGGCGATCCTGGCCACTGTGACGTTGCCTGCATGGAGTTTGAGGTAGGCTGCGATATCTGCCTGAGGACGCTTCGTCACGCTCGGCATTGGATCGCGCTCGGCGCCCTGGAGAACCACCACGCGATCTGCTTTGCCGATCAGGGCGAGGGCACCGTGCAACGCGGCGGCCGATTGACGGCTGTGATTCCAACCTATGGCGATGCATCTGCCAATTCCGGCGTAGTCTCCAGACTTGGGCACCATCAGCGTTGGGATGCCGCAAGCAACCGCACACTCCTCGGCTGTATCCGCGCCGAGACCATCAAGACCAACGGATGATTGCTCGATCACCACGAGGTCGTGGCAGCGACCGGCGAAAGAGAGCAACTCATTGGCGTTGCCCTCGCCAATATCAAAGCGAGCATCGATCCCGGCGCGCGCGCACGCATCCATGAATTTTGTCCGCATCGCCTCTGTGAGAGGCGCATCGCGAGCCTCGGCGTCGCTAACGGCGCGATGATCAGGGCCGAGCACCAGCTTGATCATCGCCAATTCTCGGATCGTGTAGAGGCCGGTCAACTTGGCGTCGAAGCGCTTGGCCAAGGCTATGGCCGCGTCGATGGATGGCGTCCAGTCTTGATAGGACTTCAGATGGACCAGAATCGATTTGCACTGTGACACACGGCTGCTCCCGAGTTTCTTGATCGTTGGATTTGAACCCGTTCAGGCCACACGTCGCACAAAGTTGCCCTCACGTTCGTTACGTGGTGGCTGCGATTATTCATGACCAGTTGCTTTTCGCTGGTGGTCTCATCGGAAATTACGATGAGACCACCAATGGTTGGCCCATTGACCGATTTGATCGAGCGGGTTGGCACGGTGGCAGCTGTTGCATCCGGCGCTGGCGGAGCGGCCGAGTGCGGCTCGCGGCCATTGGAAACGTCCCGCAACACCCCGACCCTCTCCCCGTCCCGTACGGAGAGAGGGTCAGGGTGAGGGGCAGCACTCGACCAGTCGAATGTGCTCGCCGCTCCTTGCGTTCCCGGGCTACGCGCGAGCCCATGGCTCGGGCGGAGACCCGGGATCGCTGCAGTGATGGCCTCGCCCAGACCGAGCCGAGCGACCCCCAGTTCGCACTCTGCCATCCGCCTCCACAGCGTCATCCCCGCGAAGGCGCGGACCCACGACGGGCCGCACAGCCGTCGCGACATGCCGTGGGTGCCCGACTTCGCGGGCATGACGTGGAGTTGAGGATGAGTCGGGCCGATAGGGCGGTTAACGCCGTGCGCATTTCGTTCCAAGCGACCCAAGCGACCCCGGCTCTCGGGGCGGTGCCCCTCGGCCGGGGGGCGCAGTGGTGGGCGTGGCGCGATCGTCGTCACCTGTGAAGACCCCGGCTCTCCGCGCTAAAGCGCTTCGGCCGGGGACGCAGGTGGGGTGAGCGTCCCACCAGCGCGCTCCGCGCCTGTCCGCGCGTCCGCCTCTCCCCTTGCGCTCCCGGGCGACGCGCGAGCCCACGGCTCGTGCGGAGACCCGGGATCGCTGCGGTGTTGGCCTCGCCCAGGCCGAGCCGAGCGACAGCGACACTCAACTTTGTGACTGCCCCTCACCCCGACCCTCTCCCTGTGAGGGACGGGGAGAGGGGGAAGAAGTGCCGCCGCAGCCGCCCGCGTGCCTCCAGTCTTCGCAGCCCGCCACTCCCCGGCTAAGCTGGACCTTCAACGGATCGTCATCGTCGGCGTGCCGCCGCCGCTCGCAACGGGAGTTTCCATGTCGTCCACCGCCCCCCGCGTCGCCATCATAGGCGTCTGGCTCGAGAGCAATCGCTTCGCGCCGGTCGCCAAGGCGTCGGACTTCGAGGACTTCTACGTGCTCGAGGGCGAAGAGATCCTCTCGGCGGCGCGCATGGAGAACCCGTTCATGCTCGGCGAGGCGTCGGCGTTCATCCGCACGATGGACGCGACCGGTCCCTGGCAGCCGGTGCCGATCCTGCTCGCCGCCTGCCACCCCCTCGGCGCGATCGACGGCCGCCTGATGGACGACTACCTCGCGCGCATCCGCGAGGGCCTGAAGGCAGCCGGTCCGCTCGATGCGGTCTACGTCTCGAACCACGGCGCCATGATCGCCACCGACCGCGACGATCCGGATGGCGAGGTGATCGCGCTGGCCCGCGAGATCGCCGGGCCGAAGGCGCGCGTCGTGGTGACCCTCGATCTTCACGGCAACATCTCGGAGCGCATGGTCGAGCAATCCGACCTGATCGTCGGCTACCGCACCAACCCGCACGTCGACTACATCGAGCGCGGTGAGGAGGCGGCGCTGGCCCTGCGCCTGATGCTCGCCGGTCTCGCCGACCCGAAGACGGCCTTCATCCGGCTGCCGCTGACGCCGGCGTCAGTGAACCTGCTGACGGCGAGCGGCCCCTACGGCGAGATGATCGACCTCGGCACGCGTCGCCGCGCCGAGTTCGCGGGCGATATCCTCAACGTGTCGATCTTCGGCGGCTTCGTGTTCTCCGACAGCACGAAGAACGGCGTCGCGATCATAGTCACGGCGCGCCGCGACGTCGCCCACGCCCGGTCGCTCGCGAAAGAGATCGCCGGCCTCGGCTGGTCGAACCGCGCCCGCTTCCGCAAGACCCTGACACCGCTCTCCGCGGCTGTCGCAATGGCGCAGGACCGCAACCGCGCGCCGGTCATCTTCTCGGACAGCGGCGACAATCCCGGCGGCGGCGGCACGGGCCGCACGACGGAACTTCTGTCGGCGCTGGTCTGGTCGGGCGCCGAGGATGTTCTGATCGGTTCGTTCTTCGATCCGCCACTCGCCAAGATGGCCCACGCGGCGGGCGTCGGCGGCCGCATCCGGGCGACGTTCAACAGCCACTCCGGCCTCCCGTGCGACGCCCCCTTCGAGGCCGACGCCGAGGTGGTGGGCTTGCACCACGGCACCTTCGTCGGCCGCCTCGGCCACGCTCAGGGCCGCACCTTGCGCCTCGGCCCGTCCGCGGCGCTGCGCATCGGCGGCGTTACGGCGGTCGTCATTTCCGACCGTTCGCAGACGTCCGATCCGATGTTCTTCGAGATCTTCGGCCTCGACATCGGCAAGGCGCACACGGTGGCCGTGAAGTCGCGCGGGCATTTCCGCTCGGGCTTCCTGCCCTGGTTCCCGCCCGAGCTTGTCTTCGAGGTGGATACCCAGGGCCTGACGTCACCCGTGCTCGAGCGGCTCCAGTTCAGCCATCTGCCGCGACCATCCTACCCGATCGACGAGACGACCGAGTGGACGCCGCCCGCCTGGTAGAGCGACCGCGCCGATTGGCGGCGCTACGCTCAGGCGGCCGGCAGCAGCAGCAGCGCCCGCGTCCCGGCACGCCCCGTTTCGAGATCGAGACGCCCGCCGTTGGCGATGGCGAGCGCCCGCGTCACGGCGAGGCCGAGGCGCAACCGGCGGCGCGGCGCAGCGGCCGTGGTATCGGCCAGCTCTCGACCGCTGGCGAGTACAGCGAGCACGCCCTCGGCGATGCCCGGCCCATCGTCCACGATCTCGATCGCGACCAGCCCGTCGTCCCTGGGTGCGTCGGTGCGGATCTGGACGGATGCCCCTCGGCCGGCGTGCGTGATCCCGTTCGAGACGAGGTTGATTAACATCTGGCGCACCTCGGTCGGTCGTGCCAGCGCCCGCGACGCCCCTTGGTTCTCCGCTACGACCTGCAGCCGGACGCCCGCATGCTCCGCGAGGAGAGCGAGGCTCGCCGCAACCTCGTGTGCGATTGCGCCGAGATCGACCGGGCCGGGCGCTTCGTGGGCCAGCGCTGCCGATCGGCCGCCGTCTGCCATCATTCCGTCGATCACGGCGAGCGCATGCTGCGCCGTCTCGCGGATGTTGACCAGATAGCTCTGGTGGCGCGGATCGCCCACCGTCCCGAGATGCCCCCCGGCCAAGGCATCGGCCATGGACTGGATCGCAGCCAGTGGTGTCCGCAACTCGTGGGCGAGCCGGCCGAGGTCCAGGGGCTCAGGCGCGAGCCGCTCGTTGTCGTGCATGGACATGCCCCCGGGCTTCGATGCCTCTCTCTAGAATGCCGGGACGTCACGGTCCACCGTCGAGCCGTTGGCCCCCGAACGCGGACGGCGCCGGCCACCCCGCTTCCACTCGCCATGCAGCAAGCCTGTGCTAGTCTCGGCATCCGGGCGTCGGACTGGTGCCGGTGCGCCCCTTGCTGTCCTGTCGAGGAGACCGATCTGATGTCCGAAACGCCTCCCTTCGAGATCCCGCCTCAGATGCGCGAGATGGCAGAGCGCAACGTCGAGCAGGCTCGCCAGGCCTATGCGCAGTTCCTGGACATGGCGCGCAAGGCCCAGGACATGATGACGAGGTCGTCGGGCGCCATGGCCGACGGCGCGCGTGAGGTGCAGGGCAAGGCCATGCGCTACGCCCAGGAGAACCTCGAATCGAGCTTCTCCTTCGCCACCGAGCTGGCTCGCGCCCGCGATGCGCGCGAGGCCATGGAGATCCAGTCCCGCTACGCCCAGAAGCAGATGCGCATCTATGCCGAGCAGTCTCAGGAGCTTGCGCGCCTCATGAGCGACGCCGCGCAGCGCATGCAACCCAAGCCTTGAGGTGAGGCCGGCGGCCGTTCTGGTGTCCGAAGTATTTTCGGAGACCGATTGATCGGGCCGCGCCCGAGTCCCATATGTAGCCTAACGCAGCGGCGCCTCGAGGAGGGCCGCGCCGTCGGCTCCGTCGGCGGCAGCGTTGCTACAAGGTCGCTTGCTCAAAGGGCTTTGCACCGCATGACTCGCATGACACTCATGTCCAGCCCCCTGCTTCTGGGGTTCGAAGAGATCGAACGCCTGATCGATCGTGTCGGAAAGGGTGGCGCCGACGGCTATCCGCCCTACAACATCGAGCGCGTAGCCCGTTCGGAGAGCGGGCCCGAGACGCTGCGGATCGTGCTCGCCGTCGCCGGCTTCCGACGGGAGCAGCTCGAGGTGCTGGTCGAGGACAATCAGCTCGTCGTACGTGGCAAGCAGGAGGACGACCGCTCGCGGGAGTATCTGCACCGCGGCATAGCAGCGCGCCAATTCCAGCGCACGTTCGTCCTTGCCGACGGCATCGAGGTGCGCTCCGCAGATCTCGAGAACGGCCTGTTGACGGTGGATTTGGTCCGTCACGAGCCCGATCGCATGGTGCGGCGCATCGAGATCGGCCGGCAGAAAGCTGGATCGTGAGCCGTTTCTGTCACAGCGCGCTCTTAAGAATCGAATGATCATACTGGCAAGCGGCGAAGCGGCGCCTGTCAAGGGTTCCGCTAAAGTGCTTGCATTCGTGCCTCGGTAAGCCAGGCAGGAAGGAGTGGCGTTATGCAGAAGACCAAGAAGCGCCCCGGTGCAACGCGTGCCCCGGCTCGCCGTCCGGCCCGGTCACGGGTCCGGTCCATGGAAGCCCGGCAGTCTCTCATCACCGAAATCGAGCTCGCGCGTCTGGGGGACGGTCAGGTCGCCTACATCAAGTCGATGACCAGCGCCGAAGCCCGTCGCATGTTCCCGAGCATCAAGGGCCTGCCGCGAGGCATCGATCTGTACGCCTTGCATGCCGCCGACGGGACACCCATCGCCCTGACGGACAGCCGTCAGGCTGCCGTGGGGCACGCCCTCGACGGCGAACTCGAAATCGCCAGCGTCCACTGAGTACGCCGGCCGAAGCATGTGCCTGAGAGCGCCGCCCGGGAGCCAGCTCCCGGGCGTTTATCGTGAAAGCTACAATGTAACCCTCTGATCTGGCTCGAGACCGTCGCTTCAAGCGAGCGTCCGAAGGTTGATTCCGTTAACCATGCCTGTAAACCATATGCACACTTGCTCGTCCCATTTCGAGACCGTCGCCGCTACTTGCCGGCCCCTGTCGGGGAATGGCCGTGCGGGCGCCCCCCCTCATGCGTGAGCTTCGTCCGACGACCGCACGGCGAGGAGCAGGGGAGTGAATTCATGCTCTGTCGAGGTTGGGGTCGCGCCGATGGCGCGCAACTGACGCGTGCCGATGGCGCGCAACTGACGCGTGCCGATGGCGCGCAACTGACGCGTGCCGATGGCGCGCAACTGACGCGTGCCGGTGGTGCGCGATTGATGGCCGTGCTCGTCGCAGCCGTGATGGCCGTGTTCTGGATGCCGACGCTGGAGGCGCGGGCAGATACGCCCGAATACTGGAACAAGGAAACGTTCCGGACCTCCCGCCCGATCGTTGTCGCCGCGCTGTCCGACATCGATGACGAGGCAGCCCCCCGTCGCGCCACGCGCAAGAAGGCAAAGGCGCCGCGGTCCCTCGTTTACGATCGGTCCCCCGCGCCCCGGAAGTCCCGCAGGACCGCCGCCAGGCGTGGCGTACAGGTAGCAAGCCTCGGTCCAACCTACGTGCCGCAGGCGCGGCCGCAGCGCAGCATCGCCGGCGGCGGTGGTGTGCGGTGGGTGGCCAGCGCGGGCTGCCTGAACGGGTCGCTGCGGAGTGTCATCGCACAGGTCGCTTCCCAGTTCGGCTCCGTGACCGTCAATTCGACATGCCGCAGCCGTTCCCGCAATGCCCGCGTCGGTGGCGCGCGGCGCTCCATGCACCTGACTGGTGATGCCGCCGACTTCCGGGTGCACGGCAACTGGCGCGCCGCGTCGAGCTTCATCCGCAGCCTCGTCGGCGGCTTCAAGCACTATGGCGGCGGTCTCTTCCACATCGATACCGGTGCGCGACGCAGCTGGTAGGTGCGCGTGTGGGACAACGGCCGGGTGGGGCGCCTCAGAGCGTCCCGCCCGTCAGCAGCTTGGGGGGCAAGCCGGTGGTGCCGGCCGCCTCCCTGACCAGCATTTCCTTCACGCCCGGCAAGCGGTCGACCAGCCCGAGCCCAGCCGTACGGACCGCCCGCAGCGGCCGTGACGTGTTCGAGAAGAGCGCATTGAGCGCGCTGAACGCCATCGCCGCCTGCGTGCCGTCCGCCCGCCGCCATCGCTCGTAGCGCTCGAGTATCGTCACATCCCCCGCTTCGAGCCCGAGCCCCACGCCGTCCGCGAGCGCTTCGACGAGGGCTGCGACGTCCCGGAACCCCAGATTGACGCCCTGCCCGGCGATCGGATGCACGGCCCGCGCCGCATCCCCGATGAGCGCCAATCGCGACGCGACGAGCCCGCGCGCCAGATGTGTCGCGAGCGGCCATGAGGCCCTCGGGCCCTCGAGCGCCAGTTCCCCCCGTTGCCAGCCGGCGCGCAGCTGCACCTCGGCGAGGAACGCCACGTCGTCGAGCGCCAGGATGCGTGTCGCCTCGGCCTCGCATTCGGACCACGTGATGCACGTCCGCTTGGCCGGCAGCGGCAGCATCGCGAACGGCCCGCCCGGCAGGAAGTGCTGCACCGCCCGGCCGCCGTGCTCCTCCCCATGACTGACCACGGTGATGATGCCGCGCTGCCCGTAATGTCCCCCGACGATGGAGATGCCGGCCGCGTCCCGGAGCGTCGAGCGCGCGCCGTCGGCCGCCACCACGAGACGCCCCGCAATGCTGTCTCCGTTTCGGAGCCGGATCCGTCCGTAGCCCGGCGCCATGTCGAGGCCGGCAATGTCGCTGCCGGTCACGAGCGTCACGTCGGGCTCCGCGAGCACGGCGTCCACCAGCGCCGCCCGCAGCGTATCGGCCGGCAGGATCAGCATTTGCGGCTCGCCGTCGAGCGTGGTGTCGTAGGAGAGCGCCAGCGGCCTCATGAAGTCGCCGAGGTCGGAATCCGTGATGTCGATGCCACTCACCGGCTCGGCCTCGCTGGCCACGGCCGGCCAGACGCCGATCGCCTCGAGCAGCCGTCGCGAGCCCGCCGCAAGCGCGAAGGCGCGGGGGTCGGGCTTCATCGGATCGGGACCTGGAAGGCTCCGGTCGACCACGGCAACCGTGAGCCCCGTGTGGGACGCCCTGACGATGGCGAGCGCCAGCGCGAGGCCCGCGAAGCTGCCGCCGCCGATGGCGATGTCGAACACGCCGTTTGCCGGAGCCGTCATGTCGGAAACCGTCCTTGCCTGCCGGTACGCGGTCCCCGCATCGACCTCCGCCTTGACAGGAGGGGACGCGGGGCATTTTGTGCGGCGCATCTAATAGGGCGATTATGCCGTGCGCGCGAGGCGATGTGAAACGCCAAACCGGCGCAGGCTGAGCCCGCCGTCCGCCTCGATTCCGGATGCCCCGGGCCTCCGATGGCAATGGACGACGATGGAAAGGTCTGCGTGCGATGACGGGAACCGACAGTGGTCAGGCGCTCGGCGATCTTCTGGCGCTTCTCGATCTCGAGCGCCTCGAGGAGAACCTCTATCGCGGGCGTGGCCCGAGCGAGGGCTGGCAGCGCGTCTATGGTGGCCAGGTGCTGGGCCAGGCGCTCGTCGCAGCCGTCCGCACCGTGCCCGACAATCGCCTCGCCCACTCGGCGCACGCCTACTTCCTGCTCGCCGGCGACCCGAAGGCGCCGATCGTCTATGACGTCGAGCGCATCCGCGACGGCGGCAGCTTCACGACGCGCCGCGTGAAGGCCATCCAGCACGGCCGTGCGATCTTCGCCATGAGCGTCTCGTTTCATAAACCCGAGGCGAGCCTGGATCACGGCACTCCCATGCCTGACGTGCCGGCGCCCGAGGACTTGCCGACCGAGCGCGAACTGCTGACCCGCCTTATGCCGCACTTGCCCGAGAACATGCGCTCATACTGGGAGCGCGAGCGTCCCATCGAGGTGCGCTTCGTCGACCCCTCGCGCTACTTCGAGCGGAAACCCCGCGAGCCCGTCCAAAGCGTCTGGATGCGCGCCAACGGCCGCCTGCCGGACAGCCCGGCCCTGCACCAGTGTGCGCTCGCCTACGCCTCCGACTTCACCCTCCTCGACACCGCCCTGATCGCCCATGGCCGGATGGCCTTCGACACCGATATGCAGCTTGCGAGCCTCGACCACGCCATGTGGTTCCACCGGCCCTTCCGCGCCGACGAGTGGCTGCTCTACGTGCAGGACAGCCCCAGCGCTCACGGCGCGCGTGGGTTGTGCCGGGGTAGCGTCTACACGCGGACGGGTGTGCTCGTGGCCTCCGTCGCTCAGGAAGGGCTCATGCGCCAGCGGGCGACGTCGTTCAGCGTAAGCTGACCCGCCTACGCGCCGGCAAGCGCCTCCGGTCGCCAGTTGCGTAGCCCTGATGCATGATCATTCGTGGAGGCCTCGCAGCGCCGCGAGAGCTCTGCGCACTTTTCAGGCAGTAATTGTGGCAACTTCGCGTGGGACGCATGAAAAGTAGGCAGCATGCTAGGTTGCCTTGCAGGTGTATTTGAAAAAAGCGTTCCAGGACAATAGATTAACATCTTCTTTCCAGTTGGCACAGGATTTGACTCTCTTCCCTCGCCTGCCATGCGGCGGGCAGGAGGCGCAGTGGCGTCTTCGAGGGGGTTATTTGCGGCGAATGAGGTCAAGCCATGAAACTGATCACGGCGATCATAAAGCCCTTCAAGCTCGAGGAGGTCCGCGCGGCGCTCACGGACCTGGGTCTCCAGGGCATGACGGTCACCGAGGTGAAGGGATACGGGCGCCAGAAGGGACACACCGAGATTTACCGCGGCGCTGAGTACGCGGTGAACTTCCTGCCCAAGATCAAGATCGAGGTGGTCGTCGCGGACACGGAGGCCGACAAGGCCGCCGACGCCATCGCTTCGGCCGCGAAGACGGGCCAGATCGGCGACGGCAAGATCTTCGTCTCGTCGATCGAGCACAGCGTCCGCATCCGCACGGGCGAGACCGACGACAACGCGCTCTGACGGGCGCGTCTCTGACTTCGCAAATCCGCACAACACGGGGAAGATCGAAAGATGAAGAGAGTTCTCACGCGCCTCGGTATGCCGCTTGCGGCTGCTGCGATCGCGATCGCGGCGACGGCGCTACCGGCTCTTGCTGCCGGCCCGGTCCCCAACAAGGGTGACACCACGTTCGTGATGATGGCCACGATCCTGGTCCTGCTGATGACGCTGCCGGGCCTCGCCCTGTTCTACGGCGGCCTCGTTCGCTCGAAGAACATGCTGTCCGTTCTCATGCAGGTCTTCGCCATCTCGTGCATGGTGATGATCGTCTGGTGCGTCTATGGCTACAGCCTGGCGTTCACCAACGGCGGCGCGCTCAACGCCTGGGTCGGCGGCCTCGACAAGATGTTCCTCAAGGGCGTCACGGCCGAGAGCACGGCGGCGACCTTCTCCAACGGCGTCGTTATCCCCGAGTATGTCTACATCTGCTTCCAGATGACGTTCGCGGCCATCACCCCGGCCCTCATCGTCGGCGCTTTCGCCGAGCGCGTGAAGTTCGGCGCCCTGATGCTGTTCAGCCTGCTATGGGTGACCTTCATCTACTTCCCGATGGCCCACATGGTCTGGTACTGGGCGGGCCCCGACGCCATCGGCGATGCGGCCAAGGCGGCGGCAGCGGCGACTGGTCCGGCCAAGGCTGCGGCCGACGCGGCTCTGGCAGCCGTACAGGCTGATGCAGGCATGCTCTTCTCGTGGGGCGCTCTCGACTTTGCGGGCGGCACGGTGGTCCACATCAACGCGGGTATCGCCGGCCTCGTCGGCGCGCTCGTCATCGGTCGTCGCGTCGGCTACCGCCGCGAACAGATGGCGCCGCACTCCCTCACCATGACGCTGATCGGCGCGTCGTTGCTCTGGGTCGGCTGGTTCGGCTTCAACGCCGGCTCCAACCTCGAGGCCAACGGCACCGCGGCACTCGCGATGATCAACACCTTCGTCGCGACGGCAGCAGCAGCCCTAGCCTGGATGCTCGCTGAGTGGATGGAGAAGGGCAAGCCGTCGCTGCTTGGTCTCGTCTCCGGCGCCATTGCAGGTCTCGTTGCCGTGACGCCGGCAGCCGGCTTCGCGGGTCCGATGGGGTCGATCGTGCTCGGCCTCGTGGCGGGTATCGTCTGCTTCATCTTCTGCACGGGCATCAAGAACGCCCTCGGCTACGATGACAGCCTCGACGTGTTCGGCATCCACGGCGTCGGCGGCATCGTCGGCGCTCTCGGAACGGCGATCGTCGCCTCTCCGGACTTCGGTGGCGCCGGCATCCTCGACTACGCGGCGAAGCCGGGTGAGGCGGTTGCAGGGGCCTACGACATGGTGGCGCAGTTGATCACCCAGTCGAAGGCCGTCGGCTTCACCATCCTGTTCTCCGGCATCGGCTCGCTCGTGCTCTTCAAGCTGGTCGACATCATCGTCGGCCTCCGCCCCGAGGAGCAGGCCGAGCGCGAAGGCCTCGACATCACCCAGCACGGCGAGCGCGCCTACAACACCTGAGCGCGGCTCCCGTCGACACATCTCGCAGCCCCGCGATCGTCTCCCGCGGGGCTGCAAAGAAAGAGGCGAGGACAGCCACCGTCCTCGCCTCTTGTTTTTTTGTGAGCGCGGCAGGAAGTGGCGACGGCGATCGCTGTCGGTCGAGACCTCAGCCGGTGCCGCGCTTCCTCGAGCCGCCGAGCATCAGCACCAGCGGGATCGCGATCATGGACGCCACCGTGTACATCACGAAGGCGTTCATGTAGCCGATCATCGCCGCCTGCCGGTTGATCTCCTTGGCCAGCCGCGCGATGCCGCCGGTCGTCTCCATCGTCCATCCGCCCATGCTGTCCGGCAGAGACATCGTCTTGTTGTAGGGCGTGACGCCCTCGACCATGCGGCTGTAGTTGGCAGACGTCGTCCGGAGCACCTGCGTCACCGAGATCGAGATGAAGAAACTTGATCCGATCGAGCGCATGAGATGCATGACGGCGATGCCTTCGGCCCGGAGCGTGTGGTCGAGCGTGCTGAAGGCCGTGGTGACGATCGGCGTCCAGATCAGCCCGACCGCCATCCCCTGCAGCCATGCGTTGGCGCAGAGCGGCATTAGCGGCGCGTCGAGGCTGAGGTGCATCAGCCAGAACCCCGAGATGATCTGCAACCCGAACCCCGTGACCATGCCGACGCGCGGGTCGAGCCGCTGCGCGAAGATCGACATGAACGATCCCATCATCACCCCGGCCCCGCGCCAGCTGACCACGGTGCCGATCAGGCCGTCCGGAAACCCGAGCTGGTTCTGCATCAGCGGCGGCAGCAGCACCATCGGCGTGAAGTTGAGCATGCCGAAGATGCTGATCAGGAAGATGCCGATCACGTAGTTGCGGTCGAACAGCAGCCGCGGGCTGAGATAGGGCCGGTTCGCCGTCGCGCTATGGACGATGAAGACGTAGAGCGCCAGCGCGGCCATCGCCACCCAGATGATGATCTCGGTCGATTCGAACCAGTCGAGCCGCTGCCCCCGTGACAGCGCGAACTGCCCGGCCGCAATCGCGATCGAGAGCGACAGGAAGCCGACCCAGTCGAGTGACAGCGAGCGGTTTCGCGCTTCTTCCGGCAATGCGAAACGGGCCGCGATGGTGGCACCGAGCGCCACCGGCACGATCATGAAGAACCCCCACCGCCAGCCGACGGTTTCCGCGAGATAGCCAGCGAACACCGGCCCGATGATCGGCCCGATGGTGTTTGTCGTCCCGAAGATCGAGATCACCACGCCGTGCTGGCGGCGCGGAAAGACGTCGAGCAGCACCGATTGCCCGAGCGGGAGCAGCGGCGCGCCGAACGCTCCCTGGACGAGCCGCCAGAGGACGAGGCTTTCCAGCGATTGCGAGAGCCCGCACATGGCCGTCGCCGCCGTGAACCCGGCCAACGCGACGAACTGCACGTTGCCGCGGCCGTAGCGGCCGACGAGCCAGCCCGTCATGGGCATGCAGACGGCCGTAGCGAGAATGTAGAACGTGACGGCCCAGCTGACCTCGTCCTGCGTCGCCGAGAGAGCCCCCTGCACCTGCGGCAGGACGGCTGCCACCGAAAACGTCGCGGCGTTGAACGACGCCGACGCGACCACCACCGTGACGAGCACCAGCATGCGCTTGGCCACAGGCAGCTGCAGGACCGGCTGGTCTTGTTCGGGGCTCACGTCTGGGGGACCTGCACGTCAGGTGACGATGATGCGCGCCTCTTGACCGGACCTTGTCGCGCGGACCCAGACCATAGGCCTCATCCCGGGATCACGGCAACCATCTGTCATCGTTTCGACGCACAATGAGCGGGGATCGGGCAATTGCCATCTCCACAGGGCTGCGCCGACGCTGTAGGCTCGCGGCGATCCGCCAGCCCGGGACCAATACGGGCGGCATCGTCCGTGTCATGGGAGGACCAGCATGTCGGTTTCGAAGAGCCTCACGCGCCGTGGCGCGCTCGCCGGCGGCCTTGCGGTGGGAGCGGTGTCGGTCGTCCCGACGCGCTTCGCGATCGCCCAGCCGAAGCCCTTGAAGGTCGGACTGATGCTGCCCTATTCGGGCACCTTCGCGAAACTCGGCGAGAACATCACATCCGCCGTCGAGATGCTGATCGCGGAGAAGGGGGGCAAGCTCGGCGGCCGTGTCGTCGAGATCGTGAAGCTCGACGATGAATCGAAGCCCGAGAAGGGTCCCCAGAACGCCGAGCGTCTGGTCAAGCGCGACGCCGTCGACGTGCTGATCGGGACGGTCCATTCGGGCGTGCAGATGGGTATCCACAAGGTGGTGCGCGAAACAGGCACCCTCACCATCATTCCGAACGCGGGCGCCAACTCCGTCACGCGCGAACTCTGCGCGAAGAACGTCTTCCGCACGTCGTTCTCGAACTGGCAGCCGGCGCACGGCATGGGCCTCGCGCTCGGCAAGCGCGGCGTCAGGAAGGCCGCCTGGATCACCTGGGACTACGCGGCCGGCAAAGAGGCTGGCGACGGCTTCCGCGAGGGCCTCGAGAAGCACGGCGGCAAGGTAGTCCAGAGCCTGACGCTGAAGTTCCCCGAAACCAACTTCCAGCCGCTTCTGGCCCAGATCCCGGGCCTCGATGTCGAGGTGGTCGGTTCGTTCTTCGCTGGCGGCGGCGCGGTGCAGTTCGTGAAGGAATACAAGGCAGCCGGCCTCAAGGTGCCGCTCTGCGGCTCGGGCTTCCTGACCGAGGGCACGCTGGCCGCCCAGGGCGATGCGGCCGACGGTATCGAGACCGCGCTCCACTACGCCGACGGCCTCGACAATGCGCGCAACCTCGCGTTCCGCAAGGCCTTCAAGGAGAAAGCCGGCCGCGACGCCGACGTCTACGCCGTCCAGGGCTATGACGCCGCCCAGCTGCTCGCGATCGGCCTCGAGGCGGTCAAGGGCAACGTCGAGGACGAGGCGAACCTCTACAAGGCGATGCGTGGGGCCCGGATCGAAAGCCCGCGCGGCCCCATGACCATCTCGTCGTCGCAGGAGGTCGTGCACAACATCTACCTGCGCCGGGTGACGAACGGTGAGAACAAGGTCGTCGGCATCGCCGCCGAGGCGCTCGCCGATCCAGGCACCGGCTGCAAGCTTTGATGTGATGCCGGCCGCGCGACGGCCAGCGGCTGGAGGAAAGTGGGGGAATGACGGAGCGGGACGCGGTGTCGACGAAAGGGCGAGGCGTCTCGTCTCCGAAAGCCGAAGGCCCGCGCGCCGTCCCCGGTTGCCGCGCATGATGGCGCAACTGCTGAACGGCCTGCAGTACGGCCTTCTGCTCTTTCTCGTCTCGAGCGGCCTCACGCTGATCTTCGGCGTCATGGGCATCATCAATCTGGCCCACGGCTCGCTGTTCATGATCGGCGCCTACGTGGCGTTCCTCGTCTCCAAGGCGACCGGCACCCTCTGGCTCGCACTCCCCGTCGGCGTGCTCGGCGGCGCGGCGCTCGGCGCGCTGCTCGAGTGGACGCTTTTTCGTCACTTCGCAAAGCGCGAGCACCTCGACCAGGTGATGCTGACCTTCGCCCTGATCCTGCTCGCGGAGGAATTGCGCTGGGTTGTCGCCGGCAGCGACTTTCATTCCGTCCCGATCCCGGCGATCCTCGATTTCTCGGTGCCGGTGACGTCCGGGTTCTCTTATTCCGCCTATCGCTTCGCGGTCATCGCCATCTGCCTCGTGCTGGCCCTGGCGCTGTTCTGGTGGATTGAGCGCACGCGCTTCGGCGCCGTCGTCCGCGCCTCCGCCGAGAACCCCGAGATGGTCGATGTGCTGGGGCTCGACGCCCGCCGCGTCCACCTCGTCGTGTTCGCCGCCGGCACCGCGCTCGCCGTGGTGGCGGGCGTTCTCGCCGCCCCGCTGACGTCGGTCTATCCGGGCATGGGCGACAGCCTGCTCATCATCTCGTTCGTCGTCGTGGTCATCGGCGGCCTCGGCTCCATCTCAGGCGCCTTCTGGGCGGCGCTGCTGATCGGCCTCGTCGATACCTTCGGCAAGGCCTATGGCCCGAGCTTCCAGGGAACGGGCGCGCTCGGCACCCTGCTGGCGGCGCTCTCCGGCTCGAGCGTTTACTTGCTGATGATCGCCGTGCTGCTCTGGCGGCCGACCGGCCTCTTCGGACAGCGCCCATGATCGGCCCGGTACGCATGCTGCCGAAGACGTGGACGGGCTGGGCGCTGATCTGGCTCGGCTTCGCGGCCCTCGCCGTGGTGCCGTTCTTCGCCACGCCGTTCTACGTCGGTCTCTGCACGACGGCGATGATCGCCGCCATGCTGGCGCTGAGCCTGCAGCTTCTGGTCGGCGCGACGGGCCTCGTCAGCCTCGGCCACGGCGCGTTCTACGGGCTCGCCGCTTATACCGTCTACCTGCTGTCCCCCGAGGGTGACGCCAAGCCCATCTGGCTGACGTTGCCGCTCGCCATGCTCGCAGCCGGCATGGCGGCGTTCCTGATCGGCGCGATCTCGCTGCGCACCAGGGGCTTCTTCTTCCTGATGGTGACGCTCGCGTTCGGGCAGCTCGTCTACGTGATCTTCCACGACACCAAGCTCGGTGGCGGCACCGACGGCGCCTATCTCGTGAAGCCACTGATCTCGGCCTTCGGCCTGACCACGGATGTGACGTCGTTGCCCCGGAGCCGCCGCGCCTGGCCCGCCTATTACGTGGCGCTCGTGCAGCTCGTCGCCATGTTCGCGATCCTCGTGCTTCTGCTGCGCTCCATGCTCGGCCGCGTCCTGGAGGGCATTCGCGTCAACGAGGCGCGCATGCAGGCGCTGGGCTTCGACACCTATCGCTACAAGCTCGCGGCCTTCACCATCGCCGGCGCGCTCGCCGGGGCGGCGGGCCACATGTGGGCCATGCAATCGGGCTTCGTGAACCCGGAGCTTGTCGGCTGGCATCGCTCGGCCGAGGCGCTGCTGCACATTTTGCTAGGCGGCATCGGAACTCTGGCCGGTCCCATCGTCGGCGCCTTCGCGTTCGTCTTCCTCGACGACCTCGCGCAACAGGTGACGGAGCGGAAACTGCTCGTCGAGGGGATGGTCATTCTGCTCGCCGTCCTGCTGCTGCGAAACGGCATCACGGGGCTGAGGTGGCTTCCCAACCTCCCTGATAGGGATCCCCATGCGAGCCACGACCCCCGCGATGGCGTGGTGCAGCAGAGCAGAGAGCCCGAGAATGACTGACACGCGGTCCGCCCGCCCCCTTCTCGAAACCGTCGCGCTCTCGAAATCCTTCGGCGGTCTCACCGCTGTCCGCGACGTCTCGCTCTCGCTCGCACGCGCCGAACTCCACGCCGTGATCGGCCCGAACGGCGCCGGCAAGTCGACCCTGGTCAACCTCCTCGCGGGCGCCGTGGCGCCGACCTCGGGCCGCATCCTGCTCGATGGGCGAGACGTGACCCGCGAGCCCCAGCACCGGCGCATCCATCTGGGGCTCGCCCGCTCCTTCCAGCGCACCAACATTTTCCCGGCCCTGACCGTGCTCGAAAACGTCCGCCTCGCGGCGCAGGCCGTGGCGCTGCCGGCGCGCCGTCTCCTCGCCTCGCCCGACGCCGAGACCGGGCTGATCGAGCGCGCCAAAGCGGCGCTGGAGCGCGCCGGTCTGCCCTATGGCCAGGGCCGCATCGCCGGAACCTTGGCCCACGGCCAGCAGCGCCAGCTCGAGATCGCCATGGCGCTTGCAGCCGACCCGAAGGTGCTGCTGCTCGACGAGCCGCTCGCCGGCATGGGCCCCGAGGAGAGCGAACGCATTGCAGCTCTGCTGAAGTCGCTCGCGGCCGAGCACGCGGTCCTCCTGATCGAGCACGACATGGACGTCGTGTTCGCCGTCGCCGACCGGATCACCGTGCTGGTCGAGGGCGCCGTCATCGCCACCGGCCATCCGGCCGAGGTACGCGCGAGCCCGGCGGTCCAGTCGGCCTACCTCGGGGGGCACGCATGAGCCCGCCGCTGATCGACGTCCGCGACCTCCACGTCTATTACGGCGCGAGCCACGTCCTGCGCGGCCTCTCGCTCCACGTCGCACCGGGCGAGACCGTGGGCCTCATGGGCCGCAACGGCATGGGGAAGTCGACGCTCATTCGCACCATCATGGGCCTCGTCCGTCCGCGCGCGGGTGAGATCAATGTCGATGGCCGCCCGATGACCGGCCGCCCCACGTTCGAGATCGCGCGGCGCGGCATCGCCTACGTGCCGGAGGGGCGCGGCGTCCTCGCCTCGCTCACCGTGTTGGAGAACCTCGAGATCGCGGCCCGCCCCGGCCTCGATGGCGCGCGGGCCTGGGATCTGCCCCGCGTGCTCGAGTTGTTCCCCCGTCTCGGCCAGCGCCGTGACAACCGGGGTAACCAGCTCTCCGGCGGCGAACAGCAGATGCTGGCCATCGCGCGCGCCCTCCTGACCAATCCGCGCCTCCTGATCCTCGACGAGGCGACCGAGGGATTGGCGCCGCTGATCCGTGACGAGATCTGGCGCACCATCCGGCTCGTTCGCGAGGCCGGCATCGCAACGCTCGTCGTCGACAAGACCGTCCACGAGGTGACCGCGGTCGCCGATCGCGTCGTCGTCCTCGTGAAGGGCGAGATGGCCTTCGAAGGCCCGCCCGAAGCCCTCACGGCAGATCCGGATCTCATGCACCGCCATCTCGGGGTCTAGGACGCTGCCATGCCGCTGACCGACATCCACGGCGTGTCGATCGAAACCCGGATCATTCCCGGTGCGGCCGGTCGTCCGTGGCTGGTGTTCCTGCACGAGGGGCTCGGCTGCGTCGCTCTCTGGCGTGATTTCCCTGACAAGGTCGCCCGCCGTCTCGGCTGCCCGGCGTTCGTCTATTCCCGCCGCGGCTACGGCCGGTCCGCTCCACTCGCCGGCCCCCGCCAGCCGGACTTCATGCACCGTGAAGCGCTCGACGTCCTGCCAGCCCTTCTCGATCGCTTCGCCATCGAGCGCCCCATCCTGATCGGCCATTCGGACGGTGCCTCGATCGCCCTCGTGTTCGCGGCGGAGCATCCGGACCGCACGGCCGGCGCCGTGCTGATGGCGCCGCACGTCTTCGTCGAGACGGTGTCGCAGGCGAGCATCGCCCGCATCACGGAGGCCTACGAGGCGACCGACCTCCGCGAACGCCTCGCCCGCCACCACGACCATGTGGACGACGCGTTCCTCGGCTGGTCGCGGATCTGGCTGGAGCCGCGCTTTCGCACCTGGTCACTCGGGCCCGAGTGCAGCCGGCTCGCCGTGCCGACGCTCCTCATACAAGGCGAGGACGACGAGTACGGCACCCTCGCCCAACTCGACGCCATCGAGGCCGCGGCCCCGGTGCACCCCCGGCGGCTGGTGCTGCGCCGCTGCGGCCATTCCCCCCATCGCGATCACGAGGCGACGGTCATCGACGCCATCGCGGGGTTCGCGTCCGATCTCGCGCCGCAGCCCCCGGCTTGACCCCACCCCCCGGTGGACGCACCCTTGTCGTCCGCCATCCGAGGGTCTAGGACTCGTCGCCGAGACAAGTCCGGACAAGTCGAGCTGCCGGTATGCGTTCGGCGCACCGAAGCAGCCTGTTTTCACGGGAGCAGTCCTTGAGCGAGAGCGACAATATCGTTGCCGAGACGGCCGCACGCATCTTTGCCGATCTGGCCGATCCGCAAACCGTCAACGCGGCCAAGGACGCGGCCTGGAAGGCTCCGCTCTGGCAGGCGCTCGAGGAGAACGGCCTGACCCTCGCGTGGGTGCCGGACGATCTGGGCGGCGCGGGTGCAGCAATCGCCGACGGCTTCGAAGTCATCCTGGCGGCCGGCCGTTACGCCGCGCCGGTGCCGATCGCCGAGACGCTGCTTGCCGGCTGGCTCCTCTCGACGGCGAAGCTCGCCTCGCCGGCCGGCATGATGGTGCCCTTGCCCATGCGCCCCCGCGACACCTTCACGATGAAGGCCGACGGCTCGATCTCCGGCCGCGCGCGCGGCGTCCCCTTTGCCCGTGACGCCGCCCATTTCGCGGTCCTCGCCGAGGGGAAGAACGGCGCGGTCGTCGCTCTGGTCGCGGCCGCGTCAGCCCGCCTCTCGGAGATGCGCGGCATTGCCGGCGATACGATCTACGAGGTCGCTCTTGAAAACGCCCGCCCCGTCGGCTCGGCAGCGGCGACCGGCATCGGCAAGGAAGCGCTGATGGTGATGGGCGCGACCGTCCGCAGCCTCGCGACGGCCGGCGCGCTGGAGGCGATCCTCGCGCTGTCGGTGAAGTATTCGGGCGAGCGCGTCGCCTTCGAGAAGACCATCAGCAAGTTCCAGGCGGTGCAGCACAACCTCGCGCGCCTTGCGGGCGAGAGCGCGGCGGCGACGACGGCCGCCACCTCTGCCGCCGACGCCATTGCCAACGCCCAGAGCCTCGCCGCCCCCGGCATCTACCTCGAAGCCGCCGCCGCCCGCATCCGCTCCGCCGAAGCGGCGACCGAAGGGGCCGCGATCGCGCATCAGGTGCACGGCGCCATCGGTTACACGAAGGAGCACATCCTTCACCGCTACACCCGCGCGCTGCTCACGTGGCGTGATGATTTCGGCAACGAAAGCCAATGGGCCGTCGACCTCGGCAACCGCGTGGCGGCCGCCGGCGCCGACGAACTCTGGCCCCTCGTCGCCTCGCGCTGAACCGAGTTCGTCCCCTCTCCCCATCGGCTGCGCTTCGATGGGGAGAGGGTCAGGGTGAGGGGCGGCCACCGGCTCCGAACCTGAGATGATCCAAAGGCTCACCCCCGCAAGTCCCGCGGGACCGCCGCCCCTCACCCCGACCCTCTCCCCGTGCAAGTGCAGAGCGCGGCGAGAGGGAGAAGCCGAGACCGCCCATGACAACCGCCCTGAACTTCGATCCGATCCGCCTCCCCAAGGTCTGCGAGGACCTGCGCAAGGAAGTGCGCTCCTTCGTCAAGCAGGAGATCGCCGCCGGCACCTGGGATCCGAACGCCGTCGGTCGCGACGAGGCCTTCAACTACGAGTTCGCGAGGAAGGTCGGCGAGAAGGGCTGGATCGGCCTGACGTGGCCGAAGAAGTACGGCGGCCACGAGCGCACCTTCCTCGAACGCTACGTCGTGACCGAGGAGTTCCGCGTCGCCAACGCCCCGACGCGGGTGTTCTTCACGGCCGACCGCCAGTCCGGCCCGACGCTCCTCAAGTACGCCAACGAAGACATCAAGATGGACATCCTGCCGCGCATCTGTCGCGGCGAGTGCTGCTTCGGCATCGGCATGAGCGAGCCCGGCTCGGGCTCCGACCTGTTCGCAGCCAAGACGAAGGCGACCAAGGTCGACGGCGGCTACTTGATCAACGGCTCGAAGATCTGGACGTCCAACGCCCACCGCGCCGACTACCTGATCGCCATTTTCCGCACGTCCGCCCCTACGAAGGAAAACCGCCGTCACGGCCTGACGTCCTTCCTTGTCGACATGAAGAACACCAAGGGTATCTCCTGCAACCCGATCATCCAGCTCTCGGGCTTGCATGAGTTCAACGAGGTCGTCTTCGAGGACGCCTTCATGCCCGACAGCCACCTGCTCGGGGAGATCGACGGCGCCTGGAAGCAGGCGACCAGCGAACTCGCCTACGAGAGGAGCGGTCCCGAGCGCTTCCTCGAGACCTTCCAGGTGATGATCGAACTCGTCCGCGTTCTCGGCGAGAAGCCGGACCTGCGCGCCGCCGAGGGCCTGGGCCGTCTGGTCGCCCAGCTGCATACGCTGCGCCGCATGTCGGTCTCCGTGAACGGCATGCTGCAAGCGGGCAAGGAGCCGGTGGTCGAGGGCTCGGTCGTCAAGGACCTCGGCACGCTCTGGGAGCAGAAGCTGCCGCACAAGGTGCGCGAGATCGCGGCCTTCGCCGAGCCCGAGGACCTCGCCAACCGCGTCGCCTTCGAGGAGCAGCTCGCCTTCGCCACCACGATCGCGCCGAAGCTCACCATCCAGGGCGGCACCACCGAGGTGCTGCGTGGCATCATCGCGGCCGGTCTCGGCCTGAGGGGGCGCTGATCCCGATGCAGACGACGACTCACATCGGGGCTTTGTTGAGCCCCCGCAGCGTTGCCGTGATCGGCGCCGCGCCGGCCGGCCAGGGCCTGCGCGGCCGCATCCTGGAGACGATGCTCGCCCACCCCTACAAGGGCCGCATCTATCCGATCAGCCGCAGCCACGCCGAGGTGCAGGGCCTCAAGGCCTACGCATCGATCGCCGAATGCCCGGAGCGCGTCGACTGCGCCGTGTTGATCATTCCGGGCAAGTTCGTCGCCGAGGAACTGGCCCGCTGCGGAGAGGCCGGAGTCAAGGCGGCCATCATCCTGTCGTCGGGTTTCGCCGAGGAATCCGGCGAGACCGGCCGCGCCATGCAAGCCGAGATTGCGGCTGTCGCCCGCCGCTACGGCATGGCCGTGACGGGCCCCAACTGCGAGGGCCATGCCTCCACGGCCGAGAATTTCTGCCCGACGTTCTCCCCGACCGTCGCGCCCGGAGCCGGACCACTCGTTCCCGCCGGCGGCGGCCGTGGCCGCGTCGCGGTGATCGCCCAGTCGGGCGGCATGGGCTTCGCGTTCTACGACCGCGGCCGTCCGAAGGAGATGGCGTTCGACTACGTCGTGACGACCGGCAACGAAGCCTGCCTCGAGACCTTCGAGATCGTCGAGCACCTGATCGACGCCGGCAAGACCGACGCGTTCTGCCTGCTGATCGAGGACATCAAGTCCCCGGCGACCTTCAAGCGCGCCGCCGAGAAGGCGTTGCGCGCCGGCATCCCGCTGATCGTCAACAAGATCGGCAAGACCGACGCCGGTGCCCGCGCCGCAGCCTCCCACACGGCGGCTCTCGCCGGCTCCTACGCCTCGTTCCAGGCGCTGAGCCAGCGCTACGGCCTCATCGAGGGCACCCACACCGAGGAGATGGTCGACATCGCCCAGGGCTTCCTCGCCTGGAAGGGCCGTATGCCGGCCGGCCGCCGCATCGGCATCTGCACGGGCTCGGGCGGCGGCGGCGGCTGGATGGCGGACGCGTGCATGGGCGCCGGCCTCGAAGTGCCGACCCTCGACGCCGCGACCCGCGCCCGCATCGATCCGCTGCTCCCGCCCTACGGCACCTCGCAGAACCCGGTCGACGGCACGGCGCAAGCGATCCGCCAGCTCGGCTATGCGGGCATGGCGAGCCACGTGGCGTCCTCGCCGGTGATCGACGCGGTCGTCTGCGTGATGAGCGCGCGCAGCGCCCACACTCTCGAGCAGGAGGTCGACAAGCTCGCCGAGCTGAAGGCGGCGTCGACGAAGCCGATCATGATGTGGAGCTACACGCTCCCGGCTCAGCGGTCGGTCGAGATCGTGACCGGCGCCGGCTTCCCGTTTTTCACCAACATGCAGAGCTGCGTCTCGACCTTGCGCCACATGGCCGACTGGTCGGCCCATCGCGAGCGCTTCCTGAAGACGCCGGTCGTGCACACCGCCTCCGCGAACGCTCAGGAGCAGGCCTCGTCGCTGCTCGCGAAGGCGGGGCCGGTGCTGACGGAAGCGGCGGCGAAACCCGTGCTCGCGGCTTACGGCCTCGGCCTCGGTGGCGGCTCGCAGGAGCGCCTCGTTACGACGCGCGACGCAGCCCTCGACGCCGCCCGCGCCATCGCCGGCCCGGTAGCCCTGAAGGTCCAGTCGCCCGACATCCTCCACAAGACCGAGGCTGGCGCCGTAGCGCTGGGCCTCGCGACACCGGACACTGTCGCCGCCGCCTACGACCGCATTTTCGCGGCCGCCAGGGCCTACGCGCCCGACGCTCATGTGGAAGGTGTTCTCGTCCAGCCCATGGCCGCCAGGGGCCGCGAGGTCATTCTGGGCATCAATCGCGATCCCCACTTCGGTCCCATGCTCATGCTGGGCCTCGGCGGTATCCACGTCGAGGTCTTGAAGGACGTGGTGTTCTCGCCGGTGCCGATCTCGCCGCCCGACGCCGAGGCCATGATCGCGCGCCTCAAGGGCGCGGCATTGCTCGGTCCTGTCCGCGGTCAGCCCGCAGCCGACCGCGCGGCCCTCGTCGACATGATCGTGAAGCTGTCGCAACTCGCCGCCGACCACGCCGATACCATCGCCGAGATCGACCTCAACCCGGTCATCGTTCACGCCGAGGGCCAGGGCGCGACCATCGCCGACGCCCTCATCGTGAAGGTGACGACCTGAGGCATGCTCGTCCCCTCTCCCCATTCCTGCACTGCAATGGGGAGAGGGTTAGGGTGAGGGGCAGCAGCTTGCTTCCCACCCCAATTGATCCACCCGCGTGGCAATCCTGAAGCCCGCATCGTTTTGCAGCCCCTCACCCCGACCCTTTCCCCGCACGCGCCGAGCGCTCAGGGGCGGGGCGAAAAAGGAGAGACACATGACCCAGTTCACCGATATCGCCGTCACGACCGAGGGCCACGTCGGCATCGTCGAGATCCGCCGCCCGCCGCACAACTTCTTCGACATGTCGCTGATCAAGCAGATCGCCGACGCGTTCGAGGGCTTCGACAAGGACATCAACGTCCGCGCGGGCGTGCTCTGCGCCGAGGGCAAGGCCTTCTGCGCCGGCGCCAACTTCGGTGACGGCTCCAAGCTCGACAAGGACGGCAACCGCCCGAACGAGAACCAGATGGGCGGCCACCTCTATCAGGAAGCCGTCCGCCTGTTCCGCACGAAGAAGCCCATCGTCGGCGCCATACAGGGCCCGGCCATCGGCGGCGGTCTCGGCCTCGCGCTGGTGCCGGATTTCCGCGTCACCTGCTCCGAAGGTCGCTTCTCCGCGAACTTCACCCGCCTAGGCTTCCATCCGGGCTTCGGCCTGACGCACACGCTGCCCCGCCTCATCGGACCGCAGCAGTCGGCGCTCATGATGTACACCGGCCGCCGTCTCAACGGCGAAGAGGCCGTGAAGATCGGCCTCGCCGACATGCTGGTGCCGCTCGCCGAGGTGCGTTCGGCCGCGATTGCGCTGGCCAAGGAGATCTCGGAAAGCGCGCCGCTCGCAGTGGTCGCAACACGCGCCACGCTACGCGCTGGCCTCGCCGACGCCATCAAGGCCCAGACTGACCACGAACTCGCGATTCAGAGCGAACTCCGCAAGTCCGAGGACTTCAAGGAAGGCGTCCGCTCGGTGGCCGAGCGCCGCGTCGCCAACTTCCAGGGCCGCTGAGCCGTAGCGGTCTCGCTCGCGATCGGGTGAGCGGGGCCGCGGGCCTGGCGCTGTAGCGGTACGACCGAGAGGACGCGTTCATGACATTCCAGATCCCCGACGACCCCGGCCTTCGCGACAAGGTGGCCATCGTTGCCGGCGGCGGCGCGGTCGGTGATGGCATCGGCAACGGCCGCGCGGCCTCGATCCTGCTCGCCAACGCCGGCACCCGCGTGCTCGTCGTCGACGCCGACCTCGCCCTCGCCGAGCGCACCGTCGCCATGATCCGCGAGGCTGGCGGCACCGCCGAGGCCCACAGCGGCGACCTGACGAAGCCCGCCGAATGCAAGCGCATGGTCGAGGCCGCCGTCGACCGCTGGGGTCGCCTCGACTTCCTCGACAACAACATCGGCATCTCCTCGAAAGGCACCGTCGTCGACGAGCCGCAGGAGACCTGGCAGCGCATGATGCAGGTCAACGTCGAGGTGATGTTCCTGACCGCGAAGCACGCCATCCCGGCCATGAAGCAGACGGCCGGCCGCGGCGCGATCGTCAACATCTCCTCGATCTCGGCGCTCCGCCCGCGCGGCCTCACGATCTACACGACCACCAAGGCCGCCGTGATCGGCCTCACCCAGGCGATGGCCGTGGATCACGGCCGTGACGGCATCCGCGTCAACTGCGTCGCCCCGGGCCCCGTCTACACGCCGATGGTCTACGCCCGCGGCAACGGCATGAGCGTCGAGGCCCGCGACGCCCGCCGCAAGGCCTCCACCCTCGGCGTCGAGGGCACCGGCTGGGACATAGGCCACGCCGTCCGCTTCCTGATGTCGGACCACGCCCGCTACATCACCGGCCAGGTGCTGGTCGTCGACGGCGGCGTCACCCTGCAGGCGCCCGAGCGCGAGAGCCGCAACGAATAGAACGGCAACAGCCGGAGGAGAACGCCATGGCCCGCCTGCCCTACCGCGAGAAAGCCGACCTGCCGGAGGACCAGCAGTCGCTGCTCGCCCGCGAGATCACGCTCTTCAAGTGCATGACCCACAGCCCCGGCGCCACGCGCGCCTTCCAGGGCCTCGGCGGCTACATCCGCCACAAGAGCCGCCTCGATCCGCGACTGCGCGAAATCGCCATCCTCGCGGTCGGCTGGATCACCCAGGCGCCCTACGAGTGGTCGCACCACGTCAAGATCGGCCAGGACTTCGGCGTCAGCGAGGACGACATCCGCGGCGTGATCGCGGCCTGCAAGGGCGAGGCGTCGAGCCTCGAGCCGGTCGCCCTCCTGATCGTGAAGGCAGCCGGCGAGATCACCAACGGCCTCGCCGTGACCGACGACACCTTCGCCGCGCTCCAGAAGCACTTCGACAACGAGTGCCTGACCGACCTCGTGATCACCATGGCGTTCTACAACGCCGTCGTCCGCTACCTCGGCTCGATGCGCATCGACGTGGAGCCCGACTATCAGCCCTATCTCGACAAGTTCCCGCTCGAGAAACCGATGTACTGAGGAGCCACCAATGCGCATGAAAGACAAGGTCGCCATCGTCATCGGCGCCGGCCAGGGCCCGGGCGAAGGCATGGGCAACGGCCGCGCCACGGCCATCCTCTTCGCCCGTGAGGGCGCCAGGGTGTTCTCCGTCGACCGTGATCTGGCCTCCGCCGAGGAAACGGCGGCGCTGATCCGCAAGGACGGCGGCGACGCGGCGGCCTTCCAGGCCGACGTGACGAAGGAAGCGACGCTAGCCGCCGCCGTTGCCGAATGCGTTCGCCGCTGGGGCCGGGTCGACGTGCTGCACTACAACGTCGGTGTGAGCCTTGCCGGCGGCGACAAGAACGTGCTCGAGATCACCGAGGCCGCCTTCGACAACGTCAGCGCCATCAATCTGCGCGGCTTCATCATGGCCGTGAAGCACACGCTTCCCGTGATGCAGAAGCAGAAGTCGGGCGTGATCCTCTCCATCTCGTCCGTGGCCGCATTGTCGAGCACCTACCCGACGGTCGCCTACAAGACGACGAAGATGGGCATGATCGCCTTCACCGAGCAGATCGCGCGCCAGAACGCCGAGGCCGGCATCCGCTGCAACATCATTCTGCCGGGCCTGATGGACACGCCCATGGCCGTCGACACCCGCGCCCGCGAGTGGGGGAAGACGCGCGAGGAGGTGGCCGCCGCCCGCGACGCCCGCGTTCCGCTGCGCCGCAAGATGGGCACCGCCTGGGATGTGGCGAATGCCTGTCTGTTTCTCGCCTCCGATGAAGCGAATTTCATTACCGGCGTGGCGCTTCCGGTCGACGGCGGCGCATCGTTGCGCGGCGGCGATTGACCGCCGGGCGGCTTCGCAGCGCAAACTCGCAATTGCAGCAATTTCGACCGGGTGAATCAGCATTTGATTCGCCCGGTTTTTTTGTGCTTAGGTAATCGGATCGAAAAGCGGAAAAATCCGCGTCGAAAATCCGTCTACGGCCATCAAGAGCCGGAAAATAGAATTTCAGGGAGGAACGCGATCGTGAAAACTTTCGTGATCGGCGCCGTTGCGGCTCTCGCCGTGACGGCCAGTGATGTTGCGCCCGCTTTTGCACAGAAGAGCGGCGGCGTTCTGCGCGTCTATCATCGGGACAATGCCCCGTCCGGATCCATTCTCGAGGAAGCCACCAATTCGGTGATCGAGCCCTTCATGGGCGTCTATAACAATCTCGTCGTGTTCGACCAGACGAAGCCCGTCAACAGCAATGAGACCATCGTTCCGGATCTCGCGACGAGTTGGTCGTGGGATGCGACGAACACGAAACTCACCTTCAAGCTGCGCGAAGGCGTGAAGTGGCACGACGGCAAGCCATTCTCGTCGGCGGACGTCAAATGCACGTTCGAACTGCTGCTCGGCACGGCCAGGGACAAGCTGCGCAAGAACCCGCGCAAGGTGTGGTTCGAGAATGTGAGCGGCGTCACGAGCAACGGCCCGAATGAGGTCACGGTCGAACTCAAGGCCCCGCAACCTGGCCTGCTGCAGCTTCTCGCCGCCGGATACACGCCCATGTACCCCTGCCATGTGAACGCCCAGCAGATGCGCACGGAGCCGGTCGGCACCGGCCCCTTCAAGTTCGCGGAATGGAAGCGCAACGAAAGCATGCGCTTCGTGAAGAACGCGGATTATTTCAAGAAGGGCAAGCCCTATCTCGACGGCATCGAGTGGCGCATCATTCCCAATCGATCGACCCGCATTCTGGCGTTCGCAGCCGGTGAGTTCGACTACACCTTCTCCGCCGATATCACGGTTCCCCTCGTCAAGGACGTCAAGGCGAAGGCGCCGGACGCAGTCTGCGAAATTCGTCCGACCAACGTGTCCACGAACCTCATCGTCAATCGCGACAAGCCGCCCTTCGACAATCCGAAGGTACGCCAGGCGATGGACATGGCGCTCGATCGTGACGCCTTCATCACCATCCTGAGCGAGGGCCGGAACAACAAGGGCGGCGCGCTGCTCCCGGCCCCGGAAGGTCAGTGGGGATTGACGATCGAGGAGCTGTCGCAGCTGCCCGGTTACGGTACGGGTGAGGCCGTCCGCAAGGCACAGGGCGAGGCGAAGAAGATCATGGAAAGCCTCGGCTACTCCGCCGAGAAGCCGCTGCAGGTGAAGGTGTCGACCCGCGACATCGCCATTTATCGCGATCCCGCCGTCATTCTGATTGACCAGCTCAAGGCCATTCACATTGCCGGCGAACTGGAGGTCGTCGATACCTCGATCTGGCACGCCAAGGTCGCGCGCAAGGATTATGCCGTCGGCCTCAACCTGACCGGCATCGGCGTCGACGATCCGGACGCCGGCCTGATCGAGAACTACACCTGCGCCTCCGAGCGGAACTACACGAAGTACTGCAATCCCGAAGTCGACAAGGCCATATTCGCCCAGTCCCGCGAGCTGGACGTTGCCAAGCGCAAGGCGATGGTAAAGGACATCCAGAAGCGACTGATCGCCGACGTCGCACGGCCCATCATCTTCTACGGCCGCAATTATTCATGCTGGCAGCCGCACGTGAAGGGGATCGTGCTGCACCAGAACTCGATCTACAATGGCGCCCGCTACGAGGACATCTGGCTTGATCGCTAGGGATTGCGCCATCGACGTCGCCCGGCGACGTCGATGGGCGGTTGATCCGGACAATCCGACCGGCTACGGTGCCTGCGAGATGTCTGGACATCTACCGCTCGCGCGGTGTGCCACAGGCGCAGCGCGGGGCGCGAAAAAGCCTTGGGGAGGAACTATGCGGAAGACAACCACGCTCGCCGTGGCTGCCGTCGGCGTTTTTGCTGCGGCGACACTGCCGGCCTTCGCTCAGAAGAGCGGCGGCATCCTGAAGGTTCAGCATCGCGACAATCCCGCGTCCCTCTCGGTTCACGAGGAGGCGACGGTGTCTGTGCAGATGCCGGCCATGCCGATTTTCAGCAACCTCGTTCTGTTCGACCAGCAGAAGAAATTGCAGTCGGTCGATTCCATCACGCCCGAACTCGCCAAGAGCTGGGCCTGGGACGACAGCAAGACGAAGCTGACGTTCAAGCTCGAAGAGGGCGTGAAGTGGCACGACGGCAAGCCGTTCACGGCGGCAGACGTCAAGTGCACGTTCGATCTGCTTCTCGGCAAGTCGAAGGATCGGTTGCGCAAGAATCCGCGCGCCATCTGGTACCGCAACGTGAAGGACGTGACGGTCAACGGCGACGCCGAAGTGACCTTCGTCCTCGAGAAGCCCCAGCCGTCGCTGCTGACCATGCTGGCCTCGGGCTATTCGCCGATCTATCCGTGCCACGTCAATGCCGCGACGATGCGCACGAAGCCCATCGGTACCGGTCCCTTCAAGTTCGTCGAGTTCAAGGGCAACGAGTCGATCACGCTCGCCAGGAACGAGAACTACTTCCGCAAGGGGCTGCCCTACCTCGACGGGATCGAGTTCAAGATCATCGCCAACCGCTCGACGCGCATGCTCTCCTTCGTCTCGAAGGATTTCGACATGACGTTCTCGAGTGACGTGACCATCCCGTTGCTCAAGGACGTCAAGTCCCAGGCGCCCGATGCCATCTGCGAGCTGCATCCGCAGTACGTGAGCCGGAACCTGATCGTGAACGAGAAGTCGCCGCCCTTCGACAATCCCAAGGTGCGTCGAGCCATGGCTCTGGCCATTGATCGGCAGGCGTTCATCGATATTCTGACCGAGGGACAGGGTTCCAAGGGCGGCGCCATGCTGCCGTCGCCGGAGGGCCAGTGGGGTATGCCAAAGGAGGTCATGGAGAAGATGACCGGCTACGGCCCCGACGTCGCCAAGAACCAGGCCGAAGCCCAGAAGATCATGACGGAACTCGGCTACTCGGCATCGAACACGCTCAAGACGAAGATCTCGACGCGCAACATCGCGATCTATCGCGACCCGGCCGTCATCCTGATCGACCAGCTCAAGAAGATCTTCATCGAGGCCGAACTCGAAGTGGTCGAGACGTCGCTCTGGCACGCCAAGGTCGCGCGTCGCGACTACACTGTCGGCATGAATCTGACGGGTGTCGGCGCCGATGATCCCGACGTCAACTTCGTCGAGAACTACAGCTGCAAGTCGGAGCGGAACTACACGCAGTACTGCAACCCCGAGGCGGAGAAGCTGATCGACCAGCAGTCGACCGAGGCCGACGTCAACAAGCGTCGCGAACTCGTCTGGAAAATCGAGGCGCTCCTCAACGAGGACGTGGCGCGTCCGATCATCTACCACGACAAGTCGAACCATTGCTGGCACCCCCATCTCAAGGGGTTCGTGACGCACCACAACGGCATCTACAGCAACTGGCGCTTTGAGAAGGTGTGGCTCGACAAGTAGCCCGCACGAACTGAACCGGGTGCGGGCGGCGTGACCCTCGGTTGCGCCGCCCGACCGCCCCAAAGTGTCCGGCCGGGACGCCATTCGCACGCCGGCAAGGACGTCATGCCGAAGGAGCAGGGGCCGAACCCCTGCCCGGGCGAGTAAGAGCCTTCCTGGGAGAGCGCGCGTTGGCCACCTACATCATTCGACGCTTCTTCTTGATGATTCTCACGTTGATCGGGATGTCGATCCTGATCTTCGTGATGCTGCGGCTCGTCCCGGGCAACATCAGCGACATCCTGTTCGACGCTGCCGGCATGGTGAACGAGGCCGACAAGGCCCGTCTCGAGGCTGAGCTGGGCCTCGATAAGCCCATCATCGTCCAGTACTGGACGTGGATCTCTGGCTTGATGACCGGCGATCTCGGCTACGCCTACGTCTCGGAGAAGCCGGCGCTGGACGAGATCCTGCCGCGCATTCCGGTCACGGCCAAGCTGGCGCTGCTCGCCCTCATCTTCTCGGTGCTGATCGGCGTCCCCCTCGGCGTCATTTCGGCGGTGAAGCAGGATTCGATCCTCGACTACTCCCTCCGCGTCTTCAGCCTGAGCGGCCTCTCGTTGCCCTCCTTCTGGCTGGCGCTCCTCATCCTGATGGCATTCGTCCACTATTTCGGCTGGATACCCATCTACACCGACAAGCCCGCGAGTATCTGGCACGAGATCGGTTTGCTGAGCATTCCGGCGCTCGCCGTGGGCTTCCGGGCTTCGGCTCTCATCATGCGCCTGACGCGGTCGTCGATGCTCGAGGTCCTGCGTCAGGACTACATCCGGACGGCGCGCGCCAAGGGCGCCTCCACGGCGTCGGTCAACTACAACCACGCGCTCCGGAACGCGGTGCTGCCGGTGATCACGATCATCGGCATCGAGGCGGCCTTCCTGATCGGTGGCCTGATCGTGACCGAGACGGTCTTCAACATTCCGGGCGTGGCCCGCTTCCTCGTCGAGGCGATCCGCTGGCGCGACTACCCGATCGTCCAGAACCTCGTCATGTTCATCGCGGTGGTCACGGTGGTGGTCAACTTCCTCGTCGACATGGCCTACGTGCTGCTCGATCCCCGCATCAAGTACGACGACTGAGCCGAGCCGGAGACTGGACCAAATGGCAACCGCCGATCATCAGGCCGAGCTGACGCGCGCTGGCGCGAACATCAACAGTTCCTGGAGCCGCTTTACCTACTACGTCCGGCGCTATCCGCTGGGAGCGGCGGGCGCGCTCATCGTCATCGCCTTTGTCGTGATCGCGATCTTCGCCCCCTTCTTCGCGACCCTCGATCCGACGACGACCAATGCGCGCACCTCGCTGGCGCCTCCGGGTGGACAGCACTTCCTCGGCGCCGACTTCATGGGGCGCGACATGTGGAGCCGCATCGTCTACGGCGCCCGCATCTCGCTCATGGTCGGGATCGGCTCGACGGTGCTCGGCTGCTTCTTCGGCGTCATCATCGGCCTGTTGTCCGGCTACTATGGTGGCTGGCTCGACCTGATCACGCAGCGCTTCATCGACATCATGCAGGCGCTTCCCCTGCTGGTCATGGCGCTGCTGATGGCAGCTTCGCTCGGGCCGTCTCTCGAGAACACGATCATTGCGATCTCGATCCCGATCATCCCGCACGTGGCGCGCGTCATCCGCTCCAATACGCTGGCACTGCGCGAGATGCCCTACGTCGAAGCGGCCAAGGCCGTCGGCATGAGCGAGACCAAGATCGCGTTCCGTCACGTGCTGCCGAACACCATCGCGCCGTTGATCGTGCTCGGCACGGCGCAGCTCGGCTCGGCCATCCTGACCGAGGCGTCGCTGTCGTTCCTCGGCCTCGGTGTGCCTGAGCCCCACCCGTCCTGGGGGCGGATGCTCTCCGAGTCGGCCGCCGAGTATGTGCGGACGGCGCCTTGGCTCGTGATCTTCCCGGGTATCGCCATCAGTCTTGCCGTCTTCGGCACCAACCTTCTTGGCGATGCGGTGCGCGACATCCTCGATCCTCGCCAACGCAGCTAGTACGCGGCCCTCACCCGCCCTCGCAATTCGTCTGGAGAATGCCCGGTGACATCGACCAATGCGGCCACGGCCCCGGCAGCCAACCCCAAAGCGGCGACGCCGGCCGAGGGCGCGCTGCTGACCGTCCAGGATCTGACGACCTACTTCTTCACCCGGCAAGGGCTGGTGAAGGCCGTCGACGGCGTTTCGTTCGAACTCCAGCGGGGCGAGACGCTGGCGATCGTCGGCGAGTCCGGCTGTGGCAAGAGCATTACGGCGCTCTCCCTGATGCGCCTCGTGCCCGATCCACCCGGCCGCATCCTCGACAAGTCCAGGATCGTGCTCGACGGCGTCGACGTGATGAAGCTCGACGAGTCGGCCATGCGCAAGGTGCGCGGCAACGACATCTCGATGATCTTCCAGGAGCCCATGACGTCGCTCAATCCGGTCATGACGGTGGGCGACCAGATTGCCGAGGTGCTTCTGCTGCATCAGGGCATGACGAAGGCGGAAGCCACCGCCAAGGCCGTCGACATGCTGCGGCTGGTGAAGATCCCGACGCCAGAGCAGCGCGTCCGCGAGTACCCCCACCAGCTGTCTGGCGGTATGCGTCAGCGCGTGATGATCGCCATCGCTGTCGCTTGCAATCCCAAGGTTCTGATCGCGGATGAACCGACGACCGCCCTCGACGTCACCATCCAGGCCCAGATCCTCGACCTGATCGTCGAGCTGCAAAAGAAGCTCGGCACCGCCGTCATCCTGATCACGCACGACCTCGGCGTCGTCGCCGAGGCCGCCCAGCGGGTCATCGTGATGTACGCGGGCCGCAAGGTCGAGGAGGCGTCCGTCGAGGACCTGTTCGGGGCCTCTCTCCATCCCTATACGCGAGGCCTGCTGGCCTCGATCCCCCGGCTCGATCTCATTCGCGGCGCCGAGGATACCTCGCCCGGTCGTCTCCAGGAGATCCCGGGCATTGTCCCCGCGCTCCACGATCTGCCGAAGGGATGTGCCTTCGCGCCGCGCTGCACCTATGCCGACGAGCGCTGCAAGGCCGAGTATCCGGCCTACGAAGAGAAGCGGCCCGGGCACTGGGCCGCCTGTTGGAAATCGGAAATCGTCGCCGGAGGAACGAATGGCTGAGCCGCGCGCGCAAGATCTGCCCATCGCACCCGCGGCCGGTGGAGCCTCGCTCTCGAACGGCACCGGGACCGGGCCGTCGCAGTCGGCGAACGGCAAGGCGTCCGCGATGGCGGCCGAGGCCGCCCCGGTGCTCGAGGTGCGCGATCTGAAGAAGCATTTTCCCGTCAAGAAGGGCCTGCTTCGCAAGACCGTGGGCCATGTTTATGCCGTCGACGGCGTCAGCTTCACGATCGGCCGCGGCGAGACCGTCGGCCTCGTCGGAGAGAGTGGTTGCGGCAAGACCACCGTGGGCCGCACGTTGCTGCGCTTGGTCGAGCCGACCAGCGGCCAGATCCTGCTCGACGGCAAGGACGTCACCAATCTCTCGAAGAACGAGTTCCGCCCCTACCGCCGCGAGATGCAGATCATCTTCCAGGATCCCTTCTCCTCGCTCGACCCGCGCATGACGGCTGGCCAGATCGTCTCCGAGCCTCTCGAGGTGCACGGCGAAGGCGACCGGTCGCAGCGACGCGAGCGGGTGGCCGAGCTGTTCCGCCGCGTCGGCCTCCGGCCGCAGCAGATGGACAACTTCCCGCATCAGTTCTCGGGTGGCCAGCGCCAGCGGATCGGCATCGCCCGCGCGCTCGCGCTCAATCCGAAGCTCATCATCGGCGACGAGCCGGTGTCGGCGCTCGACGTGTCGATCCAGGCGCAGGTCATCAACATCCTGATGGATCTGCAGAAGGAGCTGGGTCTCTCCTATCTGTTCATTTCGCACAACCTTGCCGTCGTCGAGCACATCTCGCATCGCATCGCGGTCATGTATCTCGGACGGATCGTCGAGTATGCGGACAAGAAGACCATCTTCACAGCCCCGCGCCATCCCTACACCGAGGCGCTGCTGTCGGCGGTTCCCGTTCCCGATCCTCGCGTCAAGCGCAAGAAGATCGTGCTCGATGGCGACGTGCCAAGTCCCGTGAAGCCGCCGTCGGGCTGCCATTTCCATACCCGCTGCCCGATCGCGGTGGCACGCTGCAAGGAAGAAAGTCCCGCTCTCGTCGAGAAGGCGCCAGGCCAGTTCGCTGCCTGCCACCTCCGCTGAGGCCACCGCCGGCAGGGCGCACGGCGCGTCTTATCCCCACCGGGCGCGGAGAGTGCTAGTCTCCGCGCCTTGAGCTCGCCGTCGCGGGCGCGATTGCGAGGCGTAGGTGGGGCATGCGGCTGCTCGTGTCAGTCCTGTTGCTATTGCTGTGCGGCGTCGCCGAGGCGGCCGCCCGACAGGTGGCGCTCGTCGTCGGAATCGCGCGTTACGAACGGCTTCCGCAGCTCCCCAATCCCGGCCGTGACGCGGCCGCCATCGCCGATCGCCTCCGCGATCAGGGTTTCGAGGTGATCGAGGCCTTCGATGCCGACCGCTTCGCGCTCGACCGCGCCCGCCGCCGCTTTCTCGCCGAGGCGCGCGGCGCCGATCTGGCGCTCTTCTATTTCGCCGGCCACGGCGTCCAGCTCTTCGACCGCAACGTGCTTCTCGTCCGCGACGCCGATCCGGCCTCGGCCGTCGCCATCGACGATCTCGGCCTCGACCTGACGGCCCTCATGACGGATCTGCGCGCGGCAGGCCCCGTCCGTACCGCGTTCCTGATCGACGCCTGCCGCGACAATCCCCTGTCCTTCGACGATACCGTCGCCCTGCTGAGGCGCATCGAACAGCGCGCCGGGACATCATTGCCCGGTGCTAGCGCGGCCCCGCCCACCGGCACGCGCGGACTGTCGGTCGTCGCTCTTCCCACGCGCGGCACCGGTGCCGCCGAGACGCTCGCCCTCTTCGCCGCCCAGCCCGGTCAGGTGTCGTTCGATGGCGACGGCCGCAACTCGTTCTTCGTCGAGGGCCTGCTCGAGGCGTTCGCGAAGGCCGATCGTCCGTTCGGCGAGGTCCTGCGCTCGGCGAGCGCCTACGTCCGAACCGTAACCAATGGCGCGCAGGTCCCCCAGTTGGTCAGCGACTGGACCTCCGACATCGTCCTTGGCCGGGCGACGGCAGCCGTCGTCCGCTATCTCGGTGTCTCGCGTGCAACGGGAGACGCGCCGCTCTCCGCCGAAGAAGTCCGCATCGTCGGCGAGGCGAAGCGTTCCCAGAAAGTTCTGAGCGGCACCTTCATCGTCGCCGCCAGCCAGAGCTTCACCGACAACTGGCTCGAGGCCGAGGACGCCGAGAAGGCACGCGCGGCCGCCATCGGGTTCGTCAACGGGTTCGCCATCGACTACGACATCGACCGTGATGGCCGCCCCGAGACGATTGCCGCCTACGTTCGCCAGACCAATGCCATCATCGAGGTCGTCGACGAGGGCGTCTCGCGGCTCGACGCCCCCTGCTACGAGTTCGACAGCACGCAGGTCGAGGCCATGGAGATCGCACTCCGTGACATCAACGGCGACCGCAGGCCGGAGATCTTCCTCCACTACCAGACCGAGCCCGGCAACTGGGGCACGCTCTGCATCCTGGAATACGTCGGCCCACGCGACCTCTCCGCATCGCGGCGCGCTGCCCAGGGCGCGAGCACCGCCGGCGAGGGCATGTTCCGCGTACTCCTGCGCCACGACGGCGCCTGGACGGTGAGCGTCGGCGCCGACAATGGCCTCGAGCTGTGCGCCGGTTCGAACTGTCACACCCGCTCCGCCTACACCTTCGACGGCACGCACTTCCGCATGACGTTCGACGAGAGCGACCAGCCGGAAGCCGGCAAGGCGAGCCCTTTCCGCGATCAGGCCGAGCGCGATCGCCTCATCAAGGCGAACCCGGGCCGCAAGGCCGCCGCCGTCGCGCCGCCACCGACGCCACCGCCCGCGCCGGCCACCAACCTTGCGCCCCCCTCGCTGGCCGCCGTCACCCGCTACATCGCCGAGACGTATTTGCCCGCCGGCACCGACGGCCGCCCCGCGCAACTCTCCTACGAGCCGACCGTGCTCTATTACGGCAAGCCGACGCCACGGGCCTCGATCGTCGCCGACAAGCAGCGCTACGCCACCCGCTGGCCCCGCCGCGCCTATCGTCTCGAGCCCGGCACGGTGCGTCTCTCGCAAGGCACCGCGGGACGGCTCGAAGTCACGTTCGACTACGTCTTCGAGGTGGCCGACGGCAAACGCACCGTCGGCGGTGTCGGCCGCACGCGTCTCGACCTCCGCCCGTCCGGCACATCGTTCGTCATCGCCCGCGAGGAGGGCGAGGTCCTCCGCCGCCGATGAGTGGTGTGTGGCCTACACCACCATGACCCTTCCCACCGCGCGCCGGTGTGCTAACGTCCGGACAAATGAGCGAGAAGGCGGCGGCCTCGCTCCGGCCGCCTTCCGAGAGTGAGGGGAGTGCCCAATGGACATGCAAACCGGATCGTCATCTGCGGCGTCGGCAGCTTCGGCCGTCACGCGCAACCTCGCGACGTGGGCCGCCGGCTTCGGCACCGCCGCCACGACCGCGTCGGCCGACACCTGGGCGCGCCACGCGCTGCTCGACTGGTTCGCGGTCACCATCGCCGGCGCCAGGGAGCCGCTGTCGGACATCCTCGCCGACGAGTTCCGCTCCTCCACCTCGGGGCCGTGCACGCTCGTGGCGCGCAATGCCAAGGCCTCCCTGCACGACGCCGCCCTCGTCAACGGCGCGATCAGCCACGCCCTCGACTACGACGACGTCAACGCCCTCATGCACGGCCATCCGACGGCTCAGGTCGGAGCCGCCGTCCTCGCCCTCGGCGAATCGCTCGGCGCATCCGGGCGTGACATCCTGACGGCCTTCATCGCCGGCTACGAGGTCGAATGCCGCCTCGGGCACATGTGCGGCGATGGCCACTACGAGCACGGCTTCCATGCGACCGGCACCGTGGGCACCTTCGGCGCGGCAGCGGGTGCCGCCAAGCTGCTCGGCCTCGACGTTGAGCGGACGGCGATGGCGCTCGGCATCGCCGCGTCCGAGGCGTCGGGTCTCAAGATCAACTTCGGCACGATGACGAAGCCGCTCCATGCCGGCAAGGCCGCGCAGAACGGCCTGATCGCGGCCCGTATCGCCGCCCGCGGCTTCACCGCCCGCGACGACGCGATAGAGGCGCCCCAGGGCTTCCTGCAGACCCAGGCGCCGGGTTTCACCGCCGAAGCCGTGCGCCCGGACCCGAAGGCGCCGATGGCCGTCGAACAGAACCTCTTCAAGTACCACGCCGCCTGCTACCTCACCCACTCGCCCATCGAGGCGATCCGCGAACTGAAGCGCCAGCACAACATCGGCCCCGATGACCTGAAGCTGATGACGCTGCACATCGATCCCGGCCACCTGAAGGTGTGCTGCATTCCGGCGCCGAAGACGGGCCTCGAGATCAAGTTCGCGCTGCCGCATCTGGCCGGCATGGCGCTGGCGGGCGCGGACACGGCGGCCCTCGGCACCTACTCCGACGAGAACGCCAACGACCCGCGCTACATCGCGCTGCGCGAGCGCATCAAGCTCGATCCGAAGCCCCGCGAAGCCCGCGAGCGTCACGGCGCCGACGTGTCGATGGAACTGAAGGACGGCCGCCAGATTCACATCACCTACAACGTCGGCATCCCGGCGAGCGACGTTGCGGGCCAGGAAGCGAAGCTGGTCGCCAAGTTCAACGCCCTCGCCGAGCCCGTGATCGGCCGCGCCCGCGCTCGTACCGCGCTCGACATGATCATGCGCTTCGACGACCTGCCGAGCCTCAAGGGGCTGATGGAGACGGTCGCCTGACCGGAGCACTCATGTCCGACATTGAAAAGGCCTATCGCCTCGACGGCCGGCCCGCGATCGTCGTCGGGGCCGGTAACGGCATCGGCCGGGCCATCGCGATGGCCTTCGCGGCAGCCGGCGCGCCTGTGGCTTGCCTCGATGTCGAGGCAGCCTCCGCCGCGGCCACTGCCAAGGCCATCGAAGCGGCGGGCGGGACGGCCGCGCCCATGCGCTGCAATGTCGCGAGCGAGGACTCCGTCACCGAAGCGGTCGCGGCGGCCGTTGCCGCCATCGGAGCGCCGCGCGTCCTCGTCAACGGTGCGGCGCTGAACGATCCGACCGCCACCATCGTGGAGATGACGCCGCAGTGGTGGAACGCGGTCGTCGCCGTAAACCTCACCGGCGCGTTCCTCGTGAGCCGCGCCGTCATTCCGCACATGGCGGCGGCCGGCGGCGGCTCGATCATCCACATCGCCTCGCAGATGGGCCGCGTCGGCGCTCCCGGCCGCGCCGCCTACAACGCGACGAAGGGCGCGCTCATCCAGCTCGCCAAGACCATGGCGCTCGACCACGCGAAGGACGGTATTCGCACCAACACGCTCTCGCCGGGCGCGGTCGAGACCCGCCGCCTCGAGTACCGCTGGGGCGATATGGCGAAGGCGCGCGAGATGTCCGCGCCGCTTCACCCGATCGGTCGCCTCGGCAAGCCCGACGAGATCGCGCTCGCAGCCCTTTATCTCGCGAGTGACGCGTCGGCCTTCATGACCGGCTCGGACCTGCTGATCGATGGCGGTTACACGGCCATCTGACGGCCCGGTTGAATGCGAGGCGACCACGCCGCCTCGCACCACGTCGTCGCCCGATTCGGGATCTCTACCGCTTCAACGGCCGTCCGGTCTTCCGCACCAGCCGCTCGAGCAGCCCGTCGAGTTCCGCCATGTCGTCCTGATCGAGCTTCGGCCCGGGAGCCCGGACAGCCGCTGACGCGAACGCGCCGCGCCGCCGGAGGATTTCCTTCCGGATCGCAAGCCCGATCCCCGGCTGCAATTCATGACGGATCACGGGCAGATAGAGATCGTTGAGATCCTCGGCTTCCTGCGCCTTCCCCGCCTGGAACAGCCGGTCCATCTCGACCAGCATCTCCGGGAACGCGAAGCCCGTCATCGCGCCGTCGGCGCCCCGGTGATACTCCTGCGGCAGATGGATGCCGCCGTTGCCGCACAGGATCGAGATGCGACGATGGGCCGTGCCGTCGCACGCCTTCCGGATCGCCGACAGCTTGCGCAGGCCCGGGCTTTCCTCGTGCTTGAACATCACGATCTGCTCGAACTTGTCGACGAGGCCGACGAAGCACCCGGCCGAGAACCACACGCCCGAAAGCTGCGGATAGTCCTGCACGCAGACCGGCACCGAGCGGCCGAGCGCCGTCAGGGCGCCGCTCATGTAGCCTGTCACCGCTTCGTCCGTCTTGAGGCCGGAGATCGGCATCACCATCACGCCGGCCGCACCCTGCTCCATGGCGCTGCCCGCGAGCTTCACGAGCTGAGCCGTGCCGGGATTCGAAACGCCGACGATCACCGGGATGCGGCCCTTCGTGGCGTCGAGGAAGCGCTTGGCCACGGCGACGGTCTCGGCCTCGGAGAGCTTCTGGAACTCGCCCATCACGCCGAGGATGGTCATGCCGTCGACGCCGCAGCCGAGATAGAACTCGACGAGGCGGTCGATGGACTCGAAGTCGATCGCGCCGTCGTCCTTGAAGGGCGTGGCGGCGATGACATAGACGCCGCGTGCGTCGGCGGTGAGCAGTCTGGGCATTGGTATCTCCCTGAGCGTCGGTTGGAGCCACCATGCCCGAGAGCCCGTCCCGACCGCAATGGGGCAGCGCCTGTGGCCTCGGCTCTGGTGCAGCCGGCGGGATTGGCGTATTGAGCCGCGTCCCGCCAGTGGCGGGCCGAAGCGCGCCATCTCGTTGCGCTCTAGAAATCGGAGATACAACTGATGACCCTGTCCCGCCGCCAGTTCGAGGGGGCCGTATTCCTGGTTCTCTTCGCCCTCACCATCCCCGCCGCCAACTGGCTGATCGGCAACGTCGGCACCAGGTGCGTCCCGAACGGCCCCTGCCTGATCCCCGTGGCCCCCGGCCTGATGGCCCCCTCGGGCGTCATCACGATCGGCCTCGCCCTCGTCCTCCGCGATCTCGTCCAGCGTCGTCTCGGAGTGACGGCCGCAATCCTGGCGATCATCGTTGGCGCGGCGCTGTCGGCCGCCATCGCACCGCCGAAGCTGGTCATCGCCTCTGCCGTCGCCTTCCTTCTGGCCGAACTGGCCGACCTCGCCGTCTTCACGCCACTCCAGAAGCGCGGCCTCGTGCTCGCCGTCGCTGCTTCGAGCGCGGTGGGACTGGTCGTGGATTCGATGATTTTCCTGCAGCTCGCCTTCGGCAATCTGGACTTCCTGCTCGGGCAGGTCGTGGGCAAGGCGTGGATGGTGCTGCTGGCGCTGCCGTTCGTCGCCTGGATCAGGCGGCGTGATGCGGCGCTCGGCATGGCTCCGGCTTGAGGAGGCGAGCATGGCGACGAAAAAATCAGCCCCGGGGCAGCTCGGCCGTCAGGTCGCTCTGCCCTCGTCCCCCGAGGCCGCCGTCCTCGAGCGCGTGCCGAACCCTCACCCGGACACGGTCTATGTCGCGCGCTTCACCGCGCCGGAGTTCACGTCGCTCTGCCCGGTGACCGACCAGCCCGACTTCGCGCACCTCGTGATCGATTACGTGCCCGACGGCTGGCTCGTGGAATCGAAGTCGCTGAAGCTCTACCTCGCAGCCTTCCGCAATCACGGCGCGTTCCACGAGGACTGCACCGTCTCGATCGGCAAGCGCATCGCGGCCCTCGTCGAGCCGCGCTTCCTGCGCATCGGCGGCTATTGGTATCCGCGCGGCGGCATTCCGATCGACGTCTTCTGGCAGACGGGCACTCTGCCGGATGGCGCGTGGCTCCCCGATACCGGGGTTGCGCCCTATCGCGGCCGCGGCTGACGGCCGGCGCCTTACATCGGCAGGCGCGCGACCTGATGCGTGAAGTAGTTGTCGACGGCCGTCACGATCGAATCCGCGACCTTGCGCCGCCAGGCTTCCGACTTCAGATTGGCCGCATCCTGCTTGTTGGTGACGAACGCGAGTTCGACCAGCACCGCAGGCACCTTGGCCGTCTTGAGCACGGTGAACGCGGCCGACCGATCCGGATTGTTCATCAGCGGCGTGGCGCTTCCCATGAACTCGATCATCGACCGCGCGAGCACGTTGGTCCGCTCGTGCGTCACGGCTACTTCGCGCTGGGCGAGGTCGGCGAGGAAGCCGCGTACCGTGCCGGGATCTGCGACCTGCGTCCGCGAGATCGCCTGCATCTCGCCCGGCGTCAGCACGCTCTTCGCCACTTCGCCGGCGGCCGAGCGCTGGAGCGCGCTGGCCACGTTGTCCCGCAGCGAATAGATCGTCGCACCGCTGGCGTTGGATCCGGCGTAGTCGGCATGGATCGCCATGAACAGCGCCGCCTTGTGGCGTTCCGCGAACTCGCGCCGCTCGTCGAGATCGACGAACGTGTCCGTGTCGCGGGTCATGAGCACGTTATAGCGCCCCGTCGCCCTCAGTCGGTCCCGCAGCACCAGCGAGAAGGCGAGCACCACGTCCTTTTCGATTGCGCCATGCCGCTGGGCGCCACTGTCATGCCCGCCATGTCCCGGATCGAGAACGAGCGTCGGCTTGAACGCCTGCCGGTTCGCCGCCGGCTTGCGCTGTGCTGGTTTGGGCAGCGGCGGCTGCACGGAGGCGAGCCCCGCGTTGCCGAGCTTGGCCTGGGCAAACGCCTTGGGCGGCGCCGACCGGTTGCCGGCCGCCGGTGCGATCTCGAGCACGAGGCGCGGGCCCTTCCCGCCGCTCGCCTTCTCGAGCACGGCGCTCTCGACGATCACGGGGTCGGTGACGTCGATGACGACACGCACCTTGCCGGGTTCGGCGAGGCCGCCGCGAAACGCCTTCACGAGGCCGACGGGTCCGGACGTGGGCTGCGGCGGGAGCGCGACGTGGATGTCGGGCAGGTCGACGATGACCCGGTTCGGGTTCCCGAGCGAGGACACCTGGAAGGCGGCTTCCCGCTCGAGGGCGATGACGAACCGCGTCCGTTGGTTGACGGCGCTGGCTGCCTCGACGGTCGTGCGCGCCTCGGCCGTCCGGATTGCGGCTGGCGCGAGCGCGCAAAAGACCAAAGTCACCGCCACGCAGCATACGCTGACGCGGCGCGCCAAATTCGAGCCCATAACGTTCGACCCCCGTCTTACGCGATACTGGCCATCCCCGGATTGAGCTGTAGATTCGCTCCAGAAAGTGGCTTTTGCGGGACTGAAAACTTACCGAATCGGTAAACCTGGACGGTTAATGATCCGTTAACGTTGAGGTCCCAATTGCTCACCGGTCCGGGCGGCTCGTTCATGGACGATCGTCTGCCGTGCCGGCGCCTTCTGCATGAGCGGTGCGGGACTTCGGATGTCAGGGCGGCACGTGCCTGCACGGGTTTCATCGAGCTCTGTCATGGTGGGCATTGGCGACCCTCGTCGAGAGCGAGCGCTTGCCTAGCTGGGCGGTGAGCCGGTATGATCACAACCGCGCGGGCGTAGTTCAGTGGTAGAACGTCAGCTTCCCAAGCTGAATGTCGTCGGTTCAATCCCGATCGCCCGCTCCAATTTGATCAAGCGCTTGGTTCATCGCTCCCTGCTTGGGGTCCGCCGTGTTTGCCACAGCGTTTGAGATACACTGTTCAACTCCCGTTCTCCCACTTCGAGATAGCTTTCCGCGCGAGCTTGGTTTGGTTCACCAGCCGAGCGTAGTGCTCGATCATCTGCCGGCTCTGCCCAGTAATGGCGGCGACCTCTGCGTCGGTGCAGCCCGCTTTCTTTCCGCGATCGCCGGGCACGAGGTCGCCGAGCGAACGCGCCAGCGCGTCGAGCGCGGCCAGGAAGCGGGCGTACCCGTCGCACCACGGATCACGATTCACTTGTGCCCGAGAGCGTCCTAAGCTCCTGCCCGCGCCGTCGCGCCATGGGGACCTGAGCATGCGCAAAGAGGATCACCGGCTCGTCACCGGCACGGGTGCCTTCACCGACGATACACCGGTCGACGGGGCACTGTGGTGCGTGTTCGTGCGCTCGCCGCATGCCCATGCCGAGATTGGCGCGATCGACCGAAGTGCTGCGCTCGCCGTGCCGGGGGGCGCGACTGGTGCTGACGGGCGAGGACTGGCATGCGGCGGGTCTCGGGCCGATCACCATACAGCAGCGTCTGGTCGATGCCGAGGGCAAGCCTCCGCGCGAGGCGCCTTGGCCGGTCCTTGCCCGCGAGCGCGTCCGGCATGTGGGCGAGGCGGTGGCCCTCTGCGTCGGCGACAGCCTGGAGCGGGCCGAGGCGATGGCACTTGCGCTCCGGGTCGATTACGCGCCGCTGCCGGCTGTCGCACTTATCGGCGATGCGCTCACGCCCGGCGCGCCAACGCTGCATGTGGCGGCTCCGGGCAATGTGGTCTTCCGCTGGACGCTCGGCGACCGGGATGGCGTCGCGGAGGCCTTCGCGAAAGCCGCGCACGTGGTGGCGGTCGAGCGGACCAGCCAGCGGGTCATCATCTGCCCGATGGAGCCGCGGGCCGCGATCGCGCGCCACGACGCGGTGACGGGGCGCTATCACCTCCATACCGGCAACCAGGGCATGACCAACCTCCGGGATCAGGTGGCGCGGGTGCTCGGCATCGACAAGCATGATCTCGTGGTGACCTCGCGGGACGTCGGCGGCGCGTTCGGTATTCGCAACGGCGTCTATCCGGAGTATCCCGCGCTGCTCTATGCGGCGCGTCGGCTCGGACGGCCGGTGAGGTGGACGGCGAGCCGGTCGGAGGCCTTCGTATCGGATGCGCAGGCGCGCGATTCGATCATGCACGGGCGGCTCGCTCTCGATGCGCAGGGGCGCATCCTGGCGCTCGATGTGACGGCCAGGGCCGCGATGGGGGCCTACATGCATCACGTCGGCTACTTCATCGCGACCGCGAATTTCTCGCGCTGCCTGACGGGGCCCTACCATGTGCCGGTCGCGCATTCGGATGTGACCTGCGTTCTCACCAACACGGTGCCGACGGCGCCCTATCGGGGGGCGGGCCGGCCCGAAGCCGCCTACATCATGGAAAGCCTGATGGACGCTGCGGCGATGGCCCTCGGGCTCGATGCGGTCGAGATCCGGCGGCGCAATCTCCTGCCGCGAGAGGCGATGCCGTACCGGACAGCGCTCGGAATGCGCTACTGCTCGGGTGATTTCCCGGATCTGCTCGACCAGGCGCTGAAGGCTGCCGACTGGGGCGGGCTCGAACAACGCAAGGCGCGCTCCGAGGCGCGGGGGCGCTTTCGCGGCGCAGGCATCGGCATGTTCGTCGAGATCTCGGGCGGGGTTCCCAATGAGCGGGCGAAAATGAGCCTCGGCGCAGACGGTATCGCGCATGTGCGGACGGCCGTCGGTGCCACCGGGCAAGGGCACGAGACGGTGTTCGCGATGCTGGCGGACGAGCAACTCGGCCTCGGTTGCGATCGGATCGTCGTCGCGCAAGGCGACAGCACGGATTTCGAGGACGGTGGTTCGTCGTCGGCGTCGCGGTCGACGCAGATGGCGGGGCTCGCGATCCGTGCGACGGCGCTGCAACTGATCGACGCGGCCAAGGCACGGGCAGCAGCGCGCTGGGGGGTGAGCGCAGATGGAATCGCCTACGACGCTGGTCGGCTCAGTGTTCCTGCGACCAATCTCGCAATCGCGATCGAGGATCTCGCAAGGGATGGCGCACCGCCCCTCGTCGCCGAGGCGCGGATCGAGGCCGAGCCGACGTTTCCCTCGGGGTGTCATATTGCGGAAGTGGAAGTCGATCCGGAGACGGGTGTCGTGATGATCGATCGCTATGTGGCGGTCGACGATTGTGGGCGTGTCATTCATCACGCGCTCGCCGAGGGGCAGGTGATGGGCGCCTTGGCGCAAGGTCTGGGCCAGGTGCTGATGGAGCACGGCGTCTACGACCCGGCGAGCGGGCAACTCACGGCCGGTTCGCTGATGGATTACGCCTTGCCGCGGGCGCGCGATCTGCCGCCGGTTACGTCGATCCTGGCGCCGTCGCCGGCGACGAACAACCCGCTCGGCGTAAAGGGCGTCGGCGAAAGCGGGACGGTCGGACCACTGCCGGCCGTCATGAACGCGATCCGGGATGCGCTGCGGCCGCTTGGCGTGGTCGAGATCGAGATGCCGGCGACGCCGGCCCGGGTGTGGACGGCGATCGAACGTGCGCGAGCGCGAGGGTGATGGCGGTTGTTGCGTGCGGCTATCTCGGCGGCGGGAGCTGGCCAAACGCCACGGCCAGGGGCAAGGCGATGGCTCACGACGCGCGAAGGGCACGAGGCCGATCCACCGGGGTTCGGCCAAGATCAGGGCACATCAACGACCGTGCTGCGCTTGCGCCACTTCGCCACCGTCTTCTGGTTGATCCCGTGGCGCTTCGCCAGGACTCTCAGGCTCTCTTGACTATGCTGTATCGCTCGACGGATTGCCTCCGTCGTGGTGGCGCTCCCGTGAAGAACCTGGCCCATAACGCATCCCTCGACGCTGGCGAAGACAATGCACCGTCGAGACCCGGGATCAAACATCCAGTAATCATCTTGATCGACGTGGTCGCCCAAGACCGACCGTTGGTGTCCCGACGTTGAGGGCCACATGCCGGCATTCGACCGGTCACGGTTTGTGTGCCGCAGCATGAAGGTGCCCGCTCAATGAGGCACGTAGAACCCTCACTTTGCGCATCGCTTTTGCGTTCAGCGCCAGAGATACCCCGACGTTTGGAAGCCCTTTAGGAACCTCTGAATAGCACGTCGGCTTGACGGCGTGAGACGCGGGTTGCACCGAGTTTCGGCGGCTCACGCGGCGCTTCGACGATAAGAAGAGCTGT
>LNEM01000033.1 GCA_001464955.1 Rhizobiales bacterium Ga0077537 | reverse complement strand
CGCGTCGGTCCATTCAAGCTCGTTTGGCGCCTTGCCATGGTAGCGACTGGCATTGGCCTCGATCACGCTCGCATCGACGGCGAAGCCCTCACCCTTGACGAGGCCGGCGGCCATGCAGGCGACGACGACGCGCTCGAAGATGTGACGCAGGATATCGCTGTCGCGGAAGCGGCCGAGCCGATTGAGCGAGAAGGTCGAATGGTGCGGGATACGGTCTTCGAGATCGAGCCGGCAGAACCACCGGTAGGCCAGATGCAGCGCGACCTCCTGGCAGAGGCGGCGCTCGGATCGAATGCCAAAGCAGTAGCCCACGAGTAGCATCCGGATCATGAGCTCCGGATCGACCGACGGCCGGCCGATGTCGCTGTAGAAGGGCTTGAGTTGAGCGTGAAGGTCAGTGAGCACGGCGCTGACGAAAACGTCCATGCGCCTGAGCAGGTGGTCCTTCGGGATCATGTCGTCGAGCTTGAACTCGTAGAACAGCTTCCCCTGATCCCGATCCCTGCGCCCCAGCATGGCCCAGTCTCCCACCCCATCTCTCGGGATCAGCAGGAATCAGCGTTCGCGGCCGACGTCCAGGCCTTTATCGACAGCATCGGTCATAAGCGTTTCGGATCAATGATTTGACTGACGTGATGCAGAGAAAGCTGTCATCCGAGCGCCCAAAAGTAGGACCACCTCCTCGCGTAGCCGCTCCCGGTGGAAGTAGCTTGGCAGCGGACATTGTGACAACCGCAATCAGGGATCTCTCTGATGGTGGGTCTCGGTTGCGAAATCGATGAAGGCGACGGCGGCGCCAACTGCCAAGCGGGCATGGCGCGGTTCGAGACCGCGATGCTTTCCGTCGCGGCCATGTCCGGACCCGTAGAGCCCGCGAAGTTCGGCCAAGTACTGGGTCAACGAGCCGAGATTGCGCAAGATCAGGCGGATGGTTTCGGCACCTTTGGCCCCGTCGGGAATGCCCTCGGGCACGAGCTTCAACTCTTTGGCGAGTGCCTTGGTCAGCGCCGGCAAATCGGCGCTTCGTGGCATCTCGACCCCACGTTTGGCGAGAATGCTCTTACAGCAGGTCTCGACCAGCTCCTTGGCGGTACCGATTGCCAGCGCAGGATCCCGCTCGACGGCGTTCTCCAAGCGCTCAATCTCTTTCTGCATCCAACCGGCGTCGAGCGCGTCGGCAACGGAGCGGGCACGCGAAACCGAGCGGACACTTGATGCCTGGAGGCGCTTATGCACAAACCGCGGGCGGCCAGCAATGCGCTCGACCTCGATAAACTGCCAGCCGTGTTTGCGCAGCTGGTCGTTGAAGTGCTGAACCAACAGCAACGCTTCATTGCGATCCGGACGAATCACCGGATGTACGATCTCGCACAGGAAACGAAGGAACGTGTCGGTTGGACCGTTGAGCAGATTGAATCGGCTATCCTCGAAGATCCAATCGTCGGCCCAATCGTCGTTATTGACGCGATGCTGCCAGATGTCGCCAGCGGCGTCCTCAAAGCGGCTGTCCTGCGACGGCAGCGCGCGAAGGTCGAACAGGCGCTGGAGGAACTCCACATCGGCCAAGCGGCCGAACCAAGACACTCCGTCGAGCTTCAAGCCATCGATGATGTTCTGGCGGGCTTCGCGCGGGACGTCTCCTGAAACGTGCCGCCACTCGGGGTTCGGGTCAATGCGCGGCACAATCGCAACGGTGTACGAATCGGCGCTGAATTGTTCGAGGATGACCTTGAAGCGATTGGAGATCTGTTCCTGCAGCATCTCGCGGCGCGCCCCTAGACGCGCATAGGTCTTGGGGTCGAGCTGCAGTTGGATGGTCCAGTAGGTGGTACCGCCATTCCAGTTGTCAAAGCCGCTCTCGACGACGCGAACGCTAGCGTTGCGGGCGACCGTTGCGGCCTCAGCTAGACCCTCTTCGTCCAGCAATAGAACGGCTGTCGCAAGGTAGCGCTCGGGATTATCGACCAGGGATTTCATCGACGGCGCCTGTCGGAACAGTGGTAGCAGAGTAGATGTTCAAGCGCGGGCCTCGTCGGCCCACTGGAACTTGGCTTTCAGGTGATTGAGATTGCGGTAGGGCAGCTTGTCGTAGTGCTGCAGCATGCCGACGATGATGCCGGGATGAAGATCGAGTTCTTCGGCGAGACGGCGTACACCAATTTCTGACATCGGCGGATTGGCGAGTATTGCCGGCAGACGGTCGCGCCCGTAGATGATCGTCTCGGCCCATCGATCGGCCTCGGCTTCCGGACCATCGCCACGCGCGTTCTGATCATCGGCAAAGTTCTTCCCGCGATGCAGCGCGATATGGCCGCATTCGTGGAAGAATGTCCACCAGAAGTGATCATTCGTTTTCATTCGCAAAGACATTTGAATGATCGCTCGCTGATTGCCGTCGATCCACCAAGCTGATCCAAACAGGCGCGTCTGTCCGAGTGGCTTTGCGAACATGACGGCGACACCGGCTTCATGGCAAAGCCGCTTCATGGTGGGTTCGAAGACAGAAGGGACCTTGCAGGTCAGCTTGCGTATCTCGCGAACGGCCCGTTCGAACTTCGCCGCGTCGAAGAGGGGAAGATTCATGGCACGGGCACGCTGCTCGCCCAGCATCAACCAGGTGAACACGTGGTCAGGGGAACTCTCATAAGACTGCGATTTCCGATGTTGGACGGCGAAGCCTCGACACTTGGCCGCGTATGCAAGAGTGTCACCGACGCCGAGCAACCTGAGGAGAGCGTCGAGCAGGCTGCCGTCATTGGCTGTGTCGGGAAGAAGCTTTTGGGTCTTGAGCTCTTTGAGGGGGAATTGCGCCAGCCAGGATTTCTCCTCTGGCGCGACCATCATCGCCTTCTTTCGGGCCTGATGGAGGTCCCAGTCGCGCTGCAGCCCAAGCCAGATGTAGTCGCGCAGACCAAGTACCCGCTCGAGCTTGATCGCCGTCTCGGGTGTTACGGGGTTCTTGCCGTTGACGATCTCGCTGACGAGCTTGGGCGTCAGATCGGCGAGCCGCGCGAACTCCGCCTGCGACCAGCCGCGGGTCTCGATATACTCGGCCAGATGCTCGCCCGGATGGGCCGCCCAATCCGGCGACCACCCATTCCGCTCCTCTACCATCGTCGTCATCGCACTCGTCCTTTCTTCCCGCGCACCGTTACTCTGGTGTCACCCTCGCGTTGCACTCCGCCCGCCGCCGCGGGCGTCATTCGCCGTGATAGTCCACCACCTCCAGCAGGCGGATCTTCTTGACCTCGGCCAGGCTGACATGCCCCTTGACCGGCGGGTCCGGCTCAAAAACGAGCCGCCAGTTGCCGATCAGGACAACCGCGAACTGTCCCTTTCGCTTGCCTTTGAGCGGGTGACAACGCGGGGGCGGATCGACCGGCACATCGGCAAGCGACTTTGCCTTGGCAAGGACGCCGAGGCGCAGCTTGAGCGGCTTGACCCGTTCCCGTCCAAACGCTTTCAGCATCTCTTTTTCCGAGCTGAGCTGCTTCTTCAGCTTGCCCTTGAACGAGAAGTCCATGGCCGCCTCTCGTTACCCCATAGGTAATACATGATCGACCGTTACGCAATAGGTAACGAATCAGCAAGGGTCAAGTGGGGGCTGGGAGCTTTCCTAGGAAAATTGCCGGACGCGATAGCCCTGGGATCAGACATTGTTGGTGGCGCATCTAGCATCGCCGGATGCAGCGGTGCCGAGGTCCGCTTCGTGGGATCGAGCGTCAGCGAAGGTCCTTGTGCGACGCCCATTCCGTCCCCCAGAACCGACTGGACTTCCCCGCGGAAGCACGCATTGGTGTCGGTGACGGCGGGCACCGGTAGGGCTCGACCGGAGACACTGGGCTCGCCTCGCGATACGCGGGGCTTTGGGTGGTGGCACCGCTGAAAGCGGGCCAGCGCGGAGCGCCAATGGCGGCGCTCGGAAACCCAAGGAAGCCTCACATGACCACCAAGGCAATCGACAAACTCCCCAAGTCCGTCCGATCGGCCGTCTCTCGACGGGCCGCGGGCAGCAAGGTCACATCAACGCGCGCTCCGGCCGCCGCCACGACCGGGCCCCGCAAGCGCGAGGCGCTTCCGGCGCAGCAGCCGGTCACCGGACGTGTCACGAAGAACGTGCATCTGTTGCAGCTGTTGAACCGACCGGAAGGCGCCAGCATCGAGGACATGATGCAGGCGACGGAGTGGCAGCAGCACAGCGTCCGTGGATTTCTGGCCGGCACGGTGAAGAAGAAGATGGGGCTCGCACTGACGTCGTCCAAGGCCGAAGGCGATGTTCGCCGATACCGGGTCGCGCCGCGGCGAGGGCGCTGAGATGGCTAAGCCACCTGTCGATATTCCGGCGGAGATCTTGCGGCTCGAGAGCCTGACGAAAGATGAGCTACGTGCGGACTGGCGACGTCTTCATCAGACGCCACCGCCAAAGCGACTGAGTCAGGACATCCTGCTGCGCGGGATCACTTACAAGATCCAAGAGAACGCGTTCGGCGCCTCGTCGAAAGCCATCCTCCGCCGGCTGCAGATCTCGGCGCAAAGCGAAGCGTCCCCTGCCAAGAAGCGCCGGCCACGGCCGTCGTTCAAGCCGGGGACGCGGCTCGTGCGCGAATGGCATGGCGTCACGCACACGGTCGTCATTCTGGCTGATGGCGTTGAGTGGCGCGGCCAGCGATATCGATCGCTGTCCGTCGTCGCCCGTGCGATCACCGGCGCACATTGGTCCGGGCCACGGTTCTTCGGCCTCAGCGAAGCTCGTACCGATGACTGAGGCAACGCCAGTCCAGGCGGCGCGGAGGGCTTTCGCCAAGGTTAATGGGTCGTTGGAGGACGCTGCGCTCGTCGCAGCCGAGGGGCAGGCATCGCCGAACCTCTCGGCGGCCATCCAATTGTGCGATTGTCTGATCAATGCACTCGAGGCTTGCCTCGCGCGTCTGCAGCGGTTCCGGAGGCGGCTCGGATGATCCGCGTCGCCTGCGCCATCTATACCCGCAAATCCTCCGAGGACGGGCTCGAGAAGGAGTTCAACTCGCTCGATGCTCAGCGCGAAGCGTGCGAGGCCTACATCACGAGCCAGAAGCACGCCGGCTGGATCGCCGTGCGCGACCTCTACGATGACGGCGGGCTGTCCGGCGGCACGATGGAGCGCCCTGCGCTCAAGCGGCTACTCGCCGACATCAAGACCGGCAAAGTGCAGATCGTGGTCGTTTACAAAGTTGACCGGCTGACGCGGTCACTGGCCGATTTCGCCAAAATCGTCGACGTGCTCGACGCGAACCGCGCCTCATTCGTCTCGGTGACGCAGCAGTTCAATACGACGACCTCGATGGGGCGGTTGACGCTCAACATGCTGCTCTCGTTCGCCCAGTTCGAGCGCGAAATTGCTGGTGAGCGAATCCGCGACAAGATCGCGGCGTCGAAGGCCAAGGGCATGTGGATGGGCGGGACTGTTCCGCTGGGCTACGACGCCAGGGACCGCAAGCTGGTTATCAACGAGGCCGAGGCCAACACGGTGCGGATGATCTTCCGGCGCTATGCCGAACTGGGCTCCGTCAGGCTCCTTCAGGAGGAACTCGATCGGCAGGGCGTCCGCAGCAAGCAGCGCGAGGGGGCGGGTGTTCGTCTCGCCGGTGGCCGGCCATTCTCGCGCGGCATCCTCTACCTGATCCTGCAGAACCGCCTCTATCGCGGCGAGGTCGAGCATAAGGGCAACGTCTACCCCGGCCAGCACGAGGCTATCGTCGATCCTGAGCTTTGGAGTGCTGTTCAGGACAACCTCGCTGCAAACCGCAAGGCGCGATCGCTCGCAGTAGGTGCCGAGGAGCCGAGCCTGTTGTCGGGCTTGATTTTCGATCGTGACGGAAACCGGATGACGCCGACCCACGCAAACAAGACTGGCCGGAGGTACCGTTACTACATCTCTGCTTCTCTGCTCGGTCGCGGTAGCGTTGGCCCGAATACCTTGCGCGTGCCCGCTGGCGAAGTCGAAAGCCTCGTCCTCGATCAGATCTTGAAACTGGTCAGCTCAAGACAACGCCTCGCCGATTCGTTGATGCCACTCGGGGTGACAGCGGAGCAGCTCGAACAAGCGCTCCGCACTGCCGACGACGTCGCAACAGGCTGGGACAGCACGCAGAGCTCCCAGCAACGCGACTGGGTCAGGCGGATCGTTTTCCGCGTCGTCCTGGCTCTCGATCAGGTCGAGTTGTCGATTTGCATATCGAGCTTGGCTGCGGCCCTCGGCTGCCACCACCCCAAAGCAGCCGGAAGCCAATCGATGCTCATTCTTCCGATCGCGGCCAAGCTTCAGCGATCCGGCAAAGGCAAGCGCATGATCATCGGCGCAGCGACGGCCCCCACAATCGATCCTGTCCTTGTGCGATTGATCCAGGAGGCCTTCGCCATCCGGGCCGTCGTGCTGTCCGACAGCCAGGAAACGCTAAACGAAATCACGGCGCGCCGGAAGAAGAGCAAAGGGTATCTCACAGCCCTGATGCGCCTCTCCTACCTAGCGCCGCACATCGTCGCCGACATCCTCGATGGGCGCCAACCACCGGAGCTGAGCGCCAAAGGCCTCCTCCGGACCTCGGGAAGTCTGCCACTGGAGTGGCAGTCTCAGCGCCAGCACCTGGGCTTCGCCGCTGCCCAGGCACACAGTCGCGATTAGAGAAATTCCGCCCGCCCCGATTGTCGCCGAGAGAGACGTTCGCCACCGCGCCGTCAAAAACCGGCACATGTCGCGTCTCTGGTCGCCTCTGCAGCGATGCCGCGGGCCATACCCCCGGACAAATCGACACAATTTTACCGCCCACAGAAGTTCCAAAAATTCCGCAATTTCAACAGGATACATGGCTGCACAATCAGGATTCGAACAGCAGCATGGTAGATGCAGATTCCATTCAGTAACCCTCTGAAATCTCTATCTTTTATTGGGCGGGCGAATTTGAAAGGGGCGAGACTGGCAGTCTCAGCGTACGCTCCGGGGCTTCGCCGCTGCCCAGGCACACAGTCGCGATCAGAGAAATTCCGCCCGCCCCGATTGTCGCCAAGAGAGACGTTCGCCCCCGCGCCGCCCAAAACCGGCACGCATCGCGTCTCTGGTCGCCTCTGCAGCGATGCCGCGGGCAATAACCCGCGGATAAGTCGACACAATTCCACAGCCCACGGAAATCAAACAAACTCTTTATTTTCAATAAGATATATGGCTGCACAATTAGGATTCGAACAGCAGCATGGTAGATGCAGATTCCATTCTGCAACCCTCTGAAATATCTATCTTTTATTGGGCAGGCGAATTTGAAAGGGGCGAGACTGGCAGTCTCAGCGTACGCTCCGGGGCTTCGCCGCTGCCCAGGCACACAGTCGCGATAAGAGAAATTCCGCCCGCCCCGATTGTCGCCAAGAGAGACGTTCGCCCCCACGCCGCCCAAAACCGGCACGCATCGCGTCTCTGGTCGCCTCTCCAGCGATGTCGCAGGCCATAACCCGCGGATAAGTCGACATAATTCCGACGTGTTCGGAAATTATAAAAACTCTTTATTTTCAACAAAATAGCTGGCTGGGGCGGGAGGGTTCGAACCTCCGAATGGCGGAATCAAAATCCGCTGCCTTACCACTTGGCTACGCCCCATGAACGGCGCGGGACCATAGCCCGGTCGGTCACGGGTCGCAATGGCGGTGCACGGACTTGGCTCAAGTTTTCCGAGCCGCAAGATGCGCAGGCTCAGGATGCCGGCCGGCGCATGCCGAGGCTCATGCGACGGCTCTCGCACCTGCACCGATTACATCTCCGGTTACCTGCCTGGGCCGCCGATCAGGCTACATGCCAAGAATTCGTTCCAGTTGTCGGACTATTTTTATTGACACGCTGCATTCATGCCTCATCAATATAAAGGTAGTCATACTGCACGGATCCAGATCGTACCACGTGGCGTTGTACGGTCAGAGATCGTCAGGAGTAGCTGCTATGAACCTCGACCGATTGAACAAGGCAGCAACAGCAGCAGGCTATGCGATGGCCACGCCGGACGATGATCCGGTCGACCAGGTGGTCGTCGCGGCCAAGCAGGCCGTGGGCGAATCCCGCGCACTTGTCCTTGCAGACCAGACCGCTCAACGGACACCATCGACAGAGACAATCAGCCAGGTGACGAACTGGTTGAAGAGTCACATTCCAAGCTTCGGCTGGCGCGCTCCGGCCTGATCGCCGATCCACCTGCGAGCGGGTATCAACTTACCCGTCGAGCGGTGCCGTGACGTTCAACGACGCGAATCGCAAAGGCGCTCATCGACGGGCGCCTTTTTCGTTGCCGGCGATCCAACGCAACACCTCGGAATAATTGTTGGCGATCCACAGGTGTCCTTCGCCGGGGAGAACCTCGAGCTTCGAGTTGACGAGGCGATCGGCCAGCCGTCGTGCGGCGACCTGGGGCACATTTCGGTCGGCCGTGCCGAGCCAGATCCGGGACGGTGCCGCGATCGCGTCGAAGTCCACATCCCAGATCTGACCGAAGACCGTCATGTCGATGACCGGTCCCTGGACCCCCAGGCGAAGCCCCTCGACGAAGGTGTCACCCAGCCGGCTCGCGACGTCGGCCTGGCGCAAGACGCGGCGATCGGCCGGGGCCACGCGGACCATGGCCAACCGCATGCCGAGGCCGGGAGACACCGCGAGGGCGGCGCGAAAGGCTGAAAAGACACGGGCGACTGCGGCCGGGTTCCGCGCCAGGGGGCCGAAGCACAGGCGATGGAAGCGCGTCATGCCGTCGGGCGACTCACCGGCGATGGGTCCCACCGGAGCCGCCAGCGCGAGTGCGGTAACGCGATCCGGCAGACCGGCCGCCACGGCCGTCGCAAAGGGGCCGCCCCCCGACACGCCCATGACGGCGAACCGCTCGAGCCCGAGTACGTTCGCCCAGTCGCGGATGTCGGTTGCATAAGCTTGCAAGGTCGGTGCGGGATGGGCGACCGTCTCGCCGTAGCCCCAGCGGTCGGGCGCGAGCATGCGAATGCCGAGATCCCGCGCGATAGGGTCGGCTACTGAAAACTTCAGGCGGGATCCGGGCGTTCCGTGCAGCGCGAGCAGCGGCAAGCCATCCGGGGCGCCGAACTCACGCCAAGCGAGCGCGCGGCCGTCGGGAAGGATCATGCGACGGTCGTGTGCCGTAGGCCTCCCCAGACGCGCGTGCGACTGTGCCGAGGATGTCATCCGAGCATCCACGTCGCGACCAGCAGAAGCGCCGAGATCAGGGCGCCGCGGCGATACCAGCGGCATGTCTCGCACCGCCATGCCTCCGCCAGCGAGTTCCCCAGCCCCGACACTCGGCTCATCCTTCTCAACGCGATCGACCGCCGAAACGACGACGGGAGAGCCGATAGCCCTCCCGCCTGGAACTGAAGCCACGCTGGCCCAGATCAGTTCTTCTTGACGCGATAGACGTCGTGGCAGCTCTTGCAGGACTTGGTCACGTCGCCGAAAGCGGCCTTGAACGCATCGGCGCCTCCGGCCGCCGCGGTCGCAGCCTTGGCTGCGTCGGCCGCCATCTTCTTGCCCTGCGCGTCGAAGTCCGCGAACGTTTCCCAGATCTTGGGGGACGCCGTCGTCTCGCCGCCGGTCTCGGTGCCTTTCGGGTAGAGCGTGGCGAATTCGGCCCAGCCCTTGGCGATCGTGTTCATGCTCTCAGCAGCCTTGGCCGCGTCGAACGGGATCTCGCCCTTGACCATCTGACTGCCGGTCTTGGTTGCGCCACCCACCGCCTTCATCAGCGCCTTGCGCTTGGCGATGGCGTCCTGTGCGACGGCCGCACCCGACGCAATCACGGCCACGCCCGCCACGATCGACAGGCCCGTCAAGAATTTCGACTTCGACATGCGTTCTCCCTCGCCAACAAGTCCGGCGCCGCCCTTGTCCCGCGACGCCGACGTCAGAGACGTTAACAAAACCCCGCGCTGCGCCGACCCACTTTTTCGTGATCGCGGCGTCCGCTGAGCAGTTGCCGCGCCGAGGCGCAGCAACCGAAACAGATCAGCGCAGGTTGCCGCAGAACCGCTGGATGCGGCGGCACGCCTCCTCGAGGCTTTCGTTGTCGAGCGCGTAGGAGACCCGGAAGAACGGGGACATCGCGAACGCCGCGCCATGCACGGCCGCGACGCCTTCCTCCTCGAGGAGCGCCGTCACGAAATCCTCGTCCGTCACCAGCTTCTTGCCGCCGGCGGTGGTCTTGCCAAGCGTGCCTTCGCACGACGGGTAGACGTAAAACGCACCCTCCGGCTTCGGGCACTTGATGCCCTTGGCCTGGTTCAGCATCGACACGACCAGATCCCGGCGCACCTTGAACTTCTCGTTGTTGATGGGGATGAAATCCTGGGGACCGTTCAGGGCCTCGACGCCAGCCCACTGCGAGATCGACGAGGGATTGGATGTCGACTGGCTCTGGAGCTTGCCCATGGCCTTGATGAGCGGCTCGGGGCCACCTGCATACCCGATGCGCCAGCCGGTCATGCAATAGGCCTTGGACAGTCCGTTGACGGTCAGGGTGCGCTCGTAGAGCGACGGCTCGACCTCCGCGATCGTGCAGAACTTGTGGCCGTCGTAGAGCAGGTGCTCGTACATGTCGTCGGTCATCACCCAGACGTGGGGATGCTTCAACATGACGTCAGTCAACGCCTTCAACTCGGCCCGCGAGTAGGCAGCACCGGTGGGATTCGACGGCGCGTTGAACATGAACCACTTGGTCTTCACCGTGATCGCCTGGTCGAGCACGTCAGGGCGCAGCTTGTAGCCGTCCTCCATGCGGCAGTTGGCGAACACGGGCTTGCCGCCGGCGAACAGAACGATGTCGGCGTAGGACACCCAGCACGGCGCAGGAATGACCACCTCGTCACCAGGATTGATGGTCGCCAGCAGTGCGTTGAACAGCACCTGCTTGCCGCCCGTGCCGACCGAGATCTGGCTGCGCTTGTAGTCGAGGCCGTTCTCGCGCTTGAACTTGCCGACGATGGCGTCCTTCAGCTCGGGCATGCCATCGGGGTCGGTGTACTTGGTCTTGCCCGACTGGATGGCGCGGATGGCCGCGTCCTTGATGTTCTGGGGCGTGTCGAAATCGGGCTCGCCCTGGGACAGAATGATGATATCGCGCCCCTGAGCGGCCAGTGCGCGAGCTTTCGCGGACACGCCGATGGTCGCGGACGGGGTGATCCGGTTCAGGCTGTCGGCAAAAAAGCCCATGGCACAGTGCCTCTCTCGAGATGATGACGCGATGGCGCGGCTCCGCCTTGCGCGAAGCGGCGCGGACCTTATGCGTATGCGACAGCCGGGGCAAGCGCGCAACTCAGAGGGTCGAGCGGAAGCGCGCCAGCCAATCAGGTGGCAACGCGTCAGGAGGCAAGGCGGCGCCGGGCGTCCGCAACCTCGGTCCAGACCTGATCGAGCCGCGCGGCGAGGTTGGTCCAGGCATAGCGGTGTTCGACCGTCGTGCGGCCGTGCTCGGCGCGTTTGCGGGCTGCGTCCGGCGACAGGATCGCGTCGGCAAGGCCCGCCGCCATGGTCTTGGACGTGTCGGCGATGACGAGATCCCGGCCGTCGACGAGCTCCAGACCCTCGGCGCCGATCGTCGACGACACCACCGGCAGCCGCGCGGCCATCGCCTCGAGGATCTTCAGGCGCGAGCCACCGCCGATGCGCAGCGGGACGGCCATGGCCGCAGCCGCCGCCATGAAGGGCCGCACGTCCGGCACGTCGGCATGGAGCACCGCACCCGCCGTCGCTTCGATCCGCGACCGCATGGCGGCAGAGGGCTTGCGGCCGACGATCATAAATTCGGCATCGGGAACGCGGGCGCGCAGCGCCGGGAGGATCTCCGACAGCAGCTGATCGACGGCGTCCATGTTCGGCCGCCAATCGAGGGCGCCGACAAACAGCACTTTCCGGGAGCCGGGCTCGCGGCCCACGTCGCGGAAATAGTCGGGGTCGACGCCGTTGTCGACGACCGTCACCGGAGGGTTGCCGTAGAGCGTGCGCGCCAGTTCGGCATCCACCGCGCTGCAGGACACGACGCGATCGACGGCGTGGAAGGACCGGCGCTCCCAGGCCGCGTACTTCCGCTCCTGGCTGGCGTAATAGAGGCGGGCCAAGGGGTTGGGCGCCGTTTCCGCGAGCCGCTTCCAGACCAGCGATTCGACGTTGTGCGCCTGCACGACCACGGGCGCGGCGACGCCTTCGGCGCAATACATGTAGTTGACGTGCTCGAGCTGGAGCACGTCGACCGGGTTCCGGCGGGTGTGTTCGGCGACGGCGGCGCGCATGCGCGGTGTCACGTGAAGGGCGACGGAGTATGGGAGCGGCGAGACCGCGTTGACGGCGAGGCGGGCGTAGAAGGCCGCGCCCACCTTCGCGGCCAGCGGCTCCGCGACAAAGATCGGCGTGATGCCATGGTCGCGCAGGAACACGTCGGCGCGCGCCTCTTCGGCTGGATCGGCGGCGCGGGCGATGTACGTGATCCGATGGTGCCGGGCGAGGGGCAGCATCAGGTTGAGCGAGCGCAGGCGCTTACCAGAGTTCGCGGGAAACGACAGGTCGCTATCGACAATGGTGACGTGCATCTGACTTCCCTACCCGGCCTTGCGGCGCTGCAGGATGAGGTCTCGCGTCAGACCCCAGAGCGGGCCGACGGCGGAGCGGATGGCACGCTTCGTCTTCCAGCTCGCGGCCTGAAGCGCGACGGCCCGGGCGTCTCCGCGGGCAAAGGCTACGGCAAGGTCCGGCGGCGTCGCGGCAACGACCGAAAAGCGACCATAGAGAGTGAGCGTGCCGAGCCGCCAGGTCTTCGCCGTCGGCTCCGACGTGAAGAGGCGGTCGAGGCCGGCTTCGGATGCCGCCTCGGCCACTGCGCGAGAGTAGCTCCCCGCCGGAATGGCGCCGACGGTGACGGCCTCGCCCAACAGATCCGACAGGATCACGGTACTACGGCTCCACTCGTCAGCCATGGCGCTCCGATCGAGGGCCGACATCGCAAGTGGGTGGCTGTGGGAGTGCGAGCCGACGACGTGCCCGCGATGGGCAAGTTCCCGCAGGCCGGCGACGTCGAGAAAGCCCGGCATGCCAACGAAGGCGGTCGGGATGAAGAAGTGGCCGACCCAGCCCCGCGCCTCGAGCGCGTCGGCGATGGCGAGGCTCGAGGCGCCGCCGTCGTCGAAACTCATGTGGAAGGCGTCGCCCGGGGGCGTCGCCAGCACGGACACGGCGGGCCCCGCGACGGCCGACACCGCATCGAGGTGGCGGGCGAACTGGCTGGTCGTCAGCTTGTAGCGGTCGGCCGCAGCGCCCGAAAAGCCCGATGCGGACGGGTCGCCGTCGACCACGTCATGATAGAGCAGCGAGGTGTGGCGGGGCGTCATGTTCGGGCCGCCTTCCGGCGCGCGGTGCGTTTCCAGTAGAGATACTTCGACAGCCAGGGCTGGCCCCAGACCGCCGACGGGCGGCCGGCGGTGTCCACGACGGGCGCCCGGCCGGCTGCGATCTGCTGCAGGATGCCCGCGATGGAGGCGAGGTTTTCCGTGACGCAGCGGGTCTGGATGCGGATGTGGCTCTCGGCCACCTCGTCGAAGGGATAGCTCAGGTATCCGTAGACCGGGCCGGTGTCGACGCCGGCATCGACCTTCAGCATCGTGACGCCGACCTTCCCGCGATCGTCGTTGGCCAGCGCCCAGAAGCAGCCATGGGCATTGCGATACTCCGGGCAGACGCCCGGGTGGAGCACGATGGTGCCGTGGCGAGGGATCGTGAAGATCTCCTTCTTCAGGAGAAACTTGCAGCGCGCGAGGGCGAAATCCGGGGAAAGCTTCTCGAGAAACGCCCGGGCTTCCGGGCTGTTCGGCGTCGCGACATCAAGGATCGGGGCCACCGGCGGCTCCGGATGAGCCGCCGACAGGCGCGCCACCTCTCGCCGCTCCCAGTCCGCGTCGCCCGCGGCGAGGCGAAGCTTGTAGTAGATGCGGAATGCCGCCATGTCCGCAAACCGGAGCGGCCCGATGCGGGAGAGTTCGCGCCTGGCGCGGCGCTGCACCATGACCGGCGGCTCCGTGATCCGCACGATGCCGACGAGGTCCGTGTCGGCATGGAGCCAGCGAGCGAGCCCGACCAGATCGATCGGTGCGTCGTGATGGCAGATCAGCACCGTGCGCAGCCGCCCCGACGGAGGGCCTGCATGCTCGGAGGGGCTTTCGGTCATTGTGTTCGGACAGCCGTTGCCAGTGACGCGGACGGTTCGCGTGCGTGCCGGATAGCCCGGAACCCGCTCTGGACGCAACGTTGCGCATCGATCAAGATGAACACTCGCCACGGACAATGACCCTTCACGGGGTTAACAGATTGTCGGCATTCGGAGAACGCCCCCATGAAGCTCAAGTTGCATCACCTCAATCTTTGCACGACCAACGTCGCGGCGATGGACGAGTTCTACTGCAAGGTGCTCGACATGCAGCCGGAGGCCTCGCGCAACGCGACGCGTGACACGTCGCAGGGCTATTCGGGCAAGGTCGCCTTCGTCACGGACGGGCAGTCGGAAGTGCATCTCGCCGAGCGCGACCTGCAGATCGGTTTCAAGACCGGCCAGGCGATCAATCCGCTGGAGAAGGGCCATATCGCGTTTCGGACGGACGATATCGCGGCCTTCAAGAAGCGGCTCGAGGAGCGCGGCATTCCCTATTCCGACTTCGGCGCCTGGGCGATGAAGGGCTGGCAGCAAATCTTCTTTCACGATCCCGACGGCAACGTGGTCGAGGTGCACCAGGTCGACGCGTGAAGCCGGCAGACCGGCGGACACCACCTCCCAGCCGTGCCGGCAGCGGCGCAAGCGACGCGGGCGTCGTCATGGCGCCAGCGTTGTTCTTCACCGCCGTGCCCGGTCACGAAGCCGCGCTGGCGGATGAAGCGCGCGCGTGCGGCTTCAAGGGGGTGGAAGCGGTCACCGGCGGCGTCGTGGCCGAGGGGGGCTGGGCCGATGCATGGCGCGCCAACCTCGTCCTTCGGGGTACCGGACGCGTGCTGGTCACCATCGCGACGTTCCGCGTGCTGCATCTGGCGCAACTCGACAAGCGCGCGCGGCGGGTCGACTGGCCGCGCGTGCTGAGGGCAGATGTACCGTTCCGCGTCGAGGCGACCTGCCGCAAGTCCAAGATCTATCACTCCGGCGCGGCTGAGGAGCGGGTGGCGCGCGCCATCGCCGATGCGCTCGGCTCGGCGCCTGCAAAGGACGCGCCCGTGCTCGTCCGCATGAAGATCGAGGACGACCTGTGCACCGTCTCGATCGACACTTCCGGCGAGCCGCTGCACAAGCGCGGCTACAAGGAGGCGGTGGCCAAGGCACCGATGCGCGAGACGCTCGCCGCGCTGTTCCTGCGCCAGTGCGGCTATACAGGCACGGAGCCGGTGGTCGACCCCATGTGCGGATCGGGCACGTTCGTGATCGAGGCGGCCGAGATCGCGGCAGGCGCCATGGCGGGGCGTCGACGGTCGTTCGCGTTCGAGAAGCTCGCCACGTTCGACGCCAAGGTGTGGGCGGATATGCGCGCCAGCATTCCGGCGCCGGTCCTCTCGGGCGGTCCGCGGTTCCACGGTAGCGATCAGGACGCCGGCGCGATCCGAATGAGCACGGAGAACGCGGAACGTGCCGGCGTGGCACCGTTGTGTTCGTTCCGGCAACTCGAGATCGACCACGTGGCGCCGCCGCCAGGACCTGCGGGGCTCGTCATCGTCAACCCGCCCTACGGAGACCGGATCGGGGATCGGCATGGTGTCGTTGCGACCTACCGCCGGCTCGGACATGCGCTCACGACGCGGTTCGGTGGATGGCGGGTGGGGCTCGTCACGAGCGATCCGGCACTGGCGCGCGCCACGGGACTGCCGTTCGGCGCGCCGTCTGCTCCCGTCTCGCACGGCGGCCTTCGCGTGATGCTGTTCCAGACCCGCGCACTCAAGTAAGGCCCGCAGCGTGGACCGGCGGGATCAGCGCGGGGCGCCGTCGTCGTCGGCATCGAACAGCGGCAGCTCGCCGATCGACGTGCGCGCCGGACCTGCGACGCCGAGATGGCGGTAGGCCTTCATCGTCACGATGCGCCCACGCGGCGTGCGTCCGATGAAGCCCTGCTGCAGGAGGTAGGGCTCGACAATCTCCTCGAGGGCATCGCGGGGCTCGGACAACGCCGCCGCAATCGTCTCGATGCCCACCGGACCGCCATCGTAGTTGTGGACGATGCACGCGAGATAGCGGTGATCGAGGGCGTCGAGGCCCTCGTTGTCGACCTCCAGCATGCGGAGCGCGCGGTCGGCGACGGCGGCGTCGATGATGCTGGCGCCGCCGACCGAGGCGAAATCGCGGACGCGGCGAAGGAGCCGTCCGGCAATGCGAGGCGTACCACGCGAGCGACGGGCGATCTCCATGGCGCCATCGCGGGCCATCGGCGCGCCGAGCACGCGGGCGCCACGGGAGACGATCAGTTCCAGTTCGTCGTGATTGTAGAAGTTCAGGCGTACGGGAATGCCGAAGCGGTCGCGCAGCGGGTTGGTCAGGAGGCCGGCGCGTGTCGTCGCACCGACGAGGGTGAACTTCGCGAGATCGATCTTCACGGAGCGGGCCGCGGGGCCCTCGCCGATGATCAGGTCGAGCTGGAAGTCCTCCATGGCGGGATAGAGAATTTCCTCCACAGCCGGATTGAGGCGATGGATCTCGTCGATGAAGAGGACGTCGCGCTCCTCGAGGTTGGTCAGCAGGGCCGCGAGATCGCCGGCCTTGGCGATCACCGGGCCAGAGGTGGAGCGGAAGCCGACACCCATCTCCTTGGCCATGATCTGGGCAAGCGTCGTCTTGCCGAGACCGGGAGGCCCCGCAAACAACACGTGGTCAAGCGCATCTCCGCGCGCCTTCGCAGCCTGAATGAAGACCTTCAGGTTGGCGCGCGCCTGCTCCTGGCCGACGAAATCGTCGAGTGATTGCGGCCTGATGGTCGCCTCGAACGCGTCGGCTTCCTTGCGCTCGCCTGTGACGAGCCGATCGCCGGACATGACGCGACTGCCTCCGATTCGACAGGTTCCTGTCGTCTGATTGGCGGATGGCGCTGATATTAGCAACCCCGTCAAGGCCGATCGAGATGTGGCGCCCGACTCGCACATGCCGTTCGTTCACAGACGGTTCAGTCGGCGCGGACTAGGCGTGCTAAAGGATCAGAGTGCTGACGAGCGGTCGTGCGGACGGCCGTGATCAGACACCGAATGGGGAGCAGGCACATGAGACTGAAGACAGTGGCGCTGGGACTGGCGTTGGCGCTGGTCATTACAGCGCCGGCCCTTGCGCAGCGCGGCGGCGGCGGCGGCGATCGCTGGGAGCTGCTGGGCGAGGAACGGGTCGGCTTCGGCCAGGATCGGGACGTCATCAACCTCCGGCACAACGAATCCTTCTATCGTGACAAGGGCTACCGCCAGCTCCGGTTCGTCGCCGAGGGCGGCGAAGTGCGCATGCGCAGCGTCGTGCTGACCTATATCAACGGGCATCGCGAAGAGGTCGCCTTCGACCGCGATCTCAGGCCGGGGCAGGAGATCGACCTCGACCTCCGTGGCGAGCGCAGCTACCTGCGCAGCATCGAGATGATCTATAAAGCCAAATTCGGAATCTCGCTCGGCGGCGGCGGTATTCGCGTCAACCAGGCGACCATCCGCGTCTACGGCGAGAACGCGCGCGGAGGACCGCCGCCGCGTCCCGAGCCGCCGCGTCCAGGACCGGGAGGCGGTCGTGGCTGGGATACGCTCGCCAGCGACCGGTTCAGCCTCAGCAACGAAGAAGTCGAGATGCGCGTCGGCCGTCGCGAAGGCCGGATCGGGCAGATCCGGCTGCGCAGCGAAGGCGAGCGGGTCAATCTCAGGGAAGTCCGCATCCGGTTCGGCAACGGCGAGACGCAAGTCGTTCGTATGGACGACCGTCTCGAGCGCGGACAAGAGTCGCGTGTGATCAATGTCGAGGGAGATCGCCGATTCATCGAGCGGGTGACGGTGCGCCTCGATCCTCGGCGTCGTCCGGGGACAGGCGAGCTGGTGCTGCTCGGAACCGAACGGGCGGGGCGCGACGACGGTCCGAGACCGGGCGCCGGCTTCCGGCCAAGGCCGGGCTGGGAGCTTCTCGGCAAGCAGGAAGTCGGCTTCCGGGTCGACCGGGACGTGATCCGCGTCGGCCAGTCCGAGGACTGGTTCCGCAATCGCGGCTTCGACAGGCTGCACTTCGTGGCCGAGGGGAACGACATCCACCTCATGGCGGTGCGGGTGGTCTACATGAACGGCTTCGGAGAGGACTACCGGATCGATCGTCTGCTGCGCGAGGGCTCCGAGCAGGAGATCGAACTGCGCGGCCGGCGCAGCTTCATCCGCGAAATCGAGATGACCTATCGTGCGCGACCCGACTTCCGTGGCCGGGCGACGATGAGCGTCTACGGCGAGGCGCCCCGGCGGCGCTGAGCCTTCCTCAATAGCTGAACGAGATTAGACGGGCGGTGCACTCCAGTGCGCCGCCCGTTTGCGTTCCGGGGGCGCGAAGACGGTCAGATCGCGACGACTTCGCCGGGGCGGATGGCGCGGAACCGGTCGGCGGCAAGCCCGGCGCTCTGCATGGCCGTCGCAAGGCGGGCCGGCGGCTGATCGTGGGGCTCGGTGGTGAGCTGGAACGTGCCCCAATGGTGGCCGAGCGCGCGGTCGGCACCGCAGAGGCGCAGCGCCTCTACGGCGTCGGCAGGATTCATGTGCTGGCTCTGCATGAACCAGCGGGGTTCATAGGCGCCGATGGGCAGCAGCGCCATGCGCACACCGGGGAAGCGGGCGCCGACGTGGCTGAAGGTGCGCCCGTCGCCGAAGCCGCTGTCGCCGACCGCATAGATCAGCCCGGCCGGTGTCTCGAGCACGAAGCTCGCCCAAAGCGCGTGGCTGCGGTCGCGGATGCCGCGAGCCGACCAATGCTGCGTCGGGACGGTATGAGCGACGACGCCGCCCGGCAACGCCACGCCCGATCCCCAATCGACGACTTCGGCCGCGAGATCCGGGATCGCGGCGCGGATGATGGCGTCGTTGCCGAGCGGCGTCACGATCTTCGGGCGATGGCGCTGCCACAGGCGGCCAAGCGTTTCCAGATCGAGGTGGTCGTAGTGGTTGTGCGTCACCAGCACGGCGTGAATGGGGGGCAGGTCGTCGAAGGCGATGCCCGGGGGATTGGCGCGGCGCGGCCCGGCGAACGAGAAAGGGCTGACGCGGTCGGACCAGACCGGATCGAGCAGGATATTGCAGCCAGGCACCTGAACGAGCCAGCTCGCATGCCCGACGAACACGATCCGAACCGTGCTCCCGGTCACCGATGCCGGAGGGCGATCCGGCTCGGGGGCCGCAATCCGGGACGGCCATTGCGACCACGTCTCCGCCATGTAGAACCGCGCGACGTCGGTCAGGCCTTTGGGCGAACTGCCACCGGGGTTGAAAAAGCGCGTGCCGTCGAAATGATCGCTGAGCGGGCCGCTATAGTATGCGTTGACGCGGCGCGGAAAGAGGGTCGCGGCGCCGGCTGCGGCTATCGCCACGACCGCGCCAGTCCGGGTCAGAAGTCGCCGTCGGTTGAACATATGTCGAGGCCAGACAGATGGGCTGCGTTCTGTGGTGCGCCGAAACGGCGTGCGCTTCGCACATGCGGCACTCCCATCAGGTAGTGCAGCGGAGGGCTGCGTGCAATCCGGGCGGGGGCATGGTGACGGGCATGGTGGCTCTCATCCGGCGAATGATCCTGCTCGTCGCCCTCGTTGCCGGGTGGGAGCCGTCGGTGGCGACCGCCGAGCCCGGCAGTCTGCCGGTCGACCGCCAGTTCTTCGTCGGCACCTGGGAGACGCGGAACATCGAGGACGGACGCGACGTCACGATCCGATGGATCCTGAAGAACGACGGTTCGCTCGCCTATGAATTCATCGTCGACGGCGTCTGGTTTCCGGGGTCGTCGGGGCGATGGGCCTATGGCGACGGGACGATGACCGAAGAGTGGAACAGGCCGGACGGCCGCATGGAGCGCGGCCGCGGCTCGATCGAGAAGATCGACGACGCGACGATCCGGCTACGCATCCTCGACAACGGCGATCCGACCTATCAGGGACGGGTTCGGGTGTACCGGCGCATCGGGCCACCGCAGATCTCATGACGGCAAGGCCACGGGCGAAAGCGAAAGCCGCCCCGGCGCGAACCGGAGCGGCTTTCAAACATCTGTCGAAGGTCCGGGCGCCGCGCGGCACCCGGAGGCGGCTTACATCATGCCGCCCATGCCGCCCATGCCGCCGCCATGGTCGTGGCCGGCATGCGCGTCCTTCTTCTTCGGTGCCTCGGCGACGCCCGCCTCGGTGGTGATCATCAGGCCCGCGATGGAGGCTGCGTCCTGCAGGGCGGTGCGCACGACCTTGGCCGGGTCGATGATGCCCTTCTCGATCATGTCGCCGTACTCGCCCTTCTGGGCGTCGTAGCCGAACGTCGTGCCCTTGGCCTCGAGCACCTTGCCGACGACGATCGAGCCTTCGACGCCTGCGTTCTCGGCGATCTGACGGATCGGAGCCTGAAGCGCGCGCTTGACGATCTGGATGCCGGCCTCCTGGTCCTCGTTGTCACCCTTCACGGTGATGGCGAGGGTCGCCTTGGCGAGGCACACGCCGCCGCCCGGGACGACGCCTTCCTCGACCGCGGCGCGGGTGGCGTTCAGCGCGTCGTCGACGCGATCCTTGCGCTCCTTCACCTCGATCTCGG
>LNEM01000032.1 GCA_001464955.1 Rhizobiales bacterium Ga0077537 | reverse complement strand
GCGGAGGGATGGCCTTGGATCGAACAAAGGGATGGTGCGGGAGGACAGAAGGCTCGGGCTCAGCTGGTCAGGTCACCCACTCGGAACAGCGAGGAGGCTTAAGATCACGGTTTTCCTGCCAGTTTTCGAATCTGGCAACCGCAGCATACCTCGCTCAAAGTCGACGTGATCCCATTTCAGAGTAAGGATTTCGGATTTTCTGCATCCCGTCAGGATCAAGAGGCGGATGGCGGCGATGGCGAAGGGCGATTCGCCAGTCTCTACGGCTCTCTCGAGGCCAATTCCCAATCGCGTCAGCTCCTCTGTCGTGAGGAACCGTTCTCGCGAGGTTTCCTTGAAGCGCTCTAGACCTCGGACTGGATTGGAGTTGTTCGGGCGCCATTTGCGGCGCTCCGACCAGGTCATGAGTTTTGAGAGGACTGCAATGGCTCGGTTCGCTTGGCTGTCGCTACCGGCGGAAGCGACAGCGGCGTGCATTTGCTCGACGTCGCCCGGCGAGACTCGGTCGATTCTCAATTTGCCGACATGAGGGCAGATGTGCCGCCGGATTAGGATCTCGTAGCCCGTGTATGTCGTTGCCTTGCGCTTGGGTCGGACATAGTCACTGAGAAAGATCTGGCAGGCGTCCGCGACCGTTGGCAAACCACGCTCAAAATCTCTAACCGCAGCCGGATTGTCGCCCTTGGCTATGGCGCCGAGCATTTCAAGAGCCTTCAACCGGGCCGTTTCGGGTGTCCACGGCGAGCCGTGGACACCAATTGACAGCCACCGTGCCCGGCCATCGATTCGCCTGCGCAGACCGTAGACTTTTGCCTTCGCCTGGCACCGGACGAAAAAGCCCACAGCGGCCGTATCCCAGACGGTCGCACCTGGTTTGAGGCCGTCGACGACAGTCACGGTGATCTTGCGTCGGTTATTCATGGAGCGTTCCAACTCTCTAGCGACCCTGTAGCGACCACCTAGCGACCATTTTGGTGATTATTGAACATGCAACAGAGGGTGCTCGTGTCGCTTCAATATATTGAATTTGCGTATTTTTGTGAGTATACAGCGAAATGACTTCGGAACAACAGATTATTCTGAAAATCGCAGTGTCGGTGGTTCAAATCCGCCCCTGGGCACCACTCTTTTATCTCACGGCGTAGCTCGCTTCGCTCGACGCCTCCGATGGGGCAGTGCTCGCGCCGGATCGCCTTGCTCCCCGATCGCCACAGGCGATCGAAGAGGGGGAGTTATCTCACGGCGTAGCTCGCTCCGCTCGACGCCTCCGATGGGGCGGCGCTCGCGCCGGGTCGCCTTGCTCCCCGATCACCACAGGTGATCGAAGAGGAGCGGCGCACGCATGCCTCTCCTCGCTGCGCATTGGGCCACTGACATATCGCAATGACGCCACCGCCGCGCGCCGACATCGTGGTGTCCCGACGCGAGCGGTTACGCGGCGCCCGGCCTCGGACAATGGGCGAGGACATCACGCGCATGCCAAGCGAAACGATCGAGACCCTGACCATCCCCATGTTCCGCTGCGACCTGCCGAAGGCGGAGACGCAGCTCGGGAGCGTGGACGACGTCGTGGCCCGCTTCCGCGCCGAGATCGACGGACACCCGTGCGCCCAGTTCATCGGCGTCTTCGACCACTATCGCCATACGCGCGGCCTTCCCGACGGCGAGATCGCGCCCGAGATCCTTGCCGCCAAGAACGTCGTATTCTGCTTCGGCATGGCGCTGCCCGAGGCCGCGGCCCTCGCCACACGGCCGCGCTCGATCGGCATCGCGGAACTCGCGGACCGCTTCGTCATCGTTTTTCTCGAGCCACCCATGCCGCTCGCCAACGCGACCATGGAACGCTGGATCCGCGCTCTTTCGAGCCCACCCTGACAACGAAGCGCGGCCCCTCGAGGATCGCGCGCAACTGGAGGACGTCCCATGCCCACCCTCGTACGCGATGCCGGACGGTCGGCACTCCATCGCCGTGGCTTTCTCGGCCTCGCGGCGGCTGGCGGGGCTTCGCTCGCCGTCGGCTCCGCTGCCGCCGCGCCTCCCGTTCGCAGCAAGGCCCGGATCGTCATCGCCGGCGCCGGGGCTGCAGGTCTTGCCGTCGCCAGCCGTCTCGCGGCGCGGCTCGACGGCGCCGAGATCACGCTCGTGGATGCCCGCCGCGAGCACTTCTACCAACCCGGCTACACTCTCGTCGCCGCTGGCCTCAAACCGGTCGGTTACCCGGTGTCGCGGACGGCGGAGTGGGTGCCGCGCGGGGTCAAGCTCGTCGAGCAGGCGGTCGGTGCCTTCGAGCCGGCCGAGAACCGCATCGTGACGGCGGCCGGAACGGCGATCCCCTATGATTTCCTCGTGGTCGCCACGGGCCTCGCCCTCGACTACGGGGCCATCGAAGGCATGGACACCGCCCGCATCGGGCGCGACGGCCTCGGCAGCGTCTACGCCGGCCCCGAGGCGGCGCACGCCACGTGGCTCGAGATGTCACGCTATGCCGAGCGGGGCGGCGACGCGCTGTTCCAGCGTCCCGCCACCGAGATGAAATGCGCCGGCGCGCCGCTCAAGTACGCCTTCATCACCGACGACGTCGCTCGTGACCGGGGCGCGCGGGGCAGGTGCAAGCTCACCTACGCGGCCCACAATACGGCGCTGTTCAGCGTGCCCATCGTCCACGAAAAGGTGCGCATGCTGTTTGCCGACCGGGGCATCGGCGTCGTCCACAATCACGTCCTGAAGTCGATCGACCTCGGCCGCAAGCGGGCCACGTTCACGACGCCGCAGGGCACGACCGAGCTGCCCTACGACTTCATCAACGTCGTGCCGCCGATGCGCGCGCCCGACGCCGTCCGCAAGAGCCCGCTCGCCTGGCAGTCGGGGCCGCTCGCGGCGGACGGCTGGGTCGAGGCCGACAAGGCAACGCTGCGCCATCCGCGCTTTGCCAACGTGTTCGCCGTCGGCGACGTGGCCGGCGTGCCGAAGGGCAAGACCGCGGCGAGCGTGAAGTGGCAGGTGCCGGTGGCCGTCGATCATCTCGTCGCGGACATCGCCAAGGGCAAATCGGGCGCCGTCTACAACGGCTACACGTCGTGCCCGCTGATCACGCGCATCGGTCGGGCGATGCTCGTCGAGTTCGATTACGACAACAATCTCGTGCCGTCGTTCCCGGGCATCATTGCGCCACTGGAGGAGCTCTGGATCACCTGGCTCATGAAGGAGATCGCGTTGAAGCCGACCTATCTCGCCATGCTGCGCGGTTACGCCTGAGAGGATGCCCCAATGAAAGACCTCACCTTCGAAACGCTCTCGTCCGTGTTCATCGAGATGTTCGGGCCGTGGCTGCTCGGAGCGCTCGTCCTCATCGCCATCGCGCTGACGGTCGCATTCCTGGTGACGCTCGTCCGCGAGAGGGGCCTCGCTTCGCGGCGCCTCCTCATCGCGCAGGCGCTCGGCATCGCGGGCGGCTTCGCCTCCGTCATCTTCGTGCAGGCGATCACGCGCTCGAGCCTCGGTGATCTCGGCGGGCCGGTCGACGTCATCGTCATCCTCGGCATCTGGTTCGCGGGGGCCATCGGCACGGCTGTCGGCGTCTACGCGATCACGGGCCTTCTCGGCCTGCTACCGCGGGACGCCTGAGCGCCCGTCGCCAGCGGCCAGCCGGATCACGCGTCGCATTGCGAGGACGGGCGCGCGGCCCCATAGTCCGGCGCTTCGTGCCGGTCGATGTCGGCATGCTGTTCCCGACGCGCGCCAATCGAGTGGCCCTGGATGAAGAGCGTCTCACGCACCGAAGCCTGGACCGGCATTGCGGACTGCCGTACCTGCGCCGTGCGTGCCTCGGCCCTCTTCGCCGGGCTCGGAGAGGCCGACTTCGAGCTCATCCATCGGCCGATCGACCAGCTCGTCTACCCACCCGGGACGCCGATCTACAGCGCCGGCGATCCGGCCGCGGCGCTGTTCACGATCCGGAAGGGCCTTGTCAAGCTCATCCAGTACCTGCCGGACGGCACCCAGCGCATCGTCCGGCTGATGCGGCGGGCCGACCTCATCGGCCTCGAGGCGATGGTCGGCGAGACCTACCAGCACACCGTCGTGCCGCTGCACCCGACGGAACTCTGCCGGCTCCCGGTGGAGGTCGTGAAACGGCTGTCGCAGTCCAATCCGCAGCTCTTCCACGAACTCATGGCGCGCTGGCACCGGGCGCTCGCCGATGCCGACCGCTCGATCACGGAGCTTTCGACGGGGCCGGCCCGGCATCGCGTGATCCGGCTGCTGCTCTGGCTCATCGAGACGTCCGACGATGATCGCTGCGACCTCTTCAGTCGGGAGGACCTCGGCGCCATCCTCGGGCTCACCACCGAGACGGCCAGCCGGATCATGGCCGAGCTGAAGCGGCAGGGCTACATCTCCGAGCCGCGCCCGAACCAGATCCTCTGCGACGTCCCGAACCTCAAGCGGCTCCTCGACTGAGGCCGTCCCGCGCTGCTCGCAATCCATGCCGCAGCCCCCCCGATCTTGCCGCTCAAGCGATTTCGGGCTAATCGGGCACCGATCACAGCGCGCTGGCGGATCGACACGGGTCCCTTCGCAGCGCCTGGACGCTGCTCGCGCATCCCTGCGCTTCCGACGGAGAACACCTCATGGCACGCACCAAGATCGCCCTCGTGGGCGCCGGCATGATCGGCGGCACGCTCGCCCACCTCGTGGGTCTCAAGGAGCTTGGCGACGTCGTGCTGTTCGACGTCGCCGAGGGCATGCCCGCCGGCAAGTCGCTCGACATCATGCAGTCGGGCGCGGTCGAGGGCTTCGATGCCCACATGAAGGGCACCAACGCCTACGCCGACATCGAGGGCGCCGAAGTCGTCATCGTGACGGCCGGCGTGGCGCGCAAGCCCGGCATGAGCCGCGACGACCTCCTCGGCATCAACCTCAAGGTCATGGAGCAGGTGGGCGCCGGCATCAAGAAGTACGCGCCCAACGCCTTCGTCATCTGCATCACGAACCCGCTCGACGCGATGGTGTGGGCGCTGCAGAAGGCGTGCGGCCTGCCGAAGAACAAGGTCATCGGCATGGCGGGCGTGCTCGACACCGGCCGCTTCCGCATGTTCCTCGCCGAGGAGATGAAGGTCTCCGTCGAGGACGTGTCGGCCTTCGTGCTCGGCGGCCACGGCGACGACATGGTGCCGCTCGTCCGCTACTCGTCGGTCGGCGGCGTGCCGCTCCCCGACCTCATCAAGATGAAGTGGATGACGCAGGAGCGCCTCGACCAGATCGTCGACCGGACGCGCAAGGGCGGCGGCGAGATCGTCGCGCTCCTGAAGACCGGATCGGCCTTCTATGCGCCGGCTTCGTCGGCGATCCAGATGGCCGAGAGCTACCTGAAGGACAAGCGCCGCATCCTGCCCTGCGCCGCCTATCTCAACGGCGAGTACGGCGTGAAGGGCCTCTATGTCGGCGTGCCCGTCGTGATCGGCGCCAACGGCGTCGAGCGCATCGTCGAGATCGAGCTCAATTCGGGCGAGCGGCAGATGTTCATGAAATCGGTCGAGAGCGTGAAGGGCCTCATCGACGCCTGCAACCAGATCGCTCCGCATCTCGGCGCCTGATCCGGACGTTTCGTTCGACCTCTTTCGACGGGCAGCCTCAATGGCTGCCCGTTTCGCATTTGGCGCGATGTTTCCGTTCTCCAGCGGAGCAAATCGCCCCCGAAACCACAGATTCAGCCTCACGTTTGCCGCCCCGCAGCTTGATCTCGGGGCACTTCTGTCGCACAAGCGCTGAGCATTCGGGGTCTCGGCCACACAACCAGACGGCGGTGAGCATGAACATTCACGAGTACCAGGCGAAGGATCTCTATCGCCAGTACGGCATTCCGACCGGTGAAGGCTTCCCCGCCTTCTCGGCCGAGGAAGCCGTCGAGGCCGCGAAAAAGCTGCCCGGGCCCATCTGGGTGGTGAAGGCCCAGATCCACGCCGGCGGGCGTGGCAAAGGCAAGTTCAAGGAAGCCGAGGCCGGCACAGGTGGCGGCGTCCGCCTTGCCAAATCCGTCGACGAGGTGCGCACGTTCGCGAGCCAGATGCTCGGACGCACCCTCGTCACCGCCCAGACGGGCGACGACGGCAAGCAGGTCAACCGCCTCTACATCGAGGACGGCTCGGCCATCGCGCGCGAACTCTATCTCTCCATGCTCGTCGACCGTTCGACGGGGCGGGTCGCCTTCATCGCCTCGACCGAGGGCGGAATGGACATCGAGAAGGTCGCCCACGACACGCCCGAGAAGATCGTCACCTTCTCGATCGATCCGGCGTCCGGTTTCTCCGCCTACCACGGCCGCAAGCTCGCGTTCACGCTCGGACTCGCGGGCGACCAGGTCAACCAGTGCGTCCGCATGGCGGGCAACCTCTACCGGATGTTCGTCGAGAAGGACATGAGCCTCCTCGAGATCAATCCGCTGGTCGTCACCAAGGACGGCAAGCTCATCTGCCTCGACGGCAAGATGAACTTCGACAGCAACGCGCTCTTCCGGCACAAGGAAATCGTCGAGCTGCGCGATCTCACCGAAGAGGATCCGGCCGAGATCGAGGCCTCCAAGCACGACCTCGCCTACGTCAAGCTCGACGGCACCATCGGCTGCCTCGTCAACGGCGCCGGCCTCGCCATGTCGACGATGGACATCATCAAGCTCTACGGCCTCGAGCCCGCGAACTTCCTCGACGTCGGCGGGTCGGCGTCCAAGGAGAAGGTCAAGGAAGCCTTCAAGATCATTCTCAACGACCCCAACGTGAACGGCATCCTGGTCAACATCTTCGGCGGCATCATGCGCTGCGACATCATCGCGGAAGGCGTGGTGGCGGCGGCGCGCGAACTCGGAGTGAAAGTGCCGCTCGTCGTCCGGCTGGAAGGGACGAACGTCGAACTCGGCAAGGAGATCATGGCGGCCTCGGGCCTCAAGATCGTGGCGGCGGACAATCTCGAGGACGCTGCGAAGAAAATCACCGCAGAAGTCAAGAAGGCGGCCTGAGCCATGGCAATCCTCGTCGACAAGAACACCAAGGTCATCTGCCAGGGCATCACCGGCGCCCAGGGCGGCTATCACACCAAGGCCGCGCTCGCCTACGGCACCCAGGTCGTCGGCGGCGTGACGCCCGGGAAGGGCGGCTCCAAGCATCCGGACGAGGCGCTCGCGGGCGTGCCGATCTTCGACAGCGTGGCCGAGGCCAAGGCGAAGACGGGGTGCACCGCCACCTCGATCTACGTGCCGCCGCCGTTCGCGGCCGACGCCATCCTCGAGGCCATCGACGCCGAGATCCCGCTCATCGTGTGCATCACGGAAGGTATTCCGGTGATGGACATGGTGCGCGTGAAGCGGGCGCTCACCGGCTCGTGGTCGCGCCTCATCGGCCCGAACTGCCCGGGCGTCCTCACCACCGGCGCCTGCAAGATCGGCATCATGCCCGGCAACATCTTCCGGCCTGGCCGGATCGGCATCCTGTCGCGCTCGGGCACGCTCACCTACGAGGCGGTCAAGCAGACGTCCGACGTCGGTCTCGGTCAGTCGACGGCGGTCGGCATCGGCGGTGATCCGGTGAAAGGCACCGAGTTCATCGACGTGCTCGACATGTTCCTCGCCGACCCCGACACCGACGCCATCATCATGATCGGCGAGATCGGCGGCTCGGCCGAGGAGGAAGCCTGCGACTTCGTCCGCCGCGAGCGTGCGCGCGGGCGCTCCAAGCCCATGGCCGGCTTCATTGCCGGCGCCGCCGCGCCTCCGGGTCGGCGGATGGGCCATGCCGGCGCCATCATCTCCGGCGGCAAGGGCGCCGCCCAGGACAAGTTCGAGGCCATGAAGTCGGCCGGCATCAAGATCTCGATGTCGCCGGCCGGTCTCGGCACGACGCTGCTCGAGGCCATGAAGGGCTGAAGGCTGCAACCGCGCAGCTGACATAACGAAACGGCCGGACCGGGCGACGGTCCGGCCGTTTCGCTGCCCGGGCCGCGACGTGCACTCCGGCACTGGCATCCCGCGCCGCGCATGCTAAGACAGCGCGTCCCCATTCATCGAGGAGTTCATCGCATGTCGCTCATCCGTCACGAGTCCAAGGGCATCCTGTCGAAGGTGGTCGAGGCCAACGGCTTCGTCTTCACCGCCGGCATCACGCCGAACAACACCAACCAGGACGTCACCGCGCAGACGCGCGAAGTGACCGCCGAGATCGACCGGTTGCTCGCGCTCGCCGGCTCGAACAAGTCGAAGATCGTCTCCGCGACCATCTGGGTTCCCGACATCCGCCTGCGCGACAAGATGAACATCGCCTGGAACGAGTGGACCGGCGGACAGAACCTGCCCGGGCGTGCCTGCATCGAGGCGAAGCTCGCCGATCCGGCCATCCTGGTCGAGATCGCCGTCATCGCCACGAAGTAAAGTCCGGCACAATCTGAAACGGAGGGCGACCATGGCCATCATCCGGCGCGAGCTCGAGCCCATTCTGGCGAACGTCGTCGAGGCGTCGCCCTTCGTCTTCACCGCCGGCGCCATCGCCGACGACCTCAGCCTCGACGTCGCCGGGCAGGCGCGCGAGGCGTTCCGTGATCTCGACAAGTTCCTCGCGCTCTGCGGGTCGTCGAAGTCCCACATCCTCTCCGCGACGATCTGGCTCTCGGACATCCGGCTGCGGGACAAGATGAACCCGGCGTGGCTCGCGTGGGTCGATCCCACGAACCTGCCGGCGCGCGCCTGCGTCGAGGGCAAGATGGCGGATGCCGAGTGCCTGTTCGAGATCCAGGTGATCGCCAGCAAGGGCCGGTGAGCCGGCCCCGAACCCACCGCACGAGCGCTTCCATGAGCCAAGAGCGTCCCAGAATCGGCACGCGCGCCGACTACCGGCATTTCCTCGCCATCCCGACGCGGTGGATGGACAACGACGTCTACGGCCACGTCAACAACGTTGTCTACTACTCGTACTTCGACACGCTCATCAATCGCTACCTGATCGACCACGGCGGCCTCGACTTCAAGGAGGGCCCCGTCATCGGGCTCGCGGTCGAGTCGCTCTGCCGCTTCCACAAATCCTTCGCCTATCCGGAGAGCATCGACGGCGGACTGCGAGTCGGCCGGCTCGGCTCTTCGTCCGTGCGCTACGAGATCGGCCTCTTCTCCAGCGATGCTGCAGAGGCGACCGCGCGCGCCGAGGGCCATTTCGTGCACGTCTTCGTCGACCGGGTCACGCAACGGCCGACGCCCATACCAGGCCCCATGCGCGCCGCCCTCGAGGCACTGATCGTCCGCCCGGCTTGATCCGGATCAAACGCGCGCGGCTGGCGTGACGAAACCGTTCCTGCACGTGATGCGGAGATGCACCGATCTCAGTCAATCACGCCCGTTGGGCGGGCTTCCATCTATGAAGGCGTGCGCAAATCAGGCATCGGTTCCAGACTCACTGTCGTCGTCTAGAATTCACGGAGATCGATCCATGAGCGTTCGAGCAACGCTGCTTGCAGCCGCTGCACTTTGCGTCATAGGCATCGCGCCTGCCGTCGCGCAGGGCCTCGACCTGTCGGGCATCCACGCCCAGCGGCGCGAGAGCGGGAAGATTTGCATGGTCGATCATTTCCACGATGGCAGCAGCAGCGGCCAGAAAACGCGGAAGGCCGCCGAACTCGCTGCGATCAAGGTGTGGCAGGATTTCACGGCCTGGGAGTATGGCCCCAAGTGGGGCTCATTTGCTCTCGCCGGCAGCAAGGGCGTAAAGTGCGACAATGCGGCCGATGGCTGGAAGTGCAACGTCACCGCGCGGCCCTGCCGCCGCCGCTGAGGCGGTCGCAGGTTCGGTGCGCCATCGGTGCTGCTCCGGTTTCGTGCCAGACTTGCCGGCGTGGTTGATCAGGCTCCGGGGGCCGTCCATCATGTGGTTCCCGCCCTCGCGACCCCGCCGGAGCCCCAGCCGATGCCCGAACCGATCGCCCGCCCCCAAGACGTCGGCCTCTGCCCCAAGCGCCTCGCCCGCATCTCCGACTGGATGCGGTTGCAGATCGAAACGCGCAAGACGGCCGGCATCGTCACGCTGGTCTCACGGCGTGGACAGACCGCTTTCCTCGACGTGGCCGGACATGCCGACGCCGGACGCGGCACGGCGATGCGCGCAGACACCATCTTCCGCATCTATTCGATGACGAAGCCGCTGACGAGCGTCGCCCTCATGATGCTCTACGAACAGGCGCGCTTTCAGCTCGACGATCCGATCACGCGGTTCATTCCGGCCTTCAAGGGCCAGCGCGTGCTCACCGGCGGCAGCCGGGGCAAGCTCGAGACGGCGCCGGCGCACCGCGACATCACCTTCCGCGATCTGCTGACCCACACCTCCGGCCTCACCTACGGCTTCATGGAGGCGACGGCGGTCGATGCGCTCTACCGCGCCAACGGCGTCGATTTCCAGACGCAGGACACGAGCCTCGCCGAAATCGTCGAGAAGGCCGCCGCCCTGCCGCTGATCGCGCAACCGGGGACGCGCTGGAACTACTCGATCGCGACTGACGTCATCGGCTACCTCGTCGAGGTGATCTCGGGCGAGCCCTTCGAGCGGTTCCTCGTCGAGCGGGTGATCAAGCCGCTCGGAATGGTCGATACCGACTTCCACGTGCCAGAGGGCAAGCACCACCGTCTCGCCGCCAACTACGCCTACGCGCCGGACGGCGGCTACACGCTGATCGACGATCCAGCGAAGAGCCGCTACCTGAAGCCACGGCGGGTCAACTCGGGTGGCGGCGGACTCGTCTCCACGGCGGCCGACTACGAGCGCTTCTGCCGCTTCATGCTCGCCAAGGGCGAACTCGACGGCGTGCGTCTCCTCGGGAAGAAGACCGTCGAGATCATGACCGCGAACCATCTCGGCGGCGACATGGCGGCCATGGGCACGCCACGCTTCTCGGAGGCTACCTACGAGGGCATCGGCTTCGGCCTCGGCTTCTCCGTCATGATCGATCCCGCGAAGGCGCAGATCGTCGGGTCGCCGGGCGAATACGCGTGGGGCGGCGCTGCCTCGACCGCATTCTGGGTGGACCCGGCCGAAGACATGGCCGTCGTTTTCCTCACGCAGCTCATGCCGTCGTCGGCGCATCCGTTCCGGCGCGAGCTTCGCGTGCTCAGCTACCAGTCGATCGTCGACTGACACGCCATTCTGTTCCAAGATCATCGAGGAGGACCCCATGCCGGACATGGGATTGAAGGACAAGGTCGCCATCGTCACCGGCGCGGGTTCGCGCGGCGAGGGCATCGGCAATGGTCGCGCCGCGGCCATCCTGCTGGCGCGTGAGGGCGCGCGGGTGCTGCTGCTCGACGCCACGCCCGGGCCGGCCGAAGAGACGAAGGCGATGATCGACACGGAGGGCGGCACGTCGCTCGTCACCGTCGCGGACGTGACGGACGCCGCCTCCTGCCAGGCCGCCGTCGCATCGGCCGTCGCCGCCTGGGGACGTGTCGACGTGCTCGTCAATAACGTCGGTATCGGCGGGCCGATGGGCAACGCCGTGGACGTCGACCCGGCCGGCTGGGACGCCGCCATGCGCGTCAACGTCACGTCGATGATGCTGATGGCGAAGTACGCCATTCCCGAGATGCGCAAGGTGGGCGGCGGCGCCATCGTCAACATCTCGTCGATCGACGGGCTACGCGGCGGCAACCCGTCGCTCTTCTACTCCGCGTCGAAGGGCGCGGTCGTCAACATGACGCGCTCGATGGCTGCGCATCACGGGCCCGAGGGAATCCGCGTCAACTGCATCGCGCCAGGCTATGTCTATACGCCGATGGTCTTCTCGCAGGGCATGGACCCGAGCCTCCGCGAGGCGCGCCGTAAAAACACGCTGTTGCAGACCGAGGGCACGGGCTGGGACATCGGCAACGGCGTCGTCTATCTCGCGTCCGACCAATCGCGATGGGTGACGGGCATCGTGCTCTCGATCGACGCCGGCTCCATGGCCGGCACGTCCGGAAACGTGACGCCGACCAAGGCCTTCGACTGAACCCGCACCTCGCTGGAGACATTTGATGCAACACGCTCTCGTCGTCGGGGCCTCGCGCGGGCTGGGAGCCGGTCTTGCCGGCGAACTGGTCGGCCGCGGCTGGCACGTGACCGCCACCGAACGGACGCCGTCCGACGCGCTCGCCGGGCTCCGCACCGCGCACCCGGACTGCGTCTCTGTCGTCAGCGGCATCGACATCACCAGCCCGGACGCGGTGCAGCGCCTGGCGTCGGCCGTCTCCGGTGCGCGGTTCGATCTCCTGTTTCTCAACGCCGGCATCATGGCGGGGCGCACGCAGACGGTCGGCGCCGTGGCCGACGACGAGGTCGTGCGCATCTTCATGACCAACGCCATCGCGCCGATCCGCGCCGCCGACGCGCTTGCAGCCAGAGTTGCCGACGGCGGCACGATCGCCTTCATGTCGTCGATCCTCGGCACGGTCGGCGGCAACGAAGGCGGCGGGCTCGAACTCTACCGGTCGAGCAAGGCAGCGCTCAATTCGCTGGTGCGGAGCTTCCGGGCGCGGCAGGCGGCGTCCCGGAAACTCACCGTGCTCGCGGTGCATCCCGGCGTCGTGCAGACCGACATGGGCGGCGCGAGTGCGCCGCTCGACATCCCGACCAGCGTGCGCGGTCTCGCCGACATGCTGGCGGCGCGGGCCGGCAGCGGCGGCGACGCCTTCGTCGATTACCGGAACGCCATCATCCCCTGGTGACAGCCTTCGCCGGTCTCAGCCAGCGACCCAACCCTGCGCGACGGCGGCTTCGTGGCGGCAGCGCTCGGGGCTTCCCAGCATGTGGCGGTCGAGGCTGATCCGCTTGTACCAAAGCTCCAGGCCCATCAGCTCGGTGAAACCCATGCCGCCGTGGACCTCGGTGGCCTTCGTCTGAACGAAGCGGCCGACCTCGGCGACGTGCGCCTTGGCGTGGCAGGCCGCGACGTGGGCGTCCTCCGGAATCGCGTCGGCCGCATGCGCCGCGTACCAGACCATGGCGCGGCAGGGCTCGAGCTCCGTCGCCATCTCGGCGCTCATGTGCTTGATCGCCTGGAAGCTCGCGATCACGCGGCCGAACTGGACGCGCTCCTTGGCGTAGGCGACCGCCTTGTCGAGCATGGCCTGCGCCGCGCCGAGCGTATCCGCCGCCAGCATGACGCGACCCGCGTCGCGGACGCGCCTGGCTGCTGCGGCCGCATCGTTGCTCGCGTCGAGCACGGCGACCGGTGCCTTGTCGAATGTGACCTGCGACAGCGGACGCGTGCGATCGAGCGTGGGTTTCACTTCCCCCGTGACGCCGCTGCCGCGCACCTCGGCGAGTGCCGCGCGGCCATCCGGCAGGATCGTCAGGACATGCGTCGCGCCCGCTGCATCGAGCACGCCGTCGATGGCGCCGCTGAGCGTCGTCCCGTCAAGGGTCACGTCGGCGCGCCCGGTCTGGCCGGTGCCGCCCGCGAACGCCACGGCGACACGCATCTCGCCCGCCGCCATGCGCGGCAACCATTCGGCCTGCTGGGCGGCGCTTGCCATCAACGACACCGCGAGCGGCGCCATCACCGCCGGCCCCGCGAAGGCGACCGGCGCACCCGCATAGCCCAGCGCCTCGGCGGCGACCGCCGCATCGAGCACGCCGAGCCCCGCGCCGCCGTGCTCGGCCGGAACCATCAGGCCCGCCACGCCGAGTTCGGCCAGCTCGCGCCAGTGCTTCTCCGAGACGCCCTGTCCCTCGCGCGCCAGTGCCTTCAGCGTTTCGAGCGGCAACTCGCGCGCCAGATAGCCCCTGAGACTCTCGTCGAGCATGCGCTGCTCGTCGGTGAGTGCGAACTCCATGCGTTCCTCCCTAGCGCGCCGCCGGCTTCGGCTCGCGCGGCATGCCGAGGCCGCGCTCGGAGATGATGTTCTTCTGGATCTGGCTCGAGCCGCCGCCGATGATGAGGCCGAGGTCATACATATGATCGACGTGCCAGGAGGTCGCCGCGTCGTCGGCGCCGCCGGTCATGTCGTCGTGGGGGTCGAACACCAGGCCCGCCGCGCCATAGACATCGACAGCGAGCGCCGACAGGCGATAGCCCATCTCGGTGCCGTAGAGCTTGACGATCATGCGACCGAGGCCCGGATCGACGCCCTGCGCCTGCTGGGTGAGCAAACGCATCTGGTGGTATTTCGACGCCATCACCTCGCCCTGCAGGCGCACCAGCCGGTCGCGCCATTCCGGCTTGTCGATCAGGCGCTCACCGTCGATCGTCGTCCCCTCCATCAGCTCGCGGATGCGATGCACGCGATGCATGAACTTGTTGGCGTCGCCGAGCATCATGCGCTCGTACTTCAGCGTGATGTTGGCGACCGTCCAGCCGTCGCCGCGGCCCATGACGATCTGGTCCGCGGGCACGCGCACGTCGGTGAAGAACACCTCGTTGAACGTCGACTTGCCGGTCATGGTCTTGAGGGGCCGCACCTCGATGCCGGGCGTCTTCATGGAAAGCAGCAGGTACGACAGGCCGTGGTGCTTCGGCTTCTCCGGCTCGGTGCGGCAGAGCAGGAACATCCAGTCGGCGTAGTGGGCCGACGACGTCCAGATCTTCTGGCCGTTGACGACGAAATGGTCCCCGTCGAGCACTGCCCGCGTCTGCACGTTGGCGAGATCCGAGCCGGCGCCGGGCTCGGAGTAGCCCTGGCACCAGATCACCTCGCCACGGATGGTCGGCCGTATCCAGCGCTCGCGCTGCGCCTCGGTTCCGACCTCGAGCAGGGTCGGCACCAGCATCGAGATGCCCTGGCTGGCGATGCCTGCGGCGACGCCGGCCTTCGAGAACTCCTCGGCGATGATCGCCGCTTCCATGACGTCCGGCTCGCCGCCGTAACCGCCGTACCTTGTCGGGATGGTGCGGGCGGCGTAGCCCTTCTCGACGAGCAACTGCTGCCACGCGAGGATCGCCGCATCGGGCTTCCGGCGCACGCCCACCGCGCTCGGCGAGCGGTCCCGGTGCGTCGCGATGAAGGCGCGCACCTCGGCCTGAAGCGCGCGATACCGGTCCGAGTAGCTGAGATCCATGGTTCCTCCCGGGGCAATGCGATGTCGCGGGTCTTGCGCCCACTTCGTTTTGTCGGCGATCCCGTCAGAGACCGTTGACGCGCATCAGCGCCTCGAAATGCTTCAAGGCCTGGAACTCGACGACCTGCATGTACTGACGGGCCGTCTCCTTGAGCTGGGGCTCGGGGATGATCTCGAGCGGCAGCCCGGTCGACATGGCGAGCACCTGCTGCTTGCAGGCGCGCTCGAGGTAATAAAGTTCGTCGAAGGCGAAGGCGACGCTCGGCGCACCGATCGATACGCCATGATGGGCGAGGAAGAACACGTCGGCGTTGGCGTTGGCGCGCTGTGCCTCGGCGATGCGTTTGCCTTCGCTCTCGTCGAGAGCGATGCCACCGAACGAGTGGTACGCGACGCGGCCATGGAACCGTGCCGCGGTCTGGTGCGCCATCTCGAGACGCCCGCCCTTGACCATGGTGAAGGCCGTCGCCCATGGCATGTGGACATGCAGGATGCACTGGTGACGCGGGTTGGCGCGATGGCCCTGCACGTGGATATGGCGTGCCGTCGCCTCCACCTCGCCATCGCCTTCGAGAACGGTGCCGTCGCCATCGATCAACAGAAGCTGCTCCGGCCGCATCTCGGACCAGTGGATGCCGTAGGGATTGATCAGGTAGCGCTCGTCGGCGCCCGGCACCACGACAGAGAAGTGATTGCAGATGCCTTCCGAGTAGCCGAACTTCTCGGCGAGGCGCAGCGCCGCCGCCAACTCGCGGCGAAGCTTCGTCATCGTCGCGGTAGGGGACATCGTGGCGGTAGGAGACATGGGCGACCTCGCACAGAGCGTTGGAACCGATTGACCCTGAGGTTAGGGGCAACCGGCTACTTCGCCAAGTGCGCCGGGTCCGCGCTGTCGGCAAGTGCGCCGGGTCCGCGCTGTCGGCAAGTGCGCCGGGTCCGCGCTGTCGCCAAGAGCACTCGGGCCCTGCCATGCCCTAGTACTTCTGACCCGCGCCGAACTTGTTGCTGTCGTAGGCGCGCTGGCTCTTTCTCGCCTTGGACCAGCCTTCGCTCGTCTGGGCCGCGGGCGAGGCCGCCTCCTCGCTCGCCTTCAGCTCGTCGACGAGCGGCGCGTAGGTGGCGCCACCCGGCAATGTGGCGGACTGGCGGCGGAGGTACTCGGCATTAGCCTTGAAGCGGGCCACGGCCTCCTCGGACTTGCCGGCGTCGCGCAGGCTTACCGCCTCCTGGCGCGCCGCGCGTGAAACGAGGGCCGCGACGTCACGCATGACGATGGCATTGACGCTCTTCTCCGAGGCGGCCTTGTCGGCGAACTCGGCCGCAACGCTCGACGCCAGCGCTTGGCTGTCGCCACTGCCGGCGCGGGTATAGCGAACCTCGACGGTGGCCAGCGGCTCCGATCCAAGCGCTGCCGCCGCCTCAACATCCAGTTCGGCGACCAGGATCTGCTCGACGCCGCCGAACAGCGCACCGACCTTGAACGTCATGCGACGGCCGTCGACCGACGCCTCGCGGCCGAGCGAGCGCAACGGACGGACGCCGTCGCGGGTGCGGATGATGATCTCGGCGTCCTGGCCGACAGTCGACTGGGCGTCGTCGAACTCCCGCGCCATGAACTGGGCGAGGTCGGCGCTTTCCTGCACAAAGACGTGGCCGCCGTCAGCGGCGCGGGCGAGGCCGGCCATCAGGTCCTCGTTATAGCCGTTGCCGAGGCCGATCGTGGAGACCGTGATGCCCTCGCTCTGCAGCTCGCGGCCGAGCGAAACGAAGTCCGACGGCTTCGAGGGCCCGACATTGGCGAGGCCATCCGAGATCAGCACGATGCGATTGACGCGATCCGGCGACTTGAACTTGCGCACTTCCGCGGCGCCCGCGAGGACGCCCGCATGAATGGCCGTCGAGCCGCGCGGCGCGAGGCGTGCGATGCGGGCCTTCACGTCGGCTGCGTCGAGCACCTTGGTGGCGGGGACCAGAACCTCGACGCGATCGTCGTAGCTCACCACCGACAGGATGTCGTCGCGGCCAAGGCGGTCGACCGCCAGCATGGCGGCCCGCCGGGCGCTCTCCATGCGCGCCTGCGAGGACATGGACCCCGAGCGGTCAATGACGAGCGCGACGTTCATCGGCGCCCGGCTCACCCCTTCGCGGCGCGCCGGTATCAGCGAAATCCGGAGAAACGCTGATTGACGCTCCCCTTTGGCAAGCACCGCCCGGTCGAGCTCCGCCCGGAGCGCGAGATCGCCACTCGGTGTCGCGGTTGCCGTGTCCGGCGCCGTCGCCAGTGCCGCGAGGCCAGACACCGCCATGACGAGGCCGCTCCACCACCTGCCGGTCGTTCCGCTTCTCGTCCGCATCGCCGCCTCCTGATCCTTGCCCGATCCAATTGAACCGTGGCCAGTCTGATCGTGACGCGGGGCGGCAGGGTGGCGACGCGGTGGCGGCACGCGCGCCAAATCGTGTCCTTGCCGTGGCACCGTTGCGCCCGTCGTTCCATCGAGCAGGGCGGCTAGCTTGCCCATGTCCTGAACGGGGCCAGCACGAGACTCGCGTTGTAGTAGCGGCGCTCGTGTGTCACCTCCTCGCCCGCCCACGGCGGCATTGCGAGCGGATGGCTCTCGGATTGTAGTTCCACCTCGGCTATCACGAGCCCGGCGTTATCGCCGGCGAAGACGTCGATTTCCCAATCGAGGCCGGCGAAGGGTACGACGTGGCGCACCTTGTCGATCACCGAGCCCTCGGCGAACGCCTCCATGGTGCGCGCATCCGCGACCGGAACCGCATACTCGAACTCGCTGCGGGTCGTCCCGCTCGCCGCCGTCTTGATGGTCAGCCACGCCAGCGCGTCGCCTTCCATGCGGACACGCACGCTCGCCCGCCCCAGGCGGCTCAGGTAGAACTGGCGCATGGGGCGGGTCCTGACGGTCGCGCTGCGCCAGGCCTCACCGACGACCAGAAACTTGCGCTCGATCTCCAGCGCCATCGCCAAACCTCCCGGTCGCCGCTCACGCGGGCGTGGCTAGCATTGCGATTTGACAGTTCTGTCACAAGTGCGCCAGCCGCGACACCGACGCCCGCGCAGCTGCCCAGCTTACGCGCCCCGCCGCAATCGCCTTTGGGGGCTCCGACACGCTTCTGACTTGACGCGAGGCGGCTGCTCGGGCACCTCGATGTCGCACCGGCCCGGTCGCCGAACGCCAACGCCGGCCACGGTCCCGTAGCTCAGCTGGATAGAGCACCAGATTCCTAATCTGGGGGTCGCAGGTTCAAATCCTGCCGGGATCGCCAACATAATCAGACACTTGTGCGCCTTCCAAGACGCCGGCAACTGCGACGGGCCAGCGGAAACCATGGGGGCCCGGAGGGAGTGTTGGGGTCGGCGAGCGCGTCCGTGCGCTTGACGTGTTTCGCCAGGCGGTGCCGTTCGTCGGGGTGAGCGCACGACAACGGGCATCGGTCGTGTTGCTGATGGACTTGGGGCCCAGTGAAGTTGCCGACTTCGGCATGTCGGACGGTGGGCGAGCGTGCCGTGGGCAAAGTGATCGACATTTCGCCTTGCATCAGCCATCACCGGCCTGAGACGGTGGGCCACTTTGATCTGATGGCCTTGCCAGTATCCGCACCGGTCCAGGTTTGGTTCATCAGCTTCTGAATGGCGGCTGGATGCCTGCGGTCGCGATGCCCGCACCATTTGCCACTGGGAGCGCAATGCTGGCGACGAAGCCGCCCGCAGGCGTGTTGCTGAAACTGATCGACCCGCCGAGTTCCGACATGATCTCGGAGGCGATGGCGAGGCCAAGACCTGAACCAGGCTGCTTCTGATCGAGCCGGACGCCGCGCGACGCGAGGCTCGTCAACTTTTCCGGGGCGACGCCTGGCCCGTCGTCGGTGACGGAGAGATGCACTCTTCCGTCCGTTTCGGTGCTCCGAATGGAGACTCGGCCGCGCGCCCATTTTCGCGCATTGTCGAGCAGCCCGCCGATGACTTCTGCGAGCGCTGTCGGGTCGACGGGCACAGCCAGCCTTGCCGGGATCTCGATGGTCCACTCGATCTCCTGGCCGCGAGGCAGTCGCTCGAGGCTCCGCACGATCGCGGCAACAAGTGGCTGCACGGGTGTCGGCGCTACTGAATGGGTTCCGTGAACACTCCGGGCCAATGCCAGCTCCCGCTCGACGTGGCGCTGCATTATCGCAGCGTAGTCGGTCAGTTCCTTGCCAATGTCGCTCTGGCCGGCGTCCCGCAATTCCTCCGCAATCGTCGAGATCGCCGTGATGGGTGTCTTCAGCCCGTGGGCCAGGTCGGCAGCTCGACGGCGATTTCGCTCGGCGACACGGTCGCGGGCATCGAGCAGCTTGTTGAGATCGCTCACCAGAAGGGCCACTTCGGCCGGGTATTGGCCGCCCAACCTCCGGATGCCGCCATGATGCAGATCCGCCAGATCATTCCTGAGACGGGTCAACGGCTGCAACCCGACAGACACCGAGATACCAAAGGCCAGGAGAAGGAGTGTCCCGAGGACCAGCAGCATCAGCATGATTTCGCGATTGAAACTCGCGATTGCCGCGATGGTGTCGGCACGGTCCTGGGCAACGACGAAACGGACTGTCACTGGCTTTTCTGATCGATCTATACGGATCGCGCGCTCCACGGCGACGAGCGGCCGCCCCTTGGGACCGGGAATGACGTGCTCATGGAGCCCCTTCGTCGGGTCATCCGCCGGCAATGCCAGTGTCTCGTCCCACAGCGATCGTGATCGCTCCAGAACTGCAGTGCCTGTCGTGACCTGCCAATACACGCCACTCAGTGGCTGATCGTATCGGGGATCCGCCGGCCGCCGCTGAAGTGAAACGCTCGCGCTCTCGGCAACCGTGAGCCCTGCCATGAGTTGGCGCATATCCGCCTCGAGCGCGGCGACGACGCGGCGTTCGACGTGATGCTCGAACAGCACCGTCAGGGCGTAGACGGCGATCGTCATGGAGCCAAGGATCGCGATGAGCGCCGTCGAGACCAGGCGAAACCGAATGGACCGGCTAGACATCGACATCGATGGCACCCGGGTCGTCGAGCGGAATCATGTAGCCGAAGCCGCGCTTCGTCAGGATCAGCCCCGCGTCGATTTTCTTGCGCACGCGCGCGACCAGGACCTCGATCGCGTTGCTCTCTCGTTCGATATCCTCGCCGTATACGTGCTCGGTCAGTTCGAGCTGCGATACGACGCGGCCACGATGATGCATAAGGTAGCTCAGCAGGCGATACTCGAGCTGACTGAGGTCGATCGGTGCCCCGTCGAACAGAACGGCCATGCGCCGTGTGTCGAGCGAGACGGAACCGGCCCGAAGGACACTCTCCGCAGCGCCGACCGAACGGCGAACGATGGCTCGGAGGCGCGCGAGAAGTTCCTCCATCTGGAACGGCTTCGGAAGATAGTCGTCGGCGCCAGCGTCGATACCCTCGACGCGCTCCATCCACGTTCCCCGCGCCGTCAGGATGAGAACGGGCATCGTACGCCCGGCCGCCCGCCAGCGCTTCAGGACCTGCAGACCGTCCATCTGCGGAAGACCGAGATCAAGCACGACGGCGTCAAAGTTTTCCGAGTCGCCGCGGTACCAGCCGTCCTCACCGTTGCGGTCATGTTCGACGATATAGCCGGAGGCGGTCAGCGCGCGCACCACGCGGCGTGCGATCCCATCCTCGTCCTCGATCAGCAGTATCCGCATCACTTGCCTTCGATCTTGATCGTGCTCTTGTCGCCCGCATCGATATAGATCTCGAGAAACCGCCCTCCCGGTGCGATGAGTTTGATCTCGTAGATCCAGCGCCCCTTCTTTCGTTCGAGCTCGATACCGACGACCTCGCCGGGATGCGCGATCTTCATGTGTTCGAGAATTTCAATAAGTGGTCGAATTTCACCTGCGGTGCGTGCTCGTGCCGCAGCCGCATGGTCGTCGTCGTCTTCCTCCGGGCGGTCACGGCCACCACGGCGGGCCTCAGCGGTCGCCGCGCCGAGGGCGGAGAACCCGAGACCAGCCAGAGCGATCATGACGCGTCTTCGAGGGAGCCTCATCCTGCTGTCCCGTCCCATTCTGGCGGCCGTCGTCGACGTCTTCGAAGCGCACTCCGCTGCTGCGCCAGTCTAGCGGTCCTTGCCTGACATTCGGCTTACAACGAGCTGTCATGATGCTGACGGTGCGCTTCAGCGGTTCGACATCCGTCTTCCCATAGGTTTTCCGTCGTTCCGCTCTAGAGGGCTGGTGACGACCGAACCAACAGGAGACGACCCATGAAAATCCTCATTTCCGCTTTTGTCGCTGCGAGCGCACTGATGGCAGAGACGGCCCCTGTGCGCGCCAGCGACGATCATTGCCGGTACGTGCCGCGGGCCGAATGGCGCTCGATGGAGGATGCGGTCGCGGCCGTCAAATCGAAGGGCTACGAGATCCGCGAAATCGAAGTCGACGACGGCTGCTACGAAGTGAAGGCATTCGGGAAATCCGGTGAGCGCATCAAGCTGTACCTCGATCCTGCCTCGCTGGAAGTCGTTCGCAGCCGAAACCGGTCCTGATGACCGTCGGCGACAGGCACGGGCCGATGGCAGCATTGCTGTCATCGGTTGACCATGAGACGCGCACGAATCTCCAAAAGGCAGCTTTGTTGATGACGGTTTGAAGCCGCTGAGAACCGTCCTGTTCGGATTGATCCTCCTGCGTATCGCTTGTCGCGTAGTCCTTCATGCCCGATCTTTCGACACGAAGCCCCGGTTGGGGTCACGCGCCGCATCGGCCATGCAATTGCTGCTCTACGTGTTGGTGGTCGTCCTGCCTTCGCTCGGCCTGGTCTGGGTCCTCGGACGGGTTATGCGGATCGATTTCGGCCTGTTCGCGCTCGTCGTTCCGCTCAAGGCCTCCATTGGCGGTCTGGCGCGAGAGGCGATGATCGCCCCGTTGGCGCCGGCCTCGTCGCGACCGATGAAGAGCCCGTTCTTGCGGCTGAGCCCGTCTCACCGGCGCACGCCACAGTGGACCGCCTCGGCGAGCCGCTATCGTCCGGGCATCGCCGTGTGGGTTGTTCTTTCGTGTGGGCTCACGTGTTGTGCATCGCAACCACCATCGTGAGGCAGTCCACGCGGGTGAACACCCTCCTCCGAGACGACACATCGTCGTCGTACACGAGGCGCCCATCGTGGGCCCCATGGCTCAGCAAGCCCGGCACTATGCACTATCGAGCTCTTCGCAGAAGGCGACCGAGACTCGCCATTTGCTTCAGGAAGCTGCCGTCAGAACCGCTCCCCGAGGGCGACGCCGTAGCGCCCCGAGAGGTCGCGAATGCCGTCGCCCTCGGTCATCCTGTGCATGGCATACGGGAGTTCAGGTCCGACTAGCCGCATTTGTGCTGAACGTCGTTAGTGTCGAAGGCGGCCGACAAGACCCAGCGCCAGCTACGGACACGGATGACTGCGAGAGGAGGTATCGACGCCTCAACACAGCGCCTCGGCCAGCTCGACGAAATTCGCAACGATCAGATCTGCTCGATGCGGGGTCTCGCCAAACGGACGCTTACGGCGATCGATGAAGGCCGTGCGCATGCCATACGACTTGGCGCCAATGCAATCGAACGCGTGATTGGCCACGAACAGGCAGCTCGACCGGTCGAGGCCGGTCAACTCTTCGGCCTTCGCGTAGGTCTTCCAATGCGGTTTGAAGTAACCGGCCTCTGCGACCGAGATGACCTGATCGAACTGAAAACCGATGTGCGGGCCTGCCGCCTCGAGCATGTCCGGGTCGCCGTTCGACAAGATCACGAGGTGATAGCCGGCCGCTCGGAGACGTTCGAGCGCAGTGACGACATCCGGAAACGGCTTCAGCTTCTCGATCTCGGAAACGAGCCCGCGCACCTCGTCCTGCGAGTACGTCAAGCCGCAGCGGTCCATGACGTATGACACGGCCCGATGGCCGATCTGGCGGTATGGCGTGTGCCCACGATCGCAGAGCGCGTCAATCATCGAATTCTCGAAGTGCGTGCGCCTCCACCAGGTCACGAACTGATGCGGGTTTCCGTCCCAGCCCTTCCGTTTCAGAAATGGACCGGCGACGTCGGTCAGCCCTTTTTGCATGTCGACGATCGTGCCGTACTGATCGAACACCAGCGCCTTCACTTCGCGCTTCAAGACGTCCGTGCGTTCCATGCGCGCATCTCCGTTGACCTTTCCGTCCGGAGATCTGACAGCAAGGCTTCTCATTCATCCAATTGATTATTTACATATCACTATTCACAATATCAATAATCTGTGCTGTCGGGAGCATCGACGACATGAAAGGAGCGGGCGTGACCAACCTCCGCGGGGTAGACCTCAATCTCCTGGTTGTTCTGGACGCGTTGCTGCGTGAGAGGCATGTCACGCGGGCGGCGCGGATCGTAGGCTTGTCGCAGCCCGCGATGAGCAGTGCGCTGGCGAGACTTCGCGCGGTGTTCAAGGACGAACTCCTCATTCGCACCGCCAACGGCATGCAGCCGACGCCTCGGGCTGACGCACTGATCGAACCCTTACGACAGGCGATAGGCCAGATCGAACGGGTCATGGCGAGCGATCAGGGTTTCGACCCGGAAAAATCAGTTCGCCGCTTTGTAATCCGGCTCTCAGACCTCCTGAGCTACCTTCTTCTTCCAGGTCTCATGAAGGAGGTCGCTCTGGGAGCGCCAAGTGTCAGTCTCGACGTCAAGCACTTATCGCCGTCCCAGACGATCGATGCCCTCGAAAGAGACGAGATCGACGTCGCCGTCAGCATGGGGCTCGAGCATACGGGGACGGTCAAACGGGAAGTGCTTTTTGCCGACCGGATGGTCGCGATCATGCCAGCCAGCCACGCATTGACGACGGGCAAGATCACGCTCAAGCGCTTGCTGACGACGAGACATCTCAAGGTGTCGATGTCGCCGACGGACATGCGGTTCGCCGACGACATCCTGTCCAAAGCGCATGTCGAGCGGGACGTGGCTCTCAATGTGCCACACTGGCTGCTCGTACCACACGTGCTGGCGACGACGGACTATGTGGCAGTCATGCCGGGAGCCTTTGCGGCTGCAGTTCAGACGAGATCACTCGTTGTCCGCGAACTGCCATTCACGGACCAAACGTTCGACTGGTGCCTCTACTGGCACAGGCGGCACCAGGACGATCCCGCCAATCTGTGGCTTCGCGAGCGCATCAGGACGGCAAGCCGTGCCCGCTTTCGGAAATTGCGGACTTGAACGGCGACGCGAGGACCGAACGTGGATCGGGCACAAGCACGCTTCACCGGCCCCGCTCGAGCCTCGGCAGCCACACTGCGTCCGAGTTTTCTGCCCCGCCCGACAACGGGCATAGCCACACGGATTCCCGTCAGGGGTGAGGACGCTTCGGGGTCGGGTTCAATTCGCACGCATAGGTCTTGCGTGATGCAGCGATGGGGAGACGGTGCCTCTCACGCAGGCGCGTCGGCCGCCGTCTCGCTTCCACGTCGACGACGGCGGCGCTATCGGAGGACGACGTGACGTCCCCCATTGTGGCCCGTGCCTTGCCGGTTCCCTTGAGAATCGCATCGACCGGGGCCTTGGGAGGCGCCTCGTCGAGAGGCTGTGAATAGGCTTCCCGGGCCATTTCGGCCGTCCTGCAGAACCTGGCGACAAGGTCGCGCGCTTCAGCCTCGGTCGCGAGGTCAGAAATTACTCGAACCGCAGCGGGACGGCCCGACGGCGGCAACACGCTCGGCTATTCCGCCCGCTACGATGGCGTCGTCGCAGTTGCGGCCGTCGACACCCGGCTCCGACCATCCCGGCTTTCGGCTCGCGGTCAGCACATTGCGTTCGCAGCCCCGGGCGTCGGCCTCGCCGTTGCAGGCGCAAACGGGAGCCTGCGGCAGGTCGATGGAACGTCGTTTGCCGCGCCTCTCGTGACCGCTGCCTATGCCCAAGCCCTGGCGAGCGTGGAACCATCCCGCATCCTCGACACGCTTAGCGCGACGGCGCGCGACCTCGGCGCTCCCGGTCGGGACAACAGCTACGGCTTTGGCCTGGTTCAGTTCACAGGACTTCCGACCTGCCAGTGAATATGCGCCGGTTGACCGTTCGACATCCCAACGGCCAACGCTGTCCGTATCGGCTGTCGGTTCAGCGCGGGGCCGGCTTGTCCACACCAGTGCAGAGCGCCCCCGACTCGTCGCAATTCCCCTGCTAAAGTGCCCGCGACTCGACCCAACTTGCGAGTGCCCAATGACCGATGCCGAGCTGAGCAAGCTCTCCCTTCTGCAGCTGCAGGACCTTCAGGCCAGGCTTCACGTCGCCATTCGCGCGGCGATTCGCGCGCAGCAGGAAGCAAAGGCCGCGCATGGGATCGCACCGGCGAGCCAGGCTGCCGCACCCCCGGCACCTGTTCTCGATCTGGCTCGCGAGCGCGATGCGTGGCTCGCCCGGCGTCGGGCTGGCACCGGACAGAGGTAGAACGGCCTCCGTCGGCCGGGCCGGGACCTCTACCGAACCTCGGTGTAGCCGAGCGCTGCGTCCTCGGCGGCGCTCTCGGAGCTGCGTGCGGATGCCTGGCCGAAGCCACCGCCGCCGGGCGTTGCAAGCCGCACGACCTGGCCCTTCGTCAGAACGACGTTCCGGCGATGATCGACGGTGTGACCATCGATCGTCAGTTCTCCCAAGGCGCCTTCTCCTCCCCCGTTCGCACCGTGGGCCGGGAACCTGCACCGCTCGGCCATGAAGATCATGCCGACGGGCGTGTCGGACGTCACCTCGAAGACAACCTCCTGGCCCAGTCCGCCGCGATGACGGCCCACTCCGCCACTCCCTTGCCGCAGCTCCTTCTTGCGGATCAGCATCGGCGCGTTGCGTTCGATCAGCTCGACCGGAACGTTCGACACGTTGGAGGGCCAGGCGAGCGCGTTCTGGCCGTCGCCGGCTCCCGTGGCGCCCATGCCGCCATTGAAGAACAGCACATTGGCGTAGGTCCGGCCGTTGGCGCGCACGCCTGTCTGAATGAGGCTCCAGAGCGGTGAGCCCGACGCCGCGATCACATGATCGCCGAGGATCGTCTGCAAAGCGCCGAAGATCGCGATCGGGACATAGTGACCGGTCGCCATGCGCCCACCGACCGCTGCCGGATAGCGCGGATTGAGAAGGCTGCCTTCCGGCGCCGTAACGCCAATGCAGCGGAAGATGCCTTCATTGTTCGGGATATCGGGAAGGAGTGCGCATTTCAGCGCGTAAGCCGACATCGCATAGGTGTAGGTGATCGGACAATTGATGCCGCGATCGACCTGGGCGCTGGTACCGGCGTAGTCGATATCGATGCGGTCGTCCTTCACCTCGACCGCGATCGCATAGCGGAACGGGTCGTCGAGGCCGTCCGTCAGGAACTCGTAGGGGTAACGGCCATTCGGAAGCGCCCGGATCGCCGCACGCATCGCCTGCTCGGAGCGTGAGAGGATCTCCTCGGAAAAACCGGTGAGATCGGGAAGGCCATATTCCCCCATCAGATCGCCGAGGCGGCGCTCGAGGAGATCGAGACCGGTCAACTGGGCCCACAGGTCGCCTTCGGTCTGATCGGGCGTTCGCACCTGGGCGCGGAGCAGCCGCATGAACGTCGCATCGACCACGCCCGCGTTCATCAGCTTCATGATCGGGATGTGAAAGCCTTCTTCGAACATCTCTCGCGCTTCAGCCGAACGCACACGCCCGCCGATGTCGGGCGCATGAGCCGTCGATGCCGCGAACGCGACGATCCGGCCCTCCCGAAAGACCGGCTTTGCGACGGTGATGTCGTTGAGATGTCCGGTCGCGAGCCATGGCGTGTTGGTGATCAGCACATCGCCCGGCTGCATGTCGGCCTTGCCGATCTCCTTGATGAACTCCTTCACCGTCACCGGAAGTGTGCCGATGAAGGACGGGATGCTTTCCGTGTTCTGGACGAGGCTTTGGCCATCGGCGTCCGTCACGACGAGTGCAAAGTCGTTCGATTCGTTGACCAGCGTCGAGAACGACGTCCGGCGCAGCGCCTTTGCCGCCTCGTCCACCGCGGAAATCATGCGGCGCCACAGGATCTCGAGCGTCACCGCATCGAAGCCGCGATTGGCCGTATCCGTCATGATGCATTCCCATCCTGGCCAAACGTGACGATCACGTTGCCGCTCGCGGCCACCTCGGCGCTGCAGCCCGGCGCAATCACCAGCGTCGACGATCGCTCCTCGACAATGGCCGGGCCTTCGATCCGGATGCCGGCAGTCAGGTCGTCGCGGTCGAAGACCGGTGTTTGGCGATGCTCACGCCATTCGGCGAAGTACACAGGGCGGCTCGTCTTGGCTCGCGCGGTGGTAGTTGCCGTCGGCACGCCGAGTGCGCGTGCGCTCCCCGGCGGATCCACCGACGCCGTGACACGGATGTTGATGATCTCGACGGGCGCGTTCGGGGGCGTTCGTGTGAAGGCCTCGACGTAACTGGCTTCGAATGCGGCTTCGAGACGACGGCGTGACTCCGCCCCGTACGGCCCCGACGGCAGGCTCACCACCAGTTCCGATGCCTGGCCGACATAGCGGAAATCGGCGATCCGCTCGATGACGGCCGACGCGGGGTCGAGCCCGGTCTCGGCAACGATGCTGCGGGCGTCGGCCTCGAGCCGTGAGAACATCGCCTCCAGCGCATGCCAATCGATCTGGTCGACCTCCCTCGCCACCGTCGCCACGCGGTCGACGCGGGCTGGTGCGACGAGCAGGCCGAGCGCGGACGCGACGCCGGCGCCGCGCGGTACGATCAACGTGCGCAATCCGAGCTTCCTCGCGACATGGCACGCGTGCACGGGGCCAGCGCCGCCCGTCGACAGCAGCGCATAGCGCCGTGGGTCCTTGCCGTGCTCGGCGATATGGACGCGAGCGGCATTGGCCATGTTCTCGTTGACGATATCGTGGATGCCCCAGGCGATCTCCGTAGCCGACAGGCCAGCATCCCTCGCGAGCGGCTCGAGGGCGTGGCGGACGGCGGCCATATCGATGTCCATGGTGCCGCCGGCGAAGTAATCGGGATTGAGGTAGCCGAGCCACAGATCCGCATCGGTCACGGTCGGTCGCGTGCCGCCGCGGCCATAGCCGGCAGGGCCAGGTTCGGAACCGGCGCTTTCCGGCCCCACCTTGAGCAGCCCCATCGCGTCGAGATGGGCGAGCGAGCCGCCGCCCGCGCCGATCTCGATCAGTTCGATCGTCGAGATGCGGATCGGCAGACCGCTGCCTTCGACGAACCGCTTCTGGCGCGCGGCCTCGAATGCGTAGGCGATCTTCGGCTTGCCATCGTCGACCACGGAGAGCTTCGCGGTGGTGCCGCCCATGTCGAAAGCGAGCACATGACTGCCGCCATCTTTGGCACCCAGCGTCGCGGCTGCGAGCGCGCCGGCGGCGGGGCCCGACTCCAGGAGTTGAACCGGAGAACGTTTGGCCTCCGACGCGCTGGCGAGGCCGCCATTCGACAGCATCATGAGGAGCGGCGCCGTGATGCCGCGACGGGCGATCTCGTCGGCGAGCGTCGACAGGTAACGTTCGGCAAGAGGCTTGATGTAGGCGTTGGCGACGGTCGTCGAGGTTCTCTCATACTCGCGAATTTCGGGAGCCCCCTCGATCGACGTCGAGAGGGCCAGCTTCGGGAAGTGCTTCTGAATTGCGTCGAGCGCCTGCCGCTCATGCCGGGGATTGGCGTAGGAGTGCAGAAAGACCAGCGCGAGCGAGGTGACGCCGTCGCGAACGAGGCGTTCCGTGGCGGCCAGAAGCGCCGGCTCATCGAGTGGCGTCACGACGGTGCCATCGGCCCGAATGCGTTCCGTCACTCCGAGGCGACGGTTGCGCGGCACAAGGGGATCAGGCTTGCGGATGGTGATGTCGTAGAGTTCGAACTTGCGCTCGCGGCCGATCTCCAGTGTGTCGCGAAAGCCTTCCGTCGTGATGAGGCCGGTCACCGCCCCCTTCCTCTCGATGAGGGCGTTGGTGAAAAGCGTCGTCGCGTGCACCACACGGGCTATTGCGGCTGCCGGAATCTCCGCCTGGGCCATGACCCGGTCGATTGCCGACATGACGGCGCGGGACGGTGCGTCGTGGGTCGTCAATTCCTTGTGGCTCGACTGACGCCCGGTCGACGTGTCGTAGACCACGATATCGGTGAAGGTGCCGCCGATGTCGATTCCGAGAGCGAAGCGTTGCACGCCGTTCTCCTACGATTTCGGGATCAGGCTCGGAAAGCGCAGGCGATAAGTCAAGCGCGACCAGAGCCGTCCGGGAGGCCGCAGAAGCCGACGCGGCCCTGCTTCGCCCGCCACCCTGGACGCGGCCAGGTGGACAGGGTCGGAGCCTCTCCCCCTCTTCATGGCGGTCTTTGTTCGGGCCGACGCTGCGCGGCGCTCTTGTGCCTCGAAAGACACGACCACCGGCAATATGGCACCACAGTAGCCAAAGCATCAGCAGGATATCTGCACGAAGTGTAGAACGATCTTGTAAAAATTGCTTTCTATTGTCGGGAGTTGCGCATGCGTACCGAGCCGTTGAAGGCTGTGAATGCGGTCACTCTCGCGATGCGCAAGGGCTCCGTAGCCGCCCCGCTCCTGCTGCTGCTGCTCACGATCTTTCTGTTCGTGATCTACGCGGTGCCATCTGAGCACGCCAAACTTGCCGAGCGGCTCGGTCTCGGCATGGCCAATCCGACGGCAGCGGACATCATCGCCGGCATCGGCAAATTCGATCCGGCCCGCGCGAACCAGCTCTGGAAGGACATCGGCGGCAATCCCTGGGTCTTCGTCACCGACATCATGCGGCCGCTCCTGAAGGTTTACCTTGAGCAGCTCGTCACCGATTTCAGGGATATCGTGGCGAGCGTCGTCGGCACCGGCTGGACGCTTGCCCTTTACTCGCTGATCCCCGGTCTCGCCGGCCTGATCTATCGTCGCCAGTTCCTGGTCTGGTTCCTGTCGTCTTTCGCCATCCTGCTGGCCATCGACGCGTCCGGGCTGTTTCCAAGCCTCGCCGGCAGCGCGAAGTCGATGCCCGGCTCCGGCCAACTCCTGGTCTTCCTGCTCGCGCAGCTGGCCGTCCTGCTGCTGGCCTACCGGCTCCGTAGACATTCGACGAGCGCCAGCCGCATTCCCTCCCAGCTGTGGAACTGGTCGCTGATCGCCTTGCTCACGCTTTCCGGCTTCCTGCTTTATGCCTATTGGGCGCCATTCCGGTCGGACGATACCGGGCAGGCCGCAAATGAAGCCGCCGAACGAAAAGCCGGCAAGGCCACTGCTGGATGGCGTGATTGCCCGACCTGTCCCGGGCTCGTGCTTCTCGCGCAGCCGTATCCGCCCGTGCCGGCCGACGCCGCGCCCCCCGTCGTGCCCCGCGATCCGAGGGAAGGCTCGCAACGCCAACGGCTGATGGAAATGCGCCAGCAGGCTGCGGCCGAGCGGCGCGATCAGATGAAGCTCGTCAAAGTCCCGCTCTACATGTCGATGTTCGAGGTGACGCACGAGGAATGGGATGCGTGCACCGCCAGCGATCCGTCGGCCTGTCCGTCGGTGCCGCGCCCGGGCGAGCACGCGAGCCGGTTGCCGATCCAGGTCTCTTTCGCGGCAGCCAAGTCCTATGCCGCATGGCTCAGCAAGCAGACGGGTGCCACCTACAGGTTGCCGTCGCGCATCGAGTGGGAATACGCGGCCCGTGCCGGCGCGCCCTTCGACCGGGGCTGGTCGCACGGGAGCGATGTCGCTTCCCTGTCTCAGTACGCATGGTTCTTTCCGAGTGTCGACGAGCCACGGCATGTCGGCCTGAAGAAGCCCAACGGCCATGGCCTCTTCGACATGCATGGCAACGTGCGGGAGTGGATCGACAAATGCCGGGGGCCGGACGGCACGCCGACGCCGGGGTGCACCAACGATGGCGATTTTCAGGAGGTCATGGGGGGCGGCATCAGCGACCAGGCTGCGGATCTTCGGTTCGACGGCCCCGCCACGTCGACTCGTGGGAACTCCGGGTTCCGCCTCGTCCGCGAAGCCGGAACGACGACGCCGGCGCTGGCGCCGATAGCTCCTGCGCCGGCCGCGCCTCTACAGCCGCTGGACGTGGCAACCTCGGTCTGGAGCGTTTTCACGAGCGGGATCAGCGGCTGGATCTTCAAGTGGGAGCTCATTCTGATCGGCCTGCCGCTCGTCTATTCGCTGCTGCGCAATTCAGCTGCCTGGACCGAGCGCAAGCGCAAGAACATCGTCATCTGTCTCGACGGCACGAGCAACACGCCCGACATGGTCGAGAACGGCTTTGCGGCGACGACCAACGTCTTCAAGCTGTTCCGCATGCTCAAGGCGGATAGTGCCGGCATGTTCCAGCCGGGCGAGCTGTTCGATGCCTCGCTGTGCAAGCGCTACAAGAACGGCAACGCGCAGCAGATCGCCTTCTACTATGCCGGGGTCGGCAACAAGTACGACAACGATCCCATCCTGCAGGTTCTCGGCCTCGCCATGGGCGCCGGTGCGGGAGACGTGGTCGAGCGGGCTTATCTGGATCTCGTGCGTGTCTATCAGACGGGGGATCGCGTCGTCATCGTCGGCTTCAGCCGCGGCGCGGCGATCGCGCGGCTCCTCGCGAGGGCGATCGACGCGCGCGGCGCGCCACGCTCCGTCTGGACGATCAAGCTGTTCGGCAAGCACCGCACGCTCTGGGCCTCGAAAGCCAAACAGCCCGTCGCCGTCGATGTGCTCGGCTGCTGGGATACGGTCGGCTCCTTCGGCATCGCCAAGACGATCGCCGGGATCAACTTCCAGCAACTCAACATGGGCAAGGACCTGTCGGTGCCGGAGAGCGTGCAGCAGGCCTACCACATGGTGGCGCTCGACGAGCAGCGCGACAGCTTCGAGCCGACGCTGATGGACCCCGATCCGAACCGTCCGGAGCGCATCGTCGAAGTGTGGTTCGCCGGCGATCACGCCAATATCGGTGGCGGTTGGGCGACGGACCGGCTGTCCGACATCACGCTCGATTTCCTGCTCAGCCGGATCAGCAGCGGATACGCTCAGAGCGCCGAGCTGGCCGGCCAGGACGAAAGCTGGGGCGTCTATCTCAAGGCCTGGAAGGCCGACAAGGCAGAATACTGGGAGCGGCAGGACGACAATCCCCACGTCGTCGATCCCGATCCGCTCGGACAGATCTCACAATGGTTCAGCCATCTCTACGAGTACCGCCCCCGCACGATGCCGCAGCATGCGGTAATCTCGGATACCGTCTTCAATCGGATGGTCGAGTCGCTGCCGCTCTACGCGCCGCAGGCCCTGTTCAATCTGAACGACAAGCTGCACGACCGCCGAATGCTCATCGACGGGCAGGTCCAGAAGCTCCAGGAAACGAGCCTTCTGTCCGACGACGATCAGACCAAGATCAAGGGCTATCAGGCGAAGCTGCGACTGAACCGCTTCGACGAGTACTGGAACACCAAGGTCCTCGCCGCGCGGAAGGGAAAGTTCAAGCTGCCCGCAGAGGCGCTGGCCAACCTGCCGCCTGTCACGACTGCGCCGGCGTAATGCAGGGCTGCACTACGCCGGCGCAATAGCCCACGAAACTTGGGCCTCTAAGTCCTCATAAGGCTCGGCAACCACGTGATGATCCCCGGGAAGATCATGCACAGGACAAGACCGAGCAACATGAGCAACACAAAGGGCGTCTGCGACTTGTAGATATCCATCATCGTTATGCCCGGTGGCACGACGGCCTTCATGTAGAACAGATTGAAGCCGAACGGCGGCGTCAGATACGCCAGTTCCATGTTGATCACGAAGAGGATGGCGAACCACAGCGGATCGAAGCCGAGCGACGTGATGATCGGGAAGAAGATCGGCGCCGTGAGCAAAACTATGCCTGTCGGGTCGAAGAACATCCCAAGCACGAACAGGATCGCTTGCATGGCGATAATCACCATCCAGGGGTCGCCCACACCCTTGATCAGCGAACTCACCAGCGAGTTGGCACCGGTCACTGCATAGAGCGCCGTGAACGCCGAGGCAGCGAACACGATCCAGATGACCATCGCGCTCAATCGCAGCGTAATGAACAGCGCCGACGTGAAGCTCTCCCAATTGAACGTCCGCTTGATGATTGCGCTAACGATTGCGCCAAGCGCGCCGATCGCAGACGCCTCGCTCGGCGTCGCGATGCCGAAGAACATCGAGCCCATAACGGCAAAGATGAGCCCGACAGGCAGCACCAGGGCACCCGCCAGCCGCAAGCGCGCGCTGAGAGGCAGCCTTTCTTCGTCAGGAACGGCTGGTCCCAGTTCCTTCTGGAAATAGCAGCGGATGAGGATGTAGGCGATGAACATCCCGCTCAGCAGCAGTCCTGGAAGAATTCCCGCAATGAACATCTCGCCCACCGAAACGCGCGAGGTGAGCGACAGGATGATCATGAGCACGCTCGGCGGAATGAGGATGCCAAGCGAGCCGCCTGCGGAGATACAGCCAACCGCGATCTGCTTATTGTAGCCGCGCTTGAGCATCGACGGCAGGGCAATCAGGCCCATCGACGTCGTGGCCGCACCGCTGATGCCGACCATCGCCGCGAACATCGTGCAGATGAGTACCGTTCCGGCCGCCAGACCGCCACGCAGCCCGCCCAACCAGTGGTACATTAACTCGTACATGTCCTCTGCGATGCCACATCGTTGCAGCATCGCGCCCATGAATATGAACATGGGCACGGCCACCAGAAGGAACATGTCCATCGACATGTACGTTCGGTTCGCGAGGATCGGCAGGGCGTGCGGCCCCCACAGAAAGATGATGAACAGCGTTGCGACGCCGCCGATCGCAAACACCAGAGGAAGACCTGCAAGCAGCAGCAGGACGAGGCTGCCGAACAGGATCACAGTCAGCCATTCCGGGCCAAGGCCAAGCATCAACGTACTCCTGGAGGATTGTGTCGCCGCGCGGTGTCGGGCGCGTCGTGACTAGAGATTCGAGCTTGGCATGGGGCCCATTCCGGGGATCGGAACTTTCACCGGAAACACCTCCTCGCCCTTGATGACGATCGCGATATCTCGGATCAGCTTGGCGAGCACCTGCATGAGGAACAGGAAACAGGCGACCGGGACCGTCGTGCGCAGCGGATAGTAGATCGGCTTCCAGTGCGACATCGTCGTTTCGCCGATTTGCCACGAATTGATCGTGATCTGCAGCGACGTCCAGAACAGCACGCCGAGAAAGAGGAACGCAAAGCCGCTCGTAAGGACGTCGAGAATGGCCCTGCCTCGTGGCGAGAGCTGCCCCCAGATGATGTCGACGTTGACGTGGCCGCCCGACAGGTGGGTATAGGCGCCGCCGAGGACAATGTAGGCGCCGAATATGAACAGCGAGATCTCGTATGCCCACTGAGACGGACTATTGAACACATATCTCATCATGATCTCCCAGATCATGACGAAGAGCATGGGCACGATCAAAAACGCCACGATCCAAGCGAACTTGGCGTTGATCCAATCCGTCAAACGTAGATAGTTCTCGATGATTTTCACCGTCCACTCCCAATCCTGCTGGCGCCGTCGGCGGGTTGTCGCGCGCCGTTGCCAGCCTCAACCTTTTCAGCCGCGCGGTACGCGTGCCTGCCCCCGGCAAGCGCGCGTCCGCCCGTTCCGTTGGGCAAGATGCGCTCTCTTCTGCGCAACGTGCCATTTCAGGCCCCGGCGTGTTGCCGGGGCCTGAGTTGAAACTCCGTTGACCAGAGCGATTTACGTCGGGAGACGCTTCGGACCGTAGTAGTCCTTATGGAGCTGGCGGGCCTGCGTGTAGATGTCGATCACCTTGTCGATGAAGGGATCCTTGCCCTTCTTCGAGAGGAACTGGTTCCAGCACCAGGCCTCCGCCTTCTTGAGTTCCTCATCCGGCATCATGAGCGTCTGCATGCCGCCGTCGGCGAGCTTCTTCCGGCCACGAGCGTCGGTCGCGATGGTCATCGCGGCAAGTTCAGTGTTCATCACGCGCGCAGCCGCGTGCATCACCTCCTGCAGGTCCGGCGGCATCTCGTTGAGGGTCTTCTGGTTCATGATCACCTCGACGATGTCGTAGGGGATCACCGAGGGATTGAGGTAGAACTTGCAGACCTCGTGCATCTTCATGCCCGCCCACGCATCCGGTGAACCGAATGCGGCCGCGTCGAGGATCTTGGTCTGGATGGCGGTGTAGACCTCACCACCCGGAACCGTGACGATAGATGCGCCGTTGTGAACGAGCCAGTCGGCCCAGATGCCGAACGCGCGAACCTTCATGCCCTTGAAGTCGGCGTACTTTTCAACCTGGCGCGTCGAAACCATCGCGCCCCACTCGTCAGAGATCATGTAGGTCAAGTGGGCGACGTTGTGCGGCTTGTAGGCCTCCTGCCAGAGTTCCTTGATGCCCATGAAGTGGTAGATGTACTCGTAGAACTCGAGTGTGTTGACGGGGAAGAACGGAACGGCCCAAAGATACTCGCCGACCGGCACGATACCCCGATGATAGATCGACGAGGTCACTGCCAGGTCCGCCACGCCGGAGCTGACGCCACGGAAGGTCTCGCCGATGCCGAGAAGTACCTCGGCGTTGAAGTTCGTCACCTCGATACGGCCACCGGACATCTTCTTGACCCGGTCGACGAACAGCTGCGCGGCCTTGTCCTGGGACTCGATGCCGATGCCCGTCCAGTTGCTCTGGAGCTTCAGCTTCCAGGTCTTGTTCTGGGCCTTGGCGATCGTCGGCATGCTCAGCGCGACCGCACCGGCACCGACTGCCGCCGTCTTGATGTAATCGCGCCGGCTAAGGGCCGACTTCCGGGGCGCCGACTCGGCTGCCGCATCCAGACCCGTCGAGGTCTGATCCTTCGTCGTCTTATCTGCCATCGTCTTCCTCCCAATAGGCTTTTGCTCTGAGGCCTGCTCGGCCAACACACGGATAGTGGCACAGGAACGGACGCACGCAACAGTGAATAGCTATCGATCGGCACATGACGATGACAGACGCCGAGCCGGCGTCCGCCATCCGATCAGCGACGCCCGCCCGGGATCAACCAGTCTGCCCCCCGAGCTGCTCCAGTACCTGCTTTCGCAGCTCGGTCTTCAGAACCTTGTTGGCGGGCGACAGCGGCATCGGTTCACGCCTGAAGGTAATGCCGCGCGGACATTTGTAGCCGGCCAGATGCGCCCGGCAATGCGCGACCAGATCGTCGGCGGAGACTTCGCAGCCTTGAGCGAGGATCACGACGGCATGTACCGCTTCGCCCCATTTCTCCGACGGCACGCCGATAACGGCCACCTGCGATACGGCGGGATGCGTCGAGATCACGTCCTCGATCTCGGTCGGGTAGACGTTCTCGCCACCGGAGATGATCATGTCCTTCGATCGACCCGAGATGTACAGGAGACCGTCCCTGTCGAAGTAGCCCATGTCGCCGGTATGAAACCAGCCGCCGCGGAGCGCGACTGCGTTCTCGTCCGGACGGTTGAGGTAGCCCTTCATGACCGTCGGCCCGCGGGCCACGATCTCGCCGATCTCGCCCTGCGGCAACTCGCGATCGTCGGCGTCGAAGATCCGGATGTCGAGGTAAGGGACCGGCCGGCCGACCGAGTTGAGTTTGCCCGCCTTCGGTCCCTCGAGCACGTGATAGTCGGCGGTCAGCGCCGCCAGCATCGGCGACATTTCCGTCATGCCATAGCCGTTGTTGAGCTTGGCCGTAGGAAACGCGGAGATGACCTTCTCGAGGAGGTCGCGTGGTGTCGGCGATCCGCCGAGCGTTATCTGGCCGACGGACGACAAGTCGTAGCGGGCGAATTCGGGATGCGCGAGGATCATGTGCATCATCGTCGGAACGAGCGTGAGCGAATGGATCCTGTGGCGCTCGATCAGCGCCATCATCTCGGTCACGTCGAAGCGCTGCATGATGACCGAGTGAATGTTGAGGAGCACGGCCGAGAATATTCGCGAACCCGGCGCGAGGTGAAACATCGGGCCGACGACCATCTGGGCGCTGTTTCGCTCGTTGCCCATGATGTGCGGAGCGCCCATGGCGTTTGCAAACAGGTTCCAGTGGGACAGCATCACGCCCTTGGATCGCCCTGTCGTGCCGCCCGTGAAATAGATGATCAACGTGTCGTCATCGCACGACCCCCGCGCGGTGGGCGTACCTTTTCGCGTCGCAAGTTCCTCGTAGGCGATGCTGGACGTCCGCGGCAATGGTCCGACCTCGATCATGTGCAGCGGTCGAGCGACTTCGGCCACGGCCTGGCCCGCCAGATCGGCGTGTGCCGCGTCGAAGATCAGAGCTTTGGGCGTGCACTCGCGCAAGGCGGCCGCGCACTCGCGAGCCGACCAGCGATAGTTCATCACGACAGCCTCGCAACCCGCCAGCGACGGCGCGAAGTAGCATTCGAAGAGCGCGTCGGAATTGAACCCGAGGTAGGCAACCCGATCACCCGGCTTCAAGCCGAGGCGCTCGAGGCCGGCGGCGACATTGCGACAGCGCGCGTGAACCTCGCGCCACGACTTCGTACGCCCCTCGGCCGTGACAGCGGGATCGTCCCCGTAGACCCGGGAAGCCTTCTCGAGCAGGTCCCCGAACCGAACGGTCATGAACGTCTCCTCGCGCCACTTGCATGCATCCGCGCGACTCCCGCGCTGTCGGCAAGTTCGATTACAATCGACTGAGCGTCAAGGAAGCTGCCTTCGGCTTCATGTCAGGTCGCAATCGCCCCGCCGCAGTTGCCGGCAGCACGACCCTGCACTACGCTGTTCGAAACCTTTCCGGGGAGACTTTGTCGATGGATGTCATCGAGGCCATTCGCACGCGCACGTCCATACGGGCGTTCAAGCCCGATCCCGTCCCGCGCGCGACCATCGACAAGCTCCTCGAGATCGCGCAGCGCGCGCCGAGCGGGACGAATACCCAGCCGTGGCATACCTATGTCTGCACGGGCAGCGTCAAGAAAGCGATCAGCAGCGACGTGATCGAACTGGCCCGCAGCGGGCAGGGCAAGTCCTATGCGGACTTCGGCTACTACCCCGCCAAGTGGAGCGAACTTCACAATTCGCGCCGGCGTGAGCTCGGGTGGGCGCTGTTCGGGTTGCTCGGCATCCAGAAGGGCGATCGGGAAGCCGGAACCCGTCAGTCTCTCCGCAACTTCGAGTTCTTCGACGCGCCGCTCGGCCTGTTCGTGACGACCGATGCCTATCTCGGCCAGGGCAACTGGGCCGACGTCGGAATGTATATCCAAACGATCATGCTGGCGGCGAAGGGCCTCGGGCTTGAAACATGCCCGCAGGCGGCGTGGGTTCCTTATCAGGAGGCGATCTTTCGCCATCTCGACGTGCCCTCGGACCAGGTTCTCGTGACGGGTATGAGTATCGGCTATCCGAGGACGGATGCGATCGAGAACACTCTCGTCAGCGACCGCGAGAGCACCGCCAACGTGGTCAAGTACTACGGGTTCGACTGAAGCAAATCGGCTGATGCACGGGGCGAAGGCGGTGGATCAGAACACGCGATCGTGGTTTCCGATACCCGCTTCCTTCCGGCGCCGCCCGGAGTCGGCGCGTAGATTCGCAGATCGTGTCGTGGAATAGTTCCGGCATTCTAGCGTTGTCCACTCTCAGTCTGTCGCACAGACAGGAGAGTTCCATGACACGATCACTCGGAATCCTGATCGCGCCGTCCGGGTTCAAGGAATGTCTGAGCCCCGTTCAGGCAACGATGTCGATAGCTCGCGGTCTGCAGCGGGTTTGGCCCGATGCGGAGCTACGCCTCGCGCCGATCCCAGACGGCGGCGAGGGATTTGTCGAGACCCTGGTCTCGCTGGGTGGTGGGACCACACGGGACGTCCGCGTGTCGGGGCCGCTCGGTGAACCTGTGGTTGCCCGTATCGGACTTTTCGGTGGCATCGGCAATCAGACGGCGCTGATCGGGGTCAGCTCGGCAGCTGGGCTTTCGCTCGTCCCGCGCGATCGCCGCGACCCGACGCGCACGTCGAGCCGCGGCGTCGGCCAACTCATGACGGCGGCGCTCGGCTTCGGTGCCAGACATATTGTGATCGGTTGCGGGGACTCCGGCGTTCATGATGCCGGAATGGGTCTCGCCACGGAGCTCGGCGTACGCTTCCTCGACGCGTCCGGGCGAGTGCTCGGAGACGGGGGAGGCGAGCTGGCGCGGCTCTCGCAGATCGACGTCTCCGCCCTCGATCCACGGCTCAGCGCCGTGACGATCGAGGCCTCCGTCAACGCGGACAACGTGCTGCTCGGTGCGCGTGGCGTCACGCGTCGCCACGCCAGCCAGAAAGGTGCGACGGCTGAGCAGATCGAGGCTCTCGAGCACGCGTTCGGCGGCTTCGATCGGGTGCTCCGTTCGCAGCTCGGCATCGATCTCGCCCGGATGCCCGGCTCAGGTGCGTCGGGGGGCATCGGGGCGGCCCTCATCGCCTTCGCCGGAGCGAAACTGGTTCCGCGCATGCAGTTCATCGCGCGCTTCCTCGACCTCGATGCCTTGCTCGAAGGCGTCGACATCGTCGTCACGGGTGAGGGAATGCTCGATGGGCAGTCCGTTGCGGGCAAGGTGCCTTGCGAACTTGCAAGGGCAGCCGCCGAGCGTGGCATTCCGACGATCGCATTGGCGGGGTCGCTAGGGGACGCTGTCGAGACCTTGCGGGACCACGGTATCGAAGCCTATGCCAGCATCCTTGAGCAACCGTGCACACTCGACGACGCGCTTCGTGATGCCGAAGCTCTGCTCGAGCGCGCGACCGAGCGCACCGCGCGGATGCTGCATGTCGGAATGTTGCTCGCCAAGGATGACCGCGTTTGCGATGCCAACTGGCGACTTCGAACGCCCGGCCTTCGACAGAAGATGATCGAGGCGGCTTGCGTGTAGCCCGGCGGGCACCGGCCACTGCGGAGCGATGACATGGAATAATTTCTGCCCTCCGTCGTTGTCGGCGCAGGATGGGTGCATGCCGCGCTCTTCCCAAGATAGTCGAGTGCATTGCCATGAAGCCCGATGAGCCCAGACCGACCCCACCGGGTGACGATCTACCGCCCGGGAGCCGCGCCGAGGCGTGTCCCGTGGCGGCAACCCCGCCGAGACGTGGCCCGGTATTGCTGAGCGAGATCGCGGCATTCTCGTTTCTCGCGATGGCGCATCTCGTGTCTACCTCGTTTCAAGCCGAGCCGAACTCCGACACTCGGGACAAGTTCGTGACGGCGCCGGTCGTCCAAGGCCAACTCGCCGTCGCCGTGACGGCAACCGGCACCGTCGAGCCTCTCCACATCGTCGATGTGTCGACCGAGTTGTCCGGCACGATCACCAGGGTGCACGTCGAAGCCAATCAGCGCGTCGTGGCCGGCGAGGTGCTCGCGGAGCTCGATGCTGCGACGTGGCAACAAGAGAACCTGCGCGCAAAGGCCGTTGTCGCGGCCGCCATGGCGAGGCTTCACCAGGCCGAAGCCGAGCGCACGGCGCTGCAGAAAGATCTCACTCGAAAATCGACCCTGGCCCAACGGGGCCAGACCTCGCAGCGAGACCTCGATCAGTCGGTTTCGCTCGCCCAGCAGAACGTGGCCCGGATCGAAACCCTCAAGGCCGAACTCGCCGTTGCCGAGGCTGACGCGAAGATCGCGGAGGCACGGCTGGCCAAGGCGCGGATCACGGCGCCGATCGACGGCATCGTCCTGCGCCGTGCCGTGGAGCCCGGCCAGACGATTGCGTCAGCGCTCGCAGCGCCCGTCCTGTTTCGCCTGGCGCCGGATCTCGACAAAATGGAGCTTCGCGTCAACATCGACGAAGCTGACGCGCTGCGTATCCGTCGAGGCCAGACGGCGACATTCGATGTTCACGCGCTGCGCGGGCGCAGGATCGACGCCGTCGTCGAGCGCGTTCATATCGGCCCCGAGATCGTGCAGGGCGTGGTGACCTACAAAGCGATCCTGCAGTTCGACAATCGCGAGATCCAGCTCCGGCCGGGCATGACGGCGAATGCCGACATCGTCGTCGACAAGGTCGATCGAGGACTCCTGGTGCCTAACGCGGCCCTGCGATTTGCAACAACTTATCTCGCGTCGGTCACGACCAGCGAGGCACCGCTCGGCGGCTTGCAACGCTTCTGGGCAGCGGCCAACCCGGCCTCTCGGCAGGCGATGCCCTGGTCAGGAGTGGACGAGCCTCTCGACGCCGACGAACGGCTCGTGCTCGCGAGCGGCAACGGCGACGTCAGGCCGATCCGAATTCGCGTCGGGCTGAGTGACGGTCAACTCACGCATATTCTCGCTGGCGATATCGATTCCGAACGGCGCGTCGCCGTCGATCTCGGTCGTGGCCCCGAACAAGCGGGGCGCCGATGACGACCGCTTCGCCGATCGTGGCCTTGCGTATGGCGAGCAAGACCTACGGGCGCGGGAACGCCCGGGTCGAGGCCCTCAAGTCGGCCACCGTATCGATCCAGCCCGGCGAATTTGCTGCCATCGTCGGGGCGAGCGGATCGGGAAAGTCCACGATGCTCAATCTGCTCGGGTGCCTCGATGTGCCCTGTTCGGGCTCCTGCCTGCTTGCCGGCGTGGAGACGGCTTCGCTCGCGGTCGATCAGAGATCCCGTCTCCGGCGCGACACCATCGGTTTCGTATTCCAGGGCTATCAGCTTCTCGAGCGCATGGATGCCTGGCGCAATGTCGAGCTGCCGCTGATCTACCGGGGAGTGCCACCACCGGAGCGGGGGCGACGGGTCGAGCGTGCGCTCGATGCCGTCGGGCTCATCGATCGGGCGAGGCATCGTCCCGGCGCGATGTCGGGTGGGCAGCAGCAACGGATCGCCATAGCGCGGGCCATCGTCTCCGAGCCGCCGCTTCTCATCGCCGACGAACCAACGGGTGCCGTGGATGCTGCCACGGGAGACGACATCATCGACGTCTTCCACACCCTCAACCGGACGCAGAACACGACCGTCGTCCTCGTCACCCACGACGAAAGGATCGCCCACCGTTGCGGCCGAATGATCCGTCTCGTGGACGGGCGGATCGTCAGCGACACGCCGACCGATGCGCGCCGCGATGCTGGCTGAGCTACCCAGGCATGCCATCGATGCGCTGCGAGCCAATCCATTGCGCTCGTTGCTCACGATCCTGAGCGTCGTCGCCGGCGTCGCAGCCGTCATAGCGATGACCACCCTGGGCCATGGCGTGTCGCGCAAGGTCGAGACCGAGATCAACAAACTCGGCGTCGGCGTTCTCACCCTTCGTGTCGGTCAACGCGCGCGAGGTGGGAAAGGAGCCTCGATCGAGGCCCAGGCTTTCGATTATGCCGATGTCGAGGCCATCCGATCGAGCGTGCGACATGTTCAGTCTGTTGTGCCTCTCGTCTCTCGCAAGGCGCGCGTCGTGTCCGGCCGGCACAATCTGATGACCACGCTGCTCGGCACCGAGAGCGACTATTTCGCGGCACGTGCCTGGTCGGTTGCCGAAGGTCGGGCGTTCACAGCGCACGAGATGCACGTCGGCGCCGCGGCCTGCATCATCGGCGAGACCATCCGCACTCAGTTCTTCCAGGGCGGCGAAGCACTCGGGGCACTGCTCAGGCTTGGAACCGTACCGTGCACGGTGATCGGCGTCCTCGCGCCGAGAGGACAGTCGGGCGAAGAAGACAGCGACAACATCGTCGCCATACCCTTCGATGCCTATCAGCGACGCGTGCAGGGAAGCCCGGACATCGGAACTATCGTGGTGACGGCCGTCGGCGGGAAAGTCACGCCGGCGCAAAAGGATGCACTCGAGGCGCTCATGCGCGAGCGACGGCGTCTCGATCCGTTCGAGCCTAGCGACTTCACACTTCTCGACATGCGCCAGATCGCCGAGGCATCAGCTGCTACAGCCCGTATGATGACGTCTCTGCTCGGCACCATCGCGGTTCTCATGCTGCTCGTCGGCGGTCTCGGGATCACGAACGTCATGCTGGTCTCGGTCGCCGAGCGCCGTCGCGAAATTGCCATTCGCATGGCGATCGGGGCCCTTCCGGGGCACATCCTCGGGCAATTCCTGATCGAAGCCGTCGCTCTCTCGACGATCGGCAGCGTGTTCGGGACACTCGTCGGTGTCGGATCTGCCGTGTTCCTTGCCCCTCTGCTTCAGGTTCCTTTCGTGCTCGATGCGGATGTCGTGTGGGTTTCCTTCGCCATGGCGCTAGCGATCGGGGTCACGTTCGGTTTCGCACCGGCCCGACGTGCGGCTCGCCTCGATCCGATCTCAGGTCTTCGCGCCGCCTGATGCGCAGCAGCCAAGCGAGTTTGGGCGCACCAGATCACGCCACCGCGCGAGCCAACGCAATTCATCGGAGACCTTTCTGGAATATCGATCGAGGCCGGGCGTTGTCAGGACGACGTCGGCTGTCAGCCGGTGTCACACAGCAAAAATGGAGTCTGGTATGACCAAGACCATGAAGTTCACGACGGCCGTGGTGGCGCTGACGGTCGGCGGCGCCCTTACCGCGCAGGCCGAGACGGCCACGAACCTGCTCCCCGGCGGGATGCCGAGCGTCGTCACCAAAGAAGTGGCAGACACGGCTCAGTCTGCCCTTCCGACGACGTGGCAGGAAGCCCGCTCGCGACGCTTCGTCCGCGGAAGTTCCAATTCGAGCTCGAACTCGTCTTCGAACTCGAGCAACAACTCCAGCTCGAACTCCTCTTCGAACTCGAGCAGCAACTCCAGCTCGAACTCCTCTTCGAACTCGAGCAGCAACTCCAGCTCGAACTCCTCCTCGAACTCGAGCAGCAACTCCAGCTCGAACTCCTCCTCGAACTCGAGCAGCAATTCCAGCTCGAACTCGTCGACTTAAGCCTCGGGCTCTGCATCGCAGGAACGCCGGCGCGTCCGGCATCGGGAGGGCGAGCGGCTTCGGGTCCGCTCGCCCTTTCCCCATTCACCTCTACCGCAGGAAGGTGATCAGGCTGCATTCGATCTCATCCAGCCCGGAAGATGTTTTCCGCCCCGCCCGAGCCGTGGCTCTCCGGCGTCGCGAGCCCCCGAGCGATCGGGCGTTCCGGGGGCTCATCGGCGCACAATGATGGCCCGGCGGCCGATGCCATCCGGGCTCACTAGATGTCTGGAGACTTTCGACCGATAGTGCCGGGCGGATCAGCGCTTTGCGCGCGCCTCCTGGCGATACCAGCCTTCGGTGACCTGCGTCTGCCTCAGGATCTTCAGGCGGAGATCCTTTTCCCGCGACGTCTCGACCCTGACCGATCCTTCGATGTGAGTCGCGTCGCGGCGAAAGGGAATGACCTGAACAAGCGGGTGACCGCGCTCGAGCTTGTAGACGCCGTCGGGGGCCTTGGCGATGAACGGGAAGTTGATCAGGCTTTGGTAGGTATCGGTATCGACCACGCCCGCCAAAACTTCGACGATGGAATCGGGGCGGTTCAACGGGGGGACGAACAGGCAACTCCAGCCCGGTGGTGTCGTGATCGTCCAGTAATTGTGGAACTTGCATGGCGGCCGCGGCTCGAAGGGATTGCCGGCAACTTGATGCATGCCGTGGTTCGACACCATGACCTTGTCGAAATCCCAGCCGGCATCCACATGCGTGCCACCGTCGCGGATCTCGAGGCGAACCGAGGCGGCGAGAGGCAGGATCCATCCTGTCGTCAGCGCGTCCAGGAACGGCATGCAGCGCTTCACCGTGAGGCCACTGCTTGCCGAGGACACTTCGCTTTGCGTGATTGGCGGCAACTTGCGGAACCAGTCGGGCATATAGCCTTTCGCAGGCGTCGGCTCCGAGATGACGCCCTTGTCGGCTTCATCGCACAGAAACTCGATCCGAGGCGGTGAGCGCATGAACATTCAAGGTACCTTGTCGATGTTGGAGGCCGCTCCAACAACGGCTGGTGCGGCCGCCTATTCCATCGAGCCCGCGAGACGTGCCCGCGCTGTCGCGCAAGATTCGGTCGATCAGGCGCGCCTCTTCCTGCGCCGGCAGATGATGGCCAGTGTCGCCCATGGCCTGCACGCCGCATCCTGAAATCCGGGCCAATCGGTTGCAAGCGATCTACAATGGCACGTAGAGGTCCACCGTCTTGCCTGACAATGGACAACGGGATTCCATGATGCCACCCGAGGCCAGCCACGATCTTTCTGACGTCGATCGCACGCTCGAGTTCGCCCACACACGCGCCGCGGCCCAGCAGTTCTTTCCCTACACGTTCGTCGGCTTGCTCGTCGGGCTGTTCCTCATGTCGCCGGTCGGCGGCGTCGCAGGATCGGCGCGGAACCCGCTCCTCGGTGCGGTCATCATCGCGCTCTCACTCGGCATGATCGCCCTGCTCGCTCATCGCACACGGCAACCTGACGTCGCCCGCATCGTGCTGTCGCGCGATGGCGTCCTGTTTCGCGATCTGTCCGAGCGGCTGATCCCCTGGAGGGAGATCCTGAAGGTCGATGTCACCCGCGTGAGCAAACCCGGTGATCTGCTCTCCGAGGAAGTCACACAGCTTGTCGTGTCAAAGGCATTCTTCCGCGAGTTGAAAGCCGACCGATGGCTCATTCCTTCCGTTATCGCTCGGGGCGGCGATGCGAGCGCGATTTACATCTCGTACTTCCACACCCTGCCGCGGGAAACCTTCCATGCGGCGGTGCTGGAGAGATGGCGCGCCTTCGGCCCCCAAGCTGAGGGTGTCCGACAGTCTGACCGCTCCATCTCGTCCGCCCCCTCACGACACGTCGTGCCTGGGCTCGCCGCCGCCACGCCCCGAGGCAACACCCAATCCGGCTCGGCGCCGCTGCCCGCCATCGGCGATACGTTCGTCGCACTTCTGAAAACGGCGAGCCTCCGCCACCGTCTTGTCATCGGGCTCGCTTGTGTCGGAATGGCGATCCTCTTCGCCAATCACTTCGGGCTCTGGACGACAGCCGGACAGATCCGGGAGCGAGAGGAGGCCGCCAAACTGGAGGCCTGGAAGCGTGATATCGATGCAAGTTGCAAGGCCACGGAGGAGGAGCGGCGGAGGTGGCAAGAGCGGATGGATCGCGCCTTCAGATGAGAGTTTCGCGATCTTCCTCATGCGCCGCCATCGGTGTCAGCAGTCGAGGGTGCTCTGGCGCTCCCATTCCGTCAGGTGACCGGCGTAGGCGTTCCAATCGGCGTGCTTGAGCTTGAGAAATGCTGACAGCGGCTCCGGGCCGAGGCCCTTTGCCAGAACGTCGGACGCCGCCAGAGCCCGCAACGCATCGAGCATATTGAGTGGCAGCTTCTTCGCATCCTTGATCGTGTGGCCGTCGGTGTACATGTTGATATCGAGGCGCTTTCCGGGATCGCGGCTGTTGCGGATGCCGTCGAGCCCAGCGATCAGAAGTCCCGCCTGGAGCAGGTATGGATTGGCGGCGCCGTCGGCCAGACGGAATTCAAAACGGCCACTGTCGGGAATTCGGATCATGTGCGTGCGATTGTTGCCGCCATAGGTGACGGTGTTCGGCGACCATGTGGCACCTGAGAGCGTGACCGGGGCATTGATCCGCTTGTAGGAGTTCACGGTCGGATTGGTGATCGCGCAGAGCGCGTCTGCCGAGTGCATCATGCCGCCGATGAAGCTGTAGGCCGCCTTCGACAGGCCGAGTTCATCGGCCGGATCGTGGAACAGATTGTTGCCCGTCGCCGTCGACCAGAGCGAAACATGCACGTGGCAACCGCTTCCCGTCAGCGACAGGAACGGCTTCGGCATGAACGTCGCGCGCAGTCCGTGCTTTTCCGCGATCGACTTCACCATGTACTTGAAGAATGCGTGCCGATCGGCGGTCACGAGTGCGTTGGCGTAGGTCCAGTTCATCTCGAACTGTCCGTTGGCATCCTCATGATCGTTCTGGTACGGGCTCCAGCCCAGTTCGATCATGGCGTCGCAGATCTCCGCCACCACGTCGTAGCGCCGCATCAGCGCCTGCTAGTCGTAACAAGGCTTGCTCTGCCGGTCGGCCGGGTCGGAAATGGCGGTGCCATCGGCATTTATCAGGAAGTACTCGCACTCGACGCCGGTCTTCATCTCGAATCCGAGGCTCGCCGCCTCCTTTGCGACCTTCTTCAATACCTGCCGCGGGTTCTGCGCGACGGGCTTGCCGCCCATGTAGAGATCGCCTGTGATCCACGCCACCTCGCGCTTCCAGGGCAGCTGCATCAGGCTGTCGGGATCGGGCATCACGAGGATGTCGGGATCGGCCGGCGTCATATCGAGCCAGGCTGCGAAACCTGCGAAGCCGGCGCCCGCGGCCGCGACATCATCGATGGCTGTCGCCGGCACGAGCTTGGCGCGCATGACACCGAACAAGTCGACGAAAGAGATCAGGAAATACTTGATGCCTCTCTCGGATGCGATCTCTTTCAGCGACGCCATGACGATCCCCTCCCGGTGCTCAACTCAGAACGGGCCACCCTTGCCCGGTATCCAGTTCGTGCCCGCCAGCGGCACCTGGGCCATGGCTGCGCTCTCGATGGTCAACGCGACCAGATCCTCGGGCTCCAGATTGTGGACATGGCTTTTTCCACAGGCGCGCGCGATGGTTTGGCATTCGAGCGTGAGGACGGAGAGGTAATTCGCCAATCGCCGGCCGGCCGCGACCGGGTCGAGGCGACGGGTCAGCTCAGGGTCCTGCGTCGTGATGCCGGCCGGGTCGCGCCCCTCGTGCCAGTCGTCATAGCAGCCGGCCGTCGTTCCGAGCTTGCGGTATTCGTCCTCGAGATGGGGAGCGTTGTCGCCGATGGCGATCAGCGCCGCGGTGCCGATGGACACGGCGTCAGCGCCGAGCGCGAGACACTTCGCGACATCGGCGCCATTGCGCACGCCGCCGGATACGATCAGCTGCACCTTGCGATGCATGCCGAGATCCTGCAGCGCCTGAACGGCCGGACGGATCGCGGCCAATATCGGCAAGCCGACGTGCTCGATGAAGACGTCCTGCGTGGCTGCCGTACCGCCCTGCATGCCATCGAGCACCACCACATCCGCGCCCGATTTCACCGCCAATGCCGTATCATAATAAGGCCGCGCCGCACCGACCTTCACGTAGATCGGCTTCTGCCAGTCGGTGATCTCGCGCAGCTCGATGATCTTGATCTCGAGGTCGTCCGGCCCGGTCCAGTCTGGATGGCGGCATGCGGAGCGCTGGTCGATGCCGGGGGGGAGTGTCCGCATCCGCGCGACGCGTTCCGAAATCTTCTGGCCGAGAAGCATACCGCCGCCGCCTGGCTTGGCCCCCTGGCCGACGACGATCTCGATCGCGTCGGCGCGGCGAAGCTGGTCCGGGTCCATGCCGTAGCGCGACGGCAGCACCTGATAGACCAGCAGGCTCGACGCCGCGCGCTCCTCCTCGGTCATGCCGCCATCGCCCGTCGTCGTCGACGTGCCCATGATCGACGCACCGCGTCCGAGCGCCTCCTTGGCCGGCGCCGACAGCGAGCCGAAGCTCATGCCGGCGATCGTGATCGGAATGCGCAGAGTGATCGGCTTCTTCGCGTGGCGCGCGCCGAGCGTCACCTCGGTGCCGCAACTCTCACGATAGCCCTCGAGGGGATAGCGGCTGATGGAGGCGCCGAGAAACAGGAGGTCGTCGAAATGCGGCACCTTCCGTTTGGCGCCGAATCCGCGGATGTCGTAGATGCCCGTTGCAGCCGCCCGATGGATTTCGGCGATGGCGTGCTTGTCGAAGGTCGCCGACTCGCGCGGCGGCGTGTGAATCCAACGCTCGTCGCCGCTCATCAGTAGGCTCCGATATTGTCGATATGGAAGTTGTAGAGCTTGCGGCCCGAGCCGTAGCGACGAAAGCCCGCGGCATCGACGTCCGGCAGGCCGGCTGCATCGAGGAGGCTCCGCAGCAGCATCCGGTGCTCCTCGCGCAGCTCCTTCTCAATGCAATCGGTGCCGAGACTCTTGACGGTCCCGCGGACGAACAGGCGCGCCTCATAGATGGAGTCGCCAAGCGCATCGCCGGCATCGCCAAGCACGACGATGTTGCCGGCCTGGGCCATGAAGCCCGTCATGTGGCCGACCGAGCCCTTGACCACGATATCGAGGCCACGCAGCGAGATGCCGCATCGGGCCGAGGCATTGCCATCGATGACGAGAAGTCCGCCGCAGGCCGTGGCTCCCGCCGCCGACGAGGCATCACCCTTCACATGGACCCGGCCCGACATCATGTTCTCGGCCAAGCCCTGGCCGGCACTGCCGTTGACGACGACCGTCGCCTGCTTGTTCATGCCGGCGCAGTAGTAGCCGACGCTTCCGTCGATCTCGACCGTGACGGGAGCATCGAGACCCACAGCAATGGCATGCTGGCCACGCGGGTTCTGCACCCGCCAGACCGTTTCGTTGGTGCTGGGCTGCAGGCTGTGCAACGCCGCGTTCAGTTCGCGGACTGGCGCCGTCGCGAGATCGACCGTCGGCATCAGGTGCGCTCCCAGACGTAGACGGTCGCCGGCTCCGGCTCCCAGACGCGCGCGGTGTCGATACCGGGCAGGTCGACGAGGGCGCGGTACTCGGTCCCGAACGCGACCCAGTCGTCAGTCTCGGCCATCACGGCGGGCTTGCAGGCAATCGGATCGCGAAGCACGGCGAAGCCCGTGTCGGTGCCGACGACGAACGTAAAGAAACCGTCCAGATCATCGAGGCTGGCGTTCAGGGCCTCCCGCAGTGTCCGGCCTTCGCGCAGCTTCGACGTCAGGTAGCCGGCTGCGACCTCGCTGTCGTTCTCGGTCTCGAACCTCAATCCGCTGCGGATCAATTCCCGACGCAGCGCGTTATGATTGGAGAGCGAACCGTTGTGCACGAGGCACTGATCGGGGCCGGTCGTGAACGGATGCGCGCCATTGGTGGTCACGGCGGATTCCGTCGCCATGCGGGTATGCCCGATACCGTGCGTTCCGGTCATCCCGGCGAGGCCGAAGCGGACGGCGACGTCGTCGGGCCGACCGACCTCCTTGAAGATCTCCATGCGCCTTCCGGCACCCACGATAGCAACCCTGTCGCGCATCGTTGCGAGCATCGCGCGCACGGCCGTCTCCCGCACTTCCGGCACCGACACCACCAAATGCGTATCGCGGGCCGCAGACTCGACCGGCTGCCCCGATGCCTCGGCGATCGCATCGAGGACAGGTGCCGGCGACGCGCCTGCAGGGAGCCGCAGCGTCAGCTTGACCCGACCGTCAGCCTCGTTGCCGTAAACGGCAAAACCGGCCGAGTCCGGTCCGCGCTCGCACATGGTGGCGAGCATGTCTGCGAGCAAACGTCCGAGCCGGGGCTCGAGTTTCGGATCTTTCAGGAACAGGCCGACGATGCCGCACATGGACGCTCGCTCTCCGACGATGCCGCCCACACTGGCATTCGCGGAAGGCTACTGTCAATCCGTGCGAACAATAGTTTCTTGACACGAAAATCCAGATCGAACACTGAGACGCATCGCAGACCGGAGCGACCATGGCCCCTCGCAAGCCCCGCAAAGTATCGACGAAGACCGTTGACGACGCCGATCTCAAGACCGGCTCGCTCGCGCCGAGCGAAGCGGCATCGCGGTCGCTCGAGGAAGGCATCGGCGACACGGTACGCGCGCTCCGCAAGTCCCTCGGACTGACGCTCGCCGAACTCGCCTCCGCGACCGGGATCTCGACGGGCATGCTCTCGAAGATCGAGACCGGCTCCATCTCGGCCTCGCTCGGGACGCTCAAGGCGCTCGCCCAGACGCTGAACGTCTCGATCAGCCAACTCTTCGCGGAGGACGAGGAGCAGCGCGACTGCTCGTTCGTGAAGCGTGGGACGGGGGTCCGCATCGAGCGGCGCGGCACCAAGGCGGGTCATCTCTACGACCTGCTCGGCCACAGCCTTGCCGGCGACGTCCGGGTCGAGCCCTATCTCATCACGCTGCGCAAGGGTGCCGTCGCCTACCCGAACTTCCGCCACTCGGGTGTGGAGTTCATCTACATGCTGTCGGGAAAAGTCGAGTATCGCCATGCCGAGCGGCTGTATTTGCTCGAACCGGGTGATGCACTCTTCTTCGACGCGGCGGCGCGGCACGGCCCGGAGACGCTCATCGAAGCGCCGATGCAATACCTCTCCATCATCATCTATCCGCGCGGCGGCTGACCGCTTGCCGGCCCGGTCGCCGACCCGCGCGCAGCCAGCAGCGCCACACCCTTGATCTGGGCGAAGACGTCGGCGCCTGCGACGAGTTCGAGGGTGATGAGCGACTTCCGCGTTATGCGCGCGACGATCCGGTCACCCGTGCCGTCATGGCCGAGTCCGAGAATGACGTTGGCCTGTGGCGCCTCCGGAGCACCGTCGATCGATAGAATGCGCACCGGCAGACAATTCAGGATGGTCGAATCCGTCGGCCGGGACCGCGACAGGCTGACGTCGGAGGCCGCGATCCGGAGGCGACGCAGTGCACCCGGCGCGCCGTGCCGGCCGGCGACGATCAGCCGGCCACCGCCGACCTGCAGCTCGGTCAGCGCAAAGGTGTCATCGATCTGGACGACATGCCCTGCCAGAACGACGGTCGCATCAGGCCCCGCGAGAAGCGGCAACGCCGGATCAGTCTGGAGATCGTGGAGCGGGCCACATGCCACCACGCGGCCGTCGCGCACCATGACGAGCGTGTCGGCGAGACGCTCGACCTCGGCGAGATCGTGACTGACATAGACGATCGGCAGCGACAGCTGCTCATGGAGCCGTTCGAAGTACGGCAGAATGTCGTCCTTCGTCGCGCGGTCGAGCGCCGACAGCGGCTCGTCCATCAACAGGATGCGGGGCTCGGCCAGCAGGGCTCTGCCGACCGCGACGCGCTGCCGCTCGCCACCCGAAAGCGCCGTCGTCGCGCGGTCGAGCAGGTGGCCAATGCCAAGCAACGCGACGATATCCTGGAGACCGATCCCGGACGCGCCCGGCGTCGTCACGCGGCGAGATCCGTAGAGAAGATTGTCGCGGACGCTCAGATGCGGAAAGAGGCTCGCCTCCTGGAAGACGTAGCCGACGTGGCGCAAGTGTGGCGGGCGGAAGTAGCCAGCCGATGTGTCCTGCCAGACGTCGCCCGCAATGGCGATCCGTCCGGGGATGTGCTGCAGGCCCGCGATGCAGCGCAAGACCGTCGTCTTGCCGCAGCCGGACGGGCCGAACAATGCGGTGACGCCGCGCGCCGGGACGCTCAACACGACATCGAGGCCGAAGCTCCCGAGTTCGCCGGCCAGCGTAATGTCGATCCCCGGCTGCGCGGTCATCGGCGGTTCCGTCCGACGCGCTTTTCGAGGACGAACATCGTCAGCACGACGAGGAACGAGAAGGCCACCATGCCGCCGGCGAGAACGTGAGCTTCCGTCCAGCGCTGCGTCTCGACGAAATCGTAGATGGCCACCGAGAGCACCTTGGTCTCCCCGGGAATGTTGCCTCCGATCATCAGCACGACGCCGAACTCGCCGACGGTGTGCGCGAAGCCCAGCACGGCGGCCGTCATGAAACCCGGCCGCGCTAGCGGCACGGCCACCGTCCAGAAGGTATCCCACGGCGAGGCCCTGAGCGTGGCCGCGACCTCGAACGGGCGATCGCCGATGGCTTCGAAGGCATTTCGGATCGGCTGGACGACGAACGGCAAAGAATAGATGACCGAGCCCAGGACGAGGCCCTCGAACGTGAAGGCGAGGGTCCGCGCGCCCCAAAGCGGAGCGATCAGACCGCCAGCTCCTGACGGGCCAAGGGCAATCAGAAGATAGAAGCCGAGCACAGTCGGCGGCAGCACGAGCGGCATGGCCACGACGGCTGCCACTGCTTCCTTCCAGCGCGCCTTCGAGCGCGCCAGCCACCAGGCGACGGGCGTTCCGACGAGAAGCAACAGGATCGTCGACAGGCTCGCGAGCTGGAGCGTCAGACGGATCGGCGGCCAGAGCTCCGCGGCATCGAGCATCGTGGCGCCTTCTACTGTCCGATTCCGTAGCCGAACTTCTCGATCACAGCCTGTGCATCCTTGCCCTTCAGGTAGTCGAGGAGTGCGCGCGCGGCCGGATTGCCCTCACCAACCCTCAGCAGCACCGCGTCCTGCAGGATCGGCTTGTGCAGATTGCCCGGCACCACCCACCGCGATCCTCCATCGACCTCGGCGATCTGCGACAGGGCGACGAAGCCGATCTCGGCGTTGCCTGAGGCGACGAACTGATAGGCCTGCCCGATATTCTGGCCCTGCACGATCTTTCCAGCCAGCACGTCATGCACGCCCAGCGCCTTCATCACTTCCAAGGCAGCTGCACCATAGGGCGCCGTGGCCGGATTCGCGATCGCGATCTTTGCGAACTTCGGCGACTTCAGGGCGCTCTCGCCCGTCGCGAGTGCCGGCATCGTGCTGTAGAGGACCAGCTTGCCGAGCGCGTACGTGAATTGCGTCCCAGGGACGGCCAAACCTTCCTCGACAGCCTTCGTCGGCGTCGCCTTGTCGGCGGCGAGAAAGACCTCGAACGGCGCCGCCTGCTTGATCTGCGCAAAGAACTGTCCTGTCGAACCGAAACTCAGGATGAGCCTGTTGCCTGTTGCCTTCTCGAAGGCCGTGGCGATCACCCTTGCGGGCTCGGTGAAGTTGGCCGCAACAGCCACCTTCACCTGCTTGGCGTCCGTCGCGACAGCCGGGGCCGCGTCCGGTGCAAGCAGGCCAGCAGCCATGCCGACGATCAAGAGCGTCCGCCTGCTCCAAAGTGCTGTCCAGCTGCGCATTCGTGAGACCCCAAGATATCTTTTGAGATATGTCCCTAAGTAGTCCGGGACCCGAGACGATGGCAAGATGCAAGTTTTTTCTATCGACCAATGCGCTCCCTTCGTGCGGCAGACGACCGGTGCGCTTGGCTGATGGCTCTTGCTATGAAATATTCCAAGAGATATCTCGCAGCCGCAACAGTCCGCTCCTATCATGGGGCGAGGATCAACCCGATCGGGAAGGACGCGTGACCATGCAGGATCGACCGACGAAGCTCGTGGAGTACCAGACCTACATCGACGGCAAATGGACCGGCGCGCAGTCCGGCAAGATGTTCGAGACCAGCGACCCCTATACGGGTGAAGCCTGGGCGCGCATTCCGGAGTGCGACAAGGTCGATGCGGACCTCGCCGTGGAGGCCGCCTCGCGCGCCTTCGAAACAGGGCCATGGTCGAAAATGACGGCAACGGCGCGCGGCAAGGCCATGCGCCGCATCGCCCAGCTGATCGAGAAGCACGCGGAGCATCTGGCGCAGATCGAGGTGCGCGACAACGGCAAGCTGATCTCGGAGATGGCGGCGCAGACGAAATATCTGCCCGAGTGGTTCTATTACTACGGCGGCATGGCGGACAAGATCTGCGGGTCCGTCGTGCCGGTCGATCGGCCGGACCACTTCAACTACATCCTGCGTGAACCCGTCGGCGTGTGCTCGTTCATCACGCCGTGGAATTCGCCGCTGATGCTCACGGGATGGAAGCTGGCGCCGGCCCTCGCCGCCGGCTGCACGGTCGTGATCAAGCCGTCGGAGTACACGTCCGCGTCGCTGCTCGAGTTCATGAAGCTCGTCATCGAGGAAGCGGACATCCCGCCGGGCGTGGTCAATGTCGTGACGGGCTATGGCGCCGTCGTCGGCGAGCCGCTCGTCACGCACCCGAAGGTCGCCAAGGTCGCCTTTACCGGCGGGACGGCGACGGGCGCCCGCGTCAACGAACTCGCCGCCCGCACGTTCAAGAAGGTCTCGCTCGAGCTCGGCGGCAAGTCTCCGAACATCGTCTTCGACGACTGCATCCTCGACGATGCCGTATCGGGCGCGATCTCGGGGATCTTCGCGGCGACGGGCCAGACCTGCATCGCGGGCTCGCGTCTCCTTGTGCAGGAGACGATCCACGACCAGTTCGTCGAGAAGCTCGTCGCGATGGCCAAGCAGGCCCGGCTCGGCAATCCGCAGCTCTATGAAACGCAGGTCGGTCCGGTGACGACGCCGCCGCAGTACCAGAAGATCCTCGGCTACATCGACATCGCCAAGAGCGAGGGCGCGCGCTGTGTGCTCGGCGGCGGGCCGGCTACCGCAGAAGACGGCGGCGGCAAGTATTTCGTGAAGCCGACCATCTTCACCGGGGTCGACAACAAGATGCGCATCGCGCAGGAAGAGGTGTTCGGGCCCGTCCTTTCGGTCATCAAGTTCAAGGACGAGGACGACGCCGTACGGATCGCCAACGACATTGCCTATGGTCTCGGCTCGGGCGTATGGACGCAATCGGTTCGTCGGGCGCATTCGATGGCGCAGAAGATCAAGGCTGGCACGGTTTGGGTGAACACCTACCGCGCGGTCAGCTTCACGATGCCGTTCGGCGGCTACAAGGCCTCGGGGCTCGGCCGCGAGAACGGCGCCGAGGCGATCGACGGCTATCTGCAGTCGAAGAGCGTGTGGATCAACAACGGACCAGGCGGCGGCAATCCCTTCATCATGAAGACGGCCGGGTGACGCCGGCCGCGTGACGTGTTCGACGCCAATGCCCCTCGGAGACCCTGCGGTTTCCGGGGGGCTTTTGCGTCCTGTCCAAGCGTGTTGCCGACAGGTTGGTCAGGGCCGGCCTTGGCAACGGCTTCCGCTCGTCGCGTCCATGTACCATGATGCTCCAGCGCCATGGAGGCGCGATTGCCGGAGATCGACCATGGCAGCTGACGACGCGATCCTCTCCCTCACCTCGGTCGAGATGCGACGCCGGATCGGGACGAAGGAGCTGTCCCCCGTCGAGCTGCTCGAGGCCTGCATCCGGCGGATCGAGGCGATCAATCCTGCCGTGAACGCGGTGACCGCGACGTGCTTCGCGCGCGCCCGGGCTGAAGCCGCAGCCGCCGAAAAGGCGGCGCTCGCCGGCGAGGCCCTCGGCCCGCTGCATGGCCTGCCCACGGGCATCAAGGATCTCGAGGAGACGGCGGGGCTGCTCACGACCTACGGGTCGCCACTCTATCGCGACAACATCCCTCAGGCCGACAACACGATGGTCGGCCGCGTGCGCAAGGCCGGCGCGATCATCGTCGGCAAGACGAACGTGCCGGAGTTCGGAGCCGGCGCCAACAGCCGCAACGTCGTGTGGGGCGCGACCGGAAATCCATTCGCGCCGCTGCTCAATGCCGGCGGCTCGTCGGGCGGATCGGCCGTCGCGCTTGCGACCGACATGCTGCCGTTGTGCACCGGATCGGACACCGGCGGATCATTGCGCATACCGGGTGCCGTCAACGGCGTGGTCGGCTACCGGCCGTCGCCGGGCCTCGTTCCCAACTCCAAGACGGCGCGCGGGTGGGCGAACATCTCGGTCGTCGGGCCCATGGGGCGAACGGTCGCCGACACCTGCCAGCTCCTTGCGGCACAGGCCGGTCACGATCCGGTGGACCCGCTCGCTTATCCCGTCGATCCGCACGCGTTCGGAACGCCGGGCGCCGTCGACCTCGGCAAGCTCAAGGTTGCATGGACCAAGGATTTCGGACAGTGCCCGGTCGACAACGGCATCCGCGCTGTCATGGGAGACCGGATTGCCGGCATGCGGCACCTGTTCAAGTCGTGCGACCGGGTCGAACTCGATTTCGGCGAGGCCGACCGGTGCTTCGATGTGCTGCGTGCGCTCGCCTTCGTGCAGCGCTACCAGCCGCAGTACGAGAAGGACAAGTCGGCGCTCGGCCCGAACATCCGCGCGAACTACGAACTCGCCTCGGGCATGACGCTCGCCGACGTGGCTTGGGCCGAGGCCGAGCAAACGCGCATCTACAGGCGCTTCCAGCAGACGTTCCGCGACTACGATCTCGTGCTCGCGCCGACGGTTCCCATCAGTCCGTTCCCTTGGACAAACCTTTACCTCGCCGAGGTCAACGGGGCGCCGCTGCGCAACTACTATCACTGGCTGGCGCTGACCTATGTGATCACGATCGTCAACAATCCGGCGATCTCGATCCCCTGCGGCGTCGACCAAGCCGGCATGCCGTTCGGTCTCCAGATCGTCGGGCCCGCGCGGGGCGACCGGCCACTGCTCGCCGCTGCGCACGCCATGGAACTTGCCTTCGCCCGGAACCCGAAACTGGCGCGGCCGCGGCCGGATCTCGGCAAGCTTTCCGCGCCGACACCGGAGCTCAAATCGATCGTGACGCATCCGCCGAAAAAGTCGGAGATGGGCTGAGGCCGCTCGAAACGACAGCAGGCTGCCAATTGAATAAGCCTTGTCGGGGCGCCAATTGTGAGCGACGTTGGTTTTCGTGTCGACCTGCTCGCAGATGGTGCGGCTCGGGGCTGCCTATCGGGGTGAACCGGCCGACGCGCATTGTCGCGTTGGAGACAAAAATTTCATGCGCCTTTTCGCAGCGACGCTTGCGACCGAAACAAATACGTTTTCTCCCATCCCGACGAGCCTCGACTCCTATCGCGAGGTCGTATTCCTGAAGCCGGGCGAACACCCGACCGACGCTCCGCGCATGTGCACGGCTCCCCTCTTCGTCGCCCGCCGACGCGCCGCTGCCGAAGGCTTCGACCTCATCGAAGGCAGCTGTTTCGCCGCCAGCCCCGCCGGGCTGACGAGCCGGCAGGGCTACGAGACGATGCGCGATCAGATCCTCAAAGAACTGCAAGCGGCGATGCCGGTCGACGGCGTGCTGCTCGGTCTCCACGGCGCCATGGTGGCGCACGGCTACGACGACGTCGAAGGCGACATCCTCGAGCGCGTCCGCGCAGTCACCGGGCCTGGCGTCGTGATCGGCGTCGAACTCGATCCGCACTGCCATCTGACGATAAAGCGGGTTCAGCTTGCGGATGTCATCATCACCTACAAGGAGTTCCCGCACACGGACGTCGTCGAGCGCGCCGAGGAGGTGCTGGATCTGGTGCTGGCCCGCCTGCGCGGCACGGCGAGACCGGTAATGAGTGTCTACGACTGCCGGCAGATCGCCAGCTATCCGACGACGCTGCCGCTGATGCGCGCCTTCGTCGATCGGATCAAGGCGCTGGAAGGCAAGGACGGCATCCTGTCGATCTCGATCGCGCATTGTTTTCCCTACGGCGACGTGGCCGAACTCGGAACCCGCGTTCTCGTGATCGCCGACGGCGACAAAGCCAAGGGCGCGGCGCTCGCGACGAGGCTCGGCGAGGAGCTGATCGGCATGCGCGGCAAGACGGCGCCCGACTATCTCGACGTCGCCACGGCGGTCGGGACCGCGATGGCGGCGAACGCCGCGCCGGTCGTCGTGGCTGAACCCGCCGACAATGCCGGCGGCGGCGCGCCCTCCGACAACACGACCGTGCTCCGGGAGTTGATCGCGCGGGGCGCCGAGGACGCCGCGCTGGGGCCGATCTGGGACCCGGTCGCGGTCCGGCTCTGCTTCGACGCGGGGCTCGGCGCGCACTTCCCGCTTCGTTTCGGCGGCAGGACCGGGCCGCAATCGGGCCAGCCCGTCGACGCCACGGTGGAGGTAACGGCGCTGGTTCGTGACGCGTGGCAGAGCTTCGGGCCGACCCGCGTTCCGGTCGGCGATTGCGCCGCCGTGCGGATCGGTGGCGTCGACGTGGTTCTGATCAGCAAACGAACGCAGGCGCTCGGGCTCGAACTCTTTTCGAACGTCGGGATCGATCCGCTGACCCGGAAGATCCTGGTGGTCAAATCGACGAACCACTTCATGGCCGCCTTCGGCCCCATCGCGAAGCGCGTGCTCTACGTCGACAGCGACGCGCCGCTGGCGCGCGACTACCGGCGAATTGCCTACACGAAAGTCCAACGACCGATCTGGCCCCTCGACGCCGAGACAAAGCCGGGCATCATTTACTGATCCGTTGCAATGATAACAAAGGGAGACGTCACCATGCTGAACGGTTCTCGTCGCAGATGGGGCCTCGCAGCCTCGTTCGCCGCCGGTCTCGCCCTCATGTCACCGGCGGTCGCCCAGACGCCGAAGACGTTGAAGGTCACCATGCACGCCGACGTGCGAACACTCGATCCGTTCTGGACGACCCAGACGATCGCCGGCATCCACGGCATGATGGTCTACGACACGTTGTTTTCGAGCGATGGCGACCTCAAACCCCAGCCCCAAATGGTGGACAAGTGGGACGTGAGCGCCGATCGAAAGGTCTACACGTTCACGCTCCGGGACGGGCTCAAGTTCCACGACGGCTCGCCCGTCACGTCGAAGGACGTGGTCGCCTCCATGAACCGCTGGGGCAAGCGAGACGGCGCCGGCAAGCAGCTCTTCGGCTACACGGCCTCGCTCGAGGCAAAGGACGACAAGACCTTCGTGTGGACGCTGAAGGAGCCCTACGGCCTGCTCATCGAGAGCCTGGCGAAGATCGGAACGTCCATTCCTTTCGTCATGCGCGAGAAGGAAGCGCTCGTCGATCCGTTCAAGCAGATCGAGGAGGTCGTCGGCTCCGGCCCGTTCGCTTTCAAGAAGGAGGAGTGGGTCCCCGGCTCCAAGACCGTCTATGAAAAGTTCGCCGGGTACGTGCCGCGGAAAGAGCCGCCATCCGGACATGCCGGTGGCAAGGTCGTGAAGGTCGATCGCGTCGAGTTCATCTGGCTCTCCGATCCGCAGACCGCGCAGGCGGCGCTCGTCGCCGGCGAGATCGACTATCTCGAGAATCCCCAGCCTGATTTTCTGCCGATCCTCGAATCCACGCCCGGGGTCAAACTCGAGCAGCATCCGGCCATGGGCACCATGGGGATCATCCAGCTCAATCATCTGCATCCGCCCTTCAATAACGTGAAGGCGCGGCAGGCGATGTATCACCTGATCAACAATGCCGACTACCTGAACACCATCGCCGCAGACAAGAAACTGCAGAAGCTCTGCTACTCCTATTTCGGGTGCGGCGTCGACATGGAGACGGATGCCGGCTCGGAGATCTACAGGGCCCCGCCGGATCTCAAGAAGGCCGAAGCGCTGTTCAAGGAAGCCGGATACAACGGCGAGCCGATCACGATCCTGCATGCGACGGACCACCAGTACATCAATCCCGCCAACCTCGTGATGATCCAGCAGCTCAGGAAAGCGAGCTTCCTGAAGCTCGACGTGCAGGCCATGGACTGGGGCTCGGTCGTCTCTCGGCGCGCGAAGAAGGAGCCGCCTGCACAAGGCGGATGGAACATCTTCATCACGGGGACCTCGGTTCTCTCTTCTTCCAATCCGATCACGCACGTCTCGGTCGGCATGGGCTGCGACAAGGCCTGGTTCGGATGGCCCTGCGACCAGAAGTTCGAGGACCTGAGGAAGCAGTGGGCCTTCGCGCAGGATGTCGACACGCGCAAGAAGCTTGCCGTCGAACTATCGAAGCGCGCCTACGAGCAGGTGCCCTACATCTCGTTCGCGCAATGGGTCAATCCGGTGGCCTACCGCTCGGACAAGATCAGCGGCGTGCTGCCGGTGCCGTCCGTGCCGCCAATGTGGAACATCGAGAAGAAGTGAGGCTCTCGCCACCTGACGTCAGCCGCATGCCGCCGGGCGCTCTACCAGCCCGGCGGTCAGCAGCCCCGTCGTATCCCGAGGCGCCCGCATGACGACCTACATCCTGCGTCGACTGCTCGCCACCATCCCGGTGATGGCAGTCGTAGCGCTGTTCGTTTTCTTCCTCCTGCACCTGACGCCCGGAGACCCGGCGGCCGTCATCGCTGGCGACGACGCCTCGCCCGCCGAAGTCGACGGCATCCGCAGAAAGCTCGGCCTCGACCGGCCGATCTGGGAGCAGTTCGGGCTCTATGTTTGGAACCTGCTGCGCGGCGATCTCGGCACGTCGATCTTCTCGAACCTGCCTGTTATGACGCTCGTCAAGCAGCGCCTCGAGCCGTCGCTGGTGCTCGCCGTCGCGACGCTCACGGTGGCCGTCGTGCTGGCAATCCCGATGGGTGTGCTCGCCGCTTGGAAAGCCCGCTCGGCGATCGACCGCGTGGTGATGGGCTTCTCGGTGCTCGGCTTCGCGGTGCCGGTGTTCCTCGTCGGCTATCTGCTGATCTACGTGTTCGCGATCCAGCTCCGTTGGCTGCCGGTGCAGGGCTATCAACCGCTCGCCAACGGCATCGGCGGCACGCTCCGATCGATCACGCTGCCGGCTCTGGCGCTCGGCATGACTTACATGGCGCTCATCGCCCGTATCACACGCGCGAGCATGCTCGAGGTTCTCTCCGAGGATTATATCCGGACGGCACGTGCGAAGGGTGTGGCGACCAGCAGCGTGCTACTCCGCCATGCGCTCAAGAATGCGGCGGTGCCCATCGTTACGGTGATCGGGATCGGGTTCGCGCTTCTCATCTCGGGCGTCGTGATCACGGAGACCGTCTTCAACATTCCGGGCCTCGGCCGCCTCACCGTGGATGCGATCCTGAAGCGGGACTATCCGATCATCCAGGGGCTGATCATTCTCTTCGCGGCGTCGAAAGTGCTGGTGAACCTGCTGATCGACATCAGCTACACGCTCTTCGATCCTCGCATCCGGCAGTAGGGAATACAGATGGCCATCGTCGCCGAACCGCTCCCCGCTCCTGCCAGCACGCGACAGCAATCGGGCACCATGCGCTGGGTCCGCCGGCACAAGACCATCGTCGTCGGACTCGTCATCCTCGCGGCATTGTTCATCGTGGCCGTCGCCGCGCCCTGGCTCGCGGGTGATCCACTGCAGTTCGAGCCGACCAATCGCCTGAAGAAGCCGTCGGGCGAATTCTGGTTCGGAACCGACCAGTTCGGTCGCGACGTCTACAGCCGCGTCGTGCATGGCGCGCGCATCTCGCTGATCGTCGGTCTCTGCGTCGCCGCGCTGGCGACATTCCTCGGCCTCGTTATCGGCGTCCTGTGCGGCTATTATCGGCGCATCGACGGCATCGTCATGCGGTTCATGGACGGCATGATGTCGATCCCGGCGATCCTGCTCGCGATCGCACTCATCACGTTGATGAAGGCGAGCCTCTTCATCGTCATCGTGGCGATCACGATCCCCGAGATCCCGCGTGTCGTTCGTCTCGTCCGCTCGGTCGTGCTCTCCGTTCGGGCGCGGCCATTCATCGACGCGGCAATTGCATCCGGGACACGCAACTCCGTCATCATGATCCGCCACATCCTGCCGAATACGGCCGCGCCGCTGATCGTGCAGGCGACCTACGTCTGCGCGTCCGCGATCCTGACGGAAGCCGGCCTGTCGTTCCTCGGTGCTGGTACGCCACCCGAGATCCCGAGCTGGGGCAACGTCATTTCGCTCGGGCGCACCTTCTTCCAGATCGCGCCGTGGATCATCTTCTTCCCGGGGCTCTGCCTCGCAATCACCGTGCTCGCCATCAACCTCGTCGGCGACGGGCTGCGTGACATGCTGGACCCGCGCATCGCGCGGCGGATGTGAGGCGCCATGGCAGCTCTCGACAAGACGCCGAGCGGCGCGGCCCGAGCCGACAACACCGAGCCCATTCTCTCGGTCCGTGATCTGCGCACGCAGTTCTTCACCAGCGACGGGGTGGTGCGTGCCGTCGATGGCGTGTCGTTCGACCTGCATCGCAGCGAGACGCTGTGCATCGTCGGGGAATCGGGGTGCGGGAAGAGCGTCACGGCTCTTTCGATCCTGGGCCTCATTCCGCGCGAGATTGGCCGCGTCGTCGGCGGCTCGATCCGATTCGACGGGATGGAGCTCACGAAGCTCGACGAAGGCGAGATGCGCCGCATCCGCGGCAATCGCATCTCGATGATCTTCCAGGAGCCGATGTCGTCGCTCAACCCCGTCTATACCGTCGGCTTCCAGATCGCGGAGACGCTCCGGATCCACCAGGGCCTGTCGAACAAGGCTGCCGCCGAGCGGGCGATCGAAATGCTGGCGCTCGTCCGGATCGCGGACGCACGGCGGCGGGCCGGCGAGTATCCGCACCAGCTGTCGGGCGGCATGCGCCAGCGCGTCATGATCGCCATCGCGCTCGCCTGCAATCCGCAGGTGCTGATCGCGGACGAGCCGACGACGGCGCTCGACGTGACGATCCAGGCCCAGATCCTGGAGCTGATGGTGGAGCTGAAGGAGCGGCTCGGGACCGCGATCGTCCTCATCACGCACGATCTCGGGGTGGTCGCCGAGGTCGCCGAGCGGGTCATCGTGATGTACGCCGGGCGCACGGCCGAGGAGGCGACGGTGTCCGAACTTCTCGACAATCCCCAGCATCCCTACACGCGCGGACTGATCGGCTCGATCCCGCGACGCTCGACACCGGGTGCGCGCAAGACCACGCGAACGCGGCTGCAGGAGATCCGCGGCATCGTGCCGTCGCTGCGCGAAGAGATCCCGGGTTGTGCGTTCGCTCCCCGATGCTCGATAGCGACGGAGCGGTGCACGAGCCAGCGCCCGCCGCTCGAAACCCACGGCCCACGGCATAGCGCCGCCTGCTGGGAGACGGCGCCGTCGTCGGCGCTGACCGCCACGAGCCCGAGGAGCTGAGCCATGTCCGCCCCCGGCACACCGTCTCCCTCTGCCGACGTCGTTCTCGAAGTCAAGGACCTCAAGAAACACTTCCCCATTCGCAAAGGTCTGTTCTCGAGTGTCGTCGGGCATGTGCAGGCCGTCGATGGCGTTTCGTTCTCGATCCGGCGCGGCGAGGCGCTCTGTCTCGTCGGCGAGTCGGGCTGCGGCAAATCCACGGTGGCGCGCACCATCGCCCGGCTCGAGGAGCCCACGGCGGGATCAATCGTGCTCAACGGGACCGATATCAGTGCGCTCGGCGAGGGCGAGATCCGGCCGTACCGGCGACAGATGCAGATGATCTTCCAGGACCCGTATTCGTCGCTCAATCCACGCCTCACGGCGGGCGAGATCGTGAGCGAGCCGCTGACGAACTTCGGGCTCGCGATGGGATCGGACCTGCAGGCCCGCGTCGCGTCGCTGTTCGAACGGGTGGGCCTAAGAGCCGACGCCATGGCCAAGTATCCGCACGAGTTCTCGGGCGGACAACGGCAACGTCTCGGCATCGCCCGCGCTCTGGCGGTCAGCCCGCAGCTCATCCTCGCAGACGAGCCGCTCTCGGCGCTCGACGTGTCGGTGCAGGCGCAGGTGCTCAACCTGCTCATCGACCTCCAGGACGAGTTGCAGCTCGGATATCTCTTCGTCAGCCACGACCTCGCCGTGGTCGAGCATATCGGCCATCGGATCGCGGTCATGTACCTCGGGCGGATCGTCGAGATCGCCGACAACGCCAGCCTGTTCGATACGCCGCTGCATCCCTACACCGAAGCGCTGCTCGCGGCGGCACCGGTGCCGGAAGTGCAACGCACCAAGCGCGAGCGCATCATCCTCACCGGCGACGTGCCGAGCCCGTCGGCGCCACCGAGCGGTTGTCGCTTCCACACACGATGCCCCTACGTGCGCCCCGAGTGCAGCCGGATCGATCCGCCGCTCGTTGAAGTCGCGCCGGGCCATCATGTGGCCTGCCTGCTGCGGCCCGGGCCCAGCGCAGGTCACGCCGCCCCGTAAACCGACGGTGACCGGAGATTGACGGGGCGACTTGTGTCGTCGCGCGCAATCATCAACACTCGGCGCCATCCCCGCCACGGAGGCCCGAACGCTTCATGTCCTCGCAGACCGTCGCCATTGCCGGCATAGGCGCGACACGCCCGACGCGCCGCTCGCCAAAGAGCCTGCGCGCGCTCGTCGTCGAAGCCATCGAGGCGGCGCTGGCCGATGCCGGCCTCGAACCCTCCGATATCGACGGGGTCGTCAGCGACGGTCTCGTCATGCCGACGACGGTACCGCGTGACTGGGTCGCGGCGCAGTTCGGATTCCAGCGGAGGTACGACGGCGGGATGTCGTTCGGCGGTGCGGCCTCGGCGACGGCGCCGCTCCACGCACAGCTCGCGATCTCGCACGGCCTCGCGCACACGCTCGTCTATTACTTCGGGGTGGATTGGGGCACGCGCGCTTCGGGGCCCTACGGCTTTCACGATCTCTATGCGGGCAAGATGACCTTCGAGAAGCCGCATGGCTTCACCGGACAACCGCAGTATTTCGCACTCTGGGCGCGGCGCTACATGCACGAGTTCGGCCTCACCGAAGCCGACCTCGGGCAGATCGCTGTCACGCAGCGCCAGAGTGCGCTGCTGCATCCGGATTCGCAGGCCACGCGTCCGATGTCGCTCGGCGACTATTTCGCCAGCCGCGTCGTCTCCGATCCCTTGCGCGTCGCGGATTGCTGCCTCATCACGGACGGCGCCTGCGCCATCGTCATGACCAGCCTCGAGCGCGCCCGCGACATGGCGCAACCGCCCATCCGCGTGCTCGGCACAGGCTTCGGCAGCGAGCCCATCTCGGGCGACGACGTATTCACGCAGGCCGGCGGCATGATGCGCATTCCAGGCGCCCGGATCGCGACCGAGAGGGCGTTGCAGCAAGCAGGCGTCACGCTTTCCGACGTGGATTTCGCCGAACTCTACGACTGCTTCACCATCTCGTGCCTGCTGCAGATCGAGGACGTCGGCTTCTGCAAGCGAGGCGAGGGGGCGGCATTCATCCGGGAGACCGGGATCGGCATCGATGGCCGGCTGCCGATCAACACGCATGGGGGGCTTCTCTCCCACAGTTATCTGCTCGGCGTGGAACACGTCGTGGAGGCCGTGCGGCAACTGCGGGGCAACCTCGGGGCCCGGCAGGTGGCGAACGCCGAGATCGGGCTCGTCGGCGGCCTCTCGAATCCGGACTATGGCGTCATGATCCTGGGGCGCGACCACCGATGAGCACGACAGTCGCCAGCGAAGCCAACCCGGAATTCGACGGCTTCTTCACGCACGCCGCCGCGGGGCATGTGGCGTTCCCGCATTGCCGGGCCTGCGGCCGCTTCCACTGGTATCCGATGCCGCGATGCCCGCATTGCCGCAGCATCGATCTCGCGTGGCGGCGCGTCAGCGGGCCAGCGACCGTGCTCTCCTTCACGCGCGTCCTGCATCCATTCGATCCGTCGCGGGCGGGCGCACTGCCCTACGTCGTCGGCCTCGTCACTTTCGCGGATGCGCCCGGCGTCAGACTGGTGACGAACATCGTCGGCGCGGGGCTCGACGCGCTAAGGATCGGCGACACCGTGACACCCGTCTTCCGCGCCGAGACGGACGGGCACACAGCCGTCGATTTCAAGCGCGCCTGATCTCGCCAAACAACGCGCCCGCCCATTGTCGACCGCAGGAGGAGCCGATGCCCGGCCTCAACGATCTCGCGACACTCTGGCTCGCCGTCGAGGACACGGCCCGCACGCGGGGGGCCCTCCCCTGCCTCGCGGTGCCGCCACGGGCCGAACGCGACTATTGCCCGGACGGCCTGTCGTGGTCCTACGGCGATGTCGCCACGCGTACCACGGCGCTGATTGAACGCTACGCAGCGGCCGGCTACGGCCACGGCTCGCGGGTGGCGCTGGTGCTCGAGAACCGGCCCGAGTTCATGCTGCATTTCCTCGCGCTGAACGCGCTCGGCTGCTGGGTCATTCCGCTCAATCCCGAGTTTCGACACGACGATCTCACGTACGTGCTCGGACACTCGGAAGCCGATCTGATCGTCGCGTTGCCACAGCACATCGCCGCCATGCGCGGTGCCGTCACGGCCCTCGGGCGACGACTGCCAATCGCCGATGCTTCGGCGTTCCACGAGACACTCGATCGATCGGCCCGGCCGTGCCTCGGCTCGCCACCCGGGCGGTCGTCAGAAAGCGTGCTGATGTACACGTCCGGCACGACCGGCATGCCAAAGGGTTGCATCATCGACAACGAGTATTTCTTCTTTGCCGCAGAGCGTTATCTCGCGGCGGGAGGAACGGCGACGATCCGACATGGCGCCGAGCGGCTCTACAATCCGCTGCCCCTCTTCTATGCGAACGGTCTCGCGATCGCCAATCCCGCGATGATTCTCTCGCGAAACTGCATGATCTTTCCGGATCGCTTCCATCCGTCGAGCTGGTGGGCCGATCTGATCGCAACCGAGGCGACGATGTTCCACTATCTCGGCATCATTCCGCCGGTGATGATGAAGCGCGAGCCGCACGCCGACGACACCCGCCACAAGGTGCGGTTCGGCGTCGGCGCTGGCGTCGATCCGGCGTTGCGGGTGGCGTTCGAGGAGCGCTTCGGTGTGACGCTGGTCGAGATCTACGGGATGTCCGAGCTCGGTATCTGCTCGTTCGACACATCCACCGAACGCGACGGGAAGACCCGCTGCATCGGACGCGACATGCCCGGTCTCGACTTTCAGCTCGTCGACGACGACGGCGTCCCGCAACCTCCGGGAGTTCCGGGCGAGCTGCGCGTCAGGCGGACCGGCAACGAGCCGCGACGCGGGTTGCTGCGGGAGTACTTCCGCGATCCGGAGACGACGGCGGACGTCTGGAAAGACGGCTGGTTCCACACCGGCGACCTGCTCGTCGAGACGCCGCAGGGGCTCGTCTTCGTAGATCGCAAGAAGCACATGGTCCGGCGCAGCGGCCAGAACATCTCGACAGGCGAGGTGGAAGCGACGCTGCGGACGCATCCGGCTGTGCGCGAGATCGCCATCATTCCAGTAGCCGACGAATTGCGCGACGAGGAAGTCTACGCCTGCGTCGTGCTCAACGACGGCTTCACGGGCGGGCCCGAGCTGGCGGATGCGCTGGCGCGGCACGCGCTCGAGCGGCTCGCCTACTTCAAGATCCCGGGATGGGTCGCATTTCTCGACACCTTGCCCACGACGTACTCCCAGAAGCTGCGTAAGGGCGCGATCTTCGGCGATGCGGACGCGCGCCAGCATCCGACGGCGGTCGATGTGCGCATGATCAAGCAGACGCGTGGCAAGGACGGTGGCACAGCCGCGCGCTGAATTTCATTCTCCACGGCGCGCCATTTATTCCGTCAATACGCGCCTCGAACTGCCTGTTAATTGGCATTGAATGCTTGCGATGCCCATTCGATACTCACGCCCATAGAGACATCTGCAATCAGCTCAGGGCATTCGGCTTTCGCTTCGCGGCCGCACGATTTTTCGTGCCGTCTCAAAACGGATGTGGCGGTGCATGAGCGCGTGCTGATGCGAATTGGCGCAACCGGGAGAGTTCGATGGATCATGCCGCGCCGAAGTCGATCGGGAACAGCTCGCAATTGACGGAGCTTTCCATCGTCGAGCTAAAGACGCTCTATGCCGCGAAGTCGCTTTCGCCCGTCGATGTCACCGAGGCGACTTTGAAACGCATCGAAGATGTCGACGCCAATCTGCACAGCTTCATCACAGTGACCTCCGACGCGGCCAGGACGGCCGCGAAAGAATCGGAGGCGCGCTACCGCGCCGGCACGCCGATCGGTCCGTTCGACGGCATCCCGTTCGCGCTCAAGGACAACGTCGAGACTGCGGGCATCCGCTCGACGTCGCACTCGAAGTTGCTGTTCGATAACGTCCCGACCGAAGACGCCCACGTCGCGGCCCGCCTGAAGGCCGCAGGCGGCATTCTCATCGGCAAGACCTCGACCTTCGAATTCGCGCTCGGCGGTCCATCCTGGGATCTCCCGTTTCCACCCGCGCTCAACCCCTGGGACACGAAACATCTTCCGGGCGGATCGTCGTCGGGGTCCGGCGCCGCGGTCGCCGCCCGTCTCGTGCCGGCAGCGATCGGTACGGACACGGGCGGATCGGTGCGATGGCCGGCAGCGGTCTGCGGCATCGCCGGCCTGAAACCCACCTACGGCCGCATCAGCCGGCGCGGGGTGCATCCCAACACGTTCTCGCACGATCACTGCGGTCCCATGACGCGGACCGTCGCCGACTGCGCCGTCATGCTCGGCGCGGCGGCCGGATACGACGCCTACGATCCCGGCAGCATCGACGAGCCGGTTCCGGACTATGGCGCTGCACTCACGGGATCCGTGGCGGGGCTTCGGATCGGGCTCGTCACCAACTGGTATCGCGAGGATGCCGCGCCGGAGGTCACGGCCGCCGTCGACGCGGCGATCGCGGTGCTCAAGGGGCTCGGCGCGCACGTCGCGGAGATCAAGCTCTCACCGCTGTCGAACTACATCGACGCCAAGACGACGATCTCGCTCTCGGAACTCTACGCCATCCACGAGAAGGATCTGAAGGAGCGGCCCGAGGACTTCGGCTACCTGCTCAGAACCCGTGTGATGGCCGGCGGTCTGATCCGGGCCGAAGACTATGTGCAGGCCATGCGGTGGCGGACCGAACTCGCCACCGAGATGATGGCGGAGTTCCGCCGCTTCGACGTTCTGGCAACCGCCGGATGGCTCACGCCCGCTGAACCCGCCGATCCCGACGGTGTCGACTTCTTCAAGAAGCGGCAGGTGGTCACGATGCCGTTCAGCCTCGCGGGCATCCCGGCGCTGTCTGTCCCCTGCGGCTTCTCGCCGGGCGGTCTGCCGCTCGCCTTCCAGATCGCCGGCCGCCCCTTCGACGAAGCGACCGTGCTCAAAGCCGGCGATGCCTATCAGCGCGTCACCGACTGGCACACCCGCAAGCCCCCGATCGCCTGACGTAACGGAGCAGCAGTCATGACGAGAAAGAGTGCGTCCCGCGAGGACATCGCCGTGCTCGCGCGCGTGGCCGGCCTCGACTTCGCACCCAAGTACTTCGACGAACTCGTCGAGGCCTACCGGAACATCGAACCGATGCTCTGGCGGCTGCGGCAGGGTCGAAGCCGTGCCGACGAACCAGCGCACGTCTACGATCCACGGAAGTTCATGCCGAAGGACTGAGCCGCGGATCGTACCGCCGAGGTTTCCAACAACACCGAGCGGGAAAAACCCGCCGCACAGACTCAAGGGACGAAGCGCTGGAGGTCGACCGGTCAACTCGGAGACTTCAATGCGACCCAGATGGAAGACAGTAACGGCGGCGGCGGTTCTCGCATTGCTCGCCCATTCGAGCGGTGCGACGGCCCAGGAGAAAGTCCTCCGTGTCGCAATGACAGCGGCCGACGTGCCGTTGACGACCGGGCAACCGAGCCAGGGCGGCGAAGGCCTGCGGTTCATGGGCGTCACCGTTTACGACGGCCTCGTGAACTGGGACCTGTCCAGTTTCGAAAAGGCGGCCGTCCTCAAGCCCGGCCTCGCCGAGAGCTGGTCCGTCAGCGACAGCGACAAGACGGTCTGGACCTTCAAGTTGAGGCGTGGCGTCAAGTTTCACGACGGCTCCGATTTCAACGCCGATTCCGTCGTCTGGAACTTCGACAAACTGATGAAGCGGGATTCGCCGCAATTCGACCAGGCGCAGTCGATCCAGGGCAGCCAGTATTACGGCACCATCGCGAGCTGGCGGAAGATCGACGACTTCACCGTCGAAATCAAAACCAAGAAGCCGGATTCGGTTCTGCCATACAATCTCGCAAATCTCTATTTCTCCAGCTCCGCGAACTGGGAGAAACTCGGCAAGGACTGGAACAAGGTCGCATTCAGCCCGGCAGGAACCGGACCCTGGATGCTGAAAACACTCGTGCCGCGTGAGCGCGCGGAGCTCGTCAAGAATCCCAACTACTGGGATCCGAAGCGCATTCCGAAGAGCGACCGCCTCGTCCTGCTGCCGATGCCCGACGCCAACACCCGCGTCGCCGCGCTGCTTGCCGGGCAGATCGACTGGGTCGAAGCGCCGCCACCGGACGCGATCCCGCGCCTCAAGTCGCAGGGCATGCAGATCGTCACCAACCAGTACCCGCATATCTGGCCCTATCAGATCAGCTACCTCGAAGATTCTCCGTTTCGCGACATCCGCGTGCGAAAGGCCGCCAACCTCGCCATCGATCGCGAAGGCATGGTCAAGCTGCTCGGCGGGCTCGCGACGCCGGCCAAGGGCATGATCACGAAGGGCCATCCCTGGTTCGGGAATCCCACGTTCGATCTACGCTACGACCCGAAAGAAGCGATGCGACTGCTGGCGGAGGCGGGCTACAGCCCGAGCAAGCCCGCGAAGATCAAGGTGATCATCTCGCCTGCCGGATCGGGGCAGATGCAGCCGCTACCGATGAACGAGTTCGTGAAGGAGAACTTCCGCGACGTCGGCATCGACATGGAGTTCGAGGTCATGGACTGGGAGGCGCTGCGCGGCCGGCGTCGGGCCGGTGCGTGGGCTCCCGAGAACAAGGGCATGCACGGCATCAACAACAGCTGGGCCTTCTGGGATCCGGATATCGGCCTCCTGAAGACCGCCGCTTCGTTCGAGCCTGTTCCCACGGGCTTCAACTGGGGCCGCTACAGCGACCCCAAGGCCGACGATCTCGTGACGCGCGCCAAGCTGGCGTTCGACCCTGAGGAGCAGAACAAGCTGCTCGCCGAGCTGCACACCCACATCGTCGATCAGGCCATGTGGATCTGGATGGTGCACGACCTCAACCCGCGCGCCATGTCGCCGAAAGTGAAGGGCTTCGTGCAGGCCCAGAGCTGGGTTCAGGATCTGACACCCGTCGAGATGCAGTGAACCTGTCGCCGACCCGCCCCGGCCATGCGCCGCGGCGGGTCGGCAAACCGATGAAAGACGCGCGCCATGCTGCTCTATCTGCTGCGCCGGATCCTCTACACGCTGCCGATTGCGATCGGCGTGTCGATGGTATGCTTCGCGCTCATTCATCTGGCACCCGGCGATCCGCTGAGCGCCGTCATCCCGGAAGGCGCGTCGCCCGAGGTGATCGCCCAGATCAAGACCGCCTACGGCTTCGATCAGCCGTTGCCCATCCAGTATCTCAACTGGATCTGGCGCGCGGTGCAGGGTGACTTCGGAATGTCGATCATGACGCGACGCCCGGTGCTCAGCGAAGTCGGGCCGGCAGTCGTCAACACGATGATCCTCGCCGTCGCTGCCGTGACGCTCGGGTTCGGTCTCGGTGTCGGGCTCGGCATCGCCGCAGGTTACACAGCCGGCTCGCCGATCGACAGGGTCGTCACCGCGATTTCGGTCAGCGGCGTCAGCGTTCCGCACTACTGGCTCGGCATGGTTCTCATCGTGATCTTCGCCGTCAATCTCGGCGTGCTGCCGGCGATGGGCATGGGCGCGCAAGGCTCGGCGACATTCGCGCTCGACTGGGTCAGTCTTCGCCACCTCATCCTTCCGGCCATCGCCATGTCCGTCATTCCGGCCGGGATCATCGCGCGATCGGTCCGAGGTACGGTGATCGAGGTTCTCAAGCAGGACTACGTGCAGACGCTGCACGCCAAGGGGCTTCCCGGCCGTCGCGTGTTCGTCCACGTGGTCAAGAATGCGGCACCGACCGTGCTCGCGATCATGGGCCTTCAGCTGGCGCAGCTGCTCGGCGGCTCGATCCTCGTCGAGACGGTGTTCTCATGGCCCGGTACGGGATTCCTTCTCAACACCGCGATCTTCACGCGTGATCTGCCAATCCTGCAGGGCACGATCCTCGTCCTCGCGATGTTCTTCGTCGCCATCAACCTGATGGTCGATCTCCTCCAGTCCGTTCTCGATCCAAGGATCAAGCGGGCGTGAGCCCTACAGTCACGGAGCAGACTCCATGGTAGCCACGACCGGCGGCTCGATCACAAGCGATGCACCACTCAAGGGCAGGCGCCCCGTCTCGCGCAGCTTCTGGGCCACGGCGTGGCGGAGATTGTCGCAAGACAAGGTCGCGCTCGTATGCGGCTCGATCCTGCTGATCATCCTGCTTGCTGCGATCTTCGCGCCATTCATCACACCGCACGATCCCTATCGCACGAGCATGGCCCGGCGGCTGCTGCCGATCGGCGACGCGCGCCACTGGCTCGGCACCGACGAACTCGGCCGCGACCTTCTCACACGACTCATCTACGGCGGGCGCATGTCGCTCTTCATGGGGTTCGCTCCGGTCGTGCTCGCGACGCTGATCGGCGGCTTCCTCGGCATCGTCGCCGGCTACTGTGGCGGCGCCATCAACATGCTCATCATGCGCGTGACCGACGTGTTCTACGCCTTTCCGTCGGTGCTGCTCGCGGTCGCCATTTCCGGCGTGCTCGGCGCGGGACTCGTCAACAGCCTCGTTTCTCTGACCCTCGTCTTCACACCGCCCATCGCGCGCGTGGCGGAAAGCGTGACGACACAGATCCGCAACCAGGACTACGTCGAGGCGGCGCGCGCGACGGGCGCCTCCGGATGGCGCATCGTCTTCGGGCACGTCCTCTCCAACGTCACGGGCCCGATCCTGATCTACGCCTCGAGCATGATCAGCGTCGCGATCGTGATCGCGTCCGGGCTGAGTTTCCTCGGGCTCGGCGTCTCGCCGCCCAATGCCGAGTGGGGGCTGATGCTCAACACGCTGCGGCAATCGATCTACGTCGCGCCGATGAACGCGATCCTGCCGGGCGTCATGATCTTCATCACCTCGATGAGCATGAACCTGATCAGTGACAGCCTCCGAGCTTCCATGGACGTGAAGGTATGAGCCAGGCCGTAACGAAAGCGCCCCGTCCGCAGACCTTGACCGGCGCGATGCCGCCGCTCGAGGATCGCGGCGGACCGAGCCAGCCGATGCTGATCGCGCAGGGGCTCAAGAAACACTTCCCGATCAACGCCGGATTTCTGGCGGGGCCACCGCTCTCGGTGAAAGCCGTCGACGGCATCTCGTTCGAGGTGGCGAAAGGCGAAACGCTCGGCGTCGTCGGCGAATCCGGTTGTGGCAAGTCGACCGCCGCGCGGCTGCTGATCCGCCTCATCGAGCCGGACGAGGGCACGGTCATCCTCGACGGCGATCCGGTCGGCGTGACGCGTGGATTGACGCTTCGCGAACTGCGGCGGCGGTTGCAGATGGTGTTCCAGGACAGTTATGCCTCGCTCAATCCGCGACTGACGATCGAGGACACGATCGCCTTCGGCCTGAAGGCCAACGGCATCGCCACGTCGGCCGCGGTCAAGCAGGCGCGGCGATCGCTGGATCTCGTCGGGCTCAGCCCGGACATGTTCGCGCAGCGCTATCCGCACGAACTTTCCGGCGGGCAGCGGCAGCGCGTGAACATCGCACGGGCACTGGCGCTCGAGCCGCGGGTGGTGATCCTCGACGAATCCGTTTCCGCGCTCGACAAGTCCGTCGAGGCGCAGGTTCTCAATCTGCTGCAGGACCTGAAGGCGCAGCTCAACCTGACGTACATCTTCATCTCGCACGACCTCAACGTGGTGCAGCACGTGAGCGATCGCGTGCTGGTGATGTATCTCGGGAAGGTCGTCGAAGTCGGCCCGGTGGAGGAACTCTATAGCCGGCCGCAGCACCCCTACACGGTGGGGCTCCTGTCGTCGCGGCTCTCCATGAGTCCGCGACGGCGGATCGTGACGCCGCCACTCACGGGCGATCCGCCGAACCCGATCAATCCGCTTTCGGGCTGCCGCTTCCGCACGCGCTGCCCGATCGCGGAAGACCTGTGCGGGGCGCGCGAGCCGGTGCTCGGTCCCGCCGCTGCGGCTCATCATCAGGTGGCCTGTCACGCGCGGACAGCGGGCTCCGGCCATTCGCAAGCGCCCGCAGTCAGCGCCTGAGGATCACGACATGCAACGACATCTGAGGGGCGACATGGTCGAGACGCAAACTCCGCTCGTCGCCGTCGAAGATCTGACGGTCCGCTTCGTTTCGCGCGATCTCGACATCTCCGTCGTGAACGGGGTGTCGTTCACGCTGGCCGCGGGGGAGGCCATGTGCATCCTCGGCGAGTCCGGCTCGGGCAAGAGCGTGACGCTCAGGGCGCTGATGCGGCTGCTCCCGCCCGCTGCCCGGATCGGCGGCAAGATCAGCATCGGCGGGCTCGACGTGACGACGCTGGCCGATAACGATCTGCGGCGACTTCGCGGCGGCCTCGTCTCGATGATTTTCCAGGAGCCGATGACGGCGCTCGACCCGGTATTCACCATCGGGACGCAGATCGCGGAGTCTGTCGTGTTCCACGACGGGGTGTCCTATGCGGCCGGGCGCAAGCGGGCGCTGGAGCTGCTCGAACTCGTGCAGATCCCGTCCGCGCCGCGACGGCTCGACGCCTACCCTCACGAGCTTTCGGGTGGTCTGCGGCAGCGGGCGATGATCGCGATGGCGCTCGCCTGCCGGCCGCGCGTGCTTCTTGCCGACGAGCCGACGACGGCGCTCGATGCGACGGTACAGATCCAGATCCTGCTGCTTCTGCGCGAGTTGCAGCGCGATCTCGGGATGGCGACGATCATCGTCACGCACGATCTGGGCGTTGCGTGCGAGGTGGCCGACAAGATGGCCGTCATGTATGCGGGCCGGTTCGTGGAGACGGGCTCGTCCATCGACGTGATGGAGACGCCGCGGCATCCCTATACGCGAGGGCTATTCCAGTCGACCGTGCACGGCGGGATGCGGGGTGCGCCGCTCGATCCCATTCCGGGCTCGCCACCCGATCTCGCGGACCTGCCGCCCGGATGCGCGTTCGCGCCGCGCTGCAAGCTCAAGCAGCCCATCTGCGAGGCCGGCGTGCCGGAGCTCGTCGCGAGCACGGTGGATCATCTCACGCGGTGCGTGATGGCGGGGTGAGGGGACACTTCAAGGTCGGAAGAATATGGCGCACCGGACAGGATGAAACTGGGCACCGCTATGTCATTGTAGGTGCTTTGTAATTTGGCGACCCAGTCCGCATCATCCCATAACAAGTTTATGTTGCGGGCTCAACGGAACACATAGTCAGCTGGAATAATGCAGTAGCCGAAGACAACCGGCTGCTGATCGAGCTGGTAGACATGGATGTCGGATACTTCGACCGCTACGAACGGTCTGGGAATAGGGGGAGCAAAGCGGACGGCCAGGACGCAGCCCTCCGGTGATGCGGCTGACCGCCTGCCACATGCGTGAGAGAGCGAATATGCACTGCTCTTGGCGAACGAGAGTGACTGCAGAGACCCGGCAAACCTAAATCCACCGTCAATGATTGTTTGTAGGTTCGACCGCGCGGTGCCGTGAAAGGCGACCAAGTCATCATTCTCCAGCTCATCGGGAAACAAGCGATAGCCCTTGTGCTCGTCTGGCCATGGGAACGGGTATTCCTTGATTTCGGACATAGGTCAGTCTTTCGGGACAATGGTCAGACGCGGAGGGGCCCCCGTCGGCAACGGCGCATCGAGATGCATCTGCGCCATGTCGCTGTAGGCTCGGTAGAGAAGGGACTGCGCCTCACGTACCTTGCCATACCAGAACGGGTCGAGCAGCACTGCGCTATGGCGCAGGAGTTGCTGCTCTATCACCTCCACGACCAGGTTGGTGGTGTGAAGCGCCTCGTGGTAACCAAATGAACCGGGGGCAAAGCGCGTTTCTAGCGTGCGGTGGTCAGGGCCTTCACCCTCGGACAGACGCCGCTCCTTAATCGCCGCCAGCCGTTCTTCTTCGTATTCGCGATCCATTCGACCCCCTGTCATTCCCAGCTGGGTCCGCCACGCTGCGGACCTGAAGGTGCCTTACGGGCTGTGGCCAGCCGTTCCTGCATACGCGCGCGCCGGTCATCCGCCGCCGTCTGCGATGACTTATCGCCTTTGATGGCCGTGATGTCCTGCGCGGTTTCGCGGACCTCGCGTTCACGCTGCTCGGTCTGCGCCATCCGCAGCTGATCTTCAACACGGGTCTCGCGCACAAGATCGCGGATAAGGCTCCGCCGCTCACGCACCTCGATCATGTCGAGGGCGGCTTCGCGCCGTTCGATGCCTTTCTTCTCGCGTCCATGCCGGCGGTCCAGCGCCTCGTTTTCGAGGCGGTGTCGCTCAGTCGGATTGAGGGTCGGGTTGCGCCGCAAATGGCCAATCACGGACCGTAGACCCGGCACCCGCTCAAGCAGCCCGAAGAGCGCGCCAGCGACGACATTGAACAACCGGCCGTCCTCAGCCTTCTGCGCCGCGTGCAGCGCCATGCGCTCGCTCGCGTGGGTTAGGGCCAGCTTTTGGCTCCTGTCGTCGATGACGCGCCTGCGCCGTGCCGCTTGCTTGGCGGCGAGGTCGGCAGCCGACTTCGCGCCGCGCTGCCGTGCCTTTTCACGCAGCCGCTCATCGACCGCCCGCTGCCGGGCAGTCTGCTCGGCCCGTGCGGCATCGACCGTCGGCAGGGTCTCTGCTGGCAAAGAGGCAAGGCGGGCTTTCACATCCTTCGTGCGCGCGCCGTCGATCTGCCGGGCGAGGGTATGAACATGCCCGGCCCGGTCCACGACGACATAAGCGCGCCGCTCGCCCTGGGCGAGGACATAGCCCGCGCGCTCCAAACCCGCACGAAACGTCTCGGCGGTGTCGGATGAGCGGTAAATGGCGGTCATAGTGCTGCGCCGCTGCTCGGGCGTAATGCCGGAGGCCTGCGCCATCGCCTTTTCGGCGAAGGTCACGTCGCGCGTCTTCTCGAACCGGGCGTCACCCCGGTCCTCGGCAAGCCCGGAAGGCAACGGCAGACCATAGGCATGGGCCAGCTCGCGCGCGCAGGTGCGGAGTTTCATGCGGTCGTGGCTCATGGGCACAGCACGCATGTTGGCGACATCGATCCGGGACCAGACGACATGGCAATGCTCGCGGCCGTTTTTCACGTGGAAGACGACGGCGCGCGGCTGGCCGGACAGGCCCAGCTTGCCCTCGATATGGTCGATGGCGGCCATGTACTGCTCGCGGCTCAACGGCTCGGCAGGGTTGATGGCCAAGCTGTAGAGGGGCTGCTTGCAGCGGGTCGCACGGGCAACGCCGGCGAACTCCGCCAGCGCCCCATGCAGGTCATCGGCCACGACGCCGCGCAGCTGCGCGATCTCGACACGCGTGTTGTCGTACTCGTTCGACAGATGCGTCGCGAGATCCGATGCCCCGGTGCGCTGGTTGCCTTTCAGGATCATGGTCGCATCCCCAGGGCCTGAAGGCAGGCGGTACGCATTTCAGCGAGGTCGCGCCAAGCCGCCGAGAGGTTCGGGTCGTCCGCCGGGACAACACCGGACGCCTGCATGGCGCGCAGCGTGTCGGCGATGTGACCGAGCTGACTTAGGACGCGCGCAGCGTCTTGCTGGCCGATAGCCGCTCGTCCAGCGGCCTCGTTCAACGCGGCAGTACGCAGGAAGGAAGCCACGGGCACACCGTGGCCGCCCGCACCCCGGCGGACGGCTTCCAGCTCCTGCTCGTTGAACCGGGCAGACAGTGAAATTTCACGCTGTCGCTTCTCGCTGGCCTTCCTCACGGCCGCCTCCTATCGCGCATCCAGGGACGCGTGATCCCTGGCCGGGTCCAGCATCGGCGTGCTGGTCCATGGGTGGTCCAGGAGGGAGAGGGAATTCGCCCTCCTGGTCGATGGGTGATCCAAGAGGGAGAGCGAAGTCACCCTCTTGGTCCATGGGTAGTCCAGAAGGGAGAGGTGAAGTCTCCCTTTGGTCGATGGTCGTCCAGAAGGAGCGCGAAAGCTCCCTCTGGTCCGGTGCAGCGGGATACGCTGCAATCGTCCGGCAAGGCTCGATGCCAATGCCGGGCGATGAGCCCGGGGATGCAACGGGGGGCGGCTCCTGAGCCCCCCTTGCCAAGATGGAGCGCGGACTCTCCGCGCGCACATCTTGCAACGCTCAGTAAGGTGTAATTTCAATTGTATGGGATCAAGGTTCAGGAACGCCAGAAAAACGCTCCGGACAGCCTCAAGCATTCAGGAGGCTTCATTTGCGCTGTAATCTACAGGACTTAGCGTCGTTGGTCAAATGCTGGTCACTCTGACTCAAAGCGACTTATCGGGATTTGTTTTTGCGCTATCACGATGTCCACTTCCCAGTTTATCGAAATTACTTCTCGGAACTTTTAAAATTCGATACAATTTTATCTATTCCAATTTCGACATATTGAATTCGAGCAATCAGCCGTTCCCCAAAAATTGCGATTCAGCCTCGACGACGTAATCAGCGAGGGCGTCATTGACTCTGCATTCAGCGGCGATGACACTCGGCCACCGACCTTTGCCGTCGGGACAGAAGGGCGCGTTCCAATCTTCGATGAGGATGCGTGCGAGAGGCAGGTTGTTCGTGCCAACCGCGATGTGCAGCGCCGTGAGTCCGGTGACGGAGTCGCCAGCGCTCACATCCGCTCCGTCCTCCAGCGCGGCGATCACGCCGGCGCTGTCGGCAGCGTAGGCGGCTCGCAGAAGAGCGCCGTTCGGGTCGTGGCTGCCGGAGCGGTCACGGCCGCGCTGTGGGGTTTGAGCGGCCATTAACTGCCCTCCTTGGCGCGGTCAAAGAGTACGGGCGTACTGCTATGGGGCGATGCCCCTGTAGCTGGCCCGGCATCGAGCCCGGCGCGCGATTCATGACCTTGGCCTCCCAGCCGGCCATCGGCCACCCAGTCGAGCCAATAGATGCGCGGCGTCCCTGTCAGGACGTTGCGCATCACGACGAAGAACGAGCCATTCGGATGAATGGCGATGCCCTCGTAAGCGCGGCGGGGTGTGGTCGCCGCGCTCGCCTCGGCCGGGGGCCTGCGGTCCCAGTTGCTGACAAACTCCCGGACAATGGCAAAGGGGTGAGCGGGGGCCGGGTCGATCTCAACGGCAGAAAAGGGCACCCAGTCCTCGGCGTCCCCTCGGTACACCCGCATCCCGCCGCCGGGGTCGGCAGCGCGCCGGGAACGGCCGCTATAGCGGCCGGTCATCTCCGGCGGGACCGGGCGACAATCATGCCCGTCCCGCCAGACCCCGAGAAAGGCGGCCATTTGCTCGCCGAAGGCGGAAAGGGGATCGCTGTCCGGCAGGGTGCCGACGAACTCGGCGCAAAAGCGGATGAGAGCGTCGTTGGAGCGGTGGGTGTCGCCGAGGAACCGCTGAAGCGTCTTCAAAGGCACGCGGTCGAGCGACAGATTGTTCGCCGCCGCGATCTCCTTCTGGAGCGTAGGGACGCCGATGGCGCGCTGCTGCATGTACCGCAGCAACGCGCGGCGGATGCGGTCGCGGTCCGCCAGATCAAACCGGTTCTTGGTCTCCGCCGTCCGCGCTGTCTCCATGCCGCAACCTGACCAGCCTTTGCCCAATCCGGGCATACGGCTCCGCGTCTATTTCCAGAACACTCACACAGTCTTGCACAAGAACGCGGGAAGAAAAACGGTCATGGCTAACCCTCAGCGACAGGGCTCATCAATCAGCATGTTTGCTCTGGCCGCCGCCTGCGCGTGGGGGGCCTGGAGCGTGCCGAATGATGCGGCGCAATGGTTTCTGGCGGCGTCCGGTGCGGTCGCTGTCATTGCCGGCACAGACCGGCGGCGGGCGGAGCAGGACCGCGAGCGCAAGCGTCGCGCTGCGGAGACGCCTAGCGGGGTCTATGGCACGGCGTCCTTCATGACGGGCGAAGAGGCTGCGCGCGCCGGTCTCACCAATCCGGCCGGCCTGTTCCTCGGGGCGCTTGAGGGGCGGATGCTGTTTCACACGGGCAAGGCGCATTGCATCTCCGTGGCCCCGGCACGATCGGGCAAGGGAACGTCGGCTGTTATTCCCAATCTGCTGCATTCCCAAGCCAGCACGTACATCATTGATCCCAAGGGTGAGCTCGCCGGTGTCACGGCACGGCACCGGCGAGAGACCTTCGGGCAGAAGGTCATTGTCCTCAACCCTTGGGGCCTGCACGGCCTGCCGAAACATCGCTTCAACCCGCTCGCCTATCTGATCGATATCTACGAGGACGAAACGATCCGGCGCGGCCTCACAGAAGAGGTTGCGGCGCTCGCCCTGCAGCTGGTCCCGGAGCCCGAAGACGCGCGCAACAAATTTTTCCGCGAGGGCAGTCGCAAGCTACTGCGCGCCATCATGCTGCATTTTGCGAGCCGGGGACGGCCCGCGTCCTGCACGCTGCCAGACCTGTGGCGCGTTCTTCAGAACGCAACCCGCATGGACGAGACGCTGATCGAGATGGCCGGGTCCGATGCGCTTGGCGGCGTGGTCGCGGACTTCGCCGACGACATTGCGCGCACCCTCGAAAAGAACCCCGAAAGCTTCCAGAGCTTCATTGAAGGGGCAACGCAGGCCGTGTCGATATTTGACCCGGCCGGGTGGCTTGCGGACAGCGTCATGGCTTCCGACTTCTCTTTCGGCGAGCTGAAGACGGGGAAGGTCAGCGTCTATCTCGTCATCCCGCCGGACCGCGTCGCCACGCATGGGGCGTGGCTCGGGCTTCTCACGCGGCAGGCGATCACGGCGGTTGCGCGTCAGCCCGGCAATACGCCGGTGCTGTTCATGCTCGATGAGTTTGCGAACATGGGCAAGCTGGCGGGCCTATCGGAAAGCCTGACTCTGCTGCCAGGCCTGGGCGTGCGCGTGTGGATCATCGTGCAGTCACTCGATCAGCTGCGCACTGTGTATGGGCGGGAGGCAACGAACACGATCCTCTCGCAGGCCGAAGTCCAGCAGTTCTTCGCGGTCCAGGACCATGGGCTCGCAAAGATGCTGTCCGATGCGCTCGGTCAGCGCACCGTCAAGACCCTCTCGGTCAATCTCGGCCGCAAGGAAGACGACGACCCCGGCGAAAGCCGCGCGGAAGCGGCGCGCCCGCTCATGAGCCCGGACGAAATCCGGCTGATGCCTACGGGTCAGCAAATCCTGCTGATTCAATCCCACCCGCCGATCCGCGCGCAGCGCGTGCCATTCTGGACCGTCGCGCCCTGGCGCGACTGGGCCACACCCAATCCGGTCGAAGGCGCGCATCCGCGTCCAGAGCCGACCTACCGTCTGACCTACAGGGAGAGGCGCCATGACTGATCGTCGAGAGTTCGAGGTGAAGGTAGAGTCGGCCGGTTCCGACACCGCCATGCCGGACTGGGAGCGCCGCCTTTACGCGGGCGCAAATTGGCTCGATGCGCGGCTCGGTATTCGCTTTTGGATAATGGCAGGCCTCGTCATTACCAGCCTCGTTGTCGGCACGCCCCATGTTCTGGTCAATTATCAGTGCTACGGGCGCTGCGGTCAGAACGCGAACGAGTCCAATTGCCAATATCTCGGCATAGGGGGTGGCGGACGATGAACGCCGAGCAAGGCAGGTGCGCGCGAGTAAAGCTACACTAGCGCTGCTACACGCCGTAACTGTCAGCGGCAGAATGATGCCTCCTCGCTGTTCCGAGTGGGTGACCTGACCAGCTGAGCCCGAGCCTTCTGTCCTCCCGCACCATCCCTTTGTTCGATCCAAGGCCATCCCTCC
>LNEM01000031.1 GCA_001464955.1 Rhizobiales bacterium Ga0077537 | reverse complement strand
ACGGCCATTGTCGTCATTGATGATGCGGCGACCGTCGCGGGATTGATAGCGCACGAGATAGGGCGGGTCGGTCAGGATGAAGTCCACCGAGCGGGCGGGCATCCGGCGCATGACGCTGATGCAATCACCTTGATGGATCACGTTGCGGGAAAAGAGACTGGTCTGGTTCATGGCGTCCTCCGGCCTTGTTTTTTGCGTTTCGACGCGGAGGGACAGGACGGCTTGCCAAGGAGGCGGCGCACCGCAGAGAACACGGCCAACACGGGAGCGCACGCGAAGGAGCGGGCAGGCCGTTGCGCCGCCGACTGCGGGCCGTCACCGCTGCGATCCTCTCCGAAACGCCACAAGGCCGGATGCCCGGCAGACCCGGTCTTCCCGCCCGACGTGACCAGCCTGTGCTCAATCCGGCAAGAATGCTGCCGGGCAGTGTCCGGCCATGGACACGCCGGGCCACAAGCAGAATGATTGCACGCATGCGGAGCGCCACGGCTTCCGCGTGGCCGATGATCTTGCGGACCTGCCGGTTTCGGACGCTGAGTTGGACGCCATTGAGGCCTTCCTCATGGCCGCATTCCAGGCCGTGATGGCGGGCGAAACTCCGCCCAAAGCCAAGGATTCCGGCTTTTCCGACTCGGATCAGCCGCAAACCCATGTTGATATCGCCTCCACAAACCGGGTTCGGAGACGAGCACGATGAAGACCATGTCCGCATCTGCCGATCAGGGCGCGCCGCTCCGGGCCGCGCTCTACATGCGCGTGTCCACGGGCCGGCAGGCGGAGAGTGACCTCTCGATCCCCGATCAGCGCCGACAGGCGATAGCCTTCTGCACCGCGCGCGGCTGGACCGTGGCGGCTGAGTTCGTCGATGCCGGTCTATCCGGCACCACCGATAACCGGCCAGAGCTGCAACGCCTTCTTGAGATCGCCACTGGCGGCGGCTCACCCTTCGACGTGGTGCTGGTGCATTCGCTTAGCCGCTTCATGCGCGATGCGTTCTTGCAGGAGATGCACGTCCGCCGTCTCGCGAAAGCTGGCGTGCGCCTTGTCTCGATGACGCAGGAAGTGGGGGATGACCCCGTCGGCGTCATGGTCCGGCAGGTGTTCGCGTTGTTCGACGAATACCAGTCGAACGAGATCAGAAAACATGTCAGCCGCTCGATGAACGAGAATGCCCGGCAGGGCTTCTGGAACGGCGCGGCTCCGCCCTTCGGTTATACGACCGTCGCGGCCGGAGAGCGGGGCGCGCGCATCAAGAAGAAGCTCGCCGTCGACCCTGTCGAGGCAGAGACCGTGCGCCTTATCTTCCGGCTCCTGATGGAAGGGGACGGTATCTCCGGCCCGATGGGCATCAAGGCGGCGGTGTGCTGGCTGAACGAACGCGGCTACCGCACGCGGGGCGGGGCGCGGTGGGGCATCGGCCCCCTGCATAACCTTGTGACCAACTCGGTCTACAAGGGCGAGGCGGTGTTCAACCGCAAGGACTCAAAGACCCGCAAGGAAAAGCCGACCTCCGAGCACATCGTCGTTGCTTGCGATCCGATCATCGAACCGGCCAAATTCGATGCCCTCCAGGCGAGCCTCAAGGCCCGCAATCCGAAGGCCGCGCCGCCGCGCGTTGTCACCGGGCCGATCCTGCTCACTGGCATCGCCACCTGCGCCAGCTGCGGCGGGGGCATGACCATCCGCACCGGCAAGTCAGGACGGTATCGGTACTATGTCTGCGCCACCTGCGCGCAGAAGGGCAAATCGGCCTGCAAGGGCCGTTCGGTACCCATGGACCGGCTCGATGACGCGGTCATGGAACGGATCAGCGACCAGCTCCTGACCTCGGAGCGGGTCGGGGCTCTGCTGCGCGGCCTGATGGACCGCCAGACCCGCAAGGACGAAGACCATGCTAGCCGCCTGTCGGCGCTCCGGGCCAAGCTCACCGACGCCGAAAACCGGCTGAATCGCCTTTATCAGGCCATCGAGAACGGCATCGCCGATCCCGCCGACCCGACCCTGAAAGACCGGGTGGCCGCCATCAAGACCGAGCGGGATATCGCCCAAACGGCCTTCGACCGGGCCGTCGCGGAAATGCGCCCCGATGCGCGGGTCACAGAGGACAAGATCGCGGCTTTCGTCGAGGTCATGCGCCAGAACGTGCTGACCGGCGACACGTCGTTCCGCCGCTCATACCTGCGCGCCCTCATCGACAAGGTCGAGGTCGATGACACGGAAATCCGTATCCACGGGCGGCGGACCGTTCTGGTGCGTCTGGTGATGGGGGGCGGGGCGGCTCCGGCCGGAGTGCCCAGTTTTGTTCGTGAATGGCGCACCCGATAGGATTCGAACCTATGACCTTCGCCTTCGGAGGGCGACACTCTATCCAGCTGAGCTACGGGTGCTGCTCAAGGTGGAGTGATAGCCGAACTGAGGGCGCACCGCAATTGCGGTGATGGGGGCTCGGCGCCGGCGCCTATTCCAGCCAACAGGTCGGCCGCCGCGAACGACGCGTCGCGGCGAGCCACTGCCGCTTATCGCGGGACTTTCAACACGTTGCGCGTACGCTCGAGATCCGGCTCGGCTTCCTTTGCGCCGCGCGCCAAGGCCCGCTCGTAGAGCACCAGCGCCCTCTGCATGTCGGGGGCTGCGTCCGATGACGGGAGGCGGCTCAGATAATAGGTGTCGTAGGACCGTGCCAGCGCCAGCAGCACGTCAGGGATCGGGCCGTTCATGGCAGCCACGAAACGACGGCGCGCCTGCACGACCTGTCCCGCCTCGAACAAGGCCTGCCCCTCGGCCAGCAATGTCGCCACCCCCGCTGCATCCTGAACGGGCGGGATCGGCTGCTCGGCCGTCGGCTGCGGCGGACCTGCCGGGGCGGTCGACGCCGTCTGCGGCTTCTCGACATTGACGGGCGCGGCGCGCTCTACCGGCGGCGGCGCCTTCAGCGCGGGCAGTATGCGGGGCTTTGCGCTCGCCACGGTGGATGTCGCGTGACTGGCGACCTTCTTCACCAGCCGGCGCTCGCTCCGCTTCGGCGGCGCGCTCTCGTCCTTGATCGAGCCGTAGACCCGCGCGTGGTGTGCCCCATGATCATGGCGCGCGCACGCCCCCATGGCCAACGCCGCCACTGTCACGAGCACGCCGACGCACATCTGGGAATGCTTTTCACGGAACATGCCGCACCTACCGCTACGTTGTCCAAACTTCCGGGCAATCGACAGCGATTCGGGTGGGCAGGTCAGGTGCGTGGAACGAGTTCTCCCCGTGCTCGATCGATATCCACAGGCGGCGCGGGGGCTCGTGTTACTCGGCGGCCACGGCCATGGTCCGCGGCGCGACGAGACCAAGCTTGCGGCGGGCCTCTTCGCGCAGGGTATCGATCGGTTGTCGCCGGCCGCCGGCCTCGTAGTGCCAGTATGTCCATCCGTTGCAGGCGGCCTTGCCCTGGACCTCGGCGCCCAGGCGGTGGATGGAGCCCTGCCGGATCACGCCGCGAGGGCCGGGCTGGGCCAGCGAGCCGTCGGATCGAACCTCGGCCCAGACGCGACCGCGCTCGTCGGATACCCGCGTCCCGGGGCGGATCATGCCCAGCTCGACAATGGCGCCGAACGCGACGCGGGGCTCGCTGCGACGGGGCCGCAACTGATCGAGGCTGTCGGGCGAGAGGCTTTCCTCGCGCGCGATGCGCTCGGTCGCCGCCACGACATAGTCGCGCTCGCGCTCGATACCGATCCAGCGGCGGCCGAGACGTTCGGCGACAGCGCCGGTGGTGCCGGTGCCGAAGAAGGGGTCAAGCACCACGTCGCCCGGATTGGTGGTGGCGATCAGGATGCGGTGCAGCAGCGCCTCGGGCTTCTGGGTCGGATGGGCCTTGCGGCCGCCGTCGTCCTTCAGGCGCTCGGGGCCTGAGCAGATCGGGAACAGCCAGTCCGAGCGCATCTGCACGTCGTCGTTGCCGGCCTTCAGCGCATCGTAATTGAAGGTGACGCGGGATTTCCGGTCGCGGCCCGCCCAGATCAACGTCTCGTGGGCGTTGGTGAAGCGCTTGCCGCGGAAGTTCGGCATGGGGTTCACCTTGCGCCAGACGACGTCGTTCTGCATCCAGAACCCGAGGTCCTGCAGCGCGACGCCAAGGCGGAAGATGTTGTGATAGGAGCCGATCACCCAGATGGCGCCGTTCGGCTTCAGGACGCGACGGCATTCGGCGATCCAGTCGCGTGAGAACCGGTCGTAGTCGGCGAAACTCTGGAACTTGTCCCAGGCATCGTCGACGCCATCGACGAGCGTGTTGTTCGGGCGCAGCAGCGCGCCGTCCAGCTGGAGATTGTAGGGGGGATCGGCGAAGACCAGATCGATCGATCCGGCCGGCAGTCGCCGCAACTGCTCTAGGCAGTCGCCATGCAGCACGCAATTGACCGGCAGCTTCGCAGCCATGCGACGACGCTCACTCATCAGACGCTACTCTCAACCAGATCCGCACCACATCACGCCCACGGGTCGGCCGCCCGCGCAACTCGACCTTCTCCGGGTAAACGGAGTGTGAAGGGAGCTGGTTAAGGAGGTGTTAAGACCGTCGGCTTCGAGTGGTCCCAGAGTGCCACGCGATTGAGACGAACGAAGGGCGAACGAAGCAAGTCTTTCGCGAGGCTATCGCGATACCGGCGGCACGCGACGGCCGACGTGGGCGGCCAGTCCCCGGAGGTCCCGGGCGCTGTCGACATCGCTCAGGGTGGTCGTGAACGCCGCTGCATCGGCCGGCACATTCGCGAGAACGCGGGCCAGGGTATCCTCGCGCGACCACTCGACGCCGGCATAGGGCCAGAGGAGGCGCGGGCGGCGGCGCTGGCCGACCAGCCAGAAGCCGCCGTCCTCGGCGGGGCCGAACACAAGCGGCCGGGTTCCGAGGGCCGCGAAGGCCCGACGAATGTCGTCGATGGTGATGGCCGGGATGTCCGTTCCGACGACGCAGACGGGGCCGGGCGGCAAGGTGCGCATCGGGCGCTGCATGCGGGCGCCGAGATCGCCGCCGCCCTGGGCCATGCGACGGGTCGGCCGGGGCAACGTCGCGCTTCCATTGCCGGCGTCGGGGCTTACCGAGAGCCACGTCTCCCAGAAGGGTTGGCGCGCGAGGCGTTGCACGACCGTCGCGCAGGTCGTGCGGTAGAACCGTGTCGCCTCCGTGCGGCCGACATCGCGGGCGAGCCGCGTCTTGACGCGGCCCATCACCGGCAGCTTGACCATGATGACGAGGCGGCAACGAAACGGCGCCGCCCGTCTGGGCGACGCCGACTGTCGTGGTCGATTGGGGCGCTGGCCCGTCATCGGCTCGGGGTGCCCGTCATCAGGTTGCGGAGACCGGGACCAGCGCGTAGCCGTTGCCGTCCTTCTTGATGGTGCCGGCGCCCGGCATGCCCCAATGGTAGCCGGTGAGGATCGCGCCCTCGGCGACCGCCCGCTCGAAGATCGCCTTGCGGTTCTTCTCGGCCAGCGCCGCGTCGGCATCGAAGGCTGCGTGCCAGCCAGGGTTCTTCACGAACAGCGCCGGGATGTTGGTCAGGTCGCCGGTGACGATCAGCTTGGCGTTGCCGGAGCTGATCTCGTAGGCGATGTGCCCAGGTGTGTGGCCGTTGGTGTTCACGGACTTGATGCCCGGCAACAGTTCGACGCCGTCGGCAACAGTCTTGACGTTCTTCCAGGTCGGTAAAGTGGCCTGAATGCGCCGGGCCAGGCCCTTGCGCGCCTCAGGCAGCTTCTCGATCAGGTCCGGCGCCGTCCAGTATTTGTGCTCGGCCTCTGGCACCACAATCTCGGCGTTCGGGAAGATCTGCGCGTTTGTGTCCTTCGCCATGAGGCCGAAGATGTGATCACCGTGATAATGCGTGACGAGGATCTTCGAGATCTTCGTGGCGTCGATGCCGGCCGCGGCAAGGTTCTGCTTCTGAAGGAGGCCGGCCTTGGGGCCGCCCGCCTGACCGCCGCCCGTGCCGCTGTCAAACATGATGATCTGGCCGCCCTTCTCGGCAACCGTGACCGTGAACGTGATCGGCACGTTCTCGCCGGACAGGCCAGCCGCCTTCAGAGCCGCCGTGGTCTCCTCGACGGTCGCGTTCTTGATGAAGGCCGGGTCATGGGCCTTTTCCCAGATGCCGTCGAAGATGGTGGTGACGTTCCAGTCGCCGACCTTGAACTTGGCAAAGCCCTTCGAGGCGAGGTCCTTGGCGTTGGCCGACGGAATGATCTCGAGCGGGCCATCGAGGCCCAACGCGGCGCCGGCAGCGGCAGCCGAAGCGACGAAGGCGCGGCGTGAAATGCTGGACATGACTTGCTCCCTGACTTGACCAGCAGCGACAGTCGCCGGTCTCAGGGCTGGATCGCTAGCCGAGTACGGTCGAATTGGAAACGCCCATGGGGTGCATTTTCACGGCCATGTGATCGGACCAGGGATAGGCCGTCAGCCGTAGATCCGCGCAATGACACGGGCCGGAACGCGCAGATAATAAAGGCTGAGGCAGGTCAGATTGCGGGCCATTCGAGCCACATAACCGTCACGACGGTAGCGGACGGCGCTGGTAACGGCAGCGGCGCGCAGCACAGTCGTCCGCGACCACCCGAGCCGGCGCACGATGTCCACATCTTCCATCAGCGGCAGGTCGCGATAGCCGCCGAGACGATCGTAGAGGCGTCGCGGGACGAGCAGACCCTGATCCCCGTAAGGCAGGCGAAAAAAGAGGCACCGGATCGACACGCCCCATTCGACGAGGCGCGGCCAGAACCCCAGATCGTCGAGCGCGAAGCGGAATGCGGCGGCGGCCTCGGGGCGCTTTCCGGCCTCGACGCGCTCGATGAAAGCGGCCGCCTCACGCTCCCAGCCAGGTTGCAGCACCGTGTCGGAGTGCAGAAACAGCAACCATCCGAAGCGCGTCTGCGATGCGCCCGTACGGAGCTGGGTGCCGCGGCCGGGGTTCGATCGCACGACGCGGGCGCCTGCCTCGTCGGCGATCCTGAGCGTGCGGTCCGTCGAGCCGCCGTCAACGATCACAACCTCGCGCACCAGACCATCGACGGTGGCCGGCACGAGCGCCGTCATGGTCGCCGCCAGTCCAGCCTCCGAGTTCAACGTGGGAATGACGACTGAGATCATGAGGGGTCCAGGCGCTTCGATGGCGCCGTTATATGGCGGCTGCCGTCGGGCTCCAAGTGCGGCGGCGCCGGCCCGGCGTCTGATTTCGGGCTCATAGCCGCGGAACCGCTGGGGCCGCGTCGGGCGCCAGCGTACCGTCAAGGCGGGGATCGGTGGCGATCTCGAGCTGGCGCTTCACCGGCACGAAGCCGGAGCGGATGTAGAAGCCGAGGGCCGACGGGTGGTCGAGGGTGCAGGTGTGCACCCAGAAGCGACGGATCGGGCGGCTCCACGCCCGTGCGATCGCCTGCGCCATCAACTGGCGGCCAGCGCCCTTCCCCACGAACGGCACGGTCACGCCGAAGAACGCCAGCTCACAGGCCTCAGGCTCACGGAAGTCCAGCTCGAGCAGTCCCATGTCGCCGGCAACGGGGTCCGACAGGGCCCAGACCTCGACCGCCGGATCGTGGATGATCGCCAGCAGGGCCGGCTCGGTCAGGCGGAGGCGCGAATGCCAGAGCCACGGTTCACCAACGTCGCGAAAGAGGGCGCGGTACCAGTCAGCGGTCGGCGCCACCACAGGCCGGAGGGCGAACGGTGCCACGGGCTCATCCGTTGTCGGCGGTGGCGGCGTCCGCATCTCGAGCGTGGTCGCGACGGCCGCGATCTTGCCCGGGGGCAGATCCGTGTAGCCGTCGGCCAGCGGAAACCTGGTCGTCATGCGAATGGGTCTCTCTCGATTATGACAGCGGCCGGCAAGACAAGCGACGTGGCGCGCATCGTGTCAACTCCCGCAGATCGGGTGGGGCGGCTATAAGCTCAGCTGCTTGGTCCGAACGGGACGTCCCCGACACCAAGCGACCCGCAGCCCAGCGAGGACACATGCCGGAGCCCGACGCCCAGTCTCTCGCCATCGTTTCGGCCACGCTCAACGGCGCGGCGGCCGTCGCCGGTCTCGCCGCCGTGGCCACCACGGGCGACCTCGTGTGCCTCGCGGTCAGCATGCAGCACGTCGTCGTCGCGGCGGCGCTCGGGCTCGCTGGCTTCGGCGCAGTGCGCGGCGACCGGCATTTCTGGAGCCTCGTCGTCGGGCTGCTCCTGTTTTCGCTCGGCTCCGGCGTGGTGATGACGATCGGTCTCGATCCTGCGGAGACAGCCAAGCCCGCGACCGACCTCTGGCCGGTCTTCGTCGCGCTCGCCGGCGCGGGGGGCGCGCATGTCGTTCTGCTGTCGATGGCGCGCACGGCGATCGCGCAGGTTGCTTCGGCGGTCGATGCGCCAAACGCGACGTTACGGCTTGCGCGCCGCCACCCCGAGATCTACGTCGCCACGCTCGCTGCGTTCGGTGGGCTGGCAACCGTGGCCATCGCATTCGGCGCGCTCGCCGTCAGTCATGGCTCCGGCCCGATCGCAGCCAAAGGCACAGGCGTTCTGCTGATCGCGAGTGTGATCGGCACGATGGCGGCGCTCGCCGCGGTCGAGGTCAAGGCGGTCCTCGGGCTGGCGAACGTGAAGACACCCGGCGACGACGAGGACGAGCCTGTGGCGGGCGGCATCTCAGAGGCGCGTGCGGCGAAGCGCCGGACCAATCGCTAAACTGTTATGCGGCATCTCGCGGGGCGGCGGCCGGGGGTGCGCGTTGCTGCTCCAGCTGCTGAGGGACCGAGCCGGCGAGCCTTCCGCCCGCCTCCGTCACGACGACCACGAGCCCCGATGGCGACGGGCGGGTCTCCAGCAGGCCGCGGGCGACCGCCTCCTCCCATACGGTCAGGCGCGGGCACGAGGTGCGCCAGGCGTCCAGCACTTCGCTATAGGAGCGCGGCGCGGCGGCGCACCATGTCACGAGATCGCGAACCAGCGGCTCGAGTGTCTCAGACATGCGTTCCTCCCGCGTCGGCCGGCAAAACGACTCCCGGTTCAGAGTCGCTCGCCCCACAGATCGTATTCGTCGGCGTGGACGATGCGGGCGCGAACCATGTCGCCGGGCTTCAGGCCATCGTCGCCATTGAGAAACACCGAACCGTCGATCTCCGGCGCGTCCCACTGGCTGCGACCGATGGCGCCTTCGTCGTCCACCTCGTCGATGAGGACGTCGATCTCGCGGCCCACGCGTGCGGCCATGATCGAGGCGGACACTTTCTGCTGCGCCGACATGAAGCGGTGCCAGCGCTCCTCCTTGACCTCTTCGGGGACGGCGCCCGGAAGCTCGTTGGCGGCAGCGCCGTCCACCGGCTCGTACTTGAAGCAGCCGACACGTGCCATGCGCGCTTCGCCGACGAATTCGAGCAGGGTCTCGAAGTCCCGCTCCGTCTCGCCGGGAAAGCCGACGATGAACGTCGAGCGGATGGCGAGATCCGGAACCGAGCGTCGCCAGGCGTGCAGGCGCTGGAGCGTCTTCTCCTGGTGCGCAGGGCGACGCATCGCCTTCAGTACCGACGGGCTCGCATGCTGCAGGGGAATATCGAGATAGGGCAGGATCTTGCCCTCGGCCATCAACGGCAAGATCTCGTCGACGTGGGGGTAGGGGTAAACGTAGTGCAGGCGCACCCAGGCACCCAGATCGCCGAGTGCGGCCGTGAGTTCCGTGAAGCGGGCCTTGAGCGGCTGTCCCTTCCACGGGCTCTCGGCGTACTTCAGGTCGAGGCCGTAGGCGGACGTGTCCTGGCTGATGACCAGTAGCTCCTTCACGCCGGCCTTCACGAGGCGCTCGGCCTCGGTCATGACGCTAGCTGCCGGGCGCGACGCGAGCTTTCCGCGCAGATCCGGAATGATGCAGAAAGAGCAGCGGTTGTTGCAGCCCTCGGAAATCTTCAGATAGGCATAATGACGGGGCGTCAGCCGCAGGCCCTCGGGCGGGACCAGATCGACGAAGGGATCATGCAGCGGCGGGACCGCTGCGTGCACCGCCTCCATGACCGCCTCGTACTGGTGTGGCCCGGTCACGGCGAGCACACCCGGATGCTGGCCCAGGATCCTGTCCTTCTCGACGCCGAGGCAACCGGTGACGATGACGCGCCCGTTCTCGGCCAGGGCCTCGCCAATCGCTGCGAGGCTTTCCTCCTTGGCCGAGTTCAGGAACCCACAGGTGTTCACGATGACGGCGTCGGCACCCTTGTAATCTGGCGACAGTTCGTAGCCCTCGGCCCGGAGCCGGGTGATGATCCGCTCACTGTCCACCAGCGCCTTGGGGCAGCCGAGCGAGACGATGCCGATCTTCGGCGCGCTCGGGGCAGCCCGGGCGGCGGACCGGCGCGCCTTGGGCGACGCCGCGGGGGCCCGGCTGCGACGCGGGGCGGGCTTTGCATTCGTTTTGGCCATGAGCGGGCTTTTAGCGGGCGCGGGGTCCGCATGCAATCGCGTCGGGCCCCGTGGCGGGGTCGCGCCCTCGCGGATGGCCTCAGGGGCCATGGGCCGGCGAGTGTGCTACTAACGGCCTCGACCGCCGATGGTCCCGCACGCCATTCAAAGAGGAACCCATCCCGATCATGAAATCCAGACGCCCCGACGAGACCTCCGACGGCAGCAAGCTGCGACGTGCCCGCCTGGTCGTCAGGCCAGCGCAACCCGGCGACATCCTCGCGATCGAGGCGCTGAGCCGGCGCATCTATCAGCCGCCATCGGCGCTCACGGCCGCCATGATCCGGGGCCAGCTCAACAATTTTCCGGACGGCCAGTTCGTCGCCGAGTTCGAAGGGCAGGTGGTCGGCTATTGCGGCACCTTCGTCATCGACGAGAAGAGCGCGCTCGGACCTCACACGTGGTCGGAGATCACCGGTGGCGGCTTCGGCGCCCGGCACAATCCGCGCGGCGACTGGCTCTATGGCATGGACGTCTCGGTCGATCCGAGCCACCGGCGGCTCAGGATCGGCCAGCGGCTCTATAATGCGCGGAAGGCGCTGGTGAAGCGCCTCGGCCTCAAAGGGATCGTGTTCGGCGGTCGCATGCCCGGTCTCGCACGACGGGCGCGGGAAATCGAAACTGCCGACGCCTATCTCGCGGCCATCCGGGAACGCAAGATCGCCGACCCGGTGGTGGACTTCCATATTGCGCAAGGCTTCGAGCCGATCGGCGTTCTCGAAGGCTACGACACGAGCGACCGGCAGTCCCTGGGGCGCGCCAGCCACATGGTGTGGCGCAATCCGGAATACACCGAGGGGCGCAGCCGGGCCGCGAATTCGCTCGAGCGGCCTTCGAAGGTGCGGGTCGCGGCGGTGCAGTACCAGATGCGCGGCATCAAGGATCGCGAGGATTTCCGCAGGCAGGTGGCCTACTTCGTCGACGTGGCGGCGGACTACAAATCGGATTTCGTCGTGCTGCCGGAGCTGTTCACGTTGCAGCTTCTTTCACTCGAGGAAAATCCGCTGCCGCCACTCGCCGGCATCGAGCGGATCACGACCTACACCGACTGGTTCATCAGCTTCATGCGCGACCTCGCGGTGGAGCACAACATCAACATCATCGGCGGGACGCATCCGACGCGATGCCCGGACGGCGCCATTCGCAACATCGCCTACGTGTTCCTGCGCGACGGCGCCGTCTATGCCCAGGACAAGATCCACCCGACGCCGAGCGAGGCCTACTGGTGGAACATCAAGGGCGGCGACAGCGTCAACGTCATCGATACGGACTGCGGCCCGATCGGCGTGCTCGTCTGCTATGACGCCGAATTCCCGGAGCTGACGCGCCATATCGCCGATCAGGGCGCGATGCTGCTGTTCGTGCCGTTCTGCACCGACGACAGGCGCGGGTTTCTCCGCGTTCGCTACTGCTGCCATGCGCGCGCGATCGAGAACCAGATCTACGTCGTCATGGCGGGCGTTTGCGGCAATCTCCCGAACGTCGAGAACATGGACGTCCACTACGCCGAGAGCGCGATCCTGACGCCGTGCGACATCCCCTTCGCCCGGGACGGGATCGCCGCCGACACGGCCGCCAACACCGAGACGATCGCCATCGCGGACCTGAACCTCACCGACCTCGCCGTGGCGCGCCGCGAGGGGAGCGTCAGAAACTTCCTCGATCGCCGGTTCGATCTCTACCGGGTCTCGTGGCAGGGCGGCGCCGGATCGGCGGCTGCCATCCAGCCCGGCATGAAGGGGAACCGGACTTCCGGTGACGAGCCGGGCTGACGGTACGCCTCAATCGGACGCGGCCGGCCGGGGCGCCCAGCGCGCCAAGGCTGCCTCGTCGGCTTCGCGCGCATCCACCCAATGGCCCTCTCCGTCGGCGGTGGTCTCCTTTTTCCAGAAGGTCGCGCGCGACTTCAGGAAGTCCATGAGGAATGCGGCCGCCTCGAAGGCCGCGTGCCGATGGCGCGAGGCGGCGACCACCAGCACGATGTTGTCGCCGGGCTTCAGTTCGCCATAGCGGTGCACGACGAGGGTAGCGGACAGGGGCCAGCGGGCCTCGGCGTCGGCCACGATGCGTTCGAGTTCGGCCTCGGTCATGCCCGGGTAGTGCTCGAGCGTCATCGAGACGATCGGCCGGCCCTTGGCTTCGCCGCGGACCGTTCCCGTGAACGTCACGACGGCGCCGATATCATGCTGGCCGAGGGTCAGGCGGCGCACCTCTTCGCCGACATCGAAGTCGGCGGTCTGGACGCGGACTTTCATCGTCAGCCTCCCGTCACGGGGGGAAAGAACGCGATCTCGCGCGCGCCTGCGATCGGCGTGTCGGGCTTGACGTGGGAGCGATCGATGGCGGCGCGCACAAGCTCGGGGCGCGCGAAGGCCGCCTCGTACTCCGGCCCTTGCGCGCGGAGCCACCGGACGAGGTCGGCCACGGTCGCGACTTCAGGCGCCAGTTCGACGGTCTCGCCCGGCTTGCCGATGCGCTCACGCACCCACGCGAAATAGACAATCTGCACAGTCATAGGGCCTCGTCCGGGACGCGGAGCGTCCGCCAGTCAGTGGTCCATCGCCGAGCGCACGGCCGCCGTCAGGTAGCCCGTGCCCGTCCACAACGTGAGAATGGCCGCCACCCACAAAAGGGCCGCTCCCGCAGACAACAGGCCGGGAAGGATGCGATCTCCCGCCGGTCCGGCCAGCAGCACTCCCAGAGCGATCATCTGGAGGCTGGTCTTCCACTTGGCAAGCCGCGAGACGTGCAACTTCACGTTCAGCTCGGCCAAGAACTCGCGCAGCCCGGAGACGAGGATCTCGCGCGACATGATGATCAGCGCCGCCCAGATCGAAACACCCCCGATCGTCCCGTCATGAACCAGCAGCAGCAGCGCGGCGCCGACCAACAGCTTGTCGGCGATCGGGTCGAGCATGCGACCGAGGGTCGACTGCTGGGCCCAGGCGCGCGCCAGGTAGCCATCGAGCCAATCGGTGAACGAGGCCGCGACGAAAATGGCCAACGCCACCCAGCGTCGCGCATCCCCCTCGAGCATGAGGAAAGCCAGTCCGAGGGCCGGAACCGCCGCTATCCGGGCGTAGGTGAGCAGGTTCGGCAGACTTCCCGGACCGGCTCGGCTGACTGACCCCTGCATGCTCTCCTCAAAGGCTCCTCGATCCGGATTTCCTGCCCGGGCGGCAGGCAAGATCCGGGCCGCTTGGCTCGTCATGTCGCGGCGGTTGCCTTGACGAAACGGTTCTTCAGGACACCGATACCCGATATCTCGACCTCGACCACGTCACCAGAGACAAGATCGGGCGAATGACCGTCCGTCCCCATCCAGATGATATCGCGGGGTTTCAGGGTGATATAACGGCTGATCGCCGAAATGTACCGGGCAACGCCGTGGATCATCGCGTTGGTGGGGAAGCGGGACGTCTCGCGGCCGTTGACCCGCACGCTGGTGACGAGGCTGTCGAGATCGACGTCGGTCTCGATCCAGGGGCCCATCGGCTTGAACGTGTCGGAGTTCTTGGCCCGCCAGAGGGTGCGGTCCGACTTCTGCCAGGTGCGTTCGGAGACGTCGTTGCCGATGGTGTAGCCGAGCACGTACTGCAGCGCGTCGGCCTCGGAGACGTGGCGGGCCTCCTTGCCGATGACGACGACGAGTTCGCCCTCGTATTGGACCTTCTCGGTCGCGTCAGGCGGGATCACCACATCCTCGCCGTGCGCCACCAGTGCGTTGTTGGCGCGGTAGCCGACGTCGGGCTTCTCCGGCAGATCGGCCTTGATGCCGAGCTTCCTTGCCGCTTCGACGATGTGTTCAGCGTAGTTGAGGCCCACGCAGTAGAACGTCGGCGGGACGACCGGAACTTCGAGGCGCACCGATGCCAACCGATGCCGGCGGGAGGTCTCGGCGTAGCCATCGAACGGATCGCCCGACACTTCGGCCACCTCGTCGCCCTCGATGCGGCCGTAGGCCGTCCGCCCGTCCGCCGTGAACCTCACCCAGCGCATTGCACCCTCCCGGACATCACCTGTTGAAGACCAGCCTAACCGAGCCGCAGCGGTGCGGCCATCGCCGGTTTTCCCTGGCCAGAACCCGAGGCGATCATTCAGGCGGACGAGGGGCGACGAAGGGCGGCCGCAGGCGCGCCGGATAAGCCCTGGCGAGCGCGCGAGGCGACGTCGCGGGCGGGCGGCGCCGGGTCGTGCCCCAGGCTGCGGCGGACGGCGTCCTCGGCCCTACGGGCAATCTCCCGGCGGTCGGCCGAGCCCCCGTCGATGGGCTCGAGGAAGGTCAGGCGCACCGTCGAGCGGCCGCCGCCCGCGAGCCGCCAGAGTGAACCGACGAGCGTCGCGTCGCCGGTGAACGGGGCGCGATCGCAGAGCGTGCCGTCCGGCGCGTGATAAGCGATGGAGACCGGCTGTACATGCGCCGCGGTGTCGATGGCGGGGCTCAGCAGGACCGACGAAAAGGGCAGAACCACGGTGCCGTCCGTAGTCGTGCCTTCGGGGAACACGCAGACAACGGTGCCGTCGGCGAGGGCTGCCCGCACCTCATTTCCAACACGAACCGCATCACGGGGGCGGTCACGCTCGACGAAGATCGTGCCGATGCGTGACGCCAGCCAGCCCACCAGCGGCCAGGCTCGCACCTCGGATTTGGCGACGAACGTCACCTCCGTGACGCTGAGGTAGGCGTAGATATCGACCCACGAGACGTGGTTGCCGGCCAGGAGGCGGGGGCCGTTCGCGGGCGTCGGCGGCGTGCCTTCGACCACCAGGTCGAGGCCGAAGATGGCGAGCACGCCCTCGGCCCAGCGCTTGATCTCACGGCGCTGGCGCTCGCGGCCGATCAAGGGGAACAGCAGCAGCATCTTGGTCGCGCCGCGCGTCAGATGGACGACCACGCGAAACATTCCGAAGACGCGCCGCGGGGTGGATGGCATGGCGTCGTTCAGGCGCCGACGAAGTGCCGCGCATAGCGAGGCGCAAGCCGGTCCAGCGTCAGGATGATCGGCAGGTCGGCGGTGCCGAAATCGGGATCGACGGCCGGTGGCCCCGCGATCTCCGCGCCGGCGCGCAGATAGCCCTTGATCAGCGGTGGCGGCTTCACCGTGAGATCCGCCTCGAGTGCGGCGAGATCCAGCGGATTGCGCGGCACCATCCGATATGCCGGATCGCAGAGATTGGTACCCGAGATCTTGCGATAGACGCTGGCGGCTTCGCGGCCACCGTCACTCATCGAGATCGAGGCGCAGCCAATCACGAAGCGCGCCTCGGTGCCGAGAATGAGGCCCGCAAGACCGGCCCACAACAGTGAGATGACACCGCCGCTGCGATAGTCGCGATGGACGCACGAGCGGCCGATCTCGACGAGGCGGCTGCGCTCGCTCGCCAGATTGCCGAGGTCGAACTCCTGCTCGGTGTAGAAGCCACCGGTGCGGCGGGCCTGATCTGCCGTCAGCACGCGATAGGTGCCGACGACGAGGCCGTTCGACATATCGCGCACCAGAAGATGACGACAATACGGGTCGTAGCGGTCCGCCTCGATGCCCGGCTGGCCGGGTTCAGGCCTCGCGCCCTGCTCCTCGACGAACACATCCCAACGAAGGCGCTGCGCCTCTCTCACGTCGGCATCAGTCGCAGCCACGACGACAGCAAACCGTGCCTGCTCCACCGCGCGCCGTGACCGGTCTAGTTGGAGCATGTTCTCCCCCAAACGATTCCGGATGACGATATTGGAGGCGTGTTACAGTTCGCCAACAATCTCGAAGCTCGTTCGTTATCATACAGCCGAATCGAATGCGCCACAACGTCACGCAACCCGATGTGCGTGGCATTGTGGACACGACCGGCAATCGCAGGCCGCGATACGAAGCCGGCGCCTTTTACGGGCTGCCGATCAGTCGACGACGAACAGGCAGTGGTCATGCCCCTCGGACATGCACTGCGTCTCGCGGGCGGTCACCTGACCGGGCTTGCCGGCATCCGCCGCGGCCCACTCGAGGCAGCCGGCGAGCGAGCCCGCGAACATCGCGCATTCGCGGCGGCCCGTCTTTCCACGCTGGAGAGCATAAGCCGAGTTGTCGACACGGACACGGGCCGACGGTGCCGCGAGATCGATCTCCTCGATCGTGAACAGTCCCCATCCGCGCTGCGAGAGGCGGTGCAGATAGTGCCGAAACACGGCGACATCGCGGAGGCCGTGCGTGCGCGCCTCGGCTTCGGCCCACTGATGCGCCGACTTATGGCTCGCCGCATACAGCAGGGCGTTGTGCCTGTCGGCACCCAGCGCCGTCTCCATGGCGCTGTAGTAGTTCACGAAGAAATGCCGCGGCATGTAGATCATCGGCAGGCCATCGGTCGACCAGATCCCCGTCCGGGGATCGACGTCGATGGGAACCTCGGGACTGGCCATGACTGCTGCACTCCATCGCTGACGCCGCGGCGGCGACCGGCTTCCAATGCTCAGAACAGACCGTCGATCTGGCCCTTCTCATTGAAGCGGATGTGCTCGGACGACGGCACCTTCGGCAGCCCGGGCATGGTCATGATCTCACCGCAGATGGCCACGATGAAGCCAGCACCGGCCGCCAGCCGCACCTCGCGGACAGGGATCGTGAAGCCCGTCGGCGCGCCACGCTGGTTCGGGTCGGTGGTGAACGAGTACTGCGTCTTGGCGATGCAGACCGGGAGCTTGCCGTAGCCCATCTTCTCCCACTGCTCGAGCTGATCGCGGATCGACTTTTCGGCCACGATGCCGTCGGCGCGGTAGATACGTTTGGCGATGGTCTCGATCTTCTGCAGCAGGCCCATGTCGTCGGGGTAGATCGGGGCGAAGCGCGCCGTGCCGCCATCCGCGATCTCGGCGACGCGTTTCGCCATGGGCGCGATGCCCTTGCCGCCCTCGGCCCAGTGCCGGTTGACGAAGCCTTCGGAGCCCTGCGCCGCGACGTACTCCATGACGGCCGCGACCTCGGCGTCGGTGTCGGTGATGAAATGGTTGATGCCGACGACGGCCGGGACGCCGAACGACTTCACGTTCTCGATGTGGCGGCCGAGGTTGGCGAGGCCCTTCTTGACGGCCTCCACGTTCTCCTTGCCGAGGTCCTCCTTCTTGACGCCACCATTCATCTTCATGGCGCGGACCGTCGCCACGATCACCGCGACGTCGGGTTTCAGGCCGGCCTTGCGGCACTTGATGTCGAAGAACTTCTCGGCGCCGAGGTCGGCACCGAAGCCGGCTTCGGTGACGACGTAGTCGGCGAGCTTCAGGGCGGCCTTGGTTGCGATCACGGAGTTGCAGCCGTGGGCGATGTTGGCGAAGGGGCCGCCGTGAATGAAGGCCGGATTGTTCTCGAGCGTCTGGACGAGGTTCGGCTGCACGGCCTGGGCGAGCAGCACCGTCATGGCGCCGTCGGCCTTGATGTCACGGCAGAACACCGGCGAGCGGTCGCGACGATAGGCGATGATGATGTCGCCGAGCCGGCGCTCGAGATCCTTGACGTCGGTTGCCAGGCAGAGGATCGCCATCACCTCGGAGGCCACCGTGATGTCGAAGCCAGCCTCGCGCGGATAGCCATTGGCGACGCCGCCGAGCGACACGACGATCTCGCGCAGCGCGCGGTCGTTCATGTCCATGACACGGCGCCAGACCACGCGGCGGCTGTCGATGCCCTGCTCGTTGCCCCAGTAGATGTGGTTGTCAATCAGGGCCGACAACAGATTGTGGGCCGAGGTGATGGCGTGGAAGTCGCCGGTGAAGTGGAGATTGATGTCCTCCATCGGCACGACTTGCGAATAGCCGCCGCCGGCCGCGCCACCCTTGACGCCGAAGCAGGGGCCGAGTGACGGCTCGCGAAGGCAGATCGCGGCTTTCTTCCCGATGTGGTTGAGGCCGTCGCCGAGGCCGACGGTGGTCGTCGTCTTGCCTTCGCCGGCCGGCGTCGGATTGATGGCCGTGACGAGGATCAGCTTGCCGTCGGGGCGACCTTCCAGCGACTTCAGGAACTCGGCCGAGACCTTCGCCTTGTCGTGGCCGAAGGGCAGCAGGTGGTCCGACGGAATGGAGAGCCGGGCGCCAATCTCCTGGATCGGCTTCTTGCGTGCCTCGCGCGCGATCTCGATGTCGGACTTCACGGCCATTTGGCGTTCCCTCGGTTGCGTGAGCAATGGTTCAATGTCGACGGTCTCGCGACGGGCTCACGCCGGCTTCGCGGGCTGGGCTTCAAACACGGCGCCGGCAGCGATGCCGGCCGACGCCGCCCACTCGGCGGCGGCGACTTTCTTGCCGCCGGGCGCGCGGACGCGCCGGATGCGCAAGCCGCCCTGCCCCGCCGCCACGACCATGCCCGTGGCGTCGATAGAGAGGATGGTGCCCGGCGCGCCGGTGGCGGCGTCGACACGCTGCGGCTCGAAGAGGTCGAGCTTGGCGCCGGCGATGATGCCCCAGGCTCCCGGCGCCGGATCGGCGGCGCGGACGAGATTGTGCACGTCGGCGGCGGACTTCGACCAGTCGACGGCCGCGAAGTCCTTCTTGAACCAGCTTTCGTAGGAGCCATCACCAAGGCGCTGGTCGTGCTTCAGGAGAACGCCGGCCTTCACGAGGTCGAGGCTTTCCATCATCGCGTCGACGCCCATCGGAAAGAGCTTCTTGAAATAGACGTCGCCGAGCGTTTCGTCGGGGCCGATCTCGACCGACTTCTGCAAGAGCACCGGACCTTCGTCGAGGCCTTCGTTGGGCCAGAAGATGGTGAGGCCCGTGCGCGTCTTGCCCATGGCGATCGGCCAGTTGATCGACGACGGGCCGCGGTGCGCCGGCAGCAGCGACGGGTGGTACTGGAACGTGCCGAGGCGCGGGGCGTCGAGCACAGGCTGGGGAATGAAGAGCAGCACGTAGGCCATCAGGCAGACATCGGCGTCGAAGCTCTGCATGAGCGTCAGCGCCTCGGGCGTCTTCCAGCTCGTCGGCTGGTGGAGCGGCAGGCCCTTCTCGCGGGCGAAGGCCTTCAGCGGATCCTCGGCGCGGCCCGCCTTGTCAGGGGCGCAGCAGACGGCGACGACGTTCTCGCCGCGCTCCAGCAGCTTCTCGAGGACGGCCTTGCCGAACGCATCCTGGCCGTGAACGACAATTCGCATGGCTTCCGGTCTCCATTTCCCGTCGCGCCGTCACAGCGGTGGGGAACAGCTTCGATGAAACAGCGCGACGAACGGGACGCCAGCGGCTCGGGCCTCGATGGCCGGCCAGCCGTGATCCGTGCCCGCTTCTCGCACAAGTGAAGAACATGGGGCGAGGGGATGCAAGTGCCCCCCATCCCAAGCCCGCCGAACTACTTGGCTTTCGGCGCGGTGGCGCCCGACGACTTGATGGCGGCGAGCTCGGCTTCGGAATAACCCAGAACGCCCGTGAGGATCTCGTCGGTATGCTCGCCGAGAAGCGGCGAGCGCTCGACCTTGGCCGGGCTCGCCGAGAGCTTGATCGGATTGCCGACGGAAAGATAGGTGCCGCGCTTCGGGTGCGCCACCTCGACGATGGTGCCCGTGGCCTTCAGCGAGGCGTCCTCGGCGAGTTCCTTCATGGACAGGATCGGGCCGCAGGGAATGTCGTCCTTGTTCAGGATCTCCATGGCCTCGAACTTCGTCATCGACATCGTCCACTGCTCGATGCGCGCGAAGATCTCGTTGAGGCGGGGCAGGCGGGCCTTCGGCGTCGCATAGCCGGGATCGGTCTTCCAGCCGGGCTCGCCGATGACGTCGCAGATCTTCTCCCAGACGGGCGCCTGGGTGATGAAATAGATGTAGGCGTTGGGGTCGGTCTCCCAGCCCTTGCACTTCAGGATGCGGCCCGGCTGGCCGCCGCCGGAGTCGTTGCCCGCGCGCGGCACCGCGTCGCCGAACGGAATGCCCTCGCCGAACTGGCTGTATTCGGTGAGCGGGCCGTGGGCGAGACGCTGCTGGTCGCGCAGTTTGACGCGGGCGAGGTTCAGGACGCCGTCCTGCATGGCGCAGGTCACACGCTGGCCTAAGCCCGAGTGGGTCCGCTGGTAGAGCGCCGTGACAATGCCGAGCGCCAGGTGAAGCCCGGTGCCGCTATCGCCGATCTGGGCGCCCGTCACGAGGGGCAGACCATCGCGGAAGCCGGTCGTCGAGGCCGAGCCGCCGGTGCACTGGGCGATGTTCTCGTAGACCTTGCAATCCTCGTAGGGGCCGGGGCCGAAGCCTTTGATCGACGCGTAGATCATGCGCGGGTTGAGCTCGTGAATGCGCTCCCACGTGAGGCCCATGCGATCCATGGCGCCGGGGGCGAAGTTCTCGACGAGCACGTCACACGTCCTGACGAGGCGCTCGAGGATTTCCATCCCGGTCTTGTTCTTCGTATCGAGCGTGATCGAGCGCTTGTTGTGGTTCAGCATCGTGAAATAGAGGCTGTCCACGTTCGGAATGTCCTGGAGCTGGCCGCGCGTGATGTCACCGGTTCCGGGGCGCTCCACCTTGATCACGTCGGCGCCGAACCAGGCCAGTAGCTGCGTGCAGGTCGGTCCCGACTGGACGTGCGTGAAATCGAGAATGCGGACGCCTTTCAGGGCTTCGGACATGAGGGTGCCTTCTCCTGGCTGACTCGAATTGGGAGGCCGGCGTCGCCGCCGGCCGGGCCGATCACTTCTTCTTCGAAAGAGCGCTCTGCGGATTGAGATTGGCGATGCGGCCGCTCTCGGTGCCGGCGCGCTCGTCGATCGTGGCGTTGATGAGCGTCGGCCTGCCGGTGTCGAGCGCCTCGTTGACGGCGCGCATCAGCTCGTAGGGGGTGCGCGCATGCACGCCGTTGCCGCCGAAGGCCTGCGCCAGCATCTCGTACTGCGCATTCTTGACGAACACCGTCGTCGCCACGTCGGAGCCGCCGCCCGGATTGACGTCGGTGCCGCGGTAAATGCCGTTGTTGTTGAAGACGACGACGCAGACCGGGAGGTTGTACCGGCAGATGGTTTCGATCTCCATGCCGGAGAAGCCGAAGGCGCTGTCGCCCTCGACCGCGAGAACGGGCTTGCCGGTTTCGATCGCGGCCGCCACGGCGTAGCCCATGCCGATGCCCATGACGCCCCACGTGCCGACGTCGAGGCGCTTTCTCGGCTGGTACATGTCGATGATGCTGCGCGCGAAATCGAGCGTGTTGGCGCCTTCGTTGACGAGGATGATGTCGGGCCGCTCCTTCACGACCTGGCGCAGCGCGCCGAGCGCGCCATGGAAGTTCATGGGGTTGGCGTTGCTCATGAGCTGCGGCGCCATCTTGGCCAGATTGGCGTCGCGGCGGGCGTTCACGGCCGTGGTCCAGGCTTCCGGCGGCGCCTTCCAGCCCTTGCCCATGCCATCGAGAAGCGCCGCGACGCACGAGCCGATATCCCCGACGAGCGGCGCGCGGATCTCGACGTTGCTGTCCATCTCGGTCGGCTGGATGTCGATCTGGATGAACTTCTGCGTGCCGGGGGCGCCCCAGGTCTTGCCCTTGCCGTGCGACAGTAGCCAGTTGAGGCGGGCGCCGATCAGCATCACGACGTCTGCGTCCTTCAGCACCATCGAGCGGGCGGCGCCGGCCGACTGGGGATGCGTGTCGGGCAGCAGGCCCTTCGCCATGCTCATCGGCAGGTACGGGATGCCGCTCGTCTCGACCAGCGCGCGGATGGCGTCGTCGGCCTGGGCGTAGGCGGCGCCCTTGCCGAGGATGATCAGAGGCCGCTCGGCGCTCTTCAGCAGATCGAGGGCGCGCGTCACGGCCTCGGGCGCCGGGATCTGTCGCGGCGCGGGATCGATGACCTTGACCAGCGAGCGGGCGCCTTCGGCAGCGCTGATGGTCTGGGCGAACAGCTTCGCGGGGAGGTCGAGGTAGACGCCGCCGGGACGCCCCGAGACCGCGGCGCGGATGGCGCGCGCGATACCGATGCCGATGTCCTGGGCGTGGAGCACGCGGAACGCCGCCTTGCACATGGTCTTGGCGACGGCGAGCTGGTCCATTTCCTCGTAGTCGCCCTGCTGCAGGTCGACGATCTCGCGCTCGGACGAGCCGCTGATCAGGATCATCGGGAAGCAGTTCGTCGTGGCGTTGGCGAGCGCGGTCAGACCGTTCAGGAAGCCCGGAGCGGAGACCGTGAGACATACGCCCGGCTTCTGCGTGAGATAGCCCGCGATGGCTGCGGCGTGACCGGCGTTCTGCTCGTGCCGGAAGGAGATGACGCGCATGCCCTTGGCCTGGGCGAGGCGACCCAGATCGGTGATGGGAATGCCCGGAACGCCGTAGATGGTCGAGATGCCGTTCAACTTCAGCGCATCGATGACGAGATTGAAGCCGTCGGTCAGGGTCTCTTCGGTTGCGTCCGTCGACATGACTGTTTCACTCCCTATCGCCCTTCGGGGCTCTGTCGTTGTCTCCGATCGACCGCGCTGTCAGGCCCGATCAATCTAGGTTCACATTGCGCGCGACGTGATCGCGCAGTTTCAAAGTGTGCTCGCGCACGAGGCGCTCGGCGAGATCGGCATCGCGAGCACCGAGGGCGGCGACGATCGCCTTGTGATCGGCGATCGAGCGGCGGGCTCGGTCATCCTCGAAGATGGTGCGCTGGCGAATGGCGCGGACGTGAAGGAACAAGCCATCCGTGATGTCGGCGATCAGCGGATTGCGGCCGAGGCCGATGATCGACTGATGGAAGCGGATGTTGGAATCCGAGTACTCACCCATGCGTGTCGCGACGGCGTCGGTCGAGAAATCGTCGACCAGGGCGTTGAGCCCCGCGATCCCATCGGGGCCAGCGGTGGATGCGGCGAGACGGGCGGCCATGCTTTCGAGCGCTGCCCAGACCGTGATCATGTCGAGGATCTCGGCCTTGGTCTTCCTCACAATGAAGATGCCGCGCCGGGGGGCGATGCGAACGAGGCCTTCCTGCTCGAGCTGGGCCAGCGCCTCGCGCAACGGCGTCCGCGAGATGCCGAAGCGGAGCGACATGTCGCGCTCGTCGAGGCGGAGCTCGGCGTCGGGCGCGTAGATGTTCATCTTCATGATTGCAGACTTCAGCGCCGCGTGGGCGCGGGCCTTGAGACTGATGGTCTCGGCGATCGGTGCGATCTCGAGACTGGTCCTCGGCATCTGCATGGGTGGGGGCCCGGTGTCGCCTGGTCGCTGGCTCGATGGCTGCGTGGTATGTGGCATGCCATACACCAAACGCGACGATGGATGCAAGTGGGCCGCGCACGGCGTGGGATTCAGCGGGCGCCGTTGCAGGCGGACCATCCGGCCGCTGCCATACGGCCGGTCGGGCGTGCTAGCGTCATCGGAAGGCGTTGGGACGGTCTGGACATGGGGATCTGCGAGCGCGTGGACATTAGCCGACATCGGGGTGGGTTGGTGCGGTGCGTGTTCGTGCTCGGCCTCGGTCTCGGTCTCGTCACAACGCAGGCCGTCGCGGTTTCGCCGGCACATGGCGAAGGGGCTCCGGCAGCCATCGCCGGAAGCCAGCTGCCGTGCCAGGTCGAGGCGGGACCCAGCCGCGCGGTGGCGCGCGTTCCCGATGGCCATTCGGTCATTCTGGACGACGGCGTCGAGGTGCGGCTCGCCGGCGTCCTCGCCGCAACGCCGAGCGACGCCGCCATTCCGGTCGACGCGTGGCCGCCCGCCGTCGCGTCGCGACAGGCCCTTTCCGAGCTTGTGGCCGGACGCAGCGTGACACTGGCCTTCGGTCCGACGCGAGGCGACCGGCACGGGCGTGCGGTCGCGCATCTGCTGCTCGGAGCATCGGGGGGCTCCGAGTGGGTCCAAGGCCGCCTCGTCGATGACGGAATGGCGCGCGTGGCGCCGCGCCCCGTGGATGATCCCTGCCTGAGCGCGCTCCTCGGCCGGGAACGCGCGGCGCGGCAGGCGAAGAAAGGGCTCTGGTCGCACGCTGGCTATCAGATCAGGCCGGCCAGGCGACCGGACGAGATCGAGCGCTATCGGTTCACGTTCCAGCTCGTCGAAGGAACCGTCGCGAAGATGCGGACGCTGCGGAGCCTTACCGTGCTCGAATTGTCCGGTGAGCCGGCGGCGGCTTCAGGCGGTGATGCGAGCGGAGCGCGGCGCCCGTTCCGCGTGGTCTGGCGACGGGCCGGCGCTCGAGCGGCGAAGACGATGCCGGATAGCACGGCGCTGGCCGGCGCGCGCGTCGTCGTGCGGGGGTGGATCGATGTGCGCAACGGGCCCGAGATCGAGATCAGCACAGGCGAGCAGCTCGAGGTGCTGAGCCGGCCCGGCATTGACGTGCAAGCCACCGACGACGTCGCCGGCCGCCGCTGACGCAAAACGAAACCCGGCCCCCTCGCGGGTGCCGGGCTCTGGATCTTCTCAATGACAAACGCCGCCGAGACCAGACGGCCCCGTCATGACACGTCAGGCCGCCTTTACGGCACCGTCGGCGGCATCTGCGTCGGTCTGCTCCTCCAGCGCGCGACGACCGCGGGCGCTCTTCGAAAGCACCTCGGTGATGCGCTGCATGGCGCCGCGCTCATCCGACCGATCGACGGCGGCGAGTTCACGCGACATGCGGTCGAGAGCCGCCTCGTACAGCTGGCGCTCGGAGTAGGACTGCTCGGGCTGCGCGTCGGAGCGGTAGAGATCGCGCACGACCTCGGCGATCGCGACCAGATCGCCGGAATTGATCTTCGCTTCGTACTCCTGCGCCCGGCGGCTCCACATCGTGCGCTTGATGCGCGCCTTGCCCTTCAGCGTCTCCATGGCCTTCTTGAGGACGCCATCCTCGGCAAGCTTGCGCATGCCGACGCTGGTGAGCTTCGACGTGGGGACGCGGAGGGTCATCTTGTCCTTGTCGAACTCGATGACGAACAGCTCGAGCGAGATGCCGGCGATCTCCTGCTCCTCGATGCCGATGATCTTGCCGACGCCGTGTGCCGGGTAAACGATCAGCTCGTTCGTCTTGAAGCCGTGGCGCGACGTGATCTGCTTCTTGCCGTTGCTGTCCAGCGTATCAGTCGACGACGCCGGAGCGGCCGGAGCCGTCAGGCGCGCATCGGCGGGCTTTGCACCATTGGCCGGCATCGCACGCTGGGCCGTCACCGGCGCCTGAGAGGGACGGGCCACGGGCACCACAGGCTTCGCAACCGGTGCCGGGGCGGCCTTTGCCACGGGCGCAGCCAACGGCTTCGACGCAACGACGGGCTTGGCAACCGGAGACGGCGCGGCTGCAGGCTTTGCGGCGGCCTTCTGAGCAGGCTTCGCGGTCGCTTTCACTGCCGGCTTCTGAACGGCCTTGGCCGTTGTTGCGGGCTTTGCCGGGGCCGATGGCTTCGCAGCCGACCTGGTCACGGACGAGGGGGCCGCCTTCTTCTTCGATGGTGCCGCAGCGGCAGACTTGCTTATCGGCGTCTTGGACTTCGACTTCAATGACACGGACTTGGAAGCAGCGTTCTTGGGCGTCAGCTTGCTCTTCTTTGTCATTGCGTTCTCAACTCCGTCAGCCGTTACCTTCGTTGCCGCGATCGACAACGAATCTTCGAGCCGCTGGCAAGCAGCAGCCACGATGAAACGCGCCCGAGACGCTTGTCTCTTGCGCTGAATTCCCCCCTCGCTAGGCACGCCGAACGGACGTCGGAAGCCCTGCGTCAAGTCGATGATTTCCCCGATGAGCCTTCATGCGCGAAGCGGGCAGCGCCACCATGTTCGAGGCGACCACCATGCCGAGATCGCCAAACTGAACGGAACGCATCACGTTTTGCCCTGCGCAAGCAAGCGAAGCAGGCTGTTAGCCTTGCCACTCACCAACAAAAGCACTGTAGCATATCTTTCACGCAAAATGAAGCCGTCGCGTGCGCTCACACGCAGGAATCCGCGTGAACTAGCTTAACCCGCGCTGGCTGCCGGGCACGCGTTTGCGCCGACCATGGTAAACAATCAATCGCCTTCGCCCGGCTCGGCCGAGAAGTACTTCTCGAACTTGCCCTTCTCGTCCCGAAACTTGTCGGCGTCGGACGGTGCGTCCTTCTTGGCCGTGATGTTCGGCCAAGTCTCCGAAAACTTGCGGTTCAACTCGAGCCACTTCTCGAGGCCCGGCTCCGTGTCGGGCTTGATCGCATCAACCGGGCATTCCGGCTCGCACACGCCGCAGTCGATGCACTCGTCGGGATGAATGACGAGCATGTTCTCGCCTTCATAGAAGCAATCGACGGGACACACCTCGACGCAATCCATGAACTTGCACTTGATGCACTGCTCGTTGACGATGTAGGTCATTTTTCCCGTCCCGGACCCTGCCCTGTTTCATCCCTGCCGACGGCCGATATCGCGCGACGACTTATGATCTGCACGGGATGAGCAGCTTTTGATTGCACGCCAGTGCCGCGATTTGAAGTGGGCCAGATCGCATTCCGCCAGTTTGTCGCATTTCGGCACGTCCGTGCCGTCCCAGACCAAAGACAAGCCGCGCGCCATCCAGCTCAGCAATCGTCGTGCCGGAGCCGATCGATGGCACGGCGATCGCGCTTCGTCGGGCGGCCGGAACCGGCTTCGCGCGTAGCCTGAAGCTGAACAGGGTCGGACTCGCGCGGTTCACGCGGAGGCGTCAGATCGCGATAAAGCGCCTGGGCTTCGGTCGCCGATCCCCGGCGCTCGCCCGGCGCCACCATCTCGAGGATGCGGACGCGCGATTCCACCGTCACCGTCACGACATCGCCCGGCCGCACCGTGTGCGCCGGTTTCAGGACGCGCTCCCGATTGACGCGCACACGGCCGCCGACAACGAGTTCGGCGGCCGAAGTCCGCGAACGAACCACGCGGACGAACCATAGCCACTTGTCGAGGCGCTGCGTGCCGGGCGACGTCGGGGTGCCGGCCGCGCCGTGCTCGTCCCTGTCGCCGCCACGCCGCCCGGACATCAGGACCCCGGTGTCTTGCTGCTCTTCTCGAGCTGCTGCTTGAGGGCACTCAGCGCGGCGAACGGCGAATCGGGATCGATGCCGCCCCCCCTGCGCTGCGGCGCCGCCGTCGCCACTTTCGGGCGCGAACGGTCCTCACGTCCCCGGCCTTCGTCGCGACGATCATCTCGCCGACCTTGCGGCCGTGGCCGATCACCGAACCGCTGCTGCTGACGATCGCGATCCCGATCACCGTCGCGGCGCGGCGGACCTTCGGGGCTCTGAGGGCTGGTGCTGGCCTGCACGGGCCGCTCGCCTGGCGGCTGGCCACGTCCGCGATCGCGGCCTCGGTCCCGGTTTCGATCACGGCCGCGGTCGCCGTTCCGGTTCGGACCGCGATCAGCCTCACCACCGGTGTCCGTCCTGGGCGCCTCGCTCGCTGCGCGCGGTTCGCCCTGACGCTGCCGACCGGCGTTTTCGCGACCCTCCGGACGGCGTGGGCGCCGGTGTTCCTCGCGATGACGGCGGCGCGGACGCCAGACGTCGATCATCGGGACTTCGGGCTCGGACGGGGCGGTCGCTTCCGTCGTGTCGGCTGACGACTCGGCGCCATCGGCCACTGCGGCATCGGCCACAGCTGGCGCTTCGACGACCGGCGGTGTCTGGTCGACGGGCGCCGGCGTACCCGATGCCAGCGCGACGGCTGCCGCGAGGGCGAGTGCGGCTGCATCGACGGGTGCGGGCTTCGTCACGGGAGCCGGTACAGGCCGGCGCTCCGAGCGGAAGCCGAGCGTCGCGAGCACCGCCCCGAGTTCGGCGGACGAACAGCCGAGGATCGACATCATCTCCGGCGTCACCATGAACCCGCCGTCGCCGCTCGAGCCGCGCGGTGGCGACTGGCCAGGCTCGGTCGGGCGCCAGGCGAGCAGCGGTCGGATGCTGTCGGCGAGCCGCTCCAGCATGTCGACGCGGATGGCCCGCGGCCCGCACACGTGATAGCCGGCAGCCCGATAGAAGTCCTCCGGGATCGCGGCGTCGATCGTCACCGACGTCAGGCCGGCGCGGGGCGGCTCGGGGAGCTGCTCCAGGGACAGTCCGACGGACTGCGCCTTCTGCAAGGCCCATAGCGAAAGGATGAGTTCGGCCGGCGCCGGCTTCAGCAACGGTGGCAAGAAGATGTTGAAGGCGCCGAAACGCACACCGTACTTGCGCAACTGGGCGCGCGACGGCTGGTCGAGCTGGCGCATCTCGTCGGCGATGGCATCGCGCTTGACGATGCCGAACTGCTCGGTCAGGCGGAAGGCGATGCCGCGCGCCAGGCCGGTCACGTCTTCGGCGTTCTTCAGATCGAGCATCGGTTTCAACCGCTCGGCGAGGATCTCCGTCACCCACGCGTCGAGGCGAGTCTGGACCTTCTCCTTGTCCGGCGCTGCAAGATGATCGTCGGCCAACACGACGACGATCGGGCGGAACGGATCGTCGCCGGGCTCGAGACGGGCGATCTCCTCGTCACGCCAGAGAATGCGCGCATTGCGGGCGAGCTTGAAGGCGTCCGCCTTGGCCGCCGCGACGCGGCGGGCACGCATGGCGAATTCCTTGGCGAGGACGTGGGCGGCGGCGCCGCGGGACGCCTTGCCGTGCACGCCCGTCGCATCGGCTGCGGCGTCCGGCCAGAAGCGGAAGCCCTTGAGGCGGCCGACGAAGTGGTTCTCGACGGTTACGGCGCCGTCGGCGGCGATGTCAGCTGTCATGTCGTGCTTGTCGCGCAGGCCTTTCATCAGGGCGCTGGTCTTGCGATCGACGAAGCGCTGGGTCAGTTGTTCGTGAAGAGCGTCCGAGAGGCTGTCCTCGATCGCGCGGGTGCGCTCCTGCCAATGAACGGGGTCACGCAACCAATCATGACGGTTGGACACGAACGTCCAGGTCCGGATGTGGGCGATGCGGGTGGCGAGCGTGTCGATGTCGCCGTCGGTGCGATCGGCGAGCGCGACCTGCTTGGCGAACCAATCCTCGGGGATCTGCTCGTCGGGCGACGTCAGGTGCGCATAGAGCTGCCCGACGAGTTCGGCGTGGTTCTGGCTCGAGATCTTGCGATAGTCGGGAACCTGGCAGACATCCCACAGCTTGGAGACCGCCGCTGGTCCGACCGCACGCGCCATGATGTCGGCGTCGGCCGAGAGCGTCTCGAGCGCGGTCACGTCGTCCGCCATGCGGACGCGCTGCAGGCGAACCTCGCCGGGCACCATCCGGAGGCTTTCACGGAGCCGTTCAACGCTCGCGAAATCGAGATTGCGGTTGCGCCACTGGAGGACGCGGACGGTGTCGAACGTGTGCGATTCGAGGCGCTCGATCAGGTCCGGCTCGAACGGCTCGACGTCGGCGGTGACGCCGAACGTGCCGTCGTTGACGTGGCGACCGGCGCGGCCCGCGATCTGGCCGAGCTCGCCCGGCGTCAGATTGCGCATCACATGGCCGTCGAACTTGCGGACGGCGGCGAAGGCGATGTGGTCGACGTCGAGGTTCAGGCCCATGCCGATGGCATCGGTGGCGACGAGGTAGTCGACGTCGCCGGACTGGTAGAGTGCCACCTGGGCATTGCGCGTGCGCGGGGACAGCGCGCCAAGCACGACGGCCGCGCCGCCCATCTGGCGGCGGATCAGCTCGGCGATCGAATAGACCTCGGCGGCCGAGAACGCGACGACGGCCGACCGCTTCGGGAGACGCGTGATCTTCTTCTGTCCGGCGTAGGTGATCTTCGAGAGACGCGGGCGGGAGATGAAGTTGGCGTCCGGGATGAGCTCGGAGATCGCTTCGCGCATGGTGCCGGCACCGAGCAGCAGCGTCTCGGAGCGGCCGCGGGCGTGCAGCAGTCGATCGGTGAAGATGTGACCGCGATCGGGATCGGCGGCGAGCTGGATCTCGTCGATGGCGAGGAAGTCGACATCGACGCCGCGCGGCATGGCCTCAACCGTCGACACCCAGTAGCGCGGATTGTCCGGCTTGATCTTTTCCTCGCCCGTCACCAGAGCGACCGCGGACGGACCGACGCGCGCGACGATCTTGTCGTAGACCTCGCGCGCCAGCAGACGCAGGGGCAGACCGATCATGCCGGACTGATGGCCGAGCATCCGCTCGATCGCCAGGTGCGTCTTTCCGGTATTCGTGGGGCCAAGAACAGCCGTCACGTTACGAATACGATGCTGGAACGCCAAGTGCCGTCTCCCTCGAAGCCAGAGGCTCGCCCGGGAGGCATGGCAAAGCGGACGCCTCCGATCAAGCAGACTTTGCGACGTAGCACGGAACAAAGCCAGAAATCTCGGCAAAGACCGGTCAGGACCCGGCCGACCGGCCGCCAAGCCGCATGGCGCGACGGCGTCGTGCGCCGTCAGTGCGTGAAGGCGATCTGCTCGTTGCGGGTCGCGATAGTCACCCGCTCCGCGACGAGGGTCGCCGACCCGGCCATGGTCGGGATCGTGATCCGGTACGGAACATAGAGGCCTGCACTCGGCACCGGGCGCAACGCGACCTCGATGCCGCTGGTCGTCGCGAGCTGGCGCGCCTCGGCCGTCGGGCGGTGACCGGCGATCGGCTCGTAGCGGACGCGGCAGACGATGGCGACGCCGGGCTGGCCGCTCGGCCGCGTCTCGGCGACGGCCTCCTGGCGGAGGTAGCTGAACGTCAGATCGAACCGCTGCTTGCCGTCGAACACCGGCAGGCGGCGGCCGCAAGGATTGCTGCCGGTCGTGCGGCTTAGCACGAGAACGGCGCTCAACGGATCGAAGACGCCACTCAGATGCTGGGCGCGGACGGGGACCACGTCAGGCTCGGGCGGTGCAACGGGAAGGTTCGTGACCGACGTCACTTTGCCGTTTGCAAAGCCGAGCTTGATCGAGCCCTTCTTGTTCGTGCCTTCGAAATCGAACGTGTAGCCCGCCGGACGCGGGTCCGAGCCAGACAGCTGCCCCGACGACCGCGTCGCGCCCTGCCACCGGAAGGCACCGAGCAAGGCCGACAGGCGTGCGTCACCGTTGACCGTGTAGTTGGAGCCGGCGACGTCGGCGCGGAAGGTGAAGCGCCCGACGTCGAAGCCGTTGAAGGCGATCTTGTATGTGGCCTCGACCTGGCTCGGCCACGGCTCGGCCCGGGCAGCGGGAGCGAAGACCGTCACTCCGACTGCAAGGCAAGCGATGTAGCGGACAGAGGATCGGCGTGTCTCCGAACGCAACGGCATGACGCTTGCCTCCCGACTGCCTGAAGCTAAACCGAACTGGGAACGACCGCCGCCACGTCCCGGATCAGGAGCGTCGGGGTAGTGGTCCAATGCGTCAAATGTGTGGTTCGGGGAGACTCCCAGCAAGGCGTTAACAAGTGGTGCACCGACGCGCCCGTTCGACACGGCTTGCGCGCACGCACTGCCTGTGGCTCGCTTAGCCCGGAACCGCGCACGGGAGACGGCAACATGCGGATGAAAGACAAGATCGGGCTCATCACGGCGGGCGCATCCGGAATGGGTCGGGCCGGAGCCCTTCGTTTCGCGCAGGAAGGGGCCGCGGTCGGCGTCGTCGACATCGACGAAGCCGGCGTGGCCGCGGTCGTCGACGAAATCCGCCGCGCCGGCGGCAAGGCGCACGGGATCGTCGCCGATCTCAAGAACGACGCGGATTCCCGTCGCATCGTCGGTGAAACGGCGCGCGCGTTCGGCGGGCTCGATTTCGTGTGGAACCACGTCGGGCATCCGGGACCGGCCGCGTTCGAGGGGCTCGATCTCGCCGAGTGGGACAACGCCGTCGCGCTCAATCTGAGGACCGTCCTCGTCACCACCGAGGCCGCCATTCCGGAGATGCGCGCCCGCGGCGGCGGGGCACTCCTGTTCACAGCGTCGACGTCTGGCATCTCGGGGTCGCAGTTCAGTCCGGTCTACTCGGCGGTGAAGCACGGTGTGGTCGGCCTCGTGCGCGGCCTCGCCAAGCGGTACGCGAAGGAAGGCATCCGCGTGAACGCGATCTGTCCCGGGCCGATCGACACACCGATGCTGCGCGTGTTCGTGGCCAGGCCCGATCAGCAGGCGACACTCGGGATGGACAAGGAAGAGCTGGTCAAGAAGCGCGCCTACCAGACCCCCATGGGGCGGCCGGGACAGGCGCACGAAGTGGCCAACGCCGCGCTGTTCCTGCTCTCTGACGAGGCGTCGTTCGTGACCGGCGCGCACCTCACCGTCGATGGTGGGGCAACGTGCTGATCCTGCTCGACATCCTCCCCCACAGACCGAGGACCAACGCCACGTGACCGATCTCATGGAAACGTTTCCGCCGCGGCCCGAGGCCCAGGTGACACTCGCCAACTGGCGACAGAGCCCGTTCAACCGCTGGGGCTTCCAGCACGTCCGCGAAATCGTGCCTTCGGCCGACATTGCATGCGATCCGGACGATCTCTGGCGGCTGCCGCCGATCGCGTCCGACAGCCTCGACGGGCTGGCGATCGACACCGGTCAGGAGGCGACAATCGGGCTCGAGGCGTTCTCGGCGGCCACGGCGACCGACGCGCTCGTCATCGTGCATCAGGGGCGGACGGTCTTCGAGCACTACGCCAACGGCATGACGCGAGGCACGCCCCACATCCTGATGTCGGTATCGAAGTCGATCCTCGGTCTCGTCGCGGGCGTGCTGGCGCAGCAGGGCCGGCTCGAACCGGACCGGGCGGCGGCGCATTACGTGCCCGAGCTCAAGGGCGGCGCCTTCGAGGGCGCGACGGTGCGGCAACTCCTCGACATGCGGTCGGGCCTCGCGTTCGACGAGGATTATCTCGCGACCGGCGGGCCGATCGTCGCCTACCGGAAATCGACGAACTGGAACCCGCTCGCGCCCGGCGAGACGGCGACGGACCTGCGCAGCTTCCTGACGACGCTCACCGATCGGCAGGGGCCGCATGGCGGGGCCTTCAACTACGTGTCGCCGTGCACGGATCTGCTCGGCTGGATCATCGAGCGGGCGGCGGGACGGCGGTTCGCCGATCTCGTCAGCGACGTCCTCTGGCGGCCGCTCGGGGCGGCGACGAACGGCTACATCACGGTGGATCGCCTCGGGGCGCCGCGCTGTGCCGGCGGCATCTGCGTGACGGCCATGGACCTCGCGCGGGTGGGGCAGCTCCTCGTCGAGGGCGGACGGCGTGGCGGGAAGCAGATCCTGCCGGCCGAATGGCTCACGGACATCGCGACGGCCGGCGATCCGGCCGCGTGGGATGCCGGGCCGTTCGGCGCCTACTACCCGGGTCGCCCGATGCACTACCGGACCAAGTGGTACATCGAGCGCGGGCCGTCGCCGCTCGTCTTCGGGATGGGCATCCACGGGCAGAACCTGTTCGTCGACCGCGGCCGGCAGCTCGTGATCGCGAAGCTCTCCTCGCAGGTGCTCCCGATCGATCCCGACGCCATCGCGCTCACATCGCGGTTCGTCGATGCCGTGCGGGCCCGCTTCACCATCGCCTGAGACAGCAAAACACAAAAACCCCAGAACGCGGAGGACACGCATGCCCAACAGACTCGATGGAAAAGTTGCCCTGATCTCTGGCGCCGCGCGCGGCATCGGAGCCGCCACCGCCCACATGATGGCCGCCTCCGGCGCCTCGGTCCTCGTCGGCGATCTTCTCGCCGACCGCGCCAAGGAAACGGTGCGCGAGATCGAGAAGGCCGGCGGCAAGGCGATCTTCGTCGAACTCGACGTGACGCGGGAGCGCGACTGGCACGTGGCCGTCGAGACCGCAACGAAGCAGTTCGGCAAGCTCGACGTGCTGGTCAACAACGCCGGGCTGTTCCTCGGCCGCGATTTCGAGGAGGTCAGCCTCGAAGAATGGAACAAGCTCGTCGCCGTCAACCTGACCGGCGTCTGGCTCGGTACGAAGCTCTGCACGGCGGCGCTGAAGGCGAGCGGGGCCAATGCGAAGCACGGCAGCGCGATCGTCAACCTGGCGTCGGTCGCCGGCCTCGTCGGGTCGCAGCTCGATCCGCTCTACTCGATGACCAAGGGCGGCGTGACGCTGTTCACGAAATCGACGGCGCTGGCCTACGGGCGCAAGGGCTACAAGATCCGCGTCAACTCGATCCACCCGGGCGTGATCGAGACGGACATGGGCAACCAGACATTCGTCGCGCGGGCCACGCAGACCGGGACGAACGATACGGAATCTGCCCGGTCGATCGCGCTCAAGTCGCATCCGATCGGACGCCTCGGACATGCCGACGACATCGCATCCGGCATCTGCTTCCTCGCCTCCGACGATGCCGGCTTCATGACCGGCTCGGCGCTCGTGGTCGACGGCGGCCTCACCGCTCAGTAACGCAGGGACGGACACCCGATGGACTTCGGATTGCATCTCGGCACGCGGGGCGCGGCCTCGCGTCCCGACAACCTCGTGCGCATCGCGCAGCACGCCGACGGGCTGGGGTTTGCGTACCTCGGCTTTTCGGATCACGTGGTCATCGCGCGGCGGATCGACAGCCGCTATCCCTACAACGAGAGCGGGGACTGGCCGGGCGTCGCGACAGGCTTCTGCCTCGAGCAGCTCTCGTGCCTCGCCTACACGGCGGCGGTGACGAAAAAGATCCGGCTCCTGACCTCGGTCATGGTGGTGCCACACCGGCCGGCGGTGCTGACGGCCAAGACGCTGGCCACCATCGACGTGCTCTCGGGCGGGCGGGTGACGGTCGGCGTGGGCGTCGGCTGGATGCGCGAGGAGATGGCGGAACTCGCCTCACCGCCGTTCGAGCGACGTGGTGCTGCCTCAAACGAATACATCCGCGCCTTCCGCACCCTGTGGACCGAAGACGATCCGAAGTTCGACGGCGAGTTCGTCAAGTTCGGGAACATGATGTTCGAGCCGAAGCCGGTACAGAAACCCGGGCCGCCGATCTGGGTCGGGGGCGAGGGGAAGGCCGCCAAGAAGCGGGCCGGCGAACTCGGCGACGGCTGGTATCCGACCATCCGGAACCCGAACGAGCCGCTCGACGACCCGGCGAAGATGGCGCGCGAGATCGCCGAGATGCGCCGGCACGCCGACGCAGCCGGCCGCGACGGGGCGAAGCTCGACGTCGGGATGTTCGCACCGGGCTATGTCCTTGGCGAACGGCACAAAGGCAGCCACGGCGGGCGCGCGGTGTTCACCGGCACGGCCGAAGAGATCGTGGGCGATGCCCGGGCGTACCGCGACGCCGGGGTGCGGCACGTCAACATCGGCTTCGAATCCAACGACATCGACGATGCGCTCCGGAAGCTCGACAGCTTCGCCAAGGAGATCATGGCCAAGGTCTGAGGGCGCGTCAGCCGAAAATGCCGCGCCAGACGACGTAGAGGCCGGCGGTGGCGACGATGCCGGCGAAGACCTGCGTCAGCGCCGCCTTCCGGGTCGCCAGACGCGCGGCGAGCCGGCTGCCGACGAGGCTGCCGGCAATGCCCCCGGTCACGAACAGCGCGACGATGCGCCAGTCGATCAGGCCGGATGACGCGTAGCTCGCCGCCGTCGTGAAGCCGAACGCGGACACCGACACCAGCGACGAGCCGATGGCGGCGAGGATCGGCATGTCGGTGGCGGCGACGAGGCCGGGCACCACCAGAAAGCCGCCGCCGATGCCGAAGAAGCCCGCCAGCGAGCCGGTCGCAAGGCCGAAGCCCGCGAGACGCGGGGCGACGGTCGGCGCACTTTCGCGGGTCAGCCGAACGAACGCGGCTTCGGGTGTCGGCTGGCGGCGGAACATGGTGACGGCGACCACGATCATGAGGAGGCCGAACATCAACAGGAGACGCTGGCCATCAACGGCCTTGCCGAGCAGCGATCCGAGATAGGCGCCGGCGACGCCGCACGCCGTGAACACGGCCGCGCAGGGCCAGCGAACGTTGCCCATGCGGGCGTGGCCGAGCAGGCTCGAGAAGGCCGATACGGCGACGGCCACCGCACTCGTGCCGATGGCCACATGGGGTGACGCCACGCCGACCACGTAGACGAGCAGCGGGACCGCCAGGATCGAACCGCCGCCGCCGATCAGACCAAGGACGGCCCCGACCATCGTTCCCGACAACAGCGATAGAATATCCTGCCCCATTCGAGCCGTTCCCTCGTCCATGCATGCCAAAGCCTAGCGCGGCGATGGCACAAGGCAACTGCCGTCGTCGTCCGGGCAGGAAATCGCTTCGCGTGGACGGGTCAGAGGCCGTTCACCGGAACCTTGAGGTAGCGCCTGCCGTTGCCCTCGGGCTCGGGCAAGTGACCAGCGCGAATGTTCACCTGCAGTGACGGCACGATCAGGCGCGGCATGCCGAGCGTCTTGTCGCGCGCCTCGCGCATGGCGACGAACTCGTCCTCGCTGACGCCGTCGCGAACATGGATGTTGTGGGCGCGCTCCTCGGCGACCGTCGTCTCCCAGCGCACCTCGCGCCCGCCGGGGCCGTAGTCGTGGCACATGAAGAGGCGCATCTCCCCGGGCAGCGTGTCGAGAATTTTCCGGATCGAGCGATAGAGCACGCGGGCGTCGCCGCCGGGGAAGTCAGCGCGGGCGGTGCCGCCGTCCGGCATGAAGAGCGTATCGCCAACGAAGGCCGCATCGCCGACGACGTGGGTCATGCAGGCCGGGGTGTGGCCCGGCGTGGCGATGACGAAGGCCTGCATGGTGCCGATGGCGTAGGTATCGCCATCCTCGAACAGACGGTCGAACTGGCTGCCGTCGCGGCGAAACTCGGTGCCTTCATTGAAGACCTTGCCGAACACCTCCTGCACGACCGTGATCTGGCTGCCGATGCCGATGCGGCCGCCGAGCTTGCCCTGGATATAGGGCGCGGCCGACAGATGGTCCGCGTGGGCGTGGGTCTCGATCAGCCACTCGAGCGTGAGGTCGTTGGCGCGGACGTAGTCGATCAGCTGGTCGGCGGAGGCGAACGAAATGCGGCCGGCCGCGTAGTCGATGTCCATGACGCTGTCGATGATCGCACAGGCCGACGAGGCCGGGTCCTTGACCACATAGGACACGGTTGCGGTCTCCGGATCGTAGAAGGCCGCCACCTCCGGCTTAACCGCCATGTTCACGGGATAGGTCATCGCTCAACCTCTTCGATGGCCGGCGGGCTCCCCGACGGCGTCGCCAGTGTCCGAACGGATCGAACCGCCGCAGAAGCCCCATGGTCCGCGCGCCATCGCTCTCACGACTTGTCCGAGCGGGGGCAGCTCGAGATACCGAACGGGAGATAGGCCGGACACCAACCGATCAGGCCGGTCGCCAGCGGGACGATGCCGATCCAGCCCCACGGGGTCTGAGGACCGACGAAGACGAGGGCGATCAGGCCGAGGCCGATCACGATGCGCAGGATGCGGTCGATACCGCCGACATTGGACGTCATGGCTCGAATATCCTCTCGTTAAGCTACGACTGTCACGCTAGGCCTCCCGAGACGCACTGTCGGTGACATTGTCACCGCGGTGCCAGCGACAGGATGTAGGCGGCCAGCGCGTAACTTTCGTCCTGCGAGAGGTGATGATCCGGCATCATGGTTGGCCGCGATTGCAGCCAGCGGACGATGGTCTCATATGACTGGCCCGGACGGGCGGCCACGGCGGCGAAGGAGGGGACGTCGCCCGCCTTCTGCTTCTCGCCCTGCCCGGGCAGCATGTGACAGTGCGCGCACAGGCGACGCGCCAATGCCTCACCTTCTTTTGCATCACGAGCGACGGCATCCGTCGTGACCGTGCCGAGCACGGCGAGAGCGAACATCCAGTGTTTCACCGCCACCATCATCGTGCCGCTCCCTCGCCGACGATCTCGAAGGGCGCCCAGAACGACGGCGGCTGGCCGGCATCGATCATCGCGAGCATGGTCTGGCGAAAGGCCTCGGCGCGGCCGAGCTTGTTGTTCGAGGCGAGCGCCTCGAAGGTTCGTGTCGTGAGCCAGACCGTCGCTTCGGAGTTGACCGCCCAGTGCGAGACGAGCATGGCGCGCGCGCCGGCGAAGAAGAATGCGCGGGCAAGGCCCGACAAGGCCTCGGCGCCGACCTCGGAGCCCGCCGCCGTATTGCACGCCGAGAGCACGACCCAATCGGCATCGAGGCGAAGCGCGGCCACCTCGGACGCCGTCAACAGGCCGTCGTCCTCATCGGACGGGCGGAGCGGTGGCGTCAGCACGAGGGCCGGTTCTTCGAGGCCCGACAACTCGCCCGCCACGAGGCCGTGGGTCGCGAAATGGACGACGCGATAGCGGTCGAGGGGCAGCTTGCGGATGCGGGTTTCGGTGGCGTCGTGGCGGAGCAGCAGGGCCGATTCCGGGGCCTTCATGGCGTCCGCGATGGCGCGCAACTCGGCGGCCGTTTCGGGCAGGGGCGCAAGTTCGCGGACCGCGCGAAGGTCGGCCTTGCCGTTGCGATAGATGGCGGCGACCGACACCGCGGCGGCGCGCGCCTGTCCGCCCTGCGGCGTTCCCGGCCCCACCAACGCCGGATCGCCGATGCCGAGGAACGGCTCGGCGGCGCGGACCGACTGTCCCGTCCGGCGCAAGGCCGTGAGAGAGGGCACCGACGGCAGCACGCTCGTCGCATGACGACGCGCCAGCCACGCCGCCGCGCGGAGCGTGTCGCGCTCGCTCGCCTCACGGCGCGGCGGCTCGGTGACGAGCACATGAAAGGGCAGGCTCGTCAGTGGGCCTGTCGGCACGAGGATGAGGCGCTTCTTGCCGGCCAGTGCCCGCTCGACGGGGCCGAGAACCAGACGATAGACCGCGTGCGCGCGGTCGACGTCGAAGGCCGGGGCGGCACCGGGCGCCGGCGGCGAAGACAGCGGGTCGAGGGCATTCCTGAGAGCGGCCACATGCCCCGCGAGCACCTCGGCGCCGGCGTCGATGCGCGCCCAGTCCGCGCGATCGCGCGAGATGGCCCAGACGTAGGACGCCGACTTGCCGACGAGCACGGTCACCAGCGCCTCGTCCGGAATCAGCGCGGCGCGGGTTTCGGCGATGGTGAGCGGCGCGGGCTCGGTGAGGGCGAGATAGTCGGGGAACTGGGCGACGATCGCCTTCCGCTCGGCCTGGACGACCCGATCGAGGCGCACCTGCTCGTCGATGCGCGCCTTCCGGGCAGCCTGGAACGCGGCGTGGCCCGGCAAGCGGGCTTCGGCGGCTTCCATCTCGCGGTGGATCGCCATGAGATCACCGGCGCCCACCGACGAGGCCGCCGACAACTGGCTCAGCTCGCGCGTGATGGCGTTGCGATCGCGCTCGGCGTTCTCGCAGCCCGACTTCTTCTGGCCGGGCGGACAACGCGCCAGATGGGCCTGGAGATCCGCGACCAGCTCGGTCTGCCGCTTGACGTCAGGGGCCGACTTCCGGTGCTGGGCAATGCTCGCCTGTCGGAAACGCTCGAGGAGGATCGAATAGGCGGCGTCCTGGCGCTGCACCGCGCTCCAACGTGTCAGCTCGCGCGTATCCTCCTGATGCAAGGCCAGAACGCGCTCGGCGGCGTCCTGCTGACGGCGGATGCGCTGTCCAAGCGGCGACGGGCCGGCGGCGATCCGGGCCGACATGCGGGCCAAAGCGGACGCCGCCGACGTGCTCCAGGCGCGCTGACTCGCGGCGAAACTCTCGTCGGCGAGGGTCGCGGTCGTCGAGGGATTGCGGGCGCGTTCCTGCCACGCGGCCTCGATGAGCCCCGTGAAGGCCGACAACTGTCGGCGGATCTCGTTCTGCATGACGTGGGCGGCGAGCGTCTGGGATTCGCGCTTTCCCGTCAGCAGCCGCACCGCCTCGCGATAGGATTTCAGGGCAGCGGCGGGATCGCCTTTCGCGAGGCTGACGGCGCCGAGACCCGCGTGCGTGCTCGCCGACCAGGAATTGTCACCGCCCAGAAGTCCGACGCGGATCGCGAGGGCACGCTGGAGCAACGCCTCGGCCTCGCCGGGGCGGCCCAGCGCCACCAGCGTGCCGGCAAGCTGCTCCATGACCTGGGTCGCGAAGGCGCTGTCCTTGCCGTAGACGATGTCGCCGATGCGCAGGTTGTCGCGGTAGGCGCGCTCGGCGACGTCGAGGCGGCCCGCCCGCTCGGCGACGAGGCCGAGACCGAAAAGCTGGATCGAGACCTGCTCGTGGTCGTTGCCGAACTCGGCGCGGGTGGCCGCCAGGGTGCGCTCGGAGGCGACCAGCGCCTCGGCGAACCGTCCGCTCTTGTAGAGCGCGGCGGCTGTTTCCTGCAGCTTGACGAGGGCCGGAGACGGCAGGCGGCCGTCGGGCACCGTCTGGGCCGTGGCCGGCGTCAGCGCCAGCCAAGCGAGAAGCCCCATGGCGACGAGCGCTGCGACGCGGGCCATCATTTGCCGGGGCATCCGGTGGTGACGTCGCCGGCGCGGGCGACGGGCTTGCCGTTGATGAAGACGCCGCTCGCGCCACCGACGACAACACCGCCGCACCCGGTCGTGTCTCCGACCGTGACGGCGGGGCGGCCGTTGATGAAGACGTTGCTCGAGCCCTTGGCGAGCGGATCACCGCTGCTCGTCCTGTCACCGACGCGGGCAGCCGGCGCGCCGCCGATGGTGACGCCCTTGGCGCCCTCGGTGATGACACCCGGTGCGGCAGGAGCGGCCGGAGGCGCGGGACGTTCCTGAGCCACGACGGCAGCCGGCCCGAGCCCCAGGAGGGCGACCAAGATCGCGTGCATGCGAAGTCTCGACACGTCGGCTCTCCGTTCGCTGTTGATCCGTCCGTTGTCAGTCTAGCAGATCGTCCGGGTCGAGGCAGCCTCGTGGTCGATCGGCCACGTGCGAACGCGTCAGGGACCGAGGAGCAGCGGTCTCAGAGAGCCGATCAGCGCGGCCAGGCCGATCACCAGCAGGATGCCCAGCGCCGCGGCGCGGAAATGTGCGTCGCCGCCGCGCAGAAAGAAGCGGCCGCCGTACCACGACGAGGCGACGAACACCGGCACGAGAACGGCCGACACGGCGAGCGAGCCCTCAGTGAAGATGCCGAACCAGAGCTGCGAGGCGAGCCCACAGACGGAGATGCAGGCGGTGGCGGCCAGCACGTCGGCGCGAACCTGCCGCGTCGGGCCGCCCTGCGCCATCAGTACGGCGACGGAGGGCGGGCCACCGATGCCGGCCGCGCCCTGCAGGATGCCGCTGAGGCCGCCAGCCGCGACATTCAGCCAGGGGCGCGGTTTGACGGCGCTACCCGACGGTGTGCGCCACGTGATAAGGGCCATCAGCATGACGGCGGCGCCGATCACTCCGGTCATGATCTCGGGCCGCACCGTCGTCAGCACCAGCGAGCCGAGCGGCGCGCCAATGAGAATCGCGAGCGCGAGCGGACCGATGCGCGACCGGTCGGCGTGGCGCAGCGCCTCGGGCAGGAACTGCAAGACCGCCGGAAGGCCGACGATGCTCGCGACCGCCACGGCCACGCGTGGACCGAGGGCGAGGCTCAAGGCCGGAACCAGGGCCAGCGCGCCGCCGAAGCCGACGAAGCCGCGCATGAAACCGCCGATCGCCGTCGCCATGACCACGACGGCGGCCGCGGCCGGAGAGATCGACAGACCATAGAACTCGATCACCGACGGTATTCCGCTGGTTGCAGGGTTCGCATGGCGCGTATCACGTGTTCAGGTCGTTGAGCGGGCAGCCGCCGCCGTCCCACGGCATGGAGACGAGGCGGCCCGTCATGGAGAGCGTGATGAACGCCGTCGCGAGGCCCGGACCGCCGAAGCAGATGTTGGTGACATAGGGGTCGCCCGGAATGGCGATGTGGCGGTGATTGCCGGATGGCGAGATGACCGTGATGCCCGGGTTGAACAGGGTCGCGACGCAGACATTGCCCGCAGCGTCCACGGCCATGGAATCGAACAGGTTGTAGCCGCCGACGCCCGCCAGCAGTCGCCCGCCCGACGGCGAGGGCCAGGCCCGCTTCGACACCTCGCCGGGGGCGACGATGTCATAGGCCCACACGCGCCCGGTCTGGGTCTCGGCCACGTAGAGCACCTTGCCGTCGGGCGACAGCGCGCAGCCGTTCGGCGTGATCAGCGGATAGGCGACCTCGACGATGCGGCTGCCGTCGGCCCGGGCGTAGTAGACGCAGCCGCGGTCCCAGTCCCGGTCACGCACCTTGCCGAGATCGGTGAAGTAGAAGCCGCCGTGGGCGTCGAAGACGAGATCGTTCGGGCCGTTCAGCTTGTGGTTCGGGCCTTTCGTGTAGAGCACGTCGACCTTGCCGGTCGCGAGATCGACCCGCTCGATGCGGCCGCCGATGTAGTCCTTGGCCTGGGCGTGCGGGCGGATACCATCCGGGCCACGCACCCAGTCGAAGCCGCCGTTGTTGGTGATGTAGCAGGCCCCGTCCGGGCCGATGGCGGCGCCGTTCGGACCGCCACCGGGCGTCGCGACGACGGTCGCCCGGCCGTCGGGCTCGATGCGGGTCAGGGTGCCGCGCTCGATCTCGACCAGCAGGACGGCGCCGTCCGGCAATGCGATCGGTCCTTCGGGAAATCGAAGTCCGGTCGCGATTTCCTTGATATCGGGCATGGGGGGTCTCCAGTGGCATGGCTGTGTCCGCCTATCGCGCCGAGGACGTCAGACGCGGGCTCTCGCGTCAGGCTAGCCGCTCGGCGGCGGCGCTGTCTCGCTCGTCCGGCATGGCGGCGGCGTACCGAAGCCCCAGAGGAAGCCGACGCGGTCGCCACGGAACCAATGGCCAGCGGGTTCTTCCTGGTGCGAGAGGAGACGGCGCCCGGTTGCAACGGCATGGTCGACGAGGCTCTCGGTGGTCCATGTGGACGCGATCAGACCGCTCGTCTCCATCATGGGATCGACCGTCGCAAGCTGCGCGCGCATGTGATCCGCGGCCGCGGTGGTGTCGTGGATGAACAGACTGACCGGACGGCCGAGCCCGCGCAGTATCTCGACCGAGTCTCCCCTCACGATCGTACCGATGCGACCGGGGTAATTGGCGTAAAGCGGGATCGGCTTCTCGCGATCGTACTCGATGCCGAGGTAATCGCCGGCATGGCCCTCGGCGGCGTTGCGGGCAAGCGCGCGAGAGACGAGGACGGCGCCGAGGCCCTTGTCGACGCCGGCCTCTACGACCAGCGCGGGCTTCAGAGCGCGGGCTGCCAAGTAGAAGGCGAGGCGCCGACCCGGGAGGAACACCGGATCCATGCTCCAGCGGTTCGCGGATCGCGACGTTTCGGCGACGACGTAGTCCGCAAGCTCGCTGTCAGCGGCCAACTCGTCGATGTAGGTCAGCATTTCGGAGAGCGGCCGGCGCGCGATCTCGGCCATGACGCCTGCAAGGAGCCGATCGCTGTCGCGCGTCGTCGCGTAGGTGAAGTTGGCCAGTTCCCGCGAGCGGATACTCCAGCCCGCGATGCGCCGGATGCTCCCGAAGATGCCCGCCTGCCGCGTGGCGAGTGCGGCACGCGGAGCGACGAGGGCGATGCGACCCGCCCGCGTCGTCAGCATCCATCGCTTCAGGGCCGGCAATCCCGTCACGCCCATTCCGCTCCGTGCCGTAAGACGGCCTCGCCGCTGCCCCCTCTGGCGGCGTCAGACGAACTTGACGCCGGTGCTGGCTGCGAGTTCGTCGGCGGACACGCCCGGCGCCGTCTCGACCAGCTTCAGACCGGCCGGCGTCACGTCCATGACGGCGAGATCGGTGATAATGCGGTTGACGACGCCGACGCCCGTGAGCGGCAGGGTGCATTTCGGCAAGATCTTGAGATCGGTCGAGCCGTCCTTCTTCTTGGCGGTGTGCTCCATCACCACGACGACGCGCTCGACGCCGGCGACGAGATCCATGGCGCCGCCCATGCCCTTCACCATCTTGCCGGGGATCATCCAGTTGGCGAGATCGCCGGTCTCGGAGACCTGCATGGCCCCGAGGATGGCCAGATTGATGTGACCGCCGCGGATCATCGCGAAGCTGTCGGCGGAGGAGAAGAAGCTCGAGCCCTTGATCGTCGTCACCGTCTGCTTGCCGGCGTTGATCAGGTCGGGATCGACCTCGTTCTCGGTCGGGAACGGACCGATGCCGAGGAGGCCGTTCTCGGACTGGAGCATGACGTCGATGCCGTCCGGGATGTAGTTCGCGACCAGCGTCGGCAGGCCGATGCCGAGATTCACGTAGAAGCCGTCCTCGAGCTCTTTCGCGGCGCGCGCCGCCATTTCCTCGCGGGTCCAGGCCATGGGAACACTCCTCGATCGTGGAATTCGGGGCGGCGCACGACGCGCCAGGCGACTACTTGCGGACCGTGCGCTGCTCGATGCGCTTCTCGGGCGTCGCATTGAGTACGATGCGCTGCACGAAGATGCCCGGCGTGTGGATCTGGTCGGGATCGAGTTCGCCGGTCTCGACGATCTCCTCGACTTCGGCGACCGTCACCTTGCCGGCCATGGCGCACACGGGGTTGAAGTTGCGCGCCGTCAGCCGGTAGACGAGATTGCCGGCCTTGTCGGCCTTCCAGGCCTTGACCAGGGCCACGTCGGCCTTGAGAGACCGCTCGAGCACGTACATCTGGCCGTCGAACTCGGCCGTCGGCTTGCCTTCGGCGACGAGCGTCCCGTAGCCCGTGCGCGTGTAGAAGGCAGGAATGCCGGAGCCGCCGGCACGCAGCTTCTCGGCGAGCGTGCCCTGCGGGGTGAACTCGAGTTCGAGTTCGCCGGCGAGATACTGGCGCTCGAACTCCTTGTTCTCGCCGACGTAGGACGAGATCATCTTGCGGATCTGGCGGGTCTTCAGGAGGATGCCGAGGCCGAACTCGTCGACGCCGGCGTTGTTCGAGATGGCCGTCAGGCCCTTCACGCCGCTATCGCGCGTCGCTGCGATCAGCGCCTCGGGAATGCCACAAAGGCCGAAGCCTCCGACCGCGATCGTCTGGCCGTCCTTGACGACGCCCGCCAGCGCTTCAGCGGCGCTTCCATAGACCTTGTTCACCGAACCTCTCCCAAATGACCGCGTGCAGCCCAGCGCTTCCCCAGTCGCCGGCGACATGCCGCCGACACCGGACAGTTTCCGCCATAAAGCACCGCCCTCGGCCCACCGCAAGACCCTGCAATGGACCTGCCGGGCGGCAGATCGCCGACGTTGCGACAATCGGACCGTACTACGAATGACCGACTTGGCTTGCACAACGAATCAGCTTCAATGATCGAAGAATTCGCCATCGGCCCGTCGTTTCTCTGCCATATTCAGCGATGATCTTGGCGGCTTGCGGGAGATGGGGACGGCAAGCTATGACCACGACATCCGGCCGAGTTCGGTTCGAGTGACGAACACGTGGGGAGCGCGCATCGTGGCAACAGACGGCGACAGGGCCACTGACCCGCTGCACCGCTCGCCGGCGGCAGGATCCGACACAGCATGACGCCTAGCCAATTTACACGCGCGCCACTCGCCAGATCCGCCGCTGTCGCCGGATGCATCGCGGTGGTCGGCGGCCTGTCGCTCTCCATCGACCTGCCCGGGCGAAGCGAGCGCATCGGCGTCTCTCCTGCACTCGCGCAGTCGATGGAAACGCTCGCCATCACGACGCCCGTGACGATCAGCGACCGGCTGCCATTGACGCTCGACTACGGCGTACTCTCGATCAGTTCGGACAACGTCGAAGGTTCAGGCCAGCGCGCGCCGAGCCTGATCGCCGTGGACGATGCGCGCCTCACGCTCGACCTGTCGCGCATGCCGCAGCAACCGCTGTCGAGCCTGCCCGAGGTCGTGCCGTCCCGCATGCCCTACATCGCCGGGTTCGCGGCCGGCGCGCTCAAGCTGAAAAAAGCGCGCCTCAAGGTGATTGCGCCGAATGGTCACCAGACGGTGCTCAAGGATCTCACCGCAACGGTCACCGTCAGCCGCAAGGGGCAGTACAAACTCGTCGGTAACGGGCAGCTCAACGGCCAGCGGCTCAATCTCGAGGCGCAGTGGACGGACCTCGCCTCGCGCGGCGCCTCGCAGCAGCTCCCGATGCGGCTTTCTCTGCGCAGCGGCGTCATCGAGGCGACGCTCGATGGCGCGTTCAAGCCCGGCACCACGCCGACGTTCTCGGGGCAGGGCGAAGTCAAGCTGCAGAGCCTGCGCAAGTATCTCGGCTGGCTCGGGCTCAGCGAGAACTTCGGCGACCTCATCAAGTCGATCTCGATTTCGGGGCCACTCGAGTGGACGCCGCAGCAGATGGCGTTCGCCAAGGCCCGGATCGGGGCCGACGGGAATCTCGCGACGGGCGCCTTCACCATCAAGCATGGCGGCGCACGATTGGCGCTCGACGGCACACTGGGGTTCCAGGAACTCGATCTCAGCCGCTACCTGACGCAACATCCTGCCGCTCCGGCCGCTGGCGCCGACGTGCCGCATCTTCTCAATGTGATCGACGCCGATCTCCGCATCTCGGCGGACCGCGTGCGATTGCCGGCGGTAGAGACCGGGCGCGGGGCCATCACCATCGCGCTCAACAAGGGCCATCTGCTCGCCGATCTCGCCGAACTCGAAATCGAGGCCGGTCGTGTCGGCGGTCAACTCGTGGTCGACCTCAATACCCCGGTGGCGAAGGTCGACATGAAGATGAAGCTCCGGGGAGTCGACGTGGGTCGGGTGCTCGCAGCGCCGCTCCGGAGAAATCCGCTGCTCGGCCGCTCCAACGTGACGTTCGAGGGCTCCGCCAACGGCAGATCACCGATGGAAGCGCTGGCGGCACTCTCGGGCCGTGGGCATTTCGAATTGGCGGAACCGGGGCGCGTCGGCCTCGATCTGGCCGCGCTGACGCATGCCGCCCGTGGCAGTACCGTCGTCGGATGGGCAGCAGCCGGCAAGGGTTCGACCGCGCTCGACACGCTGAACGGACGGTTTCGTCTTCTCAACGGTGCAGTGACCATCGAGGCCCTGAACGCGCGCTCCGGCAGTCAGACGATCATCGGCGCCGGTCGGCTCGACGTGCCCGGCCGACTGATGGACGTGAGCATCGGCGCGGGGCCGGCCGCGGACCCGACGTCGGCACCGCAAGAGCATCTCAGCCTCCGCGGAACCTGGGACGCGCCATCCATCTCGCTGCACAAGGTCGAGCGCTCTGACGTGAAGGCCGAAATCCCGCTCCGCAGCCAGTAGATTCCCGACCGCGAACGCCGGAAACCGGCCTCCACCCCACGTTCAGTCGCCCGGCTTTTCCGGCACGATGCTGGCGATGATCGAGCGGTCGAGGGCCTCGAACTCGTGATAACCGATGAGTTCATAGAGCCGCTTGCGGGTCAGCATGCGATCGACCTGCGGCGCGGTGGTGTCGTCCGCCGCCAGCCCTGCATAGAAGTCCTGCATGGCGCGCGCCGCGATGCGGAGCGATGAGACCGGCCAGATCACGATGCGCACGCCGGCTTCCTCGAGCGCGGCGGCTGTCTCGAGGGGTGTGCGGCCGAACTCGGTCATGTTGGCCATGACAGGGCGGGGTATGGCCGAGGCAAACACCCGGAACTGCTCGAGGCTGGTCAGCGCATCGGGGAAGACGACGTCCGCGCCAGCTTCGGCGTACATGCGGCCGCGGGCGATGGCGCCCTGCAGGCCCTCCGAGGCCGCCGCATCGGTCCGGGCGATGATGACGATGTCACGGCTCGCCTTTCTCGCCGCCGCGATCTTGGCCGCCATCTGCTCGGCGGGAATGATCGTCTTGTCGTTCAGATGGCCGCATTTCTTGGGCAGCACCTGATCTTCGATATGCACGGCGGCGGCGCCCGACATTTCGAGTTCGCGGACCAGCCGCATGGCATTGAGCGCCTCACCGTAGCCGGTGTCGCCGTCGACGATGAGGGGCAGACCCGTGGCGCGCGACACAGAGCGGACGACGAGGCACAACTCTTCCTGCGTCAGGATGCCGAGGTCGGGGAGGCCGAGGCTCGCCGTCACGGCGCCGCCCGAGACGTAGAGCGCCTCGAAGCCGGCTTCGCGCGCCAGCAGTCCGGCGAGGGCATTGTGTGCGCCGGGCGCACGAACAATACCGGGCGCGGCGAGCCGCTCACGCAATCGGGCTCCCGGCGATTTCCCCTCGGCATTCGATCCGACCAGCCAGCCTGCCATCCGCTTCTCCCGTGCTTGGCGACAACCGGCGCACCTTATAGGCGAGCGCCCTCGAAATGCACGCTCTTCGCGTGCGCTCTTCGTTGACCGGGCCGGCCGAAATTGCCATTAGTTTGCCAATTGATCCTGTCACCACACTAAATGCGTACGGCTCTGATACCGAACACCTCGAACGCTTGGGCCGGGATGTCGTATCGGGGCAACCGCACCGTAGTCCGGCCGGCGCACTGACATGAGGTAACGAGAGAGATGCGGGACAGGAAGCGGACGCCGTGGATGCTCATGCTGTCCGCGTTCGGCGTCGTCCTCTCGATGGTGATGGCTGCGAACCTCGCCGCCGCCGATGCCGACAAGCGCCTCGTGGTCGCCATTGCGTCGCCATACGATACGCTCGATCCTCATCTCATTCTCGACACCAGGCGCACCGACGTCCGGCTGCATGTCTACGACGGGCTCTTCCGCTGGATGGACGGGCCGCTCAGGATCGCGCCGTGGCTGGCGCAATCCTACACGGTGTCGGAGGATGGCCGTACGTTCCGCTTCACGCTGCGCAGCGATGCCAAGTTCCACGATGGCCGCGAGGTGCGCGCGGCCGATGTCGTCTATTCCGTCGAGCGCATCCTGGCCCTCAAGCGGGGCGTCGCTCCGCTGCTCAACGGCCTGGTCAGCCCAGGATCGACGAAGGCGATCGACCCGCAAACCGTCGAGTTCAGCCTCTCGCGTCCGTCGCCGCTGTTCCTGACGCTGTTGCCGGAAATCGCAATCGTCAACTCGGAGCTGCTCAAGGCGAACGAGTTGAACAACGACTGGGGCCGGGCGTGGCTGCAGTTCAACGAGGCCGGGTCCGGCGCCTATCTGTTCAAATCGCGCGATCCGTCCGGCGGCGTGGTCCTGGAACGGTTCGGGGGCCACTGGAGCAGTGACGGCGGCAGCGCGCCGATCAAGGAAGTCGAGCTCCGCCTCGTTCTCGACCCGGAACAGCGTGTCGAGTATCTGCTCAAGGGCGACGTGCATGTCGCGGAAGGCAATTTCCTGCCGCACCAGACGAAGCGGCTGCGCGAAGCCAAGGACATCACTGTCGCCGAGATCGACAGCCCGCGCATCTTCGTCGGCCTGCTGAATGCCGGACGAGACCCCTTCAAGACCCAGGCCACGCGCAAGGCCATCGCGCAGGCCTTTCATGCAGAAAGCTTCATCGCCGGCGCGCTGCCGCAGGGGGCAACCGCCGTCACCATTCCGCTGCCGCCGACGCTCGGGGCGCCGCCGCAGGGCTTCCAGCGCCCGGCCTACGACATCGCGGCAGCCACCGAGGCTCTCGCGAAGGCCAAGGTGCCCGCGCGCGACATCACCATCGGCGCCATCGCCGGCGACCCGCATTCGGAGCGTGCAGCGCTGATCATGATGAGCGGGCTTGCCCGGCTCGGCGTAACGTCGCGCATCGTCTCTGAACCGTGGCCGGCCGTTGCAGCCAGGATGCGCGACGAGAAGCAGATGTACGACATCCTGTTCCTGTGGAAGGGCACGCGGTACCTCGACGCCAACAACTGGCTCGGCGAAATGTACGATTGCGACATGTTCGGCACGGGCAACAGCAGCTGGTACTGCAATCGCGACATCGACCGGCTGATCAAGGAGGCTCGCGGGATCTCGGACGCGCGCCTCAGGAAAGAAGCCTTCGAGAAGGCCGCGGCACTGCTCGCCGAAGACCAGGCCAGCATTTTCATCGCCAGCGCGCGCAAGCCGATCGCCTACAGCCGGAAAATCAAGGGGTTGCGGTTCACGCCCGTCGGCGAGACGATCGATCCGCGTTTCGCCACCATGAATTGACGACGCCGACTTGTACGGCCGTCGCGTCGCAGAGGGTCGTGCAGGGTTGCCTGACGGGGCTGGACCTCTTAATTGGGACGTGTCTTCGCCGGGCCGGCGCGCAAACCGTTCGGGTCCCGGATACCCGACCGCCGAACCGACATCGGGCCACGGGACTGGATCAGCGATGCTTTCAAAACCACTCGTCGCCCTGGCCACCGGACTCGCCATGAGCTTCGCTGCAATGCTGCCCGCACGCGTGACGCAGGCCGGCCCGGCCCTGCTGCTCGAAGCCGAGAGCGGGCGCGTCCTCTATGCCGAGGATGCGGATCACAAGTGGTTTCCGGCGTCGGTCACCAAGATCCTGACCGCTTACGTGGTGCTCGACGAGATCAAAGCCGGCCGTCTGAAGGCCGACGACATGGTCACGGTCAGCGAGCACGCGCACGCGCAGGTGCCGAGCAAGCTCGGGCTGCCGGTCGGCGAGCAGATCCCGGTGGACCTCGCCATCCGGGTGCTCATCGTGAAGTCGGCGAACGACGTCGCCGTAATGCTGGCGGAGCGTGTCTCGGGCAGCGAAGAAACTTTCGTCGCGCGCATGAACGCCACCGCCCAGCGCCTCGGCATGTCGCGCTCGCGCTTCGTCAACCCGCATGGGTTGCCGGCCGCCGGGCAGGTCTCGACGGCGCGCGACCTCGCCCGCCTGGCCCGTGCAGTGATCTCGGATTTTCCCGAGCATCGCGCGCTCTGGACCCTGTCCGAGGTGCAAGTCGGCAAGATCCGGCTCAAGTCGCACAACCTGCTGCTCAGGGATTTCGAAGGTGCGGACGGGCTGAAGACCGGATTCATCTGTGACTCGGGCTTCAACATGATCGCGACGGCGACGCGAAATGGGCAAAGGCTGATCGCGGTCGTGCTCGGTGAGCCGTCGGGCGTCGACCGCAACATTCGTGCAGCCGCGCTCCTCGATCACGGTTTCATCGCGGCGCCCTGGAGGGCTCAGCAGCGCATGCCGGCGCTCGACGCGATGCCGTTCGACACCGCGGCACGGGAGGTGCAGAGCGTCAGGGCATCCGTCGTCGCGTGGGACTGCGGAAACCGGAAGCCGGCCAAGCGGCTCGTCCGGCGCAAGAAGCCGGCAGCAACGGCGCGGAAGGCCGTCAAGCCCGCGGCCAAGGCGCCGGCTGCGCCCACTCAGGCGCAGGCGCCCGTTGCGGCCCCCGCCGCGAAGAACTAGCGGGTCAGACGATCAGCTCGAGCTTCTGCTCGCGGTAGCGGCACCCACCGGGCGGCTGGCGCTCGGCGTCTGCGTCACGCTCGCGGGCTGCGCCGTCGCTGCCGCCGAAGCCGGGTGGGGTCGCGAGGGGTTGCGACGGCGTGACGGTGATCCCGTCGGGGATCGCGGGGCCGGCGCGAGCCGAAGGTGGTTCGGGCTGGGGCGCCGACTGGGCCAGCACGGATGGCCAAGGGGCGAGCATCACGGCAAGCACGAGACCCGCTGCAAGGCCCCAATCGAGCTTTGTTGCTCCGGCGCGCATGGCTTTCACCTCCGCTGTCCTCCGCCCGGCGCTCCCGGCGGACGCGACCGACCCGTTCGTCCAGATTAACGGAACTCTGGTCGGGCGTCCCGATCCGGAACGATGCGACCCATTGTTTCCCTCAAGTTGAAACGCAGGGGCGGGTTTCCAGGATCACCGGTCGGTCGCAAAGCCGCTTTCCCGCCCGACACAGGCTGGCTCCGATCTTGCTACCGGGCGTCCAGAACCACACCGAGCTTCAATCCTGCCGCAGAGAGCTAGATGATGCCACAACTCTGGCACCCGGACGAGGACGTGACCCCGACGCCGCGCGACGTGGGCGAGATGGCGTCGGCCCTCGAAGGCCGCCACGGAATTCACGCCGCCGACGTGGCTGAATTCTTCTCGACCCAGCACGCCCTTACAGGAGATGCCGGCCGCTCCTGGGCCTGGGCCGGTGTGGCCGAGACGATCCGCAAGCGGGAACGTCATCGGTGCACGGAACGATAACCTTTCCCCGATAGACTCGCCTGTCGGTAAGGACGCGGGTGTGGCGACGGCCCAGCGCCTCGACGGCAGGCACATGCGCTCGACCATAGCCGCGCGTCGGTGTCGCAGGAGCGAGCGTGGGCTCGAGAGGCAACGGATCATGCGTGGGGGCGAGGCGGCTGCGGCTGCAAGACGGGGGGGGCTCGCTGCATGGCGGGACCGCACCAGCGCCCTTGTGACCGACCTGCTCAGGAGCCAGACCGCGACACGGACCGCCCAGCGCGGTGCCGTCGCAGCTTTTTCGGTCCGCGTCGCCAGCGCCGCCGTCCTCTATCTCTCGCAGATCGTGCTCGCTCGCCTGATGGGCGGCTTCGAGTACGGCATCTATGTCTTCGTGTGGACGTGGGTGCTGGTGCTCGGCGGACTTTCCAACCTCGGCATGTCGACGCTGATGATCCGGCTCGTTCCCGAATACCGGGAGCGAGGGGAGTTCGACCACCTTCGCGGTCTTCTCATGGTGGGCCGGCTGCTGCCGCTGGGGATCTCCTTGCTCATCGCCGGCCTCGCAGGAGCGGCGCTCTGGTGGCAGGGCAACCTCGTCGCCCATCATTATGTGCTGCCTGCCTTCCTGGCGCTCGCCTGCGTGCCGATGATCGCCCTCAGCGACGTGCACGACGGCATCGGGCGGGGCCGCGGCTGGCTCGTTGCAGCGTTGCTGCCGCCCTATGTGCTGCGGCCGACGCTGGTTCTCCTGGCCATGGCCGGCGCCTACGCCTTCGGCCTGCCACTGACGGCGGTGACGGCTGCCGGCGCCGCCGTCGCGGGCACGCTGGTGGCGACGCTCGTGCAGCTCGCGCTGATCCAGTCGCGCCTCGCGCGCGACGTGGCGCGCGGCCCTGCGAAGCGGCCGGTTCGGCTGTGGCTCGCCACGTCCCTGCCGTTGCTCGCGATCACCTTCTCCGAAATCCTGCTCCAGAACACCGACGTGCTGGTCGTGTCGCAGCTGATGTCGCCCGCCGACGTCGGCATCTATTTCGCCGCGGCCAAGACCATGAGCCTCGTCATGTTCGTCCACTACGCCGTCGGCAGCGCCATGGCCAACCAGTTCGCCACGCTGAACGCGCGTGGGGATCGCGAAGGCCTCGAGACGGCCGTTCGGGAGGCCGTGACGTGGACGTTCTGGCCATCACTTGCGACGGCGGCACTGCTGCTGCTTGCGGGACCGCAGCTCCTGTCGCTGTTCGGGCCACAGTTCGGCGCCGGATACCCGGTGATGAGCATCCTCGCGATCGGTTACCTCGCGCGGGCCGCCGCCGGGCCATCGGAACTGCTTCTCAACATGCTCGGCAAACAGCGGGCGTCGGCCATCGTCGCCATTACGGTGGCCATCCTGACGATCTCGCTCAACCTGCTACTGGTGCCACTCTTCGGCCTCAAGGGGGCGGCCATCGCGACCGCCGCCGCCATGATCGTCGGCGTCGGGCTCAACACACTCGTCGCGCGGCGAAGCCTCGGTCTCAGGATCGGGATCTGGAGCCATCTCGGCCGCTGAGGCAGCGTCGGCGTGCTCCTGCGTCGTCAGGCCTCACCGCTGGCCAGTGAGGGCCGCTGCGACTATCCTTCGCGCACCATGGCGACACTGTTCGAAGCTGCCGGAATGTCGGACGGGGCCCCGCGGCCACTGGCGGATCGATTGCGTCCTCAGCGGCTCGCCGACGTCGTCGGGCAGGACCATCTCGTCGGACCGGACGGAACGCTGACACGCCTGATCGCATCCGGACGGCTGCCGAGCCTGCTGCTCTGGGGACCGCCGGGCACCGGCAAGACGACCATAGCGCGGCTGCTCGCCAACGAAGTCGGGCTCGAACTCGAGCAGCTTTCAGCGATCTTCTCCGGTGTGCAGGACCTCAAGAAGGCTTTCGAGAAAGCCCGCGCGCGTCGCGAGGCCGGGCGTCGGACGCTGCTCTTCGTCGACGAGATCCACCGCTTCAACCGGGCGCAGCAGGACAGCTTCCTGCCGGTGATGGAGGACGGCACCATCGTGCTGGTCGGGGCGACCACCGAGAACCCGTCTTTCGAGCTCAACGCAGCCCTGCTGTCGCGCGCCACCGTGCTCGTCCTCAACCGGCACGACCGGGACGCCGTCGAGGCGCTGCTGGCGCGCGCGGAAGCGGCCGAAGCGCGACGGTTGCCGATCGACGCCGATGCGCGCGAGGCGCTGATCGGGATGGCCGACGGCGACGGTCGCACCGCGCTCAATCTGGCGGAGGACGTGCTCGCGGCGGTGGCCGACGGGCAGACGCCGCTCGACCGCGAAGGGCTCGCCCGGCTCGTGCAACGTCGCGCGCCGATCTACGACAAGGGGCGGGAAGGGCACTACAATCTCATCTCGGCGCTGCACAAGTCCGTGCGCGGCTCGGACCCCGATGCCGCACTCTACTGGCTGGCGCGGATGCTGGACGGTGGCGAGGACCGCCTGTTCCTCGCGCGGCGGCTGGTGCGCATGGCGATCGAGGACATCGGCCTCGCCGATCCGCAGGCGCTCACGCAGGCGCTCGCGGCCAAGGACGCCTTCGATTTTCTCGGGAGCCCCGAGGGCGAACTGGCGCTGGCACAGGCGACGATCTATCTCGCGACGGCACCCAAATCCAATGCCGCGTACGTGGCCTACAAAGCCGCGACGGCGGCCGCGAAATCGCACGGCAGCCTGCCGCCGCCGAAGCACATCCTCAACGCGCCGACCCGGCTGATGGCCGAACAAGGGTATGGCGACGGCTATGCCTATGACCACGATGCGCCGGACGGATTCTCGGGCCAGAGCTACTTCCCCGAGGACCTGAAGGGGCGGGAGACCTACTACGACCCGCCAGAACGGGGTTTCGAGCGCGAGATCCGCAAGCGGCTCGCCTACTGGGACGGTCTCAGGCGGAAGCGCAATCCGCCCGCCCGTTGAACCGTCACGATAATGCCCCGGCTCACCGCAAGCGCCCCGCTTCGGCAAGATCATTTAAAGAACTTTCAGAGAACATTTGTTGACGCCGGGGCTGGATTGCCGCATATTCCGGATGTGATTGCGTTCTTCCACAGTGGATCGGAACGCGTTGGACCGGGTTCCGGAGCATGAGCGCCCCTCCCTCGACCAGTCTCCATGGCCTGCCGCCGATCTCGGAGCAGATCTGGGATGCGAAGTATCGACTGAAGGCTGCCGACGGCAGTCCGGTCGACGTGGCGCTCGACGACACGTGGCGGCGGATCGCACGGGCTGCCGCGGCGGCGGAGCCAGACAGCGAGCGGGCACGGTGGGAGACGACATTCTTCGAGGCGATGCACGATCTCGAATTCCTCCCGGCCGGGCGGATCATCGCGGGCGCCGGAAGCGGGCGTGACGTCACGCTCTTCAACTGCTTCGTAATGGGTCCGATCGGGGACGACCTCACCTCGATCTTCGACAACGTCAAGGAGGCCGCGCTGACGATGCAGCGTGGCGGCGGGATCGGGCACGATTTCTCGACCCTCAGGCCCTCGGGAGCTCCGGTACGCAGTGTCGGCGCAGGCGCGTCGGGGCCTGTGAGCTTCATGGACGTGTGGGATGCCATGTGCCGCACCATCATGTCGGCCGGTCAACGCCGCGGCGCCATGATGGGCACGATGCGGTGCGATCATCCCGATATCGAGATGTTCATCGACGCCAAGTCCGAGGCCGGTCGGCTCAGGAATTTCAATCTCTCCGTTCTCGTGACGGACGCCTTCATGGCGGCAGTGCGCGCAGATGCGGACTGGGTCCTCAGGTTCGAGGGCCGCGTCTTCCGGACGGTGCGAGCCCGGTCGCTCTGGGAGCGCATTCTCAAGGCTACCTACGACTACGCGGAGCCGGGCGTCATCTTCATCGACCGTGTGAACGCGCGCAACAATCTCGCCTATTGCGAGACGATCTTCGCGACCAATCCGTGCGGCGAACAGCCGTTGCCGCCCTATGGCGCCTGCCTCCTCGGCTCGATCAATCTGGCGCGGCTGGTACGCTCGGCCTTCGCGCCCGGGGCGCATCTCGACGAGGCGCGGCTCGCAGAACTGGTGCCGGTCGCCGTGCGGCTACTCGACGACATCATCGACGTCTCGGCCTATCCGCTGCCGGCGCAGAAGGCGGAAGCGCTTGCGAAGCGTCGGATCGGGCTCGGCGTGACGGGGCTTGCCGATGCGCTCGCCATGTGCGGCGTGCGCTACGGCAGCGACGAGGCGCAACGACTGGCGCGGCGCTGGATGGCCTTGGTGGAAGAGCACGCCTATCTCGCCAGTGCGCGGCTCGCGGCGGGAAAGGGCAGCTTCCCGCTCTATGCGAGCGGTCCGTTCCTGGCCGGCCCAAACGTCAAGCGGCTGCCGGCGCACGTCCGGGCGGAAATCGCTGCGTCGGGCATCCGCAATGGTTGCCTCACCTCGATCGCGCCGACCGGCACCATCTCGCTGCTCGCCGGTAACGTGTCGAGCGGCATCGAGCCGATCTTCGACCTCGGCTATACGCGGCGTATCCGAACCACCGGCGACGCCTACCGGGAAGAGACCGTCGAGGACTACGCCTACCGGCAGTTCCGGTCGACGTTCGGGGCGGCGGCGGCACTCCCCGCATCCTTCGTCACCGCGGCCGCGCTGACGCCCTCCGAGCATCTCGCGATGCAGGCGGCGGTCCAGGACCATGTCGACAGCTCGATCTCGAAGACCATCAACTGCCCTGCCGACATCGACTTCGAGCTGTTCAAGTCGGTCTACGACGAGGCGTTCGATCGCGGTCTCAAGGGCTGCACGACGTTTCGCCCGAACGCTGTCACGGGTTCGGTGCTTGCATCGCCCGCCGGCGGGAGCGGGGACGCCGCGGCATCCGGTCGAAGCCTCGTGCCGGGCCAGAGCCTTGCGCCAACGCGTCAGCCGGGCGGGGGCTCCGAGGGTGTCGAGAAGCCAGCCGACGAGGCCGGCGTCGTCTACATGGCAAAGCCGCTCGAGCGGGAGCCGGTGCTCGCCGGCTACACCTACAAGCTCAAGTGGGCCGGAAGCGATCACGCGATCTATGTGACCATCAACGACATCGAACGGGACGGGAGACGGCGGCCGTTCGAGATCTTCATCAACACCAAGAACCTCGAGCATTATGCCTGGACGGTGGCACTGACGCGCATGATCAGCGCCGTCTTCCGCCGCGGCGGTGACGTGTCGTTCGTCGTGGAGGAACTGAAGGCCGTGTTCGATCCACAAGGCGGGCAATGGATGGACGGTCGCTACGTGCCGAGCCTGATGGCGGCGATCGGGGAGATCATCGAGACCCACCTGAAGCGGATCGGTTTCCTGCAATCGACCGCCTCGGCGGACGGGCATGGCGGCATGGGACCCGCCGTTCCAATGGAAGCAGCCGGGGCCCGACTGCCGGGCGCCGGGGGCCGGATGGGCAAGCGGTGTCCGAAGTGCCCGCAGGGATCGCTGGTCCTGCAGTCGGGATGCTGGGTCTGCCGCTCGTGCGGCTATGCGAAGTGCGGCTGAGGCGGCAGGTGCGGTCCCCCGGGCCGCGGCGTCTCGGCCATGCCGGTGTCGAGCTGACGGGCGCAGTCCCAGTCCCATGCAGGCCGGTCCGGGGGGACCAGCGGCCCCGCGCTTGGCACCCGGGGTGACGCCGCAGGGCCTCTTTCGCTGCTTGCCGAGGTTCGCCTACCAGCGGCCGATCCGAGAGGGTTCCGCTAACCTTTCTGCGGTTTTGCTCATCGTTCAGGGACGGTCGCGTGGCAGCATCTGTACAAGGCGGATGCGTCGTCACTCGCCAAACCCGACCCGTCCGTCTCGGGGGCGCGAGGCACGCCACGATCGCCCCATCCTGAAGCTGGTGCCGGAGCCAACCGCCACGGTTCCATTGCCGCCCGCTGGACCGGAAGATCTTCGCGCCGATGCCGTCAACTCGCTCAATCATCGACCAACGCCCATTCCCGCCGGATCCAGCCGAGCAGACGCCGGCGTTCCTGCAGCCGCTCGGGCTCGCCGACTGGCGTCTCGAAGGGGGGGGCGTGTTTCGCCTGGTGGCCTACCGGTTGATCGGCTGCCCGCCGATCGGCCCCGGCCGCTACCTCCTCGTCCGGCGCGATGCCGACGGCTGCCGCCGGATCCTCGCCGCGCGCCGGGCGCGCCATCGCGTCGGCAGTGTCAACCTGGCCGTCATCCGTCGGCTCGGCGCCCGCCTCGGCGCAACCGAAGTGCACATCGAGCGCGATCCCCGAACGCCGGCAGTCCGAGGCGCATTGGGGGCTCTTCCCAATGCGCACGGGCGCATGCTTGCCCGCTCGCTCGTCTTCGTACGGCTTTCGGCCGGCGGTGCCGCACGGAGTGCCGGTGGGCTGGTCTGACGCGTCTTCGCAATCAGATCTCGAGGCCTTCGTTCTCGGCGAAACGGGCAAGTTCCTCGCGGATGCTGCCACTGCCGGAGGCGAGAATCGGCTCCACGAAGGCTGCGGCCCGCGCGATGTCGAGCGACAGGATCATCGCCTTCACGGGGCCGATCGATGCCGGCGCCATGGAGAGGGATCGCAGTCCGACGGCGAGCAAAGCGACGGCCTCGAGCGGGCGTCCGCCCATCTCGCCGCACAACGAAACCGGCCGGCCGTGACGGCGTCCGGCATCGACCACCGAGCGGATGGCACGCAGGAACGGGACACCGAGAGGGTCGAACCGAACGCCGACCCGCTCGTTGCCGCGGTCTGCCGCATAGAGGTACTGCATCAGGTCGTTGCTACCGATCGATACGAAATCGACCGCCTGCATGAGGTCGTCGAGAGCGAACAGCAGCGACGGTACCTCGATCATGATGCCGAGCCGCAACGGCGAGGGCACATCGAAGCGTCGACGGCGGGCGCGCTCGAGCTCGCCCTCGACGAGGGCGCGCACCGCGTGGATCTCGGCCACCTCGGACACCATCGGAACCATCAGGGTCAGTGGCCGGGTGCCTGCAGCCCGGATCATGGCGCGGAGCTGAGTCTGCAACAGCGCCGGTCGATCGAGCGCCAGACGGACGCCGCGCCAGCCCAGTGCCGGGTTCTCCTCCGGCTCGTTTCGAAGGTACGGGAGCACCTTGTCGCCGCCGATGTCGAGGGTCCGGAACACGACCGGCCGCTTGCCGGCCGCGTCAAGGACGGCACGGTAGGTCGCCGTCTGCCGGTCGAGGCGGGGCAATGACGAGGCAATCATGAACTGCAGCTCGGTCCGGTAGAGACCGATGCCGTCCGCGCCCGCCTCGTCGAGGTGCGCCATGTCGACGGGCAAACCGGCGTTGATGTGCAGATCGATGCGCTGGCCGTCGCGCGTCATCGCCGGCTTGCCGCGCAGGGCGTCATACTGGCGCTGGCGGCGGGCACGAAACCGGGCCTTGTCCGAATAGAGCGAAACCACCTGCGGCGATGGCCGGATATAGACTTCGCCCGCCTCCGCATCGACGATGACGGAGCAACCGGGCTCGATCCGCTCCATGATGCCGCGCGCGCCGCCGACCGCCGCGATACCGAGGGCGCGGGCGACGATGGCCACATGACTGTGGCTCGAGCTTTCCTCGATCACCAGCCCCTTCAATTTCTCGCGGTCGTAGTCGAGCAGGTCGGCCGCGCCCATGCTGCGCGCGACGATGATGGTGTCGGGCGGCAACTCGGGCCTCAGGACGTCCTTCCCGGCTATGCCGACCAGCACGCGCAGGAGGCGGTCCGACAGATCGTCCAGATCGCGCAGCCGGTCGCGCCAGAACGGGTCCTGGAGGCGCAGCATGCGGGCCCGTGTCCGGTTCTGGACCTGCTCGACGGCGGCCTCCGCGGTGAGTCCCGACTTCACGGCCTCGATCAGCCGCCGCTGCCAGCCCCGATCGTTGGCGAACATGCGGTAGGCCTCGAGCACGTCGCGATGCTCGCCGGCGCGCTCGAGGTGGCTCTGGCTGATGAGCGCGTCGAGTGTCGACTTCAGTTCGGCGATGGCGGCCTCGAGCCGTTCGAGTTCTGCCGGCGTGTCGGTGGCGATCAGCTCGGTCACCGCGACGCGCGGCGCGTGCAGCACCACATGGCCGAGCGCCAGCCCCTCGGCGATGGCCTGGCCACGGACGAGGTCGTCGAGAGGCCGCGAGGCGCCGCCAGACGCGAGAGACGGGACAACACCCGACACCAGATGCTCGGCCAGCACCATGGCCGTCGTCTGGAGGGCCTCGACGTCGTCGTCGGAGTAGTGGCGGGGGGTCTTGTTCTGGACGGTGAGCACGCCCAGCACCTCGCCGCCGCGCAGGATCGGCACCGCGAGGAACGAGTGGTAGATCTCCTCGCCCGTCTCCGGGCGATAGGAAAAGGCCGGGTGCGACTGGGCGTCCGGCTCGTTGACCGGAAGGGCCAGCTCGGCGCATCGCCCGACGAGGCCTTCGCCACGCTTCATGAAGGTATTGTGGACGGCCGATGCGTTCAGGCCTTCGGTCGCGAACAACTCGAGTGACTGATCCTGACGGCGCAGATAGATCGAACAGACCTCCGCCACCATCAGGCTCGACACGAGGCGCACGATCTTGTCGAGACGGCGCTGGCCGTCGGACGTCTCGGCCATCGTCTCCCGGAGACGACGCAAAATCAGACGGAGCGTCGGCTCCGTCGAAGCCAGATGGCCATCCTCGATTGATCTCTTTGGCATGGTCCGAACGAGCCTGCAGAGGATGGGGCGGGATCAGAACTCAGCTGCCACCAGGTGACGCCCGTCACCAACCGGCCAGCAGGATCGAAGTCGCGCCTTCGCTCCCGTAGGCCTGCCGGTCATTCGGCATCCAGTCCGTAGAGCGAGTGCAGCGTACGGACGGCGAGTTCGGCGTACGCCGCATCGATCAGAACGCTGATCTTGATCTCGGACGTGGTGATCGCGAGAATATTGATGCCCTTGCTGGCCAGGGCCTTGAACATCTGCGCGGCCACGCCGGCATGGCTGCGCATACCGATCCCGATGACCGACACCTTCACCACGTCACCCGAGCTGACCAGCTCGAAATTGCCGATCGCCTCGCGGGCGCCTTTCAGAACCTCGACCGCGCGCGGCAACTCGGACTGGAGCACCGTGAAGGTCATGTCCGTGCTCTTGCCGTCGGACGACAGGTTCTGCACGATCATGTCGACGTTGATGTTGGCATCGGCCAGCGGGCCGAAGATGGCCCCCGCGACGCCCGGCCGATCGGCAATCCCGAGCAGGGTCACCTTTGCCTCGTCCTTCGAATAGGCAATGCCGCTGACGACCTGGGTCTCCACGATCTCATCCTCGTCGCAAACGATGGTTCCAATCTCGTCCCATGTGTCGGGACGCGCGGGTTTCATTTCCTCGGGCGGGACGAAGCTCGACAGGACGCGCGTGCGCATCCGATAGACCATGGCCAACTCGACCGACCGGGTCTGCAGGACCTTCGAGCCGAGCGACGCCATCTCGAGCATCTCCTCGTAGGAGATCTTCGACATGCGCCGCGCCTTCGGAACGATACGGGGATCGGTCGTATAGACGCCATCGACATCGGTATAAATGTCGCAGAGATCGGCCTTCAGGGCCACGGCCAGCGCAACAGCGCTCGTGTCGGAACCGCCGCGGCCGAGGGTCGAGATGCGGTTGCGCGTCGGTTCGATGCCCTGGAAACCGGTGACGACGGCGACATCGCCCGCATCCAGCCGCTCGCGCAGCGTCTGGCCGTCGATGTCGACGATGCGCGCTGCGCCATGCGCCTGATCCGTGATCACGGGAACCTGCCAACCCTGCCAGGAACGGGCCTGTACGCCCATCGACTGGAGGACGATGGCCAGCAATCCGGCGGTCACGCATTCGCCCGTCGCGACGACGGCGTCATATTCGCGGGCATCGTGCAGCAGCGATGCCTCACGCACCCAGGCGACCAACTGATTGGTGACGCCGGACATGGCTGAAACGACGACCGCCACGCGATTGCCCGCGTCCACCTCGCGCTTCACGTGGCGTGCCACGTTGCGAATGCGGTCTACATTGGCGACGGAGGTGCCGCCGAATTTCATCACAACGGTTGCCATGGGCCGATCCGCGTAAGCGCCCCCAGAAGTCCGACCGTTTCCAGCCAGACGCAACGCCAACGGCCGGCCGGGCCACCGGCCCGCAGAAATCCACCCGCACCGCGCATGGTCCGGACGCGAGCCATATCGCGGTACTCATACTCGCGGGGGCACGGGCTGGCAACCGCTGAAGGCCCCCGCCACGCGCAATCGCCAAAGCGGCCGCAAGTCCGGACAAATTCACCGCGCTCGGGGCCTTCGCTTGCCCTAAGTCGCGTACGGAGTATCCTTCACCCAAGGGATAACCACGGCGACTTGCCGGACGCGGCGGGTGCGCGGACTTTCCTGCCAACCGAGCACCAGACCGAGGTCTCGTCGCATGCACTTCAAGCCGACCGGGATCGAGGGGGCCTGGCTGATCGAACCGGAGCCGTTCCGGGACGACCGGGGGGCGTTCGCGCGGACGTTCTGTGCGTCCACGTTCGCTGAACGAGGGCTGGAGACGCACTTCGTCCAGCACAGCCTCTCCTCGTCGCGCTTGAAGGGCACGTTCCGCGGACTGCACTACCAGGCGGCTCCGTTCAGCGAGGTCAAGCTCGTCTCGTGCGTGCGGGGGGCGATCTTCGATGTCATCGCCGACCTCAGGCCGCAGTCGGCAACCTATCTCGCGTGGGCCGGGTTCGAGCTCTCGGCCGCCAACGGACACCAGCTCTACATTCCCAAGGGCGTCGCGCACGGGCATCTGACGCTCACCGACGACGCGGCCGTGAACTATCTGATCTCCGAAAGGTACGCACCGGACGCCGCCCACGGCGTTCGCTACGACGATCCGGCGCTCGGCATCGTGCTGCCGATGCCCCCCAGCGTCATGTCCGACCGGGATCGGGACTGGCCGCCGATCACGTAACCGGCTCCAGCAATCCGGCGACGAGAAGGCGATCTGCGGCGGCCCGAAGATCGCGAAACGGAACGCCGGAGCGCTCGGCCATCGCGATCAGCGAGTGGCGGCCATCGGCAAGGTTCAGGACCCAGAGCAGCGCCATGCGGACCGGCTCCGGCAGGGGGCGGCCGTCGGCGCCGTCATAGAGGCCACGGCGGCCGAGTTGCGGCTCGCCGAAGGGTGCCGTGTTGCGATAGGTGGCGTCGCCCTCGATCACGTCGAGGATGCCCGCCACAAGCCGGGCCGAACTCGCCAAATGCTCCGGGCGGATGAAATCGAGGTCGTCGGCCGAGGTGTGGTACTCGGGGAACTCGCCCCAGCGGCTCCGCTGGAATGCGCCGACAGGCAGATCGAAACCGGGCGAACAGAACTGGCGCTCGTCGTAGCCGTAGGGTGAGAAATCGAGGACGCGCGCCGATCCGCCCACCTCGCCGAGGACCAGGGCCGCCGCCCGGTCCACCGTCGCGGTGCCGCGCCGCGAGCGCTTGTAGGTCGGGCCGCCGCCGTCGCCGACGTTGGACAGCGTGAAACCGTGGCGGACGCGACCGGCGGCGTCGGGGTTGCGCGCCAGCCAGGCGATGGCGCCGATGGTGCCCGGCGCAAACAGCAGCCGATAGGTATAGCGGTTGGCGCGGCTCGACAGGTGACGGCCGAGCCAGGCCAGAAGCGCCATCCCCGAGCAGTTGTCGTTGGCGAGGGAAGGATGGCAGACGTGGGCCGAGATCAGGATCTCGCCGGGCTCCGCGCCCGGGATGACGGCTTCGCCGTAGGTGAGCGCGCCCGGCGCAAGCGTCGCATCGATGACGACGTGATAGTCGCCGTCCGCGAGGCTTTCGAGCGTGGCGTGCGGCAGGCAGAAAGACCAGTCCGGCCGGTAGTAGTGGGTGACGTAGGGGATGAGACCGGGCTTTTCGGGCAACGACCGGAGATGGGGCCGAAGCTCGGCGAGTGGCATGACGCGATCCACCGGCACGGAGTAGCTCGCGACGTGCAGATTGTGATCGGCGAAATCGACGACACGGCGACCGTCGGGGGCGGTGATGTGGGCGGCGCGGATCGACCACTCCGGCGGGATCGTCCAGTCGAGGACGTCGGTTCCACTCGGCACCTCGTGTCGCACGAGGGGTACCCAATCCGCCAGCCGATCCAGAGTTTCGCGTACGCCTGCGCCCGTGATGCTCCGACAAATGGGAAAGAGCGACGCCGCAAGCGCGTGGATCTCGCGGCCCGCGTCGACATCGTCGGGGAGGCTCGCGAGCAACGGGGGCGGCGTCTCTGACATGGGGCGGGGCTCTACTCGGCGGCCGTGGCGGCGCGCCTCAGATCGGCCGTCAGGCGGCCTTCCGCCATCAGCTGGCGAATGTGGCCGATGCGCTGATAGCGCGGCCCCTCGAAGGCGTCGAGATCGAGATCGCTCTGGCGGTAGGCCGCAAACAGCTCCTCGGCACCGCGACGGGCGTCCCATTCCGGTCGGAAGGCCGGCAGTACCTTCGCGATCTTCTCGAAGCTCACGCGATAGGACCGCGTGTCGGGGCCGGCGTCCGGGGCGTACTCGATGCGGCAGCCCGGCACGACGTCGGCGGCGATGCCGGCGATGTCGCGGATCATATAGTTATGCGCCGTCTGGCCGACGTTGAAGGCCTCGTTGTGGACGAGTTCCGCCGGGGCCTCGAGGGCGGCGATGAAGGCGGCCGAGATGTCGCGAATGTGGACGATGGGACGCCAGGGCGTGCCGTCCGACTTCAGATAGATCCGCCCGGTGGTGACACCCCAGGCGACGAGATTGTTCAGCACGATGTCGAAGCGCAGGCGCGGCGACAGGCCGTAGGCGGTGGCCGGGCGCAGGAACGTCGGCGAAAAGGTCGGGCCCGCGAGCGGCGCGATGTCGCGCTCGGCCATCACCTTCGACTTGCCGTAGGCGGTCTGCGGATTGAGCGCGCCGGTCTCGTCGAGCATCGTCTCGCCGGCGAGGCCGTAGTTGGAGCACGACGAGGCGAGCAGGAAGCGGCGGACGCCAGCCGCCTTCGCCGCCTCGGCGACACGGACGCTGGCGCGATGGTTGATCGCGTAGGTCGTCTCGGGATCGAGGTTGCCGAGGGGATCGTTCGAGAGGGCCGCCAGATGGATGACGGCGTCGATGCCGGCGAAGTCGGCCGGCTCGGCGTCGCGCACGTCCTTCACGATTTCCGGCACGGTCGCGATGGCACCGCCCTCGGGGTAGGTGCAGCGGCCGTAGAGGTCGATGTCGTAGCCGACGACCTCGTGGCCGCGGGCCAGAAGCAGTGGCACCATGACGGTGCCGATGTAGCCTTTGTGTCCGGTGACGACGACGCGCATTCCACTCTCCGGGCTTGTATCTCGATCAACGGCGCCGCCGATGGCAGCGCGCGCACTCAAACGACGATGCACTTGCCGACATGGAACGCCTCGGCATAGCGCTCCGGCGCACGGCATTCCATGCCGCGCAGCCGGGCGAGGCCGCGAAACGTCTCCTCGTCGAACCAGTCCTTGGCGCGCTGCGAAGCGAAGTGCCGCTCCAGCAGCGCGATCTTGCGGGTCATCACGGCGGCGGACGCGGGCACATAGACCTGCGGCCGGCCGAGGTCGCCGTCCCACTTCGGGATCTCGTAGGCGAGCGTCAGGTGATCGCGGAACGTGTTGCGGGTCAGCTCGGCTGCGATGCGATGGTCCTGATGGGCGTCGTCCGCGTGATGGGTCAGGATCACGTCCGGCTCGACGCGTCCGCGCAGGGCCTCGAAGGCGTCCTTGATCGCGGCGCGCTCGACCGGGAAATAGCCGTCGCGGAACGATCCGATATCGAGGCGTACCGATGCGGCGCCGTCGAGAAACTCCGTGGCGGAGGCCCTCGCCTCGTCGGCGCGGCGGTCGGCGGCCGACAGCACCACCCAATCGACCTCGAGCCGTACGCCCGCCGCGATCCATCCGAGAATGGTGGCGCCGGCGCCGATCTCGATGTCGTCGGAATGGGCGCCGATGCACAGCACCCGCAGCCGCTCTCCCGGGGAAGCGAGCGCCAGCGGCTTCATCGCGTCGCCCCGCGCGCGGCATCGACGAGCCACGGCGTCTGTCCGCGATCCACCATCTCCTCGAGGTGCTGGCGATCCTTCAGCGTATCCATGGCGCACCAGAAACCCTCGTGGCGATAGGCCATGAGGCGATCCTCGGCGATCAGGCGCGAGAAGGGCTCGGCAACCAGTTCCTCGCCGTCGCGCATGTAGTCGAAGATCTCGGGGCGGAGGACGAAGAAGCCGCCGTTGATCCAGAGGTTCGCCTCGGTGGCGCTCTTGAAGCTCGCGAGGCGCCCGCTGTCGTCGATGTTGATCAGGTGCATGCTCATCGTCGGCCGGACGGCGAGGAAGCAGGCGAGCTTGTTGCTCCGGCGGAAGGTCTCGATCATGTGCTCGAGGTTCACGTCCGAGAGGCCGTCGGCGTAGTTGGCGAGAAACATCTCCTCACCTGCGACGTGGTCGCGGACCGCCATCAGCCGTCCGCCGATGTTGCGCGAGATGCCGGTGTCGATCAGCGCGACGCGCCAGTCCTCGCGGGTGTCGCCGATGATCTCGACGTTGCGGCCGAAGCCCGAGACCACGCAGTCGGCGAAGGTCTGGGGGCGCCCGGACAGAAAGAAATCCTTGATCACCGACGCCTTGTAGCCGAGGCACAGGACGAAGTCCTTGTGGCCGTAGCCGGCGTAGTAGCTCATCAGGTGCCAGAGGATCGGCTGATGGCCGACCGGGATCATCGGCTTGGGCACGGCATCGGAATACTCGCGGATGCGCATGCCCTGGCCACCGCAGAACAGAACCGTCTTCATGCCGGCTTAACCTCGCTCGGGGCCACGATCTCGGGCTTTGGAATTGGCACGACGAACTTGCCGCCCCAGTCCGCGATATGAGCCAACTGGTGCATGATCTCGGCCTTCAGATTCCAAGGCAGGATCAGGACGTAGTCCGGCCGCGCGGCATCGAGGGCCTCGGGCGGATGAATGGGCAAGTGCATGCCCGGCGTGAAGCGGCCATGCTTGTAGGGATTGCGATCGACCGTGAAGTCGAGGAAATCCGGGCCGATGCCGCAGTAGTTGAGCAGCGTGTTGCCCTTCCCCGGAGCGCCATAGCCGCAGATGCGCTTGCCTTGCCGCTTCAGGCCGATGAGGAGATCGAGCAGATCGCGCTTCACGGCCCGCACCTCGGCATCGAAGCCGGTGTAGGTCTCGATCCGGCGGAAGCCGCGCGCCTCCTCCGCCGCCAGAACGCGACCGACAGCCGAGGCAACGGCATGGCTGCTGCTCTCGTGGGCGAGGTAGACGCGGAGCGAGCCGCCGTGCGTCGGCAGTTCCTCGACGTCGATCAGGCGCAGGCCGTGGCGGGCGGCGAGGCGCTCCACCGAGACGAGCGAGAAGTAGGAGAAGTGCTCGTGATAGATGGTGTCGAACTGGCGCTCGTCGATGAGCCGTGCGAGATGCGGGAACTCGAGCGTCACCACGCCTTCGGGCGCGAGGATCATCGGCATTCCGGCAACGAAGTCGTTGAGGTCGGGCACCTGGGCGAGCACGTTGTTGCCGGCGATCAGGTCGGCACGGCGGCCCTCGGCGGCGAGTTTCGCAGCCAGATTCGTGCCGAAGAAATCGACCACGGTCGGCACGCCCTTTTCGGTCGCAGCGGCGGCCACGTTGGCGGCGGGCTCGATACCCAGAACCGGGATGCCCTTCGGCAGGAAATGCTGCAGCAAGTAGCCGTCGTTCGATGCCAATTCCACGACGAGGCTGTCGCGGCCGAGGCCGAAGCGGCGCTCCATCGTGTCGCAATAGGCCTTGGCGTGGGCGACCCAGCTCGTCGAGTAGGACGAGAAATAGGCGTAATCGTCGAAGATGTGCTCGGGAGCCACGTACTCGCGGAGCTGCACCAGGTAGCACGAGGCGCACACCATCACGCGCAGCGGATAGTAGGGCTCCATGCGGTCGAGACGATCGGCCGGCAGGAAGCTCTCGCAGAGTGGCGACATGCCGAGATCACAGAAGGTGTGGTGGAGGCCCGCGCCGCAGAGGCGGCAGGACTGCGGCTCGCTGGCAGCCGATGCGGACTTCGGGGCGTCAGGCATGGACGGACGTTCCATTGGTGAGATCGGCGCCGATACGGTCACCGATACGTGAGATGATCGAGGCGTCGACGCCCGGATCGAACTTGCGGGCGAACAACGCGCCGGACCGTTCCATCGCGGGCCAGTGCGACGTCGTCAGGACAACCGGGTTCGGTGACGTCCCTTCCCACAGGATGTATCGCTTCATGTCGGGCACGAGCCGGCCGGCCAGCGGGCTGCCGGACAGGATCGTCTGGAAGGCCAACTCGTCCGGAAACTGCGCGTAGCGAAGGTACCGCTGGATCTCCTGCGAGCGCGGGTCATGGATCACATAGGCGCACGCCTCGCGGCTCAACATCACCCAGAAGGCGCCAAAACGCATGCGGAACGAGCGCCCCCCGATGCGGGGAATGTGCGTGTTGCGCGGCCTTCCAGCGATCTCGACGTGGTAGGTGTCGAAGCGATGGGCGAGATCCGGGCGCTCGGTCTCGACGTCGATCAGCTCCAGGAAACTCCGATCGCGATGGGCGAAAAGGAAATCCTCGATTTCGGCGAGCGGCTTCACGGGCAGGCACTGGCCGCTCAGATTGATCAGATGCGTCCAGTCGTCGGCCCAGTCGCACATGGCGCGGATGGCACGCATCTGGACGCGCAGGATGCTGCTGCTGCCCCAGACGATCGGATCGCTGTCGAGGAAGCGGGCCGTCGTCACTCCGGCCGCTGCGAGGCCGGCGGCGATCTCGGCCCGGAAGGCCGGCCCGGAATTGGCGTTACAGTGAATGAGACAGTAATTGCCGCCCGCGCAAACGGCGGTCGCGAGACGCACGGCCTGATCCGGCGCCTTGTGGACGATCAATGTGAAAGCCAGCTTCATGGCGGACCTGATCGCATCGTGGTCGTCCCGTCCCGATCCAAGCCGATTACCACGGAAGCCGGGTGCGAGCCCGGAAGAAGCCACCCGTCGGGCCATCGTCGGGCAAGGTCGCCAACCAGATCGCGGTGTCCGCGCCTTCGGCGGCCGACAACGGCGCGTTCGAGCCCCCCATCGCTGTCCGGATCCAGCCCGGACACATGGCGTTGATCTTGATGTTGTCGCTCTGGAATTCGGCTGCGGCGACACGTGTCAACGAGTTGAGTGCCGTCTTGGTGACCCGATAGGAGGGCACACCGGCGCGCAACTCTTCGAGCTGGCCCGCCCGGGACGACACGTTGACGATGCGGCCATAGCGGCGCCGGCGCATGGCTGGAACGACAGTCTGCATCATGAGCAGCGGCCCCATCGTGTTGGTGCGGAACGACGCCCAGAGGCGCTCGGGCGGGAGATCAAGGACGCTCGCGGCCTGCGCATCCGGCCCATCGAGCAGAACGCCCGCATTGTTGACGAGGATGTCGATCGACGCATGACGCGAGAGAACCTCGGCTACGGCGGTGGCCACGGACCGCGGATCGTCCACATCGAGGGCCACGCTGCTCACCTGCAGACCTTCGCTGGCCAGCCCGGCTGCGGCCGCGTGCCCCTTCGCCGGGTCACGTGTGCCAATTACGACCACGAACCCGACCCGCGCGAGCCCTCCTGCAATTTCGAGACCGAGACCACGGCCGGCCCCTGTCACGAGGGCGACACGCGGTGTTTCGCTGCTGGCCGGCATTGGTTCCCAGGATCCTCTCGACGGCTTGGACCGGAGCGGTCAATCGGGCGCGGCGCCGCCCATCGACAGGCTCCGGCTAACCCTGCGCACTCCTGGCGCGTTGCCAAAGTCTATAGCGCCGACCTACACCAGCTGTCTCGATGGGTCGGCGATGCTCATTAATCGGATGCTGCGCCCACACCCCAACCCACGCGCTCCCGGTCGGAGCGGCCAGATGTCAGGCGAGTTCCATGGCGATCGTCATCGTGACCGGAAGCCTGACGCCCTACACCTCCCGCGCCTACGACGCATTCGCGGAGCGCTGCAGGGAAGAGTTGCATGTCTACACATGCGCCCGGATCGAGCCACACCGGGCGTGGGAGATCCCCCCGCCGCGGCACTTCCAGCACACGCTGCTGCCAGGTCTGCGCTGGCATCGCGACTATACGAGCCATCTCTATGCCAACCCCGGCGTGCTGCCGCGCCTCATGCGGCTGAAGCCCGAATTGATCGCCGTGGCGGCGTTCTCGCCGACGATGGCGCTGGCCACCGCCTACGCACGCAGCACCGGCACGCCCTACGGAATTGCGACAGACGGGACGCTCGATACCGATCCGGGCGCATCGTCCGCCCCACACCGGATCATGCGCCGGAGCATGGTGCCGCCGGCGCGGTTCGGGATCTGCGCCAGCCCGGCGAGCGTCGCCCTCCTCGAGCGATGGGGCCTCCAGCCCGGACGCGGCGTCGTCGTGCCGATCGTGCCGTCATGGGAGGCGCCGGATCGCATCCCTGCCTTTCACGAACGGCCCTTCGACGTGATCATCGCCGGCGGGCTCAACGACCAGTTCAAGGGCGTCCTGTTCTTCGCCGAAGTGATGGCTGACCTGGCGCGGTCCGGTCGCCGGCTCCGGATCAGGGTGACGGGGCGAGGGCCGGACGGGGTGGCCATGCACGAGCGTCTGATCGCAGCCGGACACGACGTGCAGATGGACGGCGCCCTGCAGCCCGGGGCCATGGCCGAGGCGCTCGGCTCGGCGAAAGTGCTCATGTTTCCGTCGCGGCAGGATGCCTGGGGGCTGGTCGCCAACGAAGCCGTGCTGTGCGGGACGCCGGTCATCGGATCGCCGCACGCGGCGTCGTCCGAGCACTTCGTCGCCCGCTTCGGGGTCGGGCTCGTCAGGCCGCTCGTCGTCGCGGACTGGCGCGAGGCGTTTCTTGCGATGACTGCCAGCGAGGCCGCGTGGGCGCCGTTCATGACGAAACGCCGCGAGGCGCTCGTCGCCTGCAACCTCGACGCAGCGGTCAGCGGCTTGCAACGCGCGTTCGATCTCGGGCGGGGTAGCGCTCGGCCGCAGGTTCGGCCAGCCGCCTGAGCCGAGCAAAAGGAAGTTGAAGTGTTAACCCGCCCGGTGGTATCGTTTCCGCCATGCGCAGACATCTTGCCAGCATCCGGCGAATTAACGCCCCGGCGGCCTGAGGGCCCCGGGACACTCGCGTTTTTTCGTCGAATATCCTGTCAAGGACATCCATCATGTCTCGCACGCGCGCTGCGCTCGCGGCCAATGCCGCCGTTTCCACCCCGTCCTCCGTCAACGCCCGCTTTCTCGTGCAGGGTGACGCCGATCCCGGCCTGCTGCCGCGGCTCCTCGAGCCGTTCGCCAAGCTCGGGACGGTACCGACCCGCGTTCACGCCAGCCGCGAGGACGGCGACGGCTCCACGCTCACGATCGACCTCAGACTAGCGGCTGCCGAACCGAGGACGGCCGAGCTGATCGAACTCGCGCTCCGGCGCGTGGTCGGCGTCCGGCAACTGATCGCGGTGGCCGAGGCCGCGTGAGCGTCGCCACCGTGCCATGGTAAATTTAACCGAACCCCGCTATGACCTGTCGGTTCAACGCGACCAATCAAGCGAGGGACCGTCGGTGGCGAATGCAAAAGACTGGGTGACCAAAGCCGCGCCGACGCTCGCCGAGATCGAGGCGCTTGCGACGGACGCCTGGGACCGGTTGCCGGGAGAATTCCGGGAACTCTGCCGGGACATCGTGTTCCGCGTCGAGGATTTCGCGACCGACGAGATCCTCGATGAAATGGGCATCGAGGACGCGTTCGATCTCATGGGCCTCTACAAGGGCGTCAGTCTCGACCGAAAAAGTGTTCTGGATCAGTCAACTGAGCCGGACATGGTGTTTCTCTACCGGCGACCGATCCTCGACTACTGGTCCGAGGGAGACGAGACGCTCGGCCATCTCGTCGCCCATGTTCTCATTCACGAGATCGGCCATCATTTCGGACTGTCGGACGCCGACATGGAAGCCATCGAGAACGAGGCAAGCCATGGGTGACGGGCTGGCGGCCGCCACGAGATCGCCTCGAATCCACTGGCAGATTCAAGTCTGTGCGGGGGTGGCAAGGCGCCGTCTGGACACGGCGACGCGCCACACCTAAGGATTGAGGTCAATTGCAGCAGGCCATCAATTGCAAGGCACAGGGTGGGGGTCACGTCCGGTGCCGGACAAAGGGGGGGTGCGTGAGCAGATTCGAGAGCGGGCGCCAGCGAGCGGCGAAGCGGACGTTGGCAGCATTCACGCTCGCGGCCAGCGTCGCCATCGGAGCCGGTCAACCGGCTGTCGCCGGACCGACGCCCGAAGAATACGTGGGACACGTCGGCGGTGATGCGCAGATCGTCAATCCGGGCGAGCTCGTGCTCGACGGCAAACGCATGACGTGCGGCAAGCGTCCGACGGTGATGGACAATCAGCTAGACGATTACGGCGCCGCCTATCCGGGCTTCCTGATCTTGAACCCGAAGCTGATCGCGAAAGTGCCGACGGTGGTGAAGATGTGGATCTTCGCACACGAGTGCGGGCATCAGTTCCGTGGTCCGGACGAGGAGACAGCCGATTGTTTCGCCGTGCAGCGTGGCCGGCGGCAGGGTTGGCTCGACGAAACCGGTCTCGACGAGATCTGCAAGTTCATCAGCCCTGCCAAAGGCGACAGCATGCATTTTTCCGGATCGCACCGCTGCACTGCCATGCGGCAGTGTTTCGCCGATCCAACCATCAGATAGGGCGGCTATCGGCCGCTCGCCGATGCCGGTTTTTGCCACCGGGGCCTGAGCGCCTCGGGGGCGCGCGGCACGGTTCGCCTCCGAACAACCGACTGATCCGGCGCTGGAGCGCTAGACCTCGATATTGGTCGCGAAAGCCGCGCGATCCTGGATGAACCGGAATCTGAGTTCGGGCTTGGTTCCCATCAGCGTGTTCACGGTGTCTGCGACACTCTCGCGGTCGGCGTCGGCGATTTCGACCTTCAGCAGCGTGCGAACACGCGGATCCATCGTTGTCGACTTCAGCTCGCTGGGGTTCATCTCGCCCAAGCCCTTGAAGCGGCCGATCGTGACCTTGGCGTTGGCCGGGAACTCGTCCTTCATCAGCTTTTCGCGGTGCCTGTCGTCGATGGCGTAGACCGTCTTCGAGCCATGCGTGAGCTTGTAGAATGGCGCCACCGCCAGGTAGAGGTGGCCGTTCTCTATCAGCGGACGCATCTCCTGGAAGAAGAACGTCATCAACAGCGTCGCGATGTGCGCGCCATCGACGTCGGCGTCGGTCATGATGATCACGCGGTCGTAGCGCAGTTCCTCCTCGCGGTACTTGGTCCCCGTGCCGGTGCCCAGCGCCTGGATCAGGTCGGACAGGAGCTGGTTCTGGGACAGCTTGGTCGAGGTCGCGCTGGCCACGTTCAGGATCTTGCCGCGCAACGGCAGGATGGCCTGCGTCCGCGGATCTCGGGCCTGCTTGGCGGAACCACCGGCCGAGTCGCCCTCGACGAGAAAGATCTCGGTATCGCCCGACGTCGAGGAGCAGTCCGTCAGCTTGCCCGGCAGACGGAGCTTTCGCGTGGCGGACTGGCGGGAGACTTCCTTCTCCTTGCGCCGGCGCTGGCGGTCTTCAGCCTGCTCGATGGCCCACTCGAGGAGGCGCGTCGCCTGCTGGGGGCTGTCCGCCAGCCAGTGATCGAAGGCGTCGCGGACCGTGTTCTCGACGATGCGCGCGGCCTCGACCGTCGACAGCTTGTCCTTGGTCTGGCCCTGGAACTCTGGTTCGCGGATGAACACCGACAGCATGGCCGCCGCCGTGCCGACGACGTCCTCGGCGGTGATCTGGGCGGCCTTCTTGTTGTTCGTCAGCTCGCCATAGGCGCGCAGGCCTTTCATGAGGGCCGTGCGCAATCCCGATTCGTGCGTGCCGCCGTCGGGCGTCGGGATCGTGTTGCAGTAGGAACGTACGACCGTGTCGGCGTTGCCGATCCAGCAGACGGCCCATTCCACCGAGCCGTGGCCGCCTTCCTTTTCGACGCGGCCGGCGAAGATGTCCTTCGTCACGCGCGTCTGGCCGTCGATCTCGCCGGTCAGGTAGTCCTTCAGGCCACCGGGGAAATGGAACACGGCCTCGGTCGGCGTTCCATCGGTGATCAGGTCGGGGTCGCAGAACCAGCGGATCTCGACGCCGCCGAAGAGATAAGCCTTGGAACGCGCCATCTTGTGGATGATGGCGGGCCTGAAGGCGCAGCCCTTGCCGAAGATCTGCTCGTCCGGCTTGAAGCGGACCGTCGTGCCGCGCCGGTTCATGATCTGGCCGAGCTTCTGGAGCGCGGTCTGCGGCTGGCCGCGCGAGAACACCATGCGGTAGAGCTGCTGGCCGCGGGCGACCTCGACCTCGCACACCTCGGCGAGCGCGTTCACTACCGAAACGCCGACGCCGTGCAGGCCGCCGCTGGTGTTGTAGGCCTTGCCGTCGAATTTGCCGCCGGCATGCAAGGTGCACATGATCACCTCGAGCGCCGACTTCTTGGGGAATTTCGGATGTGGATCGACAGGGATGCCGCGACCGTTGTCGAGCACCGACAGGTAGCCGTCGGCCGTCATCCGCACCTCGATGAAGGTCGCGTGACCGGCCACGGCCTCGTCCATCGCGTTGTCGATCACCTCGGCGAAAAGGTGATGCATCGCCTTCTCGTCGGTGCCGCCGATGTACATGCCCGGCCGGCGACGGACAGGCTCGAGACCCTCCAGAACCTCGATGTCTGCTGCCGTGTAGGCATCCGAAGCATCGACGGGCTTCGCGCGCCGGGAGGTTTTCTCGGTCATGTCTTGGGCAAGGTTTCCGAAGAGGTCGCGGTTGGATGCCATGGCTCTTGATCCGCTCCTTGGCCGACGGGGCTGCACAGACGCGGACTGAACCGTGCGCGGCCCCGCGGGACGAATCCCGATGGGTCTGCAAGTTGGCTCGACCTCGCACGCCGGCGGCCGCTTTGACAAGGGGCCCTGCCGCCGCGCCCGGCCGACAGGGGACTGGATGTCACAATCCCTGGCGTCAGCGCCGAGCGGGCTTAACTCCGGCGCCGCTGAGCATTACATTCCGGTGCGGCACGCCGTGGTGCCACGTCTGCCACACTCTCCCGGAGAGCTACGTTGGGTGCACTCCTGATCGTTCTGATCGTCGCGTTCGGCCTCGCGCTGCTGCCGCAGATGTGGGTGCGGAGCGTGCTGAAGCGGCATTCCGTCGAGCGCAGCGACTTTCCCGGCACGGGTGCGGAGTTCGCCCGCCACGTGCTCGACGAGATGAAGCTCACCCACGTCACGGTCGAGGAGACCACGCTCGGCGACCACTACGATCCGGAGAGCAAGACCGTGCGGCTGACCCCCGGGCATTTCGGCGGGCGCTCGCTGGCGGCGGTGGTGGTGGCGGCGCATGAGGTTGGCCACGCCATGCAGGATGCGACCAGTTATGGCCCGCTCGTGCGGCGTACCCAGATGGCCAAGCAGGCCATCACAATCGAGCGGTTCGGGGCCGTGGTGATGCTGGCGGCGCCGCTGGCGCTTCTCATCTTCAAGTCGCCGCATGTGATCATGATCGAACTGCTGCTCGGCATCCTGATCCTGGCGTCCACCATCGTGATGCATGCAGTGACGCTGCCTGTGGAGTTCGATGCGAGCTTCCGGCGAGCGTTGCCGCTCCTCAAGGCTGGCCGCTACATCAACGATCGCGACCAGGGCGCGGCGCGTGAAATCCTGCGTGCCGCGGCGTTCACCTATGTCGCGGCTGCCGCCATGAGCCTCCTCGACGTCATGCGGTGGCTCCGGGTCCTGAGGCTGTAGCCCCGAACCTGGTTGCAACCGGCAACCCGAAGGCGCCCGCGCCGGATGCGTCCATACGGGGCATGGCTCCGCCATGACGTGGGCATCCGAAGGCGCAAAAAAAGACCAAGTGTCAGCCGGCCTGTAAGCCGGGTTCTGTCTGGCTCCGTTTCCGCCTTCGTTTCCGAAGCCGAAGACGAAGCCGCGACGGCCATTCGTCTCGGACGCCCGTTGCCGGGCGCCTCCAGCAACCAACCCGGGCAGCAGGCTGGATGAGCCCCGGCACCGAAGTTGCCTCCGGTGCACGCGCCGCCCCTATTTGGTCTTGCTCCCGGTGGGGTTTGCCCTGCCGGCTCCGTTACCGTCGCCGCGGTGCGCTCTTACCGCACCTTTTCACCCTTGCCGGACGCCCGAAGGCGGCCTTGGCGGTATCGTCTCTGTGGCACTTTCCCTGGGGTCGCCCCCGGCGGCCGTTAGCCGCCACCGTTCATCCATGGAGCCCGGACTTTCCTCCAGCAGGCCACGAACGCCCGGGGGCGCGGATGGTCTGCCAGCGACCGTCCGGCCGGCTGACGGGGTGAATAAGATGTGCGCCGGCACGTCCGTCAAGTCACTTCGGAGGCGCGGGTCTTGACAGGGGGTGGCGGCGGGCGGCATCGCTGATCGGATCGCCACGGCCCGCCGGGTGGGCGACCCTTGCGGACTTCAGAGAGGACCCGCCCATGCCAGCGTCATTGCCGTCCGTCAGCCGCGAGCGGCTCATTGCCATCATCAAGGCCCGATCCGTTGAGACCGGCCGCACGTTCACCCTCGCCTCCGGGCGCACAAGCGATTTCTACTGCAACCTGAAGCCGACGATGCTCGACGCCGAGGGCGCCTATCTCCTCGGCGCGCTGATCGTCGAAGCGCTCCGGGCCGACACGCCGGATCTCATCGGAGGGCTCGAACTCGGGGCCGTGCCGCTCGCCGCGTCGGCGGCCGCGATCAGCCATGCCATGGGCGCTCCGATGCAGGCGTTCGTCGTGCGCAAGCAGACCAAGGAGCACGGCACCAAGAGCCTGGTCGAGGGGCTGATGCGCGGCGACAGCCTGAAAGGCAAACGGGTCGTGATCCTCGAGGACGTGACGACCACGGGCGGCTCGTCGCTGAAGGCGATCGACGCCGTGCGCGGCGAGGGTGCCCAGGTGATCAAGGTGCTGACCATGGTGGACCGGCAGGAGGGGGCGGCCGAGGCCTTCAAGGCTGCCGGCATTCCATTCGCGGCCCTCGTCACGGCGGCGGAACTGCGCTGAGGCGACCGGGCGTCGGCGGCAACGCCACCCCAAGACAGCGAAACGGGCGCGGCCTCGTCGGCCACGCCCGTCGATGTCATTCAAGACCGGCGTGGGCCAGCGTTACTCGGCCGCGAGGCGCAAGGCGGGAGCTGCCGCTTTCACATCGGCGTCGACGTGGGCTTCGAACTTGGCGAAGTTCTTGTTGAACATGTCGACCAGCGAGCGCGCCGTGACATCGTAGGCGGCCTTGTCGGCCCAGGTTTCGCGCGGATTGAGGATATTCGGATCGACGCCGTCGAGTGACGTCGGAACCTCGAAGCCGAACATCGGGTCTTTCCGCATCGGATGCCCGTTGAGCTTGCCGGCCAGGGCCGCGTCGAGAAGAGCGCGCGTCGCCTTGATCGGCATGCGATGGCCGACGCCGAACTTGCCGCCGGTCCAGCCGGTGTTCACGAGCCAGCAATCGACGCCATGCTCGGAGATCAACTGACGGAGCATATTGCCGTAGACGCTCGGATGGCGCGGCATGAACGGCGCGCCGAAACAGGTGGAGAAGGTCGCCTGCGGCTCCGATCCGAGGCCTTTCTCGGTGCCGGCGACCTTGGCGGTGTAGCCGGAGAGGAAGTGGTACATGGCCTGGCTCGGCGTGAGCTTGGCGATCGGGGGCAAGACGCCGAAGGCGTCGGCGCACAGCATCACGATGTTCTTCGGGTGGCCGGCCGAGCCGGTGGAGCTGGCGTTGGCGATGAACTCGATCGGGTAGGCCGAGCGCGTGTTCTCGGTCAACTTGCCGTCGTCGAAGTCCGGATCGTTGTCTGGACCCTTGAGGATGACGTTCTCGAGCACCGTGCCGAAGCGGCTCGACGCGGCGTAGATTTCCGGCTCCGCTTCGCGCGACAGACGGATCGTCTTGGCGTAGCAGCCACCCTCGAAGTTGAACACGCCGTCTTTCGACCAGCCATGCTCGTCATCGCCGATAAGGATGCGCTTCGGATCGGCCGACAGCGTCGTCTTGCCGGTACCGGAGAGGCCGAAGAAGATCGCGGACTCGCCTTCATGGCTGACGTTCGCCGAGCAGTGCATCGGCATGACGCCCATCTCGGGCATCATGTAGTTCAGGTAGGTGAAGACCGATTTCTTCGTTTCACCGGCGTAGGAGGTGCCACCGATCAGCACCAGCTTGCGCTGGAAATCGCAGGCGATGACGGTCTCGGAGCGGCAGCCGTGGCGGGCCGGATCGGCGCGGAAGCTCGTCAGGTTCACCACCGTGAACTGGGGCACGAAACCGGCAAGTTCGGATGCCGGAGGCCGGCGCAGCAGATGGCGGATGAAGGCCGCGTGCCAAGCGTACTCCGTAAAGATGCGGGCGTTCAGGCGATGGCGGGCATCGGCGCCGGCATAGAGGTCCTCGACGTAGAGCTCGAGACCGGCCGCGTGGGCGAGGAAATCCTTGTACAGGGTGTCGAAGTGGGCCGGGGACATGGACTTGTTGTTGTCCCACCAGATCTTCGGCTCGGTCACGGCGTCGCGAACGGTGAACTTGTCCTGGACCGAGCGGCCGGTGTGAGTGCCGGTCTCGACGACGAACGCGCCGGACGACGCCAGACGGCCCTCTCCCTTCTTTAAGGCGAGCTCGAGAAGCTCCACGTGACCAAGATTGTGCTGCACTTTGGCCGGAACGCTTAGAGCGAAGGGTTCTTTGTTCATCTGTCCGCGCTGCTGCTGCCGATTGGAGCCCGCAGCCCAACCGCGGCTGCACAGGTCTCGGATAAATCTTGCTCGGGCACGTTCCCGAAACTCGCGAGCCCGGGCGGGCCAAACTCCATGGCTTGCCCAAGCGTCAAGAGACACGGCTCTAGCAGAGCTACGATATCCCTGAAAACGCCGAATAGTCGCACTTTTCGTTTGTGGTGTCCAAATAACCTATCAGACGACGACTGAGTAATGTTAAGGCCTTGCCGCAAAGCACGCTTTCGGTCCGCTCCAAGCCACGTTTTGATGCGCTGCAGCGTAAATTGTGCGGCGCACGCGTTTCTCTGCTAACCCGTTAACTTATAATATGTGCGCCGCAGCTCATTCGACGCTTTTCGACCTTTTGCGCATGGTGCTCGGCTGGCGATCCGCCGTGCGCCTCACGTTCCTTCGACGCGATCTGCCGTCTGCCGGCGCTCTCCAGCCAACAAAACAATTCTGTTGTTCGATCGAATGGGGGAATGAATTTGCGTCGCTTCGCCCATCATGCGCCGCACCAGTCCCGGCCACGGGTGCTCGGGCAGGTGCGGCGGCATGGTGCCGCGCCAAGCGATCCGGGGGGCCGATCCACGGGTCGGGGCTTTTGATGGCTGCAGTTTTTGGTAGGATGCTGTGGATATCGATCCGCGCCATCCATCGGCCGCCGGGTCCTCACCTCTCGCAGAGGCCAGCCTCATGTCCCAGATCCCCGATTTCTCGAAGCTTGCCCTCGACGCGACGTCATCGGGTGCTGCCTCGGCCCCTGCCGCGACGGGGGCGGCCGGGTTCACGACACCGGAGGGAATCCCGATCAAGCCGGTCTACACGGGGGCCGACACGGCCGGGCTCGATTTCCTGGACGGCTATCCCGGCATCGCGCCGTTCGTGCGCGGGCCCTATCCGACCATGTACGTGACGCAGCCGTGGACGATCCGCCAGTACGCCGGCTTCTCGACGGCGGAAGATTCCAACGCGTTCTACCGGCGCAATATCGCGGCCGGACAGAAGGGCCTGTCGGTCGCCTTCGACCTCGCCACGCACCGGGGCTATGACAGCGATCATCCGCGCGTCCGGGGCGACGTCGGCATGGCGGGCGTGGCAATCGATTCCATCTACGACATGCGCACGCTGTTCGACGGCATCGATCTGTCGCAGATGTCGGTCTCGATGACCATGAACGGCGCGGTTCTGCCGGTGCTGGCGCTATTCATCGTCGCGGGCGAAGAGCAGGGTGTGCCGGCGGCCAAACTCTCGGGGACGATCCAGAACGACATCCTCAAGGAGTTCATGGTCCGCAATACCTACATCTACCCGCCCGATCCCTCGATGCGGATCATCTCGGACATCTTCGCCTACACCTCGGCGAACATGCCCAAGTTCAATTCGATCTCGATCTCGGGCTATCACATGCAGGAAGCGGGGGCGACGGCCGACCTCGAACTCGCCTACACGCTCGCCGACGGGGTCGAGTATGTGCGCGCCGGCACGAAGGCCGGGCTCGACGTGGACAAGTTCGCGCCACGGCTCTCGTTCTTCTGGGCGATCGGCATGAACACGTTCATGGAAATCGCCAAGATGCGGGCCGCGCGCCTCCTCTGGGCGAAGCTGATCAAGGGCGAGTTCGCGCCGAAGGACGATCGCTCGCTGAGTCTCCGGACGCACTGCCAGACGTCCGGCTGGTCGCTCACGGCGCAGGACGTGTTCAACAACGTGACGCGGACGTGCATCGAGGCCATGGCCGCTACGCAAGGCCACACGCAGTCGCTGCACACCAACGCCCTCGACGAAGCCATCGCGCTGCCGACCGACTTCTCGGCGCGGATCGCGCGCAACACGCAGCTCGTCCTGCAACAGGAGAGCGGCACGACACGCGTCGCCGATCCCTGGGGCGGCAGTCACTACGTCGAGCGGCTCACGTACGAACTCGCCGCCAAGGCGATGGCGCACATCGAAGAAGTGGAGCGGCTCGGCGGCATGGCCAAGGCGATCGCGGCCGGCATTCCGAAGATGCGCATCGAGGAGGCTGCCGCCCGGACGCAGGCGCGTATCGACTCCGGCCGCCAGACCATCGTCGGCGTCAACAAGTTCCGGCTCGAGAACGAGGCGCAGATCGACATCCTCAAGGTCGATAACGCGAGCGTGCGCGAGCAGCAGATCGCGAAACTGAAGCGGCTGCGCGGCGAACGGAGCGACGCCGAGGTCAATGCCGCCCTCGAAGCGCTGACCAACGGCGCCCGTGGTGGCGGCAATCTGCTGGACCTTGCGGTCAAGGCGGCGCGCGCCAAGGCCACCGTCGGCGAGATCTCGGATGCCATGGAAGCGGTCTACGGGCGGCACCGGGCCGAGATCCGCGCCGTGACAGGTGTCTATCGCGCAGAGGCGGGAGCCATGACCAAGGATATCGCGACCGTGCAGGGCATGGTCGAGCAGTTCGAAGCCAACGACGGGCGGCGGCCGCGTATCCTGATCGCCAAGATCGGGCAGGACGGACACGACCGCGGGCAGAAGGTGATCGCGACGGCGTTCGCCGACCTCGGCTTCGACGTCGACATCGGGCCGCTGTTCTCGACGCCGGACGAGGTCGCCCGGCAAGCGGTCGAGAACGACGTGCACGTGGTCGGCGTGTCGTCACTGGCCGCCGGACATCTGACGCTCGTGCCCGAGCTTCGCGCGGCGCTCGAAAAGGAAGGCCGTGGCGACATCATGATCGTCGTCGGGGGCGTGATACCGCCGGCCGACTACGACACGCTGTTCAAGGCCGGCGCCAAGGCCGTGTTCGGGCCGGGCACCAACATCGCGACGGCGGCCATCGATCTCATTGCGAAGCTCAACGCGCAGCTCGGATACAAGGGCGCCGAGGCGGCGGAATAGCCGCCAGACGGCAGGCGCGCGCGGCTCAGGCGGCAGGGCGCGGCAGGCCGTAGTGCTCGCGGAGCGTCGCGCCCTCGTAGGCGGTGCGGAAGCGGCCGCGCCGCTGGAGGATCGGTACCACCTCGGCGGTGAACACTTCCAGCATCCACGGCAGGATCGGCGGCATGACGTTGAAGCCGTCGGCGGCGCCGCTGTCGACCCAGTCCTCGATCGTGTCGGCGACCTGCTCGGGCGTGCCGGCCATGACGAAATGGCCGCGCGCGCCCGCGAGCTTGGCGAGGAGCTGTCGCATGGTCAGGCGGTCGCGGCAGACGGCGCCGACGATAAGCTCGGTGCGGCCGCGCGAACTCTGGTTGTCGGCCGGATCGGGGAAGTCGTCCGGCGACAGGGGGCGGTCGAGCGGGATCGCCGTGAAATCGTAGCCGTCGAAGCGGTCGGAAAGACGCGTCAGGCCGATGCGGAGGTCGGCCAGCTCGTTCAACTCCAGTTCGAGGCGCTTCGCCTCCGTCTCGGTGCCGGCGATCATGGCGCTGATGCCGGGGAGGACGAGCAGGTGCTCGGGCCGGCGTCCGGCCTCGACGACCCGGGCCTTGATGTCGCGATAGAACTCGACGGCCGTGCTCTTCTCGATGTGGGCCGTGAACACCGCTTCGGCGTGGCGCGCGGCGAACGCCTTGCCGGTATCCGACGATCCGGCCTGCACCAGAACCGGCCAGCCCTGTGGCGAGCGCGGCAGGTTCAACGGGCCCGCGACCTCGAAGTGCTTGCCCGCATGGCCGATGGGATGGACCCGGTCCTTGCGAACGAAGACGCCGGTCTTCCTGTCGTCGACGACGGCGTCGTCACCCCAGCTGTCCCAGAGCGCCTTCAGGACCTCGACGAATTCCTCGCCCATGTCGTAGCGCTCGGCGTGGGAGCGGCGGCCGGTCGAGCCGAAGTTGCGGCTGCCTGCGATGCTGAACGAGGTGACGATGTTCCAGGCAGCGCGGCCGCGGCTGACGTGGTCGAGCGAGCAGAGCTGGCGCGCCAGATTGTAGGGCTCGGTATGGCTCGTCGATGCCGTGCCGATGAGGCCGATCCGGTATGTCGCATAAGCGATGGCGGAGAGGGCCGTGATCGGCTCCAGCCAGAGGCGGGCGGAGCTGTCGACATCGGGCGGCATGTTGAGGACGTCGGCGAGGAAGATCGAGTCGAAGCACGCCGCCTCGGCTTTCCGGGCGCAGTCGACATAGTGCTCGATGTCGACCAGCGACCGGGTCGCCGACTTCGGATGGCGCCATGCGGCCTCGTGGTGCCCACGGCCATAGATGAACAGGTTCAGATGTAGCCGCCGCTTCATTGCCGTTCCCTCGTGAAGGCTTTCGGGAAAGGCTAGACCCGGCCGGCTGGATGGGCAATCGGCAAGGGAAAGTGCCCGGGCCTGGCCCCCTCTCGTCGCGGCTTCGGAGTGCTGCTAGGCTCGCGGCGCAATCGCAAACAGAATTCGGAGGACACTGCCCATGGCCGCATTCTACGAGCTTCGCCAATACAAGATCCGCCCCGGCAAGATGGCGGCTTGGCTCGAGCTGATGGAGAGAGAGATCATCCCGTTCCAGGTCGCCAAGGGCGCCGTGATCACGGGGAGCTTCCGCGGCGAGACCGACGACAGCGTCTACTTCTGGATCCGGCGCTTCGAGAGCGAGGAAGATCGCGTGCGGATCTACAAGGACATCTACGAGAGCGACCACTGGAAGAACACGATCAGCCCGCAGGTCGGCGAGCTGATCGATCGGTCCGCGATCAACGTGCAACGGGTCGTGCCGACACGGATGTCGGCCGCGCAATAGTCGTCGGCAGTCTCATCACGACGACGTCACGGGCTCCGGGCCGATGGCCTCGAGTCCGGGACGGTCGTCGCCGAGGCGATCACCAGCTCTGGGGCTTCCTGCCCGAGTGCACGATGACGTTGGCGCCGCCCGTCGGGCAGCCCGCGAGGCACACCGTGCAGATGTTGCCCGGACCGCAGCCCGGAACTTCGATGTCCACGAACGGCTTGGCGGGGGCCTTCTTGCCGAGCGTCACCGCGTTTGCGCGCGCGACTGTCGTCGGAGCGGCGCGGACCGGAGCCGGTTCGACTTCGGGTGCCGGGGTCGTCTCGGCGGTAGCGGCCGCGGCTGCCGGCGCATCGCCAGAAGCGGTTGCCGTCTCGCTCGACTCGGACTGATCCGTGGCGGTCTCGGTCTTTTCGCCTTCGCTCTCCGATGCGGCGGCGTTGTCCTCGGACTGCTGCTCGGAGGCTTCGGCGCGATTGCTGCGCGTGGCGGCGTAGGCGCCGGCAGCAACCCCACGGGCGATGCGCTTGCCGGCTTCGGCATCGTTCGGGGCCAACGGCAATACCGTCACAAAAACGAGTAGCCCGGCACACAGGCGGGCAAGGCCCAGAACAGGCGACAGACGCGACATCGATGGCTCCCAACGCGACACTGGTTTCGCGGGGACATTAAGGGGGTGTCGTTAAGATCTCGCTAACGCATCGCTGGCGCCCGTCCGACGACCAGCACCGCATAAAGCGTTGCGGTCACCTCGCGGGCCCTGCGACACTCTCCGTCCCGCGGGGGGATCTATCCTCGTCGCGCAAACAACACACGGAGGACCGCCATGACCGCATTGAAAGACGGCACCTACTACAAGGTCGAGGTCGACGGACGGCTCATGATCCTGACGCTGAACCGACCGGACGTCATGAACGCGCTGCATCATCCGGCGCACGAGGAACTTTCCGCGCTGTGGGACCAGTTCCAGGACAGCCCGGACCTGTGGGTCGCGATCGTCACGGGCGCGGGTGATCGGGCATTCTCGGCCGGCAACGACCTCAAGTATCACGCCGAGTACCGCGCCAAGCACGGCACGCGGCCACCGGCGACGGCGAAGGGCTTTGCCGGATTGTGCAACCGCTTCGACCTCGACAAGCCGATCATCGCGGCGGTCAACGGCATCGCGATGGGCGGCGGCTTCGAGATCGCGCTCGCGTCCGACATCATCATCGCGTCGGAGAAGGCCAAGTTCGCGTTGCCGGAGCCGCGGGTCGGTCTCGCGGCCGGCGCGGGCGGCATGCAACGGCTGTCGCGGCAGATCCCGCTCAAGAAGGCGATGGGCATGATGCTCACGGCGCGGCACGTGCCGGCGCAGGAGGGTTTCGACCTGGGCTTCGTTACGGCCGTGGTGCCGCACGAGCAGCTCATGGCGGAAGCGCGCCGCTGGGCCGGGCTGATCCTCGAATGCTCGCCGATGTCGATCCGGGCGACGAAGCAGGTGGTGATGCGCTCGCTCGACGTGCCGTCGACCGAGATCTCGATGCGCAACATGACCTATCCGGCATTCGTCGCCATGACGACGAGCGAGGACACGGTCGAGGGGCCGAAAGCCTTCGCGGAGAAGCGGAAGCCGAACTGGAAGGGTCGCTGAGCGGCGAAAGTGACGGGCAAGACGGGCCTCGACCGGCCCGTCGCGCCCGGGCCGTCATCCGGCCGAGCGCTTGGCCGCCATGTCGGCGGCGTCCCGGGCGGCGAACTCGGACGCCAGCCGCTCGTCGTAGTGGTCGATGATCTGCACGATGCGCGCGTAGCGGTCGGCGGCCTTGTCGGACAACCCCCGAAGCGCCTCGGCCTGAGACCGGGCGCGGGCCAGAAGCTGCTCATCGGCGGGGCTCAGTGTGCCGTCGCCGGCCTGCCGCTCCAGCGGATAGATCAGCACGTTCTCGAGGATCTGCTGGTAGGGCCCGCCGGGCGTCAGCATGAGGACGGGCATGAGCTCGTCGATCTCGGTGGCGACGGTCTCGAGCACCTGCCGGTACATGGGCTCGCCGCCGCGATTGGCGAGGAGATAGTCGTAGGCCTCACGCAGGCTCTGGCGGTTCTCATCGATGGTCTCGCCGACCAGCTTCGCGAGACGGGGGGCGCGCATCGCGAGGCGACGCAGCGCCTGCTCGGGCTCGGACCCGGCGCCGACAGATCGTGCGATCTCGATTTCCCGCTCCCGCCACGCATGGAGGCCGGCGACGTGGATGATCTCGGCCCGGATCTCGTCGCCGAGGCTCGGGTCGTGCGCCTCGCTGTAGGCCGCTTGGGCCACCGGCTCGCGCTGGCGGGGATCGGGGCGGGCAGCAGGATCGGATGCGACCGGCGGCACGGGCGGCGGCGTGATCTGTGGCGCGGCAGGAGCCGGAACCACCGGCACGCTCGGGCCAGCGGGAGCGCGGCCAGCCTCGGGCAGCGCCACGATCGACGGCGCGCCTTCAATGGGCGGCAGCTCCGGACGCCCGCGGCTCCGGTCGAAGCGCGGGATGGCTCCGGCGCGCATCATGAGCAATGTCTTGTAGAAGTCGGTCGAGACGAAGTACCGGCCGTCCTCGTTGTTGCGGCGGACGGCGCCCGGGATCGTCGCGCCCGCGCCTAGTGTGTTCATGACGAGGCGGCGGCGCGCTTCGTCGGCGATCCGGAACGGGTTCGTTTCGGCGGCGAAGCCCGCCGCGTCGGAGATCGGATGCAGCTCCGACAGCACGATCTCGGCGTTGGCCGGCGGATCGGGCAACAGCGCGACGCCGACGACGTTGACGAGTTCGCGGCGCTCCATGTCCCCGGTGCGAATGCGCCACGTCTTGCCTTTGGCCATGGCGAGATAACGGGTCAGCCCGGCGTGCACGAGAAAGGTCGTGCGGTCGCGGCCGACGGGGCGGACCGCGCCGATGTTGGCGCCGGCCACGAGAACCTGGCGCATCTCGTCGGCGAGCGGGTCGTGCGGATCGAGCACGATCTCGGATGTGAAGCCATCGATGCTCGTCACGGGATGCATGGAGCCGAGCAAGGCCGAGAGCGTCGCCTTCGGATGCGCGGTCTCCTTCAAGGTCGCGTCGATCGTCGCCTCGAGCTGGTCGGCGGTCATCTCGCCGCGATCCTCGATCTCGGTCAGCGGCGAGCGCACGGCGTTGGCGCCGAACAGACCCGACATGAAGACGAGGCTGTCGATCGCGATAGCGATCGCGAGCGCGAGGTAGGCCAGCCGGTTGCCGTCGGTGAAGGCGTTCCAGGTGACGACGAAGCGGTGGGCCTTGTCGTCGCGATTGAGGTCGATGGCGGAGAGCACGGCCGCCATCTCGGCGGATTCCTTGCTCGGCAGGCCCGACTCCTGCAGGCACTTCCGCCCGAACTGCAGCAAGACGTCGATGCCGGCCGCCTGAGGCAGCTTGTCGCCGCCCGCACACATCTGGGCGTAGCTGACGAGGCCCGCGTTCAGGGCGAACACGCGGGACGCGGCGTCGGACGCCTGCTTCGGATCGCAATCGATGCCGCGGACCCGGTCCTTGGTGGCCGGCGTCGCCTCCATGGCCGCGAGAAGCTGGGTGCACTGGCCGCTCAGCGCGCTCAGATGCTCGACCGTCGGTTGCTGGCGGAATTCGCCGACGGCACGCTCGAACGCCGAGCGGACGCGGGCGGGATCGACGCGCGGCATGGCGGTATCGCCCGACCGGTTGGCCTCGGCGACCTGAATCCTCTGTTCCGCAGTCGCGGCCTCGCCCCGCAGTTTGGCAAGATCGGCATCGAGCCCCGCGATCTCGCGCTCGAGCTGGGCGATGCGCGTGTCGGTGTCGGTCATCCGCTTCTGAGCGTCGCGAACGCGCTCCTCCTGGATGCGGACCGCATCGCGCATCTGGGCCATCTCCGCCATCCGCTGGCGATAGATCGGCCCCTTGCCGGCCTTGAGCGTCCCTTCCGCGCCGCGCTCCTCGGCCATCGCCTCGACCCGCTTGGCGTCGATGGCGCGATTGCGCGTCTCGAGTTCCGTGCGTTTCTCGGCCAGCTCGTTCGAGAGGGTCGGCCGCTCGCCTTTCAGGCGGGCGAGTTCGTCGGCAAGAATGTTCTTGCGCGATGCGATCGTCGCCTCGTTGCTGCGGGCATCCGCGATGCGCTGCTGCTGGGCGGCGACGGCGCTCTTGTGGGACTCCATCCGGTCGACGAAGAACTTCTCGATGTCATTGTCGGCGTTCTGGCTCGCGACGGAGAGCTTGCGCAGGTTCTCCTCGTAGGCCAACCAGCCCGGCGAGGCGAACAGCGCCCGGGCTTCCTCGGCCTGGCTTCGCGCGGCCTTCACGCCGATGTCGGCCACGGTGCCGGCGACTTGACGCTGGGCCCGGATATCGGCAGCGCGGCGGCGTTCGTCGGCCGGAAAGATCGAGGAAAACAGGCTGTCGAACGAAAAGAAGACGCTCGTCGCCATGCAGGACAGGAACATCACCCAGAGCACGACATTGCGGGCGATGACCTGCGCCGACTGGATGTAAGGGTCGAGAATGGCGCTCCTCTGGTTCAGGAAGAGGGCCGCGAACGCGAGCAGGCCTAGTCCCAGCCAGAGTGCGGAATCCGCAAACCCCGAAAATGCCGAACTGACCGTCGTACCGGGCGCGAAGACATCCAGAAGGCCAAATGCGTGCGCGAGGCCGATGAAGCACAGGATGCCGGCGGGCACAGCGATGTAGCGCTCGATCTGGTAGCCGCCGCCGCCACGGCCCATTCCCGAGGCAAAGCTCTCGCCGATCAACCACGCGATGATCAACATCACGCCCTGGATGCCGAACGTCACCAGGAACGAGAGCACGGGCTCGCCCGTGAAGTTGCGCATGCCGTCCCATGTCGTCCAGCCTGAGGCGACCGAGAGGACGAACGCCGTCGTCGCCAGCAAGGTGAGCTGCCAGTTGGTCGTGAAGGCCGCGACCAACACGGAGCCGACGCGCGAGAGGAACGAACTGCCTTGCTCGACGCCGGCGGTCTTCGGCCTGCGGGCGAGCATCAATAGCGCAATGGCGAGCAGCACGATGAGGACGACGGTCGGGGCGTAGGCGGCCACGCTTCGCCCGATCGCGATCACGTCAAGGCCAGCAGCCTGTTCCACCATGTCCCTGTTCCCCGCGCGACGCCGGCCGACTCGTAACCGGCTACCGGACGCCTATGCGGCATGAATCCGGCATCTCCACGGCAGAGGGCGTCGCCCACGGACTTATTCCACTGCCAAGCACAACCTCGCATGAACAGATCATCCGCGCTCAGCGGAAAACCAGCCGGCGACGGAGACGCGACCGCCGCCGACCCAGAACCATGGTGGGGCCGGATCAGGCCATGCGCTCGATGGCGACGGCGGTCGCCTCGCCGCCGCCGATGCAGAGCGACGCCACGCCCTTGGTCTCGCCGCGCTTCTCCATGGCGTTGATCAGCGTCACGATGATGCGCGCGCCCGAGGCGCCGACGGGATGGCCCAGCGCACAGGCACCGCCGTGCACGTTGACCTTGTCGTGCGGCAGATCCAGGTCGCGCATGGCCGCCATCGCAACGACGGCGAAGGCTTCGTTGATCTCGTAGAGGCCGACGTCTTTTGCCGACCAGCCCGAGGCTGCAAGCACCTTCCTGATGGCCCCGATTGGCGCGGTCGTGAACCACGCCGGCTCCTGGGCCTGGCTCGACGTGGCCACGATCCTGGCCAACGGCTTCAGGCCGCGGCGACGCGCCTCGCTCTCGCGCATCAGGACCAGCGCCGCAGCGCCGTCGGAGATCGACGAGGAATTGGCCGGGGTCACCGTGCCGCCCTCGCGGAAGGCCGGTTTCAGGGTCGGGATCTTCGCGGGATCAGCCGAGAACGGCTGCTCGTCGCGGCTGACGACGGTATCGCCCTTCCGCCCCTTCACCGTCACCGGGGCCAACTCGTTGGCGAACGAGCCGTCCTCGTTGGCCTGCTTGGCGCGACGCAGGCTCTCGACGGCGTAGGCGTCCTGCTGCTCGCGGGTGAACTGATAGGACTGCGCGGTGTCCTCCGCGTAGGTGCCCATCAGGCGGCCCTTGTCGTAGGCGTCCTCGAGGCCGTCGAGGAACATGTGGTCGTAGATCTGCGTGTGGCCGAGCCGCTGGCCAGACCGCAGCTTCGGCAGGATGTGCGGTGTGTTCGTCATGCTCTCGAGGCCGCCGGCGACGATGACGTCCGTCGGGCGCACATGCAGGGCCTCGAAGGCCATCATCACCGTCTTCATGCCCGAGCCGCACATCTTGTTGACGGTCGTGCACGGGACGCTGTCGGGAAGGCCCCCGTAGCGGGCCGCCTGACGCGCGGGGGCCTGGCCCTGGCCGGCTGGGAGCACGCAGCCCATCAGGACCTCGCTCACCTCGTCCGGGTTCACGCCGGCCCGCGCCACCGCGGCGCGGATGGCGACGGCACCGAGTTCCGGCGCGGTCGCGCTTGCGAGTGCACCCTGGAAGCTTCCCATGGGGGTGCGGGCGCCGGAGACGATAACGACGGGGTCGGACTGAGTGGTCATGGAGGGCTCCACAGGGCAGAGATCGCGACGTGTTCGACGGCCTGGACGTTTCCAGGCCGGCCGTTGCGCCGAGTCAGCACGGCAAGGATGGCGCGGTCAACGGAGTCAATATTCGGCGCAGTGATTCAGGCAGGGCTCAGCCGCGACGAGGGGGACAGCTCCGCGGACGGATCTCCACGCGCTTGTCGATCGCGGTTTGCGCATCGTCGACCGGGAGGCCGACCAGGACCTCGCTCGACCCCTTGCCGGAGGCCGACAAGCTTCCGTCAAGACCCGGCGACGCGCGCCGGAGCAGCCCGACAATCTGATCCGCACGCGCCCTGGACAGCCGGACGTTCGCGGGCTCGCTCCCCGTTCGGCTGGCATGACCGACGATATCCAGACACAAGCCCGTCTCGGCGGCCCGTCGCCCCAGGGCCGCAATCCAATCCGGGTAGCGGGTGGACAGGGCCGTATCGGCCACGAACGCCGTCGACCCCGTCTCGAACAGGAAAAGAATGCCGAGCCGATCCCGCTGCAGGCCGATGTCGATCAGGCGCGTGATCGCCTGCAGGGCTTCGCCCGCACGTCCACTATCCGCCATGGCCAGATAGAGACCATTGTATGTCGCCACACTGTCCTTGCCGCCGGGAAGGTCGGCGGCGGCGGCGAACCGAGCCTGGGCCTCGTCAAACCGGCCGGCCTCGAGCGCCGCCTGCCCCTCCTGGTTGGCCACGCGAAGTCTCAGGTTCGAGATGTAGGCCGGATCGACCGGATCGCCCGGCCTGGAGCGCTGGCAGGCGCGGATGTAGGCCACGGTCACCTGATCCAGCGACCAGACCGGGGAGCGCGCGAACAACGGGGCCGGCGTGCTGTCGACGCCGGCGGGCAGGGCGCGATTGACGGATCGCGCGGCCACCACTTTCTTCGCGAGGTCGATCGCGACGAAGCACAGCCAGTAGGCGTCACGCGGACCAGCTGCATCGCCGGCGTTATTGATCGGGTTGAACGTCCCGATGACCAGGAACTTCGCCCGGTCGAGGTTCTCGACCGTCAGTGGCAGGACCTTGATCCGCGGAAAGGCGGCTGCCGCTATCTCGACGAGCTGCCGGTTCATGTCACGTGTGGCGGCCGTCTCGAAGCCAGTCATGCCGTCGATCAATGGATCGATGATGACCGTGATCTCGTTCGACGGGTCGAGCTTCGCAAGCTCGGAGAAGAGTTCCTCCGCCGATCTGCGAACGGCCGACTCGACGGGAACGGGAACCGGGGGCGTCACGGACGCAGGCGGGAAACCGGTCACGGCGCGCGACGAGTCCGGCGGCAACACCTGAGCCTCGGCCCAGGACCAAGGCATCGAAAACACCAGAAAAAGAAGGACGACAGCTCGCCGCATTCGAGATCCTTTCCAGACTTCCAATCACGACGTTCACCGGTCGTCCGCCGAGCGTGCCTTCGGCTCGCGACGACAGGGTTCTATAGACTTCGCCAGCGGTCGCAATGCGGAGAAGCGGGCTGCGGACCGTGCAGCGTTCGCCGCAGTGGGCCCTGCACGACCGGATGGCAAGATGCGACACGTCACATGGAGTTCGAACCACCGCTCGCGTAGCCTCAAACCGATGCTTAACGAACCTGACAAGATCAATTCATTGCGATCCCGCCATACCGGCGCGGGACATCGCGTGGCCCTGTTCGACAAAGTGCTGGTTGCCTGCACCGAAGACTGGTTCACGCTCTCGCACTTCAAGCCGCTGCTGCGGCGCCTCGTCGAGATCGCGCGGGAGGTGGTGGTCGTGACGCGATCGTCCGGCCGCATGGCCGAGATCGAGGCTCTCGGCGCCCGCACCATAGATCTTGCGTACAATCGCTCGTCGATGAACCCGGTGCGCGAAGCCGGCACCGTGCGCCGCCTCGTCGGCATCCTCGAGGCCGAAGCGCCCGACGCGGTCCATCTCATTTCCATGAAACCGATCGTACTCGGCGGGATCGCGACCTTGTGGCGGCGCCCCCGGCATACGATCATTCACATGACCGGGCTCGGTTTTCTCGCTATCTCCGACACGGCGAAGGCGCGGGCGGCGCGGGCGGCGGCCCTCGGCGTCATGAGCCGCGTGATGGGACGGCCGGGGAGCTGGCTCCTCGTCGAGAACCCGGAAGACCTCGCTTTTCTCGAGGCTGGCGGCGTCCGGCCCGGCAAACGGGTGACCATGCTCGGCGGCGCAGGGATCGACCCCGATGCGTTCCCGCCCCAGGTCGCGGGTCAGCGCACCATACCCGTTGCTGCGTATGTGGCGCGCATGATCCGGCCGAAAGGCGTCGACGTGCTCATGGCGGCCGCCGATATCCTCGAGCGGCGCGGGGTGGCGCTCGGTGTCGATCTCTATGGCGACACCGACGACGGCAACCCGGAGGCGATCCCGTCGGCCACCGTCGCCGCGTGGGCGAACGGCGAGACGCGGCGCTACCGGGGCTTCACGCGCGACGTCGCCGCGGTGTGGCGGGACGCGGACATCTTCGTGCTTCCCGCCCGGAGCCGCGAGGGGATGCCGCGGGCGCTGCTCGAAGCGGCGGCATCGGCACGGGCGGCCGTGGTCACGGATGTTCCAGGCTGCCGGCATTTCGTCCGGGACAGCCAGGAAGGGCTGGTCGTGCCCCCCGACGACGCGATCGCGCTCGCGGATGCGCTGGAGCGGCTGGCCCTCGACCCGGAACTCAGGGCCAGGCTCGGCGCGGCGGCGCGCGCCAAGCTGCTGGCCGGCTATACCGAGGCGCATGTGCAGGACGGGATCGAGAGCGCTTACCGAAGCCTCGCCGCCGGTTCAGGCAGATCCTGACGACCTTCGACCCGCCCGGGGCGTCGTTTACGCCCAGTTAAAGGATCGTTCAGACATCGAAACTAACTTTCATCTCATCGACGCGCGTGGAGGCGGTCATGAGTGTGCTCAAGAATACCGGTGACCCGGAGGCGCGGGTCGCCGACCCGACGCGCAGGAAAGCGCTGGCACGTCTCGGCGGCTACGCCATGTGTGTCGCGCCGGCTATGCTCGTGCTGACGAGCGGCCATGCCGGCGCGCAGGGGCGCGGTAACGGCGGAGGCGACGGTGGCGGAAACGGCAATCCGCAAGCACCGTGCGACAACCCTGCCTGGGATCTGGGACTGAAACGTGCCGGCCATTCCGGCTGCTGAGGCGACCAGTGCGATGGCGCCGCTGCGCCCGTTTGCCGGGCATGGCGACTTCGAAGCCGTGCCGCTCGGCGATGGCTACTGCCTGCTGGATCGCCACACGCATGCCGTCGCGCTGCTCAACGCCAGCGGGCTTGCCATCGCAGAAGCCTGGCTCGAAGGCGAGGCTGCCGACGCCATTGCTGGCGTCCTCGATCCGCCACCGTCGCTGACCGCCACCGCCACGTTCGCCGCTGTCGCTGACCTAGGCGCGAAACTCCATGACGCGGGCTTTCGCGTCGCAGGGCCAGCCGGTCGCACCGCCGGACGGCCGCCCGAGTCCGCTTCCGAGCCGTCGTCAGGCTGGCGCCGGCGGTATGCCCTGGCGCCGGATCGCGCCGTCGTTCTGACCTGCCCGGACGAGCCCCTCGCGCGACTGCTCGAAGCCGTGTTGCGGCCCATCGAGGCTCCCGGTGACGAGCCCGACGCCGCCGAAGTGTCGCTGACCATCGGAAGCGGCGGGTTCACGATCCGCCGTGATGGCCGACCTCTCGCATGGGACGCCGATCTCTCCGACGCGCGGCGGATCGCTATCCAGGCCGTCATCCTCGCGCTTCTCGGCGACGAGCGGGCTGGCGTGCTGATCCACGGATCGGCGGTCGCGATCGATGGCCGCGGCGTCGTGCTCGCGGGGGCGACGGGCTCGGGCAAGACGACGCTCGCGATGCTGCTGGCCGCGGACGGCGCCGAGTTCCTCACCGACGACATGACGCCGCTCGGCCGCGACGGACGGACACTGGCTGCGGTGCCGATCGCGGCCAGCGTCAAGGACGGCAGCTGGGCGGTGCTCGACGCCGAGTTCGATGAGCTGCAAGGTTCTCGAGCTGTGCATCGCGTCGGCACGCGAAGCGTCCGTTATCTCGACGCGACGCGCTACCGGGCTGCGGCGCCGAGCCAGACGGCCGCTGCGATCGTGTTCCCCCAGTATCGTCCCGACGGAGCGCCGACGACCGTGCGCCGCCTGTCACCGGCCGAGGCCTTGCAACGACTGCTTGCAACAGGAACCGAGATCGTCGCGCGGCCACGGTCCGTGGCGCCGCTGGTCCGTCTGGTCGAGACGGCGCCGGCGCATGAACTCAGCTATTCGAACGGTGCGGATGCGGTCCAGCACGTGCGCGCACTGGCGGGGGCATCATGAGACGGGGCGCGACGGTCGCCGATGCTGCATTCGCGCTCCTGCGGGTCGCCCGAGGCGAGGCGTCCGGCTTATCGATCGACACCACCGTATTCGATCGGCTCGACTGGCATCGACTGGTTTCCTTCACGACCTCGCATTGCATCCTGCAGGCGCTTGCGCGCCCACTCGCGACGGTCCGGGCTGCCGGCGTGCCGGTGCCCGAAGACCTTCTCGCTTTTGCAGAGGACTTCGAGGCTGCCAATATCGCGCGAAACACGTTTCTGCTGACGGAGACGGCTGCGATCATCGATACGCTCAACAAGGGCGGGCTGATCCCCGTCGTGCTGAAGGGCGTCGCCTTCCTCGTCGACGATCCCGCAGCGCGGGCCTGGCGGTTCATGCGCGACGTCGATCTGCTCGTCCCGGCATCCGACCTCGGTGCCGCCGTCGAGCGCCTCGAACGGCTCGGCTTCGCGCGGGCGACGGTCGACTACGATCCCGAACACGAGGCGCACTTCCCGCCGCTCGTCAGTCCCTGCCGCACCTATTCGGTCGAGTTGCACACGCGACTCTTCGGCCGTGGCGCGCACGGCATCGATGTCGAGCGGCTGGCTGCGCGCGCCCGGCCAATGTCTCTCGGCGCGGCGACGATCGCGATGCCGCATCTCGACGACCGGATCGCGCACCTGCTGGCGCATGCCCAGTTGCACAACCGGGGCCATGTCGCGCGCCGTCTGGTGTTGAAGGACGTGCTCGACCTCGCGATGCTGCCCGAGGGGGCTGTGCGCGCTTTCGCGACCCACCGCGACGACTATTTCACGACTGTCGTCGAGCGTGGCGCGACCTCGGCGCTGATCGACGCCAGCCATCGCTGTCTCGGCCAGCCTGCGTGCCATGCGGCGAGCGCTCCGCCCGCGTGGGCGCGGGCCGCCATCGAACGGCTCCGGTGGCCGCGCTGGCGGCACCTCGCCGCCCTTCCCGGCGACGTCCTGAGGCTCGAGGCGCTACGCTGGCGCGACGAGGCGGGTCACCGGGACCATCGGCTCCGGCAACTCCGCTCGAGCGCGCGGCTCGGCGACGCCGCCCGCACGGCCTTATTCAAGCATCGCCAGCGTCTGTGGTCCTGACGGACCACCTCTCCAGCGTCGGGTGTCAGGTATCGTCGCGGCCGTTCGCCGGTCGGCGTCGCGTCTTCTCGTGGCGCGCCTCGCGATCGATGCGGCTCGAGAACTCGTCCACCTGTCGTTGTGCGCTTGCGAACGCGTCTCGCAGCGCGAGCATCACATCCGTGTGAGCATGCGCCGCCTCGGGCTGATGGTGCACGATGATCGGCTTGTGTCCCGGGATGCCGATGTCGATGCGCACGTGGAAAAACTTCGGCAGCGGTGTGCGTCGCTGAGGGGCTTCGATGACGACGCGGGCGTGGGTTATGCGCTCGAAGTGGCTTTCGATCCGCTTGTACTTCTCCTGGACACGCGCCTCAACTGCTTCGCTGCGCTCGACGCCATGGAACGAGATCTCCAGCGGTGACGGCATGGGCCATGTCCTTTCCAGTTGCGTTTACCCTGCCTCATGAAACTTCGGCGTGTCGCGCCCTGAGGTCAAGGTGCGAGATCAATGCACGCTGGCACCCCATGCTCGCACATGCGAACATGACGGCTCACCGGCACCGGGCAGACCATTGACCCGGCACGAGATGCGGAGCAACGAAATGGGATCGACGCGGCGTCGCGCCATCGTCATCGGAGCGGGCATCGTCGGCGTCTGCAGCGCCATCGAACTCAACCGCCGCGGCTGGAGCGTGACGCTGGTCGACCGGCTTGACCCGGGTGAGGGCTGTTCCTACGGCAACGCCGGCATCCTCGCCGCGCAGGCCGTGGTGCCCGTCGCCATGCCCGGTATCGAACGTGAAGCGCCGAGCATGCTGCTCGATCCCGAAAGCCCGCTCGTGATCCGATGGGCATCCTTGCCGTGGACGGCGCGCTGGCTCTGGAATTTCCGCAAGGCTGCCAACGCCGAGCGACTGCCTGCGGCGGCCGACGGCATGAAGGCGCTGTTCGGCACCACCGTCGAGTTGCACGAGGCACTGGCGCGAGACGCGGGTGTGCCCGATCTCGTCAGGCCGACGCGGTACCTCTACGTGGCGCGCGATCCGGCCAAGCTCGACGTCGAGAACGGGCTCTCCTGGCGACTGCGACGGGAGCGCGGGGCGGAAATCGAAGTGCTCGACGGCGAGGACCTCTACGCCGCGGAGCCGGAGCTCACGCGCGAGTACAAGCGCGGGGTCCGCCTCGGGCCGATCGGCTACACGACCAACCCGTTCCGGCTGACGCAAAGCTACGCGCGGCTCTTCCAGCGCGAGGGGGGCCGCGTCGTCAAGGCGGAGGTGCGGGCCTTGCGGCCGGCCGGTGCGGTCACCGGCCTCGAGACGTCCGCCGGGCAGATGGCGGCCGAGAGCATCGTGGTCGCCGCCGGCTCGTGGTCGATGACCCTGCTCAGGCCGCTCGGGCTGACCCTGCCGCTCATCGCCGAGCGGGGCTATCACGTGACCTTCGCCGACCCCGGCATCACGCTGAACCACGTGATCAGCGAGGCCGAGCGACATTTCGCAGTCACGTCCATGGAGATGGGTCTCCGTGTGGCCGGGACGGAAGAACTCGGCCTCGCCGACGACAAGCCGGCGTGGCGGCGTGCGGACGTCCTGGAGCGGCAGGCACGCGCCATGTTCCCGCGGGCGCGGCTCGCCGACGGGAAGCGGTGGATGGGCCCACGGCCCGGTACGCCGGACAGCCTTCCTGCCATCGGCGCCATACCCGGGCATCCGAACATCTTCATTGCCGCCGGGCACGGCCATCTCGGGCTCACCGGCGGGCCCAATACCGGGCGCATCGTCGCCAGTCTGGCGTCGGGGGAGCGCCTCAACATGGATCTCAGCCCCTTTGCACCTGACCGTTACGGATCCCGCTCCGCTCAGACGGTCGAAGTGGCGCTGATGCCGGGGCGCGCCGGGTGACGCGCTCGAGGAAGACCGAGGCACCGATTCTCCTGGCACTCGAACCTTGACAGTGCCAGCGAGTGTGCATACCTGCTGCGCGGGAACCACATGCCGGCCCGAGCACCCGACGCCGACACCGCGTCGGCTGCAGCGTGCACTGAAGCCGCGGACGGCAACCGGTTGATCCGTCACCCGGAGTGGCTCGATTGGGAGGGTTTCAATGACTGTGCTGGTCGAGGCTGATCGCCTGCGGAAAACGTTCGGGCAGATCGTGGCGGTCGACGACATTTCACTCAAGGTCGAGAAGGGCGAGGTGCTCGGGTTTCTCGGGCCCAACGGCGCCGGAAAATCGACGACGATGAAAATGCTCACCGGGTTCCTGGAGCCAGACAGCGGCATGGCCCGCATCTGCGGGCACAACGTCAGCGAGAGCCCGAAAGCCGCCAAGACGCAGATCGGCTACCTGCCTGAAGGCGCCCCCGCGTACGGCGAAATGACGGCCGGGGCGTTCCTTCGTTTCATCGCCGAGATCCGCGGCTTTGACGGACACCAGAAGACGACCCGTGTCGCCTCGGCCGTCGAGCGGACCGGGCTCGAGAAAGTCGTCGATCAGCCGATCGATACGCTGTCCAAGGGCTTCAAGCGGCGCGTCGGGCTGGCCCAGGCCATTCTTCACGACCCTCCCGTCCTGATCATGGACGAGCCGACCGACGGCCTCGATCCGAACCAGAAGCATCATGTTCGGTCGCTGATCGCCGAGATGGCGCGCGACAAGGCCATCATCGTGTCGACCCACATCCTCGAGGAAGTCGAGGCCGTCTGCACGCGGGCCGTCGTCATCGACCGGGGTCGCATCGTGGCCGACGGCACTGCCGAGGACCTGCAGCGCCGGATGCCCTATCACAACGCCGTCGCGCTCAAGGTCGGGGCGGCGACCGCCGATGCCGTCACCTCGGCCCTCGGGTCAATCGCGGGTGTCGCCAGCGTCGAGCGCATGAAGGAGGACGGCGGACTGATCCAGCTCCGTGCGCTGCCGAAGGCCGGAGCGCTGATCGCGCCGGACGTCGCGGCGCTGCTCGCCGAACGGGGGCTTTCCGTGTCGGAGCTCTATGTCGAGCGCGGACGGCTCGACGACGTGTTCAGAAAGATCACCAGCGAGGAGGCCGCGCGCCGCCATGCGTAACGTCTTCATCATCGCCAAGCGCGAGCTGGCCGCCTATTTCGGAACTGGTCTCGCCTACGTGTTCGCTGTGATCTTCGTCGCACTGACCGGGGCGTTCGCGTTCTTCATCGGCAACTTCTTCGGGCGGGAGCAGGCCGATCTCCTGTCGTTCTTCCAATATCATACCTGGCTCTATCTGCTGCTGGTGCCCGCCGTCGCCATGCGGTTGTGGGCGGAAGAGCGAAAGGCCGGGACGATCGAGCTCCTGATGACGCTGCCGGTCACCACAGGCGAGGCGATCATCGGCAAGTTTCTCGCTGCCTGGGCCTTCATCGGTTTCGCCCTCGTCCTCACGTTCCCGATGTGGATCACGGTCAACTACCTCGGCGAGCCCGACAACGGCGTGATCCTGACCAGCTACATCGGCAGCTTCCTGATGGCCGGCGCGTTTCTCGCCATCGGCTCGTGCATCTCGGCGCTGACGAAGAACCAGGTGATCGCATTCATCGTCGCATCGACCATCTGCTTCCTCCTCGTGATGAGCGGGACCGATCTGGTGCTCAACTTCTTCCGGTCGTGGGCGCCGCAGATCATCGTCGACGCCGTCGCAAGCCTCAGCTTCCTCACGCACTTCAACGAGATCATGCGCGGCGTGATCTCGCTCGCGAGCGTGTTCTTCTACATTTCGCTGATCGCCTTCTTCCTGTTCGCGAACGCGATCGTCGTCGATCAGCGCAAAGCCGCCTGAGAGGATCCACCCGATCATGACGGATACGTCCAAGTCCCCCACCGTGCTCAATCGCATCGGCAAAACGGCAACCGCCCAGTCGCAGCGCGCAGCCGGTTGGCTGCTGCTCGCGCCCGGCGAGTTGATGCAGTGGGCCTCCGGTCTCTCCCGCGGCAAGCTCGCGTGGGGGAGCCTGGCGCTCGCCGGCGTGATGGCGCTGGCGCTCAATCTCGCGGCGTCGCTGACGGTCAAGAACGTCAAGGCCGACTTTACCGAAGACCAGCTCTATTCCATCTCGAACGGCACCAGGAAGGTGCTTGCGGGGCTCCAGGAGCCGGTCAACGTCCGCGTCTACTATTCGCGCCGCCTCGGCGAGGTGGGGCCTGTTTACGCGCGACTTTTCGAACGCACCAAGGGGCTCCTCGACCAGTACCGCTACCTCTCCGGCGGGAAGCTGCAGGTGACGTACATCGATCCCGAGCCGTTCTCGGATGCCGAGGACCGGGCCGCCGCCTCCGGCCTCAAGGGGCAGAGGCTGAACCAGGAGGGCGAGATCGGGTACTTCGGTCTGGTCGCCTCGAACCTCACCGACAATGACGCCGTCGTGCCGCTGTTCTCGCCGGATCGCGAGAAGTTCCTCGAGTACGATCTCACAAAGCTGATCATCGGACTTGCGAACCCGAAGAAGAAGGTCGTGGGCCTGCTCTCCGGGGTGCCGCTCGATGGCGGCATGAACCCCATGAACCCACGCGCTCAACCGATGCCGCCGTGGATGATCATGCAGCAGATCCGGGATTTCTTCGAAGTCCGGACGCTGGAAGCCAACGTCAAGGAGATCCCGAAGGACATCGACGTGCTCATGCTGGTGCAGCCGTCCGTGCTGACCAGTGACGCCGCGTACGCCATCGACCAGTACGCGCTCAGCGGCGGCCGTGTCCTCGCCTTCGTCGATCCGGTCAACGAAACCAATCAAATGGGGCCGCCCGGCCTCGGCGGCCTGCCGGTCAGCGCCGACTTCATGAAGATCCTCACACAGTGGGGCATCACCTACGATACCAAGAAGGTCGTCGGCGATCCGGCCCTCGCCAGGCGCGTCCAGTTCGGAGGCGGCCCGGGCGGACCGCCACCTGTCGTGACGGACTATCTCGGCTGGTTGCAAATCGAGAAAGACCAGATCAACGACAAGGATCCCCTGGCGGCCAACATCCGCGGCCTCAACCTCGCGACAGCGGGCAGCCTGACGAAAGTCGATGGTGCCACGACCATCGTCCAACCTCTCATTCAGACGACGGCGCGCGCCGGACTGATCGACAGCGATCAAGTGCAGGGGCGCCCCGATGCGCTGGCCATCCTGAAGGCCTTCAAATCGGGCGGCAAGCCACTGCTGCTCGCCGGCCGCATCGGCGGGGAGGCGAAATCCGCGTTCCCGGACGGCCCGCCGAAAGCGGAGCCGGCAACGGACGAGAGCAAGCCGGCCGAAGCTGACAAATCCGGCGAAGCGACCAAGGCGGCCGAAACGCCTAAAGCGGCACCCGCGAAGCCTCACGTGGCGGCGGGGCGCGTCAATGCAGTCGTGGTCGCTGATGCGGACATGCTGGCCGATCACTTCTGGGTCGAGGTGCGCGAATTCCTCGGACAGCAGATGGCCATTCCCAGGTTCGACAACGCGAGTTTCGTCGTCAACGCGCTAGAGAACCTGTCCGGCGGCGAGGCACTCGCCGATCTGCGTGGACGCGGCGTGGTCGAGCGTCCGTTCAACCTCGTCAACGACATCCGTCGCCAATCCGAGCAGCAGTTCCGGTTGAAAGAGCAGGGCCTCGTCGCCAAGTTGCAGGATCTGCAGCAGAAGCTCGCCCGTGTGGAGACACGCGGCGCGGAGGGCACGGCGGCGCAAACGGTGATCCTGTCCGACAGCGAGCGCGCCGAGATCGACAAGTTCCGGAGCGAGATGATCACCGTGCGGCGCGAGCTGCGCGACGTGAAGGCGGCACTGCGCCGGGACATCGATCGCCTCGATACCTGGCTCAAGTTCTTCAACATCGCCGCCGTGCCACTGCTGATCGGCCTCGGCGGGCTCGGGCTCGGCCTGTTGCGCCGCCGGCGCGACGGCGTTTCCCGGTGAGCATGGCCTGAAGGAGAATCCCAGTGATCAAGCCTCACCAGTTCGTCACCCTCGCCGCGGCGACCGTCGTGTCCGTGCTGCTCACCGTCGGTGTCTATCTCGCGTCAAACAACTGGTCCGCCGGCCGCATCGAAGGCAAGGCGTTCCTGCCGGAGCTCGCCAGCGGCATCAACAGCGCCGGGACGATCGAGATCACGCAAGGGGCGCAGAAGCTCGTCATCGAGCGCACCGGACAATCCTGGCAGATCAAGGACCGCGGTGGATTCCCGGCCAAGACCGAGGCCGCGCGGACACTTGTCGTGGCGCTCGCGCAGTCTCAGCTCGTCGAGCCGAGGACGAGCGTCAAGGACAAGCTCGGACTGCTCGAACTGGAAGCACCGAGTGACAAAGACGCCAAATCGCGTGGCGTGCGCGTGCTCGACGGGAATGGTCGGGCGCTTGCCGACATCGTGGTCGGCAAGACCCGTTTCGACGCCTTCGGCTCGGGCCGAGGCGGCATCTATGTCCGCAAGGCCAACGAGACACAGAGCTGGCTCGCAACCGGCGATCCGAAGATCACGGTCGACATCAAGGATTGGGTCGATACCAACGTCTTCGCGCTCGAAGCCGACAAGATCGCCAAGGTGACCATCGAGACACCGGGAGAGACGGCGCTGTTCATCGAGAAGGCGCCACCGCCGCCTCCGGCCGAACCCGGAAAGCCACCCGCTCCGGCTGCCGCCAGGCCGGAAAAATTCATGATCTCGAACCTCGCCGAGGGCCAGAAGCTCAAGCAGGGCGCGGGCATCGACGGCATCGTCGAGGCCTTCGGGTCGATCGGGCTCGAGGACGTGCGCAAGCTCGCCTCACCGCCGACGGGCGATGGCGTCCAGGTGATCAAGGTCGAGGCCGCGGGCGGCCCTGCCGTGACGTTCCACCTCAGAAAAGACGGCACCGCCAGCTGGCTTTCTCTCTCGGCCAGCGGCGAGGGCGAGGCCAAAGCCAAAGCCGATGCGATCAACGCCAAGGCAAAGGGGTGGGAATTCAGAATCCCGAGCTGGAAGGCCGACCAGATCGGCAAGCGGCGGGCCGATCTCATCGAGACGACCTGAGCGTTCAGCCGTCGTCACAATCTATGACGACGTGACGGCCCCGGTGCTTCCGGGGCCGTTCTCATTCCGGGCTCGGCGCGCTGCCGGTCTATTTCCGGAACATGCCGCCGCCGTCCATGTCGATCATGGTGCCGGAGAGATAGGCAACCTGCGGCGCGCAGAGCATGACCGACAGGGCCGCGACCTCTTCCGCCGTCTTGAGGCGACCGAAGGGCAGCTTCTCCTGGCCGAGCGTCTCCTCCCAGCGGCTCTCGTCGCCGAACTGGGCTTTGGCGCGGGTCTTCGACAGGGTGATGATGCGGTCGGTTTTGGTGGCCGCCGGGTTGATGCCGAAGACGCGCACGCCGAAATCCACCGAGCGCGAACCCACTGCCTTGGTGAACGCGTTGAGGCCCGCGTTGCCGGTGGTGCCCGCAACATAGTCGTAGTTCGGGTTGGGTCCGGCCATCCCGACGATGTTGACAATGATGCCGCTCTTTCGAGCCTTCATATGCTCGAGGGTGAGCTTCGTCATGTGGATGTAGCCGAACACCTTGAGCTGCCAGCTCTCGATCCAGCGCTCCATGGTGAGGTCGAAGATCGATCCACCGGGAATGGCGCCGGCATTGTTGACCAGCACGTCGATGTCGGGAAACTTCTTCATCGTTTCCGTACGCGCGGCGGCGTCCGCGAGATCGGCGGCGTGGGTCTCGACCGCCACCTGATGCCGCGAGCGGATCTCGTCGGCGGTCGCCTTCAGCGCGTCGGCGCTTCGCGACACCAGCACCACGTTCGCCCCCTCGGCGGCGAAGGCATGACCGCAGGCCGCGCCGATGCCCTTCGATCCACCCGTCACCAATACTTTCTTGCCTTTGAGACCCAAATCCATGTGCACTCCTCCTGCCGTCTGCTCTCAGTTACGGCCATTGCGTTCGCCATCGTGGCACCAAGCACGCGGGGAAGCGAGCGGATTGGCCGCGATCAGCGGTGCTGGCCGGCGGCGGCGATGCGCAATGCGTCGCGCAGGATGGCGCGATGGTCGAAGGCCATCACGAGACGTGGGCCGGGCTTGACCCATTCCACCGCTGCCGCATCGTCACCGGCCTTGGCCTTGGCCGATCGGACGCGCGTGAGAAACACGACCGAGACGGTGTGACCGCGCGGATCGCGGGACGGGTCCGAGTAGACGCCGACCAGCGCGAGCTTGCCGGCCTTGACGCCAGTTTCCTCCATCAGCTCACGCTTCGCTGCGCTCTGCACCGTCTCGCCCACGTCGACGAAGCCGCCCGGAAAAGCATAGGCTCCGACGAATGGCGGCCGGCCGCGACGAATGAGCAGCACGCGGCCTTCAGCGTCGAGCACGACGCAGTCGACTGTCAGCAGGGGTGTGACTGGCTTCGGCATGGGGCAAACTCGGCGATGAATGACGCAGGCTTCGCAGCATAGCGCCTTGCACGTCGCCGAGCCTACCTCCTGGCGGTCGAGACCCGGACTTTTCGCCAACAAGCAGGACGCCGCTCTCTCGGCTGCGTTCCCGGGCGAGGGGTCTGCGCCTTCGCAGCCGCCGCGACCCGGGATCGCTTCTGAAGGTGGGTGCCCGATAGCAACCCGAGCGACCCCGGCTCTCGGCTTCGCCTCGGCCGGGGATGCAGACTGGGGGGCCGGGTGCCAGCCCCTCTCCGTCATGCCCGCGCAGGCGGGCACCCACGAGGGGTTCGATCCGTGGTCAGCCCGACGTGGATCCCCGCCTGCGCGGGGATTACGGGGGTGTAGGGATGATGGGAAGCGCGTGGGGAAGACGGGGCGGTTCATGGCGGGGTCGCGAGGGATGTCAGTGAGCTCCGTTGTCGCCGGCTCCCGTGGCTGTCATCCCGGGGCTTGTCCCCGGGACCCATGGGGCGGCGCGCTCGGGGCGTGCGATGGGTTTGGGCTGGGGCGAGCCACGGTGCGGCCGGTGCGTTATGCGCGTCTCGCATTCTGTCGGAATTGGCGGCGCGATGGGTCCCGGGGACAAGCCCCGGGATGACATCGGTGGGTGTGGGGTTGCATCGGATGCCCCACCCGCATCCGCGCGGCTTCCCTCCCTTGTCGAAACCTGCAACCCTGTTGCCCGAACCATTCCGGAGGAGACGTTTCCATGGCCATGATGAAAGTCGGCGATGCCATCTCGCACATCCTGAAGCGCGAAGGCGTCGAGTGGGTGATCGGCTATCCCGTCAACCACATCCTCGAGCACGCCGCGAAGATCGACGTCCGCCCGATCATCGTCCGGCAAGAGCGGATCGGGCTGCACATGGCCGACGCCGTGAGCCGCGTCACATCAGGCAAGAAGATCGGCGTCTTCGCCATGCAGCACGGGCCTGGCACCGAGAACGCCTACGGCGGCGTCGCGCAGGCCTATAGCGAGTCGATCCCGATCCTCGTCCTGCCGATGGGCTATGCCCGCCGCATCGCCTGGGTCGAGCGGAACTACAATGCGTCCGTGTCGATGCGCTCGATCACCAAGTCGGCCGAGCCGATCACCAGCGCCAAGGAAATCCCGAACATCATGCGGCGAGCGTTCCAGCAGCTGCGCTCAGGTCGCGGCGGGCCGGTGCTGGTCGAGATCCCGACCGACCTGTGGGGCGAGGAGTGCGATCCGGACAGCTACGTCTCGCCGTCCACCATCCGCACCGGAACCGACATGGAGGCCGTACGTGAGGCGGCGAAGCGGCTCGTCGCTGCCAAGCGCCCCGTCCTCTACGCTGGGCAGGGCGTGCATTGGGCGGAAGCCTGGGGTGAACTGAAGGAGCTGGCCGAGCTGCTCGCCATTCCGGTAACGACGAGCCTCGAGGGCAAGAGCGCCTTCAACGAGCACCATCCGCTGTCGCTAGGCTCGGGCGGGCTCGCCATCCCGCAGAGCGTGCGCACGTTCCTCGACAAGTCGGATCTCATCCTCGGCATCGGCTGCTCGCTCTCCGAGACGAACTTCGGCGTCAAGATGCCGGCGGGCGCCAACATCATCCATGCGACGCTCGACCCGGCGGACATCAACAAGGACGTGCCTGTCTCGCTCGGCATCGTCGGTGATGCGCGGATCGTGCTGCGGGCGCTGCTCGACGAAGTCATCAAGCTGCACGGCAAGAGCCCGAAGGACGCCAAGTCCGTCGCCGCGGAGATCAAGGCGGTCAACGAGCCGTGGATGGCGAAATGGATGCCGAAGCTCACGTCGAACGACGCGCCTCTCAACCCCTATCGCGTGCTCTGGGAGCTGCAGAAGACCGTCGACATCGATAACACCATCATCACGCACGACGCCGGAAGCCCGCGTGACCAGCTGTCGCCGTTCTGGAAGTCGACGACGCCGCTCTCCTACATCGGCTGGGGCAAGACCACTCAGCTCGGCGCGGGTCTCGGGTTCGCCATGGGCGCGAAACTCGCGAAGCCGGACAAGCTCTGCATCAACGTGTGGGGCGATGCTGCCATCGGGTTCACGGGCATGGACTTCGAGACGGCGGTGCGCGAGCGCATCCCGATCCTCTCGATCCTGCTCAACAACTTCTCGATGGCGATCGAGCTCAAGGTGATGCCGGTGTCTACGGAGAAGTATCGCTCCACCGACATCTCGGGCGACTACGCCGCCATGGCGCGGGCGTTCGGCGGCTACGGCGAGCGGATCGAGCAGCCGGGCGACATCGTCGCCGCGATCAAGCGCGGCATCGAGGCGACGAAGAAGGGCCAGCCGGCGCTGCTCGAGTTCATCACCTGCAAGGAGACCGAGGTCAGCCGGATCGGCTGAGCCTCGCAATTGTCGGGCGGCAGGGCGTCAACCGCCCTTGCCGGCCCGGGCGATCGTTTCGGCGAGCGTCTCGAGCGCCTTCATCGCGAAGGCGCGCATGTTGGCGACCCGGTCGCCGTGGCCCGTCTCGAGTGTCAGCACGGTCTCGACGGGGCCGGCCACGGCAATGCACGTGTGGCCCGCTGCATCGCCGTAGCGATTTCCCGATGGCCCGGCGGCACCCGTTTCCGCCAGGCCCCACGTGGCGGCGTGGCGATGGCGCACGGTGCGCGACAAAAGCGCGGCGTAGGGTTCGCTCGACGAGCGAAGGCCTTTCATTTCGCCGTCCGTTATGCCGACCAGAGCCGTTCGCGCCTCGCGCGTGTAGACGACGGCGCCGCCGAGGAAATAAGCCGAAGCGCCGGGGACCGCGAGCAGCGCGGCGGCGATCAGGCCGCCGGCCGAGCTTTCGGCGATCGCGATGGTCTCGCGCCGCTCCTTCAGCAGGCGAGCGACGATTTCGGCTTGGGGAAGAAGCGACTGCATGGCGGCCTCGCGTTGGTCACGGCGTTGAACGAACGACAAGTGTTGCAGGAGTTCGGCACGGGCAAAAGCCTCGTCGGATACCAGCCTCCATTGGCGGCAGACCGCTCCGCGCCTAAATGAAGACCATCTGCAGGCGATCCCGAGCCGGAGTTCCCCAGTGCACATCTCCGAGCGCGAACCCTTCGAGAGCTGGCTCAGGCCCGACGCGTCGGGCCTCTTCTGCGTTCCAGGCGGCTTTCACGTCGATCCACACCGCCCCGTTCCGCGGGCCATCGTCACGCACGGGCACTCGGATCATGCCCGTCCCGGCCACGACGCGGTTCTCGCCACGCCGGAAACGCTCGAAATCATGCGCATCCGGCTGGGAGCGGCGGCCGGAGGTCAGCTCGAGGCAACGGCGTACGGCGTGCCGCACCGGATCGGCGACGTCACGGTGACGCTGGTCCCGGCCGGGCACATCCTCGGCAGTGCGCAGGTGGTGATCGATTACAAGGGCCAGCGGGCCGTCGTCTCGGGCGACTACAAGCGGCGGCACGATCCGACGTGCGCGCCGTTCGAAGTCGTGCGCTGCGATCTCTTCATCACGGAGGCCACGTTCGGGCTGCCGGTGTTCCGCCACGAGCCGGACGCCCGCGAGATCGGCCGCCTCCTCGTGTCGCTTGCGGACTTTCCCGAGCGCACGCATCAGCTCGGCGCCTACGGTCTCGGCAAATGCCAGCGGCTCATCGTTCTCCTGCGCCAGGCGGGATACGACCGGCCGATCTGGCTGCATGGCGCGATGGTCTCGATCTCACAGCTCTATCAGAGGCTCGGCATCGATCTCGGCGACGTGCGACCGGTCTCCGAGGCCACGGACCGGCTCGCCGGCGAGGTGGTGATCTCGCCCCCCTCGGCCCTCGGGGATCGCTGGTCGCGCCGGCTTGCCGATCCGGTGACGGCGTTCGCCTCGGGCTGGATGCGGGTGCGGGGGCGGGCACGACAACGGGGCGTCGAACTGCCCCTCATCATCTCGGACCACGTGGACTGGCCCGAACTCATGCAGACCATCGAGGAGACGGAAGCCGGCGAAATCTGGGTCACGCACGGGCGCGAGGAGGCGGTCGTCTACCGGGCGCGCCAGATGGGACGGCGGGCCCGCGCGCTCGCGCTCGTCGGTCGGGAGGACGAAGCCGAATGAAGGCGTTCGCCGCGCTCCTCGACCGGCTCGTCTACACCCCGCAGCGCAGCGCCAAGCTGAAGCTCCTCGGCGACTATTTCCAGGCGACGCCGGATCCGGACCGGGGCTACGCCCTCGCGGCGCTGACGGACGGGCTCGCGACGCGGCTGCCGGTACGGCGGACCATTCTCGAGCTGATGGAAAAGCGCTGCGACACCGAACTCTTTCGCATGTCGCGCGACTACGTGGGCGACACGGCGGAGACGGTGGCATTGCTCTGGCCGGCACCCGAGCCAGAACGCCCCCTGCCGCCGCTCAGGCTCGGCGACGTGGCGGAGGACATCCGCGGCGGCGACCGCGCCGGGCTCGCCGGCCGGCTCGAGGACTGGCTCGACCGGCTCCACGTCACCGAGCGATGGGCGCTGCTCAAGCTGCTGACCGGGGCGCTTCGTGTCGGCATCTCGGCGCGGCTCGCCAAGACGGCTGTTGCGGAGGCCTTCGGACGCAACGTGTCGGACGTCGAGGAGATCTGGCACGGGCTCGCGCCGCCCTATGCCGCGCTCTTTGCCTGGCTCGAGGGGCGCGGCGAGAAGCCCGATGCGGCCGGAGCGCCGGTGTTTCGCCCGCCGATGCTCGCCCACCCCATCGAGGCGAGCGACTGGGACACGATCGACCTCGCCCGCATGGCCATCGAATGGAAGTGGGACGGCATCCGCGTGCAGCTTGCCGCCGGACGCGGCGAGGCGCGCCTCTATTCGCGCACGGGCGACGACATCGGAGCCGGCTTTCCGGATGTGCTCGCCGGCGCCCGGTTCGACGCCGTGCTCGACGGCGAGCTGCTCGTCATCCGGAGCGGGGTCGTGGCGCCCTTCAACGATCTGCAGCAGCGCCTGAACCGCCGGCAGGTGGGGCGGAAGCTCCTTACCGACTATCCGGCCCACATACGGCTCTACGACGCCCTGCTCATCGATGGCGAAGACCTGCGTCCGCTCCCCTTTCACGAACGACGGAAACGGCTCGTCGCGTGGCATGAGGCGGTGCGGCCGCCACGCACCGACATCTCAGATCTTGTCGAGGCCGAGAGCCGCGAAGCGCTCGACGCGTTGTGGGCAGGCGCACGCGGGGCGGAAATCGAAGGGCTGATGCTGAAGCGGCTGGACAGCCCCTATCTCGCCGGACGGCCCAAGGGGCACTGGTACAAACTGAAACGCGCGCCGCTGACCGTCGATTGCGTGCTGATGTATGCCCAGCGCGGCTCGGGACGCCGCTCGTCCTATTATTCCGACTACACCTTCGGGCTCTGGACCGGCGACGACCGGCGCGAACTGGTGCCGGTGGGCAAAGCCTATTCGGGCTACAGCGACAGTGAACTCGTCGAACTCGACCGTTGGATCCGGTCGCATACGACCGAGCGGTTCGGGCCGGTCCGGGCGGTCGAGCCGGGGCTTGTTCTCGAGGTGCTGTTCGACGACATCCAGCGTTCGGGCCGGCACAAGTCGGGCGTGGCCATGCGCTTTCCCCGCATCGCGCGCATCCGCTGGGACAAGCCGGCGTCGGAAGCCGATGCATTGGCCAGCCTGACAGCCTTGATCAAGTAAATGCGCCAGCTCCCACGCCGGCAAAAGAAAAAGCGCATTGCGCATGCAGATGCCAAGGTTGACGCTTAGGTTAAGTTGCGAAAAATCAATGAGTTGCTATACCAGTCGCACACTGCAAAAGCTGCACCTTCCTGCGGAACCCAGAGCAGTCTGGACGGTTCCAGACATATTCGGCAACCGTCCGTTCAATTTGTGGAGTAGCGACGATGACGCGCGGAACCAACAGCACCCTCGACCCGAGGACAAACGCATTGCCGACGGGCCTGCCGCCTGGCGACACGACGCCGGCGTGGGCCCTGCTGAGCCAATCGCTCGCAGCGGCCGAGCCTGTCGTGCGCAGCGCCACAAGGGTCAATCTCGCCTGCTCGACGTTGGTCGCCCAGCGGATGCGCGCATGGCGCGACATCCCCGCCACGCTGGCGGCCTGCCGCACCCCGATCGATCTCATGCAGGCGCAATTCGCATTCTGGCAAACGGCCGCTCGCCACTATACCGAGACGAGCCAGAGCTGCGCATCCGCGTGGCAGAGTGCCCTGCCGTTCGTCGCGGGACCAGGCCCAGCGATGGCCGAGCACGTCCGTGACTACCTCGACATGTCCGGCGCGACCGCGCCAACAGCGGAGCAGCAATCCCGCGAAGCGGATCATGGACGAGACGCCGAAAAGTCAGGTCGTCGGGCGGCCTGACGCCGCCTCCCTTGTTTGGCCGGCCGCAGAGGTCAGCGGCCGGCGCCAAACCGACGCCCCGACATCGGAAGATCAGCCCGTTCGGGCTCGGGAACAGCCTCCTCCTGGGGCCGGCGACGACCGGGCTGGACCAAACGGGCCAAGGCCGCAGCGGCATCGGCCGGCCGATCGACTGCGAGGGTCCGTTTCCAGCGCCGCGCGTCGCGGCCAAGCACCCGCGCCAGGATGCTGGGCGGTAGACCGGCACCTTCGGCAATCGTGACATAGGGCTCCCAGAACGCCCTGAAGGCCTCGCGGGTCAATTGGGGCGACGTCGGCTCCGCGTCGCGCGGCTCGAAGGGCTGGGCACTCAACCACGACTGGACGACCTGCCAGACGATCGGCGGCGCCCTGCGGTTGCGAGGGCCACGAATCTGCGACACGCTCGGCTTTGCCGGATCGTCCTGCCGCAGCGAGATCTCGACGTTGGCAACCGACTGTCCGTTCTTGCGGATGCTGAAAATCCTGATCCGCCCGTAGGCGAGGTGCGCTGCGTATTGATCCAGGCAATTGTCCATCGCGCGGCTCTCGGCGATGAAGTCATGCACGGTCCGCAAGGCGACGATCGTGTAACCGGACATATTCGCATCGTGCAGCCAGGGGCTCCGTGGCGGCCCGGCGAGAGCGCCCACGAGGTCGATCCGCTTGCGCCAGACGAGCACCTCGTCGCGCGCCCGCCGCCAACCGATGTCCGGGCTCCATGGCTGGCGCAGGAGATCGTGCCCCGCGAATTCCGGGTGCCGGCTCGCCCAGGCCCACGCGAGTAGCCACTGCATCTCCTGATCGTCGAAATCCGGCGGCAGAAGGCGCGGCTCGCCCATCATCCAGATCGCGAAATCGCGGCCGACGAGACGATAGCCGACCAGCATCCGGTCGAACCAGACCGCCGCGTCGTTCGGCGCCGAGGGCAAGCGATTGAGGGCCACAGCCGCGAATTCCTCGTCCGCGGGCAGCACTGGCAATGGCTGGGCGAAGGCTTCCGGGGGAATGCGCCGCAGCCACATCGGCAGGCCGAGCAGAGCGGCCGCGGCCTTCAGTGGTTGGCCTGTGACCACCGCGTCAAAGGCGGCCTGCCGCTGACGAACACCGCCGAAGCCGGTCGCCATCGCGAAGACAAGGGCGGGAAACGCGTCGCAAAGGTCCTCGATGGCGGGTGCGCACGAGGACAGACCCGCGATGAACTTGCGATAGGGCTGGGGGAAGGCTGCAAGGCGACGCATGCGGCGCGCGGCCGCCGTTTCCGTCCAGCCTGCGCCCGAGTGTACGCTCGAACAACGCATCGCGATCTCCCGAACCCGACCACGGACACGCGATCAAGCTAGGCGCACAACGTGGCGAAAGGTGGAGCGGTGTCCGCGCCTGCGACGAGTTGAAGATGATACTTATGCGCCTGGAGCACAAGGTCCGGCGCGTGCCGGCCTCGAGCGCAACGGCCGCGCTACTTGAGTTTGGTCAACGCGTCGGCGAAGCCACTCAGCGAGATCGGAATACCAATGCCGGCTTCCTCGGTCTGGAAAATGATAAACACGGCCGTCTTGCCCGCCTTCAACTGGTCGACCAACTGGTCGCTGGCGACAACCTGGGCATAGCAGGCGAAGTTCTGGCAGCGCAGAAACGGCGCGTTGCCGACGTCCCGATCGTCGATCTTCAGGCCGAGCCCCGGAGGCAGAAGGACGCCGAGCGGCGCGAAAACGCGCAACACTCTCGTTCCGTTGGAGAATGTCTGGAAGTAGACGGTCAGGCCGACGTTGTTGCGATCCTCGGCTGTTACGCTCTGGACGAGGGCACACACTTCTTTCTTGGCGCCGGGCGGAGGCGATTTGCACACGACCTGCCAGTCCCCGGACTGGGATTTCACCACTCCGGATTGGGCAGCGACCGGGTGCGGCGACGTGAACGCCAGCATCACGCACAGAAGCACCGAGACGGCCACGCCGAGACGTCCGTGGGCAAGCCAAGAGCGGCTTTTCGTTCGCGCCGAGCGCACCGTGTCAGCCGATCCCACGCGAAGCTCCCCGTCCCTGATCTGATAGATTGTGGGCGGCTGCCACACCGTCGACCACGACCCGGCTCGTCACAAACCATTCGGGCGGAAGTAGGACAATGTTGCGCGCCGCATCGAAACGTTGCCGCACGAGATCGCGCGTTGCCACCTAAACTCTTCTAACGTCCTGCATTTCCATGACACTTTCAATCGGCGGCAGGGGCAATCCCGAGCAATATGCCGCAGCGCGCGAAGCTTGAGTTGAGTGCCTGCCTTGTGCTCACTTGGCAAGCAGGTTGCCAGCAAATTTGTCGGTCTGTCATTCATGCTCCCGCGTCAAGCAAATCGGGATCGTGATTGGTCGTTCGTCAATTGATGCGACCGCCTCGGTTTCGGACCGATGCGCCCGAGTGACGGAGCGCCTTGGCGCCACTCGCGTTGCGCTCGATCCGAAACCTTGAACGACACGCGTTTCCCTGCGCAGACGCCGATGGTTGCCATCGTCGAGGGTGTCAGTCACACAAAGGGCCGCCGGCGCTGGCTGGTGAGCTCGTCGAACGGCGGAATAGCGGCCAGCCCTTCGCCGGCAGGCCGAGGTGGTTCAGACGACAGGTCGAGGACGGCGGAATGATGAAACTGTGGAAGACGGCACCGAAGAGCATCGCTCTGGGCGCCCTGATGGCTGCACTGGCGGGCGCGTCGGTGGCCATGGCGGGCACCGGGCAACCGTCCGATTGGCAGCTCGGCATGCAAAACCCGGTGACCGACATCGCGGAGCAGATCATCCAGTTCCACGACATGGTCAACGTGATCATCATCGCGATCACGATCTTCGTCTTCATCCTGCTCGCGATCGTGATCTTCAAGTTCAACGAGAACGCGAACCCGACGCCCTCCAAGACCACCCATCACACCGGCCTCGAGGTGGCGTGGACCATCATTCCGGTCTTCATCCTGATCATCATCGCGGTGCCGTCGTTCAAGCTGCTGTTCGCGCAGTACACCTACCCGAAGGCGGACGTCACGCTGAAGGCGACCGGGAACCAGTGGAACTGGACATACCAGTACCCGGACCATGGCGGGTTCAACTTCACGTCGATCATGTTGAACGACAGCGAGCGCGACGCGCTGATCAAGAAGGGTATCCCCGCACCCCGTCTCCTCGCCGTCGACAACGAGGTCGTCGTGCCGGTCAATCAGGTGGTCCACGTGATCGTCACGGCCAGCGACGTGATCCACAACTGGACGGTTCCATCGTTCGGCTCCAAGGTCGACGCCGTGCCAGGACGCACCACGGCCACCTGGTTCAAGGCCAAGCAGGAAGGCGTGTTCTACGGCCAGTGCTCGGAGCTCTGCGGCAAGGATCACGCATTCATGCCGATCGCCGTTCGCGTCGTGAAGCCCGAAGTGTTCGCACAGTGGAGCGAGGCGATGAAATCGCGCAACCGCCGACGGGCCAAGGAAATCATCGAGAAAGCTGCTCTCGAGCATGCCGGAGCCAAGGTGGCGGTCGAAGAGCTGCAGGGCGCCGGTCAGGTGGCCAGCAACAAGTAACCGGGCTTCACGGCAACCGGGCAGGCACAGCCTTCCGATTGCGATCTTTGGATCCCTTCATTCCAGCACTGCAAGCGAGGCAATCGGACAATGGCCAGCAGCGCACACAGCCACGACCACGAGCACAGGCCCTACGGGATGTCCCGTTGGCTGTTCTCGACGAACCATAAAGACATCGGGACCATGTATTTGATCTTCGCCATGGTGGCGGGGATCATCGGCGGCTTCCTCTCGGTCATGATGCGCATGGAACTCGCGCAGCCGGGGATGCAGTACTTTTCGAGCGCGCATCTGTTCAACGTCTATGTGACCGGCCACGGACTCATCATGGTGTTCTTCATGGTGATGCCGGCCATGATCGGCGGCTTCGGCAACTGGTTCGTCCCGCTCATGATCGGCGCGCCGGACATGGCGTTCCCGCGCATGAACAACATCTCGTTCTGGCTGCTGCCGGCGGCGCTCGCGCTGCTCGTCATCTCGATGTTCGTCGAGGGCGCGGGCACATGTAATGTTCCGAGCGACATGTCGGGTTGCGGCGTCGGTGGCGGCTGGACCATCTACGCGCCGCTGTCGACCACAGGACATCCCGGCCCTGCGATGGACTTCGCGATCCTGTCGCTCCATGTGGCCGGTGCGGCGTCGATCCTCGGTGCGATCAATTTCATCACCACCATCTTCAACATGCGCGCACCGGGCATGACGCTCCACAAGATGCCGCTGTTCGTGTGGTCGGTGCTGATCACCGCGTTCCTGCTGCTCCTGTCGCTCCCCGTCCTCGCCGGCGCGATCACGATGCTGCTGACGGATCGGAATTTCGGGACCACCTTCTTCAACCCGGCTGGCGGTGGCGATCCGTTGCTCTACCAGCACCTGTTCTGGTTCTTCGGTCACCCTGAAGTGTACATCCTGATCCTGCCTGGCTTCGGCATGATCAGCCACATCGTGTCGACGTTCTCGCGCAAGCCGATCTTCGGTTATCTGGGCATGGCCTACGCCATGGTCGCAATCGGCCTAGTCGGGTTCATCGTGTGGGCGCACCACATGTACACCTCGGGCATGGGCGTCAACACGCAGGCCTACTTCGTGTTCGCGACCATGGTCATCGCGGTGCCGACGGGCGTGAAGATCTTCTCCTGGATCGCGACGATGTGGGGCGGCTCGATCCGCTTCACGGTGCCCATGCTGTGGGCGCTCGGTTTCATCTTCCTGTTCACGGTCGGCGGCGTCACGGGCGTCATGCTGGCCAATGCGGGCGTCGACCGTGCGCTGCACGACACCTACTACGTCGTGGCTCACTTCCACTACGTGCTGTCGCTCGGCGCCGTGTTCGCCATCTTCGCGGGCTGGTACTACTGGTTCCCGAAGATGTTCGGGTACATGTACGACGAGACGATCGGCAAGATCCATTTCTGGCTGACGTTCATCGGCGCGAACATCCTGTTCTTCCCGCAGCACTTCCTCGGGCTGGCAGGCATGCCGCGGCGGTACGTCGACTATCCGGATGCGTTTGCGCACTGGAACCAGATCTCGTCGTACGGCTCGTACATGACCGCGTTCGCGACGCTCGTCTTCTTCTTCGGCGTGTATCTGGCGTTCGCACGCAAGGTGAAGGCAGCTGACAACCCTTGGGGCGAAGGCGCCACGACACTCGAGTGGACGCTCTCGTCGCCGCCTCCGTTCCATTGTTTCGAGACGCTGCCGCGCATCGAGGCCAAGGACCATCACTGATCGACGCACCCCGACGGCCACGGCCGTCGGGGCTACCCGTCTCGAGCGGATCCAGGCTCGAACACTCCCGCAGGCACAATCACCAGGTTGAAACCAGATCTCATGGCCGACATCAGCGCGATTTCGGATGACAGACGGGACGCAGAGCTCGGCGGCGCGGTAGGCGATTATTTCGCGCTGCTCAAACCGCGGGTCATGTCTCTGGTCATCTTCACGGCCATGACCGGAATGGCCGCAGCGCCCGGCGGGATGCATCCGGCGTTGGCCCTGATCGCGCTCATTGCCATTGCCGTCGGCGCCGGCGCCTCCGGCGCACTCAACATGTGGTGGGACGCCGACATCGACGCCGTGATGGAGCGAACCAAGAAGCGGCCGGTTCCCGGTGGGCGCGTCAGTGGCGACGAGGCCCTGGTCTTCGGCCTCGTCCTGTCCTGCCTGTCGGTGCTGACGCTCGGAGCCACTGTCAACTGGGTCGCCGGCGGGCTGCTGGCCCTGACGATCGCGTTCTACGTCGTCGTCTATTCCATGTGGCTGAAGCGCCGGACGCCACAGAACATCGTCATCGGTGGCGCCGCCGGGGCATTTCCCCCGATGATCGGATGGGCCGCCGTCACCGGCACGATCAGTCTCGACAGCCTGATCCTGTTCCTCATCATCTTCATGTGGACGCCGCCGCACTTCTGGGCACTCGCCCTGTTCCGTACCAAGGACTACGAGGCGGCCGGGGTTCCGATGCTGCCCGTCGTGGCCGGTGCGCGCGAAACGCGCCGCCAGATCGTGATCTACAGCGCGCTCCTCGCGCCGCTCGGCCTCGCGCCGGTGGCAACGGGGCTCGGCGGTTGGGTTTATGGCGTCGTCGCGCTGGCGCTCGGCGGAATGTTCCTGGCGCTCGCCGTGAAGCTCTGGAGGGCCGGAGACGGGCCACAGAGCGACAAAGCTGCCAAGAGCCTGTTCGGGTTCTCGATTCTTTATCTCTTCGCCTTGTTCGCCGTGCTGCTTGCAGAGCACGTCGTGCGACACATCCTGGGCTGAGGCGCTGCGAGATGGCGGCGACAACCGAGATGGACATGCTGGAATACAAGCGGCGGCAGAAGCTGAGATCGATCGCGATCGGCTTCGGTCTGGCTGCACTCGTCGTGATGTTCTACGTGGCGACCATCGTGCGGCTCGGCCCCAACGCGCTGCGCAAGGACGGGATGGGCAAGCCGGCGGCAACATCGCCCCTGAAGTCGAACGCCGTGCAACCCGCGGCGGATGCCGCGTGCAAGAAGGCAGGCACATGCTGAATCGCAACACGAAGGTCGCCGTCATCTGTACGAGCGTGACGTTCGGCATGCTCGGGTTGGCCTATGCGTCCGTGCCGCTCTACCGGCTGTTCTGTCAGGTTACCGGGTTCGGTGGCACAACGCAGAGGGTGGTCGAGCCATCGACCCAGACACTCGAGCGCAAGGTCACTGTGCGTTTCGATGCGAACGTGGCGCCAAGTCTCGATTGGGACTTCGGGCCGGAGCAGAACACGATCGTCGTGCAGATCGGCGAAAATGCGCTCGTCAATTATCGCGCCACGAACCGCTCGAACCGGCCGCTCGTCGGCACGGCCACGTTCAACGTCACACCGGAGCAGGCAGGCGCCTTCTTCAACAAGATCGAGTGCTTCTGCTTCACCGAGCAGAGGCTCGAACCCGGCCAGTCGGTCGAGATGCCCGTGAGCTTCTTCGTGGATCCGGCGATCGTGAAGGACACAGACGGCGCCCGGGTACGTACGATCACACTGTCCTACACGTTCCACGCCCTGCCCGCCCCCAAGACCAGCGCCGTGGCATCGCCCGGCATAACGCCGGCGGACAAGCCCGCGGCTGGAAGTGGGCCGCCCGGTTGATATCGGAAACACGACGCTCAACGATCGACGACACAGACAGACTGGTTCGACGGCCCAAGCAACGACCGGGCTGAACGTCCTGAGGGGATGAGGAGAAGCGAGATGGCAGACGGCCATACCAAGAACCACGATTATCATCTCGTCGATCCGAGCCCGTGGCCGGTCGTCGGATCGCTGTTCGCCTTCCTCATGGCGGTCGGCGCCGTCGTCTGGATGAAGACGAGCGGAAACGCGGCCGGCACTGTCCTCGGCATGCGCGGACCCTGGCTGTTCGCCATCGGTACGCTCGGCGTGCTCTACACGATGTACGGCTGGTGGCGCGACGTCATCATCGAGGCGCACCGCGGCGACCACACCCCGGTCGTCCGGCTACACCTGCGCTACGGCATGCTGATGTTCATCGCCTCGGAGGTGATGTTCTTCGTGGCGTGGTTCTGGGCCTACTTCGACGCCTCGCTGTTCCCGGGCGGCGTTGCGCCACTGCCGATCACGCAGCCCGGCGGAACGGTCGTCGACGGCAACGCCCTCATCGGTCTGGTGCAGCGGAACGAACTGACGGGAGGCGTCTGGCCGCCGAAGCCGAGCGAGAACTTCACCTCGACGTTCAATCCGTGGGGACTGCCACTCGTCAACACACTGGTCCTGCTCCTGTCGGGAACCACCGTCACGTGGGCTCACCACGCGCTGCTGGAGAACGACCGCAAGGGCCTCATCTGGGGTCTGCTGCTGACCGTCGTGCTCGGCATGATCTTCTCCGCGCTCCAGGCCTACGAGTACGCACACGCGGCGTTCAACTTCTCCGGCCACATCTATGGTGCGACCTTCTACATGGCGACCGGGTTCCACGGCGCGCATGTGATCATCGGCACCATCTTCCTCGCCGTCTGTCTGTTCCGCGCGCTCAAGGGTCACTTCACGCCGCAGCAGCACTTCGGCTTCGAGGCGGCTGCCTGGTACTGGCACTTCGTCGACGTGGTCTGGCTGTTCCTGTTCATCGTGATCTACGTGCTCGGTGCAGGGTCGGGCAGCGGCGCACACTGAGCGCTGGCTACGGCCGAACGGAACGATCCTCTGGAGGCCGGCGACCACTCGCCGGCCTCGCTCATTTGTGGCATCCCGTGGACGAACACCGGAGCGAGGGCCCAACATGACGACAGCCGACGGACCAGAGACCATCATCCGCCGCGAGGGACGCGCCGGCCGCATCACGCTCAACCGGCCGAAGGCGCTCAACGCCTTGACGCTCGGCATGGTGCGCGACACACGGGTGGCCCTCGATTCCTGGATCGGCGACGACGACGTGAAACTCGTCATCCTCGACGGTGCCGGTGAACGGGCGCTGTGCGCCGGCGGCGACGTGCGTACGCTCTACGACAGCCGCGCGGCCGGCTCGGGCCTCGCGCGGACGTTCTGGCGCGAGGAATACCAGCTCAACGCGCTGATCCATCGCTATCCGAAGCCATTCGTCGCACTGATGGACGGGATCGTGATGGGCGGCGGGATCGGGCTTTCCGCACATGCGCAAGGCGGCGGACGCGTCGTCACCGAGCGATCCATGCTGGCGATGCCCGAGACCGGCATCGGCCTCATTCCGGATGTCGGCGGCACCTGGCTGCTCGGCCGGGCGATCGGCGAACTCGGCATCTACCTCGGACTGACAGGCGCCCGCATGACGGGTGCGGACGCCATCCAGACGGGGTTTGCCGACATCCATGTGCCGAGCGGAGCCCTCGGCCCGCTCGTCGCCGATCTCGTCGCTCCGGACGGTGAGCACCCGGCCGATGTGCTCGATGCGGCACGAGAGAACCATCCGGTGCCGAACTCGCCGTTGATGGACTTGAAACCCGAGATCGATCGCATCTTCGGCGGGTCGTCCGTCGCGGCCATCCTGGACCAACTGCAGACGACGACGGCCGACTGGGCGCAGAAGGCGCGGGCGGATCTCCTGCAGAAGTCGCCCCTGGCGCTCGTCGCCACCTTGCGCGCGCTCCGCGAGGCGCCGCGGCTCGGCTCGCTGGAGGCCGCACTCAATGTCGAGTTTCGCCTGTGCACGCATCTCTTCGAGCATGGCGAGTTCAACGAGGGGGTGCGGGCACTTCTTGTCGACAAGGACAAGTCTCCGCGGTGGCAGCCGCCGCAGCTCGGCGACGTGACGCCGGCCATGGTCGACCGCTTGTTCCAGCCGGTCACACCGGCCGGCGACGAACCCGGCTTGAGATCGCCCGCATGATCCGGCAGGCTGGCAGGATATCCCTCGACCCACACCTCGATCACGGAGATCAGCGATGACGTCGCCCCGCCGCACCGGTCCGCTCACCGGCATGAGGGTTCTCGACCTCGCGCATGTCATGGCCGGCCCGACATGCGCGCGCATGCTGGCGGACATGGGCGCCGACGTCGTCAAGGTCGAGAAGGCGGACGGGGGCGACGATACGCGGCGGATGCTGCCGCCGGATATCGCCGGCGAATCCGCCGCCTACATGATGATGAACCGCAACAAGCGCGGGATCGTGCTCGATCTCAAGAAGCCGGACGGGCGAGCAGCCTTGAAGCGTCTCGTCGTCGGCGCCGACGTGCTGATCGAGAACTACCGGCACGACACGCTCGACAAGCTGGGGCTCGGCTACGAGGCGCTCAAGGCCATCAATCCCGGGCTCATCTACTGCGCGATCTCAGGCTTCGGGCGGACGGGGCCGCTCTCCACGCAAGGTGGCTATGACCTCGTCGCGCAAGGCATGTCCGGGTTGATGTCCATCACCGGCGAGGCTGCCGGGCGTCCACCCGTCAAGGTCGGCTCGCCTGCCTGCGATATCACCGCCGGCATCATCGGGGCGATGGCTGTCTCGGCCGCCTACGCACACAAGCTCAAGACCGGCGAAGGACAGTTCGTCGATACGTCGCTCTTCGAGGCGGGCATCACGCTCACCTACTGGCAATCGGCGATCGCGCTCGCGACGGGTGTTTCCCCGGGGCCGCTCGGCTCGCGGCATCCGCTCAATGCGCCGTATCAGGCATTCGAGACCAAGGACGGCTGGATCAACGTCGGGGCGTCGAACCAGAAGATGTATCCGATGCTGTGCGAGATCCTGGGGCGGCCGGAGCTCGGGCAGGACCCGCGCTTCCGGAAGGGCGAGGACCGGATGGCCAACATCGAGGAACTGATCGCGCTGCTCAACGAGCGCTTCAGGACGCGCTCGACGGCCGAATGGCTGCCTCTCCTCGAGAAGGCCGGCATTCCCTCCGGGCCGGTGCTGTCGGTCGGCGAGATGCTCACCCATCCGCAGACGGTGGCGCGCGGCATGGTGGTCGGGGTCGAGCATCCGGTCGCCGGCGAGGTGAAGACGATCGGGCTCCCTGTGAAATTTTCGCATACACCCGGGGCCGTCCACTCCCCCGCGCCGACCTTTGGTCAGCACACCCGGAGCGTCCTCAGCGAGGCCGGCTTCAGCGATGCCGAAATTGACGATCTCATAGCGACGGGAGCGGCGCGCGCCGGTTGATTGTTTTTTCTTTCAATGGGTTATGCGATCACTCGCCGAATGATTCGGTATCATCTTGCCTCACAAAATCCAAGAAAGGTCAAACTGAAACCATCTTGTTGACACTTTATCAATTATTTTTCTGTGGAGATCTTGCATATTTGCCACAGATGGGCTTCTATGGGGGCGTCCGAAACGTGGCGCCGTCCCACCTATCCCCCCATAGTGGCGCCACGCTTTTAGCCCGCGGCCTGTCCCCCGGCCGCGGGCTTTTTATTTGTCTCTCAAGGCGATGGCCTGCTCCGCTCAGATCGTGAGCACCATCTTGCCCTGGACCCGCCGGGCCGTGATCTCTGCAAAGGCATCGCGAGCCCTCTCGAGCGGAAAGGTCTTCCAAAGTCGAGGGCGGAGCTTGCCTTCGTCCCAGGCGCCCAGAAGGCGGGTCAACAGCTCGCGGGACTGATCGGGGTAACGGTGACTGTGCTCGCCGAACACGACGCCAATGACCGAGAAGTTCTTCACGAGAATGAGGTTGGCAGCCGGCTTCGGAACCTCGCCCGACGCGAAGCCGACGACGAGCATGCGGCCTTCCCAGCCGATAGCCCGGACGCAGGCATCGAAGTGGGCGCCGCCGACAGGATCGAACACGACATCGACGCCCTTGCCGCCGGTCAGCTCCCGCAGCCGGTCGCGCAGGTTCTCCGTGTTGTAGTCGATCACCTCGTCGGCGCCATACTCGCGGGCCAGCGCCAGCTTGTCAGCACCGCCCGCCGCCGCGATGACGCGCGCGCCGAGCAACTTGCCGCATTCGATCGCCGCAAGGCCCACACCCCCCGTGGCACCGAGCACGACCAGCGTCTCGCCCGGCTTCAGATGGCCCCGATACTCAAGCGCGAACTGAGCGGTGCCATAGGCGATCGTGAATGCGGCCGCGGTCTCGAAATCCATCCGATCCGGGATCGGTGTGACGATGCCGCCGGGAAGTACGATCTCCTCAGCGAAGCCGCCCGCGAGGCGCGCGAAGGCGAGAACACGGTCGCCGGGCTTCACGTGGCGCACATCGGCGCCGACCTCGATGACGACGCCCGCCACCTCGAGACCCGGGATGAACGGGACGGGCGGCTTCACCTGATACTTGCCCTCGCACATCAGGATGTCGGGGAAGTTGACGCCCGCGGCCTTCACGGCGATCCGCACCTCGCCGGAGGCTGCGGATGGGCTCGGGATGTCGTCGATCCGCAGCGATCCCAGGTCTCCCAGTGTGTGGCAGCGCAGAGCTTTCATGTGCAGGCCTCCTCAGTGTCGTGGGACATCGTCCGGTCGGGCGTCGGGTGGGATCAGGCGGTCTCGGCCATGCTTCGCAACTCGCGCCGCATGAGCTTTCCCGTGGGCGTCAGGGGGAGCGCGGCCGCCAGGCGAACCACGTCGGGAACCTTGTAGCCCGACAGGCGCTCACGGCAATGGGCGAGGAGTTCCTCGGGCGTCACGTCCCGGCCCGGCTTCGGGACGACGTAAGCCACGATCGCCTCGCCCTTGCCGCTGTCGGCGATGCCCGTCACGCCGGCGAGGCCGACCGCTGGGTGCTGCTGGATCGCCTCTTCCACCTCGGCCGGCGAGACGTTGATACCCGAACGCTTGATCATCTCCGACGACCGGCCCGCGAAATGGAAACGGCCCTCGCCGTCGAGATGGCCGAGATCGCCCGTCCGGAACCAGCCGTCGGCCGTGATGACATCGGCGTTATGGCGCGCACTGTCGCCGCGATAGCCCGGCATCAGGTAGCCGCGGACTTCGACCTCGCCCGTCGCGCCCGCCGGGACCAGTTCGCCGGTCTCGGCGTGCCGAATGCGGATGGCGACGCCCGGAAGTGGCTCGCCCTGGCACCGCGCACGTTGATCGAGAGGCCAGCGGCTGTCGGTGACGCAGCAGTTGCCGTAGGTCTCGGTGCTTCCGTAGATGTTGCAGATGCGGGACGCGCCGAGCGTCTCGGCTGCCGTGATCACGTCCTGTGGCGCGCCGATGGTCACGCCCGTGCGCAGGCTCGAGGTCCGGGCCGGCGCGAACGCCGGGTGGGCGACGAGGGCATTCGTCATCGCCGGCAGCGTGTAGAGCGCGGTGCAGCGATGGCGCTCGATCAGGTCGAGGGCTCCGCCCGGCTCGAAGCGGCCCTGAAGCACCAGCGTCGCCGCGTGGGTCAGCACCGCCGGAAGAGCGTTGACGGCGCCATAAGACCAGAACAGCGGGATCGAAATCAGCACCCGGTCGCCGACACCGAGGCCTTGACGCTCGCCGATGTTGAAGGCGTTCTCGATCGCAGCCGCGTGGACGAGCGGCACGGCCTTCGGACGACTCGAGGAACCCGACGTATAGAGCACCACCACCGTATCGCTGGCGCTCGCACCGTCGCCCGGCGGCAGGTGGATGAGAGGATCACCGCCGCAATAGTCGTCGTAGCTCTCGAAGCCCGGCTCGGCGGGGGCTCCCACCATCACGACGCGCTCGAGGCGCGGATGGCGGCCCGATGCGCGGAGTGCCACTACATCGGCCGCGAAGTCCTGCCCGCCGAAACGTGGCAACAGAAAGAGGCTGCGCACGCCGCTGTCGGCCAGCAGGAAGTCGAGTTCGCCCTGCTTCGACCAGGTGCTGAAGGGCGCGACGGTGGCGCCCAGCGCCGCCGCGCCAAAGAAGATCTCCAGCCACTCGACGCGATTGTTGATCAGGATTCCGACGGCATCACCGCGCCGAATACCGCGATCTCGCATCGCCGCGGCCACACGGCCTGCGCGCCGCGCCAGATCGGCATACGTGACGTGCTCATCGCCGGCAATGACGGCAGGGACGTCCGGGTGGCGTTCGGCCTGCTCGCGCAGAAGCTCGAAGTACGTGCGACTGTAGGGGGGCTGCATGCACTCTCTTCCGTGGGTCGTGGACGCCAGCGAGGCCGACCTCTTGCCAACACGGCGCATATCGCCAACCGTGAGACCTCACCGGCTGCGGGACCTTAGCGAGTGCGGCCGAAGCTTGTCCACCGGGCCGCCGCGAAGGCTGGGAGAAACGATCAAATGCCATTGCACGTGCGCGAGGCCGAGCGCCACATCACCCTCATCACGATCGACAATCAGGCCAAGCGCAACGCCATGCCGCGGGCCATGCTGGGGGAACTCGCCGATCTGTGGGACCGGCTCGCCACCGATCCGGCTTGCCGTGCCATCGTCATTACGGGCGCCGGCGAGAAGGGCTTCTGCGCGGGCGCCGACATCGGTGGCGATCTCACGGCGAGCGCCGAGACAGCAGCGCTCGTCAACCGTGCGCTTCTCAAGACGACGCCGTTTCCGAAGCCGGTCATCGCGGCGGTGAACGGCGATTGCGCCGGGGGCGGCGTCGAGCTGCTGCTCGCCACGGACATTCGCGGGGCCGCCGAGCATGCGCGGTTCGGGCTACCGGAAGTGCGATTCGCCATCTACCCGTTCGGGGGCGCCGCGGTGAAGCTGATCCAGCAGATCGGGTACGTGCACGCCATGGACCTCATTCTCGGCGGGCAACTCGTCGATGCGCCGACAGCGGCGCGGATCGGTCTCGTCAACGCGGTGGTTCCGGGCGCCGATCTGATGGCGTGGGCGATGGCGCGGGCGCGCGTCATCGCGGCAAACAGCCCGGCCGCCGTGCAGGCCGTGAAGACCCAGATCTCGACGACCCTCGCTGAGCACGCGCTGAGCGTGGAAGCGCGCGAGCAGCAACTCGGCGACCAGGTGCGTGCGAGCCCCGATTTCAAGGAGGGCGTTGCGGCGTTCCTCGAAAAGCGCAAGCCTGACTATCGCTGAACATCGCCCCTCAACACCGGGACCCAAACCATGGCGCACGAGCGGATGCCGATCTTACCGGCCGAAGACATGACCGAGGAGCAGAAGGCCGCTGCCGCCATTTTCGCGGAAGGTCGCGGCTATGCCGTCAGAGGCCCATTCGCCGCGCTCATCAGAAGCCCCGAAGTGATGCTGCGCGCAAAGGCGATGGGCGACTATCTGCGCTTCAAGAGCAGCCTGCCGCCGCGCCTCAACGAACTCGCCATCATCGTGACGGCCCGGTACTGGGGCCAGAGCTACGAGTGGCACGCGCACCGGCCGCTGGCGGAAAAGGGTGGGCTCAGGCCCGAGATCGCCGACGCCATCGCCGATGGGCGGCGGCCGCGCGACATGTCGCTCGATGAAGCGGCCGTCTACGATTTCGCGACCGAGCTGCATCAGAACAAATGCGTGAGCGACGACACCTATGCGCGGGCGCTGGCGCTTTTCGGCGAGCAGGGCGTCATCGATCTGACCGCCGTCAACGGCTACTACACTCTCATCGCGATGGTTCTGAACGTGGCCCGGACCGCGCTTCCCGCAGGTGCCACACCGGGACTTACCCCGTTCCCGAAGTGACGGCCGGTCCGGGCCACTTCACCGCCCCGCCGTCTGGGCAGCGATCTGTCTCGCAATGAGGTAGCTCAGCGGAATGGCGAGAATGGCGGCTGCGCCACAGGCGATCGGGATCAGCACCATGCCCAGATCGAAGAGGCGGGGGATCGTGACGATGACGATCAGTGCAACCCCCGCCAGCGTGGTGCCGAGCACCATCCAGATCAATGCCGCGATCTTGAACATGACTGCCTCTCCATCGCGCGCGTGCCAGTTCGATTGGCCCGGCCATCGCGAAACATCGAAATTCATTGAAGTATACTGGTCAGACGCCGACCTGCCGGGCGTTGACGACGATCAAGATCGTCCGCGCCCGACTGACGCGCCGGTCGGCGGTGTTCGCTGATCACACGACGATGCGGCCATCAACGACGCGGATCTGGCGATCGGCGCGGGCTGCGAGATCGAGATCGTGGGTCACCATCACGATGGCGCGGCCGGTCTCGTCGACGAGCTTGCGAAAAATGGCGAGAACCTGCTCGCTCGACCTGGTGTCGAGATTGCCGGTCGGCTCGTCCGCCAGAATGACGTGGGGCTCGTTCGCCAGAGCGCGTGCGATCGCAACGCGCTGGCGCTGGCCACCAGACATCTGGCCCGGCAGCTTGTGACCCTGCCCTTCGAGGCCGAGCGAGGCCAGCAATGCCTCGCCCCGCTTGCGCATGGCCGCATCATCGAGCCGGCCCAGGGCACGCATCGGCAGCGTGACGTTGGCGAGGGCCGAGAATTCGGGCAGCAGGAAATGGAACTGGAAAACGAAGCCGAGCGTCTCAAGGCGGATGCGCGCGCGCTCCGGCTCGCCGAGATTGCCGGCCGAGCGGCCTTCCACGAGCACCTCGCCGGACGTCGGCACGTCGAGCAGGCCCAGGAGATAGAGGAGCGAACTCTTGCCGGATCCCGACGGCCCCGTCACGGCGACGAACTCGCCCGACCGGATGACCACATCGATATCGCGCACGAGCGTCGTCGCAACGCCGTCACCAATCGTCTTGGTGACGCGCCGGAGTTCGATCAGCGGGCGCTGCGGCTCACTCATCAGGACGCACCGCGGATGATCTCTACCGGGTGAGCACTTGCAGCCTTGCGCGCCGGAAGGTAGCCCGCGATGCCCGACGCCACGAGGGCGACGGAGGCCGCCAGCAGGTAGTGGACGGGTGTGTAGTACATCGGCAGGCGGGTCGCATCGACGAAAGGGCTCTTGAATTCGATGGTGCCGAGCGCAAGGCACAACAGGAAGCCCAGAACCCATCCAAGGACAGTCCCCGCCAAGCCGATGACGATCGCCTCGACGAAGAAGATCGAACGGACGGTGCCTTCGGCGAGTCCCAGAGATTTCATGATCGCGATGTCGCGCGTCTTCTCGTGCGTAATGGTCGAGATGATGTTGTAGGTGCCGAACGATGCGACCAGCAGAATGGCGCCGACCACCGTGTACATGACGAAGTTCCGGATCTGGAACGCCGACAGCAGATCCTCGTTGGCCTCCTGCCACGACACCGATTTGTAGCCGGTCTGGGCCTCGATGCGCGCCGCAATCTCCCGCGCCTCGAGTATGTCGCGGACGCGCACCCGGATGGCATTCACGAGCGCCGTCTGCCCCGCCAGGATCTGCGCCGTCTTGATCAGCGTGAAGGCCTGTGTCTCGTCCGACTGGCTGACGCCCGTGTGGAGAAGGGCGACCACCGTGCAGGTCAGGACCTGTCCCGTTCCCGATGCCAGCGTGATCGTGTTGCCGACGCGGGCGCCGATCCGCGCCGCGAGCTTGTCGCCGAGAATGATGGCGTTCGAAGATTTATAGAGACTGTCCAGCGTGCCCTGGCGGATTTGCGTCGGCAACTTCGAGACGGCGGCTTCGCGGCGCGGATCGATGCCGGTGACGTTGGCGGCCGTATCGCGCCCGGCGAAGCGGATGACGGCGCGCGAGGCCACGGATGGCGCCACCGCGCCGTCGAGCCACGACTCGATCGACGCGATGATGGCGTAGGGGTTCTTGATGCCGGCGCGCGTCACGGGCGTTCTGAGGCCCGAGAACTCGACCGCGGCGTAGGCGTCCTCGGCGGGCTGACGCGGGGGGCTGCGCCGCTCGTCACTGACGGTGATGTGCGGGAGGCTGTCGACCAGCTGCGTGACGAAATCGCGCTGCGAGCCCTCCATGAGGGCCGCCATCATGACGGAAAAGCCCACGCCCATCGCGACGCCCAGCATGCCGACGAGCGTCTGGCGGACCCGCGAGATCACGTGCGTCAACGCGATATCGAGGACGAGCCTCATGGCGCATTCCCTTTACCGATCGCGTCGGACGCGAAAACACGTGCGCCATCGCGCAGCTGGGGTTTGAACGGAGACACCAAGCGTGTCGCAGGGGCGAGGCCACCGACGATCTCGGTCATGCGGGTGCCGCGAATGCCGGTCTCGATCTCGAGAAGCCGTATGCGATCGTTCTCGACCGTCTGTACGACGTTGCCGGAGAGCGCCTCGGTCGGGATCAGCCAAGCGTTACGCGCTTCCGCCACGACAATGTTGGCCTCGACGCTCATGCCGATCCTGAGCGGGGTGTCGGGAGGCAACTCCAGGTAGACCCGGAATGTCTTGGTCTGGGGATCGCCCTTCGGCGTCAGGCTCGCCACCGTCGCCAGCAGTGGGCTCGAGGCGTGACCTTCGTGCCGGAGCAACGTCTTCTGGCCAGCCTTGATGCGAAGGATGTCGTCCTCGTTGACCTCGGCGACGACGCGCAAGGGCGTCGGCTGCCCGACCCACATCAGGACGTCGCTGACGCCTGTCCCCGCAATCTCGCCCACCTCGCCGTCGCGGCGCAGCACGACGCCGTCCATCGGCGCCTTCAGCTGCAGGATATCGATGCGATCCTTCTGGGCCACGACCTTGGCCTCGTACTCGCGGACCTGGGTCAACTTCTCGTCGAGCGCGGTTCGGGCCGTCACGTTCCGCTCGACGAGGCCGCGGAGGCGCTCGGCGTCGTCACGATAGCGGGCCAGCCGGGCCTCGAGTTCGGTCAGGACGGCCCGCTCCTCGTCATCGTCGAGGCGGACGAGGATGTCACCCTTGCGCACCGGCTGGCCTTCACAGCGACAGATCTCGACGATCCGCTTGCGCTGGAGGGCGGCCACCTTCGCCCAATTCACCGGTTCGACGTTGCCGGTCGCATAGACGACGGCGGCGGCGTCGCCGCGCACCGGGATCGCCACCTTCACCTCGACGCCGCGTGACAGATAAAGCCAGACGGCCGCCGCCACGACGAGGCCGGCGACCAGCAGTGCGGCATTCCGAACGTGCGATTTCGCCAGGGCCGAGCGAAGCCCGCGCGACATATCCATCCCGGCTCCCGCCAAGTTCCGCAGCGACCCTCGACCGTGAGCGCCGCACCGCCTCTGCTTCTAGCGGGTCTCACGTCTCGATGCAGCCCCGGAACATGATCAAGATCAAGGCCGTCGGGCAGTGGCGGCGCTGACTAGCGCATCAGGAACAGCGGGCAATCGAGCACGGATGCCAATCGTCTCAGGCAGCCGTCGCTCGGGACAACGAGCCCGCCGAAGCGGCCGACGACGAAGCCCGCACCGAGGCGGCGAATGATCTCGGCGGCGACGGCCGGGGCGTGCCGCTCGACGCGGGCGCGTACGATCTCGAGTGTATCGTCGGCGCCAATCGCAAGGCGGGCCTGATCATCCATGATCGCGGCCTCGCGATCCGTGTCGGCGGCGAGCAGCAATGTCAGGCGAGCGTCGGGGCTCAGGGCGTGCAACCGGCGCGCGGTGCGCAGAACGGCGTCGAAGTCGGCGATATCCTCGACGAAGGCAACGATCCGGCCGTCGCAGCGACGCACCTTCGGACCAACGACGACGAGCCCGGTCGTGCCAGGCACGGCCGTGAAAATGCGGTCGAGCAGAGGGTCGCTGCTCGCCGTCACCGGCTCGGCCAGAGCAACCACGTTCCAGGGCCCGTGTCGATCGCAGGCGGAGGCGAGCGCGTTCACGGGCTCGTCGCGCACGATCGTCATGTGCATCGGAACTTCGCTGCCGCGCGCCAAGGCACCCAATTCGTCGGCAAGCGCCGCCGCCCGGGATCGCATCTGGCGCTCGACATCCGCGAGCGTGAGCGCCTTCGACCGACGCCCCGACAGCGATATCTCGCGTGCGAACGGAAACCCCGCGATGTCGAACAGCTTGGCGTCCTCGACGAACAGGCTTTCGATTTCAGACTGGAACGCCTGTGCCACCTTGATCGCGGCCAACAGCGCCAAACGGTTCGGCGGGCCGGACGTCAGATGCAGCACGACGCGACCGCGTCCTTCGCCAGCTTCCGCCACGTGGGCAATCATGACATGCGGTCCCCTGCGCCTCCGCCACCGTCTCCTGCCGCTGCGCCGCGACCGCCGAACGCCCGGGCGCGCTCCGCGAAGGCACGAAGCTTGTCCTCGACGAGGCGATTGACGGTGCCTTCGGGGAACGATCCATCAGCACCGCGGACACCCGCCTTGATGCCGGTCAAGATCTCGATGCCCTGATCGATGCTCGACACGGCATGAATCGCGAACTTGCCGGCACGCACCGCCTCGACCACGTCTTCGCGCAGCATCAGATGCTGGACGTTCGCCGCCGGGACGAGAACACCCTGCTTGCCCGTCAGCCCCCGCCACACGCACAGATCGAAGAAGCCCTCGATCTTCTCATTCACGCCGCCGATGGCCTGCACCTCGCCCCATTGATTGACGGAGCCCGTGACGGCGAAGCTCTGCGCGATCGGCAACTCGGACAGGGCCGACAGCAGCGCATAAAGCTCGGCCGACGAGGCGCTATCACCATCGACACCGCCGTAGGACTGCTCGAACACGAGGGACGCGGACAGCGCCAGCGGCACATCCTGAGCGTAAAGGCCCGCGAGATAGCCCCAGAGGATCATCACGCCCTTGGAGTGTAGCGGCCCACCGAGGTTCACCTCGCGCTCGATGTCGACGACGCGACCCGGGCCCATGCGGACACGGGCGGTGATGCGCGTCGGGCGGCCGAAGGCGAAGCTGCCGAGCTGCAGCACCGAGAGGCCGTTGATCTGGCCGACCTTGGCGCCGTCGACATCCACGAGCACGATGGCGCGCGTGATGACTTCCTGCGACTTGTCGCGCATGCGATCCGAGCGCTGCACGTGCTCGTCGATGGCGCGCATGACGGCTTCGCGATCGATCTCGGACTTGCCGGCCTGGCGCGCCCAGTAGTCTGCCTCACGCACGATATCGGCGAGGCGTCCGATCTCGATCGACAGCTTCTCGCGATCGTCGGCCAGACGCGCGCCCTCCTCGATCAGACGTGCGACGGCCGCCGCGTTCGCAGGCAGCAGTTTGTGCTCGCGCACGATGGATGCGATCAGACGGGCGTAGGCGAGGTTGTTGTCGCTCGAGCGCTCGATCGAATCGTCAAAGTCGGCCTGGACCTTGAACAGGCCCGCGAAGTCCGGATCGTGCTGGACCAGCAGATAGTAGATGTCGCGACCGCCGAACAGAACCACCTTGACGTCGAGCGGGATCGGCTCGGGATCGAGCGACTGGGTGGAGATCACGCCTGCCATTTCGGACGGATGCTCGATGCGGATCTCGCCGGCCTTCAGCGTCCGCTTCAAGGCTTCCCAGGCAAACGGCGACAGCAGCAGCTTGCGGGCGTCGACCAGGAGATAGCCGCCGTTGGCGTGGTGCAGCGCGCCCGGCTTGATGAGGAGGAAGTCGGTCACGAGCGCGCCCATGTGGGCAATGTGCTCGACGCGGCCGATCAGGTTGCCGTAGGTCGGATTGAGCTCCTCGTGGATGGGCGCGCCGGTCGCATCGCCGTTTTCATTGCCGACCATCACGTTGACCTGATAGCGGCGGAAGCGTGGATCACGGGCGGGATCGGTCGGGGGCTTCACCGCCTCGCCCTCCTCCCCCGACTGGGCAAGGAAGAGCCCGAAGTTACGAACCAGATCCTTTCCGGCAGCTTCCAGAAACGCGATCACCGACGGCTCACCGGCATAGGCCGCAGCTACATCGTCGAGCGCCTCGCGCACGACGACCGTCGCGGTCTCCGTGTTGAGTTCGCTGGTCCGCTGGCGGCGGACCTTGTCCGACTTCGGCACCCGCTCGAGGATGTGCTCGAGTTCCTTCTGGAGCGCCTCGATCCGGCTCTCGACCTCCTTGCGCATCGCCTCGGGCAGGGTGTTGAAGACCTCGGGCTTGACGATCTTGCCTTCGTGCGTCGGGGCCATGACGAAGCCGGTCGGCGTCCGAACGATGGCGATGTTCTGGTCTTGCGCCTTGCGATTGAGCGCTTCGAACGCTTCGTCCTGTCCGGAGCGGAATTCCTCCTCGATGGCGCGCCGGCGCGCCTGATAGTCCTCGCTTTCGAAGGCGGCGGGGAGCGTCGAGCGCATCTCGTCGATGGCCGCGATCATGGCTGCTGCGAGTGGCTTCCCCCGCCCGTTCGGCAGGCGGATCGCGAGCGGATGGTTGCCGTCCTCGAAATTGTTGACGTAGACCCAGTCACCCAGCGGCTTCGCTTCGGCGGCCTTGCGCGCCAGAAACTGGCGGACGGCGGTGCTCTTGCCGGAGGCGGGCGGGCCGAGCACAAAAATGTTGAAGTCCCGGTTGCGCATGCCGGCGCCGAACTCGATCGCCTTCAGCGCGCGTTCCTGGCCGATGAGGCCGGAGATCGGCTCCAGTTCGGCGGTGCTTGCAAAGCCGAGCGACGACGGCTCGACGGTGCGGCGCAGTTCCGACACCGGCAACGGCACCGGCCGCGCCGCGTCGGTTCCCTTGGCTGCCACGGGGCTTTCCGCGCCAGCTCCTGCCGTTGCCTTGCCTGTGTCCCGCTGATTGCGCTTGAAGAACATCGAACCCCACATGCTGTTCGTCGTTGGCGGACGCGATCCAGAAGACGGCACCGACGCGCGTGCGTCAATGTCGGCGGCCGGAGGTCGACGCCAGCCTCGTTTCCCGGGCGCCGGATCCGGGGTACCCTCGCGACGAGGAATCCAGACGGCTTCGACGCGGGTGTTGGCAGACGGATGCGGCCGGACGAAGACAACGACTTTCCCCGCGCCGACGGGCGGCAATCGGCGCGTGCGCGAGAGATCGCCCGGGGCGCCCAGCGCGCGCTCGCAATCCGGGGGTTTCGCGTGGTGCCGGAGGTGTCCCTCGCGGACGGCCGGCGGGCGGACCTCCTGTGCGTCGGTGGCGACGGCGAGATCTGGATCGTCGAGATCAAGTCGTCGATCGAGGACTTCAGGGCCGATCACAAATGGCCCGACTACCGGGCATGGTGCGATCGCCTGCTGTTCGCGGTCGCGTCGGATTTTCCGGTGGCGGTCCTGCCGGAGGACTGCGGCCTGCTGCTGGCGGACCGCTACGGCGGAGAGATCGTGCGGGAGGCGCCGGAACACCGCCTGGCCGGGGCCCGGCGCAAGGCCGTCACATTGCGCATGCTCCGGGTCGCGGCCGGCCGCCTGATGACGATCGCCGATCCCGAGGCTGCACTCGAGCCGCTGCCGCGGGTCTGATCCGTCCGCAGCGATCCTCTGCGCCGATGCTCCGCGCTCTGGCCGTTCGCGAACGATCCTTGACGACAGGCGCGCCACGGAGTGAATTGCCGGCCCCATGCGGCATCCGCACCGGGAATGCCAGGAGGCGAGACGATGTCCACCCCCCGCATCGAAGTGGTTTCCGAAATCGAGGATCTCAGGCGACATGTCGGGCGCTGGAAGGCCGCCGGTGACAAGGTCGGTCTGGTGCCTACCATGGGCGCGTTGCACCCCGGGCACCTGTCGCTGGTCAAGCTCGCCCAGTCACGGGCCCGGCGGACGATCACCTCGATCTTCGTCAATCCGACCCAGTTCGCGCCGACCGAGGACTTCGACAAGTACCCGCGCACGTTCGAGGACGATTGCGCGCAGCTCGCGGCGGCTGGCTGCGACATGGTGTGGGCGCCGACGGCGCGTGTCATGTATCCGGACGGCTTCGCCACCCGCGTGCAGCCGACCGGCGCCGCGGACGGCCTCGAGACGGATTTCCGGCCGCACTTCTTCGGCGGCGTGGCCACGGTCTGTTCGAAGCTCTTCCTGCAGACGAGCGCCGACTTCGCGGCCTTCGGCGAGAAGGACTATCAGCAGCTCTGCGTCATCCGGCAGATCGTGCGCGATCTCGATATTCCGATCGAGATCCTGCCGGGCGAGACCGTGCGGGAGCCGGACGGCCTCGCCATGTCGTCGCGCAACCGATACCTCGAAACGGAACAGCGCCAGCGGGCCGTCACGATCCACGACGTGATCCAGCGTGTCGCGTCGGCCGCCCGGGCCGGCGGACACGAACACGCGATCGCCGACGGCATCGCGGCGCTCGGGGCCGTCGGGTTCACTCCGATCGATTATCTGGTCGTTCGCGACGCGGAGACCCTCAAGGAGTGGGACCGCAAGAGCGGACGCCCGGGGCGGGTGCTGGCCGCCGCCTGGCTCGGCAAGACGCGGCTCATCGACAACGTCGCGGTGTGAGACCACGCGAGCTGAAGCTCATTTCGGTCAGCGGTTGCAGCCGGAGGCTCGGATGATCGGTGTCGACTACGCGCGCACCATGGCGCGGTACAATGCCTGGCAGAACCGCTCGCTCTACGGAGCGGCGGACGGACTGACGGACGAAAGCCGGAAAGTCGATCGCGGGGCGTTCTTCGGCTCGATCCACGGTACGCTGTCGCATCTGATGTGGGGCGACCAGCAGTGGATGAGCCGGTTCCAGCCGGGAACCCTCGACAAGCCGCCCGTTCTCGTTCGCGAAAGCCCCGGGAACTATCCGGACTGGGACGATCTCAAGGCGCAGCGCACGCACTTCGATGCGCGCATCATCGATTGGGCCGATCACCTGCCGCCCGACTGGCTCGCCGGCGACATCACCTGGTACTCGGGCCTCGCCAAGGCCAACGTGACGAAGCCCAAGTGGATCATCGTCACGCACTTCTTCAATCACCAGACGCATCACCGGGGACAGGCGCACGCCATGCTGACGTCTGCCGGCGCCAAGCCCGACGATACCGATATCATGCTGATGGCGGTCTGATCGGCAAGCGACCCACGAGGCGCAGCGAGGGGATTGCTCCCCTCACCGCAGCAGATCAATTCGTTCGCGGCGCGCGACCCGATCAGTAGCTCTTGCCATAGTGCTTCTTGCCGTAGTGCGGCTTCGGCTTGTAGCCGTACTCGTAGCCGTAGCTCTTCTTGGCGTAGCCGTAGTGGTAGCGATGGCCGTGCTCGGGCTTGATGATGCCCTTGGCGTGGCTGCCCTGGGGGCCCTCGAACGCGTTTGCCGCCCAGCCTGGGTGACCGCAATGGCCGCCGCGGACGCTGCAGGCGTCGGCGGTGCCGCCGAGAACGAACAAGCTGGCCGAAGCCACGACGATGGAAAGAAGCGAGCGCATTGTGACAACCTTCTGCTGGATCACGTTTTTCATATTTTGATCATCGTTCAATCTGGGCTCTACCGCAAGAGGGCCTCACTACAGCGTGATCACCCGTGTGATTGCGTGTTCCAGGAAGCAGCGCTCATGCCACGGGGCTCGGCCTCGCGCCCGTTGCTTCAAAGATGGTTACGGTTGGGCTAACGTCCCGGCGACAACCGAAGCACCGATGGGACACGCCATGCGCCAGACGACCAAACCTGCCATCGGCCATTCCGCCTGCCCGCACGACTGCCCGTCGACCTGTGCCCTCGAGGTCGAGCTGCTCGGCAACAACACCATCGGGCGGGTGCGCGGCTCGGAGGAGAACACCTACACGGCCGGCGTGATCTGCGCGAAAGTCGCCCGCTATGCCGAGCGCATCCATCATCCCGACCGGCTGCTCCATCCGATGAAGCGCAGCGGGCCGAAGGGGTCCGGCCAGTTCCAGCGCATCTCGTGGGACGAGGCGCTCGATCTCACCGCCGAGAAGTTCCTGGAAGCCGAGCGCCAGTACGGTCCGGAAGCCGTGTGGCCCTACTATTTCGCGGGCACGATGGGCCTCGTCATGCGCGACGGGATCAACCGGCTCCGCCACGCCAAGAAATACTCGCAGATGTTCAACTCCATCTGCACGACGCCCGCGTGGACCGGCTTCATCGCCGGGACCGGCAAACTCGCTGGCCCCGATCCGCGCGAGATGGCCAAGACCGATCTCCTCGTCATCTGGGGGACGAACCCGGTCAACACGCAGGTCAACGTGATGACGCACGCCATGCGCGCGCGGAAGGAGCGGGGCGCCAAGATCGTCGTCGTCGACATCTACCGCAACGGGACGATGGAGCAGGCCGATCTGGCGCTCACCGTGCGGCCCGGAACGGACGGCGCGCTCGCCTGTGCCGTGATGCATGTCCTCTTCCGCGACGGGTTCGCGAACTGGCCCTATCTCGAGCGCTACACGGACTGCCCACGGGAACTCGAGGCGCATCTCCAGTCGCGCACGCCCGAGTGGGCGGCGGCGATCACCGGACTTTCCGTGGCGGAGATCGAAACCTTCGCGCATATGGTCGGCCGCACACCGCGCACTTACTTCCGCCTCGGCTACGGCTTCTCGCGCCAGCGCAACGGCGCCCACAACATGCACGCCGCCTCCTGCATCGCGGCGGTGACCGGCGCCTGGGAGCACGAAGGCGGCGGCGCATTCCACAACAACGGCGCCATCTACAAATGGAACAAGTCGCTGATCGAGGGGCTCGACGTTCTCGATCCCCGGGTGCGCCTCCTCGACATGAGCCGTATCGGCGCCGTGCTGACGGGCGACCGTTCCGATCTCGGCGACGGCCCTCCCGTGACGGCGATGCTCGTCCAGAACATGAACCCGGTGCAGGTGGCGCCCGAGCAGCGGCTCGTCAAACGCGGCTTCGCGCGCGAGGACCTCTTTACTTGCGTCCACGAGCAGTTCATGACCGCGACGGCGCAGATGGCGGACGTGGTTCTCCCAGCAACGATGTTCCTCGAGCACGACGACATCTATCAGGGCGGCGGGCACCAATACATCGCCCTCGGACCCAAACTGCTGGAGCCGGCGGGGGAATGCCGGTCGAACCACGACGTCATCGTCGGGCTTGCGAAGCGCGTCGGGGCGGTGCATCGCGGCTTCGACATGACGGCCGCCGAGATCATCGACTGGACGCTGCAGAACTCGGGCTGGGGAACGCTCGACGCCTTGCGCGAGAAAAAGCAGATGGACGTGCAGCCGGACTTCGCAACCGCGCACTACACGAAGGGTTTCGGCTATCCGGACGGCAAGTTCCGGTTCAAGCCCGACTGGCCGACCGTGCCGGCCGGGCGGCGGCCGGACTGGGGCATCGCGCACACCGTGCCGCCGCTCCCGGACCACTGGGACGTCAACGAGAAGGCCGACGCGGCGCACCCGTTCAAGCTCGCCACGAGCCCGGCGCGGAACTATCTCAATTCGTCGTTCAACGAGATGCCGTCGAGCCGCGCGCGAGAAGGGCAGCCGCGCGTCAAGATGCATCCGGACGATCTCGCGGCGCTCGGCCTCGCCGACGGGCAGCGCGTCCGCATGGGGAACCAGCGTGGAGAAATCCGGATCGCGGTCGAGGCGTTCGGGGGCGTGCAGCGGGGCGTGGTGATCGCCGAATCCATTCCGCCCAACGATCAGTTCGAAGGCGGCGAAGGGCTCAACACGCTGACCAGCGCCACCCGCATCGCACCGTTCGGCGGCGCGGCGTTCCACGACAATCACGTGTGGATCAAGGCTGCCTGAGGGGTGGGGGCCGGTGCGGGATATCGGTTGGTGTCCCGTGACCTTGCCCGAACCGTGCTGAGATCGCATTCACTTGGCAGTCGAGGTCGCGGCGGCAAGCGGCCGGGATCTGTTCGATGCCATGGTGACCTGCCTCTCGGCTGGCTCGGTCGGCTTCGGGAGCCATGTCCGAGCTTCGGGAGCCTGTACGCCCATCACCATCGCCTGCGATATCATCTGACGCATCGGAGGCATTTCCGGAACCATCATGACTACGGATCATCTGCTTTAAGCACAAATGAATAGTTGAATAATATTTTGCCATCGAATCTTTCTTGATTTAGCGTGTTCGCCAACGAGCAAACCCCGATGCTCTGGGAATTGCACCAACTGCTAATTCCGGAAGGATACCATTAGTGCCATCTCCAGAGGGCTCGACACAGCGCACAACGTTCACGGGCTCGACAGGAAACCCGCTTGCCGACGCAATGATTGTGACGGCAGAGTCCCTCATGGTGCCAGCATCAGAGAGGCCGACGGTGGCTGGCGTCACGGCGGGCAAGTGGGGTGGTCCTGTCGGCAGCGGAACGTCACTGACCTTTAGTTTCATCGGTCCCAGCTCACCCTTTGCTGCATCCTATCCCGCCGGCTACACGAGTGACATCCGCAGCGTGCCCGACGATGTAAAGACGGCATTCCGCGAAGCTCTGCAGGTTTGGTCGAACTATACCAACGTGACGTTTCAGGAAATCGCAGAAACGAGTGTCAATGTCGGAGATATCAGGATCGGAGTGACGGGTTCGAACCCTAACTTTGGACCGGGCGTTGCTGGTGCCGAGGCAGTCCCGCCGGTCTATTCCCGTGGATTTTTTTGCCGGGGATTTGTGGCTCACTCCTCAAGCGGCCAGTAGCTGGGGGTGGACAACAGGTCAATCCACGACAATCGGTTTCATGACCGCTTTGCATGAGTTGGCTCATGCCGTGTTCAACCTGACTGACGTAACGACTTCCGCTGGATTGCTCGGCGCGACACTTCCCGACGAGCTTAATTCGCGCGTCAATACAATTATGAGCTATTCTACTATTCCGGGTGCCGGGCCGGGGGACGATGCGTCATCGACATTTGGCTCTTTTTCCGTCTACCCTTCCACACCAATGGTGCTTGATATATTGGCGGCCCAACTTATATATGGGCCAAACTTGTCATTTAATTCGGGCGACGATGCATACGTTTTCAATGCGTCGCAGACTTATTTCGAAACGGTTTGGGATGCCGCAGGAACCGACACCTTCGATGCAAGCGCATTAGCGACAAACGTGTCACTCGATCTTCGTGACGGCCAGATGAGTAACGTAGGGTCCGTTGTTACGGCCTATCACCAAGGCCAGCAAACCCAGATCAGCAGAACAGTCGGGATCGCTTATGGCGCGGTGATCGAGAATGCGGTCGGCGGATCGGGCAACGACACCATCCAGGGCAACGACGCAGCCAACACGCTCACCGGCAACAACGGCAACGACACGATCTACGGCGGTGGCGGCGGCGACGTGCTGATCGGCGGCTCCGGCGTCGATCGTCTGTTCGGCGAGGATGGCGACGACACGATCTTCTACGACGCCTCCGACGATCTCGCCAACGTGCAGGGCGGCAACGGCACCGACACGCTCGTCTTCACCAGTGGCAGCGCGCCGTCATCGTTCGCGCTCGCAGCGCGCGGCTTCGAGGGCGCCGAGGGCCGCTT
>LNEM01000030.1 GCA_001464955.1 Rhizobiales bacterium Ga0077537 | reverse complement strand
AACGACGACGCCACCAGCCAGCAGACCACCTTCGACATCGCCAACGGCCAGCCCTGGTCGCAGGCCATCACCTATCGCAACGCCGCCGGCCAGACGACGCTGCAGTCGGTGCTGAATGACGACAACTCGAGCCAGGCCAACTACTTCGATCCGACCAACGTGCAATCGTGGTCGCAGGCGAACACCTACTACAACACCGCCGGGCAGACGACGCACCAGTCGATCCTCAACGACGACAACACCTCGCGGACGACCTACTACGACCCGACCAACGTGCAGCCGTGGGCGTCGGCCGACACGTTCTACAACACCGCCGGACAGACCACGCTGCAGTCGGTCGCCAACGACAACGGCACCACGCAGGCGCAGTACTGGGACACCACCAACGCCTACAACTGGAGCACGGTGATCCACTACTACAACGCCGGCGGTGTCCGCACGCTCACGACGGGCGTCTACGACGCGGGCGGCACGTTCTCGTATTGAGGGCGTGCGGGGGCCTCCGGGGCGGCGGCGCGAGCGCCACCCGCCCCCTCAACCTCGGCGTGATACGGCGTCAGTTGGCGCCTTCGAGCAGGCGGCGCGCGATGACCTGGGCCTGAATCTCGGCCGCGCCCTCGAAGATGTTCAAGATGCGGGCGTCGCAGAGCACGCGGCTCACCGGGTATTCGAGTGCGAAGCCGTTGCCACCGTGGATCTGGAGCGCGTTGTCCGCATTCCCCCACGCGATGCGGGCTGCGAGCAGCTTGGCCATGCCGGCTTCGAGATCGCAGCGTCGGCCCTGATCCTTCTCGCGGGCCGCGAAGTACGTGATCTGGCGGGCGACCATCGTCTCCACGGCCATCATCACGATCTTGTTCGCCACGCGCGGGAACGCGTAGATGGCCTTGCCGAACTGCTGGCGCTCGAGCGCGTACTTCAGCGCGAGATCCATGGCCGACTGGGCGACGCCGACGGCACGGGCGGCCGTCTGGATGCGGGCGGACTCGAAGGTCGCCATGAGCTGCTTGAAGCCTTGCCCCTCCTGGCCGCCGAGCAGCTGCACCGCCGGCACCTCGAAGCCATCGAAGGAAATGTCGAACTCCTTCATGCCGCGATAGCCGAGCACCTCGATCTCGCCACCCGTCATGCCGGCGGCCGGGAACGGTTCGGCGTCGGTGCCGCGGGGCTTTTCGGCGAGCAGCATCGACAGGCCGCGATAGCCCTTCTCGGCGGGGTTGGTGCGAACGAGCAGCGTCATCAGGTCGGCGCGGACCGGATGCGTGATCCACGTCTTCTGGCCGTAGACCTTGTAGACGTCGCCTTGGAGTTCCGCGCGGGTGCGCAGCGAGGCCAGATCCGAGCCCGTGTTCGGCTCCGTGAAGACGGCGGTCGGCAACAGCTCACCCGTCGCGATGGCCTTCAGGTATTTCGCCTTCTGCGCGTCGGTGCCGTTCTGGAGAATGAGTTCGCCGGCAATCTCGGAGCGGGTGCCGAGCGAACCGACGCCGATGTAGCCGCGCGACAGTTCCTCGGAGACGAGGCACATGGCCTCCTTGCCGAGACCGAGGCCGCCATGCTCCTCCGGGATCGTCAGGCCGAAGACGCCCATGGCGCTCATCTCGGCCACGACCTCGAGCGGGATATAGTCGTTCTGCAGGTGCCATTCGTGGGCGTACGGCAGAACCTTGTCGATGGCGAACTTGCGCATCTCCTCGCGCATGGCGGCGTGGGTCTCGTCCATGCCGCTGTCGCCGAACGTGGTCGCGCCCGGTTGCTCGGCGATCAGGGCCGCGATACGGGCCTTCAGCTCGTCGCTGCATCCGCGATCAATCAGGTCCGATACCGACTTGTCGGCCGCGAAGCGCGCCTGCTCGGACGACGGGACGCCGAGCTGAGACAGTCGCACCATCTCCACCTGGCTCATGGGAATGCCACCGGAGATCTGGGCCAGATACTCGCCGTAGGCCGCGTCCAGCAGCAAACCTTCCATTTCGCCGAGACGGCCTTCGTCAGCCAGATTCTGCGCCCAGCCGAGCATCTGGCGCAGTGCCTCGACGTAGGTCGCGAGCCACGCCAGACCGTGCACCACATGCTGCACCGCATCGGGGGACGCGGCGGCGGCCTGCTTCTGGCGCACGCCGGTCTTGGCAAGAGCCAGCATCCGTTCCGAGGCTGCCAATGCGCCCGCGTGCTGCTCGAAACCCGTTTGACGTGCGACCGCTGCGGCCTGTGCCATCGGCTCAATCTCCTGTCAGGTGCTGCACCGCACAATACCCCCCGTCGCGATCATGACAAGATGGCGAAGTGTGACGCCAGCTGTCGAAGGGCGAGATGATGCGCCGCACGCCCAGCCAACGGCCTCGTCCAGAACATGGATGACCAGTCACACGAGCACATCGTTCGACGGAGAGGGCTGCGGGCGAGCGAAGTGTTCCGCTTGCGATGGCCTCCAGAGGTGACATCACCCTAAAACTCCGCAAATGTGGATTTATAATTCTATTCCTATCCACTCAATCTCTATATGTTGGAATTTTTTACTATTTTGCTATGTTGGCCGCATCGTGACCCCAACCCGGAGCTTGCCATGCTGTCCGACCTTGGACTGGGAGACGTCTCGACCCGTTCGGCCGCCGTCGTCGCAGGTGGCGTCCTCGGCCTGCTGTTCGGTCTGCTGGCGCAGCGGACGCGATTCTGCCTGCGCCGCGGCCTCGTCGGGCCATCAGATGAGCGCCGCGATGCGCTCGGCACCTGGCTGATGGCCCTCGCCGTCGCGACGGTCGGGACCGGCGCGCTGATCGTCTCCGGGTTCGTCGATTTTGCCGGCCACCGCCTGATGATGGCCAAGCTGCCCGTCGTCGCCATCGTTCTCGGCGGTCTCATGTTCGGGGTCGGCATGGTACTCGCCCGGGGCTGCGCCTCGCGCCTGACAGTTCTCGCGGGCTCCGGCAATCTCAGGGCATTGACGGCGCTCATCGTCTTTGCGGCCGTTGCGCACGCGACGATGAAAGGCGCCCTCGCTCCGGTCCGCACGTGGCTCGGCGGCTTTACGCTCGATCTCGGGAGCACCGCCTCGCTGGCGAGCCTGCCGGGCGGCGTCGTGTTCTGGACCGGTGTGATCGCGCTCGCTGCTGGCTTCGCTGCCGTCCGGCTCGGCGCACGGCCGTGGCTGCTCGCCGGCGGGGCGGCGATCGGTGTCCTGGCGCCGCTCGGGTGGTGGATCACGGGCCATGCGTTGCGTGACGAGTTCGACCCGATCCCGCTCGAGAGCCTCGCGCTGACGTCGGCGGGCGCCGACAGCCTGTTCTGGTGGGTCGCAAGCTCGGCAATCGCGCCGACGTTCGGGGTGGGATTGCTCGCTGGTGTCCTCGCCGGCAGCGCCATTGCCGCAATCGCCGCCCGCGAGTTCGCTTGGGAAGGTTTCACCGAGCACACGCCGACCGCGAACTACTTGCTCGGGGCGGTCTTGATGGGCGTCGGCGGTGTGCTGGCCGGCGGGTGCACCGTCGGCGCGGGACTTTCGGGCATCGGCAGCCTCAGCGTCGCCGCCATCCTGGCGCTCGCGGCGATCGTCGGCGGCGCGCTCGCGATGGATCGCCTGCGCGCCCTCCGGATGACGGCGGCGCGAGACGGGCGGTCCCGCGCCGGCTCGCTGGCGATCGCGGCGCGGGCGATCAGCCTCTGATCTCGCCGCCCGTCGCGCGTTTCACCTCGGCGATCACCTTGGCCGACACGGCGTCGATCTCGTCGTCGGTCAGGGTGCGCTCGGTGGGCGACAACGTCACCTCGATGGCGAGCGACTTGCGGTCGGCGCCGAGGTTGCCGCCCTCGAACAGGTCGAACACCTTGACGCCCGAGATGAGCGTCTTGTCGGCGCCCTGGGCTGCGCGCACCACGTCGCCCGCCGCGATGTCCTTCGAGAGGACGAAGGCGAAGTCGCGGGTCACCGGCAGCAGGCCACTCGCCGCGAGCGGCGGCTTGGCGCGCGACTTCCGCTTTTCACGCGGCAGGGCGTCGAGGAAGACCTCGAAGGCCGAAGCCGGGGCCGGCACGTCGAGCAGCTTCAAGGTCGCGGGGTGGATTTCGCCGAAATGCGCGAGCACGACCTTCGGGCCGAGGCGCAACGTCGCCGAGCGTCCCGGATGGTACCAGGACGGCGCGTCCCGCGTGATCTGCGCCTTGCCGGCATCGACCCCAAGTGCCGCCAGCAGAGCCGCCGCATCGGCCTTCACGTCGAAGACGCCGGCCGGACTCGCGATGCCGTCCCAGTGGCGGCCGGAGCCGGTCAGCCCCGCCGCGCCGGTGCGGACACCGGCTGCGACAGTGAACTGGTCCTTCTCGCCGTCACCGCGATAGGCCTGGCCCACTTCGAACAGCGAAATGTCTGAAAAGCCCCGGTTGTGATTGCGATGCGCGGCCGCGAGCAAGCCGGGCAACAGCCCGGGGCGCATGGTCGTCATCTCGGACGAGATGGGGTTCGCCAGTTGCAGTGCCTCGGCGCCGCCGCCGAAATGCTCGGCCTCGGACTGGTCGATGAACGACCACGTCACTGCCTCGACCATGCCGCGCGCCGCCAAGGCACGCCGGGCGCGACGCACGCGGCGCTGGCCTTCCGTCAAGGTGGCGCGCGTGACGCCCCCCGTCAGACGCGGCAGCGGCACGGAGGCGATGGTCTCGAGACCGGCGATGCGTGCCACCTCCTCGACCAGATCGGCTGGTCCGTGGACATCGGGGCGCCAGGACGGCGCCGTGACCTCAAAGCGCGGCCCGTTGCCCTCGATCGTGAAACCCAGCTGCTCCAGCGTGCGACGGATCTCTGCGTCCAGGACCTCAAGCCCCATCAGCCGCTTCACGCGCGCGAACTCGAACGACACCTTGAACGGCTTCACGGGCGGCTTGCCGGCGATCTTGCGGCGCGACGGGGTGCCACCGACGATGTCGAGCATCATGCGGGTTGCGAGATCGAGGCCCGGCTCGATGAAGCCCGGGTCGACGCCGCGCTCGAAGCGATAGCGGGCATCGGTCGTGATGCCGAGCTTGCGGCCGGTCGTAGCGATCGCCACCGGCTCGAAGTAGGCACACTCGATGAGGATGTTCTTCGTATCGTGCGTGCAGCCCGAATGTTCGCCGCCCATGATGCCGCCGATGTCGTGAACGTCCTTGGCGTCGGCGATGACGCACATAGTCTCGTCGAGCGTATAAGTGCGGCCGTTCAGGGCGAGGACCTGCTCGCCGTTCCGGGCCATGCGAGCGCGGATGGCGCCCGTCAGCTTGTCGGCGTCGTAGACGTGCAGCGGCCGGCCACGGTCGATCATGATGTAGTTCGTGACGTCGACGACGGCATTGATCGGTCGCTGGCCGATGGCGGTCAGACGTTTCTGCATCCAGGCCGGCGACGCGCCGTTCGAGATGCCCTTGATGTAGCGGCCGGCGAAACAGGTGCACGGCGCACCGTCGGGTGAGGCGAACTCGAGCAGGATGTCGACGGGGCTGTCGTAGCTGCCCTCGACGCCCTCAAGCGCCTTCTCCGGCTTAAGGGTGCCGAGACCCGCCGCCGCCAGATCGCGCGCGACGCCACGGACGGCGGTGCAATCGGGGCGGTTCGGCGTCAGCTTGATCTCGATCACCGGATCGGACAGGCCGAGCACATCGGCGTAGCGCTTGCCGACGCTATCGGCGAGCGCGGCCTCCAGATCGACGATGCCGTTGTGGTCCTCGGACAGCTCCATCTCGCGCTCGGACAGCATCATGCCGTTGGAGACGACGCCGCGCACGGGCTTCTTCTCGAGCGTGATGCCGGTGCCGGGGATGTAGGCGCCGAGCGGCGCGAAGACGCCGACGAGGCCGGCGCGCGCGTTGGGCGCGCCGCAGACCACCTCGACCGAGGGCTTGCCCGGCTCGATCTCGACCTGCAGCACCTGCAGCTTGTCCGCGTTCGGGTGGCGCTTGGCCTCGAGCACGCGCGCGATCGTGAAGGCCGCGAGCTTCTCGCCCGGATCGTCGATGCCTTCGACCTCGAGCCCGATCTGGTCGAGCTTCAGGCGGATCTCGGCGAGCGAGGCCGTCGTCTCGAGGTGGTCCTTGAGCCAGGAGAGTGTGAATTTCATTTGTTGGCCTCAGAAGCCATAGGTGTCCTTGAGGATGCGATATAGCTGGGCGGCGGCTTCAGGGCTGAATTGCAGCGTCTGGCTTTGCTTTCCAGGCATCTCACGATCGCTCGAACCGTAGGTATCGATTTGCAGGATCGGGAGATCCCCTTCAGTGGGAAACACTTTCGCGTATGCAATCACCTGCGTTGGCTGAACCTTCCCTTTGCCATCTTTGCGCTCAACGGACGTGACCCAGGCCATCGCATCCCCCAATCACTTGGATGTTTTAGCTCGACATTCCTCCGGCCAGCGTCGGCACGTCGAGGCAGGTGAAGCCGTAGTGGCGAAGCCAGCGCAGGTCGGCGTTGAACATGTCGCGCAGATCCGGGATGCCGTACTTCAGCATCGTGATGCGGTCGAGGCCCATGCCGAAGGCCCAGCCCTGGTACTTCTCGGGATCGAGGCCGCACATCTCGATGACGCGCGGATGCACCATGCCGCAGCCGAGGATCTCGAGCCACTTGCCGGGCTTGCCGATCGCCTCGGCGCCGACGTCGACCTCGGCCGATGGCTCCGTGAACGGGAAGTGCGAGGCGCGAAAGCGCATCTTCACCTGATCGACCTCGAAGAACGCCTTGCAGAACTCCTCGAGGCACCACTTCATGTGGCCGAAGTGCGTGTTCTCGTCTATGACGAGGCCCTCGATCTGGTGGAACATCGGCGTGTGCGTCGCGTCCGAGTCCATGCGGTAGACGCGACCGGGCACGATGATGCGGATCGGCGGCTTCTGGCTCAGCATGGTGCGCACCTGCACCGGGCTCGTGTGCGTCCTGAGCAGCATCGGAGCCTCGCCACGGGCGAGGCGCTCCGGCGATTTCAGATAAAACGTGTCGTGCATCTGCCGGGCAGGGTGCTCCGGCGGAATGTTGAGCTTCGTGAAATTGAGATCGTCGGTCTCGATATCCGGACCTTCCGCGATGGCGAAGCCCATGTCGGCGAAGATCTCGGCGATCTCGTCGAAGACCTGGCTGATCGGGTGGATACGCCCATCGGCGACCGGACCGAGACGTACCGGCAGCGTCACGTCCGAGCGCTCGGAGGCGAGACGCACGCTCATGGCAGCGGTTTCGAGAACCGACTTCCGCGCCTCCAGCGCCGTCGTGACCTGATCCTTCAGGCGATTGACGGCGGCGCCGAAGCTTTTCCTCTCGTCCGGCGCCATCTTGCCGAGGCGACCCATCATCTCGGGGAGACGCCCCTTGCGGCCGAGGGCTCCGATGCGAACCTGCTCGATGGCCGCCAGATCGGCCGCCGCCGCGATTTCCGCCATCAGTTCGGCTTCGATGGCCGACACATCCGTCGCTGACATGGACCCTCGCTCACTGGAGCCGGCAAACGCCGTCGTCCGAAAGGAGCGTACCCCTTCCGGCTCGGCCGTCCGAAATCGATGGAGTGGATCAGGCGGCCTTGGCGGCTGCCTGGGCCCGATCGACGAGCACCTTGAACCCTGCCGCGTCCTTCACGGCGAGGTCTGCCAGCACCTTGCGGTCGACCTCGATCCCGGCGACCGAGAGACCATGGATAAATCGGCCGTAGGTCAGGCCGTGCTCGCGGACCGCGGCGTTGATGCGCTGGATCCAGAGGGCGCGGAACTTGCGCTTCTTCACCTTGCGGTCGCGATAGGCGTACTGCATCGCCTTCTCGACCGCCTGCTTGGCGATCCGGATCGTGTTCTTGCGGCGGCCGTAGTAGCCCTTGGCCTGCTTCAGAACCTTCTTGTGCTTGGCGTGGGCGGTTACGCCCCGTTTTACGCGCGCCATGGATAGTCTCCGTCACTTCGAGATGAGAATCGCTGGATTGTCGGCTTCTGCTCAGTCAGCAGGGAACCGGCCCGTCAGCGGGCGTAGGGCATGTACTTCTTGACGATCTTGGCGTCGGAGTCGTTCAGCACCATGGTGCCGCGCGCCGTCCGCACGAACTTGGCCGTCCGCTTGATCATGCCGTGACGCTTACCCGCGGCCTGGGCCTTGATCTTGCCCGTCGCGGTCACCTTGAAGCGCTTTTTGGCGCTGCTCTTGGTCTTCATCTTGGGCATTTTGCTTCGTCCTTTCTGGTCGGCCGTTGCCGTCTCGCGTCGCGAAACGGACCGTCGCACCCCCAAACCGGGAAAGCGGCGCGGCCCTTGATGGGTTCTCGAAAGCATTGCGAGCCGCCACGGCATGCCCCGCCGGGCGGCTCAACGCGAGACTTATAGGCGACAGCGGGCAGCGCACGCAAGCCCCCGCTGAGCCGTCCGGGACGGTATTCCGAGCGGGGCGGCCGATGCTAGGCCAGCAGGTCGTAAAGCATCGGGATCAGCGGCAGGTCGGCCGGCGGCATCGGGTAGTCCCGCAAGGCCGAGGCGCGGACCCATTTGACGCGCTGGCCTTCACGGGGGCGGACGTCACCCTCCCACTGCCGGCAGAGATAGAGCGGCATGAGGAGATGGAAATCGTCATAGGCGTGGCTGGCGAAGGTGAACGGGGCGACGCAGGTCTCACAGACCTCGATCGACAATTCCTCGCGGAGTTCGCGCACCAGGGCCGCCTCCGGGCTCTCGCCGGGCGCGACCTTGCCGCCAGGGAACTCCCACAGGCCAGCCATGCTGCGGCCGGGCGGGCGCTCGGCGATAAGCACGCGGCCATCGACGTCGATAAGGGCCGCCGCCACGACCAGCAGGATCGGCTTGGACATCAGGCGCGCCTCCAGCCGGCAGCTGTCATCCGCCACGCGCCATGACGCGCTCGCTCCGGCCAAACCGCGCCGAGCCGAAGGCCTCATCGACGGACCGCTCACCCTCGCGACGCGCCTGTTTCGGGGCTTCGTTGCGACGCGGCACGCGGCGGCGCGGAGCGGCCTCGGCCCGCTCGGGCCGGGCTGCTGCGGCGCGGGTCGGCGCCGGTCGGGGCGTTGCCTGGGGACGCGATTTCGGCTCGGAGCGGGTTGCCGACGATGCAGGGGTACGCGCCTTGGCAGGCTCCGCGACGGTCTCGCGCCTGGCTTCCGGTTGCTGCTCGGTCATCGGCTCCGGCAACGCGGCCGTCACTTCGACGCTGGAGCGTACCGAGCCGGCCGGCGCAACCTCTGTGGCGGCGACCGAAGTCGACAGGTCCGCCGGCTTGTCCAAGACGTCTTTGGCAGCTACGACGACGCCAGCCGGTTGCCGCTTGGCTTCGTCCTCGAGTTCGCACTGGGGTGGCTGCCAATTGCCACTGGAGTCGAGCAACCGCTGACTCGCCTCTTCAGTCGCGCCCTTCAGGAGGGGCAACCGCCGCTCAGAGCCGCCCGTTTCGCCGGGAAGCCCGTCGGCGACCTTGTAGCGGACCCCACACAGCGCCACGACCGGCGGAATGCGCGTGCGCTCGAAGCTGTCGTAGGCGGGCTTGAGGTCGAACCAGGTGTGGGCCCACTCGTGATCCGAGTGGCGGGCGAGGTTCTCGGCCGTCATCCGGAACGGGAACACATGCACATGAAAGCGCGCCTGCCCCGCCGAAAGGGCGGCCGTCGCCAGGTTGTAGATCTCGTTCTGGACCGGGTCCGTCATGGCGAAACACCCGACCGACGAACAGCCACCATGCACGAGAATGTACGAGCCGGTCCGGCTCAACCGCTGATCATGCAGGTTCGGAAAGCCGAGATTGAAGGCCTTCCGCCAGCGGCCGACGAGCCGCGTCTGCGGCACGCCAACGCTGTAGAAGCCTTCCGGACTCTGCTTGTCGCCTTCCTTCAGCTTCGGGCCGAGGGTCCCGGTCCAATGACAGATCGGGTAGGTGTCGAGGAGCGTGAACGTGCCGGACGCATTCTGCATCCAGAGTTCGAGTTCGGATTCCACCTTGAAAACGCGAATGTAGATGGCGCGGCCGCGACTGAGCCCACGTTCCGCCAAGCGTGCGTCGAGGCGCGTGACATCCGGGGTGCCGGGAGCAGGCTCCTCGCCCCTGAGAAAGCTCCGCTGGCGCTCGACGCGGTCGGCAGCGACATCGTCGAGGACGATTTCGAGGGCACGCGCCGGCGCGCCCACGGGGAGCAGAAACGCGAGGATTGCGACAGCGGCCCAGATCGATCTCGCCAGCAACCCCATCCACGTCTCCACGCGACGCCACCCACGATGCACGGTCCCCGGCCCTGACGATCTAGCCGGACGACCACCCGTGTTTGGTACCGTGAGGCTGCGCCAGGTTCAAGCGGCTGAGGCCCGCAAAGCACAGGCAAGAGCCGCCGGCTCAGTTGCCGGGAGCCGTCAGGCCGAGGGCCGGACCCCGGGTCGCCGAGCCCGACGTGGTGCCCGGAAGCGAGCCATTCAACAGACCCGACAACGTGGACGTGGCCGGCGCGCTCTGGTCAGCCGAGGCTATCGCACGCATCTTGGGACCCGGCGCGACGACCGGCAGATCGGCGACCTTGGTGTCGCCGGGCGGCGGCACGTAGGCGGTGATCGGCATCTTCTCGAGCGCAGGGCACTGGCCGGCCGGGTCAAGCCGCATGGACGCCGTCATGAAGCGCGGCTTCGCGTTCACGTGGTAGCGGCGGCCGCAGACCAGGATCGGGGGCGGCTGACGGGCCGTCTCGAAGTGATCGTAGCCTTCCTTGAGCGTCCGCCAGAACTCGAACCACTTCGAGTCCTTGTGACGTGCCATATTGGCGTCGGTCATCCGGAACGGGTAGGCGTGGACCTGAAACGAGGGATGGCCGGCGTCGAAGGTCTCGCGCGCCAGGGCGTAAATCTCCTCCATGAGGGCGTCGGTCATGGCGTAGCAGCCGGCAGAGCTGCACTTGCCATGCACCATCAGTGCGCTTCCCGTGCGGCCATGGGCCCGGTCGTAAACGTTCGGGTAGCCCAGATTGAACGCGAGATGGAAGCTCGAGTTCGGGTTCATCTGGGATTTGCTGATCGTGTAGAAGCCCTCCGGCGCCTGCTTGTCGCCTGTTGCGAGCTTCGGGCCGAGGTCACCGGACCAGGTGCAGATCGGGTAGGTCTTGAAATGATGGAAGAAGCCGTCGTCGCGCAGCTTCCAGACCTCGAGCTCGGATTCTTCCTTGAAGATGCGCACGAAAAGCGGCGCTTCCGCCTTCATACCCTTCTTGCCGAGAAGCATCATGGCTTCCTTCGACAACGGCAGCGTGGCCGGCGACAACTGAGGTCCGCCCGCACATCCGGTCGCGGCAATGGCCAAAGCCAAACCTACGGCTATGCCAGTCAGTCGAGTGGTCATGGTCCCCGATTTTGTCCGAACGCGATACTGCCGTTGTCCCCCGGCGCGGAACGCTCGATTAACGAATCATAAAGGTTAATATAGCGTTAACTCCCAGTTCTGACCAGCCGTCCGGACGGCGCGCCGACCGGGATCGGGTGCAGTATGCCGACCGGCATGGCGTTCCTGTGACGGGCAGCCGCCGGAATTGTGGGAGGGCCGCGACTGGCCGCTCCCGCGCGCCGTCATTGCCAGCCTTCGGCGTCAGCGCCCGACATCGTAGGCGGCAATCGCCGCCATGTTGAGGATGTCGGCGTCGGTGCTGCCGAGAGGGGCGATCTGGACCGAGTGGGTCAACCCCGTCAGCATAGGCCCGATGATCGTCGCACCACCGAGTTCCTTCAGCATCTTGGTCGAGATCGAGGCGGCGTGGAATGCCGGCATCACCAGCACGTTCGCGGTGTCGGTGAGCCGGCAGAACGGATAGAGCTTGCGCAGATCGGAATTGAGAGCGACGTCGGCGGCCATGTCGCCGTCGTACTCGAAGTCGACGCGACGCTCGTCGAGGATCTGGACCGCACGGCTCATCTGATCCGACCGTTCGCCACGGGGCTGGCCGAACGTGGAGTAGGCCAGCAGCGCGACGCGCGGCTCCATGCCGAGGCGGCGGGCGGCACGGGCGGCCTCGATGGCGATCTCGGCGACCTCCTCGGCCGACGGCATGTCGGTCACGCTGGTATCGGCGACGAGCACCGCGCGGCCGCGGCAGAGCGCCAGCGAAATGCCGACCTTGCGGCGTCCCGGCTGCACATCCATGACCCGGGTCACATCGCCGAGGATCGACGTCCAGTTGCGGGTCACGCCCGTCACCATGGCGTCGGCGTGACCGTGCGCGACCATCAGCGCGGCGTAGATGTTGCGCTCGTTCAGCACGAGACGCAGACAATCGCGGCGGAGGTATCCGTGCCGCTGAAGGCGCTCGTAGAGGTAGTCGGTGAACTGTTCGGTGTAGGGTGACTTGCGGGTGTCGATCAGCCCGATCTCGGGCTTCATGCGGATGCCGAGTTCCGCGAACTTAGCCTTCACGGTCTCGGTCGTTCCCACCAGCAGCACCTCGCCGAACCCGGCCCCGAGGTAGGAATTGGCGGCGCGCACGACGGCCGGCTCCTCGCCCTCCGCGAAGATGACGCGCTTCGGATTGGCGCGCACCTTCTCGAACGTCGACTGCAGCCATCCGGCCACCGGATCGAGCCGGCCACTCAAGCGCGCGATGTAGGCGTCCATGTCGACGATCGGGCGGCGCGCCATGCCCGTCGCCATGGCCGCCTCGGCCACGGCCGGCGGGACGTGGGTGATGAGACGCGGATCGAAGGGAGCGGGAATGATGTATTCCGGACCGAACGTCGGACGACGGCCATGGAAGGCTGCAGCCACCTGATCGGGAACCTCGGCGCGGGCGAGCGCTGCGAGCGCCCGGACAGCCGCGATCTTCATCTCGGTGTTGATGCCCTTGGCCTGCACATCGAGAGCGCCGCGGAAGATGAACGGGAAGCCAAGCACGTTATTGATCTGGTTGGGATAATCCGAGCGTCCGGTCGCCATGATGGCGTCGTCCCGGACGGCCTGAACCTCCTCGGGCGTGATCTCGGGGTCGGGGTTCGCCATGGCGAAGATGATCGGCTTCGGCGCCATGGAGCGCACCATGTCCGGCGTCACCGCGCCTTTCGCCGAGAGCCCGAAGAATGCGTCCGCGCCGACGAGGGCCTCGGCCAGCGTGCGGGCCTTCGACTTGCCCGCATAGGCCGACTTCCACTGGTTCATGCCGTCCTTGCGGCCCTGATAGACGACGCCCTTGGTGTCGCAGAGCGTGATGTTGGCGCGCGGCATGCCCATCGCCACCAGGAGGTCGGCAACGGCGATCGCGGCAGCGCCCGCACCGTTGATCACGAGGCTATGGTTTTCGAGCGTGCGGCCGGTCAGCTCGAGCGCATTGACGAGGCCCGCCGCTGCAATGATCGCGGTGCCGTGCTGGTCGTCGTGGAAGACCGGGATGTCGAGAAGCTCCTTCAGCTTCTCCTCGATCACGAAGCAGTCCGGCGCCTTGATGTCCTCGAGGTTGATGCCGCCGAACGTCGGGCCGAGGTAACGGACGCAATTGATGAACGCGTCGACGTCCTCCGTGTCGACACAGAGGTCGATGGCGTCGATGTCGGCGAAGCGCTTGAACAGCGCGCCTTTTCCTTCCATCACCGGCTTCGAGGCGAGCGCGCCACGATTGCCGAGCCCGAGGATCGCCGTTCCGTTCGAGACCACGGCGACGAAATTCCCTTTGCTCGTGTAGTCGTAGGCGAGCGCCGGGTTCTCGGCGATGGCGAGAACGGGAACGGCCACGCCAGGCGAATAGGCGAGCGACAGATCGCGCTGGGTCGCCAGCGGTTTCGTCGCCGCGATCTCGAGCTTGCCCGGCTTGCCGCGCGCATGAAATTCGAGGGCCTCGGCATCGGTATAGCGGGCAGCAGGGAACTTCTCGGCCATCGCGGGCACTCCACTTGCAGGCAGAACATCGAACGAACCGCACACACTAGTGCGTGCGGCGTGCTCGTGGAAGTCGGACGTCGCGGGAGAGAGGCGCGCGATCAGCGGCCCTTGAAGCGAGGCGGGCGCTTTTCGGCGAAGGCGGCGGCGGCTTCCTTGTGATCCTCGGTGTTCCGGGCGGCGGCCAGATTGGCGCTTTCCATGTCGAGGCAATCCGCGAACGTGGAGGTCAGGGCGCGATTGAGGTTGTCCTTGATCAGGCGCTGCGCGACGCGTGGGCCATTCGCCAGACGCTTCGCAATTTCCATGGTGCGCGCCTCGAGTTCCGCCCGGGGCACGACCCAGTTGACCAGTCCCAGCCGCAGCGCTTCCTGCATGTCGATCCGGTCGGCCAGCAGGTAGAGTTCGCGTGCCTTGGCCGTGCCGACGAGCTGGGTGAGCAGGTATGTGCCGCCGTAGTCGCCGGTGAGGCCCACCTTGGCGAAGGCTGTCGTCATCGAGGCCGTATCGGCGGCGATGCGCATGTCGCAGGCGAGCGCCAGCGAGAACCCGGCACCGGCCGCCGGGCCCGGCAAGGCCGCCAACGTCGGCTTCCCCATCTGGTAGAGGCGAAGCGAGGTCAGCCGGTGCGTCTGGCGCTGCCGTTCCATGCGCTGCATCGGATCGGGAACGCCGCCCGTGGCGTTCATGCGGGCCATGGCCTTGACGTCGCCGCCGGCGCAGAAGGCATCGCCGACGCCGGTCAGCACGATGCAGCCGATCCCGTTGTCGAGTTCGGCTGCAGCCAGCTCGGCGCCGATGCGATCGATCATGTCCGGCGTCAGCGCGTTGCGCGCTTCGGGCCGGTTGAACGCCAGCACCAGAACGCCGTCCTCACGACGGACCAGAAGATCTTGCGAGCCATCCGCGCCAGGCTTCGACATGGTCAGGGCTTTCCGTTGACGCTGGGTTGATCAGGCTTCGTCGACGATCGGGTTGCGGAGCTTGCCGATCCGCTCGATCTCGATCTCGACCATGTCGCCGGCCTTCATCCAGGCGGGCGGCTTTCGCGCATGGGCGACGCCGGACGGCGTTCCCGTCGCGATCAGATCGCCGGCCTCAAGCGTCATGAACTCCGAGAGCGTGGCAATGATGCGCGCCGTCGAGAAGATCATGTCGCTCGTATTCGACGACTGCATGGTCTCGCCGTTGACGCGCGTCATGATGGCGAGGCCAGACGCGCCCGCGGGCAGTTCATCGGCCGTCACGACGACGGGTCCGAGCGGCCCCGTGCCGTCGAAGTTCTTGCCGGGCGTCCACTGCGAGGTCTTCCGCTGGTAGTCGCGGACCGACACATCGTTGAAGATCGTGTAACCGAAGACGTGCTCGAGGGCGCGGCTCTCGGGGATGTGGCGGCCGCCCTTGCCGACGACGATGGTCAGTTCGCACTCGAAGTCGAGCTGGATCGAGGCCTTCGGGCGGATGACGGGTGCGCCGTCAGCCACGAGAGACGTCGGGAAGCGGGGGAAGAAGGACGGATAGGTCGGCGGCGGATGACCGCCCTCCTTTGCGTGCTCGAGGTAGTTGAGACCGACGCAGACGAACTTCGGCGGACGCGCAATCGGCAGCACCGGCTTTACGGAGGCCAACGCGTGGCGCGCCGACGCGGGCGCCTTCGCCGCGGCAGCCTTCACGGCGCCAAGCGCGGACGGACCAGCCTCGATCACGGCCAGCAGCGACGTCGGCAGGGCGGCATCCACCGCGCCCACGTCGACGACCGTGTCGCCGTCCACGAGGCCGAGGGCAACACCGTTGCCCTTGGCGAACATCATCAGTTTCATGGCGTTTCGTTCCCTGGTCTCGTGCCGATCCGGCGCCCTGGTCGCCAGGCGCTCTCGATGGCGCAGCTAAGCAGACTTGCGGCGGGGTGCCAATGGCGGGCGAGGCTCGAGCGGCCGCAGCCCGGCGATGGCCACCCCTCACGCGCGCCAGTCGTCGCCGTAGTCGCGGCGGACCTGGGCGAACGTGGTCTCGCGGTGCTTCAACCACCAGCCGTACTGGACGGGCCAATCGTCCATCGCCTCGGCCGGGGTGCGGCCCAGCGCGATCTCCGCCATCTGGGGCCAGCTCGGATTGACCAGCGCCTCGCGGCCGATGGCGACGAGGTCGGCGTCACCGCGCTGGAGGACGTCCTCGGCGTGGTGCGGATCAACGATCAGCCCGACGGCCATGGACATGACGCCGGCCTCGGCCTTCACGCGCGCCGCGAAGGGGACCTGGAAGCCCCACGTGCGCTTGATGCGGGCCACCGTCGCCGGGCCCTTGAGGCCGCCCGAGGAACAATCGACGAGGTCGATGCCGCGCTCCTTCAGCGCCCTGGCGTAGGCCACGGTGTCGTCCATCGACCAGCCGCCGTCGATGCCGTCGACGGCCGAGACGCGCAGGAAGACCGGCATCCCCTTCGGGACGGCGGCGCGAACAGCCTCAGCGATCATGAGCGGGAAGCGGGTGCGCCCCTCGAAATCGCCGCCGAACGCGTCGTTCCGCGTGTTCGAGATCGGGGACAGGAACTGATGCACCAGATAGCCATGCGCGTTGTGGATCTCGACGATCTCGAAGCCGGCTTCCACGGCGCGGGCGGCGGCATCGCCCCACTGGCCGGCGAGCGTCTGCATGTCGGACTGGCTCAAGGCCTTCGGCGCAATATAGCCCGCGTCGATCGGGTCGGACGTCGGCCCGACGATATCCCAGGCCTTGTCGCCGCGCGCCAGATCGGCCGGCGTCAGCGCGCCATTGCCGTGCCAGGGCCGCTGCATGGAGCCTTTGCGGCCGGCATGCGCGAGCTGGATCGACGGCGTCACGCGTTGCGAGCGCATGAAGTCGGCGATGCGCTTCAGGGGCGCCACGTGGGCTTTCGACCACAGCCCCATGTCGCCGTTGGTGATGCGGCCCTGATCGGTGACCGCCGTCGCCTCGACCATGATGGACGACGCGCCGCCGAGTGCCAAGCGGGCGTAGTGGCCGAGATGCCAGTCGTTGGCGAGACCGTCGTTGGCGGAGTAGGTCGCCATGGGCGATATGACGACGCGATTGCGGAGCGTCACGTCACGGATCGTGAGCGGCGTAAAGAGCAGCGGCTTGGCCATGCGACGGGGATTTCCGTTTGGAGTAAGGATCGCGGCGAAGGCAACAGCGCGCGGTCGCCGCCGTCAAGCCCGACGCGGGAGTTGCGCTGTCGCACTCCCTGCGCCGACACTCGTGTTCCGGCGCCGACATTTGCTTCCCTTGGCTGCGCGGCACCGAGCAAATGTCGGCGCCAAAGGAACACGAGCAAAACCATGTTCCTAGTGTCCCGATCGCAAAGTTCGTCTCATTCTTTGGCGGGCTCAAAACGAATTTTGCGATCAGAGGGACACTAGAAAAAATATTAGCTTAGTGTGGCGTCATGCTTGGAAGTCCGCTTTCAGACGGTGCCGAAGGAATGAAGCGGACTTCCAAGCCGCCACACTAGTGTAGCTTTGCCTCTGACGTTTGGTGATGAGCCTCGCCGCGAGCGGATACCAAACGTCAGAGGCGCTACACCACGCGATCTGCAATCCAGCGAGAGACCACCATGATCTTCGACCATCGCACATACTTCCTGCGTCCCGGCACCATCAAGGCGCATCTGGCGCTTTACGAACAGATGGGCTTTGCCCCGCAATCGCGCATCCTCGGCAAGCCGGTGCTCTACGCGACGACCGAGGTCGGCGACGTGAATTCCTATGTCCACGTCTGGGCCTACAAGGACCTCGCCGACCGGACAGCCCGCCGCGAGGCGCTGTGGGCCGATGCGGAATGGCTCGCCTATGTGAAGAAATCGGGCGAGCTCGGAGCACTCGAAAAGCAGGAGAACAAGATCCTGGTCGCCACGAGCTTCTTCAAGCTGCCCGGCGCTTAGTCAACGCTGTTTGCATGACTGACATGCGGTGACCCGCAACCTTGTCGCGAGGTCGCACTCGCAGGCGGGACACCGGAGGCGTATAAGAACAGGTTCCGTCCGTGGGTGGTGGGCCAGAGCCGCACTCACGGGCGGGTTGGTCAATACTCTTTCCCGAGACGGGACGCTCGCCATGGCTGATCTTCTCCCGACCCCCGCCGCCGCCACCGACGGCACGCTTGCCCGCTCCGGGTTCGTCTTCGTCAAGGGCGGCGAGATGCGCGCGATGCTGGAGGCGGCCGGATCGCTCGCCGACTGGTCGGCCTTCGAGGCGAGCTGGGGCGACCTGGAGGTCGATACGTACATGGCCGACGGCGGCCGATACCGCCGCCGCAGACATGCCGTGCTGGCCGTCGACCGCGAGGGTGGCGTCACCCGGCAGCCGCACCAGCCGCACTACCAGACGGTCAACTACAACCCGCTGAACGGGGGCCTCGATCGCTGGTTCGCGCCCGTCAGGTCGGACATCGCCGCGGGGCCGTGCCTCAACACGATCGTGACGTTCTGCGGGCGGCTCTTCAGCGGGCTCTCGCCGACCATCACCAAATGGAAGGCCGAAGTGCATCAGTTCCGGATCGAGGCCAATCCCGGCGAGGCCGGCAAGCCGACGCCGGAGGGCATGCACCGCGACGGCGTCGACTGGGTGCTGGTGCTGCTCATTCGGCGGCACAACATCCGCAGCGGCACGACGACCATCGCCGATCTCGGGAAGACGTCGCTCGGCAGCTTCACGCTGACCGATCCGCTCGATGCGGCGATCGTCGACGACAGCCGCGTCTATCATGGCGTGACGCCGATCGAGCCTATCGTCGAGGGCGAGCCGGCCTGGCGCGACGTACTCGTCGTTACCTTCCGCGACGCGGCACGGTCGCGGATCGACTGAGGCGACGACCCGACGGACGCCGTCAGGTGTTCGCGACCAGTGCCTGTTCCAGATCGGCGATCAGGTCGGCCGGATCCTCGAGGCCGACCGACAGCCGCAGGAGATCGGTCGGGCATGGCGTGCCCGGGCCTTCGACCGACGCGCGGTGCTCGACGAGGCTCTCGACGCCGCCGAGCGAGGTGGCCCGCTTCCACACCTTGAGGTTCGCCGCCGCCCGGATGGCGGCTGTCTCGCCGCCCTTCACGCGGATCGACAGCATGCCACCGAAACCGCCCACCATCTGGCGGGCCGCCACCGCATGACCGGGATCGCCGGGGAGGCCCGGATAGAGGGTCTCTTCAAGCCGCGCGTGGCCGTCGAAGTGGCGCGCCACCTGCAGGGCTGAACGGCACTGATGGCGCACGCGGAGATGCAAGGTGCGCATGCCGCGGAGCAGCAGCGAGGCCTCCATGGGACCGATGACCGTGCCGACCATGGAGCGGAAGCGGGCGGCGCGGTCGGCATAGGCGTCGGCGCGTGCGAAAACCAGGGCGCCGGCCAGGACGTCGGAATGGCCGTTCAGATACTTCGTCGCCGAGTGCATGACGACATCCGCGCCGAGGCTGATCGGTTGTGTCAGGACGGGGGTGGCGATGGTCGAATCCACGGCGAGAATGGCGCCGGCTTCGTGTGCCAAGGCAGCGGCGGCGGCGATGTCGGTGACGCCCCAGAGCGGGTTGGCCGGGGACTCGAGCCAGACCATGCGCGTCGTGCCCGGTTCGATGGCGACGCGGATCGCCTCGAGATCGGTCGCGTCGACGAACGTCGTCCGGATGCCGTAGCTCGGCGCATCCTCGGCGAGCCACTTCTTCAGGCCCCAGTACATGACATTCGGGGCGACGAGGTGCGCCGGGCGTTCGAGGGCCAGGAATGCGGCTGTCGCAGCCGACATGCCCGAGCCGACCAGCAGGGCGCGCGCGCCGTGCTCCAATTCGCAGAGCACGTCCTCGATCTGGCGCGTCAACGGCGTATCCGGGCGGGAGTAGACGTAGCCCCGCCGATACTGGTTGTCGGGGTCGCGCTCGAACGTCGTCGCGAGGTGGATCGGCGGGATGATGGCGCCGGTCACGGGGTCGACGGCGCCGCCGGCCTGGGCTGCGATCGTCTCGGGGGATAGGCGCTTCGTCATGGCAGGTCCTCGGCGGGTAGGGGCCAGCGTTCATGCGCCACAAAAAAAAGACCCGCAAGAGCATGCTCTCGCGGGTCAGTTGCCATGCCTTGCCAAAAGGGAGGATGCGGCGGGCCTCGCCGCGGGTGGGTCTCCTATCGCTGTTCATCCATGATCGTGGCGGTGGTCCGGCTCACTTCGGCGGCACGGCCTCGGGAGCCGACTGCTGCTCGGGCAGCGGTGCCGGCTCGATCGGAGCCGCTGGTGCCGCCGCCTCGGGAGCCTGCTCGACGACGGTCTGCGCCACCGACTGGGCTGGACGGTGGAGGGTGTGGCCGTAGCTGGCGTGGCGCTGGCCGTAACCGTGGCCGCCGGGCGGGCACCATTGAGCGGAAGCAGCAGTCGATAGAAGGCCGAGCGCGAGAACCGTGCCGATCAGCGTCTTCATGTCAGTCATCCTGGGTTGGACTGGAGAACTTCGTCGTCCGGTCCGGGTTTCCGGGTCTGGCGCCCAAGTCTTTCCGGCGCCTCATGACAACAAATTAAACGATGTTCTCTTTGATTGTAAATAGGGAACTATTCGTTTCGTTTTCAAACAAACGTGAGCTGCCGCCGAGATTGTGCGCTCGACAGCGATTTCGGAGGGCGACGGGCTGATCCGATTCACGTACGGTCCGTTTCGGATTGCGAACGTTCTTCTGGAAACCGACCCATGAGCCTGCCGACCAGCCCGAGACCCCCCGGCCGCCCGCGCAGCGACGCGACCCGGCAATCCATCCTCGATGCCTCGGCGCATCTCCTCGAGACCGAGAGCTACGACAAGATCTCGATCGAGCGCATCGCCTCGGAGGCAAAGGTCGGCAAGCAGTCCATCTATCGCTGGTGGGGTGGCAAGGCCGACGTCGTGCTCGCCGCCTACACCGAACGCGTGCTGCCCCGCCTGCCGCCCCGGGCGCCGACCGACGACGCGTTCGGGGATCTCGACGACTTCCTGCGGCAACTGTTCGCCAGCGTCTCGGTGCCACTCGTCCGGCGCACGATGCAGGGGCTGCTCGCGGAGGCCCAGCTCGATCCGGAGTTCCGCCTCAAGTTCTACGGCGTGTTCGTCGCCTCGCGGCGCACGCTGTTCAAGCAGGTGCTGAGGCACGGCATCGCGATCGGACAGTTCCGGGCCGATCTCGACGTGGAAACCATCATCGACCTCCTGAACGGCGCGTTCTGGTACCGTCTGCTGTCGGGCAGCGAAGAGGACCTCGACGATGCGTTCGCCGCCAGCCTGGTCCGGTCGATGCGACCGGCGATCGAGGCCCCGAAGCCCACCGGGAAGTCGAAGAAATGACGGGCGCGTCGAGACCCGGGCTTGATTGTGACGGGCGGCCGTAGGACGACGGGGCGACTGTGGTACCACGTCGGAGAACCCTCATGCACGGCGGTGATGTCCTCGAAAAGCTGACGTCGATGATCGCGCGGAAGGGCGGCGAGCTCTACGGGGGCGAGCAGGTCACGCAACTGCAGCATGCACTCCAGGCGGCGGCGCTGGCCGAAGCCGATGGAGCGGCCGATCACGTCGTCGTGGCCGCGCTGCTGCACGACATCGGACATCTGTTCGAGCCGGAGTTCGATCGCGCGATGGAGCTCGACAAGGATCTCGTCCACGAGCGGCTTGGCGAAGCGTTCCTGAAGCGGTTCTTCGGGGCCGACGTCACCGAGCCCGTCCGGCTGCATGTGGCCGCCAAGCGCTACCTCTGTGCGACCGATCCGGGCTATTTCGCCACGCTGTCGGCGGCTTCGGTGCATTCCCTCAAGTTGCAGGGCGGACCGATGAGCAAAGACGAGGTGGCCCGTTTCGAGACAGAGCCGAGCTTTCGAGACGCCGTGCAGGTGCGCCTCTACGACGACCGGGCGAAAGATCCGGCCATGGTCACGCCGGCGTTCGACCACTACCTCGAGCACGTGAAGCGGGTGCTGAAGGCCGCCTGACGGGCGGGGCGGGCGGCTCGCTTCTTGCTTCGGAGCGGGTCCAGGAGGCCCGTCATGTCCCAACCCGGTCCTAACCGACGTACTCTGCTGTCCCGATCGATCGCGACCCTCATCGGCGCGCCGGCCATCGCCGTGCTCGGCACTGCCGCGGACGCGCGGGAGCCTGCCCGGAGCGCGAGGACCGCGGGCGGGCCACTGTTGCCGGATTCTGATCGCGATCAGACGGCGGCGCTGCAAGCGGCGCTCGACCGGGCGGTGCTCGACGGGCGCCCCATGCTGCTTCCGCCGGGTCGGTTTCGGGCCTCCGGGCTCCATCTCAGGGCGGGATTGCGGATGTCGGGCGCCGGTAGCCGCAGTGTGATCGTGGCCAGCGGTTCCGGTCCGGCGCTCGTCGGCGAGGGCGCCCACGAGGTGCAGCTCAGGGATTTCCGGGTCGAGGGTGGCGCGCACCATGCCGTCACGGATCCGCGCGCAGCCCTCTTGGAGCTTCGCGGCGCACGGGACGTCGTCGTCGAGGGATTGATCGTCGTGGGCGGCAATACGGGGCTCCTGCTCAAAGACTGCAGCGGCCGCGTGAGCACCTCGCTCATTTCGGGGTGTCGGCACACCGGGCTCTTCTCGCTCGACGGCGCGGGCGTCGACATCGCCGGCAACACGGTCCGGGATTGTGGCGACAACGGTATTCTCGTCTGGCGATCGGTCTCCGGAGCGGACGGGACGCGGGTCACGAACAATCGTATCTCCGGCATTGCCGCCAGCTCCGGTGGCTCGGGACAGAACGGCAACGGCATCAACGTGTTCCGCGCCGACGCCGTCATGGTGAGCGGCAACCGCATCACGGATGCCGCCTATTCGGCCGTGCGGGCCAACGCATCGTCGAACATCTCGATCATCGGCAACACGGCCGAGCGGATCGGCGAGGTGGCGCTCTATGCTGAATTCGGGTTCCAGGGCGCGCTCATCGCCAACAACATCGTCGATGGCGCGGCGACCGGCATCTCCGTCACCAATTTCAACGAAGGCGGGCGGCTCGCCGTCATCCAGGGCAACCTGATCCGTAACCTGCATCGACGCGAATACGAGGCCGTCGACCGGCGCGGCGAAGGCATCACGGTCGAGGCCGACGCGGCCGTCAGCGGCAATACGATCGAGGGTGCCGCGACCGCCGGCATCGTCATCGGCTGGGGGCGGTACATGCGCGACATGGCCGTGACGTCCAACGTCGTTCGGACGGCGCGCGTCGGGATCATGGTCACGAGCGACGCAGCGGCCGGCCATTGCCTGATCGCACAGAACCTCATTTCGGGTGCACAGGACGGCGCAATCCGCAAAATGGCCCACGGACGACCGGTCGGCCCGGACCTGATCGGTCTTGCCACATCCGATTCGCGGATCCTCGTCCGCGAAAACGTCGTGACCGGCGCCAGCGGGTGATCCACACTCCGGGCTGTTCGCGGACAGCACGCCTCAGCGTCCGGCGATCGGCTCTCAGCCTCGTCACGGAAGACCGCCATGCGCCTCAAATCGGAGCTTTGGGTCAAGGCCTACCTTCGCCGGTGCGCCACGGTGGACGTGCCCGGCGTCGTCGTGCGGCGTGGCGATACCGATGCCGGCGCCATCCTGATCAAGATCGCGCGGCTCGACGGATCGGCCGATCTCTATGGGCCGGCGCCGGCCGGCATCGAGACCGACGACGGCGAACGGCGGTGGAGCCTCATCGGAAAATCGCTGCCCGAGCCGGATGTCGATCTGCGCGTGGCCAACGAGACACGGCTCGATCCGGACATCTGGGTCGTTGAAATCGAGGCGCGGGACGGGGCCCACCACCTCGAGGGATGGCTTTCGGACGCGTGAAACGTTGCCCTGCGGCAACGCCTTAAAGTCCGTCGTCGGCCATTAATGCAACATTAACCGGCTCAGCCTCCAAATCACTGTATCGAGCCTCCGAAGCACGGGCAGCGGACGCCTATATGAGCGGCCTGCTCTGCATCGCGAGCGCCAACGGGGAGGAGGGTCCCATGGCAACAATCCTGGAGTTTCGTGCGTCGAACTCCGATCAGACCGATCAACGGCGGCGTCCCGAACGGACGGCCGAGATCGTGATCTTCCCTGGCATCCGCTACGAGCGCTGGTCGGCGCGCGAAGAGCGCAGCACCGCCAAGCCAGCTCCGGTCAAACGGGACGTGCTGTCGCTGGTGGACTAGTTCCGACAGGCACGTCACGGTGCACGTCATTCCCGGCTGACGGAACAGTCTGCCTTGCGAAGCTGAGCTTCGATCTCCGCCTCGAAAGCCTTGCCGCGAACGGGCGCGCGAATGACCGCGAAACCGCGCGTGTCGGGCACCTCGATCTGGGAGATCGAGAGCACCGGGGCGCGGCCCCCCAACGTCAACAGGCTGAACGAGCGTTCGCCCTGCGGGATGAGCGTCAGATTGATATCGGCCGAGCGCGATTCCTGCGCCGGCAGGACATAAAAATTGTCGCCCTGGTCGGTGTAGAGGCCGAGCGCCCAACCGCGATGCGGCAACTGGAACTTGAGGGCGACCGGCCCTCCGCCGACGTCGTAGCGACATACGGCGAGACGGATATCCGGCCCAAGGTAAGGCAATAGCGCGGCCTCGCCGCTCGCGGCCGGCAACACCCGCATCCTGTTTACCGGGATGCCATCCGACAAACGCTGGAATGCGCTCGCCTTGGCGAATTGCGGGACGACCAGCGTTGCCGACAGGTGGATCAAGCCGCCGGCCACCAGCGATACGAGGACGGTGTAAACACCCAGGCGGCCGAACCAGTTGGTCGTCATCTGCAAGCGGTCCTTCGGATCTCGGGCGGTTGCCACGGCTGCCGGCTTGCCTCGCCAGGTGACTGGGCAATCTCCTCGACGCTCATCACGAGCGTAATGCGGCCAGCGCCACCGGTCGGCAACCAGTTTCCCGGCCGGGCGCTACGGGCCAACGCAATCTGGAGCCGATTGCCCGGCGCGCGCAGAACTGTGGCGCTGTTGTAGGAATAGCGATCGGCCGGGTTCGGGATGAGTTGGCCCCGCTCGTCGAACACCGATATCGTCCAGAAGCGCCCGTCAGCCGGCTCCACGCCCTCGATGACGTACTCGCATGACGAGTGCAGACGCTCACGCTCGTTGTCGACGATCGCTTCGTAGGTGACAGCCAACGCCGTCGAGACGGGCAACATGCCGCGACGCATGAAATGGGCGCGGGTATAGGGATCGGCATCCGGCCGCCCCGCCGCCGTCCAGGCTGTCCATGGACCGATGCGCTTCGTTGTCAGCGCGCTGCCGCGCTCGATCATGTACCAGGACGAGCCGAGGCCTCCGGCCACTGCCACGACGACGAACAGCAGGATGTTGGCGATCATGCCCGGTCTCCCGAGCGGCCGCTGCCTGTCTCGCGCTTCCTCATCGACGCCCCACCGGTGCCAGAGCCGCATCCTCCTCGATGGGGCCAAGGTCCGCCTTGCGTTGCCCGGCGGGAGGCGCTGCCGGTGTCGCGGGAGCACCCGAACCCGTCGCCCCACCGGGTCGCACGCCACCGTCAGGCGCACGATTCTGGTCCGTGCCGGGCTCAGGCAGGCCGCCGGCAGACCGCAATGCGACCGCGGTCTTGCGCAAGGCGTCCTTCAGTTTCGTCGACATCAGGCGGTCGCGTCCGCGCGCGTTCGCCGCCATCTCGATGGCCAATTGCGGCTGCGCCTTCTGCAGTTCTTCCAGCCGCTGGCGCTCGGCCACCTGCACCGGGTGCAGCGGCAGGCCCGGGATCTGCTTGATGTTCATGTTCGAGTGGGCAACCGCCATGAAGCTATGGAACGCCGACGCCGGGATTCCGCCGCCGGTCACGCGATCCATCGGCCGGAAGTCGTCGTTGCCGATCCAGACGCCGGTCACGTAGTCGCCCGTCATACCGACGAACCAGGCGTCGCGGTAGCTGGACGACGTTCCGGTCTTGCCGGCCACGTGCGTGAAATCGAGCGCCGCCCGTTTGCCGGTGCCTTCCGTCACGACCATCTGCATCATCTGGTTCATGTACTCGGCGTGGCGCGGCTCGACGATCTGGCGGGGTGGCGGCTCGTCCTGCTCACGCGAGTAGATGACCTCGCCCTTCGAGTTCATGAGCTCGAGCACAGCATAGGGCCTCGCCGCCCGGCCGCCGTTGGCGAACACCGCATAGGCGCCGGTGTGCTCGAGGACGGTAACGCCACCGTCACCGAGCGCCATCGAGCAGGTCTTGCGCACGCCTTCGACGCCGAGGCGTCGGGTGAGCTTGATGAGCTTCTCGCGATCATACTTCAGCGATAGCTCGACCGCCGTCGTATTGAGCGAGCGGGCAAAGGCCGAGCCCATCGGAACCGCGCCCCGACCACCGGTGCTGCCGTCGTAGTTCTTCGGAGACCAGTTGCCGCACGAGACGGCCTGATCGCGCAATATGGAGTTCGGTGTCAGCCCCTGCTCCACGGCGTTGGCATAGACATAGAGCTTGAACGACGACCCGGGCTGACGGCGCGCATTGGTCGCCCGATTGAACTGGCTCTCGCCGTAGTCCATGCCGCCAACGAGCGCGCGCACCGCGCCATCCGGTTCCATGGCGACGAGCGCGCCCGAACGTGCATTCTTGCCACGGCCTTCCTGGCGGACCGTCGAGATCAGGGCCTGCTCGGCTGCCAGTTGAAGGCGCAGGTCCACGGCGACACGGGCGGTCAGCACGAAATGGCCGCGGCCTTCGGCGATGCGCTGCACCTCCTCGAAGGCCCAGTCGAGATACCAGTCCGGACTGTTCGGCAGGCGGCTTTCGATGGGCTTGGCGGGATTGAGGCGGGCGGAATGGACCTGTCCGGCGGTCATGAAGCCGGCTTCGACGAGGTTCGTGAGTACCTCGTTCGCCCGAGCACGAGAGGCCGCGAGATCGATGTGCGGCGCGAACTTGGTCGGCGCCTTGAAGAGGCCAGCCATCATGGCGGCCTCGGCAAGCGTTACGTCGCGGACCGATTTGCCGAAGTAGAATTGTGCAGCCGCCTCGACCCCGAAGGCGCCACCGCCCATGTAGGCGCGATCGAAGTACAGCTTCAGGATCTGGCTTTTGGTGAACCGGCTCTCGAGCCAGAACGAGAGGAACAACTCCTTGATCTTCCGGGTCAACGACCGCTCTGAGGACAGGAACAGGTTCTTCGCGAGCTGCTGCGTCAGGGTCGAGCCGCCCTGCACGGTCTCGCCTGCGTTGATGTTGGTCGCCAGAGCGCGCACCGTGCCGAGGACGTCAACGCCGAAATGCTCGAAGAAGCGGCGATCCTCGGTGGCCAGCGTGGCTTTCACCATGTGGTCCGGGATCTCGTCGAGGGGGACGGCGTCGTTGTGAAGGATGCCGCGCTGGCCGATCTCGCGGCCGCCCGCGTCGACGAACTTCACGCTGTACTTGCCGGTACCGAGGATCTTGGACTCGTCCATCTCCAGGAATGCCGGCGTCGCCAGCGCGTACATCAGCGCCAAGCCGCCGACGGCGAGCGTCAGGGCTTCGGATGCGGCCTCGTTCAGCAGACGGCGCCAGCCGGAAAGGCGGAATCGTGCAAAGAAGCTCGACGCGGCATTCCAGCGATCGACGCAGGCCTGCCCCAGGCTCGACAAGGACGAATCGAGCCAGGAATCGATCAGGCCGAGGCGGTGCCAGATGCGCCCGCGAGTGTTCCGCTTGAAGAACCAGTCGTTCAAGAGCTATGTCCCACCTGCCGTGACACCCGAGCCGATGCGCGGCTGTCGGCGCCCACGCCGCACGGCGCTCTCATGTGGAGGCTCGTTGGCGGCGGCGCCCTCACCTAACTCCGATTCTCCCCGTCCCCCCAAGGACCGGGTTGTCGGCGACGACGCAATCCTTTTACTCTGATCGCCCGATCTGCGCGAGAGGTCAGTTTCGACATGCCCCCAAGCCCGGATCCAGCCAAGGTTCCTTTCTGGCGCACCAAGTCGTTGGACAACCTCAGTGAAAGCGAATGGGAGTCGCTCTGCGACGGCTGCGGCCGCTGCTGCCTCAACAAGCTGGAGGACGACGACACCGGGGAAATCCTGCTCACCCGACTGGCGTGCCGGTTGCTGGACATCGGCAGCTGCCGATGTTCGGACTACGAGAACCGCAAGCGGCGCGTGCCGGAATGCGTGAAGATCGACGCCGAGACGGTGCGCACAGTGAAATGGCTGCCGCCCACCTGCGCCTATCGTCTCGTCGGCGAGGGCCGCGACCTTTTCTGGTGGCATCCGCTGGTCTCGGGCACGACACAGACGGTCCACGACGCGGGAATATCGATCCGCTCTTTCGCCCGCAGCGAAAAGGGCGTCAAGGTCGAGAGCTACTGGAAGTACATCATCGAAGACTACGGCTGAGCGCGGCGGCGGTCAGGCAGCCGGGACCGCCTTGAGCGGCTTCGGCCAGCGCCGCGCAACCTCCGGCAGAACCTGCTCGATGAGCTGCCGGGTCTGGGCAAGGACGATGTCATCGCCGCGACCACTGGGTCGCAGAACGAACTTCTCGACGCCGGCCGCGACGTACTCGGAAATGCGGGTGACGATGTCGTCGGCCGTACCGACAGCGAAGTATCCGAGCGGCTCGCGGCCCGTCCGTTTCCGGTAAGCGTCCATGGATGCCTTGACCGGCGCATCGTCGGGCGATCCGAAGTAGAAGGGAATGCCGGCGCCGTAGTGATCGGCGTCGATCGAGCGGCCGTGGCGCGCTGCCGCCGCCTTGATGGCCGTGACGATCCGCGCGGCCTCGTCCGGCGTTTCCGGACCCGCCTGCCATCCGGTTCCGAACCGCGCCGTCCGCTCGATCGCCGCATCGGAGCCGCCGCCGATCCAGATCGGGAGGTCGGCCTGCACCGGCCGGGGCGAGATCGAGGCGCCGGCGAGCTTGTAGTGCCGGCCGTCGAAATCGACGCGCTCTTCGGTCCACAGGCGGCGAATGATCTCGAGCCCCTCGTCGGTGCGGGAGCCGCGCCCCTTGGTGTCGATCGATAGTGCCTTCCATTCGGGGGCGAGCGGACTGCCGACACCAAAGGCAGGAAGGAGCCGGCCCTCGGAGAGCACATCGATCGTCGCGCACTGCTTGGCGACCAGTACCGGATCGCGCATCGCCAGCGACAAGACGTTCATGCCGAACTTGATGCGGCGGGTGCGGCCTGCCATCGCCGCGATCGAGGTCATGCATTCGAGGATCGGCTCGCGCGAGACAACGCGGTCGGTCTGCCAGAGACTGTCCACGCCGCCCGCCTCGCACAGGTCGACCCAGCTCCAGAAGCCGCGCGTCGTCGTGAACGGGTACTCCATCAGGCCGAGGCCTATTGCAACGGTCATCGCTCGTGCCCCTCCTTCGTCGGCTACTCGCCCGCGCTGGCCGATCGGGGGCGCCGAAACATCACTGTCACATACGCATGCTAGCCCCTCGTCAACGAGGGAGTTTTGCACTTGCATTCACCAGAGATCGAAATCGTCCGCGTCGCCAAGTCGTTCGTCAAGGGTGAGCGCGTCCTCAAGGACGTCTCGCTCAAGATCGAGAAGGGCGAGATGGTGGCGCTCATCGGCGCCTCCGGATCGGGCAAGTCGACCCTGATCCGGTCCGTCGCCGGGCTGATCCCGATCGATGCCGGCGCCGGCGAGATCCGCGCGTTCGGCACGGCGATCCAGAAGGACGGCCGTATCACGGCAGGTGCCAACGAGGCGCGGTCGCGGATCTCGATCGTGTTCCAGCAGTTCAACCTCGTGCCGCGCCTGTCGGTGCTCACCAACGTGCTCGTCGGCTTTCTCGGGCATGTGCCGCGCTGGCGCGGGACGCTCGGCTGGTTCACGCTGGAAGAAAAGCGCCGGGCGATGCAGGCACTCACCCGTGTCGGCATCGGCGAGCAGGCCCTGAAGCGCGGCTCGCAGTTGTCCGGCGGCCAACAGCAGCGGGCCGCCATCGCGCGCAGCCTCGTGCAGGGCGCCGACATCCTGATCGCGGACGAGCCGATCGCGTCACTGGACCCCAGCTCGGCGCGGCGCGTCATGGACATCCTCGCCCAGCTCAATCGCGAAGACGGCATCACCGTGCTCGTGTCGCTGCATCAGGTGGAATACGCGCTGAACTACTGCGCCCGCACGATCGCATTGCGCAAGGGCGAGGTCGTCTACGACGGGCCGTCGTCGGCGCTGACACCGCAGTTTCTCGGCGAGCTCTACGGCGCCGAGAGCGAAGAACTTTTCCTGCCGGGCATCGAGGCGGCACGGCAAGCGCCATCGGTCAGCGACCGCCGGGCGAAGATCTCGCGCGAGGCCGAGGCCACCATGGCCTGAGGCTTCGCGACCGACGAAGTTCCGGCAGCGACTGCCCGGTGCAGCACGCCGCTTGAATCGCTTTGCGCTGCCATACGAAGCGCGGCGGACAAAACCAAAGACCCAGGAGGGACAGTTCATGGTTCACAAGACGATCGCCGTTGCCGTACTCGGCCTCGCCGTAGCTGCCGGGCAGGCCAAAGCCGCCGACGAACTCAACTTCGGCATCATCGCCACCGAGGCGAGCGCCAACCTGAAGAAGACGTGGGAACCGTTCCTGGCGGACATGACCAAGAAGACCGGTCTCGCGATCAAGGGCTTCTATGCCTCGGACTACGCCGGTGTCATCGAGGCCATGCGCTTCAAGAAGGTGCAGCTCGCCTGGTACGGCAACAAGTCGGCCATGGAAGCCGTCGACCGGGCCGATGGCGAGATCTTCGTGCAGTCGGTCGACAAGGACGGAAACCCCGGCTACTGGTCGCACCTGATCGTCCACAAGGACAGCCCGTTCCAGACGCTCGATGACGTGCTGAAGTGCGACAAGAGCCTCGACTTCGGCATCGGCGACCCGAACTCCACGTCGGGCTTCCTCGTTCCGACGACGTTCGTCTTCTCGGCGCGCAACATCGATCCGAAGTCCTGCTTCAAGACGGTTCGCGGCGCGAACCATGAAGCCAATGCGCTCGCCGTCGCCAACAAGCTGGTGCACGTCGCGGCCAACAACAACGAAAACCTGAACCGCCTCAAGAAAACGTCGTCTGACAAGGCCGGAAACATCCGCGTCATCTGGACCTCGCCGCTGATCCCGTCCGATCCGCTGGTCTGGCGCAAGGACCTCGATGCGGCCGTGAAGAGCAAGCTCGAGACGTTCTTCCTGACCTACGGCACCAAGGAAGAGAGCGAGAAGAAAATCCTCGCCGAGCTCGGCTGGGCTCCGTTCAAGAAGTCCGACAACACCCAGCTGCTCCCGATCCGGCAGATGGAGATCAACCGGTCGATCCTGAAGATCAAGGGTGACGACAAGATCGCCGATGCCGACAAGAAGACCCAGCTCGCCGAGCTGCAGGCGAAGTTCGACGAGATCGGCAAGCAGCTCGCAGCGCTCAAGAAGTAAGCCCGCAAACACCGATGCACGGCGACGGCGCGGATCTGATGTCCGCGCCGTCACCATCTGCTTCCACACCGCAGGACAGCCCCGAATGACCGCTCAATCGTCGATATCGCGTCGAGATGCCCGCGATCTCGCTTCCATCGCGGTGCCCAAGCCGCCCATCGCCGAGCGGCTTCGCGGATGGATCGTCGCTTCGGTTCTCCTGGGACTGCTCGCCTGGTCGTTCGCGCCGATCGAAATGTACAAGGTTACGGCGCTGGTCACAGACTGGCGCAACATGGCCGAGTTCCTGCACGGCTTCACGAAGCCGAACTTTCACGAGTGGCGGCAGTACATCGGCGAAATGGTCGAGACGGTTCAGATCGCCATCTGGGGCACGGCCCTCGCCGTCGTGATCGGCATTCCGTTCGCCATTCTCGCTTCCGCCAACATCTGTCCGGCCTGGATCGTGCAGCCCGTCCGCCGGCTCATGGATGCGTCGCGCGCCATCAACGAGATCGTGTTCGCGCTCATGTTCGTCGTCGCGGTCGGACTCGGGCCACTCGCCGGCGTGCTGGCGATCGCGGTGCACAACATCGGCATCATCGCCAAGCTGTTTTCGGAAGCGGTGGAAGCGATCGATCCTCGCCCTGTCGAGGGCATCCGCGCCTCCGGCGCGAGCCGGCTGCAGGAAGTGATCTACGGCGTGCTGCCGCAGGTGCTTCCGTTATGGTCGTCCTATACCCTTTATCGCTTCGAGACGAACGTCAGGTCGGCCACCGTGCTCGGCATCGTCGGCGCTGGCGGCATCGGGCACTCGCTCTACGAGAACATTCGCGGGTTCGCCTACTCCGAGACGGCGGCGATCATCATCATCGTGGTCGCGACCGTGATGCTCATCGACATGATCAGCTCGCGGGTCCGGGCTCAGCTGGTCTAAGGTGCGGCACCGCCGCAAGCACTGTGATGCCGGAACAATCGGCGCACGGGCTCGAACGTCGCGCTTGTCGCGCGCGCCATTCGGGTCGATCCTCGCGGGTAATGTCCCATTCCGTCCGTCGAGGAACCGCCATGAGCGACGCCACCGCCAATCCGACACTCGCGCGCATCCGCACCTACCATGAGGCCCTCACGGCCGTCCGGCGCGATATCCACGCGCATCCCGAACTCGGTCTCGACACGCACCGGACGGCCGACATCGTGGCCGACCTGCTCGCCTCGTGGGGGATCGAGGTGCACCGGATGGTGAAGGGCGCTGCGGTGGTGGGCGTCCTGAGGAACGGCAACGGGCCGAAGGCGATCGGCCTCAGGGCCGACATGGATGCGCTGCCGATCCACGAGGCCACCGGCGCCACCTGGAAAAGCGGCACGCCCGGCGTGCAGCACGCCTGCGGCCATGATGGTCACACCGCCATTCTGCTCGGGGCAGCCCGCTATCTCGCCGAAACAAAAGCCTTCACCGGGACGGTCAACTTCATCTTCCAACCCGGCGAGGAAGGCATGGGCGGCGCCCTCGCCATGCTGGAGGAGGGGCTGCTCGAGAAGTTCCCGGCGGACGAACTCTATGGGCTCCACAACCGGCCGGGGGCGCCGGTCGGCCACTTCTCGATCACGCCCGGCGCCGCCATGGCCGGGGGCGGGTTCTTCGACATCACGATTACCGGCAAAGGCACGCACGGGGCGTGGCCGAGCAACGGCATCGATCCCGTCATTGCGGCCTGTCACGTCACGACGGCGTTGCAGACGGTCGTGGCCCGCAATCTGTCCCCGCTCGACATGGGCGTGCTGAGCGTGACGCGGATCTCCGGCGGCGATGCCTACAACGTCATTCCGGAGCGCGCCACGATGGGCGGCACGGTCAGGGCCATGAAGCGGGAGACGCTCGACCAGATCGAGGACGCGCTGAAACGGGTGGCAAAGGGTGTGGCGGAAGGGCTCGGGGCCAAGGCATCGGTCGACTACCGGCTCATCTTTGCGCCGCTCCAGAATGCCGCCGAGCCGACCGCGGCCATCGCGGACGCTGCTGCGGAGATCGTCGGCGAAGGTCAGGTCGACCGGAAAAAGCCACCGGCTGCAGCCTCCGAGGACTTTGCATTCATGCTGGAGAAGGTGCCCGGCGCCTATATCAATCTCGGCAATGGCGAAGGTAGCGCGCCTGTCCATAACGACCGCTACGACTTCAACGACGAGGCGATTCCGTTCGGGGCTGCGATGTTCGCCCGGCTGGTCGAGAAGCGGCTCGGCCCGGCGGCCGGCTAGATCGCGTCAGGCTTGCTTTCGGGTGGCCCGCGGCGCCTGCTCTCTGTCACTATCCGGCAGCGTAGAAACGGGCGGAGCCGAAGGCGATGACGGCAGGCGACAGATCTCTCCTCGCGGGCACCGTCTCGGCGCGTGTCGCCGCTCTCGACTGGGGCGTCATCGCTGGCGAGCTCGACCGCAACGGCGCGGCCGTTGCCGGTCCGCTGCTGACGCCTTCGGAGTGCGACCACCTGATCGCGCTCTACGACCAGGACGCACATTTTCGCAGCCGCATCGTCATGGCGCGACACGGTTTCGGCTCGGGTGAGTACAAGTACCTCGACTATCCGCTACCGGCACCCGTGCAGGAGCTACGCGAGGCGCTCTATTCCCAACTGGCTCCCATCGCTTCCGACTGGGTTCGGCGGATGGGGGGCGAAACGCAGTTTCCCGGCGCGCACGCCGATTTCCTCGACCGGTGCCGCGCCGCGGGGCAGGTGCGTCCCACACCGCTCATCCTCAAGTACCAAGCCGGCGACTACAATTGCCTGCATCAGGATCTCTATGGCGACACCGTGTTCCCGATCCAGGTGGCCATTCTGCTGTCGCAGCCGGTCAGCGACTTCACCGGCGGCGAGTTCCTCGTCGTGGAACAAAGGCCGCGGATGCAGTCCCGGCCCGAGGTCGTTTCCCTCGGGCAGGGCGAGGCCGTCATCTTCGCCGTCAACGAACGGCCCGTGGCCGGCAGCCGCGGCGATTACCGGGTGAAGATCCGGCATGGCGTCAGCCGGGTCCGGAGCGGGCGGCGGCACACGCTCGGGGTGATTTTTCACGACGCGAGCTGACCGGCGCCCAGCCACCGGCTGTCTGGACATATTCGCCGCTCCCGTTATGTTGGCGCCAACCTCGGGCATTTGAACCGGGAAAACTCGATCAGGGAGGATGGCATGACCAAGCGCGCGCCCAACGGCGTCGGACGGCGGAGTGTACTCAAAGGAACGGCTGCGGTTGCCGCGGCCTCGACGATCGGATTTCCATTCGTCTCGAAGGCCCAGAACAAGCCGATCAAGGTCGGCATGGTCACGGTGCTATCGGGCCGCGTCGCCATTCTCGGCTCGGCTTCACAAAAGGGCGCACAGATCGAGATCGACGCGTTCAACGCAGCAGGCGGGCTCGGCGGGCGCCCGATCGAGCTGATCGTGCGCGACAGCAAGGCGAAACCCGAGGAAGCCGCGCGCATCGCGCGCGAGTTCATCAACAGCGAGGGCTGCGAGATCCTGCTCGACGCCGATACGTCGGCGGCTGCGTTCGCGATACAGGAGATCGCGCGCGAGACGGGCATCCTGACGATCCACACGAATTCGGAAACGTCGTCCCTCACCGCCGACCCGAAGCTGCACGTGCCGACGGCGTTCCGCTCGGCGCGCCAGGGCATCCACGACGCCATCGCCGGCGGCTCCTACGCGGCCGAGGTCTCGAAGGCCAAGAAGCTGAACCGCTGGATGGGCTGCTCGCCGGACTACGCCTACGGGCGCGACAGCAACAAGCTGTTCTTCGAGTACCTGAAGCGCTTCCACAAGGACGCCGAAGTCATCGGCGAAAGCTGGCCGAAGCTGTTCCAGCCCGACTATACGGAGCAGCTGACCAAGATCCTGCAGTCGAAGCCGCAGGCCGTCTATTCCTGCCTGTGGGGCGGCGATCTCACCGCGTTCATCGACCAGAGCAGCATCTATAACCTGTTCGCCCAGACCGAAGTGTTCGCGATCAACATCGCCGACTACGCCGTGCTGACCGCGATCAAGAACCTCCCCAAGGGCATCCATTCCGGCAGCCGGTATCTCTCCACATTCCCGCCCACGAAGGAGAACGCCGACTGGTCGGCCGGCTATCGCAAGAAGTTCAACGAATACCCGCTGAACTGGTCGTGGGAGAACTCGGCCGGCACGAAGTTCGTGCTCGACGCGCTCAAGAAGACGAACAGCACGGATTCGAAGAAGCTTGCTGAAGCAATCTCCGGCGCCTCGATCAGCGTGCCATACGGCGTCGACGGCAAGCTAACGATGCGGGCCGGCGACAACACGCTGATCAACTATTCGACCGGCTGGGGACAGACGATCCAGAAAGATCCGTTCGTGCCGGACGTGAAGTCGGTCGACTGGAAAATGATCCTCGATCTCGAGACCGAGTGGAAGAAGACGATGAAGTACATCTGAGGGCGCGACCAGCGCCTCAGAACAAGGCGGGCGGCGTGAGCAACGCCGCCCGCGTGCCTGAACGCCCCCCGCTCGAAAACGACCACCCTCTCGACAAGGTGCCACTTGGATCTCAGCGCTCTCGCCAGCTGTCTGATCACGCCATCGTGCGTCATCACACAGACCACAAGCGGCCTCATCATCGGCCTGCTGCTTTTCCTCGTGGCTGCCGGGGTCTCCCTGATCTTCGGCGTGCTCAAGGTGGTGAACTTCGCACACGGCGCGTTCTACATGCTCGGCGCCTATTTCGCCTACACGGCCTATCAGCTTTCGGGAAACTACCTGATCGCGGTGCTGGCGGGCGGCATTGGCGTGGCGCTGTTCGGGCTCGTCTTCGAGCGGCTGCTGATCAGCCGTGTCTATGGCTCGCCAGTCCTGATGCAGCTCCTCGTCTGCTATGGCGCCATCCTGATCCTCGACGATCTCGTGAAAATCATCTGGGGCGCCGACTTCCTGTCGTTCGGCATGCCGAGCGCGTTCCAGCAATTGCCGTTCGTCTTCGCCGGAGGCGTCGTCCCGGTGTTCTATCTGTTCCTCATCGTGGTCGCGCTGGCCATCGCGGGGCTTCTCGGGCTGCTCATCTCGAAGACGCGGTACGGCAAGATCGTCAGGGCCGCGGCGGTCAACCCGTCTATGGTTTCGGCACTCGGCATCAACACGGGCGTCGTCTATGCGAGCGTGTTCGTCCTCGGCGGATTTCTCGCCGGCCTGGCGGGTGGACTCGCAGCTCCGGTGCGGTCGCTGACCGCCGGGATGGGGACGTCGATCATCATCGAGAGCTTCATCGTCACCGTCATCGGCGGCATGGGGTCGGTGGCGGGGGCGCTGGTCGGCTCGATCCTCATCGGGCTCGTGCGCAGCTTCGGCACGATCGGATTTCCGCTCTTCACGGAAGGCCTGATGTTCGTCCTGATGGCCGTGGTGCTGGTGCTCAAGCCGAGCGGCCTCTTCGGCAAGGGAGGCGCATGACATGACGCGCTCGTCCCTGCTTCGCGACAGCCTGATCGCCATCGCCGTCTTTGCCGTCCTTGCCCTGTTGCCGTTCATCGTGCCGGGCAAGGGTTTCACCGACTTCATGGTGCGTCTCGCGGCGTTCGGCATCTTCGCCACATCGCTCAACCTGCTCGTCGGCTACGCGGGTATGGAAAGCTTCGGCCACGGGCTGTTCTTCGGTCTCGGCTGCTACAGCTTCGGTCTGATCATGCAGACGTTCCCCGTCTCGATCCCGGTCGCGTTCCTCGCGACGGTCGGGCTCTCGATCGTCGTCGGAACTGTGGTCGGGGCGATCTGCGTGCGTCTCAACGAGATCTATTTCGCGTTCGTGACGCTCGCCTTCCAGATGCTGCTGCACAGCCTCATCATCGCGTGGACGCCGATCACGGGTGGCGACCAGGGTCTCACCGGCGGCATTCCGAGGCCGCCGTTCCTCGGCATCCGGCTCGACGACTATTACCACCTCTATCTGTTCAGCACGGGGCTGCTGGTCGCCTCCCTGCTCGCCATGTACCACATCGTCCAGTCGCCCTTCGGCTACACGCTGCGGATGATCCGGGACAACGCGGCGCGGGCGCCGTTCCTCGGCATCAACGTGTTTCGGGTGCGGCTCATGGCGTACGTGATCGCCGGGGCGTTCGGCGCCATCGGCGGCATGATCATGAGCCTGTTCGTCTCCGGCGCATTCCCGGACTTCGCCTACTGGACGATCTCCGGCGAGGCGATCTTCATGATCATGCTCGGGGGCATCACCGTGTTCCTCGGGCCGATGGTCGGGGCGGTGATGCTGCTACTGCTCAACGACTTCGTGACGAAGATGACGACCCACTACGGACTGGTGCTCGGCCTGGTCATCCTGCTCTTCGCGCTCGGCCTCCGGAAAGGGCTGATGGACTTCGCCGCCGACCTCTGGCGCGACCGTCAGACACCGACGTCGGGGCCGCGTCCCGACACCGCGGCCAAGACCGCCGCCAGCGCACCAGCCCGGGCCGGGGAGTAAGCCGATGCTGAAAATCGAGGGCCTGAGCAAATCATTCGGCGGCGTGGCTGCGACCAACGACGTCTCGCTGCATTTCCCCAAGGGTTCGCTGACAGCCGTGATCGGCCCGAACGGGGCCGGCAAGACCACGTTCTTCAACCTCATCACCGGCGCCTTCAAGCCGGATCGGGGCCGCATCCTGCTCGACGGCGACGATATCGCAGGACTGTCGCCGCCCGAAATCGTCCGGCGCGGCATCGGGCGCGCGTTCCAGATCGCACGGATCTTTCCCACGTTGACCGTGCGCCAGGCAGTGCTCGGCGCCGTGCACGCGCACCGCAACCAGCACCGCATCCTCGCCAAGCGCTTTCCGATGCCGGGGAGCGGCGACCGCGCAGAACAGGTGATCGCGCTCGCCGGACTGACGGCGAAGGCAGACACGCTGTCGCGCAATCTCAGCCATGGTGACCAGAAGCTGCTCGATATTGCGCTCGCATTGGTGCTCGAGCCGCACGTGCTGCTCCTCGACGAACCCACAGCCGGCATGGGGCCGGAAGAGCGGTGGGCGATGATCGATACCGTGCATCGGATGTGGGAGCAGGAGCGCATGACGCTCATCTTCATCGAGCACGACATGTCGATCGTCTTCAAGATCGCGCAGTCGGTGCGCGTACTCAGCTACGGCCGTGTTCTCGCAGAAGGAACTCCCGACGAGATCCGGCGACACCCGGAGGTCATCAAGGCGTATCTGGGAGACGAGTTCGAGGCGAGCCACGCATGACGACCACCGACCGCGAAATCATGGCCACCGAAGGCATCGATGTCTTCTACGGGAGCAGCCAGATCCTGTTCGACGTTTCCGTCTCGGTGACCGAGGGCCAGACGATGGCGCTGCTCGGCCGGAACGGCGCCGGGAAATCGACGACCTTGAAGGCGATCGCCGGCCTCGCCCCGCCGAAGACCGGCAAGGTGCGTATTCTCGGGCGCGAGTTGCAGCGGCGGCGTCCGCACGTCATCGCGCGTGCAGGCCTCGGCTATGTGCCCGAGGATCGACAGGTGTTTCCCGAGCATACGGTCGAGGACAATCTGCTGATCGGCGAGAAGAGGGGGCCGAATGGCGAGGACTATTGGACGGTCCGGCGCATCTACGACATGCTGCCGCTTCTCGAGCCGCTCAAGGATCGCTTCGCCGGTCGCCTGTCCGGCGGCGAGCAACAGATGCTCACCATCGGCCGCACATTGATGGGCAATCCCGTCGGCCTGCTCCTCGACGAGCCGAGCGAGGGACTGGCACCGGTGATCGTGCAGCAGATCGGCGCGCTCCTCCGGAAGCTTCGGGACATGGGCGTCACGGTCCTGCTGGCCGAGCAGAACATGCACTTCTGCCTCGGAATCGCGAGCCACGCGACTGTCATCGACAAAGGGCAGATCGTGTTCCGCGATACGATCGAGGCACTGAAGGCCAACGAGGATGTGAAGGCGCGCTATCTGGCCCTCTGAGGCCAGAGCGCCTATACCCATCGCATGTTATCGCGGTGGCCGATCGTGCCATGCATGGCCCTTGGCGCATGGAGAACTCTATGAAATCCCTCGCCTTTCTTGTCGTGGCTGTCGCCACCCTCGCGGCCGTTCCGAATGCCGACGCCCGCGACTATCGCAAGAAGACCTATCGCGACGGCGACTCGGCGCGTGGATATGAGCGCCGGCCATCGCGCCGCTCGTCGACCGTCGATCGCCAGGGCAACTGCCAACGCGATACCGGCCGGTCGATGGATTCGCTCAATCTGAACCACCAGTGCGACCGGGAAGAGTTCTGGGCGCGGTTCAACGACTATGGCGACAGCCGCCGCTAATCACATCGCGCCAGACCCGGAGGCCCACAGCGCTTCCCGGGCGATGTCGACAAGGCAGCGCGAAGGCGCTATCTGCGGCGCATCATGCTGCACATCAACGAGATCACCTATCGGATCGAGGGCAAGGCGATCCTCGACGGCGCGACCGTCGCGATCCCAACCGGGCACAAGGTGGGCCTCGTCGGGCGCAATGGCGCCGGCAAATCGACGCTCATCCGGCTGATCGTCGGAGAGATCGCGCCGGACGACGGGACGATCAGCACCGCCAACGGGGCGCGGATCGGATATGTGGCGCAGGAAGCGCCCGGCGGCGACGACAGCCTGATCGACTGGGTGCTCGCCGCCGACCGGGAGCGAGCCCGGCTGATCGCTGCTTCGGAGGTCGCGACCGAGGCCGACGAGATCGCCGCCATTCACGAGCGGCTCAACGACATCGACGCGCACTCGGCGCCGTCACGCGCCGCGCAGATCCTCTCGGGCCTCGGGTTCGACGAGGCGGCGCAGCGGCGCGCCTGCCGCGAGTTCTCCGGCGGCTGGCGCATGCGCGTGGCACTGGCTTCGGTCCTGTTCCTCGAACCGGAAGTCCTACTTCTCGACGAGCCGACCAACTATCTCGATCTCGAGGGCACGCTGTGGCTCGAGAGTTATCTCAAGGCCTATCCGCATACCGTCATCATGGTCAGCCACGACCGCGACCTGCTCAATCGCGCCGTCGGGCACATCGTGCATCTCGATCGGGGGCGTCTCACGCTCTATGCAGGCGGCTACGACGCGTTCGAGGAGACGCGCCGCGAGAAGCAGCGGCTCGATCAGAAGCTGCAGAAGAAGCAGGACGACCAGCGCCGCCACCTCGAAGCGTTCATCACGCGCTTCAAGGCCAAGGCGAGCAAGGCGGCGCAGGCGCAGAGCCGGGTCAAGGCGCTCGCCCGGATGCAGCCGATCGCGGCGGAAGTCGAGGACCGGGTCGTGCCGTTCAGCCTGCCGGCGCCGGACCGGCTGCTTGCGAGCCCGATCATCAATCTGGAGCGCGCCAGTGTCGGATATGCGCCCGACGCGCCGATCCTCACCCGACTGAGCCTCCGGATCGACCAGGACGACCGGATCGCACTGCTCGGCCAGAACGGCAACGGCAAATCGACGTTCGCCAAGCTTCTCGCCGGACGGCTCGCTCCCCTGGCCGGAGACGTGCGGCGCGCACCCAAGCTCGACGTCGGGTACTTCGCGCAACACCAGCTCGACGATCTCGACTCCGAGCTCTCGCCCTTCGATCAGGTAACGCGCCTGATGCCCACTGCCACCGAGGCCGAGCGGCGGAGCCGCCTCGGCACCTGGGGGTTCGGTGCCGACAAGGCAGACACCAGGGCCCGTAACCTCTCGGGCGGGGAGAAGGCGCGCCTCCTCATGGCGATGACCGCCTTCCACAAGCCGCACCTCCTCATCCTCGACGAGCCGACGAACCATCTCGACGTCGACAGCCGCGAGGCGCTGGTTTTCGCCCTCAACAGCTACGAGGGCGCCGTCATCCTGATCAGCCACGACCGGCACCTCATCGACGCTTCGGCCGACCGCTTGTGGGTCGTCAAGGACGGCACCGTCCGCAGCTTCGACGGAGACATGGAGACGTACCGGTCGGAGCTGCTGGCCGAGCGGGGTGGCCGGCCGCGCGCGCAGAACACCGAAGGTGCCAATGCCGAGGCCCGCGCATCGCGCGCCGACCAGAGGCGCGGTGCCGCCGAACGCCGGGCGCAGCTGGCGCCGCTGAGAAAGGCTGTCCAGTCCGCCGAAACCGTCATGGAGCGTCTTGCCGCCGAAGTCGCGGCCCTCGATCGTTCGCTCGCGGATCCGGCGCTCTACAGTCGCGATGCCGCAAAGGCCCAGAAGCTGGTCCAGGAGCGGGGGCTCAAGGCGAAGCTGCTCGCGCAGGCCGAGGAAGATTGGCTGTCGGCGACCGATGCCTACGAGACAGCGAACGCGGATCTGCTCTGAACTCTCAATCCTTCCAATCTGTTGGCCGAAGAGACGTGCGCGTGTGCGGTAGGGCAAGAGGCAGTTCGGCCACATTCCGATAAAGCAGGGGCCGCAGGCCGCCGCCGTTGCCGCATTCCAACCACTTTTCGACCGTCACTGACACGCGTCGCCGCAAGCGGCAAGCATCGGAGACCGGATCGCGGTGGTACCGTGTTCCGGCTTCAGTAGGGTGATGCGGGCCAAGGCGACCGGGCGCGCCGAGTGACTACAGCGGGGTCGGCGCGCCCACTTCTCCACCGCGCGCCCTCTCGATGCCGGCCATCCCGAGCCTGACCTGCCTCATGAGTGCCACTGGAGCGCATGGACCCAAGCTCGACAATCCGGCACACTCGCCGCATGACGATCTGGCAAACGATCACAGGCGCGGCGCAGGCCGCTGCGCGATCCGATGCAATAGCCCCGCTGCTGAAGGCCCTCGGCATCGAAGTCGCCGAGCCGTCGCGGGGCACGGCCGGCGTTGCCTTCACCATCGCCATCGTGGCGCTGTCTGCAAAAATGGCGAAGTCCGATGGACGCGTCACCGATGACGAGGTGGCCGCCTTCCGGCGTGTCTGTGCTTTTCCAGAGACCGAGGCCGACAATGTCCGGCGCGTATTCGATCTCGCGAAACGGGACATCGCGGGCTTCGAGACCTATGCGCGGCAGATCAAGGACGTCCTCGGAGACGACGCGCAGCTCAAGCGCGACGTGCTCGAAGGACTTTTCGTCATCGCGGCCGCGGACGGCATCCTGCACGAGAGAGAAGACGCCTATCTTCACCGTGTCGCCGATCTCATCGGCATTCCGGCGAGTGAAGTCGCATGGATCCGTTCGCTGTTCGTCACGGCGGATGCCGACCCCTACACCATCCTCGGGTTGAAGCCGGGCGCCAGCAACGAGGAGGTCCGGGCGCGGCACCGCCAGCTCGTCCTCGAAAACCATCCGGACCGGCTCATCGGACGCGGCGTACCCGCCGAGTTCGTCGCCATCGCCGAGAAGACGCTCGCGGCCATCAACAACGCCTACGACCAGCTCAAGCGGGAGCGTGGACTTTGACGCTCGCCGCCGAAAGTCCGTTCGTCGACGATCTCAGACCGTCACCGTGTTTCGAGCCGAGGCGGCGCGGACTTACCGCCAGCATGTTGATCCTGCATTACACCGGGATGACGTCCTGCGCGCGGGCGATCGACTGGCTGTCGCGTGAGGAGTCGCGCGTCTCGTGCCACTACGTGATCGATGTCGACGGGCGCATCACCCAGATGGTGTCGGAGCTGCATCGCGCATGGCATGCGGGACATGCGGCATGGAAAGGCGAGAGCGACGTCAACTCCATGTCGATCGGGTTCGAAATCCACAACCCCGGCCACGACTACGGTTATCCCGATTTCCCGGACTGCCAGATGCGGGCCGTGACGGATCTGGCGCGGGACGTGGTGCGGCGTTGGGCGATCCCGCCGGAGCGAGTGCTCGCCCATTCCGATGTGGCGCCTCACCGAAAGAACGATCCCGGCGAAAAATTCGACTGGCGGCGTCTGGCTGACGAGGGCGTCGGCCTCTGGGTGGAGCCGGCGCCGATCGAGAGCACGGATGATCCGGCGAACTCTGCCGCCGATCCGAATGTCGTTGCCCACGCGCAGCGCCTGATGATGGCGTTCGGCTACGAGCTCGAGCCAACGGGGTGGATGGACGAGCGGACGCAACTCGTCGTCATCGCTTTCCAGCGGCACTTTCGCCCCGCGCGCGTCGACGGCATCCTGGATCGATCGACAATGGCCACTCTCGAACGCGTGCTCGCAGCAGTGCCAACGGCCCTGCTGGCCTGACGCCCGGCGTCGCGCCATACAGGGCAGCATTTGCTCAGGCTCGACGCCAATGTTAATCAGCATCACAGTGCAACTTCAGTCCATGTGCGGCCAGGTTGCGCCCACCTTCTCCGATTGCCAATCCAGCTCCGGTTCCGCATGGCCAAGGCGCCCGCCCCCATCCCCACCTCCACCGGTTATTGGCTCCTCAAGTCCGAGCCGGACGTCTTCTCATGGGAGATGCTGAAGGCCAAAGGTCGCGAGGGGGAGCCGTGGACGGGGGTGCGCAACTACCTGGCGCGCAACAACATGAAGGCGATGGCGGTCGGCGACCTCGCGTTCTTCTATCATTCGAACATCGGCAAGGAGATTGTCGGCATCGCACGCGTGTCGGCGGCCGCGCATCCCGATCCGGACGACGACACCGGAACGTGGGAATGTGTCGACGTCATCGCTGTCACCGACATGCCGAAGCCCGTCACTCTCCTGGAGGTCAAATCGAACACCAAACTCGCGAAGATGAGCCTCGTCACATCGATGCGCCTCTCGGTACAGCCCGTCACCAAGGCCGAATGGGCCGAAGTCTGTCGCATGGGCGGTCTCGATCCGGCGGCGCTCAAGGTCCCGGCATGACGCGATCCAGCGGCCTGTGCCGACCGGTACAGCCGCGATGATGGACCCCAGAGCCATCTTCGTCAGATCGCACACCACCCTTGCCACTGCGCCACTCGTGCCCGAAGTGCCGCTCCATCTCGCCTCGGACAGTCAGCGCATTTTTCAAAGGGCCGCGGAAGCTCAGGGCGCGACAGGCTCGCCCTTCCAACCGTACTGGGCCTTCGCCTGGCCCGGTGGACAGGCCATCGCCCGATACCTGATCGACAATCCGAGCCTGGTCGCGGGAAAGCGGGTGATCGATATCGGGTCCGGATCCGGCATCGGCGCCATCGCCGCCGTCGAGGCCGGCGCCCGATCGGTGCTCGCCGTGGACATCGACCCGCTGGCAGAAACGGCGATCCGTCTCAACGGCATCCTCAACGACTGCAGCGCCGTCCTGTCGACCTCGACCAAGGACGTGCTCGGGGACGAACCCGACGCCGACGTCGTGCTCATTTCCGACCTCGTCTACGAGCCAGAGCTGGCGACGAGGGTCGGACGCTTCCTCGATGGCCTCGTGGCGACCGGGCACGTCGTCCTTCTCGGCGATCGCGCAACGGCGCGGCAGCCCGCCTCGGGGCTGGAGGAAATCGCGCGCTATCATGCGCCGCTCGCACCAGCCTTGATCGACGACAGCCTGGAGGAGGGTCGGGTGTGGCGGTTCCGTGCCAGGGCGAGAGGGCAAGGGACAGCACCATGACTTTGGCTCCGCCTCAGGGATCGGCAGACTGGCCGTCCTTCATTCTCGCCAACACACGCCTTCTGACGCCGCCACTGGTGCCGGAGGTTCTGCTGCATCTTGCGGAAGAGTCTCTGCCGATCTGGCGAAAGACCGAGGAAGAACTCGGTGAACTGAACGTGCCGCCGCCCTATTGGGCGTTCGCCTGGGCCGGGGGACAGGCGCTGGCGCGCCACCTGCTCGACGTTCCATCGATTGCGGCCGGACGGCGCGTCCTCGATCTCGGGACCGGCTCGGGGCTGACGGCCATTGCCGCCGCCAAGGCCGGGGCCGCCTCGGTTCTCGCGAACGACATCGATGCCGTGGCGCTCGAGGCCGTCGCCCTCAATTCCGGTGCGAACGGCTGCGCGGAAGCTGTCACGACCACCGCCGAGAACCTTCTTGCCGCCTCACCGAACGGTGCGTACGACCTCATCCTCGTGGGAGACCTCTTCTACGAGAAGCCGCTTGCCGACCGGGTCTTGATCTTCATCGAGGCGGCCGTCCGCGCGGGCGCGGTCGTTCTGATCGGCGATCCGCAGCGCAGCTACTTTCCGCGCGGCCGGTTCGAACAGGTGGCCGAACACAGCGTACCGGTCACGCGGGAACTCGAGGATGCCGAGATCAAGCGGACGGCGGTCTGGCGCCTCGGGTGACGGCCTCGATCGTGGGCCACCCGGCAGATATCCGGCACCCGGGCTCCAGACGCCGGCAGACGCTCATCACACAAATGTGTTCCGGTACGCTCCGCTCCCATATTGAACAACGTTCGGTTTGAGACTAAAGATTGTGTCAACAGAGCCCACCGCCACCGAACGAACCCAAGGAGCACGCGTCATGAAAGGCAAGTTTGGAATTCTGCTCGCCGGAGGTTTTCTCGTCCTCTCCGCCATTTCGGCCGCAACCGGCAACTTCTTCGTACGCCTGGACGTCGCCTCGAAAGAGACCCAGCAAACGACCGCCACAGCGAATACGGCGACGATCGCGATCCAGCGCGTCGCGCTCGCATCGGCACCGGCCACAGGGTTCGGTCAGTTCCAGGCCCGCTCGTCGGTCATCGCGCCGGGCACGCCCTTCAACATCTACATCGAGCCGACGAACCTCGCGACGCAGTTCGAGAACGGGCAGGTCCGGGCTTCGATGTCGATCGATATCCTGGTGCGCAACGCCCAGGGCCAGACCGTGGCCGTGCAGGACAACGCCTGGCAGCTGCCCATCACGCGCCCTTCGGCGGGCCCGGCCCAGCTGACGCAGGTCTACGGCAGCCTCACGGTCAACCATCTGACGTTCCCCGAGGGCCGCTACCAGATCGTGCTTCGGGTGCACGACGACAATTCCGGCGCCTTCGTCGACCAGACGATCGATGTCGAACTCCGGGCGCAGGCGGCCCAGAACGGACCGAGACTATCGCAATCGGCAGGCGGCAACCGCACACAGTAGTCGCGGAACATCGACGCAGACCTATGCGGGCGCGGTGGCCAGAAGCTGCCGCGCCTTTTCGCAATCCGCCGCCATCTGGACCATCAGCGCTTCCATCGTGTCGAAGCGGCGATCGGACCGGATGAAGGCCACGAACGACACCTCGATCTCGCGGCCGTAAAGGTCGTCGTCGAAGTCGAACAGGAACACCTCGAGCACGGGCGGACCATTGTCGAACGTCGGTCGCGTGCCAAGGTAGGCCGCGCCCTGATAGCGGCGGCCTTCGATGTCGACGAACACCGCATAGATGCCATAGGCGAGCGGCGTGCCGATGGGGAGGACGATGTTGGCCGTCGGAAAGCCCATGCCGGTGCCACGTTTGGCGCCGCCGACGACCTCGCCGGACACCGACCACCAGTGACCGAGCATCCGCGCCGCGCCCGCGACGTCACCCTGTGCGATCTCGGCCCGGATCGCCGACGACGAGAAGACCTCGCCGCCCTCGGCGACCGGGGGAATGACGCTCACGCCAAAGCCCAGCTCGGCACCGCGACGCTGCATGTGCTCGGCGTTGCCGCCGCGACCTTCACCGAAGAAGAAGTCGTAGCCGACCACGACGTGGCGAACGCCCAGGCCGGCCACCAGCACGCGCTCGATGAACGTATCCGCGTCCATGCGGGCCAGAACCGCATCGAACGGCGCGACGATGGCGAGGTCCAGCTCGTAGCGCTCGAACAGCGCGAGCTTCTTCCTCAGGCTCGTCAGGCGAAAGTGGGGGCGCTCGGGATGAAAGTACTCCCGCGGATGCGGCTCGAACACCATCGCACCCGCCAGATGGCGTTCCCCCAGGCGGGAAGCGGCGACCGCACGTTCGCGCGCCCTCACCAGCAACGCCTGATGCCCGCGATGCACGCCATCGAAGTTGCCGATGGCGATGGCCGCGCCGCGCATTTCGGCAGGCAGGTTCTCGTAGCCTTCGAAGACGTTCATGAAATTGCTCGACCGAGCTTCCAGGGAGTGGACCGGCAAACACTATAACAACACCGAAAGGCGGCGCACGCCTGCTTTGCCAGTTAAACGCGGCGCGCCACCTTCGATGGTCTAAGCGTTCAGGCCGACTTGCGTCTCGGCACCATGAGCACCGCCTCGCCCTCGACCACGAGATTGTCGCCTACATAGCAGGCACAATGGAACCGCGCCCGCCGCTTCGATTCCATCACCTCGAGCACCTTGACCTTCGCAACGGCCACGTCGCCGATGCGGACAGGTGCCTTGAAATCGAGCGTCTGGGAGACGTAGACGCAGCCCGGCCCCGGCAACTCCATGGCAAATGCGGCAGAGAACATCCCGGCCGTCAGCATGCCGTGGGCGATCCGGGTCTTGAACATCGTCGTCGCGGCGTAGGCCTCGTCGAGGTGGACCGGGTTGTGGTCGCCGGTGACGTCGGCGAAGGCCTGGATGTCCTTCTCGGTGACCGTCTTCGAGACACTCGCCTCCATCCCGGGGGATAGCTCGTCGAGATAGTAGGTCTTGCGGGCGAGTGTCATCGTGGCGTCAACTCCCGTGGTTTTTCGTCCAGACGCGCTGATGCGCGACGGCGGCTGTGTTCAGCCGGTGCAGCTAAGGGGACGGCGTCGGCCGGGGCAAGCGCGGTCGAATGTCGCTCTGGGCTTGCCAGCCGTCCGCCTCCACGTCCAGACGCGGCCAGAGCGCGGTTGCCGGCCGGACCGAGCAGCGCTATATGACACGTATCCCCCAATGCAGACATGACCGTCGGGCGAGCCGGAATTGAACGGCGGTCGTCGAAGGAAGTGCCAATGAGCGACCGTAAACCATTGATGCCGAAAGCCACGGCGGTTTGGCTCGTCGAGAATACTTCGCTCAGCTTCGAGCAGATTGCCGAACTTTGCGGTCTCCACAACCTGGAGGTGCGGGGCATCGCCGACGGCGACGTGGCCCAGGGCATCAAAGGGCAGGATCCGATCGCGTCCGGCCAGCTCAGCCGCGAGGAGATCGCTCGCGCCGAAGCGAACCCGAACCACAGGCTGCGGCTCGCGGAGCCGAAGTACGAGATGCCGGTGGTCAAGACCAAGAAGGGGCCGCGCTACACGCCGGTGTCGCGGCGGCACGATCGGCCCAACGCCGTACTCTGGCTGCTGCGCAACCATCCGGAGCTGAAGGACAGCCAGATCATGCGCCTCGTCGGTACGACGAAGCCGACGATCGCCTCGATCCGGGAGCGCACGCACTGGAACTCGGCCAACCTGCAGCCCCAGGATCCGGTCACGCTGGGCCTGTGCTCGCAGATCGACCTCGATGCCGAAGTGAAAAAGAGCTCGAAGCGGGTGACGGTCGGCGCGCCGGCGGCAATCGCCGAAGAGCGCGAGATGGGCGGCACGCTGCTGCCTGCGAGCCAGACGATCCCCGGCCTCGGCGATCAGCCGGCCCTGGAGGAGCTGCCCGCGGAGCCCGAGGACGACCGGGCTGCCAACGTGGCCGAGGATGCCCGCGTCTTCGCGCGACTGAAGGAGCTGACGCGTCCCGACGAAGAGGAGGACGACGAGCCGCGCCCCTGACGAGGCTCGTCAAGCCACTCCGTTCCGGCTCAGAACGCCGACAGCCGGCTGTTGCGCACGTCCGTGACCAACATCGACCCCGGCGCATGCGTGATCGCGATTTCCGGAGCGATGTTGGCGATCACCGCTTGCGGTGTCACTCCGCACGCCCAGAACACCGGCAGCTCGTCGGCGGCCACGTCGACGGCGTCGCCGTAGTCCGGGCATGTGATGTCGTGAATGCCGATCAACTCGGGCAACCCGATATGTACCGGGGCCCCATGCACCGCCGGAAAGCGCGACGTGATCTGGACGGCGCGGATCGCATCCGCCGGCTTGAACGGGCGCATCGAAACAACCATCGGGCCGCTGAACGGTCCGGAGGGCTGGCACGGAATGTTGGTCCGGAACATCGGCACGTTGCAACCGCAGCTCTGATGGCGCAGCTCGAGGCCATCCTCGACGAGGGCATCCTCGAACGAGAACGAGCAGCCGAGCACGAAGGCGACGAGGTCATCGCGCCAGACCTCGCGAATGTCCGCCACCTCGGCGACCAGCTCCCCCTTGCGCCAGACACGGTACTTCGGGATATCGGTTCGAATGTCGAGATCGGCACCGAGTTCCGGGATCGACGGGTCGCCGGGTCGTGGCGACATGCCGATCAGGGGGCAGGGCTTCGGGTTCAACTGGCAGAAGCGGAGGAAATCCGCCGCCAGAACCGACGGCAGCACCGCAAGATTGCCCTGGACGAAACCCGGGGCAAAGCCGTGCGTGAAGCCGGTGTAGGCATTCGTGCGATAAAGACGGCGCGCCTCGACGCCAGTGCGGGCGCGCGCTTGCAAGGCCGTCAGCCCGTTCGCTTCGTTTGCCACTCCCGGCGCGGTGCCGTCCTGGGGTGCCATCAGCCGCTCCTTACTCCAACGGTGGTCGACAAGGTCACAGTCAGCGTAATCTGAAGCCGCCGACAAGTCAGCCCGTCCGGGGCGAAGGCTGGCGGATGATCACCCCGACATCCCGGGCCGGGCCACACAGCAAAACACTGGAGCATTTCTCCGATGGACCGAACGGCAACCGTTGCGACCCTTTCGTTCGCGGCTCTTCTTCTTGGGGCAGCGCCGTCCGTCGGCCAAACCGTTACGACACATACCGGGCTCACCATCTCGACACCCTGGGCAAGAGCCACGCCCGGGGGAGCGAAAGTCGGCGCCGCATACCTATCGCTCAAGTTGCCCGCCAGCATCGACGACACCCTCGTCGCGGCGTCATCTCCCGTCGCGGGCAGCGTCGAGTTGCACACTCACATGCACGACGGCGGGGTCATGCGCATGCGGCGTCTCGACAAGATCGCCGTCGGCGGAGGGAATACGGTCACCTTCCGGCCGGGCGGGTTGCACATCATGCTGATCGATCTCAAGCAACCCTTGAAGGAGGGCGATCGCGTGCCGTTGACGCTCCGGTTCGAAAAGGCCGGCGAGGTGGCGCTCGACGTGCCCGTCCTCAAGGTGGGATCGCCCGGTCCCGGAGGAGCCGACGGCGAGCATCGCGGTGGTCATCATGGCGGGCACGGCAAGCATTGACGACCATGGTCTCCGGTGCGGAGCGGCTGGCATCGCGGCCAGCAGGCGCGTAGCCTTGCCGGTGGAACGCCCCGGAACGCGCTGTACCTCGGGCACTCAGGCAGTGGAGGCCTAAATGAAAGTCTATGAAGGCAAGCGGGCCTTCGACGGGCTGATCGTCACCGTCGACGGACAACCGCTCGGCGAACACTACGATGTCGCCAAATTCACGAGCTGGGGCTTCGAGTGGACCTACGAGGGGGAAAGTCCGCAGCAACTGGCGCTGGCCATTCTCTACGACCACCTCGGCGACAAGACGCGCGCCATCGGGCTCTCGGAGCGGTACATGCGCAAGGTGATCGCCAATCTGGACAACGACTGGCAACTGACGAGCGACGACGTGGCGAAGGCAGTGGCCGAGATCGAGGCCGCAGGTTGACGGCGCTCGGCGGACTGACAGCAGCTCTGGACTGGATCGGCCTCGTCGTGTTTGCGGCCAGCGGCGCGCTGGTCGCATCACGCAAGCAGATGGACATCTTCGGCTTCGCGTTGCTCGCGACCGCCACGGGCATCGGCGGCGGCACGCTGCGCGATATCCTGCTCGGCCAGACGCCCGTCGGCTGGGTCCAGCGCCCGGCGCCACTCATTGCGTGCGTCGTCGTCGCGGCGATGGTGTTCTTCAGCGCGCACATCCTGCAGTCGCGCATGCGCCTGCTGCTCTGGCTCGACGCCGCGGGGCTGGCGCTCTTCGCCGTCACCGGGGCTGAACTCGCCATGTCGACCGGCGCCGGCGTCGTGCCCTCGGTCGTGATGGGGGTGGTGACCGCCACGTTCGGCGGCATCATCCGCGACATTCTCGGGGGCGAGACACCGATCATCCTCAGTCGCGAAATCTATGTGACGGCCGCGCTCGCCGCAGCCCTTGTTTTCGTGCTCTCTCGTCGGGCCGGGATCGGCGCGGAGACCGCGCTCATGGCCGGTTTCGGGGTCGGGTTCGTGTTGCGCGGCGCGGCGCTCCATTGGGGCTGGTCGCTGCCGCGCTATCGTGAGCGGCCGGGGCGCTAGCCCAACGAAACTCGCAATCCTTCCTTCCCGCGGCAGGCCTTGTCGCGGCGCTCCGTTCACGCAAGAATCGGCTTTCGCCATCCGAAAAGGCATCACACATGCGCCTCAGAGACGCCGCCCGCGTCATCCGCTCGAAGAACGCCGGGCCGACCCAAGTCACGATCGACCTCATGTTCGACGATCCGAAGCTCTTTCAGCGGGCGCTGGCTGCGGCTTCGCTGAAGCCCGAGGTCATCGCGCAGCGGTACGGGGTCGCGGAAGCCGAGGTGATCCCCTATCCGGCGGCGAACGCCATCAAGATCGTGCTGCCACGCCGCGTCATCGCCGGTTCGCCGGGCGATACCGACGTCTACGGTGCCCAGCAGCACCGTCCCATGATCGATGTGGAGATCTGACCCATGACTTATGTCAGCAACTTCCAGCGCGTCATGGACAAGTGGCGCGCCGAGCGTGGGCCGCTCCGGATCATGTCGGCGTCGGGGCAACTCGGCTACGGCGTCATCGAGGCGGCGTTCAAGGCCGGGCTCGAGCGTGACCTGCATCTGATCGGCGCCGACATGGGCTCGGTCGATCCGGGCCCCTACTATCTCGGCGCCGGCAAGCTCGCGACAGCCCGACGCTCGACGAAGCGCGACATCAAGATGCTGCTCGTGGGCGCACTTTCGAAGCGGGTGCCGCTCGTCATCGGCTCGGCCGGAACCGGTGGTGGCAACGCGCATCTCGACCAGACGCTCGAGATCGTGCGCGAGATCGCCCGCGAGGAAGGACTGCGCTTCCGGCTGGCGACGATCCGGTCCGAGATGCCGCGTGACCTCATCAAGCAGCAGGCGAAAGCCGGCAAGATCATGTCCATCGGGCCCATCCCGGATCTCACCGAGGCCGAGATCGACGGCGCGTCGTGCATCGTCGGTCAGGCCGGGACCGAGGCTTTCGTGCGGGCGATCGACCTGATGCCGGATGTCATCATCGCCGGGCGGGCCTGCGATACCGGGATCTATACGTGCCTGCCCGAGAAGCTCGGGTTTCCGATGGGGCCGGCGCTGCAGATGGCGAAGATCATCGAGTGCGCGTCGCTCGCGTGCGAAGGCGGGGGCCGGGATTCGATGCTCGGCACACTCGAGGGCGACAGCTTCGTGCTCGAGAGCATGAACCCGGCGCGGCGCGCGACGCCGATGTCGGTCGCGGCGCACGGCCTTTACGAGCAGGCCGATCCGCTGTCGGTCGCGGAGCCGGAAGGCGTGCTTTACCTCCAGGATTCGAAGTTCGAGGCCGTCGACGATCGCCGCTGCAGGGTTTCCGGCGGCCGATGGGTTCCGACGACGCAGTATTCGGTCAAGATCGAAGGCGCGACACGTGTCGGCGCGCGCGCGATCATGGTGGCCGGCTCGGCCGATCCCGTGTTCATCGAGAAGGCGGACATCATCGCCGGGTTGGTCGAGGCGCAGATCCGGGAACTGGTGCCGCCAAATCCGGAAAAGCCCTACACGCTCTATTTCCGTTTCTACGGCCTCGGCGTCGTCGGCGGCCAGCCCGTCACGACACTGCCGGAAGAGGTGGGCGTGATGGTCGAGTGCATCGGCGAGGATGAGGACGAGGCCCGCGCCGTCGCCGCCACCGCGAAGCAGTATCTGCTGCACGCGCCGTTCCCCGGCCGCATCTCGACGGCGGGCAACCTCGGCTTTCCGTTCACGCCGCCGGAACTCACCGCGGGCGACGCCTACCGGTTCTCCGTCTACCACATCATGCAGGTTGACGCGCTGGCGCCACTGTTCCCGGTGGCGCTCGAAGAGGTCGGGTGACCGCCATCGGCGCCCGGCTCAGTAGAGCCTGGCGCCGAAGTTCCGCGCTTCGTCGAACTCCGGCGACAGGCGTCCCGTCGGGACGGCCGCCTCGCCGGCTTCGCGTGGCAGGAAGACACCCGAGCCTGCCGACGCCTTCAGCTTGCCGTCGTCGACGACGATCTCGCCGCGGCGGACGACGGACACCGGCCAGCCTTCGATCGTGCGGCCAGCGTACGGAGTGTAGCCCGCGTTGTCGTGGACGGTGGCGTCGCTGATCGTGGTGCGCCGCTTCGGATCCCAGATGCAGATGTCGGCGTCGGCGCCGATGGCGATGCTGCCCTTGCGCGGGTGCAGGCCGTACATGCGGGCCGGCGCCGAGGCTGTCCATTCGACGAACTTCTCGATGCCGTAGCGGCCCTTTGCCACCATGGCGTCGAACAGCAGCGGCAGGCGCAGCTCGAGGCCCGGCATGCCGTTCGCGACCTCCTTGAAGGACGGATCAGGTCCGGCGCGCAGCTTTCCCGTGTCGTCGAAGCGATAGGGCGCGTGGTCCGACGAGACGAACTGGAGATCGCCGAGTTCGAGCGCCTTCCAGAGCGCTTCCTGGTCGGATACCTGGCGAAGGGGCGGACTGCAGATCCACTTGGCGCCTTCGATGCCGGGCTTCACCAGATCGTCGACGGTCAGCGTCAGATACTGCGTGCAGGTCTCGCCGAACACCTTGATGCCGCGCCCCCGGGCGTCGCGGATGACGGCCGCACCCTCGGCCGTCGAGACGTGGTAGACGATCACGGGCTGGTCGACGAGCTCGGCGAACGCGCACAGGCGATAGATGGCCTCGGTTTCGCAGAGCCGCGGATGATGCACGGCGTGGTATTGCGGCGCGCGATAGCCGCGCTCTACGAGGCGGCGTCCCATCCAGGAAATCATGCCGTTGTTCTCGGCGTGGACACAGACCAGCGCCTTGTTCTCGCGGGCGGCAATCAGGGTGTCGAGCAGCTGCTCGTCGTCGACCTTGGTGTGCTGGTAGGTCATGAAGAGCTTGATCGAGGCGTGCCCGCTCTTCACGAGCGGCGGCAACTCCTCCTTGAGCACCGTCTCCGTCGGGTCGGCCAGGATCATGTGCAGCGCGTAATCGACGATCGTGCCCTTGCGCGCGAGCGCGTGATAATCCTCGACGACCCTGGTCAGGCTCTTACCTTTGTGCTGGGCCGCGAAGCAGACGACGGTCGTGGTGCCGCCGAGTGCCGAGGAGCCGGTCGCAGTCTCGAAGGTGTCGGCATTCATCACGCCCATGCCGGAGAGCTGCTCGATGTGGGCGTGGGCGTCGACACCGCCCGGAAGGACCAGCCTGCCCCGGGCGTCGATCTCGCGTTTGCCGGCGGGCAGACCGCGTCCCACCGCGACGATGCTTTCGCCCGCAATCGCCACGTCGGCGTCGAAGACCGCCGACGCGGTGCCGACGGTGCCACCTCGAATGACGAGATCGTAGTCGGCCATCGCTTCTCTCCCGGCTGTCCGTGTTGGGGCTCCTCCCGATAGCATTCGCCCGCGGGGGCGGCCTTGGCAAGCCGGCGAGCGGCGGAACACTAGCGCCCGGGGGGCTATGCTCGCTAGGCTGGTGGCGGACAAGCACCTTATCCCGAACCAACCGCAGGAGACATTCATGGCCAAGACGCCATCCAACCCGTCGCGCGACGCCGTGCGCAACACGGTGCCCAAGCTGATCGACCTCTCGGAGAACGTCCTCTATGCCGACGTCTGGGAGCGCAAGGAGATGTCGAAGCGCGACCGAAGCCTCATCACCTGTGCGGCGCTCGTCGCGCTCAACCGCACGGAACAGCTCAAGGGACACGCTGAGCGGGCACTCGACAACGGCGTGACGCGGGAGGAACTCTCGGAGCTCGTCACGCACCTCGCGTTCTACGGCGGCTGGCCGGTCGCCATGTCGGCTGCCGGTGTCATCAGGGACGTGTTCGCCCAGCGCGATGCGGCCGGAAAGACCTAGACCCAATCCTCATCAACGCCGAACGGAGATCACGACATGAAAGTGGGTTTCATTGGACTTGGAACGATGGGCGCCTACATGGCGGCCAACCTCTCGAAGTATCTGGAAAGCTCGAACCACGGCCTCGTCGTCCACGACATGCGAAAGGCCTCGGCCGAGCCCTTCCTCGCCAAGGGTGCGGAATGGGCCGACAGCCCGCGCAAGGTGGCCGAGACGTGTGACGTCATCTTCCTCTCGCTGCCGGGACCGAAGGAGGTCGAGGCCGTCTGCACCGATCCCGCGACGGGCATCCTCGGCGGCCTCAAGACCGGCGGCGCGGTTCTCGACCTGACGACGAACGCACCGGCCATGGTGCGCAAGATCGCCGCCATCTATGCCGCGAAGGGCGTCCACTTCCTGGACGCGCCGGTAAGTGGCGGGCCGACGGGCGCGCGCACGGGCAAGCTGGCGATCTGGGTCGGCGGCGACAAGGCCACGTTCGACGAGCACAAGGCGCTGTTCGACGCCTTCGCCGATCAGGCCCGCTACATCGGCGAGATCGGCGCCGGATCGGTCGCGAAGCTCGTCCACAATTGCGCGGGCTACGCGATCCAGGCGGCGCTCGCCGAAGTGTTCACGATGGGCGTGAAGGGCGGCGTCGAGCCGGCGGCGCTGTGGGAGGCCGTCAGGACGGGGGCCGGCGGGCGCTCGCGCACGTTCGACCGGCTCGCGGACCAGTTCCTGCAGAACAAGTACGAGCCGCCGGCGTTCGCACTGAAGCTCGCGTTCAAGGACATGACGCTCGCGACGGAACTCGGCCGCGAACTCGGCGTGCCGATGCGCATCGCCAACATGGCCTACGCGGAGATGGCCGAGGGCATGGCGCGCGGCTGGGAGGCGCTCGATTCGCGCGTTCCCATGAAGATCCAGGCCGAGCGCGCCAACGTGAAGATCGAAGTTCCGGCCGAGCGGATCAAGGAGGTCTTCGATCGCGATCCGCCGGCGCAGGGCGATCCGAAGCGGTCCTGATCGAAGGCACAACGGCGGCGGCGGCACCCTTCAATGACTGCCGCCGCTGCCAGTGCTGCAGCCTACTTGCCCGATAGCTTGCCGGTGAATTTCGAGAAGACCATGTCGGGCGAGGAGCTGTTGTGGCGCGAGACCGACGTGCGACCGGCCCAGAGGTCCGTGACGGTGCCGCCCTTGAACATCATGACCGGTTCCTCGCGCCACCCCTTGGCGCCCTCGTCCCGGACCGCCACGCGGGCGACGTCGTTGTTGAAGTCGGTGATGTACATGGAGCGCATGGCGGCGAACGGTGCGCCCGAGATCGGCTGTGAAAGCGCGACGTCCAGCACGTGCCGGTCGGCGGAAACCTCGGCCATGGTCATGGTCGCCTGCCCACCGCGCTCGAACGACAGCGTGAACGCCTTCGCCTTCGGATCGAAGGCGATCTCGCGCAGCTTGACGATGGGCCGGCCCTCGATCTCGACGGGACCGACCAGGAACGACGAGCCGAAGGCCGTCGCGGCGCGGCCCTCCGGCGCCAGCGGCCGGATGCGCCAGTAGCCGTCCTGGGGATAGAAGACGAGCACCTCCTCGCCGCCCATCGGCCGGATCATCCAGACTTGGACGAGATGCAGATTGCGCTCGACGCGGTCGCCGATACGGACCGTCGCGGTCGAGGGGCGCCAGAACGTCGGCATCGTCCAGCCGACGACCCAAAGCGCCGGCTCCTCGTAGAGCGTGCGGCGCGTCGGCGTTTTCACGTCGCTCGCGTGGACCGGATCGCCTGTCATGTCGCAGGCGGTCCAATCGGCCTCGAAGCTGTCGCGCTGGAGCGTGCCGATGTAGGCCGGATGAGCCGCGTCGATACGGAAGCGCGTGACGTGGGGGGATGCGAAATTGAGGCTGACGTTGTCCTTCTCGGCGCAGAGAACGGGTTCCGAGGTGTTGGTCACGTCCACGGCGGCGCCGTCGAGCGAGGCCGCACGCGCGGCCATCGGAACCGCGAGCGTCGAAGCCAACAGCGCCGCAAGGGCGGCCATCCGTGACGGGCGAAAGAAGGACATCTGATCTCCTTGGCACAAAGAACGTTCGCGAACCACGCCGAGCACTCGCCCGGGGCCGTTTCGACACTGCCTCATCGGACGCGCCGCCCCACGAGCAGGATCGCGACGATGGGCACGATGAAGCCTACCGCGACGACAACCGCCAACAGGGTCGGGAGGTTGTCGTATTGCCCGCGCTCGATGGCGAAAATCTGGTTCAGGTACTTGGTCTGGAGCTGGCCGGCCACGAGCGCCAGATTCATGAACGACGCCATCAGGGCGAACCAAGTCGCCCGTTGCGCCGGCGGCGCATAGATCGCCGTCAAGGTCAGAAGCGGGATCATGCTGATCTGAACGAGTGGCGACTGGGCGGCGGCGTCGATCATGGCGATGCCCCGGGCGGTCAGTCCCATCGCAGGTTCGGTCCATTGGTGCACGCCGTAGACCAGCATGAAGTTCGGGATCGCCAGGATCAGACCCGCAATGGTCAACCACAAGAGTACGCGGGCTACCGGCTGGCGCGTGATCGCGTCCGACAGGAACCACGCGGCGAGCAGCCCGAGGAAGGCGCTGATCTCGTTCAACCGGCCGAAGAACTCCTCGTCGAAGCCGAGCTTGTCCATGCTGAACCAGCTGTAGCCGGCGCCGACGCCCGGCACCGCCCGGAAGGCGAAGATCAGGATGGCGGCAAACGCGATGCGCTGCTTCACCTCCGGCGCGAGGTCGCGGGTCACGCGGATCAGCATGGCGACGATGACGGCCATGGAGACGGCGAAGACGATCTCCTGCGCGTACGGTACCGACGCCACGCCGATGGCGACGACGAACGCGCCGAACGCAAGGCCACCGCCGAGGATGCGCCAATCGGTCGGGCGGCTCTCGCTCGCCTCGAGCCGTACCAGCACGGCCCCCGACACCGAGATCAGCGGAATCACGAGACCGATCAGAAAGACGGTCTCGTAGGAATAGTTCTGCGCCAGCCACCCCGCGAGGCGAGCAGTGAGCAGGATGCCGAGATAGAGCGACAGCCGGCCGAGCGCCTGAACCATGCCGAGGTCGTAATCGATCTCGGCCTTGGTGCGCGGGGTGCCGTCCGGGTTCACGCGGGGCACGACTTCGGTGCTCATGGCGTCGGCGACCACGTCCTGGAGGACCACGCCCACGACGGACATCAACGAGGCGATAATGTAGATCGTGTCGGGACGGGCGATGGTGAGCCAACCGCCTGCCGCGCCCGCGAGAAGAACGAGACTGACGGCGACCATACCGGCGCCAAGGAAGACGTAGGCCCGACGGCGCGATCCCAGAATCGCCACCGTATCGACCATCTCGCCGAACACCATCTTGATGGCCCACGGCAGGGCGAGCCACACGCCGAGCTGGGCGAGTTCCGCCGGCGAGAGCGTCAGGCCCTTCTTCTCCCAGAAACTCTGGGCCACCGCGATGAGGCCGAGGGCTCCGTAGGCGAAGTAGACCATCAGGAGCGGCAGATAGGTGAGGCGGAAGGCCCTGATCGGGGCCAGCAGCGCCCGGTGCAGCACGGCTGCAACACCGAGCGCGGGAGCGGAGGCCGCAGTGCTGGTCCCTGCAGCCTCGCGATCTTTCTGGTCCACGCCCGAGGCCTCCCGTGTGACGTCGCCCGGTCAAGAGTGGCCGGGCCGCCGCCGATCGCAATCCGAACCCTGGATCAGGCGAAAACGTCAGGGTTCACCGCGTTCTCTTTCCTCGGCTGGCCGTCGAAGACGGAGAGCACGTTCTTGGCCGCCTCGACCGCCATGCGCTCCATGGCTTCCGCCGTGACGCCCGCGATGTGGGGCGAGAGGATGACGTTCGGCAGCTTGAAGAGGGGATTCTCCGTATCCGGCGGCTCGCGGTCGAAGACGTCGAGCGCGGCGGCCGGCAGTGTGCCATCCGTGAGGGCCGCATGCAGCGCCTTCTCGTCGATGATGCCGCCCCGGGCCGTCGAGACGAGATAGGCCGTGCGCTTCATGAGTTTCATGCGTGCAGCGTTGAACATGCCGACCGACTCGGGGGTCTTGGGGCAGTGGATCGTCACGAAATCGGCACGCGGGAGGGCTGCGTCCAGATCGCTCACCGGTTCGCAGCCGGCTGCCCGGATCGTCTCCGGCTTCACGTAGGGGTCATAGACCAGGACGGTCATCTCCATGGCGAGGCAGCGCTTGGCCGTCCGCGTACCGATGCGGCCGAAGCCGATGATCAGCACCGTCTTCTCGAACATGTCGACCGCGACATACTCGGGCTTCAGGCGGTCGGCCCAGCGCCCCTCGGCGACGAGCTTCGTCAGCTGCGGGCCCTTGCGGGCGAGCGTCAGCATGAAGGTCATGGCCTGCTCGGCCACGGACGGCGAATTGGCGGTGCCGGCGATCATGACGGGGATCTTGCGGGCGGTCATGCCGGGGATGTCGATGGCGTCGTAGCCGACGCCCGTGCGGGCCACGACCTCGATGCCGCCCGACGCCTCGAACTCCGCCACACCGAACGGCGTCGCGCCGAGGATCACGCCATGCACGGGGCCCTCTTTCCGGAGCAGCGCCTGATAGTCGGCGCCCTTCATGAAGTAGTTGAACGCAATGGCCTCGACATCGCCGCGCGCCTTCAGGATCTCGATGCCGCCCTTCCCCATCGAGTCGGTGTAGAGAACCTTTTTCTTGTTGGTCGCCATGGCGTCACGTTCCTCCGGTTGTTTCTGGCCCATGAGTAGTCCGGCCGTGCGGCCCCACGCAAGCCGTCCGAGCCCCCGGCCTCGGGTTGGTGCTGGCGTTCCTGTGCCGTGTCGGCTAGATCGTGCAGCCGTGAGGCGGGTTCCGGAAGCGGTTCAGGAGTTCGGGTATCGCATGGGGTGGGTCGAGTACTGGGACGATAAACCCACGATCTATGTCAACGACCGCCATCGGGTATCGCATTACCGGTGCGTGGCCGATGGCCTGATCGGATACGTGGGAGCCGGCCGGCCAGTTGTGTTGGATTACGGCTGCGGTGAGGCGCTGAACGCCGACGACGTGGCCAGACACACGCGTCATCTCTACCTCTGCGACGCTGCCGCCAGTGTCCGCGCCGAACTTGCTCGGCGATTTGCCGGGGTGGGCAACATCACGGTGATCGCGCCCGAGGATCTCGCCACATGGTCCGCCGGCCCGATCGACCTGATCGTGGCCAACTCCGTCGTCCAGTACCTGGATCGCGCCAGCCTCGACGATAGCCTTGCCACCTGGCAACGCCTCCTCTCACCGGACGGGCGCATCCTGCTGGCCGACATCATCCCGCCAACGGTCGGACCGCTGACCGACGCGACCGCACTCCTCCGGTTCGGCATGCGCGAGGGGTTCCTGATCGGTGCGCTCGTGGGCCTCGTCCGGACGTTCTTTTCCGACTATCGCAAGATCAGAGCGTCGCTCGGCCTGCAGCAGCTCGAAGACCACGAAATGCTCGGCATTCTCGAGCGGCACGGATTGACGGCGCGCCGCGTGACGCCGAACCTCGGGCACAATCAGGCTCGCATGGCCTTCATCGCCACACATGGGGGGCGGGCCGATGCGTGAGCCGCTCGTCAGTCGTGTCATCGGTGTCGTGGCCGGACGTACGTTCACCTTCGGCCACGCCATTGCCACCTTCGCACTCCTGTGGTTCGCCTTCGGCTATCCGTGGCTGAGCGGACGTCTGACGATCCCTTACGATGCCAAGGCGCTGTTCCAGGCCCAGCTCCAGTTCCTGGCCACCGCGATCCATTCCGGGCAATCGCCAGCCTGGAACCCGCACACCTTCGTCGGCGTGCCGCAGATCGCTGATCCGCAATCGCTGATCTTCTCGCCGGCCGCGTTCATCGCGCTGATTGCGGAGCAACCCGCGTTCTGGCTGCTCGATACGTTCGTGATCGCACTCCTCGGGATGGCGGGACTGTCGATCCTCATGCTGTTCCGGGACAAGGGCTGGCATCCGGTCGCCGCGTGCGTGGCGGCGCTCTGCTTCGCGTTCGGCGGGTCCGCGAGCTGGCGCATGCAGCACGTCGGGCAAATCCAGAGCTATGCCTTCTTCGCACTCGCACTGTGGCTTCTCGTGCGCGGCCTCGACCGCCGGAGCATTTTTTCCGGAGCGCTTGCGGGCCTTGCGGCCGGCCTGATGCTGGTCAGTCCGGACCAGGTGGCGTTGCTCGGCGCCTACGTCATGGCCCTCGTGGTCGCGGCATGGGTCTGGTCACAGGACTCGCCGCGTCGGGCGTTCTTTGCCGCGCTGCCGGTCCTGTCGGTTGCAGCCCTGTTCGCGCTACTCGTCGCCGCCGGCCCCGTGCTGATTACCTACCTGTTCCTCAGCGGCTCGAACCGACCGACGATCGCCTACGCCGAGGCGGCGCGCGGCTCGCTGCACCCGGCCTCGCTGCTCTCGTTGTTCGTGGCCGATCTATTCGGCGTGGCGTCGAAATCGACCGGCTACTGGGGACCGTTCAGCGAGGCGTGGGATCCGGACGAGTTGTCGCTCTCGCCCAACATGTCCCAGCTCTATATCGGCGCCCTGCCGGCCGTTCTGTTGATCCGCGCCGCGTTTCGGCCCGGCGATCTGTGGCGTCCCGAGGTGCGCGGATTCACCCTCGCGGCGGGACTGACCTTCGTCTATGCCCTCGGCGCCTCGACGCCCGCGTTCTACGCCATCTACCACCTCATGCCGGGGGTCGCGCTGTTCCGCCGACCGGCCGACGCGACGTTCCTGTTGTGTGGATTGCTCGCGATCGTCTCGGGCTACCTCCTGCATCGATGGCTGACCGAGAAGGAGACGGCTCAAGCGACGTGGCACCCGGCCGAGGTCGCCCTGATGGTCGCGGTCGCGGCGATCGGCGGGCTCGTGGCGCTCCGCATGGGGAAGCTCACCGATGCGGCCGTGCCCATCGCGGTTGCGGCAGCGATGATCGGCACGACCTACCTCGCACTGCAATGGCTCTCGCCCCCTCTCGTGCGCAGCAGTGCGTTTGCCGGGATGGCCGTTGCTGCGCTGGCTGGCGGTGACCTCATCGTGAACAACGGGCCCAGCGAGGCGACGGGAAAGCCCGCCGACAAGGCCCTCGAGGTGCTGCGGCCCGACACCAGCAACGACACCATCGCCTTGCTCGAACGCATGGTCCGGCGGCAGGTCGGCACGCCGTGGCGCGACCGCATCGAAATGGCCGGAGTCGGGTTCGACTGGCAGAATGCAGCAGAAGCGCAGGGCCTCGATCAGACGCTCGGCTACAATCCGCTGAGGCTTGCCATCGTCTCGCGCGCTCTCGGCGCCACGGACTACAGCGCGGGGCCGGATCAGCGCTTGTTCAGCGCCCTTTTTCCTTCCTATCGGTCCCGTCTCGCTGATCTGCTCGGGCTCCGTTTCATCGTGAGCGCGGTGCCACTCGAGCAGATCGACGAGACGCTCGGTAGCGACGATCTCCATCTGGTCGCGCGAACGCGAGATGCCTTCATCTACGAGAATCCGGGGGCGCTACCGCGCGTCATGTTCGTCGAGACCGCGATGGGCGTCGACACGGAAGAAATCCTTGCGACCGGCCGCTGGCCGGACTTCGATGCCACACGGGTGGTGTTGCTCGATGCGAAGGACGCGATGGGGCTTCCCGTGGCCAGACCGCTCGCACGCACCAGCGCAAAATTCCAGGTCACCGGACGAGGCGCGCGACCAAGTCCCTCGGACGCGAGGCCGGCAGCAGGCAGCGCCGTGATCAAGCTCTACGAGAACACCGTGATCGACGTCGTCGTCACGGCGGACAAGCCCGGCTACCTCGTGCTCGCCGACGTTTGGCATCCATGGTGGACCGCCAAAGTGAACGGTCGCCACGTGCCGATCCTCAAGGCCAACGTCATGTTCCGGAGTGTCAGGGTACCGGCCGGGCGCTCCACGGTTCGCTTCGAATTCGAGCCGCTCACGGGTGCTGCCGATGAGCTTGGACGGCGGTTGGCCCATCTCGCACGAGGGTGAGCGGCCGGGTGGTGCGGTGTGCAAGCTTGCATCGTTGCCAGACACCTGTTCTCTTCGGATCTGCCCGATCGCCGATTCAACGCTCACTCTGCCGGACTTTCGCCCGTGACGCAGATCCGCATCGCCCTGTTTCGCGCCCTCGGTGCGGGTATCGCCATTGCCGTCATGGAGATGCTCGCACGGCTCAGCGGCGAACCGATGGTCCGGGTCCCGTTCGTGACATCCATCGTGCTCGCGATGGCGCTGCCAGACAGCGGCCCCGCTCAACCTCGCGCGATCGTCGGGGGACACATGCTGTCCGCGGCGAGCGGATACCTCGCCATCTGGCTTTTCGGACAAGGAGACACCGCCGCCGCCATTGCCGTCGGGCTCTCGACCTTCGCCATGCTGGCGTCGCGCATGCTGCATCCGCCCGCCGGCATCGACGGTTTCCTGATCGCGACCTATGCCCTGCCGCTCGACTGGATCGTGAGCCCCGTGCTCGTCGGAGCCTTGCTGCTCAGCGGATTTGCGCTCATCTGGCGAACGCTCGAGGCGCGCCTCTTCCGGCCGAACGAGCGCGCGGCCGCGCCGCAGCTCTGGTCGCTCGAGCGGATCAGGCAGCTCGCGCGAGGTCGCCGTTGAGGCCCTTGGCAATGAGGGCACGGGTCTCCTCGATCCCATAGAGCTCGATGAACGACCCGAACCGCGGTCCCTGGCTCTCGCCGAGAAGTACCTCGTAGATCGCCTGGAACCACTGCCGCAGGTTCTCAGCGAAGCCGTTGGACTTGCCCGCTTCGAAGACAAGGTTCTGCAGGACTTCCGACGAAGCGCCGGCCGGGGCCCCAGCCAAGGCCTCGGACAGGGCCTCGAGCGCCTTCCGCTCGGCATCGGTCGGGAGACGGAACGTCTTCTTCGGCTTCACGAAGGCGTCGTAATAGGCGATGGCGTAGCCGACCAGCTGATCGAGGAGCGGGAATTTTTCCGGTGTGGCTTCCGCTGCGAGACGCCGGATGAAGCCCCAGAGCACCGTCGGGTCATTGGCGTTTGAGGCCGAGACCAGGTTCAGGAGGAGCGCGAACGAGATCGGCAGTTCCGCTGCCGGTGGCGTGCCCGAGTGGACATGCCAGACGGGGTTTTCGACGCGCGCCTTCGCCTCCTCGGCGGGAAATTTCGCGAGGAAAGTCAGATACTCGTCCACCGCCCGCGGAATGACGTCGAAGTAAAGCCGCTTCGCCGTCTTCGGCTTCTGGAACATGAACAACGACAGGCTTTCAGGGCTCGCGTAGGTGAGCCAGTCCTCGATCGTCAGGCCGTTGCCCTTCGACTTCGAGATCTTCTGGCCCTTGTCGTCGAGGAACAGCTCGTAATTGAAGCCCTCGGGCGGGACACCGTCGAGCGCCCGGCAGATCTTCGACGACAGGGTGACGCTGTCGATCAGGTCCTTGCCGGCCATTTCGTAGTCGACGCCAAGAGCCGCCCAGCGCAAGGCCCAATCCGCCTTCCACTGGCACTTGACGGCGCCGCCCGTGACGCTGGTCTCGACCTTCTCGCCGGTGTCGGGATCGACGTAGACGACCGTCCCCTTGGACGGGTGACGCTCGATCATCGGAACGTAGAGGACCTTGCCGGTCCGCGGCGAGATCGGAAGGAACGGGGAATATGTCGCCCGGCGCTCCGGCCCGAGGGTCGGCAGGATGATGTCCATCACCTTGTCGTAGACTTCGAGCATCCGGACGAGCGTCGCGTCCATGCGGCCCGACTTGTAGACCTCGGTCGCCGAGAAGAATTCGTACTCGAAGCCGAACCGGTCGAGGAACGATCGCAGCCGGGCGTTATTGTGATGCGCGAAGCTCGGATGGGCCGCCGCGCCGCCCGCTTCGTTGAACGGGTCCGGCACGCTCGTCAACGGCGTGTCGAGGTAGCCGGCGAGCATCTCCTGGTTCGGGACGTTGCCCGGCACCTTGCGGAAGCCGTCCATGTCGTCGGAGAAGCAGACGAGGCGCGTCGGGCGCGCGCCACCGGTCAGGACCTGGAATGCATGGCGCACCATGCTGGTGCGCGCAACTTCGCCGAAAGTGCCGATATGCGGGAGGCCCGACGGGCCGTAGCCGGTCTCGAAAACGACGGTCTTTTCCTTGCCTCCTTCCATCCGATCCAGGCGCTGGATCAGACGGCGCGCTTCCTCGAAGGGCCAAGAACGGGCCTCGGCAGCGACGGACGGCGGAATGGTGAACTGGTTTTCGATCATGACTCTGAGTTCGCTCGGGTTTCGGCGGACCCTAGGTTCCAGCAGGTAGGCGCGTCAATCGCCGGTTGGCTTGTTTCGCCGCGTTTCGCGCCTATTTCCCAAGGCACGCGCGTCACCGCCCGATCCCTGCAGCCGGAGCCGAGATGTCCACACCCCTAACCCCCGAGGAAGCCCTGATCTTCGCGATGGTGACGACGGCGGCAATAGACCGGCGGATCACTGAAGACGAACTCAAGCGGATCGAAACGATCGTCAAGGATCTGCCGCCGTTCCACGCCTACGATGCCGGGTGGTTTCAGCGCGAAGCACAGGCGTGCGGACGCTTGCTCGCGGGACCGAGCGGCGTTGATCGGGTTCTGGACCTCATCCGGACAGCGCTGCCGACGCATCTCGCCGAGACAGCATATGTCCTCGCCGCCGAGGTGGCCGCCACCGACCTCAAGGTGAAGGTGGAGGAAGTTCAGTTCCTCGACATGCTCGCCGAACGTCTCCAACTCGACCGGCTCGTGTGCGCGGCCCTGACGCGGGCGGCCAAAGCCCGCCACCAACCTGTCGCCTGATCCTGTCCGATCGCGGCCCTCACCGAGGCCGCGACACCATGCGGTCGACCATCTCGCGCGCCGTACCGAGATAGCGCGCGGGGTCGACGAGGTCTCGGAGGCCGGCCTCGTCGAAGTGCCGCGTCACCTCCGGCATGCGCCGAAGCTGATCGATCAGCGGCGTCCTGCTTTCGAGCGATGCGCGGCACGCGGCATAGACCAGATCATGAGCCGCACCACGGCCGGTATGAGGGGCGAGCGCCATCATCACGGCCTCAGCCACGATCAGGCCGCCCGTGATGTCGAGATTACGCCGCATGGCCTCGGGCTCGACGATCAGGCCGTCGAGCATGAACCGGGCCTGATGCAACGCGCCCGATGAGGCAATGAAGGATTCCGGCACCGCGATCCATTCGAGGTGCCACGGGCCGGTGGCGCGCTCGTGGTCCGTCGCCATGGCGTCAAGCAGGAGACCGACCTGGGCGCGAACCGCCTTGGCGAGCGCGACGATCATCTCGCAGGAGATGGGGTTGCGCTTCTGCGGCATCGTCGACGAGGAGCCGCGACCCTTGACGAACGGCTCGAAGGCCTCGCCGATCTCGGTCTGCATCATCAGCATGACGTCGACCGCGATCTTCGCGAGACTGCCCGTCACCAGCCCCAGGAACGCGCCGGCCTCGGCAATGCCGTCACGGGCGACGTGCCAGGTGATGTCGGGACGCGCGAGGCCCAACTCGTCGGCGAGCCGGCCCTGCACCTCGAGCCCCTTGTCGCCGAGCGAAGCCAACGTGCCGGCTGCTCCGGAGAACTGGACGACCAGAACACGCGGCTCGAGCTGGTCGAGGCGCTGGCGATGACGGCGGATCATGGAGAGCCAGACGGCCGCCTTGAACCCGAATGTCACCGGCAGGGCGTGCTGAAGGTGCGTTCGGCCGGCCATGACCGTATCGCGATGCCTTGCCGCCAGCGCCGTCAAGGTGACGTCGAGGGCCTCGAGGTCGGTCCTGACCAGGCCCAGCGCGTCGCGAAGCTGGAGCACCGTCGCCGTATCCATGATGTCCTGGGTGGTGGCGCCCCAATGGACATAGCCGGCCGCGTCGCCGGCTCCCTTGGCAAGCTGGTGGACGATCCCGACGATCGGATACCCGACGATGTCCGTCTCGGCCTTCAGCGCCGACAGATCGACGACAACGGCCGCCGCGCGGCGTTCGATCTCGGCGGCGGCTTCGGCGGGGATGACGCCGGCTTTCGCTTCGGCACGGGCCAAGGCGACCTCGACGTCCACATAACGGCGGGCAAGCGCCTCGTCGGAGAACACGGCCCGCATGGCGGGGGTGCCGAACATGTCGCGGAAAATGGCGGAGTCGTAGACGGTCGAAGGCATCGGTGTCTCGTCAGATCAGGTGTGGAGGTGGGGCCGGAAGGCGTAGTTCAGGCGTCGAGGGGCTTGGCGGCCCACTCCCGGGCTCGGCGGCCGGCGGCTTCGGAGATCGATGAGAGACCTTCGGCGCGCGCGGTGTCGGCCAGATGAGACTTTATGCGGCCGATGAGGCTCACACCTTCGTAGATCAGGCCCGTATAGAGCTGCAGAAGGGTCGCGCCGGCTTCGATCTTGGCCAGCGCCGTCGCCGGGCTGTCGATGCCGCCGATGCCGACCAGCGGAATGCGTCCGCCGGTGGCGACATGTACCCGGGCCAGCATGGCCGTCGAGCGGTGGAACAGCGGGCGTCCCGAAAGACCGCCCGTTTCGCCCGCCGTTCGCTGATCCCGTAGCGAAGGCCGCGACAGCGTCGTATTGGAGACGGCGATGGCATCCACACCGTGGGCCACGAGGCGATCGACGATGGCCGGGATGTCGTCCTCGGCGATGTCGGGCGCGATCTTGACCATCACCGGCCTGACGGGGGTACCCCCGGCAACGTGGCGGGCGCGGGCGGCCATGACACGCCCCAGAAGCTCATCGAGCGCGGCCGGCGCCTGCAGATCCCTCAGACCCGGCGTGTTCGGCGACGAGATGTTGACCGCGAAATAGCTGGCGACGCCGTAGAAGGCATCGATGCCGGCGACGTAGTCGGCCGACCGGTCGGCGGTGTCCTTGTTCGCGCCGATGTTGACGCCGACGATGCCGCCTCGCGTGCGACGTGCCTGCAAACGCGCCAGGGCCGCCGCGTGACCTCCATTGTTGAAGCCCAGCCTATTGATGACCGCGCGGTCGTCGATCAGGCGGAAGACACGGGGCGTCGGATTGCCGGTCTGCGCCCGCGGCGTCACCGTGCCGATCTCGGCAAAACCGCAGCCGATGCCGAGTATGGCGTCCGGGACGCGTGCGTCCTTGTCGAAACCCGCGGCAACGCCCAGGGGATTGGAGAAGCGAAGTCCCGCGACCTCGACGCCGAGCCGTTCGTCGTCCCGGGAGGTTTCGCGCGGATAGAGCCCCTTTTCCAAGGCCTGAAGGCTCACCTGGTGGGCGCGTTCGGGATCGAGGGCCAGAAGTGCGGGCCCCGCAAGATCGAACAATTGGCTGAACATTACGGGAAGCCTCCTGGCAAATCATGGCGACCGTCGGCAGCTACGCCCAGTTCCAGGATGCTGACTGCGAGGCCCGGATCGAGCTGACCGTAGAGATGCGGAAAGTTCTCGCCGTTTCGCGACGGCTCCCACCGCAAGGCTTCGCCGAGGCTATCCGGCCGGAACCCCACGAGGACGAGATCCGGCAATCCACGACCGTCAGGCGATGAGAAATGCCGGGCGAGCGTACCCCGGACCTGGCACGGCGATGAGAGATGTATATAGCCATCCCGCCGATCGTCGGGGGAGCCCCCATACATCCCGGAGGCACCGGCGGCCTTCCATTCGTCGGCCGTACAGATCTTGTAAACTAGTTCAAGCATAGGCTCAGGCCCTGAAGGCTCGTTTGATCTAAAGACGTGGACCGTCGGCTCGGACCTTGCATGCTGACATCGTACGCACGCCACCTGTCGCCTTCCGCGGGCCCTTCCTCGGTTCGCACGGCGGAATGCGGGATGCCACGCTCAGCGGCCTGCCCAGACGAGACGGCTACGTCACCCGAACAGGCTCGACGGTGGGTCGATGGCATTCTCAGATCCAATCTCTCCGAACAGCGGCGACTACTAGCATGACAGGCGCGTGAGACGAACCGTATGCAAAGACATGAGCGGTCTTTCACGCACGAATGGATCTGGTCGGCGATCGATGCGCTGGCCCGTCAAAAGGGACTGACGGCATCAGCCCTGGCGCGGCTGTCTGGCCTCGATGCCACGGCCTTCAACAGATCAAAGCGGCGCACGGCCGAAGGGCGGCCCCGCTGGCCGAGCACCGAAAGCATCGCGAAGATCCTCGAGGCGACCAATACGACCCTCGACGAATTCGCTGCCATCGAACTGACGGCCGCGAGAGCATCAGCCGCGGCCAGCGAGGACGACGAGTTCTCCCGTGTGCCCATGGTCGGTCAAATCCGTGACGCGATCGTCCTCGGCTGGGAGCCAGAAGTTTCGGCGGCGTCCCACCGGCGCTTCGCCGTCGCCGTCGCCGACTCGAGCCTCGAACCGGTCTACAGCATCGGAAACACGCTGGTGGTCTCGGAAGCCGCATTGCCGCGAACCGGCGATCGCGTGCTGCTCAAGCCTGCCGGGATGCCGGTCATGCCGAGGCTGCTCGTCGCGGCCACGCCAACGCGGATCGAAGTCAGCGCGTTCGGGGCGGTGTCCGAGAAGCTTGCGCTGAGGCGCCGCGACGTCGCCTGGATGGCTCGCATCGTCCTCGCTCGCCAATAGCGCGACCTGTGACGGCCGCCATCATGCGACCGTCAGCATTTCCTCATATTGTGATCCGACCCGGAGACGTGCTATCGCAGCGGCCTTCACCGTCGCGACACTTCGGTGCACGGACGAGGCTCTCGACCGCGCTTGCCAGAGCGGGCCACAGCCGTCATGCGATCTCCCTTCGAGGCCAGAACAGCCACACTTGCCGAGATCCTGGGCGATCCAGCAGGGCTCGCCGCGCCCGGTTATCAAAGAGGGTATTCCTGGACACCGACGCACGCGACACAGCTGCTCGATGACCTGCTGTTCGCCTCCGACGACCCCGACGACGAGGCAGCGTCCTACTTTCTCGGCGCCGTCGTGCTCATGCACCAGCCCCGCGACGATGGCGGGCAAGCCATGCGCTGCGACATCGTCGATGGACTGCAGCGGTTGATGACCGTCACCATCCTGCTCGCCGTGCTCCGCGATATCGCGGCCTACGAGGACGAGCACGCACGTGCCTTGGTGGCACCCTACCTGTTGCGGACGCTCCCCGAAGTTTCCCGCGGTGGCCACGTCGCGGACACCGTCGTGCTCCTGCCAAATGCATCCCTCGCGACCTTCTTCCGGAGCTACGTCCAGGACGCCGGGGCCACGGCCACGATGCCGGCCGACGAAAGCCTGCCGGGGCCTGCCGAGCGCGTGCTCGCAGTGCGCGAGCAACTCATGTCGGCGCTAGTCGGGGAAACCACCCACAGGCGCCGCCGACTGCTCCACTTCGTCCTCGAGCGATGCTTTTGTGCGGTGATTTCGACCCACTCGATCGATCGTGCGCACACGATCTTCTCGGTGCTCAACGATCGCGGGCAGCCGCTGGCGCGCGGTGACATCCTCAAGGCCCAGATCCTCGGTGCCATCCCTGCGACACGGCAGGCCGCGGTCGCGGGCCGCTGGGCGGACATGGAGCAACGTCTCGGCGGCAGCCTTGAGGAGTTGCTGACGCACGTCCGGACGGCGGAGGGGCGGACCCGGTCGCGCACGATCGAGGATCTAAGGACGCTCATCGAGAGGGCCGGGACTGCCGACGCCTTCGTCGAGCATACGCTCGTCCCCTATGCGGACATTCTCGAGACGATCCAGCGCTGCGGCACCAGCCGGAGCCTCGTACCCGAGAGGATCGACCGGGCGGTCAGCTATCTCGGATGGCTGCAGGGGGCCGACTGGGTGGCGCCGCTGATGGTGATCTGGCGAATGAACACCGGCGATTCTGACTGGCTCGCCGATCAGTGCGAGCGGCTCGAACGCCTCGCCTTCGGGATGCGCGTGCTCGGACTCGGCTCGGACAAGCGGATGCAGCGGTTCAAGGCCGTGATCGACAACACCCGAAACGCCACTCCCGACAGCCCGCAAAATCCGATCAATCTGACGCGTGACGAGCAAAAGCTCATCCAGTTCAATCTGAAAAACCTGCATCAGCGGGGGCAAGCCATCTGCAAGCTGGTCCTCCTTCGCCTCAACGACGAGATCGCCGGAACACCGCAACGCCTCGATCCAGCAGGGTTCACGGTCGAACACATCCTGCCGCAGAAGCCCGGCAGAAACGGCGCTTGGCGCACGTGGTTCGACGATGCCTCGGTGCGCGAGAGGTGCACGCATTCGTTGGGTAACCTCATCCTTGTGACCCGCGAGCAGAACGAGCGCGCCAAGAACAGGGACTTCGCCGACAAGATGGCGATCTTCCTCGAAGATGCCGACAATGCTCCAGCGCTGACCCGCCACCTCGCCGGTCTCGCGACATGGACACCGGACGTTGTCAGCGCGCGCGAAGAGCGGTTGATGGCGCTCCTCTGCCGTCTGTGGAAACTGCCGCCCCGGCGCGCTGCGCATGGGTTCAGACCCGACGACCCGGCAGTCGCCGTACCGGACTAAGCCGCATTGCGGGAGATGCGGACGGGCCGGTTCGTCCGTGGAGCTACTCGTCCAGGTTGAATCTGATATTCCCCGGGCGAAGGGTCTTCGTCGGCCCATTCCACTGCTGTGTCCGCCTGCATTCGCGGTCACGTCGTCGCGAGGATCTGCATGCCGCCGCCAATGTCCAGCCAGTGCCATAGCGTGGAGAGCTTCTTCCTCAGCGCGACGACGCTTGCCGTTGCCTACTTCCAGCGCTGATTTGCCTGGCAAACCGAGCATGCCGAGCGCCTCCTGCAGGATCTGATCCGTCATGCGCTCGGCTCGGAGCCGCTGGACTGGTATCCGCTCGGCAACATCATCGTCACGGGGGAAGGCGGAGGGCAGGGCTACGACATCGCGGACGGCCATCAGCGCCTGATCACACCCACCATCATTCTCGCGGCGTTGCGCGACCTTGAATGCAATCTTTAGTTGCGCTCCCGGCTCGGGCGATGCCTGGCCGATGACGGGCGCGATCCCCGCCTCAGCACCTTGCGCGATCTCAGTCCGCTTCTGCTCGCGGCCGTCCAGACCCCGGGCGCGACGTACAGCCCCGTGACGATCGGCGCCGAGGACCTGTCGCCGAGCCAGAACGCGCTGCTCGACAATCGCGAGGCGATCCAGCGACGCATCGTTCAACTGCCCCCCGAGGAGCGGCGGGACCTCGCGCTGTTCGTGCTCGAGCGCACGTGGCTGGTCGTCGTCCGTGTCGGCGAGGAGGGCGCCGCCCGGCTGCTTTTTTCGACCCTCCACGAGACCGGCATCAGGCCACATGTCAGCGATCTCCTGAAGAGCCGCGCGCTCGGCCTCTGCAACGGGGACGTGCGCGAGTTGGCGCAGTCGGTCTGGGAAAGCCTCGAAAGCCGGCTCGGCCGCGAGCGCATGGAAGGCCTGTTCCAGGATCTGGCGACGTTGCAGACACGAACTGTTCCCAGCGATACGTCGGATGCGGCCATCGGACGGGCGTTCGATCTCGACAGCGCCGATGGCGTCGGCAGCTTCATTCTCGATCATCTGAGGCCCGTCGGCCGGCGCTACGTAGAGATGCTCGCCGGAGCGCAGAATCCTGTCGCGACGCCAGGTCCGGTTTTCCGTCGCCTGCAGTATCTCTCGTGGGTGATGCGGCACGATACGTGGCGACTGCCGGTTCTGCATTGGCTGCGCCATCGCTATTTCGACGATCCCGAGACGCCGCAGTTCCTCAACCGCCTCGAGGCGCTCGCGTGGTGCCAGATGATCAGGGCCGAGGACATTTCGCGCCGCGAGCGGCGTTACCTCGATCTCCTCGCGGCGATCGACGCCAATCGCCAGATCGAGCCCGGAGGGCCGCTCGATATCACCGCTGACGAGAAACGCGCCGTCCGCGCCGTCCTGACCGGCGCCAACTTCATTCGGCGACCCTACAAGCTGTTCCTGCTGCTGAGGATCAACGCCAGCCTCGAAGGCGACGGCGCAGTCTCGATCGCGCCCGAAGCGACCGTAGAGCATGTGTTTCCGCAGCGCCCGGTGACGACCGGGCAGTGGGCTACGGACTTCGCGGACGACGGTCAGGCGGCGCGGCTCAAGCATACGCTCGGCAACCTGACGCTCCTCACCGAGCGGGAGCAGAACGCGGCGGGAAACCGCGACTTCGCCCAGAAGCGCGAGATCTATGCTCGCAGCGTGTTCCGGATCTCACAGGACCTTGGGGGGGCAGCGAGATGGGGGCCGGACGACGTCCGACGGCGAACGCTGGCGCTGACGAGCCAGTTCATGGTCTCGCTCGGCCTCGAATGAGCCGGAGTGCACCGAACACTTCAGCTCCCGGAAACGTGATGACGCCTGCCATCCTGCGCAGCTTGAGGCCCCTGCCGGAGGAGGCTATCCATGCGCTGCCAAGCAAAGGACGGACCTTCCATCCATGATCCAGAACTTCGACGACGACGCGCGTCCCGTGATGGTGATCGGAGGCCCGTATTCGAACCTGCGAGCCACAGTTGCAGCCAAGGCGGAGGCCGAGCGCCTCGGAATTCCGGCGGAGCGCGTGATCTGCACAGGGGACGTCGTCGCCTACTGCTGCGAGCCGGACGAGACCAGCCGGCTGATCGCCGAGTGGGGCTGCCATGTGATCCAGGGAAACTGCGAGCAGCAGATCGCCGCGGGGGCGGAGGACTGCGCCTGCAATTTCGAAGATGGCAGTGCTTGTGCGACGCTCGCCAAGGGCTGGTATCCCTATGCTGCGGCTCATACCTCGGACGAGATGCGGCGCTGGATGGGGCAGCTGCCGGACACGTTCCGGTTCACCATGGGCGGTCTCAGCTATCGCGTCGTGCACGGCGCCGTGTCGGGGGTCAGTGACTGGGTGTTCGGCTCCGACAAGGAGTTGATCCGTCAGGAATGCGCGCTCGATTCGGCCGATGTCATCATCGCCGGCCATTGCGGCGTGCCGTTCATCACCCGGTCAGGCCGCCAGACCTGGTTCAACGCCGGTGTCGTCGGCATGCCTGCCAACGATGGGACGCCGGACGTCTGGTACGGCCTCATCACGCCGACAGTGCACGGGGCCGTGCTGTCGACGCATCGTCTCGGCTACGACCACCACGGGGCAGCCGCTGCACTGCGCAGGTCGGGGCATGCGAACGGCTATGCACGAACGCTCATCACCGGGTTGTGGCCGAGCCTCGACGTGCTGCCGCAGCGGGAGCGCGAGCAGACCGGACGGCGACTGCGCGCCGCGCGGCTCGCCCTCAAGAGCCCCAGTGCCATGGCTGCCTGAGGCAGGCACGAGGCCGTCGTGCGCCCTGGCAGCACTCTCGGCGGACATATTTCGGTCACGTGCCCGTGTGCCCATCGACCCCGGAGGGGTGTCAATCTCGATTGGGGGCCGGAGTCATGTTCACGCGTCAACCTGCTGCTGCAAAATCCATCAACCAGATCAAGTCGCTCGACCGCACAGACGATGCGCTGTTCGCAACACCGCCAACGAGCGGGGCTGCCAACAGTGCGTCGGGAGGAGGTACCTTGGGGGCAGCGACCGCGAGCGCGTCCCGCCCCACGACGAGTGCGAACGGCGGCACCATCTCGATCATCGGGAATGATCTTACGATCGTCGGTCAAGGCTTGCGCATCATCACGCGCGGGACGCTGCAGGTCGAAGGCAAGATCGAGGGCGACGTCGTCGGCCACGAAGTCATCATCGGTGAAAAAGGACACGTCACCGGTGTCGTATCGGGCCACAGCGTCATCGTTCACGGCGAGGTCGCTGGAACTGTGAAGGCGATCAACGTCGCTCTGAAATCCGGCGCTCGCGTCGAGGGTGACGTGCATCACCAACAGCTCAGCGTCGATCAGGGCGCCCACCTCGAAGGCCGCGTCCGGCGTTCACAAGATCCTGCCGAACTTGTGCCGGTGCTCGAGTGACCTCAACGGCGGCGCTGGAGGCGGGTCACCGTTGCTCGACCGCGCGCCGACCTCGTCTCACAGCCACTCGCGTTCCCGGTCTTCCTCCTCCATGGACGGGCGCCGGGGACGCTGGCCCTGATTGTTCGACATCAGGAGCAGAATGAGGAGCATGGGCGGCAGCACAAAGCACCACGCCGCCCACCAGGAGTGATCGCGGTTCTTTGCGGCCGCCAGAAATCCGCCCGCCACCGCCGTGAGCAGGGAGACGACGCCCCAGACCGCAATCCACTGAATGGCGCTCATCGTGTCTCCTCCATGACGTCGTGACCGGCCCGTTGCACATTGAAGCGAGGATCGGTCACGCGGGGCGCTCAGCCACCTGACTGGCGAGCGAGCGCAATCACCTCCCTCAGTTTCGCGATGCGAGAGCCTTCGTCCTCGCCAAAAGCCAACGTCTTCGCCAGCCGGCCACGATGATCCATCAGGAACATGGTCGCCGTGTGGTTGATCGTATAGCTCTCTTTCGTCGAAACGCGCTCGTAGAAGACGCGATAGGCCTTAACGATACGCTCCGTTTCCTCCTTCGATCCGTAGAGGCCGACGATCCGCTTGTCGAAGCTCGACAGATAGTCGCGCAGCAGGTCCGGCGTGTCACGTTCCGGATCGACGGTGACGAACAGGAAGCGCATGCGATCGGCATCCGCTCCGAGGCGCTCCATCATGTTGGCGACCTCGAGCATCGTCGTCGGACAGACATCCGGGCATTGCGTGAAGCCGAAGAAAATCGCGAACGGCTTGCCGGCGAGGTCCTTATCGGTGATCCGGCGCCCATCATGGGCCGTCATGACGAAGGGACCGCCGACCAATGCCGCGAAGCCGCCCTTCGGCATGAAGGTCCGCGTCACGAGCAAGGTGCCAGCCGCAATCGCCGCGATCACGAGGGCGGCGATCGCCGCCCCCGCGAGTATCGATCTCAGTTTCATCAGTGCTTTCCACCATGGCCGCCGTGACCGCCGTGGCCACCGCCCTTGGCGCCGCGTGGCCGCACCTCGTAGCTGACTTTCACCGTGCCCGCCTTCTTGAAGATCAACGTTCCTTCGACCTTGTCGCCCTCGGCCAGCGGCTCCTTCAATTCCATGAACATCACGTGGTAGCCGCCGGGCTTCAATGTGATCGTCGCGCCCGGCTTGATTTCAAGCCCTTCCGGCAGCTCACGCATCTTCATGATGTCGTTGACGACCGCCATCTCGTGGATCTCGACGCGTCCCGAGCGGACGAGCGAGCCACCAACCAGGAAGTCGCTCTCCTTGCCGCTGTTCTCGATGACCATGAAGCCACCGGCCACTTTTGCAGCCGCCGGGGTCGCGCGAGACCAGGGCGTCGAGATCTTGAGGCTACCGAGCGTGTAGTCGGCCGCCTCGACGGCCGTCGTCGCGAGGCAGACGAGCGCTGCAGCGGCGAACTTCGAGAGATTGCTTTTCATGTCGTCTCCAAAATCCTTGAATGAGATGGGGTCGAAGGGTGCGTTGTCGAGCCCTCCGCCGGCTGGCATTGGCTCCAGGGGCTCACACCCGGCCCTCTATCGTTTCAGATCGAGCGCTACGGTCGCCCGAAAGCGGACCTGCGACGGCGCACACCTACGCGTCGCGCGACCGGCGCGGGGCATCGGCTCGATCGCCGTGTGCGTGCCGACAGCGGCACATCGGCGGTCAGGCCGACCGCCTGGACCATGGTGGCGCGCGCGCCTGCCAGCCGTGGCCAGTCGGCGAGCCCAATCGCAACGGGCGATCATCGACGCACGCAATTTCGATCCACACGACCGAAACGGACGGTTGGGCATGCTCCGGCAATGGCGCTGCGATCGATGACGCGAAGGCGCACGGCGGCTCTTCGGCGCTCGGCGCCTGATGTTCGACAGGCTGGCCATCGGGACCGATGGCAACCTGCTTGAAGCCATTGGCGGTGCAGATGACGATGGTCGGCAGACCTGCGGCATCCGCCGTGCCGACCATGAACCCCGGCGGCACGAGGAAGCGGATCGCAAGAGCGATCACCACAAGCCAAATGTGCCAGTTGCTGCGCTTCACGCGTGCCCAACCCTGTTCCGGAGTTGCTGCAAGGTGTGGCAACAGCCGTCAGGTGGCGAGCCGTCGATTTGACGCACGAGGAGCGTGGGCCCGTTACATGCCGGGGTAGTTCGGGCCGCCTCCGCCCTCGGGCACCGTCCAGTTGATGTTCTGGTTCGGATCCTTGATGTCACACGTCTTGCAGTGGACGCAGTTCTGGGCGTTGATCTGGAACCGCTTGCCGCCGCCATCCGCGTCGACCCATTCGTAGACGCCAGCCGGACAATATCGGTTGGACGGGCCAGCGAACTCGCCGAGCTCGGACTTTGCCTGCAAGGCCAGATCCGCGACCTTGAGATGAGCCGGCTGGTTCTCTTCATGGTTGGTCGCAGAGAACGAGAGGTTCGTCAGGCGGTCGAACGTCAGCACGCCGTCGGGCTTCGGGTAGGCGATCGGCTTGAAGCGGTCGGCACGGCCGGTCGCGGCATGGTCGGCCTTGCCGTGCTTCGCCGTGTTGCCGAGGCCCACACCCGGAATGATCGTGTTCAGCCACATATCGAGCCCGCCGAGCGCGATGCCCGCGAACGTGCCGTACTTCGACCAGTAGGGCTTGACGTTGCGGACGCGCTTCAGGTCACGGCCAACGGGGCCCTCGCGGACGGCGCTCTCGTAGCCCTCGAGCACATCGTGGGAGCGGCCGGCCTGCAGCGCCGCGAACGCCGCCTCGGCGGCGTGGACACCCGACAGGATGGCGTTGTGGCTCCCCTTGATGCGCGGCACGTTGACGAGGCCTGCGGAGCATCCGGTCAGCACGCCGCCCGGGAACGCCAGCGTCGGGATCGACTGCCAGCCGCCCTCCGTGATGGCGCGGGCGCCGTAAGCGATGCGCTTGCCGCCGGCGAACGTCTCGGCGATCGCCGGATGGGTCTTGAAGCGCTGGAACTCCTCGTAGGGCGAGAGATAGGGGTTCTGGTAGTTCAGGTGGAGCACGAAGCCGACGGAGACGAGGTTCTCGCCGTAATGGTAGAGGAACGAGCCACCGCCGGTCTTGTTGTCGAGCGGCCAGCCGAACGTATGCTGGATAAGGCCCGGCTTGTGGCGATCCGGGGCCACCTCCCACAGTTCCTTAAGGCCGAGACCGTATTTCTGCGGCTCGTGGCCCTCGCTCAGCTTGAAGCGCGCGATCAGTTGCTTCGCCAGAGAGCCGCGCGCGCCCTCCGAGATGATGGTGTAGCGGCCGCGCAGCTCCATGCCGCGCGTGTAGCTGTCGGTCGGCTCGCCGTCCTTGCCGATGCCCATGTCGCCCGTCGCAACACCGACCACGGCGCCCTTGTCGTCGTAGAGGACCTCGGCGGCCGCGAAGCCGGGATAGATCTCGACGCCCATCTCGGCGGCCTGCTCACCAAGCCAGCGGCAGACACTGCCGAGGCTGCCGATGTAGTTGCCGTGATTGTTCATGAACGGCGGCATGGCGATGTTCGGCAGGCGGATCTCGCCGGCCGGGCCGAGGTAGTAGAACTTGTCCTCGGTCACCTGGGTGGTGAGGGGGCAGCCCTTCTCGCGCCAGTCGGGCATCAGGGTGTCGAGGCCGATCGGATCGATCACGGCGCCGGAGAGGATGTGGGCGCCAACCTCGGACCCCTTCTCGATCACGACGACCGAGACCTCGTTGCCGGTTTCCGCGGCGAGCTGGCGGAGACGAATGGCCGTCGCCAGACCAGCCGGTCCGGCGCCAACGATCACCACGTCGAACTCCATCGCCTCCCGCGGCGGCAGCTCTTCAGCGTTCTCAGCCATACCCGATCCAGCTCCAGCCCATGACCTGTTCGTCGTTCGATAGGTCGGGGCCGCCCCGATCGTCAAGCTTCGTCGGCGCGAGGCTGCTGGCGAGCATGGCTGGCGTTCCCGGCGACGGCCGGTATGATCGGCGCCGATGGCAGACGTGACAGACAGAGACGGCATGCTGGCGCTGCTCGCGTGGTGGCGGGAAGCGGGCGTCAGCGATGCGCTCGACGAAGTCCCATTGGACTGGACGGCCGAACCGGGGCGGGCGCCGGGCGCGGCCTTCGACTGGCCGGAGAAATCCACTTCGGCGCCCGAGGGCGCGCGCGTCACCACCGGCACCCAGGCCCCGGCTGCCGAGAGGGCGCCCCACATCAGAGGGCCGGCAGCGCCAGCGCCGCCAGCCGGTCGCGACCCCCAACCAACGCGCCGCGCGCCGACGCAAGTTGCATCCGCCCGCAATGCCGCTCGATCGGCGGAGACGCTCGTCCGGCTGCAGGAGTTGCTCCAGTCATTCGACGGCTGCCCACTCAAGGTCACCGCCAAGAGCCTCTGCTTCTATCGTGGCAGCGAGACAGCGCGCGTCGCCGTCATCGGTGAGGCGCCCGGGCGCGAGGAGGATCTGGCGGGGAAACCCTTCGTCGGCCGGGCCGGGCAATTGCTCGACCGCATGCTGGCGGCGATCGGGCTCGCCGAGAGCGACGTACACATCACGAACATCGTCTACTGGCGTCCGCCGGGCAATCGCACGCCGACGCCTGAAGAGGCTCAAGCCTGCCGACCCTTCCTCGAGCGGCAGCTGGAGCTGGTCGCGCCGGAGTTCATCCTGACGCTCGGCGGGCCGGCCGCGAAAGCGATCCTCGACGTCAACGACGGCATCCTGAAACTCCGGGGCCGATGGCGGGAGGTGCGGATCGGGTCGCATTCAGTCCGGGTGATGCCGACGCTGCATCCGGCCTATCTCTTGCGTCAGCCTGAGGCGAAGCGGCAAGCTTGGCGCGATCTCCTGCAACTGAAGGCCGCGCTCGACGGCCAGACCGGAAGCCCCAGCCCATGACAGCGCTCAAGGATCTGCTCGATCTCCGCTTCGGCGACGCCGCGTTCGCCATCCCCGACGCACTCGCGGACAACGACGCGCTGCGGACCATCGCCGGCCGGGGAGTCGTGCGGCGGTTCAAACCAGAGCCGCTGGCGCCAGGGGTGCTCGAGACGCTGACGGCCGTGGCGCTGTCCTCGCCCTCGAAAAGCGATCTCCAGCAGCGCGACATCCTGATCGTCGAGGACGCCGGCATCCGCTCGCGCATCAACGACCTCCTGAAGGATCAGGACTGGATCGCGGGTTGCCCGCACATTCTCGTCTTCCTCGGCAATAACCGCAGGCAGCGACAGGTGCACCATTGGCGCGGGCACGCTTTCGCCAACGACCATCTGGACGCGTTCTTCAACGCCAGCGTGGACGCCGCGATCGCGCTATCGGCCTTCGTCGTCGCTGCCGAAGCGGCCGGACTCGGATGCTGCCCGATCAGCGTCATCCGCAATCACGCCGAAGAGGTGAGCGGACTGCTGGGTCTCCCCGACCACGTCTTCCCGGTGGCGGGGCTCGGTGTCGGCATTCCCGCCGGGGCGCATTTCGTCTCGGCGAGGTTGCCGCTCGGGCTGACCGTGCATCGCGACCGCTACACCGAGGCGACCGAAGACGCGGTCAGCGGCTACGACAAGCGACGGAACACGATCTTTCCCTATCGCGCCCAGCGCAACATCGCGCGGTTCGGGATGGCGGAGACGTACGGCTGGAGCGAGGAAAAGGCGCGCCATTACGCGGTTCCCGAGCGCGCCGATTTCGGAGCCTACGTCCGCCGCCGCGGCTTCAATCTCGAGTAGGCGCCGCCCGGCCGCGCCATTTCCAACCCAGCTTTCGCCCCAACCGAGGCCCACATGACATCAAGCTTGACCGAGCACTCGTTCGACGTGGTCGTCGTCGGCAGTGGGATCGCAGGCCTTTCCGCGGCCATCACCGCGCATCAGGCAGGCGCAAAAGTCGCCATTCTCGAGCGATCGCCCCTCGAAGATCGCGGCGGCAATACGCGCTGGACGGAGGCGTTCCTGCGCCTCAAGAGCGAGACCGAAGTAGCCGATGACTTCGTCGATCATTTCGCGCGGCACGCGGGCCATCATCTTGATCCCTCGATCGTGGCCGAGACGAGCGGCGACTTCTCCAGCCGGTCACCGATCTCAAAGGCCTTCGGTTTCACCGATCCCGATCTCATCGCCACGTTCGCCGACGCGGCGCCGGACGCGATCGCGTGGCTCAAGGGGTTCGGGCTCCGCTTCGAGCCGCTCGCGCTCTATTTCATCACGACGTCCACGACGCGGCTTGGCACGGTCGGCGGCGGCCTCGCCATGATCGAGGCGCTCGGAGCCTTCGCCGATAGCAACGGGATCGAGACGTTCTACCGGACGACCGCGCGGGGGTTGATCAAGGGCGAGGACGGGCGTGTCGTCGGGGTGGAGGCGGTCGCCGCGGGGCATCGGCGGGTCGTGCTCCGGGCGCCGTCGGTGGTGCTCGCGTGCGGCGGGTTCGAGGGCAATCCCGAGATGCTGGCACGCTACGTGGGCCCGCAAGCCCGCTACATCCGGCCCGTGGCGCGGGGCGGGTATCACAACAAGGGCGAGGGCATCGAGATGGCGCTCGCCGCGGGGGCCGCGCCTGCCGGAGACTATTCGCGGTTTCACGCCGAGCCGCTCGACCCAAGGTCGGGAGCGCCCGAACCGGTGGTGATGATCTTCAACTATGGCGTGCTGGTCGACGTGAACGGCCGCCGCTTCACGGACGAAGCCCCGTCCTCCGCCGACGCCACCTACGAGGCCGTCACCCGCGTCATCGGCGAGCAACCCGACGGACTGGCCTGGCTCATCCTCGACGACCGCCTCATGCAGATCCCCAACTGGCGGCGCGCGGTTCGATCCGATCAGCCGCCGGTCGAGGCACCGACGATCGAGGCCCTCGCGGCCGCCATCGGCGTTCCTGGCGACGCGCTTGCAGAGACGCTCGACGCCTACAACGCCGCGTGCCCGGAATCCGCTGCGTTCAGCCCCGAGAAACCCGACGGGATCGCGACGCGTCGTGGCTACGCCCCGCGCAAGTCGAACTGGGCGTTCCCGCTCGAGCGCGGCCCGTTTCGTGCGTTCCCGATCATCTGCGGCAACTGCTTCACATTCGGCGGAATCAAGGTCGATCCCGAGGCACACGTGCTCGATCGCGATGGCGACCCCATTCCCGGCCTCTATGCAGCCGGCGAAACGATCGGCCTCTACTGGGGCACCTACACGGGAGCGACGAGCGTGCTGCGCGGCGCCGTGTTCGGCCGCATCGCGGGCGCCATGGCCGCCGACCGCGCCCGGCACTCCTCGACCTGAGACCCTGAGCCGGCTGACTGCGCTTCTCCAGAAGGACGTCCACCATGCCCCAGAAGAAGCTGCCTGCCGTTTTCATGCGTGGCGGGACGTCGAAGGCCGTCATGCTGCACGCGCGCGATCTGCCCGATGACCGCGCGCGGTGGGCTCCTATCTTCCTCGATTTCATGGGCTCGCCGGATCCGAACATGCGGCAGCTCGACGGCATGGGCGGTGGGGTCTCGTCGCTCTCCAAGGTGTGCATAATCGGGCCGTCGACCCGCGCGGACGCCGACGTCGACTACACGTTCGCGCAAGTGCGGATCGACCGAGCGCATGTCGACTACACCAGCAACTGCGGGAACATGTCGTCGGCGGTCGGACCGTTCGCGGTCGACGAGGGCATCGTGGCCATGCCCGCCGGGCCGGACGCCATGGTCCGCATTCACAACACGAACACTGGCAAGATCATCGTCAGCCGGTTCCAGGTCCAGGATGGCGAAGCGGCCGTCGAGGGCGACATGACGCTCGACGGCGTCGGCGGCAGCGGCGCGCCGATCCGGCTCGAGTTCCTGGAGCCCGGCGGCGCGCGGACGGGGAGCCTCCTCCCGACAGGCCGGGCCGTGGACATGCTCGACGTTCCGGGGGTGGGGAAGATCGCGGCCAGCCTTGTCGACGCCGCCAATCCGGTCGCCTACGTCATGGCGGAGGCGCTCGGCGTCACGGCCACGGAGACACCCTCCGAGATCGAAGGCAACGCCGGGTTGATGGGCAAGCTCGAGGCGATCCGGCGGCAGGCCGCCGTCGCCATGGGGATCGCCGCCAGCCCGGAGGAGGCGCAGAACTCGAGCGCGCCCGGCATCGCGTTCGTCGCCGGGCCGCGCGCCATGACGACGCTGTCGGGCCGGGACCTCACGGCTGCCGACATGGACATCGCCGTGCGGGTGATCTCCAACGGCCAGCCGCATCGGGCGACGCCGCTGACGGGCGCGCTCTGCCTCGCGGTCGCGACGCGGCTCGCCGGCTCCATCCCGGCCGAGATGGCGCGCGGGCTCCGGCGCGAGCACTCCGCCATACGCATCGGGCATCCCTCGGGTACTATCGTGGTCGACGCGCGTGTGACTGACGGCGCCGATGAGCCGCGCGCCGAGTACGCCGCCGTCTACCGCACCGCACGGCGTCTCTTCGAAGGCCGCGTGCTCTACCGCGAGCGAAGCTGACCGCACGGCTTGCGTCCCCCCGCGGCCAATGCCTCAATGGCACCTCCAGAACAAAAGGAAACGTCCATGGCTCTCTACGAAATGCGCACCTACACGCTCTATGTCGGCAAGATGGGTGAAGCGCAGAAGCTCTATGTCGAGCTCGGCTTCCCGGCCCTCAAGAAGGGCGGGCACGACCAGAACCTCGTCGGCTACTTCGTGGCCGATACGGGCATGATCAATCAGCTCGTCCACATCTGGAAGTTCAAGGACGACGCCGACCGGCGCGCGCACTGGGCGGCCGTGTTCGCGAACAAGGATTTCGTCGAAGGCTTCGCCTCGAAGTTCCGGCCGCTCGTCATGAGCCAGGAAGTGAAGCTGATGACGGAAGCGCCGTGGGGTCCGCATCCCTGAGCCACGCGAACCCATGTCCGCGGGCATCCTGCCCGCGGATTTCTCCCAAGACGCCCGACACATCACGACAATCAGGACCCGCCATGGCCGCGCTCGACCTCGAAACCGAATACAACAATAGAAAGCGCGTGCCCGAGCACCCCGAGATCCAGGGACGCTGGATGAAGGCGTCAGAGGCCTATCGAGCCTCGGCTAAAGTCGAGAACGACATCGCGTATGGGAGTGGCCCGCGCAACAAGTACGATCTGTTCAAGGCCGGCAACGGGGCCAGCTCAGCTCCACTCGTCGTCTACATTCACGGCGGCTACTGGCAACGCGGCGACCGGAAGGACAATTCGTTCCTCGCCAAGGAGTTCAACGCCCGGGGCGTGCAGGTGGCGCTGCCGTCCTACCCGCTCTGCCCGTCGGTCTCGATCATGCAGATCGTCAGCGAACTCCGACAGTTCATGAAGGCCCTGTGGGAGAAGACCAAACAGCGGCCGGTCGTCGTCGGCCACTCGGCGGGCGGGCACCTCGCGGCAACCATGCTGGCGACCGATTGGACGAAAGTGTCGGGTGTGCCGGCCGATCTCGTGCGATCGGCGTATGCGATCTCGGGGGTGTTCGACCTCGAGCCGCTCGTGGCAACCAGCCTCAACGAGGCCCTGAAACTGGACGCAGCCAAAGCGCGCGAGGCGAGCCCGCTGTTCTGGCCCGTGCCGCCCAAGGATCGCACGTTCATTGCGGCGGCCGGTGGCGCGGAGTCACAGGAGTTCATCCGCCAGAGCCTCGCGATCGCGGCCGCCTGGAGCAAGGCCGGCGTCAAGGCCGAGTGTGTGGTCGTGCCGGACACCAATCACTTCACGATCGTCGAGGACCTCGCCAATCCGGAGAGCGCGATGCTGGCGCGCATCGTCGGCCTCGCGAAGAGCTGAGAGGGCGAGCCGTGAGCTGGAGCTTCATCGAACTCGACCGGGACGGACCCGTCGCCACACTGACGTTCAACCGGCCGGAGGTGCTCAACGCCTTCCACAACGAGGCTATGGACGAGTGCGTGGCCGCGTTGAAGCAGGTGGCGGATGACGACGCCGTCCGCTGCGTGCTCGTGCGCGGCGCGGGGCGGGCGTTCTCTGCCGGGTTCGACATGAAGGCCGCGTCCGAGCGCGACATGTCGACGGTCGATCACGTGCGCCGGCAGATGGAGCGGCAGTTCGATTTCATCATGGCGTTCTGGGACTGCCCGAAGCCGACGATCGCGCTGGTGCACGGCTTCTGCATGGCCGGTGCCTTCGAGGTGGCACTCGCGTGCGACATCACCATCGCCGCCGAGGGGACGCGCTTCGGCGAGCCCGAAGTACGATTCGGGACGGGCATCGTCGCCATGCTGCTGCCGTGGGCCGTGCTGCCGAAGCACGCCAAGGAAATGCTGCTCACCGGCAACGACAAGATGGATGCGGCCCGGGCGCACGCGATCGGCATCGTCAATCATGTCGTGCCGACGGACGAGCTGCTGGCGGCCGGCCGACGCATGGCGCTCGACATCGCCGCGGCCGCGGGGCCGTCGGTGTTCTTCACCAAGCGGGCCATGAACCGGACCTACGAGATCATGGGGATGCGGGACGCGCTCAAGGCGTCGCTCGACATCGACGTGATCCTCAACGCGACGCCGAGCGCCGAGAAGGCCGAGTTCCAGCGCATCAGAAAGGAGCAAGGCCTGAAGGCCGCGCTCGCGTGGCGGGACGGGCGGTTCTCGGATGGCGGCGCGGAGAAGGGCTGACCGTGATCGGGCGTCGTCAGAGGAAGTTGTAGGGGTCGATATCCACCGAAAGGCGAAGATCGCCTTTCACCTCCGGCAGACGTGACAGCCATTCGCGGATGTAGGCTTGCACATCGGCGTCGCGCGACGCCTTGAGTAACAGGCGCCAGCGATAGCGCCCGCGAATGAGAGCGATCGGCGCCTCGGCGGGACCCAGCACCTGGATCTCTTCTGCAGCGGGGGCGCGACGGGCGATCTCGCGGGCGAAGGCGGCCGCGCTGTCCTTGTGCTTGGCCGAGACCACAAGCGCCACCAACCGCCCGAACGGCGGCAGCAGGCCCGACTGACGTATGGCGATCTCGTGATGGAGAAAGGCCTCGCGGTCGCTCGCGATGATGGCCTGCATGACGGGATGGTCGGGCATGTGCGTCTGGACGAAACCGCGCCCGCGCGTCGCCATGCGGCCGGCGCGGCCCGTCACCTGATGCAGGAGCTGGAACGTCCGTTCGCCGGCGCGCGGATCGGCCCCCTGGGCGAGGCCCAGATCGCCGTCGACGATGCCGACCGTGGCGAGATCCGGGAAATGATGGCCCTTGGCGACGATCTGCGTGCCGATGATGATGTCCGCCTCGCCCTCCTCGATACGCCGGATGATGTCGCGCATCTCGGCGAGGCCCGGAATGAGATCCGACGAGAGGATCAGCGTGCGGGCCTCGGGCCAGCGCTCGGCCACTTCCTCAGCCACCCGTTCGACGCCCGGACCGCAGGCGACGAGCGAGTCCTCGGCCTCGCATTTCGGGCAGTGCTTCGGCAGCGGCAGCGAGAAGCCACAGTGATGGCAATGCAGGCGGCCGCGAAAGCGATGCTCGACGAGCCAGGCCGAGCACTGGGGACACTCGATGCGATGGCCGCACGTCCGGCACAAGGTGAGCGGCGCATAACCGCGACGGTTGAGGAACAACAACACTTGCTGCTTCGCGGCCAGCGTCTCCTCGACGGCCGCAACCAGGGGCGGGGCCAGCCACTTGCCCTTCTCAGGTGGCACCCGGCGCAAGTCGATCGCTTCGATCGCCGGCAGTTCCGTGCCGGAGTACCGGCCGGGAAGCACGAGATGACGATATCGGCCGGTACGGGCGTTGACATGACTTTCGATGGAAGGCGTCGCCGATGCGAGCACGATCGGCGCGTCGGCGATGCGCGCGCGGACGATGGCCATGTCGCGGCCCTGATAGTGGACGCGATCCTCCTGCTTGAACCCCGGATCGTGCTCCTCGTCGATGACGATCAGGCCCAGATCGCGAAACGGCAGAAAGAGCGCGGAGCGGGCGCCGACGATGCAGCGGGCTTCTCCGGTGGCTGCGGCTTTCCATGTGCGCCCGCGTTCGGCCGGCGACAGGGCCGAGTGCCATTCGGCCGGCGGCACGCCGAAGCGCGCCTTGAAACGGCTCATGAACTGGCTGGTCAGCGCGATCTCGGGCAACATGATCAGGACCTGACGACCGGCTGTCAGTGCATGGGCGACGGCCTCATAGTAGACCTCGGTCTTGCCAGAGCCGGTAACGCCGTCGAGCAGGGAGACCGAGAACGACTGAGCGTCGATGGCCGAGCGGAGCGCGTGGGCGGCTGCCGCCTGATGCGGCGAGAGTTCGACATCCGCGTGTCCCGGGGACGGTAGCGGAAACCGCTTCTCGGGGATCGCAACGTCGACGAGGCAGCCGGCCTTGACCAGCCCATCGACCACACCGGCGGTGCATCCGGCCTCCTCGGCGAGCGAGGACTTCGAACGGATGAGACCGTCGGACGCGATATCGATGGCGCGCTGGCGCTCGGGCGTCATGCGCGGCGGGAGGGGTGCGCCCTGAACCGCCGTCACGCCGAACCGAGGCTTCGGCGGTTCGAACGCCGACTGGGCGCTCATCATCATGCGCACGACCATGCCGAGCGGCCCGAGCGTGTAGCGCGCCACCCACTCGGCGAAGCGGAGCGACTGCATCGGGAGCGGCGGGACGTCGAGGCGATCGGAGATGGATTTCAGCTTCTTCGGGTCGACAGGCTTCGATTGGCCAACCGTCCGGTCCCAGACGACGCCGATCCGGACCTGGGGACCGAACGGCACCAGAACGAAGCAGCCCGGCTCCAGCACGAGGTCAGGCGGGACGATGTAGTCGTAGGTCTGGTCCAGCGCGACGGGCAGCAGAACGGGCACCGCAGTCGGAAGGCCGCGATGTGTTGCCTGGTCATCGAACGCGAGCAGATCTTCCACGCCTTGCATCACTCCGTACGCTCCGGCGTCCGACCTACGAATCGGCTTGCGGAACACCTCTGTTCATTCTAGCGCAATGTGCCTGTTTCGAGGCACGGCAACGAGCGCCGGAAACCGGGAGGACTGACGCGGATGGACTTTTTCGTCGACACGGCCGAAGTGGCCGAGATCAAGGAACTGGCCAGCCTCGGGCTGCTCGACGGCGTGACGACCAACCCGTCCCTGATCGCCAAGGCCGGCCGCGACTTCAAGACGATCATCGCGGAGATCTGCGAGATCGTGCCGGGACCGGTGTCCGCCGAAGTGGCTGCCACCGACGCCGACGGCATGCTGGCCGAAGGCCGTATCCTCGCGAAGATCGCCAAGAACGTGGCCGTCAAGGTGCCGTTGACCTGGGATGGGCTCAAGGCGTGCAAAACGCTTTCGGGCGAAGGTACGATGGTCAACGTGACGCTCTGTTTCTCGGCCAATCAGGCGCTCCTCGCGGCCAAGGCCGGCGCCACGTTCGTTTCGCCGTTCATCGGGCGGCTCGACGACATCGGGCTCGACGGGATGGACCTCATCCGCGAGATCCGGACGATCTACGACAACTATCCGGCACTGGGGACCAAGATCCTCGCGGCCTCCATTCGAACGGTCGGGCACGTCCGGGATGCCGCGCTGATCGGCGCCGACGTGGCGACGGTGCCGCCGGCCATCCTGAAGAGCCTCGTCAAGCATCCGCTGACCGACAAGGGCCTCGAAGCCTTCCTCGCTGACTGGAAGAAGACCGGCCAGAAGATCACCTGAGGGTTGCGTCCGGCGGTGTAGACTTACGGGTGACAGCTCTCGAGTTGCCGCCAGCGGAGCCGTGTGCTCGACTGCGGCAACAATCGCCCGTGCCGGAGGACACACCATGACCAAGAGCAGCCGCTGGAAGAACCGCCCCGAAGGCTCGACGTGGGGGGACTACGGTCCGGACGACCAGCTCGGGCGTCTCAACGAGATCACGGCGGAGAAGGTCCAGCAGGGCATCGCCGAGGTGAAGACCGGCAAGACGTTCTGCCTGTCGATGCCGCTCGATTACCCCGGCGGCAACGTGCTCAATCCGCGCCGGCATCCGCCGCAACTCAGGCCCACGCTCCGGAACGACAAGCCGAACTGGGGCTATCGCGCCGACTGGGACCACCCGGGCATGACCGACGTCGTCAACGACGACATGGTGCTCCTGCATCTCCAGTATTCGACACAGTGGGACACGCTGGCGCACGTCGGCGCGGTCTTCGACGCGGATGGGGACGGCGTGCCGGAAGTCGTGTTCTACAACGGCTATCGGTTGGGCCACGAGGTGGTCGGGCCGACGGACGCCAAGGACGCGGGCGGCGTGCCCGGCACGATGGTGCCCGCCGTCGGCACCTCGTCCGCGAATGCGCTCGGCGTCGAGAACATGGCGCAGAAGTGCATCCAGGGCCGGGCCGTCATGATCGACCTCGAGGCCCACTTCGGGCGCGCGAAGAAGCCGATCGGCTACGACGACCTCATGAAGGTGATGGCGGCGGACGGCATCAAGGTGCTGCCCGGCGACATGGTCTGTTTCCGGACGGGCTTCGACGAGGTGATCTTCGAGGGCAAGAAGACGCCGACGCACGACTGGCTGCATGGCCAATGCTGCGGCCTCGACGGCACGGACGACCGGCTGCTGCAGTGGATCGCCGAGAGCAAGGTCGCCGCGCTCATCGCCGACAACTACGCCGTCGAGATGTACGACGCGCCGATCAAGCCGGGGCAGTGCGCGATGCTTCCCCTGCATCAGAAGGCGTTGTTCAAGCTCGGCGTGAACCTCGGGGAGATCTGGCGGCTTTCGGAACTCGCGAACTGGCTCAGGGCCAATAACAGGTCGTCGTTCCTGCTGACGGCGCCACCGCTCAACCTGCCGGGTGCGGTCGGCTCGCCGGCCAATGCCATCGCGACGGTCTAGGCGTCAGGAGACCGCGCGCGCGGCCGCATTTGCCTGGCTTTGCGCGCGGAGCGCCGTGATCGTGTCGGCAAGGCTGTGGCGCAGCGTGATCACGGGCTTCCAGCCGAGTTCGCGACGGATGCGGGCGGACGTCGCGTTGAACACGCGGCCGCGAAGGGTCGCCGCCATTTCCGGGGTCATGGTCCGTGGCGCACTGGTCAGCCGGCTGTTCAAGCCTTCCAGGAACGGCAGCAACGGCAGGGTGAAATCCGGCAACGTGAGCTTGGGCCGGGGGATGCTCCGGTCGATGGCGTGCATTTCGTTCGCGATCTCGGCAAAGCTCGGAATCGGATCGTTGATGGCGATGTAACGCCCTTTCGCCGACGGTCCGAGTGCCAGGACATGGGCGGCCGCCACATCGCGGACGTCGACGTAGGGGTAGGCACCCGGAGGTGCCGCCAGTTCCATGGCGCCCTTCATGATCGATTCCACGAGATCGACGCTCGGCGTGTTGCGCACGAAACCGGGGCCGGCGAATGCACCCGGCAGCACGGTGACGAGATCGAGGCCCAGTTCGCGGGACAACTCCCAGGCGCGTTTCTCGGCCAGCGTCTTGGCGCGAAAGTAGGGCACGCGCAGGTCCTCGGCCCAGTGGCCTTCGTCGACCGGCAGAGCTCCCGGGCGGGTCAGGGGCAGCGTGACGACCGAGGACGTCAACACGACACGCCCCACGCGGGCGTCGCGTGCGGCGCGGAGGGCCTTCTCGACGCCATCGACGCTGGCGGCCACGATCTCGGCATCGCGGCCGGGGGCATGGAGAAGGTAGACGGCGGCGGTGTGGACGACGGCATCCATGCCGTCCATGGCGGCGCGAAGGGCCGGTTCGCTCTCGAGCGTCGCGGCCACGACCTCTACGGGGCCGAGAGCCGCCAGCCGCTCCACGGCGGCCGTGTCCGAAAGCGAGCGGACGGAGCCCCGGACGGTGTGTCCAGCCGCCAGCAGCGCCGACAACAGATTGTAGCCGAGGTGACCGCCGGCTCCTGTCACGAGCACTTTCATTGCTTCAACTCGCTCTGCCATTCGGGGACGGGCGGCCTCGCGACAGCCGGCGGACTACTCCGCTGCATCTCGATAGTCGACGGCCGGAGGGAGGTCGAGCGCGATCGGGCGATAGGTCCGCCGCCGATCGAGGATGCGCCCCTCCAGCCGCATGATCGCGAGCAACCGGCGCCCCCAGCGGATACGCCGCCGCGCTTTCGCCGGATCGACGTATTGCGACGTCGGCAATCTCTCGCCTCCGAACTCGAGGATCGAGCCGATCGGGTGGTCGAATTCGTCCTGCATGGCGATCAGGCGGGCATAGAGCGCCGCCGCGGGGGACAGGATGGCGCCGAAGCCGTTACGGGGCTGCTCGGAACCGACGATGTAGAGGTTCTTCACGCGTGGCGGGAACGCACCGCCGTAGATCTGGGCGACGTTGTCGCGAACGTCCACGAGGCCTTTGGGCAGGAACGGGAAGATTACCTTGTAGCCAGTGGCCGCAACGATCAGGTCGACCTCGGTTTCCCCGCCGTCCGTGAAGCGCACCTTGCGCCCGTCGCACTGGGCGATCGCGGGGCGCGGACGGATGCGCCCCTGCCGAATGTAGCCGAGCGCTTCGGTGCCGAACGTCGGATGACGCTCAAAGAGGCGGTGCGACGGCTCGGGCAAGCCGTAGTCCCGATAGCGGCCGATCAACAGCCGGATCAGCCCTTTCAGAACCAGCCGCTGGGCGGGGACGGGAAGCGACCAGACCGGCAAGTCGGTCAGCGGCCGGCCGAACGCCACTTTCGGCAGGAACCAGGCTCCACTGCGCATGCTCCAGTCGGTCGATCGCGCCACGCGAGCACATTCGGAGGCAATGTCGCAGCCCGAATTTCCAGCGCCGATGACAAGAACGCGGGCGCCGGCGACGTCGGCCGGTGACTTGTAGAAGCGTGCGTGCATGACGCGACCGGAAAAAGAGCCCGGCAGTTCGGGCTCGATCGGGTCCCAATGGTGGCCATTGCAGACGACGACGCCTTTGTAGGTGCGCTGCTCACCATTCTCGAAGCGCACCACCCAGGTGTCGTCGGGCTGCGGCCGGGCCTCTACGACGCGTCGCCCGAACTCGATGCGCCGCGCGAGATCCCTGTCCCGGGCAAAGCTCTCGAGGTAGGCCTGCATCTGGCGCGCCGACGGAAAGTCGGGGTAATCGGCGGGCATCGGGTAGTCGGCGAACGCCGTCGACCGCTTGGACGAGACGATGTGCGTCGTCTCGTAGACGCCCGAATGCCAGTTTCCGCCCAGACCGGCGTTCGCATCGACATGCTCGAAGGCAACCGCCTCTCGTCGCAGCGCCGCCGCCATCGCCAGACCGACAGGGCCGGCTCCGATGATGACCAGACGCTCCCTGCGCATCGCCTACTCCGCTCCCCCGAGGCGCGGTGACTTAGCCAGACTGCGTGGTGCCCGTTAACCGATTTGCTTTGGCAGCGTTAACGAAGGGCTGGCGCCGCAGAACCAACAAAGTTGCGCCGTCTTGCGACACCGGTTCGGCGAATTGCCGCCCCGGCGCACAGTCATATTCGCCTCGTCGAGCATAGCAGGTCCCCGCGTCGGCGCGTCTCGCCGATGCGGGATACGACGCGGCGCATTAACGGAAAATCAACCATAGCGTGGATAGAGTCGCGGCATGTCTGTGATGCGTCCCGTGTCAGCTGTCCTGGCGATCTGCTGCCTCCTGGCCCTTGCGGCCTGCGGGGGTTCCGGCGCGAGCAAGTCCGTGGGACTCGGTGCCGGATTTCCCAGGCTGATGTCGAAGCCGGCACCCTGGCGGAGCCAGGAAGAGAACAAGTGTCTGGCGCTCGGGATCGTGAAGCCGTCGCCGTTCCTCGTCCAGCGAGCCTCGCTCGGCGGCCCAGGTTCCTCCTGCGGTGCAGAACGTCCCTTCGAAATGTCGGCGGCCCTCGGAGGCCGCGTCGCCATGCGGCCGACAGCGCTCCTGCAATGCGCCATGGTGCCCGCGGTCGACAAATGGATGGGCGAGGTCGTTCAGCGCGCGGCCCAGCGGCATTTCGGGCTGCCGGTCATCGAGATCAAGGTGGCTGCGTCCTACGCCTGCCGACCGATCAACCACCAGCGCGGCGCGCGACTGTCGGAGCACGGCTTCGCCAACGCGCTCGACGTCTCTGGATTCATGCTGGCGGACGGACGCTGGATCAGGGTCAAGACCGGCTGGTGGGGCGATGTGCGGGAGCGTGGCTTCCTGCGCGACGTGCACCGCGGCGGGTGCGCGATCTTCATGACGGTGCTGGGCCCCAACTACGACAGCTTCCACCGGGACCACTTCCACTTCGACCTCGCATGGCATGGCCGCGAGGGCGACAAACAGATCTGCCGCTGAGCGCGATCACCGACGTGCTGCGGCCCGCCGCGATGCGATGGCTGCATCGAAGGCCTTGGCGAAGGCGACAGATCCTGACTTCAATACGTTCTGGTCCATGCGACTCTCGAGCGCCTGCAGCAGCTCGGCGCCCGTCTTGTCCTTGACGATCGGATTGCGATTGTAGGCCTTCTCAGTAAAGAAATTCGTGGTCGGCATGTCGCGACCGGGCGTGTCCATCATGTCGAGGCCGGTCTGCGGACCCGCGAGGTTCATCAGCTCGATCTCGGCGCCCGACAAGCGCGGCCGACCTGCCTTCTCCGCATAATCGCGGACACCCTTCAGCTTGATGGTCTGGAGCCAGGGGCCGATGTCGGCGTCGAGATTGAGCGCATGGATGCCGAGGCCCTTCGGGGTCCGAGCGAACGCGACGTGCGCGCTCCAGTTGTTCGGCACGGACCGGACAGCCCGGATCATCTTGCGGAGCGCGCGCACCCTGGACCGGATCGACGCCACGTTCGCCGACGAGATCCCTGGGGCTACCGCGAGCGCTTCGAGGCGGCTCACGAACATATCGCCGTGCTTGGCGAGTTCGTTGACCGAATTCGCCCCGAGCAACTGGGCGTAGCCCAACGCCGACGAGATCGGACGGCCTTTCTTCGTCTCGGGGTCGATTCCTGCCTGCATGTCGGCAGTGCCGCGTCCGCCTGTCTCGAGGGCGTAGACACGTACGACCTGATCCTTGGTCAGACCCAGAGAGAGCGACTCCTCGGCATAGCGGCGCATGAATTGCGCCTCCGACGAGCGGACGGGAACGAAGCCGAATTCCTTGCGCGCACTGTCGAGAAAATCGGAAACGACGGCCATGTCCTCGTCGGGCTTCGCCGGCGAGCGCAGAGACGCGATGATCTTCGCCACATCGGGGGGGATCGGCGGTCCGGCATACCGCGGCGGCTGGACAGCCACGAAGTCGCCGACCGTGAACGGCTGTCCGGCGCTTCGCTTGCGACGACGCTGTTCGCGCAGATCTTCGACGGCCGACCAGTATTCGGCGGAGAGCCGATCGTGGTGAGCGCGCGCCCGGAGATAAACAACGTACTGGCGCTGCTGAGCCTCGGTGAGGCGCGATGCCAGCTCGTCTCCGATGGCTTGTGCGCGGGCCGGAAGGCTCAAAGCACCAGCAGCGATCATCAACGCCACCATCACCGTGGCGCCTCGCGCCGTGCGTTGCCAGACTCCTGCCGTCACGTTGCTTCCTGCTCCACCATCCTCGCCGAACGCGCCCGACACCACGCCTAGCATCGGCGACCGGACGCGAACATCAAATTGTGAGCTGAACATGGCGGACCCTGGGTGGCCGGGGACGCCACCCAGGGTCGAGGTTGGGCCTTCGACACCGTGATCGACACGGGTTCGAAGGCTGGGCCATCGTGAGGGGAACGATGGCCGCTACGCCGCGGGGAAGGGCGGCGTCTCAGTGGATCGGCGAGGGACGTCGTGCCCACTGCCATAGGCGCCGAACTCTGTCGCCTTCGCCGATCCGATGGATGATAAATAGTGCGCCTCTTCGGTCCTTGGAGGGCCACTCGGATCACGACTCTTCACGATCCCGTGTGCCGTATCGGCGGATCAGAACTTGTAGCTGAGGCCAGCCCGCACAAGATGGATATCGTTGTCGAATTTCATCATCTCGTTCTCGAGATTTCGCACCTCGTACTCCATCGTGTCCACATAGAGATACTCGAGGCGAGCGACGAGGTTCTGTGAGAATGCATATTCGGCGCCCGCACCGACGGCGAGGCCGGGGCGCATCTCGCTCAAGGTCAGGAAGCGCGCCGCATTCAAGGGATTTCCGCCCGCATTCTCGATATCGACGAACGCGAAGCCGGCCGTGACGTACGGAAGGAAGCGACCGAACGCGTAGCCCAAACGCGCACGCGCCGTGCCGAACATGCCAGTCTTCAGGCGAAGCACGTCGTCGTCCTTGATCACGATCCGCTCGGTATCGATACCGAGCATGCCGAGTTCCGCCTCGACGCCGATCACCCAGGAACTCGGCATCATGTAATTGTAACCGACGTGCGCCGACGCGATGGTGCCGCTCGAATCGAGCCAGACTTGGCCGTGATCGTTCTTGCCGTTCTGGCGGTCATAGAAGTGATCGGTATTGGCGAATGCGCCACCGGCAGATGCGCCGAAATAGAGACCAGTCCAGTTGTAGACCGGTTCGCCGTAGGTCTCGAACTGGGGCGCGGGCGGTCGCCCGTTTGCCTCTGCCGCTCCGGTCGCGAAGCAGGACAAGGTCACGAGCGCACTCAGCACGGCTGCCGGCAGCATTCTTTCCGATCGGTTCATTCGATCAACTCCTACTCATACTCGTTCTGGTTTGTGTTGAATTTCTCGAGCATCCGGATCACGCGGATGGCTCAGCGCGGCGCGGTCTCAGCCTGGCGTGCCGGGAGCACGGCGCCGGCCACGCGACGCAGGCGATCCATCAGGCCCCGGGTCGACGGGAATGACGCGTCCACGGCCGGTGTGAACGGGTCGGCGTGGAAGGGGACATCCAGATTGCGCGCCGCCATCGACAACGCCGCCACCAGACGGGGTGCTCCGGCGGCGTGCACGACATCGCCGCGGGAGATCATGTGCGAAAGATCTGCCGGATCGCCGATATGGACGGCACTGCCGAGGGAATGGCGCTCGCCGACCACCGGGTAAATGGTGACATGCGGGTAGCGGGACAGCCGCTCGAGCGCCGAGGCCATATAGAAGCCGCAGATCGAACGGGAGCCGACGACGAGCAGCATGGGACGCCCCGGCTGGCGGCGCATCGTCGCGTCGACGATCGACCAGATCGGCGCAAAGCCGGTTCCGCTGGAGAACAGCACAAGCCGGCCAGGCTCTTCCGGGCGATAGTACGCCGAGCCATACGGCCCCTGCAGGACCACGGGATGCCCCGGCTGAATGGCGCGGCCGATCTCACCCGAGACCCGCCCACCGGACAGGCGGCGAATGTGAAGTCGCAGAATGCCGGGGCGATCACCTCCATCGAGCGCGACCGTCGGACTGAACGCGCGCGCCGGGAAGCCACCGAAGGTGACGTTGACGTATTGCCCCGGTCGCCACGCCAGCGGACGAGCCACGCGGATCGCCACCTCGGCAACATCACGCGATGGCTGCTCGATCGAAGCCACCTTGCCCGACACTGCCGACGGGTCCTCCATCTCGGGCGGATCGACCTCGAGATCGGACAAGACCACAGCCTGGCAGGCTTGAACGACGCCCGGGGTCCCGGTCTCGCCACCGATGACGAGACCGCTTCGGACCTTCACCACGCACGTGCCGCAACGCCCGGAGCGGCAGTCGTGCGGCAAGTCGCAGCCATTCATGAGCGCCGCATCGAGAAGGCGGTCACCGGTGCGGGCCGTGATGACCTGTTCGCCAATTCGGATCTGACAGATGTGACTCATCGGACTACCTCCAGAATGACAGGACGCATGTGACGTGTGTGACGGGTTTGTGTGTGGTCGAAGGCGGCGACCCACATCGCGACGCCGGATCGCAAGGCGACGTCATGCGTGGAGCCAGTGTCGAGGCGACGGGAAAGCTCGAGTGTCCAACGCCCCGCATGCCAGCGCGCGGCGCATCTGATGTCGGCGCGATCGCCGGTGTAGGCGCCCGCAATCAGGATTCCCGGGATGACGGTGCCGACCGGAATGAGGGCATCGGCCTCGATCGAATAGGGCTGGCTCTCGTCGGCCGTCATCCACCAGCGCGCTTCGGAGGTCTCGCTCTTGGCGGGATCGAGATCAATGCGGGCCATTGCGTTCTGCTGGAACGCGAAGTTGAGCGGCAACCGCTTCGGCTGAAGCGAGCCGGCGTAACCGGCGGGTGGCTGGTGCGCGAAGTTGTTGGCGTAGAACGCCTTGCCGGGATCGGTGCGGTAGCCGGCCTTGTAGCGCGACTGGCCGGCGGATTCGGCCGGCTTCGGGTCGACTGGACCACCGAAGTAGTTGTCGTCGACGTAGCCGAGCAGGCCGCCACGGGTCGCCTTCCAATGCCAGACGTCCACGATCGAGCCGTCCGTCGTGTAATGCAGCCCACGCCCGGACAGCGCCGCGGGCTTGTCCGACAGGGGCTGTCGTCCGAGATGGATCGAGCCGCCGGCCGGCATCGTTGGCTCTTCGGCCAACAGGACCGCGAACTTGTCCTCGTAGTAGGCGTTCTCGTCCTCCACGTCGTACCGCGTGTGGGCGAGATGCCAGCCGTCCTCCTTCTTGACGAGGGGAAGGTGCTTCAGAGATCGCGTCGGGTCGGACCACGTGAATGCCAGGTAGGCCATCGTGCCGTCATGCACGGCGCGGATCGTGACGGACGCGCTGCCGGTGCCGGAAAAATTCGCCCCCTGATGCGTGTCGACGGTGACGGGCGTCGCCAGTCGCCACACCGGATCGTCGATGTCGCCATCGAGCAGGGGTGCATCGGCCTGCTCGATCGCCGCGATGCGCAGCGTCGGCCGACCGGTGTTGTCGAGCGAAACGGCGGTGACCGAACCGACGACGAGGCAAAGGCCACCGACCGTCAGAGGGTGGAGATGGAGCCTTGCGCTCCGTGCAGCAGGCGTCTGGCGTTCGGCTTTTTCGACGCCCAGCCTGACCAGATCGGCCAGCGACGGCTCGACGGAGGGCAGGGTGACGGGACCCGGACGCACGATGCGCAGCAGTTGCCGGGATCTGCCGTAGGCGAATTGCGCGCTGACGTGGATCAGGACGAACGCGCCAAGCCCCAGCGCGCCGACGTAGTGCAGTGTCACCGTCTGCCCACCCCAGCCGAGATACAGCAGAATGCCGGTCGAGAGCTGCAACAGGAGCAGGACAAAGCCGAGCCAGTAGACGGCGACATTCATCGCCGCACGGCGGGCCTGGCCAGGGCAGCGCAGCGCCAGGAGACGCATGCGGTCGAAGGCGATCCGCCGCTTGGCGCCGGTCGCGCGGATATAGGCCGGATAAGCGGTTGCGACCGAAATCAGAACCACACCCGCCCAAAGGTGGATGCTCCAGACATCACCTGACGGGAGGACGGCCTCGAAGGCGCGAAGCCATTGCCGATCCGGATGATCGGCCGCAATGGCAATTCCCGTCACCAGCAGCGCGGCCGATGCGAGGACGACCAACCCGTGCAGAACGACAAGGCCCGCGTCCGAGCGCGGCGGGCGCGATATCGATGGTCTCAGCGACATGACTTTCCTTCCTTCGAACCCTGTCGGCCGCGCGCCATCGATCGCCGAGGCTGCCCCGGCGTGACGACTGCGCGTCGGACTGATGATCAGCGTGAAGCCACAGCAGCACGCCTCGCCTGCCCACAAGGGCCTGCGACACGCCCAAAGGCGTCACTCAACCGGTGTTGCGCGTTGGCGGTGGAAGGTCGGAACTATGAAAACGGTTCGACTAGCGGCATCGAGTGTCCCCTCGTAACGATCGACTGCCCGAATGGGCAGGCCAGGCGGTTTCGCAACGCGCGAGCCACCGACGGCTGATGGGCCACCCCCCTCATTACAGTCGCGACGCGGTTCCCCTCGTCACCTCCCGATTGTCGCGCCGTGCGTCTGCTGGCTCGACAGCTTCGGGGGCTGCTTGCGACCGTCCCTGACGATGCATGTGCACGTTGCAATATGGACAGATTGTGGCGCAGCGGATGACTGGCATTCCGAATTTTCCATTTATTTCAATATTCTCGTTCAGTTTTTTAGTATCCCCTGGCAGCGATCAGGGAGGTCGAGGCCGGTGTTCTCGAGGACGGTGGACAGCTGTTCGAGCCGCGCGCACTGGGCGGCAAGCAGGGGCGATGTAAACGGACGATTTGCCGGGTGTGCGCGGCCGCAGTATTAGGATCGAGCGGCATCCGGAACTTGACGCGCGGGTCCGGCGTACACATGTCGGCTGCACGACGTTCCCGCCCGCGCCGTCCGCATCACGGAGACCATCCATGGCCAATCTGCCCGCCCTGCAATACCTAGACAAGGCTCTGACGACCGTGCGCGACATGGGGCTGAAGGCGCAAAGCTCGGGTCAGGATCCGATCGTCGCGCTGCTTGAGACCATCGCCGATCTCGACAAGGACAAGATCACCGTGATCGCGCGCACGCTCGCGGAAGCCTCGACGTTCAACGAGATCGTGCGCAACGAAATCTCGGCGATGAAGATCGGCGAGCGGTACAACGACATCGTCGAAAGCTTCAATTCGATCCGGGCCGACGCGAAGTCGATGGTGGATCAGCTCGAGGATGGGCGGATCTCGACATTCGAACGGGTCAACAATGTCTGGATGAAGGTCTCGCGCGGCGATGTCGCCGAGCGGTTCGACAAGATCCAGAAGACCTATCTCGCCGTCGCGGCCGACAGCGCCGACCAGATCCGCCGCGAGCAGCGCATCCTCGCCGCCTATCAGGACTATCGCGGCGCCTACAAGCAGGCCCAGATCCTCTCGCTCGAAGTCCTGAAGACGGCCGAGGCGAAACTCGAAGCCACGAAGACCGCGCTAACGTCCGCGAGTGAAGCCGTGGCCACGTTCGCGGGCACCGAGCCGGCCGAGCGGGCGCGCCTCGAACTGAAGCGCGACGAGGCCTTGCGCGCCATGCAGGACGAGGACAAGCGCTACCAGATCGCCAAGGATCTCGCCGACAATCTGACCATCGGTTACAATACGACCGAAGTCATCATGACGCGTCTCTTGCAAACGACGAACGCGAAGGAGCGCGTCTATCAGCAGGCGATCACGTTCTTCTCGACGAACGAGGCGGTTCTGACGGCGCTCAAGGCGTCGTTCACGGGGCTGTTCGGGCTGCACGAGTCGACCGCGACGCTGGAAGCCATGAAGAAGGGCGTCTCGGAGAGCCTCGAGACCATCGGCGAAATCGGCAATCAGGTGCAGGAAGCTGCCGTGAAGGCCGGCTACGGACCGACGGTGCGCGCGGATGCGGTGAAGAAGCTCGTCGACTCCATCGTCGGCTTCCAGGAGCGGTCGCGGCAGATCATCAAGGAAATGCGCGTGATGGCGAGCCGCAACTCCGAGGAAATCAACGAGGCCGTGGAAGACGGCAAGCGCCGGCTCGCCAAACTCGCAACCGACGCAGCGGAACTCTGAACGCCCCGGCGTTGACCCCGTATCCCGAGGACCGCAATGCAGACTGAGGCGCCTCCATCACGGCCACTCGACGACGTCATGATCGCGATGGACGTGGTGGATACGCTGCGTCACGACAAGCGCATTCTCGAGCGTGAACTGAACGATGACAGCCGGCGCGCGGACCTGATCGAGCGACTGCGCGCCATCTACAAGGGCCAGGGTATCGAGGTTCCGGACCGCATCCTCGAGGAAGGCGTCAAGGCGCTGGAGGAAAAGCGGTTCGCCTACACGCCGCCGCCGCCGTCGGCGCAGGTGAGCCTCGCGAAACTCTATGTTTCGCGAGGCACGTGGGGACGCAAGGCCGCCGGGATCGGGATTGCCGCCCTCCTGGCCGGCGGCGGCTGGTATCTGGCCGTCGAGCGTCCGCGCTCGTTGGAGCAGGCAAGCCTGAAGCAGGAACTCGGCACGGCTCTGCCGGCCCGCATCACCAACCTGCTGGGCCAGATCGAGCGCGAGGCCCGGGTAGAAAGCATCCGCGCAGAGGCGCAACAGCTCGGGGCCGCAGCCCGCTCGGCCGCGAGCGGCGGCGACGTCGGCGCGGCACGGACAGCCGAGGCAAAGCTCAAGGGAATCCTCGACGAGCTTCGGCTGGCGTTCGACGTCCGTATCCTCAACCGGCAGGGCGAAGTCTCCGGCCTCTGGCGCGTGCCGCGCATCAATCCGGGAAGCCGGAACTACTATCTCGTGGTCGAAGCCGTCGAACCGGGTGGCAAGACGATCGTCCGCGACATCCTGAACGAAGAGACGGGGGAGAGAGAGCGCGTCACCAAGTGGGCCATCCGGGTCCCCAAGTCGGTGTTCGACGAGATCCAGGCCGACAAACTCGATGACGGCATCATCCAGAAAGCCGTTCTCGGCAGCAAACCACAAGGCTACACCGAGCCTCAGTGGCGGCGCGAGGTGTCCGGTGGCGCGCTCACGAGGTGGTAGGATGCAGAACGGCCGTGACACGCTATCGGGGATCGAAGACGCTCTCCGGGACCTCAAGACCCAGGAAGCAGCACTTCAAGGCGAACTCGAAGAGGCCAACAAGGAGCGGGCGAGCCTCGTCGCCGATCGCCTCGACGCGATGCGGGAGCTTGCCTCCATCCGGGCCCGGGACGCCTTCTCCGACGGTGTGATCGACGAAGCCGACAATCTCTCGCATCAAGTGCGCACCATTCTCGAGGCGCGCCAGCGGACCATCTTGCAGCTCAAGGAGCGGCACGTGTCGGCCGAAGCCGAACGCGACCGCCACGTCGCCCGACAAGATGCGCTGACGCGCGAGATCGCGGCACTGGAGGAACGGCTCGACCGGGTCGCTTCGGAGGCGCGCGCCGCCCTCGCGACCGATCGCGCCTACGCCGACCTCGTGCAGCGGAGGAACGACGCCGCCGAGACGTATGCGCGCGCGAAAGAGAAAGCTGAGCGGGCCGCACTCGACGAGCAGGAAAAGGGCGCGCCGTATCGGGGCGATCCGCTGTTCATGTACCTGTGGCAGCGGAAGTTCGGCTCGGCCGAGTATACGGCCACCGGCCTGGTGAAGGTTCTCGACCAGTGGGTTGCCGGGCTCGTCAAGTACACGGATGCCCGAGCCAACTATGCGATGCTGACCGAGATCCCGGTGCGGCTGAGGGCTCACGCCGATGACCTCTCACGGCGCAACGACGGTCTCGCCGGAGAGATCGAGATGCTCGAGGCCGAGCGAACGCTGGCCTTGGCCGGCGCCGATCTCGTGGGGGAGCTGACGCGCCAGCGCGACGCCCAGAGCGCGCTCGGGAAGGACCTCGAACGCATCACTTCCGAGCTCGCCGAGACCGGCAACCAGCTCCGCATCTACGCGAAAGGCGAGGACTCGTCATTCATCTCGGCCGTGGCTTCGTACGCGACGTTCCTGGACCGGGAGCCGCCGCGCCGACTGATGGCCGACGCACGCGCCACCCCGGGCAGCGAAGACGACCGCGCCGTGGAGCAGATCACGAAGCTCGCCAATCAGCTCGAGGATATCGAGGAGCGCATCAAGGGCCGCAGACGACTGCTCGACCAGATCGCGGAAAAGCGTCTCGACCTGTCGCGCGTGGCGACCGACTTCCGACGTCAGCGCTACGACGACGTCGGGTCGCAATTCAACGATTCATCGCGGACCGAGGATCTCCTGCAGCTGCTGCTGCGCGGCGCGATCACGGCGGCGGACTACTGGATGCGCATGAAGATGCAGCAGAGCTGGCGCCACCGACCCGCCGATCCGTGGCGCCGACGGTCGGGACTGCCGCCGTTCGATGGCTTCCCGTCCGATTGGGGGGGCATCTTTGGTGACGGCGGTGGCGGGGGTGGCGGAGGGGGGCGCGGCAAGCGCGGCGGCTCATCGGGCAAGGATTTCGAGACCGGCGGCAGCTTCTAACGATCATCGCCGCGCAACTTGCGATGATCAGGCCTCGTCGCGCGCGACTGCGAGCCGGGCCAGTCTGGCGGCGGCCTGCATCTCCGTCCAGCGGCGCTCGCGGCGGGCCATGGCTTCGTCGTCCGAGCCCCATTCGGAGATCTGCCAGTCCTCGTCGACATGGGCCGCTTCCCATGCGGCCTCGGGCGAGAGTTCGCCTTCGAGAACGGCCAAGGCCAGTACAGCCGAGCCGGTGAGTGTCGTCATCACGTGCATCGCCGTCAGCGAGAACGCGTCGAGATCGGCCACGGCGGCCGCGTAGGCATCGAGGGCAGCCTGAGGCTGCGCCACGTGCATCAGCCCGCACTGTACCCGGAGTTGGCATCCAGTTCGCGCTGCGAGCCACGCAAGGACGGGGTCCCAGAGCGCAGTCTGGCGCTCCACCAGGCCTTCCGGGAAGTCCGCCCGATAGCAGAGCAGATCACTGCCGGCGTACTTCACGATGTCGGCCGCAACCTCGGCGGTCCGTGAAGCGACGCCGTCCAGCGCGGTGTTGACCAAGCGTGTCAAGGGCATCGCGGCCGGATCGATCACGGCCTGCTGCCCCGACCACTCGGCCGCCAGCGCCTCCGCAAGGCCGCGCGCCTGCACCTCGAGATTGCGGCGGGCCGGCGTCTTCACGGTGCGGCCATCGAGCAGGACAGCGAAGCCCTTGCCGTCGCCTGCTTCGGCAACCGTCACGGACTTGTAGAAGCGGGCCGGTAGCGACGGAGTGCCAGCCCCCGCGCCCGGCAAGACGATAGGCCGCGTCGGGGGATGCGGACGGTCGCTCGTCATCGGACGTGTCCTTCTCCTGCCTCTCGTTCCCCAAGCAACTGCTCGATGGCCGATACGAGGTCGGCGCCACGATCGATGACGCGATGGGCGCCGGCGCGGACCAGGAGGTCCGGGTGATGATAGCCCCAGGACACGCCCAGCGCCGAGACGGCGGCACTGCGAGCCATGGTCATGTCGAAGCTGGTATCACCCACCATGACCGCGTCGGTCGCCCCGACACCGGCCTCGGCGAGCGCCGCCATGATCATCGAGGGGTGGGGCTTCGAAGGATGATCGTCAGCGGTCTGGATGGTGAGGAACGTGCCGTGCCAACCCTCCCGCTCCAGCAGACGCGCCACCCCACGCCGGGACTTGCCCGTCGCGATGCCGAGCAGAACATCGCCGCGCGTGCCGAGCGCTTCGATGGTTTCACGGACGCCGGGATAGAGCGGCTCCTCGACCCGCTGGAGGCGCCCTTCGGCGTGAGCGCCGCGGTAGTGCTCGGCGAGGCTCCGGCGAAGTTCCAGCGGCTGTCCTGGCGCCAGCACGGCAAAGGCTTCGGTCAGAGAGAGGCCGACGACGCTCAGCACCTCGTGCGTCGGCGGCGGCGTGAGCCCATGCGACTCGAAGGCGTGCGCCATGGCGGCCGTAATGTTGTGCTGACTGTCGATCAGCGTTCCGTCGCAGTCGAAAATGACGAGCTTCATGACCGTCTGCCTCGCCGTGCCGGCTCATGGACCCGGGCACGCTCGTGTTCCGGCGCCGACATTTGCTTCCCTTCGCGGCTTGGTCGAGAGCAAATGGCGGCGCCAAAGGAACACGAGCAACTGATTGTTTCGAGTGTAGCTTTACCTCTGACGTTTGGTGACGAGATTGACCGCAACCGGGTACCAAACGTCAGAGGCGCTACACTCGCACCGCGTCTCAATTGCGCTTTAGCACGGCGTAGTAGCTATAGCCCCGGTAAATCCGCTCAAAATTCAGAGAAAGGCCGTGCCGGTTCGACAGGGCCGTCAGCTCGGCTTCGAGGGCCTCACGCGGCGTGACGCGGAACTGGGCGAGCCACGAATAGAGTATCCGCTTGGCCGACGCCGGAAGCTGCTCGCAGCCACCGAAATCGACGATGTGCAGGCTGCCGCCGCGCGCGACGAGGCCGGCCGCGTGGTCGAGCGCCGCCTCCCAGGGCGGAATCATGGACAACGAGTAGGAGAAAAAGACACGATCGAACTCGGCCTGTCCCAGGGTGGCCCGCGCGTCGAAGTCGGTCGCGTCGCCGAGGGCCAACTTGATCCGGCCCTCGAGCTTCCGGCGCGCCAACGCGGCCTCGGCGGTCTCGAGCATCATGCGTGAGAGATCGACGCCGTAGTAGCGGGCGTCCGGAAAACGCGCCGCCGCCCGAATGAGGTTCAAGGCTGTGCCGCAGCCGATCTCGAGGACGCTGCCACCTTTCGGCGGGTTCAACCCCGCGATCAGGCGCTTGCGCCCCAGAAGATAGTACTCGCGCGTCAGATCGTAGACGTGGCGCTGGTAGCGATAGTTGCGGTCGAGGTGCTCGGCATGACTTTCGCTCGCCATCCCGGTCACTCCGGCTTCAGGACATAGAGGTGGAAGGCGCCGTAAATGGCCGATCGGTCGGCAGTGGACCAGCGACGCGAGTCTTCGGCCTCGTAGTGCCAGCGGCCGAGCGTCGTCTCGGGTACACGACCGGGCAGGATGGTCTCGGTGCCGGCAGTGCGGAAGATGACGCGCGCGCCCGGCCGTGCCGTGCGCGTGATCTCGACCCAGAGTTCGGTCAAGGTCGCATCATCCATCCAGTCCTGCGCGTCGAGCAGCACGTAGCGGTCGAGCGATCGATCAGGCTCGCGCTGGAGCAGCTTGGTAAAGGTCAGATGGTTGATCTCGACGCGGTCGGCGCGGGCCTTGATCAGGGGATAGTTGGCCGGCTCCAGATAGGGCGGGACGGACGCATCTGGACCCGGTGCGTAGCCCCGGTTGAATGCCTGCCACGCGAAATAGTTGTCCTTCAGGTCGAAGTCGCAGGCCAGCTTGCGCAAGCGCTCCTCGACGACGACGGCCATGTGCGGCGCATCACCGAGCAATTCCTTGTACTGCGCCGGCGGAATGCCTAGCCCATAGAGCGACGTCTCGTTGCCGAGGATCTTGCGCACGAGCTTCTTCTGGAACAGCGGCGCGAGATTGGCCTCGTAGATCGTCTTCTGTTCGGCCAGGGATCTGGCCGTCAGCATGATCCGCGGGTCCTTGCCATACATGCGCGCCACACCGTGGGCGAACGCAATGCAAAGGCCGAGCAGGCCGGTCTTGTAGAAGCCGCGCGAGAACGCCGTGATGCGGCGACGGCCCAGCTTGTCTCGGCCTTCCCAATAGGCGCGCGAGGTGGCATCGAGATGGGGAGCGATGTACGTGTCGTAGGCGGCGACGTTCGCCGGATCGGCCGCGTCGAAGAACATGCGGCGGAAGGCCTCGACATCCGGCAGATGCCGGGCGGCCGCGATCTTCATCTTGTTGAGCGCGATATGGGCGTGATTGAGGTCGACGGCCAGGATGCGGGCCGGGTCGGCGACGAGGTAGCTCATCAGATTGCAGCCACCCGACGCGATGGTCACTATGCGCGAATCGGGCTGGATCGCCAGCGCTTCCATGTCGACGCGAGGGTCCTCCCAGATCTGGGGGTAGACCAGTTCGCTGAAGGCGAGCGTGAACATGCGCTCGAGCAGACCTTCGCGGGACAGCGTGCGATTGCGGTGAACAGCTTCTCCCAACAGGCCGGCGGCCGTGCGCTCCGAGCGCTCCGTACCGATTGCCATGCGGAACTCCTTCCCAGGTTTGGCGACCGCGCGCGCTACGATGCCGGCGCCGGCGCGTCTCGATGTCAGGTTCAGTTCGACGGACGGAAGCGGGATTTGGTATCAGGCCGGAGCGCCAACGGGAAGCTGGAATTCCGGCACCATCCCGGGCCTCGCAAGCGGCCAACGGACGATGCGCATCTCGCCGTCCAGAGTCTCGACCAGCGCCGTGCAGCTCTCCACCCAGTCGCCGCAATTCAGATAATGCACGCCGTCGATCATGCGATCGGCAGCGTGATGGATATGGCCACAGATGATGCCATCCGCGGCGTGCCGTCGCGCTTCCGAGGCGACGGCCTCCTCGAAGGACCCTATGAAGCTGACGGCGGATTTGACGCGATACTTGAGGTAGGCCGACAGCGACCAGAACCCCAATCCGAAGCAGCGACGCACCCAGTTCAGAGGGGCGTTCGACCAGAGCGCCAGCTCGTATCCGCGATCGCCGAGAAAAGCGAGCCACTTGGCCGTACGCACGACAACATCGAACTCATCGCCGTGCAGCACCGCGTAGCGCTGGCCCTTTCCGGTGACGTGGATGCAATTCCTCTCGAGGCGAACTCCGCCGAACTGCATGCCGCAGTAGTCACGCAGCACCTCGTCGTGATTGCCGGGAATGTAGACGATCGATGCGCCCTTGCGCGCTTTCCGCAAAAGCTTCTGGATCACGTCGTTGTGGGGCTGTGGCCAATGGGGGCCACGCTTCACCTTCCAGAAATCGACGATGTCGCCGACGAGATAGATTCGTTCGGCATCCACGGTACGCAGGAGGTCGAGGAGCGCGGTCGCCTGCGCGTTCCGCGTTCCCAGATGAATATCGGAAATAAAGAGCGCGCGAACCCTGGCGGGCGCGTCGTCCTCATGATCGGCGATGTCGTTCGATGGCATATCTGGCATGGCGCCGGACTAGAGGCTTTGAATATCAGTCTCGTGACAGCGAGCGCTGCGTCCCCAAAAAGCTGGCGCAGATGGCGATCGAGCAACGCCCGTCGGGACCGCTGGGGCCCGGCACTGGCGCGTCGCTCGCCCGTGAGCCCGGAGGGAAGGCGGGCCAGTCCCGAACGCCGTTCGATTGCGGGGTCGTGCGAGCGCGACCGGGACTGGCCCTGGCCCGGGCACGCCACCAGAGGGCAGGTGGCAGCCCGGGATCTCTGTGATCGATCCGTCAGCCAACCCCCGCAATGCGTCGGGGTGGAACGTAAGCCGAGGGCGGTGCCCTTCAGGGGACTGAGCATCGGGCCCGGACGCATGGCTCCCCCGCCCAGGCGAAGGTTGCATAACCGCTCCGCATGACACCGGGATTACGGAATAGCCCGCGACTGCATTGTTTCATGCCCTGTGTCGAGACGGCGCCACCTCGGGTGGCGCGGGGCGAGGCAGCAAGACCGTGACCGACTGCATGAGGGTGGCAAGCGGGAATGGCTTGGCGAGAAAGACATCGGCCCCGGCTGCCAGCGCACGCGCCCTGTCGTCCGCCCCGTTGCGTCCGGTTACCATCACGATCGGAATGCGCCGGCAATGCAGCCGTAATCGCAATTGTCGCAACACCTCGATGCCCGACAGTCCGGGCAAATGCCAGTCGAGGACAACCAGATCCGGTTCCAGGCCGGCAATCGCGTCGACCGCAGTGCTCCCCTCACCAATCGTGGCAACGGCGTAGCCGAACGCTTCCAGATTATACGTAAGCATCAGCGCCATGTTGCGATCGTCCTCGACGAGGACGACGCGAGGGGCGGATGTCAAGGGCAGACCGAGCATGGTCATGGCATTCGGCCTCCGAGCGGCGCGAGGCTCGCGCCAGCTTCCGGAACTCGAGTTCGACGTGGAAAAAAAACACGCACTCGTTAAAGCCGAAGGACATGAAGTCCGAATGACAGCCGTCGGGGCTCGCGCCGGCGCTGCGGGCGCGATGAAAGAGACCTATTCGAAAGGCTTACCCGGCGGCTTGCGGCGCGGGCGTCAGGCCTCGAAATGCGAGGGATCGAGACCGAGAAGCTGCCAAGTGACCAGCATGTGCTCGGGGAGGGGCGCCGTCACGTCGAGGCGTGGCTTGCCGGGACGGGGATGGGGAATGACCAACCGCCGCGCGTGAAGATGCAGGCGAGGCTCGATGCCATCAAGCGGCATGGGCCGGCCATCCTCGTACTTGTTGTCGCCGACGATCGGATGATTGATCAGCGCCATGTGGGCCCGGAGCTGGTGCTGTCGGCCCGTGACAGGCTTCAGGGAGACCCAGGCCGCCTTCTGGCCCACGCGGTCGATGACGCTGTAATGCGTCGTCGCGTGCATGGCGAGATCCTGCTCGCCGGCCTCGGCCTTGCGCACGCGGTCGCCGTCAGGCCCGGCGGCCTTCACGAGCGCCGCCTCGATGCGGCCCTGGGGAGGGCGCGGCACGCCGTGGACCAGAGCCCAGTACGTCTTGGCGGCGCTGCGGGTCTGGAAGGTGCGGCCGAGCCTGGCTGCCGCATCACGCGTCTTGGCGACGAGCAGGACGCCGGTCGTATCCCGGTCGAGGCGGTGGACGAGGCGCGGCCGATCGCCGAAGCGGTCCGCCATGCCGGCCAGGATCCCGTCGAGATGCCGCTTGGTGCCGGTGCCGCCCTGGACAGCGATGCCGAACGGCTTGTTGAGGACGAGGACGTCCTCGTCCTCGTAGATGATCAGGCTCTCGATCAGCGTCCGGTCGGCCTTCGAGAGGCCCATGGGCGGTTTCGGAGAGGTGGGCGCAGCCTTCGCAGCCGGGGGCTTGCGCACAATGGCCGGGACGCGGATCTCCTGGCCGGCCTCGATCCGATGGCCAGCCTCGACCCGCTTCGCGTCGAGGCGCACCTGGCCGGTGCGCAGGAGCTTCTGCAGATAGCTATGGCCCACATCGGGGAAATAGAGCTTGAACCAGCGATCCAGCCGCAGTCCGGCGTCCTTCTGGGTGACGACGATGGTCTCGACGGGTGCGTTCATCTCAGGAAGACTTTCGACACTGCAAGGCCGGCGACGAGAGCGGCGATCGAAAGCGCCACCGACGCGCCGACGTAAACTGCGGCCAGAGCGTGCTGCTGGCGTTGCACCAGCTCGACGGCATCGAGCGAAAAGGCCGAGAACGTGGTGAAGCCGCCCAGAACGCCGGTCGCCAGAAACGTCCGCCATGACGGGCTGCCATCGAACACGGCCCCGGACGTGGCCACCACTACGCCCATCAGGAACGAGCCGACGACGTTCACCGTCAGCGTCGCAACCGGGAAGGCGGGGCCGAAAGCCTGCAATGCGGCGACGTTGACGAGGAATCTCGCTGCCGCGCCGATTGCACCGCCGGCTGCCGCGGCCATAAGGAGGTACATGGTGGCTCGTCCGATGATCGAGCCCCTCTATAGGGGCTCGATCATCGTGTGGAAAGAGCGGAAACCACCGGCATCGGTTCGCCTCAGCTCGCCGGCTGATCCAGCTTCCGGGTCAGGTTCTCGAATTCCCGCCGCAATTCCTCGTTGCGGAAGATCTGCTCGAATGTCGGGGCCTCGAGGCGCTGGATGGCCTCGAAGGACGTGGAGCTGTCCTTCATGAGCTGGCGCAGCTGGTAGCTCGCCTCGACGGTCTCGAACGTGTTGTCGGCGATCTTCAGGTCGTGCGCTGCCCGCTGGCGCGCCCGCATGATCTGCTCGCGCTGCTGGACGAGATAGCGGCGATAGCCCTTGGCTGCCTCGTCGGCGAGCCGCTGACTCTCGCGATTCGCCTCGAGGGCACGGCGCTGGTCGGCACGGTTCTCGGCGCGCAGCAGGTCGGCCGTGCGCTTGCGCGCAGCCGCGATGTCCCGCGTGATCGCATCCAGTTTCGGCAGATACTGGCTGTCGACCTTGGCGATGGTTGCGTCCTGCGCGTGGACGATCATGGCGAACAGCGCCGCGTGCATGGCGAAGTAGCGGCGCGCAGCCCCGACATTCTCGCCCGACTGAGCCATCAGCTTGGCGAGCTGCGCGTCGATGGCCTTTGCCGAGTTGAACACGGCGACGAGGCGGACGAGATCGCCCGACAGAACACCGTCCAGCAACAGGTCGACCTGCTGCTCGGTCATCTGGATGCCCGAGCGCGCGAGACCGTCGAAGACTTCGCGCTTCGATTTGGCGATCTCTTTGCGGTTGTTTTCGATCCGCGACCGGGCGTCCTCGATGTCCTTGCCCAGGCTGTCCACTGTGTCGGTGACGAGGCCCGGAAGGACACCGTCCTTGGGCGCCGTCAGCTGCTTTTCGCGCAGGCGCACGATGCGGTCGTCGAGGTCACGGATGTTCTTCCTGAGCGCTTCGATACGCTTCTGAACCTCGACGACGGGGACGTCGGTCACGATCGCGAGTGTCGCGTCGAGGAGATCCTTGATCTTCGACTCGCGGTCCTCGCGGGTCTCGGTCCAGATCGGAGGCACGAGAAACTCGTCGCGAGACGGCAGCTTGCGCGCCTCACCGCGGCTCCGGGCCGTGTCCTGAAGGATAGAATCGATGGCCCGCATCAGGCGTTGCGCCTGCTCGTACTCGAGGCTCCCGGCACGGGGGTCGGCGGCGGAGGGCGGGGTTTCCAACAGGGGCGGAGGATTGGCCTGCCTGTTGCCGGCCTTCGCCTGCGGCTGGGCCTGAGCCAAACGGCCGCCCGCATCGCCCTTGGACAGCATGTCGGCGATCTGGTCGCGATGGGCCGCCTGGGACAGCGCCGATCCGCTTCCCATGGCGGCACACGCCATGGCGAGAAGCGCCACCATCGATTGCCGCTGAACGCCAAGCATCTCGAACTCCTGTCAAACTCAAAGCTCACATGGACAAAGAATCCGGCAAATCAATGATGTTTGCGACGTTTTGCCAAACAAAGTTCAAATCCAGCGGCGGACGCGATCGGAGTAACTGGCGAAGGCGGGCCCGAAGCGCCGTCGCAGATAGGCCTCCTCGCGGAGTATGGCGAGGCGGGTGACGGCGAAGGCAAAGACCGGGCCCACGAGGATCAGCCACAGATTGTCGAAGGCCAGGCCGGCGCCGATCAGACCAATCAGCTCACCCAGATAGATCGGGTTGCGAGACACGGCGAAAGGGCCGGTCATCAACAGGGCGTCCGCGCCGCGATCGGGGCGGATGGACGTGCGGAAGCGGAAGAACTGAACGGCTGCCCACAGGGACAGGCCCGACCCAGCCGCGACGAGTCCCCAGCCAAACAGCGTTGCTCCAGACCAACCCGAGACGGGGGTTGCCAGGGGCCAGATCCAGCGATTTGTGATCACAGCCAGAACGATCGCCGAGACGAGCAGGACCGGGGGCCAGGGGAATGAGCTCGGACGGTCGGTCGGGGGTGTGTTCATCGACAGGCTTCGTTTGTGGCCGCGGTCCGATGACCATATGCTGTCGCGGATGCCGAAACCATCCGCCTCGAACAGGCCCGCGGGAGTCCCGGTCCCATGACCATTCCGAACGAATACCCGACGTTGAACTTCGATCTCGGCGAGACGGCCGACCAGTTGCGCCAGACCATTCGAGCCTTCGCCGCCAACGAGGTGGCGCCGATCGCGGCCGAGATCGACAAGTCGGACCGGTTTCCCCGCGAGCTTTGGCCCAAGATGGGGGAACTCGGGCTGCACGGCATCACGGTCGAGGACGAGTACGGCGGCAGCGGCCTGGGCTATCTCGAGCACTGCATCGCCGTCGAGGAGATCTCGCGCGCGTCCGCAGCTGTCGGGCTGTCGTACGGGGCGCACTCCAATCTCTGCGTCAACCAGATCCGGCGTAACGGCAACGAAGCGCAGAAGCGGCGCTATCTGCCGAAGCTGATCTCGGGAGAGCACGTCGGATCGCTGGCCATGAGCGAAAGCGGGGCCGGGTCGGACGTCGTGTCGATGACGCTACGGGCCGAGAAGAAGGGCGATCGCTGGGTGCTGAACGGCACCAAGATGTGGATCACCAACAGCCCCGACGCCCAGGTGATCGTCGTCTACGCCAAGACCGATCCGGCGGCCGGTGCGCGCGGCATCACGACGTTCATCGTCGAAACGTCGTTCAAGGGCTTCCGGGTGGCACAGAAGCTCGACAAGCTCGGCATGCGGGGATCGTCGACGGGCGAACTCGTGTTCGAGGACTGCGAGGTCCCGGAAGAAAACGTGCTCGGCACGGTCGGGAAGGGCGTCAACGTCCTGATGTCCGGCCTCGACTACGAGCGGAGCGTGCTCGCCGCCGGCCCGATCGGCATCATGCAGGCCGCCATGGACGTGGTGCTGCCCTACATCCACGAGCGCAGGCAGTTCGGCCAGCCGATCGGTGAGTTCCAGCTCATCCAGGGCAAGATCGCCGACATGTACACCGAGATGAACGCCGCCAAGGCCTACGTCTATACGGTGGCGAAGGCGTGCGACCGCGGCGAGACGGCCCGGAAGGACGCCGCCGGGGCCATCCTCTTCGCCGCCGAGAAGGCGACCAAACTGGCCCTCGACGCCATCCAGATCCTCGGTGGCAACGGCTACATCAACGACTACCCGACGGGCAGGCTGCTGCGCGATGCCAAGCTCTACGAGATCGGCGCAGGGACCAGCGAAATCCGCCGCATGCTCATCGGTCGAGAGCTGTTCAAGGAGACCGCCTGAGCGGCACGACGCGCCGGCCCATCTGCCGCCCCTTGCTCTCGACACGGGCTGCCACTAAACCCCTTCACAACCAGCAAGAATACGCAATTCCCAAAGGACCAAGCCATGGCCGGACCGCTCACCCACATCCGCGTTCTCGATCTGACCCGCGTGCTCGCCGGTCCCTGGTGCGCGCAGAACCTCGCCGATCTCGGGGCCGAGGTGATCAAGGTGGAGCGACCGAAGAAGGGCGACGACAGCCGCGCTTTCGGTCCGCCGTGGGCGAAGGACGCCAACGGCAAGGAGACGACGGAAGCGGGCTACTTCCTCTGTGCGAACCGGGGCAAGAAATCGATCACGATCGACATCGCCAGCGATGCCGGTGCGGCGCTCGTGAAGGAGTTGGCGAAGACGGCCGACGTGCTGCTCGAGAACTTCAAGGTCGGCGACCTCGCGTCGAAGGGCCTTGGTTACGAGGACATCAAGAAGATCAACCCGAAGATCATCTACTGCTCGATCACCGGCTTCGGCCAGACCGGGCCTTACGCCCCGAAACCCGGCTATGATTTCATGATCCAGGGCATGGGCGGGTTCATGAGCCTGACCGGCGAGCGCGACCACAAGCCGGGGGGCGGGCCGCAGCGGGCGGGCGTGCCGGTCGTGGACATCATGACAGGCATGTATTCGACCATCGCCGTGTGCGCCGCGATCGCCAACCGCGAGCGGACCGGCCAGGGCCAGCACATCGACATGGCGCTCCTCGATACGCAGGTGGGATTTCTGGCCAACCAGGGCGCCAATTTCCTCGTCACCGGCGAGGCGCCGGCCCGGCTCGGCAACACCCATCCGAACATCGTGCCCTATCAGTCAGTGCCGACGAAGGACGGCGCGATCATCATCGCGTGTGGAAACGACAACCTGTTCAACAAGCTTTGCGACCTCATCGGGCAGCCGTCGCTCAAGACCGATGCGCGCTTTGCGACGAATGCCGCGCGAGTGGCCAACCGCGATGTGCTCGACCCGATCCTCGACGAACTCTTCGGGAAGAAGACCACCGTCGAATGGGTCGCGGCGCTCGAGGGGGCCGGCGTGCCCTGCGGGCCGATCAACAATCTCAAGGAGGTGTTCGAGAACGAGCAGGTGAAGGCGCGCGAGCTCAAGGTCGAGATCGAACATCCGACGGCCGGCAAGGTGGCGCTCATCCGCAGCCCGATGCGGTTCTCAGAGACGCCGGTCGAGTACACCGTTCCGCCGCCGCTGCTCGGACAGCACACGGACGAGGTGCTTTCCAAGGTGTTGGGCAAGACCGCGGACGAGATCGCAAGCCTGAAAAAGGCCGGCACCGTCTAGCTCGAGGCCGGTGCCGGTGTTCGGCGAGCCCTGCCTGGCGGTCGTCGCGATGCGGCGTGCCGTCAGCGGCGGCAATCATTTACCGTTCCTCATGCCTTCGCGCGCGTCCCCCCGCCGCCAGCGATCGGCCCCGCCCCGTCCCGGTTGGGCGAAAACGTTAACGATTGGTCTCGCTTATGTGGAATAGGACCAATGGCAAAAACGCATAATTGGCGGCTGCATTGGAAATTCACTTCCATCCGGCAAGGCCTTATAAGCTAGATCGACCAGCACCAAGGGCGTCTCGTGGCGCGTTTGCCATCCATTCGTAGAGCGTCAGGACCAGAGCCTATGACAACGTCGATGTTCGGCGAGTTCCGCAACGGTTCGGGCAGCCAAGACCCGTTTGACGACAAGATGCAGCAGATCAGGGAGCTGCTGTTCGGCGAGTTCAAGCGCGACAGCGATGCGCGACTGGCGCTGATCGAGGCACGCGTGCGGGAACTCGAGCAGGGTCTGCATCGGAAGCTGGACGCAATCCAGGCACGGCTCGACGCCATTTCGGCAGAGGTTGGAAATGATCGGAGGCGCGACCTCGATCTGCTCGCGGAAAGCATCGCCGAGCTCAGTACGAAGGTTCGAAAGATCGGCAACGACTAGCCGCCCCATGACGTGCCGACGCCACGTTCCCAGTGGCGCAAAAAGGCTCGGTGGGTGCCGCCAGGAGCCGGAGAGCCAATGACCGATCCTCAACCGCAGCAGACGGTTGCGCGCCTGAAAGAGCTTCTGTTCGATCGGGAAGCGCGCGAACTCGATACGCTGGCGGGCCGCATCGGCGAGTTGCAGAAGCGTGCCGGCAGCGACGAGAACTTCCAGGCGGCTACGGCCCGGGTGATCGATCGCGCGCTGAAGGATGCCGAGGCGACACGGCACAAGGACCTCGCCGATGCCATGGCGCCGATGGTGCTGCGGACACTCCGCACGGAAATCAAGTCGCAGCACATGCAGGATCAGATCGCGGGCTCACTCTATCCGCGCATCGGCGAGATGGTGTCACGGTATGTGTCGAGCGCGATCCGGGATCTGATGCTGCAAATCAACCGGCGTCTCGAGGCCGGATTGACGCGCAACCGCTTCTCGCTCTGGATGCGAAGCCTGACCAGCGGGCGCAGCATGGCCGAGCTCGCGCTCGCGGAGACCCAGCAGCTCAAGGTCGACGACATCTATCTCGTCAGGCGCGGCTCAGGCGCCCTCCTGCATCATTGGCAGCGGGAGGAGGATCCCGCGCAGCCGGACGGATCGAACAGAAATACGCTGGTCAGCGGCTTCATCTCAGCCATCACCGACTTCGCCGAGGAAGCCTTCGCGGCGAACAAGACCGGGTTGCGAACACTCGACCTCGACGCTCACCGCATCTACCTGCGCGGAACGCCGGAAAAACTCCTCGCCGTAAAGTGCGCCGGCAGCGCGCTCTCGGGCATCGACACGGTGCTCGATCAGGAGATCAACAGCGCGCTCGGCGACGACCACGGCATCGAGCAGACCAAGCCCGAAGGGGCTGTCAGAACGGCGGCTCGCGAGGCTCTGCTGGCGGGCCTGGCGAAGCGCATCGAGGACGTTGCGCAAGAACGGACGCAGGAACTGTCGAACGCGAGCGCGCGTCGCACGATGCGGGCGCTGCTGTGGCTCATCGGGCTGCCGATCGTCGCGTTCGGCGCCTGGACGGCTTATGTGAGCTTCGTGACGAACGACCTCCAGACGCGCGCCGATGCGGCGATCGCCGCAATCCCTTCGTTGAAAGGCTTTCCGGTCAAGGCCCATGTCGAGCGCGGCGGCCAGAGGATCTGGGTCACCGGCCTCGTCCCCGACACCGACATCCGTCGGCGCGTCGTCGGTGACCTGAAGGCGGTCGCGCCCAGTGCCGTGCTCACCGATGCCATCGGCATTCTGCCCAGCACCGACGTCGAAGGTCGCGTCACGGCGGAGACGTTCCGACGGGCCGTCCTGGCTGCGAACAGCCGTCTCACCAATATCACGAGCGACGTCGCCGGGGCGCGAGCCAAGGCTTCCGATGTAAGGCTCCAGGCTGCTCTCGACGAGATCGCGGTCGCGGCTCCCGCAGTGAAGGGAGAACTCGAAGCCCTCGGCACTGGCGGCGTGACCCACGACGTTCCGCCGGGGCTCAGGACGACCGCGGCGCGGATGACGGCGGCGGTCGAAGCCATCGAGCGCCTGTCCGGCGTGGCGATCGCACCCGAGGCGCGCACGCCGCAATCCGCAACCGACCTCGCCAACGACATGGCCAGCCTCATCGACAGACTGGCCGGACTTCTCTCGACTTTGCAGCTCCGGCAAACCGTCACGCCGCTGGCGGAGAAGATCGAGCGTGTCGACGAGCGCCTCGCAGAGCGGCTCGGGCAGCTCAACGATCGCCTCGCCGCGCGCATCGCAGAACTCGAGCGCGAACTCGCCGGACATCGGCCGCGTCCGCCGACGGCACGCGAGGCGCTCGCCGACTTCGTCAAAGGGCACGCCGTGTTCTTCGATGCGGAAACCGATTTTCGCGATCCGGACGATGCAGCGGCCACGATCGGCAAGCTCGCCGACCTGCTCAAGGCCGCGAACGCTTCGATCCGTATCGTCGGGTACACCGATGAAGCCGGCACGACGGCCCGAAACACGCCGCTTGCGCAGGGCCGCGCCGACAAGGTCGCAAACGCGATCGAGGCGCTCGGCGTCAACCGCGAGTTGCTCATTCCCGTCGGGCGCGCCAATGGCGTCAACCTCGCCCCCGGCACCGGGCCGGGAAGCGCCAACCGGCGGGTCGAATTCGAGCTCGCCTTCGAGGGCGAGAGGCGGCGATCGCCATGATCACGAAGAAGCTGCTGCTGCTCGGCGAGATCGGAGTTGGCAAGACGTCGCTGGTGCGCCGCCTGGTGCACGACGAGATGAAAGCCGACTACATCGCGACGATGGGCGTCGATCTCTATACCTACCGCATCGAGGCCGACAGTCCGGATGGTCCCATGACGGTCGAACTCGTCATCTGGGATCTCGACGGGAATTACGGCGAGAGCATCTTCCAGCACATCTATTCGCGTGGCGCCTCGGCGGCCATGATCATCGGAGACGCGATGCGACAGTCGACGCTCCTGCACATGGTCAAGCTCGCCGACAGTTTCCAGAACGCGATGCCGAGCCGGTCGTTCGCATTCATCGTCAACAAGACCGATCTTCTGGGGGCGCCGGACGCGTCGATCCTGCCCGAGCCACTCCGCGATGCCCGACAACCTCTCATCTGGACGAGTGCTCTGACGGCCCTCAACGTGGTGCCTGCCTTCAAGCGGATCTCCGATGACATCGTCCGCCGCGAGCATTGACATCCGCGGGCCCGACGCGCCGCAGCTCGAGGCGATGGCGCGCTTTCTCGCCGAGCGGCGGACGTTCGGCGTCGCCTGGCTCGACCACGACCTCGTGATCCGACAAACGTTCGGGCATTTCATCGAAACCATGCCGGTCGGACTTCGGCTCGAGAGCGCGCTTCCCGTGTTCCTCGGCTTCGAGGCCGATATCAAGCGCCTCGTCTCGGAGCCCGAGCGATCGGTCGTCATTCCGAACGTGCTGCTGCAGAACACGGACAGCCTTCAGGAACGGCTCAATTTCGCGATCTTCTGGAGCCCGCGCGAGGACTCCTACTACCTGCTGGTCGCACGGGCCATCTCGCGGGTCGACCTGGAGTACAGGCTCGCCGCCGAAGTCCGGGCGCGTGCCATTGCGGAAGCCGAGGTCGCCGCACAATCGCGCCTCGTCAAACGCGCCAATCTCGAACTCGCCGCAGCGAACGCCGATCTGCAGGAGTTCGCGTCGGTAATCTCTCACGACCTCAGAGCGCCACTCAGGGCATTGCGGTTCGGCTCGGCGGATGCGCTCGCAGCGCTGGAGGCGGGGCAGATCGACGTCGCGCGCGAAGCCCTGCAGAAAAGCCTGCATCAAGGGCGGCGCATGAATGCCATGCTGAGCGGGCTTCTCGACTATGCCCGCGCCGGCCGGAAGACGGATGGTCTCGAAGTGATCGATACCCATGACCTCGCCCGCGAGATCGCGCGGACAGCGGCGCACGGCTCGGAGCACCGCGTCGCCGTCACCGGCGACTGGCCGACGATCGAGACGCTCGCCGAGCCGCTCGACATCGTGTTGCGCAATCTCGCCGACAATGCGAGCAAGCACCACGACCTCACGACCGGTACGATCACGCTCGACTGCAGGGTGGACGGCGAGAACCTCGTCATCAGCGTGAGCGACGACGGGCCCGGGATCGACCCCGCGTGGCAAGAGGCCATCTTCCTGCCGTTTCGCCAGATCGCCGACAGCGAGCAGGAGCCGGACGGCGCCGGCATCGGACTGGCCCTCGTCCGAAAGACCGTCGAGCGCTTCGGCGGACGGATCGAGGTGATCTCGGACCCCGCGAAGCGTCGCGGCACGACGTTCCATGTCGTCTGGCCGAAATCCCTCAAGACCTGATCCGCAGCCGAGGCACACCCGAAACAAGAAAGAACGAGCATGTCCAACTCAACCGGCGGCAACTTTCTCGCCAAAAAAGCAGACGTCACGAAAACGCGGATGGGACTGCCGCCGCTTTCCGACGTTCTCATCGTCGAGGACGAGAATTTCGACGCGGACCGGCTCCGCGCGACGCTGCATATCATGTTCGGCTACGCGATCCAGGTCCGGCGGGCGAAGACGCTCGGCAGCGCGCTCGACGCGGTCATCGAGCGGCATCCGGAGCTGATCTTTCTCGACGACTATCTGAAGCCCAATGACAACGCGACGCAGACGATCCCGTTCCTCAGGCGTTGTGGCTACAGCGGGCCGATCGTCGTGGTCAGCGGCGCCGTCGACCGGCAGAGGCGCGGCGTGCTGATCAAGGCGGGCGCGATCGACGTCATTCACAAGGACGACCTCGACAGCGTGCGGATCGCGGAGGCGCTGGCGCGCGTGCATGGCGCGGCGACGGCCGATACTCCGGCTGCCACTCCCAAGGACGAACCGACGCCCTGACGCGACACCGCGCTTTGCGACGGACGTCAAATCTGCCTACGCTTGGACATTCGACATCCGCCGCAATCGAGTGTCCCCATGCAACGGCACCTGCACCTCAACCTGTTCATCCAGAGCCGCGGCCATCACGAGGCGTCGTGGCGCCATCCAGCGGCGTCGCAGCGCTCGCTTACCGATATCCGCTATTACGTCGAGCTGGCGCAGAAGGCCGAAGCGGCAAAGTTCTGCTCGATCTTTCTCGCCGACCAGCTTGCCCTCGCCGACGACGTCGATCAGGCGGGGCGGACGTGGCTCGAGCCCATCACGGCGCTCGGGGCGATCGCGGCCAGGACCGAGAAGATCGGCCTCATCGCGACGGCATCGACGACCTATACCGAGCCGTTCAATCTGGCGCGCCAGTACGCCTCGCTCGATCACATCTCGGGTGGGCGCGTGGCCTGGAACATCGTCACGACGTGGGCTGCCGCGGCGGCCCGGAACTACGGCGATGCGCCTCAGGTGACGCACGCCGACCGGTACGAGCGCGCCGAAGAGTACATGGCCGTCGTCAAGGCGCTGTGGGACAGCTGGGCCAGCGACGCGATCGTCGATGATCGCGAGAGCGGTCACTACGCCCACGCCGACCGCATCCGGCCGATCGCGCACAAGGGTCCGCACTACGCCGTCGCCGGGCCGATGAACCTGCCGCGCGGGCCACAAGGCCGCCCCGTGCTCGTCCAGGCGGGATCGTCGGACACGGGGCGCGGGTTCGCGGCGCGGCATGCCGATGCGATCTTCACGGCACACATGGAGAAGGCGACGGCGCAGGCGTTCCATGCCGACATCAAGGCGCGCGTCGTCGAAGCAGGGCGGAAGCCGGAGCAGGTGCACATCCTGCCGGGTCTCAGCCCGATGATCGGATCGACGGAGGCCGAGGCGAAGCGGCTGCAGCGGGAACTCGACGACCTCACCGATCCGGAAGTCGGGCGCAAGCGCCTCTCGGGTCGGTTCGGAGGCCATGATTTCTCGCACTTGCCGCTCGACCGCCCGCTCAGTCCCGAGGATTTCCCGCCGCCTGCTTCGGTCGAAGCGGCGCGCAGCCGGACCGAAGTCATCGTCGGCCTCGTCCGGCGCGACCGACCGACGCTTCGACAGCTGCTCGCCTATCTCGCAGGCGCGCGTGGCCATTTCATCTTCGCGGGCACGCCGGAGCAGGTGGCGGACCTGATGCAGGATTGGCTCGAGGACGGGGCCGCCGACGGCTTCAACGTGATGCCGCCGGTGCTGCCCTGGATGCTCGACGTGTTCGTCGCGGAGGTGATGCCGATCCTCAGGAAGCGCGGCCTCTTTCGCGACGACTACGACGGCGCGACGCTGCGCGATCACTACGGCCTCGACTGGCCCGCGAGCCAATACGACTGACGCGCCGCAGTCGCAGCGTCAGGACGTTCGCGCGGGCGCGAGCAGATCGAAGATGCGCTCGTCAAGAAGGGCTCGGTCGCCCGTGGGGTGAATGGACTGGATGCAGACGTGGTCGGCGCCGGCGTCCCAATGCGCCTGCAGGCGACGACGGATGGCCGCCTCGTCGCCCCAGGCGATGTTGGCGTCGATCAGGCGATCCGAGCCGCCGCCCGCCATGTCCGCGTCGGTGAAGCCGAGGCGGCGCCAGTTGGCGCAGTAGTTCTCCATGGCGATGTAGGGCGCGAGCGCCACACGCGCGCCAGCGCGGGCCTTTGCCGGATCGGTCTCCAGCATGACCATCTGCTCGGGCGCCAGGATCTTGCCTTGCCCCAGGATCGAGCGGGCTTCGGCGGTGTGCTCCGGTGTGACGCAATAGGGGTGCGCTCCGTCGGCCTTCTCGGCTGCGAGTTTCAACATGACGGGTCCGAGCGCCGCGAGAACGATCTTGGGCTTTTCCTTCGGCATCGGCGCCATGTAGGGCGCCGACGCCATGGCGTCCAGATAGGCACGCATCGTCGCGACGGGCTTGCCGTAGTCATGCCCCCGGAGGGCTGAAACCAGTGGCTTGTGGGAGACGCCGAGCCCCAGCAGGAAGCGACCGCCGGACTGCTCGTTCAGCCCGTGCATGGCTGCGGACGCCGCCATGGGATCGCGACCGTAGATGTTGGCGATGCCGGTGGCGATATTCAGCGTCTTCGTGCTCGCCAGCATCCACGCGGCATTGACCAGAACGTTGCGGCCGCGGCTCTCGTTGAGCCAGAGCGTGTTGAAGCCGCGCCCTTCGAGGCGGCGGGCAAATGCTGCCGCCTCGTCCGCGGTCAAGGCATCGAGTGAGGCCCACACGCCCAGTTTTCCCAGTTGCATCGCGATCGTCCGTTCCGGTTCGAGTTCAGTTCAGCGCTTGAGATCGCGCTTGATCAGATCAGAAGCCTTCTCGGCCACCATGATGGTCGCCGGGTGGATGTTCGAGGACGGCACCATCGGCATCACGGATGCGTCGACGACCCGTAGCCCGTCGATGCCGCGAACCTTCAGATCCGGCGTCGTGACAGCACGGTCGTCAGTGCCCATGCGGCAGGTCCCGCACGGGTGGTAGACGGTCGATGCGTTGTTGCGGACGTACTCCTTGAAGTCGTCGTCCGTGCGCACTTCGGGACCCGGGAGGTGCTGTTCGCTGACCAGCGACTTGAAAGGCTCCGTTTCGACGATCTGTCTGGCGATGCGCCAGCCGTCGACCATCATCCGCCAGTCCTCGTCGTGCGTCATGTAGTTGGCGTGGATGCGCGGCGGCAGACGGCCGTCGCGGTCGCGCAGCTTGATCTCGCCGCGGCTGTGAGGACGGCAGACGCAGAAGTTGAACATGAAGCCGGGGAACGGGTGGAGGCCGACCTTGAAGGCGCCCTCGGTCGAGAAGTTCGCGCATTGGAACTGGATGTCCGGGATCGGCTCGGACGGGCGCGACTTGACGAACATGGTCGCTTCCGTGGCTCCGACCGCAAGCTGGCCGGAGCGCTTCGTCGCGTACTCAATGACCATTCCCAGCGCCTGGAGGGGATTGCGATAGACCTCGTTGAGGGTTCCCTTGGCCTTGGTCTTGAAGACCATGCGCACGAGCAGATGGTCCTGCAGTTCCTTGCCGACGCCCGACAGATCGTGCTGCACGTCGACGCCCATGGCGGCCAATTCCGCACCCGGGCCGATGCCCGAGGCCATCAGCAGGACCGGCGAGTTGATGGAACCGCCGGACAGGATCAGCTCGCGACGGGCGCCGATGCGTTTGCGCTGGCCGTCCACCTCGATCTCGACGCCGACGGCGCGCTTGCCGTCGAGCAGGATGCGGGTGGCGCGGGCTCCCGTCTTCAGGTGGAGGTTGGGGCGCGACAGGTTCGGCTTCAGGTAGCCGACAGCCGTCGAAATGCGGCGGCCATTCCTGACGTTCAACTGACAGAAACCGACGCCTTCGATGCGTTCGCCGTTGAAGTCGTCGTTGCGCGGGATCTGCAGACGCGTGGCCGCCTCGACGAAGGCACGGGCCGGCTTCGACGGATTCCTGATGCTCGAGATGTGCATCGGGCCGCCCTGGCCGCGCCACTCGTCCGCACCGTCCTCGTTGTTCTCGGATCGCTTGAAGTAGGGCAGCACGTCGCGATAGCTCCAGCCGGTGGCGCCGAGGCGTTCCCACTCGTCGAAGTCCGTCGGCGCCCCGCGCAGGAAGACGAGGCCGTTGATCGAGCCCGAGCCGCCGAGCACCTTGCCGCGCGGCCAGACGATGGAGCGGCCGTTCAAGCCCGGCTCCGGCTCGGTCGCATAGCCCCAGTTGTAGCGCGGATTGGGCACGATGCGCCCAAAACCGAGCGGAATGTGAATCCAGGGATTGCGGTCGCGTCCGCCGGCCTCGAGCAGGCACAGCGAGATCGAGGGGTCTTCCGTCACACGACTGGCGACGACGCATCCTGCCGAGCCGCCGCCTGCGACGACAACATCGTACTCTTCATCGAACGTGATGCCTGTGGCCATGAGAGCCCGTCCCGCAATGGTGATTTTTTCCGCCAGAAAGCCGGCGACGGCGCATGGCAGCACAAATCGGATGACCGCACCAGTGGTCGATCCCGAGGCGTCAGCTTTTCAGCCGATAGCCGGTCCGGAAGATCCACCAGATGACCGCGAGGCACGCCAGCATGAAGCCGAAGGTGATGGCGAGGCATAGCCATACGCTCACGTCCGCCTTGCCGTAGAAGCTCCAGCGGAAGCCGTTGACGAGATAGACGACCGGGTTGGCGAGGCTGATCGCGCGCCACACCGGCGGGAGGACGTCGATCGAGTAGAACGTGCCGCCGAGGAACGTCAGCGGCGTAATGACGAGCAGGGGCACGAGCTGGAGCTTCTCGAAGTTGTCGGCCCAGACACCGATGACGAAGCCAAGCAGGCTGAACGTGATCGCGGTCAGAACGAGAAAACCCAGCATGGCGAAGGGATGGGCGATCTGCAGCGGCACGAAAAAGGCGGCCGTGACCATGATCAGGAGCGCCAGAACGACCGACTTGGTGGCGGCCGCGCCGACATAGCCGATCACGATCTCGGTCGCTGTGACCGGCGCCGACAGCAACTCGTAGATGGTGCCGATGAAGCGGGGGAAATAGATGCCGAACGAGGCATTCTGGACGCTCTGCGTCAGTAACGTGAGCATCACCAGACCCGGCACGATGAAGGCGCCGTAGCTGACCCCGTCGATCTCGGCGATGCGACTGCCGATGGCGGCACCGAAGACGACGAAGTAGAGACTGGTCGCGAGGACGGGCGACACGACGCTCTGGAGCAGCGTGCGGCGCGTGCGGGCCATTTCGAAGGCGTAGATCGCGCGGATGGCATGGGTGTTCATTGCTGGCGCCCGGTCAGGGAGACGAAGATCTCCTCGAGTGAACTTTCGGCGGTTCTCAGATCCCGGAAGCGGACGCCGGCCGCCGCCAGCGACGACAGCAGCGCCGTGATTCCGGTCCGCTCGCCGCGGGTGTCGTAGCTGTAGACGAGTTCGGAGCCGTCCGCCGAGAGTTGCAGATCGAAACGGGCCAACTCGTCCGGCAGAGCCGCCAGAGGCGCGGCCAGCTCCAGGGTCAGACGCTTCTTGCCGAGCTTCTGCATGAGGTCGCGCTTCTCTTCGACGAGGACGAGCTTGCCCTTGTCGATGATCCCGACGCGGTCGGCCATCTCCTCTGCTTCGTCGATATAGTGGGTCGTGAGAATGATCGTCACGCCTTCGGCCTTGAGGCGGCGGACGACGTTCCACATGTCGCGCCGAAGCTCGACGTCGACACCTGCCGTCGGCTCGTCGAGAAACAGCACGGTCGGCTCGTGCGACAGCGCCTTGGCGATCATCACGCGGCGCTTCATGCCGCCGGAGAGCGTCATGATCTTGCTCTTCCGCTTGTCGGCCAGCGACAGGTCCGAAAGGACCTTTTCGACGAACGCCGGTGCGGGTGGCTTGCCGAACAGCCCGCGAGAAAAGCTCACGGTGTCGAAGACCGTCTCGAAGGCGTCCGTGGCCAGTTCCTGCGGTACGAGGCCGACCAGCTTCCTCGCCTGCAGCGCGCTGGTGACGTTGTCGTGGCCGAAGACCTTCACGGTTCCCGCGGATTTCCGGATCAGGCCGCACACGATGCCGATCAACGTAGTCTTGCCCGCGCCATTGGGGCCGAGCAGGGCGAAGATCTCGCCACGACGGATCTCGAGGTCGATGCCGTCGAGGGCCTTGTGTCCGGACGCGTAGACCTTCGAGAGGCCGGAGATTTCAATCGCAGCTTCCACGCAGCTCAATCCTTCAGCCGAGGGCAGCACAAGCGGCTACCCATAGCCGACGGAGCGTCCCGAGCGAACTACGAAAGATCGACCGGTATGGGATCAGGCTGTCGGCGGGCCCTGCCGATAGTACTCCAGTATCCAGATGCGGACCGCGCTGGACAGGCCGCCATCACCGCGGCTGGCATCGACGCGCTGGACAAGGTTCGCCAGCGATACCCTCTCCTGACGCGCGATATCCTTCAGCGCTTGCCAGAAAGGGGCTTCGAGCGAAATCGATGTGCGATGCCCACCGATCGTGAACGATCGTTTGAGTGGCCTTGGCATGGTGGGATGAAGCTACCTCAAGACAGGATGGACGAGCTGACCGTCAGTCGTCCGACTTGGGACCGGAGGCCGGATGGTCGCCTCTCCGGTGAAGGGAGAGCGCCTTTTCCTGGAGCGTGCGCGTGGCGTCTTCGTGATCGCGTTGTGCTCGCGAGCGGCCAAACAGACTTCTGTTCTCCGAGGCCTTTGTGGCTTTCTCCGCGCGGAGCTTCTGCTTGCGGGCCTGCCTCAAATTGACGATGTCTGCCGTCATCGACTGCAATTCCTGAACTTGCTCATTCGCCGAAACACGATTTGTGTCGAGTGCATGACGATATCATGCGTCAGGCGATTTATTTCGTCTACGGATTAAATGAAAAAAGTGACGAACTCCGCCCGTTACCGAGGCAACGAGCGGGAACAATGATCTCGAGGTGCGCGCATAAGAAGTCAGCTCAACGGGAGACAACCCATGGTGGCAGAGACAGTCTTGATCGGAGACCGCGACGGAGTGCGACTGATCACGCTCAACCGGCCCGACGTCATGAACGCAATCAGCCGGCAGCTTCGCGAGGATCTCACCACGGCCCTTATCGAGGCCGAGCGCGACGCCTCGGTCGCGGCAGTGGTTCTGACCGGCGCAGGAAAAGCCTTCTCTGCGGGGCAGGATATCGCCGAGACGCTCTCCTACACGATGGCGGACGTCCGGCAATGGTGCGACGGCATGCGCGGCATGTACCAAGCCGTGCGCGATCTTTCCAAGCCGTGCGTGGCGGCATGGAACGGCATCGCTGCCGGCGGCGGCATGCAGATCGGGCTCTCGGCCGATCTCAGGGTCACGCATGCCGAGGCGCGCATCGGGCAACCGGAAGTGAAAGCCGGCCTCGCCAGCATCGTCGGCAGCTACATGCTGAGTCTCTATCTCGGGCACGGCCACAACCTTGAAATGTCGCTCGCGGGCGGTCTCATCACGGGCACACGGGCGGTCGAGATCGGATTGGCGAACCGGCTGGCGCCACAAGAGACGCTGGTCGAGGCGGCGTGCGATGCCGCGCGCGAGCTGCTCGCGGTCCCACCCGCAGCCTTTCGCCTGACGAAGCAGAGGTTCCGGGAGACGACGCAGGCGGGTTTCGATGCGGCGACCGCGGCCGGGGTCCGGGCCACGTTCGAAGCGATGGCGACGGGCGAACCGCAGCGCGTGATGGCGGCGTTCGTCGCCGAGCGGGCCAAACGGAAAGCGGCGCGGTAGACCCGCGCCGCCATTCGTCTCGACCGTGCGGCCCGGGCTTACGAAGAGCCCGTGCGCGCTACTTGCTATAGACGAGGTCCGGCAGCCACAGCGACACTGCGGGCACGTAGGTGACCAGGATCAACAAGCCCAGCATTATCAGCAGGAACGGGATGATGCCGCGAATTGCGACCATGATTGGCTGTTTCGAGATCGACGACAGCACGAACAGGTTGAGGCCGATCGGCGGCGAGATCAGTGCGATCTCCATGTTGATCACGAGCACGATGCCGAAGTGGATCAGGTTGATGTCCAGGGCTTTCAGGATCGGCAGGATCAGCGGCACGACGATAAGGATGATGGCGAAGACCTCGAGGAACATGCCGAGGATCAGCATCACGACGTTGATGAATATCAGGAACTGCCACGCCTCGAGGTTCAGGGTCTTGACGTAGTTGACGAGGGTCTCGGCCACGCCGGCGCTCGTGATCCAGTGGCCGAACGCCAGCGCGCCGATGATGATGAAGACGATCGAGGCCGTGAGCTTGATCGATTCCGCCAACGTGCCGACGATATCGCCGAACTTGACGCCCCGATAGATGAACAAGGCTTGGAAGATCGCCACCAAAGCGGCCACGCCAGCGGCCTCGGTGACGGTCACGATTCCACTGTAGATGCCGCCAAGGATGATCACAGGAATCATCAGGGCCGGAATCGCATTGACGTTCATGCGAACGAAGTCGTCGCGCGGGATCGGCGGCTCTACGGGATAATTCCGGAGGCGCGCGTAGATCATGATCCAGGCGATGAACAGCGTCGCCTGCAGAAGGCCCGGAATGACACCTGCCAGGAACAGTCGCGGCACGCTCTCCTCGGCGATGACCGCGTAGACGATCATGGCAAGGCTCGGCGGGATCAGGATACCGAGCGTTCCCGAGGCGCCGACGACGCCCAGAGCGAAATGGGGCTCGTACTTGCGGGCGATCATCGCCGGGATGAGGACCGAGCCGATGGCGACCGCCGTCGCGACGGACGAGCCGCAGATGGCCGCAAAGATAGTGCAGGCGAGTACTGCCACCAGAGCCAGGCCGCCGCGCGCGCGGCCGACCCAGGCTTGCGCACAATCGATCAAGGCGCCGGCAACGCCGCCTTTCTGCATGAACGTGGCCGCAATCACGAACAGCGGGATCGCAAGCAGCGTTTCGGAGTTCAGATGGTCGACGAGAAGCTGGGGCAGCGAAATGAGGGGCGTTCCCTCATGCCAGAACAGCAACAGTGCCAGGAAGCCGAGAGACAGGTAGATCGGCAGGCCGATCAGCAGAAACGTGAACAGTAGACCGATTGCGATGAAGGGCGTCATGCTCTGTCCAGTTTCCGGTCTACTTGTCGCGAGCGACGTGATCGGCGGTCACGAGCATCGTGCTCGCGTCGAAGCGGAAGATGTAGAGGTAGAGGCGATACAGGAACGGCGGGATCATCAGCGTCGTGCCGAACGGAAGCGCCATGTAGTAAAGATAGAGTGGGAACTTGGCCGAGCTTTCGCTCTTTTCGCCGAGATCGATCGAACTCAGCACCATCTGCCAGCCGTACCAGGACAGCGTCACCGCGAAGGCAAGACCGACCAGAAGCGCAACGATCTCGAGAACGCGTTGGGCGACCGGCGGCAGCAAGAGAAGAAGAATGTCCGCACGAACATGGCGCCCTTCGCGGACCAGTGGACCGCCGGCAAGGAAGATCGCCCAGACGGTGAAGTAGATGGTGAACTCCATCCCGTAGTCCGTGAGGTAGCGCGGGAAGAAGTAGCGCAGCGCCACCTCTGTGCTGACGAGCCCAAGACTGAGCACGGCGAGCAGCGCCATCAAGGCGTTCTCGAATTTCTCGAGCATGTTCGGCGATCCAGATGCGAGCGGTGGGCGGCTCTGCGGCAAGGGTAGGTAACACTGCCCGGCGGCTCAGACTTTCATCCGCCGCCGGGGAGATCTGTCGTCAGTGTCAAGCCATCACGCCGGGATCGAGGATCGGGCAGATTGCTGCGCGCGATCCCCGATCGTCACGTCATGTTCCGGACAGCGTCGCTGCGATCGACTTCACCAGCTCGGGGTCGATCTTGAGTTCCTTCACGAGTTCGTCCTGCTTGGCCATCAGTTTGGCGCGGGTGGCGTCGAGATCGGCCTTGGACGCGTCATGAACGGTGATGCCGTTCTTCTTCGCGTCCTCGCGTGCCTCGTTCTGGCGCTCATTTGCGCGATCACGCAGGCTGCCGACCTTCTCGGCCCATGACGAAACGATCAGGTCCTGGATATCCTTCGGGTAGGAGGCCCAGGCCTTGCCGCTGATGGTCGGGAGGTACTGCAGGAACGTCTGGTTGTTCACGTAGGCGAACTTGACACCGGAATCCCAAAGCTTGGCGCTGCGGGTCGACTCGAAGGTCGTGAACAGGCCGTCGATGGTGCCGCGCTGCAGGGCTTGCGCCACGTCGGGCCATGCAATCTTGAGCGGGTTGGCCTCGAGAACCTGATAGCGGGCGATGTTCGCCGAGCCGCCGGGAATGCGGATCTTCAGGTTCTTCATGTCCTCGTGCGTCTTGATCTCGGCCTTGACCGAGAACGTCTGGCCGAAGCCGAGGTCGAGCCAGGGGCCGATGACCTTGACGCCGAGCTTCTTCTCGATCTTGTCGACGACCTGCTTGCCGGCAGGGCCGTCCCAGACCTTGTAGACCTGCTCGCGCGTGCGGCCGTAGAAGATCGGAAGATCCGGGGCGTCGAAATCCTCGACGAACTTGCCGAGCTGCCACGTGCCCGGATAGCCCATGTCGAGAGCGCCCTGGTTCAGGGCCTTGGGGACGTCGGTGTCCTTGAACTTGGCGGCGCCGTGGTAGATCTTCGCCTCGATGCGCCCGTTCGAGCGCTTCATGAGGTCCTCGATCCACTCGGTCACGCCGATGTTACGGATGTGGTTCGGCCCCGTCTCCAGGGAAATCTCGAGGCGATGTTTGGTCTCGGCCTGGGCGCCAACAGCACCGAAAGCCACAATGGCGCATGCGGACAGCGCAGCACGCCGCGAAATGCGGATGATATTCAAGACAACCTCCCTAGGAATTGCGCGCTTCCTGCGCGTCTTCCAGCTGCTCTTCTCCAGCTTGACCCCGCGTGAGGGACAAGTCGAGCCAAGCCTAGCCAGACTGCGTCCAGCGCATGCGCACATTTCCAGACGCCCCGAGACGAGTCAAGGCAGCAGTCGCGATTCCGGCTGATCCTTCAGCCTGATCTTCGAGCGCAGCTTTACTCGGCGGCAGGAGACTGGGCAGCGATTTCTCCAGCCGTCTCGGGACGGTCGATGAACTTCTGGCTGAGGATGGTCAAAGTCACGAGGACGATGCCGATAAGGTCGGTCACCAGGCCGGGGGTGATCAGGACCATCGCCGCCGCGAACAACATGATGGTTTCCCACCAGGTCGTCGCCCGGAGGAGATACCCATGCAGCGCCGCAGCCAGGCACACAACGCCGATCGGGGCGGTGATGCATGACAACAGCACGTCCTGCCATGGGCCGATCAGCATCAGCGCGGGCCCGAAGACGCACATGAACGGGACGATGTAACCGGTTGCGCCGAGCTTGACTGCCGCCCAACCCGTATCCCAGAGATTGCCACCGGAGATGCCCTTGGCGGCGAACACCGCAAGGGCCACCGGCGGCGTAATCGTCGACAGGCAGGAGTAGTAGAAGACGAACAGATGGGCCGCCTCGGGCTTCACGCCGAGCTTGATGACGGCCGGTACGAGCAACGCCACCTGGATGATGTAAGCCGGCGTCGTCGGCAGTCCCATGCCGAGGATGATGCCAGCCAGTGCCGTCAGGATCAGGGCCAGTACCAGATTGTTCTGGGACATATTGACCACGAACGAGGTGAACTCGATGGCGACGCCCGAGAGCAGGATGACACCGATGACGATGCCCGCGACGGCGCAGGCCGTCGCGATGGTCAACGTATCCTTCGCTGCAAGCACCAGGGCTTCGAGCAAGATCCGCGGACGCACATACTGGCGGGTCGTGCTGCGCATTGCTGCGACGGGAAACACCGACGCGATGCCCCACATCGCCGCGTAGGGCGCGGAGTAGCCGTAGAGCAGCACGCCCGTGATGACGAAGAGCGGGATAAACTGGTGGCCGCGCTCACGAAGTACGACGCCCATTTGCGGAAGGTCGGGTTTGGGCAATCCCTTCATGCCGGTGCGGCGCGCCTCGAAATGCACCGCAGCGTAGACGGCAAGGTAGTAGAGGAACGCCGGAATGATGGCGTAGGCGGCGACCGTCAGATAGCTGACGGCCAGATACTCAGCCATGACGAAGGCGGCCGCCCCCATGATCGGCGGCATGATCTGGCCGCCCGTGGACGCCACCGCCTCGACGGCGCCGGCGAAGGCCGGGCGATAGCCGATCCGCTTCATGAGCGGGATCGTGAACACACCCGTCGTCATGACGTTCGAGACGGCGCTGCCCGAGATGGTGCCGAACATGCCGGACGTGATGACGGCGACCTTGGCCGGGCCACCGGGCTTGGCGCCGGCGAGGGCCATGCCGAAGTCCATGAACAACTGGCCTGTGCCCGTCTTTTCGACGAAGGCGCCGAAGATGATGAACAGCACGATGTAGGTGGCGCAGACGCTGATCGGGATGCCGAGGATGCCGTCGAGGGTCATGTAGACCTGATCAAGCATGATCTGCGGCTGGAGGCTCGTGAAGAGCAGGGCATAGGCGATGAACACCAACGCGGTTATCGACAGCGCCGCACCCAGCACGCGGCGTGCCGCCTCAAGCACCAGGAAGACCAGCGTAAGTCCGAGGAACCAGTCCATCGGTTTCAGGTCGTCGACGGTGGCGAAGCGCGAGATGAAGTATTCGTACTCGACGAACATGTAGCCGATCGAGGCGACCGACCCTGCCACGAAGACCCAATCGAAAAAGCCCGGCGCTCCGTCTTTCTCGACCTTGAAGCCGGTGTAGATGAGGAACGTCAGCACCAGCGCGAACATCAGATGGACGCCGCGGAAATAGATCGGTTCCGGAACGCCGAACAATGCGCAGTAGAGATGATAGAGCGTGAATGCCAAGCTCAGCAGCATCACGAGCATGTCGGTCATGCGCTTGTACATCGGAGGCCGTCCCGGCTGGGGGTGCGAACGCTATTCGATCGGAGGCGAATGCGTGAAGGCGTAGGGATGCCCACAAACGAAATGGGGCACCTCAAATGGCACGAAGGCCGCCACCGAGGTGACGGCCTCCCGTGCCCGACGGCGTCAGAGAACGCCTTTTTCCTTGAAGTACTTCAGGGCACCCGGGTGCCATTTGACATCGACCTTGGCGCCGAAGTCCTTGGCCGTCTGGCCCTTGAACACCGCGTTCACGTTGGCGAGGTCGGGGAGGCCCTCGGTCATGGCCTTCGCCATGTTGTAGGCGAGGTCGTCCGGGAGCTTGCAGCTCACGATCAGATGGGCCGGGAACTGGACCGTCTTGTTGTCGGACTGCATGCCGGGATAGGTCGTCTTCGACATCGTGTAGGGCAAGAAGCCAGCGTTCTTCTTCTGCAGCGCCGCGATGATGTCGTCGCCCAGGTCGATCATCGTGATGGGGCGGCTGTTGGCCATGTCCTTGATGCTGCCGCTGCCTTCCGTCGTCACGATGAACGACGCGACGATCTGGCCATCCTTGAACATGTTCGCCATGTCCGAAATGCTGGCGAACGACATCTTGCTCGCGCCTTTGAACCCGACGCCGGCGGCGTCCATGATCCACTCGCCGACCTCGTTCGTGGTATTGCCGCGGGGCAGCGTGCCGACGCTCTTGTCCTTCAGATCAGCCACCGACTTGATGCCGAGATCGGCACGGGCGACGAACTGGGCAATCTGCGGGTAGAGCGACGCCATGTGGCAGACGTTGGTGTAGGGCTGCGTGATGCCGGTGCCCTTGCCCTGGAGCGCGTCGACCGTCGTGATGAGGTTGCCCATCCCGATCTCGGCCTTGCCTTCCTCGATCGCCTTCAGATTGACGAGGCCGGCGCCCGGACGGTTCTCGATGGAGAGGCCGGGAATCGCCTTCTCCCACATGACCTTCAAGGCGCCGCCGATCGGAATCCAGGAGCCACCCGTCGGGCCCGTGAAGTAGGTGAGCCTGGTTTGAGCTGCGACCGGAGCGGCAAAAAGAGCCACCGCCAGAACGGCAGCTCCCAGAGCGCCAAGATGGCGAGATGTCATGTGTCGTCCTCCCGAAGATGCGGCAGTCGTTTGAAGTTTATCGCCTGCGGACAGTACGCGAGCTGCCGTCGCGACAGGCGCAATTCATGGCCACGCCTGTCGTCCGCCCTTGCATTATCTCCAACAGGGGCGCGGCAAGTCAATTGGGGATGCACGTTCCGTCACCACCGTCGCTCCGATCGGCCGACGCTCGGCAACTCGCGCTTGGCGCAGGACGACGTTGCCGTTAAGTTGCCGCACCAGCGGGACCTGCGATCAGCACGAACATTGGCCGCACGCGTCCCCGGCCACCCCCACTCACACCCACAACAGACCAGGAGCCCTTCCCATGGCGATCAAGGTTGGTGACAAGCTGCCCGACGCGACGTTCACGACGATGACCGCAGAGGGTCCGAAGCCGATGACGACGGCCGACGTGTTCGGCGGCAAGAAAGTGGCGCTGTTCGCCGTGCCCGGCGCGTTCACGCCCACCTGCCACAAGACGCACATGCCTGGCTTCGTCGCCAACATGGAGCAGCTCAAGGCGAAGGGCTTCGACGCCGTCTGCTGCACGTCCGTCAACGACGTCTTCGTCATGGACGCCTGGGCGAGCGCGACCGGCGCCGCCGGCAAGGTGACGATGCTCGCCGACGGTGCCGCCGACTTCGCGAAGAAGATCGGCCTCGACATGGACCTCTCGGCGCGTGGCCTCGGCGTCCGCTCGAAGCGATACGCGATGGCGGTCGAGAACGGCATCGTCAAGGTGCTCAACGTCGAGGAACAGCCCGGGCAGGTCAGCTCGTCGAGCGCCGAGACGCTGTGCTCGATGATCGACAAGAGCCTCTGATCCGGCATTCCTGAGTCGGACTGCGCGTGGCCCCCGGAGTGCATCCGGGGGCCATTCGATTCGAGGGGCGGAATCAACGTGGCACCGGTCGTACCGATGCCCCATTTTGCGTGGTATCATGGATTGCCGTTCTTGGCGGCGAACCGAGCAGTCATGGAATACTGCCGCCGGATGCCGATGAAGCGCTGGCTAGCCGGCATCGGGGATCGCCACCTCACGAGGATCCGGGGAGCGTCATGAGGACACTCGCACTCGCCGCAGGGATAGCCTGTCTCGTTGGCGGCGGCATCGGACCTGCCGGCGCGCAGAGTGCTGGCGAAGACAGCGTGGCGGGGGCCATTGGCAGAGCCGCTGCACAGACAGCCGGCACGCCAAAGCGTCCGGTGGAGAAGCGGGCCCGGGCGGCGGCGGCGGCGACGCCTGGGAGTAGCACGTCCGCCTCAGCAGCCACCAAGACGCGGCCCACGGCCAAATCCACAGCCGCAGCCACCAGTGTTGTCGCATCAGGCCCGGCGCCGGACGCCGGCGAAGCCAAAGCCGACGTTCCCGCCAAGGCGCTCTTCGGAAGCGCCGCATCCCCGGCGCCGCTCGCCGCGCGGGCCATCGGATTCTATTCGCGGGGATGCCTCGCCGGCGCGGTCGAGATCCCGATCGACGGATCGTCATGGCAGGTGATGCGGCTCTCGCGCAACCGCAACTGGGGACACCCGAACCTGATCCGCGTCGTCGAACGACTGGCCAAGGACGGCGCGGAAAAGGACGGGTGGCGCGGGCTCCTCGTCGGTGACATCTCGCAGCCGCGCGGCGGTCCCATGCTGACGGGGCACAACAGCCATCAGATCGGTCTCGACGCCGACGTGTGGCTCACGCCGATGCCGGACCGGCGATTGAGCAAGGCGGAGCGGGAAAACCTGTCGGCGACGTCCATGCTCGGCCCAGACAAGGTGCATGCGGACCCGGCCGTGTTCACCAAGGCCCATGCCGCCATCATCCGGCGCGCCGCTTCCTACCCGCAGGTGGAGCGCGTTCTGGTGCATCCGGGCATCAAGAAGGCCATGTGCGCGGAGGCCGGTGTCGACAAGCGCGACTTCCACAAGATCCGGCCGTTCTGGGGACATCACTATCACATGCACATCCGCATCAATTGTCCGAAGGACAGCGCCGGGTGCAAGCCACAGCCCCCGACACCCGACAACGATGGCTGCGGCAAGGAAATCGACGACTGGATCACGCTGTTGCAGCGGCCGCCGAAGCCGGTCGACAAGGCGGCCAAGCCGACGCCGCCGCCAAAGCCGGTGACGCTCGCCGATCTGCCGCCGGAATGCCGCACGGTGATCGCCGTCGGGTCCGATGATGGCAAAAAGGCGAAGACGATGGACAAGACGTCGACCGCCGGTCAGCGCTAGAGCGTCAAAGCACAGGCACGCCAGAAGATGCGGATCCTCATCACGGGCGCGACGGGCAGCCTCGGGCAGCGCACCGTCGCCGCGGCGCTGGCGCAGGGGCATGACGTCGCCATCGTCACCCGACGGCCGTTTCTCGCGCAGCAGCTGTTCGGCGACAGCGTCACGCACCACGAGTGGCACCCCGTGCACGAGGCGTTTCCAGTCGCCGCGCTGGAGGGGGTGCAGGGCATCATCCATCTAGCCGGAGAAGCCCTCGCCGGCCGGCCGTATCGTCATAGGTCGCGTCTCGTCGAAGCCTCGCGCCGGATCATGATCGAGCGGCTCGGCGAGGCCATCGCGGGGCGGCCGCTGGCCATCGTCGCGGTGTCCATGCTGAGGCCTCCGACCGGCGCGCTCGAAACGTCGGCAGACCGGCTGGACGCCGACCTCATCGCTCTCGGCCGGCATGGAGCGCGGGTCGCTGTCGTGCAGCTCGGGCTGGTCGCGGGAGACGGCCCCGTCATCGAGGCGCTGGTCGCGCTCGCCCGGGCGGGTCTGGTGCCGGATCTGAGGGGCGCAATCGTACCGGCGATCGATGCCGACGACGCGGCGGCGATGATGATCGGTCTTCTCGGCATGCCGGATCAGGACGGATTGATCGCAGCGGCGGCTCCCGTTCCGGTTTCGGGCGAGGCCCTGGCCGACCTCCTCCGCGGCGCCTGCCGCACCGGCTTGCGAATACCCGTGCCGATGGCACTCGCGGCGCGCTATCTGGGTCCGGCGGCGCCGCTGTTCGCCGGCCGGACCCCGGTCGTGCCCACACGCCTGATCGCAGCCGGGGCACGGTTCGCGGCCCCGGATCCGATGGCGAGCCTGGCGAGCGCGATAAAGTCTCGCGTGGCCAGCTAGGCCGTCGACTGGACGCCGGTGCCGATCTGGCAGGCGACGCCGGTGCCCGCGAGGCCGCAATAGCCGTGCGGCACCTTGGCCAGATACTGCTGGTGGTAGTCTTCGGCGAAATAGAAGTCGGGCGCGTCGATGATTTCCGTCGTGATGGCGCCGAAGCGGCGGGCTTTCAGGGCCTCGTTGTAGCTGGCGCGGCTCGCCTCGGCCATCTCACGCTGGGCCTTCGAGTAGACGTAGATGCCGGATCGGTACTGCGTGCCGATGTCGTTCCCTTGCCGCATGCCCTGCGTCGGGTCGTGGCTCTCCCAGAAGGTCTTGAGGAGCGCGTCATAGCCGATCACCTTGGGATCGAACGCGACGAGGACGACCTCGTTGTGACCGGTCTGGCCGGAGCAGACTTCCTCATAGGTCGGGTTCGGCGTGATGCCCGCCGCATAGCCGGCGGCCGTCACGACAATGCCGTCGTCGAGTTCCCAGAACTTGCGTTCCACACCCCAGAAGCAGCCCATGCCGAACATGGCCAACTCGGTGCCCTCGGGATAGGGGCCCTTCAGCGGCCGGCCGTTGACGAAATGGGTCGTGGCCGTCGGGATCGGGGCAGGCCGGCCTTTCAGCGCGGTCTCGGCCGTCGGCAGCTCGAGCTTCTTGCGGAAGAACAGCATGGTCGCCTCGCGATATCGGTCGGTGGGTTCTCGCAATATAGGGCACGGAGGGCCGCGCCGCCGCAAGGGGAGCGGTCACGATCGCGAGAGCGTGGGCCGATCGCCGACCGGCCTCGGACGCCTCAATTGACGAAGATCCTGACGTCACGGCGGCGGCGGCCGATCCATCCGAGAAGGAGGCCCAGAACGCCCGCGACCAACCAGGCGGGGAGGCGGACCAACGGGGTGATCCCGCTGTCCCACAGCGCCGGGTGGAGCCTGGTCGAGACGAGTGCACGGACGGTATCGATGCTCTTGGGAGCGAGATTGGCCCAGTGATCGGCGACGGACGTGACGACAAGGCCCGAACCACCGGCGAGGGTCCGCGTTCCGTCGTAGGCGAGCGCAATGACAGCCACAATGAGGAGCGGGCGGGCGAGAACGCGCAACAGCGTCTTGAACACGCCACGCGCCGACGACGACACGACCAGCAACAGGGCGACGGCAAGGGGCAGTACGATCGCTGCGTGGACGAGAAAGAAATTGACGATCTTGTCGAGCATAGGCGGCGTCAGCCTCCGTCGGATCTTGTTGGGATATACCGCACGCAAGGCGAGGACAAGGCCGCGCTGTCACCGTTTCAGAGCCACCGCGCCGCCATGGTGCCCGCAAGCACGGCGAGCGACAGAGCCGCCAGCCAAAGGGCCCAGCGACCAGACCGCGTGTGCGCGGCCTCGGCGGCAGCCAGGCGCTCGATGGTCGCCTGATCGAGGCGCATGCCGCCGCGCGCCATTTCCGAGAGCGACGCCATCGTCTGCTCGGCGCCGGCCAGGAGTGCCGGCATCTGGCCGAGGAACTTGCCGAGTTCGCCGGCGCCCTCGCGCGCGTCCTTCATCGCCCCTGCCGCGCCGAGATTGGATTCGATCCATTCGCGTGCGATCGGCTCGGCGGCGGTCCAGATGTTGAGGCTCGGGTCGAGGCCGCGCGCGACGCCTTCGACGACGACCATGGTCTTCTGCAGGTTGATCAGCTCGGGACGGGTCTCCATGTCGAAGACCTCGGTGTAGGCGAAGAGCTGGCCGAGGAGATCGGCCATGGAGATTTCCTCGGCGGTGCGGCCGTGGATCGGTTCGCCGATGGCGCGGAGCGCCTGCGCGAAGACCTCCACCGGATGATGCGGCGGGACGTAACCGGCCCAGAAGTGGACCTCGGCGGCGCGGCGGTAGTCGCGATTGATCAGGCCGTAGAGGATCTCGGCCAGGAAACGCCGCTCCTTGACGCCGAGACGCCCCATGATGCCGAAGTCGACCGCCACGACATCGCCCGACGCGTCCACCAGCAGATTGCCCTGGTGCATGTCGGCGTGGAAAAAGCCGTCACGCATGGCGTGGCGCAGGAACGAGCGGAGCACCGTGAGGCCCAGCCCCCTCAGATCGTGACCCGCCGCCACAAGCCGATCGCGGTCCGACATCGGAATGCCGTCGATCCACTCGATGGTCAAAACCCGCTGCGACGTTCGCTTCCAGTCGACTTCGGGCACACGGAAGTTGCCGCTCTCGAGGGCGCGATCGGCGCGGATGTTCTCCGACATCTCGGAGATGGCGGCGGCCTCTAGACGGAGGTCCATCTCGAGTTCGGTGGTCGCCCTGAGCGTGTCGACGACGGCGAGCGGGCGTAGCCGGCGGACCGGGGGATAGAGCCTTTCGGCGAGACGTGCGGCGAGATAGTAGCTGTCCAGATCGCGGCGAAAGCGGCGCTCGACGCCGGGGCGGAGGATCTTGACCGCGACCGTGCGGCGGCTGCCATCAGCGGCGATCACGACGGCCTTGTGCACCTGGGCGATCGAGGCCGCCGCCACCGGAGGGCCGAGTTCGACGAAATGATCCTCGCAGCGGCCGCCGAGAGACTCCTCGATCGCGCGGCGCGCCTCCTCCATGGGGAATGGCGGGATGCGGTCCTGCAGATGACGCAGGTCGCGAGCCATCTCGCCGCCGATCAGGTCTTCACGGGTCGCGAGGAATTGGCCGAGCTTGATGTAGGACGGCCCGAGGCGGGCCAGCGCCGCCGCCGTCCGCCGCTCGCGGGGGACGGCCGCGCGGAACGGCCAGGTAACCGCCCACACCGGCAGCACGAGGGCGCGCGCCACATGGAGCAGAGCCGGCGCCTTCATGCCCTTCGGCACGAGGCGCACGCCGAAGCGGGCGAACGTCAGGCCGGCGCGGGCGAGACGAAACAGATTTGCAACCGTACTGGCCAAGATCATTCTTCCGGAGAGCGCCGACCGCAGACGGCGGCCGGCAGGATCGGGGTCGAGTGCATATAGCAGGTGCCGGAGCGATTCGCGGGCCTGCCGCGGTACCAGCGTTACGAAGTGGACGCGCGTTCAGCTCTTTCCGGGCGGAGGATCGTCGCCGGGCGAGGGGAGGCGGAGCGGCTCGGCATCGAACTCCTCGATGAGGCCGACGAGTTCGGCCGGCTCGATCTCGCGCAGCACCTCGGCCACCTTGCGGACGGCGGCAATCCGGCGCTCGAAATTGGCCATGTCGATCCCCTCGGCCTCGGCCCGGGTCTTTCTCGCCTCGGCCAGCACCTTCTCGGCCTGGGCGAGGACGAGCCCTGTGTCGGCCTCCAGCTTGGCGTTCTCGAGGCCCTTGGCGCGGAGCCGCTCCTGGATGCTCGCCAGCGCCTTCGAGCTCAGCACCTGCGAGGCCTGGCGGGCGGACTGCTGGCTCTCGACGTCGACGATGGTGTCGAGGAGGCGCGACAGGGCGGCGGCGAGCTTGGCGCGGGCCCTGGCGATCTCGCCCGCCTGCTCGGGCTGGGGACGGTAGCGGCCCGGCTCGGCCACGGCGACGGTGCGGCGGCCGCGCTTCACCTGCTCGTGGACCATCAGGAAGGTGTCGATGATGAGGTCGGTGGCGCGAAGTGCCTCCGGGGTCGAGAGGACGGTCGCGAGGCGCGCGACCCCCTTCACCGTGAAGACATGGGGGAGATGGCGCGGGCCGCCCCGGCCGCCGGAGGTTGGTGGAAGGAGCGCCTTCAGGGCGGCGTACTCGGCCTCGGTCAACTGGAACGTGTGGGTCGCGTCGAACTTCTCGGGATTGCGGCTCACCGCCTCGTTCACGCGTTTCGTTTCGGTGCCGAAGGCTTCGGCTACCCGGGCGTCGAGCATCACCCGCAGATCGCGAACGACCAGGACGTCGCCCTTCTCGGTCTCGCGCTCGACCAGCTGGCGCCCCGTCATCCCATCTCCCCGTTTGCGGTCGCAGCGCGCGACCTCAATGCCTCACCTTGGTGATCGACGCGATCAGCGCAGGCGAAAGCGCTGGATCTTGCCGGTCGCCGTCTTCGGGAGATTATCGGCGAAGTCGATCCAGCGGGGATATTTCCATGGGCCAGCCGTCGCCTTGACGTGCTCCTGAAGCGCCGGGACGAGCCCGTCCGGCTTTTGCCCGGGCTTCAGGACGACGACGGCGCGCGGCTTCAGGAGGCCGTCCGCATCCTCGTTCGGGACGACGGCGGCCTCCAGCACCGCCGGATGTGAGACGAGTGCGCTCTCGACCTCGAACGGCGAGACCCAGATGCCCGAGACCTTGAACATGTCATCGGTGCGGCCCTGGTAGGTGTACCAGCCGTCGGCGTCGCGGACGTACTTGTCGCCGGTGCGCATCCATTCGCCCTCAAAGGTGCGGCGGCTCTTCTCGCGCTGGTTCCAGTAGCCCTCGGCCGCAGAGGGGCCGGACACCAGCATTTCGCCGACTTCGCCATCAGGTACCGCCGCGCCGTCGTCGCCGACGAGCCGAATGCGGTAGCCAGGAACCGGCTTGCCAGATGTGCCGTAGCGGATGTCGCCGGGGCGGTTCGAGACGTAGATGTGCAGCATCTCGGTCGAGCCGACACCGTCGAGAATGTCGACGCCGAAACGACGCTTCCAGGCGTGTCCGACCTCGGCGGGAAGCGCCTCGCCGGCGGACACGCAGGCGCGAAGGCCGGGCAGCGACAGGGCCGGGTCGGCGGCGGCGTGGGCCAGCATGGCCGCATATAGGGTCGGTACGCCGAAGAAGATCGTCGGGCGATGGGCGCCAAGCGTCGCGAAGACCTCCTCGGGCGTCGGCCGGGTGGCAAGGAGAACGGCGGTCGCGCCGACGGACATGGGAAACGTCATGCCATTGCCGAGGCCATAGGCGAAGAAGAGCTTGGCGGCCGAGAACACGACGTCGTCCTCGCGGATCCCGAGCACGCCATCGCCGTAGAGGCGCGCCGTCTCGATCAGGCTGGTGTGGACGTGGCGGACGCCCTTCGGCATGCCGGTTGAACCAGAGGAATAGAGCCAAAAGGCCGTCTCGTCGGGTGATGTCGGCGCCGTCGCAGCGGTCGGAGGGTGCGCCCGGAGTTCGGCCGCCAGATCGCGGGCGAAGGGTGGTGTCGGGCCGCCCGAAACGAAGACATGGGTGAGGAATGGCAGCGTGCCGAAGATCGGCTCCACGACGGGGAGGAGGGCTGCCGAGACGACCAATGCCCTGGCACGGCTGTCGGCCAGCACGTAGGCGTACTGCTCCGTCGTCAGCAACGTGTTGAGGGCAACGGGAACCACGCCGGCCTTGATGGCGCCCCAGAAGGCCACGGGGAAATCGCTCGTGTCGAGCAACAGAAGAGCGATGCGGGATTCACGCGGGATGGCGGAGGCGGCCAGTAGGCTCGCCATGCGCCCGCACTGCTCGGCAAGATCGCCGTAGGTCAGCGTCCCGGCACCATCGACAAACGCGACCTTCGCGGCCCGCCCTTCGGCGAGATGCCGGTCGACGAACTCCGATGCCGCGTTGCAGGTGGCCATCGTCATGCCGCGTCTCCTCCCGACCGCGACGCCTCTGCGGGCGTCTCAGGCCTAGTGTAGCCCCTCTGACGTTTGGTACCCGCCTGCGGCTTGGCACGTCACCAAACGTCAGAGGCGAAAGCTACACTAGAAGCATTGAGTTGCTCGTGTTCCTTTGGCGCCGACATTTGCTCTCGACCAAGCGGCAGAGGGAAGCAAACGTCGGCGCCGGAAAACGAGCACACCACTATATGGCTCAACCGTAATCGACGGCCATCAGATAGAGGCCGCGCGCCGGGGCGAGGGCGCCGCAACGGCTGCGATCCCGTGCGTCGAGCGCCGCCCGCATGTCGCGCGGCGTCCATTTGCCTTCGCCGACGTGCTTCAGGCTGCCGGTGAGCGATCGCACCTGATGATGCAGGAACGAGCGCGCCGAGGCCTCGATGCGGATCTCCTCGCCGACAACGGTGACCGACAAGCGATCGAGGGTGCGGACGGGGGAGTTCGCCTGACAGCCGGCGGCGCGGAAGGTCGTGAAGTCGTGGCGGCCGAGCATCAACGACGCGGCTTCGCTCATGGCCTCCGGATCGAGGGGCCGGGGCACCCACCAGACCCGGTTGAGATCGAGGGCCGGCGGCGCCTTCCGTGCGAGTATCCGGTAGAGGTAGTGACGGCCCGTGGCCGAGAAGCGGGCGTCGAATGCCGGGTCCGCCACCGCTGCGTCACGCACCACGATCGGCGCCGGACGGAGGTGGAAGTTCAGCGCTTCGCGGACCTTGAAGTCTTCCCAGTCGCGCGTCAGTTCGAAGTGCGCGACCTGACCGACAGCATGGACGCCCGCATCGGTGCGTCCGGCGCCGCGCACGACGACGCGTTCGCCCGAGAATTTCTCGATGGCGTCGGTCAGCGCGCCCTGGATGGAGCGGCCGTCTGGCTGCATCTGCCAGCCGACGAAGGGCGTGCCGTCATACTCGATCAGGATGCGATAGCGGGGCATGGGAGCTCGATCGGTCGGGGGCGCGACATCGGGCGAACCGGCATCGCAGCCCCGGGATAGGCTCACAACCGCAATTCAGCAACTGCCCCTCAACGGCGACCGTGGCTGCTGCGTCCGCCGCCGAACGCGTCGGAACGGCGCGGCTCGGCCGAGCGGTGACCGATGTGCCGGCCGCCCCCATAGGGCAGGACACCGGAAGCGCCGTAGCCGCCGTGCGGGGCATACGACGGGGCCGAGCCGTAGTTGTGGGTCTCGTGACGCTTTTCCTCGAACGAGAGGTGCAGCGGCGTCGCGCCACCCGGATTGATGATCACGCGATCATGGGACGGCAACGGCCGGAAGACGCGCACGCCCTCTTCCAGCGTCACCGTAGCGCCGTAGAACGGCCGGGTCTCGATGCGGGTGGTCGAGGCCGACTGGGCCGCGACCTGATGGGGCAGGGCGGCCGCAGCAGCCGCAACGAGAAGGAGTGCTGGAAGACGCATGACGGTCCGGGCTCCGCTCAGAGAAGGGTTCGAAGCGAAGTGTAGCGATTTCTCAACCGTCCTTTTCAAGCATCTGAATTACATTGTTAATGCCGACGCCTGGGCATGCCTATTCAGGCGCGTTCGTGCTCCAGGCAGCACTTCTTGTATTTCTTGCCGCTGCCGCAGTGGCACGCGTCGTTACGGCCGATCTTCGGCGCGGCGCGCTGGTACGTCGGCGCGGGACCGTGGTGGTGGCCATGATGATGGTGGTGGTGATCGTGCCCGCAGCCGCAATCGTCCTCATGGGCGTGGGCGTGCGGCGCAGACTGGTCGGCTGACTTCGTGGTGTCGTTCATCGTGTTCTCCAGGATGGCGATCAGCCTACCACAAGTGGAGGCACCGGCTCCAGACCTGCGGCGTGGTCACCGAACCATGCGGGATCGGGCTCGCCATCACTCCTCGATCAGGCAGCACTTCTTGTACTTCTTGCCGCTGCCGCAGGGGCATGGCTCGTTGCGTCCGATCTTGCGGGCCTCGCGGACGTAGGGCTGGCCCGGCTCCCGTTCGTCATCGTCGGAAGACTGCGCCGGGCCGGAGAATTCGGCGGGGTCGGTCGAATTGAACCAGTCCCACCCGCACAGGTACCCGGTGAGGTTGTCGAAAACCGATGGGCGGAGCAAGTCCTCCTCGATGCATCCGCTCCTGTCGGCATGGATGCGCGCGACCTCCGACCGGTCAGCGTATCCTTCGTCGACGAGACCGGCCTCGAACCAGGCCTCGATCGCAGCCGCCAGCGCTGGTTCACGCAGTCGAGCGAGTGACAGGACGATCAGGTCGGACCAGTGCTCGTTGTCGGGGCCCTTGAGCGTCTCAGCCACGTGCGCGTAGTAGGCCAACAGGTCGGCGCGTGGCAGCTTGCCGAGCAGCATCATGACGTGAAGGCTCAGGAGACAGGCGTTGCGGACGAAGGGCTCCGCCTCCGCGTTCTCGATGATGGCCTTCAGGGCCCCGAGATCGCCGCCACCGTAGGTGCGACCCAGGATCGTGTGCAGATCCTCGGTGACGATGTCGCCCAACTGCTCGGCAGCCGTTTCGGAGTCCTGTCCGAGGTAATGGACGAGGCGATCGAAGGCCCGCGGCTCCTGCCACTCCGCCAGGGCGTAGAGCGCAATCGTCTGGAGGAAATAGGCGTGACGCTCGTCCGGCTCGGCTTCGACGCGCGCCTCGAGTTCGTCGGCCGTGAGCGACAGCTCGGCAAGCAACGTCTCCTCGAGTTCCTCCCGACGCGAGAGGAGCGCCAGAAGAGGGATCGCGGGATCGACGCCGATCTCACAATAGGTGAGACGCCTCAACGCCTCGGCTGCCGGCATCGTGGCTGCCGTGAAAGCAAGATCGGCCATGGCCTCGGCCCCGGTTGCTGCGCGCTTCATGTCGTACGATCCCCACCGTCGCGGCGGCCCCGGTACCGCGGTTCGGCCAGGGCGCGACGAACGATCGAAAGACTAGCAGTTTTCGCGAGCGCTGTCGGCCCCCTCGATTGGCCAGGAAAAGGCCCCCGCACCCGCATTCGGACGCATTGCCTTGGCGCACGCGCTGGTCTAGCAAGCAGCATGACAGACACCGTGCTCATCATCGACTTCGGAAGCCAGGTGACACAGCTCATCGCGCGTCGCGTGCGCGAGGCCGGGGCCTACTCCGAGATCGTCCCATTCAACCGGGCGGAAGAGGCCCGGGCGCGTCTCAACCCCAAGGCGGTGATCCTCTCGGGAGGGCCAGCCAGCGTCACCGAGATGGGGACGCCACGGGCCCCCGACTGGGTGTTCAAGGCCGGCCTGCCGGTGCTCGGCATCTGCTACGGCGAACAGACCATGGTCTCCCAGATGGGCGGCGAGGTCGAAGGCGGGCATCATCGCGAGTTCGGACGGGCCGAGATCGAGGTCGTGGACGACTGCGCGCTGTTCGAGGGCGTGTGGGCCAAGGGCGACCGCGACACCGTGTGGATGAGCCACGGCGACCGGGTCACGCGGCTGCCCGACGGGTTCCGGGTCGTCGCGGTCTCGCAAGGAGCGCCGTTCGCGGCGATCGCGGACGACAGCGGCCAGCACTATGCCGTCCAGTTCCATCCGGAAGTCGCGCACACGCCGCGCGGCGCGGCGCTGATCCGGAATTTCGTCCGCAAGATCTCGGGTCTGCCGGGCGACTGGACGATGCAGCATTTCCGGTCGAGCGAAGTGGAGAAGATCAGGGCGCAGGTCGGCTCGTCCAGGGTCATCTGCGGTCTTTCGGGCGGCGTCGACAGCGCCGTCGCGGCCGTGCTCGTCCACGAGGCGATCGGCGAGCAGCTGACCTGCATCTTCGTCGACCATGGCCTGATGCGCCTCAACGAGGCCGACGAGGTCGTGCGGCTGTTCCGGAACACCTACAACATCCCGCTCATTCACGTCGACGCGAGCGCGCAGTTCCTCGGGGCACTCGAGGGCGTGTCGGACCCCGAGCAGAAGCGCAAGACGATCGGGCGGCTCTTCATCGAGACGTTCGAGGCGGAGGCAAAGAAGATCGGTGGGGCGGAATACCTGGTTCAGGGCACGCTCTATCCCGACGTGATCGAGAGCGTGTCGTTCACGGGCGGGCCGTCGGTGACGATCAAGTCGCACCACAACGTCGGCGGGCTGCCGGAGCGGATGAACCTCAAGCTCGTGGAGCCGCTCAGGGAGCTGTTCAAGGACGAGGTGCGCGCGCTCGGACGCGAACTGGGTCTTCCCGAGGCGTTCGTCGGGCGGCATCCGTTCCCGGGACCGGGCCTCGCCATTCGCTGCCCGGGCGAAGTGACCGTCGAGAAGCTCGACATCCTGCGCAAGGCCGACGCCATCTATCTCGACGAGATCCGCAAGGCCGGGCTCTACGACACGATCTGGCAGGCGTTCGCCGTGCTGCTGCCGGTGCGCACTGTCGGCGTGATGGGTGACGCGCGCACCTACGATCACGTCTGCGCGCTGCGCGCCGTCACTTCGACGGACGGCATGACCGCCGACTTCTTCCCGTTCGACATGAACGTGCTCGGGCGGACGGCGACCCGGATCATCAACGAGGTCAAGGGCATCAACCGCGTCGTCTACGACGTGACGTCGAAGCCGCCCGGTACCATCGAGTGGGAGTGAGCCGCTGGCGGGTGTCGGCTGGGAAGCGGATGTGAGGTCGAGGGCTGGTTGGGGCTACTTGCGGAAGTTGTCACCCGCACAGGTGTCATCCTCGGGCTTGTCCCGAGGACCCTTCGCGCCGCGTTCTCCTCACGCCGATTTTGACCCATACCATCTGTGAGCAGGCGCAGCAAAATTGGACGCCACGACAACGAATCGACTGCCGGGAGATAGTCAAGACTTGTCTTGCAGCGGATCTGACGCCATTTCGCGATGAATCGAACCACTGCGAAACGAGCCCAAACATGCTGCTCTACAAATTCGTCCCTACTCAGGAGATAGCAGATCAAGTTGCGGCGGGAGTGTTTAGATTTTACGAATTGACGAAGTACATCGAAATGGAAGATGTCGCTGGGCGCGCCGATGGTGCTGAAGGCTCCCTCATTTTCCCCGATGACGGGTCGCCTGACTTCATCAAAAAACTTCCGACAGGAAGCTTTAACGGCGTTGAATTTCAATGCGAAAGCATTCGCCTGTCGGAAGATTGCCTTAGGCAGTTTTTCGTGTTCTGCATGAGCATGGAAAAAGCGGAGCAAGCTATTGGAGACTGCAAGTTTGCTGTGGAGCTTAACGTTGACGTTTTTTCGACATTCGAGATGTTTTTAAATTCCAGCGAGTTGGCTCCCGAGCTAAATGATGGAGGAAAGTTTTTCAGCCACGGACCGATCGAATACTACGATATCAACAATCATCCTTCGTCAATAGAGAAAGAGAAATGGCGAGAGGTTTATCTGAAGCACTCTGATTTCAAAGATCAGAAAGAATACCGCGCGGTGCTAAGAGCGTCAGACACATTCTTCGAGCGTACACGCGCGAAGCCTTGGGATTTGGAGCAGAAAATCTTCACGTCGCTGGATAGGAATCCCATGCCGTTCAATTTTAAACTAGGATTTCGGTGTGGTACTGACAGCGCTGGCTGGCGGTATGTCGAATTTGATGTCTCGGAATTCCAAGCAAACATTATATGCGAACCAAGCGCAATAATTGCGTGTGGCGCATGCCCGACCCAAGCGGCTTGATACTTGCAATAGCGTCTGGGATCAACATTGTGCGGCGCAGAAAACATAGTGCCAGTGAGTCTGCACTTGGCCCATTCACGACGTTCGGCAACCGGGGAGCGATGGGTCCTCGGGACAAGCCCGAGGATGACAACCGGGATTCTGTGCGATGTCTCTTGTGGGCCACTCTGGCGCGTCAGGGCAATCGTGACATGGGCCGCTGAACCGGCGATGGGGGAGGCGGTTTTTCGAGGGCAAGGCCAAGGGTTCTGGCGGCTCACGCACCCAGCCGCTTCGCAAACTCGTCGAACAAGGCCTGAACCTCGTCTTTCAGCACGGCCTCGGCCGGCATCTGGCGCTGGTCCATGGGCAGGGACACCTCGCGGCGCAGGTCGGCGGCGGCGATGCGGCGCCGCCATTTCGGATCGAGGGCGGCGAGGCGGGCCATGAAGGCGGCGGATTCCGGAACGGCCAGCGCGTAGTAAAGCCGCTGGATTCCCGAGAGATACATGGTCGCGACGCACATCGAGCAGGGCTCGGCGGTGGTGTAGAGATCGCAGCCCGAGAGATCGAGCGTGCCGAGCCGCGCACAGGCGTCGCGAATGGCCTCGACCTCGCCGTGGGAAGTGGGATCGAACCTGCCGTTGGCGCGGTTCAGGCCCTCGCCGACGATATGGCCGTCCTTGACGACGACGGCGGCGTAGGGGAGCGCGCCGGGCTCGTCGAGGGCCTCGCGCGCGATCTCGAGGGCGCGCCGCATGAAGGTCTCGTGCATGTCGATCGGCTCCTTTGTGGTCGGGCGCGCCCCAATGCACGCAGGCTCGCCTTTGCTTCAGCTCCGCGCAATAGGTTGTCGGGGCGGGTGGCCGCGATCGAGGGTGCCGCACCGTCGATAAAACGTAGCGCCGAACCGTGCATCGCGCCATTCTGGCTGAAAGGCCGTGGCCAAGAGGGGCGACTATGCGCACGACGTTTCCCGAGACCGGTCAGGACCACGACGCGCTGATCGACGAAATCCGCCGCCGAAAGGCAGGCGACGCCGACTGGCGGGGCGGGCGGGTGCCGCTCTTTGTGTTCAAGGGCAGCGACGACGTCGACGCCATCGGGCGCGCCGCCTTCAACGAACTCTTCACGGAGAACGCGCTCGGCGCCAAGCGGGCGTTCCTGAGCCTCGGCGCGATGGAGCGCGAGGTCGTCGACATGGGGCTCGATCTCTTCCGGGCGCCCGACGGCGCGCAGGGCTTCATGACGACGGGCGGCACCGAGAGCATCATCATGGCCGTGCAGGCGGCCCGCAACTTCGCGCGCGCCGCCACCGGCAACGCCAGCCATCGCGGCAACCTCGTGCTGGCGGACACCGCGCATCCGGCCTTCGACAAGGCCGCGCGGCTGATGGACCTCGACGTGCGCCGCGTTCCGGCCGCTGCCGATTATCGCGCCGATCCCATCGCCATGGCGGCCGCCGCCGATCGCGACACGATCCTGATCGTCGGATCGGCGCCGTGCTTTCCGTTCGGCATCGTCGATCCGATCGGGGAGCTTTCGGAGCTGGCGCTGTCTCGCGGCCTGTGGCTGCACGTGGACGCGTGCGTCGGGGGGTATCTGGCGCCGTTCGTGCGCGATACCGGACGCCTCGTGCCGGCGTTCGAGATGCATCTCCCGGGCGTCCGGTCGCTGTCGGCGGACCTGCACAAGTTCGGCTACACGCCGAAGCCGGCCTCGACGGTCTTCTATCGGGGCGCCGCCGAGGCGGTGCATCACGGCTTCGACGCCGATGTCTGGCCGAACGGCCGTTTCGCGACGAGCACGATCGTCGGCACGCGTCCCGGCGGGGCGGTCGCCGGCGCGTGGGCCGTGCTCAAGCACCTCGGACGGGCGGGCTACCGGCAGCTCGCGGCCGAACTCATGACGTCGATCGACCGGTATCGGACTGGCGTTGCCGCGATCCCGGGCCTGCATGTCATCGGCGAGCCGCACCTCTCGATCGTCGCGGTCGGGGCGAGCGGTTTCGACGTGTTCCGGGTCGCGGAGCTGATGGCGGCGCGCGGCTGGGTGCCGGGCGTCACGCAACGGCCCAAGGGACTGCACCGGATGATGTCGCTCCTGCATGTGCCGTCGATGGACGGATACCTCGCCGATCTGGCGGCGACGACGGCCGAAGTCCGCGACGGCGACACCGGGGCCGCACACCTCAAGGCCGAGTACTGATCCCTTGCGCCAACCAAAACCGGAGCCTCGACGATGGCCTTTCCGCCGCGCCGCATCGTGTGCCTGACGGAAGAGACCGTCGAGACGCTCTATCTGCTCGGCGAAGAAGACCGGATCGTCGGCGTGTCCGGCTATGCCGTGCGGCCGGCGCGGGTGCGGCGCGAGAAGCCGCGCGTTTCGGCCTTCATCAGTGCCGACATGCCGAAGATCCTCGCGCTCGATCCTGATCTCGTGCTGGCATTCTCCGATATCCAGGCCAACGTGGTCGCGGATCTCGTCCGGGCCGGCGTGGCGGTGCACTGCTTCAACCAGCGCACGGTCGAGGGCATTCTAGACATGATCCGCACCGTCGGCGCGCTCGCGGGCGTGCCGGAGAGAGGGGACCAGCTCGCGACCGAGCTTCGAGATCGGATCGAGCGAATGCAGGCGGAGGCCGCCACGCATGGGCTCAAGCCGCGCGTCTATTTCGAGGAATGGGACGAGCCCATCATCACGGGCATCGGCTGGGTGTCGGAGCTGATCGCGATCGCGGGCGGCGAGGACGTCTTCGGCGGGCTCGCCGACCGGAAGGCCGCCAAGGACCGGATCATCGCGCCGGAGGCGGTCGTTGCGGCGCGGCCCGACATCGTCATCGGCTCGTGGTGCGGGAAAAAGTTCCGGCCGGAGAAATTCGCTGCGCGTCCGGGGTATGGCGACATTCCCGCGGTGCGCGAAGGCCGGCTCCACGAAATCAAGTCGCCGCTGATCCTGCAGCCCGGTCCGGCGGCACTCACCGACGGGGTCGATGCCATTGCCCGCCTGATCAGCGATTGGCGAGACGCGAGGGGAAACCGATGAAGACGCTGCTCAGCTGGTCGAGCGGAAAGGACTGCGCGTTCGCGCTGCACGTCCTCAGGCAGACACCCGGGGTCGAGGTCGTGGGCCTGCTCACCTCCGTCAACGAGGCGTTCGACCGGGTTGCGATGCACGGCGTGCGCCGGTCACTGCTCGAAGCGCAGGCCGAGGCCGCCGGCCTGCCGTTGCATGTGGTGACGATCCCGTTTCCGTGCCCCAACGACATCTACGAGGCGCGCATGGCGGCGTTCGTGGAAAAGGCGCAGGACGACGGGGTCGAGGCGATGGCGTTCGGCGACCTCTTCCTTGAGGACGTCCGCGCCTACCGCGAGGCCAGAATGGCCGGGACGGGCATCACACCGATGTTTCCGCTCTGGGGGCGGAACACGGCGGACCTCGCCCGCGAGATGATCCGGGTCGGGCTCGAGGCGCGCATCGTCTGCCTCGATCCGCGTGCGCTCGACCGGAGCCTCATCGGGCGGGCGTTCGATGCCGATTTCATCGCCGCGTTGCCGGCCGGCGTCGATCCGTGCGGCGAGAACGGCGAGTTCCACACGTTCGCGCACGCGGGGCCGATGTTCCGTGCGCCGATCGCGATCCGGTCGGGCGAGGTCGTCGAGCGCGACGGGTTCGTCTATGGCGACGTGCTGCCGGCCGAGGATGAGTCCTGACGGCTTCGGCGGGAAGGCTCAACCGGCGATGAGCGCCAACCATTCGTCTTCGGTCAGGACGGTGACGCCGAGTTCGCGGGCCTTCGAGAGCTTCGAGCCGGCATCGGCGCCGGCGACGACGTAATCCGTCTTCTTCGACACGGAGCCCGCGACCTTGGCGCCGAGGCGCTCGGCCTGCGCCTTGGCCTCGTTGCGATTGAGGCGCTCGAGGGTGCCGGTGAACACGACGGTCTTGCCCGTGACGGGCGACTGGGTGGCGGCCGGGCGCTCGAACGGCAGGATCTCGATCTCGGCGAGGAGGGCTTCCAGCACCTCGCGGTTGTGGGGCTCGCGGAAGAAGTCGACGAGGGCGTCGGTCGCGACGGTGCCGACGCCCGACAGGGACGCCAACTCGGTGTAGCCGTCGCCCGCCATCTGGGTTGCGGCCTCGCGCGCGGCGCCGACGAGCGCCTCCGCATCGCCAAGGAACGCATCGGCCAACGCCGAGGCCGCGCGGGCGGGCGCGAGCTTTGCCGCCGCGATCCGTTCGGCGAGCGGGCGTTCGTCGATGAGATCGACGGAAGCCAGCAGGCGCTCGCCGCCTGCCGCTGCAAGAGCCTTCACCGCCGCTTCGGCCGTTTTCGCGCCAACACCCGGCAGGGCGTGGAAGCGCCGCCAGGCCGGACCGGGTGCGTCGGCGACGGCGCGTTCGATGGCAGCCCGCACCGCGTCCCAGGTCAGAAATGCCTTCGCCAGATCGCGCGCCGTCGTCTCGCCGATATGGCGAATGCCAAGCGCAAACAGGAAACGCTCCAGCGACACGCGCCGGCGCGCTGTGATGGCCTTGTAGAAGTTCTCGACCGATTTCGCGCCGAAGCCCTTGCGACCGGCGAGCGGCGTCGGGCTCGCGGCGTCGCGACGCTCGAGCGTGAAGATGTCGGCCGGGCTGCGGATGAGGCCCTCCTCGAAGAACAACGCGATCCGCTCGTCGCCGAGGCCTTCGATGTCGAGGGCGTTGCGCGAGACGAAATGGCGGAGCCGCTCCTTCACCTGTGCCGGGCAGATCAGGCCACCCGTGCAGCGGCGTATCACATCGATCTCGCCGGTGGTCTCGTCCTCGTCGCGCACCGCCTCCGAGCCGCAGGCCGGACAGACGTGCGGGAAGTCGAAGGGCATCGCATCGGCCGTCCGCTTCTCGATGACGACGCCCAGCACCTGCGGAATGACATCGCCGGCGCGCTGCACCGTCACCGTGTCGCCGACGCGGACGTCGAGCCGTGCGATCTCGTCCTCGTTGTGGAGCGTGGCGTTGGAGACGACGACGCCGCCGACGGTCACGGGACGAAGCTTGGCAACGGGCGTCAATGATCCCGTACGGCCGACCTGGATGTCGATCGACTCCAGCACGGTCGTCGCCTGCTCGGCCGGGAACTTGTGGGCGATCGCCCAACGCGGACTGCGCGAGACGAAGCCCAGCCGCTGCTGCAGGTCCAAGCGGTCGATCTTGTAGACGACGCCGTCGATGTCGTAGCCGAGCGAGGCCCGACGCGCGCCGATCTCGCGATAGAACGCCAGCAGGTCGGCAACGGACACGCAGCGGCGCATCAGCGGATTGGTCGGCAGCCCCCAGCCGGCGAAGGCCTTGACCACGCCGAACTGCGTGTCCGATGGCAGCGTCGTCGCGGAGCCCCAGGCGTAGGCGAAAAAACGCAACGGGCGGCGCGCGGTGATCGTCGGGTCGAGCTGGCGCAGCGAGCCCGCCGCGGCATTGCGGGGGTTGGCGAAGACCTTGTCGCCGGCCGCTTCCTGCTCGACGTTGAGGCGGCGGAAATCGTCGTGGCCGAGGTAGATCTCGCCACGGACGTCGATGCGATCGGGATGCCCGCTGCCGGCGAGCTGGTGGGGAATGTCACGGATCGTCATCACGTTTGCGGTGACGTTCTCGCCCTCGGAGCCGTCGCCGCGCGTCGCGGCCTCGACGAGGCGGCCGCGATCATAGCGGAGCGAGATGGAGAGCCCGTCGATCTTGGGCTCGGCCGTGACGACCAATGGCTCGGCCGCTTCAAGGTTCAGAAAGCGGCGAACGCGGGCGACGAAATCAGCCACGTCCTCGTCGGCGAAGGCATTGCCGAGCGACAGCATGGGGACGGCGTGGCGGATCTTGCCGAAGCCGTCGACCGGTGCGGCGCCGACAGAGCGCGACGGACTATCGGGCCGAACGAGATCGGGAAAACGCGCCTCGATGGCTTCGTTGCGACGCACGAGGGCGTCGAACTCGGCGTCCGTGATCTCAGGGGCGTCGGCGCCGTGATAGAGCTGGTTGTGGCGCTCGATCTCGGTCGCAAGTCGAGCCAGTTCTACTGTCGCCTCATCCGGAGACAGATCGGCCACGGCGCGGGAGGCAGATTTCGGGCTGCTCGATACCATCAGGTGAGTTTGCCGCAACGGACGGACGAGGCAAAGTGGTCGATGCGTCTTTCGGGCCATCCGACACGCGGCGAAGACCGCAGCGCGACTACTGAACCGACGTCAGGCCCATGGGGCGACCGGGGCGCGTCGTGCTCGCGGTGGGCACGTCATTACGGGTCGGTGTCGTTGCCGGCGGCAGCGGCGCACTCGCCGGAGCCGGCTCAGGCTGAGCCGCAGGCTGCGGCCTAGCAGCCGGCGCGCTACCCGGAGCGATCGTCTTCCACTGGCGGCTGATCCAGCTACCCTGTGATTCCTGCGGCTTCACGCCCTGTTTCTGCAGCAGCGCATAAGACGACTGGTACCATTTCGAGGACGGGTAATTGTAGCCGAGCACCGCGGCTGCCGACTGGGCTTCCGGGATGATGCCGAGCGCGACATTGGCTTCGACGAGGCGATGCAGCGCTTCCTCGACGTGCTGCGTCGTCTGGTATTCACCGACGACGGTCTTGAAGCGGTTGATGGCGGCCACGAACTGACCCTGCTTCAGGTAGTATCGACCGACATTCATCTCGGAGGCGGCGATGCTATCCTCGGCGATGCGAATGCGGTTCTCCGCCTGCTTCGCGTAGGGGCTGTCCGGATAGCGCGTGGCGATGATCTTGAGTTCTGCCAAGGCGCGGCGCGAAGCCGTCTGATCGTGGGCGGGATCCTTGATGTCAGCGAAATAGGCCGACGCGATCACGTGGTGTGCCAGCGCCGCATCCTTCGTGCCCGGATGCAGTGTCGTGTAGCGGCGCGCCGACGCAATGGCTTCGGGATGTTTCCCGGCCTTCAGATAGGCGAAGGCCGCCATGACCATCGCCCGACGTGATTCGGCCGCGTACGGGTGGTCGCGATCGAGTTCCTCGAAGCGTTTGGCCGCGTCTTCGTAGTAGCCCTTGGAGAGCATCGCGTCCGCTTCGGCGTACATCTTTCCCGGCGGATCGGGGTTGAGCGCCTTGGTCACGTCGTTCGACGAGGCACAGCCGGCCAGCAGCCCGCCGATCATCGCAACGATGACGAGGCTACCGTGCCAGCTTCCGAAAACGGTCGTCCGGCTTACCATTCTGGTGCCCTTGTGTCGCGGATCGTCCCCCGACCCCGTTTCACTCGCCGACGCTGTGCGCCTCATGTCCGAAAGCCATTCGCGAATGGCTGATCGGGCGCAGACGATTCGTCATTGATACCATCGGTTAGCACACGCCCGCATGACGAGGAACCGGGTTCGACACGCCGCCAACAGATGGTGATCGCATCATGTGCGCTCGAGAGCGTAACCCATCATACCCTTGGAAATGGGGCGCTCGAGGGGCAGAACCTCGCGGACACGCGGAGCCTCGACAAGCGCCCAGGCGTCGTTGTCGGCGAAGAGCGCCTGAAGCACCATGGCATTCAGGCGATGGCCGCCGCGCACCGAGCGATAGGCACCGAGAAGTGGAAGGCCGGCCAGCGTCAGATCGCCCACCGCGTCGAGCAGCTTGTGGCGAACGAATTCCTGAGGGAAACGTAGACCTTCCGGGTTCATGATGCGGTCTTCACCGATCGCCACCGTGTTCTCGAGCGAGGCGCCGAGAGCAAGCCCGGATTTCCAAAGTCGTTCGACATCACTCATGAAGCCGAAGGTGCGGGCGCGTGCAACTTCATTGCGATAGGTGCCCGGGTTGAGATCAACGGACATCCGCTGACGGCCGATGACAGCACAAGGGAAGTCGATCTCGACGTCGAGATGGAAACCCGAATGAGGGACCAGCTCACCAAGCGCTTCGCCTTCCGCAACCTCAATCCGCTTCAGGACCTTGATGAACTTGCGAGGCGCGATCAGCTCACGGATGCCGACGCGGTCGATCGCCTCGACGAAGGGAGCCGCGCTCCCGTCCATGATCGGGACTTCACGGCTATCGATCTCGATGAAACAGTTGTCGATCGAGAGACCGCGAAGCGCAGAGAGAAGGTGCTCAACCGTCGAGACCGTCGTGCCGCGTTCGTCGCCGATCACGGTACACAGCGTCAGATTCTTGACCGCGCTGTAGCTCGCCGGAATTTCAGCGATCACGCGACCACGTTTGGTCACGAGAAACTTCAGACCGGCATCCGCCGGTGCGGGATGGAGCGTTACCGAGGCTGGCGCCCCGCTATGAACCCCCGTCCCCTCGACAGCAACCTCGCGAGCGAGCGTCGTCTGGCGAGCGCCGATGAATCGCTTCGACATTATGCGCCGTCCCTCGATCCCCGCGGTCTACGATGGAGGTTGCTCCCCCTGATTCGCTGACCGCCCCCTAGACAAGCCGCTGCCGTTTTTTGTGTCGAAGCGAACGATCCCGGAGGATCTCCCCATCGCTTCCTGGCGATTCGGTTTGTCTCTTGAAAACGACACTACGGATTCGATTCAAACTCGCCAAATCACGCTTTCTTACGCTCTGTTACCGAGTGAAATTTTACCTCACTCCATGCCACTCAATCTCTTCTACGAGAAAAGAAATTCTGAAGTCTCCCAGCGCGTGCCGGCGGCTCGTCGGGGGCATCTTCGTGCGCGGACGAATCGGCTCCTCGGCCGGCGCCCATCATGCGCTGCAACAATCCCCCGCGGGCGGCCTGTCCGGGATCACCCGACGGGGCATGACCCGAGCCGGCGTTCTGATGCCGGGAGGGCTCACCGTAGACCGGGGCCTTGGCGTGATATTCGCGCTGTCCGACGGGCGGGAAGGCCTCGATTTCAGGTACCCGGCTGGCGTGGCTGGACCGGCGCACGTCTTCGGGCGGGCCCGGACGGAACGGCTCGGGCGACGGGGCCTGCTCGGGCCCACCCGCAGACAGGCGCGACCGTTGCGGGGCGTCGAGGCCGCGATTGGGCCGCGTCTCCTCGATCACCACGTTGCCCGGCGCACGCCAGAGTTCGCGCGGCTCGCTGGCCGCCGGGGCAACTCCCGGTGGCTGGCCCTGCGGAAGGCGTGGTGCGGGCGCGCCCGTCGCGGCATGAGAGGGCTGAAGCGGCGGAGGTCCGGCCATCGGCGCCGCCCGGAGCGTCGTGCGCGCGTCGCCGATCTGCGATGCAAACGATGCGGCGGCCGGCACATAGCCACCCTGTGGCGGCAACGGGGGCTTCGGCTGGGTCGGCGCCTTCGGCGGGACGTGCATTTCCGACGTGGCGCGGTCACGCCCCTCCTGCGACATGCCGGAGGCGACGATGGCAACGCGGATGCTGTCGCCGAGCTGCTCGTCGAAGGTCGCGCCGACGATGATGTTGGCTTCCGGATCGACCTCCTGGCGGACGCGGCTCGCCGCCTCGTCGACCTCGTAGAGGGTCATGTCGCGACCGCCGATGATGGACAGCAGCACGCCCTTGGCGCCCTTCAGCGTCACTTCGTCGAGGAGCGGATTCGTGATCGCCTCCTCGGCCGCGCGGAAGGCGCGCCGGTCGCCCGACGCCTCGCCGGTCCCCATCATGGCCGTGCCCATGCCGCCCATGACCGTGCGCACATCGGCGAAATCGAGATTGATGAGGCCGTCCTTGACGATCAGATCGACGATGCAGGCCACGCCCGAATAAAGCACCTGATCAGCCAGGACGAACGCTTCGGCGAAGGTCGTCTTCTCGTTGGCGATGCGGAACAGGTTCTGGTTCGGGATGACGATGAGGGTGTCGACGTACTTGCGCAGCTCGGCGATGCCCACCTCGGCAGTGCGCAGGCGTCGCGTGCCTTCGAACTGGAACGGCTTCGTCACGATGCCGACGGTCAGAATGCCAAGCTCACGGGCGACCCGGGCGATGACCGCCGCTGCCCCCGTTCCCGTGCCGCCGCCCATGCCGGCGGCGATGAAGACCATATGGGCGCCCGCCACCTGGCCGCGGATCTCGTCGATCGCTTCCTCGGCGGCTGCCTCGCCGATCTCGGGCTTCGAGCCGGCGCCCAGACCTTCCGTCAGATTGACGCCGAGCTGAATGCGGCGCTCGGCACTCGATGTGACCAGCGCCTGGGCGTCGGTATTGGCGGCCACGTACTCGACGCCGTTCAGGCCGGACGCGATCATGTTGTTGATCGCGTTGCCACCAGCTCCTCCGACACCGATCACGACAATGCGCGGCTTCAGCTCTGTCAGTTTCGGAAGCTCGAGATTGATGCCCATCTGACCCGCACCCCTGTTCGTCTGCCATCGCGTGTGCACGCGATCCTGTCTCGCACCCGTGCCGAATACGACAGCTAGAAGCTCTCGCGGATCCAACGCTGGACGCGATCTACATATCCCCGCTCCCGAAGACTCGCGGACCGGTTACGCACGCCCATCACCTCGGCGCCGGGACTGGTTACGAGCCCGACGAGCCCGAGCGCCGTCGCAAACGCCGGACTGCACATGCTCGACGGCATCCGCCCGACCGGCACAGGCCGACCGATCCGAACCATCCCGCCGAATCGCGACGCCCAGATATCCAGAAGGCCGACGAGCTGACTCGCACCGCCCGTCAGGATCATGCGACGCGACGCCAGATCGCCGAGACCAGCTTCCGAGATCCGCTCCGCCACCAACTCGAGCAAACCATCGATGCGCGGCACGACGATCTCGCGAACGTGCGCCTTCGAGGTCTGATGCGTGGCAGCATCATCGTCGCCCGCGAGCGCGTAGGCAAAGATCTCGCTCTCGTTCGAAGCCGCCTTGACCAGTGTGCCATAAAGCGTCTTGATTCGCTCGGCTTCCGGCACCGGTGCCACGAGTTCGCGGGCGATGTCGTAGGTGAGGTGATTACCGCCCACCGGAACGGTGTCGACGTGCAGCAGCCGGCCGTCGCAAAAGGCCGCGAACGACGTCAGGCCGGCTCCCAGGTCGACAACGATGGCGCCGAGGCGGCGCTCCTCATCCGTCATGACGGCGAGAGCGCTGGCGTAGGGCGCGCAAACGAGCCGGTCGGCCGAGAGATGCCCCCGCTCCATCACGCTCAGAAGGTTGCGCACCGGGCCGTCGTCGGCGGTCACCGCCGTCAGGTCGACAGCGAGGTCGCGGCCGGCCAGTCCGCGCGGATCGGGAATGTCGCTGGCGCTGTCGAGTTGCCAATCCGACCGCATGAGCTGGATGACGGAGCGGCCCGACCTGTCGAGATAGGCTTCGCCGCCGGCCAGCAGGCGATCGATGTCGTGCTCGCCGACGACACCGGTCTCGACCTGACCGCGGGCGCGGAACGTCGTCGATTTCAAGCGCCCGCAACCGAGCGAGACGACGATCCTGTCCAGGGAGACCCCGGCCATCCGCTCGGCCTGGCCGACAGCGGCCCGAACCGCACGCTCGGCCTCGTCCGCGTCGATGACCATGCCCGATTTCATGCCGCGCGAGCGCTGATGGCCGAGGCCCAGCAGCACGGTCGCACCGTCCTCGACGCCGGCGATGATGCAACAGACCTTCGACGTCCCGATATCCAGAACGCCGATGGGGCGGGTGTCTCGCCGGGAGCTGCGGAAGATCGCCATGGCGCCTCCTACAGCCGACCAGAGCCGGACGCCGCGCGCTCCGGCTCGATGCGAAGTCCCGTCGCGAGGGCCGACACGGCGATCGTTTCAGCCACGGTCAGGTCGACCAGACGGCCCGGCGCATCGATGACGGCCGTCTCGCGATTGAGCCGGACCAACCGGGCGAGGCTGCCCGACACGTCCTCGGCGGCGAGGCGCACCTTCGAACCGCTCGACAGCTCGATGTCCCAACGCCGCCCGCCGATGCGCCGGGCCACAGCGACGCGCTGGCCGATCTCGGGAAAGGCCGCCAAAGCTGTCAGGATCTCGGTCGCAGCATCAGGTGCGCCCTCGCCTGCAAGGCGGGGCAAGTCGGGCGGGGTGAACGAGGCCAGATAGGTCAGGACGCGGCCCGACGCATCGATCAGCGCCGTCCGATCGCCGTCGAGCCAGATCGCCTTCGGCTCACGTTCGCGCAGCGTGACGCGCAACTTGTCCGGGAGCACACGCACGATCGATGCTTCCGCCACCCAGGGCAGCGCCTCGACCCGGCGGCGCGCTGCGCGCACATCGAGGCTCAGCAAGGTGCGGCCCTGCGCACCGATGGCGCCGAAGATGTCGCCCTCAAGCGACTGGCGATGGCCGGCGAGAGCGATTTCGTTGATGCCGTAGCCGGACGCGATCAAGAGGCTGTCGATCTCCTGGCCGATCGTCGTTGCGGGGCGAACGTGGCGGCCGAAGCCGGTGGTCGCGACAAAGATTGCAGCGCCTGCGACGCTTGCTGCGAGAAGCGCGCGCGTGACGCGGCGGCTTGCGCCGTTGCGGATGTCGGCCGGGCCGCGGCTGTTGCCGCTCGACAGTGTCCAGGCGCGCGTGCCGGCATCAGCGCCGTCATGGCGTTCTTCCGTCTCGAGGTCGGCACGGGCATCACCATGGCTCGCGCGCGGACGATAGGCGCCGAGGTCGCGGCGGGCGGGGCTGTGGCGATGGCCGGCTGATCCGCTCGCCGGCGCGGCCACCGCTTCGGCGCGGGGCGGCCGCGCGTCAACGGGCGACGGTGGTTGCGGCGCGGCCTCGCCGGCGTCGTGCGCCTCGAGCGGTTCCGGGCGGGCCGGGATCGGCTCTGCCGCCCGCCACCAGAACTTCCCCGATCTGCCAGGTCCTCTCGGTTGCATGCCTTGAAACCCATCGGCCTCGATCCGCCCGCGTCAGCCCTGGAGCTGCCGGACAGGCCGGAAGCGTCCCGATGCTGGCTCGGCGCGGACCGGGCCATTACGGTAACCCTTCATCAATCCGGTTAATTTTGTATTGATGCCCGGTTCAACCGGGTCCGCTCAGCGGTCGACCGAGGCGTCCTCGACGAGCCAGCGGACCAGCTTGCCGAAGCTCATGCCGGCATAGGCGGCCAATTCGGGAACGAGCGAGGTCGGCGTCATGCCCGGCTGGGTGTTGATCTCGAGGAACGCCAGCTTGCCCGTGGCGTCGTCGTAGCGGAAATCCGAGCGCGTCACGCCGCGGCAGCCGAGGGCCCTATGGGCGGCGAGGGCGTGGCGCTGGATGGCCTCAGTGATCGCCGCAGGCAGGTCGGCCGGCAGGATGTGGCGCGAACCGCCGGGCGCGTACTTGGCCTCGTAATCGTAGAACTCGAGGTGGCCCGCAGCCACGATGTCGATCACGCCCGTCGCATCGTTGCCGATGACGCCACAGGTCAGCTCGCGACCGGCGATGAACTCCTCGACCATGATGAGGCCATCGCGGGTCGTCGCGATCTTGCGGATCGCTTCGGGCGGCCGATTGGCGCCAGATTTCACGATCACCACGCCGACGCTGGAGCCTTCGGCGACGGGCTTGGCGACGTAGGGCGGGTTCATCGCGTGCGCCTCGGCGGCGGCGTCACGGGCGACAAGAATGCCCGGGGCGACCGGCACGCCGTGGCGCGAAACGATCTCCTTGGTGCGCTCCTTGTTCATGGCGAGGGACGACGCCAGGACACCGGAATGCGTGTAGGGCAAACCCAAAAGCTCGAGCAGCCCCTGGACGCAACCGTCCTCGCCCCAGCGCCCGTGCAGCGCGTTGAAGCAGACGTCGGGTTGCACCTCGTCGAGCACCGTCGCGAGGTTGCGGTCGACGTCGACGCGGGTCACGCGAAAGCCTTCCTCCTCCAGCGCCGTGGCGCAGTCCCGGCCGGACGACAGCGACACCTCGCGCTCGGCGGAGCGGCCGCCCATCAGTACGGCGACGTGGAGCGGGCGCGGACCCAGATCGTTGGCAGCCTTCATCGGGTCGTCTCCAGAGCAAGGGTCGGGCCCGTCGCGTGTCCCGGGAGGGGCTCGCCGATGCGAATGATCTCCCATTCGAGCGTGATGCCGCCGGTCACACGGACTCGGGCGCGCACGGTCTCGCCGAGCCGCTCGACGTCCTCCGCCGACGCGCCGCGGTCGTTGATGAGGAAATTGCAGTGCAGCTCCGACACCATGGCGCCGCCGACCCGATAACCGCGCATCCCGGCAGCGTCGATCAGCTTCCAGGCGCTGGCGCCGGGCGGATTCTTGAAGGTGGAGCCGCCGGTGCGTTCCTTGATCGGCTGGTTCTTCTCGCGGTACTCGGCCACCTCGTTCATGGCGGCGAGGATGGCCGCCGTGTCACCTGGCTCGCCGCCATAGGTGGCCTCGGTGAAGATCCAGTCTCCCGGGACGGCGCAATGGCGATAGGTGAAGCCCATCGCGGCATTGTCGAGCACATGGACGTTGCCCGAGCGGTCGACAGCGCGGGCCGAGATCAGGCAGTCCTTGGTCTCGCGGCCATGGGCGCCGGCGTTCATGCGCAGGGCGCCGCCGATGGACCCAGGGATGCCGCGATAGAAGGCGAGGCCGTCGATGCCGGCGTCGGCCGCTGCGCGAGCGACCTTCACGTCCGGGACCGCCGTGCCGGCGCGCAGGCGATGATCCGGCAGGGCCTCGATCTGGCCGAAGCCGCGCCCCAGACGGACGACCACGCCACGAATGCCGCCATCGCGAACGAGGAGATTGGATCCGAGCCCCAGAACGAAAACGGGAACCTCGGGCGGAATGGCGCGCAACGCATAGGCGAGGTCCGCTTCATCGGCCGGCGTGAGGAGCACCTCTGCCGGTCCACCGACGCGAAACCAGGTGATCTCCGAAAGCTGGGCCGCTGCCACGAGACGGCCTCGCAGGTCCGGCAAGGCGGCCTGCAGGTCTTCGATGAGGCCCGGCATCAGACGGCGCCTCCGGCCAGCTTCGGAGCCGTCTCCTCCAGCCATCCCGGGAGCGCGTGCGCCCACTCGGTCGAATTGCCGGCACCGAAACACAGCACCATGTCGCCGGAGCGAGCCATGGTGCGGAGCGCGGGCGCGATGTCGCGTTCGCTGTCGACCGCGACGACGGAAGCGTGGCCGAGGCGCGCCACGGCGGCGGCCAGAGACGTGTTGTCGATGCCGGGGATGGGCGGCTCGCCAGCCGAATAGAGGGGCGCCACGACGACGGAATCAGCCGCAGTCAGGCTGGCGGCGAACTCGTCGAACAGATCGCGGACGCGGGTGTAGCGGTGCGGCTCGACGACGGCGATGACGCGGCCCTTCGCGCCGGCCCGGGCGGCCTTCAGAACGGCTGCGATCTCCACCGGGTGGTGGCCGTAGTCGTCGTAGATGGAAATTCCGTTCCAGACGCCCGTGGGCTGGAAGCGGCGCTTGACGCCGGCAAACCGGCGCAGGCTCTCACGGATGGCCTCCTCGGGAATTCCGGCGTGCAGGCAAACCGCGATGGCGGCCAGAGCGTTGAGCGCATTGTGCTCGCCCGGAACGGGCACCGACCAGCCTTCGAGGCGCCGGGGGCCACCTGCCACTCGCGCGCCCAGTGCCGCATCGAACACGGTGTTCGTGCCATCGACGCGCGCCGACAGGAGGCGGAAATCGGCGTCCTCGGAATTGCCATAGGTCAGCAGTGGCCGGCCGTCGCGGCGCAGGGCCAGCCGCTCCATCATGTCGCGAGCGACAGGGTGATCGATGCAGGCGACGGCGAGCCCGTAGAACGGAATGTTGCGGAAGAAGGTCTCGTACTCGCGATGCATCGCCTCGACCGAGCCGAAGTAGTCGAGATGCTCGGGGTCGATGTTGGTGACAACGCCGATCTGAGTCGGGATCTTGATGAAGGTGCCGTCACTCTCGTCGGCCTCGACGACCATCCAGGGACCGGCGCCGAGGCGGGCGTTGGAGCCCCAGTCGTTGATGATGCCGCCGGTGATGACGGTCGGCTCGAGGCCGGTATCCTTCAGGACGTGGGCGATGAGCGACGTGGTCGTCGTCTTGCCGTGCGTGCCGGTGACCGAGATGGTGGCGTAGAGCCGCATCAGCTCGGCCAGGATCTCGGCGCGGCGGATGATCGGGATGCCACGCAGGCGAGCTGCCTCCAGCTCGGGATTGCCGGCTTTCACCGCCGTCGAGATGACGACGAAGCGGGCCCCGTCCACGTTCTCGGCGGCGTGGCCGATGAAGACCTTGATGCCCTTCGTGCGCAAGCGCTTGACGTTGGCGCTCTCCTTCTGGTCCGTGCCCTGCACCGCGTAGCCCTTGGCGCGCAGGATCTCGGCAATCGCGCTCATGCCGATGCCGCCGATACCGAGGATATGAATCGGCCCAAGATCGCGCGGCATCTGCATGACGTATCCCCCTTGTGATCGCTCGCCGGACCCGATCCGGCCGGCTCGTGTCTTCCGTGTCAGGCCGCGGCGACCGCCGGTCGCGCGACGAGGCCCATCACCAGGTCGGCCAGTCTCACGACGGCGTCGGGCCGCCCCTGGCTGCGGGCCGCCTCGGCCATCCGCGCCATAGCATCGGGCGCGTCCATCAGCGCTGCGATCTCGGACGACAGGCGCTCCGGCGTCGCGTCGCGCTGCTCGAGGCAGACGGCGCCACCCGACGCCGCGAGGCGAGTTGCATTGGCCAGCTGATCGTTGTCAAGCGCGTGCGGCAACGGCACCAGAATCGACGGGCGACCGACGACCGCCAGTTCAGCCACGGTCGAGGCGCCGGCGCGGCCGATGACGAGATGCGAGGCGGCCATCAGTTCCGGCAAGTTCTTGAAGAACGGGGCGATCTCGGCGGCGACATCGGCCGCGCCGTCTTCGCGCAAATAACCCCGGCGCAGCGTGTCTTCGTCCTCGGGGCGGGCCTGCTGGATGATGCTCAGGCGGCGGCGCAACGGCTCCGGCAACAAGCGCAATGCCGGAGGCACGGCCTCGGAGAAGAAGCGCGCGCCCTGACTGCCGCCGAAGATCAGGATGCGAAAGGGCTCGTCCGGGATGCTTGGCCGATAGGGCACGCCGGACCACTCGACGACGGTGTCGCGCACCGGATTGCCGGTGAACTCGGCCTTGGCCTTCGCGTCGCCGTCGAGCAACCGCACCGACTCGAAAGACGTCGCGATGGCCGAGACCCGGCGCGCGAGCATGCGATTGGCGCGGCCGAGGACCGCGTTCTGCTCGTGGAGCGCGGTCGGGATCTTCATCAGGCTGGCGGCGACGAGGGGCGGAAAACTCGGATATCCGCCAAAGCCCACCACCGCCGCCGGACGAACCTCCGCCAAGATGCGACGGGCCGCGTTGACGCCACGGGCGAGCGTGAAGATCGTGCGTGCCGCCGACAACGGGTTGGAGCCCGACATGGTCGCAGCCGGCACCTGATACACGTTGCGTGCCGGAAAACCCGTGCCGTAGCGGTCGCCGCGCATGTCGGTGATCAGATCCACAGCGACTTCGCGGCGTGCCAGTTCCTCGGCCAGCGCCTGGGCGGGAAACAAATGACCGCCGGTTCCTCCCGCGGCCAGCATGACGCTCGAGTTCGGCGTTCCCATCGTCACTCAGGTCGTCCTTCATTTGGCGCTAGCGCGCTACGATCGATGGGCGCTAACGCGCTACGATGCCGTCGGTTGTTGGGCGAAGTTGTGGCCTTGGAATGCGGCTCAGCGCCGGGCGGCGGCGCGTCAACGCCAGCAGCATGCCGGCCGTCAGGGACGAGGCGAGGTTGGACGAGCCGCCCGCCGAAATGAACGGCAAGGTCATGCCCTTGGCCGGCAAGAGCCCGACGTTGACCCCCATGTTGATCAACGCCTGAAGCACCAGCAGCAGGGCGAGACCGACCACCGCCAGGCGCACGAAATCGTCAGGCTCATGCCAGACCTGCCGGCAGGCGCGCCACGCCACGTAGCCGTAGATCGCCATCAGGGCGAGACATGCGACGACGCCGAACTCCTCGCCGATGACGGCGAAGATGAAATCGGTATGAGCGTCCGGCAGCACCGTCTTGATGGTGCCTTCGCCGGGCCCACGCCCCATCAGCCCGCCCTCGGCAAAGGACTGCGCGGCGCGCTCGATCTGGTAGTTGTCGCCCGAGGACGGATCGATGAAACGGTTGATGCGGCCGCGCACGTGGTCGAACGCGATGTAGGCGCCGGCCAGTACGCCGACGCCCACCGGCACGGTCATTAGGGCATAGCGCAGCGGCTGGCCCGAGAGCAGGAACAGCGCCGCCCAGACGCTCGCAACGAGCATCGTCTGGCCGACGTCCGGCTGGACCACCAGCAGGCCCGCGAACAGCGCGCCGACGCCGATCGCGAGCGGCAAGGCCGGGACATCGGTGCGCCGCGCGGCTTCGGCGAAGAGCCAGGACAGGATGACGACCAGCGCGGGCTTGCCGAGTTCCGACGGCTGGAAGGAATGGCCGGCCACGTAGATCCATCGCCGCGCGCCCTTGATCTCCGGGCCTGCCAGCGCGATCCAGACGAGCAACGCCAGAGCGCCCAGCAGCAGGATCAGCGACACGCGCCTGATCTGGCGCGGATCGAGTGTGGATGCCGCCAGCATCACGACGACGCCGACAAGCGCGAACAGGAAATGCCGCTCGGCGAAATGGAACGGCGAAAGCCCCTTCTTGACCGCCACGGCAGGGCTCGCCGCCAGCGACACGATGCAACCGACAGCGATCAGAAGCAGCAGTGCCGACAGCAATTGCCGGTCGACGGTGAACCACCAGTCCGCCAGGACGCTGCGGTCGGCCCGGGTGAGCATCATGCGGGCGGCACTCCGTCCGTCATGCCGGGCATGGCCCGAACGAGGTCGCGAAAGACGTCGCCGCGATGCTCGAAGGAGCGGAACTGGTCATAGCTGGCGCAGGCCGGGGACAGGAGCACCACGGGTTCCGCGCCCGACGAGAGGGCCGCATCGGCGGCGGCGGCGTTCAGCGCCGCCGCGATCGTGCCGCAGCGGACGTAGTCCACGTGGCCGTCGAGGGTGGCTGCGAAATCGTCGCTCGCCACACCGATGAGGTAGGCCTTGGCGATCCGGCCGAAGTAGGGGGCGAGCGGCCGGATGCCGCCCTCCTTGGGCTTGCCGCCGGCGATCCAGTAGATGTCGCGATCCCAGGAGGCGAGCGCCTTCTCGGTCGAATCGGCGTTCGTCGCCTTGCTGTCGTTGATAAAGATGACTTTGCCGGCGCGGCCAACTTGCTCCATGCGGTGGGGCAGGCCCGGATAGGAGGCGAGTGCTGCCTGCCAATCGACGACGGCTTGCCGCCCATCGATGGCGTGCCATTCGCGCACGGCGGCGATGGCCGCAAGCGCATTCTGCACGTTGTGGCTTCCCCGCAAAGTCGCAATGCCCGCCGTCGTCGCGAGCTTGACCGCGAGACCGGTCGCGTCGGAGCAGATCAGCCAGCCATCGTGCTCGCAGTAGCCCGGTTTCAAAGGCCGCCTGGCGCTGAACGGGGCCACCGGCCCAAGCGCGAGGCGGCGCTTGAGGATGTCCGCGCACTGGTCATCGTCGACGCCGACCAATGCCACGTCTGCCGCGGCGACCAGCCGTTCCTTGATGGCCGCGTAGTTGCGCATGGCGAGCGCGGCATCGTCGGCGGGGCCGTGGCGGTCCAGATGGTCGGGCGACAGGTTCAGCAAGACGCCGATCGTAGGAGCCAGCGAGGGCGTCAGGTCGATCTGGAACGACGACATCTCGATGACGTGGATGCGGCTTTTTTCGTGCGCCTTCGGTTGCCCACCAGCAACCGGCGCGTCGTGCGCCTTCGGTTGCCCACCAGCAACCGGCGCGTCGTGCGCCTTCGGTTGCCCACCAGCAACCGGCGCGGGTGGATCGAGCGAGAGGACGGGCACGCCGATGTTGCCGCCCATCTGGACGTCGTGGCCGGCCGCGCGCAGGACGTGGGCGATGAGCGCCGTCGTCGTCGATTTGCCGTTGGTGCCGGTGATGGCAATGAACGGGCTCCCGGGCGCCGTCGCGCGCCGCTCGCGGCAGAAGATCTCGATGTCGCCGATCACCTCCACGCCCGCCGCCTGGGCCGCAAGCACCGACCAGTGCGGCGCGGGATGGGTCAGCGGCACCCCCGGGGCGAGCACCAGCGCGTCGATCATCGACCAGTCGACCGACCGGAGATCGACCAACGGCACGCCTGCCCTGGCAACGGCCTCGCGCGATTTTTCGCCGTCATCCCATGCGGACACGAGGGCGCCGCCGGCCAGCAGCGATGCGACCGTCGCCTGCCCGGAGCCGCCAAGTCCGAAAACGGCGATGCGTTTTCCCGCGAATGTTGTGGCGCGAATCATGATTGGCCATGTTAACCGATGCGACGGCCGTCCGCCGTGCCCAGATCAGCGCAGGCGTGCGGTGTCCAACCGGAAGACGACCGGGAAATGGGTCGCCCAGTTGCTCCACCGGCGCGAGCCGGCCTCGCTCACCGACCAAAGGCCGCCCGTCGAATCGAAACTCAGATCCTCGATGCCGGCGGGCATCGCATGGCGCGCCGTGACCGCGCCCGTTGCGAGGTTCATGACGTGCAGTTCGCCCTTTGTCGCGCCGCTGATGGAAATCCAGAGGCGTCCTCCTGCATCGAACGCCGCGCCCTGAGCCTTCGCGGGCAATCGATATTCGGCCGAGACGTCCGCCGCGCCGATGCTGCTGCCCTGGATCACCGCCAACGGCAGGCGCCAGAGCCGGCCCTCGCCTTGCCGCTCATAACTGCCGAGCCACAGGGCGCCGTCATGTCCGGCCGCGAACGATCCCTTGAGCGGGGCCTCGATCCTGACCTCGCGGCGGACCTCGCCGAGCGTGCCCGCCGATCCGGGCGACAATGCGATTTCGAACATCGTGCGCGTGTCGACGACCCAGATGCGGCCCTCGGCGCCGCGCGCGATGCCACCCGCGTGGCCACAGGCCGGCGGGAGATCGAGCGTGGCGGTGACGCTGCCGGTCGCCATGGCGATGCGATAGAGGCGGCACGGGCCGCGTGAAACGGACGACTCGATGCTCTTGTAGGTGCCGAGATAGACGTCCGAGCCGACGACGGTCAGGCCTTGCGGAACGTAGCCCTCGTCGATGCCCGGCGCCCAGATGCGCCGCGTGATGGCGGCGGCATTCGGGACCTCGCCTTCGGGAACGACGCCGAGCCTGCGGCTCGAATAGGTGGGCGCGAGACCGAGCGGCGGGTCCGTTGCCATGGCCGGGAAGGCGGTCGCGGCCGAGAGAACCGCAGCGATCCCCACTATGCGGGTTCCCGCAACGGCCATGACTAGCGCAGCTTGAGCGTGGACAGACCGACCAGCGCGAGCACAACCGAGATGATCCAGAAGCGGACGACCACGGTCGGCTCCTTCCAGCCCTTCTGTTCGAAATGGTGATGCAGCGGCGCCATGCGGAAGACGCGCTTGCCGGTGAGCTTGAACGAGACGACCTGAATGACGACCGACAGCGTCTCGAGGACGAAGAGGCCACCGACGATGGCGAGGACGATCTCGTGCTTGGTGGCAACGGCGATGGCGCCGAGCGCGCCACCAAGAGCCAGCGATCCGGTGTCGCCCATGAAGATCATCGCGGGCGGGGCGTTGAACCAGAGGAAGCCGAGGCCGGCACCGATCAGCGCGCCGCAGATCACGGCGAGTTCGCCGACGCCGGCCACGTAATGGATCTGGAGGTATCGTGCGATCCCGACGTGACCCACCATGTAGGCGATCAGGCCGAATGTGGCGGCCGCGATCATGACGGGCACGATGGCGAGACCATCCAGGCCATCAGTCAGGTTTACGGCGTTGCCGGCACCCGCGATCACCAGAATACCGAGCAGGATGAACATGTAGCCGAGCGGGATGATGACCGTCTTGAAGAACGGGAGCGTCAAGGCATCGGCAAAGCCGGGCTGGCCGAGCCCCATGATGAACCATGCCGCGATACCGGCCACCAGGAACTCGAGACCCAAACGTGCCTTGCCACCAAAGCCGGATGCCGTCTGCTTCGTCACCTTCAGGTAGTCGTCGTAGAACCCGATGGCGCCGTAGGCCATCGTGACGCCCAAGACGATCCACACGTAGGGGCTCGACCAGTTGGCCCAGAGCAGCGCGGAAAAGAGCAGTCCTGCCAGGATCATGAGGCCGCCCATCGTGGGCGTGCCCCGCTTCGAAAGATGCGATTGGGGTCCGTCCTCGCGGATGGGCTGGCCCTTGCCTTGCTTCACGCGCAGCGTGTCGATCATCGCAGGGCCGAACAGGAATACGAAGAGCAGGGCCGTCATGATGGCGCCGCCGGTCCTGAACGTGATGTAGCGAAAGACGTTCAACGGACCGAACACGTCGCTGAACTGGACGAGCTCGTAGAGCATGCCTCACCCCTCTGATGAGCGCCGACGCAGGCGATTCGCGGCGCCCCCGCGCGCGGGGGCTGGTTCTAGACCCGGTTCGTCAGCCCGCAAAGCGCTTCTTCACAGCATCCACGATGGGAGCCATGCGAGAGCCGAGTGAGCCCTTCACCATGACGACATCTCCGGGCGAAATCGCGGCCACCGCGAGCGGAAGCAAATCGGCAGAGGTCGGGGCCCAGGCCCCCCGCCGGGCATCCGGCAACACATCGAAGAGATGGCGCATGGCCGGTCCACAGCAGAACACGACGTCGCAGCCCGCCGTCGCATCCGCCAGTCCGATGTGGAAGTCGTTCGTCGCGGCACCAAGCTCCAGCATATCGCCCAGCACCGCGATGCGGCGGGCGAACTCCTCACGCGGGACCGCCGCCAGATTGGCCAGCGCGGCCCGGGTGGAAGCCGGATTGGCGTTGTATGATTCGTCGAGCAGGAGGATCGGCCGGCCGCCGGTCGTCTCGATCCGAACACGTGCGCCGCGACCGCCCGGCGGTCTCAATTCGATCAAGGGCTTCAAGGACGCCGGCCGGAGGCAGCCCAGTTCGCGCAACGCCAGGACGACCGCAAGCGAGTTCACAGCCAGATGCTCGCCCGGCATGCCCAGCTCATACTCGACGTGGAAGCCCTCGCCACCATCCTCGATCCGGGCGACCACGTGGCTCACGGGATCACCCGAAGCTTCGGGATGCGCCTCGACCGACAAGAGCGTTGCGTCGGACGCTGGATGCCGGCCGAACGTGACGATGCGCGCGCCTTGCCGCCGGGCCTTCGCCTCGAGTCGAGCAAAGTGATCGCTGTCGCGGAGCAGGACGGCAGCGCCACCCGGCTCGAGCCCCTCGAAGATCTCGGCCTTGGCCGAGGCAACGCCCTCGATGCCGTCCGCGAAATTGCCGACGTGGACCGGCAGGACGTTGGTGACGATGGCCACATGGGGACGCACCATGCGCGTCAAGGGCGATATCTCGCCGGCGTGGTTCATGCCGATCTCGAAGACCGCGTAGTCGACGTCGGCCGGCATGCGGGCGAGCGTCAGCGGCACGCCCCAATGGTTGTTGAACGATTTCTCCGGCGCATGGACGCGGTCGGGGGACACTGCAGCGGCCTTCAGCGCCGCGCGCAGCATCTCCTTGGTGCCCGTCTTGCCGGCCGAGCCCGTCACGGCCACGACGCGGGCCTTCGGCGAGATGCGGCTGCGCGCGGCCACGCCGAGGCGCTGCATGGCGGCCAGCGGATCATCGACGCGGATCAGGAGGCCGTCGCCGGGCTGTCGCGCGTAGCTCGCCCGAACCAGCGCGGCCGCGGCGCCTCGACCGAACGCCGCTGGGACGAACTCGTGGCCGTCGCGCACGTCGGTCAGCGGCACGAACAGGTCGCCGGGCGCGAGCGTCCGGGTGTCGATCGAGATGCCGGTCACCGGGAGACCGGCGTCTACCGCGCCAGGCTTGCCGTCCGGCGCGTCGACGATGCCGCTGACGGCCAGCACGATCTCCGCCAACGTCCAAAGAGGCCTTGTCATCTGCCTAGCTCCCTTGCGGCTCGCTCGATCTCCTCGTGATCCGAGAACGGCTGGACGCGGTCGCCGACGATCTGGCCCGTCTCGTGTCCCTTGCCCGCGACCAGGAGGACGTCGCCGGCCCCGAGCATCGCCATCCCTGCGCGAATGGCCTCGGCGCGGTCGCCGATCTCGCGCGCGCCGGGAGCGCCAGCCAAGACCTCGGCACGGATGGCGGCCGGATCCTCGCTGCGCGGGTTGTCGTCCGTGACGATCGCCATGTCGGCCGCCTCGTCGGCGATCCGGCCCATGATCGGCCGCTTGCCGCGATCACGGTCGCCGCCACAGCCGACGATGCAGACGAGTTTTCCCGTCACGAATGGCCGCAATGCCGCCAGCGCCGCGGCCAACGCCTCGGGCTTGTGGGCGTAGTCGACGACGGCGATGCCGCCGCGGAACTCCGCGACCACTTCAAGTCGGCCCACGACACCGGTGATCCGGGCGAGCGACGGGAGGACGGCGTCGGCGGTCTCGCCGCAGGCCATGGCGAGCGCGGCTGCGACCAACGCGTTGCCGGCCTGATAGGTGCCGATCAACGGCAGGTCGACGTGAAATGTCCGGCCGGCATGGACCACAGCGAGGCGCTGGCGAAAGCCGGCGCGCTGGACGTCGTCGAGGCGGAGATCGGTGCCGGCGTGACCGGTCGTGCGGACGTCATGGCCGCGCGCCTTGGCGGCGGCGATCGCTTCGGCCGCCGACGGGCCATCGGCATTGACGATCGCCGGAGCACCGGCCGGCAGCAGATCCCACAGCCGCAGCTTGGCGGCGAGGTAGGCCTCCATGGTCGGATGATAATCGAGGTGGTCGCGGCCCAGATTGTTGAAGGCGGCGGCCGTCAGGCGCACGCCATCGAGGCGATGCTGGTCGAGCCCGTGCGACGAGGCCTCGAGCGCCAGATGCGTAATGCCCTCGGCCGCCAGACCGGCCAATGTCGCGTGCAGCGCCACCGGATCGGGCGTGGTCAGACCACCGTAATGGGCGCCGGACGGGCGCACGATGCCGATGGTGCCGAGCGATGCCGCCTCACGCCCGCAGGACTTCAGGATCTGTCGCGTGAACTCGGCAATGGACGTCTTGCCGTTGGTGCCCGTGACGGCAACGATACGGGGCGGCTGGGTGGCATGGAACCGGGCGGCCAGCAGGGCCAACGACCGGCGCGGCTCGCGCGACCGGACCACCGCCACGCCGGCCGGAACATCGATTGGCACGCCATCGGCGGCGAGCACCGCCACAGCGCCACGCGCCACCGCATCGGCGACAAACCGACTGCCGTCCGTACGGCTTCCCGATAGCGCGGCAAAAAGCCAGCCCGGCGCGACGGCCCGGCTGTCGGAGGTAAGACCCAGGACGGCCCTTTCGCGTCCGGGCGTCTCGAGCCACGCCTCGCAGTCCCCGAGGACAGTCAGTTGCACGCCAATCCCCTCCGTTCGCCCCTCGCCGACGCCTTTTGCCGCCTCTGCGCCCGCTTCCTACTATGAGTCGCCGGGTTGCACGTCAAACGGGGCGCGTCTCCCTCGTTCCATCAGGGCGCGACCGGAATGCCTCGCGGAAGGATGCCGAGGACCGGCGCGATGCGGGTCACGATGGCCCCCGTCACTGGCGCTGCGTTGAGGCCGGCCGTGATGCCGCCGCTGGTGCCCTCGCCCGATTGGGGTTCGAAGAGCGACACGAGAACCAGATAGCGCGGCTCGTCCATGGGGAAGGCACCGACGAACGAGGAGATGACCGACTTCTCACGATAACCACCCACGCCAGGCATCTCGGCAGTTCCGGTCTTGCCGCCGACGCGGTATCCGGCCACTTCGGCGCGGCGGCCGGTGCCATGGGCCATGGTCACGTTGAGCCGCATCAGCTCGCGGATGGCAGCGCTGGTCTCCGGCTTCAGCACGACCTCTCCCTGGCCCGGTTCGCCGTCGCGACGCAGGTAGGTCGGGGCGACGCGCCGGCCGCCGTTGACGAGGATCGCGGCGGCGGCCGCGAACTGCAGCGGAGCGAGTGCCAGACCGTGGCCGTAGGAGATGGTCGCGGTCTCGATGCCGTCCCAGCGCTCGGGGAGCAGCGGCGGCGCCACGGGGCCGAGTTCGGTTCGTATCGGTTCCAGCAGGCCCATACGGGCGAAAAAGACGAGCTGCCGCGAGGTCCCGGCCTCGAGGCCGAGCATGGCCGCGCCGACGTTCGAGGACTGGAGGAAGATGTCCCGCACGGTAAGGGGACGCCCCGGTGGATGCAGATCGCGGATCTGATGCCGGCCGAAGGTCAGCGGCTTCGTCACGTCGTAGGTCTTGTCGAGGGTCGCGAGACCGTCCTCGAGCGACATCGCGACGGTCAACGCCTTCAGGATCGAGCCCAACTCGTAGACGCCCGATTGCAGGCGGTCCGGGCGCGCCGGGTCCAGGTGCGCTCCGGCCACATTCGGATCGATCTGGGGCAGCGACGCAGCGGCGACGATCTCGCCGGTTCGCGCGTCCATCACCACAGCCGAAGCGCCCGTCGCGGAATAACGCTGCATGGCGAGGCGAAGTTCGTCGGCGACGGCGTGCTGGGCCCCGAGATCGAGCGCGAGGCGGATCGGACCTGAAAGTGGCGGGCTGGCGCCACTCACCGCCTCCAAGCCGGCCGTTTCGTCGATGTGGCGCTCGAGGCCGGCGATGCCACGATTGTCCGGATTGACCTGCCCGACGATGTGGCCGACGAGCGCTCCCACCGGATAGACGCGCTTCGGCTCGCGACGGAAGGACAGCCCGGGCAATCCCAGATCATGAACGCGCTGCGCCTCGCGGGGCGACAGGCCGCGACGGATCCAGACGAAGCGTCGGTTGCGATCCGCCAGCAGGGCGCGCAGTTCCGTCGCCTCGAGACCCGGCAGGACCCTGGAGAGTTTCTCAGCCACCTCGTCCCGGTCGAGGACGACGGCCGGGTCCGCGTAGAGCGAGTTGGCGGCCACGTCGGTCGCGAGAATGCGACCGCGGCGATCGACGATGTCGGGGCGCGCGAACGTGCGCACCACCGTTTCGAGGGATGCGACCCGACCGGACGCGCCACCCGACACCCCGAGGCGGAGCAACTGCCCGGCGACCGCCGCCATGGCAAGCCCCAGCGCCAGCACGACGGCCAGCAGGCGCAGGCGCACCGACGCGGCCGGAGGCGCCAACGCAGCCCCTGTCATTGGCCGACGCCGCGTGCGGAAGGAGATTGCTTCGCCGCGGGCGGGGGGCGCACGTATTGCGTAGGATGGATCGGCCCCAGGCCCTGCTCGCGCGACAGCTGGTCGATCCGCTCGGGCCGGCCGAGCCAGTAGCGCTCAGCCTTCAGGCCGGCGATGTCGCTCTCGGCGCGTTCGATCGCCCGCTCGAGGGCGTGCACCTCGGATTCGACGCGGCGGGTCTCCTGCTTTACCGCATAGACTGCGGCAGCCGCGCCAACGGCGGCAAGGCCCGCTGCGACCGCAAACATCCTGCCCATTGCTCACGCCCTCCATCGGTACGGGCGAACACCGGCGCGGCCTTTATCCCCCGGGCAGCTCCGGCTTGCCCAGCCTGGACGCAGGCTCGGCCTCCCAGGCTGGAGCCGCTGTGCGGACGGCCGCCCTGAGCTTTGCCGAGCGAGACCGGGGATTCGACACCAGTTCGTCACCAGCAGGGGTAACAGGGCGATGGTTAACGAGTTGGAAACTTGCGTCGCGGAACGCACTTTCGGAGGGCGGGCCATGGCGCGAGCCTGCCCCGTCCCGCCCCGCGCGGCGGGCCAGAAAGCGCTTCACGATGCGATCCTCGAGGGAGTGGAACGTGACGACGACGAGGCGTCCGCCGGGCCGCAGGCATCGCTCCGCCGCCGTGAGGCCGCGCACGAGTTCGCCAAGCTCGTCGTTGACTGCGATGCGGAGTGCCTGGAACGTGCGGGTCGCGGGATGGCGGTCGTCGTCGTGCCGGCGGCCGAGCGTCTTTTCCACGAGGGCCGCGAGCTGTCGGGTGGTTTCGATCGGCGTCACGTCCCGAGCCTTCACGATGTTCCGGGCGATGCGCCGCGACTGGCGCTCCTCGCCGTAGTGGAACAGCACGTCGGCGATCTCGGCTTCGTCCAGAGTCCGGATCAGATCCGCCGCACTCGGGCCAGCGCGCTCCATGCGCATGTCGAGCGGACCGTCGGACATGAACGAGAAGCCGCGCTCGGCCTCGTCGATCTGCATGGACGACACACCGATATCCATGACGATGGCGTCGGCCGGGGCGAAGCCGTGGTCGGCTGCAAGCTGCTCGAGATCGCCGAAGCGGCCGTCGACGAGCACGAGGCGCCCCTCATAGCGGGCGACGAGCGGTGCGCCGGCCGCGCGGGCATCCGGGTCCCGCTCGATCGCGAGAACACGAGTGCCCGCAGCGGCGTCGAGGATCGCCCGAGTGTAGCCGCCGGCGCCGAACGTGCAATCGACGATCCGTTCGCCCGGCGCGGGCGCCAGGTGCTCAGCGACTTCCCGGAGCAGGACGGGAACATGGCGGGGAGCATCACCCGGATCGCCGCACGCCGACGGGACGCGTCGCCCCGTCATGTCTCACGCCCGCCGTCGCCGTCGTCACCGGACGCTGAAGGCGGGCGCTGCGCCGTGCCTAGCAGTCGGCGGTGCTCGCGGACTTTTTCCCGGGCGCGGGCGCGGCGCTCCTGGAAGCGATCCGGCGACCAGACCTGAAACTTGTCACCCAGGCCGACAAAAGCGACTTCGGCGACGCCTTCCGGTAACCCGATGATGGTCCTGAGCTCTTTCGGAAGCACGATGCGCCCGTCCGCGTCGATGGCGATGAACTGAGCCTCACCATAGAGCGCGACAGCGAGTTCGTCCCGCTCGTCCGAATAGTCCGGCAGACCTCCGAGAAGGCCATCGATCTTTTGCGCAAGCTTTTCGCCGCCTGCATCGAGCGCAGGAGCGTCGAGCGAGGGATAGCAATAGAGCCCGAGCGTCGCGGCCCCGGTGTAGCGATCCCGCTCGAGGACGGCCCGGAAAGGCGCTGGAATAGAGAGACGCCCCTTGGCGTCGATCCTGTTCGTGAATGTCGAGACAAAGCGATCCATCCCCTAGAGACCAGCCTCGGTTGAACGCCCTCCGGCTGCCCGGAGCACTGTGCTCGACACCACGAAACCAACTGGGGCTCGCCGGTCGACCCCGCGCGACACGACGAGCCCCAAACCATGAAATCCAACCCTCCGCGCCAACCCTGGCCGTCGGAGACGCCCTCCGCCGCCGGGCCGGGATCGGGTGGTCGCACGAGCCTCATCCCTCAATGAAGCCTAGCGCCGCGACCCGTATCCCTTGGCCCGGTGCGGACGGGCATTCATGGGATGTCATGGGATTTGATGGTAGTCAATGGATTCTTAACGCGCGAATGGGCTGATTTGTCGGGACAGCATGGGGCTCCCCGGTCACGACGCGCCAAAGCTGCCGTCCGACGAAGGCGGCGATCTCTTGTTTTTCGATTTGTTTTCAGCGGATTGACGGGCGGCACCCGAATGCCCGCGCGCGAGCCACAGGCTTGTGGCCCTGGAGCCGCACCGGGACGGCGCGTTACAGCTCACGCCCTCGGACGCGCGCAGCAGTTCGCGTCAGCGCCCGGGGGGAGGGGCCGATTCGGCGGCGCCGGACAGGCGGTGTGGTTCAGTTGGTCAGCGCGAAGAGGTTCTCGGGGCGAGCCTCGAGGCGACCGGCCTCCACCTCACGCACGATGCGCGTCAGGGCGGCATGAGTGGGGGCGGCGACGCCGGCCGCCTCGCCCTTCGCGGCGATATAGCCGTTCATGTAGTCGATCTCGGTGCGGCGGCCCTTGGCGATGTCCTGGGCCATGGACGGCCGCTGCAGGTCGCTGCGGGCGGCGCCGGAGGTGCTCTCCAGGATCAGCGCGTCGAGTTCGGCGACGGCCGACGGCTCGTTGTCGGTGGCGCGCACCCAGAGGTCCGGGTCGATCTTGGCTATGGGCTCGAGGTCGAGGCCCAGCGCGCGGCCGACCTTCACCGCCTCGCCCGCCAGCTTCACTACGACGCGACGGATGCGGTCGTGGCGATCGCGGGCGTTGCCGCCGAGGCCGGTCGCCGCCGACACGCCGTTGCGCATGCCGTTGACGCAGAGCTTCGACCAGCGCACGCCCCACAAATTGGTCGTCGTGCGCGCGCTGTCGACCGATGTCAGGATTTCCACCAGCGCCTCGATGCGCGGCGTGATGCGGCCGTGCACCTCGCCGGCCTCCAGGGTCGCAATCTTGCCGTCCTTGGGCATCGTGCGGCGGATCGCTCCCGGCTCGTAGAGTTCGACGGCAAAGTTGTTCCCGACCATGCAGCCGACCGTGCGGCCCCAGCCGACGACACCGGCGATCCGCTCCTCGTTGACGCAGTTCTGGGCCGAGACGACGTAGCCCTCGGGGGACAGGTACTGGGCGATCATGTGGGTGGCCCAGACCGTGTCGTAGGATTTCACCGCCAAGACGGCGATATCGACCGGCCGCTCCTTCACAAGGTCCTGCAGCTCCGTCAGGTGCCGGGCGCGCATCGGAACGGTCAGGCTTTCGGCGGCGCTCATGCCGCTGATGGAGAGTCCCCGTGTGCGCATCGCGTCGACGTGCTCGGGCCAAGGGTCGACCATGGTCACGTCATGGCCCGCGTGCGTCATGTGGGCACCGAGATAGCCGCCGACGGCGCCGGCTCCGACGATGACGATGCGCGGTCTGGTCATGAGAAGCCTCGGCGTGTGGATGGATGGCGGGCAAGCTTCAGCGATGTTCGCCAGCTTGCCAAGGGGCGCTGACCGAGCGGGCCCTACTTCCAGGCGAAGCGGGGCTGATCGAAGTGGGCGACGCGAGTGTCGAGGCCACGCATGGCGACCTCGCGGAACTGGTAGAGCATGGCGGCGGTCGGCGCGAACACCTCACTCCCCATCACCGGGAGCGGCGCCGAGAGGACGGGCGGCTTCCCCTCCTCGGTCGGGCGCAGGCGCGGGATGACGGGATCGTCGAGCTGGCTGAAGGGGACGCGCAGCACGTAGGCGACTTCCACCGGATCGGGATCGATCGCCTCGACGACGCCGCCCCAGACGACCACCGGCGTGATGCGGAAGCCCGAGCGGGTGGGGTAATCGTCCAGAAGGCCGAGGATGGCGTCCGGTTTCAGCTCGAGGCGCAATTCCTCGTGCAGCTCACGGAGCGCGGCTTCTGTCGGCGTCTCACCCGGGTCGAGCCGCCCACCGGGAAGCGCATACTGGCCGGCATGGCGGCGCAGGCTGTCCGGTCGCTTGGTGAGGAGCAGCGCGGCTTCGTCGGTCGCTTCGGATTTCACGACCACCAGCACCACGCCGGCCTGCCGCAACTCCGGATCCTCGATCGGGCGCCGCTCGAATGCCGCGAGGCGCGCCGCGAGGCGAGCCCTCAGGTCCGTTCCGAAAACGTAGGGCATGCGCGGCGTGCTTCCTTCCGGTGCGAGCGGCCAAGTCCGAGCGGGCTGGCGGCCCGTTGGCAGAGGCCGCCAGGGCGTGACAGACTTCCCGCGAACGCCAGATCGACGGAGACCCAGATGCCGCCGCCTTCCGATACGTCGTGGCCAGCAGGCCAGCCCCGCTCGCGTTATGTCAAGATCCTCGGACGCGAGATGCATGTCACGGAGTGGGGGCAGGCCGGATCGCGCCCGCTCGTCATGTGGCACGGCCTCGCGCGGACGGGGCGCGATTTCGACACCATCGCCTCGGCCTTGGCAGACCGCTTCCACATCCTCTGCCCGGACACGATCGGACGCGGGCTCTCCGAGTGGAGCGACCGGCCGGACGAGGACTACTGCCTCGACGCCTACGCCCGCCAGGCGGCCGCGCTGATCGAAACCTTCGGATTCCGGTCCATCGACTGGGTCGGGACCTCGATGGGCGGCGCCCTCGGCATCCGGGTGGCGGCGACCACGCTCGCCGGCCGGGTCGGGAAGCTCGTCATCAACGACATCGGTCCGACGTTTCCGACGGCTCCTTTCGAGCGCATCAAGGCCTACGTCGGCACGCCGCCCGAGTTCGACACGGTGACGGCGCTCGAGGACTATTTCCGGGTCATCTACACGCCGTTCGGTCATCACACGGACGCCCAGTGGCGGCACATGGCCGAGACGTCGCTTCGCCGGCTGCCATCCGGAAAGATCACCACGCACTACGACCCGGCGATCGTGCGCCAGATGTTCGTGCATCCGGACGACTACGAGCAATGGGCGCACTGGGAGCGCATCACCGCCGACACGCTGGTGCTGAGGGGGGTGACTTCGGACCTGCTTCTGCCCCCCGATGCCAAAAGGATGACGATCTCCGGACCGCGCGCACGCATCGTCGAAATCGAAGGGTGCGGCCACGCGCCGGCGCTCAACGTCCCTGGACAGATCGAAGTGGTGCGCTCGTTTCTGGCGGCATAGGCGAGGCTGCCTCGATCTCGCTGCGGCGGCGAACCGCAATTTCATCGAGGAACTCGAACCAGTGTGTCGGGTGGCTCGGGTCGTTCGCATCGAGACCGCGCTGCATGACGGTCTTGATGCCGACGCGCGCCAACTCGCGGATCCGCCTGCGGATCGCGTCCACCTCCTCGACAGTGGTCGACGCCTCGATGCTCTCACCAAGACGGTCGACCTCGCCGAGCAGTTTTGCCGTCTGTGAGCCGCGTGACAGGCCGAGGCGGTTACCGAGGCTCATGAGCGAAGAGCCGAGCAGGCCAACGGCAAACAGCGCGAGCCAGATCTGATCGGAATACTTCTCGAGGAACGATGTCGATCGCTCGTTGATCAATGCCGACACGCCCGAATGCGGCATGAAGCGGCGCAACGTATCGAGTGGCGGCGCTTCGAGCTCGAACGCCGTGCTCTGGGCCAGCATGCGGCCGCGCTTGTCCAGAAGCGCCCTCGTCAATTGGGCTCCAATGGCGTCCGACATGTCGCTTTCGGCGACGAGTTCGTCGGTCATCGCCACCGTGGTGATCTTTTCGGCGGGTAACGGGTGGATGCCACCGAAAACACCGGTCGCAAGGGACGTCGAGGCGACATCGCGGTAGATCGCGGCGAGCCCTTCGGGCGACGGCACCCCACCGACAATGACCGCGCCGGCCAATTTTTCCGTCAACTGCGCGATCATGATCCGCGTCCCGGTCTCCGACGGGTCGACGAGATACACGGCGATGTCGGCTCGCCCGGCCGCCAGTTCGGTTGCGATCGCGTCGGCAGGAGCCTCGCGGATCGAGATGCCGGGCTCCACGAGGCCGGAGTGGGCCAGAAGACGGCGCACGCTCACGAGGTTCGATCCCATCTCGTCGACCGCGACGAGCAACCTCTTGCCGGCGATCCGCTCCGGGGCGAACGAACTCATCGTCGCCGTCGAATCCTCGGCCGTTTCCTGAGTTTCAGGGGACGTATCCTTCGAGGTCGCGGATTTGGCCTTGGGATCTCCGCGCATGGCCAGCACGACCGATCGGCGATCGAGAACGACGATCGAGCGAGCGTCGGCGATACTCGGCTCGTCGGAGCGCAACACCGCGAGCTGGACCTTGTCCGCCTCAAGCAGCGCGGCGGCCTCTGCGCTTCCCTTCACCGGCACCAACTTCAGGCGGACCGTCGCTTTGGATTCCGCCAACGATCGGGCCAAAGCCGCAACGAACGCCTCGCGCTTGCTTCCAGCAGGGCCGACCGCGACCTTCAACGTGGTGGGGCGACTGAAGTAGGACCACGATATCGCCGTTCCCACTGCCACCAGCAGGATGGTCGCCAACCACCGCACGACGAGACGGCCCCGATCACTCGCGAGCCAATCGCCGAACGCTATCGTGCGGAGTGTCATGCGGCCTTCCAGTTCGACAGGACGAAGCCACCCAACCTACGGGCTACAGCGACGAAAACATGGCAGGCGTTCAAACCAAGGGGGTCGGCGGTGCCACCGGGGCTCCGCCGACCGCCAATGATCATGCGCGGTTGACGCTCACTCAAGGTTCGAGGTGCCGGCGTCATGCCGCAATCGCGAGCAGCATAGGGTCGGGCAATGCCCGACGCCCCTACGCCTTCTTCGGCTTCATCTCGTAGGCCTCGACCGGGCCTCCAGCCTCTTTCCAACCCTTGAAGCCGCCGAGGATGTGCGCCACCGGCTTCAGACCCATGTCCTGGGCCGTCTTGGCCGACAGAGCGGATCGCCAGCCAGCGGCGCAGAAGAACACGAACTTCTTGTCCTCGGCGAACTGCGCCTTGTGATAGGGGCTCTCGGGATCGATCCAGAACTCGAGCATGCCGCGTGGACAGTGGAAAGCGCCCGGGACCTTGCCTTCCCGTTCCAGCTCGCGGGGATCGCGCAGATCGACCAGCACGACATCATCGCGACCGGCCAGCTTCACGGCATCGGTTGCCTCGATCTCCTCGATCTCGGACTTGGCCTTCTCCAGCATCTTCTTGAAGCCGTTGGTGATCTCTTGCGGCATCGACGGGCGCTCCCTGATCATCATTTCCTGCTCTCTTCTTAGCGCGCGGCGCGCCAGCGGTAAAACGCCGCCTTCACGCCGCGTTGCCCTGTTGCCGCGACGCAGCCATTTTCCGGGCCGATGATCATGATCCGGATTCACGCGGAGCTTTCATGCGCCTGCCGCACCTCGCCGCCCTCACCATCGCCCTCGCTGCAGCCGGGTGCGCGGCGGCCGTGCCCGGTTACATGCCGCCCGATCCGAAGGCCGACCGCTTCCGGGCCGCGGCGCCGACTGGTGGCGGGTTTGCCGAGAACGGCGCCTATCAGATGACGGATCAGGAACAGAAGCTCGACTGCAAACAGCTCACCGGATCGATGACGGTGAAGATCCTGCAGATGCGGGACGCGGGAAATCGCGGCCGTCCGTCCGCGATCGCGGCGGTGGCGCAGAGTGCCGCGCGCCCCGTCGTCGGCGGTACGACCTATGGCCAGAACGTGGACGACGATCTCCGGCGCGACAGGGCACGGCTCGAGACGCTCAACCAGCAGCTCGCTGCAAAGAAGTGCGCCACGTTCGACCTCGACGCCGAGCTGAAGCCCGGCAACGACGCTCCGCCACGGGCCAGCAAGAAGAAGGCCTGAGCCCGCGACGACGCCGCGTGTCATCGCCGGGTGGGCGCGGGAAACAGTTCGCTCGTGCGACCCAGCATCCAATAGGCGAGCAACCCGCCCCACTCGCGCGCCGCGTCGTCGAGGCGCCTCAGTCCGGCCGGGATTGACGGGAACGGCTGCAAGAGATCGCCGGTTCCGGCCGTCCGATAGTCGACCGGGTAGGGCACCACGTCGAAGCCTGCGTGCCGGAAGATGCCGACCGAGCGCGGCATGTGAGCGGCCGACGTCACCAGAAGCCAGCGGTCGCCGGGCTTCGGGCGAACAAGATCGCGCGTGAACACAGCGTTCTCGTAGGTGTTTCGCGATCGCGTCTCGATCTGGATGCGGTCCGCCGGCACGCCCATGGCGGTCCAATGAGCGACGACCGCCGACGCGCCCGGCGGTTCGTCCCGGATCAGCGCGGCGACGCCACCCGTGAAGACCAGGCGCGTCCCCGGCAGAGCGCGCGCGAGGCGGGCGGCCTCGGTGATGCGTTCGGCGGCCTCGTTCAGATGGAGCTGGCCGCGCGGCACCGAGATGCGGCCGTCCTCGGCGCCGCCCAGCACGATGATGCCCGCAACCGGGCCATCGACGGCCTGCATGTCAAGGCGGGGAAAGCGATGTTCGAGCGGCAGGATCAGCGCCGTCGAGACAGGGCTCACGCCCGCGACCAGGATCAGGACCGCTGACACTGTCGCGAGGCGACGGCCCCAAACCCGCGCTTCGGATCGGCGCATCGCCAGCAGCCCGACGACCAGCGCCAGCCACAAGAGGGTCGATGGCTGGACGAGCATCCAGAGCACTTTCGACGCGACGAAGACCATGCCTCAGATGCCCCCTGACCCTCGCTCCCGGCCCCCTGCCGTACCTGCGCCTTCCATAGGCTCGCGCGGGCATGCGGCGCAATGGCGATGCCCTTCATCCTTGATCCGCCGCGACAGGGTGCGCAAATAGCCCCTCAGATCATGCATCGGGTCCAAGGGGTACGCCAACATGCCGCCAGAACACGCCAGTCCGTCACGTCCGCTCGTCCCGCAGACGGCCGCGGCAGCCAGCGGCGGAGGGGCGGGCGACCTCGGCTCGATGCCTGAGTGGAACCTCACCGATCTCTACCCCAACCCGGACTCGCCCGAGCTGGCGCGCGATCTCGCGAAAGCAGCCGACGACGCGCGGGCCCTCAAGGCAAGCTACCAGGGCAAGCTCGCCACCATGGGCCGAGACGGTGAGGGCCTCGCCGGGGCGCTCGAAGCCTACGAGAAGCTCGCCGACCTGATGGGACGGCTCGGCTCCTACTCGGGGCTGCTCTACTACGCCAACATGGCCGATCCGGCCCGGGCCAAGCTCTATGGGGACGTACGGGAAAAGCTGACGGCCGCGTCGTCGGACCTTCTGTTCTTCGAACTCGAGCTCAACCGGATCCCGGAAGCCGATCTCGCCGAAGGCTTCACGTCGCCCCGGCTCGCACGGCTGAAGCCGTGGCTCGACGATCTGCGGAAGGAGACGCCCTACCAACTCGAAGAGCAGGTCGAGAAACTCTTCCTCGAGAAGAGCATGACCGCGAGCGGGGCGTTCGACCGGCTGTTCAACGAGACCATGTCGGAGCTGCGCTTCGAGGTCGCGGGCGAAGCCGAGCCACTGACGCTGGAGCCGACGCTCAATTTCCTGATGCATCCCGATCGTGCACGGCGACAGGCGTCGGCAGAAGCGCTGGCGAAGGTATTCGCCCGCAATATCCGGCTGTTCACGCTGATCACCAATACACTCGCCAAGGACAAGGAGATTTCGGACCGCTGGCGCGGCTTCAAGGATGTGGCGGACGCGCGCCACCTCTCGAACCGGGTCGAGCGGGAGGTCGTGGACGCGCTGGTGGCGACGGTCCGGGACGCCTATCCGCGGACGGCGCACCGCTACTACGCCATGAAGGCCCGCTGGCTCGGCCTCGACCGGCTGGCACACTGGGACCGGAACGCGCCGCTGCCCGAGCGTCCCGAACGGGTGATCCGCTGGCCGGATGCGGAACGGATCGTGCTCGACGCCTATCGTGGCTTCGCGCCGGAGATGGCCGACATCGCCGGGCGCTTCTTTTCCAGCGGCTGGATCGACGCGCCCGTACGGCCGGGCAAGGCGCCGGGTGCCTTCTCGCACCCGACCGTGCCGTCGGCGCACCCCTACGTCCTCATGAACTACCAGGGCAAGCCCCGGGACGTGATGACGCTCGCCCACGAACTCGGCCACGGCGTGCATCAGGTGCTCGCCGGAGACCAGGGGCCGCTGCTCGCTTCGACGCCCCTTACGCTCGCGGAAACGGCCTCCGTGTTCGGCGAGATGCTGACCTTCCGCGCCATGCTCGCCGCCACCGCCGATCCGCGCGAACGCAAGGCCATGCTGGCGCAGAAGGTGGAGGACATGATCAACACCGTCGTCCGCCAGATCGCGTTCTACACCTTCGAGCGGAAGGTGCACGAGGCGCGCCGGCAGGGGGAACTCACCAGCGACGATCTCAACCGTTTCTGGATGGAGATACAGGCCGAGAGCCTCGGGCCGGCCGTCGAGTGCAAGCCCGGCTACGAGACCTTCTGGACGTACATCCCGCACTTCATCCATTCGCCGTTCTACGTCTATGCCTATGCGTTCGGCGATTGCCTCGTGAACTCGCTCTACGGGCTCTATCAGGAGGCGCACCCGGGCTTCGTCGGCAAATACTTCGACATGCTGAAAGCAGGCGGCTCGAAGCATCACTCGGAGCTGCTGGCGCCCTTCGGCCTCGACGCGCGCGATCCGGCGTTCTGGGCCAAGGGTCTCAAGGTGCTCGAGGGCTTCATCGACGAGCTGGAGGCGATGGATCGGGTGGCGTAGCCAATCAGGAGCCCGTCGCCGCCATGCAACCGGCGACGACGGGCTGGAAGTCGCCGCCGCTCTGTGGTCTCGTCCGGACATGAGCGAGACCCAACCCAGCGCCGCCGCCGATGCTCCGCTTCGCGGCGAAGAGGCCATCATCCAGAACTATCTGGCACCGCTCGCAGCCGGCCTCCCCGGTGCGTTCGGTCTCAGCGACGATTGTGCGGCGCTGAGCCCGCGTCCCGGCCACGATATCGTCCTCAAGACGGACCCCGTGGCCGAGGGCGTGCACTTCCTGGCTACCGACGATCCCGCCGACATCGGCTGGAAAGCGCTCGCCGTGAACGTCTCGGATCTTGCCGCCAAGGGCGCGACGCCACTCGCCTATCTGATGGCGTTGAGCTTTCCGGAAGCGCCGACGCGAACGTGGATGGCGCGGTTTGCCAAGGGGCTCGGTGACGCCCAGACGGCGTTCGGCATCGCGCTCGCCGGGGGCGACACGGATCGCCGCCCGGGGCCCCTTTCGATCTCGATCACCGTTCTCGGCGAGGTTCCGGCCGGCCGCATGGTGCGGCGCGGAACGGCACGGGCCGGTGACGTGCTGTTCGTCACGGGAACGCTCGGGGCGGCTGCACTTGGGCTGCAGGTCCGTCTGCACCCGGCCCTCGCATCGCAGCTGGGGTTGAGCGATGCCGATTTTGCCGAGGTCGTCGCCCGATCGCTCAGGCCGCAGCCGCGGCTCGCCATACGGGAGGCGCTGCAGGCCCACGCGCGGGCCGCCATGGACCTGTCGGACGGCCTCGCCAAGGATCTCGGCCGGCTGTGCCGCGCCAGCGGTTGCGGCGCCAAGGTCGATCTGGCCCGGCTCCCGCTCCCGGCCGCCGTCGCGCGGGCCATCCGCGTCGATGCCGGCTATTGGCAGGCCGCCGTCGCAACGGGTGACGATTACGAGGTGCTTGCCGCCGTCGCGCCGGAGCACGCCGACGCTTTCGAGGCCGTCGGCACCGCCGCCGGACGCGCGGCCGATGCTCCGTTTTCGATCACGCGAATCGGCCGAATCACCGCTGGCACCGAGCCGATTCTCACACGCCCGGACGGAACCGCGTTCAGCCCACAGAGCAAGGGTTGGGACCATTTTTGACACCCGGAGCGTCCAGCCGCCCCGACAATTCGCCCGCCAGCGGCGTTAACCTCCGTCATCGAACTGGACTGTGCAGCCGTCGCATCGCGTGTTGCATCCGCGCACCTGTTCGGGCATGGTCCGGCCGCGAATCCCGGGCCTCCAGGGCGACGATGCGTTTTTGTTCGTTGTCAAGTCACTCGCTCGTGCGGGGCCCGCTGGCAACACGAACTCAACGCTCTCAAACGGGGGAACACCAAATGAGCACCGTAATGTGGGCCATCATTTTTGGCGGCCTGCTTTCGATCGTCTACGGCGCCGTCACCATCAAGTCCGTCATGGCGGCTGATGCGGGCAATGCGCGCATGCAAGAGATCGCGGGCGCCATCCAGGAAGGTGCGCAGGCGTACCTGTCGCGCCAGTACACCACCATCGCCATCGCCGGCGTGCCGATCTTCATCCTCGTCGGCTTCCTGCTCGGCTGGCTGGTCGCATTCGGGTTCCTCATCGGCGCTGTTCTTTCGGGAATTGCCGGGTTCATCGGCATGCACGTCTCGGTGCGCGCCAACGTGCGCACCGCCCAGGCCTCGACACAGTCGCTCGGCGAGGGCCTTTCGATGGCCTTCCGGGCGGGTGCCGTCACGGGCATGCTGGTGGCCGGCCTCGCGCTCCTCGGCGTCGCGGTCTACTACTCGGTCCTGACGGCCGGGATGGGCTTTGCGACCACGAGCCGAACGGTGATCGACAGCCTCGTGGCGCTCGGCTTCGGCGCGTCGCTGATCTCGATCTTCGCGCGTCTCGGCGGCGGCATCTTCACCAAGGGCGCCGACGTCGGCGGCGATCTCGTCGGCAAGGTGGAAGCCGGCATTCCCGAGGACGATCCGCGTAACCCTGCGACGATCGCCGACAACGTCGGCGACAACGTCGGCGACTGCGCGGGCATGGCGGCCGACCTCTTCGAGACCTACGCCGTGACCGTGGTCGCGACGATGGTTCTCGCTGCGATCTACTTCGTCGGGCAGCCGATCGTGACCAGCCTCATGATCTATCCGCTGGCGATCTGCGCGGCGTGCGTCGTGACGTCGATCATCGGCACGTACTTCGTCAAGCTCGGCGCCAACAACTCGATCATGGGCGCCCTCTACAAGGGCATCATCGCGACGGGCATTCTTTCGCTCATCGCGCTCTACCCCATCACCGACAGCATCCTCGGCATGACGACGCAGTTCACCGCGCGTGGCCTGACGTTCACCGGCATGGACCTGTTCTGGTGCGGCGCCGTCGGCCTCGCGATCACGGCGGCGCTCATCGTCGTGACCGAGTACTACACGGGCATCGGCTATCGTCCGGTCCGCTCGATCAGCCAGGCCTCGGTGACGGGACACGGCACGAACGTGATCCAGGGCCTCGCTGTCAGCCTCGAGGCGTGCGCCCTGCCGGCGCTCATCATCATCGCCGGCATCATCGTCTCGTTCAAGCTGGCGGGGCTGTTCGGCATCGCCATCTCCGTCACGACGATGCTGGCGCTCGCGGGCATGATCGTGGCGCTCGACGCCTTCGGTCCGGTCACGGACAACGCGGGCGGCATCGCCGAGATGGCGGGTCTGCCCAAGGAAATCCGCAAGACGACGGACGCGCTCGACGCGGTCGGCAACACGACGAAGGCCGTCACCAAGGGCTATGCGATCGGCTCGGCCGGCCTCGGCGCGCTGGTGCTGTTCGCGGCCTACAACGAGGACCTCAAGTACTTCATCTCGACCGCCAAGCCGGGCTCGCTGTTCCACAACCTGACGGTCGACTTCTCGCTGTCGAACCCCTACGTCGTGGTCGGCCTCCTGTTCGGCGGCCTGCTGCCCTACCTCTTCGGCGGCATCGCCATGACGGCCGTCGGCCGGGCGGCGGCGTCGATCGTCGAGGAAGTCCGCCGGCAGTTCAAGGAGAAGCCGGGCATCATGAAGGGCACCGAGAAGCCCGACTATGCCCGCGCCGTCGACATGCTGACGCGCTCCGCCATCAAGGAAATGGTGGTGCCGTCGCTGCTGCCGGTGCTGTCGCCGATCGTCTGCTTCTTCGTCGTGAAGGCGATCGCTGGCACGGGTGACGCGTTCGCGGCCCTCGGCGCCATGCTGCTCGGCGTGATCGTGACGGGTCTCTTCGTCGCCATCTCGATGACCTCGGGCGGCGGCGCCTGGGACAACGCAAAGAAGGCCTTCGAGGACGGCTTCGTCGACAAGGACGGCGTCCGCCACATGAAGGGCTCGGAGGCGCACAAGGCGTCCGTCACGGGCGACACGGTCGGCGATCCCTACAAGGATACGGCCGGTCCTGCCGTCAACCCGATGATCAAGATCACCAACATCGTGGCGCTGCTGCTGCTCGCGGTGCTCGCGCACTGAGCCGGCTCACGGCGACAATCGCCCCGTTCGCGTTTGACAGCTCTCGTCGGGCGCTTCGACTACCAGACGTTCCAGCGGATGCCGGCGCGGAGCGCGTGATCGAAGCTTTCGCCGATCGTCATGCGCGAGTTGGCCCCCGTGCGGCCAGCGATGATCTCGCCGTAGGCGATGTTGGTCGAAAAATCGACTTCGCCGACATAAGTGAAGCGGTAGTTCAGATCGAGCACCATGCCCGTGTCGAGCGTGTAGGCGAGGCCGGCCGTCGCCGAAACGGCGGGTGCGAGTTGATGCGCCTTCGCCTTGCCCTCGAAGTTCGACGTCACGCCGACGCTGGCGCCGGTCAGCGTGTCGATCATGTCTTCCTGCGTGGCGTGGCGACGGTCGATGCTGCGAACCGCGAAGCCCGCACCCACGCCGACATACGGCACGAAGCGGGAGCCACGCTCGGCCAGATCCCAGTAGAGGTTGGCCATCAGCAACGAAGTGCGAACCTCGGTCGACTCGTGGACGTTGCCGTCAATGCGCCGGTCGAGAACGAGCGCGGGGTCCACCCGGTACGAGTAGGCGCCGCGGGCCGTCACGGTGCTCTTTGTGCGGACGTCGAACGTCGCATCGGTGCGCAGGCGCGGTGTCAGGTACATGCCCACGCCGACACCGCCCGTCATGAACGTGTCGAAATCCGGATTGAACCACGAGGGGTTCATGCCGAACGCCGGGCCCTCGACCGGATCCCGGTCATAGCCAAACGTCATGCCCTGCTCGGCGATATCGGGCTCGGAGGTGAGGCCCACGCCGACGTCGGCGCGGAGATACCACTTGAAGGTTTCGACGATGGGAATGGGCGCGGGGACGGCGATGCCGCCGCGATCCTTGACGCTGCCCCTATTCCAGTCGGCCGCCTCGGCGGCCGGGACGAAGGTTGCGAGCGCGAGGCCCACGGAGAAAAGCTTTGTGCTCAGTCGCATTGGCGTCGATTCCCTACATCACCCTGCCGGGGCCCGGACTTCGGACCTGCAGCACCGCCCGAGGCGGAAGCGTTCGCGCGACTGTCCCAGAGAGACCCAACAGGGGCCTCGACTACGCCGACGCACAAACCAGGAGATCGACGACTTCTTCCTCGTGCCGAAACTTCCCCGAGATTGCCCCACACAGCTAAAAAAAGGCTTAAGCGGCGGCTCATTTTGCAGCATGCGGCCGAAATCGGGGGCTGCTCACCGCGCGAGCGAATTGCCGCGCCGCGCCGGGACGCCTAGAAAGCGCGTCGAACGCGCTGCCGACGCCGCCCGAAGGAGGCCATGACGTCGGCGGATTGCCAACTCCGATCGCGGACCGGCCATGACAGATACTGCCCCCGATGCCCAGCGCGGCTATTTCGCCATCGGCGCTGAACGCAGCTCGAAAAGCCTCAACCTCGGCAACCTCATGCGCTCGGCGCATGCGTTCGGCGGCGCCTTCACGTTCACCATCGGCGCCGCCTACAGCGCGCTCGAGGCGATCGCCGATACGTCGCGCGGGAGCCAGCATCTGCCGCATTACGACTGGCGGACGGTCGACGACCTGATCCTGCCGCGCGGTTGCCGGCTCGTCGGCGTGGAGCTGATCGACGACGCCATCGACCTGCCGAGGTTCCTGCATCCGGCGCAGGCGGCCTATGTGCTCGGCCCCGAGAAGGGGTCGCTGTCGCCGGAGCTGCTCGCTCGATGTGACGTCACGGTGAAGATCCCGACGCGCTTCTGCGTCAATGTCGCGATGGCCGGCGCCATAGTGATGTATGATCGTATCGTGTCGCGCCGCCCCCTGCCGCGTCTGCCGCGCTGAAGCAAAGACGGCGATCAGACCGGTGTCCGGCTGCCGACGGAGAGATGCCATGCGACTGTCGGTACTCGCCTGCTGCCTGATCGCAGCGTTCCCGGTCGGCCAGCCGGCTCTGGCCGGGACATGGAACCTGCCGCCGGCGGACTACACTTACAGTGCGGCTCCGCCCTGCCTCGAGGACGCCGAGAAGGCGCAGCGGCCGCTCCGGCCCGGCGGTGCGGTCTACAAGGTGTGCGCCGACCAGATGGCCCATTTCGCCTCGGCCATCGCAGACGCGCGGGCGGCGAAGAAATTGCTGATCGTGACGGTCGGCGCGACCTGGTGCCCGTGGTGCGCGGCCCTGCAACGGCTCATGCCCGGGCCGGAGTTCTTCGGCCGGACCGGCGATCCGATCGACTGGGCGAAAACCTTCAAGCATATCGAGATCGGCGTTTCGACGACGCACAAGGGAAAGAACCTGCTGATCCCGAGCGGGGACGCCGTGGTGCAACACCTGCTGGCGCTGTCGGGTGGCGTGAAGCTCAGGGCCATTCCCTTCATCTTCGTCATCGATCCCGAACAACCGCAGCGCGTATTTGCCCGGAACACCATGGACCTGTCGGACTTCTCCAAGGGTCAACAGGACATGTCCGGATTTCGCAAGGCCATCGCCGAGGGGCACGCCTACCTGACCACGCCTGCGGCGCCGCCCCCCGCGAAGACACCCGGCAAGTAGCGGCGTCGCTCAGGATGCGGCGGTCGGCGACGGAGCCGTGGGCACCATCGTCGACGGCGTGATGGCCGGCGCCTGCTTCGGCTGGCCAGTCGCCATGCCGCTCCGCTCCATCGTCGCCTGCACGATGGTGATCTTCTGCCAGATCTTGGACGACATGTTCGTTGTCAGGCGCTCCAGATCGTTGACTGCCTCGATCACGGCTGGGTCGGACGAGTTCTGCGCATAGAGTGCTGCAACTTTCGCCGTCAGTGACAGCATCTCGGAGCAGTAGTCGAGATACCGCACCAGCTCGGGCGGCGACAGCCGGCGCGCGGGCGACGACGGCGTCGGCGGTGTCACCCCTGCATCGATGCTTGGATCCTTGGTCAGCTGGTGCATGTCGATGACGTGCACGATCGAGCGCAACTCGTGGAGATCGGCGAGGCTCTCGTTGCGTTTCCAGCGGCCCTCGAGCGTGACCAGCGAGAAGATCGCGGCGGCCATCATGATGAGCAGGTTGGCGGACGCCTCGATCCCTTGCACGATCCCGAACACATCATCGGTGCCGCTGCGCAGCTTGGTGATCATGCCCACATAGACCAGCAGGCCGAACACAACCGCGATGACGCCGACCGTCAGGGCGCGCAGGCCCACGTGCGGCCGGGCGATGCGTGCGACGCGCTCCCGGTTCTCGCTGGCGATTTCCGACAGTTCGGCGCAGACCTTCGCCAGTCCGGCTCCCGGAAACCGCTCCGAGATGCGCCGCTCGAGCGCGGAGATGGTCGCCACGATCTTGTCCGCGTCGAGCGTGCGGTACACGGCGCGCCTCCCATCTCCGGTGCTCGCCCGGGGGTCAGTCCCGCAGCAGGTCGTTGATCGAGGTCTTGGCCCGCGTCTGGGCATCGACCGTCTTCACGATCACGGCGCAGTAGAGGCCGGGGCCCGTCATGCCGTTCGGCAGCGGCATGCCCGGCAGCGATCCCGGCACGACGACGGAGTAGGGCGGCACCTTGCCGACGTGGATCTGTCCCGTCGCCCGGTCGACGATCTTTGTCGTGGCCGAGATGAACACGCCCATCGACAGCACCGAGCCCTCGCCGACGATCACGCCCTCGACGACCTCGGAACGGGCGCCGACGAAGCAGTTGTCCTCGATGATCACGGGATTGGCCTGAAGGGGCTCGAGCACGCCGCCGATGCCGACGCCGCCGGAGAGATGGCAGTCACGGCCGATCTGGGCGCAGGAGCCGACCGTCGCCCAGGTGTCGACCATGGTGCGCTCGCCGACGTAGGCGCCGAGGTTCACGAACGACGGCATGAGGACAACGTTCGGCGCGATGTAGGAGCCGCGACGGACGACGGCGCCCGGGACGGCGCGGAAGCCGGCCTTCCTGAAGTCGTCGGGGCCCATGCCATCGAACTTCGAGGGCACCTTGTCCCACCACGAGGCGCCGCCAGGGGCGCCGGCGATCAGGCCCATGTCGTTCAGCCGGAACGACAGAAGGACGGCCTTCTTCAGCCACTGGTTGACGACCCACTCCTCGCCGCGCTTCTCCGCCGTCCGCGCCGTGCCCTTGTCGAGCATGCCGATCGCCGTCTCCACGGCATCGCGAACCGCGCCGCGGGTCGAGGAATTGACCTGGTCGCGTGCCTCCCAGGCGGCGTCGATGGTCTGCTGCAGGTCGGCGGTCGACATGGGCTTTCTCCGAAACGTGGCGCGTGTTGGCTCACGGCGTTGTGGCGCGAGGCCGGCGCGCCTGTCAATCGGGCCGACGCGACCACGTACTTTGCGCCGCAAGTCCAGACCACCATCTATCGACAGGAAAGTTTAGGCCAGCCGGCAGATCGCGAGGTCGAATCGGCCTACGGCTCGCGTGTGCGTGACAGCGTCCAACATGCTCAAATCCATGGAGCAAGACATGCCTGCGAAGAAGAGCGAAAGCACGGGCAGCAAGGCCGCTGCAGCCGCCGCCAAGGTGCTCAAGGACCCGAAGGCCAGCAAGGACGCGAAGACCGCGGCCGCCTCCGCGCTGACCCAGTCGAAGAGCAAGGAGACGACGTCGGCCAAGGCCGCGTCTGCCGCGGCCAAGGTGATGAAGGATCCCAAGGCCAGCAAGGAAGCCAAGACCGCCGCCGCCTCGGCGCTGACGCAGAAGACGGCCAAGAAAAAGTAACGGCCGGCGTCATCGCCGTACCCTCTATCGAGCCGCGCAGTCCACCCGGTCTGCGCGGCTCTCGTATGTGCTTCAGCTCCAAGTATCCGGGTTCCGATTGCGTGGCGTCTCCCGGCCGGGCATGCTGGGCTCCTCCCCGGATCGCAAGGAATGCCCCACGATGAAAGTCGGCCTGTTCATCACGAACCAGCAGCGCGTCGGCATGGACATGGTGCAGGCGCTCGGCGACCAGATCGCCATGGTGCATCATGCGCGGGACCGCGGATGGGATACGCTGCTGACGGGGCAGCACTACCTCAACGAGGGCGACAACAAGCAGCTCCAGCTCATTCCGTTTCTCTCGCGGCTCGCCGCCGAGGCCGGCGAGATGACGATCGGCACGGGCATCCTGCTCCTCAATCTCCACAATCCCGTCTACACGGCGGAGACCATCGCGACGCTCGACATCATCGCCAAGGGGAACTTCATCTTCGGCGTCGGGCTCGGCTATCGCGATATGGAGTTCGACGCCTTCAACGTGCCCAAAGGGGCGCGCGTCAAGCGCTTCGAGACCTACCTCGATCTCGTCCAGCAGCTCTGGAGCGGCAAGGCGATCACCTACGAGGACGAGACCTGCCGCCTCAACAACGTCGTCATGAACATTCGTCCGATCCAGCAGCCACGACCACCGATCTGGATCGCGGCCAACAACGACCCGGCCGTCAAGCGTGCCGCACGCCTCTCCGACGCGTGGTTCATCAACCCGCACGCCACGCTCGATTCCATCCGGCGCATGATGGTGGCGTACTCGGACGAGCTCAAGGCGTGCGGCAAGCCGTTCCCGCGTGACCTGCCGGTGTTCAAGGAAGTCTACTGCGCCAAGGACCGGCGAACGGCGATCGAGATGGCGGCGCCCTATCTCGGGGGCAAATACGCCGACTACGCCAAGTGGGGCCAGGACAAGGTGATGCCGGACGACGCCGATTTCTCGAGATCATTCGAAGAATTGACTGAAGGCCGTTTCATCATCGGATCTCCCGATGATTGCTACCGGCAGCTCGAGCCCTACTGGGCCGAACTCGGCTGCAGCCATCTCGTCGTGCGCACCAATTGGGCCGGAATGCCGGCCTCCGCGTCGCTTTCCAGCATGCGGCTGATCTCTGACGAGCTGTTGCCGGCGTTGCGGAAGATCGAGCCGCGCCGCCCGTTCTGAGCGGAACCGTCGCGCCTCCGACTTTCAGGGCACCGCCGGCCGTGGTACCAGCATCGATCAACAGAACCGGCCGCAAACGGGAGCCGTCGTGATCCTGCCCTATGATCTCGCCTCCTTTCTCGATCTGATCCGACAGCACGGCCAGTCGGCCTACGCGGTGATGTTCGGCTTCGCCGCATCGCACAGCCTGTTGTTCGGGCTCTTCGGCGGGTATGCGGCCAAAGCTGGCGCGCTCAATTTCGGGACGCTGGTCGCCGTCTGCGGCGTCGGGAGCTTTTGCGGCGACGTGCTCCGGTTCTGGCTCGGCCGCCGGTTCGGCGTCCAGCTCTTCTCGAGCCTGCCGCCGCTCGAGCGCCTGCTCGAAAAGGTGGTCAAGCTGGTGGCCCGTCATCATGTGTGGATGGTGCTCCTGCACCGCTATCCACATGGAGTGCGAGGCCTCGCCGCGATCTCCTACGGCATGTCCGAGTTGCCCTGGGCGCGTTTTCTCATGCTCAATCTGGTGGCGTCGGCGATCTGGGCGGTGGTCGTGGTCTCGGCCGGATACGGGTTTGGACACCTCTCGGAAAAGGTCATGAACGACGCCTCATCGACGCTCGGTTTCGCGTTGATGATCGGGTTCCTCGGGCTCTCTTGGCTGCTCAGCAAGAAGCTCGAACGCATGGTCGAGCGGAGCTGACGAGCCGAACGGCAGCTCCGTCCGATTCGAACTGTTGAAAAAAACACGTTCGGCGGGTGAGGAGATACGTCATGCTTCGCAGGAGATTTCTACAGATCGGAGGGGGAGCGGTCGCCGCTTCGGCGATACCGCTCGGGGCTACCTCCCAGGCATCGGGCTGGCCAGACAAACCCGTCAAGATCATCGTGCCGTTCGCTGCCGGAGGCGGTACCGACGCCGTTGCGCGTCCCTGGGCGGACAAGCTCACGCAGGCGTTCGGGCGGCAGTTCGTGATCGAGAACCGCGGTGGCGCCAGCGGGATGATCGGCACGGAGGCAGCGGCCAAGGCCACGCCCGACGGCTACACCTTCCTGATCACCGGGGCGACGACGACGGTCTTCCTCCCGATGGTGCGCAAGGTGAACTACGACGCCGACAGCCTCATGCCCGTCGCGCGCGTCGGCGACATTCTCTGCGGACACGTGATCGGAGCCGGCGTCGGGCCGAAGACGATCGGCGAAGTTCTCGACCATGCGAAAAAGAACCCGGGCAAACTGGCGTTCGGTTCATCGGGAAACGGTACGACGCCGCACCTCAGATTCGAAGCCTTCAAGGCGAAGGCGGGCGTGGACATCCTGCACGTGCCCTACCGGGGTGGAGCAGACAGCCTGACCGATCTCCTCGCCGGCAACATCCAGCTGATGAACGAGCCCGTGACGCTGCCGCACGTGAAGGCCGGGAAACTCCACATGTTCGCGGTCAACCACTCGCAGCGCATGGAAGACTTCCCCGACGTTCCGACACTCACCGAGGCGGGGTTTCCCAACTGCGACGTGCCGCTCTGGTTCACGCTCTGGGCGCCGGGCGGCACCTCGAAGGAGATCATCGCCAAGCTCAATGAGAAGGTCGTCGAAATCTCCAAAACCGACGACATGAAAGCGAAGCTGAAACTCGCCGGCGCAGTGCCGGTGTTGCAGACGCCCGAGGAGATCGCGGCCTTCCGTGAACAGGACCGGAAGGCACTGGCAGAACTCGTCAAGACGGCGAACATCAAGATCGAATAGCCGTCAGCGGCGCGGCAGGTCGCATCATTCTCCTGCCGCGTCGTTGCCGGATCAGGCTGCAGCCAGTGCCTTCGCCTCGGGCGAGAACACCCAGTCCGCCATCACCTGACAGCGGCGCATGTGGCGATGCTCGTCCGGCCGGTAGTCCGCGACGGCGTTGTGCATGGTCCAGAGATTGTCCCAACACAGAACATCGCCCTCGGACCAGAGGTGCTTGTACTTGTACTTCTCCTGGAGCTGGTGCGCGAAAAGGACGGCCAGCAGCTCGTCGCTTTCGGCTTTCGATACTCCGTCGATGTGGGTGACATAGCCCACCGTGCAGTAGAGCGCCTTGCGCCCCGAGATCGGATGGGTGAGCACGATCGGGTGCGAGACGGGCGGCTTGGCCGCGCGCTGCTCGGGCGTCAGGGGTTTGCGCTGCGTGCCCGGGCGTTTGAGCATTTCCTCCCAGAACTTGTTGAAGTCGTGGGTGGCTGTCATCCCCTCGATGCGCATCTTGATGGCGGCGGGCAGGTCGTCGTAGGCGGCGGCCATGTCCAGGAACTCCGTGCAGCCGAGCGGCACGCCGTCGCGGAACGGCACCTTGATCGCCTGCAGCACGTTCAGGAACGCCACGGGCTCGGAATAGCTCATGTCGGTGTGCCAGTCCTGGCCGGCGTCCGCGAGACCGATCGGCTTGCCGTTCTCGACGATGTTGGACAGCACCATGACCTCGGGATGTCCCGGCACCGTGTAGTGACCGGCGGCGACGTTGACCTCCAGCGAGCCGAATTCGCGGGCAAAGGCCTTGTGCTGCACCGGGTCCAGGGACTGCTTCGGGAAGCAGAGGACGGCGTAGCGCCCGAAGGCGCGCAGGATCGCGGCCTTGTCGGCCCGGGAGAGCGGCCTCGACAGGTCGACGCCTTCGATCCGGGCCCCGAGCGTCCTGCCGATGGGGGTAATCGTGAGCATGGCGATCTCCGCAGTTCGCAGCACCGGCGCGTCGACGGTCTCGGATACTCAGTCGGCTCGCGGCTTTGTGCTGACATGTTCGATGTAGGCCAGAATGGCCTCAATCTCGGCGCTTGAAAAGGCGAACTCCGGCATGTCGGGATGACCAGTGGTGATGCCCTCGGCGAACGCCTCGGCCAGATGGCCGACCGGGTAGCGTGCCGACAGCTCGCGAAATGGCGGGGCCGCTTGATGTGGGCTCGACCCGGACGCGCCGATGGCGTGGCAACGGGCGCATTTTTCCTGGAGGATCGCCTCGCCCTGCCGCCGGGCGGCGTCGCCTGGAGCATCGGCGGCACGCACCCCGAATGTCGACAGCACCAGCAGCGTCAAGCCGGCGGCGAGATGCGGCCAGCGTCGTTCGGATGGGGTCGGATGTCGCCGGGTCATCGGTATCGATCTGCGCATGCTGGCTGGTTAACCGACTGGTCGCCCGTCGCGCGTGATGCGGATCAAACGATTAATTGAACGATCGTCAACATTCAACTTGTTCGCAGTCGGATCAACGAGGGCACTTGGCCAGGGCGGGCAATCCGCGCTAGACGTGCCGCACCAAAATTTCGGTGGCTCGCGACAGACCCGCCAGTGGAGACGAACCTCATGACGATGACCCTCGAGCAAGTGGCCCAAGCCATGGTCGCACCCGGCCGCGGCATCCTCGCTGCGGACGAAAGCTCCGGCACGATCAAGAAGCGGTTCGACTCGATCAAGACCGAGTCGACGGCAGACAGCCGCCGCGACTATCGCGAGATGCTGTTCCGCTCCAACGACGCCATGAAGAACTACATCTCCGGCGTCATCCTCTACGACGAGACGCTGCGCCAGAAGGCCAAGGACGGCACGCCGCTCGCCAAGATCATTTCCGATGCCGGCTCGCTGCCGGGAATCAAGGTCGATGCCGGCACCAAGCCGCTGCAGTTCTCGCCCGGCGAGGTGATCACGGAAGGTCTCGACAAGCTGCCGGAGCGGGTCAAGGAGTACGTCGCTCTCGGCGCCAAGTTCGCCAAGTGGCGCGCCGTGATCGACATCGGTGCCGGCATCCCGAGCTACACGTGCATCAAGGCCAACAGCCACGCGCTCGCGCGCTACGCCGCGATCTGCCTCGAGGGCGGGCTCGTTCCGATCGTCGAGCCGGAAGTGCTGATGGACGGCGCGCATGACATCGACCGCTGCGCCGAAGTGACCGAGTGGGTGCTCAAGGACGTATTCCAGGAACTCTACTACAACCGCGTCACCCTCGAGCAGATCGTGCTCAAGCCCAACATGGTGATCTCGGGCAAGAAGTCGCCGAAGCAGGCGAGCCGCGAGGAAGTGGCCGAGAAGACAGTAAAGGTTCTTAAGCGGACGGTGCCTGCCGCCGTCCCCGGCATCGCCTTCCTGTCGGGTGGCCAGTCCGACGAGGATGCAACGGCTCACCTCCATCTCATGAACGCCATGGGCAAGCTGCCGTGGAATCTGACGTTCTCCTACGGGCGGGCGCTGCAGGCTGCGGCGCTCAAGGCGTGGAGTGGCAAGCCCGAGAATGAAGCCGCTGGCGCCAAGGCCTTCGCGCATCGCGCCAAGATGAACGGCCTTGCCGCCGCCGGAAAGTGGGCGCAGGGGCTAGAAAAGGCGGCATAGCCGCTCCTTTTCACGATCGGATACGCTTTTCGAGGCGGCTCGGTGCATTCCGGGCCGCCTTTCTTTCGTCGGCACTGCGACGCACGTTTCCGGCCGCATCGCCCCTGACCTGTGGCGCCAGAGTGATTGCCTCCGGGCAGTGCAGCGGCTATCGACCAAAGGGCCCGGGGGGACCGGGGATCGCCACGAGCAGGTTTTTACATGGTCATGCGTAGGTGGGCGCCGGGCGACGGTCTCAGCCCTTATTGTCAGGCGCGTTCACGGTTGCCGGTGAGTGCCGTCGCCTTCATCGCCATGCTGCTGGCGGTGGTCGTTTCTTGGGTTGTCGCAGGCCAAGGATCGGCCGTGGCCCAGACGGCCGTCGCTGCCGAGGCGGCGCGCCTGCCGCCCCTGACCATCTCGATCCATCTTTCCTCGCGCCGGGACAGCTGTTTCGATACCGGCGAGACCGGCGCCATCGCGCGCATGACGCGACTGGCGGCCGACGCCGCCAACGAGAAGGGCGGCATCCACGGTCGCCGGGTGGCCCTTTCGTTCCAGGATGACGTGCGCAACGACAATCTCGCCGTGGCGGGCGTGCGCGCGGCACTTTCCGATCCGAGCCTGCTGGCCATGGTCGGTCTGACCGGCTCCCAGCGGGGCCAAGCGGTGTTCGACGCCCTCGGCAAGACCATCGAGGAACGGGGCGTCCCGTTCCTTTCGAACATCTCCGTCACGAAGATGTTCGCCAAGCACGCAAACGTCTTCACCACGGCGGCGTCACAGGATGACGACCGCGTGCCGACGATGACCGCTTTCGTCGGCGCCATGGAATGGACACGCGTCGCCTTTCTCGGCGTCAAGGGCACGGTGTTCAGCGAAGGGCTCGGAGACGGCCTCAAGGCGGCTCTTCCGGACGGCCGCATCGTCGCCGACCACCGTATTCCGCCCGACGGCGACGGGCTCGACGTCACAGCCCTCGACGCGGCATTGCGGGACATCCAGGAGCGGCTCCCCGATGTGCTCGTGCTCGGTCTCGGCTCCGGGCGCGCCGATACCGTGATCGAGCGACTCTCGGCTCTCAAGTTCGCTCCTGCGCTGTTCGTTACAGGCCGGATCGATGGGCTCGAACCGAAACGCGCCAACGGATATCTCAACGCCATCTACCAGCTCGCGTGGGATCGGCTGCCAGAGGTCGACAACGACCGCATCCGGCGCAAGATCGAACGAGATCCGCCCGCTACCTGGATGTTCGAGGGCAAACCGCAGCTCGACGCACCCGGCTGGGCCAAGGGCGAGTGCAAACCGCGCCCCGCCATCACGATCCCCGATCCGCTCGAGAGCGCAAACATGCGCGCAATCGCCGTCGGTGCGCGGTATGCCGACATGGTGGCGCTGGTCGTCGATGCGGCGCGGTCCGCTCCGCCCGGGTCCGATCCCGGCACGCTCAGGCGCCAGATCGTCGACCAGTTGTCGAGCACGTATGCTGCGGGGCGCGGGGCGTTCCGGGGAACGTTTGAGAACTGGTCTTTCCATGCCCAATCCCGGGCCGCCGTGAAGACGCCTTTCGTCGTCATGCTGCCGCAAGGGCTTGGGCGCACACAGCTTGCGCCGATCCAGTTCGTGCGCACGCAGGATGGGTCACTGCGGCGCATCCCGACGGTCTACATGGATGTGGATCTCGTCAGGGCGCATCGGATCGACGACAACGACAAGACCTTCTTCGCCGAGTTCCACCTGTCGATGCGTGGCGGTGAAGGCATCGACATCACGCGCCTCGAGATGACGAACGCCTATCTCGACCCGCGCTCGAACGGACGGCACGTCTCGATTGAAACACTGCATCCCGGTGGGCCGAGCACATCGTATCCGACCAACATGAAGCTCTACAAGGTCACCGGCCGGTTTACGTTCGAGCCCGACCTCGCCTCCTATCCGTTCGACAAGCAGCGGTTCTCGATCGATCTGCAGCCGCGGCGAAGCGATCTCGCGTTCGTCGTGCAGCCGCCGCCACTCGCCCTCAGGGACCGACAGGTGGCGACCGACGGCTGGGACGTCAAATCGCAATACGTCGGCTACGAGGAAGATTTCGTGCCCCTGCTCGATGCCTATACGCACGTCCCGAGCGCGATCCCCTACTACAAGGCCTCGTTCGTGTGGACCATGGCGCGGCAAACGACCGACTACTATCTTCGCGTCGTCATCCCGCTGGCCTTCATCCTGATCGTCGCGTACCTGTCGGTCTTCATCTCCAACGATCATTTCGAGGCGATCGTCACGATCCAGGTGACGGCGCTGCTGTCTGCCGTCGCGCTGTATCTCTCGTTGCCGAAGCTCGATTCCGACACGGCGACGGTGTCCGACCGGATCTTCCTTCTCGACTACATGCTGGTCAGCCTGATGATCGGGATCTCGATCCTGCGCGTGAACTCGTGGATCGAGAAGCGACCACTGCTGCGCCGCATTCTGGCCTTCACGCACATCGTCGTGATGCCGGCTCTGGTCGTGGGGCTGGGTCTCTATGTGCTGGAGGCCGATCCAAACACGGTCAGCCTCGGCGAGATCCTGGGCCTGGCGAAGTCGGGCGCCAGTCCCAGATCGTAACCTCGCCCGGGCTCGATCAAGCGATCAGTCGGGCGGGCGTGCCATGCACCATGGCGGCTCTGAGCGTCCGGCACGCCACCGCTACTTGGGTGCGCGCTTTGCCAAAATCCGCTGCAAGGTCCGGCGGTGCATGTTCAGGCGGCGCGCCGTCTCGGAGACATTGCGATTGCAAAGTTCGTAAACGCGCTGGATGTGCTCCCAGCGGACCCGGTCAGCCGACATCGGGTTCTCGGGCGGCTGGGCCTTCTCGTTCGCGGGTGCGAGCAGCGCGTCCGTCACCTCGTCGGCATCGGCGGGCTTCGCCAGATAGTCCACCGCGCCGAGTTTCACGGCGGAGACGGCCGTCGCGAAATTCCCGTATCCGGTCAGCACGATAGCGCGCGAGGCCGGGCGGATGTTGGCGAGTTCGGCGATCACGTCGAGGCCGTTTCCGTCCTCCAGCCGCATGTCGACGATGGCAAACGCCGGCGGCTGATGGCGAATGAGATCGAGCCCTTCGGAAACCGACGACCCCATGCGGACCTCGAACCCGCGTTGCTCCATGGCGCGACCAAGGCGCTGCAGGAACGCCTTGTCGTCGTCCACGATCACGAGGCTGCGGTCGGCCGGGAGCTCATCCTGCCGGAACGAAAGGTCTTCGATCTCTTTCTTGTCCATCATGTGATTATAGCTGCTCGGCGCACCACGCCAAGGCGTCGCAGGCACTGGACGTCGAATATTTTGGCATAGTCTTTACGGGCTCCCGCGCCGGCACAAGCACTCATTCTCCCGCAACCGCGCTCCGATCTCCACCCACAGGCCGGGGTCCGCTCGATGGACACTTCCGGCGGGTCATGTCACACTTTCGTCGTCTGCAACTCGGAACAGGAGAGCAGGATGTCGTTAGCTGCCCATCTCGCAGAACTCGCGGAAAAGCACAGGGTACTCGATCGGCGTATAGAGCAGGAACTGTCCCGCCCGGCGGCGACCGACCACGAAATCATGCGTCTGAAGGTCGAGAAGCTGCGACTTAAGGAACAGATCGAAAAGCTGCAGGCGCGTTCGCGCAAACATTAGGCGTCGCTGGAGGCCGGGCCTTCGTGCGGCAGTTCGCGGCACAGGCGAAAGGTCCTCCGGACTCAAGGGGAACGCTCCCCAGCCTGCAGATACCGGGGAGCGGTCCCTTATATTTTAAACCATTGAATTATAATCGATTTCGAGACATCTCGCTTCCCGCATGGCGCAGTCGGCGACCTAGTCGGCCGGAGTGGAGACGGCTTCCTTCGACGGCGTTTCGGGCGCAGCTGAGGCCACTGTGGAAGTCGCCAAGGGTTCCGGCGCCAGGCGGCTCAGCACCTCACCGGCCAACGCCTTGACGATCGACCCGATCTCGCCCGGGTACTTAGCGCCGAACGAGCGTTCCTCCGTCCGGTATCGCGCCGCCTGCTGAAGCGCGTTCATGCGAGGGAGGACCTGCTGGAAGCAGCGGTTGGCCTCATGCGAGGCGAGCCACCGATGATACTCGTCGTCCTCCGCCGACAGCAGATCCTTCATGTTCACCAGAACCCCGAGATTCTCGGCAAAGCCCATCTCCGGGTTGAGTTGCTTGAACCGGCTGAACACGTCGAGCCCACAGATCGAGATGTAATCGGGCTTGGTCGGGGAGAGATGGTAGTCGGCTTCGCGCAGCCAGCATTCCGTCAGCACGGACAGCCCCGGCGGGCAATCGATCAGCACGACGTCGAAGACGATCCGCGCCCGACCCAGCAGACCGCTGATCGCCGCCCGCAGCCGACCGTGAAGCGATTCCTTCGACACTTCCCGCTCGAACAGCGTGAGCTGCATGTCGCTCGGCATCAGATAGACCGAGCGCGCGTCGTCGATGTCGGACACGCCGCCGACCACGAAGTCGGTCCACTCGGCCTCCGCGCCTTGCAGGACCGAGGCGATCAGGTAGTCGACCAGCGTTCGATGCTCGGCCTGCAATTTCTGCAGACTGTTCACGGACATCAACATGGCGCTGACGCTCGCCTGGGCGTCGCTGTCGATGACGAGGACGTTCTTGCCGTGATGGGTCGCGAGCGTCTCGGCGATGGCAAGCACGATCGTCGATTTGCCGACGCCGCCCTTGGTGTTCATGATCGCGATCGTGTTACGCATCTCGCATCCGTTCCCACGTGCCGCCGCAGCATCCGGTGTGCCGCATGCGAGGGGCTGCTGTCCAGTGAGCGAAGGGGGGCTTCGTTACCGGCGCAACCTTGACACCCACTGTGGGGCGCCGATGTGGCCCAAGCACGACACATCCGCCACGCCGGGACAGTCCAGCGCCATCAGCCGGACTTGCCATCCTGTCCGGCGCGGTGTGACACTCCGACCAAGAACAACAAGGTCCGGCCACCGCTCGTCATGCAGCGTGCGGCGCGGCCCCGCGGGAGGCTCGCCGGAATGACGCGCGGCATCGATAGCGGCGAAGCGTGGCGGATCGCCATCGCGGCCCTGCTGATCCTCTCCATCGCTTTCGGCGCGCCGTTCATCGTCATCACAGCCTTGAAGACGGTCGCCGCAGATCTGGGAGGCGAGCGTTCCGTACCGTCGGCCGCCAGCGCCTTGTCGTGGCTCGGGACCGGTATCGGCGGTCTGCTCATGGGGCTTGCGGCGGAGCGGGCCGGGGTTCGCCTGACGGTCGCGTTCGGGGCGCTGATGGTCGGCGCCGGTCTCGCGCTGTCGTCACTCGGCGCCGCGTGGCAGCTCTATGCCGGGCACGGACTTCTCGTCGGGCTCCTTGGTCTCGGCGCCATCAATGCCCCGCTCTACGTCTATGTCTCGCGCTGGTTCGAGGCGAAACGCGGGACGGCCGTCGCGCTCATCGCGAGCGGGCAGTACGCTGCGGGCGCCTTCTGGCCGCCGCTCTTCGAGCGCGCCATCGCCGCGTGGGGATGGCAACAGACGATGCTGTGGTTCGGCCTTCTGGTTGCCGGAGTGATCACGCCGCTCGCGTTGCTGATCCTGAAGCCGCCACCGATCGTCGCTCCGCCAGCGGACATCGTGCGCGCCGCGGGAGCGCCGCCGCCGCGCCTCCTCGGGCTGCCGCCGAACGTGCTGTTCGCGCTGCTCGCGATCGCGTCGTTCCTCTGCTGCATTCCGATGGCAATGCCGTCGGCGCATCTGATCGCTTTCTGTGGCGATCTCGGCATCGCGCCCGCCAGGGGCGCGGCGATGCTGTCGCTGCTGCTCGTGTGCGCCTTCATTTCACGGCAGTTCTGGGGGTGGATGTCAGATCGGATCGGGGGACTGCTGACGTTGCTGACATGCTCTGCCGCACAAGCGCTCGCCGTGACGGGCTTTCTGGTCACGCAGGACGAGGCCGGGCTGTTCGCCGTCGCAGCCGCGTTCGGCCTCGGGTTCAGCGGGCTCATTCCCGCCTACCTCTTGACGGCGCGGAACCTCTTCCCCGCCAGCGAAGCGGCCTGGCGCATGCCGGCCCTGCTGCTGACCGGGACCACGGGCATGGCCGCGGGCGGATGGATCGCCGGCGTGATCTACGACAAGGTCGGCTCTTACGGGCCAGCGTTCGCCACGGGCCTCGCCGCCAACCTGCTCAATCTGCTCATTCTCTGCGGTCTCGTCATCGTGTGGCGGAGATCGCTTGCAAGCGAGGGCCGCAGGCTCACCGCCGGATCGTGACTGCAACCAACACCCGCCGCGGTCCCTCGATCGCTTCGACGAATAGCCCGTGACGGACGTCTGGATTTGGTCCAGCATTGCCCAACGGTTCCGATCGTGCATTCGCCGGACCGGCATGGCGGCACAGCAGATATGCCATGTTTTCATGCGCTTCGCAGCCGTCGAGCGCGCGCAATCCGATGCAGGGCACCGGCGACACAGCCGGGTCGAAAAACTCTCCGGGAGGTTCTCATGTCCAAAGTCGCGCTCTCCATAATCGGTAGCGCTGCCGTGCTCGCTGTCGCGGTGGCGCCAACGGCCGTCGATGCCCAGAAGAGTGGAGGAACGCTCCGCGCCTACCTGACGACCAATCCGCCCAGCACGTCGCTCCACGAAGAAACGACGATCGAGGTCGTGCACCCGTTCGCGGCCGTCCACAGCAACCTCGTCCGTTTCGATCCGACGAAGGTCAGCAACGACGCCTCAACGATCATTCCGGAACTCGCGACGAGCTGGCAGTGGGACGCCACGAAAACGAAGCTCACCTTCAAGCTGCGCGAAGGCGTGAAGTGGCACGACGGGCAGCCGTTCACCGCGAAGGACGTGGCGTGCACCTTCCATCGGCTCAACGGCAAGGAAGCGAACTACTTCCGGCGCAACCCACGGAGCGCCTGGTACGAGAACCTGACCGAAGTCACGGTCAACGGCGATCACGAGGCGACGTTCCACCTGAAGGTGCCACAAGTCTCGCTGCTCTCGATGCTGGCGTCGGGCTACACGGGGCTCATCCCCTGCCACGTCGACGGCAAGACGATGCGCACGACGCCGATCGGCACGGGTCCCTTCAAGTTCGTCGAATTCAAGAGCAACCAGAGCGTCTCCCTGACGCGCAATCCTGACTATTGGGACAAGGGGAAACCCTATCTCGACGGCATCGAATGGCGCATCGTCACCAGTCGCTCGACACGCATCCTCGCTTTCTCGACAGGCGAATTCGACATGACGCGCTCGGCGGACATCACCATTCCGCTGATGGGCGACATTGCGAAGAGCGCGCCCCAGGCGATCTGTCAGCTCAGGCCGACGAACGTCACCACGCATCTCCTGGTCAATCGGGATGTCGAGCCGTTCAGCAATCCCCAGCTCCGGCGCGCAATGGCGCTCGCGATCGATCGGCAGGCGTTCATCGATATTCTCGGACACGGCAAGACGTTCCTCGCCGTCAACATGCAGGCGCCGCCCGAGGGCAAATGGGGGATGCCGAAGGAGGAGTTGGCGAAGCTGCTCGGCTACGGCGATCCCGAGAAGCAGCGCGCGGAAGCCATCAAGCTGATGGAAAGCCTGGGCTATGGGCCAAACAAGAAGTTGAAAGTGAAGGTCGCGACGCGCGACTTCAACAATTTCCGTGATCCGGCCGTGATCCTGGTCGACCAGCTCAACAAGATCCATTTCGAGGCGACGCTGGACATCGTCGAGTCCTCGCAATGGTACAATCGGCTCTTTTCGCGGAACTATCAGGTCGCGCTCAACCTGGCTGGCGCAGGCGTCGACGATCCGGACGGCGTGCTCAGCATGGGCTTCCAGTGCAATTCACCGGCGAACTTCGCGAAGTATTGCAACGCCGAGGTCGACAAGCTGCTCGACCAGCAATCGCAGGAATTCGATCCCGCCAAGCGCAAGGAGATCGTGTGGCAGATCGAGCGCATCCTCGTCGAGGACGTGGCCCGGCCGATCATTTATCACGGCAACAACGCCACCTGCTGGCAGCCGCACGTGAAGGGGCACGTCCAGCCCGAGAACTCGATCTACAACAGCTGGCGGTACGATCAGGTCTGGCTCGACAAGTGACCGGCAGGATCGAATGCAGGGGGCGGGTCTTTTGGGCTCGCCCCGAGTGGTCTACAGTCCCGACATGACAAGCACTCCCCTCACTCCGGCAGAAATCGAACGGTACAAGCGCCACCTCGTCCTCAAGGACGTCGGCGGGCAGGGCCAGCAGAAGCTCAAGGCCGCACGCGTCCTGCTCATCGGCGCGGGCGGCCTCGGTAGTCCTCTCGCCATGTACCTCGCTGCAGCCGGCGTCGGCACGATCGGGCTTGTCGACGACGATACCGTCTCGCTCTCGAACCTGCAGCGGCAGATCCTCCATGATACCGGCCAGGTCGGGCGGGCCAAGGTGGACAGCGGGCGAGACATGATCGGCCGGCTCAATCCGCACGTGGAGGTGGTCTCTCATCGCACGCGGCTCGACGCCGACAACGCGATGGACCTCATCTCCGCATACGACATCGTCGCGGACGGTTCCGACAACTTCGCGACGCGGTACCTCGTCTCTGACGCCTGCCATCTGGCGCGCCGGCCGCTCGTGTTCGCGGCCGTCGGGCCCTTCGATGGCTACATCACGACATTCAAGCCCTACGAGGCGCGGGCGGACGGCACCCCCAATCCCACGTACCGGTGTCTGTTTCCAGAAGCGCCGCCGGCGGACACGGTCGCCAATTGTGCGGAGGTCGGCGTGCTCGGTGCCGTGGTCGGAGTCGTCGGGACGCTGCAGGCGACGGAAGTGCTGAAGGAGCTCATCGGGATCGGCGAGGGGCTCGTCGGACGCCTGATGATCTACGACGCGCTCAGCGCGCGTTTCGAGCAGATCCGCTACGGATGGGACAAGGGCAATCCGCTTTCCGGAGAGGCGGCGACCATGACGGACCTGTCACACCATCGGACTGGCGCCGGCGGCACGCACGGCGCCGTCTGCCTCGCCGATCAACCGGCTGGCGCATGACAAGCAACGGGAAAGCCGGGCGTCCTCAACCGCGTATCCGTGGCGTTCTGTTCGACAAGGACGGCACACTCCTCGACTATGGCCGGACCTGGACGCCCATCAATCGCGAGGTCGCCTTCATGGCCGCGCGCGGCGACGAGGCGCTCGCCCACCGTCTGATGGTGCGCGCCGGCCAGTGCCCGCTGACCCACACCGTCGATGCCGGCTCGCCCTTTGCAGCCGGAACGCATCACGACGTCGCCGCAGCGTTCGAGGAGCTGCTCGGTGCGGCGACGCCGGGCGGCCTAGCGGATACGATCGCCCAAATCTTCGAGACGGCCGGCGCGCAACACTCGGCCCTAGCGGATGGCGTCTACGAGACGTTGGCGGCGCTTTCCGCGGCGGGCGTCACCATGGGTATCGCCAGCAACGACACGCGCGCCGGGATAGACGCGTCTCTTGGGCGTCATGCCGGTGTGATGGACGCCATGGTGTTCGTGGCCGGTTGCGACAGCGGGCACGGCGCCAAGCCCGGACCCGGCATGGCACTGGCATTTGCGGCCGCGGTCGGTCTTCCCATCGGCGAGATCGCCGTGGTGGGTGACGCCGTGCACGATCTCGAGATGGCGCGGCGAGCCGGGGCCGGTCTCAGGATCGGCATCGAGGGCGGCACCACGCCGCGCGATGTCCTCGCTGCAGAAGCGGACCTCGTGCTGGCGCGCCTGATCGAACTCGTCGATGCGATAAAGTCCGGCTCGGAGTAGAGCGCGAAGCTCGACGCCCGTTGCTGACTAGCCAAGGCGGCTTCAGGGATCGCCGTAGCTCTGGCGAGCAACCTGTATCGCCGGACTCGGGCGGTCCGTGTGGCGGAAGACGTAACGCATGGCGTTCGCGATACAGTCGGACCAGAGCGACCACGTGTGGCCGCCGTCGAGTATGCGCAGCTCCGTGGCTTCCGGCTGCGCCTCATAGAGGCGCTTGAAGAGCGTCATCGTCTCGAACGCGATGCCGTAGGCGTCGTTATCCCCGGAGGTCAGATAGAAGGCAACGCGATGGCGCTGACGGAGATAGCCGTCGATGTTGGCTGGGTAGTTGCGCGCGCGCCAGGCCGCGAGATCGAAGGACCCGTCAGGCCGCAGAAACGGTGGTTGGGTGCGCGCCGACGAAATGGCCGGCGGAGCGTCCGCGTACACGGCGGGGCTCAATGCGGCGACCGCTGCGAGACGATCGGGAAACTTGAGCGCATAGCGCACCGCGCCGTAGCCTCCTGCGGACAGCCCGGCCACCACGCGACCGCCGCGCGAAGGAATGGTGCGATAGCGCGCGTCGACCGCTGGCACGAGATCCGTCCAGAACGCCGTCTCAGCCCGATCGACCGCACCGTCGATCCACCAGCAGGTGCGGCACCCCGGCATCACGATGATCGCCGGGGGAATGTCGCCGGTTGCGATCAGGCGGTCGGCGGTGGCTTGTATCCGCCCCTCCTTGGCCCAAGTATTCTCGTCGCCGCCTGCACCGTGGAGGAGATAAAGAACGGGGTAGCGTTGATCGCCGCGCTGATAGCCTTCGGGAAGGTAAACGCGGACGGGAATATCACGGCCCAGGATGCTCGAGGGCACGCTGGTTGCCAGAACGACGCCTTCCGCCCTTGCGGCGAACGCCGTGCACAACACAACAAGGAGCGCGCCCAACCAACGCACCATCGTCCCTGAACTCCCGTCACCGACGCCGAGACCATATCGCGCCCAATGCGGCGGTTCAAGACGCCCGACGCAACGGGGTTTAATGGGGTTTACCGTCTCGCGAGGCTGGCGATCTCAGCGGGGCGACTCACCTTTGCCAGCCGCCGGGACTCCCGTGGCGGGCAGACCGCCCTTGCCGGACTTTCCGAACAGGCCCACGGCCAGTGCCCGGCTGAGGAAGTCGGCCACACAGTTGGTGCCGGCGTCTGTCAGGTCCAGTTCCGTGACCGGCTCCCCGTCCTGCCGCTTCAGCAGATCGAGCGCTTCGATGGCCTCATAGTGGCCGATGCGAAGGATGTCCTGCTCGCGGATCACATCGCGGATCGCGTCGCGGATCTTCTGGTAGTTCGGGTCCTTCCGGAGCGCTCGCTGATAGCGAAGTCCGATCAGAACCACGTCGACATCATGTTCTCGCAGCCATTTCACCGTCTCGGTCAGGGTCTGCTTGAAGTCTTCCGGCGGGGTGAGGGCCAGCGCGTCCGCAACGCCGACCTGCCAGAACAGGAGATCGGGTTGATCGAGCGCCACCTGGTTCCGGATGCGGGCGAAGCCGGCGCCAGCCAACTCCCCGGAGACGCCATAGTCCAGGATCTGGACCTCGAGCCCCTTCAGCGTGCGCTCGAGAGACTGCTCCACCAGCGAATACTGGCCCTTCGTCTGGTCGCGCTCGTTCAACGGCGTCGCGCCCATGGCGAGCACGCGGATTTTCTTGCGCTCGCGGATGGCCTTCGACGTGAACGGGAGATTGGCGAGGGTTCGTGTGGCCTCGGCTGCGTCGGCACACATGCGGGGAATGCCGTCTGCCGGGCGAGTCGCGGGTTCCGTATCGGACGCCACGGCCGATGGCGTTCCCAGCCAGAGACCAACGACGAGCGCGAAGAGACCGATCATCGGGCCTTTTCCCTGCGAGAACGCCATTCCGTCACCCAGCCTACAAAGCCCATGATCGCCAAGCCACTGCCAACCAGCATCGTGTCGACCACCATCCCGCCACCGGAGGCATAGCGCACGATCTGCCCTGCGAGGCTCAGGAGGGAACCGATGCAGAAGACCGGCAACGAGTTGCGCCCCAGCAGAGCAAGGAAGCTCACCACCCTCGGGACACTCCGCTCCAGCAACGGATAAATTGCCGAGAAGACTGCGACCAGCACCAGAAACTGCAGCAGTCTTACAGGAGTTAGGAAAGTCTTGCCAACGATGAACAAAAGCTTCGGCTCGGGAACCTTGGTCGGGTCCCAAGTGAGGTTAAAGATACTCTTGATCGTGAAGAGCACGAGCAGCGGCAGCGCGACCCAACGGATCCACCCGATGTTGCGGCGCACAAACCCGCCGGGTCCGCGCTCGCGGCTCATGGAGAAGCCGAGGACGAAGATCAGCTGCCAGCACAGAGGATTGAAGAACCACTGGCCGGCAACGGGCCATGTCGGGACGGTGATCTCGAGAACGAGGCTCATCAGGTAGATCGTGAACGACACCGGCAGCAGAAAGCTGGGTGCCCATCGATGCACGAGGGCGATCAGCGGCGCCAACGTCAGCAGGACGACATAGAGCGGCAGGATGTCGAAGTAGCCGAGCTGGTGGCTGAGGGTCACGAGGCCGATGTGCGCCCGCACCGGGTCGTAGAAGACGGCGGCCGCGTTGTGCCACTCGAGGAACAACGGGTTGTCGAGCGCGATCGAGGCGGCGGCCAGCATCGCGATGGCGATCAGCACCATCGCCATCTGCGCCACATAGAGCGTGAAGGCGCGTCCCAACAATCTGGTGAGCAGGTCGCCGGTCGCACGCGGGTCCTCCGGTGGTCCGACGATATGGCGCAACGACCAGCCGGCGAGAAAAACGAACAGCTCGGCCGAGTCCGACAGCGAATAGTTCTTGTGTGTGAATCGCTCGAAAACGTTGTTCGGGATATGATTTATGAAGATCGCGACGAGGGCGTAGCCGCGCCAGAAATCAATGGCATTCACCTGACGCATCGTCGCGGGCTCCGTCGCTTCAGCACGTAGCTAAAGGAACTTGTCCGCGAAAGGAAGGCGGACGACGAGGCCAGCCGGCGGGCCGGGCAGACGGCTGCCGCGGAAACGGGCTTCCCGGTCACGCACAAGTCGCGGTACGGTTCCGAAAAGGTGCAGGCAGAAGTGAGTTCGACACGCGATGACGCCACCCTGGCCGCTCGACGGCGTGAAGGTTCTCGACGTGGCGACCTGGATCGCTGCACCGGCTGCCGCCGTCGTCCTTGGCGACTACGGCGCCGACGTCGTCAAGGTCGAGCAGCCCGGAGAGGGCGATCCGCATCGGCGCAACGGCGCATCACTGCCGAGCGTGCCGAAGTCGGACGTCAACTATCTCTGGCATCTCGACGCGCGCAACAAACGGTCCGTCGCGCTGGATCTCAAGCATCCCGCCGGACGCGCGGCCCTCGATCACCTGATCGGGTGGGCCGACGTGCTCATCACCAATTTTCCCCATCCCGTGCGAGAGCGGTTGCGGCTTCGCTATGATGATGTGAAGGCACGCAATCCAAGGCTCGTCTACGCGTCGTTCACCGGCTACGGCGAGGCCGGGCCCGACAAGGACCAGCAGGGCTTCGATTCCAACGCCTACTTCGGGCGGTCGGGCATCTCGGATCTCGGCCGCTACGACGGCCAGCCGCCGGGCGTGCCGCTGCCGGCCCAGGGCGATCGCGCCTCATCCATGAGCCTCGTCAGCGCCATCCTCATGGCGCTCCTGCAGCGGGCGCGGACCGGCGAGGGGGCCATGGTCGCGACCTCGCTTTACGCCAACGGCCTGTGGTCGAACGGCGTGATGGCGCAGGCGGCCCTGGTCGACGCCTACATCGGGCCACGCCCGCCGCGCGACACGCCGCGCAGTGCGCTCGCGAACTACTACGAGACGCGGGACGGGCGCTGGATGCTGCTGTCGCTCGTCAACGAAGACGCAGCGTTCCCGCACCTCTGCCGCGTGCTCGGCAACACCGCGCTGCTCGATGATCCCCGGTTTCGCACGACGGCGGAGCGGCGCCGGCACGCGCGCGAGTTGACGGCCATTCTCGATCCAATCCTCAAGTCGAGAAGCTGGGAGGAGTGGCACGACGCGATGGCGGCTGCCAAGCTGACGCACGCCTTGATCGGCAAGGCCCAAGATCTGCCCACCGACGTGCAAGCGGTGGCGGCGAAGGCCGTCGTTGCGACGGATATCGCCGAGATGCCGCGCACGATCGCCTCGCCGTTCGAGATCGCGGGCGTTGCGCCGCGTGTCGCCACGGCCGGGCCGAGCGTCGGCCAGCATACGGATGACGTGCTCGCCGAAGCCGGGCTTTCGGCACAAGAGATCACGGCTCTCCGGGAGAGCGGTGCAACGGGTTGAAACGGGAGGCGCGGATGACGTCGGTATCGCGAAGCCTGCACGCGTTGATCATCCTGATGGTGGGCCTCGTCGGGCTCGTGAAACCCGCCATTGCCGCGGAGGACCGGTGCATCGCCGTCGCCGAGGCGCCCGGCTTCCGGTTTGTCCAGAAGGCCCGGCTCGAACTCGCGGAGCTCAAGTTCGGCGAGGTGCGGCTGTCGTATGTCGGGCATTCGACGTTCCTCATCGAGAGCGCCAAGGGCGTCCGGATCGCGACCGACTACAACGACTATGTGCAGCCGAGCATCGTGCCCGAGATCGCGACCATGAACCGGGCGCACTCGACGCATTACACGCTGACGCCCAATCCGCAGATCCGGCACGTCCTGCCGGGCTGGAACCCCGCCGGCGGGCCGGCCCAGCACGATGTCAGCGATCAGGACGTTCGCGTGCGCAACGTTCCGACGAACATCCGCAGCTACTCGGGCGACACCGACGAGTTCGGCAATTCCATCTTCGTCTTCGAGATGAGCGGGCTGTGCATCGCGCACCTCGGGCATCTGCATCACACGCTGTCGATGGAGCAGGTGGCGCGCATCGGGCAGATGGACGTGGTGCTGGCGCCGGTCGACGGCAGCTACACGCTCGATACGCCCGGCATGATCGAAGTGCTGAAGAGCCTCAAAGCCCCGCTTGTCGTTCCGATGCACTATTTCTCGAGCTTCACCCTCAATCGATTCCTCGACGTCGCGCGGGCCGATTTCGAGATCAAGACGAGCGCTGAATCGACCATCGTCGTTTCGCGCGCGACGCTACCGGAACGGCCGCAGATCCTCGTTCTGCCCGGACGATGACGATGCGTGCCCTCCCGCAGCGGGGGCGCGTGCAAAAGACAACAAGAAAAATCGGGAGGAACAAGCATGCGCTTCGGAGTCAACATTCTTTCGCGCGGTCCGATGGCGAACCGCGCCGGCTACAAGACCGTCGCTGCGGCGGCCGAACGGCTCGGGTTCGACTTCATCTCGGCCAACGACCACGTCGTCGTGCCAGCGGACATCGAGAGCCGGTATCCCTACAGCGAGGAAGGCGACTGGGGCGGTCGCAACACGGGTGAATGCCTCGACGTGCTCTCGACGCTCGCCTTTCTCGCCGGATGCACGGAGCGGCTGCGGCTTCTCTCCTCCGTGATGGTGGTGCCGCATCGTCCCGCGATCCTCGCCGCCAAGATGATCGCGACGGCGGACGTGCTGTCCGGCGGGCGCATGGTGGTCGGCTGCGGTGCCGGGTGGATGCGCGAGGAGATCGAGGCGCTCGGCGTCGCGCCCTACGACGAGCGCGGCAAGGTGACGGACGAATACATCGCAGCGTTCCGGTCGCTGTGGACCGAAGCCCGGCCGAAAATGTCCGGTCGTTACGCGGCGTTCGACAACATCCTTTTCGAGCCCAAGCCGATCTCGAAGCCGCATCCGCCAATCTGGGTCGGCGGCGAGAGCGCGCCCGCCATGCGCCGCGCGATCAAGCTCGGAGACGCGTGGTATCCCGCGTCGAGCAACCCGGCGAACCGTCTCGACACGGCGCAGCGTGTCAGCGATGCGATGGCCGGGTTCCGATCGATGTGCGCGGCGGCTGGCCGAGATCCCGCCTCGATCGGCCTCTCCCACGTGGTGCTGTGGCCGGTGTCGTGGACCGCCGAGGATGCCCATTCGGGCGGACGGCGCACGTTCACCGGCTCCAGCGACGCCATGCGCGAGGACGCGGGCCTGCTGGCCGCAGCCGGCGTCGGCGACGTGAACGTCTCGTTCCCCGCCCCGACGGTGCAGGAGACCGTCGACCGCATGGAGCGCTTCGCGGCCGAGGTGATGAACCGCGCCTGAGGGGCGGCGCGGCTCCAGTTCCGCAGACATTGTCGACGTCAGCGGCCCGCGTACATCGGCGGCTGGCGGTCAGCCCACGGCATCGCCTGCTCGAGCATCGTCGCGAGTTGCAGGATGGTGTGCTCGGCGGCCGGGCGGGCCGCCAACTGGATGCCGATGGGTAGCCCGCTCGAGTGCTGTGCGAGCGGCAGGGTGATTGCCGGCGTGCCCATGATGTTGTGCGGCACCGTGTACTGGCAGGGCACCGCATAGAGCTTCTCGACCAGCGTCTGCATGGTCACGTCGGTGCGGCCGAGATTGTAATTGCCCCACGGCTCGGAGACCTTCGCGATCATGGGCGAGAGCCAGACGTCGGCGGTCTCATAGAACTTGCCGAGCTTGCGGCGGGCGCTGTTCACCTCGGCAACGGCCGCGAAGAAATCGGCGGCTTTCAGGCGCTTTGCGTGCTCGTAGATCGCCAGCGTGACCGGCTCGAGGGTGTCGGGCCCGACCTTGCGGCCGGTCTTGGCCGCGTAGCCCTCGAAGCGGCCGTCCATGCCGAAGAACCAGAGGTCCATGAACCTGTTGAGGGAGGCGGCGCCGTCGAACTCCGGGTCCTGCTCGAACACGTCGTGGCCGGCGTCCTCCAGCACCTTGGCGGTCCGCTTCAGGGTCGCGACGATTTCGGGATCGACGGTCACACCGAGCAGCGGTTTCACGGTCCAGCCGATGCGCAGGCGGGGCGGCGCTTTACGCGCGAGAATTTGCCACGGCTGATCCGGGCGCGGGATCAGGAACGGATCGCCCGGCTGCGGCTTCGCCACACAATCGAGCATGGCGGCGGCATCGCGCACGGATTTCACCTGCACGAAGTTCATGGCGAGACCAAAGCCGTTCTCGTCGAGGGCCGGCCCGAACGAGATGCGCCCGCGCGACGGTTTCAGGCCGACGCCGCCGCACCAGGCCGCCGGAATGCGGATCGAGCCGGCGATGTCGGAGCCATGGGCCATGGGAACGAGGCCAGCCGTCACCGCCGCCGCCGCGCCGCCGGACGAGCCACCCGCCGAGTAGCCCTTGCGCCAGGGCGTCGACGTCGCGCCGTAGAGTGCCGTCTCGGTCGTGCCGGTCAGCGAATACTCGGGGGCCGCCGAGCGACCGATGATGTTCAGGCCAGCCGCCTTCACGAGGGTGCAGTAGTGCGTATCCCTGTCGGCGACCATGCCGGCGCAGAGGCGGCTTCCAAACTCGATCTTGCGGCCGCCCTCGTGGCCGAACACGTCCTTCATCAGAAAGGGAACGCCGCGGAACGGGCCGGCTCCAAGTTTCGTCTCGTCGAGAGCTTCTATGCGATCGGCGTACGTTTCCACCACGGCGTTGAGGTCGGGGTTCACCTTTTCGATCGCGCGGATGGCGGCATCGGCCAGTTCCTTCGGCGTTACCTCGCGATTGCGCACGAGTTCGGCCAGGCCGGTGGCATCGTGACGGGCATAGTCGGACAGTGCGATCGGCATGGCGGGGCTCCGGGCGAATGGACGGTCGCCGACGTTACGAAGTGGCGCTGCGAAGAGCAAGGCGAGGGAGACGGGCCCTTGCGCGCGTCGGCGGCCTCATGAGACGGTTTCAATGAGACAATTTTCTTGCCGGAGAGCGCGCATGGACAGCTACCGCGTCACCACGTTCGGAGCCCCGCTGACACTTCAGGCGGAGCCGACTCCGGTGCCCAAAGGGCGTGAGGTCCTGATCCGCACGACGGGCTGCGGTGTCTGTCACAGCGATGTCCACCTGCATGAAGGGAGCTTCGACCTCGGCGGCGGGCGCAAAGTCGATATGGGACGCTCGATCGGGTTGCCCCGCACGCTCGGGCACGAGATCGTCGGCGAGATCGTCGCGGCAGGGGAGAACGTCGCGGCAGGCGAAGCCACCGCCGGAACGCGCCGGGTCGTGTTCCCATGGATCGGCTGCGGGGAGTGCGCGCTGTGCACGTCGGGCGATGAGCACCTTTGCAACCAGCCGTGGGCGCTCGGCGTCAACCGCGACGGCGGCTACGCGAGCCATGTCCTGGTTCCGGACCCCAAGTACCTGTTTCCATTCGACGGACTCGACGAGGCATTGGCCTGCACCTACGCCTGCTCGGGACTCACAGCCTACGGCGCGCTCAAGAAGGCCCGGGAAGCTGTCCGAGCCGGCGGCGATCTGGTCATCATCGGCGCGGGTGGCGTCGGGCTCTCGGGCGTGCGCATGGCGGAGGCCGTGACCGGCATCAAACCGATCGTCGCAGATATCGATCGCTCGAAATGGACGGCGGCACGGGACGCGGGCGCCAAGGATGTGGTCGACCCAAGCGACCCCGAGGCGGCGAAAGCGCTCTACCGCATGACGGCCGGTGGCGCGGCTGCCGTGATCGATTTCGTCGGGGCGGCGGCCTCGTTCACGTTCGGCTTCAACGCGCTCCGCAAGAGCGGACGGCTGATCGTGGTCGGGCTGTTCGGCGGATCGGCGTCGCTGCCCGTCCCGATGCTGCCGCTCAAGAATGCGACCGTCATGGGCTCCTACGTCGGGAACCTCGACGACATGCGCGAATTGATGGCGCTCGCGCAGAGCGGCAAGGTTCCAGGCCTGCCGATCGCGACGCGCAAACTTTCCGATGCCAACGAGGTATTGTCCAGCCTGGCCGCGGGCAAGATCGTCGGCCGCGTGGTGCTGACGCCCTGAGCGCAACCCGCTCTATGGCTCGATATTGGCGCGTGACAGGCGCAACGCATTGGCGATGACGGAGACGGAAGACAGGCTCATCGCGGCTGCCGCCAGCATCGGCGAGAGCAGCCAGCCGGTCAGCGGATAGAGGACGCCGGCCGCGACCGGAATGCCGAGGGCGTTGTAGCCGAAGGCGAACAGCAGGTTCTGGCGAATATTCGACATCGTCGCCTCGGCGAGGTTGCGTGCCCGAGCCAGGCCCATGAGGTCGCCTTCCGGCAACGTGATGCCAGCACTCTCCTTGGCGACGTCGGCGCCCGTTCCCATGGCGATGCCGACCATGGCCCGAGCCAAGGCCGGCGCGTCGTTGACGCCGTCACCGGCAACGGCGACGCGACGGCCTTCCGCCTCGAGCCGCTGGACGAGCGCCGCTTTCTCTTCCGGCAACACGCCGGCGTGGATCTCCGAGATGCCGAGTTGACGGGCAACACTCCCGGCGGTCGACGGATGGTCGCCGGTCGCCATGATGACGCGAATGCCCTTGCGTCGAAGCGCCCGAAGCGCCTCGGGGGTCGTCGGCTTGATCTCGTCAGCGACGGCGAGCACGCCCGCCAGCCGGCCACCGATGGCGACAAACAACGCCGTCTTGCCGTCGGCGCGAAACGTTTCGGCGGATGCTTCGGCCGGCGCGATGTCGACGGCGAGATCCTGCATCATCGCCGCGTTGCCGAGTGCCACATCCTGCCCGCCGACGACGCCTTTGGTCCCCTTCCCCGACACGGCCTCGAACGTCTCCGGCTCGACGAGTGAGAAACGACGGGCGCGGGCGCCGGCGACGACGGCTGCCGCGATCGGATGCTCGCTGCCGCGCTCGAGGCTTCCCGCGAGGCGCATCAGCATGCGCTCGCTCGTGCCGGCGAGCGGAAGCACATCGGTGAGGACAGGGTGCCCGCGCGTGAGGGTCCCTGTCTTGTCGACGACGAGGGTATCGATGGTAGCCAGACGCTCCAGCGCCTCCGCGTTCCGGATCAGGATGCCGGAGCGGGCGCCGCGCGCCGTCGCCACCATCACGGAGATCGGCGTCGCGAGGCCCAGCGCACACGGGCAGGCGATGATCAGGACCGACACACCGGCCACGATGGCGTAGGCCAACGATGGCGACGGGCCAAGCACGAGCCAGGCGACGAACGCCAGCGCGGCAATCGCCACGACGGCCGGCACGAACCACGCCGCGACCTTGTCGGCCACGCCCTGGATGGGCGCGCGCGTCCGCTGCGCGGCGGCGACCATCTCGACGATACGAGCGAGCATCGTGTCGGCTCCGACGCGCTCGACGGCCATCACGAGACTGCCGCTGCGATTGACGGTGCCGCCGGTCAACCGGTCGCCGGGCTGCTTGGTCGCCGGTAACGGCTCGCCGGTCACGAGCGCCTCGTCGACGTCGGAGCGGCCGTCCTCCACCGTTCCATCCACGGGGATCGACTCGCCCGGTCGGATGCGTACGCGATCTCCCGGCTTCAGCATCGCGACAGGCACGTCCTCTTCTTCGCCGCTCGCCGCGATGCGCCGCGCCGACTTCGGCGCCAGATCCATCAGCGCGCGGAGGGCCGCCCCGGTCCGCTCACGTGCCTTGAGTTCAAGCACCTGTCCGCACAGCACGAGCACGATGATCACGGCGGCGGCCTCGAAGTAGACACCGACAGTGCCGCCATGCATCTGCAGCTCGATCGGGAACAGGCCGGGCGCAAGAACCGCGACCACGCTGTAGAGAAATGCCGTCGTGACGCCGATGGCGATCAGCGTCCACATGTTGGGGCTGCGATTGCGCAGAGAGGCGATCCCACGCTCCAGGAATGGGAGCCCCGACCACAGGACGACGGGCGTGGCGAGAGCCAACTCGAGCCACTGCGAGACGCGCGGCGCGATCCAGTCGTGCAGGGGGAACCCCACGTGCGGCGCCATTGCGATGACCACCAACGGCACGGTGAAGACAAGCCCGACGCGGAGCCGCCGCCAGAAATCGACCAGCTCGGGATTGGGGCCCGCATCGGCCGGCGGCAGCCCCATCGGCTCCAGAGCCATGCCGCATTTCGGGCAGGTGCCGGGGCCGATCTGGACGATCTCGGGGTCCATCGGGCAGGTGTATGTGGTGCCTGCCGGGACGGCGCCTGCCTCGGCCTCAGCGGCCTTCGCCCTGGCTTCGGGATCGAGAAACCGGATCGGCTCGGCGGCGAACCGCGTCATGCAGCGTGGATTGCAGAAATAGTAGGTCTCACCCGCGTGCTCGTGCGTGTGCGTCGCCGTCGCGATGTCCACCGACATCCCGCAGACGGGATCTATTGCCGTCCCTGCCGGCGGCCCGACCGGATCGTGAGCGGGGTGCGAGGGGTGATGATCGACCATGGGCTTGCGTCCTCAATCGACGCGCGACGCGCCGATACCGTGCAGGGGTATCTGAAGCTTGACCCATATACCTGCATGGGGTATCCGTCAATCATGCAGGACGAGACCAAAGCGCAGTGCCTGAAACGGCTGTCGCGGATCGAAGGTCAGGTGCGTGGCGTCGCTCGCATGATCGACGAGGACCGCTACTGCATCGATGTGATCACGCAGATCGCGGCCGTTCGCGCCGCACTCGGCCGGGTGGAGGAGCAGCTTCTCGAAGCCCACGTGGCGCATTGCGTGGAGCATGCGATCCGGTCAGGCGACAAGGAGGAGCAGAGGCAGAAAGTCGCCGAACTGCTCGACGTGCTGCGCCGATCAGGGCGCTGACCGTCGCCGACCAATTCAGCGGCGCGGGTTCAACATAAGCGCAAGCGTGCTCGACAGGGCTTCGATGCGCTCCACCTTGACCAGAGCCGCCCGGCGCTCCGGCGCCGCGCCCGCTTGCAGGAGACTGCCAACCTCCTCTGCAAGCGCGCGGATCTCAACGATAATCTGCATAGTCGCGGTCAACTTGGATGTCCTGACTTTCTGAGATCACGCGGCGGTCGCGTCCCGCCCGGCATCTCCTCACGCCACGTCACGTGGTGGCGGAAGACCAGCGTTGGCCGGATGCATTGCTGCGCACCGCAACAGGATTCAACTCTGGCGCGACAACGCGAATTCCTTGACCACGCGCTCAACTGCTTCATTCGTGCACTTCACCCGGTACTGGGGCTGTCCGTCCTCTGCCGGCAAAAGGCGCAGGATCTTGCAGAACTGCGCCCCGAGCCCCGAGCCGCCGCGCCGATCGAAAAGCTTGAGCGTCTGGCCGACCTTGTATTTGTGCAAAGACATTTTCGCTTCCCGCTCTGTTGATAGGAGCACCGCGCTTCGCCATCGCCGGGCAATCGGCTCGCCAGTCCGTCCGGCCGCGCAAAATTCCCTGGGAAAAACGGCGCAACGGCCTGCGCGCATCGCGATCGAGCCGGCATCAAAGGCCGCGCCTATCGCTGCCAGAGCGACGCCACAGCGATTTCCTGACGCCAAAAACCATTTCTTTTCAATGCTTCGCACGCCCATTCCTGTGAGTCAATTTCAATCTCTCACAACACATAATTCCGGCGCATTTTCGCGTTGCCGTTTTTCGGCCATTCGCCGCCCTCTGCGGGAAGGCCGCCAGCATGATTTCTGGACTTTCCAAAATCCAAAAACGTGACTTGCATTTCATCGATTGTGCCGTTACCCAAGGCGCAGCTACTCGATCCAGGACGGATCGGGAAATCGACCTTGGTTGAGACTCGCGCCGATTCGGCACAATGACTTTTCCAAATGCATCGAGGTGACTTCGGGCCAGCGCGCCCCGAAGCCGATCAGCTGAAAATGCGCAAGGAAAAGGACATCCCATGAGAATCCCAGGCGTCGTCAAATTCTTCAATTCGGCCAAGGGCTTCGGCTTCATCGCTCCCGCAAACGGCGACAAGGACGTGTTCGTCCACGCCAGCGCGCTCGAGCAGGCCGGCATCCACTTCCTCAAGGAAGGCGACAAGGTCTCCTTCGAGCTCGAGGATGATCGCAAGGGCCGCGGCAAGCAGGCCGGCAAGATCGAGATGATCTGATACCGCGATCGTTTTCGCGACCACACGCATGCCGATCGCCGCCGGACTCGTTCCGGCGGCGATCGCTCTGTTTATGCATCAAGATCCGGAGCCAATCATGACCGCAGCACTCGAACTCAATCGCACGATGCGGGGAACGAAGCGGAGCTGCGCGGCATGCTCATCGCGCTACTATGACCTTGCACGTGATCCGGCCGTTTGCCCGATGTGCGGGAACACCGTCAGCCAGGCCTCACTCATCGTTCCGGTCGCGACAGCCACCTACGGCTCGCAGCGTGGCCAGTCCTGGCGGAGTGCGAAGGTGGCGCCGAAGCACGAGATCGTCGCCGACGACGAAGTGGTGGTCGAGGACAAGGAAGAAGCCGCGGCGGAAGCCGACGACGATACGCTTCTCGAAGAAGAAGTGGCCGACGAAAGCGTGGACGATCTGCTGACGCCGAGCGAACCGCTCACGCCCGACGAGTAAGGTGCGAAGGCGGGCCAATCGCCCGCGCGATCGTCGTAGCCGCCCTGGACCGCCGAAAAGCGGCGACCATTCGAGGTCACATGAGCTGGAAGCAGAAGACGCCTGACGACAACGAATTCGGCAAGCGGGAATCGCCCAAGCGCGTCGAGATGCCGAAGCGCGGGCTGCCGCTGCTCGAGCGGCTCAAGCGATTGCTCGGACACGGCACGCCGCAGCGCAAGCCGCCGAAGAGGCCAAACAAGCCGCAGCGCTGAGGCGGACCTTGGCGGCGGGATAGCCGGCGGCACACGGCAGTATCGCGACCGACGCCGGGCCGGCACGCCGTCGGATATTCTCAGCGGTGGGCCACGGCGAGTTCCGTGAACTCCGCAACCTCGGGCCAGAACACCTTGGCCTGGCGCGACACGTCCGACGCCACACCGGTGGTCAGGAGCCGGACACGGGGCTGGCTCGCATCTGATGTCGCCGCGTAGGCCGGATGACGCACCAGATAATCTTCCAGACTGTCAGCGACGAGGTCAGGCTGTGAGAGAAGCCGCGTGAACGACGGCAAGTGACGCCGGAACATGTCCTCGACCAGCGGATAGTGCGTGCAGCCGAGAATGGCGCGATGCGGTGGTTCGCCGCCGGTCTGGCGCAGGAGGTCAGCAACGCACGCGCCGACGATCCGATCGAGCTCGTCCGGCGGGCGTCCCGCCTCGATGGCCCCCGCCAGATCCGGACAGGCCTGCTGCACCACACGGATGCGCGGGCAGCGTTTCGATATTTCCTCGGGGAACACTCCGGAAGCGATCGTCCGCGTGGTCCCGAACACCGCGATGACATCGCTGTTGTACTTCTGAGGGTACTGGGGAGACGTCACCCCCCACGGCGTCTGCGTTGCAGCTTCGACGGTCGGCGCGACGATGCCGAGGATGTTGTGCGTGCCGCGATATTGCGAGGCCGGCAGCCATTCCCTTTGCAGGGGACGCGCGGCGACGCAAGTGGCCGTGTTGCACGCCAGGAGGACGAGGCGGCAACCTAGGGCGAACAGCGCTTCGCAGCCTTCGCGCACAAAATGCACGATCTCGTGCGACGGGCGGTCACCGTAGGGGACATGGGCGTGATCGCCCAGGTAGACGAACTGCTGGTCAGGGAACCGGCGGGCCAATGCGCGCAACACGGTCATTCCGCCGTGGCCAGAGTCGAATGCGCCGATCATGTCCGTTCCGATCTGCGGTTGCCGCGAGCAATACGCAAACGGAGCGCCAACGCCGCCCACTCGATCCGGTCGGACGTCGAGTGGCCGAACGCCGGCCTGACTCGACGACCCGCCTATTCGGCCGCCTGAGGCGGCGATCCGTGTGCCTGTGCCTCCTGCTCTTTCAACATCTCGAGCGAGGGCATGGAAACGGCGTTGTAGCCGCAGTCGACGTAGTGGATCTCACCCGTGACCGCGCCGGACAGGTCCGACAGGAGGTAAAGGGCTGCGCCACCGACCTCGTCCAACGTCGGCGTACGCTTCAAGGGCGACGTATCACCCTGATAATTGAAGATGATCCGGGCATCCGAGATGCCGGCGCCGGCCAAGGTGCGCATCGGCCCCGCCGACAGCGCGTTGACACGAATGCCCTGACCGCCGAAGTCGGCGGCAAGATAGCGCACCGATGCCTCGAGGGCCGCCTTGGCCACGCCCATGACATTGTAGGACGGCACGACGCGCTGCGATCCGCCGTAGGTCAGCGTCAGCATGGACCCGCCGTTCTTCATCAGCGGCGCGGCGCGCTTCGCGATCTCGGTGAACGAGAAACACGAGATGACCATGGTATTGGAGAAGTTTTCGCGCGAGGTATCCGAGTAACGGCCCTGGAGTTCGCGTCGGTCAGAGAAGGCCAGCGCGTGCACGACGAAGTCGAGGCCGCCCCACTTCTTCTCGATTTCCTCGAACGTGGCGTCGACCGATGCCAGATCAGCGACGTCGCACGACACGATGACGTCCGATCCGACGGACTCGGCCAGCGGCACGGCGCGTCGGCCGAACTGATCGCCCTGATAGGTGAACGCCAGCTTGGCGCCGTGAGCGGCGCACGCCTTGGCGATGCCCCATGCGATCGACCGCTCGTTCGCGACGCCCATCACCAGCCCGCGCTTGCCTGCGAGGAGTGGACCCGGCTTCGTGATGTCTTTCTGCGTCATGAGGGTACCCGATCTGCCTCGTTCCTGACGTCCAATTCCCGATAGCCAAGCCGTTCCCGGCCCCTCGAGCCTAATCCCGGCCCATTTGCCTTTGCCCCACAGCTCCATGAACCCGCGACCCTCTCGGCATCAAGGCCGGCCAAGTCGCGCAAAGCTCCGATGAGCCTCCGGCCTCAGCCGTCGCGACGGAAGACGAGGGTTGCATTTGTTCCGCCGAAACCGAAGCTGTTCGAGAGCACACAGTTAAGCTCGCGATCGATCCGTTGTCGGGCTATCGGCACATCGGCGAAGGCCGGGTCGATCTCGTCGATGTTGGCGCTGGCCGCGACGAAGCCGTTGCCCATCATCAGCAGCGAGAAGATCGCCTCCTGGACGCCGATGGCGCCAAGCGAATGACCTGTAAGGGATTTCGTCGACGAGATTGCCGGAATCCGGGATCCGAAGACGGTGCGGATCGCGTCGATTTCCTTGAGATCGCCGACCGGCGTGCCGGTTCCATGGGGATTGATGTAGTCAATCTCTCCGCCTACGCCCTTCCCATCAAATCCGGCGAGCGCCTGCTGCATGCAACGGACCGCGCCCTCACCCGAGGGGGCGACCATGTCGAACCCGTCGGAGGTCGCGCCGTAGCCCACGACTTCACCATAAATCCGGGCGCCGCGGGCCTTCGCGCGCTCACGCTCCTCGAGGACGAGGACGCCGGCGCCTCCCGCAATGACGAAGCCGTCGCGATCCTTGTCATAGGCACGGCTGGCGCGGGTGGGGGTATCGTTGAAGCGTGACGACATGGCGCCCATGGCGTCGAACAAACCGGAGAGCGTCCAGTCGAGTTCCTCGCAGCCGCCCGCAAACATGACGTCCTGCTTGCCCCACTGGATCAGCTCGGTCGCATTGCCGATGCAATGGGCCGACGTGGCGCAGGCGGACGAGATGGAGTAGTTCGTGCCCCGCACCTGGAACGCCGTCGCAAGAACGCCCGACGGGCCGGAGCACATGGCTTTCGGCACCTCGAAGGGGCCGATCCGCTTCGGGGACTTGTTGGTGCGGGTGGTGTCGGCAGCAGCCACGATCGCCGTCGTCGACGGACCGCCCGACCCCATGATGATGCCGGTGCGCTCATTCGAGACGTCGGACGGCTCGAGACCCGCATCCCGGATCGCGTGTTCCATGGCGACATAGTTCCAGCCCATGCCGGCGTTCATGAACCGCTTCGCCTTCCGCGGAACCGCCGTCTCCCAATCGAGTTGGGGCGCACCGTGAACCTGGCACCTGAAACCCAGCTCCACGTAGGGCTCGGCTCGGCTGATCCCGGACCGGCCCTCGCGCAGCGAGGCGAGGGCCTCCTGCGTGTTATTGCCAATGGACGCCACGACGCCCATTCCGGTGACAACGACGCGTCTCATCTCCTCGCACCCCTGCAGATTGTCCGATCCACCCATCGCCCCGCCGAGACGGAACGTCTCCACGGCTGATGGCAGCAGACGCCCCGCGCTACTGCCAGTCGGTTGTTAGCCTCGACATCGGCCGCTTGTCAGCCGGCTTCCGCCGTCGGACCTGCTCCAGCGTCGAACAGCCCCACTTTCATATCCGTCGCGGTGAAGATCGTGACCCCATCGGCCTTCACGGAGCCGTCGGCGATGGCGAGCTTCAGGCGGCGGAGAATGACACGCTTCAGGTCGACCACATACTCGACTTTCTTCACTGTCGGCAGCACCATGCCCGTGAACTTCACTTCGCCAGCGCCCAGCGCGCGGCCACGACCGGGCGCGCCCATCCAGCCCAGGAAGAAGCCGGTGAGCTGCCACAATGCATCCAGCCCCAGACATCCCGGCATGACGGGATCGCCCTTGAAATGACAGGCGAAAAACCAATCGCAGGCCGGATTGCCAGCCACCTTCAACTCGGCGACGATCTGGCCCTTGCCGTGTGCGCCGCCCTGATCCGAGATGGTCGCGATGCGATCGAACATCAGCATGGGCGGCAGTGGCAGCTGCGCGTTGCCGGGGCCGAACATCTCGCCCCGACCACAGCTCAGAAGGTCCTCATATTCGAAACTGCCGCGTCGTTCAGCCATTCCCCGCTCCCGCCCGGATCGCAAAGCCTCCGGAGCCTTCGTGCCTCGACTCGACGACGATGCCATCCCCCTTGGACAACGGATCGCGCCGTACTGATGCGTTGGTAACACACCCAAGTGGTGTCAAAAAGACGTCAAACTCCCTCCGACACCGCCCTTCGGAACGAGTTGCCACTTGATCTCAACGACCGTATTATAGCAGCCTTGTCAATGACCGGCGCGCGGCGCGAATCATTCGATCGATCGTGCCGTGGTCGGGTTGGTCGTGGCCTGATGCCCCGCCAAATGCATGCGGAGTGAGAGTGTGGACTGCTCGTCGCACAACGTGATGACCGAGGCAGAGATCCGGACGATGCTCGCCGACGCCGGCCTCAGGCCGACGCGTCAGCGCATCCTGCTGGCCACGCTGCTGTTCGGAAAAGGCGACCGGCACGTTACCGCCGAGACCCTGCACGCCGAAGTCGCCGCAGTCGGGGAGCATGTCTCGCTGGCGACGGTCTACAATTCGCTGCACCAATTCAAGGACGCCGGGCTTCTGCGTGAACTCGCGATCGAAGGCACGAAAGCTCACTTCGACACCAACACCTCGAACCACAATCACTTCTACCTCGAACACGAGGGCAAGTTGATGGATATCGACGGGGTTCGGGTCGATGGCGTGCCCGAACCGCCCGAGGGCATGCGCGTCAGCCACATCGACGTCGTCATCCGGCTCGTGAAGGCCTGATCGCCTGCGGCCAAGGCAGGCCGCACCCAACGCACCGAGACTGTTCGCACGGCACTTCCCCCGTGCTTGCCATTCCCGCCCTTTGCGCTTCGCCCGGCCCCTAGCCCAACCCAGTGGCATCGTGGCAGTGTGGGCGTCGGATCAGCCAAAGCCGCCTCGCCTGAAGATGGCGGACAGCCGGGAAGGAGACCCCCATGCTCGAAGCCTATATCTACGACGGTCTGCGCACGCCATTCGGTCGGCAGGACGGCGCGCTTTCCCGCGTCAGGCCCGACGACATGCTCGGCGACGTCATCAAGGCCGTGGTCACGCGCGCCGGTTTCGCGCCCGAGTCGATCGATGACGTCAACATCGGTTGCGTGAGCCAGGCGGGCGAGGACAGCCGCAACGTCGGCCGCCATGCCATGCTGCGGGCGGGGCTGCCGATCGAGGTGCCCGCCAATACGATCAACCGTCTGTGCGGATCGGGCATGAACGCCATGATCACCGCGGCACACGCGATCACATGCGGTGAGGCCGACGTGATCGTCGCTGGTGGCGTCGAGAGCATGACGCGGGCGCCGTTCGTGGTCGGGCGCACCGAAGGCGCATTCCCGAAACGGATCGAATCCTATGTCGCGTCGCTCGGCGCGCGTTTCCCGAACCCCAAGATCGAGGGTGAATTCGGCGCCGATACGATGCCGCAGACCGCCGACAACCTGGCTCGCGAATTCCAGCTCACGCGAGAGGCTTGCGACGTCTTTGCGCTCGCCTCGCAGCACAAGTATCAGGCGGCGGCCAAGGCTGGATTCTTCAAGGAAGAGCTGATGCCGGTGTCGGTGCCGGCGGCCAAGAAGGGGCAGCCCGACGGCGTCGTCGACGTGGACGAGCATCCGCGCGGCGAGACCACGATGGAAGGCCTCGCAAAGCTGAGAGCGCTGTTCAAGGACGGCGTCACGACGGCGGGCAATGCCTCGGGGATCAACGACGGCGCGGCGGCACTGATCATGGCCAGCCGGGATTCCGGCGACAAGGCCGGTGCGAAGCCGCGGGCCCGCATCATCGCGTCGGCGGTGGCCGGCGTCGCGCCGCGCATCATGGGCTTCGGTCCGGTGCCGGCCGCCCAGAAGGCGCTCGAGCGGGCGGGCCTCGAGCTCAAGGACATGGATGTGATCGAGATCAACGAGGCGTTCGCGGCGCAGGTGCTCGCCTGCTGCAAGGGCCTCAACATCGCATCGGATGACCCGCGCCTCAATCCGAACGGCGGCGCGATCGCTCTCGGGCATCCGCTCGGCGCCTCGGGCTCGCGCATCGCGCTGACGGCGGTGCGGCAGCTCGAGCGCACGGGTGGCAAGTACGCTTTGGTCTCCATGTGCATCGGTGTCGGCCAGGGCATCGCCATGGTGATCCAGCGGGTTTGAGAAACACGAGCGACCAGCGCTGACGCGATCAATTGGGGCGGGGCCGGCTGCGGCGCTCGCCCCAGATGTTCAGGAAATTCGCGAACACGATGATGGCCGCGCCGAGCAGGAGCATCGGTTCCAGCGGCTCGGCGTAGAGCATGACGCCGACGACAGCCACCAGAGGCAACCGCAGGAAATCCATCGGCGCGACGACGATGGCGTCGGCGTGGGAGAAGGCTTTCGTCAGCGAGAAGTGGGCGGCGAGGCCGATCAGCGTCAGCGCCACGACCCACAACGCCGTCGTCGGCGTCGGCACGCTCAATCGTCCGATGACCATCACCGTCGCCATGATGCCCTGAATGATGTGCATGTAGAAGAGCAGCAGAAACGCGCTGTCCTGGCGCGTCAGGTGCTTCGTCATCAGGTAATGCAGCGCGAAGCCGACCGCGGCGACGAAGGCCAGCATCGTGCCCGGCCCCACCGAGAGATTGGCCGGCGACACGACCACGACGATGCCAATGAAGCCGAGAAGCGCCGCGGCCAGCCGGAACACCGTCAGACGCTCACGCAAGAAGATCGGGGCGAGCAGCGCCGTCCAAAGCGGCGCCGTGAACTCGATGGCGAACAATTCCGCAAGCGGAATGAGGGTGACGGCGACCAGCCACGCGTATTGCGCGCCGAAATGCATCACGCTGCGCAGCGTGATGAGTGGTAGCTGGCGCGTCCGCAGATCGACGATGCGGTGGCCCTGCCCATAATAGATGATGGCCAACACCGATGCGCCCAGCCAGCTGCGATAGAACATGATGTCGAGCGTCGGCAGCCCACGGCCGGCCTCGCGTCCCGCCACGGCAATCATGGTGAAGGCGAAAAGCGCCACCATCATCCACCGGATGGCGGACTGAATATTGGCGGGCACACCGCGCAACAGCGGAAGCGAACGGGTCATTCGGGATTGGCTCGATGTGGAGGGATCGGCAGGACACTGCGGCCCTTGCCACACGACGCGAGATTAAGGATAGCGTCAACAGTCCGCTGCCGATGCATAGCTGCTGTGTAGTATCGCGCATTCTGGCCACAGCGCGCGCAAAGCGCCACAAGCAACGGAGGGCGAGGCCATGATGAGGCCGAAGAGCAGCGTGCCGCGAGGCTATCAAGCCGTCATGCCGAGCCTGCGCGTCAAAGACGCGGCTGCAGCGATCAAATTCTACAAGAAGGTCTTCGGCGCTTCGGAGAGCTATCGATTGAAGATGGGCGGGCGCCTTGCCCACGCCGAATTCACGATCGGCGGCGCGACCCTCATGATCTCGGACGAGTTCCCGGAAATGAAGGCCGTAGGCCCCCAGACGCTCAAGGGCACCAGCGTTTCTCTGACGGTCTACGTCGACGATGTCGACAAGCTGGTCGCAAAAGCCCAGAAGGCCGGCGCGAAGATCCGGCGGCCCGTCGCCGATATGTTCTATGGCGATCGGGTGGGGCTGATCGAGGATCCGTTCGGCCATGTCTGGTCGGTCCATACGCGCCTCAAGAAAGTCGCGCCGAAGGACATGCAGAAGGCGCTGACGGCGATGGTACGAGCCGAGGCGGCTCAGGCGAAGGCAGCGCCGGCGAAGAAAGCCAAGACGGCTGCGCCGTCGAAAAAGGCGGCCGTGCGAAAGGCTCCGGCCAAAGCGGCCTCCGCTCGCAAGCCGGCACGCAAGACATCGCGCAAGGGCGCTTGAGCAACCCGGCGCACTTTGCACGCACGTTCTGATCCCGATAGGCTCCGCCGCGACGTCCGTCACGCGCAGCGGAGCCTTTTCCATGATCGACCACGTCTCGCTCGGCGTTTCCGATCTGGAGATCAGCGGCGCGTTCTACGACGCGGTGCTCGATAGCCTCGGCATGACCCGGCTCGTCACCCGCGCGACCTCGATCGGCTACGGCAAGCGATATCCCGAGGTCTGGCTCAACCTGCGCCGCGGCATGCCGCGCGTCGGCGAAGCGACGGGCGTGCATCTTTGCTTGCGGGCGCGCAGCGAGCACGCTGTGCGGGCGTTTCATGCGGCAGCGCTCGCCCACGGCGGCACCGACGACGGGGCGCCCGGTCCGCGCGTCGCCTCGATGTCGGCGTACTTCGGCGCCTTCGTCCGAGACCCGGACGGCAACAAGCTCGAAGCCGCGACGTTCCCGGCGGGGTGACACGTCGACTGCGCCGGCTCAGGCCGTGGCCGCGAACGGATCGACGGGATCGATCCACTGCCGGAACCACAACTCCAGCATCAACAGCGCCCATATCCGGTAGCCCTGTCGCTCGCCACGACGATGGCGGGCCAAAAGCTGCTCGACAGCGGTTCGCTGGAACAGCCCCCGACTTGCAGCCAGCGGGCCGAGAAGTGCGTCTTCGACGCGCTCGCCAAGCGCGCCGTCGATCCAGCCATCTATGGGTGCGGCAAATCCCATCTTCGGTCGGTAGAGCAATTCCTTCGGCAGGAGCGGCTCCAGGGCGTGTTTCAGGAGACCTTTGGGCTCACGACCCGGGAAGCGCTGCTCTGCCGGCAGACCGGCTGACCACTCCATGAACTCGTGATCGAGGAACGGCGACCGCGCCTCGAGCGAGGCCGCCATGCTCGCAATGTCGACCTTCACGAGAAGATCGTCCGGCAGGTAGCTGTGGACGTCGGCCCAGCATGCCGCCTCCGGCAACGACGATGCCGCTGCCAGCCATGGCTCCAGCCTGTCGAGGGCGGACCCCGACCGGCGCCCGGCGAACGCCGGATCATAGAGCGTGCGTTTTGCAGCGTCGTCGAAGTAGGCGACGAAGGCGCCATACAGCTGGCTCCGCGATGCGCCGAGGCGATCGGCCGTGCGACGCAGGCGGCGGATGATGCGATTGCGATCCGCCGACGCCGGCAATAGCCCCAGAACAGTGCGTAGCCCGCCCAGAACGGGCTTCGGAAGGTTGGCGAGGCTCTCGAGCCTGCGCAACGCCAGATAGCGCTCGTAGCCGAGGAAATTCTCGTCGCCGCCGTCTCCCGTCAGCACCACGGTGACGTGCTCGCGCGCGATCTTCGAGACGTAGTAGGTGGGAACTGCGGAGGCGTCGGCGAAGGGTTCGTCGAAGTGCCAGGCCAGCTTGTCGACGACGTTGGCGGCGTCGGGCGCGACCTCCAGCTCCTCGTGCTCAGTGCCGTAGCGCTCGGCGACCATGCGGGCGTAGCGGCGCTCGTCATGGCTCGCCGCGTCGAAGCCGATCGAGAAGGTGCGGACCGGCTTGGAACTGGCGCGCGCCATCATGGCGACGACCGCCGAGCTGTCGACGCCGCCCGACAAGAATGCTCCAAGCGGGACGTCCGAGACGAGGCGCAGGCGCGTCGCCTCCTCCAGCCGCGCCAGCAGTTCCTCGTGCACTTCGGCGTCGGGACGCCGCCGTGACGTGGTGGGATGCGGGAGCGACCAGTAGCGCTCGAGCCGCAGAGTGCCACCGCGCTCGAGTACGCCGACGTGGGCGGGCGGAAGCTTTGCGAGGCCCTCGAAGGCGCACATGTCGTGGGGAACATACTGATAGGTCAAGTATGCGTCGATAGCGTCGAAGTTGGGTTTGCGGGCGATGCCGGGATGGGCCAGCACCGCCTTCAACTCACTCCCGAAGACGAACGTGCCGCCTGAGTAGCCATAGGCGAGCGGCTTCTTGCCGAGCCGGTCGCGCATCAGGACGAGGCGATCGCGCGGGCCGTCGTAGAGGACGATCGCGAACATGCCACGAAGCCGGCGGACGACCTCCGTGCCCCACGCGCGATAGCCTTCGAGGATGACCTCGGTGTCGGACCGCGTTCGAAAGACATGGCCTTTCGTCTCGAGTTCGCTCCGCAGGGCGGCGAAGTTGTAGATCTCGCCGTTGAAAACGATCACGAGGTCGCCGGCCGCGTCGCGCATCGGCTGATTGGCCGTCGTCGCGGTGTCGATGATGGCGAGGCGGGCATGCGCGAAAGCAAGACCATCGCCGATGTAGACGTCGGTCGCATCAGGGCCGCGATGGCTCAAGGTCGCGATCTGGCGGCGGGCGATGCGTTCCGCGTCGGGACGGCGCGCGCGCGAGGCCGTGTCGAAGAAGCCGGCAATCCCGCACATCCGGCGTCCTCCCCCCTCAGGCCGTCAGCTCACACGGGACCATAGTACGCGCGGTACCACTCGACGAAGCGCTCGATACCCACCTCGATCGGCGTCGATGGCCTGAAGCCCACGTCGGCGGCAAGCGCATCTATGTCGGCATAGGTCTTCTCGACGTCGCCGGGCTGCATGGGCAGGAAGCGCTTGTCCGCCGTTCTCCCCAGCACCTTCTCGATCGTGGCGATGACGTGCATCAGCTCGACGGGCTGGTTGTTGCCGATATTGTAGAGCCGGTACGGCGCGTTCGACGTGCCGGGATCGGGCATGGCCCCGGACCATGATGGATCCGGCACCGCAACGCGATCCAGCGTGCGCACGACGCCTTCGACGATGTCGTCGATATAGGTGAAGTCACGGGTGTGGCGGCCGTGATTGAAGACGTCGATCGTCTCGCCCTTCAGGATGCGCGACACGAACAGGAACATCGACATGTCCGGCCGGCCCCACGGCCCGTAGACCGTGAAGAAGCGCAAGCCCGTGACCGGCATGCGATAGAGGTGGGCGTAGGCGTGGGCCATCAGCTCGTTCGCCTTCTTGGTGGCCGCATAGAGGCTCACCGGATGGTCGACCGACTGGTGGATCGAGAACGGCATCGTGGTGTTGGCGCCGTAGACCGACGACGAGGACGCGTAAACGAGATGGCCGACACCGTTGTGCCGGCAGCCCTCGAGAATATTGACGAAGCCCGTCAGGTTCGAATCGACATAGGCGTGGGGATTGGTCGCCGCATAGCGGACGCCGGCCTGGGCCGCGAGATGCACGACGCGCTCGGGCCGATGCTCCCGGAAGACGCGATCCATGGCCGGCCGGTCCACGAGGTCGACGCGCTCGAAGCGGAAGCGATTGTGCCTGGCCAGCCGGGCGAGGCGGGCCTCTTTCAAGGTCACGTCGTAGTAGTCGTTGACGTTGTCGAGGCCGACGACCTCGTCGCCACGAGCCAGCAGAGCCTCGGCCGCGTGGTAGCCGATGAAGCCTGCCGCTCCCGTCACCAGGACGCGCATCCCCATACCTCCCTCCAGAAACGCCCTGCACGGTCGGCGCCGGACGTCGTATTCGTGACCGCCATAGCTCCGATCTGGTGCGAAGGAAAGCTCCGAGCGGTCGCGGCGCGACGCGGACCCGGCCATTGGCGGAAGGCTGGGCCTCGCAAGTGCACAAATGCCATCGCCAGACCAATCGATCAGCAAATGCCGAAAAACCGATCAAGGGCGAGACTGGGATTTACTCATTGTTTGCATCGTATTGCGTAGCCCGCATAGCTCGAATGCCGGATTGTGCATTGCGAAATCAGAGTGCCGGACTCATCTTTGAGCCATGGAGACGGGGGTGATTCCGGCCTCCAGAGACATGGCAAAAAGCCAGCTTTCAGAGATTGAGATTGATCCATGGCATCCAAAACTGCACCGGCAGGGGCGCTCCAGGGCGCAACCTCATCGTTCGCAGGGTCGGCCTTGCGGGTTATCCACGACGTCGCTCAGGCTCTCGGCGAGGGAATGCGGGCCCGTAACGCCTACGTCGATCTGGTCGGGCAAGGCGCCGACCATGCCAAGGCAGCCGAAGTCGCTGTTCGCCGGGCGATGCACTGAGCCGGCCGACCTGACGAGTTGCAGGTCTCGGTCGCTGTCACATGAGTTTCAGGCGCCGGCGGGGCTCTCCCGCGGGCGCCTCTTCGTTTGACGAGCCTCCCGGCGGCGTCGAACGTCCCAGTTCGTTTGCCCCGATGATGATTTCAGCGCTAGGCTCGCTGTCACATCCGCAGGAGGCAGACGATGCTTGCCGATCGGCAGCGCACGCAACTCGTTCTCATCGACATTCAAGCCAGGCTTGCGCCGCACGTCGCCGGGGGGCGGGAGGTGGCCGCGAATTGCCGGCGGCTGGCGCTCTACGCCACGCGACTGGGGATTCCCGTTACCGTCACCGAGCATTATCCGAAAGGCCTCGGTCCAACCGTACCGGAGGTACTCGAGGCAGCCGGGGCGGACGCCGTCAGCCTTTCCAAGATCAGTTTCTCCTGCTGGCGGGACGACGCCATACGTCGGCGCTTCCAGGCGCTCGCCGACGCCGGCCGTGACCAGATCGTGGTCGCCGGCATGGAAGCGCACGTCTGCGTCGGGCAGACGGTGCTCGATCTCGTCGCCGCCGGATTCCACACCATGCTCGTCGCCGATGCGGTGGGCTCCCGGGACGATGCCGTGAAAACGCTCGCGGTGGCGCGGATGCGGGACGCCGGCGTCCAGATCGTAGCCCAGGAGATGATGGCCTTCGAATGGCTCGGGCGCGGCGACGATCCAGCCTTCAAAGATCTGATTTCGCTCATAAAATAACAAATTCAGGAGGACCGACCATGCGACTCAAGGACAAGGTGGCCATCGTGACGGGCGCCGCCTCGGGGATGGGCGCGGCGACAGCCCGAATGTTTGCGCGCGAGGGCGCATTCGTCGTGCTGACGGACATGAATGACGCGGACGGCCAGGCCGTCGCGCGTGAGATCGGGAACCGGGCCCAGTTCGTCCATCACGACGTCTCGAAGGAGGCCGACTGGGATCAGGTCGTCGCCGCCGCACTGAAGGCCCACGGCCGGATCGACATCCTGATCAACAACGCCGGCGTGTCCGGCAGCGACCCCGACCGCTTCTCGATGAAGACGTGGGATCAGCAGATGGACATCAACGCCAAGGGCGTGTTCCTCGGCATGCGGGCCGTCATTCCCGAGATGCAGAAGCAGAAGAAGGGGTCGATCGTGAACATCTCGTCGATCTCGGGCATCGCCGGGCAGAGCTTCGTGCACATGGGCTACAACGCGGCCAAGGGCGCCGTCCGCACCATGAGCAAAGCCGCTGCCGTGCAGTTCGGCCGCGACAACATTCGGGTGAACTCCGTTCATCCGGGCATCATGCCGCCGATGCGTACCTCGATGATGAGTGCCGATCCGGAGGTCCGGGCGCGGGCGCTCAAGGCGATCCCCATGGGACGCTTTGGCGAAGTGGACGAGGTGGCGAGCACCAACCTGTTTCTCGCCTCCGACGAAGCCTCCTACATCTCGGGAGCCGAGATCGTCGTGGACGGCGGGTTCATTGCGCAATAGGAACGCCGTCATCCAACATGCACAGGGCGCCGTTCCCGAAGTGACGCGCCCCGCAGACAACGAGCGAGCCAGGGACATGCAGGACAAGGCATCGAAGGCCAGAGGCGACCGTACGGCGTTCCAGTGGGACGATCCGTTCCTACTGGACGACCAGTTGACCGAGGACGAGCGCGCCATCCGCGATACGGCCCGCAACTACTGTCAGGAGAAGCTCGCCCCGCGCGTCATCCCCTCCTATCTCGAGGAGAAGACCGATCCGGAGATCTTCCGGGAGATGGGTCGGCTCGGGCTGCTCGGCGTGACGCTGCCGGAGAAGTACGGCTGCGCCAACGCCAACTACGTTTCCTACGGGCTCGTTGCGCGCGAGGTCGAGCGGGTCGATTCCGGCTATCGCTCGATGATGAGCGTGCAGTCGAGCCTCGTGATGCACCCGATCTACGCCTACGGCTCGGAAGAGCAGCGGATGAAGTATCTGCCGAAGCTCGCATCCGGCGCGTGGATCGGCTGCTTCGGGCTCACCGAGCCCGACGCCGGCTCCGATCCGGGCGGCATGAAGACGCGGGCCGAGAAGATCCCCGGCGGCTACCGGCTGACGGGCGCCAAGATGTGGATCTCGAACGCGCCGATCGCCGACGTGTTCGTCGTGTGGGCCAAGTCGGACGCGCACGGCGGCGGCATCAAGGGCTTCATTCTCGAGAGGGGCATGAAGGGGCTGTCGACGCCGAAGGTCGGGGGCAAGCTGTCGCTGCGCTGCTCGATCACCGGCGAAATCGTCATGGACGGCGTGGAAGTCACCGAGGACCACCTGCTGCCGAACGTGCAGGGCCTCGCCGGGCCGTTCGGCTGTCTCAACCGGGCGCGCTATGGCATCGCCTGGGGCGCCATGGGCGCTGCCGAGGATTGTTTCCATCGCGCGCGCCAGTACACGCTCGACCGCAAGCAGTTCGGACGCCCGCTCGCCAACACGCAGCTCGTCCAGAAGAAGCTCGCCGACATGATGACCGAGATCTCGCTCGGCCTGCAGGGCGCGCTCCGTGTGGGGCGCCTGTTCGACGAGGGCAATCTCGCCGTCGAGGCAATCTCCATCATGAAGCGGAACAACTGCGGCAAGGCGCTCGACATCGCGCGCACGGCCCGCGACATGCACGGCGGCAACGGCATCCAGATCGAGTATCACGTGATGCGCCACGCCGCGAACCTCGAGACGGTGAACACCTACGAGGGCACGCACGACGTGCATGCGCTGATCCTCGGTCGTGCGATCACGGGGCTGCAGGCGTTTTTCTAATTGCGCGCTCTCTCGTTGCGCCTTCGGATGGGCTTTCTAGTGCGGCTTCGGTTGGCCACCAGCAACCGCGCTGGCGCGTGAGTGGTTCAGCGCTTCTTCAGCAGATCGGCGACGGCGGAGCGAGACGCGGTGTCATCCCCATTCTGCTCGACCTCGGCCTCGGCTTCCATGGCGCGAAAGCGACGCCCTGCCTCGTCGAGCCAGACCTGGACCACGTCGGGCTCAGGGAGTGCATCGAGGTCGCGCAGCATGGCCATCATCCCGGCCCGCTCGTCCGGGGCAAGGGCTCGAATCTCGTCGTACAACCGTTGCACATGTTCGCTCATGGGTACCGTTTACCATCCAGCCGCCACCGGAGCATGACGCTTTGATCGATATGCTTACCGGAATCCGGAAACTGCCTGCGGCAAACTCAGCGGCCGAGCGACAGGCCGCCATCGACGGCGATCGACTGGCCGGTGATATGGCGGGCGGCGGGTGACAGCAGAAACGCGATCAGGGACGCGATGTCCTCGGGCTCAGCAATGCGGCCCAGCGGTGTGGCTTCGGCGGCGGCGGTCCAGGCTGCGGGGTTCAGCGCCGAGTGGCCACCGTCCTTGCGGGTGTAGCCGGGGATCACTGCGTTGACGGTGATGCCGGCGGTCGCGAGTTCGGCGGCGAGCGTGCGGGTGAGTGCTTCGCCCGCAGCCTTGGCGGCGGCGGAGGCTGGAAACAGCGCTCCCTTGACGAACCGGTGCGCGACGAACGACGACACGTAGACGATGCGCCCGGACGAGGATGGCCGCAGCGCCGACAATGCCGCCTGCGCGAGTTCGAGAAAGCCGCCGGCCATGGTCGCGAGCGAGCGGTCAAATTCAGACCGGCTCAAGGCGTCGATCGGCGTGCGGTCGGCGAAGCCGGCGTTGGCCACCAGATGGTCGATGCGGCCGAACCGTTCGAGCGCCGCCGTCAGCAATTTCCCGGGAACACCCGGCTCCGCAAGGTCACCGTGCAGTTCGAGCACCTCGGCACCGGCCGCGCGTGCCGCTTCCGCCACGGCCGCGAGACGCATCCGGCTCGCGTCGTCGCGGCCGCGAGCGGACACGACGAGGCCTTTCGACTGGCCCGCCACGGCGCGAACGGTGGCTGCCCCTATCCCGGAAGCGGCGCCCGTCACCATGGTCACGGGGCGCCAGTCCGCATCTGTCATCGCCATCGTCGATCGTTCTCCGCATCGGGTCGCGGAAGTGTACCGATTTGGCCGGCGGCTGGCGATGGTGCGGTGCGAACCTTCCGCGTGGCGCGCCGCCTGCGGCTCTGGCAGTGTCGGCGGCTCGATCGAGCGGCAGAGGCGGGGCGAGCGGGTGAATAACGATACAGGTGGTTCGCCGGCTTCCGGCTCGCGGGCCAGCTACAGCTCGGGCGTCGTCCTGCTGCTCGCCGGCACGATCGCGTTCTCGAGCGCCGGCATGTTCGTTCGCATTCTCGGGAAGGACGCCGCGACGACGCTGTTCTGGCGCGGCATCTTTACGGCGCTCATCATCTTTCTGTTCATCGCCTGGAGGGAGGGGCCACGTACGTTCGCGGCGTTTCGCGCCATCGGCTGGCCGGGGATCGTGATCTCGTTCCTCAACGCCATCTCGATGGGCGCGTTCATCACGTCGCTGCAGTTCACGACGGTCGCCAACAACGCGATCATCTTCGGCACCAGCCCGTTCATGACGGCGGCCATCGCCTGGCTGGTGATCCGCGAGCGGCCTTCGTCCTCGACCCTTTTCTTTTCGGCGTTGGCGCTGGCCGGCGCGTGCATCGTCGTCGGCAGTTCGTTCCAGATCTCGGCGCGCGGGCTCATCGGGGACGCACTCGCCGTCCTGATGACGCTGTCGTTCGCCGTGAAGACCGTGCTCGTCAGGAAATCCGCGAACGTCTCGATGGTTCCGAGCGGATGCCTCGGCGCGCTCATCGGCTGCATCGGCGCCTTGCCGTTCGTGACGGAATGGTCGCTGACGCGCGCCGAACTGCTCACGTTCGCGTTGTTCGGTTTTACCCAGCAGGGGCTCGGTCTGATCCTGACGACCATCGGCATCGCGCGCGTGCGGCATTGCTGATGGCACTCGATGTGCCATTGTCGCCGACGTGGACGTGGCTCGCGGTCGGCGAGACGCCGGCGGCGATGGCGCTCGTCGGTGGTGGCATCGTGATCGGCGCGGTGGTCGGTCACATCATCGTGGAAAGCCGCCGGCGGCAAGGCTGAGTTCGACGCGGCGTCCCCGCCGGCCGATATCACATGCGTTCCACCGACCGTTCGAGCTCGACCGTGGCGATGCATCGATCGCCCTCCGCGCGTTCCGGGCGAATGATGCGATGGGCGTAGCCCATGCTACCGGTCGCCAATTCGTGGCGGACTTCATGGCCGCGTCTGATGGCGAACACGACGTCCTCAGGCAATGCTTCGCCGAACAATCCGCCCGTCATTCCTGCTGCGACATTCGCCAACTCGTCGCGCAGCTGGACAGCCGCTTCCGCATCACCCTCGACACGCAGAAGGATGCGGTCCACGGCATGCTCGCGGCCCTCGATGATCACGTCGACGTTGCCGTAGTGACCCGCTTGGCGCCGCTTCGCCGGATCGAACGCCGCCGGAGACAGCGCAACCAGCGATAATGACAGGTCATCCGCGCGTGGGCTCCGGTGCCCCCGCGTATTGCTGTAGGCGAGGATCTGCCAAGGCGCTTTCCATCCCTGAGGGAGATAGAAGAACGACCGCTGCTCGCCCGGAAGCGTCTCGAGGAACGCGCGCACGCGAACCGGGTGCCAGGCACCGACCCGACCCGCGCCAGGGGCGAAGGCCGCGCCTTCGACACTCTCGACGGTCGCCGCGATCGCCGCGTCGATCTCGTCGGGGGCGACGGGCTTCAGCCGGGCCGCGACGTAGCCGATGGCGAACAGCAGGTGGGGCTTGCGCGCCGCGATCGCCATGGCGGCCGTGCACAGGCGCTCACGCGATTCGAACGGGAGCGCGCCGGGATCGAGCCCGCCCGCCGCCATGCCGGCATCAAGGATGGCGTGAGGGCTGCGCGGGCTCACATCGGACGGGTGTGTCTCGACGGGGCTGTCGAGCCATTTCGGGCGCAGATAGCCGAGCCCCATCAGGGCCAGCCACAGTACGCCTCCGTAGAGGAGGAAGAGCAGCAAGGCCTGCATGCCGACGCACCGTGCAACAGGATGAAAGGCCGGGGTTCGTCAAACGTCCAGGTTCGCAACGTTGAGAGCGTTCTCCTGGATGAACTCACGGCGCGGCTCGACGAGGTCGCCCATCAGCTTCGAGAAGATGTCGTCCGCCTCGCTGAGATCGCCGACTTTCACCTGCAGCAGCGTGCGCGCCTCACGGTCGAGGGTCGTCTCCCAGAGCTGCTCGGGGTTCATCTCGCCGAGGCCCTTGTAGCGCTGGAGGGAGATCCCCTTGCGGCCGGCGGCATAGACGGCGTCGAGCAAGGTGCGCGGGCCAAAGATCGGGGTTTCGTCGTCCTTCCTGCGCAGGACCGCGGGTGTCTCGTAGATCTCGCGGAGCTGAGGGCGACGCTCGGCGAGGCGCCTGGCCTCCAATGAACTCAGCAGCGCTCGATCGAGGATCTGGACCTCCGCCACGCCGCGAACGCTACGCTTGAAGACGAAGCCGTCGTTGCCGAAGCGGCCTTCCCAGCCGAGTTCCGTCTCCTCGGCCAACGTGTCGAGCCGCTTGGCCACATCGCTCGCGACCTCGTTGGCCGCAGCGGCGCTGAGCAGAAAACCGGGCTCGAAGGCGCCGCCGATCGCTGCCTGCTCGACGACGAAACGGGCGTAGCGCGAGTGGAGATCGTCGACGAGGCGCGAGACCGCGCGCGCCTGCTCGACGACGTCGCGCAGATCGCGTCCGGCGCGCGTTTCGCCGGTTCCGAGTGTCAGCACGGCGCCATCGAGGCCGCCGTCGATGAGGTAATCCTCGAGGGCGCGCTCGTCCTTCAAGTAGGTGTGCGCCTTGCCCTTCTGGACCTTGTAGAGCGGCGGCTGGGCAATGTAGAGGTGCCCCTTCTCCACCAGCTCCGGCATCTGGCGATAGAAGAACGTCAGCAGGAGCGTGCGAATGTGGGCGCCGTCGACGTCGGCGTCCGTCATGATGATGATCTTGTGATAGCGGAGCTTGTCGAGGCGGAACTCGTCGCGGCCGATGCCGGTTCCGAGCGCCGCGATGATGTTCGTCACCTGTTCCGAGGACAGCATCTTGTCGGTGCGGGCCCGCTCGACGTTCAGGATCTTGCCGCGGATCGGCAGCACGGCCTGATACTCGCGTTTGCGCGCCTGTTTGGCCGAGCCACCGGCCGAGTCGCCCTCGACGATGAACATCTCGGTATTGGATGCGTCCCGATCCTGGCACTCGGCGAGGCCGCCCGGCAGACGCAGGCCGTCGAGCGCACCCTTGCGGCGCGTCAGCTCGCGGGCCTTGCGCGCCGCCTCGCGGGCAAGCGCCGCCTCGACGATCTTGGTCATGACGATCTTGGCTTCGCGAGGATGCTCCTCGAAAAACGCCGTCAGGTGATCGCCGGTCAGGTTCTCGACCACCGGCTTGACCTCGGAGGAGACCAGCTTGTCCTTGGTCTGGCTCGAGAACTTCGGGTCCGGCACCTTCACCGACAGAACGCAGGTCAAACCCTCGCGGCTGTCGTCGCCGGTCAGTTCGACCTTCTCTTTCTTCGCCGTTCCACTTTCGCCCGCATACTTGTTGATGACGCGGGTCAGGGCAGCGCGAAACCCGGCAAGGTGCGTACCACCGTCACGCTGCGGGATATTGTTGGTGAAGCAGAGAACGCGCTCCGTGTAGCTGTCGTTCCACCACAGCGCGATCTCGACGGAGATGCCGTCCTTCTCGCCGCGCAGCATGATCGGCTCGGCGAGGAGCGGCGTGCGCGATTTGTCGAGGTACTTCACGAACGCAGCGACGCCGCCTTCGTACATCATCGTTTCGGATTTGACGTCGGCGTGGCGATTGTCGGTCAAGCGGATGCAGGCGCCGGAATTGAGGAACGCCAGCTCACGCAGACGGTGCTCGAGCGTCATGTAGTCGAATTCGATGTTCGTGAAAGTGTTGGGGCTCGGCACGAAGCTGATCTCGGTGCCCCGCCGCCCCTTGCCATCGCCTACGGCGATCAGCGGCGCGACGGGATTGCCGTCCCGGAACTCGATGAAGTGCTCCTTGTCCTGACGCCAGATGCGCGCCTTCAACGACGTCGACAGCGCATTGACGACCGACACGCCCACGCCATGGAGGCCACCCGAAACCTTATAGGCGTTCTGGTTGAACTTGCCGCCGGCATGAAGTTCCGTGAACACGATCTCGGCTGCCGACCGCTTCGGGTCCTGATCGTCGTCCTGCTTGATGCCGACCGGAATCCCGCGACCGTTGTCGCTGACGGTGACCGACCCGTCGGCGTTGAGCGTGACAAGGCATTCGGTAGCGTGGCCAGCCAGAATCTCGTCGATGGCGTTGTCCACCACCTCGTAGACCATGTGGTGGAGGCCGGACCCGTCGTCCGTGTCGCCGATGTACATGCCGGGACGCTTGCGGACCGCGTCGAGGCCCTTCAGCATCTTGATGGAGTCTTCGCCATATTCCTCGGCCGCGTTCGGCTGATTCTGAGGCGTAGCATTCATGTCGAGATGGTCCCGGGCGGTGGCTATTTCTAGTGTGTGGCTTATACCATGAGGGCGCCCAAAGAGCCCGGTAAATCGCGCGTCACACAGCCTTTTTCAAGCCAATTTTGTGATTTTAATTTCAAATACTTAGATCGTCATCCGCCGGGTGCGGCGAAACGGCTTGCCGGCCAATGCCGTCGTCTCGGACAGGAATGAATTGCGCGTCGTTCAATAATGCCTCGAAGGCGATCGGATCCGTGCCCGTCAACCAGGCCTGACTGCCGAGCAACCGGATCTCGCGGAAGAGCGCCGCGCGGCGGCGGACGTCGAGATGGGCGGCGATCTCGTCGAGGAGAAGGATCGGCGCGGCACCCGACCGGCGCTCGGCCAGAAGCTCGGCATGCGCGAGGACGAGGCCAATCAGAAGCGCCTTCTGCTCGCCGGTCGAACTGGCATCGGCCGGCATGCCTTTCGGCCCGTGCCCGACGACGAGATCGCTGCGATGTGGGCCCTCCAGCGTCCGCCCCGCAGCACGATCGCGCTCGCGACCGGAGGCGAGGGATTCGAGGTAGCGATCCTCCACGTCGACGGCCGGTCGACCGGCGGTCAGGTCGGCTTCGAGGGCGCCTTCGAGCGCCAGTGCCGCCCACGGAAAGGGGCTATCAGGCGTCCGCGCATGGCGCGCCTCGATCATCCGGACGATGCCGGCAACCGTCGCGACGCGTGCGGCCGCCAGCGCCACGCCCGTTTCGGCCAAGACGTGCTCGAGCCCCCTGAAACGGGCCGCGTCACGAACACCGTCCTCGAGCAAGCGGTTGCGCTGCCGCATGGCGCGTTCGAACTGGCCGGCGCGCATGGCGTGGCCGGCATCGAAACCCAGGACCAGCCGATCCAGAAAGCGGCGCCGATCGCCCGCCGGTCCGGTGAAGAGACCGTCCATCGATGGCAGCAGCCACGCCATCTCGACGAGCCCGGCCAAGGCGCCCGAACCTGACTGGGGCTCACCGTTGATGCGAACGATGCGGCCGCCACGGGCGGCGTCGGGGCGCGAGGGATCGAGGCCGGTTCCGATCTCGACAGGTCCGGCGTCGGTTTCGAGCGTCGCCGCAACAGCCCACCCTCCAGCCCCGGCGCGCCGGATCAATTCAGGATAGGCCGCGCGACGCAAGCCCTGCCCGGCGGCCAACAGAGAGACGGCTTCGAGCACGTTGGTCTTGCCGGCGCCGTTCGCACCCGCCAGCACCACGGGACGCCGGTCGAGGTTCAGCTCGAGGCGCGCGTGATTACGGAAATCGGTCAGAACGAGGCGGGAGATCCACATGGCAGCCCGGCATCCGACGTCGGGCTTCGGCCGGCCCGAAGCCTCCCACTCCGCAGCGTGAGACGGCTGCACTCAATCGGCCCCAGAGCGGACCCGACGCGCTAGACCCGCATCGGCATCAGGACATAGAGCGCGCGATCCTCGCCGCCGTCCTTGACCATGGTCGGCGATCCGGGATCGGCCAGCAGGAACTGCAGCGTGTCGCTCTCGAGCTGGCCGGAGATGTCGAGGAGATAGCGCGCGTTGAAGCCGATCTCGAAGCTGTTGGCCGCATAATCCACGGCCAGTTCCTCGGTCGCGCTGCCGCCGTCGGGATTGGTGACGGACAACACGAGCTTGTCCGGCGCGATGGCGAGCTTGACAGCGCGGCCGCGCTCGCTGGCGATGGTCGACACGCGATCGACGGCCGACATGAACTGGCTGTTCGAGACCTTCATCGACTTGTCGTTCGACTGCGGAATGACCCGCTGGTAGTCGGGGAAGCTGCCGTCGATCAGCTTCGACGTCAGTGTGATCGGGCCGATCACGAAGCGCACCTTCGCGGCCGACACTCCGACGGTGATCGGCGCGCTCGAGGCTTCGATGAGGCGATGGATCTCGTGCACCGTCTTGCGCGGGACGATCACGCCCGGCATGCCCTGGGCGCCCTCGGGCAAGTCGACGTCGAGCTGCGCCAGGCGGTGGCCATCGGTGGCCACGGCGCGCAAGGTCGGCTGCCCACTCCGCTCAGCGGTGTGCAGGTAGATGCCGTTCAGGTAGTACCGCGTCTCTTCGGTCGAGATGGCAAAGCGGGTCTTCTCGATCAGGCTTTTCAGATCGGCCGCCGGGATCTCGAAGGTGTGGCCCATCTCGCCAGCGGCCAGATCGGGAAAGTCGTCGGCGACGATGGTCTGGAGGGCGAACCGCGCCTGGCCGGCCCTGATCGTCAGGCGCTCGCGCTCGGCATCGCGGACCATCTCGATCTCGGCGCCTTCGGGAAGCTTGCGGACGATGTCGTTGAGCATGTGCGCCGGCACGGTGATGGCGCCCGGCTGCTGCACGTCGGCCGATACGGCTTCCACGACCTCGCGTTCGAGATCGGTCGCCTTCAGCTCGAGCGACGATCCGACGGCACGCAGAAGCACGTTCGAGAGAATGGGTATCGTGGTGCGGCGCTCCACGACGCTCGTGACGTGTCCGAGCGCGCGCATCAGCTCGCTCCGTTCGATCACCAGCCGCATAGCCCAAGCCTCATCAAAAATGCCTGCTTTCGTCCCTGACCCCGGCCCGCCACACGGAAACGGTAGCTCCGCCCCTCGCCGCCCACCACCTCAGGACGACGCTCGTTTCACGCCACGATCGGGAGAATCGTTGTGGGGCGAACTTGTACCGAACGCGCTCGTTTGGCAAGGGAAAGCAATCGTGAACGGCAATCAGGCGCCGGTCCGCAGCGCCGCGATGGACGCCCGGCCGCGGGACCTTCAGGCGGCGGCGAAGGTCATGCCCTTGCCGACAGCCAGCGGCACGAGGCACTGGTCGCCGAACGCGTGCAAAAGGGCAGACATGGCCCGCCATCCGGTGCAGTGCCCGGTCGCGATGGTGGTGAGCCCGAAGCCCGCGAGGTCGCGCACCGTCTCGGGGATGATCCGCTCATTCGTGCCCGAGAGATGCAGGCCTCCGAGCGCGCAATGGAGCGGGACGCCGGGAAACGCATCTCGCACGTGCGTCAGCACGTTGACGATGCCGGCATGGGAGCACGCCGACAGGACGACCATGCCCTTGCCGCGTACATGGAACGCGACGCACCGCTCGTCCATCAGCAGTTCGTCCGGCTCCCAGCCTGTGCCATCGGCCGTTCGCCGATGCTGGCCGGGCAATCCGCGCTCGTAGGGCGTGACGCGCGGGATCTCGCCACTGACCCAGGCGAAGCCGTCGAGGGCGAGGCTCGCCTCGCGGGTCGCGATCACCTCGGCGCCATGGATAGCCAGCGCGCGCGGTGAGGGGACGTCCTCCATCAGGCGGAACGTGCCGTCGGCGTTTTTCGATGCACGCTGATGGAACATCTCGGGATGGGCGTAGTAGGGCACCCGACGCGGGCCACCCGCGCCGCGGATCAGGTCGAGGGCGCGCAGCATGCCGCCGCCATGATCCCAATGGCCGTGGCTCAAGACAACGGCGCCAACCTTGCCGAGATCAGCGCCGAGCCGCTGCACGTTGCGGGCGAACGTGTCGGCCTCGGGCCCGGTGTCGAACAGCAGCGTCCTCGTCTCGTCGCCGCGCCGGAGCGTGACGAGGCAGGACAGCCCGTGCGCCGCGCAGCACAGACAATCGCCGGCCACGAGGCCGACACCGCGCCGCTGAAGCCGAGACAGCTCGGTCTCGACGAAGCGCGGCGTCGAGGACAGGTTGTCGGTGACGTTGTCGACGAGGATCAGGATGTCGGCACTGTCGAGTTCGACCGGGGACGCCATGGCGCTCAGGCCTTCCGATGCATCAGGGCGCGATAGGTCTCGATGACCTGGCTGTCGTCCTCGTGACCGTGGCCCATGCCGGACGCCGCGAGGAACAGCTGGTGGGCCGCAGCCGCGAGCGGCAATGCCATCTTTGCCGCGCGTCCGGAATCGAGCACCAAGCCGAGGTCCTTGACGAAGATATCGACCGCGCTGGTGACGATGTCGTCGTAGTCGACCATGCGCGGCCCGCGCGCCTTCAGCATCCAGCTTTGCGCGGCCGAGCCCGACAGCACCTCGAGCGCCTGCTTCGGATCGATCCCGGCGCGCTCGGCGAACGCCAGCCCTTCGGCGGCGACAGCGATATGGACGCCGCAGAGCAACTGATTGACCACCTTCATCGCGGCGCCCTGTCCGGGCGTCTCGCCGAGATGGAAGAGGCTCGACCCCATGGCTGCCAGAACGGGGCGCGCCTTCTCGAAGATCGGCTTCGGCGCCGCCGCCATGATGGTCAGCGTGCCCGTCGCCGCGCCCGTGACGCCGCCAGAGACCGGGGCGTCGATGAAATGGCGGCCGGATTTCTCGACCCGGCGGGCCATCGCCTCGACCCGGTCAGGCGAGCACGTGGAGCAGACGATCACCGTCGCTTCGGGCTTCAGGGCTTCCAGCGCCAGCTTGTCGAACAGCACGTCCTCGGCCTGATCGGCGTTGACCACCATGAGGATCAGCAGGTCAGCGCCACGGGCCGCTTCCTCGACACTGGCCGCGCCGGTGCCGCCGTGCGACGCCAGACGCGCCACGGCCTCGGGGCGCATGTCGTAGCCCGTTACATGATACTGCTTCTTGACGAGCGTCTCCGCCATCGCGGCGCCCATGGCGCCGAGGCCGATGAAGGCAATGTTTCGATGCATGGTCCGCTCCTGGCTGCTCCGTGGCGGCAACCGGACGACGCCACCGCCGCCAGATAACCAGACTCGGAGCGCGATGCCAACGCGGCTCGCCCGTCAGCTTTCGTGGCGGGTGTCGCCCTTATCGCCGCCCGGGCGCGTCGATGGCGAGGGCTTGCGTGATGAACGCGTGCGTCGGCGTGGGGATGCCGTACTTCTCTCCGAGCCTGACGACCGCGCCGGAGAGATAGTTGACCTCCATCGGCTTCCCGGCCTTGCGATCGTGCGCCATCGACGACGTCATGGCCGGCGGCTGGCCCTCGATCGCCTTCCAGACTCGCGGATAGTCATCGGCCGAGATCTCTACGCCCGATGCCGCACCTACGGCGATCACCTCGCGCACGGCGGCTTCCATCAGGGCACGCGTGGCAGGCGTCTCGCGGATCGGGCCGGCTGTCGAGCCGGTGAGCGACGACAGGCCCGAGAACGGTGCCAGCAGCGCGAACTTCAACCAGATGTCGCGGCGGATGTTCTTCGACAGCACCGCGTCGATGCCGGCGGCCTTGCATGCCGCGTGAAACGCTTCGAGGCGCGGGTGGGCGCTGCCATCGGGCTCGCCGAACTCGATGCGGGCGAAGGGGCTCCGATGCTCGATGACGCCGGGGCGCGAGATGTGGCTCGCGATGCGCGCCACGCCCGGCACGACGTGCACACCGGGGAGCGCCGCCGCGATGATCTCGGGGCCATCGACGCCGTTCTGGAATGTGATGATGCTCGTCTCTGGGCCCACAACGCCGGCGAGGCTGTGGGCCGCGGCTTCGGTATCGCCGAGCTTGGTCGCGAACATGATGATGTCGGGCCGTTCGGCGGCTTCGGGACCGGCCACGGCCTTGGCGGGCTTGATGGTGACGTTGCCGAGCTGGCTGTCGAGCGTCAGGCCGTCCGTCTGCATCGCGGCGAGATGCGCGCCACGCGCCACGAACGTCACGTCGTGGCCCGCTGCCGCGAGCCGGCCACCGAAATAGCCGCCGACACCGCCGGAGCCCATCACCAGGATCTTCATGGATTGCCTTTCGAGCGAACGAAGTGGGATGGGCGACCCGCAGGCCAGCCCGTTCCATGCCAGCCTAGCCGAAAGCCGGCCGGCTCGTCACGGGGGAGCGTCCCGTCATGCTTCGGGGAAGACGGGGCCGACCTTGTCCGCCGCGAGGAACCAGTCGGCGATGCGGCTCGAGGTGGCGAACACCACGTCGTCCCGGCGCGCGAGGAGGTCCAGCGCCTTCTCCATGTAATAGGCTCGATGCGGCACGCCGACGAGATGGGGGTGCAGCCCGAACGTGACGATGCGGGGGCCCTGCGTCTCGATCTCGCGCTCGAAGACGGACAGCGTCGCCTCCAGCCGCTTCAGGAGTTCGTCGCTCGAATGGCTGTGCACCACCCAGACGGGCACGTCGTTCAGCTCCCACGAGTAGGGGAGGCACAGCAGCGGGCCGTGCGCCGTACGCATCCACACCGGCAGGTCGTCGACCAGCCAGTCGTGGATGAAATCGACGCCGGCGGCCTTCAGGTGGTCGGGCGTGTCGAGCGTTTCGCCACCGCCGGCACCGAACCAGCCGCGCACGCGGGTGCCCGACAGGGCTTCGAGGCGCGCCAGACAGCGGCGGATCTCGGCGGCTTCGTCCTCTGACTGCTTCAGGGTACGCTGGAACCAGCCGTGCCCGACGAGTTCCCAGCGGGCGGCGACGACGGCCTTGGCCAGCGACGGATAGACGTCGGCCACCTGGGCATTCACGAACGCCGTCGCGGGGATACCCCGGGCGGCCAGCATGTCGAAAAGGCGCGGCATGCCGCAGCGCAGCCCGTACTCGACCCAGGAATAATTCGGCACGTCGGGCGGATCGACCTTGGCGCCGTGCGGCGCCGGGAGTATCCCCCGCGGCATGGGGCGATCGAAGGGCCAATACTCGATGTTGACGACGACATTGACGATGAGCGGCTTGCCGTCGAGCGGGGGCAGCTTCTGGCGTTCGCTCGCCATGGCAAAGGGTATGCGGGGATTGGGCCACACGGCTTGGGCCTCCGGGGCTTCGGGGGGCGGAAGGCTCTACGCTATGCGAACGATCGGCCTGCCGATAGCCCTGCGGAGGGCGCCCGCATGAGCCGGCGGCAGAGGCGGCTCCTCGTGCGGCTGGCACTGGCCGCGGCCGTGGCGGTGCTGATCATCTACCGCTACACCTCGCCCCGCACGCTGTTCCAGCCTGCACCGGAGAGTGATCGCGGGAGCGTGCGGCGTTAGGCGGCTTGGTCCATCGGTGCCTGTCGGAAGCCGGTTGCCTCGCGAGCGCGCGCACGATAGAACGCGGGACGTTTCGGGCAGCGCGTGACCTCGGGTCCGGCCGCACGACCGAGCGGAGCGCGGGCGTAGCATAATGGTAATGCGATAGCCTTCCAAGCTATTGACGCGGGTTCGATTCCCGCCGCCCGCTCCAATGGCTCCTGCGAAACGTGTCTCTTCATTCCTGCCGCGCTGTCCGCGAGTGCCGTCCAGGCGGCACGGAACGTGGCGTCGTTGGTCAGCGTGTAGGCGATGGAATAGAGGTTCCCTGAGCCGGGAAGCTGCGGCAGCTTGTCGACGCCTTCGGCGGGGGTGAACCCCGGCGTCGGATCGACGGTATCCGCGCGGTCGGTCTGGAAATAGATGGTCTCGGCGGCGCCCGTGCTGCCGTCCGCCCGCATGAACGTCGCCGCGAAGCCGCGGTCGTGGCCCTGGTTGGTGCCCGTGACATCGGTGCGATTGACCGAGATGGACTGAATGCCCAGCTCCGCCAATGTTTTCAGCTCGCCAGTGTCCGAAATGCCGTCCTCGTTGGCGTCCTGCCAGACGCGAAGGCTTGCGAACTCGGCGTCGGCGGCGTCGATCTTGCCGTCATTGTTGGTGTCGAGCGTCTCGAGCACCTCGAAACCGTCCTGGGTGGCCGAGCCGAACATCTCGCCGATGCCGTCGACGGCACCGTTGGCATTGCGGTCAAAGACCAGGATGCCGTCGTCGCCCTTCACCCAGCCCGTGCGCTCGGCAAACCCATCGCCGCCGTAGTCCAGATGCGCGTTGGAGTTGGCCAGCGAGATCAGCTCGATACCATCGCCGTCGAGATCGAGGATGAGGGGGTCTTTCAACAATGGGGAAATAGATGCTTTCGTTGCTTCCAATGCAGATTGAAGCACACCGAACAGCGAACTCAGGGGGAAGGGGGGATTTCCCGACTCGATCCAATCAAAGGCTTGCTGCCCCAGAGTCCAAGCAACTGCAGCGGCTGGCGCCCCAGCCCCGGCGGCCAGGAATGAAAAAGCCAATCCTCCTGCGAAAATCAGCTTATTTAACTCATATTGGAACTTGGAGCCGTCACCACTCTGGTAGGCGCTATAAACATTGAAGACTGATGTGGCAACGTCACTACTAAGTGCGAATGCGGCGAGTCCAGATATCGTGAGCGACGATCCACCACCCGTGGCGATCGCAAGCTCAGTCAGAAGCGCTGCGCCCGCCGCATAAGTGTTGGCGATGACATTCAACCCATTAACAGCAGCCACCTGAAAAGCAGGGTCGGTGAGCATTCTCTGAATGTTTTCGGAATTGACAACAACATTGTTAAAGCTCCCGTAGACCGTATAGGATGAACCCTGCACTTCCACGATTTTGGTTAAGATAAACAGCCAGCTGTCAACTGCAGTCATAATGCCCTCCGCCAACGGCTGATTTCTCGCATTAGTGAGATTACAACTGGTCCATGCGCGTTCTATCAACCGCCAGCAAAGCCGGAAGATGAAGCGTTAGCGGGGATGAAACCCCATAAAACAAAAGTGCCACCTGGATAAATGCTTGAGAGCGCACAGCCATACCAAAAAATGGAATTGAAAGAGATATTGCGACCGAAAACAGCGCACTCATGAGCAGCAATCTCAGCAAACGATCTCGAAATGAAAAACGGCGCAAATCACGAGCAGTACGGAATATGCAATAGTTCAAAGCAGCAGCCAGAGCAACAGAGGCCAACAAAAGAAACATAGCGACATGCGATTCGACCTGGACGACGAAAACACACATCAAGCAGACAAAAGACAGCAACACGCTCAAAGATATACCCAAAAAGAAACGAAACCTGTGGGCCTCAAAAAACGCTGATAATTCTGGATAAGTGCCCATACTTGATACCTATCTACTTTGATTGCGCAAAATGCGACGAACCAGATGCTCCACCACACCTCTGCAAACCCTGAATGCCGCCGCCTCTGGCATCCATTCGGCGCGGAACGCGGCGTCGTTGGTCAGCGTGTAGGCGATGGAAAAGAGGTTTCCCGAGCGCGGCAGTTGCGGCAGCTTGTCGACGCCTTCGGCGGGCGTGAACCCCGGCGTCGGATCGACGGTATCCGCGCGGTCGGTCTGGAAATAGATGGTCTCGGCGGCGCCCGTGCTGCCCGCGCCGGTTGCTGGCGGGCAACTGAAGGCGCTATGAGAAAGCGCACGCGTGAACGTCGCCGCGAAGCCGCGGTCGCGGCCCTGGTTGGTGCCCGTGACGTCGGTGCGATTGATCGAGATGGACTGAATGGCGGTTTTGTGCGCCTTTGGATGCCCATACCTACCGTTTGGCCTTCGGTTGCCCACCAGCAACCGGCCGGGCATCCGGCCCAGCTTCGCAAGCATTTTCAGCTCGCCCTCGTTCGAATCTCTGCCTCCCGCTTGTCCCAGATACGCTGGCATGCGTGCGTCTCCCATATTCGCACACGCTTCATTGGCCATCGTAAGCATCCTGTGCCATGTGGCATCGAGACGAAGCGCGACACGTCATTCTGTCAGCGTACAGTCCTTCTGCTGGCTGTGCCCGTCAACCATGTTTTCGGGATCGCTCGCATGGCCCGGCACTGTCAGTCGATCGACCGGACATGAGCAGAAAATCGATACTATTCCGTGCGTAAGGCGGGACAAATATCAGGTGCGGCGAGCCCGCCGCTCGCCGCGCTGGGTTCGCTGGGGCGCTCGTTCCGGCCGGCGGATCAGCCCTTGATCAGGCGATGGACGAATTCGAGTTTCTCCATCACCGGACCCGACATCACGAAGGGGTAGAAATCGCGCTGGCCCATACTGCGATTGATGCTGTTCAGGGCGATCGTGAATGGCACCCAGGCTTCGATGATGCGGGAGAGTTCCGTCGCCTCGTAGGGCTGGAAATCCAGCTCCACGGACGGGGGACCGTCGACGCCGAGCGGCGCCGTCACCGACATGCCGTAGGCGTAGGCGGTTTCGAGGCTATCGACGATGTGGAGATAATGGCTCCAGGTTTCGGCGAAATCCTCCCATGGGTGGGCCGCCGCGTAGGCGCTGATGAACTGGCCCGACCAGTTCTCGGGCGCTCCGTTCTGATAATGGCGCTGCAAGGCCGCGCCGTAGTCGGCGGTTTCGTCGCCGAAGATGGCGCGGAAATCCTCCAGCCGACCGCCGTCGCGCACCAGACGGTCCCAGTAGTAGTGGCCGACCTCGTGGCGGAAATGGCCGAGAAGCGTGCGGTAGGGCTCGCCCATCTCGGTGCGGATGCGCTCGCGGACCGCGTCGTCGGCCTCCTCGATGTTGATCGAGATGGTGCCGTCGCGGTGGCCGGTCATCATGCGCACGACGGTGCCGTCCGGGCCCACCGTGTCGGCCGCGAACTCGAACGTCAGCCCGCCTTCGAGCAGGCCGTCGAGGGGGAGGCCCCATCGGATCAGGGCGTAGAACAGTTGCCGCTTGGCGAGTTCGATCGCTTTCCAGAGCGCGAGGTTGGCCGGGATGCCGAGATCCGGGATGGTGCGATTGTGGCGGCAGCTCAGGCAGAGGGGGCCTTCACCGGGGGCCACGAGCCAGTTACAGGTGTCGTGGGTCGCGTTCTGGCAGAGCGACCAGCGGCCGGCGCCAGCATCGACGCCCATCACGCCGGACGCATCGGGTGCGAGGGCGATCATGCGCCACTCGATCGGATGAACGCCGAGGTCGGCGCCGCACTGCAGGCAGCGCGAATTGTCGAAATGGACTTCCTGGCCGCAACCCGAACACTGGAATCGCTTCACGTTACGCCCCCGCCTGGCTCTCGCGCGTCAAGCAGACATGACTCGCCGCCAATGTCCTAACGCGGCCTTGCGGACAAGGTTGCGACGGTTCGCATGCGACACATATCCGTCATGTTTCAAATGTCCTCGCTGCAATGGAACTCTATTTACCGATCAGTGCTTTGGCCTTGTTGATATGAGACGCCGACGGTAGTTTCGGGCGTCGCCTCTCCCGAAAGAACCGCGAGCCCCGCCCATGACGTCGACCCCATCGACCGCCCGGAAGCGTATCCGGTCACGGACCATCGGCCTCGCGGTTCTGGCCGCCGCGATGCTCGGCGCGGGATGCGGGAGCGAGAGCGCGCCGCCAGCGCAACCGATCCCGACGGTCATCGTAGCCGCCGTGCAGTCGCGGGACATTTCCGAGGAGTCGAGCTACGCCGGGCGGATCGAAGCCATCGAGAAGGTGCCACTTCGGGCGCGCGTGCAGGGCTTCCTCGTCAAGCGCGGCTTCGAGGAAGGCGCGGTCGTCAAGAAGGGCGACATGCTGTTCGAGATCGACAAGCTGCCGTTCGAACTCGCCGTCAACCAGGCGCAAGGCAACCTCGCCAACGCCGACGCCGCGCTGCAGCTCGCGAAAATCACGTTCGAGCGTCAGCAGGAACTCGCCGAGCGCAATTCGGCGGCCGCCTCGAAGGCGCAGCTCGATCAGGCGCGCGCGGGGCTGGCGCAGGCCGAGGCGCAGAAGCGGGTGAGGGAGGCCGAGCTGCAGACGGCCGAGGTCAATCTCGGCTACACGCGCCTGCTCGCGCCGTTCGACGGGCGGGTCGGACGCGCGACGTATGCGATCGGCGATCTCGTCGGGCCGTCGGGCAATCCGCTCGCGACGCTCGTCTCGCAGGACCCGGTCTACGTGACGTTCCCGGTGCCGCAGCGCGTGATGATCGAAGTGCGGCGCTCGGCAGCCAACCGTGACGACTATTTCGTGCAGCTCAAGCTCGCGGACGGATCGCTCTACGAAGAGCGCGGCGCGATCAAGTTCGTCGACGTGCAGGCGACGACGTCGACGGACTCGGTGATCGTGCGCGCCTCGATGCCGAACCCGAAGGGACTGCTCGTCGATCAGCAGCTCGTCGACGTCATGGTCGTGCGGAAGAAGTCGGAGCCGAAGCTGATGATGCCGCAGTCGGCGCTGATGCTCGATCAGCAGGGCGCGTTCACGCTGGTGGTCGCGGCCGGCAACAAGGTCGAGCAGCGGCGCATCACGGTCGGTCAGCAGGTCGGTCCGGCCATCGTCGTCGAGAGCGGCCTCACGGCTGGAGACACGGTCGTCGTCAACGGCCACCGCAATGCGCGGCCCGGAAGCGTCGTGTCGCCGCAAACCGAGCAGGCCGCGCCCACCTCGCGCGTCCCGGCACCGGCCGCCGCACCGGCACAGAAGAAATAGGCGGAGAGCGACATGATCTTCGACCTGTTCATCCGGCGGCCCCGCCTCGCGATGGTGATCTCGATCGTGATCACGATCGCCGGCCTGATCGCCATGACGGCCTTGCCCGTCTCGCAATACCCGAACATCGCGCCGCCCACGGTCCGCGTGCAGGCGAACTATCCGGGCGCCGATGCGCGCACCGTCGAGGAGAGCGTCGGGCAGCTGCTCGAGAACGCCATCAACGGCGTCAGCGGCATGCGATACATGCGCTCGACGTCGGCGAGCGACGGCAGCTACACGCTCAACATAACCTTCGACCTGACGACCAATCCCGATATCGCGACGGTCAACGTCCAGAACCGGGCGAATCTCGCGGCGGCCAAGCTGCCGCAGGAAGTCCGCACGGCGGGCCTCAACATCGCGAAGGTTTCGACTGATATCCTGCAGGTGTTCACCTTCCACTCGTCGAACCCGGCGCACGACCAGCTGTTTCTCAGCAATTTCGTGACGATCAACGTCATCGACGAGCTGAAGCGGATCAACGGCGTCGGCGATGCCTCGCTGTTCGGCGCGCGCGACTATTCGATGCGGATCTGGTTCGATCCGCAGCGGCTCGCCAACCTCGGATTATCGACGGACGACGTCATCAATGCGGTCCGGGCGCAGAACCAGCAGGCGGCCGCGGGGCGGATCGGCGCGGCGCCGATCAGCGCGGACCAGCGATTGCAGCTGACGGTGACGACGAAGGGCCGGCTCAGCTCCGTCGAGGAGTTCGGCGCCATCATCGTGCGCAGCGAATCCGACGGCTCGAACATCCGGCTCTCGGATATCGCGAAGATCGAGCTCGAGGCGGCGAGCTTCGACACGACGACGACGTTCAACGGGCAGCCGACGGCTGCGATGGGGATCTATCTGTCGCCGGGCGCGAATGCCGTTGCCGTCGCCAAGGCCGTGAGCAAGCGGCTCGACGAGTTGCGGCCGAGGTTTCCAGCCGGCGTGGAGTACACGTTCATCTACAATACCGCCGACTTCGTCTCGGCGATGATCTCCAAGGTCGTGCACACGCTGATCGAGGCGTTCGTTCTCGTCGCCGTCGTGGTATTCCTATTTCTCGGCCGTATCCGACCGACCATCATTCCGCTGCTCGCCGTGCCGGTCGCTGTGATCGGAACGTTCGCCGTGCTGCTGGCGCTCGGATATTCGGCCAACAGCATCTCGCTGCTCGCGCTCGTGCTCGCCATCGGCATCGTCGTCGACGACGCCATCGTGGTGGTCGAGAACGTCGAGCGCGTGATGGAGCAGGAGCCACACCTGACGCCGGCCGAAGCCACCAGCAAGGCCATGGGCGAAATCGCGGGGCCCGTGATCGCCATCACGCTCGTGCTGCTCTCGGTGTTCGTGCCGGTCGCATTCCTGCCGGGCAGCAGCGGCGTGCTGTTCCGGGAGTTCGCCGTCACCATCTCGGCTGCGATGGTGATCTCGGCGATCAACGCCCTGACGCTCTCGCCGGCGCTCTGCGCCATGCTCCTGAAGCCAGGTCATCCGACCGGCATCATGGCGCGCATTACCGCCGCCATCGACCGGGTCGGCCAGGGCTATACCCGCCTCGTGACCCGGCTGCTCAGGGTCGCGATCTTCAGCATCGTCGCCGTGGCCGGCATGGCGTTCGGAATCTGGGGTGCCATGAGCAACCTGCCCTCGGGGTTCCTGCCCAGCGAGGACAAGGGCTACCTCATGGCGATCTTCAATCTGCCCCCGGCGGCATCGATCAACCGATCGACCGACGCTGCACGTGCGGCAGAAGCCATCATCCGGGCCGACCGGGCGGTCGCCTCCGTGGTGGCCGTGGTGGGTATCGACTTCCTCGGCGGCGGCGCGGCGCCCAACGCCGGCGTGTTCTTCGTCCGGCTCAAGGACTACGCCGAGCGGCCGGGGGCGGCGGAGCACTCCACGGCGGTTGCAAGGCGGATCACACGCGCGCTCGCGGCCGTCCCCGATGGCTTTTTCCTGACCGTCAATCCACCTTCGATCTCCGGCCTCGGACAGGTCGGTGGGTTCGAATACATGCTCGAGGCCATCGAGGGCCAAGAGCCGGCAGCCATCGCAGCCGTCATGCGCGGGATGATCGTGGCCGCGAACCAGCGGCCCGAGGTGGCGAACGTCTTCTCGAACTACGAGGCCGCGACGCCCCAGATCCGCCTTACGATCGACAGGGACAAGGTACAGTCCCTGAAGCTCAGCCTGAGCAACGTCTTTTCGGCACTGCAAGCGACGCTCGGCGGCTATTACATCAATGATTTCAGTCTGCAGGGACGGACATGGACCGTCCGCATGCAGGCGGCTAGCGAGTTCCGGAATACGGTGCAGTCGATCTACGCCATCCAGATGCGCAACAGCGAGGGACAGATGGTGCCGCTCTCGGCCGTTGCACGGGCGGAGTTGGAGGTCGGACCGCGCACCATCGTCCGCTACAACAACTACCGTGCCGTCAGCATTACCGGCAGTCCGGCCGCCGGGCGCGGAGAAGGCGAAGCGGTCGCCGTCATGGAGGCGCTTTCGGCGAAAGGGCTGCCGACCGGGTTCAGCTACGAATGGACGGGCCAGGCGCTCGAGCAGAAGGCGTCGGCCGGGCAGACGCCGATCGTCATCGGCTTTGCGTTCCTGTTCGCCTTCCTCTTCCTCGTCGCCCTCTACGAGAGCTGGAACGTGCCAATCCCGGTGCTGCTCTCGGTCTCGGTGGCCGTCCTCGGCGCGCTCATCGGGCTGCTGCTGATGCGCGAGAGTTTCGTCCTCTATGCGCAGATCGGCATCGTCGTGCTGATTGCGCTCGCTGCCAAGAACGCGATCCTGATCACCGAATTCGCGCTCGAGAAGCGGCGCGAGGGGCAGTCGATCCTCGAGTCCGCGGCCACGGGCGCGCGGCTCAGATTCCGACCCGTCATGATGACCAGCATCGCGTTCATCGTCGGGCTTCTGCCTCTCGTGCGGGCCACCGGGCCCGGAGCCGACAGCATGTATGCGGTCGGCCTGCCTGTACTCGCGGGAATGATCGCGGCGTCGGTCATCGGAATTTTCATCATCCCCATGCTCTACGTCGTGTTCCAGCGGATGCGGGAAGGCGCGTTGCCGTGGTCGGACACCGTCGAGGTCCCGGTTGAGCCGCCAACGGCGCCAAAGTCGATAGCCTGAGCCTCGCGACAACAGCCAGTTGATCCCGATCCAGAAGGGTCTGGGCTTGATTTTGCGCGGCCCGCGCCGCAGTGAAGCTTTGGCGGGCAGGCAGCCACGCCGGTCCAACGGGCGCGCTCCATGGCAAAGCTGAAGATCAACGGAAAGGTGCTCGATCTCGCGGTCGACGACGAGATGCCACTCCTGTGGGCGCTCAGGGAGGCGGCCGGGCTGATCGGGACCAAATACGGGTGCGGAATCGGCGCGTGTGGCGCCTGCACGGTGCTGATCGACGGGACGGCGCGGCGCTCCTGCTCGATCAAGGTCGGCGAGGTGACGCCGCAGGCCACGATCGTGACCATCGAGGGGCTCAGCGCCGACGTCTCGCATCCGGTGCAGCGCGCCTGGATCGAACTCGATGTGGCGCAGTGCGGCTATTGTCAGGCGGGGATGATCCTGGCCGCCGTCGCGCTTCTGGCGCGATCGCCGGAACCGACCGACGCCGAGATCGACGGCGCGATCAGCAATCTCTGCCGGTGCGGCACCTACCAGCGCGTGCGCGCCGCCATCAAGCGGGCCGCGGAGATTGGCCGGGGGCCGTAGCGCCCGGTTCCGACCGGCCTCCGCGAAATCGGGCCGCGATTGACAGATCGCAGTGACGGCGGCCGGTCCGGCGGGGCAGTTTGCCATGAGCAACAGATCGGAGTGACCCATGTCCATCGACCGGATCGTGATGGCTTTCGCCGGAATCGTGGTGCTCGTCAGCCTCTGGCTCGCCCACGCCCACAGCCCGAACTGGCTCTGGCTCACGGCCTTCGTCGGCGCAAACCTGCTGCAGGCGGCGTTCACGGGCTTCTGCCCGCTTGCCATGATCCTCAAGGCGATCGGTGTGAAGCCCGGCGAGGCCTTTCGCTGAACGGGGCGCCGGGGCAAGCGAACGTCAGGGCAGGACCTTGCCGGGGTTCATGCGCGTTTCCGGGTCGAGGGCAGCCTTGATCTGGCGCATGACGTCGAGGGCGATCGGGCTCTTGTGGGTCGCCATGGCATGACGCTTCGACACGCCGATGCCGTGCTCGGCGGAAAAGCTTCCTCCGAGCGACACGGCAATGGCGTTGACCAGCGCCTCGAAGCCGTCGGCGCGCTCGGCCCACGCCGGGCGACCGTGGCTCCAGCCGGCGGGGGCGTGCAGGCCGAAATGGATGTTGCCGTCGCCCGCGTGGCCGATGGCCGAGATGCGGCCCTCGGGCCAGCGTGCGGCCACTTCACGGATCGCCTTCTCCAGGAATGCCGGGACGGCCGAGACCGGAACGGCGGTATCGGTGTTGACGGCCGGCCCCTCGAGCCTCGAGCACTCGGGGTAGTCCTCGCGGATCTTCCAGATGCCGAGGCGCTGTGCCTCGCTGTCGGCCAGTGAGGCGTCCGTCGCCTCGCCCGTTTCGATGGCCTCCGACAGAACCTCCTCCAGCATCTCCCGCAGAGGCACGCTCGGGTGGGCAGCGGCGATCTCGACCATCACGAACCAGGGGCTTTCGAGCGGCAGCGGCATGCGCAGTCCGACGCCGTGCTTGGCCGCGGTTTCCATGCAATAGCGGGCGCACAACTCGAAGGCGACGAGGTCGGCGCCCGAGTCCATGAAGCGGCCGTAAAGCGCCAGCGCGGCCTCGGGACTTGGGACAGCCACGAACGCCGTCTCGACGCGCTTCAGGACGGGTTGCAGGCGGAGCGCGGCCGCAGTGATGACGCCGAGCGTGCCCTCGGCTCCGATGAAGAGATGGCGCAGGGCGTAGCCGCTGTTGTCCTTCCGCACGCGCCGGAGATCGTCGAGGACACGGCCATCTGGGAGCACCACCTCCAGGCCGAGCACGAGTTCGCGGGCATTGCCCCACTTGAGGGTACGAATGCCACCCGCGTTCGTGGAGAGCATGCCGCCGATCTGCGCCGTACCCTGGGCACCCCACTGGATCGGGAACAGTCGACCCGCGTCGGCGGCTGCCTGCTGTATGTTCTGCACGACACAGCCTGCCTCCGCCACGATCGAGAAATCCAGCGCGTCGATCGACCGGACACGGTTCATCCGCTCGAGTGACAGCACGATCGACTGCGGACCGTTGGCCGGCGGCACCGTGCCCCCGCAAAGCCCCGTCCGGCCACCGGCCGGGACGATCGCGAGACCTGTCTCACCACAGGCGCGAACGACATTCGAAACTTCGGCCGTCGTCGCCGGCTTCACGACCGCGGCTGGCGTCCCCCGGTAGGAGCCGCGCCAGTCCACCGCGTAGGGAGCGACGTCGTCGGCAGACGTGAGGCAGGCGGCAGGGCCGACGATGCGGGACAGAATTTCGGGAGCGCTCATGGACGTCTCGTCACGGCTGGAAGCGAAAAGTGAGATGCGCACGTTTGCACACCTCGGCGGCTAGCGTCAGCCCGCATTCGCATGCGGTCGACAGGCGCGCGTTGCACATAGCAGACCGATCGATCACGGAAGCGTGATCTATTTTCAATCCGAACCGTCTTGATTTGCACTTCATCCCCAGACATACTGATCGCAGTTCAAAACAGAGAGCGGCACGCTCTAACACAGGGAACTGCGCCATGATGGAGTTGATCTACGGTCCGGTCGTGATGACATGCGCGGCGAAGAGCCTTGCTTTCGGGGTGCTCTTTGCGCTGGCTTTTCCGGCGATCCTGAAATGGCGCACAGACGGCCGCTTCCAGGCGACGCTGGTCGAGCGCATGGCGATCGGTCTTGCCGCGACGGGCTTCTTCGGCCTCGCCGAGTTGGCCCTGTTCTGCGCGGCTGACGGGTACCCGCCCCGGATCATCCAGTCGACCGGCGTTGCGTTCGCCATGTTGGCCCTCGTCGGTGTCGCCCTCATTGCGCGCAACCGCAAGGCGCTGCCGTCGGTCTGACCGCTGACGGGCCGCACGTCGCTAAGGGAGGGGCGCTGGCGCCCCCCCCCCTCATGCCCATCCCGACAGGTTCGGGCGGTTCACCGATCCGAGCCCCAGGATTTGCGCGTCGGCGCGCCCGTGGTAGAGAGCCAAGTTGCAGGTTCTCGAACATCAGGCACGACGCTCCCATGAAGCACATCATCGACGAGCTCGAGAGACGGCGCGAGATCGCCCGCCTCGGAGGCGGCGAAGCGCGTATCGCGGCCCAGCACAAGCGGGGCAAGCTGACCGCCCGCGAGCGGATCGAGTTGCTCCTCGACGAAGGCTCGTTCGAAGAGTTCGACATGTATGTCGAGCATCGTTCGACCGACTTCGGGATGGAAAAAACGAAGATCCCCGGCGACGGCGTCGTCACCGGCTGGGGCACCATCAACGGGCGCGTCGTCTATCTCTTCGCCAAGGATTTCACCGTGTTCGGAGGGTCGCTCTCCGAGACGCACGCGAAGAAGATCATGAAGATCCAGGATATGGCGCTGACCAACCGGGCGCCGATCATCGGCCTCTTCGATGCGGGCGGCGCGCGCATCCAGGAAGGCGTCGCGGCCCTCGGCGGCTATGGCGAAGTGTTCCTGCGGAACGTGCTCGCTTCCGGCGTCATCCCGCAGATCTCGGTCATCATGGGCCCGTGTGCGGGCGGCGACGTGTATTCCCCAGCCATGACCGACTTCATCTTCATGGTCCGCGATACGAGCTACATGTTCGTCACCGGCCCAGACGTCGTGAAGACGGTGACCAACGAGACGGTCACGGCGGAGGAACTCGGAGGCGCGTCGATCCATACGACGAAATCGTCGATCGCCGACCGTGGCTACGATAACGACGTCGAAGCATTGCTGCAGATGCGGCGGCTGATGGACTTCCTGCCGGCGAACAACACGTCGGGCGTGCCGGTGCTTCCGAGTTGCGATCCGTTCGACCGGTCCGAGCCGTCGCTCGACACGCTCATTCCCGACAATCCCAACAAGCCCTACGACATCAAGGAACTCATCCTGAAAGTCGTGGACGAGGCCGATTTCTTCGAGATCCAGGAGAGCTTCGCGAAGAACATCGTCGTCGGGTTCGCCCGCATGGAAGGACGCACCGTCGGCATCGTGGCCAACCAGCCGATGGTGCTGGCCGGCGTGCTCGACTCGGATGCATCGCGCAAGGCCGCGCGTTTCGTCAGGTTCTGCGACTGCTTCGAGATCCCTATCGTCACGTTCGTCGACGTGCCTGGCTTCCTGCCAGGGACCGCCCAGGAGTACGGCGGCCTCATCAAGCACGGCGCCAAGTTGCTCTTCGCCTATTCCGAAGCGACGGTGCCGAAGATCACGCTGATCACGCGCAAAGCCTATGGCGGCGCCTACGACGTGATGAGTTCCAAGCACATCCGTGGCGACGTCAACTACGCGTGGCCGTCCGCCGAGATCGCCGTCATGGGCGCCAAGGGGGCGGTCGAAATCCTCTATCGCGCCGAGCTTGGCGACCCGGAGAAGATCAAGGCTCGCATCGACGAATACCAGAAGCGGTTCGCGAACCCATTCGTCGCGGCCGAGCGCGGCTACATCGACGAAGTCATCCTGCCGCGCAATACACGGCGCCGGATCTGCCGCGCGCTCAACATGCTGCAGAACAAGCAAGCCGAAAACCCCTGGAAGAAACACGACAATATACCACTCTAGTGGCGCCTTCGGATGGACCCGTGTTGGCGCTTCGGATGCCCACCAGCAACCGCGCGGGCGCATGCGGTGCGCCGACTCACTGATACTCGTTGCTGCCTCGCACGAAAACCGGTGCAATTCTCACTCGGCTGCTTTCGCCTTGGCTCGGGCGGCCGTCCAGCGCGCGTCATGCAGCTGCGTCGGACGGCCGGATTCCATATCCCGCAGGCTGGCGATGAAATTCGCCGTCATCTCGAACGTGACAGGCGGCGGCGCAAGCAGCCCGAACCATCCGTCGGACTGATCGACATTGAGTTTCAGCGTCAGACGCAACGGCAACTCCACACCGCCCGTTGTTTCGACAAATGATCCCGTTTCGAGTGCGTGAAACAGCACGACATTCGAATAGGAGCCGCCACCCGCGACCGTAATGGGCGTGAACAATTTCACGTCTCCGCGCGGCGATGCGCCGAAATGCAGGTTCTGGAAGCGCTGCGTTTGCCCCGTCGTCCGATGGGTAATATCGAGATCGAACGACAAGACCGTCCCACGTTGTGCGCCGTCGTTGGAAATGGTCACGGGAATGGCGAAGACGTCGCGGAAGTCCTGCCGGTACATATGGATCAGGGGCGACGTGTAGACCCGCAACTCGGCCTGCTTCAGCACCGTCTCATAGAACGTGTAGCCGGAGAAGAGCAGCGCGATCAGGGACACGACAGCCGCGATGGCCGAACCGACATCAGTGAAGACGGGGCGCCGCCCCTGAAAGCCGGCATGCGCATGGCTGCTTGCCCGGCTCGTGCCATGGGTTCCGAAATCGTTCATGCGTCGGGTTCCAGTGCTGGCGTTCCGATCGTTGGCCTTTCCGTACGCGATCCTATCGGCTGCGCACCGGCCTGATGCAAGCGAATCTCCAGAACTCTCTGTGCGGCCACCATACGCTGCGGACTTATGCTCTGCGATGAGCAGATCGGCAGCCGTACCGGCATACCGGAACGGCCGCCTCCGAAAAGCCGATTTCGGGTGCTCACATTCAGCAAATGATCACAGCCGCGGCAGCTTGGCATCGGTGCAGCTCTGGCTTGCACCCTGTCCGGCTCGCGCTTTTTGTCGGGGGTATCGATGGGAATCCTGTTCAACGCTCGCGATTACGCCGTCATCGATCACCTCGTCTGGCAGGGCCGCAAGAAGCGTATCTTTGACAGGCTGAAGGCGGACACCGTCCAGAGGGTCGCCAGCTTCCTAGCAACAAAGGATCTTCCGCCGAAGGAAATCCGCGAAACTCACGTCGAGATCGTCCCACGCACGAACCAACATCAGCCGACGGTGTGGTCGATGCGCAGTTCGGTCGCCCGGCGTGGCGGCGTCTGGGAGATTACGGTCGAGTATTTCGGCCCCTACGATCGTACGCCGTTTGCGGAAATCTCGATCGGCTCGCTTCTGCACAGCCCGAAACTTCTGCAGGAGTTCTACGTCACGAGCTGGCGGGGCAAGACGTTCCATATCGAACCTGTTCCGGGCTGGGACGACTCGACGCCCACAAACAGGCACGGCACGTTCGCCGGGGCGTGGTATCGCCACTCCTTGCCACTTATCGTCTTTTCGAACGCGCCCTCGGGCATCAGACGAAAGCAATACAGCCTCTCGGTCTATACGCAGTCAATCCGTTATTTTCCGCATTTGGCGCGGGAGGCGAAGACGCTCGTGGCCGCGACGGCAGGCCCTAGTATTATTTCCGACATCAAAGTTTTCGTTTCCGCCAGAACATCTACGCTCGAACTATTATCACCAAATTATTTCTCTGCCTTCCTTTCTGAAACTTACAATCCTCCGGTCGCGCAGACCATTCCATCGGCCATGGCGACAGCGAAGTTAAAAATCAAAACACTGGATTCGTGGTGTTTGGCGCGCCGCTCCGATACAGAGCCGGATTTCGCAAGTCATTCAACGCCGCGAACGCGTCAGCGAACTCCTGGAGATCCACCAAGACACATTCTATAGAACTCATGCGAAGCGCAGTGCAGATCGAAGGCTGAAGCTCATGAAGACACTGGCCGTCGGCGACACCGCCATACCCTATCTGGATATCGGCTCCGGCGACGCACTCCTGTGCATTCACGGCTCGCTCAGCGATTTCAGATCCTGGTCGCCGGTCATGGGGCCGCTCTCACGACGCAATCGACTCATCATCCCAAGCCTCCGGCATTTCTTCCCGGCGCATTGGAACGGCGAGGGCGGCGGCTTCACGATTGCCCAGCACACGTCCGACATGATCGCGCTGATCGAGGGCCTCGGCGTCGGCGCGGTGAACGTGATGGGGCATTCGCGCGGGGGCCACATCGCGTTCCGGATCGCCGAGCAGCGGCCGGGCCTCGTCAGGCGGCTCATTCTGGCGGAACCGGGAGGTGAACTCGATGCGTCGCTGATGCCGCCGGGGCAGCCGGCGACGGCCGAGCGGGTGGAAAGCATCCACGAGGCAGCCCGACAGATCGCCGCAGGAGACGTGGACGGCGGGCTGCAAGGCTTCGTCGACCGGATCTATGGCGCGGGGACGTGGGCCAAGCGGCCTGCCGCGGCCAAGCAGATGCTAAGGGACAACGCCACAACGCTGATCGGCCAGATCAACGAGGACCGGCGACCTTTCTCGATGGGGGCGGCCGAACGTATCGCGGTGCCAACGCTCCTCATCGGCGGGGCGCTGACCAAGGGCCTGCTGCCCGTCGTGCTGAAGGCGCTCGCCAGCGCCATACCCAGCGCCAGATCCGCCATCATTCCCGACACGTCGCACTCGATGTTCGAGCAGGCGCCGGTGCAATTTTCGGGGCTCGTGCAGGCGTTTCTCGGCGGCCAAGAGGCTCGCTGACGCCGCCTCGTCGAGCTTCCCGGGAATTTGAAACCTTGCCCCTTGCATCATGCCGGGGTTTGGGTCATAAACCCGCGTTGCCGCCTCCCTTGGGTCGGTCGGCAGATATGGAAGCGGGTGTAGCTCAGCGGTAGAGCATCACGTTGCCAACGTGAGGGTCGAGGGTTCGATCCCCTTCGCCCGCTCCAATCCTCCCCACGACGGGACATCGTATCGATCGGGCCACTTTGGCGCCCGAATCGGTCGTCATTACGCCACGATCGATCATTGCGGGGGCAGGTCTGCTGTGACCGGCACTGCGTGAAGCCGTGGGGGGACAAGCGGCGATGCGATTCTGGAAAAAGCGCGACGACGGCTTCGAGTGGCACCAGTACGTGCGCACGACGATCAAGCTGCGCCGCGAAGCCCGACGGGACCGGGCACAGCAATTCGGCGAACAGGTCGCCGGCGGCGCCAAGGCCGCGGGTGTCGCCGCCGACGTCATAGCCAAGGGCTCTGCGCACAAACTCCGCAACGCCATCCAGATCGGCGGCACCGGACTGCGCTCGCTGATGGCACGCCTGTCGCTTCACGCCGCAGCCGGCTTCGCGCGATTGCGCGGGCTAGGCGCTCCGGCGCTCGACGTGCTCGGCCGGTCCAGCGTGTCGGGGCCGCTCTTTCTCGCCGGTTCGATCGCGCTCGTCGCCGGGGCGCTGCGCGTTGCGCTTGCGGCTGGCTCCATCGACGGCGAAAGCATCGCTGCACTTGCCATCGGCGCCGTTTGCCTCGCTCTGAGCCTTGGGCCTGCCCTGGCGCTCGGTCACGGCATCCTCCATCGACCAGCGATCGCACCGATCGTCGATCTGCCGTCGCGGTGGCGCCTCGCCGGGGTTGGCGCGGTGCTGCTGCTCCTCGTCGGCGGGATCGCCGTGATGGCCGGGCGATGGACGCTTCCCGGCGTCTCGCTGGCGAGCCTCTCCGGATTGCCGCTCATCGGCGCGAGCGTCGAGGTCAAGGGCAAGGCGACCGTGATCGGCAACGACGCGCTGCGTATCGGCAATACGGTCGTCCGGCTGACAGGGATCGAAGCGCTCGACGCGGATCAGCGTTGCCCGCGCGCGAATGCCCGCGCCGGCCGCACATGGGCGTGTGGAGACGACGCGCGGGAGGCACTCGCCCGCCTGGTGCGGGGCCGGGTCATTGCCTGCGAAGCCGGCTCGGCCGACAAACAGGGCGTCGCCTGGGGCCGCTGCCGCGACGGGACAAAGGATTTGGCGCAGGAGCTCGTCAGGGCCGGCTTTGCCTTCGCGGAGATCGGACTCGTCTCGCCGTATCAGACCGCGCAGGCCGAGGCCCAGGCCGCGAAAGCCGGCATCTGGTCGGTGCCGACCGCCGAGAGGCCGCAAGACTGGCGAAGCCGGGTCTGGGCGGAAGCGAAGGGGCGGGCGCCAGAGGGCTGTCCGATCAAGGGAGCGGTCAAAGGCGGTGACCGGATCTACGTCCTGCCATGGGCGACGGAATACTCTCGCATCCGGGTCAGCGCGCGACGCGGCGAGCGCTGGTTCTGCTCGGAAGCCGACGCCGTCGCCGCGGGGTTTCGCAGCGCGGCACGCGGATAGGGACTCGCCCTGCAACGTCATCCATGTCCGGACTTTCCCTCGCGCTGCGCTTGGCCTAGCCTTTCGGGGCGAAAACGGCTGCGGCCCTCGGATGCCGCGCAGAAGCCAGCCGCGAGGAGGAAGCCCCATGTCCATCAGCATTCGCCAACTGACACCCATATTTGCCGGCGAAGTGACCGGCGTCGACATCACCAAGCCGCTGTCGCCTGACGACGTGAAAGCCATCGAAGCCGGCATGGATCGCCATGCCGTTCTCGTCTTCCATGGTCAGGCGCTCACCGACGAGCAGCAACAGGCGTTCTCGCGCAATTTCGGTCCGCTGGAGGATGCGCGCGGCGGCAACATCACCAAAGCCGCGGACAAGCGCCTCGGCGAGGGCATGAACGACGTCTCGAACCTCGGCAAAGACGGCAAGCCGCTGCCGAAGGACAGCCGGCAACATCTCTTCAACATCGGGAACATGCTGTGGCATTCGGATTCCTCGTTCCGCGCCATCCCGGCCAAGTATTCGCTGTTGTCGTGCCGGGTCCTGAACGAGAAGGGCGGCAACACGGAATTCGCCGACATGCGCGCGGCCTATGACGATCTCGACGCCGACACGAAGGCGGAAATCGACGGCATGATCGCCGAGCATTCGCTGATGTACAGCCGGGGCTCGCTCGGGTTCCTCGACTACACCGAGGACGAGAAGAAGATGTTCAAGCCCGTCCGGCAGAGCCTCGTCCGGACGCATCCCGTCAGCGGGCGCAAGTCGCTCTATCTATCGTCGCATGCGGGCGGGATCATCGGCATGTCGATGCCGGAAGCGCGCATTCTGCTCCGCGACCTGACCGAGCACGCGACGCAGCCGAAGTACGTCTATGTGCACAAGTGGCAGCGCCACGACCTCGTCATGTGGGATAACCGACAGGTCCTGCATCGGGTCCGGCGCTACGACGCGAGCCAGCCGCGAGACATGCGGCGGACGACGGTCGCCGGCAATACCATGACGACGGCTCAGGCCGAGGCCGCCTGAGAGGCCTCACGGCCCGGCGTGCGGCGTTCAGGCGAACGAGCGACGCACGAGGCGGGGGTAGCACATCCCCAGCGTGACCGTGCGGGCGGCAAACAGGACCATGTAAGCCGCCCACAGGCCGTGGTTTCCCATGGCGCGGACCAGCACGACGTAGGCGAGCAGGAAGATGGCGATACTGACGATCATCGTATTGCGCATGTCGCGCGTGAGCGTCGCGCCGGTGAAAATGCCGTCGAGCTGGAAACACCAGACACCGAACAGCGGCGAAATGGCCACCCATCCGAGATAGGCGATGGCGGCGGCCTGGACATCGAGGCTTTTCGAGCTGAGCGCAATGATGGACGGGCCGGCCCACCAGATCACCGCGCTCAACAAGGCCGCAAAGACCAGCGCCCAGATGGTGGAGATGACGACGGCCCGATCGAAGCCGGCGCGGTCGCGGGCGCCGATGCTGCGGCCGACCAAGGCCTCGGCCGCGAAGGCAAACCCGTCGAGCAGGTAGATGGTGATCGCCATCATGCCATAGAGCAGTGCATTGGCGGCGAGCGTCACGTCGCCGGAGCGGGCCCCTTCGGCCGTGAAGACGATCAAGGCCGCGTAGCCCGTCAGGGAGCGCACGACGAGATCGCCGTTGAGGGAGAGGGAGCGGAGAAGTTTCGCGCGATCGACGGCATCGGCGAGCGGCGCGGAGGCCTTCATGACGCGTGCGACGCGCGCCGCCAGGAGAATTCCCGCGAGCGCGGCGATATTCTCCGCCAACAGCGCCGCCCACGCGACACCGCTGACGCCCCACTGGAAAACCAGGCCGAAGACGACCGCGAGGGCGATGTTCATCAGATTGAGAAAGAGCTGGATCGCGAAGGCCATCCCAGCCCGCCCCAAACCGATGAACCAGCCAAGCAACGCGAAGTTCACGAGACCCGCCGGCGCCGCCCAGATGCGGATGTCGAAATAGGTCGTTGCAGCCGCCAGAACCTCGGGCGAACCGCCCGTCAGCCAGAACGACGCCGAACGGATCGGCCATTGCAGCACGATCAGGGCGATGCCGCAGGTGAGCGCCATGAGCAGGGCGCGGAGGAGGTGGCCCGCGATATCTCGACTGTTGCGCGCGCCGAGGGCCTGTGCCGTCAGCCCGGTCGTCCCCATGCGCAGAAACGAAAACGTCCAATAGAGCATGCTGAAGATGACGGACCCGATGGCCACACCGCCGATCAGGTGCGGCACTCCGAGTTGCCCGACGACGGCCGTGTCGACGAAGCCGATCAATGGAACGGTCGCGTTGGACAGCGTGATCGGCAAGGCGATCGCGAGGACGGCCGCATGCGTCACGAGCGGGTGAGATCGAGGCGTCTGCTCGCCGCCGGACTCGGGCTCCGGAGCGACCCCGGCAGCAGTCGGCATCGGTTGTGACGCCATCAATTCGGCCGATCGTTGCGGCCACCCAGCAGCCCGAGCAGGCGGAGGACCACCCAGATCGGGATCACGACGACGGCGCCCAGCATGAAGTAGCCGAAGGCGCCCTCGAAGACGCCGAAGCCGAGGTCGGAGATCCGATGGATCAACAGCCGCAGGTGATAGACGAGGTTCTCGGGCCGAATGTCGAGCGCCGACATCACGATGCCGACGATGATCGACAAGAGGACGAGGCGCAGGAGGACGCCGATGGGGTTGCCGCCAAAGAGCCTGTTCCGGTCCACGCGCTGTCGCTCCCTTGACCTGATCGGCATTCCGGATCGGCCGACGCAGCCGGCGACCGATCCATGAACGTCCCGATAGCACGAACTTGAACTAGCGGCGATATCGGGCCACATGGCGCGGCATGGGATACGTGTCGCGGCCGGCAGAGCGAGTGCGCAGGTGAAAGCCTCTTCCAGGAAGCCGGCACGCGGCAAGGCCGCTCGGACCGCGCCACGCCGCAAGGCGGTGACGCGCGTCTCCGTCGCAGTCGCGAGCCCGCTCCTGCCGGGAGCGTTCGACACATGGTTCAAAAGCAAGGGCTGGGAGCCGCGCGCGCACCAGATCGGGCTCCTCGAAGCGGCCAGCAAGCGGCGATCGACCCTCCTCATCGCCCCCACCGGCGCCGGCAAGACGCTCGCGGGGTTCCTGCCATCGCTCGTCGCCTCGGCCGCGCGCGGCCACGACGCCCCGAGGAAGGGCGCCGGCCTCCGGACGCTCTACATCTCGCCACTGAAGGCGCTCGCCGTCGACATCGCGCGGAACCTCACGGTGCCGATCCAGGAGATGGGGCTCGCCACCAGCGTCGAGACGCGGACCGGTGACACGCCGCAATCGAAACGCGCGCGGCAGCGGACCAGGCCGCCGGAAATCCTGCTGACGACGCCCGAGCAGCTCGCCCTGCTGATCGCGAGCGAGGACGCGGGCTATCTCTTCGCGGATCTTGAAACAGTGATCCTCGACGAGTTGCACGCCCTCGTCCCGTCGAAGCGGGGCGACCTGCTCGCGCTCGGCCTTGCGCGTCTCCGGCGGCTTGCGCCGGGGCTGATGCTGATCGGCCTCTCGGCCACGGTGGCGCGGCCATCCGAGCTCCGCGCGTGGCTCGACGCGCAGACGGAGGCCGACACGCGCATCCTGCTGGCGGATTGCATCGAGGTCAGGGGCGGCGCGAAGCCGGACGTCAGCATTCTGGAGACGGAAGATCCCCTGCCGTGGGCCAGTCACTCGGCGCGCTATGCCGTGAAGGACATCCTCGCCGCCATCGCGCGGCACCGGCTCGCCATCGTGTTCGTCAACACGCGGCTGCAGGCCGAATTGATGTTCCACGAGTTGTGGAAGGCGAACGAGGACACACTACCGATCGCGCTGCACCACGGCTCGCTCGACGTCGCCCAGCGCCGCAAGGTCGAAGCCGCCATGGCCGACGGGAAGCTCAGGGCGGTGGTTGCGACGTCGACGCTGGATCTCGGTATCGACTGGGGCGACGTGGACCTCGTCATCCACGTGGGGGCGCCCAAGGGCGCGAGCCGGCTGATCCAAAGGATCGGACGGGCCAACCATCGACTCGAAGAGCCGTCCAAGGCGTTGCTGGTGCCGGCAAACCGCTTCGAGGTGCTCGAATGCCGCGCCGCGCTCGAGGCGGCGGAGGCAGGCGCGCAAGACGCGGTCGTCTCCCGGACAGGCGCGCTCGACGTGCTGGCGCAGCATGTGGTCGGCATTGCCTGTGCCGGGCCGTTCGATCCGGCGGACCTCTACGCCGAGACAACGGCGGCGCTGCCCTATGCGTCTCTCTCGCGGGCGGACTTCGACCGGGTCGTCGATCTCGCCGCGACGGGCGGCTATGCGCTCCGGGCCTATGACCGGTTCGCCCGCCTCAAGACCATGGACGACGGGCGGCTCAGGATCGCGCATCCCCGCTTCGCCCAGCAGTACCGCCTGAACATCGGCACCATCGTCGAGAGCCCGATGCTGAAGGTCCGGATGGTCGGTCGACGGGGGCGCCCCGGTGTGCCCTTGTCCAAGCCGCTCACGGGGGGGCGCGTTCTCGGTGAGATCGACGAGTGGTTTGCCGGGGAGCTGACACCGGGCGACGCCTTCGTGTTCGGCGGCGAGACGGTGCGGCTCGAAGGCATTCGCGACAACGAGGCCTATGTGTCGCGCGCCACGGCGAGCGACCCCATCGTTCCGAGCTATCCGGGCGGGCGGTTTCCGCTCTCCACGCACCTCGCCGACCGCGTCAGGCGGATGCTGGCGGACCCGGCGCGGTGGCAGCGACTGCCCACGCCCGTCGCCGACTGGCTGGCGCTGCAAGAGGGGGCCTCCGTCATCCCCGCGGCCGACGAGGTGCTGATCGAGACATTCCCGAACGGGGGGCGATATCACCTCGTCGCCTATCCGTTCGAAGGCCGGCTCGCGCATCAGACGCTCGGCATGCTGCTCACGCGCCGACTGCAGAGGGCCGGCGCGAAGCCGCTCGGTTTTCTCGCCAACGACTACGCGCTCGACGTGTGGGGGCTCGAGGACGTCTCCGGCATGATCGCTGCCGGCGACCTCAGCCTCGGCACATTGTTCGACGAGGACATGCTCGGTGACGACCTGGATGCCTGGCTCGCCGAGACGACACTGATGCGGCGGACGTTCCGCTACTGCGCCATGATCGCGGGGCTGATCGAGCGGCGGCATCCGGGCAAGGAAAAGAACGGCCGCCAGCTCACGGTGTCGGCGAGCCTCGTCTACGATGTGCTGCGACGCTACGAGCCCGGCCACGTCCTTCTCGAGGCCGCCTGGCACGATGCGGCGACCGGCCTTCTCGACATTGCGCGGCTCGGTGATTTCCTGCGGCGGATACGTGGCCACATCCGGCACATGCCGCTCGAGCGCGCCTCGCCGCTCGCCGTCCCGATCCTGCTCGAAATGGGGCGGGAAGGGGTCGGGGGCGATGCGCGTGAGACCGTGATGCGCGAGGCTGCCGAGGAACTGATGCGCATGACCGGGGCTGTGGGGGCGAACAGCGGCAACGGGATCGCGCGGGGGACGTGAGATGAGCGACCGTAGTGCAGCCCGGCCTGACCGACGGCCGTTCGACGTGGCGTGCGTCAGCATTTGCGGCCTCGATCTCGTGGCGGATCGGTCGGGCGTGCTCTTTTCGGAGCCGGATGCGACGCTCGTCGTCGCCGACCTGCATCTCGAGAAGGCGTCGTCACTGGCGCGGCGAGGGCAACTCCTGCCGCCCTACGACACGCAAGCCACGCTGGAGCGTCTGGCCGACGCGATCCGCAGATACGCGCCCAAGCGCGTGATCGCCCTCGGGGACAGCCTGCACGACCAGGGTGCCGCGCGTCGGATCGGGCCTGATGATATCGCCCGGCTCAGAGCCCTGCAGGCTGGCCGCGACTGGGTCTGGGTGACGGGCAACCACGATCCGAAGGGTGCGGCGCTCGGCGGCGAGGATGTCGATACGGTGATGCTCGGCCCGTTGACGCTCCGCCACATTCCGGAGCCCGAGGCGGCGCCAGGCGAGGTCGGCGGTCATTTGCATCCGGTGGCACGATTGCGCCTTCGCGGCGTGAACATCCGGCGCGCCTGCTTCGTGATCTCGGAGGACCGCATCATCATGCCGGCGTTCGGCGCGCTGACCGGCGGCCTCAACGTTCTCGACGACGCCTTCCGGCCGCTCTTTGCACCGCATCGATCGCCGGCGCGCGTGCTCATGCTCGGGGACGACGGCGTCTATCCGGTGGCCGAGGCCAACCTCGCGCCGGACCGATAGCCGGCCTCAGCTGGATCCGCGGCGGAAGACGGCCGCCGCCAGCATACCTGCGCCCATCGCCAGCATGATCATGACCAGGCCGTAGACGAGCGGACGACGGAATGCGAGGCCGTAGACTGCTTCATCGAAGCCCTGCCGATGCAGGTCGAGGCGCGCCGTATAGCGGCTCAGCAGCTCGCCATTCCGGAACAGGAACACGCGGGTCTCGAACGGGCCGACGACGACGTTCGCGGGCACCTCTATCGTCGCCCGGAACAAGCTCCGGCCGATGAACGCGACGGCGTATTCGCTCGTGCGGTAAAGATTGTCCTTGTTCTTCAAGCGGACGATGGCTTCACGGAAGGAGCGGATGTCGCTCGCCGTCCGGCCCTCGGCGCTCTTGGCCAGTTCCATGGGGACGTAGTCGAAGCCGATCCCCGTCGATTTCAACACCTCGGGGGAAGCGACCTCGTCCAGAGGGCGCGTCGCTGCGATGGCGTAGTAGCTCGGGACACTGTCGAACGTTACGGAATCGGTGTTGAGCCAGATGCCGGCGACGCGGCTCTTCTTGCGGGCCGTCACGCGGGTCGGCGTGCCCACGACGACGATCACGACGTCATAGAGGCCTGCCTCCGGGCTCGACTGCCGGCTGTGGTCGACGGCACCGAAGACCACGATCTCGGTGCCTGAGAAATTCGATGTGACCGGAACGTTGCGGGTTGAAACATCGGCCTGCACCGTCTCGCGCGGCAGGGCCGGCTCACCTGCCGCGGCTCCTTGTTGCTGCTGCGGCACAGGGTCGATCCGCTGGGGCTCGGGCACCGGAATCGGCGCCACGCGGTCGCGCCGCTGAGCGGAGGCCGGTCCAGCAAATGCCGCCGCGAAGACGGCCAACACAATCGCCATGACGGCGACGATGTGCGCGACCCTCGGCCGCCGTACCACGACTGGCATTCTTGAGCCCTGCCCGGGAACGATTGCTATGAGGGCACAGGACAGGAGTCCGACTTGTTTTGCAAGATGCGGCGACGACTGTGGCGCCTTTCCCCATTGTCGCAAGCAGCAGCGCGCGACGCCGCATCGCGGCGGCCGGCACGCCACGTCCCGCGGTCAGTTGGACGAGACGCTCGAGGCCTGACGCCAGACACCGCCGGCCACGCGGGCATTGTTGGCCTGTTCGCGAGGCGTCATCGGACGGAACGCGGCGACCTTGCGGTCTCCGGCCTGGACGGTCTCGGCGGGCAAGCGCGCGATCAACTGGTCACGACGCGCAGCGGCGTCCTGATCGCCGCCCTTGGCAGCCAGCGTGTACCACATGTAGGCCGTCGCGTGGTCCTTCGGGACGCCGAGGCCGCTCTCGTAGAGGACGCCGAGATTGTACTGGCTATCCGCCAGGCCATGCTGGGCGGCCATAGCGAAGAGGCTGGCGGCGGTCGCGTAGTCGGGCTGAGTTCCAGCGCCGCTGGTGGCCATGACCGCAAGGTTGTGCATGGCTTTCAGATTGCCCTGCTCGGCCGCACGGCGGTACCAGACCTTCGCCTGCTCGACGTCGCGCTTCACGCCCATGCCGCGCTCGTAGAGTGTCGCCAGGCGGTACTGCGATACGGTTTCGCCCTGCGCGGCGGCCCGCTCGTACCAGACTGCGGCGTCGGCGAAGCTCTGCTTTACTCCACGACCTTCTGCGAACCTCGTCGCAATCTCGAGCTGAGCCGAGGCATTGCCCTTGGCGGCAGCGACACGAAGAGAGTTCGGTCCGATCGCGGCGGGAGGGAGAGGCACCTGACGGGCCTCAGGCTGGGTCGGTGCCGACGGGCTCGCCGGCTCCACGCCGGTCGACGCCGTCGTCATGTCGATGGTGCCGGCGGGCGCGCCATGGGATCTGGCTGCGGTGACCGCGGCGCGCTGCGAAAGCTGGGCGATGTGCGCCTGCTCGCGGGCCCTCATGACCTGATGGATGTTCGGCATCGGGCCGCCCTGGGCCACCGCGATGCCGGGGCCACCGGTGGCGAAAGGCTCTGCAGGCGCCGATGCCTCCTGCTCGAGAGCACGTGGCATGACGTCCTCGTCAGTGCCCGACGAGCGCCTCGCACCGCCGGGCACACCCTGCGACTCCGGCGACGCTTCCTCGATATCGGGCCGGCCGGTCGGCGCGGTGGCCGGTTCGCCGGTCGTCGCGACAGGTTGCGCCTGATGGATCGCGGCGGGCTGCGACTTGCCGACGAACGGCAGGCGTGCCCCCGATACGTACCAATAGCCGCCGAGAAGCGCTGCTGCGAGCCCTGCAATGACGAGCACGCCCGGGCGGACCCCGGACGCCATGCCGCCTGCTCCGGCGCCCAGAACGGACGCGCGTTTGGCGCGGACGGCATTGGCTCCGGCGGCTCCGGCGGCAAGCTTCTGCTCGCCGTCCGCCTTGGCCTTTTCGGCCGCCTTGCGTGCCATGGCGATGAACGCCTGGCGATCGTTGAGGGGCGGCTGCCCGGCGCCGGGGTGAACCGTGTCGGCATAAGCGGTGGCGGCAGGGCTCGCGCCCGGGATGCCCTGATGCGGCGGCGTATAAGCCGGGATCTCCATGTCGGCGGGGGAGCCGCGCCGTTGGGCCGGGAGTTCGTCGTAGTCGATCGCACCCGGGATGCCGGACACCGACGGACCACGGGGCATCGGTTCGGAATAGTCGTTTCGTGCCGTCTCGCGAGGCAGCCGATCGATGGCGTCGTCGAGCTGGCGATGAAGCGCCGTTTCAGGAGCCGCGCGCTGAGGCGCGAAGGCACCCGTTCGCACCGGCTCGGTGGCGAAGTCGGCATCGTCGTCCAACTCGTATGCGGCCGGTCTCGGCTGCGTGTGGGCCACCGGTGGGCGATCGCGGACAGGGGCGACTGCGCCTTCGAACTGCTCGACACGGTCGAGGAGATGCTGCATGGCGAGCTGGAGCGTTTCCAGTGCCTCCACGGTCCCGGCATCGGACTTGCGACGATCGTCCATGAACGCGGCAATGAGATCGCGGGTCGATCTCAGTTCGCTTTCAAGCGCCATCGAAGACGGCGCAGACATCAGAGACGCAGGAGCCGTCGTGTCAGCGAGCCGCTCGCGCGTAATGGCCTCGAGGGCGCGGTCGGCGGCACGGCCAGCGGCATCCTCGGCGAACTGGGTGAGGTCCTCTGCCGTCGGAACCAAGCCGCCGAAGAGGGTCAGGATGTGCTCGTCGGACAGCTTGCGGCTGAGTTCGCTGAGTTCGGCCTCGATCGCCTCCAGTCCACTCAGACGCTGAGTGCCACTGCGTACCTCGGTCTCGAGGCCATCGAGCCGCAAGCCGAGTGCGTCGATCGCATCGCGCGGAGCCAGCCGGTCGAGGGCCTCCTCGACACGGCGTGCGGCCGCCAGCAGCATCTCTCCGGCCTTGCCCCCATCCGGCAAACCGGCAACGGCCTGGACCGCACCAGGCCTCGCGACGGCAGCGCTCGGCGCGGGGCTCTTTTCGGCGACCGAATGCTCCCAGCTTCGCGTCAACGCCTCGGCGGCGGCTGAATCCCAAGGCTCTTCGGCGGCGGCCGACGGAGCTGGATGGCGCGCAGGCTCAACCTCGTTCCGTGATCCCAATGAACTGCTGCCGTGCAAAACGGTGCGAACGCGAACCGGCTCGGCGGCTGGGGTCGCCCGGCCATGAGCTCCGGCTGCCGGCATCGCGGACCGCAACGCCGGGGGCTCTTCCGTGTGAGACGCAGGCCGACGAAGGCTCGGCGTGACCGCTGGCTTCGGGGCACCGTCGAGGTCGGCCTCCAGGTCGTCGAGCAGGCCGCTGAAGCGCTTCGTCGCGGACTTGGCGTCGAGAACGTCCTTCTCCAGGCGCGCGCCCACACTGCTGTCCTCGACGGGGCCCGGACCTTCGTGGTCGAGCCCATCCGGCTGCGTTTGTGTCGCCCTGGTGGAACCGGCACTCCCGTCCGTCTGACCGGCGCGGGGGGCGTGCTGCTCGTCGACGGTAGAGATGTGCGCGGCGATCCTCTTGAGGAGGACGTCCAGCTCGTCTCGCCGCTTGTCCGATTTGCCGGTGCCGCCAGTCTCGGCCTCGGTCCGCTCCGTCTCTGCCATCGTCTTTCTCATCCCAATAATCTGGCGACTGATCGTCGTGCTCGGCAGGAACTGCGACGTCCGTTCATCGCCGAAGTCGGCGACGTGCAAGACATCGAATTCGCATTCCCGGAAAAGGCTCTGACCACAAACGAGAAAAAGCCGTTGGATCGACGGTGGATGCATCGCGTAAAGGAACTGTTAAATGGCGTTACCTTTTGCGCCATGACGGCCAATGTGCTCAGGCCGCCACAATTGAGGAGTAGGCAGCAATCGCCGTTTCACGGGCAGTTCCGTGGCGTTCGGCAATCTTGTGGCCGGGAGGACACGATGCGTCTCACACTTTTAATCGCCACGCTCTTGATCGCGTCCGGCAGCAATATGGCGCCTGCTTCACCGCCGACGGCGAGTGATTCGCGGAGCGGGCGCTTCGTCATGCAGCCGATCGAGGGCGGTTTCCTGCGCCTCGACACGGCGACCGGCGACATGTCGCTGTGCGCCACGGCCGGTCTCACGTTCGAGTGCAAGCCGGTCAAGGACGATCGCGACCTCCAGGCCGAGATCGCCCGGCTCAGCGACGAGAACAAGGAGCTGAAGGCCGAGATCAAGCGGCTCGACGAGTTGCTGGCGCTCAACAGCAAGCAGGGTTCCAAGCCGAAGCTGGAACTGCCTTCGGAGGTGGACGTGGATCAGGCGCTCAGCTATCTCGAGCGCATGTTCAAGAAGTTCCGGGACAAGATGAAGGAACTCGAGGCGCCGTCCGACGGGACCGGAAAGGGCACGCCGCTCTAGTCTCCTCCCGACGGGTCGGCCGCTGACGCACCGCATGGAGCCGGGGGGGGCGAACCCGGCCCGACCCGGGCCGTTACATTTCGGAGAACCGGCGGGTTGCAGCGACCAGCTCATGGATGGTTCCGGGCTCGGTCATGGCGTGGCCGGCGTCGGGGACGATGCGCAACTCGGCGCGCGGCCAAGCGGCCTTCAGGTCGAATGCCGAGCGGATCGGAGTCACCACGTCATAGCGTCCGTGGACGATGGTGCCGGGAATGGTCTTCAGGCGATCAGCCCCTGTCAGCAGCGCGCCATCATGGGAGAAAAAGCCGGCGTTGACGAAGTAGTGGCCTTCGATGCGGGCGAAGGCCAGCGCATAGGCATCGGCGGCAAAGTGCCGGATGCGCTCCGGATCGGCGGTCAGGGCGAGGGTCGAGGCCTCCCAGACGCTCCATGCCCGAGCCGCCGCAAGCTGGACCTTCAAATCGGGATGTGTCAGACGGCGATGGTAGGCCGCGATCATGTCCGAGCGTTCGGCCGGCGGAATGGGCGCCACGAAATCGGCGAAGGCATCCGGGTAGAGCCAGTTCGCGCCATCCTGATAGAACCACTCCAATTCGGCGCGGCGCAGCAGGAAGATCCCGCGCAGGATCAACGATGTAACCCGGTCCGGGTGGGTTTCCGCATAGGCCAGGGCGAGGGTCGAGCCCCAGGAGCCGCCGACGAGCTGCCACGCGCCGATCCCCAGGTGCCGCCGGAGGCGCTCCATGTCCTCGACGAGGTGCCAGGTCGTGTTGGCCTCGAGGCAGGCGTTGGGGATCGAGCGACCACAGCCGCGCTGATCCAGCAGAACGATCCGATACCGCGACGGATCATGAAATCGCCGCATCGTCGGGTTGCTGCCGCCACCCGGCCCGCCATGGACCATAAGCACGGGATGGCCGTCGCGGTTGCCACATTCCTCGTAATAGACCTCGTGTCCGTCGCCGACGTTCAGGCGGCCACGGCGGTACGGCTCGATGGGAGGATAAAGGCCCAGGCTCTCGCGTGACGACATCGATCCTCGTCCTCGTCCCCCGTCGCATCCACGCTGCACCTACCTCGGCATGTGGTCGCCCGTCAGCGTGGCCGCCCAGTCCGCTGACGCGCCTGCCGCGCCTCACGGTCATAGATCGCTTCGCCGCCCGGAATGCGCAAATCGCGCACCATTTCGAGAATGTGGCGGCCGGGCGTCGGCGTCAAATGACTGATGACCAGAATGGCGACCACGGCCGCCGGAATCGCGAGCGTAGGTGCCAGGACGGCAGGCAGGCCCAGCTTGACCACCCCGGACAGCGCCATCATCACCAAGGCGACGGTAAAGCCCGCCGCCAGCCCGCCAAGAGCGCCGGCGGCGGTCATGCGCTTCCACCAGATGGACAAGGCCAGGACCGGGAACAAGGCCGAGCCCGAGATCGCCAGGGCGCTCAAGAGGAGCTGGAGCGGGTCGCCGTCCGCCACAAGGGCGCCCGTGCCGGCCAGCAGCCCCGCGCCGATCATCGCCAGGCGACACGCCAGAAGCCGCTGCGCATCGTCTCCGATCCGGCTCGACGGCCCCTGCACGACATCCTCGCCGACAATGACAGCGATCTGCGTGACGGCCAGGCCGGCGCCGGCAAGGCCTGCAGCAAGGATACCCGCAGCGATGAGATTCACGACCGCCTGTGGCATGCCCATGAGGACCGGGAGCGCGAGCAGCATGCTGTCCCGGTCGAAATAAATGGAGGTCACGCCAAGGCGTGCCTCGTTTCCAGGAATGGTCGCGTAGCCGAGATCGATCAAGCGTTGAAGCCCCGGTTGCAACGACACATTCGTCGCGCCCGAAAACTGCTCCATGACAATCGATCGCTCGAACACGGCGATGCTCGAGAAGGTCATCACCAGGAGGCCGAGCAGCACGACGGCCCAGCCGACCGACTTCCGGGTGTCGTACACGCTCGGCGTGGTCACCGCTCGCGACAGCAGCGAGGGCGAGCCCGCCACACCGGCGACGATCGAGAAGGTCAACAGCACGAAAGCCAGTGGTCCCACGCTGCCGAATGCCGTCGCAAAGCGGCCCAACAGCGGCTGCATGCCATTCCCAGGGAGTTCCAGGGCAAGAAGGTCCGCGACGGCGACAGGAAAGCCCTGCGTCGCCTCGGCACGGCCGACGGCCCTCATGACGGGGCCGTGGCTGAACTGGCCGAAGGGGAGATTGGTTTCGATGACGGCGGCAACCATCGCCGGCAAGACGATGGCCATCAGCACGGCAAGCGCCTGCGCCGCGCCAGACCAGGACAAGGACCGAACGCCGCCGGGGAGGAGCGTCACCAGCAGCACGAGCACGATGGCGGGCACGAGCATGTAGGGCGACGCCGTGACGAGCCAACCCGCTGCAACCATGGCAATCTTGATCTCGGCGATGGCGAGCAGCACCAGAGGCACAACCGAAACCGACGCGGCGAGCAAGCGCACGGGGCCGCTATCGAAGCGCGCGCCCAGATAAGCCGGGACGGTCGGCGCGCCGAATTTTCTCAGGTAGGGCGCGACCAAGAGCACCGACACGGTCAACCCGGCGACGAGGCCCAGTCCCAGACAGAGCGAGTCGAACCCCGTCAGGAACAGCGCGCCAGAGATTCCGACGATGCCCGCTCCGCCCGGGGCAACGATCGCGAGAGACGCGCCGTTGTAGAATGCCGGCACGCGCCGGCCTGACATGAGGAACTCGCGGGCGCGGGTCGTGTAGCCGGCGACGCCTATGGTCGCGAAAAGTACGATCGCGATGCCCGCCATGGCGACCTTCAGCGTCTCAGGGCGCGCCCCGAGTTGCTCGAAGATGGCGAGCATCACCAATCCCGCCACCAAGATGGCGGCATAGATCGCGAAGTAGACACCGGCCAACGGATTGCCGACCGAGGGGCCATGGCGGTGGGGCATGGCTCAAAGGTCCTCGTGGGCGCCGTGCCAATGGTCGATGGCGTCCTGCCGGTTGATGTAGGAAAACACGGTCACGATCGCGATCAGCACCAGGCCGTGGCATGCCAGAAAGTAGCCGAGCGGGAAGCCGAGGATGCGCTTGGCATTGAGCTGATCGGCATAGAGCGGTAGCACGATCAAAGTGAGAAGGAACGGAATGAGGCTGGTCAGGACCTGCCATTTCGTGTGCCGCCAGTAGGGCTTGCGCTCTTTGCGTTCGATCATGGCTCGCCCCCAGAGTGCGCCCGCAACGCGGCGCCGACGTCCCGTTGTCCGCTGCCCTATCGAGCAGGTTTGTGTTCCCGCTGCGGCGCCATGCGCGCGACGGCCAGCGTTACATGGCGTCACAGTAGCCGTTCAACCGATCGCTCGCGACCTCGCAGGTGCAGATTTCCCCCGACGCGACAGTGTGGCGTGACGGCGTGGCGGCGAATGCCTGCGCACCAGACCGGCCCGTTCGCATCCGCTCGTGCTTGCCAAAAGCCATGCTTGTTCCGAGGATTGCTGTGTGCCCGCGAGAATAGTTCGTAACGTGATCATTGCCGCAAGGCGGAACATCCGTTAGGTGTGTGCTGTTCCGGCCAATCAAACCATTTGGCAGACGCCATGTGCCAGACGACCGGAGTCGCGGCGCGCCAAGCGGGGAGACTGAGCTGGCGCGCGAGCACATGATCCAGAATCCGAAGGGGCTGCCATGTCACTGATGTCGGAATTCAGAGAATTCGCTCTCAAGGGCAACGTCGTCGATCTCGCCGTGGGCGTGATCGTCGGCGCGGCGTTCGGGAAGATCGTCGATTCCCTCGTGAAAAACGTGCTGATGCCGCCGATCGGCTATGCCATCGGAGGGGTGAACTTCAACGAACTCGCCATCACGCTGCCGACACCGACCGGAAATGGCGTGCTCCTCAAGTACGGCGAGTTCGTGCAGACGATCGTCGACTTCACGATCATCGCCTTCGTGCTGTTCATGGTGATCAAGGCCATCAACATGGCCAAGAAGCGCTTCGAGAAGGAAGCTGCTGCCGCCCCGCCGCCGCCGCCGGCCCCGAGCGAAGTCTATCTCAAGGAAATCCGCGACGCGCTCGTCGCCGGCAAGCGCTGATCTCGCGGCCAACCGTGGATGCGAGGAGGGCGGCTGGCGATGCAGGCCGCCCTTCTTTGCTTTTGTCAGGCTCGATCCAGACCCGGCCGCCACACCCGGCGGCGAAGCTCACGATAGGCGGCAATCCCGCCAGGGTAGCTCACAAGCTCCAACTGCTGGCCCCAGGGCGCCTTGAAGTAGAGCCACGTCAGACCCGCGCTCGGACCTTCGGTCATTTGGACCGGGCCGCTCAGGATCGCGCTGTCGTGTGCCTTCAAAGCCGCGAGCGCCGCCTCCATGTCGTCGACGTAGAACGCCACATGCCAGCCGGCCGGTGACGCTGTCGGCGAGACGGTGAGCTCGATCAACTCCAGGACCGGTCCGTTGGCCACCGCGAGCACGCGCAACCGATGAATGTGTGCGCCCGTCGATCCCGCCAGATGACCGGCCATCCAGTCCTCGGGGCCGGCAAAGGGGCCGATGTCGTAGAGCCGTTCGCCGCCGAGGACCGCGGCGAAGAAATCGGTTGCCGCATCGACGTTCGGCACGACGAGGCCTATGTGGTCGATGCCAGCCAAACCAGGTATCGGAGCAGGACGTGTCATCGGCGTCTCCCGCGGATCAGTTTCGCGCGCTCCATCCGCTTAGCGATTTTCCGGCCGAGCGCAATAATTCCGCCCCAATGCCATTCTACTCACGCGCCGCTCAAGGGCGCCTTGTGTCCGGGCTCGTCGAGATCCCGGCTGGCGCGCGCCGCTTTGCGGTGGCGTGTTCCGCTCCCTTTTGCTCCCGCAGTTGTAGCTCAGCAGGTCAAGAGCGCCGGAGCGATCCGGAGGTCGAGGGTTCGAATCCCTTCAATTGCTCCTCGCGACTAGCTCAGTTGGGTCAGAGCAGCAGGGCATGTCCCTGCGGGTCGTGGGTTCGACTCCCACGTCGTGAACCATGTGCCTTCCACGCACACTCGGTTTAGGACCGATTTCGACTTGAGGGGAGCCGGCTGCCTCCCCTGCCATCCCACGCTGTCCGGCTTGCCGGATCGTGCGGGGCGGCAAGCGCTCCCGGCGCTCTGTGGCCGCGCGGATACCGCCCCGACGAGGGTGGCTCGAAGCGTCTCACCGGCAGATCCCGCCCTCGGGCGAGGTCTGGACGCGAGGCGCCGAAAGTCACCGGAGCCGGGGCTCAAGCGCGGTCCCGTGACCGAGGCGTGGGGTGGCGGCCGGTTGCTCGTTCGTTGCGCCTTCGGATGCCCACAAAGCATCCGGCGCGGTTGCGCCTTCGGATGCGCTCCCTCGTGGCGCTTCGGTTGCCCACCAGCAACCGCGCCGCCACATCCGGCGCGGTGGCACGGTAGCGCGGTGACACGAGACTGACCGAGAAGAACAAGAAACGATCTGGAGATATTCGATGAAGCCTTTTCACTCGCTGACGGTCGTGGTTCGCGACGACGAGCGCGCCTTCCTGACACGCGACGGCCGGATCGAGCGCCTGCTCGGGCCGGGCCGCTTCACGGCCTACGATCCTTTCGGCCGCCTGAAGGCCGAGGTGGTCAAGGTCGTGCGCGCCGAGGTGCCGGTGGAGAAGGCTCTCCTGATCGAGAAGACGCGGCCCGACATCGCGGCCGAGCATTTCACGATCCTGCAGACCGGCGCCACCGAGGTGGCCATCGTGTCGCTCGACGGCGAACCGAAGCATCTCGTGGCGCCGACGACCACGCGGGCATTCTGGAAGTCGCTGACGCTGGTCGAGGTCGAGCGGATCGAGACGGCGACGAACCTGCGCGTCGAGAAGCGGCATCTGGACCGGCTCGACCTCGCGCGTTCGACGCTGATCGTTCATGGCACCGTCGAGGCGCACGAGGCGGGCCTGCTGTTCGTCGATGGCGTGCTGAAGGAGCGGCTCAACCCCGGCCGCTACGCGTTCTGGAACGTCGGCCGGCAGGTGCGGCTCGCGAAGGTCGATCTGCGCCCGCAACCGCTCGAGGTGACGGCGCAGGAGATACTGACGAAGGATCGCGTCGGCATTCGCGTCACGCTCACCGCCTTCTATCGGATCGGCGATCCGGAGAAGGCCGCGATCGCTTCGGCGGACGTAGCGAACACGCTGTACCGGCTCGTGCAGTTCGCGATCCGGGAGGCCGTGGCGACGCGGACGCTCGACGACATCCTGGCGGCACGCGACACGATCGATCACGAGGTTCGCGCCTACGTGACCGAGAGGGCACGGGACCTCGGGGCGGAGATCGGTGAGATCGGCGTCAAGGACGTGATCCTGCCGGGCGACATCCGCGACCTTCTGAACAAGGTCGTGGAGGCGGAGCGGGTGGCCAAGGCCAACCTGATCCGGCGCCAGGAGGAAACGGCCGCGACGCGCTCGCTGCTCAATACCGCGCGGCTGATGGAGGACAATCCGCTCCTCCTGAAGCTGAAAGAGCTCGAGGCGCTCGAGCGGCTGGTCGAAAAGGTCGGCCGGATCGATCTCCACGCCGGCGCGGGCGGCGGGGGCCTCGACGCCCTGCTGACGAAGCTCTACCGGCTCGACGGCAAGGACTGAGTGACGACAACGGAAAAGGGCGGCTTCGCGCCGCCCTTTTCCTGTTCTCGTTGCGCAAGCGCCGGACGTCGACGCCTCAGGCGATCGGCTTCTCGTCGTCCCAGACCTTCTCGGGCATGGGGAGACCGGCCCAAGTACTGTCCGGCAGCGGGTCGATCGGCTTTACCCCGATGAAGGTCTCGAGGATCATCATCATCTGACGACAATGCTGGCCGGAATGCCACGTCGTGCGCTCGAGGAAGTCGTGCTTCGACTGCTCGCCGTAGTAGGTCTCGGCGGGCTCGTCGAAGTCGGTGTGGGGGCCCTGCGTCGACCACCACTCGTTGAACCGCCTCTCGACGTCGGCACCGTAGGCCAGGATGTCGGCCTTGCTGTCCTTGCCTTTCGGGGCGTTCCGGTTGTAGGCGCCATTGACGAGGGCTGTCCCGTCAACCTCGTGCTCCAGCCAGGCGTCGATCACGTTGAACGTGTGCCACGCGAGATTGGCGAACGAGCGCGGCCGGCCGGGCACCTCGGCCTGCATCCGCTCCTCGGGCATCTGCCCGAAATAGCGTTGCTCGGCTTTGAGAATGAGGTTGATGCGCCGGACAAGTTCGTCCGGTGGCAGCATCGTCTGCTCACCGAGGTCCACGCCCACCAGACCCGCCACATCGCGCAGGATCTGGCCGTTGGCCCACTGATCGCCACGCGTGACGACGGGTACCATTCGGATCCCGAATGGCTTCATCTCGTCCCAGGCGTCCTTGTCCTCAAGGACGTTGCGGGAGAGAAATTCAATGCCGTGTTTGCCAAGGAACTCCTTGGTGCGGAGGCAGCTTGTTCAGCCAGGGTGCCAATAGACCCTGACCTTGCCGTCGGCAGCGGTGGTCATGCGTTCGTCTTCCCTTGTTCGATACCGCGACACGATAGGCAGTGTCGGAGGTGACCGTCAACGGGTATGTCCGGACATCACCCCTGCGTTGTTCGCGGTTGCTCCGGCGTTCGACACATGGTTCCAATCGGGTCGGCTCGCGCGCAATCCGCAGCGATGTCGGCGGATCGACTTATCGGCTGCGGAACATGACACACATGGACGCCAACGGGTGAGCCAGGATCCGGACAGAGCAGTCTACGACCTTACGCCGACCGGGCGGATCATCGTCCTCATCGGCGTCGTGCTGGCATCGACCTGCTACACGGCGACCATCCTCGTCGCGACGACGCTGCTACCGCAGATGCAGGGCGGGCTCTCGGCCACGCAGGATGAAATTGCGTGGGTTATGACCTTCAACATCATCGCCACGGCGGTCGCGACCCCGATGACGGGGTGGCTGGTCGAGCGCTTCGGCCGCCGCCTCACGATGATGGCTTGCCTTACGGGCTTCACCTTCGCCACGTTCATGTGCGGCGCGTCGACCTCGCTCGAGATGCTCGTCTTCTGGCGCGTCATGCAGGGCGGGCTCGGCGCGCCGCTGGTGCCCCTCAGCCAGACGCTGCTCCTCGACAGCTTTCCGCGGCGGCAGCACGGTTTCGTCATGTCGCTCTACGGCATGTCGAACATCCTCGGGCCGGTGATCGGGCCGACACTCGGCGGTTACGTCGGCGAGCAGATGGGATGGCCGTGGGGCTTCTACATGGTGCTCCCGGTCAGCCTGCTGGCGTACCTCCTGTTCAAGTACTACCTGCCGGCGGATCACGCGGACAGGAAACCCGCCAAGCTCGACTGGATCGGGTTCCTGTCGCTGTCGGTCGCGATCGCGGCGGCGCAACTCGTCCTGTCGCGCGGGCAGCGGCTGGACTGGTACGATTCGACCGAGATCTGGGCGTCGACGGTGATCGCGGTCGTCGCGTTCTACGTGTTCCTCAGCCACAGCCTGACCGCGAAGGACACGTTCCTGACGCTCGGGCACTTCCGGGACCGGAATTACGCCGTCGGCTGCGTACTGGTGACGCTCTACGGGATGCTGAACTTCGCGCCGATCGTGCTGATGCCACCGTTGCTGCAGCAGCACGCCGGCTTCCCGGATTCGGCCATCGGCACCTATGTCGCCTGGCGCGGGGTCGGCAACGGTCTCGGGTTCTTTGCCGCGATGCTGCTGCAGCGCGTCGATCCGCGCGTCACCATGATCATGGCAACTCTCGTGCAGACGTCGTCGGGCTGGTGGATCGCGAATCTCAGCCTCGACGTGTCGCAGACGACGCTCGCCATCAACAGCCTGATGCAGGGCTTCTCGGTCGGTGTGTTCTGGGTGCCGTTGACGGTGGTCACGTTCTCGACGCTGGCGCCCGAGTTCCGCGCCGAGGGGTCGTCGGTCTTCCATCTCCTGCGCAATCTGGGATCGAGCCTCTTCATCTCGGTTGCCGTGACCGAGATCGTAAGGACGACGGGCGCCAACTACAGCCGCATGACGGAGCTGGCCACCTTCTACAACAAGGCGTGGCAACTCCCGTGGGTCACGGGCGCCTGGACGTTCGATACGCTCTCGGGCTTCGCCCAGCTGTCGAAGGAGATCACGCGGCAGGCGACGATGATCGGCTTCACGAACGCATTCGTGCTCTACACGGTGCTTTCGGCGCTCGCCATCCCGCTCTGCCTGCTGATCAGCCCGCCGAAGACGAAACCGCAGCCGGCGTGAGCGCGTCGCGCGGTGCTCAATCGCGAGGCAGCAGCATCACTGCGCTCGCCATGGCCAAGCTGCCGAACGTCAGCGCAAAGCCGCCGAACAGCAAAGCTGAGGCCGAGACAGCAGAGTCGCTTTCCTCGAACAGCGTGGCGAGCCCGCCAGCGTCCGTCAAAACGAGGCCGGCCGCTGCGAGGCACCCGATGACGGCGCCCCCGACGGCATTGATCGCAAGGAAGCGTATGACGCTCGGATTCTGGTCGTCTGGCTTTCCGGACATGATGGACACTCCCGTCGCGGCCGACGCTGCGATCGTATCCGTTCAACGCACGGGTGCGCCTTTCGGCAATGACATCGCGCAATCGTGATCGGCGACGTTCAGGCGGGCCGTTCCATCCTGACGACGCCCGCTTCGAGGTGAGCCGCAATTTCGGCCTCTGAGAGCCCGGCCTCGCGCATCACATCGGCCGAATGCTCGCCCAGAAGTGCCGTGGCGCGGCCGAGCGTCGGCGCCGTGTCGGCGATCCGAACCGACTGCCACTGGACGCGGATCGTGCCGCACGTCGGGTGGGATCTGACGGCGACCATACCATTCGCGAGGACGTGGGGATCCTCGAGGAAGATCTCCGCATGCCCCGGTGGTGCGGGCGCTGCCGGCACGCCGGCTTCGGCCAGCCGCGCCAGGGTTGCCGTAACGGTGCCTGTGGCAAGAGCTGACGAGAGCCGGGCGGCAAACGGGCACTCGAGCGGATGGCGAGAGGGGCCAACTTCGAGGTCTTCAGGGGTCGGGACGGGGAGGCCGGCGACCCGGCATAGGGCGTGGCGCGACGCCGCGTCGTCGGCGGCCACGTAAATCCAGCCATCGGCGACGCGGACCAATCGATGGAACGGGCCGGTGCCCATCTGCGCCTTGTCGGCGAGTTGCCGCTCAGGGCGGCCTCGATAGCGGGTGAACCACGCCGAGGAGAGGACGATGCCACCCGACAGGAGGTTGCAATCCACCTTCTGAGGGGCTCCCGTCTTCGCCCGGACGTAAAGCGCGAGAATGGTACCGAACGCCCCCATGGCGCCCGTGGTGAAGTCGGTCGGCGCGAGCTGGGCTGGAAACACCGGCGGATTGTCGGGGCCGCCCTGAGCGCGCGACAGGCCCATGTAGGCCTGAGCGAGGGGATCGATGCCCGGCCGCTTCGCGTAAGGGCCCGTCCACCCGTAACCCGTCAGATGGGTTTCGATCAGGCGCGGATTGATCGCCGGGCCGATGCCCATGCGCTCGCTCGCCCCCGGACGCATGTTCGCCAAGAGTGCGTCGCAGGTTGCAGCGATCGCCTGCACGACGCGACGGCCCTTGTCGGTTCCCGTATCGATGCAGACCGAGCGCTTGTTGAAGTTCACGGCGTAGAAATAGGTGCGGCCGATCGGGCGGGAGATGTCGCCGGCCGGCGGCTCGAGCTTGATCACGTCCGCGCCGAGATCCGCCAGAATCCTGCCCGCGGTGGGGCCCGCGATCAGGTTCGTGATCTCGAGGATGCGGATGCCGTCCAGTGGCGGGGGATCCAAAGGTGCCGGCGCATCGATGCGGGGCGAAGACGGCGCGACGGTCGCATGCGATGCAGACGGCGCAACCGGGGCCGACCGTGGCCCCCGAACGGCCCCCGGTGTGGCGCTCATGGCGACCGGGACGCCCATCTGCATCACGGGACCGACGGCCGGGTCCTCGAGCGTCATGACCATACCGTTGTGGATGACCTGCGGGTCGTCGAAGCCTTCCTCCGTGAGCCGTGCCGGCGCGAACGGGACGTCCTCCCTCTCGAAGAGCGTGCTCCATTCGGCGAGCGGGCGCGTCCGGATGGCGGCTGCGACTCGTTCGCGCAGTTCAGTGTCATCTGCGGGTGTCGCGGGGGCGCGGCCAGACACCATGCGCGGTTCGGCGATCAGTTCGGTCAGGCCGAACAGGCCCGCCGCCTTCGCGATGAAACCTTCGTGCACGCAGCCCAGCTGAAGCCACTTCCCGTCGGCGCACTCGTAGAGGCTGTAGAATGGTGCGCTGCCAGCCGGATGCGACTGAAAGACGTGGCGCTTGATACGTTCGCCGTCGACCTTGGTCATGTAGAGCAAGGCGCCGGCCATCAGCGAGGTCTCGATGGCGCGGCCACGGCCGGTCGTCTCGCGGGCCAAGAGGGCTGCCGCGACGGCATTGACAGCCAGCAAGGCGGCACCGACGGTCGGGAGCGGATGCACGCAATGCACCGGGGCAGGGCGGAAGCCCGGCAGCCCACCGAGGAGGCCCGTCCGCGCCATGACCAGATCATCGATCGGGGGTTCGTCGCGCCAAGGCCCCTGCTTGCCGTAAGCCGTGATGGATGCGCTGACGAGGCGCGGGTTCGACGCCATCAGGCGGCCACGGGCGACGAGGGGCTGCAGCTGCGACGACGGCGAAAGATCCTCGACCAGAACATCCGCGGAGGCCAGCATCGCAGCCAGCTGCGACTGGCCGGCCGGCGTCGACAGATCGACACGGACAGCGGTCTTGCCACGGTCCCAGACGACGAAACCGCCGTCGCGGAAATCCGGCATGTCCGGACCGACGATGCGCACCACGTCGGCACCGTGATCGGAGAGGAAGAGGGTCGCCAGCGCGGCGGCGGCACCCGTGCTCAGATCGACGACCGAAAGACCAGCCAGCGCGCCCGCCATATCCCTGTCCCGTCAACACCGACCGATCCGGGCGACTCGGCCCGCGGTCCCAGCCCAATCCTCACCCCGCGTTCATCGCGCGGCGCGTCAGCCGGCGATGCCGGCGATCCGTTCGACCTCGGCCGCCGACAGACCGACCTTGCCGGCCGAGGCGAGGATGTCGGCCCACGTCGTCTGGTCGACGGGAATGCCGTCCTTCAGGCGCTTCGCCTTCCACTCCCGCTCCGGCTCTCCCGCCAGACGAACCTTGTCGAAGCCTTCCGCAACGGGGCCCGACGTCAGCCACCCCGTGAAGGCATCGATCTCGCTCTGGAAGTGATTGGATGTGCCCAGCCGCTCCGGATCGATGACGATCGTGAGCATGCCGTTGTAGACGCCCTTCATGCTGCCATCGTAGGCCTTGCGCATGGTCGCGCCGCCGGTCAGCGCGCCGCCCAGAAGCTCGGCGATGAGCGCCAATCCGAAGCCTTTGTGTTCGCCGAACGTCATGATGGCGCCGAACGGCGGGATGACGGTGAAGCGCGGATCAACCGTCGGACGGCCTTCGTTGTCGATGATGGTGCCGGGTGGAAGCTTGGCGCCCTTGTTGTGGGCCACGCGCGTCTTGCCCTGGGCGATCCGGCTCGTCGCGAAGTCGAGAACGATCGGGTCGGCTCCCTTCCTCGGCACGCCGATGCAGATCGGGTTGGTGCCGAAGCGTCCGTCACCGCCGCCCCACGCCGCCACGATTGGCCGCGACACGACATTGACGAAATGCATCGAAACCAGGCCGGCTGCGACCGCCATCTCAGCCCAGGCGCCGATGCGGCCGATGTGATGAGAATGGTGAAGGCCGACGGCGCTCAGGCCGTGCTTTCGGGCGCGCTCGATGGCGATGTTCATCGTGTCGTGGCCGATCACCTGGCCATAGCCGGCCTGACCGTCGAGCCTGACGAGCGGGCCAGTGTCCAGTTCGATCCGGGGCGCCTGATTGAGAGCGAGACCGCCCTCGACCAGCGACTGAATGTAGCGCGGGATCATGCCGACGCCGTGCGAGTCGTGGCCCTTCAGATTGGCTTCAACGAGGTTCTCGGCGACGAGCTTCGCCTCGCGCGCATTCGAGCCCCCCTTGGCGACGATCGCCTCGATGGCGGCGGTCAGCTTGGGCGCGGCAATGATGATGTCTTCGGCCATGGGATCTCTTGATGCGATGAGGTCATTCGCGCAAAGGGTTGCACGAGGGACCTCATCGCTCAAGGGGAAGCGGGCCGAGCGCTCCCGATCAGTGGTGGGCGCGCCTCTTCTTTCCAGCCGGCGGCAGGATGACGCTGTCGATGACGTGGATCACGCCGTTGCTCGCCTTCACGTCCGGCGTAACGACGGTGGCGCCCGCGACCCGCACACCCTTGCGGATGTCGACGAGAATGGGAGAGCCCTGCACCGACTTCACCGTGTACTGCTTGGCTTTCGCACTCGTGATGCGCCTGGCGTCATACCTGCCGGCCACGACGTGATAGGTCAGGATGGCGCGAAGCTTCGCCTTGTTTTCCGGCTTCAACAGGCTCTCGACCGTACCTGCCGGCAGTTTGGCGAAGGCGGCGTCGGTCGGCGCGAAGACGGTCAAGGGACCCTTGCCCTTCAGCGTATCCACCAGGCCGGCCGCCTTCACCGCGGCGACGAGCGTGTTGAACGACCCGGCCTTGACGGCGGTATCGACGATGTCCTGGGCCTTGGCGACGGGCGCGGAGACCAGACAAAAGGAGACTGTCAGCGCGGCGATGGCCGCACTCCATTTCATGCTCATGACGATGTTCCTTGTCGAAACGCGACCACTCTCAGGGGTCGACAAGGAAAGCAACGGCAGGGGCACGACGCCGGATCACAAACGCCAAGTCGCCGCCGAGCGTCGACGTCAGTTGCGGCGCATCTCGTGCGCCGCTATTGCCTGTCGGATGACCTCGTCCGCATCGATACGGGACGCGTGGGCAGACTTGACCGGCGCGGCCGGCTGCGACTTCTCGACGGAATCGAGCTTGGCCGACACCTTGGCCGCATCGAATTTTGCCGGCGGCGCGCTGCCGTAGTTGGGGCTCCAGGGCTCCGACGGATCGTCGGGCATGGCGCGGCGATGGCGCGGCGCAATCTGGGCCGGCAGACCATCGTCCTCGATCTCGACACGGATGCTATTGGGGGGAGCGTCGCGGACAGGTCCCGCCACGCGATAGGGCTTCGGCTCGGCCGCGCAACCGGCGAGCACAAGCGACAAAGATAGGACGGCCGCCATGCCCGAAGGCAACCGGCAGCGCACGCCGAACACGCACGACTTCACATGCACAGACTGCATACGACAAACGCCTCTCAACGACACGCCACGCGACAACGCTACCGGCACCGAACAGGTCCCGAACTGGCGGTGACAATAGACACGGCATGGTTAAATCCCCGCTAACGGCCGTGCCGTTCGCGGGCATGCGGTGGCGCGATGGGGCGTCAGTAGGCGATGAGGGGGGCAAGGCCACCGGCGCCAGACCCGAGCAGCGCCGGCAGGGCTTTGGGCGCATCGGCGAAGGCGATGTCTTCGGCCACGAGCGCGTCGAGACGCGGGTCGTCGAGGAGACGGAGGGCCGCTTCGAGGCGGCGCCGATAGTCCCAGCGCACGCGGCGGCCGGGTGAAACCTGCCCCACTTGCGAGGAGACCAGCCGCAGTCGCTGGCTGTGGAACGCGCCGCCGAGACGCACCGGCACCTCACGGTCGCCGTACCACGACAACTCGACCACCGTTCCTTCCATGCCGGCGCTGGCGATCGCCGTGTCGAGGCCTGCCGCGGATACAGACGTGTGGAAGACGACATCGGCACCAATGGGCTCAGGTTTCGCCGAAAAGCGCGCTCCGAACGCCTCGACGACGGCGCGGCGGTCCTCCGCGACGTCGATGACCGTGACGTCGGCGCCGGGCATTCGCGTCGCAAGCGCCGTCACCATCAGGCCGACGATGCCCGCACCAACGACGACGATCCGATCTGCCGGGCCGGCGCCCGAATCCCAGAGCGCATTCAGTGCCGTCTCCATGTTTGCGGCGAGGGTGGCGCGACGCGCGGGAATGCCGTCCGGGACGGGCACGAGCATGCCGGCCGGAGCCACGAACTGGTCCTGATGGGGATGGAGGCAGAACACCGTCCGGCCGACGAGTTCAGCCGGGCCTGTCTCGACCACACCGACCGCGCAGTAGCCGTATTTGACCGGAAACGGAAACTCGCCCTCCTGAAGCGGGGCGCGCATGCGGGCACGCTCGCCTTCGGGGACAGCGCCGCTCATCACCAGCCGCTCGGTTCCCCGGCTGATGGAGCTGAACAACGTTTTGACCAACCCATGGCCCTCGCGCGGAACCATCAGCGGGCTCGATCGAATCTCGGCCACGCCGGGGCTCGTGTACCAGATGGCCTTGGCCACGCGCTTCATGCCGGCCGATCGACGGGGTTGCATGGACGTCCCTTCATTCATGAGGCGTTCAGCGGCACTATGGTGGATGCGGCCTTCATCAGATCCGCTCGCATGAGTGATCCCGAAAACCTCAACCAACGGCCCGCGCACACATGACAGACAGCGCAGATACCGCACGCCCTCTGACTAGCCCCGTCCACATGGGCACGTCGAGCCAAACCGTACCGACCGGGCTGCAGACGACGGCCGAGCTTTCACGCCGGCGCTGGCTCGTGATCGGCCTCAACGTCGGCACTTGGCTCCTGATGATGTGGGCTGCGGCCGCCATCCTCGGCGCCGGCGGATGGAGCGTGCTCGACTACGTCCTGATGCTGTGCTTCGCGCTCGGCACGCCGTGGACGGTGCTCGGGTTCTGGAACGCGGCCATCGGCCTCTGGCTCCTGCATTTCCACAAGGACCCCATGCAGGAAGTGGCGCCGTTCGCGGCAGCGGGCGACCTGCCCACCCCCGTCACCACCCGGACCGCCATCTTCATGACGGTGCGGAACGAGGACCCGGCGCGGGCACTCGCGCGCATGAAGACCATCAAAGGCTCGGTCGATGCGACCGGCCAGGGCGCAGCGTTCAGCTATTTCATTCTCTCCGACACCAATGTCGCCGACGTCGCCGACGCGGAGGCAGCGGGCGTCGCGGCCTGGCAGGCCGAGGACAAGGACGGCGACCGGATCGTCTATCGGCGCCGGACGGACAACTCCGGCTTCAAGGCCGGCAACGTGCGGGATTTCTGCGACCGCTGGGGTCGCGACTTCGAACTGATGATCCCCCTTGATGCCGACAGCGTCATGTCGGGCGAGACGATCGTAAAGCTCGTCCGCATGATGCAGGCGCATCCGCGGCTCGGTCTCGTGCAATCTCTCGTCGTCGGCATGCCGTCGTCGTCGGCGTTCGCGCGCATCTTCCAGTTCGGCATGCGGCACGGCATGCGCTCCTACACCATGGGACAGGCTTGGTGGGTCGGCGACTGTGGTCCGTTCTGGGGCCACAACGCCGTCGTTCGCATCAAGCCGTTCATGGAAGACTGCGAGCTGCCGCTGCTGCCCGGCAAGCCGCCGCTCGGCGGGCATGTCCTCAGCCACGATCAGGTCGAGGCGACGCTGATGCGGCGGGCCGGCTACGAGGTGCGGGTGCTGCCGTTCGAGGGTGGCTCGTGGGAGGAAAATCCCCCGACGATGCTGGATTTCGCAAAGCGCGACGTGCGCTGGTGCCAGGGCAACATGCAGTACGTGAAGCTGCTCGATCTGCCGGGGCTCAAGCCCATGAGCCGCTTCCAGCTCGTCTGGGCGGTGCTCATGTTCCTCGGCCTGCCGGCCTGGACGTTCATGATTGCGACGCTTCCGATCACGGCATGGGACGCGTCGGGCATCGCCAATTATCCCGTCGGGCTCGCGATCGGGCTCTATGTGGCGTTCTTCGCCATGTACCTGTCGCCGAAGATCGCCGGCCTGATCGATGCCGTCATGACCAAGGGCGGCGTCGCAACCTTCGGCGGTCCGGTGCGGTTCGCGATCTCGGCCGCCATCGAGATCGTGTTCTCGTTCCTGCAGGGCGCCATCTCGAGCTTCCGCACGACCGTCTTCATGGTCGGACTCGCGTTCGGGAAGTCTGTCGTGTGGGGCGGCCAGTCGCGTGACGCCTACGGCATCTCATGGGCGACGGCGGCCGAAAACCTCTGGCCGCAGACGCTGTTCGGCGCCGTGCTGTGCAGCCTCGTCTACTGGGTTTCGCCGACGGCGTTCTGGTGGAGCCTGCCGCTGACGGCCGGGTACCTGCTCGCCATCCCGTTCGCGGTGATCACGGCGTCGCCCGCGCTCGGTCGCTGGATGCAGCGGATGGGTCTCGCGGGCATTCCCGAGGACTTCGACACACCCAGCGAAGTGAAGGCGGTCCAGGCGGGCGCGTGAGCGCGCCATCGGTCCGTCACATCGGCAAGTGAAAAACGCACCTCGGAGCTCCGGCTCCGGGGTGTATCTGTTTCCATCCCGACACGACCAGGAACAAGCGACGCGCATGACCTTGACGCCACTCCTTTCGGCTTCATTCGCCATTCAGCTCCATGCCGCGGCAGCGATCGCGGCTTTTCTCGTCGGCGTCTGGCAACTCTCCGGACCGAAGGGCACAGGGACCCATCGGGCGCTCGGGTACCTCTGGGTGACGGCGATGGCGGTCGTCGCGGTTTCCTCGTTCTGGATACAGGATCTCAAGCAATGGTACGGCTTCAGCTGGATCCATCTGATCTCGATCTACGTGCTGGCGACGCTGCCGCTCGCGGTCATGGCAGCGCGGCGCGGGCACGTCCGTCGCCATCGCTTCCATATGATCGGCATGTTCGTCGGCGCGCTGGTGATCGCCGGGGCGTTCACCTTGCTCCCGGGGCGCATCATGCATCAGGTCGTGTTCGGCGGGTAAAGCCACCCGAGGCGAAGCGGGACGTGGTGGCTTCGTTGGACGACTGGCGTCCTCACCCCTTGCCGTATCGCTCATCGAGACCCTGGTGCCAGGGCAAGTCCACGATCGCACAGAGGTCGGCGTAGGTGGCCCCGGACGCGCCGGCCGGTGTCCCTGCCGCCTTGAGGTGCGAAAGCGCCGTGTCGATGCTCTTGATGGCGGCGAACAGAGCAGTCACGGCGTAGAGCACGACCTGAAAGCCCATTCCCTCCAGGTCGCGAGCGGTCAGCTTCACCGTCTCGTTGCCGTCGACGATGGAGACGACCTTCGGGCCCGGGATACCCTTGGCCACAGCCTCGACCTCGCGGATGGTCTTGATGCCGTCGACGAAGACGAGGTCCACCCCCGTCTGCTGGTAAAGCTGTGCGCGGCGAATGGCCTCCTCGGCGCCGGCAGCCGGCATCGCATCCGTGCGGCCGATGATCAGCAGATCGTCCGCGCCACGGGCTTCGACCGCGCAGCGCAGGCGCGCTGCGGCCTCCTCGGCGTCGATGAGCTTGATGCCCGCGAGCTGGCCGCAGCGCTTCGGCGCAACCTGGTCCTCGAGATGGATGGCGGCGACGCCGGCCTGCACATGCTCGCGCACCGTGCGGTGGATGTTCGACGGTCCGCCATACCCGGTATCGGCATCGGCGATGATCGGGATCGACACGGCGCGCGCCATGTTGCGGGCGTGCTCGGTCATCTCAGTCTGGGTCAGGAGGCCGATGTCGGGCGTGCCGAGCCGGCTCGCCGTCGCACCGAGGCCCGTCATGTAGACCGCCGGAAAGCCCGCGCGCTCGACGAGCCGTGCCGACAGGCTGTCCATCGCGCCCGGTGCCATCACGATGCGGCCGCTCGCCAGTGCCGTCCTGAGTGTCTTCGCCGTGGTCATGCTGCCGCCTTTCGCCGTCGTGTCGCCATCTCTCCGGGGCGACCGTAGCATCCGGCGCCGCCGCTGCCACGCGCCGCCGGCACGGCTGGTTCACGCGGCGTTCAGGCGCGGTGGTCCATTCCCCGGCGCCGCCATAAGATGACGCCCAAGTCCCGTCCTTCGATGCCGCGACCGAGCCGGAAAGCCCCATGACCTCTGCCATCGACGCGCTCAAGGCCGATCCGACGTTCGCCACGCTCAGGCGTTCGCTCGACGTCTATTACGGCGATCCGGGCCGCGATCAGGCCATGGACCGGCTTTATCGCGAGTTCCTTCCGGCCGGCGGGCTTGCGTTCGACATCGGCAGTCACGTCGGGGACCGGATAGGATCGTTCCGGCGATGTGGCGCGCGAGTCGTCGCGCTCGAGCCCCAGCCGGATTGCGCGCGCGCCATCAGCGCGATCTATGCCAGCGACGCCGGCGTGACGCTGGTGCAGGCGGCCTGCGGGCCGAAGGCCGGCACGCTGACGCTTCTGATCAATTCGGCCAACCCGACCGTCACCACCGCGTCGCCGGCGTTCGTCGCCGCGGCGGACGGGGCGGGCGGCTGGGAGGGGCAGCGCTGGGACCGCGAGATCACCGTTCCCGTCACCACGCTCGATGCCCTGATCGCGGCGCACGGGCGCCCGGACTTCTGCAAGATCGACGTCGAGGGGTTCGAGGCCGACGTCCTCTCCGGGCTGTCCAGCCCTCTGCCGGCGCTGTCGTTCGAGTTCACGACGATCCAGCGCGACGTCGCGCGGCGCTGCATCGAGATCGTGTCGCGGCTCGGCCCCTATCGCTTCAATGTGGCGCTCGGTGAAAGCCAGAAGCTCGCGGCAAACGACTGGACCAGCGCCGAGGCCATGGCCCGGACAATCGACGGCCTGCCGCACGAGGCCAACTCCGGCGACATCTACGCGCGGCTCGCTTAAAGCCCTCGCATCGACCCGTCATCACCGGGCCGCTCGGCGCCCGCCCCACTCACCCACTTTGAAACCCTCGCAAGGAGACCGCCATGTTCGCCGTCGAAGTCCGGGATCGCATCATGATCGCCCATTCGCTGCCGCATCCGTTCTTCGGGCCGGCGCAGGGGATGCACGGCGCCACCTTCGTCGTGGACGTTGCGTTCTTCCGGGAGACCATGACGGCGCAGAACGTCGTCGTCGACATCGGCGCGGCGCTCGACGTGCTCGGCAAGACGTTGAAGCCGCTCGCCTACAAGAACCTCGACGAGCTGCCCCAGTTCAAGGGGAAGCTCACGACGACGGAGTTCCTCGCAAAATACATTTTCGATGCGGTGGCGGCTGCCGCCAAGTCGGGCGCGCTTGGCGAGGACGGCAAGGGATTGTCGAGGATTCGTGTCACCTTACACGAGACGGATCTGGCGCGCGCCTGGTTCGAAGGGCCTGTCGCCTAGATCAGGGCCGCGGAACTTCGGCTTGCTCTGCCCGCCGATCATGGGTACTCGGCTGGCGCGTTCATCGAGAGGGCGCGCCGCCTCCAGCCACCACCCACGGACGCCATGATATCCTGCGCTTTTCTCATCCCGGGCGATATCGAGTTGCCGACCGGGGGATACGCCTACGACCGGCGGGTACTCGGCCTCCTCGAAGCGCATGGCGTCGCGGCTCGGCACGTCGTACTTTCGGCCAGCTACCCTTCGCCGGGCGAGGCCGATCTGGAAGAGACGCGCGAAGCCGTCGAGCGCCTGCGATCGGATACCGTCCTCCTGATCGACGGTCTCGCCTATGGCGCCATGCCGGCGGCGCTGATCGCGGGCTTCCGGCGGCCGATCGTGGCGCTGTGTCACCATCCGCTGGCGCTCGAGGCGGGCCTTTCCGAGGCGCGGCAGGCGGCACTCCGGGCCAGCGAAACCGAGGCCCTGGCGAAAGCCCATCACGTGATCGTCACCAGCCCTGCCACGCGCGCGCTGCTGGTGCGGGAGTTCGGCGTGCCAGCCGGTCGGATCACCGTGGCCATCCCCGGAACCGATCCAGCGCCCCGGTCGCAGGGGTCGGACGCGGGCACCCGGCTGCTTGCGGTCGGCTCCATCGTGCCGCGCAAGGGCTACGACATCCTGATCGAGGCGCTGACGCAGCTCGCCGACCTCGACTGGACGTTGACCATCGTCGGCGCAGGCGATCGAAGCCCCGCGACAACCGAGGCCCTGGTCGCGCAGATCGCCGCGCGCGGGCTCGCGCCGCGGGTCACGCTGGCTGGCGCGCTATCGAATCCCGATCTGTCGCTGCAGTACGGCGCAGCCGACCTCTTCGTCATGCCCTCGCTGTTCGAGGGCTACGGGATGGTGCTTGCGGAAGCCATGGCACGGGGCCTTCCTATCGTTTGCACGACGGGTGGCGCTGCGGCCGAGACGGCGCCGGATGCCGCTGCCATCAAGGTGCCTCCCGGAGACGTCGTCGCGCTCTCGGACGCGATTGCGCGGGTGGTTCGCGACAGAGCCCTCAAGGCCGATATGGCCAAGGCATCCTGGAGCGCCGGACAGACGCTCCCACGCTGGGAAGACACGGCGCGGCTCGTGGCCGGCGCCATCAGGAAGGTTTGCGCATGAGTGGCTTCTCCCCAGATTGGCTGGCACTTCGAGAGCCCGTCGACCACCGGTCGCGGGACGATGCGCTCGCTGTTCGCCTCGGCGCCCATTTCGACGACCGGGAGGCGATCAGCGTGGTCGATCTCGGCTGCGGCACCGGATCCAACCTGCGCGGGACCTACAGGTATTTGCCGGCAGCCCAGTCCTGGACGCTCGTCGATTACGACGCGCGCCTTCTGGCGGCGGCGCGGGAGACGCTCGCGGGGTGGGCCGAGGCTTCGAGGGTCGAGGGAGACGGCCTCCGGCTCGAGAAGGACGGAAAGATCCTCTCCGTCACCTTCCGGCAGGCGGATCTCAATGCGGACCTGGGCCCGGCCCTCGGCGCCAAGCCCGACATCGTTACGGCTTCGGCGTTCTTCGACCTCTGCTCGCCCGAGTTCATCGGCCGGCTCGTCAGTGCGGTGGCTGAGCGGAAGGCCGCGTTCTTCACGGTCCTCACCTACAACGGGCAGCAAGAATGGACGCCGGCGCATGCCGCCGATTCGCGCATGCTGCGGGCCTTCACGGCGCATCAGGCGGGGGACAAGGGGTTCGGCGCTTCGGCCGGGCCGGCCGCTCCGGCGGCGCTCGGGGCCACGCTGCAGTCGGCCGGCTACGACGTGCATGAAGCCGACACGCCGTGGCGGCTCGGCGCGTCCGATGTGAAGCTGATCAAGGACTTGGCCGACGGTTTCGCCGCCGCCGTCGCGGAAACGGGATCGGTGCCGGCGGATGTCATCGAAGGCTGGGCGGCCGTCACAAGGACGGGGGCCGTCGTCGGCCATACGGACACGCTGGCGATCCCGGCGACCTGCTGATTTGCGGCTGCGGTTCACTGTCTGGGGTCCGGAACAAGGCATGCCAAGTGCCTTGCGCCCGGGCGGCCTCGGGATTAATCCGGGCGCAACCGATCCTGTTCAACCGATGCGCACATCGCCGGAGCCCCCATGACGAGCCCGAAAACCCGCAAAGAAACCGATACCTTCGGCCCGATCGAAGTGGACGCCTCGCGCTACTGGGGGGCCCAGGCTCAGCGCTCGCTCGGCAACTTCAAGATCGGCTGGGAGAAGCAGCCGAAGCCGATCATCCGGGCGCTCGGAATCGTGAAGCGGGCGGCGGCCGAAGCCAACATGGAACTCGGCAAGCTCGATCCGAAGCTCGGCGCCGTGATCGTGAAGGTCGCGCAGGAAGTGGTCGACGGCCAGCATGACGAGCATTTCCCGCTGGTGGTCTGGCAGACCGGCTCGGGCACGCAGTCGAACATGAACGCCAACGAGGTGATCTCGAACCGGGCCATCGAGCTGATGGGCGGAGTGATGGGCTCGAAGACGCCCGTGCATCCCAACGATCACGTCAACATGAGCCAGTCGTCGAACGACACCTATCCGACGGCAATGCACATCGCCTGCGCCGAGCAGATCGTGCACGACCTCTTGCCGGCGCTCCGGAAGCTGCATGGGGCACTGCACGACAAGGCCGAGAGCTGGAAGGACATCATCAAGATCGGCCGCACGCATACGCAGGATGCGACGCCGGTCACGCTCGGCCAGGAATTCTCGGGCTACGCCACGCAGATCGCGAACGGCATCAAGCGCATCGAGCAGACACTGCCGATGCTGATGGAGCTTGCGCAGGGCGGCACCGCCGTCGGCACCGGCCTTGCCTCGCCGATCGGGTTCGCGGACAAGGTGGCGGCCCGGATCGCCGCCATCACCGGGCTCGCGTTCACAACGGCGCCGAACAAGTTCGAGGCGTTGGCCGCGCACGACGCCATGGTCATGAGCCATGGTGCCATCACGACCGTCGCCATGAGCTGCTTCAAGATCGCCAACGACATCCGGTTCCTCGGCTCCGGGCCGCGGGCCGGGCTCGGCGAACTCTCACTCCCGGAGAACGAGCCGGGCTCGTCGATCATGCCGGGCAAGGTCAATCCGACGCAGTCCGAAGCGCTGACGCAGGTGGCGGTTCAGATCCACGGCAACAACGCCGCCATGACCTTCGCCGGTAGCCAGGGGCATTTCGAACTCAACGTCTACAACCCGGTGATGGCCTACAATTTCCTCCAGTCGGTGCGATTGCTGGCGGACGCGGCGGTGTCGTTCACGGACAACTGCGTCGTCGGCATCGAGCCGCGGCTCGAGAACATCGCCGAGGGGCTCGCCAACTCGCTGATGCTCGTCACGCCGCTCAAGGAGAAATACGGCTACGACCGCGCCGCGAAGATCGCCAAGACCGCGCACAAGAACGGCACGACGCTGCGCGAAGAGGCGATCAAGGACGGCATCCCGGCCGACGACTTCGACGCGATCGTGCGCCCGGAGCTGATGATCGGACCGGGGTAGACCGCAAGCGAGACACGGCTTTTCCAGCACGGATCCGGTCCTGATCGGAAACGGGACCGAAATCGGTCCTTGTGCATCCAATGCACGCGATGATTCGTGGCGGCGAGGCAACATTGCAACCCGGATCGGGGATTTCGCCCACGACGTCGCATGCCTCATCCACGGTCATCTGCTACGCTCAGACATTCGTAACTGGTTCGCGGCATGGATGGCCGTGGACCAGTGCGGATGGGGGATCCGAAATGACGTGGACATTGGTACCGGCACGCGCCGCGCCGTTCCTGATCGCGGCCGTGATGAGCAGTCCTGCTCTTGCGGGCGACGGCGGGTACGCGCCCGACAGCGAGTTCTCGCTGGCCGTCGGCGGGATCGTCGTAGTCACGCCCAAGTACGAGGGATCGGCCGACTACAAGGTCATCGGTGCGCCCTATCTCGCCCCGTCTTTCGGCGGCAGCGAAGGCCGCGTCCAGTTCAAGGGGCCGGACGACGTCCGGTTCAGGCTGTTCGAAATCAATGGCTTCGAGGCCGGACCGCTGGCGGGTTACCGGTTCGGGCGCGAGGAAGACGACGCGGCGCGGCTCTGGGGCCTCGGCGACGTGGACGGGGGCCTCGTGGTCGGCGGATATCTCGCCTACCGGCTCGGCATCCTGAAGCCGTTCGTCTCGTACCATCATCAGGTGACCGGCGACGACGGCGGCGGCGTGATGCGCTTCGGCACGGACGCCATCTGGAGCATGGCACCCGGCGTCCAGATCACGGGCACCATCGGCGCCACGTGGGCCGACGACGACTACATGGCCACCTACTTCTCCGTCACGCCGGCTCAGGCAGCTGCTTCGGCGGCGGGGCTGCCGACCTATTTCGCGGAGGCCGGCATCAAGGACGTGTTCGTCGGCGCGTCGGCGAAGATCGAATTGACGGAAGCCTGGACGCTCAATGTCATGGGGCGGTACACGCATCTGACGGGCGATGCGGCCGATAGCCCGATCGTCGAGACCGAAAGCCAGTGGACCGGGGGGCTTGGATTGAGCTACCGGTTCAATATCAGGTGATCGCGCCCCGCACCCGTACGGATGCCCCTGCTGGCGCCTGCGACTGACGGGCGCCTCAGACAAGCACGGTTCGTCGGGTGAGCAACGCGCTGCCTTCTCTCGATCACGTCCGAGTGGCCATCATCGGGCTCGGCTATGTGGGCTTGCCGCTGGCGGCCTACATGGCGCGACACTATCCGGTGGTGGGCTTCGATATCGACGCGCAGCGGGTCGCCGAGTTGACCCGGCGGCACGATCGTACGCTCGAGGTGACCGCCGACGAGTTCGAGGCGGCGCGACATCTCAGCTTTTCGGCCGACAGAGAAGCGCTGCGGGACGCGAACGTCTACATAGTCACCGTGCCAACGCCGATCGACGCCGCGAACCGGCCGGATCTCACGGCCCTCGAGAAAGCCAGCGCGACCGTGGGTGGCGTCATCGCTCCCGGCAACGTGGTCATCTATGAATCGACCGTCTATCCCGGTGCGACCGAGGAAGTTTGCGTCCCGATCATCGAGCGGCTCTCGGGCCTCACCTACAATCGAGATTTCTTCGCCGGCTACAGCCCCGAGCGGATCAATCCGGGCGACAAGGAGCATCGGCTCCCCGACATCCTGAAGGTCACGTCGGGTTCCACTCCGGAGGCGGCCGATCTCGTCGACGCCCTCTATGCCCGCGTGATCACGGCGGGAACGCACAAGGCGTCGTCGATCCGGGTCGCGGAGGCGGCCAAGGTGATCGAGAACATCCAGCGCGACGTGAACATCGCGCTCGTCAACGAACTGGCGCAGCTCTTCAAGCGGCTGGGGCTCGACACGAAGGATGTGCTGGAGGCTGCCGGCACAAAGTGGAACTTCCACGGCTACCGGCCGGGGCTGGTCGGCGGCCACTGCATCGGCGTCGATCCCTACTATCTGACGCACAAGGCGCAATCGATCGGCTTTCACCCGGAGATGATCCTCGCCGGCCGCCGGATCAACGACGGCATGGCGCAGTGGGTGGCGCGCGACATCATCTCGCTGATGCTCAAGAAGCGGGTCGCCGTCGGTCAGGCGCGGCTGCTGGTGCTCGGCTTCACGTTCAAGGAGAACGTGCCGGACATACGCAATACGAAGGTCGCGGATCTGGTGCGGGAGTTGGCCGAGTTCGCGGGGACCGTCGAGGTCTTCGATCCGCACGCCGATCCGGCCGAAGTGGCGCACGAATATGGCCTCACCGTCGTGAACGCACTGCCGGCCGGTCCGTTCGACGGGCTGGTGCTGGCGGTGGGTCATGCCGCCATTCGGGCTCTGCCGCAAGCGACGCTTGCGGCGCTGCTCGCGACAGAGCGACCGTCGTTCGTCTACGACGTGAAATGGCTGCTGCCGAGCACCGGCGCGGACGGGCGGCTCTGAGGCCGCCCATCGCCTTCGCCATCACGCTCAGCCTTTCGGGAACCGCGCGTCGAGCGCTTTCACACAGGCCGGGGCGAGCTTCGCCTCGTTGGTCCTGAGGCAGGGAACGATCGTCGAACCGCCCTTGCTGCTGCGCTCAGACGAGCAATAAAGCTTCACATCCTCGGCGCACGCTTCGCGCATGGCCTTGGCCTGTGCCTCGACCTCCTTGAAAGCCGTGGCGCAGGCAGGCGACAGCTTCTCTGCGTTCTCGCGCATGCATCCGAGCCTTGCGCCGCCTGCAGCGGCCGGACACAGGCGCTCGACATCCTCCCGGCAGACGGCGAGGCGACCGCTGCGTCCCTCTGCCGATAGTGGGGCGGCCGAGGGTGTTTCAGTCGGGGCTGGGGTCGCGGGCGTGCCCTGCGCCAAGGCGACGGCGGGCACGAGACAGACGATCAGGGCCAAGGCAGCCGAGCGGATCTTACCGAGCATTGTTCGATGTCTCCCCATTGCGCGCCCGAACCGACAGCGGCCGGCAGCGCCTCGATTGTTGGTAACGGTGCAAGATGACGGTTCCGTCGCGCGTCTACACGAAACCCGGATCAGGTGCGTGGACGCGTTTCCATGACGACGACCTCACCCCGCCGCATGCCGAGCGCCAGCTCGCCACGCTTCAGGCGCATGGCGTCGTCTCCGAACAGCTCGCGGCGCCAGCCCTTCAGGGCCGCGACGTCGGGCTCCTTCTCGACGGCGATCCGCTCCAGATCTTCGGTATCGGCGATCAGGCGGGGCGCCACGCCATGGCGGCCGGCCGCGGCCTTCAGCAACACCCGCAGAAGATCCACCATGGCGCCGGCCTCGGCCGGCAGGGACGGGCCGTTGTCGAGCGGCGGCAAGGACTTCGGATCACGCAGCAGGCCGCGCTTCACGGCCTCGACGATCTCCCTGGCCCGGGCCGAACGCGCGAACCCGTCCGACAGCGTTCTGAGTTCGGCGAGACGCGACGTCTCGGTTGGTTGCTGGTTGGCGATGTCATAGAGCGCCTCGTCGCGGAGCACGCGGGCGCGCGGGACGTCCTGGGATTGCGCCTGCTGCTCGCGCCAGGCCGCAAGCTCCATCAGCACGCCCAGGGCGCGCCGATTGCGCACCTTCAGCTTCAGGCGCTTCCAGGCGTGCTCCGGCGAAATCTCGTAGGTGGCGGGGTCGGTCAGCCCCCGCATCTCCTCTTCCAGCCAGTGGCTGCGGCCGCTCTTTTCGAGTTCGCCCTTGAGATGCACATAGACGTCGCGCAGGTGTGTCACGTCGCCCAGCGCATAGACCAACTGGCGCTCCGAAAGCGGCCGGCGGCTCCAGTCCGTGAAACGGGACGACTTGTCCAGATCCTGGCTGGTGATGCGCTTGACGAGATTCACGTACGAAATCGAGTCGCCGAAGCCGCACACCATGGCGGCCACCTGCGTGTCGAACACGGGGCTCGGAACACGCCCCGCCTTCAGGTGGACGATCTCGATGTCCTGACGGGCAGCATGGAAGACCTTGACCACACGCTCGTCGAGCATGAGCTCATAAAACGGTGCAAGATCAATATCATCCGACTGTGGATCGACGATCGCCTCGATGCCGGGCGCGGCGAGCTGAACGAGGCACAGCTTGGGCCAGAAGGTCGTTTCCCGCATGAACTCGGTGTCGACCGCCACGAAGTGGTGGCCGGCGAGTGCGGTGCAAAGCTGGGCGAGATCGCTGGTGGATGTTATGACACGCATGATCTTGCCGTATACCGCAGGCTGGCGCTGCATGTCGCGGCCAAATTGTGGCTGGCGGCGACGGGAAGCCCGGGATGAGCAGGCCGGCACGACCAAATCAGGCGTCCGGCGACCGCCCAGGCGGTGGCCCGCACCTTGACAAAGGCGGGGGCCGATGCACTTCCTCCGCGCCGATCAACCATCACTGAACGGGATCTGGCCCATGGCCGCCGAGGCTTCTCTGCACCGCTATCGCTCGCACACCTGTGGCGCGCTGCGCTCCGCCGACATCGGCTCGGACGTGCGGCTCTCGGGGTGGGTCAACCGGGTGCGCGACCATGGCGGCGTTCTGTTCATCGATCTTCGCGACCACTACGGTCTGACGCAGGTCGTGGTCGACCCGGATTCACCGGCCTTCAAGATCGCGGAGACGCTCCGATCGGAGTGGGTCGTCAAGATCGACGGTCGGGTGCGCCAACGTCCGGAGGGGACGCTGAACGCCGATCTCGGCACCGGCGATGTCGAGGTCTATGCGGCGGCGATCGAGGTGCTGTCGGAGGCCAGGGATCTGCCGGTGCCCGTGTTCGGCGAGCCGGACTATCCGGAAGACCTGCGCCTCACCTATCGGTTCCTCGATCTCCGGCGCGAGACGCTGCACGCGATCATCATGAAGCGGCTCGCCATCACGCGCTCGATCCGCGCGCGGATGCACGACGCCGGCTTCAACGAGTTCCCGACGCCGATCCTGACGGCCTCGAGCCCGGAAGGTGCGCGCGACTTCCTGGTGCCGAGCCGCATTCACGCCGGCAAGTTCTACGCGCTGCCGCAGGCACCGCAGCAGTACAAGCAGCTGCTGATGATGGCGGGCTTCGACCGCTACTTCCAGATCGCGCCGTGCTTCCGTGACGAGGACCCGCGCGCCGACCGGCTGCCGGGCGAGTTCTATCAGCTCGACGTGGAGATGAGCTTCGTCGAGCAGGAAGACGTGTTCCAGACCATGGAGCCCGTCATCACCGAGGTGTTCAAGGAGTTCGCCGACGGACACCCGGTGACCGAGGGCTGGCCGCGCATTCCTTACGACACGGCGATCCAGAAGTACGGCTCCGACAAGCCGGATCTCCGCAACCCGATCGAAATGGCCGACGTGACCGAGCACTTCCGGGGCTCGGGCTTCAAGGTGTTCGCGCAGATGATCGAGCGCGATCCGAAGGTGCGGGTGTGGGCCGTTCCGGCCAAGGGCGGCGGGAGCCGGGCCTTCTGCGACCGGATGAACGGCTGGGCGCAGAAGCAGGGCCAGCCGGGGCTCGGGTACATCTTCTGGCGGGCCGAGGAGGGCGCTGCCGGCGCGGGGCCAATCGCGAAGAACATCGGGGCTGAACGGGCCGAGGCGATCCAGACGCAGATGGGGCTCGCAACGGGCGACGCCTGCTTCTTCGCGGCCGGCGATCCGGCGAAGTTCTACAAGTTCGCGGGCCTTGCGCGCGATGAGATCGGGCGCGAGCTGAAGCTCGTCGACGAGAACCGTTTCGCGCTGTGCTGGATCGTCGATTTCCCGTTCTACGAGTGGAACGAGGAAGAAAAGAAGATCGACTTCTCGCACAACCCGTTCTCGATGCCTCAGGGTGGGCTCGCGGCGCTCGAAGCCGCCGAAAAAGAGGGACCCGAGGCGCTCCTCCGGCTCAAGGCGCACCAGTACGACATGGTGTGCAACGGCTACGAGATCGCCTCGGGCGGCATCCGCAATCACCGGCCTGACGCGATGGTCAAGGCGTTCGGGATCGCAGGCCTGCCGCCGGAGACGGTCGAGAGCCGGTTCGGGGCGCTCTACCGGGCGTTCCAGTACGGCGCGCCGCCGCATGGCGGCATGGCCGCCGGCATCGAGCGTATCGTGATGCTTCTCACGGGATGCAAGACCGTGCGCGACGTGGCGCTGTTCCCGATGAATCAGCAGGCCAACGACCTCCTGATGGGGGCGCCTGCCGAGGTCTCGAACAAGCAGCTCCGCGAGCTGCACATCCGGGTCACCGCCGAGACGAAGGGCTGAGCCGACGGCGGCTCTGCCCCCCCCCCCGTCATCGTCAGACCGCCATGGCCATGCCGTCACGACCCGGGTCGGCGCCGCCGTCAAGGCGGCCGTCCACCATGCGGATGGCGTGGACGCCGGCGAAGTGGAAGTTCATGGGCCAGCGGCGAACCGGATAGCCGCGGCGGACGAGTTCGGCTTCCGTCGCGCGCAGGATGCGGTTGGTGATGTCGAGGGTGTCGGACGTCGCGTTGAAGCGCGGGGCCGCAACGGCTTCCGATGCCGTCATGCCGAACTCGACGACGTTCAGGATCACCTGCAGGATGCCCATGGCGATGTAGGTGCCGCCGGGCGCGCCCAGCGCCAGGAAGGGCTTCCCGTCACGGAACAGGATGCTCGGCGCCAGCGACGAGAAACGCGACTTGCCGGGCGCCAGCGAGCCCGGCCGACCCGGTCGCGGATCGAAGACGGCCATGGCGCCGTTGTACATGAAGCCGAGGCCCTCGGTGACGACGCCCGACGGCGTGCCGAGCGTGTGGGTCATGGTGGCGATAACGCCGTTCTCGTCGACCGCGACGACGTGGGTGGTGTCCGCGCTCTCCTTGCCCTTGGCCTTCAAGCGGGGAACGCTGGTCTTCTCGCCGCGACGGATGCGCTCGGCCAGCGGCGCGGCGTAGGCCTTGGACGTCAGCTCATCGAGCGGGACCGCGACGAAGCGCGGGTCGCCGACCTTCGTGTCCTTGTCGACGGTCGCGATCTTCATCGCCTCGGCCACCGTCGCGATGTAGTCGGGCGAGTTGTGTCCCATGGCGGCGAGGTCGAAGTGCTCGAGGATGTTCAGCATCTCGATCAGCATCAGACCGCCACCGGGCGGGCGGTTCGTCGCGATGTCGAGGCCGCGATAGGTGCCCCAGAGCGGCGCGTTGACCTCCGGCCTGGCGCCTTGCAGGTCCGCCTCGCCGATCAGGCCGCCGTGGGCCTTCATGTCAGCCACGATCCGGGCCGCGATCGAGCCCTCGTAGAATTCAGCGACACCGCGCTCACGAACGAGGCGCAGGGTCGCGGCCATGTCGGGATTGCGCAGGGTCTCGCCGATGCGCCGCAGCGTTCCGTCGGGCTTGGCATAGATGCGGCGCGTCGCCGGAACCGCGGTCAGGAACTCGGAGTGCGGGGCGCGGCCCTCGGTCGGCACCTGGTTCCAATAGGCGGCCACATGGGGGCGGACCATGAAGCCCTGCTCGGCATAGTGGATCGCCGGCACCATGAGGTCGCCGATGCGGCGCGTTCCGTAGCGGCCCAGCGCCTCGTCGAGGGCGCGGAGCGTCATCGGGCTCGTAATCGCGCCATAGCCGATCTCGTTGACGCGGCCTTCGAGCTGGAAGCCGAAGCCATCCTCGGATTCGCCGACGAGGAGGTGCTCCCACATCTCCGGGGTTACGGCGAGCGGCGCGCGGCCGTGGAAGTCGAGGCATTCATGGAGCCCCTTCTGCGGGGCGTAGACGTGCAGCGAGCCGAAGCCCGCGATGCCGCACATCTGCGGATCGACGACCGTCTGCACGAGCGCCGTCGCGACGGCGGCATCGACCGCATTGCCGCCGGCCTTCAGCGTCTCGAGTCCTGCCTCCACCGCCTCCGGCTGCGCTGCCGAAACCATGCCGTGTGTCATCGTTCCACTCCGCTCGCGTCCCGCATTCAGCCTGTCAAGGGTACCGGCGTTGCGCAAGATGTGCGAGCCTCGCGGCTGACGGCCCAACACTTCCGGAGCACCATCCATGCGGACCACCCGGCTCAAGAGCGGAGAGACGATCCCCCGACTCGGGATCGGCACCTGGCACATGGGCGAACGACGCACTGATCGCGCCACCGAGTCAAAGGCGATCGCCGCCGCGCTGGACCTCGGGATCACGCTGATCGATACGGCGGAAATGTACGGCGAGGGGGGCGCGGAGGAGGTCATCGCCGAAGCGACGGTGGGGCGCCGCGACGGGCTATTCATCGTCTCGAAGGTCTATCCGCACAATGCCTCACGGGCAGGAGCCGTCGCGGCCTGCGAGCGGAGCCTGAAACGGCTCAAGACCGACCGGATCGACCTTTATCTGCTGCATTGGCAGGGCTCGCATCCGCTGGCCGATACGGTCGCGGCCTTCGAGAAGCTGAAAGCCGACGGAAAAATCCGGCACTGGGGTGTCTCGAACTTCGATGTCGAGGACATGGAAGACCTGAGGGCCGTTGCCAAGGGCACCAACTGCGCCTCGAACCAGGTGCTCTATCACCTCGGCTCGCGGGGCATCGACTTCGATCTCGTCGGCGACTGCGAGCGCAACGGCGAGATGATCATGGCCTATTCGCCGCTCGGGCAGGGCGCGATCCTCGGCAACCGCGCGCTCGCGGACGTCGCAAGGAAGCACGGCGTCGCGCCCTCGGCGGTCGCCATCGCGTGGACGATGCGGCATCCGCATGTCGTTTCGATCCCGAAGGCGTCCAACCTCGCGCATGTTCGCGAGAACTTCGCTGCTGCCGACCTCGTGCTCGACGCGGACGATCTGGCCGCGCTCGATGCGGCGTTCCCGCCACCGACCCGAAAACGGTCGCTGGGGATGCTCTGAACTCAGCGGCGAGCGAGGCGCCAGCCGTTCCGGGTGTTCTCGAGAATCAAGCCCCTCGATGCAAGGGCAAGGGCAAGATTTTGCGGCCCGCCAGGGTAGCTCAACGACACACGCGCTCCGCGAGCCGAGAGACCAAGGACCTCGAGGCCGTTGACGTTCTGGGTTTGGGCGAGCTGGCGGCTGATCTCCTGCCATTCGCCCATGCCCTGAAATTCCACGGCGATGGTCATCGGAGCGCCGCCTTCGGAGGCCGCAAAGCCAGGCTCAGGTCGCGCAACCGGCGCCGGCCCTCCGTCGCCACCCGGGGCACCATATCCCGGCGCCGGTCCGCCCGGGTACGACGACGAGGCCGTCTCGACGCGCGACGAACGCACGTTGATCGCCTTCCAGCGTCCTTCGATGATGGCGAGCGACATGACCGCGGAGAGTTCGGCTGCATAGGCCAGATCGTTGCCGTCGAGCCGGTAAGAGCGCCGCAACTGAAACGTCTGGACCGCATCGCGCCCGACAAGCGTCACGACGAGCTTCTTTTTCGCGGGATCGGGCTCGAGCACGGCGAGGACCACCGTCTCTACGCCATAGGCCTGCGTCAACGTGCGAAGCATGGCGAGGTTGCCCTCGGCCAGCGCGTTGACGGTATCGGCATGCACCCCGGATTTCAGAGGCTCGATCTTCAACGGCGTCAGCGTATTGACGACGTCGAGGGCCTTCCACGCATAGAGCCAGGCGTCGGAGCCTGCCGACTGGGCGAAAGTCGGGGGCAGCGCGGCCGCCTGATCCTTCGTGACGCGGTAGACTGGCACCATAATGACGGTCGGCGCCTGCCGGTCGAGATAGGGAATGCCTTCCCGCTCCAAAAGGCGGCGAACGGGCTCCGGCGAGAAGACGAAGTCGTAGCTCGCGACATAGTCGGTGGATGAGTTCCGCTCCGAACGCACAGCGAAGCTCTCGATCAGATCGCCGGCTTTCGTGGTCTTCAGGGCCGCAAGCCGCTTGTAGGACGTCACGGGAACGAGACGCTTCAAGAGGGAGCGCAGCGCCGCCTGCTGGCCCTCGGCGATCGCCTTCTCCTTGGCCGCAACGGCATTGGCGGCACGTGCCTCGACCGGATAGTTGCCGACCGTGAAGATGCGGTCGTCTCCGGGTGCGGCGATTGCCGGAGCGACGGTTGCGGCACCCATCAGCACCGAACCCAGCATCGCCGTCGCGACGGTGCGGCGGCCAAATCGCCCGCCTTTGCGCGTCACCATGCGTTCAGTCCCTCCTGCCCACAAGCAGATGCAATCTAGCATAGCCTTGCGGCCGAAACTCGCCCTCGGCGCCGCCGTCCCCAATGGGTTGCGGAACAACACTCAGGTCGAGCAGAGAGGTCACACTTGTTGCGATCACGCCCCTCGACGTGCCACAGAGACACGAACAGCGCTCCGACCCGAGACGAGAGATGACCGAGCCCACTCCGAAAGGCAACCCGACCGTCACCTATCGCGATGCCGGCGTGGACATCGATGCCGGCAATGCGCTCGTCACGGCCATCAAGCCGCTGGTCAAGGCGACGCGGCGAGCCGGCGCCGATGCGGATCTCGGCGGCTTCGGCGGATTGTTCGACCTGAAGGCCTCCGGATACCGTGATCCGATCCTGGTGGCAGCCAACGACGGCGTCGGGACCAAGCTCCGGATCGCCATCGACACGGGTCTCCATGACACCATTGGCATCGATCTCGTCGCGATGTCGGTCAACGACCTCGTCGTGCAAGGCGCCGAGCCGTTGTTCTTTCTTGATTATTTCTCCTGCGGCAAGCTCGACGTTGAAACCGCGCGGCGCGTCGTCGGCGGCATCGCGGACGGCTGCCGGCAGGCCGGATGCGCGCTCATCGGCGGCGAGACGGCCGAGATGCCCGGCATGTATCACGGCCCCGACTACGATCTCGCGGGGTTCGCGGTCGGCGCCGTCGAGCGGGGCGAAATCCTGCCGCGCGGCGACATCGTGCCGGGTGACGTGCTGATCGGCCTCGGGTCCTCGGGCGTCCACTCCAACGGGTATTCGCTCGTCCGCCGTCTGGTCGCGAAGGAAGGGCTCGGCTGGGATCAGCCGGCGCCGTTCGAGGCCGGTCGATCGCTCGCTGCCGCGCTTCTCGATCCGACACGGATCTATGTGAAGCCGGTTCTCGCCGCCATTCGTGCCACGGGCGGCAGCGGGCCGGCCGGCGCCGTCAAGGCACTCAGCCACATCACGGGCGGCGGCCTCTCGGAGAACATTCCGCGCGTGTTGCCCGACGGGGTCGGCGCGCACGTGGATCTCGACAAGCTCGCCGTGCCACCGGTATTCGCGTGGCTGCGGCGCGCCGGAGCGCTCGGCTCCGAGGACATGCTGCGGACGTTCAACTGCGGCGTCGGCATGATCGTCGTTGCCGAAGCCGCAAGATCCGGCGACGTGATGGCGGCGCTGGCACAGGCCGGAGAGGCGCCGTTCCTGCTCGGCGCCATCGAACGCGGACGCGGCGTCATGTCGGACGCCAAGGGGAAGGGCGCCGCCGAGGCCGTGCACTACACGGGCACCCTCGCCTGCTAGCCCGATCGTGGAGCACACATGGCTGACAATACCGACCAGATGGCGTCGAGCAGCTATCGGCTGGCCGTCGAGGATACCGATTTCCTGCTGCGCGAGGAGATGCGGCCGCTGCGCTTCGCCATGGAGTACAGCAAGGCCGATCTCGCGCTGAAGGACTGGGGCGTCCGCTCCACGATCATCGTGTTCGGCAGCGCGCGTATCGTCTCCCGGGACGCCGCCGAGGCCCTGCTGGCTGGTGCGCGCGGCGACGCCGAAACCGCCGAGGCCCGGCGCAAGCTCGACCATTCGCGATGGTATGAGGAAGCGCGGCGTTTCGGGCGGCTCGTTTCAGAGCGCGGTGGCGCGCGAGCAATCACCGGCGGCCACCGGGACAACGTGATCGCCACGGGCGGCGGCCCGGGCATCATGGAGGCTGCCAATCGTGGGGCCGCCGATGCCGGCGCACCCAGCATCGGCTTCAACATCACACTCGAGCACGAGCAAGAACCGAACGCCTACTCGACGCCGGAGCTGACGTTCAGGTTCCACTACTTCGCGATGCGGAAGATGCATCTCGCGATGCGGGCGAACGCGCTCGCCGTATTTCCCGGCGGCTTCGGCACGCTCGACGAACTGTTCGAGATCCTGACGCTTCAGCAGACCGGCAAGGCCCCGGTCATGCCGGTCGTGCTGTTCGGCCGCGACTACTGGAACCGGGTCATCGACTTCGAGGCGCTGGTGGAGTTCGGCACGATCGCCCGCCACGACCTCGAGCTGTTCGATATCGTCGACACGGCGGAAGAAGGCTGGATGTCGATGCTCAAGCGCGGGCTCAACGCGCACATTCCGCCTCCGGACGACATCGATCCGGAGGCTGCCTTCCTGAGGGAATAAACCGGGGGCTATCAGCCGGCGTAAGCGGTCTTGAGGACCGTCGCGATGTCGTCGATCGCCAGGTTGGCCTTCGGCAACAGCTTGCCGTTGGACAGGAAGCCGTGGAGCTGCCCTGGATATCGCGTCACGGTGACCTTGCAGCCGGCCGCTTCCAGCTTCTGGGCGTAGACCTCGCCTTCGGCGCAGAGCGGGTCGAAACCAGCCAGCAAGACGAGCGCGGGGGGAAGGTCGGCGAGGCTCCCAGCCAGCAGCGGCGAGGCGCGCCAATCCTTCCGCTGGGCCTTGTCGGGAATGTAGAGGTCGATGAACCAGCGCATCGTGTCGTCGGTCAGGATCAGGTCCTTGGTGTAGCGACCGTAGTAGTCGCCGCTCATGGAGAGATCGACGGCCGGATAGACGAGGATCTGGGCCTTGAGCTTCGGGCCGTGGCCGTCGCGGCAGGCGATCGCCATGGCGGCGGCGAGATTGCCACCGGCGCTGTCACCACCAACCGAGATGCGCGACGGATCGATGCGCAGCATTGCGGCTTCGGCGGCGGTCCACTTCAGGGCCGCCAGACTGTCGTCATAGGCGGCCGGGAAGACATGCTCAGGCGCCATACGGTAATCGACCGAAACGACCGCGCACTGGGCGGCGTTGGCGATGCGGCGGCACACCCAGTCGTGGCTGTCGAGATCGCCGAGGACCCAGCCGCCGCCGTGATAGTAGACATGCACCGGGAGGGGGCCCATGTCTGCCGTGCCGGCGCCGCGATAGACACGCACCGGGATCGGGCCGTGCGGGCCGGGGACGTCGTATTCCTTGACGCGGTCCACCTGCGGCAGGTCCGGCTGTGTCGCCATGCGGCCACGACGGAAGACTTCCTTCGCCTCCGTCGGGGGCAGGGACTGGATGGGCGGGCGTCCCAGCTTCTTGATCAGGTCGAGGAAGGCTTGCGAGTCGTCATCGAGCTTCATGGAATGGCATCCTTCGTGGGCGGTGCGGACGTTGGCATGCGTTTCGGGAGGGGGCTCAGGCCGTGAAATCGAGGATGGCACGGGCGGTGGCTTCGGGCTGGTCCAGTTCGGCCAGATGCCCGGCCGACGCGATGGTCCGGATGGTGGTTTCGCCCTTGATGGCGCGGGCGAAGCGGTCGGCATAGCTCCGCGGCATGAGACGATCCTCGGCGCCCCACAGGAGGAGCGTCGGCGCGATGATCGTCGGCAGGCGCTTCACGAGCTGCGTGTTGCCGAGCGGCCAGAAGATGCGGGCGGCGGCCTCGCTCGCGCGGATCTGCTCGATCGGCCACTCGACGGAGTTGGCGCCGGCCGGCACCGCCTTGTAGTCCTTCCAGACCTGCGGGTTCGCACAGAGCAGGCCCGGCTGATCGTCGGGCTTCTGGGCCCAGACGTCCGCCGGCGGGTCCGCCTCGTCGTAGAGGCCGAACGGAGCGATCAGCACGAGCTTTCGCACCTTGTGCGGCCACATGGCCGCAAATTCGGCCGCGAGCGAGCCACCAACCGACGATCCTGCGAGATCGGCGCCTTCGAGCCCTGTCTTCACGATCATGTCGCGGACAGCGCAGATCCAGTCGAGGTGCGTGTCGAGCAGGGTGTGGCCCGTCGCACCGGGCGTGCCCGGAAGCGAGGGGGCGATCACGGTGCGCGACTTCGCCAGTTCGTCGAGGAACGGGGTCCAGCGCGGCAGGCCACCGAAGCCGGCGAACCAGCCGATCTTCGGGCCCGAGCCCTTGCTCCAGACGCGGCACGGATGGCCGTTGATTTCGATGGTCGTGGTTTTCGGCTCCGACACGGACTCGGGCCCTCCAGGTAGCGAGCGACAAGGCGATTGCCGGCGGATCGGGAAACGCACGGGGGACGCGGCTGGCGGCCTCCGGCGCTTCCGGTCACTCGGCGGCTTCGGCTTTCGGCGAGAAGGTCGGCAGCTCGGCGCGCGTGCTCTTCTCCATGGCTTTCGGCCACCACTTGTCCTCCCACTCGGAGAACATCGGCCGCAGTTTAGGCATCACCTTGTCGGCGAAGAGCCGCGTGTTGTACTTGGCCAGCTCCTTAGACATGTTGCCGTACTGCAAGAGCAACATCAGGTGGCCGACGTTCATATTGGTGGCGACCTCGCGGAGCTGCTCTTCGACGTCCTTCGGCGAGCCGACGATGACGTAGCCACGATCGACGATGTCCTCCATCGTCCGGGCGACCATGCCGAAGCGCGTGCCGGTCGTGGACCCGGTCGTGCCCTGCGCGGCGAGGGCATCCTTGCCCTTGGCCGGATCGACGGCCGCTTCGGCGGCAGCGCGGACCTGGCTCTCGAGGCCGACGCGCTGGGTCGCCTCGGTATTGTAGCCCGGGGGTGAGGCGTACTTCAGGTCGACGTGCAGGCAGCGGCCATAGAAGTATTCGGCGGCCTCGGCATAACGCTCAATGGCTTCCGAGCGGGTCTCGGCCACGCCGACGAACTGCAGGAAGCCGGCGCGATAGGGGTTCCGGTCCTTGCCGAGCTTCTCCATCTCGTTCCAGAAGCCCTGCATGGTCTTCAGGCCGGCCTTGTAGCCGTAGTACGAGAGGTAACAGTAGACGTAGTCCATCTTCGCGCACCACTGCCACGTCTCGACCGAGCCGCCGCCCGGAATCCAGACTGGCGGATGCGGCTCCTGCACCGGGCGCGGCCAGATGTTCACATAGCGCTGCTGATTGAAACGCCCGTTGAAGGCGAACGTCTCCTTCTCTGTCCAGGCGCGCATGACGAGATCGTGCGCCTCCATGTATTTCTCGCGCAACATGGAGGGATTGGTGCCGTAGGCGTAACAGGTGTCCATCGGCGTGCCGACCGGGAAGCCGGCAATCAGCCGGCCACCGGAAATGCAGTCGATCATGGCGAATTCCTCGGCCACCCGGGTCGGCGGGTTGTAGAGGGCGAGGGAGTTCCCCATCACGCAGAGAGCCGTATCGGTGGTGCGGCGAGCGAGCGCCGAGGCGATCAGGTTGGGCGACGGCATCAGGCCATAACCGTTGGAATGATGCTCGTTCACGCAGACCGCGTCGAAGCCGCATTCGGCGGCGTACTCGAGTTCGTCCATGAAGTCGTTGTACATGTGGTGGGCGCGCTTCGGGTCGAACAGCGTCGAATGGATGTCGACCCAAACCGAGGGATGCTTGTCCCGGAAATCGGCGGGAAGCTCGGTGTACGGCATGAGATGGAACCACATCACCTTCATGGCATTTCCTCTCGAAGTCTGTGCTCTCGAAGCGGGGCGCCCAGGGCGGCGTCTTCTCGGCCTCGTCGCGGACAAGTGTCCTTTAAGTCCGGACAGCGCGCAAGCGACTTGGCGGGGTCGCCAGACATTGCTACGAGCGGGCCATGCGGGGCGCGCCCGCGTCCCTTTTCCGGGCCATGCCCCGACCTGGGTCGATCCAAAGCCTGCCGTCTCACCGAAGCTGGAGCCGCTTCTCATGCCGAAGACACGTGCCGAACTGATGGCCCGGCTCGCCGAGCTCGGCATCGAGACCACGACGGTCGATCACGAGGCCGTCTTCACGGTGGGCGAAAGCAACGCGCTGCATGCCGAGATCGCCGGCGGACACACCAAGAACCTGTTTCTCAAGGACGCCAAAGATCGGCTTTGGCTCGTCGTCGCGGAATGTCATTCGCCGATCGACCTCAAGGCGCTGCCTAAAGTCATGGGATCGGCGCGGCTGTCGTTCGGAAAGCCGGAGCTGCTGGCCGAGGTGCTCGGCGTCACGCCCGGGTCGGTCACGGCACTGGCGCTGATCAACGATCAGGACCGTCGCGTCAGCGTGGTAGTTGATCGCCGGCTGATGGAGTATGAGATTATCAACTGCCATCCGCTGGAGAACACGGCCACGACGAGCCTCCGGCGGGATGATCTCATCAGGTTCATCGAGGCCTGTGGGCACACGCCTCGGATACTCGATCTGCCGGGCACCGGCAGCGGCACGTGACACCGCGCCGAGGGCCCGAAAGACAATAGACCCTTGCTCGGCGCGGCAGGTGCTGCCTGCGTGCCCCAGATCGCGATGGAGACGAGAATGGAATTCGGTCAGAGAGGCGGCCCCGGCGGCGGCGCAGCTGCGCCCGCAGGCGAGATGATCAAGGACTCGAGCACGGCCGGGTTCAAGGCTGATGTGCTCGACGCATCGCGGCAGTTGCCTGTCATCGTCGACTTCTGGGCGCCATGGTGCGGCCCCTGCAAGCAGCTGACGCCGATCATCGAGAAGGTGGTCAAGTCGTTCGGCGGCAAGGTGCGGCTCGTCAAGATCAACATCGACGAGCACCCGGCCATCGCCGGCCAGCTTCGCGTGCAGTCCATCCCGACCGTCTATGCCTTTCGCGACGGCCGCCCGATCGACGGGTTCGCCGGCGCCCAGCCCGAGAGCGCGGTCAAGGCGTTCGTCGAGCGGCTGCTCGGCGACGAGGCTGGCGCCGACCTCGCGGAAGCCGTCGCGGAGGCCGGCAAGCTGCTCGAAGCCGGCGACATCCAGACCGCGGCCGAAATCTATGCCGCCGTTCTGAAAGAGGATCGCGAGAACCTGGAGGCGCTGGCCGGCCTCGCCAAGTGCTACCTGCAGACCGGTGACGTCGGACGCGCCGAGCAGACCATCGGCCTCGCACCGCCGGAAAAGCAGTCGGCGCAGGTGATCGCCAGCGTGCGGGCGGCGATCGAACTCGCCAAGCGCGGTGCGGCTCCCGACGAGACGGAGCAGCTGAAGGCCAAGGTCGCCGCCAATCCGGCCGATCATCAGTCGCGTATCGATCTTGCCATGGCGCTTGCGGCCGCTGGCGACAAGGAAGCGGCCGTAACCGAACTCCTCGAAAGCTTCAGGCGCGACAAGAACTGGAACGAGCAGGCCGCTCGCAAACAGCTGGTCCAGCTTTTCGAGGCATGGGGTCCGAAAGACCCCGCGACCCTCGACGGCCGGCGACGATTGTCCTCGATGCTCTTCTCTTGAGGGAGCCCCTTCGGGCGGCCTCGAGCCACCTCAGCGGTTGCGACCGGAACGGAGACTGCCATGTTGCGGCGATATCAAGCGGTGACGGATCTTCCCGGCCAGATTTCGATCTTTCCGCTCGCTGGAGCCATCCTGCTGCCCCGCGCATCGCTGCCGCTCAACATCTTCGAGCCGCGCTATCTGCAGCTGTTCGACGACATCATGAGCGGCTCGCGCCTCGTCGGGATCATCCAGCCCGTCGGGGAAGGCGGGCCGACAGGCTCGCCACAGGAGCGATCGGCGGAGCTGCGTGAGATCGGGTGCGCCGGGCGGGTCACGACGTATCAGGAGCAGGACGACGGACGGCTCACGATCGTGCTGACAGGGGTGGCCCGCTTCCGGTTCCTCCGCGAGGTCAGCACGGCCTATCCGTACCGCTCGGTCGATGCCGATTTCTCCGCCTTCGCCGGAGATCTCGAACCCGGCAACGGCGAAGGGGACGTCGACCGGGAGCGCCTGCTCGATACGTTGAAGCGCTACCTCAACCAGCGCAATCTCAAGGCCGACTGGAACTCGATCGCGCGTACCGGATCGGAAGCGCTCATCAATTGGCTCTCGGTCGCCAGTCCGTTCGGGCCGGGTGAAAAGCAGGCGCTGCTCGAAGCGCCGACACTGAAAGAGCGCGCCGAAGCCTTGATGACTTTGGCCGAGATGGAGCTGGCGTCCGGTGGCAGCGAGCCGCAGGGCGGCCGGCTGCAGTGACATGACGACGATCTGGAACCCGGCTCGGGTAACGCAGCGATGAACGAGGGTGACGAGAACGCCAACGACGAGGCGATCGAGAGCCCGGTTTCGGCCGAGCGGATCGATCGCCGGCTCCTGGAACTTCTGGTCTGCCCGATCACCAAGACGACGCTCGAATACGACGAGGCCAACCAGGAACTGGTCAGCCGCAAGGCGCGGCTCGCGTTTCCCATCCGCCGGGGCGTGCCGCACCTGCTGCCCGGCGAAGCGCGCCACCTCGACGACAAGCGCCAGAGCTAGCTCTCAAGGCAGAACGCGCGCCTCGCGGTACTGGCCGAGCATTTCGAGGATGCGGTCCTCGGTGTCGACCGTGTCGTTAAACCCGGCGAGGCGTATCCTGGTGGTCGACGACACCACGTCGGTCTCGAGGCCCCACAGGAAATCGCCGAAGTTCCAGGTGACGACCTTGTCCATCGGTGTCGCGAGGAGGCCGTGTCGCTTGACGATGGAATCCCAGACCGGCGCCTTGTCGGACATCCAGCGGCCCATATCGATCGGCCGCACCTGACCCAACTCGAGCCCGTAGAACTTCGCGATGCGCGGCCAGAGCCGCTCCCACCGGAACATCGTGCCGTCGGTGACGTTGAAGGCCTGGTTGTGGCCTTTCTCCGACGTCGACATCCAGGCAATCGCACGGGCGAGCTGGGCTGCGTCCGTCGCCTCGAAGAGCGCCGTATAGGTTTCGGGCTTGCCCGGAAAATCCAGGCGCGTGCCGAACTCGCGGCACATGGCCGCCCAGGCGCCGATCAGCGCCGGGATGTTGCGGGGGCGCTCGGGGGCGAAGTCGTAGAGGAAGCCCGGGCGGGAGGCCGACCAGCTCCATTTCTTGCCCGCCTGGCGGTCGCGGAGAATGTCCTCCTGGGCGTAGTAGAAATTGGGCGGCATGTGACGCGGGTCGTCCTCGCGGGCGGGCGACGACATTCGGCCGAGGTGCATGCCGTACCACTTCGTTCCCTCGACCAGATGCACGTGCTCCAGCGACTTCGCGCTGCGCTCCACGGCGTCGACGAGGTTTCGCACCATGGCCGCATTGCCCTCGACGTCCTCGACACCCTTCGAGGCGTCCGAGAACTGGGCGCGCGCGGTATAGAAGACGTGCGTCGCATCAGGGATGCGGGCCATCGCGGCATCGATGCTCTCCGGGTTCGTCAGATCGGCCGCGATGAAGGTGAGCCGCGGGTCCGAGGAGTGGGGCGGCGTCCGGGACAATCCGACGACGCGGAACTCGGGGCGCGCCAGCAGCACCTCCTTCAGTCGCTTCGACGCTGCACCCGTCGCGCCCGCGATCACCGCCACCTTGCCTGCCATGCGTTTCTCCAGCTTCCCGAGGTCCGGGCGCGACTGTCCCGGCTGAGGCGGGCTCTGTCAACGCAGCGGCCGGTTGGCTGCGTCCGCCAAACCTGCTTCACTTCCTCGAACGTGGCAGGAGGACGAGACGTGAGAGACATCACTGGCAAGATCGCCTGGGTGACCGGCGCCGGCACCGGCATCGGCGAAGCGGCGGCCAAGGCCCTTGCCGCCGAGGGCGCGATCGTCATCCTGACCGGCCGGCGCAAGGAGCCCCTCGAGACGGTGCAGGCCGTCATCACCCAGGCGGGCGGAAAAGCCGTCGTGCAGTCCGGCGACCTCGCGAAGGCCGCGACCGTCGACCGGATCGTCAAGGCCATCGTCGCCGAGTTCGGCCGCATCGACATCGTCGTCAACAATGCCGGCACGAACGTTCCGAACCGCTGGTGGTCGAAGCTCACCACCGAGGCGATCGACACGCTCGTGCACGTCAATCTGTCGAGCGCGATCTACGTCACGCACGCCGTGCTGCCGATCATGCGGGCGCAGGGCGACGGGCAGCTCATTCACACATCGTCCATGGCCGGCCGGAATATCAGCATGGTGTCGGGCCCGATCTATACGGCGGCGAAGCACGGCGTCGTGGCCATGAGCCACACGATCAATCTGGAAGAATGCCTCAACGGCATCCGGTCGACCGTGATCCTGCCGGGCGAGGTTGCGACCGACATCATGAAGTTCCGTGATCCGCCGGAGCTGCCCGACACGCTGGCGCGGATGGTGCAGCCGGAGGACATGGGCACGGTCGTCGCATTCGTCGCCAAGCAGCCAGCTCACGTGTGCGTCAACGAGATGTGGGTCACGCCGACGCACAATCGAGGGTACGTGGCCATGGTGAAGGGCCGGCAGGCGCAATGGGACGAGGCACGAGCGAAGGCCAAGAAGGCCTGAACCCCCATTCGTCCCGCCGTGTCACCGCCGGTCCAGGACCTCGACCGCCAGCACGGTCGGCAGGTGGCGCGCGATTTCTTGCCAATTGTCGCCTTCGTCGAGGCTGGCGAAGACAGAGCCCGAATTGGTGCCGAAGTAGACGCCCACGGGGTCTGATCGGTCGGTGGCCATGGCCTGGCGCAGCACGGTGAAGAAGCAAGCCGTTTGCGGCAGGCCGTTCCGCATGTCCTGCCATGTCCGGCCGGCATCGCGGGAGCGCCAGACCGCGGCGGCCGCATCCGGCGGGTAGCGTCCCGCCATGTCGCCGTTGAGAGGCAGCGTCCAGAGCGTTTCGGCATTACGCGGATGCACCGAGATGGGGAAGCCGAACGTGGACGGCAATCCGGCCGTGACGTCATCCCAGCTCCTGCCACCATCCGGCGAGCGCCAAACGCCATGATGGTTCTGCTGATAGAGGACATCCGCCGAGCCCGGAGCCCGCATCATGTTGTGGACACAGTGCCCGACATCGCCGTCGCGCGGGGCTGCGGGGTGGTCGTGGCCGGAGCAGGCTTCGGCATTCGAGAGGCGATTGCGGCGCTCCCACGTGCGGCCACCGTCCTCGGTCGCGAAGACGCCGGCGGCCGAGATCCCCACCCACAGCTTGCCGGCGTCCGAAGGGTCGGACACGATGGTGTGCAGCACGAGCCCGGCCGCGCCGGGGTTCCAGCTGTCGGCCGAGGGGTGCTCCGTCAGCCCGCGCACGTGCTCCCAGGTCTGGCCGCCATCGGTGCTGGAGAGAAGTCGGGCCGGCTTGGTGCCCGCGTAGAGCGTTCCATGGGCATGACCCAGCGACCAGATCTGCGAGAATTCGCCGGAAAAGGGCAGCTTTTCGTCGGTCCAGCCGATCATCTGGGCGAAGCCGGCGTCATTGGCTGCCCATTCGTCCATCTGGCCGGCCGACAGGCGCGCAAGGGACCAGTTCGCGCCATCATCCGTGCTGCGCCAGACACCTGCCCCGTGCCAGTCGCCGCCGCCGCCCGCCCAGAGCGCCCCCGTGGCGGGATCGCCGATCACGTGATTGATGGGCCAGCCGTCGCAGTAGGGGCCGCGCACCGACCATCCGGACCTGCCACGCCCGCCCTCGATCAGGAACACGCCCTTGGTCGTGCCGACGAGAACCGTAACGCCATCGTGTGGCATGGTGGTCTTCTCCCGATTGTGCTTTTCGTTCGCGTGCCGCGACAGCGCGCCGCTGCTCCGGCCGGCTGCTTCTCAAAGCGGCGATCGCCCATTAAGTTGATATCAACTTATGTATGCCCCGATGAGTGTGTCAACCTGGAACCGTGAACCATGCGCCACGATCTGCCGATCACCGTGACCCACGAGGTGCGCGACCGGTGTCTGTGCCTGCATCTGCAGCGGGCGGCGCGAGCCATCGGACGTCAATTCGACGAGGCGCTGAAGCCGGTCGGGCTCACGAACGGGCAGTTCTCGATCCTGATGTCGCTCAATCGACCGTTGCCGCCGAAGCTCGGCGACCTTGCCCGCTTTCTCGCCATGGACCGGACGACACTGACGGCCAATCTGAAGCCACTCGAGCGGCGGGGGCTCGTCTGCGTCACGCCGGACGAGACCGACCGGAGAAGCCGGCGTCTCAGCCTGACAGACGCCGGGCGCGACACACTCGTGCGCGCGGTACCCATCTGGCGCAAGACCCACGACGACGTGGACGGGGCGCTTACAAAAGGAACCAGCGCCCACCTGCTGCCCGACCTCGTGGCGATTTCCAACCTCGGCTCGGTTGCGGTGCGGTGAGGCAGTGCCGGCGCGTATCCCGCTCGACGGACAGCGTGCATCGCGTCACCATGCCTGCCAGGAGAACCCGGAGAACACGCGATGACGACGCTCACTGGTACCTGGCGGCTTGTGAAAGCCTACGCCTTCGATGCCGAAGACCGGCCCCTGCCGCCACCCTACGGTGGCGAGGCAGGCATGGGCCGCGTCACCTTCAACGACGAGGGCCGGATGATGGCCGTCCTCTGCGACGGACGGCCGACGCTCCCGGCAGGGCAGGTGCGCGAGTACAACTCCTATTGCGGGAGCTACACGTTCGACGGACGGCAGCTCGTGACGCGCGTCGATGCCGCGAAGAGCCCGGACTGGATCGGGCGCGACGAAGTTCGCGATGTGCGCTTCGAGGGCAAATTCATGGTTCTCCGCCCGCCGTTCCGCCCCATGGCCAACCGCCCGGCCGAGCAGCGCGAACTCTGGTGGGAGAAGATCGCCGACGTCTGATCGCCGGTGGCCATGGCACTGGCCGCGCCGCAGCCGGGCGGGTAGCATCCGGCCCATTCTCACCAACAGCATCCGAGGAACGTCCATGACAGCGCAAGCGCCCCATTCCGAAGCGCTTCTGAAAAAGCTCGCCGGAGTCGACACGCCAACCATCTGCAATGCGCTGGAGATCGTCACGCCGGAACGCCGTCTCACCGGCTTCACGATCCGGCCACTCGTCTGCCCGTTCCCGGATCTGCCGCCGATCGTCGGCTATGCGCGGACCGCCACCGTCAGGGCAACCCACGCCCACGAACTCGTCGGCAAGGCGGCACGGGACCAGCGGATCGCCTACTACGAGTACATCGCCTCGAAGCCGGCGCCGACCATCACCTGCATCCAGGACCTCGACGGCCACGACGTCGGGTTCGGGGCCTTCTGGGGCGAAGTGCAATCGACGGTGCACAAGGCGCTCGGGTCGCTCGGCGTCATCACAGACGGCTGCATCCGGGACATTCCGGCCTGGGCGCCGGGCTTCCAGGCGCTCGCCGGGTCGATCGCGCCCAGCCACGGCTTCACGCACCTTGCAGGGTTCGGCCAGGAGATCCGCATCCACGGAATGCTGGTGCGCCACGGCGACCTGATCCATGCCGACCGCCACGGCGCGGTGGTCATTCCTCACGCGGCCGCCGAAAAGATCCCGGCGGCGTGCGATCTTCTCGCCCGCAAGGAGGCTGCCATCCTCGACAAGGCGCGCAAGCCCGGATTCACGGTCGAGGACCTCAAGCGCGCGTTCGCGGAGCAAGACGACATCCACTGACCGAGCCGAACCTTTCACCACCATGCAGCGGCGCGTCGGTCCTCCGGCGCGCCGTTCGCGTTGCAGGGGCTGCTCGCGCGGCGATTGACATTGATCAATGACCTGCAGGTCGCTCTCGCGGACCTCTGTCTGTGACAAACAATCCTGCGGCTGAGCATCCGATGCTTGGTGTGCGGGGCACAGAACGATCGGGAGACACGGCTCAGATGGCGCACACCAGAGACACGGTCGAACAGGCGCCAGCGGGTGATGTGCCCCAGGCATCGGTCCCGGCAACTCCCCCGGCCGATGTGCCGGAGGACGTGGTCCAGCCGCCGCAGGATGGATCACCGTTGCCTTCGACCAAGTCGCCGTTCGACTTCCAGTCGCTGAGCCTCAGCGAGCGACGGCGAAATCCCGAGGTGATCCGACACGCCTTCGAGACGGGTGAATATCCCTATCAGACCCGGCTGCGCACCAAGGATTACGAAGGCCAGATGGCCGTGCTGCAGGTCGAGCTGCTGAAGGCGCAGAAGTTCATCAAGGAGAGCGGCGAACGGATCGTGGTGCTGTTCGAAGGGCGCGACGCCGCCGGCAAGGGCGGCACGATCAAGCGCTTCATGGAACACCTCAATCCGCGTGGGGCGCGCGTCGTCGCCCTCGAGAAGCCATCCGAACGCGAACAGACGCAATGGTATTTCCAGCGCTACATCGGCCACCTGCCGGCGGGCGGCGAGATCGTGCTGTTCGATCGCTCCTGGTACAATCGGGCCGGCGTCGAGCGTGTCATGGGGTTCTGCAAACCGAACGACTACCTTGAGTTCATGCGCCAGTGCCCCGAAGTGGAGCGGATGCTCGTGCGCACGGGCGTGCGCCTGTTCAAGTATTGGTTCTCGGTGACGCGCGAGGAGCAGCGGGCGCGCTTCGAGGCCCGCAAGACCGACCCGCTCAAACAGTGGAAGCTGTCGCCGATCGATCTCGCCTCACTCGACAAGTGGGACGAGTACACCGAGGCCAAGGAAGCGATGTTCTTCTATACGGACACCGCCGACGCGCCCTGGACCATCATCAAGTCGGACGACAAGAAGCGCGCGCGGCTCAATGCCATGCTGCATTTCCTTTCGAGCATCGACTATCCGGAGAAAGATCGCACCGTCGTCCGCGGCCCCGATCCGCTGATCGTCGGATCGACGGCGCACGTGATCGGGCGCGACGAGCACATCCTCGGCAAATCGCTGCACCCGGAGCGGCGACGCGCGCCCAAGTAACCGCGTCTCGCGCTGCGCGATCGATCGCCTATGGGGCAACCCGAATGCGCTTGCCGCCTGCGAGGCCGACGAGAACAGCGGGCCGCCCTCCCGTCCGATCGATCGTGAAGTCGTCGGCAGCCGGTGACGGCAATGCCTTGCGGGAGATTTCCTTCGCGCCGCCCTTGAACGAGATGAACCGCAACTCGCGGCGATCGAGCGTCGGGACGGCAAGATCAGCGACGCCATCACCGTTGAAATCGGCGACGGCCGAGAGGCCCAGTCGCGACGAGCCGATGGCGTGGTTCGACGCGTCCGGCAGGGATGCCGTCTCGACGAGGCGACCATCGCGCAGCGTCCAGACGCGGAGCTTGCCGAGGACGTGCGGCATCTGCACGTAGGCGACGTCGAGGCGGCCGTCGCCGTCGAAGTCGGCGATGCCCGCGGGATTGAGCCATGTGTTGGGACGGCCGGTCGGCTCCGAACTGGCAACGACCGCCAGCTTTCCGGCGCGCACGCCGATCACGACCAGCGCCGCGCCGGTGTCGCGGTTCGCACGCACAAGGACAATTTCGTCACGGCCATCGCCATCGAGGTCGGCGAGCCGGGGCTGGCGATCCTCGAACACGTCTTCTGCCGGCAGCGACAGGCGGAGCACGCGACCGTCGGCCAAGCGGACCGAGAGACTCGCCGCCTCGTAGGGCGCACCCAGGACGAAATGGCGATAGCGCGTCGTCTTGTCCGACAGCCAGGTCTCGGCGATGCCTTTGGTCCCACGTGCGACGCGAAGATCCGGAATCGCGCCGGGATAGTCATTCGCGACGGCAGCTTGAGGGCAAGACAGTGCCAGGAGGAGTGCGAGGCAACGGCGCATGTCGGGAATCCGGATCGCGAGGGCTTCGTGCCAAAGCCTCTTCGCCTGCGGACTACCCCAAGGCAAATCAAGGCCTCGCGAGAACCGCGTTATCGCCGGCCCAGGCCAGGTTCACGGACCGGGCCATCGGCTCAAGGGTCGAGGCGCATCGCCAGGCCGGCGGCGGCCATGTGCCGTTTCGCCTCGCCGATCGAATAGGTGCCGAAGTGGAAGATGGACGCTGCCAGCACGGCGCTGGCATGGCCTTCGCGCACACCCGCCACCAGATGGTCGAGCGTGCCCACGCCACCTGAAGCAATGACGGGCACCGTCACGGCATCCGACACGGCGCGGGTCAGGGCGATGTCGAAGCCCGCCTTGGTGCCGTCGCGATCCATCGATGTGAGCAGGATTTCGCCAGCGCCGAGCGAGACGACCTCGCGCGCGTACTCGATGGCGTCGAGGCCGGTGGGCTTTCGGCCACCGTGAGTGAAGATCTCCCAGCGCGGAGGCGCACCTTCCGGCGTGACGAGCTTGGCGTCGATGGCCACGACGATGCACTGGGCGCCGAACTTCTCGGCGCCTTCGCGGACGAAATCGCGGCGGTTCACGGCGGCGGTGTTGATCGACACCTTGTCGGCACCCGCCGTCAGCAACTTGCGGATGTCGTCGAGCGAGCGGACACCACCGCCGACGGTCAACGGCATGAAGCACCGTTCGGCCGTCTGCTCGACGATGTGGAAGATCGTGTCGCGGTTCTCGTGGCTCGCGGTGATGTCGAGGAAGCAGAGTTCGTCCGCGCCCGCCGCATCGTAGGCCGCAGCCGCCTCCACCGGGTCGCCGGCGTCGACCAGATCGACGAAGCTCACGCCCTTGACCACGCGGCCGTCCTTCACGTCCAGACACGGGATCAGGCGCACCTTCAGCATCGATCAATGCCCTCCGCGGATCACTCGCGAGGCCCACTCACGACACGGATGGCCGGGCGAGCCTCACCTGCAATTTCAAGGATGAGCTTCTTCAGGATCGCATCAGCAAACCCTTCGAAGCTCTCGGTCGGCACCATGAACGCATTCGGACCGCCGATCACGTTGTTGAAGTAGTGCTGATCGAGGGTCGGGTCCAGCTCGAGAATGGGCAATCCATTAATGACGATGCCCGCGCCGACCGCTTCGTCGCGCGCCGCGGTGGCCGGGCGCCCACGGTTGTTGCCGCCGTCGCCGGATATGTCGATCACACGGCGCGCCGCCCGATAGGGGGCGACACTCAAGAGGTGGGCGCCGTAGTCGATGGCGCCGCTGATCGAAGTGCCGCCGCTGAAGAGTCTGCGATCCTCAGCCTCGATGGCGCCGGCCAGCGCCAGCATGCTGGCTTCGTCGGAGACCTGCGTCCACGGGACGGTCAGGACCTGCAGGGCGGGTCCCGTCCACTGGAACATGGCTACGGCAATGCGACCGGTCTCGCCCGACTGGATGGCGCGCAGCACCTGCGGGTGCCGGAACGCGGCGACGTACCCCTGCTTCTGCAGCTCGAAGCGTTCGTCGTTCACGCTCCCGGAGGCATCCACGGCCAGGACGAGGAGCAGATCGACTGTCTCCGAGCGGGCGACCGATGGCGCAACCCACGCCATGCCCAGGCACAGCAGAGCGTACACCACCACACGCCTGAGCACCTGCGAGCACCGAGCGAGCATCCGAGCGTTTCCCAGTCGGCCGTGGCCCCCGCGTCCAGCCGCTGCAATCCAGACTAGGCGATCACGAAGCCTCGCGCACCGCCTCGCCGTTCAACACTTTCGTGAGCGCTACACTGATGGCGTCACGCCGCTCGGGCGTGACGATTTTCGCGCCTTCGAGATCGGTCACGTAGAAAGCGTCGACGGCGCGCTCGCCGAACGTCGTGATATGGGCCGAGGTAATGTCGAGATTGAGATCGGAGAGCGCGGCCGTCACCTCATAGAGCAAGCCCGGACGATCGAGCCCGGCCACTTCCACCACGGAAAACTGATCCGAGATGTCATTGTCGATCGTGACCTCCGGCTCCACCGTGAAGGCCTGGAGCGGGCCGCGGCTTTCCTTTCGGCGTCCGCCGAGAAGCTTCTCGAGCGTGGTCTCGCCATCCAGGAGGCGGCGCATCATGTCGCCGATCCGCTGCGCACGACGGTTCTCGTCCTCGTCGTGATCAAATTCCCGGCGCAACAGGAAGGTATCGAGCGCGGCGCCGTCGCGGGTCGTCGTGATGTGGGCGCCGACGATGTTCGCACCGGCGGCCGCGCAGGCACCGGCAAACAACGACAGCAGGCGCGGGTGGTTCGGCGCAAGGACCGTCAGCTCGGTAACGGACGTGAACGCATCCGTCGCGTAATCAGTCACGAACGCCAGTTTCTGGCGGTCTGCCGCATCCGCGAGCTTGAGATGCTCAAGCTGACGCCGCGTGTCGGTGCGCAGCCAGTAGTCGTCGTACTGGCGCTCGATGAAAGACTGGAGGACGGCCGGCGCGACATTCGTCGCCTTGCGCGACAGCGCCTGCTTTGCCGTGGCGACACGGTCGGCCGATGCCGCGACGGCCTCTGAGCCAGTGACCGACTTGCGGCGACCTTCCAGCAGCGGCAACGTCTCGTGATAGAGCGTGCGGAGGAGCTGGCCCTTCCAGCCGTTCCAGGTGGCGGGGCCGACGGCGCGGATGTCGGCGATGGTGAGGATCAGCAGCAGCTTCAAGCGTTCTGCGGTCTCGACGAACGACGCGAAATCGCGGCTCGTCTTGGGATCGGAGAGATCGCGGCTCTGGGCGATCGTGCTCATGTCGAGATGGTGGAGCACCAGCCATTCCACCAGCGCCGTCTCCTCGGCATCGAGACCGAAGCGCGGGCAGAGATAACTGGCCACGCGCGCGCCCGCGATCGAGTGGTCCTCCTCGCGGCCCTTGGCGATATCGTGGAGGAAAGCCGCGACAAACAGCACGCGCGCCCGATCCAGCCTATCGATCAGCTTGTGGGCGAGCGGATGTGCCTGACCGGCCTCGCCGCGGAGAATCTCGGCCACAATTCCGACCGTGCGTATGAGGTGCTCATCGACGGTGTAGTGATGATACATGTTGAACTGCATCATCGAGACGACGGTGCCGAAATCCGGAATGAAGCGGCCGAGCACGCCGGCCTCGTTCATGCGCCGCAGGGTCGTCTCGGGATGGGCGGACCCGGTCAGCAACGACAGGAAGATGCGGTTCGCCTCGGGGTCGTTGCGGACCCGGTCGTCGATCAGGCGCAACGACTGCAGGATGAGGCGCAGCGCCGCCGGATGCACAAGGGCATCCGCCTCGTCGGCGACGGCGAAGAACCGAATGAGATTGACGGGATCGCGCTCGAAGACCTTCGGGTCCGCCACATTGAGGCGACCGTTGTCGATCCGGAAATCGGTCGTCCGGCGCACGCGACGACGCATCCGCCAGCCGAGCGGATCCATCAGCGAGGTGACGCTCGGGGTGCGCACGAGCTGCTGCATCTCGAGGGTCGCGCAGAGGATGGTGGTCAGATCGCCCACATCCTTCGCGACCAGGAAGTAGTGCTTCATGAAGCGCTCGACGGCACGGAGGCCGCCGCGATCGACGTAGCCCAAACGCCCCGCCAGGGCCGGCTGGCGATCGAACGACAGGCGCTCCTCGGGACGGCCGGCCAGAAAGTGCAAGTGGCACCTCACCGTCCACAGGAAGTCCTCGCAGCGCCGGAACGTCGTCTGCTCCGCCTTCGTGAAGATGTCGCTCGGGCGGGCGGCGCCCGGACGCGTGCCGACGTCAAGATAGCGCACGAGCCAATGCAGCGTGTGCAGGTCGCGCAGGCCGCCCTTGCCGTCCTTGATGTTCGGCTCGACAAGGTAGCGCGAAGCGCCGGACCGCTTGTGCCGCTGGTCGCGCTCCGCGAGCTTGGCTTCGAAGAACTGGCTCGCCGTACCGCGCACGACGTCGGCTGCGAACCTCTGCTGCAGATCGGCAAAGAGGTCGCTCGCCCCGAGGATGAGGCGGGAATCGAGGACGGCGGTCCGGATCGTCATGTCAGAGAGCGACATGCGAACCGTCTGGTCGACCGTGCGGGTCGCGTGCCCCACCTTCTGGCCGAGATCCCAGAGCAACATCAACATGTACTCGACGACGCTCTCGCCCCAGGCGGTCTGCTTGTAGGGGAGCAGGAACAGGAGGTCGATATCCGAGCCGGGGGCCATGAGGCCGCGGCCATACCCGCCCGTGGCAATGATGGCCATTCGCTCGGCGTCGTCAGGGTTGTCCGTCCGGTAGACATGGGTCGTCGTGTAGTCGTAGAGCAGGCGGATCAGCTCGTCCTGGAACTGGCTGATGCCTTCGGCGCAGCGACGGCCCTTGCCGTCCGCCTCGAGAGCCAGGCGCGCGAGGCCGTGGCCGTCGCGCAGCAGTCGCTTCAGGCGCTCGAGAACCTGCGGGCGGGCTTCCTGAGGGTTGTTGCCGGCGTCGCGAAACAGACGGGTCAGCTCGACACGCAACTCCTGCGGGTCGAAGTAGGGGCTTGCGAAGGTGCGAGCGTCGTTCATGGCCGGCTGATCCTAGGCATAAGGGCGCACCGTGTCAGCGGCCACGGCCCGTGAAGCCGCCGACACTGTCGAGCGCCGCCCAGTTGGTCTGAAACAGGGCCAGCGCCACCAGAAGAAGCCAGATGTTGGTCGGGAGTGCCATCCATACGACGAGGGCCGTCACCAGAAGGCCGAGGCCGGCGACGATCCTGATCGCCCAGGCATAGCCGAGAACCGGGCTCAGCCACGCCTCCAGCGTGCGACCGCCGTCGAGAGGGAAGGACGGCAGGAGATTGAACAGCATCAGCCACATGTTGATGCCGGCCAGAGACGCAAGCGCGATCCCGAGCATCGGCTTGCCCAGAGCCCAGGCTTCGAGCGTCAGGGCCTCGAAGCCCTTCCAGAGCAGCAGGTTGGCGGCGGGACCGGCGAGATAGATCACAGTCTGGGCCAGCACGGAGCGCGGCAGTGACGAGGAGAAGCGCGCAACGCCGCCAAGACCGCCGATCTCGATCTCGTCGGTCCCGACCTTCCAGATGCGGGCGGCCAGCATGTGGCCCAGCTCGTGCAGCAGGATCGACACCAGAATGCCGATCACGATCAGGATGCCGGCGGACATCAACTGACGGTCGCCGCTCGTGAAGTACTGGTGGCTGAAGAGGACCAGAATGAGAACGAGAATCATGTCGAGGAAGATCGGCACGCCGCCGATGCGGCCGACCTCGAAGCGCGTGATCATGCCGTCCACCCTTCCGTTCCCGATGTGTACCAGATTCGGGCCAGCATGCGCGCATCCACGATGCCCGATCGTCGATGTTCACAGGGCTTCCCCGTCGCCGCATCCCGGTGCAGCAGAGGCCCGTTCGAGACTGGTCGGTGGTCAGGGCTTGCGATCGCGCATCCCCAGCGTCCGGAGCCGCAGCGCGTTGAGGCGAATGAAGCCGGCGGCGTCCTTCTGGTCGTAGGCGCCGCGATCGTCTTCGAAGGTGACGAGGGTGGAGGAATAGAGCGATTTCGGAGACGAGCGGCCGGTGACCATGACGTTGCCCTTGTAGAGCTCGAGCGTCACCTCGCCCTCGACGTGCTCCTGGCTCCGGTCGATCAGAGCCTGCAGCATCTCGCGTTCAGGCGAGAACCAGAAACCGTTGTAGATCAGCTCGGCGTAGCGCGGCATCAGCTCGTCCTTGAGGTGGCCGGCGCCTCGGTCGAGCGTCACGCTCTCGATGGCGCGATGCGCCGCGAGGAGGATCGTGCCGCCCGGCGTCTCGTAGACGCCGCGGCTCTTCATGCCGACGAAGCGGTTCTCGACCAGGTCTATGCGACCGATGCCGTTGTCACGGCCGAGGTCGTTCAAGGCCTTGAGCATGGTGGCCGGCGAGAGCCTGTCGCCGTTCAGAGACACGGCATCGCCCTTCTCGAAGCCGATGCGGATCTCGGTCACCTTGTCGGGCGCGGCCATAGGGGAGATGGTGCGCTGATAGACCATCTCGGGGGCCTTGTGCGCCGGGTCCTCGAGCACCTTGCCCTCGGACGAGGAATGCAGAAGATTCGCGTCGACCGAGTAGGGGGCGTCATTCTCCTTGCCGGTCGCGATCGGGATGGAATGCTGACGGGCGAACTCGATCAACTCGGCGCGGCCCTTGAATGCCCACTCGCGCCATGGCGCGATGATGCGGATCGAGGGCTCGAGCGCGTAATAGCTCAGCTCGAAGCGGACCTGATCGTTGCCCTTGCCGGTCGCTCCGTGACACACCGCGTCGGCGCCGACCTTGCGGGCGATGTCGATCTGCGCCTTGGCGATCAGCGGACGGGCAATCGACGTGCCCAGGAGATAGACGCCCTCGTAGACCGCATTGGCGCGGAACATCGGGAACACGAAATCGCGGACGAATTCCTCGCGCAGATCCTCGATGAAGATGTGCTCGGGCTTGATGCCGAGCTTCAGCGCCTTGTCGCGCGCCGGGCCCAGTTCTTCGCCCTGGCCGAGGTCGGCCGTGAACGTCACGACTTCACAGTCGTAGGTCTCCTGGAGCCACTTCAGGATGATCGACGTGTCCAGACCGCCCGAGTAGGCCAGTACGACACGCTTGATCTTGCCTTTGACGTCCGTCGCCGAAGCCGCACCCGTGGCCATGCATCGTCTCCAAGTCCCTGTTCGGGGCGCACTATAGGCACGGCTTTATCGCCCGCAAGCCGCGAAACGCCGCCATCGACCTCCCTCAAGTGCGCCCCGCGCGCCAGCCCATCTCCCAGAAATCAGCTTCGAGGCGGCTCGCTTCCCGGAAGATGGTCAGCAGCTCTGCCTCGCGGGCCGGGGTCATGTAGCGCTCAGCGAGCCGTTCGAGGTGGGCACGGGCAGACGCCGCCACCTCCTGGTAGGCCGATCCCGCGTATTCCTCGATCCAGACGCGATAGGGGTTCGCAGGGCTCGTCGCACCCGGTCGGGCCGCCAGCCGGGTGGCGATCTCCGCGTAGCCGATGACACAAGGCGCCAGCGCGACCTTCAAAGCCAGCAAATCACCGCGCATCCCCGTATCGAGAACATACCGGGTATAGGCGAGGGTCGCGGGCTCGGCCGGGGTTTGCTCCAGCATCCCGGGAGACAGCCCCCACGCGCCACAGAGCTTTACGTGCAGGTCCATCTCGACGTCGAGAATGGCCGACATGCCCGCCGCAGCCTCGCGCATGTCGGCCAAAGTGGGCGACTTGTAGACCGCGAGCGCGTAGGCACGGGAAAACTCGATCAGGAAGAGGTAGTCCTGCACGAGATAGCTGCGGAATGCCGGCTCGGGCAGGCTTCCGTCGGCCATTGCATCGGTGAAGGGGTGGCGCGCGTAGCGGTTCCAGTCGGCCTCTGCGCCCGTTCGCAAGCGTTCGAAAAGATCCATGGTCCACTCCCCGGATGCGCCCTGGCCAGAGCCGCGTTAACTCAAGATGCAGGCGTTATAAACTCTATTTTCATCGGTCGATGCGACGCTGATCGGGTGGTTAGAGCAGATCTTCGGCAGGTCGAGGGCGCAAGGCCGTCCCGCGACGCGACGGCGACACTCAGCCAACCGCCTTCCACGAGGAACCGAGCGTGCGTACCAAGTCTACCGCGACCAGCGTCAGGAGAGAGGATCAGGGCGCGTGCGCCCTCAGCGTCTCGACGGTTGCCGGGAACTTTCTTGGGTCGGCACATGAGAATGGACCCGTCGATCGGGCCCGGCTCGAGGCAGTGGCGGGGCTGATCGGCGGATCGATCTGGGAGACGGATCGCGAGCACCGTTACGTCTATGTCAGCGCCAACGTCGATGTCGTGACAGGGGTGCCTGCCGTCGCCTACCTGGGCAAGACACGTCACGACATGCTGCACTCGCCGCTGCGGAGCGGCGACGGCAAGACGTATCATGACCAAATGCGCCTGCGCGCACCGTTCGGGCCGGTCGATTTCATGCACTATGTGGACGGACGGCCGTTCGTAGTACGAACCTCGGGAGTTCCGCTTTTCGACAGGGACGGCGCATTCTCGGGATATCTCGGATTGAGTTTCGCCGTCAGTTGTGACCCCGCGAACGCCGCCGTGAACAGGCGCGCGGAGCAGCGCCGACGCGTCGTTAGAGCTGCCGAGATCGCCTGCGCATCCACGACGGACGTCATCTCCTGTGTCGTGGTCGACGTCTCGGCCTCCGGCGCACGTATCAGAATACCGCCAGACGTCGCCTTGCCGAGGCAGTTCCAACTCCGCGTTCCGTCCCTGTCACTCGACAGGACGTGCACGGTCCGGTGGCACCGGATCGACGCCATCGGGGTCGAATTCGAGCGTTGAGGCGCGCCGTGCCGACCTCGCGTCGCGCGCCAGCACTACTCAATCGATATCGGCGACCGCGCTGTCCTCGCCGCCCTTGATGCGATGGGCGAGGGCCGCCTCGATGAACGGATCGATGTCGCCCCCGAGAACGCCCGACGTGTCGCTGGTCTGGACGCCGGTGCGCAGATCCTTGACCATCTGGTAGGGCTGGAGAACGTACGACCGGATCTGATGGCCCCATCCGATGTCAGACTTGGCCGCCTGATCCGCCAGCGCTTTCTCCTCGCGCTTCTTCAGCTCCATCTCGTAGAGCCGCGCCTTGAGCCGCTTCATCGCGATGTCGCGGTTCTGGTGCTGGGAACGCTGCTCCTGGGCGAAAATGATGATGTTCGTCGGCTTGTGGACGAGACGAACCGCGGACTCCGTCCTGTTGACGGACTGGCCGCCGGCGCCCTGCGATCGCGTGTAGGAGATGTCCAGATCGGCCGGGTTGATCTCGATCTCGATGGTGTCGTCCACGACCGGGTAGACGGTGACGCTCGAGAACGACGTGTGGCGGCGAGCGTTGGAGTCGTAGGGCGAAATGCGGACCAGCCGATGGACGCCGGCCTCGGTCTTCAGCCATCCGTAGGCGTTTTCGCCCTTCACCTCGATGGTCGCGCTCTTGATGCCGGCTTCCTCGCCGTCGCTCTGGTCGAGCAACGCGACCTTGAAGCCCCGGCCTTCCGCCCAACGCATGTACATGCGCAGCAGCATCTGTGCCCAATCCTGGCTTTCGGTGCCGCCGGCACCGGCATGCACCTCGAGGTAGGCATCCATGCCGTCGGCCTCGCCCGACAGCAGGGCTTCGACCTCGCGGCGCTGCACTTCCTTGACGAGCTTCTGGAGGCTCGCGCCGCCTTCCTGGATCGTCGCCTCGTCGTTCTCGGCCTCGCCGAGTTCGAGCAGCGTCGTGCAGTCGTCGAGATCACGCTCGAGCTGCTTGTAGCCCGTGATGGCGCGTTCCAACGTCTGGCGCTGGCGCATGACCTTTTGCGCCCGCTGCGGGTTCGACCAGAGGGCGGGGTCTTCGCTCTCGTTGTTCAGGGACGCCAGTCGCTCCTCGGCTGTGTCCCAGTCAAAGAGACCTCCTCAGAAGTGCCAGCGACTCCTGAATGTCGCTGACGAGCTTCTCGTGCTCGGCCCGCATGGGCTGCCTCCGGTTCAATGCATGACAGTGTCGAGGGGCGGGTATAGGCGCTCCGCCCACGCACGGCAACGGTCGCGCGGCTGATATCGACCCTTTACCAGCGCCCGCCGAAGCCCGGGCCGCGTACAATCGAACGCTCGGCCTCCGGTGGCTCGGACAGACCCGCCTCGCCGCCGCCGGAGTTGAAGCCGATGACAGAGTAGGCGTCGTCGGGCTCTTCGTTCGGCTTGAAGGCCTCGAGGATCGTGTCGGCATCCTCCGCCTGCGCCTTCAGGCCGGACTTGTGGTTGACCCGGGCAAACTTGATGCCCGGTGGTATGCGGAACGGGATCGGCTTCTTGTCGACCAGAGCGAGCTTCATGAAATTGGCGAAGATCGGCGCTGCGACCTGACCACCCGTCGCCGCCTTGCCCATGGGCTTCGGCGTGTCGTAGCCGACGAACACACCGACCACGAGGTCTGGAGTGTAGCCGACGAACCAGACGTCCTTCGATTCGTTCGAGGTGCCCGTCTTGCCAGCGAACGGCACGTTCGGGACGATCTTCTTGATGATCGTCGCCGTTCCCCGCTGCACGACGCCCTCGAGGATAGAGGTCATCTGATAGGCTGTGTGCGGGTCGATGATCTGCTGGCGCGAATCCGCCACATCAGGCTCAGGCTGCCCTGCCCACTTCTCGGCGCGGCAGGAGTCACACCCCCGCGCATCGTGGCGCCAGACCGAACGGCCCCAGCGATCCTGTATCCGGTCGATCAACGTCGGCGTGATCTTCTTGCCGCCGTTGGCCAGCATGGCGTAGCCGCCGACCATCCGCATGAGTGTCGTTTCGCCCGCACCGAGAACCATCGCCGGCAGCGGCGCCAGATCGTCATAGATGCCGAAACGACGAGCATACTCGACGACAACGGGCATGCCGATATCCTGGCCGAGGCGCGCCGTCATCTGATTGCGCGACTTCTCGATTCCGACGCGCAGCGTGGCCGGCCCCAAGGACTGAGATTTGTTGTAGTTCTCAGGTTTCCAGGCCTCCTTGCCGGGGCCTTGCTCGATCTCGATCGGAGCATCGAGAACAATGGAGGTCGGCTTGTAGCCGTTATCCATCGCGGTCGCGTAGACGATGGGCTTGAAGGTCGAGCCCGGCTGGCGGCGGGCCTGCGCGGCGCGGTCGAACTGGCTCATGTCGAACGAGAAGCCGCCGACCGTCGCCAGGACGCGCCCCGTGTGTGGGTCCATGGCGACGATGCCACCGCCGACCTCGGGGATCTGCATCAGCGACCAGACGCCCGTCGGGGCATCGGGGTCCTTCGGGGACACCCAGATCACGTCTCCGACCGAGAGGACGTCGGGCGCCCCGGGTGTCTTGGAGGGTCTGCGATTCGCCCATCGGACTTCGTCGTAACCGATCTCGACGGCCTGACGCTCGGCTTCGAGCTTGCCGTCGGGGCGACGTGGAGGACGAAGGCCGACGACCACCTTCGCGCGCTGGCTTTCCAGCACCACGCCGAGCCGCCACGGTGACAGGTCGCGGGGGACATCGATGCCGCCGAGTGTGGCCCCCCAATCGCCCGCCGTCTCGATCTTCTGGACTGGTCCACGCCAGCCTTGTGTGCGGTCGAAGGTCACGAGACCATCGATCAGCGCGCGGCGGGCGTGGCGCTGCAGCATCGGGTCGAGCGTCGTGCGGACCGACAGACCGCCCTCGTAGAGCTTCTTCTCGCCAAACGACTCGTTGCCGATCAGCCAGCGCCGGACTTCTTCGGCGAAGTAGTCCGCGGCGTAGATCTGCGTACCGAAGGGACGGATGTTGACGGCCAACGGCTTCGCCTTGGCCGCGGCGGCCACGTCCGGCGTCAGATGCTCGTTGGAGACCATCTGGTCGATGATCCAATTACGGCGCTCTATGGCGGCCGCAGTCCGGCGGAAGGGGTGATAGTTGTTGGGCCCCTTGGGGAGGGCCGCCAGATAGGCAGCCTCCTCGACCGTCAACTCGTCCAGTTCCTTGTCGAAGTAGTTCAGCGCAGCCGCTGCGATGCCATACGAGCCGATGCCGAAATAAATTTCGTTCAGATAGAGTTCCAGGATCTTGTCCTTGGAGTACGTCTGCTCGATCCGGATCGCGAGGATCGCCTCGCGAAGCTTGCGATCGAACGTCCGCTCGCTGGACAGAAGAAAATTCTTGGCGACCTGCTGGGTAATGGTCGAGGCGCCCTGAATGCTGCCGCGGCCCTTGATCTTGGCCTCGATGAACTTGACGCCGGCGCGCGCGATACCGGTGAAGTCGAGGCCGATGTGTTCGTAGAAGCGGCGATCCTCGGCCGAAAGGAACGCGTTGATCACCGGCTTCGGAACGGTGTTGATGGGAACGAAAATGCGCCGCTCGCGTGCGTATTCGGCAATGAGTGCGCCATCATGGGCGTGAATCCGCGTCATCACCGGAGGCTCGTAGCTGGCGAGCTTGTCGGACGACGGCAGATCCTGGGATGCGCGCCACAAAAGGTAACCGGCTACAGCAGCGCCACCGACGAACAGGACGACGAGCGACGCAAAGCCGAAGCCGAGAAAGCTCAACAGCAAGCTGCGACGACGGCGGCGCGGTGGCTTTCTCGGGACCGGGGGCGGCAGTATCGGCGATCTCATCGGTGCTCAGTCCGCTCCTGCCGTCACATCGTGCTTCCGCCCATGCGGAAGACCGGTCGAAACCGCGCACGAGAAGACGGCGCAATTCCAGGTGACTTGCCTTCTCGACCGCCGATTTGCAAGCCTTGACGCCTCACCCTGGCGACGAATTCCCAAACTAGCTCAAAATGTGGCGAGAGCCTGACGCCAAACTGCCTGCGCAGACCAAATTGCCATTCCACGACAATCGCCAGACCACAGGCGACCATACCATGGATCGGGTTCGAATCGAACCTCAGCGGCGTGCCGCGGTTCGGTCACGGAAGTGCGCGTCGATCGCTCGAACGATGGACGATGCGACCCGAGCCTGCCAGTCGGGCTGCTGCATGATCCGCTCGTCGTCCGCGTTCGAGATGTAACCAAGCTCCAGAAGTACCGCCGGCGAGCCGGCCTGGCGCAACACCTTGAACGGACCCGAGCGCATCGGATCGCGGGCCAGCAGCACGCGGTCGCGGAGCGACGAGACCAGAGTCTGACGGAAATCTGTCGCAAAGGACTGTGTCTCCCGACGCATCAAATCCAACAGAATGTTGCGCACCTGATCGTCAGCGATGGTGCTCGCCGGAAGGCCGGCCAGCAGATCAACCGAATTCTCCTTCTCGGCCTTCTGGCGTACGAGATCGTCGGAGGCCTGCTCAGCGAGAGTGTAGATGGTCGCACCACGTATCGCTGGAGCACGATCCCGGCTCGGCGCAGAATCAGCATGGACAGACAGGAAGAGGTCTGCGGACAGCCGCCGCGACATGGCGACCCGCTCGTCCAGCGACACGAACACATCGCGGTTCCGGGTCATCGCAACCTCGTAACGTCCGGTTGCGAGAAGCGCCCGCTCGATCTGCCGCGATACGGCGAGGACGAGATCCTTTTCAGAGCTCTGGCTGCCCAAGGCGCCCGGATCGATGCCGCCGTGGCCCGGGTCGACGACGATCACCGGGCGGGGTGGCGGGCCCGATCGGCCCTTGGTTTCGGCTTCCACCATAGCGGACGGCTCGATCGAACGCACCGCCTCCGCCAGTTCGACGGCGGCCAGTTCACGCTCGGTCACCTTCGCCATAACGATCTCGAGCCGGAACGCCCCGCCGGCCTCGGCGAGCACGACCTCGGATCGGTCCACGCGCACCGGATCGGTGGTGTCGATGACGATGCGGGACTTGCCCTGGTCGATGAGACCATAGCGATAAGCCTTGACCAGCCCCGAGGCCTGCGAGCGCGCCTCCTCCGGCAGACGGAACTCCGTCTCCGGCAAGTCGACGATGACGCGGGGCGGGTTCGACAGGCTACGCACGCTGGCTTCGACGGGGCCGCCGAGATCGAAGGCCATGACGGTGCGGGCGTCATCATGCTCGATCGTCGCCCCGACGACAGCGTTAGCCGGTGCAGGTTTGACGGGCACAGCCGTCGCCGGCCGCCTGGTTTCGGCAGAAGGTGCTGGCCGGGGTCGCGGTTTCGCCTCGGTAGGTGGCTTGGGACGGGCCGGCTTGACTTCGGTTGCAGCTCCCCATCCAAGCTCCGGCCGGGTCTGGCTCCGGGCCGGCTCAAATGGGCCAAGCATGGCTACCAACGCCAGAGCCGCAAAGGTCGGCCCGAGCGCTCTCCACCCCCCGATTGCCCCCGCCGAAGCCACCCGACACCACTCCCCAAAGCCCCAGACCGGCGGAACGATCGCCTCTCATAACTTTTGTTAACCAAAACTTTGCCGAATCGGCAGCAGTTTCGTCGACACCTGACGCACCGTCCGGCTCCGTTGCGGGCAATATCCTTGCGTTGCGCGCTGCGGAACTTTAAAAGTGTATCGTGTCGCAACGAGCTTGTCCGCAGGTCGCGAGGCATCTCGGTCAGCCCCGATAGGGTGGCTGGCATCTGGCGGAAGATCCGGCGCCCTGCCCGGCAGCGGATCCAAGCTCAGATGCGAACGCGGCGCGAAACGTGTCGGCGCACCTACACGTCCCGGGCTGGTGACAGCATCGGGAAAGACCGCTCACGGAACGGGATTCAGCCAAATCCTGTCCGGAAAGCGATCTGCTGGTACGCAACGTTTTCTAACGCTGATGCTCACGCGGTCCAACTCGATGGTCCGCCGGGCGAGGCGACGCAAGCTCGGACGTCCGAACGGTCGCGGTCTTTGCTGCGATCCTGGCAGTCCAGCGCACAATAACACGGGCCGTCTCGCCCAGGCGGTCGGCTCTCAGGGGTTTTGCCCCACGATCAAGCCACGACCGAGAGGTCGTTCAAGGACTGCAATGATACGCCGGAGCGACAGCATGCACGCCGGGGTCGGATCGAAAGGTCCGACGGGGCGCGGTCTGTTCGAGATCTGCCTCGAAAGGCAGACCGAATGGTCCGGGCTCCCCCCGTGCGCTGACGACGTGTCGCCCCACACCCTTCCAACCCACAAGATACAAGGCGCCGTCTCGGGCGCATCTCACGCAGCCGGCCTCATGGTCGCCGCGCCTGGGATCCCAGGATGTCGCGTCGGAAAGCAGACGCAATGGACAAGAACAAGATGCTCATTGATGCCACCCACCCGGAGGAGACCCGGGTGGTGGCATTGCGGAATGGCCGCGTAGAGGAATTCGACTTCGAGTCAGCCGCCCGCAAATTGCTGCGGGGAAACATCTACCTCGCCAAGGTCACACGCGTCGAACCGTCGTTGCAGGCTGCGTTCATCGACTACGGTGGCAATCGGCACGGGTTTCTCGCGTTCAACGAAATCCATCCCGACTACTACCAGATCCCCGTCGCGGATCGCGAAGCGCTGAAGCAAGAGGAAGCCGAGGCCGAGCAGATGGCCGAGGCCGAAGCCGACGAGCGTGCACGCTCGCGGGGGCCGAAGCGCCGCCGGCGCGAGCGAGGTGATCGCGGCAAAGGTGACGGGCGCGGGAACGGCCATGGCCGGCGCGACGAGGAAACGGTCAGCGCGGTCGACACATTCGAGGACGGTTATCAGACGTCGATCGCCGACCCGGGCGACGCCGGCGCCGACCACGAGGCAGACAGCGAACCGACGGCCCAGCCACTGCGCCATACGCATGGCGACGATGTGCTGCGCGGGTCGGACTCGGGTGAGCCGGCCGAGGCCTACACGCCGCCGGTGGAATTTCCCTATCCCGACGAGGACCGCGGACACGCGGTCGCCGAACATCCCGAAGACGTGGCCCAGGCCATCGAAACGGCGCGCGTCGCGCCGTCCGAGATCGATGCCGACGACGACGTTGATGACGACACCGCGGGTGGAGCCAATCCGGACGACGATCTCGTCGAGCAGGTGGCGACCGAGGAAGATGCGCTCGAGGAAGTGCCCGAACGTCCCCGCCGGCGGGCTCGCCAGTACAAGATCCAGGAAGTGATCAAGCGGCGCCAGATCATGCTGGTGCAAGTCGTCAAGGAAGAGCGCGGCAACAAGGGTGCAGCGCTCACGACGTACATCTCGCTTGCCGGCCGCTATACCGTGCTGATGCCGAATACGGCTCGCGGCGGCGGCATTTCGCGCAAGATCACGCAACCGCAGGATCGCAAGCGGCTCAAGGCCATCGCGGAAGAGCTCGACGTCCCGGAGGGCATGGGGCTCATCATCCGTACGGCCGGCGCCGCGCGGACCAAGCAGGAAATCAAGCGGGACTACGAGTACCTGCTGCGGCTGTGGGAAAGCGTCCGCGACCTCACCCTCTCGTCGACAGCGCCAAGCCTAGTCTATGAGGAAGGCAACATCATCAAGAGGGCGATCCGGGACCTCTACTCGAAAGAGTTCGACCAGATCGTCGTCGCCGGTCAGCATGCGCACCGTGAAGCCCAGGACTTCATGGAAATGCTGATGCCCGGCAGCGGCGGGCACGTCGCCAGCTACAATGCGGCGGAGCCCCTGTTCGCGCGTTATGGCATCGAGCGGCAGCTCAATGCGCTGTTCAGCCCTCACGTCACACTGCGGTCAGGCGGCTACATCGTCATCAACCAGACCGAAGCGCTGGTGGCGATCGACGTGAACTCCGGCAAATCGACGCGCGAGTTTTCGATCGAGGAGACAGCGCTCAACACCAATCTCGAAGCTTCCGAAGAAATCGCCCGGCAACTCAAGCTCCGGGACCTGGCCGGACTGATCGTCGTCGACTTCATCGACATGGAGGAGAAGCGCAACAACAGGGCCGTCGAACGGCGGCTGAAGGATGCGCTGCGTCACGACAGAGCGCGGATACAGGTCGGCCGCATTTCGCATTTCGGCCTCCTCGAAATGTCGCGTCAGCGGCTGCGCGCGGGGGTACTCGAAGGCTCGACGTCACAGTGTCCGCACTGCCAGGGCACGGGCATCATACGGTCAATCGAGTCCGTGGCGCTCGCCGTGCTGCGCGGCATCGAGGATCAGCTGCTCAAGCAGCCCGGTTCGCTCGTGGCGCAGACCACCGCCGAAGTGGCGCTCTATATTCTCAATCACAAGCGGGCGTTCATCGCCGAGGTGGAGCGGCGTGACGGCGTCAGCATCCGGGTCGAAGCCAACGACCGGATGCAGGGCGCGAACTTCGCCATCGAGCGCATCGCGGCTCCGCTCAGCCCCGCCAAGCCTGCGGCCCGAGCGGCCGTGAGCATGGAATGGGGCTTCGATCGGGACGAGGACACGGCCGACGTCGAAGAGATCGTCGAGACGAGCGACGTCGATGGAGACGACGCTCCAACGCGTGACGGAACGGAACGGCGGGAAGGCGAAGGCGGCGGAGGCGACGATCGTCGCGGACGCCGCAGGCGGCGGCGCCGGGGGCGTCGCGATCGCGATGGGGAGACACGGCCTCAGCTGGCCGCCTCCGACGATGCCGGCGAGCACGACGATGCGGATGGCCATTCCCATCACGAGCACGATGCCGGCGCTTCGGCGCACGCCGACGACGGCTCCGACGACGACATGATCGCCATCAGCGACAGTGACGGTGACGGCACCGACGGTGGCCGGGACGCTGGCGATGGACCTCAGGGCGAAGGCGGCGAGCCCCGCAAGCGTGGCCGCAGGCGCGGACGGCGCGGCGGACGTTCGCGGCGCAGAGACGGTCAGCCGATGGAGGCCGGTACGGCCTCGGATTGGAGCGGCGACGCACAGCCTTGGAACGTCGCCGAATCGGCCGGTGACGGCCATGATGGGACGGCCTATCAAGGCGCCGGCGGTGGTATGCCGAGGCCGGGCATCGTCGAGACGGCCGACGGCGGAGCCCACCTCCAGCGCGGCACGCTCGCATGGTCATCGATGGAAGCCTCGAGGCTCGCCGTCGCGTTGGCATCGCCAGCTCCGAAACCGCGACCGGTTCCCGTGCGGGTTGCCGTCGAAGTGCCGACGGCTCCGGTCGAGGCCGTTCAGGCCGCGGCGCCTCCGATGGCCGAAATACCGGCTCCCGTCCGTATCCAGGCGCCGATCCCGGCTCCGATCCGGGTCCGGGTTCCGATCGTCACGGCTCCCGTGCCTCCGACGCCAGACGCGCCTCCGGCCACAAATGGTCACGCGGCGAGTACTCCCGCCGAGATTGCTCCTCCAGAACCGGCCAAGTCCGAGGACTTGCGTGCGGCGGCCGAGCCCGTGGACGATCCGTCACGCCCGGCCAAGCGGGGCTGGTGGCAGAGGCGTTTCGGCGGCCCGGCCTGATCCGGCATCACGGCGGAGGTCCGACGCTTCCATGAGATAACAAAACGGCCGGCACCTCGGGTGCCGGCCGTTGATCGTTCGGGGGAACGAAAGGCCTCGGACCTCGCCCGGGGGCGCCCCGTGCGCCTACTCGTCGAGCAGCTTCTGCTTCGGGCCGACGCCGCGGAAAAACCGCGAAATGAACGACTTGTCGCGCATGTGGGCGGGTGTCTCGTTCTTCACATAGTCGAAGACCCGCCCGTCCTTCATGCCGTAATTCGCCACCTTCTCGACGCTGCCCACCTGATTGAAGTAGACGGCGACGACCTTCCGGTCGACCTCTTCCGGCTTGAAGAACGCCGCCTGCTTCTTCGTCGACGATATGTAGTAGTAGGCATTGCCGCCCGGGAGGGCCGACGTGGTCGCCGGGGTGCCGAGCGCCATGCGAACCGAGTCCTCGGTCATGCCGGGCTGCACCTGCTGCAGATCGTTTTCGCTCAGGTGATGGCCGTGCTTGAGCGTGGTCGACGCGCAACCTGCGAGGGCCAACACGGTCGCGCCGACAAGCAGCGCCTGCCACGGACCGACGCAGCGCGAACGCGCGTCGGATCGACCGTCCGCGGCGCCGTTCGCCAATCCACCGTTCGTCATCATGCGTTTCCCCGTCACTGGCGCGAGGTTCCCGTGAACGCTATACGAGCCTCGAGAATCAGTCTGGGCAAGGTTCAGACTCCGCTTAACCACATCCGGGCCGCAAGACAACGGCCGCACAGCGACAACCCGGTGCGCAACTTTTCAGGGGCGCACTTCCCATTTCCATCCACCACGCGCGGCGGTAGATCGACATGCTTGGCTGGTTCAAGGCCAAAGGCGAGCTGAAGCGGACAGGGCATCAGCTTTATGAGCGGATTGTGGCGCAGGCCCGCACGCCGGCGCTTTACGTCGCGTGTGGCGTGCCCGACACGATGGACGGGCGGCTCGAACTCATCCTGCTGCACCTGGCGATCGTGCTCGATCGGTTGAAGCCTGAAGGTGCCATCGGGCAGCAGGTCGGCCAGCGGCTCCTTGAAGCGGCCGTGGCGGACGTCGATGATGCGTTGCGCCAGATCGGAATCGGCGACGATGGCGTCGCGCCCCGCATCCAGAAACTGGCTGGAGCCATCCAGGAAAGATGCCGGGATTACGCAGACGGCCTGCCGTCCGAGACCGACGGCCCTGCGCTCGAGGCGGCCATCGCCAAGCACGTGCTCGGCCTTCCGCTCGACGGCCCGCAAATCCCGGTCGATCCGCGGGCCGCGCGGCTCGCTGACTATGTGCGTGCCAGCCGTGCTAGACTGGCGACACTCGGCCGGGATCAGGTGTTCGCAGGTGCGCTCACCTTTGCTCCCGTGTCACCCGACGCTCGCCAGGACCTTCCACGATGACCTCCGGACTCGCCTGGACCCACACGACCCGCGACCTGTCGGACGACGGGCTCCTTGTCGAGCGTGTCGCGACCGAGGGCGAGCGGCAGGCGCTCGCCGCCGAGCTGGGCGTCGCGAGTTTCGAAACGTTGAAGGTCCGCTATCGCCTGAGGCAGGCGGCGGGTGGGCGCGTCACGCTGCGCGGCTCCCTCCAGGGAGACATCACACAGACCTGTGTCGTCTCGCTGGAGCCGGTCGCCGGCAAGGTCGCGCTCGATCTCGAAGTCGATTTCGTTCCCGACAGACCACCCATCGGCTCGGACGTAGAAGGCACGCTCGGCGATCTCGAGGCGCCGCAAGAGGAGCCGATGGAGAATGGCGTGATGGACATCGGCCGCATCGTCTTCGAGGAGCTGGCGAGCGGGATCGATCCCTATCCGCGGGCTCCCGGTGCCACACTGACATGGAGCGAGGGCCCCGAGGCCGCCGAACGGCAGAACCCGTTCGCGGCTCTGGCGAAGCTCAAGAAGGACACCGGCTCCAACTGATGGACCACACGTTCTCGCATGGCTGATCGCAAAACCGTTTGTCAGCGGGCGTGAGACGAGTATTTTCCCGCAGCCACCGAGGGGACCCGAGGTCGATCGTCAGAAATCGGCGCAGGCGGCGGCACGTAACACCAGCACGGACGTCGGACGGGCGGGAGCATGGCAGAGCCAAAGACACTCGCGCTCGATGCGATGGGCGGCGATCACGGCCCAGAGGTGGTGATCCCGGGAGCAGCACTGTCGCTCACGCGGAACCCGTCGCTGCGCTTCGTCGCCTTCGGTGATGAAAGCCGGATGCGAGCGGCGCTCGCCGAGCATCCCAGACTGGCCGACCGGATACGGCTCGTGGGCACCACCCTCGCAATCGGCATGCACGACAAGCCGAGCCAAGCCCTACGCCGTGGCAAAGGTTCGAGCATGTGGCTGGCGCTGGAGGCCGTGAAATCCGGCGAGGCCCAGGCCGCAATCTCCGCCGGCAACACCGGGGCCCTGATGGCGATTTCGCGCCTCATCCTCAGGCAGATCCCGGGCATCGAGCGGCCGGCGATCGCCGCGCAATGGCCGACCGTGCGGCGCGCCTGCATCGTCCTCGACGTCGGTTCCAATATCGGCGCCAACGCGCGGCAGCTGGTCGAGTACGCGCTGATGGGGGCCGCCATGGCGCGGGCCCAGTTCGGGATCGACCGGCCGACCGTCGGCCTCCTCAATGTCGGCGTCGAAGAGATCAAGGGCAACGAAGACGTGAAGGAGGCCAACGCCTGGCTGAAGCGGGAGAGTGCCGATCTGCCCCTCACCTATTCCGGCTTCATCGAGGGGGATCAGATCGGGCAGGGCATCGTCGACGTGGTCGTGGTGGAGGGGTTCGCGGGGAACATCGCGCTCAAGACCGCAGAGGGGACGGCGCGGCAGATCAGCACCTACCTCAAGGGAGCGATGACCCAGTCGCTGCTCACCAAGGCCGGCGCCCTGATCGCGAAATCCGGATTCAAGACCTTGAAATCTCTTACAGATCCGCGCAACCTCAACGGCGCGCCCTTCCTTGGGCTCAACGGTATCGCAATCAAGAGCCACGGCGGCACGGATGCCGTCGGTTTTGCGAGGGCCATCGATCTCGGCTACGAGTTGGCGGAGAAAAGGGTCATCGACAGGATCGCGGGCGACATCGCGTCCATTGCCGGTCGCCTGGACACTGCGGCCGCTGGCGGGAGCGGCTGAGGTGGCTGGCGGTCTGACACGACAGTACCAATCAGGCTTGCCAGCCTCCACTGACGAGTAGTTTGATGCAGAAAGAAGTTCCGCAGCGAGGGCAGACCGTGGCGATCAATCGATCCGTAGTTCGTGGCGTCGGCGCCTACCTGCCCAAGCGTATCGTCACCAATGCGGAACTGGCGAAGCGAATCGACACCTCGGACGAGTGGATCGTCGAGCGGACGGGGATCAAGCAGCGCCATATCGCCGGGGACGACGAACTCACCTCGGATCTCGGCATCGCGGCCGCCAAGCAGGCGCTCGTGCGGGCCGGCATCGATCCGGTCGAAATCGATCTCGTCATCTGCGCCACGGCGACGCCGGACCGGACGTTCCCGGCCACCGCCGTCAGGATACAAGCAGGGCTCGGGATCTCGAAGGGCGCCGCCTTCGACGTGCAGGCCGTCTGCTCGGGCTTCGTGTTCGCGATGGCGACGGCGGACAATTTCCTCAAGACGGGTCAGTTCAAGCGCGCGCTGGTGATCGGCGCCGAGACGTTCTCGCGCATCCTCGACTGGGAGGACCGGACGACGTGCGTGCTCTTCGGCGACGGGGCCGGAGCCGTCGTGCTCGAGGCACAGCCGCAGCTCGGCACGCGCGAGGACCGTGGAATTCTCGCCTCCCAGATCCGTTCCGACGGCCGGTTCGAGGAGCTTCTCTACGTCGATGGCGGGCCCGGATCGACGCGAACCACCGGGCATCTCCGCATGAACGGCCGGGAGGTCTTCCGGCATGCGGTGCAGAAGATTTCCGGCGTGATCGAGGAGACTCTCGTCATGACCGGCTACGCGCCCGAAGAGATCGACCTCTTCGTGCCGCATCAGGCCAATCAACGCATCCTCGATGGGATCGCCAGGAAACTCGGCATCCCGCCGTCGCGGATCATGATGACGCTCGACAAGCACGGCAACACGTCGGCGGCCTCGATCCCCTTGGCTCTCAATCAGGCGTTCGAAGAGCGCCGAGTGAAGGAGGGGTCGCTGGTGCTGATGGAAGCCATGGGCGGAGGCTTCACATGGGGCGCCGTACTGTTGCGATGGTAGCTGGACGCGCGTCAAAGCACGACTTATTTCTCGTTCGATTTCAAATCGTTGACCGAACCGCCGATTGACGATACACGGCACCGTCACTAACATCGCGGGCGGGGCAGGAGGCTTATCCGATGAGCACCAAGACATTGACACGCGCCGATCTGGCAGAGGCGCTGGTGCGCAAGATCGGGCTGCCGCGCAACGAGTCGCAAGAGCTCGTGGAACTCGTGCTCGGCGAAATCTCGACGGCGCTGGGGAAGGGCGAGGGCGTGAAGCTGTCGTCCTTCGGCTCGTTCGGGGTCCGGCAGAAGGGGCGTCGCATCGGCCGGAACCCGAAGACGGGCGAGGAAGTGCCGATCACACCAAGACGGGTCCTCGTGTTTCGCGCGAGCAACATCATGAAGTCGCGCATCAACAGCGGAAGATCGCGACGGAAAGGTGCGCAGTAGCCCTGCGCCGTCGGCCCGGATAGACTGCGACGATCAACGCGTCGCGCGCGTCGACGTCGGGAGCAGCCCATGGCCAAGGCGGCGGACGCATTCCGCACAATCAGTGAAGTTGCTGACGATCTCGGCATCCAGAAGCACGTGCTGCGCTTCTGGGAAGTCAAATTCGCCCAGATCCGGCCAATGAAACGCGGCGGCGGACGCCGCTACTACCGTCCCGAGGACATGGAGTTGCTGCGCGGAATCCGGCAGCTCCTGCACCGCGACGGCTACACGATCAAAGGCGTGCAGAAGATCCTGCGTGAGCAGGGTGTGGAGGCCGTCAAGGCGCGCGTGCTGGCCGGCGACGAGGCTGCCGCGGCGGCCACGAGCGGGCGATCGCAGGCGCCCGCCGCCGATCCGTCGGATGGTGATCCCGGAAAAGCCAAGGCGCGCCGCAAGAAGGCCGGCGGACGCGCGGCGCCTTTGGACCGCACGGCCGTCCTGATCTCGATCATCACCGAGCTCCAGGCCTGCCGGGACGTGCTCACCGAAGGTCTGGAGCATGCCGAGGCGGGCCCCGCTACCGCGGCGAAGCCTGGGGCTCAACGGCGCCGGGCGTGACCGAATGACGGAGGCCTTTGAACCGCCCCCGGTTGCCATCTGGTCGGGGGATGACGTCGACCTGGAGGTTTGGCTGGTCGACCTCGCGAGAGACCTGGACCTGCTCGTGGCACGGGCGCGCGACATGGGAAGCTTGCCCAACTCCGGCACAGAAGGCGACGTTGCGAAGGTTGCGGCCGGCATCGCGCTACGGCTCGTTCTGGCGCGCCACGTGGGGATCGACCGTGCGCGTCTGCCGTTCATCATCGCTCCCGGGGGCAAGCCTGCGCTGGCGGTGGACGGACCGCAGTTCAGCCTCGCCCATTGCGACGGCGCGGCGCTCATCGCCATCTCGCGCGACGGGCCTGTCGGGGTCGATATCGAGGCGCCGCGCGCGATCCGGATCAGCCCCGATCGCCGGCTCATGCTGGAAGCGGAAGCGCAAAGCCTCGATCCGGCCCGACCGCTGCCCGTGGAGCCTCCGGACCGGCGCTTCCTGCAGGCCTGGGTTCGTCTAGAGGCCCTCGCCAAGACGACCGGCGAGGGGGTCGGATCGCTGCTCGGACGTGTCGGACATGCTACAGATCCGCTGGCAGGCACAACAATCGACGGGCGCGCAGTGGTGGTCCGGGATCTGGACCTGCCCGCGGGCACGCCGTTTCAGGCTGCCGTCGGAGGTGTCGGTCGGAGGTTCGCGGCCATCCCTTCGGCAGCGGCTTTCCAACTCCTCGATGCGCGGCATCTGCTGGCATAAGGTTACCGCCCTGGCGAGCGCCGGCCCGGCGTTAGCTCCCACGACGGTGGGAGTTTCCCGCAGCCCGGAGCGTGGTCTATAAGGCGCGACGTGGGAGCGGACGACCGGTCCGAGGGCCACCCGGGAGCCGGAACGAGAAAAGGACGCCAGCGCCGATGGCCGACCGCAAGGACGCGAACAGACCTGAAGCCCGTCTGCCCAAGGGGTTCATCGACGCCTCCGGGGAAGAGCTGCGGTCGCTGAACCGGATGCTGGCCACGATCCGCGACGTATATGAGATCTATGGCTACGAGCCACTCGACACACCGGCCTTCGAGTTCACAGAGGCACTCGGGAAGTTCCTGCCCGACCAGGACCGGCCCAACGCCGGCGTGTTCTCGCTCCAGGACGAGGACGAGCAGTGGCTATCGCTGCGCTATGACCTGACGGCGCCGCTCGCGCGCCACGTGGCGGAACATGCGCAGCGGTTGCCCAAGCCCTACCGCCGGTATGCGATCGGTCCGGTCTGGCGTAACGAAAAGACAGGGCCGGGGCGCTTCCGCCAGTTCATCCAATGCGATGCCGATACGGTCGGCACCGACAACGTCGCCGCCGACGCCGAAGCCTGCCTGCTGATGGCCGACGTGATCAGCAAGCTCGGCATTTCCGAGTTTCGGGTGCGGCTCAACAACCGGAAGGTGCTCGACGGCCTGCTCGAGGCGGCCGGGATCGATCCGGCCAGCGACACCGACGCGGCGCGCCGGCTCACGGTGCTCAGGGCGATGGACAAGTTCGACAAGTTCGGCGGCGACGGGGTGGCGCTCCTGCTCGGCGCCGGCCGGCGCGACGAGAGCGGCGATTTCACGCCCGGCGCGCGGCTCGAGGCGCACGCGATCGATACCATCGTGAACTTCCTGTCGGCCAGTACGGACATGGCGTCCGGCGATCTCATCGGCCGGGTTGCGCCTCTCGTCGAAAGCAGCGCCCGAGCCCGCGAAGGGCTCGCCGAAATCGCTGCCATCGAGGCGCTCATCAGGGCCAACGGCGCGACGGCCGGCGCGATCGCGTTCGATCCGTCGGTCGTGAGAGGTCTCGACTACTACACGGGGCCCGTGTTCGAGGCGGAACTCACGTTCGAAGTCACGAACGAGGATGGCCAGCCGGTGCGCTTCGGATCGGTCGGCGGTGGCGGGCGCTATGACGATCTCGTGGCACGCTTCACCGGCGAGCGCGTGCCAGCAACGGGCTTCTCGCTCGGCATCTCGCGCCTCCAGGCGGCGATCAAGGCACGGCAGACGGGCGCCGCTGCGGCACTCGGGCCGGTCCTCGTCCTCGTCATGGACAAGGCGGAAGTCGCCGGCTACCAGCGCATGACGCAGGAACTGCGCGCCGCCGGCATTCGCGCCGAAATGTATCTCGGCACCTCCGGCATGAAGGCCCAGATGAAGTACGCCGACCGCCGGCAATCGCCGTGCGTCGTCATTCAAGGCTCCGACGAGCGGGCCAAAGGCGAGGTGCAGATCAAGGATCTGATCGAGGGCGCAAGGGCTTCCGCCGAGATCAAGGACAACGCGGCCTGGAAAGCAGCCCGGCCGGCGCAGCTCTCCGTTTCGCGCGACGCGCTGGTCAAGGCCGTTCGCGCGATCGTCGAACGGCACAGAGGCTAGGCCATGGATCACCTCTATTCCGCCGCCGACCTGCCGACGTCGTCGCGCTGGATCGAAGCCCTCGGACGGCAAGCCACCATCATCACGTCGATCTTCGCCCGCGCGGGCTTCGAACCGATCGCGCCGGCCGTCATCCAGCCGGCCGACCTCTTTCTCGACCTGATCGGGGAGGATCTCCGGGCGCGCACCTATGTCTTCACCGACCCGGACGGGGCCGAACTCTGCCTCAGGCCCGACCTGACGATCCCGGCGACGCGGCTCTATCTCGATCGCTTCGGCGACGAGGGGAAGCCCGCACGCCTCTCCTACAATGGCGTCGTCTTCCGGTATCAAAGGGCCGGCGGAAGCCTGGCGCGACCGCGCGAGTTCCGGCAAGCCGGCATCGAGTACTTCGCTCCCGATGCGCCGGCACAGGCGGAAGCCGAGATTCTCGCACTCTCGGTCGAGTCGATCCGGGCGGCCGGGCTCAGGGCCTGCACGCTCAGGATCGGCGATCTCGGCATCTTCGAAGCGCTACTGAGCGCCATCGACATGCCCGAACGGTGGCGCCGGCAGCTCAAGCATCACTTCTGGCATCCGCCCGCGTTCCGGCGACAGTTGCAGAAGCTCATGAAACCCGAGGAATTCGGACGCTCGCTGGCAGCGCCCCTGCTGGCTGCGATGGAAGCCGCGCGACGGGAGGCGGCGCGCCACGGCGACGCCGTCGCGGCCCTTGAACGCCACATCGAGGCCCGTGGCATCTCGGTCAGCGGCACGCGAACGCTCGAGGAGATCGCGCTGCAGCTGGAGGGATTATCGGCCGACCTGCGGTCGCCTCCGCTCGATCCACGCTCAGCCCTGCTCCTCGATGCCTACCTGAAGCTCGCCACGCCGGCCCGTGGCGCGACCGAGGCCATCCGGGGGCTGCTCAAGACCACCGGCGTCGAGATCGACGCCGCACTCGACTGTTTCGACGAGCGCCTGAAGCTCACCGCGCAGGAGGGCGTCGACCTCTCCGATGCGCCGTTCTCCGGCGGGTTCGGACGTCAGTTCGAGTACTACACGGGGTTCGTCTTCGAGATCCTGTCGCCGATCGTCGGCGAGGCTGCCCCGCTGGCAGGTGGCGGGCGCTACGACCGCCTCGTCGAGGAAATCAGCGGGGGCAAGTCCATCACAGCCGTCGGATCGGCGATCCATACCGAGCGCCTGCTGCTCGCTGTGCGGGGAGGCAGGCCGTGAACGAGACTGCTGCCGAACGTCTGGTGCTTGCCGTGCCCTCGAAGGGGCGGCTCATGGAGGATACGACGGCGCTGTTCGCCAAGGGCGGCCTGACGCTGGCCCGGACCGGCAACGAGCGCGGCTATCGCGGCGAGGTGAAGGAGCTGCCGGGGGTCGACGTGGCGTTCGTGTCGGCGTCGGAGATCGCCGACCTCATCCGCAAGGGCGAGGTGCACCTCGGCGTTACGGGCGAAGATCTCATCCGCGAGCAGATCCCCGATGCCGACAACGCCGTCGAGTTCCTGCTGCCGCTCGGTTTCGGCCATGCCGACGTGGTGATCGCGGTGCCCGACTTCTGGATCGACGTCTCGACGATGTCCGATCTCGAGGAAGCGGCGCTCCTCTATCGGCGCATGCACGGATCACGCATGCGGGTGGCGACGAAGTACCGGACACTGACGCGAATGTATTTCGCGGGACATCGCTACGGCGACCAGCCGCGTGCTGTCGATGCCGTCAGCATGTACCGGATCGTCGAAAGCCTCGGCGCCACCGAGGGCGCTCCGGCCGCCGGGCTGGCGGAGCTCATCGTCGACATCACCTCGACCGGGTCGACGCTCAGGGCCAATGGCCTCAGAGTTCTCGACGACGGCATCATTCTCCGGTCACAGGCCAATCTGGTCGCCAGCCGTCGTGCGCCGTTCGGCGAGCGTCTCGCTGCACTCAAGGACGACATCCTCGCCAGGATCACCCCATAGTCGTGCCCCCTTGCCCCGAGCGGAGACCACCATGCGCCGAGCGTTCCTGATCGTCCTCGACGGACTTCGCCGCGACATGGTCACACCGGAACTGACGCCGACGCTCATGCGATTGCGCGAGCGCGCCGAAGCGTTCGATGCGCACCGCTCGGTGTTTCCGTCGGCAACGCGCGTCGTGTCTTCGTGTGTCTCGACCGGGTGCTATCCGGCCAAGCACGAGCTTGCCGGCAACACCATGGTGCTGATCGAGGATGGGCGGCTCGTCGCGCACGACGTCGGGCATCCGGGGTTTCTGCAGCACAAGCGGAAGGTGACAGGACGGACGCTCGCGCGGCCGACCATGGCCGAGCGGGTGGCGGGCATCGGCGGCGCTGCGATCTATTCCAACGTGTCGCCGGGCGCGGCCTACGCCCATGATCCGGACGGGCACGGCACGGTCTTTCATCGCGCCGGGTCGTTCGGTCCCGGCCGCCGCCCCGTCACCGGGTGGACGGCCGATCGGATCACCGCCGACGCCAAGGGTGATCGGGAGCTTGCAGAACGGTTCGTTGCCGACTGCGTGCTCGGGGCAGCCAAGCCGGCGCTCGGCGTGCTCTGGCTGGCGGAGCCGGATAGCTCGTCGCATGCGTATCCGCTCGGGAGCGAGGCTCAACTCGAGGCGATCCGCAGTGCCGATGCGACATTGGCCCTCGTGCTGGAAGGCATCGCAACGGCGCGCGGCCAGGGCGACGACATCCTCACGCTCGTCGCGTCGGATCACGGGCATCAGACGGTCAAGGGCGTCATCGATGTGGATGCCGAACTGGTGAAGGCCGGTTTGAAGGCCAGCATGGAGTCCGGCGACGTCGTCGCGGCCTCGAACGGCACCTCGGTGCTGGTCTATGTCCACCCGGATCATGCCGCGCGGACCGCCGAAATCGGCGCGTTTCTTCGGTCACAGCCGTGGGCCGGCGAAACGCTCGGCGTCGATCGCATGCACGAAATCGGGCAGGCGCCGCTGCATGGTCTTGCCTTTGCCGTATCGATGGCGGCGGACGAGGACGCCAACGCACACGGCATCCCCGGGCGCAGCTTCGCCGCAAAACCGGCAGCCGGAAAGCCCGACCGCATGAATTGCGGCCAGCACGGTGGGCTCGCCCGCTACGAGCAATCACCGTTCCTCATGATCGCCGGGGGGACGTTCGCCGCCGGTACGTCGCGTTCGACGCCCACCTCGGCCGTAGATCTCGCGCCGACTGTGCTGACCCACCTCGGCGTGACGTTCGACGGGCTCGATGGCCGCGCGCTGCAGACCGGCTGATCGGTTTCGGGGCTGGCCAATCGCGCGCGGAGAGTGGCAAACTTTCCGTCAGCCGATGCCGGCAGTCCGGGAGCGAGCATGTCCGACGACCTGATCAGAATGACCGCGCGCGACGTGGTCGCGAAACTCCGCGCCAAAGAGATCTCCCCGCTCGACCTGATCGACGCCGCCGAACGGCGGATCGCTCAATGCGAGCCGTCGATCAACGCATTGCCGACGCTGTGCCTCGAGCGCGGCCGCGACCATGCGCGGCGGCTCATGCGAGGGGAAGGGCGGGAGGCGGAGGGCGAGGCCGGATGGCTCGCCGGGCTGCCGGTCGCGATCAAGGACGTCAACGACGTGGCCGGCGTGCGTACCACCTATGGCTCGCCGATCTTCAAGGATCACGTGCCGGCCGCATCGCACCCGGTCGTGGAGCGGATCGAGCGCAAGGGTGGCATCGTCATCGCGAAGTCGAATACGCCGGAGTTCGCCTCCGGCGGTTCGACGTTCAACGAGGTGTTCGGGCGGACGTGCAATCCGTGGAACACGGCGCTGACGCCGGGCGGGTCTACAGGTGGCGGGGCGGCGGCGCTGGCTGCCGGTGAAATCTGGCTGGCACACGGCTCGGATCATGCCGGCTCCTTGCGCCGGCCGGCGAGCTATTGCTCGGTGACCGGGCTCAGGCCGTCGCCAGGTCGTGTGACGCGCGGGACGTCCAACAATCTCTACGCGCCGCTCTCGGTGCAAGGGCCGATGGCGCGGACGATCGGGGACCTCGCGCTGTTCCTCGATACGATGGCCGGCTTCTGCCCGCGCGATCCGCAGACCTTCGACGCGCCTTCGATACCGTTCGTAACGGCCGTCGACGCGCCCATCCGGCCGCGCCGCGTCGCGTGGACGGAGAGCTTCGGCGGCGCGTTTCCTGTCGAGCGCGAGACGCGCGACATCTGCAAGGCGGCACTCCGGCATTTCGAGACACTCGGCATCCCGGTGGAAGAAGCCCATCCCGATCCGGGGCAGATCGCAGAAGCTTTCATGGTGCTCCGCGCGCAATCCTATGTCGTCGATCGCGAGCCGATGCTCGCCGAGCACCGGGACCGGATCAAGGCGGACATCATCTGGAACACCGAGGAAGGTCTCAAGGCGACGCCGAGCCGTATCGCGTGGGCGGATCGCGAGCGCGCCGCGTTCTATCGCCGGGTGGCCCAGTTCTTCGCAACCTACGACGTGCTGGTGCTGCCCGGCGCCTCGACGCCGCCGTTCGACGTGATGAAGCGCATGCCGGCCGCCATCGACGGCGAGCCGCTCGACAACTATCTCGGCGGGTCGCTGGTGACCGCGATCCCGACACTGATGGGCACGCCGTCGCTGGTGATGCCGTGCGGCTTCGATCAGTTCGGGCGGCCCGTCGGGGTTCAACTCGTCGGTTCGCCGCGCGGCGAAGCCCCGCTCTTGTCCGCAGCCGCGCTGCTCGAGACCGCCCTCGGGTTGGAGCATCACGTTCCGATCGATCCGAGGGGCGGCGAGCTGCCGCCCGGAGCGTGATGACGCCTGAAGCGTGCATCGACCCAGCAATGACCGACGGATATCGCGGCTGTCGCAGACCTCATGCGCGCCTATGCGGCGTCCCTTGAGATCGATCTCGCCTATCAGGATTTCGAGGGCGAGCTGGCGGCGCTGCCGGGCGCCTATGCGCCACCGAACGGTGCGCTGCTGCTGGCCCGCGACGCGAGCGGTGGGGCAGCCGGGTGCGTCGCGATCAGGCCTCTCGGAGCCCCCGGCGCCTGCGAGATGAAGCGCCTATATGTCGCCGATACGGCCCGAGGCGCCGGCCTCGGCCGGCGTCTTGCCCAGGCCGCCATCGGGGAAGCGCGCCGGATCGGCTACCGGTCGATGCACCTCGACACATTGCCGTCCATGCAGGCGGCGCAAGCCCTCTATCGGGCGCTCGGCTTCGAGCCGTGTCCGCCGCACTACGTGACGCCGATTGCCGGGACGGTGTTTCTCCGCCTCCGGCTCTGATCCGCGTCCACCAACCTCCAACAACGGGCTTGCCTCCCGACGCGCGAGCCGCCACCCTTGGCGCAGACAACCGCGCGCGCTCGAACCACGCGCTTCTAACTTGCCGGGGACCCAGAGACGCCATGGCCCAACTTCTGAACTACGACGACCTTCGCCGCGCCGCCAAGCGACAGCTGCCGAAAATCGCCTTCGACTTCATCGAGGGCGGGCTCGACGACGAAGCCGGGCTCACTCGCAACGTGTGGGGGTTCGAGCGGCATCGCATCGTACCGCGCTACATGGTGGACGTGTCGCAGCGCACGCAGACGACGGAGCTGTTCGGGCGCACGTATTCGCAGCCGGTCGGCATCGCGCCGACGGGTGGCGCCGCGCTGTTCCGCCCAGGCGCCGACATGATGCTGGCGGCCGCCGCGCGGAAGGCCAACGTCCCCTTCATCATGTCGGGGGCCTCGACCGATACGATCGAGAACCTGGCACGGGTGGCGCCCGACCACGGCTGGTATCAAATGTATACAGCAAAAGACAAGAATATCTCCTACGACATGATCAAGCGGGCGAACGACGCCGGGCTGTCGACGCTGGTGATCACAGTCGACGTTCCGGTGCATTCGAACCGCGAGCGCAACAAGCGCAACGGCATGTCGCGGCCGCTCAAGATGCCGCTCCACATCCTGCTCGAGGCGGCCACGCATCCGAGCTGGCTGATCAACTACTACAAGAACGGCGGCGGCACGCCGATGCTGTCGAACTGGGCCAAATATGCCGGCCCCGGCGCCGAGAAGGATCCCGAAAAGGTCGCTGCGTTCCAGGCCACCCAGACCACGCCGCCGCTCGACTGGAGCGACATCGAGAAGTTCCGGGAACTCTGGCCACGGAAGCTCGTCATCAAGGGCATCATGCATCCCGGCGATGCCGAGCGCGCGCACCGGATCGGCATCGACGGCATCATGGTCTCGAACCACGGCGGGCGGCAGCTCGACCGCGCGCCGTCACCCGTCGAGGTGTTGCCCGCGATCCGCGATGCGGTCGGCGACAAGATGACGTTGATGCTCGATTCCGGCATTCGCCGCGGATCGGACGTCGTCACGGCCATGTGTCTGGGCGCCAAGTACTGCTTCGTCGGCCGGATGACACTCTACGGCGTCGCGATCGGCGGCGAGCCGATGGCCGGGCATGCGCTCAACATCCTGAAGAACGAAGTCGATCTCGTGATGGGCAACATGGGTGCGCCCGACATCAAGAGCCTCGGCCCGGACTTCCTGATGTGGGACGATCAGGCCGATCTCCGGCGCAACACGCGGCCCTGAGCCTCGGGGCAAATCCGCCTCCGCTTTTGCCGCAAAGCCCGCGCCCGTCACCTCGGCGGGCCGGGATGCGAGGGCTCAACGCTTGACGAGGCGGCGCAGTCCGCTCAGGCGCAGGGCTCCGCTCAAGGCGGCCGTGGCGAAATAGACGACGCCTGCCACGGCGATCAGGCCGCCCAGTGCGGCCGCTCGGGTCAGGAGAGGCTCGCGAACCGCCAAGTAGGGCCCAGCGACGCCCATCGCGATCACCAGAACGAGCCCCATCGCCGCGCTCGACAGGACAATCATGGGCAGGGCGTAGCGCAGCCGCGCATCGGCGCGGAAGTGGCCGCGCTGTACGAGGCCCCGATACAAGAGCGCGACGTTGAGCCAGCCGCCGATCACGGTCGCCGTCGCCACGCCCAGGTGGGACGACAGCCCAAAGCGGGGAAAGACGAAGAACAGGATGATAGACCCGATCGTGTTCACGCCGAGGCTCCAGGCCGTGTAGCGCATGGGCGTCCTGGTGTCCTCGCGCGCGAAGTAGCCGGGCTGCAGGACCTTCTGGAGGACGAACGCCGGCAGGCCGATGGCGAAGATCGCCAAGGCCGCAGACACTGCGCGCGTATCGGCCGGGCCGAAGGCGCCGCGCTCGAAGAGGACCGAGATGATGGGTCCCGGGATCAACGCCAGGGCGACGGACGCCGGAACCGTCAGAAGCATCGCCAGCTCGAGGGCGCGGTTCTGGCTGTCGTGGACGGCCGCCTCGTTACCCGCACGCAGGTTGCGCGCGATGTCGGGCAGCAGGACCACGCCGAGCGCGATGCCGATGATGGCGAGCGGCAGCTCGTAGAGCCGATCGGCGTAGTAGAGCCACGATACGGCGCCGGCCTGCATCGACGCGATCATACCGCCGATGACGATGTTGATCTGGGTGGCGCCGCCGGCGATGACGCCCGGAATGCCGAGCGTCACGAGGCGGCGCATGTCGTCGGACCAGACGGGGCGGACGAGGCGCGGGACAAGGCCGGCCCGGCGCGCGCCCCAGAGCAGCACGCCAAGCTGGAGAATGCCGGCTGCAAAGATGCCCCAGGCCAGCACCAGTCCGGTCCGTGCATCGTTACCGTAGCCCAGCAGCAGTGCGATCCCGACGGCTGCCATGAGCGTCAGATTGAGCACGATGGACACGGCCGAGCTTTCGGCAAAGCGGCCGACCGAGTTCAACACACCGGACAGCAATGCCACCAGTGACATGCACAGCAGATAAGGAAACGCGATGCGCGACATGGCGACAGCGAGATCGAACTTGGCCGGGTCGCTGCTGAAGCCCGGGGCGAGGCCATACATCGCCCACGGCATCGCCAGCATGGCCACGGCCGACAGCACCAGCAGCACGAGGGTCAGGCCCGACAGGGCCTCCGACGCGAGCGCGCGCGCGGCCTCCTTGCCGTTGCCTTCGAGACGCTTGGCGAACAGCGGCACGAAGGCCGCGTTGAACGCGCCTTCACCGAACCAGCGGCGGAACAGATTGGGAAACCGGAACGCCACGACGAAGGCCTCGGCCACCGGGCCGGCGCCGATCACGGCCGCCAGCGCGATGTCGCGCATGAATCCCAGCACGCGACTGACCATGGTCAGCCCGCCGACCGTCGCGAGGGAGCGATAGAGCTTCATGGGGCGCAGCGGTAGCCGAGCCAGCCATTCCCGGCAAGCGACCTCGCCGTCGGTGCCGCTTTTCTGCACGGCGAGGTGATCCACCGAGCCCGCCACGCGTTGCCCTTTCCGGGAGGCCTCTGATGACACAATCCAGCACTGTCGCAATCGCGGTCGCACTCGGTCTCTGGCTCGGCCTGGGCGCCATGGCGGGCAATGCCACGGCCATGGACCAGTATCGCTGGTCGAAGCGTCCCGTCGTCGTGTTTGCGCCATCCGGGGACGATCCTCGTCTGGTGCGCCAGCGCGCTTTGCTGCAGCAGTCCGGGCGAGGGCTCGCCGAGCGGGACGTCGCCGTGATCACCGTCGTCGGGGCACGGGTCAGCACGGACCTCGGGCGCGGCCCCGGCATGGGTGCGGACGCGCTCAGGCGCCGGTTCGGCGTCCCCGCAGATGCCTTTCGCGCGATTCTCGTCGGCAAGGATGGTGGCGCGAAGCTCTCGTCGCGCGAGCCAATCCCGGCGCGAGCGCTGTTCGGCACCATCGACGCCATGCCGATGCGCGCCGACGAGATGCGCCGGCGCTGAGCAAATGCTCCGAACGAGTGTTTTACACCTTGACGCACATGCGGGTTGCGACGGGTGGCAGTGGCTTGTTATCCCGCAGGGGGCGGCTGGCAATGAACGGCCAGATTCATCACGACGATACAGGAGGGGCCCCATGCGAAGTCTGCCGCAGGTCTGGCGCGCGGTCGCACTGTTCACAGCGTCGCTGGCGTTTCTCACCACGTCGACGCACACCCAGGCGCAACGGCGCGAGGTGCCCCCGTCGCGTGAAATCGCCCGCTATTCGTTCGCGCCCATCGTCAAGACGACGGCACCCGCGGTGGTCAACGTCTACGTGCGCGGCCGCGTGCAGGTGCGCTCGCCGATCGACGACCCCATCTTTCGCCAGTTCTTCGGCGAGCGGTTCGGCATGCCACAGGAGCGCGTCCAGTCCGCGCTCGGCTCCGGCGTGATCGTGTCGCCGGAGGGCATCGTCGTCACCAACACGCATGTCATAAAGATCGGCGGGCAGGCGGAAATCCGCATCGTCCTCGCCGACAAACGCGAATTCGACGCCAAGGTGATCCTGCAGGACGACAAGACCGACATCGCCGTGCTCCGCATCGAGGGGGGCGACGGCAAGTTGCCGTTCCTCGAGTTCGAGGATTCCGACGCCCTCGAGGTCGGCGACCAGGTGCTTGCGATCGGCAATCCGTTCGGCGTGGGCCAGACGGTCACGAGCGGCATCGTCTCGGCGCTGTCGCGGACGGAAGTCGCGAAGTCGGATACGCAGGTGTTCATCCAGACCGACGCGGCCATCAACCCCGGCAATTCCGGTGGCGCGCTCGTCGACATGTCGGGCCGGCTCGTTGGAATCAACACGGCCATCTACACCCGCTCGGGCGGGTCGCAGGGGATCGGCTTCGCCATACCGTCGAACCTCGTGCGCGTCTATGTCAACAGCGCCGTCACGGGCCAGAAGGTGGAACGCCCCTGGCTCGGCGCCCGGCTGGAGACCGTCACGCGCGACATCGCCGCGCAACTGAAGCTCGAGCGAGCGACCGGCGCGGTGGTGACGAAAGTTCATCCCGGAAGCCCTGCGGCCCGGGCGCGCCTCGGGGTCGGCGACGTGATCATTGCGGTGGACGGCCAGGAGATCGCCGATCCGCGCGCGCTCCTCTACCGCATGACGACGACGGGCATCGGCAGAGAGATCAAGATCGACCTCATTCGCGAGAGCCTCCCGGCGAGCGTGTCGCTCAGGATCGAGGCCGCACCCCGGACGCGGACCGGGGACGTGCGCAACCTCGCGGGCCAGCATCCTCTCGACGGGGCGCGCGTGGCCAATCTCAGCCCGCCGCTTGCCGACGAACTCGGGCTCGAGGACACCAACGGCGTCGTCGTCATGGAGGTGCGCTCGGGATCGCTCGCGGAGCGGCTCGGCTTCCGGAGCGGGGACATCCTCGTCTCCGTCGGCGGCGCGCAGGTCGAGACGGTCGAGGAACTCGTCCCCATGCTCAAGGATCGTCGCCGGCTGTGGCAGATGTCCGTGAAGCGGGGCGGGCGTCTGCTGCAGCTCCAGGTGCCCGGCTAGACGTTCGAGCTACCAGACCGGGGCTGCGTTGACCGTCGAGACATGGGCTGCCACTACCTTCCAGCCGACGTCGGGGAATCGCACCCAGGTCTGGCTCTGGCGACCGATAAGATCGCGGCCGCGCACCTTGAACTCAATGTTCGTGGTCGCGAAATCGCGGCCGAGGGTGAGGATTTCGAGCCGGATGCGGCGCTCCTTGATGCCCGGCCCCGGCGGACGGGCGACGCGATGCGCGTGTATCTCGTCGAAGCCGTAACCGTTCTCGTGGAGCGCATAGCGGATGGTGTAGGGGCTCTGCCAGAACGACGCGTCGAGCACGTCGACGTCCTTGTCGATCAGGGCCTGCTCGTAGCGCTCGAACAGCGCCGAGATCTCGGCGACGACGTCCGGGATGTTGGGCGTGAGATCACGATCGGTCATCTCGGATCGTCCAGATTTTTTGTCGCTGCACCAGCGCCAGTGGTGCCCCAGGAGGGATTCGAACCCCCACACCCTTGCGGATAGCAGATTTTGAGTCTGCCGCGTCTACCGTTCCGCCACTGGGGCCATCGTGCCGGCCGAGACGCCGAGCAGCGCCGGGACCATGCCCGACGCCGGGTCGCCAGGTCAAGCGACGAGGGTGGCTGGCTTGATCGTGACGGGGAAATTCATGGAGTTGGCGATGAAGCACTTGCGATGGGCCGCCTCGTGCAGGTCCCGCGCAACGGTGGGATCGCTCGCGGGGGCGATGGTGACTTCGGGTCGCAATGTGACGCGCTCGAACCAGCCGCCACGGTCGGCGTCCTCGACCATGAGGCCGTCAGGTGTGTCCCGGTAGGCCGTCACCACGACGCCGGCCTCCGCGGCGAGGTGCAGATACCAGAGCATGTGGCAGGCCGACAGCGAGGCGACGAGCAAGTCTTCCGGGTTGTGGCGGCTTGCGTCGCCCCGGAATGCCGGATCGGACGAGCCCGGGATATCAGGACGGCCGGCGACGCTCACGACGTGGTCGCGCGCGTAGGCGCGATAGGAACTGGTGCCCGAGCCGAGATTGCCGGTCCAGGTGACGGTCGGGCTGTAGCGGTGGTGGCGCGGGCTCACGATGTCGTCCTTCCGATCCGTGACGGGTTTGGGTAGAAGACATGGCCGCCGCCTCCGGGGCCGGCAACCCGAAACATGACACGGCATTCCGTGCCGCCGCCCAAAGGACACCCGCACCCATGGCCATCGGCTTTCGTATCCTCAAGCGCCGCCGTGCCGTTTCGGCCGAGACGGTGGCGGCCTTCCGCAAGCTCCCCGTCGCCAACATCTCCGACAACATGAGCCGGATGACGGCCGGCGGCGCGCGGCTCAGGCCCATGCATGCGGGAGGCGTGATGGCTGGTCCGGCGTTCACCGTGCGGACGCGGCCCGGCGACAATCTGATGGTGCACAAGGCGCTCGATATGGCCGCGCCGGGCGACATCATCGTCGTCGACGCGGGTGGCGATCTCACTAATGCGATCATCGGCGAGATCATGACCACCTACGCCGAAAAGCGCGGCATCGGCGGCATCGTGATCAACGGGTCGATCCGTGATGCGGGGACGCTGCGGGCGAGCGCGTTTCCAGTCTATGCGGCCGGGGTGACGCACCGCGGGCCCTACAAGGACGGCCCCGGCGAGATCAACGTCCCCATCGCCATCGACGGCATGACGATCGAGCCCGGCGATCTCGTCATCGGCGACGAGGACGGACTGCTCGCCGTCCCGTTCGACGCCTGCGCGTCCGTGCTCGCCGCGACGGAGGCCAAGCACGCCGCCGAGATCAAGCAGCTTGCGGAGATCGCCGCAGGCAAGGCAGACCGTGCCTGGGTCGACGCGACACTGGCCAAGCTCGGCTGCGAAATCGAGCGCTGATCGCTCGTTCCTTGTTCACGATCACGATGCACTCACTCCACGACACGGACGACAGGCCATGAGCGACAACACCGATAATGCGCCGCGCCAGCTCCTTCACCTCGTCTTCGGCGGCGAGCTGAAGGGGCTCGATCATGTCGAGTTCAAGGACCTCAAGAAGCTCGACATCATCGGCATGTATCCGAACTACGCCGAGGCGCACAAAGCCTGGAAGGCCGCGGCCCAGCGCACGGTCGACAACGCCGAGATGCGCTACTTCATCGTCCACGTGCACCGCCTGCTCGATCCCGAGACCGGCGACCATCATTGATCGCCGGGACCGGGACGCTGGTGCTTTCAGTCAGGCCTTCAGAACGATCAACGCGTCGGCGGCACGGCAGCCTTCGCCCTCCGCCCCGACGAATACCGGGTTGATGTCCATCTCACTGAGACGAGGGCCGAGCGCTGCCGCCATGCGCGAGACTTCGACGAGCATATGGGCCAACGCCTCCTTGTCGGCGGGCGGCTTGCCGCGATAACCGTCGAACAGCTTGGCGCCGCGCAACTCCGCGAGCATGTCGCGTGCGGTTTCGACGCAGAACGGCGCGACGCGGAACGTCACGTCCTTCAGCACCTCGGTCAACACGCCGCCGAGGCCGAACGTCACGCACGGGCCGAAGCCTTCGTCGTTGACGACGCCGATCAGCGCCTCGAGGCCAGAGGCCATCTCCGAGACGAGCACGCCGTCGATCGCGGCGCCGGGCTTGTAGGCGCGAGCGTTGGCCGTGACTTCGGCGGCGGCGGCAGCCAGTCCATCATGGGGAATACCGAGCTTCACGCCGCCGGCCTCGGTCTTGTGGGCGATGTCGCGCGAGACGATCTTGACCGCGAAGGGACCCTTCAGCGCCTTCGCGGCCGCGACCACATCCTGCCCGGACGGCACTAGGATCTCGTTGGTCACCGGGACGCCGAAGGCGCGGAGCACGCCCTTGCTCTCCGCCTCGGATAGCGTGACGTCGCCAGCGGGAAGCGTCAGGCCGGCGGGCATCGCGAAATCCGGCGCCTTGCGGCCGATGAGGCGACGGCGGTCCTCGGCGAAACGGGCGAGGGTCGCCGCCGCCTTGGCGCCGCGTGCCGGCGTCGGCAGGAACGGGATGCCGTTGTCAGTGAAGACCTTCCAAGCCTCCTCGGACTTCGCCTTGCGGCCGGACCACACCACCTGCACCGGCTTGTCGGTCTTCGCCGCCGCGGCCGCGATAGCGACCGCACAGTTGTAAGCACCCTTCCCGGGCAACGACGCGAGCAGCAGCGAAAGCTGGTCGATGCCGGGATCGGCCAGCACGATGTCCAGCGTGCTCGTAAACAGTTCCGGCTGGTTGATCACGGCAGCCGTCGTGTCGGCCGGATTGTCGGCGGCCCCGAACGACGGGATGATGGCGCGCAGCGCCTTGAAGGTCTCCGGCGCGAACGGCGGCAGCGTCAGCCCCTCCTTCGCCGCGCGATCGGCAAAGACGACGCCGGAACCACCAGAGATCGACAGGACACCGATCGAGCGCCCTTTCGGCCACCGCTTCTGGCTCGCGACCTTGGCGAAATCGACGATCTCCTCGACATCCTGCGTCTCGATCAGCCCCGATTGCCGGAAGGCGGCGCGGAACAAGTCGTAGTTGCCTGTGAGATTGGCCGTGTGCGAGGCCGCCGCCTTGGTCCCGATCTCGGTTTGCGCGCCTTTCCAGATCAGCACCGGCTTCGCCATCTCCAGCGATTTCCGACCGAGATCGAGAAGCTTGCGCCCTTCCGGCGTCCCCTCCATGTAACCAAACGCCAGTTCCGTGCCGGGGTCGTCGAGCATGGCCGACAGCAGCTCCGGCATGGTGATGTCGGTCTCATTGCCGGTCGAGACGACGTTGCGGAACCCGACGCCCTGCACCTCGGCCAGATTGACCACGGCATAGCCGAACCCGCCCGACTGGAACGCGCACGAGACCGGTCCGCGCGCCAGCCCCGTCTCCTCGGCCACCGAGCCGAACACGCACCACATGCGGCTGTCCGTCGAGAGCGCGCCCTGGCAGTTCGGACCGATGGCGCGGACACCGGCATCCTTGCAGGCTTTGGCCAGCTCGGCCTCGAGCGCGCGCCCCTCGTCGCCCGACTCGCGGAAGCCTGCCGTCAGGATGATCGCGAACGGGATCTTCGCCGCGCCGCAATCGCGCACCGCAGCCGGCACACCCGCCGCCGGCACCGCGATCACGGCAAGGTCGACGGGCTCGCCGATGGCCGCGGCATTCGGGAAGCACTTGCGGCCATGCAGCTCGGGATAGCGCGGATTGACGAGATGGACGGGGCCTTTGTAGCCCGAGTTCACCAGCGCCTGAATCGGCTGGCCGGAAATGCGGGTGAGGTCGCCCGAAGCGCCAATGATGGCGATGGCGCGGGGCGCGAAAAGGCGCTCGAAGGAGCTGGTGGACATTGGGCGGTTCCTCTGCGGGCAGCACGTCGGGATCGGTCGCAGGTCGCCTCTTCGGGCGACTTCGCCGTCTAGGCGAGCATCTTTGAGGGCGGCTGGCAATGGCTGGGAGAGCCCTTCTCGGAGGCTGATCGATCCGAGAATTGCGGTCGGGGGGCAAGACGCTATAAATGAGTTGTCGGTAAACTCTGGGCGTAGGCGGCGTGTATTCGCCTTCAGGCTGGGCCCTCACAAATGTTGAAATATTTTCTTTGGCTGATCTTTCTAAGCATCGTGACTTTGGCCGTAGCGCATGCAATCGACAGCCAAGTCATGTTCATCGTACCGTTTGCGATGGTACTCTTCCCTCCACTGGCTCTCTTCTTTTTCGTTGGCCATTACCTGATTGTATATTCACTGCCACTCTTGCCGCTCGTTCTGTCGATCGACGGATACGAGCCGAGACGGCACCTTGCTGCGACTTCGATCGCGGCGATCGCAATCGTTGCCATCGTGCCCGGCATGATCAGCAGATATCAGTTTCAGGAGATGCAATCTCGATTTCAGACTGATGACGTGAAGAATCCCGTCCGAACGACCGAAACCAAGGTTTTCCGGGTGATCGCACCGGGGAACCACGATGGAGCATGCAATGCAATTTGTGCGCATCTTCTCATCGATGGCGGCGTCGACAAGGTATTGCTGCCCTTGTATCAAGGTGGCTTCAAATCATATCGTATCGGGGATCGGAAGCGCTGCAAATCACCGGGGCACTGGGGCCAAGGCTGCCTTTATTCCGAATATTCGAAAGAGGGTGATGCGGACGTTGAGATCAGGCGCAAAATCCGCACGAACGAACGAGACGTCAGAAAAGTGCTGGGACCGCTAATGCGGTGCGAGAAAGATCGAGTTTGGGCGGCCATGAACCCAATGGAAGTGACAACCATCGAAGTTTCGGAATTCATCGAAGGCGTGAAGGAATTGGCGGAACGACGGACGGTCCTTGCGGCAGACGTCATCCCGCTGCCGTTTGTGGTCAGTGGTGTCTCGTGCGGCCAATCCAGTGGGAGCGCATTTCATCTTGCCTCACAGCACCTCGATTCGACACTGTCCGAGACGCTGGCCATCATCGAGCGGCGATACGCATTGAAACTCGATAGCCCGCCGGTCGGCCGGTCCGGTTTTTGAGCCGAACCGCATGCCGCCGTGCCGGCGATTATGTTGGCAACTCGCTACATCACAGATGTTGGTCACTTGGCCTTGCCTTCCCCGGCCGACAGCGGCAGGCCGAGCATGACGCGGCGCTTGAGCCAGGGTGAAGGCCGGTAGCGCGGCTCCTGATAGAATTCCAGCAAGCGCTCAAGGATGAACAGGACGCGTTTCGGGCCGATGCGGTCGCCCCACTCGATCGGGCCATACGGGTAGCCGAGGCCGAGCTTGGCGCCCTTGTCGATGTCGGCGGGCACGCCGACGCCACGCTGTGCGACGTTGCAGCCGACGTTGATCAGCGCGGCGACGGCACGCTGCGCGATGAAGCCGGGGCTGTCGTTGATCACGACAACGGGCTGGCCGTCCGCCGCCATCATGGCGTGCGCCCTATCGCGGAACTCGGGCGCCGTCGCCGGCGAGACCATCACGGTGCGGGGGCCCTTCATGCCGAACAGCACGTCGACGGCCACCGTGCGGGCGCCGTCGACCTTCAGGTCCTGCACGGCGGTCGTGACGTCATAGCCGACCGGCGTGATGACGATCAGGGCGTCTTTCGAGGGCGCCGACGAGCGCTCGATCTCGACGCCGGTGGATTTCAGATACTCGAGGAAGGGGGCCTGAAGATCCTGATTGTTGTCGGAGGGGCGCACCCAGACCGACTTCGGCTTTGCCGTCGGCACGGGGCGCGCCGCGGGCTCGATCTTCTTGCCGTCCTTGTAGGTGTACCAGCCCGAGCCCGTCTTCTGGCCGTAGAGACCGCCCGACGCGCGCAGGGCCATCAAGGGCGAGGGCGCATAGGCCGGCTCGTGGAAGAACTGCTCGTACATCGAGGCCATCGCAGCGTTGCCGACGTCGATGCCGACCATGTCGCCGAGCGTGAAGGGGCCCATGCGGAAGCCCGGCGCGCCCGTGAGGATGCGGTCGATCTCGTCGATCGAGGCGATGCCTTCCTGCAGGATGCGCTGCGACTCCGGTCCGAGGCCACGGCCGATGTGATTGACGAGGAAACCCGGGCTGTCGACGCAGAGCACCGGCTCGCGCGTCATGCGGCGGCCGATGGTCATGAGCGCGTCGCTCACGCCCGGGTCGGTCTTCAGGCCCGGGATCACCTCCACGAGGCGCATCAGGGGCACGGGGTTGAAGAAGTGCATGCCGGCGCACCGCTCGGGATGCTTCGTGCGCGCGGCGATGGCCGTCACCGGCAGCGACGAGGTGTTCGAGGCGAGAATGACGTGCGGCGGGCAGATCGCATCGAGCTTTTCAAAGAGGTCCTGCTTGATGTCGAGGCGCTCGAAGACGGCCTCGATCACCACATCGGCACGGGCCACCTCGGCGAGGCTCGCCGCGACGGAGATCCTGTCACTCGCCGCCTTCGCCGCCTCGGGCGACATCTGGCCCTTCTCGGCGCTACGCTCGAACATCTTGCCGCAGAAGTCCTTCGCGGCCGCGGCGCCGCCCGGCTTCTCGTCATAGGCGATGACGTGCATGCCGCCGGCCGCAGACACCTGGACGATGCCGCGGCCCATTGTGCCGGTGCCGATGACTGCGATGACGAGATCTGGCTTGGCCGCGTCGAATGCCATTTGGGCTCCTCGGAGTTGCGGCGCAGACGATGCGGCGCCGGGTCGATCGTGTTCCGAGGGAAAGCGTAGGACGGGACTGATGCGCCGGCAACAACCGGCGACATCGGAGTTGACGGAAACCGGGCGCGATCAGACGGGCTCGAAGCGCAGCGTGGTGCGACCCACGACGATGGCGTCGCGCGGGCCGATGGCCTCCGTGCCGGTCAACATCTTGCCATTGATCGAGACAGGGTTGGGCTTGCCGCCGGTGGAGAGCGTGGCCTTTCCGCCCGTGCATATCAGATACACGTGGGGCTCGCGATGAATGGTCGTGTCGCCGAAGTCGAGGACGATGACGTTTCGGGCGGCGTCCCTGCCGATGGAGTTCGAGCCTTCGTGGACCGTCAAGGTCCGTCCCTTGCCCGGTCCGTCAGTCACCGTGAGGTGCCCTGCGATACGCGTGTGAATGGTCGTGACGAGGTTGTCCATGTCGGCGGCCGGGGCCGCACCGGGCGTGTTGCGCACGATCTCGGTGCGTTCTTCGTCCTTGCGAGGAGGCTTTGCCATAGCGCTGCTCCTTTTCCGGACTTGCTATCGACGTAGATCGTTCGAGTTCACGGCTTCGCGCCGTAACGAATCTTGAACGCCGGGGCACCGCCGAGAACGATCGTGTCTCCATCTGCCAAAACGGCGTGCTCGCGTTCCTCGCCGTTGATCAGGATCGGATTCGCATCGGCGCGGTCGGCGGTCTGGTTGTGGATCTCGAACTTACCGTCCGCATTCAGCATGAGCTTGGCGTGCCGGCGCGAGACGCGAATGTCGCTGATGCGAATGTCATCCTCGCTGTGGCGGCCGATCACGACAGCCGGTGAACGGATCTCGATTTCGCCGAGATCCTGGTTGAAGTCCAGGACAGCGAGAGCCGGGGGGCTGGCCGGCGTGACCGGAGCCTGGTCGGCGTGAACGGCGACCTCCTCCTGCTGCACGCCAGCCAGTGGCGTCGAGCCCTCGTCCTTCAGGTCGCGACCGAAGCGGTTGAAGATCATTCGCATCACGGGGGTCGGCAGACCCGTCGAGACCATGCACATGAACACCGCGGCCGAGAACATCAGCGGCGAGACGACTTCCTTCTCGAGGAAGACCACGATCACGATCAGGCCCATCAGGCCCTTCGTCTGCAGAAGCAAGCCGATACTCAGGGCAAATGGCCAGCTTTCGCCCGTCATTCGAGCCGCAACGCCGTGGCCGATCATCTTGCCGAAAACGCACAGAATGATACTGATCAGGAACAGGATCCAGACGTTCGGGTCGAACACGTCGAACACGGTGTTGAGCCCGGTGTTCAGGAAGAAGAACGGCATCAGCACGAAGATCGTCGTCTGATCGAGACGATGGGCGGCGAGTTCCCGCACTTTATCGGGCAGAAAGAACCCCGCGATAAATGCACCGAGAACAGGATGCAGCTCGGTAATACCGGTAATTGCCGACGCCACGAATATGGCCAGCGCCGTGAAAGTGATGATAGCGCTTTCCGGGGCCTCCTTCTCCAGCATTCGGTTCAGGATGGGCGAGGCGACAAACAGAATGAACCCGACGGACAGCGCACCGCCGAGGAACGCCTTCAGCAGGGCCGAGCCCAGATCACCGCCGAGCGCAAGCGCCACGACGAGGCCGAGACCGAACCACATCATCGTGTCGGCGATGCTGGCGCTCGCGAGGGCGACCGCCCCCATCCGACTGCGCGTGATATCGAGGCCCCGCAGGATCAGGGCCAGCACCGGCAACGCCGATACCGCGATCACAAGTCCGTAGGCGACCGAGAAGTTGAAGGCATCCGCGCGAGGGCCGCGCGCAGCCGGAAAGTACTGATAGATGAAGTAGCCGGCTATAATGGCCAGACCCCAACCGAACAACATGCCGGCGACGCCGATGGACACGACGCTTTTGCCGGACTTCCGTATGAGTTCCTTGTCGGCGTCGGCACCGGCCAGAAAGCCGAAAAGGCAAACTGCAATCGTGGCAATCGACGCGATGCCTGCGGCGCGATTGACGAGGGCTCCCTTGTAGCAGGTCGTACCGAAGATCGCGTTGAAGAGTTCGCGTGGCTGCGGATTGGTACAGGCATTGACGGCTGCCTGCGGATCGAAGGCGGTCGGTGTCCAGTTGAGAAACGCCGCGTCAATGGCGCCGAATATCGACGGGCCCAGCAAAACGCCGGAGAAGATCTGGACGACGCCGAGCGGGAACCATTTTTCGAGCTTAAGGGTTCGCCAGAGGAAATAGGGGAACGCGACGATGATGCACGCCTGGATGAGCAAGATGTACGGCGGCTTCAGTCCCTGAAGCAGATGAACGAGTTCCTGGTACACGCTCTAGGCTCCACATGGCGGCCGGCGGGATCGATGACGTCGGATCATGACAAAACCTGACTGCTCCATGGATTGCATGAAACGTAGTCAGGAAATGCGTAGCGACCGCCGCCTGTCATCTTTCGACACGCAGTACCCGCTTCGGTGTGGCGTGCAGTCACAATTCAAAATTCGAGCCACGTGACACGTGGCCGAAACCCTTACTTCACGTCGGACCAGTCGAACTCGGGGCCGCAGAGCGGAACGAAAAGGAGCATTGTCGCGCCGAGCGTGATCTTGTCGTGGGGCTTCAGCTCGCCGTTGGCGAGAAGCGCCGAGTCGTTCAGATGGACGAGGTTCGGGCGCTCGAGGTTCGGGACCAGCTGGAACTGCCGCTTGCGGCCGTCATAGACCAGAAACGCCTGCTTCTCGCTGGAGATGGCATCGTCGCCGAAGTCGATCGGGATGCGCTGGCTGGACGACCGGCCAATCGTGTTCGAGCCACTGTAGATGGGCCGGAAATTGCCCTTGCCCGGCCCCGACAGCACGACCAGCCAACCCACGACCGGGTCAGACTTGATATCCTCGACCGATGCACCGATCGGACGCAAGATCCGTGTGTGACCAGGATCGGCAGGAATGGACTTCGCCACAGGAACGCGCTCCGGGGTTGTATGGGGGGCGACGACCGTTTCGTGCGCCGGCTCCTCGGCGCCGATGATGATGGTCGCCTCGTCGGCCGCGTCGCGGCGATTGATCTGGTCGGAGGGGTCGCGGGTCGGATGCTTCATGGCTCTCGTCCGGTAGCTCTGGATTATCAGATTGCGTTCGACCTTCAACTGCCCTCATCGCGCCGCCGCCGCAGAGCGACACTGCGCCTACGGCCGCAGGCGAATGTCAGGCCCACGTCGTCGCCGGGCATCATAATGGTGAGAGGCAGCCATCCCAAAAGGCATTCTCGCGAATAAGTGAACGCCGTTTGCTCATTGCCAAGCGACTCGACCAAATTATACAGTGCTGAACGTCACCAGCCCAAGAACGGAGCCCCGAGCGTGGGTCGCCAACCATTGCCGACCGATACTATTCTTGGCAATGGTAGCGATCAATACAGGATCGACACCGTGCTCGGACCCGGTGGGTTCGGCGTGACATACCTTGCCCGCGACATGCGCTTCGACCGGGACGTCGCGATCAAGGAGTACTTTCCCGCCGAGTTCGCCTACAGGGACGGCTCCACGACCATCCGGTCGTCGACGCGCGGCGGACAGCAGGACTTCTTCGACAAGGGCAAGCGTTACTTCCTCGACGAGGCGCGGACGCTCGCCAAATTCCGGCACGAGCACATCGTGCGCGTCATCAATCTCTTCGAGCAGTTCAACACCGCCTACATGGTGCTGGAGTTCGAGGAAGGGCAGAGCCTCAAGGCGTGGCTCAGGGCGATCGGGCGCCGGCCGACGCAGAGCGAACTCGACAACATCCTCGAGCCGCTCCTCGCGGCGCTGGACGTGGTGCATGCGAAGGGCATGTTCCATCGCGATATCGCGCCCGACAACGTCATCATCCGCCCCAGCGGCAAGCCGGTGCTGATCGACTTCGGTGCGGCGCGGCATCTCGTCCGCGAGCACAGCCACACCATCGGCGCCATCGTGAAGCACGGCTACTCGCCGCCCGAGCAGTACACGCTCGATACAAAGCTTCAGGGAGCGTGGAGCGACATCTATTCACTGTCAGCGACCATCTACGCCGCGATGACCGGCCAGCCGCCGGAAGAAGCGGCCAAGCGGCAATTGCACGACGGCGTGCTGCCGCTCGAAGAGACGCTAGAGCCGGCCGTTCTCGACGCCTATCGACCGGCCTTCGTCAAGGCGATCGGGGCCGGTCTGAGGCTGCGCCCACGGGACCGGCCGCAGAACATCGCGGCATTCCGAGCGATCCTCCACGGCGAAGTCGACGTCGAGCCCCTGTTCGTGCCACCCGTCCGCAATGGGCACGCACGGCCGGCAAAGCCTGCCGTCTCCACGCCTCCTTCCGGTCCGGCGTCACAATCGGCACATCTCTCGGCGCGGCTGACGCCTTCGGGCGACGTGAGTGCCGCAAGACCGTCTTCTGGACCGTCGCTCGTCTCGGTTGCCTCGCGCGCGTCGTCGGCCGTGGCCGGGCCCGCGGAGGTGTCATCCGCTGCGATCCAACCGACCGTGACCGAAGAGAGCACGTATCCCGAGCAACCGGCGAGAATCGCTTCGGGCGTGGCGCTCGCTGTCGCCGCGACAGCCGCCGTCACGTTCCTCGCCGTCGGCGGCATCGAGCATCCCGGAGGCCTCGCTGCCGCGATGCTCGCCTGCGCAGGCCTCGTCGGCGCGGGACTGGAGCGCACCATGGCCGTGACGCGCGCGCGATCGCGTGACGGGCACGACGTCGCCGTCGCAGCCGCTGCCATGTCCTCACTGGCGCTCGCCATCTACTGGCTGCCGCTGTTCTTGTGGCCCATGACGATCCTGATGGGCGGCATGGCCGTCATGTTCGTGCTCGTGAAGTTCGGGCGGTGGGTCCCGATCACCCTGCTCGGCCTGGCGCTCGTGCATCTCGGGATCGCCGCCCTGCTTCTCGTGCTGGCCACGCGGTCCCAGCAGAAAGATCCCGTGTTCCTGCCGATGATGGGCATCACACTCGCATTTCTCGCGGGTCTGGCGATGACGGCGGCGCTCAGCATCCAGAAACGATGGGAGCAGGTCCGGACATGACGGGGATGCGCAGCGATTGCATCGAAAGGCGTAGCTCCGGTATGCATTCCGGGCCAATCCTCCGGCGGGCCGAGCGCTTGCCGACCTCCTCCGCGCCTTGCCACGCAACGGGCCTTCGATGATGCGCCTCGAACTCGCGACTGCAGAGTATATCGGCGCCCGGGCGCAGCAGCAGGACATGGCCGCGGCCGTGCCCCTCAAGAGTGGCGCCCTGCTGGTGCTCGGCGATGGTCTCGGGGGGCACGAAAGCGGCGCAGACGCGTCACGCATCGTCGTCGAGACGTTCCGACAGGCCGGCCTTGCCGGTCACTTCGACCGTCCCGAAACTCGGCGGCAGGCGCTGAAGGACACCGTCGAACTCGCAAACGCGCGGATCGGCGATGGTGTCGACCCGGCGCACGGACATCGTGGCATGGCCAGCACGGCGGTTGCCGCCGTCGTGTCACGCGGCGAGGTGAGTTGGGTCAGCGTCGGCGACAGCCATCTCTACGTCTGGCGCAACGGCCAACTGACGAAGCTCAACGAAGACCATTCGCAAGCCGGCCTCATGATCCGTTCCGGCCAGTACAGCGCCGACGACCCGGAAGTGAGGGCCGTCAAATCGGTGCTCGTCTCGGCGCTGACCGGACGCAAGCTCGAAATCGTGGATCTGCCGGCACAGGGATTCCGGGTCGAGCCCGGCGACGTCCTCATCCTGGCGAGCGACGGCCTCAATTCACTGGAGGACGATGATATCGCCCGGATCGTGGCCACCACCAATCCGCTCGGCGCGGTCAAGGTCTCGACGACGCTGCTCGAGAGTGTGCGCAGCCTGCGGATCGAGCGACAGGACAATGCGACAGTGGCCGTGGCGCGTGTTCTCGAACCGCAACGCGCCGTCCTCGTCGAGCCCGATCTGCCGACGGTCCAGACCGCCCCGACCAAGCCGCACGAGAACGAGCCGAGGACGGAGATCCGAACCGAGAGGATCGAGCCCGGCGCCGTGCCGGAACTCGACGCCCCGAAGTCCGAGCCGGCACGTGGCACAGCCGCGACGGACGCGGCCGCGAAGCCCGTCGTCAGCGGTGTGGCAAACAGCGAGCCTGAGCCGGCGGCCGATTCCCCACCCGGCAACGTCCCGGACACGGACGAAGGCACACCCGATGCCTCGTCCAGCGGTAAGCCTGGCACAGATCAGCAAGCCTCTGCGAAGCCCATCGACGTGCCGGCAGCCGCCGATCCGGATGCGCCGGTACCGGCCCGCATTCCGCCGTCCGGCCGTCCTGCAGTCCCGCAGACCGTTCCGCTTTTTCCGACTGTCGACCCGAGTTCACAGCCCGCCTCCGCGCCGCTTCACACCGGACCTGTCGCGCCCGCGGAATCGGCTGGTCGGGCGCCCGCCAAACCCGAGGCCGAAGCCCCATCTGCCCCGAAGGCCAGAAGCCCTTGGCTTCCTGCCATCCTCATCCTTCTGCTCGTCGGGGGTCTCGCATTCGCCAGCGTCGCGATCCTGAAGCCGAGTTGGCTCGCCGAAATCCCTGCCGGACCCGGATCGACGCGGGGGACCATCAAGCCGGCGAACGCGCCACATGTCGGGACGCCGCCTCAACAGGCCGCTCCGCAAGACAACCCGGCCGCGACGACGAAACCAGCTGCGACCAAGGAGGCTCAGAGGGAGCCGCAACCGACAGGTACGACGCCGCCGACCGCGGTCAACCCCGTTGCGGGCGGCACGCCTGCGGCAGCGACACACGCTGAGCCACGCCCGCCTGCGTCGTCAGAGACAAATACCGCCAGCGGCGCGGTGGGTCCCGCTGCGCCGGCTCAGGCGACCGGTACACCGGCCGAGCGGCCGGCTCCGGCAGCCAACAGTGGAAATGCTCCCGCCACGCCGGCTTCGGAGTCCAGCGCTCCCGAGCCTGCCGATCCCGCGCAGCGGGCCCCGACCGGAAGGCAATAGACCGCCTTCGGTCGGCTCAACTCGGCGATGTCGCCGGCGCGCTATTATGCAACCGGGACCAACGCGTAACCCTGCCCGTCCTTCGCGATGGTGCCCGCACCCGGCATACCCCAATGGTAGCCCGTGCAAATCGCCTTGTCGGCGATCGCCTGATCCATGATGCGGCGGCGCGACGCTTCTGCCATGGCCGCATCCTGGTCGAACATGACGTGCCAGCCGGGATTGCGGAGATTGACGGCCGGGATGTTGGTCACATCGCCAAGGACCAACATGCTCTGGGCACCAGACGTCACGCGATAGCTCGTATGCCCCGGCGTATGGCCCGGTGTCGGCGTCGCGCGAACGCCCGGGATCACCTCGGCATCGGCCGCCACGCGCCGCAGGTTCTTCCAGCCCGGCATCGACGCCTGCACGCGACGGGCGATGCCGCGTCGCGCCTCGGGCAACTTCTCGATCACGGACGGATCGGACCAATAGGCGTATTCCGCCTCGGGAACGACGATCTCCGTCGCGGCATAGAGCGGTGCATCGCCGGCAGCATAAAGGCCGAAGATGTGGTCGGGGTGGAAATGCGTGACGACGACTGCGTCGAGCTTCGCCGGATCGAGCCCGGCCGCCTTCATGCTGGCGTGCAGGAGGCCAACGCCCGGCGTGCGACCGGCACCGTTGCCGGCGTCGAACATGACCGTCTTGCCGCCGATCTCCACCACCGTGATGGTGTAGGCGTTGGGCACATTTTCATCCGACAGGCCCATGGCCTTGAGCGAGGCCTTCACGTCATCGACCGACGCGTTCCTGATGAAGCCCGGCGCGTGGTCGCGGATGATCGCACCGTCGAAGAGGGTCGTGACAGTCGCGTCACCGACCTTGAACTTGTGAAACGACAGAGCCTTGGGATTGAGAGGGGACGGGGCCACAGGTTCGGCGATGGCCGAGCCGATGATCTCGAGCGGGCCGTTCAAGCCGAATGCAGCGGCCGCTGCTGCTCCCGACAAGACCGTACGACGGTTCAACTTCAGCATTCGATCCTCCGATGTTGCGGGACCAGTACGTGGTGGAAGCGCCATCGGACCTTATCGATCGAACCACCGCCAATTTGCGACACTCGCGGTCACCGCTGGCGTGCGGCGCCACCGGCCATGAGGGACGCCACGCGCTCGGGGGACAGGCCCCAGGCGAGCAGTGCCTCGCGTGTATGTTCGCCGGCATAGGCCGGACCACGCGACACATGGCTCGGCGTGCGCGAGAAGCGCGGCGCCGGGCCCGGCTGGACGACACCGTCAACCGTGACGAACGAGCCGCGCGCCTTGTTCTGAGGATGATCGGGTGCTTCGCTCATGCGTAGGACTGGGGCGAAGCAGACGTCCTTCTGCTCGAGGCGTTCCGTCCATTCGGCGCGCGTCCGCGTCCTGAAGATCGCGGCGAAGCGGGCGCGCATCGCAGGCCAGTGGTCGCGGTCGCTCTGGGCCGGCAGAGTCTCGCCTTCGAGACCGAGTTCCTTCAGCATCAGGGCGTAGAACTGCGGCTCGTTCGGGCCGATGGCGATGTGCTCGCCGTCGCTCGTTTCGTAGACGCCATAGTGATGGCACCCTCCGTCGAGCCGGTTGGCTTCGCGCTCCTCCCGCCATTGGCCAGCCGCCAACGCGCCGAATGTCGGCGTCAAGAGCGAAGCTGCGCCTTCGACCATCGAGGTGTCGACCACCTGTCCCTTGCCGGATCGCTTCGCCTCGATGACGGCCGCCAGAACGCCGAGCGCCATGTAGAGCGCGCCGCCACCGTAGTCGCCGACGAGGTTGAGTGGCGGCACCGGTCCGCCCGCCTTGGTCCCGATCGCGTGGAGCGCACCGGTGAGCGCGATGTAGTTGATGTCGTGGCCGGCGGTGTGCGCGATGGGGCCGTCCTGACCCCAGCCGGTCATGCGCCCGTAAACCAGACGCGGATTGCGCGCGGCCATGACCTCGGGACCGAGGCCGAGCCGCTCCATGACGCCCGGGCGGAAGCCCTCGATGACGATGTCCGCCGCTGCACAGAGTTCCAGCGCGGCGGCGACGCCTTCAGGGCTCTTCAAGTCCAGCGCGACGTTGCGCCGGCCGCGCAGCGTCGTGTTCGTCCGTGGATCGCGCGGATCGCGGCCGACATGGTCGGCGCGGTCGATGCGCAGCACGTCTGCTCCCATATCTGCCAGCAGCATGCAGCAGAATGGTCCCGGGCCGATCCCGGCGAACTCGACGACCTTGATACCCGACAGCGTTCCCATCAATGCCTCCCAAGCGCTTCCCGCGAGGCTCCGCGACCGATCGCCATCGGCTGGCCTCGTCTCCCGTCGACGGCGATGGTGGCAGCCGGTGCGGCCGCTGCCAAGTGACGGTTGACCGGTGGAGGATTGTGGGACACGGAACGATGAGCTTATCGTCAAGGCACCCGCAAGCTTCGGTGACGGTCGCGCCGGAGCGCACAGACGATGGAGCTTCCATGCGCGATCCCAAGGCCCTGATCTCGACAGACGAACTGGCAAGCCTGCTCGGCCGGTCCGATGTGCGCGTCTACGACTGCACCACCTACAATACGCCCGCGCCTCCCGGGGTGGACGAGCCCTACCTGCCCGAGGCCGGGCTCCGCACCTTTCGCGAGGCGCACATCCCGGGCGCCGACTTCCTCGATATCCAGGGCGAGTTCTCCGACAAGGGGACGCGGCAGTGGTTCATGATGCCGAAAGACACGGCCATGCTCGAGGCCGCGTTCGGACGGCACGGGATCGGCGACGGCGTGCGCGTCGTCCTTTACAGTGTCGGCACCATGATGTGGGCGACGCGGTTCTGGTGGATGCTGCGTTCGCTCGGCTTCGACAATGTCGCCGTGCTCGATGGCGGGCTCGACAAGTGGCGCGCCGAGGGGCGGCCGGTCGAGAGCGGCGATCCGAAGGGGTATCCCGCCGCCACGTTCGTCGCCAGGCCAAGGGCTGGTCATTTCGTCGGGAAAGACGAGGTGCTGGCCGCGATCGGCGATCCGAAATCGGTCACCGTGAATGCGCTCGGGCCGCAATTCCATGCTGGTCTGGAGCCCAGCCGCTACGGCCGGCCGGGCCGCATTCCGGGCAGCGTCAACGTGTCGGCGGCGACGCTGGTCGATCCGGCGACGAAAGGCTTCACCAGCCTCGACGACGCGGCGCGAAAGCTCGAGGCGCAAGGCGTCACCAAGGACAAGCGCGTCATCGTCTACTGCGGCGGCGGTATCTCGGCGACCATCGACCTCTTCCTGATACATCAGCTCGGCTACGACGACATCACGCTCTACGACGCGTCGATGGGCGAATGGGCGCGCGACACCAGCCTGCCGATCGAGACAGATCGAAGCTGAGAGCGGGCCGGACCACCTCGTTTTTGGCGGTTTCCCACGCTCGGGCAAGTGTGCCATCGTTTCGAACACGGCCCCGAGCGGAGCGCGCGGAGCCGAGAGACAAGGCGCATCAAGCGCCGTCACCCGGAGGAAGAACATGTCCAAGATCGACGGCGCGACGCTGATGGCGCAGAGCCTGAAGGAACAGGGCGTCGAGTATATGTTCGGCGTGGTGGGCTTTCCCGTGCAGCCGATCGCGGCCGCGGCGCAGACGGCCGGCATCAAGTACATCGGGATGCGGAACGAGCAGACCGCGTCCTACGCGGCGCAGGCGGCGGGCTACCTGACGGGCCGGCCGGGCGCATGCCTCACCGTGTCGGGTCCCGGCGTCGTGCATATGCTCGCCGGTCTCGCCAATGCGCAGCAGAACTGCTGGCCGATGATCGGCATTGGCGGCGCGTCGCCCACGTACCAGAACGGCATGGGCGCCTTCCAGGAGGAGCGGCAGGTGCAGATCGCATCGCCGTTCTGCAAGTTCGCGCATGCGATCGAGCACGTGCATCGCATTCCGTTCTATGTGGAACTCGCGGTGCGGCAGTCGATCTACGGACGGCCCGGGGCGAGCTATCTCGACATCGCGGACGACATCATTCGGGGCGAGTGCGATCCGGCCACGGCGCCGATGCCGCCACGGAGCGCTGAGCCGCCGCGCATGCAAGCCATGCCAGAGGACGTGGAGCGCGCGCTCGCCGCGCTGCAATCTGCCGAAAAGCCACTTGTCATCGTCGGAAAGGGCATGGCGTGGTCGCGAGCCGAGGACGAGGTGCGCGCCTTCATCGAGCGGACGAAGCTGCCGTTCCTCGCCTCGCCGATGGGCAAGGGCGTGCTCGACGACAACCATCCGCTGTCGGTCGGCGCGGCGCGCAGCCTCGCGCTGAAAGAAGCCGACGTCATCTTCGTGATGGGGGCGCGGCTCAACTGGATCATGCACTACGGCCAGTCGCCGCGCTTCAACAAGAAGGTGCGGATCATCCAGCTCGACATCTCGCCGGAAGCCATCGGCAACAACGTGCCGACCGAGGTGGCACTGGTCGGTGACGGCAAGGCCATCGTCGGGCAGATCAACCAGGCGCTGACCAGCCGGCAATGGTTCTATCCGGACGGCACGGCGTGGCGGAAAGCGATCGCCGAGGCGGCCGAGAAGAACGCCCGCCAGATCCAGCCCCAGATCGACGACAACAGCGCACCGACCAACTACTACAGGGCCCTGAAAGACATCCGCGCGTGGGCGCCCGAGCACGCCGTCATCGTCGGCGAAGGTGCCAACACGATGGATATCGGCCGCACGCAGCTGCCCAACGCGAAGCCGCGGCTCAGGCTCGATGCCGGGACGTACGGCACGATGGGCATTGGCATGGGTTTCGTCATCGCGGCCGCCGTCGTGCATCCGGACCGGCCGGTGATCTCGGTGACCGGCGACAGTGCCCTCGGGTTCTCGGGCATGGAGATCGAGACGGTCTGCCGGTACAATCTCGGGGCCAAGATCGTGGTGTTGAACAACGGCGGCATCGGCAGTGGAGTCGACCAATACCCGGCCGATCCGTTCGACAATCCGCCACGGGCGCTGATCTACGGCGCGCGCTACGACAAGATGATGGAGGCGTTCGGTGGCAAGGGCTTCTATGTCGAGGACCCGAAAGACCTCCGCGCCGCGCTCGACGCGGCCATGGCCCACAAGGGGCCGGCGCTCGTCAACGTGAAGCTGCATCCGAACGCCGGGCGCAAGCAGCAGGAGTTCGGATGGCTCACGACCTGAGCCACGGCCGGGCCGCCGGCCGATGATTATTGTCCCTGCCGCGACGCACGCGCCGCGGCAGGGGTTCGCTCAGAGAATGAACTTCGAGAGATCCGTGTTGCGGGCGAGGTCGCCGAGACGGGCCTTCACGTAAGCACCGTCGATGGCGATCCGCTGCCCGGCGCGATCCGAAGCCTCGAAGGAGATCTCGTCGAGGACGCGCTCCATCACCGTCTGCAGACGGCGGGCGCCGATGTTCTCGACCGTTGAATTGACCATGGCCGCGATCTCGGCCAGCGCATCGATGGCATCGTCGGAGAACTCCAGCGTCACGCCTTCGGTCGCCAGCAATGCCACGTACTGCTTGATGAGACTCGCCTCCGGCTCGGTCAGGATGCGGCGGAAGTCCGACTGCGTGAGCGGCGACAGCTCGACACGGATCGGCAATCGGCCCTGCAGCTCGGGCAGCAGGTCCGAGGGTTTCGCGATGTGGAACGCGCCCGACGCGATGAACAGCACGTGGTCGGTCTTCACCGGCCCGTACTTGGTCGATACCGTCGTGCCTTCGATGAGCGGCAGGAGATCGCGCTGGACGCCCTCGCGGCTCACGTCGGCGCCGCCGCGGCCCGTGTCGCTGCGCGAGCAGACCTTGTCGATCTCGTCGATGAAGACGATGCCGTCGTTCTCGACGGCGCTGATCGCCTCGGAAATGATCTGGTCGTTATCGAGAAGTTTGTCGCTCTCCTGCGCGATCAGGACGTCGTAGCTCTGGCCGACCGTCGTCCGGCGCGACTTCATTCGCGGGCCGAACGCCTTGCCCAGCACCTCGCCCATGTTGATCATGCCCATCTGACCGCCGGGCACGTCCATCATCGGGAACGGCGAGGAGCTGTCCGACACCTGGATGTCGATCTCCTTGTCGTTGAGCAGGTTTGCGCGCAGCTGACGGCGGAAGGACTCGCGCGTCTCGGGCCGGGAGCCGGGACCGACGAGGGCGTCGAGGATGCGTTCCTCGGCGTTCTTCTCGGCCCGCGCCTTCACCTCCTTGCGCTTCCCATCCCGCACGAGGCCGATACCCACCTCGACGAGGTCACGGACGATCGAGTCGACGTCGCGGCCGACATAGCCGACCTCGGTGAACTTGGTCGCCTCGATCTTCAGGAACGGCGCGCCCGCCAGCCGAGCGAGACGACGGGAAATCTCCGTCTTGCCGCAGCCCGTCGGGCCGATCATGAGAATGTTCTTCGGCAGCACCTCTTCCTTGAGGTCGCCGGACAACTGCTGACGCCGCCAGCGATTGCGCAATGCGATGGCCACCGCGCGCTTGGCCGGCGTCTGGCCGACGATGTAGCGGTCCAGCTCGGAAACGATCTCACGGGGAGAGAAATGGGTCATTCGGCCCTGACAGATGACAAAGGAGTGATGCCACCGGGCGTCCATCCGGACGTCCGGTTGTGGGCTGGCAACGGCGCGCGGCGCTACATGAGGGCGAAGCGGAGCGTCGTCAGACCGATCTTGATCGTGTCGCCATCGGAGAGCTGCCGGTCGCCCGACAGACGCTCTCCATTCACCTGGACGGGGTTCTGCTTGCCGCCGTCGAAGATGCGGAACTCGCCATTGGACGCGTCGTAGGCGATCACGGCATGCTGCTGGCGCGAAATCGTGTTGTCGCCGAAGTCCAGCGGAATGCGGTTGTCGGCACTGCGGCCCACCTGATTGGTGCCGCTGAAGACCGGCCGCTCCTGCCCCTTGCCCGGGCCATCGACGACCTTCAAGCTCGCAACCTTGAGGTTCGACTTGTCGGTGATGACCTGCGTTGCCAGGCCATCCATGTTGGCCTCGCGACGCGGCTCTTGAGCGCCGGGAATGCTTATGGTGCGCGTCCGCTCACGGTCGTTCATGGGTGTCTTTCGCTCCTCGAGGCGCCCGTCCGCAGACCGATGGCTGCCTGTTTGAACCTGAATATCACTCCGCCGAGATCGACCACATCGCCATCACGGAGACGGGCATGCTCGACGTGATCACCGTTGATCCGCATCGGGTTGGGCTCCGGGCGGTCTGCCGTCAGATTACGGATTTCGAACTCGCCGCCCGGACGCGACGACAATTTCGCGTGTCGGCGGCTGACGCGCACATCCGGAATGCGAATGTCGACTGAGGTGTGCCGGCCGATGATGTTCTCCGGGCTCCGGACGGCCACGGTCGCGCTCGCGTCGTCGAACTCCAGCAGCGCGAGCGGTGCGTCGTCCGGATGCGGCAGGATCGTGGTGTTCACGACGCCCGAACGGTCCCGGCGGAACTCGGTTGCATGAGCCACATCTGGCCGTACCGTGACGTGACGGGAGACCTGCTGGGCTTCGGGAATGACCGGCACGGATTCACGGCGCCCGCGCGCCGCAAACCATCCGACCAGCGCAAGCGCTGTCAGAGCCATACTTCCGATCACTAGCCACAAGCCCAAGGGCGACCTCGCGCGTTCGACGAACGCCAGACAGACGATCACTATACAAGACAGTCCGGCTCGAAAGCCAGAACCATCATATGGGGTTTGATCGCGCGCCGTTCAAATCTCCGCGTTCAGGGTGTGATCCCGGCCCGAGGCGCGCCGGAGACGCCTTCCCACCCTCGATCAACCTTGCATTGCCCGGCACGCGATTGCAGGGTCCTGACGAGAGGCATCACCAACCGCCCATCCGCCGCGAAGGAGACCCTCATGGCCGAGCCCATCCATATCGAGTTCACGCGCTTTTCGGCGTTCTACAGTCCGCTGATCGCAACCATTGCCGGCGGATTCCTGAAGGACGAGGGGTTCGCCCCGACCCATGCCGTCTCGAAGCCGGGTAAATCGGCGATCGAGGGGCTCGTCGCCGGAACCGTGCAGGTGGCGCAGTCGGCGCCGAGCCAAGGCTTCGGGCCACTGGAAAAAGGGCTCAAGCCGCCGGCGCTCCACTTCGCCCAGATCAACGAGATGGACGGCTTCTTCCTGGCGGGCCGGTCGGCCGATGCGCACTTCTCGTGGGACAAGCTCAAGGGCAAGAAGGTCGTCCTCGACCTCGGCGGGCAGCCGCTGTTCATGTTCAAGTATGCGCTGCACAAAAGCGGGCTCAGCTACAACGACATCGTGCCGCTGAACAAGGCGTCGGACGCCATGGAGCGGGACTTCAGGGCCGGAGAAGGCGACTACATCTCGATGCAGGGGCCGCAACCGCAACAGCTCGAGCACGACGGCGCGGGGCATGTGGTGGCCTCGGTCGGCAAGGCGATCGGCCCGTGCGCGTTCTCGAGCCTCGCGGCGCGGCCGGACTGGCTGAAGACCGATCAGGCGACCCGCTTCATGCGGGCCTATCGCAAGGCGCGCGCGTGGGTCCGGGAGGCGCCGGCCTCGGAGATCGCCAAGGTCGAGGCGCCATTCTTTCCGGGGGTTGCCCTGGAGGCCCTGACCCGGACGATCGCCACCTATCAGACGCTGGGCAACTGGACGGCGCACGTCGAAATCACGCGCGCGGCGTGGGAAGCGACCAACGATATTTTCCTCTTCAATGAACAAATCACCCGCCGGCACGTTTACGAGGAGGTCATCGCGCCGCCGCCCGCCTAATTCCGGACTCGGAATTCGGCGAACATCGCAGCGTGCGGGAACCTCGACGCAAGCGGACCGTCCGGCGAATGGCCGGTCCCGAGCCATGAAAGGATACCCCATGAGCGAGATCGCAAAGCTACCGCGCGCGACAGCGAAGGATCACCCGGGCCTCGTGTTCGATTCTCCGCAGGAGTTGCTCGCCGAGGTCATCCTCACGCGCGGCGAGAAGCGAGGCGCACTCCTCCGATGGCGCCAGGATGTGCTGGATGAACTGACGGCCGCGGGCGAAGGCATGCACACACGCGGCATCTCGGATCGGCTTCCGAAGCTCCTGAAGCAAATCGACGACGCAATCCGAGAGCTCGACGCCAGCGCGGCCGATGCACCGGCCTGAGCGCCGGGCACTCGGCCGGGCCTCACTCGGCTCACATCCCGAGCACGTCGGACATGCCGAACAGGCCGGGTCCCTTGCCGCGTGCCCACAGGGCAGCCTTGACGGCGCCGCGAGCGAAGATCCCGCGATCCGTGGCGATGTGGGACAGGACGATCCGCTCGCCATCGGCGGCGAACACGACGCTGTGCTCGCCAACGACGTTGCCGCCACGCAAGGTGGCGAAGCCGATATCGCCGCGATTGCGGGCACCCGTGTGGCCGTCGCGGCTGCGGACGCTGTGATCCTTCAACGCAATCTTGCGACCGTCGGCCGCCGCCTGCCCCAGCATCAGGGCGGTGCCGGACGGGGCATCGACCTTGTGGCGATGGTGCATCTCGAGAACCTCGATATCGAAATCGGCGTCGAGGGCTTCCGCGACCTTCCGCGTCACGGCGACCAGCAGATTGACGCCGAGGCTCATGTTGCCAGCCTTGACGATGGTCGCGTGGCGGGCGGCCGCCCTGATCGCCGCCTCGTCGGCGTCCGAGAAGCCCGTCGTGCCCATGATGTGGACGATGCGGGCGTTGGCCGCGAGGCCGGCAAATTCGACGCTGGCACGCGGGGCCGTGAAATCGAGGATGCCGTCGACCTTCGCCACCACCTCGAGGGCGTCGGTCGTGACCGGTACGCCGAGTTCTCCCACGCCCGCCAGAAGCCCGACATCCTGCCCGACACCACTGGAGCCCGGCGGCTCGATGGCGCCTGCCACGACGCAGCCCGGCATGGCATGGACCGTGCGGACCAGCTCGCGGCCCATGCGGCCCGCCGCGCCCATCACGGCGATCTTCATGTCTGACATCGGCGTCCTCCCGGCTTTCGGCGGCGGCGCGCGCAGCGGCGCACGATCGGGGTCACCCTAAGCAGGTTCGCATGGACGCGCCAGCCGCAGTCATGGCAGCATCCCCGCAACCGGCCGGCATGTCGTGTGCGACGGCCCTCGCCAATTCCAACACGGAGTGCTCCGCCGATGGCCGAAGAGATGAACGGCGCCGAAAGTCTGGTGCGGACGATGATCGCTGGCGGCGTGAACGTCTGCTTCACGAACCCGGGCACGTCCGAGATGCATTTCGTGGCCGCACTCGACAAAGTGCCGGGCATGCGGTGCGTGCTGGGGCTGTTCGAGGGCGTGGTGACCGGCGCGGCCGACGGTTACTACCGGATGCTCGACAAGCCCGCGTCGACGCTCCTGCATCTCGGACCCGGGCTCGCCAACGGTCTGGCCAACCTGCACAACGCGAAAAAGGCGTCGTCCGGCATCGTCAATATCGTCGGCGAGCATGCGACCTATCACATCACCTACGACGCGCCGCTGACGTCCGACATCGAGGGCGTGGCACGGCCGATGTCGCACTGGGTCAAGACGTCGCCCGACTCGAAGGGCATCGCCAAGGACGGCGCGCTCGCGATCGAAGCCGCGCGCCAGACGCCGGGCCAGATCGCAACCCTGATCCTGCCCGCCGACACGGCGTGGGGACCGGCCGACGGAGTGGCGGAAACGGCCGCGCCGATGGCGCCGCCCAAGGCTTCGCAGGAGGCCATCAAGGCAGCCGCGGCCATGTTGCGGAGCGGCAAGCCGGCGACACTGCTGATGGGCGGCGCGGCTCTGCGCCAGCGGCCCCTGGAACTCGCCGGACGGATCGCCGCCAAGACCGGGTGCGGCATCCTCACGGAAGGCGCCAACACGCGGCTCGAGCGCGGCGCGGGGCGGGTGCAGGTGGAGCGCATCCCCTACGTGGTCGATCGCGCACTCGGCGTGATGAAGGCCGCGGGCGACCTCGTGCTGGTCGGCGCGCGGGAGCCGGTCGCGTTCTTCGCCTATCCCGACAAGCCGAGCCTGCTGATGCCGAAGGAGGCGCGCTCGACCAAGCTCGCCGGGACGGACGAGGATATGGAGGCGGCCCTCGAAGCCCTCGCGATCGAGCTTGACGCCATGGGCACGGCTCCAGCCCGCATCGCCGCGCCGCGGCGTCCGGCCAAGCCGACCGGGGCCATCTCGGCGGACAAGATCGCCGCGATCCTCGGCGCCACGCTGCCGGAGCACTGCATCGTCGTCGATGAGAGCGTGACGACGGGTCGAGAGTTCTTCCCCGAGACGGCCGGGGCGCCGCCGCACGACTGGATCAACAATCGCGGCGGATCGATCGGTTACGGCCTGCCGGTCGCCATCGGGGCCGCAGTGGCGTGCCCGGATCGCAAGGTGCTCGCGATGATCGGCGACGGCAGCGCCATGTATACGATCCAGGCGCTCTGGACGATGGCCCGCGAAGGCCTCGACGTGACCGTGATGATCTTCGCGAACGGGTCCTACAACATCCTCAGGGGTGAACTGACGAACGTCGGCGTCCGCAATCCGGGGCCACGGGCCGTGGACATGCTGTCGCTCGGGCGGCCGGACATCGACTGGGTCGCCATGGCCAAAGGCCACGGCGTGCCGGCGCGGCGCGTCGAGGACTGCGAAGGGCTCGCGAAGGCGCTCGACGCGGGGCTGAATTCGGGCGGGCCGAACCTGATCCAGGTGATGCTGTAGCGTCACCTGCTCCCTGCCGGGCTGCCTGGACGGGCAGCCGGCCGTTGCGAACCGTATGCCTCGCGATCAGCCGCCAGCCGTGCGGGCGCGCTCGATCGACTCGACGATCAGGCGGCGGGCCTCGGCTGCGTCGCCCCACCCCATGACCTTCACCCACTTGCCGGGCTCCAGATCCTTGTAGTGCTCGAAGAAGTGCCGGATCTGGTCGACGGTGATCGGCGGCAGGTCGGAATAGTTCGTGATCCGATCATAGCGCTTCGTGAGCTTGGACGAGGGTACCGCGATGATCTTCTCGTCGCCGCCCGCGTCGTCCTCCATCAGGAGAACACCCACGGGACGGCAGTTCATGACCGCTCCCGGAACGACCGCGCGCGTGTTACATACCAGCACGTCGATGGGGTCACCGTCGGTCGCGAGGGTGTGCGGTATGAAGCCGTAGTTCCCGGGATAGCGCATCGGCGTATAGAGGAACCGATCGACGAACAAAGTTCCGGACGCCTTGTCCAGCTCGTACTTGATCGGCTCGCCGCCGACGGGCACCTCGACGATGACGTTGATGTCGTCAGGGGGGGATTTGCCGATGGGGATGGCATCGATGCGCATGACGGCTGCTCCTATGGACAGGCCCCGCGATGAAGCGAAGTTCTACCGTTCGCCCCATTCCGCTTATCGTCGCATGCCGGACTGCCAGAGGGGGATCGCCATCTCGATGACGCGCAAAAGCTGCATCGCCATCATTGCTGCCGGGATCGCCGCCGCGGCAGTCACGCCGGCCGCCGCCAATCCGCCGAAGAGCCTCTACACGACGATCGAACTCGGGGCGTGCAAGCAGACGCGACGCCACCGCGACGGTGGCGCGTGGCTGTGCAAGGGGCTCGAGGGATACCCCATCTACGTCGCGGAAGGCGATTTGCGGATGTTCGTCAGCGTCGGAAAGCGACCGGAGAAGCGAAGGGCCGCCACGCAGACGCTTGGGCCGTTCAACTCCCTGTTCAAGGGTAAATCCAACCGGGCCACGCTCGAATGGCGGTTCGTGAAACGCAACGGAACGGTCGTGCCCTATGCAACGATCCAGAGGTTCTTCACGCAGAATGACGACGGCAAGGGAGAGGTGCTGGTCGTCACCAAAGTGACGGACAAGGAGGATTGCCACGTCGCCCACATCGACGCGCTGGCCAACCCGCAGGCGATCGCCCTGGCCCGAAAGGTCGCAGACGACGAGGCGCGGGCGTTCGATTGCAAGAACGATCCGAAGCGCGTCGGAGCCGTCGGAAAAAGCCCCATGTAATCGATGGCGTGAAGCGCGACGGCGGTCTGCTACCGCAGAAGGCGGTCAGATCAGGCCCAGCCGTAGCCGGTCTTCTCGAGCAGGACGCCGCCGATTTTTTCCGTGATCTTGCCGATCGGGCGGCCGCCACGACGCCAATAGAAATCGGCGGCGATCTCGTTCTCGGCGAGCGCCCAGACGACGAGACCGTTCAGGCGGCGCTCATCGAGCGCGTGGCGCGCACCCTCGAAGAGATGCTCACCAAGGCCGAGACCCTGATAGCTCGGCAGCAGATAGATCTCGTAGATTTCGCCCTGATACTTGCCGCGCCCGCGCGCTCGTCCGAACGTCGCGTAGCCCGCAACCTTGCCGGCGACCTCGAGCACGAGAAGCCCATCGGAGCCGCGGGCCGCGTTCTGCCACCACGCCTTGTCGCGGCGGCGGATGAGGCTTTCGAGATGGAGCTGAGGGATGATCCCGCGATAGGCGATCTGCCAGGATTCGCGAAATACTCCGGCGAGAGCCGCAGCGTCTCGCTGCATTCCCTTCCGAACCCGCACATCTGCACGCGACTGAAGCATGGCTTCACTATAGCGCGCAGTCTGCCAAACCGGGAAGGGGCTCGATACGCTTGGCCGCACATTTCTGCGTTACAAGCGCGTAACGAGACGCAAAGCGCGCGGCGGCGCGGGCGATCGAGCCGTGACCGCAGCGTCAGTTGTGATCGTCGGGGAGGACGGGAATCGGCATCACGTCGATTCCGTCGCGGAGAAGTTCTTCGACCTCGGTGGGAGACGCCTCGCCGTAAATGCCACGCTCGGGCGTTTCCTCGTGATGGATCTTGCGAGCTTCTTCGGCGAAGCGGGGGCCGACGTATTCGGCATCCGCCACGACCCGATCGCGAAGTTCCTTGAGTTGCTTCAGGATCTGGCGCTGCTGCGGCGTGAGCATCGCCGATACGTTCTGCGGTGTGGACGGCGTCTCCGGTGGGGCCGCCGGTGCAGCCGGCGCCGACCGTCCGCGGCGACGACGGGTCGTCTCACGCTGCTCGGCGGTGACGACGCTCGGTGCCATCAGCGCCTTGGCGACCTTGACCGATCCGCACTTGGGGCACTGGACAAGCTTACGCTCGATCTGCTTGTCGCAGCCGTCGCTCGACTGGAACCAGGCTTCGAATTCGTGGCCTTTCGCGCAGGCAAGACGATAGCGGATCATGTCAGTCCAGCCTCCACTGCCGCAGCCGCGCCCTGAGCGACCGCATCGTCCCTCCGCCTCCAAGCCGATCGGCGGGAGTATCGCACACATCGCGCGAATGCGGGCCCTGTCGATCAAAAAAACGGAAAGATTCCTTAAACATGCTCACACATGCTCATTCGTCGGCTCCATGCCGAGGGGCACGCGAAAGACTGCCCGAGGTTCGGCTCACGCCGCCAGAAGCGGGTCCAGTCCGCCGGTACCATCGAGTTCGTAGAGATCGTCGCAGCCGCCGATGTGACGGTCGCCGATCCAGATCTGCGGAACCGTGTTGCGGCCGCCGGCCCGATCCCGCATCTCGGCACGGACGGCCGACCGGCCATCGACCGAGATCTCGTCGTACGTCGCGCCCTTCTTGTCGAGGAGCCGCTTGGCCGAAAAGCAGTAGGGGCAGTAGGCGGAGGTGTAGATCGTCACCTTGGGCATGGGGCGCTCTCGGTCGAAGCACGTGGTCGGCGCATTCTATGGATCGGCTGGAGAAGCGCAAGGCGAGTGTCCCGACCGCGAAGTTCGTTGCATTTCGCGGCAACCACTCGACGAACTTCGCGGTCGCAAGGACACTCGCAAAGTCATGATCTTAGTGTGGCGTCATGTTTCGAAGTCCGCTTTGAGAGTTCACCGAGCGAATGAAGCGGACTTCGAAACCGCCACACTAGGCGCCCCGTCACGGCAGCGCATGGGTGGGCGTGGTCACGCGGGCCAGCGTCAGCACATCGACGGCGCGCGCACCACCGCGCAGGAGCGCCCGCGTCGCCGCCTCGGCCGTCGCACCAGTGGTCACGACATCGTCGAGCAGGAGGATTCGACGGTCCGCCACGGCTGGCCGCGCGCCTTCGGGTACCTCGAAGGCACCACGCAGGTTCTCACGACGGGCATTTCCCGAGAGCGACACCTGAGGCGGCGTGTCCCGCGCCTTGACGAGGAGGTGCGACGCCCACGGGATACCGCTCAAGAGCGACAACTCGCGCGCCAACAGGGCCGACTGGTTGAACTGTCGCCGGACGAGGCGGCGATAGGTGAGCGGGACCGGCACGATAACGTCGCAGTCCGGCAGCAACTCGTGACCGGCGTCGGCCAGAAGCCGGGCGAACAGGCGGCGGGCGTCATGACGATCGGCGTACTTCATGGCGTGGATCAGGCGCGACATCACACCGCCGGTCTCGTAGATCGCGACGGCACGGGCACGGCCCCAAAACGGCGGATCGGCCGAAGCCGCGGCAGAGACCAGCGGCCCGTCGCCGGTCCCGAACGGCAGTGGAATACCGAGGCGATCGCAGAGCGGGCGGCGAATGAACGAGATGGACATCCAGCAGGCGCCGCACAGGGCATCACGGCTGTCGAGGCGCACCTGACAGGCCAGACAGACTGGAGGGACGAGCAGATCGGCCGCAAACCGGCCGATGCCCTTCAGGATGGGTGCCGCCAAGTTCATGTGCACACGCGTCGAAGGCAGACTATGACGATGACGATAGCAGACATCGAGACGCGACGCGCGATCCCGCGTCGAATAGCGAGAAGGCCAGGAGACGGGGATGAGTGCCGAGGAGCGGGCCATTTTCGATCGCGAGCTTGTGCGGCGGCGACGCACACGGCATGCGCGACAGGCGGCCGAGACGACGTTTCTCCTCGACCATGCCGCCGACGACATCGCCGACCGGCTGGCGCTGGTCAAACGCCCGTTCGAGGTGGCGCTCGATCTCGGTGCAGGTCCGGGGAGGCTCAGTGCACGCCTTGCCGCGATGGGTGTCGGGCTCGTGATCAGCGCCGATCTCTCCGCCGAAATGATGGCGCCGGCAGGCGGATTGCGCGTCGTCTGCGACGAGGAACTGCTGCCGATCCGGCCGGGCTCTATGGACCTCGTCGTTTCGGGGCTCGCGCTGCAACAGGTCAACGATCTGCCGGGCGCGCTGATCCAGATCCGGCGGGCGCTCAAGCCGGACGGGCTGATGGTGGTCTCGTTGCTCGGCGGGCGGACGCTGTTCGAATTGCGAGAGGCGCTGGTCGTCGCCGAGACGGAAACGACTGGGGGCGCGTCGCCGCGGGTGGCGCCGTTCGCTGACGTGCGCGAACTCGGCCAGCTCCTCCAGCGGACCGGCTTCGCCCTGCCGGTCGCGGACAGTGACGTGGTCGAGGTCGGCTATCGAAGCGCGCTCGAGCTGATGCGGGACCTGCGCGGGATGGGGTGGGCCAATCCGCTTCGCGAGCGACGCGCCCATGCGATGCGGCGGGACACGCTGCAACGCGCGGTCGAGGTCTATGCCGAGCGATTTGCCCGGGCGGACGGGCGCGTCACTGCCACCTTCGAGATCGTCACGCTGACGGGCTGGGCGCCGCACGACAGCCAGCAGAAACCGCTCAGGCCCGGCTCCGCGACGGCGCGGCTCGCCGATGCGCTGGGGACGACGGAAACGCAGCTCCCGGAAAAGCCGGAGCGCGGCTGACGGGGCGAGGTCGTCTGGTGATCAGCCACCGAGATGGGCGCGGGCGTCGTCCCAGATGCGGCGGAGGTAGTCGCCAGCCGGTTCGGCCGGGGCGAGACGGGCGGCCTGGCCGGCCCACGCCTGGATGCGGTCGATATCGCCCTCGCGCGTGCCCTGATCGCGCATCGCCTGCGTGAGGCCACGCTGGACCGGGTAGGGGGCCGGAGCGGGCGTGCTGGCCGCGTTGGCCGCCTTAACATAGGCCGTCGCCACACTGCGGCCGAGGCGGCCGGAGAAGGCGCGGGTCGGCGCGGTATCCTCGGGCTCTGCGCTGGCCAAAGCGTCGGCCCAGGCCGGGGCGATAGCCGCTTCCGGCGTGCGGAGCAGGCCGGTTCCGATCTGGACGGCCGCGGCACCCAGAACGAGCGCGGCGGCGATGCCTCGACCATCGGCGATGCCGCCCGTGGCCACGACGGGGACCTGATCAGCGACGGCATCGACGACAGCGGGCAGCAGGGCGAAAAGGCCGACAAGCGCGGTGTCCGGACGGTCGGCCTCGAACGAGCCGCGGTGGCCGCCCGCCTCCATGCCCTGCGCCACCACGACATCGGCGCCGGCCGCAACGGCCTGACGGGCCTCGGCAACGGTCGTCACGTGGGCGAACCAGCGGATGCCGCGGGCCTTGAAGCGGCCCACCACTTCGGGGGGATAGACGCCCATGATCGAGGAGACGACCGGCGGGCCGGCCTCGATCACGGCGTCGCACTGGGCTCCGAAATCGACGGGGACGGCGTTGCCGGCCTCGGGCGGGACGGCGGGGCCCCAGCCGGCGAGAAATTCACGGACGCGCGTTTCGTGGGTCGCGTCGCGGACGGGAGGCGGATCGGGGATCCAGAGGTTGAGCTGGAAAGCGCCATTGGTGGCGGCTCGGACCTCGCCGGCCCAGGACCGAATGGCGTCGGGCTTCATGAGCAGCGCGCCACAGCCTCCGAGGCCACCGGCGCGAGCGACGGCAATGGCGAGCGCCGGCGGGCACGCGCCCGCCATCGGCGCCATGAGGATCGGAATGGTCAGATCGTAGTCACGACAGAACGCGGATGCGCGAGACAGCGCCTGATGAGCGTGCGCCATGGGTCACTCCTCGCCGATCGGCATGTGGGCTATGGTTCAGGCCGTTACGCTGTCCCAATGCGTCATCCGGGGCAAGCTGGAAGTCGCTTCGGCGGGCCACTGGTCATCGGGCGGAACGCCCGCTAGATGGAGCGTCCGGGTTCATGTCTTCGCGAGGTCACATGCCGCACACCACACGCCTTCTGTTCCTCGCCGGCTCGGCCCGGGAGGGATCGCTCAACAAGCGTCTCGCCAAGCTCGCGCACGACGTGGCCGAAGCGAACGGCATCGCCGCGACGCTGGCCGACATCGGCGACTATCCGATGCCGATCTACGACGGCGACACGGAGGCCAAGGAGGGACCGCCGGAGAACGCCCGCAAGCTGAAGGCGCTGATGGAGGTGCATCACGGCGTGTTCATCGCGATGCCAGAGTACAACGCGTCGGTCACGCCGCTCCTCAAGAACACGCTCGACTGGATGAGCCGGGTGAAGGTCGAGGGCGAGCCGCCGCTCGCCGTGTTCAAGACCCGCGTCTTCGCGCTCGGGGCGGCGTCGCCCGGCGGGTTCGGCGGTGTGCGCGGGCTGACGGCACTGCGCCAGACGATGGAACTGGGGCTCGGCGCGCTGGTGCTGCCGGACCAGATCCTGGTAGCGCGCGCCAACGAGGCGTTCGACGACCACGGGCATCTCAAGGACAAGGGGCAGATGGACCTCCTGAAGGCCGTCGTGCAGCGGCTGGCGCGCGCCGCCCACGTGATGCGCGGCGCGGAGGACGGGGCATGAGCGGCGCAGCATCGACGTCCGCGCGGCCGCAGGATCGGCTGTTCGTCGCGCTCGACGTGCCGGACGTGTCGCGGGCGCGCGATATCGTCGAGCGGATCGGCGACGCAACGGGCTGCTACAAGATCGGCCTCGAGTTGCTGTTCGGTGGCGGGCTCGAGTTCGCGCAGGGCCTCAAGGCGGCCGGGCGGCAGGTGTTTCTCGACATGAAGCTGCTCGACATCGCGAACACGGTCGAGAAAGCAGCCGCCAACATCGCCGCGCTCGGACTCGACTACCTGACCGTGCACGCGACGGATCGCCAGACGCTCGACGCAGCCGTCAAGGGGCGCGGCGGGTCGCGGCTCAAGCTGCTCGGTGTCACCGTGCTCACGAGCCTCAAGGTCAACGATCTCGAGGAGCAGGGCGTGCGCGGCATGAGCCCGGCGGACCTCGTCGTGCACCGGGCGAAGCTCGCCAAGGACGCCGGCTTCGACGGCGTGATCGCCTCGGGGCAGGAAGCAGCGCTCGTGCGTCGCGCCGTCGGGCCCGAGTTCCTGATCGTGACGCCGGGCATCCGGCTGCCGGACGGGGAAGCCGGCGATCAGGCGCGCGTCGTGACGCCCGATGCTGCGATCGGCGACGGCGCCACGCATCTGGTGGTCGGACGGCCGATCACGGCGGCGGCGGACCCTCGTGCGGCGGCGCAGGAATTCGTCCGACGTATTGCCAGCGCCGCAACCTGAAAGAGAACGGAAAAAGACCGATGCCGAAAGGATATCTCATCGCGCGGGCAGTGGTGACCAACCCGACCGCCTGGGCCGCTTATGCCGCTGCTGCAACGGAAGCCCAGAAGATCTACGGGGCTCGCATCCTCGTGCGCGGCGGGCGCACCGAAGTGGTCGAGGGCGAGGGGCGGGCGCGCAACATCGTGCTCGAGTTCGACAGCCTGGACGCCGCCCGCGCCTATGCCACGTCGCCGGAGTATCAGGCGGCAAAAAAGCTCAGGGAAGCAGCCGGCTTCCTCGATATGGTGCTCGTCGAAGGACCCTGACAGCGGAGAAACGACAATGGCCAAAGGCTACTGGATCGCGCACGTCGATGTGACCGACCCCGAAGGCTACAAGGAGTATGTGGCGTTCAACGCCAAGGCGTTCAGCAAGTACGGCGCCAAGTTCCTGGTGCGCGGCGGGCCGTTCACCCTGAAGAGCGGCAACGCCCGCAGCCGGCACGTGGTGCTGGAATTCAAGGACTACGCGACCGCCCTCGCCTGCTACGAGAGCCCGGAATACAAGGCTGCCGAAGCCGTGCGGAACAAATACTCCACGGGCGACGTGATCGTCATCGAGGGTTACGACGGCTGAAGCCCGGCGGGCAAGATCGCCGGCCCGGTTGCCCAAACCGGGCCCACCACGCATAGTTGCCGTCACGGATCAGAAACGTGAGGGAGTGACAGCAGCATGCCAATGGATGCCAGCGCTCAGGACTCAGCCAAGAACACCCGGGCCGCCTTCGACGTCGTGATCGTCGGGGCCGGCTTCGGCGGAATGTACATGCTTCATCGCATGCGCCAGCTCGGGCTGAGCACGCGCGTCTACGATACAGCGACAGGCGTCGGAGGCACCTGGTACTGGAACCGGTATCCGGGCGCCCGCTGCGATATCGAAAGCATGCAGTACTCCTACTCGTTCTCGCCCGAACTGGAGCAGGAGTGGCGCTGGCCGGAGACGTTCTCGGCGCAGCCCGACATCCTCCGCTATGCCAACCACGTCGCGGACCGCTTCGATCTGCGTCGCGACATGCAGTTCGAGACCACGGTCGAGAGCGCACACTTCGACGATGCGGCTGGCCGGTGGACGGTCAAGACGAACCGCGGCGATCTCGTCTCGGCGCGCTGGCTGATCATGGCGACAGGATGCCTCTCGACGGCGCGGGTGCCCGATTTCAAGGGGCTCGAGAGCTATACGGGCAAGACCTATCACACCGGCTACTGGCCGCACGAAGGCGTAGACTTCACCGGGATGCGGGTCGGGCTGATCGGGACCGGATCGTCGGCGATCCAGGCCCTTCCGGTGATCGCCGAGCAGGCGGCGCACATCACGGTGTTCCAGCGGACGCCCAACTACTCGATCCCGTCGCGCAACCGGCCGATGGACGATGCCTACGAGCAGCACTGGAAGAGCAGCTACCGCGAGCACCGCGCCAAGGCACGCATGACGCGGAACGGCGTCATCACGCCGCTGAGCGACAAGGGCGCGGTCGAGGTCGACGAGGCGACGCGGCGCGAGGTTTTCGAAGCGCGCTGGAAGTCGGGTGGCACGACGTTCATGGCGGCGTTCAACGACCTGATCGTCAACGCGGACTCGAACGAGACGGCGGCCGAGTTCGTGCGCCAGAAAATCCGCCAGATCGTCAAGGATCCGGCGACGGCCGAGCTGCTGGCGGCCAAAGACTATCCGATCGGGACGAAGCGGATCTGCGTCGATACCGACTACTTCGAAACCTTCAACCGGCCGAACGTGAAGCTTGTCGATATTCGCAATGCTCCCGTCGAGGAACTCACGCCGAAGGGGCTCAAGCAGGGCGGCAAGGACTACGAATTCGACGCCATCGTGTTCGCCACGGGCTTCGACGCGATGACCGGCACGCTCGAACGGATCGACATCCGGGGCCGCGATGCGTTGGCGCTCAAGGACGAATGGAAGGACGGGCCGCGCACGTATCTCGGCATGATGTCGGCCGGGTTCCCGAACATGTTCATGATCACGGGGCCGCAGAGCCCGTCGGTGCTCTCGAACATGATCGTCTCGATCGAGCAGCACGTGGACTGGATGACGGACTGCATCGCGCATGCGGAGCGGAACGGCGTCGCGACCGTCGAGCCGACGCGCGAGGCGCAGGACGCCTGGAACGTCCACAATACCGAGACGGCCTACAAGACGCTCTATCCGAAGGCCGCGTCCTGGTACATGGGGGCGAACATCCCCGGCAAGCCGCGCGTTTTCCTGCCGTACATCGGCGGCGTCGGAGTCTATCGGGCCAAATGCGACGAGATCGCCGCCAACGGCTACGAGGGGTTCACGATGCGCAGGGCGGACGCCGGGAAACTCGCCGCGGCCAAATGAGCGTCGCGGGTTCGCATCGCGGACATCGAACACGATATGAGGCCCCGGAGGCGATCCGGGGCCTTTGTCGTTTCCCGGATCGCTTCAGTCGTCAGCAACGGTCGCGGAGAGGCGCTCGACGGCTTCGGCGAAATCGCGCTTGAACTCGTAGACGACGTCGCGGGCGCGCATCTCCGCGTTCATCAGGCCCACGGCCTGGCCGACGTAGTAGGTGGCCAGTTCCTTCGCGCCCTCGTGTCCGGCCTCGGCCAGCTTGTCGACCTTGGCGAGCGCGGGGCGGCTGATCAGCCCCTGCAACGGCATCGGCAAGGGATCGGGCGAGCCTTCGCCGTGCCACGCCTCGGTCCAGGCGGACTTCAACTGACGCGTCGGCTTGCCGGTGCGACTGCGCGAGCGCACCGTGTCGCGCGAGGTGGCGGCGAGCATCTTCTTCTTCACGGTCGGGATGGTCTCGGCCTCGGCGGTCGTCAGCCACACCGAGCCGGTCCACACACCAGCCGCGCCCATCGCCATGCAGGCCGCCATCTGCCGGCCGGTGGCAATGCCGCCCGCGGCGAGCACCTGGATGTCCGGATAGTCGCGGATGGCGTCGAGAACCTCCGGCACGAGCACCATGGTCGAGACCTCGCCGCAGTGACCGCCCGCCTCGGTGCCCGAGACGACGAGCACATCCACGCCGGCAGCCGCGTGCTTCAGGGCATGTTCGCGGGCGCCGGTCAGCGCGCCGACCGCGATGCCCTTGGCGCGGCAGCGTTCCATGACGGACTTCGGCGGCACGCCGAGCGCGTTGACGAACATGGCGATGGGGTGGGCGAACGCGACGTCCAGGAGTTTCTGGGCGCCGCCCTCGCGCATGTTGTCGGTGTAGTCGTGCGCCCACTTCGCGGTCCACAGATCGGACGTGTCGACGCCGTGGCTGGCGAGAAGCTGCTCGATGTGGCGGCGATGGCCGGGCGGGACGCGGGCCGCCAGATCGGCGGCGGTCAGGTCGCCGGTCTTGTCCTCCATCTTGTTCGGGATCAGGAGGTCGACGCCGTAGGGCTTGCCACCGACGCGCTTGTCGATCCAGTCGAGCTCGACCTCCAGCGCCTCGGGCGTGAGGGCTACAGCGCCGAGGACCCCGAAGCCGCCGGCGTTGGTCACCTCGGCCACGACGTCGCGGCAGTGGGTGAAGGCGAAGAGCGGAAACTCGATGCCGAAGCGCTCGCAAAGGGCAGACCGCATGGTGTTCACTCCCTGAAGACATCACGTTTTCAGGCAAGTCTGGCGGTTCCGGCGTCCGGGCGCAATCGGGGCAGGTCAGGTGTCGTCAGGCGATGGTCAGCGCATCGCCGACCGCGAGCTGGCCGCCCTGCGCAACCTTGGCGTAGACGCCGAAGTCGCTGTGGCCGAAGGCACGCTGCAGGATGGCGGGGATCGCCATGTCGCGCGCGCCGTTCGCCGGATCGACGTTGGTCGCGTCGCAGCGTTTCGTCCGATGGAAGACCGACAGGCGCGTGTCGCCGACGGCGAGCGCCTTGTCGAGCCAGCGGAACTCCTCCCAGGCCGGGAGGCCATCCAGCATGACGTTCGGTCGGAAGCGGAGCGGATCGATGCGGCGGCCGGCGATACGCTCGAGGTCGCGGACGGAGGCGAGATTGACGATATGGACGCAGCGGGCCGGCATGTCGGAGAAGCTGTGGCCCTCGGACCGGACGACCTTCGGCGCGCCACGCAACGAGCCCTTCATGTAGGCGGCAAAGAACTGCTCGACGAGCTGCCGGCCGATCGGGGTCTCGAGATTGCCCCGGGCGACCTGCCGGCCGTCGCGGTTGACGGTCAAGGTGGTCGTTTCATCGTCGAAGCCGGTGGACAGCGTCGCCAGGCGCTCGTCGCGCATCAGCATCAGGAAATGGATCTTCGGGAGATGGCGCGGGGCTGCCGGATCGAAACGGCCGGGGCCGTTCTCGATGGCGTAGGCGCGATCGAACGGAAAGACGCCACCCGGCTCGAGCGTCACCGCCGTCAGGGGCTCGGGCGAGAGGCCCTTCACAGGATAGCGGTAGAGCGCGGTGATGGTCGGGGTCGTGGTCATGACGCGCCTCGCTGTACGGCGTTCGCTGCGCTGCATCATGATGGTCGCGGAGGTTGGCTGCAAGCGCGTCGCGCCGGGGTGATACGGCGCGCAGATGGAGACGTTGTATGATACCTGTCTCCGCGTCAGTGGGGCGATCGGGGATAGATGAACATGATGAGCACGCTCGTGGCGCGGATCAAGCCAGGTGCCAGCACGATTGCCCCCATGCTGGCGGTGCTCGCCACTCCGACCGTTGCGGCCGGGCCGGCGGACAGCAGCGCGCTGCGCGCCGAGACGCCCGTGCGCGAACGCCTCGCCCAGGCCTCGCCGCGCCCGCAACGGCCTGCGCCCGGCGAGGAGGGCGGCATCCTGACGGGCTGCCCGCCCGGCACCATCCAGAAGCCGGAGACCGACGATTGCATCGAAGCCCCGCCCGGCCGTGAGGGAAGTGGCAACCCGGTGTCGGGGCGCTCGCTCGGCGGGATCCTGCGCAGTGGTCCCTCGCAGGAGAGCCGCCGCGTCCAGTCGCTCAGCGAAGGTCAGCGCATCACAATCCTGCGCAATACCGGCGTGAACCGGGACAACTATCCATGGTTCGAGATCCGTGTCGATGGCGTCACTGGCTTCAAGTGGGGCGGCATCCTGTGTGCCGATGTGGCGATGCCCGGTGTCTACGAAGTGTGCAAGGGGAGCGCCGTCGCGACGCCGCCTACCGCCCAACCGCCCGTGGCGGCGGCCGGCGGCGATACGCCCGGATGGTGCCCGACGGCCAGCCTCCCGGCCGAGCACGCCATCTGCGGCAACCCCAATCTCGGACGCCTCGATGGCGTGCTGAATACGGCCTATGAACGGGCCACGTTCGACAGCCGCAGCAAGCGTGCCGAGATCGATCACGAGCATCGCCGCTGGATCGGCCGCCGCAATGCCTGCGGCAACGATGGCGGCTGCATCGAGCGCCGCTACAACGAGCAGATCCAGTTCCTCGAGAGTTACTTCGGCAACTGACCGGCGCGTCGATGGTGCCGCGACGTCGCGGCAGCTCCGGAGTTCTCGTAGCCCCCTTCACTCGGCCGTGATCGTTCCTACTTAACTTGTGGGCCCGCCTTTCGAGGGGGTCCGGGGGCGTACATGCGTTGCCCGACAGGGCAGTCGTTGGCGCAAGGACAAGGCAATCACAGTCAGGATGGCACAGCCAGGATAGTCGCTTCGGGGCTATCGCGGGCGGGTGGAGGACCGGATGAATATCGAGAAATACACCGATCGCGCCAAAGGATTCGTCCAGGCGGCGCAGAACCTTGCCCTCAGGGAAGGGCATCAGCAGCTCGCGACCGAGCATCTCGCCAAGGTGCTGCTCGACGATCCGGAGGGCCTCGCCGCCGGACTTATCGACGCCGCCGGCGGCAACTCGAAGCAGGCACACGCCGCCATCGAGCGCATCGTCCAGAGGCGGCCGAAGGTCTCGGGTGGCGGCGCGGGACAGGTGTATCTCGCACCGGATCTCGCCCGGGTCCTCGATCAGGCGGAGAAGATCGCCGACAAGGCCGGAGACAAGTTCGTCACCGTCGAGCGGCTGCTGCTCGCACTCCTCGTCGAGGGCGGCTCGGACGCAGCGCGCGCCCTCAAGGATGCCGGCGTGACGCCGCAGGCGCTCAACCAGGCCATCAACGAGGTGCGCAAGGGGCGGACCGCCGATACCGCGTCGGCCGAGCAGGGCTACGACGCCCTGAAGCGGTATGCGCGCGACCTCACCGAGGCGGCTGCCGAGGGCAAGATCGATCCCGTCATCGGGCGCGACGAGGAGATCCGCCGCACCATCCAGGTGCTGTCGCGGCGGACGAAGAACAACCCGGTGCTCATCGGCGAGCCCGGCGTCGGCAAGACGGCCATCGCCGAAGGTCTCGCCCAGCGCATCGTGAAGGGCGACGTGCCGGAAAGCCTGAAGGACAAGCGGCTCCTGTCGCTCGACATGGGCGCGCTGATCGCGGGCGCGAAGTATCGCGGCGAGTTCGAGGAGCGGCTGAAGGCGGTGCTGCAGGAGGTCTCGGCCGAGGCCGGGCGCATCGTGCTGTTCATCGACGAGCTGCACACCATCGTCGGGGCGGGCAAGAGCGAAGGCTCGATGGATGCGGGCAACCTCTTGAAGCCGGCGCTGGCGCGCGGCGAGCTGCACTGCGTCGGCGCAACGACGCTCGACGAATATCGCAAGCACATCGAAAAGGACGCGGCACTCGCGCGGCGCTTCCAGCCGGTGTTCGTCAGCGAGCCGACGGTGGAGGACACGATTTCGATCCTGCGCGGTCTCAAGGAGCGCTACGAGCTGCATCACGGCGTGCGCATCACGGATGCGGCGCTCGTTTCGGCGGCGACGCTTTCCAACCGCTACATCACGGACCGGTTCCTGCCCGACAAGGCGATCGATCTCGTCGACGAGGCCGCCTCGCGCCTGAAGATGGAGATCGATTCCAAGCCGGAAGAGCTGGACCGTATCGATCGCGATCTCATGCAGATGAAGATCGAGCGGGAGGCGCTGAAGAAGGAGACCGATCCGGGTTCCAAGGACCGGCTCGCCAAGCTCGAGCGTTCGATCGCCGAGCACGAGGAGCAGTCGGCGACCATGACGCGGCGGTGGGAGGCCGAGAAAGGCCGTCTCGGCGACGCGCAGAAGCTGAAGGAGGAACTCGACGGGTTCCGGACCGAGCTGGCGCAGGCGCAGCGGCGGGGTGATCTCGCGCGGGCTGGCGAACTCGCCTACGGCCGCATTCCCGAGATCGAGAAGAAGCTCGCCGCCATGGAAGGGGGCGACGGGAAGGCCGCCGTCATGGTCGAGGAAGCGGTGACGCCGGACCACATCGCGGGCGTCGTCTCGCGCTGGACGGGCGTGCCGGTCGACCGGATGCTCGAAGGCGAGAAGGAGAAGCTCCTGAAGATGGAGGAACAGCTCGCCAAGCGAGTCGTCGGGCAGGAGGAGGCCGTCAAGGCAGTCTCGACCGCGGTGCGGCGTGCGCGGGCCGGGCTACAGGACCCGAACCGGCCGATCGGCTCGTTCATGTTCCTCGGCCCGACCGGCGTCGGCAAGACCGAGCTGACGAAGGCGTTGGCCACGTTCCTCTTCGACGACGAGAGCGCGATGGTGCGCATCGACATGTCCGAGTACATGGAGAAGCATTCCGTCGCGCGGCTGATCGGCGCCCCGCCGGGGTACGTCGGCTACGAGGAAGGCGGCGCGCTGACCGAGGCGGTGCGGCGGCGTCCGTATCAGGTGATCCTCTTCGACGAGATCGAGAAGGCACACCCGGACGTGTTCAACGTGCTCCTCCAGGTGCTCGACGACGGGCGGCTGACGGACGGCCAGGGACGGACGGTCGACTTCAAGAACACGCTCATCATCATGACGTCGAACATCGGGGCCGAGTACCTGGTCGCGGTGCAGGATGGCGGAGACATGAGCGAGGCGCGCCAGTACGTGCTCGCCGAGGTCAAGACGCGCTTCCGGCCGGAGTTCCTGAACCGGCTGGACGAGATCATCCTGTTCCATCGCCTGCAGAGGGCCGAGATGGGGCGGATCGTCGACATCCAGATGGGGCGACTGCAGAAGCTGCTCGCGGACCGGAAGATCACCATCGTCCTCGACGACGCGGGGCGGACGTGGCTCGCCAACAGCGGTTACGATCCCGCCTACGGTGCACGGCCGCTGAAGCGCGTCATCCAGAAGAACGTCCAGGATGCGCTGGCCGAGCGTTTGCTGGCCGGCGACGTCAAGGACGGCGATACGGTGCGTCTCGGCGTCAAGGACGGACAGATCGAGATCCGGACCGAAGCGGCAGCCAAGGCGGCCTGAGGATACTGACACAAGACCCGAGAGGAGCAGCGTCGTGGATCGTCACCGATCCGCGACGCCGTTTTTTTGCGACACTTTTTTGCCGTCAGCCGTGGGAATACTTCCCCAGGTCGGACGTTTGTCCATTTAGTGGTGGATGTATCCCGATACCGACATGGTCACGGTATTGACCATGATCGAATCACGGGTGACACTTTCACGACAGACAACCTGCGGTCGAACGCGGGCACCGGGGGGCGATACAGCAGGACGGGCAGGGCTCATGCCGAAAGGTGCACAGAGGTTTCTCGATGCTCTCGAGCAAGACGTCAGGCAAAGCTATCGAGTAGAGGTCCGGCGAACGGATCACGGCCTGACCATTCCGGCATCAGGGTACAGTGGATTCGATGCCGCGTTGCGCGTCGTCGAGGGAGGATGCTGGGTCGCGCTCGACGGCTGGGTCGAGGAACTCGAGTCGCTCGCAGCAGGGCGTGACATCCTGCTGGCCGCACTTTCGGGGGAAGCGCGGCTTGCAATCGACACCATCGCAGGGCGGCCGAGGCAGTGGACGTTGCAACTGCTCGACACCCGGGGCGACTGGGTCTCGCAAAGCTCCACGGGGCGGGTCACGTGGCGGCTCTGGGGCAAACCCGGCGTCATCTATCGACGCAATCTCAACCGGCATCGCGAGACTGGCCTCATCCAGTCGCTACCGGACATCGAGACCGTGGCTTGCGACACGGCGAACGAGCCTTGGCCGATGCGGACAGTGCCGGCATTCTCAGTCTGAACGGGCGGCGGGCGTCACGCGGGGCGATCGCCTGCCGTATCGGTGACGTAGGTGTATTCGAAATCGCAGTGATCGGCACCTTGCATGATGGTCTGCGTGCGCGCGAGTTTCAATTTCGGGTCGTAGCCCTCGCAGAAGGTGCCGTCACGCTGGCACGACAGCAGGTGGCCGATATGGCCGAGCCCCATCTCTCGGTACATGCGGGCATATTCACAGCGCGTGACGCGGAATGCGAACCGGCTTTCGCTCGCCTCGTCGACGGCCACCTGGAGCGCGCCGCCCCGCGTCCAAAGTTCCTGGGCTGCGATAAAGCTCTCGAGCGACGTTTCACCGGACAGGGCCGCCGCCATCTCCTGGCCCTGTTCGATGGCTGACCGGCGTACGCTTTCACCGATGACCGCCTCCGCCGCAGCCTTGCCGTGGCGCTCGGATACGACGGCGTAGACATGGGCGAGCAGTTTCGCCTCGATGCGGCGACGCTCGAGCATGGCCATGTCGGGCTGTGCGGGTATTGCGGTCGTCATGCGTTCCCCCTCGTCCGGTTCACGTCTTGGAGGTGCTTTCAGATGCCATCGCCGTCGCCGGCTCCCTGCTGCCGGGCGCGAGATCCGTGGCAGCGGCCCGCGTGGCTCCATTGACACCAGACTGGATCGCCTCGCGCGGTTTCGGCTCACGGGCCGGTGCAGCCACAGGCGCGATCGGTGGCCCCGAGGCCGACGGCGGATCCGCCACCGGCACGGCCTCGACGGTCACAGGGCGGTCGGACGGCAGCTCGCGTTCGCGGAGGCCCGAACCGAACTGGGGCCGCTCAGGGACAAGAACGTCCTCGACATTGGCCGACGTCAAGGGGCGTCCCTGCCGATCGCCAGACTTCGCACGCGGCGCATCGGCCGACGTGGCGGAGACACCGGTGCCGAGCATGACGAGTTCGTCGATCTTCTTCAGGGCGAGCGCGGCCTCGTTCTCGCCTCCAGTCTCGGGCGGCACCTTCCACTCGAACACATCGAGCGCACCCGTGGCCGGCGACACCGGAGCCCAGCGATCCGAGACGATGTTGCCGGCGGTCCACGCCGGGTCGCGGGAGGCCGTCGCACCACGCGCCAGCCACTCCCTGACGCGGCCGGCGTCATCGTGCTCGCCCCCCTCGATGCGGGCCATCAGGGTGCACACGCGCTGCGTCGGCTCGGTCTCGAGGAGCGGCGCCAGCGCATGGCGAGCCTCCGGCCAATCCCGCGCCTCGACGGCCGCCGTCGCCAGTGCGATCGGGCCTTCGGAGGAATGAGGCGCGAGGCGCACGAGACGCTTGATGCGCTCGAGGCGGTCGCGCGGGCTGTCGCCGGGGCGGGCGAAGGCATAAACGAGCGCCAGATCCGGATGCGGCGCGACCTTCCAGGTCTTCTCGATCACCTTGGCGGCTTTCGGCGTCGCGCCACGCGACGCGAGCTGGCGGGCAGCGATGGTGGCGGCCGGAATGAGTTCGGGGGCCAGATTGTGAGCCTCGGTCGCCAATTCCAGAGCCTTGACCGTGTTGGTGTCCTCGATCTCCTGGGCGCGGGCGGTCAGCAGAACGGCGCGGCGCCGATCCGCGACCGACTTGTCGACGTGGCCGTACTTCTTCGCCGCCGCCAGGGTTTCGAGAGCGCCGATCCAGTCGCCCTCCTTGCATTGCAGATCGAAAAGCGCATCGATCGGCCAGCCGAGGCGGGGATTGAGCCGCTGCGCGCGCTCCGCGAACTGGCGCGCGGCCTCCATCTCGCCCTCGCGCTCGGCTTCGAGGAACAGGCCGCGCAAACCGAGCTGCTCGGTATCCGGCTGAGCCAGCATTGCCTCGAAAATGCGGCGCGACGTGCTGCGATCGCCGGAGAGCTGGGCGGCCTGGGCGCGCAAGAGATGCGTCAACGGTTCGTTGGGCAACGCCTTGCGGGCCTGCACGGCGTAGCGGGTCGCGAGCGAGCGATCGCCGGCGCCGATCGCGATCATGCCGCTCGAGATGGCGTCGAGGCCACGTTCCTGGCGGCGCTTCGAGAAATAGCGGCCGAGCATGGCGGGGCTCGTCCAGATCTGGCGCGACAGCGTCCAGAGGAAGATCGCGAGCGCCAGCACGAGAGCCAGAATGACCACTGCGCGGAAGACGCTGGTCTCGACCTCGTAGCCTTCCCAGTTGAGGACAAGACTGCCCGGACGGTCGGCCAGCCACGACAGCCCCGTCGCGAGCGCCGCAACGGCGATGAGATACAGGACGACGCGGATCATGGCTGCCCCTTCTTCTGGGCGGCGGGCGGTGGTGCGCCGCCTGCGCCCAAGGACGCTTTCAAAGCCTCGTCGATGGATTTCAAAGCCGTCTCGACGGTGTTGCGGGCGGCGACCTTGGAGAACCAATCGGCCGCGGCAGGCGGCATGGCAGCGACGGCCTTGGCCTCTGTCGCCACATCGGCGAGACGGCCGCTCTTCAGGGCGGCCTCGATCCGCGCGACGACCGCCTCGGGGCTGGTGTCGTCGGGGGCGGCCGTGGTCTTGCGGACGCGGACGAACGACTTGGCGCCGGACAGCAGCCGATCCACAACGGTGCCGTCACCCTTCTGCGACTCGGCGTCGAGAATGGCGTTGGCGACCGGACGGAACGACAGCGTCAGCTCGGGCAGGGTGGGGAGCCCGGCATCGGCGTACTTCGCGAGCGGCGCCAGATCGAAGCGGGTACCTGCGACCTTGCGCACCTCGGCCAGTTCGCGGACGAATGGCGCGCCGCGATCCATGGCGCGCTTCAGGTTGCCTAGTTCGAGCGCCAGAACGATGCGCTCGGCCGTGGCGTTCCGCTCGGTTTCGCTGCGGACAACCGTGGTGACGTTCTTTTCGAGGGCCGCGAGCTGGCTCGCCACGGGCGCGACGGCTGCAGCGACGTCGGCGGGTTTGGCAGTGGCGCCGAGACGGGTCTCCATCTCGCGGCGAACCGTATCGAGCGAGGCGGTGAGCTTCGACGTCTCGTCCTGAGTGGACTTGAGGCCGATCTCGAGCCGCTCGGTGGAGGTGCGCAGCTGATCGAGGCCGGTGGCGACACGGTTGTTCTCGGACTTCAGGCCGGCAAGGTCGCGATCGAGACGCTGGGTGGCCGCGCGGGCCGCCTCGCTCGCTTCGGTCGCGGGCACGAGGCGCTGCTCGAACTCGCGGGTCATGTCCTTGCGGACCTCGCCCGTGCGCGTCGTCAGGGCCGCCTCGAGATCGGCGATGCGGCCGGTCAACTGGGCGAGTTGCGGAATGCGGCCCGCCCGATCGGGCTCGGCGGTCGCTGCAGCAGCGATCTCGGCCAACTGGCGTTCGAGCGCGACCAGGCGATCGGCGGCGTCGGCGATCGGCGGCTCACGCGTGATGCGGGCCTGCAATTCGCCGGCCGCCTTCGCCGTGGCGTCGTGTGTCGCACGGAGGGCGGCCAGCGACCGGGTCAGCTCCTCGATCCGGGTGCGGTTGGCGTCGGCGGCGGCCTGAAGGCGCGCCTGATCAGGCGACGGGCCGGCGGCCGGTCGATTGGCGGCTGCCTCCAGTCGAGCCAAGCGATCGACCAACTCGGGCGGAAGGGCAGCCGGCGGCGGCGCCATGCCGACGGATTTGAGCAGCGGCGTCAGTTGCGGCTGGAGATGGGGGGCGGCGACCAGCGCCAGCGCGCCGCCGACGACGCCCGCCAGCGTGTGCGTCACGAGCCGGCCGAAGCCGCCCGAGGCGCGTTGAGGCGGCGGCGGAGACGAGGTCGGTGGCGGTGCGGCGGACATCGTCTCAGGCTTGCGCGACGTTTCAGCGGTCGGCGACTTGGCACCTGCCGGCGGCACGCTTCCCGACGCGGGCGTGGCAGCGGCAGCGACCTTGGCTGCCGTTTCGGCCTGAGGTCCGGAGCCAGTGGCCTTCGGCTTCGGCTCGGCCGGCTTCGGCGGTACCGGGCCGGACCGGGCCGCGCTTCCGGGCACCTCGACGGCTTTCAGATCGATGGTGGCGAACGGTCGTTTCGACTGAGCGCCGGACGCGTCGGCCGAGCCGCGATCACCAGCCTTCGGCGAGCCATCCTTCGGGCCCTGGCCATCCTTCTTGTCGGTCATCGAGGCTCGATCCTGTGTACTAGACGCGAACTTCAGGTCCCGTTTCGCCGGAACAGACATGCGGCAAACGAGGCGTGCGGGAAAGGCGAGCAGATTCCGAGGGTAAACCCTTATTCACCCAATTTTGCCGCAGCCCTATCGACCAGAGCAAGCATTTCTTCAAGTGTCGGTCGTTCGGCCACATCGACGGACACGCCACCGAGTGGCGCAAGCTGACCGGCAACGGCGTCAGACAGGCAGAGATGCAGCATCTCGCCGGCTTCCGTGGCCAGCTTGTGACGGCCGACGAGGCGGACCCATGTGCGGGCGGCTTCCGGCGACATCAGCATGACGGCATCAAGATCGCGCTCACGCATAGCGGCGACCGTCTCGTGCGGCAACGCGGTGGCGGCCAGCATCCGATAGACGATTTCACTCGTGACGCGGATCCCGCTTTCAGAAAGCTCGGTGGCGAGATCGTAGGCGAGGCGGTCGCCCGCCAGATGCAGCAGCAGATCCTCGGCCGGGTCGACCATCGATGCGATCATGGGCCCAAGGGCTGCCGCCGTGCCCGGGCCCTTGACGACGCGCGCGAAGCCCATGCGGCGGGCCTCCTCCGCCGTTGCCGCACCGACGGTGAAGATCGGCAGGCCGCGCGCCAGCTCGAGGGCTTCGGTCCCGACCATCGCCCGCAAGGCGTTGCGGCTGGTCGCGATCAGCGCCGAAACACCCTCGAGCGACGACGGGTCCAACGGCATGGCCGTGAACGCGGACAGCGGCGCCGCGATCGCCTCGTGGCCGCGCTGCTCCAGCATGCCGATCAGCTTCAAGCCGTCCGGCTCCGGGCGGGTCACGAGCAGGTACATCGGGCCTCCGTGTCGCCTAGGCCGTGAAGAAGCCGTCGCCGCCCACGGCTCGCAACTCGTCGGCCGCCTCGACCGCAAGGCGCACACGGTCGGCCAGCGGACCGTGGCGCTCCGTGCGGTGATGGCGGGTGCCGTCGGGCGTCAGGATCTCGCCGGTAAAGGTGACGCGGTCGCCGTCGAGGCGCGCGAGCGCCGCGATCGGCGTCCGGCACGAGCCTTCGAGGCGCGCGAGGAAGGCGCGCTCCATCTCGACGGCAAGGGCACTCGGCCCATCGTTCAACGGAGCGACAAGTGTCGCCGTAGTGGAGTCGGCGTCGCGGATCTCGATGCCCACCGCGCCCTGCGCAATGGCCGGCAGCATCTCGCCAGGGTCCAGCGCCGCCGTGATGCGATCGGCGCGGCCGAGGCGGCGCAATCCAGCACAGGCGAGGAAAGTTGCATCGGCGACGCCGTTCGCGAGTTTCATGAGGCGGGTTTCGACGTTGCCGCGGAACTCGACGACCTCCAGATCGGGCCGCAAACGGCGGACCTGGGCGGCGCGGCGCAGCGACGAGGTGCCGACGCGGGCACCGGCGGGAAGATCGGATAGGGCCCGAGCGGTCAGCGAGATAAAGGCATCGCGGACGTCCTCGCGCGGGAGAATGGTCGAGATGACGAGGCCCCTGGGCAATTCCGTCGGGACGTCCTTCATCGAGTGGACGGCAAGATCGATACTGCCGTCGATCAAGGCCTCCTCGATCTCCTTCGTAAAGAGGCCCTTGCCGCCGGCATCGGCCAAGGGCCGGTCCTGGATGCGGTCGCCGGTGGTCTTGATGATCACGATCTCGAAGCGGGCCTCGTCGAGCCCGTGGGCGGCCATCAGGCGCGCCCTCACCTCATGGGCCTGAGCCAACGCGAGCGGAGAACCGCGCGTTCCGATGCGGACTGGGCGTGCTTGCAAACTCCCGTTCCTCCATGATAGCGGGACCTTGGCCCGGGGCGACAGAGACAGCCCAGTTTATGCGCGTTCGCCCGGCGTCGCGCAATTGCTCAAGAGAGCCGATCTTGCCCATGCAGCCGCCGGCCGACACAGCGCCCCCGCGCGGACCGGGCCGCACACTCACGGTTCTCGGGATCGAGACGAGCTGCGACGAGACGGCCGCGGCCGTCGTCACCCGGGACCATGACGGGCGGGGCCAGATCCGGTCGAACGTGGTCCGGTCGCAGTGGGACGCGCACGAAGCGTTCGGTGGCGTGGTGCCGGAGATCGCGGCGCGGGCCCATGTGGCGTGCCTCGACGAGATCATCCGGACGGCGATGCGGGATGCGGGTGTCACATGGGGTGACCTCGACGGGATCGCGGCCACGGCCGGACCCGGCCTCGTCGGCGGGCTGATCGTCGGCCTGACCACGGCCAAGGCGATCTGCCTTGCACGGAACCTGCCGCTCGTCGCCATCAACCACCTCGAAGCGCACGCGCTGACCGTGGGGCTTACGGACGGGCTGCAGCCGCCCTACCTGCTGCTCCTCGTTTCGGGGGGACACACGCAGCTCATCGACGTGCGCAACGTCGGGCACTACGTGCGGCTCGGGACGACGATCGACGACGCGCTCGGCGAAGCCTTCGACAAGACGGCAAAGCTGCTTGATCTCGGGTTTCCGGGCGGGCCGGCGGTCGAGGCCGCCGCGATCGACGGAGACCCGCGCCGGTTCACGCTGCCACGCCCGATGGCCGGGAGGGCCGAGCCCAACTTCTCTTTCGCGGGGCTGAAAACGGCCGTGCGGACAGCCGCGACCGAGATCGTCCCACTTTCGCAGAAGGACGTCGCGGATCTCGCCGCGGCGTTCCAGGAGGCGGCCGCAGCAGCCGTGATCGATCGCGTGCAGAAGGCCATGGCGATCGTGGCGGGCGAACGTGCGGCTCCGGATCGCGGGCACTGCCTGGTGGTCGCCGGCGGCGTGGCGGCCAACCGCCACCTGCGCGGCGCGCTCGAGGGCCTTACCGGGCGTCGCGGCTGGAGACTGGCGCTCCCACCCATCGCGCTCTGCACGGACAACGCCGCGATGGTGGCGTGGACCGGTGCCGAGAAACTCGTCCGGGGCGAGACCAGCCCCTTGACGTTCGCGGCGCGAGCCCGTTGGCCGCTCGACGCGACGGCCGCGCCCGCACTCGGCGCCGGACGCCTCGGCGCAAAGGCCTGACACCACATCGGGTGGACGGGCCAACGGCGCACGATCGGCCATAGCCGCACACGAGTGTGCCGAAGCCGAAGATACAATCCCCGGCTGCCGACGCGACGGGAGGCGCACGGCTGCGTGTCGATTTCAGTGGGTTATCCCAAATCAGACTCGCTTTCGTTCGAGCAAAAGCCAACAGGCCGCGGCGAATCATTTATCCGGGTTGCAGAGGGTCCAACATCGATCCCGTGGGGTGACGCGGGTTCGGAGTTGAGAGGGGGATGTGATGTCGTTGTTCGGGGCATTGAGCGAGCTCGCAGGTGGCGCCATCCTGGCATCCGCCCCTGCGTGCGATCTGGCATTGCCAGACGATTGCGTGAGGGAGCGGGCCCACTTCATCGGCTGGCTGGCGCAGCGCGACGAAATGCGCGAGTTGCGCGCCGTCGTGGAGACGATCGGCCGGGAGATCTGGATCGGCTCGGAGACCAAGGGCCTCGCCCAGCGAGACCTCGACTTCCATCTCCGCGCCGCGGCCCTGATCCTCGCCGAGCATCGCCCAGCCGCAGGCCTCTTGGCCGAGGTCGCGGCCGCGAGCCGGTCTGCCACCCCCGCCGCCGCCAGCGAGCCCATCTCGCGGCGCATTGCGATGGACATCGTCAACCGGGCGCGGATCGCGCGGGCTTTCCTCGATCCTCTTCCCGGCCTCACCGACGGCGTGCCGCTGCGCGAAGACGTCGTCTATTTCCTGCTGGAGCGGACATTCGCGCATCTGACCGGCGAGGGCCGCCGTCTGATGCGTTTCGGCGCGGCGCTGGCCGACTTCGCCAGCGAGTTGCAGCCCGAGCGCGGCCAGTCGACCAATTCCCAGGCTTCGGGGCTCGACAGCCTCGGGATCTCCCGGGCGTTCGTGCAGCAGCTCGATCTCGTCGGCGGGGCGGCGTTCCTCGCCGATCTCGGCGAGCGGTTCGGCCTCGGCGAGCGGGCCGTGCGCCGGCTGGTGGCGCTGATCGACGGGCAGGCGCTCGGCGCCGAATCGCGGATCGCCAAGCTCGAAAGCCTCGCGCAGTGGCTCGGCGACGTCCGGGCGCAACTCCTGAAGCCCGCCAACGACGAGGCCGAACTTCGCCGACTCAAGGCAGCGGCAGCGGCGGCGCTGGCGGAAGGCGACTTCGAGACGGCCATGGACGGCCTGCGCAACGTGCGGCGCGAGCTTCGGGAAGTGCGGCGACGCACGGAAGAGCGGCTGCAGGACGAGGCAGTCGCCTTGCGCGGGCAGATGCTCGACGAGGCGAGGGCCACAGCCCGGCTCGCGGAGCTGATGCAGGCGCGCGGTGAACACCTCCAGGCGGCCGATCTCTTCGCGGAGGCGGCCACGAGCCTGCCGCGCGCCGACAAGGATGCCGCCGCGAAGCTGAACCTGCAGCGGGCCAATGCGCTGCTGCGCCACGCGCGCGAACGGAACGACGCGACGGTGCTTTCCGATGCGCTCAACTCGTTCACGGCACTGGTTCGCTCGGCTGCCGAAGGCAGCAACTCGAAACTGCTCGGTGATGCCTGCCTCGGCCACGGCGATGCGCTGCTGGCGCTCGGCGAGCGCGACCCTGGGAACGGGCGCCTGAAGGACGCCATCGCCATCTACCAGAAGGCAATCCAGCTGTTCGAACGGGAACGGGACGAGGCGTCACTGCGGCTGGCCCGCATAGCCATCGCGCGGGCGTTCGCCAAACAGGGCGAGGTCGACGGCTCGATCGATACGCTCATGCAGGCGGCGCAGGCCTATCGCGACGCCGCCGGCATCGTGCCGAGCGACCTGATGGCCTCGGAGCACGCCGACATCCAGCTCGGGCTCGGCGGCGTTCTGCTCGCCATCGAGGAGCGTCAGGGCGGACTGGCGCTGCTGAAGGAAGCCGCGACGGCCTACGACACCGCCATCGGCCTGATCGACGCTGAAAACGAGACCGATCGGTGGGGCGAGGCGCAGATGAACCTCGGCCTGGCGCTCCTCGGCATCGGCGAGCAGGAAGGCTCACAGGCGCAGCTCGAAGCGTCCGTGGTCGCGTTCCGCGCGGCTCTCGACGTGACCCCACGGGTGATTGCGCCACGGCGATGGGCGCTGACCCAGATGAACCTCGGCAATGCGCTGGCTGCGCTCGGCGATCGGGATCTCAACGATACCGCACAGCTCGATGCGGCCGTCGCAGCGTATCATCTCGCGCTCGAGGAACTGCTGCGCGAGGCTGAGCCGCTGAAATGGGCCATCGCCCAAATGAACCTCGGCACGGCGCTGATCCGTCTCGGCGAGCGGGGCGATCGTCGCAAGCATTGGCTGGCGGCTGCCTCCGCCATGGTGCCGGCGCTCGAGGTGTTCGAGCAGGTCGGCGCAGATTCCCTCGCCGACATGACGCGGGCCAACCTGAAGCGCTTCCAGGACAGCTGGGACAGCTTCCTCGCGCCGCCCGGAGCCCAGCACGCCAAGGGCGAAGCGCAGAAGCCCGTTCTGCCACGGCCGAGGCTCGCCAAGACGGCCTGAGCCACCCCGCTGGCCATTCGGCGGGCGGTCTGATTTAAGGGAGCCCTCGCAAGCGACAGCGGAGGCTCCCATGACAACGCCGAAAACTCCCCAGACCATCGGTGTGCTCGGTCTCGGCGCCATGGGCGCTGGCGTGGCGCGCGATCTCAAGGCAACGGGCTTCCGGGTCGTGTCGACCGTCGAGGGCCGCTCGGCGCGGAGCCGCGAGCGGGCCGCCGAACTCGGTATCGATCTGCTGCCCGGCCTCGCGGAGGTGGTCGCGGCAGCAGACACGTTTCTCTCGATCGTGCCGGCGGATCAGGCCGAGCCGCTCGCAGGTGATGTGTGCCGGCTGGCTGCAGGCAAATCGCTCCATTATGTCGATTGCAACTCGATCACTCCGTCGAAGACGACGCGGATCGCGGAGACGGTCGCCCGTGCCGGGCTGACGTTTTCGGACGGCGGCATCATCGGCCCGCCGCCCGGCGCCCGGATCAAGACGCGGCTCTATGTGTCGGGACCGCACGCGGGCGTGCTCGAGGCGCTCGCATCGGAGCGGATGCCCGTATTCAGGCTCGGGGACAGCCTGACGCAAGCCACCGAGATGAAGATCCTCTTTGCGGCGGCGAACAAGGGCGCGGCGGCGCTGCTCGCCAACGTGATGGCGGCGGCGGCCAATGTGGGCCTCCTCGATCGCGTCATCGGCGAGTTGGACAGTGTGCGGCCCGGCCTCGTCACAACGCTCAATGCGGCGGCCAGCGAACTCGACCAGAAGGCGGCCCGCTGGGCGATCGAGATGGACGACATCGCCGAGGGCCTGGCCGATCTCGGGTGCCATCCGGGCTACCATCGGGCGGCGGGCGAAGGCTATCGGCGCCTCGATGCCAACCTCGCGGACGCGAAAGGCGACACGGTGCTCGACCGGGTGCTCGCCGCCTGGATCGGCCCCAAGGCGGGCTGACGACGGCCCGGTCCCAAGATGGTTCTTGCCTCCGCCGACGGAAGCCCCGAACCTTGCGGGCAAACAAAAGCGGAGGGAGACCCCATGGATCGCAGGGCGCTGGCCGGTCTGAAAGTCGTCGATCTCACCACCACGATCGCCGGGCCGCACTGCACGCGGATGCTGGCCGATCTCGGCGCCGACGTGATCAAGATCGAAGGCCCGGAAGGCGACATGATGCGGACGCGGCCGCCGCTCCGCTCGGGCGCGTCGACGAACTTCGGTCAGCTCAACGCCGGCAAGCGCTCGGTGGTGCTCGATCTGAAGGACCCCGTCGCCGTCAAGGCGGTGCGCAACCTCGCGGCCGAAGCCGACGTGTTCGTCGAGAACTACCGGCCCGGCGTGACGAAGCGGCTCGGGATCTCTTATGCGGCGCTGGCGGAGATCAATCCGCGCCTCGTCTACTGCTCGATCTCGGGATATGGCCAGACCGGACCTTCCGCCGAACTCGCGGCCTACGCGCCGGTGATCCACGCCGCGTCCGGGTTCGATCTCGCGCACATGGCCTATCAGCCGGGGCGCACCCAGCCCGACAATTGCGGCATCTACGTCGCCGACGTCATCTCGGGAACGTATGCGTTCGGGGCCATCATGACGGCGCTCTATCAGCGCGGTACGATGGGGAAAGGCCAGCACGTCGACGTCTCGATGCTGGAAAGCATGCTGTCGTTGACGGTGACGGAACTGCAGGCGGCGCAGTTCACGCTGCCGCCGCCGCCGAAGCGGCCGATCTTCAGCCCGGTCGCGACGAAAGACGGCTACATCCACTTCGCCGTCGCCAGCGAGCGGACCTTCCAGGGCCTGTGTGCCGCCGCCGGCCGGAAGGACTGGATCACGGACCCGCGCTTTGCGAAGTATCTCGACCGGCGCGGCAACTGGGCCGAGCTGATGGAGGAGTTCGAGGCTTGGTCGCGGACGCTGCCGAGCAAGGACGTGCTGGCGGCGCTCGAGCGCGAGGCTGTGCCGGCGTCGCCCTACCGGACGGTCGCCGAGGTGCTCGAAGACCCGCAGATCGCTCATCGGCAGGCGCTGGCGCCGGTCGAAGATCGCGGCGGCACGTTCAAGGCGCTCAATCCGCCATTCCGGCTCTCGGCGTCCGAGGTGAAGGTCGGCTCGTTCGCGGCGGCGCTCGGCGAGCACACGGACGAGGTGCTCGCAACCGCGGGTCTCACGGACGCCGAACTCGCGACGATGCGCGGCAAGGCTTGAGCCCGGCGAAACAGAGGCCTCAGACCAGCCGGAACATCAGAACGCCCGACAGGATCAGCACGATGCCCAGGATCTCGAGCGGGCGGATGGTCTCGCGGAACCAGTAGCGCGAGATCAGGAGGGCGAAGACGATCTGGACCTGGGCGACGGCCGCGACATAGGACGCGTTGGTCAGGGCCGTGGCGAGAAACCAGCCGATGGTGCCGGCGGCGCTGCTGAAGCCGGCGAAGATGCAGATCCCGGGCCAGTGCCGGATGCGGCCCAACTCGCGCGCCTCGGTCGCGAGCAGATAACCGCCGACCAGAACGAACGATACCGACGTCATCGCCGCGCCAGCCAACGCCGAGCGCACGACCGCACTCGCCGACGGGTCCAGGGTGAGGATCGCCTCGCGGAGCGAGAGATAGGAGAACGCGGCGAACAGCGCGCTCAGGAGGCCGATGCGCGTCGCCGGGCCGAACAGCAGGTCGACGAGGCGACGGTCGCCGGCTGTCCAGGCCGCCGGAGCGTTGCGGCCCGCGGACGCCGACAGCACGCCGGCGACCGTGACCGCGATCGCGAGCCAGCCGGTGCCACTGATCGCCTCAGAGAAAAGGACGCTGCCGACGATCGCCGTCAGGATGACGTCGGCGCGGGTCAGCATCAGGCCAACGGCGAAATTGCCGATCTGGAAGAGGCGGACCACGAGCAGGGTCATGAGAAACTGGAGGATCGCCGTCAGGCTGACGTACATCCAGAACCGCGGCGTGGTGGCCGGCATCGCCTCGCCGGTCAAGTGGAGCGAGGCGAACAGGTAGGCCGCCAGAAACGGCAGGCCGAACAGCATGCGGACGTACGTGGTGACGGTCGCCGAGAGATGACGGTTCAACTCCTTCAGCGCGGCATAGCGCAGGGCCTGGAAAAAGGCCGCCGCCAAACTCGCGAAAATCCACAGATGCTCCATGCCGCTCCCCGACGCGGGATGCCCGCGGATCAACCTTCAGACGGCGTTCCGAGGATCGGGGCCCGCCAGCTGGGTCACGGCAAGTCTTGCATAGACGGCGCCGCGCGCGACAAGTTCGACGTGGGTGCCCGTCTCGACGATGCGGCCGTCCTCCATGACGCAGATCAGATCGGCGCCCTGAACCGTCGACAGGCGATGGGCGATGACCAGCGTCGTGCGGCCCTTCGTGAAGCGCGCCAGCGCCGCCTGGACGAGGCGTTCCGATTCCGTGTCGAGCGCGCTCGTCGCCTCGTCGAGCAGCAGGATGGGGGCGTCCTTCAGGATGGCGCGGGCGAGCGCAATGCGCTGGCGCTGGCCGCCCGACAGGCGCGAGCCGCGGTCGCCGATGCCGGTGTCATAGCCGTTCGGCTGCTCGAGGATGAAGCCGTGTGCGTTGGCGGCCTTGGCGGCTGCCACGATATCGTCCTCCGAGGCGTCGAGCCGGCCCAGCGCGATGTTGGCGCGGATGGTGTCGTCAAACAGCGTCACGTCCTGGCTGACCATGGCGATCTGGCCACGCAGGCTCGCCAGGGTGACGGACCGCACGTCCTGGCCATCGATGGCGATGCGACCGGCGTCGACGTCGAACAGGCGCGGGACGAGGTTCATCACGGTGGACTTGCCGGACCCCGAACGGCCGACGAGGGCGACTGTCGCGCCGCCGGGCACGACGAGTGAGAAATCGCGCACAGCGGGCACAGCAGTGGCCGTCTCGTAGGAAAATGCGACGTTCTCGAAGGTGATCATGCCGCGCGAAATCTCGAGCGGTTTCGCGGAGGGCGCGTCGACGATGGCCGGGCGCTCGTCGAGGATCGCGTAAAGGCGCTCGCAGGCGGCGAGGCCTTCCTGCACGCGCACCGAGAGATTGCCGAGGCCACGCGTCGGCTGTGCGGCGAGCACCAGCGCACTGATGAACGCCATGAAGTCGCCGATGGTCGCGATGCCGGAGGAGATGCGCCAGGTGGCGAGTGCAATCACGCCGGCGACGGCGAAGCCGCCCAGCGCCTCGAGCATCGGATCGAGGCGGGCCCGGTTGCGCACCGACTTCATGCGCAGGCGAAGGATCTCCTCGAAGCTGCCGATCATGCGGGTGGCGGCGTAGTCCTCGAGGCGGAAGGTCTTGATCAGGCGCGCGCCGCCAAGCTTCTCCGCCAACAGGGAGAGCATGTCAGCGAGTTCCTCCTGCGTCGCGCGCGCCACGCGTTTCAGGCGCCGGCCGATGGTCACGATCGGCAGGATGGCGAACGGATACACGCCAAGCACGATGAGCGACAGGACCGGATCGCTCCAGACCATGTAGACGACGAGCGCAAGGATCATCATCCCGTCGCGGACGGCGGTGTTGAGCCCGGCCTGCAGCGCCACCTGGATCTGGGCGACGTCGTTCGTCAGGCGGGAGATGAGGTCGCCGGGGCCGTCCCGCGTCAGGCGCGCGAAATCGGCCTTCAGAAGATGAGCGACCGCCACCTTCTGCATGTCGACCGTGATCGCCAGCACGATGCGGCTCGACGTTACCGTCGTCAGATACAGAAGAACGGCGCGGATGGTCGTCGCCAGAACGATCAGACCGGCAATGACGTACATCTGATCCATGCGCCCCTCGGGCAGCACGTCGAAGGCGTACTTGATGAGGCGGGGATAGAAGCCGGTGACGACGGCGAGGGCCGCCATCAGCAGGAACGCGCCGGTCAGCTCGCGCCACTTCGGGCGGACCCAGTCGGCGAGGACGCGCCACAGCAGGTCGCGCGTCGCGGAATCGAGGCGCAACGCCGCCTGTGACTCGGTTTTCGGAGCGGGGTCGTCTCGCGTTTCACTCATCCTGAGATCAGATCCCACCCTGCCGCGCGCGGTGTCCCGCAATCTCCCGTGCTGCCTAACACCGCCGCGGCCGGGGCACCAGCGTGGCACCCTGTCTCCGCCTTGGCGTCACAGGTCCAGGCCACCGCGGCGCAGCTTCTCGTTCTCGGGCTCGACGTGGATCAGAACCTCCACACCCTGCATTGCGGTCTCGATCTCGGCTTCGATGCGATCGCAGATGGCATGCGACTCCGCCACCGTCATGCTGCCGGGCACGACGAGGTGGAATTCGATGAAGGTCACGCTGCCGGCGCGCCGGGTGCGCAGGTCGTGAACCTGGATCGCGCCCTTGCCCAGCGCGGCAGCCTTGATCACTTCGCGCAGATTGGCCAGTTCCTCACGCGGGACGGCCTCATCCATCAGGCTCGACAGCGACGAACTCGTCAGCCGCCAGCCGGTCCACAGGATGTTGAGGGCGACGGCCGCCGCGATCAGGGGGTCCAGAAGTGGCCAGCCCGTCACGTAGGCGAGCACGAGGCCCGCCATCACGCCGACGCTGGTCAGCACGTCCGTCATCACGTGATGCCCGTCAGCGACGAGGGCCGGCGACCGGTTCTGGCCGCCCCAGCGGATGAGGAATACGGCCCAGACCGCGTTCAACAACGTCGCCACGGCGGCGATCGACAGGCCCAGGAGCGGTGCTGCGAGCATGCGAGGGGATTGAATGGCGTTCCAGGCCTCGTGAAGGATCAGGACCGCCGCAACGGCGATCAGCGCCCCCTCGAAGACGGCAGAGAAATACTCGGCCTTGTGGTGACCGAAGGGATGGCGGCGGTCGGCGGGGCGGGCACTGACCCGCACGGCGACGAGCGCAATGACGCCCGTCACGACATTGACGATGCCTTCCAGCGCGTCAGAATAGAGCGCGACGCTGCCCGTTACCCAGTAGGCCACGAACTTGATCGCCATGGCCGCCAGGGCGACGACGATGCTCGCGATGGCGACCAGAGCGATCGATCCGTTCCTGTCGTTCGGCGCTCCGGCTCGCTCGGTCTGGCCTTCGGCAATCATCACATCTCCAGGGGCGGTCGCTCGTTCCAGACGAGGTGCTAGCGGAAGCCGGATGGCTAAGCCAGTCTACTCGCCGTCGATGCACGCTCCGCAGCATGCATCTACCCAGTGCTTCGGGGATAAGTTCATGGCAGGCCGCAATGACGACAGGCCGAAAGGCAGCATCAAGCCCGCCGAGGCACGGGCCGAGCGGCTCGCGGCGGAACTGCGGAGCAATCTGGCCCGGCGGAAGGCGCGCGCCCGCGCCCTGGCTCGCGAAGCCCGCATAGCAGACGACGCCCCGAGTCACGACGGCCGCGACGACGACGGAACCTGAACCCTCCAGCGACCGACACGGATCGGCCACAGACGGGCGCTGCACTGCGGCAGATGCGTCGTCGGTATTGTCGAGGGCGCGCCGATTTGCGACAGCAACTCTGAAATGGGCGCTGCCGATTCGCCCCACGTCGCGTGGCGGCGCGATCGGGCGAGGCCGAGCGCACCGGCGCATGGAGAAGAGCAGATGGACCGGATCAAGATCGTGGGCGGGCACAAGCTCGAGGGTGTGATTCCGATCTCGGGGGCCAAGAACGCGGCGCTCCCGCTCATGATCGCGAGCCTGCTGACCGGCGACCGCCTGACGCTCAAGAACGTGCCGAACCTCGCCGACGTCAATCTGCTCGCGCGCATCCTGCGCAATCACGGTGTCGACCACTCCATCGAGGGCAAGCGGGCCAGCCCGACGCCGCATCTCGGCGAGACGTTCCACCTGACGGCGCGAGATATCGTCGATACGACAGCGCCTTACGAGATGGTGTCGCGGATGCGGGCCAGCTTCTGGGTGCTCGGCCCCATTCTCGCCCGCATGGGGCAGGCCCGCGTGTCACTGCCCGGCGGGTGTGCGATCGGGACGCGGCCCGTCGACCTGCACCTCACCGGACTCAAGGCGCTCGGGGCCGAGATCGACATCGACGGCGGCTATGTCGTCGCCAAGGCCGCGCATGGCAGGCTCAGGGGCGGACGCGTGGTGTTCCCCAAGGTGTCGGTCGGCGCGACGCACAACGTGCTGCTCGCGGCGGCGCTCGCCAAGGGCGAGACCGTGATCGAGAACGCCGCGCGGGAGCCCGAGATCGGGGACGTCGCGAACTGCCTCGTCAAGATGGGCGCGCACATCGAGGGCATCGGCACCTCGACGCTGCGTATCCAGGGGCGCGACAGTCTCGAGGGCGCGGTGCACACCGTGCTTCCCGACCGGATCGAAACGGGAACGTTCGCCTTCGCCGTTGCCGCGACAGGTGGCAACGTGCTGCTCGAAGGGGCACGGGCGGGCCTGCTCGAGACGGCGCTCGCGGCCCTCGAACAAACCGGAGCGGTGGTCACCCAGGAGGCCGACGGCATCCGGGTCCGGCGCAACGGGTCGGGGGTCGATCCGATCACGATCGAGACGCAGCCTTTCCCGGGATTTCCGACCGACCTTCAGGCCCAGCTCATGGCGCTGATGGCGACGGCGCGCGGCACGAGCGTCATCCGCGAGACGATCTTCGAGAACCGGTTCATGCACGTGCAGGAGCTGGCGCGACTCGGCGCCGACATCCAGTTGCACGGCGATACGGCGACCATCCGCGGCGTCAAGCACCTGAAGGGCGCGCCCGTCATGGCAACGGACCTGCGCGCCTCGGTGTCGCTCGTCATCGCGGGGCTGGTCGCGGACGGCGAGACGACCGTCAATCGTGTGTATCACCTGGATCGCGGCTTCGAGCGGCTCGAGGAGAAGCTCTCCCGGTGCGGGGCCCGGATCGAACGCATCTCGGCGGGCTGAGGACAGGATCGCTTGACGTCACAACCGCCGGTCCCACCGACGCGCCGCAGCAGCACGCTCATCGGCGCGCTATGTGCTGCGTTTTCAGCGTTGTGCTGGTCCGGCAATCACATCGTCGGGCGGGCGATCTCGGGCGAGGTGCCGCCGATCGCGACCGGATCGATCCGATGGATCATCCCGGCGCTGCTGCTGGCGCCATTCGCCCTGCCGCATCTTCGTCGTGACTGGCCGCAGATCCAGCGGACGTGGCCGACGATCGTCACGCTGTCGCTGGTCGGCGGCGCGATCTTCGGCACGCTGCAGTACGTGGGGCTCACCTACACGACGGCGCTGAACGTCTCGGTGCTGAACTCGGTGGCGCCGGTGTTCATCATCGCGGCCGGCTGGGCGCTGTTCCGCGACCGCGTCGGGGCCGTGCAGGCGCTCGGCATCGCAACCTCCCTCGCGGGCGTCATCGCCATCATCAGCAAGGGGTCGCTCGAGACGCTGGGACGCTTGTCCTTCAACAAGGGCGACCTCGTCATCCTGTTCAACATGGGCTTGTGGGCGATCTATTCGGCGTCGCTGCGCAAGCGCGGGCCGATGCACTGGATGTCGTTCACATTCATTCTGGCGGCGCTCTCGGCCGTGGCGACGCTGCCGGCGTGGTGGCTGGAGCACGCCTCCGGGACGGTTCTCGTCCTGACGCCCAAGGCCGTGGCGGCCCTGGCGTTCGTCGCCCTGTTTCCGAGCCTTCTCGCCTACGCCACCTGGAGCCGGGGGGTGGAGCTGCTCGGCTCCGGCCGGGCCGGCGTGTTCCTACACCTGATCCCGATCTTCAGTGCGCTGGTTGCCGGGGCCGTGCTCGGCGAGGAGATCGCGGGCTATCATCTGGCCGGGTTCGCGCTGATCCTCGGCGGGGTCTGGCTGGCCGCGCGGGGGCGCTGAGCCGGCCGACGCAAGCCGCCGCATGTTGCGTGCGCGGGGCGGCGACTATATCTGTGACCGAGAACAACCCTGGAACCGACGGTGCGCGGCCTCTGGCGGCTGCCGGGATGCGAGAGAAATGTCCCTCCTGAAGCTGATCGTCTTCGATGCCGAGGACCTGAACGTGGTATCTGCGCACCTGCAGGATGCCATCCTGCGCTCCGGGGACATGGCCTATCTGACCCGCCAGAAGCGTTTCGCGGCGGTGCTGAACCGGTTCGACTGGGCCGGCGCCATGAAGGGCGAGCCTGCGAACGACGACCTGACGCGCTTTCGGTGCGGCCTCAGGTTCGAGCGCGTGCTGAAAGTACGTTCGTCGGGGATCAACACGGCGGACAAGGGCCAGGTGCTGGTCTTGCTCAACATCGATTTCCAGCCCCACGGGGTCGACGATCCCGCCGGCACGGTGACGCTCACATTCGCGGGGCAGGCGGCCTTGCAGCTCGATGTCGAATGCCTGGAAGCCGAGCTGAAGGACCTCGGGCCCGCCTGGGCGGCAAAGTCGAAACCCCAGCATCCCATCGACGAAACCGACTGACCGACAGGCGACGCCACGCCCGCGCGCCAAACCGACCACCTGGGAGCGCGCCTCGCGCGTCGACACCATGCCGATCCGACTACAGACGTCCGCCGCCGATTTCGAAAGCCGGTTCCGGGACTTCCTCGGCACCAAACGGGAGGTCTCGGAAGACGTCGAAGCCGCCGTCGCACGGATCATCGCCGACGTCAGGGCGCGAGGCGATGCGGCTTTGGCCGAGTTCAGCCAGAAATTCGATCGCACCGACCTCGGCCGGATCGGCCTCCGGGTCACCGAGAGCGAGTTGGACGCGGCGACGGCCGCGTGCGATCCGGCCGTGCTCGCGGCGCTCGGGCTGGCGCGGGACCGGATTCTCGCTGCACACCAGCGCCAGAAGCCCGAGCCGGAAGTCCGCTACCGCGACAGCGTGGGCGCGGAACTCGGCACACGATGGACGGCGGTCGAGTCGGTCGGTCTCTACGTGCCGGGGGGGCTCGCGTCCTACCCCAGCTCGGTCCTCATGAACGCGGTCCCGGCCAAGGTGGCGGGCGTCGAGCGTGTCGTGATGGTGGTGCCGGCGCCCGGTGGCGTGCTCAACCCGCTGGTGCTGGCTGCGGCCCGTCTTGCCGGCGTGGACGAGGTGTATCGGGTCGGCGGGGCGCAGGCGATCGCGGCACTCGCCTACGGCACCGAGACGATCAAGCCGGTCGCCAAGATCGTCGGGCCGGGCAACGCCTACGTAGCGGCAGCCAAGCGGCGCGTGTTTGGACAGGTCGGGATCGATTCCATCGCGGGGCCGTCCGAGGTGCTCGTGATCGCCGACGCGGACAACGACCCGGAATGGATCGCAGCCGACCTCCTTGCCCAGGCCGAACACGACACGGCGGCGCAGTCGATCCTCATGACGGACGACGCGACGTTCGCCGACGCGGTCGAGGCGGCCGTCATGCGGCAGCTCGCCCAGCTGCCCAAGGCCCAGATCGCGGGTGAGAGCTGGAAGACGTTCGGCGCGACAATCGTGCTCCGGTCGCTCGACGAGGCTCCGGCGCTGGCCGACCGTCTCGCGGCCGAGCATCTCGAGATCGCGACGCGGGACCCCGACGCGCTCGCAGCGCGCATCCGAAATGCCGGCGCGATCTTTCTCGGCAATCTGACGCCGGAGGTGATCGGCGACTATGTCGGTGGATCGAACCACGTGCTCCCGACGGCCCGGAGCGCGCGGTTCTCGTCGGGCCTCGGCGTCCTCGATTTCATGAAGAGGACCTCGCTCCTCCGTCTCGACCGGGCCGCGCTCGAGAGCCTCGGACCGGCCGCGATGACGCTCGCGCGCGCCGAAGGCCTCGAGGCGCACCGGGCGTCGGTGGAACTCCGGATCGCCGCCCTGCAACTGAAGCGAGAGGCTCCATGAGCGACGAGGCGGACCCATCGCGCGCGCCGGACGGTGGCGAGCCGACGGCTCCCACACCCTCGGCCGAGCGCAACAAGCTTTCGGCCATCACCTTCGATCCGGCCTCGATCCGGCGCTCCAATCCCAATACGGAGCATGAGCGGGAGGTCGCCATCTATGACATCCTCGACGGCAACCACTTCGCCGTCGAAGGCCGGAACGACGGGCCCTACGCGCTGAAGCTCGGCCTCGTCGAGGACCGGCTGGTGCTGCACATCTCGCCCGAAGCCGGCGGACCGCCGCTCACGCATCTTCTGTCGCTGACGCCGTTTCGCCGGATCATCAAGGACTACTTCCTCATCTGCGAAAGCTACTACCAGGCGATCCGGAGTGCGCCGCCGTCGAAGATCCAGGCCATCGACATGGGACGGCGCGGGCTGCACGATGAAGGCAGCCGGGTGCTGGTGGAGCGCCTGAAAGGGAAAGTGGACGTCGATCACGACACGGCACGACGGCTGTTCACGCTCATCTGCGCGCTGCACTGGAAGGGATAGGCCACATGCGCGAGGGCGGGCTGCCTGGCTCGGTGCTGTTCGCATGCACCATGAATGCCGTGCGCTCGCCCATGGCGGCCGCCATTCTGCGGCATCTCGCGGGACGAAAGGTGTATGTCGAGTCTGCCGGCGTCCGAGCTGGCGAGGTGGACGGCTTCGTGCTCGCCGCCATGGACGAATTCGGCATCGACCTCTCCGGGCACAGGCCGCACACGCTCGCCGATCTCAACGACACGACGTTCGACCTGATCATCACGCTGTCGCCGGAAGCGCATCATCAGGCGCTCGAACTGACGCGCACCATGGCCGTCGACGTCGAGTACTGGCCGACGTTCGATGCCTCGCTGATGGTCGGACAGGGGAGCCGCGAGCAGATCCTCGAGAGCTATCGCGCCGTCCGGGACCGGCTCCTGAAGCGCATCAAGGAGCGGTTCAACCTGTCGGGCGGACCGACAGTCTAGCCGTAGCCCGCGAGACGGGCGAGATCGGCGAGAACCTCGTCGATGTGCTCCAGCACCCAGAAATGGCCGTGGCCGGGAAGCTCATGCGACAGGCATCCGGGAATGCGGGTGGCCAGATCGAAGGCGAGGCCGGCCGGGACGATGGCGTCCGAGGTGCCTTGCCAAAGTGATGTCGGACAGGTGACCGCCTCCGGCGCCAGAGGCCAGGGCCGGGAATAGAGGTCCAGATCAGAGACGGCGCCATCGACACCCGAGCGCAGGGCCTCCGCCGTCATGGCAATCACCACGGCGCGGGCTTCGGCAGTGGCGAGCACGGCGCGATCGGGCGGCGTCAGTCCGGCCTTGAAAACCGTGTGGGATGCCCCAGGCGACAGCATGAACCCCGTACGCGCGGCTGCCGCAAGCCGGCGAAGCAGCGCCGGGCGACGCGGCAACCGCCGGAAAAACGCGCGCTGCGGCCACGAGAGGATGCGGCCGGCGGCCGGACTTGCGATCTCGCCCAGCGGCGAGACCAGCGCCAGTGCGGAAATGCGCGGCCCCAAGGCGACCGACGTCACCACCGCGTAGGGACATCCACCCGAAATGGCGAGGATCGGTGCGGTGTCGATCGCCAGATGATCGAGCACGGCTGCGACGTCCTCGGCGAAGGTGGCGAGGGTGCGATCCGGGTGCGGCGACGAGAGGCCATAGCCCGGGCGGTCCGGTGCGATAAGACGGAGGCCGCGCGCTTGCGCCGACCGGGCGGCGGGCTCGTACATCAAGCGGGAGGCCGGGGCGCCGTGAAAGGCGAGCACCGGGCGGCCGTCCGCCGCGCCGAACTCGCGCCAACCGATCGTACGCCCGTCCTTCAGTCGCAGTTCCGAATCCCGGCTCATGCGTTGGGTCCGAGGCTGTCCCGTCGGGGCGTCGTCCGTCTCAGGCGGCTTCCGGCATGCGCTCCAAGATCGCGATGAAGAAGCCGTCGGTGCCATGGGTCGCCGGTGTCAGCAGCAGGGTGTCGGTGCTCCCGTCCGCCGAGGGCGGCGGCGCGCCGCCGATGGACGACCGCCACGCCTCGCCGAACGGCAGGACGCGGAAGCCGGGGCGGCGCTCGAGAAAGGCCGCGATCTGGCCGGTGTTCTCGGCTGCCAGCAGCGAACACGTGACGTAGACGAGACGGCCACCAGGCTTCACGTGCCGGGCTGCGGTGTCGAGGACGGAGATCTGCTCGGCGAGGCGGCTTTCGAGATTGCTCTCCTTCAGGCGCCATTTGGCCTCGGGGCGGCGACGCCAGACGCCGGTGCCGGTGCAGGGAGCATCCACCAGAACCACATCGAACCGATCACCGAGCGCATCGAGGGCGACCTTGTCGCGAGCACGCAAGACCTGGATGTTGCGGGTCCATGCGCGCTTCACTCGGTCGTAGATGGCCTTCAGACGCTCGCGATCGTCGTCGTAGGCGAAGATCTGGCCGGTGTTGTGCGTGGCGGCGGACATGGCGAGCGTCTTGCCGCCCGCGCCAGCGCACAGGTCGAGGATCTGCATGCGCGGGCCGGCCCCGGTCAGCAGGGCGGCGAGCTGTGAGCCCTCATCCTGGACCTCGAACCACCCGGCCTGGAAGGCGGCCTCGGCCTGGAGGTTCGGTGTGCGAGACGGGCCTTCGGGCGCCGGGATCCGGACGCCCACGGGCGAGAACGGTGACGGGGCGGCACCGAACGACGCCAGCGCCTTCAAGACGCGCTCGCGGGTGGACTTCAGCAGGTTGACGCGGAGATCGGCGGGCGCACGCAACGCAAGGGCCTTGCCCTCGGCGACGGCGTTCTCACCGAAGACCGCGACGAACGACGGCCAGAGCCATTCCGGAACGTCGGCCTCGATATGGGGCGCGGCCGGCGGCGGCGGGTCGGTCAGGCCCTGACGCTCGCGCTCGTCGAGGGGGGGCGGCGTGTGATCCTCGCCGGTGCACATGGCGATCACGGCGGCGGCATCGACGCCGAGGGACGACGGCGCGGCGCCCAACGCGATGGCGCGCGGCGCATCCGAACCCATGGCGCTCGCCAGCGAGGACCGGCGGCGCAACGCGTCATAGACCAGATTGCCGATCGCCGACCGGTCGCCCGATCCGGCGAAACGGTGATCCTTGCCCCAGTCGGCCAAGGCCATGGCTACGGGACGGTGACGCGTGACGACTTCGTCGAGCACCTCGATGGCAGCAGTGATACGGGCGCCAGGGCGCATCGGAGTGGTCCCTTCGGGGTCTAAAGAAGATGTATGACCAGCTTCAGCCACATCAGCACGAGCGCGACGAAGCCGACCAGAAACGCCAAGCCGCGGTGCATGACGACGTTCGGGCCGACATGGATCACGGTGTGGACGATACGGGACAGGGCGAAGATCCAGGCCAGGCCCACCATCAGCACGTCCACGGCGTTTGTGATCATCGCATAACCGACGACCGCATAGAACAGCACCGGCATCTCGAACTGGTTCGCATAGTTCTTCGAAAACTTGAGCGCCTGATCCGTCCACGCGTTCCGTCCGAGACGAACGTCGTCGTCCGAGAGCGACTGGCCCAGCTCGCGCATGGAGCGCGCGCGGGCCGGCCCCATGCCCAGCAGAACGGCGAACGTGAGCACGACCTGCACGATGACCGGCCAGAGAATGGCGGTCTCTTTCATGTTGATGCTCCGTTATTGGGGCTCTCGCGGCAGCGCTGGCAGCCGGACCCGCCGGATAACGCACCGGGGCCGCCCCGTCGAGCGCAATCGCCCGATCGTCGTTACTCGTAGCCCTCGGCGCGGGAGCGGGCGATGGCCGCCTGCCGCTCGGCTTCGTCGAGGAGGCCGGCCGGATCGTCGCGGCGGGCGCCGATGCGGCGCGTATGGACGAAGAGGTCACGGGCCACCGCCTCGAGGCGAGAAAGCTCCGCCAGCGGGTCCGCATGATCGTCGACGCGAAGATCGAGGGCGGCGTGGGGCTCGTCGTCGTGGATGAGAAGGGCCGCCGACTGACGACCGCGCTTGTCGCCGCCCGCCGCCTCACCGGCCTTCAGAGCCGCGATGAGACGCCGCGCGAACGGGATATCGGTCGCGTCGGCGAAAGCGCGCGCCGTCTCGCGGACGACGGCCTCGCCGGCCAGCATGTTGCCCGCCACGGAGAAGCCCCGCCCGGTGACGTGGCCGCACCAGGGGACGCAGGCGAGGCCCGTATGAGCGGCCGAGCGGCCATGCCGGTCCATGACGTGAACCTGACGGTGATCGCGGCCGGGATCGGTGGCGAGCAGCGCCGCGAGGCAGGCCTCGGCGGGCACGCCGCTCGCCAGCAGATCGAGACCGCGCGGGCCGAGAAGCTGGTTTGTGGTCGCCTGTGTGGCAACCGCGCCGGCGCCCGTCCGGATGTGGGGAACACGGGCGCCCACGGCAAAGGCGCGGGTCGCGACGGCGATGCCGATGCGTCCTGTCCGTTCGCAACGCGCGACGATGGAGAAGGTCATGCCCGGCCTCCCGGATGCGAGGGTTGACAGTTGCTAGGCATCATAGCGCCCATCGCGTCACGGCGAGCGTTTCACCGACAGATTTCAGGCGCGTAGCGATCTCGTCGCGGCGCAGGAGGCCGGTCTGTGTATCGACATGGCCGACGACGCTCGCCGCGTTGAGCGAGGCCGCCCGTAGTGCCGTGTCCAGGGTCTCGCCGCCGACGGTCATGCCCGCGAACGTCGAGACGAAGGCATCGCCGGCGCCGGCCGTGCCCGCCACCTCGACGAGATGGGGCGCGCAATGGACGATGGCGCCCGCCGATGCCGCATAGGCGCCATGGCCGCCGTCGGTCAGCAACAGCACGCGAGGGCCAAGTTCGAGGACCGCCCCCATGAAGCGGGCGAGGCCCATGTGGAAGCCGCCGCCGGTCAGTCCACGACGGGCCAGTCGCGGGGCACCATCGCCGCCGAGCGGGCCGCCGCCCTCGCCGAAGCGGGCGACGAGCGAGGGCAGCATCACCTCGGCCTCGGCGCGGTTGATCGAGAGGATATCGATCTTCGCGAGGCATTCCTGGAAGGCCACACCGCGCGCCGCCAACTGACGCGGCCCCGGATTGACGGAAATGCGGGCGCCCTGGTTGCGGGCCTTGTCGACGAGCAGCGGAAAGCAATCGGCGGACGCGTTCGAGAGCGATGCGATGTGGACCAGATCGACAGCGAAGGCGTCGTCCTTCAGGTCGGCAGGCTCCAGCAGCGTGTTGGCGCCGCGAAACGTGAAGATAGCGGCGTTGCGCTCGTGCGAGGAGACCAACACCGACGCGCCGGTCGGAGCGCGGGCATCACGGAGCGCCCAGCGGGTCGAGATCCCCTCGCGCATGAGGCCTGCCAGGATCGTCTCGGCGCGCTGATCCTGCCCGAGCTTCACGAGGGCGGCCGCGTCGAAGCCCTGCCGCGCCAGCGAGACGGCGGCATTGACGGCGCCACCGCCCGAGTGGGTCGATATTTCCAGAGCTTCGGTCTTGCTGCCTTCCTGCAGCAGCAGAAAGGAAGCGTCGGCGTTCAGCATCGACATGCGTTCGATGCGGTCGCTGGCGATGATCGCGATCGTATCGATGGTGGCGCTGCCGACCGTCAGGCTTTTCATGATGTTTGGCTCCGGTCCTCGGGGCCGGTGTTAGCCCCAGACGGCCCGCATTGCCAGCCGCAAGCCAACGCCGGGGGCTACGAGTGCCCGCAAAGGCTTCTCGGCTCCGAAAAATGTGAGCTAGGATCGTCGCAACAACAAAATACTGGAGGACGTCCGACCATGAAGCTCGGTCTGCATCTCGGCTATTCCGGCGCCCACTACGATATTCCCGTGGAACTCGTTCAGCGTGCCGAACAACTCGGCTACGACAGCGTGTGGACGGCCGAAGCCTACGGCACGGATGCCGTCACGCCGCTCGCCTACCTCGCCGGCAAGACGGAGCGCATCAAGCTCGGCACCGCCATCATGCAGCTTTCGGCGCGCACGCCCGCCAATGCCGCCATGTCGGCCGCCACCATCGACACCATGGCCGGCGGCAACCGCTTCATCGCCGGAATCGGCGTTTCGGGGCCGCAGATCGTCGAGGGCTGGTACGGACAGCCGTGGGGACGGCCCTACTACCGGATCAAGGACTACGTCGGCATCATGCGCAAGATCTGGAAGCGCGAGGGGCCGGTTTCGCACGAGGGCGAGGAGATCAGCCTGCCCTACACCGGACCGGGCGCGCTCGGGGTCGGCAAGCCGCTGAAGTCGATCCTGCACATGAACCCGAATATCCCGATCTATCTCGGGACGGGGAACGAGGCCACCGTGCGGCTCACCGGCGAGATCGCCGACGGCTGGCTGCCGCTCGGCTTCGTGCCGGGATCGCTGCCGGAATACCTACCATGGCTGGAGGAAGGCTTCCGCCGGGCCGGCAACGGCAAGAGCCTGAAAAACTTCGAGATCCAGGCGTCGTGCCACGTCGAGGTCTGCGACAACGTGAAGGAGGCGCTCGACCGGCTGAAACCGGAAGTGGCGCTCTACGTCGGCGGGATGGGCCACAAGGACAAGAACTACCACAAGGACATGCTGGTGCGCCGCGGCTTCGGGGACGCTGCCGAACGAATCCAGGAACTCTACCTCGCCAAGCGCAAGGACGAGGCGGCGGCCGCCGTGCCCGACGAGTGGGTGGACCTCAAGTCGCTCGTCGGTCCGCCGGCGCGGATCAAGCAGCGCTACCGGGCGTGGGAAGACTCGGGCGCGTCGTCGCTCACGGTCAGAAGCAAGCAGCCCGAAGCCGTCGAGGTGATGGCCGAGGCCGCGCGTCTCAATCGCGGATGAGCGGACGGCGCGCCGTCGCCGCACGCTCGATCACCCGATCCCATCCATCAGCGCTTTCCCGACGAGGCAACGCATGACCTTCGACAAGCCGTACCAGGGCATCAAGGTGGTCGATCTTTCGCAGGGGGTCGCCGGTCCCTACTGCGCCATGCTGCTGGCGCGGCACGGCGCGGAGGTGATCAAGGTCGAGCCACTCGACGGCGACTGGTCGCGAGCGCTCGGGGCGCGCTACGGCGACCACACCGCGTTCTCGGTGGCGGCCAACATCGGCAAGAAATCGCTGGCGGTGGATCTCAAGTCCGCCGAGGGTCGCGAGATCGTCGACCGGCTGACCCGCGATGCGGACGTGTTCCTCGAAGGGTTCCGCCCCGGCGTGATCGACCGCCTCGGCTTCGGCTATGAGCGCCTCAAGGCGATGAACCCGGGGCTCATCTATCTCTCGGTCTCGGGGTTCGGTCAGAACGGGCCGCTCAGCGAGAAGCCGGCCATGGACCCGATCCTGCAGGCCTTCACCGGCTTCATGTCGGAGAACAAGGGGCCGGACGGCATCCCTCACCGGACGCCGACGATCATCGTCGACATGGCGACCGGGCTCTATTCGCATCAGGCCGTCGTGGCGGCGCTCTACGCCAAGGCCAAGGGCGCGCCCGGGCGGCGGATCAACTCGAGCCTCATGGAAGCGGCGGCGAACCTGCAATCCATCCGGATGATGAGCGCGGTGCGCGACGGGCCGTTCCGCAACGTCGCCGGTCCCGGCGGCACGTATCTCGCGAGCGACGGCGGGTGGATCCAGATCGCGGCCATCAAGAACCACGAATTCGAAGGCGTGTGCCGGGTCGTGGGCAGGCCGGACTGGATCACCGACCCGCGCTTCAGGACGACCACCGACCGCTATACGCACGCGGCCTTTCTCGGCGAGGAGGTGGCGAAGATCATCAAGACCCGCCCCGCTACGGAATGGCGCGAAAAGTTCACCGAGGCCGGACTGCAGAACGAAATCGTACAGACCTACGACGACTTCGTCCGCCATCCACACACCGAGGCGACGGGGCTCATCACGTGGACCGAGCATGACGGCGGCGGCGCGCCCTGGGCGACGCCCAATCCGGCCGGCACGCCCCGCATGAGCAACGGCGACGACGACAGCAAGGCGCCGACGCTCGGGCAGCACACGCGCGAGATTCTCGCCGGGCTCGGCTACGGCGACGGGGACATCGACGCGCTCGTCGCGCGGAAGGTCATCGGCGCTTGACGGCGCGGCGCTCGTGGCCGCGCGCGGCTAGGAAGCCAGGGTTACGGACCGCCAGCTCGTTCGCCAGATGCGCCTTCAGTCGCGCCCTGAGATCGGGGTGCGTCTTGTCGCTGACCTCGCCCGAGCGGATGTCGCGGGCCAACTGCGTCAGGGTGCCGTCGCCGTCGTCGTAGAACGGGTCCAGCAGCTCGAACGCGAGCGCCTCGTCCTCGACGGCCAGTTCGCGGCGGGCGATGTCGATGGCGTTGGTCATCATGGCCGCGAGATAGCGTTTCTCGGGTGGCAGTGCTGCCGCCACCTCGGTGCGGAAGGCCTCGTGGACGAGATCGAGCAGCGCCTCGGCGCCGAGCCTGCGATGATTGCCCGTCGTCATGTCACTCTCCCGCGCCCGGCGAGACGCTCGATGATGTCGAGGGCATCCCACTCCATTTCCGGCGGCATCAGGCCCGTCAGCGCCAGTTCCAGAGACCGCTCGCCGGACTTGATGAACCGATCACCCTGCAGGAGCGCGATGGTGGCCCAGCGGGCGGCGGCGAGAACCTCGAAATAGGCAAGTTCGGCGGCTCCGACCTTCGCGTCGGCGACCGCGTTATAGCCGTCGAGCAGGCTCGCCAGCCGGGATATGCCGCCCGCCACCTTGTCGTCGTTGCCGAAGCGCCAGCAGCGGGCGATGAACCAGCCGATGTCCTCGCGCGGGTCGCCCCAGTGACAGAACTCCCAATCGAGGATCGCGGTCAAGTGGCCGGCGTCGACCATGTAGTTGCCGGTGCGGAAATCGCCGTGGACTAGGGTAATCGCCTTCGGTTCGGGCGCATTGGCGTCGAGCCAGGAGAGGATGTACTCGAGGGCCGGGCGCGGTTCGCTGGCGCCGTCGAGGCTCTTGCGCATCTCGGCGACGGCCATGCGCGACGGGTTGTGCAGCGGCACCGGCAGGAACGGCAGCGTTCCCGCCGCTGGTTTCACTGAGTGGATGCAGGCCAGCTCGCGACCGATCTCGGCGGCCAGAGCATCGCCGAACTCCGCCAGCGCCGGATCGCGCACAATGCGCCGGCCCTGGGCGTTGCCGGCGACCAGCGCCTGGATGGCGAAGGCGCGGCCGATCAGGGCTACGTCGTCGCTGGCGACGATGGGCTCGGCGACCCGCACACCGGCGCGATGGGCCGCCTCGATGCAGCGGAACTCCGACAGGCGGTCGAGGCTCATCGAGAGGCTGGCCGCAGCGTCGGTGCGCAACACCCACGCGTGAGTGCCGGCGCGGGGACCGCCGGTGACCTCCGCGTCGAGGCGCCAGTTCTGCTGCACGGCGCCGCCCGCGAGCAGGCTCGCCGAGGCGATACGGACAGCGTCGGCGGCGAGTTCGCGTGCGAGCCAAGGCTCGAGTGGCGCGAAGCTCGCGGGCTCGAGCGGCGGGCGGGCCACGGGGTCCGGAGCGGCGGGGGTGGGCGGGCTCGGCATAGTCATTCCGTCGGCAACAGGTGGCCGCCATCGACGACGACTGTGGTGCCGGTCATGAACGAGCCCGCACGAGAAGCGAGCAACAGAAGCGGGCCGTCGAGTTCCTCGAGGCGGCCGAGACGGCGCATCGGCACGTGCGCGATCATGCGCTTGCCGGCGTCTGTCTCCCAGAAGTCGTCGTTGAGTTCGGTCGCGATGTAACCCGGCGCGATGGCGTTGACGCGGATGCCGTCACGGGCCAGCTCGAGCGCCCAGTTGCGCGTGAGCGCAATGACGGCCGCCTTCGACGCGGCGTAGGCCGACAACGTCTTGATGGCGCCGAGGCCGACGATCGAGGCGATGTTGACGATGGCGCCGCCCTTGCCGGCCGCCGCCATGCGGCGCGCGCCTTCCTGGCCGACACGAAAGACGCCATCGAGATTGACGTCGAGGACGCCGCGCCACTGCGCCTCGGTCATGCGCGTGAAGAAGGCCGGGTCAGTGACGCCGGCATTGTTGACCACGATCGTGACCGGACCGAGCGCCGCCTCGGCCGCATCGAACGCGGCCTTCACCGAGGCGGGATCGACGACGTCGAGGGTGACGGCCGCGGCCTTGCCGCCGGCGGCTTCGATTTCGCGTGCCAGATCAGCGAGCCGGTCGGTGCGGCGGGCGCAGAGGGCCACGCGCGCGCCGGCTGCCGCGAGCACCTTCGCGAAATGACGGCCGAGGCCGGACGACGCCCCCGTGACGAACGCCACCTCACCGTCGAGCCCGAATTTGCCTTTGCCTGCGTCGCTGCCAGTCATGACGTCCCAATCCCGATCCACGTGTCGAAACACCGCGAAAGAACGGCAAACCGCGCACGGTGCCACCCCCATCGCGGAGCGGGCGCATATTGATCGGTTCAGGGGGAGAGCGCAACGAACGACGGCGGGCGTTCAGCAGACCGTCGGCATGCAAAGGCGGATGTCGAACTTCTGATGGGCCTTGGCACGCGTGAAGTCGAACTCGCGGCCGTCGGCGCAGCGGGCCCGGCCTTCGATGGCGCCGAGTTGAGGTGCCGGAAGCTCGCGAACGAAGACCAGCCGTTCGAGCTGGCATTTCCTCTCGTCCATAAGTTGCAGGCGCAGTGTGCTTTCCCAGAGTTCGTCGGCGTGGCCGGGCACTGCGGCACCCCCGATCGCGACCGCCACGAGAAGGGCGAGCGAGGCCAGCCGCCTGACGAGAGCAGACGCACCGGTGGTCTTGAAGTCGTTGCGAAGCATCGGCATCCTCCCGGCCCAGACCGCATGCAGCGTAGGGTGATGCCCTTGCGACGCGTTGATCTTGAGCAACCGCCTGCTGCGGCCTAACCTCCGGCTTAGGATCGGCGTCCGGTAGAGGTGCGCCAGATCGAGGAATGTTTCCGACAATGACCCTCACCTATACGCCGAGCGCTCCCGATGTCCGCGCCAACCCCTATCCGCAGTTTTCGGAATTGCGCGAGCGCGATCCGGTGCACTGGAGCCCGGCGCTCAAGTCGTGGGTGCTGACCCGATACGACGACGTGGCACGGGCGCTCGCGACCGCCGACGAGATGTCGCCCGACCGCCTGACACCGTTCTACGCGACGCTCGCCGAGCCCGGCCGCTCGATCCTCGCCGAGGTGATGCGCTATCTTTCGCTGTGGATCGTGTTCCGGGATCCGCCGGGGCATACGCGCGTCCGGGCGCTTGTTTCCAAAGCGTTCCTGCCGGGGACGATCACCGGCTGGCGCCCCGTCATCGACGAGATCAGCGAACGGCTGATCGACGACCTTGCGAAAAAGGGGCCCTGCGAGACCGATCTCGTCGCCGATCTCACCATGCAGCTCCCGGCCCGCGTCATCATGCGGATCATGGACGTACCGGAGCAGCACCTCGCCGACATCAAGCACTGGTCCGACGACATCATGACGTTCCTGTTCTCGGCCCGGGACATCACCGACAAGTACGAGCGGGCACGGCGTGGCGCGGGCGCGATGGCGGCGCTGTTCCGCCAGCTCATCGAGGAGCGGCGGGCCGCGCCCGGCAACGATCTTCTCAGCCTGCTCATCACGGCGCGGGATCAGGACGACAAGCTCAGCGAGGACGAACTCGTCGCCACGGCCATGCTGCTTCTGTTCGCCGGGCACGAGACGACGACCAACCTGCTGTCGAACTCGACCCTGATGCTGCTGCGCGATCCAGAGGCGCGGGACCGGTTCGTGGCGGAGCCCGACAGCGCGGGGACGTCGATCGAGGAGTTTCTCCGCTTCGACGGGCCGTCGAACTCGATGAGCCGCGTGGTCAGGGCCGATCACGAGGTCGGCGGCAAGCGCCTGAAGCAGGGCGACCGCGTGTTCGCGATGATCAACGCGGCCAATCGCGATCCGCGCCAGTTCGAGATGCCGGATCGGCTCGATCTCGGCCGGCAGCCGAACCGGCATCTGACGTTCGGACAGGGCGCGCATTTCTGCGTCGGCGCGCAGCTCGCCCGCCTCGAGGCCCGGATCGCGTTGCCGCGGCTGTTCCAGAGGTTCCCGGATCTCGCGGTCGGATCAGCACCGCCCGTGTGGCACGACTCGCTCATCGCGCGGGGCCTCGAAAGCCTGCCGGTCCGCACGGGGCGGAGCCTCGACGTGTGACGGGTCATCAGGTGCGGGTGGGGCGCGGTCCCCAGCGCGTCATCCAGACGAAGAAGGCCGTGGCGCAGCCGTAGGCGAGCATCGCGGCCGCGATCAGCCACGCGAGGGCGGCGAACGAGCCCTGGTGGCGCACCAGAAGCCAACCGCCGGCAAGCACGACCGCAAGGCGCACCGTGTTGCCCAGCACAGGGCCGAGAATTCTGCCCGAACCCTGTGACGCGAAATAGAGGCAGAGGCCGAAGCCGTAGGCGGGAAAGCCCAGGCCGGCGATACCGAGATAGGTATCGACAGCGCCCAGAACCGCGGCGTCGGCCGTGAAGATGCGACCCCACAGCCACGGCTGCCAGGCCACGAGAATGCCGATGCTTCCGATCAGCGCGCCGGCCAGCGTCGCGCCTGTCCAGGCGACACGGCGGGCGCGGTCGATCAGTCCGGCGCCGATCGCCATGCCGACCATGGGCACGCACGCGACGCCGATCGCAAAGGCGATCGGGACCAGCAGCAGCTCGAGGCGTATTCCGATGCCGAAGCCCGCGAGCGCGGTGGTGCCGTAGTCCGCCGCGAGCCGCGCCAGGATCACGACGACGAGGATCGACTGGATGGGCGACAGGCACGCCACCGCGCCGACCTTCAGGATGTCGAAGAACATGGCCGGGTCGGGTCGCGCACCGGCGAAGCCAAGGCGAAGGCGGGCGCCGCCGCTGGTCAAGTGCCACAAGAGAGCGATTGCCCCCAGCGCATGAGCCGTCACCTGACCCAGCGCGATCCCTACAAGCCCGAGGCGCGGCGCGCCCAGCAGGCCGAGCGAGAGGATGGCACCGAGCACGATCTGGATGGCGGCAACGGTGATCACGCTCGCAGACGACAGGCGCATGTTGCCCGTGCCGCGCACGACCGAGACGAGCGTGTTGAAGACCCAGACCGCCAGCGCGCCGGAGAAGAAGGCGCCTGCGTATTGCACCGCCAATGTCAGAACCGTGCCCTTGCCGCCCAGCAATGCGAAGAGCGGCGCGCGAAATGAAAAGAAGATGAGTGACATCGCGATCCCGACCGTGACGCCGATCGCGAGCGCATGCAGGGCGAGTGTGCGGGCGCGCACCTCGTTGCCGGCACCGAGCGCTCTCGATATCGCCGACGAGACGCCACCCCCCATGGCGCCCGCCGACATCATCTGCGTGAGCGCGATCGTAGGGAACACCAGCGCCATGGCGGCCAGTGCCTCGGTGCCGATCATGCCGATGAAGCTCGTCTCGGCCACGACGGCGATCGACTGCGTCGACAGCGCGATCATGTTGGGCCACGCCAGCCCGACGAGCGTCGGCAGGATCGGGCCATCGACCAGCGGATTGGCGCGTGAGGCCGGTTTGGAGGGGTCTGGTCCCGGCGTGCGCGGCGTGGCGTCATTCATGCCGGACTCGTTCCACATCTGGAGGCGCGTCGTGCGCCGTCGGACGGCGCGCGCGCATCATGAGCGGACCCCGCCTCCGCGCGCTAGCGATTTTCGACGGAGATCACGTCGCCGAACAGCTCGAACGACTGGCCCTTGACCCGTCCAAGGCGCACGGATTCGATGGGGAAGAAGTCGTCGCGGCCGGTGGTGAGGGTGACGCCTGGCAAGAGCAGCGGGGCAGCGAACTGTTTCAGGCTCGCCGCCTGCCGCATGATGTTGGCGCGGGTCAGGTCGTCGCCCGACTTGCGCAGCACCTCGAGCAGCACGTGAGCGGCCATGTAGCCGTAGTTGTGGCCGTCGTCGGCGGGATCGGCGCCCGGCATGTACCGGGCCATGAAGGCGCGCCACGCCTGCACATCGGGTGCGTCATGCCACTGGGGATCGGTCACATCCTTGCGGTAGAGCGCCAGGATGATGCCTTGCGACGCGTCGAGCCCGGCGGGCTTGAACACAGTGGCGAACGACGCCGAGACGCCATTCAGATAGTGCGCCGGACGCCAGCCGATCTCGGCCGCCTTGCGGATCGCCTGGGCTGCAAACTTCGGCGTCGTGATGTTGAAGAACACGTTGGCGCCCGAGCCCTTCAACGCGATGATCTGGCTGTCGACCGTCGGATCCGTCGTCTCGTAGGTGGCGCGCAAAACGACGAGCCGCTGGTTCGCCTCGCCGAGGCCCGCCATGAAGCCCGCGAGATAGTCCCGGCCGTAGTCGTCGTTCTGCATCAGGATGCCGATGCGGGGCTCCGGCACGTTGGCGAGGATGTGGCGCGCGTAGACGGCGGCCTCGGTGGCGTAGCTCGGTTGCAGGCCGATGGTCCACGGAAAGGCCTTCGGCTGGCCCCACTTCGTCGCGCCGGACGCCACGAAGAGCTGCGGCACCTGCTTCGTGTTCAAGTAGCGATGAATGGCGGAGTTCGGCGCCGTGCCGAGGGTCTGGAAGACGACGAGGACGTTGTCCTCCTCGACCAGCCGGCGCGTCATCTCGAGGGCGCGGGGCGGCGCGTAGGCATCGTCGTAGGTGAGGAACGTGAGACGTCGCCCGTTCACGCCACCGGCGTCGTTCGCCATCCGGAACACGGCCTCGATGGTGCGGCCGATGTTGCCGTAGGCCGAGGCCGGCCCGGAATAGGGGCTCGTATTGCCGATGCGGATTTCGGTGTCGCTGGCGCCGGGATCATAGGATTTCTCGGCCCGCGCCCAGACGGGGCACGAAAGGACGGCTGCCAGAACAGCGAGCGCCTGGAGGCGAAAGGAGCGTGAGGTCATCGGTGGGGCGCGTTCCAGCTCAAGGGGCGTTGGGTGCGGCGGGTTTCCGGCCGGCGTTCGGTCGCGACATCCACCAGCGCCGGACCATTTCGCGGGCGGCGCCATAGATGCCGGAGGGCGCGAGGTAGACGAGGCAGATCAGGACGACGCCATATATCATGGCGGGCTGAAGTGTCAGCGGCAGATCGAACGTGTCCGACAGCGCCCGGGCGACCGCGTCGGCGTAGCGGTGGACCAGATGCACGAACGCTCCGCCCACAAGCGCGCCGGGCAGCGTGGCAATGCCGCCGACCACGCCGCCGACGAAGATCGCGAGCGAGAGGTCGAAGCGGTAGCTGTCGGGCGAGACGAACTCGAAGAGCAGCGCGTGGAGTGCGCCCGCCACGCCCGTGACCGCCGCCGAAAGCGCGAACGCGAGGCCTTTCACGCGCGCCGTGTCGATGCCCAGCGCCCGGGCGGCGGTCTCGTTCTCCCGGATCGCCATCATGCTGCGACCGAAGCCGCTTTGGACGACGTTGCGCACGAGGCCGAACGCCACCACAGCGACGACCACGACGAGCACGAACAGCCACCGATCCGGCGACAGGGGCAGCCCGAACGGCGCGTCCGGCTTGACGAAGTGGAGCCCGGTGGCTCCGCCCGTCAGCGGCTCGAGGTGGCGGTACTTGAGCGCCTGAGGTACCGCGATCGCGAGCGCGAACGTCGCCAGCGCGAGATAGGGGCCCTCCAGCCGCAGGATCGGGCGGGCAAACGCAAAACCTGCGCAGAAGCACACGATGGCCGCCAAGGGCAGGGCGATCCAGATCGGCGCCGCTGCGTGGCCAACCGCCATCGCCATGGCATAAGCGCCGATGGCGAAGAACGCGCCGTGGCCAAGTGAGATCTGACCCGCATAGCCCGTCACCACGTTGAGGCCGAGCACGGCGATGCCCATCACGAGCGCGAGCGACAGGTGGAGAAACGTGTAGCTCGCGACGATACCGGTGGCCTCGGAGCCGGCCGCGAGCGCGAGAGCGCCGGCGATGGCTGCGGCTCCCGTCAGCAACGGATGGGCGGTGATGGCGGGGCGTTCAATATGGGAGGGCGCGCTCATGGCTCAGGCGCGCTCCCGACGATGGCCGGAGAAGAGGCCGCCCGGCTTCACCACCAGCATCGCGACGATGATGACGAGGGCCAGGGTCAGCTTCTCGCCGGTTCCGAAAACGTAGATGCCCGTCGCCGCCTCGAAACGCGCGCCGAGAAACGCGACGAGGTTCTCGACGATGCCGACGATGAACCCACCAGCCACCGCGCCGGCCGGGTTCGAGATGCCGCCGACCAGCGCCGCCGCGAAGCCGTAGAGGAGCACACCCGACATCATGCCGGGCTCGAGGTAGAGAACGGGGGCGACGAGACAGCCGGCGACGGCGCCGATGCCGGCGGCCATGCCCCAGCCCAAGGCGAGCAGGGTGTCGACCGGTATACCGCTCAAGCGCGCCGACGTCGGGTTTTCGGCAGCCGCGCGCATCGCGAGCCCAAGGCGAGTGCAGCGAAAGAACGCGAGGATCGCTGCCAGCATCATGCCCGTGACGGCCAGCATGCCGAGCTGGTGTGGTCCGAGATATGGGTTCGAGACAACGGTCCAGTCCGCGAACGGCGACGGTACGGCTTTCAGCGCGAAGCCCCAGATCGCGCCCGCGAAGGCGTGGAAAATAGCCAGCAGCGCGATGAACACGACGACGATCGAGAGGTGGGGCGCGTCGCGCAATGGACGCACGACGAGCCGCTCGACCGAGATGCCGATCAGGAACGACGCGGCGACCGTGACGGCGAGCGCCGGCCAGAACGACAGCCCGGATTGCATGCCGGCCCAAGCGAGGTAGGTCGAGAACATCGCCATCTCGCCCTGCGCGAAATTGATGTGGCTCGTCGAGACGAAGATCATCACGAGGGCCAGCGCCATCAGGGCATAGATGGCGCCGTTCGACAGGCCCGCGGCCAGCTGCTGGACGAGTTGCTCCACGGCCGGTCAAGCTCCGAGATACACGCGGCGAACGATCTGCAAGCGGCCCGCCTCATCCGGCAGTCCAGCCAGCGCAACGCGCCCTGCATCGAGAACGACTGCGTGGTCGGCGATGGCGAGGGCAAGGCCGAGGTTCTGCTCCACCAGCAGCACGGACATCCGGTCGGCATCGCGAATGCGCCGCAGGATGGCGAACACCTCCTCGACCACGCGCGGCGCGAGCCCGAACGACGGCTCGTCGAGCATGAGGAGACGGGGCCGTAGCATCAGGGCGCGGGCGATGGCGAGCATTTGCTGTTCGCCGCCCGACAATGTTCCGGCGCGCTGGCCGAGGCGCTCGGCCAAGCGGGGGAAGTGGTGGAGCACACGCTCGCGGTCGTCGCGCTCGGCGGCGCGGTTGCCAGAGAGAGCCGTCGGGACGCGCAGGTTCTCGTCCACGGTCAACGCGCGAAACGTGCCGCGGTCCGAGGGGACATGCGCCACGCCGAGACGCGCGATGCGATCAGGGGCGAGGGCGCCGATCTCGCGGCCGTCGAACACGACCGAACCGGTCTTGCGGATGATGTTGCTGATGGCGCGGAGCGTCGTCGTCTTGCCCGCGCCATTGGCGCCGACGAGGGCCGTCACGTAGCCTTCCGCAACCACGAGCGAAATGTCGTGCAGGGCCGGGGCGCCGGCATAGGAAACACTGAGCCCTTCGACATCCAGAAGGCGACGCATCGTTCAGCCGATCTCCGTCCCGAGGTAGGCGCGCACCACGTCCGGGTGGCGCGCCATGACGGAGGGCGGACCTTCCGCGAGCTTGCGGCCACAATCGATTGCGACGACCCGGTCGGCGACGCTCATCACGAACGGCACGTTGTGCTCCACTAGCAGCATGGCTGTTGCCTCCCGGGCGCGGACGGCGTGCAGAAGGGTGCGCAAGTCCGCGACCTCGCTCGCGCTCAGGCCGGCGGCTGGTTCGTCGAGGAGCAGAAGTTTCGGCGCCGCCGCCATGGCGCGCGCGATCTCGACGCGGCGGCGGATCGGAACCGGCAGTTCCGGCGGCATCCGTTCGGCGTAGGGCGCGAGGGCGAAGAGCGTCATCAGTTGGGCGACGCGCGCGTCGTTCGTGGCTTCGGCGTCACGCCAGCGCGCGGGGCGCAAGGCGGCGGACACGAGGCCGCGCGACGCGTGACGGCCATCAAGACCAAGCCGGAGGTTGTCGGCCACTGACAGACGCTCGAACAGCGCACCCTGCTGGAACGTCCGCCCGATGCCGAGGTGCGCCACGCGGTGCGCCGGCTCGGCGAGGAGCGCGTGGCCCATGAAGGCGACCTCGCCCGCGTCCGGCGTCGCGAGACGCGAGAGGCAATCGAAGAGCGTCGTCTTTCCCGCTCCGTTCGGGCCGATCACGGCGACGATCTCGGCGGGGGCGACGTCGAACGCCAATCCATCGAGCGCCGTCACATTGCCGAAGCGCAGCGTGAGGCCGCGAACGGAGAGAAGCGGGGACAGGGCATCGCCTGCCGATTGTCGTGGGTGGGCGGGTGCCGCCATGGTTCGCCGCCCTCCTTCCCGGGACGGCGCGCAACTTGCCGTCTCCTCCTTTCGCGGTCCAGTATGCAATCGCATCGTAATGACCGAATGGAGAGACCATGGCGGCGCCACTGAGGTTGGGCATCGGCGGGCTTGGCGCGATCGGCATGGCCGTCGCCCGGCGCGTCGACGCTGGCGGGATCGACGGCATGGTGCTGTCGGCCGTCTCGGCCCGCGACCGGGAAGGGGCGCTCCGGAAGCTCGCCGGCCTTTCCCACAGCCCCAGACTCGTCGCACTCGGTGAACTGGCCGACCATGCCGACGTGGTCCTCGAGAGCGTCCCGGCGCGGCATTTCACGGACATCGCCGGGCCCGCGATCGCCAAGGGGCGCATCCTGATGCCGCTGTCGGTCGGGCAGCTCTTGACCAACGGACACCTCATCGAGCGGGCCCGGACAACGGGTGCCCGCGTCCTGGTGCCGACGGGGGCGCTGCTCGGGCTCGACGCCGTCAGGGCAGTGGCCGAGGGCCAGGTGGAGAGCGTGAAAATCGTGACGCGGAAGCCGCCGCGCGGGCTCGCCGGGGCGCCACACCTCGTCAAGAACGGGATCTCGGTCGAGGGGCTCACCGCGCCGCTCCGGGTGTTCCAGGGCTCCGCGCGGGAGGCCATCATCGGATTTCCTGCGAACGTCAACGTCGCGGTGGCGCTGTCACTCGCCGGCATCGGGCCGGACAGGACGACCATCGAGATCTGGGCCGATCCGGCTGTGACGCGCAACGTGCACACCATCGAGGTTAAATCCGACTCCTCCGACCTCACCATGAGCATCGCCAATATCCCCAGCGAGGAGAACCCGGCGACGGGCAAGATCACCGCGCTCTCCGCCATCGCCGCCCTCAAGCGGCTGACGGCGACCCTCGTCGTCGGAAGCTGAGGTCTGCTTGCCACCCGCGGGCGGCGAACCTATCGTCTCCCTCGAATTCTTGCGCGCTGTCAGACGCCCGCACTGTCCCCAGGAGAAAACGCCATGTCCCTCGCCACGCACGGCCCCAAGACGAAACTCGCCGACATGATCAAGGCCGGCCCGATGGTGGTCGCGCCCGGAGCCTACGACTGCATCACCGCTCGGCTCATCGACCAGGCCGGATTTCCCGCCGTCTACATGACGGGCGCAGGTACGTCGGCCGCACACGGCCTGCCGGACTACGGGCTCGTCACGATGAGCGAGATGGTCGACAACGCGCGCCGCATCACGAGTTGCATCAACGTGCCGTTGATCTCCGACAGCGACACGGGATACGGCAACGAACTCAACGCCTACCGCACGGTGCAGGAGTTCGAGCGGGCCGGCGTCTCGGCAATCCACATCGAGGATCAGGTGTTTCCGAAGAAGTGCGGGCATCTCGACGACAAGGAACTGGTGTCGATCGAGGACTACGCCGCGAAGATCCGGGCGGCCTCGGCCGCGCGCCGCTCCAAGGACTTCCTCATCATCGCGCGCACCGACGCCCGGGCCGGCGCCGGTTTCGACGAGGCCATCCGGCGCGCCAATGCCGCGGCGGCGGCCGGTGCCGACCTCATCTTCTTCGAAGCGCCGCAGACGATGGACGAAGTCGTCAACGTGCCAAAGCTCGTGAAGGCGCCGTGCATGCTCAACATGGTGCTCTCGGGCAAGACGCCGCCCGTCAACATGAAGGACGCCGAGGCGATGGGCTACCGGCTCGCCATCCTGCCGGGCATGCTGCTGTCGTCGATCATCGGGCTTTGCGACAAGATGCTGGCCGACCTCAAGGAGACGGGCGCGCTGCAGCAGCCCTTCAGCAAGGGCGGGCCGGCCTCCACCTTCGCCCGCTTCGGTGCTGCCGAGTGGGACGAGCGGCGCACCGCCTACCGCGACGGCGGCGCGAAGAAGGCCGCCGCGGAGTAGATTTCACCCGTTGCGCACGGCCTAAGCGCCACCTGTCCACGACTTCGTGTTCCACCGTGAGCGACCGTTGAGTTGCTCACGGGCGTCCCTTCGCCCATATCCGAGACGTAACGGATTGATACAGACGCGTAGCCTTCCGGCTGGCGTTTGGCATCGACCGATCGGGTGCCACCACGTCCGCGGTTTCCCCGCGCGATGCCGGGGCGTGTCGAAAGGATCGTTGGACATGACACGACAACGAAGACGCCTGCCGCCGCTCGTTGCCGCGGCAATTCTCAGCCTGGCCGGTGGAACGGCAGCGCTGGCCCAGCAAGCTCCCTCGCCAGGGACAGCCGCCGAGACACGCCAGATCCTCGCGCAGGCGCAAACCGCGGGCGATCGCCGGGCGCTCGGCAATGTCATTGGTGGGCCGGCCCAGACGGCGGCCGGGCCAGCGACCCAGCAACCGACCGCCGCTACATCGGCGCCGGCCGCGACACCCGCCAGCCCCGAGCGTGCAGCTACGCCGGCCCCACCGTCGCCGGGATTTTCGACCGCGCCCGGGATCGAGGGCGCCGGCACGCCGCAGAACCCACGGGTGATCGTACGGATGCCTCCGCAAACGGCGCCAGCGACCAACGCTCCCAGCCCGCCGGCGCAGGCAGTCCAGATTCCCACCGCGGCCCAGGGCGCACCGGTCGCAACGGTACAGACGACGCCGCGTCAGGCGCCGGTCCCGCTCAGGGCCCCGCCGCGGCAATTCGGGTCTCAGCCTGTGGCCGGCAGCCAGACCGTCTTCGTCGATCTCCGGACCGGGCAACCGGTGCCACTTCCGCACGCCGATGCCGGCTGGTGCCCACCCGGCCGCTGGTGACTGATCGCCCCCTCAGCCCTGGATCCAAATCATGCTCGAAGCCAATTCCGAACACCGTTTCTTGCGGGCAGAAGCCGCGACAGCTAAACTTCCAACAGATATTCCCGAATTCAGGGGCGTCACGCGATGATCAAACGATATCTCCTCACGGTTGCGTCCATCGCGGGCCTCGCGCATGGGGCCACTTTCGCCAATGCCCAGCAGAACCAGCAGAGCGTGCGCGACATCCTCAACCAGGCGCAGACCCAGTCGGACCGAAAGGCCGTCGAAGACCTCATCGGGCGCCTGGGCGGCGACGGCGCACAACGAGGCTCAGCGCCTCCGCCCGGACAACCAGCCGCACCGTCGCCCGGTGGGCCAGCACCGACGGCCGTCGCGCCGGCTCCCGAGCCACCGCCTCAGCCGACTCAAGCCGCCGCGCCGCCACCTCCCGAAGCTGTACCGCCGCCGGTCGAACAGACCTCGGCACCGCCGGTGGCATCCGGTGGCGGAGTGGGACTCGCCGCCCAGCCGCCGCCGTCGCCCAGCGCCGGAACGCTTGGTGCCCCGGCCCCTGTCGCCGAGCCGCCTCCGCCGCAGGTGGCTGCACCGGCCCCCACGGGTCGGCGGGCCACGCGGCAGGCCCCACCAACAGCGCCGGTCGGCGAACCAATCGGGCCGGCAAGCGCCTTCCCGCCCGCCATTCCCACCGCCGCTCCCGAAGGGCCGCCGCCTGCCGGACCTGCACCGACGGACGCCGAAATGGCGCGGGCGCCGGAGATCGCCCTCGAGCGCGGCATGCCCACCGTCGATATCGAAGTGCTGTTCGGCTACGATTCGATAGAGATCACGCCCGAGGCGGCCGCCGGTTTGAAGACGCTCGGTGAGGCTCTCGCCGATAAACGGCTCGCGGGCCAACGGTTCGTCATCGCCGGCCACACCGACGCGCGCGGGAGCCGCGACTACAACGACTATCTGTCGGATCGTCGCGCGCAGGCCGTCCGGCGCTATCTCATCCGGCAGTATCGCGTGCCGCCGGGTGCGCTCATCGCGCGGGGCTTCGGCGAGAGCCGCCTGAAGAACCCGGGGAACCCGCAAGGACCCGAGAACCGGCGCGTGCAGATCATCAACTGGTCACAGCCGAAGGCCGTTTCGCGGCGGCGCTGACGATCCTCAAGCGTCGCACGAGACGCCCTGGAGACGAACTGACAGCGGGCGGCCGGACATGCAAAATCTCCGGCCGCCGTCGGACACCAACGCGGTCCTCGGCAGCACGCCATCTGCTCCTCGGGACATGGCGACAATCTGCACGTGGCGACGTACACTCCATCCGCGCGCACAGAATTCGGGTCCCCGATGAGCGACACAGACAACAGCAGGTCGCCCGGCAAAGACCCCCACCTGCGCTATCCTCTGCCGACCGGGACGCGCGTCGATCATTACATCATCCGGGAAGTGATCGGCGCCGGCGGTTTCGGCATCACGTACCTCGCGGAGCATGAGGGACTAGGCAAGCTCTACGCCATCAAGGAGTACTTTCCACACGAGTTCAGCGTCCGTCAGGGGCGTTCGGTCCGGCCGACATCCTCGGGCGACGGCACTTACAAGTGGGGGCTCGAGCGCTTTCTCACCGAAGCGCGGGCACTCGCCAAGTTCAAGCATCCGGCCATCGTCGACGTGTCGAGCATCTTCGAGGCCAACGGGACGGCCTACATCGTCCTCAACTACGAGGCGGGTCTCGATCTCGCGCAATGGCTGAAACAGCTCGGCCGGCCGCCGACACAGGACGAACTCGACCGTATCCTCATGCCGCTCCTCAGCGCGCTCGAGGAAGTGCATCACAACAACATGATGCATCGCGACATTTCCCCCGACAATCTGCTGATCCGCGACGACGGGCGACCGGTGCTGATCGATTTCGGCTCGGCGCGAGAGTCCATCCGGAACCGCGCACGGGCCCTGTCGGCCATCGTGAAGCACGGCTACTCACCGCCAGAGCAGTATTCGTCGCGTCCGGAACTGCAGGGGCCTTGGACCGACATCTATGCGCTCTCGGCGACGCTCTTTCGCGCGCTGACGGGAAAGCTGCCGCCCGAGGCCCCTGAACGGATGCTCCAGGACGACATGGCGCCGCTGAGGGACCTCGTGACCGGTGCCTACCGGCCGAGCTTTCTCGATGCCATCGACCAAGGGCTCCGGCTGCGAATCCAGGAGCGGCCGCAATCGGTGGTCGAATGGCGGGAGTTGCTCTTCAAGCCCCAGGCCCTGCGCCAAGGGCAGCCCTCGGGCTCTGCGGCTCGAGCCACAGGTTCGACCGGGCAGCGGGGCAGCTCCGGGACTCCTTCCGGACACGTCGCGGCTGGCAACCCCTCAGGCTCGATCGCTGGCGGGGTCAGCGGTCTCGCCTCACAGCCCTCACGGCGGCCCGTGCCGGGAGGCGACGGCCGGTACTCGCAGTCCGGCGGCTCCTCGTCGCCAGGACACAGCGCGCGCGCCGCCAGTTCGATCCCCAAGAGCGAACGACCGGATCTGAGCTGGCTCGATGCCGAGGATCCGTCACCGGACGAGGAGGCGGCACCGGCTCCGCAGGCGAGCGTCGGTCAAACCCTCACCTACGCGCTGATGGGTGGCGTCGGCGGCGCGCTCGCGGGGGCGGCGCTCGCGGTCGTCGTTGCCAGCGCCATCTCGACCGAGTGTTTCGCCAGCGCTTGCATCTACCGGTATCTGGCCGGTTTCGGGACGGTCGGGACGATTGCCGGTCTCTTCATCGGCGTCAAACTCGGCCACCGCCCCGCCACCAGCGCCGACAGCGGTCAGGGCTCGCAGGCCTGACCACCGACGAGCTGCGCCGGTTCAGGTCAGGCGTCCTCTGCGGGCTGGGCCGTACGCTGGACGCGCTCGCCCTGGCCGGGGGCGAGGATCGTCACGGCGAGATCGCGACCGCGTGGCACGTCCACGACGTCGAGCGGCTCGTCCATGCCGCGCACCCGCACCGAGCTGACCAAAGCATCGTCCGGGTTCCAGCCAGCCAGCCGCGCGACGTCGAGCGACAGCACGAGCTGAACCTCGCGGTCCTTGGCGAACTGCTCGAGTTCCAGCGCCGTCCGTATCGCCGGGCCGATCACCGTCAGATCGACCGCCTGGCCATGCCCGATCCGACCAAGAACGAGATGGCCAGCGTGGAGACCGGCCGCGATCCGGACGGGCTTGCCCAACTCGGGGCCGACCGCCGAATTCAGATGATCAAGCGCCAGATCGATGGCGCGGATGGCCCGGAGAGCCTGCCGGCAGCCGCCCTCGACGCCCTGCTTCTGGCCGAAGACCGCGATCACGCCGTCGCCGACATACTTGTCGATGGTGCCGCCCTGGGCGCGGATGGCTGTGCCGACGGCGGTGAAGAACTGGTTGAGCAGGAACACCACGTCGTAGGGCAGCTTGGTGCGCGTCAGCTCGTTGAACTCGCGCATGTTCACGTAAAGGACGGCAAGCGGCTTCTCGGTGCCGCTCGAGTCGGACTCCGCGACGCCCACCGCGTCGGGTCCGGTGCCGACCGGGCGCAACAATTGCGTTACGACCAGCGGCTTGGTCGGGCGGATCTGGCAGGCCAGACGGACGTTGGCCGGAGCCTCGATGGCAGCGAGGGTCACCGATTCCGGGAACACCGCCGGGGGAAGGTTCTCACCACCCTCCTCGATGCGGACGCGACACGTCGAACAGCGGGCGCGGCCGCCGCACACCGAGGCGTGCGGGATCTTGTTGAGACGCGAGATCTCGAGCAGCGTCGGGCCGATCGGCACGTTGATCGTGGCACCGCCCGCATAGGAGATCGCCACCTTGGGGGCCGCGATCCACGAGAGGTATCGAACGGCGAAGATGGCGGCGATCAGGCCCAACACGCCGAGGAATCCCAAACGGGTCCAGGTGCGGTACGTGGCCAGCAGCGCGTCTGCCTCGGCGTTCGGCCATCGCGTCAGCTCGCGCACGCGCTGCAGCGCATCCGGATTCTCGATCAGAGCGGCCACGGCGCGGCCCGAGACCATGAAGCCGCCGAGCGAAGCGAGCGGGATCGCGATGGCGAGAAACAGGAGCGCCGGTTGCATGGCGCGATACGGGGCGTGGAGGCGCAGCCAGAAGTGGATGCCGATGCAGCCATGGATCCAGACCATCAGCAGGAGCGTGCTCTGGAGAATGGCGTTCGCCGGCCATAGGCGGGCAAGTTCGTAGAGGTAGTTGTCCTCGACGTTGAATACCGAGCTCGCAATGCGCGTATTCACGATGTGTGGGAAGAGCAGGAACGGGATCAGCAGGCCGAGCGCGATCTGCAGCAGCTCCCACCAAGGCAGGCGAAACGTGTTGCGCCGAGCCAGCTTCCAGAGCGCAAACAGCATATGAACGACGAGGGCGCTGGCGAAGATAATGGTGCCGGGCAGCGAGCGGATCACGAGGACACGCCAGCGGTCGATCGCATCCATCTGCTCGAGACTGACGAGGCCGACGGCCGTATTGAGGAAATGAGTCAACGCGAACACGAACAGAATCAGACCCGATACGAGCCGCAGCCGCTGGGGAATGTCGCCACGCGTCAAAATATGCATGGTTGATGCGTCCTTAAAAGGGGGGCGGCCATGTCCCGGCCACGCACGAAAAGCTACAGACGAAAATCATGCAGAGAAAGTCTATTCCGGAACGGACCAAACACGAACGCTCCGCCCGGATCCACCGGTCACACACAACACCCCGATGCCGGAGCCGTCGTCCGGCTCAGGCGATCAACGGGTTTCAGCAAAAACGAACGTGGTTTCGGACTGGGCCGTTTCCCCGACCAGAGTCGCGCGGATGGTTTTTCCCTTCAAATCCGCAATATCGGCGCCGTCAGTCAGGTCAACGACGAACCGGCGGGTGCCGGGGGCTGCGACCTCCTGGGGGCGGGTCATGGGAATCCAGATCCCGTCGGGCGCCTCCAGGAAGACGTCGGACTTGCCGGCGTCGCCTGCGAACGTGGCCTCGATCGAAATGGCCGGCCTCGGGCCGCTCAGGTCGATCGCGAGCTTCGCGATGCGGGGCGCCGTGCTTCTCGAATCGGAGGTGGTCGGAACACGGGCCATGGCCTGCTGCAGACCGCTCCCGGCCGACTTCGCCGCCGCATCGGGGGGGATCGACAGCTCGAAGGCCGGCTGCACGGGGATGCACACCTCGCGACAGATGCCGACCTCGGCCGAAAGGCGCAGGACGACGGGCTTTTGCGGGTCGACGGGTTCCACCAGGATCGGCAGCGTCACCGACGACTTGTAGCCGATCGTGTCGCCGTCGCGGTCTGGGAAGCGGAGTGGCGCGGGAAACAGCACCTCGAGCGACTTCAGGTTCTCCGACCCCGTGTCCTCGACGCGCGGCGGCACGCCCGACGACCCGGGATTGCGCCAATAGGTCTTCCAACCGTCCTCGAGGGTCAGTTCAAGGCCGGCGACGAGGCGCGGCTTCCCATCGCTGGCAGGCGCCCCTCCCGCGACGATCCGCGCCCGCGCCGTCTGCTCGGTGATCCAAGGCGTCGCGACGGCCGGCTCCGCTTCGCCGGCCAGCGCCGGGCGTGGCGCGGTCGGGGCGAGGGTCACCAGAAGCGACAGCGCAGCGGCCGACAGACCGGGAAGGCGGATAGCGGCAGCGTGCATGTCGAGGGCTCGTTTCAGCAGGGCGATCATCCTACCTATGTAAGCCGGGACTGCCGCAGCGCCAACGCCGGGCAAGGCACGCATCACGAGGGATTGATGGCTTCACAGGTGGTTAACGCAGAGGCTATGCTCACGCCATGAGCGCCGCCCGCAAAACGTCAACCCGCACCTCGACCCGGGATCGATATCTCGAGGGACAGCTCCTACTCGCCATGCCCACCATGGCCGACAAGCGCTTCCGGCGTGCTGTCATTTTCATGTGCCGGCACAACGACGAGGGCGCAATGGGCATCATCGTCAATCAGCCGGCAGCGAAGCTCTCGTTTCCGGGATTGCTGACACAGCTCAACCTGATCGACAGGAACAGCGACGGCGGGGTGCCGGACGAACTGCTCGACAAGTCGGTGCACGTCGGTGGCCCCGTCTCGACGGAGCGCGGGTTCGTGCTGCACTCGGACGACCTCGTGATGAAAGATTCCACCATGGTCGTCGGGGGCGGGATCTGCCTCACGGCGACGCTCGACATCCTCAAATGCATCGCCGCGGGCAAAGGGCCGGCTCAGAGCCTGCTCGCGCTCGGCTATGCGGGCTGGGCGCCGGGACAGCTCGAAACCGAGATCCAGGCCAACGGCTGGCTGCACTGCGCTGCCAATCCCGAGCTGGTCTTCGCCTCGGATCACGAGCAGACCTACCAGCGCGCGCTCTCGAGTCTCGGCGTCGATCTCACGTTCCTCGTCGGAGCGGCTGGCCACGCCTGACGGTCTCGTTGCGATCCGTCACACCGATCTCACGACGCCGGTCATTCGGCAGCCTTGATGCCCCGGGGCGACGGCGGCGTGCCAGGGGCGTCGTCGACCGCGCCGTTCCTCGCCGGCGTCTCGCCCGCCGCATCCTCGCTCGCCTTGCCGGCCAGACGGGCCAAACTCGCAGCGATGGCGGGCGAGAGAGCGCGCTGCGGCATGCGCTGCAGCGTCGGACGCGTCGGCACCGTACCGGGCTCCGGTTCGCGAGCGAGTGGCGCCATCTGCTGTGGCGGGGTCGAGGCCGGTCCGGGGGGCTCGCGCAACGGAGGCAGCGGATCGGGAGCCGATCGTCCGTTGCTCTCCATGCGGGCGGGGGCGACGTCCGGCGGCTGAGGCGGCGCAGGGGCGCGCGATCCGGGCGGTTGCGTCAGGGGGCTGGACGGCGCTGCCATCGGCGGCTGGGTCAACGGGCGCGAGATCGGCCCGGGCGGCGTCGGCAAAGGCCCCGAAGGCGCTTGCCCTGGTGGCGGACGGTGGCCGGCCGGCGGCATGGTTCGAACGGGCTGGCTGACCGGCTGGACATCGGGCCGCCACGGTGGCGACATGGGGCCGGCCGGCGGTCGTGTCGCCGGCGGTTGTGTATAGGGTTGCGCTTGCGACGGAGCCGACGCGGGGGCAGGCCGAGAGCCGGCAGGAGGGGCCGCGGGGGCCACGGCGGGCGTCGCCGGTGGCGCCGTGGCGTCGCTCCCCGGCGCGGTGCCGGCGGCTGCGCCTTCGCCAGCCTTCCGCTTCTCCTGGCCACGCACCATGCCCCTGCGGCGCATCCGGCGCTCCGACTTCCGGATGAGACGCAGGAGGCGAAGCGTTTCGTCCTCGCCCATCGGCTCGCCGTAATGGAAGCCCTGGGCGTAGTGACAGCCGATCGCGCGCAGGAACGCCGCGTCCTCGGCGGCTTCGACCCCCTGGCCCATGACCTTGCGGCCGAGTTCGTGGGCGACAGCGACGATCGAGCGGACGAGAGACGCATCGCGATCCCCCTGTCCCGACAATTCGACCAGTGTGCGATCGATCCGGAACGTATCGAACGGAAAGCGTCCCAGGTAGGACAAGGAGCTGTAGCCGGTCGCGAAACCGTCCATCCACAGCTCGACGCCGGTGTCGCGGAGCAGGTCGAGCACGTGCGAGGCCTGCTCCGGATTGTCCATGACGACAGCCTCGGGCACGGACAGCTTCAGGCACCCGGGCGGCAGCACGACCCGCGACTTCACCTGCTTGACTTCCTGCACCAGCTCGGTGGTCAGCAGCTGCCGGTTGCCGAGGCCGACCACGACGAACATCGGATGCTCGGGGCGCGGCAGCTCCTGCTGCCAACGGGCGAGATCGGCAATCGCCCGCTGCATGACGAATGCGGTGAGGCGCGTGCTCAACTCGGCCCGATCGGAACCGGCCAGCAGCTCGGTCGGCGCGATGACCCCGAGCCGCGGATGTTTCCAGCGCACGACAGCCTCGAAGCCGACCAATTCGTCGTTCGAGAGGTTGACGATCGGCTGATAGAGCAACGTCAACCGACGCTCCTCGATCGCCTTGGCGAGATCGGCCTCGATATCGGCGCGCTCGGACTGCTCGCTCTGCATGTCCGGGCTATAGATCTCGGCCCGGTCGCTCCCAAGGCGCTTGGCGCGATGCATCGCCGTTTCCGCGTACCGCATCAGGTCGCGAACGCGTTCCGCCGTACCATCGTCGATGGCGATGCCGATGGAGCCGGTGAGTACGACCTCCTGGCCGGCAATGCGGATCGGGGAGCGCAGGGCGAGGCGGAGACGCTCGGCGAGCGTCGCGATCTCGCGGGTGTCGACGTAATCGGTCATGAACAGGGCGAACTGGTCACCGCCGATCCGCGCCAGATTGCCGTCGGGGCCGAGAATGCGCGCGATACGCCGCGACACGGTAAGGATGATGCTGTCGCCGACCACGATGCCGAACGACGCGTTCACCGAACGAAAGCGATCCACATCTACCACCAGCACCGCGATGTTGCGGCGGGGCATGTTCGGCACTGCGCGGCGGGCGCCGGTCAGACGGTCGAGGAACAGCTCGCGGTTGGGCAGGGACGTCAGGCTGTCGTAGACGGCGTTGTGCAGCAGCCGTTCCTGCGCCCGCTTCTGGTCGGTGGTGTCGCGGACGAGCCCCACGCAGCGCAGGTTTCGCCGATCGGAGGACGGCACGCTGGCGCCCTCGAACTCGAGCCAGCGATAGGAGCTGTCGGCGTGACGCATGCGAATGCCGGTGCGCAGCGCGCCGCCATCGCGATCACGGATGGCCTGCAGCTCGAGACGGAAGCGCTCGCGGTCCGCCGGATGGACGTAGGCAAGGAGGTCGTCGACCTTGTTCGGCAACTCGCCCGCCGCGAGACCAAGCGTCAGCTCCATGTCCGGATCGAGGCGCACCTCGTCGCGGCGGATGTTCCACTCCCAGAATGCGACGCCGGCCCGATCGAGCGCAGCCAGCCGCAACTGCTGGCCGCCCGGTCCGGTGCCGAGCAAAGGTTCCGTCGAGCGGAATGCGTACTGGGTCACCGTGAAGCCGATGAGCACCAGAATGAGCACCAAACCTGCGACAAGGCCGGACGCCGCGAAATCAGCGGTAAACTGGCCGGTCAGCGTGACGGCGGCGCCGAACAGCCACACGAGATAGAGGATCCACGTCGGCATCAGCGCGAGCGCGCGGTCGAGGCCGCGCACGGCGAGGACGAGGATGAGCACCATCCCCAGGGCGCCGATCAGGGCGAGCGACAGACGCGCCACCGTCGCCGCGAGGCGCGGGTCGAGAACGGCCACGCCGACGATGCAAAGCTGCGCCACGATCCAGACCAGGAACAGCGTGCGCGCAAAACCGCCCCAGAGATTGACCCGCAGGAATGCCGCCAGAAAGATCACGAGACTGGCCGCAAGGGCGGCCTCCGCCGCCGCCCGGTACTGGGCGTTGTCCTCGGGTCGCATCTGGAACAGCTTGTGCCAGAAACCGAAATCGACGCACAGCAGGCCCAGCGCACACCACGCTACCAATCCCGCCATCGGAAAGATGGACTTGTGATTGGCGGCGAACACGGCCGTCAGGAACACCGCCAGAAGACCGGTGATGCCGAGCATGATGCCATTGAACAGCTGCCGTTCGCGCTGGCGCTGCTCGAACTCGATCGGCCGCCACAGCCCGAACCGGGAATAACCCTCGCTGGCCAGCTCCACGGCGTACGTGATGGTCTGGCCGCGCTCGATCGTCAGGCGGAAGATGTCGATCCGGTCGTTGCGCACGCGTTCGGGCGCGAAGCCGGCCGAGTGGCCGACCGACGCGATGCGCCGGGCGTCGAGGTCCGGCCACACGACGCCGGCGCCGATCGGGTTGTAGCGATCGGCCGTCAGCCAGAGCTCGATCGTCTTATTGGTCGGATTGTGCAGCGCGAACACGATCCAGCTCGGATCGGAATTCGGCGTCGAGGCGCGCACCGCCATGCGGGCCGTCGCCCCGTCCGGGCCCGGCGCCGTCTCGATGTTCAGCGTGTCGCCGCGGGCCTCGTGACGCTCGCCCTGGATGGAAATGTCGATCCAGTCCTGCTCGCCGGTCAGCGTAATGGGCTTGAGCGCCAGGGCCGGGCCCGCGAACAGGACCAGCACGCACACGGCCCACACGAACGCCACGCATGTCACCGGGAGCACGCGCCTGCGCACCCTCGGACAGGCCGTCGCTAAAGGCGTGCACCGGAACAGGCGTCGCCCCGACGCGAGGTTCATGCGAATCCTCCCCCGGCCACCGGCCCGTCGCGGAGCCCTGCGGCAGATTCATGGACCCGATCATCATGCGATTGTGCCCGCAATGAGGCTTCGGCAGTGACCGTGTCGCGTCGTCCACATGCAACCTGCGGATCGTCGGCGAGGCGGGCGAATAGCAGGTGGTCGCGGAACGCGCCGTCGATGCGGAGGTAGCCCCGGGCCAAGCCCTCGCGCTGGAAACCGCACCGTTCGAGGACACGGATCGACGGGGTATTGTTCGGCAGACAGGCGGCCTCGACGCGATGCAGCCCCCAAACATCGAAGGCCTGACCAACAGCAAGCCTGACGGCATCGGTGGCGTACCCCTTGCCCACGTGGCATCGTCCCAGCCAATAGCCGATCGAGCCCGATTGCGTGACCCCGCCGCGAATATTGGTCAGCGCCAGTCCTCCAAGCAAGACGCGATCGGAGCGGCGCTTGATGAAGAACGCCGCGCCGCAACCGAGACGGCGCTCCCGGCGATACCGACGTAGCCGGCGCTGGAACGACGGACGTGAGAGCTCGTCTTCACTCCAGGCGGGCTCGAACGGCGTCAGAGTATCCCTGCTCTCACCGCGCAGGATGGCCCAGGCCTCGTAGTCGGCCTGCACAGGTGCCACGAGCACGATGCGCTCGCCCTGCAGCGACGGCGGATGCCCGAACAGTCTGTGCAGCATCGCCAGCATCGGCCCGACCCCCTTGCGGCATGCCCTGCGTCAGCCAGCGATTTCCTTGACCACCTTCATGGCGCTCGCATTCTTGCCCGCGCCCACCAGCGCAAACGACACCTTCGAGCCGGCCAGCAGCCGCGAAGCCGTCTCGCGGATACCCTCGGCCGTCACCGCATCGACGCGCTCGATGAGCTCGTCCGGCGTCAAAAGGCGGTCGAAGGCCAGCAACTGGCGGCCCATCTGCTCGGCCCGCGACGCCGCACTCTCGAGGCTCATGAGCAGGCCAGCCTTGAGCTGCGCCTTGGCGCGCTGGATCTCGCGCTCGTCCGGGGCCTCGGCCTCGGCGCGTGCCATCTCGACGCGAAGCACGTCGACCAGCTTGCGGACGTCGCCGGGGCCGGTCGAGGCGTGGATCGAGAACAGCCCCGTATCGCCGAGCCCCCAGGCGGACGAATAGATCGAGTAGCAGAGGCCGCGGGCCTCACGAACTTCCTGGAACAGCCGGGACGACATGCCGCCGCCGAACAGGCCCGAAAAGACCTGCGCCGTATAGAAGTCAGGGTCGCGATAGGACAGGCCGCGATAGCCGAGCACGACATGAGCCTGCTCGAACGACCGGGTCGAGACCCGCGGGCCACCGACATAGCTGGCGCCCACCGCGGGTGGCGTCTCGCCGGCGGGGAGACCACCGAACATATCCTCGGCGAGGCGGACGAGAGTCTCGTGCCGGATGTTGCCCGCGGCCGAGATGACCATGCTGCCGGCGCGATAGCGCGAGGCGAGAAAGCCGCGCAGATCGTCCGGCTTGAACGCCGACACGCTCTCTGGCGTGCCCAGGATCGGCCGGCCGAGCGGTTGATCTGGGAACGCTGCGTCCTGGAACAGGTCGTAGACCATATCGTCGGGGCTATCGCGGGTGGCGGCGATCTCCTGCAGAATGACCTCGCGCTCGCGTTCGAGCTCCTCCGCCGAATAGAGGGGGTTCTGCACGATATCGGCCAGAACATCGAGCGCGACGGCGACATCGTCCTTCAGCACGCGCGAATAATAGCAGGTGGTGTCGAGGCTGGTCGCGGCATTGAGATCGCCGCCGACATGCTCGATCTCCTCGGCGATCTGTTTCGCGGTGCGACGGCTGGTTCCCTTGAACGCCATGTGCTCGAGAAGGTGCGAAATACCCTGCTCGCGATCGCCTTCATGGCGGGCGCCGCACGCGACCCAAACGCCGAGCGATACGGTGCCGAGGTGCGGCATGTCGTGGGAGACGACCCGAAGGCCGTTCGCGAGGCGCGTGATGTTGGTCGTCATGCCGGTGCCCGTCCTGCTCGCCTCTGGTCTACGAACTTTGCGACGGCGGCCACATCGGCCGGCAGGCGCGTGAAACGCTCCACCCGTCCGGCCTGCTCGGCCACGATCGGCGGCGTGGGAGGCGGGACGCCAACAGCGCGCTGGACGGCGGCCGGAAACTTGGCCGGATGCGCTGTCGCCAGCGTGATCATGGGCACGCCGGGGGCGCGCGCGACGCGGCGCGCGACGGACGTGCCGACGGCTGTGTGCGGATCGGCGAGATAGCCGGTCTCGCCATGCAGCCGGCGGATTTCGGCGAGGGTTGCGGCCTCGTCGGTGCAGCCGGCGTCGAAGACCTCGCGGAACGCGGTCAGCTCGTCGTGCTCGAGGGCGAAGCTGCCCGACTGCTTCAGGGACGCCATCTGCTGGCGGACGCGCGCCGGATCGCGGTTCGCCAACTCGAACAGCAGGCGCTCGAAGTTCGAGGAGATCTGGATGTCCATGCTCGGCGAGTGAGTCGCGACCACGCCACGCGTCTCGTAGACACCGCTGTCGAGCGTCCGGACGAGGATGTCGTTGACGTTGGTCGCAATAACCAGCCGCTCGACGGGCAGCCCCATGCGCATGGCCGCATAGCCGGCGAACACATCGCCGAAATTGCCTGTCGGCACGCTGAAGCTGACACGCCGGCAGGGCGATCCGAGGGCCGTCGCCGACGTGAAGTAGTAGACGATCTGCGCCAGGAGGCGTGCCCAGTTGATCGAGTTGACGCCTGCTAGCCCGATGCGATCGCGCAGTGCCAGATCATTGAACAGGGCTTTCACGATGTTCTGGCAATCGTCGAACGTCCCGTCGATGGCGAGCGCATGGACGTTGGCGTCGTCCGGCGTGGTCATCTGACGACGCTGGACGTCGCTGACCCGGCCGTGCGGATAGAGAATGAAAATGTCGATGGCGCTGCGGCCGCGGAACGCATCGATGGCCGCGCCGCCGGTATCGCCGGACGTGGCCCCGACGATCGTCGCCCGCGTTCCCCGGCGCGCCAGGGCGCGGTCCATCAGGCGCGCGAGCACCTGCATGGCGACATCCTTGAAGGCCAGCGTGGGCCCGTGGAACAGCTCGAGCACCCAGTCCGACGGTCCGATCTGGACGAGCGGCGCGACCGTCCGGTGGCGGAACGTGGCGTAGGCATCGGCGATGATCGCCTCGAGGTCCGGGTCCGGAACCTCGCCGCCGACGAACGGGCGCATCACCTCCATCGCCACCGTCTCGTAGGGGGCCCCCGCCATGCGCGCGATGGCCGCGGGCGAGATCTCTGGCCACTCGGCCGGCAAGTACAGGCCACCGTCCCGTGCCAGCCCGGTCAGGAGCACATCCTCGAAACCGAGCTCGGGAGCTTGCCCTCGCGTGCTGACGTATTTCACTGTGGTTTTGCTCTTCCGTGTGCGTCGATGACGGATCGGCTGCCGGCAGGGCGACCCTATCGGTGAAGGCAGGCGGGGACAAGGCTGGGCGCGGAGGGCCTGTGGAGCGACGGTTGCCCATGTCCTGGTGCCGCCCCTTGGCCCGACCGTGCTATTCGGGGCCTTTGCGCCTGCCCAAGGCGAGCGCTGCGTAGACGCCGATCAGCGTCAGTGCGAGCCCGTACCAGGTCATGGCGTACTGAAAGTGATTGTTCGGGATCTCGAGCCGGGTGGCCCCGCCGCGCGGTCCGGGCCCGTCCGCCTTGCCCGCCTCCGCCTCGAGGAAGAACGGTGCGACGGGCGCCGACGGGGACGGCAGCATCGACCGGGTCATGCCGGCCAGATCGCGCCAGTACCAGACGTTGCGGGCCTCGTCGTTGTCGGGCGTGAACATCGTTCGCGCCTCGGGTCGGCGGGCGAGGCCGACGATGACGACATCGCGGTCCGCAGCCTCCGGACGGGTCGCCGGATCGCGGAACCGATCAGCCACGAAGCCACGATTGACGATCACGATGCCGGAGGACGTCGCCAGCGGCGCGTAAACGTGCCAGCCGGGACCGGCGGACGACGACGGCGCGTAGTAGTAGCGCTCGCGTCCCGACATGAGACGCCCTTCGGCGCGAACGCGCAGATATTCGATGTCCTCGCCGGCGGCGGCACGTCGCAGCGCCTCCGACAGCGGGATGGGCGCGTCCCGCGTCCGGGCTTCGATCTGAGCGATCAGGCCGTTCTTCCAGGCCAGGCGCTGCATCTGCCACGTGCCGAGCGAGACCATGGCGAGCACGCCGACGATCGCGAACACCGTCGGCCACAGAAGGCCCTGCCGAGAGACCGACGTCGTCACTTGCCGCTCCGCGCGACATCGGTGGCGACGGCCTCCTTTGCCTTGTAGCGGTATTGCATGGCGATCAGCGTGGCCTTGAGCGCGCGCAGCAGGCCCAGCGCCAGCAGCGGGGTCAGGACGCCCCAGAGCACCACGTGCCCCCAGAGCGGCATGCCGAACCTGAACTCGGCGATCAAGGCGCCGCCGAGCACCAGGAACCCCAGGATGAAGATCGCGAAGACCGCCGGCCCGTCGCCTTTCTCGGCGAAGGCGAAGCTGAGATTGCAGATTTCGCAACGGTCGACCGGAACCAGCGCCGCAAAACTCGGGAACAGACGGCCCTTGCCGCAGCGCGGACAGCGGCAGCCGAGGCCCACGACAAAGGGTGACGGTGGTGCGGCGGGCAGCCCTGCCTGCTGTTCCGGAGAATGGATCGACTCGGTCATGGCCGATACATGAGAAGGTCGGCCGGATGCGATCAAGCCGGCCATTCGACGCGGGACGCCGCCTGCGGGGCTGGGCAACGGCCGCGTTCCGGGACAATCTAGCCGGCGAATGCTTCCCCCATCGCCGAACCCACCCAGCCGAACGAGGTTTTCCATGAAGCGCGACGGCCAGAGCAGCGCGACCCCATCGACGCCGGAAGAACGCGTCGGATTGACGGTCGAGGACGCCATCCGCGGGCGGCAGTCGATCCGTGCCTACCTCAAGACGCCGGTGCCGCGTGATCTCATCGGCCGCATCCTCATCACCGCCGGTCGGGCGCCCTCCGGCACCAACATCCAGCCGTGGAAGGCGTATGTCGTCGACGGCGCGGTCAGGGACCAGCTCGCGGCCGAGATGTGCGCCGCCTACGACACGGCGCCCGAGCCCGAGCGGCCGTACAACTACTATCCCGTCAAGTGGCGCGATCCCTACATCACGCGGCGTCGGGCCTGCGGCTGGGGGCTCTACGGCACGCTCGGCATCACGCGGGACGACAAGGAAGGCATGCGCCTGCAACGGCGGCAGAACTACGAGTTCTTCGGCGCGCCGACCGGGATCTTCTTCACGATCGACAAGGACATGGAAGTCGGCTCGTGGCTCGATACGGGCATGTTCATCCAGTCCGTCATGATCGCCGCGCGGCAGTTCGGCCTCGAGACGTGCCCGCAGGCGGCGCTCGCCAACTATCACGAGTTGCTGCGGAAACGGCTCTCGATCCCCGACGTGGAGCAGGTCATCTGCGGCCTGGCGATCGGTTACCCCGACCCGGACGCCAAGGTGAACACGTTCCGCACCGAGCGCGAGCCGCTCGACGTGTTCGTCAAGTTCGTCGATAGGGTGGCCTGAGCGTCGTTCAATCCGGGTGGGCCAAGCGCCGCCTCGCGGGCGGCGTGGGCGGTTCGGCGCATTGACACGGGGCGGCGCCTCGCGCATGGTGCCGGCGAAATCTGGATCGTCAGACCAGAGCAACCACCGACAGCGGGGGGAACCCTTCGCGCCTGTGGTCAACGTCCGCCGGCGATGGATCGCTCGCGGACGCCATATGCTTTTGGCGATCGGGGTTCAGGAGTTTCGGCGCTCCCAGATCAGGTGGGCGTGAGGCCGATAGCAGTCGAGGACAGAGCATGCTGAAAGTCTGGGGCCGCTCCACATCGATCAACGTCCAGAAGGTCATGTTCGCGGTGGGCGAACTCGGCCTCGCGCACGAGCGCTATGACGTCGGTGGCCCGTTCGGCAAGCTCGACACGCCCGAATATGGCATGCTCAACCCGAACCGGCTGGTGCCGACCATCGACGACAACGGCTTCGTCCTGTGGGAGAGCAACGCCATCGTGCGCCATCTCGCGCAGCGCTACGGGCGCGGCGGGCTGTCGCCGGCCGACGAGCAGACGTTCGCCAAGGCCGATGCCTGGATGGACTGGTCGCTCTCGACCCTCTACGGCGACATCATCTCCACCTGCTTCCTGCAGCTGATCCGCACGCCGGCGCAGTCCCGGGACAATGCCGCCGTCGATGCGGCGGCCAAGCGCGTCGGGCAGCGGCTCGAAATCCTCAACCGGCAGCTCTCGGGCCGCGACTACATCCTCGGAGATCAGCCGACGATCGCCGATGTCGCCGTCGGCACGTTGATGTTCCGCTACTACAACCTCCAGATCTCGCGCCCCACATTGAGTGGCGTCGATGGCTGGTACGCGCGGCTGATGGCGCGTCCGGCCTATCGCCAGCACGTGATGATCGACTTCGAAAGCATGAAGGTGGATGGAGCCTGAGATGACCCGCGCGCGGCGGCGTATTGACCAGCCTGCGCGCCCGGCACACACCTGCGGGAGCACCTGAGAGCATGGCCGAGCTGTTCCAATCGCTGTCCTCCCGCCTGTCGGGCGTGTTCGACAAGCTGACCGGTCGCGGCGCGCTGTCCGAGAGCGATGTCGCCGACGCGATGCGTGAAGTCCGCCGCGCGCTGCTCGAAGCGGACGTCGCCCTCGACGTGGTCCGGTCGTTCACCGACAAGGTGAAGGCCAAGGCCGTCGGACAGGCCGTGCTGCGCTCGATCAAGCCCGGGCAGATGGTCGTCAAGATCGTCAACGACGAGCTGGTCGCGATGCTCGGTGCCGACGCGCAGCCGATCGACCTTCTCGCGGCGCCGCCCGTCGGCATCCTGATGGTCGGTTTGCAGGGCTCGGGCAAGACGACGACAACCGCCAAGATCGCCTATCGCCTCAAGTCACGCGACAAGCGGAAGGTGCTGATGGCGTCGCTCGACACGCGACGACCGGCCGCGCAGGAGCAGCTTCGCGTGCTCGGCACGCAGGTCGAGGTCGATACGCTGCCGATCGTCGCCGGCCAGACGCCGATCCAGATCGCGCGGCGCGCCGAGGAGGCGGCCCGTCTCGGCGGTTACGACGTCATCCTGTTCGATACGGCCGGCCGGACGACCGTCGATGCCGAGCTGATGGCCGAGGCCGCCGAGGTCAAGGCCCAGGTGAAGCCGCACGAGGTGCTGCTGGTCGTCGACGCGCTGACCGGTCAGGACGCCGTCAACACCGCGAAGGCGTTCGAGGCCACTGTCGGCGTGACGGGTATCGTGCTCACCCGCGTCGACGGCGATGGCCGTGGCGGCGCGGCGCTGTCCATGCGGGCGGTGACGGGCAAGCCGATCAAGCTGATGGGCGTCGGCGAACGCTGGGATGCGCTCGAGGACTTCCACCCGAGCCGCATCGCCAGCCGCATCCTCGGCATGGGCGACGTGGTCAGCCTCGTCGAGAAGGCGGCCGAAAACCTCGACGTCGAGAAGGCGCAAGAGATCGCGCGGAAGATGCGCAAGGGCGCATTCGATCTCGAGGACCTCGCCGAGCAGCTGAAGCAGATGCAGCGCATGGGCGGCATGGGCGGCGTGATGGGCATGCTGCCCGGCATGGGCAAGATCAAGGAGCAGATGAAGTCCGCGAACCTCGATGATCGCGTGCTGAAGCGGCAGGGCGCCATCATCTCGTCGATGACGCCCTTCGAGCGCCGGAACCCGAAGCAGCTCGACGCCAAGCGCAAGCGGCGCATCGCGGCGGGCTCGGGCACCAAGGTCGAGGACATCAACCGGCTCATCAAGATGCACCGCCAGATGGCGGACATGATGAAGATGATGGGCAACAACAAGGGCATGATGCAGCGAATGGCGGGCGCCTTCGGTCTCGGACCGGGTGGCGCCGCGCCGAGTGCCGCCGAGCTCGAGCGGATGCAGACCGAGCTGGCGCGGCTCGACCCGAAGGCACTGGAGCAGCTTCCCCCCGAAGTACGCGAGATGCTGCCCGGCGCCGACGGCAAGCCCGGCGCCGGCAAACCGGCTGCACGGCCAGCGCTGCCCGGGCTTGGCGGCGGAATGCGGCTTCCGGGTCTTCCCGGTCTCGGCGGCGGACGGCTTCCCGGGTTGCCCGGTCTTCCGGGGAAGAAGAAATGACGGCGATCCCGACGCTCGAAACCTCGCGGCTGCGCCTCAGGCCGTTCACGGCCGACGATCACCCGGCCTTCGCCGCCTATTTCTCGGACGAGCGCACGGCGCGCTTCCTCGGTGGCCCGATCGATGCATCGGACGCCTGGAGACGGCTTTCGGGGCTCGCCGGACACTGGGTTCTGCGCGGCTACGGTCCGTTCGCGGTCGAGGATCACTCGTCCCGTCGCTTTGCCGGATACGCCGGCCCCTGGTGCCCGCCGGGCTGGCCGGAGCCCGAGATCATGTGGGGCCTGCATCCCGACTTCCGTGGCCGTGGCTACGCGACGGAAGCCGCGCTCGCGGCCCGCGACTGGGCCTACCGCTCGCTCGGCTGGACGACGGCGATCAGCCTCATCGATCCGGCCAACGACACGTCCCGGCGTGTGGCGGAGCGCCTTGGCGCACGTCCCGACGGTGACACGACTCTACACGGGCAGACGGTGGGCATTCACCGTCATCCCGCGCCCCATCACACCAGCAACCCGAACTGATTTCACACCAGGAGACCTAGAAATGTCCGTGAAGATCCGGCTGTCGCGCGGCGGCACCAAGAAGAAGCCCTACTACTACATCGTCGTCGCCGAAGCCGCGGCACCGCGCGACGGTCGCTACATCGAGCAGATCGGCACGCACAACCCGATGCTGCCCAAGGACCACGCCGACCGCGTCAAGATCGATCTCGACCGGGCCAAGCATTGGCTCTCGGTCGGCGCGCAGCCGACCGACCGCGTTGCCCGCTTCCTCGACAAGGCCGGCCTCATGAAGCGCACGGTGCGCAACAATCCGGAGAAGGGCGCGCCCGGCAAGAAGCGGCTCGAGCGCGAAGCCGCCGCCGCCGAGAAAGCCAAGGCCGCCGCGGAACCCGCCGCGTAAGTCCGGGACTGCGCCGGCGCTACGACTGGTGGCGTCCCGCACGCTCGACGACGGACAAGGGCGGGCCTTCGGGTCCGCCTTTTTTCGTTCCTCGGTCCCGCGTCAGCGCTTAGCCCGCCAAGGTCGATACGATCTCGGAGCCGCGTTTCAGTGTCTGGCTGACGGGGCAACGTTCTGCGATGGCGAGCAGGCTCTGGCGCTGTTCGTCCGTCAACTGCCCGTGCACCCTGATCTCCCGTTCGAACTTGTCGACCACGTCCTTGCCGGCCGTTGCGCGCTGGATGTGGCGCAGGCGTACCTCGACCCTTTCGAGCGGCATCCCCTTCCGCGTCGCGTACATGCGAAGCGTCATGGCGGTGCAGGCGCCGAGCCCTGCCAGGACGAACTCATAGGGGTCCGGGCCCGTATCCTTGCCTCCCAGTTCGACTGGTTCGTCGGCCCCCATCACATGGCGGCCGCTGGTCACGAACTGGCCGTACGGGCCGTTTCCGCTTTCGACGACATGAACTTCGCGCTGGCTCATTGCTTTTTCGGTTCCGGTTGCTGACATTCCCCATGGCCGTCATCCTCGGGTCAGCGAGGACCGGCCGCGCACCCATCGACAGCCACTGTCGCAGAAGCGCAATGACGGCGCGCAATCATGGCGGAGTGGCGCCGAAGTCGCATCTTCGCTACCACTCAGAGTCGAAACGCAGTGCCCGATCCGGAGGTTGCCCGATGCCTGGTCCCGACGAAACGAGCCTGATCGCACCCCGCCGACATTCGGTGGCCGTGAGGGTCGGTGGAGTGGTCGTCGGCGGTGGCGCGCCGATCGTCGTGCAGTCGATGACCAACACCGACACCGCCGACATCGAGGGCACGGCGAACCAGATCGCGAGCCTCGCCCGGGCCGGCTCGGAGATCGTGCGGATCACGGTCGACCGGGACGAGGCGGCCGCCGCCGTGCCGCACATCCGCGACCGGCTCGCCCGACGCGGCGTGACCGTGCCCATCGTCGGCGACTTCCACTACAACGGCCATACGCTGCTCGGCGACCATCCGGCCTGCGCCGAGGCGCTCGCCAAGTTGCGCATCAATCCCGGCAACGTCGGCTTCAAGGCCAAGAAGGACCGCCAGTTCGGCGCCATCGTCGAGGCGGCACTGCGGTACGGCAAGCCGGTCCGGATCGGCGTCAACTGGGGCTCGCTCGACCAGGAGCTGCTCACCCACCTGATGGACGAGAATTCGAAGTCCGCCACGCCGCGTCCGGCGCGCGGCGTCATGCACGAGGCCATCGTTCAGTCGGCCCTCCTGTCGGCTGAACGCGCCGAGGAAATGGGTCTCGGCGCCGACCGGATCATCATCTCGGCCAAGGTGTCGGCGGTGCAGGACCTGATTTCGGTCTATTCGATGCTGGCCGAGCGATGCCGCTATGCGCTGCATCTCGGGCTCACCGAGGCGGGCATGGGGTCGAAGGGCATCGTCGCGTCATCGGCCGCGATGGGCATCCTGCTGCAGAAGGGCATCGGCGATACGATCCGCTTCTCGCTCACCCCCGAGCCGGGCGGGGACAGGACGGTCGAGGTGCAAGCGGCACAGGAGCTGCTGCAGACGATGGGCCTCCGCTCGTTCATGCCGATCGTGGCGGCGTGCCCAGGCTGCGGGCGCACGACGTCGACCGTGTTCCAGGAACTCGCGCGCGACGTGCAGACGATGATCCGCGAGCGCATGCCCGAATGGCGCAAGGCCTATCCCGGCGTCGAGGCGCTCAACTTCGCCGTGATGGGCTGCATCGTGAACGGTCCCGGCGAATCCAAGCATGCCGACATCGGCATCTCGCTCCCCGGAACCGGCGAGCAGCCGGCAGCGCCCGTCTTCATCGACGGCAAGAAGGCGATGACGCTCCGCGGCGCCCATATCGCCGACGACTTCAAGAAGGTGGTCGAGGACTATATCGAGAAGCGGTTCGGGGCCCCGGCCGACACCGCCGGGCAACAGGAAACCGTCTAGCCCGCGCGCTCTTGCGTCGCCTCATCGCGTGATGATGACGAAATCGGTGCCCTCGCCGGTCTCGCCGAGGCCGTAGTCGGAGATCGTCAACGAGGCGCCGGGCCAGAGACGCTCGCTCAACAGGGTGCGAACCTCGGCCGAGAGCTGCAGGCGGCCCAGCGCCTCTTCCGCGGAAGACGCAGAACGGTGCTCGGTGGTCGTTTCGGCGCCACGCCGCCGTCCCGACGGGGCGGACTTCGGAGTGTGGAGGGAGACGGCCATCCACCGCACGCTGTCGCCACTCGTCTCCATTGCAGTGTACACGTGCGTTCCCAGCGGGCGATCCGGGTCGCCGATCACGGCCGGCTCCTGGTGGAGATCGTGATAGCCCTGCCGCAGGTAGACCTGCCCCGTCTTCCGGGACACGAAGATGTGCAACGGCGACGTGCCTTTGCGCGCGAGCGACAATTCACGAGTTGCGCGCTCGGCCTCCTCGCTCGCTTCGCGCGCATCGCGCGCGGCCGCGAACGCCGCATCGGACACCGAGCGTTCCTCAGCCGCCAGCGCCTCGTGGGCTTCCTTGGCGGCGCGTGCGCCCGCCTCGGCGGACCTGATCCGGTCGGCCATGACGGCTTCGGCGGATTCGGTCTGGACCGTGGACATGGCCAGCCGCTCGAGTTCGAGATGCTCCTCGGCATCGGCCAGGATACCGGCCGAGGCGCGCAGTGCCTCCGACAATCGGCGCGCCGCGGCGGCCCGGTCGGCAGCCCGGTCGAGGGCCGGCTTCACGGCGCGATCCGCGATCACCTTGGCTTCCACGGCCGCCGTGACACGCGCTTGCGCCGCCGCGTAGGGCGACAGCGTCGGGGTCGCAGCCGCAACGTCGGCGGTGGAGGCCACACGGATCACTCCGGCCGTCTCGGACTGCGCATAAGTCGCCGGGGACGGCAACGATGCATGTTCGATCGCGCGGGGCGATGTCCGGCCCGGCGATACGATCACACGCATGCCGATACTCCCCATCGCCCACAATTGCCGGGAGACGTTCCCGGGCATGCGAATGCAGCCGTGCGATGCCGGATAGCCGGGGAGATGGCCTTCGTGCAACGCGATGCCCGACCAGGTCAGCCGCTGCATGTACGGCATAGGGGCGTTGGAATAGAGGTTCGAGCGGTGGAACCGGTTGCGCTGGAGAATGCTGAAGACTCCGGGCGGCGTCGAATGACCCGGCTTTCCCGTCGACACCCGTGACGCGAGCACCTGCCCGCCCGGGCCGTAAACCTCCAGGCGCTGATCGGCGATCGATACGATGGCGACGAGGGGCGCCGAGGGGGTCGCCACGACAGCTTTCGGTGCGCGTGCGTCCGGGCGCGCCGACCGGTCTGCTGTGCCGATGGCATCGCGTCGCGCGAGACGGATCGGAGCGTCGGCGGCTGTGCGCGATGTCGTTCCCGCGTCACGTGCAAGCGCCGAGGGTGCATGTCCCGTGGCAACCGTCAGGACCGACGCCAAGGCCGCCGCAAACGCCGCTCCGAGCTTCACCGATCGACGCGTCGCCGCAGATTTCCGATGCACCCTGCCGGTGCCGCTCAAGAAAGCCGATCCCACAATACGCCACTCCATCGGACGACGACCCCTACGAGAGCCGGACGGCCGCAACGGCCGCCGCCGAGAGTGAATGTAATCGACGCCCGCCGCGGAAAGGTGCCCGCGAGGCCACAGACGAACGAAGAACATGCGTCGATCAGCGATCTCGGGCGATCATGAATCTGGCCGCGTCAGAGAGCACACCGGCATTGTCGCCACAGGCGGCCAGCGCGGTGCAGGCCTCGTCCACGGCCGCCGCCAGGTGGTCGCGGGCGGCATCGACGCCGTAGAGGCCGACGAGCGTCGCCTTACCCTGGTCCGCATCCTTGCCCACCGCCTTGCCGACAGCCTCCGCTTCGCCCGTCGCGTCGAGCAGGTCGTCGGAGATCTGGAAGGCAAAACCGAGCGCATCGCCATAGCGGCGGGCCATGGCCAAGGCGTGATCGTCGCCACCGGCACAACGTGCCCCTGCCATGCAGGCAAAGGTGATGAGCGCCCCTGTCTTCATGCCCTGCAAGCGACGGACATGAGAGATGTCCGGTGTTGCGGGCTCGCCGCGCTTCTCGGCCTCGAGGTCCAGGACCTGTCCGCCGACCATGCCGGCCGCCCCCGAAGCGCGCGCGAGATCGCGCACGAGGGCGATCGCCGTCGATGTCGGCAGGGACGACGCTTCGTCCGACAGGATCTCGAAGGCGAGGGTCAAGAGCGCATCGCCTGCCAGGATCGCCGTCCACTCGTCGTAGGCCTTCCAGACCGTGGGCAGCCCGCGGCGCAATTCGTCGTTGTCCATGGCCGGCAGGTCGTCGTGCACGAGGCTGTAGGCATGGATGCACTCGAGCGCGGCCGCCGCGTCGAGGCTCTCAGCGACGGCGGTCTCGCCCCCCAAAAGGCGCGCCATCTCAATCACCAGGAAAGGACGGAACCGCTTGCCGCCAGCCAGAACCGCATGCCGCATCGCCGCCTGGAGCCGGGCCGGAACCGAGCCCGGCCCGGTTGCGAGGCGCTGGAGGTGCAACTCAAGCCGGTCCTCGACCCGCCGCGCCGCCTCGGCCAGGCGCTGCTCGAACACCGAAGGGACACGATCGACCATTTCTTCCCCCAGACCGGGACGCTTCTCGTTACCGTGATACCTAGACCGGGCCGACGAACGAGGCCAGATACCTCATGGGACCGAATCGATGCTCCGCGCCCCAACAGAGAGACTGGTCAGCGCCACGGATTGCAGCTATAAGCGGCGCTTCTGTCGAGCCGGGACGCCGTGCGTGCCCCGGCGCCTGTGCCGTAAAACCCTATCGCACGACCCGGCAAGACGCAGCCTCCCCCCACGCGACAGCGTGATTGCGCGGCGCGCCCCGGGCCAGCGATCCGAAGATCTCTAAGGAGTCGTTCAATGGCCGTACCGCGCAAGAAAGTATCGCGCATGAAGCGCGGTTTCCGTCGCTCCGCCGACGCCCTCGTGTCTCCGACGGTGGTCGAGGACAAGGAGACGGGCAACCTGCGCCGTCCGCACCACATCGACCTCAAGTCGGGCAAGTACCGGAAGCGGCAGATCCTCGACGTGGCGAAGGCCGAGGCCAACTGAGGCCCGCCAGCGGCAACACACCTTCTTCAAGCTGTGTCATCGCCGTGACGGCGAATTGCGCGATAGAGTTTGAACACTGGCAAGGTCCCGTGGGGAACTCGGCCCGTGCGTGCGGGCCAGCCGGACCTGCCAATCAGGAGGGATAGCATGTCGCTTCGGGTCATTCCGCTGCTGGTGATCTCGTTCATCGTCTACAACGTGGTCGTGCTGTTCGGCGGCGACGCCACAGCCGAGACGATCCTGTCGCGGCAGCTCTTCGCCGTGCCCATGGTCAGCGGCGCCCGCTGGGTGTTCACGATCGGCGATCTGATCATCCTGCTGACGATGGTGCTGCTCTTCGCCGAGCTCATCAAGTCGACCTACACGTCGAGTTCGCAGATGGTCGATCATGGGCTCTCGATGCTCGTCTTCATCGCGTGTCTCGTCGAGTTCCTGCTGGTGCAGAAGGCGACGTCGTCGGTGTTCTTCTTCATCCTGATCGCTTCACTCATCGATGTCGTGGCCGGCGCCCTGATCGGCATCCGAACGGCACGCCGCGACCTCAATCTCGGCGGCGAATAACCCACAGCGATCGGTACGACGCATCCCGGCGCTGCCATCCCGATGGCGGCGCCTTTTTCATTGCGGGTTGCGCCCTCACCCGACCACCGGCGCAGGCCGCAGGGGTTTATCGGTTGTTAATGGCTCGCCCTTAAGTTTCTCGATTGCGCGTGCGTTGCTGCGCAGCCGCCCGCGGGTGGCATGATCGCCCGTCAAGCCAAGAACCGGAACGAGCTGTGCCGACTCCAGACATCGAGCCCGTCGCCGAACGCTCCACCGAAGTCTCGCTTGCCGGCGGGCTTCCGGCCAATCTGGTTGCGACCGACGTACCCGTGGAAGGTTGCGCCTTCGATCTGGTCGGCATCCTCTCCACGGTTCAGGAGACGGCCTATCTCTGGGACATCGCTTCGGACCGGATCGACTGGGAGAGCAATGCTACGGCGGTTCTCGGCGTGCGATCGCTCGACGAGATCGCCACTGGCGCCGGCTTCCTGTTCCTGATCGCGCCCGAGCACGTTCTCAGACGCCAGGCCGCGGTGACCGATCCAGCGGGGATCGACGCCAGCCGCGGCGCACATTATCGCGTGCAATACCGGTTCGCGCCGGAAGGACGGCGGAGCGATGTCTCGCTCTGGCTCGAAGATCACGGCCGATGCTGGTTCGATGAGCAAGGCCGGCCGATCCGTGCGCGCGGGATCGTACGTGTCATCAACGAGCGCTATCTCGAAGAGCAGCGCCTGCTCTATCGCTCGGACCACGACGAACTCACCGGACAGCTCAACCGGATTCGGCTGACCGACGCGCTCGGCGCCGTCGTGACCCGGGCGGAGCGCTCGCGCCAGAACTGCGCGTTCCTGATGGCGGCGGTGAACAACCTCGCCATGATCAATGAAACGTTCGGCTTCGACGTCGGCGACGAGGTCATCGGGCAGGTGGCGCGGATCATCCGTTCGCGGTTGCGCGGCGGCGACACCATCGGGCGCTATTCATCGAACAAGTTCGGCATCATCCTCAACGATTGCGGGCCCGGCGCGATGCGGATCGCGGCCGAGCGCTTCATCAAGGCCGTGCGCGACGCGACCATCGAGACGTCGGCCTGTCCGCTGTCGGCCACCATCTCGATCGGAGCGGTGCTGCTGCCCGATCACGCCAACACGGCGCATCTCGCGCTCAGCCATTCGCTGCAGGCGCTCGACACCGCAAAGACGCGGCGCGTCGATTCCTATCGGGCCTACGAGCCCAATCTCGGCCAGGAGACGGCGCGGCGACGCAACATCACGGTCGCCGAGGAGGTGACCGCCGCGCTCGACGACGGCCGGATGCTGATCGCCCTGCAACCGATCGTCGACACGGCGACACGAAAGCCCGAACTCTACGAATGCCTGTTGCGCATGCGCCGTCCCGACGGACTCATCGTCTCGGCCGGCGAGTTCATCGCCATCTCGGAGCAGCTGGGGATGTCGCGCCTGATCGACCGGCGCACGCTCGAGCTGTCGATCGACGTCCTGAAGCAGTTCCCCGACATTCGCCTGTCGGTGAACGTGTCCGGCCTCACGGCGAGCGATCACGAATGGCTCGTCATGCTGCACCGGCTGACCGGGGGGCGGAGAGCGCTGACGGAGCGCCTGACGATCGAGATCACCGAGACCGCAGCCATCCACGATCTCGATCTGACGATCAACTTCGTCGACACATTGAAGGAGCTCGGCTGCCGCGTCGCCATTGACGATTTCGGCGCGGGCTACACCTCGTTCAAGAACCTGAAGATCCTCGACGTCGACATGGTCAAGATCGACGGGTCGTTCGTGAAGAACCTGCTCGAGGAACCGACGAACCGGGTGTTCATCAAGACCCTCGTCGAACTCGCGCAGACGTTCGGCCTCGACACGGTCGCCGAATGGGTCGCCGACGAGGAAACCGCGCGGATCTGCGCGGAGTGCGGCATCAGCCATATGCAGGGCTACTACTTCGGCCGTCCGCTGCTCGTCAGCGAACTCGACGACCAGAAGCGGCTCACCTCGGGAGGTTGATGCGGGACGAGGCGGCCGCCGTATTCCCGAACGACGGGATGTAGAGCGAGTGCTTGCCCGGCCCGCCCGCCACCACGAGGTTGATGTGCTGCGGTGACGATGCCGGGTAGTAGTGATCGGCCACGGGGTGGCGATCCTGTCCGGCCCAGCTCTCCAGGTTCTCGCGCGAGATGCGCGACACGTGCACCTTCGAGCGCTCGTAGAGCGCCTCCTGGATGGTCTCGGCCGTCCAGCCATCGCGTGCCATGGTCTGGGCATGCTCGGGGCCGAGGACGACGAAACACGGTCCCTGCAGATAGACGTTGTTGGCGCCGACCTGGCTCATCGTCCCGGCGATGGTCGTGATCAAGCCTTCGCCAGTGTTGCTGGCGTGGTCGTTGATGTTGTGCGGCGCTTCCGCAGCCATGGCAGTGACGACGCTGTCGCTCGCGGCAAAGCCCTTGCGGACATGGTAGGGCGGAAAGGGGCTCGCCTCCTCGTTCTCGCCGAAGCAATAGGCGAACTTTGCCGGCGAGCCGTGCGTCGCCCGATCCATGTCGCCGGGACGGGCGCCGCCGACGTTCAGCAGGATGAGTTGCAGTGCCCTGCCGATCGCCGCATTGGCGCGTCGGCCCTGGCCGAGACAGTTCGAGCCGCAGTTGATGTCGACGGCGTTGCGGATGGGACCGCTTACGAGCATGAGCTGGCCGCACGGGTGCGTCGTGGCGAGCGTGCCGTGGAGATTGTATTCCGGCTGCAACACCGCCCTCAGGCCCGCGAGGACGACGGGGAAGTACTCGGGCTTGCAGCCCGCCATCACCGCGTTGGCGGCCAGGCTCTGGAGGGTCGGCACCACCTGGCGCGGCGAGATCGGCGCGAACGTCTCGTTGTCCGCCACGACGGCCGACGTGAAGCGCGCCACCTTCGCCTCGGTCGGGGCGATCATGGGCAGGCCGTCACTCCAACCCTGCGCCTGAGCGAACTCGTTCCAGGCCTCGGTGTCGATGTCGCCGACCTCGACGTACTCGGATTCGATCTTGTCGTTCATCTCGGTTCCCCGGTCGGGTCGTCGTCTTGCATTGGTCGTGCGTTGGTCGTGCGGCGCGGTGCCGGCATGCCTCGCGGCAGCCCCGAGCCTATTTCATGAAGCCCCGGATGGCCTGCCACGCCGTCTCGATGCGATCCTCGAGTTCGGCCGCGTTGAGGCCGCCCACGGGATGCTTCACGACGATAAGTCGCGGTTCGACCTTGCGGGCCTTGGCCTGCGCCAGGACGAGCGGCCGGAACGTCTCAGTGGCGATGACGTAAGCCGCCACGCCGCGCTTTGCGAGTTCGATGCTGTCGTGGAAACTCCACGATGAACAGGAGCCTCAATCCCCCAGCGCGAGAAGCGCCGCCTTGTAGCGACGTGCGGCGCCGTCGATCTGCTCGGCGCTCGCCGGCTGGCTGGCCGACGGCTTCCAGACGAAATCGATGCCGTCCGTCGAGCGGATGCCGGCAAAGCGCCCCTTGAGGCCCTCGAGCAGCTCGCGGGCGTTGGGCTTCGAGTTCGAAAACAGCAGGATCGGGTCCTTGGCCCAGTCGACGGCGCCGGACTTCAAGGTTTCGGCGCCGGCAGGCGATTGCCCGAAGGTCGGGTTCACGATGCGCATGGATGTCCTTCCAACGAATCCGGCTGAGTGGTCGGCCGTTACATGCCGGTGCGCGCCTTCAGCCAAGCGATGACATCTTGGCCCGTCGCTTCGCCGTCCGCAATGGCTCTCGCAAGGGACGTCTCGCCAACGGCGCCTGCATCGCCCGTGACATGGAGTCCGCGGACTGCCGCGTCGTGCAACGGGACAGGGAGGAGGTCGAGGGCCGGACGCCTCGCGCGATAGACGAACAGTCCGGCCGCCGGAATGCAGCGGCGAGCGGCCGTGGTCAACTCGACCACGATCGCAGCGAGCTGGCCCGTGCCTTCGAGCGCAACGACGGCGCCTTCGACGACCTCGATGCGGTCGTTCGCTTCGAGCGCCGCCCGGAGATCCGCAGGGCCGCTCAGGCCGGCGCCGGTGACGAGGGTGACCCGGGCCGCGTGGTCCGCGAGTTCGAGCGCCTCGGTGATCGACCAGACGTCATCACCGACCACCGCCACGTTCTTTCCGGCATAGAGCGGCCCGTCGCAATTGGCGCAGTGCGACAGGCCAGCGCCGTCATAGGTCGCCTCGGACGCCAGTCCGGTGGACCCGGCCGTCAGGCCCGTGGCCATGACGACGGTCTTTGCCGTAATGCGCTCCTCCAGCCCGACGACGACCAGAGCGCCGTCCGCCTCGATCGCCGTCACCTCGTCGATGGCAAGTTCCACGCCGGCCGCGAGCGCACGGTCGCACAGCGTCGCGAGAAGATCCGGGCCGGTCGTGTCCGGGTCGATATCGGGCACGCCATGCAGACGGCCGAGGTTCATGAGCTGCCCGCCCGGCCCCATGCGATCGACAGCGATGCACGTGAGGCCCGCCTCGGCGACGACCGAGGCTGCGGCGAGCCCCGCGGGGCCAGCGCCGATGACGACGACGTCGCAGGTGCGGCCGCTCATCGGAATGTCGCCGTCACTTGCATCGCCACGGTGCCTTGCGGGGTCACGGCCCAGGCCTCGGCGCTGTTGCCGTCCTCGCCGGGGCGGCCGACGAGTTCGAACGGCTCGTTGTCGAACAGAGGCGCGCGGGCCCGCATGCGGAAGGTCGCGAGGCTTCTTCCGGGGTTGTTGTCGCGGAGGAAATCAATGAGGCAATGCTGCGAATAGGGGCCGTGCACCACCAGCCCGGGGTAGCCTTCGACGCCGGTCGCGTAGGGCGTGTCGTAGTGTATGCGATGCGGGTTGAAGGTGATCGCGGAAAAGCGGAACAGCGAAACCGGCGTGGTGTGCACCGTCTTCCGCCAGACGAGGCCGGCGGGCGGCTCCTCGCGTTTCGGGATGCCGCTCTTCGCGCCCTCCTTCACCTCCTCCCGGAAGGCCGTCTCGTAATCCTCGGTGACGGCGAGGCCGCGCGGCGTCGAGATGCGGCGGGTCTGGGTGGTGAAGATCAGGGTCCCCGTGCTGCCCTCGCGGGCCTGCAAATCGGTGAGCGTTGTCTCGCGGACGAGCTTCTCCCCGACGCGAATGTCGTCATGGAACGTCAGGCGGCAGCCGGCATACATGCGACGGGGCAGCGGGATCTTCGGCAGCACGCCGCTCGATGCCGGCAGGCCATCCACCGCGAGTGACGCCTGCGGGGCCATGTTCAGGAAATAGCCGATGTGCCAGCCGGGCGGGATGGGCTCACCGTGCGAGGGCGCGCGCTCGGGGCGATCGAACGTAGCGGCGATCATGGCGAGCGGGGCTGCCGTCGCCGTGTCGTGCTCCTCCATGCGGGCGCCGATGTGCCGGCGCAGGGCCTCGACGTCGATGTGCATTGCTCGAGCCTTCGGTTCGGGGTTTCCTCGGACGAACGATCCGGCGACAATGGCGCTCCGTCAAGTCGGCCGTCGCCGACGATCGCCCCCTCCCCGAACCGCCGGACCCCGCCATGCAGCTTTTCTGGACGCCTGCCTCGCCCTTTACCCGGAAAGTCTCGATCGCGGCCCGCGAACTCGGACTGTGGGACCGGATCGAGATCCGGCCGACCACCTGGACGCTCGACTGGGGCTACCGGACGCCAGCTTTCACGCCAGGGCTCGCCGAGGCCAACCCGGTGGCGCGCATTCCGACGCTGGTCACGGACGAGGGCATTCCGCTCGGTGATTCCACGCTGATCTGCCTGCATCTCGACGAGGTTGCCCGACCGAAGAGTCTGATCCCGGCCGACCACACCGCCCGCTGGCGCATGTGGTCGATCTACGCCGTTGCCGACGGCATTCTGGAAGCACAGATCGCCATGCGGGCCGAGATGCTCCGCCCGGTGGATGTGCGATCGGAGAGCTTCCTCGCGAAGCAGCGTGAGCGCATCGTCCGCTGCCTCGATGCGCTCGAGGCGGATGTCGGCCACCTCGCTGGCGATGTCGATCTCGCCCAGATCACGGCCGGAGTTGCGCTCGGCTATCAGGACTGGCGCGAGTGGCTCTTTGATTTCCGGCCGGGCCGGCCGCGCATCGCCGAATGGTACGCCGAGTTCTCCCGCCGGCCCGCCATGCGCGAGACGGAGCCCCGGGAAACGCCGACGGCCTAGCGCTGCGGGCGGCGCATTTGGAACTGTCCACGACTGTTGTGCCCCGGCGTCACGGTGTGGGTCGCGAATCACCCTAGTGTCGGCGGTCGATCCCTTCTGCCGCTTCAGCCCCGGACCGTCATGGCCCCTCGCCGCGCGACCGCTCTTGCGATCCAGCACAGCACCGCCAAAACGGGCTCGATGGCCGACGCCGTCGACACGCTCGAGCGCGTGTTCGGGTACAAGAAGTTCCGGCTCGAGCAGGCGGCCATCATCGAGACGCTGCTGGCCGGACGCGACGCCCTCGTCCTGATGCCGACGGGTGGCGGCAAGTCGCTCTGCTACCAGATCCCGGCGCTCGTCAGACCCGGGATCGGCATCGTCGTGTCGCCGCTCATCGCGCTCATGCAGGATCAGGTCGACGCCCTGAAGGAAGTCGGTGTGCGGGCGGCGTTCCTCAACTCCTCGCTCGAGTGGAAGGCCCAGCGCGACGTCGAGAGCGCGCTCGCGAGCGGGGACCTCGATCTCCTCTATGTCGCGCCGGAGCGGCTCGTCCAGGACCGCACGCTCGACATGCTCGCCAAGGCGAACCTTTCGGTTATCGCCATCGACGAGGCGCATTGCGTTTCGCAATGGGGCCACGACTTCCGGCCGGAATACCGACGCCTCGGCCTGCTGGCCGATCGCTTTCCGACTGTGCCGCGCATCGCGCTGACAGCGACGGCCGATCAGCGGACGCGGGAGGAGATCGCGCATGAACTCAGGCTCGACGGCGCGCAGCGCTTCGTGTCGAGCTTCGATCGCCCTAACATCCGCTACACCATCGCCGAGATGGGCTCGATGGGTGCCCGCGAACGGCTCTGGCAGTTCATTTCGTCCGAGCACGCGACAGATTCAGGCGTCGTCTATTGCCTGACGCGCAAATCGGTCGAGGAGACGGCCCAGTGGCTCGGGCGCAAGGGGCGGCAAGCCGTCGCCTACCATGGCGGCATGGGCGCGGACGAGCGGCGGGTCGCGCAGCAGCGCTTCCTCAAGGAAGAGGGGCTGATCGTCGTCGCCACCATCGCCTTCGGCATGGGGATCGACAAGCCGGACGTGCGCTTCGTCGCTCATCTCAACCTGCCGAAGTCGATCGAGGCCTACTATCAGGAAACCGGCCGCGCAGGGCGTGACGGCGAACCCGCCAACGCATGGATGGCCTACGGGCTGCAAGACATCGTCACGCAACGGCAATGGCTCGCGCAGTCGGAGGCGAACGAGGCGCACAAGGCGGTGCAACGGCAGAAGCTCGACGCGCTGATCGGGCTCGCGGAGATGGTGGGTTGCCGCCGGCAGGCGCTGCTCGCCTATTTCGGGGAAGCCCGCGCCGAACCCTGTGGCAACTGCGACAACTGCCTTACGCCGCCGGCGACGATCGATGCGACCGAACTGGCGCGGAAGGCGCTGTCGGCGGTCTACCGGACAGGCCAGCGTTTCGGCTTCGGCTATGTGACGGACGTGCTGACGGGCAAAGTCGACGAGCGCATCGGCCGCAACGGCCACGACAAACTCTCCGTATTCGGGTGCGGCAGCGACATCGCGCAGGCCGATTGGCGATCGCTGTTCCGGCAGCTCGTTTCGAACGGCTATCTGACGGTCGACGACGAGGGACATGGCTCACTCGCACTGACGGAGGCCGCACGCCCTCTCTTGCGCGGCGAGACGACCTTCCGGATGCGCAAGGCTGCCCTCGCGCAGCAGGACAGCGGCCGCAAGGGGCGCAGCGAACGGGCTGGCAGCAGCGCTACGCTGAGAGTGCCCGATGGCGATCAGGCCGTGTTCCAGGCGTTGAAATCACTCAGGCTGCGGCTCGCCAGCGAGGCGAACCTTCCGCCGTACGTGATCTGCCACGACCGGACGCTCGCCGAACTGGCCGCGAAGCGACCACAGAGCGAGGCCGAACTCGGCGACATCATCGGGCTCGGCGCCCGCAAGATCGCGCGCTATGGCGCCGCGTTCCTCGAGACCATCGGCCAGTTCCGCAAGCATCCGATGCTCGCCAACCGCCTCTCCGGGACCATCAACCAGACGCTCGCGCTGCACCTCGAAGGGCTCGATGCGGCGGCTATCGCGACACGTCGCGGGATCGACGTGTCGACGGTGCTCGGGCATTTCGCGGAAGCGATCGAGGCCGGGCTCGTGGAGGCGCGCGACGTCATCGGGCTCGACGAGGCGGACGTGGACGAGATCCTCGCGGTGTTCGAGCGTCTCGGCACCGTGGACAGCGGACGGCTCGGGCCGGCGCATGCGGCTCTCGATGGCCAATACGACTACGGCGTTCTCAAGTGCCTGTTGGCGGAGATCGCCTGAGGCTCGCGAGGCCGGATTACGAAGCCGCCTAGACCAGAGACTGGTCTTTCTCGAGGACATAGCCCGCACCGCGGACGGTCCGGATGGGATCGCTTTCGTTGCCCCGGATCAGGGCTTTCCGCAGCCGACCGACGTGCACGTCGACCGTGCGCTCGTCGATCTCGCCGTCGCGGCCCCACACCGCATCGAGAAGCTGCGGGCGGGACAGGACACGGCCCGCGCTTTCAAGGAACACCTCGAGCAGCCGATACTCGGTCGGCCCGAGCCGAACTTCGCGGCCATTTCGCGTCACGCGATGGGCATTGCGGTCAAGACGGACAGCGCCAACCTGGATCTCGTTCGCGATCCGCTCCGGCGAAGACCGCCGGAGCAAAGCCTCGACGCGGGCCGACAACTCGGCCACGGAAAACGGCTTCACGACATAGTCGTCGGCGCCCGTCGTCAGACCGCGGATGCGGTCCGATTCCTCGCCGCGCGCCGTCAGCATGATCACCGGCAGCGCCTTGGTCTCGGGTTTCGCGCGGACCTGGCGGCAGATCTCTATGCCCGAGGCCCCGTGCGGGAGCATCCAATCGAGTATCATGAGATCGAAGGGGTCCTCGTCGAGGGCGATCCGCGCCTCTTCTCCTGTCCGAGCGACATGGATGGAATACCCTTCCGCCTCGAGATTGTAGCTCAGAAGCGTGATGAGCGCCTCGTCGTCCTCGACGATAAGTACCCGCGCCGCCATGCCGAAAGCCCTCAGTTGCGCTCACCGGGATCGTTGTCGATCAACGTCACACTGGTCTTGTCACCCTTCGGGCGGTCATCGACCAACGGCTTGCCGCGCACCATGTAGTGGATGGTCTCGGCGATGTTCGTGGCGTGATCGCCGATGCGCTCGATGTTCTTTGCGCCGAACAGAAGGTGCGTGCAGAGGCCGATGTTGCGCGGGTCTTCCATCATGTAGGTCAGGAGCTCGCGGAACACGGAATTGTAGAGCGCGTCGATGTCCGTGTCGGCGCGCCAGACCTTGAGCGCCTTCTCGTCATCGCGGGTCATGTAGGCGTCGAGGACGTTCTTGAGGCTCCTCATCGCCAATTCGGCCATGTGGCGAAGCCCGAGGATCAACGACTGCGGGCGAGATTCGGAGGCGACCGCCAGCGAACGCTTGGCGATGTTCTTTGCGAGGTCGCCAATACGCTCGAGATCGCCCGCCACTTTCAAAGTGGACACGATCAGACGCAGATCCCCCGCCATCGGCTGTCGGCGCGCGATCATGCTGATCGCCAGCTCCTCGATCTCCTTCTGGAGCGAGTCGATGGCCTGGTCGGCCGCGATCGCCTCGGAGGCGAGACGGGGATCGCGGCGCTCGAGCGACGCGAATGCATCCCCGAGAAGCCGTTCGACCAGGCCCCCCATCTGGGACAGCTTCTGGTCAAGCTGCACCAACTCGGCCTCGTACGACTTGACGGTATGCTCCATGAGGGGTCCCTCTGCAGGCGAACGTCGCGACGGCGAAATCCGTAGCCACGTTCTAGTCATTCGACACAACCGAATTGTGACATTTCAATCGTTTGATTTTTATATCTTATTTTGATTCATCCAGCGGAAACTCGACGGCGAAGGTGGAGCCGACGCCGAGCCGCGAGTCGATCCGCAGCTCGCCCTGATGGCGTGTCACGACATGTTTGACGATGGCCAGACCCAGCCCGGTGCCGCCTTTTTCGCGGCTCGACTTGTCATCGACCCGATAGAATCTCTCCACGAGGCGGGGAATATGCTCCTCGGCGATGCCCGGGCCGTCGTCCGTCACGGCCACCCGAACCCAGGCCGACGCTCCGGAACGGATGTCCGAGACCGTGACGCGCACATGGCCGCCCTTGTTGCCGTACTTGATCGCGTTCTGGATCAGATTGACGAAGACCTGCACGATTTCGTCGTGGTCGCCGCGGATCATGCGATTGCCCACGGCCGCATCGAGCGTCACTTCAGTGCCCTGGGCCTTCGCGATCTGGGCAAGGCTCTCGATCACCTCGCGTACCGTCTCCACGATTTCCACCTCGCCGGTCGGCGGCAGATGCGCCCGCATCTCGACCCGGCTCAGCGACAAGAGATCGTCGAGGAGGCGGGACATCCGTTGCGATTCGGACCCCATGATGCCGAGGAAACGCTCCCTGGCCACGGCATCGTTGCGGGCGGGGCCCTGCAACGTCTCGATAAAGCCGCGGAGGGCGGCGAGAGGCGTGCGCAATTCGTGGCTCGCGTGGGCAATGAAATCGGCGCGCATCTGGGCCAGCCGGTCGCGCTCGGAATTGTCGTGCAAGACGATCAGAACCGCGCCGACACCCCCTCCGTCTGCTTCGAGTGGCGATAGAGACGCGTCCAACCGTCGCTCGACGGGAACGCGCTCGTGCAAAAGGACCCGCTCCGTCTTGCCGTCCGTCAGCACCGCTTCGATGGCCCGCGCAAACTCCGGGGCCCGTGTCGCCAGAGCGATCGGTCCGCCCTCGCGGAGAGCCATGAATACGTCGCGAGCGGGACGATTTGCGTGGCGCACGACGAAGGTTTCGTCGACGATGATCGTGGGCACCGGAAGCGCATCCATAAGGCTTTGAGCCGTCAATTCAGGGGCGCGCGAAGGCACGGGCCTCGGGGCTCGGACGGGAGGCAGCTCAATCGGTGACGGCGGGGTCGCGTCGGTTTCCGGTCCCGCCGTGCCGCGCCAGATCTCGCCGGCAACGAAACCCGCTGCTGCGCCCGCAAGAGCGGCCACGACCATCAAGACGTCGCCCCCGAACGCCGCCAGACCACCCGCCAGAGCCGCCACTCCGGCAGCGATCGCCCCGAGACTGCGACCCGAACCCGGCAAGCGTTCCAGGAACGGTCGTGGGGCAGGTGTTGGCATGGCGTCGCACTCCGGCTCCACTCGGACGGGCGGCGCGCGCCGGCGACCGTCTCGGCGTTATGGCTTAAGTGGCCCGTATGCCAACTGCATGACCCGCGCGCGGCGCGTTCCAACGTCAGTACAGCATCAATACCGCGATGCAAGCCATGGCCAATCCGAACATGCCGACGGACCGGCGCCATCCGAGCAGCCAGTTGGCGATGGCGCGGGGCACATCGCCCCACGGGAGGGCATAGAACCAGTGCAGTACCCAACCGAGGAGGAGACCGGCGAGGAAGCTGCCCGATCCCGAGATCGGGACGAAATCGGCGATCAGCCTGCCGAAGCCGGTCGGGCTTTGGGTCGCCGTTGCCGCGGTGCTTCCCAGCGTCAGGCCGCCGCCCGAGAGCGCAACGGCGACGACGACGGCACTGCCCGACAGGAAGAGCAGCGTTCCGAGAATGCGTTCGAGCGACATGGTGCACGGCCAGTCAGATGAGGGGACTGAACGGCCCCATCTCACACCAGCAGAGCAAACAGATCGTTAAGGCCTGGCGCGAAACGGCGCATTCGACGCCCGGATCAGGTCACCACGATGCCGAGATGGGGTCACCATCCGCGAAACACGTTCGAGCGCCAGTCGTCACCCTGGTTCACGCGCGCCGGACGCTCGACCGGCGGCGGCGCAGGGGCAGCGGCCGCCGATGGCACGGGTGCAATCCGGTTGGCCTGGATGGCCGACGGCCCGGTCTGCGACACGGCCACCCGCTGCTCCCAGGCGGGCGCCACGATGGACCGCTGGGGCACGGCCAAGCCGGCCGCCACCACGCCCCTCGATGGGGTTCCCACGCGACGGTCGAAATCGGCCAGCGTCACCTGTGGGCGGCGCGGGACGAGATGCACGACGGAGTAGCCGGCGGCCTTCATGTCGGTGAGCAGCGCGCCGAGCGCACCCGCCGTCGACGGCTGGATGTCGTGAAACAGAATGATGCCGCGCCCTTTCGCGTTGAGTTGCTTCATCACGTTGCGCATGACGACGGTCGGGCTCCGCGTGCGGAAATCGTGGGAGTCGACGTCGATCGAGAACATCGCGGTGTTGCGCGACCGAAGGTGCGCCTGCGCATGCGCCGGATCGCTCAGATACGGAAAGCGGAAGAACGGGGCCGCCGGGGCGCCGAGCGATTTCTGAATGGCACTGATGCCCAACTCGATCTCGGCGGCGGCCGCATCTGCCGACAGCGCCTTCAAATTCTTGTGCGACCAGGTGTGCGTCGCAACGGTATGGCCGCGGCGCGCCACTTCGCGCACGAGGTCCGAGTAGCCCATCGCCCGCTGTCCCACCATGAAGAAGGTGGCCTTGGCACAATGCTGGTCGAGGATCGACAGGATGGTGGGAGTCAACTGCTTGTGAGGGCCGTCGTCGAACGTCAGCACCACCTCGCCCGGACGGAGGATGTCGTTTCCGGGGTACTGGACCTGGCCGAACCGCGGCCCCCCGGTGGTGTCGATCTCGATCTGCCGCGACGTGCCGATGGCACCCTGGCCGCACTGGGCCGCCGCCTCGAGCGGCACGAGCGACCATGCCAATGCACCAAGCATCGCGGCGAACATTCTCGTGCGCATCTCAGATCACCCTATCCCTGCGACGTCCCTCGACAGATCGCCGCCGACGGCCCCATCGTCGCCCCTGACCGGGCTTTGACGCACACGCAGCCCGACGTGAAAATACTGGAAATCGATTGTGGCAACATGCGACATGCTGCGGTCGGGCGCGCCTGGACCAACACGTTGCTTTGGTTCGGGCGACGCCGGCTCGTCGCCGGATGCACCGTAGTCGCAATTCGGCAGTCTTCCCAACGACCTATCGAGGACTGCGGCCCGCATGCAACAGCCGACCTCAGACGACACCGACGACGAGCGGTCGAAGGAACCGACGCCACTCACGGTCGCTGAGCTGAGTACTCGTCTCGATGAGAACAATGCCGACGCCGTGCGCACTCTCTCGCGCGCACTCAAGGCGCCAGATCTCGCGGACCTGATGGAGCTTCTCGAGCCGGCGCAACGCGTCCGGCTGGTCGAGCTGCTCGGGAGCGAATTCAACCCGGAAGTGCTCTCGGAACTCGATCCGAGCGTCCGCGACCAGCTGTCGGAGGACCTGCCGAACGACGTCCTGGCGCGGATCGTAACGGCCCTCGACACCGACGATGCCGCCTACGTGATGGAAGGCCTCGAGGAGGCCGACCAGCGCGACGTTCTCTCACAAATGCCCTCAAGCGACCGCGCCGCGCTCGAGAAAAACCTCGAGTATCCGGAGGAGACGGCCGGCCGTCTGATGCAGACGGATTTCGTCGCGGTGCCTAGGTTCTGGACCGTCGGGCAGGTGATCGACCACATGCGCGAGGCTGCAGATCTGCCCGAGACCTTCTCCGACATCTTCGTCATCGATCCGAGCTATCGCGTTCTCGGCAGCGTCGATCTCTCGCGGCTGCTCAGATCCAAGCGGCACGTGAACATCGGCTCGATCATGGATGCCGACCGGCACGTCGTGCTCGCGACGTCGGACCAGGAAGAAATGGCGCGACAATTCGAGCGCTACGATCTCAAGTCGGCCCCGGTCGTCGATGCCAACGATCGCCTCGTCGGCGTGGTCACCGTTGACGACGTCGTGGAAGTCATCGGCGAGGAGACGGAGGAGGATCTGCGGCGGCTTTCAGGTCTCGGCGACGAAAGTCTCGCCGACGCGGTCATTCCGACGGTCAAGAGCCGCTTCCTGTGGCTCTTCATCAATCTCGGAACGGCGCTCCTCGCGTCGTCGGTGATCCAGCTGTTCGACGCCTCCATCCAGCAGATGGTGGCGCTCGCGGTGCTGATGCCGATCGTCGCCTCGATGGGCGGCAACGCCGCCACACAGACCATGGCCGTCTCGGTGCGCGCTCTTGCGACGCGCGACCTCGGCCCCTCGAATACCCGACGCGTCATCCTGCGCGAGGCGTCGGTCGGCCTCATCAACGGAGTGATCTTCGGGGCGCTGATGGGGGCCGTGGTCCTGTACTGGTTCGGAATCGGCAAACTCGGGCTGGTGATCGCAATGGCCATGATGTTCAACCTGCTGGCGGCGGCGCTGGCCGGTATCCTCATTCCACTCGCGCTCGAGCGGTTCCGGTTCGATCCGGCCGTCGCCTCGGGCGTTTTCGTCACCACCGTCACCGATGTGGTAGGGTTCTTCGCGTTCCTCGGCCTCGCGACCCTGATCCTCCTCTAGGGCGTGATGGAACAGGCCGCCATGACCCACCCCCATGTTCGCCGGGTGCGACCCGACGATGAAACCAACTGGACGGCGCTCTTTCGCGACTATGTCGCGTTCTATCGGGCGAACGTGGCGGACGACGTCATCGCGCTCACGTGGAGCCGCGTCCTCGATGCCGGCTCGGGCATGATCTCGCTGGTGGCAGTGGACGAAGCCGACACGCCTGTCGGTCTGGCGCTGATCGTGCTGCACCGGTCAAGCTGGTCCAAGACCTGGTACTGCTATCTTGAGGATCTTTTCGTCGCCGCCGACCAGCGCGGTCGGGGACTGGGGCTCGCGCTGATCGAGGCCGTCTATGCCGAAGCAGACCTCCACGGCGCGACACGGACCTATTGGGTCACTGAAGAGGACAACGAGGCCGCGCAGAGGCTCTATGCACGGGTCGCCAAGAAGGCACCCTACGTTCAGTTCCGCCGCTAGAACGAACCAGAATGGTGGCCGGGATCAGCCGCCGTACCTGTAGAGGTCCATGCCGTTGATGCGCAGCCAGACCTTGGCTTCGTCCAGGCGCGGCATCGTCTTCTTCACCAGCGCCCAGAAACGCGGGCCGTGGTTCATCTCGGCGAGATGGGCCACCTCGTGGGCGGCGACATAATCGAGAACGAGAGGCGGGGCGAGGACGAGACGCCACGAGAACGAGAGCTGGCCGTCGCTCGAACACGATCCCCAGCGGCTCTTCTGGTCGCGGAGCGTGATGCGCCGCGGCTTCAGTCCGAGGCGCGCAGCATGCGTCCCCACGCTCTCGTCGAGGTCGCGTTTCGCTTCCGCGATCAGCCAGTCGCGGAGCCGGCGTGGCAAGTGCTCCGCTGCGCCAGTCACCAACACCTTCGGGCTATCTCCCGTCGTGGCGCCGACCACCTCGACGACCGGCTTGCCGGGGCGCCGCCCAGCTGCCTCGACGCGGACCATCTCGCCACGCAGCGGGATCGATGCTCCATGAGCGAAGGGCACCGGCTCCGGGACACCCTCGAGCCGCTCGCGCACCCATTCAATGCTTTTCGCCAGAAACCTGTCGGCCTCGCGGGCATCGATGTTGCGCGGGATCGTCAGGACGACCGAGCGTGCCGAATGGCTGACGCGCAGTGTCAGGCGGCGTGCCGTCGGATGGCGCCGGACCTCGACGGGCGCTTCGATGCCGTCGACCTTCAGAAGCTGCACCGGCTGTGTCTTGGCGCTGGACCGCGACATGTCGAACCTCAGACCGGGTTTGATGGATGACGCATGACCGACGCGGACTGCTCGCGCACAAATCCTGCTCACTTGCGGCACCACGGCCGCTACCCGTCTAAATGCAGCCCAATGAGGCGCTGCCGAGGCGACGGGAATCGCAATCCTGAATTACCATCCCGGCGCGATGCGTGGCGACAGGTTCCGTGGATTGCTGATGCGATCCTGCCATTGACGTTGCGGGGCCGCCACGCGACGAAACGCCGAGGCGGTACCTCTCGCCGCATCGGCAATGGGGGCAGCCAGCGCCGAACTCAATCCGGATGATGCGTCGACGATACCGGAGCGAAGGTGAAGGCTGCGCCATCGACTTCAGCGCGTTGCTCGCGCTCGGCCGTCCCGGTCCGACGGCGTTCGACCGGCGGCCGCATCACGCCGCGCGCCGTCCGACCATCGTGGGCGCGCGTGAACTCTGCAATACGCGGCGCGATCTCGTGGCGGAAACGCGACCCGTTGAAAACACCGTAGTGTCCGACCCTCGGGCATTCGAAATGCACCTTGCGGTCGGCCGGGATGCCCGTGCACAGGTCGTGCGCCGCGCGACACTGGCCGAGACCGGTGATGTCGTCCTTTTCGCCCTCGATGGTCATCAGCGCCACGCGGCGGATGCGCGAGGGGTCGACGCGGCGATTGCCGTGCCGCAACTCGCCCTTGGGCAGCCGATGGTTGACGAACACGGCGTCGACCGTCTGGAGGAAGAACTCGGCGGTCAGATCCATGACGGCGAGATACTCGTCGTAGAACTCGCGGTGCTTCTCGGCGCTGTCACCGTCGCCTCCGACGAGGTGTTCGAACAATTGCCGGTGCGCGGTCACATGGCGATCGAGGTTCATGGTCATGAACCCGGTCAATTGCAGGAAGCCTGGATAGACCTTCCGCGCATGGCCGGCGTTGGGCCACGGCACCGTCGTGATCACGTTGCGGCGGAACCAGTCCACGCCCCGGCGTTCCGCAAGCGTGTTGACGACGGTCGGCGACACGCGGGTGTCGATCGGGCCGCCGGCCATGATCAGCGACTGGGGGACCGACGGATCGTCATCAGCCTCCATCAAGGCCGTCGCGGCCAGGACGGGGACCGACGGCTGGCAAACGGCGAAGACGTGCACGTCGCCGCGAAAGTGACGGAAGACCGCGCGCATCACGTCGATATAGGAATCCAGATCGAAGGCGCCGGCCTCGACCGGCACCGTCCGCGCGTCCTGCCAGTCCGTGATGTAGACGTCGTGATCGGGCAGGAAGGCCTCGACCGTTCCGCGCAGCAGCGTCGCGTAGTGGCCGGACATCGGCGCCACGAGCAGCAGGCGAGGATCGCGCTGGCGGCGCTCGGCACTGACGTCGCGGCGGAAGTGCACGAGGCGGCAGAAGGGGTGGCTCCAGACGACCTCCTCCGAGACGCCCACCGGGCACCCGTCGACGGTCGTCCTCGTCAACCCGAAGGACGGCTTGTCGTAGCGGCGGGTCGTTCTTTCGAACACCTCGAGGGCCGCCGCCGCATGCCGGCCGACGTGTGTGTGCCCGAACGGATTGAACGGATTGCTCAGCAGCAGCCGCGCATGATCGGCGGCAAAGCGGGCCGGCCGAACCGCTGCGTGGCCGAACTCGTAGAGATGGTAGAGCATTTCCCGACCCCCGTCGCTCTGGACATGCCCGCTCGTCGAGCCGATCGCTCGACCGCCTGTTTTGCACAGCTATGGGGCGTGTCGCCTTTGCTTTTCCCCAAAGCCATGCTGACGCGATTCGAGTCGGTTAGAAAGCGGCTTGCAGATCAAAGCATCTTCGCCAGACGGTCGGCAATCACATCGGGGCCGGCGAGATGACTGAAATGAGCGACGTAGCGACCGTCCGGGCCCATGAGGTAAACTAGGGCCGAGTGATCGTAGGTGAAGCCAGCCGTGCTCTTCTCGTCGACGACCTTCCTGATATAGACGCGATAGGTCCGCGCCGCCCTCGCGATGTCCTCTGGCGAGCCCGTGAGCCCGACGAGGCGCGGGTGGAAGCTCTTCACGTATTCAGCCAGGTGAGCCGGCGTATCGCGCTCATGGTCGACGCTGATGAAAACGGGCACGATGCGCTCGGCCTTGTCGCCCAGCCGATCCAGCGCCGCGGCCATGACCTGGAGACCGGACGGACAGATGTCCGGGCAATGCGTGAAGCCGAACAGAACCAGCATGTAGCGGCCGCGAAAGTCCGCATCCGTGACGCGCCGGCCGGTCTGGTCCGTCAGCTCGAACGGGCCACCGACAAGCGCCTCGCCGACGGTTCTTGCAGGCGTGAGGAGGCGGTTTCGCGCTTCAGGGAAGACCAGCAGCGCGGCCAGTCCACCGATGGCGAACGAGAGCATCGCCAGAATTATCAACCGGGTCCGCATCCAATCCGCCCAAGGTTCTCGACGTGAGTGACTTAGTAGCTATACCGACCGCGATCCAGCGCCAGCGCCGGCACTGCCAGGATCAAACCGGCTCCCGGCTGCGTCGAGCCCGAAGGTGGCGACCCAGAGAACAAGTGGAACTGGCCACAGCTCCTTGCATCGCCCTTCGGGTCCGCTACAAGTGGTCGCAGCTCTCAGCAAACCCAAGCAGATCCATGCCGACCGGCTCAGCGAGCGCGCGCGCGCGCGATCCCCACCACAACGAATGGACGCAGATCGGCGGCGAGGCCAGCCGACTGCGGATGCAGACGATCATCCGGCTCCGCTGGTTCGGCGTCGGCGGGCAGCTCGTCACGGTTGCCGGCGTCTATTGGGGGCTCGGCTACGAGTTTCCCATCGGTTGGTGTCTCGCGCTGATCTCGCTGTCGGCGTGGCTCAACGTCTTCCTGCGCATTCGCTATCCGGCGCGACACAGGCTCAACCAGTCGTTCGCCACGGTGCTGCTCGCCTACGATGTGCTCGAACTGGCCGCGCTCCTCTTCTTCACGGGTGGGTTGCAGAACCCGTTCGCGTTCCTGCTGGTCGCGCCGGTCACGGTCTCGGCTGCGACACTACCCGCCCGCAACACCATCATTCTCGGAGCGCTGGCGCTGGTCGCGGCGGCTCTTCTCGTCGTCTGGCACTATCCGATGCCGTGGGCCGCCGGTTCGCCGATCGAACTGCCGATCCTCTACAAGCTCGGCGTTTTCGCATCGATCGCGGCCGGCATGACGTTTCTCGCGCTCTATGCGGGCCGGCTGTCGAAGGAATCGCGGCTCATGTCGGACGCGCTGGCCGCCACCGAGCACATCCTGGCGCGCGAGCAGCGGCTGCATGCCCTCGACGGCCTCGCGGCGGCGGCCGCGCACGAACTCGGAACGCCGCTCGCGACCATTGCCCTCGTGACGAAGGAGCTGGAACGGAGCGCTTCGGAATGGCCGCCACTGCAAGAGGACATCGTGCTCCTCAGGACCCAGGCCGAGCGGTGCCGCGAGATCCTGCGGAAACTGACGCGCAGCCCGAGCGAACAGGACCCGCATCACGTGAGCCTGCCCGTGACGCAGCTGCTCCAAGAGGCCTCCGATCCCTACAGCAGGACCAAGATCAAGATCGAGATCGCCGCCGCGCCGGCAACCGACGCCGATCCCGCGACCGCCGAAGAGCCGATCGGCGAGCGACGTCCCGGCGTCATCTACGGGCTCGGCAACCTGATCGAGAATGCGGTCGACTTCGCCCGCGACCAGGTCACGATCACCGCGTCGTGGACCGACCGGGAGGTCGAGGTCACAGTCGCCGACGATGGTCCCGGCTTCTCGCCCGACATCATCGACACGCTCGGCGAGCCCTATGTGACGACGCGCCAGAGCGGACAGCGCCTCGGGCGATCCGGCAGCGAAGCCTCGGGGCTTGGCCTCGGCTTCTTCATCGCCAAGACGCTGCTGGAGCGCTCCGGGGCCAAGGTCTCCCTCGCCAACCGAGAGACGCCCGAGAGGGGCGCCGTCGTGCGCGTGACCTGGACGCGAGCCACGTTCGACTTCCGCGATGGTACGGCCGGCGGACGCAGCCTCATCGCGCGCCCGGTGCCGCCGCGCCCCGTCGGCTAAAGGTCGGCTTCGGGCCGGAAGCGGATCAGCCGACCTGCATGCGCAGGGCCGCTGCTGCCGCCAGCGGCGCCAGGACCGTGCTCGCCAGCGTGATGGCCGCCAGGATCATCGTCGAGGCCGACACGTTGCCGTCCGCGAGGCTGCTCGCATCGAGCGCCGAAATCCCGAAGATCAAGGTCGGAATGTAGAGCGGCAGGACCAGCAGCGCGATGAGCAGGCCGCCGCGCCGGCTCCGCAGCGTCAGAGCCGCGCCGATCGCACCGATAAAACTGATCGCCGGAGTGCCCAGCAGCATGGTCGCGATCAGCGCCGGATAGGCCGAGAGCTCCATGTTGAGCATCAGACCGAGCAACGGCGCGAGCAGCGTCAGCGGGACGCCCGTCGACAGCCAGTGGGCGAGCGCCTTGGCCACCACCGTCATCTCGAGCGGCAGCGGCGCCGTGGCCAGCACCTCGAGCACGCCATCCTCGTGATCGGCCTCGAACAGGCGCGGCAGCGACAGCAGGGCCGAAAGCAGCAGCGCGACCCAGAGCACGCCCGGCGCGATCCGGGTCAGCAGGTTGAGGTCCGGACCGAGGCTCAGCGGCAGCATCGAGACGACCACGAGATTGAAGCCGAGCGCCGTCCCCAATGCGCCGCCTTCGCGGAATGCGAGCCGGAGATCGCGGCGGAGGATGGTCAGGAACGCGCTCACAGAAGCTGGTCCTCCGCTTCGATCGCGTGGCGGCCAGTGGGCTCGAGCCGGACCTCCCGCTCGTGCTCGAAGCCGAGCGGCTGATGTGTCGTCGCGACGACGATGCCGCCGCGCCGGCGGAATGCGTTCACCGCGCCCGCAAGCACTTCGCGACTTGCCACATCGAGCGATACGGCCGGCTCGTCGAGCAGCCAGACCGGGCGATCCGCCAGCAGGAGGCGCACCAAACCGAGGCGGCGTTTCTGGCCGGCGGACAGGTAGCTCGCCTGGATACCCGCCAGATCGGCGAGACGCAGCACATCAAGCGCGTTGTCCATCCGGTCGGGGGAGCCTCCGAGGACATCCGACCAGAAGGCCGCGTTCTCGCGGACCGTCAGGGCCGGACGAATCCCGTTCAAATGGCCGAGGAAATGGCACTGCTCACCGACCGTGGCATCGGTTTCGCCCGCCTCCCGTAGCAGCCGGACCGTGCCGGCGGCGGGCGCCAGGAGGCCGGCGATCGTCCGCAATACGGTCGTCTTGCCGGCGCCGTTGGGACCGGTCAGCACGACGGCTTCGCCTGCCTGGACCTCGAACGACAGGTCCCGCAGAACAACGCGGTCTCCGCGCATGACGGTCAGGCGATCGAGCTTGAGAGCCGTGGGCGCGGTCATGGGAAAGTCGGGACTCGCATGTTCTGGCCGAGCCGAAGCACGCCCTTACCCCTTGGCGACAGCGGGTTCCGGGCCTTATAAGGCCGGATTGAGCCCGGAGGCCAGCCGAATGCGGCGGGCCCTATGCCGTGCACTCGCGTGCCCGGGTGGCATCACGGCTTCGAGGAGACCGCTGCGCATGAGCCTCACCCCAACGTCACTTGATTCTTTCAAATGCCGCAAGACACTCACCGTCGGCTCGAAAACCTACGAGTACTTCTCGCTTCCGGACGCCGAGAAGAACGGGCTCACCGGCATATCAAGGCTGCCCTACTCGCTCAAGGTTCTGCTCGAGAACCTGCTCCGCTTCGAGGATGGCCGATCGGTCAAGGCCGATGACATCCGCGCCATGGCGAAATGGCTCGAGACCCGGACATCGAAGGCCGAGATCGCCTACCGGCCGGCACGCGTGCTGCTGCAGGACTTCACCGGCGTTCCTTGCGTCGTCGATCTCGCCGCCATGCGTGACGCGATGCGGGCGATGGGTGGCGATCCCGCCAAGATCAACCCGCTGGTCCCGGTCGACCTCGTGATCGACCATTCCGTTCAGGTCGACCACTTCGGCACCGCCGACGCGTTCAAGAAGAACGTCGACATCGAATACGAGCGCAACAAGGAGCGCTACGAGTTCCTCCGCTGGGGCGGATCAGCCTTCAACAACTTCAAGGTCGTCCCCCCCGGCACCGGCATCTGCCATCAGGTCAACCTCGAGTATCTGGCGCAGACCGTCTGGACGCGCCAGGTCGGCAAAGTCGAGCAGGCGTTCCCCGATACGTGCATCGGCACCGACAGCCACACGACGATGGTGAACGGCCTCGCAGTGCTCGGCTGGGGCGTCGGCGGCATCGAGGCCGAAGCCGCAATGCTCGGCCAGCCGGTGGCCATGGTCATTCCCGAAGTGATCGGGTTCCGCCTCAAAGGCCGCCTCAAGGAAGGCATCACGGCGACGGATCTCGTGCTCACGTGCACGCAGATGCTGCGCAAGCGCGGCGTGGTGGAGAAGTTCGTCGAGTTCTTCGGTGACGGCCTCGATCACCTGAGCCTCGAGGACCGGGCGACGATCGCCAACATGGCTCCCGAGTACGGCGCCACGTGCGGTTTCTTCCCCGTCGACGGCGACACCATCAAGTTCCTCAGGGCCACGGGGCGCGCCGCCGATCGCGTCGCACTCGTCGAGGCCTATTCGAAGGCGCAGGGCATGTGGCGGGAAGCCGGCCACGAACCGGTCTTCACCGACGTGCTCGAGCTCGACATCTCGACCGTCGAGCCGTCGCTCGCCGGTCCCAAGCGGCCCCAGGATCGGGTGCTGCTCTCGGACGCCAAGGTCGGCTTTGCGAAGTCCGCGCCGGAGATCGTCAAGGGCGCGCAACCCGGACGCAAGGTGCCGGTCGAGGGCAAGGACTACCAGCTCGGGGACGGCGACGTCGTCATCGCGGCCATCACGTCGTGCACCAACACGTCGAACCCGTCGGTGCTGATCGCCGCCGGTCTCGTCGCCCGCAACGCACGCGCCAAGGGCCTCAGCGTCAAGCCCTGGGTCAAGACGTCGTTCGCGCCGGGCTCGCAGGTGGTCACCGACTATCTCGACAAGGCGGGGCTCACGACCGATCTCGACGCGATGGGCTTCAACCTGACGGGCTACGGATGCACGGTCTGCATCGGTAACTCGGGCCCGCTGCCGGAGCACGTCTCGAAAGCGATCTCCGACGGCAACCTCGTGGCCGCCGCGGTGCTTTCAGGCAACCGGAACTTCGAAGGCCGCGTGCATGCCGAGGTCAAGGCGAACTACCTCGCCTCGCCGCCGCTCGTGGTCGCCTACGCCATCGCCGGCACCATGAACCTCGATCTCACCAAGGAGCCGCTCGGCAAGGACACCGATGGCCAGGACGTCTACCTGAAGGACATCTGGCCATCGTCGGCAGAGATCGCCGAAATGATCCGCGCCAACGTCACTCCCGACACGTTCGCCAAGCGCTACAGCGACGTGTTCAAGGGTGACGAGCAGTGGCAGGCGATGGGCAAGGCGCGCGCGAGCCTGACCTACGTCTGGAACACGGGCTCCACCTACGTCGCCAACCCGCCCTACTTCGAGGGCATGACCATGGAGCCGGCGCCGATCGAGGACGTCGTCAACGCGCGCGTGCTCGGAATGTTCGGCGACTCGATCACCACGGACCACATCTCGCCGGCCGGCTCGATCAAGCGCGACGGCCCGGCTGGAACGTACCTGATCGAGCGTCAGGTCCGGCCGGCCGACTTCAACTCCTACGGTGCGCGGCGCGGCAACCACAACGTCATGATGCGGGGCACATTCGCCAACATCCGCATCAAGAACCTCATGATGGGCGGGCAGGAAGGCGGCAACACCTTCCACATCCCGACCGGCGAGCCGTTGTCGATCTTCGATGCCGCCATGAAGTACAAGGAGGAGGGCATCCCGCTCGTCATCTTCGCGGGTCGCGAGTATGGCACGGGCTCGAGCCGTGACTGGGCCGCGAAGGGCACTCGTCTCCTGGGCGTGAGGGCGGTGATCGCGCAGTCGTTCGAGCGTATCCATCGCTCGAACCTCGTTGGCATGGGTGTGCTGCCGTTGGTCTTCAAGGACGGCATGTCGCTTGCCGACGTCGATCTGAAGGGCGGCGAAGTGATCAATATCGACGGGCTCGCGGACCTCAAGCCGAGGCAGGACGTGATCGTCGACGTCACCTACGCCGACGGCACCACGCGACAGATCACGACCTTGTGCAGGATCGATACCGAGGATGAGATGAGCTACTACCGCCACGGCGGGATCCTGCAGTACGTGCTGCGGAATCTGGCGGCGGCGGCCTGATCGGGCTCTCCGATCGAGGATTGCGCATCGAACGGGTCGGCGAGCCATCGCCGGCCCGTCTCATTCGGGGGCTCCGGGAGGATGGCAGCCCGCGGAGAGTCACCCATTCGTGACTCGCATTTGAGTTCGGCTGCCGTGATATACGGCTCTCAACCAAGAGTTCGGCGTGCCGACCCGGCCCGCTGACGGCAGACGCCCGGCGGTGACATGCTTCACACGGCAAAACTAACCCGCATCATCGCCTGCATAGCTGGTTGCGCCATCAGCACCCTGGGCATTGGTGCCGCCAACGCCCAAGGGGGCGCCAGCGCCCAGGCGACGGAGCCGCGGGCCGTTCTCGAGCTTTTCACCAGCCAGGGATGTTCGTCCTGCCCGCCCGCTGATGCCCTGTTCGAGACCTACGCCAATCGGAAAGACGTGATCGCCCTCAGTATGCCCGTCGATTACTGGGACTATCTCGGCTGGAAGGATACGCTCGCCAGTCCGAAGTTCTCGGCACGGCAGAAGTCCTATGCCAAGCATCGCGGCGATGGGCGGGTCTACACGCCCCAGGTGGTGGTCAACGGTACGGCTCACGTCGTCGGCAACAACAGCCAACTGATCGATGGGGCCATTGCAGCGGGCGAGGCCCAGCTCAGCAGTGCCAGGGTCCCGGTGCGGCTCTCGCTGGACGGCGGCAAGCTGGTGATCGAGACTGGGGCGGCGCCGCCCGGCAGCACCGCGAAAGAAGCGACCGTGTGGCTCGTCATGTTGCGGCGGAAGACCACAATCAAGATCGAAAAAGGTGAAAACCACGGCAAATCAATAACATACCACAATGTCGTTCGCGAAATGAACCCCATCGGCGTGTGGTCCGGCGTGGCTGCGCGCCACGAGATCAAGCGTGACGCCCTCGCCGAGCGGGACAACGAAACGTGTGTCGTATTGCTCCAGGTCGGCAAGGTGGGCCCCATCATCGGCGCGGCCAAGCTCGAAGGGCTCTAGAGGCCAGGCGGGCTTTGGCCCGTCAGGTGCGAATTGCCGGTTGGCCAACGTCTCCTCCGTAAACGATATTGATTTGTTCCGACGCCACGTCGTTGCCATTTGGTGCGCTTCTCCATAGGTTTGCGCACCGAAGGGGCCCCGGCTCATTCGTAGACTGACGAAATGCTGGCGGACCGGTCCTCATGAACGACGCACCCACTCCAAATCGCGAGCGTTCCGGTTTCTACCTGCGAAAGTGGGTCAAGGACCGGAACAACCCTGTTGCGCGTGCTGTCTTCGCCGCCGGGATGCTGGCTCGGCGGGCGCAAGTGCCGTTCTTCCGTCCCATCCACCGGCCGCTCTACCTGCTCGACCGCAGCCTGCGAAACGCGGTCGCCAGCGCGCTCAGCAGCATCTGGTACACGCCGCTCCTGCAATCGTGCCTCGTTCGTCCGGCGCCAGGGCTCAAGGCCTGGAACAGCATTCCGCTGATCATCGGAAGCCTCGAGATCGAGATCGGGTCCAACTGCGTCTTCTACGGCCGGGCGAACCTGATGGGCCGATCAGCCGGCAGCGTGCAACCGGTGCTCAAGATCGGCGACAACTGTGTCATCGGCTACCAGTCGACGATAGCGGTGGGTCGAAGGGTCGAGATCGGCAACAATGTGCTGCTCGCCTCGAACTGCGATCTCGTCGGTTATCCGGGTCATCCACTCGATCCGGTCGCTCGAGCCGCCGGAATGCCGGAGCTCGACACACAAGTCGGCGACATCGTCATCGAGGACGACGTCTGGCTCGGCGGCAATGTGAAGGTGCTGGCCGGCGTGCGGATCGGCCGGGGCACGATCGTCGGCGCCGGAAGCGTCGTCACCAAGGACCTGCCGCCTTTCGTCGTCGCCGCCGGAGTGCCGGCCCGGCCGGTCAAATCGCTCGCGGAGTTCGACCCGTCGCGCGCCCACGACCGCGCCCGGATCGGCGAGCAATTCGGCGCAGGCCCTGGTGCGGGCACCAGCGCTGCCGCGTAAGCCGGTGACCGCGCTCGGCCAACGACATACGGTTCGGCCGCTATCCCAACTCCCTCGACGGGTTTTCCTCTGCGCGCGTCTCGGCTATCGGTAGCGGCGAGAGTGCAGGACGAAACGGGCGCAGGGGGCAATGGGCCGGCAGCGATCGACAAGCGCAGATCTGCCGGGCGGAGGGGATATCGCCGTTGCCTCCGCCGATGCCGACGCGCAGCCGGAGCGAGCCGGAAAGGGACCGATGCCAGACCGCACTCCGACCGCCGCCGATACCGGCTCGGTCACGCCCTCCATGGCCCAATTCCTCGAGATCAAGACCGCCAATCCCGATTCGATCCTCTGGTATCGGATGGGCGATTTCTACGAGCTGTTCTTCGAGGATGCGATCGTCGCATCGCAAGCGCTCGGCATCGTGCTCACCAAACGCGGCAAGCACCTCGGCGAGGACATTCCGATGTGCGGCGTTCCTGTCCATCGGGCCGACGAATATCTGCAGCGGCTGATCCGCCAGGGCTATCGCGTCGCCGTCTGCGAGCAACTCGAAGATCCGGCCGAAGCTCGAAAGCGCGGCTCGAAGGCCGTCGTGAAACGAGATGTCGTCAGGCTCGTCACGCCCGGTACGCTGACGGAGGACACACTTCTCGACGCCAAGGCGCGCAACTTTCTCACGGCGATCTTCACGTTCGCCGGCGGTGGCGACGGCGGCAGCGGCCCACAGTGCGCACTCGCCTCCATCGACATCTCGACCGGCGAATTCGAGGTGGGCGCCGTGAGCCTCGTCGATCTCGCAAGCGAACTCGCCCGTCTCAGTCCCGGAGAAATCGTTCACCCGGACAAGGCCACCGACGATCCTGCCGTGGCTCAGGCGTTACGCGGTACAGGGGCCGCCACAACGCCCGTTGCCGCCGCCTCTTTCGACAGCATGGCGGGCGACCGGCTGCTCAAGGAACGGCTCGGGGTCAGCGAACTCGGAGGCTTCGGCCAGTTCACGCGTGGCGAGCTTGCCGCCATCGGGGCACTCCTCAAGTACATCGATCTGACGCAGATCGGGGCACGCCCGACCGTCCGTCCACCGCGTCGCATCCAGGCCGGCGGCATCCTGATGGTCGACGCCGCCAGCCGGACCAGCCTCGAGATCCTCCGCTCCACGAACGGCGCGCGCGAGAACAGCCTGCTCTCGGCGATCGATCGCACCGTGACCGGGGCCGGCGCACGCGAGCTTGCCGGGCGTCTCGCCAGCCCGCTCACCGATCCGGTCACAATCGGGCAACGTCTGGACGCCGTCGCCTACCTGATCGAGCGCAGCCCACTCCGCGACGATCTCCGGCGCATCCTCCGGAAGTCGCCGGACGTCGCGCGCGCGCAATCGCGGATCACGCTTGGACGTGGCTCGCCCCGCGATCTCGGCATCGTTCGCGATGCCCTCACCACGGCGACCGAGTTGGCGCGGCTCCTGCGCGAGGCGGCTGGCAGTCTGGGCCTTGCCGGAGATCTGGTGGCGGTCGCAGACCGGCTGTCGCTGGCCGACGGGGCGCTCCGCGCCGAGCTTGCCGCCGCGCTCGTCGACGAGCCGGGTCATCTGAAGCGGGATGGCGGCTTTATCCGGTCGGGCTATCGGCGCGACCTCGACGAGGCGCTCAACCTGCGCGACGACAGCCGCCGCGTGATGGCCGCGCTCGAGGCCAAGTACATCGAGCTTTCCGGCGTGAAGTCGCTCAAGGTGCGCCACAACAACATTCTCGGGTTCTTCATCGAGACGACGGCGCTCAACGCCAAGCCGCTGCAGAGCCCACCGCTCGACGAGATGTTCCGGCATCGCCAGACCATGGCGAGCGCCGTCCGGTTCACGACCGCGGAACTCGAGACGGTCGAAGGGCGGATCGCGTCGGCGGCCGAGACGGCGCTCGCGATCGAACTCGAGATCCACACGCAGCTCGAGCAGCGGGTGACCGCCGAGGGGCGCCAACTGGGCGCCATCGCGATGGCGCTCGCGGAACTCGATTGCCTCGCTGCGCTGGCCGAGCTTGCCGAAGCGGAGGGCTACGTGCGGCCGCAGATCGACGCCAGCACGAGCCTCGAGATCCGGGGCGGCCGGCATCCAGTCGTCGAGCAGGCCCTCAAGGCCGCCAAGGCCGGACCGTTCGTCGAGAACGACTGCGTTCTCGGCCACGACGACCGGATCGACGAGCCTCAGGGATCATCTGGCGCGCGGCCGCCTGGGTTCGACGAAACGGGGACCGGCCGCCTTTGGCTGGTCACGGGCCCGAACATGGCCGGCAAATCGACGTTCCTGCGGCAGAACGCGCTGATCGTGACCATGGCCCAGATGGGCTCCTACGTGCCGGCGCGATCGGCGCGGATCGGCCTCGTCGACCGATTGTTCTCGCGGGTGGGCGCGTCGGACGACCTGGCGCGCGGGCGTTCGACGTTCATGGTCGAGATGGTCGAAACGGCCGGCATCCTCAATCAGGCGACAGAGCGCAGCCTCGTGATCCTCGACGAGATCGGACGCGGCACGGCGACCTTCGACGGCCTCTCGATCGCCTGGGCGACGGTCGAGCATCTGCATGAGATCAATCGGTGCCGGGCCCTGTTCGCGACCCACTATCACGAGCTGACGACACTGGCCGGGCGGCTGCCGGAAGTGGCCAACGTCACGGTCGACGTCCGGGAGTGGCAGGACGAGATCGTGTTCCTGCACAAGGTCAAGTCCGGCGCCGCCGATCGGAGCTACGGCATCCAGGTGGCCAAGCTCGCCGGGTTGCCGAAAGCGGTGATCGAGCGGGCCGCCGAGGTGCTGGCCGTGCTCGAAAAGGGCGACGCCAAAGCGCGCGGGTCCGGCAAATCCGGACGGAGCGCAGCCATCGTCGGCGGGCTCGACGATCTGCCGCTGTTCGCGGCCGCCAGACCGACGTCGTTCGTTGCCTCGTCGGGCGAACCGAGCATCGTCGAGGCCGAGCTTGCCAAGATCAATCCGGACGAGCTGACGCCCAAGGCCGCGCTCGAGGCGCTGTATCGCCTCAAGACCGTGCTCGCCCAACGTCAAAAGCCCTGAACGCCGCAGCCTTCGCCGTGCCTGGAGACGCCATGTCGCGCGACCTGATCATCGTTACCGGAGGCAACTCCCGCTACTTCGCGCTGATGAGCGATCTCATCCGGTCGCTGCGGGACAAGCCGCAGGGTCGCGACATCGCGATCGGTGTGCTCGATTGCGGCCTCGCGCCCGACGAGCGCGCGTGGTGCGAGGCGCAGGGCGCGCGCGTCGTCGAACCCGGATGGGATGTCGTGTTCGGTGACGGCCTCGCACCGGACGCCAGTTTCCGAGCGATGACGGCGCGGCCGCATCTCAGGTCCTATTTTCCAGGGTACGATCTCTACCTCTGGCTCGACGCCGACGTGTGGGTCCAGGACTGGCAGGCCATCGAACTCATGAGGCTGGGGGCGCGAGACGCCGACATCGCCATCGTTCCCGAGATGCACCGCTCGTATCGCAACTTCCGCGACGGGCGCGACGACTTCGAAGGCGCGAACGGGCAAGCGTACGCCGATGCCTTCGGGGCGGAGACAGCGGCGCGGCTCATCCGTCGACCGCTCAACAATGCCGGCGTGTTCGCCATTTCTGCCCGCTCGACGGCGTGGAAAGTCTGGGCCAAATCCCTGGCATCGGCCGCCACACGGTCAGCCAACATGATCGACCAGATCGCACTCAACGTCGCGATCCACGATCTGGGTATCAAGGAGGCGCGACTCCCCGCGACGTGCAACTGGATCGCGCATCTCGCGACGCCGGTGATGGATGCGGACACCGGATTGCTTTGCGAGCCCGATCTCCCCTTCGCGGCAATCGGCATCCTGCACATGACGCTCGGCACGAAGTGGGCACCGAGCGTCGACCTCGCCATCGTGCGCAATGGCCGGCGGACGCACGAAACGCGGTCGCGTTCGCTTCGCTATCCCGGTCCCGGGGGGTGACAGCTGCGTCAGGCGGCCGGCAAGGGAGTACGTCGCGGGACGAGGATCTGCCCCGTGACCTGGAACACCAGCTCGCCGTTCTGATTGAAGCCTTCACCGAGCGTCACGAGAAGGCCGCGCTCGGGCCGATTGCGGAAGTCCGTCAGGGCGGCGATCGACTGGCGATAGGTCACCTCGTCGCCGGCGAACACGGGCCTTGGCCACTTCAAGTCCTTGAAGCCGGGCGACGGACCCCAGCGGGCAATCTCTTCGCCGCGGGCCCGGGCGGCCGCCTCGCGCGCCAGGCGGCTGCGGATGTTCATCCCGGTATAGACCGATGCGGTTTGCCACCCGGATGCGCAGAGGGCGCCGAAGAGCGAGCTTCTGGCTGCCTCCTCGTCCAGATGAAACGGCTGCGGATCGAACTTCGCCGCGAACTCCTTGATGCTCTCGACCGTAAAGATGTAGCTGCCGAGTTCGGTCACCGTGCCTTCGCGCAGATCCTCGAACCAGGTGCTCATGGGGCGGCCTCCGCCGTTTCCGGTCTCGGCACGCGGAGGGCGATGAAGACCGCGTTGCGCATCGTCATCAGGACCTCGCCGTCCTGATTGAAAACTTCATGCTGCATGGAGCAGATGCCGACCCCGGGCCTCGACCGCATGACCCGCTTGTCGACGCAGGTGGATCGGGCGCTCAGAACGTGGCCCGGCCGGACCGGCTTCAGCCACTTCACTTCCTCGATCGACGGGCCGCCCAAGGACGCGGCGTTGGCCAGCACCCCGTCGTGGAACATGCGCATGAACATGGCGCAGCTATGCCAACCCGAGGCGCAAAGACCCTTCACCAGCGACAGCTTGGCGGCTTCCTCGTCGATATGGTGCGGCTGGGGGTCGTAGGCGTGGGCGAACTCGAAGATCGCCTCCCGGGTGACGGGATAGGCGCCATAGCGCACCGGCTCACCGACGACGACGTCCTCCCAGTACAGCTTCTCGATGTTATCGCCTGGCATACTTTCCCGCTCCGGCAGCCAAAGCCGCACGCTACATGGGCCGGCGTGCCCTGTCAGCCCTCGGCTCCAGCTTCGGGCGGACCGGCAAGACTTACGGGCGCTTAACCCTTTTCTTCTAGCCTAGGGGTCGCTTTGCTTAACTCGTAGATGAGCGATCTGGACCCGATGGAGAACAAGTCCGCATCCGCCAGTGCCGCGCTCGCGCTCGCAAGGCTCAAGGCGAAGCCCGTCAAGGTGCAGCGGCGCGTTCCGGTGGGGTCTCCGGACACCGAGGGCGCGCGACGGTCGCGGCGTCAATCAGCCTGTCTGCAGGCGCTCATCCAGTCCGAGCGTCTCGCCGAGCCGGTGCATTGCGTCATCCGCGACCTGTCGGCCACGGGCGCCCGGATCGAGATCGTCAAGCAGGACAAGAAGCCGTTCGTCTCCGAGGAGCGGCTGCCCGACCAGTTCACGCTGTCGTTCCGGCTCGAGAAGACGGAGGTCGACTGCGAGATCGTCTGGCAACGCGGCAATACCCTCGGCGTGACGTTCAAGTCGCTGCCCCGGCACGTGTAGAGCCAGCTCTGGACCGCCCCCGATCGGCCGACCCTACTTTGTGGCGGGGGTGGCCTTCGAGTCGGTCGTCGCAGACTGCGCACCGGCGCCCTTGTTCTGCGGCGCATCTCCCGAGACGTAGCTCGACCAGACGCGACTGCGGCGCTCACTCGACGCCTGGGTCTCAGCCTGAGACACAATCAAGTCACGAGGGTTCGCGACCATGCCGGCAAGGTTCCTCTGTGTCGAACAGCCGAAATCCGGATAAGGCACCCGCTCCGGCTCCCGTCCTACATCCCTCGGCCAGTTGCCGCATTCCGGCGCCACCGCGACCGGCCGCTCGTAGCCGAGCGTCAACAGATGCTTCTGGCCCGGCGGGCCGCGGCGGATCTGGGGTGCGCCTACTCCCGCCTCCTCAAGCGCGCGACGCACGTCGTCCATGGCCGCCCGAGATACCGATTCCCCGCCACGCCCACCCGGAGGTGACACGGAAAGAGGACCGGTCGCCTCCTGCTTGTAGCGCACCGCGAAACGGTAGACGTCGATGTACTGATTGCGGCTGAGCCCGCGGTGATAGGGGGGCGTCTCGACGTCGAGGAATTCCTTCCGGCCGACGAAGCCAATGGGATGCGCCAGGGCGGGCGTCGACTCGACCAGCGCCTCCTCGCTCGACAAGCGATGGAACTCGGAGCACGCCGATACCACGACGGCCGCGGTCAGGATGACGGGCAGCATCACCCTCCGGCTCCGACGCGCCTTCCCGACCTTCGAGAGCGACGTCATCCCTTCACTCCATTGTCCGGATACTCGATGATGAAGCCGGGCGTACCTTCGTAGCGGCCGGGCGGCCGGGCGCCGGGCTTGCCGTACTTCCGGTTGAGGGCGCCGAAGAACAGACTCTGCAGATCGCTCGCCGGCATCAGCGTCTGTTCGGGAGACGCCGCCTGTCCAGGCTCGAGATGGGAGGCGATGTAGGGAGTCACCAGGATGACCAACTCCGTCTCGCGGCGGCGATAATCATTCGAGCGGAACAAGGCGCCGAGAATCGGAATGGCCTTCAGGCCGGGGACGCCGTCGACGCTCTGGCGGGTCTCGTCCGACAGCAGACCGGCCATGGCGATGGTGCCGCCCGAGGGCATTTCCAGCGTGGTCTCCGCCCGGCGGACCTTCAAGGCCGGCACGGTGATCTGGTCCGTGACGGTGATCGCGCCCTCCGTCGACAACTCGCTCACCTCGGCCTGAATGGTCAGGCTGATGCGTCCGGCATCGAGCACGACCGGCTTGAAGGCGGTCGACACGCCGAACTGCTTGAAGGTGATCGTGATCTGCTTGTCGGTCGAGGCAACCGGAATCGGGAACTCGCCACCGGCGAGGAACTTCGCCGTCTCGCCGGAGAGGGCCGTCAGGCTGGGCTCCGCCAGCGTGCGCACGAGGTTCGTCCGCTCGAGGGCCTGGATCAGGGTCTGGACCTCCTGATTGCCCTGCTGCCACGTCGACAGGAGCGCCGAACCGGCGACACCCAGCGGGACGGCCGGCGACGTCACGGGAAACGCGTTGGTTATGACCTTGGCGAAACTGAAGCTGCCGTTGTTCAACAGCGCCTTCTGCAGATCGACGCCCAACCGCTTCAGGGCGTCGCGCTGAACCTCCGCCACCTTGATCTTGAGAAGTACCTGCTCCTTCGTCGCGATGGACAGCATGTTCACGACGGCGTCCTTGGACTTCATGAAGCGGCCGGCGAGATCCGCTGCACGGTTCGCGTCGGCGGCGCTCATGACGCTGCCTGTCAAGGCGACGTTCGTGCCGACCGTCGTGACTTTTATCTTCGAGCCGGGAATGAGCTTGGCCAGCATGTCGTTGAGGGGCGCCAGATCGCGCACCACTGTCAGTTCCAGAAGCAGGACCTTCTGACCGTTGGGGCCCATGAAGAAGGCGTTGGCTTCACCCACGTCCTTGGCCAACAGGTAGATGCGGCGCGGCGTCTGCACGATCGCATCGACGACCTGCGGGCTCGACACGAGGACGTCACTGACGTCCGTCGGAAGCTCGATCAGCATCGACTTGTCGAGGCCGATCGTCAGCTTTCGCGTCATCGGCAACGACACGGCATCCGGAATGCTCAGGACAGACCGGTGATCGCCCCACCCCGAGCGCTCGTACGACGCGCCGGATCGCGAACTCGACTGCGCCCACACCGGAGCCGTCGCCAGCAAAGCGACCGCCACGACCAAGCCGATCCCGAAGCCCGGACGGCACACGCTCCGCCACAGCACTGACAATCGCATTCCACCCCACAACCCCGACACAACGCGAGGTCCCCTACGCTGGCTCCTACAGCCTTGCAGAGAGTCCAACACCGATTCGTGCGGCGCTGCCATCGGGACGCCGTGCAGTGTGTGGCCGAGTTGCGGTCATCGACAGGTTATCCACCGGTCGAAGGGTATTCGTAGCCAGTTCAAATTCTTTTTTTGTATTTGTTTTCAATTGCTTATTGTGCATTTCGTGGGCGATACGACCTACATCCCGCTTCATGTTGAAAGTCACTCCAACATCCGCTCATCGGCAGGCGGTCCATGGGTCGTGCGGCATAAGGCGGCCCCGCAAGGGGTTCAGCCCGCGACCCGCAACTTGGAAATCTCCGTTCCGATGCGCTGGAAGACGCTGATCAATGTCGCGCCGTCACTGGCGCGAAAGGCCATGGACGGTTCGGTCGCGCATTGCTGCAGGAGGGACAACGTGGTCGGGTCGGTCTCCAGACGAAACGCGATGGTATAGATCTTGACGCCGCTGGCCTTGGCGTTCGCGCACGCGGATGCGGTCTTCTGATTCATGCGGGCGACGAAGGCCGACGACGTGTAGGTCGTTCCGAGGCGACCCGAACTCCCGTAGCCGTGCGCCGCATACCAGGAGCGGTTGTGGTTGTTGTAGGCCGAGTAGGTATTTGCGCCGTCGGTCATGACGACCATGACCTTCTCGTTGTTCTGCGCATCGTAGGCCCGGCCTTCCGGGAAGGGCTCGGCCGGGGACAGTGTCCGCCAACCCCACATGACGCCTTCACCGATGTTGGTCGAGCCTTTCGCCTGCAGTGACGCCAGCCGGCCATCGATCTCGACGCGCGAGGTCGTCAACGGCAGGATCGGCGCGCTGTCGCACATATAGTTCGGGCCGTCCTCGCCACTCACCAGATGGGCGCCATCGTACTTGCAGACGCGTGCCTGGGCCGTCGCGGCGGCAATCGGCGTCTTCTGCCAGTTCGTACACTGGCCGCGGCGATTGTAAGAGGTGCAGACGGTCGGCTGCGGCGTGCAGGCCCCGCCGTCGTCTGGAATGTAGCTGTTGGCGTAGCTCTTGCCGTCATCGTTGTTCGAATCCGGCTCGTCAGGGGCGAACATCGGAACGAAGAGGGATGAGGGATCACCGGCCGTCACCGGGGCATCGGACGTATCGTAGGGTGCCGGCCTCGCTTCCACGCAGCCGCGCCATGCGACACTCATCCGATCCAGCATCTGGAAGCGAGGGATGTTCGTGGCGAAGTTGGCGCCATTCAGCGGGGACACGCCGTCGTTGTCGATCCACGCCTCGCCCCGCTTGTCCGCGCCGACGTTGACGGCGCCGGAGAACGGCACGACGGCCACCTTGACGCGGTCCTCTTGCAGCCGAGCACCCGTGAAGACGACCTCGACGAGGCTCTGGGACGCCGTCACGAGGTCCGAGATCGGCTGGCCGGCCATGGAGCCCGAATTGTCGAGGACGAGGGCGACCTCGATCGTTCCGTCTCCCTTCACCACGCGCGATGCCGCCCGGATGCCCATCGAGCGAATGCCGACGGCATTGAGGATCGTGGTGGCGATCGAGCCTCCGGCCATGACGGTGACTTCGCCGCGCTCTGCGTTGAGCTGGACGCTTTCCAGCATCTCTTTCGTCAAGTTGTTCGTGTTGGCGCGAAAGAAGCGCTCGGCAACGTCGGCCCCGCTCTCGTCCTGGTCCGGCAGGCCAAGTCTGTGGGAGGCCGCCAGCGCTGCGGAGTCTGCGGCGCGCTGGATGCGCTGCCATTCCAATTCCGTGCGCCCGTAGTCGACCGCGATGGCCACAATGAACATCATCAGAATCGCGCTGATGCCGAAAATGACGCCGACCGAGCCGCTATGGTCCGTCACGAAGCGGCGTCCCAGTGACGGGACGGCCTCCCCGCGGATGGGATTCATTTGATGACGGATCGTTACCACCCGCGCCTCCAATTGCGCCAATTCCAAACAGTGTAGGCTCGGGGGCTTGGAGGAGCGTGAAAGCCGGCGGGCCAAATTCTCTAAAATTTGAAGATGTTCGGGTCGCATTCCACGGGCTTCGCGGCACGGCCCCTCTCTGATGAAGCGGTGCAAACTGGGGAAAGTCTGTCGACACGCTTGGTCGGCCGCCGACCTGCGCTGCGAATCGGCCTAACGATTTCGAATGTCGTCGTTCACGTAGGCGAGGCGTTTCCCATGTCCAAAGTTCCGTTTGCCGTTCTCGCGGTCGCAGGCCTGGCATCCTTGGGTCTTTTCGGATGTGCGAGCGCGCCCTCTCTCGACCTGGGTGCGCCAGCCGCGACCGGAAGTCTTGCTCCAGCGAAGCCGGCGACCGCGAGTGCGCAACCCGTGGCGGCTGCCTCGGGGCCGATCGCTCTCGCCAGACAGCTTCGCGCGAAGGGTGACAAGGCCAAGGCTCTCGCTGAACTCGAGAAGGCGCGCGCCCAGAACCCGAAAGACCGCCAGCTCGCGCGCGAGGCCGGATTCATCGCCCTCGAACTCGGGCGGGTCGAACCCGCCGTCGCCGCATTCGAGGCCGCACACGATCCCGCCAAGCCGGACTGGCATACCCTGACAGGACTTGGGACGGCCTACGCATCACTGGGTCGGCAGAAGCCCGCACAGCAGGCATTCAGCAGGGCGCTGGAGCTCCGGCCGAACCATGCGCCGACGCTCAACAATCTCGCGCTTTCCTATGCGCTCGAGGGAAATCTAGCGAAAGCCGAGCAGACCTTGCGCACGATCAAAGGGCGTGACGAGGCAGCGCCCGTAACGGTGCAGGAAAATCTCGCACTCGTCCTCGCCCTCGGCGGCAAGTTCGACGATGCCGAGCGCATGGCCGTCGGCGTGCTGCCGAAAGACAAGGCCAAATCGAACATCGCCTATCTGCGCTCGCTCACGCGCCCGACCGAGTGAGCGCCGTCCGCGGGGGAGCGCGGATGGAACGCCATCAGATCCGGGCAGTGATCGACCGCTGCTCGAAAGCCGCGATATCTGCCTCGTAACCCAGCGTCATGGCGATCTCGTCGACGCCACGCAGCATGCAATCCTTGCGGAACGAGTCGATCTCGAAGCGGTCGGACTGACCGTCCGGGCCGAGCACCGTCTGTGTCGGAAGGTCGACCGTGATCGAGGCTCCCGGAAGTTCGAGCAGGAAACGCAGCAGCTGGTTCACGCGCGCTTCCGGAAGCATGATCGGCAGCACGCCGTTCTGGAAGCAGTTGTTGAAGAAGATGTCGCCGTAGGACGGGGCGATGACGGACTTGATGCCGTAGTCCTGCAGCACCGTCACGGCCATCTCGCGGCTCGAGCCACAAGCGAAGTTGCGGCCCGCGACAACGATCTCGGCCTTCGCGTATTCCGGACGATTGAGAACGAACTCCGGCTTCGGCGTGCCGTTGTCGTTGTAGCGCAGGTCGCGGAACAGATGCGGCGCCATCTCATCGCGGGGCAGCGACAGGAAGCGGGCCGGGATGATCTGGTCCGTATCGACGTTCGCCTGAGCGATCGGAACAGCGATCGCGGTCACCGAAGTGAACGGCACGCGGGAGGACGTTTGCTCCTGGGTCATCGGTCTCTCCATCAATCCAGAAGACGGCGGACGTCGGTGAAGCGGCCCGTTACAGCCGCGGCGGCCGCCATGGCCGGACTGACGAGATGGGTGCGGACGCCCTTCCCTTGCCGGCCGACGAAGTTGCGGTTCGAGGTCGAGGCGATGCGTTCTTCGGGGCGACCGATCTCGCCGTTCATGCCGAGGCACATCGAGCAGCCCGCCTCGCGCCACTCGAAACCGGCGTCCTTGAAGATCCGGTCCAGCCCTTCGGCCTCGGCCTGCTCCTTGATGATGCCCGAACCCGGGACGATCCAGCTCGGAACGACGGCCTTCCTGCCCTTGGCGATGGCGGCGGCGGCACGAATATCCTCGATGCGGCTGTTGGTGCAGGAACCGATGAAGACGCGATCGACGCTGATGTCGCCGATCGGCGTGCCGGGCCTGAGGCCCATGTACTGGAGCGCGCGGGTCAGCCCCTCACGCTTCACGACATCCGTCGCGGCCGCCGGATCGGGGACCACGCCATCAACGGCGACGGCGTCTTCGGGGCTCGTGCCGAACGTGACCATCGGCGCGATGTCGGGCCCGTTCAACGTCACTTCCCGATCGAAGACCGCGCCGTCCTCGGTCGGCAGCGCCTGCCAGCGTGCGAGTGCCGCATCCCATTCCGCACCCTTCGGGGCATAGGGCCGACCGGCCACGAACTGGTATGTCGCGTCGTCGGGCGCGATCATGCCGGCCCGGCCGCCGCCTTCGATCGACATGTTGCAGAGGGTCATGCGGCCTTCCATCGACAGGCCCCGGATGGCACTGCCGGCATACTCGAGGACGTAACCCGTCCCACCGGCGGCGCCGATCTTGGCGATGATGGCGAGAATGACGTCCTTGCCCGTGATGCCCTTGCCGAGATGCCCATCGACGGTGATGCGCATGGTCTTCGGCTTTTTTTGCCAAAGGCACTGCGTCGCCATGACGTGCGTGACCTCGGAGGAGCCGATGCCGAACGCGAGGCAGCCAAAGGCGCCATGCGTCGACGTGTGGCTGTCACCGCACACCAGCGTGATGCCGGGCAGCGTGATGCCCTGCTCCGGTCCCACCACGTGGACGATGCCATTCCGGCGGTCGCCGATGTCGAACACCGTGACGCCGGTCTCGGCCCCATGGATGGCGAGCGACGTCACCATACGCCGGCTGTTCGGGTTGGTGATGTCCTCCTTGCGGCGCGTGTCGGTCGGCATGTAGTGGTCCGGCGTGCCGAACGAGAGGTCGGGCCGGCGCAGCTTGATGTTGCGGCTCTTCAGGCGCTGGAAGGCGAAGTACGAGCCGTCATGGATGAGATGGCGATCGACGTAGAGCAGCGTGTAGCCGTCGGGACGATCCACGACGATGTGGTTCGCCCAGATCTTTTCGAACATGGTTCGTGGCTGAGCCGATCCTGCCATGGCGATCTCCTCGCGTTCTTGCCGTCGATGTCGGGGACGTGAGCTAGACTAGGCAGCAACCGCAGCCGGCCGCAAGACGTGCGGCCCAGGGTCAGTCGGGGCTTCGGGGTGACAGCACGTTGACGTGGCCCATCTTGCGGCCGTCGCGTGCCTCGCGCTTTCCGTAAAGATGGAGACACGTTCCTGGAGCGGTCGCCAGACGTGGCCACTCGTCCACCTCGCGTCCGATGAGATTGCGCATCTCGGCGTTGCTGTGGCGAGACAAGTCGCCGAGCGGCCAACCGGCTACGGCCCGTATGTGGGCCTCGAACTGGCAGACCACGCAAGCGTCCATGGTCCAGTGGCCCGAGTTGTGGACGCGCGGGGCGATCTCGTTCACCACCAGCGGCGTCGCCGCATCGGGGCCGAGATAGAACATCTCGACGGCGAGGACGCCGACGTAGTCGAGGGCGGTCGCGATGCGTCCGGCCAACGACCGGGCCTCCGCTTCGAGCGGGGCGGGCAGGCCCGAGGGTACGATCGAGCGGCGAAGGATGCCGCCGCTGTGCTCGTTGCGCGGGATATCGAATGTCGCGACCGCACCATCGAGCGATCGCACCGCCAAGACGGAGATCTCGCAGGCAAATGCCAGCCGCTGCTCCAGTACACACGGCACGCTGCCCAGGTCGCGCCACGCCGATGCAACATCGGCCGGAGTTGCAACGGGCAACTGCCCCTTGCCGTCATAGCCAAGCCGCGCCGTCTTCAGGATCGCGGGCCCCGACCACGCCGCCATCGCCGCTTCGGCCGCCGTGACGTCCGCCGCGCTCGCGAGCCCCATGAACGGCGCCACGGGGATGCCGATGCCGCGAATGAACGTCTTTTCGACCTGTCGGTCCTGGGACACGGCCAACGCCTTCGGACCAGGCAATACGGGAACCGTCTTGGCCAGGTGTTCGGCCGCGACGACGGGCACGTTCTCGAACTCGTAGGTCACGACATCGACGTTGGCCGCGAACTCGTCGAGGCGGGCAAGGCTGGTGAAGCTGCCCACGGAATGGGCGCTCGCAACGTCGAAGGCCGGCCCGGCGTCGTCGCCGTAGACATGCGTGCGGAAGCCGAGGCGGCCGGCCGCCTGTGCGAGCATCTTGCCGAGCTGCCCCGATCCCAGAATGCCGATGACGGAGCGGGGGCCCAGCCGGCTGGTCGACGCGGGCTCAGACATCGTCTTTTGGGAACTCGGCGACGGAAGCCGTCTTGCGGTTGCGCCACGCTTCGAGCGCCGAAGCCAGCGCTGGATCGGAGAGGGCGAGGATCTGGGCTGCGAGCAGGCCCGCGTTCGTCGCTCCGGCGTCGCCGATGGCAAGCGTGCCGACCGGGACGCCAGCCGGCATCTGCACGATGGACAAGAGGCTATCTTCGCCGTTCAACGCCGCCGACCGGACCGGAACGCCGAGGACCGGCAAGGTCGTCATCGAGGCCGTCATGCCGGGCAAGTGGGCTGCGCCACCGGCGCCGGCGATAATCACCCTGAAGCCCTTTTCGCGTGCGGAGGAGGCAAAATCGTAAAGCCGCTTCGGGGTGCGATGTGCCGACACGATGCGGGCCTCGTAGGCGACGCCCAGTTCCCGGAGGACCTCGGCGGCACGCCGCATGGTCGGCCAGTCCGACTGGCTACCCATGATAATCGCTACCGGGGGCGTGGGGCCGCTCATCTCGTGCCTCGTCTCAGGTACGCGCGCCTTGTCGAAGCCCCGAGATTTATCGGCTTATCAACGACACTGGCAAGCGCAACGTGGGGGATGAGCGCGGTTTTCAAGGCCGCCCGACAGTTGGGCGCAAGCCTTTCGGATCTCTGGCTCAGGCGATGATATCCGGGGTCAACTGATCCTCTACGGAGGTGATCTGATCCTTCAGCATCAGCTTGCGCTTCTTCAGGCGCTTGATGGTCAGCTGATCGGCATCGGCACTCGCCTCGAGGCCGACGATCTCCTGATCAAGCACCCGATGCTCGTCGCGAAGCTTCACGAGAAGCTCCCGCAGATCACGGTCGTCGCGTCGTTGCATGGGTGCCGGGCCAAGCTCAAGCGTTGATTTGCCACGCCAAACCGGCCACGAGTATGTCCAGAAGTCGGGATGCGCGCAACCGGTATGATGCCAACATGGGCGGTCGTCAACCGATCGTCGCGCACCCTCCGGCGGCCGCCTACTGGGCTCCGGCCGCGGCGCGGGTGAACCCGTCAAGCGCACCATTCATGGTCTTCAGGAGGTCTTCGCTGGCCTTCCCCGTCAGGCCGTAACGCGCCTGCAACGTGGACGGCGGCGTGTAGCCGAGCCAAACCTTGCCGGCCTTGTCCTGCCAGACCAGAACCTTCATCGGCAGGTCGATGCCGATACGGGGGTCGGCCTGCATGAGCGGCGTGCCGAGCTTCGGATTGCCGAACATCACCACCACGGTGGGCGGCAGTTCAAGACCTGCCGCCTTGGCGCCGGCCGCATGGTCGAACCGGGCGGCGATCTTGATGCCCTTCTCCTCGACGGCCTTGATCAGGCGATCGACCGTCTCGGCGACCGGAAACTTGCTTTCGCGGGTCGACATCGTGCCGTTTGCGTTCGCGGCGGCAGGGGCCAGCAGGAGTGCCGCAACGGTCATGGCTTTCAGTGTGGACAACGTCATTGGATCGCTCCCGGTCAGGCGCCAGTCAGTGGGCCTTCTCCTTAGCCGAGATGGCGGTGCCGTGATGGGGGGTACACGGAGACGTGACTGCAATTGATCAGCGGCGACGGATGGCTGAGAAGCAGGCCGGGGCCCCGCGACCCTGCGCGCGAGGCCCCGTTAATCACGCCGGGGAAGAGATCTCAGGGTGAAACGAATTTAGGTCCGGGCGCTTGAACTCATACTGAACGGACCATTCATGCGCTATTCACTGGAGTGGCGGCCTTCGACCTCGCCGCGATACAGATCTTTCGCCATCGGACTGGGCGGTTGTCATGCAGAATGAACGATCCGTGCTGATCACGGGCTGCTCGAGCGGGATCGGCCTCGAAGCCGCCAAGACATTACGCGCGCGCGGCTGGCGCGTGCTCGCCACGGCGCGCCGACCGCAGGATCTGGATCGGCTGGAGCGCGAGCATGGCCTCGAAGCCCTCGCGCTCGAACTGAAGGACGAGTCCTCCATCGCGCGTTGTGCCGATGAAGCGCTCCGGCGCACCGACGGTCGCCTGTTCGCGCTTTACAACAACGCCGCCTACGGGACGATCGGCGCCATGGAGGACGTGACGGCGAGCCAGCTCAGGGACCAGCTCGAGGTCAACGTCGTGGCCGCCAATGAGCTCAGTCGCCGCGTCGTGCCCGCCATGCGGCGCGCCGGCCGCGGGCGGATCGTGATGTGCTCGTCCGTGCTCGGCTTCATAAGCGGGCCCTACCGTGGCTCCTATGCGGCGTCGAAGTTCGCGCTCGAGGCGCTGTCGGACGCCATGCGCGTCGAGCTCAGGCCGTCCGGCATCCATGTGTCGCTGCTCGAGCCGGGGCCGATCGAATCGCATTTCATGGCCACGACGTTCGCCAATTTCACGTCACAGATCGATATGGCCCGTTCGCCGCATCGCGAGGCCTACGAGGCTCGACTTGCGCAGATGAAGGCCGGACAGACGCGCGGCAGCCGCTTCAAGCTGGGACCCGAGGCCGTCGTCGCGCAACTCGTTCATGCCCTCGAAAGTCCCAGGCCGCGTTCGCGCTACCGGATCGGCCTCATGACGAAGGGCGCCAACGTGATCAAGCGGCTGCTGCCCGATGCGATCCTCGATCGCCTCGTGACCCGGATGTGACGGTCAGGCGCGGGACGAGCGCAGGATCGGGCGCTGGATCTCGAACAGCATCAGCGCCGTCGCGACGGCGAGGTTGAGGCTGTCGAGGCGACCGATCATGGGGATGCGGACGAGTTCGTTGCAGACCTCGCTCAGCGCATCGGAGAGCCCGGCACCCTCATTTCCCATCACGAGCAGCACCGGACGGTCGTAGTTCGCCTCGCGGTAGTCGCGCGTGCCCCTGAGGTGCGTTCCGACGACATCGCCGGGCCAGCTTCGGGCTGTCGTGACGAAGCCGGCGTGGTCCGCCCGCGCGATGGGGACGGCGAAGACAGAGCCCATGCTGGCCCGCACCGCTTCGCGGGAATAGGGGTCACACGTGTTGCCGACGAGGATGATGCCGGCAACGCCGGCCGCGTCCGCCGTACGAATGATCGTGCCCAGGTTTCCGGGATCGCGGATCTCCTCGAGCGCCACCCAGACCGACTGGCGAGCCTGGTCAGTGTCGACCACCGGCAGGGCCGCCCAGCGCTGCTCGAACACGCCGATGAGGCTTTGCGGGTTCTCCTTGGCAGCGATCTTCTCAAGGACGGCGGCCGTGACGTCCAGATGATCCGCCGCCGACGCCGCGGCCCATGCCCGGAGCGCGGCGAATGCCGTCGATGCGGGCGCATCGGGGCCGCTGACGAGCATGCGCGGAGCCCAGCCGCAGTCGCGGGCGGTCAAGAGGACCGACGCGCCCTCGGCCACGAAGAGACCGGTCTCGCGTCGCGCCTTGCGCATGTCGAGAGAGCGGATGAGCTTGACGGTCTCGTTCTGCAGGCTCGAGATCGCCCGGGGCGCGACGCGGTCAATCATGGCGTCTCGGGCCAGCTCGACCAGCGCGTGAAATGCGACGTCGGAACGAGGCGGTCGCCCTTCTCCTCGCGGATCGCCAACTCGCCGACATCCAGGACGCCCTGACGCTCGCCCAATGCCTCGGCCGCGAGTTGCCCGATCGCCAGCGCCGACGCGCGGATGGCGTAGGACGTCAGGATCAGGGCGGAGCCTCGCGGGTCGAGGAGGTTGGCGCAATCGGCGAGGAGGGCGGGCGTGTGCTCGAAGAAGTCCCACACCTCGCCGCCGGGTCCGCGCCCGAACTTCGGCGGGTCGACCAGAACGACATGATAGGTCCGTCCGCGACGCACCTCGCGCGCGACGAACTTGCGGGCGTCGTCCAGAATCCAGCGCACCGGAGCGTCTGCGAGGCGTGACTGCGCCTGGTTCTCGCGGGCCCAGGCGACCGCCTTCTTCGAGGCGTCGACATGGACCACTTCGGCGCCGGCGCGGGCCGCCAACAGCGATGCAGCGCCGGTATAAGCAAAGAGATTGAGAACACGCGGCCGCTCACCGCCGAGGAGGTGGCGCGCCGTCTCGATGCGCGCCGTCATCCATTGCCAGTGGGGCAATTGCTCAGGGAAGAGACCCAGATGGCGGAAGCCGCTCAGGCGGCCGAGCAATGTTATGCCCTCGACCTCGATCGGCCACGTCTCGGGAACGGGCCTGTCGCGCCGCCAGCGGCCGGCTTCCTCGTCGTCGTCGGCCGCGAAAACCGCATCGGCGTTGGACCACACGGCCGCATCCAGCCGGGGCTGCCAGAGCGCTTGCGGCTCCGGCCGGTCGACGATCACGGCCCCGAACCGCTCGAGCTTGCGGCCGCGCCCGCTATCGATCAGCCGATAGCCGTCACAGCCGGCCGTCTCCAGCACCGTCAACGTTTTGACTGCCGCCATGACGAGGCCGATCCCCAATTCTACTCGCGGGGCGTCTCATCCACAGGCGGGGACTGGGGCGCTTCCGGAGCGAACTCGGCGTCAGGCTCGCGTCGCGGACGACGCACCGGCCGGCGCAGGAACTCCGGCTGATCGGCTCCGATACCGAAGCGCTCGCGGCGGCGCGGCGCGGCTTCGTCGCGCGGAGCCACGTCGGCAGGAGGCACGAATTCGGGTGCCGGCGCCGCCTCACGGGGCACGTCGCGCGGCACATCGCGCTGCATGTCTCGCGGAGCATCCCGGGGCATGTCTCGGGGCGCATCGCGATGCATGGGGCGGGGTTCGCGATGGTGACGGGGCTCGCGGGCCTCGCCGCCGGGCTCCGCCGAGCGATAGGGACGCTCGCGATCCCGTTCCCGATGGGGCCGATCGAAACCCCGATCCGCGTGTCGCTCCGGGCGATCCATGCCTTCCGAGCGTTCCGGCCGGTCGCCGCGATGTGGCGGGCGATCGCGGAACCGAGGGGTATGGGGCTGGTCGGGCGCGCGATGGTGCTGGCGTTGATCGTCGATCATCGGTTGCATGTCGATGCCGCGGGGCTGGTCGGCGCCAGAATGACGGGCGAAGCCCGCCTGCTCGTTGGCCATCCCGTCGTCACCGTCGCCGCCGTCGTCCGGTGCGCCGTCGTCGCTGTCCGAAAACTCGCCGCGGGGGGGGCCGGGATTATGCCGGCCGTTGCCGTTCATCCCTTCCTGGGACTGCTGACCCTGCTGCTCGCGATAGGCGAGAATGATGCGATTGTAGTGTTCAGCGTGCTGGAGATAATTCTCTGCGAGAACGTAATCGCCGGAGGAGTGGGCATCGCGAGCGAGCTGGAGATACTTTTCGGCGACGTGTGCCGGCGTACCGCGGACCTTCACATCGGGGCCGTTGGATTCGAAGCTCCGCGTCAGCGGGTTCTGGCCCTTCCGGTTGCCCTGATGGTTGTTGTTGTTCATACCGTTGTTATTGTTGCGGCCGCGGCCACGACGATGCTGCTGTCCCTGCCTCATGGGCTCCCAATCTCAGACTTTTTGCTTTGCCGCTCATCATCCGCCCCCGGGGCAATGCCCGAGGCGCGTCGATCTCTTCGCACCGATTTCGTTGTCGACGTCCCGTGATCTTTCAAACGCTCGTCAGCCGAACTCTCGCCGGCAGGAAACAGCTACCGGAGGGTCGTGCGGACGAGGCACACCGCTCAGGTCACCGTGCTCTTCAAGACCGTTCGGGCGGGACGGGGGTACTTCCGCTCTCTTGTCACGGCCTTGGTTCAATCGGGAATGAGCGAGACTAAGCGACCGCGAAACCGAATTGTGCGATTGCTCGACTTAAGCGCCCAGCACTCACGCAGATCTCTAAGGCTCCTTGCAGAACATACCCGCAAGTTTCGCTTGGTCGCGTTCAGGCTCCATCCAACGCTAGCTTGAACAGACCAGCATTCCAAGCTTTTTTTTGGTCAAGGTGAATCCGCACCCGCCCGTGCTTCGGCGTTTCTGGACAGTCGTGCCCGGACTGCCACACATCGCTCGATGTCCGCAAGATCGCGCCAGATCCGGATTTCGGGCGCAGCCGCGTCGGCGACGGCAGAAACCAGCATGGCGCACACGATATCCGCTTGTCCCTGACCGACTTCGACGGCGATCCATCCGCCAGGACGCAAAACCCGGCTCACGTCGCGCGCGATGGCACGGTAGGCGTCGAGGCCGTCAGCGCCACCGTCGAGCGCCAGATGCGGATCGTAGTCGCGCACGTCGCGGTCGAGACCGGCGATGGCCGCTGTCGCGATGTAAGGCGGGTTGGAGACGACCAGATCGAACGTCCCCTCGACGCCGTCGAGCCAATTGCCCTGACGGAAGCAGGACCGTTCCGACAGGCCATGGCGAGTTGCATTAGCCATCGCAACGGCAAGCGCTTCCCGAGACAGATCGACGCCAACGCCTCTCGCGCGATAGAGGCGAGAAAGCAGCGCCAGGAGGACAGCGCCGGTGCCCACCCCGAGGTCGGCGATCCGCGGCGCATCACCGCCAGGGCACACTCCGGCACTCACCAGCGTGAGGACCCCTTCAACCAGCGTTTCGGTATCCGGGCGCGGATCCAGAGTGGCCGGCGTCACCGCGAGTTCCAGGCCATGGAAGCCACGGGAGCCGACGATGCGCGCCACCGGCTCGCCCAGCGACCGGCGCGTCACGGCGGCCGCCAGGTCCTGCCTTTCAGGTTCGGTCAGCTCTCGCTCGGGATAAGCAGCCAAGGCCACGTCCGACACGCCCGTCACCGAGGACACGAGACGGCGGGCATCGAGCCTCGGAGTCTCGACGCCACGGGCCTGCAAGTGCCGAGCGATCGCCGTCACAGCGTCTCCGAGCGTCGGCGCCGCGGCGAGGTCCACACTCGGCACGGCTGCTTGCGACCGGCTTTCGGGCGCGTCGTTCACCCGCGACCCCGCTCATCCATCGACGCCAACAGCCGGCTCTGATGGTCGGTGATCAGGGCATCGACCAGTTCGTCGAGGGCGCTGCCGTCGAGTACAGCATCGAGCTTGTGCAGGGTCAGGTTGATCCGGTGGTCGCTGACGCGGCCCTGCGGAAAATTGTAGGTGCGGATGCGCTGCGATCGATCGCCCGAGCCGACCTGGTCCTTGCGGGCCTGAGCGCGGTCGTCGGCCGCCTTCTGACGCTCGATCTCGTAGAGGCGCGAGCGGAGAACCTGCATGGCGAGACGCAGATTCTGGTGCTGTGACTTCTCCGCCGACACGACCATGATTCCGGTCGGCAAGTGTGTGATGCGGATGGCAGATTCGGTCTTGTTCACGTGCTGGCCGCCGGCACCACCCGCGCGCATGCGGTCAATGCGAAGTTCGCTGTCCTTCAATTCGAAGTCGACGTCCTCGGCTTCGGGCAGCACCGCGACCGTGGCCGCCGAGGTATGGATCCGGCCGCTGGTCTCGGTGACAGGGATGCGCTGCACGCGATGCACGCCAGACTCGAATTTCAGGCGCGCGAAAACGCCTTTGCCGGTGATCGAGGCGACCACCTCCTTGTATCCGCCGAGGTCGTTCTCGGAGAGCGAGATGAGCTCCACCTTCCAGCCCTTCATCTCGGCGTAGCGCGTGTACATCCGAAAGAGGTCGGCCGCGAACAGTGCCGCCTCGTCGCCACCGGTCCCGGCGCGGACTTCGAGAATCGCGCTCCGCTCGTCGGCGGAGTCCTTCGGCAGCAACTGGATGCGCAGCTTCTGCTCGAGTTCGTGAAGCTTCGGCACCAGCTCGGCGCGTTCGGCTTCGGCAAGCTCGGCCATCTCTCCGGCAGCCGCCGGGTCCGCCATGATGGCCTCGATCTCGGCCAGCTCCTGCTCGGCCTTCCGCGTCTCCTGGATCGTCGCCACCAGCGGGTCCAGCTCGGCGAACTCCTTAGACAGCGCAACGAACACGGTCTGCGGCGGCCCGGCGGACAGCTCCGCCTGGATCATCTGCCAGCGCTCCACGAGGCGATCGAGACGTTCTTGGGGAATGTTCGTCATGGTTTCCGATGCGGCGGGATGCCGAGAGCCGGGCACGCCAGCGGACGGGAGTGAGCGTTGGGGCGCTTATAGGCACAAGTGGCGGCCGACGGCAATTTACACCGGGCCCGCAGCTGCCTCACCGACGCCGCCGCGCCGCGCCTTTGCCGCTGGCCGAGGGCGACCGGTGCAGCGCCGATGCCGGAAGCGCCAGAACCTCACCGGCGCTGGCGGCGGTCTCCAGGGCCACGAACGGCAAATCGGGATATGCCGCCATCAGATCCGGCGCCGCCATGCCGACCTCAAGGACGATCTGGCCGTCCGGCGCCAGATGACGTCCGGCATCCGCGAGGATGCGGCGCGCCAGATCGAGGCCATCGGTACCGCCGAGATGGGCAAGAACAGGCTCGGCAGCGTACTCGGGCGGAAATGCCGATACCGCATCGGCGGTCACGTAGGGCGGATTGGTCAGAACGAGATCATAGATGCGGCCCGCAAGCGGCGCGAAGAGGTCGCCTTCGATCAGATCGATGCGGGAGCCGAGGCCGTAGCGCTCAACATTGATCCGGGCCAGCGCCAGTGCGTCGGGCGAGAGATCGACCGCGTCCACGGCGGCATCGGGAAAGGCTTCGGCGGCCAGAATGGCGAGGGAACCGCCGCCGGTACACAGATCCAGAATGCGTTGGACGGGCGCCGCCAACGGAAACGGCGGGAACGCCTCCTCGGCTTCGTCCATCCGGTCACACAGCAGCTCCGCGATGTAGGATCGCGGAATGATGGCGCGTTCGTCGACGACGAAGCGGCGTCCCCGGATATAGGCCGCGCCGACGAGGTAAGGCGCGGGCTTGCGCGTTTCGATCCGGGCGCGGATCAGGCCGGCGATGCGACGACGCTCGCGCGGAAGCAGCTTCGCATCGAGCCAGGGCTCGAGCACGGCGACGTCGAGGCCGAGACATTCCAGAATGATGAAGGCGGCCTCATCGAGGGCGGTCGAAGTCCCGTGCCCATAGACGAGTTCAGCTTCTCCGAACCGTGTCACGGCATAGCGCAGCCAGTCCCGGACCGTCTCGAGTCCGGCCAGCGCTTCGTCCCAATCATCCATGCCAGACCCTCGTCGGCGCACCCATCGCGGCCTCCCTACGGCATAGCGGATCCGGCTCTCAACAGGAAACATCGGCCCCAGGGCTTTTCCTCGAAGGCCGAATCAGAGTCCGCATGCGCAGTGGCTGCGCCGATCTTGCGACGTGGCGCGCGGCGCGAGCACAATCGGCGAGGATGCGATGGCCAATTTTCCGACCCACATCGGCATCGGTACCGTGGCCAGCGGCATGCTGGCGACCTTGACGCTGGCTGCCAACGTGGTCGGTCCCGAGAGCCTGATCGCCGTGACGGCGGCGGGCGTGCTCGGCAGTGTGCTTCCCGACATCGACCTCGAGGATTCGCGCCCCGGGCGCGCATTGTTCTTCGGGCTCGCGGCGTTTTTCGCCTTCGTGGCGCTGTTCCTCGGTGCCGGGCGTCTGTCGATCGCCGAACTCTGGATCTTCGCCGCGCTGACGTTCCTGACGGTGAGATACGTCCTGCACGGTATTTTTCACCGCATCTCGGTGCACCGCGGGATCTTCCATTCCGTCCTCGCAGGGCTCTTCTTCGCGCTGCTGACGGTGCTCATCTACTACCACATCCTCGGGCGCTATGCGGGCGTCGCGTGGCTCGCCGGTGGCTTCATGTTCGCGGGCTACATCGTGCATCTGGTGCTCGACGAGATCTACAGCGTCGACGTGATGGACACACGCCTCAAGGCGTCGTTCGGGACTGCGCTCAAGCTTTATGACGGCCGGCGGCCTGGCCCATCGGCACTGATGGCGGCAGCCGTCGCGGGGCTGTTCTTCCTGACGCCGCCATCGACCGATTTCGTGAACGGCGTGACGTCGAAGGCGCTCTGGTCCGATCTCAGGCGGCAATTGCTACCGAAGGACAAGTGGTTCGGGCTGGTCGGGTCGCTCGACGACCTGGCATTCTGGAAGCGTCTCGACGGGGTGTCGTTTGCTGGACCGGGAAAGGACCGGGGGCCGAGCGACGGCATCGCCACGGGCTCGATTCCTCAGCCGGCCGCTCCAGCGCCCAAGAACTGAGGCCCACCTGACGACGTCCGGATTTCTCAGCTCGACGCCATGCGCCGCGCCGGGAATTCAGTGTCCTTCTTCGGGGTGAGGTCGTAGGGCAGGGCAAAGCCGGGCATCGCGGCCAAACGCGCCGCCCACGCCTCGATGTTGGGCCAGTTGCGAATATCGAGGCCGCCCTCGGCCATGAAGACCATACGACCCCAACAGCCGATGTCGGCGATGCTACAGCGGTCGCCTACCAGCCAGTTGCGTCCGGCGAGGGCGCCATCGACGATTGTCAGCGCCGCCTCGGCCTGAGGCCGGAAGTGGGCCATGACGGCCGGGTCGACCTCGCGGAAGCGACTGAAATGCCTCACTTTCGCGACGTTCGTGATCGCGTCGGCCTCCCACGACAACCACTCGCGCGCCTGCCAGCGGTCCTGTTCCGCCACCGGCTCGAAAGCCCCAAGCGTGCGCGCCAGATAGTCGAGGATGACGTTCGACTGCACGATCGTGAGGCCCCGGTGACGGAGCGCCGGCACCTGCCCGTAGCGGTTCACCGCCAGGTAGGCAGCCTCGCGCTGAACGCCAATCTTGAGGTTCACCGTGCGGAACGAGAACGGCTCACCCGACAGCGCGAGATACAACATCGGCTTGTAGGTGGAGCTCGACGTGAAGCTGCCGAAAAGGGTGAGGGGGCTTTTTTCCATCCCCACAGCCTAGACCGACGCGGCCGACGGCGGCAACTCAGGGCTTGCCCGCATTCGCCGCAACACCCGCCAGATAGTTCCGGATCAGGTCGCGAACGAGCAGGTTCGCAGCCTCATTGGTGACGTTCGAGAGCTTGTTGGCGGTCGCGAGCGACGTGATGCCGTGCACACCGGCCCACAAGACGCGCGCAGCGCGCTGGCGCTCGAGATCCGAGCCAGGGGGAAAGAGCGGCGCCATGGCCGTCTCGACGCGGCCCATCAACGTCTCGAGTTTCTGCTGGTACCAGGCCGGCGTCTGCGAATCTTCCGGCATGTAGTGCTCGAACAGCAGGTTCCAGAGCTTGGGTCGCTCCTGCGTGAACGTAAGGTACGCTTCGGCGAGACGGGAGACGCGCTCCTCGGCCGGCCCGGCATCCAGCGCCGCTGCCAACCGCTCGTCGAGCGCGTCGAGCACCCTCGCCTCGATGTGGAGGACCACATCGTCGAGGTTCTGGAACATGTTGTAGATGGTTCCAGGCGAATAGCCGATCCGCCGCGCGATCTCACGAGCGGACAGCCCGGCCAGCCCGCTGGTTTCGATGATCGATTGAGCTGCGTCCAGAATGTGATGACGAAGCTGATCGGGTGTGTGTGTGGACCGACGTCCCATGCCGCGCTCAAGCCCGTAAAAAGTTGCTGATCACCGTCCAAATTATGGTCGGGAGGCCACGGACGCAATTGCGGAAATTGCAGATGATGACGAAACAGTTTCCCGGCAGCGCCTGCACCGACGTCTCAGGCTACCGCTGCACGAGGCCAGACACCCTCTTTAAGTCCGGCCTGCGCCTCAAAGGTTGCCGCCCGTCACGCAATTGATCGGCTGGAGATGGACACACGAGGCATTGCGCGGCTTCAGATAGAAGCGCTCCTCGAGGTCGAATGCGTTCTCGATGAAGTAATTGAAGATGAGCGGCGTGTAGTTGTACGTCGCCTCAGCCACGATCACGCTCTCGCCTCCGACGAGAAGACCTGCGGGGATGCCGTTGTAGGGGGCATTGCGGGCGAACGGCGTGCCGCCTTTGTTGTCGCGCGACCAATCGACCAAGTAATTGATCGCATTCGGATTTCCAGGAGGCGCAACCGCCTTCACGCTGATGACCCGTACGGTCAGGGCGGTGAGATCGTAGGGCGCGATGAGCTGCTCGACGATGCGCAGTTCGTTGTCGACCTGAACCGTGGACAGCCCCTGGCTCGGCGCCCGGGCGATCAGGTCCGCCGTGGAGCTCGCCGACTGGGTTACGCGGCGGTCGACCGTCAGCGCCTGACTGAACTCGATGGCGCCGACAAGCAGGAAGAACATGATGGGCACGACCATCGCGAACTCGACGGCCGCGACACCCCGCACGTCGGAGCGGAGTGCGCCGGCACGCTCAAGCAGCTTGCGTCCGAGATTCTTGCCGAGCCAATTCATCGCGATACTCCAGACGGTCGTGCGGTGTCGATTGAGGTTGCCAGCTTGTCGGCATCAGTCGTCGAAGGGTTCCGAGCGGAACACCGACGTGGCCTGGATCAATGCCGAGCCATCGGACATATTGCCAAGGCGGATGAAGGGGATCTTGCCGGCCAGTTCCCACTGGTAACAGACCCAGACGAGGATGACCTCGCTGGCGGCACCCGGGTCGAACTGTGCGACGCCCGACAGGCGGCCGTCGGCACCGAGGCATGTCGGAAGCGCGGCCGGGTTCACGTTCGTGGTGTCGGGGAAGCTCAGCACGTTAACCTGCAGCTTGCCGGCGCAGTCGACGAAACCCGGCGCGAATTCGCAGACCTTGGCCTTGAACTGTTCGGCGGTGTAGCCAGCCTGCTGTGCCTGGCCGGTGCGGAGAAGGCGCGACGCCTGCTCGACCGCGTTCTCGAGGGTGAAGGTCGTGAAGAAATAGAGGCCCACGCCGATGATGCCAAACAGCATCATGACGAACGGCAGAGCCACCATGGCGAACTCGACTGCAGTCGCACCGCTGGTGTCACGGCGCAGCCGACCCAGAAGATGCCGCCTGGGCGCGCTCGATGCTTTCGTTTGCGGGACCGTCTCAACCATGACTCTACGCCTCACACAGTCGCACATCGACCTTGAGGACCTGATCTAAAGCCCAATAAATGAAAAAATCGTTCAAGAGATAGATTGCGGAAATATCTGCATAAAATACCTCAAAACAAATTAATATAAATCTAACCGTAACGACAACCGTCGATTACTTTCCGGAGCGATCACGGATGCGCGGTGCGCCATGAGACAGGTAACGGCGCCACTCAGGGAAGCGAGGAGGTCCCTTCGGACGGAGATCGAGGTTCGGTCGCCGGGACGTAGTGTCCCGTCAACGGGTCGAGGACCAACGGACCGAGATCCTTTTCGGCGACTGCCATGCCATCCGGGACGCCGCCCCCAGCCACCGGATCAGCGGCTCCTTCGAGCGCGCGACCGAGGACGTGCGCCACGGCCCGATAGCCGGCATAGGCACCGGCCCCGATCAACACAGCGAGGACAAGCGGAGGCATGTTCCGAACTCCTCCCGATCAAAGACCATAACGAGACCACATGGCCCGCTCCTCGAGCGTGGCAAGCGCGTCGCGGGCCAAGCCCTTCATGCCCGCTCCAGGCAGCAGGCCGATCATCCCCTCGCCAGCCGGCAGGCGACGAAGCTTCGACAGAAGGCCTCCACCGGCCATCGCAACCGGCTTCAACTTGACCTTAGGGCCGAACAGCGACTGCATGCGAGAGCGAATGTCGTCGACGCCGTCGACCAACCCAAGATCGCGGGCTCGCGATCCGGTCCAGAATGCACCCGAAAACACGTCCTCGTCGGCGACCGTCAGTTTTCCGGCTCGCCTCTCCTTCACCGCCGCGATGAAGGTCGCATGAATCTCCCGCTGGATCGTGGCCAGACGCGCGACGTCCTCGGGGCGTTCCGGCGCGAACGGATCGAGGAAGCTCTTCGCCGTGCCGGACGTGTAGAGGCGGCGCTCGATGCCCAGCCGATCCAACGCCTTGTCGAAGCCGAAGGTGGCAGAGATGACGCCGATCGATCCGACGATCGACGAGGGATCAACGTAAATCTCGTCGCCCGCGATGGCGATGAAATAGCCGCCGGAGGCCGCCACGTCCTCACAGAACACATAGACCCGCTTCTTCTTGTCCGTGGCCAGCTGCCGGATGCGCCGAAAGATGAGATTGGATTGGACCGGCGAGCCGCCCGGCGAATTGATTGTGACGGCAACGGCTTCGCACTTCGACATCGAGAATGCGCGGTCCAGCGCCCCCGAGACGCCGGCCAACGACAGTCCCGGCCTGAGCGGAGTCGCCATCCCGATCGGCCCGGCGAGGCGGACGACAGGCACGATCGGGGCACGTGAAAACGACATCATCGGGCTAAACGGCCTCCAGAATGAACAGGGTGGGGTTAGTTACGCCTTCAACGGCAGCATAATCCATCGAGGCCCCGCCAACGGAGGCCCAACGCGAGATACGACTCGTGGCGGTCCGTCATGGCAACACTGCGGTCGGTTGCTTCGAGAGGGCCGCAATCTCGGGACGGAAGGTGCCGTCATCGTTGTGGACGATCAATGGTGGCAGCAATTCGAACGGACCCGCCCCACCCTTGATCGCCGTGACCAGCATCCGCGAAGCGGGCACGGTCGGCCTGGATTGGATCGGCCGAACGCGAATGGTGCCGAACCTACGATCCATGGCTGCCAGGAGCCTCGGCAGCGCCTCCGTCCGGTGGATCATCGTCAGCTTGCCGCGATCACGGGCCGCGCCGTGCAGAAACGCCAGCCAGCCGTCGAGCCATGCCGAGGGCATCTGATGGGCGCCAGCCTTGAACGGCAGGCTCGCCTCCGTGCCTTCGCCCTGCACATGGTATGGCGGATTGCTGACGACATGGTCGAAGGCCCCCGCTTGCAGACCTGGCACGCGATCTGGTCCCCGCAGCGCTGCAAGTCCCTGTGAAATGTCGGCGGCCACCGCACGGACGCGCTCCGTCAGGCCGTTCCGTTCGGCGTTTCGAGAGGCCAGATCGACGAGCCAGGGATCATTGTCCACGAGAAGGATTTCGGCACCGCTCACGCGGGTGGCGATACACAGCCCGACAACGCCGACGCCCGAACCGGCATCCAAAACGCGCTGGCCCGGCGCCGCCGCGGTCGCGGCGGCGACCAGAACGGCATCCAGACCCGACCGATACCCCTTCGCCGGCTGGAGCACACTGAGCGCTCCACCGAGGAACTGATCGTCGGTCAGATCCGGTGCGATATCGGGCGGCATCACGTCTCCCGGGGCGTAAGGCCTCGTGCGGGGGCGGGCAGCCATTCGCTCGACGTCTCCCGCGCCAGCTCGGAGGCGAGACCAGCGTCGGCAAGCAGCCGGCGAACCTCGGGAACATCGTCGCGGAGCACCAGAACACGGCGCGGAAAGATCGAGATCGAACCTTCGACCGCACTCGTATTCGCATCGGCGACATGGTAGGGGATCACCGCGTCGCGGAGCAGCGCCTCGACAAAGCTGATCAATACCGGATCATTGGTGCGCAGGATCTCATCCATTCGAACGCGCTTTCCGTAGTTGGTCGAAGCTGACAGTCATCACGGGTCGCCGCGACCGGATACCGGCTTGACCCGCGCGACGGCGGCCGGAACTATACGTGGCAACCGAACAAACTCCGAGGAAGGACACGCAGTTGGGTCAGGTCGTGCAAATCGGCGAAACGCGGGATGCGAACGCCAGGCTGAAGCCCATACTGGATCTCGTCGCCGAAGATATGGCCGGCGTCAATCGCATCATTCTCGACAAGGCCATCTCGGATGTGGAGCTGATCCCCCGGCTGGCGCACCACCTGATCGATTCCGGCGGCAAGCGACTGCGGCCCATGCTGACCATCGCGTCGGCCAAATTGGTCGGGGCCAAGGGCGACGGGCCGATCCGCATGGCAGCCGCCGTGGAGTTCATGCACACCGCGACGCTCCTCCATGACGATGTGGTCGACGAGAGCGACATCCGCCGGGGCAAGAAAACGGCCCGGATCCTCTGGGGTAATCAGGCGAGCGTGCTCGTCGGCGACTTCCTGCTCGGTCAGGCCTTCCGCATGATGGTCGATGTCGGGTCGCTGCCGGGGCTCAAGATCCTGTCGCACGCGGCGGCCGTGATCGCCGAAGGCGAGGTCATGCAGCTCGCCGCCGCCAAGAACATGGCGACGACCGAGGACGCGTATCTCGCCATCATCAATGCCAAGACCGCGGCCCTCTTCTCGGCAGCCGCCGAAGTGAGCCCGGCGCTCATCGACCGGCCCGCCGAGGAACAAGCCGCGCTCAAGTCGTATGGTCGGAATCTCGGCATCGCCTTCCAGCTCATCGACGACGCGCTCGACTATGCCGGCGACAGCGAGAGGCTCGGCAAATCCGTCGGTGACGATTTCCGCGAAGGCAAGATCACGTTGCCCGTCATTCTGGCCTTCCGGCGTGGCTCCGATGCCGACCGCGATTTCTGGCGGCGCGCGCTCGTGGAAGGCGAGAGCGACGACGGCAATCTCGCGCACGCGATCAGCCTCATCAGACGTCACGGCACGATCGACGCGACACTGGAGCGGGCCCGCACGTACGGCGCCATGGCGAAGGATGCGCTCGCCATCTTCCCCGATTCCGTGCCTCGCCGAGCACTCCTCGACGTCGTCGACTTCTGCGTCAGCCGGGCCCACTGACGAGGCCCGAGCCGGCGGTCATGCCGCTCGCTGCCTCAAGACGATTTCCGGGCCCGGGCAGCGCGCTGCTCGATGCGGGCGGCCGCCGCGAGGACACGCTCGGCCCGGATCACGATCGGAATGTCGATCATCTTGCCGTCGAGCTGGATCGAGGCGCGGCCCTGCGATTTCGCTTCCTCGTAGACGGCGATCACCTTGCGCGCCCATTCGAGTTCTGCCGGCTTCACGCCGAACTCCTCGTTCAGGATGGCGACGTGCTTCGGGTGGATGCAGGACGAGCCCCGGAAGCCCATGCGGCGGGCGAGCCGCGCCGACGCGCGATAGCCTTCCATGTCGCTGAAATCAGCGACCGAGCCGATGATTCCCATGGGCATCAGTCCATTGGCCACTGCGGCGATGGCCACGCGTTGCTTCGGATAGTGCAGGATGTCCGTCGCCGCCTCGCTGCCCATCTCCATGGCGAAGTCCTCGGAGCCGAGGCCGACCGAGACGAGGCGCGGATGCGCGGCCGCGATCTCCTCCGACCGGGCGAACGCGAGCGGGGTCTCGATCAAGGCCATGAAGCGCGTATGGCCGACGGGCATGCCCTTTCCAGCCTCGATGCGATCGGCGAGTTCGGCGAGCAGGCGAATGTGGCCGGCGCAATCGATCTTCGGGAGAATGAGCGCCGCGACGGCCGGGGAAATCGCCGCCTCCATGTCGCGGACGCACAGCTCGAGCGGCTGGTTCACGCGCACCACCACGTCGGCGCCGCTTTGGGCCACCTTGGGGGCCGCCGCCTCGATCATCGTGCGGGCGTTCGCCTTCTCGGCGGGCGGCACGCTGTCCTCTAGATCGAGGATGACCGCGTCCGAGCCGCGCGTGTGGGCCGTCTCGACGAACTTCTGGACGTTCACGGGGACGAACAGCATCGATCGCCAGACCGGCAGTTCGGTGCGGGAGGGTGTCTGCACGTTCGATTTCCTTCTCTGAGGCGTGTTGAGAGAGCGTGGACCGCCCTGATCTAAGGCGCTAGTCCATCCGGCCTGCGGCGACATCACGAGCGAATTGCAGGAGTCCCGTGGCGATGACCGCGAGGCCGGCGTAGTCCGCGCCCTTGGCGGCGCCGCGCTGCCACAGTGCATGAAGCTGGAGGAGCACGACCGCCAACTTGAAGATCGCGAGCACGCGCAGCACCGGATAGTCGGAGACGTCCGCGCCCGTCGCCCGGGCATAGATGGCGACGATCTCGGTCCTGGACTGGAAGCCCGGCGCCGCGGTCGGGAGTTGTTTCAGTTCGTGCATGCAAGCGGGGTCGCCCGTTTCGGTCCAGTAGCTCAGCATCGTCGCCAAATCCATCAGGGGATCGCCGCGGGTGCCCATGTCCCAGTCGACGATGGCGACCGGCCCGAGCGTGCCGGGGTCGAGGATCAGATTGTCGAGCTTGAAGTCGGAATGGAGCAGCGTCGGCGCGCGCGGGCGGGTCGGCTGCGTCGCGAGCCAGCCGCTGACTTCGGCGACGAGCGCGGCCGTGTCGCCGGCCAGCTCCAGCCGGAGTGCTCGCCCCGTCCATCCCTTGCGGGTTCGCTCGACGAAGCCCTCAGGCTTGCCGAGATCGCCGAGGCCGATGGCGTCCGCGTCGACCGAATGGATGGCGATCAGCGTGTCGACGAGCATCCGGCCCGTCGCGGCTGCGACCTCCGGATGGTCGTCGAAGCGGCTGCGATCATCGCCCTTCACCACCAGCCCGGGGCGATAGTCGATGAGCTGGAACGGGACGCCAATGACGTCGCGATCCTCGCAAAGATGAAGGCTCTCCGGCGCCAGCGGCAGCGCCCGCCAGAGCCGCGACAGGATGCGGTGCTCGCGGGCCATGTCGTGGGCGCCGGGCGGCAGATCACCGGCCGGCGGGCGACGGAGGACCAGCCATCGGTTGCCGGCTTTCAAGCGGTAGTTGACGTTCGCGAGGCCCGTACCGAACTGGCGGATCGGCTCGCTCCGGTCCAGCGGCAGCCCGATGGCATCGAGGTATGCGGCAAGCTTCGCCTCGTCGATCGGGAACGCCTCGGCCGCCGCGCGGAAGACGTGCGCGTCCGTTGCGGTGCCGGACTTTTGTGATGCGCTCACGCTGGGGTCTCCTTCGTCATGCGGGCCGGCCCAGGGTGCCTCACCATTCGCCGAAGCGGTAGCCGCGCGCCCGGGCGCCGCCCGTGACCCGACGGATGTAGTCGTGGCTGACGGTCGTTCGCGTTTTGCGCGAGAGCGCCCAGCTGAACAGACGGTCGCGCATCTCGTCCAGCACCGCCGCGTGCGCCAGGGAGCGGCCGAGGTCGACCAGCTCGCCCGGATCGGCGGCCAGATCGAAGAGTTGCGGCGGCAGTTTCTCGAAGTGCACGTACTTCCAGCGCGCGGTCCGCACCATGAAGCCGCGTGCCTCGTCCACGTCCAGCCCCAAGGTCTTGCGCGCATGGCGCAGGGAGAAGTCGCTGTCGCAGAACACGGCCGAACGCCAGTCCGTTGGCGCGGGGCCGCTCAGGACCGGGACCAGCGAGCGGCCCTCGAGCCGGTGCGGCTCGGCCGGGCCACCCGCCCAGTCGAGGAAGGTCGGCGCAAGGTCGATCGCCTCGACCAGCGCTTCGAGCGACCGGCCGCGGGTCGCGTCGGCGCCGGGACGCGGGTCGACGACGATCATGGGCACGCGCACGACCTCCTCGTGAAAGAGATCCTTTTCGCCGAGCCAGTGGTCGCCGAGATAGTCGCCATGATCGGAGGTGACGACGATGATCGTGTTGGCGATCTCGCCGGTCGCCTCGAGATGATCGACGAGGCGGCCGAGATGATGGTCGAACTGCGTGATGAGGCCCATGTAGGTCGGGATGACCGTTTCCCGCACCTCGTCGCGCGCGAAGGCGACGCTCTCGTCGTGGCGCATGAAGGCGGCCATGACCGGGTGCGGGTCGTCGCGCTCGGCCGCCGAACGATTGGCCGGCAGAACGTGCTCGGGACCGTACATGGCGTGATAGGGCGCGGGGGCGATGTAGGGCCAGTGGGGCTTGATGTAGGAGACGTGGAGGCACCAGGGACCGCCGTCGCGCGCCTGCCGCATGAATTCGAGGGCGCGGTCGGTCATGTAGGCGGTCTCGGAATGCTCCTCCTTGACCCGCGCCGGACGGCGGGCGTTGCGCATGGCCCAGCCAGACAGGACTTCGCCGTTTTCGCCTTCGACCGAGTTCGCCCACTCGTGCCAGGGGTTGTCGCCCGGATAGCCGAGTTGACGGAGCCAGGCGTTGTAGGCCGGATCGGCGCCGGCAAGCTTGCCGTCGACTTCCGGATGGAGGCCGTCGTCGCGCTCGAAGGGTTCGAAGCCGCACTGCCAGTAGGGCAGGCCCGGATTGGTCCCCGGGTCGATACCCAGGCGTGCCAGGCTTTCGGTATCGGCCTTGAAGTGCGTCTTGCCGACGAGCGCCACCCGATAGCCGAGCGGCCGGAGATAGTCGCCGATGGTCTTTTCGTCGATCCGCAAGGGAAAGTTGTTGTAGGTGGCGCCGTGGGTGATGTTGTAGCGGCCGGAGTAGAAGCACATGCGCGAGCCGCCGCAGACGGGCGACTGGACGAACGCACGACTGAACGCCACGCCGCGGCGCGCAAGTGCGTCGATCCGGGGCGTTGCGATATGCGGGTGGCCGGCGTGCCGCAGGTAGTCCCAGCGAAGCTGGTCGGCCATGACGAAGAGGATGTTCGGCTTGCTCTGCATGGACACCAATGCGAAAGACCGGCCCGCGCGAGCCATTGCGTTCGATGAAAGCGGAGCCTGATCCTTGCCGACCGAACAATCAAGCCTCGCCCGCGCCCCGTGGCACGTCACCGTGCTCACCATTTTCCCCGAGATGTTTCCCGGGCCACTCGGCGCGTCGCTGGTCGGGACGGCGCTCGCTGGCGGGCTATGGCGGCTATCAGCGGTCAACATTCGTGAGTTCGGCCTCGGCCGGCACCGGCAGGTCGACGATACACCGGCCGGCGGAGGGGCCGGCATGGTGATGCGCCCCGACGTGCTCGGCACGGCCATCGATCATGCCGACGCCACCACTCCCGGGCTCAAGCGCATCTTCCTTTCGCCACGCGGCGCGCCGCTCACGCAAGCCAAAGTGAAGGAGCTGGCGCAAGGGCCTGGCGTGATGCTGCTCGCCGGGCGCTTCGAAGGCGTCGACCAGAGGCTCATCGACGCGCGTCAGCTCGAGGAAATTTCGATCGGCGACTATGTGCTCTCGGGCGGCGAGATCGCGGCGATGGTGCTGATCGATGCCTGCGTGCGGTTGCTTCCCGGCGTGCTCGGCGCAGATGCGTCACTCGAGGAAGAGAGCTTCGAAAGCGGGCTGCTCGAGTATCCGCAATACACCAAGCCGCGCGAGTGGGAGGGCCGGCGCGTGCCGGACATCCTCGTCTCGGGCGACCATCAGAAGGTGGCCACCTGGCGACGCGCGGAGGCAGAGCGACTGACCGCCGAGCGGCGGCCCGATCTTCTCAGGACCGCAAAGCCGCCAAACCGCGATCCGTGACGGCGTGGTGACAGACGGGCGGCGCCGTGCCTAACATGTACGGACAAGAGACGACGGGAGAACGCCAATGGCCCTTCAAATCCGCCAGCTCGGACCCGGTTTCGTCGGCGAAGTGTCCGGCGCCGATCTCACAAAGCCGCTCAGCGCCGCCGAAATCGCCGCGATCCACGACGGAATGGACGCGCATGCCGTCCTGATCTTCCACGACCAGCCACTCGACGACGAACAGCAGCTCAGGTTCACGCAGTCGCTCGGCACGATCGAGATGGCGATCGGCGTCAGTCTCCGGAAGCCCGAAGAACAGCGGCTCCCCAACTCGTTCGCCGACGTGTCGAACCTCGACAAGGACGGCAAGCCGTTCGCGCGCGACGACCGGCGGCGGCTCTATGCGCTCGGCAATCAGCTCTGGCATTCGGACAGCTCGTTCAAGGTCGTGCCGGCGAAGTACTCGTTGCTGCACGGGCGGGTCGTGCCGTCGAAGGGCGGGAACACCGAGTTCGCCGACATGCGGGCCGCCTACAACGCCCTCGATGCGGAGACGAAGGCGCTGTGCGAGGATCTCGTCTGCGAGCACTCGCAGATGTTCTCGCGCGCCAAGCACGGGTTCACCGAATTTACCGACGAGGAACGGGCGCGGCTCAAGCCCGTGCTGCAGCGGCTCGTCCGGGTGCATCCGAGGACGGGGCGGAAGTCGCTCTATCTCTCGTCGCACGCCGGGCGCATCGTCGGATGGCCGGAACCCGAGGCCAAAGCGTTCCTGATGGATCTCACCGAGATGGCCACGCAGCGGGAATTCACCTACGCCCACACGTGGCGCGCGGGCGATCTCGTGATGTGGGACAACCGCACCACGATGCACCGGGCGCGGCCGTTTTCGCACACGGAGCCGCGGGACGTGCGCCGGACGACCCTCATGGGCGATGCGCCGACCATCGAACAGCAGGCCGCCTGACCGCGCGGCCGGCGCGGCACGGGCGAAACTCTCGCAACACCCTCCATCTCTCAGCAAAGAACGGAAGACACACCATGAATGTCGGCTACGTCGGCCTCGGAAGCATGGGCGGCGCTATCGTCAAGCGCATGCTGGTCAACCAGCAGCCGCTGCGCGTCTTCGACCTCGATCCGAAGCGGATCTCGGAAATGGCGGAGGCCGGCGCCACCGCCGCCCAGAGCGGGGCAGCCCTCGCCGAGATGTCGGACGTCGTGTGCCTGTGCCTTCCGACGTCCGAGAACGTGCGGCAGGCGATCTTCGGTGAGAACGGACTCGCCAAGGGCCTGAAGCCCGGGACGATCGTGGCCGACATGACGACGGGCGATCCGCTGCAGACGAAGGCGATGGCAGCCGAACTCGCGAAGAGCGGCGTGACGCTGATCGACGCGCCCGTCTCCGGCGGGCCGGCCGGCGCGCATGCCGGTACGCTCGCGATCATGGTCGGCGCGTCGCAAGAGGTGTTCGACAAGGTCAAGCCGATCTTCGAGAAGGTCGGGCCCAACGTCTTCCGGCTGGGTGAACTCGGCGCCGGGCAGACGATGAAGCTCGTCAACAACCTGCTGCTCGCCGGTTGCCGGGCGCTGACCTTCGAGGCGATGGCGCTCGCCGTGAAGAACGGGCTCGATCCCAAGCTCGCCACCGACGTGCTCAACAAGAGCTCGGGCCGCAACGGCACGACGGAGCGGTCACTCGCCGATACGATCGAGGGCAAGTTCCCGGCGTCGTTCGCGCTCGGCCTCATGACGAAGGACGTGCGGCTCGCCAACCAGCTCGGCCGAGACACCGGCGTGCCGATGCTGATCGGGCGCATCGTCGAGGAGCTGCACAACGTCGCCATGAACAATCACGGCGCGGGCGCGTGCTCGAACATCCTGATCAAGGATTTCGAGCAGCGCGCGAAGGCCCGCATCACGAAGTAGGCGGCGGGCCGGGGCGCACGTCGATTCAGATGTCGTAGACGAGTTCGGGCGAGGGTGCCGCCTCGCCCCGCTCGATCTTGCGGACCGCCGTGATGATGCCCCGGTTGGCCGGAACCTCGATGCCGGCCTCGGCGGCCTTCTCGGCCACCAGGCCGTTGATGAAGTCGATCTCCGTGCGACGGCCCTTCTGGATATCCTGGCCCATCGACGGGCGCTGGTCGTCATTCCTGAAGAGCGTGTTGTCGAGCAGAATCTTCTCGCAGCCGGCCATGGCGGCCGCATCGCCGTCGATGGCTGCGACGAGGGCTTCGGGCGCGATCCCGTAGACCTTCTCGATGCGGTAGCCGTGCGCGTTGCCGACCTTGATGGCCTCGGCCGCAAGGCGGATGGCGAGACGACGCGTCACGGGGTCCCGGTCGTTGGCGTTGCCGCCGCGACCGGTCGCCGCCGACACGGGATTGCGCATGGCATTGACCGCCAGCTTCGACCAGCGCTCACCCCACAGGTTGTCGGTCGCCTTGCTGCTGTCGCAGACCGCCAGCATGCGCGCGATGGTCTCGACGCGGGGCGTGATCCGGCCGTGCGGCTCACCCACCCGGAAGATCAGCCGATTGTCGCCGCCCAACGCCACGTTGCGGCGAACGAGGCCCGGCTCCATCAGCTCGACCGCGATCGTCGCCGCGATGACGCCGACCGTGCGGCCCCAGCCGACCACCGAAGCGATGCGCTCCTCGTTGATCGAGTTCTGCAGGGAGGCGACGAATCCTTCCGGCGACAGGTAGGGCCGGATCATCTCGGTCGCCCAGACGGTGTCGTAGGACTTCATGGCAACGAAGGCGAGATCGAAGGGCTCGTCGCGGATCGTCGATTGCAGTTCGGTGATGTGGATCGCCTTCACGGGCACCGTGAAGTTCTCCGGCGCCGACTGGCCGCGCAAGGTCAGGCCGTCGCGGCGCATCTTCTCGACGTGCTCCGGCCACGGGTCGATCAGGGTCACCCGTTCGCCGGCCTTCGTCAGGTAGGCGCCGACGTGTCCACCGAGTGCGCCGGCGCCGACGATGGCGATGTTCCAGTTCGAGGGCATGCGAGGCTCCGGTGGGCTGCGACGGCGGGTGGGCGACAAGGGGAAATCAGAGCGCGCGGGGTGTCAAGGCAAGGCGATTGCGTGAACGCTGCTGCCGTCGCAACTTGCGACAAGAACCCGCCCAGATCCGAAGGACATGCCATGACGACAGGACAAGCCGTGCCCGCCGGCCATTTCAACCTCTCGGCCACCGAGCGCATCGTGTTCGGGCAGCCGCTGGAGGAGGCCATTCTCGCGGAGGCGGACCGTTACGGCGCGGCGCGGGTGTTCCTCACGTCGACGCGGTCGCTCGCCAAGCTGACGAGCGGGCCCCTGCAGCGCGCAGAAAGGGCGCTCGGTGCCCGGCACGCCGGCACGTTCGCGGCAATCGCCTCGCACAGCCCGCGCGAGGATGTGATCGCGGGCGCGGCGCTGGCGCGGGCAGGCAAGGCCGATCTCCTCGTCGCCATCGGTGGCGGATCGGTGATCGATGCGACGAAGGCGATGCTCATGTGCCTCTGGCTCGGCATCGACAACACGGACGCAATGGAGCCCTACCGGGCCGGCATCGACGGTGCGGAAGGCCGGAAAGTCGAGGCGCCGGCCGGCGCGATCCGGATGCTCGCCGTGTCGACGACGCTCTCGGCCTCGGATTTCACCTCGACGGCGGGCATCACGCTTTCGGCCACGAATACCAAGCAGTCGTTCCTGCATCGGCTGATGGCGCCGCGGAGCGTCATTCTCGATCCGGCAGCCACGCTCGACACACCGGACTGGCTGCTGTTCGCGACCGGCATCCGGGCCGTCGATCATGCCGTCGAGAGCTATTGCAATCCCAAGGCGAACGCCGCGAGCGAGGTGCATTCGCTGCAGGGCCTCAAACTGCTGGCTCGCGCGCTTCCGCGCATCAAGGCGTCGCCGGGCGACCTCGGCGCGCGGCTCGAGGCACAATTCGGCGCGTGGCAGTCGATCACACCCTCCGTGTCGGGCGTCGGCACCGGGGCAAGCCACGGCATCGGCTACGCGCTCGGGGCGACGTTCGGCGTGCCGCACGGACACACGTCCTGCGTCATGCTGCCGGCCGTTCTGGCATGGAATGCCGCCGTCAACGGCGACCGCCAGCGCGATCTCTCGCAAGCCATGGGCGATGCCGAGCGCCCGGCCAGCGAACTGGTCAAGGCCCTCATTGCGGGCCTCGACCAGCCGACGTCGCTCCGGGATGTCGGCATCACGCGCGACAAGCTGGACGAGATCGCAACGCGGGCGCTCGGCTACAAGCCGGTCCGGATCAATCCGCGGCCGATCCGGTCGGCCGCGGACGTTCGTGAGATCCTCGAATTGGCCTGGTAGCGGGACTCAGAGGCGCGTCCCGTTCGGCGTACCCGCCGACGGTAGGACCAGCGGCCACTGCCCACGACCCGCCTCGGTCGGCCATTCGGCCTTGGCGGCCCGGATCGCATCGCCGTCCATCTCCTCGACCTCCGCGCGCTGGCAGTGATGGAAGCGGACGCGGGGGCCGCTATCGATATGGATGTGGTTCATACCGCAGCTGTACGTGCCGACGCCGCCCGAGTGATTGGCCTTAAGCCAGCTGGCGACCTGAGAGTACTTGCCGGCCGGGGGCTTGAAGTCGACGGCCCGGCACGACGCATGGAAGCTCTGGCGGCCGCTCGGCATGCGGGCTCCGCGACGGTACGTCGAGAGCACCTGAACCTTCCCGAACTTCTTGCTGACCTGGGAGAGCTTCGACCTCAGCTCGCCCGGCAGGCAGTTCGACCCTGCTTCCGTCTCGTCCGGAACCAACGCCAGGGTACCAATTGCAACAAACGCGACGGCGAGCGCGACCGCGCGCGGGTTTGCATACTTCATACTTCGCTCCATCTTGGCTTTGGAGGCACTCGAGGCGCCTCGCGACCCTCCCCCCTGCGGGAGACACTGGGTGGCTAGCCAATCGGAGTTGTGCGTAGAACCCTTATTCCGATCTGATGGTTAACGCTGACGGGAAAATCGATCATATATCAGATCATCTCTTGGCGGCACATCGGCCCTCGATCGAGTCCCAGATCATGGCGGCGATGTCATTGCCGCCAAAGGCTTTTACCTGCCGGATGCCGGTCGGCGAGGTGACGTTGATCTCGGTCAGGTAGGGGCCGATCACGTCAATTCCAACAAAAATGAGGCCGCGGTCCCGCAGGTGAGGTCCGAGCCTCGCGCATATCTCACGGTCGCGGTCGGTCAGCTCGGTCGGCTTCGGGGTGCCGCCCACGTGCATGTTGGAGCGCGTCTCACCCTCGGCGGGCACGCGGTTGATGGCGCCGGCCACCTCGCCGTCCACCAGAATGATGCGCTTGTCGCCGCCCCGGACCTCCGGCCGATACTGCTGCACCATGAACGGCTCGCGGAACACGGTCTGGAACAGCTCGACAAGGGAATTCAGATTGGAATCGCCCGGCTGGATACGGAACACCGAGGCGCCGCCGTTGCCGTAGAGCGGCTTCACGATGATGTCCTTGTAGCGCGCCTGGAACTCGCGGACGTCCTCGATGTTGCGCGTGACCATGGTCGGCGGCATCAGGTCCTGGAATTCCAGTACCCAGACTTTTTCCGGCGCATTGCGGACGCTCGCCGGATCGTTGACCACAAGCGTCCGGGGATGAATGCGCTCCAGGAGATGGGTCGTGGTGATGTAGGCCATGTCGAACGGCGGGTCCTGGCGGAGCAGGACCACGTCCCAGTCGGCCAGGTCGACCTTGCGGGCGTCCGTCAACTTGTAGTGGTCGCCTTCCCGATCCTCGACCGAGAGCGTGTGCCCGCGGGCGATCAACCGGGAGCCGTCCAACGCCAGATGGGGCGGCGTGTAGTAAAAAAGTTCGTGGCCGCGCCGCTGCGCTTCAAGCAGCAGGGCGAACGTCGAGTCGCCCTTGATGTCAATGCGGTCGATGGGGTCCATCTGGCAGGCGATCTTGAGTGGCATCGTCGCTCCTTGGCCGGCCACCGGGGCCTGCACTGGTCCATGGTCATTCTGGCATCGAAGTTGTTCAGGCATCGAAGTCCGGGCTGCCCGTGAAAGTCAATGGCGCCGCCGCATCAAAACCGGTCCAGCGCGTTCTTCAGGTGACGCGGCAGCGCCCCGCCGACGACCAGGATGGCATCGAGACCGATCTCGTGGCCGGCCATCGAAGGATGCCGCGCGATCCAGTCATCGGCCGCGCGGCCGATCCGCCCCACTTGCCAGGGGGTCAGCGCGGCCTCGGCTTCGGCAAAATCGTTGCGCCGCTTGACCTCGACGAAGGCCAGGCGGCGGCCGCGCACTGCGACGATATCGATCTCCCCGTAGGGTGTGCGATGGCGGCGCGCCAGAATGCGGTAGCCCTTGAGGCGCAGAAGCATGGTGGCACCCCACTCCGCCCATTCGCCTCGCTTCAGATGGCGAGTGCGATCAGATTTCGAGCCGCGGGTCGGCGGCGATGAGGGGCCGCGGGAACTCATTCGCGGGCCTTCAGCCGCAGACCGATCTCGTAGGCTCGCGTGCGCGGGACCGCCAGACGATCGGCGACCGTCCGGGCCGCCTCCTTCAGGGGATGGGATGACAGCAATTCCGCAAGCGCTGCCTCGATCTCCGTCTCGGTGGCGTCACGAGCCGGAGGTTGGCCGACCAGCAGCACGACCTCGCCACGCGGCGCTTCGCCGGCGGCCCAGGCGGCCACCTCCGATGCCGTCCCTCGTCGCACCTCCTCGAACCGCTTGGTCAATTCACGCGCGACCGCAACGGGCCGATCGCCACCCATGATCTCCGCGATGTCAGCCAAAGCGGCTGCCGCGCGATTCGGCGCCTCGAACAGGATGAGGGTGGCGGGCGTGGCGGATAGCTCGGTGAGGCGGGTTCGCCTCTGGCCGTCCCGCGACGGCAGGAAGCCTGCGAAGTGAAACCTGTCCGTCGGCAGACCCGATACCGTCAATCCGGCGAGAACGGCGGAGGCGCCCGGCAGGGCGGTCACGGCATGGCCGGCCGCAACAGCTTCGCGAACGAGCTTGAAGCCCGGATCGGAAATCAACGGCGTTCCAGCATCCGAGATCAACGCGATGACCCGGCCTGCGGCGAGCCCTTCGAGAACGCGCGGGCGCTCGGCATCGGCATTGTGCTCGTGGTAGGGGCGGAGCGGGCGCTCGATGCCGAAGTGCGCCGTCAGATGGCGCGAGTGGCGCGTGTCCTCGCAATAGATGACGTCCGCGCGCGACAGGACTGCCAGTGCCCGCAGCGTGATGTCGCCGAGATTGCCGATCGGTGTGGCCACCAGATAAAGCCCGGAAGACAGCGGTTCGGCAAGCCAGCGACGCAGCTCCGCCACGACCCGCGGTTCGAGTCGCGACGTCGTTTCGCCGGGGCCGTGCGGCCCGGAGTCGGCCTCGTCCTGACCATGGTCCGAAGGTTCTCGCATGGCCACAAAACTACACGCCGGGGCAGGGTCTGTCTCGCCGGGTCGATCCTGGATACGCGATGGCGGCGGGGCCGTTCGACCACAGTCCCCACGTTGCGTTCCCGAACTGCTGTACGCGGCACGATCGGGAGCCTATTGACAGACTTGGGACCTTCGATCGATTCGGGCTTGCCTCTCGATGCACATCTCTTCCAGCCGGCGCGACGTCCTCATCGCGCTCAGTCGCGGCCTCACATTCCTCGGCTCGGCCGCCGTGGTGGGCGGCTGCGCCATCAGCGGGCCAAACATCGAAGCGACGTCGGCACTGCCGGCGGCGGCGGCTCCTGCCGAGACCGCCACGGCGAACGTCGTGAAAGTGGCGCTGCTGCTGCCGTCCGGCGCCGGGCCCCAAGTGGCGCTCGTTGCAAAGGCCATGCAACAGGCCGCCGAGCTGGCCCTCTTCGACCGGACCGTGACGGCGCTGCAGCTCGTCGTTCGCGACGACAAGGGGACACCCGAGGGCGCGGCCGAGGCCGCCCGAAGCGCGCTCAAGGAGGGATGCGAACTGATTCTCGGTCCGCTGCTGAGTTCATCGGTCGCGGCCGTCGCGCCGATCGCGCGCGAGGCCGGTGTGCCGGTCGTCGCCTTCTCGAACGACCCGGCCGTTGGCGGCAACGGAGTTTACCTTCTCAGCTTCTTTGCGGCCGGCGAGGCAGCGCGCCTCGCCGAGTTCGCGAGCGCCAAGGGCAAGCGGAACTTCGCAGCGCTTCTGCCCAGCGATTCCCTCGGGCGGGACAGCGAGCCGGCATTTCGCAAGGCGATAGAGGCAGCCGGCGGGGCGGTCGCGGCGGTCGAATGGTATCCGCCCGATCTCAGCGGGATGATGGAGCCGGCACAACGGGTCGTCGACGCCATCCGCTCGGCCGAGGCCTCGAGCGGACCGATCGATGCGCTGTTCCTGCCGTCCTCGAGCGACAATGTCGGCCGGATCTCAGCCATGCTTCGACATCTGTCGCTCGATACGGGGCGCGTGCAGCTCCTGCTTTCGAGCGGGTGGGACACGCCGCAGGCCATCGCGGACGAGCGACTGAAGGGGGCATGGCTGGCGCAGCCCGAGCCGGCGGGCTGGCGGGATTTCGGCTCCCGTTTCGCCAAGGCCTACACCGCCATGCCGCCGCGAATCGCCTCGCTCGCCTACGACGCGGTCACAGTGGCCGCCGCGTTCGCCACGCAGCCCGCTGGCAAGAGGTTCACGGCCGCCAACCTGCAGCGACCCACCGGCTTCACGGGTGCCGACGGACCGTTCCGGCTGACAGCCCGGGGGCCCGTGGAACGCAACCTCGCCGTGCTAGAGATCCGCGAGCAGACGTTGATCACGATCGATGCGGCGCGGCACTTCGGACCCGCCCAGCCCGGACTTGCCGGCACGACGGAAGCCGTGCGCGGTTGACACCGGTGCGACACTTCGTGTCAGACGTCATCTCTCGCGCTTCGGCAACCGTTGACTTCATACGCGTCATCCAAGACATTCCGGCCCAACTCAACACTTTACGGAAAGAGTGACCTCGATGGTCCAGTTGACCCTGCCGCGCAACTCGAAGATCAGCTCAGGCAAGACCTGGAACAAGCCGCAAGGCGCAGGCGATTGGAAAGAGTTCCGAGTCTATCGCTGGAGCCCGGACGACGATGCCGGTCCGCACGTCGACACCTATTACATCGATCGCAAGCAGTGCGGACCCATGGTTCTGGACGCGCTGATCAAGATCAAGAACGAGATCGATCCGACGCTGACGTTCCGGCGCTCGTGCCGCGAGGGCATCTGCGGCTCGTGCTCGATGAACATCGACGGCACCAACACGCTGGCCTGCCTCAAGGCGATCGAGGACGTGAACGGCGCGGTGAAAATCTATCCGCTGCCGCACATGGAGGTCATCAAGGACCTCGTGCCGGACATGACGAACTTCTACGCTCAGCATCGGTCGATCGAGCCTTGGCTGCAGACGACGACGCCGACGCCGCCGAAAGAGTGGAAGCAGGCGAAGGAGGACCGCGAGAAGCTCGACGGCCTCTATGAATGCATCCTCTGTGCGTGCTGCTCGACGTCGTGCCCGAGCTACTGGTGGAACCAGGACCGCTATCTCGGCCCTGCCGTTCTCCTGCAGGCCTATCGCTGGGTGATCGACAGCCGCGACGAAGCGACAGGGGAGCGTCTCAACAATCTCGAGGACCCGTTCCGACTGTACCGGTGCCACACCATTCTCAACTGCGCCAAGGCGTGTCCGAAGGGTTTGAACCCGGGCAAAGCCATCGCGGAGCTGAAGAAGCTGATGGTCGAACGACGGGTTTGATTCGCAGCCGCCTCTCGCGCTTCAGCGGGCGGGAGCCATGCCGGCCGTGGCAGGCGGCGCGGCCCGTTCGCGAAGGCGTACAATCGGGTGCCTCATAAAAGAATTCGGCCGGCACTTGCCTCGTGGGCAAGATGCCAGCCAGAAATCTCGGATTCTGGCGCGGGGTCCACGCTCTCGAGTGGCGTGGCCCCTAGCCAAAATTCGTGGCGTTCGAAGTTCAGGCCTTGGAGGCCGACTTGCGAGCGCGGGGGGCCTTGGCCTTCGCCTTGACCGTCTTCTTCACCGACTTGACGGCGCGGGTGGTCTTGGCAGCCGGCTTCGCGGCCCGAGCCTTCGTGGTCTTCGGAGCCTTCGCGACCTTCGTCGCCTTCACGGCGCGGCGAGCGGTGCCCGAGCGCTTCGTGCTGGCAGCCTTCACAACGGTCTTGCGAGCCGAGGTGCGCTTCTTCGCGGTCTTCGTCGTCTTCGTCTTTGCAGTAGCAGCCATTTTCAGTCTCCTTCGTTTTCCCAGAAGCAAGGCTGATTTGTCTGCCCGGACGAATCAGCATGTCTTGCTGAATCCAAGCTGCCATCTACAAGGTTAATGAGTCGTAAAGATTCGCGTCATCTCAGATCATTAGATCACTTTTTTTGATTTTTTTGGCGAGATAACGACCGTAAGGCCATGAATCTAATGACTCGGGATAGCCAGCTTCGCATCGCAGGTCAATGCGGAGGGGCGAGATGGCGAGTCACATGGACACCATCGGTCGTGACGCGGCGCCGAGATCATTTCCGCAACGAGCGAGCCTTCGGCGCAAGACGTCGGGCGGTGTCGTCGGATCCCCAACCGCAAAAAAAAGAAGACCGGAGCGCGCCAGCGGCATCCGGTCTCGAGTGGCGCATTCGCGCCAGAAGCTTGTCGATGCCGGGAGGAGCGACCCCGATGCCCAATCGGGGGCGCGAATTCCCCGGGCGTCGCTCAGCCCTTCTTCTTTGCCGCCGGCTTCTTCGCGGCGGGGGCCTTCTTCGCCGGAGCCGCTGCCTTCTTCGCGGGGGCCTTCTTCGCTGCTGCCTTAGCCATGCTCATTCTCCCTCTTCGAACAGTTGACGTCCGAATCATTCCGGACCCAAAAAATATGCGCACATTCCCGAGCGTTGTTGACTAGCAAAAAGATTTCTGTCTTCGGCGTTCATTCAAAAAACCGCAACCTGTTGCGAGAAAACATCACGGATCTGGAGCAAGGCAAGAGCGGACGGGCGTCGCGCACCTTCAAGCAATGGGCTGAACCTGCGTTCAAGCGAGAGCCCCACAAGGTGCTGTCGATCTAGGCGGCGACAGCTCGCATCGCACGGCCTGCCGAGGGCGGCGTCGCACCTGCAGCGCGACGGGCCGGCGACCCGATCGACGAGGCGGCGGCGCGTCTGGACCCCGGCCTCCGATTGTGTAAAGTCCCGCCAAGCGGAGCGCATTACCACCAAAGGACGGCCGGACATGACAGCGGCGAGCGGGAATGGAGCCAGTGCAGGCGTCGGCCTCATGCGCGGGAAGCGCGGGCTTGTCATGGGTGTCGCCAACAACCGGTCGATCGCTTGGGGAATCTCGCAGGCCTGCGCGGCGCAGGGGGCGGAACTCGCCTTCACCTATCAGGGTGACGCGCTGAAAAAGCGGGTCGAGCCGCTGGCCGCCGAACTCGGCTCGCGGATCGTGCTGCCCTGCGACGTGACCGATAGCGCTTCGATCGACAGCGTCTTCGAGGCACTCAAGGCGGAGTGGGGCGGCCTCGACTTTCTGGTCCATGCGATCGCCTTCTCGGACAAGACGGAGCTCGACGGGCGCTACGTCGATACGAGCGAGAAGAACTTCGTCCAGACGATGCTGATCTCCTGCTATTCGCTGACGGCGCTCGCCAAGCGGGCCGAGGCGCTCATGCCGGACGGCGGCTCCATTCTGACGCTCACCTACTACGGCGCCGAGAAAGTGATGCCGCACTACAACGTCATGGGCGTCGCGAAAGCCGCTCTCGAAGCGAGCGTCCGGTATCTCGCGGCCGATCTCGGAAAGCAGAACATCCGGGTCAATGCCATATCGGCGGGACCCATCAAGACCCTCGCAGCGTCCGGCATCGCCGATTTCCGCTACATTTTGAAGTGGAACGAATACAATTCGGCGCTCCGGCGGACGGTCACGATCGAGGAGGTGGGCGGCTCGGCGCTCTACCTGCTGTCGGACCTCGGCCGTGCCGTCACCGGCGAGGTGCATCATGTGGACGCCGGCTATCACATCCAGGGCATGAAGAACGAGGAAGCCCCGGACATCTCCGTGGCCAAGGGCGACTGATGGCGGGGTCCGGCTTCCGATGACCGGTTCGACGGGCACGCCAGAGATCCCGGAGGAGGAACTCGAGGAGACATTCGTCCGGGCGTCCGGCCCCGGCGGGCAGAACGTCAACAAGGTCTCGACGGCCGTCGAGCTGCGGTTCGATGTGCGCCAGTCGCCGAGCCTGCCACCAAGCGTCCGGGCGCGGCTCGTTCGGCTCGCCGGGCGGCGGCTGACCAAAGAGGGCGTGCTGGTCATCCGGGCCGATCGATTCCGGACCCAGGAGCAGAACCGGGCCGACGCACGGGAGCGGCTCCATGAACTCGTCGTCGAAGCGACGAAGGTGCCGAAGCCGAGGGTCAAGACGCGCCCGACGAAAGCTTCGAAGGAGCGGCGGCTCGACGGCAAGTCGCGGCGCAGCGACGTCAAGAAAGGCCGAGGGCGCGTCGGAGACTGGTAGTTCCGGGAGGCACGGTCCCGGCTATGGCCGGAGCCCCGTGGACACGGCGACAGCCCCTGGCGATCCCGGTGCGAACAACCGACCCAGTCGGCGTTGATCGATGCGCCCCTCGACCATCACCTCGTCGCGATGAATGCCCGATGCGATGAACAGCGCATCGACGCCGGCGCGCGCGGCTCCCGCCAGATCGGTTCGCATGGAATCGCCGATGACCAGCACGTGGTCGGGCGCGAGGGCGCCACCGCGGATGGCGGCAGCACTTTCCATGGCCGTCTCGTAGGCGACCGGGAACGGCTTGCCGGCCCAGAACACCTCGCCGCCGAGTTCCTCGTAGAGGGCGCCTATGGCGCCAGCGCACGGCAACAGGTCGTCGCCGACGTGGACCACCAGATCGGGGTTCGCACATACGAGGTGCAGGCCGCGCGCCACGGCTGCGGCGAGAAGGGGCCGATAGTGTTCGGCCGTCTCGTTGCGATCGTCGACGAGGCCGGTGCACGCGATGGCGTCCGCGTCGGCGACCGGAACGGAGGGCGCGCCGACTGCGGCAAAGAAGGCCCGGTCACGCCGCTCGGGGCCGATGATGTGGAGGCGCTGCCAGCCACGTGCGCGAATGTGGGACAAGGCCAGATCGCCGGACGAGACGATCCGATCCCAGGCGTCGCGCACCACGCCCTTCTCGTCGAGCACGCGGGCGACGTTCTCGGATGGCGTGGGGGCGTTCGAGACGAGGATCACCGTGCCGCCCTGTGCGCGGAACGCCGAGAGGGCTTCGTTCGCCTCGGGAAACGCGCGCCGGCCGTCGTGAACCACGCCCCAGACATCACAGAAGAGTACGTCGTAGCGCGCCAGCAAGGCAGCGCAGCTCTCGATGATCGGCGGGACATGCGACATGGGTGGGACCGAAGCCTTTGCTTCCTGGTTGCCGAGCCGCCGGCAAGGGGCCAAGATCGCGGCCTTGGAACCGGGTTCGGCAAGGTCATAGCATGCAACCGTTCGCCTACGAGAGGCCACGACGCGTCGAGGACGCCACGGCGCTGCTGATGCAGCGCGGCGCGCGCGTGCTTGCCGGCGGGACGGACCTCATCGCCCAGCTCAAGGAAGGCCGCCGCACGGCCTCCATCGTCGTCGACGTCAAGGCGATTCCGGAGATGGTCGCCATCGCGCGCGGGCCGGACGGGGGGTGGCGGATCGGCGCCGCTGCGAGCATCCGAGCCCTCGGCGGTCATGCCGGGTTGATGGCTGAACATGGCGCACTCGTCCAGTCGGCGCGGCTGATCGGAAGCCTGCAGATCCAGTCGCGCGCGACGCTCGGCGGCAACGTGTGCAACGCCGCGCCCTCGGCGGATGCGGTGCCGCTGCTCGTCGCGCTCGGTGCTACGGGCGAGATCGCGGGACCGGGTGGTCGACGGACACTGCCGGTCGAGGATATGGCGCAATCCCCTGGGCGCGTGTCGCTCGCACCCGGCGAGATACTGGTTTCGATCCACCTCCCGGCCCGGGGCACGCGATCGGGCGCCTATTATCTCCGGTTCACGCCGCGTCGCGAAATGGACATCGCCATCGCGGGATCTGGCGTGTCGGTGACGATGGCCGCCGACGGCACGATCGCGGACGCTCGCATCGTGCTCGCGTCGGTTGGCCCGACGCCGGTGCGCTGCCGAGCGGCGGAGGCGTTTCTCGCGGGGCGGGCGGCCGACGATCAGACCATCCGCGACGCAGCACGCATGGCGGCCGGGGAGGCCAAGCCGATCTCCGATACCCGAGGGTCGGCCGACTACCGTCGCCATCTCGCCGACGTGCTGACGCGACGCGCGCTCTCTGCCGCCCTGATGGACGCCGAACAGCGGAAGGCCGCGGCATGACGAGCATCGTGAGATCCGAGGTCAATGGTGAGGCGCGGGACGGCATCGCCGATCCGCGAGACACGCTTCTCGTCTACCTGCGCGACCGACTCGGGCTGACGGGCACGAAGGAAGGCTGCAGCAACGGCAATTGCGGGACCTGCACCGTGCTCATGAATGGCGCACCGGTCTGTGCCTGCCTCGTGCTCGCGCAGGAGGCGGACGGCGCCCGGATCACCACCATCGAAGGCGTCGCCGACGGCAACACGCTGCATCCGGTGCAGGCGGCGCTGATCGAGCACGGCGGCACCCAATGCGGGTTCTGCACGCCCGGCATCGTGCTTTCGGCGATCTCGCTGCTCGGCGAGAACCTATCGCCCGACGAGCATGAGATCCGGCACGCGATCGCCGGCAACATCTGCCGCTGTACGGGCTACGACAAGATCGTGCACGCCATCGCCGTCGCAGCCGAGCGGATGCGCGCGCCGGGAGGCACCCCATGAGCGACGGACAGGCGACAGGAGAGCCGGTTCCTGCAACGCGTATCATCGGGCAGCGCGTGCCGCGGATCGACGGCGGCGAACGGGTCACCGGCCGCGCCATCTATGCGGGCGATCTCGTCCGCCCAGGGCTTCTGATCGGCGCGGTGAAACGCAGCCCGCACGCGCACGCCCGCATACTCGCCATCGACACGTCGCGGGCGCTGGCCCTCAAGGGGGTCAAGGCCGTCGTGACGGCGAAGGATTTCCCGACGATCGTGCCGGGTACGATCATCCCGTTCGGCGAGACCGGGGCCGACCTCTGGGTGGCGGCGACCATTGCCATGGCGCGCGACACAGTGCTCTGGGTCGGGCAGCCCGTCGCTGCCGTGGCTGCCGTCGATGCGCACGTCGCGGAAGAGGCGCTGGCGCTGATCGACGTCACGTATCGGGCGCTGCCCGCCGTCATCAGTATGGCGGATGCCCTGGCGGACGGAGCGCCCGCGCTCCATCCGCAGCACAAGGCCAAGGGCTTCGACGCCGGGGCCACTATTCCGCCCAATGCCGGCGCACGGACACTGATCGAGCGTGGCGATACGGCCGTGGCGCTGGCCAATGCCGCCGCGACGGCCGAGATCGCCGTCGACGTGGACACCGGGCACCAGGGCTACATCGAACCGCACGTCTGCGTGGCGGAAGCGGACCCGCAGGGCAACGTCACGATCTGGGCCTCGACACAGGGCGCGCACCAGACCGAGTCGCAAGTCGCCGGCATTCTCGGGCTCGCGCAGTCGAAGCTCAAGGTCGTGCCGCTCGAGATCGGCGGCGGCTTCGGCGGCAAGATCACGACGCACGTCGAACCGCTGGCGGCCCGCCTCGCGCAGATCGCGGGGCGGCCGGTCAAGATGACGATGAGCCGGGCCGAGATGCTTGCAGGCGGGTCGGGACCACCGGCCGGCGCTCGCATCAGAATGAAAGTCGGAGCCGAGCGCGACGGGCGGCTGACAGCGATCGACGGGCATTACCTCGTCGATACGGGAGGCATTCCGGGCACCGCGACCACGCTTCTCATGCAGGCTTCGACCGCCTGCTACCAGACACCCACGATCCGCCTCGAGGGCATGGACGTGGTGACGAACAAGCCGCGCACCGAGGCCTATCGGGGACCGGGCGGCATCCAGGCCGCGTTCGCGGTCGAGCAGGTCATGGACGAGCTGTCCTTGAACCTCGGCATGGACCCGCTGGCGTTCCGGCGGAAAAATGCCGCTGTGACGGGCAGCGTGATGCCGGTCGGGACACCATTTCCGTCGATCGGTCTCACCACCATTCTCGATCGTGTGGCGGGCCATCCGTGCTGGACCGAGCCTCTGGCGGCGGGCGCCCTGCCGCGGGGGCGTGGGCTGGCGCTCGGCTATTGGCGTGGCACGTCGATGACATCGGCGGCGCAGATCACCATCAGTGGCGACGGTCGCGTCGCCGTCGTGATGGGGACGGTCGACATCTCCGGCACGCGGACCACCATGGCACAGGTGGCGGCGGAGCAGCTCGAACTCGAAGTCGATGACGTCGCGGTCGTCATGGGCGACACCAAGGCTTCGGCCTATTCCGATGCGGCGGCGGGCAGCCGGGTCGGGCGCACGATGGCGGCCGCCGTGGTCGACGCCTGCCAGGACGCTCTCGCGCAATTGCGCCGCCGGGCTGCCGAGCGCCTGCAGGCCCCCGAGGCGGGCGTGTCCTATGCCCGTGGCGTGTTCCATGCCACGGGCGGAGCGCTCGCGGGTTCGATCAGCATCGGCGAACTGATGCGCCAGACGCTGAGCGACGGCGCCGTCATCGGACGCGGGGTCTCGACGAAGCTGCCGTTCGGCGTCGAAGTGGGCGCGCACGTCGTCGACGTCGAGGTCGATCCGGAGACGGGACGGGTCGAGATCCTGCGCTACACCGCGTTCCAGGACGTGGGCCGCGCGCTCAACCCGACGGCGGTCGAAGGACAGATGCAGGGCAGTGTCGTGCAGGGGCTGGGCTGGGCGTTGACGGAGGCGATCGACTACGGCGCCGACGGGCGCGTGCGCAACGCCAGCATGCTCGATTTCCGCATGCCGACCGCCCTCGACGTACCAGCCATCGACTGCGTCATCATCGAAACGCCTGTGCCCGGCGTCCCCTATGGCCTCAGAGGCGTCGGCGAGATGCCGATCGTTCCGGTCGCGGCCGCCGTCGCGAACGCAGTGCGACGCGCCATCGGCGTCAGACTGACAAAAATGCCCATGACACCCGAACGGATCGTCGGTGCCCTCGCGGCCCGCGGAACGTCGTGAACCGGAGCCCATCCATGCTAGCCAGTACCGATCGCATCCTGACGACGCACGTCGGCAGCCTGCCGCGCAACGAGCGCCTCGCCGACATGCTCATCCGGGAGGAGGCGGGCGAGGCGATCGACAAGGACGTGCTCGCCAAGGAGGTCGAGGCCGCGACGGCCTATGTGATCGCGCAGCAGGTGAAATCCGGGGTCGACGTCGGCAACGACGGCGAGCAATCGCGAGTCGGCTTCCAGACCTATGTGCCGCGCTGCATGTGCGGCTTCGGGGGCGAGTCGAAGCGTCCGCCCGCGCGAGACCAGATCGAGTTTCCGAGCTACGCCCGGCAGGCGGCCGCGCGATTTCCGCATGGCGCGAAGCTGTCGAACGCGCCGGCAGCGCTCGGCGAGGTGCGGTATGTGGACGGCAAGCCGATCCGGGTCGACGCCGAACGGCTCAAGGCGCTCGGCGGCGGGTTCCGGGAGACGTTCATGACGGCGCCGTCGCCCGGCATCGTCGCGACGACCATGATCAACCAGCACTACGACAGCCACGAGGCCTACCTCATGGCGCTCGCGGAGGCCCTCGGCAACGAATACCGGGCGATTCACGAGGCCGGGCACGTGCTGCAGATCGACAGTCCGGATCTGGCGATGGAGCGACACCGCTTCTTCGGGAAACTCGACGAAACCGGCTTCCTCAAGCAGCTGGAGTTGCATGTCGCAGCCATCAACAAAGGGCTCGCGGGCATTCCCCGCGAGCGGGTACGGTTGCACGTCTGCTGGGGGAACAACGACGGGCCGCACATCTACGACATCGCCATGGCGACGATCCTGCCGGAACTCTATCGGGCGAACGTCGGGGCGCTTTCCATCGAGTTCGCCAACCCGCGGCATCAGCACGAATACGAAGCGCTGGCCGCTCACCCGCTGCCGCCGCACATGCTGCTCGTGCCCGGCGTGCTCGATACGACCACCAATTTCGTCGAGCATCCGCAGGTCGTGGCGCGACGGCTTCAGGAGGCCGTCGCTGCGGTGGGCGACAAGGAGCGCGTGATCGCAGGCACGGACTGCGGATTCGGCACGTTCGCCGGCCGCGAGTACGTGGCCGAGGAGATCGTCTGGGTGAAGCTCCGTTCGGCGGCCGACGGGGCGCGGATCGCCTCGGAGAAGCTGTGGGGCCGAAAGGCAGCGTGATCGTTCGGACCGTGATCCAGACCGATTCAAAACATATCCATCCGGAGTGACACGTGGTCGAGGAGAAGAACGAAACCTACGACTTCATCGTCGTGGGCGCAGGGTCGGCTGGTGCAGCCCTGGCCAGCCGGCTCTCGGCCGACAGTCGTAACAAGGTCCTGTTGATCGAGGCCGGCCCGGCCAGCCATCCGTGGATGCACATCCCGATCGGGTACGCGAAGCTCATCTCCAATCCGGCCGCGAACTGGCTCTATTCGTCGGAGCCCGAAGCGTCGACCAACGGGCGGCGCCTTCCGGTGCCGCGCGGGAAGATCCTCGGCGGATCGAGTTCGATCAACGGGCTCGCGTTCGTGCGGGGACAGGCGCAGGACTTCGACACCTGGGCACAGATGGGCAACCGGGGCTGGGCCTATCGCGACGTGCTTCCCTACTTCAAGCGCATGGAAAGCTACCGCGGAGACGGAGACGACGCGTTCCGTGGCCGCGAGGGACCGCTCCGCATCACGAACCCCGAGCCTCGGGCGCCGCTCTACAAGGCGATCATCGCGGCCGCGAACGAAGTCGGCATCCGGCACAACCCGGACTACAACGGCGCCCAGCAGGACGGCATCGCCATGAGCCAGGCGTCGATCTCGGGCGGGCGCCGCCAGAGCACGGCGCACTGCTATCTCGATCCCGCGCGCCAGCGGCCGAATCTGCGAATCATCACGGAGGCGCACACGGAGGGCGTCGTTCTCGAGGGCAAGCGTTGCGTCGGTGTGCGCTACTCGGTCGGCGGCCGGTCACAAGTGGCGCGGGCAAGGCGCGAAGTGGTGATCTCGGCGGGCTCGATCAACTCGCCGCAGATCCTCGAACTTTCGGGGATCGGGCAGGCGGAGCGCCTCAAGGGGCTCGGGATCACGGTCCAGCACGATCTGCCCGGCGTCGGCGAGAACCTTCGCGATCATTACGCACCGCGCACCCGTTGGTCGGTTGCGACGCGCGGGCTCACCTTCAACGATCGCGGACGCGGGCTCGGCCTCGTCAATCAGGCGCTGCGCTACGTGACCGGGCAGGACAGCATGCTCGCCATGGTGGCAGCGCCGCTGCGCGCGTTCGTCCGGTCGCGGGAGGGCCTCGACGCGCCCGACCTGCTGCTCGGCTGGGTGCCGATGCTGACGGAGCCCGGCCCCAAGGGGCCGCGCATCGCGACGCAATCCGGCATGACCTGCTACGCGCATCCGATGCGGCCGGAGAGCAAGGGCCATATCCACATCACATCGTCCGATCCGCGCCGGGCGCCCGCGATCACGTTCAACTTCCTCGCGGAACCGGTCGATGCCGAGCTGACGGTGAAGGCGATCCGGATCGCGCGCTCGATCATGACGGCGAAAGCGATGGCGCCACTCGGCGTCTCCGAGATCGCGCCGGGGGAGGCGCTGGCCAAGGACGACGAGATCATCGACTGGGTGAAGCGGGCTGGCGAGACGACCTATCACCCGGTCGGCACGTGCAAGATGGGCTCGGACCGGATGGCGGTGGTCGACGACCAGCTTCGCGTGCGCGGGATCGCCGGACTTCGCGTCGCCGACGCCTCGATCATGCCGACTCTGACCTCCGGCAACACCAACGCACCGTCGATCATGATCGGCGAGAAGGCGGCGGATCTGGTGCTCGCGACCGAGGCGGCGTGAGGCGACACGCCCGGCCGCAGGCGCCAGAGATGTGCCTCATCAACGGCGCAGCCCGGCGATGAAGACGCCCGAGCGCTCGATATCGGCGAGTTCCGCGCTCGCATCGGCAAAGGCGGGATCGTCGGGGCCTACCGGCCCCACCAGGCGCTCGAGATCGGCCAGCTTCGACTTGCCCTCGATGCGCTGGAGGTAAATGGCCGAGACGGACGGTTCGAAGAAATGGTCACGGTCGCTCTGTGTCAGGATCACCCCGCGCAGACGGTTGTCGGCCATACGGAACTTCGTCAGCGTGACGAGGCGGAGTGCGCCCTGAAAGGTCGTGAGCAACTGCAGGAGCCCCGTGTGCGGGCTGATGTAGATGCCGCCACCGTGATTCATGGTGACTGTCTTGTTGTTGCGGCCCTTGAAGCGCTGCAGTTCGAGGAAGCGCAAGCGGGACAGGGCCTCGTCCCAGTCGATGTCGTAGATCGAGCGATAGAGCTGGTCGCCCGGCGAAAACACGCGCCGATAGGCCACGTAGGCGCCGATGTAGGGCTCCCATGCCGCCATCATGTAGCCACCGTAGGCTTCCGCCGCGCGTGCGCTATCGGGGGCTGGAGGGGCAGTCTGCGCCGCCTCTGGCGCCGTCCAGGCTTCAAGCTCGATGTCGAGGGCGCGCGCGATCCGGGCCACGGTCACGTCGCGTACAGACTGGCCGGAAAGCAGGTTTCCGAGCGTTCGCTCCTTGACGGACGCCAGTTCGGCGAGCGCCTCGCGGGTGAGGCCCCGCTTCGCCATTTCGAGCCGGATCCGGCGCACGAACGCCTCGCGTGCGCCGTCGCTCATCAGCGCGGTCATGGCCCCTCGCACTTGCCGGAATTTGCCCTCATTTGCCGAAACCTAGCGGCTGGCTCGGGGCTGGGCAAGACGGCTCGTTTGAACTGGATCGCATCGACCGAGTGGCTATAGCTTCTGGCTTCCATTCGGGCGACGGGCCTGAGCAACGAGGGCGGGGCCGAGCGTGGGCGAGGGACCAGCGGCGAGACTTGCGCGGGTCCTGACGGACGCGCCCGTGGCCGTGTCGAACGTGCGCGGCATCCTCTTCATGACCGCCGCATGCCTCTCGTTCGCCTGTGGCGACACGATCATGAAGCTCGCCTCGGGCCAGGCGCCAACGAGCGAACTCCTGTTCATACGCGGATTGTTCGTGACGACCGGTGGGCTGCTGATCGCGATCTGGCTCGGTGCGCTTCCGCTCCTGCACCGGGCCTTGTCGCGGGCAATGGCGCTGCGGGCTGCCGGCGATACCACCGGGGCCTGGGGCTTCCAGCTGGCGCTGGCGCGGATGCCCTACGCCGACCTGACGGCGGTCGGCCAGCTCATCCCGCTCTCGATCACCGCGGCGTCGGCGCTATTTCTCGGCGAGAAGGTCGGCTGGCGACGCTGGACGGCGACGATCGTCGGCCTCCTGGGCGTGCTGCTGATCATCCGGCCGGGCTCCAGCGCCTTCAACTGGTGGGCGCTCGCCGGCATCGTGTCGGTGCTCGGCGCCACGATGCGGGACCTTGCGACGCGCTATGTCGACCGCAGCGTCCCGCCGCCGATCATCATGATGCTGTCGGCAGCCGCGGTGACGGCATCGAGCCTCGTCGTCGCGCCGTTCGCCGGCTGGTCGACGCCATCCGTCGGTCTCGTGGCGACGATGATGGCGGCGGGCATCTTCTCTCTCATCGGGCAGATGTGCGTGATCATCTCCGTGCGCTCGGCCGACATCTCGGCCGTGGCACCGTTCCGCTACACGATCATCATCTTCGCCATCGTGTCCGGCGTGCTCGTGTTCGGCCATTTCCCCGATGCGCTGACGCTCGTCGGCACCGCGATCGTGGTTGCTGCCGGCCTCTACACGTTCTATCGCGAGCAGTCGCTCAGGCGCCTCGCCAATCGTCCCCGCCCCTGACACCCGCTGGACAGCCCCCCGCCACATGAAGAACAACCTGACCGGAATTGCGGCCGTGATCGGCGCCGGGGCCGCGATGATGACAGCGGATGCGCTGGCGCGCGTCGCCGTGGCCGAAACCGGCCTCGGGCAAACGATCGCAGGGCGCGGACTGGTGGCGTGCCTCATCCTCAGTGCGGCCGGTCTCGCCCAGCGGCAGCTCGCGTGGCATCCGGGGATGCTCTCGCTGCCAGTGGTCGTCAGAGTCCTCGCAGAGGTCGGCGCGGGGATCTGCTTCGTCGGCGCGCTCGTCACGATGCCGATCGCGAACGCCACGGCCATCCTGCAGTTCATCCCCCTGGTCACGACGCTGGCGGCCTCGCTGCTGTTCGCAGAGGCGGTGGGATGGCGGCGGTGGGTCGCCGGCCTCATCGGTCTTGCCGGCGTGCTCCTGATCCTGCAGCCCGGCACATCGGGCTTCACGTGGTGGTCGATGCTCGCGGTCGGCGCAATGCTGTGCATGTCGACGCGCGACCTCGCCACGAGCCGGATCGATCGCTCGATCCCGACACTGCTGATCGGCGCCGTCTCGGCGGCGGCGGTGACAGTTGCCGGAGCTGGTCTCGCGACCGCGACCGGGTGGGTGGTACCGGGTGTACGGAGCCTCCTTTTCACCGCCGCGGCCGGGGCGGCGCTGGCGGTCGGATTCATCTTCCTCGTCTTCGGCATGCGAAACGCGGAGATGTCGGCCATCGCGCCGTTCCGGTACTTCACGCTGCTGTGGGCGCTGCTGCTCGGCTACTTCGTCTGGGGCGAGGTGCCCAACTCGCTGGCGTGGGGCGGCATCGCGCTCGTCGTGGCGACGGGGCTCTATGCGTTCGGGCGAGAGCGGTCGCTCGCGCGGCAACGGGCTGTCCGAGGCGCGACATGACGGCGGTCCATCACGGCCACGAGGCGAGCGGCAACGGGCGCGCGATCGCCGCCATGGTCGCATCGCAGGCGGTGTTCACGGTCAACGACGCATGCATGAAGCTCGCCGCGCGCGATCTTCCCGGCGGCCAAGCCATTTTCATTCGCGGGGTGTTCACGATCGTGCTCGCCGGCATCCTGGCGGCATGGCTCGGCGGCTTCCGGACCTGGCCGCCGCGCTCGCAGTGGCGGCTCATCGCGCTGCGCAACATCGGGGAGATCGGTGCGACGTTCCTCTTCCTCGCGGCGCTCTTCCACATGCCAATCGCGGATACGACGGCGATCCTGCAATTCCTGCCGCTCGCCGTGACGGCGGGGGCGGCGTTGTTCCTTGGCGAGCCTGTCGGATGGCGGCGCTGGCTCGCCACGGGGGTCGGGCTGATCGGGGTGCTGCTCATCATCCGGCCGGGAACATCGGCGTTCAATGGCTGGTCGCTGGTGGCACTCGCGTCGGTCGCGGCCATCGTGCTGCGCGACCTCACCACCCGGCGGATCGATCGTGGCGTGCCCACGGTGCTGCTCACGTTCATCTCGACTCTCACCGTGACCACGGCCGCATCGGGCCTCGCGCTCGCCGAGACGTGGATCGTGCCGCCAACGCGCGTGCTGGCGCTGATTGCGGGCGCGGCGCTGTTCCTCGTCGCCGGCTATTCGCTGATCATCGAAGCGATGCGGCGGGGCGAGGTCGCCGTGGTGTCGCCGTTCCGGTACTCGGCCATCCTCTGGGCGATCTTCGCGGGCATCTTGCTCTTTGGCGAATGGCCCGATCCAATGGCGCTGACCGGCACGGCGATCGTGATCGCGGCTGGCCTCTACACGTACTTTCGCGAGCGCCAGCTCAGGCTGCAAAGGACACGCGCGTGACGGAGAACCTGAAGGGCGTGCTCGCGATGCTCGCCTCGGCGACCGGCTTCATCACGAACGACGCCATCGTGAAACTCGTCACCGAGGAACTGCCAACCGGGCAGATCATTTTTCTCAGGGGCGTGGTCGCCACCGCCATCATGGGGCTGTTCGTCAGCAACATGGGGGGCTGGCGGCCGCCATCCGTTCTCATCCGGCCGGCCATGTTGCTGCGGCTCGGGTCGGCGGTGCTCGCGACGCTGTTCGTCGCCTCGGCGCTTCGCTACCTGCCGCTCTCGACGACCAACGCCATCATCCAGGTTTCGCCGCTGCTGGTGACGGCGGGGGCGGCGGTGCTGCTCGGCGCGCACGTCGGATGGCAGCGCTGGATGGCGTCCGGCCTCGGCTTCGTCGGCGTCATGATGATCATCAAGCCGGGAACCGAGAGCTTCGTGCCAGAAGCGTGGCTCGCGCTCGCGTGCCTTGTCTTCGCCGCGACGCGAGACCTCACGACGCGCTTTGTCGATCACAGCGTGCCGTCGATCTTCGTGACGTTCGCGACGTCGGCGGTGATCATGCTGGCGGGGCTCGCGCTGTTCCCGTTCGAGACGTGGCCCATGCCGACACCGCGGGCGCTCATGTTGCTGATGGCGGCGGCCGTCTGCCTGTTCTTCGCCTACCACTTCGGCATCGTCGCCATGCGGACGGGAGAGATCCCCGTGGTGGCGCCGTTCCGCTATTCGTCGATCGTGATGGCGCTGGTGCTCGGCTACGTCGTTTGGGGGCATGTGCCCGATGCGCTGTCGATGGCCGGCATGGGGCTGGTCGTGTTGGCCGGGCTCTATCTCCTCTACCGGGAGCGGGCCTCGATGCGGCGCAGCCCCGCGGCCCAGCCCGCCGTCGTGCGCTGAGCCAACGAAAACGCCCGGCACAGTGGCCGGGCGCTTCCCAAATGCTTCGGTGGCGCGACCCTCAGAGCTTGAAGGGCACGACCTTCTGCTGCTGCTGTCCAAGTCCCTCGATAGACAGGGTCATGACGTCACCGGCCTTCAGGAACACGGGCGGCTTCATGCCGAGGCCGACACCGGGCGGCGTGCCCGTTGTGACGACGTCGCCGGGCTCCAGCACCATGAACTGCGAGACGTAGTGCAGGATGAAGTCGCACTTGAAGATCATGGTCGCGGTCGACCCGGTCTGCATCCGCTTGCCGTTCAGGTCGAGGTGCATCGGCAGGCTGTTGACGTCCTTCACCTCGTCGCGGGTCACGAGCCACGGCCCGAGCGGGCCGAAGGTCTCGGCGCATTTGCCCTTCATCCACTGGCCGCCGCGCTCGATCTGGAAATGACGCTCGGAAACGTCGTTGCAGATGGTGTAGCCGGCGATGTGGCTCTGGGCATCCTTCAGATCGACGTAGCGCGAGCGCTTGCCGACGACGAAGGCGATCTCGAGTTCCCAGTCGAGCTTGGTCGAGTCGCGCGGGATCATGACGTCGTCGTTGGGGCCGCAGATGCAGTTGGTGAGCTTGTAGAAGATGATCGGCTCGGTCGGGATCGGCATCCCGGCCTCGGCGGCGTGGTCGGCGTAGTTGAGACCGATGGCCATGAAGTTCCGCACGTTGCCGACCGGCGCACCGATACGGACGCCCGCGGGAGCCTCGGGCAGCGACGCCGGGTCGATGGCCTTCAAGGTGGCGAGCGCCGCGTCGGACAGCACATCGCCGTTGATGTCCTTCACGTGGGCAGACAGGTCGCGGATCTTGCCCGTGGCGTCGACAAGACCCGGCTTCTCGGCGCCAGCCGGGCCGAAACGGCAGAGTTTCATGGGGAGCGCTCCTCGCGGTGGTGTTTTCTGTTGTGGCAGACCCCAATCGGTACGGCCACGCGGCCGGCATGGCAAGTCTGCCGACGCGGCGCGGGCGGGCGAAACGCCGCCTATTTCGCGCGTACGGGTGGCGGCGACGAGATGTTCGGGATCAGACGATCGGCGATGTCGTCGGTCGCGCCCGTGGCCATCAGATAACCCAGCGATACAGCGATCAGAACCAGTGCGAACCAGAAGACGGGACGGTTCCGGCGCCAGAGAAACGCCCATGCCAACGCAATCAATGGGAGGCCGAGGAGGATGGCGCCTGCGATCTTCGGTGTCACGATGTGCCCTCGATGTCCTGCCGCGTCACGCCCTCGCGCTCGTCGAAAACGTAGCAGCGCCCGCGCCACCGGCTTTCACTGTCGGGCACCGCTTCCAGATAGGCGAGGATGCCGCCCTTCAAGTGATAGACCTCGTCGAAGCCGTGGGCCAGCATGTAGGCGGAAGCCTTCTCGCAGCGAATGCCGCCCGTGCAATACATGGCGACCTTGCGATGCCGGACCGGGTCCAGCGCGCGGTCGACGTAGTCCGGCCATTCGCCGAAATGGCGCAAGCGCGGGTCGATCGCTCCCTCGAACCGGCCGGCCTCGATCTCGAAGGCGTTGCGGGTGTCGACCAGCAGCACGTCCGGATCGGCGATGAGTGCGTTCCAGTCCTTCGGATCGACGTAGGTGCCGACGCGCTGGAGCGGATCAGCCTCGGGGCGGCGGAGCGAGATGATCTCGCGCTTCAGTTTCACCTTGAGGCGTGCGAACGGGTGATCGGCGGCGGGCGCGTCCTTGGTGACGACGTCGGCGAAGCGCGGGTCCGCACGCAACAGGGCGAGGAACGTGCGCATGGCCTCGGGCGTGCCGGAGATGGTGCCGTTGATGCCTTCCGGCGCGATGAGGATGGTGCCCTTCATCTCGCGCTCGGCGAGTGCTGCCAAGAGCGCCGCGCGCAGGGCCGCCGGGTCAGCGACGGCTGCGAACTTGTAGAATGCGGACACGACCACCGGCATCACGTCAACGCTCCGCTGGACCTCAGGCGCGTCCGCCCTCGGTCGCAAGCCAGGCCGCGCAACAGGCCTTGGACAACTCGCGGACGCGGAGGATGTAGCTCTGGCGCTCGGTGACCGAGATGACGCCGCGGGCATCCAGAAGGTTGAACACGTGGCTCGCCTTGATGCACTGGTCGTAGGCCGGCAGCGCCATCAGGTGCGTGCCGCTCTCGGCCTGGGGCCGGCCCTTCTCGAGCAGCGACTGGCATTCGGCCTCGGCGTCGCGGAAGTGGCGCAGCAGCATCTCGGTATCGGCGTGCTCGAAGTTGAAGCGGGAATACTCCTGCTCGGCCTGCTGGAAGACGTCGTTGTAGGTGAGCTTGCGCTCGTCGTGACGGCCGTTGAAGTTCAGATCCCACACCCGATCCACGCCCTGGACGTACATGGCGAGCCGTTCGAGGCCGTAGGTGATCTCGCCCGACACCGGGCGGCAGTCGAAACCACCGACCTGCTGGAAATAGGTGAACTGCGTCACCTCCATGCCGTTGCACCAGACTTCCCAGCCGAGGCCCCAGGCGCCGAGCGTCGGGCTCTCCCAATCGTCCTCGACGAAGCGGATGTCGTTCAATGTGGTGTCGATGCCGATGGCGTCGAGGCTCTTGAGGTAGAGATCGAGGATATCCGGCGGCGACGGCTTCATGATGACCTGGAACTGGTAGTAGTGCTGCAGGCGGTTCGGGTTCTCGCCGTAGCGGCCATCCTTCGGGCGACGGGACGGTTGCACATAGGCCGCGTTCCACGGCTTCGGGCCGAGCGCGCGCAGCGTCGTCGCGGGATGGAACGTGCCGGCGCCGACTTCCATGTCGTAGGGCTGGAGGACGACGCAGCCCTGGGCGCCCCAGAAGCGCTGCAAGGTGAGGATCAGGTCCTGGAACGACTCCTTCGGGCGCAAGTCGCCGAATTCAGCGCCTGAGGCGGCTCGGCTCCGGGCTGCGGTCGTGGTCGGCATCGGGCATCCCTGACGTCACGATGGGGTTTCATCTTGCGGCGCACTATACGTAAAACTGCCATCGCGTCACCCGAGAACAGGGCGACGCGCGGAGGGACCCGATGGATGTCGTCGCCTGGATGGCCTGGCTCGCCTGGAGCATCGTCGGGCTCGTCTGGTCGCTGCTGTGGTTCCTGATCGGCGGCTGGGTGGCCACGCTGGCCCAGATCGGCGTGATCGTGCTCGTGATCTTCGGCTACAAGTACGGCTGGCGGCGGGCGCCGCACGAGGTTGTGGCGCGGCTCGGTTCTCTGCTCAGGCTCGGGTGGGCGTGGATCCGCACGCGCGAGGCGGGGGCAGCCGCCACGTCGAGTGCGCGCGGGGACCGACCGCAGGACCAAGGGAGGCGGGCGCGCCGCGCCGGTCTCGGCGCGCGACGGCGGCAACCCGGCGACGTCCGGATCAACATCTCGACGCTGCTGTCGCTCCTGATGATCGCGGGTCTGTGGATGCTCGCGGGCCTGCGCTGAGCGGGCCGCTACGTGGCGTCGTTCAGGTGGCAGGCCGCGTGCCGGCCCGGGGCGATCTCGCGCAGCTTCGGCACCTCGACGCGGCAGCGCTCGGTGGCGTGCGGACAGCGCGGATGGAAATGACAACCGGGCGGCGGATCGATCGGCGAGGGGATCTCGCCCTTCACCGGGGCGAAGACGCGCTTCCGGTGATCGAGCCGCGGCACCTCGGCCAACAGGGCGACGGCATAGGGATGGTTGGGCCTGGCGAACAGCTCCTCGGCCGGCGCCATTTCGACGATACGGCCGAGATACATGATCACGACGCGATCCGAGATGTGCTTCACGACGCCCAGATCGTGGCTGATGAACAGGTACGTCAGGTCGAGATCGCGGCGGAGGTCCATGAACAGGTTGATGACCTGCGCCTGGATCGACACGTCGAGAGCGGCGATGGCCTCGTCGCACACGAGGAACTCGGGCTGAACCGCCAGCGCCCGCGCAATGTTGATGCGGCTCCTCTGGCCGCCCGAGAACTGGTGCGGATAGCGGCGCTTCAGGCCGGGATCGAGGCCGACGCGCCGCAGCGTGTCGTCGACGTAGGCCGGCATCGCGGCGCGGTCGACGAGGCCGTGCACCAGCGGCGCTTCACCGACGATGGATTCGATCGAGAAGCGCGGGTTGAGCGACGCGAACGGGTCCTGAAAGATCATCTGGACCGCCAGCCGCGCCGCCTGCGCCTCGGCGCCCTTCAGGCTCGCGCGATCCTTGCCCTTGAAGACGATGCGGCCATCGCTCGGCGCGAGGATACCGGCGATCATGCGGCCGAGCGTGGATTTTCCGCAGCCCGATTCGCCCACGAGGCCGACGACCTCGCCGGGCATGATGGCCAGATCGACCCCGTCGACGGCGTGCACCGTCTCCTCGCGCAAGTCGGAGCCGAGCTTCGCCGCGATCCGACCCGCGAAGTCGAGCGACTTCGTGAAGCGGCGCGAGACGCCCTCAACCGCGATCAGGGGCGACGTGGTCATGGCGCGACGTCCGCAAACTGTGGGTTATGGCAGCGCACGTGGCGACCAGCGCGCGGGCTGGTGACGCCCGGCGCGACGCCGCACGCTTCGATCGGAACGGTGCAGCGGTCCCGGAAGGCGCAGCCGGCCGGCAGATCGATCAGCGATGGCGTCATTCCGGGGATCTGGGTCAGGCGTCCGCCACGGCCCGCGTGGCTCGGCACGGAGCCGATGAGGCCGCGCGTGTAGGGGTGCAATGGCCGATCGATGACGTCGTCGGTCGTGCCCGTCTCAACGATACGGCCCGCGTACATGACCGCAATCCGGTCGGCGAGAGCGGCGACGACGGCGAGATCGTGCGTGATCCAGATCAAGGCCGTGCCGGTGGCTCGGCAGAGTTTCTGAGCCTCGAACAGGATCTGCGCCTGAATGGTGACGTCGAGGGCCGTGGTCGGCTCGTCGGCGATGATGAGATCCGGCTTGTTGAGAAAGGCGATGGCGATCGCCACGCGCTGGCGCATGCCGCCGGAGAGTTCGTGCGGGTAGGCCTTCAAGCGGCGCTCGGGGGCTGGAATACCCACCTGATCCAGCGCCTGCCGCGAGAGTTCCAGCGCCTCGGCGCGGCCGACGCTCCGATGCGCCTGGACCGTCTCGATCATCTGGGTGTCGATGCGAAGCACCGGGTTCAGCGTCATCATGGGGTCCTGGAAGATCATCGCGATGCGATCTCCCCGGAGGCCCTGCATCTCGTTTTCGGAGAGGCCGCGGAGATCGCGCCCCTTGAAGCGAATGGCGCCCGAAACGATGCGTCCCGGCTGGTCGATGAGGCCGAGGATCGAGAAACCGGTGATCGATTTGCCGGAGCCCGACTCGCCGACGATGCCCAGCACCTCGCCCGACGAAACCGTGAACGAGACGTCGTCGACGGCCTTCACGACACCGGCCTTGGTGAAGAAATGGGTGGCGAGGCCCTCGACGGCGAGTGTCGGCCCGGCCGGCAACGCGTCCGTCGTCATCGGCTGAGCCTCGGATTGAGCACGTCACGCAGATGATCGCCGACGAGGTTGATCGAGACGATGGTCAACAGCAGCGCGATGCCGGGGAAGAAGCTGATCCAGTACTTGCCGGACAGCATGTACTCGAAGCCGTTCGAGATCAGCACGCCGAGGGAGGGCTCGGTCTGGGGCAGCCCCACGCCGAGGAACGAGAGCGTCGCCTCGAGCGAGATGGCGTGCGCGGTCTGCACGGTCGCCACGACGATCAACGGGGGCAGGCAGTTCGGCAGGATGTGGCGAAAGACGATGCGGGCATTGGACAGGCCGAGGCAGCGGGCCGCCGCGACATAGTCCTTGCGGCCCTCGACAAGCGCCGAGCCGCGGACCGTGCGCGCGTAATAGGCCCATTGGACCGTGACGAGCGCGATGACGATCTTGTCGACGCCCTTGCCCAGAACGGCAATCAGCATGAGCGCCACGAGGATGGCCGGAAACGACAGCTGCAGATCGACGATGCGCATGACCAGCGTCTCGATCCGGCCGCCGGCGTAGGTTGCGGCGAGACCGACGGCGGCGCCGAGCGCCATGGCGATGATCCCGGATGATACGCCAACAAAGAGCGAGATGCGCAGGCCGTAGAAGATGGCGGACACCAGATCGCGGCCGGCGCCGTCGGTGCCAAGCCAGTGCGTGAAGGCTCCGGTTGAACTCGGCGTGCCGGGCGGGAGGCGGGAATCCAGAATATCGATCTGGGCCAGATCGTAGGGGTTCTGGGGCACCAGCCAAGGCGCGGCCAGCGCCAGCGCGATCAATGCGCCCAGCAGGATCAGCGCTGCTGCGGCGATCCAGTTGTCGAAGTAGTCGGAGACGAAACGCTGGAACGGTGTCTCGGCGGCGGCTCTAGCTTTGGGTTCGACGCGCCCAAGGGGGTCGGTCGGCTCTGCGACGCTCATGCCGATTTCTCCCCGAGACGGACGCGCGGATCGAGCAGCGAATAGAGGATGTCGACCACGAGGTTGATGACGATGAACATGAGCACCGTGATGATGAGGTAGGCTACGATCACGGGACGGTCGAGAGACTGGATCGACGAAATCAGAAGCCGGCCCATGCCGGGCCAGGCGAAGATGGTCTCGGTGACGACGGCGAAGGCGATCTGGTTGCCGAACTCGAGGCCGAGGACGGTGACGACCGGGATCAGGATGTTCTTCAGGAGGTGCACGCCGACGATGCGGCTCCGCGACAAGCCCTTGGCGCGCGCGAACTTGATGTAGTCCTGATGGATCGCTTCACTGGTGCCGGACTTCGTCAGGCGAATGACCAGCGACACCTTGAGGAGCGCGAGATTGAGGGCCGGCAACAGCACGTAACGCCACCCTTCGACCGTGAACAGGCTCGACGTCATGCCGAGATAGGTCGCCGTCGGGCCGCGCCCCGTAGACGGCAGCCAGCCCAGCATGACGGCGAAGACCATGATCATCATGATGCCGACCCAGAACGTCGGCAGCGAGAAGCCCAGGATGGATCCGGCCATGATGGCGCGAGAGGCGACCGTCTCGGGATAGAGGCCCGCATAGAGGCCGAGCGGGATGCCGATCACGATCGCCAGGATCAGCGAGGCGAACGCGAGTTCGAGCGTTGCCGGCATGCGCTCCAGTATGAGCGGAAGCGCCGATGTGCCATGGACAAAGCTGTTGCCGAGATTGCCGGTGACGGCGCCTTTCAGGAACAGCAGGTACTGCTCCCAAAGTGGCCGATCGAGCCCGAGACGCCGGATGGTGGCATCGATCTCGGCCTGATCGGACTGGGGGTCGACCAGGATGTAGATCGGGTCGCCGACGATGTGCATGCCGATGAAGACGATCAGCGACATGGCGAGGGCGACGCCCACACTCTGCATCAGTCGCCGGATGATGAACGCGGTCATGGACACATCCTGTCGGAGCCGGCAACGCGCCGCCGCCTCTTCCCGAGACGACGGCGCGGCGCGTGGACCTGGCGGACCCGCTGGTGGCCGGTGTGGCCTATTCGGAGACGCTCATGGCCAGCGTATTCTCGTCCGTGCGTGGCTCGTACTTGAGGCCCTTGCGCGTGCCCCAGGTGTTGAACTGATAGTGCGTCGGGATGATCGCGACGTCTTCCATCGCCGCCTCGCTGGCCTTGGCGAACAGGGCCTGGCGCTTGGCGTCGTCGATCGTCGCGAGGCCGTCGGCGATCAGCTTGTCGAGCTCAGCGTTCGAATAACGGCCACGGTTGGCGGCGCCCGTGCCCTTCGCCTTGTCGTAGGTCGCGACGAGCGATTTCAGCGGCGAGGAGACCTCACCCGTACCCGCGCCCCAGCCGACCAGAATGAAGCTGAACTCGGGCTCTCCGTTGGCGCCGGTCGAGGCACGGCGGAAGAACACGGCGCCGGGCATCGTCTCGACAGCCGTTTCGACGCCGATGCGGGTGAACATCTGGGCGACGGCCTCGGCGATGCGGGCGTCGTTGGTGTAGCGACCGTTCGGGCCGTGCAAGGTCATCTTGAAACCGTTCGGGAAGCCGGCATCGGCGAGCAGCTTCTTCGCTCCGGCGGCATCGTGCGGCACGGGCTTCAGGGTCTTCGAGGTGCCGAAGAACTCGTCGGCCAGGAACTGCGAGGCCTTGACGGCGGCACCTTCCATGAGACGATCCACGATCGCGTCACGGTTGATGGCCATCGACAGAGCCTGACGCACGCGCTTGTCCTTCAACGGGTTCTTGATCTTCGAGCCGTCCTTCGCGGTGATGAAGGGAGTCTCGTCGCGCCAATGGTCCATGTGGAAGTAGATGACGCGGTTCGACAGTCCCTGGGCCAGCGCGACGCGGCCATCCGTCTTCAGCTTGGCGATGTCGGTGGTCGGGACTTCCTCGATGAGGTCCACGTCACCGGCGAGCAGGGCCGCGACGCGGGCCGGACCCGCCTTGATGGGCCGGATGGTGACCTTGGTCCAGACCGGCTTCGGGCCCCAATACGCCTCGTTGCGCTCGAGCACGTAGCGGTCGCCCTTAACGAACTCGACGAGCTTGTAGGGTCCGGTGCCGATGGCGGCCTTGCCGGAGTTGTAGTCTTCGGTCTTGGCGTTCGAGCCGTGCTTCCTCGAGATGATGGCAATGGTGGTCAGATCGTTCGGCATCAGCGGATAGGGCTCGGCCGTCGTCACGCGAACCGTGTGGTCATCGACCTTGGTGAAGGTCTTGCCCTTGACGTAGATGTTGAAGCTGCCCGGGCTGTTCTCGACGTTCGGCGCGCGCTCCATCGTGAAAAGCACGTCATCGGCGGTGAAGGGCGAGCCGTCGTGCCAGACCACGCCCTTGCGCAGTTTCAGCTCCCAGGTCTTGTCATCGACCGTGCGCCAGCTCTCGGCGAGGCCGGGCACCGTATTCTGCTTGGCGTCGAAATGAATGAGGCGATCGAACACATGGCGGTTCAGCGCGTTGTTCGGCGTCAGATTATGGAAGTGGGGATCCATCGCCGACGGCTCGGCAGACAGCGCGATGCGCAGCTCCTTGGCGTCGGCCGAGGCCACAGCCGATAGCGCCAAGCCCGCGGCCAGAACTGCGGCGCCAACCCAGCGCCCAACATGCATCGTCATTCCTCTACCCTCCCCAACACTCTGCTCATGCCCGTGCGGGCTCAGCCAAACCGTGCGCAGCCAAGCCAAACGGAGCCCGGGCGCGCTTCTCAGGCACCATATTTGAACCAAACGCGGCCACAAGACCGATTGTGTCCGACGGATAACCGGAACCGAGGCAGCTGACCCGCCGGCGCGCTATCCGCCGAGCGGGCAGCGCATGACGATGGCGTCCTCGGCGGTTCCCCCGGGGCGGGCGTAGTAGCCCTTGCGGCGGCCCGACTCGGCGAATCCGTGCTTCGCGTAGAGGGCAAGGGCAGCCGTATTCGAGGCCGCCACTTCGAGAAACAGCGAGCGGGCCCCGGCGCGCTCGGCCGCCCGCTTCAAGGCATCGAGAAGGCGGGAGCCCAAGCCGTGGCGTCGCCACGTCTCGGCGATGCCGATCGTCAGGAGCTCCGCTTCGTCGGCCGCCACCTGCGCCAGACCGAAGCCTCCGACGACCATCGGTTGGCCCGCCGAAGCCACAAGCGCCACCGAACCGGGATGCGCCAGCAGCGAGATGATCGCCGCCTCGTCCCAAGGCTGGTCGAACATCGTCGCGTGGAGCGCCGCCATGTCGGCGGCGTGTCCCGGGACCGCCCACAAGAGACTGACGCGCCGCCAATCGATGCCCGTCCCCGGGCCGTTCGAATTGCCGTTACCCTGAGCACTCATGCTGACCTCGCGAGGGATTTGCCGATCTGGGGTTTGGCGTCCGGCGGCCGGACATACAGCGGGACGATGTCGCGGAGCGGCGCGAGGCCCGGAGCCAGGTCGGCCAAGTGCGCTGCGGAGGGCGTGTCCGGAGCCGAGCAGGGCACGACGTCGGCACCCAAGCGACGCGCCGCGTCGATGACGTGGGGTACCCCGGACCCAACGACGGCGGCTGGTCGACCGGCCAACGATGCCACGGCCTCGTCCGCGGTCAGCTCGACCGGTGGACCCAGCGGGGCTTCGGCATCGCCAGCAAACGTCTGGACGTAAAGCCCGCCACGGCGCGCATCGAGAGCGATCATCAGAAGCCGGCCAGCGGGCGGCACACCGCTCGCGAACGCGCCGCTCGCCATCAGCGCGAGCGTCGTCATGCCGACGACATCGCACGCCGTCGCCAGACGAAAGGCGCGGGCCGTGGCGATGGCCGTGCGGACCCCCGTGAACGTGCCGGGTCCGAGAGTGACCGCGACCCGCTGGAGATGGGGGAACTCCAGGCCGGCCTCCGCCATCACGTCCGCCACCATCGGCACCAGACGCTCGGCGTGGCCGCTCGAGAGCACCTCGCAGGCGTCTGCTCGTCGAAGCGCCGACGGCGGTCCGCAGCGGACGGACACCGAGAGGGCGCCGAGCGACGTGTCCATGGCGAGCACGTTCATGGTGCGATCTCCGGCGTGCGGCGCGCTGGCGTCAGACGACTTTTGCGATCTCGTCGAAGGCAAAGCGCGGCGAGCGCGGAAACAGGCCTGCCGGATCGCCGTAACCCAGGTTGCAGATGAAGTTGGTCTTGACCCGGCCGTCGGGGAAGAACTCCTTGTCGACGCCCGCCGCATCGAAGCCCGACATGGGACCACAATCGAGACCCAGGGACCGGGCCGCCAGCATCAGGTAGGCGCCCTGCAGCGAGCCATTGCGCATGGCCGTCGCCTCGATGACGGCGGCGTTGCCCTCGAACCAGGTGCGGGCCGTCAGATTGTGCGGGAAGAGGCGCGGCAGATGCTCGTAGAACTGCATATCGTTGCCGATGATGGCGCAGACAGGCGCGTCCATGGTCTTGGGCCGGTTGGCGCTCGACAAGAAGGGAGCCAACCGGTTCTTTGCCGCGGCGGACTTCACGAACACGACCCGCGCCGGCAGGCAGTTGGCGCTCGTCGGGCCCATCTTCATCAGATCGATGATCTCGTGCAGCATCGCATCCGGTACGTCCTTCTGCTGCCAGGCGTTGTGGGTCCGGGCGTCGAGGAACAACTGCCGCAGGACATCGTCGCTCACGCGATCGGTCATTCGGTCTCTCCGTGGGTCTGACTGCGAAGTCTTTGTGTCTCTCGTAGCAGAAAACCCCGCTCGAGGGGGAGCAGGGCTTTCAAAACGATCGGATCTGACCCGAGAGGCGAAAGTCTAGACGGCGCGGACCTCGGCCACCTCCGGGCAGAAATGCTGGAGAAGCCGCTCGATGCCGCCCTGCAAGGTGGCCGTGGACGACGGGCAGCCGGAGCAGGCGCCGCGCATGTGCAGGAACACCACGCCGTCCCGGAAGCCATGGAACACGATATCGCCGCCGTCGTTGGCGACGGCCGGGCGGACGCGCGTGTCCAGCAGTTCCTTGATGGTCTTGACGGTCTCGGCGTCCTCGGGCGCGAAATCCTCACCCTCGGCATCGGCCTCGTCGAAGTCGGCGGCGCCGTCGACGACCGGCGCGCCCGACATGAAGTGTTCCATGATCGCGCCGAGCACAGCGGGCTTCAGGTGCTGCCACTCGATGTCGCCCTTGGTCACCGAAATGAAGTCGGAACCGAGGAACACGCCCGTCACGCCGTCCACACCGAACAGGCGCTGTGCCAGTGGCGACTTGCCGGCTTCCGAAACATCGCGGAAATCGACGGTGCCTTCGCCCAGCACGGGCTTGCCCGGGATGAACTTCACGGTTGCGGGATTGGGGGTTGCTTCCGTCTGGATGAACATTGCCGCTTCTCGCCCTGATCTGTGGCCCATTGCGGGCTCTGTCCACGGTCGCTGCCCCAGCATGGTAAGGCCGCGCCACACTTTGGAATATTTCTAATGTATCGTCGCGAGAGCGTCAAACGTCAACCGTCAGAGCCTGGGCCGGCAGACAGATCAGGCCATGGCCTTGAGGTCTTCGAGAGAGAGATTGCCGGGCACGATGACGATGGGGATCGGGAACGTGCCCGCGAGCCGTCCCGTTGCGAGCGACGACACGAGCGGCCCCGGGCCGCGGCTGTCCGTTGAGGCGCCGAGGATCATGATGGCGATGTCCTCGTCTTCCTCAATCAGCTTGAGGATTTCGTCAGGCCGCTTGCCGGAGCGGATGATTTCCTCGGTCGGGATGTTCTCGAAGCCGGCCTTGTCGAGCTTGCGGCGGTTGAGCCGGAACAGCGCCTTGGCTTTCGTCGTCTCTTCCTCGACCTGGAGTTCCTTCACACCGGCCCACTGCGTGAAGTCCGTCGGCTCGATGACGTAGAGCAACGCGATCTGGCCACCGGTATGGCCGATACGGCTAGCCGCAAAGTAGAGCGCGCGCTCCACCTCGGCGGTATCGTCGACGATCACCAGGAACTTGCGCCGGTGACCTTGCTCGAATACGCGACGTTTTTTCACCATGCGTCATCATGCCATTTCAGCGGGCGCGCCACAACAGGCGTGGCGCAGTACCGGAGATGTCGGCGATCCGCGTTCGGGTGCCGACAGATGGGGCGTCGGGTTCAAGCGCGCACGAAGCCGACGATGTCCTTGACCTCGTTCATGATGGGCGTCGCGATCGCCCGGGCGCGGCGAGCACCGTCGGCCAGGATGCGGTCGATCTCGGCAGGATCGGCATTGAGGCGGGTCATCTCCGCGGTAATCGGAGACAGCTTCGCCACCGCGATGTCGGCCAGCGCCTTCTTGAAGGTGGAGAACTGGCCGCCGCCGAACTGGCGGAGCGTCGCCTCCTGCGTCGTGTCGGCGAGCGCCGCGTAGATGCCCGAGAGATTGTCGGCCTCGGGACGCCCCTCGAGACCGGCGACCTCGGAGGGCAGCGCCTCGGTGTCGGTCTTGGCGCGCTGGATCTTCCTCGCGATCGTCTCCGCGTCGTCGGTGAGATTGATGCGGCTCAGGTCCGACGGGTCGGACTTCGACATCTTCTTCGTGCCGTCACGCAGGCTCATCACGCGCGTGGCGGGGCCCTGTATCATGGGCTCGGGCTGGGGGAAGAAAATGCCGTCGGCATAGCCCTTGGCCGCGATCGACTGGCGCCAGTCGTTGTTGAATTTCTGGGCGATGTCACGGGACAGCTCGAGATGCTGCTTCTGGTCCTCGCCCACCGGCACGTGCGTGCCTCGGTAGACGAGAATGTCGGCCGCCATGAGGTTCGGATAGGCGTAGAGGCCGACCGAGGCGTTCTCGCGGTCCTTGCCCGCCTTCTCCTTGAATTGCGTCATGCGATTGAGCCAGCCGAGGCGGGCCACGCAGTTGAAGATCCACGCCAGCTCGGCGTGCTCCACGACCTGGCTCTGATTGAAGACGATGCTGGTGCGGGGGTCGATGCCGCAGGCGATGTAGGCCGCCGCCGCGCGTCGGATGGCCTGGCGCAGCTCCTCCGGCTCCTGCCATTCGGCGGTGATGGCGTGCAGGTCCACGACGCAATAGATGCACTCGTGGGTCTTCTGCATCGCGACCCAATTGATGAGCGCGCCCAGATAGTTGCCAAGATGCAGGCTGCCGGTCGGCTGCATGCCGGAGAAGACGCGGGGGCGAAGCTCGATCATCGATGTGGTTCCTCGTGGTGCGCGCGCGTTATGGCGCGCCCGGCGTGCCGGCGCAAGCCGCTGCGGCACGGTGGAAATCCGGCGTCGGGCCGCGGCGACGCCGCGGCCGTCGGCATCAGAACATGGCCGGGTGGACGCGGTCCGGTGGCGCGTGGCCGTCGAGGAAGGTCTTGATGTTGATGATGACCTTCTCGCCCATGTCGATCCGGCCTTCGATGGTCGCGGATCCCATGTGAGGGAGTGAGATGACGCGGTCTGACGCCAGCAGCTTCGGGTTGACCGCCGGCTCGTGCTCGAAGACGTCGAGGCCGGCCCCCGCGATGGCACCCGCTTCGATCAGGCGCGCCAGCTCGTTCTCGTCGATGACCTCGCCGCGCGCCGTGTTCACGACATAGGACGTCGGCTTCAAGAGCTTCAGGCGACGCGCCGACAGGAGGTGATAGGTCGCGGGCGTGTGCGGGCAGTTGACCGAAATGATGTCCATGCGGGCGAGCATCTGGTCGAGGCTCTCCCAGTACGTGGCCTCGAGGTCCTGCTCGATCTCCTCGGAGAGGCGTCGGCGATTGTGATAGTGGATCTGGAGGCCGAAGGCCCGTGCGCGTCGCGCCACAGCCTGGCCGATGCGGCCCATGCCGATGATACCCAGTCGCTTGCCGAAAATGCGGTGTCCGAGCATCCACGTGGGCGCCCAGCCGGACCAGTGGTTGCGGCCATCCTTAAGGTAGGCCGTGCCCTCGGCGAGCCGGCGCGGCACCGCCAGGATGAGGGCCATGGTCATGTCGGCGGTGTCCTCGGTGAGGACGCCGGGCGTGTTGGTCACGAGAATGCCGCGGTTGCGGGCGGTATCGAGGTCGATGTTGTCGACACCGGTGCCGAAATTGGCGACGAGACGCAGGTTGGGCGCTGCCTGCGAGAGCACCGCGCGATCGATACGGTCGGTGACCGTCGGCACAAGGACATCGGCGGTCTTGACGGCTTCGATCAGATCGGCCTGCGACATGGGCCGATCATCCAGGTTCAGGCGCGCGTCGAACAGCTCACGCATGCGCGTCTCGACCACGTCGGGCAGCTTGCGGGTAACGATGACGACAGGTCGCTTGGCGCTCTGGGGCATGGGACGTTTCCAAATCGAGTATTGCCGGCGTCAGAACGCCCGGGCCGGCTACCTGGTTCGCCAAAGGCGGCAAACCGACCATTTTTCGTGTTTATCAGATGCGCCGGACAATCTCCAACACCACACTGGCGTCGATTTCGACGCGCCGCACGCCTGCCGGCACCTGCCGACGGTTGTTTCCGGGCAGCGGATCGGAGACAGTCCCGCCATGGATTCGCGGCAAGACACCCAACGCAAAATGCTGATTTCGAGGCTATGGGGCGGGCTGGCCTCCCTGATGCTGGGGCTCTCGATCGTCGCCACCGTGGGAGCGCCCGGGATGGCGCAGCAAGGCGCCAGCGACACAGGACCCAGCGGCCTGCCCGTGCCCCGTTTCGTCAGCCTGAAATCGGATCGGGTCCACTCGCGGCAGGGGCCAGGGACGGATCACAAGGTGCTCTGGGTCTATCGGCGCGCGGGGCTTCCCGTGGAGGTGCTGCGGGAATTCGAGGGCTGGCGGCAGGTCAGAGACAGCGACGGCTCGGAAGGTTGGGTTGCCCAGGCGCTCGTATCCGGCCGACGGACGGCGCTCGTTCTGCCTTGGGAGGCGAAAGCCGGTCGGCGCACGCAGGTGCAGCTCCTCTCTGACGACCGGGCCGGGTCCGCACCGGTGGCGATGCTCGAGGCGGGCGTGATCGCCAATATCCGCAGTTGCGATACGCGCTGGTGCTACGTCTCGGTGGGCGACTTCCGCGGCTATGTGGAGCAGAACCGGCTGTGGGGCGTCTACCCGGGCGAGACCATCCGGTAGCATCCGGCAGGGCGGTCCTGCTGCGCAAATCAGACCTTCGGATCCACGTCCTCGAAGATCGGCGCGTCGGCCCACGTGCGCGCGGACGCCAGCTCGCCTGCCGTGCGCACCGTCCAGGTGAAGAGCGGCATGCCCAACACCTCGCGCACGAAGCGCGTGACGGGCGTCGGCAGGGCCTTCACGTGGTAGGCGAAGAAATCAGGGGCGGCCGCGCGGCTTTCCAGAAGGTGCGAGAGGCGCGCCGCACGCTCGGCGTCGAGCTTGCCCGGCCACCAGGACGCATCATAGAGCCCGGACACGATCCCCCGTGGCAGGCCCGGCGCCAGATCCTTGATCGCCGCGACCACCGGCGGATCAAACGACATCAGCGCGAGTGGCCCGCGATAGGCGGACGCTTCGGCGGCGACGGAGCGGAGGAACGCCATGTCCGGCGGCGCCCACTCGCTCTTGATCTCGACGAACAGCGGCACCCGCCCGGCCACGAGATCAAGAAGATCGCCGAGCCGAAGAATGCGGGCCGACGGATCGCCACGATAGGTCATGCGCGTGAGCTGGGCCGGGGTGTAGTCGGACGTCAGGCCGGGTGCGTCCACGAGGCGGGACAGCGCAGTATCGTGGAAGACGACGGGGCTGCCGTCAGCGGCGGGCTGAACGTCGCATTCGATGGCATATCTGCCAGCAATCGCGGCCTCGAAGGCCGGGGCGGAGTTCTCGATGATGCCGCGATCGACGGCGTGAAGGCCACGATGGGCAACAGGCCGCACGAAGGTTGCGCGGTCGAAGGCAGCCCGCTCGAGCATGGTCACTCCTCGTGCAACGGCGCCGCGATCAACCGGCCTTGACGGCGATGATGGCCTCGATCTCGACCGCCGCGTCGACGGGCAATGCCGCCACGCCGACCGCCGAGCGCGTGTGCCGGCCCTTGTCGCCGAGCAATTCGACCAGCAGGTCCGACGCGCCGTTGACCACCTGAGGCTGATCGCAGAACGTCGGCGCGGAATTGACGAACCCCGTCAGCTTGACGATCCGCTCGATGCGCTCCAGCGAGCCGAGTGCCGCCTTGGCCTGAGCAAGGATGTTCAGGGCGCAAACGCGAGCCGCCTCGCGGCCGGCCGGCAGGTCGACACCCGCTCCGAGCTTGCCGGACAGCACCTTGCCGTCGCCCGTGCGGGAGATCTGGCCCGACACGAACAACAAGCCGCCGACGAGGCAGGTCGGCACGTAGTTGGCGACCGGTGCCGGTGCGCCCGGTAGGGCCAGGCCCATCGCCTTCAGCCTGGCTTCGATGTCGGAGGTCATGCACGCCCCTTTTCCGCCGTGTGCGCCTGCTCTAAAAGTCTGGTATTCTTTGCGCGTGTCCCGGGCATTTGCAATGGCCGAAACCGGCACTGGCAATGGCGGCGCGGGACGCCCATCTTAGGGCCGAGCGATCAGCCGGGAGCCAGGAATGTCACATCACCGTCGCGCCGCATCGGGCCCCGGTCAAAGACCGTCGACGGCCTGGCCGGGCTGGATTGCCGCGACACTGCCGTTGCTTGTGATCGCCGCAGGGCCCGCGACAGCGTCCGCTGCCGCAGGGCCGGAACTGGCCCCGCATCGTGCCGTCTACGAGATCACGCTCGGAGATGCGAAGGGCGGGTCGGGCGTGTCGGATCTCTCCGGGCGCATGGTCTACGAGCTGACCGGTTCGGCCTGCCAGGGCTATACGCAGAACATGCGGTTCGTGACGCGGATGACCAACCAGGAAGGCCAGATGTCGATCACCGACATGCGTTCGTCGAGCTGGGAAGATGCTCTCGCCAAGGCCTTCAAGTTCACCTCGACGCAGTACAAGGACGCCAAACTCGAGGAAAGCACGAACGGCGACGCGGCGCGCAGCGGACCCAATGGCGAGGTCAAGGTCGAGATCTCGAAGCCTTCGAAAAAAGCGCTCAATATCAAGGGCAACACGCTGTTTCCGATGCAGCATTCGCTGGCGCTGATCGCGGCCGCGCGGAAAGGCGAGCAACTCTTCGTCGCCGACATCTTCGACGGGTCCGAGAAGGGCGAGAAGGTCTACACCACGGCATCGTTCATCGGCGTCCTCAATGCTCCGGGATACAATGCGTCGCTGAGCCGGGTCGAGAACTCCGAGGCGCTCGACAAGGTGCGGAGCTGGCCGATCTCGATCAGCTACTACGAGGCGGGCGCTCAGAAATCGGACGCGGTGCCGGCCTACGAGCTGGCTTTCCTCTATTTCGAGAACGGCGTGTCGCGGCGGCTGTTCATCGATTACGGCGACTTCGCCATTCGCGGAACGCTGAAAAAGCTCGAGTTCCTGAAGCCCGCGCCCTGCAAGAACTGACAGGCGACCAGCGTCGACCGCCCAGGCATTACTCGCGCCAGCGGACGATCATGCCGAGGCCGGCAACGAGCGCCAGCACACCGACTACGGTATAGGCGCGATCGTAGCTGCCGGTGATCGTGACAACGGAGCTCACGGCCGAGGGCAGCACCATGACGCCGGCGAACATGCTGGCCGCTCCGAGCCCCGTCGCCTCGGTTCGGCTGGCGCCACCGAGGCGTGCGTATTCGGCATAGGCGATGCCGGTGAACCCCGACGCCGTGGCGCCTGCCGCGACGCACACGACGAAAACGAGCGCTGTATTCCAGTCCTGGCTGAACGTACCTGCAAGGATCGCCATGGCGCACATGATGGCGCCCTGAAGCCCCAGCCACCAGCGCGCGCCCATCACACGGTCTGACAGAATGCCCCAGATGGGACGCGCGATGACGCCCGACAACTGGTAGGCCGCGAGGGCCTGGCCGGCGCGGATCAGGTCGAAGCCGGCCTTGGTCGTCAACTGGGTCGTCATGAAGACGATGAAGCAGAGCTGAAGGCCCGAATAGACGAACGAGGCGAAGGAGAGCCGGCGCATGGCGGAGCTCTTGGCGAGCAGGGCGAGAGGCGCCATGAGCCCGGTCGACTTCGCAGCCGCGCGCTGGCCGCGAGGACCGTCCCAGCCGCGGCAGAACACCTCGATCAGGATCGCCAGCACGATCACCGGCACGAACTGCGCCAGAAGCGACACCTGCCAGCCGAGATGCAGCGTCAGCGGCGGCATGATCAGGCTCGCCAGCATGCCGCCGAGCGGAACGCCGATCTGGCGGATCGACAGGACGAGGTTCATGTGGGCCGGCGGCGTGCGGGGCACGAGAAGATGCGTACTCGCAGGCGCGGCCGCACCATAGGCGAGGCCCATGAGGACGGCGCTCACAGCGATGGCCGCCAGACTGCCGGTGGCGGCGGTCCCCAGCATGGCAAGCGTCGAAAGCAGCACCGCCTGCGTGACGATCACGGCGCCATAGCGGGAAATGACCGAGGGCGAGAACAGCGCCGACAGGATGCCGACGCCGTACACCGTCGAGATGAAGAAACCCACCAGTGCGGGGTTGACGCCGACGTCGGCGGCGACAGCCGGGGCGACGGACGGGATCGAATAGGCAGCGCCGGTCGAGAGCGTCTGGACAGCGAGCGTCGTGGTCAGAGGCCCCAGCGGAAAGCGTGGCGGAGCGGCGACCGACGCGGAAGTCGAACTCGACCAATCATTCATGGAGCGGATGTGCCCAAACTCAAGTTGCCGTCTTCCGCCGTCCGGACCTCTCAATGGCTGGACGACAATCAAGGTTGGCAGTCCGCGGCCCATTCGTCCATCGATGCCTATGCGGACCGGCGACGCGACCTCGCGGACTGTGGACGAACGCGGGCACGGCTCGCGCACCTGTGGTAAGCGTTCCGGCCATGATGAAAAAGCGAACCGCCATCCTGATCTCCGGCCGTGGCTCGAACATGCAGGCGCTCGTCACGGCGATGCAGGAGCCCGGCTTTCCCGCCGAACCGTGCGTCGTGATCTCGAACCGGCCGGAAGCGCTCGGCCTGTCGTGGGCCGCCGAGCGCGGCATTCCGGCCATCGCGATCGACCATCGGCAATTCGCCAACCGCATGGCGTTCGAGGCGCGGCTGCACCAGACGCTGCTCGATCATAACGTGGAGCTGATCTGCCTCGCCGGGTTCATGCGGCTTCTCACCGGCGGTTTCGTCGACCGGTGGCGTGACCGGCTGATGAACATCCATCCGTCGCTGCTGCCGGCTTTTCCCGGCCTCGACACGCACCAGCGGGCGCTCGATGCCGGCGCGCTGATCGTCGGGTGTTCCGTGCATTTCGTGCGGACGGAGATGGATTCGGGCCCCATCCTGGCGCAAGCCGCGATCGGCGTGCTGCCGGGAGACACGGCCGAAACGCTGGCGGCGCGGGTGCTGGAAGCCGAGCACCAGATCTATCCGCTGGCGCTCAGGCTGGTGGCGAGCGGCGCCGTTCGCATCGACAACGAGAGCGTGCTGTTCGATGCGCCGGTGGTGGTCGACAAGCCGCTCGTCGTGCCGCGCCTCGCGGCGACACACTGAATCCGCGACCGGGCGATCGCGACGGCGCTATTCCTTCGCCTTCTTGATCGCGTTGGCGAGGCCACGGTCGCGGGCCGCCTTGAACGCCTCCGAGACGTGGCTCAACTGATGCGTGTCGAAGTGCGCGTGGAGCGCGGTGCGCAGGCCTTGCGCATCGAGCGTGCGGTTGATCGAGCGCTTCACGAGTTTCAGCGCGAACGGCTCGGCCTTCCCGATATGGCGCGCCATCGCCATGGTTTCGGCTTCGAGCGACGCGCGCGGCACGACCTTGTTGACCATGCCGATCCGATAGGCGTCGTCGGCGGTCATGCGGCCGCCCATGAACAGCATCTCCTTGGCCTTGCGAGCGCCCATCACCCACGGGTGGATCAGAACCTCGACGGCCGCCGCGCCCAGCGTGTGGCAGACGGGATCGGAGAAGAACGCATCGTCGGCGGCGACGATCAGATCGCACATGTTGGCCACCATGAAGCCGCCCGCGATGCACGCGCCCTGAACGGAGGCGATGGTGGGCTTCGGGCAGTCCCAGATGCGCAGCGCATACTCGAGGTAGTAAAGCTCCTCGTAAGCCCATCGCTGCTCGACCGAGAACCCTGAACGTTTCTCGGCGCCCTGCTTCAGGTCGTGGCCGGCGGAGAAATGCTCGCCCTTGCCATCGAACACGAGAACCCGCACGGCCGGATCGGCCGTCGCCCGGCGCACGGCGTCATCGAGTTCGTCCAGAAGCTCCTGGCTTTCGGCGTTGCGGAGCGCCGGACGATCGTGAGACAGCCGCGCGACGGCGCCGTCGATCTCGTAGGCGATGTTCGAATAGGCCATGGTGGTCTCCCGTCCGCGTAGGTTCAGGAGCGCATGGTCACCCTGCGGCGCGCACGTCGGCAAGTGCGCGATTGAACTCGGCGCCGAAAATCATGACGAGGCCGCTCACCTGGAAGAAGATCAGGGCCGTGAAGAGCTGGGTCAGCCCGGCGTAGAAGATCGAGTAGTCGCTGACCGTCAGCCACCACGAATAGACCCACGCCGCGAGCACCCAGAGCAGAACACTCATGATCGCGCCCGGCAGGACATCCCAAATCGAGCGGCGACCGGCCGCCAGCCAGAGATGGTAGGCGAGGAGCTGGGCCAGCGTCACAGCAATCACGATCGTGTAGCGGGACGTGGGTGACAAGAGACCGTGGTCGAAGAGCCAGAGGGCCGGCTTCCAGTTCTCGGCGCGCGCGATGACCGGTCCGACCAGGATGCCCCAGGCGAAGACCAGCATGCCGATCGCCGTGGCAAAGACGAACATCACGCTCTGGAAAAAGCACCAGAGGATCGAGCGGCCCTCGCGGACTCCGTAGGCGACGTTGAGCGCGGCCCGGAGACTCTCGATGGCGCTCGTCGCGAAGAACAGCGAGACGGCGGCGCCGAACGTCAGCAAGCCGTACTGGCTCTGGCCCATGACCTTCTCGATCTCGGGAGCGAGAGCACTGGCCACAGTCTCGGGGACGGCCTCGAAAAGTTGGGCGACCGCTTCGGCCGCCAACTCACGACCGCCGAGCGTGCCGGCGAGGGCGCCGAGAAAGATGCAGAACGGGAAAATCGACAGCAGGAACGCGAACGCCACCGCACCGGCCATGGAGAACCCACCGTCGTCGACGACGCGGAACACGGCAAGACGCAAGGCTTGCCACCACTTGCCCATGACCATCCCCCCCCTCTGCGCAGTTCGGTCCCCGGCGAACGACGTCGGCTCCAGCACATACACAGCCCGTCTCGCTTCGGCTATTGTTTCGGAGACGCTGTCCCTGCCTGTGGCGCCACGATCAGGAATGCCGAGATGCCGCCCATCGATCGAGAGATCGCCATTGCCGAGCAGGCCCTCGGACGGGCACACCGAGATCTTCTCGACCGGCTGAAGTCGGAGCCCGCCTGGTACGCGCTCCGACAACTCCAGGACCGGGACCGGCGCGACGAGCCGCTCGGCGCCGTCGATCCCGACATGCTGAGGTCCAGGCTCGAAGGCCAGCTCGACGCGCGGGCGGCCGGCTGGCGGCATCTCGGCGCCATAGAGGCGGCGCTGGCCGCCTTGCAGCCGTGCCTCGGGGCGCACCCAGCGGCGGCGGCACTCCTCGATAGCGCGCGCGGCGCACTGGTCGGCGGTCACGTGCCCGAAACGTCGCCGCGACGCAAGCCGGGCGCTGATGCGGACAGGCCAGCCTCGATCCTCGAGCGGATCCGCACCATCGCCGGAAATCGTCCGGTTCAAGGCGGCCGTCAGTCAGAAGCCCAGCTTCCCAGCGAGAGCGCTGTCCCAAGACACACGCCGCCTCCGGCGGCGCATCCCGTCGAAGAGGACAGGTTTCGAAAGATCGAAGCCGAACTGGAGCAGCTGGTGCGGGACCAGCCCGGGCCGCTTCGGCACTCCGACATCAGCCCCGAACCCGACATCGCGGACGATGGGCGCGGCGAGGCAGAGGTGGAGATCGTCGCGCCCGCCGGGGGCGACGCGACACCGCCCAGCCCGCCCGTCATCACGCCCGCAACGGTCACCTCAGCCGGACGCGCAACAGCAGAAATCGTCACGCCCGAAGCGTGGGGCGACGAAGCCAGCGTCGACATCGTGCTGCCGGACGAACATCGCAGCTGACGGCGGCGGAGCTCAGAACAGCTTCATGCCGGGGGGAAGCGGCAAGCCACCGGTGACGTCCTGCATGCGCTCCTGCATCGCCTGCTCAACCTTCGTGCGGGCGTCCTGGAAGGCCGCAAGCACGAGATCCTCGACGATCTCGGCCTCGTCAGGTTTCAGCAGGGACGGATCGATGCGAACGCTGCGCATGTCACCCTTGCCGGTCAGGGTGACCGTGACCATGCCGGCGCCGGACTTGCCCTCGATCTCGAGAGCCGCCAGCTCCTCCTGCATGCGCTGCATCTTGGCCTGGATCTGACCGGCCTGCTGCATCAACTTCATCAAGTCCTTCATTGCAGTCACTCCATGGGCGGCCAGCCCAGCGCCATACCGCCAAATCAACCAGCCGCCTGTTCGTCACTTTCGTCGTCGGATCGCACCTGGATCGGGCGAACCGCAGTAATGCGAGCGTCCGGGAACTGCTCGAGGAGGTCCGCGAGAGCCGAGTGTCGGCGCAGGGCCTCCAGCTCGGCTGCCTCCCGCTCGCGACGCACCTCGCCGAGAGTCGGGGCGCCCTTCGTTCGCGAGACGGCGACGATCCATTTGCGGCTCGTCCACTTGTTCAGCTTCTCGCGCAACTCGTTGGCGATCTCTGGCGGCGCGCCCGGCAGCAACGCGACGTCGATGGCACCCTGCGCCGCGTCGAATTTCACGAGGCTGACGTGCTCCTCGAGGTGAACCTGCAAACGCGCGTCACGACGGCGGCCGACAACCGCGACGACCTCCTCGAACGAACGGGGATCGTCGAGAACGGGTGGCGCGGCGGGCGCGACGTCCTCGTCCTCCTGCTCGGGATCGAAAGGGTCCGCCTCGGCCGCGTCGGCTCCGTAGTCGTCGAGGCTCACCGGCGGCGGCGGCTCATCAGGCGACGGCACGACGGCGAGGCCCGCAGTCGGGCGCTGTTCGCCGTTGCGGGTTGGGGCGGCGGGCGACGCCGACGATGATGGGCGGCGCGCGGTGCCGCCACCGAGGGTGCGGATGATGTCCTCGGGCGACGGAAGGTCGGCGGCGTGGGCGATGCGGATCAGGACCATCTCGGCGGCAGAGGCCGCATTCGGCGCCTTGCCCGCCTCGTCCAAACCCTTCAGCAACATCGACCAGGCGCGCGAAAGGACCGGCGTCGAGACGCGTCCCGCTAGGGCGACGGCGCGGCGGCGCTCCTCGGCGGACAGACCGTCGCCGGCGGCGGCCTCGCCCGCGATGCGGACGCGGGTCGCGACGTGGATGGCCTCGCCCAGATCGGCCAAGGTTTCGATCGGATCGGCGCCGGCGCGATGCAGGGCGCCGAACGCCGAGAGGACGTCGGCGGCGGCGCCAGAGAAAAGAAGGTCGAGCAAGTCGAACAGGCGACCGCGATCGGCGAGGCCGAGCATGGAGCGGACGCCCGCCTCGGTGACCTTGCCGGACCCCATGGCGATGGCCTGATCGAGGACGGAGAGGCCATCGCGGACCGAACCACCAGCGGCGCGGGCGATGACGGCAAGAGCCTCGTCCTCGGCCTCGGCGCCTTCCTTCGTCACGATGCGGCGGAAGTGATCGACCAGCAGCGGCACGTCGATCCGACGCAGGTCGAAGCGCTGGCACCGCGACAGCACCGTCACCGGGACCTTGCGGATCTCGGTGGTGGCGAAGATGAACTTGACGTGCGGGGGCGGCTCCTCGAGCGTCTTCAGGAGCGCGTTGAACGCGCTCTTGGAGAGCATGTGGACCTCGTCGATGATGAACACCTTGTAGCGGGCCACCATCGGCTTGTAGCGGGCGCTTTCGATGATCTCGCGGATGTTCTCGATGCCGGTGTTCGAGGCGGCGTCCATCTCGACCACGTCGGGGTGGCGGCTGTCTATGATGTCGCGACAATGGCGGCCGGGGACGGAGAGATCGATCGACGGGCGATCATCGGCTCCCGCCGCCGAGTAGTTGAGGGCACGCGCGAGAATGCGGGCCGTGGTCGTCTTGCCGACGCCGCGGACGCCCGTGAGCATGTAGGCCTGAGCGATCCGCTCGGTCGCGAACGCGTTGCGCAGCGTCGTGACCATGGCCTCCTGGCCGATGAGGTCGTCGAAGGTCTGGGGCCGGTACTTGCGGGCGAGAACGAGATAGCCGGTTGTCGCCGGCGCTTCCGGCGCGTCGCCGAAGAGGCTCGGGCCGTCCTGGCCGATATCGCTGCTCTCGTCGGACATGGCTGGCCTCGCAGCACTCGCGTCGCGGGGGTCGGAGCGAAGCCCCGCCCGGCCGTCGATCGGTCCGCGGGGCGGCGAGAAGGAGACTGGACTGCGACCCGCGGCCGAATCGTTAGGGCTGCTTCCTTCCGGACCTGACCCGGTTGGCGAGGGACACGCCCGCAGCCAGCCTCCCTCGGTCTACTTAGGGGACCGCGCGCCAGTCCGCAAGCGAATGACGGAGGCCCGAAAACGACGAAGGCTCCACGGCGAACCGCGGAGCCTCCGACATTCGGGACGTGGCTATAGGCTAGTTCTTCATGACGCTCGGCAGCCAGAGCGCGATCTGCGGGAAGAACAGCAGCAGCAGGAGGCAGATCACCTGGATGACCATGTAGTCGGCCATGCCGCGGTAGATCGTGACCAGCGACCACTGCGGCACGACGTTCCTCAGGTAGTAGGCCGACATGGCCACCGGTGGACTGAGGAAGGCGGTCTGCAGGTTCACCGCGATCAGCGCGCCGAACCAGATCAGCAGCTCGAGCTTGCTCATGCCGAGCTGCAGCTTCTCGACCACCGGCATGAAGATCGGCAGGAAGACGAGAATGATGGCCGGCCATTCGAACGGCCAGCCCAGCACGAAGATCAGCAGCATGATCAGGCCGAGCTTCCACCAGTCGCTCAGCGGCAAGCCGATGAGCGTCTCGGTGATGACACTCGCCGTGCCGAGCTTCGTGAAGACGGCGCCGAACACGTTGGAGGCAACGGCCAGGAACAAAACCATGGCCGAGGTGATCATGGTGCCGGTGGCCGCATTCTTGAGCGCCTTGAGATTGAGACGACCGTAGATCAGAGCGAGCAAGGTCGCGCCGAACGCACCACACGAGGCGGCTTCAGTCGGCGTGGCAAGGCCCTTCAGGATGGTGCCCAGCGTGAACCCGATGAGGGCCACGAGAGGCGCCATGCCGAGGACGATCGCTCGGAAATAGGGGCTCATGAAGAAGGGGACTGCCATCAGTGCCGCTACGGCGACGCCGCCGAGATCGATACTGAACTTCGCGGCTCCGATCTGGAAGGCGAAGGTCGGCAAGCCCATCGAGCCGGTCAACGCCAGACCGACAACGTAGGAGAGCGCGATCAGACAGAACAGGGCGAGGCCCAGCACGGGCACCGAGATCTTTTCGGTCGTCATCGCCAGGTAGGCTTCGCGGCGCTCGTCCATCGTCATCGGCGGGCCGAGGCTCGGGTTGATGAAGCTGCGACCGAGGGCATAGGCGATGTACATCATCGCCAGGAGGAAGCCGGGCACCAGAGTCGCCGAGTAGAGCTGGTTCACCGGAACGCCCATCGTGGGGCCCATGACGACGAGCATCACGCTCGGCGGAATCAAGATGCCGAGCGTGCCGCCTGCCGCGATGGCGCCGGACGACAGTCGCGCGTCATAGCCGGCCTTGATCATCATCGGGCCGGCCATGATGCCGAGCACGGTCACGGCCGCACCGACGATGCCGGTCGCCATGGCGAAGATCGTCGCGGTGAGGATGACGGCCAGATAGAGGGCGCCGCGCACCGGTGCGAGGAGGCTTCGAAGCGCGCCGAACAGGCGCTCCATCAAGCCCGCCTGCTCGGTCATGTAGCCCATGAAGATGAAGAGCGGGACGGCCGGAAGGATCTCGTCCTTCATCGTGCCCCAGATCTGGAGGTCGGCCAGGTTGAAGGTCTGGACAGTGCCCAGCCCGACGCCGCCGAAGACGAGCGCCAGGAAGAGCAGAGTGAAGGAGATCGGGAAGCCGATGAAAATCACGCCGATCATGCCGAACAGCATGATCAGACCGAGGATCTCGTTAAATGACATGTGATCAGACCTCGATCTTTTCGTGTTTGACCAGGACTTCGCCCGTCCGGGCAGCCCAGATACTCTTCATCAGCTCAGAGATGCCCTGAATGAACAGGATTGCGAACGTGAGCGGGACGACACCGCGCAGCGGCCAGATGATCGGCCCCCAGGCGCCCGAGTTCGACCGCTCGTTGATGAGGTAGGCGTCGATGAAGCTGCCCCACGAGACGTAGAACAGCACGGCCATGGTCGGCAAAAAGAAGACAATGTAGGCGATCGTATCGATGCGGCCCTTGGTGCGCTCGGTGAAGCCGTCCCAGAGCATGTCGGTGCGAACGTGAGCGCCTTTGAGAAGAGCCAAACCGCAGCCGAGCATGAAGAGCGCGCCGAACGACATCGTCGTCACGTCGAGCGCCCAGATCGTGGGGTCTCCGAGCACATAGCGCGAGAACACCTCGATCACATTGGCCAAGATGAGGGGGATCACCAGAAGAATGAACAGGTTACCGGTCCACTCAGTGAACTTGTCTATGACCCGGATAATCCCGAGATAGCCCGCTGAGGGCTTCTGTCCCATTGTCGTGTCGCTCATCGCTCTTGCCGTTCCTCTTCCCCGTCCCTCGCCGCCACACGGTTGCACGCTACGCCGTGATTCACCCGTTGTCCGGACATTCGCACATCATCAGAAAAAAGGCCGCATGGGATCCATGCGGCCTCTCGTCCTTCTCAGGTCAAAGTTACTGCTTGGGCCAGTAGTGATCGGCCGCCAGCGAGTAAGCCGGGTAGTAGAAGCGCTTGGCCGGCACGGTGACCGACGCCCACTTCTTCTGGCTCTCCCAGACTTCCTTGAAGACCGGGTTCTTCTCGGCCTCGGTCGCGGCGATCTTGTCCCACGCCTTCAGGAACTCGGTGTGGATCTCGGCCGGGGTCTCCTTGATGTTGACCTTGTGCTTCTCGCGGAGTTCGGCGAGAGCCTCGGCGTTCTGGCGCTGCCACTTGGCCCACCACACGAACATCGTCTCGGTGGCGGCGGCCTTGAGGATCTCCTGGTCGATCTTCGGGATCGCGTTCCAGACGTCGCGGTTGATCACGAGTTCGCCGACCGAAACGTTCTCGTGCAGCGAGGGTGCGTAGTGGTACTTCCAGATGTTCTGGAAGCCGAAGCGCAGATCTTCGACGCCACCCACCCACTCGGCGCAATCGATGGTGCCACGCTCGGCGGCCGGCATGATTTCGCCGCCCGGCATGTTGACCGTGCGCATGCCCATCGCATTGAAGATTTCAGAGGCCATGCCGGTCTGGCGGCACTTCTGGCCCTTGAAATCGGCCAGCGAATTGATCTCCTTCTTGAACCAGCCGAGCGCCTGCGGCGCGGACGGCAGGATGTTCAGGACGACGACGTTCAGCTTGAGCGTGTCCTGGTAGAACTTGTTGTACATCTCCAGGCCGCCGCCGTGCCACATCCAGGACATGTAGTCCATGTGGTCCATGCCGAGCGGGCCGCCGGGGCCGCCAGAGAACAGGATCGCGGCCTTGTTCTTCCCGGTCCAGTAGCCGGCCCACGAATGGTGGCCGTCGATGACCTTCTTGTGCGACGCGTCGAGAACCTCGAACGCAGGCACGACCTGACCTGCCGGCATCGGATCAATCTTGACGCGACCGCCGGTCAGTTCCTCGGTGCGCTTGGCGAACTGAGTGAAGTTCTCGTAGAGCGTGAGGGACGCTGGCCACGAGGCCTGCATCTTGAGTGTATTCTGCTGAGCTATTGCCGGCCCCGAAACGGCGAGTGCCGAACCGAGCGCCGCGACGGACGCGAGCCCGCGATTAAACCAACCCATCATGATTTTCCTCCCTGGAGACATACTGAGGGTGGCCGGACTCTGCACACGGCTACCGCGGCGTCAATCGCCTGGAGCATACCAGCCAGCGAAAAATCGTATGGATCACGGAGCCACGCCGACTATCGTTAGCGAAGACGGTGACTGCGCCGATCAGCAGTGCCAACATTTCATGCATAACGCCAATCTGGAGCCCCTTCGATGCCGACCCTCGCCGCCACCGCCCTCCTCGACCGCGTCAGCGGCAAACGCGCCGACAAGGATTGGGTCGAAGGGCAAAAAGGCAGCGCGGCAGCCCGATTCATGGTGATGGTCGACCTGAAGCCCGTGGTGGTCAGCGGTGACGGGTCAGGGGACGCTCAAATCCGATGGCTCAGCCGCGACGAGGTGACCGGGCTCGGGCTGCCGGACGACGAGGCAGCGCTCCTAGGCCTTGCGCGGGATACAGGTGTGCCGCACTTCTCGATTGCGCTCGGCACAGAGCAGTTACGCACCTTTGGCATGGCGGCCGAGGTGCTCCGACCCGCCGTCGATCTGCGCTCGCTCGCCATGCAGGGGGCGCTGTCGCCGGACGAACAGTCCCTGGCCGGCAAGGCGCGGGCGCTGGGGCAGTGGCACGAGAACGCCAAGTTCTGCGGCAAGTGCGGGTCGGCAACCGTGCCACAGGACGCAGGATGGCGGCGGAAGTGCCAAGGCTGCGGCCTCGACTGGTTTCCGCGCACCGATCCCGTGGTGATCATGCTGGTGACGGACGGCACGCGCTGCATCCTGGCGCACGAACATCGCTATGTGCCGGGCATGTACTCGACGCTCGCCGGATTTCTCGAACCCGGTGAGGACATCGAGCATGCGGTGCGGCGGGAGGTGCTCGAAGAGACGGGGATCGTCGTCGAGCGGGTGGAGTACGTCCGGAGCCAGCCCTGGCCGTTTCCGCATTCACTTATGCTCGGATGCATTGCGCACGCGGCGACAACCGAGCTGCACATCGACCCGAACGAGCTGGTCGATGCCCGGTGGTTCAGCAAAGCCGAAGCCCGCCAGATGCTCGACGGCACGCATCCCGAGAAGCTGACGGCGCCGGGCAAGCACGCCATCGCGCACGTGCTGCTGCGCGCATTCGTCGAGGGATGACCGCCTGAGCCCGCCCCAGCCGGAGGACACGCAATGAAGACGCCGATCACGTTCTACAGCGAGGGGCACAAGCTCTCGGGTGACCTTTATGTGCCGGACACCATGCCGAAAGGCGAGCGGCGCGCCGGCATCGTGCTCTGCCACGGCTACACGGGCGTGAAGGACCTCTATCTGCCTGACAACGCGCGCGTCCTGAACGAGGCCGGCTACGTCGTGCTGACGTTCGACTACAAGGGATGGGGCGAGAGCGAGGGCACACGCTCGCGGCTAGCGCCCATGAGCCGGGTCGCCGACGCGCAGGCCGCGATGACGTTTCTCGGCCTGCAGGCGGGCGTCGACGAGGAGCGGCTCGGGATCTACGGGACGAGCTACGGCGGCGCGACGGTCGTCTGGACGGCGGCCATCGATCCGCGCGTCAAGTGCGTCGTCTCCTGCGTCGGGGTCGGCCACGGCGAGCGCTGGATGCGGTCGGTGCGCCGGCCCGACGAATGGGTCGACCTCAAGGCGCGCGCAAAGGCGGATCGAGAGGCGCGCGTGCTCACGGGCAAATCGGAGTATGTGGCGCGGGAAGAGGTGCTGCTGCCGGACCGGCAATCGGCGGCGCTGGCCGCCGCGGCGCGGAAGAACAACCCGAACGCCGTCGGGACGCTGCCGCTCGAGTACATCGACGAGACGCTGCAGTTCCATCCCGAGTGGGTGGTCGACAGAATCGCGCCACGGCCGTTGCTTCTGATCACGACGGACGACGACCGTCTGGTGCCGCCGGAGGAGTCGCAGGCGCTCTACGCCAAAGCCGGAGAGCCGAAGAAGCTCGTGACGCTCAAGGGCTGGGGGCATTACGAGGTCTATGCCGGCCGCGCCTTCGACGAGGTCATGGCCGAGACGACGGCGTGGTTCAAGACGCACCTGCCGGCGCGCGCCTGAGCGAGGATCGCGCCGGGCGCGAGCGGGCTACCGGCGGCGCGCCACGACTGGACAAGCGGGGCCGGAGGCGCAACCGTAGTCTCTGCACAGGCCTCACCCCAACCGAGCGAGCCATCCCATGACGAAGCCTCTCGACGGACGCGTTGCCCTCGTCACCGGCGGGGCCGGCGGCCTCGGCGACGCCATCATCGCCGGTCTTCTCGATGCCGGCGCCAAGGTGATGGCGGCCGACATCAACCGGGCGGGGCTCGCGGCGCTCGTCGAGCGGCGCAAAGCCGCGACCAACGCGCTCTCCACGATCGAACTCGACATCTCGGTGCAGAAGGCCTGCGAAACGGCCGTCGCCGACACGCTCTCGGCCTTTGGCCGGATCGACATCCTGATCAACAACGGCGCGCTCGGGATGGGCCTGATCCGGGACGATCACTTCTCCAATCTCGTCGGGATCGAGGAGATCCGGCCGGACGTTTGGGACCAGATGTTCCGCGTGAACGTCAACGGCGCGTGGTACCTGACGCGGGCCGTGGTACCCGGCATGAAGGCGCGCCGGTTCGGGCGGATCATCAACGTGACGACCAGCATGTTCACGATGCTGCGCGGGCGTTTCCATCCCTATGGACCTTCGAAGGCCGCGCTGGAGAGCATGTCGGCCGGCCACGCGCAGGAATTCGAGGCGGACGGCATCACGGTCAACGTCGTGGTGCCGGGCGGGCCAGCCGATACTGCCATGGTGCCGGAGGCGTCGGGCCTCAAGCGCTCCGACCTCATCCCGCCGTCGGCCATGTGCGGGCCGATCGTGTGGCTCTGCTCCGAGGAGGGCACGGGCGTCACCGGACGCCGCTACGTAGCGGCCGAATGGAAATCCGACCGCTCCGTCGACGACAACCGGAAGGCCGCCGAGGCGCCTGCCGGCTGGCCGCAACTGGCCCAGGCCCCGGTGTGGCCGGGCGGCAAGCCAGGGGCGTGATCGAAAAGCTCGGCCAGCGGCGCGCGGCGACAGCCGCGGCGCCCCTCGTTTGGGCGTCGGCTCACCCGAACCGCGCCTTGGACAGCTCGAGGACATCCTCATAGGTGCGCAGGCCCGTGGTGGGGGCACTGACGAGCACGGCCATGTTGCCCGGCTTGTGCTGGTTCTTCATCATCGTCATGTGCGCCTTCGGGATCTGGTCCCACCCGAAGACTTCGGACATGCACGGATCGATACGGCGATCGACCACCAGCTTGTTGGCGGCGGAGGCCTGCTTCAGGTTGGCGAAGTGGGAGCCCTGTACGCGCTTCTGGTGCATCCAGAGGTAACGAGCGTCCATCGTGAGATTGTAGCCGGTGGTGCCGGCGCAGATCACGACCATGCCGCCGCGCTTCACGACCTGCACCGAGACCGGGAACGTCGATTCGCCGGGGTGCTCGAAGACGATGTCCGGGTTGACGCCCTTGCCGGAGATGTCCCAGATCGCCTTGCCGAACTTGCGCATCTCGCCGAGCCAGGTCTGGTACTCGGGCGAGCCGACCTTCGGCAACTGACCCCAGCAGTTGAATTTCTTGCGGTTGATGACGCCGCGCGCGCCGAGCTGCTTCACGAAGTCGATCTTGTCGTCCTCGGACACGACGCCGATGGCATTGGCGCCGGAGGTGGCGCAGAGCTGGACGGCAAACGAGCCGAGGCCACCCGAAGCGCCCCACACCAGAACGTTATCGCCCGGCTGCATCTCATGGCCCTTGTGACCAAAGAGCATCCGGTAGGCGGTGGCGAGGGTCAACGTGTAACAGGCCGCCTCTTCCCAGGTCAGATGCCTGGGCCGCGTCATGAGCTGGCGGTCCTGCACCCGGCAGAACTGGGCGAAGGACCCATCCGGCGTCTCGTAGCCCCAGATGCGCTGGGACGGCGAGAACATCGGATCGCCGCCGTTGCACTCCTCGTCGTCGCCGTCGTCCTGGTTGCAATGGATGACGACCTCGTCGCCGACCTTCCACCGCTTCACCTTGGAGCCGACGGCCCACACGATGCCCGAGGCGTCAGAACCGGCAACATGGTAGGGCTGCTTGTGGACGTCGCGGATCGGCGAGATCGGCGTGCCGAGCGCAGCCCAGACGCCGTTGTAGTTGACGCCGGCCGCCATCACGAGAACGAGCACATCGTGGCTGTCGAGCTTCCAGGTGGGCACGACCTCGACCTGCATCGCGGTATCCGGCTCGCCGTGACGCTCGGCGCGGATCGCCCACGCATACATCTTCGAGGGCACATGACCGAGGGGCGGGATCTCGCCGATCTCGTAGAGGTCCTTCAGAGGTCCTTGGGCAGCAGCAGGCGCATCCGATTTCGCAGTCGCCGACGTGTTGGACATGGGCCATCTCCCGGGCACAACTTTTATCGCACTGCATCACAAGACATTGCGTCGCACAAGACGGTACGTTGTCCGCGCAATGTCGTGCCCGGACGCTGATCCAGTGCCGCGGAGACGCCCTGCGCATCGCGGGCGGGCAGGCGCGCGCGCGAGGTCGGCGGTCGAATTGTCGCTTTCGGCACCGGCGACCGGGAGACGATTGTCGCTCGTCAGCAAACATCGCATACTGCGCCGCAGCATAGGCCGGCCCGTAGGGGTTCCCAAATTGGAGCGCAGGCGATGACAGACACCGCACCAAAGCGCGACGAGCCGTGGATTTTCCGAACGTATTCAGGGCACTCGACGGCGGCGAAGTCGAACGCGCTCTATCGGACCAACCTGGCCAAAGGGCAGACGGGCCTGTCGATCGCCTTCGACCTGCCGACCCAGACCGGATACGATCCCGATCACGTCCTTGCACGCGGCGAAGTGGGCAAGGTCGGCGTGCCGGTGGCGCATGTCGGCGACATGCGGACGCTGCTCGACGGCATCCCGCTCGACCGGATGAACACGTCGATGACGATCAACGCCACGGCGGCGTGGCTGCTGGCGCTCTACGTCGCGGTCGCAGACGAGCAAGGCGTGTCGCGCGGCAAGCTGACGGGCACGATCCAGAACGACATCATCAAGGAGTACCTGTCGCGCGGGACCTATGTGTTTCCGCCCGAGCCGTCACTCAGGCTGATCAAGGACACGATCGTGTTCTCGTGCCGCGAGACGCGGAAGTGGAACCCGACGAACGTCTGCTCGTATCACCTGCAGGAGGCCGGAGCGACGCCGGTGCAGGAACTCGCGTTCGCGCTGGCGACGGCGCTGGCCGTGCTCGATACGGTCAAAGCCTCCGGCGAAGTCTCGGCCGAGGAGTTTCCGCAGGTCGTCGGGCGCATCTCGTTCTTCGTCAACGCCGGGCTCAAGTTCGTCACCGAAATCTGCAAGATGCGGGCCTTCACGGAGCTCTGGGACGAGCTGTGTGCGACGCGCTATGGCGTCAGCGACGCGAAGCTGCGCCGCTTCCGCTATGGCGTGCAGGTCAATTCGCTGGGGCTGACGGAGCAGCAGGCGGAGAACAACGTCTATCGCATCCTGCTCGAGACGCTGGCGGTGACGCTCTCCAAGGGTGCGCGCGCCCGCGCCGTACAGCTTCCGGCCTGGAACGAGGCCCTCGGGCTGCCGCGGCCGTGGGATCAGCAATGGTCGCTCCGCCTGCAGCAGGTCCTCGCCTACGAGACGGATCTGCTCGAGTATCCGGACATCTTCGACGGCTCGAAGGCGATCGCGGCGAAGGTCGCGGCACTGAAAGAAGAGGCCAAGTCGGAGCTGGCGCGGATCGACGCCATGGGCGGCGCCGTGGCCGCGATCGATTACATGAAGCGGCGGCTGGTCGAGTCCAACACGGAGCGGCTGCGCAGAATCGAAACCGGCGAGCAGATCGTGGTCGGCGTCAATCGGTGGACGGAAACCGAGCCGTCGCCACTCTCGACCGGTGACGGGTCGATCCTGACGGTCGACGAAGGGGTCGAGGCCGAGGCGATCCAGAGCCTGCTGGCGTGGCGGGCCAACCGTGACGCAAAAGCCGTCGCGACCGCGCTGGCGGATCTGGAAAGCGCCGCCAAGGAGGGCCGCAACGTGATGGAGCCATCCATCGCGTGCGCCAAGGCCGGCGTGACGACGGGAGAATGGGGAGCGACGCTGCGCCGGATCTTCGGGGAGTATCGCGCGCCGACCGGCGTCGGGCAGGCCCGCAGCTCGGCGGGCGATGGGCTCGTCGACGTGCGCAAGCGTGTCGAGGACGTGTCGGAGCTGCTCGGGCGGCGGGTCAAGCTGCTCGTCGGCAAGCCGGGTCTCGACGGGCACTCGAACGGGGCCGAGCAGATCGCTGTCCGGGCGCGGGACTGCGGCATGGAGGTCGTCTACGAGGGTATCCGGCTTACGCCGTCGCAGATCGTCCGGGCGGCGCTCGACGAGGGCGTGCACGTCGTCGGGCTGTCGATCCTTTCGGGAAGCCACGTGCCGCTCGTCCGCGATGTGATGGAACGGATGCGCGCCGAGGGGCTCGACGACGTGCCGGTCGTGGTCGGCGGCATCATTCCGCCCGCCGACGCCGCGACCCTCAAGGGCTTCGGCGTGGCCGCCGTCTATACGCCGAAGGACTACGAACTCAACGCCATCATGGGCGACATCGTGCGGCTGGTCGAAGGGCAATCGCGGAAGGCGGCCTAGCGGCCCGCATCAGAGCGAGCCGAGGACCTGCATCGCGCCATCCGGCTGCCGGCGGACGACCACGATCTCGCCGGAGGATGTCGTCTCGCGGGTCAAGGCCGAGATGTTGACCTGATGCGTGACGAGGACGAGGGGCTTGTCCATCGGCGCCGAGGCCAGCCAGTCGCGGAGTGCCTTGGTCTGGCCGGGGCCGCGGTCCGACTTGCCGAAGAACGAGTTCAGCGCCGGAAGGTCCTCGACGGTACCAAGGCGTAGCTCCGTCGCCGTATCGCGGCAGCGGCACCACTGGCTCGACAGCACCCGCGCATTCGAGATGCCGGCCGCCCGGAAGCGATCCCCGATGGTGCGCGCCTGCGCGCGGCCGTCCGGCGAGAGATTGCGCTGCGTGGAGCAGTCCCCGATGCGATGGCCGGGCGGGTCGCCACCACCGGGAGCCAGCGCATGGCGCATGATGGCGAAGGCCGTCCGGTCGCGCAGGGCCTGCCAGAGGGCCGCCTCGGGAAGGTCCGTCGCGCGAGCGGCAGGAGCGGCGATGACCATAGCGAGCGTGCCGAGGCACAGCGAGACGAGCAACCACAGGATCACACGACGGTCTTGCATCTCACGCCTCCAGCTGGATCTCGACAGGGGGGCAACGGGCGGCGGCCAGTGTCGGATCCGTGGAGAGTACGTCAGGCGTGAGGCGTGGGGATAAGATCGCGTATCAGGCCAGCATGGTCCGGCCCACCGAACCGGCTTCAGGCTTGAGACTGCCGGCGAGGGCGCGGGCACGCGCTGCTCCATCCCGCGCCATGGTGGCACAGAGACCCGTGTAGGCCGTGGGGTCGAGCAAACGGGCAATGGCAGCCGCGTCGAGATGGGCGGTGACGCGCGGGTCGGCTGCCAGAAGGGCCGAGAAATCGCGGCGCTGCTCAAAGGCCGCCTGCGCCGCGTCGTAGACGATGTCATGCGCGTGCTGGCGGCCCAGCGCCTGGCCGAGTTGCAGCATCACCGCCTCGGCCATGATGAGCCCGCCACCGAGCTGGAGATTGGCGCGCATGCGGTCCGGATCGAGGCGGAGGCCTTCGAGAATGACCGTCAGACGGGCCAGCGCGTCGCCCATGGCGATGGCGGCGCGCGCCTCGGCGGCGTCCATCATCAGGGTCGTGGTGCGATCGGCTTCGTGCTCGGTCTGCATGGCTTCGAGGGCCAGTGGCACCTGCATGCGGACGTCGGCCGCCAGCGCGATCACGTCCTGGCAGAGCTTCGGGTTGCGCTTCTGGGGCATGGTCGACGAGCCGACGGTGCCGGGCGGGACAGGCTCCTCGACCTCGCCAAACTCGGTTTTCATGAGCGTGTAGATCTCGCGGCCGATCTTGCCGCAAGTCGCCGCCATCATGCCGAGCAGGCAGATGTTCTCGGCCAGATGGTCGCCGAGGGCGCGAGACGGCACGGCCATGGTGCCGAAGTCGAGATGGCGGGCGATACCCGCCTGCACCGGCGGACCCAGCTCGCCCAGCGACGCGAACGTGCCGGCGCCGCCGCCGAGCATGGCGACGAAGAGGCGAGGCCGCGCTTGTTCCAGCCGTTCGACGTGGCGGGCGATCTCGTCGATCCAGACGGCGACCTTGTAGCCGAATGTGGCGGGAACCGCGTGCTGGCCATGCGTGCGGCCGGGCATGATCATCTCGGCGCCGCGATCGGCGAGGTCCGACATGGCCGCGAGGATCTCGCCGAGCTGCCGCAGGTAGACCGAATGGGCTGACCGCAGGATCAGGAGGTCGCCGGTCTGCGTGATGTTCTGGGTGGTGGCGCCCCAATGCACCCAGCCACCGTGTGGTTCGCCGACGACTCGGGCGAGTTCCCACACCAACGGGACGAGCGTGTGGCCGGTGCGCGCGAAGCCCTCGTTTATGCGCGCCCGATCGAGGCGTTCGAGGCGGGCCGCGCCAGCGATGGCCTCGGCGGCACCGGCCGGGATGATCCCAAGCTCCTCCTGAGCGCGAGCGAGCGCGACCTCGACGTCGAGCCACGCCTGCCAGCGGCTTTCCTGTGCGTAGAGAGCGCGGAGGCCCGGATCGTTCGAGCGGGCGGCGGTCGGCAGGGCATCACTCATGGCGGCGGCTCCAGTCCGTGCGGGAGGTCACAACGCGTTCGCGACGCTATCGCGACGGATGAGGTCGGCGCGCCAGGCAACGGCGATGCAGAGGGTGAGCAGGATGCCGGTCGCGACCATGATCAGTGCCGTCGACGTGTAGCCGATGCGCGGAATCATGACGCCCGAGATGAGAAGACCGAACGGCAAGGTGTAGATCGCCAACATTCGTACGCCCATGATGCGGCCCCGGTAGCGCTCTTCCGAGGTGCGCAGGAGCATGATGGCGAGTGTCACCATGCTGAGGCTCTGGGCGCAGCCGGCGACGACGAGCAGAGCCATCGCCACCGGAAGCGACGGCGTCATGACGAAGCCGAGAAGGCTCGCGTACCAGATCATCGTCGTCGCCATCATGAACCGCGCCGGGGCAATGCGTGCGCCGATGACGCTCAGCGCCAGCGAGCCGATCAACGCGCCGGATGCGAAACTCGCGACCAGAACGCCGAGGCCCGACTGATCGAGCTTGAAGACGTCGCGGGCGATGTAGGGCATGAGCCCGCCCGTCAGCGGAAACGCGGTCAGATTGACCAGGGCGGCGAGGCTCATTGCCGCGAGCAGCCGAGGCGTCCGCCAGACGTAGGCGAGACCGTCCGTCAGCTCGGCCCATGGCGAGGGCCGGACCACGTGGGCCTGATCGGGCGAGGCCGATGCCTGCTTCGCGCGGCCTCCCGTCACCAGGAGCGTCAGCAGCGCGCCCGCGAGATAGATCGTCGTGACGGCGATGTAGGCCGGCGCCATGCCGTAGGACGCGATCAGGCCCGCGCCCGCCAACGCGCCCGCGATGCGGGCCGAGTCCTGCGTCGTCCGCGAGATGCCCATGGCCGAGACGAGATGGGCAGGCGGCACCGTGGCGCCGACGAGCGCACTGCGCATGCCGATGTCGGACGGCCGGACGAGCCCCGAGAGGGCCGCGACGGCGAGGACGAGCATGGGCTCCAGCCGGTCAGCGAGAGCAAGCGCCAGCAGGATCGCGGCGCAGGCGGCGTAGAACAGCCGCATCATGGCGAGCAGATTGCGCAGGCCGATGCGGTCGCCGATCATGCCGAGAACGGGGGAGACCAGCGTGCCGACGAACTGCAGCGAGCCGAACACGGTGAGCCACAGGACGGAGCCCGTCTCGACCAGTACATACCAGCCGAGAATGAGCGTCTCCATCTCCAGCGCCCAGGCCGTCAGCAGATCGGCGGGCCACTGGAAGCGGTAGCTTCGCGTACGGAATGGCGCCAACGCGGCCGGACCGCTCATGGCAGGAAAATTCGAAGCATACGTGGCGTTCCGTCCCGGTCGGCCGGCCGTTCAAGCGGCGCGGCTCACGTCTTGTGTGGGGCTGGCGAGGTTCTGGTGTGCTACTCGGCGGCCGTCCGTCGCGTGGCCATCGTGGCCGGCCACTCCGGGCGATCGCCACCGAGGCGCGGGGTCGGGCGGACCCAGCGCGGCGGTGTTTCAGAGAGCCGCAGGATCGGGCCAAGATGGCGGAGGGGGCCCGCCTCGGGACGGCTCTCGATGCGGATCGCGGCGAGTTCCTCAGGTGACAGGTCCATGTCCGCCGCCGGGAACGAGACCTTGCCCTGCCGCTGGATGAACATGCCGGACTGACAGAGCGATACGCGGACGTGATAGCTGCCGCCCTCGCGCGCACGACGCGCCAGCGCCAGGAGGACGCCGTAGGCCGCGAGATAGCCGGTGGTGTAGTCGCAGGCGGCGGCCGGCAGGAGATGCGGCCGAGACGGGTCGTTGTCGTGGCAGATGCCGGTGACGGTCTGGGCCACCTGCTCCCAGCCGCCGCGATGGCTGAACGGGCCGTCGGGGCCGTAGCAGCTGATCGAGGTGCAGACGATGCCGGGGCGCAGCGCGGCCAGCTCGTCGGGACCGAAGCCCAGGGCCTTCAGCATGCCGGGCCGATAGCCCTGCGAGAAGACGTCGGTGTCACGCACCAGGGCGCGGAGGCGGTCGGCGTCGGCCGGGTCCTTCAGGTCGAGGAAGCAGCTCCGCTTGCCGTGGCTGGTGTCGATGACGTGTTCGGGAATTTGTGGCAGGCGCTCCGCAGTCACCATCAGCACCTCGGCGCCGTGCTCGGCCAGAGTGCGGGCCGCGATCGGGCCGGCGAGGATGCGGGTCAGGTCCAGCACGCGGATGCCGCTCAAGGGACGGGCCGCGTCGGGCGTCGCGCCGTTTGGGAACGGTTCGGGGGCGCTGTCGCCGATCTTGATGATCTCGACGATGGGTTTGCCGGCGAGCACCTTGCCGTGATCGGTCGCCATCCACTCGGCGTTGGTGCGGACCATGCCGCCACAGACCCGGTTCTCGTCGATCGCCTGCTCGAGGTCGAGCGCGTTCCACTTCGCGACGGCAGCAGCGACCGAGGCGGGAAGCGGCTCGCAGCCCAGGAGCTTCAGCATGCGTGCGCGGAGGTTCGGCAGGCCGAAATGCGGGAGGACGAAGCGGCCGTCCTTCGTCGGCCATGGCTGCGTGATGCGCCGCATGGCTTCGTGTTCCTCGCTCACGACATCGCGGAAGACACCATCGGGGCCGGGTCGCTGGAGGTAGGACGTCGACTTCAGGGCTGCCGCCGCATGACGGACGTCAATCGCAACCTGCTGGCGACGGCCCGTGCGCAGCTCCCAGATGTCGTTCACGGCAACGCCGACGCCCGCCACCACGGCCGCGCATGTCTCGCCGATGCGGAAGGTCGACGACAGGACCGGGTCATGACCCGTGATCGCGACTTCGCCCGCTGCCGGCGGCGAAAGCCCGCGTACGGCCAGGACCTCCTCGAATGCCGTTGCCATGGTGCGTCCTCCTGTTGTTATGCGAGGATCATGCCTTCGTCGCGGGGCGAGGTCCATCTCCCTCGCCGGGGCGGCGGAAACCGTCGATCACGATGCACTGCACAGCCGAGGCACCATGACCAAAACGGCCCAAGCTCCGAACGAACCCGTGCTCGCCATTCACGGAGGCGCGGGCACCATCTACCGGGCGAGCCTGACGCCGGAAAAGGAGCGCGCTTACCGCGTGGCGCTGGCTGCATCCCTCGCCGCCGGACAGGCGGTGCTGGTGGGCGGCGGGACGGCGCTCGACGCAGTGGTGGCGGCGGTCGTGTCGCTGGAGGACTGCCCCCTCTTCAATGCGGGGCGGGGGGCAGTGTTCACGAGTGACGGCCGGAACGAGCTCGACGCCTCGATCATGGACGGGGCGACGCGCGCGGCCGGCGCCATCGCCGGCGTCACGCGGGTGCGCAATCCGATCCGGGCGGCGCGGGCCGTCATGGAGCGATCGCGGCATGTGATGTTGATCGGCGCCGGAGCCGAGGCCTTCGCCGAGGGGCAGGGCCTCGACATGGTCGAGCCCGGGTACTTTCATACACCGGAGAGATGGGCGCAACTCGAGGCCGCACGCGCTTCGGGCCGGGTCGAACTCGACCACGACGGCGCCTCGCGGCAGGCGGCCGGCAGCGATACGAAATTCGGCACCGTGGGCGCGGTGGCGCGCGACCGCCATGGCAATCTGGCGGCCGCGACATCGACGGGCGGCGTCACCAACAAGCAGTGGGGCCGGGTCGGTGACAGCCCGATCATCGGGGCCGGCACGTTCGCCGACAACGCGACAGTGGCGGTTTCGGCGACCGGGCTCGGAGAGGCGTTCATGCGGGCGTGCGCTGCGTACGAGGTGGCGGCGCTGGTCGGCTACAAGGGCCTCTCTCTCGATGCCGCCGTGACCGAGGTCGCGACGGTGACGGTGCCGCGCTATGGCGGCAAGGGCGGCCTCATCGCCGTCGATGCGCATGGAAACGTATCCATGCGGTTCTCGACGTCGGGCATGTATCGCGGCGTGGTGCGCGGCAATGGCGGGCCGGAGTTGGCTATTCACTAGGAGTGAGAAGGAGGCTCCGGGTGATGGGCGGTTGCCGACCGGACGGGCTTCGTGCCTATCATGCCGCGAACCAGACCCGGCGGAGACGACCATGGCGAGCATCGAGTGGAAGGTAGAGGGCGCTGTCCGGACTGTGCTCTTGAACCGGCCGGAGAAGCGCAACGCGCTCGACGGCGAGATGATGGATCTCCTGAAGGCCGCCTTCGACGCGCCGCCGCAACCCTCCGAGCGGGTCGCGGTGATCCGGGGCGCGGGGCCGGTGTTCTGCGCCGGGCTCGACATGCGCTGGCGGGCCAACAATCCGCAGGGCGAGAGCGGCATCGAGAAGATGCTGCATGCCGTCGAGACGTTCCCACTGCCGGTCGTTTCGATCGTGCACGGCGATGCCATCGCAGGCGGCAACGAGCTCGCATTGCATTCCGACATCGTGGTCGCGTCGACGGCGGCGCGGTTCGGCATGTCGCTCGCTCAGGTGGGACTCGCGCCGAGCTGGTTCCTCGCCAAGAAGCTGCTCGAAGTCGGCGGCCCGGTGATCACGAAGAAAATCCTGCTGCTCGGCGATCCGCTGCCGGCCGCGGAGTTCCACAAGCTGGGGCTCATCTCGCACATAGCCGAGCCCGATGCGCTCGAGACGACCGCAGCAGCGATCATCCAGCGGCTTGCGGATAACGCGCCCCTGTCGCTCGTTGCGATGAAGGCGCTGATCAACCGCGAGATGCAGTTCCGCGATCAGATCCCGCACGAAGACATCGACGAGATCGTCGACCGGGCGCGAACCTCGCAAGACGCGCAGGAAGGCATGCGCGCACGGCTCGAGAAGCGGAAGGCTGTGTTCAAGGGCGTGTGAGCGCTGCTCCCCCACAACGCAAGCGCAGGACGGCTGACATGGCAATCCGAATGACCAAGCCGTGGGTGTCGCTCACGGCCGAGAACGTGAAGGCGCTGCCGGGGCAGCTCGGCGTGTTCCAGCTCGCGAATGCGGCCGGTGAGGTCGTGTTCATCGGATTCGGTGGCGGGCGGGCGCTGTTCGGCATCCGGAGCGAACTCGACAAGGCGGTCGCCGATCCACCGGCGGGCGCCACGCAGTTCCGCGTCGAGATCAACCAGCAATACACGACGCGGTATCAGGAACTGCTGATGCTGCACGTCCACGATCATGGCGCGGTGCCGGCCGGGAACCTCGGCAAGCCACTGCCTACCCTCGGGCGGCTCAGCCCGCTCTGACTTCCCATCCTGGCCATCCTGGAGTTCCGGCCCCATGAATCTCGAGCCGACGGAAGAGCAGAAGGCGATCATCGCGCAGGTCCGGCGCTTCGTGCGCGAGGAGATCGTGCCGCTCGAAGACAAGCTCGATCCGGACGCGAGCGAGTTGCCGCCCGAGGACCGCGAGCGGCTCGTCGCCAAAGTGAAGGCGATGGGGCTCTACGGCCTCGACATTCCGGCCGAGTTCGGCGGACCCGGGATCGACATGTCGACGCGCGTGCTGCTCGCGATCGAGATGGGGCAGCATCGGGCCGGGCTCTACGTGCCGTGCTACGGCGTGTTCGGCGCGGCCGGGCTGGCGCAGCTCTACGAGGCGACGCCCGAGCAGAAGGAGAAGTATCTGTTCCCCATGCTCCGGGGCGAGAAGAAGGCGTTCTTCGGCCTTACCGAGCCGTCCGGCGGATCGGACCCGGCGCGGGCGATCAAGACGCGCGCGACGAAGACCAACGAGGGCTGGGTCATCAACGGCTCGAAGGTCTACATCTCGGGCGCGGACAAGGCGGATTTCGGGCTCGTGTTCGCGCGGACCGACCCCGAGCGCGGGCGCGGCGGCGTCACGTGCTTCATCGTCGAGACGAGCTGGCCTGGCTTCCACGTGCGCCGCGTCATCCACACGTTGCGCTCATCGCACTACGCGACGGAGCTGCAGTTCGACGAGCTGAAGGTGCCGGATACGGCCATTCTCGGCGAGCTCAACAAGGGATTCGCGATCGCCAACGAGCGGCTGTCGCGCCAGCGCATCCCGTACGCCGCGCAATGCCTCGCGCCCGCCTTCAAGGCGCACGAGATGGCCATCGACTACGCCAAGCAGCGCGAGACGTTCGGGGCGAAGCTCGCCTCACGGCAGGCGATCCAGTGGATGCTCGTGGACAACGAGATCGACCTCCGGCAGTCGACGCTGATGTGTCTTGCAGCGGCGGCGAAGTGTGATGCGGGCGAACCTTTCCGCATGGAAGCCGGGCTTGCCAAGCTGGTCGCCTCGGAGGCGGCGGGGCGCGTCGTCGATCGCTCGATGCAGATCTTCGGTGGCGCGGGCATGACCAAGGACTTCCCGTTCGAGCGCTGGTATCGCGAGCTGCGCATCCGGCGCGTCGGCGAAGGTCCGAACGAGGTGCAGCGGCACGTGGTGGCGCGGGATCTGCTCGGAGATTCGCTGCGCTGAGGCGAGGCCCGATCAGGCCGCGTGGCGGTGGTCGTCGATGCGGGACCGGACGAGGCGCTCGGCCTTTCTGACGTCGCGGATGCCGTAGAGGACCTCCTCATCATCGACCTTGTCGCCGTCGCTGTCGCGACGGCTGCCGAACACCACCTTCAAGGTGCCCGAGCCGTTGCGGCGCTCGGTTCGCTCCGTGCGGGTGATGGCCGCCGTAATGAACGACTTGACCTTCAGCTTGCGGCCGTTCGTCAGCGTCACGAAGCGTCGGTCGCCCAGAACATGAACGGTGTTGCGGGCCACGCGCCAAGCGATGAACGGCATGGCCAGCATGCCGAAGCCGACAAGGACAAACGGAACACCGAACAGAGGGAAGATGACGCCCATCATCGACTGGGCCGTGCTCGAGGGTGGCTTGCCTGAGAGTAACCCCGCCGACAGCGCAAACCCCGTCCAGCCCAACGAGAACACCGTCCAGGGGATAGCGAAGAGCCAGATGGGCAGCGTCGCCAGGAACGCGCGGCCAGCTCCGGGGCGGCCCGACCAGACGATCCGCTCGCCCTCGAACTCCTTGACGACGGCGGCCTTCAGCCGATGCGGAAGGTCATTCAGATTGCTCATGCTGGCAGGCTACCGGCGGCGTGCTATGGAACTGCGAAAGCGGTGGCGCCGGCCGGCCGATTTCGACCGGTAGCGTTTAAAAACCCTGAATTCCGGGAGCAAAGCATGTCGAAAGAGCTGGTGCAGCAACAATTCGGTGCCAATGCCGCCGCCTATCTCACCTCGACCGTGCATGCCAAGGGCGCCAGCCTCGCGCGCCTCGTGAAACTGGTGCAGCCGCAAGGGACGTGGGTGGCGCTCGACGTCGCGACCGGGGCCGGCCATACGGCGGCGGTGTTCGCCCCGCACGTCGCCAAGGTGGTGGCCAGCGATCTGACGCCGGAGATGCTCGAGCAGGTGAAGAAGCTCGCGGCGGAGAAATCGCTCGGCAACATGGAGACCGCGATCGCCGACGCCGAGGCGCTGCCGTTTCCCGATCAGTCGTTCGACCTCGTGACGTGCCGCATCGCGCCGCATCATTTCCCGGACATCGCGAAGTTCCTCGCGGAAGTGCGGCGCGTTCTGAAACCGGGCGGTACGTTCGCGCTGGTCGACAACGTGTCCCCCGACAGCGAAACCACACCGGGGTTCACGGCCGCGGAACTGTCCGCTGCCGCCGACGGCTACAACGCCTTCGAGAAGCTCCGCGATCCGAGCCACGGCCGCGCCCTGCCAACTGCCGAGTGGCTCCAACTGATGGCGAAGGCCGGCCTGAAGCTCGTGCACACGGAGCACGCGCCCAAGGGCATGGACTTCCAGAGCTGGGTCAAGACGATGAACGTGCCGGCCGACGTGGTGCCGCGACTGGCCGCGATGCTCGACGGGGCGAGCCCGGCGCTGGCCGCATTCCTCAAGCCGACGAACGCCGACGGCAAGCGCGGCTTCACGCTCGACGAACTGATCGCCATCGCGCGGCGGGCCTGACCTCTTGAGAACCCCGACAGACCGGACCACCGCCGCCGCGCGCGGGGGCGACGCCCCCCAGGGCGCGCCGCAAGCCCAGCTCGATCCGTTCGCGATCGGGCTCCTTCTCGTGATGTGCGCGTGCCTCGCCGTCGGGCAGGTGGCGATCAAGGTCGCAAACGACGGCATCTCGCCGCTGATGCAGGCGGGCCTGCGATCGGCCGGGGCGGCCTTGTTGCTGGGGCTCTTCGCCCGGATGCGGGGCGTGACGCTGTTCTCGCGCGACGCGACGTTCTGGCCGGCCATCGCCGTCAGCGTGCTGTTCGCCATCGAATTCGCGTTGCTCTATCCGGGGCTCAAGCTGACGACCGCCGCGCACGGCGTGATCCTGCTTTATACGACGCCGTTCTTCGTCGCCGTAGGCGCACACTTCCTGATCCCCGGCGACCGCCTGACACTGGTGAAGATCTGCGGGCTGGTGCTGGCGTTCGGAGGCGTCGCCACCGTCGTGCTCGGACGACAGGGTGCCGGCGCCGGAGGTGGTGCCGGGCCGACGCTCGAGGGCGATCTCCTCTGCCTCGGCGCGGCGCTGGCCTGGGCCGGCCTGACGCTCGTCATTCGCACCACGTCGCTCAAGCGCGTGCCGGCGGAGCGGGTCACGTTCATCCAGCTCCTGTTGTCGGCTCCGATGCTGGTCGGGCTGTCGATGGTGCTCGGCGAACCGGGTCTCAGCAATCCGACGCCGCTGCACTGGGGCGCGTTCGCCTTCACGGTGGTGTTCGTCGGGTTCTTCGTGTTCACCTCGACGAACTGGCTCTACACGCGGTATCCGGCCTCGCGCGTCATGGCGTTCCTGCTGCTGACGCCGGTGTTCGGGGTGATCGCGGCGCATCTGCTGCTCGGCGAAGACCTGCGGCCCTCGCTGGTGACGGGGCTGGCGCTTGTCGTCGCCGGACTGTGGCTCGTCAATCGCCCGGCTCCGACCCGCTGACAGGGCACCGGCAAGCGACTTGGCATCGGTGACCTTTACGGCGTACACGGTTTGCAACCCATCGTTTACACCCGCCAACCTCGAGACCAGGTCCGACATGTTCGATCCCGAGAGCCCGCCCGAACTCCACGTCGCCAAATGGTTGAACATCGGCGAACCGCTGACGCTGGCGCGCCTCAAGGAGCGCGTCGTGGTGCTGGCCGCGTTCCAATCGATCTGTCCCGGCTCCGTGGAACATGCCATTCCGCAGCTCAAGAGACTGAGCGCACGCTTTCAGCCGGAGCAGGTCGCGATCATCGGACTGCATGCGTCGACGGGCACGACCGCCCAGCTCCCGGACGCCGCCGTCGAACGCTTCGTGGCGCAGTTCGCACTGCCGTTCCCGGTCGGGATCGACGCGGCCGATGGTGACGGCCCATCGAAGACGATGGCTGCCTACCAGATGCAGGGGACACCATCGATCTTGGTGTTCGACCGCGCCGGACGCCTCCGGCGGCACTATTTCGGACGGCCCGACGACATGACGCTGGCGGCCGAACTGATGGCGATGGCGATCGAGGACAAGGGATCACCGCGCAACGAAGCGGCGCTGATCGAGCGAAAGATCGCGGCGACACTGAAGGGCGAGACGCACGATCATGACCATGGTCACGACCATCACCATCATCACGAGCATGGTGACGGGTGCGGGTGCGACCATAATCACTGACGCATCCGTCCGGCTCGGGATGTGCGAGCCAACCCGTCCAACGCGTCAGTCGAGGGCCTCGAGGCGGCGCGTGGCGGCTTCGATGCCGAGACGGTTCGCCGCCTCGTAGTGACGGCGCGCCATCGACGTCTCAGCCATGACGCCGGTCGCGCCCAGGGCGGCGAGCACGTTCGGATCGTATGTCTCCGCCAGCATGAAGCGCGCTTCGCCGCTGTCGGCCAATTCGGCCGGCTCCAGCAGGCGGCGCGCCGATGCGATGCGACCGACGCGTATCTCCTCGCGGGCCGCATTCAGGATCAGGGGCAGGCCGGTGGTCGCGGCGGGCGGGGCAAGCTGAATGGCGGGGGCGGACGCGGGTGTCGCCGCAGCCCCCCGTGCGGCGGGCATCCCAGCCGACGCTTCGGAGCGGAACGTCGTCGAGAGCGAAGGTTGCGATGCCGGCACCGTCCCGACCGCGCCACTCCCGTGGCCGATCAGCCAGAAGACAGCCGGCACGACCAAGGCCAGCCCGGCCACGTAGCCGACGACACCCATGGCAATCTGGAACCGCATCGCTTCCGCAGCCGACGTGCGCCTGGACCTCTGTCGCAGGGCTGTCGCAATCGACGGCGACGTCTGGCGGCCCGCAAACTCGCGGCCGAAATCGGTTTCGCCAATGGCGCCCGCAGGTCTGAGCGTTTCACTCATGCGCCGCGTGCCTGCCATGCCGGAGAATTCCACGCGGCAGTACCCTTTGACATGGTCGACCCCACTTCGTTCAAGCGCCGCTGCCACCCGGCCGCCATTCAGACCTGTCCGGCGCTCTCCCCAGATCGCCGCGAGATAGCGTAACCCACGGGCACGTGCGTCTCAACGGCTTTGTGGCGAACGGACGGGCCACCCGTGTACCCCGGCGACGGATAGGCGGCGTCGACCGGTGATCACTCAGCTGTGAACCGGAGCGGCGGACGGTCACAGGCTGCGGCGCTTCAGTTCGGGCTATCAGCGCGGCATGCTGTTCGGCTTCAAGCTCCGGTCCATCACCTGCGGCATCCGCTGCCTCGCTTTCGCGGGGGCAGTGGTTTTCGTCGCGGGCGCCGCCGCGCTTCAACCGAGGCCAGCCGACGACCGGGCCGACCTCGCCCAGCTCGAGCAACGCCTCCTCGACACCTACCCGCACGTACGGCACGTCGATCCGGATCACGTTGCGACGCTCGCCGCCGACACAGCCGCAGCCATCACCTTCGACGTGCGCGACGCCGGAGAGTTCGAGGTCAGCCACATACCCGGCGCCATCCGGGTCGATCCCGATATCCGCAGCGAAGCATTCCTCGCGCGCTTCGGTGACCGGCTCGAAGGTCGGACGGTGGTGTTCTATTGCTCCGTCGGAGTCAGGAGTTCCAAACTGGCCGGACGCCTGACGGAGGAATTGCGCCGGCGCGGCGCCAGCCGGATCTACAATCTGTCGGGAGGCATCTTTCGCTGGCACAACGAGCGCCGGCCGTTGGTCGACGCAAGCGGCGCCACCCGCTACGTGCATCCGTTCGACCCGCATTGGGGGCGTTATGTCTCGCGACGCGAGTTGACGCGCATGACCCCCATCCCCGCGCACTGATGACCAACATGGCGTCACATTTCATAAGGCTTCGGTCACGACGGGCAGATGAGCGGTCTCGCGACGAAGCGCTGCCCCTCCCGGCTCAGGCAAGATGGACGACCGTGATGGTCGCGGTTCTTCGACATGCGGCCCTCGACCGGGCTTGCTCCGGGGCGATAAGGCTCGCCCTTCTCATGGCTCTCGTCTGGCCGCTGGCCATTCCCGTGCCGGCCTGCGCTGCCGATGTGCGGCTCCCGGCCGGGCAGGCGACAGTCGGGGGGGCGTCGATCAAGGCGACCATGCTGGGCCTCTACCTCACATCCATCGAGGCTGCCGAGGCGCTGGCAAAATTCAGCGACATCCTCCTCGTCGACGTCAGACCGATGGCTGCCGTCGAGCGCGACGGGCTGGCTGCTCCCACGCACAAGGTCATCCCGCTCTTCGTCACGTCGACGTCGAGCGACATTGCGCGTTACGACGCCGCCCGGGCACAGATCAACCCGCACTTTCTCAGCCAGATCGAAGCAATGACGGGACAGGGCGCGGAGGGCCGGCGGCGCACGATCATCGTCATCTGTCCGGATGGGAGCCACAGCGCGATCGCCGTCGATCACCTCGCCGACCACGGCTATGCCAACGTGTACCTGATCGTCGATGGAGCTGCCGGTTCGAGCCAGAGCGTCCCGGGTGCCGTGGGCTGGCGACGGCACGGCTTGCCGTGGCTCGCCAAGCCTCGACCTGACCAAGTCGGTCGATAGGGCGCGCGCGTCGGCGCTGTCGCCTGCGACCATCGATGGGTCATGGTGCTGGAGGCGCGAGGTTGTCGGAACTCGTTCATCGCCGAAGTCGATCAGGGAGCAAAGCGCCCCGGCGCCAGAGCCGCCCGCGCGGAGTGCCTGCGGCCCGTGAGCGGAAAAATGGTGCTGCCAGTGAGGATTGAACTCACGACCTCTCCCTTCATCACACCGGCACTTTCGTGCCCGCGGCCGCTTCGACAGCAACCCGCGTTCGTGCGCTGGACCATCCCTTCGTCATGAGACCGCTGCCGGGCGTTGCCGCCGACCAGTAGTCCGTTAGACGCCGCCCGTCTGGTCTCTACACCTTCCCGGACCAAATCGGCCCGGGCTTGGCTCGGGATTGCCGTCAGCCTGGCTGGACGGTTTCCCCGAATTTGAGCGGTTTTCATCCGACCGTTTCCGGTCGGGGAGGCAAATCTACCAAGGGAGTGCTCTACCACTGAGCTACGGCAGCATTTCCGTTGCTAACTCGTCGCTGAGGTTCACTTTTTTCTGTCTAGCCCTTCCCTCTCGAAACCAAACAATCAGTGCCATCACTGAGCTTCGAGAGAACACGGCCCGACGTAAAGGAGAACATCAACGACTTGGCCGTACCCTTAGCGCTCTCGCCGGGATGACGCAACAGCCAACGTGAGATTTTCCATGCCAGCCCCGAAGAACATCATCCCTCGACTGAGCCTCGTTCAGAACAAGAAGACCAAGATTTGGTCTGTGTCCTACACCAACCCGAAGAATGGCCTGACTTACCGGCGTTCAACAGGCACACGAATCAAGGTCGAAGCACAACAAGCCGCGCACGCCTTAGCCGCCGAACTGACGGGCCTAAAGCCGTCGAGCGCGAACTATAAGATCGGTGAGTTGCTGGCCGCCTATCGAGCGTCGAAAGACGTCGTAGCTACAACGGACGATCTGGCCATTAAAAAGCTCACGGAATACTTCGGCGCGTTCAGACCCGAACAGCTAGGTCAGGGCGCGTGGAAGGCCTACAGGCGCTGGCGAACGGCGCAGCCCCGGACGCACGCGGCAGCGAAGCATAGTCCAGGCACCATCAGCGATAGCACCGCAGTTCGGGAGCTAAACGTCTTCCGAGCCGCGATCCGTTGGGCGCAGTCGTCACCGCATTGGACCGGCATCGCGCACGTAAGAGTCGAGATCAAGGACGCGCCGCAGACCGCGCGGACGCAATTCCTGACGAAAGAAGATGCTCGGCGACTCGTTGACGGCTGCGTAGAGCCGCACCAGCGGCTGTTCGTCCTGATCGCCCTCGCCACCGCCGCGCGTCATCAGGCGATTCTCGATCTGCGTTGGGATCGCGTGACGTGGCCGCAGGGAACTCCAGAGCCGGCATACGGCGACCGCGAGTTCAATACAGTGCCTGTCAGTGAAGCGATTCCAGGCGTAAAATGGGGCGAAATCGCGAAGGACATGCGAATCGTTGACTTCACTAAGAGCACGATGAAGGGACCAATTCATTTAGACCTTGGCGCCGACGTTGGCCGTAAGAAGAAACCAATTGCAGTCATCCATCCGTCAAATGCGCGTCTCTATCAGGCGTTGCGCGACGCCTACAAGGCGCGGACAACAGATTACGTGATCGAATACAAGAAGGCTGGCGTCGGCTCGAAGATCGAGCGCGTTGACCTGTCCGACGCCTACCGCCGAGCGGGACTGAAACGACCGAAGGCGCCGCAGCACATTCTCAAACACACGGCGATTTCCTGGATGATGCAAGAAGGGCGTGAAGTCGCCAAGATCGCGGCCCTTACCCGGACCAGCATTGCAACCATCGAGAAGGTGTACGGTCACCTAGCGCCTAAGCATTTTATCGAGACGATTGGCAACCTGCTCACCATCGATTGAGCCGCAGTTGCTGACCAAGAGAGCGTCACTGGCGCCGATCTCGACCGTCCAGGCCATCACGTACCCGAGCACGCTCCCAGCCGTTGGCGAGCGTCCTACATCATCGTCAGTCAACGCATTGTTGTTCTGTCTTCGTTCGCGTGCGACACTTTTGCGCTTGACTCGATCCCGCCGACGTTGCAGCCGGGCCACAAAATGACTATATTGGGTGAAGGGATCCCCGAAAACGATGAAGCTCCGAGCGGTTTGCCGCTGCTCGGAGCTTCTGGAATGTCAACAACGGTGTGGTAGCCGTTCAACCTTGAGAGTTCGAATATATGTCAATTCATGCCTCAGCACAAGCGACTACTCGTGTCGCGACGAAGAAACTGACCCGTGACGAAGTTCTATCCGCATTGCGCACGGTTTTGGCTTGGAACGGAGCAGTTGGTAGCCGACAAGCGAGCCCGACCGACGTCGAGCGCTATGCGTCAGCAAGTGCCACTATCATGGCTTGGACCGAAGCGGCGAAAAAAACCTTCGCCAGCGACCCGGCCTACATCGCCGGAGCCTTAGTGTACGCTTCCGCGCGAAATAGTTTTCCATCTGACAACGCTGATTTCCTCGACGGATGCGCGAATTATTACAAAGCGCACGGTTATCTGACGCCGAAACAAGTCGCAAGTCTCTCTGACTCCCGGCTGGTCGATTGCCTCGGCATGGGTGAAGACTTCATCAACGCGGCTTTCGATATCGAGTCAGACGTTATAGGCATCCGCAAAAAGATGAAAAAAGCCAAAGAGAAGGCCGAAGCGAAGGCTGCGAAGCTGGAAATCGCCGTTGGTGAAGCGAGCGAAGATTCGTTTCGAATCGGACATGACCGCCCGAAGGATCAAGCCGCGAAGGTCATCGATCTCTTGGTGAAGAACAACGCGGCCTGTCCGACGCTCTTCCGCATGGGAGATAAACTTGTCAAGCTGTCGCTCCATCCTGACACCAAGCAGGCAAGCACCACCGTCCTTGACTGGAAGGGAATGCAACAGGAGATTGAGGAACACACCACGTGGTATCGGATCAATCCAGCTAGCGACGAGAATCCGCGCGACTACAAGGCAACGCCGCAGATCGTTGCGGAGACCGTCCTAGCTAAGATCGGGCCGCGACTATCCCGTCTGGACATGATCGTGGGCACGCCGTTCTTCGATTCGAACGGAAACCTCGTTGCGACTCCAGGCTTTCATGAACAAGCGCACGTCTACTATTCGCCGACTCATGCACTCAACGCCACGTTACCGCCTGACGACCCGACTCCAGACGACGTTGCGCGAGCGCTCGCCGTCGTCATGGAGCCGTTCGAGGAATTTCCCTTCGACGATCCAGCGGCCAAGGCGCATACGCTGGCGATGCTGTTTCAGCCGACTGTGCGGCCTATGATCGACGGCGCGTGTCCGCCCTTCATCATCACGAAGCCAGCGCTGCCTTCGGGCTCACGAACAGGAGGAACACTACTCGCGCAAGTCGTCCATAACATTTGCTACGGATGCGACGCGGGGACCGACACTGTTCCTGACTCTGAGCGCGAATGGAAATCAACGTTCGTCACGAAGCTACTCGAAGGGACCGCAATGATCCTGTTCGACAATGTACCGACGAAGTACACCCTCAACGCAGGAACACTGAACGCGTTCGCCACGGGCGCGACGATCAACATGCGCATTCTTAACGGCAACACCAGCGTCAATCAGGAGAACACGGGAATGCTCGTGTTCACGGGAAATGCCGTGAAGACGAACGAAGAGATGAAGAAACGCAGCCTCTTCATCTACCTCGACACGCATCTCGCCGACTCGTCGCAGGGCCGAACGTTCAAGCGCAAGCCTCTGACATCTTGGGTACGCAGGAATCGCAGCGATATCGTCTCGGCTCTACTCGTTCTCGTTCGGAGTTGGATTGCGGCCGGAATGCCCCATCCGAGGCATGGTCGCGAGCATGCAGGATATGAGACTTTTTCTTATGTGATCGGCGGCATCCTCGACCACGTCGGCGTAGACGGTTTTCTGATGGATCACGCGGTCAAGAATCGGAGCGTAGCGTCGGAGTCCAGCGCTATCACCGACTTCGTGAAGCTCTGGCATGACAGGCACGGGCTTGACCCTGTCAAAGTCAGCACTCTTGTCGATATCCTCACCGTTCACCGCGATTCACTCGGCTTTCGTTGGCTGAGCGAAGACCCGTCGAAGTGGAACGGGAAGCTCGGCTCTGAGCTTTCGGATGCCCTAACGGCGAAGTTTGACGTTGGCGACGGTGTGACCGTTGGCATTGAGAAATTGCCGCGCGGTTCTGACGGACAGAGATATCGGCTGGTGAAGGACGTCCGACCATAGCGCCATGTTGCCATGTTAGCCATGTTAGCCCTCGCAATCCCCGCGTCCGTCGGCCTCCCACGGCGAGGGGAAGACATCTCCTACTTCCCCCGTAGATGCACATACACCTTCCGAAGGCCCTACTTAGAACGCGCATGGGTCGATTATCAGACGTCGGAATAATTGGTCTAAAAGCCCCTGTTCATGCGGCTTTGCTGATGACTCTTCTATCTTTTTCTCTTATTTTATATCTCAACATTGGAAATCTTATGAATCCGCCCTGGAACCTCAAGGTATAACGCGGAATCCGAGGCATCAAAATTTCAGTTTTTCCTCGCCCAAGACACCCTACACACCCTACACACCCTACACTGACGACGCTCTGTGACCAGTTTGAGCCGCATCTCGGTCGGTGCGTCCGTTGGCATTCGACGGCGAAAGGGAGACTCTCCTACTTTCCCCGCACCATAAGTGTCTATACATCCACCTATAATGAACTGTTCGAAGGGAAGGGTCAAATGAACGGTCCGACGATCAGTTGGCGGATGATGAGAGCAAAAGAGCCCTATTCATGCGGCTTTGATGGCGACTCTTCTATCTTTTCCTCTTATTTTATACTGAACTCTTGGAAATCTTATGAATCCGCTCTGGAGCCTCAAGGTATAACGCGGAATCCGAGGCATCAAAATTTCAGTTTTTCTTGGCCCGAGACCCCTACATGCCCTACACACCCTACACTGACGGCGCTCTGTGAGCCGATTGAGCCCGTAAATAGACGGTGAGGCGTGTATTGAGTAGTGTAGGGGGGGTGAGTCTCGAAATCATCGGCCGACGCGCTAGAATGTGTTGGCCACGCCGTCCCGAGGAAACGATTCCTCAACAGCTCTGCGCTATCTTCTTCCTATGACGCAGCGAGGCGGCGGACGCCGAAGGCCAAAAAGCGGACATCAGGCAAGACCAGTGTGGCTTCCAGAAAAACATGGTTAATGAATAAATCCGAGTTCGTCTTGCCTCATGTCCGGGTCTCGCTGTCTCGCCTCAGTTTGTAAGGCTCGCCCCGTCTTGAAAATCAGTGTAGCGCCGATGTCCTAATTTTCCGTTTCCAGGATGGCACGGCGCCGGGCCGACAAAACTATCATGATATCGTGGAACTCTGGAACCGTGATCCCATGATCCCGCATCACTCCAGCAAGCCAGCACCACCGTTCTCTAGCGCGCTCATCCTGTCGGCCCCGCCTTTGGTTTCGCTGATGGCAACGTGCGCGGTTCGACTATTCCATGGTAGGCGGCTCGCACGTCGGCCCGATGAACGGTGCCACGTTGCCATGATAATCAGTCTACGCATGTTTTCGCAGGAATCGGCAAATCGTCTTGCTTGTCGTCGGGACGCCGAAGTCCAGCTTCACGAAGTTGGCGATGGCCCTCGACGGCGTTCCCTTGGCGTGAAGATCGAGAACGTAGTCACGCAGGGCCACATTTGGCGCCAGACGGCGTTCCTTGCCCTCGCCGACCACACGAGCACCGAAGGGAACGATGCCGCCTAGGTAGGCGCCAGCGGCCTTCTGGTGCTGCTTGGCTTCGCTGATGCGCTCGCTGATGCGCAGTCGCTCAAACTTGGCGATCTGGCCCATCATGCCGAACACAAGCTGCGAGGTCGCATCCTCGCCGATGGGCTTCAAACCGAGGTCGCAGAGCACGAGGTCAACGCCCCGCTTGTGTAGCGCCGTCAGCGTCATCTCGGCATCTGCCGAGTTGCGGAAGGCTCGATCAGCCTTGCAGGCAATCACGAGGTCACCAGTGCGCAGCGATGCCCACAACGCAGCACCTTGCGGCCGATCACCGAACGGCACTGAACCCGAGACTCCTTCCTCGACAAAGATGGCAGCGAGTTCCCATCCGTTGGCGCGGGCGACGGTCTCAATCTGCGCTTGCTGTGCTGACAAGCTTACACCTTCGTCGGCTTGTCTTGTCGTCGATACCCGCACGTAGCCGAAAGCTCGCTTCGTTGTTGTCGTCGATTTCGCCTTGCGAGCCATCGTCGCTACCCCGTTTCTGATGGCCAAGTTATACCCCATTTTGCAGTCCATGCTAAAGCATAGGGAGCGGACGTAGTTATCAGAACGTTACTCACTTTTGGCCCGTAATTTGCCGAACACCTTTTCTCTGAGTGCTTCTGTGTGCATGCGCAATAAACAACTTGAATCGTCACATCAGTCGTCGGCGCGTGCGACACCATACTCGCGACCCATAGCCTTGTTACGTAAGCGTGTCGCGGTTACCGATGACCGCTTCCCTTTCACGCAAACGTTCATCTGTAATTCGCTTATCTAAGCTCGCCTTGACGCTGATCTGTTGCAGCTCTGGAGCACGAGCCGAAGTGACGTCGTTGTCGCGCCTGAAAAATAACGACCGTATGGCACCAGACACCCGTCCACCCATGGCCCTGTTTCACCCGCGAGTTACTTTGTGCAAATTGCGGACACAAATTGTGCGGAACCCTTGTAATGTGCGCGTTTCGTTCCTACATCTTCTTAATAAGAAGGATTTACGCAAATGCTCGATGCTGCAATCGCTCTCACCGCATTCTATCTCCCGAAATCCCGAGAGGGATCGCCCGTAACCAGACTCCCCGATGCGTTGATCGCGCGGCCTAACGATTGGGGAGTCTGGATAATCGGTGAGCCGCATCAGTGGGCGTTGAACATTCTGACGTTCGTCGGAGACGACGCATTTGCAGCGTTAGTTGCTGGTTCCGAGAATCCGTCAATCTATGGACGTTTCGCCGTTGTCGTTTCTCTGAAAGCTGACGGGACACCTAAGTTGATCAAATACGGCGCATCAGCGCGATGCGCAGCGAAGTGGAGCGCGCGGAAGGTTCGCAAGATCAGAATCGACGTTTCAGAAGCTGAGAAATTGCATTCAGCGCACGGCCGCAAAGCGGCAAGGGTGTCAAACGATGAATACACCAGCTTTGGAGCTTGAACAATGACCGACGATACTCACCGAAAGGCTGTTGATGCCGCCGTCCGCGCGCGATTGCTCGCGAATGAAAATCTGGATCATGAGCAAATCGATAATATGATGCGTGTCGCCTATGAGACGCTGAAACTGTCGGTCATCCCTGGCAAGTCGGGCATGCATATTAAGCCCGATCATGCAGCACGGTTCGTCTCGTCCATGTTAGAGAGGCCAGGATTCCGTCGCGACAAAGGCGGAACCAAGTCAGCGCCGACCGACGGTTTCAACGAAGCGGAATTTCGAGCACTCCCGCCAGCCGAACGGCTCAGGCTCATCAATCGAGGACTCAGTCGTGATTCTGACGGAAAAATTCGACCAGCCGTCTCAGTCAAGCGAGACTCAGACGGACGCTATACGACGTCTTGAAGCGCTCGCAGCCTACGGGATCGATATTTCCGCACTCGCGCCCGACGTTCTTACGTCGCGGGAATTGGTAGCCTCGCCACCACCGAAACCGATTCGTAAGGCGAACCCGTTCAGTTTGCCGTTGCCGGAGCCGACCCGCGAGCTTTCGGACACCGAATGGCAGCTATTAGCGCCAATTCTCCCGGACAATTCATGGTCGCGAATAAAGAACCGTCGCGCGGTCGATCTCTTGATTAAATTTGTTATTCAAGGCGTCCCGTGGTCTCAATTAGGAGGCCGAGACGGAAACGCTTTGCGCGAAAAAGTGGCGCGCCGCGCACGTGGTCAACAAAAGTGGAACACGGCGGCAACAGTCGCGCTTCAACAATTCGAAGACACGCATTTCGGCGAGCAAGTTTATAGGACTCTGCGGTGGATGTATTCGGGCGACGTCAGTCTAGTTGCTTGGCGGCGCGGAATCGGCGCCACCGCAAGTCGCCAGAACCTCGCCAAAGAAAGCCAAGGGTAAGGTATTGTTGACCGATGACGGACAACTCCGGCCGCCATCGCGCCGGCCTGTCATGGCGGCAGAGTGGCGCGTTGTCACGAGGGTCGGCTGATAGCGCGGTCAGGGTGCGACGGCATTCATGAACGCCGTTATACAAAATCGGAAATCCACGCCTTTTTGAACTTGGTGGTCTTCTGTCCGCCGATGGTGTCGGCAACCGGGTGAACACCGTCGAGCCATTTACGCTGCTGTTGCCGTGATCGGTCCCACAAGGTCGGGAATTGTCAGCTTCTTGTCGAAGAACATGACCTCAGTGCCCTCGCTCCTGTGTCTCGCGCTGTAGCCGACAATATACGTGCGATGAGCACACTTGCTGTAAAGTTCGCGGATGGGCGCCGCGTTGTCGTAAGATACGATCCAACGCTGCCTATCAATATGCTTTTGAACAAACTCCGCAAGGAATGCGTGATCCTCATGCCCGTAGTAGTCATAGTAGAGGTCTCGGCCCTTCGTGTAGTAGGGCGGGTCGAGGTAAATTAGCGTCTTCGGTCCCCACTTTTCGCTTCCGCCCCGCAGAAACTTGAGTGCGTCCTGTCGTGTGAGGTAAATGCGGTTCTTGAGCTTGGCTATGGATTCCACGCGGAAGATCAATTCCTGAGCGTTATAGCGAGCATCTATTTTCCAAGGGCCTGTCTGATCGCGACCACCGATGATGCCGCCATTCAAGATACCGGATCGGTTCGTTCGGTTGAGAAAAAACGTAGCGAAGCCCAGCGTTAGAGCGTCGTGGTCGGAAGCGTTCGCTAGCACGAGCTTCTGAGCATCCCAAGACGTGACTGAAAGAGGCGTGTCCCGGATCAGCTTGCACAGTTTCTCGGTATCTCGAAGAACGCTCCGCCAGAAGGCGTGAACGGGGCGACTAATGTCATTAATGCGGATGCTCGATACGTATTCCTGCAAGAGCAGTTCCATCGCAACTGCGGCACCGCCCGCGAATGGCTCAACGTATTCACCATCCGACAAGCCATTCTCGACAATGATCGCCTTAACGTAGGCAGCGAGTTTTCCCTTGCCGCCTGGATAGCGAAGTGGGCTGAAATGGATTAGCCGCGATGGCGCCTTCATGCCCAAATCCGTGTCAGCAGTGGCTGCGCGTTATCCCACATCGCAGTAAGATCGCCTTCCAAAGGCGTGGAGAAGCGGCTGTGAACGTATGAGTGCAACGTCTCAAGCGAAAGCAAGCTGTTTGGGTCAGAGGCCAGTTTCGAGACGCTGGTAAAGTCCTTCCTCGTAGCACCCTTTGTCACGAAATCCTCGATGCACTCAAGAACTTTTGTCTTTAGACTTTTGTCGATCTCTCGCGAGCCCTTGGGAGGCATAAAGGTCAACTTGCTTCCTATGGCAACTAAGTGGTGATCGACAGATAGCTCAAGGAAGACCCGAAACAGAACCGAGATGGCATGGCGGTTCTTAGAGAGTTGGAGTGTCTTCAATTCCTCATAAAGTTCGGACGGCTTGCCATTCACCAACTTTAGAACGTAAGGCTTCGGCACAATGGCAATTCGCGGCGGCGACGTGATGGAGCGAGGCTTGGGTGATGACGAAGGGCTTGCAGGTGTGACCGGTGATCCCTTCGGGGACGACATCAGTTGATCAAGATTTTGTGCTGGAATTCGCTTGGTGAGGTCAGGCTTGTCGTTCTTGCTCAGCCCCACCACGTAGCCAACCATCTGGTCTTTCTTTTTGAGTGCCGTAACGTTGACCGTCTTCTGTGCAAGATCGAGCACGATGCGCTTGAGGCCTTTTATCAACTCGGCAGCAGGTACGGTGCTGAAAAGTTCGTCCTTCTTGAGATCTAGTCCCAGCAGATTTCGCACGTCCGGCGTCTCCAGCAAGCGTCGAAGCGTGGTGATGAATCTTCCGTTGAGCGATGCATCTTCTTCGGCCGTAAGGTTTCCGTGCTGTCGGACGAACTCAAGCGCTTGTAGTGCCGGATCGCCGCCACGGAATCTGGCGGTCGCCTGACCATTCCACCTCACTAGTCCACGACCTTCATCCTCGTCGGTGTGTCGGCGCTGTATCCAGGGTGCCGCGTCCTGGCGTGTCGTCTCGACGCAGTTGATCGGCTCTACCTTCGTCGAATCGAAAGTCTTCGCGGCTGCCTCAAAACGCTTCTTGATGGCGTTTGAGAGTGTCAGATTGGTGAGCACACTCGGATTGTGAAGTATCTTTAGCGCCGCAATTCGGCGATTGCCTTCGAGCACCACCCACTTGTCTGATTGCTCTGCCGACCTTTCGACGAACCAGTGGTCGATAGGGCTGAGCCCTTCTTCAACGATGCTGTCAGCAAGATTGGCCAACTTCTCCTGCTGATCGTCAAGGACCTGCTGAAGCGCGTCGCGCTGGTTCGCGACAGGCGGAATGCGAGGGTTGCTCTGGTCCAGCAGCAGCGACCCGATTTTGAGCTTTTTCGGAACCATGAAATTGCGCCTTGGTTGCTTCTGCCTCCGCCCGCGAATCAGGCACCCTAAAATTAGCTCAACCTAGAGGGCTTGCGCGGAAGAACCACCCGTCATCTGGACTCTCTCCACCAACTTATGCCGCTCTCCCGGCAGAAGAGGTCCTGCCGCCCCGCCCGTGCGCCGCGTCTTGACCGCTTAGAGGCTGCTCAAGCCGTTCGGTTCACAGCGCGCGAAAAGCCGAAGCCGACGGAGACCGTCGTTGCGGGATATCGCACTCCCTGTTTCTGTACACAGAATGAGTGCATCGGACTGACCTTCGGCGCGAGTTCCCGCCTCGTTGCCGGCTTGTTCACGGTGCTTCGGGTGATATTCGCCTGTAAAATAAGGCTTCTGCGGGAGCTACCAAGGGAGTGCTCTACCACTGAGCTACGGCAGCCTGGATCCTTGGCGGCCCGACTTCACGACGCGGCCGCTTTGGTGCCGGGTACGTGCCACAGTGGTTACCGGCTGGCAAGCGCGTTCTCTCATGCCCTATTTTTGTTCTTTTTTTGTTCTGTCGATTGCGCTAGCATCCGAGACATCGAAGCGTGGTTGCGGAGGTGAGACATGGGCAACTCCGAACTGTCATATGTCGCGGAGCCGGATCCGGTCCCGGAGAGAGCCGAGGCGATCGATGGGTTGATCGGCGAAGCGCTGCGTCGCGGCAGGGGCGCGAGATCGAACCGTACCGGACGGTTCGAAACCCAGAGTGCGGAAGCCTTCGACGACGGATGGGATCTGCCGGCGGACGCATCGCCGACGCGCACCACCGTTCGCGACGAAATCGCCAAGAGCATCATTTCGCGCAACGACAGTCCCGATTTGTCGTTCGAGCAATCGATCAACCCTTATCGTGGCTGCGAGCACGGCTGCATCTACTGTTATGCGCGGCCGACGCATGCCTATCTCGGGCATTCGGCCGGGATCGATTTCGAGAGCATCATCTACGCCAAGACCAATGCAGCCGCACTCCTGCGCAAAGAGCTTTCGCGGCCAGGCTATGTTCCGAAGACCATCGCGCTCGGCGCGGTGACGGACCCTTACCAACCGGTCGAGCGCGGCCTGCGGATCTCGAGATCGATCCTCGACGTTCTGGAGGAAGCCTCGCATCCGGTGGGCATCGTGACGAAATCAGCGGGCATCCTGCGCGATCTCGACGTCCTCGCGCGCCTCGCCCAGCACCGTCTGGTGAAGGTCGCGATTTCCGTGACCACTCTGGACCGGGGACTGTCCCGCAGCATGGAGCCGCGCGCCGCGACGCCGGAAAAGCGCCTCGATACCATCCGGCAGCTGACGCAAGCCGGCATTCCGGTGACGGTCATGGTGGCCCCGATCGTACCGGCACTCAATGATTCCGAGATCGAGAAGATTCTGGAGGTGGCAGCCGATGCCGGCGCTACGGAAGCCGGATACGTCCTCCTGCGTCTGCCGCTCGAACTCAAGGACCTGTTTCGGGAGTGGCTGCAGACCGACCATCCTGACCGGGCCAAGCGCGTGATCTCACTGCTTCGTTCCATGCACGGAGGTCGCGACTACGTCGCCACGTTCGGCCATCGGCAGCGCGGCAGCGGGCCATTCGCCGAACAGATCGCGGCCCGCTTCCGGCTGGCGCTGCGGAGGCTATCGCTCAATCAACGCACACTGCGCCTCAGGACCGATCTCTTCAGGCCACCTGGCGGCCGAGGCAGCCAGCTGCAGTTGCTCTGAGGGAAGTTGCTCCATCACAACAACGCCCGCGATCGGAGAAGTGCGAAGGCCATGGCCCCGACATTCGCGCAAGCGGCTTCGGAAAGTTCGTTCGTAGCCTCAAATCTGCCAATCTCGCACTTGACGCTCACAGCGCATGGGTCGGGGTGGGGTGACCTGCGTGTTGGGGGCAGACGTGACGGGTATTCGATATTCGACGGGAGGTACGACGGCAGCGCCGCCGTTGCCGCCAAGAACCATGATTGGCCAGGTGCCGGTGGCATTGCAGGCCTTGCTGGTCTGGGTCTCGATTGCGATCGGGCTCGTTACGGGAGGCCCAACCGCCGCGGCTGCAGGACAGCCAGCCGTCAGCCTCGATTACTCGTGCCGTCTGGATGGCGGGCGGATCGGCCTGGTACCGTCCACGGAACAGACTTATCGCATCATCGGCTCTCGCCAACGACAGACGATCACCGCCTGCAACCGAACCAACGCGAGCGGCTGTCACAGCATCGTGATCCATCGCTTCATCTTCGATTGCGACGGCTTCCGAGTGCCCTGGATCGAAGCTTCGGAAGCTCTCCTTGGGGGACGTCCCTGGAAGGTCGCCGTCACCGGCGGGAGAATGACGCTGCACGACTGGTCGTCGCCCGGCGATCGGCATGGAAAAACAGCCATCTCGCTGCCTGTGGGCTTTGCGCCGTCGCCCATCGGCGGCCTTCGCTTCACGACGCTGCCGACGACGGATCGCCGCGACCTGCGTTTGACGGGAGAGGCCCGCTCGAAACCTGTCATGCCGGCTCCGACCCTCGTGCCGAGCCGCGCTCCGGAGCCGGTCGCGCCGACCGTCGCCGTCAATGCTGTGCCGCCCGCCCTGCCGGCCGACGACGACGCCGGATGGACGGCGACCGTTTCCTACGCCAGCGACAGCAGCCCGCAGGCGGGCTGGCCGGCGCCGAACCGTCAGGCGATCTCGGACGTCCTGCTCGTTTCGATCGCGCTCGCGGCCCTTTTGCTGAGTGGATCGGCCGTCCTCGCGCGGCAGATGATGGGGCCGTCAGAGATGCCGCCGGGTCTGCTCCGGTTGATGCCGGCAGGGGCAGGCGCAGCGCGTGGCCCGGGAGTGCCGCCGCCGCCATCGAAGCCGAGTTCAGCGGCAGGGACCGAACTGCCACCCGAGAGTTCGGCCAAGCTTTCGGACACGCTGGGGGAAGCTGCATCGTGGGCGGCCGTCCTCGAAATGCAATCGACGGCCACACCACTCCTGCTGCTGGTCAAGCAGATGGTCGCCGATCACGTACGGGAGGGCGAACTCAACGCGATCCTGACCTCGGACCTGGAGCGGATTTCGGATCGCCTCGACGGGCCGGAGCTCGCGACAGCGCTCGCGAGTCCGACGGCGGAGGCCGCGCGTGCGCTCTATTGTCAGATTCTCGCCGAAATCGAGCGCATCCGTACGATCGCGCGGATCGAGCATCAGAGGGCGCTCGATGTGCAGGCCGTGGCGCAGAGACCGCCAGCCACGACAGAGGAGGCGTATCGGTTCCTCGGCGTCAACCCGAAGGCCGAGGAAGGCATGGCGAAGCGGCTGGTCGACGCGCTACGGCAGAACTGGCATCCCGATCTGGCGCGCGACGAGGCGGATCGTTGCGAGCGGGAAGACCGTATCAAGCGCATCAACGCGGCGTGGGATCTCATTCGCAGCCGTTGAGGGGCTTCGATCCGTCATCCGTCGATCGGCAGCGTGCATTCATGCCGGCGGTGCGTGTGATGGGCATGTGCTTGCAAGCCAGATCGTCTATTGTGGCGCCCATCATGTCCGCAAAGGAATGGGTGCATCGTGCTGATACTCGTGATCGGGCTGCTTCTCTTCATCGGGGCCCATCTGGTTCCGACCAGCCCCGATCTCCGACGTTCGCTCGCCTCGAGGTTCGGCGAAGGTGCCTACAAGGGCCTCTTCTCGCTCCTGTCGCTTCTCGGGTTCGCGCTCATCGCCTACGGCTATCACAAGATCCAACTCAATCCCGGCAAGAACCCCGTCCTCTGGACGCCGCCGGCTTGGGGACGCCACGTGACGCTGACGCTGATGCTGCCCGTGTTTCCGTTGCTCGTTGCCACCTATCTGCGCGGCAGGATCGCGGCCGCGGTGCGGCATCCCATGATCACGGCCGTCAAGCTGTGGGCGCTGGCGCATCTTTTCATCAGGGGCGATCTCGCGTCGCTGCTGCTATTCGGCGGGCTGCTGGCGTGGGCGGTGTACGACCGGATCAGCCTCAAGTCGCGAGATCCTGCCGGAGCGGCGACGGCGGGCACGGGGCCGCTTGTCAACGATGCCATTGCCGTTGCCGGCGGACTGGCCCTCTATTGGGCGTTCGCCAAATGGGGCCATGCGGCACTGATAGGCGTCGGCATCATCCCGTAACCAGATCGGACATGAAAGCGCCGGATTGGCGCGCCAGTCCTTTGGTCGACGTACCGTCGGGCCCAGTAGGCGGCAACCTTTCGCTTCCTGTCGCGCCACGATATAGCACTGCTGCATACCTGAGCTGCCTCGGGCCCGATCAAAGGGCGCGGATGGCGCGCCAACGACAAGTACAGGGACGGACGTACGGATGGTCGATCGCGGCGACAGCTTCCTGAAGGAAGTCAACGAGGAGATGCGGCGCGAGCGGCTGCTCAAGTTGTGGGAGCAGTACGGCACGTTCTTCATCGCGGCTGTGATTTTCTTCTTCCTTGCGCTCGTCGCCTATCAGTGGCGGCAATCGCAGGCTGTCACCGCGCAGGAGCAGCTCGGCGCCCAGTTCGAGGCGGCCGCCAAACTCGCGAGCGATGGCAAGACCGACGACGCGCTCAAGAGCTTCACCGAGATCTCCAAGGCCGGGTCTGCCGGTTACGAGCAACTCGCCCAGCTGCGTATCGCCGCCACCCATGCAAAGGCTGGCCGGACGGCCGAAAGCCTGGCGATCTTCGAGTCGCTCGCCGGCCGCTCGGACAGCCCTGAAATCATGCGTGATTTCGCCGCACTGCAAGCTGCCATGTTGAGACTTGATCAAGCCGACTGGACGGAACTCAAGAATCGGCTGACACCCTTGACAGAGGACAAGCGTGCATGGCGCGTGCTGGCCCGCGAAATGCTGGGTCTCGCCGCTTTTCGCGCCGGGAAAATCGACGAAGCCACGAAGCTTTTCGAGCAGAACCTGGGGGACCGGTCGACCTCGGCAGCGGCAAGTCGCAGGGCGCAGGACATGCTCGCCATCTTGACCGACGCCGCTGCTGCTTCCGCAGCGAAGGTGACGCCAGCGGGTGGCAGTTCGACAGACAAGCCGGACGCCGCAAAGGGGCCGGCCGACAAGAAGTAGGTGACTGGATGGGGGTCTGGCCGATGGGGGGTGGCTGTTCTCGAGCCCGGGCGATGCGCCGGACAGCATCCGGTTATGCCGGGCTTGCAGTCATGGCAGCCGCACTTGCGGCCGGTGGATGCTCGGGCGGACCCCAGCTCCCGAAGATCACAGATCTCAATCCGTTCGCCGAAAAGGAAGTGCCGCTTCCCGGCAAGCGCATTCCGGTCAGCCTCACGGAAGGCCGCGCCGGCCTCGACGTGGCGCCGGCCGACAGGCCCATCGTGCTGCCGCCTGCCCAAAGCAATGAAGCATGGCCCCAGCCGGGCGGCACAGCGCGCAATGCGGCCGGCCACGTGGCGCTCGGCGGCAGCCTGCGCCAAGTGTGGAGCGCGGATGCCGGCAAGGGATCGAGCAGCTACGGCAAACTTACCGCCAGTCCCATCGTCGCCGACGGGCGCGTCTTCGTCCTCGATACGCAGGGACGTGTGACTGCGTTCTCTTCGGGCGGCTCCGTGGCCTGGCGCGCCAGCGTGACACCGGCGGGCGAAAAGGATCACAAGGGTTTCGGCGGAGGTCTCGCGGCCGATGGCGGGCGCGTGTTCGCCGCAACCGGGTTCGGCCACGTCGTGGCGCTCGACAGCCAATCCGGCAAGAAGCTTTGGGAACGCAATCTGTCTTCGCCGATCCGGTCCTCGCCGACCGCGGCGGACGGGCGCGTGTTCGTCGTCTCGTCCGATGGAATTGCACGTGCGCTCGCCAGCGCCGATGGCGCCGAGCTCTGGGTTTACCAGGGGATCGTCGAGCGGGCGCAACTCCTGACCAATGCGTCGCCGGCCGTGAGCGACGATGTCGCGATCATGCCCTACCCCTCGGGGGAGGTGGTGGCCCTGCGCATCAAGGACGGGCAACCCGCATGGACCGAATCGCTCGCGCGGACCCGCCTCGCCTCGTCGCTCGGATCGATGACGGATGCCGCACGGCCCGTCGTCGACGGCGGAACCGTGTTCGCCGTCGGCCATTCGGGGCGCATGGTGGCCACCAGCGTGAAGGATGGAAACCGGCTCTGGTCGCTCAATGTGCCCGGCATCCAGGCCCCGGCCGTCGCGGGCGAGACGGTGTTCGTCGTCGATACGGCCGGACAACTCATGGCCATCACGCGGCGCGACGGGAAGATCCTCTGGACCACCAAGCTGCCCGGTACCAACACGTGGTCGGGGCCCGTGCTCGCGGGAAACCGGCTTTGGCTGACGTCGAACAAGGGCGATCTCGTGGGTGCCGACGCGGCAACCGGCAAGGTCGATGCGAAGCTCAACTTCGGCACGCCAAGCTATATCGCCCCCATCGTGGCCGGCGGGCGGCTCTATGTGCTGACCGACACGGCGCGCCTCATCGCGTACAATTGAGACGGGTCGGCGCGCGTCAGACGTGAATGGATGCTGCGACCGCTAACAGCAGCGCGAACGACAGCATCCCGGCTGTGAAGATCATCGGCATGGCGGGTCTCACTCCTGTCTTTGCCGTTTCATTGACTGACGGCCTGACAGGCATCTGGTGACTGGCCCCGCGCAGTGACAGATTTCCTCACAGCAGCGTGAGTCGAATTGATCCTTGCGAGCCTATCGCAAGGGCGATCAGCCTTCGGACACCCAACGCACGAACCTCGGGTTTGGCGACTTGAACGGGATCACGCTCGCGACCGACTCGCGAGGCGCTTCCACCTGGCCGATGCTGCGATCGATCTCGCGGATCGCGCTCAGGATCGCGCCATGCACTGCCGACAGGTGCGCCTCGCGCGCCATGTCGTCCGCCATGTAGAGGAGCGTCTCGCGGACCGTGTCCAGATCGATGCGCGCGGTCGCCGGTTCATGGCGTCGGTCGTCCCGCATGCTGCTCACTCCACACAAAACTGAATGAACCGTAAAGGTTTGACCGATAGCAGCACCAGAGGAGTGCGCGGTCAAGGAAGTCTTTGAGAACTCTATGTTTCTGTCCCATTTTGGGACATAGAAACTTTGCTGCCCGGGGTTGTCCGCCGACAGTCTTTTTACCTCTTTTGTTCAAGTTGGCCCCACGGCGAGAGAGGCGCGGGCGGTCGTACCGCGCCAGCAGGAGTCGCCGCTGGAGGTTCCGCGTGCGCAAGTCCGGCGTTCTGATCATCGTCGAAAACCTCACGGTGCCGCTCGATCGGCGCGTGTGGCAGGAAGCGACGACGCTGCGCGATGCCGGCTATACGGTGTCGGTCGTGTGCCCGAGGGGCGGCAAGCATGTCGCCAGCTACGAAGTGCTGGACGGCATCCACATCTTCCGGCATCCGCTGCCGCTCGAGGCCGACGGCGCGATCGGCTACGCCATCGAATACTCGTCGGCTCTCTTCTGGGAGCTTCTGCTCGCCTGGCGCGCCTACTTCAAGGTCGGGTTCAACGTCATCCAGGCCTGTAATCCGCCGGATACGATCTTTCTCATCGCCGGGCTGTTCAAACTGCTGCTCGGCATTCCGTTCGTGTTCGATCACCACGACATCAATCCGGAGCTTTACGAAGCCAAGTTCGGCAAGCGCGGATTCTTCCACCGGCTGCTGCTCAAGCTCGAGCGCTGGACCTTCCGTACCGCAGACGTCTCGATCGCCACCAACGAAACGTTCCGCCAGATCGCCATCGAACGCGGTGGGATGTCACCGGAGCGGGTGTTCATCGTGCGCTCGATTCCGGACGTGTCGCGCTTTCGGCGGACGACGCCACGGGCGGACCTCAAGAACGGGCGCGCTCATCTCGTCGGCTATGTCGGCATCATGGGCAACCAGGACGGCGTCGATCTGCTGGTCGACGCCATGGCGCACCTCGTCCACACACAGGGCCGGCACGACGTGCAGTGCGTGATCGTGGGCTCGGGAACGGCGCTCGAAGGCTTGAAGGCGCAAGCCACGCGCCTCGGCCTCGACGACTACGTGACGTTCACGGGGTTCATGTCGGGCGAGCCGCTGCTCTCGGCGCTGTCGACGTTCGACATCGGCGTCATTCCCGACCCGAAGAACATCTACAACGACAAGATCTCGATGAATAAACACTTCGAGTACATGTCGTTCGGCATCCCCTTCGTCAGCTTCGACCTCGTCGAGGGGCGGAAGATCGCGGCCGATACCGCGCTCTATGCCAAGGACAATTGTCCCCGAAGCCTCGGCGACGAAATCGCGCGGCTGGCGGACGACGTCGACCTCAGGCGGCGCCTTTCAGAGGCGGGAATGGCCCGGTCGAAGGCGTTGCTGCGGTGGGAGACCGAGCGGGCGAACCTGCTCGCTGCCTACGACGCCGCGCTCGGCGTGGGCGAGACTGCCGAGGCGATCACCTCGCGGCGATTGCCGCAATCCTGAGGCTGACGACCCCAAGGTGGCGCTCACGAGCGGCGATGCTCCTCGAGCCGCGGCATGATCTCGACGAAGTTGCAGGGCCGGTGCCGGTTGTCCAGCTGCCATTTGAGGATACCGTTCCAGCCGTCCTTGCAGGCGCCCGGCGAGCCGGGAAGGCAGAAGATGTAGGTGCCGCCGGCAAGGCCGCCGCAGGCCCGCGACTGGATGGTCGAGGTCTCGATCTTCTGGAACGAGAGCATGTGAAAGACGATCGAGAAGCCGTCGATCTCCTTCTCGAACAGGGGCCGGACGGCCTCGGGCGTCACGTCACGGCCGGTGAAGCCGGTGCCGCCCGTGGTTATCACGACATCGACGGCGGGATCGGCGATCCAGCCCTGGACGCGAGCCCGGATGCGGGCCACGTCGTCGGGGACAATGGCGCGATCGACCAGTTCGTGTCCCGCCTCTGCGATCAACTCGACCAATGTCGAGCCAGACCGGTCGTCCTCCAGCTTGCGGGTGTCCGAGACTGTCAGCACCGCGATCCGGACCGGAATGAACGGACGGCTTTCGTCCAGTTTCGGCATCTCACACTCTCCTGATCGGTGCAGCCGACACGATGCGCGTCACGCCACGGCCAGCAAGGTCGAGGCCGGCCCGAGGCGTTTGACAGCGCTCGGCCGCGAGCCCGTCGCCTCGATCCGAGCCAAGGCCGTCGACAGAGGCTCGACGGCCACCGACATATGGTGGGCGTTGGCGTGCAGCAGCATGACGCCGTCGACCATAACGCCGACGTGGCCCCGCCAGAAGACCAGATCGCCGCGCATCACGCCGTCATAGAGGTCACTCTCCGGGACGGGCGAGCCGAGCGCGGCCTCCTGCATGTCGCTGTCGCGCGGCGCGGCCACGCCAGCGGCTGCGAGCGACACCTGGATCAGACCCGAGCAGTCGAGGCCGAGGCGAGTCTTGCCGCCCCACAGATAGGGCGCTCCAATGAAGCGCTCGGCCACGTCGACGAAATCCGCCGCAAAGCGCGTTGCCTCGCGCAGATGACGGACCACCACGTAACCGCCTGTCGCCAGCCTGCAGAAGCGGGCATCGGCGGAGTCCACCGTCAGCCGGGCACCCAAAGGCAATGCCATCAGCGGCGGCGCCTTGATGTCGGGCTCCGGGTAGACGAACGTGCCCAGCGCCTGCACGGTGTGGGTCGGCTCGGGCGGGCTCCAGCCGATGTCGTCGACGCGCACGTAGCCGACGTACCGATCGGTCGCGAGTTGCACCCACGCCCACCCGTCCGTTACGTCGAGCACCCCGAGCCGCTCGCCGAAGAGCGCCTCCGTCTCGAGCGGCGCCGTCGGCGACGGATGGCGACGCACGGCGGCGACAGGCTGCACCACACAGCCCTCGCGAGCCGCCACATAGCGCGGCGCGGCCACCACGTCGCGCAGGCTCTCGCAGGCGAGGTCCTCACGCCATGCGTTGACCCGGCGGTCCGGGCGGGCTTGCGAGGGACTGGTCATCGGCAACGTCATCAGGAGGTCCGTTTCGCCGGAAAGCGCTTCTCGAGGGCCGCGAAGACAGCACGGGCGACCTGCGCTTCGCCACCGCGCGGACCCAGGGCCTTGGCCTGAGGACGCCAGCCGTACATGTCGAAATGGGCGAAACGACGGGCGGTGCGGACGAAGCGCTTGAGGAAGATCGCCGCCACGATGGAGCCTGCGAAACCGCCTTCGGAGACGTTGTTCATGTCGGCGATCTGGCTATCGAGCCAGCCTTCGTAGGGTGTCCGCAGCGGCATGCGCCAGCAGGCGTCACCCATCGCATCACCGCAGGACGCGAGGTCGCCGGCCAGCTCGTCGTCGTCGCAATAGAACGGCACGATCTCGGGTCCGAGCGCCACGCGGGCGGCTCCGGTAAGGGTCGCGAAGGTGAACAGATGATCGGGCGCTTCCTCGTCGGCGAGCGCGAGCGCGTCGGCCAGCACGAGACGGCCCTCGGCATCGGTATTGCCGATCTCGACGGTGCGGCCGGCGCGGCTTCTGATGACGTCACCCGGACAGAACGCATTGCCGGAGACGCTGTTCTCTGCCGCCGCGATGAGGACCCGCAGGCGCACGTCGAGGCCGGCTGCGAGGATCATGTGGGCGAGCGCCAGCGTCGTCGCCGCGCCGCCCATATCCTTCTTCATGAGCAGCATGGCGCTCGACGGCTTGATGTCGAGGCCGCCGGTGTCGAAGCAGATGCCCTTGCCGACCAGCGTCACCTTCGGCGCATCGGCGCGGCCGGCGGTAAACTCGATCAGACGGGGCGCGCGGGGGCTCGCCCGGCCGACGGCATGAATGAGCGGGAAGTTCCCGGACAGCAGATCGTCACCGACAATCGACCGGGCCGTCGCGCCGTGGCGCGCGGCGACGGCGCGGGCAGCCGCTTCCAGCTCCGCAGGACCCATGTCGTTCGCCGGCGTGTTGATGAGATCGCGGCCTAGCGTCATGGCTTCGAGGGCTGCGACGACGCGCTTGCGAGAGACACCATCCGGCAGCGCGAGGCGTGGCGAGGGCTCACCTGCACTCGCCTTGTACCGACGGAACCGATAGGCCCCGAGCGCCCACGATACGGCCGCGAGTTCGGCATCCTCGATGCGACCGGCCAGCGCGTAGTCGCCCGGTGGAAGCAGCGGTGGCAGATGGCCGAGCAAGGTCGACGGCGGTTCGGACGGAGAAAGATCCTGTGGCTCGCCGAGTCCAAGGACCACGCCGAGCAGCACCCCCGTAGCATCCGGCAGCAGGAGATGGCGGCGCGCGGCACCCTTGAACCCCGTTATGTCCAGCCATGCGCGATGGCTCTCGGACAGGCCCGGCAGCGCCGAACCCTTCGCCAGATCGGACGGGCGCACCAGCCAGATCCGGCGCTCGGGCCGAGGGGCAGACTCCGGGACAAGGACGGCATCGATCGTCTGAGGGTCGAATGCCCGCGGCTGTTCGTTCATCGGTGCTCCATCACGCATCCCGGCGCCCGCCATGCGCGGCGTCCCGGCAAGGTCATCCTAGCGCTTATCGCGCCCGGCAGAGCCCTGACAATGCCCGCCAGCGAAGCGTGCCATTTCTTCAACACTTAAGCATTTATTGACCCGTGTATCGGAATATTCCGCTTGAGAGCGATCCGAATTCAAGCGGCCGGCGGCCGCTGCACAGGGGTAAGCGATGCGCAGCGCAAACACGTCATTCCGGAGCCTCGGAGTCCTGCGGGGCCATGCGTTCCGGAGCATCGCGCTCACAACCGCGCTCCTGCTCGGCGCCTGCGCCCAGAGCGGCGGGCCCGACCTGTCGCTGACATCCAACGCCCCCAAGTCGGTCGACATTGCCACCTCAAGCACGGGCGAGGCATCGACAGCGGAGTTGCAGAAGGCCACCGCCTACTGGGGCGAGGAGTACTCCAAGAACCCCCGCAACACGAAGGCGGCGCTGTCCTACGCACAAAACCTGAAGGCGCTCGGCAACAAGCCCCAGGCGCTGACCGTCCTTCAGAGCGCATACCAGATCGCCCCCGAAGATAACGACATCGCGTCGGAGTACGGCCGCTTGGCGCTCGAGCTCGGTCAGGTGTCGACGGCCGGCCAATTGCTCGCCCGGGCCGACAATCCGGCCAAGCCCGACTGGAAGATCATCTCGGCGCGCGGCACCGTGCTCGCCAAGCAGGGGCGCTACAAGGAAGCCATCGCATTCTACGAGCGGGCTCAGGCGCTGGCGCCGGAGCAGGCGTCCATCCTGAACAACCTCGCCATGGCGCACACCATGAACGGCGAAGCGGCGCGGGGCGAGCAGCTCCTCAGGCAGGCCAAGCAGATCGGCTCGTCCGACCCCAAGATCGAGAAGAACCTGGCGCTGGTCATGGATCTGCAGGGCAAGGGGCAGGCCGAATCCGCGGCGTTCACGACCGAGGCGACGCCTGCCGGCAAGGTGGCGGCCGTCACGACCCACTCGCTGCCGCCGGCCGCGACTCAGGCCCGCGCTCGCAGCACCGCCAAGACCGCCAGTGGCTCGCCCGACTGGAACAAGCCGCTGCCGATCGAGACCGAGGTTCCGCCCGCGCGTCCGGCACCCTCGACCAGCTCGGCGATCGATCCCGACCAGGTGATCCGCGCCGCGATGGCGGCAGAAAACGCCAAGGCCCCAAGGCGGTAAGTAGCGGCCTTCGCCACGGGCCGGCGCCAAGCGCGGCTCAGCCCCGCAGCAGGTGCTTCGCGATGTTGAGCAGGTGAATCTGGCTCGTACCCTCGTAGATGCGGGCGGCACGGACATCCCGATAGAAACGCTCGATTCCCCGGCCCTTGACGTAGCCCTGGCCGCCGAAAATCTGCACCACGCGATCAGCGACCCGGCAGCACATCTCGGTCGCCATGTACTTGCAGAGCGAGACGTCCATGGTCACGTCCTCGTCGCGGTCGCGCTTGCGCGCCGTTTCGAGGATGAGAGCTCGGGTGGCCTCGATCTCGACCTTGCATTCGGCGAGCATCGCCTGGACGAGCTGGAACTCGCCGATGGGGCGACCCGACTGGTGGCGCTCGCGGGCGTAGGCGACGGCTTCGTCGAGCATGCGGATGGCGGGGCCGGTCGAAAGCGCCGCGAGATTGATCCGCTGCTTGTTCAGGCATTTCATGACCGTACGGAAGCCCTGGCCCGGAACGAGGCCGATGATGGCTTCGCCCGGTACGCGGCAATCCTCCAGATAGACCTCGCCGATGGGAGCCCCCTCCTGGCCCATCTTGGGGGTGGAGCCGCTCGTCGTCAGGCCCGGCGTGCCCCGCTCGATCAGGAATGCCGTCACGCCCGCCGCGCCCCGCTCCGAGCCGTCGGTACGCGCCAGCACCGTAAAGAGGCCGGCGATCGGTGCGAGCGTGATGTAACGCTTGGCGCCGTTGAGCACGTAGCTGCCGTCGGCGGCCCGTTCGGCGCGGGTCTGCAGGGCCGTCGCATCGGAGCCGGCCATCTCCTCCGTCAGCGCGAGACAGCCGATCAGTTCGCCGCGGGCGAGGCTCGGGAGGTAGCGCTGCTTCTGCGCCTCGGTGCCGTCGCGGATCAGGCACTCGGAACCGATGCCCGCGTTCTGGGCGCCGACGACGCGATAGGCCACGGAACACTGCGTCAACTCCATGAAGGCCAGCGCCAGTTCCTCGGTCGTCAGGCCGCTGCCGCCGTAGGCTTCCGGGATGCTCCAGCCGAAACTGCCGATGCCGCGCATGGCCGCGACGAGATCGGGGCCGACGTTGTCCTCCGCTTCGACGCGGTCCTCGTTCGGGATGGCCACCTCGCGGACGAAGCGACGCGTCCTTTGAAGAAGTTCGTCGAGACGTTTCTGGTCCCTGATCATGGTCTGATCCGCCCTCCCGATGGTTGCCCGTCCAAGCGCACAGCGATTACTTCTTCGCCTTCACGCGCGCCTCGATGCCCTTGACGAGCGCCGAGCCCATCGGCGGATCGTTCTCGACGCCGAGCGTCTCGGTGAGGCGGGCGAGCATGGTGTAGAAGCCGGCCATCAGAATAAGCTCGACGATCTCGCGCTCCGGCATGTGGGCACGAAGCGCGTGCAGCGCCGGCTCCGACGCCTTGCCGTTCGCCACGAGCTCGCGCGTGAAGACCAATGCCGCCTGCTCCAGGGGCGAGAAGCACGCCGCGCGATCGTCGCTCCGCTCGAGGGCCGCGATCTGCGCCTCGGTCGCGCCAAGATCGAGCGCGATCGGCACGTGCTGCATCCACTCGTACTCGCCGTTCGCGACCTTGACGGCCTGCAGCAGGCAGATCTCACGCAAACGCGGATCGAGCTGCAGCTTGCCCAGCAGAGTGCCGCCGAGCTTCATGACCGGCTTCAGGCACGTCTCGGCGTGCGCCATCATGTTGAAGATGTTGGCGGGCGCCGGAAGACGACCCAGCATCTCGCGCGCCTCGGGAGAAATCTTCTCGAGATCGGGGTAGGGGATATGGGCCATGGGGTTCTCCTCGGTTGGCCGTCAAGTCAGCGTCGGCGATCCGCTCGCGTCGGGGTCATCTGCGGGATCATCTTCGGGGTCGGCGACGGGCATGACAACCACGACGCGACCCGCGGCAATGTCCACCTCGCCGACGAAAGGGTCAGCGAACGGCAGCAGTTCGGTGCGCTTCTGACCTGAAAGGCGGACTTCGAGGAGGTCGCCCGCACCGTAATTGTGGACACCGACAACCTCACCGACGGGGTCGCCGGTGGGCGAGACGGCTTTCAGGCCGATCAGGTCGGCGTGGTAGAACTCGCCCTCGTCGGCTGCCGGCAGGCGATCACGGTCGATCCACAGCTCGACGCCCCGGAGCTTCTCGGCGGCGGTGCGATCCGCAACGCCCGCAACGCGCGCGACGACGCCCTTGTCGCTGACACGGACCACCTTCACGGCGTAACTGGCCAAGCCCGCCGCGTCCGTAAGCGGGCCGTAGGCAGCGATATCGTGCGGGTCGGCCGTGAACGTGTGGACCAGAACCTCGCCCTTCAGGCCGTGGGCGGCGCCGAAGCGGCCCAGCAGCACCCTGCGCGCGCCGGTCATGGGTGATGATCCGAAAATATGGCGCCCCGTGCCGTTTCAGTGCACGGAGGACAAATAAGCGCCAGCTTCGATCGTTTCGAAACGATCCATTTACGGTTGTCGGGCACTCTCACCCCTCGTGAGTAAGCCGTTGATTTGCGCATGTACGAACCTGGAACACGGCGTTCGTGCGGCACCGGCTCTACAGTTCCAGTCCTGTCGAGTGAGTTACCGCATCATGGTCAAGCGTGTCCTCGTCGTCGATGACGATCCGGCTCAACGTCGCATTCTCGAAGAAATGATCAAGCGTCTCGGATACGAGACGAAGGTCGCGCAGGGGGGCGAACAGGCGATCGCCATCCTCGAAAGCCCCGAAGCCGCCAACCTCAGCCTCGTGCTCCTCGACCTCGTCATGCCCGGAACCGACGGCATGGCGGTGCTCGAGCGTGTCGGGCAGAAGCCCGGCGTACCGCCCATCATCGTTCAGACGGCGCACGGCTCCATCGACAGCGCCATCAGCGCCATGCGCGCCGGCGCCGCCGATTTCGTCATCAAACCGGCGAGCCCCGAGCGTCTCGACGTTTCGATGAAGAGCGCGCTCAAGATCGAGGCCCTGCAGGGCGAGATCACACGCATCAAGAAGAAGCACGACGGCACCCTGACGTTTTCCGATCTCGTCCTCTCAGGCGACACGATGAGCCGGGTGATCTCGCTCGGCCGGCGGGCCGCGGCGTCGAACATCCCGGTGCTGATCGAGGGCGAGTCGGGCGTCGGCAAGGAGCTGATCGCGCGCGCCATCCAGGGCGAAAGCGAGCGCGTCGGCCGGCCGTTCATCACGGTCAACTGCGGTGCGATCCCGGAGAACCTCGTCGAGTCGATCCTGTTCGGGCACGAGAAGGGCGCCTTCACGGGAGCCGTCGACAGACGGATCGGCAAGTTCCAGGAAGCCGACGGCGGCACGCTCTTCCTCGACGAAGTGGGTGAACTCCCGCTCGACGCGCAGGTGAAGCTCCTGCGCGCGATCCAGGAAGGCGAGGTCGATCCCGTCGGCGCCAAGCGTCCGGTGAAGGTCAACTTCCGCCTCATCTCCGCGACCAACCGGGACATGATCCAGCTGGTCAAGGACGGCAAGTTCCGCGAAGACCTGTATTACCGGCTCAACGTGTTTCCGATCGGCGTGCCGGCACTCCGGCAGCGTCTCGACGACGTGCCGGAACTCGCCAACCATTTCCTCGCGCGGTTCGCCGCCGAGGAAGGCAAGAGGGTGGTGGAGATCAGCGACGAGGCCATGCGACTGCTGACGGCCTATTCGTGGCCGGGCAACGTGCGACAGCTCGAGAACGCTGTGTTCCGCGCCGTCGTGCTGGCGGACGGGCCCATCCTGACGGTCGCCGAGTTCCCGCAGATCGCGGCGCACGTCGAAGGCTTCAAAGCCGAGGTTCCGGCCGCGCCGGCTCAGGTCGTCGCGCGCGCCGCCTATACCGGTCCGGCGCTGCTCGGCGCCGAGGCCACCGTGCCGCAGACCGTCGATATCGGACAGGGCGCACGCGGATCGCTCGGCATTCCCGCCGTCGATGCAGCCGGCGAGATCCGATCACTCGAATCCATCGAGGCCGACATGATCCGCCTCGCTCTCGGGCGCTATCGCGGCCACATGACGGAGGTCGCCAAGCGACTCGATATCGGCCGCTCGACCCTCTACCGGAAGATGCGCGAATACGGCCTCGAAGGGCCGGCGAACTGAAGCTGTTCCCCTCGCCTGGACACGATCAAGGCCCCCGCCGCCAGCGGGGGCCTTTTTCGTTCAGCCTGATCGGGACAACGTGCGGCAGGACACAAATATTTCAGCAGGCAACCGACTAGCTCCGGAGCCCGCTATCCGCTACGGTCCCCGCAAAATCGGGATGTGGAGACTTCGACATGGCGATCGACGGTCGCAAGGCTGGCGGGTTCATCATCGCGGCCGTCATCGCAACAGGCACTCCGGCCACGGTGCAAGTTCGCGCCGAGACGACGCCGGCCGCCACGACCGCACCGGCCCCGAGCGTCACCATGCAGCCGGCTCCTGGCCCAGCCGAGGGGGCGCAGACCGCCCCGACCGATATCGCCCCCAACGCGCCGCCGGCCGGCGAAAAGTCGGCCTCGAGCGAGATCCCGGCGACGCCGCTCACCCCGCCCGCCAGCGCGCAGGCGACCGTAACGCCGGCATCGCTCGCTCTGGACATGGGTGCGGCCATCGGGCGGATCGCGGCTGAAACAAAGGCCGACAAGCGAAATTCGGACGCTGCATCAAAATTTTATGCCGAGCGTCAGGGCAATCCGGTCTGGATGACCGCTGCCGGTCCGACCGCCGGGGCTATCGCACTGGTGGCCGAGATCGAGCGGGCCGAGGACTGGGGCCTCGTCGCCAGGCGGTACGCGGTTCCCGCCCTGGACGGGCTCAAGGGCGGCGGTGCCACGCCCTTCGATCTCGCCGATGCCGAAGCCCGGCTGACGCTCGCAGCGCTGGCCTATGCACGGCATGCGCGATCGGGACAGGTGGAGCCGACCGCGCTGACCAAGTTCCTCGACCGGCAACCGAAGGCGTTCGATGCCTCCGGTGCGCTGGCCAGCCTCGCGAGCGCGGCCGATCCGGCTGCGGCCCTCGTGGCATTCCATCCAGCACATCCGCAGTTCGTGAAGCTGCGCGAGCATCTGCTCGCCTTGCGGCAAGGGTCAGGCGCCCAGAAGGAGCCCGAGGTCGAGCGGATTCCGGCCGGCCCGGCGCTCAAGCCCGGGATGACGCATCCCCACGTCGCCGTCTTGCGCCGTCGCCTGCTGCCAGCCTCGATCGAGGCCGCGACGGCGAGCGGAAAAGAAGCCGTCTACGATCCGGCGCTCGTCGAAGCCGCTCGCGAGTGGCAGCGGAAAAGCGGGCTGTCGCCCGTCGATGGCGTGATCGGAGCCGGGTCGCGGGCCGTGCTCAACGGTGACCAGACCGACGCGGGCGTCGCATCGGTCGATGGCATCGTGGCCAACATGGAACAGTGGCGCTGGATGCCCGACGACCTCGGACGCTTCCACGTCATCGTCAACGTGCCGGAATACACGGTGCGCGTCGTTCGCGACGGGGCGGTCGTGCACGCCGAGAAGGTGATCGTCGGCAAAACCAACACGCAGACGCCGATCTTTTCCGACGAAATGGAGCAGGTGATCTTCCAGCCGTTCTGGGGCGTGCCCGAATCGATCAAGATGAACGAGGTGCTCCCGAGCCTGCGCGGAAGCCGCGGCGTGCTCGCCAAATACAATCTGCGCCTGCAGCTCGGCGGGCGGGACGTCGATCCGAACGCGATCGACTGGTCGCGGACGGACATCCGGCGGTTCCATGTCTACCAGCCGCCCGGCAAGGGCAACGTGCTGGGTGTCGTCAAGTTCTGGCTGCCGAACAAGCACGACGTCTACCTCCACGATACGCCGTCGAAGTCGCTGTTCCAGACAAGCGTTCGCACCTACAGCCACGGCTGCGTCCGGGTGCAGGATCCGGTCAAGCTGGCCGAAATCCTCCTGACCGAGGATGGCCGCATGCCCGCCACGCGCGTGGCGTCACTCGCCACGCCGAATGCGCCGCAGAACAACCAGATCAACCTGCAACGGCGCATCCCGGTGCATTTCGTCTACTTCACCGCGGCTGTCGATGGTGCCGGCAAGCTCAAGACGTTCAAGGACATCTACGGGCACCAGGAGCGGATCTCGCTCGGCCTCGCGGGCAAGATGCATCTCGTCAAGCCGGTGCCTGAGCCCAAGAAAAACGAGTCCGTCGGCGGTGCCGTGGCGCAGCTTTCCGAAATCAACAAGCCGACACCGTCGGTGCCCTACAAGCAGCCCGAGTGGGCGAGGCGGGCCTTTTCGGGCGGCTCGTCCGGGTTCGGCGATTCTGGAAACTAGCCTCCGCGAGGGGCGTGTCGCATACGTCCGGCATGGCCGCGTGGCCTTCCACTTGCAGGGCACGCAAGTGGTTGCGATGCTTTGTCACGACCCTTATATATAAGTCAGCATGACTGACCTATCCTTCGGCCGTGCCGGCCACGCGCCTCTCGCGCATCTGGTCCGGCGCCCACAAAGAGGCGAGAGAACCCATGGTCAAGAGCAGCCCCAGCCTCGATGACAAGTTCGATCTGGCCGAGACCCATCAGATCCTCAACGGGTCGCAGGCCATCGTTCGCCTGATGCTCATGCAGAAGGAGCGCGACCGCCGGGCGGGCCTCAACACGGGCGGCTACTGCACCGGTTATCGCGGCAGCCCCATCGCCGGGCTCGAAGGCGCCATGCTGCGCTCTCGGAAGGTGCTTTCGAAGAACGACATCGTCTTCAATCCGGGCGTCAACGAAGACCTCGCGGCAACCGCGCTGTGGGGTTCGCAACAGGCAGAGCTGCGCGGGGACGGCAAATACGACGGCGTGTTCGGCGTCTGGTATGGCAAGGGCCCCGGCGTCGACCGCACGGGCGACGTCTTCCGCCATGCCAACCACGCTGGCTCGTCGCAGCACGGCGGCGTGCTGGCGCTCCTCGGCGACGACCACACCTGCGAAAGCTCGACCTCGGCGCATCAGTCCGAATTCGCCATGGTCGATTACATGATCCCGGTGCTCAATCCCGCCGGCGTGCAGGAAATGCTCGACTACGGTCTGATCGGCTTCGCGCTCTCGCGCTACGCCGGCGTCTGGGTCGGCATGAAGTGCGTGAAGGACAACTTCGAATCCACCGCAACAGTCGATGGCCGGATCGACCGGGTCGAGATCAAGATCCCGACCGACTTCGAGATTCCACCCGGCGGCCTCAATATCCGGGTCGGCGACCAGGCCCTCGACAAGGAAGCGCGCCTCCACGACTACAAGCGGCCCGCCGTCCTCGCCTTCGCCCGCGCAAACCCGATCGACCGCATCGTCATGAGCGGCGGCGCGGCGCCCAAGATCGGCATCATCACGACCGGCAAGAGCTACCTCGACGTGCGCGCGGCCCTCGACGATCTCGGCATCGACGAGGTGAAGGCGAACGAGATCGGGCTCCGGCTCTACAAGGTCGGCATGGTCTGGCCGCTGGAGCCGGAAGGCCTGAAGAAGTTCGCCAAAGGCCTCGATCTCATCATCGTCGTCGAGGAAAAGCGGTCGCTGCTCGAGACGCAGGTGAAGGAGCAGCTCTACGGCCTGCCGGAGCGGCCGACGGTCATCGGCAAGCGCGACGAAACCGACGACAAGCTGCATTATCTGTTCCCCGCCAAGGGTGCGCTCGAACCCTCCGAGATCGCGGTTGCAGTCGGCGAGCGGCTCATCCGGTTCCAGGTCGGCGGCGAGGACATGAAGGCCCGGGTCGGCCTCCTGAAGCAGCTCAAGGGCAACAAGCCCGTCACCGCGGAAGCGGCCGTCCGGGTTCCCTACTTCTGTCCGGGCTGCCCGCACAATTCGTCCACCGTCGTCCCCGAAGGCTCGCGGGCCTACGCCGGCATCGGCTGCCACTACATGGCGCAGTGGATGGACCGGAATACAGAAGGCTGGACCCAGATGGGTGGCGAAGGCGCCAACTGGATCGGCGAGGCGCCGTTCTCGAAGCGCGGCCACGTGTTCCAGAACCTCGGTGACGGTACGTACCTTCACTCAGGCAGCCTGTCGATCCGCGCGTCGGTCGCGGCGAACGTCAACGTCACCTACAAGATCCTCTACAATGACGCGGTGGCCATGACGGGCGGCCAAGCGCTCGACGGCGGCGCGACGGTGGCGCAGATCGCGTCCCAGATCATCGGCGAGGGCGTGAAGAAGCTCGTCGTCGTCACCGACGAACCGGACAAGTATCCGCAGGGCTTCCTGCCGGCGGGGACGGAGGTCTATCACCGCCGCGACCTGCAGGCGGTTCAGCTCGATCTCGCCAAGATCCCCGGCGTCACGGCACTGGTCTACGACCAGACCTGCGCCGCCGAGAAGCGCCGACGCCGCAAGCGTGGCACGTTCCCCGATCCGGTGAAGCGCGCCTTCATCAATCCGGCCGTGTGCGAGGGCTGCGGCGACTGCGGCAAGAAATCGAATTGCGTCGCCATCACGCCGCTCGAAACCGAACTCGGCACCAAGCGCGAGATCGACCAGTCGACGTGCAACAAGGACTTCTCCTGCATCAACGGGTTCTGTCCGAGCTTCGTCACGGTGCACGGCGCGGTGCCGCGGAAGAAGGCCGGGCTCGCGACCCAATCCTCCATCGCGTCGATGCTCGGCAGCCTGCCGACGCCGACGCTGCCGGCGCTCGACCGGCCCTACACGATGCTCGTGACCGGCGTGGGCGGAACGGGCGTGGTCACGATCTCGGCCGTTCTCGGACAAGCGGCCTATCTCGACGGCAAGGGCTTCGGCGCCATCGACATGACGGGTCTGGCGCAGAAGGGCGGCGCGGTGGCCTGCCACATGAAGGTCGCGCGCGACTCCGGTGACATCCACGCCATTCGCGCCAGCGTCGCCTCGACGGACCTGGTGATCGGATGCGATCTCGTCGTGACGGCCTCCAACAAGGTGCTGGAGACGATCAAGCCAGACCACACCACGGTGGTGCTCTCGACGCACGAAATGGCGGTCGCCGACTTCGCGCGGAACCCGGACCTCAAGCTCCCCGGCGGGGACCTGCGGCGGGCGATCGAGGAGCGCGTGCGGAAGGGGCCGTTGCATGCTCTCGATGCGCACGACTACGCCGTCGAGCTGTTCGCCGACTCCATCGCGTCGAACATGTTCATGCTGGGCTACGCCTATCAGCTCGGCGCGGTGCCGGTGACGGCCGAGTCGATCGAGAAGGCCATCGAACTCAATGGCGCGGCCATCGAGATGAACCGCAATGCGTTCCGCTTCGGGCGGCTCGCGGCGCACGACCGCAGTGCGCTCGACCGGCTCGTGAAGCCGAAAGCGGAGAAGGCGCCGGCGACACTCGAAGAGCTCGTCGCTTTCCGGGCGAACCATCTCGAGGGCTACCAGGACCGGGCACTCGCCGAGCGCTACAAGGCCCGGGTCGAGCGCTTCAAGTCTCTCGAAGGACAGAAAGCCCCCGGCCGAAGCGGCCTCGCGGAGGCTGTCGCGCGCGGCTACTTCAAGCTCCTGTCCTACAAGGACGAGTACGAAGTGGCGCGCCTTTATACCGACGGCCGTTTCGCCAAGGCCGTGACCGAGGCGTTCGACGGCAACCACCGGATCGAGTTCCATCTGGCGCCGCCACTGCTCTCGGCGTTCAACCGGGACAAGGTGACCGGGCATCCGCGCAAGATGACGTTCGGGCCTTGGATGCTCAAAGCCTTCGGCGTTCTAGCCAAGGGCAAGGCGGTGCGTGGAACCTGGCTCGACGTGTTCGGGTACTCGGCCGAGCGGCGGCTCGAGCGGCAGATGATCCGCGACTACGAGACCATGCTCGACGAACTCGAGCAGAGGCTCGGGCCCGACACGCACCGAGTCTCGGTGGCGCTCGCCTCACTGCCCGAGGACATCAAGGGCTTCGGTCACGTCAAGCACGCCAACTACGAGGCGGCCATGAAGAAGCGCGAGACGCTGCTCGGGATGCTGCGCGATCCGAAGCCTGCTTCGACGCTAAAGGCGGCGGAATGAACCACGCCGGGGCGGCATCGCGCCGCCCCCCGATGCCACGGAAAAGGGCCGCGCAGCAGGTGCTGGGCGGCCCTTTGACATTGCGATTTGCCGGTCTGATCAGTTGTTGCTGATTACGCCGACGCCCCGGCGCTCGCTCGGCGGGACGGCACGATCGCGCACGGTCACCGCGAAATCAAACTGGTCGAATTTCTCGGCTTTCTCGCGGTTACGGCTCCAGTCGCCGCACTCCGTCAGGAAGCTGTTCTTGCCCTTGCGAGTCTTCACGATGATCCACATGGCGTTTCGATCCCGGCTGCTTGTTTCTTGATTGGATCTTGAGACTAACCGCCGCACCCGTGCGGGACAATGTCCGGACATGAATATTCTTTGCCTAGCTACCATGCATAAAATGCATGACGGATATGCTTGACGACATGCGATTTTGTTGCCGAGCGACTTGACGCCGGAATTCGAGGGCCTGGACGCGAAGCCCCCGACGGCCATTGATGCCGCAACGGCCGCGTGCTTGGATCAATCCCGATATCCGCGCGAAACCCAAGGGACTGCCATGCTCTACGAACTTCGCATCTACGATTGCTGCCCGGGACGGCTCCCGGCGCTGCTCAACCGGTTCGACACCATCACCCTCAAGATCTGGGAGCGGCATGGCATCAAGCAGGCCGGCTTCTGGACGACCGTGATCGGCCCGAACAATCATCGGCTGACGTATCTCCTGCAGTGGGAGAGCCTTGCCGAGCGCGAGAAGAAGTGGACCACGTTCCAGGCCGATCCGGAATGGATCGAAAAGCGCGCCGCGACCGAGAAGGACGCGCCGATCGTCGCCAACGTCTCGAGCGAAATCCTGACGCCGACCGCGTTCTCGAGCGTCAAGTAAGGCGGGTCTTCGCCCTCTCTCGCCGGTTGCCGAATCCTTCCGGACCCTTCGGCAACCGGATCCCTGATTCTTTGCTGCCAAGGGCCTCCGACATGGTCGATCGCATTCAGCACTGCGCCCACTGGGGTCCGTTCACAGCGCTGGTCGATGGCGGCCGCATCGTCGGCATCGAGCCGTGGCCCGAGGATCCGGCGCCGTCGCACATGCTGGCGGCGATCCCCGATCTCCTCGACCCCAAGGTGCGGATCGATCGGCCCTACGTGCGCGAAGGCTACCTCACGCACGGCCGCGACAGCGACCGAACGGGGCGCGGCTCGGAGCGCATGGTGCCGGTCGACTGGGATACCGCGCTCGACCTCGTCGCGGGCGAGATCAAGCGTGTCGTCGGAACGCACGGGAACGACGCCGTTTTCGCCGGGTCCTACGGCTGGACGAGCGCGGGGCGCCTCCATCATGCACAGTCGCAGATCAAGCGGTTCTTCAACTGCATCGGCGGCTATACCGGCCATGTCGACACCTACAGCGTCGGTGCGGGGGCGGTCATCGCCCGGCATATCCTCGGCAACGACGGGTATGGCGAGCCGAACTCGATCAAGACGATCGCCGAGAACACCGAGCTGCTGCTCGTCTGCGGCGCACTCTCGCCGCGCACGGCGCAGGTCGAGTCCGGCGGCCCCGGCCGGCATCTCCTCGGCGAGCATCTGAAGCGCCTCAAGGCGCGCGGGGCCCGGATCGTTCTCGTCTCGCCGCGTCGTGACGACATGCCCGACTGGTCGGGCGCCGAATGGTGGCCGATCGCGCCCAACACAGATACCGCACTCCTGATCGGGATCGCCGGCGAGATCGTCGCCGCGGGACAGGCGGATCACGACTTCCTGACGCGCTGCTGCAGCGGATCGGACCAGTACCTCGCCTATCTCAAGGGCGAAACGGACGGCACGCCGAAGACCGCCGAATGGGCGAGCGCCATCACCGGCCTCGGCGCGCCAGAGATCCGGGCGCTCGCCGCCGACATGGTGCGGAAGCGGTCGTTCGTCTCGATCAGCTGGTCGCTGCAGCGGGCCGTTCACGGCGAACAACCATGGTGGGCCGGAACGGCGCTCGCCGCCATCGCCGGGCAGTTGGGTCATGCGGGCGGCGGCGTCGCCTATGGGCTCGGCTCGGTCGCCAACGCCAACAGCCACTTTCCGCTGGCGCCGATCGGTGGGCTCAGCCATGGCAAGAAGCCCAATGCGAGCTTCATTCCGGTGGCGCGCATCGCGGACATGCTGCTGAACCCGGGGCAGCCGTTCACCTACGAAGGCAAGACGCACACCTACCCCGATATCCGCCTCGTCTACTGGGCGGGCGGCAATCCCTACCATCACCATCAGGATCTGGCGCGGCTCAGCACCGCATGGGCGAAGCCCGAGACCATCGTGGTGCAGGAGATCGTGTGGACCGCGACGGCCAAACGCGCGGACATCGTGCTGCCGGCGACCACCACCCTCGAGCGGAACGACATCTCGGGCGGGCGGCGGGCGGACGTCATCTTCGCGATGAAGCAGGTCGTCCCGCCACTCGCCGACGCGCGCTCCGACTTCGACATCATGCGTGGGCTCGCACAGCGGCTCGACGTGACGGAGGCGTTCACCGAAGGCCTCGACGAGATGGGCTGGGTGCGGCGGATCTACGAGGAGACCCGCGCCGGCATCAACGTCCGCGGTGGCGACATGCCGCCCTTCGACACGTTCTGGGAGACCGGCAACGTCGAAGTTCCCGAAGTGCAGCTCGAACCGGCGATGGCGCGGTTCCGGGCCGATCCGGAGGCGCACCCGCTGCGCACGGAATCCGGCAAGCTCGTCCTGTACAGCCAGACGCTCGCGGCGTGCGCCTATCCGGACTGTCCGCCGCACCCGACATGGATGGAGCCACCGGAATGGCTCGGTTCGGTGCGGCGCTCGGACTTCCCGTTCCATCTCCTCTCGGCACAACCCAACGGGCGGCTGCACAGCCAGCTCGACTGGGGGCGGGTCAGCCAATCGGAGAAGCAGGCCGGGCGCGAGGCGCTGACCGTCAATCCGGACGACGCGGCGCGACTCGGCATCAAGGACGGAGATACGGCATTGGTTCGCAACGGGCGCGGGCGGTGTCTCGCCGGCGTCCGGGTGAGCAGCGACATTCGACCGGGCGTCGCGATCCTGCCGACCGGCGCCTGGTGGAACCCGATCGAGACGGCGGACGGCTCGCTCTGCATCGCGGGCAACGCCAACGTGCTTACGCTCGACGTGCCGGCGTCGGCGTTCTCAGGCGGGTGCGCCGCGCACACGTGCCTCGTCGCGATCGAGCGGTACGACGGCAACGCGCCGCTGCCGGCGATCAATGTGCAGGCCGTCGCCTAGCGGCGTCGGCGGGAGGCCGTGACGCACGGACCGGGCGTCGTGGCCGTGCCGTACGACTACTTCTTCGCGCCGATCAGCTTCGGCCAGTTGATCTCGCTGCGCTTCACGTTTCCAGGGATGTCCTTCTCCCAGGTGGTCTTCACGCCGCGGTTGTAGTTGAGGAACAGCTTGCCCTCACTGATCGTCCAATGATTGGGATCGCCGTGAGCGGTGTAGCCCTCGGCGACAGCCCAGGCGCAATAGCCGCCGTACTGGGGCGCGTACTTTGCCGGATCCTTCCGGAAAAGTTCGCGGTTCGCTTCGCTGGAGAAGTGGTACTGCGCACCGCCGTGCTCGTGGGCGATCGTCGGATTGCCCTTCACAGGCTTGTTCTCGGTGAAGTAGGCGACAGGGTCGTAGCCGCCAACGGCAACACCCTTGACGATGCCTGTATAGACCGGCGGGGTCTGGGCCGCGGCCGGCGTCGCATTCTGGAGATGGGTTGCAACGGCAAGAGCACCAGCGACGACGGACGCCGACACGAAAAGGAATGTACGACGAGCTTGCACAGTATCTCTCCTCGAATAGAGCACTCTCTGCGACCATACTTGACTAGCCTTGGCCTCACACGCCAGCAACATGACGGTGATCCGGACGTTATCGCCGTCTGGCCGACCCGTCTTCTCCCTCTCTGTCTGCCTCCGCATGACCGGGCTGATCTGCCCATTCCAGGCGCCCAACTCTCGAGATGCGAACCATGAGCCCCCTTTCGACCGACCCTGTGGCGTTGACGCAGGCCCTCGTCCGATGCCCATCCGTCACACCGATAGAAGGCGGCGCGCTCACGCTGCTCGAAAGCGTGCTGCGGCCGGCCGGCTTCTCCTGCCATCGCATGACGATGCGGGAGCCGGGCACGCCGGACGTCGAGAACCTCTATGCGCGTTTCGGACGGGGCCAGCCCAACCTCTGCTTCGCCGGTCACACGGACGTCGTGCCTGTCGGCGACGAGGCCGCCTGGACACGGCCGCCGTTCGGGGCGGAGATCCACGACGGGGTGCTCTACGGGCGCGGCGCCGTCGACATGAAGGGTGCGATCGCGTGTTTCGTCGTGGCGGCGCTCCGCACCATCGAGCGGGCCGGAGACCGTCAGGACTTCTCGATCAGCCTCCTGATCACAGGGGACGAGGAGGGGCCGTCGATCAACGGCACCATGAAGGTGCTCGACTGGATGCACGAGACGGGCGAGATCATCGACGCCTGCGTCGTCGGCGAGCCGTCCAATCCGAAGGCGCTCGGCGACGAGATCAAGATCGGGCGGCGCGGATCGCTCAATTGCGAACTGGTCGTGCACGGCAAGCAAGGTCATGCGGCATATCCGCAGCTCGCCGACAATCCCGTGCCCAAGCTGGCGCGGCTGATCGACCGACTGTCCTACACCCCCCTCGACACCGGAACCCCCGACTTCGAGCCGTCGAGCCTCCAGGCGACGGTGATCACGGTGCCCAACACCGCGACGAACGTCATTCCGAGTGAAGCCCGAGCGCGGCTCAACATCCGGTACAACGATCTCTGGCGCCGGCCGAAGGTGGAGGCGTGGGTGCGGGAGCAGTGCACAGCCGCCGCCGCCGAAGTGGGCGCTCGGTTCGACCTGTCGTTCTCGGGCACCGGGGACGTGTTCCTGACCAAACCCGGGCCGCTGGTCGAGACGATGCGCGCCGCGGTGCGCGCCGAGACAGGCCGGGAGCCCGTGCTCAGCACCGGTGGCGGCACCTCGGACGCCCGCTTCATCCAGGCTTACTGCCCGGTGATCGAGTTCGGGCTCGTCAACCAGACCATCCACGCGGTCGACGAGCGGTGCCCGGTTTCCGACCTGACGCGGCTGACGGCGATCTACGAGCAGTTCATCTCCGGCTATTTCGGCGGGTTTCGCTAGGGCGTCTCCAGGCGGGGCCGGCGCTGTCTCCGGTTGACATATCGCATGGCGCGCGGCGGAATGGGCCGCGTAGATGCATTTTCCAGGATGTCGATCGGATCGAGAACAGATCGCACCTCAACACCCCTCTGGAGAGGAACCCATGGCCTACACGCTCGAACAGTTGGCTTCCGACATCAAGGCGACGCTCAAGGCCGATCCCGGCAACGGTGGCAAGGAAAAGGTCTGCCAACTCGTTTCCAAGGCGTGCCTCGACAGCGAGTTCGTCGCCAAGCACCTGACGGCGGAGCAGTGCAAGCCGCGCAAGGTTCTCTACGAGGATCCAGAGTTGGGCTTCTGCATCTGCGGGCACGTCTATTCCGACAAGGCCGAAGGCAACCCGCACGACCACGGCAACAGCTGGGCGATCTACGGCCAGGCCGTCGGCATGACCAAGATGACCGACTGGACCATCGTGAAGAAGGGCGAGGGCGCCGATCCGTCGCTCGTGAAGCCCGAGCGGGTCTATGAAATGAAGGCCGGCGATGCCCGCTACTATCCGGTCGGTTTCGTCCACTCGCCGAACCGACAGGAGCCGACCAAGCTGGTGCGCATCGAGGGCGCCAACCTCGACCATGTGAAGCGCTCGAACATCAAGGCGGCCTGAGCCCGGACGCCAGCACCCGACGTTTGAAACGGGCGGATCGCAACAGCGGTCCGCCCTTTTTCGTCGGTGTCGGGCGCGTCATTTGACAGGGCCGCTGCTGCCCGCGTGCAACAGGCGCGGCGGGTGTTCCGTGGCAAGATCAGAGGATGAACTGGAGCGAGCTTTGGGCTCGGGCGTTTGCCGAGCTGCGACATGTGCTGCGTGACGACCAGACCGCCCGGATGGCCGCGTGGATCTGCCTCGGCGTGCTCGTGTCAGTCACCATCTCGACCGTCGTCGTCGCGCGTAACCGCCGCCGGACCGTACCTGAGGGTCACGACGCGGCCGACGTCAGCGTCTTGCCCGAGCGGGATTGGGGCGACTGGGGGCGGACGGTCGCGCGCGCCCGGGGCGCGGCGTACGGAGGCGAGGCGGGCTGGCCGATCGACAGCGTTCTGCCGAAGAAGATGACGTGGACGGTGGTCCTCGCCATCGTCCTGGCCGTCAGCCTCTGGCTTGCTGGCTTCGCGCTGGCTCCGAACATTCCGGCGTTCCTCGCGTCACGCGAATGGCAGGTGCAGCCCCTCTACTTCGCGGCTCACGTCATCATCACGCGGCTGTTCGTGCTCGCCTACACCCGCGGCTTCGAGCGCGGGGTGGCGCATCTCGCCGTGCCGGATAGCGAGGTGCGCTCGCTCGTCGATCGCGTGCTCGGGTTCCCCGGCGCGCTCCTCGCGCTCGTGATCGCGCTGCCGTTCGTGGCGTTCGACTTTCTTTATCTCCTGAGCCCGCGCTACGAGCGGCTCGGCGGCTCCGACGCCGTATTGCCGATCGACTACCTGATGTGGGGCGTCTGGTCGGTCGAGTGGTTCCTCAATGCCTTCATCTGGGTCGTTCTGATCGGCTTCCTGATCAAGTCGTCCTGGGTGATCCGGAGGTACCCGTTCCGTGCACCGGTCGAGATCGTGCTGCATGACAAGCACTACAAGCCGTTCCTGCAGATGAGCGCGCAGGGCGCTACGGCGATGTTCGTGTTCACCGCGGTGACCGTCGGCTACATCTGGTACACCGGCGGCGAACTCACGGATTATGCCGGACTTACGATCACTGCCGGGCTGCTGTTTCTCGGGTTCCTGCCGCCGTGGCTCCTGCTAAAGGCCAAGGTCAGACGCGCAGTCGACGACGAAACATCGACGATGCGCCAGAAACTCCTGAAAAATCTGCATCTGGCCGAAGCGGAGGCCAGCGCCTCGGTGCTGCACGGCCGGCAGAATGCGGGCGGCGACTTACGCTCACTGGAACACCGGCTCGATGCCGCGGTGGCGATCCTGCGCATCTCCTACCTCGAAGGCCGGAACCAGAACCTCGGTCAGACCGAGGCCCGGGCCATCATGATCCGCATGCTGGCGCCAGCCGCGTCGATCGGCTGGCAGCTCGCCAAGACGCACGGGCATCTCGTCACCGAGCTGCAGGCGTACCTCGCCCGGATCATCCAGTAGCGCCGATGCGCGCTCAGATGCGCGCGACGCGCATGTTGTTGGTGGAGCCCTGGCGCCCGAACGGGATGCCGGCCACGATCACGATCCGATCGCCGGGCTTCGCAAAGCCTTCCGACACGGCGCAGGCCTTGGCGTGCTCCACCATGTCGTCGTAGGTCTGGATCTCGGCCGAGATGACGCTGTGATTGCCCCACAGCAACGCGAGTCGACGCGCTGTCAGCGGCGACGGCGAAAGGCCCAGAATCGGCACCATCGAGCGCTTTCGCGCGGCGCGCAGGGCGGTCGTCCCGCTCTGCGTGTAGGCGACGATCGCGGTGGCCCCGATGGCGCCCGCGACGTCGGCTGCCGCGGCCGCGACGGCGTGGGCCGTCGTGTGCTCCGGGCTCGGCTGGAGTGCGTCGATGATGGAGCGATAGAGCTTGTGGGATTCGGTATGCTCGATGATGCGGTTCATCATCGAAACGGCCTCGACGGGCCAGTCACCCGACGCGGACTCCGCGGACAGCATCACCGCGTCGGCGCTGTCGTAGATGGCGGTCGCCACGTCCGACGCCTCGGCGCGGGTCGGCGACGGCGACTTGATCATGGATTCCAGCATCTGGGTGGCGACCACGACCGGCTTGCCGGCATGGCGGCACAGACGAATGAGTTCCTTCTGGCGGCCCGGTACGTCCTCGGGCGGGATTTCGACGCCGAGGTCACCACGCGCCACCATGACGGCGTCGACCAGCGCGACGATCTCTTCCATCCGGCCGAGAGCGGCGGGCTTCTCGATCTTCGCCATCACGCCCGCGCGGCCCTTGATGATGCCCTGCGCCTCGATCACGTCGGACGGGCGCTGGACGAAGGACAACGCCACCCAGTCGACGCCCATGCCGAGTCCGAACTCGAGGTCGGCGCGGTCCTTCTCGGTCAGCGGCGAGATGGACAATTCGGTCTCAGGCAAGTTGACGCCCTTGCGATCGGAGACCGTGCCGCCGATGACGACGCGGGCGCGGATGCGGTCCTTGCCCGGCTCGACGCATTCGAGCTGCAGCTTGCCGTCGTCGATCATGATGCGGTGGCCCGGCATCATGTTCTCGAACACTTCCGGGTGGGGCAGAGCCATCGACGTGGCGTCGCCCGGCTCACGGTCGAGGCGGAACTCCAGCATGTCGCCCGACTTGATCACCACCGGGCCGTTCTTGAGCGTTCCGATGCGGATCTTCGGTCCCTGAAGGTCCTGCAGAATCCCGATCGGCCGCCCCTTCTTCGCCTCCAGCGCGCGGATCGCGTCGAGGCGGCGCTTATGATCTTCCTGTGTGCCGTGGCTGAAGTTCAGGCGAAAGACATCGGCGCCGGCGTCGAACAGCTTCTCGATCATGGCGGGATCGGAGCTGGCTGGGCCAAGCGTCGCGACGATCTTGGCCTTGCGTTCACGGCGCATGCTCGAACCTCCATTGCTGCCAGAGCGGTGTGTTACCGGCCTGTCGATAGCACGCTTCGGTGTCACAGCCCACCCGGGCGGCACGATGCGCGGCCATCGCATCAGGACGGTTGGCAGAGACGCGCCCGGGGGGCTAGCATCCGTTCCAAGCCCAAACAAAAGCCGATCGGGAGACGTCCATGCTGACCGCGGAGCAGGTCGATTTCTACAACGAGAATGGCTACCTCATGGTGCCGGACGCCCTGTCACCGAAAGAGGTGGCCGAGCTGCGCCAGACGGTCGACGAGATCGTCGCGGGCGCGAGCAAGGTGACCACGCATACCGATATCTACGATCTCGAGGACGGCCATACCGCCGCGGCACCTCGCGTGCGCCGGATCAAGACGCCGCACAGGCATTTCGACTACTTCAAGCGGCTGGTCCGCAATCCACGGCTGACCGCCATGCTCGCGGCCTTGCTGGGGCCGAACTTGCGGCTGCACGGGTCCAAGCTCAACATGAAGTCGGCCGGCTACGGTGCCCCCGTCGAGTGGCATCAGGACTGGGCCTTCTACCCACACACCAACGACGACGTGCTCGCCACGGGCATCCTGCTCGACGACTGCGACATCGAGAACGGGCCGATGCTGATGATCCCCGGTTCGCATCGGGGGCCGCTCTACGATCACCATTCGGACGGCGCGTTCTGCGGTGCCATCACGGGCGAGCTCAACCAGATCGACTTCGGCAAGGCCGTGCCGCTCACCGGCAAGGCCGGTTCGATGTCGATCCATCACGCGCGCACGCTGCACGGCTCGGCGCAGAACACGTCGACGAAGCCGCGCCGCCTGCTCCTCTTCGAATATGCCGCCGCCGATGCCTGGCCGCTGATGGGCGTGCCGGATTTCGCCGAGTTCAACAGCCGTATCGTGCTCGGCGAGCCGACCGTGCAGCCGCGCGTCCGGCCAGCGCCGGTGCGCATTCCGCTGCCGCCCGCGTCTTCGCAAGGCTCGATCTACGAGAACCAGCGCGGGGCAAAAGTCCGGTATTTCGGCGTAAAGGCGGCGGAATAGCCGCCTCGGCTCACCCGTGCAGGAGAGGCCGCCTCAGCGCGGCCGGCTGCCCCGACGGGGTTCGCTCTCGACGGCGGCGCGGGTCGGCTCCTCGATCACTGCCGAAAGATCGCTCGCCGACGGGCGCGGCCACGGCATTTCGTCAGCCCGGCCGGGCTTCGGCGGCAGCGTTTCGCCGCGCACGAGCACTCGGCTGAAGGGCGTGCCGGCATCGAGCGCGCCGGCCCGTCGCCGTTCACCACTGATCTCGCCGAGAGTGGTCACGGTCGCGACCACGGTGAGGTCGCCGAGCACCTCGCCCATCACCGTGTCGCCCACGTGCGCCGCCTTGTCCGGCGATTGGCGGCGGGTGAGAATATTGAGCACCGTGGCCGGGATCGCGGGGCGGACCAGTTCGATTCCGACGCTTTCCTCGCGGCCGTTCTCGCCGATGCTCTTGATCGTGACCCGCGCGGTCTCGGCCGCAAGGCCGCCGTCGCCCGGAGCCGTGACGGCGGGGCGGACAACGGCCGCCGATTTGCCGGAGGCCGACCGGCTGCCGCCCGCGGCCAGCGGCGCGAGCTTCACGGTGGAGGGCGGACGGATGCGGACCTGCTCGGCTTCGGAACCGGCCAGAGGGATCGTGCGCGCCTCCCAGGCCTGAGCCGCCGCGCGCTTCAGCTCCCGCTCGACGAAATAGGCGAGCTTTCGGTAGCCGGCGCCGGTGAAATGCACACCGTCGCCGTCGCGCAAGAGGCGAATCTTGCCAGTCAGATCCGGGCCGTTCGGATCGTAGCTCTTATCGGCGTCGGCAAAACTTTCGAAGATGTCGATGAAGCGGGCGCCGTTGGCCAAAGCCCGGCTGCGGAAAATCTCGTTCATCATCTCGGCGTCGGCCGAAACATCGGCCCGGCGCATGATGGGAAGTCCAACCCAGAACACGCCGACCGAGCGGCGTCGCAACGTCCTCATGATCGCATCGACGCGCTGGCCGTAATCGGCGCGCCATTCGTCGCTGCCGACGGCGACTCGACGGTTGCCCTGCCGCCGCGTACTCAGACGATCGCCAGCCCCGAGCATGACGACGACAATCTCGGGGCGGGCGGAGGCGAGGCCGACCTCAATCGTCTTGACCTCCTGATCGATGTCGACGCGCATGAGGCCGCCAAGCCAGCGCACCTTCTTCTCGAGCGCGAGGCGAGGATCCTCAGCCAGCGTTTCCGACAGGCCATCGAGAAGCCCCGCCGCCATCTGGTCGCCCCAGACCTGGATGCGGTAGCGGTCGTTCTCGGGGAACGGATCGAGCATGCCGGTGCCGCCGTCCAGACCCTGCGCCAACGCGCGCGACATCGCGGGGCTCAGCGCCGCGGCAAAGGTCAGAACGAGCATAATCAACCAGTGCATGGCGGTCCGACTCGATCCACGGTTCATGCGACGCGCACTCTGGTGCAAGTGCCGGCCGGAGACAAGGCGGCACGTCGGCGGCCGCGCCGACGGCGACGATGCGATCAATTCCGTCCGCCGTCATCCGCGGTACGGCTCCGCTTCAGGCTGGCGAGCAGATTCTCGCCGGCCCAGCCGTCGGCCGGCTTGCCCTGCGCCGCCTGCCACGCCTGAACGGCCGCGCGCGTCGCCTCGCCGACGATACCGTCGATCTCGCCGACCTCGAACCCGAGTGCCGCCAGATGTTGTTGCAGCTCGCGGCGGCCTGCAAGATCCAGGGGTCTGTCGTCGGTCGGCCAGGGCCGCCAGAACGTCGGTCGGCCCGCCAGTCGATCGGCCAGGTGAGCCACGGAGAGGGCATAGAGCGTGGCGTTGTTGTAGCGGAGCAGCACCCGGAAGTTGCCGCCGAGTAGAAACGCCGGACCAGACCGGCCCGCCGGCAGCAGAAGCGAGCCCGCCGTCACTGCACCGGGCCACGGCCGATCGTCCGGCGCCGCCACACCAAGCGTCCGCCAGATCGCTGGCGCTCGCACGAGGGCAGCGCTCACCATGCGATAGTCGAAGCCGGTCGGCAGAACTACCTCGCCGCCCCAGACCTCGCCCGGCGTCCAGCCGAATTTCGCCAAGTAGTTGGCCGTCGATGCCAGCGCATCGGGGATCGACCGCCAGATGTCGCGCCGTCCGTCGCCATCGCCGTCGACGGCATGTTCGAGAAAGCTCGTCGGCATGAACTGCGTGTGCCCCATGGCGCCGGCCCAGGACCCCTGCAGCATGGCGATGTCTGCTTCGCCGCGGTCGAGGATCGCGAGAACGGCCAGCAGTTCCTTCCGCCAGAATGCCCGCCGTCGCGCATCACTCGCGGCAAGAGTGGCGAGGGATCGGACGACCGGACGGGTGCCGGGCAGGTTGCCATAGCTCGACTCAATGCCCCAGATGGCCACCAGAACGTGGCGGTCGACACCGTGCCGGGCTTCCAGCGCGGTCAACATGCCATCGTGGGTCGCCAGCAGCGCGCGGCCTTCGGCGATGCGGCTCTCCGATACCAGGCGACCGACGTAGTCCCAGGGCGCCATCGCGTGCTCAGGCTGGCGCTGAAGAAGCTCGAGGATCAAGGGATCGGGCAACAGACCAGCGAAGGCGGCAGCCAGCGTCGCAGGTGGAATGCCTCGCGCCGCGGCCTCGCGGCGGACGGACTGCACGGTTGCCGCAAACTGTTCCAGGAGCGCCTCGTCGGCCACTTGCGGCGCGTCGATGCCGGCGTCGCCCGGACGCGGCTCGCCACGAGATCCGGACGGCGCCAGCGCGATAAGCATCGCCGACGCCAACGTGGCCGTGGCGATCCGAAATGCGCGTGACCTCGACTCCCAGCGCATCATCGGCCCACCTTCCGCATGGCCTGAAGCAAGGCTTCACTCGGCCAGCAATCGACATCGAGACGCTGCGCGCGCTGATAGAGCCCGATCTTCAGCCGGGTCTCGGAGCCGATCCGCCCGTCCAGCTTGGCAATCTCGTGGCCGGCGTCACGCAAGCGGCGCTGGATCTCGAGAATACCGGCCGTCGAAAGCTGGCGGACCGGCGACCATGGCCTGCGAAATCCGCCGATACCGGCGATGCGATCGGACAGGCTGCCGACAAACGTTGCGTAGAGGTCCGACGTATTGTAGGCCCGCAAAACCTTGAAGTTCTCGGTGACGAGAAACTGGGGACCATGGCTCCCGCCCGGCGACATCAGATAGGCGCTCGCCGGCAGGTGCGCTGCATCGAAGGGCCGACCATCCATGCGCGACACTCCCATCCGCATCCATTCGGCGATGGGACGTGCGTTGCCGGGGCCCTCGTTGGCGCAATCAACGCGTTTCGACGGCGCGATCTCGATACCCCATGGCAGGCCCTTCACCCAGCCCTTCTGCTTCAACTGGCTCGCCGCCGAGCCGAGCGCGTCGGCGACGGACGCGAAGAGATCGATGCGGCCGTCGCCGTCGAGATCGATGGCGGACGAGTAGAACTCCGACGGCATGAATTGCGTGAGGCCCATGGCGCCGGCCCACGAGGCGCGCATCTCGGCGCGGCGCACGCGTCCGTCATCGATCAGCTTCAAGGCATGGAGCAGCTCGTCGCGGAACATGTCCTTGCGCCGGCCGAGATAGGCCTGCGTCGCGAGCGCGCGGATGGCGTCGTGCTTCGGCTTGTAGCTGCCGAACGCGGTCTCACGGCCCCAGATCGCCAGCACCGCATGGCGATCGACGCCGACGCGGTTTTCGACGGCATCGAGGGCCGCCGCGTGACGGGCCGCGAGCGCGCGACCTTCCGCAGCGAGCGCAACGAGCCGCTTTTCGGAGAGATAGTCCTGAGGCGCCACCGTGAACTCGGCCTGGCCCTTCGACGACGGGGCGTCCTGGCCGGGCCGGACAAGATCGGGGGCGGTCAGATCGGGCTCGACGCCGGCCATCTCGCGATCGAACACCGTGCCCGAGATGCCGCGTGACAGGGCGTCCGGCCGAAGCTCGGACACGAAACGCCTGAAGTCGGCGCTCGCCACCGCTGATCCGGCGCACAGGACTGAAAGCAAGAGCGATGCGAAGGCACCGCTTCGCCAGCCGTGTCGCGCCACGACGGAGATCGTGGCGGCTCGCCCGTCCCGCCTTCCAACCCTCGCGCTTCGCGCCTCACGCTCCGGCGCGTCCCCGGCAGCCCGCCTCCGCATTCGTCCTCGTCGTCCCGACGCTTCCGCACTGCTGAGATCATAGACGATTTCGAGGCCATTTTGGGGACGCGCGGACTTAATCCCCCTGGGGATTGCGGCGATCCAGAGCCGCAAGGACTGCAAACAGAGCCGGCATGGCGCACATCCATGCGATGCCGTACGCGACGAGCCCCTGCCAGAGCGGTTCAGCGAGCGTCAAGGCCTCCAGCCGGTGTCCTGCCCAATAGGCAAGTGGCGCTCCCAACAGGCCCAGCAGCATAGATTTGACGGCTGGTCTCGCACCGAGCATGACGGCTGTCGCAGGGAGGGTGACGCCGAACGTGGCCCACAGGGCGAGCAGCCAGAGCGGGGCGGCGCCGACGCCAATGCTCGGGCGGAAGGTCACCAGCCCCAAGGCCGCAATGGCATTCTCGACGACAAGGCCGGCCGCGATCGACGCTCCGACCAGAACGGCGTCGTTCTGCCGTTCTCGCGACACGATCCATCGCACCGCGAGGAGTACGGCGGCGGCTAGTATCCCGATCCAGGCATGCCCCCGGGCCACGGTGAACGCCGTGATCAGCCAGACGGCCTGATATCCAAGAAGCCATAGAAACGAGGATGGCGCCAAACTCAACGGCTCGTCCTCACGCCACCGCGCAGGCCAGCCATGGCCGCGAAGCCGGCCACAGACGCAATCGCGGTCAAAACGGTGCCCCACGCCATGTCCGGGAGCACAATCGACCACGTCCAGCGGTTGAGCACCGCGTGCGCCGTCAGATCGAAGGTGGCGTACGCGACGAAGCCGAGCATCGCGCCTTTGACCAGCGCCTCCCGGAGCGATTGCTTCTCGACAGCCGGCAGCACGGCAAGGGCCAGCACGCCAGCGGGATAGATCAGGTAGAACGCTACGACGGCACCGATGTTCGGGCTGGCGCGCAGCATGTCGCCGAGCGCGGCCTGGAACATCGGGAATGCAACGAGCGACAACCAAACGGCGTCGACGAGCACGAAGACGACGAGGACGACGACATAGGCGCGCAGCAGTTTCATGACGCCCTTCCCTGTTGGTCGTCCGGAGTGCTCTTGCTACTCCACCATCGCCAGGAACTCCTGGCGAGTCATCGGATTGTTGCGGAACGATCCCAGCATCCGGCTGGTCACCATATCCGTGCCATGCTTGTGGACACCGCGCGTCGACATGCAATGATGCGTCGCCTTGATGATCACACCCACGCCGACAGGCCGGAGGACTTCCTCGATCGTGTTGGCGATCTGAGCCGTCATCCGCTCCTGGATCTGCAAGCGCTTGGCGTAGGCCTCGACGACGCGCGCCAGCTTCGAGATGCCGACAACCCGACCCGACGGGACATAGGCCACCCAAGCCCGCCCGATGATCGGCGCGAGGTGGTGCTCGCAATGGCTCTCGAAGGGGATGGCGCGGAGCACGACCATCTCGTCATACCCGTCGGTCTCTTCGAAGGTCCGCTTCAGGATCTCGGCCGGATCCTGCGCGTAGCCGGCGAAAAATTCGTCGAAAGCACGCACGACCCGGCCCGGTGTATCGGCCAGACCATCGCGCGTCGGGTCCTCGCCAATCCACTTCAGGAGCGTGCGGACGGCCGCTTCGGCCTCCGTGCGCGTCGGTTTGACTTCGCCGGCCATCCGGACAATCGCGGGAGACAACGGGGATGTCAGGACCTTCGAACTCATGGGGTGCTCCGGTGACGGTGTTCACGCCGGTTAACGCCAGAGACGCCGCAACAGATCACGCCCGATAAAAATAAACGATCTGCTGATCCGGGCGGGGCGCGTCAGCGTAGATCGTTGCGTGGGAACGGAGAGCCTCTATGTTGAGCCACCCGAGTATCGCTCGCGCCTCGCCGCGACGGGCCAACGCCTCTCTCAAGGGCTCGATGACCGATCTTCTGACGACTATCGCCAAAGACCGCAGCGACGAAGCCTTCAGACAGCTCTTTAACGATTTCGGACCTCGCATTCGCAGTTACATGCTCCGCCAGGGGGCCGATCCCGCGACAGCGGACGAGTTGATGCAGGAAACGCTTCTTACTGTCTGGACCAAAGCGGCGCTTTATTCTTCGGAGAAGGGCAGTGCGTCATCCTGGATCTTCGCGATCGCGCGCAATCTGCGCATCGACAGGCTCAGGAAGCGGACACCCTGGCAGGAACTCCCCGAGGAGCACGCTGACACGATCGCTTCCGATGAGATCGCGCCCGACGAAGCGGTCAACCAGGCCCAGCAGAAGACCCGCGTCCAGGCTGTGCTCCGGACACTCCCGCCGGAACAGCTCGAAGTGGTGACGCTCGCCTTCATCGACGGCCTGTCCCACAGCGAGATCGCCGACCGTCTGCAGCTTCCCCTCGGCACGGTCAAATCCCGCATCCGCCTTTCCTACCAGAAAGTTCGATCAGCCCTCGAGGACATCAGATGACCAAGCTGATCAATCGGCATGCCGACCCTGCAACCCTGATGGCCTATGCCGCCGGCACTCTCAACGAGGCGTTGTCCGCCGCTGTCGCCGCGCATGTCGCCATGTGTCCGGCCTGTCGGCGCGAGGTGAGGCTGCTCGAGGCCGTCGGCGATGCGCTCATTGCATCGCTGGCGCCGACGCCCGCACCGTCCGGGCGACGCCATCCGACGCGGCCCGTCGATGTGGTGCTTGCCACGCCGCGGACCCGCCGGCCGGTCATCGACGACGGCGAGCGGCTGCCGCGGCCGATCGCTCAGGCTTATGGGCTCACCTTCGAGACGGTGCCATGGCGCATTCTCGGCCCGGGGGTCTGGCATCATCGGCTGCAGCTCAGCAGCCCGGAAGAGGGCGACCTGCGCCTTCTCAAGATCGCGGCCGGACGGCGCATGCCGGAGCACGGTCATGGGGGCACCGAATTGACGCTCGTTCTCGACGGTGCCTACAGCGATCAAGGTGGGCGCTACCTTCCGGGCGACCTGCAGGATGTCGACGAGGAGTGCGAGCATGTGCCGATGGCCGACAAGGACCTGGGCTGCATCTGCCTGATCGCCAGCGAGCGTCCGGCACGCTTCAAGGGCTTGATCGGCCGGATCGTGCATCCGCTGACGGGCCTCTAGGTCTTGTCGCGAATGGCGCAGCGGGCGTGGAAAACAGCGTGGGTGACCGGCGCCAGCTCCGGGATCGGTCGTGAACTCGCCCTGATGCTGGCCCGCGAAGGCTGCCGGGTCGCCATATCAGCGCGGTCGGCCGAGAAACTCGCCGAGGTGGCGGCGCTCGATGATCGGATCACCGCGTTTCCGGTGGATGTGACGAACCGCGCCGCGATGGCGGAAACTGCGGCTGCCATCAAGGCACAGTTTGGCCCGATCGATCTCGTCGTGCTCAATGCCGGGCTCTGGCACCCTCAGCTGGCAAAACAGTACGATGCGGCGAAAGCCATCAACTCGATGGCGGTGAATTATGCTGGCGTCGCCCACGCGCTCGAACCGCTGATCGCCGACATGGTCGCCCGCCGGCAGGGGCACATCGCCATGGTGGCCTCGGTCGCCGGCTATCGCGGGCTGCCGCAAGCCTCGGCCTACGCACCGAGCAAGTCGGCGGTCATCACGCTGGCGGAAGTGCTGCGGCTCGAACTCGCCGAGCACGCGATCCACGTGCAGGTGATCAATCCCGGGTTCGTCGAAACGCCGATGACCGCGGTCAATCAATTCGACATGCCCTACATCATGAGCGCCGAGGCGGCGGCGGGGCATATCCTGGCGGGGCTGAAGACGCAGCGTTTCGAGATCGCGTTTCCGTGGCAGCTGGTGGCGACACTGAAGCTGCTGCGCCTGCTGCCGTACAGCCTCTACTTCCGAGTGGCGAAGCGCTTCCTGCCGAAGTGACGCGGCAAGCGCGGCGACGTCAGACCGACCGCAGGCCGGCCGGGCGCTCGCATTCGCGCGGCGCAGGTTCGTCACGCTTCATGAAGAACAGCGACAGCTCGCCGAGCTTCACACCCCACTTGCGCATGGTGGCTCGATTGATGGCCAAGCCGGACTCGAGGCGATAGATCCGGTCATCAAAGTCGACCGTGAACACACGCTGGTCGACCCGCAGACGAAACCGGTAGCTCATGCGGATCGACTCGCCGTCGCAGCGACCCTCGGCCACTCCGACGCAATCCTCTGTCGTCCCCGTGAAGCGGCCGTCAATGCCGGGCGTGATGAGCCAGATGCGCTGCTCGACATCGCCGGTGTCGTAACGGAACTCCTCGTGCAGCTCGAAGATGTCGCCCGACCAGCGGCCGTTCATCTCGACCTCGAAACGGCGGCGGAGTTTCCCGAAGCGATCCTCGAAGACACCCCAGGCGAAGGTGCGACCCTCGAGGAACGTGGTGATCGCGAACGGGGCGTCGGGCTTCGCCGGATGGTGGGCCGCCGGCTCGCTCTCGGGGGCGGTTTGGCGCCATTCGACGGGTGATTCGGCTGTCTGTCTCGTCATTGACCCCTCCCGGGCACGGAAGCCGGTTTCGAAAACCGATAAAGACCGACATCGATCAGCCCGCGCTGGAAGCCAACCTCGCAATAGCAAAGGTAATAGTCCCAGAGGCGCCGGAAGCGCGCATCGAACCCCAAAGCCTCGATGCGCGGCCAGGCACGATGGAACCGGTGGCGCCACTCGGCAAGGGTCAACGCATATGAGGCGCCGAAACGCTCGATCTCGCCGAACGTCAGTCCGGCGCTTTCGGCATGCTGCTGCATCAACGGGACCGACGGCAGCATGCCGCCCGGAAACACGTAGCGCTGGATGAAATCGGGACGGCTGCGATAGATCGGCATCAGGTCGTCGCGCAGCGTGATGGCCTGGATGACCGCCGAGCCGCCGGGCTTCAGGCGATCGGCCAAGGTTCCAAAATAGGCCGGCCAGTGGTTCTCGCCGACGGCCTCGATCATCTCGATCGAGACGATGCGGTCGAAGCTGCCGACGGTATCGCGATAATCCTGGAACATGACGCGCGCACGATCGGAGAGCGCCGCCTTGGCGAGCCGGTCAGTGGCCGCCGCGTACTGCTCCTCGGAGATCGTGATCGCCGTCACGTCGGCGCCGCGACGCGCCACGGCCTCGGCGATCGAGCCCCAGCCGCAGCCGATCTCGAGGACGGTGTCGCCCGCCCCGACGCGCAATTCGTCGACGATGCGGCGGTGCTTTTCCGCCTGGGCGGCTTCGAGGCCCATGTCGGGCTGCGTGAAGATCGCGCTCGAATAGGACATGTCCCTATCGAGCCACAGCCGATAGAACTCGTTGCCGAGATCGTAGTGGGCCGCGATATTTCGGCGGCTGCCGCGACGGGTGTTGTCGCGCTTGCGATGGTAGCGTCGGTCGAGGCGGCTGGCGCGCTCGAGAGCCGGAAGGGCGCTGGACAGCGTGGCTTCGTTGTCGAGGTAAAGGTCGAAGATGTCGTTCAGGCTCGGCGTCGTCAGGCGACCGGCGAGGTAGCTCTCGGCAAAGCCGATCAGACCGCGCCGCAGCACGTCCCAGAGCGCGGCGTAGTTGACGATCTTCAGGGACGCCTCGATGCCGCTGGCGCCGGCTCCACCGATCACCCCGGTACAGCCCGACGGCAATTCCAGCGTCAGGCGACCACGCATCGAAGTGCCGGCCGCGCGCGCCAAGGCCTTCAGCAGCCGGGCGTCGAAGTGACGCAAGACGCCGCCGCCCGGAAGCACCATGGCCTCGGACATTGCGGCTGTCCTGTCCTCAGACATGGTGCCCCCCATCGGCTCGCGTTTCGACAACTGTGAACGAGTATCGCGGCGAGGTATGGCGCGCGACGAGCGGCACCCCCTTCCACCAGAGCCGCGCCGCCTCGACGTGGATGGCCGCCACGACCTTCGCAGTCATGAGCGGATGGGTCAGCGCCAGACGCGCAAGTGCGCCATCCGACAGCGGCACCCGATCGCCACGGAAATGGGTCTTGAGCACAGGCACCGCGCCTTCGCGGAGATCGACGCCGACCACGACGCTCTCGTCCGGTGGACGCAGATGAAAATCGTAGGTCGCCGACGCGTGTGTGAACGGCGAGACGTACATCTCCTTGTCGCACCGCTGGGCGCGAAGCGTCTCATCGGAGGGCTGAGCCGGAATGACGTAGCTCTTGCGCTCACCGAAGGTGTTCGAGACTTCGTAGACGACGGCGCCGAGACGGTCGGCCTCATCGTAGGCGAAATAGACGCTCAGGGGATTGAACGCGTAGCCCATCATGCGCGGGTAAGAGAGGAGCACGATGCGGGACGTCGCGTGGCCGGAGCCTGCGGCCGTCAGCACGCCGCGCACGTGATCCGCCACGCGGGTTCCGTCGCCTGCCGCGTAATCGCGGTCGTGGAAACTCATGATGTTCCAACGCGCGCGAGAAAAGAGGCGCAAGTCAGCGTCGAGGCGATCGATCTCGTCGACGTCGAGGCAGAGCGCGAACACCTTGTAGGAAAAGGCGTGGCGCTTGGGCGCCAGCCGCTTGTGGACCACGGTCCCGCGATACGCGCACGAGCGGTACGCCGTCATTCCGCGGCCTCCGCCAGACCGGACACGCCGGCCCCGGTCACCGGTTCGACGTGAATGCGGCTGGACGCGTTTTCCAGCGACCATGGGCGCTTGGTGCCACCGAGCTGCTCGGCCACCGCCAGCCCGGCCTGAAGACCGTCCTCGTGAAAGCCATAGCCAAAATAGCTGCCGCAGAACCACGTGCGGTGGCGACCCTGCAGCGACCATAGCGCGCCCTGCGCACGTGTTGCCCGGGCGTCGAAAACGGGATGGTTATAATCGACCGCGTAAACGATCGTCCGCGGATCGATGGTGCGTCGCGGGTTCAGCGTGACGAAGATGTCGCCTGCACCGACGCCGAGCGGCTGCAGATTGTTCATCCAGTAAGTCAAAGACAGATCCCGCTCCCCTCCGGCCGCCGAGCCCAGATAGTTCCAACTCGACCACACGCGTCGCCGTTTCGGCATCTGAGAGGGGTCGCGATGAAGAATTGCACGGTTGGCGGTGTAGGAAAACGCCCCCAAGGTTTCGCGTTCTGCCGCCGTCGGCTCGGCGAGGAGGGCCAGGGCATCATCGGCGTGGGTGGCGATCACACAGGAGTCGAACGTCTGGCGCTCGCTGCCGGCCAGGATGTCGACGCCGGTATCCGACCGCTCGATGCGCGTCACGCCGGCCGCCAGCCGCTGATCGCCGCTGAAGTCCGCGAGGATGCGGCGTACGTACTCGCGGCTGCCGCCACGCACCGTGCGCCACGTCGGCTGGTTCGTCGCCTGCAGCAGGCCGTGGTTCTGGAAGAAGCGCACGAACGAGGCCACGGGGTAGTCGAGGACGCGCGCCGACGGCGTGGACCAGATCGCGGCCGCCATCGGGAGGATGTGGCGATGGACGAACGCCGACGAATAGCCGTTCGAGGCGATATAGGAACCGAGCGAGGCGTCAGCGATCGACGGATCGTCGAGAATGCGCGGCGACTCGCGGAAAAAGCGGAGGATGTCGGCCGTCATCCGATAATGAGAAGGACGCAGGATATTGCGCCGCTGGCCGAACAGGCCGGTCACACCGGAACCCGAGTACTCGTAGGCGCCGTCATCGAGCGAGACGGCGAAACTCATGCTCGACGGCGCCGTGGGCACCGAGAGGTGTTCGAACAGCGCAACGAGGTTCGGATAGGTCCGATCGTTGTAGACGATAAAGCCCGTATCGACCGGAATTGGAACGGACGGACCGGGCGCCTCGACCGTATTGCTGTGACCGCCGAAGTACCGGTTGGTCTCGAACAACGTGACCCGATGACGTTTCGACAGCAGCCACGCCGCCGCGAGGCCGGATATTCCCGAGCCTATGACGGCGACGCGAAGCTGCCGGCCCATTCAAGTTCCCTACCGCAAATGACCTGAACAAAACGGACGGCAGCGGGCTTCAGATCACTTCGGACGAACCAGAGATTGCAAAGGGACCAGGCTTCGAGCCCGCGCGTGAGCGGGCGTGCATGGCGATGAAGGCTGCCTCGAGATGGCGCGCGTAGGCATCGATCGCGAACAACGGCGCATTCTCGCGCGCCGCCGCCAATCGCCGGCGGATGTCGCCGAGTCGATCCGGATCGCCGGCCAGCGCGACTGCGGTGGCGACGGCCGTGTCCCGGTCCGCGACGATGAGCTCCGGCAGGCCGGCCCCGGATACGAGGCTCGCGGCAACGCGGCTCGCGAAGGACGCGCCCGGCACGGTCAGCACGGGCAAGCCCGCCCACAATGCGTCGCTGGCCGTCGTGTGGGCATTATAGGGCGCGCTATCGAGAAACAGGTCAGCTAGACGCAGCCGTGCCAGATGGTCCGCTTCGCTCGGAACGCGAGGCGCAAAGACCAGGCGGTCGGCCTCGACACCGTGGCTGCGAGCCGTCGCCCGCAGGCGATCGTCCGCGGCGTCGCCCGAGGTTCGCAGCCAGAGGACGGATCCCGGCACTGCCGACAGGATCCGGATCCAGCTCTCGAACAGTCCGGGAGACAGCTTGAAGGCGTTGTTGAAACTGGCGAAAACGACCGCTTCGGCTGGCAATCCGTGGGCCGAGCGAGGACCTGGATCGGGGGCGATCTCACGCCGCGACGGCGGGAAGAAGGAGTGCGGCAGGCGCACGACGTTCTCGGTGTAATGGCGATCGGCGGACGGCGGCACGACCACGGGATCGGCGATGAGATAGTCCAGCCACGGCGCGCCGCTGGTTCCAGGGTAACCGAGGTAGGAGACCTGAACCCGCGCCGGGCGATGGGCCAGGATCATGGGACTTCCGCGCTCGGTCGCGCCGCTGACGTCGACCGCGATGTCGATCTCCAGTTCGCGCATCCGCAGCGCGACCTCGACCGGTGCGACGCCCGCGAGATCGACGAACTTATCGAATGAGGCCTCGAGGCGGTTCCTCACCGCGCTGCCGTCGTCCGCCGACAGGGAAAGCGCGATCACCTCGAAGCGGCTGCGGTCGTGGGCGCCTATCAGGCCCGTCAGGGAGTGGGCGACCGGGTGGTCGACGAAATCACCCGAGAGATAGCCGATCCTGATGCGCGAATGGGGATAGGTCGCCGCAGGCGTCAGCTGACGTGGCTTCGTCGCCGTGATCCGTTCGGACCGGCGCATGGCCGCATTACGCAACAGCCCGGGATCGTCCGAGATACTGAAGAGCGTCCAGGGATCGACGGAGACCGTCGTCGTTCTTACAGCGTCGAGGAGCCGCCGTTCGTGCTCGGCCAGTCCGCTCCAATCGAGAAGCGCGCGCTTGGTGTGAACGAGCTTCTCGAGCGCCTCCCAATCTGACGGCCGGCGGGCGACGAGATCCTCGAGCAGCGGCAAGGCCTCCGCGTAGCGACCGCGCTTGCCGAGCAGGAAGGCTAGATTGGCCAGCGCCAGCGTGTTGGCGGGGGCGAGACGCCGGGCCGTGGCAAGGCTCTCGATGGCGGCGTCGTCGCGACCCTCCGCGACATCGACCAGCGCCGCCGTCACGTGGGCCTCGTCGGATCGCGGATTGGCGGCACGGAACGCCGCTGCTTGCGCCTCCGCCTGCGCCGCGCGGCCCAGCGCCAGTAGTGCCAGACACAGGCGATGGTTGGTCTGGGCGTGCGTCGGCGCGAGCGTCAGGGCCTTTCCATAGGCATCGACGGCCTTTTCGCGCGCACCAGACTGCTCATGGGCGGCCGCCAGATTGATCCAGACGGCCGGCGCCTTGGGCCGGAGTGTTGCCGCCCGCTCGAGATGCCGGATGCCGTCGACGAAGCGGCCGTCCATGACGCGGGCCGCGCCGAGCAGGTGCTCGATGTCGAAGTCGTCCGGGCGATGGCGCGCGATGTCCTTCAACAGGCGCACGGCGGGACCGGACCGACCCGTCTCGACCATGCGGACCGCCTCGGCCATGGCTGCGTTCAGCTCGGCGCGTCCCGGCTTCTCGGTGAGCTTCACGCGCGACCTCCTCATGCTGCCTGTCGATGCCTAACGGGCAACGGGGACGGCCGCAAGCCGGGGTCGGTGCCGTGTGATCCTTCAGGCCGCGTGCGTGGCCAGCGGCTCGGTGAGGACGGCATAGAGCGCGGCCCGATCGCGGGCGGCACGGAGCTTCTCGAGGGTCGACGGATCACGCAGAACGCGCGAAATGCGCGCCAGTGCCTTCAAGTGGTCGGCGCCTGCCTGTTCGGGGGCCAGCAGCACGAACACCAGATCGACCGGATCGCCGTCGATGGCATCGAAATCGATGGGCTCATCCAGCTGGGCGAAGACCGCCGAGATCCTGCTCAGTCCGCGCAGGCGTGCGTGAGGTATCGCTATGCCGCGGCCGACGGCCGTCGAGCCAAGCCGCTCCCGCTGCAGCAAGGCGTCGTAGATCTGACGCTCGTCAATACCTGTGAGGTTTGCGGCCCGGTGCGACAGATCCTGCAAGGTCTGCTTCTTGTTCTTCAGTCTCAGAGCGGCAAAAGTGCCTTCCGGCCGCAATAGATCGCCCAAGTCCATTCCCATGGCCTTTCCATCCAGCGCGTTGCGAATGCCCGATTCGGGCCGATTCGCACCGGCCCTGCTGCTCGTCAGACATCACCGCAGCTGCAATTTTTTGCTTCGTCGAAAAGATCTTACGCCACTGCCCTCAGGCGCAAATCCGGCCGATCGACGTGTGCAACTCAGCGGAACCTAGTCAGACGGTGAACCGCTGTCAAACTGGTAATCCCGACTTGAAGAGGATGATTTCAAGGCAACACGCGCGACTGACTGGCAATGCATCCTTTTCTCGCGCCGACGCTGGACGGAAGACGGAATGCGCAGCGCTTCGCGGTATTTCGCCACCGTACGTCGCGCGATTTCGATACCTTCGCGGCCAAGGACCTCGACCAGCTTGTCGTCCGACAGCACGTCGTCGGGATTCTCGGCGTCGATCAGCGCCTTGATGCGATGCCGGACGGACTCCGACGAGTGCGCCTCGCCGTCGCCCGCCGATGCGATGGCCGAGCTGAAGAAGTACTTCAGCTCGAAGATACCGCGCGGGGTCTGCATGTACTTGTTCGAGGTGACGCGACTCACCGTCGATTCATGCATCTTGATGGCGTCGGCAATCGTTCGCAGGTTGAGCGGGCGCAGATGCTGGACGCCGTAGACCAGGAACTGATCCTGCTGACGCACGATCTCCTCGGCGACCCGCAGGATGGTGCGCGCCCGCTGATCGAGGCTCTTCACCAGCCAGTTGGCGCTCTGCAGGCATTCCAGAAGAAAGTCCTTGTCCTGCGGGGTGCGGGCCGTCCGGTTGACCCGCGTATAGTAGATGCGATTGACGAGAACGCGGGGCAACGTCTCGCTGTTCAGCTCCACGATCCAGCTGCCGTCGCTGCCCATGCGCACCAGAACGTCCGGCACAACGGGCTCGATCTGGATCCCGCCGAACTCAAGACCCGGCTTGGGATTGAGCCGCCGGACCTCGGCGATCATGTCGGCCATATCCTCGGCGTCGGCGCCGACCGCCTTGCGCAACCCGGCGAGATTGCGGCTTGCGAGCAACGGCAGATTGTCGAGGAAGAGCTCCATCATCGGGTCGAGACGGCCGCGATCGCGAAGCTGAAGCGCCAGGCATTCACGCAGATCGCGGGCGAAGACGCCGGCCGGCTCGAAGGTCTGGAGAACGCCAAGAACGGCGTCGAGGTGTGGGCGATCGACGCCCAGGCGGTCAGCCACCTCGTCCATATCCGCCCGCAGATATCCGGCGTCGTCGACCATGTCGATGAGATGGGCGCCGATCATGCGATCAATCGCATCGGTCAATGCGAGACCGGCCTGGGCCTGCAGGTGATCGCGCAGGGACACCTGCCCAGTTGCATAGTCCTCGATATTGGAGGCTTCGTCGGAGCCGCCGCGGCTGCGCTCGGAAGACCCGACCCGATCCGACGACGCGCCGAGGCCGGGGCCCAGGTCGTTGGCGCCAGCCTCGGGGAAGGCGTCGGCGGCGTCGCTGTCCAAATCGCGGGTGGCGGTTTCGACGGGAGCCGTGAAGTCGAGCGCGCCATCGGGCTCGGCGGCTGCGGCCGACAATTCCGGCGTTGCATCGCGCGTGAGCCGGTCGGCAGGTGCCTCGGGCTCAATCTCTAGTAGGGGATTGCGCTCCAGTTCGCCTTCCACGAAGGCGCTCAATTCCAGATTAGAGAGCTGCAACAGGCGAATGGCCTGCTGGAGCTGCGGCGTCATGACGAGCTGCTGGCTCTGTCTGAGCTCTAGCTTCGCCGAAAGCGCCATTGCCTCTCCTCACGCCGACCCGCTTATTCCCCAAGTTGCGTCAGGAATAGGCCACTGCCGTTAACCGAACATGTCTCCCAGGTAGACGCGACGCACGTCCTCGTTGGAGATGATTTCCGAAGGACTACCTTGTGTCAGAACTTGGCCCTCGGCAATGACGTACGCCCGATCGACGAGCGACAGGGTTTCCCGGACGTTATGATCGGTGATCAAAACGCCGAGCCCCCGCTGCTTCAGATGGCGTACCAACTGCTGAATGTCGCCGACCGCGATGGGGTCGATGCCGGCAAAGGGCTCATCTAACAACATGTAGGACGGGCGGGAGGCCAACGCACGCGCAATTTCGCAGCGGCGACGTTCGCCGCCCGACAAGGCCATCGACGGGCTTTTGCGCAGCCGCGTGATGTGAAACTCCTCAAGCAGGCTGTCGAGCTGCTCCTTCCGCTTCTTGCGGCTCGGCTCGACAAGCTCGAGAATGGCCATGATGTTCTGTTCGACCGTCAGGCCCCGAAAAATCGACGCTTCCTGAGGGAGATAGCCGATGCCGAGCCGGGCGCGCCGGTACATCGGCAGGCGCGTGACGTCGCGACCGTCGATGGTGATGCGGCCGGCGTCGGCCGCAACCAGGCCGGTGATCATGTAGAAGACCGTCGTCTTGCCGGCGCCGTTCGGGCCGAGCAGCCCGACGACCTCGCCGCGGGCCACCGACAGACTGACGCCCTTGACCACCCGGCGCTTGCCGTAGCTCTTCTGCACGCCCTCGCCGGTCAACCATCCCGAGCCGCCGACGATGCCGCCGTCGGCCCCGTCGTAGCCCGCGGACGGCGTGTGTCCGCCGGCGACGGCGGCGGCCTTGCTGCGGGTTCGCGGGAAAAGCGTAAAAGCCATCTCGGTCCTCGGGCCCCTATCAGGCCGTTTTCACTGCGATCACGATCGAGACCATGCTGGCCCCCCATCACTGTTTCGCGGGCGCGCTCGTCGTAGCATCCCAGGACGAGGACGACGAGCCCGAGGGCCGCTTCACGATGCGCTTGCCATCGCCCTTTTCGCCGGGCGGCGCAGCCTGTGCGGCTCCGGGCTTGGCGCGGGCCTTCTCCGACACCTGGCCGGGATAGAAGATCGCCTCGAGACGTCCGCTCTTGCAGACGGCGCCGGGGGGACACGTGCCGGTGCCGGATTTCCCCGAAGTGGCATCGGGCGCCACCGAGGTGGCGAACGCGCCGCTGACCTGGGAGCCATTGCCCGGGCGAGCTGCGCCCGGTTCGGCCTCGAATCGGGAGAGGCCGGTCGTCAGGTCGATGACCAGCCGCTTGCCTTCGTTGCCGCGCACGACCTGCTTGCCCTGCGACACGGTCACGTTGCCGCCCATGACGATGCGGTTCGCCTTGACGTCGAATGTCGCCCACTCGCCCGTCGCCTGCTGGCCGTCAGTGCCGGTCACGATGACGTTGCGCCGCGCCTCGATGCGCTTCAGTTCAGTGCCGCCGGGCATGCCGGATTTCGTCTTGGCGACCGGCGCTGCGGGCTGGGCGGCCGCCACGAGGCCGGCCTCGCCGGTGTAGTGGGCGGTCAGCTCCTCCGAACGCACGATAAACGCACCCTGCCGCGCAACGACAGCCCCGGTATAGACCGCCGTATGGCGCCGGTCGTTCACGTCAAGGACTGCGGCTTCAACCTCGACCGGTGCATCAGGGTCGGACTTGAAGCCTGCGCCAAGGGCGCCGAAGACACTCGATTCGCCCGCGGCGTCGTCATCGCCCTTGCGGGCACCCTGGCGCTTGCCGGACGCTTCGGCCTGATAGAACAGGGTCGAGATGCGGCCGGTCGGGCGGCCCTGCACGGCGGGCGTGACCAGACGCGCCGTGCCGGCCTTGCGATCGATGGCGAGCTGGCCGCCCTTCACGACGTTGCGGCCCTGGGTGACGACGACGTCGCCGGTGAGGAGTGCTGTATCCAGCTTCTGGTCGAGCAGCACGTTGTCGGCCGTGACGCGGCGCTCCGGAACCTGGGTCAGGACGACGTTACCCGCCAGCGCGATACGTTGCGCCTCGGCGTCATAGTCGAGCGACTGGCTCTCGGCACGATCGGTCTTGCTGGTCATCACGACGCCGCCGCGCGCCTTGATGGACTTGAGTCGCCCCTGCTCGGCCGCGGCCTCGGCCGGTTGCGGCGCGGCCGTCCCGGGTAATGCGGCGCGCCCCTGATAGATCACGTCCAGCTCGGGCGCCTCCAGCGTCGCCTGCCCCTGGCGCGCGACGACGTTCTCGCGGAACAGCGCCGTCTTGGCCAGATCGTCGACGTCGAGCGCGCGAGCGGTGACGTGGACCGGCTCGCCCGAGTTGGCGTCGAGGCCGAACGGCTCGGCGGCACGGGCCGGCTTCGGCGGGCTGGCGTCGGTGGCGGGCGCCGGCTTCGGAGCCGGTTTCAGCACCACATCGACGGACTCGCGGAAGGCCGCCCGGCGCGCCTTCGTGTCCAAGGTCATGTTGCGGGCACTGATGGTGCCGCTGGTCGTCTCGGCCCAGACGGGCTCGGAGCTGACGATGCGGCTTTCCCTGGCGAAGACCGTCGCGCGGGTGAGGCGCGCCGTCAGCCCGGCATCGCCGTCGATGTCGATCCGCTCGTAGAGTTCGAGCAGCTCCTTCTTCTGATCGTAGGTTCCCCAGACCGCCTTCAGCCGCGTCCGGGCTCCGGTCGTCTGGATGATTTCGCCATCGATCGTATCGAGCCGGATGGGCGCTTCGTTGCGCAGGTCGGCGACGGCGCTTTTGGCGCGCACCTTGTACTGGGCCCCATCCTTGGCGAAGCCGTCGTAGGACGGGCGCTGCATGGTCAGGTTGGTCGGGTCGATGGTGACGGCGCCGACCGAGACGCCCTTCGTCGCGACGCTGGTCGACAGGTAAAGGGCGCCTCCATAGACGCCGAGACAGGCCATGGCGACCAGGGGGAGCGCAATCCGGAGCGCATAAACGACCCGGGTGTGGCGGCGCGCCCGGCGGAACGCGCGCTCGCGATCCGCGTCGGACACGAAAATATCCAGCTTGCCGTGACGGCCGCCGGACCTCGCGTCGCTGCCGATCGCAGACTGCATGTCTCGTTCCTGGGGTCGGACCGGCTACGGCCGGGCTCCGAAGCACTTTCGTGATCTAGCTCAATTTGCCCGAAATTTGGGAGGTATTGAGGCCGCGTCCTCACCTCATATCGTCCGAGCGAGGCTGTGGCGGTTCGCCGCCACGCCGCCAAGGTCTCAGTGCGAGAATATGTCGAGGTCTTCGAAGCCGGCCAGATCGAGCATGGCGCGTTCCGGCAGGTAGGCGAAGGCCTTCTCGGCGGCGGCCAACCGGCCCTCGCGCTCCAACATCATCTCGAGGCGGGCCTTCAGGGCATGCAGGTGGAGCACGTCGGATGCCGCGTAGGCCATCTGCTGCTGGGAAAGTTCCGCCGCGGCCCAGTCGGAGCTCTGCTGCTGCTTCGACAGCTCGACGCCGAGGATCTCGGAGCAAAGGTCCTTGAGACCATGGCGATCCGTGTAGGTCCTCGCCAGCTTTGATGCGATCTTGGTGCACCACACCGGGCCGGTGCGAACGCCGAGCCACTTCTGCATGACGGCGATGTCGAAACGGCCGTAATGGAAAATCTTGACGACGGCCGGGTCGGTCAGCAGAGCCTTGAGGCGGGGCGCCGACCAGTCGCTGCCGTCGAACTGCACGAGGTGCGCCTCGTTGTTGCCGGCCGAGAGCTGGACGAGGCACAGGCGGTCGCGATGTGGCTTCAGTCCCAGCGTCTCGGTGTCGATCGCGACGCTGGATCCGAACGTCAGGCCGGCCGGCAGATCTCCCTTGTGCAGTTTGATGCGCGGGCTGCTCATAATTGGGTCTCGCTCGTGGCTGATCGGTGGTCGCGGGGCCAGCGATCGCCAGCCGGCCGACATTGGCGTGAGGCGGCCTGTTTGGCAACGGCCGGGTCCCTCGGAGACCACAGGCGCGAGCCGGCTCAGAGCTTGAACCAGCCGGGGCGGCCGGTCGGCCACGGATCGCCCCAGAGCTGCTGGCCGCCATCCACCGTCAGCACCTCGCCGGTGATGAATTTTCCCGACGGCGCAGAGAGATAGACGCACGCCTCAGCCACGTCCCAGGCATCGCCAACGCGACGGAGCGGGTTCGCCTCCTCGTAGGTCGCGGCGCCCTCCGGCGGGTAGTGGGCGAAGCCGGACGTCTCGTGACAGCCCGGAGCGACGCAATTCACGCGGATGCCGTGCGGCGCCCACTCGACGGCCACGGTCTTCGACACATAGGCGACGCCGGCACGGGCGGCAGCGGTGTGCGCAATGCCCGGCATACCCCGCCAGAAGTCCGCTACGATGTTGACAATACTGCCTTTCTTCTCAGCCTCGATCCAGCGCCGCGCAGCAGCCTGCATCATGTACCAGGTGCCATTGAGGTTATTGTCGATGACGGCGGCCCAGCCCTTCGGCTTGAAATCGATGGCGGCCTGCGGGAACTGGCCGCCGGCGTTGTTGACGAGCACGTCGAGGCGGCCCAACTCGCCCGAGATGCGCACAAAGAACTCGGTACATGCGTCCGGATCGCGGATGTTGAATGGGACCGTCAACACCTTGCCGCCGAAACGCGACAGGAACACGGAGGCCGCGTCGAGGCGTTCGATGTTCCGGCCGGAAATGGCGATGTCGGCCCCGAGGCGGGCGAACAGGCACGCGATGGCGAGGCCGAAGCCGCTGCCGGCTCCGGACACGGCGACAACCTGACCCGCGAACAGATCCGGGCGATAGACGGTCTCCAATATGGCCAGTTCCTCCGGCGAAAAGCCGAAGTGATCGGCCCCTTCGATGGCCATGTCGCCGCTCCCTTTTCGCGCGCCGGTTTCGCCGTCCTTGCGGCGGTCGGCTGGATCGTAGCATCGCGCCCGGCCGGCGCCAGCGGAGGCCGCCGTTGACGCGAGGCGGCCGGCAGTGTCACCTCACCGGCAGGGCCACGACGGGACAGCGCATGCAGCGGAGCCAGAGTACCGGGCGCGACTACGACGTCGCCGTGATCGGCGGTGGACTCGTCGGCATCGCGGTGGCATGGGGCCTTGCGCGGCTCGGCCAGCGTGTCGCCGTCCTCGACGAAGTGGACGGGGCGAAGCGAGCCTCGCGGGGCAACTTCGCGCTGGTGTGGGTCCAGTCCAAGGGCCTCGGCATGGGCGAATATGCCGGGTGGACGGTTCGCTCGTCGAACGGCTGGGCCGGGCTCGCAGACGAACTCGGACGCGAAACCGGTGTCGACGTGCACTTCGAGCGGCCGGGTGGCTTTCATCTGGCGCTGTCCGAGCGGGAACTGGAGATGCGAGCCACATCGCTGAAGCGCCTGCATAATCAGCCGCGCATGGTCGGCTACGAGACGACGATGCTGACGCATTCGGAAATCAAGCGGATGCTGCCGGACATCGGGCCGGACGTCGTCGGCGGCAGCTATTGCCCCCTCGACGGTCACGTCAACTCGCAGAAACTGCTCCGGGCGCTGCATCAAGGCTTCGCGCAGCTCGGCGGCACGTATCTGCCCGGGTCGACGGCGCTCCACATCGCGCAGGCCGGTGGTGGTTTCTCGATCAAGACGACGGACGGAGCGGTCGCGGCCGGCAAGGTCGTGCTCGCGGCCGGCAACGCCAACATGGCGCTCGCCCCGCAGGTGGGACTTTCTGTCCCGATGCTGCCGGAGCGCGGCCAGATCATCGTCACGGAGCGGACGGAGCGGTTCCTGCGACATCCGGTGGTCACGATCCGGCAAACGGATGAAGGCACGGTCATGCTTGGCGACAGTCGCGAGGAGACGACCGACGACCGTGGCGCCAATCCGCAGATCAACAGCGTGATGGCCGCCCGGGCCTCACGGATGTTTCCCCGCCTCGCACGGCTCAACGTGGTGCGGACGTGGTCAGCCATCCGCGTCATGACGGCCGACGGCTTTCCCATCTACGACCAGTCGGTCACCCATCCCGGCGCGTTCGTCGTCACGTGCCACTCCGGCGTGACGCTCGCCGCCAACCACGCCTACGACATGGCCGGCATGATCGCGCGGGGCGCGCTCGATCCGGACGTGGCGGTGTTCTCGGCCCGGAGGTTCGATGCTAACGCGGGTGCATGAGGGTCCGTCCCGGACGGTCTCGATCGTCATCGACGGGACGGCGGCCGAGGCTTCGGCGGGCGAGACCGTCGCAGCGGCGCTGCTCGCGGCGGGCCATGTCGCCACGCGGCGGACGGCTGTCACCGGCAGTCCGCGTGGCGGCTATTGCCTGATGGGCATCTGCTTCGAGTGCGTCGTCACGATCGACGGTGTGCCGAACCGGCAGGGCTGCCTCGTCGAGGTGCAACCGGGCATGCGGATCGAGACCGGTGTGGCGCGCGCGGCGGTGGCGTCATGACCGACATTCGCCAGCTTGCCACGGACTGGGATGCGATCGTCGTCGGCGCGGGGCCGGCCGGGCTTGCCGCGGCGCGGGTGCTCCACAGCGCGGGCCTTTCGACGCTGCTCATCGACGAGAACCCCGCACCCGGCGGCCAGATCTGGCGCGCGGTGACCTCGACGCCGCTGCTCGACCAGAGCGTACTCGGCCTCGACTACTGGGCCGGCCTCGAGCCGGTGCGGGGGGCGATCGGCTCCGGACTCGCGATCGCAACGGCGACGAGCGTCTGGAGCGCCGATCGCGGTGGGCAGGTCGGAATTTCGTGCAACGGCGTCACGCGCATGCTGACGGCGAAGCGCGTCGTGATTGCGACGGGTGCACTGGAGCGTCCGTTTCCGGTCAAGGGCTGGACCCTTCCTGGTGTGTTGACGGTCGGCGCGGCCCAGGGGCTGCTCAAGTCGTCCGGGCGGGTGTTCTCGGGCCGGGTCGTGATTGCAGGCTGCGGGCCGCTGCTCTGGCTCTATGCCGCGCAAGTGCTGAGAGCCGGCGGCACCATCGCGCACATCCTCGACACGACCGAGGCGGCGCAGTTCCGTCCGGCATCGCGCGGACTCGCCGGGTTCGCGCTCTCGTCCTACCTCGCCAAGGGGCTGGCGCTGATGGCCGAGGTGCGGCGGCGCGTGCAAGTCATCTCGCGGGTGACGGCGCTCGAGATCGAGGGGCAGGAGCGGGCGACGGGTGTGCGCTTCGAGGCGCGGGGACGGAGCGGTCAGGTCGCGGCCGACGTCGTGCTGGTGCATCAGGGCATTGTTCCACAGGTCAATCTCGCGATGGCGGCGGGCGTGCCGTACCGGTGGGACGCGGCGCAGCTCTGTTTCGCGCCGGTCGCCGACGAGAGTGGCCAGACGCCGCTCGCCCGCATCCTCGTTGCGGGGGACGGCGCGGGCATCGCCGGCTGGGAAGCAGCGTCGGCCCGGGGGACGCTCGCCGGGATCGCGGCGGCACAGGCGCTCGGCGCCAGCGGTCCCGTGCCGAACGGCCGCTCGGAGCGAGCGCAGGTGCGTCGCAAGTTGCGGGCGCGCGGCTTCCTCGATCGGCTCTACCGTCCTGCAGACGCGTTCCGCCGTCCGACCGGCGACGTCATCGTCTGCCGGTGCGAAGAAGTGACGGCGGCGGAGGTCGAGAAGGGCATCGATCTCGGGGCCATCGGGCCGGCCCAGCTCAAATCCTACACGCGCTGCGGGATGGGTCCGTGTCAGGGGCGACTGTGCGGCCTGACGGTGACCGAAATGATCGCGGCGCGGCGCGGCCTCACGCCGGGCGAGGTCGGGCATTACCGGTTGCGGGCACCGGTGAAACCAATCACGCTCGCGGAGCTGGCGTCGCTGCCGGCCGACGACGCCGCGGTGAGGGCCGTGGTGCGAAACTGACAAGAACGTATCGCAAGGAGCCGGCTATGGGGATCACGCTCTCCGTCATCACCGACGAAGTGTCGCCCGTGCTGGCCGACGGTCTCCGGATGGCCGCCGAGCATGGTCTCGATACCGTCGATGTACGGTCGATCGGGGGCGTCAACTTCATGTCGCTCGATCCGGCCGAGCAGGCAGCGGCGGCGCGGCAGATCAAGGACGCGGGACTGAAGGTCGGGACGCTCGCCACGCCGCTGCTCAAGTGGCCGGCTCCGGGGCATGCGGCAGCCGACATGGGCGACCAGTTCGGCTTCGACACCAAGGGCCGGAAGCCGCAGCAGCTCTACGAGGACGCCTTCCGCTGCGCCGACGTTCTCGGGACGCGGAACCTGCGCGTCTTCTCGCTTCTCAAGCATCCCGGCTTCACGCCGGCAGAGATGGAGGCCGACTACGGGGCGCTTCTTCGCCTTGCCGAGCGGTACGACGCAAAGCTGCACGTCGAGAACGAGCACGTGTGCAATATCCACACGGTGAGTGAGCTGCTGGCGGGCGTCCGGCACTTCGCGCATCCGCGGCTGCGGGCGCTGCTCGACATTCCGAACGCGTGGCGGACCGAGCGGCCGAGTGCCGAAAGTCTCGCGGCGCTGGCTCCCCACGTCGATCAGATCCACTTCAAGGACTGGAGCGCGGCGAAAGGCCGAATGGTTGCGCTCGGCGAAGGCGACATTCCATTCCGCGAGCTGCTGGTGCCAGTCCGCGAGGCGGCCCGCACCCGCGACATCGCGTTCGTCGTCGAGACGCACGTGCCGGACGAGCCGGCGGCCGCAACGGCGCGATCGATCAAGGCCCTGCAGCGGCTCGCTGGCGGTTAGACCAGAGCGGCCCGGTGTGGACGAGGGCTGAGTTGACCGTTAAGGGTTCAGCCCGAACGAGGGGCGCGCCCCGGACAGGTACGCGGCGGGAAGGACGATATCGACATGGCCAGCGCAGCGACGACACCCGGTGGGGCGTCCATCAAGGACATGGCAAACGCCATCCGGGCTCTTGCCATGGATGCGGTCGAAAAGGCGAAGTCCGGCCATCCCGGGATGCCGATGGGCATGGCCGACGTGGCGGCCGTGCTCTTCAGCGAACACATGAAATTCGACGCCAGCCGCCCCGACTGGATGGATCGCGACAGGTTCGTGCTCTCGGCCGGGCACGGATCGATGCTGCTCTATGCCGTTCTCCATCTCACCGGCACGTCGGGCATGACGCTCGACGAGATCAAGAACTTCCGGCAGCTCGGGGCCAAGACCGCCGGGCACCCGGAATACGGCCACGCACCCGGCATCGAGACGACGACCGGGCCGCTGGGGCAAGGCCTCGCCAATGCGGTCGGCATGGCGCTCGCCGAGCGCATTCTCAATGCGCGGCATGGCGACGGCATCGTGGATCACCATACGTGGGTGATCGCCGGCGACGGCTGCCTGATGGAGGGCATCAGCCAGGAGGCGATCTCGCTCGCGGGCCATCTCGGCCTCGGCAAGCTGATCGTCCTGTTCGACGACAACGGCATCTCGATCGACGGGCCGACGAGCCTCTCGACGAGCGAGGACCAGATCGCCCGGTTCAAGGCCTCCGGCTGGGCCACGATCGCCATCGACGGCCACGATCCGGCCGCCATCCGCAAGGCGCTCGCGGCGGCCAAGGCCGACAGCTCGAAGCCATGGCTGATCGCCTGCACGACGCGCATCGGCTACGGCGCGCCGACCAAGGAAGGCAAGGCGTCGTCGCACGGCTCGCCGCTCGGGGCGGACGAGATCAAGGGCGCGCGGGAGAAGATCGGCTGGCCGCACGGACCGTTCGAGATCCCCGACGCGGTGCTCGCTGCCTGGCGGGCCGCCGGCAGCCGGGGTGCGGGCACGCGCGAGTCGTGGGAAGGGCGCTTCGCAAAGCTGGAGGCCGGGCAGCGGGCGGCGCTCGCCAATCCAGTTGCCGCCGCCAAGCCCGCCATCGATGCGGCGATCAAGGCCTGCAAGGACGCGGCCACCGCCGAGACCGGCCAGAAAGCGACGCGGGTGTGGTCGGAGCTCACGCTCGAGAAGCTCACCGCTGCCTGCCCGGGTCTCATCGGCGGATCGGCGGACCTGACGGGATCGAACAACACCAAGGCGAAGGCGCAAGCGGTCATCAAGCCCGGCGACTTCTCCGGCAGCTACATCCACTACGGGGTGCGTGAGCACGGCATGGCTGCTGCCATGAACGGCATGGCGCTGCACGGTGGCGTCGTGCCCTATGGCGGCACCTTCATGGTGTTCACCGACTACTGCCGGCCGTCGATCCGGCTCTCGGCGCTGATGGAGCAGCGGGTCATCTACGTGATGACGCACGATTCCATCGGGCTCGGCGAGGACGGGCCGACGCATCAACCGGTGGAGCATCTGGCGGCATTGCGCGCCATCCCGAACCTCCACGTCTTCCGGCCCGCCGATGGCGTCGAGACGGCCGAGTGCTGGGCGCTTGCCGTCGCCACCGAGCGGACGCCGTCGATCCTGGCGCTGACCCGGCAGAACGTGCCGAACCTCCGGACCGGCGACGTTTCCGAGAACCTTTCGGCGAAGGGCGGCTATGTGATCCGGCCGGCCGCCGGCACGCGTGCCGTCACGCTCATGGCGACCGGCTCCGAAGTGGGTCTCGCGGTGGCGGCGGCGGAGAGCCTCGCCAAGGACGGCATTGGCGCGGCCGTCGTCTCCATGCCGAGCTTCGAACTGTTCCGGAAGCAATCGTCGGCGTATCAGGCCGAGGTGCTCGGCACGGCGCCCCGGATCGGCATCGAGGCTGGCGTCGAGCAGGGCTGGCGCGAGTGGCTGCGGCCCGGCGACCGGTTCGTCGGCATGGCCTCGTTCGGCGCCTCGGCCCCCGCGTCCAAGCTGTTCGAGTATTTCGGCATCACGCCGCAGAAGGTTGCAGAGGCCGCCAAGGCTTTGGCCAAGGGCTGACGCTGGCACGGGTGGTGACTGGCGACAGGGCGGGCGCGATCTGCTATCAGGGGCGCTGACCCGTTGCCCTTGCACAGGCCGCCACCGCCATGACCGCCGTCACGACTGCCCGGCCCGAGGCTCCCGCCTTACCGCCGGCCAAGCCGCTGTTCTCCTACCGTCGCCATTGGGCGCACCGGTTCGGGACCGCCCCGTTCCTGCCCATGACGCGCGCCGAGATGGACGCGCTCGGGTGGGATGCATGCGACATCATCCTGATCACCGGCGACGCGTACGTCGACCATCCTAGCTTCGGCATGGCCATCGTCGGGCGGCTCCTGGAGGCGCAGGGGTTTCGCGTTGGTATCCTGTCGCAGCCGGACTGGCAGTCCGCCGAGCCGTTCAAGGAACTCGGCCGGCCGGAGCTGTTCTTCGGCGTCACCGGCGGCAACATGGATTCCATGGTCAACCGCTACACGTCCGACCGGCGGCTTCGACACAACGACGCCTACACGCCGGGCGGCGAAGGCGGCAAGCGTCCCGACCGGTCGGTGATCGTCTATGCCCAGCGATGCCGCGAAGCCTTCAGCGACGCGACCATCGTGGTCGGTGGCATCGAGGCCTCGCTCCGGCGGATCGCGCATTACGACTACTGGTCAGACAAGGTGCGCCGCTCGATCCTCGTCGACTCGAAGGCTGACGTCCTGATCTACGGCAACGCCGAGCGGGCCGTCGTGGAAGTCGCGCACCGGCTCGCCAAGGCGAAGGGCAGCGCCGACGAGGCCGTTGCGGCGCTCGACGACATTCGCGGCCTCGCGCTGATGAAGCGCAGCGTGCCCGAGGGCTGGATCGAACTGCACGCCGACGACGTGACGGATTCCGACGAGGGCGCGCGCATGACGCGCGACGGGCGGACGGTGATCCGGTTGCCGTCGTACGAGCAGGTGTCGGCCGACTCCGAGACCTACGCGCGGGCCAGCCGCGTGCTGCATCGGGAATCCAACCCCGGCAACGCGCGCCCGCTCGTGCAGAAGCACGGCGATCGCGAGCTGTGGGTGACACCGCCGCCGATTCCGCTCACGACCGAGGAGATGGACCGGGTCTATGAGCTGCCCTATGCGCGCGGTCCGCATCCCGTCTATGGCGACGCGAAGATCCCCGCCTGGGAGATGATCCGGTTCTCGGTGACGATCATGCGCGGCTGCTTCGGCGGCTGCACGTTCTGCTCCATCACCGAGCACGAGGGCCGCATCATCCAGAACCGTTCGGAAAGCTCGGTGCTGAAAGAGATCGAGCAGATCCGCGACAAGACACCGGGCTTCACCGGCGTCATCTCCGACATCGGCGGGCCAACGGCCAACATGTACCGAATGGCGTGCAAGGACCCGAAGATCGAGGCGTCGTGCCGGCGACTGTCGTGCGTCTATCCGGGCATCTGTCCGAACCTCAACACCAGCCACGACGCGCTGATCTCGCTCTATCAGAAGGCGCGGGAACTCCCCGGCATCAAGAAGGTGCACGTGGCGTCGGGCGTCCGCTACGACCTCGCGGTGACGAGCCCGAAGTACGTGAAGGAACTCGTGACGCATCACGTCGGCGGCTATCTCAAGATCGCGCCGGAGCACGTCGAGGACGGGCCGCTCTCGAAGATGATGAAGCCCGGCGTCGGCGCCTACGAGCGGTTCCGGCAGCTGTTCGACGATGCGGCAAAGAAGGCCGGGAAAGAGTACTTCCTCATTCCGTATTTCATCGCGGCGCATCCCGGCACGACCGACGAGGACATGCTGCAGCTGGCGCTGTGGCTGAAGAAGAACAAGTATCGCGCCGACCAGGTGCAGACGTTCCTGCCGTCACCGATGGCGCTGGCGACGGCGATGTATCACTCCGGCAAGAACCCGCTCAAGGCCGTGCGGCGCGGCGGCTCGGAGGAGGTGGAGACGGTGCGGGGCCTGAAGCAGCGCCGCCTGCACAAGGCGTTCCTGCGCTACCACGATCCGGAGAACTGGCCGCTGCTGCGCGAGGCGCTGAAGACCATGGGGCGCGCCGAACTGATCGGACCGGGCAAGCACCAGCTGGTTCCCGCTCATCAGCCGATCGGCACGGGTGGCGGTGGCGGCGAGGGCAAGCGGACCGGCAAGAAGCACGGCTTCCAGACCTTCACGACCAAGGGCCTGCCGATGGTGAAGCGGAAGCCGGGGGCGAAGGTTGCACGCCGGGACGGGTGAGCGCGTGGGGTTGCGATCGCCGGCGTAGGTCCCCGCCTGCGCGGGGATAACGCTGATGGGTGGTGTTGGGGCGGGGCGGACCGTGGGAACGGCGCTCAAGCTCTCTCGGCAGAAATTGCCGATGGCCAGCGTGGGTCCCCGCCTGCGCGGGGATGACGCTGATGGGTGGGGTTGGGGCCGGGGCGGACCGTAAGAGCGGTGCTCAAGTCATTCACGTCATGCCCGCGAAGGCGGGGACCCACGAGCGTCTGGAGTTGAGCTTTGCCTATCGGGTTGCGCACCCCTTCAATCGCGAAGGAAGCCGAGGGCGGCGCCGGAGATGTCGGTTTCGAGGCCGCGGAAGAAGTGATCGGCGCCCGTGACGACGGTGAGCGCGGAGGGTGGCGGCAAGCGGCTCGCCAGTGCCCGCAGGGCCTCGAGCGGGGCGTGGGAATCGCGCTCGCCGCAGACAAGCAACGTGGGTTTCTTGACCGTTTCGAGGAACGCGTGGTCGCGTGACGCGATGGGCGGGGCGACGCCGATCAGCTTCGCGACACGCGGGTCGGCGGCGCCTGCTCTCAAGCCGACCCAGGCTCCGAACGAGTAGCCGGCGACGACGACCGTGCGTGCCGAATGGTGCTCGAGGAGCGCCGTGACTGCGGCGGTCACGTCCTCGACTTCGGCGATGCCTTCGCCATGGGTGCCGCCGCTTTCGCCGACGCCACGGAAATTGAACCGCAGCGTCGTGTGCCGCTGTCGCGCCAGCGCGCGGGTCAGCTCGGCGACGACGTTGTTGTCCATGTCGCCACCGTAGAGCGGATGCGGGTGGCAGATGACGACGCCGATGCCGGTCGGGTCGGACGAGGTCTGTACGCGGCCTTCGAGCGCGATGCCGCCGGCCGCGAATGTGATCTGCTGTTCCATCGGCGCCTCCTCGCGTGATCGCTGGAGGACACCTTACGGGTGGTCGTTTCGGCCGGCCAGCCGTTTCGGGGGGGTAAAGGCCCCGGCTCGCGGCGCTGTCGCGCCTCGGCCGGGGACGCAAGTGAGGGAGGGTTTTGGTTGAGGCGCACCCAACTTTTTGCCTCAGATGACCATCAGCCCCACGTTCTGCGTTCCCGGGCGGAGCACGGGCCGGAGGCTCGTGCGGAGACCCGGGATAGCTGGGGTGGCAATCTTGCCCAACGCGTCCCAAGCGACCCCGGCTTTTCGCGCTATCGCGCTGCGGCCGGGGACGCAAAGCGGTGGGGTCGGTGGATCTGTCGCGACGTGGGAAGACTCCGGCTCTCGGCGCTGCCGCGCCTTGGCCGGGGACGCAAGTGGGGTTGGTCAAGGCAAAGAAGCGCGAAGCAATCGGAAGATTTCGGCGGTATCCGGTCACCGCACGTTGGTGCGGCGGGCCAGTTCGGCTTCCCAGGCGAGGGCCTGCGCGACGATCTTGTCGAGGTCGTCGTGGTGGGGGACCCAGCCGAGGGTGTCGCGGACTTTTGCAGAGGCAGCGACGATGGCCGCCGGATCGCCCGGACGGCGCGGCGAGTAGCGGACGTCCATCGCTTTGCCGGAGACGCGCTTCACGGCGTCGAGCACCTCGAGCACCGAGTAGCCCTTGGAGTAACCGCAGTTGAAGACGTCGGCCTGGCCGCCATTGCGCAAATGGGCGAGTGCCGCGACATGGGCGAGGGCGAGGTCCTTCACGTGGATGAAATCGCGCACGCAGGTGCCGTCGCGCGTGTCGTAGTCGGTGCCGAAGACTTCCATGTGGGTGCGCTTGCCGAGTGCCGTCTCGCAGGCGACCTTGATCAGATGCGTGGCCTTGGGCGTCGACTGGCCCGAACGGCCTTGCGGATCGGCGCCGGCGACATTGAAGTAGCGGAGCGCCACATAGCGGAAATCATGGGCAGCGGCTGTGTCGCGCAGCATGATCTCGGTCATGAGCTTCGACCAGCCGTAGGGATTGATCGGCGCAAGCACGGCCGTTTCCGTCACCGGCAGCTCTTCCGGATTGCCGTAGACGGCAGCGGTCGACGAGAAGATGAACTGCTTCACGCCATGCGCCACGGCCGCAGCGATGAGGCCGCGCGATTTCACCGTGTTGTTCTCGTAGTACATGAGCGGGTTCGAGACCGACTCCGGCACGACGATGGAGCCGGCGAAGTGGATGATCGCCTCGACGTCCTTCTCTCTCAAGATTCGGCCGACCAGCTCGGTGTCGCCGATGTCGCCGACCACCAGCTCGGCGGGCTTCGCGATGGCCCATTCGAACCCGGTCGACAGGTTGTCGAGGACGACGACGGTCTCGCCGGTATCGACCAGCTCCAGCACCATGTGGCTGCCGATATAGCCGGCGCCGCCGGTCACGAGAATGGTCATGCACTCACACTCCTCACTTCGCGGGCGCCATTCGGGGGACCACGGATGATGTCCATGCCCCAGCCGGCCGCTCGCGGCAATCGGCCATCGCGCGTCAAGGTTAGGGCTAGCACCCAATAGTTGCGCGAGGCTTGTCGGCGGCCATGTGCCCGTCGCTATTTTTGGCTCTGTTGTCCGTACAAATGTCGCGCTAGGCTCCGTACCAGCGGTGTTGCGTCCCGATTGGGCCTCGATGATCAGCCGCGCCCGCAATCCTGGAGACATTCCATGCAGCAGAAAGTACAGCCGACCCGACAGGCCGATTGCACCGATACCGAGTGGCAGGCCCGGGTCGATCTCGCGGCCGCGCACCGCCTCGCCTACATGCACGGCTTCAGCGAGGGCATTTTCAACCACCTGACGCTGCTCGTGCCCGGCCGCAGCGACCGCTACTACCAGATCCCGTTCGGCACGCACTGGTCGGAGGTTTCCGCCTCGACCTTCATGGAGGTGGGCTTCGACGGCGAAGTGAAGCGCGGCTCGGGCGACGTGGAGCGGTCGGCCTATGCCATTCACATGCCGATGCACCGGGCGAAGCCGAAGCAGTGCGCTGCCGTGTTCCATACGCACATGCCCTACACCAGCGCGCTGACGCGCCTCGAGGACCCGCGGATCAAGGAGATCGGCCAGACCGAGGTGATCCTGATGAACAAGATCGCCTACGACGAGAACTACGACGGGCCCGCGTGGGACACGTCCGAGGGCGACCGCCTCGCCGGCATTCTCGGCGACAAGACGATCCTGTTTATGGCCAACCACGGCGTCACCACGGTGGGCGCGACGGTGGCCGAGGCCTACGACCGGCTCTACTACATCGAGCGGGTGGCACAGGTGCAGATCTTCGCCATGTGGACCGGCCAGCGCCTCAAGCAACTGCCGGAGAGCATCGTCGACAAGACGGCGCGCAACAACGGACAGGACAAGGCTACCGATCCCACGTTCCCGAAGTACGATCCGCCGCCGGCCGTTCGCCATTTCGAGGCGCTGAAGCGAATCCTCGACCGGAAAGAGCCGGACTACAAGGATTGAGGACAGAAGATCGGGTTTCCTCCGGCGCCGGGCGAGAGTTCGGCGTCGGGGGCGTTCGACAGTCACCGGGCAAGGCAGGCCAGAACGGTGGCATCCCGGAACGAAGGTACCCCGGCCAGCGGACGACGACCCCGAAGACCCGGCTCATGTAGCGGGATGCCAACGTCTGCTCCTCGCAGGCAGCAACGTGTTCGTCACACCGAATTGAATCTTGCGAAATTGACGAGGAGGATATGATCCGATTAACCTTAACCGAACAGGTTAACGGAATCGGCTGAGATCACGCTGCCGAGCCTTTACTGAGTAGGGCGTTCGATGGGTGCGCAGTTTTCCCCGGCAGCTGCCACGGATTCGGCGGAGCGGCCGCTCGTTGCGGTCGTGACCCCGGTTTACAATGGGGCACAGTTTCTCGCAAAAGCGCTGGCCTGCGTTCAGGCGCAGTCCTATCCCAATCTCGTCCACGTGGTCCTCGACAATGCCAGCACCGATGCGACGCCGCACATCATCGAGGCGGCGCGGGCCGGCAGCGTGCCGATCATCACGCGCCGAAACGCCGAGCTGTTGCCACTCGTCGACAACTGGAACCGCGCGATGGCGATGGTCCCCGCCGAGGCGCGTTATGTGCAGTTGCTCTGCGCCGACGATCTCATGCGTGGCGACGCCGTGGAGCGCCTCGTCGATATCTGCGAGCGCTGGCCCGATGTCCGCTACGTGACGGCTCGCGATGTCTTCGACGGGCTGATCTTCGATACGGGCTTCGATGGGGACTGCGGCGTGGTCTCGGGCGCCGCGTTCGAGCAGCGTTTTCTCTCCTCGCCGGATGGCTATTTCCCGTTCGCCCACATGTTCGTCCGCTCGAGCGAGATGCTCTATCAGGCACCGTTTCGCGCCTCGACCATGCCCTTGTCGGACGCCGACTTCGTCTTGCGCATGGTCCGAGGGAGGCGCGTCGCCTGGATCAACGAGCCGCTCTACTTCACGCGCGACCACCAGTCGTCCGAGACGAGCCGGGGCGGCGGGACGTCCTCATTCTGCCTCCCGTTGCTGGAGATGCTGCTGTCGCGCGGCCCGGAGGTCATGTCACCGATCGAGTTCGAACATGCGAGGAAAGCCAACCTGCGGACCATCCACCTGCATCTGCTTGCATGGGGCTTGCGCGGCGAGCGTAAAGCTCGCGACGCAGCCATTCGCCAACTCGCCCAATTGGGTGTGAAGCCGGACTTGGCCATGTTCACCCAGGCGGTCGTCCGCCGGGTCTCTCTGGCGCTGGCGCGTCGTCTGGGGATCGACTATCGGCGCCCGCCGATCATCAGGACGACCCGCGTCTCGGAAGACGACTTCCTCCGTTTGCCGGCCAACGGTGTTGCCTCCGCACCGCCATCTCGGGCGGCGTCCTGGAATTCGGCACACCTGCCATCCGGCCCACCTGCTGTGACCGCAAGCGCAGCCTAGTCCTAGTCAATCGATATGTGCCAATCAGCCAGGAAACCTTGCACGGACGGCTGCGACCGACTGCGCGATGAGGGCTTTTAGTACGCTCAGGTCGATGTCGGACAGCCGCTTCACGTAGAGGCACGATTGGCCGGTCGTGTGCTTGCCGAGCTTCGCCATGAGCGGCTCTGCGCCTTGAAACCCCAGGACGATATAGATGACCAGCGCCGCCTTCCGCGGCGAGAACGACACGACCGGGCCATCGCCTTCGTGACCGCTGTCGTAGCGATAATGATAGCTGCCAAAACCGACGATCGACGGCCCCCACATCACCGGCTTCTCGCCGGTGGCGGACTGCATCATGTCGATCAGGGTCATCGCATCGGCCCGCCTTGCAGCATCGGGCACGCCGGCGAGAAAGGCCTCGACGCTGACTTTCGTCGCGCTGGTCTTGTTCTTGGCCACACGTCCCTCTTCCGAACATCGAGCGCCGCCGCTCATCGTGGGCGTGGATCATAGGCATCGCGTCAGCCCATTTCCACTCGACGGGTTCAGCAGGGGCTCCGTCGCAGCCCAGGCGACCCCGGCTCGCGGCGCTATCGCGCCTTGGCCGGGGACGCAAATCGAGAGGGCAGAGGGTGGGGAAGTTCGGGCGGGCGCTTCGGATGCCCACGTCATGGCGGAGCCGTGCTCCGCACGGACCATCCGCGCGGTCTTAGTGGCGCTCCAGATGCCCACACGGCATCCGCGCAGTTTCCAGTGGACCGGTGTCACGAGAGCGTCAAGACTTGGGCGAACGATCCCCTGCCGGTGAGTGCCCCCATGACCATCGAGAGCCTGAAGCCGTTCCTCACGCCCCGTTCCGTCGCCATTCTCGGCGCGAGCCAGGACCCCAACAAGGTCGGCGGGCGGCCACTGCATTATCTGCAGCGCTATGGCTTCAAGGGACCCGTCTATCCGATCAATCCGGGGCGGCCCGAAGTCCAGGGCCTGAAGAGCTACAAGAGCCTCGACGATCTGCCAGAAGTGCCGGAACTCGCCGTGTGCGTGGTGGCGGGCGACCAAGCCGTGACGGCTGTCGAAGACGCCGCGCGGGTCGGCGTGAAAGGCCTCATCTGCATCACATCGGGCTTCGGCGAGACGTCCGATCCCGAGGGCGCCGTTAAGCAGAAGCGCATGGTCGACGCGGCCCGTGCCGCCGGCATGCGCATGGTGGGGCCGAACACGCAGGGCCTCGCCAATTTCGCCAACGGCTGCGTCGCCAGCTTCTCGACCATGTTCACGACGCTCAAGTGCATGGACGGGCCGATCGCGGTCGTGAGCCAGTCGGGAGCCATGAGCTCGATCCCCATCGGGCTGCTCGCCGAGAAAGGGCTCGGCGTGCGCTACTCGCTCGCCACCGGTAACGACGCCGACGTCTCGGTGCTCGAGATGGCGTGCGCGGCGGCTGCCGACCCCGACATGAAACTTCTGCTCCTCTACCTCGAGGGCATGCCGCACGCCGACAAGCTCGCCGACCTCGCCGAGATCGCGCACAAGAACAACGTGATGGTCGTGGCGCTGAAGTCCGGGCGGACCGCGGCCGGCGCGCGCGCCGCTGCCTCGCACACGGGCGCCCTCGCCAACGAGGATCGGGTCGTCGACGCGGCCCTGAAGCGTGTCGGCATCTGGCGGGCGCCGAACATCGCCGGGCTCGTTTCGGCGGCGGAAGTCTATCTCAAGGGCTGGAAGCCGAAGGGCCGGCGGTTCGTGACCATCTCGGGGTCGGGTGCGACGGGCGTCATGTCGGCGGACCACGCGACCGAGGCCGGACTGGAGGTCGTGAGCTTCCCGCCCGACACGCGCAAAAAGCTCGACCAGATCCTGCCGAGCTTCGCCAGCGCGGCCAACCCGATCGATCTGACGGCGGCGCTCCTCACCAACAACAGCCTGCTCGGCCAGATCCTCCCCGTGATCGCCGACGCGGACGCGGCCGATCTCTTCAAGGTCGACATGCCCGTGGCCGGGCCGGGCTATGACATGCCGGGGTTCGCCGCCGACATCGCAGGGTTCAGCAAGGCGACGGGGCGGCCGGTGGTGGTGGCTGGCTGGCAGGGCGACATTCCCGGCACGTTCCGGGCGGCCGGCGTGCCCGTGTTCCCGCTCGAGGCGGAGGCCATCGCGGCGCTGGCGCAGCTCGTCGCGCATCATGAACTGGTCGACCGGGCGAAAGCACGCCCGCGCCCGCACTGGCAGCCGTTCGACGCGGCGGCGACAGCCAAACGCGAGGTGGCGCTGAACGAGGCGGAGAGCCTGTCGACGCTGGCGCGGGCGGGGTTGCCGGTGGTGCCGCATCATCTTTGCCGTTCGGCCGCTGAAGCCGCCACGGCATGGCGCAATCTCGGCGGGCCGGTCGCGGTCAAGGGCTGCTCGGCCGACCTGCCGCACAAGTCGGAATACGGGCTCGTCAAGCTCGGGCTCGACGACGAGGACCGGATCAGCGAGGCCTACCGCGAGATGGAGCAGGCTGTCGCCAAGGCCGGCGCGCGCTTCGATGGCGTCATCGTCGCGCGCATGGTGAAGGGCCGCCGCGAGATGCTGATCGGCGCGCACCGTGATCCGTTCTTCGGGCCGGTGATCGCGGTCGGCGAGGGCGGCAAGTACGTGGAGGCGATGCCAGACGTGGCGCTGCTGCTGCCGCCGTTCAGCACGGATGACGTGCTGGCTGCACTCGACGGCCTTCGTTGCGCCGCGGTGTTGAAGGGTGTGCGTGGCGAGCCGCCGATGGATACGGCCGCCTTCGCCGACGCAGCCGTGCGGGTCGCCGACCTGATGTTGCGTGATCCGGGAATCGCGAGCCTCGACATGAACCCGGTCATGATCGGCGACGCTGGCCGGGGCGTGGCGCTCGTCGATGCCGTGGTGATGCGCTACGAGGACTGAGCGCCGGACCGGGGTGGGATCTCCCCCGGTCGCCAGCCGTAGACCCAGTCGTAGGCGGCGAGGACGCGGTCGCCGGAGATCGCCCGCATGGCTAGGTTGCGGGCGAATGCCGCCGGTCCCGACAGGTGGAATATCGTGCCGTTGCGGCGGGCGGTCGCCACGACGCGCGCCGCACGGCCGGCACGCTCCGCCGAATAGGCAGCGACGGCTCCTGAAATGGAGGCGTCGTCCGGCGCTGCCGACAGCCGGGCGGCGAGGGTGGCCGCATCCTCGAGTGCCAGCACGCCGCCCTGCGCCAGAAACGGCAATGTGGGATGAGCCGCATCACCCAGCAGCGTAACGCGGCCCTTCGACCAGGCCGGCAGCGATGCGAACTCGAACAGCGCCCAGCGCCGCCAGTCGTTGCCGGACGGCATGGCTTCCGCCAGCGCCGGGGCCGAGTGGCGGAGGGCTGCTGCGACATCGCTTTCCGCGACCTGAGAGGACCAGCCCTGCTCATGCCAGCGCTCGGCGCGCACGACGACGAAGGCGATCTCGGTGCCGGCGCGGACCGGATAGTGGACGACGTGGGCCCGGGGAGCGAGCCAGACACCGGTCGCGGTGCGATCCACCGGGCCGCCCGGTGCGAACCGGTCAGCGCGGACGACCGTTCGGCAAGCGGTCCAGCCCGAGAAAGCCGGCGCCTTCGGCGCGAACAGCTGCTGGCGAATGCGTGAGAACACCCCGTCGGCACCGACGAGGCAGCTGCCTTCGATGCTGTCGCCCGCTGCGGACTGGAGGTGAATGCCCGCGGCGTTTTCGGCGTAGCTCGCCACCTCGAAGCCGGGCTGCAGGGCCACCAGCGACTCGCGACGCACGGCATCGAGAAGGACCGCCTGCAGATCCTGACGATGGGCGAGCCAATAGGGCGCGCCGTGGCGCTCGCGGATCCAGTCGCCTAGGGGCAATCGCTGCAGGCTTGCCCCCGTGCGTCCATCGCGGACGACGATCGCCTCCGGCATGCCCGCCGAAGGGGCGAGCATGTCGGCGACGCCCAAGCGCTCGAGGACGTGGACACCGTTGGGCGATATCTGGATACCGGCGCCGGCTTCCGACCACTCTGCGCGCCGCTCGACAACACGTGACGGAAGGCCCAACCGCGCCAAGGCCAGGGCCAGGGACAAGCCACCGATGCCGCCACCTGCAATCAGTACGGGTCGGCGACCGGATGCAGCCATGCCGTCAGATCCGCGGCTTGCTCGCCTCAGGCGTCCGTGTGCGCATGGCCGTGCACGGCAACGAGACAGCCGGCCGGCTCGGACGCCGTCGCATCGAGGGCTTCGTCATGGACGTAGACCGTCGAGCAGTAGGGGCACAGGATCTCGGTGTCGGCGCCCATGTCGAGGTAGACGTGGGGATGGTCGTATGGGGGCCGGGCGCCCATGCACTTCAGCTCGCGAACGCCGACCTTGATGCGCGCGACGCCGCCGTCGTTGGCGAAATGGGGGACAACACTGGCGGCCATGGTCATGCTCCCGTGCGGCGCGGCTCGTTCGTTCGGCCGCACCATAACGCCACGCCGCGACGATTGACACCCGGCAATCGAGCATGACACTGAGCGCCATTCGGTCGCGCCGGTCGGGCCGGCAGCGGTCAATTTCGCCCATTCGCGACATACAGGGAGCAATCCGGCGTGCCCCACTTCAATTCCGATGGCGTCGAACTCGCCTACCTCGACGAGGGGGAGGGCGAGCCCATCGTGCTGGTGCACGGCTTCGCCTCGAATTCCCAGGTCAACTGGGTCGATACGGGCTGGGTGCGGCACCTCAAGGCCGGCGGCCGGCGGGTGATCGCCATCGACAACCGGGGGCACGGGAACTCGGAGAAAATCCACGATCCGTCGCTCTACGGCGGGCCGCGCATGGCCGAAGACGTGCGCCGGCTGATGGATCATCTCGGCATCGCGACCGCCGACGTCATGGGCTATTCCATGGGGGCGCGGATCACGGCGTTCCTCGCCATCGCGCATCCCGAACGGGTCAGGAGCGCCATCTTCGCGGGCCTCGGCGGCAACATGGTGCGGCCCATGGCCGGGACGGGGCCGATCGCGGCAGCGCTCGAAGCCCCCAGCATCGACGACGTGACCAACGCGACGGCGCGGACGTTCCGGGCGTTCGCCGAGCAGACCAAGAGCGATCTCAAGGCGCTCGCCGCCTGCATCCGCTCGTCGCGCGATCCGATCACGCCGGAAGCCCTCGCCACGATCCCATGTCCGGCTCTGGTCGCGGTCGGCAGCGACGATGTGATCGGGGGCAAGGCCGGCGACCTCGCGAAGCTGCTGCCGCGGGGCGAAGCGTTCGTCATCGAGGGGCGCGACCACATGAAAGCGGTCGGTGACCGCAGCTACAAGACCGCAGTCATGGACTTCCTCGCGCGCCGGCCATGAGCAGCGCGTTCGTTCCTGCCAATCCCGACTTCGAATCCGTGGTGCGAGCCAGCTTCGGGATGCAGGGCCTGATGCGGGCGATCGGTGCCCGGCTCGTCACCGTGACGCCGGGCCGGGTGGTGATCGAGGTGCCCTTTTCGGAAACCGTTTCGCAGCAGCACGGCCACTTTCACGGTGGCGTGGTCGGCGCCATCGGCGACAATTCCGGCGGCTATGCCGCGCTCTCCCTGCTCCCCGCCGGCAGCGAAGTGCTGACGGTGGAGTACAAGGTCAATTTCATCCGACCGGCGAGCGGCAGCCTGCTCAGTGCCGAAGGGCTAGTTGTTCGGGCCGGCCGCACCCTCATCGCGACGCGCATGGACGTCAGCGTCGTCGGCGCCAAGGGCGTCGAGGTCTGCGGCATCCTGCAGGCGACGATGATGCGCGTGGACGCGCCGCCGGTCTGAGTGCCAGAGCGTCAACGGGGCCTTAACCGCTGTGCCGCCATGATGCGTGAGGCGTCATTGGTCCTGTTCCTGCGTCGGCGCCACCCATTCGCGATCCCGAAGGATCGCCAACTCCGGAAAGTGGGCCTCGGTGAGCGGCAGGGCGAGAGAGGTGTGGCTTCTGGCCGGCACGGCTGTGGCCGTCGCCGCGCTGATGCTGCTTTCGCCCGGGCCGCTCCGGGCCCAGGTCGCGTTCAAGCCGACGCTCGGCGACTGGCCCACAACGACGACGACGCAGCCGCGACGCGAAGCGAGACCGATCCCACCACCGCCCGATCTCGACACGCTGCCGGTTGCGCCGATCCGGCGCCTCGATCCGGACACCGATACCGCCGACGGCGCCACCGAGCGTGACGGCACAGAGACGGCGCGTCGGACGCCCGACGAGCCGACGCTGCCGCAGGATGGCATTCTCACAACGGCAGAGCCGGAGTCCCCGGTCGACGGGATCGACGCGGGGAGCCAGGACACGCGCACGTCCGAGGATCGGGCCGCGTTTGCGGCCGACGATCCCGGTGCGCCGGCGGCCGGCTACGACGCGCTGGCCTTCGCGATCGAGCCCGAGCCGCTGAGTGACCGGCGCCCGACTCGGTTCGCCGCGCTCGACCCCTACGAGCCGACGGGCATTCGCCTCGGGTCGTTCCTGATCTATCCGGAGGCCGAGATCGGCGGTGCGGCGTTCGGCAACGTGCTCCGATCGGCCACGGACGACCGGAGCGACGTCGCGTTCGAGGCGCGACCGGCCATCCGCGCCGTTTCCAACTGGGCGGTGCACGCGCTGGAGTTCGGCGCGAAGGCCACGACCTCGTTTCACAACCAATTGCCGTCCGAGGACGACCGGGCTTACGCGCTCGACCTGCGCGGGCGGCTCGACGTGACGCGGCGCACCAATGCGCAAGGCTTCCTGACGCACGACGTGACGCAGGAATCGCGCGGTACCATCAATTCGCGCGCGGGCGCCAACGGTCGCGGGGACGTGACGACGGACCGGGCCGGCGTCGTGCTCAATCACAGGTTCAACCGACTGGCGCTGCAGCTGCGCGGTGCCGTGACCGAGCGCGACTATGACCCGAGCCCTGACGGCACGGGCGTCACCATCGCCAACGACGACCGCAACGTGACGCAGCGGGAAGCAGCCATCCGGGCAAGCTGGGCGTTCAAGCCGGAACTGACGCTGTTCGGCGAGATCGGACACGACACGCGGGACTACGATGCCCCCGGTCGCAGCGACGGCATCCGGCGCGATTCCAAAGGCGAGCGTTACCGCGCTGGCGTCTCGTTCGGCACGACGGGACAGATCGTGCGCGGCGAAGCGGCGATCGGCGCGGCCCGGCAGGCGTTCGACGACGGCCGGCTGCCGACGGTCAGCGGCATCATCATCGACGCCAATCTGGCGTGGCGAGTCACCGGGCTGACGTCGGTGCTGCTCACCGCCAACACCGATGTCGGGGAAGCGACCGTGGCCGGCTCCGGCGGCTCGATCAATCGGCAGGCGGGCCTCGAAGTGCGCCACGCGTTCCGGCGCAATCTGATCGGGTCGGTCGGAACGCGCGTTTCGCGCGCAGACTACGAGGGCGTCGATCTGGCCGAGCAGGAAACGCAGGTGTTCGCCGGTGTCGAGCATTTCCTGTCGCGGAACGTGACGCTGTTCGGCCGCTACACGCATTTCGACTTTTCGAGCACGGCGCCGCAAAGCGACTACACGGGCGACGAAGTCCGCTTCGGCGTGCGCATCCGGCGCTGAGCCGGATAGTCAAATCTCGATCGGGTCCAGGCCGTAGTGCTCGCGCGCCATATTGCAGGCCTCGTCGCCCGGCTCGCAGGCGCGGCACACCTCCGGACGCCGGGAATAGATCGTGCAGGACACGGCTTCTCCGACGATACCAGCCAGCGCGCGGCAACGGTCGCCGTCGCAGGCCATGGCCGTTGCGTCCTCGGTCACGAGGTTCGGCGGGATGAGGGCGATCGCCTCGTCGGTGTCGGTCCAGAAGCGGGGCCAGGACGCGTCGTAGGCGCAGCAGGCCCCGCATTTCTGGCAGGGCGAGGCTTCGACAGGTGGGGGCGTCGGACGCATGACAGAGGCTCGCTCGGCGAAGACGGGGCGGACACCGTCTCAGGTGCCGCCACGGGGATGGGCCGCATCATACACCCGGAGCAGGCGCTCGCGATCGACCTCGGTGTAGATCTGGGTGGTCGACAGGCTGGCGTGGCCAAGCAGCTCCTGGATCTGGCGAAGATCGGCGCCGGCCGACAGCAGATGGGTCGCGAACGAATGGCGCAGCGCGTGGGGCGTCGCGGTTTCCGGCAGGCCGAGGGTGTCGCGGGCGCGCGCCATGGCAAGCTGGATGATGCGCGGGGACAGCGGCCCACCCTTCGCCCCGAGGAACAGCGGCGTTTCCGGCGACAGCGGATACGGGCAAAGGCGGCGATAGCGCGCGATCGCCTCGACCGTAACCGGCAGGACGGGCACGAGACGCTGCTTGCCGCCCTTGCCGTCGATCACCAGCATGTCGCGGGCGGGGGTCGGAGCATCCCTGGTGCGCAGGCCCAGCGCCTCGGAAATGCGCAGCCCCGAGCCGTAGAGCAGCAGCAGGACAGCCATGTCGCGCGCCGCGATCCAATCGAGGCGCGTCTCCATCGTGTCCTCGACGAGGGCGGCGGCCTTGTCGCGGGTCAGCGGCTTCGGGACACCGCGAGGAACCTTGGGCATGGCGACCGAGAAGATGGCGCGCGTGGCGGCGATCTCCTCCTTTTCGAGGAACCGATAGAACCCGCGCAGCGCCGACATGGTGCGGGCGAGGGAGCGGCTATCGAGGCCTTCGCGGCGGCGGGCTGCCATGAAGCGGCGGAATGCCCGCATGTCGAGGCCGGACACATCGGCCAGCGACGCCGGACGCCGCAGCTCGCTCGCCAGCCAACCGACAAAACGGTCCATATCGCGGCGATAGGCGACCAGCGTCGCGTCCGTGGCGCCGCGCTCCACCTCGAGCCGGGACAGCCAATCGGCGACCAGGACGGCCAGATCAGCAGCCGCAATCCCCCGCTCCGCCAGCTGATCCGTCATCGCGCTCTCCGGCCCACATTCGGGGACCGACATGGTCTGATTCGGTCAACGGCGAGTAAACGGCCGGCCGGCGCCGCAATCGTCCGGACATGATTGACTTTGGAACGCGCTTCGCGCGACCCTTGGGCGCTCGGTCTGTCCCCGTCGTGCGCCAATGCGGTCCGCGGTGCGCCGATCAACAAAGATCAACCCAGGACCAGGGAGGTTCGGAGGATACATGTCACTCAAGGGCAAAGCCTATATCGTCGGAGCATGGGAGCATCCGACGCGGAAGGCGCCGGACATCTCCCTGATGCAGCTCCACGCCGAATGCGCCAAGGGCGCACTCGACGATGCCGGGCTCTCGGTCAAGGACGTCGACGGCTATTTCTGCGCAGCCGGCGACACGCCCGGCCTCGGCGGCATGTCGATGGCCGAGTACATGGGCCTCCGGCTCAAGCACTACGACAGCACGGACAGCGGCGGCTCGTCCTATAACCTCCACGTCGGCCACGCGCTGATGGCGATCGCGACCGGGCGGTGCAACGTGGCTCTGGTCACGCTGGCCGGCCGCCCCCGCTCGGAGGGCATGGCCACCGGCACCGCGCCCCGAATGGGCAACGTGCAGCAGGCCGAGCTGCAGTTCGAATTCCCGTACGGCCCGGCAACCGCCAACATGTACGCCATGGCGGCGCGACGGCACATGCACGAGTTCGGGACCACGTCCGAGCAGCTTGCCTGGGTGAAGGTCGCTGCATCGCATCATGCGCAGTACAATCCGCACGCCATGCTGCCCAAGGTGGTGACCGTCGAAGAGGTGGTGAATTCGCCGATGGTGGCCGATCCGCTGCATCGCCTCGACTGCTGCGTGATCTCTGATGGTGGCGGCGCGCTCGTCATCACACGGCCCGAGATCGCAAAGACCCTGATGCGTCCGCTGGTCAAGGTGATCGGCACCGGCGAGGCGAACAAGGCTCAGTGGGGCGGCCGCGACCTCGATCTCACGTATTCGGCGGGCCGCGATTCCGGCAAGGCCGCGTTCGAGATGGCCGGCATCAAGCCGAGCGACATCAAGTACGCCTCGATCTACGACAGCTTCACGATCACGGTCGTGATGCAGCTCGAGGATCTCGGCTTCTGCAAGAAGGGCGAGGGCGGCAAGTTCGTCTCGGACGGCAACCTGATCTCTGGTGTCGGCAAGCTGCCGTTCAATACGGACGGCGGGGGCCTCTGCTCGAACCATCCGGGCAATCGCGGCGGCATGACGAAAGTCATCGAGGCCGTGCGTCAGGCGCGTGGCGAAGCCCATCCGAAGGTGCAGGTGAAGGATCACTCGATCGTGCTGGCGCATGGAACGGGCGGCTCGCTCGGCACGCGCCATGTCGGGTCGACGGTCATCCTCGAGCGGGAGTGAGCATTCCAATGAGCGAGAGAGTCTATCAGTTCGTCGGCACCACGCCGGGCACCGAGCCCTACTGGGAAGCCGCAAAAGACGGCAAGCTGCTGCTGCGCTACTGCAAGGATGATGGCAAGCCGCACTACTATCCGCGGCAGATCTGCCCCTACACGTTCTCGACCAACCTCGAATGGCGCGAGGCCAAGGGCACGGGGGTGATCTACACGTACTCGATCATGCACGCCGCGAAGCCGCCCTACGTCATCGCCTACGTCACCCTCGACGAGGGCGTCTCGATGATGACCAACATCGTCGACACGCCGTTCGACCAGATCAAGGTCGGACAGAAGGTGAAGGTCGTGTTCAAGGACATGGACGACGGCCACAAGTTGCCGTGCTTCACCGCCGCTTAACGCCAAGGGAGCGCCGGGGACGACCCCGGCGCACTCCATTCTTGGTCGATCTTTCCACCTCAGACGAAGGCAGTCCCCGATGAAGACCATCGCAGCGGTCCAGACAGAGATCGGCGGATCGCTCCGGGTCGAGGAGATCGAGCTGCCCGATCCGGGGCCGGATCAGGTGACCGTCAAGCTCTACTCGAGTGGCGTCTGTCACTCGCAATTGCACCAGATGCACAGCCCTGCCCTCGGGCGGCCGCTGCTGCTCGGCCACGAGGCGACGGGCGTCGTCAGCCGCATCGGCAGCGCAGTGACTCACGTGAAACCCGGCGACCTGTGCATCGTCACCTGGGTGCCGCGCACGCCCGTTCGGGGACCCGTTCCGAGGGTCAACACGGGCGCGATGTACGGCGGGCAGGCGGCGCACGGGCACGTCTACACGTGGTGCCGCGACGTGCAGACGAGCAAGGATCTCGTCGTGCCGATCCCGCCGGAGCATCCGAAAGACCTGAGCTGTATCGTCGGCTGCGCGGTGCTGACCGGAGCCGGGGCCGTTCTGCACACCGCGCAGGTTCGGGCCGGAGAATCCGTCGCGGTGTTCGGCGTCGGCGGCGTGGGGCTGTCGGCCATCAAGGCCGCCGCAATCATCGGCGCGTACCCGATCATCGCCGTCGATCTCGACGACGCCAAGCTGGCCTTTGCGCGGTCTTTCGGGGCCACGCACACGGTCAACGCGTCCGGGAACGTCGATCCGGTGGAGGCGATCCGGGACCTGACGAGTGGCGGGGTCGACTATGCCTTCGACGCCATCGGCCGACAGAAGACGTGCGAGCAGATCCTGCAGGCGACGCGACCGGGCGGCATCGGGGCCGACAACTTCGGCGGCATGGCCGTGCTCGTCGGCATTCCGCAGGAGAAGGTCACGATCGATCCGGCGCTGTTCACGTCCGGGCAGCGGCAATACCGCGGCAGTCTCGGCGCCAGCTTTCCGGATCGCGATTTCCCGATGTTCCTGCGCTGGCACCAGGAGGGCAAGTTCCCGCTGGATCGCCTCATTACGCGCCGCTACTCGCTGGAGCAGATCAACGAGGCCTGTCACGACCTGCATTGCGGGCATATTCTGGGCCGCGCCATCATCGAATACTGACGACCGAAGTCGGCGGCCCCCATTAGCGGCGACAAGATCGCCACCCAATTGAACCCCAGGGAGGAAGCACCAATGTCCTTCTATCGCGGCATGACCTGCAGCAACGTCACCCTGAAGGGCGACGGCGGCACACCGATCACCGCCTACACGGCGCGGCCGGAGGGCAACGGGCCGTTTCCGGGTGTGGTGCTGATCCACCATCTGCCGGGGTGGAGCGAGCTCTACATCGAGATGACGCGCAAGTTCGCGCACAACGGCTACATCGCCATCTGCGCCAACCTCTACGAGCGCGCAGGCCCCGGACATCCGGACGACGTGGCCGCCAAGGTGCGCGCCGACGGCGGGATCCCCGACAGCCAGATGGTGGGCGACACGGCGGCAGCGGTCGCGTGGATGCGGGCTCAGCCCGGGCTCAATGGCAAGGTCGGCGTGTTCGGCTCGTGCTCCGGCGGGCGGCACGCCGTGATCTACGCCTCGCAGATGAAGGACGTGGATGCCTGCGTCGACCTTTGGGGTGGGCGCGTCGTGATGGGCAAAGAGGAACTCAACGCGAAGACGCCGGTGGCGCCGATCGACATGACGAAAGACCTCTCGTGCCCACTGCTGGGCATTTTTGGCAACGAGGACCGCGCGCCGTCACCCGAGCAGGTGAACGAGCACGAAGCTGCGCTCAAGGCGCACGGCAAGGCCTACGAGTTCCATCGCTACGACGGGGCGGGACACGGCATCTTCTACACGCACCGGCCGCTCTACCGGGTCGAGCAGGCAATGGACGGCTGGAGCAAGGTGTTTGCGTTCTTCGGCAAGCATCTCGGAAAGTGAGGCTGCCATGTGCACGTCCATCGTCGAAATCGCGGATGCCGAAGGCATGGCCAAGGGTGACGGGGCCTGGTTTCCGGTCACGCGAGCCGTGGTCGCCTACGACCACGCCCGCCACGCCATGCTCGGCGACGTGATCACGCTCGACTTCGTCAACGACATTCTTCCTCCAGGTGCGCGGGCCGCGGTCGAGCTGACACTGGAAAGCGCCAAGGCATTGCGAGAGGCCCTCGACCGGGCCATCGCCGCAGCCGACATCGAGGAAGCGGAGGTGCGCGGCAACGGCGCGCCGCCGAAACTCGTCCGCGTTGCCTGAGCCGGAACGCGGCGCGGACCGTTGTTGCGTTTCGGGCCGGGGCGTCCAAAACTAGCACTCCTGATCTCAACCCCCTCGCAAGGTTCACAGATCCCCGATGGCCATCAATAAAATCGTTTCATCGTTCGCCGACGCCATGGCCGGCATCAAGGACGGCTCGACCGTGCTGATCGGTGGTTTCGGCGCCGTCGGACAGCCCAATCATCTGCTCGACGCGCTGACCGAGCAGGGGGCGAAGGACCTCACCATCGTCGCCAACAACGCGGGGAGCGGGCGCGAGACGGGCATCGCGCGGCTGATGGATATGGGGCGGGTGCGCCGGATCGTCTGCTCGTTCCCGAGGAGCGCCGGGTCGGTCGTCTTCGAGGAATTGCACAGCGCCGGCAAACTCGAGCTGGAGCTTGTCGCGCAGGGTACACTCGCCGAGCGCATCCGGGCCGGCGGCGCAGGTATCCCGGCGTTCTATACGGCCACGGCCTACGGCACCTACATCGGCGAGGGGAAGGAAGTGCGGGAGTTCAAGGGCCGCAAGTACATCCTCGAGGAGGCGATCAAGGCCGACGTGGCACTGGTCGAGGCCTGGCAGGCCGACCGTTGGGGCAATCTTCGCTACCGGACCAGCGGGCGCAACTTCAACCAGCCGATGGCCACGGCCGCCGATCTCACGATCGTGCAGAGCCAGCATCTCGTGGAGCTGGGCGACCTCGGCCCTGACGATATCCACACACCCGGCATCTACGTCGATCGCGTCATCCACGTGCCGTACGGCGATCCACCGGCCGCTGCACCGCTGGCGGACTGACGACGGCCGTCAACGACCTGACATCGGTCCTCGCCATCGCGGGGATGACGAGAGGACGAGAGACTTCGAGGAGGCTCCTCCACATGACTGCAACTGCGACAGCATCCACACCGACCGCCGACAACATCAAGGGTTGGAGCCGGCGGGACATGGCGAAGCGGCTCGCCGAGGACATTCCGGAAGGCTGGTACGTCAATCTCGGGATCGGCATCCCGCTGATGGTGTCGGACTTCGTTCCGGCCGATCGCGAAGTCGTGCTGCAATCCGAGAACGGCATCCTCGGGATGGGTCCGCTGCAAACGAAGCGGACGTTCGATCCCTGGATCGTCAATGCCGGCAAGCAGAACGTGACGCTCAAGACGGGCGCGTCGATCGTCGGTCACGCCGACAGCTTCGCGATGATCCGCGGGGGGCATCTCGATCTCTGCGTGCTCGGCTCGTTCGAGGTCGCGGCCAACGGCGATTTCGCCAACTGGACTACGTCGCTGAAGTCGGTGCCGGCCGTCGGCGGAGCGATGGATCTCGCCGTTGGCGCCAAGCGCATCTGGCTGATCATGGATCACACGTCCAAGGACGGTAAACCGAAGCTGCTCGAGACGTGCACCATGCCGTTGACGGCGCCGGGCGTCGTGAAGCGCGTCTACACCAATCTCGCGGTGATCGACATCACGGCCCGCGGGTTCGAACTCGTCTCGATGACCCCCGAGATCACCTTCGAGGCATTGCAGGCGCGAACCGGCGCCAGGATCCACCGGAAAGACTGAGGCGAGGGGAGACTCGCGCCCGCAAAAACCAACAGGCGGCGCCGGACCAGCCGGGCCGCCTTAACGTCGACCGGGACACGATGGCCCCGGCCGACAAACTCATGCGTTTTCGTCAAGCAGACGGCTGCGCCTCGATCTGCTTCGGGGCGGTTCCGCCGATCGCAATCGTGCGGGGCTTCAGACGCTCCGGCACATTGCGCACCAGCTCGACGTGGAGCAGGCCGTCCTTCATGTCCGCGCCGGTGACCTCGACATGGTCGGCGAGCTGGAAGCGACGCTCGAACGCCCGGGTGGCGATGCCGCGGTGCAGGAACTGGCGCTCCTTCTCCTCCGGCTTCTTCTCACCCTTGATCGTGAGCGACTGCTCCTTCATCTCGATCTTGATGTCGTCCTGCGTGAAGCCGGCCACAGCCATGGTGATCCGGTACTGATTGTCGCCCATCCGCTCGATGTTATAGGGGGGGTACGCGGCCGACTCGGCCTCACCGCTGGAGACGCTGTCAAGAAGCTGGACGAGTCGGTCGAAGCCGACGGTCGAGCGATAGAGCGGAGCAAAATCAAAGGGTCGCATGAGCACATCCTCCTGAGAAGCGACGTGATGATCAGCCGTCCCCAAGCGGGGCCCGGCCCGTGATGTGCGCCCACCAAGTGGCGCGCACAGTCCATGATTTGGTCGCCGCGGAGAGGATTTCAAGGGGGCGCGGCACGCGTAACGCCCAGCGTCCCCTCAGGCCGACAGAACCTCTGACAGGGCGGCGTTGTAGGCCGCCGGCTGCTCGTACATCACCCAATGGCCCGCATCTGGAACGGTACGCGTGACCAGTTCCGGATGGCCCTGACGGATGACATCGTAGCGGGCCTCCACCGACGGCCAGGCCGTCTGGTCGTCGCCGCCCCAGACCGCCTTCACCGGAATTCGGACATCGGGCAAATTCTGGGCGATCTCGGGGATGCGGGCGAAGGGGCGCGACCGGAACCGCGCGCGGCGGATGTTTTCGGATTGCAGATAGACGGCCAGCGGATCGATGCGGGCCGGGTCCTTGAACATCAGCAGCTCGAGCAGCGCGCGATGCACCTCCATCCGCTCGTCGTCGCTCATGCCCTCCATCTCGCGCGGGAACTCCTTGCCGGGGCCCTGTGGCAAGCCCAGCGCCGCCGCGCCCGTCAACGTGAAGTCGGCGACGTGGTCCTGCAGGTGGAGCAGCGCGTGGGTCGAGACGTGCGCGCCGAACGAGAAGGCCACGACATGCGCCCGCGCTTCGCGCGGGATCAGTGCCTTGATGCCGAGCGCCAGGACCATGCCCGCCGTGGCCGGGATCTGCGGGACGGGCGGCATGTGGCTGTCACCGAGGCCGGGCATGTCCACGGCCCATACCTCGTAGTCGCGCTTGAAGACCGGAATCTGCTTCACCCAATGCGTCCACGAGCCCGAGCCGCCATGCACCAGCACGAGGGGACGGCCCTTGCCCCAGCGCCGCCAGACGAGATCGCCCTCGCCGCAGGGCGTGGTGTGGGTCTCGGCGTCGGCCGCGATCTCGGCGGTGATCTCGGCGGGGGACTTGCCGGAGGCGAGCAGGTCGGCGAGAGGGTCGTTGGGAGTCATGGAATTCCATCTTGCGAGAGGGGGACCGGTGCGCATTATCGGAAGAGCGCGCGGCCAGGATCAAGTCTCAGTCCGGGGAACCAACGTCCGGACGGAGCCGACGCCACATCCGACACAACCCAGATAGGACGTCACGATCATGAAACCCGTCGATCCCGCGACCGCAAGCCCCGAGGCAAAGGCCGTCTTCGAGGATATCAAGGCGACCCGGAACGTAAAGGAGGTCAACAATTTCTGGAAATACCTCGGCAACGAACCCCGCATGCTCAAGCACACATGGGAGAGCCTCAAGGACATCATGGGGCCCGGCGCACTCGATCCGCTGACGAAAGAACTCGTCTACGTCGCCATCTCGATCACGAACAACTGCGAGTACTGCATGGCGTCCCACACGGCCGCCGCTCGCGCCAAGGGCGCCACCGACGCGCAGATCAACGAACTCTATGCCGTCGTGGCACTCGCCAACATGACCAACCGGCTCGCCAACGCCTACAAAGTGCCCGTCGACGAGGCGTTCAAGACGTAGAATCGCCGCTCCTGGAAAGCGACTCGCGAATTCTTCCGCCTGCCTTCGGATCGCCGCGACTGATGACTATTCTGAGGATAAGTGATCGCGTCCATTGACACCTGATCGGTGGCGCGATCCGTGATAGTTTTCAAGCGTGGCGGGGTTGCTCCGCCCGGCGCGCGCCCCTGTAACGACGGACCAGCATGGCGGATAACAATCAGCCGACCGAGTGGTATCTTGCACGCGACGGGCAACAGTACGGTCCGGTGACCGATGCCGAGCTCAGCAAGATCATCGAACTCGGCCATCTCAAGCCGACCGACCTGGTCTGGCGACAGGGTATGGACGATTGGGCGCCGGCCGAGTCGACGCTCGATCTCAGGCCGAAGTCTGCTCCGCCGCCGCCGAGGGTCGAGGCCCCGCAACCGCCCAATCGGCGCCCCCCCGTCTATCCGCAGTCGATCGCCCAGCCTGCCACGGCACAGCAGCCAGGTGGCGACCGCGCGCGGCCGGCTCCGTCGGCCGGCGGCGCACCCGCAGGCGGCGCCGGCGCCACGTATCATCCCGGATCTGCGGAGCGCGGCCCGGCTGCGCCCGGTCCGGGATATGGTGGCGGCGCCCAACGGCCAACAGTAGGGCAACCGGCCGGTGCCGATCCGCGTGGCTATCCCGGCCATCATGCGGGCACGGACCCCCGCGCCATCGGCCACGGCGCGCCTGCACCGCACGCTTCGTCAACCGCGTCCGATCATCTCGACGATCAGAAGCCGCCGGCGCGACGCCGGTTGCCGTGGCGCGCCGTCGCCGTGCTGGTCGTCGTCGCGGGACTCGCGGCCACCGTTCTGGCGCTGCATCGCTCCGGCAAGCTCGCGGGCCTGCCGCTTCTTTCGGCGCCGAGTGGCAGCCGGACCGCCGTTCCCGTGGTGCCGGGGCCGTCGAATCCCGCGCGGGAGGCGATGGGCGCATCTTCGCAACGCGGGCCGGCCGCTAACGGTGCGGCCGGCGAGCAGGCGTGGCAGCAAACGCCGCTCTGGCAGCAGATCAGACGGGATTTTCCCGAGTGGTATGCGCAGCGCGTCATCGACGTGAACACGATGGCCAGCGAAAGCAAGAGCAAGCGCGAGATCGAGCTGGCGCTGGTCAGATCGCTGGTCGAACTCAGGCGCAAATACCAGCAGGATGCGCTGTCAGCCAGTCCGACGCGTCTCAGAGCCATCGCGACGTCGTTCGTGGCCACGCTGTCGGGCCTCGCCAAGGATAACAGCAAGGCATGCTTCGGCTTCATCTCGCAGGGCGAGGCGAGCCGCGACGTGCTCGATCTGGAGCAGGCCGATCACCGAACCGCTATCGAGTCCCAGCTCGCGACCGTGTTCGACGCCGTGGTCGAGGGGCGGCAGACGCCGATGAAGCGCGACCCGCCAAAGCGCGAGGACTACGACGCGCTCTCGATCGAACTCAGCAAGCGCGGCTGGACGACGGCCGATCTGCAGCTCTTTACCGATGCGCGCGCCCTCGCCCGGGCGCCCCACGAAAAGGTGTGCCAGATGGTGCAGGACTGGTTCGCGGCGCAGTTGACGGTGCCTGACGAGCAGTCCCAGGCGCGGCTTCTGGGCGAGGCCCTGAAGCCGGTCGTGGCGGGCTGACGGGAGGGCGGCAGGCTCCGCCCGCTCGCCTAAATGCCGGCAATTGCCACGACCGCCGACGAGGCGAGGAAGAGGGCGGTCAGGATGGCCGCCTGCCGGGCAAACCTCAGGTATGCATCGCGCAGGACGCGGGAGATCACCTGCTGGGCGATACCCGCACTCGGGCGCTCCTCCGGCTTGAGCATGATCCAGACTTCGGTGTTGCGGTAGCTCTGGCGGCGGGCAAAGCCAGCCTTCAGCAGCAAGACTGCGCACGCCATCATCGACAAGTAGCCGGAGCTCTTGAAGGCAGCGACGAGATCGGCCGACATACCGATGAAGAAGGTCAGGATGCCGAGCGCGGCAAAACCGCAAGCCCGGGCGACGCTCAGATGAGCGAGGTATTCGATGCGTTCGAGCATGACGCGTCCGACGGCGTGGCACGTTGAAGGTCGCAGAGCCTAGCCGAACGCGGGCCCCGGCTGGCAACTCCAAAAATGCGGCGCGCTGTCACGATTTCGGGCGCAACCTACAGCGCTGGATCACTCGATGTTGAAGTAGCCGGTGGCGCCGAGCAGGCCCGGCAGGGACAGAACGAACGTGGTCACGAACCAGACGCCGAGCGACAGCGGCGTGCTCTCCCGCAGGCCGCGCATGCGTTCGTAAAGCGCCGCCGGAATGCCGGAGATGGCCAGCGTCATGACCCCGATGAACAGCGACGTCAGGTAGAACAGCACCAGTGGGCTCGCCAGGATGGGCGCCACAAACGGGCGCAACAGGAAGAACACCGGATCGAACAGCGGCGAGAAATGCATGCCGTTGAGCAGAGACAGCGCCGTGGTCGCCACCAGCAGCACGTCGCGCTGCATGGTCTGTTCGCGGTGATGCAGATCGTCCATGGCTAGACTCCGATATTCGGCCGCATCCCGGCTGCCACACACGTCAGGAACCAGAACATCCGCAGCGCCATCAACCAGCAGATGGCCAGGACCACGACCAGTCCATCCGGAACGATGCGCGGCGTGATCGCGCGCACCAGGCCGACAACGGGATTGGTGATGGTGCGAAAGACCGTGAGAATCACCACGTCTGGCCGTTTCGAGAAAAGGATTTCGAGCACGTAGCGGCCGATCAACGTGTAGATCAGCGCGGCCATGGCGAGGTTCGGCACATGGAAGTACCAGTGCTCGAAGAAGCTTTGCGTCGGCGTCATGTGGCGATCGATCTCCCCCGCAGGCCCGCGGACTGTGCCTCAAGAGAAAGGCGGGGCACAAGGCCCCGCCTCTCCATTTCGATGCCGACATTCGGCCGTGGTCAACTCAGTGCCCGGTGACCGCGCCCTTGTCGACCAGGATGGTCCCACCGCGTGGCCGGCGCGTGGCGTCCACCATGTCCTGCACCGCCTGAGACGGAGCCGGCGTGAGGAGCGACACGATCCAGATGGCGATGAAGCCGACCGGCAGGCCGAAGAGGGCCGCCGAGATGTTGCGAACGCCCCACCAGCTCGCGATCGCCTGTGCGTGCTTGTCGAGGGCCGCCCAGGCTGCCGCCTTGCCGGCTTCAGGTGCTGCAATCCACGCCTGTTTGAGCGCGGCGAACTGGTCGAGCTGCGCCTTCGACGCCGTGCCCAGCCAGCCCCACATCTCGTGGAACGAGACCGCGAAGTAGCGGGTGCCGACGAGGTAGTACACGCAGACGCCGAAGCCGAGGATCATGCCGGCGATGGCACCTGCCGTGTTGGCCCGTTTCCACCAGATGCCCATCACGAGCGCCGGGAAGATGCCTGCTGCCGCAAGCGAGAACGCCCAGGCCACCATCGACAGAATGTCCGCTGGCTTGGTCGCGGCCGTCATCGCCGCGGCCAATGCGACCACGACGAGGAAGATCCGCGCCACGATGAGGCGGGTGGTCGTCGAGGCGTTCGGGCTCACCATCTTGTAGTAGATGTCGTGCGAGAGCGCGTTGGCGATGGCCAGCAGCAGACCGTCGGCCGTCGACAGAGCGGCGGCGAGGCCTCCGGCGGCCACGAGGCCCGCGATCACGTAGGGCATGCCCGCGATCTCCGGGGTGGAGAGCACGATCACGTCCGTATTGATCGAGAGATCCTGAAGCCGGAGCACGCCCGGGTGGCTGGCGATCTTGCCGCAAGCCGCAATGACGTCCTGCACCACCTTCACGTCAACGCCGCAGACCTTCACCAGCCCGAGCTTGCCGTAGGTGTACATCCACGCCGGCAAGTCAGCGAGCTGCGTGCCCTTGTTGATGAGGCTGTAGACCTCGAGCTTCGAGAACGCCGCGTAGGCCGGCGCCGTGAAGTAGAGCAGGAAGATGAAGAACAGCGACCACGCCACCGACGAGCGGGCCTCACGCACCGACGGGGTGGTGAAGTAGCGCATCAGGATGTGGGGCAGCGACGCCGTGCCGACCATCAGGCAGAGGATCAGCGCGAAGTAGTTCAGCGGATCGTAGGTGGTGAACGGCTTGATGTGCGGCTTCGCAAAGACCGCGTTACCGGCCGCGTCCTTCACTGTCGCCGCCCAGCCCTTGGCCGCCATCTGGTTTTCCAGGTTGGTGATGTCCTGGATCGCCTGGCCGTAGGTGAGCTGCGGCATGGGGATGCCGTACTTCTTGGCCGACAGGATGACCACCGGAAGCAGGTAGGCCACGATCAGCACGATGTACTGAGCCACCTGCGTCCACGTCACCGCTTTCATGCCGCCGAGCATCGAGCAGAGCAGAATGCCGAGCAGGCCGACATAGACCGCCACCGTGAAATCTATGTCGAGGAAGCGAGAGGCGATGATGCCGGTCGCGAAGATCTGTGCCGTCACGTAAGTGAACGAGCAGCAGATCAGAACGATGACGGCGAGGAAGCGCGCAAAGCTGCCACCGAACCGCTCGGAGAAGAAGTCCGGGACGGTGTAGGCGCCGAACTTGCGCAGGAACGGCGCGATCAGGATCGCGACGAGAACGTAGCCGCCCGTCCAGCCGAGGACGAACGCAAGGCCGTCATAGCCGAGCAGGAACAGCGTGCCGGCCATGCCCACGAACGACGCACCGGACATCCAGTCGGCGCCGGTCGCCATACCATTGTAGAACGCCGGAACCGTGCGGCCGGCGACATAGTATTCGCCGACCTCAGAGGTTCGCGACAGAATGCCGATGATGGCGTAGACGGCGATCGTCAGGAAGACGAAGCCGTAGCCGATCATCTTGTTCGGGACGCCCATCTGCTCGAGTACCGCAAGAACGGCCACGAACCCGAAAAAGCCACCCGTATAGATGCCGTAGATCTTGCCGAGATTGTCGAGGAAGCTCTTGCCGCCGATCGACGAGTCTTTTGTGGTTGCCATGTCGATCCCCTTATCAATCCTCGGCCTGACCTTCTTCGCGATCGATCGCGTCCTGCCGCGAGGCAAAGACGAACAACATGATCACGAAGGCGATCAGCGAGCCCTGCGCCGCCATGTAGAACCCGAGCGGGAAGCCCAGGATCACGATCTTGTTCAGACTTTCGACGAAGAAATGAACCACGAAGCTGAATATCAGCCAAAGGACGAACATCGTCCACATCAGCCCTTGGGTCCGTGCCCAATGCCGATCGACAGTGTCGTTTGCCATCCCGAAGTTTCTCCCTAGGCAGAAACGGTTTTGCACCAGTTTTGCTCATTGGTCGGCGCCCGCCTCACTGCATGTGAGATTCTGTGACATCGACAGCGTCAATCTATCTGCGGCAAGCACCGCTGCATATGGGTCGATTGGCCTATTTCAAGACCGCCTTTTCGAGACACTACGACGCACCACTTTGTTGCAGCAAACCTTGACAGCCTCGCAGGCGGAAGCGCGACGTGGCGGCGCCCACCCCACCTTCATTGCGACGTTCATCCGGAGGCCGCGTGACCAACGACCGCGACGAGCACCAGACCGCGTCCGAACGTGCCCCGCTCCCATTCCGCGAGTTCATCGCGCTGCTCGCGTGGCTGATGGCGCTGACGGCCTTGTCGATCGACATCATGCTGCCGGCGCTGCCGGAGATCGGACGCGATCTCGGGGCGAGCAGCGACAACGAGCGGCAACTCGTCGTCACGACGTATCTGCTGGGCCTCGCCCTCGGACAGCTCGTCTGGGGGCCAATTTCCGACCGGATCGGCCGAAAGCCGCCGCTGCTCGCCGGTCTCGTCGTCTATGCCGTCGGCGGGCTCGTCGCCTATTTCTCGGAGAGCCTCCTCGTGCTGCTCGGTGCCCGCATGCTGCAGGGCTTCGGCGGCGCGGCGGCACGGACCATCGGAACGGCCATCGTGCGGGATGCCTACGAGGGCCGGCCCATGGCCCGGGTCATGTCGTTCGTGATGACGGTGTTCATCCTGGTTCCCGTCCTCGCGCCGGCGGTGGGACAAGGGATCATCGCCGTCTCGACGTGGCGCGTGAGCTTCCTCGGGCTGTTCTTCGCTGGTCTCGTGGCGCTGGCGTGGGTCGGCCTACGCCTGCCGGAAACGCATCCTGATCGAGCCGCAGGGCAGCCAGCGAACTCGAAGCCGCGGATGGGGTTCGGGGCCGGGCTGCGCATGATCATGACCAACCGGGTCACGGTCGGTTACGGCATGGCGTCCGGCTTCATGTTCGGCACGCTGGTCAGCTACATCTCGAGCGCACAGCAGATCTTCGTCGACCACTTCGGCCTCGGCAAACTGTTCCCCGTCGCGTTCGGCGCCATCGCCGGCACGATGGCGCTGGCGGCGATGACAAATGCGCAGCTGGTGCAGCGGCTCGGCATGCGGCGGCTCGCGCACACCGGCGTGATCTGCTTCATCGTCGTGGCCGGTGCCCTGGTGGCGCTGGCGGCGAACGGCAAGCCACCGATGATCCCCTTCGCCATTATGCTGGGCGGCTGCTTCTTCCTGTTCGGCATCACCATGCCGAACCTCAACGCCATCGCCATGCAGCCCGTGGGGCAGGTAGCGGGGCTGGCATCGTCGCTGATCGGCTCGTCGACGACGGTCATGGGCGTGATCTTCGGAAGCATCATCGGCCAGAGCTTCGACGGTACGCCGCGGCCACTCGCGATCGGCTTCGCAGCGATGGGCATCTGTGCTTTCCTCGCCGTGATCGCAGTCGAGGGGCGCAAGGGCCTGTTCAAGGGTGAGTAGGTGTCAGATTTTGCCGGTAGCGCCCAAACTCAGACCACATGCTTTAACTGACCGCTCCAATGCTGCTCGCGACCCAGCAACCCCGAAAGCATTCGTGTGGAATCGCTTTCCGCCCAACTCAACAGCCACGGCGACCCGTCGTTTTGCTGCCGCCATTGCTTCGACTAAAGGCAGCACTTTGGGTCCATCTACCGTGACCCTGATCTTGTCGCCAGCGGCATCGAAAGAAGCATCAAACTCGACGACATCGGCCTCATCCACCCTAATCTTCAGTTTCGGAGATAATAGATTCAAGGTTTCGACGCCTTTGTCGGCGTTCTCGACGGTAAGATAGATCAATCTTTGCTCGTCCTTCCCTTTGCAGAAATATCCGAAAGCATACTCCCCTACGGCTGTCATCGCAATTGACGTCTTGTCTCCACCGAATGGGTCGTCATCAGTTTTGTTGAACCATTGTGCATTTACTTCGGTCATACTACCGACGAGAAGTACCATCGAGCAGAGTAGAAATCGCATCACGTCCTCCTAGAATAGGGGTAGGCTGACCATGATCGTCGTGCCGGATTAGGTCAATCAGGTCTATCATGTGCTCCCATTAGCTTCCTCGCCGCGACGCACTTCGGCGATTGGAGTGTCGGGATTGCCACAATAGTTAGGGGACCACGCAATGAAAGCCGCCGTCATCGGAGAAAAAGGTGTCGAGATCCGCGAGATCGAGGCACCCAAGCCGGGCCCGGAGCAGGTACTGGTCAAAGTGCGAGCCGCGGGTCTCAACCGGGCCGACCTGATCATGGCGTCCGGGCGGATGCACGGCCCCACCGGGGGCGCGGGCGCAGTTCTCGGGCTCGAGCTTTCGGGCGAGGTGGCCGAGGTCGGCTCCAATGTGACTCACGTGAAACGGGGTGACCGGGTGATGTGCTCGGCAGCCGCCGCCTATGCCGAATACGCCGTCGCCGACATGGGGCGGACGCACAAGATTCCGGCCAACAACATGAGCTACGAGCAGGCCGCGACACTGCCCGTCGGCCTGCAGACGATGCACAACGCCGTGGTGACGGCCGGACGCCTCAAGGCCGGCGAAGCCGTGCTGATCCAGGGCGCCAGCTCCGGCGTGGGCCTCGTTGCGCTGCAGATCGCGAAGCAGAAGGGCGCCAGGCTCGTCATCGGTTCGTCGACCAACGCCGAACGTCGGGAGCGGCTCAAGGAGTTCGGCGCCGACATGGCGGTCGACAGCCGGGATCCCGCGTGGGCGGACCAGGTGCTCGAAGCGACGGGTGGCAAGGGTGTCGACCTGATCGTCGACCAGATCTCGGGCTACGTGGCCAACCAGAACCTGAAGGCGACGGCGATCCTCGGCCGGATCGTCAACGTCGGCCGGCTCGGCGGCTTTCACGGCGATTTCGACTTCGATCTGCACGCGGCCCGGCGCATCGACTACATCGGCGTGACGTTCCGGACCCGCTCGGTGGCCGAGGTGCGCGAGATCAACCGGTTGATGCGCGAAGACCTCTGGCCCAGCGTCGAGGCCGGAAAGATCGCGCTGCCGATCGATCGCACCTATCCCCTGGAGCAGGCCGCGGCCGCGCTGGAGCACATGAAGGCCAACGCCCACTTCGGCAAGATCGTGCTGACCATGGGCGGGTAACGAGACGCGCCGCGCCTCCGTATCGACAAAAGGCGCGGTATCGGGTATTCAGCGCGCTTCCGAACCTGCCCCTCTCAGGGCGAGCCCTCCATGAGGGCCTGCACGAGCCGTTCGCTCCACTAACCTTGGTGGACCGGCGACCGGCTCCTCTGCGCATGATGAAACAACAAGGACAAGCAACAATGAACATCATTCAACAGCTCGAGAAAGAGCAGATGCAGGCCGTTCTCGCCAAGCGGGGCGTGCCTGAGTTCGGCCCGGGCGATACGCTCAAGGTCATGGTCCGCGTTTCGGAAGGCGATCCGGCGCCCGCGAAGGGCAAGGCTCCGGCCAAGGGTGCCAAGAAGCCCGAAGCCGCCAAGGAAACGTTCCGCCTGCAAGCCTATGAAGGCGTCTGCATCGCCCGGTCGGGCCACGGGGTGAACGAAAGCTTCACCGTGCGCAAGATTTCCTACGGCGAGGGCGTGGAGCGGGTGTTCCCGATCTACTCGCCGTTCATCGCCGAAATCGAGGTTCTCCGCCGCGGCCGCGTGCGCCGCGCGAAGCTCTATTACCTGCGCGGACGGCGCGGCAAGGCAGCCCGTATCCTCGAGCGGACGGACGCCCGTGCACGTCGTCTCGCCGCCGCCTGGAAAGGCTTCAAGAAGCCCAAGGGCGACGCCGACGACCTCACGAAGATCAGCGGCATCTCGGCTGATCTCGCGGCGCGCCTCATGCAGCTCGGCTGCATCAAGTACGAGCAGATCGCGACGTTCTCCGACGAGGACATCGCCAACGTCGACGAGGCCATCAAGCTCGAGGGCGCGATCGAGAAGAACGACTGGGTCGGCCAAGCCCAGCGCCTGCTCGCCGAAGCGACGGCCGGTGAGGCCGCTGCCGAGGGTCCGGCCGCCTGACGGGCGAGACCGGCGCAACGATCGGATTGCAAAAGAACGCCCGGCATCGCCGGGCGTTTCTTTGTTTCTGGCGCGCATGAGAATTGCCCAGAGCGGGTTTTGCTCTACATTCGTTGCACACCATCAACTCCGGATCCGTGTGCGCCCATGTCGAATCTCGACTACAGCTACACCATGCAGCAACGAGAGAACCGCGTGCCCCTGCACGGCCCCGACGCCTTCGCCGGCATGCGCAAGGCCGGACAACTGGCGGCTGCAGCCCTGGACATGCTCGTCCCGCACGTGCTGCCCGGTGTGACGACGGAGCGGCTGGACGAACTCGCCTTCGAGTTTGCGATGGACAACGGGGCGTTGCCCGCGACGCTCAACTACCGCGGATTCACGCACTCGATCTGCACGTCGGTGAACCACGTCGTATGTCACGGCATTCCCGGGCCGAAGGCGCTGAAGTCGGGCGATATCGTCAATATCGACGTCACATTGATCGTCGATGGCTGGCATGGCGACACGAGCCGCATGTTCACGGTGGGAGAAGTTTCGCGGCGCGCCGAACGGCTGATCGACGTGACCTTCGAGGCACTCTGCCGAGGCATCGCCGCGGTGAAGCCGGGCCATACGACCGGGCACATCGGCGCGGCCATCCAGAGCTTTGCCGAGGCAGAGCGCTGCAGCGTGGTGCGGGACTTCTGTGGTCATGGGCTCGGCCGCGTGTTCCACGACCGGCCCAACATCCTGCACTACGGCGAGGCCGGCGAAGGCGTGGTGCTGCAGCCGGGCATGCTGTTCACGATCGAGCCCATGATCAACCTCGGCAAGGCCGCGGTGAAGATCCTGCCCGACGGCTGGACCGCCGTGACGCGCGACAGGGAGCTTTCGGCCCAATTCGAGCATACCGTCGGCGTGACGGCGGACGGGTGCGAGGTGTTCACCTACTCGCCAGCCGGGTTTCACCGGCCGCCCTATCAGCTGCCCTCCAATTGAGGCATTCGCCCGATGGGCGCAGACGACGGAAAGCGAAGCGGGCGGGACAGCGCTGGCACGCCTGGCCCGTCAGCGTCTGACCAGTCCAGCTTCTTCGAGCAAGGCATGGCCGTGCCACTCGCCGCCGACCGGCCTGCCGACGACAAGGGCTCCGACGACAAAGCTGGGCACCGGGAACGACTGCGCACGCGGTTCCGGCAGGGTGGCGCCGAGGCGGTCGCGGACTACGAGATGCTCGAGATGATCCTGTTTCGTGTCTTCCCGCGTGGTGACACGAAGCCCGTGGCCAAGCGGCTGATCGCGCGTTTCGGGTCGTTCGGCGACGTCGTGAATGCTCCAAACGAGCGGCTGCTCGAAGTGGAGGGCGTCGGGCAGCGGGCGGTCGACGAGATCAAGCTGATCCGGGCCGCCGCGCTGAAACTGATGCTCGCGGACGTCAAGAAGCGGGAGGTGCTCGGCTCGTGGAACGCCGTGCTCAGTTATTGCCGCGCCGCGCAGGGCTTCGACGAGCGCGAGCGCTTCCGCATCCTGTTTCTCGACAAGAAGAACCAGCTGATCGCGGACGAGGTGCAGCAGGAAGGCACCGTCGACCATACCCCCGTCTACGTCCGCGAGGTCGTGAAGCGCGCGCTGGAGCTGTCCGCGACCGCGCTCATTCTGGTCCACAACCACCCATCGGGCGACCCGACGCCGTCGCGGGCGGACGTGGACATGACACGCATGATCGTGGCGGCGGCGCAGCCGCTCGGCGTGACGATCCACGACCACATCATCGTCGGCCGCAACGGTCACGCCAGCCTGAAAGCCCTCAAGATGATGTAGCGCGCCGTCAGCGGACCCGGCGCGGGTTCATGTAGAGGTCCGATTCCTGGCGCTGGATCTTCGGCACGTGGGCGCCGTTCAGCACGTCGCGATAAATGCGCTTCACGTGACGCCGCGCGCCGCGATTGAAGACCAGCATGCCGCAGAACATCTGGAGCACCATGACGAGCTGCGAACTCGCATGGTCGGCCCGGATGCGGCAATCCCAGTAGCCGCCGATCGTGACGACGCGGCCATCGACGTGGCCGACCTCGCGATCCCGCTCATCCAGCAGGATGTAGTCGCCGCCCAGGTTCAGCAGCGTGCGGCGCAGCCGATAGAAACGCGGCTCGCCGTTGTCCATGATGAAGAACGAGAAATTCTCGGGCAGAAGCGGCCACTTGTTGGCTGAGCGCTCGAGCATGACCACGTACTCGTGGCTGCCGATGTTGACCGCGTAGGTGGTGACCGGCTCGCCGCGCGCTCCGATGGTGTGCTGGAGGGAGCGGCCGATCATGAGGTCCATGGAGGCGCGCCAGTTGAGGCTCTCGTTGAAGAGCTTCATCACGAGACGGCGCTCGAGGCCGGCCTGTTTCTTCCAGAGGTCCTCGCGATAGCCGATCAGGCCCGTCCGCTCGCCGTTCTCGGTCACCTCGGCGTAGATGTCCATGTCGGAGGTGAACTGCCGTGACTTCGCCTTGTTGCGGCTGTGGCGATAGATGCCGAACTCGATCGAGTTGAGATCGGTGATCCAGACGTTGACCTGGAACTCATGCCACTCGAGACCGCCCTTGACTGCTTTCGACGCGCGGGGATGGCGCTTGACCGGCACCTCGACGCCGGCAGCATCCAGGACTTCCGCGCGCGCCTCGGCGGCCGCATCGGCTGCCGCCGCATCAGCCTGACGTCGAATGCTCTCCGGCTTGCCACTGCCGTCGGCCATGGGTCTCTCCGCTCTCGAGCAGCGCCGGACGCGGATACGAGACGGAAGGACGCTGGGCGCATCAGGCGCCGAATCAAACTCGGCCTGATCTTAGCAGCCCGTGCGGCACAAAAGCGGCGAAGCCCTGTGGATTGAACCAAACTGCCGCTGGTCCGCACGCGTCAGCCGCGATGGCCAAAGATGGCGGAGCCGACGCGAACGCAGGTGGCGCCGAGGTTCACGGCCGTCTCGTAGTCGGCGCTCATGCCCATGGAGAGCTCGGCGATGCCGAGTTCCTTCGCGAGCTTGGCGAGAAGTGCGAAGTGCAGTGCCGGTTCCTCATCGACGGGCGGAATGCACATGAGGCCCACCACCGGAAGGCCCAGTTCGTCGCGGGCGAGGCGGACCAGCTCGGCGGCCTCGCGAGGGAGGGCGCCGGCCTTCTGCGGCTCCTCGCCGGTGTTCACCTCGACGAAAAGGCGCGGCCGGCGGCCGACCCGGGCCATCTCGGCGGCCAGCGTGTGGGCGATCTTCGGGCGGTCGACGGTGTGGATGACATCGAACAGCTCGACGGCCTCACGCGCCTTGTTGGATTGCAGGGGGCCGATCAGATGCAGTTCGACGTTAGCGAAATCGGCCTTCAGCCCCGGCCATTTGGCCTTGGCCTCCTGAACGCGGTTCTCGCCGAAGACGCGCTGGCCGGCCTCGAGAACGGGGCGAATGTGGTCGGCATCGAAGGTTTTCGAGACCGCGACGAGCGTCACCGCTGCGGGATCGCGACCGGCCTCACGGGCGGCGGCGGCAACGCGGTCGCGGACGGCTGAGAGGCGGGCAGCTGGGGTGTCGGCAGGCATTTCGGGCACGGCGTCATATCCGGTCTGGCAGGCGGCTTCGGCACACTCCCACCATGATGGCTCGACGGGTAACGCGCAACGGGATCGCAGCCTCACGTCGGTCCGAGATCAGTTCACGCCGACGGCCTTGCTCATGGTGGCGCCGATCTCGGCGTTGATGACAAGGTCGGCGATCTGGTCCTGATCCGTCGGCTCGCGGTTGACGATCACATATTTCGCGCCTAGGCGCTTCGCCATGACCGGAAAGCTCGCCGCCGGGTAGACGACCAGCGACGAGCCTAGCGTGATCATCAGGTCGGCCTCGCGGGTGACCTCGTAGGCGCGCTCCATGGCCGCCTCGGGCATGGCCTGGCCGAACGAGATGGTCGCCGTCTTCAGGATGCCACCGCACGCCATGCACTTCGGAAGGGTCTCGTCGACGTCGAAGATCTGCTTCACCCAGGCCAGCTCGTGCCGGCGGCCACAATCGAGGCAGGCGGCGTAGGTTGCATTGCCATGCAGCTCGATCACCCTGTCGTCGGGAACGCCGGAGGCCTGATGCAGGCCGTCGATGTTCTGGGTGATGATCGCGACGAGCTTGCCGTCCTCCGCAAGCCGGGCCAGCGCCCGGTGGCCGGCGTTGGGCTCGGCGGCGCGCATCGTCGCGTCGGTCGCGAACTTGCGGCGCCAGCTCTCGCGGCGCATCTCCTCGGAGGCGAGGAAGTCCGAGAACTCGATGGGGCGGTATTTGGTCCAGATGCCGCCGGGCGAGCGGAAATCCGGAATGCCGCTCTCGGTCGAGATGCCGGCTCCCGTGAACGCCACGATGCGGCCGGCCCGCTCGATCAGGCGCTTCAGTTCGTCGACCGCGGACATGGCCGGTTCCCCCTCCCTCGGCAACATCGGGCGCGCGATACCGGGTTGCAGGGGCGATTCACGTGGAACAGCCGCTGCGCCCGTCGCCGCCCGCCGAAGATGTCGCGGGGACCGGCTCCTGTCGAGACCCACGGCGCCACCTTCGTGCGGGGGAGCCTTGACCCGAGGGGCGGTTAGGCCGCATTACCGCCCCAAACACAGGCATCCATGCTGGACGATCCATGGCAACCGAACGCTACAACGCGCCCGAGCGGGAACAGCACTGGCAGAAGGTGTGGGAGACCAATTCCACCTTCCTGACCCGGACGGACCCAGCGCGGCCGAAATGCTACGTGCTCGAGATGTTTCCGTACCCGTCGGGCCGCATCCACATGGGGCACGTTCGGAACTACACGATGGGCGACGTGCTGGCGCGCTTCAAGCGCTCGAAAGGGTTCAACGTGCTGCATCCGATGGGCTGGGACGCCTTCGGGATGCCGGCCGAGAACGCCGCCATGGAGCGCAAGTCGCACCCGCGCGAGTGGACCTACCAGAACATCGCGGCCATGAAGGCGCAGCTCAAGTCCATGGGGCTGTCGCTCGACTGGAGCCGCGAGGTGGCAACGTGCGATCCCTCGTACTACGTGCACCAGCAGCGCGTCTTCCTCGACATGCTGGCAGCGGACCTCGCCTATCGGCGGAAAGCCAAGGTGAACTGGGACCCTGTCGACCAGACCGTGCTCGCCAACGAGCAGGTGATCGACGGCCGGGGCTGGCGATCCGGCGCGCTGGTCGAGCAGCAGGAGCGCGAGCAATGGGCGTTCCGCATCACACGCTATACGCAGGACCTGCTCGACGCGCTCGGCACGCTCGAGAAATGGCCGGAAAAAGTGCGCCTGATGCAGGAAAACTGGATCGGGCGGTCGGAAGGCCTGATGATGCGGTGGCGGCTGGCCGACGGTACGGCGCCTGCGGCTATTGGTTCCGCTTCAGGTGCCCACACAGCACCCGCGGTGCACGACGAACTCGAGATCTTCACGACGCGGCCCGACACGCTCTATGGCGCGTCGTTCATGGCCATTGCGCCCGACCATCCGCTGGCCAAGGCCGCTGCCGCCAAGGATGCCAAGCTCGCCGCCTTCGCCGACGAATGCCGGCGCATGGGCACGTCCGTCGCCGAGATCGAGACGGCCGAGAAGAAGGGCTACGACACCGGAATACGGGCCGTTCACCCCTTCGATCCCAACTGGACGGTGCCCGTCTACGTCGCGAACTTCATCCTGATGGACTACGGGACGGGCGCGATCTTCGGCTGCCCGGCGCATGATCAGCGCGACATCGAATTCGCCACGGCCTACGGGCTGCCCATCGTGCCGGTCGTGGCGCCCAAAGACGCCGGAAAGCGTGCGACCGCGCTGGCGAAGGTGGCCGACGGCGCCGCGTTCCTCGACGACGGAGTGATGATCAACTCGCAGTTCCTCGACGGGCTCACGCCGGCCGAAGCATTCGACGCGGTGGCGAAACGGCTCGAGGGCGAGACGCTGAGTGGACGACCGGTGGCGCAGCGCAAGGTCAACTACCGGCTCCGCGACTGGGGCATTTCCCGCCAGCGCTACTGGGGATGCCCGATCCCGGTCGTGCATTGCGGGGATTGCGGCATCGTCCCGGTGCCCGCGAAGGACCTGCCGGTGAGGCTGCCGGACGACGCGACATTCGATCTGCCCGGCAATCCGCTCGACCGGCATCCGACGTGGAAGCACGTCGCGTGCCCCGCGTGTGGCAAGGCCGCGACCCGCGAGACGGACACGATGGACACGTTCGTCGATTCGTCGTGGTACTTCGCGCGCTTCACTGCTCCCGACGCCGACACGCCGACCGACAAGGCCGCGCTCGACTACTGGATGCCGGTCGACCAGTACATCGGCGGCATCGAGCACGCGATCCTGCATCTCCTCTACTCGCGCTTCTTCTATCGCGCGATGGGCGAGACCGGGCATGCCGGCCACGCCAACATCCGCGAGCCGTTCGCCGCGCTGTTCACGCAAGGCATGGTCGTCCACGAGACCTACAAGCGGGCCGACATCGACCCGCCGCAGTGGCTGTTGCCCACCGAAGTCGCCTTCGAGGGCGAGGGCGACAAGCGGCGCGCGACCGAGATCGCGACGGGCAAGCCCGCAGTCATCGGCTCGATCGAGAAGATGTCCAAGTCGAAGAAGAACCTCGTTGATCCGGACGACATCATCACCAACTACGGCGCCGACTGCGCGCGGTGGTTCATGCTCTCGGACAGCCCGCCCGAGCGTGACGTGATCTGGACCGAGGCCGGCGTTTCGAGCGCCAGCCGCTTCATGCAGCGGGTGTGGCGGCTCGTGGATCAGGCCGTCGAGAAGGCCGCGCCGAAGGGTGCGTCGATGCCGGCGGCGTTCGGACCCGAGGCGACGGCGCTGCGTCGTGCGGCACACAAGGCCCTCGATCAGGTCGGGCGCAACATCGAAGCGCTGCGCTTCAATGTGGCCGTGGCGCAACTCTACGAGCTGTCGAATGCGCTGACCGAGAGTCATCAGAAGGCCGGCGACGGCCTCGGCTGGGCGCAGCGGGAGGCGACCGAAATCCTCGTGCAGGCGCTCGGCCCGATGATGCCGCACCTCGGCGAGGAATGCTGGGCGCGGCTCGGTTACAACACCCTTCTGGCAGAACAGCCGTGGCCGAAAGCGGAGGCGGCGCTGCTCGTTGACGATACCGTCGTCGTTGCCGTACAGGTCAATGGGAAGCGCCGTGACGAGCTGACCATCAGCCGGTCGGCGGCGCCGGCCGAGGTGGAAGCCGCGGCTCTCAAGCTGGAGAGCGTGGCAAAAGCCCTCGAAGGGCGCCAGCCGAAGAAAGTGATCGTCGTCCCGCAAAGGATCGTCAATGTCGTCGTGTGAAACGCGTCAGGCGGCCGGAGGACACCGATTTGTCGGTGCTTTTCGACGCGCGACGCTCGTCACACTGATCGGCGCGGTCCTCAGCGGTTGCGCGGGGTCGGATGGCTTTCAGCCGCTCTACGGTCCGACGACGTCGGGCGTGAATGTCCAAGACAAGCTCGCGGCCGTGGATGTCACCACGATCCCGAGCCGCGTCGGGCAGCGAATCCGGAACGAACTCATCTTCCAGAACACGGGCGGTGGGTTGCCGGCCAAGCCCGAGTACCGCCTCGACATCACGATCCGGGAGTCGATCGGTTCGACGCTGGTGAAAAGCACCGGCGAGGCGCTGAGCCAAGTTTATTCGCTAGACGCCACCTATCGGCTGATCCGGATCAGCGACAAGCAGATCGTGGCGCAGGGCGTCAGCCATGGGCGGGCCGGGTTCGAGCGGTTCCAGCAGATCTATTCCAACGTCAGGGCCCGAGAGGACGCCGAGAATCGCGCGGCGCGGTCGGTCGCGGACGATATCAAGACGCGGCTCGCCGCCATTCTGTCGCGCAGCCAGACCTGAACCGCATCGAGGTTCGGCGCTGACGCGACATGGCCTCCACGCTGACGACGGGGCGTCTCGCTCGCCCACACGAGAGGCGACATGGTCGCAATAAAAGCACATCAGGCCAATAGCTTACTCGCAAAGCCCGACGGCAAGTTGCGGGCGTTCCTGTTGTATGGGCCCGATGCGGGGCTCGTCAGCGAGCGGGCCGAGATGCTGGCGCGCAAGCTCGCCGAGCGTGACAAGCCCGCCGGCGAGGTGCTCCGCCTCGATGACGCCGACCTCGAAGGCGATCCCGACCGGCTCGCGACCGAGCTTCTCACCGTGCCGATGTTCGGCGGCGCGAAGGTGGTGCGGGCGAGCACCGGGCGGCGCATCAACGTCACCGCGCTGCAGCCGCTGGTCGAAGGCGGCGGGCTCGCCGGCTGGCTGATCGTCGAGGCCGGCAACGTGCGGCCCGACGACAAGGTGCGGGCCCTGTTCGAGAAAAGTGCGAACGCGGCGGCGATCCCCTGCTACCCGGACGAGGGCGTTTCGCTCGAAGGGCTCGTCGACGACATGCTGAAGGAGGCGCGGCGCGACATTTCCCCCGACGCGCGGCAGGAGCTTCTGGCGCGTCTCGGCGCGGATCGCGTGCTCTCGCGGGCGGAGGTGGACAAGCTGATCCTCTACACGCACGGCAAGGCGCGGATCGAGGCGGACGACGTGGAGGCGATCGTCGGCGACGCCTCGGAGCTTGCCGTCGACACGATCATTTCGGCTGCCGCTACCGGCGATACGGCGGCCGCGCTCAGCGCCTCGGACCGGGCGCTCGCCAGTGGGGAGAGCGCGCAATCGATCATGCTGGCCGCCGAGCGCCATTTCCAGCGGCTGCACAAGTGCCGGGCGGCGGTCGATGCGGGCCGATCCGTCGACGACGTGCTGCGCGCCTCGCGGCCGCCGTTGCCGCCGAAGGTCCGGTTCGCCATGGAGCGGCAATGTCGCGTCTGGACGGTGCCACTCGCCACGGCCGCGCTCACGCGCATCCAGGACGCCGTCCGGGGATCGCGGACAACGGCCGCCGACGAAGTGGCGCTCGCCGAGCGGCTGCTGATGGAGATCGCCCGGCTGGCGCGGAGCGGGGCTGCCGGAGCGCGGGGGCGGTAGGGGGATTGAAATCCGCCCCTGTTTTCGCGCACTGAAGCGGCTCGTCCGGCGGCGTATGCTTTTGGTTTCAGAGCACGATACACCCGAACATCTACTTAATCAGCCTTCCGATCATCCGTCCAACATACCTTGTCGCGGCTAGATCCATTACGCGATGCCCGTTGAAATACCGAGTTGAATATTTGAGACGTGGATCACGAATCAGCTACGTAGCTACCGTTAATAATTTCTTAACGCGGTGCTCTGTCCAATTTTTTGGACCTGGCGCCGACTGAAGCGGCTGCTCGGGTGATCCGGGTTCGCTTCGTGTTCAAGAAACAAAAATCAACGGACCTACGGGGGCAAGCAGCATGAAGACGATCCTCACCGGACTTGGTGCGGCAGCAATCAGCACGATGATGGCGACGGCCGTCATTGCCGACGGAGGATCGTACGGGTCCGTCAAGGATGACCCGGTCGTCAGCATGCCCAACTGGTCCGGCGGCTATTTCGGCGGTCATATCGGTTATGGTACCGCCGACTCCACGGTCACCGAAAACCTTCCGACGCTTGGGCCGCTTCTTCCGAGCGGGCTCTCCTCGACGTACGATGCCGATGGCTTCATCGGTGGTTTGCAGATCGGCGCACGGAGGCAATTCGGCTCCATGGTTCTTGGCGTCGAACTTGCCGGCACCGGCAGCGGCATCGAAGGTTCCGGCGGCGATTGCTTCGGCATCGAAACGCTGGCCGGGGGCCTGGGTGCGCCTCCAGGGCTGATCGGCTCGCGGTGCACGACAGAGGCCAACTGGCTTGCGACCTTGTCCGGTCGCGCCGGCGTCGCGTTCGACAAATACATGGTTTATGGAGTTCTGGGCTGGTCGGTTGCCAGCGTCACCCACACGCACACGATTTCTGCTGCCATTCCGGGTCTGCCCATCGCGCTCAACGGCTCGCAGAATGATATCATGGACGGTATTGCCTTTGGCGTCGGCGGCGAATGGGCATTTGCGCCGGGCATGAGCGTGGCGCTCGAATACATGCGCCATGATCTCAAGTCAGAAAGCACTGGTCTGCTGCTGGGCGGTATTCTCACCACCGGTACGCGCGAACTGGAGCTGGATACCATCACCACGAAGCTGAACGTCAGGTTCTGAGACGCGCCGAGCATTCGATCGCTGTTTTTGAAAGGGCCGCTTGCGAGCGGCCCTTTTTGTCGTTGTGGTCTGCATTTGTCCGTCTTGGCCAGAAACCGGATGCCGTGCGGCTGCTGATGGAAAGCGCGGCTGGCGCCGAGCGGGGCCGCAAGGGCGAGGGGGAGGCAGCGTTGGGGCCAAGGTCCGGGCGGGGCTCAGGCGACGTGGTGATTTATACAGAAGCCGTCATGGCGGTAACAGCGGGTGGCGACGCTGTGAGCGACAACGTTCACGTCTGGAATTGTAGGGACCGCGTCCGCCTAGGGCTTACTGCCGCTGAAAGATGCACGCCTCTAGCTCTTCGTAGACTACCATGCCGGGCTTGATGGCCTTGGCGAGGTTTATTTTAAACCGCTCTGCCGAAATCGACGTGTCGATGCCGCAGACCTTCTTGATCGCGCCGGTCAACTGCTTCACGTCGTCGTCGACGATATTGCTCACCAGTGAGCCGTACTTCGCGGCGTCAAACATCAGACCCTCGCTGGCACAATAGGCCTTGATAACCTCCTCGTCGAACAAGTAGTTCTCGATTTCGAAGCGCTTAAGCACGCGGTGAGAGTCTTCGTTCTCCTTAAGGTACCGCTGTCGATCCTGCTCAGTGGCCCGTCGCCCCGACACGATGTCGCGGTCCTTCAAGACGTAAATCTCGACAGACGGAAACACCTTGGACAGGATCGACAATGCGATCGCGCTGCGCTGGTCAGGCTCAGTGTTGCCCCCGCTGGAGACGAACTGTGTGCTAGGACGGCTGGCTCCGAAGACTTCATTGAGCACCAACGCATCCATACCTCGCTCCCGCCCGCTGGGGCCCGGTTCCGCACGTCCCTCGCAGTAGATGATGCGTCTAGGGCTTACTAGCTTGGCGAGGTCGTCGAGTGCGGTTTCGAAGATGTCGCGCCAGACCTGTACGGTTGGCTTGATCGGTCTCAGTGTGATGTTTTCTGCGGCGTAACGAATTCCGGGCTTGAATTCGATGATTTGGCATTGGCTCTCGAGGTCCTCCTGCAGCGCGCGCAGGAACCCGATGCTATGTGTGGTGACCCATAACTGGCAGTTGGGGCCAATTAATCGATTGATCTCGATGAGCAATTTGCGCTGAATGGCGCTACTGATGTGCAGCTCGGGTTCGTCGATCAGGAAGATTGTATCGTCGTAATCTTCTTGGCGCAGGTAGAGGTCGAGCAGGATGTCAATGACTTCCTTCTCGCCGGACGACAGCACATTAAACTCGAAGGGTTTGGGATGGTCAGCTTTCTTGAAGTACAGCGTCCCCTGGTTCGCTTCGATGTTGCCAAGGTTTTCGATCTCTATATCGAGGCACGTTGTCAGCGATTTGTTGAGGTCACCGATTATCTTAGCCTTCGCCTCACTAGGCTTACTGTCGGTGCTGTCACGATAATGGTTGTACTTCGCGTGCAGGCGCCGGTAGTTTTCCTCCATCTTTTCATCCAGGTCCCCGGCCACTGACGCGCCATAGTTGTTCTGAGCGATTGGGTTAGTGGCTTGCACCGCCGAGACTTTGACTTGATTGTTATAGCGGTACGAACTCCGGAAGGAGAGCATAGTGGCTCTCTTGCCGGACCGTTTCCGCTCGGCGAGCACTTCGTTGACTGAGCCATTTTCCAGCTCGATAAAGATTGAGTTGGACGCCTGATAGGGCGTCCCGAACATGGAATGATAACCTTGGTCGCGCCCCCCCTTGCTGCCAACGTTGCCCATGCGGAGCATGATGCCGTCGAGCACGCTGCTCTTGCCGCATCCGTTGGGCCCCACCAAGGCAACGATTCTGCGGGGCGCCTCGCCTAGATCAATAGTGAGGTGGTGGAAGCGCTTGTAGCCGTCCCTCAGCTCGATCTTCTTTATCTTCACGGGGAGCACCAGATGAGGCAGGTAGCGCCATTGCACCACCATGTTGGAGAGATTGGCGTGGAGTTCTGGAACCGGGGTGTGACGCGAACCGTAGAATGATATGGGCACCACGCCAGGCCGGACGCAGATGCGGCCGGTCAAGACAAGACGATTTCGGTTGAGGTCGGGTGCTGTTGCTGCGCGGACAAGAGGCACGGTCGAAACATTCTTCCGTGGATGATCAATGTTTTCAATTGCGCATACACGAATCATCTTAGTGCCGAACCAATTACCGGTTGAACATCGCGTTGCGGAAGCTTGGCCTAGAGCTTCCGCTATCGCAGGTCGAGCGGAAGACCCCCGGGTACTCTCGAGCAGGCATCGCGTCTGACGTTGGCGACGGCAGCTTTCTCCGCTTTCCTGCACTTCACACCACTAGCACCTGTTGACCACGTCGGCGGCGGGGGGAGATCCGGCGCTCGTCGGCCGTTGGGTAAAGGGCGCCGGTGCAGGACAGCATGGGTCCGGTTCCGCCCAGACACCTGGTGCCTTGTATGGGCCGCGCGCGACCCTATAGTGCGCGCCGGATCAAGAGGGACACACCCATGGCGGACACCACCTACGACGTCGTCGGCATCGGCAATGCGATCGTCGATATCATCGGCCGTTGCACCGACGCGTTTCTGGCCGAGCACGGCGCGAGCAAGGGCCACATGCGGCTCGTGGATGCCGATACCGTCGTGAAGCTCTATCAGGCGATGGGGCCGGGAATCGAAATCTCCGGCGGATCAGGCGCCAACACGATGGTGGGCGTCGCGTCGTTCGGCGGCAAGTCTGCGTTCATCGGCAAGGTTGCGGACGACGAGCTCGGCCGAATCTTCGCACATGACATCCGCGCGGCAGGTGTCACGTACCAGACATCGCCCTCGACAGGGGGCCAGCCCACCGCGCGCTCGCTGATCCTCGTCACGCCCGACGGCGAGCGCACCATGAACACGTTCCTCGGCGTCAGCCCGGAACTCAATCACGGCGAGGTCGACGCGGCCCTCGTCGCGGCGGCCCAGGTTGTATATCTCGAAGGTTATCTGTTCGACCGGCCGGAAGCCAAGGCCGCGTTCCGGCAGGCGGCCCGCATCGCGAAGTCAGCCGGGCGGAAGGTGTCGCTCACGCTCTCGGATGCGTTCTGTGTGGAGCGCCATCGCGCGGAGTTCCTGGAGCTGATCCGGGCCGACGTGGACATCCTGTTCGCGAACGAGTCCGAGATCCTGTCGCTCTATCGCGTGGCGACGTTCGACGAGGCGGCCCGCCTCGCCCGCGCCGATTGCGAACTGGCCGTGCTCACCCGCAGCGCCAAGGGCTCGGTCATCTTCTCGGGCGAGACGGCGGTGACGATTACGCCGGAGCCCGTCGCCCGTGTCATCGACACGACCGGCGCCGGCGATCTCTATGCCGCGGGGTTCCTCTACGGCTACACGGCGGGGAAGCCGCTCGAGCAGTGCGGACGGCTCGGGAGCATCGCGGCGGCGGAGATCATCAGCCACGTCGGCGCGCGACCGGAAACGCCGTTGGCCAAGCTCGCCGCGCAGAAGGGGCTGTAACGCCCCCTCGGCATGGCAGCCCGCTCAGATCCGGCGCAGTGCGACACTCTCGATGCGATGGGTGTCGCCCTTCCTCAGGATCAGCTTGGCGCGCTGTCGGGTCGGAAGGATGTTTTCATCCAGGTTGAGCTTGTTGATCGTGTTCCAGATCTCGACGGCACGCGCCTCGGCCGCGTCGTCGGTCAACTTGGCGTAGCGGTGAAAATAGGCCGCCGGATCGCGGAAGGCGGTCTTGCGCAGGCGCTTGAATCGCGTCACGTACCAGCGCTCGATGACGGCGGGGTCGGCATCGATGTAGATCGAGAAATCGAAGAAGTCCGAGACGAACGGAATCGCCTCGCCGTCCTTCGGGAGGCGGGCCGGCTGGAGGACGTTCAGGCCTTCGACGATGAGGATATCCGGCCGCTCGACCACGACCTCCTGGCCCGGGACGATATCGTAGTGGAAGTGCGAATAGACCGGCGCCGTGACGCGATCGACACCCGCTTTCACATCGCCGAGGAAATTCAGAAGCCGCGTCAGGTCGAAGCTCTCGGGAAAGCCTTTCCGGTGCATGATGCCGCGCTGCTCGAGCTCGGCATTCGGCAGGAGGAATCCGTCCGTCGTGATCAGGTCGACGCGGGGATGGTCGGGCCAACGGGCGAGCAACGCCTTCAGCACGCGCGCCGTCGTGCTCTTGCCGACCGCCACGGATCCCGCACAGCCGATGATGAAGGGGACCCGCGCATCCCTGCGGCCGAGGAACCGCGATGTCACGGCGTGCAATTCCTGCGAAGCCGCTACATAAAGGTTCAGCAGTCTAGAGAGCGGGAGGTAGATGTCCTCCACCTCCGACATCGACAATTCCTCGATGATGCCGGAGAGCGGCTCGAGGTCCCGCGGGACCAGCGTCATCGGGGTGTCCTCGCGGAGCCGCGCCCACTCCGTCCGCGTGAAATGACGGTATGGCGAATACTGAAGCGGGGTCCGCAGCTCGGTTCTCTGCATGTCGCCCTCGACCAAGTCCTGCAAGGCGATCGTCCTTCCCTTGAGCCTACCGTGCCGCGCTCAGGCGCCGCGCGAAGCTTTCTCCTCGACACCTGACTTCGCCGTGCGGGCATCCAAGACGGCCAGCACATCCGCAAATGCAATGTCACGTGCCTCCAGCAGCACGAGCAGGTGATAGATCAGATCGGCCGCCTCCGCCTTCAGCGCCGCGTCATCCTGGTGAACGGCCGCAATGACGGTCTCGACGGCTTCCTCGCCGAGCTTCTTGGCGCAGCGGGCCGGACCGCCATCCAGAAGCTGGCGCGTATAGGATTTATCCGCCGTCGCGTCGCGGCGCTGGCGGATGGTTGCTTGCAGCCGCTCGAGCGTTTCGTTGCCCATGCTTCTCCCGCGGAACCCGTTTTCGTAGGCCTCGATCGCTATCGAGACCTTCGCGCCCGGGAACGTCAAGAACCCGTCGCAAAAAAAGAAAATGGCCCGCCGAAGCGGGCCAAGAGAGAGAAGCAACAGGAGACGGAACTCAGCCGTTGCCTACCCCGATGATGCGCAGGCGCAGATAGTCGAGCTGGTCGAAGTTGCCGTACTTGATCTGGAGGACGCCGCTCTCGCCGGACCCACGCTTGATCTCGACCTTCAGGCCGAGGCTGTCGGCCAGTTCCTTTTCGAAGGCGCGCGTATCGGCATCCTTCTCGCGTTTCGACTTGCCGTCACCCGGATTGTCGAGTGCATGCACGAGCGCCTCGACCTCGCGGACGTTCATTTCGCGGGCGACGATCTTTTCGGCGAGCGCTTCGGCATCGTCGCGGCCGACAAGAGCGCGCGCATGGCCGGCCGTCAGCTTGCCTTCGCGGACCAGTGTGCGGACCGTGTCGGGCAGCTTCAGGAGGCGCAGCGTGTTGGCGACATGGCTCCGGCTCTTGCCGATGACCTCCGCCAGCCGCTCCTGCGTATAGGCGAAGCGGTCGACGAGGTCATGGTAGCCGGCCGCTTCCTCGATGGCGTTGAGGTCGGTGCGCTGGACGTTCTCGATGATGGCGAGTTCCAGCATCTCCTGATCGTTCAGTTCGCGAACGATGACCGGAAGCGTGTGCATGCCGGCCCGCTGGGCCGCCCGCCAACGCCGCTCGCCGGCGACGATCTCGTAGCCGCCCGTCCCGGTGGGACGAACGACGATCGGCTGCACGAGACCCTTCTGGCGGATCGACTCCGCCAGCTCCTGGAGTTCCGCCTCGTCGAAGTCCTTGCGCGGATTGAGGCTGCTCGAGGCGATCATGTCGATCGCCACGACCTTCTGCTCGCCTTCGGGAGGCAGGCGCGGCTGCTGTGTCGCGCCGCCCGTATCCCCGATCAGAGACGCAAGCCCCCGTCCCAGCCTGCTCCGGTGAACCGGCAATGGCGCCGACATCCCTTCTTTCCTCCCCGCCCATTCATTCATGATGCAATCCCGTCCCTGGCCGTCACGCGGCCTTCATCCGACGCTCGCGTGCGATCAGCTCTCGCGCCAGGTCCATATAGGCCTCGGAGCCCTTGCACTTGTGGTCGTAGACCAGCAGCGGCATCCCGTGCGACGGCGCTTCCGCCACCTTGATGTTGCGGGGGATGACCGTTGCATAGACCTTGGCGCCGAAGAATTCGCGCACGTTGTCGGCAACCTCGCGCGAGAACTGCATGCGCTCGTCGTGCATCGTGAGGACGACGCCCTGGATCTCGAGAGCCGGGTTGAGGGTCGCCCGGATCTGCTCGATCGTCTCGGAGAGCTGAGAAATTCCTTCCAACGCGAAAAATTCGGTCTGAACCGGGACCAGCACCGCATTGGCCGCAACCAACGCGTTGAGCGTGAGCACGTTGAGGGAGGGAGGACAGTCGATCAGGATATAGTTGTAGCCCCCCTCGACGGGGGGATTGGCGGCGAGGGCCGCAATGGCGTCGCGCAGGCGGAAGGGTTTGCCGCTGTCGCCGATGAGGTCCGTCTCGAGGCCCACGAGGTCAGCGTTGGCCGGCACGATCGCCAAGCCCGGAACCGCCGTGCGCAGTGTAGCGCCGGCGAGGGAGGTGGCGCCCACGAGGGCGTCGTAGCTGGTCACGGACCGGATCTCGGGTGGGATGCCGACGCCGGTCGAGGCGTTGCCCTGTGGATCGAGGTCGACGATCAGGACGCGCTCGCCGACGGCTGCGAGTGCCGTGCCGAGATTGATGGCCGTCGTCGTCTTGCCGACGCCGCCCTTCTGATTTGCGACCGCCAGCACCCGAGGGGCAGCGCTGCCTGCGCCCGACATGGCATCAACCTTTTGCTTCGACGGCCGGACCCCGCATCACGACGATGCCAGCTTCCGTGTCCGTTCGGCTGGGAACGACCTCATACGCGAACCGGAAACTCTGGCGGGCCGCCGTAACTTCGGCCTCGACGCCTCGGCCCTTCAGGAACAGTCCGACACCGTGCGGCGCCATCAGGGGCGATGCCAGCGCCAGAAGCTTGTCGAGCGACGCCAACGCGCGCGCAGACACGACTTCTGCCCCGACAACCTTAGACTGAGTCGCGGGATGCTCGATACGCGCGCACAGGATGTCCACAGAGATGATCGGCGGCAGGCGGACCTGACGGAGGACCTCGCCGAGGAAGGCGCACTTCTTCTGATCGCTCTCGATCAATGTCATGCGCATGGGCTTCGGGATGCGATCGGCCAGCAGGATGGCGACGACGAGGCCCGGAAAGCCCGCGCCGGAGCCGATGTCGACCCAGGTCTCCGGCGCGGGCGGGGCGAGCGGCACGATCTGGGCGCTGTCGGCGAAATGGCGGTGCCAGGTCTCACCGATCGTGGCAGGCGAGACGAGGTTGATCCGCTTCTGCCAGAGCGCGAGCGCATCGGCGTAGGCCGTCAGCCTTTCGATGGCGGGCTTGCCGACGGCAAAGGCGGCTTCGAAGTCGGCCGGGCCAGCGACGCGGAGACTTGCCGTGCTTTCGGGAGCGCGTTCGGTCATCCCGTCTTCCGGGTCGGCCGGCGGCTGTGCGCCAGCAGGAGGAACATGGCTGCCGGCGTCATGCCCTCGATGCGGGAAGCATCCGCAAGGGTCGCCGGGCGTCGGGCCGTCAGCTTCTGGCGAACCTCGGCAGAGAGGCCGGCAATGGTCGCGTAGTCGAAGTCCGTCGGGATCGGCGTCACCTCGTCGCGGCGCAGAGCCTCCACCTCGGCAGCCTGGCGCTCGACGTAGGGGGCGTAACGGGCGTCGGTTTCCACCTGGGCGGCAATGGCCGGCGCGATGGCCGACAGCTCGGGCCAGATTGCGGCGAGACGGCCGATATCGATGTCGGGGAGTGCGAGCAGTTCGTAGGCGCTGCGGCGGCGGCCGTCGCGGTTAACGTCGATGCCATGGCGGGCCGCCTCGTTCGGGGTCAGTGCCAGGGCGTGGAGCATCGCCGCCGCGTCGGCGAGCGCGGATGACCGGGCGGCGAAGCGGCGGGCGCGCTCGGGACCGACGCAGCCCAATTCGAGCGCCAGCGGCGTCAGGCGCTGGTCGGCATTGTCGGCGCGGAGGCGCAAGCGGAATTCGGCGCGCGACGTAAACATGCGATAGGGCTCGGCGACGCCCCGGGTCACGAGATCGTCGATCATGACGCCGGTGTAGGCGTCGGCGCGGGAGAGAACGACGCCCGCACGCCGACCGGACGCCCGGAGCGCGGCGTTGAGTCCGGCGACGAGGCCCTGGGCGGCGGCTTCCTCGTATCCGGTCGTGCCGTTGATCTGGCCCGCAAGGAAAAGGCGCGGCAGGCGGCGGACTTCGAGCGTCGGCTGCAGCTCGCGCGGATCGACGTAGTCGTACTCGATGGCATAGCCCGGGCGGATCACGCGGACGTCTTCGAGACCGGGAATGGTGCGAAGGAACGCGTCCTGGACGTCGGCGGGCAGGCTCGTCGAGATGCCGTTGGGGTAGACGGTGTCATCGTCCAGCCCCTCGGGCTCGAGGAAGATCTGGTGTGAGGTCCGATCGGCGAAGCGGACGACCTTGTCCTCGATCGAGGGGCAGTAGCGGGGACCGGTCGAGCTAATGCGGCCCGAGTACATGGCCGAGCGGCCGAGGTTTTCGCGGATGATGGCGTGTGTCGCCGCCGTCGTGGCGGTGACGCCGCAGCGGATCTGGGGCGTGGTGATGCGCTCGGTGAGAAACGAGAACGGGACCGGGGGATCGTCGGCGTCCTGCATCTCGAGCCGGGTCCAGGCGATCGTGCGGCCATCGAGGCGGGCCGGTGTGCCGGTCTTCAGGCGACCGAGCTTCATGCCCAGCGATTCGATGCGCTCGGCCAGCGCCACCGAGGGCGATTCGCCGACCCGGCCGGCGGGGATCTGCTGCTCGCCAAGATGAATGAGTCCCCGCAGAAACGTACCGGTGGTGATCACGACGGCGCCGGCCCGCAGCGTGCGGCCGGCGGCGAGGCGGACGCCCGCCGTCTCGCCGCCTTCGACCAGGATGTCCGCGGCCACACCTTCGATCACCTCGAGCCCTGCCGTCTCGCGGATGGCGCGCTGCATGGCCTGGCGATAGAGCTTTCGGTCGGCCTGCGTACGCGGACCCTGGACGGCGGGACCCTTTGACCGGTTCAGCAGTCGGAACTGGATTCCGGCCTCGTCGGCGACGCGGCCCATGAGGCCGTCCATGGCGTCGAGCTCGCGAACGAGATGGCCCTTCCCGAGGCCGCCGATCGCAGGGTTGCAGGACATCTCGCCGATGGTGGCGAAGGCATGCGTCACCAGCGCCGTTCGCGCGCCCATGCGGGCGGCAGCAGCCGCGGCTTCCGTGCCGGCGTGGCCGCCTCCAATGATGATGCAGTCGAATGTCGCGTGCGGTGGCATGGGTTCGGGTCCGGCGCGATGTGCGATGTAAACTCACGCCTCCCATAACCGAGAACGGTCCGTTTGGCACTAGCGGAGGGGTGGGGCTGGTGGCGCGGCCCAACTTCGATGGCCTATCATCCGGCTGCTTCAACCTTCCGATGTTTCACGTGAATCCTTGTTTCACGTGAATCATTCGGGTGCGCGGGGCCGGCGTCGGCCCAGGTGTTTCACGTGAATCCGAGATTGCGGCTGCGGCGATCATCGACGGACGCCGCGGCTGTGAGGCCACAAGATTTCATCCACACGCATTGTTTCACGTGAATCATTGAATCAACGGACAAATTTCATATCGTCCAATTTTTCATTTTGCGTAATATTTCGGACTCTTGACGTTTCACGTGAAACATGGGCTGGGAATCAAATTCATTACTTTCCGATACAGAACCTGCCGAAGATCAGACCGAGTAATTCTTCGGGATCGACTCTCCCGGTCAGGCGTCCGAGCTCGTCGGCCGCATGGCGCAATTCCTCGGCGATCAGTTCGGGTTCGGTGCAGGTCGGGGCTAGGGCGCGAACGAGGGCCGCACGGCATCGGGTCAATGCCTCGCGGTGGCGCGCCTGCGTCGGGATCGCCGTGTCGGGCGTCGCGTCCGAAAGCCGGCTCGTTACCGCGTCCGCGAGCGCCGATTCGAGATCCGCAATGCCGGCCCCCGTCCGCGCCGAGATCCGGGCGGCGAGCGGGTGCATCGGATCGGGCGCCACCAGATCCGTCTTGTTCAGCACGATCATGACTTCGGCGGCGCCATCGGAAACGTCCGGCGGCGGGCTCCAGACGGGAGCCTCGGCGTCGACGAGCCAAAGAACCAGATCGGCGTCCCGGACCCGGGCGAGCGACCGGCGGACACCTTCGCGCTCGATGGCGCTTTCGGCCTCGCGGAGGCCAGCGGTATCGGCCACGACGACGGGGTAGCCGCCGAGATCCAGTCGCACCTCCAGGACATCTCGCGTGGTGCCTGGCTCCGACGACACAATGGCGACGTCGCGCCGGGCCAACGCATTCAGCAGGCTCGATTTGCCGGCGTTGGGTGGTCCGGCGAGGGTGACGCGGAAGCCGTCGCGGACGATCTCGCCACGCGCTGCGCCCGAGAGATGGACCGCAAGCCGCGCGTCGAGTTCGGTGGCCGACGCCCGCGCCCTGTCCAGCGCATCAGCGGCAACGTCTGCTTCGTCGGCAAAGTCGATGGCGGCCTCGGCGAACGCGCGGGCCTCGAGGATCGTGTCGCGCCAACCGTCGTAGAGCCGCGCCAGCGAGCCACCGGCCTGGCGAAGGGCCTGGCGCCGCTGGGCATCGGTTTCGGCGTCGATCAGGTCGGCGAGGCCTTCGGCGCCCGTCAGATCGATCTTGCCGTTGAGAAAAGCGCGACGCGCGAACTCGCCCGGCTCGGCGAGACGGCAGCCAGGGCACTCAGACAAGGCGGCCAGAACGGCACGAACCACTGCCGGGCTGCCGTGAAGGTGCAACTCGGCGATGTCCTCACCCGTTTCGCTGGCAGGGCCCCGGAATAAGAGCACCAGCGCCTGGTCGAGGACCTCGCCGGTCGCCGGATGCCGGATGAGACGCAGAGCGGCACGGCGTGGTGCGGGACACGGGGCCGCCATGGCGGCGAGTACGGCGGCCGCCGTAGGGCCGGAGATGCGCACGACCGCAACGCCCGCGCGACCGTGGCCGCTCGAGAGGGCGTAGATCGTCGCGGTTTCCGTCGTGTCGTTCATGGGTCACCTCACTTGCCCGGCTCACTTTGGCGGCATCGAACCGGCTGTCAAACCCAGGCGCACCGAGAGACGCCTTGCTGGGCGGGACCGGGCGCGGTCAAATAGCCGGATGCGGAGATCAGCACCCTATGCCTTCGGCTCGCTCGGCGCGCGCCTGCCCCTCGCGACACCCGGCCAGCGGATCGGGCTGCTCGGGGGGTCGTTCAATCCACCCCATGCGGCGCACCGATTGATCACCGAAATCGCCATCAAGCGGCTCGGTCTCGATCAGGTCTGGTGGCTGGTGACGCCGGGCAATCCGCTCAAGGCGAATGGTGGCCTGCCGCCGCTCGAAGACCGGGCGAGCCTTGCACGCCAACTCGCCCGGAGGCCGGACGTGGTCGTCACGGGCTTCGAAAAGGATCTCTCGTCGCCCTACACGGCAGCGACTCTCGCCCATCTCCGGCTGCGCCATCCCGGCGTGCGATTCGTGTGGATCATGGGTGGGGATTGCCTTGCGGGATTTCATCGCTGGCAGAACTGGCGGGGCATTCTCGCCACCATGCCGGTCGCCGTTGTGGACCGGCCGGGCTGGCGGCTTCGGGCCATGGCGTCCAAGGCGGCCCAATCCCATCGCGATCGCCGCATCCCGGAAGCGATGGCCATGACTTTGCCCGAACTTTCAGCCCCGGCATGGACCTATCTCACGGGACCGCTGTCGCCGCTGTCGTCGACGATGATCCGGGCGGCACGAGGTCGCTGACGGTTCCGTTTTCCAGAATGGCGCTGAAGCCTTGAACTGCGGGGTCGCCTCGTCCTATGCTGTGGCGTGGCGTGGACTCTGCGATGGACCCGCCGCGCACCCGCCGATCCCGATGATGGGTGGCGACGTGCAAGCCCTCTGGGCAGACCCCCCGAAGGGACAGGATGGCGAAGAGGATACTCAACCGACGATGAGAACCGCTACAGGGACAGCTCGTGAGAGCACGTCTCATGTCGAGGCGTCGCCCAACGCGCGCGCCTCGAGCGACCTCCTGAAGCAGATCTTGGCCTGGCTCGACGATGCGAAGGCGGAGGACATCGTTACGATCGACCTCCACGAAAAATCTTCGATCGGCGACTTCATGATCATTGCGACCGGCCGCTCGGATCGTCACGTAGGTGCCATTGCCGAGCAGGTGCAGCGCAATCTGAAGGACCTCGGCCACGGTCGCGTCAGAGCCGAAGGCACGCCTCAGTGTGATTGGGTGCTGGTCGACACCGGAGACATCATTCTCCACGTCTTCCGGCCCGAGGTTCGTGAGTTCTACAACCTCGAGAAGATGTGGTCGGCGGACCGGACCGAGGACGTGACCTCGCACTGAGACGCGTCATGATTCAAGCGGTTTGGGCCAGAGCGGCATCGCTCCGCGGCATGTGGACTGGCCCATGAAGCTGACGATCGCCGCCGTCGGACGGCTCAAGGACGGTGGCGAGCGCGTGCTCGTCGACCGGTATGTGAGCCGGCTGGCGGGTGCGCGCGGCGGGGCGCTTGGCCCGGTGCTGGAGCGTGAACTGCCGGAATCACGGGCCGGTACGGCAACCGAACGCCGAGACGACGAGGCGCGTCGCCTGTTGGCTGCCGTCGCGGGATGCGACGTTATCGTGGCATTGGATGAGCGCGGCCGCGATTTCAACAGTCAGGACTTCGCCCGGTGGCTCGGGACGCGGCAGGACTCTGGGGCGAGACATGCGGCGTTCCTGATCGGGGGGCCTGACGGTCATGGCGCCGAGGTGCTTGCCGCGGCAGCCTTGCAGCTGTGCCTCGGTCGCCTGACGCTGCCGCATGGGCTCGCCCGTGCTGTCCTCGCCGAGCAGCTCTACCGGGCGGCCACGATCCTCGCGGGACACCCCTATCACCGGGCGTGATCGGGCGCAAAATGGATTGACGACAGGCAGCGTCCGAACGATAAGGACGGCTCGGCGCGGGAGATGTTCTTCCGAGCCGCAACGCGCTGCCCGAGGCTCCGTCGACCCGCGAGGGTGGACCATCCAAAGACCGCAGGCCCGATTTTCGGGTGCTTGTGGCGCCACAGGGTGCGGACAACATGACGGAGAAACCGATGTACGCTGTCATCAAGACAGGCGGCAAGCAATACCGGGTAGCTGCCAACGACAAGGTCGTCGTCGAGAAGATCGAAGGCGAAGCCGGGGCGGCCGTAGAATTCACCGAGGTGCTGATGCTCGGTGGCGACGGCACCGCGACGGTCGGCACGCCGATGATCGCCGGCGCCAAGGTGCTGGGCGAGGTCGTCGAGCAGGGCCGGGCCGACAAGGTGATCGCCTTCAAGAAGCGCCGCCGCAAGAATTCGCGCCGCAAGCGCGGCCACCGGCAGCACCAGACCACGGTGCTCATCAAAGAGATCGTCGCAGCCTGAACTGCTGGCCACCACGCGAGATTGAGGACACAGACAGATGGCACATAAAAAGGCAGGCGGCTCGTCCCGCAACGGCCGCGATACCGCGGGCCGTCGCCTCGGCATCAAGAAGTTCGGCGGCGAGAGCGTCATCTCCGGCAACATCATCTGCCGCCAGCGGGGCACCAAGTGGCACCCGGGTAATGGCGTCGGCATGGGTCGAGATCACACCATTTTCGCGGTCGTCGAGGGCAACGTCGAGTTCCGTACGAAGGCCAACGGCCGGACGTACATCTCCGTCAACCCAGTGAAGGCGGAAGCCGCGGAGTAGCCCTGTTCCGGACAGACCGGGACCCAGGGCACGAGCCCGGTCCCGATACTCTCCTTAAATGGCGGGGGAGGCGGGCAACCGCCTCCCCCGTCGGCGTTTCAGGTATCGTTCTTCGACGTTTCGTTCCGCAGCGAGAAGGAGCTGCAACCCATGAGCCGGATCGGCGGAAAGCTATTGTTGTCCTGGGGGGTCGAGCCCGGCCCCCGTTTCAAGGACGTACTCGCGGAAGCGCGCCGCCTGGAGTCGCTCGGCACCGACACGGACGCGATCCGGGAGGCCGTCGTCGCGCTCTTCCCGAAGCCGGCAATCCTCGTGCGGAAGTCCAAGGGTGCGTTCGCGGAAGCCATCACGGCCGAGACGGACGAGGATGTCGAGAACATCGCCGCCGTGCGCCGGCACATGGCCGAGCTGATGCGGTGCCCGATGCTGGAGCACGGCGCCGTCATGCCGGATGCCTGCCCGGCAGGGAGTGCTCCCGGGACCATCCCGGTCGGCGGGGCGGTGATCTCGCGCGCGATCCATCCGGCGTTCCATTCAGCGGACATCTGCTGCTCGATGTACGCGACCGTCTTTCCCGACGGCGTCGACACGAGCGTGTTCATGGATGCCTTGCAGGCCTCGACGCGGTTCGGGCCCGGCGGGCGTGCGCCCGACGACCAGATCGCGGATCCGATCACCGACGACATCGAAGAGACGCGCAATCCGTTCCTGACGGGTCTCGTCGGGCGGGCCAAGGCGCAACTCTGCGACCAGGGCGACGGCAACCACTTCGCGTACCTCGGCTCGCTGGAGGTGTCGGATGGGCTCGTCGCGACGCTGGCCGACACCGGGCAGGCCGGGCTCGCCGGCGCGCTCCGCGGATCGGCGCGGGTCAACGTGCTCGTCACGCACCACGGCAGCCGTGATCTCGGCGCGCAGGTGTACAAGCGCGGGCTCGCCGCTGCCGTGCAGCACACAAAGCCGATCTCGCCCGAGACGCCGCCGCATCAGGCGTGGCTCGACCCCGAGAGCGACGCGGGTGTCGCGTACTGGGAGGCGCTCGACTACGTGGCGCGCTGGACGCGACGCAATCATCAGCTCGTCCACGAGCGGACGCTGGCGCGGCTTGGAATTTCGGCGCTCACCGCGTTCGGGAACGAGCACAACTTCGTCTGGAAGCGCGGCGATCGCTACTTTCACGGCAAGGGTGCGACGCCGGCGTGGACCGGTGCCGACGGGCATCCGCTCATGGGGCTGATCCCGCTCAACATGGCGGCCCCGATCCTGCTGACGCTCGGGCGCGACCGAACGGAGTTCACATCGTTCTCGCCCCATGGCGCGGGCCGCAACAAGAGCCGTACGGCGCTCTTGCGCGAGGCGGGTCTGATCGGTCTCGAGCCGGAGGCGTTCATCGCGCGGTCCCGCGATCTGCTCGAGCGCCAGACCGAGGGACTCGACGTGCGCTTTTTCTTTGATCGGCCGGACGTGTCGGAAAGCCCGATGGCGTACAAGGCGGCCGATCAGGTGCGGGCGCAGATCGAGGCGTTCGACCTGGCGGACGTCGTCGGGCTGATCATGCCAAAAGGCTCGATCATGGCCGGGGATTACGATAAGCCATGGTTTCGCAAGAAACCGAAGTCATGACTGTGTTCAGCACTGCAACGGCAGGTGCGCTTCCGGGCCCTTTGGTTGCCATGTCGGTACCGATCATCGAAACGCCGCGTCTCATCCTGAGACCGCTGCGCACAAGCGACGAGCCGGAGTTCCTGGCTCTCGCCGGCGATTGGCAGGTGGCGCGCATGACCAGCGACATCCCGCATCCGCTCTTGCCTGCGCAGGCCCGGGCATGGCTGAAGCCAGTGCAAGGCGATGTCCGCTTCGCAATCGATCTGCACGGCCTCCTGATCGGAAGCGCCGGCTACTTCCGACGGCGATCGGGGGTCGCAGAGCTCGGGTTCTGGCTCGGCCGCCAGCACTGGGGTCTCGGGATCGCAACCGAAGCGGCTGGAGCTGTCGTGCGGCACGGCTTCGCGGTTGACGGCCATACGGCATTCTCGTCGGCCCACTTCGCCGACAATGCCGCCTCCCGGCGGGTGCTCGGCAAGCTCGGGTTCGAGGAAGCTGGACTGGCGCGGATGTGGTGCTCGGCGCGGGGTGTCGAGGTCGACGCCGTGACCATGTGGCTTTCGCGCGAGCGGGCGGACACTGTCCTCGGCTCGATGGGGGAAGTGCCGGCGCCAGTCCAGGAGGCCGGCCACAACCGCTTTTCGCGCTGGCTCGACCAGGCGCGCCGAGCCATTCGTGATCACACCCGGACCTGAACGGTGTCCGGAGAGAGCAGGCTAGTCCAGTCATGAAGTTCCTCGATCAAGCCAAAATCTACGTCCGGTCCGGTGCGGGCGGAAACGGCTGCGTCTCGTTCCGGCGTGAAAAATTCATCGAGTACGGTGGGCCGAACGGCGGCAACGGTGGCAAGGGCGGCGACGTCATCATCATGTGCGTCAGCAACCTGAACACGCTGATCGATTATCGCTACCAGCAGCACTTCTTCGCCAAGAACGGGGAAGCGGGCATGGGCCGGGACCGATCCGGGGCCAACGGCGACGACATGGTCATCAAGGTGCCGCCGGGTACCGAGGTGCTGGCCGAGGATCAGGAGACCATCATCGGCGAATTGCTGAAGCCCGGCGACCGGACAGTGATCGCCAAGGGCGGCAACGGCGGGTTTGGCAACGCGCACTTCAAGACGTCGACCAATCGCGCCCCGCGCCATGCCAACCCCGGACAGCCCGGCGAGGAGCTGACCATCTGGCTGCGCATGAAGCTCATCGCCGACGCCGGTCTCATCGGATTGCCCAACGCGGGCAAGTCGACGTTTCTCGCCGCCGTCTCGGCTGCCAAGCCCAAGGTGGCTGACTATCCCTTCACGACCCTGCATCCGAACCTCGGCGTCGTGCGCGCCGGTGAAACGGACTTCGTACTCGCCGATATTCCCGGCCTGATCGAGGGCGCAAACGAAGGCGCGGGGCTCGGCACCCGGTTCCTCGGCCATGTGGAGCGCTGCGCCGTGCTTCTGCATCTCGTCGATGGCACTCAGGAGGACGTCGCGGAAGCCTATCGGACGGTTCGGCGCGAAATCCGTGCCTACTCGCCGGAGCTTGCCAAGCGGAAGGAGATCGTCGTTCTGTCGAAATCCGACGCGCTGACCCCGGAAGCCGCCGAGGAGAAAGCGGCCGAACTCGGCAAGGCCGCGCGCAAGAAGCCGCTGATCCTGTCGGCCGTGTCCGGCCATGGCATGAAAGAGGCGCTCTACGCGATCACGCGCGAGATCGGCCGGCGCAATGCGCAAGAGGCCGAGGCGCTGGAAGAGCTCGAGGGCCGTGCCGCCTGGCGACCGTGACGGGCGTCGTCACGACTGTCACCAGAGGACACCGACCATCGACATCTCCCGAGACGGGACCTTCGAGATGCCCACCAGCAAGACCAAAGGCGCGCGGCCCGAGTGGAAGGCAGCGCGGCGTATCGTCATCAAGATCGGCTCGGCGCTGCTCGTCGACCGGAGCACGGGGCGGCTTCGGTCGACGTGGCTCAATTCCATCGCCGACGACATCGCGGCACTTGCCGCCAGCGGGCGGGAGATCATTCTCGTGTCGTCGGGCGCCATCGCGCTCGGCCGGCACCTGATGGGGCTGCCGAAAGGCGCGCTGGAACTCGAGCAGAGCCAGGCCGCGGCCGCGGTTGGGCAGATCAGCCTCGCGTCGGCGTGGCAGGACGTCTTCCGGGCACGGGGGCTGACGGCGGCGCAGGTGCTGCTGACGCTCGGCGATACCGAGGAGCGGCGGCGCTATCTCAATGCCCGGCGCACGATGGATACGCTGGTGGCGCATGGCGTCATCCCCGTCGTCAACGAGAACGATACAGTTGCGACGACCGAGATCCGCTATGGCGACAACGATCGCCTTTCCGCGCGGGTGGCCTCGATGATGAGCGCGGACTGTCTGGTTCTGCTCTCGGATATCGACGGCCTCTACACCGCGCCGCCCGCCGAGGATCCGGCGGCCAAGCGCCTCGACGTCGTCACGGCGATCACCCCCGAGATCGAGGCCATGGCGGGCGATGCCGGCTCGGAACTCTCGAAGGGTGGCATGGTGACGAAAGTCGCGGCCGGGAGGATCGCCATCGGGTCCGGCTGCCACATGATCATCACATCGGGGAAGGTCCTGCACCCGCTTGCCGCCATTGCGGCTGGTGCGCCGTGCACGTGGTTCCTGGCGTCGTCCGATCCCGTCACTGCGCGGAAGCGCTGGATCGCCGGCAATCTCGAAGCGCGTGGGACGGTCGAGATCGATGCGGGTGCCGAGAAGGCGCTCGCCGGCGGGAAGAGCCTCCTGCCCGCGGGCGTGACGCGTGTCGACGGGCAGTTCGACCGTGGCGATGCCGTCATCATCAGGGCCACGGATGGACGCGAGATCGGGCGCGGGCTCATCGCCTACAGCCATGAGGACGCACAGCGGATCGCCGGCAAGAAGAGCACCGAGATCGAGCGTATTCTCGGCCATGCCGGCCGGGCGGAACTCATCCACCGGGACGACATGGCGTTGAGCAGGATCTAGCTTTCAGGTCATATCATTCCCATTTCTTTCAATGGGTCATCTCATCTTCTTCATGCACTGGACGAGATCATGAACCGCCCCGAGCGCATCGCCGATACCGACATCGCCAGCCTCATGCGCGACATGGGACGGCGGGCGCGCGCCGCCCAGTCGGCCCTCGCACTCGCTCCGACAGCTTCCAAGAATCTCGCGCTGACGACAGCGGCACGGCTGCTGCGCGAGCGGGCGCCAATGCTCCTGGAGGCGAACGCCAAGGATCTCGCCGCAGCGCGGAACCGCGGCACGACGGGCTCGTTTCTCGACCGGCTGGCGCTTGATCAAGGCCGCATCGATGGCATCGCGCGGGGGCTCGAGGACATCGCCAGACTCGACGATCCGGTGGGTACGGTCCTCGCACAGTGGACGCGGCCGAACGGGCTCTCGATCTCGCGGGTCCGGACGCCGCTCGGGGTCATCGGGATCATCTACGAGAGCCGCCCCAACGTGACGGCCGATGCCGGCGGGCTTTGCCTCAAGGCCGGCAATGCCGCAATCCTGCGGGGCGGGTCAGAGAGCTTCCATTCGAGCCGGGCGATCCACGACTGCCTCGCCGCCGGGCTCGAGGCAGCCGGGCTTCCTGTCGATGCCATACAACTCGTTCCGATCACCGACCGCGACGCCGTCGGACACATGCTCGGCGGCCTCGACGGAGCGATCGACGTGATCGTGCCGCGCGGGGGCAAGAGCCTCGTCGGGCGTGTGCAGCAGGAGGCGCGCGTGCCGGTCTTCGCCCACCTGGAGGGCATCTGCCACACCTACGTCGATCGTGATGCCGATCTCGCCATGGCGGTGCCGCTCGTCGTCAACGCCAAGATGCGGCGGACCTCGATCTGCGGGGCCACGGAGTGCCTGCTGGTCGACACGGCCTCGGCCGCCACCATGCTGGCCCCGCTCGTCACGGCGCTGCTTGAATCAGGTTGCGAGGTGCGGGGCGATGCATCGGCGGTCGCCGTCGATGCGCGGGTCAAGGCGGCGGCCGACGACGACTATGGCCGCGAGTTCCTCGATACGATCATCGCCGTGAAGACGGTGGATGGCGTCGATGGGGCCATCGCGCACATCGCGCGCTACGGCTCGCAGCACACCGACTGCATCGTGACGGGCAACCAAGCCACCGCCGACCGTTTCCTGACCCGTGTCGACAGCGCCATCGTGCTGCACAACGCCTCGACCCAGTTCGCCGATGGCGGCGAGTTCGGCATGGGCGCCGAGATCGGTATCGCCACGGGGCGGATGCATGCGCGCGGCCCTGTGGGCGTCGAGCAGCTGACGAGCTTCAAGTACGTCGTGCGCGGCACCGGGCAGGTGCGGAAGAGGTAGGCGACCCGGCGCAACGAACGACACGGAGGACGCAGTCACATGGCCGAAGCCGAGGTCACGAATTCCGGACGCCGTATCCATGGTCCGACGCCACCCGGACAGGGCGTGCGATGCGCGCGGACCACACCGCTGTCGCCTGCCGAGATCGACGAGGTGGCGGCGCTGATCGCGAGCGCGCGCCGCGATCGGGGCCGGATCGTCATGCCGGATGCGCTGCGAACGCGCGACTGGGGATCGGTGATGGCCGTGATGGATCGGGTCAACGCGTTGCTGGCATGGCCCTCCGGTGGCTGGAAGATCGGCGCGGCGAGTGTCGATGTGCAGAAGGCCGAAGGCGTGCCGGGCGCGGCGCCCGGACAGCTGCGGCGCGATGCGATCCATGCCAGCCCGGCGCGGCTACCGGGCGACCTCTTCATCAACTATCGCTGCGCGGAGAGCGAAATCGCGTTCCGCATGGCGCGGGACCTCCCGCCGCGCGAGGCTCCATTCACCGAAGACGAGGTTGCGGCGGCCGTCGAGGCCATGATGCCGGCGATCGAGATCGGCGACACGGTGTTCGACGACTGGTACGGCGCCAGCGGCTATCTCGGGCCGCTCATGGACAACGGCGGCGCGGCAGCACTCGTGACCGGCACATCGATCCGACACTGGCGGGATCTCGACCTCGCCAACGCGCGCATGGATCTCGCGCTCAACGGCGTCCACATCAAGACCGGTTTCGGACGGGCCGCGATGGGGCATCCGCTGACGGCGCTCACATGGATGGCGAACTGGCTCCGCGAGCGCGGCCGCAGCCTGAAGGCGGGGGAGATCGTGAGCACGGGGACATGCACAGGGCACTTCTTCGTCGCGCCCGGCGACCATCTCATCGTCGATTATGGCGTGCTCGGGCGCGTGGAGGCCGTGTTCGAGTGATAGTGGTGCGTTGCCCGGTCCATCGCTGCACAAACGGAAACGGGCTCGCCGTGAAGCGAGCCCGTTCGTTTAGGCGAATGCCCGTCGTTAGGTATTCATCGAGTTGAAGAAGTCGCCGTTGGTCTTGGTCGACTTCAGCTTGTCGATCAGGAACTCGATGCCGTCCATGGCGCCCATCGGATTGAGGATACGGCGCAGCACGTAGACCTTCTTTAGCTGGTCGCGGGCCACGAGCAGGTCTTCCTTGCGCGTGCCCGAGCGGGCCACGTCGATCGCCGGGAAGACGCGCTTGTCGGAGACCTTGCGGTCGAGAATGATTTCCGAGTTACCGGTGCCCTTGAACTCTTCGAAGATCACTTCGTCCATGCGGCTGCCGGTGTCGATCAGCGCGGTCGCAATGATGGTCAGCGAGCCGCCTTCCTCGATGTTGCGTGCGGCGCCGAAGAAGCGCTTCGGCCGCTGCAGGGCGTTGCTGTCGACGCCGCCCGTCAGCACCTTGCCGGAGGACGGCACGACGGTGTTGTAGGCCCGGCCGAGGCGCGTGATCGAGTCGAGCAGGATGACGACGTCGCGCTTGTGCTCGACGAGGCGCTTGGCCTTCTCGATCACCATCTCGGCGACCTGGACGTGGCGTGAGGGCGGCTCGTCGAACGTCGAGGCGACGACCTCACCCTTCACCGAGCGCTGCATGTCCGTGACTTCTTCCGGCCGCTCGTCGATGAGCAGCACGATGAGGAAGCACTCCGGGTGGTTCGCGGTGATGGATTTGGCGATGTTCTGGAGGAGCACCGTTTTGCCGGTGCGCGGCGGGGCGACGATGAGGGCGCGCTGGCCGCGGCCGATCGGCGCCACGATGTCGATCACCCGGCCGGACAGGTCCTTTATGGTCGGGTCCTCGATCTCCATCTTGAGCCACTTGTCGGGATAAAGCGGCGTCAGGTTGTCGAAGTTGACCTTGTGGCGCTGAGCCTCGGGGTCCTCGAAGTTGATCCGGTTGACCTTGATGAGGGCGAAGTACCGCTCGCCCTCCTTGGGGCTGCGGATCTGGCCCTCGACCGTGTCGCCCGTGCGCAGCGCAAAGCGGCGGATCTGCGAGGGCGAAACGTAGATGTCATCGGGGCCCGGGAGGTAGTTCGCGTCGGGCGAGCGCAGGAAGCCGAAGCCGTCCTGGAGGACCTCGACGACGCCGATGCCGGTGATCTCGATGTCCTTGGCCGCGAGCTGCTTCAGCGTCGCGAACATGAGCTCCTGCTTGCGCATCGTGCTCGCGTTCTCGACGCCCGCCTCCTCGGCGAAGCTCTGCAGCTCTGTGGGGGTTTTGGCCTTCAGATCCTGCAGCTTGATCTGCTTGATGAGGTCTTGCATGTGAAACTCTCTGGACTTGCCGTCACAGGATATGGGGGATGCGTCGTGGAAGGCGCGGGGCGGGGGAGCGATAAGGCGCGGCGCGAACGGCTGCGGGCAATTCAATGGCCCGACGGTCGCTGTTCACGGAGATGGGCGGGCGCCCACAGGGACCTTTATCGATTCGGGATGACGTTAAACGATCACCGGCCGACACGCAAAAGAATTTCAGCGGCCGGCCGCTCAGAACGGTTTCACGACCACGAGAACGACGATCAGGATCATCAGGACGGTCGGCACTTCGTTGACGAGCCGCCAGTGCGATGCGGGCTTTGTGTTGCGGTCCTCGGCGAAGGCCCGAACCGAAGCGGAAAAATAGCCGTGGCACGCCGAAAGCGCTATGACTGCCAATAGCTTGGCGTGAAACCAGCCCGACATCCAGAAGCCGGCCTGCCAGGCGAGCCAGAGCCCCAGCACCCAGGCGACGATCATCGCCGGGTTCATGATGAGGCGGAGGAGGCGGCCCTCCATGACCTTGAAGGTTTCGGACTGCTTCGAGCCCTTCTCGGCGTCGCAATGGTAGATGAACAGGCGCGGCAGATAGAGCATGGCCGCCATCCACGAGATGATGGCGATGACATGCAACGCCTTCAGCCAGTCGTAGGCGGCCGAGCCAGCAACCACGGATACCGCGGCGAAGGCGACGACCGTGATGATCAGGGCGACAATGGCGCGGATGGCGGGCGTGGACACGGCCTGCGACCTTTCGAATTCGTCTCGAGCGCGATGAAGCGCCCGGGCTGCCTGGCACCCCGAACGCGACACACGCGCGATTGCATCAGCCGCCGCGCACGATCTCGACGAGGCGGGCGACGTTCTCCGGCGGGGTCTCGGGTACGATGCCGTGGCCGAGATTGAAGATGAAGCGCTTGCCCTGCATGCGCTCGAGGATCTCGCGGGTGCGTTCCTCGAGGGCCTCGCCACCGGTCACCAGCAGCAGCGGGTCGAGATTGCCCTGCACGACCACGTTCTCGTCGTCGAAGGCCTCGCCCATCATGTAGGGCGGCATGGCGGTGTCGCACCCGATGCCGTCGACGCCGGTCTCCGAGACGTACCACAGAGCCGAACCGCCGGCGCCGCGCGGAAAGCCGATCACCGGGACGTCCGGGTAGTGGTCCTTGACGCCCTCGACGATGCGTCGCGTCGGCTCGACAACCCAGCGGTCGAATTCGTCGTCCGGAAGCGAGCCAGCCCAGGTGTCGAAGATCTGCAGCACGTCCGCACCCGCTTTCACCTGGCCGCAGAGGTAGACGATCGACGTCTCGACGAGGATGTCGATCAGCCGGCCGAAGCCCTCCCGGTCGCGATAGGCCCAGAGGCGGGCCGCCGCCTGATCCTTGGAGCCGCGGCCTTCGACCATGTAGGTGGCGACCGTCCATGGGGCGCCGCAGAAGCCGATCAGGGCCGTTTCCGCGGGCAGATCCTGGCGCAGGCGAGCGACGGTCTCGGCCACGAGGTCGTACTTGGACCGAGTCGCTTCAGGCTTCAAGCGCGAGAGGTCGGCGGTGGAACGGATCGGATCGAGCAGCGGGCCTTCCCCTTCGGCGAAGCGCAGCGGCTGGCCGAGCGCATCAGGGACCAGAAGAATGTCCGCGAACAGGATCGCTGCGTCGAAGCCGTAGCGCCGGATCGGCTGCAACGTCACTTCGGCTGCCAGTGCCGGATTGTAGCAGAGGTCGAGGAAGCCGCCGGCCTGCGTGCGGGTCGCACGGTACTCGGGAAGATAGCGGCCGGCCTGACGCATCAGCCAGATCGGAGGCGGGGATGCCACGATGCCCTTGAAGGGATCGAGGAAGCGGCGGTGAGGGGTCGCGCTCGGCGGGGAAGGCTGTGCCACTTAAATCTTTCCAGATGTGTCTCTAGTTGTTTTTACGATTCTTAGTGCGGTGGATTACGGCGACAAGCGGGATCGCGGTCGGCGCGGGGGGCCGGTCCGGGTCGGTGCGAAAGTCTATACCAGATTGAGTATCGTCTCGACGGGATGGCCACAAGAGCCGGAAACGGCACTTTGATCAGATGCTTGCGGGGGTGGCGGAGCGAGGGCTGGCGCTGGTAGGCTGTTGACAAGGCGCGTGGAAGCCCGGAACAACCTTTCACGAGGGATATGCACCCGTCGCAGCCGTCCGAAGGCTGCCGAATGGGCTCACCTGTTGATAGGTTTGTTGAGAAGTGGCGACTTGTCCCGGAGGCGGCGGAGCCGACGTCCGGGGCGCTTGATAACCGGGAACTTTTCAACAGATGCCCACAACGATGCCGAGCTTCTTTCACCTGCATCTGATCTCGGATGCGACGGGCGAAACGCTGACCACGATCGCCAAGGCCGCGGCGGTGCAATACGCGCAGGTGCGCGCCATCGAGCACGTGCATCCGCTCGTCCGGACGAAGAAGCAACTCGATCGCGTGCTGCAGGAGGTGGAGTCGGCGCCGGGCATCGTTCTCTATACGCTCGTCCAGCCCGAGCTGACCGGGACCCTCGAAGGTCGGTGCCGGGAACTCAAGCTGCCGTGCCTGCATGTGCTCGAGCCGGTAATGAAGGTGTTCGAGTCCTATCTCGGTGCGCCGCAGACGCCCATCGTTGCCGGGCAGCATGTGCTCGATCAGAGCTATTTCCGGCGGATCGATGCGCTCAATTTCGCCATGGCGCACGATGACGGGCGGCTGCCGGAGGATCTCAACGAGGCGGACATCATCATTCTCGGTATCTCGCGCACGTCGAAGACGCCGACCAGCATCTACCTGGCCCAGCGGGGCTATCGGGTCGCCAATGTGCCGCTGGTGCCCGGCATCGAGCCGCCGGCGGTCCTGGCCGGCGAGCATCGGGCCTTTGTCGTCGGGTTGATGGCCAGCGTCGAGCGGATCGCGGACGTGCGCCGCAACCGGGTGCATCTGCTCGCTGATCGGGAACTCGACGATTATGTGGACCGGACACAGATCGCGGCCGAGCTGGCCAGCTCGCGAAAATTGTTTCAGCGCCATGGATGGCCGATCATCGACGTGACGCGACGTTCGGTCGAGGAGACGGCGGCCACGATCATCAAGCTGCTCGGCGAGCGGAGAGCGGCGGAGACAGCGGACATGCCCAACGATGACTGACGCTGCTCAACCTCGATTGATCCTCGCCTCGCAGAGCCGCAGCCGTCGAACGATGCTGGCTGCTGCCGGTCTCGTCATCGACGCCATTCCGTCCGATGTCGATGAAGCGGCGCTCAAGACCGAGCTTGAAGGCCACGGTGTCGGTGATCCGGGCGAGATCGCGCTGGCGCTGGCGGCCGCCAAGGCCGAAGCCGTGAGCCGTGTGCATCCCGAAGCGCTCGTGATCGGGGGCGATCAGGTGCTGGCGCTCGGGGCTCGGCTGTTCGACAAGCCGGTCGACATGGCCGGCGCCCGCCAGCATCTCCGCGATCTGCGCGGGCAGACGCATGTGCTGATTTCGGCTGTCGTGCTCGCACAGGGTGGGCACGTGGTCTGGCGGCACAGCGATACTGCCCGGCTCGCCGTCCGGGAATTTTCCGACGCGTTCCTCGATACTTACCTCGCGGACGCGGGGCCGGACGTCTGCCTGTCGGTCGGGGCCTATCAGCTCGAAGGGCTCGGAGCGCAGCTCTTCGAGCGCATCGACGGGGACTATTTCACCATTCTGGGGATGCCGCTCATCGCGCTCCTCGGCGAATTGAGGGAACGGGGAGCCATCGCAGCATGATCAAGGCGGCCGTCATCGGGTGGCCGATCGCGCATTCGCGGTCACCGCTGATCCATGGGTACTGGCTGAAGGCTCATGGCATCGACGGGAACTATACGAAGATCGCGGTGCGTCCCGAGGACGTCGGCGCCTTCCTGCGGTCGCTTGCGGCGGACGGCTTTGCCGGCTGCAATGTGACGGTGCCGCACAAGGAAGCGGCCTTCGAAGCGGCTGACGTGCGCGATCCGAGTGCGCTCGCCGTCGGAGCCGCGAACACGCTGTGGCTCGAGAATGGAAAACTGCACGCCGCCAACAGCGATACCTACGGCTTCATGCGCAATCTGACGGTTGCCGCTCCGCAGTGGGCGAACCGGCTGGGACCGGTCGCGATCCTGGGGGCGGGCGGGACGGCGCGGGCGGCCGCGTACGGGTTTCTGTCGGAAGGCGTCGAGGATGTCGTGCTCGTCGCGCGGACGGTGGCGCGGGCGGAAGAGGTCGCGCGCGCCCTCGGACCCAAGGTGCGGGTCGCGCCCTGGGCGGCGCTCAACGACGTCGTGAAGGACTGTCGTGTGGTCGCCAATACGACAACGCTCGGCATGAATGGCGTCGGCGCGCCTGACATCGATTTCAGCCGCTGCCGCGACGACCTCGTCGCGGTCGATGCGGTCTATACGCCACTTGAAACACCGTTTCTTGCGGCGGCACGTCAGGCCGGCCGAACAGGCGTCGATGGCCTTGGCATGCTGCTGCATCAGGCCGTGCTCGGGTTCTCGAAGTGGTTCGGCGTGACGCCGGAGGTGACGGCGGACCTTCGTGCCATCATCGTTCGCGATATCGAGGGGCACTGATGCTGATCATCGGACTGACGGGCTCCATCGGGATGGGGAAGTCGACGGCGGCGAAGCGGTTTGCCGCCAACGGGATCGCGGTCTGCGACGCCGATGCGGAGGTGCACAAGCTCTACGAGGCCGGTGGGGCCGCCGTGGCGCCGATCGAAGCGGCATTTCCCGGGGTGACGGGGCCGAGTGGTGTCGAGCGGCCGAAGCTGGCGGCTGCGCTGCTCGTCGATCCGTCCGGGTTCAAGCGACTTGAAGCCATCGTGCATCCGCTGGTGTTCGCCGCCGAGCGGGCGTTCCTGCAGGCCGAAGCGGCGAAAGGCGCGAAGATGGCGGTGCTCGAGATCCCGTTGCTGCTCGAGGGCGGCGGCGAGAAGCGGGTCGACGTCGTTGTGGTCGTCTCGGCGCCCGCGCACCTGCAGCGGCAGCGCGTTCTCGAGCGGCCGGGCATGACGGCGGAGAAATTCGAGCAGATCCTGTCGCGGCAAGTGCCGGACGCCGAAAAGCGGGCGCGCGCGGATTTCGTCATCGATACCGGCGCGACCATTTCCGAGACGCAGGCTGAGGTGGATCGGGTGGTCGCGTCGTTGCAGGGACGGATGGGCACTGCGTACGAGAGATACTGGGCCTAAGCCCGGACCTCGTTTCAGTTGTGGACGCCAGGCTCGCAGGCATTGCGCCGCCGCGGCGTCGGGCCGACAGCTAAGCGGGGCTCAGGTACACGGGGGAGCTACATGCTGCGCGAGATCGTGCTCGACACGGAAACGACGGGGCTCGACGCCAAGACGGGTGACCGGCTGATCGAGCTCGGGTGCGTCGAGATCATCAACCGGATCCCGACCGGGTCGGAATTCCACGTGTTCATCAATCCCGAAGGCCGGGAGGTGCACCCGGAAGCCTTCAACATCCACGGCATCTCCAACGAGTTCCTCACCGACAAGCCGATTTTCAAGGCGGTCGTCGGTGATTTCCTCGCATTCATCGGGGATGCGCCGCTCGTCATTCACAACGCGTCGTTCGATGTCGGCTTCATCAACATGGAGCTACAGCGGGCCGGGCGGCCGGTGCTGCCCAGGGACAGGCTCGTCGACACGCTCGAAATCGCGCGGCGGAAACATCCGGCCGGGCCGAACAGTCTCGATGCGCTCTGCAAGCGCTACGGCATCGACAACTCGAAACGGACCAAGCACGGCGCGCTGATGGACTCGCTGCTGCTGGCGAGTGTCTATGTCGAGCTGCTGGGAGAACGGCAGGCGACGCTCGAACTGGCGGCCAGCGGACAGAGTTCCGGCGGCCGGTCGCGGCAGCGGCAAGTGGCGGCCGTACGCCAGGTTCCGTTGGCGCCCCGGCTTACGGCGGAGGACGAGGCAGCGCACACGGCTTTTGTCGAGCAGCTCGGCGAAAAGGCGATCTGGAAGCGGCTCGCGGGCCCGTCGACGGGGTGAGTTCCGTATGGCTCGGCGATCCACGCGCCATCGGTTATCGTAGCCGCTCGTCAGATGCGTGCAGTGCTGGAGATTTCCATGGCCAAGAAGCTCGAAGCGTCTGCGATCGTTGCCGAGCTGGCCACCCTCGACGGGTGGAGCCTTGTCGACGGCCGTGACGCGATCACGCGATCGTTCAAGTTCGCCGATTTCAGTGTAGCGTTCGGGTTCATGACGCGTGTTGCGCTGGAGGCGGAGCGCATGGGCCATCATCCCGAGTGGTTCAACGTCTGGAATCGCGTGGACGTCGTGCTCGCCACGCACGACGCCGGCGGGCTCACGAAGCTCGACTTCGATCTGGCGCACGCGATGAACCGCATCGCAGGGTGACCGGCAGCGCGATGCGTTGCGTCAGTCGCCCGGCCAGCGCAACGAGGATCCGCCGTTGCCGAACAGGCCAGAGAGCGGTGCAGAAGGCATCGGGCGTTCCGGCCGGGGCGCGGCGGACGGCTTCGGCATGTGGTCTGAAACGCGTTGCGTCGGTCTCTGGGATGCGCGCGCTGCCGGCGCCGACGAGAGGCGTGGCGCGGGTCTGGCGACCGGGGCTGGCGCTTCTTCCGTCGGCAACTGGGTCATCGTCGTGGCGCGAACGGGCTTTTCGCTGCTCGGTGCGGGTGATCCGGCGATGACCTCGGCTGGCGCAGACGCGGGCGCGCCATCGGACTTTGCAGTCGGGGTCGATCCGCTACCGTTGGTGGCCTGCTCCGCAAGGGCGTAGGCGCGATGGCGGTCCAACTCGCTGGCGGCCCACGGATCGGGCTTGCACTTGCAGCCGTCGACGAGCGTTTTGCGGTAGCGGAAGGCGTTGGGCAGGCGCGCATAGGCGAGGCCCGTCACATCGACGAGGCCGGAGGCGTCGGATGCGCTGCTCGACTGGTAGAACAGCCGCGCCTCGGTGCCGCAGCTCGCCTTGCATGAGAGGGCATCCCGGCGCAGGTCACGGCGGGAGGCTGAGGCGCTCAGGGGGTAATAATACCCGTCGCACAGCCGGACGCAGACGGTGCGGAAGCGACCGGATGACGGTTGGTCCGAACGGGGCTCTGTCGAGGGCGTGGAATATGGCGGTCTTACCGGTTCGCGATATCCGTAGCCGGGCGGCGTCGAGGGCTGCGCCGGCCGCTGGGCTGCCGGGGGTGAACCGAAGCCGAACAGGCTCTGGAAGAACCCCTGGGCCGACGTCTCGGACGTCACTGCCACGGAGCAAAGAAGGATCAGGGCGCCCGTTGCGGCGCGACGTCGACTGATGACCATGAACGCTGAACTACCAACTGGACGCGACGCGGGACGACCGATCCGGGGTGTGCGGATCGGCTCCACGTTATGGGGTCAAGCTGGCAAACAAAGCCTCAACGGCGACAAGTTTTCGCACCGTCGTCGGTCGCCTGTACGCCCCGACGGGAGGCTCAGTTCCCGTTAAAGACGCGGTCGCGCCAAAAGCGGTTGTGCCCGGAGGCGGGGCGCCAACCACGGCTGCTTCCGGTGACACCGAGACCCATCTCTTCGGAGCGGTCGAAGTCACTGGCCTCGGCCAGCTTCGGCTCTTCGGTGGTCTTGCGGTTCCGCGCCAGACGCGCGGGGGGCGTCAATCGGTTGGTCCGGGCAAGTGCCGTCAACTCGCGGGCGGCCGCACGGTTGGCCTCATCGAGGGCGGTTTCCGCCTTTTCATCGTCGGTCTTCACGACGGTCGCCAAGCGTTTCGCCTCGACGGCTGCAATGCGGTTGCCTTTCTGGGCTGCCGCCTTGGCCGCGTACAGGAGATGCTTGTTTTTCGCCTCCTGGGCCCACGGCTGGGCGGTGCAGCGGCACTGGGCGTCGTACTTCACGCGGAACTGGAATGCCGTCTTGAGGCCCGTGTACGGAAGTCCGGCCAGCGAGACCATCGTGCCCGGTCCGCCGCCCGGCATGACGTGAACAAACAGGCGCGCGGGGCTGCCGCAAGATGCCTCGCAGGTCGCTTCGTCGCGTGCAAACTTGTCGGCTGTCGCCTGGAAGCTCACGGGGAAGTAGTATCCATCACACAAGCGCACGCAATAGGTGCGGTATGTGGAGCCCGACGAGCGGATGAAATCGGCCGTCGCGTCGTTCTCGGGATTGTCCGACGAGACACGCGGCGGAGTGATGCTGGCGGATGTGGAGGCAGCCTTGTGACTGGCCGCCGGTCTGGTGGCGTGGTCCATAGCGAGCGGCGAAAGACTATCCGTCGGAACGGGCGGCTCGTCAGGATTGGCGAGCGCCGCGCGCCCACTGCCATCCATGATCGCAGCATCCAGCGTGGACATGAGCGAATGGCTGACGCTCATCGTCGCCCAGACCACCGCCGCAGCCATGATCGATGCCAGCGAGACATACGCGCCTAACGCGAGCACCCTGCTCCCGCGCGCCAACTCCCGGTACTGCCAAAAACGCCACACGTCTGGTACGCCTTACGCTTTACTCAGTGTCCGTCACATCGACGGCGCCTACCTATCCCGAATTCTTCCTTGGACCAACAGATTTCGACAGCATGATGAAACGAAACTCTTATCTGGGGTTCTGTCAGCGAGGCGCAAGGCGCACGGCGCCATCCAAGCGGATTGAAACGCCGTTCAACATGATGTTCTCGCAAATGTGAACGGCAAGGGCCGCGTATTCGGTCGGGCTGCCGAGACGTGAGGGGAATGGAACGGACGCCGCGAGTGCGTCGCGCGCCTCGTCGGGCAGGCCGTCGAACATCGGCGTATGGAAAAGGCCGGGCATGATCGTCGCGACGCGAATGCCGCTCTGCGCGAGGTCACGCGCGATCGGCAGCGTCATGGCCATCACGCCGCCCTTCGATGCGGCGTAGGCGACCTGGCCGATCTGGCCGTCCTCGGCGGCGATCGACGCCGTACAGACGACGACGCCGCGCTCGCCATCGGGCCCCGAAGGAGACAGCGACTGCATTCCCGCGGCGCACTTGGCCGTCATGAGGAACGTGCCGGTCAGGTTCACCTGGATCACCTTGGCGAACGACGCGAGATCATGCGGCTCGATGGCGCCGGTGTCGCGGTTCTTCCTCGTTATCCGCTTGCCGATGGCGATGCCGGCGCAATTGACGAGGATGCGCTCCTGGCCGTTCGCTGCACGAGCGGCTGCAAGGGCTGCGTCGATGCTGGCTTCGTTCGTCACGTCGCATGCGAAGAACCGGGCGCCGATGGCCTCGGCGTGAGCTTCGCCCTGTTTGGCGTTGAGATCGAGGATCGAGACTTTCACGCCTTTGCCGGCCAATGCTTTCGCCGTTGCGCCACCGAGACCCGATGCGCCGCCGGTGACGATGGCAGAGATGTCTGATCCTAGCTGCATGGGGTGCTCCTTCGGCTCGTCGAACAATGGTCGTTGCTGGCTGTCGGCCGCTGTCATACGTTTCCCGGCCGGTGCGGTAAAGCGCACTTGCATCGCAGCCCGCCCCCCGGAGAACTCCCTTGGCCGCCAGCGCACCGAACCGACTGATCGATCTCTACAGCGACACCCAGACCCGGCCATCAGCCGGCATGCGCAAGGCCATGGCCGAGGCCGAGGTGGGCGACGAGCAGCGCGGGGAAGACCCGACGACGAACCGCCTGCAGGAGATGGTCGCTGACCTGACCGGCAAGGAAGCCGCCGTATTCCTGCCCTCCGGGACCATGTGCAACCAGATCGCCATGCTGGTTCACTGCCGACCGGGCGACGAGATCATGGGATCGGCCGAGACGCACGTGTTCACGTCGGAAGGTGGGGGTGCGTCAGTTCTCGCCGGAGCACAGACACTCTGGATCCCGAGCACGAAGGGCATCTTCACGGGGAAGGATGTCGCGGCTGCGGTGCGGACGGGCGACGGGCGGCATAATCCCCTGTCGCGGGTCGTCGTCATCGAGCAAACCGTAAACCGGGGCGGTGGCGTGATCTGGTCGACGGCCGAGATTGCCGACGTCGCTTCGGTCGCCCGGGCGCATGGCCTCATCGTGCACATGGACGGCGCGCGGCTCCTCAATGCCGTGATCGGCTCTGGCGTGCCGGCCAAGGAGATGACCGCGCACGTCGATACGGTCTGGCTCGACCTCTCGAAGGGCCTCGGTTGTCCGGTGGGCGGCGTGCTCGCCGGCTCGAAGGCGTTCATCAACGAGGCGTGGCGGTGGAAGCATCGGCTCGGCGGCGCGATGCGCCAGTCGGGCATCGTCGCGGCCGCCGGCGTTTGGGCGCTCGAAAACAACATGGAGAAGCTCGCGGAGGATCATGCCAACGCGCGGCGGCTCGGCGAGCACATCACGAGCATCAAGGGTTTCTCGCTCTACACGCCGAAGATCGAGTCCAACATCGTGTTCTTCGATGTTACCGGCGCGGGCCTCACATCGCGGCAGGTCTACGAAGGGCTGATGGCGAAGGGTGTCCGGATGGGCCTCACCTACGGCAACATGATCCGGGCGGTGACCCATCTCGATGTCAGCCGTGACGACATCGACACGGCCGGGGCAATGCTCGCCGAGGTCGCACGAGAGCTCAAGGGCTAGGTCAGAGGCGCCGCACCACCGCATTCGGCGGAAAAGCGGCCGACTGCGACCGTCGCAGCCGGCCAACTCCCGAAACGTCCTCTGGTTGGTGGGCCGCCATGACACCCGAATACCGGATCCTGTTCTGGATGTGCGTGCTCGTCGCGGTGAACCAGCTCGGGTTCGGCGCGATGATTCCGTCGATGCCGCTCTATGCGCAGTCGTTCGGCGTTCCGGCGTCGGCCGTGGGCATGGCCGTCGCGGTCTACGGGCTCGCGCGGTTCTTCACGGCGGTGCCTTCGGGGCAGCTTTCGGACCGGCTCGGACGGCGGCCGACGCTCGCGATCGGCGGGCTGATATCGGGCGCGGGCAACCTGTGGTGCGCGATGGCCACGAGCTTTCCCGAGTTCATCATCGCGCGGTTCGTCGCCGGGGCCGGGGCGGGGCTCATCGTCACGACGGGGCAGATCGTGCTCGCGGACATCACGACGCCGGAGCGGCGCGGTCGCATGCTGGCGCTCTATCAAGGGACGTTCATTTTCGCGGTCGGGATCGGTCCGTTTCCGGGCGGATTGCTGGCCGAGGCCTACGGGCTCGCCGCACCGTTCGTCGCGTCCGGCGTGGCGGCGCTGGGCGCGAGCGTCATCGCCTGGTTCGCGGTGACCGAGACGAAAGACATGGGGCAAGGCGCGGCGGCGGCCAAGCTCGGGCCGAAGCTCTCGCTGATGGAACAGGTGCGCGTACTCACCGCCAAGATCGGGTTCGCGCTGATCAGCGTCATCGTGTTGATGGCGGCGATCGTGCGAACGGGCGGGCTGTTCACGGTCATTCCGCTGCTCGCCACGGAGCGGCTCGATCTCTCGGTTGCGGCCATCGGGTTCGCGCTCATGCTCGGCAGCGTGTCCGGCCTCGTCGCGGCCTATCCTCTCGGATGGATCACCGACAAGTTCGGCCGCAAAGCCGTCATCGTGCCGGCGACGCTGATTTCTGGCTCATCGATGCTCTTCTATTGCGTGGCGCCGGACTACACGTGGTTCATCGTCGCCAGCATCGTGTGGGGCGTCGCAATCTCGGCGATCGGTACCGCGCCAGCCGCCTATGCCGCCGACTCGGCGCCACCCGGAATGAACGCGGCGGCCATGAGCACGTTTCGCATGATTGCGGACGCCGGCTATGTGGCCGGGCCGCTGGCGCTCGGTCTCATCGCCGATCTCGCCGGCGCAGTCAGTGCGCTCGTCGTCGCGGCTGCGCTGGTGATCGCGTCCGGCGTCGCCTTCGCGATCTTTGCGCCGGAAACCTACAAGGGCTCGACAGACCGCAAGACCTGAGCTTGCGGTTGCACGACGCGCGTCATGCTGCCGGCAGGATCTTGTCCGGGTTCATGATGTTCAGCGGATCGAGCGCGTGCTTGATCGCCCGCATCGGTTCGAGCGCTGAACCGTGCTCCGCGACGAGGTACTTGCGCTTGCCCTGTCCGATGCCATGCTCGCCGGTGCAGGTGCCGTCCATCCGCAAGGCGCGCTCGGCGAGCCGCTTCAGGAACGTCTCGATGGCCTCCATCTCGCGCGGGTCCTTGATGTCGACCATCGGCTGGGTGTGGAAGTTGCCGTCGCCGACATGGCCGACGATGCCGGCCGGGATGCCCATCGCCTTGATGTCGGCCTGGGTTTCCATGATGCACTCGGTCAGGCGCGAGATCGGGACGCAGACGTCGGTCGCGATGGATTCGCGGCCCGGGCAGAGCGAGCGCATGGCCCAATAGGCCTCGTGGCGTGCTTTCCAGAGCCGCTTGCGATCCTCTTCGCGCTCGGCCCACTCGAAGCGCAGCGCGCCTTCGGCCATGGCGATCTCCTTGAAGCGCTCCACCTGCTCGTTGACGGCCGCTTCGGTGCCATGGAACTCGAGGAACAGCATCGGGCTTTCCTCGAGGCCGAGGTTCGCGTGCTTGTTGAGTGCCGCCACCTGCACCTCGTCGATCAGCTCGGAGCGGGCGAGGCCGAGGTTCAGCTGGATCGCCTGAATGACCGAGTTGACCGCGCCGTCGAGGGTGCGGAAGGGGCACACGGCGGACAGGATCTTCTCCGGGATGCCATAGAGGCGAACCGTCAACTCCGTCATGATCCCGAGCGTGCCTTCGGAGCCGACCAGCAGCTTCGTGAGGTCGTAGCCGGCCGACGATTTGCGGGCGCGGCGCGCGGTGCGCACGATGGAGCCGTCGGCCATGACGGCCGTGACGTTGAGGACGTTGTCGCGCATGGTGCCGTAGCGGACGGCGGTGGTGCCCGAGGCGCGCGTTGCCGCCATGCCGCCGATGGTGGCCTCCTCGGCACCGGGATCAACCGGGAAGAACAGGCCCATGTCACGGAGGTAATCGTTCAGCTTTTTCCGCGAGACGCCGGCCTGGACAACGCAGTCGAGGTCCGTCTCGTTGACCGAGACGATCTCGTCCATGCGCGAGAGGTCGATGGAGATGCCGCCGCGCGGCGCATTCAAGTGACCTTCGAGCGACGTGCCGGCGCCGAACGGAATGATCGGCGTCTTGTGGCTCGCGGCGACGCGGACGATTTCCTGCACTTCCTCGGTAGAGATCGGCCAAACGACGGCGTCGGGCGGCTGATTTTCCAGCCACGTGAGCGTATGGCCATGCTGGCGACGGATGGCCTCGCCGGTCTGGAGGCGCTCGCCGAAGCGCTGGCGAAGGATGTTGATCGCGGTCGTGCAATCCGCCTTCGCCGGTGCCGATCCAGTGCTGGCCATCTCAGTCGCGCTCCCGAAAAATTTCGTATGGTCCGGTTCGTCTCACGCTTTGGTGAGAGTTGCAGATGAGCAACGCATCGCCAAGTTGCGGGTCCAGCCAATAGCCTTTTTTTCAACGACTGGATAGGTTACCGGGGGCGATCATCCGGGGCATCGTCTCTAACTATGGGGAGTTCAATATGTTTGGGAGGCTGCTCGCGCTGGCCCTCGCGTTTATCGCGATGACACCAGTGAACGCCGCGTTGGCTCAGGTCGAAGTGACCCTTGCCGAAGAGAAGGCCGGTCGAATCATCCGCGATGTCGACCGGCTCGATGTCAGTCAGATTCCAGGGAAATTCAGCGGCATCCGGGTCTATGTGCTCGATGGTGGCGCTGTCGACATCAGCAAGATCGACGTCAAGTACAGCGACGGCACGACGTTCACCGAGGATCGCGGCCGGCTCATCCGTCTCGACGAGCGCGACGTGCGTACGCGCGTCATGGGGCCGAACAACGGCCGCGGCGCCGAGAAGTTCATCGACGAAATCGTCATGTACTACAAGACCGCGCCGGGTGAATCACGTCAGGCACGTGTCAAGATCGTCGGTGTGACGAGCAGCTCCGGCGCGCGCGCGCTGCGGCCAGCCAAGTCCGGCACGCCCGCCGTGGTACCGGGTCGCCCGACCTCCGAAAAGCCGAACACGTCCGCTCCCGGAACGGTCACAGCCGGCGGCGACGTTCTGTTCGGCGTGCAGAACGTGGGCTTCCTGGTTGATCGCGATGTGATCAGGATCGGGCGAGAGTTCGGCAAGTTCGAGCGGATCCGCCTGCGCGTGCTCGACAACGACCTGTTCCTCAACGAACTGCGCGTCGTCTACAACAGCGGCGAGCCGGATGTTCTCGTCGTCGATTCGCAAGTGAAGGCCAACACGCGGACCAAGTGGTTCGATCTCAAGGGCGACCGCTTCATCAAGGAAATCCAGCTCGTCTATCGGAGCCGGCCGAATTTCCGCGGACAGGCACGCGTCGAGGTCTATGGCGAGTATGCCGAGGGCTGGTTCGGCAAAGGCAACACGGGTGAGGCGCTCAAGCACAGCAGCAACCGCGGCTGGCTCTATCTCGGTGGCCAGCAGCCGAAGTTCTTCTCGGTCAGCCTCAAGAAGGGTCTCGGCTACGAAACCGACGTGATCTCGGTGGCTCGGAACTGGGGCTTCAGCCGGATGAAGCTGGAAGTCAAGGAGCGGGCGATCACGCTGAACCGCGTGACCATCGTCTATGCTGATGGAACGCGCGATACGGTGCCGGTCGGCGAGAAGGTCGACGGTGGCAGCTCGTTCGGGCCGATGCAGCTCAAGCAGAAGCCGATCAGCGAGATCCAGGTCAGCTATCGCTCGCGCGTTTTCGACAAGTCTGCCACGAACAAGGCGCACGCTTTCGTCGAATTCTGGGCTCAGTGATGCCGCTCGCGTGAGGGAGGCGGCTCGTCTTCTTCCGCGTCATGCGACCAACAGAAGGCCAAGGGCGCCCTATGGGGCGCCCTTTTGCTTTTCGGGTGGGCGAATTCTCATCCGTCTCGTCGGACGCGCGCTACCGGAGTGTAAACTGCAGGAGCAGTGTCTTCTGCAGGAACGTGTTGAAATTGTTGTCTGAAATGACCGTCAGTACCGTTTCTCCGGTCGGGCCCCGATGGGCAGCCAGCCCTTCCATATTGTCGATCTCGCTCGAATAGTCGGCTTCGAGAAGCGTTTCGCCCTGCATCCTGGCCCCCGGACGGATGTCCTTCGCCGCGATGGAGCGGATCCGCATCTGCACGCCTTCCGTCCAGCGGAAGCGTCGCTCGAGGATGAGCAGAGTTCCGTCGGCGAGTGACGTGGCATCTGTGACGTCGAAGCCGCGGATGTCGGACAGAGACAGACGGTGCGGTTTGTCCTTCAGCCAGATCCAGCCGGCATGCTGGCTCGTGTCGCCGGGGAAACGTTCGGCGAAGGCGATGATCGCGCCTTTCATCGGTCCGCCGTGGAGGACGGCGATCGCCTCGAAGCCGCTGTTGGAGCGCATGCGCCGGGCTTCGGGCGGGTTCGTCAGGTATCGTGTCGGCGGCTGCAACTCTCCCTTCACCACAGGGAATATACCGATCCGGTGGTTGCGCTCGAAGCCGACCATGAGCGTGCCATGATCGAGCGTTCCATCGATCAGCGTCATGGCTTCGGCATCGAGGTCACGCTTGCGGTCGAGCTTGCGGCCGCGCAAAGCCTTGATGGGCGCCATGCGCGTTGCGCGGATGCCCGAGGGTGCGGCGCCATCATAGGTCAATTCGCCGGAGAGCCAGGTGCCCTCGTCGGAGACGGCCATGAAGCGACGGCCGTCGGGTTCGAGGACGATGCCGGACAACCCGCCGAATTCCTTGGCCGTCGAGCTGAGAACGAGGCCGCCGCGAAATTCCAGCTTTCCAGCGCCCGTTCCCGTGAAAGGGATCGACTTGAAGTTCGCGATGCGGCGGGCGGTGACGGTGATGTCCGTGATCGGACTGGCGTCCGGCGTGGCGCTAGCCGGCCTTGCGGACAGCGTGTCGCCTTGCGCAAGGCACGCCAACAGGGCGATCGCTGCAGATGCGCAGCGGGTTGCGCGGTCCGATGCGCGCCTTCGTTCAGTCATTTCGCGTCGCCCCTCGCGTCAGCGGGCGACGCGACGACGCCCACGGCCTGATGTCACATGTGCGGGCGCTGCCTCCGCCTGCTCGTCGAAGAGTTCGACGAGCTTGTCGGTCATGGCGCCCGCCAGTTCCGACGGATCGGTGATGGTCACGGCGCGCCGGTAGTAGCGCGTCACGTCGTGGCCGATGCCGATCGCCAGGAGCTGCACCGGAGACTTGGTCTCGATCTCCTCGATCACCTGCCGCAAGTGGCGTTCGAGATAGCAGCCGGAGTTGACCGACAGCGTCGAGTCGTCGACCGGTGCACCGTCGGAGATCATCATCAGAATGCGGCGCTGCTCTGGCCGTCCCAGCAAGCGCTGATGGGCCCAGGCGAGCGCTTCGCCGTCGATGTTCTCCTTCAGGAGACCCTCGCGCATCATCAGGGCCAGCGCGCGCTTCGACCGGCGCCAGGGCGCGTCCGCCCGCTTGTAGACGATATGGCGCAGATCGTTGAGGCGGCCCGGGCTGCCGGGCTTGCCGGCAGCGAGCCAAGCCTCGCGCGACTGGCCTCCCTTCCAGGCCCGTGTCGTGAAGCCGAGGATCTCGACCTTCACCCCGCAGCGTTCGAGCGTGCGAGCCAGAATGTCGGCGCAACAGGCCGCGACCATGATCGGGCGGCCGCGCATGGACCCGGAATTGTCGAGCAGCAGCGTGACGATGGTGTCCTTGAAGTTGGTGTCGTGCTCGCGCTTGAAGGACAGGGCGTGCATGGGATCCATGATGATCCGCGGCAGGCGCGCCGCATCGAGCATGCCCTCCTCGAGGTCGAACTCCCACGACCGATTCTGCTGGGCAAGAAGCTTGCGCTGCAGGCGATTGGCGAGGCGGGAAACGGCACCCGAGAGGTTGCGCAGTTCCTTGTCGAGGAACGCGCGGAGGCGCTCCAGTTCGTCGGGTGTCGAGAGATCCTCGGCGTCGACTTCCTCGTCGTTAGCCTTGGAGAATACCTTGTAGCCGAAGCGCTCGGGGTCATCGAGAACGGACGTGTTGGGGCGCCATGGCTCGCGCGTTTCGGCCATGTCGTCGCCTTCGCTGTCGGCGTCGAATTCGTCGGTGTCGCCGTCCTCGGCGGATTCCGCCGTCTCGCCGTCCTCGCTCTCGGAGCGCTGCTCGTCGCTGTCTTCGTCCTGCTGCTCGCTCCCGTCGGACGAGTCCTGGGCGTCGGACTCGCCGCCGTCGGCCTGCTGCTCCTCTTCGCTGTCGCCGTCCTCGGCTTCACCCTCGGACAGTTCCTCGGTCAGCTCGAGCGACTTCAGCATCTCGCGCATCATGCGGCCAAAGGCTGCCTGATCGTCGGCGACCTTCTCCATCCGCTCGAACGCGGGCCCCGCCTTGTCCTCGATGAACTCGCGCCAGACGTCGACGACGCCCTTGGCGGTCTCGGGCGGCTTCAGCCCGGTCAAGCGCTCGCGCACCAGCAGTGCCAACGCGTCCTCGATCGGAGCTTCCTGGCGATCCTTCACGTCGGCGTAGCGGCCATGGGCGTACTGATCTTCGAGCTTGGCCGTGAGATTCGAGGCCATGCCGGACATGCGCATGGCACCAAGCGACTCCACGCGGGCGCGCTCGGCAGCTTCGAACACGGAGCGGGCCGGACCGGCACTCGGCGCCAGACGGTTGTGCAGCTTCTTGTCGTGGCGCGCTGCGGTCAGCGACAGGCTGTCGGCCCAGCCGCGAATGACGGCGATCTCCTTCGCCGACGGAATGCGCGAAGGCTCGGGCAACTGCATCTGGTTGCCGTCGAGTTCGGGCTTGCCGGGAGCATAGGAAACCTGAAGCTCGGTGTTGCCGGCGATGGCACGAGATGCCAAGCCGAGCACGCGCTTGAACGGCTCCGCGGGGGCTTCCTTGTTCTTCTTCGGAGGCTGGGCCATGGCTCTCGATCGCTCTTCCGGTCAGCGCAACTGTCGTGCGGGAGGCCCTATTTGGGCGCGCCGCCTTCGTCCTCGGGGTAGGGTCGGCCGTCCTTGCGGGTCATCGGGGCGTAGGAACCCCAGCCGAGATGGGCATAGAGCTGGCGCATGGCGTCATTGTAGCCGGCGGCTTCGCACTCCCACTCCAGGGACAAGCCGTCCTGCGATGCATCGGCTTTCGCCGCCTCGTGATCGCCGGGGAAGAAGGAATGGCCCCCTTCCCCGCGCCAGAGTTCCCATCGTCGTGATGCGCCCACGCCCGGTTCGTCCTCAGCTCAGGGCGACGTTGGCCGAACTTTCGGGGAGTTCCTCGCCGAAGCAGCGCTGATAGAACTCTGCCACCAGCGGTCGCTCGAGTTCATCGCACTTGTTGAGGAACGTCATGCGGAAGGCAAAACCGACCGAGCCGAAGATTTCGGAGTTCTCCGCCCAGGTGAGCACAGTCCGCGGGCTCATCACTGTCGACAGGTCGCCGTTGATGAAAGCCGACCGGGTCAGGTCGGCGACGCGCACCATGTTGTTCACGACCTTCTTGCGGGCCTCGCTCTTCGCGTAGGACTTCGCCTTCGAGAGGATGATGTTCACCTCTTCGTCGTGCGGCAGGTAGTTCAACGTCACGACGATCGACCAGCGGTCCATCTGACCCTGGTTGATCTGTTGCGTGCCGTGATAGAGGCCGGAGGTGTCGCCAAGGCCGATCGTGTTCGTGGTCGCGAACAGGCGGAAGGCCTTGTGCGGGCGGATCACCTTGGACTGGTCGAGCAGCGTCAGCTTGCCCGACGTCTCGAGGATGCGCTGGATCACGAACATGACGTCCGGCCTGCCGGCGTCATACTCGTCGAAGCAGAGCGCGACGTTGTTCTGGAGCGCCCAAGGCAGGATGCCCTCGCGGAACTCCGTGATCTGCTTGCCGTCCTTGAGGACGATGGCGTCCTTGCCGACGAGGTCGATACGCGAGACGTGACTGTCGAGGTTCACGCGCACGCACGGCCAGTTGAGCCGGGCCGCCACCTGCTCGATGTGCGTCGACTTGCCGGTCCCGTGGTAGCCCTGAACCATCACGCGGCGGTTGTGCTTGAAGCCCGCCAGGATCGCGAGAGTCACCTCTTTGTTGAAGAGGTAATCCGGGTCCAGGTCGGGCACGTGGGAATTCGGTTCGGAGTAGGCTGGCACCTCGAGGTCGGAGTCGATGCCGAAGACCTGCCGCACCGAGATCGTGATGTCTGGCATGCCGGTATCCCCGGCCTGAGCTTGGGCGCGCATTGCGTGATTGGTCCCGATCGTTGTTGCGTTCGCGGCGAGCATGGCACGCGTACCGTGCCTGCGCCAAGTGTGTAGCGGAAGGAGAAGGGGGCGCGGTCAGACGAGACCGGCTTGCTTCAAGTAATTATAGGCCTGGATAATCTCGCGCAACTTGTCTTCGGATGCCCGGTCGCCGCCGTTGGCATCCGGATGGTGACGTTTCACCAGTTCCTTGAAGCGGGACTTGATGTCGTCCCGGCCCGCCGTCTCGGGGAGATGCAGGGCATCGAGCGCCCGCCGCTCCAATGCGCGAAGGGGGCGACGCGTCTCAGGTGCCGCTGCACCGGGGGTTTCCGGCGCGTCGTCGCCCAGAACGTTGTGGGCATCGAAGGCCCCGTAACGGGCGAACCGGGCATAGCGGCCCGTGATCCCCGCAGCGTCCTTGCCGGCATCGGCGGCCTTGCCTCCGAGCCGCCACGTCGGGCGGTGGCCGGTCGTCGAGCCCTTCTGAAACTCCTCGACCTCGGCGTTGCTCATGCCGTCGAAGTAGTTGTAGCTCGCGTTGAATTGCCGCACGTGGTCCATGCAGAAGCGGTAATAGCCCTCTTGGCCGCGCCCGCGGGGGGCCCGGTGGGTGCCGGGACTGCGGCATCCCTTCCACTGGCACGGCTCCGCCCGCGGGGCCGCTTTCGGCTCCGTGTCGCGGGCGATGCGAATGCTGTCGAAGTATTTCGAGTCGAACTTCATGGCCGTTAATATGATCCGAGTTGGACCCGCCGCACAAGGTCGACTGAGGCCTCACCGCAGTTGCGTTGCCTTCGGGCACCGCATGGTCTTTGTTCGCTTTCTTGCGATTGAGAACTCAGGCAGACACTCCTCATGCCATGGAAGCAGAAAGAGAACCGTAAATGAGCGTCGAAGCCGAGATTCGCCAGATGCTGATGGTCGCGCTGGAGCCTATCCGGCTCGACGTCATCAACGAATCGCACATGCACGCCGGTCACGCCGGATCGCCCGGCACCGGCGAAAGCCATTTCCGTGTCCTGGTCGTGTCGCCGCAGTTCAACGGCCGCAGCCGCGTCGAACGGCACCGGCTCGTCAACGAGGCGCTGGGCGACCTACTGCGCAAACGCATCCATGCACTTGCGCTCGCGACCTTTGCCCCGGGCGAGGCGATCCGCGCCTAGGCGCCAACGTCCAGAGCGTCCGACCTCGAGACCGTTTCATGCCGCGATCAGCCCGCGGCGCCTGGGAGAAGCAGCATGACCGACAGCCGGATCGAGACGATTGCGCGACAACTCGCGGACGCACGGAGGGCGGGCAGCCGGATCGCGCTCGCCGATGCGCCGCGTGATTTCGACGACGGTTTCGCGGTGCAGGACCGCGTGGTGGCCATGCTCGGCGAGCCGGTCATCGGGTGGAAGGTGATCGAGGTGCCGGGCGGGCCGGTGATCTTCGCGCCCCTGCTGGCTGGCGGACTTCTACCGGGGGGCGCGACCTGGCAGGTTCATGGGGGGCAGCCGGCGGGCCTCGAGCTCGAGATTGCGTTCCGCATGGCGCGCGACGTGCCAATGGGTGCGACGGGCGAGGCGGTCCTCGATTGCGTCGGGTCAGCGCACGTCGTGTTCGAGCTTTGCCAGTGCCGGCTGACCGAGCCTGCCAGCGTGCCGCGTCACGTGGGGCTCGCGGACTGCATCTCGAACTCGGGGGTGATGATCGGGGACGCCTTCACGGGGTGGCGGGAGCGGGATCTCAAGGCCGTGCCGGGTCAGTTCATGGTCGACGGCAAGCTGCACATCGAAGGACAGAGCGTCGATCCGATCCGGGCGCTGGAAGTGCTCGCGCCGGCGCTGGAGGCCCATGGAAAAGCGTTGCAGGCCGGCCATATCGTGATCACGGGCAGCCTGATCGGGATGAACTGGCTTACCGGATCGCACACGCTTGAGGGCAAGATCGACGGGTGCGGTTCGGTTCGGGGCCGTGTTTCGACCGCGTGACGGCAGAGACGCGCCGGAACGACGTCGAGCCGGATCGCGGGGGCGATCCGGCTCTTTTCGTACCGTCAGGGTGTTACTGGGTGACCGGGGGCGCGACCGCCGGGACCTCAATGGGAGCGCCTTGCTGACCAGCGTCTGCCGGTGCCGCGGCGACCACCTGGGTCTGGCCGTTCTGCACGGCGGCCACCGGCTCGATCGGTGCGCCGACCGTGCCCGTCTCGGATGCTACCGGAGCGGCGGCGATAGCGGCTGCCGGTGCGCCGACCACGACGCGGCGGTGGGCCGGGGCAATGACCGTCACAGGGCCGACATGGCGATGACCGCGGCCGTACGTCGGAACATGGACCGGGCGGTGCGCCGGGACGTAGACGTGGGCCGGACGGTGGGTCGGTACGTAGACGTAGGTCGGCACATGGCGGTGGACCTGATGGCCGTAGGTCGGAACGTGATGGCGATGTGCGCTGTGGCCGTAGCCGTGCTGGACGTGGACATGGCCGTAAACGTGGCGATGAACATGGCGGTGAGCGTGGTGGCCATGGTGACCGCGATGAGCATGGTGAGCGTGGCCGCTATGGCCGTAGCCGTGTCCATGGGAGCGCTGACCGGCTTCCGCGGCCGTGCTGAGAAGGCCGACGGCGAGGGCGATGGCGAGGAGGGCTTTCATGGTCGTGATCCTTCATGAGCTCGGGTTGAGCGGGTCTCTCGGGCGATCCGTGTCGGCGTCGCCATCTCCGCTGTTCATGAAGTTGTTTCTAAACGGTGTTCATTGTCTTGTAAATAGAGAACACGGCGTCTCGATATAACGATTTCGTGAGATCGCTCATTCGGTACTGCAACGGGGTGCGTTCGGGTCCGGAAACTCAGGTGTGGCCGGGGGCTTCGGGCGGAGCGAGCGGACGCACACGGACGCCGGTGACGCGGTTCCGCTGCTTGCGGATGACCTCGAACCGATAGCCATGGAATGTAAACGCCTGGCCGATCTCGGGGATCATCTGTGCTTCGTGCATGACGAGGCCGGCGATGGTGGTCGCCTCCTCGTCGGGGAGCTCCCAGTCCATGGCGCGGTTCAGGTCGCGGATGGCCATCGTCCCCTCGACCGTCACCGAGCCATCGGCCTGAGCCCTGAGGACGGGCTCCGTATCGTGCTCGTCCATGATCTGGCCGACGATCACCTCGAGGATGTCCTCCAGCGTAACGAGGCCCTGCACCTCGCCGTATTCGTCGACGACGAGGGCGAGCTGGGTCTTGCGGGCGAGGAACTGGCGCAACTGCTCGTGCAGGCTCGAAGTGTCCGGGACGAACCATGGGGCGGCAATGATCGACCGAAAATCGAGTCGGGTGATGTCCCAGCCGAGCGCTGAGAGCGCCGTGAGCAGGTCCTTGGTGTGCAGCACGCCGACGATGTTCTCCGGCTGCTCACGCCACACGGGCAGGCGCGAGAACTGGGCCTTCATCACCTGATCGACAATGCGTTCCGGGGGATCGTCGGCGTTGATGGTGTCCATCTTGGTGCGATGGACCATCACATCCAGCACCTGGAGGTCGCGCAGGTCGAGGATGCCGCCCAGCATCTCGGCGTCGGATTTCTCAACGGCGCCGCCCTGCTCGCCGAGCGCGATGGTGCCGCGGATCTCGTCGTGGTGGGCCAGGATGTCGGCCTGGTCGTCCTTCTTCGTGGGGGTCAGTTTGAGTACGAGCCGGACAACAGCGTGGACCGCAAACGTGAAGGGCCGGAACACCGCAATCAACACGTGCATGACCGGCGCTACCAGCAAGGCGATCCGGTCCGGAAAGGCCAATGCGTAGGTTTTCGGCAGCACCTCCGAGAAGATGACGACGATCACGGTCATGGCGAACGTGGCGTAGACGACGCCCACATCGCCGAAGAGGTTGATCAAAAGACTGGTCGCCAGCGCCGAGGCGAGGATATTGACTAGGTTGTTGCCGATCAGCACCGTGCCGATGATGCGCTCGGGTGCGCCGAGCAGGGCGTTGACCTGTTGTGCACGCGCGTTGCCTTCCTGCTCCAGCGCATGCATCCGCGCCCGGCTCACCGCCGTCAACGCCGTCTCGCTGCCACTGAAGAATGCCGACAGGACCAGCAGCACTCCAACCGCGCCCATCGTCAACCAGATCTCGAACATCGTACCCTATCCAATGGTTGCCGGCGCGCGGTGGGCGCGCCCGCTCATCTCAAACCGATTTCCGCCTCGAGGAACGCACGGAGCGGCGCCATCTCGACTTCGCGGGTGATGAATGCCTCGCCGATGCCGCGGACGAGAATGAACGTCATGCGCCCGGCCTTGACCTTCTTGTCCTGGCTCATCAGGCGGAGCAGTTCGTCGGCGGTCGGGCGATCAGGCCCCGCGATTTCCGAGATGCGGGTCGGGAGGCCGGCGGCAGCGAGATGAGCCGCGACGGTGGCTGCGGTTCCTGGCGGGCAGAGGCCCGCCTGCTCTGAGTAGCGAAATGCCTGTGCCATGCCGATCGCGACGGCCTCGCCGTGCAAGAGGCGACTCGAGTAGCCTGCCCAGGCTTCCAGCGCGTGACCGAACGTGTGGCCGAGATTGAGCAGCATGCGGTCGCCGGTCTCGGTCTCGTCGCGAGCGACGATGGCGGCCTTGGCGGCCACGCAGCGGCAGACGGCCTCCGTGAGGCGCGCGGCGTCGTTGCCGAACAGGCTCGCATGGTGGGTCGTGAGCCAGTCGTAGAACCTCCGATCGCCGAGCAGGCCGTATTTGACGACCTCGGCATAGCCGGCGCGCATCTCTCGGGCCGGAAGTGTCGAGAGCACGTCGGTGTCGGCCAGGACGAGCGCGGGTTGGTGAAACGCGCCGATGAGGTTCTTGCCGTGGCGGCTGTTGACCGCGGTCTTGCCGCCGACCGAGCTGTCGACCTGCGCCAGCAGCGTGGTCGGGATCTGGACGTAACGGAGGCCGCGGCGAATGACGCTGGCTGCAAAGCCGGCGAGGTCGCCGATGACGCCGCCGCCGAGGGCGATGACGATGTCGGAGCGCTCGAGCCCCATGGCGATCAGGCCGTCGGTTACCTCGGCCAAACGTTCCATGCTTTTGGTCGCTTCACCCGGCTCGAGAACGAGGGTGCCGGCATGGCGGCCACGGGCAGCGAGGCTGGCTTCGAGCGGGGCGAGGTGGAGGGCCGCGACGTGGCGGTCGGTGACGATGCCGCAGCGGACAGGCCCCAGGAGACGCTCGATCGTGGTCACGGCGTCGCGGATCAGGCCCGGGCCGATCAGGACTTCGTAGCGTCGCTCGGCCAGTTCGACGGGTACGGCCGCGAACGGTGGTGCCGGGCGGGACTGAGGGGTGGTCGTCGTTTCGGTCACGTGTCGTACCTCAAAACGCATGGGGCGCGGGGCAATGCAGGCCGCGTCAGCCGCCGAGCAGGGGGTGTCCGTCGAGCAGGGAGACGATCTCGTCGACGATCGCCTCGTGCGGGACTTCCCGGCTCTCTACTACCAGATCGGCCTCGGAGTAGACGGGGTAACGCTTCTCCATGAGGCCGCGCATGACGGCTTCGGGGTCTGCGACGCGAAGCAGCGGGCGGTTGTCACGCTTCATCACGCGCCGCATCAGAACCGGCAGTTCGGCACGCAGCCAGATCGCGATGCCGGAGGCGCGGATGGCTGCACGGGTTTCAGGGTTCATGTAGGCGCCGCCTCCGGTGGCCAGCACCTGGGGGCCGGATCGCAGGAGGCGGCTGATGACGCGGCGCTCGCCGTCGCGGAAGTAGGCTTCGCCGTGATCGGCGAAAATCTCGGGAATCGTTTTCTGGGCCGAGCGTTCGATCTCGTCGTCGGCGTCCACAAACGGTATGTCGAGACGGAGCGCGAGGCGGCGGCCGATGGTCGACTTGCCGCAGCCCATGAGGCCCACCATCACGACCGAGCGGGCACCAAGGCGACGCTTGATCGAAGCGGTGTCCGCGGCTGGCAGGGTCGCGTCGGAACTGTCGCTCGGATGGCTCGACATCACGAATTCCGGCCGGCGTCCGTCAGGGTGAACGCTGCTCTCGACGGGCTCGGTGCTAAGGACACGGTGTCAGCTCTCATCACTATCTGGAACGTGACGGGTCGGTCGGATCAACGTAACACAACCCGGGGCCGCTTGGCTCGAAACCGGACAAAGCCATATTCGCGACACCTTGATCCGGCACGACCGGCCAAAAAAAGGGATCAACGATGCCCAGTCTCTTCAGGTTCCTATCGGTCGTGGGCACGCTGTTCGCCGTTACAGTGGGCGGCCTCTATCTGCTCGCGGAAGTCTTCGAACCCGAGCCGAAGGAAGTATCCCAGACGGTGCACGGCGTAAAGATTCGCAAATAGGAGTGCACCTGATCGTCATGGGACGTCTGATCGCAGGTGCGTTGACCCTCACCCTCGTCATGGCCGGTGCGGCGGCGCCCGTCCGGGCCGACGACGGGTGGAACCCGTTCAAGGAGCGTGAGCAGAGGCAGAGGTCCGAGCGGCGGCAGCAGCCCGCGCCGGCCGATGCCGCCGCGTTGCCCGAAGAGCCGGCGCCGCTGCCGCCCATGGATGGCGTCGCGCGGCGGCCGTGGCTCGACGACCGGCAGCCGCCGGCCGGCGATCTGGCCGCGCCGAGTTCGCCCATCCCCGAGGTCTATCGCCCGTGGAGCGACGGCCCTGCCGGCGGCGAGCGCGGGGCGCCGGCAACCGTCACGGTCGCTCCCAGCGAAGCCATTCAGCGGGGCGAACTGCAACCGGTCCAAAGGGGTGACCTGAAACCCGTCATGGCGGCGGACGGCTCCGGATTGCCGCACGATTTCTGGGGCGGGCTCGATGCGCGCCAGCTCGGAGAGCTGCTGGCTCCCCTGACGATGCCGCCAGCCTCGGCGGCGCTCGGCGAACTCTGGCGACGGCTTTGGACCAGCAACGGCGCCAGCGGCAACAGCCACGCCGGTATCCGGCTCGAGGCGCTCTATCGGTCGGGGCTTGTCGACGATCTCCGGTTGGCCGTGAAGGACGAGGCTACGGCATCAGGAGACCTTGCGACCCGGCTCGTGATCGCGCGGACCCGCATGGCCGTCGGCGACCGTGCAGCCGGATGTCAGGACGTGAAGGGCCTGCAGCGGGAGCATGCGAGCCTGCCGAAGCCGGCGAAAGCCGAGTATCTCACGCTGGCCGCCTTGTGCGGCGCCGGATCGGGTGATGCGGCCGCGGCCGGCCTTGCAGCGGATCTGCTTCGGGCCGAAGGGGTCGACGCCCCTGTCGTTCTTGCGGCGCTGGATGCGATCGCAATCGGGGCTCCGGCCGGGCCTCCTGCAAAGGGCGGCAAGCCGCTGACGGTGATCGAGTACCGTTTTCTGGCGCTTGCCAGATCGGACATCGGGGCCGAGGCGATCGCTTCGGCCGAACCGGCGCTGTTGGCGGTGCTGGCCCGCGAGGCGGCCGATCCGGCCACGCGCGTCGTGGCTGCCGAGGCTGCGCTCGCCGTCAATGTCATGAGCCCTGCCGAGGTCGCGGACGTCTATCGGGCCGCGCCGGTGAATGCGGCGGCCGTCGCCGATGGTGGGCGCGCCGACGTCGATCCGAAGCTGCGACGGGCCGCGGTATTCAAGGCCATCGAGGCCGAGCGGACACCGATGACGCGGGCTCGCCTCATGCGGGGGCTCCTGGACGACGTGGGGCGGACGCGTGGTGGCTATCTCCAAACGGCTGCGATGCTGGCGCCCGCAGCCGGAAGCCTTCGCCCGGCGGCGGAGCTGGCCTGGTTCGCGGAGACGGCGATCGAGATCAATCTCGCAGGCGGGCGCTACGACGCGGTCGCTGCGTGGGCCGACCCCCCCGCCGGTGAGCGCCATGGCGGGTTGCGGCATTGGCTGGCGCTCGCCGACATCGCCGATCCGCAGTGGCGGGGGCGGCGCGGGGAAGCACTCCGTGATGTCGAACAGTTCGCCGTGCGGGGGCGGCTCGAGGCCGGATTGATGCACCGGCTGGTGACCGTGCTCGATGCGCTCGACTACCAGATCCCGATCCCGCTCTGGGAGGCGGCGAGCCGCACGCCTCAGCCGTCGTCCGGTCATCTGCCGGAGACCGGCGTGCTCAGCCAACTGCAGGATGCCGCCAAGAAGAAGGAGCACGCGCGGACGCTGCTGCTCGCGTTGCGCAGCCTTGGGCCGGACAGCGGCGACAGGGCGCACATGATCGCGCTCGGCGATACGATCCGGGCGTTGCGCCGGGCCGGGCTCGACGGGGATGCACGCCGGCTGGGGCTCGAGGCGGTGATTGCCGGCTGGCCGCGCGCCCCGAACAACTAGGAGCGCCCGCATGACAGGCCAGACCACCAGCGATGGCTGGGCCGGCGCCATCGACGGGTTTCTCGAGATGATGGCGGCCGAGCGTGGCGCAGCGCCGAACACGCTCGATGCCTACCGGCGGGATCTCACTCATTTCGCGGCCTATGCCGAGCATCGTCAGCTCGGCCTTCGCGACTGCCGGCCGCGTGACGTCAGCGCCTATCTCAAGGCCATCGCCGACGAGGGCCTTGCCGCGACCTCGCGGGCGCGCCGGCTGTCGAGCCTCCGGCAACTGTTCCGGTTTCTCGCTGCCGAGGGGCAAATCGCGGACGACCCGGCGACCGGGTTCGAGGGGCCGAAGCGGGAGCGGCCGCTGCCGAAGATCCTGTCGGTCGCGGAGGTGGAGCTGCTGCTCGATGCGGCGGCACGGCGCATTGCAGACAGTACCGGGCGGGACAAATTCCGGGCGCTGCGCCTGAAAGCGCTGCTGGAAGTGCTCTATGCAACTGGAATGCGCGTCTCGGAACTGGTCGAGTTGCCGCGCAGCGTGCTGACCGGCGACGACCGGGTGCTGACGATCAAAGGCAAGGGCGGCCGCGAGCGCATCGTGCCGCTTAACGGGGCTGCCCGGGCGGCGCTGGCGGCCTACCTCAGCGTCGGCAGCGAGCCCGAGGACGGGCTTTCGGCGATGGTGCGCACCAGATACCTGTTCCCGTCGCGCGGGGCGGAAGGGCACCTGACCCGGCAACGGCTCGGGCAGGAGCTGAAAGAACTGGCCGAGGCGATCGGCATCGCGCCGGAACGAGTGTCGCCGCACGTCCTGCGCCATGCGTTCGCCAGCCATCTGCTGGATCGTGGCGCTGATCTGAGAGCTGTTCAGCAGCTGCTTGGCCACGCCGACATCTCGACCACCCAGATCTATACGCACGTGCTGGAGGAACGCCTGCGCCAGCTCGTCCGGGAGCATCATCCGCTGGCTGGGACCCGCCTCGACGGGTAGCCCTGACGCGGCACGCTTGACTCCCACCCCCCTCCTCGTGAATGTCGCGGCAAATCCGAGGGATAGTCGAAAGCCCGCCGCAAAATGCGCACCTACATCGAATTCGAGAAGCCGATCGCCGAGCTGGAGGCCAAGGTGGCCGAGCTCCGGTCGCTCAGCAGCGACGGCTCGAACGTGTCCATCGCCGAGGAGATCGGCCGCCTCGAGCAGAAAGCCAAACAGCTCCTCGCCGAGACCTACGCCAAGCTCAATCCGTGGCAGAAGACGATGGTTGCCCGGGTCTCGGAGCGGCCGCACTGCCTCGACTACGTGGGCGGGCTGATCGAGGATTTCACTACACTTGCCGGCGATCGGTACTACGCCGAGGATGCGGCCATCGTCGGGGGGCTCGGGACGTTCCGCGGGCGCGGCGTGATGGTGATCGGGCACGAGAAGGGCCACGACACCGAAAGCCGCATCAAGCACAACTTCGGCATGGCGCGGCCGGAAGGCTATCGCAAGGCCGTCCGGCTGATGGAGATGGCCGACCGGTTCGGGCTCGCCGTAATCTCGCTCGTCGACACGGCCGGCGCCTATCCGGGTGTCGGCGCCGAGGAGCGGGGACAGGCCGAGGCAATCGCCCGATCGATCGACTGCTGCCTGTCGCTCGGCGTGCCGATGGTGACCGTGATCATCGGCGAAGGTGGATCGGGCGGTGCCATCGCCATCGCGACCGCGAACCGGATCCTCATGCTGGAGCACTCGATCTATACCGTGGCCTCGCCGGAGGCCGCGGCAGCGATCCTCTGGCGCGACAAGGGCAAGGCGATCGACGCGGCGACCAGCATGCGCATCACGGCGCAGGACCTGATGGACCTCAAGGTCATCGACGAAATCATCCCGGAGCCCGTCGGCGGTGCGCACCGCGACAAGGCCGAGACGATTTCGCGGGCCGGCGCGGCGATCGAGAAAGCGTTGAAGTCGTTCGACGGGCTCAGCGCCGACGAACTCCGTGAGCATCGGGCCGAGCGGTTCATGAAGATGGGCCGGTCGATCTGACGTGATGCGAACGCGCGACTCGGACGTGTCGGGCGGTACCAAATTGCGCTAGGAAGGGCTAGGCGCATGCGCCGTCGTGGCCGCCAGCGCCGCCATAGCCGAAAGTGATGAGGGGCCCGACGTCCCATGGTTCTCGTTCTCGACAGCACGCCGTCTCCCGCTACATCCCCGGATGCAGCGCCAGCCTTGCCGACACTCGCGGGGCGGGGGAGCGAAGGACTGCGCGCGGCGCTTGCGGACGTGGGGGTGCCCGAGAAGCAGCTCCGGATGCGGGTCGAGCAGCTCTGGAGCTGGCTCTACGTGCGAGGGATCACGTCGTTCGACCAGATGACAGACGTGTCGAAGGATCTGCGCGGCCGGCTGTCTGCGAAGTACTCGCTCGCGCGGCCGGAGATCGTGTCCGAGCAGGTGTCGAGCGATGGAACGCGCAAGTGGTTGATCCGGTTGCCGAAACGGGGGCATGAGACGGCCGCGCCGGAGATCGAGACGGTCTACATCCCGGAAAGTGATCGCGGCACGCTGTGCATCTCGAGCCAGGTGGGCTGCACGCTCAACTGCTCGTTCTGCCATACGGGCACGCAGAAGCTCGTTCGCAACCTCGAAGCCGAAGAGATCGTCGCGCAGATCCTGATCGCGCGCGACCGCATCGGTGACTGGCCCGGCGCAGAGGCGCCCGACGATGGCGGCATGCTGCCGCTCGCGGAGCGCAAGATCACCAACATCGTGCTGATGGGCATGGGTGAGCCGCTCTACAATTTCGAGAACGTGCGCGCGGCCATCGAGGTTGCCGCAGACGGCGACGGCCTCGCGTTTTCGAAGCGGCGGATCACGCTCTCGACGTCGGGCGTGGTGCCGGAAATTCCGCGCTGGGGGCTCGAGGCGGGCACGATGCTCGCGATCTCGCTGCACGCGGTGACCGACAAGCTCCGCGACGAACTGGTTCCGATCAACAAGAAGTATCCGATCGCCGAGCTGCTCGAGGCGTGCCGCAACTATCCCGGTCTCTCGAATGCGCGGCGGATCACGTTCGAATACGTGATGCTGAAGGGCGTCAACGACAGTCTCGCCGATGCCCGAGCGCTCGTGCGGCTGCTGGCTGGCATTCCGGCCAAGATCAACCTCATTCCATTCAATCCGTGGCCGGGAACCCGATACGAGTGCTCGGAATGGGAGCAGATCGAGAAGTTCGCCGACGTCGTCAACCGGGCGGGCTATGCCTCGCCCGTGCGCACACCACGCGGTCGCGATATTCTTGCGGCGTGTGGGCAGCTCAAGTCCGAGAGCCAGAAGCTCCGGGCGAGCCAGCGCAGTCCGAACGGCGGCGCTCAGACCGACGCGAGCGACGAGGGCAGCGACGCATGATGCGGGCGCTCGGCCGCCTGATCCTGGTCCCGCTGGGGCTTCTTCTCGGTGCCCTCGCGGCGCTGGGCGTGCTGTTGACGCTGGGGCTCGAGGCCACGACACATGCCGTCTCCTCGATCGGAGACAACGTCGACCAGATTCTCGTGCTGATGGACCTCGGGTTCGGGGTCATCAGCGTCGTCGCGGCCGCGAGTATCGTGCCTGCCCTGCTGGTGGTGATCGTCGGCGAGATCGGGCGCATTCGCAGCGCGCTCTATTATGTGCTGGGCGGCGGCATCGCCATGGCGGTCATCCCGGCTTTGGCAAAGGTCGGCGGTGGGGCACCGATCGCGACGGGCAACGCACGTCTGTGGACGATCTTCGCGACGGCGGGGTTTGCTGGCGGGCTGGTCTACTGGCTGGTGGCGGGGCGACGCGCCTGATCGGCCACAGGGAGCGTCTGCCGGATCAACCGTATGGCCGCGCATCTTGAGCGCGCCCGCTGCGACCGTGTACCTTCAGCAACGGAGGCCTGAAGTCCAGTTCCCAGCGGGCCAACCATTTGAGGACGACATGCTGCTCAGCGTCATTCGCGTGGTTCTTGGCTTTGCCGTCGCGTGTTTCGCGGCGGCCGTGACAATGGTGTTGTTCGTGCTGACGCCGAGCGAGATCGTGTCATTGCCGCCGGACGTGGCGAGCGACCGGATCGGGCGCGGGATGCAGCTCGCTCAAGCCGTGGCCGTGCAGGTGGCGCTGTTCTCGGCGCCGTTCTTCATCGTGGCAGCTGGCCTCGGAGAGGCACTGCGGAACCGGAACTGGACGTATTACGTGGTCGCGGCGCTCGTGATCGCGGGGTTCGCCTTCTTGGCGCAGCTCTCGACCGAGCGGACCGGACAATCGACGATCCTCAACAATTACGCGCTCATCGCGTTCCTGACCTCGGGCTTCGTCAGCGGTCTCTGCTATTGGATGGTCAGTGGGCGACGGGCCGGCGGGCGACGCGTGGACGGGTCCGATACGTCGTCGCGCAGGGTTCATCCGCGATCGGCGCCGACGCCGTCCGCCGTCGATGTGTCCGAGGCGCCCGACGGGCAGAAGGCTTGACCGCGTTCTCAGCCTGAGAGCAAGATTGCTGCACTGCACAAATTCTGTTATTCTCCCCGCGAAATCAGGGCGAGGAGTGATCATGTTCAACCCTTTCGAGCTGCAGGCGCAGTTGATGCAGCAGTGGCTCTCGATGGCCCAGGCCATGACGTCCGCGTCCACTTCGGCGTTCACCGCCATGAGCCAGCAGGCCGCTTCGAACTGGTCCGTCGCCTTTGCGCAGGCGATGCAACCGCAGCTGGGGCCATTCGCCGCTTTCCAGGCTTCTCCAGGGGGGGCGTGGCCGATGGCGATGCCGGCAGGTCCCGCCGCCTTTGCGTTCAATCCGTTCGCACTCCAGCAGCCGATGGGGTGGCCGCCGTCTCCCTGGCCGTTCGCAATGGGCAGCAATCCGTGGATGGCTTTCGGGATGATGCCGCAAGCGTCCTTCATGACGCCGTTCGCCGCGGTCGGGCCGATGGCATGGATGAATCTCTGGGCGCGTGGCCCGATGGGTTTCACGGCACCCTGGATGCCGATGTCCTCGCCGGTGCGCAACCCCGCGCAGGACCTGATGGAGCAGGCCGCCGCGACCTATCGTTCGGTCAGTGGCTATGCCGTGGCGGCCGTGCTCGGGCCGCTCGGTACGGCCGTGCAGCCAAAGTCGCCCGGCGATGCGCCGTGGTGGCAGCTCCCGCCCCCCAAGCGTCGGGATCTCAACTGAGCAAGCGGCTCGTCAGCGGCGCTCGATCCGAGGATCGGCGCGCAGTTACATCGACGCGCCGACGACGAGTGTCCAGAACGTCTTGAATTCTGTTTTCGGTTCGTGGACGAGGGCAATGCCCATGTGGTCCGCGTCGGCCAGCAACAGGTTCTTGTTGTGGCCCGGGCTTTCCTTCCAGCCCTTCAGGACTTCCTCGAAGCTGACCTGGCCCGTGCCGACGTTCTCGGCCGCCAGCTTGGCGTTATAGCCGCTGCGCTTGACCCGATCCCATGGATTGGAACCGTCCGAGCCGAAATGCGAGATCCGATCCCACTTCGCCAGATCGCGGGAATGGTTCTTGGCTGCGGCGGTCAGCGTCGCATCCAGGCGGAGCGGCTTCAGCCCCTTCTCGCGGCGATAGGCATTGATGAGGTCGCGAGCTTGTTCCGGATTGAGAGCGGTCCCGGTAAAGTCGCGATCAGACAAGGCCCCGGATGGAGCTTTCTCATAGGTTCCGCGGGGCGCCCGGTCGTCGAGGCTCGCGAGGCGGTCGTTGGCATTGGCTGGCGATGTGCGGCGGGTGCCCGGCGGTTCGCCACCCAGAGCGCCTTGCCGAACCAGCCGCGGATTGGCCGGTCGGGCCGACACATCCTGATCCGTCATGCCGAGAGAGAGATTGCTGGACGACTGGCTGCAGCCCGTAACGGCGAGGCCGAGCGCGATCGCCACAAGGACGCGGGACATCAGGGGAATCCTCAACGACTCATACGCAACAACTTTGCAGTGAGGATTGCAGGTTTCGGTTAACCCGCCGTTAAGGCTGACAGGTGTGCCACTTCCGAACGATCGCCAGTTCGACACGTGGTATCCCCCGAACGCAAGGCCCGAACCCGCCCAACGCGACAGCGCCGGCCCGCCGCGGTTTTCGAGCGACACTTGATTTCCTGCCAGGGCGTCAGTGAGCGCCCACTTCATGTCGCCAATTGGGCGTCGATCATCGCTTCGCCACAATCGAATCCGTCGCGAGGCGGCATCAGTCCCCCGGCATTCACGGTCGGCGGGATACGCAACACTTGGCCTCAGGCCGATCCTTCCCCACAATGCACGAACCCTCCGGTGATTCGCGCGTACGGCCGGCCCCGACGGTGGGGAGGCCGAAGGAGACGATCGGTCGTCAGGCTCACTGCCCGACGCGTCGAAGGAGCCGCGCATCATGACTGAGCAAGGGCCGCAGGGCATGTCGCCCGCCGACCCGGCCACCGAAGCGCAACGAATCGCAGGCACCGTGCTGGTGCGTATCGCCGTGGATACCGCCGACGAAACGGCGGTGGCGCGCGACGTGCTGCCACTCATGGGGCCGCAGGCTGCCGCCGATATCGGTCGGATCGAAGTTGCGCGGCTGGTGGCGGCCTTGGTCGCCGGTGGGCTCGCCGAGCGGAGTGACGAACAGCTGCGCGCAACGGCTCGCGGACTGGCGGCGGCGCTGGAATTTCTCGGCGCAAAGAAGGGCCTTCCGGCGACATGGCAAGCGGCGCGCGACGTCAGCCTCGTTGCAAAGGCGCTCGATCTGACGGCAGGACCACAGAACCGGCTCAAGCTGCTCGGGAAGGCAGATGGACTGCGCGTGCTGCTCGTCGCGCATCGCTTCAATCTCAAGATCAAGGGCTTGCCGACGGCGTCGCGGGTGAGGTCGGCGCTGGCCGGCATCGCGCTGGAGCAAGCGTTCGGCAATCGCAACGGTCAGGCCGTCACCGGAAAGTCCGTTCTGCCGCCCAAGGCCGGCCGTATGCTCGCCGGGCAGCTGTCGACATCCGGTCGCGAGTTCGGCACCGACGGACGGTTGATGGCGGCGCTGGCGGCCGAGGCCGTGGGGCTCCGGCGGGGCGATCTCGCAGGGCTTCGGTTGGCGGTTCTGCGGCGCTTCCTCGGCCGTGGTGAGGCGCCGGTCTCGCAAGACAGCCGTCGGTCGCGCATGCGCCGCGCCGATCGTCGGCGGGCCCTGGGTGAGAAGGCGGGCCTCGGCGGGCCTCGGCCGACCACGGTGCAGCGTGCATCCGGCAGCAGGATACCGGCGGCGGGTGTGGCCCAGGGCAATGCGGCAGAGCGGCCCGACCCCGAAGCGTTCGCCGAGGCTGTGCTGGCAGCAACGGCGGAGACGGCCGAGGGATGGGCTGGCAATCGGAAAGCCTTCATCTCGAAGGTCTGGGACGTCCTCTGTGCCCGTCATGCCGAGTGGGCGCTCACCGAAATCGAATTCAAGTGCATGCTGACAGAGGCGCATCGGACCGGGCTCATCGCGCTCGCCAATGCCGATCTGAAGGACAAACGTGCGCTCAAGGAACTGCAGGACTCGGCGGTCGTCTACAAGAACACCGTCTGGCACTACGTCCGTGCAGCCGACTGAGCGCGTCAACATCGTGGGCAAGGAAAGAGAGCCGATGCATTCCGATGCACAGAAGGCGTTGCCAGTCGAAGGGCTCGCTGCTGCCTTCGAGCATTCCATCACGTGGGAAGACGACGTGTGGAGCGCGGATCCCGTCGATGTCGAGCTGGTGCATCAGCCGGCGCGCCGCAAGTTCGCCGATACGCTGAAGGCCGTGCGGACCGGCAAGGGTCACAGCCAGTCACGCATCCTCCTCTTCCACGGGCAGTCGGGCGCCGGCAAGACGCATCTCATTCGGGCGATCCGGACGGCGTCGCATCGCGATTGCACGGCCTATTTCGGCTATGCGCAGATGACGCCCGATATCGCGAGCTACTCCGATTACTATCTGAAGCGGCTCGTCAATTCTCTCGAGAAGCCCTACGATCCCGACCGTGGCGGAGAAAGCGCGCTGACGCGGCTGACGAACCGGCTCGTCGAAGATTCCGCCGTACTGCCGGTCGAGGAGCTCGAGGCGCTCCGTGAGGCGCAGCTCGACGACGATGAGCTGGCGCGCTTCGTGATGCAGCTCGCCGACGATATCGTCGGGAGCGACAAGTTCGAGGCGGCCCAGCTCGACATCAACATGGTGCGGGCGCTGCTCTATCTGCAGCGCGGCGATCCGCGGATCGATCAGCGGGTGCGACAGTACCTGCACGGGCGCCCGCTCAACGATCTGGCGCGGGCGATCGTGCCGGCTCTGGACCCGATCACGGGCGACGGGCGCTCGTTCGACATCATCGAGAGCCTGGGCCGGCTGGTCTGGGCCGTGGACGAGGCATCGCTCGTCTACTGCATCGATCAGGTGGAAGACCTGAGGTTCTTCGACGATCCGGAAGAGCGCTTCCAGAAGGCCGTCAGGGACCTCATCCAGATCGCCAACCGGGTGCCGACGTCGATCATCGTGATCTCGTGTCTCGGCGACTTCTACGATCAGGTGCGGGGCGTGCTGGCGCAATCCTACATCGACCGTATCGAGAAGGCGGGGCCGGTGGCGCTGCTCGAGGCACGGACCCCGGCCGAAGCGCGGATGATCATCTCGAAGCGGCTGGAGCACGAGGCCGCACGGAGCAACATCACGCTGCCGGCTGATCCGACGCAGTTCTTCGGGCCGCAATTCTTCGAGGAGTTCGGCGGTCTGTCGACGCGCCGGCTGCTCGAGCATGCCCAAAGCCGGCTGCTTGCCAAGATCAACGGAGAAAGCGACCCGGACGAGGCGGGGCAGCCCGCTGCAGCCGACGACGGGGCCGGGTTCCTGTCGACGCTCGCCGCGGCGCTCGGGCTCGCGGATCCGACGTCTTCGACACCTCCCGCATCGACCGGCAGCTTCGCCGCCCCGGGCCAGATGGGCGGTGCCATAGACTTCCAGCGGCTCTGGGACCGTTTCCAGGGCGAATCCGAGGCCGAGATGCCGGCCAGCGATCACGACCTTCTGGACGTGCTGTCCGGGGCACTGACCGCTGCATCCGACGAGTGGCGCGGGCAGCTCCGCGTCGTCGTCACGCGGCTCGCATTCGGCGACGAGCTGCCGGGCCTGGATCTTCAGGTGCTGCAGGGCACGATGGTCGTTCAGGACGCGCGGGTGTTCATCTGCAATCGCCCGACGCAAGGTGGTGGCCTCAAGCGCCAGCTCGACAAGGCGCTGATGTCGATGAAGAATCGGCAGTGCTACATGCTGCGCGCGTCCGACTTCCCGCCCAACCGCAAGAACCAGACGGCGCAGGCGTTCCGCCGGTTCCGCGAATCCGGCGGGCGCTCGCTGCTGGTGCCGATCCCCGAGTGGGAGCGGATGATCACGGTGCGCGAGTTCCATGCGCGCAACAAGCATCAGTCCGGGTTCGGCGACTGGATGGGGGACGCGAAACTCCTGTCCGGGCTGTTGCCGATCATCCAGCTCCTGCGCCTCGATCTGCTCGGCCGACAGGCGATGCGGGTGGAGGCGTCACCGCCGCTCGAGACGACCGCGCGACACGAGCCGGTCGCCACGCGCGCAGAGGCACCGGCCGTGATCGCTCCGCCGCAGGTCCCCGTCCGTATGCCCCGGGACGCTGATGCAACCGGATGGACGCCGGCGCCAAGCCTGCCGATGGCGTCGAAGGATCTGCTGGCCGACTGGACAGGGTGGTCCAGCCCTGGTTCGCCACCGGCCGTCGAGGCGGCGGTCCAGGCGGAGAAACCCGAGGAGGAACTCCAGCTCACCGACATTCTCGACGAGAATGCGACGGATGCTTCGAGCATTCTGGCCGGGCGTGAGATCAATGGCCGATCGAAGCTGATCACACTCAACAAGAGCGTTCTGAAGAGACATGCGGCCGTGCTCGGTGGCTCGGGTTCGGGCAAGACCACGCTGGCGCTGTCACTGATCGAGCAACTGCTGCTTCGCGGCGTGCCGGCGATCCTGATCGACCGGAAAGGCGATCTCGCATCGTACGCCAATCCCGAAGTCTGGCGGGCCAACGAAAGCGATTACAGCGACCGGCGGGGCGATCGCGAGAAGCTTGCCGACTCGATCGACGTCGCCGTCTATACGCCGGGGCGGGCGTCGGGGCGGCCGATCTCGATCACACTGTTGCCCAACGGCATGAACGAGCTGCCGGAGCACGAGCAGCAATTGCTCGCGAACCTGTCGGCAGCCGCCATGGGCGACATGCTGCATCTGAAGAACTCGGCCACACACCAGAGACAGTCAGGCACACTCTCGGTGGCCCTGAAAATTCTGGGCAGCAGGTCCTCGAAGGAGGTGACGCTCGGCGATCTGATCAATCTCCTCGAGGAGGAAGATCCGGAGCTGACGGAACTGACGCAGCGAATGGACCCGTCAGGGCGCATCCGGCGTGATCTGATCGGTCAGCTCGACTCGCTCCGGCATCGCAATTCGTCGCTGTTCGAGGGCGGCGGCGAGCGGCTCAGCATGGAAGCGCTGCTGGGTCTCGGTCCCTATGCCCGCAGTGACGGGCGGACGCGGCTTTCGGTCATCTACACCGGCTTCCTCGGCGACAACGAGAACATCCTGTTCTGGGTCTCGCAGTTCCTTTCCGAGGCACTGCGCTTCTGTCAGCGCAATCCTAACGATCAGCTGCAGGCTGTCGTCATGTTCGACGAAGCTGATCTCTACATCCCGGCGAACGCCAAGCCGGCCACTGCCGAACCGCTCCAGAGCCTGCTCAAGCGGGCACGGTCTGCGGGACTCGGGATCATGCTCGCCACCCAGTCGCCGGGCGATCTCGACTACAAGAGCCGCGACCAGATCACGAGCTGGTTCATCGGGCGGGTGCGCGAGGACACGGCGCTGAAGAAGCTCAAGTCGGCGTTCCAGTCGGAATCCGGGCTCGATGCGGCAGCCGTGCTGCCGAGCCAGACGGTCGGCGAGTTCCATCTGGTGCAGGAGGGCGTCGTGCGGGCGCTGAAGGCGCAGCGGTCGCTGATCCAGGCCGAGCAGGTGCCGTTCGACCGCATCGAGCAACTGGCGCATGAAACAAAGGGCGCCGACGAGAAGCAGCTGAAGCTGTTCGCCTAGCCGCATCGGCCCAGAACCTGAAACGAGAAAGAGCCAGTCCCGATGGGGCTGGCTCTTTGGGTATCGTCACGATCGGCCGCGCGGGCGGCTACTTCGATTCGGGTTCTTCCGGCTTCATTTCGCCAAGTGAGGCGACGAGCTGGGCAAGGCTATCGATGAATGCGTCCCGGCGCGCTTGCGGAAGCGATTTCAGGAGGCGGCTTTCAACGCGCTCGGAGGCTGGCTCGGCGGCCTTCAGCGCGTCCTTCCCGGACTGGGTGAGGCGGACGGCATACGCGCGGGCATCGACCCGTGACCGCCGGCGCGCGATCAGGCCGCGGGCAACAAGACGCTTCACGATATCGGCCAAGGTCGAGCGGTCGATGCCCGTTTCGTTGACGATATCGGTCTGACTTGCCGTCTCGCGCCTCTGGAGCACTCTCAGGACCGCGAATTGCCGTGGCGTCAGCGGCGATCCGGCCATTTCGGCCGTGAACATCTCGTCGGCAACCTGACCCGCCCGATGAAGTAGGTGCAACATGGAGTCCGTCAACGGCCCGGGTTCGAAGCTCGCCATATATTTGTCCTTCCATCAGACTTCGGGTGGCGGATGCTCTGACTGCGGATCGTGAGGAGATATCCGGCACGCACCGCAAAGCTCTCGCGCTGCGTCGCGCGGGAGCCTAGATCGCGTATGTGATTATTGACACAGTCATTGGTGTCGAACCACGAAAAAGTGTTTTTTGCAGTGATCAGTAATCGGATTCAACCTGCCTACTCTTCAAGCATGAGGCGACGGGATCGCGAGAAATAATCGCGTCGAATCAGGATGATCAGCACCCACGCGGTCGCCACGATCAGCGCCGCCGGATGGAAAAACCAGGCCATGGCGGCAATCGCATAATAGAACGCGCGCAATCCCGTGTTGGCATGATTGGCTGCGAGGCCGATGAGCCGCGCCGTGCGCTGCGAATGAGAGAGGCATGCGTCACGTGTGCCAGGCTCCAGGATCGGCGTCGCACCGATCATGATCGCCGTATAGTGCGACAGTCGGAACGCCCAGGCAAACTTGAAGAACGCGAACACGAAAATGGCCATCAACAGGAGCACTTTCAGCTCGAACAGCACCGGTGAGGACGGCAGGACGGCCGGCAGACGCTCGAGCAGTGATTGCACTTTTTCGCCCGAGCCGAGCATGGCGGCCAGGCCGCCGATAATGATCGCCGATGTGGAGGCGAAAAACGCGTTGCCCTGCGCCAAGCCGCCGAGGAGGTGAGCGTCGACGATGCGGACGTCGCGCAACGCCATGTTCTGCATCCAGCGCTCGCGCTGGCGCTGGACGGCGCCCGAAATGCTCCGGCGCTCCAGGGATGGCAACGCTGCCACATAGCCGTAACCCAGAAAGCACACGAGGTAGAGCGCGATCGCGCAGGCGTCGAGAGACGTGATCACGATGTCGTTCGGCAGGGGGGAGCTCACGGTGTGGTCCTTTCGAGGGTCTCGTCAGGCCCGTGGCCTGTGGCCCAGCTCCGCCTCACGCATGCGGTCCAGCGCGCCCTGCAGGATGAGGGTCGCAGCCAGCTTGTCGATGACCTCGGCGCGACGGCGGCGCGTGGCGTCGGCCTCGATCAGCATTCTCTCCGCCTCGGCCGTCGTCAGGCGCTCGTCCCAGAACGCGATCGGCAAGGGTGTCAGTGCCGCCAGGTTGCGGGCGAAGGCGCGGGTCGCCTGTGAGCGCGGGCCTTCGGTGCCGTCGAGATTGAGCGGCAGGCCGATGACGAAACCGCCAACGCCATGGCCAGAGGCGATCTCGAGGAGGCGGGCGCCATCGACCTTGAACTTGGTTCTGCGGATCGTTTCGAGTGCCGAGGCGATCATGCGCGAGACATCGGACAGAGCGAGGCCGAGCGACTTGGTGCCGACATCGATGCCGATCAACCTCGCGCCCTTCGGCAGCGCGGCGGCAAACATTTCGATCGGAAGGACCCCTCCGGGGGGCGGCGCGGCAGCTTGGCATTGGTCGTCGTTCATGGCGCCCTTATATTGCCGTCACGGCTTCCCTTCCACCGCATCGTTACGGAGCGCACAGATGAAGATCACGTGGTTCGGCCATTCCTGCTTCCGCGTCGAGACCGGCAGCAGCGTCCTGCTCATCGATCCCTTCCTGAAGGGCAATCCGACGTTCCAGGCGTCCGGTGTCGCATTCGAGGCAGCGACGAAGGGCGTGACACACGTGGCGATCACGCATGGCCACGACGACCACATCGGCGATGCCGGGGAGATCTGCAAGGCAACCGGCGCGCCACTATTCGCGACCTACGAGCTCGCACTCCACGTGAAGGAGAAGGGCGCGGAAACGATCCAGCCGATGAACACCGGCGGCAGCGTCGCCGACAAGGATTTCGAGCTCACACTGGTGAATGCGCTGCATTCGTCGTCTTCGGGCGGGACATACCTCGGCAATCCGAACGGCATCGTGCTCAAGACGAAGGAAGGCAAGACGGTCTATCACATGGGCGATACGGACATGTTCGCCGGCATGGGACTGATCAGCGAGTTCCATCAGCCGGACATCGGGATCGTGCCGATCGGTGATCGCTTCACGATGGGCGCCAAGGCGGCGGCGTTCGCCTGCAAGAAATTCTTCAAGTTCAAGACGATCATCCCCTGCCACTACGGCACGTTCCCGGGGATGCTCGATCCTGACGCCTCCAAGTTCCAGGCGGAGATGAGCGGGCACAACGTCGTCGCGCCCAAGGTGGGCGAGACGATCACGGTCTGAACTCCCACACCCAACGATAGACCAGGGGCTTCGCGACGGGCGGCTCGCGCGTGTTCGACTCGCGGCCGCTCTCGTTCTGTCCGGAGTGAGCACGATGCAGGATACCGTTCCCACTGCGGGCGAGGGTGCGGCCGAGGCGGCGCGAGCCGACCCCGGTGTCAAGGCCGTGGCGGCATTGGCCGTGTTCACCGCGACGACGTTCCTGTCGGCACTGCTGCTCTTTTCCGTGCAGCCGATGTTCGCAAAGATGGTGCTGCCTATCCTCGGTGGGTCGCCGTCGGTGTGGGCCGTGGCGATGGTGTTCTTCCAGGCGACTCTGCTCGCCGGGTACTGCTATGCACACTTCCTGATCAAGTGGGCGTCGCCACGGGTCGGAGCGATTGCGCATCTCGGGTTCAGCGCTGCCGCCATCCTCGCCCTGCCGATCGGCGTGCCGACGAGCCTCGGCGAGCCGCCGCCGGGCGATCCAGCGCTATGGCAGCTCGGCCTCTTCGCGGCTGGCGTGGGGCTGCCGTTTCTCGCCGTGTCCGCGAATGCGCCACTTCTGCAGGCGTGGTTCGCCGCCTCCGGTCACCCGCATGCGCGAGATCCGTACTTCCTCTATGGCGCCAGCAATCTCGGCAGTCTCATCGCGTTGCTCGCCTATCCGCTTGTGCTCGAGCCGGCATTCGGCGTGAGCGCGCTCGCGAAAATCTGGGCCGCCGGGTTCGTGGCGCTCGTCGCCGCGCTGGCGCTGACCGTCCTCTCGGTCCGGCGCGATGACGGGATCGTGCGTGCGGTGCGCGATGGCGAAAGCCCGGCGCCACCGCCGTCGTTCGCGCGGCACGTCGGGTGGGTGGGGCTCGCCTTCGTGCCCTCCGCGCTGCTCACGGCCTTTACGACGCATATCACGATGGATGTCGCATCGGCGCCGCTGCTGTGGGTCATTCCGCTCGCCGTTTATCTGTTGACGTTCGTCCTCGTGTTCCGGGACAAGCCGATCGCGCTGGTGCCGGCGGCGCTGGTGGTGGCGCTCGGCACGGCAGCCATCGTGCCGTTTCTCGGCAAGCGCCTTTTCGACGTGGAAGTCAGCGGAAACGGGCGGCTCATCGCTGGCGTCGTGGCCGCGATCGGCTTCGTGATCGTGCTCCGGTTCGTACTGCGCGCGTCGTCCATGGCCGGGATGCGGGCCGTGCACGTTGCAGCGCTGATCCTCGCCCTTCTGGCGCTCTCTCAGACCGAGCACGAGGGTTGGTTCGTGACGGCCTACACGGGTCTCGCGGTGTTCTTCGCTGCAACGATGGTTGCGCACCGCACGCTCTACGAGACACGGCCTCCGGCCAGTCGGTTGACGGAGTTCTATCTCCTGATGTCGCTCGGCGGTGTGCTCGGCGGGCTCTTTGCGGCGCTGATCGCGCCGCGGCTCTTCTCGCAGATCCTCGAGTATCCGATTCTGCTGGCGCTCTCGATGGCGTGCCGCCCGGGCGCGTTGAGCTTCAGCTTCGCCAAGGAAAAACGCGACGAGTTGATGTCGTCTTGGCTCGTGCTCGCGGGCGCCATACTCGCCTATCTCTGGCTGCCGATGCTGGTACGGCTGCTGCCAGCCTACGACAGCGCGGATTGGCCCGCGTCGGCCTGGTGGGTGCGGTGGATCATCGATGGCTATGCCTCGATCCGGCTGGCGACGATCGAGTGGGGGCCGACGGCGGTCCTGACGTTTGCTTTCGCGCTGGCGATGGTGGCGCTGTGGCGCAGCCCCAGCCGGCAACTGATCGCCGCGCTCGGCATGTGTGCGGCTGTGGTGACGCTGCCTTCGAGCGTCAAGCGATCTGATGCGCAGCGCAGCTATTTCGGCGTCTACCGGGTCTATCCCAACGGGCAGTACAACATACTCACGCATGGCACGACGCTGCACGGGGCGCAGCGTGTCCGCGACGAAAACGGGGCGGCTGTCGACGATCCGACGCCTGGCACCTACTACTACCCGGATAGCCCAATGGCGCGGTCCATCTTGACGGCGCGGCAGAACGTGACGGCCAAAGGTGGCACCGGCCGCTTCGGAGTCATCGGTCTCGGTACGGGGTCGCTCGCCTGTCTCGCTGCCAAGGACGAGAAATGGCGCTTCTTCGAGATCGACCCGCTGATGGTGAGCATCGCGACCAACCCCAACCTCTTCAGTTATCTCGAAAGCTGCCAGCCACAGCCACCCGATATCGTGATCGGCGATGCACGGCTGACTTTGGCCAAGGAGCCGGAGGGGGCGTTCGACCTGCTGATCGTCGATGCGTTCACGTCCGATGCCGTGCCGATCCATCTGATGACCGTCGAAGCGATGCGCCTCTACACGGCACGGACGAGCCCGAACGGCGTCGCGGTGCTGCACATCTCCAACCGCTACCTCGATCTCGATGCGGTGCTCTCGGCCAATATGGCCCTGATCGACGGGCTTCATGGCGTGCTGATCACCGACGATGATGCCGACGGCAGCTATGCGCAGACGTCCTCGACCATTGCCGTGTTCGCGAAGTCAGCGGAGGCGCTGGCGCCGTTCCGCGCGCTCAAGGGTATGCGGGAGCTCGATGCCAAGGGACTTCGGCCTTGGACCGACGACTATTCGGACATCATCGCGCCTTTTCTTTCGCGCGTGCTGAACTAGGCCGGAGCGCGTCCCGCTCAGATACGAACGGGGGAGCCGAACTCGGCGGCTTCCACGACCTCGGCCGAAAGGGTGCGCAGAACGGCCTTGTCGTCGTCGATCGTCAGCGCGGCCTCGGCACGCGACAAGGCTTGTCGCGCGTGATGGGCGGCGGCCGGTCCCAGGTCGCGCGGGAAAGCGACCGCCAGAGCCAGCAGCGCTTTCTGGAGGCGGACGTGAACCTCGACAAGCGATGCACCGTCGCGGGCGATCGGAAGGAACAGGTCGTCGAACAGATCGCGGGCCGCGAGCGGGGGCATCCAGAGCTTCGGGTACTTGACCTCCGGCTCGGCACGCTGCTGCCACATGGACAGCAGTCGTACGCCGCGACCGAGGATATCGATGGCCGTGCCGGGATCATTGACGGCGGGCGAGAGCGCGCGGGAGGCAATCTCCGCCAGTACGATCAGGCCAAAACGAGGGTCCTGGGAGAAGTCCCGGCTGTCGCCGACAGTAAACGACTTCCGGATGTCCTCGGCGCATTCGTCGTCGACGGTCGCGGCGTCGACGTAGGCCAACGGTGCGGAGCCGTGCACGAACGCTCCCGGCGGGGCGACCACCACGATGCGGTGCGCGTCGATGGCCTCGGCGGCCGACGACAACATGCCGAGATCGACGTGCTGCACGTACCCCGCGCGCGCGGCAAAGACCGGCGTGGCACTCTCGGGCAGCGCCTTGCCGTCGTAGCGGTTGGCGCCCATGTAGGGGTCGGCAAGGCGGGCCTCCAGCACGTCCGCCGATGCCTTCTCGACGCGCTGGATGGTATCGGTCAGGCGGCCGAAGCGGCGCAGGAGCTCGATCCAGCGGATGAAGGTGACGAAGATCACGACGATCACGCCGAGCGTGACCAGGAACAGTCCAAGACGGCCTTCCTCGCCATAAGCGCCTGCCTTGAGGGCGATGATCGCGACGAGGCTGTAAAGGAAGGCTCCGAGGAATGTCGCGAGCGAGCTTTGTGTCGTCGTGTCCGACAACAGGATCTGGGTGGCGCGCGGGGTGACGCTGCTGGCCGCGGCGGCGTAGGCCGAGACCATGATGCCGAGCGAAAACGTCGTGACGGAGAGCATGCTCGAGGCAATGATGGTGAGGATCGTCTCGAGGGCGTCGGCGCCGATGTTGATCGCCAGCTGGCGCGGCACCCACGGCGAAACTGCGCGGGAGGCCAGGGAGGCGACACCGCCGGCGACCGCGAACAGGGCGGCCCGAAACCACATCTGGCGAGCGAGGCGCCGAAGCTGCCAGATCCACTTCGACGACATGGGGTGCTCCAACGCAGGTTGGAAGCGGCGCGTGGACGGTTGAGCCAAACGGCGCTGCCGGTGATGTCAGGCGAGGTCGCGATCCTCGAAACGGTACCGTGTGGAGCAGAACTCGCAGGTGACGGTTATGTTCCCGTCGTTCTCGCGCATGTCGGCCAACTCTTCCGGTGTGAAGCCGCGCAGGAAGCCTTCGATGCGGGCGCGCGAGCATCGGCAGCGCGCGGCGATGCGCGTCTCCTCACCGACGCGCACGCCTTCCTCATGAAACAAGCGCATGAGCAGGCGCTCGGGCGATAGCGTCGGGTCGATCAGTTCGTGCTGTTCGACGGTGGACGCGAGTGTGGCCACGCGAAGCCAGTCATCGTCGTCCTCGCCATGAAGGCGGGCGTCGCGCTCCTCGGCCGTTTCGTCCGGCCGCGGATCCCCGCCGAGCCGAGGGACATGCTGCAGGATCAGGCCGCCAGCCCGCCAGAGCCACGGTTTCGCGCCCGGCGCCGTGCCGCCGAGCATCTGGCGTGCCACAGCGAGGCGGATCAACGTCGGCAACTGCTCCGACTGGCGGAAATAGGCATGGGCTGCATCGGTCAGCGTGCCGCCGTCGAGGGACACGATGCCCTGGTGGCTGGCGATGTCGCCGCCGGGGTCGATGGTCATCGCGAGGCGGCCAACGCCGAGGAGATCGCCCGATAAAACCTGCGAGCCGGACCGGGCCAGCTCGGCCACCTTGTCGGCCGCGAAGCTCGCGTAGCCGCGGATGGCGCCCGGGGCGTCGTAGTGCACGACGAGAAAGCCGAGCGGGCCGTCCGTCTTGGTCTGGACGATCAACCGGCCGCCGGGGCGCAAGGGATGGCCGAGCAACGCGGTCAGTGCCAGCGCCTCGCCGAGCGTGGCACTCACGAGGTCCGGGTAGTCGTGGGCAGCCAGCACGCGGTCGACAGACGGACCCAGACGGGCAATCCGGCCCGACACGCGCGAGCGCACCGTCCCGAACGGAAGGACGATGTCGTCTTCGCTGGTCACGCGCGCGGGACGTGACGGCTCCGAAAGTCTTTCAGACATGGTCCGGACTCCTGGCGATGGCTTCCGTCAACGCCGACCGGTCCCGATCTTCACGCGCCGAGGCACCAGGCCAGAATGGCCTTCTGAGCGTGAAGGCGGTTTTCCGCCTCGTCGAAGACGACCGACTGCGGTCCGTCGAGCACGCTGGCGGAGACCTCGAGGCCGCGATAGGCCGGCAGGCAATGCATGAAGATGGCGCCCTTGGCGGCGCGCTTCATGAGATCGTCGTCGACGGCGTAGGGGGACAGCAACTGCTTGCGGCGCTTCTCGTCGGACTGGCCCATGGAGACCCAGGTGTCCGTCACGACGCAATCGGTGCCCTTGACGGCTTCCGCGGCATCATCCGTCAGCGTCACGCGGCCGCCCTCGGCGCGCGCCCATTCGAGGACCTTGGCGTCGGGATTGAGCTGGGGCGGACAGGCGAGGCGGAGCTCGAAGCCGAAGCGGACCGCGGCATGCATCCAGGATACGGCGACGTTGTTGCCGTCACCGACCCAGGCCACCTTGCCACCCTTGATGGGGCCGTGGGTTTCCTCGTAGGTCATGATGTCGGCGATGACCTGGCATGGATGTGACATGTCGGTCAGGCCGTTGATCACGGGAATCGTGGCGTACTTCGCGTACTCGAGAAGCGTTTCGTGCTTGTTGGCACGCAGCATGATGGCGTCGACGTAGCGCGACAGGACGCGCGCGGTATCCGAGATCGGCTCGCCGCGGTTGGTCTGCAAGTCGGAATGATTGAGCGGGATCGACTCGCCGCCGAGCTGGCGCATGGCGACGTCGAACGACACGCGCGTGCGCGTCGACGGCTTTTCGAAGATCATCACCAGCACGGCGTCGGCGATGCCCTTGGGCCGCAGCGCCTTCGGCACGCGCTTGCCCGCCTTCTTCATGGCGTGGCCCATGTCGACGATCCGGCGCAGCTCGCCCGCTGGAATCTGATCGATGTCGAGAAAGTGCCGGATCGCGCGGGCGCGCGACCGGCTGGACTTCGGCGGGGTGCGTGTCAGCACGGGCGCTGCCTTATGCCTTCTGCTTCTTGACTGCGGTGAGCGCACGCGACAGACGCGCGATGCCGTCCTTCATCTCGTCCTCGGTCACGGTCAGCGAGGGCAGCATTCGGATGACGTTGTCGCCGGCCGAGACCGTGAGCAGCTTTTCCGCCGTCGCCGCCTTCATGACGTCGCCCGCCGGAACTTCTGCCTTCAGGCGGATGCCGGCCAGCATGCCGATGCCGCGCACTTCCTCGATGGCGTCCGCGTGCTCGTCCTTCAGGGCAGCCATGAGCTGCTTCAGGCGCAGGCCCTTCTGGCGGATGTCCTCGAGGAAGCCCGGCTCGAGCATCACGTCGAGCACGGCGTTGCCGACGGCGGTCGCGAGCGGATTGCCGCCGAACGTCGAGCCGTGGGTGCCCGGAACCATGCCGCGCGCGGCTTCCTTCGTGGCCAGGAACGCGCCGAGCGGGAAGCCGCCGCCGATGGCCTTGGCGATCGCCATCACGTCCGGACGGATGCCCGACCACTCGTAGTGGAAAAGCTTGCCGGAGCGCGCCATGCCTGACTGGACCTCGTCGAGGACCAGCAGCAGGCCGTGCTTGTCGCAGAGCGCACGGAGGCCGCGCAGGAAATCGTCGGAGATGACGCGCACGCCACCTTCCATCTGGACCGGTTCGAGCATGATGGCGGCCGTTTCGGGACCGATCGCCTTCTCGACGGCATCGAGGTCGTAGCCGACAAGCTGGTCGAAGCCTTCGACTTTCGGACCGAAGCCCTCCAGGTACTTGGCATTGCCGCCTGCCGCCAGCGTGGCGAGAGTGCGGCCGTGGAAGGCGCCTTCGAACGTGATGATGCGATAGCGCTGCGGATTGCCGCCGGCTGCATGATACTTGCGGGCGACCTTGATCGCGCCCTCGCAGGCCTCGGCGCCTGAATTGCAGAAGAAGACACAGTCGGCGAACGTCACCTCGACCAGCCGCTCGGCCAATCGCTCCTGGTTCTTCACGCGATAGAGGTTCGACGTGTGCCAGAGCGTGTTGGCCTGCTCGGTGAGCGCGGCGACCAGCTTGGGATGGCAGTGGCCAAGCGCGTTCACGGCAATGCCGCTCGTGAAGTCGAGATAGCGGTCGCCGGTCGTCGAGATCAGCCAGGACCCCTCTCCTCGCTCGAACACGACGTCCTGGCGGCCGTACGTAGACATCACGGCCGGAGACGGACCCGTTGATGGCGAAGCGGTCGAGACGTGTGACGAATGCGAAGTCGCGGACATTTTCCCGTCCTTTGAGTGGAGCACCTCTGGCGCCAATGAAAAAAGCCGCCAAGGCCGGCGGCTCAAGCGTCGGGACGATAATGCTGTCGCCAGCCGCGTGTCAATGCGTCGCGCATGACAATGGAGCCACGATCGACGGGCTCGGCCGAAGGCCAGCGCCCGGCCCCGGCAATCAGGACACCGGCCGCGTCAAGTCCGCATTCCGTTCTCGCCGAGGTTACACAAAAACATACAGCGAACCGCGAATCGCGTCGTGGCTCAAAAGTCACGGCCGAGCAAAGGTCTGAGCGATCGGAGCCGGTTCAGCTTGTGCAGCCAAAACGGCCTATAGTATTTATGGGCTCAGAAGACACGATATATGGCCTTTAGTTATTTGCCATGGCGTCAAGTGTCTTTTGTCGAGTGGCGCGTATCTGTTCGCATTCAAAGCCACGACAAGCGGCGGCCCAGTCAGTTTTTCGCGTCGCCCAGTCCCAGAGTCCAGTTCCGTCTGCGTTCGTAACCGGCTCGAGGCCGGCCTAACGACATGCTGCGCGTTCGTCGCGCGGCGTCGAGGGCTGCGCGCCTTGCCGGCGATGGTTGGAGTGTGCCTTGCGCACCTCCTTCGCGCTTCTCGCGAGGAAGACGATCCATGAGTTGGAACGACGAGAGAGTCGAGCTGCTGAAAAAGCTTTGGGCCGAAGGGCTCAGCGCAAGCCAGATCGCGGGCCGCATCGGTGCGGTGACGCGGAATGCCGTGATCGGCAAGGTGCACCGACTCGGGCTCTCCGGGCGCGCGACGACGACCCGTATGAAAAGCCACAGGCCACGCACTCGCCAAGTGGTTGCCAAGCGGCCCGTGCCGGCTGCCAAGCCGCGCTTCGCGACCGTCGGCAACACCGCGTTGCGGGCGCTCTACCAGGATGCGGAGCCCTTCGTGGCCCCGATGGAAGAGCTCGACATTCCAATGGCCGAGAGAAAGTCGATCCAGACTCTCGACGAATGCAGCTGCCGTTGGCCGATCGGGGACCCGCAAGACGCCGGGTTCCATTTCTGCGGCAAGAACAAGGTTGCGGGCCTGCCCTATTGTGAATTCCACGCCCGGCGCGCCTTCCAGCCGCCGCAGGCGCGGCGCGGTGGCGGAGTCGGACAGGGCGGTCGCGTCGCCATCCCTGCCACCGTCCAGGCAACGGTCAGTGAGCCGGCCGGCGACGTCGAGACGAAGGCCGATTCCGACGCTCTGGCAAAGGCCTGAAGACCAGCGCCGTCTAACGACGGCGCAAGCAGTCACCTGCGGGGGGTGAGAGCCGGTGATGCCCAACTGGGCGTCGCCGGCTCTATTCGTTCCGGGGTGGGGTATTGCGCGACGGTGAGGTTGATGAATACCTCATGGCCGGACGGAGCGCTGGCAACTTGATGGTACTCGTGTAGCTTTTGCACCTGACGGTGGGAAGCGAGGCGTGCGGCGAGCGGGCACCACACGTCAGATGGGCTCCAATCGCGAGGATCTGCGAACAATGGCCAAGGCCGACCCCCAAAAGATCCCTCAGCGGAAGAAATCTGCCAAGCCGTCCTTCGATATCGACGATCCCAAGCTCCCCGCGGCCATCGCGGATGCGGAGCTCTCGGCTGGTGGCTATCCCTACGAGAAAAAGCTCAAGCGAGAAGACTTCGAGGCGCAACTCGAGGCGCTGCAAATCGAGCTGGTCAAGCTGCAGGTGCACGCCGGCAAGGCAGGCGAGCGGATCGTGGTCGTGTTCGAGGGGCGCGATGCGGCCGGCAAGGGAAGCTGCATCGGCCGGTTCCGTGAGCATCTCAATCCGCGACACGCCCGCGTCGTGGCGCTGACCAAACCCACCGAGACCGAGCGCGGCCAGTGGTATTTCCAGCGGTATGTCGCCCATTTGCCGACGAAGGGCGAGATCGTCCTGTTCGATCGCTCCTGGTACAACCGGGCGGGCGTCGAGAAGGTGATGGGGTTCGCCACCGAGGATCAGGTCGCCGACTTCCTGCGTGAGGCGCCTGCGTTCGAGGGCATGCTGGTGCGCGACGGTATCCGGTTCTTCAAGATCTATCTCGAGATCGGACAGGAGACGCAGCTCGTCAGGTTCCACGAGCGGCGGCACGATCCCCTCAAGCGTTGGAAGATTACCGATATCGATCTCGCCGCGATGGTGCGTTGGGACGACTACACGCAGGCCAAGGAGGAGATGCTCCGGTTCACGCATACGGCCGTGGCGCCTTGGACGGTGATCCTCGCCAACGATCAGCGGCGGGCGCGGCTCGAGGCGATCCGGCTCGTGCTGACGGCTCTCGACTACGAGGGCAAGGATGCGAAGGCGGTCGGCAAGCTTGACCCGAAGATCAGCGGATCGGGAACCAATCCGCTCGAGCGACCCGCGTGATGCCGTCGCCGTCCGCTGTCGTGGTGCCGGACGGGACAGGCGTTAACGCGGCGTTCAGCGCATCGCCGGAACGCGTTCGCCGCGCGAGGGCCCGTTAACCGAGCAGCGCTCAGACCCTGGTTATGGTCGCTGGAGGTGTCTCGGCCAGGAGGGTCAGCCGTGCTGCGGTTCGTTGCGACAGATGTGCGGCGTGCGTTCCGGGGCGACGACAGCGGTAGCGTGGCCATCATTTTCGCGGCGGTCCTGATCCCGGTCATCGGTATCGCCGCTGCGGCCATCGACTATGGGCGGGCGTCCGGTGTGCAACGGACACTCCAGTCCGCAGTGGCGTCGGCCGCCCAGGCCGCGAGCGCCCACCTTTACGAGGACAAGAGTGTCATCGAAGGGCAGGTCAAGCGGCTCCTTTCCGCCAATCTGCCGAAGGATCTCGCTGAGCTGCCGCACCGGGTGATCGTCGCCTCGGACCGGAGCAAGGTCGAAGTCACGATGGCCACGAGCGTGCCGACCACCCTGATGGGCGTGCTCGGCGTGCACGAACTGCCAGTCGAGGCAAGCGGCGTGGCGCGGCCGGTGGCGACGGTCGCGTCGCTGCCGGGTCCGGGCAGTGGGGCCGGAGCTGGCGACGCCGGAAACGCAGCAGAGGTGCTCGGACGGGCGCTGGGCGCCGGCGGCCAGGGGGCGGCGACGTTCGGCGGGCTTCCCGGCGGCATGCCTGGCCTGCCGCAAGGCGTGCAGGCCGAAGCGCTGCAAGGCGCGGCGCGCGAGATCGCCGGCCAGCTGCAGCGGCTCAAGACCGACGGCGGTGGACGAGTCGAGCTGCCACCCGAGGCGCGCGAGGAAATCCTGCGCATGATGCGCGAAGTTCGGCGCGGCATGCGGTAGGCAGCCGTCGGTTTAGGGCTGCACAGGTCGCGAGAGGGGGCTAGTCTCCGGGGGAACCCATCCAGGAGCGCCCATGTCAGCCCCCGCCATCAGCCGCTTTCCCGTTCCTAAGCTCGCGGACCTGCCCGACGACGTCCGACAGCGGATCGAGACGGTGCAGGAGAAGTCCGGATTCATTCCCAACGTGTTCCTCGTGCTCGCACACAGGCCGGAGGAATTCCGGGCGTTCATGGCCTATCACGATGCACTGATGGACAAGCCGGGTGGGCTCACCAAGGCCGAGCGGGAGATGATCGTCGTTGCGACGAGCGCGGCCAACCAGTGCCAGTATTGCGTCATGGCGCACGGCGCCATCCTGCGGATCCGGGCAAAGAATCCGAAGATCGCCGACCAGATCGCGGTCAACTACCGGAAGGCCGACATCACGCCCCGGCAGCGGGCGATGCTCGATTTCGGGATGAAGGTGGCGCTCCACTCGAACACGGTCGGCGACGAGGACATCGCGGCGCTCGAGGCGCACGGGTTCAGCAAGGACGACGTGTGGGACATGGCGTCCATCGCGGCCTTCTTCGCGATGTCGAACCGGCTCGCCAACGTCACCAGCATGCGGCCGAACGACGAATTCTACAGTCTCGGCCGCTGAGCCAGCCTGCCGGTCGAACGCGCCGGCGGGTCGAACCTCGGAGGTGAGCGATGAAGCGCATCTTGCTGACAGGAGCCGCCGGCGGTGTCGCGACGTGGCTCAGGCGGTTGTTGCCGCCGGTCTATCCGGGCCTCGTCCTCTCTGACGTGAAGACGCCTGTCGACCTCAAGGGCGACGAGACGTTCATCGCCGCCGATCTCGCCAAGGCGGAGCAGATCGAAGCCGCCTGCGCGGGGGTCGACGGCATCGTGCATCTCGGCGGGTATTCCACCGAGGCGCCGTGGGAGACGATCCTCGAGGCGAATATCATCGGCTGCTACAATCTGTTCGAGGCGGCGCGAAAATGCGGGGTCAAGCGGGTGGTGTTCGCGACGTCGAACCACGCGGTCGGATTCTATCCGCGGACGACGACGATCGGACCGGACGTCATTCCGCGGCCCGACAGCCGGTACGGCGTTTCGAAGGTGTTCGGGGAAGGTCTCGGCGCGCTCTACGCCTACAAGCACGGGATCGGGGTGACCTCGCTCCGGATCGGCAACGTCGCTGACCGGCCGATCGACGAGCGGCGGCTCGCCATCTGGCTGAAGCCCGAGGATCTCGTGCAATTGATCCAGATCGGCCTGGAGCGGCCGGGGCTGGTCTACGAGGTGCTCTACGGTGTGTCCGACAATGCGCGCAGCTGGTACGACAACAGTCGCGCGATCGAGCTTGGATACCGGCCTACCGGGCGGGCCGAAGACTTCGCCGCCGAGGTGCTCGCCAACGAGGCGCGTGACGGAAAGCATCCCGCCGACCTCACCTACCAGGGCGGCAGCTATGCCGCCGACGAGTTCACGAACGAAATGCCGAAAAGCCAGCAGCGGAGCCCGAAGTAATCATGCCGAAAGCCGATGGACAGCGCGTTCTGAGGGATCTCAATCATCTCAGGACCATGGGTGCCTTCAAGACCGGCGTGCATCGACCGTCGCTCGGCAAAGCCCATCTCGACTCGCTCAGCTGGCTCAAGGGTGAGCTGGAGGCGATCGGGCATACGGTGACGATCGACGGCATCGGCAATGTGTTCGGGATCGCGCCGGGCAAAGGCAAGCGGCTCCTCGGCGGCTCGCACCTCGAAAGCCAGAACGAGGCGGGGTGGCTCGACGGGCCGCTCGGCGTCGTCTACGCGCTCGAGGCGGCACGCGCGGTCAAGGCCGATCCGGCACTGGCGGGCTGCGCCGTCGATGTGGCGGCATGGTGCGACGAGGAGGGGCATTTCGGGCACTTCCTCGGCAGCCGATCCGGTATCGGCAAGCTGACGGAGGCCGACGTGGATGCCGCCGTCGACCGGACGCAGGGCATCTCCATGCGGGACGCGCTCGCAAAGGCAGGACTCGCCGGGCGGCCGAGAGTGACCGTCGATGCCAGCCGCTATGTCGGCTATCTCGAGGCGCACATCGAGCAAGGTGACTGGCTGGAGGCCAACAACCTCAAGATCGGCGTGGTGACGTCGATCGTCGGGATCTGTCAGTTCCTGGTCGTTTTCGAAGGCGTCCAGAACCACGCTGGTACAACCCGCATGGCGATCCGCAAGGATGCCGGTCTCGCCTGCGCGAAGCTCTGCGTCGCCATCGACGAACTGTTTCCAAAGGTATGCGGGCCGCGAACCGTGTGGACGACCGGCCGGATCACGCTGGAGCCCGGCGCACCGAGCATCATTCCCGGTCGGGCCGAAATGCTGTTCCAGATCCGTGACGACCAGCCGGCCATGCTCGCCAAGCTGGAAGCGGCGCTCCGCGATCTCGTGGCCGAGGCGAGCAAGGCCGGTCCTTGCCGCGGCACGGTGGAGGTGCTGCGGAAGAGCACGCCGGCCATCATGGACCAGCGGTTCCAGGCCGCCGTCGAGGCTGCCGCCGAGGCGCGGGCGCCGGGGTGCCATACGCGCATTCCCTCGGGTGCGGGCCACGACGCGCAGGTGCTCTCGGAAGTCATGCCGTCGGGCATGATGTTCGTGCCCTCGATCGGAGGCATCTCGCATCACTGGACGGAAAACACCTCGGACGCCGACATCGCGTTTGGCGCCGAGGTCTATGCCGACGCGGTGGGCCGTCTGCTCGCCGGGTAACGCTGGCGGCAGGCCTTTCAACAATATCCCTGCAGCGGACTCGGAAATCCATCCGGATCTGCTATATGTCAGGGAATAAGCCAACGTCCGAGACGCCATGACCGACATAGCGCTGAACGAACCTGCCACCGTGACGCCCAGCGGGCCGATGATCGACCCGTTCGGCCGGCATGTGAGCTATCTTCGGGTTTCGGTCACGGACCGCTGCGACTTCCGCTGCGTCTACTGCATGTCCGAGCACATGACGTTCCTGCCGAAGCGGGATCTCCTTTCGCTCGAGGAACTCGACCGGCTGTGCTCGGCGTTCGTCTCGCGTGGCGTGCGGAAGCTCCGGATCACGGGCGGCGAGCCGCTGGTGCGTAAAAACATCCTCTGGCTCTTCCAGCGCCTCGGGCGGCATCTCGGAACGGGTGCGCTCGACGAACTCACGGTCACGACCAACGGCAGCCAGCTGGCCAGGTTCGCAGGCGACCTCCATGCCGCTGGCGTGCGACGGATCAACGTGTCGCTCGACACGCTGGACCCGGCGCAGTTCAAGGCGATCACGCGGTGGGGCGATTTCTCGACCGTGATGGACGGTCTCGATGCGGCCGACAAGGCGGGGCTTCAGGTCAAGATCAACGCCGTGGCGCTGAAGGGCGTCAACGAGCACGAGATCGAAGCCCTGATGCGGTTCGCGCATGGCCGCGGATACGACCTGACGCTGATCGAGACCATGCCGCTCGGCGATATCGATGGCGACCGGACGGACCAGTATCTGCCGCTGTCGATCGTGCGGGCGCGGCTCCTCGACCGGTTCACGCTGGAGGACATCCCGTACAAGACCGGCGGTCCGGCACGCTACGTGCGCGTCAAGGAGACCGGCGGCCGGCTCGGGTTCATCACGCCGATGACGCACAACTTCTGCGAGAGCTGCAACCGGGTGCGGCTTACCTGTACCGGCACGCTCTACATGTGCCTCGGCCAGGAGGATGCGGCCGACCTCAGGACGCCGCTTCGCGCCAGCACCAGCGATGCGCCGCTCATGCGGGCGATCGACGAAGCCATCACGCGCAAGCCGAAGGGGCACGACTTCATCATCGATCGGCGCACCAAGACGCCGGCCGTGCAGCGGCACATGAGTGTTACGGGCGGGTAAGGCGCGGTTTCCATTTGCGTTCGAGCAAATCGGAACTCATCGCGCGGTGCTACGTTCCTTCTGCAGGCTTTTGCAACGCGAGGAGCGATCATGCGCACGTCAGTTCTTTTGTCGATCTGCGCGGCCGGCGTCCTGGTATTCGCAGGGCCGGCGAGCGCACAGCAGGGTGTTGCGTCGAAACCGTCTGGCGACCTCGTCCAACTCGCACAGCGCGGCGGTGATGGCGGTGGCCGTGGAGGCGGCGGTGGAGGTGGCGGCGGTCGCGGTGGTGGTGGTTCACCCGCTGCCGTATCCCCCGGCGGTGGTGGTGGCGGAGGTTCCGCTCGTGGTGGCGGAGGCGGGTCCTTCGGCCAGCGCGGAGGCGGCGGACCGTCGGTCTCACCCGGGCCCCGCTCGCGGGGTGACGGGCCGCGTGCCGGTTCGCGATCCGGTGGCGGTGAGCGCTTCCAGGGCGGCGGCGGCGGCCCGCGCATCGGTCGGCGTGACGGCGATGGTCCGAGAGTGAGGCGTGGCGGCGGCGAGACCCGGCCTGTTCCCGGGCCGCGGCTGCGCGATGGTGGCCGCAACCGGGGGCCGGTGGTGAATGCCAATCCTGGACGTCGTGCCGGTGACGGTGCGCGACCGGGACGTCACATCGGTCGGGGCGGAAAGCGCTACGACCGGCGGCACGTTCGGCGCTACGGACGGCACTTCTCATGGGGTCCGGGGATCTCGTTCTGGTTTTACGACGGCTACTATTACGGCGATTGCACTTGGCTGCGCCGGCGGGCCATCGCGACGGGTAGCAATTACTGGTGGCGCCGCTACCGCCAGTGCCGCGCGTGGTAATACGCGCTCAGCGAGCATTGCAAAGAGACAGGAGGGCGGCCATGGGCCGCCCTTTTTCATGCGTCAGAGGCCCAGCAGCGCCTTCACCTTTTCGGGCGACAGGGCGTCGCCGGCATAGATGTGGCCGTCGACTTCGAGGGCGGGCGTCGAGCGCACCCGCGCCTCGTCGAGGCGGTCCTGGGCGTCCTCGTCCATCAGCAGGTCGCGCACGCGGTAGACCACGCCGTTCTGCGTCAGGAAGCGCTTCAGTTGCTCGCACGGCGCGCACATGGGCGACGTGTAGACGACGACATCGCGGGCCGTGCCGGTCATCAGATTTTGCCTTCCGACTTGAGCCGGCGGTACTCGTCCTTGCGCGCCAGCCATTTCGCCTGCGTCTCGGGGTCCTGCCAGGGCTGCTCCGGCGTGAACACGAGGCGTTTCCAGTCGTCGCCCTTCGACCATCGATAGCTCGGGGCAACCGTGGTGCGCGGGGCCTTTGCGTCGGCCAGCAGATCGAGTGCGTGCTGGAAGATCTCGCGCTGCTGGGGGACATTCCACGGCTCGCCGCAGGGGCTGCCGAGGGGGAAGTCGACGAAGACGAAACGCGCCACGCCGCAATGCTCGACGATGTCGCGGGCGGCTCCCATGACGACTGTGGGGATGCCGTTCTCTTCGAGGTACCGGGCAATCAGACTCACGGTCTGATGACATACCGGTCAGACAGGCACCATGACGATGGCGTCGAGCCCCTCCTCGCGGCAGATGGCGAGGGCCTTCGGGGCCTCCTGCGTCAAAACCTTGCGCTGGCTGTAGTTGTTGTAAGCGCCGAGGACGCGCTTCGGCAGGCTGCCGATGCGGCCGTCGGCTGCGGCCTCGCGCAGGCGGTCGATCGGATAGAACGCGTTGACATCATCGAGGTGGGTGGCGTTGCGATCGAACGACAGCGTACGGCTGTAGAGCTTTTCCGTCGGCGTATCCGCCGGGATGGCGTAGACGCCGCGGAAATCCTCCTCGTCGATGGGGTTCGTCTCAGTGTTCGGATCGAAGTGGACCGCAACCTCGCTGGTACCAAGGAGACCGACGCGGCACTCGCTCAGTGGCTTCGGGAGCGGTGTGAACGGGACGTCGTCGAAGTGGGCCCACTGGTAGGATTTCTCGTAGCCCTGACGCACATAATCGTCGCGTGTTCGGTCGATGTAGCGGACGTGTTCCATGCCGGCCCTCCATCATTGGACATGGCAAGCATGGGCCGGATGTGGCGGCGTTGTCGAGAGGGTGGAACACCGGTAACGATCGTGGCAGGTCGCCGGGTCCTGCGATCGCAGACCATGGAGCACACCAGATGGACGCTTCCGATCGCGCGGCGCGGAGCCGCATCATCAATGCGCGGGGGACCTTCACGCCGCTCGGCGTGTCGCGGTCGTCCGTCGCGGTGCGTGATGCCGTCGCTTCGGCGCTCGCCGATTTCTGCGACATGGACGAGATGCAGCGGTCGGCGGGCGATGCACTCGCGGCATTCAGCGGGGCCGAGGCGGGCACCGTGGTGCACTGTGCGTCTGCCGCGATCACCGTGGCCGTGGCGGCCGCGATGACACGAGGAGATGCCGATCTGGTACAGCGGTTGCCGGACGCGACGGGGCTGCCGCGCGATGTCGTGTTGCCGGCGATCCATGCCGTGAACTACGGGCATCCGATCACACAAGCCATTCGGCTTGCAGGGGCTCGTCCCGTGCTTGCGGGCAATGACGGCGCGTGCACGACGGCAGATATCGCGGCCGCGCTGGCAGGCGCGTCGCCGTGCTGCCTGCTGCTCGTGTCCTCGCGCCTGACGCGCGGTGAGGCGATGGATTTCGGCGGGACGATCCAAGCCGCACGGCAGCGTGGTGTGCCGGTCATCATCGACGGCGCAGCGCAGGATTTCCGCATTCGGGATCTCGTGGCGCTCGGCGCCGACCTGGTGCTGGTCAGCGGGCAGAAGTATCTCGGTGGACCGACGGCCGGGATCATCGTCGGTCGGGCGGGTTTCGTCGCGGCGGTGCGGGCGCAGGAAAAGGGTATCGGGCGCGGCATGAAGGCATCGAAGGAGGCGATCGCCGGTGTAATCGCCGCGGTTCGCGAGCGTCAGTTGCTGGACGAGACGGCTTGGCGAACAGCGCAAGACGCAAAGACAGTCGCGTTCATCGCTCGGGCCAACGGGCTCGGTGGCGTGACGGCGCGCGCGGAGCCGGACCCGACCGGGTTGCCGTTTTCGCGGGTGCATCTCGCCATCGATCCGGCGGTGGCGCGGCACAATGCGGCCGGGCTCGTCGGGGCGCTGAAGGACGGTGTGCCGGCGATCTTCGTGATGGATCATCGGGTCGGCGCCGGCGAAATCGTGCTCGAACTCGTGCAACTGCGGGACGACGAAATCGCTGCTGTTCTGGAACGGATAGCCGCTCTCGTCGGTCCCGAGGTCAGCTCTTCCGCTTCAGTGTGACGAGGAGTGTATCGGAGATGTCGAGGAGCGTCGCGCGCGCGCCGGCATCCTCGAGCTTCACCGAGCGGGCGGCTTCGAGCGCCTGCTGCAGGGCGCGCTCCTGCAGGGCGAGTGGCGGCTCGCAGGCCATGCGTGTCGACGTGATGGGTCCGATGGCGAACTTGGCGCCGGCGATCTTCGGGTTGGCGCGCATGCGATTACAGCCGACGGTCAGCGTCATGGCGCCATCGTCGGCGATCGTCACCTCGGTGTTGGCCGGCTTCAGGTCCGCGACGCCTTCGATGTTCAGGATGTGCCACTTGCCTGCGAGACCGCTGGTCAGGTCGGCTGCGAGCGTGGTGGTCGAAACGAAGCCGACCATGGCGAGCGCCACGGCGATTGTCATGAAGCGGGGCATGGCGGGGGCTCCAAGGCTCGGAAAGGGGCGTCGGCGCGGCGCAACCGACCGGCTGCTCCGACGTTGCGGATCACGGTGCAACTTCACAACAACTGTGGACACGGGCCGGGAGAGATTCCAAGCGCGAAGTGGCGCGATGTCATGGCTTGGACGCGGCCGTCCAAGAGGAGCCGGGTGGCCGCGCCAACCGGAGGCGCTCGCTCCAGGCAGTACGGTCGTTCGCTCTGAGGGCAGAGCATTAACAAAATTGGCCTAAGGTCGACGCTTGCGGAACGCCCTGTCTGGGAAACCTGCCGTGACGACTGCTCTCTTCCCCCTGCTCGCGGTCCCAATCTTCTTGCTGTTGGCCGTGGGTTTGTATTTTCTGGCCAAACTGGAGATTCGCGCTGCGGGCCGGTCGACGCTTGTGCCGACCCTGGTCGTCGGACTCTTTGCTGGCGCCCTTTTTCTATTCTTGCTCAACGATGGCATGGTTTCCGACCGTCGCGAGGAAACGGTGCGCCGGCTCTTTCATCTGCCGGACGATGTCGCGGTCGGCAGGATCCATGGGGGCGAGCGAGACAGCGCCTGCTTCAAGACATCGATCCAGCGCCGCGCCTCTGTTCAATTCACGCCTGCCCAGTTTCAGGCCTATGTCGCCTCGATCCATGACCGAGCCAATTGGCGCCCGGTTCGGCCGCCCCACTACATCGCCGGGAAGAGCCAGTTCCAATATGCCGAGGATGCGCTCGTGTGGCGCGAACTGCCTGCGCCGCCCTGGCAGGGCAAACAGCAACTCGTCTGGAGGATCGCCGGGGCCGATGTCCGTCGAGGACTGGCGCAGTGTTACGAGTTCACCAAAATGGACGATCCGGCGTCAGGGCTCGCCACCGGCAGCAAGGTGGCCTACGCGGTGACGGCGTGCAATCCGAGAGTGCGCCCTGTGACGCCTGTCGGCGGCGGTCGCGTCACGGCCGCGCTCGACTTCGACAAGCAGCGGCTGAACCTCGCCTATCAATTCGACAGCAAGCCCGAGTATTGCAACAACCGCGTTACCAACTGGATGAGTGACGTGTTCGGGCTCAAGCCGTCGTGACGTAGATCGGGCTCGACCAGGCCTGATGGCCGTCCTCCTGCGTGACGCGGACGTAGAGGGGGTTGTCGCGGCCGGGCTCGATGTCGAAGGTGTGCATGTGCGAGCACCGCCATGCCTCGTTCGTGTCGGGCAGACGGAAGAGCCGCAGCCGGCGCCCGAGGCCGCCGAGATCGACGACGGTGTCCTCCTCGCCGATCTCACCCACCGCAAACCGTCGACTGATGTGGTTCGCCGCGATGTCGATTTCGCCGGAATCACGGTCCTCCAGCCACAAGTCGAATCCCGAAAAGTTGCCGGTGGTCACCGTATCGAATTCGAGAACATCGCCGTTGCTGCCGAGGCGCAGCGGTTTGTCGGCATTGAAGTGGTTGATGGCCACGGCACGCGTGAAGCGATTGGAGATCATCCGGGCGGTGCCACGCCAGAACGTTTCGCGGCCGCGCCCGCGATACTCCGCGCCTTCGAACAGGACGCGAATGCGACGGCCCAACTGGTCCTTCGAATAGGCGCGCGCGGTCGCGACCGGCGTGGCGCCGTTGAAGAAGGTGAGCCGCTCGATCGGTGCGGAGCCCAAGACGTCCACAGCGAGCGCGATCGTGCCGCCATCGACGCGGACGACATCGCCCATGCGCGCCGAGGTCGCCGGAGTTTCCTGCGCAGTGCCGAGTTTCGGGTCGTCGGAGAATGTGATCGCCCCGGGTGGCAGGGTGGCCTCGACGTCGAGCAGAAGGCGCGTCCCCGTGGTGCCGTAGGTCCGACGTCGCCGCAGAGCCTCGAACACCGAGGCGCGGTCAAGCGTGGTGAGCGGATAACATGTGAGCCCGCCGACGGCGCCGAAGTGCGAGGCGCCGGGATAGGCCGCCCCAGGGCGACCCTTGTGGTCATCACTATGGCACACGATGCCGACGCGATGACCCAGCGCGATCGCATCGTGCAGCAGCCACTCGAATGTGCCCCAGCACGAGTGGATCTCGACGGCCCGCTCGATCCGACCGTCGTGCCCCTGCTCGAGATTGGCATAGCGCCCGCCGACATGGGCGATGACGACGGCATCTTCCGCTTCGAGCGCCTTGAACAGGTCCGTGACGTGATGCACGTCCGACTCCTGAGGGCTTTTCAGCAGCACGCTGGACGAGCGCCGGATGGTTCGGCCTTCGCTCGAGAAGAAGACATTGCGGTCGCCGCCGACGCCGGTATTTCCCGACCACTCGTAACCGGGCAAGGCGACCATCTCGCCGGGCTTGTCGTAGGCGGCGGCGAGACGGTTGATCTCGGCCCAGAAGTCGTCGTCGACCTGGAAGTCGTTGGCCTGATGACCGGTGATGTCGAGGAAGGCCTTGTCGCGCGCAAAAGCGAAGTACTGGGCGGCCGTCCCGGTGCCGACGGTTTCGCCGCTCTGGCCATGGATGTCGCCCCAGTATGGAAGCTCCATCGCCTCGGAGACGATCCGCAGCGGGTTCGAGCGAACGATCCGGTTGCCGCTCTCGTCCTCGAGGTCGATCCAGAGATCGCCCGGTGACGTCACCGTCAGCGCATCGACGGTGACGGGACCTTCGCCCGGTTTCAGCAGGATGCTCTCGGGCAGGCCGGCAATCGGCCGGGTCGGCTTCAGCAGGATGCGGCGGTCGGCCTTGTCGGTGACGTTGCCCCAGCGATCCTCGGCGACGAGTGCCAAACGGAACGGCTGGCCCACGCGCCTCAGCGTCGGCAGGATGGCCTTGAAGCGAACGGCGCGCCCCGGCACCAGAGTGACGGTCGGGCCACTCGGCAGCTCGACGAATTCATAGGTCGCGAAGGCATCGACGAACGTCTTGAACGGGAAGTTCACTTCGGCGGCGGTTTGCAGACGGTAGCCGGGAGAGCCCTTGCGACGGTCGCCGAGGCGAATGGTGATGATGTCGCCGGGGGCGATGTAACCCTTCGAGACGCGAACCAGAAGCGTCGGGGCCCATGGCCGGATGTTGGCGCGAGAGAAGCTCAGCGTGAGCCCGGCGCCATTGCTCGTCTCGGCGGTCGTGTAGTTCGGCGCCTTCGGATCGGTGAACTGGGGAGCACTCGAATCCGACGCCGAGCGCCACGAAACTTTGATCCCGCCGGTATCGTCCAATCCAAAGGCGCCGGCCGTGTAGGTGATGACCACCTCCTGAAACGAACCGGCATCCACGGGCTCACTCGGAGAGATCGTGGCCGAGCCGATCCGGTCTTGCTGGTAGGTGGAAAACGGCATGAAGGCCCGCCTGTGGTTCTGCTGGTTCGTGGGATTGTGATCGCGGGATCAATCATGACCGGTTTCGCGCGGGGCCGACAAGCTCCCGCCGCGCTTCGGGCGCCGACCTGCCCGTCCCAATCAGATCAAAGCAGCCCCAGCTCGGCGAGTTCGCGGCGGAGCTTCGGGGGCATGGCGGCGACGTCGTCGCGGGTGTTGCCGGTGATGTCGGCGGGGGCGTCGTCGGGGCCCAGGTAGCGCCAGCCCTGGAAGGCACGGCGGGGTGTCGGGCGGACGGGGACCAGTGTCCTTTCCAGGATCAGAAGCGTGCACGGCGTGCCGTCTTCGCGCGTCCCCTCGCGGAGGTCGACGAGACGCTGGCGGGCCTGCACCACGCCCTTGATCACCCAGTAGATCGAACCTCCGTCGAGAAGCTCGTCGCGCCGCTTCGGCATCTGGAACGTACGATGGAACAGCTCCGGCTTCAGGCCATCGCGCTTCATCTGGCGCACGCGTTCGGTCTGCCACAACGCGATATCGTCGATGCTCTCGGTGCCGACACTCAGCTTGATCAGATGCAAGGGCATGGCGTTCCGGCTCGCTCCCGTCGTTCACGCCGACCCTATACGATCCGGCGGTGCAACTCGACCGGTCTGCCCCGACAGGTGGGTCGGGCCTGTGGATGGGGTGCGTAGGTTCCGGGCTTGTTCCCGCGCGACAAAAGCGGCGTATGATCGCTATGAGGAACGCTCGTCACACCCGAGGGGAGGATCGCGCGCATGACCGTCGAGGAAGGCAACTACAAGTATCTCAAGTTCGTACGGCCGAAGGACGGGCTCCTAGAGGTGGTGCTGACGAACCCGGGCAAGCTCAACTCGGTGACGGTCGACGGACACGCCGAACTCGGTCGCGTTTGGGCCGACATCGATCGCGATGCCAGCGTGCAGGTCGTGCTGCTCCGGGGCGAAGGCGGCGTCTACTCGGCCGGCGGCGACTTCGAGCTGATCGAAGGCATGGCCGACAGCTGGGAGACGCGCATGCGCGTCTGGAAAGAGGCTAGCGACATCGTCTACGGCGTCATAAATTGTTCGAAGCCGACGGTCTGCGCCATGGAGGGCGTGTCGGTCGGGGCGGGGCTGGCTGCGGGGCTTCTCTGCGACATCACGATCGCGGGCCGTACCACGCGCATCATCGACGGCCACACGCGGCTCGGCGTGGCGGCCGGCGATCACGCGGCGATCATCTGGCCGCTGCTCTGCGGCATGGCGAAGGCCAAATATTACCTGATGCTCTGCGAGACGCTGAAAGGCGAGGAGGCCGAGCGGCTGGGTCTCATCTCGCTGGTGGCAGACGACGACAAGGTGATCGAGACCGCGCGAGGCGTCTGCGACAAGCTGCTCGGTGGCGCGCAGACCGCGATCCGCTTCACCAAGCACTCGCTCAACAACTGGCTACGGATGGCCGGGCCGACGTTCGATGCGTCGCTGGCGCTCGAGTTCCTCGGCTTCGGCGGGCCCGAAATGAAAGAGGGCCATCTCAGTCTCGTCGAGAAACGGCGGCCGAAGTTCCCGCACAAGGCTCCGTACTGAGCCGCACCGCAGCTCAGGTCTTCGGCAGCATGGGCCGGCGCTCGTGCCAGTCGGTGACCTGCTGGTAGGCGTGGGCGATGCGCAGGAGCAGCGGCTCCTTCCACCACGCGGCTTCGAGCTGCATCGAAACCGGGAAGCCGGCCTGCGAGAAGCCGCAGGGCACCGCGATGCCGGGAATGTGGCCGAAGGCGCCGTTGTAGGTGTTCTGTGCGACGGCCTTGGTCGCGGCCCAGAGCGAACGGTCCTCGCCGTGGGGCGGCGGATCGATCGGCGTCGTCGGCGTCAGCAGCACGTCGACGGTGTCGAAGGCGCGGGCCAGCGTGCGCATCCACGTGGCCTTCGCGCGGGCTGCGGCTGCGTAGTCGACGCCGCTCCAATCGAAGCCGAGCTTCAGGCGCTCGATCGTCTGCGGCGCCCACTTCGAGGGATCTGACATGCGGTCGCGGTGCACGTTGCAGGCGTCGCAGAAGACCATCACGGCGCAGGCGTCTTGCACGCTCTCGGCGCCCGGGAGCGCGATCTCGGTGACGATGGCGCCGAGCTTCTCGAGTTGCGCGATGGCCGCGTCGACGGCGGCGGCGCGATCGGCCGGAACATTGTCGAAGTAGTAGCGGCGTACGACGCCGATCCGGACGCCGGCGATGCTGTCGCCGAGGGTCGGCAGGAAGTTGTCGAGCGGCTCGTTCCGGGAGTCCGGGTCGTCAGGGTCGTAGCCGGCGATGACGGCGAAGAGCCGCGCGCAATCAGCTGCCGAGCGCGCCATGGGGCCGATGGTGTCGTGGGCGGCGGAGACCGGAAAGCAGCCTGAATTCGAGACGCGGCCGGAGGTGGGGCGAAGCCCGGTGATACCGTTGATCGCGGCCGGGATACGCACCGAGCCGCCGGTGTCGGTGCCGAGCGCCATGTCGGCCATGCCGGTCGCCACCGCGACGCCGGAACCGCCCGACGAACCGCCGGGGATACGATCGAGGCCCCAGGGGTTCTTGCACTGACCGATCAGCGACGACATGGAGCGGACGCCGAACGCGAACTCGTGCAGCGTCACCTTCTGCGTGAGAACCGCGCCGGCCTTGCGCATGCGGGCTACGACGGGCGCGTCGGCGTTCGGCACGTTGTCGGCGAACCACTTCGAGGCCATCGTCGTGCGCGTGCCGGCGGTATCGATGTTGTCCTTCACGGCGATCGTCGCGCCATGAAGCAGGCCGAGCCAGCGGCCCTCGCGGGTGGCTCGGTCGGCCGCCTCGGCATCGGCGAGCGCGGACGGCATCGACGTCACGACGGCATTGACGTGCGGGTTCCAGGCAGCCTCGGCGGACCGGTTGACCTCGAGGCGTTCGACGGCGGAGATGGGGTCGGTCATCGTTGGGGCGCTCGTTTGTTGGTTGGGCTCCTAGCAAACGTTACGCGGCGCGGTCGCCAACGCAATGCCCGGATTTTGCACACCTGGCCGGGAGGCAAGTCATGCGTACATCGGATGTCGTCGTTCGGAGGAGTGATGGGGGCGACCGGGTTGGTCTCGATCTGCTCTATCGAGACGCGTTTCCCAACGAGCCCTTGATGCCGCTGGTCGAGGCTCTGCTCGATCTTGCCGAAGGCGTGACGTCACTGGTCGCAGTTCGGGATGGGTGTGTGGTCGGACACGTCATGTTCACGCGTGGCCGTGTTGCCGGGAGCGATGGCCCGCTGGCGTTGCTCGGGCCGCTGGCTGTTGCGCCCTCTGCGCAGCGGACCGGCATCGGTCGCGCACTGGTGGCGGCGGGGCTCTCCCAGCTTGCACGGTGCGGCGTGCTGCGGGTCCTCGTGCTCGGCGATCCGGCCTACTACGGTCGCCTCGGATTTGTGACCGAGACCGACATTCGGCCGCTCTATGAGCTGCCGTTGGACTGGGGCCCGGCGTGGCAGTCGACGACCCCGCCGGGCGTCGGCACGCTCGCCATTCGGGGACGGCTCGAACTGCCTGCGCCGTGGCTCGACAAAGCGCTGTGGTCGCCGTGACTGCAACCTGCGCCGGCCAGACGGCTGCCGAAATGGCAGCGCGTCGAGATTGCGCTTCATCAAACATTTCAGCTCATAATCATCCCAAGCTGCATTGTTGAGTAGCATGGAGTGATGCAGACATGCCCATGGATGCAAGCGGAGCGACGGTTCGTGAGGCTGTCGCCGTATTTGACACAGCCGATCAGCTCCAAGGCGCGATCGACGAAATTCTGTCCTCCGGTTTCGATCGCGCCGAGCTGAGCCTGCTCGCCAGCGAGCACGCCGTGACGGGCAAGCTCGGTCACATCTACCGTCGGGTCGAAGATCTTGAGGATGACCCCGCGGTCCCGCGACGCGCCTACGTCTCGACGGAATCGGTCGGGGATGCGGAGGGTGCGGTCATCGGTGGCCTGATGTATGTCACCGCCGGCATCCTGATGGGGCCCGTGGCCTTTGCCGGCGGCTCGCTGGCCGCAATCGCGGCAGCGGCGGCTGCTGGCCTCGGAGCCGGAGGACTGATCGGCGCGTCGCTCGCGGGATTGATCGGACAACAGCGAGCCCAGCAACTCGACGAGCAACTCCGCCATGGTGGCCTGCTGCTCTGGGTTCGGGTCTGGGACAAGGAGCGGGAGGAGCGAGCGGTCGACATCCTCTCGCGCCACTCCGCGCGCGACGTGCACGTGCACGAGATCAAGTAGCCTCCCGCAACCCCGGGCCTAGGTTTGGCTCGGGGTCGCGGACGGGCCTCTCGTGGACGGCCTCAGATCACGCCCTTGTCTCTCAGCTTGCCCATCTCGGCTTCGGTCAGGCCGAGGAGGCCCTTGTAAAGCTCGTCGGTGTGGGCGCCCATCGGCGGGCCGAGCCATTCGACCTTGCCGGGCGTATCCGACAGGCGCGGCACGACGTTCGGCATGGCGATCTCGCCGACGCGCGGGTCCTTCATGCGGAGGATGTTCTCGCGGGCGGCGTAGTGCGGGTCCTTGAAGATGTCGGAGATCGAGTAGACCGGGCCGCAGGGAACCTGGAACTTGTCGCATTCCTTGATGCAGTCATCGAGCGTGAACTGCAGCGTCCACTTCGTGACCCAGGCGTCGACGTCGTCGCGCTCGCGGTCCCGGTCGGCGATCTTCTCCCAGCGGCCTCCGGGCACCGCCAGCTCGGGCTGGCCCTGCGCTTCGGCGAGGCGGGAATAGATCTTGTCGGACGTGCAGGCGATGGCGATCCACTTGCCGTCCTTGGTCGGGTAGTGGCTGTGGGGGCAGACGTTGACCGTTCCCGGACCCATGCGCTCGCGCTGATAGCCCTTGTAATTGTAGGACGCAGCGAGTTCGTCGAGGATGCGGAAGACCGGCTCGTAGAGGCCGATGTCGATGTACTGGCCGCGGCCGGTCATGTCGCGGGCCCGCAGCGCCAGCATCACGCCGAGGGCGCCGTAGAGGCCGGCAAGGTAGTCGGGGATGGTCGCGGAGCCGGGCGTCGTCGGCGGGCGATCGGGGAAGCCGGCCAGATACGATAGACCGCCGAACGCGTTGCCGATGCGGCCGAAGCCGGGGCGCGGGCTATAGGGGCCCGTCTGCCCGAAGCCCGAGATGCGCACCATGATGAGCTTGCCGTTCTCCTCCTTCAGCGTGTCCCAGCCGAGGCCCCACTTCTCGAGCGTGCCCGGCTGGAAGTTCTCGACGAGGACGTCGGCCTTGCGGATCATGCGCTTCAGAAGCTCGGCGCCTTCGGGCTTCCTGAGATCGAGCGTGGCGACCTTCTTGTTTCGCGTCTCCTGCAGCCAGGGGAGCGAGTCGCCCGACGGCGTCGGGGTACCGAACTTGCGGAGCGCGTCGCCGACGCCCGGCAGCTCCAGCTTGAAGACCTCGGCGCCGAACTCGGCGAGCTGCGTCGAGCAGAACGGACCGGCGAGGAAGCTCGACACGTCGATGACGCGGATGCCCTGGAGCGGCTTCACGGTCGGATGGGGCGATGGCGTGGCGCCGTCGGCGGACATGGCTGTCTCCTGAAAGATTATGTCCGGACAGGCTTACAACGACTTGGCGACACTGCCAACGGTCCTGGCGGTTTGGCCAGGGCGGCGAGCGCCGATCTCGCGCGTCCGGTTCCTGAAGCCGGGGGGGCATGTGGGCCGGTGCCGCGCCCCGCTTTTCTTTGACTGCGGTCGGCGCCCGCGTTCATCATTGCCGCTCCCATCCCACACACAGCTGCCGGAGCCCGTCATGACCGCATTCCAGAACATTCTCTATGAAGCGGTCGACGGTCGCGCGCGCATCACGCTCAATCGCCCGGAGAAGCGCAATGCGCTGTCGATCCCGCTGTTGCAGGAGCTGAGCGAAGCCCTGTGGGAGGCCGACAACGACAAGTCGGTGCATTGCGTCATCGTGCGCGGCGCGGGCAAGTCGTTCTCGGCCGGCTACGACATCACGCCCCAGCCGCCGCCGAAGGCCAACGCGGGCGCGGAGGCGAAGGTCTACCGGAATGGCGGCATCTATAACAATCCGACCATCGACGACGACATCTGGCGGCTCGAGTATGCGCAGCGGCTGCGGATGCCGCTGTTCGACATGCACAAGCCGGTGATCGCGGAAGTGCACGGCTATTGCATCGCAGGTGGCACGGATGTGGCGTTGCTTTCCGACATGGTGATCGCCGCCGACGACGCCATCCTCGGGTTCCCACCGGCGCGCGACCTCGGCTCGCTACCCAACCAGATGTGGGTCTACAATTGCGGACCGCAGTGGGCGAAGCGATTGCTGCTGACGGGTGACACCATTACCGGGCGCGAGGCGCAGATGATCGGCCTCGTCATGAAGGCGGTGCCGGCCGAGCATCTTCGCAACGAAGTAGAGCAGCTTGCCGACCGTCTCGCCAAGATCGATCCGGATCTCCTTGCCGCCAACAAGCGCATCGTGAACCTCGGTCTCGAGCTGATGGGGGCGCGTACGCTGCAACGGCTCGCGGCGGAGAACGACGGACGTGCGCATCTCGCGCCCGGCACGCAGCGGTTCCGGAAACTCGCGACGGGCGAAGGGCTCCGCGCCGCGCTCAAGGCCCGGGACGCCGAGTTCGGCGATGGCCGCGCCCGCGTCGACGGCCCGGAGATCCGCGACGAGCGGGGGTTCCTGAAGGAGTAGCCCCAATTCTCGGCCACTCCCGTAGCGTCGCCGGCCGGAGCGCGGACGCGCCGGCTACCCCTTGGCGGCGATGCGCTCGGCCATGGCGATGATGCGGTCGGCCCGGTAGACGATCGGGTAGTCGATGAACTTGCCGTCGAGCTGGATCGAGGCCGAACCCGACTTCTCTGCCTCGGCGAAGGCGGCCACGACGCGGCGCGACCATTCCACCTCAGCCGGCGACGGGCTCAAGATTTCATTCACCACCGGAACCTGATCGGGGTAGATGCACATCTTGCCCTGGAAACCGAGGCCCTTCACCGTTTCGACCGACTGACGGAAGCCGTCGGCGTCCTTCAGATCGACCCAGACCGTGTCGATCGGCGGTTCGATGCCGGCGGCGCGGGACGCCAGAACGCATTCGGTGCGGTAGGGCAGGAGTTCCATCTCGCCCCGCGTCCAGGTCATGTTCATGTCGAGCGTGAAGTCGCCGGCACCGAACGCGATGCGTTTGACGCGCGTTCCGGCGGCGCAAATTGCCCGGATATTGGCGAGGCCCTTTCCGGTCTCGATGATCGGCACGACGTCGATGGCGCCATTGGCAAGGCCGCGCTCGCGCTCGAGGTTGGCGATCAGCCAGTCGGCGGCACGGATTTCGTCCACGGTCTCGAGCTTCGGCAGCACGATGCCGTCGACGCCCTTCTGAACCACGGCCACGATGTCGCCGTAGCCCCACTCCGTCGACATGGCGTTAACCCGTACGTAACCAAGGCCGCGTCGAGGGCCCTGGTAGGCCTTCACCACCACGGCGCGGGTCGCCACCTTCTCCGCGATCGGGCAGGCGTCCTCGAGATCCAGAATGGTGGCGTCGGCCGCGAGCGTCAGCGCTTTCTCGACCCGGCGCGGATGATTGCCGGGAGCGAACAGGAACGAGCGGTAGACGGACATGGGTGGGCTCTCGAGGCTGGGGGCGCGGGGCGCCGTCTGCGGGGGCCGGCGCTGTGGCCGGACGTGGATCGGGCGGAGCCTAGGCCAGCGCCGCAGGGTGCGCAATCGGACCAGTCGATGGCCAGGGTGCCGAATTGATCCCGACGCGGAGGGCTCTTGTTAACCTCGACATGCGATTCATGGGTTTGGCTGGTCTCGAAAGGGGCCGGCATGTCGCGTGTATCCAAGTCAGGTGGCGTTCATGGCGGTAAAGGTGAGGAGGGAGCGGCCAGACCAGCGGCGGCACCACCGTGTCACCGCGCCGCTCTACGTGACGCTCGCCGGCCATCGCGTGAAGGCGGCCGACTGGAGCCTCGGCGGGCTTCGTCTGGAAGCGTTCCCGGGGGATGTCCCGGCGCCGCTGTCGGCACTCGATCTCGTTCTCACTCTGCCGTTCCAGGGTTTCGACGTCACCTTCGACGCCAAGGCGGAGGTCGTGCGCTCGAACGCCGACAGCCGCATGGTCGCGTTGCGCTTCATCGAACTCGGCGAGCGCGAGCGCGAGCTGATGAGCCATTTCCTCGAGGAGCTCGTTCGCGGCTCCATGGTGGATGTGGAAGACACGATCCAGCGCATCGACGTGCCGGTGACACCTGCGTCGCTGAAGCCGGATCCCAATCCGCTGAAGCAGCTGCCCGCACGCCGCTGGCCGACGAAGATGATCGTCATGTCGGCGCTTTACGGCATCATCGGTTTGTTCATCTTCAGCTACACGGCGGTGCTTTCGTATTCGAACTTCTTCCGCATGGAAGTGCGGACGGCGGTCATCAGCGCGCCCGTGGAGACCGTCACGGCGGCTGCCGACGGGCGTGTGGAGTGGGGCAGCGTGAAACCCGGAGACCGGGTCAAGGCCGGCGAAGTGGTCGTAAAGCTCATCGACAACCAGTTGCAGCGCGAGCTGGAACTGGCCGAGATCGAGGTGCAGCAGCGCAAGGCCAAACTCGGCAGCCTCAAGCGCCGTCACATCGAGGAGCTCGAGCGGGTTCGCGGGTTCGCGGCCATCGAGATGAAGAACATCGAGCAGACCCGTCTCGAACTGCAGGCACTGGTCCAGCAACTGAAGCTCGTCGAACAGCAGGAACTGCGCCTCAGGCAGCTCAGCGAGAAGGGCTATGCAACGGCGACCAAGCTCGAGGAGGCCACGCGGCAGGTGATCGCGCTGCGCAAGGACCTCGACGTGCGCCGTGTCGAACTCGATACGCGCATCCAGCTCTCGGCGCAGAACGTCGGGCAACGCCTCTATTCCGGCACGTCGACGATCGGCGCGGCGGACATCGCCGGGAAGATGGCCGAGATCGAGGCGGACATTCGCCTTGGCGAACACGAGATCCAGCTCGCGCAGCAGAAATACATCGTGTCGCTCCGTCAGCAGGACAGATTGGCGGTTCGCTCGCCGTTCGATGGCGTCGTTCTCGACCTGCCTCGTCTCGACGATGGCAGCGTGCGGCGCGGCGACGTCGTCGCCATCATCGAGCAGCGACAGAATCGCGAGATCACGGCCTTCCTCAACCAGGACGAGGTCCTGAAAGTCGGGCTCGGTGACGAGGCAACTGTCTTCGTCCCGGCCCTCGGCGAGACGGTGACCGCGCGGGTGGCGCGGATCGACCGTACCTCCGGTTTCATCGACGAGCAAAAGCAGGCGCACGCTCCGGGCTATCGCTGGCGCGGGGCGACGGACCGGACAGCAAAGGTCACTCTTGCGTTCGCCGATCCCACGAAGGTCGCCAACGCCGATCGCTATCGTGCCGGACTGCCGGTGGTGGTGATCTTCCCGCAGAGGACGACGAACTCGATCCTCGCGTCGCTCGGCCAGAAATCGTCCAATACCCCGTAACGGGAGGCTTGCCGATGACCGGACTGCAAGCCGCCGTCGCTTCCGTCGAAGCGCCTGACCGGCCGCTCGCCCGCGGGGAGAAATGGACGGTCGGAACGCAGGTCCGACTGATCCTCTTCTTCTGCGTCTGTTTCATCCTGCTATCGCTGGTTCCGAACTCGATCTGGAATCCAGAAGCGCGGGAATTCGTCTACGCCATCGGCATCATCGGAATCTGGCGCTATGGCTGGTGGTTCAACCACTGGATGCGGGCGCTGATCTACGAGCGGATCACTTATCCTCGGAAGCGCGACCTCGCGGCGGAATTGTGGGACAGCGGCTGGCGTCCACGCCACATCCACGTGCAGATGACGACCTTTCGCGAGCATCGTGAAATCAGCGAGGCGGTGATCCGGTCGCTGGTCCGCGAGTTCCGCGAAGCGGGCGTCCCGGCGACGATCTGGCTCGGCTCCAGCGAGCGCGAAGACGAGGAGAAGATCGCGCGCCACCTGAAACTCGTTGGTGGCGATCTCGACATCACGCTGCGCATCATCCGCCAGAACCAGCCCGGAAAGCGCGTGGCCATCGCCCTCATCCTCAGGGCCATGTCCCGGGCCGGACTATCAAAGGACGACCTCGTCATCTTCATGGACGGCGACTTCGTCTTCCATCCCGGCATGGTACGGAAGTGCACGCCGCTGTTCGCGCTGGATCCGGAGTTGCACGCCCTCACCACCGACGAACACGTGTTGGTGCGTGGACCTGGGTGGATGCAGTCGTGGCTCAACATGCGCTTCGCGCAACGCCGGCTTGCCATGTGTTCGCATGCGCTCTCGGATCGGGTGCTGACGTTGACAGGCCGGTGCTCGATGTTTCGGGCCGAACACATCACCAGTCACGAGTTCATCCGGTTGCAGGAGGCAGATTTTCTCGATCACTGGCTGTGGGGTGAGTTCCGCTTTCTCTCCGGCGACGACAAGAGCACCTGGTACACGCTGCTGAAGCGCGGCGTGAAGATGACGTACGTCCCCGATGCCGAGGGAACGACCATCGAAGTCGTGGAGGGTTCCGGCGCAAAGCGCATGGTCGAGAACCTGCGGCGATGGTCCGGCAACATGCTGCGAAACGGCTGGCGCGCCATCCTGCTCGGGCCGCGGTCGATGCCGTTCTTCATCTGGTGGTGCTGCGTCGACCAGCGGCTCGCCATGTGGACGATGTTGTTCAGCCCGATGCTCGCCCTTGCCGGAGCCCTCAAGCTCGGCGGCGGCTACGTGGTCGCCTACCTGCTTTATATCGCGCTGACGCGGGCACTGCTCTCGATGGTCCTTTTCACGTACGCGCGGAGGGTCGATCTCAGCTATATCTGGTGCCTTTATGTAAATCAGCTTCTGAATGCGACTGTTAAGATCTATATGATGTGGCGCCTCGCAAAGCAGAAATGGGCGAACCGGGGCAATCAGAAACAGGGCTTTACCGGCGATAGCGCACTCGAGGCTTTTCGTAGCGTCATGGCTATTTATTTGACAACGCTTTCAGCGGTCAGCCTGTTCCTCATCGTGATGATTTACACAGAGTTTCTGGTTGTCCCGCAGTGGAGCATGGTGCGCGCCATACTTTTCTCTTAAGTCGATAAAATTCGATCGAACAAGTTCAGCGAAGAACGATCTTTTTCGGCGACAGTCTTCCTGTCCACGACGGAACCGGACGCCAATCTGGGTGGCGCGTTCGGCTCGGGTTGGGGTGCGCGGCCCGTGCGTCGGCCGCGCTGGAACCAAAAAATGGCGGGATAGGCGGGAGCTGTGGGCAATATGGCGATGTTGGCTTCACCCGAAGGTCGGGTGGTCGATGAGCAGGCGCTCGATCGGAGCACGTTCGTGCTCGGGACAGAGCTGCCGGCGATCAGCGTGATCGGTCTGGGATACGTCGGGGCCGTGTCGATGGCATGCCTGTCGCACCTCGGATTCCGGATGGTCGGCGTCGACGTCTCCTTCGAGAAGGTGCGCGCCATCAGCGAGGGTCGCTCTCCCATCGTCGAGGCGCGGCTCGGAGAATTGCTCGCGGCGGGTGTCGCCGGACGCTTGATCTCTGCGACCCAGAATCTCGTCGCGGCGGTCATCGACACCGATGTCACGTTCATGTCCGTCGGCACGCCGACGGCGAAGGACGGCGGCTGCGACTACACGTATGTCCGGCAGGCCAGCCGCGCCATCGGCCAGGCGCTGGCACTGAAGACGTCGCGGCATGTGATCGTGATGCGGTGCTCGGTGCCGCCCGGCACGACGCTCGACGTGGTGGTGCCTGAGATCGAGGCGGCATCCGGCAAAAAGCTCGGGCGTGATTTCGGCGTGTGCTTCAATCCGGAGTTTCTGCGCGAGGGTGTCGCCGTGGCCGACTTCTTCGCGCCGCCGAAGACCGTCGTCGGCACTTCCGATCCGCAGACTGCCGCCGCCGTCGCGTCGATCTACAAGGCCGTGGACGAGAACGTGATCTTCACGTCGATCGAAGCTGCCGAGATGGTGAAGTATGCCGATAATGTGTGGCATGCGACGAAAGTTGCCTTCGGCAACGAGGTGGGGCGGCTGTGCAAGTCTCTCGGGATCGATAGCCACGATGTGATGGACATCTTCGTCAAGGACAAGAAGCTCAATCTTTCGCCCTACTATCTGAAGCCCGGTTTTGCTTTCGGTGGCTCTTGCCTGCCCAAGGAAGTGCGGGCCGTCTCGCACATCGCCAAGCTGCAGGGCGTGAACCTGCCGCTCGTCGACAGCCTGATGGTGACGAACGATGCGCACATCGCTGAAGCGGTGCGGTTGCTGGAGCCGCATCACGGCAAGCGCATCGGTTTCCTCGGGGTGACGTTCAAGCCCGACACCGACGACCTGCGCGAAAGCCCGACGATCGAGCTCATGGCGCGGCTCCTTGCCATGGGAACCACGATCTCGGCATTCGATCCCAATCTGGATTTCGGGCCGCTGCTGAGGGGCCAGATCGACTACGTCAAGCATGCTTCGCCAACGCAGGCGGAGCTGATGGACAAGCTCGAGAGCCTGATCGTCACGGATGCCGAGGAGCTGCTCGCGAATTGTGACGTGGTCGTCGTCAGCCATGCGACTGCTGCATTCCGCGCCGCTGTCGCCCATCGGCCGGCCGGGGTACATGTTCTCGATCTCGCCAGGCTCTCGCGCGATCTACCGGATGACGAAACCTACGAGGGCATTGCCTGGTAAGGCTTCACCGTGACGCTCCTCGACCGGCGAAGGAAACTTCGCCGGTTCTTTTGTCAGACGGCCGATAAAATTTGAAATGTATTTGATGCGAATGGCTCGGCGCATACGCACAATCAATTTCAATCTCGCAGTTATAACAAGATCTGGAGAAGGCTCTCGGCGGGTGTCGGGTGTCTCTAATCCCTGACTACGCCGGCAGAGGCGAATGCTCGAGCCGATGATGCCAGAAACAGGAGAGACGGGAGAGCGTTGGAAATGTTGGATGCGGTCAAGAGTGTAGGGAAGGCCGTGCTGGGGAGCGATCTCGATGATCGACTCTTCAGCGGTGGGCGTTCCGATACACTGGAGGGCAATGGCGGAAACGACCAGCTCTTCGGTGGTGGTGGAAACGACAAGCTGCTTGGCGGCTTGGGTAACGACGTGCTCTTCGGCGACGCTGGTAAGGGCGGCGTTGCGGACATGACGAAGCTCAAGATTGCCGAGAGCGGCAAGGCGACGGTTACGTTCCAGGGCGAGAGCGCGGGCTTTCAGAATGCCCTCGGCGTCTACAAAATCGCCGCCGATGGCTCGATCTACGACGTCGACGTGATGTTCTCGAATGCGTCGCTCGCGGGTTCTGGCGGCAGCCTCGTGGCCGGCAAGAGTTCGGTGGGTCTCGATCTGAAGGCGGGTGAGCGTCTCGGGTTCTTCATCGTTCCGGACGGCTACAGCCAGAAGAACATGGCGAAGCTGCTCGCCGATCCCAATGCCTCGTGGAAGTTCGAGGACGCCAAGGGCAACCCGGGCAACGTCGACGGTGGCAGTGAGCTGAAGCTGGTTCATGTCGCGGCCAACGGCAAAGAGACCGACATGAAGTCGGCCTATGGCACGAGCGTGTTTCATAGCGTCGACGACGGCTCGAAGGGCCTCAACGGCGACAAGATGAGCCACGTGAAGGCCGAGGTCGACACGGCGACGGGCGTCCTGAAGATCGGGTTCGAGGATCTCAAGGGCGGCGGCGACAAGGACTTCGACGACAGCGTCTTCACGGTGGACCTCGGCGTGACGAACGCCGCGCTGCTGCCGAAGGTCGCGTCGAAGCCCGTCAGCAACGACAAGCACGACATGGTCGATGGCGGCGCCGGCAACGACACGCTGTTCGGCATGTCGGGCAACGACACGATGCTCGGCGGCGACGGTGACGACAAGCTCTGGGGCAACTCGGGCGACGACGTCCTCGACGGCGGCGACGGCAATGACGAGCTCCATGGCGGTGCCGGCAACGACGTCCTGTCCGACGGTGCGGGCAACGACATCGTGAACGGCAACTCCGGCGACGATACCTTCAAGGCCGGAGAGGGCGACGACGTCTACAACGGCGGCTCGGGCTTCGACACGATCGACTTCTCTGGCGCACGCCAGGGCATGACGATCGATCTTTCAAAGAAGTCGGCGTCCGGCATGGGCAACGATGTCGTCTCGGGCTTCGAGAAGGTGATCGGCTCCAACTACGCCGACGTGATGAAGGGCAGCAAGGCTGTCGACCATATGGACGGTGGCGCCGGTGACGACGTTCTCCGTGGTATGGGCGGCGCCGACGTGCTGACCGGCGGCGAGGGATCCGACACGTTCGAGTGGGCCGTGAAGGACCTTGTCGACGCGAAGGGTAATCATCTCGGCGTCGACGTGATCACCGACTTCTCGAAGGAAGACAGCCTGGACTTCTCGGACCTGCTCAAGGGCGCGAAGTACAGCAGCATTGACGAAGTGGTGAAAGTCGTCGATGACGGCCGCTCCTCGCACGTCTATGCGGCGGTTGCCGGCGAATGGCACCAGGTGGTGACGTTGGAGGGCTTTACCGGCCTCAACGCCAGCACGATGGTCGGCGAAGGCATGCTGCTCGCCTGATCGGTGGTGAATCGAGGAACAGAAATAGCCAGTGGGAAACTGCTGGCTATTTTTTTTGGCTGGTAATATAAAATGCGATGAAAATTAATCCCTGTTTTGTGCGCCCAGCATTACGTGCGTTTTATTCGACGTTGCTATCCTCATAAATGGAGAGATCGAAAGCGGCGAGAATTCCGGAAAGTTGCCGAAGAAAGGCATGGCAAATCACGATGTTCGGATTTGCCAATTCGCGCCGTTGACGGGGTGAGGCTTTGCAATAGCGGGTGCAAATGGCTGATTTAATTGGAACGGCGTCCAGCGACAGGATCGACGGCACAGACGGAGACGACGTCATCGACGGGTTCTCCGGCGACGACACGCTCCAGGGCGGCGCGGGTGACGATGTCGTCTATGGGCGCGAGGGCAACGATCGGGTCATGGGCGAAGAGGGGCAGGATACGCTCTTTGGCGGCTATGGCGACGATGCCATGGACGGTGGCGCAGGCGACGACCTTCTTTATGGCACCGCCGGGCGCGATTCCATGCGCGGCGGACTTGGAAACGATACGATCTACGGTGGAAGCGGCGACGACAGCCTTTGGGGTGACGGGGGCAACGACGACATCTACGGCGGCAGCGGCAACGACGTTCTCAACGGGTTCGGCGAGAACGATCGGCTCTTCGGCGGCGCCGACGACGATACGATCTACGATGGCCTCGGCGACGACTACATCGACGGAGGTTCAGGCAACGATCATTTCATCGCCGGTGGCGGCAACGATTATTTCCGCGGTGGCAGCGGGTTCGACACGCTCGATTACTCGCAATCGACCGTCGCCATCACGGCGGATCTTTCGAAGCACTGGGTCACCGGAAATGGCACCTCGCAGGTCTGGGGCGTCGAGCGGCTGGTCGGTTCGTCGCATGATGACGTCATGAAGGGCGACAAGTACGCCAATTGGCTGGTCGGCGGCGGTGGAAGCGACGAGTTGAGAAGCCATGCCGGCGCCGACACGATGACCGGCGGAAGCGGCAGCGATACCTTCGTCTTCCTGCGCAAGGATGTGATGACGAACGGCGGCCTCCATCTCGGCGTCGATCGGATCACCGACTTCACCACCTCCGATACGCTCGACATGCGCGACTTCCACAAGGACGAGTCCGTGCCGCTCGACGACGCCTTCATGTTCACGCAGCAGGACGGAGGAACGATGATCTCGGCGCTGGTCGGCAACGTGTATGTGGACGTTGTCTTCCTCGAGAATGTCCCCGGCGGCTTGGCAAGCGCCTGGGCCTCTGATGCGATGTTTCTCGCCTGATCTGGCTCATTGGCGAGATGTTCCGTTACCGGAGGGATGGTTCCTAAACGCCGGATTAACGGTTGCGCTGCATAGTCGGGGGTGGCGTGTCGTCCCCTCGGGGGCGGGACGCGGTATCGTCCCGGATCGATCGAGTGGCGGCGTCAAAGATGAAAATGCCCAGTTTGCCGAGCAAGGCTACGCTTCTCTTGAATGGCGCCGCCATTCTCGTCGGCGTCGCATCGATGGCGGTGGTCGTTCGATCAGTCTTCGTTACCGACGATCCCCCTGGCTGCCGTGATCGCTATCAGACGGCGATGCGGCTGGCCCTCGACAAGGAGGGCGCGCCGCTGGCGCCGGAGGAACTGCAGGCGCGCCTCGGCGCCAGCGAGTGGGGCCTCAGGGATGCCGCACGGGTCGTCAAGCTGAAGTCTGGTCCTGCGACGTTCGCGTTGGAACTCAATCTTGAGAAGGCGCGGGAGCGAGCTGCCGCAAGCCATACGGAAGTGCGGCCGGGCATGGGGTTCGTCTGGGCGCCGGCTGGCCTCAACGGGGCATCGACGGCCTGTCTCTCCTATGGCCTTTACGTTTCCGAGGGCTTCAGTTTCGGGCGTGAGGCTCGTCTTCCTGGGCTGCAAGGCGGTCTGGCCACGGATCAGGGCGGTGAGCCCACCTTCTCGACACGCTATGCGGTTGCGCCATCCGGCGACGCTTCGATCAACATGCATCTCGCCGGGCAAACCGGTGGCCGACCCTTCAGCAACGACCGGCGCGGCTTCAAGCTCGAGACCGGACGGTGGATGCAGTTCGAACAGGAAGTGGCTCTCAATGCGCCTGGCAAGTCGGATGGACTGCTGCGCGTGTGGCAGGACGGTCGTCTCGTGTTCCAGAAGGCGAACGTTATGTTCCGCTCGGGCGCCGAGGAGCACATCACCGGTGTCCTTGCCGAGTTCGCCGGTGGTGCGCCGCCCGCTGGGCAGAAATCCGGACCTCAAGTGCTCTGGATGACGCCCTTCGAGGTTCGCTGGCAGCGCTGAGAGGCGCGTGTATCAACGGCCCGCCAGGCGATCGAGGGCTTCGAGGCGTGAGGTGGGTACGGCGAGGCCGTGGGTCGCGACTTCGCGACGACGTGCCAGTCGCCGGCTTCCGGGCAGCCGTGCGTCGCCGTCGACGGCGATGTCGTGTGCGAGCGACGCCAACCTCTCGGCGAACCGCGCGCCACCCGGGAATGCTAGCGGATCGATGGCAACGATCAGTTGGCCGGTCGATGGTGGCGGGCCGCTCGCATCGAGGAAGGACGAGGCTTCGGCCGCGAAACTCCCGCCCGTCAGCGCCGCCGCCAGCACTTCCACCATCAGGGCGAGCGCCGAGCCCTTGGCACCGCCGGCCGGCTGGAGGGTGCCCGCCAGCGCCGCGCGGGCGTCTGTCGTCGGCTGGCCATGCCGGTCGGTCGCCCAACCGAGTGGGATCGGCTTTCCAGCTTCGGCCGCCGCCATGATCTTGCCGCGCGCGACTTCCGACAGCGCGAGATCGACCAGCAGCGGAGGGCCGGCCGGGACGGGCGCGGCAAAGGCGATCGGGTTGGTTCCGAACAAGGCACGCCTGCCGCCCCAAGGCGCCATGGCAGCGGGCGTATTGGCGAACATCAAGGTGACGAGCCCGGCGTCGGCCAGACGCTCGGCAGTCAGCCCCAAGGCGCCCGCGTGATGCGAGCGGTGAATCGCGGCTGCCGCGATACCGCTCGTGCGGGCAACGGCCGGCAGTTCGGCGACGGCGAGATCGAGGGCCGGGTAGGCAAAGCCATGCGCAGCGTCGATGGCCAATGTCGCCTGACGCGGCCGCGTGCTCGTCGGTGTCGCGTGGCCATCGATTTTCTTGGCGCGGACCTGGGCCGCATAGCTTTCGACGCGCGAGAGCCCGTGACCCGCCTGGCCGTCGACCTCGGCGGCGACAAGCGCACGGGCTACGCTGGCAGCATTATCAGAGCGCGTGCCCGCGTGCTCGAGTGCTGCAGTCACGCGGACGACAAGGTCGGCGGGAGTGGGGCGGATCGGGTCGGATGTCACGCCTTGGCCAGCTCCCGCTCGAGCAACTCGAGCCGATCCTGGCCCCAGAAGAACTCTCCGCTCTCGAGGTAATAGGTCGGCGCGCCGAACACACCCTTCGCCAGTGCCTCCTCGGTGTAGGCATCGTGAAGCGCGTCGATTTCCGCATCGGGCGCCGCCGCCGCCTTGATGGCGTTGGCATCCATGCCAGCCCGCGACGCTGCTGCTTCGAGCGTCGCCCAATCGGCGAGGTTCTCATCGCGCTCCCACAGGGCCCGGCCCATCTCGGTCGCCAGCGTGTGGGCATCCTTGCCCTGCATCTTGGCAGCGATGAGCAGGCGTGTTGCCGCCGTCTCATCCGACGGGAAGTGTTTCGGCTGGATGTTGATGGGGAGGCCCCGCACCTCCCGCCAGCGCTTCAACTCCTGCAAACGGTAGGCCTGGCGGGCCGGTGCGCGCTTCGGCAGCGGCAGGCCGCCGGTCTGCGGGAAGATGACGCCGAATTTGACGGGCCTGAGGTCGACCGTGTGCCCGTAGGTTTTCGCCATGGCCGCGAACCTGGCGCTGCCGAGGTAGCTCCAGGGCGAATTCAACGTCATGTAATAGGTGATGGTGGCCATCGATCAGTCTTTCCTGGCGCGGACGAAATTGGCGACGCTCGAGAAGTCCTTCTCGGCCGCGCCTTCGACCATGTTCATGTAGTGCCGGAGAATGGCGTGGGCGTTGGCGCCCATCGGCGTCGCGACGCCCGCATCGAGCGAGGTCGACTGCGAAAGTGCGAGGTCCTTGACCATCAGCTTGGTCATGAAGCCGGGCGCGTAGTCGCGATTAGCCGGGGTCGTCGGGACCGGTCCCGGGACCGGGCAGTAGTTCGAAAGGGCGAAGCTGTTGCCGGTCGAGGTCGATACGACGTCGAACAGCGTCTGGTGCGAAATGCCAAGTTTCTCCGCGAGCGCGAAGCCCTCGCAGACGCCAAGCATGTTGATGGCCATCATCATGTTGTTGCAGATCTTGACGGCCTGGCCGGCGCCCGCGTCGCCGCAGTGCACGACCTTGCGGCCCATGCCTTCCAGTACCGCGCGTGCCTTCTCGAACGCCTCCCTGGAGCCGCCGCACATGAAGGTCAGCGTGCCGCCATCGGCGCCGACTGTGCCGCCGGAAACGGGTGCATCGAGAGACAGCATTCCCGCTGCCTTGGCGAGTTCGTGAGCCCGGCGGGCCTGGGCGACGTCGATGGTGGATGCATCGATGAAGAGGGTGCCCGGTTTGGCGGCTTGCAGGACACCCGAGCCTTCGTAGACCGCCAGCGTCTCCTTGCCCGTCGGGACCATGGTGACGAGGATGTCGACCTCCCGGGCCGCATCGGCGGCGCTGGCGACCTTCCGGACGCCGGCCTGAGCCGCCTTGCTGAGGTTGTCCTCCATGATGTCGAAGCCCTTCACCTCGTGGCCCTTCTTCACGAGGTTCCCGGCCATGGGGAGGCCCATGTTGCCAAGACCGACAAAGCCGACTTTCGCCATGTGATCGCCTTTCGTTGCTGATTTTGCGAGCGGTCTCGCGTGCCGCTCATGGATCGTGGTTCGAAGATTGGTTGGCTGCCGGTGCGCAAGTCAAGCGCAGGCCATTCGCGGCCCAGGTCGGAGCGGCGCCGGATCGCGATCAGATCTGGCGAGCGACCGCCGCCGCGAGCATCGTCGTGACGCCCGGCGCGCGGTCCAGCTCCCAGACCGAGTCGATGATGCGCTCGGCGTCGAGCCTGGTGCCGGCCAGTGCGACCAGCTCATGCACCTTGGCGCCGATATCGTCGTCCGACAAAGGCTTCTCGATGGAGCCTCGGGCATGGAGGACGGTGGCTTCGTGGCTTGCGCCGTCGGTCAGGCGGACGATCACGCGGGCCGCGCCGACAGGCATCGACGTATCCTCGACTGCCGTCACCCTGGCGCGGAAGGCGATGGCTTCGGGCGACATCACGCGCGCGTCGGCGAATTCGGGAACGCCGGCCCGACCCCACAGGAAGGCTGCGGCTGCGCAGTGATGAATCGAGACGCGGGCATCACGGCCATTGGCGACGGGGCGGTTGCCGCGCGCCAGCAACAGCGCGTCGCCACTCACGGTCACGGTGGCGACGCGGGCCGGATCAATCTGCAAACGGTCGCGGAGCTCGAGGCAGGCGTCGAGCACGGCATGCATGACGATGCCGCAGGGATAGGGCTTGTAGGTGTTGCGCTGCAGCTCCCAGCGGCTCCCGAGATCTCCCACCAGTTCGTCGAGCGCCGGCGTGTCGCCCATGGCGCGGGCCCAGCCGAGCTTGCCTTCGATCGAGCGGGGCGCGCCGTCGTAGCCCTGCTCGGCGAATATCGCGGACAGAAGACCGTTCTTGGCCGCGTTACCGACGCCGACGTTTTTTGCTGCCGTCGGCAGATTCTCGACGATCCCGGCGGACTGGCTCGCCGCGATGCCGATGGCGTTCGCGATCTGGCTCGCTGACAGACCCATGACGTGGGCCGAGGCGATCGCCGATCCGAACACGCCGCAGGTCGCGGTGATGTGCCAGCCGCGCGCATAGTGGCCGGGCATGACCATGTTGCCCATCCGGCATTCGATCTCGGCACCGAGCGCGAACGCCGTCAGCAGCTCGAGGCCGGTGATCGGCCGCGTCTCGGAGAGCGCGAGAATGGGCGGCGCGACCGGAGCAGTCGGATGGATGACGGTGCGGAGGTGCGTGTCGTCGTAGTCGAGGAGGTTGGCCGACACTGCGTTGACGAACGAGGCGGAGAGCGCATCGAACCGCTCGTGGCGGCCGATCAGGGTGGCGGTGCGGGGGCCGGTGAACGGCTCCAGAACACGGACGGCGGCCTCGACGGCGGGATCGTAGGCGACACCGATGGCGCCGCCGACGAAGTTCAGGAGCGACCGCTTCGCCTCGTGCATCACGGGAGCGGGCAAGTCTTCGGGACGGAAGTTGGCGACGAATGACGCGATTGTCCTCGCCGCCGGCTCTCGCTCAGTTCCTTCGGACACGAGACTGCTCCCTGTCGGTTCCACTTGCTGCCGCCAGAGATGGCATGGTGGGAGCTGAATGTCAGGCGCTATCGCGCGCCGATCTGTTCAGCTCAGGCCGTACATCTGCTTTCCCGCGACGGGCAATTCGGCGGTCAGGATGGTGCCGGTCTCGCTCTCGGTCATGTACAGGCGGTGACCGTCGAACGCCACGTTGGTCACGAATGGCGCGACGACCGGGTCGATGTAGTGCGTGGGGCGTCCCATGCGGTCGAAGCGCCAGACACCCATGCCGGCGTGGGCGACGATGAGCCCGCCTTCCGCGTCGAGCGCGAGGCCGTCGGGTCCGGACAGTCCGCCGGACAGCTGAATTGCGATGCCCACTTTCGAGACCGCGCCGTCGGGCATGATCGGGAGGCGCCATACGGCGTTGCCGCGCGTGACGGCGAGGAAAAGGACGCGCTCGTGGAGATCGAGGACGAGGCCGTTCGGGCTCGGGATGGTGCCGACGAGGCATGTGAGCTGGCCGCTGGCGGTGTAGCGATAGACGCGGCCCGTCGGGTCATGGAGGCCCGTCTGGCCCTGGTCGGTGAAGTAGAGGTCGCCGTTGGCCGCGAAATGCAGATCGTTGACGCCCTTGAAGCTCTCCGATCTGACGCTGCCGAGCACGGTCGAGACGCTACCGGATGCCACATCGAGGACCACGATGCCGCGCTTGTAGTCGGTGATGAACGCCCGGCCGTCCTTGTGGAACTTGAGGCCGTTCGGCCAGCCGTCGTATTCGGCCACCTGCGTCCAGTCGCCGGCCCGCGAAATGCGGAAGACGCGACCATGCGGGATGTCGGTCACGTAGAGATTGCCGGCGCGGTCGAAGCTCGGGCCTTCGAGGAAGCAGTCGACCGGGGTGCCCGCCTTGTTGTAGTCGGCCCACTCCGTCCGGACCTTGCGGCGCAGGGCGTCCGGCATCCGCGCGAAGATTTCGGCTTTCACGGTGACGGGCGGCGGGTAAAGGCTCATGGGGCGGTCCGGGGCGTTTGATCCATTGACGCGCCACCATGGTTGGGCGCCGCCTCGGCCGTCAAGCATGCCCGGTCAGGGTGCCGCAAACGGAAAAGGCCCGGAGCATGTCCGCTCCGGGCCTTCGAACCAACATCGAACCGGCTTTGCAGCTCAGCCCGACTTCTTGATCGAGTCGAACGACTTCTGGGCAGCAGCGTTGAAGCTTTCGAACGTCTGCTGCGCGATGCGCGCCGACAGTTCGAAAAGCTCCCGCGTCTGGAGACCAGCGGTCGCCATCTGCTTCTGGACGAACTCCTGCTGCAGGCGGGCCGCCTCAGGGATCGAACGGGCACGGGCGATGGCCTGGGCCGCGTCGAACGCCGCTTCGGCGTTGGTGACCGTGTTCTCCATCAGCTTGTTGCCGAGTGACTTGGCGCCGGCCTGGCTGGCCAGCATCACGTCTTCGGCGACCTTCGCCTGATCCTTGGCGACAACGGCGGCCTTCTCGTAGGCTTCGCGCGTCTTGGCGACGCCGTCGGCCACCATGGCCTGGACGTTCTCGGGGACGCGGGCGTCCTTGGCGACATTGAAGAACTGCTCAGCCTGCCGGGTGAAGTGCTCGTTCATCGTTACTCTCCGAAGGTTGTTCGCTCGAAATCCTTGGCAGCGCCTGTCAGCAACTGCGTTAACCCGTATATAAGCGAACGAATGGTGCGATGCAATAGAAATTGTGCAGTGCGAAATGAACGCCGGTCGATGGGCCTCAGACGAGCGACGGGAACACGTCCCGGTAGCCGAGGACGGCCCGGTCGAACATGATGTCCTGAGGGCGCAGTGGACGGGCCAGCGAGAGGCCCTCGAGCGTCCGGCACCGCGACAGGGCTACGTAGGCCTGCCCGTGGGCGAATGTCCCGCGACCGAGATCTATGTACACCTTGTCGAGCGTCAAGCCCTGGCTCTTGTGAATGGTCAGCGCCCAGGCCAAGCGCAGCGGAAGCTGGCGGAATGTGCCGGCGACGGTCTCGACAATCTTCTCGGCCGCCGTGTCGTAGGCATAGCGCCGGCTCTCCCAGGCGACAGGCTCGATCTCGTATTCGCGACCGTCGATCTCGACGTGCACGCTGCTCTCGCCGAGCCGTTTGACGCGGGCGATGCTGCCGTTGACCCAGCGGCGGTCGGCGTCGTTGCGCAGCATCATGACCTTGGCGCCGGGTTTCAGGGCCAGTTCGGGCTCGGTCGGCTGTGCCGTCTGCCCAAATTCGCCCGTCACGGTCGCCGAGTAGCTTTTCAGCTCGCCCGGCAAGGCGGACAGAAACGCCGCATTGATGCGGTTTGCGGCGGCATTCGTCGGCGTCAGGATGACGAACGGATCGCCTTCGCCCAGTGTGCGGATCGGCGAGACGCGCTCGTTCAGCGCCGTCAGTTCCTCTTCACCGACATCGCCATCACGAATGCGGTTGAGCACGTCGAGGAGCGCGCCTTCGCGCTGGCGGAAGACCTCGGTCAGCTCGAGCCGCGACGTGCCCGCGCCTTCGCCGAGTGCTGCCACCGAGAAGAAGAACGGACCGCCGTGGCGCGTCTCGAGGTGATCGGCAACCTCGTTCTCCTGCACGACGGGGGGAAGCTGGTGCAGGTCACCGAACATCACGAGCCGGAGGCCGCCGAAGGGCTCGCGCGGGCGGCCGCGATTGACGCGCAGCGATTGGTCGATGGCCCACATCAGGTCCGACCGCACCATCGAGACCTCGTCGATGACGAGAAATTTCAGTTTCCGCATGACGCTGCCGTTGCGGCTGCGGCGTATGTCGTCGGGACCGACGAGGCGGGGCGGCAGGCCAAAGAACGAGTGGATCGTCTGGCCGCCGACGTTGACCGCGGCGAGGCCCGTCGGCGCCACGATCGCCATTGGCTCGGGGATCATCTCGCCGAGCGCGCGCAAGAGCGTCGATTTGCCCGTTCCAGCGCGCCCCGTGACGAAGAGGTGGCCTTCGCCCGTCAGCAGATGGTCGATCGCGGCGTCGTATTCGCTCGTCGCCTTGAGCCCGCCCGGCCAGGCAAACCGAGATGCCGGCGCCGTGCCAAGGCCCGTCTTGCTCTCGCTCAGTTCCGGCACCGGGCTCGCGCTCCTCTTCTCCATGATCTCGTATCGGGCGTTCGTCGTGCGAAGTCAAAGGCCGGCGGCAGGCTGGTCGGCGCGTTCGTCGTCGAAGCAGTGGCGTCGCAAAAAGTTCATATCCCGCCCGGCAATCGCTTGCGTGGCCCGGCAGCGTTGTCTAGAGCAATGCCCCACGATCAAACCCCGATGAAATACAGCAAAACGAGGCGTTCATGGCCACTCACAACCTTCTTCTGATGCCCGGCGACGGAATTGGCCCGGAGGTGATGGCGGAGGTCGACAGGGTCATTGCGTTCCTCGGAAAGAAGACCGCGGCCGAGTTCCGCACCGAGACGGAGCTGTGCGGGGGCTGCTCGATCGACAAGCACGGCACGCCGCTCACCGACGCGGCGCTGGCCAAGGCGAGGGCCGCCGACGCCATCATCTTCGGCTCGGTCGGCGGGCCGAAGTGGGACAAGGTCGCCTACGACATCCGGCCGGAAGCGGGTCTGCTACGCATCCGCAAAGAGCTCGACCTCTTCGCCAATCTGAGGCCGGCGATCTGCTATCCGGCGCTCGCGGAGGCCTCCAGCCTGAAGCGCGAACTCGTCGAAGGTCTGGACATCCTCATCCTGCGCGAGCTGACGGGTGGCACCTATTTCGGCGAGCCGAAGGAGATCGTAACGCTGGAGAACGGGCAGAAGCGCGCCGTCGACACCACTGTCTACACCACGAGCGAGATCGAGCGGATCGCACGCGTCGCCTTCGACCTGGCCCGCAAGCGCGGCAAGAAGGTGCATTCGGCCGAGAAGCGCAACGTGATGCGGACGGGCGTGCTCTGGAACCAGGTCGTTACCGAGGTGCACAAGCGCGAGTACCCGGACGTGGAACTGCATCACATCCTCGCGGATGCCTGCGCCATGCAGCTCGTGCGCAACCCGAAGCAGTTCGACGTGCTGGTCTGCGACAACCTCTTCGGCGACATGCTGTCGGACGAGGCGGCCATGCTCGCCGGCTCGCTCGGCATGCTGCCTTCGGCGTCGCTCGGGGCGCCCGATCCGAAGACCGGGATTCCGAAGGCGCTCTACGAGCCCATCCATGGCTCGGCACCCGACATCGCCGGGCAGGGCGTCGCCAACCCGATCGCCGAGATCGCATCGTTCGGGATGGCGCTCCGCTACTCTTGCAACATGGCTAAAGAGGCCGATCTCATCGACAAGGCCATCGCCGGAACGCTCGAGCAGGGCTATCGGACGGCGGACATCATGCAGCCGAACATGCGCCGGGTCGGAACGACGGAGATGGGGCAGGCGATCGTGAAGGAAATGGAACGGCTGATCGCCTGAGCCGTTGGACGACCAGCCTCGGAAAGCATGCGACGCGCCGGCGAAAAGGGTGATTGCGTCATGACCAGTACTGAGTTCGATCCGATGGCGGCGGCGCGCGGCATTGCCGAAGCGCACCGGCTTCGGCAGCCTTACCGCAATCTCGCCGGCGCGCTCGAGCCACCGACCATTGCCGATGCCTACGCGGTGCAGGAGGCTCTCAGGACTCTTTGGGAGCCGATCTACGGCCCGGTCGCCGGCCTCAAGATCGCCGTCACCACGAAGGTGATGCAGGAGTTGATGGGTATCGATCACCCGTGCGGCGGAATGATCTACAGCCGCAATATCCACCAATCCCCGGCGACGCTCCGGCTCTCGAGCCACATGCACGTCGTGCTCGAGTTCGAGCTTGCGGTGCGGGTTCGTCGCACCCTCGCGAAGAAGGCCGCGCCTTGGACAGCCGAAGACGTGCGGGCCGAGATCTCCGAAGTCATGCCGGCGTTCGAGCTGATCGAGGATCGGAATGCCGTCTATCGGGAAACGCGCCCGACCACATTGATTGCCGATAACGCATGGAATGCGGGGATCGTGCTCGGTCAGCCGATCGCGGTTCCTGCTTCACTCGATCTCAATGGACTTGTCGGACGGCTCAGCATGCCGTCCGGTCCGCGCGAGGGACGAACCGACGATCCGATGGGGGCGCTAGCGTGGTGCGTCAATCTCGCGGCAGATCGCGGGCGGCCGCTCGAAGCGGGGCAGGTCGTGATTACCGGAAGTGTCATTCCGACGCTTCCCATTGCAGCCGGAGAAACTTTCTCGTTCGAGCTCGAAGGGCTCGGAAGTGTAGCTATTACAGCTACAACTTGATTCGGCCGATATCGGCCGATAGCAGGCGCCAGGGTGTCCGAAACCCTCTCGCGATATGCGAAATCGGGCAAAAATGGCGAAAAGCGTGGCGTTTCGATCACAAATGTCTTTTCAGATCAGTGGTTTTCCCAATTTTTTCTTTCGAAATCATCTGATTCCATCTACCTACTGAGCAATCAGACCAATTCTCACTGCAAATCAGTGCGATAGACATCAACTCTCAGGCAGGACATCCCAATGCAGGCCAAAGTCGCAGCAAAAGCTCTCAAATCCTCGAAACCCGCCAAGACGGCGAAGGCTCCCGTGAAGGCCGTCGCCAAGGCTCCGGCAAAGACGGCGGTCAAGGCTGCCGCCAAGCCGGCCGCCAAGGCAGCGAAGCCGGGCAAGGGCGACACCGTCACGCTTCGCCATCTCGGCAATGCGATCTCCGAGACGCACAACCTCCCGAAGAAGCAGGCGAACGAAATCCTCGCCGAGGCCATCGGCATGATCACGACGCACCTGAAGAAGGGCGCCCGCATCCGCATCGGCGGCCTCGGCATCCTGCAGGTCAAGAAGCGGCCGGCGCGCATGGGTCGTAATCCGGCCACGGGCGAGCAGATCAAGATCAAGGCTTCCAAGAAGGTCGCTTTCCGCGCGGCCAAGGAACTCAAGGAAGCGGTCTGAGATCAGCTCCGACGCATGAGGCGGCTCACTCCAGCTGCCGGTGCTCGACACGATGACAAGGGCCGGACTGATGTCCGGCCCTTTTCGTTTTCCTGTCGCGGCGGCTATGGATAGCGGCCCGTTTCTCATCGCCTGCCGGAGCCTCACACATGATCGAACGGCCGACTGCGCGCCTGATCGTGCTCGATCCGTCCGATCGCGTCCTGCTGTTCCGGGCCAACATCGGGCATTCGGTCGAGCCCGAGCGGCGGCCGAACGCGACGACGTTCCTGGCGCTGCCCGGCGGCGGCATCGAGCCGGGCGAGACGCCCATCGTCGCGGCACGACGTGAACTGGCCGAGGAGACGGGGCTCACGGCCGATGGCGAACTGCCGATGGTCGCGATGCGGACGACGGCCTACGACTGGAAGGGACGCCGCTACCGCACGCGGGAGCACATTTTCTTCCTGCGCGTCGCAACGGACCGGATCGACGACAGTGGATGGCTCGATGGCGATCGGCGCTGGATGAGCGATCTCGGATGGTGGACGATCGAGGCCCTCGAGCAGACCATGGAGATCGTGCGGCCGCCGGGCCTCGCAGGCCTCGTGCGCGATCTCAGCCTGGGACGTCTCCCGACCGAGCCGCTCGTGCTCGGCCGGGTCGACTGATCAATTCGAGACCGTTCGCCGCCCCTCGCGTCCAGGATGATCCGACGATGTCCGGCCTCGCCGCCCTGTTTCCGCCCGCCGTGGTGCTGGTGCTCGTCCTCGGCTTCAAGGCCAGCGGGCTTGTGGCGTCGGCCGCCGCCCTCACGGCCGCAGTGCTGGTGTGGGTTGCGGGGAGCGGAGAGGCCGGGCTCGCGGCCGGGCTGATCCGAGCGGGCGCGGATGCCGCCATCCTCACTGCCCTCGTCGCCGCCATGATCGTGCCGGGCATCCTGTTCGTGGAGGCCACGCGCGGACGCAAGTCGCCCGAGGCCATCGGCGATCTCGTACGCAGTCTTCACGTGACGGGTGGCCGCGCCGCCATCCTGATCGCCACCGGCATCGGCGTCGTCGTCGAGAGTCTGACCGGCATGGGGGTGTCGCTCATGGTCACCATGCCGCTCTTGCTGTCGCTCTTCGACAAGCGCGCAGCCATCGGCATCGGGCTCGTCGGCATGAGCCTGATGCCCTGGGGCGCGCTGTCGATCTCGGCGCATGTCGGCGCCAAGCTATCCGCGGTTCCCATCGAGACGTTGAAATACTGGATTGCCGGCACGAGCGGCTCCGTCGCGTTCCTGCTTCCCCTGCTGGCGCTCTGGTTCCTGCCAAGTGCAGGCGCGCGCGACATCGGATTCGCCATGGCGGCCGGGCTCGCGCTCGTCGCCGGTGTCTGGCTCGGGACGGCGACGATCGGTGTCGAGGTGGCCGGAGTCGCCGGCGGGCTGGCTGTGATCCTGGTCGTGACGGCTCTGGCGCCCTCGCGCTCGGGGTTCAGTGAAGCCCTCAAGGCCGCGGGGCTGCGACCCTATCTGGCGCTACTTCTCGCCGTTGTCGGCCAGAAACTGCTGATCGCGCCGCTGGCGGGAATCGGCGTCGCACCGGCGCTCGATACGGGACGTGTGCAATTTGCCCTAATGACCTCGCCCGGTGTGGCGCTGCTCATCGCGACACTCGCGACGGCCGGGCGCTCCGTCACGCCGGGTGTGCTCGCCACGGTGCTGCAACGGGCGTGGCGACCCATCGTGGCCATTGCGCTGTTCATGCTGGCGGCGCGCCTGCTCGCCGAAAGCGGAGCGATTGCGGCGCTCGCTGCGAGCGTCGGAGGTCTCGGCCGCGATGCCTCGCTCGTCGTCGTGGCGCTGCTGGGGGCGGTCGGTGGTTTCGTCACCGGTTCGGGCGTGACGGGAAACGCGCTGTTCATGCCGAGTGCGGCGGCTGCCGGTCAGACGTTCGATGTCGTGCCGATCTTCGCGGCGTTGCAGAATGCCGCAAGCGGGCATGCTGGCATGGCGTCGTTGCCGGTTGCAGCCATTCTGCTCGCGACGCTCGGGAGGCGGGAGCCGGGCGACGACGGCCTCGTCATGCGGATCGGCCTTGGGCTCGTCGCGGTTCACGTGACGGTGGCCACCATCGCGGCTTTGGTGCTGGTGCGCGTCGCGGCTTAGGGGCGCCCTGACGCTACAGCGGCTGCAGGATCGAGACGGCGCTGTCGAGCGTGAGGTCGTAGCGTGCGCCGAGGTTCTGGTTGGCGGTCTCGGCACCCTTCGTTCCTTTCCAGTGGCGCGACCGCTCCCACACTCCCATGTCGCGATACCAGGCCATCAGGCGCATGCGCATCCGGTCGGGCGCCGGTGGTTCGTCGGCGCGCCACAGGCCGATGACTTCGCCGTCGTGGGTGCCTTCCCAATTGGTCCACGTGTTGGACGAGAGTTCGAGGAAGCGTTCAAGGTCGGTGTCGCGAATGTCATACCAGCGGTGGGTGACGAAACCGCCGTCGTGGCGCGGCGTGAAGCCGGGGGCAGGTCGCAACGTGGCGTGCCAGAGGTCGTGCTGCTCGACAGCGGCGCCGGCGATGCCGTCCGCCACCGCGCCCCAGGCCGATCGGGCCGTTGTCACGTCCGGCCATTCGACGACCACCACGACATGGTTCAGCGAGAGCCCGATGAGCGCCTTCCAGGTGCCAAAGAGGCGACCGCCGCGCTTCTCGACGCGCGCCCGGCCGTCGCCTGCGATTGCGGCTGCGACCCGGGCGAGCTCTCCCGGGCCGAATGCGATCACGAGGTGCTCGTAGGCGGGCATGGGCGTTCCCTTTCGACAGTCCCTTGCAGAGCCTCGGCTGTCATGCGCTACTTGGTCAAGGCCGCACAGTCAGCCAATCCAAGGGAGCCCGTCCCGATGTCCTCACTCCCCGACAGCGTCGTGGTGCTCGACAGCGTCACGCATTTCGAGGCCAAGCACCACGGTGCCGTCGCCTATTGCGGATCGCATGCGGGGATCTACGCCGCGTACTACGCCGCGTCGAAAGGTGTCGCCGGTATAGTCCTCAACGATGCGGGGATCGGGCGCGAGCGGGCCGGCGTCGCGGGCCTCGCGCTGCTCGACGGCCTCGGCGTGCCGGGGGCGGCCATCTCGCATCTTTCCGCGCGGATCGGCGAGGGCCGTGATGGCGTCGAGCGCGGCGTGCTTACGACCGTCAACCGGGCCGCAGAGGCGCTGGGTCTCAAGCCCGGCATGAGCTGTCGCGATGCCCTTCTCCTGCTGCACAAGGCCAATCGGCGGCCGTCGCCGAAGCCCACGCCGCTCGAGGAATCGCGCTTCGAGTTGCCGGAGGCGGGAGCGCCGGGCGTCAAGGTGATCGTGATCGACAGCATGAGCCTCGTGAAGCCCGAGGACGACGGTCACATCGTGGTCGCGGCTTCGCATGGGGCGGCCCTCGGCGGGCGGGCCGACATGGCGATCAAGTATCCGGTGTTCGCCTGCGTGTGCAACGACGCCGACCGAGGCATCGACAACGCGGGCGTAACCCGGTTGCCGGCGCTCGAACAGCGCGGCATCGCCGGCGCGTGCGTTTCCGCGTTCTCCGCCCGCATCGGCGACGGCCGCTCGACGTTCGCCGACGGCTACATTTCAACCATCAACGAGACGGCCCGCCGGCATGGCGCCATGGTTGGCCAGTCGACCCGGGAATTCGTCGCGGCTATGGTCGCGGCCCGCCTCAAGGAGCTCAAGTCGTGAACCAACCGATCCCCAATTCGATCCGCCGCATCACCGGCGGCATGGCGCTGGCCGAGATGCTGAAGCTCACCGGCTGCGGCCCGATGTTCGGCATGGGCGGCTTCCAGCTCCTTCCGTTCTATGAGGCCTGCCGGGTGCTGGGGCTCAAGCACTATCTGATCAACGACGAGCGGTGCGGGGCCTTTGCCGCTGATGCATGGGCGAAGGTGACCAACCGGCCGGCCGTCGCGGATGGTACTCTCGGGCCGGGTGCGACAAATCTTGTCACGGGCATCGTCGAGAGCCTCAACGCCGGCATTCCGATGATCGCCATCACGGGCGATGCCAATCGAGAGCATGCCTGGAAAAACATGACGCAGGAGGCGCGGCAGATCGATGTGCTGCGGCCGGTCGTGAAGGAGGTGATCCGGGTCGAGGTCATCAAGCGCATTCCGGAACACGTCCGGCGCGCGTTCGCGGTGGCGACCAGCGGGCGGCCCGGTCCGGTGCTGCTCGATGTGCCGGAGGACATCGCGCACAGCGAGTTCGACTTCGACGCCGCCGATTTCTGGATCGATCCGGAAACGCTGAAGGCACAGGCCCGGCGCACGCGGCCCGACGCAAGCTCGGTGGAACGCGCCGCAGCGCTCATCGCGAAGGCCGAGCGGCCGCTCATTCTGGCGGGCGGCGGCATCCACATTTCCGAGGCGTGGGCTGAACTCGAGCAGTTCGCCGTCGCTTTCGGCATTCCTGTGGCGCACACCATGAGCGGCAAAGGCGCCGTCGCGTGCTCGCATTCGCACTCCGCCGGTCTTTTCGGCCGCTACGACCGGATCGCCAATGCGCTCATCGGGGCATCGGACTGCCTGATTGTGGTGGGCTGCAAGCTTGGCGAGATCGCGACGAAGCGCTTCGCGCTCATTCCGCCGGGGAAGCCCGTCATCCATGTCGAGATCGAGCCGACCGAGATCGGCCGGACGACGCGAACCGACGTGGCGCTCGCGGGCGATGCGAAGCTGACGTTGCTCGATCTCGCGGCGGCGCTCGGCAACGGCAAGGCGGCGGCAGCTGCGCGCGCCGGCTATCTGGCGGAGCTGCCCAAGCGCATGGCCGAATGGCGGACCGGGGCGCGGGACCGGCTCGAATCCACCGAGAGCCCGATCAATGTCGGCCGTCTCATGAACGAGCTCAACAAGGCCATGCCGGCCGATGCGATCCTGGTTGCGGACGGTGGGTTCGCGGGCCACTGGGGCGGGCTGATGTTCGACACCAAGGCGGCCGGACGCCACTTCCTGCCGGATCGCGGGTTTGCGTCCATCGGCTACGGCGTGCCCGGCGGCATCGGCGCGCAATTGGCGGCCGGGCCGAAGCGGCGCGTCGTGACGATGTGCGGTGACGGCGGCTTCAACATGAGTCTCGGCGAGCTGGAGACCGCGCGGCGTCTCGGGACGAGCTTCGTCGGCATCGTCTTCAACAACGCGGCGTCCGGCTACGTGAAGGCGCTGCAGCACGCCGTCTATGGTCCGGGCAGCTACCAGTCGTCCGATCTCGTGGAGATGGACTACGCGCTTATCGCCAAGGGATTCGGCTGCCACGGCATCCGGGTGTCCGATCCCGAGAAACTCGCCGGTGCGATCCAAGAGGGGCTCGAGAACACCTCGACGCCGACCATTCTCGACGTCGTCGTGACGCGTGACCCGGCGAAGATGCTGCCAGCCGCCGACAACCGCGCGGCGCTCACCGTCAAGAAGGGCGACCGGCCGGTCTGATCCCAGCGAAGGACTTCGACCATGCTTAGACTTGGATGCGGCGCGGGCTTCTCCTCCGACCGGCTCGGGCCGGCGATCGATCTCGCGGAGAAGGGCCGGCTCGACTATCTCGTCTTCGAGACCATTGGGGAGCGGACACTCGCCTTCGGTCATCGGGACCGGAAGCTCGATCCCAAGCGCGGCTACAACCCGCAGCTGGCGCAGCGCATGCGGGGCGTGCTCAAGGCCACCAAGGCCAACGGGACGCGCATCGTCACCAACATGGGCGTGGCGAACGTGCCCGATGCGGCGCGCGTCGTGATCGAGGTGGCGCGGGAACTCGGCCTCAAGGGGCTGAAGGTGGCAGCTGTGCTCGGCGACGAGGTGACCGACCTGCTGACGCCCGATACGCGGCTCTTCGACTATCACGACCGTAAGATCAGCGAGGTCGGGCTGCCGCTCGCCGGCGCCAACGTCTATCTCGGGATCGACGCCATCCTGCCGGCGCTCGAGACCGGGGCCGACGTCGTCATCACAGGCCGGGTGTCGGACCCCTCGTTGTTCCTGTCGCCGATCGTGCACACGTATGGTTGGCGGCGTGACGACTGGGCGGCGCTCGGGCGCGGTACACTGGTCGGGCATCTCATGGAATGCGGCATGCAGATCACGGGCGGCTATTACGCCGATCCGGGCAAGAAAGACGTGCCGCGCCTCGCCGACTGCGGCTATCCGATCGCGGAGGTGCAGCCGGACGGTTCAGCCGTCATCACCAAGCTCGACGATGCGGGTGGCATGGTGACGCCGCGCACGGTGAAGGAGCAGCTCCTCTACGAGGTGCACGATCCGAAGCGCTATCTCACGCCGGACGTCACGGCCGATTTCTCGGCGGTGCAGATCAAGGAAGAGGGTCGCGATCGGGTCCGCGTGGCGAATGGCAGCGGGACCGCGCGGCCGGATACGCTCAAGGTCACGGTCGGGTTCGACGGGGGCTATCTCGGCGAGGCGGGTGTCAGCTATGCCGGTCCGAACTCGGCCGCGCGCGCGGCCCTCGCCGCCGACATCCTGCGCGACCGGCTCGGCCGGCACAGCGAGATCGCGCGCAACATGCGGGTCGATCTCATTGGGCTCAATGCGTTGCACGCGACGGCGCATGGTGTCCGGCATAATGCCGAGGATGTCCGGGTGCGGGTTGCGATGCGGTCAGCCGACCGGTCTGCCTGCGAGACCATGCTGTGGGAGGTGGAGGCGATGCTCTGCTGTGGCCCGGCCGGCGGCGGCGGCTATCGCGGGCAGATTACGCCGTCCGTGGTGACCCATTCGGCGCTGATCGAGCGCGAGCGGGTGCGGCCGAGCGTCGAGGTGCTGGTGGCATGAGCGGACAAGGAACGATGCGGCGGGTCAAGCTTCACGACATCGCGCATGCCCGCGCGGGCGACAAGGGCAACACGTCGAACGTGTCGGTCTGGGTTTACGACCCCGGCGACTATGCGCTCGTGAAGGCGCAGCTCACCGCAGAGCGGGTGAAGTCGGCCTACCCCAACCTGCTGAAAGGTGCCGTCACGCGCTATGAGCTCGATCAGCTCCACGGCCTCAATTTCGTGATGCTTGATGCGCTCGAAGGAGGTGTCAACACCTCGCTTGGGCTCGATTCGCACGGTAAGTCCTGGAGTTTCCTGATCCTCGATCTCGATGTCGAGGTGCCCGAAAACAGGGGGCCAATCCCGGCGGCTTGATCGTGCCACCTTTGTCGCCATATTGAGGCCGGGCGCGGGCGGAAAGAGTCGCTCGGCTCGCGTCTCGCGATCGGCACGGACAAGGCGACAGGATGGCTATCGGTTGGCAGTCTTTGGTGCGGTTGCTTGCGGGCGCGATGATGCTCGTCGCAATTCTTGTGCGACCTGTCGGCGCCGAAATCGCTACGGATTGCTTCAGCGAGGACAACGAACGCCGTTTCGCGGGTTGCACGGCGATCATCGACAACCCCGCATCGACGCCGGTCGAGAGGGCGCAAGCCTATTCGATGCGCGCCTTGTCGTATTCGCTGAAGCAGAAATATGACGAGGCGATCCAGGACTACGATCAGGCGATCGCCATCAGCCCCGATTTTGCGACGGCGCTCAACAACCGGGCATGGGCTCTGTTCAAGATGGGGCGCGGCCCGGAAGGGCTCGAGGATGCCGAACGGTCGCTGCGGCTCAATCCCATGAGCGCGCATTCCTGGGATACCCGGGCTCACATCCGGCAGACGATGGGAAACCACTCCGGTGCCCTTCACGATTATCAGCAGGCCATGGTTCTCGGCGGTCCGCGCATGGTGAAGCTCTACCAGTGCGGGCTTTCGGCATCGGGTCTGTATCGTGGCCGGCTCGACGGCATTTACAACGACGAACTCGGTGACGCGATCCGGACTTGCGCCAACTCGACGACGTGCGATCCGCTGCCGGCCGACGAGGAATGCCGCGACCCGACGTCGTAACGGATCTGCCCTTGTTCCTCAGGTCCAGGGTGCCTCGGTGGCTGGCGGGCTCAATACGACATAACTGTCCGAAAACTGGTCGTCGGTGATGGCTGACACCTCGCCGCCGTCGAGCAGCAGCCAGCCGCGTAGGCCCTGCTGGCGCTGACCCCACGGCGCCACGATGTCGAACGGGCCGGGGAGGCGCAGGGCTTCCAGATCGCTTCGTCGTTCGAAGACGTGCCCATCGGGCGTTGGCGGTATGTCCGCTACGAGCGCGTAGAGTACCGGGAAACGTTCGGCGGAAACCGAAGAAGTGTGGACCCGCCCGTCCCTGTCGCGGATCGGCAGGTGGTTCTCGTCAAGCGCTGTCACAAGCCAATCGCCGGACCCGGATGTTGTCATGTCGGTCCGACGCGCCGCCACAAGTCCGCGCTTTCTGGCGCGCTGCCGTTCGATTCCGAGGCGTTCGGAGACCCGGCGGAAGTCTAGCGCCGTCAGTGGATGATCGCACCTCAGCAGCGGTCCCTCGCCACCATCCTGCGGCACCAGCCTGAACATGGGGGAACTCCCGTTACGCGATCCGTTCCGGCTGCAACCGGGCCGGCATTCGACCTTCTATCCTCCGTCTCTGGTCATACTGCGACAGCCGATTTGCAGCCAGCGGGGGCGGCTACGATAGTGATCCCGAACAGCAAAGCGGCCGCGAGGCGTTACGCCTGCGGCCGCTTTGAACTAGAGTCTCGTCGATCCGGGTGTGCCGGCGGGCGATTATTCTTCCGTCGCCGAAGGAACCGTCGCCACGTCGGCCAGCGGGTTCTCCTTGAAGTGCAGGGCGCCCTTGATGCGCGCGCCTTCTTCGGCCGAGAACACGTTGTGGAAGATCTCGCTGTCGACATGGGCGGTCTTCTCGAGACGGACGCGGGTGGCGTTGATGACCCCCTTCGTCTTGCCGCGAATGACCACCTCGTCAGCGGTGATGCCGCCCTCGACCAGTGCGTCGGCGTCGATGATGAGCAGGTTGCACTTGATGTTGCCGAGCACCTTGCCCTTGACCAGGATGTCGCCCTCGCTTTCGAGGTCACCTTTCATCTTCAGCCATTCGTTGATGATCGAATAGTTGGCCTCGCGCGAGCGCTGGGAAACCGAGATCGCCTGATTGCCAGCGTTGTAGGCCGGCGCAGGGAATGCCCGCTCTGCCTCCATCGTCGCGACGCCGTTGGTATGTCCTTCTGCCTTGCGCGGTGCGAACATTCTCATTCTCCCTGTCGCCGGGTCCAGCCCGCTTGATTCTTGATCATCTCCGCAAATAGCAGATTTCCGCGTCTTTTGAATAACTTACGGGATGCGGCAGCGCTATTGCAAGAGACGTGTCGCCCAAATGTTACGCTTCCTGCAATTTCCAGCTCGAAACTTCGGGCGAAGTCTTATTCCGGGGATCATCTGAATTGATTCTCCACGGGCTGTTAATGATTTTCTCTTGCGAGGCGGACGATTTTTGCTTTGGCGTGATTCGTTTTCCGCGGCGCGCATACAACGGAAAGGCCGCCCGCAAGGCGGACGGCCCATTGCCGGGTCATGGCACCACGGATTGATCAGCGCTTGCCGTCCTGGGCGCGCTTGAAGGCTGCGGCGAATGCGTTGTCGCCACCGGAAGCGTTGCCATTGCGTGTGTCCGGACGCGCCTCTGTCCGCGCCTGACTGCGGGGCGCGGCGCCGGCGGCGGGCCGTCCGCCCGCGACCGTCTCGGATCGATCGAGCGGGCCCGAGCGCATGGTCAGGGCGATGCGCTTTCGCGCCGCGTCAACATCCTTCACGCGCACCTCGACCACGTCGCCCGCCTTGACGATCTCGTGCGGGTCCTTGACGAAGCGATCGGCCAGCTCCGAGACATGGACAAGCCCGTCCTGATGCACGCCGATGTCGACGAAGGCCCCGAAGTTCGTGACGTTCGTGACGACACCCTCGAGTTTCATGCCCGGTTTGAGATCGCTGATCTTCTCGACGCCGTCCTGGAAGGTCGCCGTCTTGAACTCGGGGCGGGGATCCCGGCCGGGCTTTTCCAGCTCGTTCAGAATGTCAGTCACCGTCGGCACGCCGAAGCGCTCGTCGGCGAACTCCGCCGGGCGGATCGCCTTCAGGAACGCGCGATCGCCGATCATGGCCTTGACCGGGCGCTTCGTACGTTCGGCGATGCGCTCGACGAGATCGTAGGCCTCGGGATGCACGGCGGAGCTGTCGAGCGGGTTCTTGCCATTCATGATGCGCAGGAAGCCGGCGGCCTGCTCGAAGGCCTTCGGACCGAGGCGGGGAACCTTTTTCAGCGCGGCGCGCGACTTGAATGCGCCGTTCTCGTTGCGGAAGGCGACGATGTTGTCGGCAAGTGTCTTGTTGAGGCCTGAGATGCGGGTCAGCAGCGGGGCCGACGCCGTGTTGACGTCGACGCCGACCGAGTTGACGCAATCCTCGACCACGGCGTCGAGCGAGCGGGCGAGGCTCGCCTGGTCGACGTCGTGCTGGTACTGGCCGACGCCAATGGATTTCGGCTCGATCTTGACCAGTTCCGCCAGCGGGTCCTGCAGGCGGCGGGCGATCGACACGGCGCCGCGCAGCGACACGTCGAGATCCGGGAATTCCAGCGCCGCCAGCTCGGAGGCCGAGTAGACGGACGCGCCCGCTTCCGAGACCATGACCTTGGTGATGCGGTTGTCGGGCAGTCTCTTCAAGAGGTCGGCGACGAGACGGTCCGTCTCGCGGCTCGCGGTGCCGTTGCCGATGGCGATGATCTCGACCTTGTGCTCCAGCGCCAGCTTGGCAAGGGTGGCGAGCGACCCCTGCCAGTCGTTGCGCGGCTCGTGCGGGTAGATGGTCGAGGTCGCGAGCAGCTTGCCGGTCGCATCGACGACAGCGACCTTGCAGCCTGTCCGGATGCCCGGATCGACGCCCATGGTCACCCGGGGGCCGGCAGGTGCCGCCAATAGCAGATCCTTCAGGTTGCGCGAGAAGACCTTGATCGCTTCGCTGTCGGACTGATCCTTGGTGCGGGTCTGGAGGTCGGCGACGAGTGATACGTGAAGGCGCGCCTTCCAGGCGAGGCGCACGCCGTCCGAGATCCACTTGTCCGCCCGCCGGCCCCTGTCGGTCAGCCCCATGGCGACGCGGATCTTGCCTTCGGCGGGATGCGGCTGGCCTTCGAGGTGCGACACGTCGAGATCGAGGTCGAGGATGCCTTCGTTGCGGCCGCGCAGGAGCGCCAGCGCGCGATGGGAAGGGATGTCGCGGACGCGTTGGCGGAAGTCGAAGTAGTCGGAGAACTTGGCGCCTTCGGCTTCCTTGCCTTTCACGACCTTGGACACGAGGTCGCCGTCGGTCCACAGCCACTCGCGCAAGCCGCCGACCAACTCCGGCTTCTCGCCGATGCGCTCGATGAAGATGGCGCGGGCGCCGTCCAGAGCGGCCTTGGTGTCAGCGACGCCCTTCTCCGCCGCAACGAACGCCGCGGCTACCGCTTCGGGTGCGAGGTTCGGGTTCGACGTCAGTTGGTCGAGAAGCGGTTCGAGGCCGGCTTCGCGAGCGATCTGCGCCTTCGTCCGCCGCTTCGGCTTGTAGGGTGCGTAAAGGTCCTCGAGCGCGACTTTCGTCTCGGCGGCACCGATCGAGCGCGCGAGTTCCGGGGTCAGCTTGCCCTGCTCCTCGATGCTCTTCAGCACCGTGAAGCGGCGATCCTCGAGTTCGCGCAGATAGCCGAGCCGCTCCTCCAGCTTGCGGAGCTGCGTGTCGTCGAGGCCGCCCGTCCGCTCCTTGCGATAGCGGGCGATGAAGGGGACCGTCGATCCTTCGCCGAGCAGCTCGACGGCCGCCGCCACCTGACTGACATTGACCGAAAGCTCGCGCGCAATCTGCGCGTTGATCCTGTCCATGGGCTCTCCCGGCTCAGGCTCCGGTGATGTCGGAGCGTTGGCGCGCCGCCGCTCGGTCGGCACGAATCGGAGGCGACGCTAGCACCGGGAGGCGGCGGCAAGAAGGAGCTGCTTCAGCGTTTCGATAGCTTATCGATTCCGGCCGGCGCTCGGCACGACACGCGACGCATCGGTCGCTGGCCCTCAAGGGCCGATCAGAGTTTTCGCATGGTGTGAGATGGTGCCCAGAAGAGGCGTGGCACGGTAGACTGTTTCTTATATATTTCAGCCAGTTACGTGGATGTCTCTGTCCAATGTGGCACACCGATGTGGAACACCTTTGTGGCACGATGTCCAAGCCTTCCGCAGCGCCTTTGTGGCATCATCAAGGGCGGGGATCAATCCTGAACGCGCGCGTGTCCCGGACGGTTTGGCGTGTAGTCAGCGGCTAGCCGGTGCGGGGCAATGCTTTTGACGCCTACCGAACTGGTGTTTCGTCTCTTCTCAGGTTTTTGTTGGCTTGCGCAGTGACAACCGTGTCAGAGCCGGCGCACACGACAATTTGCCTTGACCCGTCAGCGCGTTATTTCGAGGGTAATGTAAGGAGGGCCCTACGTTGCACCTGTATCGTGCCATACTCTCTGCGCTCGTCGCGGTCGCGATCGTATTCGCGCCGATGGCGGCTGTGTGGGCGGGTGGCGCGAAGGGGATGGGCGTGGCGATGGCGCACACGACCTCCCATGCAGTTGAAGGCGAGGACAGTGCCGCCGCATCTCCAATGGAGGATTGCGCCTCCATGATGAAGAACGCAGCGAACGCTGATGATTGTCCGTGCTGCAACAAGGACAAGGCCTGCCCGCCCCAGCTCTGTATGGCCAAGTGCTTCCAGATTCTCGGCCTCGCTCAACAGTCGATGTCAGTGGCCGGGTTGGTGACGGCGCAGTTTCGGCCATCCGCGCCGGCGCATCCGCCTGATTGGTCGGACCAGCCTCAGCCACCGCCTCCGCGAACCTGATCCATCGATGAATAGCCCGCGCGTCGTCGCGGGCGTTGGCGCTTGGATTTCGTCAAGCGCCGCTCGCGACCGGCTTCGTGCCTCGGCGAGAGCCATCTCTTTGGAAAGGGTCACACAATGATGTTCGCACTCGCACTTCGCGCAGGCCTTTGGGGCTTCGCGCTCTCCCTCACTGCGGCACAAGCCATTGCTGCTGCTGCCGACTACGAGTTCCTGCCGCTCAAGGTCGACGTGAAGAACGGAAACGGCAGCGAGCTCGCCGTGCGTCTCGTTCACAAGCCATCCGGCAAGCCCGTCGCCGGAGCGGTGCTGTTCCGCACGAGGCTCGACATGGCCCCGGACAACATGGCCGACATGACGGCCACGCACGAAGCCTTGCCGTCGTCCGAGCCGGGCGTCTATCGCTTCAAAGCCGACCTCACCATGGTCGGCGGCTGGGCGTTCCGCGTGATGGCCAAGGTGCCGGGCGAGAAGGACACGGTGCAGGGAACCGTCGTGTTCCAGGCCAAGGACTGAGGCCCACCCATGAGCAAGCTCCTCACCGGGGGGATCGCCATCGCGGCGGTCCTCACTGCAAGCGTTGCCGGCTACCGTCTCGGTGCCGGCAAATGGCCCGATCCTCGTACATGGACCGCGGCCTCAGCTCCGAATGCCACAGTGATGCCGGCCGACGAGCCGAAAACGCGCACCGTGCTGTACTGGAGGCACCCCGACAATGAGACGGACTTCGCGGCCGAGCCCAAAAAGACTAGCGACGGCCGTGACTACGTCGCCGTCTATGACGACCAAGAGGCCGATTTCGCCGAGGCAAAGCCGAAGGAACCGCCCAAGGGCACCGACGGGGCTGCAAAGAAGCTCCTCTACTATCGCAATCCCATGGGGCTGGCGGACACGTCGCCAGTCCCGAAAAAAGATTGGATGGGGATGGACTACATCCCCGTTTACGAAGGCGAGGAGGACGAACCCGGTACCGTCAAGGTCAGCGTCGCCAAGCTTCAGAACACCGGCGTGCGTTCCGAACCCGCAGCAATGCGCCATCTGGTGCGGCCAATCCGCTCTCCCGGCGTCGCCAAACCTGACGAGCGCACACTGCTGACGATCGCGCTGCGCGCCGACAGCTTCGTCGAGAAGCTTTACGTCAATGAAACCGGCCGCCACGTGAGAAAGGGCGAACCGCTGTTCCGCATTTACAGCCCGGACATGGTCAAGGTGCAGGTCGATTACCGCATCTCGACGAATGCGAGCGGCAGTGCCGATGACAAGGGCGCGCTGCAGCGGTTGCAGAACCTGCAGCTACCCGAAGCTGTGTTGGCCGAACTCAAGCGCACGCGAGAACCCGTCATCTCGTTCGACTGGCCCTCGCCCGTATCGGGCGTCGTCATGAAGAAGAAGGCCATCGAGGGTATGATGATGAAGGCGGGCGACGAGATGCTGCGCCTCGCAGATCTCTCCTCGATCTGGGTCATCGCCGATGTGCCCGAGCAGGACATCGCTCAGGTTCGCGTCGGGGCCAAAGCGAAGGTGTCGTTCCGCGCGTTTCCGAACGAAATATTCTACGGTCGGGTGACGTTCATCCTGCATGAACTTGAGATGGCGACGCGAACGGCCAAAGTCCGCGTTGAGATCGCCAACCCAGATCTCCGCATCAGGCACGAGATGTTTGCGGATGTGGAGATCAACGCAGATGATGGCGAGGCCGAGCGCCTCAGCGTGCCCGTCTCGGCCCTGATCGACAGCGGCAACCGGCAGGTGGTCATCGTCGATCGCGGCAACGGACGCTTCGAGCCGCGCGCCGTCAAGGTCGGCGTGCGTGGCGACGGCTTCATCGAGATCGCAGAGGGCATCAAGGCTGGAGAGAACGTCGTCGTTGCGGCGAACTTCCTCATCGACGCCGAGAGCAATCTGAAAGCCGCGCTGTCGAGCTTCACCGCAGAACCGTCAGCGGCACCAGCGGAGAAGCAACCATGATCGCACGCATCATCCGCTGGTCGGCGACCAACCTCACTCTTGTTTTGATCGCAATGGTCTTTGTGACCGGGGCCGGTCTCTACGCCGTCACCAAGGTCCCACTCGACGCCATCCCCGATCTCTCGGACACGCAGGTCATCGTGTTCACGGAGTTCTCGGGGCAGGCGCCGCAGGTGGTCGAGGATCAGGTCACGTTCCCGGTCTCGACCGCCATGCTGTCGGTGCCGCGCTCGAAGGTGGTGCGTGGGTTCTCGTTCTTCGGCGTTTCGTTCGTCTACGTCATCTTCGAGGAGGGTACCGACATCTACTGGGCGCGCTCGCGCGTGCTCGAATACCTGTCCGGCGTCACAAGAACGCTGCCGCAAGGCGTCGTGACGACGCTCGGGCCGGACGCGACTGGCGTCGGCTGGGTCTACCAGTATGCGGTGATGGCCAAGGAGCGGAACCTTGCCGAACTCCGCACCACACAGGACTGGCAGGTGCGCTTTGCCGTCGCCAAGGCGGAGGGTGTCGCCGAGGTCGCGAGCGTCGGCGGCTTCGTGCGGCAGTATTCCGTCGTGGTCGATCCCCGCCGATTGCGTGCGTTCGACATTCCTCTCTCCAAGGTCCGCCAGGCCATCCGCGAGTCCAATATGGACGTCGGCGGTCGCGTCGTGGAGCTGGCCGAGACCGAATTCATGGTGCGCGGGCGCGGGTATCTCAAAAGCATCGCCGATATCGAGAGCATCGTGCTCAAGGCGCAGGGCGGCACGCCCGTGCTGATCAAGGACGTGGCGCGCGTCGAGTTGGCACCGGACGAACGCCGCGGCGTCACCGAGCTCAACGGAGAAGGCGAGGTGGTTTCCGGCATCGCGATCCAGCGCTACGGTCAGAATGCGCTCTCCGTCATCGCCAGCATCAAAGAGCGATTGGCGGACATCAGCGGCAGCCTGCCGAAAGGCACCGAGATTGTGCCCGTTTACGATCGCTCCGACCTGATCAACCGCGCCATCACCACGCTCAAGGTCACGCTGATCGAGGAAAGCGCTATCGTCGCGCTGGTCTGCTTCGTGTTTCTGCTGCACGCGCGCAGCGCGCTCGTCGCCATCATCACGCTGCCGCTCGGCATTCTCATCGCGTACATCTGCATGTGGGCGCTCGGCATCTCGTCCAACATCATGAGCCTCGGCGGCATCGCCATCGCCATCGGTGCCATGATCGACGCCGCCATCGTCATGATCGAGAACGCGCACAAGCATCTGGAGCGCGCGCCGCCAGAGAAGCCGCGCAACGAGGTGCTGATCGAGGCGGCAAGCGAGGTCGGTCCATCGCTGTTCTTCTCGCTACTCATCATCACCGTCTCGTTCCTTCCGATCTTCGCGCTGGAGGCGCAGGAAGGATTACTGTTCAAACCACTGGCCTGGACCAAGACGTTTGCCATGGCGGCCGCGGCACTGCTGTCCATCACTGTCGTGCCGGCGCTGATGGTGCTGTTCGTTAGGGGGCACATCGTCCCGGAGCACAAGAACCCGATCAACCGCGCGCTGATCTGGCTCTACCGCCCGGTCATCCGCGGTGTTCTGAGGGCCAAGGCGCTCACCATCGGCGTGGCCGTTCTGGTGCTCGCAGGCAGCGTATGGCCTGCAACCAAGCTCGGCTCGGAGTTCATGCCCAACCTCAACGAGGGCACGATCATGTACATGCCGACGACGCTGCCCGGGATCTCCATCACCAAGTCGGCGGAGCTACTGCAGATCCAGAATCGCATCATCAAGACCTTCCCCGAGGTCGAGAGCGTCTTCGGCAAGGCTGGCCGCGCCGCAACCGCGACCGATCCCGCGCCGACTGAGATGTTCGAGACGGTGATCAACCTGAAGCCGCCAAACGACTGGCGGCCCGGCATCACCATCGACAGCCTGATCCAGGAGATGGACAAGGCATTGCAGTTCCCGGGTGTCTCGAATGCCTGGACGATGCCGATCAAGGCGCGCATCGACATGCTGGCGACCGGCATCCGCACGCCGGTCGGGGTCAAGGTGATTGGTCAGGATCTGAACGTGATCGAGAAACTCGCGCGCGAGATCGAGGCAGCGATCAAATCGGTTCCTGGCACGTCGAGCGCCTTCGCCGAGCGCATCATCGGCGGCTACTACCTCGATATCGAACCGGACCGCAAAGAACTCGCCCGTTACGGCTTGATGATGGGCGACGTGCAGCAGGTGGTGTCATCGGCATTGGGTGCGGAGACAGTGACCACGACTGTGGAGGGACGTGAGCGATATGGTGTCTCAATGCGCTATCCGCGCGACGTGCGATCCGATCCGCAGGCCATCGCACGCGAGGTACTGGTTGCGCTGCCCAACGGCGCGTCGATCCCGCTCGGGCAAGTGGCGAAGGTGACGCTTGTGCGTGGACCGGGTGGCATCCGCACGGAGAACGCTCAACTCGCCGCCTACATCTTCGTCGATGCGCGTGAGCGCGACCTCGGCAGCTACGTCGCCGACGCCAAGAAAGCCGTCGCCGCCGCGGTCAGATTCCCGCCGGGTTACTACGCCATCTGGAGCGGGCAGTTCGAGTTTTATGAGCGGGCTAAGAAGCGGCTCGCCGTCGTGGTGCCGCTGACGCTCTTGATCATCCTCCTGCTGCTCTACCTCAACTTCCGCCGCATGACTGAGACGCTGATCGTCATGCTCTCGCTACCCTTCGCGCTGGTCGGCGGGCTATGGCTGATGTGGTGGATGGGCTTCAATCTGTCGGTCGCCGTTGCCGTCGGGTTCATCGCGCTCGCCGGTGTAGCCGCCGAAACCGGCGTGATCATGCTGATCTATCTCGACCATGCCTGGGAGGATCAGAAGCGCAAGGCTCTGGCTGAAAGCCGCGCCGTGACGCGCGCCGATCTCGCAGCCGCCATCATGGAAGGCGCCGTCGAACGCGTGCGTCCGAAGATGATGACCGTCATCGCTATCATGGCCGGCCTCGTGCCAATTCTGTGGAGCCATGGCACCGGCTCGGAGGTTATGCAGCGCATCGCCGTGCCGATGATCGGTGGCATGGTGTCGTCGACCGTCCTGACGCTCGTAGTGATCCCTGCCATTTACGCAGCTGTAAAGGGCGGGGGGTTGCCCGCGCCCGCTGGTCTCCTCGCTGGCGCAAGCTCAGAAGGTCAAGCAGCGGCGCCGTCGCGGACACCCGCACCAGCGTGAACCCGCATGCCTAGAACGCGTTGGAATGGAGTTGAAAGTCGGAGTAAAGGCGATGATGAACGATGGCTGGATGAGTTGGGGCATAGAGCTTGGTCACATCCTCGGGGTAGTGGTCGTCGTGCTTGTGATCGCTGCGCTGATCAAGTATGTGTTCTTCCGATGACTGCTTTTTTGTGGTTGTCCGCCAGTTCGGATTGTCACTTTAGGCAAGATACCAGCATTGTGCTGAAAGCTGTCTCTGCGCTCGCTTCGATCCTACCCTCGTCCTTATGCTGAACGCGCATTCAGAAAAGAGGCGTGCTCCAGGTCCGTGCCGTGGTCATGGCTGCGCCGCGAGCATGCAGCACCGCGCTGACCGACACCGTGGGCCGCCGCTGTCAATTGCAACCCGACGATCCGTTATTCGATTTGGCCCGCGACCGCGAGGTCGTGCACCTCATACTGGCAGAGGTTATCGGCGTACGCGAGCAAGAGCGTGCAGAGACGCTGCAAGACCGTAGGCAGCGCAATGAAGACCGTGGCGAGAGTGACAGGTTAGCCCCGAGGCTGGAACCCAGCCCTGCTGACTCTGCTCAGATGTGGACACAAAGCTGGAACTCAGATTGCGTTTGCCAGTTAAGCTTTCACGACACAGCCCGAGGTCTGACCCAATGAGTTTGTGCGAAGAGATCATTCCCACGCAACAACGAGAGATCGAGCAGATGAAGAAAATTCTTGCGCGCTTATAGGCGCGGGACATCGTAAGGCTGGCATTTCCAGGCTGACCCAGGGCGATACTTTTACTTGATCTGAATGCCGCGCGGAGGAGACTGGTGGCCGCAGCATCGCCACATACCGCACCGAACGAAAAACAACTAAAGCGTCTGTTCGGCGCACTCTATGGCGATTGTGGTCGAGCGACGGCCGTCGAGGCTGTTGTGGGAAAGAGATGCGAGCGCGCCTTCGGTGAATGGCGCGCTCGCAAACGCTACTAACTGATTTTCACCTCGGTCATCATGCCGGTTGCCATGTGATAGAGGTGGTGGCAGTGCATGAACCAGGCGCCCTTCAGCTTGGCGTCGAAGGCGATGGTGACGGGAGTGTGCGTGGGTACGATGACCGTATCGCGCACAGGACCCGCGAAGCGACGGCCGCCGATACCGACTACCTGGAAGTGATGTCCGTGCAAATGCATGGGATGCATCATGCTGGTCGGATTCATGAAGGTGATTTCGATCCGCTCACCTTGTTTGGCTTCGACGGGCGTATGCTCACCATGAATGCGACCGTTGATGGTCCAGCGGTAGCCTGGCTCCTCGCCGAGCATCATCATAAGGCTTCGATCAGGCTTTCTGGCCGATAAGGGCGTCTTGGCCGCCAGCTGGCTCTCGAAGGCGAGATCGAGGAGCGTCTCCTCTTTCGCTGCAAGGTTTGGGATTTTGCTCACCGCGGCACCAGCGGTCGTCAGAATGATCCCGGTCTGCGCCATAGCACCCTCGACCTGCGCCAAGATCGGAAAGGTGCCGCCGTCTCGCGGGATCTCGACTAGGAGATCGATGCGCTGCCCTTGGGCCATCGGGTAGCGGGTGGCGGCTAGCGACTGGCACGGTGCGCCGTCGACGGCGATGCAGCGTGAAGTGAGGCCTGGCGTCGAAACAAAGAATGCGGTTGCGGTGCCCCCGTTGATGATGCGCAACCGCACGCGTCCGCCTTTTTCGACGGTGACCACGTCAGGGTCATCTAGCGTGCGGTCATTGGCGAGATAGGCATCGTAGCGGACATCATTGGCGTGCGGCGTGCGCATGGAGTGCCCGGACATGCCGTGCATCATGCCGGGCCCGTGCTGCATCCCCCCGGGTCCGGGTGCGGGCATCGGGCGGCTTTCGGCAGAAGAATTGTCATGCCCGCCATGCGCAGTGGAGCCGCCGAGTTCGGCGAGAAGTTCCTGGGGGCTGCGAAACGCGAAATCATGGAGCATGATCACCACATCTTGCACATCGCCGGCATCACGCTCGCGCGCGATCATCGGGGCGGCAAGAAGCTGCTGCTCGGAAAGGGAGTGCGAGTGCATCCAATGCGTACCGGGGGTCAGCAGGAAGTCGTGCGTATCTGCTTGACCGACGGGAAGTGACCCGCCACCCGGGCGCGCGCGATCCTGTTCGAACGGTGCGAACATCTGTCCGTGCCAGTGCAACTGCAGCGGTTCGTCAGAGGCGTTGAGCACCGTTCCGGCAAACCTGTCGCCTTCGCGGGCCACGATCCCATGGCGACCGTTGGCGCCGAGGATGGCATAGACCTTCGCGGGCTTCTTGTTGACCTCCAGCGTGCGTGTCTCGACCCTGAGGAGTGGTTGGGCGGCAAAGGCCGTCCGCCAGGATGCGCCGGCCAGGACGCTTCCGCCTAGTACGGCTGTGGAGGTCAGGAAGGTGCGCCGCGAAAGGGCAAGATGGGAGGTGCTCATGACAAAGGTGCTCCTGCTTGTTTCTTGTTTTTCTGGATTAGAATTTCGCTTGTGCGGTTGTGCCATCAGGAGCGGTGAGCTGCACCGCACCTTTGACGCCTGCCTTCACCGGGACCGGTGCGGTACCAACGAGCTTGCTCCCGTCAGCAGGTGCGAGCGGAAACCTCTGCGATTTGCCGTCTACCACCAGGATGGCGTTGGCCGCGAACCCGGTTGCGGCAATCGGCTTGTCGTCGACATCACTGAGATACACGGCGACGGATGTGCTGCCGTCGACGACGAGCTCGGCATGATACTTTCCTGCATCGACCCGGAGGCCGCCGTTGCGACCCTTGGCGGCTTCGTGCGCGAGTGCAGGGGCCGCAAGGCCGACAGCGATAACAAGAGTGAGGGCAGTCAGCAGGCGATGGACGCTCATGGTTGTCTCCTTTCGAATTGATGTCAGTAGGTTTCCACTGGACGCGCGAGTGCGACCGGCTGGGGCTCTTTCTCCGCCTGCTCGCGGGCTTGCGCGACGAGGCGCTCAAGCGAGTTTCGGCCATAGCGGAGGAAGAGTACGGGCGTGAGTGCCGCATCGAGCAGCGTGGCGCTGATCAGCCCCCCGAAGATGGTGATTGCGACCGGATTGAGGATTTCTTTGCCAGGTGCGGTCGCGTCAATCATCAGCGGTACGAGCGCTACGCCGGCCGATAGCGCCGTCATGAGCACCGGCGTCATCCGCTCCAGGCTGCCGCGGACGACCAGTTCGGGTCCGAACGGCAAGCGTTCGTGAATCGCCAAGTTGATGTAGTGGCTGATCTTGAGGATACCGTTGCGGGTTGCGATGCCGGTTAAGGTGATGAACCCGATCATGCTGGCGACCGACAGCGGCTGGCCCGCCCACCACAGCGCGACGACCGAACCGATGAGGGCCAGCGGCACGCTTCCCATGATGATGAGGGCAAGAACCATCGAGCGATATCGGCTGTAGAGAATGGCGAACACCATCGCCAGCGAGATCAGCGACAGCAGGCCGATGGTGCGCATCGATTCCTCCTGGGCCTGGAACGTACCCTCCAGGCTGGTGAAGAACCCGGTCGGCAGTTTCGCCGCGCCGACCTCGCGGCGTATGTCGGCGATGATCGCGGCCATGTCGCGTGCGCCATCGGAGTTGGCGAGGACAACAATGCGCCGTTTCGCGTTCTCGCGCAGGATCTGATTTGGCCCGTCGGTCTCCTTCACCTCCGCAACCTGCCGCAGCGGCACCCAGCCGGACGGCGTTTCGATAAGCAGATCGCCAAGACCTTGCGTGGTCCGCACGCGGTCGGCAAGCCGAACGACCAGATCGAAGCGACGGTTGCCGTCGACGAGACGGGAGACAAGGCGGCCATTGGAAAGCCGCTCGAGTTCCTCAGTAATCTGCGCTGGCTGAACGCCATAAAGAGAAGCTTTGCGGTAATCGACGGTGATCTCGAGCTGCGGGATGCGCACCTGCTTCTCGACCTGCAGGTCGACGAGTCCCGGTATCCCCCCGAGCTTCACCCGCATGTCCTCGGCTACGCCGCGCAGAGTATCGAGGTCCTCGCCGAAGATCTTCAGGGCGATCTGCGCACGAACCCCCGACAGCATGTGGTCGAGCCGGTGCGAAATCGGCTGGCCAATGTTGGTTGATGCCGGAAGCACCGAGATGCGGCTGCGGATGTCGGCGACGATGTCGCTCTTGGAACGCCCGTCTGACTTGAGATCGATTTCGATCTCAGATGAGTGGACGCCTTCGGCATGTTCGTCGAGTTCAGCGCGGCCGGTGCGGCGGGCGACGGTCTTGACCTCGGGCACCTGAAGGATCAGGCGCTCCGCGATCAATCCCACCCGGTGGCTCTCAGCCAGCGAGATGCCTGGCTGAAACAGCATGTTGACGGTCAGCGTACCCTCGTTGAACGGCGGCAGGAACGATCGCGGCAGCGCCACAGCTGCGGTGATTGCGACGACCACGCCGACAATCACGGTGCTCATAAGCATGCGGGGATGGGCAAAGACGATGCCGAGCAAGGCGCGGTTGCCGTGTTTCAGGGTTCGCACCAACCAGCCTTCATGCTCGTCCAGCCGCTTCAAGCTTGGCAGCAGGTAGAACGCCATGACCGGGGTCAGCGTGATGGAGACAATGAGACTGGCGAGGATCGAGATGATGTAGGCTTGGCCGAGTGGCGCGAACAGTCGGCCTTCGATGCCTGTCAGCGCGAACAGCGGCACGAAGACAAGGATGATGATCAGCGTCGCATAGACGATGCCGGAGCGGACTTCCTGGCTCGCCGAGACAACGACGTCGAAGACCGAACGTGGATTGCCCTGCTCGCGATTCTCGCGCAGGCGCCGGAAAATGTTCTCGACGTCGACCACGGCATCATCGACCAGCTCACCAATAGCGATGGCGAGGCCGCCCAGTGTCATGGTGTTAATCGACAAGCCGAGCGCGTAAAAGATGATCGCTGTCGTCAGGATCGAAACGGGGATCGCCGTTAACGAAATGAGGGTTGTGCGAATGTTGAGCAAGAACAGGAACAGAATGACGGCAACAACGGCGACGGCTTCAAGTAGTACCTTCTCGACATTGTGGATCGACGTTTGGATGAAGTTCGCTTGCCGAAACACGATCTGGTCAGCCTTGATGCCAGCCGGCAGAGTTTTGGCCAGTTCGGAAATGGCGCGCTCGACCTCTGCGGTCAGTTTGATCGTGTCGATGGCCGGCTGCTTCTCGACAGAGATGATCACGGCGGGGCGGCCCATATAGCCAGCCTCGCCGCGCTTTAGGCGGGCGCCGAAGCTCACCTCCGCAATCTGATGCAAAAACACCGACTTGCCGCCGGCTGAGGGGATCGAGACGCCCTTCAGGTCTTCGAGGTTTAGCGTCCGCCCGATGTTTCGAATAAGGAACTCGCGGCTGTACTGGTCGGCGAAGCCACCGCCGGTGTTGGTGCCGAACCGCTGCAGCGCCCTTTCGAGGCTTTCCAGCGTCACTCCTAGGGCACGCATGGCCGACGGGTTTGGCGCGACGCGATATTGCCGCACTTCGCCGCCGATCGGGATGACCTGGGCAACACCGGGAATGGTGAGCAACCGGGGCCTAATAACGAAATCCGCAAGCTCGCGGACCTCCATTGCGTCCGCCGACTCGGACGTGATCGCGAACAGCAGGATCTGGCCCATGATCGAATTGATTGGACCCATCTGCGGGGTCACATTCGCCGGCAACTGATCGCGCACGAGGGCCAGCCGTTCAGCGATCTGCTGGCGGTTGCGGAAGATGTCGGTCGCCCAATCGAACTCGACATAGATGATCGAAAGGCCAACGCCCGAAACGGAACGCACGCGCGACACGCCCGGCAAGCCGTTCATCTGTGTCTCGATCGGGAACGAGACGAGCTGCTCGACCTCAGCGGGGGCTAATCCTTCAGCCTCGGTCATGATGGTGACCGTCGGCTTATTCAGATCGGGGAAAACATCGACCGGCAGGCGCGTCGTGACGACGGCGCCGTACAGCACCATGATCGCTGCGATTGCGAGCACAAGTAGCCGGCTGCGCAGGGATTGGGTGACAAGGAAAGTGAACATCGGTCTGCCTCCTCAACGGATCTGGTTGAGAAGCTCGGCACCTTGCGTGACGATGCGTTTGCCTGGATCGACGCCCGAAATCACGAGCACGCGCGCCCCGTCGAGCGGTTCGACGCGAACCTCGCGAACCACAAACCGCTCGGCATTGGTATGCTCGTAGACGATGCTTTGCCCGTTGCTGCCGCGCAGAACCGCTTCGCGCGGCAATGCAATGCCTCGCCGCTCCTCCTGCGTGGCGGCCAGCACGGTCACGAACTGCCCGGCACGTAGTCCAGACGTATCGCCTTTGACCGAGAAATGAACCGGCACGGCCTGATTGCGATCGGCAAGGCCCGTGCCGAGATAGCTGAGGTCGAGCGTGCGACCGCCGACGAGCACGCCTTGCGCTCGGCCCGTCGTCGCTTGCGGCTCAAAGGTCAGCGCTTCGATCCAGAGGCGGCCAGGATCGACAATTTGGAAGACAATGGTGTTTGGTTCGACAACCTGACCCGCGACCGCGTTTGCAGCCGCAATAACGCCATTGACCGGAGCGGTCAGAGGTTCGGGCTCCCGATTGGCGCGAGCCAGATTGGCGCGGCGCTCGTTCAGCCCTTTCAGCTCCAGTTCCGCATCCTCGAGCTGACTGCGTGCGATCACGCGCTCGATCAGCTTGAAGCGTTCGACCTTGCGCGTCACGAGTGAGATTTGCTGATCGAGTAATCGAGCTTCTTGCTGCTGTGACGTTGCATCGGCGGTCGGCAATGGCGGTTGTACGAATGCCAGAATATCGCCGGCCTTGATCGCTGTGCCGAGCGGCTTGAAACCGCCTGGTGGCGGCGCCAGCCGTCCTCCGCCGGAGGCTTGCACGAGGCCGCTGGCGTTGGGATCGGGCACGACGCGTCCCGGCAGTTCTATGGACCGTCGATGGGCCATCGCTTCGGTGAAGAGCGTTCGCAGCCCCAGAATGCGCTGAGTTGGCTTCGGAACAAACAGAGTTCCATCCGCAAAACGCTGAGAGACGTCACGGGAGACAACAGCTGACGCCGATGGCGCGAGGATGGGCGCGGGCGAACCGAGTGCCCCGCCTGCCAGCGCGGGGTCGGCCAGCATGACAGCCAAGGCCGCAGGAAGAAGCACTAAAGCCATGCCCCCGCGTCGACGACGCACCACCAGGATCAACGCGGCACCGATGATGAAGCCGATGGCGCCGGCCGCGAGAAGTGACATATCAGATCCCGCGACGCGTTGTTTCAGATCTTCTGCCAAGGCCGTGTTCATGATCCAGCTTGTCGCGGACCCGGATGGCATTGGCGGGCCGCCGTTGGGATCGGGTACCTTGAATGTCGCTGTCAGCACGTCGACCATCCCGGCGCTGCTAACAGTGATGGCGAGGTCATAGGAGCCAGGGATAGCGAGAAACGGTGCGACAACAGTATAGACGCCCTCGTCCTGAGTGGCCGTCCCTTTCAACACGCCACCCGGTGCGTCGACCTCTATATCGGCGTTTGCAATGGGTACGTTCCCTTTGAACGTATCAAGATAAATTGTCATTTGAGTGCCGCGCGCGATCGCAACCAACTCAAAGTCCGCCGACGACGCGTCGATGCGCGGTGCGATTGTTGAGGACACTGGCGGGGGCGGCGCGCCGTGATCGTGGCCTTCATGTGCTCTGAGGACTGATGAGGGTGCCACTACCAGCAAAGTTGCTAGCAGAAATTTGACCGCAATCGATCGAGCGATCTGAGATCGCATGAGAGCCCCTCGTGTGAGTGTGTTTGCCACGTCCTCCAACGATACCTGCCCTCTGCGTGTGCTGTGTTGCAGCCGTGTTACAAATTATTTCAGCGCACGTTCCCTGGTAGCGTCACGGAGACGCGGAGCCCACCTTCCGCCCTGTTCGAAAGCGTTAGGGTGCCGCCGTGAGCTTCGATGTTGTTCTTTGCGATCGTGAGGCCCAGGCCAACGCCGCCTGTCTCACGATTGCGGGAGTGCTCAAGGCGCACGAAGGGCTCGAGCACAGCGCTCAGTTGATCGTCCGGAATGCCTGGCCCGTCGTCATCAATGGTGACCTGAATCGAATCACCTGTCACCATGGCTGCGACCGAGACATGGGTCCCGAAGCGGAGCGCATTGCCAACGAGATTGGAGAAGGCTCGCCGCAGTCCGACCAGTCTTCCTTCCACGACGACAGGCTGGCCGACCTTGATTTCGGCGTTGTGACCGGCGTCTTTGACGTGATCGATGATGGTTCCGAGTAACGCACCGAGGTCGAGGCGACGAAGCGGTTCTGAGGTCTCCTCGCCCTTGAGGTAAGACAGGGTGGCCTCGATCATCTGCTCCATTTCGTCGATATCGGCAGACATGGCATCTTGGATGACGGGCTCTGCGAGATCCTCGATCCGCAGTTTGAGGCGGGTCAGAGGTGTGCGCAGGTCATGAGATACGGCTGCGAGCGATTGAGTTCTCCTCGTCACGAGTTCCCGGATTCGCGCCTGCATCTCATTGAATGCGACCGCGAGATCTCGGACTTCGCGCGGCCCTTGCTCGGGTACTGTGGAGATGGGTCCGTCTGGTGAAAGTGCGCTGGCAGCCTTGGCGACGGCGCGGATGGGGTGCGTCAGCCAGCGGGCGATGAGAATGGACAGAAGGATCACGCCGAAAGCCATCAGGCTGGTGGAGACCAGCGTGCCGTGGCCCGAGGCAGGTGGTCGTGTCGCGGCAAATAAGCTGACATTGATCCAGCTGTCGTCCGGTAGGCGCAACGAAACCATTGCAATGTGGGGGTCGCTGCCGGAGCTTGTGCCGACGACAATATCGGTGGTGGTGAGATCGGGAGCGAGCGCGGCAACTTGGCCTGCGAGCCCCTGCCAACGCTCGATGCCAGGACCGCCCGGCGCTGCGCCGCGCGCTTTGCTCCAATGCGCCTCAATCGGTCCGCCAGAGAGATCGTGTGCGACAGTCTCTCGGCGGTCGGCAGACACCAGCATGACACCGCGCTTGATGGTGACGATGCGCTCGGCGAGCCTCGTCTCGTGCGCCAGTGTCAGCTCGCGATCGAGTGTGTGCTCGTAGGACCATAGGCTGAGCACATGCACCAGCGTGATGCCGATGAGCGAGACCAACACAGACCTGGTGGCGAGAGTGTCGAACGATCGGCGGGTCAGCATGAGGCGCTCCCGGTCGCTGTGGGCGATCGGCTCGCAGGTGGATCGGACAGTGCGCCAGCAAGGCGCACGAAAGCGGGCCCCTGCTGGGGGCCGTGGGAGGGCGGCTCAAACGTGTTCGTGCTCATAGGGCTCCAGCGTAAAGGTGTTCGATCGAGCCTAGCGCAAGCAGGGCAGGGGGCGATAACGCGAAAGTATGAAAGTATTGGCCAAGCAGCGCTTTTTCGGGTGACAGAGACAGCAGGCTCTAGGGCCCGTAAGGAATGCCGGCCGAACGGAAGGACCGTGCACCGGTCTAGCATAGTGGGCGAGACTTCCGCGTCGCCGGGTCGCGCACGCCAGAGGCTCCTGCAACAATTCGTAACAGTCCTGCAATGCGGCGGTACCTCAGGAGGCGCAGTATTCTAAGCGCGGCCGGTGTCAGTGATGGCGCGGACGCAGAGTTCAACGAATGCAAGGAGCGAGATCATCATGAGACGCACAACGATATTGTCTGTATCGATCTTCGCGGCGGTTCTGGCTCTCGGGGCTGGCGCGGGTATTGCGCAACAACCGCCGAAGGGTCCGATGGGGCCGGGCAGCGAGATGGGTGGCGGCCGTATGATGGGGATGCCCGAACGAGGCACGATGGGCATGGGGGATTGCCCGATGATGGGCATGATGCCAGGGAGCACGGAGATGCCAGCCTTCGGTGAGGGCCGCATCGCGTTCCTCAAAGCCGAGCTCGCGATCACGCCTGCCCAGCAAGCTGCGTGGGACGCCTATGCGGCAGCGCTTAAGAAGAACTTCGCGAGCATGCAGGGTATGCGGCAAAGCATGATGGCGCTGCACGGCAAGACACCGGTCGAGCGGCTCGACGCGCATCTTTCCGCAATGACGAGTCGGCACGCAGCCCTCAGCGAGATCAAGTCGGCCCTGTCTGCGCTCTATACCGCGCTCAGCGAGGAGCAGAAGAAGAAGGCAGATCTGCTCCTTACGGGTATGGGCTGCATGATGTAGGGCGTGGCACGGGGCGTCGTCGACAGTAGTGGGTCCGCGGACCAAGAGCGATACAGAGAAACCCTCGTCTGCCGAGGAATTACAACAACCGCGCGCGGCATCGATGCACTATCGCGTTGGCCCCCGGCGATTCTTGCCGGGCCGGTTGGTCCCCGTTGTGCCTTGGTCCGTGCTGAGATCATCGAGGATTGGGCAATCAGGTCGGTGATCGCCGCTGCAGGCCTCGATCAATCGGCGCAACGAGACTGCCATTTGCTCGGTTGCTTGGATGCGGGCATCGAGAAAGCCGAGATGGCCCTCGGCGAGTGCCCGCACCTTGCGGCTCGGACGAGACCGGTCGCGCCACAGCGAGAGCAACTCACGAATGGTCTCGATGGGGAAACCGAGTGTCCGAGCGCGCTTGATGAAGCGAAGTTCATGGACGTCGATCTCGCTGTAGGAGCGATAGCCGTTGCTATTGCGAGGCGCAGGCCGCAGCAGACCGATCATCTCATAGTGCCGTATCGCCTTCGCGGACACGCCAGACTGCCGAGCCGCATCACCGATACGCATCATTATTCCCTCATTTGGGACCTTGACCTTCCAGTAACTGGAAGCCCCATCTTACTCCTGCGCGTCGAACAACACCATCGAGTAGACGCGCGGACCTTTAGGCAGACCGTTCAACTATGGAGATGCAGTTCGACATGAAGGCGCAGTCGTCGCCACGGTCACAGTTGGCGGCAACCCCAATGGCATCAGCAACAGAGCCTGAGAGACAATGCGGTCAGCCGACGTCGAGATTTCGCTTGGTGCAAAAACAGAGGTCGACTCATGACTATTGATAGCACCCGACAAGCGACGGTCCGTCAGGCCGGCACGCTTTCCATCACGGCGTTTGGGCTGAGCCTCAGCACATTCTTCGCCGTGACCTACCTGCTTTGCGTGGCATTTCGACTTATCGCGCCGGACGTCGGCAGTCATATTTCCTGGTTCCAGTTTTTCCCGGGCTTCAGCTGGACACCGGCCGGCGTTCTGCTCGGCCTTATCGAGAGCGTGGCCTACGGCTGGTACGTAGCGCTGGTGTTCGGGTGGTTGTTCAATTTCTTCGCCGCTTGGCGCGACTGAGCAGGGACACGCATGTCAGGCGCAACCAAGAACACAAGCTTTGTGATGCGGCGTACGAGCCGGACGGGCATGCAGGCAAGCGCGACCCTCTGCGGTCCCAGCGGCGGGCAACAATTTGTAATTCAGCAGAAACAGGGTTCTCACGAGCAGGGTCTAGGGTCGACCAGTGCCACAAAGGAATTCGATGAGCTGGTTGGCGAATTCCGACGACAAGTGGACTTTTTCGTAACGCGTAGCAGTTGATGGGAGGCACCCATGGCCGATGCAGCAAGGACCCATAGCGAGCGCACTAAGGTTTTGTCATCTGGTGCGATGAAGCGGACTGAGGCTCCGCGGACGAACTCGCGTTCGTACGCCTCGCGAACTGAGGCGAGCGGCGGTCCGGTTCAGGCTGCGGGCCGTGATCAAACTGGTCCGAAACCGACAGACACGGTCACACCATCCATTTCCGAGATCCTTGCCTACCAGCGTGATGTGCTGGAGCGCTCCATTCTGTTCTTCGACACCATGCGGCGCCGCGCAAACAATATGCTCGAGCACGAGCGCGCGGGGCTCCCGCCGCTGCTCAACTTCAAGTACGAGACGCTGCTCGACGCCCGGCAGTTCGAGCGTCCCGTCAACTACGCGCTGTTGCGCATTACCGAAGTTGGCAATGACTGCTGGGACGACTGCGTCGATCTGACCAAGCCTCCCGTTATCGTCATCGATCCGCGGGCGGGACACGGTCCCGGCATCGGCGGGTTCAAGCGGGATTCCGAGGTGGGGATTGCCCTGCATACAGGGCATGCAGTCTATTACGTCGTGTTCTTTCCCGAGCCGTGCAAGGGCCAAACGCTCGGCGATGTCATCAAAGCCCTTGGCCGTTTCGTAGCGGATGTCAAAGAGCGTCACGATGGCAAGACCCCGGTTCTCTACGGGAACTGCCAGGGTGGGTGGGCGGCCGCGCTCGTTGCTGCCGATTGCGAAGAGCGTGTCGGAGCCGCTGTTCTGAATGGTTCGCCCCTATCCTATTGGGCTGGTGAGCCCGGCATTAATCCGATGCGCATTATGGGTGGCTTCGTCGGTGGCGTCTGGCTCACTCATTTTCTGGCCGATCTCAATCAGGACCGTTTCGACGGGGCGTGGTTGGTGCAGAACTTCGAAACTCTCAAGCCAGGCAATGCGCTGTTCGAGAAGTATGCCAACCTCTTCACGAAGATCGACACTGAGGCCGATCGCTTCCTGGATTTTGAGCGCTGGTGGAACGGCTTTTATCGCCTGAGCGGCGAGGAGATCGTCTCGATCGTCGAGAACCTGTTCATCGGGAATCGGCTCGAAGAGGGTAAGGTCACGCTCGACGCGCACTGCGACGTTGATCTGCGTCGCATCAAGGCCCCGCTCGTCATCTTCGCGTCCTATGGCGATAACATTACACCGCCGCATCAGGCGCTCGGTTGGATACCCGCGGTCTATAAGGACACCGATGATCTGAAGGCGGCCGGCCAGCGGATCGTCTATCTGACCAATCCACAAGTGGGACACCTCGGCATCTTCGTATCTGCCAGTGTCGCGCGTTTCGAGCACCGCGCAATCCTCGAAAATCTCGCCGAGATCGAGACCCTGCGTCCCGGTCTGTACGAGATGAAGATCGACAATCCCACAGGTGACCCCGACTGCGAGCGACACCAGTATTCGGTGCACTTTGAGCCGCGCAAGATCGAAGACATCCGTTTTGAGTATCCGTCGAGAGCCTTCGAGCGCGTCCGCCTGGCTTCGGAATTCAATGAGCACCTCTATCGCACGTTCATGAGCCCTTGGGTCAGGGCGATGAGCAACCCGTGGACTGCCTCCGGGCTGCAATGGCTGCACCCGATGCGAACGAGCCGGTATGTGTTCTCTGAAGCGTTTGTGCCGTGGATGCTGCCGTTTGCAGTGCTGGCCGATGCCGTGTCCAGAAACCGCAAAGCACTTTCTGACGAAAATCCGCTGATCGCCCAGGAGCGTCGGCTGATTTCTCAGATTGCGGCATTCTGGGAGGCGACACGAAAGATCCGGGATGCCGCACAGGAGCGCACATTTACGACAATGTACGGAGCGTGAGATGGCAACGTTGTTGCAACGGTTTTTCGAGCAGTTCATCCGCGATGGCGGCCTTGAGGTTTGCACGGCGTCCGGCCGCCGCTACACGATCGGCAATGTCAACGGCCCCGCGCCAGCAATACGCTTTGGCGACCGCGCGGCGGAACTGCGGTTGCTCGCTAACCCTGCGCTGGCCCTCGGCGAACTCTATATGGATGGCCGACTGCTCGTGACGCGCGGCTCGATCTACGATGTCGTTGCCCTTGCGACGCGCAACCTCGCCCTTCAGCCGCCGGTCCGGTTGCTTCGGATGCGCGAACGTCTGAGGGTGGCTCTACGGCGGGTCCATCAGCGCAACGGTGAGCGGCGCGCCAGACGCAATGTCGCACATCACTATGATATTGACGGTCGGCTCTATGATTTTTTTCTCGATCCCGACCGCCAGTATTCCTGCGCGTATTTCGAGACCCCAGACCAAAGTCTCGAGGAGGCGCAGCTCGCAAAAAAGCGTCATATCGTGGCCAAGCTTCTGGTCGAGCCGGGTCATCGTGTGCTCGATATCGGCAGCGGTTGGGGTGGATTGGCTCTCTATCTCGCCGAGCAATGCGGCGCAGCGGTCACTGGCATCACGCTGTCCGACGAGCAGCTCGCGATTGCCCGCAGCCGAGCCCAGCACCGAAGGTTGGCAGAATCGGTGGAGTTCGACTTGCGGGACTACCGGTCGGTCGGCGGTCGTTTCGATCGCATCGTCTCGGTTGGCATGTTCGAGCATGTGGGTGTCGGATACTACGATGCCTTTTTTTCGAAAGTATCGGATCTGCTCACCGACAGTGGCGTGATGCTGCTACACGCGATCGGCAGCAGCGACGGTCCCGGCGCCACCAATCCCTGGATGGCCAAATACATCTTTCCAGGAGACTATACGCCGGCATTGTCCGAGGTGCTGCCCGCGATCGAGCGGGCGGGGTTGATCGTCACCGATATCGAGATCTTCCGACTCCATTACGCGGAAACGCTGCAGGCGTGGCGCGAGCGATTTCTCGCCCGGCGTGGCGAAGCGAAGATGCTCTACGACGAGCGCTTCTGCCGGATGTGGGAGTTCTATCTAGCGGGATGCGAGGCCGCTTTTCGGCATGGCGGTCTGATGGTGTTCCAGATCCAACTCGCCAAGCGCCACGATGCCGTTCCCCTGACGCGGGACTACATCGCGCAACGGGAAGCGCTGCTGCGAATGCAGGAGACGCGAAAGCCAGATCTGATGATTGCGGCAGAGTAAACCGTCAGCCGTGTCCGGCGGCTGGCCCGAGCACACGGAGAGACACGTCATGGAATGGCTTCAGAGCAACTGGGTTTGGATTGCCTTGGGCATCGGCTTCGTCGCCTTGCATTGGTTCGGCCACGGCGGCCATGGGCATGGGCACGGCAGATATGGCCGGCGCGACCGAGATCGCGCCAACGAGGCTCCCGGCGCGTCGGCGGAGCACGAGCATGCCAGTACGACTGCGACGAGTGCTGCCAACTCGAACGATCCGGCGCGACGGATCACGCCGGTCACGGGGCCTCGCCGAAGCCTACCGAGAGCAGGCGACACCGACACGGTTGCTGACCGGCAGTGAATTCCGCGACGTCAAAGAAGGCTGAAGGAGAACGATCATGTCGAATGGAACGGAAACGACGGTTGCGAAAGCAAAGGAGAAGAAGGCGGGTTGCTGCGGTGGCGCCGACGCCAAGAAAGGCGAGCGCCCGGTGGCGACGGCGGATGAGGCCAAGCCTGCGAGCCACACTGCACATGACCATGGCAAGCACGTAAGCGGTGCGAGCTGCTGCGGTGGAGGAAAACCAAGAGAATAGTGCGAACTCGCCGCTTCAGTTGTCATGGCGCCCCTCAAGCGTGTGAGGGGCGTCCCGGACAACCGATCCAACATCAGTCAGAGGCAAGCGTCCGGTCTCATGTCAACTCAGGACGCAGTCCTTGTCATCAACTGCGACCCATCGAGCGTCAAGTTCGCGCTCTTCCCGGGAAGAGTGCAACTTTTCCATGACCTCCGGCGGTATTGACCAAGCAGGCGTTCTTCCGCGCCAGCGGTGAGAGTGGCTGCAACAATTTGTAACTAAGCTGAAACACGGCGCACGCCGACCCGACCTAGATTGAGAAAAGCGTTTGAGGAGCTCTATCTCCGCATGACGCATTCGCACTGTCAGTGGGCGAGCGATCATGTGACTTGGAGTGCTCGATGACGACCGGAATGAGGAGTTGCAAATGATGGATCGCCCACTTCGACTTATCGAGCCGGTTGTCGACCGGCCGACCGCGAGAATATCTGGTCACGTTGCGGAACTCGATCTGAAACTTTCTGGTCTCAGCTGTCCGCACTGTCCTCCGAAAGTGCAGACGGCGATCAAGACGCTGGTCGGCGTCAAAGCCGCGCATGTCAATCTGGCAAACCAGTCAGCGCACGTGATCTACGATCCCGACCGTGTTGACGTCGGGGCGATCATTCGTGAGATCCGCCGAGCGGGCTTCGGAGCCGGAGTGGCAACAACGCGCATCCCGATTCGGAATATGCATTGCGCCTCCTGCGTGACGCGGATTGAGCATGCTTTGAAGATGACGCCGGGGGTGACGGCCGCACGCGCAAGCTCGCTGACCAATACGGTGGAAGTCGAATACCAACCCGAGCAAACGCGCTTCGATCATCTGCGCGGCGCCATCGAATCTGCCGGCTACCGCATTGTCGAGACGAATGTGCCCGCAAGCGGTGCGGGTGACGGCGATCCTGCGGAAGTAGAACGCGCGGCCGAGTATGCTTTGCTCATGCGCAAGTTCTGGCTGGCGGCGGCGATCTCGGTTCCTGTCATGGCGCTCAGCTATCCTGATCTCATTCCGGGGTTGCGCGAGTGGATGCCAATGGGCAGCACGACGCGCCGGGTTGTCTGGGCCCTGCTGGGCGTTCTCGCCTTACCAGTGCTCGTGTGGTCAGGGTCGCAGTTTTTCACTGGCTTGTGGGATGGCTTGAAGCATCGCACGGCCAACATGCACACGCTGATCGCGATCGGCATTTCGGCCGCGTATCTCTACTCGGTAGTGGCGGTTGGGTTTCCTCAGCTCTTCCCGCGGGCCGAGCTGGCGGAAGTGTTTTGGGACGTGACGACTGTGGTCGTGGCGCTGGTGGTGCTCGGGCTTGCGCTTGAGATCAAGGCCAAGGGGCGAACGTCGGAAGCCATCAAGAAGCTGATCGGCTTGCAGGCCAAGACAGCACGGGTAGAACGTGACGGCCGCGAAATCGACCTGCCCGTGGAGGAGGTTGTTGCCGGCGATATTCTCGTGGTGAAGCCAGGCGACAAGATTGCAGTTGATGGTGAGGTCGTCGACGGCAAGAGCGCCATTGATGAATCGATGATCACCGGAGAATCGATGCCGGTCGAAAAGGGGCCGGGCGATGAGGTGATCGGCGCGACGCTGAACAAGACCGGCAGCTTTAAGTTCCGCGCCACCAAAGTTGGCAAAGACACGGCGCTCGCCAGTATCATCCGCATGGTGCAGGATGCACAGGGCTCGAAGGCGCCCATTCAGCGTGTGGTCGACACGGTGTCCGGATACTTCGTGCCGAGCGTGATGATGCTCGGCGTGCTTGCCTTTATGGCTTGGTATTTGTTTGGGCCCGAGCCGCGTCTCGTTTATGCGACCATCGTTCTGGTCACCACGCTTATCATTGCGTGCCCGTGCGCGTTGGGCCTTGCCACGCCGACGTCGCTGACGGTCGGGATCGGCAAGGGAGCCGAGCATGGCATTCTGATCCGTTCGGGCGATGCCTTGCAGAGTTCCGAGAAGCTCGATGCGATCATTCTCGATAAGACCGGCACGATTACCAAGGGCGAGCCGGCGTTGACTGATGTGGTCGCGAGCGCGTTCTCGGAAGATGATGTCCTGCGCCTAGCAGCGTCGCTGGAGCGGGGCTCGGAGCACCCGCTCGGCGAGGCAATCGTCAAAGGCGCTGAGGCCCGCGGCCTCAAGCTCAGTGACGCCAAGGGTTTTGCAGCCATTGCCGGACATGGTGTCGGGGGCGAAGTCGACGGCCGGGCGGTGCTGCTTGGTAACGCCAAGCTGATGCGCGATCGGGGCATCGACGTTGAGCATCTGACCAAGGATTGGGAGCGGCTGGCTGGCGAGGGCAAGACGCCGATGTTCGTCGCCATTGAAGGCAAACCCGCGGGCCTGGTTGCGGTGGCCGACACGGTCAAGCCTGACTCGAAGGCTGCGGTCGCCACTCTGAAGGCAATGGGGCTCGAGGTCGTGATGATGACTGGGGACAACGAACGTACGGCCAAGGCGATCGCTCGGCAGGTCGGCATCGAGCGAGTGCTGGCCGAGGTGCTGCCCGACGACAAGGCGCACGAGGTGCAGAAGCTCCAGCTTGAGGGCAAGAGTGTCGGCATGGTCGGTGACGGGATCAATGACGCGCCAGCGCTTGCCCAGGCCGACGTGGGCTTTGCGATCGGCACGGGCACCGATGTCGCCATCGAGGCGAGCGACGTGACGCTGATCAAGGGCAGCCTCGTGGGCGTGGTGACGGCCATCGAGATCAGTCGCGCGACCATGCGCAACGTGCGCCAGAACCTGGTCGGAGCGTTCGGCTACAACGTTGCAGGCATTCCGATTGCGATGGGGGTCCTTTATCCCGTCATCGGCCTGCTCCTCTCGCCGCTGATCGCGGCAGCGGCCATGGCCTTCAGCTCGGTCACCGTCGTCAGCAATGCAAACCGGCTAAGGTCGTTTACGCCGGAAAGGAGCGCGTCATGACCGTCGATCGTTGGTTGGTGTTGGCAGGTGGTCTCACGCTAATTGCGTTCATCGTATGGTTCTTTTGGTTGAAGCGATCGAGTGGCGTTCGCGCCAGCGAAACCTCGAGTGGCTACCAGGAGGCGATGATCCTGGTAAAGGGCGGCTACACGCCCGACACGATACTTGTGCGGGCCGGACGGCCCGTCCGCCTCAACTTCCGGCGCGAGGAGACGGCCTCATGCTCGGACAAGGTGATCTTCGCTGACTTCGGCAAGAGCGCCGATTTGCCGACCGGAACGACAGTGGCCGTCGAGTTGCTGCCGAAGGCGCCCGGTGTTCACGAGTTCGCATGCCCGATGGGGATGTTCCGTGGACGCTTGGTCGTGGAATGACGCCATGAGCAGGGAAAGGCAAGAGCGATGAGACGCTGGATGGGCATTGCAGCGCTGGTGCTCGCGCTCATGAAGACATCCCACCCACAACAAGGAGAGGAGAAAACAATATGAGTGCTCACGATCATTCCCATCATGGCAGGAGCGCTTCACCGAGCGGCAGCTTCTGGTCCTCCCGGGCATTCCTCGTGTTCCTCGGCTTTGCCGCGATCGCAATCGTGCTGCTTTGGGGGGAGCATAAGGTGCATATCCTGGGCGCGATTCCCTTTCTGTTTCTGCTGGCCTGTCCGTTGCTGCATCTCTTCATGCATCGTGGTCACGGTAGTCATGGTGGCAATGGTGGGCACGGTGATCACAATGCTCGGTCAGATCGGGACAGCAGAGAGCGGCAGCCATGACAGAGTCAACGTCTGCCTATGGTCTGTGGGGGCTGGTGGTCCTGAATGCCCTTATTTTCATCATGTTCGCCTTCACGTTCTTTAAGCCAAAAACGTCGCGCGACTGGCGGTCGTTCGGTGCCTTCAGTGCCTTTCTCGTGGCTCTGTTCACCGAGATGTATGGATTTCCGTTGACCATTTATTTTCTGTCGGGCTGGCTGCAAAGCCGGTTTCCCAATGTTGACTGGTTCTCGCATGATGCCGGTCATCTGTTGGAGATGATGCTCGGCTGGAAAGCGAACCCGCATTTCGGGCCGTTCCATCTTCTGAGCAACGGATTGATTCTTGCCGGCTTCCTCGTCATCTCCGCCGCATGGCGCGTGCTCTATGATGCGCAGCGCAAGGGTGGACTTGCCACCACAGGGCCTTATGCCTGGGTCCGCCATCCCCAATACGTGGGCTTCATTCTGGTTATGCTTGGCTTCCTGCTGCAGTGGCCGACGCTGCTGACACTCGCCATGTTCCCGGTGCTGGTGTGGATGTACGTGCGCTTGGCACGGGAGGAGGAGCAGGAAGCCATAGCGTTTTTCGGCGAGGCCTATCGCAACTATGCGAGAACAGTGCCGGGGTTCATTCCGAGGCTTGGCGCACGCGTGCGAGCTACCCAACCAACGGACCGCACGCAGCGGTGATCATTGCTGCGCGGTACGCCAGGAGCGAGAATGGGCCGATGTCGCCAACCTCAGAACCGCAACAAGGTGATCGCACGGCGAGGCCCTATGTGCCGGCGCTCGGCTATCACCGCTTAACCGCCCTCTATGATCGCGTCGTCGCCGTGACGATGCGCGAAGCGACTTGGCGTGCGGAGTTTGTGGCGATTGTCGCGCCGGGAGCGGGCGAGCGCATCCTCGACATGGGCTGCGGCACCGGCACGCTCGTTGTGGCACTTGCACAGGTCGAGCCCTGCGCGCAGATCACCGGCATCGATCCCGACGATGCGATGCTCGCGGTCGCACGCCAGCGTGCCACAGCCGCCGGGGTCACGATTGAGCTCGTCAGTGGCCTCGCGCAGGCGGCGGCTCTCACTGGCGCCCTTGCCGGACGCCGCTTCGACACGATCGTATCGAGTCTCGTCTTTCATCACCTCGACGAAGAGACAAAGCGCGCCGTTCTTGAAACGATGCACGGCCTGCTCGAGCGCCGGCATGGCCGCGTGATCATCCTCGACTGGGGGGCGATGCCGCGTATCCTGACACGGCTGCGGTTCCTGCCCGTGCGCCTGCTGGACGGATTCGACAACACGCGGGCCAACGTCGAAGGCCGAATGCCGCAGCTGCTGGCGGAAGCCGGGTTCCGGGTCGTCGCGACGCCGTGGACGTTCGAGACGGCGTTCGGGCCATTGGCGACTTGGGTTGCTGAGGCCAACGACACTGGTGCGGCGTCAGACAAGAGCGGTGAAGTATGAGCGGACTCCGCTGGCTTGGGCAGCAAGGTTGGATTGGGGCGGTGCGACGCTACATCGTCGCCAGCGGGCTGGCGCATCTCGTCTGGGAGATCGTCCAGCTTCCGCTCTACACGCTCTGGAAAACCGGAACGAAGGGGGAGCAGATCTTCGCCGTGCTGCACTGCACCGGTGGCGATATCCTGATCGCTGGATCATCCCTGCTGACTGCACTGGCGCTGGTTGGGCGTCGGGCCTGGCCGACCGATGGCTTCGCGCGCGTCGCGGGCGTGACGATGGTGATCGGGCTCGGCTATACGATTTACAGCGAGTGGCTCAATACAGCTGTTCGCGTATCCTGGACGTACTCGGAACTTATGCCGGTGGTACCATGGATCGGAACCGGGCTGTCGCCCCTTGCGCAATGGCTGGTTGTCCCTTCACTCGCGCTGTGGGCGGCACGATGGGGCTCGAGCTGAATCGCTAGAAGGGGGTGTGGGGGGCGAGGATCGGCGAGTGCCGTCATGGTCGCTGTGCAAGTGTTTCGCTGCTGCAATGGTTCCAGCAGCTCGTTCGGTATGGTTGCAGTCAGCATAGCACTGCCGCTAGACTCCAGCGGAGATGCGAAAGGACGAAATGATCAGCATGAGCGAGGAGCACAAACAATCGGTACTTGGGGGCGACGGAACAGCAGGGCACGTCTTGATTGTCGACGACGATGCTGAGATCCGTAATTTGGCGGCAAAATTCCTGCGCGCCCACGGCCATCGGGTGACGGCGGTAAGGGACGGGCGCGAGATGTGGCCGACCTTGAAGTCGGCGGGCGTCGATCTGATCGTGCTTGATGTCATGCTCCCGGGCACCAATGGCCTCGATCTGTGCCGCGAGCTGAGAAAGACCTCCAAGGTGCCGATCATCATGCTGACGGCGCTTGGAGCCGATACCGACCGCATCGTCGGGCTCGAGCTTGGCGCCGACGATTATCTGGCCAAGCCGTTCAATCCGCGTGAGCTCTTGGCACGCGTCAATGCTGTGCTTCGACGCGCCAAGTCTGCCGGCGAGCATGCGGAGCCGGCGAGGGCCGCGGCGACGCGTCTCGTATTCGAGGAGTGGACCCTCGATCTGATGCGCCGGGAGCTGCTCAATCCGCAGGGCGTCGTCGTCGATCTGTCGACGGGCGAATACGACATGCTGCTGACCTTTCTCGAGGCACCGCAGCGGGTGCTGACACGGGAGCAGCTGCTCGATGGTGCCAAGAACCGTGTGGCCACGGGATTCGACCGCGTGATCGACGTGCAGGTCAGTCGCCTGCGTCGCAAGATCGAGGCGAGCGAGGACAGTCAGGCGATGATCAAGACCATCCGCGGGGTCGGCTACATGTTTGTGCCGGTGGTGCGTCGCGAATAGTCAAGTCCTACCACACGCCGCGCCTGAGACCGGTCCTGAGGTATCCCCACAACGTCGGATGATACCATTGCTGCGAGGGCAGCGTGCTCTCGATGATGCGCAACTGCCCGGAGAGCGCATCGTCCATAGCGCGAAGCACGAGGTTGCGACCGCTGGCGGCGAGTCGAAAGGGATAGGTGACGAAGTTGTCGTCACGTGCCTGCGTGACGCGCTGCCAATACAGGATGCCGCCGGTATCCACGCCGTGATCAACAAGGTGCACCGTCGCGCCGAAGTGCTCGGGATCGCCGCTTGCCAGGGCCCAGTAGCCGCCGCACATCCCGCGATACTTGGGATTGACGCCGGCGTGATAGTTGATGAACGGGGCTGTGACGCATGCCAGCGTCGCACGGCTGATCATGCGGGTGCCGACAACGAGAACGACGGTGGGTCCGATGCGGACGAGCTCGCGTTGGCAGTCATCGGAGTTGACCGATGCGACGGGGATCACCACACAGGCCGCAGCCGGTGTCGGCTCGAGCTTCTCGGAATCGATCAAGGAGCGAAGTCGGTGACGGCTGGCGGCGCGCAAGAGCCTCTGTGCGACCCCAAATGCGATCTGCCCGGCAACGGTGATGGCACCGAGTTTCTTGAGACGCCGCCGAAAAAGAAGGCGCATCGGCTCGGGTCGTTCCTCGAGCACGGTGACGGAGCCGAACGTGCCGATCACGGCGTTGATGATGATCCAGGCGAGCGGCCCGCCGCCGGTTAAGACGACGATCGATGTCCGCGGTGTGGTGGAGTGTTGCCAAGTATCAGGGCTCGGCTGCGAAACAGGCAATGGCATCTCCCTTTCAGTGGATACCGTTGGCACGTTGAAGAGCCCGAACGTAGCGAATGATGGCGCTGACCTCCGTGTCGGTCACCGCGGGCAGGGCCGGCATATTGCCAAAGCGCCAATGGTGGGCCACGACCCCTTGGCGGACCGCACGGACAAAAGCGCCGTCGCCATGGTGCGAGGGCTCGTAGATTTTGTGCACGAGAGGCGGACCGGCGCTGGTGCCACGCCCATTCTCGCCATGACACGCTTGGCAGTGCACGGTGAAATATCCAAGGCCGATGCGCTCCGGCTCGGTCAGGTCGGGCAGAACGAAGGCTTCACTGCGAGCTGCGGGTGATGGTGTGCGCAAGCTGCTCATCGCAAGAGCGATCCCGCCGAGGGCGAGTACGGACAAGACCGCAAGCTTTGCCCAGTGGCGTTTCCCGCGTGTGCGCTGAGGACGATGCAAAGTCGGGCGCCCTTTCGGCCTGTGAGGATGTGGGGTTCGGCGGCCGCTGTGGTCCATGCCCGGGTCTCAACGCTCGGCGCCGAGGCGTTGTAGTGCCTCACGCGTGATGTGGGCCAGCGGATTGGCAGGGTCGAGCTTGAGGGCGTGCCTCAGATCGGCGATGGCTTCTGCCCGCTTGCCCAGAGCCTCATAGAGGTGGCCGCGCGTATCGAAGGCCGCCGCATAAGCCGGATCGAGGGCGAGCGCACGGTTGACGTCCTGCATAGCCTCATCGAGCTTGCTGAGTTTGTAGTAGGCCCAGGCCCGCCCGTTATAGGCGAGGGCATTGTTGCCGCGCCGGGCAATCGCCTGCGTGAAATCCTCGATGGCGCTGGCGAAGTCGTTCTGTTCGAGCAGGGCGCGCCCGCGATTGTAGTGCGGCCAGGCATCGCGCGGGCTGAGCCGAATGGCCTCTGTATAGTCAGCGATCGCGCGTGCCCACTCGCCGCGCTGCATGTAAGCGATCCCGCGGTGATTATAGACCGGCGCTGCGTCGGGGAGAACGCGAAGTAGCTCTGTGCAGGCGTTGATCGCGCGCTCGGAGTGCTCATAGTGCTGGCAGTCCTTCAGCAGGTCGATCTGCGCCATTGCCGCGGGCGGGCCGACCACCAGGGCGGAGCTGATGAAAAGACCAAATGTGCACCACTGCCGCAATCGTGCAGCAGGTGTCCAAGACCAAAGTGTGTTGAGCAATACGGACATCACGGAGAGGTCAAGGCTTTGAGAAGGTCTTGAGATAGGCAATGACGTCAGCGCGATCCTGCGGGTCGGCGATGCCGGGAAACGCCATCTTGCCCCGCGGCACGACGGCTTTGGGATTTTCAAGATAGCGGCTGAGTTCAGCCTCGCTCCAAATGAGACCGCCCTGGCCGAGTTCGCGCATATTGTCGGAAAAGGTGTAACCCTCGGCAGCGCCGGCCTTGCGTCCGATGACATTGTTGAGCGCAGGGCCGACCGCATGTTTTGCGGTATCGCCAACGAGGTGGCAGGCTCGGCACTTTTTGAACACGTCGGCGCCGTTTTCAGCACTCGAGTTTTGCGCTGCTGATCCGGTGCCTGCGAGGAGCATCAGCAGCGCTACGCTCGAGATGCGATCGGCTTTTCTTGTTGGCATGGTTTCCCCCAGTTTCTCTGCAGCAAGTGAGGTGCGCTCAGCAGGTCACCGGACCGAGCAAGGCTCGACCCGGTGACGCGTGTGAAGGCGCGGTGATGTGAATCAGTTGCCGCCTTTCTGCTGGTCCCAGAAGTCCTTGGGTGGGAACGACGGTTTCTCGGTTGAGGACTGCTGCCCCGGCTTGTGGGCAAGCGCCGGGGCGGCGATCGAGCCGACAAGGCCGAGCGCGACGAGTGCGGCGATGATGGTTTTTGTCATGATCAAGTCTCCTCTGAGTGTTGGCTCGGCCGCTCTTCGCGGGCTTTGCCACGACCGGCGCTGTGCCGCGCCGATGGAAAGGAGTATTGGCTGCTGATCTTTTCATGCTGATTTCGCTTCGATGTCTTTTTGTTTCTTTGGACCTGACGAGCGCGCAGGCAGCGGCAGGTGCACGCGAACGCGCAGACCACCCGATGGGGCGTCATGCAAGGTGATGTCGCCACCGTGGCCGCGGATGATCGTACGGGCGACGGTGAGTCCGAGGCCGGTGCCGCCGGTGGCACGATTGCGTGAGGCTTCGATGCGGTAGAAGGGCTGGAAGACAGCCTCGCGCTGGTCGGGCGAAATGCCCGGCCCATCGTCGTCGACAAACACCTCGACCGCGTCGTCACGGCACGTCGTCGTGACCACGACCGTGGTGGCGTATTTGGCCGCGTTGCCAATCAGGTTGTTGAAGGCGCGCTTCAACGCGAGATGGCGACCGCGGAGCACAATGTTGCGCGTTGGCGCGAAGCTCACGCGATGGCCGGCATCGCTGAGGTCGTCGCAGATGCTTTCGAGAATGGCTTTCAGATCGAAATCCTGAACCGGCTCTCCGGTCTGGTCGCCTTTGAGGAATGCGAGTGTTGAATCGACCATGGCCAGCATTTCAGCGAGATCGCCGTCGATCTGTCGGCGCAACTCGGCATTGTCGATATCTTCAACGCGGAGCTGGGCGCGGGTCAGCGGGGTCTTGAGATCATGAGAGATGGCAGCCAGCGTCAGCGTGCGGTCGTCGATCAATTTCTTGACGCGTTGCTGCAGGCCATTGAAGGCGGCGGCGAGTTCGCGGATTTCGCGCGGCCCCAAGACGGCAATGGCTTTGGGGTCGCCGTCGACGTAGAGCCGCTGGGTGGCCGAGGCGAGTTCACGCAGCGGTCGCGTGACCGATCGCAGCAGAAGAATAGAAAGAAGGAGCACGCCGATCGCCATCAGGCTGGTCGAGGCGATGATGCTCGACAAGCTGCCGTGTGCCCCGGTCAATCTGGCTATGCTGAAGTTTACCCAGCCGGCATCCGAAATCCTCATCGAGATGAGCAACAGATGCGAATCATGTGGTTTGCTACTCAAAGAGCTGGGCGCGCCAATGATCAGGCCGTTGTCGGTCAGCTCAGGAGCGAGTTGAAGAAGGCGTCGCCGCAAACCTTCCGTCCGCTCGGCCGCCTGTCCGCCGTCGACCGTGAGAGGAACAGCGCTCCAATGGACTTCGAGCGGACCGCCCGATAGGGAATGTGCCGTCTTTTCGCGATCGGTTACCGGTAATCCAGCCAAGGCGCGCTTGATCGTAAAAAGGCGTTCAGCAAGGCGCACTTCGTTAGTAAGATCGACCTCGTTGTCGAGCCCTATCTGGTAGGCGCACAGGCTGACGGCATGGAATGCGATGATGCCGATGAGCAGGATCGCAACTGTACGACTGGTAATGGTGTCGGGGAATACCCTCACGCCAGGGCTCCTTCAGAGCCGAGTGACATCGGGCACGAACATGTAGCCGGCACCGCGGATGGTCTTGATGATACCCTCCGCGTCTTCGCCGCCCATCCTGCGCCGCAGCCGGCTCATCTGCACGTCGATACTGCGATCGAAACCGGGAGCCGATGTGCGATTGCGAGCCATGTCGAGGAGTTGCTCGCGGGTGAGCACGCGCTGCGGTGCCTCGACGAAGGCCAGGAGCAGATCATACTCCCCCGTCGAAAGGTCGACGACGACACCGTCGGGGTTGATGAGCTCGCGCCGGAGGGTGTCCACGATCCAACCTTCAAAGGTATATTTGGTGCCGGATGGTGGTTTGACCAGATTGGGAGTGACGGTCGCCCGACGCAACAATGCGCGGATGCGGGCGAGCAACTCGCGTGATCCGAACGGCTTGGTGAGATAATCATCGGCACCCATCTCGAGGCCGAGGACCCGGTCTGTTTCCTCGCTCTTGGCCGTCAGCATCAGGATCGGCACGGAGGACGACTGACGGACGTGGCGACAGAGCTCGAGGCCTGAAGCGCCGGGCATCATGACATCGAGGATGATCAGTTCAACTGGGGTTGCGCGCAGCATCTCGAGCATTTCGCGACCGCCTGCGACAGCGGTCGCGCGATAGCCCTGCGTCCGCAGCATCTTCGAAACAAGTTGGCGCAGCTGTGCATCATCGTCGACAATCAGGATATGAGCGTCGACCAATGGTGCTTGTGTGGTTTCGTTTGCACCAGCGGCTTGCATGGCGATCTCAGAACCGGGCTGCATGGGTTTGCTCCGAGGCCCGAAAAGGGCGGCAGCGAGGCGGCCTCGCCGCCGCAGGATTCGGTTGCGGTGGCTATTTCGCCTTCTCGATCTTGGTGACGGTGAACTGGCCGTTGACCTTGTCGGGATGGAATTGAACTTTGTCGCCGGGTTTCACCTGCGTGAGCATGGCCTCGTCGCCGGCCTTGAACACCATGGTCATGGCATCCATGTCGAACTTCTTGATCGGCCCGTGCTTGATGGTGATCTTGCCGGCATCGGCGTCGACCTTAGTCACCTCGCCCTTGACCATGGTCTCATCGGCCGCCGCACCGAGTGGGAGGATAAGGCCGAAGGCGAGTGTTGCTGCGGCGAGCTTGAGGGTCGTTCTCATGTCAGTCTCCTTTGACGGGTTACTTCTTCTTGGCGGCCTTGGCGTCGACCACGGTGACGACGCCCCTCATGCCGGCCTCATAATGGCCGGGAATGAGGCAGGCGAACTCGAAGGTACCGACCTTGTCGAACACCCAGAGAATCTCGCCGGCTTTCTTGGTTTCGAGCCGTGTGCCGTTGGGCTCGTCGTGCTCCATTGTCGGGTTCTTCTCCATCTGGATTTTGTGCTTGGCGTTGCCCTCGAAGCTGTCCAGCAGGAACTCGTGCGCGAGCTCGCCCTCGTTTCTGATCACGAAGCGGATCTGCTCGCCGCGCGTGACCTCGATCTTCTCGGGCGTGTAGCTCATCCTGCCGTCGCCCTCTCGTGCGACAATTTCGATTGTGCGCGATGTAGGCTTTTTCGGATCGCCCGGATCACCGGCAGCGAACGTGCCGTGCGCCCAGGCCTGCCCGGTCGACAATCCCCCGATGGTGGGAGCAGCAATCGCCAGCAGTGCCGCACTGATGCCGAAGGCGGCAACTTTCAGATGATGTCGTTTCATTCCGATTTTCTCCCCGTGGTTGTTAGTGCTTGCTGTGGCCGCCCTTGGGCTTGACCACGTTGACCTCGGCCTTGGTTGGGATTCCGCTGGCTTTTTGCGGCACGCGCACGGGCTCGTTGAGTGCCTGTTTTGGGCCCGTGTACTCGAAGGAGACGGTACCGGGCGGGTGCTTGTACCAGCCGGGATCCTTGTAATCGGTCTTGGCGAGCCCCTCGCGCACCTTCACGACCGAGAACATGCCGCCCATCTCGACGGCGCCGAATTGTGCAAAGCCGGTCATCATCGGCAGCGTATTATCGGGCAGTGCCATTTCCATTTCGCCCATCTCGGCCATGCCGGTAGAACCCATGGCCATATAGCCGGGGGCGAGCCTGCCAATTGATTTCACGAGGTCACGCTTGTCGACGCCGATGTAGGTTTTCACGTCGTGCCCCATGGCGTTCATGGTGTGGTGCGATTTGTGGCAATGAATCGCCCAATCACCAGGGTAGATGGCGTCGAATTCGAAGGCGCGCATCTGACCGACGGCGACATCAACTGTGACCTCGGGCCACGAAGACTTCTCGTCCACCCAACCGCCGTCGGTGCCGGTCACCTTGAAGTCGTAGCCGTGCATGTGGATCGGATGGTTGGTCATAGTGAGATTGCCGAAGCGGATACGCACCTTGTCACCCTTACCGACGACGAAGTGATCGATGCCGGGGAAGGCGCGGCTGTTCCAGCACCACATATTGAAGTCGAGCATGGTGTTGACCTTCGGCACGTAGGAGCCGGGATCGATGTCGAACGCGTTGAGCAGGAAGACGAAGTCGCGATCGACGCGGCGGAACTTGGGGTCTTTCGGATGCACGACGAAAAAGCCCATCATGCCCATCGCCATCTGCACCATCTCATCGGCGTGCGGGTGGTACATGAAGGTTCCGCTTTTCATCAGCTGGAACTCGTAGACGAAGGTCTTGCCAACGCCGATGTGGGGTTGAGTGAGGCCGCCAACGCCGTCCATGCCGCACGGCAAGAGCTGGCCGTGCCAGTGGATAGTGGTGTGCTCGGGCAGCTTGTTGGTGACGAATATTCGCACCTTGTCGCCTTCGACGGCTTCGATGGTCGGACCAGGCGACTGGCCGTTGTAGCCCCACAGATGCGCTTTCATGCCGGGAGCTATTTCGCGGACAACCGGTTCGGCGATGAGATGGAACTCCTTCCAGTCGCCATTCATACGCCAGGGCAACGTCCAGCCGTTGAGGGTGACAACAGGCTGGTAGTCCGGACCGGTCTTGGGAAACAGCGGTGGCTGCATCAGCGGCGACTTTTGAATCGCTGCTTCTGGAAGGCTCGCGATCTGAGCGCGACCGCTGACCGAAGTTGCCGTGATCAAGGCCGCTGCCGCGCCCGTGGTGCCGATGAACCCTCTGCGTGAGATCGTCATGTGGAGTGTTCCTTTTTAATGTCCTGGGCCTTCACCGCCGCCGGCGGCGACCTTGGGGCCTTCGCCGGCGCCACCCGCGACGCCGCCGCCGATAATGGCAACCTGCAGATCGGCGGTGGCGAGGAAGTAGTCACGCTGAGCATCGATGGCCGCGATGTTGCTCATGATGCGCGCACGGGCATCGACCAGAAGAGCCGAGAGGTCGGCGATCATGGCGTTGTAACGGAGCATGGTTTCGTCAGAGATCGCCTTGCGAAGCGGCACGATCTCCTTCTGGTAATGCCGTGCGATATCATAGCTGCCGCGATAGCCGCCGTAGGCTTCACGCACTTCCGAGCGAATCGTGATGGCGCGCTCTGCGAGACGGTGCACGGACTGGAGATAGGTCTCTTCGGCTTTGCGCGTACGGGCCGCGCCGAAATCCCAGATCGGGATCTGGAACTCGAGCTCAAGGCCCCGCCAGCGTGTCTTGCTGCGCTCGATCTTCGTGCCCTCCGGCGGCGGATGCGGCGTCACGACGGTCTCTTTCTCGAAGCTGCGCATGCCGGCGACCTCGAGCACGTTGATGAAACGCGTGCCGCGAGTGAGACCGTAGCTCTTGGCAAGGATGTCGAGTTCCATGCGGACGATGGCGAGATCGATTCGCTTGTCGATGGCCTCGGCCTCGATGTCGGGGAGAGTCTTGATCTTGGCCGGCAGCGTCGGAAGCTTGGCCGGCACCTTGAGGGCGGCGTCCTTGCTCCAGAGGCCGAGGAGACGTACCAGCCGTTCACGATCGGCACCGCGCTTCAGCTTGGCTGCGGCGAGCTGAGCGCCGAGCTCGGCATAAAAGGCGTGCTCGCGTGCCTGATCAAGCTTGTTCAGTGCCCCGCTTTCTCCCAGCCGCTTGGCGACTTCCGACGAGGCCTCAGCAGCAAGCTTGGCCTCCTCGAGAAAGGCGACCGTCTGAGCCGAGGCGACGGCTCGGTAATAGGCGCGGCGAGTGTCGGCGGCGGTCTTGAGGACGCTTTCGATGGCCCTGAGCTGGGCCTGCTTGAAGCGGTGCTCGGCAATGTCGCGCCGTCGCGGCAGGGTCAGGAGCGACAGAGCATTGACCAAAACCTGACGCTCGATCTCGATCACACTGCCATAAGCGGGTCCCGATGCGATCGAGGCGGTGAGCCGTGCCAATGAAAAGATCGGGCTCGGTGGCAACCCGGCCTCGACGCTTTCTGCCTCGCTGGTGGCGAGTTCGGCGAAGGCGGCCTGCAGACCGCGATTGTTCAGCAGCGCAACTTGCACGGCCTTGTCGGCGTTCAGGCCACTGGCGATGATCGCGCGCACGCGAGCCTCGATGTCGGCGGCATCGTCATCGCTGCGGATACGCCGAATGTCCTTGCCAAGCGTCTCGGCAGTTGCTGTTTCGACTTTGCTCATCCCGCCGTCTGGCGAGAAGTTTGCACATCCACTGAGCATCAACATCATACCTGTCGTTGCCAGCACGACCCGGCTGGTGGGCTTCGCTCGCCCGCGGGCGAGGACACATTCCCCGTGTCGTTTCATCAGTCGATCCCCCCGGATCTGCAATTCCTGTGTCGGCGTGTCGTGTGCGTTGTGCCGCGAGGTCGTCAGTTGCGCATTGGAGCGCCGGCTGGATCCTGCTTAGGCCGGGGTGCAACCCGACGGTTGAGCTCGTCCCAGGGCAGGGGATCGACAGGGCGATATGACTTTGTGGCTGCGGTCACCGACTTGTAGGTGAAGCGGGGCACGCGCTCGCCTGGATCACTCGGATCACGGTCGCCGAGAACACTCGGCAAATCGGCGATATGTTGATGCCGATCAAAGGCAGTGGCTGCCGTCGGCGTTAGCAGTAGCATGAGTACGAACAGGCGTGTCATCGGCACGGAGACTCCCATCGCGTCGGGTCTGGAGATGGGCGCGCTAGCGCCAACCTATCCATGACGAGTGGGGGAGTCGCCTTTCCGCGGGATTGCAGGACTGTTACAAATTATTGCAGGTTCCGCTTCGCTGGTGCGGCGTGGCCAGCGTGCAACGCATTGGCACTTCGCCAATTTTGTCCAGACCGAGCGTCCAGAGTGTTCGCGCAGTGGCGCGTCTACGCGTGATCGCAACATTTTGTAACTTGAGTTGAGACGTCGGCGGACGATAATAAATGAATTCACGCTTGACGTGCATTTAGATAAACTGAACTGGAGTAACAATTATGACCTTTATGAAACACTTATTTGGTTTGGCAGTGGCTGGTGTATTGATTATTGGATCAGCTGCCGTTGCCGAGGCGAAGTCACATTCGCACGTTGGGCCGCAGGCGAAGGATGCTGGACAGGCGTCGAGTGTGCCAGCAACAGATAGTCCTCAACCTTGTTTCCTGGAACCCGATGGCTTCCGCAGCCAAATCCGCTGGGATGCCGATTGCGCCGCCAAGCGCGCCAAGGATCGTCACGAGCATGCCAGAGGTAACACGCCGGCGAAGTTTGAAGCCCCGCGTGGCTTTCATAGCCAAATTCGGTGGGATTGATTTGCCAACAACCTGAGCCGTTCAGGTGACGACGGGCGTTTGGCTGAGTTTTCCCCGGGCACTTGTTTTGAAAGCACTTCCATCTGTTATCGGTCTTCAGCTTGGCGCGCGCTATGCGCTCGTGACTGCGGCGGGTCTGGAAGAAGCCATCCAACCGATAGCCAAGCGAAACGAGGGTCGGCACGGCAAGCGAAACACGTGTCATGGCTCCACTCTCTCGAGAGTTGGAGCTTTCGCGAAGCCCTGCGCGGTCATTCTTGAACATTGCTTGGCGTTGCGGATGAATGGTGCGTCAATCGTGTTCAAGAGCTCTCAGATCTGTATCTTCTCGATCTCATCGAGCGTGACGTCGTCGGGACGGCGATCGTAGAGCTGGGTGGTGCGGGTGGAGGAGTGGTTGGCGATGGTGGCTGCGCGCTCCAGCGTGCCGGAGTTCTTGAGGTAGGTGGTGATGCCGGTCGCACGAAAAGTGTGGTTGCAGACGGCGGTGTCGAGGCCTGCATCCTTGGCGCGCCGCTGCAGCATCTGCCAGGCGGTTGCCTGAGGTAGGGGAGAGCCGGAAAGGGTGCGACCGGCAGTCTTGCGTGCGCCTTCACGGCCGAAGGTCTGGAATACCAGGGCCTTCGGGGTATCGCCGAGCGCGGCGGCCTCCAGGTATGCGATCAGATATTTCTCGAGCGTGTGGTGGCAGGGGATCTCATGCCGCTTGCCGCCCTTTTCGTGCAGGCGCAGCCACAGGCGGCGCCCTTGCGTGAACAAATCCTCGACGCGCAGCGTCGTGACAGCGCCGATGCGTGCAAAGCTGTAGACCATGGTCGCGATCAAGGCGCGATCGCGCAATCCGACGAGCGTATCGGTATCGATGGAATCAAGCAGCTGACGGGTTTCCTCGGCGGTGAGCACAGGAGTCTTGCCGCGCTTGACGCTGTGCTTGGGTCCGCGCACGACGGCGGCGGGATTGATAGGGATGATGCGCTCGCGCGCCAGCGCCTGGAAGAGCATGCGCATGGCGGCAAGGCGCTGCTTGACCGTCGGGGCCGACAAACCATCGCGCGTCATGGCCTCGATCCACGCTGACACATGCAGCGAGGTGATGGTATCGAGGCTGGTGCCGCCCTTGCGGCGTTCGGCGAAGACGAAGAAATCATGGGCGGCGCGAAGATAGGCGCGCCGCGTATTGGCGTTGCGGATCTCGGCGGCGAAGAATTGCAGAATCGCGTGCCAGGCGGCGGGGCCAGCGGAAGCGATGGCGGTTGGCCATGATGCAAATCCCGACGAGGCGACGAGATCATTGCTCATGATCCTTCCTCCGCGCGGGCAGGGCGCTTGGCGATGTGCCGCCGCAGGCGTTCCTGCAACCGTTTCTCGTCCTGGTCGTCTGGCTCGAGCAACACGACACGGCCATCGCGCGGAAGAACATCAAGCTGAACGGTCAGGCCGTTGCCGGTTTCATGTGGGATGGCGCAGCCGATCCGCCGCCAGTAGGTGCGTTTGCCATCTCGGCTGCGCTTGACGCTATAGGCGATGAGGACGGGATCGAAGCTCATGCCACGACCTCCGCGAATTCGGAAGCGAAGGCCATCAATTCCTCGGGCAAGGCCGTGAGATCGGAAGCGTCAAAGCTCAGGCCCAGCCACTGCACGGCGATCCGCGCGACGGCATCGGCCTGTGCGCGGTCGCGGCCACGCTTCAGGGCATTGCGATTGGCTTTGCGCGAGAGCCAGACCTTGTGGAGAGCATAGGCGCGCGGATCAATGGTGACGATCCGCACGGGCAGGCCATCCTCAGCAATCGCTACTTCCTCGTAGCGCGGGGCGTTGACCAGCCATTCCAGCCCGTCGATGGGGGCGGGCTCGAATTCCTCCGAAGCCTCGGTCAGGCGCGGGGGCTCGCGGAAGATTTCATGGGGTTGATGCGGCCGGATCAGATCGACGAGATAGTTGTCCGCATTGACGGCCTGGAACGAGCAGCGCTTGCGGAACGAGCGGTCGACCTGCCGGAGGAGGCCGATGACCCCGGCTGTTTGTGCATCGGACAGCAAGAAAGAAATCCGGTTCCGCCAATCCCACAGAAGGTCGAGATCTTCCGTAGCGATGAGGTCGTCGCCCAGGAGCACGCCAGTGCCGAACTCATAGGCGAACAACGCATTCGTGCCGGCCACCATCAACTGGCCGTCGAGCAGGCCTTCATCATCGAGCCTGCGCAGGATGCGCGCGGCGATCGTCGGAACGCGTCCCAGGTAGAGTGCTTTGCTGATGCGGGCGCTGCGATCCAGCGTCTCCTTCGAACGTTCGATGCGGGAACGAAGCTCGGCGATCCGCTCGCCATGCGCGGCAAAGGTTGCTTCGGTCTCTGGCGATTGAACGCCGAGGGATTTTTCCTTGCGGCCATTGGTGGCGTAGAGATAGCGTTGACCGTTGGGCCCGGTCTTCCAGTGCATGCCGCCCATGCGGCGCAGGGCGTGACGATCCTCGCGCCACACGCTGAACTGCTGCCGGACGTTGATGATATGCCGTCGCTGATTGCCGTCGAATTCTTGAATAATGCCTCACATGGCGCAATAAATGCACATTATAGGATTCAAATACGAAAATCAACTCCATTCCTATAATGGCTATTCTAATCTATGATAATGTCCTTTATCATAGATTATTGCAATATCATTTTTCATGCGTTTGAGGGATACGAAAACGCCATTCCCATATTTTGCGCGACCGCGCACTACCGCAGACTGATCGCCCCGACCAGCACGCCCAGGAAATCCCGCCGCGGATCGGTCGTGACGGTCGATTTGAGAGGCATGGCGAGCACCGGCCGGCCGTGACGGATGGAAGGCTCGCCTTCGAGGTCCCGATTGAGGAACAGGTGACAGACATTCGGGTCGGCCGGCGGGAAGCAGACGTACCAGACCGAAATGTTGAAGAAGGTCTCGAAGTTGCGGAAGGTGCGATGCTCGTAGGCGTCGATCAGGATGTGTTCGTCGTAGATGGATTTCGCCTTCACGTCGAAAGCGAGCGTGCCGATGGTCGGCAGCCCCACCAGAAAATCCGGCCGCTTGATCTCGCCGCGCAGGCCCTTCGGCACGGAGAGCGGCGACTGCTCGACATACATGTGCGGGAGCACGCAGCGGTCGAGCCATGCCCGGAAGCGCGCCTCGGCGGCATCGCCCTGTTCCTTGCGCGCCTGTCGGGTCAGCCTTGCCATGGCGCTAGCCGTTGTCGGCGGATGTATCGCGCTTGGACTTCCGCGTCCCTGCCGGTGCCTTCGGTTTCGGAGACCGGCGCTTGAGCGCACGTTTGCAGCTGCCAACCTCTGCATTGGCATCGGCCCAGGCGAACAGATCGCCCTGCGATTTGGTATTGACCGCTTTGCTCCAGCCCTTGCCCTTGGCCTCGGTATCGAGCCAGGCGGTAACGAAGGTGACGGGACCTCCGGCATTCATCAACTCGAGCGGCGGCAGGAAGTGCGAGCGGTATCCTGTTTCGGTGATCGGCAGCGGCGCCTTCTTCGGCTTCAGACTTTCGATCTCCAGGTGATCGTTGCCTGAGCTCAGATAGTCGCGGGCATGCGTGATGCGAACGGTGATGGTGGTCTCGCTTGCGGGATCGCGCCATTGGATCTCGTAACGTGTCTTGCGCGGTGCGTTGCCGCCGAGCGGCTGGCGTTCCGCGGCCGCCTCTCCTGGTTGCCGCGCGATCTCGTCGGCGATGCGCGTCCTGGCTTCGGTCAGAGTGCGGGCACGCACCGTGATCTGATCGCTGCCATCCTGGGACGTTGCGATGAACACATCGGGACCGGCGCCCCAGTAAGCACCGTCGCTGTCATAGCCTTGCGCATCGACGCGGATGCGCTGGATATCGTGCTTGGGTCCCCTCATGAGTCGTTCCCCGGCTTCGGAGCAGGTTGAGTGGCCGCGCGACCATGCAGGCGGGCATCGGTTTCAGGGTCGCGCCGTGGTGCATCACAGGCGTCATTGTCCGAACCAGCATTCGCCGCTGCATAAACTGCAACCCGCTCGGCGATGGTGGCGGCCGGTAGGCGGATATCGTCGACCAGCTTGAAGTACCGGTTGCCGAGGCGCGCATAGATGTCGGTGAGATTGCCCCACAGGCGCTCGGAGATGCGGAAGCTCTCGACGCCGTTCCGGGTGGTCCAGCCAACCGGCGGCAACACGTTGAGCGCATCGTTGAATTGCGCCTCGTTGACCTCGGTGATGTCTTGCCTGTAGCGCGCGGTGCCGGCGGCATCGGCAAGCTTCCAGGCGTCTTCGAAGGCCAAGCGTTGCGCTGAGGGATAGCGGGCGTGAATCTGCGCCGCGTTTTCATGGGCATGCAGCGTCAAACCGTCATCGGGATGGATGAGATCGACGATCGAGGTTTCGCCGGGGACGTACCGGCATTCGGTGAAGGCCTCGAGTGGCAGCTTGCGGCGCGGTGTCGGGGCATTGGTCATCGGCGCGGCCCTCCGGCGATGCGGGAGGCGCTGACGCGCTGTGAAAGATCATCGGCGGGCCGGGCCAGCGCATGGCCCTCCTCTGCTCCAACATCGGGACGAGCCGCAGCATCGCAATAAGGATCATCATCCGGCTGCAGGCTGTAGAGATAGTCGACGGCCTTGGTAGCGAGCGAGGCGGCCGTGAAGATCGCCTTGGTGTCGCCCTTCAGCACCTCCAGCCAGTTGGCAATGTACTGTGCGTGATCGATGCGCGGTGCGTTGGTGATCTCGAGGCCGGCGCAGAGATAGGCGGCGGAAAGTTCGGCGACCAGTTCCTCGAAGGCGTAAGCGTGATCGCCGAAACGGCCGAAGTCTCGGGCCAGGCGATGGTCGGCGCCGCTCCAATGCGCGAGCTCGTGGAGGCGCGTGGACTCATAGGCTTCGGTCGGTGTCGAGGTGACTGTACCGGTGAACAGATTGCGCTCGGGGATCTGGATGAAGTCGCCCTCGCCGTCATGCCGAAGGCATGCGTTCCGCATGACGCTGTCGCGGTGACGGTAGAAGGCGCGCGGGCCGCCCACTCGGAATTCGGCGCCGGTTGCGGCGATGAAGGCATCGACATGGGCGAGCCGAACGGTGAGATCGGGTCGCGGTGCGGGCGCTGCGATGGTGAAGCCGTCCACCTGGCCGACATTGAACACCCAGGCGGGCTTGGCATAGAGGCGCTTGCCGGCGTCGTCATCGTCGCCTGTATCACGCTGTTCATTTTGATCGCGCTTCGGATGCCCACCCGCATCCGCGCGGGGAACCCACTCGCCGTACTTGACGATCAGTGAAGCCTTCTCGCCTTTGCGCACCTGAGCGCCGAGTTCCTCCCATTGCTTGTACGTTGCCCAAACCTGGTGCTCGTACTTCTTCACATCGGCATCGATCCAGAGCGACAGCACGTTGGAGCCTCTGTAGGGCTTCTCGGTCAGCGCGTTCTTCGGGATGGTGAAGGCGACGCCGGGGCGATGCCAAGGCATCTCGAATGCGCCGGCACCGGCTTCGATGGCCGCGACGATCTTCTGCGTGATGGCCTCGTGTACATCGAGACGTTGGCGCGCCTCCGGTTCGCCTCGTGGCTTCAACGCGTCGTACGTGCGCGGCTTGCCTGCCTTGGATCTGGTCGTCTTGGCTTTGGTGGTCTTCGGTTTCATGGGGAGCGCTCCTTTTTTTGCGGGGGTTCGCCCCAAAGGGCCCCGGCAAAAAAAGGAGACGCTCGGCTGGCGAGCTGACGGCCCGTCGCCGAACGTCCCGTTCCCAAAAGCAATGACTTGATCAGCTGCTCAGGCTTCGGCGGTCGGAGCCTTGTCGCGGCTCTTCTTGGCGCGCGCCGTTGCACTGCTGCGCGCAGCTGCGGCATCGGGGGCGGTGTCGCTCGATGCCTTGGCGCTGCGTTCGGCTTCGAGGTCTGCCGATGATTTCCAATCGAGCACGTTGCCGGCGAAGCGCAGGCCGCGTTTGCCTTCGAGGTCGCGAGCGAGAACGGTGAAGCGGCCCTTGGAATTCCAGAACGAGCCGATATCGGAGTAGCCCTTGCCGGGGCGGTGACGCAGCGTGATGTAGAGTGGGATGTCCTTGGATTCCGGCTGGAACAGTTCGGCGGGACGCTCGCCGGTTTTCTTGAACTCGCCTTGCAGGATCGCGTCCCTGGCGGCGAGCTCACGATCGCGCGCTGCGGCGTAGCCGCCCCAGATGGTGGTGACGGTGCCGTCGCGCGGATCGGTCACCTCGCGGGGGTCGAGCTTGCGGATGTCGTAGATGTCGCCGGCGGGTGTCTTGAACCAGCCGCTATGCGTGCCGGCGTTGATGAAGAAGCCGTTGTCGGTTTCGGGGTAGTCGGGTTTGGGCTCGGTCGTGCTCATGAGAAGTTTCCTTGCAGTCTTGGGTTTGTCTGCAACGAAACTAGACGCGGGCTCCTGCAAGCTGACAGCTGGCATCTGGGGGGCAGAGAAAATGGTGCAGCCCTTTGAGCCACGGAGCTTGGCCGAATGGTCGGAGACCCTCTCCTCTTCGACTTTGTCGATGACGAGCCCCGTGGAATTCGGGGCTGTTTTCTCGGAGCCGGCCATCGCGCGCCTTCACCCGCCCGGGGGTGCGCATGGACGGCTCCCTGCAGCCCCGGGGCTGTTTTCTTGGTGAGGTCTGAGCCGCCGTTTGGGCGTGCGCGCGACTATGCAGTGGCACGTATTGCCATGCTGCCTGCGTCAAGGATCGTCACCTGGATAGGCGGAGACCGCGGCCTGCACCATCACGGTGTCCGCGGGCTCCGGGGCGCCCCTTCCGGCGCCCTAGAGCCTGGCCCCGCGCGCATCCGCGCGGGGAGACGCCCCTCTGAACACGAACAGGGCACGGTTGATTCCTACCGACTCGGACGTTCAGACCTATTGAAGTCTCAGAATCGCGCTAGCCTTCGATGATTCGGCACCAGCGCGATCCGGCAGAGTCATGTCCCAAGATGTCACATCACACGGCCGTACAACGGTCTTCATCAGCAAGGCGACGCCGGGCGACGATGAATTCGCGCTCTGGCTTGCGCCGCGGCTGGAGGCTGAGGGCTATCGCGTATTTGCCGACATTCGGGCGCTGCAGGCTGGCGATCGCTGGCGCAAGGTGCTGACGCAGACGTTGCAACAGAACGCGGTCAAGATGCTGCTGTGCTGTAGCGACGAGACACTGGCGCGCGATGGTGTTCAGGAAGAAATCGGAATCGCCGAGGACCTCAAGAAGGAGTTGAACGATCCGCGCTTCATCATCCCGCTGCGATTGGCACCGTTCAAAAAAGTGTTCGGGATCGGCGAAATCCAATACATCGATTTCGTGCGTGGCTGGTCGGACGGCCTTGGAAAACTTCTCGACATCCTGAAGCGCCAGAACGTGCCGCGCGGCACAAGCGACGCGAGCATCGATCCGTGCTGGGAGCAGTTCCGTCGGCGTAGTGCTGTCACGCTGCGCGACGTTCCCGAACGGCTGACGTCGAATTGGCTGCGTGTGGAGGAGGCACCGGATGTGATCCGCTTCTTCGAGCCGAGCGGCGCCATCGATCGACGGGCGTTGGATGCGGCCATCGATCGACGCACATTTCCCATGCGCCTCTACAATGGCGGTCTCCTGACCTTCGCCGGAAGCGAGGAGGTGAACACCAGTCTTGGCGATGTCGGCCGCTTCAAGCTCCGGGATGAAATCGGCTTCAAGTCGTTCCTCGACGACGGATCAGAAGGGCTGAAGCTCCGGCAACAAGACGCCAGCAACATCGTTGTCGGGATGTTCCGGGAGGCGTGGGAGCGTGCGCTGCGCGACAAGCAATTGATCGAGTATCGTTTTTCCAACGCGAGCGGTTTCCACGCGGGGCCTGAGCAGGCCAGGATCAAGGAATTAATACCGTGGGGCCGCCAGGGGGACCGGCGATCGTCGATGCTGCGCAACATCGCGCGCGGTCACGTTTGGCAATTCGGAGTGACGGGCCTGCCCTACGTGTGGCCGTTTCTGCACTTCAAGCTGAAGTCGCGCGTGCTGTTCGCAATGCCAGAAGGCAACGACGCCGGGCGACCCATCGATGACGCGAAGAAGCAACATCGTCTGCGCCGCAGCGTCTGCAAGGGCTGGCGCAACAAGCAATGGCATGGCCGGCTGATGGCATTTCTGGAAATCCTCTCGGGCGAACTGTCGACCATCCGTCTGCCACTCGCGGCGGATGCGGAACTGTTGCTCGAGGCGACGCCCCTGCTCTTCACATCCCCGGTCAGCACGGCATTGCCGAACATCCTGTCCGACGAGGATGAAGAATCCGACGATTCAACGCTGGGGCGGCCCGAGCCTGACGAGGAGGCGATCTGATGCGCTTCGATGAACCAGCACTGCGTGTCCTGCACCTCAAGGAGCCAGAGTTGGAGTTCGGTCATGGGCAGACGACACCGCATCCCAAGGATGGCCTGTTTCTGTTCGGTCCACACAACAGACCGAAGAAGGCCAAGGTGGTTCGCCTCGGTGTGATCGGCACGCCCGAAGGCATAGGGCATTTTCGCTCGTGGGCAGAGACGCTTGAGAAGCGTGTGATGGTCCCGCCGCCGGGCAAGGGTGAGAAGAAGGATCGGCTTCACCTCGCCAACTTCCCAGGGCTCGAAGAAGCCTTCGGCATCTCGCTCGACGCGCGCGAATGCGTCACCTATTCGATCGATGCGAAGGCGATCGACCGTGCGACGCGGATCGTGAACCTGCACGAGGCGGTGAGCGCTGTGGCGCAGCTCTATGTTGCCAAAGCCAAGCATCACAAGCAGCACGAGGAGCGCGAGGTCGATCTCTGGGTGCTTGTCGTCCCGGAAATGATCTTCGAGCGCTGCAAGCCAGGCGCAACGCGGGTCGGTCTGCCGAAGGAGGTTGGCGAATTTCATCGCAAGCAGCGCGGCCGCTCGGATCTTCCGCTCCTCGCTCCGGTGATCGACCAGGCATCCGAACGGATCTTCGACGATGCACCGGATTTTCACCGGCACATCAAGGCGGCGTTCCTGCACATCGCACCGACGCAAATCCTGCGGGAGACGACGCTTGCACCGGACAAATTCCTGAACAAGGCGAACATGCCGACGCGGCGGACGCAGGATCGGGCAACAGTGGCATGGAACCTGGCGACGGGCCTCTATTACAAGACACAGGCAGAGCCGCCTTGGAAGCTTGCCGGCATACGCGATGGGGTGTGCTACATCGGCCTTGTCTACAAGAACATTCCGAACGATCCCAACGACCATGCCTGCTGTGCGGCACAGATGTTCCTGAGTGAAGGTGATGGCGTCGTGTTCCGGGGTGCCAACGGACCATGGAAGACCGGTGACTACGAATATCATCTCGATGCCGGCGCTGCAGCCAAGCTGATCGGGATGGTGCTGGAGAGCTATCGCAGCAAGCATGGGCACGCGCCCAAGGAGCTATTTATTCATGGACAGACCTCGTTCAACGACGAGGAATGGCGGGCCTTCGAGACTGCAGCACCGGACGGCACGAATGTGGTCGGCGTGCGCATCAAGACGACGGGCGGCGAAGTGAAGCTGTTCCGCGATGGTGATTACCCCGTGCTTCGCGGCACGGCGTTGCTGCTTGATGCGAAGAACGCGTATCTGTGGTCGACGGGCTACGTGCCGCAGCTCGATACCTACATCGGTCCGGAGACGCCCAATCCGTTGTTCATCACGGCGCTGCGGAGCAAGGCAGCGTTGCCGGCCATGGAAATCATCCTGGCGGATATCATGGGTCTGACCAAGATCAACTACAATTCCTGCAACTTCAACGACGGCCTGCCTGTCACAGTGCGGTTTGCAAACATGATCGGCGAGGTGCTGACGATGGGATCGGCAAAGGGCGCCGAACGCCAGCCCTTCAAATTCTACATCTAGGCGAGCGTTCGCGCTCTCTCCGCTGCAGCCAACAGAAACGGGCCGATCACCGCGATGACATCGGCGATCGCGCCCGGCCGGGACGGCTGTTTGTGTTCACGCGCGAGATTGAGTGGGCGCGCACGTACGGATGGGCAATGGCGGGCTTGCGATCCTTGGAGTCGATGGCGATCCACACCTTGGCCGGGTGGTATCGGCCAGTTCATGAAATGCCAGCCCGGAGACGAGGCAGATCACGCCAGACGGCACGCGGTCGGCAACGACGGCGAGATCATGAATTCCATCGACCGACTGATCGGGGAGTTAGTAGAGACCACGCCCGCAGCGCACGGCGTCGCCGCGTTTCAGCATGCGCGAGATGGTTGCTGTTGTGATGCCAGCGTCTACGAGTTCCGACAGCCGCACGACGCCCTAGCTCGCAAGCAGCCCGCGGGCCTGCTGTTCAAGGGAACGTGATCTTGCCCTCATAGCTGGCCAACATGATGCAAAACGTCGGATAAGTCAGCAACCTATCGTGCAGTTAGCCTCGTGCGATCTGCACGATTTCAGGCATTCAGGCAGGTTTAGCAACTGAACCTCGGGTCGACCGAGCAATTAAACGAGATCCTCGAGACGTGGCAGGAGGCGCTGCGCGAGGACGGCCAACCCCTCACCGTTGTTGAGGTAGTGCACGTAGCGCAGATGACGCAAGTCGAACGGCACATCTCCCTCGTTCTGCGTGATCAATATGACCTCGCGACCCAATGTATGCGCAATCCCGATTTCATAGAATACGTTTGGATTTCGCCCAGTACAATCAGCGATGACGATCCGCGATCGATCAATTAGAGATACGACATCCTGCATTACTGCGGGGTTTTCCCAAATATCATCCGCCCGCCTGCAACGAAGCCCGGCTTGTTGAGCAATGTTTTGGAGTTGGGCGTACACGGCATCGAATTGAGGAGAGAACGGCATCATGGCCGAGACCAGTACTGGTTCGATATTTTCGTGATCGGCAATTTGAAAAACACGCGGCCTCAATCGTCTCGGCTGCAGGTTCCGCAGCAGCACTCGAAATAAATCCTCTTCTTTGATAGCCCAGTGGGTGCGGGAAAATTCCCATTCGTCGATATCAAGATCGCGGCGGAACGCGAGGAGGTCTCGATTCAGAATCGGCGGTATCGCCGCATCGTAAGCAAACTCCAAGTATAGATCGCGGCCTTCAGGTCGGACCCTTGCAAGACTACCGACACGCGCAACCTCGTTGTTGACGCCCTCGGACATGAACAATGTAGGAAGTCGCATCAATGCATCGACATCAAGTTGATTGTTCGGCTTGAAGCGAGCAATTAGTGCTGCAGTTGTGTGTTCGAAAGCTCGATCGGCGCTGAAGGTGTCTCGTCCCTCCACCCAGCCCGCTCCCTTGACAATCAGATTGAACATCGGTCCGCCCCTTGCTTGCTCTCGATCAAAGTAGCGGATTCGACCGCATTGTTCACTCTGCCTGGTCTACCGCCCCACTGCTCTCGCCGCCCGTGTTCCCCACGGTTTCACATCGACGCTGAGCGGGCCGCGGGCGTCGTTCCACAGCGAATGGAAGATGGCGCGCTGCGACTGGGCGGTAGCCTTGTCCTCGATGATGATGGTGCGGCGGCGCAGCGTGCCGGTATGGTAGGCGATCCGGTCGCCGTAGATGTAGACGGGCACGGTCTTGCCGAAGCGCTCGCGTGGCAGCAGGCGATAGGCTGTGGTCTCGGCCAGGAACTCGGTCGTGCCCTCGCCCACCAGGATCTTCTGCGTGATGCCGGCGCGTTGCAGGCGGGCGTAGTGCTGCTCGACGCGCGCGAGGCCGTCGTATTGGACGGCGAAGGCTTCATCGAGCCCGAGCACCAGGATCTCGCGATCGTCGCTGGCGTGTGCCGTCGTGTAGAGGCTTTCGAACAGCGCCGACGTGGCTGCCTTGCCATCGATGGTGGTGACGACGTCAGTCTTCAGCTTGACGCCGGAGCCGGGCAGGAACTCGATGCCATTGCTTTCCAGAGCGTCCTTGATCTGCAGGATGGTCTCGCGGCGTGCTGACGTGTTTTCGTTCTCGACGTTCTTGATCGAGGAGTTGGCCATCTGGGCGGCCTTGGCGAGATCGGACTGGCTCCAATTCAACAGGGCGCGCGCGGCGCGTATCTGACTGCATTCTAAAATCATGAAATCATTATCTTTACGGCCCCATAACGAGTCAACGCCGGAATTACTCTCAAAGGGCCACGCACGATAGACGAATTCGCCAATTGCGGAATTCGCTGTCATTTAATCAGCCGCATTAACAATCATGAACGCCGTCATCCACGGCTGCGCAACGGCGGTCCTGTTGCGCCCGCCCTGCTGATGGCGGTGCGCGCGCCTGTAGTCAGGCTCATTTCGAGCCGCAGGGCCGAGGTATAGGCCATGGTGAGATCGATGAGGCCCGCGGGCACGTTGCCGGCCTCGAATGCGGCCCACAGCGCTGCCCGTAACTCCGCAAGCCGCGCCGCCTCCTCATTGACCGGACGCGGCAATGCGCTCGCCGGCGCGTCGCTTGCAGCCATGGTGTTTGCCCCGGCGTCCTGCGTGTTGGCGTGCAGCGCGGCGTAAGGGCTTGCCTCGTAGGGCTTGCGTGTGTGGCTCGAGGAAGTGGACAGGCGGAACCTCGTCGCGGAGAGCGGTAACGAAAGGACCAGAAGTATCCGGCACCAGTAGGAGCAGGGTCAACGCCAGACAGCCGCCGCAACATCGATGTGCCAACGTTTGGACCGGCCGCACTGGCCTTTTGAGATGGTGTGTCCGACTGCCGCGATAAATCAGTCAGGATCGATCGCGCGCTGCAACACCTTACCGCCGGATCCGCCGCGCGAGAGTGCGCACAGCTTGCAATGGCTGGCGGTGCTGACCGACGAGGCCTGTCCGGTTACGCATAGCAACCGACATTGCAGCACGCTCGCGGCGATGACGCATGCGCTGTGCCGAAGACATCTGGCGATGGCCAACCTTCAGGGACGCGATGCGCGATGAGCGCATGGCAGCGGCGCGGCGGTTTTCTTCGAGCAGCATGGCGGCAAGTTCGGCGGCTTCCTCGCTGCGGATGCGGGCGATGGCAGCGGCTCTCGCTTCGGGTGTGAGCGATGGATCGAGTGCTGCGCTGCGAGCGGCATGATGCGCGCTGATCGCTTGCGACTTGCCGGCCATGGCTTGCGCGGCATCGCTCGCCAGCTGCTGCAACAGTGCCGACAGCGCGGCGCGGTGTGCGGCCCATAACAGATCGCGTTCGGCGGCATGCACGGCCTTGAGCGCCCTGCGCAGGCTCGAGCCATCTTCCGATTGGGCCTTCCGGGTTTCGAGGGTGCTTCGGCTCGGCCTTTCCGATGCGCCCGTTACCGTTCCCGTCGTCGTTCCAGGGCATCGTCCCAGTAGCGCTCGCGCTCCTCACGCTCGCGTTCATCCCGCGCCTTCTGCTCGGCATCACCAATATGGCGCAGATACGGATTGGCGGGCTTGGCCTGCTCGGCCGCTTCACGCGCCTGTTCGGCTGCCTTGGCTTGCGCCTCACGCACCTCCGGCGGCGTCGGCGCAAAGGCCTCGGCCAGTTGATCGGCCAGATAGCTCGCTGCCCCGCCCATCATGCCGGCGCCGAGATCGGCAGCACCGGTCAGCGCGTTGTCACGGATCTGCGCAGCGTCACGCTCCTCCGGCGCCACTGTCGGCATCTCGAGCGCGACCAGCGGCTCGGCGGTCTTGGGCGCGGTGCCGATCAGCTCCGGCACGCCATCGATGATGCGGACATCGGTCCCATTGCCGACGCGGGCGGCGGCAGCATCGCGCTCGCCATTGCTGTTGGCGGGAACCGGTGTGCGGGCGGTTGGATCGACGTTCTGGTTGGCGGAGCGGACATCGAGCGTCTGGGCGACGAGGTGGGCGGCGCGTTCGCCGCTGGCATGAAGCTCGCGCATTTCGGCGCGATCTGCGGCTTGCCGCGCAAGCAGTTCCTTGTAACCGTCCTCACGGTCGAGCCGCAGGGCATCGCAGGCGAGCGTCTGGCGTTCGCGCACCTCATCACGCTGTTCGGTCCGCAAGGCCTGCGCCCGCTCGGAGAATTCCTCTCGCACCACGCGCATGACCGCATCGCGATCACTGAATGCGGCGCGCGCATTCTCCCAGTCGCCGGTCTTGGCAAAATACAGCGCACGCCCGACCGCACTCGATGATGCTTCCCGCGCCTCCTCCTCACGCGCGGCCTTCTCGGCATAGAACAGCTTCCAGTCCTCGCGGTACTCTTTTTTCACCTCGCGCCAGATGGTGTTGCGGGTGTCCTTGAAGAGCTGGGCGCCATCGGCGAACCAGGCCTCGCGCTCGGCGCGCTGATCGGCTTTCAGAAGATCGCGCTCGAGCCGGTCCAACACCTCGCGGGAAATTTCCGACTGCTGGAAGTGCTGCTCCTGCGGGCGGGTCAGCAGGATGACATCGTGCGGAATGTTGTCGTTGGCGTGCGCATGCTGGCGCTCGTGCGGCGCGCGCTCATAGTCGAGCCGCTTCTCGCAGAAGATGCGACCGTGCTCCTTCTCGTAATCGAGCGCCCATTCCTGCGCGCGGCGATAATCCTTGCGATCATCGAGCACGCGGCCGGTCTCGGGATGCACGCGGTTGAGGATGATGTGGATGTGGGCATGAGCAGTGTCGTTGTGACCGACATAGAGCGCTTGGTGCTCGCTCCAGCCCATCCGGGTGAGATAGCTGTCGGCAGCAGCGATCATCTGTTCGGGCGTCGGCGTCTCGGAGGGATGCCAGCTGAGCGAAATCGTCTTGACGGGATCGGTGCATTTGCGCCCGCCGAGCGACAGCCCGCTCGCGCGCTTCAGCTCGGTCTGCGCGGCGGCCGTCGCCCACATCTCGTCGATAGCGCGATGGGGATCGTCATTGACGCAGTTGCGCGTCGATGTGAAAGCCACACGCTCGTGCGTTTCGGGTTTGCGCTCGCCGTCACGTTCCGCGGCCTTGTCGTGCAGGTAGTATTTGCCGGCACCGCGAAAGCTCGATCCGCTCTTGGCGATGTTGGGCACCATGGCGTCACTCGCGCGGGCGTGACCAGGCGGTGTTCAATAGCGAACGGATCTCGGCGAGCAAGGGCGCGAGCTCTGCCGGCGGCGGCACCTGGAAGCGATTGCAGTGATGGGCGATCTGGTTGACGTTGACACCGATCTTGCGGAGCTGCTGCGCGAGGCCAAGCTCGCCGGGCAACGGTGCGGCCACCTCGATCTCGCGCGCCTTGCGTCTTCTCGCCTGCAGGGCACGGGCGCGCAGGAAGTCACCGACGCTCATGCCGGATTTTTCTGCCTTGTCCATCAACTTGAAGTGCTCCTCCGCGCTGAGGCGGAAGCTCACATGCTTGTCGCGGACCGTCTTGGTTGCTCTGGGTCGAGCCATCTTCGACGCCTCTCAAAATGCGTGTGGGCCGAGTGCAACGTCCGGGGGTTTGGGGCGCGCTCGGGCGTCAGCCCGTAGCCCCAACAAGCGGGCGACACAGTCGCCGGTTTCGTGAAACGAAACCCTAGCTTGCTACCCAGCCCTGAAAACGTACATTATCGGAGAGGCTTGCTTAAAGATTGCAGAATGAAAAAGCTTCGAAAACGGAATGGATGCGGGCTATCGAATTGAATTATTTGAGGCAGGGAGTCGCACAGGCAAAAATATCTGCAATCATGAGTCTGGCAACTGGTTAAAAAAGATTAAGACGCGCTCAGGCTGATTCTCCACCTGTCGCTTGCGCCCCGCCTGTTCAGTCGCGCACTGCCCCGCTGTTCCTCCTGCAAGAGACACAGACGAAGGCGCGATACGCCAGCCCGACAGGCGGCGCGTGGCACCTCTCGATGAGGGGGCGCGCCCCGACACTGGCAAGCGGTGCGAGGGATGGCGTTGCCCACCCGCCACGCGGCATGCCTCCGCCTCTGCCATCATCATGAAAGCTTCGGGCAATCTCTGCGATAGCAACACGCAATCGCACGAATGGCTGCGGCAAGCCGCATGGCTGAATCATCGAGAGAAAGATTGGAGCGCATGCAATCCCATTGCCATCACCGCGATAGCACGGCGCAATCCCAATGCATGCCGCAGCACATGTGAAGCGTTCCCGCCGCACATGTTGCGGCATTCACGCCACGTCATCGGCGGCGCGATGTCGCCCAATGCGTGCTTGGTGATAGCGATGCAATTCGCCCAAGCTCAGAACGGAATGCACCGCCCGCACATCGCGCAGCTCGAGGCAAGAGCCGTGCGCGAACCGACACGGCGCGGCTGGCGGTCGTCGCTGGCCTGCCGTGGCGGGTTCGTCGTTACTGTCGCGGCTGTGTCACGTCAGGCCGTGATGCCCACCAGTTTAGGAGGCACTGCTTGCCATGCTTGAGCGTAAGGAAGTCAACGCTGCTCCAGCCGTCCTCGTCTGGACGGTCGATGCGCGAGAGCCAGCAACGGTCGGCGTGATTGCGGTCGAGGCGGGCGACTGTCTCACCCGCAACGATGAGATGCCACGCGCCGTTCAAGCGTTTCCAGAGTGGCGCTGAGCTGGAATGGGTCAACGCGATGTTCTGCATGCTGCCCCCTCACACTTCGGCTTGAGGAGAGAAGCGACTATCCCGCCGCATGACGTATTCCGCGCCAGCAACGGGCGTTTCGTTGTCCTTGAATTTGACGTTGAAGCCGTTGCCGTCCTTGTGCGCCCAGCAGGCGGCGATTTCCGTCCAGATGTCCTTTTCCAGATTCCCGCGTCCTCTTACGACACGGTAGAGCTTGTGCGTGGGTGGGCTGCCCTTGGTTTTGCGGTTCGGGTTCGGCGGCAGGTTGGTCTTTGGAAAATAGGTCATGGGTTCTTCTCCATCATGGAATTTGTGCGAGTAAGCGAAGCGCGCCTCGCATAAATTCCATGGATGCCCTTCACGCCGCGCAAGCATCGCGCCGTCCATGCCCCTTGGCCTCCGGCTTCGCTGGCGCAGCATCGAAGATGCGCGACTGCGAAGGGCTTGACGGGCGATGGGCGTGGCGTACCCGCCCGCTCAGTCGTGCGGGCTGTTCCCGCAAGCGGCAACCAAGTCGGCATCACCGTTATCGGCCAGACGATAGAGGTGGTCGAACACCGCCTGCGCGGCCTCAAGGTCAACCTCGTTCCAGCTCGAGCGGCCGGCGCGCGCCGCGGAGCGGTTGGCCGCATCCCGGCCGGCGGCCATGGCAATCTGGTAGGTCGGTCGCGGCGAAGTCATTGCCCTTGTAAAGCAGAGGCACGTTCATGCCCTTTGCCAAGGCGTAAGCGGCGCAGTCACCGAGGTTGAGCCGCGCCTTGGGATGAATGCCTTTGCCGAACGCACGAAAGCCGTCGAGGGCGGCCTGGGCGCTGGCGACATCGAAGCTGACAATGTCGATGCCCATGGCGTCGATGAGGTCGGCGAGGTCGTTCGTGCCGTCACGCCCACGGCGCGCATGCAATACGATACTGGCTTCGAACACCGTGACGGCCGAGACGAACACACGGTCTGCATGACGGATCATGGCGAGGAACGGAACGCTCTCCGTTTCTTTCTGGATGATGGCGAGAAGTGCCGAGGTATCGACGACAATCACTCGGGCACCCCGTATTCGTTGTAGCCGAGGATTTCGTCGTCGCTGCGCGTGTCGAGCACCGGAAGCGCGGCGACGCGGTCGATAATCTCCTGCACGCGCGCGGCGTCGAACGGGCGACGGCGACCAACCGCCACGCCTGCCGCCTCGGCGCGCGCCTCAACGGCTTCTTTCACAACGGCTTCCGGCGTCTTGCCGGTCTTGATGGCGACGAGGCGTGCGAGTTGCTCGACCTCGGTTGGTATCTGCATAGTCATGATTCACTCCTTTCCTCCAGCTTACACCAAAGCACCTTCGCGAAGCTAGAACATTGAACTATCATCCGAATATCGCTCAAGAGGCCTCACTCGTAGACATAGTCCGGCTGCCGCTCGTCCTCGTCGCTCCACTGCACGGCGCAGCGGATGTAAGCGAAACGGTTCACGAACCGGAGTCCGGGCGTGACGTAGAGCCGGCCATCGCAGTCGACCACGGTCCACCAGTAGCGGTAATCGGCATCGGCCGGCACCTCGCCGCGCACCTCCCAGAGCAGGTCATGGTTCGGCGCCGGCATCGGCTGGAAGCGCTGCTCGAAGGTGCGCCAGCTGCCGCAGCGGGTACGTTGTTTCTGTGCGCTCACAGTCATGGCGACACCTCCTCGCTTTCACTGACCAAGAAATCGCTGACCACGCCGTTGTGGCCGCACTTGTCGCAGCAGCAATCCGAAGAATGCTCCCATTCGTGGTCGCCATGCGCCTCCGTGCCGTCGATGCTGAGTAGCGCCGAGCACGTGATGGTCACGGTCAGCGCCTCTGCCCATCCGCATTTCGGGCAGGCCTTGCCCCATGCGCTGCGCAGGTCGTGCTTGGGTTTCGAGGCGCTGCTCATTGGGCACCACCCTTCGCTGCGCGTTCGGTGCCAGACGGCATGCGATTGTGCCAGGTCTGCAAGGTGAGAACGGTACGCGCGAGCGTATCGCATTCGGGCAGTATCTGCTCGAGCGGCATCATCGTGCCGATGGCGAGGTTGCGCTCGTTCTTCTCCATGGCATCGCGAGCCTCCGCGGCCAGCACCGCCGCCTCGGCAAGCTGATGCGCGAGCGCCGCGAGGCAGGCATGCATGGCCATGCTACACGTGACGGCGGTTTTTGCTTGTTTGATGGTTCTCATGAGTATCTCCTTTTTGATATTGATTATGTTCAGCAGATTTGGAAGCCGCCGCAGGACTCAAGGAAGCTTGCAAACTCCTCCGCGTCGGCGACGCTCAAGCGGTACCAAGTCGCACTTGGCCGCTGCTTGCCAGCACCGTCGCAGGCGTTGCACGTCGCGTCCGGGTCGCCCCGGCGTCCGGTGCCATTGCAGTATCGGCAGGTCTCGTCCGGCATGGCAGTAAGCCGCGCGTCGCGCCGAGCGACGAAATCGGCAATCGTCCCGTCTGCGAGCTTGGCGCGGAGAATCTGAGCCAGCTTCTTACTGTCTCTGGCACCGAGACCGTAGCCTTCATTCGTGCTCCAGTCCTTGCACTTGGCTGTAAGCTCAGGTGCAAGGCGGCAGACGAGGTCGGCGAGTGGGTGCCAGCCCCAGACGTTGCGCCGGAAATATGCTCCGCTTTTTCCGTAAACATCCATTCCCATGAATTATCTCCTTCAATGATGTGGGTTTGAAAACGATGGTCTTGAAACAGACTGCCGCTGGCGGAACTCCGCCGACGACAGCCACCAGAAGGCGGAAGGGCCTTCATGATCGGGTGTCCACACCGCCCAGAAATAGCGGTGCTTGGTGAAATGCGATGGTGGCGGGCCGTACTGCTTCTCCGGCCAGCAGACGACATCGTCGATGGCATAGAGCCGTGCCGGCGGATGGTCGCGCCACCACGCCGTGCGGGTGCGGTGCGCGAGTGATGAGAGGTTCAGCAGCATCGCGACCGTGCCGCCGGTCTCGCGCGCAAATGATAACGACCGCTCGATGAAGGCGTCCGCTAAGCCAGAACCGTAGGGCGGATTGGTGACGATGTGCTTCGCCCGTGGCCGCGTCTCCTTCAGGAAATCGACCGCGGGAATCCCGAAGCCATAGTCCACCAGATCCGTGGCGACGACCTTGTGGCCAGCCTCCGCGAGCACGGAGGCGATGGCACCCTCCCCGCATGCCGGTTCCCAGATAGAGCCATCGAACCCTTCGACGGACAGCAACGCGCGCGTCGCCTCCGGCGGGGTCGGATAAAACTCATTCGGGATGCGCTTGGCTCCGAGGCGGAACACCTGGCACACGGGCTGCGCAGTTGTTGACCGCAGCGCGCGTGGCGGCAGAGCCGTGACCAGTTCAACACGGCGACGACGATGACGTCCGATGCAGATGCGCATGCTCATGGGAACACCTCCTCGCCGCCGGAAAAGGCTTCGTCGAGCAGAGCGACGATTTCCTCGAGCAGGTAGCTGCGCGGGTCGTCGTAGCCGACCTCTGCGGTTTCCGGGATGAGCTGTCGCCGGCCGCGTCTGATGGAGAGAATGACGGTGTTGTGCATTCCCCACATCTGGGCGTGGACGCGATAGCCGCCCTTGCGAAGGGCGGCGACCACACGGCCGGTCATGACCAGACCATCGCCGTCGTTGAAGCCGAACTTGTCGAAGGCTTCTTCCCATCGCCAGTGATGTGGGTGGGCGCATCTTGGACATTCGGATGTCATCATGAGCGCACCTCCTCGGCTGCGTAGACGAGATGCGTGTGATGCACGCGCGTGCTGCCATCGAGCACGTCCATCTCGTCATCGAGACGCTGCCGGACGATGCGCTCGGCATCCTCCGTCGAGGCGGCCTGCACGGTGATGGTGTAGCCCTGCTCGACGCAGTAGGTGACGGCGAAGAGCTTCGGCGTCCCGCCGGTGAGTGAGAGGATGCTGCTCATGCTCCCACCTCCGCCGTTGCTTCATCGCAGACGATGAGGTCGGTGCGGCCGAGGGTCTCGGTCGAGAACACGTCCGGCCCCTCCTCGTCCCACATGTCGCGGGCGAGCGCGTTGGCGGCGACGAGATCGGCCGCCTCGATGCGAGCGCGGTGCAGGAGCACTTCGACGATGGTGATGTCGAAAGTTTTCATGGTCACACCTCCCAAACGCGCATGCGTTCGCTGAGGGTGATGTGCTCGCTCTTGCAGAAGTCGGCGCCTTCATCCTTCCAGCGCTGACGCGCGCGCAGGCGCGCATCATCTTCCGAGCGGGCTCTGACGCAGCCCGTGTGCAAAATCAGCTCGTAGAAGGAGACGCAGTATTCGCGGTTCTTCATGAGCGCACCTCCTTCTGCGCGGCGATACCGCGCGCGATGGCGGCATCGAGCGTGTGCGCGACCGAGTAGCGGTCGTGCGGCGGACAATCGAAACTGCGACCACTACGCTGGAGCGCGTAGCGGGCCAGTTTCAGAGCCTCCGTCAGCGCGACGACGTCGCGCTTCGCGATGGTGATGAGCGGTGTCTCCGTCATGGGCGGCCTCCATCACGGTAGGCGTCGTACCCGTAGTAATCGAACCCGCGATTGGTGCGCGGATTGCCGTCGCAGATGACGGTGAGAAGCTGAGTGGCATCCTCGTCGGTGTCATCGACGAGGAGCACGCGGTCATCGTGGTTGGAGAAGTTGTCTGTGTATCGCATGGTGCCCTCCTATGCGGCTTGAGCTTCGGAGGGAGCGGCATCGCCCTGAGCTTCTTCAGGGATCGGCTCGCGGATGACGATTTCGGCGTCGTTGAGCGGCAGGCAGTCGAGCGCGAGGCTGAAGCCCTTGCCGTCTTTGTGCGCCCATACGGCGCCGATTTCCTTCCAGTAGCTTTTCTCGCCGCGCTTGGTGACGGCATAGGCTCGATGGGTCGGTTTGTTCGATTGTGTGGTTGTATTTTTCATGAGGCTTGAGCCCTTTCTTTGGTGTGAGCGAGGGCCGGAATTGGCGACCTCGTTGCCGCCTGTTCCTCACAGCGATGCATGGGGTCACACGAGAAAATTGCGGGGGGGACCGCGAGATTGTGCTTGAGGGCGATTGCGGGCTTTGCCCGCAACACATGGCCCGGCGCGGGGCCCCCGTGCCCATGTCGCTCAAGGCATGGCACGGGGTGCGCAAGCGCAATGTCGTGGTGGGTCCTGCCATTTTGTCGTTGAAGGGCCGGCTGCCTTGGCCTGCGTCAGCAGGCATGCCGGCCTCGTCCCCGGATGCAGCGCCTGTGAGACACATGCGGCAATGCTTCGAGGTCGTCATCCGGTTCGAGAGAGACGGCAAAGGAAGGGTGATGGGTGAATGCCACATCCGAGAACGCGACCAACATCGCCGACATCTGCGTCTGGGAAAAAGCATCCGGACATGGAGGCCCTAGCGACGGCCACTGCCAAAGCATGGCGCCGCCTTACATGCACGACCGCTTGCTGATAGCGGCGTTGGTCTGGAAGGTCGTCACCGGTGTTCCCTGCAGCGGATGCGGAGACGACGACAATGGCGATCAAGGACTGGTTCAAGAGCGATGCAGAGCGGCTTGCGTGGCGCGTGCCGGAACTGCGAGGGGATGCGCAGGATGCGTCGGGTTATGTTGCATCACACGATGCGCAGCGTGCAGCGGAACTGCTCGACCGATTGCCGCGCGGCGTCGATGTCATACGCAGCCAGATCGACCGCAAGGAGCGTGCGCGCTTCGCACGCGCCTCGGAGATTGCAGCCTTCCGCTACGAGCCAGGCGATGTGCTGATCGGCAAGCACAACGGCTATCTCATCGGCATGGGCGGCGACAAGCCGCTGCTCACGGCGGCCTCTGCGCGTTCCGGCAAAACATCGACGGTACTGAAGCCGACGCTCCTCACCTACCCCGGCTCGATGCTGGTGCTCGACCCGAAGGGCGAGCTTGCGGCTGCGACGGCGGAGCATCGCCGCAAACATCTGAAACAGGACGTGTTCGTACTCGACCCCTTCGGCAGCACGAAACTGCCAGCTGCGTCGTTCAATCCGCTGGCCGAGCTCGACGCGGATGCGCCGACCATTCTCGATGATGTGGATCTGCTGACCGAGACGATGATCATCGAGGAGAACGCCGGAAGTGATGGCTCGCACTGGACGTCGAGCGCACGGGCATTGCTGCGCGGCCTCATCCTACATGCGCTGCGCCTGCCGGAGAAAGACCGCAACCTCGTGGTGGTGCGGCAATTGCTGTCCCTTACCTATCCGCCGCTATTGGAGGCGCAGGAAGCGCTGAAGAACAGCGGCTCCAAAGATCCGGCGGAGGCGACGCAGAACGCGCTGTTCATGAAGATGGCCGAGCAGGCCGATGTGTTCGGCGGCGCACTGGCGGGTGCTGGCAACAGCTTCCTGCGCAAAGCGTCCAGGGAACGTTCGGGCATCGTGTCTACGGCGGATGCGCAGCTGAAATTTCTCGATAGCCTGCCATTGCAGGCGGCGCTGCGAGCCAGTGACTTCCGGCTGTCGGCCCTCGCGGAGCGGCCGACGACAATTTATCTCTGTCTGCCATCGAGCCACATGACGACGCATTTCCGCTGGCTGCGCATCATCGTGCGCTTTGCGTTGCTGGCACTGGAGAAGCGCGGAACCTGGCCGCGGGGCAAGCCGCATGTGCTGTTCATGATGGAAGAATTCCCGACGCTGGCGCACATGCCTATCATGGAGCAGGCGGCGGCATATTTCCCTGGCTTCGGCGTTCGGTTGTGGGCCGTGGTGCAAGACCTCTCGCAGATCGAGCACTATTATCCGAAGACGTACCAGACGTTTCTCGGCAATGCCGGGCTGTTGCAGTTCTTCGCCAATGGCGATCAGAAGACGCTGAAATTCGTTTCCGACAGCATGGGCTCGTTGTCATTCGTGCGGGGCCAATTCGGCAATCTTCAAGATGACAAGGCAAGAGATTATATCGATAAGGAGAGACTTCTGTATCCTGAGGAATGCGCCTCGGCTTTCGCGCGCAGCACCGGCGCGCAGTTGCTGATGATCGAGGGGCAACCGCCGATGGCGATCGAGCGTCTCACCTTCGAGGATGTCGATGCGCTGCGCCTTCGGGTCGCGGCGGGGCAAGTTGCGTAGTCGACAGCTCGTACCCTTTCCGAAAGTAATCTGTCCCGCCCACCTCACGGTGAGCGGGACTTTTCGTAACGGGCGGCGTTGATGTCAGATGCTGCGTGCGAGGCGCGTAGCGGTGTCACTGCGATCGCACTGGCAGTGTATGACAGGACCGGCCTGGGGACAGGTGCCAGCGCAGCGGACGATGATGGCGAGCAGTGGCAGGCGGGTTGCGGCACATTGCGGGGCACCGCAGATGGGGCATGGATCGCAGGCGCTTTTCAACATGCGGGTTCTCCATTGCTGATGAGACAGTGGCGGCAATGCCGCCACTGCCAGTTGCGTACCTCCCGCCTATTCCTTGCGGTTCGTGTCGTACCAGTTCTGGATCTCGATCGTCGGCAGGGTTGGCGGCGGCGGCGCATCCGCCTTCTTGTCGGCGATGGCGATGTCCTTGATGGCGTCGAAGAGGGAACCGAACATGGTGTCTTCCTTCTGCTGTGGTGCCGCTGATGCGGCGAGGAATGGCGGGCGAACCCGCCGGCTGTTCCGCCCGGTCGGGCGGAATGGGGTGTCAGTTATGGCGCGCCCAGTAATGGCGGGTGTCTTCCTGGAAGAGGCGCATGAAGAGCTTGCCGGCTTCTGCCTCGACGCCCTCGGCGAGTGTGATGCGGTTGGTGCCGACCTGGATGGTGATGTGCGGCTCGAAAGCCTCGTCGGCCTTGCCTTCATTGCTGGTGACGCCATAGCCCACGACCCAGATGTGGTCGGCGGCGAAGAAGCTCACATCATCGAGAATGAGACCGTCCGGGCGGATGGTGATGCGGGTGATCTTGCGCAAGCCGGTGATGATGAAGGCAGCTGTCACGCCGAGGGCCAACATTCCGTGCAACAGGAAGAACACCAGCACGATGTAGAGCCAGGTCACGCTAAGCGGCGATCCGGCCTCACGCTCCGGAAACAGCGCCGGCCAGATGATGGCGAGAGCGGCAACGCCAAGAACGACTTTCGCGCGCATCGCGAACGCCATTACACTGGCGCCGAGCGTATGCGGCAGGGAATAACGCTTGCCGCCATCGGGCGTATGCTGGATGTCGAAATGTCCGTAGAGATCAGCGGGCAGATGCCGCGGAACCTCCGGCAGATGACGCTGCGCAGTTTCGGATTTGTGCATCGGCATGAGCGGCCTCGTCGTCGGCTACGAAGCGACGATAATGAGACCCGGCTGCAATCTGGAAGCTGACGGCCCGATCGAACTACGCCTCGTGAGGCGCGCCGTGGGGCGCGCTTTAGAAGGGAGGCGTGAGGCTGATGGCAATCTTCAATCTGTTCCGCCGCTCCTACCTGCTGCTGCAGGGAGTGGCGATCATGGTCTGGCTCGGTCTCGAGCTGGCGGGATATGGCTTTGGACTGCTCGACGGTGTGCTCGGGCGCCGGTTGACCAACGCAGAAGCACCGCGCGGCATCGGCGGATTGCTGTCACGCGCACCGCCCGGCCCTGTGCGCTTGACGCGCGGCGAGCGCGAAGCCTTGGACAGACGGATGAGCGCGGCGTTCGGCAGCAAACCGCCTAGGCACACCGCGCTCTCGGAACTGCGCTGGATGTATGAGCTCAAATCGGGCAGCCTGTGCGATTGGCGCGGCAGCAATGTCGCGAGCGATACGGCCGAATGCAATCGGCTGATGCGCACGACGCCGTTCTTTCAGGCGCTCCTGGAAGCAATGCATCCTAAGACCGAAACACTGATGTTGGAGGAGATCACCGGACACAAGGGCGATAAGGTACGCATCGCCTTCTTCCTCGGCACCGACGGCAGGCCGCGCATCCTGTTCGATCTGTCGCGCATCAATACCGGCAAGTGGGATCCGGCCAAGGGCTTCAAGCTCAAGGCCTATCATGGTGGGGGCTTGAGCGAGATCGCACTTGGCGAGCCGATCGACCGCGACGGCCGGGTATTTCGCATCGATGATCCGGGCAGGCTGACGCGCCGCCGCGCTGAATGTGCTCAGGCGCACTGCACGGCGATGCTCCTGCTCTATGGCTACGACTATCAGGGCTATCGCAATACGGAAGGGCAGCTCAGTACGAGCAATCTCGCCGACATTCCCGTCACGCCCGATCTGGAGCGGCGCTTCGATCTCTTTGCGATCGCGCTCGGCACTGCCATGCCGACACCAACAACCGTGGCACCGGTGCCCTACAAGATCGAGCGCTTCGGCGTGACCAGGTTCGAGACGGTACATCTCGAGCGCGAGCTGGCGGCGATGCTCGGCGTGGATGCGGGAAAGCGCGTGCTGTACTCGCCCTATGGCTACGATGTCGCCTTCGGGCGCGTATTCGGCATTGCAATCGATGGCACGCATTATGCGGTCTGGGATGGCGGTCCGGGCTATGCGAGTCTCGGCACCGACCGGCTGGTGTTCGATGTGATTGCGGGCGGTAAGCGCAGGCGGCTCGAAAATGTGCGCAGCGCGGGCGGCGTCTATCTCCTGCCCTACTCCGGTCCGGCGGGTATCGAGGTGCGGAAATTCATCGAGCAGAACGGCAAGCCCTGGTCGAGCTTCGAGAGCTTCACCGAACTCTTCGCGCCGCTGCGCAAGGCTGGCCATTGAAAGCCGCGTTGAGCGCGGCAGGCCGGCCGCACCAGAGCCAGCCGCGCTCGACCTCGCTTCATCAAGATCGTCGCCTTACCGCACGCTCTGGCGCGAGAGGCGCTGGAGCACCGGGCTCTTGGCCAGCAGCGTCATGGCCGGGGTGGCATAGCCGACATAGGGCTTGGGCTCCTTCACCGAGCTGCGATGCAGCCCGACAACGGCATGATCGCGCTCGGCGAGCAGCAGCGAACCCGAGCTTCCCGATGTGGCCGAGCAGCTATGGGCGAGCTTGTCGGGCCCTAGATTGCTCTCGGTCGCGACACGGCAGCGATAGCGCGTCACCGCTTTCACGTCACCGCGGCTGTGATGAACGAGTAGAAGCCGCTCGCCCGGCAGCGCAGCACGGAAGGTGAGCTTCGGCAGCACATATGCGTGTGAATTCACCACCTGCTTCAGGTTGAGGATCGCATAGTCCAGCGCTTTGTCCTGCTCCACGGCAGCGGGATCAACATCGATCAAAGTGACATTGTTCTCGTCGATGTAATCGAGCCAGAGCGTGATGCGGTCGATCTTCTCTCCCGCTGCCGTCTCGGTGCAGTGGTGGTTGGTGACGATCTGCTGCTGGGCGATGACGGCGGCGGTGCAACGGTAGGTCCAGCGCTGCGTGGGGGTGCTGGTTTCGATGACGAGCATGCCGATGCTGGCGGCGAGGCGCCGCAGCGGTTCATCGGGTCGGAACTCGGCGAGCCGCTCGGAATAATCCTGATGCACACTAGATATGGGCATGCGGCCTTCGAGGAACGTCGCCACGCTGCTGAAGACGGTATGCAGGGTTTCGTGCGGCGGAGCCGACCGGACATGCGCGCCCATCTCGGTGCGCGCGAGCCAGGCGCCTAGCGTCAATGCGCCAGCGATGCTGAGCGCGAAACGTGCGGAGATCATAACCTGCCTCCTCATCAAGAGGCAGACAGAGAATGCCGGCGGGGCGCATATCAGAAAGCTGGCGCGCACCTACCGCAGGCTCGATGCTCGCGAATGAGCCGCTGTACGCAACATGCCTTACTATGGAGGCATGTATGCGACGGGTCTGGACCGCGGCTGCGATCATCGCGGCGATCGTTCTGGTGGCCGCTTCGGCAACGATGAATTTCACTTTCGCGCGGTCGATGGGACGCACCCCCGAGGAGGGGTTGATCCTGGGTGCGGTCGCGGTTGGCGTCGATATCCTGAAGGCCGTGTTGGCGCTGCAGATCGCGGAAGCGCTTCGTGATCGACGCTGGGGCTTCGCGCTGATCGGGACGCTCACCTTCGTGCTGTTCAGCGCCCTCTCCCTTGCTGCCGCACTCGGCTTTGCGGCGAGCAACCGGGAGGCGGTACTTGGCGAGAAAGCGCGTGGCAATCTGCGACTGGCCGCCCTGGAGGCGCAATTGGGCGCGTTGCGCAAGAAACGGGATGCACTTCCGCCCCATCGGTTTGCCGCGCTGGTCGATGAGGATCTGGCAACAGGCCAACGCGATGCGCGTTGGATGGCATCGCGCCAATGCAGCGTCATCAACGGGCGCACGCTGCGTGAGTTCTGCGATGGGGTCAGCCGATTGCGCAGCGAGCGGATTGCGTCACGCGAGGCTGCGAGGCTCGAGCAGGAGATCGTGGCGATCGAACGGGAGATGGACGGGCTACGCAAAGCCGGAGGAGGCATAGCGAGCGATCCGCAGGCCCATGCCTTGGCGCAGACATTGGGATTGAGCGAAGCGCAGGTACAGCGCGGGCTCTCGGCGCTGATGGCGATCGTGGTGGAGGTGGGCTCCGGATTGGGGTTGTTCCTCGCGCACAACAGGTCTTCAAAGCCTACGACCCGCCCGACTGACAGCCCGCATCCAGTGGAAAATGAGGCACTGGCCGCTAGCGATGACAGCGAGCCGACGAGCAAGCCGGATGAGCCTGATGCAACTGCACCTGACAACGGTCAGCGGGCTGCAGTAGTGGTCCGGCCGCGCAAGGGGCAATTGCCGGCACCGCGATCGGACCGGCCAAGCCGCCGGCGCAAGCTGAACGGGGAGATCGAACAATCCGATGCATAACACCTGAAACAAGAAGAGCGCCGGATGGTCCGGCGCTCTTCGGGCGATCATCATTCAGAGCGTGAGTACATCAGGTCGTAGGCTTCGACGGCGCGCCTCAGGAATGTGCGCCAGTCGACGTGGTCTCGTTTCATCAACTGGCGCAACCGTCGCTGGGTGTCCAAATCGATGATGTTGGTTGCCGGTTCAGCGCGAGGCGAGGCGTGAGCGATGTCAGCCATGCTCCCCTCCCTTCTCCTTGTCCGCTTGAGCCGGCGGCGGCAGGGCGACGCGCGGCGCTTCAATGCTCAACCATTCCGGGGCTGCGGTCTGACGCTGGAGGAAGCGGTACCCCTGGATCAGGTGCGTGACGAGATCATCGGTGTTGCGGTAGTTCATCTCGCGGGCCAGTTCGTCGATGCGCAAGAACGTCTTGAAGCCATGCTCAATCAGATCAGCTCTGGCACGACAACCGGAGACAGCCGTACCTGCCTGCCGATTGGCAGGGACATCGAGCAGGCGCTCCAAGCGCTTGAACCACTCGAGCTCCAGCCGCACATAGTAAGGGGTGTCACGATGGAGAACCTTGAGCGTACGGCCATCAAGTTCGTCGTCCTTGCGGACGACCTGGCCGTTGGGCTTGCGATGAGGATGGTAGGCACCTTGGGACATGTCGATCTCCTAATGTCGTGCCCCGATCGATTGCATCAGGGTGACAATGGGATAGCTTAGGAGGTCCGTCCGAAGGCCCGGTGCAGCGGACAAGCCGGTCCGAAGTCCCGGACATCATTGTCCGAAAGATCGGACAAACCACGATGGTAAGCAGGCTAGATGCGACGTGAAATGAGCCGGTAGTTGAGGGGTGGTCATGTCGAAAGATGAACAGGAAATCGCAAGTCCGCAGTTGGTTGCCGCGGTTCGCGACTACCTTAATCGCGCCACGCGTCATACTACTCTGAAGAGCACAATCCAGTCTGCAAGGGACTCCGGCCACGAGATCGTTTCCGAATACGACACGGTACGAAAATTCCGGACGGGTGAGCGGACGGCACTCTCGTCTGAAGAAGACTATTTTTCGTTCAACAAATTCTTCACTGAGGACGAATATGGCCGCTATCTCATTCGTCCGAAGGACAATGAGCAGCGAGATCGCCATCACCAGCCGCAACGCGTCGACACCGGGAAAGACGCAGCGAGACCTCTCATGCCGCGAATTGGCCCTGCCGGTTCGCCGAAAGTGACAAATCTCACGAGCACGATGCGTGTCGCGTCAATGGCGATCGATGGAGGGCAGTGGGGCTTTGGCACGGTAGGCTTGGCGGTCACCATAGCTTGCCCACCCTGGCATGGCTTTGCGGTTCAACGCGGGCGCGTGGTCATGGACCCGCATCCTGGACGGTTGAGTGAGCAGGCGGAGCGGTACTGGTCGGAGGCGCGTGAGTACACAACAGAAGCATACGGTCGCCCTGGAACAGCGGTCGTGATGCTCGGCTACTGCACACGGCTCGATCCCTATTGGGAGGTGGCAGGCCAAGATTCGCCGATCGGCAAATTCGCGACCGGTCCGGAGTTCGCTCCACTCGAAGGCCTTTCTCCCGGTGATCGTGTGACCGTTACCTTCGGCACTTGGCTCGGTGATGTGCAGGATTGCGATGCGGTAGTCGAGGCGGCTTCCGGCGACGCATCTTTTCTGACGGATGGGCTTGCCTCGACAACTCCCGCCGAGACTTCAAAACTGATCACAGATATCGAAGCCAAGAAGCGGCGGCTCATTGCACTCATTCGGCAGACAGGTCTCAATTCAGCGCCGGACGGCTACACTGAACTCGTGACCTGCGAGATCGAGATTGGAGCGGGATGATGATCAACTCATCGCTCGTAGGGCTGCAAAAGTTTGCGACACGCCTTGCGAACCTGTGCGTCCGTTCGAAGGAGACGAATTTGTTCTTCGCTGAACCCTCGATCAGTCAAGGCATCCGCCGCTCTGCGCCACTGCGATATAGGATCGTAAGCACGATAGACCGCATGGACAAGCCGCAAGGAGCGAACCGTCAAGTTACCCCCATAATCACGTCCATCGACTTCGTCCTGAGTGCGTCGAAGATACGCTTCGACCGGCCAGTCATCTGTCAATGTGACCTTTCCGGCCCACTTGTAATTCCGCATGCGTGGCACTGACAATCCACTCCTCAGCAGCTCACCAATCGTTCTCGGTAGACGACCATGCTCCAGATAAAACCCAGTCAAGCCTTCGCGCTGCCTTTGCGCCGTCGTAGCTATGAATTTTCGCACTGCTGCGTTTGTCGTTCCCAATTGCTCAACCTCAGCATCAAATGCGGCCAGCAGATATTCCAGTTCACTCAATATGTCCTCCCTCCAAAAAGGGAAGAAAATCATCGCGAGCGCGAAAGTAAAAGATATTTGTTTGAGGCATGTTAAGATGATCGGGAGAACGAATAGGCCGGAAAGCGAGATAACAAGGCGAATCAATGCTATTCGCGATTCGACGAAAGCGACATTCCGCGGATTGCTGACGTCTGGCGAATTCGACATCAAGTCAGAGCTGCGCTTTCGCAATCTATCCGGTATGTCATTTGTGGGTGAGGATCTACGCGGTATAGACTTCAGGGGAGCCAACTTGGTTGGTTGCTCGTTCGAGGGCGCATTAATCGAAGGGGCTCGATTTGAGCATGCACGACTTGGCCGAATTGAGAGCGGCAAGGCAGTCAAGTCAGATTTAACCAAGGCCGCGGATTGGAGCAATTATATACACGCGAATATGGCGCATCCTGTTCGATGTGAGATGTTGCCTGAGCAGCATCTTCCTGATTGGACGATATTCGTGGATTCGCCATTGCTGCCACTGATGGCTGTTCTGCCGAGTGACTTTAGGCAACCAGGCTCAAAGACGCGCATTGCCACAAGCATCACAGCTGTAGAAGATTATCACTGCAGAACGTTTGCCGCGATGTACGAGCGCAGCGGTGAAGCCCTACCCGAAATATCATTTGCTGAGCCCCAACTTGAAATGACGTCGAGTGCGGCGCAGATCTACATCACATGGGCAAGCACACTTGGGGCATTTCACTACCGAGTACCATTCGTGGACGAGAAGGGACTCTTGAGGATTGCCGCGGACCTGGACAGATTTGCCTCGTCGAATTTGTTCGACAACAACTTTGAGGCAATAGCAAGCATGTGGGCGGTCGAAAGACATAGCGGTAATGATTGGAAAATTTCTAACGTCCTTGGGACGTCAGATGGTGGCTACGGAAGCGTTCGATTAGTTCGCGATTTGGCATAGCTTCACAGTTTGCGTGAGTTCGGGCGGCGCCAGATACAACCCAACTGAGTGCCTTTATTGATCTTCCAAACAGTACCGGAAAACCTTATCGGTATTTAACGGTATTAGGGGGAGGGTAAACCGTCACGGATTGGCGGGGCAAACCGTCACAACTGGGGTGGGGAAACCCTCACGCTAAGGGGAGTAAACCGACACGCGGCGGGGGAGTAAACCGTCACGGCTTGGCGCTATTGCCCGTCCGCACCCCAAAGGGGGGTAAACCCTCACGGGGGAGCCTGGGGGAATCGCCGAGGAGGCCGTATCGAGACTCGGTCGCCGCAAAGGGGGGCAAACCGTCACGGCGCCCCTTCCCGCCTCTGTTCCCGAATGCCGCTTGAGAATCGCGGCCGTGATTCCGCGAACACTGCATGACATCTCCGGCAGGCGAAGCTAGGCTCGTGTCATTCTTCGAGAGAGATGGATGGCTGATAGACGCATTGCCTCGCCCCGTGAATTGGTACCGCTGACGCGCCGTGTGACGGATGCTGCGCTTGAGCTTGCCCAGCCGCTGAGCGAGGAGCCGGAGTTCATGCATGCGGTGTTGTGCCAGGTTGGATTGCCGCGCAGCGAGGTGAAAGAGCGCGAGTTCACACGGTCGACCGGCGGCGCGTCGATGTTGATCGAGGCGGGCAAGTGGTTTGATGGTATGCGCTATCACGACATGCCCCTCCCCTATGGCACGCGCCCGCGCCTCGTCTTGTTCCATGTCTGCTCGGAAGCCGTGCGACGAAAATCGCCCGAGGTCGAGGTGGAGCGCAGCGCGAGCGCATTCCTCGAGCGGCTCGGCATCAAGAAGAGCGGTGAGAGCTTTGCCGCGTTCAAGAAGCAGATGCTGGCGCTTGCTGCGTGCCGCATGCAGATCGGCTACCAGACCGACAGCAAGGTCGTGAACCTGAAATGCGATCCCATCCAGCGCTTCGATGCGTGGACGCAGAGCGACAATGGCCAGCTGGGCTTGTGGCCGGGTGTCATCCGTTTATCGAACGAATTCTTCGAGACGCTGAGCGAGCATGCGGTGCCGCTCGATCCGCGCGCGATAGCGGCGCTGCAGAATTCAGCGCTCGCACTGGATACCTACACCTGGCTTGCCCATCGGCTGTGGCGCATTAAGCAGCCGAAGGGCGCGACGCTGTACTGGCGGAACCTGAAAGACCAGTTCGGGCAGGAGTATCGCAGCGACAAGGATTTCAAGCGGGAGTTTGCTGGCGCGCTGCGCAAGGCACATGCGGTCTATCCCGAGGCACGCATCGAGATCGTGCGTGGCGGCATTCGTTTGATGCCCTCCCCTCCTCCGGTCAAGCGGCGGCAAGTGCTGGTTGCGCTCCCGGCATTGGAGAGGACCGAGATGTTGCATCAAACGCCAGCTATGGCATCGCTTCCAGCACCCTCTCCTGCGCCAGCTCCAAAAATCGCGCCCGACTTCTTGAGCAAGCTGGAGCCACATATATTACGCCGCGCGCGGGACCTTGCGGCGGGCTTTGATTTCGATGATCTGGCGGCATCCTATCTACGCTTGTTGAAGAAGCGCAAATCAGCACCTGCGGATTTGGCTGAAGAGTTCCTCTCCTTCATCCGGCGTTACACCAAGGGTGGGCCGGTTCAGACCGAAACATCTCAACCGAACATGCCTCTCCTTGGTCTATCGGCGGCGACGTATGAACGGGCTGCTAGAGAAGCGCCCGGCTGGGATGTTGCGGAACTCGAGAAGCTGTGGCGGAACTGGATCGCATCGCGTGGCATCCAGCCTGACAAACCGGACGCTGCGTTCCTCGGCTTCGTGCGGACGCACATGAAGCGCAAGGGCAGCGGGAAGGGGTGACCCCTCCCCCATTTTGCGTCAATCGTGGATTTGGAAGCGGAGTCAAAATCTGGCCGCTGAGTGGCCTTGGCCCGATTGAATGTAGGGTGGGTGCGGACAGACCGATTTGGCGCGTCCTTGCGAGTCCTGTGGCCCGTTTATGAGTCGCAAAACTCTGTCTGACCCTCGCGTGCCGCTGTTTCACGTCACAACTGCAATCATCCAGCAATCATCCAGCAATCATAGAGCAAGCAAAAAGCTTTCTTCATGCAAACAAGCTGATAACGCTCTGAAAACACTGCGCCATCAATTTGCAATCAAACTGAAAACGCATGCTTGCAAACTGCATGCAGTCTGTTTTCATGTTTGCAGTCAGCAAACCATTTGCAAGCAATTTGTTTTCAACGCCATGCGATCTCCACGCCATACCTCCGCCGGCGCACGAGGCTTCGCACCATCACGAACGCCACTTGTGGAAAACCCCCGCCTCGACGCTTCGCACCTTTGCAAACCGTGAAGGAGGCCGCCGACAAGGATAACTGATCAAGGCTATGCGGCCCAGTTATCGAGCGACTGACGCCTTCGTGATTGCTCCGTAGTGCCCGCATTAAAAGCGAGCCTCTTTGGTTGGCACTTTGCGTTTGTCGCTGCTTATCGCATTTCATTATAGGTAGCGGATTGCACCCTCCTCTATGACATTGAAATCTGCGCAAGCGCCTGCCGAATCATTTGACCCGACTCGTGCAGCTCCAGCATGCTGCAAACATCAGGATTGCAGCATGTTTGCAGCAGGATTTCCGGATGTTTTCATTAGGCAAGCATTTTGCTTGCAAAGCGTTTTCAAGATTGGGGTTACGTCATGGCGATGGTGATTGGGCTCGGCAGCCATAAGGGCGGGGTAGGGAAGACGACCTTCGCGCGTGCGATTGCGCTGGTGGCGGCGGCGCAGGATCTCACTGTTCACATCGCGGATCTCGATCAGGAACAGCAGACAGCGTTCGAGTGGGCACAGCGGCGACATGAATCCGGCCGCAAGCCGGACATATCGGTCGATGTCTATGCGGGTCCCGATCAGGCCATGCGCCGTGCGGATGAGTTCGACATCATCGTGCTCGACGGACCGGCACGCGCAAAAGCCATGGCGCTGGAGATCGCGGAAGCGAGCGATCTGTTCATTCAACCGACCAAGGGCGTCATCGATGACATGGCGCCGGCGGTACGCATGTTCCATGAGCTCGTGAAGCACGGCGTGCCGAAATCCAAGATGGTATTCGCGCTGCATGGTGTTCTGGCGGCCAAGGAGATCGAGGATGGCATGGCCTATCTGACGGGCGCCGGCTACGAGGTGATCAAGGGCTCCATGTTTATGCAGCGCGGCTATGGGGATGCGCAGAATTTTGGTCTGACGGCGCTTGAGACCAAATGGGAGTCGCTCAACGTCGATGCGGCACGGGTCGTGGCTTCGGTCGTGCGCAAGGTGCGCCAGATCGTGGAAGAACGGGAAAGCGCGGCACCTGAAGCGCGCAAGCTGGCTGGATAGGGGAGGGCGAGCATGGCACTAAAGAAGATGGTTGATATCGGTGAGAAGTTTCCGGTGATCAAGAAGCCGCGTCTTGGCGCGCCGCCACCGGCGGATGATGTGCTCGACAATGTCGGCGAGCCGGACAAGCTGCAAAAGGCAGTACCGTCACCCGAGGCGATGGCGCCCGCAACCGATAGTGAGAGCACCCCTGAAGCGAACGCCGCTGACGACAATATTGCTTCGGAGCAGGCGAGGGGCACTGCGCCGCGCAGGCGTGAGCGCCAGCCCAAGCGTCAGGCCCATGCCGATCGCAGCATCTATGGCCGCCGCTATCGCAAGAGTGGCCGTACCTTCCAATTCGGCGCGCGCGTGACGCCGGAATTCGCCGAGGCGATGCGCGTGACGGCCGCCGCCCGCAACATCACCATGGGCGAACTGCTCGATGAGATGCGCACCATCTACGATAGCATCCGCGCGCTGTCGGATGAACGGCAGATGAGCGTGCCGGAAATTCTCGCGAACATTCGAAAGAGCTGACGCCTGCTCACTGACGCATGGCGTTATTCCCGGATCGATGCTCGCGGGCCTGGTAGGCGTGCAAAATGCGCACACGTTCCCAGTAGGCGAGGGTGGCAAGGGCACCGGGCGTGCCGACCGCTCGCATCGCATGCTGGTATGCGGCCAGCGGCGCAAGATGCTGTTGCTGCTCGGCTGGCGACAAGCCGCTCCACCATGCCGCGACAGGAGAGAGCGTGTGATAAGCTCGGGTTGTTTCGTTTGTCATTCTTAGATCTGATCCCGACAGTGATGGCGATCCTGTGGCACACGAACCGGCGGGCGTCCTATGCCATGGCGTGCATCTTGGCTACGGAGCGGAAGCGTCACCGCCGGATGCGACACAGTTCTTATTGCTCGTGTGGGCTATGCAGGCCGGACTCAGCGCGGCCGAACAGGCACATGGGGCACTACGCGGCGGCGAGTTGCGCGCGCTGCTTTCCTCGCATTTGGTGTGACGAGTTGCGCCCATGGCGAATAGCCGTCATCGCCATCGACGCCCAGAAACGGCGCGCGAAGGCGATATCTTCGTGGCCGATGACATCGAGATAGACGTTTGACCTCACCCTCGTGAGGCATTGGCAACGGGCAAGCTTTCTGCACGCTCCGTCGACGTGACACGGTACGCCTTGGTGGGACGCACGCATGAGCGTCGTCTCGAGCCGATCGCTGCATGAGTCTTGATAGGCCTCGTCGTGTCGTCGCCCGCTTGTCATCCAATCACGCGTGAGCGCATCCAACGGGCGCTGCACTTCGTGGCGGGGATCGTCGCGAGCCCAGGCGGCGAGGTCTACTTGCCGATCTTCGAGCGGCTGGAGGCGGAGCTCGCCGCGATCGACACGAAGACGGACGCGCTCGCGCGCGCCCGCTCCATGACGGTTAGCTCCAGATCTTAGCCATCCACTCGGCGCGGTGCAGGAGGGTTGCGCCGTTACCGTAGGGCATGCCTTTGTGCGTGTGTCCCATCAACTCGTCCTGCATGCGTTCGGGCACACCGATGGCGATCATACGGTCCTTGAAGGTGTGGCGCAGGGAATACACGGTGTGCTCCCTGGTCGGGCGCATGCCGGCGGTATCCAGACACTTGTTGGCGATCGCCGAAAATGCGTCGGCAGAAGTGCGGTAGCGCGGAAAGCCGTCCGGGTACTGTCGCATGATTTCCAGTGCTAGACCGACCAGCGGCATATCGCGCTCGCTCGCATCGGTCTTGAGCTGGCGAGCGTCGGGGCGGATCTGGACATGGGGCACGGGATCGGTCAGCCGGATGCGCTGTGCGCGTAGCGCCACGATCTCGCTCGGGCGCATGCCGGTGAGCGCAACCATGCGGATGATGGCGCAAGCTTCGGGGTTGAGTTTTCCGAATTTCTCGGATGCGAGAAAGTGCTGACGTACGAAGTCGGGCTCGTAGGCTTGCCGGGGCGTATGCTTGTCGCCGGCGATACGGATGCCTTTGAACGGCAGCGTGAGATTGAGGCGGAAGGCATCGTCGACGGTGCGCATCATGGCTGAGAGGCAGCCAAAATTCTTGTTGGCGGAGTTCTTGTTGTAGCCCTCGTTCTTGATCCGGCCGATCCACCAGTCGCGGAAGTCGAGGGCATCATCGCGGGTGATCTCGGCAAGGGACTTGTCGCCGATGCGGCTGATGAGCGTTTCGACGGAACGAATGTGCCGCGCCTTCCACTGCTTCAACTGCTTCTCGCTCTTGCCGATGGCCTGGTCCTCGGCCAGCTTCTGATAGGCCTCGACGAGGTTCGATAGCTTGAGCTGAGGCTTACTGGCGCCACCCAGAACCACGCTGACAGCCGCGGGGGTCGTGTGGACCTGCTTGCCATCGCCGATCGGGGACGCCTCGCTGGTGAGACGCTCGATGCGAGCAAGAATATCTTCGAGGCGGCTGGCAGCGAGTTCGGCGGCAGGCAGATAGCTGACGCCGAGGACCTGCGCTTGCGCCAGCACCTCGGTGAAGGCCTGTGCCGTCCCATCAGACGCAGCACCGGGGGTTGCAAGCAACCTTCGCCATTCGGCTTCGAGCGCCGCGCTGATCCGGGCCGCGGCCCGTAGCGCGTCGGTGCGCGCGCGGGCTCCCGTTGAAACACGCACCTCGGTCTTGGCGAGGCGCGCGGCAAGGCTGGCTGGCAGGCGACGACGGTACTGCCAGACGCTGCCGCGCCGAACGAGGTAGGTAGCGTTTTGATAGCCGAAGGCGGTCTTCGTAGTGGGTGGGAATGTTTGCATCGACGGCGGTTCTGATGCTCGTTCGGACCTGCCGTGCCGTTCGCCGATGTGTCACAGCAATGTGGCACACCAATGTAGCACAGTAGGCCCGATTGCTCGGGCTGTACGATGCGGAAGTCTATGGATTTTTCAGTGATATCAACGATCTGGCAGATGTCCAGCCGTGCCTAAAGTGGTGCCCAGAAGAGGACTCGAACCTCCACGGTGTTACCCGCCAGTACCTGAAACTGGTGCGTCTACCAATTCCGCCATCTGGGCCTGAGGGCCACCACGTAGGGCGCTCGGGGCCAAATGTCAAATGGTGGTTGCGGCGCCGGGCGGCGTGGGCTGGCCGGCGTGGACGGGTGCGCCGAGGCGCGCGCTTGAGGGGGCGGCGGCAGCCATGTATTGCTGCACGTCAACAGAACCAACGATCGAGGCCCGGCGCGGGTCTCACAAGGTGCGGGAGCGGCGAGCCATGGCGGCGACGTGGGAGCAGGGCGCATTGGCGACGGTTTTCGGCGGGTCCGGCTTTGTCGGTCGCCATACCGTCCGGGCGCTGGTGCGCAAGGGCTACCGGGTGCGAGCCGCAGTCCGGCGCCCCGATCTTGCCGGCCATCTGCAACCGATGGGTGGCGTCGGCCAGATCCACGCCGTGCAAGCCAATCTCCGCTATCCGGATTCGGTCGCGCGCGCCGTCGATGGGGCCCGCATCGTGGTCAATCTCGTGGGTGTGCTGACGTCGTCCGGCGCGCAGTCGTTCGAGGCCGTTCATGCCGAGGGCGCCCGGGCCGTGGCGCGGGCCGCCAAGGCGGCCGGTGCCGAGCACATGATCCACGTGTCTGCCATCGGCGCCGACGCCAATTCGGCCGGACAGTACGGCCGGACGAAGGCCGCCGGCGAGGCGGCTGTGCTGGCCGAGTTTCCGGAAGCAGTCATTTTGCGTCCCTCGATCATCTTCGGGCCGGAGGACGAATTCTTCAACCGCTTCGCCGCGATGTCGACACAGGCGCCCCTGCTGCCCCTGATCGGCGGCGGGCGGACGAAGTTCCAACCTGTTTACGTCGGCGATGTCGCGGCGGCGATCGTTGCGGCAGCCGAGGGCAAGGCGCGGCCTGGTACTGTCTACGAGCTCGGCGGGCCGGAAGTGCAGACGTTCCGGAAGCTGCTCGAGCGCACGCTCGCTTATGCCGGGCGTGACCGCGGCTTCATGCCGATGCCGTTCTGGGCAGCGTCGCTGCTCGGCACGGTGACGTCGATCCTGCCGTCGGGGCTACGGCCGATCACCGCCGATCAGGTGCGCATGCTGAAGTCCGACAACGTGGTGAGCACCGCGGCCGAGAGCGAGGGCCGGACGTTGGCCGGGCTCGGCATCACGGCACCGCATGCCATCAGCTCCATCGTGCCGCAGTATCTCGAGCGGTACATGCCGAAGGGGCAGTACGCGAATTATAGGGGGTAGGGCGCTTCGGGCGCGGGCGAACCGCTCAAGCCTTCGCCGCTGCCTTTTCGAGGCGCCACATTTCCTCGCGGACGCGGATGTCGGCGAGGATGCGGTCGAGCAGCAGGCAGGTGCGGCGGAACAGGTCCGAGCCGCGGCGATAGTCGGCCTGGGCAAAGAAATCGCAGCGGCCGGCCTTGAACAGATCGACGCATTTCTGGCGCTGCTTGCCGGGTCCGTGGACGGCGACGGCATAGCCGCCGTTCTTCCGCATCACGGCCATGGACGGGACGTCGGTCTCGCCGTCTCCGAAGTAGATCATGTTCGAGAACGGGATCGGCCGCACCGTTTCGGGCATGTGGTCGTTGATGCTGTCGCCGAGGTTCTCGACGCCCTTGTTGATGCGGAACAGGTACTGCGTCTTGCCGGTGTCGGTGATCACCCGCTTCGGATAGGGCAGGTCGTAGGCGTCGAACCAGTATTCCGACGCGAACACGTTGTGGAAGCGGGGGTAGATGCTCGTCCCCTCGATGATCTCGGTGAGTCCCGAGGACACGAGGTAGTGACGGAGCGTGATGCCGTGCGTCTCGGCTGCGATACGCACGTACTCCGCGATCTCGTCGAACCAGCTCTCGACGCCCGGGAACAGTTCCACGTCGCGACCGAGGGCTACAAGATCCTCGCGGTCGATGCGGACGCCCTTGGCCTTCGCCTTCTTGTACATCAGGTGCATGTAGGTGATGAGCCCATCGGCACCCTGCTCCTTGGCGATCTTGTTCGACTCGGCCCAAAACGCCTTCGGGTCCTCGCCGATCTTCGGCAGGAACGTGTACTCCTGCATCGGCTTCGGCGAGAGGGTGCCGTCGAAGTCGTAGACGAGGGCGATCACCTTTTTCTCGAACGGCTTCACCGGCGCCGTGGGAGCGCTCTTCTTGCGGGTGGCCGGCTTTTTCGACGGCGGTTCGGCCACCAGCATCGGGGCCTGATCGGCATGCGGGGCGGCCTTGCGACGCCGTTCGATGGTCCGCTCTGTCATGGCTGCACTCGCGCCTCTGCCTGATCGATCGATTGCATCGGCATCTATCGACTGATTCGGGTGGCAGGAGGAAGGCGGGTCAGAGCGTCGTGCCCGGTGCTCCGCGGTTTACAATCCGCCGTCGCCGTCGGACAGTCGGGGGCCGCCAACAAGACGACAAGGAGGAAACCGTGGCCGAAGGAAAACGCCCGCTGCCGAAGCCGACGCCGGAGACCCAGCATTTCTGGGAGGGCGCCAAGGCCGGACAGCTCAAGCTGCAGAGCTGCAACGAGTGCTCCAAGACCTACTTTCCGCCGCGTCCGTTCTGCCCTGGCTGCGGCTCGCGTGACGTGAAGGTCGTCAACGCGTCGGGCAAGGCGAAGCTCCACTCGTATGTCATTCACGCCCGGCCGGCGCCCGGCTTCGACCCGCCCTATGCGATCGCGGTGGTCGAGCTTGCGGAAGGCCCGCGCATGATGACGAACATCGTCGGGTGTCCGCAAACGCCGGAGGCGCTGCAACTCGACATGGACCTCGAGGTCACGTTCGTGAAGCAGACCGATGACATCGCGCTGCCGATGTTCAAGCCTGCCGGGACATAGGGCTCACGGCGAACCAGTCTCGAACCAGTCGATATGGCCCGCGCGGATGCGCAAGTGGGCATCCGAAGCGCGCAGGAGAAAGCCATGAAACAGAAATCCGTCGCCGTCGTCGGCGCGGCCGAGACCACCGAACTCGGCAAGATCCCCGGCATGTCGCAAATCCAGCTTCACGCCGACGCCGCCCTCAATGCCATGAAAGACTGCGGCCTGAAGCCCAAGGACATCGACGGCATCGCTACGGCCGGCGAGACGCCGCAGGCGTTGGCTCAGTACCTCGGCATCACGCCGACCTATGCCGATGGCACGGCAGTCGGCGGTTGCTCGTTCATGCTGCACGTCCGACATGCGGCGGCGGCGATCAACGAGGGGCTTTGCAAGACCGTCCTGATCACGCACGGCGAGAGCGGCAAGAGCCGGGTCGCGCCGACGCCACGGCCCCCCTATCCGGACAGTCTCGCCGGGCAATTCGAGGCGCCTTACGGCGTGTTCGGGCCGCCGACGATGTTCACTATTCCGGTCATGAGATACCTGAAAAAGTACAACATCACGCAAGAGCAGCTCGCCATGGTGGCGGTCGTCCAGCGCGAGTGGGCGGCGAAGAATCCACGGGCGACGTTCCGCGATCCGATCACCGTCGATGACGTGCTCAACTCGCGGATGATCGCCTATCCGTTCCGCATCCTGATGTGCTGTCTCGTCACCGACGGTGGCGGCGCGCTGATCCTGACATCGGCCGAGCGGGCCAAGGATTTCCCGACGAAGCCCGTCTACATCGTCGGCACAGGGGAATCGGTCGAAGGGCCGATGATCTCGCAGATGGAGGACTTCACGTCGTCTAAGGCGTTCCGCGTCTCCGGCAAGAAGGCGTTCGAAGAAGCCGGCATCGCGCACAAGGACGTTGATCACATGATGATCTACGACGCCTTCGCGCATCTGCCGCTCTATGGCCTCGAGGATCTCGGGTTCTGCAAGCCGGGCGAGGCGGCGGCCTTCATCGGCGAGCGGCATTCGGCACCGGGCGGCAAGCTGCCGATCAACACGAATGGCGGCGGCCTCAGTTACATGCACTCGGGCATGTACGGCATGTACGCGCTGCAGGAGAGCGTCCGGCAGATGCGCGGCATCGCACCGGCGCAGATTCCGGGCGCGAAGATCTCGGTCTGCCATGGCGTCGGCGGCATGTTCGCCGCGTCGGGCACGATCATCTTCTCGAACGAGGCGCCGTAGACGACTCAAGGCCGGGACGCGCCGTTCGCGCCTCCCGACCTTGGCTGCGGCTCCCTCATTTGGCGTCGCGCATTGCCGGGCTATGCCTTGCCGATGGGGATCCGCTTCTCTGCCTTCACAGCTTCCGGCCGTTTCGCGAGGGTGACAGTCAATACGCCCTTGTCGAACCTGGCCGTCACCTTGTCGGGGTCGGCGCTGTCCGGTATGCGGAAAGATCGCTGGAAGGAGCCGTAGCTGCGCTCCGTGAGTTGGTAGTCGTCCTTCTTCTCCTCGCGTTCCGCTTTCTTCTCGCCCTTCAATGTCAGAACTCCGTCGCCAAGCGTGACGGAGACGTCCTTTTCATCCATCCCGGGCAGTTCCGCCTCGATAGCGATTTCGGTATCGCTTTCGCGGATATCGATGCTTGGGCTCATCGATGCCCCGCCGATGCGCCAGACGGGTGATGAGAAACCGCCGAAGTCGCGACCCAGAAAGCTATCGAACACGCGATCGATCTCCGATCTCATCGCCGCGAACGGGTCGGTGTAACGGCGCGCTGGTGCGTTGCCAGCGTCCGGCTTCTTGATTTCCTGTGCCATGCTGAAAACTCATCTCGTTGCGGTTACCCGTCCGGCGGGGCATCGTCGCACGAGCCAGCCCACGAGCCGGACACCAGCAATCTTCATGAAGTGCAGATGGTAGACCTTGATTCCCATCAAAGTGCACGAGACCCCGCATCGGAGCCCTCACCATGACCCACCAATCCGACAACTGGGGCTGGCGTGCCCGTATCGGGATGTTCATCGTCGGTAACGAGGCGGTGCCGGAGGCCGAATGGTGGGCGATGATGCCGCCTGGCGTTTCGGTGCATGCGGCCCGTGTGTCGGCGCCGGCGCCGTGGGCGCGCTGGCGTGACGACCGGAGCGGCGTAGACCTCGCCGAAGACGTGGTTCGGGGTTGCCGCCAGTTCGCGGCCATGCGGCTCAATGCGGTCGTCATCGGGCACAGCTCGTCGAGCATTCTCGGGGGGGCAGGCTGGGATGACGCCGTCGTCGCGGCGCTGCAGCCTCTCCTTGCCGCCGATACCGTTGCGACGACCAATGGCCTCGATAGTTTCGCGGTGTTCGAGGCGCTGGGCGTCAAGCGGCCCTTTATCGTGTTTCCCGCCTGGTTCAACGACCAGACCGTGGCCGCCGGTGTCGGCTACTACACCGCACGCGGTTTCGCGCCCGCCGGGCACCTCCGCTACGATCCGGGCCGCAAGTGGCGCGACGTGCCGTTCAATCAGCTCTATCCGGAAGGGATGGGTTTCGAGCAGGAAATCGAGCCGCTCTATCGGCAGATCCGCGCCGCCTGTCCGAGCGATGCCGACGCGGTCTATATCGCCGGTACGGGTTTTCGCTGTGTCGGCGTCATCGACACGCTGGAGGCCGATCTGGCGCGACCTGTGCTCACGGCCAATCAGGTCAGCCTCTGGAACACGCTCCGCCTCGCGGGCGTCCGTGCGGGCGCCTCGGGTTACGGGCGGCTCCTCGAGCCTTGATCTGTCGGTTGGCGCACGTTGCGCATCGGTCGTTCGCGACGCACACTTCGGCGCAATGGACCGCCGGAGACCACGCCCATGACGACGCTGCCAGAGTACGAGATCCACGCCATCCGGTATGCGACGCGGGACGGAATGCGCCGCGAGCATTTCATCGGCGGCGACCCGCACGAGCTGCCGATGCCGATGGACTACTACATCTGGGTCATCACGGGGCCGGCGGGCTCGATCGTGATGGATCTCGGCTTCACGGCGGATATGGCCAAGGCGCGCAAGCGCACGTTCCTCAGGTGTCCGATCGAAAGCCTGCGGCTCGTCGGTGTCGACGCGCGGGATGTGGACGACGTGATCGTCAGCCACATGCATTACGATCACGCAGGCAATCTCGGCGCGTTCCCGAAGGCGCGCTTTCATCTTCAGGCGCGGGAGATGGCCTATGCGACGGGCAAATACATGCGCTACGCGCGACCGGGGCACAGCTATCACGTGGACGACGTGTGCGACATGGTGCGGCTCAACTTCAAGGGCCGGGTCGAGATGCACGAGGGCATGGTGGAGATCGCGCCGGGGATCACGCTGCATCCGGCGCCGGGACATGCCGACGGGCTGCAGGTGGCGCGCGTGCACACGAAGCGCGGCTGGGTCGTCCTCGCCTCGGACGCCACGCACTACTACGAGCACGTCATGCGCGACCGGCTGTTCATGACCGCGTTCCACCTCGGCGAAATGCTCGACAGCTACAAGGTGCTGCGCAAGCTCGCGCCGACGGAGCGGCACATCATTCCGGGGCACGATCCGCACGTCATGCGCGAATATGAGCCGCCGCGGCCGGATCTCGCGGGCGCCGTCGTGCGCCTCGACGTTCCGCCGACGGGACCGGCGATGACGTTTCCCGACGACGGCGGGCACTGAGGCCTCTTCGCCGCCAGGGCCTGCTCAATAGCGCTCGGGGACATGAATCTCGGTCGGGAGTTCCTTGCGGACGTAGTCGGGATTGCGGGCGCGGGGCGGAAGAGCCACCTCCTCGCGCGCGACCTCCCGATAGGGGATCTGATCCAGCAGGTGCGCGATGCAATTGAGGCGCGCGCGCTTCTTGTCGACGCCATCGACGATCCACCAGCGCGCCTCTGGAATGCTGGTGCGCTCGATCATCTCTTCCTTGGCCTTCGTGTAGGCCTCCCAGCGGCGACGGGACTCGAGATCCATGGGCGAGAGCTTCCACTGCTTCATGGGGTCCTTGATGCGCATCATGAAGCGAAGGTGCTGTTCTTCGTCCGTGATCGAGAACCAGTACTTGATCAGGATGATGCCGGAGCGGACCAGCATGGTCTCCCACTGCGGCACCGAGCGGAAGAACTCCTCGACCTCGTCGGGCGTGGCAAAGCCCATCACGCGCTCGACGCCGGCACGGTTGTACCAGGAGCGGTCGAACAGGACGATCTCACCGGCCGCGGGCAGATGCGCCGCGTAACGCTGGAAGTACCACTGCGTCTTCTCGCGATCGTTCGGCGCGGGAAGAGCCGCCACGCGGCAGACACGGGGGTTCAGTCGCTGCGTAATGCGCTTGATGACGCCGCCCTTGCCCGCCGCGTCGCGGCCTTCGAACACGACGACGACCTTGAGCTTCTGCGTCTGTACCCAGTCCTGGAGCTTGATGAGTTCGGACTGGAGGCGGAAAAGCTCCTTGAAGTAGACGCGACGATCGAGTTCGCCGTCCTGCTGGTCCTGCGGCGCATCACCGAGCAGCCTGTCGAGCCGATCGTCATCGAGCTCCATCTCGAGCTCTTCGTCGAAGCTGTCGATGATCTCGGCTTCGACATCCGCCGCCCGCGGGCCGCGGTTCGACGCGCCCGGCGACGGCGCCACCACTTTCTTGATGGCCTGCTTCCTGGCGGGCATGCTCTTCGGCGCCAATGGCTTCCTGGCCGGGCGTGGTTTCGATGCCTTCGTCTTCATGCAAATCTCGCTGCGGCGATCACATTGGGCCTGTGACTAGAACGCGCCTCTACTGCAGTCCTGTGACAGGCTCCGGCGTTCTGTCAGCCACCGGCGATCTGGGGCAGAACATGCACGTCGGAGGTCTCGCCGATGGGCTCGAGCAAGGTGTCCTGGTAGATCTGGCCGTCGATAGCGACCGCGAGCCCCTCCTCGAGATGAGGAGCGAGATCCGGAAAGCGTTCGCCGAGCTTGCGGAACAGCTGACGAATGTTGGCTGCGTCGATCTCGATCTCGGTGACGCCGCCTGTAAATTGGCGAAGATTTCCCATCAGCACGACGTGGGCCATGTGTTCGTTCCTCACCCTGTCCTTGTCGTTCGCCATGCAGGTTTTGTGGCCGACTCGAAGCGGGCCTCAGTAGCGACGCCCGACCAGAAGCTCGACGCCTTCAGGACCGACTTCCTCGAAGTGCAAGCGATCTGCTGCGACCTCGAAGACGTCGCCTTTCCGATAGGTCCGCTCCACACCCTCGAGCGTGACGGTGAACGCGCCATCGAGGATCAGGCCGCGAACCGAGAAGTGGTGGCCATGCTCGCCGTTGGCCGGGCGAGGCTCGTAGCGCTTGCGCTCGATCTCGCTGTATCCGCCGGCCCTGAGGCCGGCTTCAAAGGCCGTGATGTCCATGGCTCGGCTCCGTGAGAGGTGTTCGATTTCGGGTGAGTATTCGCCTCGATCCATCGTGTTGTCGAGTGACGGCGCCTGATTGGCACGTGACCCGGCTTCGGCCAGTCGCAACCAACGCAAATCGGCCCGCACCGGTGGGGGCGCGGGCCGAGCTTTCCTCACGAGCGGGTGGCGTCGGTCAGGCCGACTTGCCGCCCTTCATCGCCTTCAGCACCTTCGGCGGCGACAGCGGCAGCTCGAACATCCGCACACCCGTCGCGCGCCTTGCCGAGGCGTTGACCGCTGCCATCGGCGGCACGATCGCCGTTTCACCGATGCCGCGCACACCGTACGGATGGCGCGGGTTCGGCACCTCCACGATGATCGTCTCGATCATCGGCAGGTCAGACGCCACCGGGATGCGGTAGTCGAGGAAACCCGCGTTCTGCAGGCGGCCCTTGTCGTCGTAGATGTACTCCTCGTTGAGGGCCCAGCCGATGCCCTGGGCGGCGCCGCCCTGGAACTGGCCCTCGACGTAGCTCGGGTGGATGGCGATGCCGGCGTCCTGGATCACCGTGTAGCGGGTGACCGTCAGCTTGCCGGTGTCGGGATCGACCTCCGTGTCGGCGATGTGCACGCCGAAGCTCGGGGCCGCACCCTGTGCCGAGATGGCGCCGACGCCAACGAGCGCGCCGCCCGTCTTGCCGGCGACCTTGGCGATGTCCGCGAGCTTCATCGCCTTGAACTTGCCGGCGTTGTCGCCGGCCGGCCGGATCTCACCGTCTTCCCACGTCACGGCGTCCTCGGGGATCTCCCAGAGCTTTGCCGCCCGGCCGCAGGCCTGCTTGATGATCGAGCGGGCCGCTTCTACCGTTGCCAGGCCGCTCGAGAAGGTCGAGCGGCTGCCACCAGTGACGAAGTTGTAGCCCAGCGTCGCCGTGTCGCCGATGATCGGCCGTACCTTCTCGTACGGGATCTTCAGCTCTTCGGCTGCCATCATGGCGAGCGATGCGCGCAGGCCACCGATGTCCGGCGTGCCGGCCATCAGGGTCACCGTGCCGTCCTCGTTCAGCTGCAGGTTGACCGTGGTCTCGCCGCCGATGTTGAACCAGAAGCCGGCAGCGATGCCGCGGCCCTGGTTCTTGCCGAGCGGTCCGTTCCAGTGCGGGCTGGACTTTGCGGCCTCGAGGCACTCCACCATGCCGATCGGGCCAAACTTCGGACCGTAGGCCGCCTTGGTTCCTTCTTTCGCCGCGTTCTTGAGGCGCAGCTCGATCGGGCACATGCCGAGCTTCTCGGCGATCTCGTCGACGACGCTTTCGACGGCGTACTCGGAGATCGGTCCGCCGGGGGCGCGATAGGCCGCGACCTTCGGACGGTTGGAGAGCACGTCGAAGCCGACGACCTTGACGTTGGCGAGGTCATACGGTGCGAACGCGCACATGCAGCCGGGCTGCACCGGCGAGCCCTGGAAGCAGCCGGCCTGATACTTCAGGACCGCTTCGCCGGCCGTGATCGTGCCGTCCTTCTTGACGCCCATCTTGACCCAGACGTTGGCGCCGGATGTCGGGCCGGAGGCCTTGAACACCTCCTCGCGGCTCATGACCATCTTCACCGGACGGTGCGTCTTCGCCGACAGCGCGAGCGCGACCGGCTCGAGATAGACGACCGTCTTGCCGCCGAAACCGCCACCGATCTCGGAGGAGGTCACGCGCAGCTTGGTGATGTCCCAGCCGAGCAAACGGGCGCAATGGGCACGGGCGACCCAGTGACCCTGCGTCGTGGTCCAGAGTTCGGCGGTGCCGTCCTCGGAGACCGTGGCGATGCAGGCATGGGGCTCGATGTAGCCCTGGTGCACGGGCTGCGTGTTGAACTCGCGCTCGATGACGAGATCGGCTTCCTTGAAGCCTTTCTCGATGTCGCCCAGCACGAACTCGACGCGCTTTGCGACGTTCGAGGGCTTGGTCGGTGGAGGCGTGACGCCGGCGGTGATGATCGTCTCGTCGACGACCGGCGCGTCCGGCTTCATGGCTTCGACGACGTCGATGACGTGCGGGAGCACCTCGTAGTCGACCTTGATCAGCTTGAGGGCGGCGCGGGCGATCGACTCGCTCGTCGCGGCAACGGCGGCCACGGGATGGCCTTCGAACAGCACCTTCTCGCGGGCCATCACGTTGCGAAGCACGTCACGGTAGTTGACGAGCATCTCGCCAGCGGGAACGAACTCGGAGGGCTGCTCCTGGAAGTCCGCGCTGGTGATAATCGCCTTGACGCCCGGCAGCTTGGCGGCTGCCGAGACGTCGATCGAGCGAATGCGGGCGTGCGCGTAAGGCGACCTGAGAACCTTGCCGACGAGCTGCCCGGCGACGCGATGGTCGGCGCCGTACTTGGCGCGACCCGTTACCTTGTCGGCGCCGTCCGGGCGAACCGGACGGGTTCCGACGATGTCGAACTGCGGACCCTTCACTCGCTCTTGCATGAGGCTAGGCTCCTCTCATCTCGGCGGCTGCGTCCATGACGGCACGGATGATCTTGTCGTAGCCCGTGCAGCGACAAAGATTGCCGGCCAGCCAGTAACGAACCTCGGTTTCGGTGGGGTCGGGGTTCTTTTCGAGGAGCGACTTGGCGGCCACCAGGACGCCCGGCGTGCAGATGCCGCACTGAAGTGCCGCATGCTCGAGGAACTTGCGCTGCAACGGATGCAGCTCGTCGCCCTTCGCCATGCCCTCGATCGTCTCGATCTTCTTGCCGCTGACCTCGACGCCGAGGACAAGGCAAGAGCACACGAGGCGGCCGTCGACCAGAACGCTGCACGCGCCACAGTCACCGGAGCCGCAGCCCTCCTTGGCGCCGGTGAGGTCCAACTCATCGCGAAGGCAATCGAGAAGGGTCTGCTCGGTCGAGCAGAGGAATTCCACCTCGTCGCCGTTCACCGTCGTCGTAACATGATGTTTCATCGTCAGGCCTTCCTTGCGCGTTCGAGCGCGATCAGTGCAGTTCGCTTGGTGAGGACGCCGGCGACGTCGGTGCGGAACTCGATCGTGCCGCGCTTGTCGTCGATGGGCTTGCATGCCGCACGAGCCGCAGCAGCCGCCTTCTCGAGCGCGGCCTCGTCGACCTTCGTCCCGACCAGGGCCTTGCCCGCATCCTCGACCAGCAGCGGACGGGCCGCGACTGCGCCGAGACCAACGCGCGCCGCGGTGCAGGTGCCGGAGGCGTCCAGAACCAGGCTCACGGCGCATCCGACGACCGCGATGTCCATCTCGGTGCGCGGAATGAACCGAAGATAGGCATCGCTGGCATGGGCAGGGCGAGCCGGCAGGAAGAAGGACGCGATGATCTCGCCCTTCGTCAGCGCAAGCTTGCGCGGCGCCAGCATGACATCTTCGACCTTCAGCTCACGACGGCCGTTCGGGCCGACGATCGACGCGACGGCGCCAGCTGCAATCAAGGCGGGGACGCTGTCGGCCGCCGGAGAACCGTTGCACAGGTTGCCGCCGAGAGAGCAGCGCCCCTGGACCTGGGTCGATCCGATGAGGTTTGCGGCCTCGACGAGGCCCGGCCAAGCCTTCTTGAGCTTGGCGTGCTCCTTGAGTTCGGCGCCGGCGACGGCCGCACCGATCCGGAAGCCGCCCTTCTCTTCGCTGACCGTGCGCGTCTCGGCGATCTTCTTGATGTCGACGACAAGCGCCGGGCTCAGGATCTCAGAGCGGATCTGAACCAGAAGATCCGTGCCGCCCGCCAGGACGCGCGCGTCGCCGCTCTCCGCTGCCAGCATCTTCGCTGCCGCCTCGAGAGTGTCCGGTGACTCGTATCGCATGTATGAGTGCCTCTTGCGTGTTGTTCGCTGAGTGGAACCTAGGAATTGGATCGCTCGTGAAGAATGGCACAGCTTGGCGGGTGCCGCCAACCCGTCCGGACAAGCGCAGTCCGGGCTTTGCAGCCCGGCGGGTCGCGCCGGACGAGCCATCGCCGTGACCTTCGCCCATGTTGACGGCCAAGCGGGCAGGCCGCAAGGCTTTCCGGAAGAAGGGGCGTTCGGCGGTCGTCGTGGGCCCTCTCACCCTCCAGGAGCCTTTCCGATGACCAGTTCGCCGGCCGCACCATCGAAATCCAGCAAGGGCAATTTTTTCGAGGACTTCCGGGTCGGGCAGACCATTCGCCATGCCGCGCCGCGTACGATCACGCAGGGCGATATCGCCGTTTACCAAGCCTGCTACGGAAGCCGCTTCGCCGTGCAGTCCTCGACCGTGTTCGCGGCGGCGATCGGCTACCCCACGTCCCTCGGAGCGCCTGTCGACGACCTCATCGTCTTCCACATCGTGTTCGGGAAATCGGTGCCCGATCTGTCGCTCAACGCCATTGCGAACCTCGGGTATGCCGATATCCGGTTCACGGCGCCCGTATTCGTCGGAGATACGCTGACCGCGGAGACAGAGATCATCGGCCTCCGAGAGAACTCGAACAAGGAATCCGGTGTCGTCTACGTTCGCACGAACGGCTTCAGGCAGGACGGCCAGCTCGTTCTGACGCTGGCGCGATGGGTGATGGTGCGAAAGCGCGACAAGACCGCCGCCGTGCCGCCCGCCGTTGTTCCCACCCTGCCGTCGAGCGTCCCTGTGGACCAGCTCGGGATGGCGGTGCCACCCATAGCGACGTCGGCCTACGATCTGGCGCTCGCGGGATCGCCGTACCGGTGGGGCGACTATGCCCCCGGCGAGCGCATCGACCACGTCGACGGCATGACGATCGAGGAGGCCGAGCACCAGCTGGCCACCCGCCTCTACCAGAATACCGCCAAAGTTCACTTCAACCAGTTCAGCGAAGGGCAGGGCCGTTTCGGGCGCCGGCTCGTCTACGGCGGCGTGGTGATCTCGCTCGCACGGGCTCTGAGTTACAACGGGCTCGGCAATGCGTTTCACATCGCGGCCGTGAACGGTGGACGGCACGCCGCACCGGCCTTCGCCGGAGATACGGTGTTCGCGTGGAGCGAGATCGTCGAGCGCGCCGAACTGCCGGGGCGGGGTGACATCGGCGCACTCCGCGTGAAGACGGTTGCAACGAAGAACATGCCTTGCGATGCCTTCCCGGGCCCATCTGAGGCCGGTAGCGCCGATGCGGCCGTCATTCTCGACCTCGATTACTGGGTGATCCTCCCCCGCTAATGGGGCGGGTTCGTCGACGCGACCGACCGTGGCGTGCCCCGCAATGTCCGGTGCGCGCGCTGCCTGTCGGCGAAGGCAGATGCGCCGCTCGCGGACGATTATGGTTATTCTTCTGATGTGCAGTCATGTAGTGTGATCCGACGTTCCTGCTGACGAATCAGCAGACGGACGGACGCGGCCAATCCATGGCTCTCATAGGTTGGCCGATCGAGAGGATCGTCGTGACGAGCAAGGTCGCAGTCATCGGAGCTGGACTGGCGGGCCTCGCCTGCGCCCGAGTCCTCCGCCGCGCGGGCTGCTTCGTGGAGGTGTTCGAGCAGGATCGCAGCATCGGCGGCCGCATGGCGACCACGCGGCTCGGGCTCGTGCCGTTCGATCACGGGGCGCAGTACGTCACTGCCCGTACCGATATATTTCGAACCTATATCAACGAGCTGCAGGGAGCGGCCTACCTTGCCCGCTGGGTGCCGACGGCCGCCAACGGCGAAGGCGCCAGCCAGCTCATGCCGTGGTTCGTCGGCACGCCGGGCATGAGCTCGATCGTGCGGCCGCTGGCCGAAGGCGTGCGGCTGCACACCGATCGACGCGTGCACGCCGTCCGACCGGTCGACAAAGGGGTTCAGATCTGGTTCGAGGACGAGACGAGCGTCGGGCCGTTCCGGGCCGTCGCCATCGCGACGCCGGCGCCGGAGGCCAAGCTGCTGGTCGGGCGCATGGAGGAACTCGCGGAGCCGATGGAGCGCGTGCGCATGTCGCCGTGCTGGGCGGTCATGGTCAGGCTCGAGGATCGCGTGTTTCCCGTCCAGGACGTCTTCTCGGACATGTCGGAGGTCATTCGCTGGGTGACCCGCAACAATGCCAAGCCTCAGCGCCCGCAGCGCGGGGATCACGTGGTGATCCATGCCTCGCCGAACTGGACCCGTGAGACGGTGGACGTCGAGGCGGACGTCGTGGCGTCCGAGCTGTGGAACGAGGTGTGCAACATCCTCAGCCTGCCGCCGATCCGCCCTGCCCAGATCTCGGCCCACCTCTGGCAACACGCCATCGTCGACGAGGCGCTCGGGGAGACGTTCCTCTTCTCGCGCAAATACAAGGTCGGGGTGGCCGGCGACTGGTGTCTCGGACGACTGGCCGAACATGCGTTCGAGAGCGGGATCGGGCTCGGCAAAGCCATTCTCAGCGAGCTGGATTGATCCGGCCGCCCAACAACGGTCCGGCGTATCCGCAACTGGAGGCATGGGGCCGCCGCTTTGCTGTCCAATGGCTTGGACGCTGGCCAAGACAATTGCGACGACGGGGAACGCACGATAAGAAGTGCGCACAACCCTATGCGCGGTGGAGAGAGAACTGATGGCGAGCGCCGAGACGCATGCCTCGAAACGCAAACAGCGGCCGCTGTCGCCGCATCTGCAGATCTACAGCCCCTTGATCAACATGGTGATGTCGATCTTGCATCGCATCACCGGAGCGGCACTCTACGTCGGCACGCTGCTCCTGGCATGGTGGCTGATCGCGGCCGCAACGGGCCCGGCTTACTTCAATTTCGTCAGTGGGTTGTTCGCGTCGCCTGTCGGGCTCCTCGTGCTCTTCGGCTATACTTGGGCGCTGCTGCACCACATGATCGGCGGTCTCCGGCATTTCGTCTGGGACACCGGTCGCGGCTTCGACCTCGGGACCATCGACACCCTGTCGTGGGGCACCATCATCATCTCGCTCGTCCTCTCGGTCGCCATCTGGGCCTGGGGATTGATGGCGAAGGGAATCATCTGACATGAGCACGACACTTCGCCCGACCCCGTCGCCGACTGAGGCGCACATCCGGACGCCGCTCGCCAAGGCGCGAGGGCTCGGTTCAGCGCATTCCGGGACGGAGCACTTCTGGCACCAGCGTGTCACCGGAGTCGCCAACGCCATTCTCGTCATCGTCGTGCTCGTGCAGGTGGCGCGGCTGACGGGCGCCGACCACGCGACCGTGAAAGCGGCCCTCAAGAGCCCTCTCCTCTCCATGCCGCTTCTTCTGCTGATCCTTTCCGGCATGGTTCATATGCGGCTCGGAATGCAGACGATCATCGAAGATTATGCATCATCCGAGGGCGCGAAGGTCGTGGCGCTCATGCTCAATACGTTCTTCGTGATCCTGGTCGGCTTCGCCTGCGTTTATGCAGTGGCGAAAATCTCATTCGGGGCGTGATCGATGGCAGCAAGCAAAGCCAAGTCAAACGGAGCCGCCATGCCGGCCATCAACGGACAGGCCTATCCCTTCATCGACCACACCTACGACGTCGTCGTCGTCGGGGCCGGAGGTGCGGGCCTGAGGGCAACGCTCGGCTGCGCCGAGGCAGGCCTCAAGACGGCATGCGTCACGAAGGTCTTCCCGACGCGCTCGCACACAGTTGCGGCTCAAGGTGGCGTCGCCGCGTCCCTCGGTAACATGGGACCCGACAGCTGGCAGTGGCACATGTACGACACCGTCAAGGGCGCCGACTGGCTCGGCGACCAGGACGCCATCGAGTACCTCTGCCGCAACGCGCCGCAAGCCGTCTACGAGATGGAACACTACGGTGTTCCGTTCAGCCGGACCGAGGACGGGCGCATCTATCAGCGGCCGTTCGGCGGCATGACCACCCAGTTCGGTGAGGGGCCACCCGCACAACGCACGTGCGCGGCCGCCGACCGCACCGGTCACGCAATGCTGCACACGCTGTATGGCCAGTCGCTCCGGCACTCGGCCGAGTTCTTCATCGAGTACTTCGCGATCGACCTGATCATGGATCAGGACGGTGTGTGTCGCGGCATCGTTGCGCTCTGTCTCGAGGACGGCACGCTGCACCGGTTCCGGGCAAAGAAGACCATCCTCGCTACCGGTGGCTACGGCCGCGCCTACTTCTCCTGCACGTCGGCTCACACCTGCACGGGCGACGGCAATGCCATGGTGCTGCGGGCCGGGCTGCCGCTCGAGGACATGGAATTCGTCCAGTTCCATCCGACGGGTATCTATGGTGCGGGCGTTCTCATCACCGAAGGGTCGCGCGGCGAGGGCGGCTACCTCACGAACGCGAACGGGGAACGTTTCATGGAGCGGTATGCGCCGCACGTGAAAGATCTCGCTTCGCGTGACGTCGTTTCGCGCTCGATGACCATCGAGATCCGCGAGGGTCGGGGCGTCGGCAAGGACAAGGACCACATCTTCCTGCACCTCGACCATCTCGATCCGAAGATCCTGGCCGAGCGCCTGCCGGGCATCACGGAGAGCGCAAAGGTCTTCGCGGGCGTCGATCTCCGTCGCGAGCCGATCCCGGTGCTGCCGACCGTCCACTACAACATGGGCGGCATCCCGACGAACTTCCACGGCGAGGTTCTGACCAAGCTCGGTGGCGATCCCGACCACGTCGTTCCCGGTCTGATGGCCATCGGCGAGGCGGCGTGCGTGTCCGTTCACGGCGCGAACCGGCTTGGCTCGAACTCGCTTATCGATCTCGTGGTGTTCGGCCGCGCGGCCGGCCTCAGGGCAGCCGAGACGACAGAGAAGGGCGCTGCCCACCAGGATCTCCCGAAGGATGCGGGCGATTTCGCGGTCAGCCGGCTCGATCGCTTCCGCAATGCCAAGGGCGGCACGCCGACCTCGGCGCTGCGTCTCCGGATGCAGCGGATCATGCAGTCGAACTGTGCGGTGTTCCGCGACGGCCCCGTGCTCAAAGAAGGCTGCGAGCAGATTTCAGAGGTGTGGAAAGGCTCCGACGACATCAGCGTCACGGATCGCTCGCTGATCTGGAACTCGGACCTGATCGAGACGCTCGAGTATGACAATCTCATCGCGCAGGCGGCGGTGACCATGTTCTCGGCCGAGAACCGGAAAGAAAGCCGTGGCGCGCATGCCCGAGAGGACTTCCCGGATCGCGACGACAAGCAGTGGATGAAGCACACGCTGACGTGGGCGGACGACGCCAAGCGGCAGGTGATCATCGACTATCGCCCGGTGCACACCTACACGCTGACGAACGAGATGAAGTACATCGAGCCCAAGGCTCGCGTGTACTGAGCGGTCAAATATCGTTCGAAGGTTCTGCGGCGCCGGGGTCTCCCGGCGCCGTTTTTGTCTTCAGAGGCTGTGCGGCTTTATCCGAGGCGGCGGCGCGCGTCGGCCATGACGCGGTCGAACTCGGCCTCGAGCGCGGAATTGACGCCGCGGCAGCCATCGGCCACCAGCGACGCAAATTCGAGATAGTCGCGGCGGCGCGAGATGGTCCAGTCGCCGGGCGGGTTGGACACCGTGTCCGCGACATTGGACGTCTTGTCCGACAACTTGATCATCTTGGCGCCGTCGGAGATCGTCGCGGCGTGCTCGATCTCCATCCGCTTGCGCTGCTGCCAGGTCTGGCCCGGCGTGTCGGTCAGCTCGGCGACGAGCGCTGCAACTGCATTACCGAACATCTCCGCCAGCTCGGCCCGCGTCGTTTCCGTATCCTCGATCGTGTCATGCAGGATGGCGGCTGCGATCAGCTCCGGATCGTCCACGCCACCGATCACGACCAGCCGTTCGGCCACCTCGAGCGGGTGGTTGATGTAGGGCGTGTTGCGCGAGCCCTTGCGGCGCTGGTCGCGATGACGGTCGGCTGCGAAATGGGCTGCCTTTACGATCAGAGCGTGGGCGGAGACGGGTCCTGTCAAGGTTTGGGCAGCCATGGCGCGTGACTCAGCCCGTCTTCGATCTGCCCACCAGCGCGGCGATGTCCGGGATCGGGCGTGCGGTCACCGGGTCCGTGGCGAAGGCCTCTTCGATGGCGCGCGCCACCTGCAGCACGTGCAGGTCTGAGCCGCGCGGCCCGATGACCTGAATGCCGAAAGGAAGTCCCTTGTCGTCCCGGCCGGTCGGCACGTTACAGGCGCAGCAGAGCGCCATCGTCGGGGCGTAGGCGAGCGCCAGCCAGCGCATGTAGGTCGGCATCTTCTCGCCGTCGATCTCCTCCACGAAGAGTTGCGCGTGGGGGAACGGCGACACGGACGCGGTCGGCGCGATCAGCACGTCCCAATCCTCGAAGAAGGCGTTGACCCGCTGCATCAGCTTGTGCTGCTCGACCATGCCGCGGCCGATCTCCGCCATGCTCAGCTTCAGGCCGCGCTCGGTGTTGTCGACCACGTTGCGGTCGAGCTGGTCGCGATGCCTGGCGAGGCGCTCCTGGTGTTGCGTCGCGAAGGCGAGGCCGCGATGGATCTCGAAGATGTCGTGCAATCCCGCGTAGTCGGGATGGGTTTCCTCCGCGCCCACGAGGCGCGCCGAAAGCCGCCGCATGCGATCGGCGAAGACGCTCCGGATGTTGCGCGCCACCGGGGCTTCGCCGAAGTCCGTCGTGATGGCGACGCGCAGGCTCGCGAGGTCCGCGGAGGCCAGCGTTTCGGGCAGATCCAGCGTGCCGGTCGAGTATGGATCGCTGACATTCTCGTCCACCTGGGCCCGGAACATCAGGTAGGCATCCTCCACCGTCCGCCCCATGGGACCCAGAACGCCCCATGGTACGAGGCCGGCCGGCCGGTCCGGGTGGGGTATGACGCCTGGCGACGGGCGAAATCCGACGATGCCGCAATAGGCGGACGGGGTTCTGAGCGAGCCGCCGTAGTCCGATCCACTCGCGAGAGGCATCTGGCCGACCGCGAGGGCCGCGGCCGAGCCGCCGGACGACCCGGCGGCGGTCAGGACGGGATCGAAAGGATTACCGGTGGCCCCATAGACCCTGTTCCGGGTATTGGCGCCAGCGCCGAACTCTGGTGTGTTCGTCTTGGCGAAGATATTGGCGCCGGCCATGCGCAGGTTGGCGACGTTGGTGCCGTCGGCGTCGGGGACGTGGTCCTTGAACAGCAGCGATCCCCAGGTCGTCGTCAACCCCTGGACGGGCTCCAGATCCTTGATGCCGACCGGAAGGCCGTGCAGCAGGCCGAGTGCGCGTCCCTTGGCCACATCCTCGTCCTGCTCTTTTGCAGTGCGGCGGGCGAGGGCATCGTCGGAGGCCACGACGGCGTTGATCGCGCCATTGGTGGAATTGGTGCGCGCCAGACAGCTTTCGAGCAGCTCGGATGGCGCCAGCTTGCGTGCGCCGATCAGGCGGCGGGCCTCGCTGGCGGTCAGATCACAGGGCTCAGTGGCAGTGGAATTCATGGAATGTCTCTTTCCTTGCGATCACGCCGAACGCGCGGGCACAGCGGCGCGCTCGCCGATGTCCCAATAGATGCCCGCCATGAGGCCGGCGGCGCTGCGCATCAGCGGCATGAGGATATGCTCGTCGGGCCAGTGCTGCGAACACGAGGCATAGGAATGCGGCACCCAGATCGCCGGCATGTCCAACTCGTCAGTGAAGACGTCGTTGCAGATCGAGCCGCCGGACGAGGGGATCACGGCCGGCGGGCGGTTCGAGGAGCGCTGCACCGAGCCGCGCACGAACATCGCCCAGGGGTGGTCAGGCTCGATCCGCGACGCGCCGAACGTGCCGTCGTTGATCGCTGGCGGCGGGACGACCTTCACGAGGTCGTAGCCGTGTTTCGCGAGATGGGCCTCGAGCGCGGGGACGATGGTTTCCGGATCGGTGCCCGCGACGAAGCGAAGCTGGCAGTTCGCGATCGCTTTCGGCGGGATGGCGTTGACCGGGCGGCCCGGTGTTCCTGTCGTGAAGGCCAGAATGTTGAACGTGTTGGCGGCATAGACGCGCTCGGCCGGTTTCAGGTCGGGCTCGCCCCACCATTCGTCGACGGTCGGGCCCTCGGTGCCGGGATCTATTTCGACGTCCGACAGCACGTCCTTGACGGCCTTGGACATCGGCTGGGCCTTCAGCGCTTCGACGAGAAGCTCGCCCTTCGGGCCGACGATCGAGGCCAAGGCATGGGCTAGAAGGAAACCGGGGTTGGCGATGAGGCCGCCCCAGTTCCCCGAGTGATGGCCGCCTTCGCGCAAATCGCAGACGAGATCAAAGTTCATGGCGCCGCGGCAGCCAAGCGCCAAAGTCGGGCGATCCTGGCGCACGCGGGGGCCGTCCGAGGCGATGCAGACGTCGGCTGCGAAGTCGGCCTTGTTGGCCCGCACCAGTTCCTTCAAGCCTTTCGATCCGGCTTCCTCGCCAGTCTCGATCATGAATTTCGCATTGAAGCCGAGCTTGCCGCCACGCTCCTGCATCACGCAGCGAAGGGCCGCCATGTTGATCGTGTGCTGGCCCTTGTTGTCGGCCGTGCCACGGCCATAGAGGACGTCACCGTCGCGGGCGGTGACCCATGGGCCCTTGCCCTTCGTCCACTGCTCCTCCATGCCGCGAACGACGTCGCCGTGGCCATAGCCGAGCACCGTCGGCAGTCTCGGGTCCTCGATGCGCGTGGCCAACAGGACCGGGCCCTGGCCGGATATGGGATTGTCGTAGACGCGGCACGTGAAGCCCATGGCCTCGAAGGCCGGAGTCATCTCGGCTCCAAGATAGCGGTGGCATTCGGCGAGGGCTGCGGGGTCGGGGAACTTCTGGCTTTCGGTCCGGATCGCGACGCGCCGGGCCAGATCGGTCTCGAATTCCGAGTTGTCGACGTAGGTCTCGGCGCGGCGCACCGCACCTGCCCGTGTTCCGTTCGCAGGCGTGTCCGACATTGCAATCACTCTCCGTGTCCGTGCCTCGCTCTGAATTCATAGCATCCAAGCCAGCGGCTGGCGGTAGCGAAACCGTTTCAGGGCACACCACTCACCGTATGGTGCATAGCTCGCATGACCAAGCCGGGCGGCTCCTGCCTTGGCATCGTCATCCGGTGTGGCCAAGGCTTGCCGCTCGAACGGACGATTCGCCCGGAATGCGGATCGAGAGCGAGGGCAATTCGTGGCATACAACCAGAACGACCGCACCGGCCCGTCGGAGGGTGGCGCCGGAACGATGGCACTCGCAGCAAGGAATGACGCCGTGGAGGCTGCCAGCAAGGCGCGCACCAGCGATCCGATCGCGGGAATCTTCTGGGTGACGCTGGCGATGGCGCTGTTCGCCGGGCTCGCCGCCTCGTCGCGATACGCGATGTCGCTCGGCTATCATCCCTTGCAGGTGGCATTCCTCCGCTTCCTCGCGGCGCTCGTCCTCATGCTGCCACTGCTCGCCTGGCGCGGCACCGGGCTCATGCGCTCGTCGGCGCCCCAGCTCTATGCGGTGCGGGCCGTGATCAGTCTCTTCTCGATGACGGCGTGGTTCTGGGCGATTGCGCTCATTCCGCTCGGCGAGTTGACGGCGATCGGCTTCCTGTCGCCGCTGTTCGGAACGCTGGCGGCCATCGTGCTGCTCGGCGAGAAGGTGCGGGCCCGGCGGTGGACGGCGCTCGCCATCGGCTTCATCGGGGCGATGATCATGCTGCGGCCGGGCATGTCGCCAGTCGGCATGGGGCAGGGGATGGCACTGTTTTCAGCGCTCGCGGGCGGCGTCATGGCGGTGCTACTGAAGCAGCTCTCCGGTCACGACGACCCGGACAAGATCGTCTTTCTCACCACGCTCATCATGACGCCGCTGGCGCTCATTCCCGCGCTCTTCGTGTGGAAGCCGCCGGGTTTGGAGCTGCTCCCGGTGCTGCTCGTCATCGGGGCGACGGGCGTGCTCGGTCATACCTGCCTGATGCGCGGCTTCCGGGCCGCGGACGCGTCGCTGGTGCTCACCTTCGAGTTTTCGCGATTGCCATTCGCGGTCGCGCTCGGGTTCCTGATGTTCGGCGAGCTGATCGATGTCTGGACGTGGCTCGGGGCCGCGATCATCTTCGTCTCGGCCATCTATATCGTCCGCCGCGAGGCCCAGCTGCGGCGTGAGGGCCTCAAGGGCTAATGTCGCGACCAGCCCGCGACCCTCGGAGCCCGGCCCAGCCGGTGATACCCCGAGGTCGTCGCAGAAACTGCCCGTTCAGTGCGCCTTGGGTGCCTTCCGGTCGCCACGCACGATGCGGCGGCCGAGCGAGTGACGGTGGACCTCCGACGGGCCGTCGTAGATGCGGAAGGCGCGGACGTCGCGGAAGATGCGCTCGATCACCGTGTCGTCGGTGACGCCCTTGCCGCCGAGGATCTGCATCGAGCGGTCTACAACCCGGAAGATCGCCTCCGAGCAGATCACCTTGGCCATGGAGCTTGCGGTCGAGGCCTTGTCGCCCTGATCGAGCAGCCACGCTGTGTGCCAGATGGCGAGCCGCGAAATGTGGATGTCCATGGCGTTGTCGGCGAGCATGAACGACACGCCCTGGTGCTCGCCGAGTGTCTTGCCGAACGACATCCGCTCGCGGGCGTATTCGGTCGCGATGTCATGGGCGCGAACCGCCGAACCAAGCCAGCGCATGCAATGGGTGAGGCGGGCCGGCGCGAGGCGCACCTGGGCGTATTGGAAGCCCTTCCCCATCTCGCCGAGGATGTCGTCGCCCGAGACGCGCAAGTTCTCGATGTCGATGACGGCGTGACCGCCCATGAAGCTCGAGTCCATCGTGCCGAGCACGCGGCTGATCTTGAAGGCGGGGTTCGGCAGCTCGGTCATGAACATGGTGCAGTCGGCGGGGCCGTCGCCCGTGCGCGCCATGATGATGGCGAAGGCCGCACCCTCGGCGCCGGTGATCAGCGTCTTTCGGCCATTTATCAGGAAGCCGTTGCCGTCAGGTGTGGCGCGGGTCTTGAGCAGAAGGGGGTCGGCGCCGGCGCCGCCATCGGGCTCCGTCATGGCGAAGCAGGAGCGGACCTCGCCCGTCGCCAGCCGCGCGAGATACTTCTTGCGCTGGGCCGGTGTCGCGACCACGTCGAGAAGGTGGATGTTGCCCTCATCCGGCGCGTGGAAATGGAGCGCGATCGGGCCGAGGATCGAGTAACCCGCCGCCTCGAATACGACCGCCTGCTCGAAATGCGAGAAGCCCTTGCCGCCGAACTCTTCCGGCGAGTTGATGCCGAGCAGGCCCGCCTCTTTCGCGGCCTCATTGAGATCGCGCCGCATGTCCTCCGGGATGCCGTGGTTGTCCCAGCGGGGGTCCTTCTCGAATGGAATGATTTTCTCGCGAACGAAGGCAGCCACCTTGTCCCGCAGCTCGGCCAGCGGCTTCTCGATCTCGAAGTTCATGGAATGGTGTCCTCGTCGGTGATGGGGTTCGGCGCAGACTACCCCGCCACCGGGCGCGATTGAAAGCTTGCAATGGGCCGTGCTTGAGCCATGTCAAACCTCACGGATCAACGTGTTCGTCGGGGTGCCACCCTTGGGGCTTGCCTTGGCCGCGCTGGCTGGCCACCCTTCGGCGGTCGCCATCCCGGAGGTCCGTCATGAAGATCACACGTGTCCTGTCGCAGATCGTCCAGCTGCCTGCGGACGAGCCACTCGCCGACGGGCCCCAGGTGGCGGGTGCCAAGCGTGACTTCGTGGTCGTGAAGGTCGTCACTGCCGACGGCACCGAAGGGCTCGGCGTCACGTTCTTCGGGGCCGCCATGGTCAAGGCGCTCCGGCAGGCCGTCGACGATCTCGGGGCGCTGATGATCGGGGCCGATGCGCTGGCCATCGAGCGGATCGTGGCCAAACTTCGTGACGCGGCCTCGAGTGCGGGGCCACAAGGCGTCTTCACACTGGCGCTGTCGGCACTCGACATGGCGCTCTGGGACATCCGTGGCAAGGTGCTCGGCCAACCCGTGGCGCGTCTCCTCGGCGGACATCGGGACACCGTTCCGGCCTATGCCTCGGGCGCGCTGATGCGGCAGTTTTCGCTGGCGGAGGTCGAGAAATCCGCTGGAACGCTCGTTTCGCGCGGGTGGGGCGCGATGAAGACACAGCTTGCTCTTCCGGGGCACACGACGCCCGAGATCGAAGTCGAGCGCATCCGCGTGATCCGCGAGGCGATCGGCCCGGACGTAAAGCTGATGTGCGACATCAACCAGCGGTGGTCCGTCTATCAGGCCGTGAGCATCGGCCAACGCGTCGAGCCGTATCATCTGCATTGGCTCGAGGACGTGACGCGGGCCGACGATTTCCAGGGCCTCGCGACGGTTACCGCCGCGCTCAAGACCCCGATTGCCGGCGGCGAATACGTCTGGGGCATCGAGCCGTTCCGGCAGCTGCTCGAGCGGCGCTCGGTCGACATCGCGATGATCGATCTCGTGCGCGTCGGCGGAATCACGCAGTGGATGAAGGTCGCCGGCATGGCCGAGGCGTTCAATATTCCCGTCGTCTCGCACCTCATTCCGGAGGTTCACGTACACCTCATCGCGGCCGTGCCGAACGGTGAGATCGTGGAGTACATGCCGTGGACGGGCGGACTGTTCGACGATCCGGTGCGGCCGGTGAAGGGCATGATGACGGTGCCTTCGACGCCGGGGCTTGGACTTCGGTTCACGCGTGAGATCGAGCGCGGGTTCTGAGGCGCCTGAAGCGCTGACGCGGCCCTGGCGGCGTCAGACGCTGGGTCGCGCCTCGCAGGTGGTCGGGCGGTTCGCATGCCACATCCGGCCGTTCCAGAGACCGGCGACGTCCGGTGGTGTCTCGTCCGATCCCGCCGCCTGCGAGAAATCGTAAAGCTCGTAGCAGTTGGCACTGATCCGTGTGACCCGGAAGCAGCCGCCCACGCCGGGTGGCGGATAGGAGAAGCAGAACTCCCGGTCGCCGGCCCACCAAGTTCCCTGCCAGTGCTTCAAGCCTTCCCGGTAGTCCGTCGTGCCGTCGGCGTGGATCGACTCGAGGGCGTATTGCTGGGGTAAAGACCGGCCAGTACCTCGCCCTTGAACGTTGCGGTGATCTCGTCCGCCGACATCCACACGAGGCCGGAGCGATTCTCCTCCGCGTGCGATATGACCGGGAGGACGGCCAGAGCGAAGGCCAACACGGCAGCAGCAACAGACTTGGCTCGCACGCGACGGCTCCACTCGATCAGGCCCGGCTCTCGACTAGATCAAGGGCGCGGCCATGTCATGGCAAGATGGCTGGCTCGGTCGCGCGGGTAAAACTTTCCGTGTAGTCGATCAGGCGGTCTACGGCTGCGGCCGCGGCGTCCGGGCTTGCATCGGCGATGGCACGGGCCTGGGCAGCATGGAGGCGGGCACACAACGGCAGATCGGCCGCTGTCCGGTAGTGCAGGAACCAGAAGCGCCGCGACTGGCCGGTGATGAGGCGCATGGCGCGGGCTGCGTAGTCGTTGTGGGCCGCCTGCATGACGAGTTCGTTGAGGGCCTGATCCAGCCGCATGAACGCCCGGTCATCGTTCGACATTGCTGCCGTTTCCATGCCGTCGGCAATCTCGTAGAGGGCGTGACGCTGGTCGGGAGAGGCGCGTGTGGCGGCCTTGCAGGACAGCAGACGTTCCAGCTCCCGGCGAACCTCGAGGACCAGAAGCTGGCGCGTGGCATCGGTCTCGGTCACCCGGATGCCCTTGCGCGGCAGGATCACGACGAGGCCCTCGCGCGCCAACCGCTGGAGGGCCTCGCGGACCGGGGTTCGGCCAAGACCTGTTTCCTGGCACAGCGCCTGCTCGGAAATGTCAGAGCCAGGCGCCAGCTCCAGCGTGACGATGCGCTCCTCCAGCGCGTTGTAGGCCGCGTCGCTCAGCGAGGCACACGCGCTTTCGCGTCGACCGATCATGGCGCGACTTCCTGAGCGTTCGCTTTCCGCCATCGACCCTGTCCGCCGGCTAGAGATGTCGCTCGACAACGGCGGCCGTTTCGGCCGACGGAACAACAGGAACGATCTCGAAGTCGGCGAGGTCGGACCAGGCGAGGATCCAATCCTGCAGCATGCGCGGGTCGTCGCACTCCATGAGCTGGAAGCAGCGATCGAAGTTGGCTTCGATCCAGCTGCCCACGTAGGTCAGGCCACTCGGGGCCATGCGACCCTTGTCGCGGAAGCGGGCGTAGACGGCCTTCGCGTCACGGCCCTTGAAGTGCTCGATAACCATGAAGAGCATGCGTCGCGTTACTCCCGCTCGATCCGATCGGACAGCCCTTGCGTGCCTCGACTTGAGGCATGACCATGACTGATATATCTGGGGCACGCGAGCGGCTCGGCGGTCAAGGCGTTCGTAGACAGTAGCGCGGAGGCGGCTCGATGCAGATTGCCATGCCCGATTGGACAGCGCTCCTGCTGTTCGCCGCGGCGCTGCTCTGTGTCACGCTCTATGGACTTGCCGTCGCGACGCATTTTCCCGCTGCTCAACGGACCGGTGCGCTCGCCGGGCGCGGGGGTGGGTGGATCATTCGTGCCACCATCGTCACCGCGGGGCTTGCGGCCGCCATCGCCGTCATCGCGGCACTCAGACACCTGCCGGGCTATGCGGCGGTTCTAGCGGGTTGCGCCGCCATCCTGGTGGCACCCCTGCTGCTCAAGCCGCTACCCGATACGTTCATCGACGGGGCCGGGGGCCTGATTGTTTTCTCCGCTGCGGGCCTGTTGCTGGCGCTGATTGCGCTATGACGGCGCCCGCCTATCGGCTCACGATCGCTGTCTCGACACCGCAAAACTGTGCAGCCAGTCATGTTGCGACTTCATCTCCGGCACGGCAAAGCCACGCGCTTCCGAGATCCGCCTGATCGCATCCGGGGCTGTGTAACCACTCGAGATCAAAGTTGCGGCGACGAACAGCGGAGACCGGCCGAGCCCGGCGTAGCAATGGGCGGCGACGCCTCGTCCGTCCCGCAATCGCTCGCACACCCGGTCGACCGCTCGGGACACGGCGTCAACGTCGGTCGGAATGCCATGATCCGTGACGGGCAACGCAAGAAACTCGATGCCGGCCGCGGCCGCCCATCGCGGCGCGTTCTCCAATCCGATTTCGAGAGCCTCGTCTATCGCGAGCATGCTGACGAGCACGTCTATCCCGGTGGATTTCAATGCCAGGAACGAAGCCGCACCGCGAGGACGTTCGACCACCGCGATGCGCCCCGCGAGGGGCGCATCGACCCAGTATACCGGACCATCGTGCGGCATCGGCGCTCCCCTCGTTCGTGGCGGTCGATCAGCCCGCGGACTTGGCGTCCTGGTACTTCTTCGCGGGCGGCCAGCTCCGGGGGCCGATGCGGCGGTGCTGCGGGGCCATCTTGGGTTCGACCCCGAGTGCCCATGCGGCGTGCCAGCCCCAGCGAAGATCGTCCATGAAGCCGCGTGCCAGCGCCACCATGTCGGCCTCACCGTCGGCGACGATCGCTTCGGCGTGAGCGGGGTCCGTGATCAGGCCCACGGCCATCACCGGGATGCCGGCTTCCTTCCGTATCGCGGCCGCGAACGGCACCTGGTAGCCCGCCTTGAGTTCGATCTTCTGCTTCGGCGAGTTGCCACCCGACGAGACGTCGACGAAGTCGCAGCCGGCAGCCTTCAGCATCTTCGAGAAGGCGATCGAGTCGGCCAACGTGATGCCGCCATCGACCCACTCGACGGCCGAGATGCGAATGCCGAGCGGCTTGCCGGGCGAAAGGACCTTGCGCATTTCGGTATAGATCTCGAGCGGCAGGCGGCACCGGTTCTCCAGGCTTCCGCCGTACTGGTCGTTACGCTGGTTGGAGAGCGGCGACAGGAACTGGTTCAGCAGGTAGCCGTGCGCGCCGTGGATTTCGATCAAGTCGAAGCCGGCGCGGTCAGCGCGAATGGTCGCCTCGACGAAGGCCGCCTTCAGCTTCGCGATCTCGTCGAGCGTCATGCCGTGCGGCGTGTGCCAGCCGTCGTCATACGGAACGGCCGACGCCGACTTCGTCTGCCACGCGTTCTCCTTCAGCGATGTGCCGCCTTCCCAAGGCTTCTGGGCCGATGCCTTGCGGCCTGCGTGGCCGAGCTGGATGCCGATCGCCGCCGTGCCGAAGCTCTTGCAGGCGTCGACGACCTTCTTCATGGCCGCCTCGTTGGCGTCATTGACGAGCGCCGTGCAGCCATGGCTGATGCGGCCCTCGAGTTCGACGCCGGTGGCCTCGACGATCACGAGCGCGGCGCCGGAGTTGGCGAGCGAGCCGAGGTGCTGCATGTGCCAGTCGGTCATCGTGCCGTCGACCGCCGAGTACTGGCACATCGGAGCGACGACGATGCGATTCCAGAGTTCGAGATCGCGCAGCTTGATGGGCGTGAACAAATGGCTGGTGGCCATGGGTGTTTCCTTCGGGAAGGCGGCGGAGGGATCCGGACCGCGAACGGGATCGGCCCGGTGCAGATATGCTCTCTGATTAGACGGTCAGGGGCGCTGCCGGCAAGCCGGATAGACAGGCATTGGCAGGGCCGGGGCGCCTGCCGAGAGGGCGCAACCGCCCTTGTGGACACGGTAACTCTTTTCGAGTAAACCACGCCCATACCGGACGTCCGTGACACTGCGGGCCGCACCGGAGGTAATCCGTGGTAGCTCAGCGGTAGAGCAGCCGGCTGTTAACCGGCTGGTCGTAGGTTCGAATCCTACCCACGGAGCCATTTTTCTCCAGAATTCAGTCTTTTGGGGTGTCGTTCGGAGTTATCCGGGTCGGCGGTAGCTTGGTCACGGTTCCGTAGGCGTCAGACCACAATCCCATATCATGCGTGACGAGGCGGGGCGGTTCGATCAGCCGGTGCGTCGCGCTCGTTTCACCCAAGGTCCACTCGATGAAGCCCGAGCGGGCGAAGCCGCCGAAGTGCTTCTGCCAGCGCGCGATATGGACGAACGATGTTCCCGGTGACCAGACGATCTCGATCCCCTGCCACGACATGCGCCTGTAGACGTGAAGGTGGCCGCAGGCGATCGCCCGGACGCCACCGTCGCGGCACGTTGCCAGGAACGCCTCTCGAGTTTCAAACGGGATGGCTGATGTCGTCGGCGCCGCGTCGTGCGGATCATCGACGAAAGGCGGCATGTGCATGAAGACCAGAACGGGCCGGTCGGGTCGCTCGGCGAGCGAATCCTGCAGGAAGGTCCGCTGGTGCCGCTCCTCCGACCGGTCGCTTCCGAACAGAGACGTATCGAGACCGACGATGCGCCACCCCGCTCGATCCTCCAGCCACCAAGTGTCGCCGAAATGCCGGCGCCATGTTGCGATGCGGGCGTCGGTCAGTGGCTGATCGAGGCGCGAATGGCGTGGCGCTTCGCCGATGTCGTGGTTGCCCGGAATGATGCGCCATGGGGTGGCGAAGCGCGACATCTCGGTGCGGGCGAAGGCGAGGTCCGGCTCGACGACCGGGCCATTGAACGAGACGTCGCCGGAATGGACGACAAGGTCCGGCGCGCGGGCATCGACCTCATCCACCAGAGCGCGGGAGTTGTCTAGGAAGTAGGCGTGCGTCGCCGACAGATGCGTGTCGGAGACTTGGATGATGCGGTAACCCGCTTCTCCCTTGCACTGCGGTTCGGCCATGATGGGGTTCGACCTCTCGTCGGCGGCTGAGGGCGGAAGCATGCACGTTGCAGCTTGCTCCGCCACACAGATATGCTCCGGCTCCTGTCGCCCGCTTTCACCGAAGGACCTCCCCATGGCGCTCCCTGCCGACATACGCCGAGCCGTTCTGGCGCAGGAGCGCGACGTCTCCGGACTGTTCGACGAACTGCGTGCGGGCAGCCCGGATCCCAGCGGGCCGGGCGTCTGCCGCGACACGTTCGGGGTTGGCGAGCAGTTCGGGTATCGCGTCATCGAAGGCGTCGCTTCCGGGATGGGTCTCGAGCAACGCTACGATCATGCGGGCAACCTTTTCATGACGCGGCCCGGCGCCGACCGGAACGCACCCCGCCTCATGATGGGCTCGCATCTCGACAGCGTCGCGAACGGCGGCAATTTCGACGGCGCAGCCGGGGTCATCGCCGGGCTCGTCGCGATGCGGAGCCTGCAGACGCTCGGCATCCGGCCGAAGGTGGACGTCACGACGATGGCGATCCGGGCCGAGGAGAGCGTCTGGTTCGCCGTGTCCTACATCGGATCGCGTTCGGCGTTCGGCGTATTGCCGGACGGCGCATTGGAGGCCCGGCGCGTCGACACAGGGCGCACGCTCGCGGAGCACATGGCCGAGTGCGGTGCCGACGTCGATTCTGTCCGCCGTGGCGTCGCGTCGCTTCAGGCCAAGGATATCCGGGCCTGGGTCGAGGTGCACATCGAGCAGGCGCCGCAGCTGATCGAGGCGGGGAAGTCCGTCGCGATCGGCACGGGGGTGCCCGGCAACTTCCGCTATCCCGAGATCCGGATCGAGGGGGAGTGGGCGCATGTCGGTCTGCCTCGTCGGTTCCGGCACGACGTGGTGCTGGCGGGGAGCGATTTCGCGCTCGGGCTCGACGAGATCTGGAAGTCTGCCGAAGCGAATGGTCTCCCCATGGCGTTCACGATCGGGCGTTTCCATACGGACGCGCGGGAGCATGCGCTGACCAAGGTCGCGGGCGAGATGTCGCTCAGCCTCGACGTTCGCGCCTACGACGCCCGGCATCTCGAGCGTCTCGAGGCCGACGTGCTGGCGCTGGTGAAGGACATCGAAGCCCGGCGAGGGGTGACGTTCCATCTCGGGCGGCGGACGAGCGCCGACGTGGCGCCATCCAATCCGCAGCTTTACGGTGCTCTGACGTGGGCCGCTGGAGCCGCCGGGATCGACACCATGCCGCTCGCCAGCCCCGCGTCGCACGACACGGCGACGTTCACGGTGGCCGGCGTGCCCTCCTGCATGCTGTTCGTGCGCAATGCCAACGGCAGTCACAATCCGCACGAAGCGATGGAAATCAGTGATTTTCTCGATACGGCGACCGTTCTTGCAACATGGCTCGTCGAGGCCGCGACGTGACGGCCGTCATCCGGGAGCCCTACCGGGAGGTGGCTGCGGCCATTCTGGTGGGCACGTGCGGGCGTCTTCTCCTGCAGCGCCGGGACGATATTCCGGGGCTGCTCTATGCGGGCCAGATCGGGCTCTTCGGCGGGCATCGGGAAGACGGGGAAACGCCACTCGATTGCGTGCGCCGGGAACTCGAAGAGGAGACGGGGCTCTTATTCGCGGAGGAACGGTTCACGCGGCTGGTCGAGCTCCGCGCCAACTACGGCGGTAGTGGCGGACTCATGGGCAGCTATTTCATCGTCGACGGCGTGCCGATCGACGATGTCGTCGTGACGGAGGGTTCGCCGTTCGTGACCACGGTGGCCGAGCTGCCAAGTCTGCTTTCGCGCATGACGCCATCGGCTTGCTATGTCGCGCGCCTCTATCTCGAAGCGCGGCGAACGGATGCCGGCTAGACGCGATCGGGGTCGAACCTGCCTTTGACGCCAGTTCCGTAACGGCGTAGCGCGCCCTCGGGACCGACGGCGTTCGGGCGCTGGAAGACCCAGTTCTGCCAGGCGGTGAGGCGGCCAAAGATGCGGGTTTCCATCGTCTCCGGCCCCGCGAAGCGCAGGTTCGCCTCCATCGCCGTCAGGGCGTCGGCTGAGAATGAGGCCCGCTCCTCGAGGAAGATGCGCACCTCGTCCGACCAGTCGATCTCGTCGAAGGCGAAGGTCACCAGTCCCTGCGTCTCGGCCGTCGCTGCATCGAGGGGCTCGTCGATCCGCGCCTTGGCGGCCGTGAGGCTCTCTGGCTCGCCGAGAAAGCGGGTGGCCAGGCGCGTGAGGCCGTTGGACATCGGATAGTCGCCGAAGTTCATGGGCGAGAGTGTCAATGTCGCGGGTGGGCGGTTGTCGCCCTTCAGGCTGCCGTCGAGCATGTAGGCGCGGTCGGCCGCGAAGACGATCTCGGCGAGGCTGCCGGCGAAGCAGGAGCCCGGCTCCACGAGCGCAACGAGGCTGCGTGACGTAACGTCGATGCGCTTCATCACGCGTTTCCAGTTCGCGATGATCTCGCGGACGAGCCAGTGATCGCGGTTGGCTTCAAGTGCCGCGTCGCAGGCCATCGCCAGTGCCGGATCGCCCTGGCTTCGGAACACGAGGGTACCGAGTGCTGGTTCGTTGGTGCGCAGATGCAGGATGGCGTCGTCCAGTTCGCGCGCCAGTCGCAGCGGATAGAACGCCGCGCCGAGACTCTTGATCGCCTCCGCGGTTGTGGGCGGGGCCTCGCCGGGGCCGTCGATGGTGAGTGTCGCGCGGCGGCCCTCGCGGTCGATCTCGACCTTCAGGGCCGAGTATCGGATCGTGTCGCCGTCGAAGCTGCGGGCGATCGGCGTCCATGCGATGCCCGTCTCGCCGGAGGGTCGCGACGAGAGAGCGGCGAGTTCGCGGGTCATGGCCGCCGCTTCGCTGTCGAGGCGCGATTGCGGCGCGATGCGGTCGACCAGACGCCATTCGACGGCGCGCCTGCCCTTGATGCCTTCTTCGAGCGTGCAGAAGGCATCGGCCCGATCGCGGCGGACTTTCCGTTTGTCGGTCACGCGCGTCAGGCCGCCTGTCCCCGGGAGAACGGCGAGCAGAGGCAACTCCGGCAGCGACACGGTCGTGTTGGCATCGTCGGCAAGGAGGATGCGGTCGCACGCCAAGGCCAGCTCATAGCCGCCGCCGGCCGCCGTCCCGCGAATGACGCAGAGGAATTTCTGCCCGGAGGCCTCGGAGCTGTCTTCCATGCCGTTGCGCGTTTCGTTGGTGAATTTGCAGAAGTTCACCTTGTGGGCGTGAGTTGCGCCGGCCAGCATCCGGATGTTGGCGCCGGCGCAGAAAACCCGGTCCTTGCCGGATTTCAGCACGACGACCTTCACGGCGGGATGCTCGAAGCGAAGCCGCTGCAAGAGGTCCGACAGCTCGATGTCGACGCCGAGGTCGTAGGAATTCAGCTTGAGCTGGTAGCCGGCGAAGAGGGTCGCGTTCTCATCGACGTCCATGATCAGCTCTGCCGTGTCGCCGGAGACGATCAGTTTCCAATGACGGTGGCTTCCCGGTGCGCACTGGAAGTCGATCATACCTTCGGGGGTGCCCGAGTGTGCCACCGCGTCTGTCATCGTCGTGCTCCCGTCCCGCGTGCCTCGGGGCTGTTATGCCACGAGGGACGGGAGGTCGCGCAACGCCCTGCTGTCGGATCGGACCTCAGAGGGTGTCGATGGTCGCGAGCAGGCGCTGGCCCCGCGCACGGGCTTCCGCCAGGGCCGCCTCGCCCATCCGGTCCATCGTGCGATACATTTGCGCCATGCGGGGGTTACCTTCGAAGCGCGTTCTATGGCGGGCGAGAAAGTCCCAGTAGAGCGCATTGAACGGACAGGCCTTGTCACCCGTCCGCTGCTTCACGTCGTAGCGGCAGCCACGGCAGTGGTCCGACATGCGCGAGATATATGCGCCCGACGATGCGTAGGGCTTGGACGCCAGAAGGCCGCCGTCCGCGAACTGGCTTATGCCGATGGTGTTCGGGACCTCGACCCACTCGTAGGCGTCGGCGTAGACAGCTAGGTACCACTCGTGGACGGCAGCCGGATCGATGCCGGCGAGCAGCGCGAAATTGCCGGTCAGCATCAGGCGCTGGATGTGATGAGCATAGGCCTCGTCGCGGGTCTGGCCGATCGCGGACCTGAGGCAGGCCATCTGCGTGTCACCCGTCCAATAGAATGCGGGAAGCGGGCGCGTATGGCCGAGTGTGTTGAGGCTGACATATTCGGGCATTCGCAGCCAATAGATGCCGCGCACATACTCGCGCCAGCCGAGGATCTGGCGGATGAAGCCTTCGGCGGAGTTGAGCGGCACGGCGCCGTTCCGCCATGCGGTCTCGGCTTTCATGCAGACGTCCAATGGATCGAGCAGGCCGATGTTGATGTAGGTCGAGAGCACCGAGTGATAGAGGAAGCGCTCGCCTTCGAGCATGGCGTCCTGAAAATCGCCGAAGCGGGGCAGCGCGTCGGCGATGAAACGGTCCAGGGCCGCCTCCGCGTCATGTCGCGTCACCGCGAACCAGAACGGCTCGAGGGTTCCGAAGTTTCCGGAAAAGCGCGAACCGACGAGGTCGAGCACGTCGCGCGTGATCGCGTCCGGTGTGACGCGCAGCGGGGTCGGCATCAGCAGATCGCGCTCGGCGCGCTTTCTGTTCTCGGCATCGAAGTTCCAGCGGCCGCCAGCGGGTTCGTCGCCATCCATCAGCAGGCCGGTGCGGCGGCGCATGTCCCGGTAGAAGTATTCCATCCGAAACTGGCGGCGACCGTCGGCCCAAGCCCGAAAGTCCGCGTGGCTGCACAGGAAGCGATCGTCCTCGCGGCAGTCTACGGGCACGCCCAGGCGCGCGGGCCATGTTGCCATGTCCTCGCGTAGGCGCCACTCGCCGGGCTCGGTCACAAGAACGCCGGTCGCGCCCGTTTCGCGAAGGCCGCGGGTGACTTCGCTCGAGAGCGAACTCGCTTCGCCCGTCTCATCGAGGCGACGGTAGATCACGCGCCAGCCGTTGGAGCGCAATTCCTCGGCGAAGTGGCGCATCGCGGAGAATACGAACGCCAACTTCTTCTTGTGGTGGGGCACGTAAGTCGCTTCGGCCCAGACCTCAGCCATCAGCACGGTGTCGCGCTGGCGATCGGCGGCCTTCAAGCTCGACAGACGGGGACTGAGCTGGTCGCCGAGTACGAGCACCAAGCGCGACATCGAGTGGCTCCGGCGAGGGGGGGGGGCGACCTGCGGACGGCATCTCCCGCGTGATCATCTACGCAGGACTGCGCCTTCAGGTTCACCGCTGACGCGCGTCAGGCCCTTGGCGGACGCGCCGATCAGTGCGGCGCAGCGGCGGTGCCGGGCGACGGCGTCTCGTTCGTATCGGGTATGCGGGTCTTCCGGCCAGCCCATCGGCGCGTCAGCACGTAGAACACCGGGGTGAAGATCAAGCCGAAGATCGTGACGCCGATCATGCCGGCGAACACGGCGGTGCCGAGGGTCTGGCGCAGCTCGGCGCCTGCCCCGGTGGCCCAGACGAGCGGGACCACGCCAAGGATGAATGCGAGTGACGTCATGATGATGGGCCGCAGGCGGAGGCGCGCTGCCTCGACGGCTGCGCTGTAGACATCTCGGCCCTGCTCCTCGAGCTGTTTGGCAAACTCGACAATCAGGATCGCGTTTTTCGCCGCCAAGCCTATGAGCACAATGAAGCCGACCTGGGTCAGGATGTTATTGTCCTGGCCGCGCAGAAGCACGCCAGTGATCGACGCGATCAGGCACATCGGCACAATGAGAATCACGGCGAGCGGTAACGACAAGCTCTCGTATTGCGCCGCCAGAACCAGGAAGACGAATACGACGGCGAGCGCGAAGACGTACATCGCCGTGTCACCAGCACGGAGCTGCTGGAAGGCCAGCGTCGTCCATTCGTAGGTGAAGCCCGGTGGCAGCGTTTCGGCAGCCAGCTTCTCCATGACCTTGATCGCCTCGCCTTGCGACACGCCGGGCGCAGGCGCGCCGTCGAGTTCGGCTGCGGGATAGAGATTGTATCGGGGCACGCGATAGGGACCCGATGCGTTGCGGATGGTGGCGAACGACGCCAGTGGCACGGCTTCGCCGGTCTGGTTGCGGACGCGAATTTTCCAGATATCGCCGGATTCCAGGCGGAAGCGCTCGTCGGCCTGGGCGGTCACGCGGAACGTGCGGCCGAGCAGGTTGAAGTCGTTGACGTAGGCGGACCCGAGATAGGTCTGCAGTTCGCGGAATACGTCGGGTAGCCGGATTCCCAAAAGCTGCGCCTTGGTGCGGTCGATATCGAGATAGATCTGCGGCGTACTCGTTTCGTAGAGCGAGAAGACACGCGACACCTCGGGCGTCTGGGCAGCGCGGCCCATCATTGCGAAGACGGCCTTCTGCATATCGAGCGCGGTACCGCCGCCGCGATCCTCGATCATCATGCGGAAGCCGCCGGCCGTACCGATGCCGCGCACCGGTGGCGGACGCACGACGAATACGGCGCCTTCCTGGATGCCCGCGACCTTGGCCTGGATCGCCGCCTGGATCGCGGCCGCCGATTTGGCCGGGTCCTTGGCGCGCTCATCGAAATCCTCGAGCACCGCGAAAATCGCGCCGGAGTTCGGTGCCGTCGTGAAGGTCGCGCCGGAGAAGCCGACAATGTTCACGACGTGGGCGACGCCCGGAACCTGCAGTGTCAACTCGCCGACCTTGCGGTTGACCGCGTCGGTGCGTGGCAGGGACGCGCCGCCCGGCAGCTGCACGACCACAATCATGTAGCCGAGGTCGAGTTGCGGGATGAAGCCGATCGGCGTGCGACGGAACTCATTGAGGCCAAAGGCGATGACGCCGCCGTAGACGGCCAGCATGAGGAAGGAAATCCGAACCAGTCGTGCCGTCATCCAGCCATAGCCGGCCGACAAGGCATCGAAGAACCGGTTGAAGACGCGAAAGAAGCCGTGGACCGGACGCGTGATCCAGTGGCTCTTCCCGGTCCGGTGCGGCTTCAGAAGCAGCGCACACATGGCCGGTGACAAGGTCAGCGATACGAACAGCGAGATCATCGTCGCGCCCGCGATCGTCAACGCGAACTGACGATAGAACTGGCCCGAGATGCCGGTAATGAACACGGTCGGGACGAAGACGGCGCAGAGAACAAGAGAGATTGCCACGAGGGCCGAGCCGACCTCGTCCATCGTCTTGCGGGTCGCGTCGCGGGGGGACAGCCCGTCGGCGATGTTGCGCTCGACGCTCTCGACGACGACGATCGCGTCGTCGACGACGATGCCGATGGCCAGCACGAGGCCGAACAGCGACAGGTTGTTCAGCGAGAAGCCGAACAGCGACATGAAGAAGAACGTGCCGACGAGCGAGATGGGGATCGCGAGGATCGGAATGATCGCGGCACGCCACGTCTGCAGAAAGAGGATCACCACCAGAACGACGAGCAAGACCGCCTCGAGAATCGTCAGGAGGACGGCGTCGACGGACTGCTGGATGAACTGGGTCGGGTTATAGATGATCGTGTACTTCAGGCCCGGCGGGAAATCCTTCGCCAGCTCGTCCATGCGCGACTTGATGGATGCAGCCGTCGCCAGGGCGTTGGAGCCAGGGCGCTGGAACACGCCGAGGCCGACGGCCGGATCGCGATCGAGGTAGGAGTTGCGGCTGTAGTCGAGCGCTGCAAGCTCCACACGGCCGACGTCCGACAGGCGCACCACGGCGCCGGGCGTCTGCTTCACCACGACGTCGCCGAACTGAACAGGGTCGACGAGGCGGCCTTGCGTGCGGATCGTGAGCTGGAAGGCGCCCGGTCGGTCGACCGGAGGCTGGTTCAGGATCCCCGAGGCAACCTGCACGTTCTGGCCCTGCAGCGCCGTCACGACGTCGGCGGCCGTCATGTCGAGCGACTGGAGGCGATCCGGATCGAGCCAGATCCGCATCGAATATTCGCGATTGCCGAACACCGTGATCGAGCCGACGCCGTCAATCCGCGTCAGGGCGTCGGTGACCTGGATGCTCGCATAATTCGAGATGAAGAGCGTGTCGCGGGACTGGTCCGGCGAATATAGGTGCACGACCATCATCAGGTCAGGGGACGCCTTGGCGACCGTCACGCCAATGTTGCGGACATCGGCAGGCAGGCGCGGCAGGGCCGTCGCGACGCGGTTCTGCACCTGAACCTGTGCCACGTCGAGGTTGGTGCCGAGCTCGAACGTGACCGCGATGGAGAACGTGCCGTCGCCGGTGCTGTTCGAGGCGATGTAGAGCATGTTTTCGACGCCGTTGATCTGCTGCTCCAGCGGAGCAACGACCGTGGCTGCGACGACGTCCGAGCTGGCGCCCGGGTACTGGCCGGTGATGTTGATCACCGGCGGCGCGATCTCAGGGTATTGGGCGATCGGCAGCCGTCCGAAGGCCACCGCCCCCAGAATCACGAACACCACCGACAGCACCGAGGCAAAGATCGGACGGTCGATGAAGAAGTGCGAAACGTTCATCGCCTCGTCGCTTTCAGTTCGAGCTGCGGCTGCCGTTCTCGGGTGTCGATGATGCCGATGCAGCGATGGTTCCGGATTTCGGTTCGACAGTCACGCCGGGGCGGGCACGCATCAGGCCGTCGATGACGACACGATCGGTCGCGTCGATACCGCCTGTGATCACGCGCAAGCCGTCCACGAGTTCGCCGAGTTCGACGTACTTCTGCTTCACGACGTTGTCGTCGCCGACGACGAACACCGTCTTGCGCACCTGTTCGGAGCCGATCGCTGCGTCGGGCACGAGCAGTGCCTCGACCGGCGGGCCGAGGGTTACCCGGGCGCGTGCGAACATGCCCGGCGCGAACAGGCCCTTCTCGTTCGGCAGTTGCGCGCGGCCGCGGATGGTGGCGCTCGTCCGGCTCAAGGCATTGTCCAGAAAGTCGATGGCACCCTTGTGCGAGAACGTCGGCTCGTCGATCAGGCGGAGTGAAACGGGGAGGCCTACGCCGCCCACGGAACCGAAGGCCGCCGTTCGCCGGAGCTTGAGGTAAGCACTCTCGTCCAACGTGAACTCGAAGCGAATGGGATCGAGGGACTGGATCGTCGCCAGCAGCGACGAATTCGCGCTGGTCGACGAAGCCACGAGGTTGCCCGGTGAAACGCGCCGATCACCGATGCGGCCCGTGATCGGGGCCTTCAGCTCGGTGAATTCGAGGTCCAGTTCCGCCTGCCTGACGGCGGCTCGCTGGGCGAGAACGCCGGCTTCTGCCGCGCGCTTTGCCGCGGTGCGCTGATCCATCGTCTGTTTGCTGATGGTCGCGCCGAGCGACAGGTCGCGCGCGCGTGCCAGATCACTTTCGGCGAGCGCCAGATTGGCCTCGGCCTGGGCCAGCGTCGCCCGTGCCTGGTCGCGCGCGATCTCGAACGGGCGGCGATCTATGACGAAGAGAGGGGCGCCCTTCTGGACGATCTCGCCATCGCGGAACTGAACCGCCTCGAGATATCCAGAGACGCGGGCCTTGATCTCGACGGTGTCGACGGCAACGAAGCGACCGACCAGCTCGGTCTCGTCGGCGACCGATTTCTTCAAGGGTTGCGAGACGGTGACCAGCGGCGGCTTGGGTGCTGCCGGCGCCTTGGCGGTGCCTCCGGGCCGGTCGCAACCTCCCAGAACGGACGTTGCGACGAGCAGGCACAGAAGCGAGCGCACGGTTGTGCTGGCCGACATTCTGGTTCGTCCTTTGCTGGCCCGGCTTCTCGCCGGGGCAAACGTCGTGCGACCGGAGAGCCGGCGATGTTCGACGTCCGTTTCCTGCTCAAAACTTGACTGGCGTCAATGCGAGGATCGGCTCGATCTGCCGTGCGCGCGTCGCCATGCAGCGCTTGGCTAGCATCGACGGTGGGCCGAGTCCATCCGGTCAAGGGTCGCGAAGTTGTTGTCGGTCGAGATCCTTGCCGGGCATGCCGGAGCGTTCAGGCGACAGTATCGAGACGCCACGCGGCCCCTTCCCCCGTCGCCAGCCGCTCGCTGAGCCACGGCAATATGGTCTGGAGGTTCTGCTCAAGACCAAATGGGGGATTGATGACGACGAGCGCCGAGCCTGCCAGACGCTCCGCCGTCTCGATCCGCTGGGTGCGAAGCTCGATCCAAATGGCCTGGACCCCTTCCATCCGGCCAATCGCATTGGCAAAACTTGCGGACTGGCGGACGTCCTTGATCGGCAACCACAGAAGGTACGTGCCGGTCGCAAACCGCTTGGTGCCGTCGCCGACGGCTTTCACAAGCCGGTCCAACTCGCCGGCCTCCTCAAACGGGGGGTCTATCAAGATCAGTCCGCGACGCTCGTTCGGCGGCAATGTCGCGCGCAGCGCCTGCCAGCCGTCCATCTCGAGCACCTTGGCCCGGCCATCGTGTCGCAGTTCCCGGCGAAGGGCGGCTGCGTCCTCCGGATGCAATTCGCAGGCGGCCATCCTGTCGCCTGGGCGCATGAGCGCCAGCGAGATCAGCGGGCTGCCGGGGTAGATGGCGAGATCGCCCGACGGATTGAATGCGCGCACGCTGTCCAGATAGGGAGCCAGAATTGCCGCGATGGTGGGTGGGAGCGGGTCTGCGCCGCTTGCCATGAGGCGACCGATGCCGCCGCGCCATTCTCCCGTCCGTTCGGCTTCACCCGAGTCGAGGCGATAGCGGCCGACGCCTGCATGCGTATCGATGACGCGCAAGGGCTTCGGCTTTCGCGTCATGCGGTCGAGACACAGCGAAAGAACGATGTGTTTCAGCACGTCGGCGAAATTGCCGGCATGGAATGCGTGGCGGTAGTTCATTCGCACAGCTTTGAGCGGTGCCCGGAGCCCGATGTCAAGCCGACAGTCGGTGTCAGACCAGACCGGCCGTCACCAACTTGTGCTCGATCGATTGGCGATCGAAAGGCTTCAGCAGGTAGTCGTCGGCACCGCCGATGAAGGCACGCGAGAGTTCAGCCGGATCGTGCTCCGAGGCGCAATACACGATATGGGGACGCTTGCCCTTGGTCGCGAGGCGGAGCGAGCCGAGAAACTCGAGGCCGTTCATCACCGGCATGTGCCAATCCAGAAGCACCAGGTCGGGCATGCGCTGGGTGCAGCGCTCGACAGCTTCCTGTCCGTTCTGGGCCTCCGAGACCTCGAAGTCCATGGTTTCGAGTATGCGACGCGCAACCTTGCGAACAATCTCAGAATCGTCGACCACCAGACAATGCTTCATCGCTCACTCCGGACCATGCGGGCGTCGGACCCAAATCGACTCCCGCCAGACGGGGAGCCTGGTCCGTACTATGGCCGAGATTGGTAAATATCCGGCGAAGCAAGGTATGGTCTTGCCGCTGTCAGTCCGCAATCTGCCGAACGACAGGGAGGCGCTCCTCAGGGACGGGCGGCCAGTACGATATCAGCGCCGTCCTTCAGGACTTCCAGCTTCATGTTGGCGCTGCCGGCGAGGCGCGCGGTGTAGTAGGCTTGAATGGACTGGGTGTCCAACGGCGGCGTAGAGGCGCCGGTCAGGAATTCGACGAGGTAGTGTGGCGGGCGGGCGCCGGTCCCCTTGCAGCGGACAGAGAAGCTCGCGTTGTCGAGCGGGCCCTTGAGGTCGACGAGAATGTCGCCACCGCGTGGCAGTGCGCTCATGGCCGACGCGACCAGGTTCAGCAGCAACTTGGCGCGATCCTTGGCCATGTGGCCGGCCGGGCCTTTCCAGGTCAGTCGATGCTTGCCGTTGCCGACGAAGCCGCGGCTGATCTGCTCGGCCGTCGAAAGGTCGATCACCGATCCGGCCGAGCCGGCGGCGCCAAATGCGAAGCGCGCGAACTGCAGGCGGGCGGAGGCCTGTTCGGTCACGTTCCGGATTACGGTCAAGGCGTAGGTCTTCGCCTCGGCGTCCTCCTCTTCGTTCAGAATCTCGAGGCCATTGTAGATGGCACCGACCGGGTTGATGACGTCGTGGCAGATCTTGCTCGAGATGAGCGCTGCCAGCTCGAGATCCGTGGGATGCGCGGTCTTGGTCATGAGTGCGTAATCCCTCCGAGGGGTAAAATCGCCTTTTGATCGGCGACTGGCCGACCCGTGGACGCGACGCCGTCCGAATGAATTGCCGGGGCGGGTCGACACCGTCTCAGACCGTCTCTTGCAACGGCTCGATGCATGCTGATACACGGGTGTCGCCGACGATGCCAAGCACAGGCGTTCGAGCTGACCCCATCTACACGCAAGTGTTGAAGAAATTGTCGATTACCGGACACACTCGCGGCTGAAGGGCAACGTTTCCGGGCCGTGTGAATGGCTTTTTCCGTCGAATCACCCGGGTTGTCCGGGGGTGCGCCGACATCGATACGGGAGCCTCCGTTGAGCCGAACCTCGACCGCCGCGATACGCGATCTCGCCCGTGAGCTCGTCGCGCCCGTGCTGGCTGCCGGAGCGCTCGAGATGGCGCACTACAACGGCGGCTTCCAGGTTTTCACGAAAGCCGACGACTCGCCCGTGACGGCCGCCGACCGTGACGCGGAGGCCGTCCTGCTCGAGGCCCTTGCCCGGATCGCCCCAGATATTCCCGTTGTCGCGGAGGAATCGGTCTCCGAGGGTCGCGTGCCGGTCATCGGTGAGCGCTTCTTTCTCGTCGATCCGCTCGACGGCACGAAGGAGTTCATCAACAAGCGTGGCGAGTTCACGGTCAACGTCGCGCTGGTGGAGGACGGTGTCCCGACACTGGGCGTCGTCATGGCGCCGGCCCTCGGCCTCATCTATGCGACGTTCGGGCGCAATGACGCCCAACTGGCGACGTTTCAAGTCGATGCGCCGCCCTCCGCTCTGGATGGATGCGCCTTCCGTTCCATCCAGACACGGCAACCGGATCCCACCCGGCTCGTTGCGGTGGCCAGCCGGTCGCATGCCACGCCCGAAACGGAGGCTTTCCTCGCCCGCTATGCCGTTGCCGAGCGACGGGATGTCGGGTCGTCGTTGAAGTTCTGCACTCTCGCCCGGGGTGAGGCCGACATCTATCCGAGGCTCGGCCCGACGATGGAATGGGATATCGCTGCCGGCCATGCCGTGCTCGTGGCCGCTGGTGGGTCTGTCACCGATCCCGCTGGAGGGCCGCTCGCATACGGAAAGGCCGACAGGGGCTACCTCAACGGGCATTTCGTCGCCTGGGGCACGAGGGCGCCACTGCCCGCATCACGCTGAGGTTGCGTATCGCGGCGCGCATTTTTTCGTTTCCGCCCACGCGGTGCGGGGCGGCTGGCCATACTTTGGTAACACTTTCGGTAAACACTTTGTTGAGCATGGCGGGCCGGTCGCCCGCCGCCGCCGAGGCGTGCATCCCCGCCATAAGCGGCCCCATAGCCGGACATCAGGCTCGCTCATCATGACGACGAAGCCATTCAAGATCCTCACGTGCGTCGCTCTTGCCGGCGCGCTTGCCGCGACCGTGCCAATGCCGACGTCGGCGCAAGACCGGCTGCCCTGGCTGCGCGAGGCACCGCAACCAACGACGGAGTACGATGCCCGCTCCGGAACGCAGCGGGATTCGCTACCGCCGCCGGCACCGGCCTATGAGCTGCCCCCGCCTCGCGACGACGAGCGGCAAGCGGGCCGGACGTACGACAACCGATACGACGATCGCGATCAGGCCTCGCGGCGCTCGTTCGATCGTGTCGAGACCTACCGGCCACCGGCGCCGGTCGATCGCGACGACGTCTACCGGCCGCCGCAGCGTTACGAGCCGGCCCCCGAGCCCCGCTCCGCTTCGCGGGACGATGCCTACCGGCCGCCGCAGCGCGGCGAGCGCTATGACGCGCCGCGCGGGTCGGACGAGCCGCGCTGGGTCGATCGCGACGAACGGCCCGACGGCTACGACCGCCGCCATGCGTCGAACGAACCGGGACCCTACCGCGATCGCGGCGGATCCCATGACGACGGTACCTACTCCATGCGCGAGATCATCGGCGCGGGGCACGGCTTCTTCGGCTCCATCAGCCAGGGTCTCGCCAGCGTGATCGAGTACGCGTTCAAGACGAAGGGGCGGCCGAACGGCTACATTCTCGGCGAGGACGTGGGTGGCGCGTTCGTCGCCGGTCTCCGTTACGGCCAGGGACGGCTCTATACCCGTGATGCCGGGACCCACAAGGTCTACTGGCAGGGACCGTCCATCGGGTACGATGCCGGGGCCGAAGGGTCCAAGGTCATGGTGCTCGTCTATAACCTTCGCGACATCGGCGACCTCTACGAGCGTTTCGGTGGCGTGGCCGGGTCGGCGTATGTCGTCGGCGGAGTCGGCCTCACCTTCCAGCAGCGCGACGACGTCGTGCTGGCACCGATCCGCGCGGGGGTCGGGCTACGACTGGGCGCCAATGTCGGATATCTCAAGTACACGCGTCGACCGACCTGGAATCCATTCTGAGGTCATCGCCGGCCGGCTCGCGCGACGAGAATGCCACATGGGCTGGCCGTACGTGGCATCGGCGGCGCTCGGTCTTGACTCCACAGGTTCGAGGTCGCACCAGTTGCGGGATGGCTAGCCGGAGGTGCTTCGTCACCGCTATGATGCGTGTTCAGCCTGCCGTGCGACGCGGGTGGTGCCCCAAGGTTCCAGGCCGGAACCGAGCGTGGCACCGCTGTTCGGGTATCGAGGGTAGGACCGGGGAGACCGCGTGAGCACGATACAGTCCGGTATGCTGATTGCGCTGGGCTTCCTCGCGGCGAGCCTCATCGGACTGTTGCTGCTGCCGGCGTTCTGGTCACGAGCCGTACGGCTCACGACGCGGCGGATGCGCGATACCATGCCGCTCACGGAGCTCGAAATCGCGGCGGACCGGGACAAGATCCGGGCCGAGTACGCCATCAAGATGCACAAGCTCGAGACGTTGGTCGAACAGGTTCGCCTCGCCGGCGCGCGTCAGCAGATCGATATCAACCGGCGCGACGCGCGGATCAATGTGCTCGAGGCCGAACAGGAGCGGCTGGGGTCGCTGCTCGAAGAGGCGCAGAACGCACGCCGCGTCCTCGAACAGACGATCACCGAACGTTTGCCAAAGGTCGAGGGACGGCTCACCGAGGCCAAGAAGGTTCTCCACGCGCGCGACCGCGAGATCGCGGAACTGGCACGCAAGGTCGAGGCGCAGGCAGCTGCCCTGGCGGAGGCTGAGGTAGCTGCCGCGCGCCGAGGGATGGCGCGCCTGGGGATTGTCTTCAGGTGGCGACAGTCAGCTCAAGGCCGAACTCGAGCGACTCAAGGTGCGGTTGGGCGAAGCGACACAGGCTGCGGACGCCTCTGAAGCCCGGCGCGTGAAGCAGGTCGCCGAACTCAATCAGCAAATCACGGCGCTCAGGGCCCGGAACGACGAGCAGGCTGTCGAGATCGCACGGCTGAAGGCCGCGCAGGCGCTCGAGAACGAGACGGCCGGCGGATCGCGCGGCGCGTCAAAAGACAGCCGTCTCTCGCTCAAGGCGCGACTGGACGCTGCTGAAGCCCAGGCCGAGCAGCAGAGCGACACCATTCTCAAGCTGCGGGCCGAGCTGGCCCAGTCGGCCGAACTGCTGCTCAGCCATGCGCAATCGGCCAGCTCCGAGGCACGACAGCTGGCGGCGATCAGCGGAGGCGCTGTTCCGCAGGCGCGTCGGGCGGGGGGCGAAGGACGGGGCAGCCTCGCGCAACGGATGGCCGTCGTGCGTGATCCGCAAGCCGATCCAGGCGTCTCCGATCCCGCGTTCGGTGCAGCGAGCGACGCCACTGTCGCCAGGGCACCGCCGGTCGCGACTGGTGCTCCAGTGCTCGTCGCGGTGAGTGACGAGCCGTTGGCGCCTGTGGGCGAGACAGCTTCCGGCGACCGAGGCTCGGCGCTGGAGAATGCTGCCGGCGGCCAGCCGGAGGATCAGCCGGCGCATCCGCCGGCCGCAGCCAAGCGCTCGCGGCTGCTGGATCGGATCGCCGGGCTTTCCCGGACGTCCTGAAGCACGGACGGCAACTCAACTCCCGACTTCTCAATTTGGCCGTAGTGATGCATTGATGTCTCATGCAAGCGTTGTTGTAGCGTTGCGTAGGAGTTGTCAGGCATGGCGAGTACGGCTGCCGTCGACGTTCGTTTCGTCGAATCCTGGTCGGATGACGATTTGCGCGCCGAAACCGGATCGAAGCCGGCGCAGTCGGCGCCGGCTGAGTTCGCACCGGCCCCGCAACCAGGCTTCCAGCCTTCCGGTGGACCATCCGTGCCGCCGTGGATGGGGCGGCGACTCGGGGATGCCCTTGCTGATCTCGGCCCTGCCCGTCCCTATGCCGATGCGGTCGAGAATGCTGTTTCGCAGGCATCCCTCGAGCGTGCGGCCGCCGCGCTCGCTCCCGCCGCCGGCGGTTCAGTCATGGCGCCGCTGCCGCCGCCGCCCCGGCCAACGCGGACAGTGCAACCATTCCAGCCGGCGGACGGCTTTGACGGATCCTCCGAGTGGCGATCGTCGTCGGGCTTCGATCTCAATTGGCCGACGGCGCAGCCCATCGCCAACTATCCCGACGATCGTCACGACGTCGTGCGCGCGCTGGCCGATCTCGCGCCGCCGACCGGTCAGGCCGCGACCCTGGCCAGCCTCGTGCGGGCTGCGCAGAATGCGCCGATCGATCCGGACGAGCGGCCGCCGATGATCATCGAGCGCGCGCGTGTCGAGCAGGAACTCGGCTTGTCGCTCGACGAGGTTTCAGCGCGGCTCAATCCCGTGCCCGGGCTCGCCGTCGGAGGGGTGATGGCGCTGATGACGGGTGTCATTCTCTATCTCGTCATGACGGCGGCCTGAGCGAGCGGCCGATCGTGCCTCGCGGCGATCGGCTTGCGTCACGGTGCGAGGGCAGTACCATCCCGCGACAGTGGGCGCGATGCGCGCTCCAGCGGAGTGGCGACCCATGAAGATCACCGACATCACTGTCACCTTGTTTGCGTGGGATGGTATACCGGCCACGCAGTATGGTCGGCATACGGGGCGCTTCGTCGGCGCCAGCGATCTCGGCCTCGTCGCGATCGAGACCGACGCGGGCGTCACGGGCCACTCGTTTCTCGGCTCCGCAAGCCGGCCAGCCAGCAACGATGCGCATCTGATCTCCAGGATCATCAAGCCGATGCTGGTCGGCGAGGATCCGCTGGCGCGCGAGCTGCACTTCCAGCGCATGTGGGGACGCCTGCGCATGAACAACCAGCTCCGGGTGCTCGGGGCGGTCGACGTGGCGCTGTGGGATCTGGCGGGGAAGGCTGCCGGCATGCCCGTACATAAACTGATGGGCAGTTTCCGGACGTCGGTTCCAGCCTATGCGTCGTCGGCGGTGCTGCCGTCCGCAGAGGCTTACGCGGCGGAGGCGATCGCGTTCCGGGAGCGTGGCTGGGGCGCCTACAAGATCCATCCCCCGACACAGTGGGAAGCGGACATCAAGGTCTGCCAAGCGGTGCGCAAGGCCGTCGGCGACGACTATCGACTGATGCTCGATTCGACATGGTCCTACGACTATGTCGCCGCGCTTCGGGTCGGACAGGCGATCGAGCGGCTCGGCTTCTACTGGTATGAGGATCCGCTCGTCGAGGACGATCTCGGTGGCTATGTGAAGCTGAAACAGCAGCTCGGGGTGCCAATTCTCGCGACCGAGTATGCGCCCGGCGGGCACACCGCCTACGCGCCGTGGCTCCTGGCGAAGGCTACCGACTATCTGCGCGGCGATGTGGCGGTGAAGGGCGGGCTTACGGCCTGTCTCAAGACGGCCCACCTCGCCGAGTGCTTCCACATGAACTACGAGGTCCATCACGGCGGCAACTCACTCAACAACGTCGCCAACCTGCACCTGATCATGGCCATACGGAATTGCGAATACTTCGAGGTGCTGCTGCCGGATGCCGCCCAGAAGTACGGTCTTCTCAAGGATATAGAGGTGGATCGGAACGGCCTCGTGCATGCGCCTGACAAGCCCGGTCTCGGTGCCGAGATCGATTTCGATCTGATCAAGGCCAAGACCATCGCCGTCCTCGGCTGAGGCGGCGTCATGAGCAGCGAAGACGAGCTTCGCGAGAAGCTGCGAAAAATCGAGGCGCTGTTCGCAGGTGCCAAGACGCCCGGAGAGCGTGATGCCGCCGGCGCCGCTGCGGAACGGATCCGGGCGCGCCTCGCCGAGGTCGAGGCCCGGGAGGCGCCGGTCGAGATGCGCTTCTCGATCCAGGACCGGTGGTCCCGGCAACTCTTCGTCGCGCTGTGCCGGCGCTACGGGCTCGAGCCTTACCGATATCAGCGCATGAAGCAGCAGACGCTCGTCGTTCGGGCGCCGCGCAGCTTCGTCGAGGGGATCCTTTGGCCCGAGTTCGACCAGCTCAACCAGGCGCTGGTCGCCCATCTCACGAGTGTCACGGAGCGTGTCATCCGCGACGTCGTGCATGTCGATACCCGCGAGGCTCGCGAGCGAGTGGATCAGAACGATCCGTGATGACACCAACGTCGGGACCGAAGTCGCACGCAGCATTGTGACAGGCTGGCGCAACGCCTATGTTTGCCCCATGATCAAGGCCCGCCGCGGAGGTATGGCCGTGCAGCCAAGACCCGAAAACTACGAATTCGATCTCGATGCCGCCATTTCGTCCGTGGTCGGCATCAAGACCATCATTCCCGGGGACGCGTTCACCGCCGATACGCTCGGGACGGAGCGTCTCGGGCATGGCGTGCTGATCGGCGACCACGGCGTGGTGGTGACAATCGGTTACATCGTGACCGAAGCGCAGTCGGTCTGGTTGCGGCTCGGCAACGGGCGCGTCGTGCAAGGCCATGTGATCGGTTTCGACCAGGAAACGGGGTTCGGGCTCGTGCAGGCGCTCGGGCCAGTCGAGGTCCCGAGCCTCGCGCTCGGCGACAGCAGCCGGGTCGAGGTCGGCGACGAGGTCGTGATCGCAGGAACTGGAGGCCGGCAGAACTCTGTGGCGGCCCGGGTCGTCGCGCGGCAGGAGTTCGCCGGGTACTGGGAGTACCTCCTCGATCACGCGATCTTCACCGCGCCGAGCCATCCCCATTGGGGCGGAACGGCCATGATCGGACGCGATGGACGGCTGCTCGGCATCGGGTCACTGCAAGTGCAGCAGGTGCTGCAGGACGGCCGATCCGAAGACATCAACATGATCGTGCCGATCGATCTCCTGAAGCCGATCCTCAACGACATGCTTGCACTCGGGCGGCCGAACCGTCCGGCTCGGCCTTGGCTCGGGCTCTATGCCGCCGAGGTCGAGAACCAGATCACGGTTGCGGGCGTCACATCGCGCGGGCCCTCGAAGCGCGTCGACATCAAGGCCGGAGACGTGATCCTCGGCGTCGCCGGCGGGAGCGTGCGCAGCCTCGCAGACATGTTCCGCAAAGTCTGGGCACTCGGCGAGGCTGGTGTCGAGGTGCCGCTCACGATCAACCGGGCCGGCCGGGTCATGGAAGTCCGCGTCCGATCCGGCGACCGGCGTGACTTCCTGAAGGGGCCCGTTCTGCATTGAGAGCCGGGCGTTGTGCCCGACGTGGCGATGCGCCAGGAGGCAGCACGTGAAACTCTACTGGTCGACGCGATCGCCGTTCGTGCGCAAGGTGATGATCGCCGCGCACGAAACGGGGCTCGTGCGCCGTATCGCACTCGAGCGGACAATCGTCGCGCCGACACGGCCGAACGCAGAGGTGATGGCTCTCAATCCGCTGAACAAGCTGCCAACGCTGGTCCTCGACAGCGGCGTTGTGCTCTACGACAGCCGCGTGATCGTCGAGTATCTCGACACGCTGCATGACGGCGTGAAACTCATTCCCGCCGATGGTGTTGCCCGCTTCGATGCGCTCCGACTGCAGGCGCTTTCGGATGGCATCCTGGATTTCCTGCTGCTCGGGCTTTCGGAGCGTGCGCGTCCGGAAGCGCAGCAATCGCCAGAACTGAAGGCCGCTCTGGCCGTCAAGTTTCGCGCGGGGTTCGATGCCATCGAGGCAGAGGCCTCGCGCCTCGATCCCGAACATTTCCGGCTTCCGGAGATCGCCGTGGCGGCTGTCATCGGCTACGCCGATTTTCGCTATGGGCCGGAGAATTGGCGTCATGGGCGGCCAGCCCTCACGGACTTTGCCGCGCGTATCGCGGAGCGGCCGTCCGTCGTCGCCACGGCTCATGCCGACCAATACTGACGACGCGTGTGCCGGCGCCGAAATCGCTGGAATCGGCTTGAACGACCCAACAGGTTGCTCGATAATCTGCGCTCCAAGGCGATGGATAGTCATGCGCGATCGACATGCGCCTCGAGCCCATGCTCCACCCCATTCCATGGTCCCCCCTCGGTCGACGACGTGCGGCAAGGGTCCCGTGCTGCCTTGGTCAGATCCAAGCTACGCAGGGAGTGTCCGGATGAGACAAATCGGGACTGTAAAGTTCTTCAACAAGACGAAAGGCTTCGGCTTCATCACGCCAGAAGGTGGCGGGAAGGATGTGTTCGTGCACATCACGGCCGTCGAGCGCTCGGGCATGGCGGAGCTCGGCGAGGGGATGCGTGTCTCCTTCGAGACCGAACCCGACAAGCACGGCAAGGGACCAAAGGCCATCAAGCTGCAGGAAGAACCATGACGGTCCGCTGACACCGCAGGTGCCGATTTCGTCAGAGGACGCGGATGGCGGGCCACTGCCGCCATCCCGAGAGTCGGTGAGCCATTGCTCGAGGTTCTGGCGTCAGCCGAGACCTGGCGACAGGCGTCCGTCAGCGCGTGAAGAGTTTTCGCAGCAACGCCACGACGATCATCAGAACGCCGCCGCCGACGCCACCGCCAGCGACCTGGGTCGCCAGGGAGCCGATGTCCAGTGCGCCGGGATTGGCGGCCGCGATGCCCAGGAGATGCTGCAGGATCTGGCCGCCGAGCCCGCCTCCGACGACGCCGGCGATCGTGTTGCCAAGAAATCCCAAGCTCAGGTTGCGCAGGGCCTGGCCAACAATGTTGCCACCTGCCGCTCCGCTCAGCAGTTGAATTGCAAGTGTCGTAAGGTCCATCAGATGTCTCCTCGCGTTCCCGGCAGCGCCGTCCCTGGCCTGCGCACGAAACCACTAGCGGGTCATTGCGGACGCCGCGCGACACTCTCCCCGTTGACCGACCGTGTCCAGTCGCGCCAGCGCGGCGTTGGGCGTGGTTTTTCTGCGACAGCGCGGTCCGATCGGCACCGGCAGGGGACAGTCGTAGAGAAAAAATTTACGGATTGGGCTAGACACTAGGGGGATGAACGTCGCGAAAAAGGGTCCAGTCATGCTCCGTGCAATTGGTTTCGCAGTGGCCGGGGCCATTGCCATCCTGAGTTTCACTGCGGTGGAACCGGTCGAGGCTGGTGAAGGTGCAAGGAAGTACAAGGGCGCTCCGCAGGTGAAGGGCTATACCGCCCGTCGCGGCGGCTATTCCTATTCCTACGACGACACGATCAACACCTACGGCGACAGCCGCTCGACCTACGGCGCGACACAGTCGTTCCGCGATCCGATGCTCGACCGGCAGACCAACGCGGGCCCGTTCGACCACGGCTTCTTTTTCGATTCCGGCAACGCGCCGCGCGGTGGCAACTCGCCCTACATGAACTGAGAGCCGGCGGCGCCGCGTCGGTCCTCAAGGCCGTTGCGCAAGGCGCTCGCGCGGATGTTCGATGTCGACGCGTGGCGGAGTTATCACGCTGCCCGTGAACCCGCGTCGAGAGGTCCGTCGTGTGCTGGCGAGGCGTTGTCGCTGGGGCTATACGGTGGAGATGGTCGGCCCGTACTCGGGGTCGACATTCCATCTCAGCGGAACGCCCCGGGGTAGCCATCATGCCGATATCGACATCGTCACTTGCCGTCCGTTCGCTTGCTCTGGTGGTCGCTGTCGCGGCGGGGAGCGTCGCCGCAGAGGCGAAGTGCACCCGGCTTGCATTCTCGGTCAACGACTACGGCAAGGTCGGTCCGGCAAAGGACGCGCAAGCCCTGCTCGACAAGTACATCGCAAGATGGACGGCGGAACGTGGCATCAAGAAGTACACGACCGGCAAGAAGACCGTGACGTGCGAACTGTTCCTCGATTTCGGCTTCTTCGACGAGTACACGTGCAAGGCCGCCGCGACCGTCTGCTGGAACCAGGGACCTGCCGCTCCTGCCGCTGCGAAACCCAAGGCCTCCTGATCGCGCTTCCGCTTCGGTCCCATGGATCGGGGAAGAAAAGCGTCAGTCGCGCGCGAGAAACGCGGCGATCGCATCCGCGGCTGCCGCGAAATTACCCTTGCGCGTGAACCCTGAGCCGCCTCGCGGGCCGAGGTCGTGGTCCCCGTCGCCGATCCAGCAGACCTCGATGGACGGCGACAGACTGTAGCTTTCCACGTCGGCGCGATTCCCAAACGGGTCGCGTTCGCCCTGGATGATGAGCGTGGGGCATCGCAACCCCGTGAGATGCGCCGTCCGCGTCTTCTCCGGCATGCCCGGGGGATGGAACGGGTAGCCGAGGCACACGAGACCCTTCACCGCGGGTTCACCGGGCATGGTGTCGGCGATCAGGCTGGCGACGCGGCCGCCCATCGATTTGCCGCCGATGACCAGGCGTCCGGTCACGCCGAGATCGCGAGCGGCCCTGACGGCCGCACGAAACTCGTCGCACAGGCTTTCCGCCTTCGGAGCTGGTCGCCGCTTCCCCGTATTGCGCCGGCTTGCCATGTAGGCGAATTCGAACCTCAAGACGCGGATCTGCCGGTCGAACAGCAGCGCCGCCATCTGGTCCATGAACGGGGTGTCCATGCCGGCCCCGGCACCGTGAGCCAGCAGCAGTGTATGTGTCGCAGCGGACGGGGCGGTGTCGATGAAGTCTGGCATCGTGAATGTGGTCTCCCGGCTGGGTCGCGGCGACAGAAGCACGGCGATATCGTGACAGCCAGCCTGATCGACCGACAGCGCTCAGGCTTAGGCTCAGAACCGCGCATGCCGCGGCACGGCGCAATCAATGTTCCATTTTTGTTCTAGATCTGCTATGCTTCGCCGATGGCTGAGCAGGATCCAGATCAGGAGTTGGGGCGCGATATCGGCTATGCGCTCGCCCAATCGCCGTTCAAGGTGAAAGGGCAGCGCATCGAGGCTCTACGCCACGTGGCGGCCGGTGTCGTGCGGCATCTGCGCATGGCCGGCTGGATCTTCACGCTGCGGCCGCCAGACGACCTCCATGGACCATCGCTACCACCGGCTTCGATAACCGCACGCGCAAACCGGGATGCTGGTGTCGACGATCCGGAAGACCATGACGTCAAATGATCGCCGCGAGTTCCGTATCGAGCGACAGGACGAGGCACCAGTGCGGCTCGAAGTCGGCGCCGAGCGGCCAGATCCACGGCTTGAAGACCTCCAACATGCGGTCCTCGTAGCGCTTGAACCAGTCCTTGCGGCAGAGGACGAACTTGGTCGCTGCAACAATCGTCTCCCGGTCGATGATGCACAGCACCGTCATTTCGGGGTGGCGCTCAAGATAGGTCTGAACGGTGACCATCAACGTCGGGTAACCGGGATGCAGCATGTCGTCGAGGACGATCAGGCCACCCTCCGAGGTCGCCTCGGTGGCAAGTTCCAGATCCTTGGCCAAGGCGCTGCGCGAATGCTCGCCGTCGACATGAAACATCCGGATGGGACCGCTGTCGAGCTTTGCCAGCACCGCAGATGCGGTCGTCGTGCCGCTGTCGATCTTCCAGGGGATCACCCGATCGGGGCCGAGCCCGTGGCGTCGGCAATTCGCCTCGAAGCGCTGCAGCACTTCAGGGTTGGGCCATTCGAAGATGTCCATTCCCAAGGCCTTCTCGCCAGGCGCGAGACAATGAGCCATCGCAATCAGGAAGCGGCCTTCGAAGGCACCGATTTCAGCGAAATGCCCGGTGACACCAAACTCGTTCTGCAGGGCCAGCAAACGACCGCAGACGCCGGCTGCAAAGCGAGACGACATCCCGACCACACGGCCGTACCCGTCCGCGAGATAGGCGTCAGCGGCCGGAGCGGTCGTCATCGGAATGGGCCGCTCGGGAAGCGACGTCGGCGGTACAGCGTCGGCTGTCATGCTCATGTCTCCGGGTGGGGCGTCGTGTGAGGCTGGCCCGCGCCCGTCACCATCGTACATCTACCGTTCAAGGGCTTGCCGGCGGGTGTGTGATCGGAAATCGCCGATCGGCGCCGGAGATATGTATAGTGCCGGCGGCCGTTCAGGCAATCGACGGCTTCGCTATGTCAGATAGTCTCGCTGCGCCGTTCGGACGGGTGGGTGCGAGGTGTCTGGCAGGAGTCGGGGATTTCTTGAATGCAAGCGTACAAGCTCGATCCACGCGCAGCACAGGAGTTTCTTCGGTTCGCCGGTGGCTTCTGGCGCGGCGACGGGGCGCGGCGCGCCTGGCTGCTCACGTTCGGCCTTGCCGTCAGCCTGTCCTTGTCGACGGCTGTCACTGTGGCACTCAACAGGTGGCAGCGATGGTTTTTCGACGCTCTGGAGAAAAAGGACGCCGAAACAGCGCTTTGGGCGGTCGGCGTGTTCTTCCTCATCATCGCTGCCATGGCCGCCCTCGGGGTTGCCATCGTCCTGACGCGAGAGGCGCTGCAGGTGCGGTGGCGCGCCTGGATCGTCGAGCGACTGATCGGATTATGGGTCGGCCGGAACCGGTTCTATCTGCTGGCCGCGACCCACACCGAGCCCGACAATCCCGAATACCGCATTTCGGACGACACGAGATGGGCGACCGAGCCGATGGTCGATCTCGTGATCGGCATCTTTTCCGCGGTCATCGGCGCGGCGGCGTTCATCACGATACTATGGTCGGTGGGCGGCAGCTACACATTACGACTTGGTGACACGACGCTGATCATACCGGCCTACATGGTGCTCCTGGCGCTCGCCTACGGCGCACTTGCGTCCGGCCTCATGCTGTGGATCGGCCGGGCACTGGTCGGCTGTGTCGCCCGCAAGAATGCGTCCGAAGGCGAGTTCCGGTTCGCGCTGATGCGCATGCGCGAAAACGCCGAGAGCGTGGCGCTGATCGGGGGGAGCAAGGCCGAGGAGGCGGCGCTCAAGACGCTTTATGGCACGGTCGTCGATCGCTGGCTCGCCATCGTTCGCCAGCATGGCATCATCACCTGGGTGACCAACGCGAGCGGCCCGATGATTCCCGTCGTGCCGCTGCTGTTTGCCGCGCCGAAGTATTTTGCCGGCGAGTTCACACTCGGCGAGGTGGTGCAGCTGGCGGCGGCGTTCGTCCAGGTGCAGCTCGCGATCTCGTGGATCGTCGACAACTACAGCCGGCTGTCGGAATGGTTCGCCTCGGCCCGACGGGTGATGGAGCTGGTCGAGGCATCCGCGGGGCTTGACGAGCGGCTCGCAGAAGTCGGTAGCGGGCGGATCGCCTTCGTTCGGGGCGCGCCCGACGAGATCCGGCTGACCGGGTTCCGGGTCGACGATACGCGCGGGCAGGCGCTCGTGGCGGCCGGCAGCCTCGTGCTGCCGTTTGGTCAACGGGCCCATATCCAGGGCAGCACCAGTACCGGAAAATCAGTCCTTGTCCGGGCCATGGCCGGTCTCTGGCCGTGGGGGCGCGGCGAGATCGCCCTGCCGCCAGGTGCCAGTGTCATGGTGGTTCCGCAAAAGCCTTACGTTCCGCTCGGGTCGCTTCGCAATGCGCTGACGTATCCGACGCGTGACGCCGCGCCGTCTGAAGCCGATCTCCGGCAGGCGCTCGGAGACGCTGGTTTGACGCACCTCGTCCACCGCCTCGATGCCATCGAACGGTGGGACCAGCTCCTCGGGAACGGCGAGCGGCAACGGCTTTGCGTGGCACGGTTGCTGATCCAGAAGCCGGACGTCATCCTGATGGACGATGCGCTGGCGGCCCTCGACGAGCCCTCACAGCTGGAGCTCGAAGGGCGAATTGCGGCCCGGCTACCCGGCGTGACGCTGATCAGTTTCAGCCAGCGCCCCCGAGCGCTGCTCACAGACATCGTTCCGTTCGAGATCGATCGCAAGGGAGCGGTGCCGGTGATTTCGCGCCTCGAGCCGGAGCCAGCCTGATGTGGCTCCTGTCGGTGGCGTTGGGTCAAAAGGATTTCCGTTGGTCAAGAGCGGCCGTATTCATTGCCGAGAATGGGAGGACTGGACGTGGCGCAACTCAATATCTGGGACGTGAACTGGTATCTCGACGAGGCGCAGTGCCCCTGCGACGTTCATTTCCTGAAGTACCTCGAGGCCGAGGGGCATCGCGACCGCACGATCTTCCACTTCGGGACCGGTGGGCATCACGTCGTGGGGCTGCGTTGCCATGAAGCCCGGACCGGCAATGTCGTCTTCGGCATCACCGCGTCGCCGCCGGAGCATGACGACTATGAGAAACTGATCATCGAACGGCCCGAAGTCGGCCGGACTTACAAGGTGTTGTTTGGCGACATCTATCAGCTCGATGCCCGGTTGCTGCCCGATTTCGACATCGTCACACTGTTCCATGTCGGCGAGTTCCGGACCGAAAAGAACGACGCCTATGGGGCGCTGACCGACGATGAAATGGTGCGGCTCCTCGTCGGCAAGCTGAAGGGGCCGCGTCTGGTTGCTTTCTATGACGGCTCCTATGCCTTCGACGTCGCTGAGCGAATCACTGCGACGATGACCAAGGAGGGGGTGCTCGAACCGGTCGGCGCGTTCGAGAGTCTTCGGATTTTCCGATCCGTCGCAAGGGCATAAGCGGCCTCCGACCAGACCATGCGCCGAGTCCCCGGCAGGTGGCGGGGGCTGCGCGCTTTCGCCACCCTGCCGGGCGCGTGATGAACTTGGGCGCTTTGTTGACACACTTGGGGGCCGTCACTATGGTCCGCGCCGCAGATCATTGCCGCCGTGCCGGGGCACGCTGTCCCGGTCACCTGTTCCATCGGCGAGAAAATCCATGTCTGTCAACGGTGCGCCCGGCAAGGGGCCTCAAGGCGATCTAACGCCGGAGGAACGGGCTGCGCTCGAAGAGCGGTCGAACGATCTCGGCCGCAAGCTTCGAGAGGCGCGTCAGACGGAACATGGGCAGCGCCCCGAGGCCAAAAGCCGGACGGGGCGCAGCGAAGCGATGGGACGGGCCATGAAGTTGTCCTCCGAGCTGGTGGGCGGCGTCGTGGTCGGAGGCGCGATCGGCTGGTATCTGGATAGCTGGCTGCAGACCAAGCCATGGCTGTTCATTCTGTTTTTCCTCATCGGGACTGCGGCCGGGATGCGAAATCTGGTCGTGGGGGCGATGCAGCAGAAGACGCCGTCCACGCCGCCCTCGAGCGGCGGTGCGGACAAGGACAAGTGAGACGCCAAGCCGGGGTGAGCACGACGTGGCAAGTCCTATCGAGCAATTCAACATCAAGACGCTGATCCCGCTGGACTTCGCGGGTATCGATGCCTCCTTCACGAATGCCTCTGCCTTCATGGTGAGCGCGGTGGTCCTCGCGTCAGGCTTCATGGTGTTCGCCATGCGGGAGCGGGCTCTCGTTCCGGGGCGCATGCAGTCGATGGCCGAAATGGCCTACGAGTTCGTCGCCTCGACCGTCCGGGACAATGTGGGCGAGGAGGGGATGAAGTTCTTCCCGCTCGTCTTTTCGCTGTTCATGTTCGTGCTGCTTTGCAATCTGCTGGGCATGGTGCCCGGCAGCTTCACCGTGACCAGCCAGCTCGTCGTCACGGCGGCGCTGGCGCTTCTCGTGATCGGCATCGTGATCATCTACGGCCTCTGGCAGCATGGGCTCGGTTTTCTCAAGTTGTTCGTGCCCGACGTGCCGCCCGTCCTTTTGCCGCTCATGATCCCGATCGAGGTCGTCTCGTTTCTGGCGCGGCCGCTGACGCTTTCGGTGCGTCTGTTCGCCAACATGCTGGCTGGCCATATCGCACTGAAGATCTTCGCCGGGTTCGTCGCGTCGCTTCTGGCGGCGGGGGCGTGGGGCATCATCGCACCGTTGCCGCTGCTGCTGACCACGGCGCTCACCGCCCTCGAGGTTCTCGTCGCCGTGCTGCAGGCCTACGTCTTCGCCGTGCTGACGAGCGTCTACCTGAGTGATGCCGTCCATGGCGGACATCACTGACGTCGCTTCCCACTCTCAAACACCCAACCTTCAAACAGGAGAATACGATGGATCCGGTCATTGGTAAGGCGATTGGCGCTGGTCTTGCTTGCCTCGGCATGGCCGGCACGGCTTTGGGCCTCGGGAACCTGTTCGGTCAGTTCCTGTCGGGCGCGCTGCGTAACCCGTCGGCCGCCGACAGCCAGCGTGGTACGCTGCTCCTCGGCTTCGCGCTGACGGAAGCTCTGGGCATCTTCTCGCTGCTCGTCGCGCTGCTGATCCTGTTCGTTCTCTAAGCATCCAGAGTCCGGCTCCGATCTCGATCGCGGGAGTGGAGCTGGACTCGGCCGGCATACCTTGCGGCGATTTTCGCTGCAGCAATCCTTCTTCGCGAGCAATGCTCACGACGTTTGTCGCGGGCCTTGCGACGATCGTAACGTATCTTCGTTTCGGACGGCCGAGCCGTCAATTTCAGGATACGGTGCGAAGAGCAAGGCCGTCACAAGACCACGCCGACGCCCAGCAATCGGACGAGCCATGGCATCCAGCACGACGACTTACACCACGGCCGGCGGGCACGTTCCGACTGCCACTTCGACAGCCGTGGCTGCCGATGGGCATCAAGGGCAGACCAAGTTCCCGCCCTTCGATTCGAGCACGTTCGCGCCGCAGCTCGTGTGGCTCGCCCTGACGTTCGGGTTCCTCTATATCGTCATGTCGCGGATCGCGTTGCCGCGCGTCGGTTCCGTGCTCTCCGAGCGTCGGGAGCGCATCCAGCGCGATCTCGTCGAGGCCGAGAGGCTCAAGGCCGAGACGGACGCAGCGCTGAAGTCCTACGAGAAGTCTCTGGCGGACGCGCGCAACAAGGCCCAGACGATGGCCAAGTCGATGCGCGATACGGCCGACGCCGAACTCGATCGAGAAAAGCGCCGGGTTGACGACGCCAACGCTGTGAAGCTCGCCGAGACCGAAGCCAGGATTGCGGCGACCAAATCTCAGGCGATGGCCAGCGTCGATCAGATCGCGTCCGAGACGGCTGCTGCGATCGTCGAGCGGCTGATCGGGTCGTCAACCGGTGGTGCTTCCGTGCGGTCGGCTCCGACGTCCGAAAACGCCATCTGAAGGGTACGAGATCATGACTCCCGATTTCTGGGTGGCCGTCGCCTTCTTCCTGTTCGTCGGCCTTCTCGTCTACATGAAGGTCCCGGGGCTGGTCGCGAGCGCACTCGACGCGCGCGCCGATGCGATCCGCAAGGAGCTCGATGAAGCCAGACGCCTGCGCGAAGAGGCACAGGATCTGTTGGCTGATTACCAGCAAAAGCAGCGGCGGGCCGATGACGAGGCGAAAGCCATCATCGAAGAGGCCGAGCGCGAGGCAACCGCTATCAAGGAGCAGGCCGAGCGGGCTCTGAAAGAGTCGATCGAGCGGCGTTCGCGGATCGCCGAAGACAAAATCGCCCGGGCCGAGGCTCAGGCCGTGGCCGAGGTGCGCGGCGCCGTGGTCGAAGCCGCAACAGCGGCGGCAGAGCGTATGCTGGCTGCACGTGTCCAGAACGACACCGCGAGCGGGATCGTTGACCAGGCTATCCGCGACGTCCGGGGCAAGCTGAACTGAGGGTTGGGGTCCCTGTCCGGGTGCTTCTCCCATAACGATCTGCAAGACGGCGCTGCAATCGCGGCGCCGTTCTCGTTTGCAGCCCTCGCTTTCGATCGAAGAGGTATGCCACTTTGCGTGGCCGCCGGGCCGGGCCGCCGGGCAGAGGGGAAGTACCATGCGAGTTGCGACGTCGATGTTCCGCCGTGTCTGGATCGGACTTGTTGCCGGGCTCTGTGTTGCCGGAAACGCGAAGGCCGAGCCGCCGCCCGGTTACGAGGTGCAGCCGATCGACGTACAGGGCGCCAGGGCGGCCACGATCGACGCTTACGTGCTGAGGCCCAGCGGGTCGGGCCCATGGCCGGCGGTCGTCGGACTGCATGGCTGCGGCGGGCTGTTCAACAAGAATGGCCAATTCTCGAAGCGTGAACTCGACTGGGGCAAGCGGTGGGCGGCCGCCGGTTATGTGGTCGTGTTCCCGGACAGCTTCAATCCGCGCGGTTTCAGACAGATCTGCACCGTTGATGGGGCGACCCGGCCCATTCGGCCGCGGCATCGAGGTCGGGACGCCGCAGCGACGCTTGAATGGCTGTCCCTGCAGCCGTTCATCGATCGCAATCGGCTGGCGATCGTCGGATGGTCGAACGGTGGGTCGAGCGTGCTCGAACTGGTCGGGCGTCCTGACGACATGCGCGTACCAGTGGCACCCAAAGTGGCGATCGCCTTCTATCCGGGGTGTCGGCCGTCTACCGATCGCGATGCGTTCGCCGGGCGAGCGCCGCTCACGATCCTGATGGGCAGCGCCGACGACTGGACGCCGGCGGACCGGTGTCGTGCGCTCGTCGCCAAGTTTCCAGCCGTTCGGCTGATCGAGTATCCTGGCGCCGTGCATGGCTTCGATGCACCGGATTCGCCACGACGCACGCGAAGCGGGGTCGGCCTTTCAGCGCGCGGCGACGGCAAGGTGGAGGTCGGCACGGATCCCGTGGCGCGGGCCGCCGCCATCGCAGAAGTCGAGACGCTGCTCAAAGCCGCGTTCGAGCCCGGCGGCCGGAAGTGACGCCGCGCCGGCATCGCCGATCGATTGCGGGGGCGCGATGCGGTTCCGATGGTGTCTCACGCCTCAAGCGAAGTCGACGCCCTCGTAGTTCGCGGCTGCAACGCGGTCGCACCAGGCCCGATAGGCCGGAGCACTGCCGCTGTAGCGCGCGACGATGCGGGTCGTCTTGCCGTCGATGTTGCGGTTGACGCCTGTCATCCACGAATCGATCTCATTCGACAGAAGCCCCTCGGCATGCTTCCGCACGTTGGCGGTCCATTCCTCGACGGCGCCAGGCGTTGGTTCGGCAAACGAAAGTTTGTGCTGCTGCATGTATCCCAGCAGGCCGGCCACCCATTCGACGTTGTACTCGATCGAGCGCGGGATGTTGCCGAGCGCGGTGTGCGGGCCGACGAGCATCATCATGTTCGGGAATCGATCGACCATGATGCCGAGGAACGTCTCGATTGATCCCTTCCATCGGTCCTTCAATGCGAGGCCGTCCGTGCCGCGAATGTCGATGCGATCGAAGCTGCCGGTGACAGCGTCGAACCCCGTCGCGTAGATGATCATGTCGAACTCGTATTCGCGGTCCGACGTCCTGATGCCCTTCGGCGTGATCCGCTCGATGGGTGTTTCGTTGATGTCGACGAGTTCGACGTTGGGCTGGTTGTAGACCTCGTAGTAGCCCGATTCCATCGGCACCCGGCGCGTGCCGAAGCCGTGGTTTTTCGGAATCAACTTCTCGGCGACGACGGGGTCGTTCACGCGCTGGCGAATCTTGCCGGCGACGAAGTCGGAGACGACCTTGTTCGCCTCGCGGTTCGTCAGCATGTCGCGGAAATTGCCCTGCCACATTCCGAAGCCGGGCGTTTCGTAAAGCTTCTCCAGGAAGGCTTCCCGCTCTTCGGCAGAGACTTCCATCGCGCTGCGCGGATCGGGCGTGTGCAGGAAGCAGGAGAACGTCTCGTCACAGCGCTTGAAGATCTCGTCGTAGGCGGCCTTGATCCGGCGCTGTTCGTCCTCGGTGATCTTGCGGTTCTTGAGCGGCTTGCACCAGTTCGGAGTGCGCTGGAAAACCGTGAGGTGGCCGACCGTCTTGGCGACTTCCTGGATGGTCTGGACGCCCGTGGCGCCCGTGCCGATGACCGCGACGCGCTTGCCCTCGAAGCTCACCGGCTCATGGGGCCAGGTGGCGGTGTGATAGGAGGCTCCCTCGAAGCTCGGGATGCCATCGATGCGGGGCATGGTCGGCGCCGAGAGGGGGCCGACCGCGGGGATGAAGAAGCGGCAGCGGTAGACCTTGCCGGCTTCGCTCCTGATCTCCCACAGGCGCTGATCAGCCTTGAAGTGGGCCGCGGTCACACGCGTCCGGAACTCGATATCGCGGCGCAGGTCGAACTTGTCGGCAACGAAGTTGAGGTACTTCAGGGTTTCGGGCTGCGGCGAGAAATGCTCGGTCCAGTTCCATTCCTGCAGCAGTTCGTCGGAGAACGAATAGCCGTAGGAGTAGCTTTCGGAATCGAACCGGGCTCCCGGGTAGCGGTTCCAGTACCAGGTGCCGCCGACGCCCGTGCCCGCTTCGAGCACGCGGACGTTCATGCCGAGTTCGCGCAGCTTGTAGAGCTGGTACATGCCGGAGATGCCGGCGCCGACGATGATCGCGTCGTAGTCGAGCCCCTGCTGCCGTTGGGGGCGCTCAGCCGTCATCTCCGAGGTCGACATGGGCTCTCCTCATTTTTTTCGAGCGGGGGCAAGGCTTACGCCCATGACCACTGCGCCATCGAATGGCTTGGCCAGATGCACCGACGCGCATCTTGTCCGGACATATTACTGCGCCGCCGCCATGCTGCAGCAGGTTCGAGCGCGACCTAACGCAGCAGCCCGATGGCATTCTCGTCCTCGGCCCGATCGTCGGCTGCTGCGATGGCCGCCGGCTATTCGGCGGCGACGGACGTCGCCATCGGCTGCCATGTCTTGATCACGGGAAGCACCTCTTTGGCAAAGAGCTTCAGCCCACGCTCGGAGACCTCTAACGGCGTGCCGCCGAAGCGGAAGGCGACGTTCATCTCGAAGTCGCCGAGGAGCTTCCGGCGCTCTTCGATGCCGCGGAGGATCTTGTCCGGCGTGCCCCAGCTCGCGGCCTTCATGAAGCCGTCAACGGCCGCGGACAGGCCGCCACCCTTGCGCGCGATCTCGGCCTTCTGCTGGTAGCTGTCGTAGCCCTTTACCTTGGCGAAGTGCTCGCCGAGGAACTCGTAGTGATGGAAGTTCGACTCGACGAACTTGCCCTGGTACTTGCGCGCCTCCTCCTCGCACGTTGCGAGATCGGTGCCGACGATGGCGAACTCGGTCAGCATCGGCACCGGGGGCGCTGTGCCGTGATATTTCCGGTGCAGTTCGCGGCCGCGGTCGATCATCGGCTTGCGCATCTCCCAGGGGCGATCGGCGAACATGACCATGTGCGCGCCGAGCTTGGCGGCGGAGTCGATCGAATCCTCGCTCGAGGCGACGGCGTAGATCCGGCCCTCCATCGAATGCTGCGGGCGTGGACGGATCTCGGTGCGGGGCTGCTTGTAGAACGGGCCGTCGCCTTCGATGAAGCCGGTCTTCAGGGCGTTCACGATCATGCGCGCCGCCTCGTCGAAGCGGCCGCGGGATTCGCCCATGTCGAGACGGAACGCCTCGAACTCGCGGCGGGCGAGACCGCGTCCCATGCCGAACCGGAGGCGACCGCCCGACAGCATGTCGAGGACGGCCGCGTTCTCCGCGACCCGCAACGGGTCGTGCCAGGGCAGGATGACCGCAGCTGTGCCCACGTCGATGTCGGGGCATTTGGCCGTCAGGTAGGTCATCAGCTGGATGTTGTCGGGAACGAACGAATAGTCGTTGAAATGGTGCTCGGCGGACCAGAGGCAGTCGAAACCGAGGTCGGCCGCCATGCGCGCGAGCCGGATTTCCTCGTCCCAAACCTGCTTGTCGGGGCAATCGTCCCAGCCGTAACTGGCGAATACCATCATCATGCCGACGTCCATGGCCGTCTCCGTTGTTGCGTTTCCTGCCCACGGCAATGGTTCCATGGGGGAGGCGGGAGGGCAAGGTCGGACACATCGGGGCGTGAGGTTGTCGGGTCAGCCGCCCTTGCCCTCGAACAGCTCGCGGATGCGGGAAAAGAACCCTGAGGAGGCGGGGCTCGTCTCCTTGTGGCTCTCCTTTTCGAACTCCTGCAGCAGTTCCTTCTGGCGCTTCGTCAGGTTCTTCGGCGTCTCGACCTCGACCTGGATGTACATGTCGCCACGCACGTTCGAGCGCAGCACCGACATCCCCTTGCCCTTGATGCGGAACTGCTTTCCGGTCTCTGTGCCCGACGGAACCGTAACTGCGACGCGGCTGTTGTCGAGGAGCGGCACGTCGATCGAGCCGCCGAGGGCTGCCGTCGTCATGGCGATCGGAACGCGACAGAAGACGTCGGCGCCGTCACGCTGGAACAACTCGTGTGGCTTGATCGAGAGGAAAATGTAGAGATCCCCGGTCGGGCCGCCACGTTCGCCGGCTTCGCCCTCGCCCGCGAGGCGGATGCGGGTGCCGTCCTCGACGCCGGCCGGGATCGAGACCTGCAAGGTCCGCTCCTTGGTGATACGGCCGGCGCCGTGACACGATGCGCACGGGTCCTCGATGAACTCGCCGCGTCCCTGACACGAGGGACAGACGCGCTCGATGGTGAAGAAGCCCTGGCTGGCGCGGACTTTTCCCTGACCCTGACAGGTGGGGCATTGTGACGGGCGGGTGCCGGGCTTGGCGCCCGATCCAGAACACGTCTCGCAGGAGACCGTCGTCGGGACCTTGATGGTTGCCTGTTTGCCGGTGAAGGCCTCGGCGAGAGAGATCTCCATATTGTAGCGGATATCGGCGCCGCGTTCGCGGCCGCCGCGACCCCTGCCACCGCGGCCGCCGCGGCCGCCCATGAACTCGCCGAAGAGGTCGTCGAAGATGTCGGACATGGAGGATGCGAAGTCCGGCCCGAAGCCGCCGGCACCTCCTTGGCCTCGGCCACCCTCGAAGGCGGCATGGCCGAACTGGTCGTAGGCCGCGCGCTTCTGCGGATCCTTCAGCGCTTCGTAAGCCTCGTTCAGCTCCTTGAACTTCTGCTCCGCCGCGGCGTCCCCGGGATTTCTGTCGGGGTGGTGTTCCTTGGCCAGCTTGCGGAACGCGCTCTTCAGCTCCTGCTCGGAGGCCCCGCGCGCAACACCCAGTATTTCATAGTAGTCGCGTTTGGCCATGTGCCGCATTCCCATCATCCTGGGCCGGTCGCGCGAGGCACGCTGCGGTTCTTCCGGCCCAATCGAAACAGATCGCGTCAAAAAACGACTGGCCCGCCCCCAACATGAAGGCAGGCCAGGTTCACTCTCGAGAAGCGTCGCGCATCAGCGGCATCTTCCGCCCCGCTCACGCGGACTTCTTCTTGTCGTCCTTCACTTCCTCGAAGTCGGCGTCGACGACGTTGTCGCCCGACTTGGAGCGTGCGCCGCCTGTCGCGCCAGCGTCGCCGCCGTCGGCTTCAGCTTCGCCCTTGTCATTGCCGTAGATCGCCTCGCCGAGCTTCATGGAGGCCTGCATCAAGCTGTTGCTCGCCTCCTTGATCGCCTCGGCATCGTCGGCGCCGAGCGCCTCCTTCAGCTTCGCGAGGCCGGCTTCGATCGCGGCCTTGTCGGCGGGTGCGACCTTGTCGCCGTGTTCCTTCAGGTCCTTTTCGACCTGGGCGGAGAAATGGTCGGCTTGGTTGCGCGCCTCGACGAGCTCGCGCTTCTTCTGGTCCTCTTCCTTGTGCGCCTCGGCCTCTTCGGTCATGCGCTTGATGTCGGCGTCCGAAAGGCCACCCGACGCCTGGATGCGGATCGACTGCTCCTTGGCCGTTTTCTTGTCCTTTGCCGACACGTGCACGATGCCGTTGGCGTCGATGTCGAACGTGACCTCGATCTGCGGGATGCCTCGGGGAGCCGGGGCAATGCCGTCCAGATCGAAGCGGCCCAGGTGCTTGTTGTCCTGCGCCATCTCGCGCTCGCCCTGGAAGACGTTGATGGTGACGGCGCGCTGGCCATCCTCGGCGGTCGAGAACACCTGGCTCTTCTTGGTCGGGATCGTCGTGTTGCGATCTATCAGGCGCGTGAACACACCACCCAGCGTCTCGATGCCGAGCGACAGCGGAGTCACGTCCAGCAGCAGCACGTCCTTCACGTCGCCCTTCAGTACGCCACCCTGGATGGCGGCGCCGATCGCGACGACCTCGTCCGGGTTGACGCCCTTGTGCGGCTCCTTGCCGAACAGCTTCTTCACCTCGGCCTGGACGCGCGGCATGCGCGTCATGCCGCCGACGAGGACGACCTCGTCGATCTCGGCCGCCTTCAGGCCGGCGTCCTTCAGCGCCTGCTCGCAAGGCGGCAGCGTCCTTAGGATCAGATCCTCGACGAGGCTCTCGAGCTTGGCGCGGGTGAGCTTCATCGTCAGATGCAGCGGTGACTGCGTCTGCGGGCTCATCGAGATGAAGGGCAGGTTGATCTCGGTCTGCTGGGCGCTCGACAGCTCGATCTTGGCCTTTTCGCCGGCTTCCTTCAGACGCTGAAGGGCCAGACGATCGTTGCGCAGATCGATGCCGTTCTCCTTCTTGAACTCGTCCGCGAGATAGGTCACGAGCTTCATGTCGAAGTCTTCGCCACCGAGGAAGGTGTCGCCGTTCGTCGACTTCACCTCGAAGACGCCGTCGCCGATCTCGAGGATCGAGATGTCGAACGTGCCGCCGCCGAGATCGTAGACTGCGATCGTCTTGGACGCCTGCTTCTTGTCGAGGCCGTAGGCCAGCGCGGCCGCCGTCGGCTCGTTGATGATGCGCAACACCTCGAGACCGGCGATCTTGCCGGCGTCCTTGGTCGCCTGACGCTGAGCGTCGTTGAAATAGGCCGGAACCGTGATGACGGCCTGCGTCACCTCGTGCCCGAGATAGGCCTCGGCCGTTTCCTTCATCTTCGCGAGAATGTCCGCCGAGACCTGTTGTGGCGAGTACTGCTTGCCGCGCGACTCGACCCACGCGTCGCCGTTCTTCCCTTCCACAATGGTGTAGGGGACGAGCTTCTTGTCCTTCTCGACGAGCGGATCGGCGTAACGGCGGCCGATCAGACGCTTGATCGCGAACAGCGTGTTCGTCGGGTTCGTCACACCCTGACGCTTGGCCGGAAGACCCACGAGCCGCTCACCGTCCTCAGTAAAAGCGACGATGGAAGGTGTCGTATTCGCACCCTCGGCATTGGGGATGACCTTCGGCTGCCCGCCTTCCATGACGGCAACGCACGAATTGGTCGTTCCCAGGTCGATCCCGATGACTTTCGACATGTCGTAACTGTCCTTCTCGTTGCGGCGAACCGTTCGGACCCTGTTGCCGTTACGCCCACCCGAGGGCGGCGCGTTCTGGCGTGGCATCCGTTGCTCCGGGTGCTCCGCCGTGGGAGCCCTGGATCCGGTCCCCTGGAGCTGTCTTAAACGACAATGCGCTATATAGGTGTGGCCGATTGGCCCCGCAACGCCTTGCTATAGGCGCGGGCGCAGATTTCCTCGCCGGCCAGCCGGAGCGACGCGCCTGCTTTCGGAACTTCTCAAAATGACCTATCATCAAGGGTTTAGGTTTTTTTCGGGATATTTCGACCGAGCCGCCCAGGTGGCGCTGTTGGCGGCCGTCAGGGATATTGTTGCGGACGCGCCATTGTACGTTCCCACCATGCCGCACACCGGAAAGGCCATGAGCGTCCGCATGACCAACGCCGGGGCGCTCGGCTGGGTCACGGACAGGGACAGCGGCTATCGATACGAGCGCCTCCACCCGGTCACGGGAAACGCGTGGCCTGCGATTCCGGCAATGCTGGTATGCCTCTGGCGCAACGTTGCCGACTATCCAGCCTTTCCGGAGGCGTGCCTCGTCAACGTCTATGACAGCAAAAGCCGGCTGGGCAGTCACGTCGATGCCGACGAGCACGATCGGAATGCGCCCGTCGTTTCCGTCTCGCTCGGCGACGACGCCGTGTTCCACATCGGCGGGTCGCGTCGTAGCGACCCGAAGACCCGGATGGTCCTCAGGTCGGGCGATGTCGTGGTCCTCGGAGGCGAGGCGCGGCTGGCCTATCATGGCGTCGATCGCGTCAGGGCCGGAACGTCCGACCTGATCGAGGGCGGCGGGCGCATCAACCTGACGCTCCGCCGCGTCACGGTCGCCAGCTAAACCCCGTCATCGTGCTTGGGTTCGGAGCCCGTGGAGGCGCTATCCGCGGCAGCGGGCGCGGAATTGACAGCCTCCTCGGCCGGCGGTGACGGCTTCGCGCCGCCTTTCGACACAGCGACCATGGCTGGGCGCAGGATCCGCTCCTCGATCATGTAGCCGGACTGAAAGACCTGGGTGATGTGGCCAGCCGGGACCTCAGCCGACGGCACCTCCACAACGGCCTGGTGGTGATGCGGGTTGAACGGCTCGCCCTTCGGGTCCAGCCGCTTGATGCCGTGGCGGCCTAGAACCGACAGCAGCTCACGCTCGATCATCGTCACGCCCTCGACGAAGCTCTTGAGGGTCGGCTCCTGCTCGGCGAGCTGATGCGGAACGACGTCCAGGGCGCGCTGGACGTTGTCGCCGATGCCGACCACGTCGCGCGCGAACTTCGAGATCGCGAACTTGCTGGCCTCGGCCTTCTCGCGCTCGAGGCGCTTGCGGACGTTGTCCATCTCGGCGTGCGTGCGCAACAGACGGTCCTTCAGCTCGGCGCTTTCGGCCTGCAGGCGGGCGATCAGCTCGGTAATCTGGGCCTCGCTCGCGCTCGCTGGTTCGGCGGGGGTAGCGTGTGCCGGACCGCCAGGGGCGCTGGCCGCATCGGAGTGTGCCGTTGTTTCAGTCTCGGCGGGTTGCTTCGTCGGATCGCTCATCGGGCCTCGCTTGTCGCTTGGGGGCGGCGGGCGGTCGCGGACAAAGTCTCAGCGCCGCTGCCGGGGTTGGAGCCGCTTGTCATACCGTGGAGCGCAAAAATCAAGTCAGGGACTTGCCTATGAGGCGGGCGGTGTAGTCGACCATGGGAATGATGCGCGCATAATTCAACCGCGTGGGGCCGATCACACCGAGGATGCCGACCACCTTCGTCGTCTCGTCGCGGAACGGGGCCACGATCAAGGAGGAGCCGGAAAGAGAAAACAGCTTGTTCTCGGAGCCGATGAAGATGTGCACGCCGTCGCCACGCTCGGCGAGGCCGAGGAGATGGGCGAGCTCTTTCTTCGATTCGAGATCGTCGAACAGCTGCCGGATGCGCTCGAGGTCCTCGATGGCATCGACGTCCTTCAGCAGGTTCGCCTGGCCACGAACGAGAAGGCTCCGGCGCTCACCCTGCGTGCCGGACCACGTCGCAAGGCCGGCTTCGATGACCTTCTGCGTGAGCTGGTCCAGTTCAGCCTTGGCCTTGGTCAGCTCCGCGACGATGTGGTTCCGCGCCTCGCCGATGGTCAGGCTCCGGACGTGGTGATTGAGGTAGTTGGCGGCCTCGGTGAGGGCGGACTGCGGCAGGCCACGGGGCACCTCGATGACGCGGTTCTCGACCGTCTGGTCCTCGCCCACCAGAACGACAAGGGCCTTGCCCGGCTCGAGGCCCACGAACTCGATATGCTTGAGGCGCATATCCTGCTTCTCGGTCAGCACGAGGCCGGCGCAGTGCGACAGTCCGGAGATCATATCGCCGGCGTTCGCCAGAACCTGCTCCATCGACTGGCGGCGACGGGCGGCGAGCTGGGAGTCGATCTGGCGGCGCTCGTCCTCGGTGAGGTTGCCGATCTCGAGGAGCCCGTCGACGAACAGCCGGAGGCCGATCTGGGTCGGGAGGCGCCCGGCGGATGTGTGAGGGGCGTAGATCAGCCCCAGATGCTCGAGGTCCGACATGACGTTGCGGACCGAGGCCGGGGACAGGTTGATCGGCAGGTGGCGCGAGAGATTGCGCGAGCCGACAGGCTCACCGGTGCTCAAATAGGTCTCGACGATCTGCCGGAATATCTCCCGCGACCGCTCGTTGAGCTTCTGAATCGACGTCAGTTTTTGTGTCATGCCCCTGATCGACCGCAAATCTGCATGTAAAGCGAGGCCTTTCACACAGCTAGGTGCAGCCAGCCCCTCAGTCAACGGCCGTCGTAGGGCCGGGTCGCAATTCTGGCTCGGCGGGCCGGCCGGGCCCGTTGGGCCCCTGCGAGGTTGCGGTTGATCCGTCGCGCCCGGTCAACTAGCTTCGCCCTCAAACATGCTGCCGGACCGTGCCGGCCAACCAGCGAGCCCAAAATGCGTCCTTCCAAGCGTCAGCCCGACGAGCTGCGCCGTGTTTCCATCGATCGTGCCGTGTCCATGCATGCGGAAGGGTCGTGCCTGATCAAGTTCGGGAATACCCACGTCCTGTGTCTCGCGACGCTCGAGGAGCGGGTGCCGCCGTGGCTCAAGGGCCAGGCGCGCGGCTGGGTCACGGCGGAGTACTCGATGTTGCCGCGGGCGACGGCCGAGCGGACACGGCGTGAGGTGACAACGGGGCATCCGTCCGGGCGGACGCAGGAGATCCAGCGCCTCATCGGGCGCGCCCTGCGCGCGGTGGTCGATCTGCCGAAGCTCGGCGAACGCCAGATCACCGTCGATTGCGACGTGATCCAGGCCGACGGTGGAACTCGGACGGCGGCCATCACGGGCGCATGGGTGGCGCTCCACGATTGCATTCAGTGGATGCGCCAGCGCGACATGGTCCGCGACGGAGTGATCCGCGACCACGTGGCGGCCGTCTCATGCGGCCTCTACAAGGGTAGCGCGGTGCTCGACCTCGACTATCCGGAGGATTCGAACGCCGATGCGGATGCCAATTTCGTCATGACCGGATCGGGTGGTCTCGTCGAGGTGCAGGGCACGGCCGAGACCGTACCGTTCAGCGAGCAGAACTTCGCCGAACTGCAGGCGCTCGCCAAGAAGGGCATCGGCGAGCTGATCTCGCTGCAGAAGCTGACCGTGTCCTGACGATGATGCGAGGGCCGGCGTATCGCGTCGGCCACCGTGCAATCACGGGATGGGAGTCAGGGCCATGGCCGAGCCGTCATTGAAGCCGACTGGCGTTCTCGAAACCGTTCTCTATGCGCGCGATCTCGCCGCAACGGAGCAGTTCTGGCGACGGGTGCTCGGCCTTGAGCCGTTCCACACGATGGCCGGGCGGCAGATCTTCTATCGTGTCGGTGAGCAGGTGGTGCTGATCTTCAACCCGGATGCGACGGTTGTTCCACCCAAGGCCGGGACGCTGCCGGTGCCACCCCACGGCGCGCAGGGCGAGGGACACGTCTGCTTCCGGGCCTCCGCCGACGAGATCGACGCCTGGCGGGCCCGTCTCGAAGCCGAGGGCGTGGCCATCGAAGCCGATTTCGTGTGGCCGGCGTCCGGCGGGCGATCGCTTTATTTCCGCGATCCCTGCGGCAACTGTCTCGAGTTCGCGGAACCAAAGATCTGGGGCTTTGAACGCTGATGCAACGCAAGCTGACGCGCGGCGGCCGTCTGGTGGTCGCAAGCCACAACCCTGGCAAGCTCAGGGAAATCGGCGAACTGGTTCGGCCGTTCGGGCTGGATGCGGTCTCCGCCGGTACGCTCGGCGTGTCAGAGCCCGACGAGACCGAGACGACGTTCGCCGGGAACGCCCGCCTGAAGGCGTTGCATTCGGCATTGGCCACGGGGCTGCCGGCACTTTCGGATGATTCCGGGCTCGAGGTCGAGGTGCTCGGTGGCGATCCCGGCATCTATTCGGCGCGCTGGGCAGGGCCGGCCAAGGACTTTACGTTCGCGATGCGCAAGGTTCAGGAGGCGCTCGCGGAGCGTGGCGTCACCATGGCGGACCCGGCGCCGCGTGCGAATTTCACGGCGGCGCTTTGCCTTGCGTGGCCGGATGGCGAAACGCAGGTGTTCGAGGGTCGGGTGTTCGGGCATCTCGTCTGGCCGCCGCGGGGCTCGAAAGGCTTCGGCTACGACCCCATGTTCGTCGCGGACGGCGAGACCCTCACCTTCGGCGAAATGGAGCCCGGGAAAAAGCATGAGATCTCCCATCGGGCCAGAGCCTTCAAGCTGTTCGTCGACGCCTGTCTCGGCTGAGGCCGGCCGCGGCGCACCCGGGGCTGCCGGCGTCGTCGCGCCGGAGGCGTTCGCGGTCTACGTGCACTGGCCGTTCTGCGCGCAGAAGTGCCCCTATTGCGACTTCAACAGCCACGTCCGCCATGGCGGTTGGGACGAGCGGGCCTATCTCGACGCCTATCTCGCGGAAATCGCCAGCACCGCGCGCGGGCTCGCGAGCCGTGGACCGGTCGAGAGCATCTTCTTCGGTGGGGGGACGCCGTCGCTCATGCAGCCCGGCACGGTGGCTGGCATCATCGAGGCGGTCGAGGCGACATTCGGCGTTTCCGATGGGTGCGAAATCACGCTGGAAGCGAACCCGGGGAGTGTCGAGGCCGGGCGGTTCCGGGGCTATCTGGCGGCGGGCGTCAACCGTGTCTCGCTCGGGGTGCAGGCGCTCGACGACGGGGCGCTGAAGCGGCTCGGCCGGCTGCACTCGCTGGCTGACGCGCTGGCCGCGCTCGATATCGCGCGGGCCACCTTCGACCGGGTCTCGTTCGATCTCATCTATGCCCGCCCCGGCATGACGGAAGCGGTCTGGGAAGCCGAGCTGACCACAGCGCTGCGGCTGGGGTCCGACCATCTCTCCCTCTACCAGCTCACGATCGAGGAGGGGACGCCGTTCGCCGACCTGCATCGGGCCGGCAAGCTGCACGTTCCAGAGCCGGAGATCGCCGACCGGCTCTATGCGCTGACGCAGGACATGACCGAGGCCGCGGGCATGCCGGCGTACGAGATCTCCAATCACGCCCGGCCCGGGCAGGAAAGCCGGCACAATCTCGTCTACTGGCGCTATGGCAGCTATGTGGGGCTCGGACCCGGTGCTCATGGGCGGGAACTCAGGCCAGACGGTCGGGTGGCGACCGTCAACGAGCGCGGGCCCGAAGCCTGGATGCAGAGGGTGGCCGCCACCGGACGCGGCGTGATCGAAGACCAGGTGCTGACCGCCGAGGAGCAGGCCGACGAATTGCTGCTCATGGGGCTCCGCTTGAGCGAGGGGATCGATCTCGTCCGGCTCGCCCGTGTCGGTGGGGTCAGGCCGGATCAGGCCGTGATCGATCGGCTCGCGGGGCTCGGCGTGCTAGAAGTCTTTGGAAATGACAGAATCCGGGCGACACGGGCAGGCCGGTTCGTGCTGAACGAGGTCGTGCGGCAGTTGTCCAAGTCGTTTCGGCCGGATCTGGCCTGAGATCTGGCCTCAGATCTGGCGGGGCTATTCGACCTTGTAGGTGCGCAGTTCGCGGACCAGTGCCGTCAGGCGCTCCGACACCTCGCCTCCCGTCTCGACGATGACACGCAGCGTGGCGCGGTTCTGGACCAGCTTGTTGAGCGCGTCCTGCTGCTCGCCGAAGCCGAAGAAGAGCTGTTCCGGCGCCAGGATCTCGCCGTCCTCGATGGCGCTCATCACGTCGAACGCGTTCTGTGAGGCGAGCACAAGCATCGAGGCGATGTCGTTCATGAGCTGGTGATAGGACCGGGCCAGCGCCGGATCGATACGTGGACCACAGACGCCGAACTTCAGTGGCGAGGCGGCAGCCGGGCCATCACCCGCAAACAGCTTCGGGCTGCGCTGGAGGCGCCGGAAAATCTCCTGCAGGCCCATGCAGCAGGACTCTAGATCGCGCAAGGCGACGCCAGCCTTGCGGCGGGAGCGTGCGCGGTCAGGTGTCCGCTCCTGGCCGACCCAGTTGATGGCTGCAATCGATGCGATGGCGGCAAGCGCGGAAATCGCCGGGAGGACGGCTGCCAGCGGATCGGGCGCGATGCGCGTATCGGCATCGCTAGGGGCTTCGACTTTCTGCTGCATGTTCGGGTTCACCGTAGCCGGTCCTCACTGCACGCAAGGCGCGCCGCCTGTCGCCACGCACGAATCGCGCGAGGAAACAGGCCGACCTTGCACAGGCCGAACGGCAGCATTGAGATGGCAAAGCGCGCAGCCGGTGGTTTTCCACCGCGATCCGCTCGCCGTGCTCCTGCCGACTGCGGCGGGGGCGCCGGCTCAGATGCGCTCGGCGACCATCTCGGCAAGCGCCATGGACGCCGTCAGGCCGGGGCTTTCGATGCCATAGAGGAGCATCAGGCCGGGGAGCCCATGCGTTTCCCGCCCGTGCAGGAAAAAGTCCGGAACCGGCTCGCCCTCACGATAAAGCTTGGGCCGGATGCCGGTGTAGTCCGGGTGCAGGCGCTCCGGATCGAGGGCCGGATAGTAGGTGCGGATGAACCCCAGGAATTTCTCCAGCTTCTCGGGCTTGAAGCTGTAGTCGATCTCGGGAATCCACTCGATGTCGGGCCCGAACTTGCACCGCCCGCCGATATCGACCGTCACATGCAGGCCGAGCCAGGCGCCGTCCGGCATCGGGTAGATGTGACGCGAGAACGGCGATTTTCCCGACAGGGCGTAATACTGGCCGACCGCGTAGTAGGTCTCGGGAGGCCGGTAATTGCCGCTCCACGGCAGGGTGCGGGCGAGCTTCGATGCGTGCAGCCCCGCCGATACCACGAGACGCTTCGCCTTGATGGTCGTCGCCATGCCGCCGCCGACAGCGATCTCATAGAGGCCCGACGGTCCAAGGCCCAGACGCTCCACGGGCGTGTTGAGGACGACCTGAGCGCCATTGGTCTCGGCGTGACCCTGGAGCGCCAGCATCAGGCCGTGACTGTCGACGATGCCGGTCGACGGCGACAGCATGGCTGCGACGCAGAACAGCTCGGGTTCGAGCTTGCGGGCTTCTTCGCCGGTCATGGGCTGGAGATCGGTGACGCCGTTCCTGATGGCCGTTTCCTGGATCGCCTTCAGCTTTGGCAGCTGGCTTTCCGATGTCGCCACCAGAAGCTTGGTGATGGGCTCATGATCGACGCCGTTCTCGGCGCAGAACGCATAGAGCTTCTGCTTGCCTTCGACGCACAGTTTCGCGCGGAGCGAACCCGGCGGATAGTAGATCCCGGCGTGGATGACCTCGCTGTTGCGGGACGACGTCTCGGAGCCGATGAGGTCGTGCTGCTCGAGGACCATGACCTCCTGCCCGCGAAGGCTCAGCTCGCGGGCAATCGCCAGTCCGACCACGCCGGCTCCGATCACGACGGTTTCTACATCGGCGCTCATGCGTGGCGGCTCCTCGATGGTTCTGCGGGCGCGGTCTGATGCCACGAATTCGCGTGGGTGAACAGGGCTGTATGGGGAGGTGCCGGCTCAGCCGCCGCCGCTTCCGACCACCTCGGCCTTCTCGAGAACCGCCTCCAGCAGCACGTCGGCACCTGCCGTCGCCCATTCCGGCTTCATGTTTTCCGCCTCGTTGTGGCTGATGCCATCGATGCACGGCACGAAGATCATGGCGGTCGGGGCCACCCGCGCCATGTAGACGGCGTCGTGACCGGCGCCGGAAGAGATCTCCCGGGCTGATAGTCCGAGCCTGGCTGCGGCCTTGCGCACGGCATCGACGCACCCGGCTTCGAACGGCTGGGGGGGGAAGTCGGCGACCGTCTTCCAGCTCGCGATCAGACCGGTCGCGGCCGCGATCTCGTCGATGGCGCGCTCGAGCGCGTTGCTCATCGAGAGAAGCTTGTCACCCTCCGGATGCCGCAGGTCGACGGTGAGGAATACCGAGCCCGGGATCACGTTGCGCGAGTTCGGGTAGGCCTCGATCATGCCACAGGTGGCGCAGGCCGACGGATCGTGGGCGTGGCCAATGGCGTTCACGCGCTCGACGATGCGTGCGGCGCCGAGCAGTGCGTCCTTGCGCCGGCTCATCGGGGTGGGGCCAGCGTGGCTCTCGACGCCTTCGAGGCGAATCTCGTACCACTTCTGGCCGTTGGCTACGGTGACGATGCCAACGTCGGTGCCTTCCTCCTCGAGGATGGGACCCTGCTCGATGTGCAACTCAAAGAAGGCGTGGACCGGCCGGTTTCCGACCGGCAATGGGCCGGCAAAGCCGATGCGGTCCAGCTCGGCGCCCATCGTAGTCCCGGATTTGTCTTCGATCGCGAGGGCCTGCTCCAGGGTCAGGGCGCCGGCAAAGACGCCCGAGGCCGTCATCGCGGGGGCGAAGCGGGAGCCCTCCTCGTTGGTCCAGTTCACGATCTCGATGGGGTGGCGCGTCCGGATCTCGAGGTCCTGAAGGGTACGGACCACTTCCAGAGCCGCCAGAACGCCGAGCGCGCCGTCGAACTTGCCCCCGGTCGGCTGGGTGTCGAGGTGACTGCCGAGCATGACGGGCGGCAACGACGGGTCGGTGCCCGGACGGCGGGCGAACATGGTGCCCATGCGGTCGACCGTCACCGTACAGCCCGCGGCTTCGGCCCAGGACTGGAACAGGTGGCGGCTCTCGCGGTCGAGATCCGTCAGCGCCAGACGATTGACGCCGCCTTTCGGCGTGGCGCCGATCCTGGCCATCTCCATCAGGCTGTCCCAGAGGCGTTGGCCGTCGACGCGGCGATTGCTTTCCGATCTCGACATGGGGGGTCCTTCATCGCGGTTCGGCACTACATTGCCCTTGCTGCACCGCAGCAGCAACCTTGCTGGCTGCCGCAGGGGCCGCTATAACCCGCCCGCCGCGCCAGGCGGGTCCATCGCCCGGCACCTCATCCGCACAATCAGGAGCCCCAGATGGCCATCGAGCGCACCTTCTCCATCCTCAAGCCGGACGCCACGCGTCGCAACATGACTGGCGCGATCAACGCCGTCATCGAGAAGGCTGGTCTCAGGATCGTCGCGCAGAAGCGCGTCCTTTGGACCAAGGCGCAGGCCGAGAAGTTCTACGAGGAGCACAAGGCGCGGCCGTTCTACGGCGAGCTCGTCACCTTCATGACGTCCGGTCCGATCGTGCTGCAGGTGCTCGAGGGCGAGAACGCCATCGCCAAATATCGCGAAGTGATGGGCGCAACGGATCCGAAAGAGGCCGCCGAGGGCACCATCCGCAAGCTGTTCGCGGTGTCGAAGGGCGAGAACTCGACGCATGGTTCCGACAGCCCGGCCGCTGCCGAGCGCGAGATCGGTCTCAACTTTGGGCTCCACGAGATCGTCGGCTGAGATTTTCGCTGCCGGGAGGCGCGGCGTCCTAACGGGGGTGCCGCGTTCTTCGCGGTGCGGCAACCCGGTTCGAGCGCGGACCCACACGCGATCCCGCCCCAGCTGAGCGAATTGCTTGCTAAGCGGTCGCCGATGGCTATAGTCCGCGCCCGAACTCCGGAGAGATGGCCGAGTGGTTTAAGGCGCACGCCTGGAACGCGTGTGTACGTGAAAGCGTACCGTGGGTTCGAATCCCACTCTCTCCGCCACAAACCTTCGTAACGCATTGTTTCATTTGTAGTTTTTGCGCTGGTTTTGGGTGGCCCCAACAGCAGCCCCAACAGTCAGCTCGATAGCATTTGTTCGCGCCCATCGTAGCGGGTGCTATGACCCCGACCCCAACGTGCACGCGTTCATGGCGAGAGGCCGTGGTAGCGGCCCTGGGCCGATCTCCGACGTCCTGCGTAGGCGCGTGTCTCCTCTCCCTCTGGGGAGACGGCCAGCGTGAGTGGACACGCGACGCGACAAGAGCGGCCGTCAGTCTAGTCTACCAGCCGACCGCATACGTTGCGCGCCGCGGATCGGCCGCCGCCGTCAGCACGCCGGCTTTTGTGTCCTTGACGATCGTGTTCACCGTGCCGGCGAGCCGCGTCCAATCGGGCCAGCGCAGCACGTCGTGCCCGAGCGCCTCTAGTCCTTCGAACGTCGTCTCGTCCATGCGGCCCTCCACCGCCAGCCGGTTCGGATAGGCCTCGTGCGGCTCGAAGCTCGACGGGAAGGCGTAGCTCGCGAAGCGCGGCGCCTCGACCGCCGTCCTCAGATCCATGCCGAACACGGCGACGTTCAGCAGAACCTGCAACATCGCCTGTGTCTGGACGTCGCCTCCCGGCGTTCCGAACGGCATCAGCGCGCGCCCGTCCTCCAGGATCGCGATCGCCGGATTGGGCGTCAGGCGCGGCCGCTTGCCCGGCATCACCTCCGACGGATGGCCGGCGTCGGCCCACGACTGGCTGCCGCGCCCCGAGGCGATCATCCCCGTGCCCGGAATAAGCTCGGCATCGTAGGAGGGGTCGCTCGGTGTCGCCGAGAACACGTTGCCGGCACTGTCGATCACACAGCAATAGGTCGTGTCGGGCGATAGCGTCGGCGTCCGCTCGAACGGCACGTTCGGAACGGCGGCACGCGCTCGGCCATCGATCGCCACCGGTTCTCTCAACCCGGGGAACGACCGCTCGGGATCGATCAGGGCGCGGCGCTTCGCCTGCAACTCCGACGACAGCAGTGCCTCGAGCGGCACGTCGACGAAGCGGGGGTCGCCGAAATAGGCCTCACGGTCGGCGCAAGCGAGCTTCACGGCCTCGGTCAGCAGATGGATGTAGGCCGCCGAATTGTGTCCGAGAGCGGCGAGGTCGTCCTTCTCGAGCATCCGCATCAACATGCCGAGCAGCGGCCCCTGGCACCAGGCGCCACAGGTGTAGACTTCGAGCCGCCCCTGCCGGAAACGCACCGGCGCCTCGATCCGGGCCCGGAATGCGGCCATGTCCTCGCGCGCCAGCCAGCCGCCGTTGTCGGCGTGATACCGGCAGATGGTCGCTGCGATGTCGCCCTCGTAGAACGCCCGGTGAGCGGCGGCGAGACCAGCGGCGCGGCCCTTGCCGGCAGCAGCTTTCTCCTCGTCGACCATGTACTGTATCGAGCGTGCGAGATCGGTCTGCCGAAAGATCTCGCCCGGCAACGGCGGCCGTCCGTTCGGCAGGAACACCGCCGTGTTTCCCTTCCAGCGGCGGTACTTGTCCTGGTTGGTCACGATCGTGTCGCAGAACCGCGGATCAGCCGGGAAGCCTTCACGCGACAGTCGGATCGCGGCCGACGCCACCTCGCCGAAGCTCATCGTTCCGTAGCGCTCCAGCGCGGTGATCCAGCCCGACGGTGCGCCCGGAACCACCGCGCGCATCAGGCCTTCCGGAATCCGCCCGCCGTGCTTCTCACGAAAATAGGCTGACGACGCCTTGGCGGGCCACACGCCCAAGCCGTCGATGGTGATCACCTCGCCGGTTGCCGCGAGGCGGATCATGATGGGCGCCACGCCCGCGACGTTCACCAGATCGCAGCACGTCACTCCGAGCGCCAGACCAGTCGCGACGCCCGCATCGACGGCATTGCCGCCCGCTTCAAGGATAAGAAACCCCGCGTGCGCCGCTGCGTGGTGGCCAGCCGAGACCATGTGGCGGGTGCCGGTCAGCACGTTGCCATGCGTCGTCAGCCCCCTGAGGCCGATTACGTCACCCGCGGTCTTGTTGAAGCCACCCATCGCATGCGCTCCCGGTGTCGCGCGGCCACTCAGCCGCAACCCGAAGCATCCAGCAGGTTTGCACCGTCATCAAGCGCGAACCGTGTTCGACCGGTTCGATCCCTCTCTCATTGGACCGGGCTGATGCCTGACTGGCATGCTCGTCCGATTCTACGGGAGATCCTGGCGATGGCTTTCACGGACACGAACCCAATGAACGAGCGTATCGCGCCGTTTCATCCGAACGATATGGGGCTGCTCGGTGAAGGGTTCGTCGGGACGTCACGCGTGGGGCGCTCGTCAGCTGTCGTGGCGGGCTTGGAGGCAGCGGTGATCTGCTGCCTCCGCGCTGAGCGTTATCTCGCCGCCTTGGGACCCAAGCGTTCGCCGTGCTTCACGCGCTCAGGCGCCTTGTGGACCAGCGTGTAGGCATAATCGACGCCCATGCCGTAGGCGCCCGAGTGCTCCTGGACGAGCCGGATCGTGGCGTCATAGGTGTCCTTCCTGGCCCAGTCGCGCTGCCATTCGAGCAGAACCTGCTGCCACGTCATCGGCACGACGCCGGCTTGCACCATCCGGTCCATGGCAAATTTGTGCGCGTCTGCCGTCGTGCCGCCCGACGCGTCGGCGACCATGTAGATCTCGTAGCCGCCGTCCTTCATCGCGGAGAGGGCAAACATCGCGTTGCAGACCTCGGTCCAGAGGCCGGCAACGACAATCTTCTTTCGACCATTGGTGGCGAGTGCGTCGCGGACGTTTTGGTCGTCCCACGAGTTCATGGACGTGCGTTCGAGGATCGGGTTGTCCGGAAAAACGGCCAGGATCTCCGGGTAGGTGTGGCCCGAAAAGCTTTCGGTCTCGACCGTGGTGATCGTGGTGGGCACATCGAACACCTTTGCCGCTTTGGCGAGGGCGACGACGTTGTTCTTCAGCGTCTGTCGGTCGATCGACTGGACGCCGAAGGCCATCTGCGGCTGGTGATCTATGATGATGAGCTGGCTGTTGTCAGGGGTGAGCAGGTCAAGGTAGTCGGGCATGTCGGTTACTCCCTTGGAGGATGGATCGGGTATGCGGCGGAGCAATCGCGCTCCGCCGTTTGGTTGCGAGGCGACAGATTCCGATCAGGGGCCCATGTCGAAGAGCAACACCTCGGCGTCGGCGAGGCCCTCGATGCGGAGCGGACCGGAGGCCGTGACGGCGACGCCATCTCCTTCGCGGAGCGTGGTGCCGTTCAACTCGACGGACCCGCGTGCGACCTGCACCCAGCCGCCACGACCGGCAGCGATCGTGTGTTCGACGATGTCCCCACCTCTCAGCAACGTCGCGTAGAGGTCGACGTCCTGATGGATCGTGACCGAGCCGTCGCGGCCATCGCGCGATCCGACCAGCCTCAAACGGCCGCGCTTCTCGGCATCCGCGAACGCCTTCTGCTCGTAGCCCGGTTCGATGCCCTTTCGCTCCGGCATGATCCAGATCTGGAGGAAGTGGACCGGGTCCGTCTTCGAGGCGTTGAATTCGGAATGCCGGATACCGGTGCCGGCCGACATGCGCTGCACGTCGCCCGGGCGGATCACCGAGCCGGTACCGAGGCTGTCCTTGTGCTCCATCGCTCCTTCCAGCACGTAGGAAATGATCTCCATGTCGCTGTGCGGATGAGCGGGAAAACCGCCGCCCGGCGCCACACGATCGTCGTTGATGACGCGCAGCGGGCCAAAGCCCATGTATTGCGGGTCGTGATAGTGCCCGAACGAGAACGTATGCTTGCTGTCGAGCCAACCGAAGTTGGCGCGGCCGCGCTCCTCGGATCTACGAACTGCGAGTGTCATGGCTGCTCTCCTTGCCGGCGGCGATGGCCGCCTGTTGCCCAGAGAATTGGGCGCAAAACCCTGGCAATTCAATCCTCATAAAAATGCCCACACTGCATCCATTTCGGATACAATGGCGCATGGACAAGCTCGATGCCATGAATGCGTTCGTGAAAGTCGTCTCGCTCGGCAGCTATGCGGAGGCCGGGCGCGCGCTGGGTCTCACGCGGTCCGCCGTCAGCAAGGCGGTGATGGAACTCGAGCAGTTGCTCGGCGCACGCCTCCTCGATCGGACGACGCGCCGCGTGAGTGCGACCGAAGCCGGCCTCGCCTATTACGAGAGCTGTCTCGATATTCTCGCCCGTGTGGAGGAGACCGAGATGCAAGTCTCGCGTCTGCACGACGAGCCGAAAGGCGTGCTGAAGGTCAACGCGCCGGTGTCGTTCGGAGTGCTGCATCTCGGACGGTTGATGGCCGAATTCATGGGGCAGTACCCGGATCTCAAGATCGAGTTGACGCTGAACGACCGGTTCATCGATCCGATCGAAGAGGGCGTCGATGTCACGATCCGGATCGGCGTGCTGGCTGACTCGAGCCTGATCGCCCGGCGGCTGGCGCCCGCGCGTCGCGTTCTGGTGGCAGCGCCTCGCTACCTCAAGCAATTCGGCAGGCCGAAATCGCCTGACGACCTGACGCGACACCGATGCCTCAACTACGGCCATTCGACGATGCTGCAACGCTGGCGCCTGACGCGCGACGGGGAGACTTTCAGCCTCGCCATCAACTCAGTTCTTTGCTCGAACAATGGCGATGTCCTGCGGGCTGCCGCAGTTGCTGGACAAGGCATCGCCAAGTTGCCGACGTTTCTCGTCGGACCCGATATCCGGGATGGCCGACTGAAGATCGTGCTCGCCCAGTTTCCACCGGTAGATCTCGGCGTGTTCGCGCTCTATGCGCCGAACCGCTACCTCGCGGCAAAGACCCGCCTGCTGATCGATTTTCTTGCCGCACGTCTGGGTGAGCAGCCAGCGTGGGATAATTTCGAGTCCTAGCAAAGTCATCCCTCGTTCGGCGTTTCACATCCATAGCTGCGGCTTGCTACTCGACTGGACCTGATCCGCGCGCGACAACGGGAAAAAAGGTCGCGAGGCCATGTCGGGGAAGCGGTGCCGTGTGCGTCCTTTGGGCGAGACCGAGCGCGGTGTCAGGTGCACAGGGCCGTTTGCATCGCCGTGGCGACATCAACCGGAGGAGTTCGACATGACCTACATCAGTGGTTTCGTGGTGCCCGTTCCGAACGACAACAAGGCGGCCTACGTCGCGTCCGCCAGGAAGGCATGGCCGCTGTTCAAGGAGTACGGCGCCCTGCAGCACATCGAGGGGTGGGGAGACAAGGTTCCGGCGGGCAAGGTGACCGATTTCAACCGGGCGGTCGATCTGCGGGAGGGAGAGACCGTCGTGTTCTCCTGGGTTCTGTGGCCCGACAAGGCGACGTCGGATGCGTGCGAGGCATCGATGCAGACCGACGCCCGCTGGCAACAGATGGACATGCCGTTCGACGGCAAGCGCATGATCTTCGGTGGATTCGAGGCGATCTTCGACGAACGCGCATGAGTTACGCCCCAAGGCTGACCATGCAACAGGAGTGACGGCCATGGCCAAGGACTTGCGCAATTGTCTCTGGTTCGACGGAACGGCGGAGGAGGCCGCGCGCTTCTACGCCGCGTCGTTTCCCGACAGTTCTGTCGATGGCGTCCACAAGGCGCCCATGGATTTTCCGGGTGGCAAGGCGGGCGATATTCTGATGGTCGATTTCACCGTCCTCGGCCGCCGCTGCATCGGCCTCAATGGCGGCCCGACATTCAAGCCGAACGAAGCGGTCTCGTTCATGGTGGTTACCGAGGATCAGCGCGAGACAGATCGGTACTGGAATGCCATCGTCAGGAATGGCGGGGTGGAAAGTGAGTGTGGCTGGTGCCGCGACAAGTGGGGCTTCTCCTGGCAAATCACGCCGCGGCAGCTGCTGGACGCCTGGACCAATCCAGACCCGTCGGTGGTCAAGCGCGCCTTCGAAGCGATGCTGACGATGAAAAAGATCGACGTTGCGCGGATCGAGGCGGCGATGGCTGGAAATGCTGCTTAGATCATGTCGCCAACGTGATGGCCGGGAGGCTCGTCACCGCCCGCCGGCCAGATCGATCGAAGCGCGTGTCTGCCGGAGTGCCCGCACTGGGTCGACACGCTGCGGTATGCGACCGCTCGCGGCTGAGGCGTGCCGCGAGCCCTTAGGCAAGGAGCCAAGATCATGCAGTACGCCATTCTCTGCTATCACGACGAGAACGTGGTTTGTGCGTGGTCCAAGGAGCAGGACGACGCCATCATGGCCAAGATCGGGGCCGTCATGGAGAGGCACAAGGAAAAGCTCGGACCGGTTGCGCGCCTTCTGCCGACCACGACGGCGACCACACTGCGCAAGTGCCAGGAACCGCCGCTCGTGCTCGATGGACCGTTTGCCGAGACCAAAGAGCAACTCCTGGGGTTTTACGTCGTCGACTGTGAAAGCCTCGACGATGCGCTCGCATTCGCCCGTGAACTCGGCGCCGTCAATCCTGGCGGGTCCTACGAGATCCGTCCCGTCGCCGCGTTCTTCCCCGCCGAGGTTCATCGTGAGCGGGGATGATTGGATCGGGCGCGTCATCGCAGCGGCTCGCCCGAAGGCGGTCGCAGCTCTTTTGCGCAACTTCCGTTCGCTCGATGCGGCCGAAGAGGCGTTCCAGGAAGCGGCGCTTAGAGCTCTCAGGACGTGGCCGCGGAACGGTCCGCCGCGGGATGCGCCGGCATGGCTGGTCATGGTCGGACGGAACGCTGGTATCGATAACGTTCGCAAGCAGAGCCGCTTGCAGCCGCTTCCACCCGAAGACCTGATCTCGGATCTCTCCGATGTCGAGGCGACCGAGGTGGAGCGGATCGACCATGCCGACTATCGCGACGATATCCTGCGGCTCCTGTTCGTCTGCTCCCATCCGGACCTGCCTGTCACGCAACAGATCGCGCTTGCGCTGCGGATCGTGTCCGGGATGACCGTCAAGCAGATCGCGCGGGCGTTCCTCGTCAGCGAAGCGGCGATGGAGCAACGCATCACGCGTGCGAAGGCGAGAATCGCCAGCGTGGATCTGCCCTTCGAGGCGCCCGGTCCCGTCGAGCGAAGCGAACGGATCACGGTTGTCGCCGCCATGCTCTATCTCGTGTTCAACGAAGGCTACACGACGCGGGACGACGATCATGGCGCGCGGGCGCCACTGTGCGACGAGGCGATCCGACTTACCCGGCTGCTGTTGCAGTTGTTTCCCGCGGAGCCGGAAATCATGGGGCTCACGGCGCTGATGCTTCTGCAGCATGCCCGCGCGGCTGCGCGCATCGACGCCGACGGGGCTCCGGTGCTCCTCGAGGTGCAGGATCGCGCGCGATGGGACCGGCGCGCGATCACCGAGGGGCTCGCTCTTGTCGACAAGGCGCTGCGTCACCGACGTCCTGGGCCTTATCAGGTGCAGGCGGCGATTGCGGCGCTGCACGCCCGAGCGCCTCGCTTCGCCGACACCGACTGGGCACAAATCGACCTGCTCTACGGCACGCTCGAACGCATGCAGCCGTCGCCGGTCGTGACGCTCAACCGCGCGGTGGCTGTGTCGAAGACGCGCGGAGCCGCTGATGCACTTGCGATGATCGAGCCGCTGGCGACGCCACTCGGCGGCTATTTCTACTTTCATGGCGCATGCGGGGCCTTCCTGAAGGCGCTCGGACGACATGACGAGGCGCGCGAGGCGTTCAGCAGGGCGATCGCGCTCGCCCATACGCCAGCGGAAGCCGCTTACGTTCGCAACCAGATCGAGACGCTCGCCGAACCCAAGGGCATGTGAGCGGCCGGCGGCGCGCATGCGCGGGCCGGCCGGGCCGCACCGATCATTCGCGGGGGCCGATGAACGCAAACATTGCGCCTTGGGGGTCGATGGCGTTGACCGCGAACTCGCCGCCGGGAATCTCGATCGGTCCGTGCGCGATCTGGCCGCCGCCTGCCGTCGCTCGCCGCGCGGCCTTGTCGACGTCGGCAACACGGAAGTAGTGGGTCCAGAGCGACACGGGCATTTCCTGCGGCTGGGTCATGACGCCGGCGAACAGACCCGGGCCTTCGGCGCGACGCAGGAGTTCGTATTTGCCCATCGGGCCCATATCCATCTCGCTGTCCTTCAGCCAGCCGAACTGCTGTGTGTAGAACGTCATCGCAGCCGCACGATCGCTGGTGGCCAGCTCGTTCCAGGCGCAATGGCCAAGACGCGGTGCTTCATAGGCAAAGGCGCGGCTCTCCTCATCGCTCAGGCCACGCATGACGTAGAACGGCACGCCCTGGGGGTCCGTGACCATGGCCAAGCGACCGACGTGGGGGATGTCCATGGCCGGCATCTGAAGCTGGCCGCCGGCCTTCGTGATGCTCTCCACGCTGCGATCGACGTCGTCGACGGCGATGTACCCGAGCCAGATCGGACTGGCGCCGCCAGCTTTCATTTCGTCGTTGATCTGCATGAGGCCGCCGACGTCTGCGTCGTGCGCCGCGAGCAGGCGATAATCCATGTCCGGCTGGCCGGAGTCTCTCACCTTCCAGCCGAAAACATCGCTGTAGAATGCGGCCGCCGCGTCGGCATCAGAGGTCAAAAGCTCGTACCAGATGAAGTCACCGTGTCGATTGGCCATTTACGTTCTCCATTTGTCAGCCGCAGATGTCCGGCTCCACGAGCTTCGCGAGTTTCAGGAGACTTTGCTGCCAGCCGAGACAACACGCTTCACGAGGAATTGCGTCGGGGATCCCCTCCTGAGCGATGGTCAATTCGGTGCCTACAGATACCGGCACGATCGAAATAGTGATTTTCATCTCACCCGGCAATCGCCTGTCGTCGAACCTGTCCGTGTAGACAAGTCGTTCGCCCGGCACGACCTCCACGTATTCGCCACCGAAAGAGTGGCTGTGCCCGGTCGTGAAATTGCGGAACGACATGCGGTGCTTGCCACCGACTCGTGCGTCGAGTTCGTGGACGGTGCAGAGAAATCCGAATGGGGGGATCCAACTGGCTATCGCATCGGGTTCGACGAAGGCGCGATAGACCTTTTCGGGTTTGGCGGCGAGGATGCGGTGAAAGTGAACTGTGCTCGGCATGTTCGCGTCCTTTCTTCAACGGCATGGGAGACTGATGGAACGTCCGAGGCAGAGCGCGAGTTGCGTTGCCAAAACAGACGCGTGTCTCGTCGCCAAGGACGATCAAGCAAGGCCCAAGCCGACATGCTGGCCAGAAATATAGTGTGATCGTGTTCGGCGACGTGTGTCGTCGGCAATTGGGCTGAGCCCGTTTCCAATCCCGCCTCGAACGGCCGCCGATGGAGTTCGGCCTCGCAGTGGGCGTGGTGGGGTCAGCGCCGGGCCAAGCGTGCGAGCGGCACGACGATCAGACCTTCGGGGCTCTCCGTCACGTGCGCATCGCAGCCGTACACTTCCGCGATCCGTTCCGCAGTCAGCACTTCGGCCGGAGCACCTTCTGCCGCGATCACTCCGTGGCTCAGAAGCAAGAGGCGGTCGCACCACATCGCTGCGAGGTGAAGCTCGTGCAGGCTCAGAAGCACGGACCGGCCCGATGCTGCCAACTCACGAAACAAGCGCAGTATCGTAATCTGTTGGGCTGGGTCGAGACCACTCGCTGGCTCGTCGGCCACGATCAAGGCCGCGTCCTGCGCCAGTGTCCGGGCCAACAGAACGCGCGTCTTCTCGCCGCCCGAGAGTTGCGAGATGGGGCGCGTGCGCAGATGCGTCACGCCGGTCGCCTGCATTGCCCGGTCGACAGCGTCCCGGTCGGCGCGAGTCGGGGCGTGCAGTCCCGGACTGTGGGGCAGACGCCCGAGCGCCACGATCATCTCGGCGGTCATGGGCCAGGCGGCGTCCCGTGCCTGAGGCAGATAGGACACGAGACGCGCGCGCTCCCTCGCGGGGATCAGGCCAGCTGGCCGGCCCATCAGCTCGATGGTGCCCGTTGACGGTACGAGGCCGAGGATCGACGCCAGGAGCGTCGTCTTGCCGACGCCGTTCGGACCCAGAACACCCACGACTTCGCCGGCCTTCACGGTAGCTGTGATCCGGTCGAGGATCCGGTTCGGGCCCCGCGCTACCGACAGGTCGCGCACGTGCAGGAGGGTCATTGGCTTTCCCTCCGGGTTTCGAGGACAAGGCGGAGAAAGAACGGCGCGCCGATCAAGGCCGTCAGAACGCCGAGCTTGATATCCCGTTCCGGCGCAACCAGCCGCACGGCGATGTCGGCGAGGAGCACGAGCACCGCGCCACCGAGGGCGCTGGCCGGCAGCAGGGCGGATGGACGGCTGCCGACGAAGCGCCGCAACAGGTGCGGAACGACGAGCCCGACGAAAGCAATCGCACCAGCGACGGCGGTCGCGGCGCCAACGGCGATCGAAGCGCCCGCGATGATCAGCAACTGGGCGCGCTTCGGGCTTTCACCCAAGGTGGCCGCCACGTCCTCGCCGAGGGTCAGTGCGTCCAGTGTACGCGCCGACATGGCCATCAGCAACCAACCCAGAACCATAAACGGCAGTGCGAGCCAGACATGGGCCATGGACCGGTCGGAGAGAGACCCCAGCATCCAGAACAGGATTTCGAGCGCGGCGAACGGATTGGGCGCGAGATTCAACGCCAGTGTGGTGAGGGCGCCCGCGAGGGAGCTGATGGCAACGCCGGCGAGGATCAACGTCAAGGTGCCGGCATCCCGGCCGGCCAAGAGCCGGACCAGCATGGCGGCTCCTGCGGCTCCCGCCATCGCCGAGAGCGGGAGAGCCAGCGGCGCCACCGCGGCGGCACCGAAATAAAACGCGAGGACCGCGCCGAATGACGCCGAGGCGCTGATGCCCAGCACGCCCGGGTCCGCCAGGGGATTGCGCAAGTAGCCTTGCAAGGCCGCGCCTGCAAGGCCGAGCGTTGCACCGACCGACGCACCGAGAATGGCCCGAGGCAGACGGATCTCCCACATCACGATGCGGGCCGGCTCGCTGCCGCCTCCGAACAACGCGGCGAGTGACGCCCCGATGTCGATGGTCGCCGGACCAACCAAAAGGGAGCCGGCGAACGCGACGACCAGCGCGATGATCAGAAGCGCGAAGGCGACGCGCATCATCGAGCCTCGCGATCGGTCGCGGCGCGGGCTGCCGACCCGAGGCGGCGTGCCGCTTCGATCGTGAATGGCAGCCCGCAGATCCATTCGTGGTCCGCGATGACGAGGGCGCCCGGCAGGCTGCCGCCGCGGGTCAGGGCCGGATGATCGAGGACGCTCGTCGCCTGTGCGTTGTCGCCGCCGTAGCGCTGACCGGTGACGATGATCTCCGGGGCGTGCATGACGAGGGACTCGAGCGGCAGCCGGGCTGTGCCGGTCAGGCCGAGGCGGCTTGCGAGGTTGTCCAGGCCCGCGAGGCCGACGATCTCGGCCGCGAGCGTGCCGCGACCCGACGTGTAGCTGTTGGCATAATAGAGCGCGGCGAGCGGCTTGCGGTCGCCGTGGCTCGCGCGCAGGGCCGCGACCTCGCGGTCGAACGCCGACACAATGGCGGCAGCGCGAGGCGACTGGCCAAGCAGGCGGCCCATGGTCTGGATGTCTTTGCGGATGTCCTCCAGCGACGACGTCGGCGCGAACGTTTCGACGCGCACGCCGAGGCGGCGCAGGAGGTCTACGGTGACCCGGGTCGAGTAGGAGCCCGCGAGCACCAGGTCCGGCCGCATCAGATAGACTTCCTCGGCGTGGCCGTGGTTGACGGTGAGCGCTCCGGCGCGTTGCCAGAGGACGGAGAATTCTCGCTGTCTCGCCATGTGCGAAACGGAGGCGAGCTGGCCTTCGTCCGCCAAGAGCATGGCCAACTGGTCGGTGCACACATTCATCGAGACGACGCGCCGGGGGTGGTTTTCTGAGGGCGCGGCGGCGGCGCTGCTGGCAGCGAAGAGCAGGCCTGGCAGAAACGCAGCGAACCAACTCTTTCCGACTGTCACGCTGCGCCGCTCCTGTCGTTGCGTCGTTGTGGGAAAGGCCGTGCCACCGGACGCCGGTCGTGGTGCGTCGGGGAGGCTCCGCTGGTCTTACCTGTATTTTTCCCAGTGCGCCGTCGAGGGGTCCTCGAGCTTGATCCGGAACCCGGCGTAGGCCGCGAGTCCGGGCGTGTTGTAGCCGTAAATCTCCTGATAGTCCTGATCGAGCAGGTTCTCGCCACGGACGAAGAGTTCGACCCTCGGATCGATCTTGTAGCTCAGGGCTGCGTTGACGAGGAGGTAGTCGTCCAGCGTGACGCGCGTCGACGGGAAGGTGCCGAAGTTCAGGTCGGCCACCTGTCCATTGTAGATGGCGGCCAGATTTAAGCTTCCCTTGCCGCCAGCGAATGTCGCGGTCATGTCCGCGCGTGCGGCGTGCGGCGAGCGGCGGATCTCGCGCACGCCATCAGGATCGCGGGAGTCCAGATAGGTGTAGCTGGCGCCGAGATAGAGCCACGAGAGCGGCTGCGACTTGAATGCCACTTCGACACCTTCGCGCGTGCTTTCGCCCGCCAGATTGCGGAGCGTGTAGACGGGAAAGTTCGTGAAGTCGGCTGCGATCTCGTTCTTCAGGTTGGCTCTGAAGTAGGTGACGTCCAGCACCGTTCGCGAGCGTGCATCGAACGTGAACTCGACGCCTGCATCCCATCCGATGCTCTCTTCCGGCGTGAGGTTCGGGTTGCCGACGAAGTTGTTCAGGACGCTGCCGAACTGCTCGAACATGCCGGGTAGCGCAACGGACGTGCCGACACTCGCGTGCGGCCGGATGCCGATCTCCGGGATCGGAACCGAGACGCTGGTGCGCCAGGTCGTGAAGTCCTTGAAGGCGTCGTTGTCGTCGTGGCGGACCGATGCCGAGAGGAAGACGCGGTCGAAGTACTCGCCACGGTATTCGGCGACGAAGGCGTTGCGCTCACGCTCGCGGCGCAATCCGTCGGTGAATGAGGCGAACGGCGTGAAGGCATCCATCTCCTTCTCGGCAAGACCGGAAACGGCGTGGCGCGCACCGAGAAGGCCCGGGGTCGCGAAGCGATACGTCGCCAGATAACCGACGCGCTCGGCCTCGCTCAGATTGCGCGACGTGCCGAATGCCGACCTGGTGACGCCGTCGGATTCGTTGCGATTGGCGCGCAGGATCTGGGTGAACGCGCCATCGGCCGAGTCCCATTTCAGGTTGACGCCGGCCAGCAGGACATTCGTCTCGTAAGAGCCGATGCCGTCGATGGCGCCATAGAGGCCGGTCAAGGGGCTGATACCCTCGGGATCGGTGTTGGCGAAGCGCGTCGTCTCGCGGATCGAGAAATCGACTGTGACGCCGGGGAGGAGCTTCAAGCCGCCCTTGAGTGCCAGCGAACGTGAGCGCCATGGGTCCTTCTCGGAACCCCGTTCGGCGATATTGAAGCCGTCGGAGCCGCGATGCTGGGCCGACGCGGACAGCCATGCGCGATCGGTACCGCCTGACGCGCGCAGGGAACCGCCGCGCGTTTCGAGGCCGCCGATTTCGCCTGTCGCCTCGACGCGGATCGGTCCGCGGCCGCTGCGGGTCACGACATTGATCACCCCGCCGATCGCCTTCGAGCCGTAGATGCCGGAGTGGCCACCACGAATGACTTCGATGCGCTCGATGTCCTCGGTGGGCAAGTCCGCAAAGTCGAATTCGCCCCCGTTGGTCGCGTTGGCTTCAATGCCGTCGATGAGTACGAGCGTATGGTTGCCTTCAGCGCCGCGCATGCGGATCTGCGACACGCCGCCATAGCCGCCGGATGAACTGACCTGGACGCCGGGAAGGCTGCGGAGGGCCTCGGCTGCATGGCGGACCTGCTGGGCGCGAAGCTCGGCGCCCGTCACCACGGCGACCGCGGAGCCAATCTTCTCGGAGGGAATGCCGACCAAAGTTTCGCCGCTGCTGTTCACGGTCGCGGTGGACGACGCCTGCCCGTCACCGTCAGTCTGGAGCGTCGTCTCGGTTTCGCTTTGGCCGGAGGCTGTGCCGGATGGCCTCACGAGCCGTTCTGTCTGGCCACCGAGCGTGCCGCCGGTGATCACCACACCGGGCAGTCGGGTCTGGGCCATCGACGGCGGCGCCGAGGCGAGAGCAAGCAGCGCGATCGATGTGCTTGCGAGCAAGGTGATCCGGCGGCGGTCGGGCCGCTTTGCGTCAGGCGTGAACTTCAATCTCATTGCGGTTCGGGCTCCCCGATGATGGCGAACCGAGATGCGATCGGGCCTGGACGCCCATGCATCGATGGAGGCCGGACGTGGCTCCGCCAATGCCTGAAGCGTCGTGATGTGCGATGTTTGCGACTTTCGTCACGCAGCGCATGGGTCGACCGATCCCGGAACAAACACGGCATTCGGTCGCCACTGCGTTACCGCATCCTCCGCGCCACCCGCACGAGGGAAGAACGACCATGCTCGGGCAGGTCTCCTGGCTTGCGGCTCTGACGCTTCGCCTGCACCTTCCCAGCAAGGGCCATCCCCTCGCCAGTGGTCAAAGCAGGAAAGCTCGCCGCTTACAGTTGCGGGGGCAGCCGCGGCATCGACCAGCAAGAGCTGATTTCACCGCGTTCCCATTTCATCCACGGCACGAACGTCCGCGGAACCTGAGCCACGGCAGGATAGCATCCTGCGTCACAAACGCGTCAACATCATTGTCGATCGGCGGATTCTAGATTGTGGACACGTGACTTCGTGGCCACGCCAGATTTGATTTTTCCTGGCCGCATGTTCCGGACGCCGGACCACACGCGGGCTTCGGCCGGCCAGTCAGCCCGGTCCCGGCTTCGTGCGGACCGGCAGGGCAAGCAGTTCGCCCATCAGTTTTTCCGCGGTCAATGGTTTCGCCATGCGGCTGTGGCCGCTGAGTTCCGCCGAGCATCTCGTCAATGCGGAATTGGAACCCACAACCATCACCGGAACCTTGCTGGTCTCGATCGACGCGAGAAGATCGCCGACTTTGTCCTCCAGTCCGTCGAGATCGACGATCGCGAGCAGATAATGGTGACCTTTCAGGCGCCGCTCGATCTCGGCCGGTTCGCTCACCGGTCCGACGGTCCCGAACCCAAGGCTGCCGGCCATCTCGTCGAAGCGATAGGCTTCGGGTGACTGCTGCTGCACGATGAGGACATGATCCGGTTCGGCATTCCGCGGGAGCGCCTGGTGCAGAGCTACCGATTGACGTTCGCGCCCGAAGTTGAACAAGACCGGCGCCGGTCCGGGCTGCTCGCGGGGTATATCGATCGTTATCCGTGCCGTCAGGCGATCGGGCTCGAACTTCGTTTCGGCCTTGATCGACGGCAGGTGATTGAGCCGGTCGAGAAATTTCAAGCCGAAGCCCTGGCCACGGGTGAAGCTGTCGTGCATCGTGCCCGTCTCGACCCATTCGAAGCTAAGGATGTCCAGATCCTCGCTTGGCTCGACCAGCCACCGGATCGCAACCCGACCAGTCGGTCGCGTCAGAGCACCGTGCTGGAGCGCGTTGGTCGTCAATTCGTTGATCGCGAGCGACATCTGTACGGCCACCTGCGGCGGCAGGAAGACATCCTCACCTTCATAGGACACTGCGGCGGTCCGCTCGCCGTGCAGGACGAGCTGGGCCCGGACCAGCCCCTCGATCGGGGCGCCGACCCAGTTGGATTCCGTCAGGATCGAATGCGCACCAGCCAGCGCATGAAGGCGCCCATCGAAGCGGCGGGCGAATTGGGGCACGGTTTCCGAAGTCTTCGCCGTCTGGTGCGCGAGCGACTGAACGATGGCGAGCGTATTCTTGACGCGATGATTGATTTCCGCGAGCAGCAGATCACGGAGATTGTCCGCACGACGGCGCTCGGTGATGTCGCGGTTGGTTTCGAGAATCACTTGCCGGCCGCCGACGCGGATCAATTCCTGGCGGCTTTCGACCCAGACATCGGAACCGTCCGCCGCCTTGTGCAGCAGCTCGCCGTTCCACGATCCTTCTTCGATGAGGAAGCGCTCGAACTCGGCGCGTGGCACTGGATGTTGCGTTGCCAGCAGGTCGTGGCTTATCCGGCCGAGGGCTTCGTGGCGCGTGTATCCGTAGAGATCCACGCAGCCGCGATTCCAGTTCAGGATGCCGCCCTCGCGATCCCAAACAAGGATGGCTTCGTGCGACATGTTCACGACGCGCGCGAGCTGGCGCAGGCGTTGACTCTGCTCGCGTTGCTCGGTGACGTCGGTATTGGTGCCGCAGTAGAGCACCGCCTTGCCCGTTGCGTTCCGGAGCGGACGAGCGCGCGACAGGAACCAGCGATAGGTTCCGTCGCGGCCGCGAAGCGGAAATGTGTCCTCCCAGTCCTCACCGCGCTCAAGGACGGCGAGGAAGCGGCTTGCCACGCGGTCGAGATGCTCAGGGTCGTGAGCCTGCCGCCAGCCGCGCCCCGTTGATTGCTCGAGCGACAGGCCGGTGTAGTCGAGCCAGCGCTGATTGAACCAAGAGATGTTCCCTTCGGGGTCGCTGATCCAGGCCAGCTGCGGAATCGTGTCCGCAAGAGCGCGAAAGCGCTGCTCGCTTTCCTTGAGGCTCAACTCCACTGCCTTCAGGTGCGTCACATCACGCGACGTCGACATGATGGAGACAATCGCACCGGTCTCGTCACGGATCGGGCTTACAAAAACGTCCCACCATTTGGGAGTTCCCTTCGCGGTAGGGCATGGCGCGGACAGTCGAACCACGCCACCGGATCGTGCGGTCGCGATAGCCTGCTCGATGGTGTCTCTATATTCGCGAGGCCACAAATCGGGCCAGTGGGCCGAACTGATCTGGTCGAAATCGTCGATCTCCATCAGGCAGCGGCCGTTGCGATTCATGAACTGCAGACGGCCATCGACAGACAGAATCTTGATGCAGTCGGGGCTCGCCTCCAGCAGTCCTGTGTGCATCCTTCTGTGCCCCGCTCGCGCTGATCTGTGCAGTCGACGACGTCAGCCGCCCTGCGCCGCCGTCCACCTAGGCCGCAGCGCCGCGGCGTCCACCCCCGGCCTTGACATCAAAAAACAAGGCCTGGCTGATCACGGCTTTCACCATTTCCGGCTTGAAAGGTTTCGTGATCAGGAATGCAGGCTCCGGGCGCTCGCCCGTCAAGAGGCGCTCCGGATAAGCCGTAATGAAAACCACCGGCACGTCGAGAACGCCTAGAATCTCGTTTACCGCGTCGATTCCAGAACTGCCGTCGGCGAGCTGAATGTCGGCGAGGATCATGCCCGGCCGTTGCTTCTGGCCGAGGTCTACGGCCTCCTTGCGCGTCGCCGCGATGCCGACGACCTCGTGGCCGAGATCGGTAACGAGGCTCTCGATGTCCATGGCGATGAGTGGTTCGTCCTCGATGATCATGATGCGAGCCGCTATCTGGGTTGCGATCTCGCGCGAAGCTTCGTCAATGAGGGTGAGCACCTCTTCCTCGGTACGCTGCATCATCAGCGCGATCTCGGCGCTCGAGAAGTCCTCGAGACCGGCCAAGAGGAATGCCTGCCGCGACGCCGGCGCGAGGGTGTCGATCCGGCGGTCTGCGACACCTATCGGGCCCGTCTCGGCGGACATGGCCTTCTGGTTGACGGGAACCGACGACCAGATTTTCAGGAGCGTCGAATAGGCGGCGACGCGGTGGGGCAGCGATGCATCGTAGAGGCTCCGGTCGGCCACCAGTGCCTCCAGCATCACGACGATGTACGCATCTCCGGCTTCCTGCGAGCCGCAAAGTGCGCGTGCGAAGCGGCGCAAGTACGGCAGTTGCGGTGACAGCTGATCGGCGAGCGACTTCGGCATATTGCGGTTCTCCAATGTGGCGACCCACACGCGGCGGGACTGGGGCAGCCTCGTGCCCAACGCTTTGAACGCCCGTGTGGCCGGACGGTTCCCGCCCGGCCACACGAAATCTTCCAGATCGCGTCACGCCTTGCCGAGGATGGCGCGCAGCATCCAGATCGCCTTTTCGTGAAAGGCGAGGCGCTGCGTCAGAAGGTCGGCGGTGACGAGGTCGTCGGATTCGTCGGCCAAAAGTGCGGCTTCGCGCAGGCGCTTCGTCAGCTGCTCGTGATCGTCGACGAGGTGGGCGACCATCTCCTCGGCGGTACGATTGACCGTCTCCTCCTCGACCGACGCCTTGTCGCGCAGCGCGGACAGGCTCAGCGGGGCGCGCTTGCCCAGCGACCGGATACGTTCGGCAATCTCGTCGACGGCGGCGAAAAGGTTGGTGTAGTGGGCCTCGGTCAATTCGTGCAGCGGCAGAAAATGCTGACCGACCACATTCCAATGGTAGACGTGGGTCTTGATCAGCAGAATGTAGCTGTCGGCGAGCACCGGGACCAATGCATCTGCGACCTTGCCGCGATCACGGGCGCCCAGGCCGGTGTCGAGCGTCTCGATCGACGCGTGTCGTTTGGTCCTCTCACTCATGACACAACTCCTTTCTCTTCGGCCGTCTCGATCCGTCGCGTCCGAGCCGGACGGCGGACGGCGGACGCGATGCGGCGTGTCAGTAACGCTGCGGCGCAATGGTTCAGGAGGCTCGAACGGCCTCTCCAGAAAACGTCTCAGCGAGTTCATAGTTCCCGGTTTCGTAGCCGAGAACGTCCGCCAGACGGGTCCGGGCGCGGCTCACCCGGCTCTTCATCGTGCCGACCGCGCATCCGCACATCAGGGCTGCCTCCTCGTATGAGAAGCCCTCGGCCCCAACGAGAAGCAGTGCCTCCTTCTGTTCCTCGGGAAGGTCAGAGAACGCGCTGCCGAAGTCGAGGAGATCCATGTGCCCGAGCTGCTCGCCACGGGAGACGAGCATGGCGGCGCCGTCGCCATCCACGTCCTGTCGCTCCCATTTGCGCTTGCGGCGCTCGGACAGGAACGTGTTGCGGAGGATCGTGAACAGCCAAGCTTTCAGATTGGAGCCGTCTTCGAAGCGCTCCCGGTTCTGCCATGCCTTGACCAGCGTTTCCTGCACGAGATCGTCGGCGTGCTCGGACGATCCAGTCAAGGAACGTCCAAACGCGCGCAGATTGGGCACGAGAGCGGCCAGCATCGCCGGGAAGTCTTCGGACGCGGAACCGGTCATGAGGAGCGCTTCCCTTTGCTCAGGTCGGCCAGCAACTCGCTGAAGCGGTCGGGGATAGGTGCCTGAAGCATATCGCCGTATAGGCGCTTGAGTTGAGAGGTGATGGCGTCCTGGGCCTCCGGTGCCAACGCGGCGTCGCACTTGGTGGCGCAACCGTGCGCGGCCTCCTCTCCCGTGCCGGTTGCGGACTTGTCATCATTCGACTGAGGCATGACTTCAGGCTTTCTCGTCTTGTAGCCGATGGATGGCGAAACGCATGTCCCCCCGGCGGAGTTCCATCGCTTGTTGCGGCAAAGTGTCGAGGCTGCCGATCTGATGCCTCAATCGGGACGGTGGGCTGTAGAGTCGATTGTTCAACATCATGATACTCAATGCTTAATCACGTCGTGATCGAGCCTGGATCAGCGCCGTCCAATGGGCGTGCCGAGGGATCGCCGGGGCCGTCAGTCGCTGCATCCGGCTGGCGGGTCAGAACGTAGGCCGCCACAGCGATCATTAAGATGAGCGGCAGATTCCGGATCGCGTGTTTCAGCAGAACCGGGATCGCCATGGGCGCTGCGCTCGCCAACAGACCCAAGGCCCGCCCATTGTCGATCATGCCGGCCAGTGGCGGAGATTCGTCTCCGGACTCTGCCTCGACTTCACCGGCATTGGTCGAGGCTGGCGCGATGTCTCCCGCTGTTCTTGACGGCTGCCGCAACTCGACAACGATCGCGGTCACGATTCCGATCCCGAGAAAGCCAAAGGCGAGAATGAGATCGGCGATCTGGCTGCCATAACGGCTGGACAGCCAGGTCGACAAGGCCGACACGGCAAACCCGGCCGCGGCGAGGAAGGGGACGGCGACGACGATGCGGTTGACGACGATGGCTATCGCATCATCGACGCTGGCTTGCGCCTGCCGCACCAGACTTGCGAACATGGCCCGATCCTCCTCGTGTGGCGATTGGCGCTACAGACTGCGACGCGTCAGGATTTCCAGAGCGCGCCAACGACGAGGCCCAGTGCGGCTGCGATCGCCAGCGTGGCCATCGGCTGCTCCTTCAGAGATTTGTCGACTGCCGTCTTCATGTTTCCGGCCACCTCTGTGACACGCTCGCCGGCGTCTCGGCCCTGGGCCCTGATGGTGCGGACAGTGGTGTCCGCCTCGTTGATCACGCGATCGACCTGCTCGCCGGCCTTGCTTGCAAGTTCGGAGGCGGCATCGCCGAGCTTCGCGGTCATGTCTCGCGCCGTGTTGGCGGTTGTCGTGGTGTCCTGATGTGCTGCATGTGTGGCCATGGCTCAACTCCTTGTTGTTTCAGGTTCGAGGCTCTGCGGCCCGAAGTCCCCGTGAAGCGATATCGCCGATCGCTGTCTTGAGAACGCCGACGATCGGCCTGTCGTTCCGGATTACGTTTCTTTTTTCTCGGGCGTCTTCCCGTTGCTCGTTCGACGCCGCGCGATCCGTCTTCGATCGACAGGCGTGCCAAAGCCGACCCGGGTCGCGACTCGGGTCGGCTTCGTGCCACTCGCTCCCTGGTGCTCGCCGCTACCCTGCGCGTCGGAAAAAACCGGCGACGACCGAGACGACGAACAGCACGATCGCGACCCAGAACAGAATGCGCGCGCCTTCCATCGCAGTGCCCGCCACTCCGCCGAAGCCCAGGAAAGCGGCAACCAGGGCCACGACCAGAAAGACGATTGCGTAATGAAGCATGCTGCCCATTGAATTCCTCCGGTGACAGAATTGGTTTCTGATGTCTAGTCAAATGCGTGAGTGGAAAATTGGTTGCGTCGAAAAATACTAATCCATCGATTTCCATGAAAGGCTGTTGTTATCTCTTCGGCTCGTGTGGAGTTTTGGAGGTTGGCGTTCGGAACGCTCGAAACGGCAGGCCCCACAGACAGATCGACGCCCCGCCCGACGTTGTGTCGGACGGGGCGTCCGCCTGGAGTACGAGCGTACGGGGGGTAGCGCGCTTCCAGGCATGGGTCAGAGCAGATCGACTGCCCTCCGACACGTTCGTAATGGCAGGATATCAGCGGCCGAGTTCACGCTTGACGGTGCCGGTTGCCTTTTGTGCCTCGCCTTTTGCTTCCTGGGCGAGGCCCTCGGCCTCGATCTCCGTGGAGCCGATGGTCCGGCCGACGGCCTGCTTCGCCTTGCCGACCGCCTCGTTGGCGTGGCCAGACACCGTGTCGGCCGTGCTCGAGCTGGTCGCGCTTTCAGCGGCGTCTCTCACCTTTTCTGTCGCCTCGCTCGCACGATTCCTGGCTTCGCCGTAGGCCTGCTGACCTTCGCCCTTGATTTCCTGAATCTTGCCCTCGGCCTGCAGCTTCTCGGAGCCGACCAGCTTGCCGATCCCCTGCTTGACCTTGCCGATGGCTTCGTTGGCGTAACCCTCGATCTTATTGCCCGTACCAGACATGCTATTTCCTCTCAATGAAGCGGTTTCATTCAGAGCCGACGTCGTGCGGTCTTCCGGCGGGTGCGGCGCGTCTCGTCAGCTCCGATGAGCGATAAACGGGTGGCCGCGGAAATCGTTCCCGATGTTGCGTGGGACACCGATCTGGAAATTCGATCGGTCGGATCGCCGAATATCCAGGATGCCGTGTGCCTGGAGGAGGCATGACGCAACAAAATGCGAGGTGTCGCGTTTCACTCCGCCAGCTCTGTGGCCCGCGGCGCGACTTCGATCAATCACGTATCCGGCGCCGACGGTCAGATCTGCAAGTCATCGCGAGGGGATACCAAGATGCCGCTCCTGGCAGACAGCCTGCGCAGCCTGCACGCATCCATCACCGTGTTCGCGATCGTCGTCGCCGGATTGGCGCTCGGACGGGACATTCTACTTCCCATGGCGCTCGCCATCGTGATCGCATTCGCACTCGCTCAGATCGTCACGCGGCTGTCGGTTCTGGGATTGCCGCATGCGGCTTCGGCATCTCTCGTTCTCGTGAGCGCGATTGGAACAACCGTCGCAGCGTTCATCGTCTTGAGCGCGCAGCTGCTGCAGATCACGGCGGAGTTGCCGGCGTATCGCACGAACATCGTCGAGAAGGTGAGGGCTGTCAGCGGGTCGCAGGATAACAGCATCATCCGGAGAGCGGTCGTGGCCATCGACCTTCTCGAAGCGGAACTGCAGCAGGAAATCAAAAGTGCTTCTGCGGCAGCCGGATCGGCGCCGCAATCGAAGTCGGGCAGCGATGCCGATCCGGGCCGCGTCGTGGTCGTGAAGGATGGCGGGCGGATGGGGGCAATCGGAGATTGGCTGGTCCCCGCCGGTCAAGTGGCACTCACGATGCTCTTCACGGCATTTCTGCTGTTCCAACATCAAGATCTGCGCGATCGACTGGTCCGGATCGCCGGCGTCGACAACCTGGTCGGGACAACGGCGGCGATGTCGGACGCCGCGCAGCGCCTTTCCAAGCTGTTTCTGGGGCAAGTGATGCTGAGTTCGGCCTATGGCGCACTGGTGGCCGTGGTCCTGCTCATCATCGGAGTGCCCAGTCCATTGTTGTGCGGGGTGATCGCAGGCCTCATGCGGTTCGTGCCGTTCGTCGGCACGGCGATCGCGATGGTGCCACCGATTCTCCTTGCGGCCGGCGTCGATCCCGGCTGGTCCATGGTCATTTCGACGTTCGCGTTCCTGATTGCGGGCGAGATGATCATGGGGAATGTCGTCGAGCCATTGGTGCTGGGGAAGCGGAGCGGGCTCTCACCCTTCGCGATGGTGGTTTCTGCCAGCTTCTGGACGCTCGTCTGGGGGCCCGCGGGGTTGCTCCTTGCAGCGCCGTTGACCCTCGTACTCGTCGTCGTCGGGCGGCATCTGCCCGCGCTCGAGTTCTTCAGCATCATGCTTGGAAACGAGGCGGCGCTGCGCCCTGACGAGGATTTCTACGGGCAATTGCTGACGCGCAACAGCGATCAGCTGGCAGCTCAGCTCGATGACGTGCTCGATCCCACGCGCATTGTCGACACGGGGGATCGGATCGTGCTTCCGGCGCTGGCGCTCGCGGGGCTCGATTTTCGCCGGGGACGCCTCGACGATGACCGGCTGGCGAAGATCTCCGCCGCCATGTCGGAGGTCTCGGAACTCGCGAACGAGTACGCGGCTGCCAAGATGGATGCACCTACGCAGGCGCCCAAACAGGCGCTTGTCCTGCCGGCACGCGGCAGCGTCGATCGCGCGGCTGCCGATTTCCTCGCGAGTTGCCTCCGGTCGTCGACGAATTGGGAAATCGTATCCGGCGGCACATCGTCCGGGCTCACGGCGCTTGCGAGCCGGGGCGGGCTCGATGCCGACGCTACTGTCGATGCCGTTGTTCTCGTCAATCTCTCGCATCTTGATCGACGACACATCGGTCTGTTGATGCGACGCGCGGACATGAACTTTCCGAAGGCCAAGCTGATCGTCTTCGAAGTCGATGGTGGCATGGCCGTGAGCCGCCCGGATGGTGGAAATGGTGAGTTCCAAACCGTCGGGAAGGTCGCCGACGTTGTGAAATTGTTTCCTGATGGAGTGCGGAACTCTCCCGTGGCAGCCGACGCTGCGGTGCAGCAGTGACGAAAGGCCGGAACCTCTCATCGATCTCCGCGTTTCATTCAAACCAATCAACGACGAAACTGCATCGCGTTATGCGATATGAAGCTCGAGGAGTGCGTCATGACCAATATCGTTCTCTGGCTACTCGGTGTTCCGATCTCGGTACTGCTGCTGCTCAATCTGTTCGGCGCTCTCTAGTTCGGAACATTCGGCTCACGCCGATACCTGCGCTTCTGCGGTCACTCCGGATCGATAACCGGGAAGCGGAAGACGAAGGCGAGGCCCGAGTCGGGCCAGGAGCGCTCGATGCGGCCTCGCATGCCCCGCTCGACAGCTTCAATCACTTTCGTCCCAAAGCCATTGGGGCTCGGTTCCGACTTGATGCGGGAGCCGGTCTCCGTCCATCTCAACACGACCAGCTTCTCTTCTTCGAGGGTCTCGAGCGACCATTCGACGGTGACGCCGCCGCCCGACGCCGACCATGCGCCGTACTTCGTGGCGTTGGTCGCCAATTCGTTGAGAAGCAGGCTCAGGAGCACCGCCTGATTGCCGGGCAGAGCGACCTTCGGCCCGCTCGCCGTTAGGCGGGGCGAAGCACTGGTGGATTTCGCCGCGTCGGCAAAAGCCTTCAGACTCTGGCGAACCAGTTCTCCGAGCTCCGGTGCGTAGGCCGGGTCGGGGCGCAGCAGATCCTGGACGGAGGCCAGTGCGACGAGGCGTTCGCGGAACGATGCGGTGAACGCCTGGACGCTCGTCGAGTGCCGGGCCGTCTGTGAGGCGAGTGCCGAAACGACGGCCAGCGTATTCTTGACCCGATGAATCAGTTCGCCGTTGGCGAGGTGGGCGCGTTCCTCCGCTTCCTTTCGCTGGACGACTTCGGACTCGAGCTTGCGTCGCGCAATCTCGGTTCGTTCACGCGATTGGGACAGGGCGACGATCATGGTCGCTATGAGCGCCGTCACGACGAGGCCGCTGCTCAAGATGAGGCGCGGCTTCGACCAATCGAGTGTCGATTCGAAGCGATGGTTGGATGTCGCCGTCAACGACCATTGCAAGCCGCCAAGATCGAGCGGCACGGTCGTCGTGTAGCGGGTTTGCGAAGGTCGTGCGCTTCCGCCTTCGCTGTCGTAGATGAGGCCGCCGCCGGCGGCATCCGCATTGCCGGAGATCTCGATCCGCATCAGTCCGAGCGAATGGCGGTGGTGCTTCTGTAGCGTGCGGTCGATGAAATCTCCCCAACGAAAGACGCCGTAGACGAACGCCATCAACTGCGCGCGACGCTCAGCTGTGGATGTCGGTGGCGTTCCACTGTCCCGATAGACGGGCAGATATCCGAGCGAGCCTGGCTGGATATCGGCTGATATCTCCTGCCGAAGAATGACAATCGGCGACAGGACCAGCTCTCCCGTGTCGCGCGCTTTCTGCATCGCTTCGCGGCGGGTCTTCTCGGAATACATGTCGAAGCCGAGGGCTCGGCGATTTCGCTCATCCTCCGGCGCGAGAAAGGCGATCATGGTATAAAGATCGCGCTCGCCGTCACCCGTCACGAACTGGAAGTCGGTGCGCCCTCTTGAACGCTTGGCGGCGGCAATCCGTTCCAGTTCATCGCGCACGCCGACATCGACATAGCCGAGGCCCTGCACACCCGGGAAACTCCGCTCGATCTCCAGGGCGCTCGTGAAAGTTCGCCAGGTGACTTCATTCGGGCGACCGTTGGCGGCGACGAAACCGGCGCTCGCGCGCAGAATGCTGCCGTATCCGCGCATTGTGTCGACGATGGTCTCGGCTATCCGGGATGCTTCGCTCGCAATCGCACGCTTGTGAGATTCGGCTTCTGACTGGAGCGTCAACTGATACGCTGCCAACGTCGACGCCAACGCCAGCCCGCTCGCCAAGATCGCGATGGCCCCCGGGTAAGCGCTGATGCGCTCGGCGGCCGTGGCCAACGCCGTCTTCAATCCGCTTATCGTCGACACCAATCGGAACCCTCGTGCGGCCGGATCGGCGAGCCCAGCCCGTCGCCTATCGACCGGCTGCAGCAGTCGCTGGTCGACGAGCGTCGGCGTCCGCCGAAAATCAATTCCGCACAAGCATAATGGAGATCAGGAGGCGCGTATGTGTCTTTTGACGCAAGCGTCACGTGACGTGAGCGGCATGCGTCAGACTGCTGTTCGTATCAGATGGCCCGCGCAACGCGCGCGACGTACGATCCGGCAAACACGCCGGTGGCTCGAGCGCTCGCCGGGGACAGGCAGTCGCAACAGCAACAATGGGTCGCTTCGAGGGCAACGGCGGCTCGCATGGTCGCGTCTCCGCCGAGCGATGTCATGCCGGAGGCTGGTGGAGCCTGGGAGGCGTCGTCGGTTGGCGCGCGTGGGCTGACGCGGGGGTCAGCGCGACCGGCATTTGTGGTAGCGCCGCCACCACGTGGGATTGCCGGTGTCGCGTGCGCGATCTCTCAACCAGGCACAATTGCCGTAATAATACCCGCTTCGATAATGGTAGCCCGGCCCCCAGCCATAGTATTTTCCACGCTGGTGCGGTTTTCCGACGTGGACGCCGACGCCTCCGGGTCCGACATGAACACTGACGCCCTGGGCTGCAACTGGGGGAGTGGTGACTGTGGTGGCGGCACACAGGGCAGCGAAGCCAGCGGCCATTGTCGCATACTTCATTTTCGGCCTCTCGTTGCTTTTGGCATTCGAGAAGTCAACGCGCGGCGGCGCGTGTGGTTCCTGCCAAGCGGGCCGGGCTGGTCAGCAAAGGCCGTGGCCAGCCGTTCCGTCCATCGCTGCCGCCGTCACTTCTTCGGCGGAAGCTGACGGGCGTAGGTGTGAGCTTCGGCCGGGAAGCTGCGGCTCTTGACCTCCGTTGCATACTCCTCGATGGCGGAGCTGATCAGGTTGCCGATCTCGCCGAACTTCTTCACGAACTTCGGAACGCGCGGGGACAGCCCGAGCATGTCCTCCATGACGAGAATCTGGCCGTCGCACGCCGCCGATGCGCCGATGCCGATGGTGGGGATCGGAATTGCGGCCGTGATCGTTCCAGCGAGCTCGGCCGGGATGGCTTCGAGAACGACGGCGAACGCGCCGGCGTCCGAGACGGCGCGGGCATCGGCCTCCAGAGCCGCGAACTGCGCGTCGGAGCGCCCCTGGACCTTGAATCCGCCAAGCGTGTTGATGGATTGGGGTGTCAGGCCAATGTGGGCCATCACGGGAATTCCGCGATCAACAAGATAGCGGATCGTTTCGGCCATGTGGCGGCCACCCTCGAGCTTCACGGCGCCGCAGTCCGTCTCCTTCAGAACCCGCGCGGCATTGCGAAAGGCGACGGACGGGCTTTCCTCATAGGAGCCGAACGGCATGTCCACGACAACGAGCGCGCGCTTCGCACCGCGTACCACGGCACGGCCGTGCATGATCATCAGCTCGAGGGGGACGGGGACCGTCGTTTCGTAGCCGTGCATGACCATGCCGAGGCTGTCGCCCACCAAGAGGAAGTCGCAGTGCGGATCAGCCAGGGCGGCGGTATGCGCATGATAGGAGGTGAGCGAGACGATAGGGTCGAGCCCCTTCCGCGCCGTGATGTCGGGCGCGGTCAAGCGGCGAGACGGGGTGGCGGGCTGACTGGACATGGCGCGTCTCCTACTCGATGGGCCTCGCTGCAAGCGCGGGCTCTTGTCGTGAGCCACAAATCCTAGATGCTCTCTCCGGCCGCGCCAACGTGCAGGTCGCAGCCCAGACCCAACGGGAGCGCATGCCTCCAGACCCGCCCCCGCGTAGGCCGACGGGGACGATTTGAACCCGGCGACGAATGGCCTAGGATGGGAACGAACAACACATAGCCAACGGATCGCCGCGCCCATGGATCTTCACCTCATCGACGTCGCCGTGGCGGATGGCATCGCCGTCGTCACCATGAACAATCCGCCCGTCAACGCGCAGAACACCCAATTCAATGTCGAGATGGCGTTCGCGTTCGACATGATCTCTGACCGGCGGGACATTCGGGTCGCCGTGCTGACCGGAGCCGGCAAGGTGTTCTCGGCCGGCGCCGATCTCAAGTCGCGGCCGGACCGATCGAAGGCGGGCGAGCGCTGGCAGCACAACCGGCGTGCGCGCGAGAGCTATCATTCGATCCGAGAGTGCCAGAAGCCGGTGATCGCCGCCATCAACGGGCCGGCACTCGGCGCCGGGCTCGCGGTCGCGGCGTCGGCCGACATTCTCATCGCGGCCGAGGAAGCTCAACTCGGGTTGCCGGAGATCGATGTCGGGCTGCTCGGGGGTGGCAAGCATACGCAGCGCCTGTTTCCGCATTCGACGCTGCGGCGGATGATGCTCACGGGGTACCGGGTGCCGGGGGCGGAACTCTATCGCCTCGGGGTCGTGGAAGCCTGCGTCCCAAAGGCCGAGCTGATGCCGCTCGCGATGAAGATCGCGGCGGAGATCGCCTCCAAGAGCCCGGCAGCGATCCGGCTCGCCAAGAGGACGCTCAACACGATCGAGGACATGTCGCTGCGCGACGGCTATCGCTATGAGCAGTCGATGACGACAGAGCTTGGCGATCATCCGGATTCCGTCGAGGCGCGGACAGCATTCCTCGAAAAGCGGAAACCGAAGTTCGCGGACTGAAGCCGAGGGTTCGCGGGGGAAGGCATGGCGTCAGCGGGGTTTGGCCAGATCGTCGCGAGGGGTGTGGCAGCGATCCTGCCGCTGGTGGCGGCCGTGGTCTGCTGCGGCGTCGTGATGGCCACGGCGGAGGCGGCGATCAAATTCAAGCGGAGCGGGGATGCCACGCTCGGCGGCGCCGATGCTCTGGCTGGTCTCAGGGAGGCGTGTGAGGTCGCTGACGATCACATCTGGGTGGACGTCGAAGGGAGGGGCGAGTGCATCGCCATCCATGCGACGTCCGGGTTCGCGACGGCCGAGCAGGTCGTGCTCTATTTCGAGGGCGACGTGCCATCCGACTTCGCGCGTCGGCCTGCGCGGCTGCGCCAGCATCTCGATGCGATGCGGCGCCTCCTGAAGTCAAAGGCGCAAACCTACAAGCTGCCGTTTGCGCTCGTGGCTCGGCCCGGGACGTTCGGTTCGACCGGCAATCACGCCGATCGGCGGATGCTGAGGGAGCATCTCGTCATGGCCGCGGTCGTGCGCGGACTCATCGAGCGCAACGGATATTCGGCCGTAACGCTGGCGGGGCAGTCCGGCGGCGCGACGCTGGTGGCGGCGATGTTGACGCGCGGGATGGAGGGGGTGAAATGCGCGACACCGGCCTCTGGCGGCTATGATCTCTCTGCGATGCTCGACTGGCATGCACGGCGGCAAGGGGTGTCCAGTCTGCATCGCGAGCATCCGGCATCCATCGCCGGAGACCTCAACGTGATGGATCGGCTGGATGGGGTCGTCGTCGATCCGGAACGGCGGATCTTCGTCATCGGCGATCCGGCAGATCGAGTGACGCCGTTCGCGCAGCAGAAGCGCTTCGCGGAGCAGATGGCACGGCGCGGTCATCACGCGGTGATGCTCTCGGCGAAGGGAACGGGCGCGGATCGTCATGGTCTCACGGTCGCGTCACTCACGGCGGCGGGACTATGCGCGCGCGGGGCGAATGAGCAGGCCATCAGGTCGGTGATGCCGCGCTGAAGAGCCACGTCGCTTGCCGCCGAGAGGGGGGTCCGGCGGACGATGCCGCCGGACGTGTGGTCAGGTGACCCAAGGGGCTGGTTATTCGCCGGTCAGGTCGAGACGGACCGAGCCGCTCGGGTCGGAGGCGCGCGGCGCGGAGTCGCGGGTTGCATCAAAGATGGAGCGGGGCGCCGTGTTGCGCAGGTCGTCGAAGGCGCTGCGCGGCGCGGTCTCGTTCAGATCCTGGAACACGGAACGGGGGGCGGTCTGGCCGAGATCGCTGAAGTAGCGGTCGGATGCCAGGGCTCCGGTGGCTCCGCCGATGATGGCGATGGCGACTGCGGTCCCGCGTGCAAAAGACTTCATGGCATGGCTCCTAGCTCATGGTTCGTTTTTTTAGCGCCTGCCGTTCGGCTGTAGCGCATGGCTGTCTCGCGCCATGACCGCCATATGTGCGACCCGGGGCGATCCTGCGAGGGGGGCTCGCAAGCCTGTGATCGGACTTGAATTTCAGTCATTTGACCGTGAAGTGCGGTTGTCCGTGGGCGGACTGGGCCGCGCGTGCACGAGATATCGCAGGGGGCCGGGTGTGCGGCTCGCGAACGGCCAGCACGTGGCAAGAACGAGGCGATGGCCGGCGGCTGTCGGGTCGATGCCGGACGCATTCCAGTCGACTACCGACGTGTGGGTGACGGCATACATGTGGCGCGCGCCGGAGGCGTCCAGGATCTCGAGTGCGTCGCCCGGCTTGAGGTGCTCCAGGAACCGGAAGTGGGTATCGCGATGGGCGGCGTAGACGGTCGTGCCGGGATTGCCTGGCGGTGGTGTCCGTTCGAGGTGGGCAGGACCGAAGGCCAGCGCCTGGCCGCTCGACCCCGCCAGAACGATGGCCTCGGCGTCGAGCCGGGGCGCGCGGATGCGGGCGGCCGGCCAGGTGTCGGCCCAGTTCCAGGGCTTCACCGGCTGGCCGGTGCCGATGGAGGCTAGAAAAGCGCGCTCGAGAAGGATCTGGGCGAGTTGCGCCTTGGCATGGATGTAGGCGGCCTGGCCGGCGAGGAGGGTGCCGGCTCCGGCAAGAAGTGTCGCCAACAGGCCCAACACGAGCCGTTCGGCGCTACGGGGACGGCGCTGCAACGTCATGGCGTTCTCCTGTGGCGTGGTCAGGACATCGACGGACAGCGATGACCGCCGTCCGTCCAAGGTGGCGAGCGCGTCAGGCGTCGCGGCGGGCGAGGCCATAAGCGGCCAGTGCGCTCAGGAGCAGGGCCAGTCCGATCAGCAGCCGTAGCTCGGCATCGGTCGCCGTCGGCGGCAGGTTCACGGTCGCTGCGGCGTTCTGGGCCACGACAACGGGGCGTGCAGCGTGCGCCGGCCTGGGCTGGACCGTCGTCGTCGCTGAGGTCGGGTGAGCCTCGCCCGTCAGCCGGGTCTCCTGCAGGTGCTTTCTGTCCTCGGCGCGGATTTCACGCGGCGGGGCGACGAGGCGAGGTCCGAAGACCTTGTCGAAGTCCCAGCCGGCCGGGAGATTGAGCGGGATATCGGCGCGCGCCAGTGGCTGGCCTGGTTGCCGCGAGATCTCCTGATCGATGGCGACAAGACTGGTGAAGCGGCTGACCAGATGATGCTCGAGCGCGAGGGCGAGGATCGTCTTGTCGGCTGCAGCAGGCTCGAGGGTGCGAAGGATGCGACCGACCTCGGCGTCGGCGATCTTGCGGCGGGCCCAGAGCTTCGAGATGCCCCGTCCTTCAGCGCCACCGGAGAGCGGCAATCTCACGATCCACGGCTGGTCGCCGAGCATGCCCTTCAGCTCCATGGTGGCGCCGATCGTTGTGACCTTCGCTGCGATGACGAGAGGCTCGCCGCGATGCAGGTCGGGCAGCAGAGCCGGAGTGACATCGGCTTCGGTGCCGGTGACGGTCACGGCGAGGTCGGTCACGACGGGCGCCTCGATCGTTTCAAAGAGGGTCCGCATGCGTGCCTCGACGTCGTTCACGGCGCCGATATAGGTGTACGTGCCGCGTCCCAGCTCGGCCGCGCGGGCCATGAGATGGCCATTCGGCGCCGAGCCGATGCCGATCGTGAAGATGCGCGACCGGCCGCGCTTGCCGGCGATGATGTCGAACATGCGGTGCTCGTCGCCGATGGCGCCGTCGGTCAGCAACACGACCTGACGAACGTGGGTGTTCTCCGAGGGGGAGCCGACGTCGGCGAGGGCGGCGTCGAGCGCCGGGAGCATTTCGGTGCCGCCGGTCGCCTCGAGGCCAGCGACGAAGCGGGCCGCGGCCGCGACGGCGTCAGGGGTGGCCGGCTGGGATGCGTTAAAGAGTTGCGTCATGGTGTGGTTGAAGCGGACGATGTTGAAGCGATCCGAGGGACGGAGGCGTCGCAGCGCGAATTGAAGGCTCGCCTTCGCTTGCGCCATCGAGGGGCCGCTCATGGAACCGGAATTGTCCACGACGAGGATCAGCTCGCGGGGCAGTGGCGGCTGCAGCGTCTCGCCGGCGGTCGGGGGCGTGATGAATGCGAGCGCGTACTCGCTGCCGGCAACCGTCTCGCGAAAGAGGCCCACGGTCGGCGCGCGGCTCGCGACGGGGCGCCAGATGAGTTCGAAGTCGCGGTCGGCGGGGACCGCGCCGGCGCCGAGCGTCACCACGCGGCGGCTCTCGTCGGTTTCGTCGACCGTCAACGTGTGCGTCGCGCTGGCGACGTCGGCCAGGGGGAAGCCCGCATTCAAGACGACGCGGATCGACACCGGATTGGCGGGCGCCGTGACGCGCGGGTCGGCGTAGGGCGGCTCGATGCGGGCACGATCGGGGACCGGGTCGGCCACGGTGCGGCCCCAGCCTTCGGCGCCGAGGTCCACGGTTTCAATCAACGGCTTCGAATTGTAGCGCGGGGCTGCGACCAGAGGCAGGCGGAGCGTGTGGCCGAGCGCCGTCCGCCGGATCGTCTCCTGGTACGCGATCTGGACGACCACGGTCTCGCCGGGGCCGATGTTGGCGACCGAGGAGGTGAACATGTTAGGGCGTTCCTGCTCGAGCAGCGCCGCCTTCCGGCCTTCCGATTTCGCCTGTTCGAAGTCGCGGCGGGCGGTCTCGCGCTCCTTGATGGCTCCGATCACGACGCGCTCGCCGACTACCATCTTCAGGCTGTCAACGGCGGCGCTTTCCGGCATGGGGAAGAGGTAGACCGCCTCGACGTGGGTCGCGGAGGGGTTGTGGAACATCTGGGTGAGGCGGACGCGGGCCGTCGGTCCGGAGACCTCGACCTCGTAGTCGGTGGCGAGGCGCTGGGCCTCGGTGGTGCGGCCGTCCTCGCCCTTCAGCAGCAATGTGCCGGATCGCGCATCGGCGGGACGGGCCGACCGTGACGGGGGGATGGGAGAGGCGGTGGCTGGGGCCGGATGCGGGGCGGCCGTGAGGGGGCCGGAGGGCGCTTCGGCACGGGCGGGAGACGCTGCAACCGTGAGGGAGGCAGGTGCCAGAAGCGCAATGCAGATGAGGGCCTGTCTGGTGCGTCGCCAGGGACGGTGGGCCAAGGCGGCGTCGGCAGCCGGCCCGGGCAATGGGTTCGTGTCCGTTTTCATCGGCATGGTGTCAGTTGCTCCTCGTCGCTTTCGGCCAACCCGGCCCGGTCCCGCGACGGGAACCATTGATCGGGACGGGCCCCGAACTCGACGGGAAGGATCGGTGAATAAGGACACCGGGCCGTCACGACCCGCCTTGCTGCCGCCGCGGAGGTGGCACACGGTGCGGACTTGTGCGGGTTGCGAGGTGTGCGGACTTGCGAAGGTACGGCCGATGATCGAACGAAAGCTCTCCGAGGACGATGCGCGGCAGGTCGCCGGCCAGATCGTGGAGGAGATCGCGCGGCGGCGGATCTCGCGACGGCATCTCGCTGACCTCGCCCGGATCAGTCTCTCGACGCTCGAGAAAGTGCTGACCGGCCGGCGGCCACTGACGCTCGCCACGCTGGTGCGGCTCGAAGAGGCGTTGGCCGTTCCTCTGCGCCGATCGTCAAGTGGGCCGCGTGCGAACGGCGTGGTCGCCATGGCCGAGACGCCCGCGCCGGGCGTGGCGCCCGATGGGCTCGGGAACTACGCGCGACCCGCGGTGCGGTGGATCGAGGGGCGCTATCTCACGATCCGGCCATCGTTCGGCAATCCGACTGCGGTCTATGCCTACTGCACCGACATCGCGTGGGACGAGGTGTCGTCGACCCTCGCCTTCAGGGAAGGCGAGCGCACCGATCAGGCGTTCACGCAGTTCGGGCAAGTGGCGGTGCCGAACCAGTCCGGGCACGTGTATCTGGTGACCAACCGGCACGGCCAGCATCGCTTGATCACGCTGTCGCGGCCGACGATCACGGGCGAGATGCACGGCATACTTGCCACTCTCAAGGTGGGGCGTGGCGCGCAGTTGACGCCTGTCGCGGCGCCGATCGTGTTCGTGCCCATGCGGGACGGGCAGGCGCCACCGGCGTTCGGGCAGGTTGCGGCGGGGCATCCCGTCTTCAACGACTATCGCGAGCGTTTGCGGCGGACGACGGACGAGGATTTTGCGGTGCTCATGGGCGCTTGAGGCGGCGCGGGCAGGTCTGTGCCGTCGTCAGCCGTCGCCCTTCAGACGATCGCGCAGTTCCGTCTTGAGGATCTTGCCGTAGTTGTTCTTCGGCAAGGCGTCGACGATGCGATAGCCCTTCGGGCGCTTGTAGCGCGCGATGTTGTCGAGGCACAGGCGGTCGAGTGCCGGGGCGTCGACCTTGGCGCCTGCGCGGGGCACGACGAAGGCGATCACCTCCTCGCCCCAGTCGACGTGGGGGCGCGAGACGACCGCGCACTCGAGGACGCCGGGGTGGGTCAGCAGCACTTCCTCGATCTCGCGGGGATAGATGTTGGAGCCGCCCGAAATGATCATGTCCTTCGAGCGGTCCTTGAGCGTCAGGTAGCCCTTGCCGTCGAGGCTGCCCATGTCGCCGGTCCAGAGCCAGCCGTCGCGGAGTGACTTGGCGTTGGCCTCAGGGTTGTTCCAATAACCCGACATCACGCAGTCGCTGCGCGTGATGACCTCGCCGATCTCGCCTGCGGGGAGATCGCGGCCGGCGTCGTCGACGACGCGCACGGCGCAGCCGGTGCGGGGCAGGCCCGTCGAGGCGAGGCGGGAATCGAAATCCGGAAGGCCATCGTCGATGTGGCCCGCCTTGGACAGGCCCGTGATCGTCATCGGGCTCTCGCCCTGGCCGTAGAGATGGTGGAGCCGCGGTCCGAAGACTTCGAGGGCGCGCTTCAGGTCCGACATGTACATCGGCGCGCCGCCATATGTGATCGTCTTCAGGCTCGAGGTGTCGGTGCTGCCAGCGAGCGGATGGTTGATCAGGCGCGAGACCATGGTCGGCGCGGCGAAGAACGATACGTTCCGGTGACGGCGCAGTTCCGCGAAGATCTGCTCGGGATCGAACGAACCCGGCACGACGACATTGTGGGCGCCCTTCAATGCGAAGGCGAGGCCGTAGAGGCCCGAGCCGTGCGTCATGGGGGCGGCGTGGAAGGTCGTGTCGTCGGGGCCGAGATGATCGATGTCGGCGTAGTAGGCGTGGACGGCGAACAGGAGATTGCGATGCGTGAGGACGGCTCCTTTCGGCCGTCCGGTGGTACCGCTGGTGTAGAACAGCCAGGCTTCGTCGGTGGGGTCGGTCGGGGCGTCGATGATGGCGGGGCCTTGCAGCAGGGCCGCGTAGTCGCGGGTCCCCGTCGCGACGACGTCCGGCATGGGGGTGCCCGCCGGCAGCTCGGACAGCTTCTCGGCGAGGTCCGGCGTCACGATGCAGAGCCGGGCGCCGGAGTTCTCGACGATCCAGGCGAGTTCCTTCGGGTGCAGCTTGTTGTTGATCGGTACGGCCGCGAGACCGGCTCGCCAGGTGCCGAACAGAACGGGCAGGATCTCCGCGCAGTTCTCCATCCAGATCGCCACGCGATCACCCTTCGACAGGCCGTGACGCTGTCGCAGGGCACCGGCAATCGCCGCGACCTGCGTTTCGAATTCGCCATAGGTCAAACGGACGTCCGACGCCGAGATGGCCGGGCGCCGGGGCATGGCGAGGGCGACGGATCGGAGACTGCGCGAAAGATTCATCAGTGACCCCAATGTGAAGGCGAGGCGATGGCCCGGGACGCGGAATCCCGGGCCGAGATGGCTCAGGCCACGATCCGGTCCGCGATGCCGTACTTCGCGCCGAGTTCCTTGAACTGCGCCCAGGTCTTGTCGTCGACCTCGATGCCTTTCGCCAGGCGGTCCTGCTGCTTCAGGTACTCGACCTCACCCGGATAGTAGATCTCATTGACGCCCTTCTGCTTTTTCGTCGCCTTCAGGTACTGGGCGAACTCGGTGACCTCCTGCTTGAAGGTGTCGAGCGAGCGGAACGCCTCGACCTTGAAGCAGGCGATGAAGCAGCCGTCGTTGTGCCGCCCGGTCGGATCGACGCCGAAGCCGAGGCCTGGGAGGATCGCCGACAGGATCTCGATCATCGCCGAGAGGCCGTAGCCCTTGTGGCCTTCCTCGCCGCCGAGCGGGAGGAGGACGCCGCCCTTCTTGAATTCGTTCGGGTCCGTGGTCGGGTTGCCGTCCTTGTCGACGATCCAGCCCGTGGGAATCGAGGTGCCCTTGGCGATGGCGAGGTTGATCTTGCCTGCCGCCACCGACGACGTCGCCATGTCGAGGCAGAAGGCGCCCGGCAAGTTGGAGGGGATCGCGATCGAGAGCGGGTTGGTGCCGACCCGAGCCTCGGCGCCGCCGAACGGAGCGACCGCCTTGGGCGAGCGGCCCGAGTCCGCCGTCATGATGGCGATCATGCCCTCTTCGGCTGCCATGATCGGGTAGAGGCCGACGCGGCCGACGTGGCTCTGGCGCAGAATCGTGCAGGCGGCGACGTTGGATTTCTTCGCCTTCTCGATGGTCATCTTCATGGCGTGCTCGGCGACGACGAAACCGAAGCCCCAGTTGCCGTCGACGACCGTCGTGGTGGCGCTTTCCTGCACGATCGTGATCGGCGCGCCCGGTACGATGTGGCCCTTGTCGACACGATCGATGTAGGTCGGGATGGCGATGACGCCGTGGCTGTCGTGGCCGGTGAGGTTGGCGAGCACGACGCCCTTTGCGACGCAGGCGGCTTCCTCCTTCGAGGCCTTCGCACCGATCAAAAGATCGGTGACGATCGACGTGAGCTTGTCGGCCTTGACGACGACGGGCATTTCGGGTCTCCACTGCGATGTCTGCACGAAAGGTGTGCTTGACGTGTCTGGACAAGTGGCGCGAGCATCCGGCATCGTCCACAGCGGCTGCAAGCAGATTTTCGCAGGCCCTCTCCGAGCGCGCCTCGCAGGGCCACCCCAACCCATCCGAGGACCCAATGCAACAGCGTGTCGTCACGTCCAACGAAGCCGATCTGGTCAGCACGGCGAAGACGGTCCTGCCGGCCGGCACCTTCGGCAATACGGCGCTCGATATCGTCATCGCCCGGGGCAAGGGTGGTCACGTCTGGGACGCGTCGGGTAACGAGTACATCGATTTCCTGATCGGCTCTGGGCCGATGCTGGTCGGCCATGCGCACCCGGAAGTGACGGCGGCCGTGCAGGAGCAGGTCGCCAACGGGACGACGTTCTTCGTCAACAACCCGCACGGGATCAAGCTCGCGGCCGAGATCGTCGACGCCATGGCGTGCGCCGAGCAGGTGCGCTTCGTGTGCACGGGGACCGAGGCCGACCTCTATGCGATGCGGGTGGCGCGGGCCTATCGCGGGCGCGACAAGATCCTGAAGTTCGAGGGCGGCTATCACGGCATGAGTGACTACGGCCTCATGAGCCTCGCGCCGAAGCGCCTCGCCAACTTCCCCGAGGCGGTACCGGATTCGGCCGGCATTCCGAAGTCGGTCCGGGACGAGGTGGTGATTGCGCCCTACAACGACCTCGACGCGGTGCGCAGCCTCGTCGCCCAGCACAAGGACGAGCTCGCGGGCATCATCGTGGAGCCGTTCCAGCGCCTGATCGGGCCGAAAGATGGCTTCCTCGAAGGCTTGCGCGAAATCTGCGACGAGACGGGCATCGTGCTCATCTTCGACGAGGTGGTGACCGGGTTCCGGTGGGCCTACGGCGGCGGCCAGGAATTCTACGGCGTGACGCCGGACATCTGCACGCTCGGCAAGATCATCGGTGGCGGCTTCCCGCTGGCGGCGATCGCGGGGCGGGCCGATATCATGAAGCATTTCGACAAGGCGGCCGTCCCCGAGGATCGCGCGCTGGTGCAGATCGGGACACTCAGCGGCAATCCGGTGGCGTCGGCCGCAGGCCTGGCGACGATGGCCATCCTGAAGCGGCCCGGTGCTTACGAGCAGCTCTGGAAGACCGGCAACACGTTGAAGGACGGGCTGACGCGTATCCTCAAGGACGCTCGCCTGCCGGCACAGGTGATCGGCGAGGCGCCGATGTTCGACGCCGTGTTCACCGACGCGCCGGTCCACGACTACCGCGGCTACTTCAAGGGCGATCAGGCGATGGCGCGGCGCTTCAACGGCGTCATGCTTTCGCAGGGCATCCTGAAGAGCGAGGGCAAGTGCTACGTCTCGCTCGCGCACGACGATGCTGATGTGGCCAAGACCATCGCGGCGTGGGAACTGGCTGCCAAGGGCTTGCGCGACGGCACGGCCTGAGCGGCACCCGGATCGGACGGCGGCGGGCGAACCGCCGTCGTCATGCCCGCGTCTGGCGCGGCAGTGACAGACCGACCAGAATGCCGATCACGTTGGCGGCACCCGCGAGCATGACAGCGGTGCCGTAGCCGCCCGACAGGTCGAACAGGCGAGCGGCGAGGAGCGGCAGCGTCAGTGCGGCGACGCACCAGGCGATGTAGACGCGGCTCGCGATGCGGCCGAACAGGTGACGCGGCCAATAAAATGCGACGGCGCCGGCCGTGACCCCCGAGATGATCCCGTAGCCGATGCCGATCATGGCGAGCGTCGGCACGGCGACGAGCGGCCCCGGCCACACCGCGAGAATGGCGGCGCCCGTCAGCGAGAACGCCTGAGCGCCAGCTGCCACCAAGGGAACTGAGTAGCGGTCGGTCAGCCAGCCGCCGGCGATGCGCGCTCCCGCAATGGCCGCCGTAATGCCGGTCGTCGCGGCGAGCGCCAGTCCCTTCTCGGCGCCATAGGCCGTGAGGATGGCGGCCGCCTGACTGAGGACCATCAGCCCGGCCGCCGCCGCGGCGAGGAAGACGAAGAACAGCTTCCAGAACACGATCCGCTGCGTGGTGCTCTGGCCGTCCGCTCCCGGGTTCGCCGCGTCGTCGGTGGTCGGGATCGAGAGGCGGATGCCGGACAACGCCATTAGCAGGGTCGCCAATGAGCCGGAGAGGACGACGGCGGCGGAGAGACCCGCGAGCGCGGTCCGGGGGCCGTAGCTTTCGATGGCCCAGCCGCATGCGGGTGCGGCCAGCATCGCGCCGAGCGGAAACAGGCTCACGAGATAGCCGTTGACGAGACCGGGGCGTGCCAGAGGGACGGCGTTCACGCACTGCTGGATGGCAACATAGGCGAAGCCGCCGCCGAAGGCGAAGACGACGCCGTACCAGAACGCCAGCTCGTAGAAGGTTTTCGCCAGTGCCGCGACGCCCACCCCCGTCGCCGCAAGTACGGCCGACAGGGCGATGATCACCGGGACGGCCAAGCGACCGAACAGTTTCGGCACGGCGATCATGCCGAGCGTGAACGATACCACCGAAATGCCGAATACGGACGCCAGCTCCGACCGGTTGGCCGAGAGGAGCGTCTCGAGCGGGACGATGAACACACTGAACGCATAGATCGAGCCGAGCGGCAGACTGAGCGCCGTCGCTGCCGCAATCGGCAAGAGCGGGCTCGGTCGGATCCGGGCGGGAGGCACGGTCATGCTGGTGACTTTCGGATGGTGCTTCAGCCGGGTGGCCCGCATCAGGGAGGCACATGGTCTCTCGTTGTGCACGGAATTCGGGCGACGGCGCAATCGCGAGCGGCTATTCGCCAGATGTCTGCTGTCGATGGGCGTGATCCCGAGCTTGCCTTCGAGTTGCCGCAAGTCGGCCAAGATGACCGCGCATTCCGGTCTTACCGATTGTTAAGTTGAACCGGTTATCTCCGGAGAGTCGTGGTCGGGTCATGGGCAGGCTCGCAAGCGACAGCCGGGCGTGACGGGGGGATCGAGCGGACGACGCGTCCGCCATGCCGCGCCAAGCTGGGGGACAGTCTTGTCGTCGTTTCGCAAACGGCTCGTCGCAGCCTTGGGCTGCCTGTTGCTGATCGGCGCGTCGTGCATTCCGATGCTCGTCGCGGCGCGGCCGGACGAGCGCAGCCTGACGATCTACAGCATCCACACCAAGGAAACCGTCTCCGCCGTCTTCAAGCGCAACGGCCGGTATGTGCCCGCCGGACTGAAGCAGCTCAGCCATGCCATGCGCGATCACCGGCGCGACGAGGCGACCGACATGGACCCGGCGCTGCTGGATCTTCTCTGGCAGGTGCATTCCGAGCTCGGTTCGCGGGAGCCGATCCACCTCATCTCCGGATATCGCTCGCGCGCCACCAACGCCATGCTGCGCAAGACCGTCGGCGGTCAGGCGAGCGAGAGCCGGCACATTCTCGGCAAGGCCGCAGATGTGCATTTCCCAGATGTGCCGCTGCGCAAGATCCGCTACTCGGCGCTCATCCAGGAGCGCGGCGGCGTCGGCTACTATCCGACTTCGGCGCTGCCGTTCGTGCACCTCGACACGGACCGGGTGAGAAGCTGGCCGCGGCTGCCACGGCATGAACTGGCGCTTCTCTTTCCCGGTGGGACAACCAGACATCTGCCGACCGACGGCGTGCCGATCTCGCGGGACGATGCGCGGGCGGCGCATGAGCGGCATCGCGACCTCGCGCAGCAGGTGGCGTCGTTCCACAGCGAGCGGCTCAACGGTGGCGCGCGGATCGCCATCGCGGAGGCGCAGCGTCCGGTGGCGGGTGATCGACCGCTCACGCTCGACAGCGGTCCGCGGCTCGTCGAGCGGCCGAAGATCGCCGCGCGGGCCGTCGCGTCGCCGTTCGCCACGCGCGTGGTGGCTGCGATGGCGCCATCGAACCAGGACCGGGCAAGGCTCGACCAGCTCGCGTCCTTGGCCAGCGTGTCGCCGCAACTCGTCTCGGGCCCACAACTCGTCCGACGCCCCGTGCCGGGACCACTCGAGAGCCTGACGGGCTCGTCGTTGCCGGCCCCGCCGCCGTCCTATGACGATGCCCACCGGGCGGCGCTCGAGCGGCAGGTCGCCTCGCTTGGTGCGGTGCCACTGCCTCCGCTTTCCGATGGCGCGGCGATGCCGGCCGAGATGTTGCCGGTCTGGATCCCGGCTCCCGCCTATGACGACGAACATCCTGACGAATTGTCCTACCGGCCCTTTGCAATCGGTCCCTACATGACCGAGACCATCGGCGAGCCGTTCGCGGGGCAGGTGTTCGACTACGACTCCGGGCGCACGGCCGACCTGCTCGATCAGCCCGATGGCGCGGCGACACTCGGCTTCGTTGCAGGACAGCCGTTCCGGCAGGATCTTGCCGCGTTCTCCGGTTCGGCCGTTGCGGTCGAGCGGCTCGGCGCCATCATGGCCGGGCGGGCGGTCGTGACGCGCGGGCAAGTCAGGCTCACGACGGCGCCTGGCCTCCGCTAGCCGTTACAGCGGTGGGGATGCGCGCCGGTGCCAGCGTTCGATGGCGTCGCCAAGCTGGCGTTTGAGGCTCTCCCTGGCCGGCGCCGCTGCGTCCACGATCTCCTTGTATCGGTGGAAATCCAGAACGCCGACGCCTTCGCTCCCGGTCTCGATCAGGATATCCGGCCGATCCGAAAGCAACCGTGCCTTGACGATCGAACGCTGGAGGATCTGGGAGGAGGAGACCAGGGCCTCCCAGGCGCGCGGTCCGTGCTCGTCGGTCGGCTTGCGTGCGGCTCCGGAGACGTCGATGGCGATGGAAATGTCGACGGAGCTCCGGACGAGATCGAAGGGCAGTGGGTCGACCAGGCCGCCATCAAGCAGCGAGCGGCCCTCGAGCGAGACAGACTGGAAGATCACCGGCAAGGCGATGCTGGCGGCGATGGCGCGGCGCAAGGGGCCGCTGGTGATCACCACGCGCTCCTGGGCGTAGAAGTCGGTGGCGACGATGTGCAGCGGTATGGAGAGGGCGTTCATCGCGGCGGGAAGGCGTGAGGGGAGCAAGGCCTCGAGCAAAGCCTCGGCGTCGAGAAGGGCCGTGCGCATCGGAAAGATGCTGAGAAGGTGGTCGATCGGTTTCGGGCGCACTGAAAGGAGCTGGCGGACGAGGCTCAGGCGCTCGGACAAGATCTCCTCGACGTGGGCCCGCATCTCGCGCGTCGTCAATCTCGCGGCCGAAGCTGCGCCAAAGACAGCCCCGATCGACGTGCCGGCGATGGTGGACGGGACCAGTCCGAGTTCCTCGAGGGCCTCGAGCGCCACAATGTGGGCGAGGCCGCGCGCGCCGCCTCCGCCGAGCGTGATACCGATCGTTGGATCGCTCGGCTTGGTGGGGATGGTCAGCGATGTCGACGTCGGCGGAGGCATGCGGGCTCCAGTCCGGGATCAGGACGTCAGGAACGGCACGATGGCGGCCAAGGTGTCGCTTGGGGCTTCCTCGGGCAGGAAGTGGCCGGACACGATGGGCTCTCCCACGACGTGCGGGCACCAGGGTCGCCAGCTTTCGAGCGGCTTGTTGACGAAGCCGTGCTTGCGGGAGGCGCCCCAGAGCGCCTGCATGGGGCAGGCGATGCGGCGGCCGGCCTCGCGGTCGGCCCGGTCGATCTCGGGGTCGCAGGTGGCGCCGGCGCGATAATCCTCGCAGGTGGCGTGGACGACATCCGGGTTCGAGAAGGCCGCGCGATAGTCGGCGAGGGCGCGAGCGTCGAAGGCGGACAGGTCCTTTGTGGCCGTCCATTGGGAGAGCAGGTAATCGAGGAAATAGACGGGATCGGCCCCGATCATGCGCTCCGGGAAGGGGGCGGGACGGGCCAGGAACGGCCAATGGAAGCGGCCGACGGCGTTCTCCATGGTCATGTCGGTCCAGGCGTCGAGCGTGGTCACGACGTCGAGCGTGACGAGACGCTCGATGCGGTCGGGGTGGTCGAGGGCGAGGCGATAGCCGACGCGGGCGCCGCGATCGTGGGAGACGACGGCGAAGCGATCGGCTCCGAGGCCCTGCATCAGCGTGACAAAGGTTCGGGCCATCGCGCGTTTCGAGTGCGGTAGGTGGCCTTCCGCGGCAGCCGGTCCGCGGCTGCGGCCATAGCCCGGCAGGTCAGGCACGACGAGACGGAACCGGGTCGCGAGCGCGGGCGCGACCTTGTGCCAGCAGGCGTGCGTCTGCGGATAGCCATGCAACAGAAGAAGCGGAGGGCCTTCGCCGCCGACGCGGGCGTAGATCTCGCTGTCGCCGATCGTCTGGCGCACTTCTGAAAACCCGGGAAACAGATCGCTGCTCATCTGTACTGTTCCTGCTTCGATGCGCCGCCTCAGGCCGTCAGGAAGGGCATGATCGCCGCCAGCAAGCCGGCGGGATTCTCCTCAGGTATGAAATGTCCGGCCTCGACGGACTGGCCCTCGAGGCTGGTGCACCAGCGGGCCCACGGGATCCGCGGATCCGGTAGCCCGGACAGGCTGCCTTCCGTGCCCCAGACAAGCAATGTCGGGCATGTGATCAAGCGGCGAGTATGCCGGTCTTCGCGGTCGTCGCGCAAATCACAGGACGCGCCGGCGCGGAAATCCTCGCACGTCGAATGTACGCGGTCCGGATCGGACAACGCGGCGAGATACGCCGCCAGTGCGTCGGCATCGAACGCCTGCAGCGCGCGGTCCCTGGCGCCGCGCCGCAGTCGGGACTCGACCCAATCCGATACGTTGGCGCCGATGAGCGACTCCGGGATCGGAGCCGGCTGGCTCAGCAAGGCCCAATGCTGAAGGCGCTGGCGTTCGCTCTCGTTTGCCGGCTGGATCTGGTCCAAGGTCGACAGGATGTCGACCAGAACGAGGCGATCCACGCAGTCGGGCTGATCGAGCGCCAGCCGGTAGCCGACACGACCGCCGCGATCGTGGCCGACCACCGAGAAGCGGGTGAAACCCAGCCGCGCCATCAAGCCGACGACGTCGTTGGCCATGGCACGTTTGGAGTATGGCAGATGGAACATGTCGGTCGGTGGGCACGAGCTCCGACCGTAGCCGCGCAGGTCGGGCGCGACGATCGTGAAGTGCTCGGCGAGGGCCGGCGCCACGCGATGCCACGCGACGTGCGTCTGCGGGTAACCGTGCAGCAGGACGACGGGTGGGCCGCTGCCTCCCTTGCGCGCAAAGATGCGGACGTCGCCCGCCTCGTGATGGATCGTGTCGAAGCCCGGAAGCAGGTCCCTCGTCGCGCCCATCACCGTTCGTCCCGGCCAACGGCCCGCCAGCCGATGTCGCGGCGACAAAAGCCTTCCGGCCAATCGATCGCGTCGACGGCAAGGTAGGCGAGCGCCTGGGCGTCGGCGATCGAGCGCGCGCGGGCGGTGACGGCCAGCACACGTCCGCCATCGGCCAGAAGTCGGGCACCGTCGCGGCGGGTGCCGGCATGGAACACCTCGACGCCGTCGAGCGCGCCGGCCCGCTCGAGGCCGCGGATCTCCGAGCCTTTCGCATAGCTGCCCGGATAGCCGCGCGTGGCGACAACCACGGTCAGGGCCGGGTCGTCGTGCCATCGCACATCGAATGTCGAAAGGACGCCGTCGGCGACGGCCAGGAGCGCGGCCAGAAGATCGGATTTCATGCGGACCATGAGGACCTGTGTCTCAGGATCGCCGAAGCGCACGTTGTACTCGATCAGCTTCGGGCCGTCGGCGGTCAGCATCAAGCCGGCATAGAGCACGCCCTTGAAGGGGCAGCCGCGGGCCGCCATTCCCGTAATCGTCGGGCGAATGATCTCGCGCATGGTGCGCTCGATGAGGGCCAGCGTCATGGCGGGGGCCGGAGAATAGGCGCCCATGCCGCCGGTGTTGGGGCCGGTGTCCCCTTCGCCGACGCGCTTGTGGTCCTGAGCCGTCGCAAGGGCCAGGGCCGCGACACCGTCCGACAGGGCAAAGAAGCTCGCCTCCTCGCCCTCCATGAACTCCTCGATCACGACCTCGGCGCCGGCATTCCCGAAGGCGCCCGAAAAGCACGCTTCGACGGCCGCCTCGGCCTCGGCCCGGTTCGTCGCGACCACAACTCCCTTGCCCGCCGCGAGACCATCGGCCTTGACGACGATCGGGACCGGCTGCGTCGCGAGGTAGGCGAGCGCGGCTTCGCGGTTCGAGAAGCGGCCGTAGGCGGCCGTGGGGATGCCGAGATCCCGGCAGAGGTCCTTGGTGAAGCCCTTCGATCCCTCGAGACGGGCGGCGGCGGCAGAAGGCCCGAAATGCTTGATGCCGGCGCGTCCCAGATCGTCCGCCAGTCCGGCGACCAGCGGGGCCTCGGGACCGATCACGACGAAGCCGATGCCATGCTCACGGCAGAAGGCAATCACGGCCGCATGGTCCGTCACGTCGAGGGCGACACATGTCGCGACCTCCGCTATGCCTGCGTTGCCGGGCGCGCAATACAACTCCGACAGCAGCGGGCTTGCCGCCAGCGCCCATGCGAGCGCGTGCTCGCGGCCTCCGGCGCCGATCAGGAGCACCTTCATCGTCGTCTCATTCCCCGCGAAAGTTCTGGACAGAACACGGACACGATCGGCCGGCTCATGGTCCTGATGTATCATTGAAGCCAAACGCGACAAGAAGGAACAGGACATTGGCAGAGGCAGCGCGCAACGGCCGTCCCGGCGCGAACGTGGCCGAGCTTACGGTGTCAGAGCTTTCGGCGTCGATCAAGCGCGCGCTGGAGGACGGGTTCGGGTACGTGCGTCTCCGGGGCGAGATCTCCGGCTATCGGGGACCGCATGCGTCGGGGCATTGCTACTTCGCCCTGAAGGACGACAAGGCCAAGATCGAAGCCGTGATCTGGCGCGGCAGTTTCCAGAAGCTCCGCTTCAAGCCGGAGGAAGGGCTCGAGGTGATCGCGCAAGGACGCGTCACGTCGTTCCCCGGGGCCTCGAAGTACCAGATCGTGATCGAGACCCTCGAGCCGGCCGGTGCCGGAGCGCTGATGGCGCTCCTGGAGGAACGCAAGCGAAAGCTCACCGTCGAAGGGCTTTTCGACGAGGGGCGGAAGCGGCCGTTGCCATTCCTGCCGCAGGTGGTCGGGATCGTGACGTCGCCGACCGGCGCTGTGATCCGCGACATGCTCGCCGGGTTCACCGAGCGCTATCCCACGCACGTCGTGCTGTGGCCGGTGCGCGTGCAAGGCGAGACCTCGGCGCAGGAGGTCGCGGCGGCCATCCGGGGCTTCAATGCGATCGAGCCCGTTGGGCCGGTGCCGCGACCCGAGGTGCTCATCGTGGCACGGGGTGGCGGTAGCCTCGAGGATCTGTGGGGGTTCAACGAAGAGGTCGTCGTTCGCGCTGCGGCAGGGAGTGCGATTCCACTCATTTCCGCCGTCGGCCATGAGACCGACTGGACGCTGATCGATCTCGCCGCGGATGCCCGGGCCCCGACGCCGACGAAGGCCGCCGAATGGGCCGTTCCCAAGCATTCAGAGCTGGTGGAGCGCAGCGAGCAGCTCGGGTTCCGGCTCGGGCAGCGGATCCGGAGGCGCCTCGACGAGGCGCGGGCGCACTGGCGTGCCGCGGCCCGGGGACTGCCACGGCCCGAGGATCTGGTGGCGCTCCCGCGGCAGAGGTTCGATGCGGCCGAGAAGCGTCTCGTTCGGGCGTTGATCTCCAACACGCAAGCGCATGGCAAGCGCCTTGCGCGCGTCTCGCCGCGCCTTCAACCGCGCCTACTCGCAGTTCGCATCGAGCGCGAGGCGAGCCGGCTGGACCGCATGCAGGCGCGGGCCGGCGATGCCCTCGGGCGTCTGGCGTCGAGCCGGCGCGCCGTTCTGGAGCGGCTCTCCGGGCGGCTCAATCCGGCAGGCCTCTCGGATCGGGTCTCGCGCGGCACGGAGCGTCTCGAGAGCCTCTCGGGTCGCCGTGATGCCGCGTTCGTCACCTTTCTCGATCGTCGGCGGCAACGACTGGAGGCTGACGGGCAGATGCTGGCCTCGCTCAGCTATCGCAGTGTGCTCGGGCGCGGATTTGCCGTGGTGCGCGATGGCGATGGGCGGGCAGTCCGGTCGATTGCGGCGCTGCCCGCCGGTCAACGCGTCGAGATCGAGGTCGCCGACGGGCGGGTGGCGGCGGACATTGCCCCGAACGGGCCGCCGGGAGGCTTCGCGACCGAAGGCGGCCACGATGTCGCGCAAGCGGGGGATGAGCCGGTACGGCCGCGGCCAGCCGCACCTCGCGCGAACGTCGCAACCCGGGGGCGGAGTGGCTCAGGCGGCGGCGCCGGAGGGCAGGGCTCCCTCTTCTGACGGGGCTTCCACGTTCAAGTTCCAAGCCGCTGGCTCCGGTCGGATCGTGCATGTATATTCGGCCGATTGCGCGGGCCGGGCTGGCCCGGTGCTGCATCCCTTCAGGTTGGATCGATGAACCGGTTCGAACGTCTTTTCGGGCTTAAAGGTGAAGCCCGCGTGGCCTATCTCAACGGCGAGTACCGGGTCGAGTCGCCCGGCGACTTCGTCGTGTGCGCGGTGACGGGAAAGCCCATCGCGATCGCAGACCTGAAGTATTGGAGCGTCGAGCTGCAGGAGCCGTACAGCTCGGCTGAAGCGTCGCTGAAGCGCCATCTGGAGCTGCATCCGCGGCGTGGGCGCGCGTCAGGGTCGACCGGCTGAGGGGGCCAGCGCTCCCAACAGGGTGTCCATCCGCACAACATCGCGTGGGTCGAAGGTCATCCGGATCGGGAGGGTGCGGGCCCGGTGGCGTAGCTCGCCGGTGGGCCCGTCGGGGCCCAAGCGGACCCAATCCTTTTCGGTCGTGCAGAGAACTGCGCCTTGGCGTGCGGCGTCGGCGAGCAGTCGCGTGGCTTCTGCCGGCGAAAACGCGTGATGGTCGGCAAAAACGCGGCGCTCGACGAGGTTCGCCCCGAGTTTCTCGAGGAGATCGAAGAACCGCTGCGGCGCGCCGATGCCGCTGAACGCCAGCACATCGCAACCAGCCAACCACGAGACGTCGCCGGACGGCTCCGTGTTGGCAGATAGCACCGGGCCATGGAATTCGTCGCGAAGCCAGCGGGCGACAGGGCTCGCCGCGGGGTCCGTTCCGGCGGGGAGGTTGACGACGACCGCATCAACCAGAGCCAGCTGATCGGCGAGCGCCATGCGAAGCGGGCCCGCGGGCATGACGCGACCGTTGCCGAAGCCGCGCAGGCCGTCCACGACCGCCAGACTGAGCGTTTTAGCAAGGCTCGGGTTCTGCAAGCCGTCGTCCATGACGATCATATCGTGCGGCGGGGTGCGGGCCGCGATGGCGCGGGCGCCCGAGGGGCGGTCCCGGGCAATCATTACCGGCGCCGCGCGGGCGAGCAGCAAGGGTTCGTCGCCGACATCGGCGGCCCTGTCGCGCTCGACGTCGAGCCAGTGGGGGCCTTTCATCCGGCCGCCGTAGCCGCGCGTCAGGAACGCCGGGCTGGAGCCGCGCTCGCGCAGTCGCTCGGCTACGTAGATCGCCATGGGGGTCTTGCCAGTGCCGCCCGCCGTGAAGTTCCCGATGCAGAGCACGGGGCAGGCCGACGTCGCGGGCGTGATCGAGCGGAGGCGTCGGGCCGCTACGGCCGACCAGATCCAGGAGGCTGGCAACAAGAGACGTTCGGCCCAAGTCGGTCGTGGTGCATACCACCAGCCGGGCTCGCGGGAGATCACGTCACGCGCTCATGTTCTCCGGCCGTGCGGCCAGATCCTCGGCGATGTAGGGAAGGAGGCCGTTCACCGATCTCTCGAGCGCGCCGGACAAGCCGGTCAGGGCGGCTGTCGCGGATGAGCGACGTTCGGCGGCCATGACCGGATCGGTCAGGGGCCCGAGCAAGGCAGCGGCAAGGTCCGCACCGGGCTCGACGGTGACGCAGCCGTTCGCGGCATCGAGTGCGGCGAAGACGTCGGCGAAATTGTAGCGGCTCTGGCCCGCGACCACGACGGAGCCGAGCTGCACGGCCTCGATCGGGTTCTGGCCGCCATGCGGGATCAAGGTGCCGCCGATGAATGCGACCGGAGCCAGCGCATACATGGTGCCCAGTTCGCCGATGGTATCGACGAGATAGACCTCGGTCTCGCGGGACGGCAGCTCACCCTCAGATCGTCGGGCCACGCAGATGCCTCGGGCACGCAACGCCGTCGCGATGGCCTCACCCCGATCCGGATGACGGGGCGCGATGATGGTGACCAAGCCGGGCATGCTCGTTCGCAGTCGCGAATGGGCGTCGGCGATCGCCAGCTCCTCAGGGTCATGCGTGCTCGCGGCCACGACGCGTGGACGGCCACCGAGGGCATCGTGGAGTGCCGCAAACGCGCCGGCGTCAACCGGGGGCGGCGGCGTATCGATCTTCAAATTGCCGACGTTCTCGACCTTTACCGCGCCGAGGGCGCGAAAGCGGGCCTCGAGCGTGTCGCTCTGGGTCAAGACTTTGGAAAACCTTGAGAAAAGTGCATTTGCGAGGCGTGGACGGCGGCGCCAACGCTCGAACGAGCGATCCGACATCCGCGCGTTCACGAGTGCCAGAGGAATGCGACGCCGCGCAGCTTCGAGCACGAGGTTGGGCCAGATCTCCTGCTCGGTGAAGATTGCCAGATCCGGTCGCCAGTGATCGAGGAACGACGCCACGAACGATGGCTCATCGAGGGGCACGTACTGGTGAAGAGTGCTCGGCTCGATGCGGGTGGCAGCGAATCGCGCCGACGTGACCGTGCCCGTGGTCAGCAAGATGCCGGCGGCGGGCCGGTTATGATGCAAGGCACGGATCAGCGGCAGAATTGAGCTGGTTTCGCCGACGCTCGCGGCGTGAATCCAGACGACCGTGCCAGACGGTCGCGGCAAAGAGGGACGGCCCAACCGCTCGTTCTTGCGCAGCGGGTCTTCCTTGCCGTTCCGCTCGCGCAACCTGAGGATGTATGGCGCCGCCGGCCGGGCCAATCGGGTCAGCAGCCGGTAGGCGCCAATCTCATACCCATCAACCGGTTGCGGCACCGCTGGCGGCGGCGGCCCTAACTCTCCCGTCTTGAACGTCGGGCCGGCCATCCTCAACCTTTGGTTGGTGCGCGGTATGCGCTTACGGGCGATTCGGTGCCTGATATCTACAGGCAACGTTAACGTTCTGCCAAGCGTTCTGTCGGTCTCTCAACTGTCACATTAGAGCCGCGGCGCCTGCTTCAAGGTCTTCACCGGAAGCAGGACGATGGGGATCATGGCCCATCTTCCGCTTGCCTTTTGACGGGCGGCTTGCACATTTGCGTCGCTGCCGGTAGGAGCCTTATGTCAGGCATGGGGAAGATCGCGAAACATCAGCGACGGGCGATGCGCCAAGCCGTGCGCGGCTTGCGGCAAGGCATCTTCCAGACTTCCCCGGAATGGGCTCGGTCGGCCGTCGGGCCGATGGTCAACTGGGCCGACATGCTGCTCGTCGACCATGGCATTTTTCGGCTCGCGTATCTCAATCTGCACAAACTGGGCGCGACGGCGTGGCGATCGGCGCAACCTGCGCCGCACCAAATCGGCCGACTGGCGCGGGCTGGGATCCGGACGATCGTCAATCTCAGGGGGGCCCGGTACTGCGGCAGCTACTGGCTCGAGCAGAAGGCCTGCACGCGCCATGGTGTCCGGCTCGTCGACTATCAGGTCCGGTCGAGGGCCGCGCCGTCGCGCGAAGAAGTGCTCGGGGCGCGTGACCTGTTCAAGCAACTCGAGGGGCCGGTGCTCTTCCATTGCAAGTCCGGCGCGGATCGTGCGGGGCTCATGAGCACGCTCTACCTGATCGCGGTCGAGGGCGTGCCGGTGGATGTCGCGCGACGGCAGCTCGACTGGCGCTTCGGCCATATCCGGCAATCCGACACGGGCGTGCTCGACTACTTCTTCGAGTGCTACCTCGAAGACAACGCGCGCTCGCCGATCGAGTTCTTCCACTGGGTCGAGACGGTCTATGATGCGGATCAGGTGAAACAGTCGTTCGTCGCCAAAGGATGGGCGAACGTGATCACTAACCGCATCCTCAGGCGCGAATAGACGTCGAGCGGCACCCGAAATCGCACCCACCCGGGGACACCGACGCCCTGCGCCTTGACCGGCGGAAGGGTGCGCGGCCTAGAATTGACCAAACAGAAGCGCACCGTGCATCGCGATCGGGTCGGCGCTGACATCGAGGGAAACCACATGACTGCCGCGCCCCTTCCGCTGCCGCTCGCCGGCATCACCGTGCTCGACCTGTCGCGTGTGCTGGCCGGGCCCTATTGTGGTCTGGTGCTGGCCGACATGGGGGCCGATGTCATCAAGGTCGAGAACCCCGATGGCGGCGACGACAGCCGGTCGTTCAGCGAGCCGAGCTTCAAGGGTGTCTCGACGTATTTCCTGTCGATCAACCGCAACAAGCGGTCGGTCGCCCTCGATCTGAAATCGCCGGACGGCAAGGCTGCGTTCCTCAAGCTGGTGGCCGGCGCCGATGTCGTGCTCGAGAATTTCCGCACGGGCGTGATGGAGCGGCTCGGGCTTGGCTACGACACGCTGAAGGCGGTCCGGCCGGGGCTCGTCCATTGCTCGATCTCGGGCTACGGACGATCGGGCCCCAACGTGGAAGTGCCCGGCTACGATCCGATCGCGCAGGCCGAGAGCGGCCTCATGTCCATGATCGGTGATCCGGCCGGTTCACCGATGCGGGTCGGTCCATCGGTTGTCGATCTGGTGACGGGCCTCTATGCGGCGCAAGCCATCGCCGCCGCGCTCCGGCACGTGGCGGTCGCGGGTGAAGGCCGCATGATCGAGGTGGCGCTGCACGACACGGCGCTCAGCATGCTCGCGAACTATGCCGGGTCGTATCTGACGACCGGGCGTAATCCGACGCGCACCGGGAACGCCAATCAGGTGGCGCAACCGGCCGACGTCTATACCGCGGCCGACGGTCCATTCGTGCTCGCGTGCGTCACCGAGGCTCAATACCGCAAGCTTTGCACCGACGTGATCGACCGGCCGGATCTGCTCGCGGACCCGAGGTTCGCGCGCAATCCGGATCGATTGAAGAACGTGCGGGAGCTGGCTGCCATCCTCGGGGCCATCTTCATTGCCAAACCCCGCGATCATTGGATCGCGAAGATCCGTGCAGCCGGCGTGCCGTCGGGGGCCGTGGCGACGGTCGCCGAGGCGCTGTCGAACGATCTCGCTCGCGAGCGGGATCTGGTGCGCGAGGTCGTGCACACGGGCATCGGTCCCTACGCCGCGCTCCGGACGCCGGCGGTGTTGCACGAGACGGCGCCGGTTCCGGCTCGGGGTGCGCCGCAACTCGGGGAGCATACGCGGGACATCCTCAGCGGCATGGGCGGGCTCGAGGACGCGGACATCGATCGGCTCGTCACGAGCGGTGTGGCGCTGCAGGCTCCGCAAGGCGAGCCGAAATAAACCTGGCGAGAGCTTCCTTCTGTGCCGGGCTGATCCGGAGGCCGAGCTTGCTCCGGCGCCAGAGCACGTCGTCGGCCGTACGTGCCCATTCCTCGTGAATCAGCCACTCGACCTCGTGGGCATGAAGGCCTGCGCCGAAATGGAGGCCGAGGTCGCTGGTCTCCACGACGCCCGCCAGAAGATCGCGGGTGCGCGTTCCGTAGGCGCGGGCGAGGCGTCGCAACAGGGGCGCGGGCAGGTGCGGCCACGCGGCGACGAGGTCGGCCACGAAGCCGTCGAAGCCCTCGACCGGGATGTCGCCACCCGGGAGCGTCGCGCCGCGGGTCCAAGGCTTTGTCGCTTCGGGGAACCATGGTGACAGGCGTTCGAGGGCCTCTTCCGCCAGCCGGCGATAGGTCGTGATCTTGCCGCCGAAGATGCTGAGCAACGGCGCGTTTCCAGTGTCCGCGCCCTTGTCGAGTTCGAGCACGAAGTCGCGGGTGACGGACTGTGCATCGTCGCCGTCGTCGTAAAGCGGTCGGATGCCGGCGTAGGTCCACACGATGTCAGCCGGCGTGACGGGCTTGACGAAGTAGGTGCTTGCCGCCTCGCACAGGTAGGCGATCTCGGCGGGGCTGGCGGCGGGTGGCGAGGGATCGCCCGTCACGTCGACGTCCGTCGTGCCGATCAGGGTGAAGTCGGTCTCGTAGGGGATGGCGAACACGATGCGGCGGTCGGCCTGCTGGAAGATGAAGGCGCGGTCACCGGGATAGAGGCGCGGCACGACGATGTGGCTGCCCTTCACGAGGCGCATGTGCGAGCGCGTGTTGCGGCCGAGCCGCCGGGTCAGCACATCCTCGACCCAGGGTCCGGCCGCGTTGACGAGGCCGCGTGCGGAAATCGTGTGCGTTCGACCGGTCGCGACCTCCATCAGATCGACGGACCAGCCGTCCGGCGTGCGGCGAGCCGCGACGACTTCGGTGCCGACGTGGATTTCGGCGCCGCGGGTTGCCGCATCGACGGCATTGAGCACCACGAGGCGCGAATCCTCGACCCAGCAGTCGGCGTACTCGAACCCCATTTGGAACTCCGGCTGCAAGACGTCCGGGCCGCAGAGCGCATCGATGGCGACGCGGCGCGAGGCCGGGAGGAGACGTCGGCCGCCGAGGCGGTCATAGAGGAGCAGGCCGAGGCCGACGAGCCACATGGGCCGCAGCGCCTTGTGGTGCGGCAGCACGAAACGTAGCGGCCAGATTATGTGCGGCGCCATCGCCCACAGAACTTCGCGCTCGGCCAGCGCCTCGGCGACGAGGCGAAACTCGTAGTGCTCGAGGTAACGGAGGCCGCCATGGATGAGTTTGGTCGAGGCGGACGACGTGCCGCTGGCGAGATCGCCTCTTTCCGCAAGCAGAACCTTCAGGCCACGCCCGGCCGCGTCGCGTGCGATGCCGCAACCGTTGATGCCGCCCCCGACGATGACCAGATCGTATGCCGTCTCACTCAGATGTCTGCTCCGTCGCGAACCTCGAGACCGAACTCGGCGGCCGATGCCGTGAGCCAGCTTGCAAAGCTTCCGGCCAGGCTCCGCGCCACCGCGACGCCGAAGATGGGATCGTCCGAGATCTGCCACAGGTTGACGGTCAGGTGCGAGACTTGGGTGATGGCCGCGTTACCGGGGGCGAAACTCCTCGGGTGAAGATCGATCGTGACGCCCTTGGCGAGCGCATCGCGAAGACGCGGGCCGGAGAGGTGCAGGATCTGGAGGGCGTCCGTCTGGTCGGTCGCGTAGACGTGAGACGTGACGCCAGCGGGGAGCGTCGCCCGGACGCTATCGCTCATGCCGGCTGGTCCCTCGACCAGAAGCCAACGATCCGGTCCCGTCCAGACGACGAACGTGCTGCCACGGGCGGCGTATCGGGGCGCCTTCGGCCAGGGCAGTCCCAATTCCTGCTCCGCCGCGATTGCGAGTGCGTCGGCCGCCCCACGGCGGGCCACAAGAGACCATGCACGGGCCGGGCGGACGATGTCGACGGTGACGCCTGCACGGTCCACGCGGCGGCCATGACGGCCGATCTTGAGGGCGTCGCCAAGCGGTGGACGCCAGAGCGTGGACGTCTCAGACATGGAGGCGCTCTCCCTTCGGATCGACAAACACCGTGTCGCAGACCTCGGCCAACACGTCGCCCGAGCGAACCGGGTCCCAGACGCGAACGCGCTCGCCGTGGCGGGCGGGACCACCGGACAGGAGGGCGAGGCCGATCCAATGGCCGAGGGTCGGCGAAAAGGCCACCGACGTGACGTAGCCGAGGTCATTGGCCGCGACCGGCTCCTGCCCCGACGCCACGAGATGGGCGCCCGCGCGGAGCCGCGCGCCGGTATCGACCGGTCTCAGTCCGACGAGTGCCGGACGGTCCCCGGCCAGCAGTGCCGGGCGCTCCTGCAGGACGCGACCGATGTAGTCCTTCTTCTTTGCCAGCATGCGGCCGAGGCCCAGGTCGCGGGCCGTCGTCTGGCCGCTCAGCTCGTTGCCGGCGACGTGGCCTTTCTCGATGCGGAGCACGCCGAGGGTCTCGGTGCCGTAGGGGGCGATCCCGAAGTCGCGACCCTGCTCCATGATCGCCCGGATCAGGGCCTCGCCGTAGCCGGCCGCGACCGCGATCTCGTAGGCGAGTTCGCCGGAATAGGAGATCCGGAAGAGGCGCGCTGGCAGGCCGCCGAGCACGGTCGTCTCGGCGATGGCCATGAACGGAAAGGCCGCGTTCGAGATGGCTTCCGGTGAGTCGACGACGCGCTGAAGGACGTCACGGGATCGGGGGCCGGCGATCGAGAACTGGGCCCACTGTTCGCTGATGGACACCACGGCCGCCTCGAGGTCGGGCCGCAGCCATTGCAGCGCGTGCTCCATGTGCTGGAGTACTTTCGCGGCATTGGCCGTCGTCGTCGTGATGACGAAGTGATCGGGCGCGAAGCGGGAGACCGTGCCGTCGTCCATGACGAAGCCGTCCTCGCGCAGCATGAGGCCATAGCGGGCGCGGCCGACGGGGAGCGTCGACATGGTGTTGGCGTAGAGGAAATCGAGCAGGCCCGCCGCGCCCGGGCCCTGAACGTCGATCTTGCCGAGCGTCGAGACATCGCAGACGCCGACCGCGTTGCGGACGGTCCGCACCTCGCGGTTTACGCTCTCGAGCCAGTCCCGCTCGCCGGATTCGGGATACCACTGGGCCCTGAGCCAAGCGCCCGTCTCGACGAACACCGCGCCGCGCTCAGCCGCCCAGGCGTGGGTCGGCGTCAGGCGCGTCGGCCGAAAATCCTTGCCGCGATGGTGGCCGGCGAGCGTGCCGAGGGCGACCGGCTGATAGGGCGGCCGGAACGTCGTGATGCCGGTATCGGGGATCGAACGCTCGGTCAGCTCGGCCATCAATGCGAGGCCGTTGATGCTCGACGTCTTGCCCTGGTCGGTCGCCATGCCGAGCGTCGTGTAGCGCTTCATGTGCTCCACCGAGCGGAAGCCTTCGCGATGCGCCAGCCCGATGTCGGTGACGGTGACGTCGTTCTGGAAGTCGACGAAGGCCTTTCCCGTGACGCCGGTGACGCGCCAGAGCGGCGACGAGGACGTGCTTTCCTCGTCAGTGGGCGGCAGGTCCGGCGACGCGGCGCGAAACCCGCAGGCGACGGCTGCCGCGACACCGAGTTCCGCGCCGCGCATGATGGCGGACCGGGTGCTCATCTCGCCGTTCGCTGCACCTGCGACGGCCATCCCTGACGGTAGATTCCCCGGCACAAAGGCGGCGAGGCGGGCATCCCAGACGGGCCGGTTGTTCTGATGGCAGGTCAGATGGAGGTTCGGGGTCCAGCCGCCCGACATGCACAGGAGGTCGCAGGCGATGCGGGTCTTGCGGCCGTCGGCGGAGCGGATCTCCACGCCTTCGACGCCGAGCGAGCCGCGCACGCGCGTGACGGCGCCGCCCGTGATGAGGAGGGCGCTCGCCATTCTGGCCGCGGCTTCCATGGCAGGCGACATCTCGGAGCGGGCATCGACGACGGCGGCCACGTCAATCCCGACCTCGGCGAGAGTGGTGACGGTGAGGGCCGCGTCATCGTTGGTCGCGAAAACGACCGCGCGACGGCCTGGCATGACGGCAAAGCGATTGACGTAGGCGCGGGCGGCGCCAGCCAGCATCACGCCCGGCCGGTCGTTGCCCGGGAAGACGAGCGGACGCTCGAGGGCGCCTGCGGCGAGCACGGATCGTTGGGCGACGATGCGCCAGAGCGTCTGGCGCGGCGCGAAGGCCGGGGGCTCGGCGAGATGGTCGTTGTTGCGCTCCACCGCCGCGAACGTGCCGTGGTCGTAGGCCGCGACGACGCTGGTGCGCTTCAGGATGCGAACGTCCGGCATCGCCGCAAGCTCGGCTTCGATGGCGGCCACCCAGTCCGCGGCGGGACGCTGGTCGATGCGTCGGCCGTCAAGCAGCGCGCGTCCGCCGAGGCGGCTGTCTTCCTCGCAGAGCACGACGCGAGCGCCTGCCCGGCCTGCCGCCAATGCCGCCATCAGACCTGACGGACCGGCGCCGATCACCAGCACGTCGCAATGCAGATGGCCCTTGTCGTAGTGATCCGGGTCGGCAACGCCGGAGGCGCGCCCGAGGCCCGCCGCGCGCCGGATCAGCGGCTCGTAGACCTTTTCCCACCAGGCGGCGGGCCACATGAAGGTCTTGTAGTAGAAGCCAGCCCCGATCAGCGGGCCGGCGAGCCCATTGATCGAGAGAAGATCGTACTGGAGCGAGGGCCAACGGTTCTGGCTGGCAGCAACGAGGCCGTCGTAAAGCTCGATGGTGGTGGCGCGTGTGTTGGGTTCGCGCCGGGCGCCGGTGCGCAGCTCGACGAGGGCGTTCGGCTCCTCGGGGCCAGCGGTCAGGATGCCGCGCGGGCGGTGATACTTGAACGACCGGCCGACGAGGCGGACGCCGTTGGCGAGCAACGCCGAGGCGAGCGTATCGCCGGGATGCCCGGTGTAGCGCGTGCCGTCGAAGGTGAAGCCGAGGGTGCGGGAGCGGTCGATCAGGCCGCCATCCATGAGGCGCATGGCCGTCACTGGCGCGCTGGATCTTTGCGGCGGGGTCGCGGGCGAACTGTCATTCATGTGTGGCCTCGCGTGCCAGTGCCACGTCGCGGGCAGCCTCGACGCCGTGGATTTCGTGCGTGCGGGTATCGCGGGTGACGACGAGCCAGGCGCGGCAGCCGCCTGTATGCTGCCAAAGCTCGCGATGCCGGCCGGACGGGTTATCGCGCACATAGACGTAGTCATGCCACGCCGCCGCGGTCGCGTCGTCGGCTGGCGCACCGATCTCCGTCGATGGGCGGGCCAGTGTCGCGTCGCCGAGGTAGGTGAACTCCTCGTGCCCGCGGGCGCCGCAGTAGCAGCAGGGAATGCGCATCGCTGGTTCCTCGGTGACCGTTCGGTCTCAGTGCAGGTTCGGCTGGGCGCCGGCGCCCTTCTCGTCGATCAGGCGTCCACTGGCGAACCGGTCCAGTCGCATGGCGGCGTTGAAGGCGTGCGGCTCGTTACGGGCGATGGTGTGGGCGAAGCACCAGCCGGACGCCGGGGTCGCCTTGAAGCCGCCGTAGCACCAGCCGGCATTCAGATAGAGGCCGTCCACGGGCGTGCGGTCGATGATGGGCGAGCCGTCCATCGACATGTCCATCAGGCCGCCCCAGCTCCGCAGCATGCGCAGGCGCCCGAGCATGGGCATGAGCGCCATGCCGCATTCGGCCACGTCCTCGACCATCGGCAGGTTGCCGCGCCACGCGTAGGAATTGTAGCCGTCGATGTCGCCGCCGAAAACGAGGCCGCCCTTGTCGGACTGGGAGATGTAGAAGTGGCCGGCGCCGAAGGTCACGACGTTATCGATCAGAGGCTTCACGCCTTCGGAGACGAACGCTTGCAGCACATGGCTCTCGATCGGGAGCCGGAGGCCGGCCATGGCGGCAACGCGCGACGAGTTGCCCGCCGCCGCCAGCCCGATCTTCTTCGCCTTGATGGGGCCACGCGTCGTCATGACGCCGACCGCGCGACCGTCGATCACGTCGATGCCGGTGACCTCGCAGTTCTCGATGATGTCGACGCCGCGCTGGTCCGCCGCGCGGGCATAGCCCCAGGCGACGGCATCGTGACGGACCGTGCCGCCCCGGCGCTGGATCAGGCCGCCCTGGATCGGGAAGCGCGCGTTGTCGAAGTCGAGGTAGGGCACCATCGCGCGGACCTGCTCGCGGTCGAGCAGATCGCTGTCGACGCCGAACATGCGCATGGCGTTGCCACGCCGGGCGTAGGCGTCGCGCTGGCCGTCGGAATGGTAAAGATTGAGCACGCCACGCTGGCTCACCATGGCGTTGTAGTTGATGTCCTGCTCCAGGCCCTCCCAGAGCTTGAGGGACCATTCGTAGAACGGGGTATTGCCCGGCAGAAGGTAGTTCGAGCGGATGATCGTGGTGTTGCGGCCGACGTTGCCGTTGCCGATCCAGCCCTTTTCGAGGACCGCGACGCGGCTCAGGCCGTGCTCCTTGGCCAGATAATAGGCCGTGGCGAGGCCGTGGCCACCGCCGCCGACGATGACGACGTCGTAGTCGGGCTTCGGGTCTGGACGACGCCATGCCTGACGCCAGCCGCGATTGCCCATCAGCGCCTGGCCCAGAAGTGTGGTCAACGAATAGCGCACTGGTCCCGTCCGCCTCACCGATCGAGTTCCGCGACAACGTGCGGGACTATCCTTGACCGGGCCGCGCTTGTCGAGGAGGTCAAGGGGCCGCATGATTGGCGAAAGTAAATCAATCGCAGGAGATGGGCGTGGGCTGGCTGATCGGTGTCGACGTGGGCGGCACCTTCACGGATCTGTTTGCGTTCGAGCCGCCGACGGGGCGCATCGCCGTGCACAAGGTGCCATCGACGCCGGCCGATCCGTCGATCGCCATCGTCGAGGGTCTGCAGGGGCTGAAGGACCGGCACGGGGTCGACCTCGGGGCCATGGAGCGCTTCGCGCACGGCACGACGGTCGCGACCAATGCGCTGATCCAGAGAAAGGGCGGCAAGCTGGCGCTTGTCACGACGGCCGGGTTCCGGGATCTCCTCGAGATCGGCCGGCAGATCCGGCCGCGCGTCTACGACATCCAGACCGACTATCCGCCGCCGCTCATTCCTCGTGAGCGCCGCTTCGAGGCCGTCGAGCGGATCGGTTCGCGGGGCGAGGTGATCGTCGGGCTCGAGGAGGCGGAAGTGCGGCAGGTCGCGGCGGCGATCGCCGGCGCGGGCGTGGACGGCGTCGCCATCTGTCTCCTGTTCTCGTTCCTCAATCCCGATCACGAGCGGCGGCTCGCGGCCGCCATCCGGGAGGCGGCGCCCGGACTGCACCTCTCCGTCTCGTCGGAGGTGCAACCCGAGTTCCGCGAGTACGAGCGGATGTCGACGACGGTGCTCAACGCCTACCTGCAACCGCAAGTGACGCTCTACATGGAGCGCCTCGGGCAGGCTATCCGAGAGATCGCGCCCGCAGCCGCCATCGGCATCAACCAGTCGTCCGGCGGGCTGATGTCGATCGAGAGGGCATCGCAGTTCCCGGTGCGCACCGCACTATCGGGGCCCGCGGCCGGCGTCGTCGGCGCCTGCCACGTGGCCGCGCTGTCGGGACATCCCGACGTCATCACGTTCGACATGGGTGGGACGTCGACCGACGTCTGCCTCGTGCGCGGCGGCAAGGCGGAAATGGCGTTCGGCCGTGACGTCGCCGGATTTCCGGTGCGCATGCCGGCAATCGACATCCACACCATCGGTGCCGGCGGCGGGTCGATCGCGCACTTCGGCGCCGATGGCCTGATGAAGGTCGGGCCGGAAAGCGCCGGCGCCGTTCCGGGGCCGGCCTGCTACGGCCGTGGGGGCACACTCCCCACCGTGTCGGACGCCAACGTCGTCCTGGGGCGATTGCCAGTGGAGTTGCTCGGCGGCGACATGCGGCTCGACAAGGCGGCCGCCGAGAACGCTGTGCGGCCGGTTGCCGATCGGCTCGGTCTCAGTATCGAGGCGGCGGCGCTCGGCATCGTCAGGATCGTCAATGCCAACATGATGCGCGCCATCCGGGCCGTGTCGATCGAGCGCGGGCACGATCCGCGACCGTTCGTGCTGATGCCGTTCGGCGGGGCCGGCGCGCTGCACGCCATCGAACTCGCCGAGGAGATCGGCATGCGGGCTGTCCTCGTGCCGCCCTCGCCGGGAATCCTTTGCGCGCAAGGGCTCGTCGTCGCCGATCTGAAGGAAAGTTTCGTCGCCACGTGCCGGACGCCGCTCGCGGGCGACCTCGGCATCGTCAAGCGTGAATTGGCGCGGCTCAGCGCGGCGCTCGAACAGTGGTGGGCGCGGGAGCGGATCGCGAAGAGCGACGCGCGGGCGGAACTCGTCGCGGACATGCGCTATATCGGTCAGAACTACGAACTCTCTGTGCCGATCCCCGACGATCGCGGCCTCGATCTGCCGCCAGCCGCCGAACTCGCTGCGCTGTTCCACGCCGCACATGCCCGCAGTTACGGACATTGCGATCCGGCGGCGCCGGTCGAGATCGTGAACCTGCGGCTCACGGGCATCGGCCGCCTTCCGGATATCGGGCCGCCACGTGTCCCGCCGAAGCGGAGCGGACGGGACGCCCGGACCCGGCCGGTGTGGTTCGCGGGCGACGCGGCCGTCGACGCGCGTATCGTGTGGCGTGACGATCTCGCTCCGGGGGACAGCGTCGCCGGGCCGGCGGTGATCGAACAGCTCGATGCGACGACCCCCGTGCCGCCCGGATATTCGGCCGTCGTGGATGCGTCCCTCAATCTCGTTATCGGAGTCCGTGCATGACCAGCTCGATCGATCCCATCACGCTCGAGATCGTGTGGAACGGGCTCCTCTCCGTCACCGACGAGTGCTTCATCACGCTGATGCGCTCGGCCTATTCGACGAACATAAAGGAGCGGCACGACCACTCGATTGCCATCGCGGATGCCAAGGGGCGGCTCATCGCGCAATCGCAGGGCTCGCTGCCGATCCACATCTCGTCGATGACGGGGCTCATCGCGGCGCTGCTCGCCAAGTACGGCGACAGCATCGAAGAAGGCGACCTGTTCCTCGCCAATGATCCGCATGTCGCGGGCGGGACGCATCTTCCCGATCTCAACTTCGCGATGCCGGTGTTCGAGGATGGTCGGCTGATAGGGCTCGTCGCCAACATCGCGCATCATGCCGACGTGGGCGGGGCTGCGGCGGGCTCCATGTCGGGCGGCCTCAACGAGATCTGGAAAGAAGGGCTGCGCATTCCGGTGGTTCGCCTGATGCGTCGCGGCCAGCTCGCGCAGGAGCTGATGGACATCATCCTCCTGAACATGAGGCTGCCGGAAGAGCGGAAAGGCGACATCAACGCGCAGATCGCGGCCTGCCGGCTCGGCGTCGAGCGGTTGAAGGCGCTGAGTCACCGCTACGGGCTCGGCACGCTCGAGACGGCGTTCGACGAGATCGTGTCGCGGTCGACGGCGCGGATGCGGGCCGAGATCGCGAAAATCCCGGATGGCCGCTACGCCTTCGAGGACGTCCTCGACGACGATGGTCTCGAAGCGAAGGACGTGCGCTTCAAGCTGGTGATCGACAAGTCCGGTGATCGCATCGTGTTCGACTGGACGGGCTCGGACCCGCAAGTGCCGGGGAACGTGAACCTGACATTCAACGCGACGCAATCTTGCGTCTTCTTCGGGTTGAAGGCCGTGCTCGATCCGGACCTTCCGAACAATCAGGGCGTGCTCGATGCCGTCGAGATCATCGCGCCGCTCGGGACGGTCGTGAACTGCGTGGCGCCCGCCGCCGTGGCGCTCAGGGCCAATACCTGCCAGCGTGGGATCGACGTGGTGCTCGGCGCGTTGGCGCAGGCGCTGCCCGACAAGGTGATCGCGGCTGCGAACGGGGCCAACACGTCAGCTGTTTTCGCCGGCAACGATCCGGAGACCGGACGACCCTACGTCTATCTCGAGACGCTCGGCGGCGGCATGGGCGCGCGGGCGACCAAGGACGGCAAGGACGGCGTGCAGGCCGGGATCACCAACACCTCGAACCTGCCCGTCGAGGCGATCGAGATGGAGTATCCGCTGCGCGTGCTCGCCTATGGCTTCGTCGAGGATTCCGGTGGCGCGGGGCGGACGCGGGGCGGGCTCGGCATCCGCCGTATCGTGACGCCGGTCGGTCACCGCTGCGAGTTCTCCGGCGTCGGCGAGCGCTTCACGCACCGGCCGTGGGGCCTCTTCGGTGGCGAGCCCGGGGGGACCGGGCGCTTCGTGCTCGTGGAGCCGTCCGGTGCGCGGCGGCAGCTCGCCAACAAGGTGCGGATGCCGCTCAACGCGGGCGAGAGCGTGGTCGTCGAAACGCCCGGCGCCGGTGGCTATGGGCCGCCGGATGAGCGTACGGCGGACGCGGTCGCGGAGGACCTCGGCAGCGGAAAGTTCACGCCGGAGTTCATGGCGCGGCACTATCGCCGATAGGCTCTGGCTTCGCGCTCAGGCCGGAACCGGCGCGTCGGGAGCGAGGAGACCTTCGCTCTTCAGGTCGGCCCAGAGCGCCGACGGCACCGGGGTCGACATGGCGGCGACGTTGGCCTTCACCTCGGCCGGGGTGACCGCGCCGAGCGCCAGCGACGAGACCGCCGGATGCCCGAGCGGGAAATGCATCGCCGCGGTCGGGAGCGGAACGCCGTGGCTGGCGCAGACGCGCTCGATCCGCGTCACCTTCTCGACGATGGCCGGCGGCGCGGGAGTGTAATTGTAGCGCGCATCGGGGATCGGGCCGGTCGCGAGAATCCCCGAGTTGAAGACGCCGCCGAGGATCACGCCTACGTTCTTGCTGGTGCAGAGCGGCAAGACCTCGGCCAGGGCAGGCTGTTCGAGCAGCGAGTAGCGTCCGGCCATCAGGATGCAGTCGAAATCGCCGTCGCGCAGATAGCGCGCCATGAAGGCCGGATCGTTGAGGCCGAGGCCTATGCCCTTCACGACGCCTTCCGAGCGCAGCTTTTCGAGCGCGCGATAGGCGCCGTCCATGGCCTCTCGGTAGCGCGCCTCGCCAGCCTCGGGGCCGTGTGTCCAGGCGTCGGCGTCGTGGATCAGGAGGATGTCGACGGCTGGCAGGCCGAGGCGCATGAGCGAGTGCTCGTGGGAGCGCATGGCGGCGTCATAGGTGTAATCGTTCGTGACATCGAACTCGAGGCCGCCGACGAAGCGGCTGGTCTTGATGCGTCCCTTCGGTGCGGGTGACAGAACCCTGCCGACCTTGGTCGAGACGACGTAACTGCCTCTGGGCCGCCGGCGCAGCGCGGTTCCGATGCGATGTTCGGCGCTGCCTTGCCCGTAGAGCGGGGCGGTATCGAAAAGAGTGACACCTGATGCGGCGGCCGTCTCGACCGTTGCGATCGCCGTTGCGTCGTCGAGCACCTCGTAGATGTCGCCAAGCGGCGCGCTGCCGAAGCCCAGGGTCGATACGGTGAGGCCCGTTCGCCCCAGCTTGCGGGTGGGCAGAGAGTGAGCGTGCGACATGGGGCGGTCCTCGTGTCCGGGTGACAGTCCGGTCAGCATAGGAACGCCGCGTGGGCAAGCGCAACGGCCGTTACGGCGAGTGGCCTGCTGTGGCGGTCGGGGTGGCTGTCACGAGGCCGAGGCGCTCGCCCGTGTAGACGCCTTTGCGGAGCGGGGCCCACCAGGCCTCGTTTTCCAGGTACCAGGTGACGGTGCGGGCGATCCCGGTCTCGAACGTCTCGCGGGCGCGCCAGCCGAGTTCGGTTTCGAGTTTCGTCGCGTCGATGGCGTAGCGCCGGTCGTGTCCCGGCCGATCCTTGACGTAGGTGACGAGCTTCGTGTGCGGGGCAGCTTCGGGGCGGGCCTCGTCCATCAAGGCGCAGATGACGTCGACGACGGCGAGGTTGGTGCGCTCGTTGCGGCCGCCGACGTTGTATTTCTCGCCGAGGCGGCCGCGGCGCAGGATCAGCCACAGGGCGCGGGCGTGGTCGTCGACGTAGAGCCAGTCGCGTACGTTCAGGCCGTCGCCGTAGACGGTCAGCGGGCGGCTGTCGCGCGCATTCAGGATCATCAGCGGGATCAGCTTTTCCGGAAACTGATAGGGCCCGTAGTTGTTCGAGCAGTTCGAGATCAGCGCGGGGAAGCCGTAGGTGCGGTGCCACGCCATGACGATATGGTCGGACGCGGCCTTGCTGGCGGAATAGGGCGAGGACGGGTCGTAGGGCGTCGTCTCCTCGAACAGGCCGTCGTCACCGAGGGAGCCATAGACCTCGTCGGTCGAGACATGCAGGAAGCGGAAGGCGTCGCGCGACGGACCCGGGAGATGGTCCCAGTAGGCGCGGGCTGCTTCCAGCAACTGGTAGGTGCCGACGATGTTCGTCTCGATGAAGGCCGCCGCGCCCGTGATCGACCGGTCGACGTGGCTTTCCGCCGCCAGATGAATCACAGCTTCGGGGCGGAAATCGGCGAAGGCCTTGTCGACGGCGGCCCGGTCGCAGATGTCGGCCTGCAGGAAGGTATAACCCGGGTAGCCCGCGATCGGCTCCAGCGAGGCGAGGTTCGCCGCGTAGGTCAGCTTGTCGAGGTTCAGGACATGGACGCCCTCGTTCTTCACGAGGTGGCGGCAGAGCGCCGAGCCGATGAAGCCAGCACCGCCGGTGACCAGGATCCGCATGTCGGGGCTTCCTCAGTTCTCGTAACGAAAATAGACCGGATGCTCGGCGAGCGGTCGGGCGGCCTTGTCCTTCGGCGACAGGATGGCCTCGGCCGCTGTGACTGGCCACGCAATGGCGAGCGCGGGATCGTTCCAGGCGACGGCGCGGTCGCACTCGGGCGCGTAGTAGCCCGTGACCTTGTAGGCGACCTCGGTATCGGGCTCGAGCGTGGCGTAGCCGTGGAGGAAGCCGGGCGGCACCCAGAGCTGGCGGTGATTGGCCGCCGTCAGCTCGATAGCGACGTGGCGGCCGAACGTGGGCGAGCCGTGGCGTACGTCGACGGCGACATCGAGGATCGCACCCCGGAGGCAGCGAACGAGCTTGCCCTGGGGGACGGGTGGGCATTGCAGATGCAGGCCGCGGACGACGCCCCGATCCTTCGACAGGGCATGGTTGTCCTGAACGAACACGTCCGGGATGCCGGTCGCCGTCATGGCCTTGTGGCTGTAGGTCTCGAGGAAAAACCCCCGGTCGTCGGCGAAGACGCGCGGCGTGAGGATCAGGACGCCGGCCAGATCGGTCGTCTCGACTTTCATCGGTGGGCCTCCGCCATGTGCCGGATGAGGCGGCGGATATAGTCGGCGTAAGCGGATTTCCCGAGGCGCGCCAGCCAGGGCTGGATCTCGTCGGCGGTGACGAAGCCCTGTCGCAAGGCGATCTCTTCCGGACAGCAGACCTTCAACCCCTGCCGGCGCTCGAGAGTTGCCACGTAGTCGTTGGCGTCGAGGAGGGAGTCGAAGGTGCCGGTGTCGAGCCAGGCGAAACCACGACCGAGCTTCTCGACGTGGAGGTTACCGGCTTCGAGGTAGAGACGGTTCAGGTCGGTGATCTCGAGTTCGCCACGCGCGGACGGCTTGATGGAGCGGGCCAGCTCGATCACGCGGTTGTCGTACATGTAGAGCCCGGTCACGGCCCAATCCGACCTGGGCTCGAGCGGCTTCTCCTCGATCGAGGTGGCGCGGCCGGACTTGTCGAAGCCGAGCACGCCGTAGCGCTGCGGGTCGGCGACCTGATAGGCGAAGACCGTGGCGCCGGAGGTCCGCGCGCGACCGGCCGCCAGGTGTTCGGGAAGGCCGTGGCCGTAGAAGATGTTGTCGCCGAGGATCAGAGAGGCCGGACCGTCGCCGACGAACTCGGCGCCGATGTGGAAGGCCTGGGCGAGGCCCTCGGGCTTCGGCTGGACGGCGTACTGCAACTTGACGCCGAACTGGGTGCCCGAGCCGAGCAGGCGCTGGAACTGGCTCTGGTCATCCGGCGTGGTGATTATCAGGATCTCGCGAATGCCGGCCAGCATCAGGACCGACAGCGGATAGTAGATCATTGGCTTGTCGTAGACGGGGAGCAGCTGCTTCGACAACGACAGCGTCAAAGGATAGAGCCGGGTGCCACTACCGCCCGCAAGAATTATGCCCCGCATCATACACCTCATCGATTCGCAGCGGACAGGTGGCGGATTCTATCGCCATCGTCCAGCGCGAACTCTCGGGATTGTGCATGACTGGCAAACGACACCGGTCGTATACGACCTGTTTCAGTAACCCGGTGCCGGGACCGGCTTCAGTGGCCGGCCTTGCTGCCCCAGATGACCGCAAGGCGCTGGTCCCGACCGCAGCCGTTCCGGTAGAACTTATAGCGCAGCGGATTCTTGGTGTAGAAATCCTGATGATAGGCCTCGGCTGCCGTAAATGGCCCCGAGTCGCGGATGGTCGTTGCAACGGGCTGTTTCAGGGGACCGTTGGCGACCAGATTGGCCCTGGATTTCTCGGCGATGGCTTTCTGGGCGGGGCTGTGAGCGAAGATGGCGGTGGTGTAGCTCTCGCCGCGGTCACAGAACTGGCCACCGGCGTCGTAAGGGTCCACGGTCCGCCAGAAATGCTCGACCAGCTTCGAGTAGCTCACCTTCGCGGGGTCGAACGCGATCTGGACGACCTCGATGTGGCCCGTGCCGCCGGACGTGACCTGCTTGTAGGTGGGGTTCGGTGTCTTTCCGCCCATAAAGCCCGACGTGGTGGACACGACGCCCTCGACCTTGTCGAAGTCGTACTCCACACACCAGAAGCAGCCACCCGCGAAGGTCGCGATCTCGAGATTGGCCGGCTTGCCGGCGCCGGGGCCCGTCGCCGGAGATTTGTCCGGCGTCTGGGCCACGCCCGGGAGCGCTGCAAGACCAACCGCCATCGCGACGGCGACAAGCGCCGTCCGGATCGCCGGAATGAGTGTTCGCATCGGTGTTCTCCGCTCTCGGGCCGGCCGGATCAGGACTTGTTCTCGGGCGACGCGGGCGCGTCGGTCTTGGGGACGAACTTCATCGCGACGCCGTTCATGCAGTAGCGCTGCCCGGTCGGCTTCGGGCCGTCGGGGAAGACGTGGCCGAGATGGCCGCCGCACGTCGCGCAATGCACTTCGGTCCGGACCATGAAGAACGACCGATCGGTGGTGGTGCCGACAGCGTTCTCGACCGGCTTGAAGAAGCTCGGCCAGCCCGTGCGGCTGTCGAACTTCGTATCGGAGGTGAACAGAAGCGTGTCACAGCCTGCGCACCGGTACTCACCGGGGGCGTAGATCTTGTCGAGGGGGCTCGTGAACGCACGTTCCGTACCGTGCTGGCGGAGCACGTAGTATTGCTCCTTGGTCAGTATGGACTTCCATTCCTGATCGGATTTCTGCACCGGGAAAGCTCCTTTGGACGGGGCGGCGCCTTGCTGATCGGATGATAATGCGGGAGCGACGGCGTACGCCATCGAGATTGCCGATACCGCGCCTGCCGCGAAGTGGCGTCTCGTGACCATTCCTGCTCGCTCCTCGATCAAAGATGTCGCAATGCCCCGGAGCCTTTGCAAGTCGGCGGTATCGCCGTGATCGCATCGGTCCAATGAACCCTAAAGCTCTCTAGCTGCAGAAGACCAATCACTTGTCTTCACGACTTGTCGATGTCCCGGCGCTCGGCCCGGACGAGCGCGCCGTGTGACGGCTGCAACGCGAAGGCGGGCGTTTGCCCGGCGCGTTGGCGGAGCAGTTCGGCTGCCATCCATTCGCGCGTCGCCCGGACGAGCTCCCCGTGGCGGGTCCAGTCCAGAATGCTCATGTCGGCCGGCAAGGGCGGCACGAGCAGCGTGTCCGATTTCTGAAGGTGGCGCTCGAAGCTGTGGCGGTCGGCGAGGACGCTGCGCATCAGGACGGTACCGAGACTCGGCGCATCTGGTAGCGGGGTGCCGCCAAACGGCAGCAACAGGCGCCGGACAAGGGCGCCGCGGGACGGAAGCGAGCGGTAGTCGACGGAGAAGCGCTCGAGCTGGGGAACCTCGAAGGCGACGACGATGTTCGGCCCCTGCTTCATCTGGTGCATGACGCGCACGGGGACGTTCTCGACCAGGGCTCCATCCACGAGCATCTCGCCGTCCGCCGTGTAGAAGGGCGGCAGCAGCGCGGGAATCGATCCCGAGGCGCGGACGGCCTCCCAGAGCGGGCCCACACGGTGAATGTGATGGCCGTAGCGGGACAGATTGGTCGAGATGGCGAAGAAGGGGATCCAGAGGTCCTCGATCTCGACGCCGCCATAGTAGCGCTCGAGCAGCCGGTCGAAGTGCGTGTGGTCGAGGATCGCGTACCGGGGCCACGTATAGCGGCGCAGGGCACGGTGGCGGACGAAGATGTCGTGAATCGCCGCGTCGATTTCCGATGCGTCGAGGCCCATGGCAAAGCCAGCCGCCATGGCGCTGCCGCCGGATGTACCGCCCATGATATCGATCGTGACGCCGCCTTCGACGAGGGCCTGATAGAGGCCGACGTGGGCCGCACAGAAGGCGCCTCCGCCACAGGCGACGAGGCCGATCGCGCGCCCCGTGACGAAGCGGGCCAGCCTGTCGAGGTCGGCCAAGTCGCCGCGCGCAGCGTGGTGATGCATCGCGATCCGCCGATGTGCCAGCCACCGGCGTGTGCCGCGCGGGGCTGCGCGGCGGGGGTGCAGGAGAACGAGCCGCTGTGCTGCCGGCGACAACAGGGAGGCGGCGAAGGTTTCGAGGACGTTCTCGGCGACCTCGGCAGCCGGCGGGCGCTCGACGACACCGACGCGAAGGACGATGTCCGCCTGGCGCATGGCCTTCTCGGACCAGGCGGTCAATTGCGCGTCGGCGACGTAGATCACCGTGTCGTGGGCGCCTTCGAGCGCGTTCAGCGCGCCCGTCGCCGCGCCACTCGCGATATCGGGAGTGCCGCAGATGCGGGGGGCTGAGGCGCTGTCGACGATGATGGTGCGGCCGTGGCGGGCAAAGGACGCCGCGAGCTGGCCCGGAAATTCGGGCGGCATGGGCTCGGGGCCGGCCCGGATCAGGGCAATCGTGCGCGGGGCGTTGGCAACGGGCACGGCACGGCCGGAGGTCTGGGCTGCGAGGCGGCGGGCGAGCGTGGTCGTCAGGGTCGACCAAATGCGTGGGATGCGCTGGCAGAGGCGGTCGAAATCAGCGCGGTCGAGGCGGGCGACGAGGCTGTCGCGGACGGCGGTCACGGTGGCGGTGCGTCGGCCGCCCGCAAGAAAGGCGATCTCCCCGATCGGGGAACCTGGGCCGATCTCGGCGATGGCGTCGGCGGTGCCTTCGACGCGCACGTCGAAGCGGCCGGACACGACGACGTAGAGAACGTCAGCCGGGTCGCCCTGGCGCATGAGGACTTCGCCTCGGCGCATCGGAACAGGGCGAAGTTCCTGCTCCAATGATGCGCGTTCGTCGTTCGAGAGGTCGCCGAAAATGCCCGCGTCGGTGAGGCCGGTCGTCGGCAGCGGATCAGTCATGGAGCGCGGTGAGCCAGCGGAGTTGCCGTTCTTTTATGGCAGCGAACGCCTTTGCGCCATGGGAGCAGCAAACTCCGGCGCTGGCGAGCCCTTGCAAAGCACAAGCTTAGCATGGGCCCGGGTGGAGCGGGTTGATAGCGCAACTCCCGCATCGTGGCCCAGTTCGGCCGCGCGGCGTGAGGGCGCCGGCGTCGGGCCAAAACGACGACGGGGACCCGTGAGGATCCCCGTCGTGCAAATCCGCGCTCCGAAGCCGGACGTGATTACTTCGCCTTCGCGGCCATCTCTTCCACGTAGTCCCAGTTCACGAGGCTGTCGACGAATGCCTCGAGGTACTTCGGACGGAGATTGCGGTAGTCGATGTAGTAGCTGTGCTCCCACACGTCGCAGCCGAGGATCGGCTGGGCGCCGTGCATGATCGGGTTCTCGCCGTTCGGCGTCTTCATGACCTCGAGCTTGCCGCCCTTGATCGCGAGCCAGCACCAGCCGGAGCCGAACTGGGTCACGCCGGCCTGGATGAAGTCGGCCTTCATCTTGTCGTAGCCGCCGTAGTCCTTGACGAGGCCTTCGATCTTGCCGGGCAGCTTGGTGCCGCCGCCACCCTTCTTCATCCAGTTCCAGAAGTGGGTGTGATTGTAGTGCTGGCCGATCTGGTTGATCGCCGGCTGGTCCTTCGCGTCGAAGGCCATCTTGCAGATCTCTTCGAGGCTCTTGCCGGCATACTTGGTGCCGTCAGCCACCATCGGATTGCCCGCCGTCACGTAGGCGTTGTGGTGCTTGTCGTGATGGAACTCGAGCGTCTCCTTCGACATGAACGGCTGGAGCGCGTCGTAGGCGTAGGGGAGGGGGGGGAGCGTGAGGGCCACCGGAATACTCCTTGGGCTCGGGGTTGATCACGAACTTGATCGCGAAGGTCGCCGGAACCTAGCGAGTGGAGGCCGAAACGACAAGGGTTCGTGCCCGAGGGAGCTTCGAGGTCCTGCCGTGCCGCCAGCCAGGGATGCCAGCGGCACGGGGCAAGAGGCCTACCTGTCCAGCCAGGCATTCTCCATGCGCCAGCTGTTGTAGAGCGAGTTGTTGTGGGATGTGACGCCCTTCACGTGCGGGTGCCAGCAGGTCGCCGAACGGTTGTGCAGGATGATCGGACGGGCGACCTCCTCGGCGATCAACTGCTCGGCCTGCCAGAGGAGTTCCTTGCGCTTCGCCGGGTCCGTCTCACTCGATTGCGCGAAGATCAGGCGATCGACCTCGGCGTTGCAGTAGCCCGTGTAGTTGCGGGGCGACTTGCAGGTGTAGTTCTCGACGAGGTTCACGTCCGGATCGTCGACGCCGACTCCCGTCGTATTGAGGCCGATGGCGTAGTCCTTGCGCTGCACCTTGGCGTGCCAGATCGTCGTATCCACGGGCTCAAGCTCGCCCTCGATGTGGATCGCCTTCATCTGGTCGATGAAGATCACGGCCGGGTCGCGATAGAGCGGGATGTCGCGCGTCGACACCTTCACCTTCAGCGGATTGGCGGCCGAGTAACCGAGCTCCTCCATGATCTTGCGGGCCTCTGCCTGAGCGGCCGCGACGTTCGCGCCGTAGCCGGGAATTTTGGCGAGCCGCTCAGGCGGCATGGCCCACTTGCCTTCCGGTGCCGGCAACATGACGACGCCGATCGACGACTTGCCCTCGGACAGGATCGTGTTGAAAGCGTTGCGGTCCAACGCCAACGCCATGGCCCGCCGGATCTTCGGATTGTCGAAGGGGGGCTTCGCCGAATTGACGATCATGTTGACGGTGTTGTTCGAGGGAACGAACTGACAGACGGCCGTCGGCGCCTTGGCGTTGACATCCTTCATGCCGGCAACGGTGACGTCGGATACGAAGGTCAGATCCAGCTCGCCGGCGATGAAGGCCAGAACGCGGGTCGAGCGGCTGTTGATGATCCGATACTCGATGCCGTCGAGATGCGGTTTGCCCTTGCGCCAGTAGCTCGGGTTCTTCTCGAGGCGGAGGACCTCGCCACGTTTCAGTTCCACGAAGCGGAACGGCCCCGTGCCGATCGGCTTCACGCGCATGTCCTTCATGGCGACGTGGCACGGATAGACGGGCGAATAGCCGGACGCGAGAAGGGCCAGGAACGACGGCTGCGGAGCCTTCAGCTGGATGCTGACCTCGTTGGGGCCCGATGCCGTGATCTCCTTGACGTTGTGGTACCAGACCTGACGCGGATTCTTGCGGAAGTCCGGGGCCGACGTCAGGCCGGCGACGAGATCGAACGTGCATTTGACGTCTGCCGCGGTGAACGGCTTGCCGTCATGCCAGGTGACGCCCTCTTCGAGCTTGAATGTGATCTTCGTGTTCGTGGCGTCCCAGCTCCAGGACTTGGCCAGCTCGGGCTTGATCGTGTCGGTTCCGGCCTCGAGACGCGTCTGGTCGTAGATCACCAGATTGTTGAAGACCGGCGAGATCGGAAACACCGTCGAGATGGTGGCTTCCTCGTGGATCGATGCGCTCGGGGGATTGTCCCAGAGGTAGGATTTCAGGACGCCGCCGGATTTCTGCGCCAGCGCCGGGGCGGTCGCCAACAGCAAGGCCGCGCCTGCCGTCACGATCCGTAAAGCCTTCCGATATTGCATTCGTTTCCTCCGTCTCTTGTTGGTTGGAGGAAAGCATTGCATGTCAGTTCGGCCATGGCCACAGACGTGCGATGGGCGGTTCAATGTGCCGCCGTGCGCTCCATGCGGGCGGCGTAGAAGCCGTCCATGCCGATGGCTCCCGGGCCGGGGGTGTGATGAGGAAACGTGCGGAGGTCGCCGGTCGGGGTCAGCCACTCGCCGTGGCCCGCCACTTCGGTTGCCGTGATGGGTACGCGCCGGAAGTCGGGTGTCGCGGACAGGAACGCCTCGACGATGCCCTCGCCCTCCTCGGGCTCCAGCGAGCAAACGCAATAGAGCAGGCGTCCGCCCGGGCGCACGACGGCGGCCGCACGCGCGAGCAGCTTCGCCTGGATGGCGACGATGCGGGCGAGGTCGCCTGATCGCTTCAGGTGCATGAGGTCGGGATGCCGGCGGATGGTGCCGGTCGACAGGCAGGGGGCGTCGAGCAGTACGGCATCGAACGGCGACCCGGCCCTCCAGCGGGAGATATCGGCCCTCATGAACGTCACGCGATCATGGATCTGAAGTCGGTCGACGTTCTCACGCAAGCGCGCGATGCGGTCTTCGGACTGATCAACCGCCGTGACGTTGGCGCCGGCGGCAGCCAGCGCCGCCGTCTTGCCGCCCGGTGCGGCGCAGAAGTCGGCGACCGAGAGCCCCGCGACGTCGCCCAGCAGGCGCACGGGGAGGCTGGCGGCGGCGTCCTGCACCCACCAGGCGCCCTCCGCGAAGCCCGGGAGATCCTCGATCCGGCCGGCTTCGGCGAGGCGGATCGAGCCCGTATCGAGAAGCTGGCCGCCGAGGCGCGTGGCCCAGTCCGCCGCGTCGCTCCGAGCCGAGAGATCGAGTGCCGCTTCGGTGAGGCTCGCCGCGGCGATCTGCGCGGCGATGTCGTCGCCGTAGGCCGCGCACCAGCGCCGCCAGATCCAGTCGGGGATGTCGGTTCGGGGCGCCGGCAGGTCCGCGAGCCGCCGGGGGCCGTCAGACGCGAGCCGACGCAATACGGCGTTGGCGAGGCCGGCATAACGCTCGGCGCGTGGATCGCGACGGCATTGCTCGACAGCAAGGTTGATTGCGGCGTGGGCCGGCGTGCCCAGATAGAGGATCTGGGCGGCGGCGATCTGGAGGATGGAGCGCGGGCGATAGCTCGTGGCGGGGAGCGGTCGCTCCAGGAAACCCGCGATCACGGCGTCCAGCGATCCGAGGTGGCGCAACACGGTCGCGGCGATCAGTCTCGCGAAGCCGCGATCCCGCGCCTCCAACGTGCTGAAGGCGGCATTGCCGTCCGACGACGCGAGCGCGGTATCGAGGGCGTGGCCGCGCGTCAGGACGCCTTCGATCAGATGGACGGCGAGGCGTCGGGCTTCGAGGCCGGGCGGCGATGGGCGCGAGGGGGGACTATCCCCCCCGCCTGTCGCTTCACGGGGGGCCGCTTTCCGTTTCGGAGGCGGGCCGCCGCGACGATCCGCCGGGCGGTGTGCTGATTTGCCGGTCCCGGAGGGGCGCTTGCCCGGTTTGCTGCTCTCGTCGTTCATCCCCACGGCCCGCGCGGAGTTCCAGACCGTCCGTCGCCGCGGGACGCCCACGGAGCTTCCTGCGACGACCTGTCCGCGACGCTCGGCCCGCCGACGAGGGTGCCGTTCGTGGCCATCTCCTGGGCAAGTTTCCGGAGCTCGGCGATCCGGTTCGCGGTGTCGGGGTGCGTCGAGAAGAAGTTATCGAAGCCGCGCCCTGTCAGCGGATTGATGATGAAGAGGTGCGCGCTCGCCGGGATCGCCTCGGCCGTCGGATTCGGCACACGGCGAACCATGGACTGGATGCGCTCGAGGGCCGAGGCAAGCCACAGCGGGTTCCCGCAAATGAGACCGCCGAGGCGGTCGGCCTGGTATTCGCGGGAGCGGCTGATGGCCATCTGCACGATCATGGCGGCGAAGGGGGCGACCAGCATGGCGACGAGCGACAGCAGCCAGTTGCCGCCCTGACGGCGATTGCCGCCAAAGAGCACCGAGAACTGCAACCATTGGGCGAGCATCGAGATGGCGCCGCCGATGGTCGCGGCGACGGTCATGATCAGGGTGTCGCGGTTCTTGATGTGGGCGAGTTCGTGCGCCATCACGCCAGCGACCTCCTCGGGCGTCAGGGTTTCGAGCAGGCCGGTCGAGGCACAGACGGTCGCGCGCGCGGGGCTGCGGCCGGCGGCAAAGGCATTGGGCTGCGGGTTGTGCATGATGCACACGCGCGGCATCGGCAACTCGGCGCGGTCCGCGAGTTGCTGGACGATGCCGTAGTACTGCGGGGCGTCGGTCGGGCCGACCTCCTGCGCCTTGTGCATGGCGAGGACGATGCTGTCGGACCGCCAGAGGGCGAAGCCGTTCATGGCCAGCGCCATCAGGAAGGCCACCACCGTTCCTTCGCGGCCGCCGACGACCGATCCCATGGCGACGAAGATCAATGTCAGAAGCGCCAGCAGCAGAGCCGTCTTGGCGAAGTTTGTCGGCATGCACGTCTCCTGCGGCTCCCGGCACCCGATCGTACAGGTGATCCGCCAGCCCGGACTTATGGTATATGGTCGGCCAGCCTGCAACATGAAGGACCAAGCCGTCCGTGAGCCGCAATTCCCCATCACCCGCCGAAGCCGTCCCGGATGCCGAGCCTGTCAAGCGTCCACTGACGCCCGAAGCGCAGCGGGCACTCGCCGAGGCCGAGGAGCGCCGGCAACAGCGCGATGCGGCGGAACAAGCTGCCGCCAAGGAACTCGGCGGGCGCGCCGGGCCCGATCCGGTCCGTTACGGCGACTGGGAAAACGGCGGCATCGCGTCGGATTTCTGAGGCGGACGACCCGCGAGGCCCAAGCGCTCCGGCTCCAGAGCGGACAGCTACCCGACCTGTCCCACTTCGAGGCACGTGTTTCGTTCTCGTACCAGAGCCGGCCCGTCCCGGTTGAGGCTCGCAACACGTGTGCGCCCGAAACTGGCCATCAGCATCGTTCGGGTCTCTAGTAAAATTCAATTATTTCAATATGTTGAGTTGATTTTTTCCGCTGCGCTCGTGCTCGATCCGGCGGCGGACCTTGGTGGGCATCCCGATTGCACCTTCCCCGACAGTTGCGCGGAAGCGTAGTCGGGAGTGGTTCAATGCGGTTCACTGGTTTCGTAATGCTTCGGTCGAAGGCTGCAGGGCTCGCACGCGACGAGAGCGGCGCCATCGCGATCATCACCGCGCTGTCGGCTTTCGTCCTGATCATGATCACAGGCCTCGCGATCGACGTCGGTCGCGTGATGCATGCGGAGCGGACCATCTCGGCGGCGGCCGACTCGGCAGCGCTCGCGGCTGCCAAGGCAATGCAACTCAACGGCCTCGACGATGCCGAGGTCCAGGCCCTCGCCCAGAGATACTTCGAAGCCAACATGCAGGGCCACGGCGGCAGCTACGCCGAGGTGCAGAGCTTCGCCGTCAACGTCAATCGGGGCCGGAACTCGGTCGCGATCGACATCCGATCCGAAGTGCCGATGTTGTTCGGCGGCGTCGGCGGCATCACCCGCATGGCTGTGCCGAAGTCGTCGGTCGCCATCTACGACAGCAAGGACATCGAGGTCGGCATCCAGCTCGACGTGACCGGCTCCATGTGCGCCCCGTGCAGCAAGATCGCCGCGCTGAAGGATGCGGTCGCGGGTCCCGAAGGCATGCTCGACATCCTTCTCCCCGACTCGGGCTCCACGAACACCGTGCGTATCGGCCTCGCGCCGTTTGCCTCCGGCGTCAACGCCGGTTCCTACATCGCCGCCGTTACCGACGGTCAGACGCCGGCCGACGGCTGCGTCTACGAGCGGCGCACGCCGGCCCTGCAGGCGACCGAAGACCTGCCCACGGGCCCGGCCGCGTTCAAGGTCCGCTCCGACCTCCCCGGCGCGACGCGCTGCCCGACGGCCGAGAACCGGGTCGTGGCGCTCACCGACGACAAGGCCGCGCTCCGCACCGCCGTCAATGGACTGACGACGGGCGGCTCGACCGCGGGACATCTCGGTGCTGCGTGGGCCTGGGGTCTCGTCTCGCCGATGTGGTCGACGGTCTGGGGTGGTGCGGCTCCTGCCGCCTACAACGACGGCCGCACGCAGAAGTACGTGATCCTGATGACCGACGGCACGTACAACACCGTCGACGGCGTCATCAGCGGTGCCAACGTGCCGCGCTCGAAGCGGTTCGCCGAGGACACCTGCAGCGCCATGAAGGCCAAGGGCGTCGTCGTCTACACGATCGGCTTCCAGGTTCCGAACGGCGACAAACCAGGCCTCCGGTCCTGCGCCACGGACAACTCGAAGTTCTTCGATGCGGACGATGCGGCGACGCTGCGCGCCGCCTTCCGGGCCATCGCCGAGGAAATCAACAGCCTGCGGCTCTCCAGCTAACTCGAAACTCCACACTCCGGCGGCGCGCTCTCCCAACTGAACAGCCCTCCGACGATCGAGGCGCACCGTTCTCCCACGGTGCGCCTCGGCCGTTTCAGAACTCCATCGCCGGGCGCTATCCGCAACCGGGCCGAACGTGCTAACTTTTCAGGCATCGTCGCCCCGGGATGAAGGGAGCTTGCGCTCATGTACACCCAGGCTCTGAACACCAAGGATACGTCGGACACCAGCCGGCCCGGGGACAGCGCTCGGCTCGCCGTGTTCCAGGCGACGATCGATGCCGAAGACAAGATCGAGGCGAACGACTGGATGCCGGAGGCCTACCGGCGGACGCTCGTCAGGCAGATCTCGCAGCATGCGCATTCCGAGGTGATCGGCATGCAGCCCGAGGGCAACTGGCTCACGCGGGCACCGTCGCTGCGCCGGAAGGCCGCGCTGCTCGCCAAGATCCAGGACGAGGCGGGGCACGGCCTCTATCTCTACGCAGCAGCCGAGACGCTCGGCGTCCGACGCGAGGAGCTCTACGCGCAACTCCTCTCCGGCAAGGCCAAGTATTCCTCGATCTTCAACTATCCGACCGAGACCTGGGCGGACATCGGCGTCATCGGCTGGCTCGTCGACGGCGCGGCGATCATGAACCAGATCCCCCTCTGCCGGTGCAGCTATGGGCCCTACGCGCGCGCCATGATCCGGGTGTGCAAGGAGGAGAGCTTCCATCAGCGGCAGGGCTACGAGATCATGCTCACGCTGTGTCGGGGCACGGCCGCGCAGAAGGCCATGGCGCAGGATGCGCTCAATCGCTGGTGGTGGCCGGCGCTCATGATGTTCGGGCCGTCCGATACCGACAGCATCCATTCGGCGGATAGTGTGCGCTGGAAGATCAAGCGGTTCTCCAATGACGAGTTGAGACAGCGCTTCATCGACGCGACCGTGCCGCAGGGGTTGCATCTGGGGCTCACCTTTCCCGACCCGGCGCTCCGCCTCGACGAGGCGAGCGGACACTGGCAGCACGGCGAGATCGACTGGGCCGAGTTCAAGCGTGTGCTCGCCGGGGGTGGCCCGATGAACGCGCAGCGTCTCGCGCATCGCCGGCAGACGGAAGACGACGGCGCGTGGGTCCGGGAGGCGGCGCTCGCCTTCGCCGAGAAGCGTCGACAAGCGAAGGTCACGCGCGTCGCCGCCGAGTGACGCTGACGGCTCAGGGGACTCTGGAGCATCCGATGGTCGAAACTGCCATGCCGATCTGGGAGGTTTTCATCCGGCCCCGCTCGGGTCTGCCGCACCGCCATTGCGGATCGGTGCACGCGCCGGATGCGACACTCGCGTTGCAGGCGGCGCGTGACGTCTACACGCGGCGCGGGGAAAGCGTCTCGATCTGGGTCGTGCCTTCGGCGGCGATCATCGCGTCCGATCCCAACGACAAGGACCAGCTGTTCGAGCCGACCTCGACCAAGGTCTATCGGCATCCGACCTTCTACGACATTCCCGACGAGGTCGGTCACATGTAGCCGGGCTTTGCGGCCATTGCGCCGGAGGTGCCCCAGATCGACAAGAGGACCATGATGTCACGCGCTGAAGCCCAGCAGGCGATCGCACTCGGCGACGACGCGCTGGTGCTCGGGCATCGCCTCTCACAGTGGTCGAGCCGGGCGCCGACACTCGAAGAGGACATCGCGCTTTCCAACCTCGCGCTCGATCTCATCGGGCAGGCACGGCTCTTCTATACGCTCGCTGGCGAGATGGAAGGCGAGGGACGCAGCGAGGACGACTTCGCCTATTTCCGTGACGCGAGCGCGTTTCGCAACGTGATCCTGGTCGAACTGCCAAACGGCGATTTCGCACAGACGATGATGCGGCAGCTTCTCTTCGCGGCGTTCATGCATCCCTATTTCGCAGCGACGGCGGAGCACGCGACGCACGCCGGGTTTCGCGACATCGCGGCCAAGGCCGTCAAGGAAATGGCCTATCACGTGCGCCATGCCGGCGACTGGGTGATCCGGCTCGGTGACGGGACGGCTGCGAGCCATCGCCGCACGCGCGCCGCGCTCGACGCGCTCTGGCCCGCGACGGGCGAACTTTTCGAGATGGATGCGGATGAGACGGCGCTTGCCGCATCGGGCGTCGTTCCCGATCGCGCCACGCTGCACGCGCCCTGGCAGGCGACGCTCGACCGGGTGCTCGGCGAGGCGGGGCTCGCGCGCCCGGATGGCGACGCTCACACGTTGACGGGCGGGCGGCGGGGAGCGCACACCGCGCATCTCGCGCCGATGCTCGAGGACATGCAATCGCTGGCGCGTGCCCATCCGGGGGCGACATGGTGATGGACCCGCCGAGCACCGTTGCCGTGGCGGCCGCCGATCTGGAGGTCGAGCGCGCATGGTCCGTCGCGGCCGGTGTGCCCGATCCCGAAATCCCCGTCGTGACGCTCGCGGATCTCGGCATCCTGAGGTCCGTCTCGCGGCGCGACGGCACGATCGTCGTCGCGCTGACGCCCACCTACACCGGCTGCCCGGCAACGCTCGCGATCCGGATGGACGTGGAGGCGGCGTTGCTGGCTGCCGGGATCGCCGACACCCGCGTCGAGATCGTTCTCTCGCCGGCGTGGTCGACCGACGACATCACGGAGACGGGACGTCGCAAGCTTCTCGCCTACGGTATCGCGCCGCCACCGTCGCGGGACCGGGCAGCGGCCGTCGCGTGCGTTCGGTGCGGCTCGCGCGAGACGACGCTCATCTCGGAGTTCGGATCGACGCCCTGCAAATCGCTCTGGCGGTGCGTGGCGTGCCGGGAGCCGTTCGACGTCTTCAAGTGCCTGTAGAGGGCTCGCGATGCACGACTTCACACCCCTCGTGGTCCGCAGCGTGCACCGTGAAACGGACGACTGCCTCGTCGTCGCGTTCGATCTGCCTGACGAGTTGCGCGCCGATTTCCTCTACAAGCCCGGCCAGCACCTGACGCTTCGCGCCGCGCCGGACGGCGCGGAGCTTCGGCGGACATACTCGATCTGCTCGCGACCGGACGCTGCCGGCCTTGCCGTCGCCATCAAGCGAATTCCGGGTGGGCAGTTCTCGGAGTGGGCGCATCGCGCGCTTGCCGCCGGCGCGACGCTCGAGGCGATGCCGCCGACCGGCCGGTTCGTTCTGCCCGAGCCGCGTGGCGCGCACGGGCACGTCGTCGCGTTCGCCGCCGGCGCGGGGATCACGCCCGTCATCGCCATGGCCGAGCACGCCCTGGCCCAGCCCGACGGACGACGGTTCACGCTGATCTATGGCAACCGCGATAGCGACAGCATCATCTTTCGCGAGCGGCTGGAAGACCTCAAGGACACGCACCTCGATCGCTTCACGCTCGTGCATGTGATGTCGCGCAGCGAGGCGAGCGACTCGCCGATGCTCGACGGGCGCATCGATGGCGACAAGGTCACCGCGTTCGCCCGCCACATCTTCCGGCTCGAGGATGTGGACGACTATTTCGTGTGCGGGCCCGGCTCCATGATCAAGGACGTCCGGCAGGCGCTGATGGCGCTCGGCGTGCCGCGCGAGCACATCCATCACGAGTTCTTCGCGGCAGCCGGCGGCGCGGCGGCGCAGCGCGAGACGGACGCGCCCGTTCAGGCCGCTCGCGACGTGACCGGCGCGGACATCGAGGCGGTGGCCATCATCGACGGCGTCCGCCGCCGCTTTCCCTGGCGACCGGGCGAGGCGCTGCTCGATGCAGCGCTCCGTTCCGGTCTTCGCGTGCCCTACTCGTGCAAGGGCGGCATGTGCTCGACATGCCGAGCGAAGGTGACCGAGGGCGACGTCGCTATGCGCCTCAACTACAGCCTCGAGCCCTGGGAGACGGAGCAGGGCTTCGTCCTGACGTGCCAGACGGTGGCCAAGCCCGGATGCGCGCGCGTCGTCATCGACTACGACCAGATGTAGGGCGTGGGCGGCGCTCAATGCTGCGCAAAGCCGATCACGGCTGCAACGGCTCTCTGCCACGCGGCGTAGCGGCGTTGGCGCTCGTCGTCGGGCACGGCAGGCGCAAAGCGACGTTCGACGGCGAGGGAGCGGGCAAAGCCAGCCTGATCCGGCCACACGCCGGCCGAATGGCCGGCGAGCCAGGCCGCGCCGAGGGCCGTCGTCTCCAGGAGGTGCGGGCGTTCGACGGGTGCGTCCACCATGTCGGCAATCGCCTGCAGCAGCCAGTCGCTCGCCACCATGCCGCCGTCGACGCGAATGACCGTGTCGCCCTGGCCCGGCCAGTCCTTGCGCATGGCTTCGATCAGGTCGCGGGTCTGGAAGGCGACAGACATGAGCGTGGCGCGTGCAATCTCGGCCGGACCCGTGGCGCGCGTCAGACCGAAGAGCGCGCCGCGGGCCTCCGGGTTCCAGTAGGGGGCGCCGAGACCGACGAAGGCGGGGACCATGACGACGTCCTGGGACGTGTCGGCTGTCTCTGCCAACGGACCCGTCTCGGCGGCCGAGCCGATCATGCGAAGCCCGTCGCGCAGCCATTGGACTGCGGCGCCGGCGACGAAGATCGAACCCTCCAGCGCATAGGTCCGTCGGCCCTCGAGCTGGTAGGCGATCGTCGTCAGCAGGCGATTGTGCGACGTGACGGGCGTGTCGCCCGTGTTGAGCAGCGCAAAGCATCCCGTGCCGTACGTGGATTTCATCATGCCGGGCGCAAAACACGCCTGACCGACGGTTGCGGCCTGCTGGTCGCCGGCCATGCCACGGATGGCGATGCTGCCGCCGAACAGCGCCGGGTCGGTGTCGCCGAGATGCCCGGCGTTGTCGCAGACCACAGGAAGCACGACTGCGGGGATGCGGAACGCCGTCAGCAGTTCGTCGTCCCAGACGCCACGCCGGATGTCGAACAGCATGGTGCGTGCGGCGTTGGTGGCGTCGGTCGCGTGAACGCGACCGCCGGTGAGGCGCCACAGCAGGAAGCTGTCGATGGTGCCGAAGGCCAGATGACCGTTCTCGGCGTCGCGTCGTGCGCCGGGGATGGTGTCGAGCAGCCAGGCGACCTTTGTCGCGGAGAAATAGGGATCGAGGAGAAGGCCCGTCCGCTCGCGCACCAGCGCGTCGAGGCCGCTCGCTGCGAGGCGCGCGCACTCGGCCGTCGTCCGGCGGTCCTGCCAGACGATCGCCCGATGGATCGCGCGCCCGGTGCGCCGGTCCCAGACGACCGTCGTCTCACGCTGGTTGGCGATGCCGATGGCGGCAACGTCCGATGCCGAAACGCCGGCCCGGGTGAGGGTCTGGCCCGCCGTCTCGAACGTCGTGCGCCAGATCTCCTCGGGGTCGTGCTCGACCCAGCCTTCCGCGGGGAAGTGCTGGGTCAGTTCCTGCTGGGCCGTGGCTACGACGGTCATGGACGGGCCGAACAGCAAGGCCCGGCTCGATGTCGTGCCCTGATCGAGCGCGAGGACGTGACCTGCCATCGAACCTGCCTCCCAGCGTGTTCGCCGCGCGCTCAGACGATTGCGATCGGCCGTCCCGGCGAACCCGTCGCGCCCTTGATGCGCAGCGGCATCATCATGTAGGCGAAGGACGATACGGTGTCGTTGGCAAGTTCGGTGAAGTCCAGGTTTTCGTGGATGAAGATGCCGTTCTTGGCGATCAGCTCCTGATGCACCGGGAAGGCCTGCTTGCTGTCGGGATTGGGCACGACCTCGACCGGCCAGGTGTCAGCGCCAACGACGCAGACCTGCCGCTCGACGCACCAGCGCGCGCCTTCCATGCCGATGCCCGGAGCGCCCTTGCCGAACATCTCGTTGTCCTTGCCCCAGAGCGCGCCCCAGCCGGTGTGGAAGAACACCGCATCGCCGGGCTTGATGTCGGCCTCGGCGATCTTCTGGCGCTGCATGGCCTCGCGGATGTCGGCGAGCTTGACCTCCTCGCCGAGGTTCATGCGGCGGCCGCGCAACGCTGCGATGTTGAACAGCCAGCCCCGCGTCAGGATCGGCTTCACGTGCTCCATGCCGAGCTTCTTCAGGCCATAGGGGTCGGCCATCTCGACGGCCGTGACGCCATTGTAGAAGCGCATTTCGGAGCGGTCGCTATCCTTGCTCGCGACGCCGATGTGGCCGAGGCCGTCGAACTGCGTGCCGACCTGTCCGATTTCGGTCGCCAGGAATTCGTCGTTCCAGATGACGCCGTTGGTGCCCAGCGGGCCGCCCGTCGGCGTGCCCGGGATGCGGAGGGTGAAGGCGCGCTGGCCGAACTTCGGCATCGAGGCCTCGTAGACGCGGCCGATCTCGTAGACCTTGCCCGTCTTGATGAGCTTGATTGTGTCGAGCACCTTCTCGGCCGTGATCCAGTTGGAGGCGCCAGCTTGATCGCCGGGGCCCCAGCGCGACGGCCACCACTGCTTGCCGGGTGTCTGGGCGATGGCGGTCTCCGACAATGCCGCGCCGCCGAACAACGCGCCGAGCGCACCCGTCAGGAGCGATCGGCGATCGGCATCGGCCGGGCCTTCGATGGAAGCGGGGAGCTCGGTGCTCGCCTCGGACGGGGTACGCTTGGACATCGGTTTCCTCCACATTGTGGCGATTATCTCTGGTTCGCGTTGCGAACGACGCCTTGGACGCCTAAGGGTCGCATCGTGGCACTCGGTGCGTCAATCGAGGCCGATCCGTTCAGCGGCGCGAGGAGCAAAGCCATGACCCAAAGTCCGATGTGGAAGGAACTCACCGCCGCCGAGATCCGGGCGCTGGCGGCAGCCGATGCGACGGTCCTCCTGCCGGTCGCATCGATGGAGCAACATGGGCCGCATCTGGCTGTCGGCGTCGACACGGTGCTCTGCGAGGGCGTCTGCCGGCTCGCGGCTGAGGCGGTGCAGGGCGAGATGCCGGTGATCGTGGCGCCGACGCTCTGGTGCGGCATGGCCGAGCATCACATGGCCTTCGGCGGAACGTTCACGTTCGACATTCCCACCTACCGGGCGGTGCTGCTCGCTTTCCTGAAGAGCATCGAGCGCCACGGCTTCAAGAAGGTGCTGATCGTCAACGGCCACGGCGGCAATATCTCGGCGCTGGCCGCGTTCCTCCCCGATTTCGCCGTCGAAACGGGCCTCAAGGTGAGGGCGACGACCTATTTCGAGCTGGCCCAACCGGGTATCGACACCGTGCTCGAAGATCAGGAGCGTATCCGTCACGCCTGCGAAGGCGAGACATCCCTGATGATGGCGCTGGCGCCGGATCTCGTCCGGCACGACAAGCTTCCTGAAGCCGTCGGACCGACCCACTCGACGCCGCGGCCGCTCGGCGTCGCACGCTTCCGGAGCTACAAGTCGTTCTCCGACACCGGAGTCGTCGGCGACGCGCGGCGGGCGAGCCGGGAGAAGGGCGAACGGCTGGCCGTCGTTTGCCGCGATGCGATCGTCGGCGTGCTCAAGGATGCCGAGGCCTGGGCCTGAAACGTCGGCGGGAGGACTGGCGCGGCGTATACGCCAAATTCAGGACTTGCTGATCAGGCTCTCTCAGTGTGACACGGAACACAGGGGTTGCCGATGCGTCTCTTGATTGCCGGCTGGCAGGGGCAACTCGCCCGCTCTCTCGTGGAACTGGCCCCGGCGAGCGCCGATGTTACCGCACTCGCCGTCGGACGGCCGGCGCTCGATCTGTGCGAGCCGGCGACGATCACGAGGGCCATGACGGATTTCCGGCCGGACGTGATCATCAACACCGCCGCGTATACCGCAGTCGACAAGGCGGAGAGCGAGCCGCAAGCCGCCTTCGCTCTCAATCACGACGGTGCGCGCCTTCTGGCCGAGGCGGCGGCGAGCCGAGGGGCGGCCATCATCCACGTCTCGACCGACTATGTGTTCGACGGCACGAAGGCTGGCGCCTACGTCGAGACCGATGCGACCAACCCGCTCGGCGTCTACGGCCGGTCGAAGCTCGCGGGCGAGCAGGCGGTGGCCGCGGCCACGCCACGCCACATCATCGTACGGACGTCGTGGGTGCACAGCGCAGGGGGCGCCAATTTCGTGCGCACCATGCTGCGGCTCGCGGGCGAGCGTGATGTCGTCCGTGTGGTGGACGATCAGGCCGGGTGCCCGACCTATGCGCCGCATCTCGCGGCCGCCGTGCTGGAGCTGGCGCGGCTCGCCTCCGGCGCCGATGCTACGGCATCGATCTGGGGCACGTATCATGCCGCCGGCCAAGGATCGGTGACATGGTGCGGCCTCGCGCGCGAAGTGTTTCGCGTCTCGGCGGACCTCGGTGGGCCGTCGGCGCGGGTGGACGCGATCGGGACGCAGGACTATCCGACACCCGCCCGCCGGCCGATGAACTCGCAGCTCGACTGCAGCAAGCTCGCGACGGTGGCGGGGATCCGGCTGCCGCCCTGGCAGGACGGCGTCGCCGCGTGCGTCAAACGGCTGGTCGCGTGACGCGGCGAGCGGCACAGCGCGTCGCGGCCAGGGGTCTCGCCGGCGCAGCGCTCCTGTTCGCTGCGGGTGCGGTGGCGCAGGACGCACCACGCCTCGCGCTCCCCGTCGCATGCGAACTCGGGCGGACCTGTTTCGTCCAGCACTACGCCGACGTCGACGGCAGCGGCGGCGTCAGCGATCACGCCTGTGGCGCGGCGACCTATGACGGCCACAACGGCATCGATTTCCGGCTCTTGTCGGCGGCGCAGGCGCGGGGCGGCGTCGGCGTTCTGGCGGCGGCTGACGGGACCGTGCTGCGCGTTCGAGATGGGGTCGCGGACGCCTTTGCGCGCGAACGAGGGCGGACTGCGATCGGTGATCGGGAGTGCGGCAACGGCGTGATCCTCCAGCACGCGGGCGGGCTCGAGACGCAATACTGCCATCTGCTTGAAGGCAGCGTCGCCGTGCGGCCGGGGCAAGCGGTTCGCGTCGGCGAGGCGCTCGGGCGGGTCGGATACTCGGGGCTCGCCGATTTTGCGCACCTGCATTTCGTCGTCCGCCGCGATGGCCGCGAACTCGACCCCTACACCGGGCTCGGAACGGGAAAGGCCGCCTCTCTCTCCGGTGCGTGCCGGGCGGCCGACGCGACGCGGGGGCTCTGGTCGGCCGCCATGGCGCGTGATGGCGCCTATCGGCCGGCCGACATCATCCAGGTCGGGTTCTCGGAGGTCATTCCGCAGTGGCAGGCGCTGGAGCGCGATCATGACGCGGCTCCAATAGTGCGCAGCGACAGTCCGCAGCTCGTGTTCTACGTGCGCGCGATCAAACTGGCGGCGGGCGATCGGCTGCGGATCGAGATCAACGGCCCGAGCGGGTTTCGCGTCGCACACACGACGGCGCCGCTCGAACGGGCACAGGCGATCCGCGTGGTCGGGGCGGGCAAGCGGCTCACCACCGCGCGCTGGGCGGCAGGTCGCTACGAGGCCGAGGCCGGTGTGGTGCGGGGCGATACCGTGATCGCCAAGGCTGCCGGGACATTGACACTTCCGTAAGCCGTCAGCGCTCGTTTCCGGACGCGCCGAGGATCTCGCCGAGTGGCGAAAGGATGTAGCTGATCGCGCGCCGCTCGCCGGTCTTGATCTCCACGGTCACGGCCATGCCGGGGGTGAGCGGAATGGCCTTGCCACCGACGTTGATCGAGCGGCGATCGAGCCGCAAGGTGGCCGGAAACACCAGGTTCTGCCCCGGCGCCGATCGGCTCTGACCACCGCCTTGAGGCCGGGCCGCCGCCGATGCGTCCATGAGTGCCGTCGCGTTCCGTTCCTCGATGGCGTCGACGGAAACCTTCACGACTTCCGCGTCGATGGTGCCGAAGCGTGTGAACGGGAAGGCCTCGATCTTGACCGTCGCCTTCTGGCCCTTGCTCACGAAGCCGATGTCCTTGTTGGCGACCATGGCCTCGACTTCAAGCGGGGCATCGGCGGGCACGACGCTCATCAGGGACTGGCCGCTCGCGACGACCTGTCCGAGCGTCGTCACCTCGATCTGCTGCACGATGCCGGTGCTCGGCGCGCGCAGGCGCGTGCGATCGCGCTTGGAGCGGGCCTTGATCAGCTCCTGCTCGAGGCGGTCTCGCCGCCGCTCGGCTTCGGCGGCTTTCTGCACCTGCTCGGCGGCGAACTGGTCGACGGTCTGGCTCATGCGCGCCTCGAGCGAGACGATCGACGCATCGGCCTCCATCAACTGGCCGCGCTCGCTCGCGTCGGAGGTGACGATGTTCTCGTACTGCAGCTCGGCTTCGATGATCAGTGCGCGCGAGCCCGCGCCGCGGGTCTTAATCTCCTCGCGCATACCGACGCGTTCCTTCGACAGGTCGAGCACCTTCTTGCGGGCCGCGATGCTCGCCGAGAGACGCTGCTTCGTCGCCTGACGCTCGGCGATCTGGGTGCGGAAGCCCTCGACGGTCGAGCGCAACTGCGTCAGCTCGGCGGCGAGCAATGCGGTCTCGCGCAGGCGCACCTTCTGTCCGACGATCGCGGGGAAATCGATGTTGGTCGGCGGCGGCGTCGACGGCGGTGTGCGGGCGGCCGAAACTGCGACGAGGCGGCGGATATGCTCGGCCGCCGTGCTTTCGAGTTCGCGCGTGAGAGCTTCCAGGTCGGCCGCCGTATCGGTCGGATCGAGTTCCACGAGCACATCGCCCTCGGTGACCGACTGGCCGGCCTCGACATGGATCGCTGCAATGCGGCCAGGTTCGAGGGGCTGGACGACCTTCGTTCGACCGCTCGGCTGGATCTTGCCCTGGGCAACGGCATGAATGTCGAGCTTGCCGACGATCGACCAGAGCAAGGCGAGCGAGAATGCCGCGCAGATGCCGAGCATCAGAGTCGTTGCTACCGGCGACGGCGGTGTCTCGACGATTTCGAGCGCGGCCGGCAGGAACTCCGTGTCGGTGGTGAAGCGCACGGACTTCTTCGCGGATGGCGCCGGGTTGGGACCAGTGGCAGGCTTCTCGTACTTCTCGTCGGTGACGATGCTCGGCGGCTCGCGCGATTGGTCGCTGAGGATCCTGGCGGGTGTGGCCAGTATCCGCGGCATGGTCCAGCCGGGTGCCTCCCCGGTGGTGGGCTGCGCAGGCGTTGCCGGCGCGGCCCCGGGCGATGCTGGGGCGGAGGGGGAGTCGGCGGGGGTTGCCGGACGATCCGGCTCAGCGGGCTGGCCCAGGACAGCGCGGCCGACGCTGCCCATGCGTGGCAGGTCGCGCGGATTGCCGGGCGGGCGCCGGAACTTCACGCGGTAGACCACAGCCGCGATGGCGCAGGCCGCCAAGGCTCCGGCGTAGAGCCAGAGGAGGCCGATCGAGTCGAGCATGCTACCTGCTTCCATGACGCTCAATCCAAGCTCGCAACCCAGCGCATCGCCGCCGCAACTCGAACGCCAGCCTGCGGTCAACCCGCATCGTTCTGGAGCCGCCAGAGGCGGGCGTAAAGGCCATTCGGCCGAGCCAGCAACTCGTCGTGTGTCCCCTGCTCGACGATGCGGCCGCCGTCGATGGCGACGATCCTGTTGCAGCGGCGGACCGCGTTCAAGCGGTGCGCGATGATGATGACGGTGCGGCCCTGTACGATGTGGCGCATGTTGTTCTGGATGATGCGCTCGCTTTCGTAGTCGAGAGCGCTCGTCGCCTCGTCGAGGATCAGGATGCGAGGCTGCGTCGCGAGGGCCCGGGCGATGGCGATCCGCTGGCGCTGGCCGCCCGAGAGGTTGGCGCCGCGTTCCTCGATCGGGGTGTCGTAGCCGAGGGGCAACTTCGAGATGAATTCGTCGGCGCCGGCGAGGCGCGAGACCATGATGACCTGCGCGCGCGGCATGCCCGGATTGGCCAGAGCAATGTTCTCGTGAATCGAGCGATTGAACAGCGTGCTCTCCTGCAGCACCACGCCGATCTGTCGGCGCAGCCACGCCGTGTCGACCTGCGAGATGTCGAGGCCGTCGAGGAGGATCTGGCCCCGCTCGGGGCGATAGAGCCGCTGCATCAGCTTGGTCAGCGTCGACTTTCCCGAGCCAGACGGGCCGACGATGCCGATCACCTGGCCGGCCGGAATGTCGAGATCGATGTCGCGGAGCACTTCGGAACCATCGGCTCGGTAGCGGAACGTCAGGCCGCTGACGCGGATGGCGCCGCGCGCGGGCGGCAGATGGGCGACGCCGTTGCGAGGGCTCTCGGCGGGGGCATTCAGGATGTCGCCGAGCCGGGACACGGAGATCTGGACCTGCTGGAAATCCTGCCACAACTGGGAAAGGCGCAGGATCGGCTGGATCGCCTGGTTCATGATCATGTTGAAGGCGATCAGGCCGCCGACCGTCAGCTCGTTCTGGACGACGGCGGCGGCGCCGAAGAACAGCACGGCTGCCGTGGTAAGCTTGCTCACGAGCTGGATCGCGTTCTGCCCCACGCTCGAGACGACGACGGCCTCGAACGAGGTGCGGACGTAGGCGGCGAGACGCTCTTCCCACTGGTTGCGCAGGATCGGCTCGACGGCGGCGGCCTTCAACGTCTGCATGCCGAAGATCGACTCGACGAGGAACTGCTGACTGGCGGCGCCCGTATTGAACCGCTCGTTGATCTTGTCGCGCAGCACGGGGCGGACGAGGACGGCAATCGCCACGTAGAGGGGGATCGAAGCAAGCACGATCAGTGTCAGCGTCACCGAATAGGCGAACAGCACGGCGAAGAAGACGAAGATGAACAGCAAGTCGATGACCGAAGAGAGTCCCTGGCCGGTGAGAAAGCCGCGGATCGTCTCGAGTTCGCGGACCCGGGCCACGGTCTGCCCGGTGGGCCGCGTCTCGAAGTAGCCGAGGGGTAGGCGCAACAGATGATCGAACAGGCGACTGCCGAGCTCGACGTCGATCCGGCTCGCGGTGTGGGTCAGCGTATAGCTGCGGAGGAACTGCAGCAGGCTGTCGAAGATGGCGATGAGGACGAGACCCGAGACGATCACGATGAGTGTCGAGAGGCCCTTGTGGACGAGGACCTTGTCGATCACCACCTGGAACAGCAGCGGCGTCGCGAGCGCGAACAGCTGGACGAACAGCGATGCGATCAGCACGTGCGCCAGGGGTTTGCGATACCGCCAGAGCGAGGGCAGGAACCATTTGAAGCCAAAGTCTGACGGCTCGGCGCCGGGGCCGCCCCAGCGGCGCGTGATCTGGATGAGGTCGCCCGACCATCGCGTGGCCAGTTCCTCGACCGTCTCGGCGCGTTGCGAGCGGGAGTTGGGGTCACCGATGCGGAGCTGGCCGCCAGGCAAACGCTGGAGGACGACCAGGAACCGGCCATCGGTGTCGCTGACGATGCAGGGAACGGGGCAGCTCTTCAGGCGCTCGACCGATTGGCGGGTGAGGAGGCGGGCGCGCAAGCCTGCGCGCTGGGCCGCGCGCACGATGTCGCCGGCGGCGGCCGGACGACGGCCGAGGCCCAGCTCGTGGGCCGCCTGCTGCGCGTCGAGTGGAATGCGGTAGTGGGCGGCAATCAATGCCAGGCACACGAGGCCCGGATCGGGGGCTGCCCCGTCGCCGCGCGTCGGTGGTGGCCCGGAACCCGGCGGTTCGGACTGGTTCGGGCCGGTCACTCAATTGCCTCGTATGCGTTCACAAATGAGCCGATGTCGCCGGCACGGTGAATACGTGAGACTAAGCCCTCTGGGGAGTCGCGTGGCCTGTCATTTCGGCTCATGCTTACCGGTCAGGTCGCGGTACGTTGCCCGGCCGAGTTCACTCGATGCGCCGGGTGACCATCCGTGAGCCTCCGCCCCACAACGGGAGGTAGCACATCTTGACTCCCGGGCCACCGGTCACGATCGGGTAGATCGCGTCGGCTGCTGGTGCAACCCTGGAGCCGAGGCGCTGGCCGGCGGCCATCAACCAGGCCCGGATGGCGGCGAGATCGAATCCCTCCTTGGCGAGGCGAGCTGCCAGTTCGGGCGGAAGGATGAACACCTGCTCCGGCGGCTCCGGCTGGCGGGCGGCGCCCGTCGTCTCCACGGCAGCGGCCATGGCGACGGCCAACGCGTCGAGGATGGCGTCGGCACCGGCGTCGCCGCCTTCACCATCGCGCAACGGCAGGACCTCGGCGGTTCCCGAGACACCCAGCACCGTGACGGCATCGCTATCGTCGGGCAGTCCTCGGCGGACATGCAGCGGCGCGAAATGGGCGGCGCCCGCCTCGGCAAAACAGAAGGCATACTTTCCGGGCTGGCCACAGGTCGCCATGTCGCCGGCTCCTTCCTTCGCTCCCCCGATGTTGCGAAGGCCGAGGCTTACTGCCCGTCCGATCGTCGCATTCGCGCGATTGCCCGGGCCGAGCAGATTGGTCGAGGCGTTGAGCCCGAGGCGGTCGGCGATGGGGCCGTGGACGATGGTCGCGACCGCCGCCGAGCCGGTCGTGGTCATCAGACCGAGGATGTTGAACTCCGGCTCGAGACAGGCGAGCAGGGCTGCGGTCACGACGGGCAGCTCGGCCGGGCGGCATCCCGCAAGAACGGCGTTGTAGGCGATAGCCCGGGGCGTCAATTCGCCGAACAGAGGCGGGAGGAAGCCGAGGCTTGCGTCCGGATCGGCCACGCCGGCCAGCATGGCGTCGAGCCGGGACCTCGTCGGCGGCACGAGGGGCAGACCGTCCGACAGGCCCGCCGCGGCGAGGGTGGCCTCGGCCGTTTCCCAGTCTGTCGAGCCGTCGATGACCGGCCAGTCCGTCATGTGGCGGCTCCAGCACGACGGGACGGCCGGTCCGTCGCCAGCGCAAGCAGAACCGTCAGCACCATGAACGCGGCCGAAACGCCGAACACCCAGCGGGGAAGGCCCGCATCCATGATCAGGCCGTAGAGCATCGGGCCGATGATGCCGCCGATGTTGAAGCCGGTCGAGACGATGCCGAAAGCGCGGCCCGCGGCACCTGATGGAGCGGCCTTGCGCACCAGCATGTCGCGGGAAGGGGCGATCACGCCCCCGAGAAAGCCTGCAACGGCAAAGGCGATCACGATCAGCCAGTGGGGCAACGCGACGAGGGCGATGGTGAGGACGATGGCTGCGTTGGCGGTGAAGCAGGCGGCTGCCACCTGCGCGTGGCGCTGGGTCCGGTCCGCGAGCACGCCGCCGGCAAGAACGCCGAGGGCACTCATCGCGAGGAACGCGGTCAGGGCGACGTTGGCGGTGGCGAAATTGACCTCATAGGCCTGCATCAGGGCGACGACGGAGAAGCTGTTCAGTCCGGCATTGGACAGGCTCAACAATGTGAAGAACACCGTGAGCGCGATGATGGCCGGCGTCATGATGCTCCGCAGGGAGCCGGTCGCGGAGCCCGATCCGGTGGCCTTCGGGTTCTGGCCCGGGACGGCCGCGCGCTCCGGCATCGGCACAAGCGCCACCAGAGCCGCCGCGATCGGGCCGAGGAGGCCGGCTCCGATCAATGCGCCTTCGAGGCCGAAAAACGCGACCATGGCCAGCAAGGCCGCGGGCGCGACAGCGCCGCCGAAGAAACCGGCGAACGTATGAAACGAGAAGGCTCGCCCCATGCGCTTCTCGTCGATGCCAGCCGATAGCAGCGAGTAGTCGGCCGGGTGATAGACCGAGTTGGCGAGCCCCGCGACACCGGCGCACACCAGCAGCCATGGGTAGCTCAACGTCAGGCCCATGGCGATGAATGCCGCGCCGCCGAGGCAGAGGCCGGCGATCAGGATGCGGCGCGCGCCGAAGCGGTCGACGAGCACCCCGACGGGCGCCTGGGTGAGGCCCGAGACCACCGCGAAGACGGTCAGCGCCAAGCCGAGCTCGATGAAGCTGACGCCCAGCCGGTCCTTCAGGAACGGAAACAGCGGTGGCAGAACGAGAATGTGGAAGTGGCTGACCCAGTGCGCCGTCGCAACCGCGGCCAGGGTTCTCCACTCACGGCTCTTGCCGTCGGCTTCCGGCGTGGCGGCAACTTCGGCGACCATGGCGAGGCTCGTCTCCAGTCAACCACCATCCGGGGTGGCCCGGCACTATTGCCCCGACGGATCATCGCCGCAACGGGCGAGTTCCATCGACCGTGGCCAATCCCCTGCCAGGCCGGCATACTCGACCCGCCGACCGTTCGCGCCCTACCCGCACACGAAAGGATCGCCGCCATGGGCCGCCGCTTCGTCGACATTTCCGTCGCGCTCCAGGCCGGGATCGCGTCGGACCCACCGGGCGGGGAGCCCAAGATCCATTACGAGACCCATGCGGAGTCCGTGCCGCGGATCTGCCGGCATTTCCCCGGCCTCACGCGCGACATGCTGCCGGACGGGGAAGGCTGGGCGACCGAGCAGTGCCAGATCTCGACGCACAACGGCACGCATGTGGACGCGCCATGGCATTACGCCACCACCATGGATCGCGGACTGCGGGCCGCCACGATCGACGAGATCCCGCTCGAATGGTTCCACCAGCCCGGCGTGAAGCTGGATTTCCGGCACCTGCCCGACGGTCACGTCGTCTCGGCAGACGAGATCGACGCGGAACTGCGGCGCATCGGCCATGTGCTGAGCCCGCTGGAGATCGTGGTCGTCAATACGGCGGCGGGTACCCGCTACGGGCAGCCCGACTACGTTCCGACAGGCTGTGGCATGGGGCGGGAGGCGACGCTCTATCTCACGTCCCGTGGCATCCGGGTCGTGGGCACGGACGCCTGGTCGTGGGACGCGCCGTTCGTGTACACAGCGCGGCGCTTCGCCGAGAGCGGTGATGCGAGCCTCATCTGGGAAGGGCACAAATCAGGCCGCGAGATCGGCTATTGCCAGATCGAAAAGCTGGCCAATCTGGAGCTTCTGCCCGCCACCGGTTTCACGGTCATCTGCTTTCCCGTGAAGGTTCTTGCCGGCAGCGCGGGGTGGACACGGGCCGTCGCCGTGATCGACGCGTGACAGAAACAATCACGCAGGGCGCGCGGCCTCTCAATCCTTCAGCTCTCGCGCGCATGCACCTCGAGCATGATACAGCCGCCGCGCGAGGCGAACGGGCCATGGGAGACCCGTGACGGGCGGATGGCGAACGTCGGCGCCGCGAACGTCTCGCCGCCGCTGCCATCGGGCTTCGAGCCCACCACCAGATCGCCCGTGAAGATCAGCACCATCTCCGCCGTGTCGTGGATCACCGGCTCCGTCGTGTGCGAGCCAGCGTCGAACTTCACGAGCCGGGCGCGGATGCCGTTCGCCTCGATGCTGCCGGCCAGCTCGCGATACCAGATGCCCGGCGGATAGCCGACGACCGGGAGCCAGTCGCCGTCCAGATCGAGGCGCATGAATTCGGCATGAGGGAACATGGGCGGCCGTTTCCGTCAGGAGGCGAAGGGCTTGGCCGTCTCGGCGAGGTACTGCATCGCGCTCCCGACCCCGCCTTTGGTGTGCGGCACCTTGGCGATCTCTAGGCCCATCTCGACGCCTGCGAGGGCGCCAAGGATGGTCAGGTCGTTGGTGTCGCCGAGGTGGCCGATGCGGAACACCTTGCCGGCAACCTTCGACAGGCCGGTTCCGAGCGACAGATCGAAATGGTCGAGGACGATCTTGCGGAAGGTGTCGGCATTGACGCCGTCGGGCATGCGGACCGCGGTCAGGACGTGCGAATAGTCACGGGCAACCGCGCACTGGTTCTCGAGGCCCCAGGTGGCGACGGCGCGGCGTGTGGCTTCGCCGTGGCGCTTGTGGCGGGCGAAGACGTTGTCGAGGCCCTCCTCGTGCAGCATGTCGATGCTGGCGGCGAGCGCATAGAGCAGGTTGGTCGCCGGCGTGTAGGGGAAATAGCCGGTCTTGTTGATGGCCTGCATATCCTCCCAGCTCCAGTAGCTGCGCGGGAGTTTCGCCGACTTCGAGACCGCGAGCGCCTTGTCCGAGACGGCGGTGAACGACAGGCCGGGCGGGAGCATCAGGCCCTTCTGCGAGCCGCCGATGGACACGTCGACGCCCCACTCGTCATGGCGGTAGTCCATGGAACCGAGCGACGAGATCGTGTCGACCATCAGCAGAGCCGGGTGTCCGGCGGCGTCCATGGCCTTCCTGATGTCGGCGATGTGGGTCACCGAGCCGGTCGCGGTCTCGTTGTGGACGACGCAGACGGCCTTGATCTTCCGGTCCTTGTCGGCGCGCAGGCGGGCCTCGATGCGGGCCGGATCGGCGCCCGATCGCCAGTCGCTCTCGATGAACTCGGGGACCAGCCCGAGCTTCTTCGCCATCGTATTCCAGAGGGCGGCGAAGTGACCGGTCTCGTACATGAGCACCGCATCACCCTCAGCGAGGGTGTTGACCAGTGCCGCTTCCCACGCGCCGGTTCCCGACGAGGGGTAGATGAAGACCGGATTGGAGGTCTTGAAGATCGTCTTGATGCCGGCCAGCACCTTCAGCCCCAAGCGGCCGAAATCCGGTCCCCGGTGGTCCAGGACCGGCATGTCCATAGCGCGCAGGACCCGGTCGGGAACGGGCGACGGGCCGGGGATCTGCAGGAAATGGCGGCCTGAACGGCGCGGCGCGTTGGACATCGGGTTGGTTTCCTCGAACGCTTGGAGGCTTGCGGTGACGCCGCAGCTTGTGCCAGCGATAGGTTCCTCGGCCAATCTCCGTCAAGCCCTTCCTCCCGAAAGCCCGGACATGAACGCCACCGTTCCGCCCCATCACGACCTTGCGCGACGCCTGAGGCGGGACATCGAAGGCGAAGTGCTGTTCGACCGGTCGAGCCGTGGGCGCTATTCGACGGACGCCTCGATCTACCAGATCGAGCCCGTCGGCGTGGTCGTGCCGAAGACGCTTGCGGACGTCGAGGCGGCTGCCGCTGCGGCGCGGGAGGCCGGGGTGCCGATCCTGCCGCGGGGCGGCGGGACGTCGCAGTCGGGCCAGACCGTCGGGCGGGCGCTGGTCATCGACTACACCAAGCACGTCAATCGCCTAATCGAGACCGATCCGGAGGCAGCGACCTGCCTGGTCGAGCCGGGGATCGTCCTCGACGAATTGAATCGGCAGCTCAAGGCGACCGGGCTCTGGTTTCCCGTCGACGTGTCGACGTCGAGCCGCGCCACGATCGGGGGCATGACCGGGAACAACAGCTGCGGCACACGTTCCATCCGCTACGGCATAATGCGTGACAACGTGCTCGCCATCGATGCGCTGCTCGCCGACGGGAGCAAGGCCCATTTCGGTGAGGTGTCGGCCGATTTCGCGACGCTCAACCAGCCGGAGCCGGCGCGGGACCTGTTTCGCGACCTCATGCATCTCGGAAAGCGCGAGGCAGAGCACATCGCGCAGGCATTTCCCGGCGTGTCGCGGCGTGTCGGCGGGTATCTCATCGACGCGCTTCTAAGTGCGCCTTCGGATGCCCTCATCGCATCAGGCGCGGCCTCCGGCGCGCGTACGGGGCTCAACCTGGCGACGATCCTGTGCGGCTCCGAGGGGACGCTTGCGCTTTCCGAACGCATTCGCCTCAAGCTTTCGCCGCAGCCGAAGACCAAGGCGCTCGGCATCTGCCATTTCGCGACCTTCCGGAAGGCGATGGAATCCGCCCAGCACATCGTCAAGCTCGGGCCGGTGGCGGTGGAACTCGTCGATCGCACGCTGATCGAACTCGCGCGTGACATCGCCATGTTCCGGCCGGTCATGGAAGCGCATGTCCGGGGCAAGCCCGATGCGCTGCTGCTCGTCGAATTCGCGGAGGACGATCAGGCCGAGAACCTCCGGCGGCTCGAGCGGCTCGACGAACTGATGGGCGATCTCGGCCACCCGCGCTCCGTCGTCAAGATCGCGGATGCGGCCGAGCAGAAGGCCGTGTGGGAGGTCAGGGCCGCGGGCCTCAACATCATGATGAGCATGAAGAGCGACGGGAAACCCGTGTCCTTCATCGAGGACTGCGCCGTCCCGCTCGAGCATCTCGCCGACTACACCGAGCGGCTGACGGCCGTGTTCGACAAGCACGGGACCAGCGGAACCTGGTATGCGCACGCCTCCGTCGGATGCCTGCACGTGCGTCCGGTGCTCAATCTCAAGCTCGACCAGGACGTGAAGAAAATGCGCGCGATCGCCGAGGAGGCGTTCGCGATGGTGAAGGAGTACAAGGGCGCGCACTCCGGCGAGCATGGCGACGGGCTGGTGCGCTCGGAGTTCCACGAGACCATGTACGGGCGGCGAACGGTCGAGATCTTCGAGGCCGTGAAGGACAGGTTCGATCCGGCGGGCGTGCTCAATCCCGGCAAGATCGTCCGGCCGCCGTCGATGTCGGACCGATCGCTGTTTCGCTACAAGCCCGATTATCGCGTCGACGACTTCCCAACCGCGCTCGACTGGTCGCAATGGACCGGTTCGGCCGGCGGGTTCCAGGGCGCCGTCGAGATGTGCAACAACAACGGCGAGTGCCGGAAACTCGCCGGGGGCGCCATGTGCCCGAGCTACCGCGTCACGCGGAACGAGCGAGACGTGACGCGCGGGCGAGCGAATACGCTTCGGCTGGCGATCTCGGGGCAGCTCGGGCCCGGCGCGCTGTCCTCGGACGAGATGCTCGAGGCGATGAAACTCTGCGTGTCGTGCAAGGCGTGCCGCCGCGAGTGCCCGACCGGCGTCGACATGGCCAAGATGAAGATCGAGGTGCTTGCCGCGCGCAACGCGCGCTTCCACGGCTGGTTGCCGCTGCGCGAGCGGCTGGTCGCCTATCTGCCCCGCTACCGGCGCATCGCGTCGTGGCTCGCGCCGATTCTCAACATGCGGAACAGCAGTCCGATGCTGGCCGCGTGGATGGAGCAGATCGCCGGCATCTCGGCGAAGCGAAGCCTGCCGCGCTGGCGCTGGCGGACGTTCCGGGCCGAGCTTGCAGGCGGCAAGCCGGGGGCGCGCAAGGTGGCGCTGCTGGCGGATACGTTCAACAGCACGTTCGAGCCCGAGACGCTTGAGGCGGCGGTCGAGGCGCTGGAGGCGCTCGGATACCGGGTCGACGTCATCGCGCCCAAAGACGGGGGCAGGGCCGTCTGTTGCGGGCGGACGTTCCTCGCCGCCGGGCTCGTCGACGAGGCGCGGACCGAAGCGCGCCGGCTGCTCGATGCGGCGCTGCCGCATGTCGACGACGGAGCGTTCATCGTCGGTTTGGAGCCGTCGTGCCTGCTCACCTTGCGTGACGAGATGCAGACCATGGGGCTCGGGGCGGATGCCGAGCGTCTTGCCGGGCGCGCGGTGATGCTCGAGGAGCTGATCGTCGCCGATATCAGGGCCGGACATTTGCCGAGGTCCATCGGCCGTCTCGAGGGGACGGTGCATCTTCACACGCACTGCCACCAGAAGGCGTTCGGTGTCGCCGGGCCGGTCGAGGCGACGCTTCGGGCGATTTCGGGGCTCACCGTGAAGCCGATCGAGTCCGGTTGTTGCGGCATGGCCGGCAGCTTCGGCTATCAGGCTGAGACGCACGATGTTTCGATGGCCATGGGCGAGCAGGCCTTGCTGCCGGCCGTGCGCAAGTCCGAGCCGGGCGATCTCATCGCGGCCGACGGCTTCTCGTGCCGGCATCAGATCGCCGACGGCACGGGGCGGGAGGCGCGGCACGTCGCCCTGATCCTGCGCGATGCGTTGCGTCCATAACCATTAGAGCTGCAATCTAGTCCGTGACGGTCGCCATCGCTGCATCGTGGCGGGCACCCATCCAGCGCGTAAGGAGTACAAGAATGGTCGGTAGCACTCTGGTCGAACTCACGGCCACGGAAGCCCGGGACCGCATGGTCCGTGGTGACGTCACGGCGGAGGCTTACACGCAGGCCTGTCTCGACCAGATCCAGGCGCGGGATGCGTCCGTCGAGGCGTGGGCCTATCTCGATCCGGCACACGCGCTTTCGCAGGCACGGGCGCTCGATCTCCAGCGCCGATCTGGCGCACGGCCGGGGCCGCTGTTCGGGCTGCCCGTCGGGATCAAGGACATCATCAACACGGGCGACATGCCGACGCAGAACGGCTCGCCCATGTTCAAGGGGTTCCAGCCCGATCGCGACGCGACGTGCGTCGCCGTGCTCAGGGCTGCCGGCGCCGTCATCATGGGCAAGACGGTGACGACGGAACTCGCCAACACGACGCCGAACAAGACGCGTAATCCGCATAATCCCGAGCATACGCCGGGCGGCTCGTCGTCCGGGTCGGCGGCGGGCGTGGCGGCCCGCATGATCCCGCTGGCGCTCGGCACGCAGACGGGCGGATCGGTGATCCGGCCGGGGTCGTTCTGTGGCGTGCATGCGATGAAGCCGACGCTCGGCCTCATTTCGCGGAGCGGGGTGACGCTGCAATCGCATACGCTCGACACGGTCGGCGTCTACGGGCGGTCGCTCTCGGATCTCGCGCTCATCACCGAAGTGCTGTCGCAGTACGACCCGTCGGATTCGGTGAGCTACATGCGCGGGCGGCCACGGCTGGCCGATGCGCTCGAGGGGGCGCCCGGGCCGGCGCCGAAGCTCGCGTTCTTCAAGTCGCCAGCGTGGGAATTCGCCGAGCCACAAGCCAAGGTCGCGATCCAGTCGTTCGCGGTCCGGCTCGGGGCGGCCGTGGAGGAAATCCAGATCCCTGCGCTTGACGACATCATCCAGCACCATGCGCACGTCATGGGGGCCGAGAACTCCGGCTACTACGGGCCGTATCTCGAGAAAGGCCCCGATGCATTGAGCCGGGGGCTCGCGGATCGGCTCACGGCGGCGCGGTCGGTGACGGCCGCTGATTACGTCCGGTCGCTCGCGGCGCGGGATCAGCTCTACGCGGAAGTCGAGCGCGTGCTCGGTTCCTTTGCGGCGATCCTGACACTGCCGTCATGCGGCCCGGCGCCGAAGGGGCTCGGGTCGACGGGGAATGCGGTCTTCAACGCCATGTGGACCTATCTCGGCGTGCCGTGCGTGACGCTCCCGCTGATGACCGTGGACGGCATGCCGTGCGGTGTGCAGCTCATCGGCAAGCGGCGCGACGAGGCACGTCTCCTCGCCACCGCGCGGTGGGTCGAGATGCAGACGGCCGACCGGGGCGTCATGCGTTAGGCCGGCCGACGGCCGCATCTCATCACGTCGAACAAGAAACGGGCGGCCCTTCGCAATCGGGCCGCCCGTCTTTCGTCGGGATTGGGGCTGGTGGAGATCAGGCCGCCATTACGGCGCGAATGCCGTCGGCGATCTTCGTGCGGTTCGGAAACACGTGATCCTCGAGGCCGGGGCTGTAGGGGATCGGCACGAACAGCGCGCACACGCGTTTTACCGGCGCCTTGAGCTTCCGGAACGTCGCCGGGTCCTCGCTGACGAGGGTCGCGATCTCCGCCGAGGCGCCGCAGACTGGCCCCGCTTCGTCGGCGACCAGAAGGCGGCCCGTCTTCATGACGCTCGCCTTGATGGTCTCGGCGTCGAGCGGCGCGATGGTGCGCGGGTCGATGACCTCGACGGAAATGCCTTCTTTCGCGAGCATCTCGGCCGCCGCCAGCGCCTCATGGACGGCCCACGCCAGCGCGACGACGGTGATATCATTGCCCTCGCGCTTCACCTCGGCCTTGCCGAGCGGGATCAGCTCGTCGGCCTCGGCATCCGGTACCGCGCCCTTCGTCTGCAACAGACGATTGCCTTCGAACGAGATGACCGGATTATTGTCGCGAATGGCGGACTTCAGGAGGCCCTTCAGGTCGCGTGGTGTCGACGGCAGGATGATCTTGAGCCCGCTCATGTTCATGAACATCGAGTAGGGGCTCTGCGAATGCTGGGCGGCGAGACGGCCGCCGCCGCCGACACCGGCCCGGTAGAGGATCGGGAACTTCTGCTGGCCGCCGAACATGTAGGTGATCTTGGCGGCCTGATTGACGATCTGGTCCATGGCGACGAAGCAGAACGTCACCTGACGCCAGTCGCAGATCGGGCGATAGCCGGAGCCGGCCGCGCCGATGGCCATGCCGGTCATGGTGCTCTCGGCGATGGGCGTGGCGCGCATCCGTTCGGTGCCGAACTCCTTCGCCAGCGGCGGGATCGCGTCGGTGCACATGTAGAACACCTTGGGATCGCGACGCATTTCCTCCTGGATGGCTTCCAGTCCAGCCTGGGCGTAGGTGATCTCACGCATTGTCGGTCTCCCGGGCTCAGGCTGCGAACACGTCGTCCAGCGCGTCGTCGGGCGCGGGGAACGGGCTCTTCTCGGCGAAGGCGCAGGAGCGCTCAATGGCGTCCAGCACCTGCCGGTCCATGGCCTCGAACTCCGCGTCGGTGAGGTGGCCGTCGCGCTTCAGGTGGGCGACGAGCCTCGCGATGGGGTCGCGATCCGGTGACTTCCAGCCCTCGATCTCGTCCTTGGGCCGATAGTCCGGCTGCCCGGCGCGTTCGGTGTGGGCACGCCAGCGGTAGGTTCGCGCCTCGATGAGCGTCGGGCCTTCGCCGGCGCGTGCGCGTGCGACGGCCTCTTCGGCGGCGGCGTGGACCGCGAAGATGTCATTGCCGTCGATTGCGACGCCGGGAATGCCGTAGCCGGCGGCCCGGTGCACGATCTCGCCCTGGCGCGCAATGGTGGTCGAGGCCGGGGTCTGGGCCGCGTACTGGTTGTTCTCGCAGACGTAGATGATCGGCAGCTTCCAGGCGGCTGCGATGTTCATGCACTCGTGGATCGGTCCGGCCGCCGAGGCGCCGTCGCCGAAGAACGAGACCGCGACGCCACCCTTGCCATCGAGTTTCGCCGCCAGCGCCGCGCCGGTGACGATGGAGATGCCGCCCGCCACGATGCCGTTGGCGCCGAGCATGCCCTTCTCGAAGTCGGCGATGTGCATGGAGCCGCCCTTGCCCTTGCAGTAGCCGTCGCGGCGTCCGTAGAGTTCGGCCATCATGCGGTCGAGGTCGGCGCCCTTGGCGATGCAGTGGCCATGGCCGCGATGGGTGGAGATGATCTGGTCGCCATCACGCAACGCGCCGCAGACGCCGACCGCGATCGCTTCCTCGCCGATGTAGCAATGCACGACGCCGTAGATCTTCCCGGCATGGTAATCGGCGGACGCCCGCTCCTCGAAACGGCGGATCGTCTGCATCGTGTGAAGCATCTCCCGGAGCGTGTTCGGTCCGAGCGGCATGGGCGTCTCCTCCGCGCTGTTTTCTCAAGTGTTGCGCGATGTGAGCGCGGTCTCAATAGACTTCGCGATGCCCAGCATGCGGCGGTCGGCCATGGCGCCGCAGGAGATCATCAGGCTCGTCGGTGGGGCGCCGGGAGCCGACATCGGCAGCGCGATCGAGCAACCGTCGAAGACGTTGATCATCAGGGTGTTGCGCAGCGAGAGCATGTTGAGGCGGGTGTAGTCCTCGTCCTTGACGAGATCGGCTTCCTTCGGTGGCAGGATCGGGCAGGTCGGCGACAGGATGGCGTCGACATCGGCGAGCCCTTCAGCGTAGGCGGTCTTCGCCGCCTCACGACGGGCGAGAAGCTCGATGTAGTCGGCGGCCGACTGGGTTTCGCCCATGGCGATGCGCATGGCGACGCGCGGGTCGTACTGGTTGCGCTTCGACGCAAACACCTCCTTGTGCCAGGCGTAGCTCTCGGCTGCCGAGAGACCGCCCTTGTTCAGCACGCCACGCACCATCTCGAAGGGGGCGAATGTCTCCCGAACGATGATCGCGCCTGCAGCGGCAAGACGTTCGAGGGTGGCTTCGAAGTCCCTCGCGACGGCCGGGTCCATGGCGTCGAGCACGATGTTGGTCGGGACCAGCAGGCGCAGGCCGGCGAGCGGGACGGGCTTTGCCGCTGCGATCGGCTCGCCCGCGAAGACGCCGTCGAGAAGGGCGCAACAATCGACCGTGCGGGCGATGGGACCGATGGAGTCGAGGCTGGTCGAGAGCGGCACGACGTGAGAGGTCGGAACGCGGCGGGCCGTGGGCTTCAGGCCGGTGACACCACAGTAGGCGGCCGGGATGCGGCATGAGCCGCCGGTGTCGGTGCCGAGCGCGCCGTGGGCCATGCCGTCAGCTACGGCGACCGCGGAGCCAGACGAAGAGCCGCCCGGCACGTGCCGGTTGGCCCGATCCCAGGGGGCTGCCGGCGTTCCGTAGTGCGGGTTGGTGCCGATGCCGCCATAGGCGAACTCGACCATGTTGGCGCGGCCGACGACGACGAGACCAGCCGCGCGCATGCGGGCGACGACGGGCGCGTCCGCCTCGGCGGGCGGCCTGTCCGCGAGCGCCGTGGAGCCGGCGGTCGTCACCTGCCCCTTCATGTCGGCCAGATCCTTGACCGCGACGGGAATGCCGGCCAGCGGCGACGGGGCCGCTCCGGCCTTGCGAAGTGCGTCCATGGCATCGGCGGCGAGGCGGGCGGCGTCCGCATGCACGGCGACGAAGGCACGGGCGCCCTCGCCCTTCGGATCGGCAATCCGGGCCAGACAGTCCTCGACCAGCTGGCGCGATGTGGTTTTCCCCGACGCGAGGTCACGGACGAGGGCGGATATCGTGGGCAGGGCGGCGGTCATGATCGGTTTCCCCGTGGCGGTTTCGCGCGATCTTATGCGGGGATGGCCGGGGCAGATAGAGGGGGCGACGAAGCGGCAGTCTGACCGGTCGGGCCGGCGACCGCCTCGGCGCCGCCCCTTGCACGGAAGCGAGCTTCCCGGCCATAAAGCCCAAGAGACGCGCGGCCTGGCGACAGGGCCGCGTCCCCCACACCGGCCGCGACGGGCCTCGGCAAGGAGCCAGCTGTGACGACATCCAAGATCGTGCTCATCGACCGCCATCCGGGGCGTTCGTCCCAGACGATCGGTCTCGCCAAGGAACTCGGGACCGATCCGGACCTCATTCACGAGCCGTCGGTCGGCGTCGTCGGCACCAAGGGCGACAGCCAGTGCTATCTCGGCGTGATCTCCAAGGTCGATGCCATCCACGAAGCGCTGAAGAGCCGGATCGGCAATGGACCCGGACAGCTCAAGCTGCGGCTCGTCCAGCCCGAGTACACCATCGCGACGTCGGACGGCATCCGCAACGGCACGCGCGAGATGCGCTATTCGCTGATCGGACGCGAGGTGACGCACGACTCGCTCTGCGAGCACCTGTCGGCGACGGGACTCGCCGGCACCATCGCGGTCGTCGCCTGCGACAAACCGCCGGTCGGCACGCTCGCCGCGCTGCTCGAGCACAACCTGCCGTCGATCATCATGTCGGACGGACCGATCCACCCCGGCCACGATCCGGCGACGGGCGAGACGATCGATCTCGTGACGGCGTATCAGGTGGCGGGCCATCCCGACGCCGAGCACCGGCACCGCATCGCCTGCAACGCTTGCCCGGGCATCGGCAGCTGCGGCGGCATGTTCACCTACAACACCATGCAGACGTTCATCGGTGTCGTCGGCATGCAGCCCCTGCAGATGGTGGCGCCGCCGTCGGACGATCCGCGCCGCGTGAGCGAGTTCCCGGCGGAACTGGTCGAACATCTCTCCAACATGATGGCCAAGGGCCTCAAGCCGCGTGACATCGTGGGGCGGGATTCGCTGCGCAACGCCGTCATCGTCTCGATGGCGATCGGCGGCTCGACGAACGTGGTGCTGCACGTGCCGGAGATCGCGCGGGCCGCCGGCTTCGCCGATTTCTGGACGGAGATCATGACGCCACAGGAGTTCAACCACCTATCGCAGCATCTCGTGCCGGTGCTGACCGACGCGCGGCCCTACGGAAAGTACTCGATGGTGGACATCGACCGGGTGGGCGGCGTGCAGGTGATCGTGCGCGAACTGCTCGAGGCGGGTCTCCTCAACGGCGACTGCATGACGTGCACCGGCGAGACGCTGGCGAAGCAGGTCGAGCGGCTCGGCGCGAAGAAGCCTGACGGCACGGTGATCTATCCGGTCGCGAAGCCCTACAAGCCGACCGGTGGCTTGCGGATGCTCGGCGGCAACCTGTCGCCGGATTTCTCGGCGATCCTGAAGCTCGCGGGCGTCGAGGGTGGTCTCGAGAACAACGTGTTCCGTGGCAAGGCGCGTGTGTTCGAAGGCGAGGGGCAGCTGCTGGCGGCGCTCGACAAGACGCCGGACAGCTTCCAGAACAACGACATGGTCATCGTGCGTTACGATGGGCCTGCAGGCGCGCCGGGCATGCCGGAAATGCTCGATCCCACATCACGCATCACGGCGCTCTGCCGTGAGCGCGGTATTACGGTCGGCCTGATGACGGATGCGCGGTTTTCGGGCGGTTCGGTGGGGCTCGTCATCGGTCACGTCGGCCCGGAAGCGGCGCTCGGCGGGCCGATCGCGTTCGTCGAGAACGGCGACGAGATCACGGCCGACCTCAATACGAACGAACTCAACTGCACGCAGCTCAAGGACCCGGCCGTGTTCGCGGGGCGAAAAGCTGCCTGGGAAAAGGTCGTGGCGGGCAACGGCGGCACGCACCCCAATTGCGGAGAGGCCGATACGCGGCTCCTGCACCGGGCACGGCACATGGCGGTGCCGGCCGTGCGTGGCGGCGGTCTGCATCCGGGACGCCAAGTCTGGGTGCGCGAGCCGCGAAAGGCCGAGATGTCGGGCTTCGTGCCGCGCAACAAGCATCGCGGGTGAGATCCCGGACGGCGTCCCATGCGTGGGACGCCGTCGTCGCGACCCCTGGGCACCCGTTCGGGATTTTTTCGGCGTGCGGTGGCGGGCGCGTTCTGCGCTCGGCCTCGGGATCGATAGTGCCGGCTTCCGCCCCAGCGGACTTGCGTTCTCTGTTTCTCAACCACGCCCTGCTTTGGTTTTGCATTACATCCAAGGATGTGGCTTTGACGCCACATGCATCCACGTTTGTGACGTTCATTCGCGGCCTCGATACCGCTACCCTGACACCGCAATGACTGATTTCAGTGGGTGGGTTGTTACCGAAGTGCAACCCACGCGTGCCAAGCGGCTGGCCGTCGCGTCTCTCCGACTGATGACAATCTCGTTACGCTCTGTTAACACCCAACCTCGCGGTTCGGGCGGGGTAGTGACCTTCACCGCGATGTCAGTGAAGCGGTTTTCGTTGCGTTAGGAGTGAGGGCGATGTTCTCCAGAACTATTCCGGCTTCCAAGGGTGGAAGCCCCATTGATAATCACAACCATAAGATGAATTCGCCATCAAGTGCAGCGCCTGATGAGCGTCGGCATCCGGCTGACGCCCTCAACGGGGAGGGCGCGGTTCTCATCGGCAAAGGCACGCGCATCACTGGCGAGTTCAATGATTGCAGCATCGTCGAGATCCAGGGCGCGCTCGAAGGTAACGTCAGCGCTGATGCCGTGGTGATCCGGGAAGGCGGAGCCTTCAAGGGCGAGATGAAGACCAAACGCCTCGAAGTGCACGGCACGATCGAGGGCAAGATCGAGGTCGAGGGGCTGCTCGATATCCGAGCGACCGGGACCGTCATCGCCGAGCTGACCTACGGCCAGCTGTGCGTGCAGACCGGTGGCACGATGGCGGGTGAGATGCAGACCAAGGCCATGGCCGACAGGGCCTTGCAGTCGGAGACCGTGCACTCGGCCGAAACCATCCAGGTGCAGGATGTCAGGACGGGCGGCGGGATGAATGGCCACGGGCACCACCACGCGAATGGACGGGCCACGGCCTGACGAGCGGCGGGCAGTTGCCGGCTGAACCAAGCGATTTACGGATGATATCCGCGACGGGGACCTGCGCGCAATTCGAGCGCGCAGGCGCGGGGTCATGCGAAGACATTTTTCGGCGGGAGTTACAGCTGACATGATCGAATTGCGGGAACTGAGTTCGCCTCACGTTATTTCGGCATTGCGTTACCGAGATGTCGAGCGCGCTTCGGACTGGTTGTGCGAAACATTTGGTTTCGAGCGGCTCGAGGTGACGACCGACGATGCCGGGGACGCGATCTATTGCGAACTCAGGCTCGGGAGCAGCGTGGTCATTCTGGGCTCGGTTCGCGACCCACAGTTTCAAAGCTTCATGCGTCAGCCGGACGAGATCGGCGGCTCGGAAACCCAGCTCTGCTATATTGCCGCTTCCGATCTGGATGCCAGGTTCGAGCGCGCCAAAGCGGCCGGAGCAGAGATCGTCGCGGAACTCGGAGAGGATCCTTCGGGTCATCGCAGTTTCAAGTGTCGGGATATCGAAGGTCACATCTGGGCCTTCGGAACATATGCGCCGAAACTCCCCGAGCCGCGCCGCGAACCAATCGATACGAGCGCGACCAGGCCATCGACGCGCGCGCGCGTCGCCGCGCTGGCGGCATGGTGTTCCGCCATTCTCATGGTGGGTTCTTCCGCGTTCGGTGTCGGGGCCGTTTTCGGTCCCGTCATCGTCGGCAAACTCCCGATTTCGTTGGGAGTCGCGGTCGCAAATCATCGCGTCGTCGATGAAGTCCAGCCGCAAGCGGGGCTGATCGACGATGGGGGCGCCCGCGAACGCGCGGAAGGGCTCCGGACGGCGCGCGATATCGCGGCGCAGGCAGCAAAGGAGCGCGACACACTGGTCGCGCAGGTGAAGTTGCTCCGCGATGAAATGGAGCGCGACGCGGCTGCCAGGGCCTCCGCCGAAATCGTCGCGCGAGAGCGCTACGACGCCATGGAGCGGCAGCGGGCCGACCTCGATGCCGCGTTCAAGGCCAAGTCAAAACTGGTGCTGCAGCAGGCCGAAGAGATGCGAGATCTCACGGTGCGGCTGGAGCAGGCTTCAGCCTCCCAAGGCGTAGCGGAGAGGGCGGTGGTCGACTTGCGACGTGCTCTCGACGAGCAGACCGTTGCGCTGAGATTGAGCATGGGCGCGAAGATGGCCCTGGCCGACGAAATGGCCAAGCGCACAAGGCTGGAGCGGGACGTTCAAGACCTTCAACGGAAGCTCGAAGAAGCAGCAGCCAAGCAGTCGGTGATCGAGCAGGAAGACAGGCATGATCCGCGTCTGAGTGCAGCGTCGTCATCGGCACGCGCTGCTGGTGGGGCCGCCTCCACTGGTGGCCACGTCCAAACGCATTCTGCCAACGCGAAGAGGATGCCTGCCAGCGCATCCGAAGATCGTGCGGCGTCTCCGGCGACAAGACCGGCCGCCCCGGCTCCGTCCGGCGTCGACCACGACGCCGACCAGCGCAGCAAGGTCGACGACGTCAAGCCCGATGGAAAATCCAGACGGGCGGCAGGTGGCGCGGCGGCTCCAGCGCATAACTTCGTCATTCGGGATTGCATGAAAGCGATTGGACCGAATTCTTTCGTTGCGGTGCGCTGCTGACGTCGCGCTGGTGAATGCCCGAGTATGGCTATGCCGAGGAGAATGCGCGGTACAGAGTTTATCGAGTGGCGTGGCTTCGCGTGGACGATCTTGAAGACCTTCAGGTTCCCCGTGGGTTTGGTGCGAAGAAACCTCAGCTCTCAGTAAAAGACGATGTGCCGGCCAGAATCTATTGGTTTTTGTCAGCCGCTCGTGGGAGATTTTGCTTGGGTATTATCGAGTAGCGGAGTGTGCAAGTTGAGGGGGCTCATTCTCGTGTCGGCGCTCTGCCTGCCGTTCCTGGCCGGATGCCATAAGCCTTTTGCTACGGCGATGCTCGAGGATGTGCGGGGTGAAGTGCTCATCGGAAACGAGGGTGGCTTTCTCCGCGTCAGCGATGCGTCGAAAGTGGGTGTCGGTGCGAACGTGATGACATTGCACGAGGGACACGCGGTCATTTCCTACGCCGATGGATGCAAAGTGACAGTCGGGCCCGGTTCGCTCGTCACCGTGGCAGATTTCTCTCCGTGCGCAGTCGCTGCAATGCGCGCGGGCGGCGGCAAGCGATGAGAGTTTCGACGAGGTCGGCGAAATCGAGTTTCGTTGCGATCGCCCGGGACGGGTGGTCGTGACGAGGCACCGTGTCGAGCGGGGCGATGCGGTGCCATTCATTCGGGTGGCTGCGGAAATCTATGCATGGCCGAACGGGGCAGGGGCGCCGGCGCGCAGGGGCGGGCTTGTGCGCTTGCCCGCCAGAACGGAGACTTGACGGCAAGACCTGCCGCGCCCGTTTCGTCCGTGAGTGCCCGTTCCGCTGGTGTGTTGACAATTCACACCGGAACTTGAACCCGGCTGTCACTCGTCTCGTGGCGCGGCTGCAGCTCGAATTCACGGGCCAAGGCCTCGAAGGTGCGGACCCGGATGTCGTAGCTCGGGGCCACGGCGACGAGGATCACCTCGTCAGCGCCGAAGTCGGCTGCGATCTGGCGGATACGGCCGGCGACGACCTTGGGCGTGCCGAGCGTCAGGCGAGGGCGGTCGTTGGCAGCGATCTGCTTCTCGCGGGCCGAGAACTCGTAGGCAGCTGCTTCCTCGAGCGTGGGCACGGTTCGGTTGGCACCCATTGCCGTGAGGGCCCAACGCATCAGCACAGCCTTCTCGATGGCCTTCGCCTCGGCGTCGTCCTCGGTGCAGATGGCCAGCATGGCGAGTGCGATGCGTGGCGTCTCCTCGTGCCAAGGCTTGAAATGCTGACGATAGGCGCGTGCGACGTCCGCCCCGGAGTAGGCGTTGATGAAGTGGGCGAAGGCGAAACGCATGCCGAGGCTCGCGGCAAACGACGCGCCCCCGGTCGACGATCCGAGCACCCACATCTCGGGTGAGGTCTCGACCGCCGGGCTGGCGATCTGTCCCGATAGCGGATGATTGTCGGGCACGACGCCGCGGAATATCGCGGAGAGTTCGGCCAGCTGATTTGCGAACCCCTCATCGGTATCGATGGGACGGCCGTCGAACAGGACGCGGGCAGTGCGCGGATGACCGCCCGGCGCGCGTCCCAGCCCCAGATCCATGCGTCCGGGATACATGGCCTCGAGCATCTTGAACTGCTCGGCGATCTTGAAGGGCGCGTAGTACGGCAACATGATGCCGCCCGTGCCGAGACGGATCTGCTTCGTTTCCGCGCCGAGGCGGGCCAGCAGGATCTCGGGCGAGGCGTCTGCGAGACCGATCATGCCGTGATGCTCGGCGCACCAGTAGCGATGGTAACCCAGCCGGTCCGCGAGCTTGGCGAGCTCGATCGTGCGCCGGATGGCCTCGGCCGGTGGCGTCGTGCCGATCACCGGCGACTGATCGAGGATAGACAACGGTAGCGTCATTGGGCGGGGCCTCGCTGCGGCGTGGCTGATAGAATGCCACGTTCCCTGCTCCTGACCAATGCCCGCGCTCTGACCGGCTGGTGGGCTTGATGCCCGTCAAGGCGCATCCGCTGGTGCGGGCGCTCAATTATCAGAGATGCCTTGCAGGAGTGCTCAAACATGAAAGCCTCGGAAGTCATGGCGACGAACGTCGTCACGGTGGAACCGCGGACGACGGTGAAGGACATCGCAGAGATCATGACGGGACGGCGGATCAGCGGGGTCCCTGTCTTGGATGGCGGCAAGCTGGTCGGAATCGTCAGCGAGACCGATCTTCTGCACCGCGCCGAAACCGGCACGGAGAAGCGCCATAAATGGTGGCTCGGCGCCTTCATGGACGCGGATCGGATGGCACGCGAATACGCGGCCTCTCACGGGCGGGTCGCTGCCGACATCATGACGCGGAACGTCATCACGGTGAAGGCCGACGCCGATCTCGGAGAGGTGGCCGATCTCCTCGACCGGAAGAAACTGAAGCGCGTCCCGGTGGTGGATGGCGGCGCCCTGGTCGGCATGATCACGCGGGGTGATCTGGTGCGGGCGTTCCTCGCGAAAGCCAAGGCTGCCGAGGTCGCCAAGGTCGACGATGAGACGCTCACGACTGCGATCAAGTCCCGGATGCGTCGCGAATCCTGGCTCGACGCCTCGCTTGTCAATCTCGATGTGAAAGACGGCGTGGTCACGCTCGAAGGTTTCGTCACCTCTCGAGATCAGCTCAAGGCGCTGAGCCTGCTCGTCGCGGAGACGCCCGGTGTCGTGCGCGTCGATACGCAGCTTCGGCTCCGGCCTCGTGACATGGGCGTTTGAGGGGACCGGTCCGGCCTCGTATCCTCCTGGCCCGGCGCACGACGAAAGGGCTGGACCGGGCCCCTCATCCTCTCCATTCTCGGCCGCCGAAATTCCCTTTGCGGCCGATCTGGAGAGACCTTGCACATGGCCAATGACATCAGGGGCGCGGACATCGTCGCCCAGAGCCTCGCGCGCCTCGGCAGCCGGACGGTGTTCACGCTGTCCGGCAATCACATCATGTCCATCTTCGATGCTGCGATCGAGGCGAAGCTGGAGCTGATCCATACCCGCCACGAGGCGGCCACCGTGCACATGGCGGACGCCTGGGGGCGCCTCACGGGCGAGCCCGGCATTGCCATGGTCACCGGCGGGCCGGGGCACGCGAACGCGGTCGGGGCGCTGTTCACGGCGCTTTCGGCCGAAAGTCCGATGGTGCTGCTCTCGGGCCATGCCGCGACGTGGGAACTGGGCCGCGGCGGCTTCCAGGAGATCCGGCAGGCCGACATGGCGGCGCCGGTCGCCAAGGCATCGTGGACGGCCAAGTCGGCCGCGACGCTCGGCGAGGAACTCGGCGAGGCGATGCGGATCGCGAAGTCGGGCCGGCCGGGGCCGGTGCATCTGTCGCTGCCGTCCGATCTGCTCGACGAGCACGTGCCGTCGAACGCCGTGCGTTGGCCAGACCCGGTGAAGATCGTCAAGCCGAGGCGCGTCGGGCTCTCCGACGGCGCGGCCGACGCGGTGCTTGGCGCCATGGCCGCGGCCAAGCGACCGGTGATTCTCGCGGGGCCACACCTCTCGTCTCGCGCCGGGCGGGCGCTGCTCGGGAAGCTTGAGCGCGCGACGGGTGCGCCTTATGCCGTCATCGAGAGCCCCCGCGGCACGAACGACGCCACCATCGGCGCATTCGGGGACGTGGTGAAAGAAGCGGATCTCATCGTGCTGCTCGGCAAGGCGCTCGACTTCACGGTGAAGTGGGCGACCGGTCCGGGGTTCGCGGCCAACGTCAAGCTGATCTCGATCGATCCCGAGGGCGCGCTCGTCGAGCGGGCGGCGCGGGAGAAGGGCGCCGATCTCGTGCTCGGCTGCGTCGCCGATACGGTGCCGGCCGCCGAGGCGCTGCTCGCGCGGGCGGCGGCGTCAGGGCGGAAACCGGACCTGTCGTGGCTCAACGATGCGCGCGCCGCGATGGACCGGCGTCCGGAAGCCTGGAGCGGGCTCAAGGGCGCGTCGGCCGGGCGGTTGCATGCGGCCGAAGTGTTCCGCGCCTTGCGGCCGGTCGTGGAACGTGATCCCGAGACGCTGCTCATCTGCGACGGCGGCGAGTTCGCGCAGTGGGGGCAGAGCCTGCTGCCCGTCAACAAGCGGCTGATCAACAGCGTGGCGGGCTCCATCGGCGCGTCGTTGCCGTTCGCCATCGCGGGACGGGTGCACGATCGGAAATCACCGATCATCGCGGTGCTGGGGGACGGCACGTTCGGCTTCCACATGGCGGAGTTCGAGACGGCGGTGCGGCACGGGACGCCGTTCGTCGCCATCGTCGGCAACGACGCGTGCTGGAACGCCGAGAGCCAGATCCAGAAGCGCGACTACGGCGCCGACCGGATGCACGGCTGCGAATTGCTGCCGACGCGCTACGATCAGGTCGTCGCGGCGATGGGCGGGCATGGCGAGATGGTTGACACGATCGGCGATCTCGTACCGGCCGTGGAGCGGGCGCTGGCGTCGGGGAAGCCCGCGTGCGTCAACGTGCAGGTGGAGAGCATCGCCGCGCCGGTCATCCGAAAGTCCGCCTGATTTCTGCCGCGGCCCGTGCTATACTGTTGCGGGTGCAATTCGAGCCCGACGGTGGCCGGGTCGCTGGCCGGCAGAGGCAATGCTGCGGGGCTCGAGGCGAAGCGAGGAGTGACGAGCATGAACGAGGCGCAAAAGACGGCCGCGGCGGCGCGCAAAGCGGAAGCGCTGCTTGGCTTCTACATCCATCTGGCCTGCTTCGGCGCAGTGATGCTGCTGCTGCTGGGCCTCAACTTCACCGACCCCGAGTGGTGGGTCCAGTGGCCGTTCCTCGGCTGGGGTCTCGGCGTGGTTGCCCACTGGTGGGCCGTGCTCGGCGGAGGCTCCGAAATGATCGCGCGCTGGCATTCGCGGAAGGTCTACGAGCTCAAGCGCGAAATGTGAGCGCGGGCAACGGGCGACAGTTCATGGGCGCTCCGGTCTCAGGATCGGGGCGCTTTTCGTATGCGCCAGACGAACGCCGGATCGCCGAGGTCGAGGCGGCCGGGGGTATCCAGTACGAGGAAGCGGTTGTGGACCGAGAGCAGGCCCTCGAGTAGGCCGTTCCAGGCCTCGAACACGGCCGGTGACGGGGCGGGCAGGCCGCGCATGAGCCGCCAGCCGGGGCGCGTCACCACGTGAGCGCCTGCTTCCGTGTGCATCTCGGCGGTGTCGCCTTCGGCCTCGGCGAGGGCCACCATGAGGCGGGCGAAGGCTTCGGGGCTGTCGCCTTCGATGCCGAGGAGGGCCGCCACCTCCTGATGGCACTGGGCGCCGACGATGCGGCCCGTGATGCGGCCGAGGTGGCCGGCCTCGGCGGGGCCGAGCTGCTCGACGAGGCGCGGCAGGCCCGAGCGCACGTATTCCATGCAGTAGTTCCGCTCGGCCTTGGCCAAGCGTTCGGCGGGCCAGTCGGCGGCGGGGAGGCGCGGGGCGGCGGCGGGATCGAACGGCGGCGCCAGTTCGCCCGGCCGGAAGATCAGCCGGTCCTCGGGGGCGATGTCGTGGTCGCGCTCCCAGAAGTAGCCGGCGAGGCCGTGCTGGCCGTCGGTGGTCTGTGCGGTGCAGACGAAGCCCAAGCGCGGATTGCCGAGGGAGACGCCGTTCTGGGCGTACCAGCCACGCAGGAAGGCGCGCGAGACTTCGCTCGGCACGCCACAGATGGCGGCGCCGGGGTAGATCCAGCGCGGCGGCACGAAATGCACCCATGCCTTGCGGTCGCTTTCGCGCATGAACTCGACGCGCACGCCGCCGACGCTGTTCGAGAGGTAGTGGTAGGCGGCGCAGGCGACGGCGTCGGGCATGCCTTTCAGGCCCAGCTTCTCGAAGCTCGACAGGAACTTCTCGTGGTGCTGGTGGCGGAAGACGCGGAACACCCACTCCGCCGCCACGTCACCCGAGCGACGCGAGACCAGCGTCAGCATGAGGCCGGTGAAGTAGGTGTGATACAGCCGCGCGACCGCGGTGAGGGGGGAGGGTGGCGAGGACGGTGGCATGGGGGGGGTGAGATGACGAGTCCGATTGTCATTGATTTGAAATGGTTGTGGTTTCCAGATCGAATATGTATTATGTATTCTCGCTGTCGGAAATTTTTTTATCGTAATCGTCGCGACTTAGTGGACAATCGATTAAATCGATAAATTCTTTCATTTTTAAGCCTATCTGATCGGCCATGCGTTTGAGTAGATTATCGCCAATATCGTTTCCGCCTGCATCATGGCTGACTTTGGTCCGCTTAGTCGTCAATCGGCCTTGCTTGTCAGAATAAAAGAAATGAATATGATCGCCGTTCCGATCTTCCTCGAAGCCCTTGGCCTTCAATCCGCGGACCACTTCTCGATGTTTGCGTGGCATTACTCTTCCTCAGAAAAGGCAGCGTGCAAGCGTTTTTTCAGTTCACGAGCAGCCGGAGTTAGTTTCTTGTCATCAGCTTTCGCGTACCGCTTCCATAGCATCGCAAGTTCACTTCTAATGGCGTTCAGTAGGCCATCATAAGTCTCAGAGAACACATCTACTTTGAGTGATGCGATCCGGGCTTCGAACATGAGATCGCTCTCGTCGAACGACAGTTCAGCGCGAAGGCGCTCGCCCGGAAGCACCTTAATATTGTCGTTGAGGAAGCTCGTAACGTCGTAAGTGCCTAGCTCAACAGCCTCAATGCGATCGATCGTGTCCAGCGAGGTGGGTTGACCTTGGCTGTTCTTGACTACGGTCCCATATGCAATGAGTGTCGCGCGTGGATTTTCGAGCAGCGCCTCCTCAATTGCTGAGTTGTACTGCCCCGTAAGCTCTCGGGATGACGTCCGATGAAGTAAGGTAATTTCCTGCTTCGCGAAGTCTATGCGCTTAAAGTCTCCCACAATGGCGCCGGCAACTCGTTCTCGCGTCGGGTTGCGGCGGACGCGTTCGACGAATGGTCTGGACTTTTTGGTGTCGAGGAGTGATGTGATTCCTTGACGGATCTCGAGTTCAACTCCGGTAGTTCGCTGAGGAGCTAGGCGCTCTACTGCCTCGAGTGCAAATCGGCGCCAAGTCTCGTCTGGGATTGCAGCCTCAACTTCGGACTCGCTGGTCAACCCTACCGCAGAGAGAAGCTGCGCCAGTTCTCTTGTTACTACAGCAATGTCGGCCGGGCCAAGCAACTCCGCTCCTTCGATCCGAACAGGAGCAAGATAGCTTCCTTCGGCCGGTAGTTCGCAGCGTAGCTGATAGCGCCGCTGCAATTCTGCAGAAGGACGGATTCGCTGGCCGGGCGCATGACCTTCGTGGCGTAGCGCTAGCAGCCAAATAAGCCTTTGCAACGCATCTACAGATTGCGCTAGGGCCGCCGCCGGCACGGAATGCACCTTCGGCTGGTTCGGTTCGTAGAACCTCAGGCTCAATTGTTCTGTCGGTTTGCGGGCCATTGCGGCAGAGGTTGCTCCACGGTTGTTAACATTTCGTTGACTATCTTGGAGAGACGTTGCCGCGTCAAATTTTCCTGTTCCGTCGAACTGCTTTTCCTAAAGAAGCCACGACTATTCAATAGCCTGCAAGCGAATTGTACGGGGGAGCTGAGATAAACAAGAACAGCGACTTGGCCGGTTGCCCTCTGAGCAATTCTGCTGGTTCGATGCAGCGACCCTATGGGGCCTCGGGACAAGCCCGAGGATGACAGCGGATAGGTTGTGCCCTGTCGATGGGGGCGGGACTGCGGGGCGATGGGCACTCGGCACCCATGACAAGGCTCGGGTTGCGCCGACCTTGCCGTGGGTCCCCGCCTTCGCGGGGATGACGGGGAGTGGAGGTCTGGGGTGAGGCCGGGATAGTCTGTGGCCTGTCGCCACGCTCCGAGCCTGCGGAGCGATGGGTCCCGGGCACAAGGCCCGGGATGACACCCTTGGGTGGGGCGGCGCCGCGGAAAATGTGGGTCCTCTGTAGGGGCCCGGGATGACGCCTTCGGGTGGCGCTCGCGGGCAAGCTGAAGCGCCCCGTCAATGCGCCGCTTCCCAGTTGTCGGCGGCTTTGGCGTCGACCTTGATGGGGACGGAGAAGCGGACGAGGGGCTCGGGGGCTTTTTCCATGACGCTGCGGACCACGGTCATCGTGCGCTCGGCGTCGGCCTCCCTGGCCTCGAAGATCAACTCGTCGTGGACCTGCAGCAGCATCACCGTGCCGTCGAGGCCGGCTGCCGTCAGCGCGTCGGGCATGCGGACCATGGCGCGGCGGATGATGTCGGCGGCCGAGCCCTGGATCGGAGCGTTGATCGCCGCGCGCTCGAGGAAGCCGCGCATCGAAGGGTTCTTCGTATTGATCTCGGGGTAGTGGATGCGGCGGCCGAACACGGTCTCCACGTAGCCATGGTCGTGGGCGAACTTCTTGGTGCGGTCCATGTAGTCGCGGATGCCGGGGAAGCGCTTGAAATACATGGTGATGTACTCGCCCGCCTCCTGCTTCGAGATGCCGAGCTGGGCGGCGAGACCGAATGCCGAGATGCCGTAGATGATGCCGAAGTTGATCGCCTTGGCGCGGCGGCGCACCTCGGCCGGCATGTCCTTCAAGGGCACGCCGAACATCTCGGACGCGGTCATGGCGTGGATGTCGAGGCCGTCGGCGAAGGCCTTCTTGAGCTGCGGGATGTCGGCGATGTGGGCGAGGACGCGCAGCTCGATCTGGGAGTAGTCGGCGGAGACCAGCGTCAGGCCCTTCTCGGCCACGAACGCGGTGCGGATCTCGCGGCCTTCCTTGGTGCGGACCGGGATGTTCTGCAGGTTCGGGTCCGTCGAGGCGAGGCGGCCGGTCGTCGTCGCGGCGAGCGCGTAGCTGGTGTGGATGCGGCCCGTCGTCGGGTTGATGTGGCCGGGGAGCGAGTCCGTGTAGGTGGACTTCAGCTTCGAGAGCTGGCGCCATTCGAGCATGGTGTTGATGAGGCGGCGGGCGTCGTCGGGCAGCTCCTCATTGGCGGCGAGGTCGTCGAGCAGGTTGGCGCGCGTCTCCCACTGGCCGCTCTTGGTGCGCTTGCCGCCGGGCAGCTTCAGTGTGTCGAACAAGAGTTCGCCGAGCTGCTTCGGGGAGCCGAGATTGAACTTCTGGCCGGCGAGCGCCTGCACCTCCTCCTCCAGCCGCGCAATGGACTGGGCGAAGCTCGACGACAGGCGCGAGAGAATGGCGCGGTCGACCTTGATGCCGGCGCGTTCCATGGCGACGATGACCGGGAGCAGCGGACGTTCCAAGGTCTCGTAGACGGTGGTCATGCGCTCGGCGACGAGGCGGGGGCGCAGCGCCATCCAGAGGCGCAAGGTCACGTCGGCGTCCTCGGCGGCGTACGCGGTGGCCTTGTCGATCGGCACGCCGGCGAATGACTTCTCCGATTTCTTGGCGCCTGGCGCGTGGGCGATCACGTCGTCGAACGAGATGCAGACGTGGCCCAGGTGCCGCTCGGCCAGCGAATCCATGCCATGGCTGCCGCGACCGCCGTCGAGGGCGTAGGACATCAACATGGTGTCGTCGATGGGCGCGAGGGCGACGCCGTAGCGCGTGAGAACGAGCGCGTCGTACTTGAGGTTCTGGCCGATCTTGAGGGTGGCCGGGTCTTCGAGCAGCGGCTTCAGGGCGTCGAGCGCGGCGCGGAGCGGGATCTGGCCGGGCAGCAGGCCGCCACCGCCGAAGAGGTCGCCGCCGCCCGCGGTGTGGCCGAGCGGCACGTAGCAGGCGCGGCCGGGGGCGGTCGCCAGCGAGACGCCGACGAGGTCGGCCTGCATGGCGTCGAGGCTCGTCGTCTCGGTGTCGAAGGCGACGCGGCCGATGTCGCGGGCTTCCGCGATCCAGGCTGCGAGGCGGGCGAGGTCGGTGACGGTCTCGTAGCGGGCGGGGTCGATCTTCGGCTCGCGGGCGGCGCTCCGTGCAAAGGCGACGACGTCGGCAGGGGACTTGCCGTCGGACGAGGGCGTGGCGGACGGGGCGTCGCCGGTCGCGGAGCTGGCGGATTTCAGGCTCGCGCCCACGGATTTTTCCAAGGGTGGCGGGACGGCGACGCCGAGCGCCTCGGCGACGCGCTTGGTCAGCGTGTTGAATTCCATCATGCGCATGAAGTCGAGCAACGGGTCGGGCAGGACCTCCTGCAGGCCGAGGCCGTCGACCGGCACGACAACCGGCACATCCTGCTTCAAGCGCACGAGCTCGCGGCTGATGCGGGCCAGGTCGGCGAACTCGATCAGTTTCTCGCGGCGCTTCGGCTGCTTGATCTCACTGGCGCGGGCGAGGAGCGTGTCGAGGTCGCCGTATTCCTTGATCAGCTCGGCGGCCGTCTTGATGCCGATGCCCGGCACGCCCGGCACGTTGTCGACGCTGTCGCCGGCGAGCGACTGGACGTCGACGACCTTGTCGGGCTCGACGCCGAACTTCTCGATCACCTCGTCGCGGCCGATGGTCTTGAGTTTCATCGTGTCCAGCATGACGACGCCGGGCTGGATGAGCTGCATCAGGTCCTTGTCGGAGGACACGATGGTCACGTCTGCGCCCTTGGCGATCGCGTCGCGGGCGTAGGTGGCGATGAGGTCGTCGGCCTCGTAGCCGTCCTGCTCGATGCAGGCGATGTTGAAGGCCTTCACGGCGTCGCGGATCAGCGGGAACTGGGGGATCAGTTCCTCGGGGGCGGGCGGCCGGTGTGCCTTGTAGTCCTTGTAGATCTCGTTCCTGTAGTTCTCGCGGGAGGCGTCGAAGATGACCGCGATGTGGGTCGGGCCGCGGCCGGCCTTGGCGTCCTGCATCAGCTTCCAGAGCATCTGGCAGAAGCCATGGACCGCGCCGACGGGAAGGCCGTCGGAGGGGCGCGTCAGCGGCGGCAGCGCGTGGAAGGCGCGGAAGATGTAGCCCGATCCATCGACGAGATAGACGTGGCTGCCCTTGTCGACGGGGATGGGCTCGCCATCGGGAACGGTGACGAGGGCGGCGCGATAGGTCTTGGGTTCTGTGCTCATGCGGCGACTATAGTGGAGCTGAAATCGCGGGTCAGCCCGCAACACGCTCGCGCGAGGAGTTCCACCCATGGCGTTCATCGACCGGATCGGCATCGACGTCGGACGCAAGCTCGCGATCGAGGAGGCGGTCGCATGGGCGGCGCGGCACGGCGTCCGGGCGATCGACGTGCAATGCGATATCGCGCCGAACGCGCTCGAGAGCTTCGACGCGCAGCGATGCGACGCCGTGCGGGAGGCGGCCGAGCGGCATGGCGTGAGGCTGGCGCTGCACACGCTTTCGGCCGTGAACGTTGCCGAGATCTCGCCGTATCTCAGGGAGGCGGCGGACGCCTATCTCGAAGCCTACATCGGGCTCGCCAAGCGGCTCGCGGCGAAATGGGTGATCGTGCACGGCGGCTATCATTTCACCGGGGATACCGCGCTCCGGAAAGATGCGGCTATCGCGCGGCTCCGGCGCATGGCCGAGGTGGCGCGGCGTCACGGCGTGCGCCTGCTGCTCGAGAACCTCAATGGCGAGCCGGAGCGGGCCGAAGTGCATTACATGCCCGATACACTCGTCGACACGCGGGAATTTCTCGACCGGATCGGCGCGCCGGGGACCGTCGACTGGTCGTTCACGATCAATCACGCGCACTACGATCCGCTCGGTATCGCGGGGTTCGTCGCGGGGATGGACATGGCTCGATGTGGTGAGGTGCGCGTTGCCGACAACAACGGGCTCTACGAGATCCACATGCATCCGGGAACGGGCACGGTGGATTTTGTCGCGATGTTCCGGCTGATCGAGGCGGCCGGGTATCGCGGGCCCTACACGTGCGGATGGGGAACGCTCGAAGAGATGCTGGAGGGGCGGACTTATCTCGCCGAGAAGGCCCGCGAGGCGGGTGTCGGGAGCCGCTAAGGCTTCGATCGGGGCCGGGCCTCGGCCGCCAGCATCATGGCGAGGAGGGGCGCCGCCGTCGTGTCACCGGCGCGCTCCAGAGCCAGAAGGCGGGTCTTGGTGACGGCGCCGCCGGGCGCGGAGAAGCCTCCGGTCCGGGAGCCGGCGGCGTGGATGCGATGGCAGGGGACGACGATGGGCACCGGGTTGCGACCCAGAGCCTGCCCGACGGCGCGCGCCGATCCGGGATCGCCGAGGGACGTTGCCATGGCGCCGTAGGTCGTCGTTTCCCCCCAGCCGAGACGGCGGGATGCGGCGTAGACCTGACACTCGAAATCGCTGAAGCCGTCGATGTCGATGGGGAGGACGTTGAAGTCGACGCGCTCTCCGGTCGCATAGGCCCGGAGCAAGTCGGCGGTTGTTTTGATGAACGGCGGGTGGTCGGCGGGATCTGTTGTGGCCGAGTCGGATTGTTCGACGGTCGTGTCTGGCAAGCCGACGCGCGTCAGGCCGGCCTCCGACCATTCGAGCCGGATGGGGCCGAGGGCCGTCGTGACGACCGTCTTGCCGATCGCTTCGCGCGGTGGACGGGGTCTCACCATGGCGTCGCCTTTCCGGCCGATCGGTCGCTCACCGAGCGACCTCCGCGATGAACTGCGTCACGGTGCTGTCGAAACCTTCGGCAGCCTCGATGTTGATCGAGTGGCCGCCCTCCAGATCCTCGATGCGGATGCCGGGCAGCTCAGCCGCCACCTTGGCGCGCATGGGCTGGAAGCGCTTTTCCCACGTGCCGTTGACCAGCAAGGTCGGGACGCGCACCTCGCCGAGGCGGTGGGCGATGGAGAGATCCGGTGAGGTGAGCGCGATGGAGCGCAGGATGGCCTCGGGGGCGATGCGTTCGGCGTCGGCCACCATCTCGGCCTTGATCGCCTCGGGAAAGCGCTTGGCGTGACGGGGATGGATGCGCAGGGCTTCGAGGGCGGCGCGTCCGCCTTCTTGCAAGGAGCGGGCCCGTTCTTCCTGGGCGGCGGCGCGCTCGGGATCGTCCTTGTCCGAAAGAGCCGAGATGGAATTCGTGAACACGACCCCCATGACCCGCTCCGGGTGTTCGATCGCGTACTGGATGGCGAGGCCGGCGGCGAAGGACTGGCCGCACACCAGCCAGCGCTCGGCGCCAAGGGAGCGGCGGATCTCCTCGAAGGCGGCGATATAGGACGCGACCCGGTAGGGCTCCTCGGCTTCGGGGGCCGGCGAGCGGCCATGCCCGAGCAACTCGAGCAGCACGGGCTGGGCCACCCCGGTCAGGGCCGGCAGGTTGATCCGCCATTGGGACCTGCTCGACAGGAAGCCGTGGACCATCAGGATGTGGGGGCCGTTGGTCGTGCCGTGGGTCTCGAAGTAAGGGCGCATGGTGTCTCGTCGTTTCTGCTCCAGCGACATCAGCGACATTGGCGGGTCAGCCGCGGAATGGCAATGTCTGGACAAATCAACGCGCGCTGTTCCTCAAGGCGGTCTGGCGCAATGCCTATGGGCAAAGGAGACCAACAGATGCGGGAGATGGTGCTCGTGGGGTTCCTGCAGGCCCAGAACTGCTCGAACTTCTCCGCCTCCTGGCGTCATCCGGACGGCCGGACCGATTTCATGACGGCGGACTTCTATCAGCACATCGGGCGGGTGCTGGAGGAGGGCAAGTTCCAGCTCGCCTTCTTCGACGATCGCTTGTCGATGCCGGAATTCCAGTCGGGCAACTATCAGGAAGCGGTCGCCAACGGTGTCCGGTGCGTTAAGCTCGACGCGCTCACCTGCATGACGGCGATCGGAATGGCTACGAAGCGGCTCGGGCTGGGGGTCACCTATTCGACGACCTACTACGAGCCGTTCCACGTGGCTCGTGCCTTCGCAACGCTCGATCAGCTCACGGGCGGGCGCGCGGCATGGAACATCGTGACCTCGCTCAACGACGCGGAAGCGCGGAACATGGGGCGGGAGGCGCTCCCCGAGCACGACGAGCGGTACGACCGGGCCGACGAATTCCTCGAGGTGGTGCTCGGGCATTGGGACACCTGGGAGGACGATGCGCTCGTCATCGACCGGAAAACGGGGTTCTTCGCGCACCCGGAGAAGGTCAAGCGCATCGAGCACGAGGGGCGGTTCTTCAAGTCGCGCGGGCCGTTCACCGTGCCACGCTCGGCGCAGGGGCATCCGGTGCTGATCCAGGCCGGGCAGTCGGGGCGCGGCAAGCGCTTCGCATCGGAGTGGGGCGAGCTGATCTTCGTCTACAATCTCGGGGTCGAGGCGGGGCGCAAGTCCTATGCCGATCTGAAAGCCTCGTGTGCCGCGACGGGCCGCGATCCCGATACGATGAAGATCGCGGCGCTCGTCTATCCGGTGGTCGCGGAAACGCGCGCGGAAGCCGAGGACAAGCGGGCGCTGCTCGAGACACTGCCGAAAGAGATCGACAGCCTGCTGCTTCTCACCGAGGCGATGAACTTCGATTTCGGGTCGAAGCCGCTCGACGAGCCGTTCACGGATGCGGAGCTGAAGAGCATTTCAGGCCTGCACACGATGCGGGACCGGGTGCTGGCGGCGACGGGCGGACGCAACCCGACGGTGCGCGAGTTCATCCAGATCACGGGGCGCGGCCGGCTGCAGAACCCGTGGGTCGGCAGCCCGAAAGAGGTCGCCGACATGTTCGAGGAGCATTTCACCGCGCCGGCCTGCGACGGCTTCGTCGTCGGCGCCACGTCGGTGCCGGGCACGTACGAGGATTTCGTCAAGTTCGTCGTGCCGGAATTGCAGCGCCGGGGCCTGTTCCAGAAGGACTACAAGGGCTCGACGCTGCGCGAGAACATCGGACTGCCGCGTCCGGATGTCGGCAAATGGCGGTCCGTCCGTCGCGGCTGAGGCCAGAGCTGAAGAATTGATCGTTCCACGACGTCACTTTCAACCGCAGATTGTTTGAGGACGTGCACGTCCTTCGGCACCATCGATGCGCTTACTCGCTTGAGTATTTCGGTCGGCGTATCTGTGTTGAGAGGCGTTTCGCGTGGGGCGTGCGGGGGGACTGCACCGAGGTGGCGGGCTGTGTCTGATCGTGATCGCATGCCTGTCGGCGTCGGTTGCGCGTGCAGGCCAGCCGGCACAGGCTCAAGCCAATCGGTCCGCTGCTCCGACCTTCGAGGTCTGGGCCGGTGCGGACGGAGCCGATGCGGCATGGTCCGTCCATGGCGGCATGGTCGCCGCGCTCTTCAGTGATGTTCGCGAGAACGGCGTCAGGGTCCGAACGGGCGCCAGCTTCGGTGGCTATACCTACTCGCGGCCCTATTTCGATCCCTTCACACGACGAATGACGACAGCGGAGTTCCGCGGCCGGACGTGGTCGACAGATTTCCTGCTGGGCTACCAGCAGGCGTTCGGGCCCGTAATCGTGAAGGCCTATGCGGGCTACACCGAGGAGACGCACGAGATCCGGCCGCGCTCCGCAGGGCCGCTCCAGTTCGACGAGGACAACACAGTCCAGGGGCGGCGGCAGGGCGCGAAGGTTGTGCTCGAGACCTGGACGACGCTCTCCGAGACAGCGTTCCTGCAACTCGACGGCTCATGGAGCCAACCCTTCGAGAGCTACAGTTCACGGGCGCGGCTCGGCTATCGGGTGACGCCCGCATGGTCGGTCGGCGTGGAGGCGAGCGCCTACGGCAGCAGTAACCATCTCGGTGGTCGGTCCGGCGCATTCGTCCGGTTCGAATGGGCCGGCGGTGAAGTGTCGGTCGCGGCGGGCGCACAGGGCGACGAAGACGCGATCACGGCGGCCTACGGGGCGGTCAGCGCGCTCGTCAGGTTCTGAGGGCGCCGGTCCGGTCAGATGACGGCCGCGAGCCGGTGGCGCGGCACGGCGTGGCGCTTTACGGCTTCGTCGAACGGCGAAGCGTGGTAGTCTTTCGCGAACCGTCAAAAAGACTTCCGTCGTTCGCCCTCCGTAACGCAAAGGGAGACTGCCATGAAATCCGTTCTTGTGCCGGTGGACCACAGTGAAGCCATGGCTTCCGTGCTGGCATCGGCAGTGCTGCTCGCAAAGCGTTTCGACGCGGGGCTGGAGGGGATCGGGCTCAGGCCCGTGCACGTGGAAATCGTGGCGCCGGATCCGATCGTGGCCGTCACTTTCCCGCCGGCGGACTGGAACGACACCGAGTTCGTCAGCAAGGCGCGGGGGAATTTCGAGGGGTATTACAAGGACATGGCCGGGGTCCGCAGCCGTTGGCGGGCAGGACCTTCGATCGACGATGCCGAGCTTGGAAGCATGGCCCGGGTCTATGATTGCTCGGTCATCGGGCGACCGTCCTCCTCGGGCCGGGGACCGCGCATGACGACGCTTGAAAGCGCGCTGTTCGAAAGCGGACAGCCCGTACTGGTCGCGCCGCCGGTCGCTCCCACGACGATGGGCGAGAACATCCTCGTTTCATGGAATTGCAGCACCGAGCAGGCGCGGGCGACGTCATGTGCCATTCCCCTGCTTAAGCAGGCGAAGTCCGTCACCATCATGACCATCGAGGGGCTTACCGTCGCGGGACCGACCGGGAAGGACGCCCAGGACTGGCTGGCAGCCCACGGCATCGCGGCTCGGGAGGTCTCGCTCGGGAACGGTGGTCGCAAGCCAGGCGAGGTCCTGCTCGCAGAAGCGGCAAAGCTCGGGGCGGACCTGATCATCAAGGGCGCCTACACGCAAAGCCGCCTCCGGCAGATGATCTTCGGCGGCGCGACCAGCCATCTCCTCGCTCACAGTTCGCTGCCGATGCTGATGGCCCGGTGAGCCATACAAGTCTCGTCCTCCGTGCGGCACGTGCGTCGATCGAAGGGCTGGGGACCCGAGGTGGGGCAGTGACCGCCTCGGGGATGCCGTCGGCGCCAAGGAAGAGGCCGAGCCGCAGGCCACGGTTCGGGTGGACACCTTAACTTCGTTTTGCTAAGAGACCCCACAAGGAGTGTGCTCCACGGCCTTCGTCATGCGACAGGACGTGCCTGCTCCAATCTCGTCATCGATCAGGCCACCCGCGTAGGCCCCACGCACCAGGAAGGCATCCGCTTGCAAGTCCTCGTCCGAGACAACAACGTCGATCAGGCCCTCAAGGCGCTCAAGAAGAAGATGCAGCGCGAGGGTATATTCCGGGAGATGAAGCTCCGGAACTATTACGAGAAGCCGTCCGAGCGCCGGGTGCGCGAGAAGGCCGAAGCCGTGCGCCGCGCGCGGAAGCTGGCGCGCAAGAAGGCGCAGCGCGAAGGTCTCCTGCCGGGCAAGCCGGCGAAGCCCGTGGGTCCCGGCGGCCCGGGTGGTGGCTTCGGCGCAGGTGGCGGTGGTGCAGGTGGCGGTAGCGGCGGCCCGTCGCGGATGTGACGCACCACTGCAGGACCGTGAATTTCCCGAAAGCCCGGACCGCGTCCGGGCTTTCGTCGTTTTGACGTGCGTTTGAGGTCGCGATGGCGGCCACGCACGCGGTGGTGCGACGGGGCGATCCGCCAGCTCGGATCGGTCCTTCAGTTCACACGTGTGGCCGGCGCGGCGTCCGGTAGCATCGACCGGAGCCAACGCGACACGTCATCGATCGCGCCATGGTCATCGAGATCGACATGGTCGCCTTGCGGATAGGTGACAAGGCGTTTCGGCTCGTTTGCAAGCTGGAACAACGCGCGACCCATCTCCACCGGGATCACCGTGTCGCGCTCGCCATGGAGAATGAGCACCGGCGCGCGGACGCCCGCGATATGGCGGTCGCTCTCGTAGCGATCGACGAGCAAGGGGCGGACCGGCAGATAGGGGTAGGTCAGGAGGGCAACGTCCACGATCGACGTGTACGGGGCGTCGAGCACGACGGCGCCCACCGGATGGCGCGCCGCCAGTTGCACGGCAACGCCCGAGCCCAGGGACTCGCCATAGAGAACGATCGAGCCGGGCGCGATGCCACTTGCGACGAGCGCGCGATAGGCGGCGACGGCGTCGGCGACGTTGGCTGCTTCGCTGGGGCTGCCCGCGCTACCGCTGTAGCCGCGCCAGCTCATCATGCAGAGGCCGAAGCCCTGAGCCTGATAGCGAGCGAAGCGCGCCGCCCGGCCGGCGAGATTGCCCGCATTGCCATGTAAGTAGAGGATCGTCGGCATGCCGGGACGTGCGGGTGTCGTCCAGGCGACGAGGTTCGTGCCGTCATCGGCGACCAGCGTCTCTTCAAGCGTATCGCGCAAACCGACGGCCGCGGGCGGTATGCGTGTCGGGTCCGGATGGTACATCAGCTGGCGCTGGCCGAGCCACGCCGCCAGGACGACCAGGCCATAGATGACCACGCCCGCGCCGGCCACCTTGATCAGGCCCGCCATCCACCACTCCATGCGTGCCTCCGGCCGATGGGCGCATGAGGCTCGCTCATGGCCGGCGCCATTCCGTTCTCGTACGGAATACGATCTGCGCGCCCAGAATGACGATGGCAAGGCGCATCAGATGATGCAGGGCGACATAGGCCACGTCGAGACCCAGCACGTAAGTCAGCAGATTGAGCTCGGTCTGGCCGCCCGGCGCGAACGCGAGCAATACGGAGACGGGGTGGAAACCCGTCAGCCGCGAGACGAGGTCGGCGACGATGCCCGTCACGGCGAGAAGGACGACGGCGTAGGCGATGCCCCAGGTCATCGTGCCGGTGAATTCCTTCAAGGTCAGGCCGCGGAACTGGCAGCCGAGCATCGCACCGACGCTGATCTGAGCCGCGATGAGGACCTCGGCGGGTACCTTGGCGGCGGTGAAGCCATAGGCATGCGCGATGCCGCTCACCAGCATGGGGCCGACGATTGGTGCACCGGCCAGGCCAAGACGGCGCGCCAGCCACCAGCCGCCCCAACCCATGGCGATCATGGTCAAGGCATCCGACGGCCAGATGTCGCCCAGCCGGACGTTGGTCGCCACGGCCTGGGAGACCGAAAGGCCATCGTGCCACTCGAGCCAGAGCGGAAGCGCGAACACGATGACCAAAATGCGCGTCGCCTGTACGAGGATCACCGCGCGCGTGTTGGCACCGGACTCCTCGGCCATGGTCGTCATGTCCGTGAGGCCGCCCGGCACGGCCGCGTAGAACGCCGTCGGGCGGTCGAAGCGTGCGACGCGTTCGTAGAACACCATGCCCATGGCGATGACGAAGAGCATGAACGGGATGAGGAGGGCGAGACTGCCGAGCATCCCCGGAAGCCGGTCGAGAAGCGCCGGCGTATAGGCTGATCCGACAGCGACGCCGAGGACGGCGCGCATGGGGATCGACAACGGCTTCGGACGGGCGATCGGGGCGCGGACGACCGAGGCCACGAGGCAGGCGGTCAGAGCGCCGAGAAACCACGGCAACGGCAACTTGAAATGCACGAACACCAGCGAACCCAGAGCCCCGACCAGCAAGGCCAAGGCATAACTGCCCCAGGGCTGCGGGATCAGCTCGGCGATGGTGACCGGCCCCACGTGGGCTGTCGTCGAGGGGCGTTCGCTGCCATCAGCCATCCGTGTCGTGATCCCGATCGGTTCAGTTGCCTGCCATGGTGCCGACCACAGCGCCCGACAACAACGTGGCCATGAGCCCCAGCAGGACCGAGAGGGGGCCCAATCCGGTGATCTCGGCGCGCCGCTCCGGCACCATCGCCACAAGGCCGCCGATCATGATGCCAAGCGAGCCGAGGTTGGCGAAACCGCAGAGCGCATAGGTGAGTATCAGACGGGATCGTGGCGAGATCTGCTCGGGGCCAAGCGCCGCCAGGTCGAGATACGCCACGAACTCGTTCAAGACCACCTTCTTCGCGATCAAGGCGCCGCCGACGACGGCCTCGCTCCAGGGTATGCCGATCAGGAAGGCGACGGGAGCGGCCAGCCAGCCCAATATCTGCTCGACCGCGAGCGGCCGGCCGAAGGGCGCAGTCAGGCCGCCGAGGATGATGTTGGCGAGCGCCACCAGCGCGGTCGCGACGATCAGCATTGCGGTGACTGCGGCTAGCAGGCGGACGCCGTCGACGGTGCCGGCGACGATGGCGTCCATGGCGGAGCGGGGGGCGTCGGCGAAGCTCGGCGGGGCTTCCGGTCCGTCGTCCCGGAAGCCTTCGGGCATGGCGAGGCGCGCCAGCATCAGGGCTGCCGGCGCGTTCATGAGCGAAGCCGCGAGAACATGGCCGGCGGCACCCGGTAGGCTTCCCGCAAGGATGGTGGCGTAGATCACCATGACGGTGCCGGCGATGGTCGCCATCCCGACCGTCATGGTGGCCAGGAGCGCGCCGCGGCCCATGGTGGCCAGATAGGGACGGACGAGCAGCGGGGCTTCGACCATGCCGAGAAAGATGTTGGCGGACGCGGCTGTTCCGAGCGGGCCGCCGATGCCGAACACCCGCCGAAAGACGACCGCCACCGCGCCGACGACGCGCTGCAGGAGGCCCCAATGGTAGAGCAGGCGCGTCAGGGCGCTCATGAGGAGGATGAGTGGAAGGGCGCGAAACGCCAGGAGGAAGGCCGCCTCAGGGCGTGGCATGTCGAAGGGCGCGGCGGCGCCAGCCAGATAGCCGAATACGAGCTGCATGCCGGTGTCGGTGGCCCGCTGGAGTGCGCCGACCACCACAGTCGCTGCCTCGAAGACGTGCTGTGAAGCCGGCACCTTCAGCAAGAGCAGCGCGATGGCAGCCTGCAAGCCGACGCCGGCCAGAACGGCGCGGAACGCTTCGGCGGGCGGGAGGCGCATGCCGCGCTGCGCCAGCGCGTAGGCCGCGAGGGGGATCAGGCACACGCCGAGCAGGCTTTGCAGCGCCAGAGCCATGGTCGATCGTCCCCGTTCCCCGATTCACGTCGTCGCCGACAGTAGGCCCCGGCGCGGGCCGCCGCCAGCCATTCGCCTGCCCGGAATCATGCGGCACTTGCCCGGCAACGTGGCATCGCTCCAGACTGCGTGCTAAGCGCAGACCTGACCCATCAGACCGCAGGATCCGGAGGACACGACGCCATGGAGCGGCCCGAACTCGCCAAGACCGCTGCCAATTTCGTACCGCTGACGCCGGTGAGCTTTCTCGTGCGCGCCGCCAAGTTCTTCGGCAGCCGGACAGCCATCGTGCACGGCAAGCGTCGGATCAGCTATGCGGAGTTCCTGGCCCGCGCCCGACGACTCGCGCACGCCCTCGTCAAGGCGGGGATCCGGCGCGGCGATACGGTCGCGATCATGGCGCCCAACGTTCCGGCGATGCTCGAGGCGCATTACGCGGCGCCGATGATCGGCGCGATCCTCAACCCCATCAACACACGGCTCGATGCCGGCGCCATCGCGTTCTGCCTCGAGCATGGCGAGGCGAAGGTGCTGATCGCCGACCGGGAGTTCCACGGCACCGTCACGCCGGCGCTCGAACGGCTCGGCGCGCGGATGCCGATCGTGGTCGACATCGCCGACGAGGAGACGGCCGGCGCGGCCCGGCTCGGTAACGTGGAATACGAAAGCTTCATCGCAGCGGGGTCACCCGACTACGCCTATCCGGGACCGGCCGACGAGTGGGAGTCGATCTGTCTTCTCTATACGTCGGGCACGACCGGCAATCCCAAAGGAGCCGTCTACAGCCATCGCGGCGCCTATCTCGGCGCGCTCGCCAACGCGATGACTTTCAAGCTCGACCACGAGAGCCGCTATCTCTGGACGCTACCGATGTTCCACTGCTCGGGCTGGACGTACACGTGGGCCGTGACAGCGGCGGGCGGCACGCACGTCTGTCTTCGGAAAGTGGAGCCGAAGCGCATCTTCGATCTCTGCGCGGAGGAGCGGGTGACGCACATGTGCGGCGCGCCGATCGTGCTCAACATGCTCGTCCATGCGCCCGCCGAGACGAAACGGGCACTGCCAACACGGCCGAAGGTTGCCACAGGAGGCGCCGCGCCGCCGGCCATCGTGATCGAGCGCATGGAGGCGATGGGCTTCGAGGTGCTGCATCTCTACGGAACGACGGAGAGCTACGGGCCGTCAACCTACTGCGCGCACCAGTCCGAATGGGACGCGAACGGCGCCACCGAGGAGCGGTATGCGCTGATGGCGCGCCAGGGCATCCCGGTGGTGCTGATCGAGGACATGATGGTTGCTTCGCCGGGCGGCATGGCCGCTGTTTCGCGGGATGGCGCGGAGATGGGCGAGATCATGCTGCGCGGCAACACGATCATGAAAGGGTACCTGAAGAACGAAGCGGCGACCGACGAGGCGTTCGCCGGCGGGTTCTACCACTCGGGCGATCTCGCGGTCTGGCACGCGGACGGCTACATCGAGGTCAAGGACCGCTCGAAGGACATCATCATCTCGGGTGGCGAGAACATCTCGTCGCTTGAGGTCGAGGAGGTGCTCTACAAGCACCCGGAAGTCATGGAGGCTGCCGTCGTCGCGCGTCCGGATGCGAAGTGGGGGGAAAGCCCATGCGCGTTCGTCACGCTGAAGCCTGACGCCAAGCCGACGAGCGCCGAGGACGTCGTCGCGTGGTGCCGGGCCAACATGGCGCACTTCAAGGTGCCGCGGACGGTGGTGTTCGGGCCGCTGCCGAAGACGTCGACGGGCAAGATCCAGAAGTTCGTGCTGAGGGATCAGGCGAAATCGCTGTGAGACGCGGCCGCCGGGCGCGCGTCAGCGATCCGTCCGGCAGCCGACATCGAACTCGACGCCCGTGTAGCGGCGCGAGTGGACGAACACGCCTTCGACAAGACGGCAATAGGTCGACGACGTCTCGACGGGGCCGGCCGGGCGCGCGGGCGGGCTCGAGCCAGTCGGTGCCGTCGACACCGCCGACGACGGGCCGGATTGCTGCGGAGATTTCGCAGTCTGTGATGCGGGCGGACCCTGCGCGGACGCTGGACCGATTTGAGGGGTGGGGCGTTGCGGTGCCGTGAGTGCTGCAAGGCGCTCCGTGGCGCGAGACCTGGCCGCCCGGCTCTCGGGATCGGTCGCCAGTCGTCCTACAGCGGTTCGATAATCGTCGATGGCGCGGGCGGTATTGCCGAGGCCCTCGTGTGCCGCCCCCCGAGCTGCAAACCCCTCGGCGTGGGCCGGATTGATGGCGAGGCTCGCATCCAGGCTGGGGATCGCGGCCGCATAGTCCCGGCGGGCGAGCGCCAGCAGGCCACGGACGAACACGACGGAGACGTCGCCCGGCATCAGGCGCTCGGCCTCGGCGAGTGATCGGGTGGCGTCGTCGAGGCGTCCCTGACGAACGAGCAGGCGGGCCAGCAAGCGGTGTGCCTGGCCATTGGCCGGCGACAGGCGCAGCGCGGTATCGAGATCGGTTCTCGCCCGGTCGAGATCCTCGAGGAAGTAGTGGACCGCGGCCCGAACCAGATAGGCGTCGGACGACGACGTGCCGGTCAGGGTCAACGCCCGCTCGGCATCGGCGAGGGCGCGCTGGCGGTCGCCCTCACGGGCGTAGGTGATGGCCCGTATCATCACCGGCCAAGGGTCTGACGCATCCGCTGCTATCGCGCGCTCGAAGGCCTGCAGTGCGCGCGGCACGTCGCCCTTGTCCGAATGCGCGAGGCCGAGGAACCGCAACGCATCCTGGAAGCGCGGATCGATCCCGAGGGTGGCCTCGAAATCGGCAATCGCCTCGTCGTAGCGACCGCGCTGGACGAGGACATAGCCGCGGCCCGACAGCGCCTGCGTATCCGACGTGTTCCAGTCGAGGGCCCGGCGATAGCTGGCCTCGGCCTCAGCGAGCTGGCCCCGGCTCTGCTGCGCAATGGCGAGGCAGACGAAGGGGGCCGAGCGCAGGCCGGCGTCGCGGCTGCCGAGGCGCTGGGCTTCGGCATCAGCAGCGGTGCAATCCGTCGTGGCGGCCGCGAAATTGCGCAGAGTGTTCTGCAGGCGGCCACGAAAGACGAGCGCGCGGACCTTCTCATCGGCCGTCGCTGTCGTTACTGCCGCGTCGGCGTCTGCGATGGCGGCCGTGGTATTCCCGGACAGCGCGTGAGCCTGGGCGCGCTGGTAGCGTGCGGTCAGCAGGCCCGGCTGAAGGCGGAGGGCGACGTCGAAGCTTGCGACGGCATCACGGGCATTGCCGCTCGCGAGGAGTGCGATGCCGCGGCCGAGTTGGGCGCTGGCGTCGTCGACGTTGGTCGCGAGGGCGCGATCGAAGTGGGCGATGGCTTCCGCCGCGCGGCCCTGCTGGATCAAGGTATGGCCGAGGCCGGAGTGGGCCAGCGCGTAGCTGCCGTTGCTCCGGATCGCCTCACGGTAGCTCCGCTCTGCTTCGGCGAGGCGGCCGCGACGATATTCGATGCTGCCGATGGAGGCGTGGGCCTCGTGCACGCGAAAGCCGGTCGTCACCATGCGCCGGAAGTCCTCCAGCGCCTCGTCGAGCCGGTTCGAGGCCGCGAAGGCGCCGCCACGCCGCTGGAGGGCGAGGCCCGTCTGCTCCGGCGTGTAGGTTCCCCGTGGTGCCGCCAAAAGGGTGCCGCAACCGGCGATGATACGATCCGTCGCCGTGCCGGCGAAGCACTGGGTGGCGGCATCGGGATCGGTTCGAGCCGTGCCGGCCTGCTGGGCGACCGCGGCCGTCAGCATGCCTTCGAGAGCGATCAGCAAGAACCCGGCGGCCAGCGATCTGGCCACCACGCTCCGTGACGCGCGCCGCGCGGCGGTCGACATCTCGGGCGCTCCCACCGTCAGTTGTTCAGCCCCAGCCGGGCGAGGCCGTTGCGGGCGAACTGGTTGTTGGGCTCGAGGCGCAGAACGCGACGATAGTCGGCGGCGGCTGCCTGGCGCATGTTGCGACGCACGTTGGCTTCCGCCCGGATCAGGAAGGTGTTGGCGTCGTTGACGTTCAGGTTGATCGCCTGCGTCAGGTCGTTGACCGTGCGGATCGCGTCGCCTCGCCGGGCGTGGGCGAGGCCACGGATGCGAAAGGCCTCGCCGTTCCTCGGCTGCAGGCGAATGACCTCGTTCAACTCCAGAATGGTGCGCGGAACGTCGCCTGCCGTCCATGCCAGCTGTGCCCGCTGCATGCGCAAGGTGGCGTTGTTCGGCTGCTGCACGATCTGGGCGTCGAGCGCCGCGGTCTGGGCGGCGGCAGCTGCGGCCGCGGGCGCGGCCTGGGGCTGTTGCGCAGCCGGCGGTTCGATCTGGTCGCGGAGGCGGCGCAGGTCGGCGTTGTCGGGGGCGAGACGCAATGCTGCATCGAGATCCGCGAGTGCGCCCGTGCGGTCGTTCTGGCGATTGCGCAATTCGGCGCGGGTCATCAGCGCCGCAACGTTGCGAGCGTCGAGAGCGAGGCTCCGGTCAGCGTCGGTGCGGGCGGCATCGAGGCGATTGCCTGCAAGCTGGACGGCGGCGCGAAGCTGCAGCGCCTCGGCGTCGTTCGGGGCCTGGGCGAGGGCTGCATTGAGGTCGGCGAGCGCGGCCGTTGCGTCACCCTTCTGCTGGTGGATGGCGGCACGTTCGCGGAGCGCGACGGCCTGGTCCTCGCGCAGTGCGAGTGTCGCCGTCATGTCGGCGATGGCGCGATCGAAATTCCCCTGCCGGGCCAGTGCCCGGGCGCGGAGCACCATGGCGCGGTAGTTGCGCGGGTCGAGCTGGATGGCGATGTCGAGGTCGGCGATGGCACGGGCGTCGTCATTGCGCTGGAAATGGGTTGCGGCGCGGTTTGCGTAGGCCATGACGAGGGTGTCGCGCGAGACGCGCCGGCCTTCGATCACGCGGCTGCAGGCGGAGACGGCCGCGTCCGTGGCGTCGCCGGTGCAAGCCGCCATCTCGGGAGGAAGCGGCTGGGCCTGGGTGGCCGGAGGCAGGACGACAGGGCTGGTGGCGGCTGGCGGCGCCGCGGGAGGCGTGGTGGCTGCCACGGGCGGCTGGGCCGGGACCGGGGCCGGCGTCGCAGCAGGTGCCGGGGACGCCTGTGTGTTCGGGGGCGCTGCCGGCGCCGGCACCGGGGCAGACGGCGCCCGAGCTGCCGGCTGGGCTGGTGGCAGCTGCGGTGTGGCGGCAGGAGTCGGGGCGGCCGGCGGCGCCTGTGCTGCCGCGGCGGGGGCCGGCTGGCCGGGCTGCTGGATCGGAGCAGGGCTGTCCTGGCTCAGGCTTCGGCGCGGGCGAGCCGCCGGCGTCTGCGCCGCCGGATCGGTGACGCCGGGAGCAGGCGCGGCCGGGGGGCTGGTCTGGGCCTCGGCCATGGACGCGAGCGCCGCTGAGGCCAGCAGAACGGAAAGTGTCAGGGGGGCACGCATGTCAGGTCTCGGATCCAAGAATGCCGTTGAGGGAGAGCTTAGTCTGCCGGAGCACACCCTGCCATATCATCGCACGATTGCCGCCCGGGCCGGAATGACGAACCAGCCCGGGCGCTTTGCAGGGTTAGCGGATCAGTAGCGACGCCAGATCCGGTAGTAGCCGTGGCTCGGGACGTTGCAGTTCTCGGGGGCAGCACCGGTGCGGATGAACCGGGGGCTCCGCGCGGAGGTGACCGTCGATGCCGACGAGGCCGGCGCTTCCGCCAGCGGCACGATCGGTTGGCCGACGGGCGCCAGCATCTCGAGCGGGGGCAATTCGTTCGCTACGGAAGGACCCGGAGCGCCGGACGTTGTCGTGATGGGAGCCGGAGCCGCCGTCACCTGCGTTGCGGGGGCTCCCAGCGCGCCCGCCGTCACTGCCGCAGTCGCCGCGGCGGCCGCGACGGGGAGTGCGGGGGCGGCGACCGGCGGCTGGAAGCCGGCGCCAACCGGCGGGCGGACCGTGCGCGAGGTCGAGCCGGCCGCGGGGGGCTGGACGGACCGGAACGTGCGGGGACCGGCGCTGCCCACCTGATTGCCGGGAGCCGGGGGCTGAACGGAGCGGAACTGGCGCGGGCCGGCGCTGCCCACCTGACTGCCAGGAGCCGGCGGCTGCACGTTGCGGAACTGGCGTGGGCCGCGGTTCTCGAAGGTTCGCCCGGGGATACCGCCCTGGGAGATGCCGCGGGATGGGCCGTTGAAGCCCGGGCCGTTGCCGTTGTTGCGGCCGAAGGTCTGGGCGTCGCTGGGCGTCGCAAACGAGGCGATGGCCAGGGCGATAACGGAAGCTGCGATCGGGGTACGCATGGTCCTGCTCCTGTGTCTCGGGTGGCCTCGTCATGCGACGAGACATTTGAATTCGCTACGTCTCGAATTTTACTTGTACGACGTTCAAAACGCAAGCTGGAAGTTCACGGGCCTTGATCACAAGGCCGTGATCAGGACTGACGTGGGAGGGAGAGGGGCCGTGCAGATGTCGCCGATGCAGCCGAATGGCGGCCGTCGCGGGGCGGACCGACACGGCGTCAGCGGACAGCCGAAACGACAGCACCCGGCGGGAGAGCCCACCGGGTGCCTCGGACGTCGAAACGGGAAACGCGCTCAGGGCTTCTCGAGGCCGAGGGCGATCTTGAACCGGCGCCCGATGGCCGCGCCGTCTTTCTCGGGGAGCCGCCAGGGGTCTTCGCTCAAGGCGATCTTGGCGACGGCGAGGACAGGGCCTTCGGCCTCGAACAGAAACCGCTGCAGATCCGGAATGGCGCCGGCCTCGGTGACCAGCATCGTCTCGCGGATACCGAAGCCCTTGGCGACAGCGCACAGGTCGACCCGATTCCCGGTCAGGCCGCGCTGGCGGCCGGTTTCGGAAAACCGTTCGTTGTCGAGCACGAGAATCGCGAGGTTGCGCGGGGCCTGATCGGCGGCCACCCCCAGCGAGCCGATGCCCATCATGATCTCGCCGTCGCCGGTCAGTGCGAGCACGCGGCGCGACGGCTGGGCCATGGCGAGACCGAGCGCGGTCGGTACCGCCAGGCCCATGCCGCCCCAGGAGTAGAGGTTCGCCGGGGTGTCGCCCGCAGCAAACAGATCCCAGGTGGAGCTGCCGAGGCCGGGCACGACGAGGGCGTCGCCACGGGCGCTGAGCACTTCGGTGACGAATGCCCGGCGTTGCAGGCGGTTGGAAGCCGGCGGGTTGGCAGAAGAGGACTTGGGTGACTTGCTCATTGCATCCTCACTTCTGGCCGAAGCCCTTGGCGCCGATGATGCGCTGGCTGACCAGCACGGCGGCAGAGATCGAGCTGTTGAAGGCCATGTCGGCCGCGGCGGCGAAGACCTCGCCGATCTCGTCCGGCTGATCGACGGGGAAGCAACGCACGCCCACGGCCTCGAGCGCGGGGCGGACGGCCTGGCCCATGGAGACCTGCCAGGGGTTGAACTCGCCCCACTGGCCACGCATGGTCACCAGCATCAGGCAGGGGCAGCGGTAGGCCGAGGGAAACCCCAGGGCGTTGATACAGTTGCCGACGCCCGACGACTGCATGGCGATCATGGACCTGACGCCGCCGGCCCACTGACCGACGACGACGCCCATGCCCTCCTCCTCGGTCGAGAGCGTCACAAGGCGCATGTCCTTGTCGGCCTCAACCTTCTTCAGGAGATTGACGAGCCCGCCGTCGGGAATGGTGCACACGGTGCGGATGTCGCGTGCCTTGATCTCGCGGAAAACGTCGTCCGACCAATGGGACGGTTCTGCCGCTGCCTTCGCTGCCATGGTGATGTTCCGGTCGGTTTGCTGATGTTGTCCGGACAGGCGTTGTGGCGTACGGGATGGAGCCGGTCAAGGTCGGTCGCCCGGCGGGCCGAAAACCACGTCGGCAAAAACTGCATGCCTCCAGGAGCCTGCATCCACTGGCGGTCGCCGCCGGGCGGCGCTAGCTTCTGGCTCCCTTCTGCCGCGCGGCAGCCGGTCCCGGACGGGCGGCCAGCCGTCGAACTCCCATCAAGCAAGGATCCAGGCCCATGCCCATCCGAACGACCTTCGAGACCATCACGCTCAGCATCGGGCCGGACAAGGTCGCCGTCGTGACGCTCAATCGTCCGCAGGCGATGAACTCGATGAACACGATGATGATGGGCGAACTCAGGGACTGTTTCATGCAGTTCTATGTCGATCCGAACGCGGCGGCCTGCATCGTCGTGACCGGAACGGGCGACAAGGCGTTCTGCACCGGCGCGGACCTCAAGGAGCGCAAGGGCATGACCGACGAGACCTGGCGGCAGCAGCACGCCATCGTCGAGCAGATGGTGAAGGCCATGTTCGACTGTCCGGTGCCAATCATCGCGGCCGTCAACGGCTACGCCTACGCAGGCGGCATGGAGATCGCGCTCGCGTGCGATTTCGTCTACGCAGCCGATCACGCGAAATTCGCGCTCACCGAAGTGACGCTCGGCATCATGCCGGGGGCGGCCGGCACACAGAACCTGCCGCGCGCCGTCGGCGTAAGGCGGGCCAAGGAAATCATCCTGACCGGGACGCCGTTCTCGGCCGCCGACGGGCTCGGCTGGGGCATGATCAACAAGGTCGTGCCGGGACCGCAGCTCATGGACGCCGTCATGGAGACAGCCCGCAGAATCGCGGCCAATGCGCCGGTTTCCGTGCGTCAGGCCAAGAAATCGATGGAGAAGGCCACCGAACTCGACCGGGCGACCGGCTACGCGTTCGAGATCGAAGCCTACAACCGGACCGTTGTGACGCAGGATCGCCAGGAAGGCATCAACGCCTTCAACGAGAAGCGCAAGCCTGTGTATAAAGGCGAATAACAGCTCAGAAAGCATCAGGACGCGAGATCATGAAACAGCCTGACGTCATCGTGCGGGAAGTCGGCCTTCGCGACGGCCTGCAACTCGTCAAGACCTTCGTGCCGACCGAGACCAAGCTCGCCTGGGCGCGCGCCGTCGCTGCGGCCGGCGTGCCCGAGATCGAGATCACCAACTTCGTGCCGCCGAAGGTCATCGCCCAGTTCGCCGACGCCGCCGACGTGGCCAGGGGCGCGCTCTCGATTCCGGGACCGAAGATCGTCGCGCTGGCGCCGAACCGGAAGGGCGCCGAGAACATGCTGCTCGCCGGCGTGCGCAACGTGAACTTCGTGCTGTCGGTCTCCGAGGAGCACAACCTCGCGAACGTGCGCAAGACCGTCGACCAGTCGTTCGCCGAGTTCGAGAACGTGGTCGCGCTGCGTGCCGAACGTCCCGAGTGGAAGAACGTGCGCATCCAGGGCTGTCTCGCGACGTCGTTCGGCTGCACCATCCGCGGCAAGGTCGATCCGAACGACGTGCTACGTTGCGTCGATCGCTATCTGGCGCTCGGCGCGGACGAGATCCTGCTCGCCGATACTGTCGGGTATGCCGCTCCAAGCGAGATCTCGAACCTCTTCCATCACACGGTCGCCATCGCGGCCGGAAAGCCCGTTTATGCGCATTTCCACGATACGCGCGGGCTCGGGCTGGCCAACGTCTATGCCGCGCTAGAAGCCGGTGTTCGGGCATTCGATGCCTCCACCGGCGGGCTCGGGGGGTGTCCGTTCGCGCCCGGCGCGTCGGGCAACATCGTGATGGAGGACCTCGTCTTCCTGCTGGAGAAGGAAGGGCTGAAGACCGGGGTCGATCTCGACAAGTACCGGGCGGCCCGGAGCATCGCGGAGACGGCGCTCCCCGATGAGAAGTTCTACGGCACGATCCTGAAGGCCGGCCTGCCCAAGGGCTTCACGCCGCCGACACTCGCCGAGGCAGCCGAGTGAAGCGCTGATCCGCCTCACGCACTCTGCTGATCGGCACGGCGTCTGATCGCCGTTGGTCAGCCGGAGCGCCGGATTCTTCCGATGAGGTGAGGACCGCTCACCCGGCGGCGGCAACCCGTGTGGCGTCCTCACCCACGACCGAATGCATTCAAGAGGTTTTCATGTCCGACCAGCCCATCTCCATGCCGCTCGAGCCGCAGTGGAGCGAGATCCGTGACGGCGTTCGTGCCGTCTGCGAGAAGTTTCCGAACGACTATTGGGTGAAGCTCGACCACGCCGCCGAATATCCGACCGCGTTCGTCGATGCTCTCACGGAGGCGGGGTATCTCGGCTGCCTGATCCCGGAGGAATTCGGCGGCTCGGGTCTGCCGCTGTCGGCCGGCTGCGCGGTGCTCGAGACGATCCACGAGATGGGCTGCAACGCGGCCGCCTGCCATGCGCAGATGTATACGATGGGCACTGTGCTCCGGCACGGGACGGACGAGCAGAAGCGGAAGTATCTGCCGGAGATCGCGTCCGGCAAGCTGCGGCTGCAGGCGTTCGGCGTCACGGAGCCGACGACCGGCTCGGACACGACACAGCTCAAGACCAAGGCCGAGAAGAAGGGCAACAAGTACATCGTCAACGGCCAGAAGGTGTGGACCAGCCGGGTGATGCAGTCGGACCTGATGCTGCTCCTCGCGCGCACCACGCCGGCCGATCAAGTGAAGCGGCGGACGGACGGGCTCTCGGTGTTCCTCGTCGATCTTCGTGAGGCGAAGGGCAAGGGCGTCGAGATGAAGAAGATCGATGCCATGATCAACCACAACACCTGCGAGGTGTTCTTCGATAACCTCGAGGTGCCGCCGGATGCGCTGGTCGGCGAGGAGGGGCAGGGGTTCAAGTACATCCTGTCGAGCATGAACGCAGAAAGACTTCTCATCTCGGCGGAGTGCCTCGGCGACGCGCGATACTTCATCAACAAGGCCACGGAGTACGCCAAGGAGCGGGTGGTGTTCGGCAACCCGATCGGCAAGAACCAGGGCGTGCAGTTCCCGATCGCGCGCGCCTATGCCGAGCTTTGCGCGGCCGAACTCATGGTGGCGAAGGGTACGGCCCTGTTCGAGGCCGGGCGGGAGTGCGGCGCGGAAGCCAACATGGGCAAGATGCTGGCCGCCGAAGCCGCATGGCACGCGGGCGAAGCTTGCATGCAGACGTTCGGCGGTTTCGCCTATGCGCGCGAGTATGGCATCGAGCGGAAGTGGCGCGAGAGCCGGCTCTATCAGACCGCGCCGATCTCCACGAACATGATTCTCGCCTTCGTCGGCCAGAACGTGCTCGGCATGCCGCGCAGCTATTGAGGGCGGGGCGTCAAATTTCGGAGTGAGCGACGCCAGCTTCCGGTGGGGGCTGGCGTTGTTGCGTGAGGGGGGGCGTCGCAGGGCGGAGATAAGAGACGTGAGCGGGCGCAGCATGGTCAGTGCACGCCACCGCCCTGAGTGACCCGAAGCCGACTTTGCTAGTCGGCTTCCATCGATTGAACGAAGTGCTCATAGACGACGAACTTGCAGTCCGCGTTCTCAAGCTGTTGAATGAGAAGCGGTCGCACTTGATCTGACCAAGAGAGTTTTCCGAGCCCGGACGCAATCTTGGGCAACGCGACAGAGTTCACTTCGTTCGTCTTCGACCATACCGCGAGGGCACGCAGCGCTTTCCTGAGGTATGGCATTGTCGCATGGTACATGTCTGGCTGGGTCGCCAAGTAAATGATGCCGGGAGTCTTATGAGTTGGCGGAAATGCCCAAAGCGAACCGCCGGTAAACATTCCCGATCGACAATGACGCTTGAACGCGGACTGCGCTGCTGGCCATCGTGTTGATATCTTCAATGCTAGTCCAGTTCCCAGGCCCTCTTGATTGCCTTCTGCCACGCCCTGAGCGATGTACTGCTCGTTCGCCTGAAGGATGTCGCCACTCACAAATGAAATCATTGATACTTCTCTGAACGGGCCGCACCATGGATCGCTGCTGAACATGTCTTAGCAAACTTCGGTGAGCAAGACTGGTCGTGGCCCTTGGCGACGTTGCTGCGGTGCAGTAGGCCGGCCGACCGCAATGGCCGCTCCTGTATAATCTCGCACTCATGCAGCACACCAGCCCGGCGACAGCACTTGGGACGACGTGGTCTCAAGCCGCCATCGACTGATCGCCCCGCCCCGCCCGCCACTACCTCGGCAGCGGCACGCCCGTCGCTTCGAAGGCCGCTTTCTGGCGGGCGTCGACCTCGGCCAGATCGAAGCCCTCGATGGTCTCGTTGAACATGCGGTAGTAGTTCAGCCGCGCGCCGAGGTGCAGGAACACGCCGCCGAGGCCGATGGCGGCGCGGTCCATGAACACGAACTCGCGCGGCACCTTTACCGGGCCCTTCTGCTTCAAGGCCTCGTGGACCGTAAAGGCTTCCTTGCGGCCGTACTCGCCGGGCGTCGTGCCCTCGGCGATCGAGCGGACACGGTCGTCGAGCAGGGGGCCGTAGATGAAGCGCGCCCAGATATTCAGGACCTCGATCAGGTCTTTCGACAGGCCGCGGAAGCCCCAGGTCTCGTAGGCGTGGACGATCAGCGCCTCGTCGTGGCGCTCGAGGCCGCGATAGAGGTCGATGACGCCCTGCACGAACTTCGTCGGGAACGTGCGCATGCAGCCGTAGTCGAGCAGGTTGATGCCCTGAGGGTGGGGCAGCCCACCAGCAACCGGGGAACTTTCCTGGCCCTTCGGTTGCCCACCAGCAACCGGGCTCGTCAGTTGGCCCTCCAGTTGCCCACCAGCAACCGGGCCGGCCGCGAACACATTGTAGTTGCCGAGGTGCGGGTCGCCGTGGATCACGCCGTAGTGCGAGAACGGGTACCACCAGGCCCGGAACATGGCGCGGGCGATCTGGTTGCGAGCCTCCTCCGGTGCCTCCTTGTATTCGAGCAGGCGGCGGCCCTCGAGCCAGGTCATGGAGAGGAGCCGCTTCGTCGACAGCTCGGGGACGACCTCGGGGACGCGGATCAGAGGATCGTCGCGGAAGATGTGCGTGTAGAGCGCCATGTGGCTCGCCTCGAGCTCGTAATCGAGCTCTTCGCGAAGCCGATCGGAGATCTCCTGCAGGATCTCGGCGGTGTCGACGGCCGGGTCCATGCGGGCGTGCAGCGCGAACACGACCTTCAGCTGGGAGACGTCGGCGGCGACGGCCGACTGCATGTCGGGATATTGCAGCTTCACGGCCAGCGAACGGCCGTCGTGGGAGACGGCCTTGTGCACCTGCCCCAGCGATGCGGAGGCCGACGACTGGGCCTCGAAGCTGCGGAATCGCTGCTGCCAGTCCGGCCCGAGTTCGGCCTGCATGCGACGACGGACGAACGCCGGGCCCATCGGCGGGGCCTGCGACTGGAGCTGGGACAGCTCGCGGGCGTATTCCGGTGGCAGCGCTTCGGGGATCGTCGAGAGAAGCTGGGCCGCCTTCATGATCGGCCCCTTCAGGCCGCCGAGCGCGCGGGCCAGCTCGGCCGCATTCTTCTGCCGGTCGAGGTCGAGACCGAACAGGCGACTGCCCGCGACACGCGCGGCGACGGAACCCACGTTCGTTCCCACCCGGACGTAGCGAGCCGCACGGGCCGAAAACCTGTTCTGCTCGTCGTCCGCCACCTGTCACCTCATTTGCCGATCACCGCACTCATATCGGGGCTGCGGGTGACACAGTCCAGAGCGCAGGATTGACGCGGCCATGTGTGGGCGGGCAAGCGAGAAGCGCTTCGGGTTGCACTCGGGGGCACGGGCTGCAAGAGTTTGGCTTCGGTGGGGCGCTTTCCGGTGGGTTCAGGGGGCGGCTGCGCCTTGTGATCGACGGGAGGAGAGGCGCGCGATGGGTGAAGACGCACAACTGCTCGGCAAGGGGTTCTATTGGCAGGACATGCCGGTCGGGGCTCGCTATCGCACCTTCGGGCGCACGATTACCGAGCCGGATATCGTGAATTTCATCTCTTGTACCGGGATGCTCGAGCTCTTGTTCACCAACGAGGTCTACCGGCAGACGGAAAGCGCCATCAAAGGGCGGCTCGCACCCGGAGCGCTGGTGTTCTCGTTTGCCGAAGGGCTAGTGATCGGGGCGACGATCCAGGCCACCGGCATGGCCTTCCTCGGCATGGACCTCGAGATCAAGGCGCCGACGTTCGCCGGAGACACCATTTCCGTCCTGATCGAGGTGACCGAGAGCCGGGCGGCCTCCAAAGGCAATCGAGGCCTCGTCAGGACACGTAACACGATCGTCAACCAGAAGGGCGACGAGGTCATGGTATACACACCCCTGAGAATGATGAAGGGCCGCCCCTGAGCCGCCGTGGCTGACAGGTCACTGGATACGCGGCCGATTGGGGACAGGGCTCGTGGCACGCTTGCCCGAGCCAGATCCCGGGGTGTACGACGTATCTAAAGATTGTTTGAACGAGACGGGTACTGGAGCGTTCAAGCGTTCATATTGGCCAGTGCTTGCCGAAGTCCCGTCGGACTTCGAGCCCGTCGGCGTCGTCGCGCATCAATGCGCGGCTGAGTGGGAGGTCTTGTGATGCATCGGCGTACGCGATCGTACTTGACGGCCTTCGCCCACGGAGTGGTGCTGGCGGGACTCCCGGTACTGGCCTTTCTCGGGGTCGATTACCTGCTGGCGCCGCCGTCCGATGCGCCGCAGGTTCCTATCGTGCAGAAGGGCGCGGAGACTGCCGGGATTGGCGCCGTAGCGAATGTTCAAACCGTCACAAGCGCTCCAGTCGCAGCGCCTCGAACAGCAGCGGGCGCGCCGATGGTCGGTCCGCCGATGACGGCAACGCAGACCCTTGCCATGGCCATTCAATCGGAGCTCCGGCGCGTCGGGTGCTACGACGCCGCTGCGGATGGCGAGTGGAACGACGGTACGCGGGCGGCCATGCGCACCTTCATCTCGGCCGTGCATGTGACACTGCCTGTCGACCGACCGGATTATATCCTCCTGACGCTGCTGCAGGGGCACAGCGGTAAAGCCTGCACCGGGGCCGGCGTCACGACGGCTGCGACGACAGGGAAGGTCCCGGTGCTCGTGGCAGCGCCTCGTCCCACGGCGCGGCGCGACGCGCAGCCGACACGATGGACGACGGAAGTCGTTGCGGTGCCTCGCCCCGTGCCGGCAATCCGTCCGCCCCGGCAGGTCGTCGATACGCCAGACTTCAACAGCGTGGCAGGGCGCGAGAGCCCGGTTGCCCGTGCGGACAGCGGGGCGACGACGGCGACGCAGCTCACGACATCGGCAATCGGTTCGGTCGCGCCGCGTGCGGCAGTCTCGCCTGATGTTCTCGCTGGCCGCATGGGGGTGGGCGTACTGCCGCCGGTCGCCGACAAGTCAGCGGTGGTGCCGCCGGGCCATGCGCACCTGCCGCGTCGCCCGGATATCGCGCCCTATCGATCAACTGCCGATGCGGCGCCGCCATCGCGGGCGCGCTCCGCGAACCGCCCGAGCCAAGGACGCACGACGCGAGTGCGGCGCACTTTCACCGAGCTGGAGCGGTTCGCGCCCTGACTTGTCGAACCGTTTCGGCCTCCGGACAGCGATGCAGGCTTGGGTACACGAGGTCGCCCAGCAGCTTGACAATCCCTGCCGTGGCGCATTCTCTCCTGGTCAAAATCACCCAGGGAGCGAAACGACATGGCCAAGAGCGGCACCCAGAAGCCGAACACGTTCAAGATCGCCGTCATCGCCGGTGACGGCATCGGGAACGAGGTGGTGCCGGAAGGAATCAAGGTGCTCGAGGCGGTCGGGCGGAAGTTCGATATCGCCTTCCAGTGGGACACCTTCGACTGGTCTTGCGAGGTCTACAAGAAGACCGGCAAGATGATGCCCGACGACGGGCTCGACCAGATCCGGAAGCATGACGCGATCTATCTCGGCGCCGTGGGGTTCCCCGGCGTGCCGGATCACGTGTCGCTCTGGGGCCTGCTGATCCCGATCCGGCGCGAATTCCAGCAGTACATCAACCTGCGCCCTGTCCGCCTGTTCGAGGGGCTCAAGTGTCCGCTCGCGGATCGCAAGCCCGGTGACATCGACTACTGGATCGTGCGTGAGAACAACGAGGGCGAGTACTCGTCGATCGGCGGGCGCATGTACGAGGGCACCGAATACGAGATGGCGGTGCAGCAGGCGATCTTCTCGCGCCGCGGCTGCGACCGGGTGATGCGCTACGCCTTCGAGCTGGCGGCGACGCGGTCGCGCAACGAGGTGGTGTCCGCGACGAAGTCCAACGGCATCTCGATCTCGATGCCCTATTGGGACGAGCGGTTCGCGGCCATCGCGAAGGAATATCCGAAGGCCAAGACCAGCCAGTACCATATCGACATCCTGACGGCGCATCTGGTGCGCAATCCGCAGTGGTTCGACGTGATCGTCGGGTCCAATCTTTTCGGCGACATCCTGTCGGATCTCGGACCGGCGACCACGGGCACGATCGCCATCGCGCCGGGTGGCAACATCAATCCGGAGAAGGACTTCCCGTCGATGTTCGAGCCGGTGCACGGCTCGGCACCCGACATCGCGGGGCAGGGGATCTCGAATCCGATCGGGCAGATCTGGTCCGGGGCCATGATGCTCGAGCATCTCGGGCACAAGGAAGCCGCCGACGCCATCGTCACGGCCATCGAGAAGCTGCTCAAGGATACCGACGTCCGGACGCGGGACATGGGGGGCAAGGCCATGTGCACCGAGCTTGGCGACGCCATCGTGCAGCTGGTGAACGCCGGGTAAGCGCCATCAGGAGCCTCCTGCTCAGTCGTCTTTCAGCAGGCGGCGCTCCATGCGCGCGGCGATGCCTTCGTGTCCCGAGGCGCGAAGGCCGTCGATGGCTCCCCGCAAGTCGCGCGGTTCGCGGTTCTGGCTGAGTTTCGACTTGGCCAGCGTTCGCGTCGGTCGGATGCGGAATGCGACGATGTTCGGCAGCATCACGGCCATGTAGTCGGCGGGAGCGTCGGCCATGCGCCATGCCTTTTCGCCATTCAGTCGCCGCTCCTGCTGGCGCGTCAGCAGGCCCACGGCGGCGAGCCTCGCGTGTTCGTCGTGTTGCCAGGTGATGCCGCCATAGACGTGCACGACCTGATAGTTCCAGGTCGGCACGGCGCGGTGGTGCTCGGCCTTCGAGGGATAGAAGTTCGGGGACACATAGGCGTCGTCGCCGCGAAAGATCGCGAGGACTTCCTGCTTGTCTGCAATCAGCCGATGCATGTCGTTGGCCAGTGCCACGTGGCCGATCAGCGTGCCATCCGGCGCAGCCAAGAGCGGAATGTGATTGGCGATCAGGCCTTCGGTCGTATGTGCCGCGATGCAGGCCAGCGGCGTCGCCTCGATCAGGGCCGCTATCTCTTCGGTGCGCACTTCCTGGAAATGGGGCGGCATGTACACGGCGTTGTCTCCCGGCGGTGCGTGTGACGGCGCCAGCGTCGGCGAGGACAGGCCGACGCGGACAGCGCAACCCAACACGCTTCCCGCCGGGTCGCAAGCCGGGACTTGGCGGCATGGCGGTGATCAGCGCACACTCGCTGCGTGACACCTTCGTGACGCAGGCGGGGCGGATGGCATCGACGGACGCTGACAAGACGCGCTGGTACCAGACACCCGCAGGACGGCTCGTCGTCATCGTGTGCGGGGCGCAAGTGCTCGTGCAACTGGGGGCGTTCTTCTGGCCGGCGTTGCTGCCGGGGCTGATGGGCCAGTGGGGGCTTTCCAACAGCGAGGCCGGGTGGATCACGTCGGCGTTCTACGCCGCCTACATGCTGTCGGTTCCCGTGCTGGTCACGCTCACCGACCGGATCGATCCGAAGCGGATCTATCTCTTCGGCGTGGCGGCGACAGTGATCGGGCATGGTGCGTTCGCCGTCGTCGCTGACGGATTCTGGACGGCATTTGCGGCGAGGGCGCTGGCCGGGCTCGGGTGGGCCGGCACCTACATGACCGGGCTCAAGCTACTCTCGGATGTCGTCGACGCGAAGATGATGTCGCGCGCCGTCGCAGGCCATGCCGCCAGCATCGGGTTCTCCGGAGCGATCTCGTTCATCGCAGCCGACCTGATCGCGGGAGCGGCCGGGTGGAGGGTCGCTTTCGCTACTGTCGCGGCGAGCGCCCTGATGGCGCTGCTGGTCGTGTTCCTCAAGGTGCCGGCGCGTACGACCAAGCCCAAACCGCCAGCAGATGGCGGGGGGCTGTTCAATTTTGTTCCCGTATTCCGGAACCGCTCGGCGATGGCCTATGCACTCGCCTACTGCGTCCATACGCTTGAGATGAATGCCCTGCGCGGCTGGGGCGTCGCCTATCTCGCGTTCGTGGCGGCGAGCACGGGGGCCGGAAGTCAGATCCTGTCCCCGACCCTGGTGCTGACGGCGATCGGGCTCGTCGGGACGTTCGCCAGCATTGCAGGGAACGAGGCCGCGATCCGGATCGGGCGGCAACGGTTGATCGTCGTCGCCATGCTGGCCTCGATGGCGGCCTGCCTCGCGCTGGGGGTCGTGGGGACAAGCGGCTACTGGATCGCGGTTGCGCTCATCACGCTCTACAGCCTGCTGATCTGGCTCGACTCCTCGTCGCTGACTGCCGGCGCCGCCGGGGCCGCCGATCCGGCGCGGCGCGGGGCGACGCTCGCGGTCCATTCGATGCTCGGCTATGCTGGCGGCTTCGTCGGTCCGCTCATGATCGGAGTGGTGCTCGATGCGTCGGGGGGCATGGGTCGGGCCGGCTGGCTCGCTGCCTTCGCCTCCGTCGCCGCGCTGGGCCTTCTTGCGGTGATCGCGTTCATGGCGATGAAGCCGCGTGATCTCGCCGGCGACAAGGTAACTGCCAAGGGCAGTTGAAGGCGCTCGTCGCCGTGACAGCCGTTGTATTCGAACCGTTCGAGGTCCTTGCCATGCTGCTCGGGTGTATCGCTGACGATCTGACGGGGGCGACCGACCTCGCCATCATGCTGACGCGGGCCGGGATGCGGACGCTGCAGGTGATGGAGGTGCCACGGGTGGGGGATGGCCGGCTGGCCGGCTATGACGCCATCGTCGTCGCGCTGAAGACCAGGACGTCCCCGGTGGCGGAGGCGGTCGACCTGTCTCTCGCGAGTGCCGAGGCGCTGCTGGCGCTCGGGGCGAAGCAGCTGTTCTTCAAATACTGTTCGACGTTCGATTCGACCGATGCGGGAAACATCGGGCCGGTCGCCGAGGCGCTGATGGCGAAGCTCGGGGCGGACCTTGCGATCGTCTGTCCAGCGTTCCCTACGAACAAGCGGACCGTCTTCATGGGCAATCTGTTCGTTGGCGAGGTGCCGCTCGCCGAGAGCCCGATGAAGGACCACCCGCTGACGCCGATGCGCGATTCCAACCTCGTGCGCGTCATGCAGCGGCAGTCGAAGGGGCGCGTGGGTCTGGTTCCCCATCCGGTGGTCGAGAAGGGGCGCGTGGCCATCGCCGAGGCGTTCGCGGCAGCGAAAGGGCGCGGCGAGCGGTTCGTCGTGGTCGATGCCATTACGGACCGCGACCTGATCGAGATGGGGGCGGCCGCAGCCGACATGCCCCTGATCACGGGAGGGTCCGGAGTTGCCCTGGGATTGCCGGCGAACTTCATCGCGAAGGGGCTGATGAAAGCCGCGGAAGCGCCGACGTCGATGGCGGCGCCACAGGGGCGGGCTGCGATCCTGGCAGGCAGCTGCTCGGAGGCGACGCGGGGGCAGGTCGTTGCCGCAAAGGCGGCAGGACTGCCGGCACTCGAGGTGGATCCGCTGGCGCTGGCCGACGGGCGGCAATCGGCCGAGACGGTGCTCGCGTGGATCGGGCAACAGCCCAAGGACAAGCCGTTCCTCGTCTATTCCAGTGCCGATCCGGCGGGCGTGAAATCGGTCCAGGACAAGCTCGGCCGGGAAGCCGCTGGCGCACTGGTCGAACGCACGCTCGCTGCAGTGGCGCAAAAGCTGGTCGCCACGGGAACGACGCGCCTCGTCGTCGCCGGTGGAGAGACGTCTGGGGCCGTCGTGAACGGGCTCGGGATTTCGGCGCTCGAGATCGGGCCAGAGATCGATCCCGGCGTGCCGTGGACGCGCGTGGCCGGTTGGCAATGGGCAACCGAAGGCCAAGCAGGCCGGGGGCGCGATCTGGTGCTGGCGCTGAAGAGCGGCAATTTCGGTGCGCCGGACTTCTTCCTCAAGGCGTGGGCGAAGCTGGCGTGAGTGGATGAGGATGGCGGGACAGTGTGATTCACGGAGGACGGACCCCGCCGCTCCCCCTCACCCTAGCCCTCTCCCCAAGGGGAGAGGGGACGAGAACAACGCTTGTTCGGGGGCTTTTTTCTTCCGGGCGTGTTCCGGTTCACTGTCATGCCGTGGCACTCATTCTCCTGAGTCCCTCCCCGCAAGGGGAGAGGGACACCTGTAACGATTGATCGGAGCCATCAATGTCGGGAATCGAATACTTCTATGCGGCGCATTCCGCGTTCGCCTACCTCGGATCGCGGCGGCTCATGGAGATCGCCAAGGCATCGGGGCGGACGATCCGCCACAAGCCCTACGATCTCCGGTTGGGCATGGAGGGCGTCGGGGCGCGGCCGACGCGGGAGAGAACGGCGGGGCACCGCGCCTATTTCTTCGGCCGCGAGATCCAGAGGTGGTCGGAGGAGCGGAGCGCGCCCGTGATCGGGCATCGGCCGACGCACCACGACAACGACATCGGGCTGCCGAACTGCCTGCTGATCGCGGCGCAGGAACAGGGCGCGGACGTCGACGGGCTGGCGCATGTCATTCTCGAAGCGCACTGGCGGCATGACGCGGATCACGCGGACCGGGCCACGCTGGCGCGGCTGGTGACGTCGGTCGGCGGTGATCCATCGGTGCTGCTCGCGGCGGCTGACAGCGCGCCGATCCGGCGGATCTACGAGGACAATACCGCCGAGGCGATCCGGCGCTCGGTGTTCGGCTCGCCCACCTATTTCGTCGATGGCGACATGTTCTACGGGCAGGATCGACTGGAGATGGTGGAGCGCGCGCTCAGGCAGCCCTATGCGGGCACATGGCAGGCCCCCTGAAGCGCTGGATGGCGGCGGCGGGTCAGGTCTCCAGCTGGCTCGCGGGAGGCGAGCCGGCTGGTGACTTCGGTTCGGATTTCCGGACCCGCGACAGCACGATCCCGGCGAGCACCAGCGCGATCCCCAGCCATTGGATCGGCGTCAGGGTCTCGCCGAGGAGCCAGACACCGGCCAGAACGACGGTCACGAATTCGAGGCAGACGATGACGGCGTAGCCGCTTGAGGCGAGGCGCGGCAACGCGAAGGCGAAGGAGAGAATCTGCAACGCGCCGCCCAATGTGCCGATGAAGAGGATCGCCAGCCACTGGCTCTGGCTCGAGGGGATGGCGAAGCCACCGATGATCGCCGCCGTGCCGAACGTGAGCAGGTATGCGAGGTAGATGAACGTGGCGCTCGCGACGGGCGGCAGCTTCCTCGTCGCGGGATAGGCGGCGGCGATATACGCCGCGTAGCCGACCGCGGAAAGCAGGACATAGAACACACCCGTCAGATCGAGCGAGCCGCCACGGAAGCCCGGCAAACTCGTGAGGGCGACGCCGGCAACGATGGTCAGGATGCCGGCGACCGTCGCCGTCGTCACCGGGATGCGGAACAGCATCCGGTCGAGCATCACCGCGAGCAGCGGATAGCAATAGAAGATCGTGATGACCACGCTCGTCGGGAGGGTCTCGACGGCCTTGAAGTAGCAGAACACCTGAAAGGTGCCGAGGGTCAGGCCGTTGAGAAACAGCCATCGGCCGCCGCGCTGCCACTCGTCGACGAGGCGGTGGCCGAAAAGAGCGAGTGGCAGCAGGACCGAAAGCGCCACCAGGTAGCGCCAGACGAGCGTCGACACGGTGTCGATGCCGGCCTTCTGGAGGCCCGTCACGAAGAACGGGACGAAACCGACCGAGACGCTGCCGATTGCTGCGGCGAGCACGGCCTGCAACTCGATCGTTCGTGACGACGGTGTGGACACGAGAGGGAACTCCGCGGGAACACAAGGATTGCGCTCGACCGACGGCTCCGACCGGACCTTCGGGTGCCACGGCCACCGCGGCGGTGCGGGGCGGGCTGTGTGAAGGGTTGCATGCCCGGTTGCCGGGAGCCAGTGGCCGCCGTTGATTTCCTGTCGAACACTTGCCCGGCCGACAGGGGCGACTTAGGGTTCGCCTGACTTCAGGGAGTGCCCATGCCGACGCTGAAATCCGAGATCAACACGTCCTCCGACGAATTCCGCGCCAATCGCGATGCCATGCAGGTGCTCGTCGCCGATCTCGAGCAGAAGCGAACCGAAGCCGCCATCGGAGGGCCGGTCAAGCTCAGGGAGCGCCATATCGCGCGCGGCAAGCTGTTGCCGCGGGACCGGGTGTTGCGGTTGATCGATCCCGGCTCGCCATTCCTCGAGTTCTCGCAGCTGGCGGCCATGGGGCTCTATTCGGGAGACATCCACGGGGCTGGCGTGATCACCGGTATCGGTCGGGTGTCGGGGCGGGAGTGCGTGATCGTGTGCAACGACGCCACGATCAAGGGCGGCACCTACTACCCGCTGACGGTGAAGAAGCACCTCCGGGCGCAGGAGATCGCGGTCGAGAACCATCTGCCGTGCATATATCTCGTCGACTCGGGCGGAGCCAACCTGCCGCACTGGACGGACGTGTTTCCGGACAAGGACGATTTCGGGCGCATCTTCTTCAATCAGGCGCGGATGTCGGCCGCCGGTATTCCGCAGATCGCGGTCGTGATGGGCTCGTGCACGGCGGGTGGCGCCTACGTGCCGGCCATGTCCGACGAGACCATCATCGTCCGGCGGCAGGGCACGATCTTTCTCGGCGGGCCGCCGCTGGTGAAGGCCGCCACGGGGGAGACCGTCTCGGCGGAGGACCTCGGCGGCGCCGATGTGCACACGCGTCTGTCGGGGGTCGCCGACCACTATGCCCTCAACGACGATCATGCGCTCGAGATCGCGCGCGGCATCGTCGCGACGCTGACGACGCCGCGGCGTGCCGACATCCTGACGCGGGCGGCACGGGCGCCGCTCTACGACGTCAACGAGATCGATGGTGTGGTGCCGGCGTCACTCGCGACGCAGTACGACTCGCGCGAGGTGATCGCGCGCCTCGTCGACGGCTCGGAACTGCACGAGTTCAAGGCGACCTACGGCACCACCATCGTGACGGGGTTCGCGCACATCGAAGGCATTCCGGTCGCGATCCTCGCCAACAACGGCATCCTCTATTCGGAAACGGCGCAGAAGGCCGCGCATTTCATCGAACTCGCCTGCCAGCGCAAGATCCCGCTGCTGTTCCTGCAGAACATCACGGGCTTCATGGTCGGGCGGGACGCCGAGGCGGGGGGCATCGCGCGCAACGGCGCCAAAATGGTGATGGCGGTCGCGAACGCCAACGTTCCCAAGGTGACGCTGGTGATCGGCGGCAGCTACGGCGCCGGCAACTACGCGATGTGCGGCCGCGCCTACTCACCGCGCTTCCTCTTCACATGGCCGAATGCGCGTGTCTCGGTGATGGGCGGACAGCAGGCGGCGAGTGTGCTCGCGACCGTGCGGCGCGAGAACATCGAAGCCGAAGGCCACACGTGGAGCGCGGCTGACGAGGCGGCGTTCAAGCAGCCGGTTCTCGATGCCTACGAGCGGGAGGGGCATCCCTACTTCGGGACGGCGCACATCTGGGACGACGGCATCATCGCGCCGCGTGAAACGCGCCGGGTACTGGGCCTTGCGTTCGCCGCCACGCTCAATGCGCCGATCGAGGACACGAAGTTCGGCGTGTTCCGCATGTGAGGGGAGCGACGGCCCGGCCGGGCCGGCTCAAGTCGGCACCGGGACAGGCGCCACAGGTTCGGCGGCATGGCGGTAGAGCCGCCAACTCGCATAGCCCAGGACAGGAAGGACGACCGGCAGCAGGACGAGGCCCGACGCGATCGCGAGCACGATCGAAGCGGCGATGATCGCGCACCAGAGCCCGAGGGCGAGCGGATCAGCGCGAACGAGGCGCACGCTCGCGCGCATGGCCGTCATGATGTCGATGTCGCGGTCGAAGAGCATCGGGATCGAGATCGCCGAGATCGAGAAGATCAGGAGCGCGATGACGGCACCGACCGCGTGGCCGACGACGAGGAACACGAGGCCGTGCGTCGTGGTCGTGATCTGGCGGAGCAGTTCGGGCATATCGAGGGCCGTCGCGCCGAAGAACGACAGCGTGATCATGGCCGCGATGTCCATCCAGATGAAGAACGCAAAGCTCGTGATGAGCGCCATCCAGCGGATATCCCGGTTTCTCGCGTCACAGACGGCGCGCCAGGCCTGCGCGAGCGTCGGAGACTCGCCCTCTTCGAGGCGCCGCCCGACGTCGTAGAACGCGACGGCGACGAACGGCGCGACAAGAGCGAAGCCCATGGCCAGAGGGTAGACCAGAAACGGCAGGCTGAAGACCATCAGCAGGGCCGCTAGAAGCCAGCCACCTGCCGTATAGACGAGGGCGATCGCCATCGAGACGCCCGGCGCGCGCCGGAAGTCGCCGACGGCGCCGCGCAGGATGGCGGCGAGGTCAGACACACGAACCGGCCGGAGTGACGGCTCGGGCCGCTCGTTCGTCGGGGCAGCCGCGTTGTTCGTACCGGTCGAGGGCATGGCACTTCCGATCCGGCACGGCTGCCGGCAGCTCGCGGTCGCGACCTGCCGGATTGCCGTGCCGACATCCGATCAGTTCGGGATGATGACGGCCTTGCCGGTCGTCTGGGTGTCGAACAGTCGATAGGCTTCTTCCGCCTGATCGAGCCGCCAGCGGTGGGTGAACAGCTTGTCGACCGCAATCTTCTTGTCGGCGACGAGTTCGGCGCATTCGGCCTGGCCCTGCTTCGAGAAGGTCCACGAGCCGACGAGGGTCACCTGGCGGCGGAGCATGTCGGGGCTGACGTCGAGCGTCACCTGGCCGCGCTCGCCGACGAAGCAGGCCGTTCCCCAGGAGCGGACCGCGCGCACCGTCGCGGCACGGGCTTCCGGCGCCGACGAGCAGTCGAGCGTCTTGTGAGCGCCTTCGCCGTGCGTCAGATCGCGGATGGCCTGCACGGTGTCGTTCGAGCGGGCGTCGATGGTGATCTCGGCGCCGAAGTCCTTGGCGAGGGCGAGGCGGTCGGCGGAGACGTCGAGGGCGATGACGCGGGCCCCCATGGCGACGGCGAGCTGGGTTGCCGAGAGGCCGACGGGACCCTGGCCGAAGATGGCGATGGTCTCGCCGCCCTGCAGGTTCAGGCGCTTGAGCGCGCCCCAAGCCGTTCCCGTGCCGCACGAGATGGCCGCGCCGGTCTCGAACGAGAGTTCGTCGGGGAGGTCCACGAGAGTGTGGACGGGAACCTTCATGAAGTTGGCGTGGCCGCCATGGCCGCCGGAGCCGTAGACCACCGCGCCGTCGAGGCACATCTGGGTCCAGCCGCCACGGCAATGCTTGCAGCCGCCGCAGCCGTCATAGTGATGGTTCATGACGCGCTGGCCGATGCGGGCTTCCTTCTCGGTCACCGCCGAACCGACGGCAACGACAATGCCGCAAGGCTCATGGCCGGCGATGACGCCCGACTCGCGCTTGATGCCGCCGGTGACGGCGCCTTCCGGAGACGCGGGCGCGCGATAGTTGTGAAGATCGCTGCCGCACATGCCGGAGGCCTTGATCTCGAGCACGACATCGCGCGGTCCCGGTGTCGGGTCGGGGAAGTCCCGCAACTCCAGTTTCCGGTCGCCCGTGAAAACGACGCCCTTCATGCCTTCCTCCTCGATGCACTGGACGTGGCGACGCGCCCGTCCCTTTCCCCCATCAAAGATGTCCGGACAGGTGAATGCAAGGCCTCGGGAGCACAATCGCGAAAATCGCCGTGGCGGGCGGCTGGCTGGTCTACTCGACCGGCGTCACATCGTAGCCCGCCGACTGGAACAGCGCGACCAGGCCGTCGTCGCCGATGAGGTGCAACGCGCCCACGGCGATGAAAGCGCGGCCCTTCTTCAGGAGCGGAAGGGCTGCGTCCCGCATGCGCGGGTTCCGGACCGTCAGCATGGCCTTGTAGAAGCCGTCGAAAGCCTTCGGATCGATGCCGGCGCGACGGACCAGCTCCTGCTGGAACGGCAACACTTTCGATACCTCGCGGTCGAGATAACGACGCAGGATGGTCTCGAAGAAGTTCTGCGTGTGCTCGATGGACTTGATGGTGGAGCGCAGCATCGTGAGCTGATCGGGCTCGGAGATCGATGCCATGGCGAGGAACTGGCTTTCGATCGTCTCGAGGCTCGCGAGGCGCGCACCGGCCGCCTTGCCGAGATTTCCGACATGGGCGTCGAGGTAGACGCGGCCCGCCGCGATGCGATGCCGCTCGCACTCGGTCATCGAGAGCATCGTGGCTACGAACCAGGGCCTGAAGGCGGGAAAGGTCTCGGCGGGAAAACCGCTTCTGGCAAAACCGTCGCGCGCAATCGCGATTTCGTCCGGCTCCAACATGTCGGTCAGCCTGCGGCCGTCCTCGAATACGAGGCGGCCGCGCAGTTTCGCCAGCGCGGCGCCGACCGCTTCGGCGGATACGTCGGCGATCTCGAGGGCCACGACGCGTGAACCGGCTATGGCCTTGCGCACGGTCGGCGAGAGGTTCACCACGCGATCGTCGCTCAAGTGGATGGTGCCGAAGAGATAGCTCGGTTGCGTTCCGGCGCGCGTGATCCGCCAGAGCATCGCGTTGCCGTTCGGAATGCGGGACGCAGCCTCGTCGACACGGCGCGCGGCCTCGGCGTCCTCGACGGCGAGGCGCGGCAGAAGATCTTCGCCGCGGCAGTCGGGCGCCACCGGGCTTTGGGCCCGGGCCGACGGCGATAGCGCCAGGCCGGACGCGACGGCGAGCCCTACGAGAAGCGTCCTCAGCCGCGGGCGGCGCAAGTGCAGCATGTCGAGTCATCGCCTCCGTGGCTTCGCGACGCCCGGCGATCACAACCGATCGCGCCGTGCTGCCAGCCTAGCGGCCAGTCGTTATCGAGGCGTTTACCGGCGCCAGACGGTGCTGCCTAAATCAGGCGTCGGAGCTCGGCCTTCAGGGCAGGTGCGAGGTCGTCGCGCGCCAGCGCGAAGGTCAGATTGGCCATCAGGAAGCCGATCTTGGAGCCGCAGTCGTAGATCTTGCCGTCGAACCGCACCGCGTGGAACGGCTGAGCCTTCTGCTCGGACAGGGTGATCATCGAATCCGTGAGCTGGATCTCGCCGCCGGAGCCGCGCTCCTGGGCGGCCAGAAGGGCAAAGATCTCGGGCTGAAGGATGTAGCGCCCCGTGATATGGAGGTTCGACGGGGCGGTGCCGCGAGGCGGCTTCTCGATCATGCCGGTGATGCGCGTCACCTTGTCCTTCGGCTGCTCGACACCGACGATGCCGTAAAGGTGGGTCTGGTCTTCCGGGACGGGTGCGACCGCCACGTGATTGCCGCCATGCTCGTTGTAGGCCTCGATCATCTCGGCGAGGCAGGGGCGGTCGGCGTGATGCAGCATGTCGGGCAGCAGGAGCGCAAACGGCTCATTCCCGACGATCTCGCGGGCGCACCAGACGGCGTGGCCGAGGCCGAGCGGCGCCTGCTGACGGGTGAAGCTCGTCTGGCCGGCGTCCGGAAGGTCGCGAGTCAGCATTTCAAGTTCGTTGCGCTTGCCACGCTCGGCAAGCGTCCGCTCGAGTTCGAACGAACTGTCGAAGTGGTCCTCGATGACGCCCTTGTTGCGACCGGTCACGAAGATGAAGTGCTCGATCCCGGCCGCCCGCGCCTCGTCGACGACGTGCTGGATCACCGGCCGGTCCACGACCGTCAGCATCTCTTTCGGCATGGCCTTGGTCGCCGGGAGGAAACGCGTACCCAGGCCGGCAACCGGAAATACGGCCTTGCGGATGGGGCGGGGCTTGGCGGTCATCGGACGGGCTCCAGAAACGGCGGCTCGCGCATGGGATTACAGCAGAACGTCAGCAACGTGACACTGTCGAGGCAGTCGGGGTTGCGTGCCGCAAACTTCGTGCCATCAGGGTGCGGGCTTGCGATAGACGTCCTTCATGGCGATCCGCCCGTCGCGGAACAGATAGCGCTCGACGCCGACGTCGCTGCGGGTGGCGCCCGTCGCCGTATCCGTCTCGATCAGGCGGAAGGTCATGAACGAGGCGTCCGGGGCGTGATGGTAAACGACGTCCTCGAAGCGGCGCTGGACGGAGCCCGAGCCCATGGCCGCGAACTCGGCGGCGACGGCCGCCTTGCCCTCGATCCGGCGCGGGCCGCCGTCCGAGCCTGTCGCCAGCCAGACGAAATCCGGGGTCACGGCCTCATAGAGCAGGTCGGCATCGCGCTTGAACCAGGCGCGGCCGAAGGTCTTGAACAGGGCATCGCGCTCGGGGAAGGCGGCTGTCATCGCATGTCTCCTCGTTCAGCAGGCATTCGGGGCTGTCATTCGGCCGCGAGCATCGATCCCGGGGCGTTTCCCTCGTCGGCGAGTGCCTTGGTGCGCTGGCCTGGTGGCGGTTCACCGTAGAAGGTGGAGCGCTGAACCGGAGTGCGGCCGGCCGAGCGGATCAGCCTCTCGAGCGCGCCTGCGACCATCTCCTGGCCGTGGGCTGCGCCTGCGGCGCGGGTGATGCTCTCGTTCATCAGCGTGCCGCCGACATCGTTGGCGCCGGCATCGAGGCAGGCGGCTGCGCCCTCCGGGCCAAGCTTCACCCACGAGGCCTGGATGTTCGGAATGATCCGGCCGAGGACGATGCGACCGATTGCGTGCATCAGGACGGCTTCGCGGAACGTCGGGCCGCGGCGGGCCTGTCCACGCAGGAATACCGGGCTTTCCATATGGACGAACGCGAGCGGCACGAGTTCGGTGAATCCGCCGGTGCGCTCCTGAAGATCCCTGACGCGGATCAGATGGCGCGCCCAGTGCTCGTAGGCATCGACGTGGCCGAACATGATGGTCGCGGTGCTGCGCAGGCCGACGGCGTGGGCGGCCTCCATCACCGCGATCCACTGGTCGGTGCCGATCTTGTCCGGACAGAGGATACGGCGGACCTCGTCGTCGAGGATCTCGGCGGCGGTGCCCGGCAGGCTCGAGAGACCCTGATCCTTCAGGCGGGCCAGATAGTCGCGGAGGCCGAGGCCCAAGGTCGTCGCGCCGTGCCAGACCTCGAGCGGCGAGAAGGCGTGGACGTGGACGTCGGGGGCGCCGATCTTCACGGCCTCGACGATCGCGAGATAGGTGTTGCCGGTGTACTTGGGTGCAATGCCGCCCTGCAGGCAGACCTCGGTCGCGCCGCGGTTCCAGGCTTCGCGCGTGCGTTCGGCGATCTCCTCGAGATCCAGATCGTAGGGCTTGTCGCGGGTGTTCGCGGACAGGCGGCCCTTGGAGAAGGCGCAGAACTTGCAGCCGTATGTACAGATGTTCGTGTAGTTGATGTTCCGATTGACGACGTAGCTGACGGCGTCTCCGGATTGGGCGCGACGCAGGGTGTCGGCGGCGGCGCAGACGGCTGAGAAATCGTCGCCTCGGGCTGCAAACAGCGCTGTGATGTCGTGCTCAGTCAAACGTTCGCCCGAGAGGGCCCGGTCTAGGATGCGTGCGACGGTCAGTGAAAGAGCCGGGGCGCGGGTGGACACCCGGGCGATGTCGGTGGCGGGTGGCAGTTTCGTTGCGTCGCCTGCGGCCCAATCGTCCTCGCGCGCGAAGCCGTCGCTATCGAGCTTCGCGAGGACCGGTGCAATCATCTCCTTCGCCAGCCAGCGCGCCGGGGGATAAGCGTGGCGGGGCGCAATCGCCAGTCGCTCGGCCAGATGGCGGCCCGCTTTCCGGGTCGCTGTGGCCAGATGCTCCAGGTGGGGCCACGGGGCTTCTGGGTTGACGTGGTCCGGCGTGACGGGCGAGACGCCGCCCCAGTCGTTCACTCCGGCGGCGATCAACGTGCCCAAGTCCGCCATATCGTGGAGGTTCGGAGGCGACTGGATGCTCATCTCCGGGCCAAAGATCAGGCGTGCGGCGGCAATGGTCCAGGCGTGGTCGTCGAGCGTCGGTTCGGGGCTCGACGCCATGCGCGTGCCCGGCTTGGCCCGGAAATTCTGGATGATGATCTCCTGGATATGGCCGTGGCGGTCGTGGAGATCACGGATCGCCAGCAGGGCCTCGATGCGCTCGCGGCGGGTCTCGCCGATGCCGATGAGGAGGCCGGTCGTGAAGGGGACACCGGCACGGCCGGCGGCGTCGATGGCTTCGAGGCGGGCGGCGGGGAGCTTGTCGGGTGAGCCGAAATGGGGGCCGCCACGTTCGGAGAGGCGGTCAGCCGTCGTCTCCAGCATCGTGCCCTGCGAGGCGGAGACCGATTTCAGGCGTTGCGCCCAGGTCTGGTCCATGAGCCCGGCGTTCACGTGCGGCAGCAGTCCCGTCTCCTTCAGGACGAGGCGGCACATGGCCTCCAGGTATTCCAGGGTCGACGTGTATCCGAGCACAGCCAGCGCTTCGCGGGCGGCGCGGTAGCGGAGTTCCGGCTTGTCGCCCAGCGTGAACAGTGCCTCCTTGCAGCCCTGCGCGGCGCCGGCCCTGGCAATGGCCAGCACCTCGTCCGGGGACAGATAGGCCGGCGTGCCATGGCGTGGCGTGTGCGCGAAGGTGCAGTAGTGGCAGACGTCGCGGCACAACTGCGTCAGAGGAATGAACACCTTGCGCGAGTAGGACACCGTCGTGCCGAAACCCGAGAGCGTGGTCGCCTCGGCCCGGGCAAGCATCTCGGTCAGCGGCGTCGATTCGAGAGCGAACGCGGCCACGGCATCGAGGCGAGCGTGGCGGCCGAACCCGCGGGTGGCGTACGCTGGACGTGCGTCGAACCGGGATAGGTCGATCGGAAAATCGATGTCCTGGGCGAGGCCGCTGCGGCGCACGACGTGCAACGTCAGGCCGGCTGATGCGGCGTTCCGCGTGTGTCGCTCGAAGCTCGTCGGGCCGAAGGCTGGCTCCAATGATGTCGGGAGCGGCAGCAACAGCGCGTTGGTGCCCGTGCCGACGGCATCGGGCGCGATGGCGCCTTCACCGGTCGCGGGGGCGCGGAGGATCGCTTCGATGTCGGTCGGTGTCGCGAGCGGCATGTCGGCAGGAAGCACGAGGGCCCGGTCGGCGCCCGAAGCCGTGACGTGGGCGAGCCCGGCGCGAAGCGCACCGTTGAGATCGGCGTCGGCGGGTTCGGCTACAACCTCGGCGCCAAGGCGCGATGCAACAGCGCCGACGTCGGGATCGCGGGTCACAACAACGGTGCGGGCGATGGCCGGCACGCGCGCGAGGGTAACGAGTACGTCCTCGAGCATCGCGAGGACGAGATGGCGGCGGCGGTCGGCTGGCAAGGCCGAGGCCAGCCGCTGCTTCGCTATCGCCAGACCTTTCACCGGCACGACGGCGATGGTCACGGGCATGTCGAAGGGGCGGTGTGTGGTGGCCGTCATCGTGTCCGCTCCAGGCCATCCGCGGGCAGCGTCCGGCAGAACGCCAGGGTCGCCTTCGCCAGTTCGATACGGTCGTCGAGGGTGCGCATGAGCGTGTTCGTCACCACAGTCGGCAGGGGCAGCGCGGGAGCGCGGGCCGCATCCACGGCGTCGAGCACGAAGCCGTCGAGCAGGCCGCGATAATGAGACACAATCTCGGCGACGTCCAACGGCAGGCCCAGCTCGCCCATGATCTTGGCCGTCGGGCCCTTCACGGCCTCGCCGCCGATGAGGGGCGTGACGGCAACGCAGGGCACACGGCGCTGCTCGAGGCGCATCCGCCAGCCAGGAACGGCCAACAGCGGATCGATGCTCAGCCAGGGGTTCGACGGGCAGATCACGATGCCGGCGAGGCGCGGGTCTTCGAGGGCGGCGATCGCTTCCGGCGACGGCGAGGCTGTGGTGGCACCGTCAAAGCGGATGGCGCGGATGCGCGGCTCGGCGCGACGGCCTACGAAATAGGTCTGGAAAGCGAGCGTTCCCTCGTCGGAGTCGACGACCGTTGCGACAGGGGCGTCGCACATCGGGATGACGGACGGGCCGATGCCGAGGCGGGTCGCCAGGTGGCGCGTGACGTCAGTGAGCGAGGAGCCGTTGGCGAGCATGGCGGTGCGGACAGCGTGGGTGGCGAGATCGCGATCGCCGAGACGGAACCACGACGGGCCGCCGAGGCGCTCCACCTGCTCCATGAAGGTCCAGGTTTCGCCGGCGAGGCCCCAACCCAGCTCGGTATTGGAGAGACCGGCCAGCGTGTAGAGGACCGTGTCGACGTCCGGCGACACGTGCAGGCCGAAGTGCCGGAAGTCGTCGCCCGTGTTGACGACGATGGTCAGGTTCTCGGGCGGCAGGATACGGGACAGTCCGAGGGCCAGCTTGGCGCCGCCGATGCCGCCGCAGATCGCCAGCCAGCGCTCGCCGTTCGGATCGATCGCGCTCACCGGAACATGTCCTCGCGCTTCGGGCGCACCAGAGCGCGGGCCGGCTTCTCGGGAGCTTCGCGACGGGGCATGCGCACCAGGGCAGCGGGAGTGCCTTCGGCGGCTTCGCCCATGACGAGCACGGCCGCGGTGGCCACGCTGTCGGCGAAGGCGGTCTCGGTGACCATGAGCACGCGGCCGTTCATGTCACGTTCGCCGCGCTGATCGATGAGAGAGGGAATGCCGGCGGCGCCGATGGCCGTGCCTGTCGTGCCGAGACGCCAGGCGCGGCCGATGCTGTCGGAGATCACGACGCCGAGGCGGATCGCGAAATGGCTGTCGAGGCGAGACTTCAGATGCGCGGCGCTGGCGTCCGGATCGAGCGGCAGGAGAAGGGCCGGTTCGGTCATGCCATCCGCCTCGACGTTCGACTGATCGATGCCGGCATTCGCCAGCACGAGGCCGAGCCGGTGGGCGACGACGATGACGTTACGCTTGGCGCGCAGCACCTCGTCGCTCTCCGAAAGGATCGTTTCCACCAGCGCGGGTGGCTTCCCCGTGATCGCAGACAATGCCTTGGCGCGGGGCGACGGCGTGACGGTCGCCAGATCGACGAGCCGGCCCTCCGCCTTCGAGACGATCTTCTGGGCGACCACGACGATGTCGCCGTCCTCGGGCGCGAGGCCGGCCGCCGTCATGGACGCGATCAGAAGCGCAGCCAGATCGTCACCGGGGTTGACGCGCGGAATGCCGGGCAGCGGCCAGACGGCCAGGGCGGGGAGCGTCATGGGTGGCGGCTCACGATTTCGGGCCGAACCCCGTGATGCGGATCGAGGCGCCGTCGACCTTGTAGGTGCGGTTGATGCCGATGATGACCGAGGTCATGGCCTCGGCCGCCGCGGAGTTGGCGAGGGGGCCGGCGTGCAAGCCACGGACGCCGAGCGCCTCGGCCAGCTTGATCGCGTGCTCGCGGTCCTCGGCCTTGTCGCCGAAGACGAGGACGTCGCAATCGAGCGCGAGGTCGATCTGCTCGAGCTTGTGGGCGGCGACGTTGTGGAAGGCGGAGACGACGCGGACGCCATCGCCGAGCCGCGCCTGGGCCGCCACGGCCGCCGAGCCTTCGGGGGGAAGCTGGACGCGGGCGACTTTCGGGGGGACGAGCGGGACCGTGGTGTCCACGAAGAGCTTGCCGGCAATGACCGGCTTCACGTCGTCGATCACGGCGGCGGCCTTCGCGAAGGGCACCGTCAGGACGACGATGTCGCCGGCGGCCGCGGCCTCCCGATTGGCCATGCCACGGGGCTTCGGGCCGGTCGCGAGGGCGGCGAGTGCTTCGGCGGCGGCGATGGCCTTGTCAGCCGTCCGTGAACCAATCACGAGCGGGTAGCCCGCCTTGGCCCAGCGGCGCGCCAGCCCCGTGCCTAGGTCGCCGGTGCCGCCGATGATCGAGAGTGTCGGCAGGGTGTCTGTCATCGCGTGTGATCTCGTTCGCAAAAAGAGGAGGTTGGTCGGTGTCTTACGGCCAATCAGCGGCCGGGGATCATCTCGGGCAGTGTCACGACCTCGATTCCGGATTTGTCGAGGCCGGCACGAACGGCCTTGGCCACCGCGACCGCGCTCGGCTCGTCGCCATGGACGCAAATGGTGTCGACCGAGACCTTGACGATCTTGCCGTTGCGGGCGCGGACTTCGCCATGCTCGACCATGCGGAGGGCCTGCTCGACCGCGGTCGCCGGGTCGCGGTAGACGGTGCCCGGGATCGCGCGGGAGGCGAGGTTGCCGTCCTCCTCGTACTGGCGGTCGGCGAAGCCCTCGCGCGCCAGAGGAAGCCCCAGCTCCAGCGCGGCCTTCTCCATCTCGGAGCCAGCGAGCGCCACATAGATGATCGAGGAATCGACGGTCTTGATGGCGCGGCCGATGGCCATGGCGTAGCCGCGATCGTTGGCCGCCATGTTGGCGAGCGCACCGTGGGCCTTCAGGTGTGTCACCTGCAGGCCGGCATAGCAGGCGATCGCCTGCAATGCTCCGATCTGGTAGGCCGTCATGTATTCGAGGTCATCGGTGCGCATCTTGATCTCGCGGCGGCCGAAGCCCCACAGGTCGTTGAAGCCCGGATGGGCGCCGATCGAGACGCCGAGTTCCTTCGCCAGCATCACGATCCGATGCATGGTCGCGTGGTCGCCGGCGTGGAACCCGCAGGCAACGCTCGCCGACTTGATGATGCGCATGAGGGACGCATCGTCGCCGATGTCGTAGGCGCCCCAGCCCTCCGCGATGTCGGCGTTGAGATTGATGCGCCGCGCCATTTCCACTCCGTCTCCCGCAACTGATCGCCTGTCGATGCTATGGCCTTTGACAGCCCACGACAATCGCTGTCTCTATGGCGTCATCGACGGCTTCTTCGCTCTCATTCATCCCATGATGCAACCCCCACTCAAGGCCCGCTTCCTGCCCGCTGGAGACACGGCTCTCGTCGTCGAGTTCGGCGATACGGCCGAGCGGGCGCTTAACGACCGCGTGCTGGCGCTCGCCGACGCCATAACGGCCGTCGGCATCGACGGGGTCGTGGAGATGGTGCCGACGTTCCGGTCGCTGATGATCCACTACGATCCTTCGCGGATCGGCGCGCAGGCGCTCGCCCGGGCCGTCAGTCCGCTGATCGGGAAGGCCGGTGCTTCAAGCCGACACGGCCGTCTCTGGCGGCTCCCCGCCGTCTATGGCGGCGAGTTCGGGCCTGATCTGCCAGAGGTGGCCGAGCGGACGGGTTTCAGCGAGGAGGCCGTCGTGCAGCTGCACACCGGCGTCGACTACCACGTCTATACGCTCGGTTTCCTGCCTGGTTATCCATACATGGGGGACGGCCCCGAAGAACTGGCGCTGCCGCGGCGCGAGACGCCGCGGATCAGGGTGCCGATGGGCTCCGTGTGCATCGCGTTCCGGCAGGCGGGTGTCTATTCGCTGGAAAGTCCGGGTGGCTGGCATCTCTTGGGGCGGACGCCGGTGCGTCTCTTCGATCCGAGACGTGAAAATGCGGTGTTGCTCGCGCCCGGAGACAAAGTGCGGTTCGAGCCGATCGCGGCCGATGCATTCAGGCAGCTCGAGGCGCGGGCCGCGAGCGGAGAACTCGAGGTCAAGCCGGCCGAGGTTTCCGCATGAGGCCGGTTCTCCAGGTCGTCCAACCCGGGCTCAGCACAACGATCCAGGATCTGGGTCGCATCGGATCGCAGCGGCTGGGTATTCCGGTTTCTGGCGCGCTCGATGCCACAGCGCTCCGGGGCGCAAACGTACTGGTCGGGAACCCGCAAGGCACCGGCGCGCTTGAAATGGCGGTGCTCGGGCCGCAGCTCCTCGTGGAGGCCGACAGCGTGCGCGTTGCGCTCGCCGGTGGAGCAGGCCGTCTCGTCGTCGAGAGCGAGGATGGCCGTCGGCGCGAGGTCCCGGCCTTGACGAGCGTGCGTGCCGTGCGTGGAGATACGATCAAGATTGGCGCGGTTGCCGGAAGCGCGGTCGCCTACTTGGCCGTAGAGGGTGGCTTCGACATCGCGCCGTTCCTCGGTTCGGTCTCTACGTACGTGCGCGGCGGCTTCGGAGGTCTCGACGGTCGGGCTTTGGCGGCAGGCGATGCCTTGCCGCTACGGCTTGGTGAGGTGGAGGCACGGGGCGAAGTGCAGCTCCGCAATCTGGACCTGGCACCTGCCGTCACCGTGCGCGTCGTGCTCGGGCCGCAGGACGACTACTTCACGGCGGACGCGATCGAGGCGTTTCTCAGCTCCGAGTATGTGCTGACGCGGGATGCAGACCGGATGGGACTGCGTTTCGAGGGCGCATTGCTGGCGCATAGCAAAGGCTACAACATCGTCTCGGACGGCATCGCGCCGGGATCGATCCAGGTACCCGGCAGCGGGCAGCCGATCGTGCTGCTGGCCGACCGACAGACGACGGGCGGATATCCCAAGATCGCGACGGTGATTTCGATCGATCTACCGGCGCTCGGACGGCTCACACCAGGGGCAAAGGTGCGGTTCGAAGGGGTGACGATCGATGTTGCGCAGGCAGCGCGGCGGGAGTTCGAGGCCATGATGGCGGGGCTGCCCGGGCGGCTCGAGGCCGTACGGCCGGATGGGCCAGATCTCGACCGCCTCTACGACAGCAACCTGATCAGCGGCGTGACAGACGCGTCCGCTGCGTGTCCAGGCGCATAGCTGCGACGGACGAGTGTCCAACGTGATCGAACGTACGCGCCGACCACTCAAGAAAACTGAGTAGCCGTCTCGCCCAGAGTATTCCGGGTCGACCGTCCGGCTCGTGAAGGGAAGGCAGGATCTTATTGATTCATGAGAAAAAAGAGGCCAACCCCGAACACCGGGCCCGCAATAGAGCACACGACGACCATCACCACTGGCATGACTGACATAACACGCTTTCCCGCCTGCGGAAGTAGCAGACTCCCGGACCGACGCAACGCAGCTCTCGACCCACCCTCATGGAGGCTACGCTCGCGCCGAAGATGATAGTATAGCGACAGCTGTATTGCACTTGATCAGACACAAGATCACGAAAAGTTTACTGGACGTACCAACTGCTGGCTGAATCGGCGCGCTTCACTCGCTGCTGTCTTTTATAGCGCCTGCTCCCAAGCTTCTGAAATCAAACGATAACCTACGCCACTTCGAATCAACCGAGTGAAGCCGGGGAAATGCAGATGCATCCCTGTTACCAGCATACGATCGGTTGCGACCATGTCAAAGACGTGACGGCGCGTGGCTTCGGCTGCGGTTCTGTCCGTGTCAAAGGCCATGCAGACCTCGGGGCGCGCCGTCTGGACTTCGGGGACATGAACGATATCGCCCCAGATCAGCAGGCTTTCGGCGCCCGAACTGACGAGGTAGCCGGTGTGGCCTGGCGTATGGCCATGGAACGGCATCGCGGTGACGCCCGGCACGACCTCGCCGCGCTGGAAGAGGCGCCAACGCTTCCGGTAGGGCTCCGTCTGCTCGCGGCCGGCCTGGAAGAACAGCTTGCGCTCTCGCTCGTCGCCCCGGGCCATGGCGGCATCGTCGAACCAGTGGCGCGGCTCGTTCTCATGCATCACCAGTTCGGCATTCGGGAAATTGGGCTTGCCCGTCGTCATGTCCGTCAGACCGGCGGAGTGGTCAGGGTGCATGTGAGTGAGAAGTACAGTGTCGATCGCCGCCGGATCGACGCCGGCAGCCTTCAGGTTCTCGAGCAACTTGCCACCTGTCGCCGCCATGTAGGATCCGCAGCCCGTCTCGACCAGAACGAGGCGGTCGGCGGTGTAGATGAGGAAGGCGTTGACGGCGGTGCGTCGCGCCGGCCGGAAGTTGTCGGCGAGGATCTGCCGCGCTTCCTCCTTGTCGATGTTGCGCAGCACGTCGAGGTTGCCGTCGAGAAAGCCGTCGCTGACGGCGGTGACGGTGATGTCGCCGATGCGCCGATGATAGAGGCCTGGGATCTGCTTCAGGGGCGGCGTTGGCATCGGGCTCTCCTCGCGACGGGCCGGGCGGTCTCTCGACAGTTTCGGGGGCAAGGCTAGCGGATCGCGCGCACGGCGCAACGTGTGCGGCGCAGGCAAGCGGAGGGGCGAGGGCGCGGCTTCTTCGCCGCTCCCTTCCCTCGAAGTGGGGCGCTGGTGCATAAGAGCCCCCAAACAGAATCGAGGAGACGTCCCATGCTGCTTGCAGAGAGCCTCAGCCGGCTCGGAACCGAAACCGCCTTCGAGGTGCTGGCGCGGGCCGCCGAGCTGCAGCGACAGGGCAAGGACGTCATCAATCTCGGGATCGGACAGCCGGACTTCCAGACCCCGGGGCATATCGTCGAGGCGGCCATCAAGGCGCTGCGCGACGGGCACCATGGTTACACACCGTCGAACGGCATCCTGCCGCTCAGGGAGGCGGTGGCGAAGGATCTCCATCGCCGGCACGGCGTCGAGGTGGATCCGGGACACGTGGTGATCATGCCGGGTGGCAAGCCGACGATGTTCTTTGCGATCCTCATGTTCGGCACACCGGGCACGGAGATCATGTATCCCGACCCCGGATTCCCGATCTACCGGTCGATGATCCAGTATACCGGCGCCAAGCCGGTTCCGATCGCGCTCCGGGAGGGCAACGGCTTCGCATTCAGCGCCGAGGAGGTGCTGGCGCAGATCACGCCGAAGACGAGCCTGATCATCATCAACAGCCCGGGCAATCCGACCGGCGGCGCGGTGCCCGAGGAGGAAGTGCGCAAGCTGATCGCGGGGCTCGCCAAGCATCCGCATGTGGCGGTGATGTCGGACGAGATCTACAGCCAGATGCTCTATGGCGGGCGGAAGCACGAGAGCTTCCTCAAGTATCCGGAGATCCGCGACCGGCTGATCGTGCTCGACGGATGGTCCAAGACCTATGCCATGACGGGCTGGCGCCTCGGTTTCTCGGTCTGGCCAAAGGCGCTGGTCGAGCACGTGGTCCGGCTCTGCGTCAACAGCCACTCGTGCGTCAACGCGCCGACGCAGTTTGCCGGCATCGCGGCGCTGGAGGGTCCGCAGGACGCCGTGCACCAGATGGTACAGGCGTTCGACGAGCGGCGCCGGGTGATCGTGCCGCTGCTGAACCAGCTCCCGGGGTTCACCTGCGTCGATCCCGGCGGCGCGTTCTATGCGTTCCCGAACATCACGGGGACGGGCCTCAGCGCCCGGGAATTGCAGAACAAGATGTTGGAGACGGCGGGAGTCGCGACGGTTGCCGGTACGAGTTTCGGGATCCACGGCGAGGGCTACATCCGGTTCTCGTATGCAAACTCGACCGAGAACATCAAACGGGCCGTCGAGCGCATCGGGCAACTTCTGGTCGACGGCTGACGGCCATACCGGCGCAGCACGTCAGTCTGGCACGAGCCGCAAGCTTTTGTTCACTTTCCTCGGGCAAGCTCCCGTTTCGGCGTGGAGGGTGCGACTGGGGCTGGCGATGCGTGTTCTCGTGTTCGTGCTGGTAATGCTGGCGGCCGCGAAAATCGGCGTGCAAGAGTACGTCGTTGCCACTGCGAAGAGCGAAATCATCATCTCGGCCTATCGGGATCGGGCCGTCGGCGCATGCGGTGAAGCGGCGCGAACGCGGCATATCGTGGTCGAGCCGAAATGGTCGCACGCCAGTCAGGTGCGCCTCGTGATCGGCAAGAGTGGGCTCGACGTGGGGCTCTGGCAGTTCGACCACGAGCTCTGGCCGGCGCGCTTCAAGCATCCGTATCTCTTCATCACCATGCGCGACGAGCCGCGGAAGGTGTTCTGTGAATTCGACGTCGTCGCCGGCTCGGCGTCTGTGTTCCAGCTCTAAGGGGGCGCGTCTCGCCCGTGAGGCAGGCTTAACGCGGCGCGCCGCCGATTAAGCCGGATTTCACCTATTTGTCGGAAACATAGGCAGCGTGGCACTCCCGTCTGGAGTGCGTGTATGCGTTCCTGGTTGCCGAGAGTCGTCAAGCCCATGTCCTCGCGTCGCTTGATCCATGCCTGGCGTGCAAAACCCATCGTCGTCGTGGCGCTGCTGATGAGCGTCGGCGCCTGCTCGGACGGGGGGCGCGTCGGACCGTCACTGCCGGCCAGCGCGATCGGGGCCCGCGATCTTCTGGCCTATCAGCTCAACGCCGGCGACAAGGTGAAGCTCACCGTGTTCGGCGAGCCGGACCTTTCCGGCGTGTTCGAGATCAACGGGCTCGGGCGGATCTCACTGCCTCTTGTCGGCGACGTGAAGGCGGCCGGTCTCGATCTCAACGGTCTCAGGGATGCGATCGCGCGGCGGCTGGCGGACGGCTATCTCAAAAACCCTCGCGTGACCGTCGAAGTCGCCGGATACCGGCCGATCTACGTGCACGGCGAAGTGCGCAGCGGTGGCGAGTTCGCCTACAAGACCGGGCTCAGGCTCCGGGATGTGGTGGCGCTTGCGGGCGGCTACACGTACCGGGCCAACCAGAATTACGTGGTCCTTTCGCGCGCTGGCACCGGACAGGACGTCCAGGTGCAGTTGCCGAACGACCTGATCGTCATGCCGGGCGACAATATTCGTGTACCCGAGCGATTCTTCTGATGCCGAAATCTGGGGGCGCGAACGGCGAGGGGGGCCCGCCGGACTGGTTGCACCGATCGTGGTTCGTGGCGAGGGCTGCGAGCTGCATCGCCGCGGCCGTGTCCCTCGGCGCCCTGCCTGCGCTCGGCGAGGACCTGCAATGGGACTACGCCAAGCAACTCGGAGCGGTCAGCGTCAGGGATCGGCCCCGGGACGGGTTGCAGCCGCTCGGCATCCGGATCGGAAACTATCTGCTGCTGCCGTCCCTGGGGTTCCGCACGACATGGACCCGGGACAGCCTCGATGAAGCCATCGGGCGGCCGCGCTCGATCCAGCACGAGGTATCGACGGCGCTAGAGATGAAGTCGAACTTCGCCCGGCACATGCTCGACATCCGGGCCGAAGGGCGGGCGGTCGGCGATCACCGGGACGCCGAGCTGCGCTATATCGACGGCAGCGTGCGCGTGCTCGGGCGCCTCGACATCACGCATGCGACGAACCTCTTCGGCGAAATGTCGACGGGGGTCTATCACGACGACAGTGTCGACGAGGAGCGGCCGAAAGCGGCCAAGAAGCCGACGGAGCTCGCGCTGACGCGCTTCGAGGGCGGGCTGTCGCATCGCGCCGGGCGCATCGACATGGCGATCGGTGCGCGCTACGCGATCTTCGATTTCAAGAACGCGGAAGCCAACGACGGCAGCGTGATCGAGCAGAACCAGCGAGATTTCAGCCTGCTCGAGCCATTCATCCGCCTCGGAATGCGGCTTTCGCCCGGATACCGGGTGTTCAGCGAGGTGGCGGGGCGCGTCCAGGAGAACCGGGGCGATAGCCTGATCGACCGGGATGCCGAGGGCATAAAGGCGACGGCCGGCGTCGAGATGGAGCTGTCTCCGCTGGTGAAGCTCACGCTGAAGGGCGGTTACTTCTATCAGGACTACCTGCAAGCCGGACTGGTCGATATCTCGACACCCGTCTACGAGGCGCGGCTCGACTGGTACGTTTCGCCGCTCGTGACGCTCGGGTTCACCACCGCGCGCGATGTGCAGGCAACCACGTACGGCCTCGCTTCGGGACGGATCACGACTTCGTACGGCGTCCGGGCGGATTACGAGATGTGGCGGAACCTGATCATCTCGGGGCAAGTCAACTACAAGCTCGGCGACTATATCGGCGAAGATCGCACAGACAAGATCTGGAGCGCGTCGCTCGGGGCGGACTACATCCTAAATCGAAACTGGCTGATTTCCATGGGCTACGAGCATCAGGAACTGACCAGCAGCGACAGCGATCTCGACCGCAAGGTGGATAAAATCTTCATCGGTGCAAAGTACCGTTTCTGAACTCCGGATGTCTGGAGTGGGGGACTGAGTTGGAAGAAGAACCGGATAACGGTGGTGGCATCAACGTCGGCGACATTCTCGCCGCGCTGCGCCGTCGCGTCTGGCTGATCCTGACCCTGACCTGTCTCGCGGCCGCTGCCGCCGTCGGACTGGCGCTGTCGCTTCCGAACCAGTACGAAGCCACAGCAACCATCCAGATCGATCCCCGCAAGAAGACCATCGTCTCGCTCGATGCGGTGCTGCCGGATATCGCCGGTGATACACCGACCATCGAAAGCCAGGTGGAAATCCTCAAGTCGCGGTTCATCGCTCTCAAAGTGATCGACGCGCTGGGCCTCAGGAATGACCCGGAATTCGGCGGTCAGCCGGAGCGTAAGGCGAGCGCGGGCGTGACCGCGCATACGCACAAGCCGACGCCGGAAAGTGCGTCCGACATGGTGCTCGGGCCGAAGGCCGGATCGATCGGCTCCGACGCACCGGAAAAGGACGTGGTCGCAACCCGGTTCCACGAGCGGCTCAAGGCGCAACGGGTGCGCAACTCGCTCGTCGTCGAAGTCACATTCAAATCGCGCGATCCGGTCAAGGCCGCGCGCATCGCGAACACGATCGCTGAAGTCTATGTCCGCGACCAGATCGACATGAAAGTGAAAGCGACGGGGCTGGCGGCCGAACTGCTCGAGCCCCGCCTCGACGGCCTCCGCTCGAAGCTCGCGGAGGCGGAGCAGAAAGTCGCGCGCTTCAAGGCCGAGAACGGCATCTTCGATGCGGAGGGGCAGTTGCTTTCCGAAAAGCAACTGGCGCGGCTCATGGAGCAGACGGTCGTCGCGCGCAACTCGACCACCGAAGCGCGGGCGCGGCTCGACGAACTCAGCGCGCTGATGAAGAACGGGACGGCGGCGAACATCGCCGAAGTGATGTCGAGCGAAACCATCCGCATGCTCAAGGATCAGCATGCGAAGGCCACGAAGAAGGAAGCGGAGCTGCTGACCAAGTATGGGCCGCGGCATCCCGAGATGGCGAAGGTGCGCGCCGAAGTAGTCGACGTCGAAAGCCAGATCGCTCGCGAGATGCGCCAGATCTTCGCGACCGTGAAGAGCCAGCACGACGTGGCCGTCGATCGCGAGCGCATGCTCGAGGTCAGCCTCAACCAGCTCAAGGAGCAGCAGTCGATCTCGAAGGAAGTGGCCGTCAAGCTGAGGGACCTCGAGCGTGAAGCCGAGACCTCGCGACGGATCTTCGAGACGTTCCTCGGGCGCTACAAGCAGACCGTGGAAACGCAGGACCTGCATCTGCCGGATGCGCGCATCGTCGAGCGTGCCGATGTTCCGTTCGGCCCGATGGCACCCAAACGCAAGCAGATCGCGTTGATCGGTCTCGTCCTTGGGCTCGGGCTCGGAACAGGGCTCGCGCTCCTGCTCGAGCTGATGCGGACCGGCGTGTCACGGGCCGAGGAAGTGCAGACGCTGCTGGGTGTGCCGCTGCTCGCGACTCTCCCGATGCTCAAGCGGCAATCAGACGGTCTCGGCGATCCGTTGCTCGCCGCGCGGCTCGTTCTTGCTCGCCCCAACGGTTCGTTTGCGCGGGCGGTGTTCAAGATGTGCGATCAGCTCGAGCGGCAACGGCACGATGCGTCGCCGCGCGTGATCATCGTCATGTCCAGCTTGCCGAACGAAGGCACGACCATCACGGGTGCCAACCTGGCGCTGGCGCTCGTTGCCCGGGGTGCGCGCACCTTGTTGATCGATGCAGATTTCAGGCGCTCGAAGCTGACACATCAGTTGCGCCTCGAGGATGAGCCCGGACTGGCCGATGCGGTCGGCAAGGGGCTCGACTTCGAAAGCGTCATTCTCAAGGATACGTCGACGGGCCTCGCCGTGATCGCGGCCGGCAATCTCGGCGCGTTTCCACTCTCGCCACAGGACGTGCTGGATGCGCCCGGGTTTGCGCAGCGCCTCGCCCGCCTCAAGATGTACTTCGATACGATCATCATCGATTGCCCGCCGGTGCTGCCGGTGACCGATGCGCGGATCCTGGCCGGATATGCCGACCAGATCGTCCTCGTCGCCACGGCCGGCCGGACCCCGAAGGACGTGCTGCGACGGACGATGAAGCTGCTCGGCGCCAACGCGGCGCGCATGAGCGGCATCGTTCTCAACAAGTGCGAGCAGACGGCGCAGAGCGGCGCCGGGCCCGCACGGAGGCAGCCCGTACCGTCCCGGCGCGCGGCCTGAGGCGGCGTCTGCCTGTCCGATCAATGGATTGTCTTTCAACGAAAATTCACCGTTTTCATGCTTCATTGCGCGAACCATTCCTGCCGAACGGAGTGAGTTCGGCGAAAGAGTGAGGTTCCGCGCACATGACGACGTCAACGCTCGAGGCAGGTTCTGTTGCGGCACAGCCGGACATCGGCCTCTCGGAGATCGGCAAGGCGCCGGAACGCCGTTTCTCGCGACGCATCGCGGCCGATCTCGTCGGATTCCTCGACGTGGCAGCCGTCATTGCCGGCGGCATGGTGCCGGCGCTGTTCTATGCCTACGGCGGCGGTCTCGAGGTGGACTGGCTGAAGCACACGCAGGCCTGCCTCGTCTCCGCGATCATCGCCTATGGCTGTCTCAAGAACTACGGCCTCTACGATACCGATCGCGTGCACGACTTTCCGGTGGAGCCGACCAAACTTGCAGCGTCGCTCAGCATCGCGTTTCTCGCCGTCCTCGGTCTCGGGTTGCCGTTCGTGCCACGCGATATGCACCTTTGGATCTGGTATCTCGTCTGGTTCATCATGAGCTTCGTGCTGCTGCTGGACGTCCGGCTCCTGGCGCGGTCGTATCTGGCACGCTTGACGCGGGCGGGGCATTTCAACGCGCGCGTGGCAGTCTACGGCAGCGGTGCGATCGCGCGACGGGTGGAAGAGCATCTCTCCAATCCGAAACTCGGTATCCGGTTCGGCGGGCTTTACGACGATCGCCTCGATGCGAAGCGGGTCGAAGACGGTGCACCGACAGTGGCCGGGCGCCTCGCCGATCTGATCGCTGCAGCACGGGCCGGACATATCGACCGCATCATCATCGCGCTGCCGCAGGCGGCCGACCAGCGGACGCAGGCGATCGCGCGCAAGCTCGAGCATCTACCGGTGAGCCTGCACGTCGTGACGCATATCGCGTCGGATCTCGTCGAGCAGGGGCCGGCGCACCAGGTGTCGAACATCGGCAGCGTCGGACTCATCGACGTGAAGCAGAAGCCGCTCGCGGACTGGTCGCGTATCGTGAAGGCGGTGGAAGACTACGTGCTCGGCGCGATCCTGCTCGTCGCGGCGCTGCCCGTGATGGCCGTCATCGCGCTGGTCATCAAGCTCGACAGCCGGGGCTCGGTTTTCTTCCGCCAGCGGCGGCGCGGCCTCAACAACAAGATCTTCGAGGTCATCAAGTTCCGCACCATGTACGTCGTGGAGGACGGCAGCGAGATCAAGCAGGCGACGCGCAACGATCCGCGCGTGACGCGGGTCGGGCGGGTGCTGCGCGCGCTCAGCCTCGACGAACTGCCGCAACTCCTGAACGTGTTGCGGGGGGAAATGAGCCTCGTCGGGCCGAGGCCGCACGCAGTCGCCCACGACGATCACTTCCAGGACAGCGTCGTGCGCTACGTCAATCGCCAACAGGTGAAGCCGGGCATCACGGGACTGGCGCAGATCAACGGTTATCGCGGTGAGACCGAAACGCCGGAAAAGATCGAGAAGCGCATCGCGCTCGATCTCGAGTACGTGGACACGTGGTCCCTGTGGCTCGATCTCAAGATCCTGCTCCTGACCGTGCCGCGAACGCTCGGGAGCAAGAACGCCTACTGAGATGGAACTGGCCAGCCGCTCTCCTGAAGCGGCGGTTCAGGGCCAAACCTGAAGTCGAACGCGAGGAACCAAGCGGCGCATGGGTCGAGCGCTCCGACATACGCCGTGGCCGGTCCTCTTGCTGATCGCGAGCTTCCTTTGCCCGACGGAGCTGTCGGTCTATGTGGGAAGCGCGCGGCTGCCACCGCACCGGGCGCTCCTGCTGCTGCTGATCCCGCTCGCGATGTGGCGGCTGGTGGGAGCGAAGGCGTTTCGCGTGGCGACGTTCGACGTCCTGTTCCTGTTCTTCGGAATGTGGACGGTGTTCGTCTACATCTATCATCACGGTCAGGCGGATGGCCTGCAGACGGGCGCCGCACTCGCCATCGACAGTTTCGGCAGTTTCATCGTTGCTCGGGCCTATGTGCGGAGCGAAGCGGCATTCGAGGCGACAGCGGCATCGCTGTTCGGCGCCGTCGTCGTCGCCGGACTGATGGCGCTCCCGGAGATGCTCGGCGGGCAGATCTTCCTGCATGACTTCCTCGCCAAGGTCACGGGCTATGTGCATCCGGTGGCGGTGGAGAAACGTGGCGGGCTCACGCGCGCGTTCGGACCGTTCGACCATCCCATCCATCTCGGGACGTTCTGCGCCAGTGGGCTCGCGCTTGCCGCCTATGCGGCGCGGCGCGAGATGACAGCCATCACGCGCAGCCTCTTCGTCGCGGCGTGCGCGATGACGAGTGTCTCGTCGGCGCCGATGTTGAGCCTCGGCGTGCAGGTGGCACTGATGGCTTTCGACAAGGCCACGCGCGGCATCAAGGGCCGTGTGGCGATCGCATTCGCCGTGATCGCGGGTGCGTTCGGTGCGCTGTCGCTCGTTGCGACGCGTTCGCCGTTCGCGCTCATCGCGACGGGGCTGACGCTCGATCCGTGGACCGGCTACTACCGTCTGATGATCTGGGAGCACGGGCTCGAAAACGTGTGGTCGCACCCGCTGACGGGGCTCGGCCTCAACGACTGGGACCGGCCGCTCTGGATGGTGTCGTCGACGATCGATGCATTCTGGCTCGTGATCGCCATTCGTGGCGGTCTGCCAGCATTCCTGCTGCTGGTGCTCGGGATCGCGTTCCTGATGTTCGGAGCGACACGACGGATGCGGCGCGCCAGCCCGGCACTCAAGCGCATGGGGCATGGATGGGTCATTTCGCTCATGGCCTTGATGCTGCTCGGCTGCACGGTCCACTACTGGAATGTGCCGTTCGCCTACTTCTTCTTCTTTCTCGGCCTCGGGGGCTGTCTCGCCGATCCTGTTCGCAGCGCCGCCAGTGTGAAGGCGCGACCTGTCGCAGCGCCGACGCCGCGGCGGGTCAGATGGGTGATGCCGGAGGGGGAGGCGATGGTGGCCGGACGGCACGCGGCCGCCGGGCGATGGCCGGTGCCGGTTGCCGTCGGGCTCGTCAAGGCAGGATGACGACGCGTCAGGCCGTCGCCGCCTCGGGCCGGTGCGCGCCGGGGACGAAACGAACACCGCAGCTCTCTATCGTACGGGACAACAGATCGGCCTTCGACGCCCACGTCTCGCCGTCGAGGCGGGAGAGCACCGCTTCGTGATCGAGGGGGCGCGCGAGGGCGGTGCGTATGGCTGCTGCGAAAGCTTCCGGTCCCTTTGCCACGTGTACCAGGTCGCGCCAGCCGTCGAGGGCGGTGAAGTCGGCCGTGACGACGGGGCGGCCCGTCGCCAGGTATTCCTTCAGCTTGATCGGGTTGCAGGCCTTGATCCAGTCACTGTCGTTCCACGGCATGATGAGCACGTCGCATGCAGCCATATAGCGCGCGACATCGTCGTAGGGCTTTCGGCCAAGGAAGTGGACATTCGGCAGCGGGCACCAGCCTGGCTCGAGCGAGACGCCGCCCACCATCACAAAGGCCATGTCGGGAAGTGAGCGCGCGACGGCGAGAAACAGTTCCGGATCGAACGTGTGGGCGTCGATGCCGCCGACGAAGCCGACACGCGGTCGCGGCAGGAAGGCAACGTCGGGTGGCTCGGGGGACGGACTGCGGCCGGCTTCCGCAAAGCGCGAGACGTCCGCGCCGTGGGTCAGGAGCAGGCTGCGGCGGACCTCGCCGGCCTCTTCGGTCATGAGGTGGGAAGCACAATAGACCACCAGATCCGCGCGCTGCTTGAGCTTCGCGATCTGGCGGGAGACGACGGCACCATCCGCCTCCGGGAAGGCCTCGAACCGATCTGTTCGTTGCATGACGACGAAATCCGAGGGGATGGCATCGACGAGATCGGCGCCGGCCGGACAGTGGACCCAGAGCAAGGGGCGACGGATGCCGGCCATGGACGCCGCCAGCCTGATTTGCGGTGCGAGAGCCCAGCCGGTCATCCGCTGGCCGCGTTCGCCGGGGAGGACGAGGGGTGAGAAAACATGAAAACCGTTCTCGATCCGGGACAGGCCGCGGCCGAGGCTCAGCGCCTTGCGGCCGATGCGGGCGAGGAACTTCGAGCCCTCGGAGGGGCTCGGCATGCGGACACCGATCGAATTCACGAAGAGTACGGGCCAGCGCTCGGCGAGCCGGCGCATGATCTGGAAATCGAAGTGGCCCCGGTTGTGGTACCACCAGTCCTCGCCGCCGATACAGATCACGCCGTCGAAGCGGCTGCTCGGCGAACCAGTTTCGGGCAACTCGGCGACCATAGGGCTCTCCGTGCGATCGGACATCGCGCGGGAGTATGGGGGATCTTGTTTAATCGCAGGTCACTCGGGACCTGCAACGTGGCGCGGCGGGTTAATCGCGCCTTCAAGCCTTGGCTGTATTCCTTGAGGCGACGTCTTTCGTCGAGGTCCGATGTCGCCGCTCCTGTCGATCATTATCGTGAGCTACAACACGCGCGCCATGACGCTCGCGTGTCTCGAATCCATTGCCGCCGAGACTCGCGAGACGCGCTGCGAGGTCATCGTCGTCGACAACGCCTCGAGCGACGGCTCGGCGGAAGCTATCGCCTGCCATCCTACGCGCCCTCAGTTGATCGCGCTTTCCGAGAACGTAGGATTCGCGGCCGGCAACGTGCTGGCGGCGGAGCGGGCACGGGGCGAGCTGCTGCTGCTCCTCAATCCCGATACCGTGGTGCTCGACGGCGCCATCGACCGGCTCGTCGCGTTCTCGCGTCGGCGGCCGAAGGCACAGATCTGGGGCGGGCGGACCGTGTTCGCGGACGGACGGCTCAATCCGTTGTCGGCCTGGGGGCGGATGACGCCGTGGCGTCTGTTCTGCCGCGCGGCCGGGCTGACCGGAGTTTTCCCGCGCTCGAACCTCTTCAACGGCGAGGCGCTGGGTGGCTGGGACCGCGCTACGGAGCGCGAAGTGGATATCGTCTCCGGCTGTTTCCTGATGTTGCCGCGGGCGCTTTGGCAACGGCTCGGCGGGTTCGATCCCGTCTACTTCATGTATGGCGAGGAGGCCGACCTCTGCCTTCGGGCGGGCGCCCTGGGCGCGCGGCCACGGGTTTCTCCTGATGCAACGATCGTCCACTACGGCGGTGCCTCGGAGGCGACCCGCGAAGGCAAGATGGTGAAGCTTCTGGCGGCCAAGGCGACGTTGATCGACCGTCATTTCCCGCGCTGGCAGCGCAGCCTCGGGCTGGGGCTGCATGCGTTGTGGCCGCTGAGCCGATGGCTCGCGCTGGCCGGGTTCGCCTGGCTTACGGGGCATGCGAAGTCCGCCCAGTCCGCGGCAGTCTGGCACGCGATCTGGCGCCGGCGCGGCGAGTGGCGGCGCGGCTTTGCTCCGGCGGCCGCGTCTTCGGGGGCTGCACACAGCGTAACGGCCAGCGCACCGCCTCGCAGCGTCGCCACGACCTGATCGACACTTCCACGTCACGGGAACCCTGGAGCGCCTGGCCAGGCGGCCCGCTCGAGCAAGATCGAAAGACCGACATGTCCATGACGCTGTCCCTCCTGCGCGCCACCGATACGGCAGACAGGCCCGCCTACAGCATCGCGACGCTCGTCAACGACGAGGCGCAGTACGCGGCGATGCGTCAATCTTTCGAGGGGGGGGGATTCGCCAGCGGCGACACCGAGTATCTCGCGGCGCGTGGCGCGACGTCGGCCTATGGGGCCCTCAATGCGCTGCTCGACGAGGCGCGAAGCGATATCGTCATTCTCTGCCATCAGGACGTCCGTCTGATCGCCGCCGGACGGGGGGAGCTCGACCAGCGGATCGGCGAACTCTCGGTGCGGGCACCGGATTGGGCGCTCGCGGGCAACGCGGGCGGCGTCTATCCAGGCCGGCTCGCGATGCGCATCTCGGATCCGCACGGCTCAGACCGCACCATCGGGGAGCTGCCGGCGCGGGTGCAGAGCCTCGACGAGAACTTCATCGTGCTCCGACGCAAGAGTGGCGTTCGTTTCTCGAACGATCTCAGCGGGTTCCATCTCTATGGCGCAGATATCTGCCTCGTGGCGGACGTGCTCGGCTGGTCGGCGTACGTGATCGATTTCCATCTCCAGCATCTCAGCCCGGGCCGAAAGGATGCCTCGTTCCAGGCGGCGGAGCGGGCTTTCCGGGCCAAGTGGTCGCGCGCGCTCAGGCCCCGGTGGGTGCAGACCACGTGCACGCTGATCAAGCTGTCGGGAAGCCCGATGGGATCGGCGCTGGGCGAGCTGCAGGAAGGGCCAGTCCGACGGCTGATGCGACGTTGGGTCGGCGGTGGGGTGTGGGGGCAGCGGCCCGTCGACGCCAACCGCTGAGCGCATCTTTTCGCCGGATGTCGTTGCTGGGGCAGCGCGGGCCGCGTGCGCTGCGTCCGGACCGCGTCGTCCTTTCGGCGTATTGTTGTTCCGCAACACCCTTGGGTTGCAGAATTCCGACAATTTGTCTGTTGCCTTGAGTCGGTCAAGATCTCAGGGGTAATGGAGTGCCGCTTTACCCAATCATGGGGAGGGAGCCCAGTGCTGCTCGACAGCACAGGTAACGGGTCAAGGGGAAGATATGATGTACTTGCGTAAACTGCTGATCGGCCTCGCCGCACTTCTGGCCTTCGCACTGCCGGCCGTGGCCCAGGCGCCTGCAGCCGACGACACGTGGCGCGTCGCACTCCACGTCAACGACAACGACGTCGGCAAGATGAACCTCACGCTCAACAACGTGCAGAACATTCTCGCAGACTTCAAGAAGTCGAACCGCAAGGTCGAGATCGAAGTCGTCACGTACGGCCCTGGGTTGCACATGTTCCGGGAAGATACGAGCCCGGTGAAGGCGCGTATCCAGGACATCGCACTCGGCAACCCGAACGTTCGGTTCGCAGCGTGCAACAATACGGCCGGCAACATGGCCAAGGCTGAGAAGAAAGAGATCAAGATCATGTCCGAGGCGACGATCGTGCCGTCGGGTGTCGTGCATCTGGTCGAACTGCAGCGCAAGGGCTTCGCCTACGTGAAGCCCTGAAGGGCCGCGAGGCGGCAGTTTCGAGACGTCGCGGGGTCCCTCGGGGCCCCGCTTGTTTTCCGGGCTGACGCGTCCGAATTGGCGCCAGCCCGCGCGGGCTGGCGCCGCCCCTCTTTTCATCGGCTCATCGAGCATGCATGATGCTTCCACTGCGCGATCCGGCGCGCGCGATCAACCAGCGACGAGCCCATCATGACCAGCTCTCCATCTCGCACGACCCTGCTCCGCGAGGGCGCGGATGGCCGCGCCGTCCACGATGTCGGCGGCATGGACTTCGGCCCGATCGACCGGGACGAGCACGATCTGGCGCTCTGGGAGAAGCGGACGGATGCCATGCTCATCCTGCTCTGCTCCAAGAAGAACGTCTTCACTATCGACGCCATGCGGCGCGTGATCGAGGACTACGGACAGCAGGCCTACGACCGGACGACCTATTACGAGAAGTGGATCCGGGCGATCCGCAACCTGCTCGTCGAACAGGAAATCGTTTCGCCCGACGAGGTCGAGAAGCGCATGGCGGAATTGGCGTCGGTGCATCGCGCGAACGGGCGGCGGGTCAGCGCCGAGACGATCGACTGGGCCAAGGGAGGTGCGGCATGAGCGTGGAAGCCGTCACGGCGCAACGGTTCAGGCCGGGCCAGACCGTGCATGTGATCGAACGGCCGGCGCTCGGGCATTGCCGGACGCCGTGGTATCTCAGGGGCAAGACTGGCGTCGTCGCCTCAGTTCAGGGCGCCTACCGCGATCCCGAGCGGCTCGCCTATCACAAGCCCGGATTGCCGAGCCAAGTGCTCTACAAGGTTCGGTTCCTGCAGACCGAGCTGTGGCCCGACTATCCGGGACCGGCAAGCGATCATCTCGAGGCGGACATCTACGAAGGCTGGCTGGAGAGCGCGTCATGACGCACGACGATCACGATCACGATCATGACCATGACCATGACCATGACCATCATCATGGTGGCGACGGGCACACGCATCCGCCGCAAAGGGATCACGATGCCGGGCCGATGAGCGCCTATGAGGTGCTCGAGGAGACGATCCGGTCGCTGCTCATCGACAAGGGCGTTCTGTCGGCCGACGAGATCGCGGCGCAGATCGACCTGATGGATAGCCGGACACCTGCACTTGGGGCCAAGGTGGTGGCGAAGGCGTGGAGCGATCCCGCGTTCAAGGCAAAGCTGATGGCGGATACGCGTGGGGCGCTTCTCGACATGGGGATCGACATCGGTACGCTCGCCGAGTTCCGCACGATCGAGAATACGCCCGACGTGCACAACGTGGTCGTCTGTACGCTCTGCTCCTGCTACCCGAAGCTGCTGCTCGGTGTGCCGCCCGCCTGGTACAAAAGCCTCGCCTATCGCTCGCGCGTCGTCGTCGATCCGCGGGCAGTGCTCGCCGAGTTCGGGGTGGCGGTGCCGGAGGGTGTGGAAGTGCGGGTGCACGATTCCACCGCGGATCTCCGCTATCTGGTGCTGCCGATGCGCCCGCCGGGAACCGAGGGCTGGAGCCCGGACAAGCTCGCCAGCCTCGTCACACGCGATGCGATGATCGGAACGGCTATTCCCGACCCCGGCCTTCGCGCGGCTGCCGAATGATCGGACTCGCGCGCTACACGATACGCATGCCTCAGGAGAGAAGAATGAGCAGGATCGGCTTCGGGCGTCGCCTGGCTTTCGCGGCGCTGGCGATCATGGCCGGTGCGCACAGCGCCAGCGCACATCATCCGATGGGTGGCACGACGCCCTCCACGTTCGCGGAGGGGCTGCTGTCCGGGCTCGGACATCCCGTCATCGGGCCGGATCACCTCGCGTTCCTGGTGGCAATCGGGATCGCGGCCGCATTGATTCCGGCCGGTGTCGGAGTCATTGCGGCCTTCATCGCGGCTTCCACGGCGGGTGTGCTGCTGCACTTCGGTGCGTTCGATCTGCCGATGAGCGAACTGCTCGTCGCCGGCAGCGTGCTGGTCGCGGGCGCCTTCGTCGCGCTCGGCCGGCGAACGGGATCGCTGCAGTGGCTCGTGCTGGCTGCGCTCGCCGGAGTGTTTCATGGATACGCCTTCGGCGAGGCAATCGTCGGGGCCGATCGGGCGGTGGTCGGTTCGTATCTCCTCGGGCTTGCGATCGTGTCGGCCGGCGTGGCTGCCGTCGTGATGTCGGCGGCACGCTGGATCGTGCCCGTCGAGGGCCGTGACGATGTTCGGATCCAGGCTGCGGGCGCCGCTGTCGGCATCGTCGGCGCGGTGATGCTCGCGAGTGGGATCATGGCAGGCTGACGCCGGGCAGCGAGGACTACAGCGCATGGCATCACCGGTCGATAGCAAGGCCAGCGCCGTTGAAGCGCGCGTGGCTGACCGCTTCGCGCACCTCGGCGAACTCGCCGCGGCGGACGACGATCTGGCGCGGCGGGGCCGCTTTCTCGATGCGGACGTCGAAATCCGGGTGGGGAGTATTCCGCTTGGAATTGCGATCCGGGCTGGCCGGGTTGTCAGCGTAACGCGGGGGCCGTTCCTCCTGAAGTCATCGACATTCACAATCCGCGCCGAAGCCGACGCCTGGGAGCGCTTCCTCGAGCCCTTCCCGGTGCCCGGGTTTCACGACCTGATGGCGATGACCAAGGCCGGGATGGCGCGTGTCGAGGGAAATCTGACGCCATTCATGGGCAACCTGCAGTACATCAAGGACCTGATCGCCCTGCCGCGCGGCAAAAACGGATCAGGAGGCCGCGCATGACGCCGCGATGGGAGCCCATCGTCGGGCGTTACCTGCATCTCGAGCTCTCGGGGCGGCCGCACCGCCTTTATGTCGAAGAGGCGGGACAGGGCATTCCACTGATCTGCCTGCATACAGCGGGCGCGGACGGGCGGCAGTTCCGGCACATCCTCACCGACGCGGCGATCACGCAGCACTATCGCGTGATCGTGTTCGACATGCCTTGGCACGGCAAGTCGCTGCCCCCTGAGGGTTTCGAGCGGGAGGAGTACCAACTCACAACCCAGAAATACACGCAGATGGTGCTCGATGTGGCCGACGCCATGGCGCTAGAGGCGCCCGTGGTGATGGGCTGCTCGATCGGCGGCCGCATCGTACTCAATCTCGCGGCCGAGCATCCGACGCGATTCCGGGCGCTGATCGGGCTCGAATCCGCCGACTATCAGCAGCCCTGGTACGATACCGAATGGCTGCACCGGCCGGATGTCCACGGCGGGGAAGTGTGCGCTGCGCTCGTCTCCGGCATGATGGCGCCGCACAGCCCGGCCGTGAGCCGCCATGAGACGCTCTGGATGTACAAGTCCGGTGGACCCGGGGTGTTCAAGGGCGACCTGCATTTCTATCGGATCGACGGCGATCTCAGGGACGTGGTGGCGCGCATCGATACGACGAAGTGTCCGCTCTACATGTTGACCGGGGAGTACGATTTCTCCTGCACGCCGGAAGACACGCTGAGGACGGCAGCCAAGATCAAGGGGGCCGAGGTCACCATCATGGCGAAACTCGGCCACTTCCCCATGAGCGAGAACCCGTCTCAGTTCCGAGCCTACATCCTGCCGGTTCTCGAAAAGATCCGTACGGCGTCGGGTACGCGAGGCTGAGGTACACAACCTAAATTGGCTCCGCGATGGTAGCCGGCGAAGCCGGTTCCTCCATGCGGCGAACTTCGTCCTCGATCCAATCGACGAAGGCCTTCACCTTGGGTCGGCGCGTGTGCGGTTCAGGGCAGACGAGCTGGAACGCGCGCTCGGTCGCGAGTTCGAGGCTGAACGGGGCGACCAGCCGGCCGACGCGCAGGTCGTCGTGCGCCAGCGCCTTGTGGGCCAGCAGAATGCCGGCGCCCTCGACCGCCGCCTCGAGTGCGTGATCGGGGCTGGAGAACCGCAAGCCCCGTGACAGGTTGATGCCTTCGACACCGGCGGCCGCCAGCCAGTCCGCCCAGGTCGGAGAGCCGGTCAGGTTGCCCAGCATGTCATCGTGGATCAGGGGGACTCGAACGAGGTCCTTCGGCTCGACGATGTGGTGCTCGGCGATGAGGCGCGGGCTCGCCACCGGGAGGAGCGTGATGCCCAGAAGGTGCCGGGTCGAGAGGCCGCGGGTCGGTGTTCGGCTATTGCGAATGGCAACGTCCACGCCGTCGGTGGTGAAGTTGGCGAGACCTTGTGTGGCCGAGATGCGGGCATCGATCTCAGGGTTCGCCATCAGGAAGCGATAGAGCCGAGGCGCCAGCCACTTGGCCGTGAAGCCTGGTGGGGCGCTGACCACGAGGACCTTGTCGTTGGGGGCGCGGTCCACGAGTTCGACACTGTGGCGGATCTGCAGAAATGCCGCGTGCAGGCCCGGATAGAGCGCGAGACCGGCCGGGGTCATGGAAATCTGGCGGGTCTTGCGCTCGAAGAGTCGCTGCCCAAGGAAATCCTCGAGACCCTTGATCTGGTGGCTCAGGGCGGCCGGTGTCACCGAAAGCTCCTCTGCCGCTACCGTAAAGCTCAGGTGGCGGGCGGTGGCTTCGAAGGCTCTCAGTGCGTTCAGCGGGGGAAGGGGGCGGGGCATGGCACCTGAGTTTATCTAAAGCGTAAGTGTACGATACATCGTTTGTCCCGAGCTAAAATTCAACCTATTTCTCAACCATCGAAGGCGAGACAAACAAGGACAAGCGCCATGAGCACCGAAACGACGAGCAACACGGTCACCCTGGTCGATCCGGCACAGATCGCCGAGGGGATGAGGAGAGGGCGGCTCGAGCGGTCAGCGGCCTTCTGGGATCTGGTCACGGTTGCGACGCTTGCGGCCCGGGCCTTCGGCGAGCGACTCGCGCACGGCCACCGGAAGGTGCAGGCCGAGGGATCGAACGCGGTCCCCTGCTGAATACGGACGCAAGCGGAGAGAGGCGGCGAAGACCGCTCCTCCAGAGTTGAGATGAGAGCATCGAGCCAAGGACGAACGACCATGAGCCCCATCCAAAGCAACACCAACCTTCTCGAACCTGTCGTCACATCGGAAAAGATCGAAGCCGCCATGCAGAAAGGGCGCCGCGAGCGCTCACTGGCCTTCTGGCGGATGATCCAGGACATCTTCGGCCGGAGCGAGGATCGCGAGGCAGAGGGCGACGCCCTCCCACGGCCCGGCTCCAGCCGCATGGCGGTCGGCAGCCACTGAGGATCGCGGGGTGCGGCGCCTCCCCTCCCAAGGATCGCAACGGTCGCGCACCGCGTTCTGGGCTGGCACGTTCGCCAGCCCTTTTTCGTTTCGTGTGCCGTGGTGGCAGGCGGTCAGCGCTGGGTGTCGAGGATGCCGTAGACGCTGTATCGGGACGTCACCATGCAGAGCGCCGACGTGACCACGACGACGGCGGCGAGCACGCCGTAGCCGGATAGATCCAGAATGCCGGTGCCGAACAGACGGCGCATCTCGGCCACGGTCACGACGCTGCCGCCCATCAATTGCATGGCCGACGGCATGACCAGGAAAACCAGAGCTGCGAGCCCCGCACCGACCAGTCCGGCACGGATGCCGAGGCTCAGGAAATGGCGTTCGAATTCGTGGGCGATGTAGCTGTCGGTGGCTCCAACCAGATGAAGCACCTCGACGATCTCGCGGTTCGAGGCCATGGAGCTTCGCGTGGCGGAAACGATGATGAGCATCGTCGCCGCGCCGACCAGGATCAGGATGGCGAGGCCGCCGAGGGCGAGCGATCGAGTGACCGTGCGGATCTGCTGCTGCCAGTGGCGATGGTCGTCGAGCGTCGCGTCCTTCAGCTCGGTGGCGACGAGGGCGCGGAGCGCATCGAGGTCGGGCGGGTTTGTCCGGTCAACTTCGATCGCGATCAGTCGCGGGATGGGCAATGCCTTCAAGGCATCGCTGCTGCCGAGCCAAGGCTCGACGAGCGCTGCGGATTCGTCGCGCGACAAGGGTTTCACGGCACGAATGCCCGGTTGGCGCGAGAGAAATGCGGTCGCCTCGAGCACGGCCCTGTCGATATCGACGCGCTCGCGAGGTTCGATCTGAAGCGTCACCTCGCTCGCGATGTCGCGCAGCCATGCGGACGCCGACTGGTTCACCATGTAGACGCCACCGGCCGTCAGGCAGGCGAGGAAACACATGATGGCCACCACGAGGGTCAGCGATTTGCTCGTGACGGAGCCCGCCGGCACGATGCTGGCGCTGCCGGCGCGACCACGACCGCGTCGCGTGCCGTTGGGCTGTGCTTCGGCGCGCAATTCGGGGTCGAACTGGTTGTCGTCGCCGAACGTCCGCGCGGTCCGCGGCGGCTCGGAGTATTCGGTTTCGGACGAGCGGGGGCCTGCGGGCTCATGGCGCAAACCCTGGTCGCTCGGGGCGCGATAGCCAGGCGGTGCCGCATGCCCCGATGGCCCGGTCACGGGCTGGCTGTAGGGTCCGTCGCGCTCGCGGGAGCGTGGCGCGGACGGTGGCGGGACCGGCGCGTAGGGGCCACCCGGGCGATCAGGCGATCTTGACATAGCCCTCGTGCAGCTCCAGCCGGGGCGCCTTGAACTGGCGCATCAATTGATGGTCGTGCGTGGCGATGATCACGGACGTGCCGAGCCTGTTGAGCTCGATGAACAGGCGCAACAGGCGCCGCGCCATCTGGGGGTCGACGTTGCCCGTCGGCTCGTCCGCCAGCAGCAACTCCGGCTTGCCGATCACGGCGCGGGCAATGGCGGCGCGCTGCTTTTCGCCGCCCGAGAGGACCGAGGGATAGTCGTCCATCCTGTCGCCGAGGCCGACCCACTGTAGCAGATCGGTGACGTCCTCGCGGTAGTCCGCCTCCTTCTTGCCGACGACCTGCAGCGGCAAGGCCACATTCTGCCAGGTGGTGAGATGGTCGAGGAGCCGAAAATCCTGGAACACGATACCGATGCGGCGGCGCAACTGGGCACGTCGGGTGGCATCGACGCGACTGACGTCCTGCGAGAACATCGTGATCTGGCCGCGCGTCGGGGCCTGGGACAGGAAGAGCATGCGCAGAAGCGACGACTTGCCCGCGCCGGACGGCCCCGTCAGGAAGTGGAACGAGCCCGGACGCAGATGAAAGGTGACGTCGTGGAGCACATCGCGCCCACGGCCGTACCTCAGCCCCACGTTCTGCAGCTTGATCACTAGAGTATCCGTCCCCGCGCGATGCTCAGTCTCGTCGGCGTATATGCGAGATCGGCCGATGTCGATCTTTGGCCGAGCAATGTGGCGTCGTTGTGAGTGGAAAACTCGCATGAACAGGCCGATCGTGGCAGGGCCGCACGGCCGCAGGTATTCTTTCCCGATGCGCTTGTCGCCTCGCAGGTTCGCGTCCAGAGTGTCGTCGCGTCATCATGCACGTCTGCGATGAGCACGGTCGCGGGTCGTGTTTGCCTCTCTTTCGCCCGTCTTTGGGCGACGATTGTGATTCGTGCGCTGGACGCGACGCCTGGGTTGGAGCGCGCGACGCCACGCGGCCGGTTCGCCCGGCCGGCAAGTTGGACCACGACGAAGGAGGATGCACTTGCACGGGACCGCCAAGCCAGCGATCGAGGTGCTGTTCTCCTCGGAGACGATTGCGCAGCGCATCCACGAGATGGCCGGGGCCATCATGGCCGCCGGGCTGGTCCGGCCGCTCGTCGTTCCCATCCTGACCGGAAGCTTCGTGTTCTCGGCCGATCTGCTCAGGGCGTTGCAGGCCGCCGGCATGGAGCCGGAAGTGGATTTCCTGACGCTGTCGAGCTACAGGCGCGGCACGAAATCTTCAGGCAGCGTCACCATTCTGCGCGACATGGATCTCGATGTGAGCGATCGCGATGTGCTGCTCATCGATGACATCCTGGATACCGGACGGACGCTGGCATTCGCCAAGGACCTGATCGCAGCGCGTGGCGCGCGACGTCTGCTCACGTGTGTGCTGCTCAGCAAGCCCGTCAAACGCTCGGTTTCGATCGAACCCGATTTCATCGCGTTCGAGTGTCCGCCGGTGTTCGTCGTGGGTTACGGAATGGACCTCGCCAATCGCTATCGTGAACTGCCGTACGTTGGTCGCGTGATGGCGGGATGATCCGCCGCATCCATTGCCCGGGCCGCAGCGCCCAACCCTGGAGACGCCGATGGCACGCATTCTGCTCGCCGACGACGACAAGGGCTCGCTCGATCTCGTGCGCCGGGCGCTTGAGACGGACGGCCATAGCGTGGTGACGGCAGACGATGGATCTGAGGCGCTGGCCGCACTGGCTCCCGGCGGTTTCGACCTTCTGGTCGCGGACGTGCAGATGCCGGGGCTCAACGGCATCGATCTCGCGCACAAGGCGCTCGCCGGGGCGCCGGGCCTGAAGCTCGTGCTGATGTCGGGATATGCCGACGTATTCGATCAGGCCCGCGGGCTCGAGGCGAACGGCGCGCGACTCGTCACGAAACCGTTCACCATCGAGCAGATCCGGGCCGCGGCCCGGGCGGCACTCGGCCGCTGAGGGGTGCGCGGTCCGGCTCGCCGGATCAGGCGCCTTCCGGGGCGACCTCGGTCGCAGGCAGGTCGATCTCGACGCGGGCGCCGTTCGGATCAAGGAAGAAGAGCTGCCAGACGCCGGCTCCCGGACCGCCCTCGGGCAGGCGGCGGAGGTCATATTTCAGGTCGCGCGCCTTCAGCTTGGCGATATAGCCAGGCAGGTCGGTTCCCCAGAACGCCATGTGGTCCAGAACGCCCGACCCTTCCGGGATCTCGGGCTTCTGAATGACGTGAAGGATCGGCTTTCCGCCGTTGTAGAGCCAGGCGCCCGGAAACATGAAGTTCGGGCGGGGGCCGGACTCGAAGCCCAGCATGTCATTGTAGAATTTCGCGGTCGCCGCGGCGTCCTTGGTGACGATGGTGAAGTGGTCCATGCGCTCGATGGGCATCGGTCTCTCCTCGGGCTCGGTAATGGACGGCGCGGGTCAGGTGCCCTTGCCGACGACGGTGACGGCGCCAGCGGTGGCAGTACGGCCGCCATCGATGACGTAGTGTGCGCCGGTAATACCGGATGCCATGTCGGAGCAGAGGAACTGCACCGTGTTGGCGATCTCGTCCGGGGTGGCGAAGCGGCCGAGCGGAATGGCGCTCTTGTAGCGCTCGGCGACGCCGGCGGCGTCGCCCGGCTTGATCTGCTCGGTGATGGCCTCGATCATCCGCGTCTCGACCGGGCCGGGGCAAACGGCGTTGACGCGGATGCCATAACCGGCAACCTCGCCCGCCACGGCCTTGGTGAAGCCGATGACCGCGTGCTTCGAGGCGACGTAGGGCGCCATGTTGGGCGAGCCCATGAGGCCCGCGATCGAGGCCGTATTGACGATGGCGCCGGCGCGCTGCGCGATCATGGCCGGAATGACATGCTTCAGGCCGAGGTAGACGCCCTTGACGTTGACGCCCATCAGGCGGTCGAACATGTCCTCGTCGTACTGGTGGATCGGGCTGACGCTGCCTTCGATGCCGGCGTTGTTGTGGAAGCAGTCGATCCGGCCGTAGGCATCGAGCGTCGTTTTCACGTAGCGCGCGACATCGGCGTTCCGGGTGACGTCGGCCTCGATGGCGAGGGCTTCGCCGCCCTTCTGGCGGATGACACCGGCGGTGGCGTTGGCGCCGGCGCCGTCACGGTCGACGAGTACGACCTTGGCGCCGTGTGAGGCGAAGCCCATGGCGGTCGCCCGGCCTATGCCGTTCGCGCCGCCTGTGACGATCGCAATCCTGCCTTTGAAATCCATGGGGCCGTCCTCCGGGGCGAGATGTTTTCCGGAAGCATGCGACGGGGCGTCGTTCGACGCAAGCGAGCGACGTCCGCTAGCTGGAGCGGCGCTGCTGGCACGGGGCCAAGCCCGTTGTGGCGGCTCAGCTCAACTGACGAATGCGGAAATTGAGGCCGCCGCGGGGGGTGAGCGTCACGGTGGCGTTGATGCCGGGGTGCTGGTCGGCTGGAGCGAATTCGTTGCCGACGTATTCGGGCTGGAAGCGGCGCAGAAGCATGGAGAGCGCGAGCGTGTTCTCGACCTGGCTCATGGCGCCGCCGATGCACGAGCGCTTGCCGCCGCCGAAGGGGATGTAGGTGTAGGGCTTCCGCTTTTTTGCGGCATCGCCCATGAAGCGCTCCGGCATGAAGCTTTCGGGATCCTGCCAGTATTTCGCAGAGTGGTGCGTGCCGTAGGCAAACATGACGACGCGGTCGCCGGTCTTGATCTCGCGGTCGCCGATGACGTCGTCCTTGGCGGCGATGCGAATGAGCCCCCAGATCGGCGGGTACATGCGCATCGTTTCCTGGATGACGGCGCGGGTGTAGGCGAGGGCTGAATAGTCGGCCGCTTCCGGCTCACGGCCGGCATTGCCGTAGACCTCGTCACCCTCGCGGCGGATGCGCTCGGCGATCTCGGGGCGGCGGGAGGTCTCGTAGAGAGCCCAGGCGAGGGTCAGGGCCGTCGTCTCCGTACCGGCCCAGAGATACTGCTTCAGCTCGTCGACGGCCTGCTGGCGATCGAACTCCGGGATCGTGGGGTCGGCGACCGCTGCCTCGATCATCGTGAGAAGTGTCCGCTCACGCTCCTCGCGCGGGTTGGCGGCGATGACGGCCGGCGGCACGGAGGCCCAAACCTCCATGGCCTTGGCGGTCGCCTCCTCGGTGATCTCGAACTCGGCGCCGGACACCTTCTTCAGGCGCACCGACTTGTGGTTCATCACGTCGGTGTAGGTCTTCACGCACTTGAACACGAAATGCGGGTTGAATGGCATGTCGCGATCGAAGAGGGCCTTGCAGATCATGTCGGCGGCGAGCGTCCAGGTCTGCTCGACCATCTCGACGGGCTCGCCCGTGCGCGCCAGCTCGGCCCAGCCATCCATCTTCGAGCGGATCGCGGTCAGGAAGTAGGGGATGTATTCGGCAAACATGTCCGGATGGAACGCCGGCTGCTGCGGCATGCGGATCTTCTGCCAGAGCGCGCCGTCATGGGTGATCATCGACTTCCCAAAGATGGGCTTCAGGCCGTCGAAATACTTGATGTAGTCGTCGACCTTGGTCACGAGCACGCGCTTGAAGTGCTCGGGGTCCGAGAGGAACACCACGCGCTCGTTGCCCATGTTCACGACGATGACGCCGCCGTGGCGCTCGGTGAGTTGCTGGAGGACGTGCATCGGGTTGGGATTGCTGCCCTTGTGCAGGGCCGTCAGCTTGAACCAGATGCTTTCCTGCTCGCCGAGCCCCTGGGTATGTGACGGCGTCGCGCTCATGACCGGTCTCCGCTCCATCGCACATTTTCCGGCGGCCGCCGGCCTTGCTGCAGACACTGCGGCTCGCCGATAGATCACTGGACGTACGTGCATCCCTCGAGAGGCATCCGATACACGCGCGCCCGGCATCAGTCCACGAGCGCCCTGCCGCAGCGTCAGGATGTCAGCCAAACCAGCTGAACAGCGAAAATCAGAGACCAGGGCAACAGCCGGCGCGAGATCTGGTTAAGAATCTCCGGCCGGAAGCCCACACGGCGCGCGCGGTGGGTCGGATACAACCCATTGCCAGGATCGCCCGGTCGCTCCAGATTGGCGCGCCACTCCAGCCGAGGACGAGATACGCATGAAGCTCTTCTATTCGCCGACGTCGCCCTATGTCCGCAAAGTGATGGTGACAGCCATCGAGAAGGGCCTCGACGGCCAGATCGAGAAGCTGCCCGCGTCGGCCAGTCCCATCAAGCGCGAGGGGGATCTGCCCAAGAAGAACCCGCTCGGCAAGGTGCCGTGCCTGATCACCGACGACGGAACGGCGCTCTTCGACAGCCCGGTAATCTGCGCCTACATCGACAGCCTGAAATCCCCGCCGCTCATCCCGACGGACGCCAAGGGGCGGTTCGCGTCGATGACGCTCGAGGCGCTCGCCGACGGGTTCCTCGATGCCGGCATCCTGCTCCGGTACGAGGGTGCGCTCCGCCCTGCCGACAAGCGCTGGGACGAGTGGGTCAACGGCCAAATGGGGAAGATCATGGCGGCGATCGACGCCATGGAGACGACGTACGCGAGCCAGCTCACCGGCCCGCTCACGGTCGGGCAGATCGCTGCGGCGTGTGCGCTCGGCTGGTTCGATTTCCGCTACGGCGATGTCGATTGGCGCAAAGACCATCCCAAAGTCGCGGCGTTCGCAAAGGCGATGGCCGAGCGGCCGTCTATGAAGGCCACCATGCCTGTCGGGTGAGCCCGTTCGCGACCGATCGGAGACGGGGAGAGGGACCGAGCCGCACGGACCTCTCCCGCGTCCGCCGTCCTGGAGTGATGCGTTGCACGATCCCTGTCCGGGCCGATTAGCCCGGTGCCCTTGAGATTCACGCGATTTCGATTTTCCAGGTCTGCGCTGTCGACAGGCGCGGTCCTGTAGTCACACTGTCATGTTCGAACCTTAAGCGAGCGGGCAGAGGACGGGAGTTGCGGATGCTCGAGCTCAAGGGCTTAAACAGGTCGTTCGGTTCGCATCGCGCCGTGAGGGATGTGACCCTCGAGATCGGCAGCGGCGAAATCGTCGGCGTCATCGGCCGGTCAGGTGCTGGCAAATCCACGCTCCTCAGGATGATCAATCGACTGATCGATCCGACCTCGGGCTCGATCCTGTTCAAAGGCGTCGACGTTACTCAGCTGAAGGGCGCGGAACTGCGTGACTGGCGCCGCCGCTCGGCCATGATCTTCCAGCAGTTCAATCTCGTGGGCAGGCTCGACGTCCTCAACAACGTGCTGATGGGGCGGGTCGGGCACGTCTCGTCGCTGCGCTCTCTAACAGGGCTCTGGCCTCGCGACGACCGGGCCATGGCGTTGTCGGCGCTCGATCAATTCGATATCGCCAATCTCGCGGCGCAGCGGGCGGAAACGCTGTCGGGCGGGCAGCAGCAGCGGGTTGCGATCTGCCGCGCGCTCGTCCAGGAGCCGGAGTTGCTTCTGGCGGACGAGCCGATCGCCTCGCTCGATCCGCGAAACACGAAGATCGTGATGGATGCGCTGCTGCGCATCAACCGTCACTACGGCATCACCGTCATCTGCAACCTGCACGACCTCGATCTGGCCCGGGAATACTGTGGTCGCCTGATCGGAATGGCGGCCGGATCCGTCGTGTTCGACGGTGCGCCCGAAGCCCTCACGCCGGATGTGGCGCGCGACCTCTACGGCCTCGAAGCCAACGAAGTCATGGACCCCAACGGCGGCATCCGCGCGATGCCGATGCCAACTCCTGCCGCCACCGTCGCGGCCTGAGAGCGCGCGTGCGGCCAATGGCCCGACCGCAAGCGCGATGCTCCGAGGGTCAACGAATTCCAAGGGTGATGAGATCATGATCACACGTCGGTTCGTGATGGGGTTGGCTGCGGCCGGCGCCATGGCTTCGTTCGCCGGTGTCGGCGCGGCGCAGGCGTACAAGGACAAGTACAAGGAAATCGTCTGGGCCATCGTGCCGGCCGAGAACGCCTCGGGCGTGACCGAGCGCTTCAAGCCGATGATGGACTACATGTCCAAGGAACTCGGGATCACGGTCACGCTTCGGATCGCCAGCGCCTACGCGGCGGTGATCGAGGGGCAGAAGGCGGGCAACATTCACGTCGGCATGTATGGCCCTGCGGCTTACGCTCGTGCGTTCGTCACCGGCGTCGAGACCGAGCCGTTTGCAATGGACGTCAACAAGGACGGTACCAAGGGCTATTACTCGGTGCTCTATGTGAAGAAGGACGCGCCCTATACGAAACTCGAGGATCTCAAGGGCAAGAACCTCGGCCTCGTCGATCCGAATTCAGCTTCCGGGAACAACGTACCGCGGTTCGCCATGAACAAAATGGGCATCAAGCCCGAAGAGTTCTTCGCGAAGGTCGTCTACACGGGCAGCCACGAGAACGCCATAACGGCAATCACCCAAGGCACCGTGGATGGTGCGTTCAACTGGTGGAACGACGAAAACGAGTCGAACCTCATGCGCATGGAGCGCAAGGGCCTCGCCAAGTACTCCGATTTCAAGATCATCTTCAGATCCGACATGATCGTGAATTCGCCGATCGCCTACCTGAAATCGCTCCCGGACGACCTCAAGTCCGCGATCCGTGCAGCGGTGTTCGGCTTCGCCCAGAAGGATCCCGACGGCTTCAAGAGGGTCACGGACGGTCAGGCGCAACCCTGGGCACCGGCGACGCACAAGGACTACGAACCCGTTGTCGAACTCATCAAGTTCGTCGACTCGCTGCGCAAGAAGTAAGCATTCGATGCCGGTGCGGCAGCGGTGGGCGCGAGCCTGCTGCTGCCGCTTCCGCGTCGCTCTGTCGACGTAGCCAGAGAGTGTAAGGAAATCGATCGCGATGGTGACTGCTGTTCCCGTACTGCCCGAGCCTCAGGCGCGCGCACTCGCGGCAGCCTATTCCTCGGCCGTGGCAGCCAAGCGCATGCAAACGCTGATCGGGGTGGCGGTTCTGTTGGCAAGCCTGGCGGTCGCGTGGTGGATCGCCGAAGTCGATCCCTGGAAATTCTGGGCCAATCTCGACAAGTTCACAGCCTATATCGGCCGTCTGTTCTTCCTTGAGAACGGACAGGGTGTCTGGACCGACTTCAGAGAGTGGTTCTGGGGCTTGCAGAAGTGGAGCGGAAAGCTCCTCGAAACGCTTCTGATCGCCTATGTCGGGACCATTCTCGGCGTCCTCGGCGGGTTTCTCCTCTGTTTCGCGGCGGCTCAGAACGTGACGCGCGGACGATTGCCCCTGTTCGTCGCTCGACGTGTGCTCGAGTTTTTTCGAACGGTGCCTGAACTGGTCTTTGCGCTGCTATTCGTCCAGGTGTTCGGGCTTGGTCCGTTCGCCGGTGTGCTGGCCGTGGCGCTGCATACGCTCGGCGCTATCGGAAAACTCTACTACGAGGTGGTCGAGAACGCCGACATGAAGCCCTTCGAGGGCGTTGTGGCGGCTGGCGGAACGTGGCCGGAGGCGCTGCGCTTCGCGATCCTGCCGCAGGTTGCCTCCAATTTTGCAAGCTATGGACTGCTGCGTTTCGAGATCAACGTGCGCGGGGCGGCGATCATGGGCTTCGTCGGCGCCGGTGGCATTGGCCAGGACCTGCTCGAGGCCGTGCAGAAATTCTACTACTCGGACGTGTCAGCCCTGCTGCTCATCATCATCGGAACGGTGATGCTCATCGACCTCGGAACCGAGCGTCTGCGCCACTATCTGATCGGACAGGAGCAGGGTCGATGAGCGGCGCCAGTGCATTGAGACGGGCGATGCTGGCCGAGCGGGCCGGTCTCGAAGCGCGCCATCCCGGGATCTTCCGGCCCGACTGGAGCCAGCGGCTCTGGCGCGGACTGGTGTTCGCGGTGCTGGCCGGCCTCTTCGTCTACGGCCTCATGTCGATGGAGATTTCGTGGGCCCGAATCTCGAACGGCATGGGCGAGATGGCCAAGGTCCTCAGTGTCATGCTGCCGCCGAGCTACGGCACCGAAGCGAAGCTGTGGGTTTATCTGAAGGCGCTCGGCGAGACGCTCGCAATCGCGCTGCTCGGCACCCTGCTCGGAGCAATGCTGGCGTTTCCGTTCGGAATTCTGGCTGCCCGCAATGTGCTGCCGGTCTGGATCGGACGATTCCTGCTGCGGCGCTCGTTCGACACCATCCGCGGGGTCGACGCACTGATCTGGGCCCTCATCTGGATCAATGTCGTGGGGCTCGGTCCGTTCGCGGGCGTGCTCGCCATCGCGACGTCGGACATCGGCTCGTTCGCCAAGCTGTTCTCGGAGGCCGTCGAGAACGCAGACAAGAAGCCCGTCGAGGGTGTCGTGGCGTCAGGCGGCAGCCGATTGCACGCGGTCCGGTTCGGTCTCATCCCGCAGGTCCTGCCGGTGATCGCCAGCCAGGTTCTCTATTACATCGAGTCCAATACGCGATCGGCCACGATCATCGGTATCGTCGGTGCGGGCGGTATCGGCCTTCATCTCGCCGAGCAGATCCGCACGCTGGAATGGCAGCATGTCTCGTTCATGGTGCTGATGATCCTCGTTGCGGTCGCGGTGATCGACATGATCTCGACCCAGCTGCGGTTCGCGATCATCGGGCGGCGGGCCATCTGACCTCGGCGTGCTCGAGGACCATCTCGACGCGGTCGCCGGCAAAGGCGCCGACGACATACTGCAGCGGATCGCCGGTCTCGAGGCCATCGATGGCGACCGACTGCATGACCGACGCGGTTCGCGAGAGCACGAGGATGCGGGCCTCCTCGTGCGTCGCCTGGCGGGCGGACAGCCGGGTCGAAAGCCTTACGTAATCGTGTATCCCATAGCTCGCCAGGGCAGCGCTGATCGATGCCCGGGCGGCGAGCAGGCGCGCGTCGAATTCCGGGAACCGAGCCACAGAGAGATAGTGCAGGCTGGTCGAGACCGGGGTTCCGGCGGCCCGGCTGAGCGTGCGGACACGCCAGACAGGAGCCCCGACCGACAATCGAAGAATTTCCGAGACCGCTTCGGTCGCGGCCTCGATGCCGTCTTCCAGGACATCGCCGCCCGCGTCGATGCCGGCGGCGCCGAAGTTCGCCCGAAAGCTGACGCGACGGCCCAGCCGGTAGGGAAAGCGCTCGGCGCGAACCGTCGTGCCGCGGCCGCGCTCCACCGTCACGAGACCCATGTCCTGCAAATGGCGCAATGCCTGACGAACAGTGTGGCGATTGACGGCGTAGTGGGCCGCAATGCTGGACGCCGAGGGCAGCGTCTCGCCACGCACGTGACGGCCGCGCTCGATATCGGCGGCGATGTCACGGGCAATGCAACGCCAGCGCGGCGCCGGAGGTTGTTCGTCGGCGCCTGCTGCTGGCTGTGGCGGCCGTTTCGTTCTCATCGCCATGCGTGCGGCGTCACCCCAATGTCATCGAAGATGTCTAGACAATAGCGAGCGCGCGTCGTAATGTCTAGACATTGTCGAGGGGCGAGGTGCACGTAACGATGGCGACTGCGGACGGGCGCGAGACGATGAACACGACAACGCGACAGGCGTGGATGGGCGTTCTGGCGCGAGCGACACGGGGTGAACTCGAGGCGCTGGTCGCGCGCGCGGGGGTGATGCCAGGGTATTCGGTGCTGAAGCCGGCCGAGACGGGTACCATCATGGTCGAGGCGCGGGCCGGAGGCACGGGCCGGCGCTTCAATCTCGGGGAAGCGACGCTGTCGCGTTGCGTGGTGCGGCTCGCCGACGGGACAATCGGGTTCGCCTATGCACTCGGGACCGACCGGGTGAAGGCGACGCTCTCGGCGGTGATCGACGCGATGCTGCAGCAAGGCGCAAACCCTGTCCTCGCCGAGGGTGTCGCGGAGCTGCGACGGCGGCAGGACGATGCGCGGACGCTTGCGTTGCGCAAGGCGGCCGCCACGAAAGTGGATTTCTTCACGATGGTTCGGGGGCACGACTGATGGATGGCACTTCGGCCGGCCTCACTCTCGGGCGCGGGTTCGCCGACCCTGTACTCGGCGCGCAGCGATGCTTCCGGAACATTCTCGCCGCTCTCAGCGAACCTGGAACCGTGCACGTCCTCGACGAGGACATCGCGGCGCCGGCGCCACTGTCGTCAGGTGCGGCGCAGACCTTGCTGACGCTCTCGGACTACGAAACGCCGATCTGGCTCGGCGCCGGGGCTGAGGCCGCGGCAGGCTATCTCCGGTTCCACTCGGGAGCGCCGGTCGTCGCGGATGTCGGTGCGGCCCGCTTCGCCGTATTGCGGGGCGAGGCCGGCGAGCCGCCCCTCGACGCGTTCGATCCCGGTGACGAGCGCTATCCGGACAAGTCGGCGACGGTGATCGTCCAGTGCGCGGCGCTGGAGGGCGGTGAGGGGCTCACGCTCGCAGGCCCGGGGATCAAGGGGCAACGGCGGGTCGCGCCGGCTGGCGTCCACGACGGCTTCTGGGACGAGGTCGCCGCGAACCACGACCGCTATCCGCTCGGGGTCGATCTCATTCTCGTGGCGGGCCGGTCGATCATGGGATTGCCGCGCTCGACGCTGGTGACGCGAACGGAAAGGCGGCGCTGATGTATGTCGCGGTCAAGGGCGGCGAGGCCGCGATCCTCGCCACGCACGATCTCGTCGCGGAAACGCGGCGGGGCGATCCGGCCGTCCCCGAGATCGGCACCGAGCAGATCCGCGAGCAGCTCGGCCTTGCCGTCGCGCGGGTCATGAACGAGGGCTCGCTCGCCGATTCCGATCTCGCCGCGCTGGCGCTCAAACAAGCGCAAGGTGACGCCATCGAAGCCGCGTTCCTCATGCGCGCCTACCGGACGACGCTGCCGCGCCTCGGGTCGTCGTTGCCGGTCGACACGAGCGCCATGACGGTGCGCCGCCGCGTGTCGGCGACGTACAAGGACCTGCCGGGCGGGCAAATTCTCGGGCCGACCTACGACTACACGCACCGGCTGTTCGAGTTCGATCTGGCGGGAGGCGAGGGGCGCGCGCCCGCGAACGTCACGCCCGCCGAGCAGCCGCTCGATCCGCGCATGCCGCGGGTGCCGGACCTTCTCGGCGACGAAGGGCTGATGGAGCCGGAGACGCCGCCTAACGGTGACCCGAAGCCGTTCGACCTGACGCGCGATCCGGTGGAGTTTCCGGCCGAGCGCGACGTGCGTTTGCAGGCGCTGGCGCGGGGCGACGAGGGTTTCCTGCTTGGGCTCGCCTACTCGGTGCAGCGCGGGTTCGGCGGCAATCATCCATTTGCGGGCGAGATCCGGCTCGGGGAAGTCGCGGTGGAGATCGTGCCCGAAGAACTCGGATTTGCCGTGGACGTGGGCGACCTGACGCTGACCGAGTGCCAGATGGTCAACCAGTTCAAGGGATCGAAGGACGTCGCGCCGCAGTTCACGCGCGGATATGGGCTCGCCTTCGGACACGCCGAGCGCAAGGCCATGGCGATGTCGATCGTCGATCGGGCGCTCAAGGGCCGGGAACTCGGTGAGGCGGCGACCTATCCGGCCCAACAGGACGAGTTCGTGCTCTATCACTCGGACAACGTGGAGGCGGCGGGCTTCGTCGAACATCTGAAGCTGCCGCATTATGTCGACTTTCAGGGTGAACTGGAGCTTCTGCGGCGTCTGCGCAAGGAACTCGAGGCGCGCATCCGGCGCGAGCAGGACGAGGCCAGCCGTCCGACGGCGAACGCAAAGGCGGGGGATTGAGATGCAGAAGAGCGTCGGGCCACCGAAGCGGGACGAGGCCTACAACTTCGCCTATCTCGACGAGCAGACGAAGCGCATGGTGCGGCGCGCGCTGCTCAAGGCCGTCGCGGTGCCGGGTTATCAGGTGCCGTTCGGATCGCGGGAGATGCCGCTTGCTCGCGGCTGGGGAACCGGCGGCATCCAGGTGACGGCGTCGGTGATCGGGCCGGACGATACGCTCAAGGTGATCGACCAGGGCGCGGACGATACGACCAACGCCGTGTCGATCCGTCGCTTTTTCGCACGTGTCGCTGGTGTCGCGACGACGGAGGCGACGGGGGAGGCGAGCATCATCCAGACGCGGCACCGGATTCCGGAAGCGCCGCTCCGGGCCGGGCAGATTCTCGTCTATCAGGTGCCGCAGCCGGAGCCCTTGCGCAAACTGGAGCCGAAGGAAGCCGAGACGCGGAAGATGCACGCGTGGGGCGACTACGGGCTGATGCACGTGCGGCTCTACGAGGACATCGCGCGCTTCGGGCGCGTGGCGACGACCTATTCCTATCCGGTTCTGGTCAACGGGCGATACGTGATGAGCCCGAGCCCGATCCCGAAGTTCGATAACCCCAAGCTCGGCATGTGCGCGGCGTTGCAGCTGTTCGGGGCCGGGCGCGAGAAACGCATTTACGCCATCCCGCCGTGGACCGAGGTGAAGAGCCTCGATTTCGACGACCATCCGTTCGAAGTGCAGACGTGGGACGAACCGTGCGCGCTGTGCGGGGCCGCGGACAGCTATCTCGACGAGGTGATCACGGACGACAAGGGGAGCCGGATGTTCGTGTGCTCGGATTCGCACTACTGCGAAGAACGCCGCGCGGCCGGTCACGTGGGACGCCTTCTCGGGAGTGAGACCGGCCAGAAGCTGACGGGGGGAGCGAAAGAATGAGCGCGCCTCTCGACAGTGCGGCCAAAGTTGCCACCGGCGCGGATGGCGACGCGCCTCTTCTGACGGCCACCGGCGTCACGCGCTTCTACGGCGAGCGGATCGGCTGCGAGGACGTCTCGTTCGACCTGTGGCCGGGCGAGGTGCTCGGCATCGTCGGCGAGTCCGGCTCGGGCAAGTCGACGCTGCTCCGGTGCCTCGCGGGACTGGACCGGCCAACCTCGGGACGGATCGGGTTTCGCGACGGGAGCCGTGTGACACCGGACATCTTCGCCCTCGACGAGCAGCGACGGCGGGCGCTAATGCGGACGGCCTGGGGCATCGTCCACCAAAACCCGCGCGACGGGCTCCGCATGGGCGTGTCAGCCGGTGGCAATATCGGCGAGCGGCTCATCGATCGCGGCGACCGGCACTATGGGAACATTCGTGTGGCGGCCGTCGACTGGCTGCAAAGAGTGGAGATCGATCCGGCACGCATCGACGATCGGCCGACGCAGTTCTCGGGCGGCATGCAACAGCGGCTGCAGATTGCGCGTGTGCTCGTTTCGGAGCCGAAGCTCGTCTACATGGACGAGCCGACGGGGGGGCTCGACGTCTCGGTGCAGGCGCGGCTTCTCGATCTCCTCAGGGCGCTCGTGCGTGATCTCGGGCTCGCTGCCATCATCGTCACGCACGACCTCGCGGTGGCGCGGCTGCTGACGGATCGACTGATGGTCATGCGGCGCGGGCGCGTCGTCGAGGAAGGGCTCACCGACCAGGTGCTCGACGATCCGCAGCATCCCTATACGCAACTTCTGACCGCGTCGGTGCTCGCGGCATGAGACGCCGGACGACCGCCAGATTCTCCGGGAGACGGGTATGACGACGATGATCGCGGTGGATGGCGTCGGCAAAACGTTCGTGCTGCACAACCAGTCAGGCATCCGCCTCAATGTGCTCGCGGGTGCGTCGCTGTCGGTCGAGGCCGGGGAGGCCGTCGTGCTCTCCGGGCCATCGGGCGCCGGGAAATCGACGCTCTTGCGCATCCTCTACGGCAACTACCGGCCGACGTCCGGGCAGGTCCTCGTCCGGCACGAGGGGCACCTCGTCGATCTCGTCGGGGCAGCGCCGCGCGCGGTGCTAGAGATCCGGCGGCGGACGCTCGGGTGGGTGTCGCAGTTCCTGCGCGTCATCCCGCGCATCTCGGCGCTCGATCTCGTTCGCGATCCGCTGCTGGCGCGCGGGATCGGTGAGAGCGAGGCGACGCGACGGGCACGCGACATGCTGGCCCGGATGAACCTGCCGGAAAGCCTCTGGACATTGCCGCCGCAGACGTTCTCGGGTGGTGAGCAGCAGCGCGTCAACATTGCGCGCAGCCTCGTCGATCCGGCCCCTGTCCTGCTGCTCGACGAGCCGACGGCTTCACTGGATGCCGCCAACCGCGACGTCGTCGTCGAACTCGTCGAGGCGGCGCGCGCCAGGGGTTCGGCCATCGTCGGGATCTTCCACGACGAGGCGGTGCGATCAAGGGTCGCGACGCGGATGGTCGACGTCACGTCCTTTTCTCCGCGGATCGGGAGCGCACCATGAGTGACGCGCAGGCGAAGATCCCGAGGTCGTCGAAGATCGACCCGACGGCGAAGCTGCGCGAGACGACCGTCGGCAACTGGGTCGAGATCCACAAGCAGGTCGCCATCGAATACAGCAGCATCGGCGACTACAGCTATCTGCAGGAGTACGTGGCTGTCGCCGACACGACGATCGGCAAGTTCGTCGCCATCGCCGCGATGACCCGCATCGGGCCGCCGGACCATCCGATGGACCGGATCAGTCAGCACCGGTTCTCGTACGTGCCGGAATACTACTGGCCGGGCGAGACGCGCGATCAAACGTTCTTCGCCAACCGGCGCGCGCAGCGGACGACCATCGGCAACGACGTGTGGATCGGGCACGGCGTGACCGTGCTCGCGGGGCTCAGCATCGGCAACGGCGCGGTGCTGGCGGCCGGCGCCGTGGTGACGAAGGACGTCGCACCCTACGCCATCGTCGCCGGCGTACCGGCGCGCCCCGTACGCCGCCGGTTTGCCGTCGACATTGCGGAGCGCATCGAGCGGCTCGCGTGGTGGGACTGGCCGGACGACGCCATCCGCCGCATGAACACCGACGTGCGCGATCTCACCGCCGAAGCTTTCCTCGAGAAGTACGAGCGCACGAGCCGCGCCATCTGATTTCAGCCCACATCCGGAACGGGACCCGCATGGAGACCATCCTCACCAATGCCCGCATCGTGCTCGAGACCGAGGTCGTCGAGGGCACCATCGCGTTCGACAGTCGCGGCATTCGCGCCGTCGATCAGGGGCGGAGCGCGCTGCCGTCGGCGATCGACTGCGAGGGGGACCTCGTGACGCCGGGTCTCATCGAGATGCATACGGACAACATGGAGAAGCACTTGGTGCCGCGGCCCGGCGTGCTGTGGCCGAACGGGCTCGCGGCGGCGGTCGCGCACGATGCGCAGATGGCGGCGGCGGGCGTGACGACGGTCTACGACGCGATCTGCGCCGGCTACGATTCCGGCTCGTCGATCTCGCGGCGCGATACGTTCGAGATGCTGATCCGGGCGATCAAGGACGGTATGGCGGAGGGTGTGTTCCGGATCGATCACAAGCTGCATCTCAGGTGCGAATTGACCGGCGACGATGTCGCCGACGTGATCGCGCCGCACATCGACCATCCGCTGGTGGCGCTCGGATCGCTGATGGATCACACGCCTGGACAGCGGCAGTGGCGCGATCTCGCGTCGCTGCGGACGTATGTGGTCGGCAAGACCGGCAAGAGCGAAGAGGAATGGCAGGCGCATCTCAAATCGCGGCAGGCTTCGGCCAGCAACGTCCCGAAGATGTGGCCGATCGTCGTCGACATGTTCCGGTCGCGCGGCATTCCACTCGCCTCGCACGACGACACGACACCGGAGCATGTCGACGAGGGTGTCGCGTCGGGTGTCGTGATCTCGGAGTTCCCGACGACGGTGGAGGCCGCGGCGGCGGCGAAGGCGAAGGGGCTCAGGACCGTGGCTGGGGCACCGAACGTGGTGCGGGGTGGGTCGCACTCGGGCGGCGTGTCGGTCGCGACGCTGGCGACCGAGGGCGTGCTGGACGGGCTCTCCTCGGACTATGTGCCCTCGAGCCTGCTGCAAGCCGTGCACACGCTGACCACACGCCATGACCTTGCATTGCCGAAGACCGTTGGCATGGTGACGTGGGCGATCGCGGACGCTCTCGGCCTCGACGACCGCGGGCATCTGAGGGCGGGGCTCCGGGCCGACGTGCTCCGGTATCGCGTGGTCGGTGAGACGCCGGTGGTGCGCGGTCTTTGGTGCGAGGGGCGGCACGTCATGTAGCGGGGGGCGAGGGCGGATGACGCGCTATGCCATCTATTTCGCGCCGGAGCCGCAGAGCGGGCTCTGGACGCTCGGATCGTCGGTCATCGGCTACGATGCCGCGACCGGTTGCGACGTGCCGTCTCCGGAGGTTGCCGGGATGTCCGGCGCGCATTGGGCCGCGCTGACGGAAGAGCCGCGCCGCTACGGATTTCATGGCACGCTGAAAGCGCCGTTTCACCTGGCTGAGGGACGTACGGAAGCGGATCTGCTCGCGGACATGGCGCGCCTCGCGGAGGGTATGGCGCCGGTCGTGATGCCGCGCCTCAAGGTTGCCGGGATCGGTCGGTTCGTGGCGCTGATTCCGAGCGGCCCGTGCGCATCACTGTCGGATCTGGCGGCCGAGGTCGTGAGGGGGCTCGAGGCGAACCGGGCGCCGCTCGGGGAGGCTGACCGAGCACGGCGGCTCAAGTCGCCACTCAGCGAGCGGCAGATGCGCTATCTCGACCTCTACGGGTACCCGTATGTGCTCGAGGAGTTCCGGTTCCACATGACATTGACCGGACCGCTCGACGAGATGGATCGCGAGCCAGTGAAAGACGCGCTCGCCAGATTGTTCGATGAAACGGGTGTTCTCGAAGGTGCGCCAGTACGTATCGATGCGCTGACGCTGTTTCGGCAGGATCGGCGCGATGTCCGGTTCAGGATCGTCGGGCGTGTGCCGCTGCGCGATCCGCGAGGCGCGTGAGGACAGCGGTCAACCGTGCTGCCGCCGAGGCAACATCGGCGTCGTTGACGATCTCGACCAGTTCGGCCGTCGATATCGCGAGCGGGGGCTGGCGCGAGAGCCGTGCGGCAACCTCGGAGAGCGGTTCGCGACCGCGCGCAGCGATGCGGGAGGCCAGCACCTCTTGCGGAGCCGTCACATGAAGAACCGTGACGCGCGCAACGAGCCGCTCGGCTTCGGGGATCGACGTACGCGATACATTGGCGACGACGACACCGTCGGCTGCGAGGTGGCTTTCGACCGAGCGCGGGATCGCGTAGCCGAGACCGTGCGCCTGCCACGACAACAGGAACGCGCCTTGCCGGCGCGCCTCGTCGAACCGTTCGCGCGGCAGCGTGTCGTGACTTTCGGCCGTGTCGTGGCTGCTACGGGTGATTATGCGGCGCGCGAAGAGAATACGAGGATCGCCAGCGAGGGCGTCGCGTGCCGCGAGCATCAGGGTGTCCTTGCCCGCGCCAGACGGGCCGACGACGAGGACCAGCTCTCCGCGTGCGACCGGCTGGGGCTGCGATATGGGTTCTGCCTTGGCGGTGAGCGTCACAGCATATCCTGTCGAGCATCCGGACGAATTCAAGTGAAGCATGGCGCGGTGTCGCATTCCAGTCGCTCGAGCAGAAATGCGGCTGGACGCCCGCTATGGCGCGCTTGCATCTCGATGGCGGGTTGCCGATATGCAGAGTCGTCTGATTTCGAGCGGGAGGGGACGATCTCGTCGAGGCTGATTGCATTGGCGATCGGGGCTGTCGTGGCCGGGGCAGTCGCGTTCGCTGCCGTATTGGCCCTGCTCGGCCAGGGTTCCGGGTCCGGAACGGCCGAAGTGCGTGAAACGTTGTGCGAGATCGAGCTCGGCCCGGCTCGATGCCCGGGGCTGCCGAAGTTCGGGCCGGCACTCAACGCGCGAGTCTTCTTCGACAATCATGAGAACGCCGGTCGAAATCGCGAACGGTGCCTCAGGCGTGCGCAGGAATTCCTGTCGGCGTGCAAGGCCGGCCAGCCGGTCACCGCGCGGTTCTTCACCGGCCGCCAAGTGGTCGAAAGCCGGATCGCCCGATGATCGGGCCTGGTCATCGGCTGTCGGGCGGGGGCTACCGTGGCCTGCGGGTGCGGCGACCGTTGGTTGCGACGTCCTCGAGGCAATCGAGCCACGCCGGAAGGCAGATGCGCTGGAGATCGTAGGCCTCGACGATGGTGCGCCGCGCTTCAGCACGCACTCCGGCATATCGCTCCGGATGAGCCAAGGCGTCGATGGCCTGACGCGCAAGCGCGTCGCCGTCGAAGAACTCGTACAGAAATCCATTGCGACCGTGCTCGATGATCTCGGTTACCGGCGCTGTCGCCGAGCCGAGCACCAGCGCGCCCGCGCTCATGGCCTCGAGCATCGACCACGACAGGACGAAGGGGTAGGTGGCGTAGACGTGTAGCCGCGTCACCTGCATCAGTGACACGAAGTCCGCGTAGGCCAGCTGCCCGACGAAGTGGACCCGATCCATCGGCAAGCGGTCGCGGACCTCGGTCAGAAAGACGTCCTTCCAGGACCGGCCGTCGGGCGACGGCGCGCCGTAGGAGACACGATCCCCACCGACGATAACGGCGTGGGCTTCCGGCCGAGCCTTCAGAATGGCCGGCAATGCGCGCATGAACACGTGGTAGCCGCGGAGCGGCTCGAGGTTGCGATTGACGAACGTCAGCACCTCGTCGGCGGCGGCGAAGCGCAACGGGCCGGCATCGCCGACGGCAAAGACGGCGTCGGCCTTCGGCGTGACGAGATCGGTGCGAATACCCTCATGGATGATCTCGATATCGTCGCGGTAGGCCTCGGGGCAGCAGGCGGCCTGCCAGGCGGTGGGGGATATGGCGTGCGTCGCGTCGGCGAGCGCCGACAGCAGCGGCAAGTTCTTCGCCTTCAGGCGGGCACGCAGGCCATCGCTCAAGCCGGGGAACTCCGGGTCGAAACCGACGTCGCCACCCTCGGCGCGATAGTAGTACTCCGCATGGGCGACGATCGGCGTCGACGGGAAGATTTCGCGCGCCAGAAGGAGCTCACCCCAGCCGGGGTGGCCAACGACAAGATCGGGAGTCGCGCCGCGCTCGCGCAGGGAAATCATGGCGCGCGCCACGGCCTCGCCGCGCGTGAACCGGGACACGATCGTAGCAGCCGAAGCGGTCAGGCTTTCCGGGGGCGCGGGCGGCGTCTTGTAGCGGGCGATCGGCACGCCTTCGAGTGTCTGGCGGTTTTTTTCGTCAGTCAGCGCCAGAACCTCGTTTCCGGACCGGGAGGCCAACGCACGCGCGACATGGCGGAACTGGCCCGGAAAGTTCTGGTGAACGAACAGGTAGCGCATCGGCTGGCTGTCTCCGCGCGGCAAGACTAACCGGCCTCGCGCTTGCGATGGGGCATGCGATTGACGGCTGCGATGCCGACATCGCGCACGGCACGTCCCGCGCGCTTCTGGGCCAGCCGGAGCGTACGCTTCAGATCCGCGAAATAGGGGAGGTGCTCGACTTCGATGCCGTGGCGCGGCGTGTCCTTGAACTGGCCCTCGACCCATGCATTGCGTGCCGCGATATCGGCCAGCATCTCGGACCTGTCGGGCAGTTGGGCGCGGCCCATCTCAAATTCACGCAGCCATCGGACCTGGCCTTCGCAGATCCAGTTCAGTGCCGTATCCGAATTGAAGTAGGCAAGAAAATAGAGACCGCGCCAATCTGGCGGTACGATCCTCATATAGAGATCGAGACGGCTTTCGTGGCGCTCGATGACGCGCTCGTCGAGAAAGTCGAGATCGATGACGTACCCTGTCGCGGCGATCAGCGTATCGAATTCCTCGGTGCGGCCATTTGCGAACGTCACGTGTTTGCCGTCGATCTTCTCGATGCCGTTCTCGACCAGAACGCGGCGGTATTTGATGTGATTGACGATGTTGGCGTTCGACGTCGCGTGGACACGCTTCGAGGTGGCTGGAAAGCCGAGCGCTGTCATGTCGCCCTGCACCACGTAGACCAGAGACTTCAACACCTTTGTGCGGAGCCAGGCCGGCACCCACGGCTTGTAGAAGGGCTTGATGGTATCCCAGAACGGCCGGCCGAACACGAGTTTCGGGATGACGAGCGCGCTCGATCTGGCGACGAGGACGACCTTTTCAGACGTGACGGCAAGGTCGCTCGCGATGTCGAGTGCACTGTTGCCGACACCAACAACACATACCCGTTTTCCGACGAATCGGGCCGGGTCGCGATAATAGTGCGAATGGAGATACTCGCCCGCGAACGCGTCACGAAACATGGGAACTTCGAGTGGCTTCGTGAGGTGCCCGGTCGCGAGGATCACCGTGTCGTGCTCGATCACCTCGCCGCGCTCCGTGGTGATCTGCCAGCGCGGAGTGTCATGCGTATAGGATGGCGCCGGCTTCACCGAAACAACGCGCGTATTGAAACGTATGCGTGGCGTGACGCCGAAATGATCGGTGTAATCGGTGAGGTAGCGGGCCATGTCCCAATGGGACGGAAATGGCGGCACCGTCTCATCGAAACGGAAGTCCGAGAAATTGGTCAGGTCGCGCGCGGTGTTGATATGCAGGGTCTTGTATGCGGACGACCGGCCATTGTCGTTCTGGTAGACCCACATGCCTCCGACGTTGCTGCCAATTTCATAGACGGTGACCTCGAGCCCTTCCTCGAGCATGTGCTTGGCGCCGCACAGTCCCGCCGCTCCGGCGCCGACAATGCCAACCGACTTCCGTGTCGTCATGATTCCCTGCCTCAGAAGACCTACAGTGAGGCTAGCCGTGGGGCACACGCCTGTCATCCCATCGCGGGGAGGCGACGTGCGTCAGCGCACGGGGTCGATGCTGCTGACGCGCACCGGGGGCTGACGCATCAGGTCGTCGATCCGGACGCGTTCGCGCTGGAACGCGGCGAGCTGACGTCCCGACAGCCGCTTTTCGCGGGGGACGTGGATCGACAGGGGATCGACCCAACGATTGCCGACCAGCACCTCGTAGTGAAGGTGAGGCCCGGAGGAGAGACCGGTCGATCCCAGATAGCCGACGACCTGCCCCTGGCGGACGCGCGCACCGGCAATCGTCCCCGGCGCGAGGTTGCGCATGTGGGCGTAGGCGGTCTGATAGCCGTTGGCATGCCTGATCCGGACGTAGTTCCCATACTGCCCCTTGTATCCAGCTTCCTCGATGGTGCCATTGCCGGCCGCGACGATCGGCGTTCCGACGGGAGCTGCCCAATCGACGCCACTGTGGAGCTTGCGCTGATTGAGGAGCGGATGAAAGCGGATGCCGAAGCCCGATGTCAGACGGACATCGTCACTCCGCAGCGGTTTGCGCAGAAGAAAGCGGCGTGAGTTCTGGCCGTTGGCATCGTAGTAATCGACGCTCCCGTCGGGCTCGCGAAACCGATAGAAGCGCTGTGTCGTGCCGCCGATGGTGATCGATGTGAGCAACAGTTCACCGAGAGTGCCGTCGGCGCCACGCTCGTCCTCGCGGACATCAAAGAACAGCTCCACTGCGTCGCTGCCCCGCGCCCGACGCCGGAAATCGGCCTCGTAAGCGTGCAGGCGCACGATCGTCTGGATGGTCTCGACTGGTATGCCCTGGGCCAGTGCGCCGACGTAGAGGCTGGAATAGAGGCTGAGACTCGCTGCTTCGGCTGATGCAACTGAGCGTCGGGACGTGGCCGTCGGCTCGGCGGAGGCCATGAACTCGCCGGCCGGATTTCGCTCGACCGTGACCCTGTGCTCGCCCTGGGGCGAGAAGACCGAGTACCGGATCGGCTCGGGTTTGCCGGAGCCCGAGAGAGACGGCGCCGTCGTTATCTCGACCTCGAACCCCGCCAAAATCGCTGACTCCGGGGCGATCCCGCGGGCTGCCTCGACCATGTCGCGGGCCTGGAAAGTGTCAGCGCCCATGCGCAGAAGCAGGCGCGTCAGCGTCTCGCCTCGTGCCAGGCGGACGCGCTCGGTGCTCCCTTCGACCTCGTCGGCGAGATCTTCGACATCGGCCGACGTCTTGTAGAGTGTCGTCGTGTAAGCCGTCGTCTGGACGTTTTTCTCACGTCGCGCCAGATCTATGCCCTCGGGCGCGAACGAAGGCCTTATCTCCGCCCTGTCGGCTTCATTCGAAATCATGCGCGAGACGAGCTCGATCGCTTCCCGGGTGTCTATCTCCTGACCGTCATCGGTAGGGAGGATGCTCCCGAGCAGCTCGACGACGCGGATGCCCACGGTTCCCCCCTCGGGCCCGGCCGTCGTGCCTGCGCTATCCCGGGCGGAGGGCGTGGCGTTGGTCGTGGCGAAGATCTGGACGGGATTGAAGGGCGGGACGTTCACGTTCGGGTCTGGGCCGACGGCCGCCAGGCGGATCAGGACGCGCGCGTAGGGCTTCCGGTGCAGATACTCCCGGTTCGCGCGCCGCTCGCGGATCGAGTCCTGCACGATGTAGCGCGTCGAGACGGCATCCATCGTGGCCTGGAGCCGGTCTGACTTGGGGACCGTCCAAGGCAAACCATCAACGGGGCGGACGTCACGTGGTTTCGGCGCGACGGCCGGCCTGGTGCGGGACGGGTTGAAGGTTTCAGCGAGTTGCCTCGATCCCGTGGAGGGGTCGAGCGAACCGAAGATCACCGCTCCAATTGCGACCGTTCCAACCATAGCGGCCAGGCAGGTGCTGAAGAACCATTTGAAGCCGCCACCGCGCCGGGCCTCGGCGCGGTCCGTAATGAAAAGGTCGGGCAACGGGCGTCGCCGCCGGGATGCATAGAGGTGCGGAAGACCCTGCGTCTGGCCACGCCGGGACATCTTGCTTGGACTGCCGAGCGGCGCGTGCCGCCTCAACTCGGCCTGATCAACCCCCGATGCGCTCACTCCGCGTCCCCCAATAAAGCGCTTACTGTCAGCTAGTTAACCATACCCATTGCCCGTGCGTAAGCCCTTGTGACACGGCAATCCGGCGATTGTCGGGCTCCGCAAATGGCGACTTCGAGGACCGCCAACGGCGGTCGATCAACCTTGATGCCGGTCCATGCGTCGTAAAAAGTTCACATACGAATCAGTAAGTTGGGGGCGCTTCGGGGGCAATGTGAAGCTTTTTTTTTCGATGAGTGTTGACAGGGAAGGGGGTGGGGGCTAAACCTCCACTCGTTCGCGGCGCCGTTGACCGGCAGCCTTGAACCTTCGGACGACGAAATCTCTCGAACCGACGCGGGCCTCTCAGGGTCTTCCCTGAAGCGGTTCGTTTTTTGGTCGGCGGAACCGGGAAACCGGAACGCTGAGGGATTTCTGTTCCTCGAAGTGGCGCTTTTTGACAAGTTAATCGAAGGAAGAGAAGCGCAGGCGGCGGAGTCCTGGCGGGTCTCGAGGTCGTGCTAGTCACGATGCGAGACTGAAAGAGACTCTGGCGATACTGCGTTTCTAAGCCATCACCATGATGAGTATCGGCCGAGAAATCGGAAGATGCGCATCAAGTGTGAAGGTGCCCGTTACGCAGATCCTTGGAGTAACCTCCAAGCCAGAACCAGAATGAAACTTTCAATCTGAGAGTTTGATCCTGGCTCAGAACGAACGCTGGCGGCAGGCCTAACACATGCAAGTCGAACGCCGTAGCAATACGGAGTGGCAGACGGGTGAGTAACGCGTGGGAACCTTCCCAATGGTACGGAATAGCCCAGGGAAACTTGGAGTAATACCGTATATTCCCGTGAGGGGAAAGATTTATCGCCATTGGATGGGCCCGCGTAGGATTAGCTAGTTGGTGAGGTAAAGGCTCACCAAGGCGACGATCCTTAGCTGGTCTGAGAGGACGACCAGCCACACTGGGACTGAGACACGGCCCAGACTCCTACGGGAGGCAGCAGTGGGGAATATTGGACAATGGGCGAAAGCCTGATCCAGCCATGCCGCGTGAGTGATGAAGGCCTTAGGGTTGTAATGCTCTTTTAGCGGGGACGATAATGACGGTACCCGCAGAATAAGCCCCGGCTAACTTCGTGCCAGCAGCCGCGGTAATACGAAGGGGGCTAGCGTTGTTCGGAATTACTGGGCGTA
>LNEM01000029.1 GCA_001464955.1 Rhizobiales bacterium Ga0077537 | reverse complement strand
CGTCTGGCGCCCCGATGTCGCGGGACCCTCGGTGGTCGCCGTTCGTGACGGCCGTCTCGTCGACGTCACGCGCCACGCAGCCACCATGTCGGCGCTCTGCGAGGCGGCCGACCCGGCAGCACGGCTGGCCACGCTCGACGGCGAGGATCTGGGCCCGCTCGAACCCGTCCTCGCCAACACGCCAGAGGCGACCCGCGATCCCGGAAAGCCCTGGCTGCTGGCCCCGATCGATCTGCAGGCCGTGAAGGCGGCGGGCGTGACCTTCGCCCGCTCCATGCTGGAGCGCGTCATCGAGGAACAGGCGAAGGGCGCTCCGGAGAAGGCGCTGGCGATCCGCTCCGAGGTCGAGCGCCAGCTCGGCGGCGATCTGCGCCGCCTGAAACCGGGATCGCCGCAGGCGCTGGCATTGAAAAAGACCCTGATCGAGGCCGGTGCCTGGTCGCAGTACCTGGAGGTCGGCATCGGTGAGGACGCCGAGATCTTCACCAAGGCCCAGCCCATGTCGGCCGTCGGCCACGGCATGGAGGCGGGGCTGCACCCGCGTTCGACGTGGAACAATCCCGAGCCCGAGGTGGTGCTCGTCGTCGCCGGGAGCGGCCGCATCGTCGGCGCCATGCTCGGCAATGACGTCAACCTCCGCGATTTCGAGGGCCGCTCCGCCCTGCTGCTGTCGAAGGCGAAGGATAACAACGCCTCGGCCTCCGTCGGGCCCTTCATCCGCTTCTTCGACGCCCATTTCTCGCTCGACACCGTGCGCGCGATGGATGTGCATCTCGAGGTGACGGGCGAGGACGGCTTCCGCATGGCCGGCAAGTCGTCGATGACCGAAATCGCCCGCGATCCGGCCGACCTCGTCGCCGAACTGATCGGCAAGACGCACCAGTACCCGGACGGCGCCGTGCTCTATCTCGGCACCATGTTCGCCCCCACCGAGGATCGCGGCGCCCCCGGCATGGGCTTCACCCACAAGGCCGGCGACATCGTCACCATTCGCGCCCCGGCGCTGGGCCGCCTCGTCAACCGCATGGTGATGGCGGACGTGGCTAGGCCCTGGACGTTCGGGGCCCGGGCACTCTTCACCAACCTCGCGTCACGCGGGCATCTGGCGGGCTGAGGCCGGCGATCCGCCCCATCGCGGGACACGCGTTAACGTACTGGCAGGACATTGCTTTCGGCAGCGAGGATGCAGAGATAGCCTCGCGTCCTGTCCGTTTTCGTCGACCCTCCCGGATCGGTGGCGTCCCATGCGTAGTCTGTCAATCGTCCTGTTCGCTCTGGCCTTGTCGCTCGGCCTGGCGCGTCCCATCGATGCCGCACGTGAGCCCGGCCCGGCCGATACGCGTCGCCTCGAGCTGCTGGTTATCGAGGTGGCTGGGTGCACGGTCTGCGATCTCGTCCGCCAGCACATCCAGCCCGCCTACGAGGCATCGCCCCGGGCGCGCAACGTGCCGATGCGCTACGTCGACATCACGAGCGTCGACGAATTGCGCCTCGGCCTCGTCGAGCGCGTGCATACGGTCCCGACCGTGGTCCTCATGAAGGACGGCCGCGAGGTGGATCGGATCGCGGGCTACCTCGGGCCACAGAACTTCTTCGCGGCGCTGGGCGAACTGCTGGACCTGGCGGGCGAGTAGAGCCGGGAGGCTGCCCCCGGTTGTGGCCCGTGCCACGGCCGGGCATGGTGCGGGCTTGCCCCTCGAGCCCACGGCGTGACGATGTCCCCTCTGTCCGATGACGCTCCAGCGTCACCACCGCGACCCGCCGACACGCGCCCCGTGACCGTCGTGACGGGAGGCTCGGAGGGCATCGGTCTCGCCATGGCCGCCCTCTTTGCCGAACGGGGCCACGCGCTGCTGCTGGTTGCCCGCGACGCTGGCCGCCTCGATGCCGCGGCCGATGGGCTCCGCCGCCGTGGCGCGCCCGAGGTGTGGACCTTGGCCGTCGATCTCACGGCCGACGACGCGCTCGCGCGTCTCGATGCAGCGCTGGCGGAGACCGGGTCGCACGTCGGCCTTCTCGTCAACAACGCGGCTGTCGGCCATTGCGGCGACTTCGCCGACATCGCGCCGGACGACCTCGAACGGCTGCTGGCGCTCAATGTCGCCGTACCGGCCCGCCTGATCCGCCACGTCTTGCCGGCGATGCGGGCGCGGGGCTCGGGCGGCATCCTGAACGTCGCATCGCTCGGCGGTTACGTTCCCGGCCCCTATCAGGCGGCCTACTATGCGTCGAAGGCCTTCCTGATCTCGCTGAGCGAGGCGGTGGCGGCCGAGGTCCGCCGCGATGGCATCCGCGTCACCGTTGTCGCTCCGGGGCCTGTCGAGACGGCCTTCCACGACCGCATGGGCGCCGGAGCCGCCTTCTACCGTCGCTTCCTCCCGGCCATGACGCCGGAACGGGTCGCGCGCTGGGCGTTCCGCGGCCATGAACTGGGATTGACGGTCGTCGTCCCCGGTATCCTCAACGTTTTCATGGCCGCCGCTTTGCGGATCGTGCCGAATGCCCTACTTGTGCCTTTGATGGCACTACTGTTGCACCCTGGGCAGTCGTCCGGCCGCCGCCGATAACCATCTGGAGTTGAACGGGATGCTCGACGGGCGTCTTTTGGAACGTGAGGGCGATGCACCCCCGGTGGTCGCGCAGGCTCCGGATACGCGGAAGCTTCCGGTGCTGATCGTTCTGCATCAGGCCCATTCCAATCCGGGCCACGTCGGCCGCTGGTTCCGCGACAACGGCTATCCCCTGGATATCCGCCGCCATTTCGCCGGCGAGCCGCTCCCGGAGACGCTGGCCGGGCACACGGGCGCCGTGATCTTCGGCGGCCCCCAGAGCGCCAACGACAAACTGGATTTCGTCCGCCGCGAAGTGGCCTGGATCGGCGTCGCCCTGAAGGAGGCAAAGCCTTTTCTCGGCATCTGCCTCGGCGCCCAGATGTTGGCCCATCATCTGGGCGCGCGCGTCGACCACTGCTGCCATGGATCGGTCGAGATCGGCTATCACCCGATCCGCGAGACGGAGGCCGGCGCCCGCTTTCGGATGCCGGAGCGCGTCTTCCAATGGCACCGCGAGGGCTTCGATCTCCCGGCAGGCGGCGAACTTCTGGCCCGCTCCGATGGCGCCTATCCCAATCAGGCCTTCCGCTACGGCTCGGCGGTGGGCGTGCAGTTCCACCCCGAGATCACCTACACCCAGGTCAATCGCTGGAGCGGCGCCAATCCCGTGCGCCTGCTCATGCGGGGGGCGCGGCCCCGGCAGGAGCAACTCGCCACCCATCTCGTCGAGGCGCCCAAGGTTCATGGCTGGCTCGACCGCTTTCTCGGCGAGTGGGTCGCCGGCACGCATGTCCGTTGAGGCGTTCGCCAGCGAGCGGGGCGAGCGAATCATTCTTGCCATTCGCAATTCGGCAACATCTTTGTGGTCAAGTCCGAACTCGCGCCGTGACCTCAGGTGTCGCGTATCCCGGCGCCCGTGTCACGGCGGACTGTGCTCCCTGCCTTCGGGCGGAAAGCGCCGTCCGCCGTTCGCGTTCGGCCCCTGCGCCGTGACGCACCGATGAACAATAGCTCCGATCGGTCACCCGGCGCGGCCATGGCCGCCGGAGAGGAGGCCCTCCCGAGGCTTCTCTTCGTATCGCTGAGCCTCGACGTGGGCGGCGCCGAACGACATCTCTCGTCGGTCCTCCCGGGGCTTGTCGCGCGCGGCTGGCCTGTCTCTCTTTTTTGCATGAACCGGCTCGGCGCCTATGCGCCCGGTGTGCGGGAGCAGGGCGTCGATGTGATCGGCCCTCCGATCGAGCGCCAGCCCGGCCAGCAGGGCCTGGCCGGCCGTTTCCGGGCGACGGTGATGGCCGGCAGCCGCCTGTCCACCACGATGCGCCGCCTCGAGCCGTCGATCGTGCATTTCTTCCTTCCCGAGCCCTATCTGATCGGCGCGCCGATCGCTCTTCTGCGGCGGGTGCCGATCTGCCTCATGAGCCGTCGTGGCCTCAACCTCTACCAGCGCAACTGGCCGGGCGCGGGCGCCGTCGAGCGCCGCCTGCATCCCCAGATGACGGCGGTCCTCGCCAACTCGCGCCGCGTCGTGGCCGATCTGGTGGCCGAAGGCTGTGCGCCCGCCCGCGTCGGCCTCATCTACAACGGCGTCGCGATTGCCGGCCTCGAGCCCGGCATGGGGCGCGAGGCGACGCGCGCCAGCCTCGGTCTCGCCCCCGACGATCTCGTCGCGATCGTGGTCGCGAACCTCATCCCCTACAAGGGCCACGCCGATATCCTTCACGCGCTGGCCGGCGAACTCCCGAATCTGCCGCCCAACCTGAAGGTGGTCTGCATCGGTCGCGACGAAGGCGCCCGCGCCGGCCTCGAGGACTTGCGCGCCCGGCTCGGCCTCGACGGTCGCGTGCACTTCCTCGGCGTGCGCAACGACGTGCCGGCCCTCCTCGCCGCCGCCGACATGTCGATCCTCGCGAGCCACGAGGAAGGCTTCTCGAATGCCGTCATCGAGGCGATGGCGGCCGGCTTGCCCATGGTCGTGAGCGACGTCGGTGGCAACGCCGAGGCAATTCTTGATGGTGAGACGGGCCTGGTAGTGCCGCCGAAGTCGCCGGCGGAACTCGGCGTGGCCATCCGCCGGCTGGCAAGCGACGAGCTGATGCGCCGCCGCTTCGGGGCAGCGGCCCGCGCCCGCGCCCGCGCCGAGTTCTCGCTCTCTGCCTGCATCGACCGCTACGACGCGCTCTATCGCGGCCTGCTCGCCGGCCGCACGCTCGCCGAGATGGGCCTCGCTGCGCCGTGAACGGCGCGGGCACGCGCTCCGTCAGCCCCCGTCGCGGATGACGTCGTGGCCGAACCGCTCGATCGCCTCGACGATCTCGCTGATGCTCTCGCCACCCGGCCGGAGTGCGACGCTGCCGATACCGAGGCCGGCGAGCGCGTCCCGGTCCGCGCTGAGTTCGTCGCGGTTGCCCGTGAAGAAGGCGCGCGCCGAGCCGTCGCGGGTGCGCCCGGCCGTCCAGGCGAAGGCCCCCTGCACGATCAGCCCGAGATGGACGCTCGCCGGATCCCGTCCCGCCTCCCGGGCGAGCGCGTGCACGCGGCCGATGCCGTCGGCGAGCCGCTCGGGCGTGTCGAGCGGCATGGCCTGATTGTTGTTGCCGGGATACCAGCCGTCGCCGTGCCGCACGACGCGGCGGAGCGCGGCCGGGCTCTCGCCTCCGACCCAGATCGGCGGGCCGGGCTTCTGGATCGGTTTCGGCGCGAAGATCACGTCCTCGAACGCGACGTGCTTGCCGTGAAAGCGCGGCTTGTCGGCTGTCCACAGCTCGCGGAAGGCGGCGAGATACTCGTCCGTCAGCGCCCCCCGCTCGCGGAACGGCGCGCCGAGCAGCCGGAACTCCTCTTCCATCCATCCCGCGCCGACACCGACGATCAGCCGCCCGTTCGACAGGACGTCGATGGTCGCGAGCGTCTTCGCCGTTGCGAGGACGGGCCGGTGCGGCACCACCATGACCGAGGTGAGGAGCCTGAGCCGCGACGTGCACCCGGCGAGGAAGGCGAGCGTCGCGAGCTGGTCGAAGCAGTGGCCGTGCTCGGCCGCCGACCAGCTCCCCGTCGCCGTGTAGGGATAGGCCGAGCCGAGCTTTGCCGGCACGACGATGTGGTCGTTGACCGACAGGAAATCGAATCCCGCCCTCTCCGCCGCCTGCGCCACCGCCATGTAGGCGGCACGGCTTGTGAACAGGCCGCGCGACAGCGTGCTGACGCCGAATTTCATGGGTCTGCCTCCCGTCGCATCCGCGTTTCCGGGGCCGGGATGCGTTCCCGGAGCGTGCGCCATGCGCGGCCGGCTGGCAACAGGGCGCGTCGCCTTGCTGCGGGCGGTCAAATCTGCTTACTCGTTCTCCTTTGCGGTCCCGTGCGAGGGTCGCGAGCCGATCACGAGGCACCAGTCGTTCCGATGGCCAAGAAAGAAGAAAATCGCAAGGTGGTCGCGGAGAACCGGCGCGCGCGCTACGAGTTTCGCGTCGAAGACGTCTGGGAGGCCGGCATCGCCCTGACCGGCACCGAGGTGAAGTCGCTCCGCGCCGGCCAGGCCAACATCACCGAGAGCTACGCCTCGAGCGAGGGCGGCGGCATCGTGCTGATCAACGCCTATATCCCGGAGTACTCGAACGCTGGCGCCTTCTTCCAGCACAATCCCCGGCGACCGCGCCAGCTTCTCCTGAAAGCGAAGGAGATTCATAAGCTTCGCATCGCCGTCGAGCGCCAGGGCATGACCATGGTGCCACTCGAGATCTATTTCAACGAGCGCGGCCGCGCCAAGCTCAAACTCGCGCTCGCGATGGGCAAGAAGCACCACGACAAGCGCGAGGACATCAAGAAGCGCGAGTGGCAGCGCGACAAGGCGCGTATCATGCGCGACAAGGGCTGACCCGTCGCCTGTCACTCTCGCGCAACGCCCGCTGACGCACGCGCCGCACGGATGCGTTGGCGTTGCTGCCGGTGCTCTGGTCGTGAGATGGATGCAGCCGGAGCAGAAGCCACCCGAGGGGCGATCATGACGGCGACGTCGAACGGCACGGGCCTCGCCGGCCGCATTGCCGCTTTCCTGGAGGCGGACGGCTACACGGTCGAGCATCGCGCGCCGCACTGTCTCGCGGCTGAGCGGACAGGAGCGTCGGGCACCGACCGGCGCTTCGTCTGGCTGATCGATCCCGACCACGGTGTCACGCCTGACGAAGCCGGCCTGCTGCAGGACTTCGCCGCCGCGAGCCAGGTCCTCGACGAGCGGTCGCTCGGGTATCTGGTGGTGCCATCGCTCACGGGCCTGCCGACGGCCTTCCGCCAGCAGGCCAACGCCTCAGGAATTGCCGTCCGCGTCCCGGTGCAGTTCTTCGACACGCCCTACAAGTCGGACGACGACGGCGCGTTCGGTGCTGGCCGGGGTAGCGAAGCCCGCTCGGTATTCGAGGCGTTCCTGCGCGAGCACGGCGACCTCGAGAAGAACAGAATTCCGCAGCCTTTCACGGCCTTGAGCCGACTGGGGCACGGCGAGGGCGGCTTTGGCGAGGGCGGCGATCTGCTGCCTCTGCTGGTCGACGATCTTACGGCCCCGTCCGACGGCCCACGCCTGACCGTACTCATCGGCAACGCGGGGGCCGGCAAATCGATGCTCTTCGCGGCCCTTTTTGCGGCCCTCGACAACCGGTTCCGGGACGCAAAGCGCCGCCAGCAGCCCGCCTCCCGACCGATCCTGTTCCTGCCGGAGCACATCCGCGAGCGCTCGGTGCGCACCCTCGACGGCCTCCTCGAAGCGGTCGCCGCCACGGACGCAGCCGCCCCGACGCCCCCCGCCTTGATGCGCTTTCTCGGCCGCTCCGGCCATACGACGTGGATGTTCGACGGTCTCGACGAGTTCTTCGCCGGCGAGACGGATTTCGTGGCGGCGCTCGAGGACTGCCTCGCTCCCGCGTCCCGCTCGCGCGTCGTCGTCTGCGCCCGCGACAGCCTGCTGACGTCGTCGACGGCATTGCGCGGCCTGATCGATCGCCAGATCGGCTTCGGTCGCGTCGCGCTCTACGAACTGGCGCGCTGGGAGCGGCCGTCGTGGCGCGCGCTGGCGTGGACGCGCCACGAGGGGCGGCTGCCGCCGGACGAGAACGCGGCCGATCCCCCGCGGGTGGCCGCGTTTCTGGCCGCCCTCGATGCCTCGCCCGCCGCCGCCGAACTGGCGACGCTGCCCTTCTACTGCGACCTCCTGCTCGGAATTGCCGGCCGGGACGGCCGTCTCGCCGCCGACGAGTTCGAATTGCTGGCGGCCGCCGTCGACGCCATGGTCGACCGTGAGCAGGAGAAGCTCTCCACGGGCGAACTCGGCTTTCGCTGGGACGTCTTTTCAGGCGCCGAGAACCTCGGCGACGTCGAGGCGCTCGTGACGTCGCTCGGCGCCGACGCGGTCGCAACCGCCCGGGATCGCGAACGCCTGCTCGACGTTCTGCAGACGATCGGTCGGGAGCGGCTGATCGAACTGATCGAGGCCATCGCCCACAAGATGCGGACGGAAGAGCCATATCCTGGCTCGACCGCGGGACTGTCGACCGAAGACATCGAGGATCTGGCCAATTTCTACCTCGACGTCGATCTGGATACGGCCATCGAGCCGCGCGTGCTGCTGGCCCTCGTCCAGTTCGCGTTCTTCGGCCCGGGCGACGGCGAAGGTCGCGTCCGCTTCTCGCAAGAGATCATTGCGGACTTCCTCGCGGGCCGCGAAGCCGTGCGCATTCTCGAAACGGCAGCCGAGCAACCGGACGCCGTGGGGCAGGCGCTGGGCGTCCGTCGCGATCTCGACCGCTCGGTCCTGCTCCGTTACGTCGTCTCGGCGCTGGCGCAGCGTCCGGACCTCGCCGCGGTCGTCAGGGCGCGCATCGAGGCGGGCAGTGTGCGCGATCGGAGCCGCGAGGCGGCGAATCATCTGCTCGCCGCCATGCATGGAGCGGGCCTGTGACCGACGACGATCGAGACATCGGCCACCTCGCCATCGAGCGTGCGGCGGTGCGCGGCTGGCCCGCCCTTGAGACCGAGGTCGTCGACGGCTGGCAGCTCCGCGCCTCGTCCGGCGGCTCGACCCGTGCCAACACGGTCTCGGCGCTCGACTATACCGGTGAAGACCTGGAGGCGACCGTCGCCCGTGTGGAAGCGTTCTACCGCGCCCGCAGTCTTCCGCCGCGCGTCAACCTCACGCCGGTCTCGAAACCCGATGGGCTCGATTCGTGGCTCGGCGAGCGGGGATGGTCGCGGCACGGCGACCACATCACGATGGCGAAGGCCGTGGCTCCGCGCGCCATACCGCCGATCTCGACCGGCAGGCTGATCGCCGCCGATGCCCCGGACGCGGCATGGTTCGCGGTCTACCTCGAAGGCCTGAGCCAGGACCGCCGAGCCGTCGCCCCGGCACTCGTCGCGCGCGTTCCGTCGCCGCGCGTGTTCTTCTCACTGGTGCGGGACGGCACAACGATCGCCAGCGGCCTGACGGTGGTCGATGGCCCACTCGCCTCGGTGCAGTGCATGGCGACGCTTCCGGCGGCGCGGCGGACCGGTGCGGCCGCCCTCGTCCTCGACGCGATCGAGCGGCATGCGGCGGCCGCGGGTGTCCGCCGTCTCTACCTGCAGGCCGACGCCGAGAACCGGGCGGCGCTCGGGCTCTACACTAGCGTCGGCTTCACGCTCGTCGGCCGCTATCACACGCGGATCGCGCCGGGCTGATCCTTACCCCGCGCGCCCTTCGGCCTCGAGGCCGTCCAGATCGACCGGCGCCCGCCCCATCGAGAGCTGGCCGTCCGGCGTCGTCGGCCATGCCTCGCGCGGCTTGTCCCAGTAGAGTTCCACGCCGTTGCCGTCCGGATCGTCGAGATAGAGCGCGATCGAAACGCCGTGGTCCGAGGCCCCGGTCAGCGACAGCCCCGCCGCCTTGACCCGCGTCAGCGCGCGTCCGAGATCGGCTCGCGTCGGGTAGAGGATGGCCACGTGAAAGAGCCCTGTCGTGCCCTTGGGCGGCGGCGGCCCGCCGGCGCTGTCCCACGTGTTGAGCGCGATGTGATGATGATAACCGCCGGCCGCGAGAAACACCGCCCCCGGGCGCCGTTGCATGACTTCGAACCCGAGCACGTCGCGCCAGAACGCGAGGCTTTGCTCGATGTCCGAGACCTTGAGGTGCACGTGCCCGATGCGCACGCCGGCCGGAATGGGCGAGCCGTTGCCGGGCTCCGGAACGAGGTCGCGCATGATGGCCTCCTGTTGACAGTTGATCGCCCAGCCGGTGTCGGCCACTCCGATCCGATTGGCAATTCAAGATGACGAGAGAACACGTTGCGGCGCGCGTCTCAGCGGAAGTGCTTCGACAACTTGAGGCCCTGCGCCTGATAGTTGCTGTGGAGGCCCGCTCCGTAGAGGACGTCGGGCACCTCCGTCATGCGCTCGTAGACGAGGCGGCCGATCACCTGGCCGTCCTCGAGCACGAACGGCACCTTGTGCGAGCGCACTTCGAGGACGACGCGCGCCCCGTCGCCGCCGGCCGCGGCATGTCCGAACCCCGGGTCCATGAAGCCTGCGTAATGGACCCGGAACTCGCCGACCAGCGGGTTGAACGGCATCATCTCGGCGGCGTGCGTCGGCGGCACGTGCACGGCTTCTTTCGAGGCGAGAATGTAGAACTGGTCCGGATCGAGGATCAGCCGTGTCTGGCCGTGGTGCTCGATCCGCTCCCAGTAGTCGGCGATCGCGCAGACACCCGGCTTGTCGACGTCGACGAGGCCCGTGTGGCGCTTCGCCCGGTAGCCGACGAGGCCGCCGCCCGCCCCGCCGAGATCGACCGAGAGCGCGATGCCGCCCGCAATATCCTCGACGCCGCCTGCGACGAGCCGCTGCGCCGCGTGCAGCGCGCGAAGGGTGTCGTCGCTTTCCGTCGGGTCGCCGGTGCGGAACCGGAGTTGCGACAGGTACGAGCCGCGCCGCACCACGACGGGAAACGTCTGCGGGCAAATCTCGGCATAGAGCCGCCCCTTGTAACCGCGCGGCACGGTGTCGAACGCATCGACCCCGTCGGCGATGACCCGCGTGAACACGTCGAGCCGCCCGGTCGAGCTCTTCGGATTGGCGGCCGCCGACACGTCCCCGGGAAGCGCCAGCGCCTCGAGCAGCGGCACCACGTAGACGCAGCCGGTCTCGAGCACGGCGCCTTCCGCGAGATCGAAGACGTGCAATGTCAGCTCGCGCAGCTTGCGCGTCACGTCCTCGCCTGGGCCGGGCAGGAAACTGGCGCGCACCCGATATGCGATGTCGCCGAGCCGGAGATCGATGCTCGCCGGCTGCACCTGTCCCGGTGCGACGGGCGAAGCCGGCAGGATGGCGCCCGCCTCGATGAGGCGCCGGATGGCCTGGGCGGGCAGAATGCCGCCGTCGGGCGGCTTCGGCATCGTCGTGTCGGTCATCGGGCGCGCCTCGCGGTTGTCGGGGGCTCGTCTCGTGTTCCGGCGCCGACGTTTGCTTCCCTCTGCTGCTTGGTCGAGAGCAAATGTCGGCGCCAGAGGAACACGAGCAACTCAATGTTTCGAGTGTAGCTTTGGCCTCTGACGTTTGGTTTCGTGCCTGGCCGCAGGCGGGTACCGAACGTCAGAGGCGCTACACGAGCGGCACGGCCGCACTGGCCGTCTAGCGCACGAGACGGTTGACGCCAAGGCATGTTTGGCGCTACTCCCCGGCACCCGTGGTGATTTGGCCGGCCGGCTTGCAGCCACGTAAAACAACTCGCTAAAAGGGCCGAGCGCGTTTCCCGGACAAACTTGCCTGGAGCCGCCGGCGACTTGCCTCGATGATCAGGCAGCCGGCGCGGCGGAGTGCAATGTGTGCAGGTCGGACGGACCTGCCGGGAAGGACCGATCCGATGACGAAGCCGCCGAGCGACCTCACTGATCCCGCCAACTGGCTGCCCGAGACCCGCCTCGTCCACGGCGGCACGATGCGCTCGGGCTTCGCCGAAACGTCGGAAGCGCTGTTCCTGACGCAGGGCTATGTCTACGACAGCCCCGAGCAGGCCGAAGAGCGCTTCAAGACCGAGAGCGGCGGCTTCATCTATTCCCGCTACGCCAATCCCACCGTCGCCATGCTGGAGGAGCGCATGCGCCTCCTCGAAGGCGCCGAGGCGGCACGCGCCACGGCGTCCGGCATGGCGGCCGTGTCGGCATCATTGATGTGCTTCCTGAAGGCCGGCGATCACATCGTGGCCGCGAAGGCGCTGTTCGGCTCGTGCCTGTATGTCGTGCAGGACGTGCTGCCCCGCTTCGGCGTCGAGGCGACCCTCGTCGACGGCCGCGACCTCGACGCATGGCGCAAGGCCATGCGCCCCAATACCCGCGCCGTCTTCTTCGAGACGCCTTCCAACCCCTGCCTCGAACTGGTCGACATCGCGGGCGTCTCCCGCATTGCTCACGAGGCCGGCGCGCTCGTCGTGGTCGACAACGTCTTCGCGACGCCGCTCCACCAGCGCCCCCTGGAACTCGGCGCCGACGTCGTCGTCTATTCGGCGACGAAGCACATCGACGGCCAGGGCCGCGTGCTCGGCGGCCTCGTGCTCGGCTCCGCCAAGTACATCAGCGAGCAGTTCCACCCCTACTTCAAGCACACCGGCAGCGCGCTTAGCCCGTTCAACGCCTGGGTCATGCTGAAAAGTCTCGAGACGTTGCCGTTGCGCGTCCGCGCCCAGACGGAGACGGCCGCCCGCCTCGCCGATCACATGGCGTCGGCGACCGACCGCGGCCTTCTGCGCGTGATTTATCCGTTCCGCGCCGACCATCCCCAGTCCGAGCTGGCCCGCCGCCAGATGCAGGCCGGGTCGACGCTGGTGTCGTTCGAGGTGGCTGGCGGCAAGGCCGGCGCCTTCCGCTTCCTCAACGCGCTGTCGATCATCCGGCTCTCGAACAATCTCGGCGACGCCAAGAGTCTGATCACGCATCCGGCGACCACGACCCACCAGCGCCTGAAGCCCGAGCTGAAGGCGGAGCTCGGCATCACGGACGGCCTCTTGCGCCTGTCCGTAGGCCTCGAAGCGTGCGACGATCTCGCGCGCGACATTGACCAGGCTTTGGCGGCGCTTAAACTGTGATTGTTTGCCGAGGGATCGGACGCCAGCATGTACGAGACGGTTACCAGCGCCATCCGGGTCCGCGTCACCCCTCGCTTCCTCGAGGACCAGTCCACGCCGGACGAGGGGCGCTACTTCTGGGCCTACACGGTGGAGATCACCAACGAGGGGGCCGACACGGTGCAGCTCAAGACGCGTCGCTGGCTGATCATCGATGCCAACGGCCGCCAGGAAACGGTGCGCGGCCCTGGTGTTGTCGGACAGACGCCGGTGCTCGGGCCCGGACAGAGCTTCGAGTACACGTCGGGCTGCCCCCTTCGCACGCCGTCGGGCATCATGTCCGGCAGCTACCAGATGCAGCAGGCCGACGGCCGCATGCTGGATGTGGCCATTCCGAGTTTCTCGCTCGACAGCCCCTACTCCCAACGCAGCATCAATTGAGCGAGGCTCACGATGGCGGCAACGCCGATCCCCGATCTGACGCGCCGCGCCACTGAGATCCTGGGCACGCTCATCGCCTTCGACACCGTGAGCGAAAAGGCCAACTTGCCGATGGCCGAGTGGGTCCGCGACTATCTTGCGCGCCACGGCGTCGCCTCCGAGATGCTGCCGGCCGATGACGGCCTCCACGCCAACCTGTTCGCGACCATCGGGCCTGAAGGCATCGGCGGTATCGGCCTCTCGGGTCACATGGATGTCGTTCCCGTCACCGGCCAGCCCTGGGACACCGACCCGTTCCGGATGGTCGAGCGGGATGGGCGGCTCTACGGCCGTGGCACCTGTGACATGAAGGGGTTCGTCGCCTGCGTGCTGGCCATGGTGCCCGAGCTGAAGGCCCGCAAGCTGCAGACTCCGGTCCATATCGTGCTCTCCTATGACGAGGAAGTCGGCTGCACCGGCGTCAAGCCGATGATCGCCGAGTTCGGCGACCGCCTGCCGAAGCCGCGCCTCGTCATCGTCGGCGAGCCGACCAACATGACCGTCGTGAACGCCCACAAGGGCGGCTCGCGCTTCATGACCGTGGTCACCGGCAAGGACGCGCATTCCTCGAAGCCGCAGCTCGGCGTCGGCGCCATCCGCATCGCGGGCGAGCTGATCGCCGAGCTCGGGCGCATCGAGGAGCGCTACAAGAAGACCCACTGGGATCCGCGCTTCGATCCGCCCTACGCCTCGATCACGGTGAGCCTGATCGAGGGCGGCATCGCCCACAACATCATCCCGCCCCACTGTGCCTTCCGCTGGGGCGTGCGCACGCTCCCCTGCATCGACGCTCACGCCATCGTCGCTGACCTGCAGGCCTTCGCCGAGCGCGAGTTGCTCCCCGCCATGCGGGCCGTCTCCCCCGACTGCGACATCGTCACGACGCCGGTCGGCATCCTGCCACCGTTCTCGTCCGGCGACGGCTCGGAAGCGACCAGCCTCGCGCTCAAACTCGCAGGCCAGAACGAGACCTTCGCCGTGCCCTACGGCACCGAGGCGAGCCACTTCGAGGCCGCCGGCTCTTCGACGGTCGTGATCGGACCGGGCAGCATCGATCAGGCGCATCAGCCGAACGAGTACGTCGAGGTCGCCGAACTCGAGAAATGCCTTGGCTTCCTCGATCGCGTGGCCCACTGGGCCGAGACCACGCCCCCACCGCGCGGGTGAGTGGACGCGTGGGTGCATGCAACCGGATTGTGACGGCCGAGACCCGACCGCAATGGTATGGGTCGCCGATTTCCGCACATTGACGTTCTAAAAAGTGCATTTGATAACTATTGCAATCTAGGGTGGCGATTGAACGGTGCCGTGCCCAAAGCGCGGGATCGCGCGGAGCTAGCCATCGGAACGCCTCATGCCGCCGTCAAACGCCAAGGTTCTGCCGCTTTCGGAGATGATGCAACCCGGGCAGCCGGATGCGACGCGACCCGCGGCCGACGCGCGGACATCGAACCCGGCCCGTAGGTCGGTCGTCCGACGTCTGCGTGGCGCCGCGCGTGTGCGCACCGAGGTCGCCGTGACGCTGCGCGTGGACGGCGAAGCCCACCCTGTCACGATGGTCAATGTCAGCGAGCGCGGTCTCGGCTTGGTCGGAGTTCCGCTCGCCGTTCCTGAGGGCCGCAAACTGGCGATCGAGCTGCCGGACGGCACGGTCCTGTCAGGCTGCGCGCAATGGTCTCGTGCGGATCGGCTGGGCGTTGCCATCGCCGGTGCGAGCTACCTCGCAGGCATGGGCTGGAAGCGAGACCCGACCGAAGCTCCGGTAGCAGATCCTGTGAACTCGGCCGCTCTGGGCTCGACCTCGGTCGGAACGCGCATCCTGTCATGGTTCCGGCGAGCGGCGACGTCGGCCCGTCCGTCTTCGGCGGTCCCCGGTTCTGCCCGCCAGCTCGAGCGCGCCTGGCGCAAGAACGGCATCGCCGTACTGCTTCCGCCCGCCGATGGTCAACGCGACTGATCCGGCCTCAGGCCGAGGCGGGCGTGATCCAGTTGTGGAGCGCGATACCCCCGTCGACCACGAGCGTCGTGCCGGTCACATACCCGCAGAACTGATCCGACAGCAGCGCGATCGCCGGACCGGCGAGATCGCTCGCGGCGCCGAGGCGACCGAGCGGGATCTTCCCGTCGAAGTTGAACGCCGACGCATTGAAGCCCCCGCCGGGGATCGCGCCCGGCGCGATGGCGTTGACCCGGATGCCGGAAGGACCAAACGCCCGTGCCAACTCCTTGACGAGCATCGTCTGGGCGGCCTTCGAGGCCGAGTAGTGCGGCAGGTTTCTGGGCGTCTCTGCATGGAGCGACGTCACGAACAGCATGCGGCCGCGTACGCCAGCGGCCTTCATGCGCTGCCCCATCTCGCGTGCCAGCAGAAACCCCGAGCGAACATTGACCGCCAGCATGGCGTCGAAGATCTCTTCCGTGACGTCCGCCAGCCGATCCGTTTCCTTGCGCGGCGGACTGGCGGAATGGACCAGCATGTGGATCGGCCGGTCGCCGGCCGCAGCAAGCACCTGCCGCCACCCGTCTGACGTCGAGAGGTCCGCCGTGATGGCCTCGCCACGGCCACCGGCAGCACCAATGGCCGCGACCGTTTCCCGGTTCCGCACGGGATCGATGTCGGCGAGCAGGACTTCGGCGCCTTCGCGGGCCAGACCTTCGGCGATGGCGCGGCCGATATTGGAGGCTGAGCCCGTCACTAGGGCGCGCTCACCTTTGAACAATCCGAACGAGGTCATCGGCTGCGGGTCTCCGGACATGGAAGGGGCGTCGCGGCGCAGGGGCGCGCCAAGGCGACCAGAGGTTATTTCTTGCCGCGGAATTTCGAAAGATCGAAGATCTTGGCGCCGTTCGCGGCGGGCGCCGCCTCCGTGCTCTCGGCATCGCTGTCGGCAGGACCTGCTTGCGCGCGGCTCGCGACCGCGGGCGGAGCGGCTGGCTCGATGCCGCCGTCCTTGGTGACGGTGTCTGCGGTCCGGTTGGTGCGCTCTGGCTTGACCACGGCCGGAGCCTTACGGTCGGGGGCTGGGCGGATCGCGCTCGTCCCAGCCTCGCCTGTCAGCCGCCGGGGCGCTGCGTCCACGCCGCGCTTGCCGTTGCCGGCTTCGCCGTCGCTGCGATGCACGGTAAATGTCTCGCGGGGGGCGCTTTCAGCGCCTTTGGCCGAACTGCTCAGGCTCTGTGCAGGTGTCTCGGTCGCAGACGACGCGTTCGCCGTCACGCCGCTCGTCGCTGCCGGATCGTCGAACTGCAGGACGTACGGCACGCTGGGATCGTAGAAGACGCGCACGGCCGCGAACGGCACCACGAGCCGCTCCGGAATGCCGTCGAAGGTGAGCTTGACCTCAAACCGTTCGTCATCGACGGCGAGATCCCAGAACCTGTGCTGCAGCACGATGGTCATCTCGAGCGGATACTTCTCCTTCAGCCGCTTCGACATGCCGACGCCGGGCGCCTGCGTGTTGAAGGCGATGTAGAAGTGATGCTCTCCGACCAGTCCCGTTCGCGCGACCTGAGCGAGGCAAGCCTTGACCACGCCACGCAGCGCTTCCAATGCCAGGGCGTCGTAGTCGATATGCTGACCTGACGTCATGTCCAGCCGATCTCAAGGTACCGCCTCACACCTCTCCAGACAGCCCGGGCGCGCTGGTGGAAAGTGGGGGGCTTCTGTTGCCAGGTGCCCCCCGGACCCCGCCTGACGCTGCTAGACGTCAGGACTTGAGTTTGAAGTTATGGGAGCTGCATTACGCAGCGACCGCAACCTCAGCATAGTTGTCATTGGCAACTATATGTTTGACCCGATAACGGCGGTATCATGCCGGGCAAAAGAGCGCCTTTTACACCCTCGTCGATCCTGTTTCGCCCCCATCAGGAGCCGGCTCGATCGTCGCGCCTTGCCGAGCGCGAGGGTCGTCTGCCGGTTCTTGGTGGAGGCGCCGGGTACTGCCCCCGGGTCCGATAGGCTTATTCTGACGTCCGTTTATCGCCATAGCCGGACGAATCCAGCACTCGTAATATAGGGGTGTGCGGCGCCGAATGAAAGAATGCTGTTGAGGCTGTCGGGATAAATCATGTCGATACTGACGTTTCGGAACTTCCTGACGGGCTCGCCGGCGTGGCGGCCGGACGGCGTCTGGCATCCGGTGACAGCGTCGGCGATGACGTTGGCCATCCTCGCGGCCGGTCAGTTCGTGTCCATCGCCGCTGTCCTGTTGATGGCGCCCGACCTCGCGTCTCAGCCGACGATACCAGGTCCCGAAGGCACCCGCTGGTCCCTTGACTCGACGAACGTGTCGCTGCTGCTCCTCGGGCAGTCGGTGCTCGCGGGCCTGACGCTCCTTGCCGTCCGGGCCGGCACGCCGCGCGTCGCGGAAGGGCTCGGCCTCGTCGCACCGGCAGGAGGCGCGCGCGCGTTCATCTTCGCGATCCTGCTCATGATTCCGCTGATGGCCATCACCAACGCCATCGCCTATGGACTGAGCCCGTCCGGCTTCATCGCCGATTTCGAGCAGTTCACGACCCTGGCGCGCACGGCGGACCCTGTCGCCGGCTTCCTCAGCATCGCTGTCGGCGCACCGTTGTGGGAGGAGTTGTTGTTCCGGGGCTTCCTGCTCCCGCCACTTGTGGCCGGCCTGGGCTTCTGGCCGGCGGCAACGCTCGTCTCGGGCATCTGGGCCATCCTGCATCTCGGCTACTCGCTGGCCGGCCTGATCGAAGTGTTCCTGATCGGCCTCTATCTGTCGTGGCTCTACCGCAGGACGGGGAGCCTCTGGGTGCCGATCGCCTGCCATGCGGGCTACAACGCAGCCTTGTTTCTCACCATGCGTCTTTGGGCGTGAGGCTTTCGCGCCCTCCGCGCTCCGGCGCGATCGAAGGAAAGGACATCCGATGAGCGGCGTTCTTCTCGTCACGGGCGGCTCCCGTGGCATCGGTGCGGCAACGGCGCTGTTGGCCGCCCGCCGCGGCTACGACGTCGCATTGAGCTACGTCTCGGACAAGGCTGCGGCGGATGCGGTCGCCGCTGGCGTCAGGGCGGAGGGCAGGCGCGCGCTCGCCGTCCGCGCCGACGTCGCCGAAACCGCCGATGTCCGCGCCCTGTTCGCCGCCGTCGACGCCGAGTTCGGCCGCCTCGATGCGTTCGTCAACAACGCGGGCATCCTCTCGCCCCACGCCCGTTTCGTCGACATTACCGAGCAGCAGCTCGACCGCATGATCGCGGTCAACTTCAAGGGCGCCTACGTCGCGGCCCAGGAAGCGGCGCGTCGCATGTCCACCCGTCTCGGCGGTCGTGGCGGGGCGATCGTCAACATGTCGTCGATGGCGGCCCGCCTCGGCGGCGCGTTCGAATGCACCGACTACGGCGCCACCAAGGGCGCCGTCGATACCCTGACGATCGGCATGGCGAAGGAGCTTGCCGGCGAAGGCGTGCGCGTCAACGGCGTTCGCCCGGGCCTGATCGAGACCGAGATCCACGCCAGCGCCGGCGAGCCGGGCCGCGTCGCACGCCTTATGGCGACGGTCCCTGTCGGCCGCGCCGGATCCGCCGGCGACGTAGCGGAAACCGTGCTCTTCCTGCTCTCTCCCGGCGCGGGATACATCACTGGCGCGATCCTGGACGTGGCCGGCGGCCGCGGCATCTGACCGCGACCGCACGGACTTATCCACAAGCTCTGACGCCGGAGTGTTCCTCCCGGTCCCCGACTCGCGACATTCGTGATCGCTGCTGTGCGCGTGTCATCCGGGGTGTCGATCCATGGGCCTGCTCTTCCGTGTTCTCTACGCCGTGCATGCCCGCGGTACCCATCACAAGCTTGCCTTGGACGCATTGCCGCTGCTGACCGGTCCCGACGCCGAGGGTTGGCGTCGCCTGCTCCTGAAGCATGCCGAGCCGTTCATGGTGGGCGCCAAGGCGCCGGACGATACGTTCAAGGATTTCAAGAACCACGTCCTGCACGTGCGCGACGGCTTCTGGGGCGGCGCTCCGGCGACGGCCCGCCAGTGGTACGGCAAGCTCGTCGCATCGCTGGAAGCCCAGAACTGGCCCGAAGCCGCCTACAACGCCGGCGTGCTGAGCCACTACGTCACCGACCCCGTGCATCCCTTCCACACCGGCCAGACCGAGGCCGAGAACGGCATCCACCGGGCCTTCGAGTGGAGCACGGCCAAGACCTACGACGTGATCAAGGCCCTGGGCGCCGAGGAGCGCGCGCCCCGCATCGCCGTGCCGGATCGCGAGGACTGGCTCGAGGAAATGCTGCGCGTGGCAGCCACCCAGTCGAACAGCCACTACGAGAAGCTGATCGCCCACTACGACATCAATCGCGGCGTCGTCGATCCGCCGGCCGGCCTCGATCTCGTCTCGCGCCGCATCCTCGGCCGCCTCATGATCTATGCCTCGTCGCTTGTCGCGGTCGTGCTCGAGCGCGCGTTCGCCGAAGCCAGAGTGTCGCCGCCCGAGGTATCTCTGACGCTCGATACGGTGCTCGCGACGCTGCAGATCCCGTTGAAGAAGTTGCAGGCCAAGCTCGCTGACGTCGCCGACCGCCGCGAGATCGAGCGCATGTACGACGAGTTGTTGGCGACCGGTACCGTCGAGAAGACGCTGCCCGAGGACGATCGCATGGTCCGCGATCTGCATCGCGCCGAGGTCCTGGGCTCGGCTGCGCCCACCCCTGTGAAGACACCCGCGAAGACGTCCGGCAAGGCGGCAGCCGCGAAAGCACAGCCTGCCACACCGAAACCCATGGCGCCGGTCGAGACGGCATCTCCACGCGCCGAGGAGCGTCCATCACCGTCACCGCCACGGGAGCCAGCTCCGGATCAGCGGATCGAGCCGGTCTTCAGCCAGCCGATCGCCGAAGCGGCAGCGTCGGCGATCCCGCCCGCTGCCGAGATGCTCCCCCAGTCATCCGTGCCTCTGGTGCCGGTCCATCGCCTGTCGGACCGCCTCGCCGTGGTGTCCTCGACGCCGACGTCCGAGCCGCGCCGCGAGCGTGTGCAGTCCCCCCGCCTGAAGCCCGCCGACGACATCGTCGACGCACCGTCGATCGGGCCCCGCATGGCGGAGCGGCTGCGTCCCCTCGGCATCCACACCGTCGAGGACCTGCTCTTGACCCGCGCGGCCATCATCGCCGACGGCCTGCGCATCAGCTACGTGAAGGCTGAGACGGTCGCCGCATGGCAAGCCCAGGCCCGGCTGGTCTGCGCCGTCCCGGGTCTCTCGGGCACCGGCGCGCAACTTCTGGTCGGCGCCGGCTATCGCACCCGCGAGGACATCGCCGATGCGGATGGCGACGACCTTGCCGGTAAGGTGTTGGCCTATGCCAGCACCACGGAAGGCCAGCGGCTGCTGCGCAACGGCGATCCGCCGAACGTCGAACGCATCAAGGCCTGGGCCGAAAGCGCCCGTCAGGCGCTCGCCGCCTGAAGCCGCGCTCGCGCGTGCTTCCGCATCGTGCTTCGGCTGCTAGGATGATCCCTCGTGTCCGAAAACCGAGGGCCACACTGCATGACCGCGCGACCAGAGACCGAATTGCCGGAACTTCCGGAAGCCGCGGCGGCCGGCCCGATCAAGGAGATCTTCGCCGAACTCCGCGGGCTGAGCGCGACGCCGGTCGTGGCGCTGATCTTCCGCCATCTCGCCACGCACGAGGGTTTGCTGGAGGAGATCTGGGCCGGCTTGCGCCCCCTCATGGCGACGGGACGGATACAGGAGACCGCCTGGCGAAGCGCCGAGCGGAGCATTCCGGACGGCCTCGTACCGCCCCTCGGCGCGGATCTCAGGCACGCACTCGGCATTGGCGAGGCGACGCTGCCGCCGCTGCTCAGCGCCCTCGACGCCTACAACCGCGCCAATCCGGTCAATCTGCTGGTGATGCTCACGCTACTGGAGCGGGTCGCGCTGGGCTCGAAGGCAGCCGTGCCGCTTGACGCGCCGTCATGGACCCCACCCGCGCCCATCGAGGGGCCGCTCGCGCCCATGCTCGCGCCGGAGGCCATGACACCCGAGATCCGTCGCCTCGTGAACGACATCGGCTTCGGGGATCGCACGGCGCTCGACTCCGTGGTTCCGAGCCTGCTCCGCATTTTAGCCGGATGTCCGCCGCTGCTCGCGGTCGTACATGTGGTTCTGGTCCCGCCGCTTCGCGACGGCAGCTTGCAGCGACGGACCGATGCCTTGCGCGCCGAGATGCAGGCTTCGGCCGGCGGGCTTGCCCGCCACCTGCCACCGCTACCGCGCCTCGCCGCCTTGCCGGAGGTTCAGGAGACCCTGCGCCACTTCACGCACAACTGGATTCCCCTGATGACCATCGCCGGACCTGCGCTCGCCCGCGCGCTCCGGCCGTGAGCCGCGCTCGGATCACTCCTGCGCGTCGCCCGGCGGACCGTCTTCGTCTTCGACCTCGCCATTGCCGCTGCCGTCATCCGGAATGCGCTCGACCGAGACGACCTTCTCGTCCACGTCGGTCTTGAAGATGCGCACGCCTTGCGTGTTCCGGCCGGCGATCCTGACGTCGTCGACCGGGCAGCGGATGAGCTGGCCGCCGTCCGACACCAGCATGATCTGGTCGGACTGCTCGATCGGGAACGACGCAACGAGTGCCCCATTGCGGTCGTTGACGACCATGGCCGCAATGCCTTTGCCGCCGCGCCCCGAGATCCGGTACTCGTAGGACGACGTCCGCTTGCCGTAGCCGCGCGACGACACAGTCAGGATGAACTGCTCGCGCCCGCCGAGTTCGGCATAGCGCTCCGGCGTCAGCTCGGCATCGCCCGTAACGGCCTCGCCGCCTTCGTCCGCGTCCTGCGCAATCGCATCGCCGTCCGCTGGTTCGCCCGTCTGCGCCCGCCGGATGCTGGCGGCCTGCTTCAGGTACGCGATCCGCTCGTCGGGCGTTGCGTCGACGTGATGCAGGATGGCCATCGAGATCACCTCGTCGCCCTCCTCGAGCCGGATGCCCCGGACGCCGGTCGAATCGCGTCCCTTGAACACCCGCACGTCCTCGGCCGCGAACCGGATCGCCTGCCCGTGTGCCGTCGTCAGCAGCACGTCGTTGTCGGGACGGCTGACCTCGACGCCGACGATCTGGTCGCCTTCGTCGAGCTTCATGGCGATCTTGCCGTTGCGATTGATGTTCTCGAAATCGGTGAGGCTGTTGCGGCGCACGTTGCCTGTCCGTGTCGCGAACATCAGCTCGAGATTGGCCCAGGTCGCCTCGTCCTCGGGCAGTGGCAGGATCGTGGTGATGACCTCGCCGTCCTCGAGCGGGAGCAGGTTGACCAGCGCCTTGCCCTGGCTCTGCGGCGTACCGGCCGGCAGCCGCCAGACTTTCATCCGGTAGCACATGCCGCGCGAGGAAAAGAACATCACGGGCGTGTGCGTCGACGCGATGAAGATCTGCGTGACCACGTCCTCTTCGCGCGTCGCCATGCCCGAGCGGCCCTTGCCGCCGCGCCGCTGCGCCCGGTAGGTCGAAAGCGGCACGCGTTTGATGTAGCCCTTGAGCGAGACCGTGACGACGCAGTCCTCGCGCTGGATCAGGTCCTCGTCCTCGAGATCGCCCTCGATGTCGAGGATCTCGGTGACGCGCGGCGTCGCGAACTCGGTCCTGATGTCGGTGAGTTCCTTCTTGATGATCTCGACGATCCGGACCCGCGACGAGAGGATGTCGAGATAATCCTTGATCTCTTCGGCGAGCTTCTTGAGCTCGTCCCCGATCTCGTCGCGCCCGAGCGCCGTGAGCCGTGACAGCGTCAGCGCCAGGATGGCGGTCGCCTGTTCGTCGGAGAGCCGGTAGCTGCCGTCCGCGTTGAGCTTGTGCCGCGGGTCCGCGATCAGCTCGATCAGCGGCGCCATGTCGTAGGCGGGCCAGTCGCGCCCCATCAGGGCTTCCTTGGCCGCTGCCGGCGTCACCGACGACCGGATCAGGCGGATCACCTCGTCGATATTTGCAACGGCGATGGCGAGGCCGACCAGCACGTGGGCCCGGGTCCGGGCCTTCTTCAGCAGGAACTTCGTCCGACGGCTCACCACCTCCTCGCGGAAGGTGGTGAAGGCGTGGATCATGTCGCGCAGCGTCAGGCTTTCCGGCCGTCCGCCGTTGAGCGCGATCATGTTGGCGCCGAACGTCGACTGCAGGTCCGAGAAGCGCCAGAGCTGGTTCAGCACCACGTCGGCCATCGCATCGCGCTTCAGCTCAATGACGACCCGGACGCCCTCCCGGTTCGATTCGTCCCAGACATTGGCGATGCCCTCGATCTTCTTGTCGCGAACAAGGTCGGCGATCTTCTCGATCATCACCTTCTTGTTGACCTGATACGGGATCGACGTGACGACCAGCGCCTCGCGATCCTTGCGGATCTGCTCGGTCTGCACGTGCGCCCGCATGATGATCGAGCCTCGGCTCTTGTGGTAGGCGTTGAGGATGCCGCCGCGTCCGAGGATGGTGCCACCGGTCGGGAAGTCCGGCCCCGGCACGATCTGGCACAGCTCGTCGATCGTGATCTCGGGGTTCTCGAGCATCGCCATGCAGGCGTCGATCACCTCGCCGAGGTTGTGCGGCGGAATGTTGGTCGCCATGCCGACGGCGATGCCGCCCGCGCCGTTGACGAGCAGGTTCGGGAACTTGGCCGGCAGGACCGCCGGCTCTTCTTCCGAACCGTCGTAGTTCTCCCTGAAGTCGACCGTGTCCTTGTCGAGGTCGTCGACGAGGTACTGCGTGATCTTGGCGAGGCGGCACTCCGTGTAGCGCTCGGCCGCCGGCGGGTCGCCGTCCATCGAGCCGAAGTTGCCCTGCCCGTCGATCAGCGGCACCCGCAGCGACCAGTCCTGCGCCATGCGGACGAGCGCATCGTAGATCGCGAGGTTGCCGTGCGGATGGTATTTGCCCATCGTCTCGCCGACGACGCGGGCCGACTTGACGTACTTGGTGTTCCAGTTGAGGCCGAGCTCGCGCATCGCATAGAGGATGCGCCGGTGCACCGGCTTCAGGCCGTCGCGGACGTCCGGAAGCGCCCGGCTCACGATCACGCTCATGGCGTAGTCGAGATAGCTCCGCTTCATCTCGTCGGAGATGGTGATCGGGCGGATGTCGTTGGGCCCCCCCTGGGGGGCGCCGCTGGTCGTGTCGTCGTCAGCCACTCTGTGCTCTTTCTCGGTGCGTCCACGCGGCCTTGTGTTGCCGCCAGTCCCCCCGCGCCGGCCACGCTTGCCAGGCGACCTGCCTTCGTATCGGCTCTCGCGCTGTGATACCCGACCCGATCCCCTGCCGCAACGCAGGCCCCATCCCGCCGACTGGTCTGCAGCGCCACAGTCCACAACTCTGTAGCACTGTCGCGGCGATCACGGACGGTAGGACGCGGCGTGTGTCATTCCGTCCGAAACGCCGCCTTGCCCCTGACACAGTGAAGCGCTAGTGACGTGCCCGGATGTTAACCTGGAGGCGACCGCGAGCGGGACTTGGAACCAACCGCGGACTTCGGGCGTTCCATCCGGCGGCTTGGCAAGCCGAACTGACACCGCAGCGGCCATCCCCCGGCTGCTGAGACGTGCTGCCCAGTTTCAATCTCAGGAAATCGCGAAATGAAAAAGACCATCGTCAGCCTCGTGGCCCTCGCCGCCGTCGTGGCGACCGTGCCGGTGATGGCGCAGCAGAAGGGCAAGGCTCCGGCCGCGCCCGTCGAGATCCCGCGCGGCGTGTTCATCGAGCAGCAGCCGGGCGACGTCTATCTGGCGCGCAACACGGTGCTCTTCGCCAAGGTGCGGGACAGCAGCGGCAAGATCATCGGCGACGTCGAGGACCTCCTGATCAACGACCGCAACGAGGTCGTGGGCGTCCTGATGGGCGTCGGTGGCTTCCTCGGCGCCGGCGAGAAGCGCATCGCGGTGCGCCTGTCGGCGCTCGACGTCGAGGAGAAGGGCGGCAAGACGACCGTGACGCTGCGTGCAGCGACCCGCGACATCGTCAAGGCGCTCCCGCCGTTCCAGCGCAACAAGCCGCCGAAGTCCCTCCTCGACCGCATCAAGGAGAAGGCGCAGGAGCTGACCGACAAGACCGTCGACACCTCGACCGACGCGGCCCAGAAGGCGCGCGAGCAGGCGGGCCCGGCGCTCGAGAAGGCCAAGGAAGCGGCTGGCAAGGCCTACGAGCAGGCCAAGGATGCCGCCGGCCAGGCCATGGAGAAGGCCAAGGAAGCCGCTCAGCCGGCCACAAAGCAGTAACGCGCGCGACGGCCCGATCAAGTTCTGCGACGAGCCCCGGAGCCTCGGCTTCGGGGCTCGTTCTTTGCGTGGCCACCGTTCCGCGGTTGCCATGGCCTCGCGCGGCGCGCCAACATGGCGTAGACCACGCCTCGAGCGACACCGGAGCACCCCATGGCCGACGAGATCCCGTTCCGCAAGGAGATGAACTTCGAGTACGGGGTTCCGCGTGAACTCGCGCCGGGCGTCGTCCGCATCGTCGCCAATAATCCGGGGCCCTTCACCTTCAAGGGCACCAACACCTACCTCCTCGGGCAGGGCCGTGACCTGACCCTCGTCGATCCTGGCCCCGAGGACGCGGCACATCTGGAAGCGATCCTCCGCGCCGCCGAAGGCAAGCGGATCGTCGACATCATCATCACCCATACCCACCGCGACCATGTCGATGGCCTGCCGGCTCTGCAGGCGGTGACGGGCGCGCGTGTCCTGGGCTTCGGCCGCAAGGCTCGCACCCCCGGGCGGACTGCCGTGAGCCCATCCGGCGGCGAATCGAACGACGAGGATTTCGCGCCCGACGTCGTCCTGACCGACGGCTCCCGCTACGACGGTGACGGCTTTCGCCTCGAGGCCCTGCACACGCCGGGCCACGCCCCTGACCACCTCTGCTTCGCCATCGAGGGCACGGGAATTCTGCTGTCGGGCGATCACGTGATGGGCTGGAACACCAGTGTCGTCGCGCCGCCCGAGGGCAACATGGCGGCCTACATGCGCTCACTCGACAAGCTCATGGAGCGCACCGACGAGGTGTTCTTCCCGGGCCACGGTGGTCGCATCGAGAAGCCGCAGCGGGTCGTCAGAGCCTTCATCATGCACCGCCGCATGCGCGAGCAAGCGATCCTCGACTGCATCAAGGGCGGTTCGACGACTATTGCTCAGATCGTCGAGGCTGTTTATCGCGGGCTCGATCCGAGGCTTGTGCGGGCCGCGTCGCTTTCCGTTGCGGCTCACGTGGAGAGCCTCGTTGAGCGCGGCCTTGTTTCTGCTTCGGGTCCTTCGACCGCGCCTGAGCGTCTTTCAGCCGTTTAGGCACGGCAGCCGCGGCCTGCGCGCGCCGCGACCGTGGTGTGTCGCTCCCGGCGACTGCCTCGTCTAGACGTGCGTCGAGGTCCTTCAGGAAGCCCCGGATACGCTTTGCATTGCGCCCGAAATCATGGACGCCGTAGCGCGACGCCGACCGGACGTCGATGCGCGTCTCCCGGGCATTGCCGTCCACCCGGACGACGAGGTCATCGTAAAAGCCGAGGACGAGCGTCCGGTCCACGGCCTCGAGGTACCCGGGCTTTCCGGCCCGGGGTGGCGTCTCGCCGACGATTCGCCAGCCGAGTCTCCGCGCTGATTTCTCGACCGCTTCCCAGGTGTCCGTCACCGATCGCGCGACGACGATCGGCCGGATGTCGGGATAGGCGGCCTGCTGCTGCATCGCCACCTCCCGCCCGCCGTAGGCGGCGGGATTTGCGCCCGTTCCACGCTCGGCAGCGATGGCGACGAAGCCTGGCGGCACCGTCATGTCCGTAGTGATGTCGTGGATCGGCGGCAGGTTCGAATAGAACGGCACCACGGCCGCCGGCCAGGCCATCATGCCGAGGCCGCAGAACAGTCCCAGCGACGCGCTCCAGACTCCCGGCCGGCCGTCCCGCCAGATTGTGACGTAGGATCCGATCGCCAGCATCACCGCCAGAGCCGCCCCCGCCAGCGCCACCACGAAGATGGCGAGCGCGGCCGGTGTCGGCAGCGACAGCAGGCGGTGCAGCAGAATCGCCGCGACGAGGAGTTGCAGGCTGAAAAATGCGACGGTTCGCGACCATCGCGCGAGTGGGCTCGGTTGCATCGCAGGTTCGTAGACCATTCCCCGCCGCGTCTCCGCCCTGATCTGTCGCCTCCGGAGCCTTTTTCCTGTCCCCGCCCGGATCGAACCCCTTATACTCGACGCCGAACCCGAAAAACAGGTGCGCGCCATGACCTCGCTCTCGAATTTTGCCGCCCGTGACGTCGAAGCCCTGCTGCATCCGACGACCAACCTTGCCAGCCATCGCATGACCGGGCCGCTCGTGCTCGACCGCGCGGAAGGCGTGTTCGTCTACGATACCAGCGGCAAGCGCTATATCGAGGGCCTCGCCGGTCTCTGGTGCACGGGCCTCGGCTACGGCAATCGCGAGTTGATCGAGGCCGCCCGCGAGCAGATGGAGAAGTTGTCCTTCACGCACCTCTTCGGCGGCCGCAGCCACGAGCCGGCGATCCAGCTCGCCGAGAAGCTGAAGGAGCTGGTGCCAGCGCCGGCCTCGAAGATCTTCTTCACCTCGTCCGGCAGCGAGGCGAACGACACCCAGATCAAGCTCGCGTGGTACTACAACAACGCTCGTGGCAAGCCGAAGAAGAAGAAGATCATCAGCCGCATGCGGGCTTATCACGGCACCACGATCGCGTCGGCGAGCCTCACCGGGCTGCCGATCTTCCACGCCGACTTCGATCTGCCGATGTCGCGCGTTCTCCACACCTCGACCCCGCATTTCTGGCGCAACGGCAAGGCCGGCGAGACCGAGGACGAGTTCGCCGATCGTCTCGCCCGCGACCTTGAGGACATGATCCTGCGCGAGGGCCCCGAAACCATCGCCGCCTTCATCGCTGAACCCGTGATGGGAGCGGGTGGCGTCATCGTGCCGCCGCGCGGCTACTTCCCGAAGATGCAGGCCGTGCTCCGCCGTCACGACATCCTCATGATCGCCGACGAGGTCATCTGCGGGTTCGGCCGGACGGGCAACTACTGGGGCTCGCAGACGCTCGACATCCAGCCCGACACCATCACCATGGCCAAGGCGATCACCTCGGCCTACATGCCGCTCGGCGCCATCACGGTCTCCGAGCCCGTCTACGAAGGCCTCGTCGAGGAGAGCAAGAAGCTCGGCGTCTTCGCGCATGGCTTCACCTATTCCGGCCATCCTGTGGCAGCAGCCGTCGCAGTGAAGACGCTCGAGATCTACGACCGTATCGACATCGTCGGCCACGTGCGGCGCGTCTCGGCGGGCTTCATGGCCCATCTGGATCGGCTGCGCGATCATCCCCTGGTGGGCGAAGCGCGCGGCGTCGGGCTCATTGCCGGCATCGAACTCGTTCGCGACAAGGACACCCGCACGTCCTTCGATCTGCGCCAGGGCGTCGGTGCCCGCGTCGTCGCTTTCGCCCAGGAAGAAGGCGTCATTCTCCGCGCCGTGGCCGGCGACACCATCGCCGTCTGCCCGCCACTCGTGATTTCCGCCAGCGAGATCGACGAGCTGTTCGCCGGCCTGACCCGTGCGCTCGACCGCACGCTCGACTGGCTGCGTTCCGAAGCCCGCGGCTGAACGAGGGAGATCGTCCATGGCGGGGCGTCTGGCCGGCAAGACGGCTTTCTGCACAGCGACTGGCGCCGGCATCGGTCGCGCCACCGCGCTCGCGTTCGCCCGTGAAGGCGCCCGCGTCATCGCGACCGACATCGACGTGGGCCGCATGGCGGGCCTCGCCGACGCTGGCATCGCCGAGTGCCTCGCGCTCGACGTGCGCGATACGGCGGCCGTCCGCGCCATGGCGGCGCGCGTCGGTGCCGTCGACGTACTCTTCAACTGCGCCGGCTTCGTCCACCACGGCGACGCGCTCCATTGCTCCGACGAGGACTGGGACTTCTCCTTCGACCTCAACGTCAAGTCGATGCACCGCTGCATTCAGGCCTTCCTGCCCGGCATGGTGGAGCGGGGCCGCGGCGCCATCGTCAACATGGCCTCCGGCGCAGGCCCCTCGAAGGCCGTTGCCAACCGCTATGTCTACACCGCGACCAAGGCGGCCGTCGTCGGCCTCACGCGGGCCGTCGCGTTCGACTTCATCAAGACGGGCGTGCGCTGCAACTGCATCTGCCCGGGCACCATCCAGTCGCCCTCTCTCGACGACCGCATCGCAGCCCTCGGCCGGGAAGTGGGTTCGGCCGAGAAGGCCCGCCAGATGTTCATCGATCGCCAGCCCATGGGACGCCTCGGCACCGCGGAGGAGGTGGCCCACATCGCCGTCTACCTCGCCTCCGAAGAGAGCGCATTCACGACGGGCCAATCTTTCTTCGTCGATGGAGGCTTCGCGCTGTGACCACCTATCTCCACGACGACCAGATCCCGCGCGAAGCCGATCCCGCGACCGGGCTGCTCATCGGCCCGCAACTCGCCGATCCGGCGCCCGCACTGCGCCCCGAGCGCATCGCCCTCGACGGACGCTATTGCCGCCTCGAGCCGCTCGACCCGGCCCGCCACGGCGACCAGCTTTGGCAGGCCGTTACGGTGCCCGACGCCGACAGCCGCTTCCTCTACCTGCCGGTGGCCGCCCCGAAGGCCCGCGCCGAGCACGACGAATGGATGGCGACCCGCTCCGCCTCCGCCGACCCGCTCTATTTCGCCGTCGTCGACAAGCGCACCGGTCGCGTGGAGGGCCGCCAGTCGCTGATGCGCATCGATCCGGCCAATCAGTCGATCGAGATCGGCGACATCTACTGGGGTCCCGCGATTTCGCGTTCCCAGGTGACGACGGAAGCCAACTTTCTCTTCGCGAGCTATGCCTTCGACCGGCTGCGTTATCGTCGCTACGAGTGGAAATGCAATGCGCTCAACGTGCCGTCGCGTCAGGCGGCCGAGCGCTTCGGCTTCACCTACGAGGGTCTCTTCCGCCGCGCCTCGATCGTTCGGGGCCGCAGCCGTGACACGACGTGGTTCGCCATGATCGGCGAGGAATGGCCGGCGCTGAAGGCTGCCTACGAGCAGTGGCTCGATCCGGCCAATTTCGATGCCGCCGGGCGCCAGCGAACGAGCCTGTCGTCGTTGACGGCGGCCGCCTTGCGGGGCGTGGTGAGCCGATAGTCCCGCCAGGCGATCATCATTGTCCTCCGGCAGCGCCTGTTGTATCCAGGCAATATGCCATCTCGTCATGTCCGGGCGTCCGCTCCCGCCTCGCCGACCAGCCTTCCACGCCGGCCACCGGTCTTGCGCGCCGTGCCGGCGGTCACGCGCAGCGTTGCCATTCTCCGTCTGCTGGCCCGCAGTCCCGAGGCCTTGGGCGTCAACGCGATCGCCCGCGAACTCGCCATTGTGCCGTCGACCTGCCTCCACATCCTGCGCGCACTTGCGGCCGAGGGGCTCGTCGCCGTCGATCCGGTCCTGAAGCGCTACCGCCTCGACACGGGCGTCCTGACCCTGGCCCGCAGCGCTCTCCGCCAGGACGGTTTCGCCCGTCTCGCCCAGCCCGAACTCGACGCCATCGCGACGCGCCACGGTCTGACTGCGATCGGCGTCCGCGTGATGGGCCTCCGGCACATGATCGTCGTCGCTCTCTCGCGCACCGATGCCGCGTTCCGCCTCCACGTCGATGTCGGAAGCCGCTTTCCCGCCCTCATCAGCGCCACGGGACGGTGCCTCGCGGCATTCGGGCCTCACTCGAACAGCGAGTTGCAGCACGCGTTCCGGAGCCTCCGCTGGGACGACGCGCCGAGCTACCGGACTTGGCAATCCGAAGTCGCCGCCACGCGCCGGGACGGCCTCGGCATCGATCGCGGCAATTACATCCGCGGCGTGATCATCATGGCCGCGCCCGTCATCGGCATGGACGGCCACATGACGCATGCCCTCGTCGGCGTGGCGCTTTCCGATCGCCTCTCGCCGGCTGCCGCCGCTGCCGTCGGCGACGACCTGAAGGTCGCGGCTGCTCGCGTCTCGCACGCACTCGGTGGCGTCGAGGCGACTGGACCATCGACGGGAAGTGACGTTTGATATGCGCCGCGTAAGCTCTCCGGCATGGAGGGCCCCTGGCGGCGTTGCGCCGCCGGACCAATCGACAGAAAACGGGACCACCGAACATGACTGAGAAAGTACTGGGCTTCATCGGGCTTGGAACCATGGGCGGCCGCATGTGCCGCAACCTGGCCGAGAAGTCGAAGTGCCCGGTCTACGGCTACGACATCGACCCGGCAAAGGCGGCGAAGCTGGCTCCGAACGGTGTCCACGCGGCAGGCTCGATCGCCGACGTGCTGGCCAGGGCCGAGATGATCTTCATCTGCGTGCCGGGCGAGCCGCAGGTGCGCGAGATCGCCTTCGGCAAAGGCGCCCTTGTCGCGAACGCTCGGAAAGGCCAGACCTTCGTCGACATGACGACGGCGACCGTCGAGGTCAATCGCGAAGTCGCCGCGGCGCTTGCGGCGAAGGGCGCCGACTTCGCCGATGCGCCCGTGGCACGCGGTGTGCCGGCGGCCGAGAACGGGACCCTTGCGATCACGGTCGGCGCGAGCGACGCCGTCTTCGAGCGCATCAAGCCTTACCTCGCGTGCATGGGGACCGAAATTTCGCACTGTGGCGGCATCGGCACCGGCCAGGTGCTGAAGCTCATGAACAACATGCTGATCTTCCAGACCGTGACCGCCCTCGCCGAGGCCATGGCCATCGCGACCCGCGCCGGCGTCGACCGCGCCCGCGTCTTCGAGATCCTCTCGCGCGGCTCGGCCGACAGTTACTGCATGCGCAAGCACGGCAGCCACATGACGACCGGCAAGTATCCGGACGACCAGTTCCCGATCACCTACTCGTTGAAGGATCTGCGCTACGCCTTGTCGCTCGCCGACACCGTCGGCGTCGACGCGGAAAGTGCTAAGCTCGCCGAGAAGAAGCTGCTCGAGGCGATCGACAAGGGCTACGGCAATCTCTACAGCCCCGCGCTCTACAAGCTCTTCGACGACAGCGTGGCCTGATCCGCGCCAGCGGGCGGCTCCTGCCGTCCGCTGGCTCCGCAGCACCTACTTCATGAGTTCGCGCATCGCCCGGTCGAGCCCGTCGATGGTGAGCGGGAACATCCGGTTCTCCATGATGTCGCCGACGAGTTTGATGGAGGGCGTCCAGCTCCAGTGGTTCTCCGGCACCGGGTTGAGCCACACGCAGTGCTCGTAGATGCCTGAGACGCGCTTGAGCCAAGTCGATCCCGGCTCCTCGTTCATGTGCTCGACCGAGCCGCCCGGCACCGTGATCTCGTAGGGGCTCATCGACGCATCGCCGACGAACACGACCTTGTAGTCCGACGGGTACTTGTGCAGCACCTCCCAGGTCGGCGTCCGCTCCGTCCACCGGCGCCTGTTGTTCTTCCAGACGTACTCGTAGAGGCAGTTGTGGAAGTAGAAGTACTCCATGTGCTTGAACTCGGAGCGTGAGGCCGAGAACAGCTCCTCCGCGAGCTTGATGTGCCAGTCCATCGATCCACCGATGTCGAGGAACATCAACACCTTCACGGTGTTGCGCCGCTCGGGGCGCATCTGGATGTCGAGATAGCCCTTCCGCGCCGTGCCCTTGATGGTGCCGTCGAGATCGAGTTCGTCCGCCGCGCCTTCGCGCGCGAACCGCCTGAGCCGCCGGAGCGCCACCTTGATGTTGCGCGTGCCGAGCTCGACCTTGTCGTCGAGATCCTTGAACTCCCGCTTGTCCCACACCTTCACGGCCCGGAAGTTCTTGTTCTCCTTCTGGCCGATGCGGACGCCGGCCGGATTGTACCCTTCCGCGCCGTAGGGCGACGTGCCGGCCGTACCGATCCACTTCTTGCCGCCCTGGTGACGCCCCTTCTGCTCTTCGAGGCGCTTCTTCAGCTCCTCCATGATCTTGTCCCAGCCGCCGAGAGCCTCGATCTTGGCCTTCTCCTCGTCGGAGAGGTAGAGCTGCGAAAGCACCTTCAACCATTCTTCCGGGATTTCGGCGTCCACCGCGTCGGCCATCAGTTCGAGGCCCTTGAACACGTGCCCGAACACCTGGTCGAACTTGTCGAGGTGCCGCTCGTCCTTCACCAGGATGGTGCGTGAGAGGTAGTAGAAGTTCTCCACCTGCATGTCGGCGAGATCGGCCTGCAGGGCCTCCATCAGCGCCAGATACTCCTTGAGCGTCACCGGCACCTTGGCGGACTTGAGCTCGTAGAAGAAGTTGGTGAACATGCGGAAGGCCCCTTGGCGCGCGGCAGTCCTGAAAAGTCTAGCGGCTCCACGCGAGGCGGTGAAGCGTTTCGCATCTGCGAGCCCCGTAGCGGGCGTCGCGAGGTGGCGTGGCCCTTACAACACGATGCTGCTTCCGGCCCCGGCCGCCAGCGCCGCCTCGTAGGCGAGATTGGCGACGATCATGTCCTCCATCGCGTGCCCCATCGATTTGTAGAGCGTGATCTGGTCGGCGGAGGTTCGTCCCGGCCGGTGCCCGAGCAGGATCTGCCCGAGTTCGGCTGCGTCCCCCTTGTCCCGTCCGGCGAGTTCGGCGCACCCGACCGGCGCCGGCTCGAAGGCCGCCATCGCCTCGACCACGACGCGGCTCCGCCCGATGAGATCGAGCGGCAGCTCGCTCCCCGGCGGCGCGAACCCGACCGACGTCACGTGTGTTCCTGGCCTGACCCAGTCGGCCTCGATCACACCCCTCTCCGCCGACGTCGTGAGGCACACGACGTCGGCAGTCCGTGTCGCGGCCTCGAGGTCCGTGACGACGCGGCCGTTCGGCACCAGCGCCGCCAGCGCCTCTGCCTTGGCCCGGTCGCGCGCGTAGACCCGCACCTCGGCGAATTCCCGCGCCAGCGCCAGTTGCCGGACGTGCTCGCGGCCCTGCACGCCTGCGCCCACCACGAGCGCCGTCCGCGCATCCGCCCGCGCCAGCACCTTGACCGAGAGGACCGCCGCCGCCGCCGTCCGGATACCGGTCAGCGACGCACCATCGAGAATGGCGATCGGCGCTCCGGTCTCCCAGTCGAACAGCGACACCAGCGCCTGATGGCTCTCGAGCCCGAGCGCAGGGTTGCCATGATAGACGTTGACCGTCTTCTGCGTGATGTGGTGGCCGGGCGCCCACGCCAGCATGGCGAGCGAGATGCCCTTTCCGGCAGCGTCGACCTTGTTGCGCGGCGGCGCCTGCACGCCCCCGGACGAGAGCGCTTCGAAGCCCCGGCCGAGCAGGTCGAGCACGGTGCCACGGTCGACGAGCCACTCGATGTCGGCGCCCGAGATGACCCGGATATGGTTCGGCGCGTGTCCCATGGCGTCAGACGATCTGATTGACGAGTGTCGTCTCGCCGCGCTGGAGACGCCCGACGTTCTCGATGAGCAGGTCCAGCACGCGATCCTCGTAGCGCACCGTCTCGCCCGCCGAGTGCGGCGTGATGATCACGTGCGGCATGGTCCAGAGCGGCGACTCCTTGGGGAGCGGCTCCTCCGCCGTCACGTCGAGCGCCGCGCCCGCGATCAATCGTGCCGAGAGCGCTGCCGTGATCGCCAGTTCGTCGCAGACCTTCCCGCGCGCCACGTTGACGAGGAACGCCGTCGGCTTCATCGCAGCCAGCTGTTCGCGGCCTATGAGCCCCGTCGTCTCCGGCGTCAGCGCCGTCGTCAGCACCACGAAGTCGGCGTCGGGAATGAGGCGCGTCAGTTGGCTGTCAGCGTGGATTTCGTCCGCCGCGCCGCCCCCCTTGGCCGGATCGCGCCGCGTCCCGATCACCCGCATGCCGAACGCCTTGCACAGCGCCGCCAGTCGCTGGCCGATCCCGCCCATGCCGACGATCAGCACGGTCTTGCCCTCGATCTCGTCCTCGCGGATTCGCCGGTCGCCCTGCATTGGCCGCCAGTGCTTCGCATGCTGGTGGTCGCGCAGCAGGTGCAGCTGCCGGGACAGCGCCAGCATCAGCGAGATCGCATGCTCGGCGACGGCATTGGCGTTGACGCCCTGCCCCGACGAAAGCCGGATGCCGTGGGCGCCGAGCACCGCCCGGTCGTACTGGTCCGTGCCCGCGCTGATCGACTGGATGAGTTTCAGTCGCTTCGCCGCCGGCGCCATGTCGTTCTTCCACATCATGGACACGCAGAGGAGATCGGCCGCCGGCAATTTGGCGATCAGGTCTGCCGGCGTCCGCGCGACATCGAAGCTCATGCCCGTGTTCCGGGCCTTGAGCGGCGCCTCGAACTCATAGGCGACATGCGCGAAGAGGACGTTGAGCTCGGAATTCGGGGGAAGGTTCGGCATTATCGCTCCGCTTCGGCCGTCAGGCGTTGTCGTATCTCAACCGAGACTAGACCACGCGGCGGGTAGAGTGAACGGAGATTGCCGGTGCGTGATAGCGGCCGCCGCCTGTCAGGCCGACGGGTGGGGCGGCGTCTCGAGGCGCTGGATCGTCTCGAAGAAGCGGCCTTCGTCGTCGAGACACCTGAGGTCCAGGACGAGCCGGCCCTTCTCGATCCGCCCGATCACCGGAATCGGCAGTGACCGGAGCGCCGCGGCGAGCGCCGCGATCTGGCCGCCGCCGGATTTACCGTTTGCGGGCGCGATGGCGAGACCGGCGCTCGGGATCGTCTCGAGTGGCAGCGCGCCCGATCCGATCTGGCTCGCGCACTCCGTCACCGCAACCGTGAAGCCGTCACCGACCGCCGCGCCGAGCGGCCCGCAGAGCCGCGCGGCGAGCTCTCTCAGATCGCCGACACTGCGCGTGAAGGCCCGGAGCGCCGGGAGCGCCTCCGCCAGCCGGTCGGGATTACGGTAGAGCCGAAGTGTCGCTTCGAGCGCCGCGAGCCGGACCTTGTCGAGACGCATCGCCCGCTTGAGAGGGTTCTTCGCGCACGCGCGGACCATGTCCTTGCGGCCGGCGATGAACCCCGCCTGCGGTCCGCCGAGCAGCTTGTCTCCGGAGAACGTCACCAGATCCGCGCCGTCCGCGATGGCATCCGAGACGGTGCGCTCGCGCTTCAGTCCCCAACGCGACAGGTCGACCAGGGTCCCGGAACCGAGATCGTCCACCAGCGGCAGACCGCGGTCCCGGGTCATGGCGGACAACTCCCGCGTGCCGACCTCGGCCGTAAAGCCCTGGATGATGTAGTTCGAGGTGTGCACCTTCATGACGAGCGCGGTCTCGGCGCCGATCGCCGCCTCGTAGTCGCGCGGATGCGTTCGGTTGGTCGTCCCGACTTCCACCAGACGTGTCCCGGCTCGCGCCATGATATCCGGGATGCGGAAGGCGCCGCCGATCTCGATCAGCTCCCCCCGCGAGACGATTGTCTCCTTGTCGCGGGCGAGGGTGTTGAGCACCAGCATCACGGCGGCGGCGTTGTTGTTGACCGCGATCGCGTCCTCGGCCCCGGTCAGTTCGCAGATCAGCGGCCGTATGGCGTCGTCGCGCTCGCCGCGCCCACCGGTCCCGAGATCGAACTCGAGCGCCGCCGGATGCCGCATGGCCTCGACGGCCGCCGCGATGGCCTCCTCGGCGAGTGTCGCCCGCCCGAGGTTGGTGTGCAGCACCGTGCCCGTCAGATTGAACACCCGTCTGAGATGTGGCTGCGCCAGGTCGTCGAGACGGGCGCTGGCGGCACGCGCCACGGCGTTGGCGAGATCGCCGCGCGGCACGTTGGCGAGATCGGAACCCAGAAGCTGCTGCTTGGCCTCGGCCAGCGCCGTCCTCACGGCCCCGACGACAGCGGACCGGCCATGGCGCGCTTGCGCAGCGACGCAAAAGTCGGAGCCGAGGATCTCGTCGACGGAGGGTATGCCGAAGGGCTGTCGGGGCATCTCGACTCGGAGGGCGGCGGCACCGTTAACGATGCTCTGGACTGCGACCATCCTCTCCCTAGCACAACGCATCGGAGAGTGACACAGTCTCGCCGCGCACCTCGGGACCTCCGGCGACGTACCCGGAGCAATTTGCATTTGCAACTTCTGTCGTGTTCGGCCTTGCGTTTGCGCCGAAAGCGCATCATATTCGACGCGTCGAACTCGCTTTGGTGCGCACTACACGACAGCTGATGGCTGACCTTGTTACCACTCCAATGCGTGATTTGATGGCGTCCGGCGCTAGTGTCGGGGGCCTGTGACATCTTTGGAGCACTGGAATGGCCACTGGCATCGTGAAATGGTTCAACGCGCAGAAGGGTTATGGCTTCATTCAGCCGGACGAGGGTGGCAACGACGTCTTCGTGCACATCTCGGCTGTTGAGCGGGCCGGCCTGACTGGCCTGCGCGAAGGCCAGCGGATCACGTACGAGATCGAGAAGGGCCGCAACGGCAAGAGCGCCGCGGTCAATCTCAAGACCTGATCTCGCGCGGATGCGGGTGCCACGAGTGCCCGCACCGTTTGATCGTTGCGCTTCTGCTGGATGCGGTTTCCGCTCCTGAGATGGGCTCGTAACGGTTCTCAGCCCTGCCCGCACTGTGGGTGGGGCAATTTTCTGGATACACGGACGGAGCCGCCCTGCACCAGCGGTTCCGTCCGTGGGTTCTTGCGGCAGTGCCGTGTTTGCAATGTGCAGCGCCCGTCGCCCGTCAGCATGAATGACGCCACGCCGTGGCGCCGCATCGTTTGCGGCGACGCCGTCGGAAATTGGAATGGAGATCGTATGGCCAAGGAAGAGATGCTGGAGTTCGAAGGCGTCGTGGCGGAAGTTCTGCCGGATGCCCGCTGTCGTGTGACGCTGGAGAATGGTCACGAGGTGATCGCCTATACCTCCGGCCGCATGAAGAAGAACCGCATCCGCATCCTGGCCGGCGACAAGGTCACGGTGGAGATGACGCCCTACGACCTGACGAAGGGGCGCATCAACTTCCGCCACAAGGACGTCCGCTCGGGACCACCACCGGGTGCTGGTGGTGCAGGCGGCCGCCGTCCGCCACCCCGCCGCAAGTAAAGTCCGGCAATGCGGGCCGGCAAGTCGATCGGCCCCGAGACTCCTGGCCGGGCCTGAGGCGCTTGCCGCCCGGCGTCACCCTTCCGTGTCCCGTCAACTCAGTCGGCTGGTCTCGCTGGACGTGGCCCGTCGGGCCTGCTCTTAGTCTCGGCGTGGGCAACTCGCTCACGGCTTCGGGACTGTGACGGCATCGATGAGCACTCCGCCGCCCGATGCGGGCAGCAGCATTTTCCATTCAGCCTGCACGCCGCAGCAACTCGAGGAGCGCGGCAGCCGAAAGGCTGTGAACCTGGCACTCCAGGGTGGTGGCGTGCATGGCGCCTTCGCCTGGGGCGTGCTGGATCGCATCCTCGAGGACGATCGCCTCGCGCCTGACGCCATCAGCGCCACCAGCGCCGGCGCCATGAACGCCGTCGTCATGGCCTGGGGTGTGGCCGAGGGGGGTCGCGAGGGCGGTCGCCGCAAGCTCGCGGAATTCTGGCGCAAGATCGGCACCGCCGGCGAAGCCTTCTCGATGTTCCGCCCGGACGCACTCGGCGGAATGTTCGCGGGCGCGACGTGGCCGATGGACCTGTCGCCGGCCTACCTCATGTTCCAGGCCGTCACCCACACGTTCTCGCCCTATCAGCTGAACCCGCTCGACCTGAACCCGCTGCGTGACATCCTGAGCGAGGTCGTCGACTTCAAGGCCCTTTGCCGGAGCCCGCGCGCCACCCGCATCTTCCTCTGCGCCACCAACGTGCGCACCGGCAAGATCAAGGTCTTCGACAACAGCGAGTTGTCCGCCGACGCCGTCCTCGCGTCCGCGTGTCTCCCCTACATCTTCAAGGCCGTTGAGATCGATGGCGAGCACTACTGGGACGGCGGCTTCATGGGCAACCCCGCGATCTTTCCGCTGATTTACTCGGGCGCGTCGCGGGACGTCGTCATCGTCCATATCAATCCGATGGTGCAGGACCGCCTCCCGAAGACGGCGCCGGAGATCTTCGACCGCATGAACGAGATCTCGTTCAATTCCTCGCTCATGCGCGAGATGCGAGCGATCGCCTTCGTGTCGCGCCTCGTGGAGCAGGAGGGGCTCGATCCGTCGCGCTATCAGCGCATGCTGATCCACGCGATCCGCGACGACGACGAGATGCGCCAGCATGGCGCGTGGAGCAAGCTCACGCCCGACGGGGCCTTCATCGAGCGCCTGTTCCAGGCCGGCCGCAGGGCTGGCGACCGCTTCCTGTCCGATCATTTCGACGACGTGGGCAATCGCTCGACGGTCGACATCGCCGCCACTTATCTGTGAGCAGCGCCGGCCACGCTATCCTTGCGCGACACCGAGTTCGCGATGCAGCCGCGCAAGCAGCGCCACGGCGTCCGCGCCAGCGAAGATGAAGTCGTCGACGCCCGCGGCCTTCAGCGCGGCATCGTCTTTCGGACGGCCCGCAAGAAAGACCGTCTTCGCCCCGGCGGTCTTCAGGAGCGACGCCGTCGCCTCGCCAAGTTCCCCATAGACCTCGTCCGACGAGGTGAGACACGCGACCGACGCGCCGCTTTCGGCGAAGCCCCGCCCGGCATCGGTCGATGTCATGTAGCTCTCGCCCCCGACGCCGACGATGCCGCCGGCTGCGAGGAAGTTCCGGATCCACGTCGCGCGCGTCGCATTGGCGGCGAGCGGGCCGAGTGCGGCAACGAACACCTTCGGTGCCGAGCCGGCGACCCGCTCGTGTGCGTCCGCCGCCGCTCGCAGGTCCTCGAACGGCGCCGCGTCCCGGGCACAATCGATCGGGCTGACCCGCGTCCCGTTGAGGCTCGCGGCCGACGGCGCCTCGGGCCACGGCTCGACTGTCACGCCGTCGTCGCCGAGCCTCGGGAAGGCCGATGTCCCGGTCAGTTCCTTGCGCCCTGTCGCGACGAGCTTGGCCCGCTTCGCGCGCGCCTGCCCGAGGCTCTGCTGGATGCGCCCGCTCATGAGCCCGGCCGCGAGGCCGCCGGCAGCCTCGATCTCCTGGAATTCACCCCACGCGCGCGCGGCGATATCGTCGGTGAGGCGCTCGACGTACCAGCTCCCGCCGGCCGGATCGGCGACCCGCCCGAGCCCCGCTTCCTCGAGCAGCACATGATGCGTGTTGCGTGCGATCCGCCGCGCGAACGCATCCGGCTTTCCGATCGCCGACGAGAACGGCAGCACTGTGATGGCGTCCGCGCCGCCCATGGCCGCCGCCGCCGCCGCGATCGTCGTGCGCAGCATGTTCACCCACGGGTCCCGCACGCTCATCATCCGCGCCGAGGTTTCTGCCGTCAGTGTCATGCCCTTGGCCGCATCGGCCGCGCCACAGGCGTCAGCGATCCGCCAGACGAGTTTCCGGAGTGCTCGCATCTTGGCGATGGTCACGAACTGGTCGGCGTCCGCCGCTAGCGTGACCGCGATCTGCGGCAGCGCCATTGTCGGCGCCAGACCGCCCGCCTCGCAGGCCTTGAGATAGGCGACCAGCGACGCCGCGACGAGGGCCAGCTCCTGCGCCTCCGTGGCCCCGCCCCTTTGCCACAGGTGCCCGTCGGCCCGGAGCGCCATGACATTCGGCATCGCAACGGTCGTCCGCGCGAGATCGGCCGCGATCTCGAGGGCCTTCGCGATCGGATGATAGAGCCCACCCGTCAGGGCGAGCGTGCCCAGCGGATCGTAGTTGAACGCCCCGAGGCGTCGGCGGTCGTCGAGCCCCGCCGCGCGCCAGAGCGCCATCAGGCTGCCGGCCGCGTCGGGCGTGTACTCGCCCGCCACCAGCGACACCGGACAGACGTCCAGCATAACGCCGTCGAGGACGCGCGAGAGTTCGGCTTGCTCGTAGCCGCAGCCGACGAACCCCGGCGCACCGATCTGCAGCAGGATCGACGTCGCACCGCCGGCGAGTTCCTCGAGGATGGCGGCGTTGGCGAGCGTCGCGTCCGGTTCCACGATCAACTGCCGGAGATCCCAGCCGCCGCCGTCGCCGGGCCTGAGGCCGCGCACGAAAGGTGCTTCACCCGGCACCAGTCGCTCGCGCCCGTCGATCGCGGCCGTCCGCGTATAGAGCGGTTCGATCCGCAGCCCGTCGGCCGTCTGCGATATGAGGCGCTTCTCGAAGTCCGCTCCCTTGATGGCCTTGTCGACGAGCTTCAGCCAGTCCTCGCGGCTCGGGCGGGGGAAGTCGGCGGCAAGCGGGAGATCGGTCATTGGTCGGTCCATGGCGAAAGCGATTTTGCACTAGTTCTAGAGACCTCGATCCACCGCGCCAAGCACCAAGCCGCCGCCCGGCCCCTTGCGGGGCGCGCACTGCCTGGCGCAAGATGCAGCGCGTTATGCGAGGGATGCCGATGGGTGATGCAACACAAGGGCGAAAGCCCCACGATATGGGCGGCGACTCCGCCGGCCCGGTCGACCGCGAGGAGCACGAACCGACGCTGACCGAGCGCCGGATCGACGCAATGATGCAGCTGTTGCGGCAGAAGCCGCGCGCCTTCTGGGTCACCGACGAGAACCGCCGCACGATCGAGAGCCTCTCGCCGGAGAGTTATCGCGACTCTCGCTACTATCAGAAATGGTGCCTAGCCATGCGCTCCCTCCTGATCGAGAAGGGCGTTCTGGACGCGGCCGAGATCGATGCAAAGCTCGCCGAGGTAAAGGCGCGCCGCGGCAAGACGGAGGCAGGCTGATGGCTGGTCGCTTCAAGCCCGGCGATCGCGTCGTGGTCCGTGCCGACAATCCTCCGGGCCACATCCGCACGCCGACCTACCTGCGCGGCAAGCGCGGCGTGATCCTGCGCGACTTCGGCCTCTGGCCGAACCCCGAGCAACTCGCCTACGGCAAGCCGGGCTGGCCGCGCAAGGTGAACTATTGGGTCCAGTTCGCGATGACGGACGTCTGGGGAGGCGCGAGCAGCCCCGGCACGGCCGACACGGTCGTCGCCGAGATCTACGATCACTGGCTGGAGCCCGATCCGGCCGTCCCGGGAGGGGCATGACCATGCACGACCACGAACACGATCATGACCACGATCACGACCACGACCACGATCATCACCATGAGCACGCGGACCACGGCCACGATCACGGCCCCTTCCAGCCGGATCTGAAGGAGCCCTCGGAGGAGTGGGAGTTCCTCGAGATCGCGCTGCGCGAGCTGATGATCGAGAAGGACATCCTGACCGCCCGCGAAATCCAGCAGAAGATCGAGGAATGGGACGGCAAGTGTCCCGAGATCGGCGCCCGTGTGGTGGCGAAGGCCTGGACCGACCCGGCCTTCAAGGCCCGTCTGCTGGCGGACGGCAACGCCGCCGTGGGCGAACTGGGGCTCGAGGTGCCCGGCCTGAAGCTGGTCGTGCTCGAGAACACGCCGAAGCTCCATCACATGGTCGTCTGCACGCTCTGCTCCTGCTACCCGCGCACGATCCTCGGCCTGCCGCCGCTCTGGTACAAGTCGCGCGAGTACCGCTCACGCGCCGTGCGCGAGCCGCGCTCGGTGCTCGCCGAGTTCGGCACGGCCCTGCCGGTCGACGTCGAAGTGCGCGTGGTGGATTCGACCGCCGATTGCCGCTTCCTCGTGCTCCCCGAGCGGCCGGCCGGAACCGACGGCTGGAGCGAGGAGCGCCTCGCCGCCGTCGTCTCGCGCGACAGCATGATCGGCACGGCGGTCGCACGGGCGGCCTGAGGGTAGCTTTGGCGTCCGCGCGCGGCGGACTTCAACGGAGAGCGAGCCGCGATGCCTGAGTTGCCGGAGGTGGAAACGGTCCGCCGTGGGCTGGAGCCGGTTCTCGCTGGCGCCCGCATCGCCCGCGTCGAGCAGCGCCGGCCCGATCTGCGATTTCCGTTGCCCGACCGCTTCGTCGAACGGCTGACGGGCCAGCGCATCGAGCGGCTCGAGCGGCGCGCCAAGTACATCCTCGCCTTCCTCGACGGCGGCGAGGTGCTGACGGTCCATCTCGGCATGACGGGCCGCTTCTCGATTTCCGTGCCCGGTGGCGCCAACGGCACGCAACTCGGCGAGTTCACATTCGACGCCGGCGCCGATCCGACCCACGATCACGTCGTGATCGAGACCGAGCACGGCGCCACCGTGACCTACAACGACGCCCGCCGGTTCGGCTACATGGGGCTCGTCCCCGCCGCCGAACTGGCGACGCATCCGCATTTCATGGGGCTCGGCATCGAGCCGCTCGGCCCGCTCCTGGACGCCGCATTCCTCGCCGGCCGGGCAAAGGGCCGGCGCAGCGATCTCAAGGCCTTCCTGATGGACCAGCGCAACGTCGCCGGCCTTGGCAACATCTATGTCTGCGAGGCGCTGTTTCGCGCCGGCCTCAGTCCGAAGCGCGAGGCAGATGTCCTGTCGCGCCGCCACCCCGTCGCCGTGGCCCGGGCCGAGCGGCTTTCGGTCGCCATCCGCGAGGTGCTCGAAGATGCGATTGAAGCCGGCGGATCGACGCTACGCGATTACCGCCACACGGACGGCTCGCTCGGCTACTTCCAGCACACCTTCGCCGTCTACGGCCGCGAGGGCGAGCCTTGCCGTCGGCCCGGATGCGGTGGCACCGTGAAGCGCATCGTGCAGGCCGGCCGCTCGACGTTCTGGTGCCCGACCTGTCAGCATTGAGCCTGCCTGCGCTCCGCTCCGCCATCCATAGCCACCGGCCCCGTCCCGGGGTAAGCCTGCCGGGAAAGCATCACCGCAAATTGGAGGAAAGACCCATGTCCACCTACGAATGCATCGCCGTCGAAACGAAGGGCCGGGTCGGGCTCATTCGTCTCAACCGTCCGCAGGCGCTGAACGCCCTCAACGCCCAGCTCATCCGCGAGTTGAACACCGCCCTCGACGCCTTCGAGGCCGACGAAACCATCAACTGCATGGTGCTGACCGGCTCCGAGAAGGCCTTCGCGGCCGGCGCCGACATCAAGGAGATGGCCTCCAAGAGCTACATGCAGGCCTACAAGGAAGACTTCATCGGCACCTGGGATCGAGTCACCCGCACGCGGAAGCCCGTCATCGCCGCGGTCGCCGGCTTCGCGCTGGGCGGCGGCTGTGAGCTTGCCATGATGTGCGATTTCATCATCGCGGCCGACACCGCGAAGTTCGGCCAGCCCGAGATCAAGCTCGGCGTCATGCCGGGCGCGGGCGGCACGCAACGCCTGGCGCGGTTCGTCGGCAAGGCCAAGGCCATGGACATGTGCCTCTCCGGCCGCATGATGGACGCCGCCGAAGCCGAGCGTTGTGGTCTCGTCTCCCGTGTGGTCCCGGCGGACAAGCTCATGGAGGAGGCCATGAAGTCGGCCGAGACCATCGCCGCCATGTCCCAGCCGATCCTGATGATGACCAAGGAGAGCGTGAACCGCGCCTACGAGACGACGCTCGCCGAGGGCATCCGCTTCGAGCGCCGCCTGTTCCATCCGATGTTCGCGACGGAAGACCAGAAGGAAGGCATGGCTGCCTTCGTCGAGAAGCGGAAGCCGAACTTCAAGGACAAGTGAGGAGAGGACGCGAAGCGGCGCCTGGCGCCGCACTTTGCCTCTTGAGTGCCGGGGCGAGGGTCGCCTCGCCCCCTCACTTGCGTGCCCGGGCGAGGGGGCTCCCCGAACCCTCACTTGCGTTCCCGGGCGAGGGGCTGCGAAGCCCCCGAGACCCGGGATCGCATGGTTGACGGCGTGCACAAGTGCGAGCCCAGCGACCCCGGCTCTCCGCATTCGCTCCGGCCGGGGACGCAATGGGTGAGCGAAGCCTCCCGCTTACGCCGGATGCTCGCGCGGCGCCTTCCGGGCACCTTCCATGACGTCCGCGCGCGTGCCGATGTGCGCCGTGTGGCTGCTCGCTTCGACGCCGAGCAGTTTCGCGACGTCCCGCGCCGCCGCCGCGATCTCGGCGGTCGAGACGCCGGTCTCGATGCCCATCTCGTTCAGCATGTGCACGATGTCCTCGGTGGCGAGGTTGCCGACCGAGGCGATCGTCTTCGGCATGGCGATGCCGCCGCCGATGCCGCAGATCGCGCCCTCCACGAACGTCGCCCCGGCGTCGATCGCAGCGACCACGTTCGCCATCCCCGTGCCGGCGAGATTGTGCACGTGGAAGCCGACCTCGATGTCGGAATGCGCATCGAGAACGCGCCCGATCAGCTCCGAGACGTGGCGTGGCGTCTCCATGCCGAGGCTGCCCGCGAGATAGAACCGCCGCATGCCGGCGTTCCGGAACGCCGCGATGAGCGACAGCACCCTGTCCTGCGGGATCATGCCCTCGTAGGGGCACCACATCGACATGCCGAGCGCCATGACCCACGCCTTGCCCGTCGGCTCGACGACGCGAAACGTCCGGATCGCTTCCTCGACGCCCTGCTCGAGCGTCATGTTCTGGTTCTTCTTGTTGTAGGCCTCGCTGACGGTGATGAGGCCCAGCATCTCGTCGAGCGACGTCTTGATACCCCGCTCCGCCCCGCGCGCGTTCGGCACCAGCCCCCGGTAGACGACGCCTGGCCGCCGCGTGATCCGCGCGCACACGTCCTCCGCGTCGGCGAGGTTCGGAATGACGCGCGGATGCGCGAAGCCCGTGACCTCGATCACAGGGAGCCCGGTGGTCGAAAGCCGGTCGACGATCGCCACCTTCGTCGCGGTATCGACGGGACGCTTGAAGCTCTGGATGCCGTCGCGCGCGGCGACGTCGACGACGGTGATCTTTGGCGGAAGGCGAAGCGACATCGGGGGAACCTCGTTGTGTGCAGAAGACTGTGATCTATCGGGTCGTGACGTATTGGCCGGCCGACACCGTGATCCGCGGTGGCTGGCGGCTCGCCTCGAAGGCATCATAGGCAGGCTTCAGGGTCTGCCAGAAGCCGATCCATGGCGAGCCGGCGTGGCGGGTCATGTTCTCCGTCGTCATGCGGAACGGGAAGATGTGAACCGGCACCTCGCTTCGGGTCGCGCGCGCCGTGGCTTCCACCATGACGTAGATCTCCTCGATGACGGGATCGGTCATCGCATAGCAGCCGATCGACACGCAGCGCCCGTGAACCATGAGGAAGCTTCCGCTTCGTCCATGCGCCCGGTCGAAGGCGTTGGGAAATCCGAGATTGAACGACAGGTGATAGCTGCTCTGCGGATTGAGCGCCGAGAGCCCCACCCGGTAGAACCCTTCCGGCGCCTGCCCGTCCCCTTCCTTCAGCTTCGGCCCGAGCGTCCCGGAGTAGGCGCAGATCGGATACGTGCGAAACAGCCGGTAGCCGCGATCGCCACGCACCCAGACCTCGAGCTCTTTCGTTTCCTTGAAGATCCGGATGAGCATCGGATCGCCGACCGAGGCACCGTGGGGTGACAGCGCGTGGGCGAGCCGGGGCTGCACCTTGGCCCGGATGACGGCGATATCCCGTGGGCCGGCCGCGTTGCGCGACATGAGCCAGTAGCCGACCGCGACGCCGGTCGCGGCAACGACACCGATCGTCGCCAGGATCGCCCGCCGCCGCATGGACCGCTCCCCGGCCGAAGCCGCGATCGGCCTACACCTCGATCCCGGCCGCCTTGATCTCGTCTTCGGTGAACCCGAGCTGCCCGATCAGCACCTCGCGGTTGTGCGCGCCGAGCTTCGCCCCGGCGGCGACGATCTCGCCCGGCGTCTCCGAGAGCTTGCCGACCACGTTCTGCATCCTGACCGGGCCGCCGAGTTCCGCGTCCTGGATCGTTGCGATGTTCTCGCGCGCCTGGAACTGCGGATCGGCGAAGATCTGCGCGATGTTGTTCACCGGCGCCACCGGCGCATCGATGGCGAGAAAGCGGCGCATCATGTCGTCGAAGTCGAGTTGCCCGATGGCGTTCTGCAATTCGACGTCGAGTTCCTTGGCGTTGTCGAGCCGCACCCGGTTGTCCGAGAAGCGCGGGTCCTTGACGAGCGCCGGCACCTCGAGCGCCTCGCAGATGCGCTCGAACGTCGACTGCGCCGAGCCGGCCATCGACACCCACTTGCCGTCCTTGGTCTGGTAGGTGTTGCGCGGTGCGGTGAACGGCAGCCGGCTCCCCTGGCGATGCTGGATCTGGCCGAGCTGATCGTAGTCGATCGCCTGCGGCCCGAGCAGCGTGAAGAGCGTCTCGTAGATCGCGAGATCGACGATCTGGCCTTTGCCGGAACGCCGCTTCTCGTGCAGCGCCGCCGAGGCGAGGAACGCCGCCATCAGGCCCGTGGTCGAATCCGCGAGACCGAAGCCCGGCAGAAGCGGCGGCCGCTCGGGCTCGCCGTTGATGTAGACGAAGCCCGAGTAGGCCTCCGCGAGCGTGCCGAAGCCGGGCCGGTTCTTGTAGGGTCCCGTCTGCCCGAAGCCCGTCACGCGGACGATGATCAGCCCGGGATTGATCGCCTGCAACACCTCCGGCCCGATGCCCCACTTCTCGAGTGTGCCGGTGCGATAGTTCTCGACCAGGATGTCGGCGTCCTTGACGAGCCGCTTCACCACTTCGCGCCCGAACTCGGTCCGAAGGTCCGCCGTGACCGACTTCTTTCCGCGCCCGAGGATCTTGTAGTAGAGCCCGACGCCGTTCTTGTTGCGCCCCCAGTAGCGCACCTCGTCGCCGGTGCCCGGCCGCTCGACCTTGATCACGTCGGCGCCGAAGTCGGCGAGGAACATCGCGCTCATCGGCGCGGCGAGGAAGTTCGAGATGTCGATGACCTTGACGCCGGCGAACGGCTTCAGGCGTTGCTCGGTCGTGTCGGGGCTATCCTTGGGCACGGTGCGCTCCTCGGCGGTGAGAACGGATTTGCGACACTTGTTCCACGGAAGTATTGTCCGGACAAGATGAGACCGCGCTGCGAACGGGACTGGTGGGGTATGCCGGATCGCGGGAAGATACAACGCGAAGGACGTCAATGACCGACACCAAAGTCGTAAAGATCGGGAAGGCCGAGGAATTCCCCCTCGAAGAGTTTCGCATCGTGACGGCGGGGACCCGCTCGATCGGCGTTGTCCGCCGCGCCGACGGCACGGTTGACGCGATTCGCAACTGGTGCCCGCACAAGGGCGCCGAGGTCTGCAAGAGCAAGCTTTCGGGCACCATGCTGCCCGGAGCGCCCGGCACACTGACGTGGGGCCACGAAGGCCAGATCGTCCGCTGCCCGTGGCACGGCTTCGAATTCGACATCAAGTCCGGCAAGCGGCCCTACTCCGACAGCCGCATGCGGCTTCGCGTCTATCCGGCCCGCATCGAGAACGGCGAGATCCTGGTCGATCTCGGTCCCCAGACATCTTCGGGAGCACGCACATGAACATCGAGACACCGGCTTCGCGCGCCGTCCGCGAGCGAGATGCCGGACTGCAGATCATCGATTGCGACGTTCATCCGGCACTTCCGGGCGGCCTCGCGACGCTCTATCCGCTGATGCCGAAAGCCTGGGTCGAGCGCTTCAAGCTGAAGGCCGGCCATCTGGCGGTCGCAGCGCCCCTCGGCTTCCGCTTCGAGCACCCCTCGGGCTCAGCCGCCCGCCAGGACGCCCGCACGCCCGAGGGCGGCGCCCCGGGCTCCGATCCCGAGTACCTGCGCCGCGACCTCCTCGATGCCCACGGCATCTCGATTGCGCTTCTGACCTCGCTGCAGGCCGGCCAGTTCGGCACGGTGTCGTCGGGCCCTGACGAGAGCCAGGTCATCGTCTCGGCCTTCAACGACTACTTCCTCGACGTCTGGCCGTTGAAGGAGGAAAAGCGCCTCCGCCTCGCCATGACGGTCAGCGTGCAGGATCCGCGCGCCGCCGCCGCCGAGATCCGCCGCGTCGGCAAGCGCCCCGAGGTCGCGGCCATCTACATGCCTCTGATCAACATCCTGATCGGCAACCGCTACTACGAGCCGATCTACGAGGCGGCGGTCGCCCACGACCTGCCGATCCTGATGCACGTGACGGGCACCGACAGCGTCTTCTACGGCGCGCCCAATCAGGCCGGCGGCTTCCCCGAGAACTATCCCGAGCGCTATGTGGCGCTCTCCCAGATCGGCGAGGCGAACCTGACGAGCCTCGCCTTCTCCGGCGTGTGGGAGAAGTTCCCGACGCTCAAGTTCATGTTCGTCGAATATTCGTTCGCCTGGGCGCTGCCGCTGGTCTGGCGGATCAACCGGACGTGGGAGAGCCTGCGCTGGGACGTGCCGTGGGTGAAGCGTCCCCCGCGCGAGTACATCTCCGAGCGGGTGCGCTTCTCGACCCAGCCGCTCGACGAGCCCTCCGATCCCGCGCACCTGAAGGCGCTGATCGACATGCTCGGCCCCGAGCATCTGGTGTTCTCGACCGACTATCCCCACTGGGACAACGACATGCCCGGCGAGAGCCTGCTCATGCTGGACAAGGATGTGCGCCGCAAGGTGCTGAGCGAGAACGCGAAGGGCATCCTTCGTCTCTGATGCCTGCAGTGGCAGCCGTCGCGGCGCGGCTCAGTCCGGCCGCGGCGCCTTCAGCTGTTTCGCCAGCTTCACGACGAGCGGCGCCGAGATGCGCCCGCTCGGCACCATGCCGTTGTCCATCTCGAATTCCCGAATGGCGCGCAGCGTCTGCTCGGGCGTCGCGCTGTCTGTCACGCGTCCGAGGTAGCCGAGCCGCGAGAGCGACGTCTGCACCGAGCGGATCACCTGTTCGGCATGGCCGGCCGGCGGCGTCGGCAGACCGTCGAGGCCGATCGCGGCTCCGGGAGCCGACGTTCCATGCCTCAGATGGGCGAGGATCTCGGGCGAGGGGTCCGCAGTCAGTGGCAAGCCCTGGTCGTGCTCGTAGGCCATCACGGCGGCCCGCGTGACGAGACCGACACTGCCGTCGGCCGTGCCTGGCGCATATCCCCGCCGATGCAACTCGCCCTGGATGGACCGAACCGTCGCGCGCCGCGCCTCCCCGGCGTCGAGACCCGGCATGGCGCTGAGGCCGATGCTCCCGGCCGACGGTGCAAAACTGCCGATCCTGACCGCTGGCCCCGCCGCTGGGAGTGCAGGCGTCGCCCGGCTTGGCTCGCCTTGCGACGGATCGGGCAGTCCCGCCGCTTCGAGCGCCATCTTCCTCAAGCGCTCGGCATCGCTCTGGAGCGTATTGTGCTGTGCTGCGGTTCGACCGCTCGCCGGACCCCTCGCACCGTCCTGCAGATAGAGAAGATTGGTTGCGACGCCAGCGCCGATGGCTGCGAAGGCAACTAGCGCCGATCGGGCAACAAAGGGCGAAATCGGCACGACGGCCTCCCCACACATCGCCATGCCCGGAGGCGGCCAATCCCGCCAGAAAGTCGCCGCCGAGGCCAACCCCGCTGATAGCCCGGAATGCTTAACAGCTTCTTTCCAGACGCCCGGGTCTGGGCCTTTTGCGTGGGGTGACAGTTCATTTGCAAATTGTGAACGCAGAGGCCGCAATTTTACGAGAATTGACGCGTGAGCGTTTCCGGCATTGTCGCCATTCTTCAGTATTGTGGGTCTCGGGTCCGGGGCGAACCGGAGTTTGGGATAGGTGTCATGTTCCTGATCAGATCTGCCTTTCTGATTGCCGTCATCGTAGCGGTCATGCCGAGCGATCCCCGTGAGCAGGCCAAGCTCTACCAGACGGCGTCGCACGCGCTCCATCGCGCGGCGACCTTCTGCGAGCGGAACGAAACGCTCTGCAAGGAGGCCCATGCGCACTGGGAGGTGTTCAAGGTGAAGGCGGGCGTCGCTGCTCACATGGCGCGCGAACTCGTCAACGAGCGCCTGTCGGGAGAGACGCCGGCGTCGACCGTTCCGGCAGGCCGGCTGGAGCCCTATTCCGCCAGCGATACGTTGACCCCGACAGACCGTGAGCCGGAGTGGCGCCATCGCGTGCGCGCCCATCTTTGATGGTCGGAGCTGAGCGTGGCGACTGCACATCCCCTGAGCGGGACGGGCAGGCGATCGCTCTTGGTCGAATCGGCTGCCTGAAAAGCCGTCATCGCAGTTGCGTGAGGATCGCTCCGCGCCTAGGGTCGCGCGGATGTGAGACCGTCGGCGGCCATATCCTTGGTCATCCGGCCGTCAGAGCCTCGAACGCAATCGACCCGACCCATGAATTCTGTGACTGACATCGATGTGCCGGACCTCGGCACGGTCATCGCGTCGCTCGATGGGATTCCGCGCGGCAGCCGCGTCGTTGCGGCCATGTCGGGTGGTGTCGACAGCTCGGTCGTGGCCGTCCTTCTGCGCCGTCTCGGCTACGACGTCGTCGGCATCACGCTCCAGCTCTATGATCATGGTGCAGCCGTCCAGCGAAAGGGCGCTTGCTGCGCCGGCCAGGACATCCACGACGCACGTTCTGTCGCTGAGGCGATCGGCATCCCGCATTTCGTGTTCGACTACGAAAGTCGTTTCCGGACCGCAGTCATCGACGAATTCGCCGACAGCTACCTGCGTGGCGAAACGCCGATCCCCTGTGTCGCCTGCAATCAGGACGTGAAGTTCGGCGATCTGGCGGCAGCCGCCCGCAAGCTCGATGCCGCGGCTCTCGTCACCGGGCATTATATCCGCTGGCGGCGGGTCGATGGCCGCCCGGCGCTCTTTCGTGCCGCCGATAGTGACCGCGATCAGAGCTATTTCCTGTTCGCGACTCGCGCCGCAGATCTCGAGTTCGTTCGCTTTCCGCTCGGTGGCTTGAGCAAGGACAGCGTGCGTCGGCTTGCCGCCGACGCTGGTCTTGAAGTCGCAGCGAAGCCGGATAGCCAGGACATCTGCTTCGTACCCGGCGGCCGCTATGCCGATGTGATCGAGCGCTTGCGCCCCGGCGCTGCGGAACCGGGCGATATCGTTCACGTCGATGGGCGAACGCTTGGAACGCACAAGGGAATTCTGCATTTCACCGTCGGCCAGCGGCGCGGCATCGGCGTTGCGACGGGCGACGCGCTCTACGTCGTCGCGCTCGATGCGACGCGCCGGCGCGTCATCGTCGGCCCGCGCGAGAGCCTCCTGACGCGGCGAATTCGCCTGCGGGACTTCAATTGGCTGGGGGAAGGATTATTTGACAGGTTTGTGTCAGAGGCCCGCCCGGTGTATGCCCGTGTGCGTTCGTCTCAACCGCCGCGGCTTGCGCGTGTCGAAAAGCACGCGGACGGTGTGGAAGTGGCGTTGGCGGACGGGGAATTCGGCGTTGCGCGTGGCCAGGCCTGCGTCATCTACGAGGATGGCGGCGCTGGCAGCCGTATGTTGGGTGGTGGCTGGATAGACGGCACGGTCGCGTCGGTTCCGCTGCCGCATGGTTTCGGGGAAGACAGCGCGGGCCAAGCCCCTGCTGACGTGCGATGAGGGGGCCTTCGGCCTCGTGAGTGACGACAGGCGCTGGCTCCGTTCGGACGTCAGCGGGCCTGCGGCGTGGGATGATGGAGGACGCATGAGTTTGTCGACGCGAGACGGCAGCCGTGGACTGCCGGGCCTTCTGGGGCGCGCGATGCTTGGGCAGCGCAACCGGGCGGTACACCGTCTCGATGAGGCGAAGGTGGTGGATGCGTATCGCCGCTGGGCCCCCGTCTATGACAATACGTTCGGCCGCATCACGACCGAGGGCCGCCGCCAGGCGGTCGAGTACGTGAACCTCAGCTCTGGCAAGGTGCTGGAACTAGGGGTCGGTACGGGTCTGTCCCTGTCGAACTACAAGCCTGAGCTGGAGATCGTCGGTATCGACATCTCGCCCGACATGCTGGAGCGCGCGCGTGAGCGTGTTGCCGCCGATGGGCTCGAGAACGTCGCGGGCTTGCACGAGATGGATGCAGCCGCCCTGGATTTCCCTGATGCGTCCTTCGACACCGTCGTCGCCATGTACGTGATGACGGTCGTCCCCGACCCTGTGGCGGTCATGCGCGAGGTTGCCCGCGTCTGCAAGCCCGGTGGTCAGGTCCTGCTGCTCAATCACTTCAGTGAGGAGAGCGGGGTCCGCGGCTGGGTCGAGCGCCGCATGGCGCCGTTCGCGTCGAAGCTCGGTTGGCATCCGGTGTTCGATGTCGACAAGGTGATGGTCTGCGACGACCTCGTCGAGACGAGCCGCATGACATTGCGCCCCATGGGCCTGTTCACGCTGCTCCGCTTCCAGAAGAAAGCGGCCGCTGCATAACGTGCTGGGTCTGATGGCGACGCGTCGTCGGATGACGTCTGAACAGTAGCGGAGCGACGCTGGAAAGGCGCTGACGTGCAGGTGGCCTCCCTCGTCGCTGCGGCGCGCAAGCCGTCGTTCCAGGTGGTCGCCGGTCTCGGCACGACCCAGATCATCGGATGGGGGACGTCGTTTTCGGCGCTTCCCATCTTCGGAACGCCGATCGCCAACGACCTTGGCCTCGCGCGCGAGTGGGTCTTTGGCGGCATAACGGTGATGCTGCTGACGTCAGCTCTCGTCGCGCCGCGCACGGGCAAGCTGGTTGACCGCCTCGGCGCGCGTCCGGTGATGGTGGTCGGCTCGTTCATTGCCGCCGCCGCGATGCTCGTGCAGAGCTTCGCCTTCGACCTCGTCACCTACATGATCGGCTGGATGATCGTCGGCATCGCGACGCCGATGATGCTCGGCAACGCGGCGATGCCGGGGCTCGTCCAGGTCGTCGGTTCCAATGCCCGGCAGGCGATCACCAGCCTCATGCTGCTGTCGGGATTGACGGGCACGATCTTCCTGCCATTGAACGCGTGGCTGCTCGGCTATGGCGGCTGGCGCTGGGCCTATCTCGTGTTCGCCGTCCTCCATATCGGCATCTGCGCGCCCCTGCACTGGCTCGTCCTGCGGCCGCGCCAGGTCACAACCGAGCCGCCGGTTCGACCGGCCGGCGAGCGTCCAACGGCGAAGCAGTTCCCGCCCGAAGGCGTCCTCGATCCGGCCCAGCGGCGCCGTGCCTTCATCCTGCTGGCCATCTGGCTCTGTACTGAAGGCTTCATCACCTGGGGCCTCTACCTGCAGGTGATCGACATCTTCCAGGCTTCCGGTCTGACCATGGCTCAAGCCATCGGTCTGTGGGCGATCGTCGGCCCGTGTCAGGCGCTCGCGCGTCTCGGCGAACTCATCAGCGGCGGCCGTCACTCGATCCTGACGACGACGCTCCTGTCGTCGCTGTTCGTCAGCGCCTCCTTCGCCGCATTGCTACCGCTCGGCATCTCGTTCTCGACCGCCGTCATGTTCTGTATCTTGATGGGGCTCGGCCACGGCCTTTTTGCCGTAGCCCGCAACACGCTGCCGCTCGCGCTCTTCGGATCGAAGGAGTTCGGCACCTACATGGGCCTCCTGTCCGTGCCCCAGAGCATCGTCAACGCCGCCGCGCCGATCGCATTCGCCGCTGTCATTTCGCGCATGTCGCCCCCGGATGCCATGTGGATCGGAGCGGTCAGCGCCTGGATCGGCACCGTCTCGGTCTACTTCCTGGTGAGCTACTGTCGGCGCTCGATGGCCGCAAAGGGGATCGACCTGTGACGTGCGGCGCATCTCCCACGACTGGCCTCCTCATCGCGGATCTCGTCCATTCGGGCGACACGCTGATGTGGGGAGCGGGCCAGTCCGAGCCCGTCGCGTTGCTCGAGCGGCTCAACGACGAGCTCGACAGCTTGCCGGAGGGCTGTCGCGCAATCCTCGGCCTGACCCTGACCGAAACCCTCGCCGCGCCGCGCTTTTCGGCCCGTGTCGCCGTTCGGGCGTTCGGCGGGGCGGGGACCACGCGCCGTTTCCAGGATCTCGGCAATCTCGACGCCCTGCCGATGAATTATTCGGCCATTCCCGAAGCCATCCGCCGCCGCACCTTGCCTGTAGACGTCGCCCTCGCCACCCTGTCCCCGGACGGCGCCGCCTACAATCTCGGCATCCTCGCGGATTACATCGCCGATGCCGTCGCCGCAGCGCGCGTTGTGGTCGCCGAGATCAACGACCGCATGCCGGTCACATTCGGCGACACGTCCGTCGCCCCCGACCGCATCACACGAAGCATGCACGTCTCGCGACCACCGGTCGAGATGCCGGTCCCCGCCATCGGTGACGTGGAGCGGGAGATCGGCCGCCTCGTCGCGACACTGGTGCCCGATGGCGCGACGATCGAGGTCGGCCTCGGCGCGATCCCCGAGGCCGCCCTAGCCGCGCTCGTCGGCAAGCGCGATCTCGGCGTCCACACCGGCACCATGGGTGACGGCATCGTGGCCCTCATCGAGGCAGGCGCCATCACCAATGCGCGAAAGCCCGTCGACACGGGGTTGACCGTCACCGCCGGCATTCTCGGCACCGAGCGGGCCTATCGCTGGGCGCATCGCAACGAGCGGCTTCGGGTGCGCTCGCCGCGTCACACGCACAACGTGGCCGTCATGGCCGCACTGCCGGACTTCATCGGCATCAATACGGCCCTCGAAGTGGATCTCACAGGCCAGATGAATGCCGAGACGGCGGGTGGCCGGTCCATCGGCATGATCGGCGGCCACGCGGATTTCATGCGCGGCTGCCAGTTGTCTGCGGGCGGTCTGGGGATCGTGGCGCTGCCCTCCACGGCGCGCGGCGGCAAGGTCTCCCGCATCGTGCCCCGCCTCAGGGATGGCGTCGTCACCACCGCGCGCGGCGAGGCCGGCGTCGTGATCACCGAGTATGGCATTGCGGATCTGCGAGCGAAATCTGTGGGCGAGCGGGCGCGCGCCTTGATCGCGATCGCCCACCCGGATTTCCGCCGAGGCCTGCTCGAGGCGTCGGACGCGCTCGTCTGATGTCGGCCGGGCCGACCGAAGCGGCGATCGGGACGCGCTTGAGGCGCATCCCGACCCGATAAACTCACATCGTCGGCCGCGTTACGGGCAGAACCACACCGGCCCGACGACGACGCATCCGCGACGGCGCCAGTTCCCTGGCCGCGAGCCGTACCGGCGCCAGCGGGGCGGCGGCGAGTCGTAGCGTCGGCCCGGAACGTAGCGCCGGCGGCGATCATGCGGGCGCAGCGACCGGTCGCGCCTGTACTGAGCGTCCGTGGTTGGGGATGCCATGCCGCTGAGCGTCGGCACGCCGACGCTGGCGGCCTGCACGGGAGACGGCGTCGCCAATGCGAGTCCGAGAAGGCCCAGTCCGAACAGGCCCCCTGCAAATCGACTGTTCATTGGTGTTGTCCTTTCGTCGTTTGCTGACGAAGGGGTAACGCCGCCGGGTGCGATTGCGTTCCGACATGAGCGGCAGCGGCCAGGCTTGAATTGCGCGATCGAGCCGATACCTTCATGCACGCATGAGTTTTGGAGGGCGTTGCATGAAATCGGGACGGATTGCCTTCGGACGCATGGAGGAAGTGATCTACGGCCGACCTGCGGCAGAGGCCGTCGCAGAGATCGCGCAGCGAGCCGGCGCGACGCGCGTATTCCTCATGGCCTCCGGCACGCTCTCCCGCTCGACCGACGAGGTGTCGCGCGTGCGCTCGGCGCTTGGCAATCGCTGCGCGGGCCTGTTCGCCGCGATGCCCGCACATACGCCGCGCTCCGCCGTCATCGAGGCTGCACGCGAGGCCCGCGAGGCGAAGGCCGATCTGATCGTGACGATCGGCGGCGGCTCTGTCACCGATGGCGCCAAGGCCGTGCAGCTTTGCCTCTCCAACGGCATCACGACCCCGGATGCGATGGATGCCTTCCGGCCGGTGCCCGGGCCCGATGGCGTGATGGGGCCTCCGCCGTTGCAACCGGTAACCGTTCGCCAGATCAGTGTGCCGACGACGCTGTCGGCCGGCGAGTTCTCCGGCATTGCGGGCGTGACCGACGAACGCACCCGGGTGAAGGAGTTGTTCCGTCACGCGGGCATGATCCCGCAAGCCGTCGTACTCGATCCGGCCGTGACCGTGCACACGCCCGAGTGGCTCTGGCTATCGACCGGTATTCGCGCCGTCGATCATTGCGTCGAGGGGATTTGCTCGGCCGAGGCCAATCCCTACGGTGATGCCCAGGCGTTGCAGGGCCTGGCGCTCCTTGCCCACGGCCTTCCTAAGGTGAAAGCCGACCCGTCCGATCTGGCCGCCCGTCTCGATTGCCAGCTCGGATCGTGGCTGTCGATGGGGCCATTGGGGGCGGGCGTACCGATGGGTGCGAGCCACGGCATCGGCTACGTGCTCGGCGCTGCCTTCGGCGTGCCCCACGGGCATACGTCCTGCATCATGCTTCCAGCCGTCATGCGCTGGAACCGGAGCGCGAACGCGGATCGACAGGCGTTGGTGGCCGCAGCCATGGGCAAGGCTGGCGTTGATGCCGGCGACGTGCTCGATACGTTCATCGCGGGGCTCGGGATGCCCCGTAGTCTCGCTGCCGTCGGCGTCGGGCGTGAGCATTTCGCCCGCATCGCCGAAGGCGCCATGGGCACGCCGTGGGTGCCGCGCAACCCGCGTCGTATCGCGGGCCCGGCCGAGGTGATGGAGATCCTCGAGATCGCCGCCTGATCCTGCCGGGCGCCTCGGCCCCTCAATAGGCCGCGCGCAGGATCTCCATGACCTGCTCCGGCGAGGTGATCTTTCTGGGATTGGAGAACGTCCAGTCGTCGAGCATGCAGTTCTGCGCGAGGCGCGGCAGATCGGCCTCAGCGACCTTCACGTCGCGCAAGGTCCGCGGCATCCCGAGCCCGGCGATGAACCGGTCCAGAACCGCCGAGGCCGGCGCCCCGGCGTGTCCCATTGCGGTCGAGATCTCCGCCTGCCGCGCTGCGTTCACGGAGAGATTGTAGTCGAGCACGTAGGGCAGCATCACACATGACGTATGCCCGTGCGGCACCCCGGCCGAGCCACCGAGGATGTGGCCGATGGCATGGCTGGCTCCGAGACGTGTGCCCGCGACGATCCCGACCATCGAGAGCCACGCCCCCATCATGCAACGGAGCCGCCCGTCGAGATCGCCCGGGTCCGCCTTGACGCGGGGCAGCCCGTCGCCGAGGCAGCGGAGCGCCTGCAGCGCCGTTCCGTCGCTGTAGTCGTTGGCATCGATCGAGAGATAAGTCTCGACGGCGTGATCGACCGCGCGCACCCCGCTCGAAAGCCAGAGCCACTCGGGCGTGTGCACGGTGACGGCCGGGTCGAGGATGACGCTTTCCGGCACGATGCCGCGGTTCATGTAGCTCTGCTTGAGCTTGAGCCGGGTGTCGGTGACGCCCGCCCGGGCATTGAACTCACCCGCCGAGAGCGTCGTCGGCACGGCGATCTGGCGCACGCGCGGCGCCCGGAACTCCGGGATGTGCCGCTTGCCGTCCTTTACGACGCTGCGGAACGCCTCGAGGCCGTCGACATCGCGCACGTCGTGTTCGAGACAGATGGTGACGGCCTTGCAGCCGTCGGTGACCGAGCCGCCGCCAAACGACACCATGAGGTCGGTCCCGGCATCCCGGGCCGCGTTCGCGCACGCCACGACGGCGTCCCGTGGCGAATGCGCCGGCATGTGGTCGAACACGCCCGCGAACCGCTCGCCGAGAGCGGCCCGGACCTTCTCGATCTCGTCGGTCTTGCGATTGATCGTCCCGCCGGCGAGCACGAACACCCGGCGCGCGCCGAGCCGCTCGGCCTCCTCGGCAAGGGCCGTCGCCGCCGGCTTGCCGAAGATGACGCGGTTCATGGCCGTGAAGACCATCGTTCCGGATTGCATGCCAGGCCTCCTGTCGTGTGCCGTCGCGCGGGGACTCAGAAGCCGTAGAGAACGGCAGGATTATCGACGAGGATCTTCTTCCGGACCGCGCTGTCGGGCGCCCACGTCGGCAACTGGTTGAGGAGCAACCCGTCGTCGATCGCATGGAACGGGCGCACGTCTGTGGCTTTCATGGGTGGCACGGTATGCGAATCCGGATGCGGCCAGTCCGTGCCCCAGACGATCCGGTCCGAATTCGCCGCGATCATCGCCTGTGCAAGCGGCGTCGCGTCGGCGAAGTCAGGCCCCTTCTCCGAGGCGCGGTAAGCGCCCGAGATCTTCACGTAGGCCTTCCCCGAACGGAGCAGATCACACACATCCGAGAAACCGGGCTGACCCGTCCCGAGCGCCGCCTTGGCGCCCGCGAAATGATCGAGCACCACCGGAACCGGCGCAGCGAGGATCTCGGCCTTGAGCGCCGCCACCATCTCGAGCGAGGTGAAGATCTGCACATGCCAGCCGCGCCGGGCCATCCGTTGGGCGGCCCCCTTGAGCTTCTCGCGCGCGACGACCGGATCGGTCATGCCGCTGGTCGAGAGATTGAGCCGGATGCCCCGGAAGCCGTCGGCGTGAAGCTGGTCGAGATCGGCTTCGCTGGTCCGGTCGTCGATCACGGCCACGCCGCGTGCGGGATAACCGAGCTTCTTCATGCCCCAGACGCTGACCCGGTTGTCGGTGCCGTAGACGCTCGGCGTCACGACGACAACGCGCCCGATGCCGATGGCCTTGTGGAGCTTGGCCATTTCTTCTGGGAACGCGGTCTCGGGCGTGTAGACCCGGCCCTCGTACCAGGGAAACTCACTGGGCTTGCCGTGGATGTGCGTATGGCAGTCGGTGGCGCCGGCTGGCATCTCGAAGGCGAGCGCTGTCTTGGGCTGCGGCGCCTTGTGGTCGGGGTCGGCCGTCATCGTGTGCAGGTCCTCGGCTGTAGGTGGCTCGGACGTCGGCTCAGCGCTTGCTGGCGAGCCACTCCATCATGATCCGGTTGAACACGTCCGGATGCTCCACATTGGGGAAATGGCGTGCGTTTGCGATCTCGACATAGCGCCCGCCGGGCACGAGTTCGGCGATCTTTTTGTTGCCGGCCGGTGGTGTCCCCTGATCGTCGTCGCCGCAGACGACGAGCGTCGGCACCTTCACGCTGGGAAGTTTCGGGATGAAGTCGAAGTCGAGGATCGCGGCCGCGCAGCCGAGATAACCCGTGGCCGTCGTCGCCGCGATCGTCGAGTGGATCTCTGCGTACCGGCGCGGATTGCGCGGCTTGAAGGCGTCCGTGAACCAGCGCTCCATCGTGCCGTCGGCAAGCGGTTTGAGCGAGCCCGCCTTGCGCACGGTCTCCATGCGCGGGCCCCAGGCTTCCTTGCCACCGGGCGGTGTGCCGGGCGCCGTGTCGCACAGCATGGACGAGAGGAACCGGTGCCCGTGTCCGATGGACAGCGCCTGCCCGATCATGCCGCCGATGGAAAGGCCGATGAAATGCGCCTTGTCGAAGCCGAGCGCGTCGAGCGTCAGCACCACGTCATCGGCGAGCGCCGCCATCGTGTAGTCGCCCTCGACGGGGTCCGACCCGCCGTGGCCGCGCATGTCGACACGCAGCACCCGCCAGCCCTCGGTCAACAACGGCCGCATCTGCTCGGCCCACATGCCGCCATCGGAGGACAGCGAATGCGCGAAACACACGAGCGGCGCGCCCTCGTCACCGATCAGATCGTAGTGGATGCGGCGCTGGCCGGCCTGGATGAGCATGGACGTATCCCGTGGTTTGCGAAGGTGATGGGCCAAGATGATGGTGAAGTGTCGGGCGAACGCGCGGTTTTGGCAATGGCGGGCGGACGGGGCGCGGTCACGTCCCGTGTGTCACGCCTGCCCCGCCTTGGCGAGCACGCCCCCGGTCGTCGGGCGGCCGACGCCGGTCGTGCCGGGGAATGTCAACGGCAAGCCGTCGAGCGAGCGGACCGCCAGATAGGCCCACGCCTCGGCTTCCATCCCGTCGCCATCGAGGCCGACGGCCTCGGCCGGCACCACCGCGTTCTCGACCCTCGCCGCAATGGCCGACATCAGCTTCTTGTTGCGCCGTCCGCCCCCCGTGATGATCCAGAGCGCCGGCTCCTCGGGCAGATGCTCACGCGCCCTGACGATTGCCTCGGCCGTGAAGGCGGTCAGTGTCGCGACCGCGTCCTCGAACGACAGGCCGTGGATCAGTTCCGGCGGAAAACTGTTGCGATCGAGCGATTTCGGCACCGGCTTCGCGAAGTAGGGGTGCATCATGAATTCGTGCACGACGCGGGCGTCCGGCGTACCGCGCGCGGCAATGGCGCCGTCGGCGTCGAATGGCGCACCCGTCGCGGCCTTGACGAGGTCGTCGATGAGCGCATTCCCAGGCCCTGTGTCGAACGCGACGAGCGATCCGTCGCGGCTGACGAAGGTGATGTTGGCGACGCCGCCCACGTTCACGAGTGCCACCGGCGATTGCGGCAGCCGGCTCGCGAGTGCGCGATGGTAGGCGGGGACGAGCGGCGCCCCCTGTCCCCCGGCCGCCACGTCCGCCGCGCGCATGTCGAAGATCACGTCGACGCCCGTCATCGCACTCAGGCGCGCGCCGTCGCCGAGCTGCAGCGTGAGTCCCGTCTCGGGTCGATGCAACACGGTCTGCCCATGAAAACCGATCACATCGAGCGCCGACGGCTGCAGCGCGAGATCGCCCATCAGCCTGAGCGCGACCTCGCCGTGGCGTTCGGTCAACTCGGCCTCGACGGTGCCGAGAATGCCCAGCCGCTCGTCCCTGCGGGTCACGGCGCGCGCATCGACCAGGGCCTGCCGCAGTCTGGCGCGGAAATCCTCCGGATAGGCGACGCTTCGGGCTGCGATCCGGCGCACGAGGGCCGCCCCATCCGTCTCGACGAGCGCCACGTCGATGCCGTCGAGCGACGTCCCGCTCATGAGCCCCAAGGCGCGCCTGATCTTGCTCATAGGGGCACTCCCGTGCAATTTGCCCAAAAGGGCTCCCCCACGTCCCATGCGCGGGTTCCCAAAGGGCCCCGCCCTTTGGTGGGAGCGCGAGGGTGAATCCCTCGCACTTGGTTCTAAGACGGCGAGCCTACCCCATGTCGACGATGAAGTCTGATTTCCTGAACACGCTCACCGAGCGCGGCTACGTCCACCAGTGCTCGGATGCGGCCGGCCTCGACGCGCTCGCAGTGAAAGGCGAGATCGTCTCCTACGTCGGCTATGATTGCACCGCCGCCTCGCTCCATGTCGGCCACTTGCTGTCGATCATGATGCTGCACTGGCTGCAGGCGACGGGCGCCGGCCGGCCGATCGCGTTGATGGGCGGCGGCACCACCCGCGTCGGCGATCCCTCCGGCCGCGACGAAACGCGCCGCATCCTGCCGATCGAGCAGATCAACGCCAATAAGGACGCCATCAAGGGCGTCTTCTCGCGCTTCCTGACTTTCGGAGACGCCCCTCGCGAGGCGGCGATGGTCGACAATGCCGAATGGCTGGCGCCGCTCAACTACATCGAGTTCCTGCGCGACGTGGGCCGCCATTTCTCGGTCAACCGCATGCTGTCGATGGATTCTGCCAAGCTTCGTCTCGACCGCGAGCAGGAGCTGTCGTTCATCGAGTTCAACTACATGCTGCTCCAGAGCTACGATTTCGTGGAACTGGCGCGGCGCTACGGCTGCAATCTGCAGATGGGCGGCTCCGACCAGTGGGGTAACATCGTCATGGGCGTCGACCTCGGTCGCCGCATGGGCACGCACCAGCTCTATGCCCTGACGTGTCCGCTCCTTACGACGGCGTCGGGCGCCAAGATGGGCAAGACGGCCGCCGGCGCCGTGTGGCTCAACGAGGATCATCTCGCCCCCTATGACTACTGGCAGTTCTGGCGCAACACAGAGGACGCCGACGTCGAGCGGTTCCTGAAGCTCTTCACGCTCCTGCCGCTGGGTGAGGTTGCGCGTCTCGCGGCGCTTGCCGGCGCCGAGATCAACGAGGCGAAGAAGATCCTGGCCACAGAGGCGACCGCGCTCGTGCATGGGCGCGACAAGGCCGCCGCCGCCGCCGAGACCGCCCGCAAGACCTTCGAATCCGGCCAGCTCGCAACCGACCTCCCCACCGTCGACGTGCCGTCAGCCGACCTCGCGAACGAGCTGGGCGTGCTCTCCGCGTTCGTGACCGCCGGGCTGGTCAAATCGAATGGTGAGGCGCGCCGGCAGATCAAGGAAGGCGGCCTCAAGGTCAACGATCAGGCCGTGACTGACGAGAAGGCGCGCCTGACGCCCGCCGATGTGACGGGAGATGGCGTCATCAAGCTCTCGCTCGGCAAGAAGAAGCACGTCTTGCTGAAGCCGGTCTGAGGCCGCCGTGAGCAAATCTCATAGGACATCCGGAACGCAGCTCGGCACCTGGGGCGAGCGGGTGGCGCGCGAGCGGGCCGCTCGGCGGCGCGCGGCGAAGCAACGGGCGGCCGTCGCCGTGGAGGCGCCAGAGCCCGACGTGCCGTCTGACGTCGTTGCTGAGGCTCCCGAACGCCGCAAGATCGAGGCGGAACCCCCGCCCTCGAACGAGCCCGAAACGATCGAGATCCCCCACTCCGATCTTGCCAACGAGCTGAGCGTGCTCGCGGCCGTGGTCACGGGTGGCCTCGCGCGCTCGCACACCGAGGCGAAGCGGGTGCTGCGCGACGAGGGCATCTCGGTGAACGGCGCAGCGGTCCTCAGCGACAAGGCCAAGCTGACCTTGGCCGACGTCACCGCCGACGGTGTGATCGTGGTGACGGTAAGCACCGCGCGCGGCGTGTTCCTGAAGCCCGTCTGACGCCGATACAGAAACACCCCGGGGAGATCTCCCCGGGGTGCTGGATCGTCATGCCATCGAACGTGGCGCGGCTGGCTTACTTCAGCTCGGCCGGGACGACGCCGCCGTTGGCCGCGAGCTTCACCATGACCTGCTTGTGCAGCCAGATGTTCATCGCGGCCGAATCGCCCATGTCACCGGTATAGTTGAGCTCCTTGGCGAGTTCCTTGCGCGCCGCAAGGCCGCTGTCGAGCTTCAGGAGCTTCATGAGATCAACGATCGAGCGCTTCCAGTCGAGGTCCTCGGCGTGGTCGTCGGCGAGCTTGTCGAGCACGGCAGCGACGTCGACGGCCGCCATCGGCTTGCCGGGTGTCGTGCCGGGAATGGCTGCCGCAGGCGCTGCGCCGGCTGCCGGGGCCGCCGTCGAGGCCTGTGCGGGGCTTCCGAAGATGGCTTCTGAGATGCGGCCAAAGATACTCATGGTCTTCCTCCATAAACTCTGCCGCGAGCGGCACAATTCGACTTAGAGAGTTCCCGGAGGCCGGCGTCAAGCGAGATCGTCAGTTTACGTGATTTCGCGCGTCGCCCGTCGCCGCGAAGGGTAGGGTTGGCGTCGGCCGCTCTGGCGGCTACGTCTTGCGGTGGGACGCTGTCTCGCAAAATGCTGTGGCCGCTGGGGAGTTGCGACGTGACCCTGCCTCTGATCGATCGCCGACACCTCGACTTCGTGCTCCACGAGGTGCTGGATGTCGAGCGCCTGTTCCGCCTGCCACGGTTCGCGAGCCACGACCGCCCCGGCGCCGACGCGATCGTCGACACCGCCGCGCGTCTGGCGGCCGACGTCTTCCTCCCGAGCTATCGTCACCTCGACGACAACGAGCCGATCGCCGAGAACGGCCGCGTCGTCCTGCCGGCGGCGACCGGCGCGGCGCTCGAGGCCTACCGGCAGGCAGGCTTCCCCGCCATGACGGCACCGATGGAGCATGGCGGCCTCGGCCTGCCCCGCACGATCGCCAATGCAGCGTTCGTTCACTTCCAGGCCGCGAATATCTCCATTGCCAACTACGCCATGCTGACGTCGAGCGCGGCCGAGCTTCTGGCCCACCACGGCACGCCGAGCCAGCGCCAGCGTTACATGACCCCCATGCTCGAAGGCCGCTTTCACGGCACCATGGCGTTGTCGGAGCCACAGGCCGGATCCTCGCTGGGCGATATCCGCACCGAGGCGCGCCCGCTCCCCGACGGCACCTATGCGCTGCGCGGCAGCAAGATGTGGATCTCGGGTGGCGAACACGACATGGGCGAAAACATCGTCCACCTGATGCTGTCCCGGATCGCCGGAGCGCCGCCCGGCGTGAAGGGCATCTCGCTCTTCATCGTGCCGCGCCGCCGTCTCGACGCCGACGGCCGTCCGGCGATCTGGAACCACGTCGCGCTCGCCGGCCTCAACCACAAGATGGGGCAGCGCGGCACCGTCAATACCGTGCTGAATGTGGGCGAGGGCGGCGACACCATCGGCGAGATCGTGGGCCGGCCGGGAGATGGCCTCGCGTGCATGTTCACGATGATGAACGAGGCGCGCATCGGCGTGGCGATGGGAGCCGTGGCCCATGCGAGCGCCGGCTATCGGTTGTCGCTGGCCTACGCCCGCGAACGCCTCCAGGGCCGCCATCCCGACCAGAAGGACCCCGCCTCGCCCCAGGTGCCGCTCGTCGAGCACGCGGACGTCCGGCGCATGCTCCTGCAACAGAAGGCCGTCGCGGAAGGCGGAATCGCGCTCGCGCTCTACCTCGCGCGTCTGGCCGATCTGAAGGCCGCTGCAACCGAGCCGCCCGCCCGGCACGACGCCGCGCTCCTGCTCGACGTCCTGACGCCCGTTTTCAAGGCGTGGCTGTCGGAGGAGGCGCTCGCAGCCAATAACAACGCCATGCAGGTTCTGGGCGGCGCCGGCTACACGCGCGATTTTCCCCTGGAGCTGCATTATCGGGACAACCGGCTGAACCCCATCCACGAAGGCACCAACGGCATCCAGGCGGTGGATCTTATCGGCCGCAAGGTCACGATGGCCGAAGGGCGTGGCTGGAAACTGCTCCTCGACACCATGCAGGCAACGGCGGCGGCGGCGGCGATTGCCGATCCGGAACTGGCACCGCTCGGCGCGCGTCTCGGCGAGGCCGTGGAGCGCCTCGGACGGACGGCGACGCGCCTCACCGCAACGGCCGGCGATCGCGGCCGCCGCCACGCCTACGCCCACGCGACGGACTTCATGGAGCTTGCCGGCACCACGGTCTTCGCATGGATCTGGCTCGAGCAGGCCCGCCGCGCGCACGGGCTGCGCGCCATGGCACCGGCATCCGGCCGCGACTTTCTCGAAGGCCTGATCCTGACGTGTCGCCACGTGTTCGAGACGGTGCTGCCGCGCGGCGAGGCCGCTGCAGGTCGCATCGCGATGGACGCCGCCTGGCATCGCGAGATGACCGACGCCATGCTCGGCTGAACCGACAGCTGGTCTGCGACTAGACCTTCCGTCGCCCGGCTGCCGCGCCTGCAGCGGCCTGCGCGGCCTCGGCCCGGCGCCGGATCTCGGCGCGATAGGGGCTCGCCGGATAGGTCCCGAGGATGCGCAGCTCCGTCGAGAAGAACGAGAGTTCTTCGAGTGCGAGCCTTACGCCACGGTCTGCCGGATGCCCCTCGATGTCGGCGTAGAACATCGTGGCCGTGAATTCGCCGTTGACCTGATAGCTCTCGAGCTTGGTCATGTTGATGCCGTTGGTGGCGAAGCCGCCCATGGCCTTGTAGAGGGCCGCCGGCACGTTGCGGACGTTGAAGATGAAGGTGGTGATGACGGGGCCGTTGTCGGGCTCCGCGTCGTCGGGCTCCTTCGACAGGATCACGAACCGCGTCGTGTTGTGCGCCTCGTCATCGACGTCGCTGGCGAGAATGTCGAGCCCGTAGATCTCGGCCGCGAGCTTCGGCGCCAGCGCGGCCCGGGTCGGATCGCCCCACTCGGCGACCTGCCGTGCAGCCCCGGCCGTGTCGCCCGCGACATGCGGCTTCAGATTGTGCTTGCGGATGAGCTTCCGCGATTGCCCGAGCGCGTGCACGTGGCTGTAGAGGTCTGTGATCTGCTCGAGCTTGGCCCCCCGGATCGCCATCAGCTGATGGCGGATCGGCAGGAAATGCTCGCCGACGATGTAGAGCCCCGAGTTCGGCAGCAGATGGTGGATGTCGGCGACCCGGCCGGCGAGCGAGTTCTCGATCGGGATCATGGCGTACTGCGCCTCACCCGACTGGACGGCGCCGATGGCGTCCTCGAACGTCGGGCACGGCATCGGCTCGAGTTCGGTGTTCACCTGCGTGCACGCGGTGTGCGAGTTGGCGCCGGGCTCGCCCTGATACGAGATTTTCGCCCGCGCGCTCGTGGCCGCCTTCGACTTTGCCATGCGATCGTCTTCCTTGGAGGTGCTGTGATGTCAGGCGCGAGCCAGCGCACGCCGCGCGCGTTCGAGGTCTTCGGGTGTGTCGACGCCGAGCGGCACGGTGTCGACGATCGCCACGTCGATCCGCATGTTGTCTTCGAGGGCGCGCAACTGCTCGAGGCGCTCCCGTAGCTCGAGCGGCGACGGCTTGAGCCCGACGAAACGTTCGAGCGCACTCCGCTTGTAGGCGTAGAGCCCGATGTGATGATAGAGCGGCCCATCGCCCCACGGTGCCGTGGCGCGCGTGAAATAGAGGGCGCGCAGCACGCCGGGGCCCGCCGCCGTGCCCACCACCTTCACGACGTTGGGATTGGTCCGTTCCTCCGGGTCCCGGATTTCGGCGGCGAGCGTCGCGATATGCACCTCGCGCTTGGCCAGGGCCGCGAGGCACGTACGGATGAGGCGCGGCTCGAGCGTCGGCAGATCACCCTGCACGTTGACGACGACGTCCCGGTCCGCGTCGGGATCGATGCGGCTCAGCGCCTCGAAGATCCGGTCCGAGCCCGAGGCATGGTCGTCCCGCGTCATGACGGCTTCGCCACCGGCTTTCCGGATCGCCGCGCGCACGTCCTCGGAGTCGGTTGCCACGACCACCCGTCCGACCTCCGCTTCCATGGCCCGGCGCCAGACATGCACGATCATCGGCTCGCCGCCGATATCGGCGAGCGGCTTGTCCGGCAGCCGCGTCGCCTTCAGGCGCGCCGGGATCAGGACGATTGTGCTCTGGGCTGGCATTTGTCGGCGCTCGGCGGTGACAATTGGTCTCGGTGGCATGTCCTAATTCATCCAGAGGGCTGGTTGCAAGGGACGCCGGGATGCCTGTACCTTGCGGCCGAATTCACCGCAGTGCCAAGCAACTGCGGCTGACGGGCCGCGAGCGGACTTGAGACGGCGTTTCGGTCGAACGTCTGATGGTCGCGGCCTGAACTCGGATACAATCGAAAAAGGCGGGATCGGGCGCACATGGATAGCTTCGAGTTGAACAAGATCACCGGCGGTGTGCTGACGGCTCTCCTGTTCGTGTTCGGCGTACCCGAGATGGCCTACATTCTCGGCGGCCATGCCGATGCACACGGCAAGGCATCGATGGGCTACGAGCTGCCGAAGCCGAAGGCGGCCGCATCGGCTGGCGGCGGCGCCCCGGCTGCAGCGGCGTTTTCGTTCGCCAAGGTCGCGGCCGCGCTGCCCGCCGCCAATGCCGATGCGGGCAAGGAGGCGTTCAGGGCCTGTGCCCAGTGCCATACGCCGGACAAGGGCGGGGCCAACAAGCTTGGTCCCAATCTGCACGGCATCGTCGGGCGGGAAGTCGGTAAGTTCGCCTCGTTCACGAACTACTCCCCGGCGCTGTCCGGCAAGGGTGGCGCCTGGACCTGGGAGTTGCTGACCGAGTACCTCCACGATCCGAAGGGCTCGATCCCCGGCAACCGCATGTCCTATGCCGGTATCAAGGACGTGGCCGAGATGGCCGATATGCTGGCCTATCTCCGGACGCTCTCGGATGCCCCCGTTGCGCTGCCGGCCGCTCCGGCTGCGGCGCCCGCCGCGGCAGCACCGGCCGAGCAGAAGAAATAGGATGGCGCGGGGTGGTTTCGGACCACCCCCGGTCGCCATTGATGTGTCACGGTCTGGCTCGATCAGACCAAGCGCCGCGCGCCTGACCAAGAATTAACTTGAGCGCTGGCAACCGAATTCACATGCTGCGACGCGGGATATGGCGCGTCCGTGCAGGGATCGGCATAGAATGCGAGGGACGCCGGCGCGCTCCTCGGCGCACGGCGCAAAGGCAGAGGCGCTGTTCGAGGCATACGATCGTTCACGGCATCGATTGGGGAGCAACCATCGACAATGGTGAGCCGAACGCGCGTGGGGCCACGTAAATTCGTCGTCTTCGCCCTTGTCGTGCTCGCGGTGTTCGCGGCGTCAGCTGGCCCGTCCCAAGCGAGCGAACAGGCCCCCCATCGCCGCCATGCCCTGTCGTTGATCGCCGCGCCGGCCTACCCTGCGACGTTCGAGCATTTTGCCTGGGCGTCCCCGGATGCTCCGAAAGGCGGGACCGCCAATTTGCGGGCACTCGGTACCTTCGACACCCTCAATCGCTACGCGCCGAAAGGATTGCCGGCGGACGGCCTGTCGCTCGTCAACGCCACGCTCATGATTTCGTCGCTCGACGAGCCGTCGACCGATTATGGCCTGGTGGCCGAATGGGTGAGCCATCCGGACGACTTTTCGTCGGCGACCTTCGGCCTGCGGCCTGAAGCCCGTTTCTCCGATGGCCGGCCGGTCACGCCCGAGGACGTCGTCTTCTCGTTCGACGCGCTGAAGGCGGCCAATCCGCGCTACGCGATCTATTACAAGAACGTGCAACGCGCCGAGGTCACGGGGCCGAACGAGGTGCGCTTCGTGTTCGACGGTCCGGGCAACCGCGAGTTGCCCCAGATCGTCGGCGGCCTTCCGGTCCTGCCGAAGCACTTCTGGACGGGCCGGGACGAGAAAGGCGAGCCGCGCGGCCTGGAGCGTGGAGCGATGGAGCCTCCCATCGGGGCCGGCCCCTATCGGATCGCCTCGTTCGAGGCCGGCCGCAAGATCGTCTACGAGCGCGTCAAGGATTGGTGGGCCAGCGGATTACCCGTTGCCCGCGGACAATGGAATTTCGACCGCATCGCCCACGTCTATTATCGGGATCGCCTGCCGGCCTTCGAAGGCTTCAAGGCCGGCGAGACGGACTTCTGGCCGGAGAACAGCGCCAAGGGCTGGGCGACCGAGTTCGACTTCGACGCCTTGAAGCGCGGCAGCGTCAAGCGCGAGGAGATCCCGGACGGCGACATCAAGCCGATGCAGGGCTTCGCCTTCAATCTGCGCCGCCCGCAGTTCCAGGACCGGCGCGTCCGCCAGGCCTTCAACCTCGCGTTCGATTTCGAGTGGGCCAACAAGGCCATGTTCTTCGAGCAGTATCACCGCTCGTCGAGCTACTTCGGCAACTCCGAACTGGCCTGCCGTGGCCTGCCCGAGGGCGTCGAGCTGGCAATTCTCGACGAAGTGAGGAGCGCGCTGCCGAAGGAGGTGTTCGCGGCCGAATACCGAAATCCGGTGAACGCGACACCAGCCGATTTCCGACGCCATATGGGTGACGCCGCGCGACTGCTCACTGCGGCCGGCTTCGTCGTACGTGACGGCGTGCGCGTCAACGCCGAAGGTGTCCGCCTCGAGGCCGAGATGCTGCTCGTGCAGCCGGCCTTCGAGCGCCTCGTGCTCGCCTACAAGGCGGAACTCGCCAAGCTCGGCATCGCGTTGACGGTGCGCGTCGTAGACAGCTCCCAGTACCGCCGTCGCATCTCGTCCTTCGACTTCGACATGATCGTCACCGGCTTTCCGCAATCGCACTCGCCGGGCAACGAGCAGCGCGAATTCTGGGGCTCCATCGCGGCCGCCCAGGAAGGCTCGCGCAACCTCCTCGGCATTCGCGATCCGGCGATCGACAAGATCGTCGAGCGGCTGATCTTTGCCCGCGACCGCGCCGATCTCGTCGCTGCGACCCGCGCCCTCGACCGGGTCCTTCTATGGGGGCATTACGTGGTCCCGCACTTCCATTCGCCGGTCGATCGCATCGCCTACTGGGACAAGTTTGGCCGGCCGGCGGTGATTCCGCGCTTTGCGGGCCCCCAGGATGCCTTCCTGCGCGTCTGGTGGTACGACAAGCAACGAGCGGATCGCATGCGCGCGGCTGAGCAAAGCCGCCGATGACCCATCGAGGACGAGGAGGCCCCATGTACGCTGCAAGGATGCTGATGGCAGCCGCGGTTGCACTTGCGGGCTGGATCGCCCCGGCTGCGGCGGAGCCACGCCACGGCCTCTCGATTTTCGGCGATCTCAAGTATGCGCCGGACTTCAAGCATTTCGACTACGTGAACCCGGCCGCACCCAAGGGCGGGCGCCTTTCGCTGGTCGGCCCGTCGGCGATCCGCACCTTCGACAGCTTCAACGCCTTCATCCTGAAGGGTGACGCGGCCCAGGGCCTGTCCCTCCTCTACGACACCCTGATGGAAGGCGCCGGCGACGAGATCGGCTCCGCCTATGGCCTGCTCGCCGAGAGCGCCGACGTCGCCGCCGACAAGATGAGCGTGACGTTCCGCCTGCGCGCCGAGGCGAAATTCTCGAGCGGCGCGCCGGTCACGGCCGACGACGTCGTCTTTACCTTCGACATCCTGAAATCGAAGGGCCACCCCTCATATCGCATCATGCTGCGCGATGTGGTGAAGGCGGAGGCGCTCGACCCGCGAACCGTCCGCTTCACGTTCCAGGGCGAACTGGTGCGGGACCTGCCGCTGACGGTCGCCGGCCTCGCCATTCTGCCGCGCGCCTACTACGACACCCAGCCCTTCGAAGAGACGACATTCAAGATCCCGGTCGGCTCCGGCCCCTATACGATCTCCGAGTACCGCAACAACGCCCACGTCACCTACAAGCTGCGCCCCGACTATTGGGCCAAGGACCTGCCCGTAAATCGGGGACGCTACAACTTCGACGAAGTACGCTTCCAGTACTATCGCGACCGCACGGCCGAACTCGAAAGTCTCAAGGCCGGCGAGATCGACCTGCGCGAGGAGTTCACGGCGAAGGACTGGGTCACCGCCTACGACATTCCTGCCGTCAAGGACGGTCGTCTCATCCGCCTGACGCTCCCGGATGCCACGCCGTCCGGTGCCCAGGGCTTCTTCATGAACACCCGTCGCCCCAAGTTCCAGGACGTCCGCGTCCGTAAGGCGCTGGAACTCGCCTTCGACTTCGAATGGTCCAACCGCAACTTCTTCTATGATCTCTACACGCGCACCGAGAGCTACTTCGAGAACTCCGATCTGAAGGCCGTCGGCAAGCCCTCCGAGGCCGAACTGGCGCTGATGGAGCCGTTCCGGGCGAAGCTCCCGGCCGAGGTCTTCGGCGAGCCGGTCAAGGCCTCCGTCTCTGACGCCAGTGGCGCCGACCGCAAGCTGCTGCGCGAAGCCCAGCGACTGTTGCATACGGCCGGATGGAAGCTCGATTCGAGCCAGCGCGGCGAAGCGGTCGTCCGCAACGACAAGGGCGAAACGCTCGATATCGAGTTCCTCAATACCGGTCCGACCTTCGAGCGCATCATCCAGCCCTACATCAAGAACCTCAATCTCATCGGCGTGAGGGCGACGCTGCGGACGGTCGATCCGGCCCAGTACCAGCGCCGCGTCAAGTCGTTCGATTTCGATGTGGTGACGTCACGCTTCAGCATGGGCCTGACGCCGGGCATCGAACTGCGGAACTACTTTGCCAGCGACACGGCATCCAGCGAAGGCAGCTCCAACCTTGCCGGCATCCGCGACCCTGTCCTCGACGAACTCATGGATCGCGTGATCGCCGCCAAGTCGCGCGACGAGGTCGTGACGGCCACCCGCGTCATGGATCGCGTGCTGCGTGCCGGCCATTATTGGGTGCCACACTGGTACAAGGCGTCGCACAACATCGCCCACTGGGACAAGTTCGGCAGGCCCGAGACGAAACCCAAGTACGCCCGCGGCGTCATCGACACGTGGTGGTACGATCCGGCACGGGCAGCCCGCCTCGAAGCGCGATGAGAGCCATGCTGGTCCTTCTCGCATCAGCCGTCAGATAGAGACCCGAGCGCGATGGCAGCCTACCTCGTCAAGCGACTGCTCCTGATCATTCCGACGCTGCTCGGCGTGCTGACCCTGACGTTCCTGCTGGCGCAGTTCGCGCCCGGCGGCCCCGTCGAGCGGATCATGGCGCAGCTGACCGGGACCGACGTCGCCGCGACGGCCCGCTTCGGCGGTGGCGGCGGTGGCGACGGCATCGCCAGCAGTCCGTCGGCGCCCGGTGGCGCCGAGGGGGGCGGTTCGCAGTACCGTGGCTCCCAGGGCCTCGACCAGAAGTTCATCGATGAACTGAAGAAGCAGTTCGGCTTCGACCGACCGTGGTACGAACGCTACGGCAAGCTCATCTGGGACTTCGCGCGCTTCGATTTCGGCCGCAGCTACTACCGTGACGTCTCCGTCATCGATCTGATCAAGGAGAAACTGCCGGTCTCGATCTCGCTCGGCCTCTGGATGATGCTGGCGACCTATCTCATCTCGATCCCGCTCGGTATCCGCAAGGCGGTGAAGGACGGCAGCCGCTTCGACGTCTGGTCGTCGGGTGTGCTCGTCATGGGCTACGCCATTCCGGGCTTTCTCTTCGCTGTGCTGCTGATCGTGTTGTTCGCCGGCGGCTCGTTCTTCCAGTGGTTCCCCCGCCGCGGTCTGACGTCCGATGATTGGGCGAACCTGTCGGCGTTCGGCAAGGTCACCGACTATTTCTGGCATTTGACGCTGCCGCTCATCGCCATGGCGATCGGCGCCTTCACCACCATGACGTTTCTCACCAAGAACTCGTTCCTCGACGAGATCCGCAAGCAGTACGTCATCACGGCGCGCGCCAAGGGCGTGTCCGAGACGCGCGTTCTCTATGGCCACATCTTCCGCAACGCCATGCTCATCGTGATCGCGGGCTTTCCGAGCGCCTTCGTCTCGGCGTTCTTCACGGGCAGTCTCCTGATCGAGCAGATCTTCTCGCTCGATGGCCTCGGCCTCCTGGGCTTCGAAAGCCTCGTCAATCGCGACTATCCCGTCGTGTTCGCGACGGTCTACATCTACGCCCTGATGGCGACGGTCCTGCACGTCATCTCTGATTTCATCTACACGCTCGTCGATCCGCGCATCGACTTCGAGACGCGGGAGGTTTGAGGCATGGACGCGAAGACGAGCGCGCCCGGTATCTCCGACGCTCGCCGGACGGGACGGTACGGAGGGCTGCTGGGGCGGCCGTGGCGCCTGTCTCCGGTGAACCGCCGGCGCTGGACGAACTTCAAGGCCAACCGCCGCGGCTACTGGAGCCTCTGGATCTTTCTCGGTCTCTTCGGCGTCAGCCTGTTCGCCAATCTGATCGCGAACGATAAGCCGCTCCTGGTCAGCTACAAGGGCGAGCTGCTGCTGCCGGTCCTGATCGACTATCCGGAGGAGAAGTTCGGCGGCTTCCTCGCCGTGACCGACTACAAGGACCCCGTCATCGCCGACGAGATCTCGGCCAACGGCTGGATGATCTGGCCGCCGATCCGCTACTCCTACAGCTCGATCAACAAGGATTTCCCCCGCCTCCGCAACGCCGAGGGGCGATGCCTCGGATTTCCCTCGCCGCCGCCGTGGGCGACGTCGGCTGCGTTCTGCGACGCGCCCCCCGACCAGCTCGCCCGCTACGAGGCCGCCGGCAATCGCAACTGGCTCGGCACCGACGATCAGGGACGCGACGTCGTCGCCCGCATCCTCTACGGCTTTCGCCTGTCGATCATCTTCGGCCTGCTGCTCACCATTCTGTCGTCGATCATCGGCATTGCGGCCGGCGCGGTACAGGGCTACTTCGGCGGCATCGTCGACCTCGTCTTTCAGCGCTTCCTCGAGATCTGGTCGGCGATCCCGTCGCTTTATGTCCTCCTGATCATCTCGAACGTGCTTGTCCCGGGCTTCTGGACGCTGCTCGGCATCCTGCTGCTCTTCCATTGGGTCAATCTGGTCGGCGTCGTCCGGGCCGAGTTCCTGCGTGGCCGCAACTTCGAGTACATCAAGGCCGCGCGCGCGCTGGGCCTCTCGAACGCGAAGATCATGTTCAAGCACCTCCTGCCCAACGCGATGGTCGCCACGCTGACCTTCCTGCCGTTCGCGTTGTCGGCCTCGATCACCGCTCTCACGGCCCTCGACTTCCTGGGGCTCGGCCTGCCACCCGGCTCGCCGTCGCTCGGCGAGCTGCTGCTGCAGGGCAAGGGAAATCTGCAGGCACCGTGGCTCGGTCTTTCAGCCTTCTTCGCGATCGCCGTTCTGCTGGCGCTCTTGATTTTCATCGGTGAAGCCGTGCGCGACGCCTTCGATCCGCGAAAGACATTCCGATGACCGACCGGTCCGCCAGCGGCACGCTGGTATGGGTGCGCGACCTCTCCGTGGCCTTCGAGGCCGCTCACGGGGCAGCGCGTGCGGTCGACGGCGTGTCGCTTTCGATCGGCAAGGGCGAGACGGTGGCCGTCGTCGGGGAGTCGGGCTCGGGCAAGTCCGTCACCGCGCTCTCGATCATGCGGTTGCTGCCCTATCCCGCAGCTTCCCATCCGACGGGCGAGATCTTCTTCGAGGGCCGCGACCTCCTGAAGATTCCGGAACGCGACATGCGGGAGATCCGTGGCGCGCGCATCTCGATGATCTTCCAGGAGCCGATGACCTCGCTGAACCCGCTCCACACCATCGAGCGGCAGGTGGGCGAAGTGCTGCTGGAGCACAAGGGGCTGACGGCGGCGGCCGCGCGCACCCGCACGCTGGAGCTTCTGCGCCGCGTCGGCATCCCCAATCCCGAGGAGCGCCTCGAGTCCTATCCCCATCAGCTGTCGGGCGGACAGCGCCAGCGCGTCATGATCGCGATGGCGCTCGCCAACGAGCCCGATCTCCTCATCGCCGACGAGCCGACGACGGCCCTCGACGTGACGATCCAGGCCCAGATCCTGGCGCTGTTGAAGGAGCTGCAGGCCGAGTTCGGCATGGCGCTGCTGCTGATCACGCACGACCTCGGCATCGTCCGCAAGATGGCGCAGCGCGTCTACGTCATGCGGCACGGCCGCGTCGTCGAGGAGGCGCCGGTCGATCGCATCTTCTCGGCGCCACAGCACGACTATACGCGCCACCTTCTGGCCGCCGAGCCGAAGGGCGAGCCGCCGCCGGGAAACCCGTCCGGCCCCGTCGTCGTCGAGACCGACAACCTCAAGGTCTGGTTTCCGGTGAAGCGCGGCCTCTTGCGCCGCACCGTCGCGCACATCAAGGCAGTCGACGGGATCAGCCTCAAGGTCAGGTCCGGCGAGACGCTGGGCATCGTCGGCGAGTCGGGCTCCGGCAAGACGACGCTGGGGCTCGCCATCCTCCGCCTCGTCTCGTCCGATGGCCCGATCGCCTATCTGGGGCAGCGCATCGATGGGCTCGATTCCCGCGCCATGCGTCCGCTCCGCAAGGAGATGCAGATCGTCTTCCAGGACCCCTACGGCTCGCTCTCCCCCCGCCTTTCGGTGGGCCAGATCATCGAGGAGGGGTTGATCATCCAGGATCGAGGCCTCGACTGGGAGGCCCGGCGCCAACGCGTGGCCCGAGCGCTCCGCGAGGTCGGGCTCGACCCCGACACGCAGGACCGCTACCCGCACGAATTCTCCGGCGGCCAGCGCCAGCGCATCGCCATCGCCCGCGCCATGGTGCTCGAGCCCAAGCTCGTCATGCTCGACGAGCCGACGAGCGCACTCGACATGAGCGTGCAGGCGCAGATCGTCGATCTTTTGCGCGATCTGCAGCGCGACCGCGATCTGGCCTACCTCTTCATCAGTCACGATCTCCGCGTCGTGCGCGCCCTCTCGAACCACGTGATCGTGATGAAGGACGGCAAGGTCGTGGAGGAAGGCCCGTCGCGGGAGGTGTTCGAGCGCCCGCGCGAGGACTACACCAGGGCGCTGCTCGCGGCGGCCCTCAATCTGGAAGTCGTCAACCGCGGCGCCACGGCGGCCTGAACGCGCCGCCGAGATGGCGCCAAGTGTCCGCGCGCTGAAACGGAGCCAAGCATGTCACTTCTGCTCGTGATCAACGGGACCGGCGACAACTGGGGACCCGAGCCGTGGCGGCGCCGCTTCAGCGAGCGCCTGCCCGGGCGCCTCATCGCATCGAGTACCGATTCCGGGCACGATCGGGCAGCCTTTCGCTACGCGGCCGTCTGGAAGCCCGAGCCCGGGCTCCTCGCCGGCTACCCGAAGCTCGAGGTGATCTTCAATCTCGGCGCCGGCGTCGATGCGCTCCTGAAGGACGCGACACTGCCCGGTCTGCCTCTCGTCCGTGTCGTCGACACCGACCTGACCAAGCGCATGACCGAGTACGTCGTGCTGCACTGCCTGATGCATCATCGCCGCCAGCGGATGCTCGACGCGGCCCAATCGCGTGGTGAGTGGGCCGCCAAGGATCAGTGGGCCTCGTCCGCGATGCGTGTGGGCATCCTCGGTATGGGCGAACTGGGCTGCGATGCGGCGGAGGTGTTGAGCCGGATCGGCTTCGACGTGGCCGGCTGGAGCCGAACCCGGAAATCCGTGCCGGGTGTTCGTTCTTATGCCGGCTCGGAAGAACTGGACGCGTTTCTCGGCCGCACCGACATCCTCGTGGCCCTCGTCCCGCTGACGCCCGAGACGGACGGCATCCTGAACCGGAGCCTCTTCGAGCGTCTCGCACGCGACGGCCGCCTCGAGGCCCCCGTGCTCATCAACGCGGGCCGCGGCGGCCTTCAGGTCGAGGCCGACATCCTGTCCTGTCTCGACGACGGAACCCTCGGCGCGGCCACGCTCGACGTCTTCCGCACCGAGCCCTTGCCGGCAGACAGCCCCTTCTGGCGGCATCCGAAGGTGACCGTCACACCCCACAACGCCGCCGACAGCGACGCTGAGGCCATATCCGACTACGTCGTCCGCCAGATCGAGCGCTTCGAGCGGGGCGAGTCCCTCCAGAACGTCGTCGACCGCAGTCGCGGCTATTGACGGCGAATGCCCGGCGCCGGTCGGCTTTGGGCCCGCCCCGCGCTCGCCGGACCGACTGGTCCTCGTGCTGACGCTGCGTTTGCCGACAATGTCTCGACACAGGCCGTGCTGCGCATGTAAAGTCAATTGTGCTCAATTAACAGGCAGGGCATGCCGAATCCTTGGCGTTGACCCTCCGCACCTCTGCCGCCGAAAGTGGCGGTCACAGAATGTGACGCGAAATCGTGCACAGCGGGGTGTTCCGGAGAATGACAAGCGCTTTTGAAACGGCGACCTATGGAGCGCTCGACGTCGGCTTCGGAGAGCGGCCGGCAATCCTCGTCGTCGATTTCCAGAAGGGGTTCACGGATCCGGTCTGCGTGATGGGGCGCTCGCCTCGCATTCATGCCGCACGCGACAAGACCGTGGAGCTTCTGCGGAAAGCCCGCGCGTCGAACATTCCCGTCGCCTCGTGCTTCACGGCGTATCACTCCGGCCGGGACGTGCCCTATTGGAAAGTTGCCGCGGTACGTAACGGATTTCGCGAGGGAACGCGCGAAGCCGAAATGGACGATCTGATCGCCGACCATGATCACGACTACATCTTCCAGAAATCCGGCCCGTCCATTTTCTTCCAGACACCGCTCGTCGCGTTCCTGACAAAGCAGCGGATCGACACCGTGATCGTGACGGGTTGCGTCACGTCCGGGTGTGTCCGCGCCAGCGTCATCGATGCCTTCTCGTGGGGCTATCGGACGATCGTCGCCGAGGACTGCTGCGGTGATCCCGGCCAGGAAGAACACGACGCCAACTTGAAGGACATGGGCCGCCGTTATGCCGATGTCGTGTCGAGCGACGCCGTCGTCGCCTACCTCGACGAGCTGCGCGGTCGCAACTCGTGAACCGGGGCGTGCAGCGCACGCACGGAAACGACCTTTCACGATAACAAAGGGAGAAGTGAGTATGACACGTCAGTTTCGTTTGAGGCGATATCTCACGGGGGTCGCGGCGTCTGCACTGCTCGCGTTCTCGATGGGCACACCGGCCGACGCCCAGGGGCATCTGCGCATTGGCATGACGGCCAATGACATGCCTCCTCGCTGTTCCGAGTGGGTGACCTGACCAGCTGAGCCCGAGCCTTCTGTCCTCCCGCACCATCCCTTTGTTCGATCCAAGGCCATCCCTCC
>LNEM01000028.1 GCA_001464955.1 Rhizobiales bacterium Ga0077537 | reverse complement strand
GGCCCTGAGAAGGGCAGACCAGAAGTCATTCACTTCTTCGCCGACCTGGTGGCTATGGCGGGGTGGCTGCACCCGATCCCATTCCGAACTCGGCCGTGAAACGCCCCAGCGCCGATGGTACTTCGTCTCAAGACGCGGGAGAGTAGGTCGTTGCCAGGTCTGCAAAGAAGTGAGTGACTTAAAGTCGAGATCTCCTCAATACGATGCCGTACTATAGAAAAGGCTCCACCGTTCAGCGGTGGGGCCTTTTTTGTGTTCGGTGGTGTGCTGCAGACGTTCTGCTCGGCACTTCTGGATGGCTGGTCGAGATCGCTCGACCCGTCTAAAGCCTGGGTCCCGTTGCGCTCGTCGGTGATTTCCGCAGGTGGTCATGGACGCCAGTGGCTACCCTGGATATCGGGTCAAATCCGCATGGAGATGCGCTGCGAGCATACTTTTGACGAGATCGAAGCCTGAGCGACCTTGCTTGCGCTCATTGACCTAGTGGGGTGCGGCTGTTCCCCGACTCTCGGGTTGGTAGTGTCCAGTTTCTTTCGCACATTCGATTTCGCCTGAGCGGCGTCCGGCCCGGGCTCAGGCGATGGCGTTGGTGGATTGGTGATCCTTCAGCAGGTCCATGCTCAGATACCTCTTGGTCGACCATTCGGTGCCGGCGACGTGGCGCAGGCGGGCGGCGGCCAGATTCAGCGCCGACTGCCCGTCGGGGAACGCGCCGACGACGCGCGTGCGTCGGCGGATCTCGCGCAGGATGCGCTCCAGCGGATTGTTGGTTCTGATCCGCCGCCAGTGCTCCTCGGGGAAAGCGTAGTAGCCGAACGTCTCCGCGATCGACGCCTCGACGAGCTCCGCGGCCCGTGTGAGCCGCTGGTCGCGCAGCTTGGCTGCCACGTGCCGAGCCTTTTCCTGGGCGGCGCCCAAATCCTCGGCGGCATGGATGGCCTTCAGCATCGCGGCCGCCTCGCGCATCTTCGGACGCGGCACGTGGGAGAAGACGTTCCGGTAGAAATGGACCACACACCTTTGCCAGCCTGCATCGGGGTAGAACTCGGCCGCGCTCTCGGCAAGCCCGATGCAGGCGTCGGAAATGATCAACCGCACGCCCTTCAGGCCGCGCTCCTTCAGGTGCTTCAGGAACCCCGACCAGCCCGCCTTGTCCTCCTTGGCGCCCTCGACGATGCCCAGAATGTCGCGATAGCCCTCGGCGTTGACGCCGATCGCCGCGGACCTCGCCGGCCCACGTGCGTTTCATCACGATGCCGTCGAGATAGACATACGGATGCTCGCCCTCGATCGGACGGTTCCGCCAGGCGTCGATCGAACAGCTCCCGGGCGGACCACGCATTCGCTGCTTAGCCGGTCCTGTTCTGATTTTGCTGTTGCAGCGGTCATGGCGCGGCCGATTGGCCGATTGATCGTGTACCAGACGCCCCCGCAAGGGTCAGCTTGCGGGGGCAATCATTCTGCTTTGTTCGTGCGATGAAGACTTCAGTTTACTTGGGAAGTTTCGGCAGAGCCTTGGCCTGCTCAGCCGTCATGTTCACGATCACGCGGTCACCCGCCAGCTTGAACTGCGCCGGCATAACGCGGACGCGCGTCTCACCGAGGCCCAGGAAGCCGCCGATGTCAGCGTGCATCTCGGTCACCTTGCCGGACGGCTCGCGAGCGAAAGCCGCGACCTCGCCGAGATTTTTGTTGTCGCTCGAGTAGACCGGCTTGTTGATCCACGCCTTGGCCTGATCCTCTGTGAGCACGGGAGTGCTCACAGAGCCGGCGGACGTCGACGGGGAAACTGCGCTCGGAGCCTGCGACGGGGCCGGTTGCGTGGTCGTCGTCTGCGCCAGTGCGGGCGTCGCGGCGAGCGCGAGAACCAGCATCGGAACGGCGATCTTGGTCATGACTAAACTCCTCATGATGCTATCATTATTTTGTGCGCATGGCCGTTCTGGCCTGCCCCCAAACAACGCGTCATCCGCGGAGAGGTTCCAGCCGACAGCGCCGTGTCAGAGATCACGGCTGGGGGTAGACCAAGGGGGAATTGCGGAGTTCAATCGCGGGCGGGACCAACGACGTGCCGCTCCGGAGTTGCCGGCGTCGTGATGCCGTAGAGCGTACGAATGCCAGCGATGTCGCCGTCGGTGAGCCCGCGCACAGTTTCGTCATAACGGAACGACATCAGGTGACCGCGAGGTCCGGGATGATCGAGGCCGAGGGCGTGCCCGATCTCGTGGGCGATGGTGTGAACGAGATCATAGCTCGCCAGATTGCCATCGAAGCCGACTTTCCAGCGGCGCTCCGGGTTGAGGCAGATCGATGCAGCAACGATGAAGCGGTGAGTTGCGCCGGGATCGTGCGTCCCGAGACGCAGGTCGGTGAACGCATAACCCACCGGATCCGCCTGCGCGCCAATAACAATCCCGGCCGACTGGACGTCGTTCGTCGCCACGAACGTGAACGGCGCAACGCGCTCCCAGCGATCGAGCGCGATGCGAGCGGCTTTCGCGATGCCGTCTGGACCGATGCGCGGATCGGCGGCGATCCGGTCGGGCGGTGACATGCGGCCGCAATTGATGGCCGTCGACGTGGCCCGTTCCGTGTCGAGGACCGCGTAGGTCACCGTCAGCCGCGATCCATCGCGCGGCATCTGCCAGCGCACCTTCGCGTCGCCGATCTCGAGCCAGCGATAGACCGGGGGATGGACCACCGCTGGCGAGGTTGCCCACGCAGCTCCGGAGACAGCGATGAGCGTGCCTATCGCTGCCGCGGTCAGTTTCAGCCGCACCCCGATGCCGGGCCGCTGCATGATGCTCGAGATCCCCCTGCCGACGTGCGATTGCGTAATCAGATCAGGTGAATGTCTGCTTTTGCATCGCGTGGGGCAACGCCGTTGAGTGTCGCAGCGGACCATCTCCCCGTCATCCGTGGCGCGTGGGACACTTGCGGCAGCTCGGTGCTTGCCGTCACGCGCCGTCCGTCGCTTCTGATGCCTCGGAAACAACCCTCAGAAGAAGTTCGATGTCTTCGGGGCGGGACAGGCGATGGTCGCCTTCGGGGACGGCGTGGACGTGCGTCCAGTCGCCATCGAGGTGGGCGACGAGATCAAGGGTGTGCTCCCAAGGCACGTCCGGGTCCTGCAGGCCATGGAGGATTTGCACCGGGCGGCCCGGATCGAAGGGTGTCGTACCGATCAGGTGGCGCCGGCCATCCTCGAGCAGATGGCGGGTGATCGGATAGGGCCCGTCGCCATAGGCGGATGGCCGCAGATAGACGCCCGCCTCGGCCAACTGGCGCCGGGCCTCGGCGGTGAGGCGCGGAGTCATGAGACGCTCGGTCATGTCCCAGGCGGGGGCGACCAGGATCAGGGCCTTGATGCGGGTGGCTTCGGTCGGCGCGTCTCGCATCAGGGCGCGCAACAGCAGGAGCGCCAGATAGCCGCCCATGCTGGAGCCGATGACGATCTGGGGGCCTTGCGTCACGGTCTCGAAGACGTGGCGGACCTCGGCGAGCCAGCGGCTGATGCTGCCGTCCTCGACACGGCCCGGCGACTGGCCATGGCCCGAATAGTCGAGGCGCGTCATCGGCTTCCGGTGCGCCGTCGCCCAGTCCGCGAGGGCGCTCGCCTTGGTGCTCGTCATCTCGGACTTGAAGCCCGGGAGCCACACCAGACCAGCGCCGGTCCGCTGCGGGCCGCCGTTCACCAGGGTCGCGATGCGGCGGCAATCGGCGCCATGGCCAACGGTGACGAATTGCGGTTCGGCTGGGGGCATACGCAACGGTCCGCGCGAGAGGGGAGCCCGCAGGTGAGGCGAGACAGGCCGACCATACTCCAGATCATCCCGAACCTCGACACCGGCGGGGCGGAGCTGTCGACGCTCGAGATCGTCTCGGCGCTGGCGGCTGCAGGTGCGCGGGCGCTGGTCGCGACGGAGGGGGGGCGGCTCGAAGCGGAGGTCGCTGCGCGCGGCGGAGAGCTGATCCGTTTTCCGGCGGCGACGAAATCTCCCTTCCGGATGCTGCAGAACGCGGCGGCGCTCGGCCGGATCATTCGCGACGAAGGGATCGGTCTCGTCCATGCGCGGAGCCGGGCGCCGGCGTGGAGCGGGCTGTTCGCCGCCCGGCGGGCGGGCGTGCCGTTCGTCACGACCTATCACGGGGCCTACGCCGAGCGCGGGGCGTTGAAGCGGCTCTACAACAGTGTCATGGCCCGGGGCGATCGGGTGATCGCGAACTCCGCCTATACGGCGCAATTGATCCAGGGCCGCTACGGGACGACCAACGATCGGCTCCGAGTGATCCACCGGGGGGTGGATCTCCAGCTGTTTGATCCAGCGGGCATCGGGGCTGAGCGGCAGCGCGTGCTGGCCGAGGCCTGGGGTATAGGGCCCGGGCAACGGGTCATCCTGCAGGCGGCCCGGCTCACGAGCTGGAAGGGGCAGCGGGTTCTGATCGAGGCTGCGGCCGTGCTGGCGAAAGCGAGGCGGCTCGGCGATGCCGTTCTGGTGCTGGCCGGCGACGACCAGGGGCGGACGGCGTATGCGGCTGAACTCAGGCAGCGGGCGGACGCACTCGGGCTCGGCGACCGGGTGCGGATGCCTGGCCATGTGGCGGATATCGCGGCGGCGCTCGCCGTGGCGCATGTGGCGGTCGTGGCGTCGACGGAGCCGGAAGCGTTCGGCCGGTCGGCTGCTGAGGCGCAGGCCATGGGATGCCCCGTGATTGCCACCAATATCGGGGCGCCGGCAGAAACCGTCATCGCAGCCGGGTCGGATGGACCGGGCGAGGCGGCAACCGGCTGGCTCGTGCCGCCCGGCGATCCGGAAGCGCTGGCCGGTGCTCTCGGCACGGCTCTCGAACTGGCGCCTGAGGTACGGATGGTGCTCGGGGCACGGGCGCGGCGTCACGTGGCGGCACGATTCACCGTGGAGGCCATGCAACACGCGACGCTTTCGGTCTACGACGAGGTGCTGGGAACGAGCCTCGCAGGCTCGGCAGCAAGGGTGGAGCGCGCCGGTTCGACGAATATTACGGCCGCTGCCACTCGTTACTCTTGACTCGCCGCCGCGATTCGCCAGATTCGAGCATGTTGCGGCGGGCTGACGCATTCCTGCGCTCCCCGAGTCCCTAGTCGAGCGGCTCGTGTGTGTAGGTGCGGTCGGATTGCCGAAGCACAGCTTCAATATCAACAGCTAACGGAGAGCGAACATCCGCCGTCCAATGCGCGCCGCGCCTGAACGCGAACAGACAGGTCCCAGGATCAACGAGGCAATCCGGGTCCGAGAGGTCCGCCTTATCGACGAAACCGGCCAGAACGTCGGCGTTGTGGCGCGTCTCGAGGCCTTGAGCAAGGCGATCGACGCCGGTCTCGATCTCGTCGAAATCTCTCCTGATGCGATGCCGCCGGTCTGCAAGATCATGGACTACGGCAAGTTCAAGTATCAGGAGCAGAAGAAGGCGGCCGAGGCGCGAAAGAAGCAGAAGGTCGTCGAGATCAAAGAGATCAAGATGCGCCCTGCGATCGACGACCACGACTACGAGACCAAGCTCAAGGCCATGCGCCGCTTCTTCGAAGAGGGCGACAAGGTGAAGATCACGCTCCGCTTCCGTGGCCGCGAGATGGCGCACACGGACCTCGGCATGCAAGTGCTGCAGCGGGTGAAGTCCGACACCGAAGGCATCGCCAAGGTCGAGTACGAGCCCAAGTTCGAAGGGCGCAACCAGATGATCATGATCCTGGCGCCGAAGTAGCCGTAGCGCCGCGCGAATGGTGGCGAGGCAACCGACGAACTCGCCCCTTTCGCGGGATCGCCGTCCGCGGCTAAGGTGAAAGCGGAGCGGCCGCCTCGATGCTGGCCGTCGCCGGACTGCCGTCGTCGTGGGCGAGAACACATGATCCGAAACGATCCCTATTGGTGGGAGGCGGCGCCTCCCGCGATCCTGCCCAGAACCGACGTGGCGAGCCGTTGCGACGTGGTGATCGTCGGCGCCGGCTACACCGGGCTGTCGGCGGCCATCACGTTGGCGCGGGCCGGACGCTCTGTGCAAGTGTTCGACCGGCAGCGGCCCGGCGAGGGCGCGTCGACGCGTAACGGCGGTATCGCTAGCGGCAGCCTCAGGCCCGGGTTCAAGGAGCTCGAGGCGAAGTTCGGTACGCAGCGGGCGGTGGGCATCGAGCGTGAAGCGAAGGAGGCCCGCGAAAGCCTCGCGCAGTTCATCGCCGACGAGAACATCGACTGCGATTTCAAGCTGACGGGGCGGTTCACCGGCGCGTCGCAGCAATCCGACTACGACAACCTGGCACGGGAAGGCGAGCGCCTCGTGCGTACGCTCGGGATCGAGGCGTTCGCGGTGTCTCGCGGCGAGCAACGGCAGGCGCTCGGCACGGATTTCTATCACGGCGGGCTCGTCCGCCTCGATATCGGTGGGCTACACCCGGCGAAGCTCCATGCTGGCATGCTGCGGCTGGCGCTCGCGGCCGGCGCCAAAGTGCACGGCGAGACGGCCGTCGAGGGGATACGCCCCGAAGGCAATGGCTACGAGGTGCAGACCGCACGCGGGACCGTAACAGCCCAACACGTCATCACGGGAACGAACGGCTACACGGACAAGGTCGACCCGTGGCTGCGCCGACGCCTCGTGCCGGTGCGGAGCCGGATCATCGCCACTGCGCCGCTCTCCGACAACCTCATGAAAGAGCTTTGCCCCAAGGGCTACATGCTGAGCGAGACGCGGGCGCTGCACTACTACTACAGGCCGTCACCGGACGGCCGTCGCATCCTGTTCGGCGGGCGTGACGGGACGATCGCCGGCGATCCGGCATGGCCGACGGAGAGCCTCCGCAAGGCGATGCTCGACATCTTCCCCATCCTCGAGGACGTGCCGATCACGCATAGCTGGTTCGGGCATGTCGCCATGAACCGCGACATGATCCCGCGCGTGTTTTCGCGAGATGGCGTGCGCTATGCGACCGGCTATTGCGGCTCGGGTGTGGTGTGGGCCCGCTGGGCGGGAACCAAGGCCGCTCAGCAGATCCTCGGTGATCCGGCCGGTGAAACGGCGCTCGACTTCCGGCCGCCGAAGGCCATCCCGCTCTATACTGGCACGCCCTGGTTCATGCCGGCTACGTTCGCCTGGTTCATGCTGCAGGATCGCATCAAGCATCCCCGCCGGAAGACGCATGCCAAGGGCAACCCGCCCGCCAGCCCATCGCGGAAGGCCTGAACTCGCCCATGACCAATCCGTCTGCCGAGCCGTCGAGAAGCGGCGCCTGGCGCATTTATCTGCGCGCGATCGGGATGCTCTCCACGGAGCGCATGCTTTCTGTGACACTGGTCGTCGCCGGCATGGCGGTGGGCATCATTCAGGTGATCGAGCAGCAGCTGTTCGGACAGGTGGTCGATGCTCTCGCCAAGGGCGAAGGTGCGTTCGGCATCATCGGTCTGTGGGCGGTTCTGGGGATGATCGGTATCCTGGCGAGCGTGGTCATCGCCGTGGCGGCCGACCGGCTTTCACACCGCAGGCGCCTCGCGGCGATGAGTGGTGCCTTCGAGCGTGCCATCAAGATGCCGATCAGCTTTCACGCCCGGAAAGGCTCCGGCGCCGTGGTGCGCTCCATTCTCGCCGGCACCGATGCGTTGTTCTGGCTGTGGCTGTCGTTCCTTCGCGAGCAGCTCACGGCGGTGATCGGTATCCTCTACCTGCTGCCGACGGCGATCGCGATGGACTGGCGCATGGCGTCCATCCTTGCCGCGCTGGCGCTGCTCTATGTGCTGCTCAACATCTTTGTGGTCGAGCGGACGACGAGCGGGCAGGCCACCGTCGAACAGTACCACAACAACGTCTACGGCCGGGTCGGCGACGTCCTCGGCAATGTCACGGTCGTGCAGAGCTATCATCGGCTCGGCGCGGAAATGCAGGCGATGCGCGACATCATGGGGCAGCTCCTGTCGGCTCAGTATCCCGTGCTGACGTGGTGGGGCCTGCTCACCGTGCTGACGCGGTCGGCGGCGACCATCACGATGGTCGCGATCTTCCTGGTCGGCGCCGTGCTGGCGTCGCGGGGGGAAATCAGTGTCGGCTCGATCGTGGCGTTCGTAGGGTTCGCCAACCTTCTGATCGGCAAGCTCGATCAACTCTCAGGCTTCGTCGTCCGGGTGAACCAACAGGCTCCGACGCTCAACACGTTCTTCGAGCTGATGGACGAGAAGGACGCGGTCGTCGAGAAACCCGGTGCGATCGACATGCCGAACGTCAGGGGCGAGGTCGTCTTCGACAAGGTGTCGTTTCGCTACGGGCCCGGCGCACAGGGTGTGTTCGACCTCGACATCACAGCGCGGCCGGGCGAGACCGTCGCGCTCGTTGGACCAACGGGCTCGGGAAAAACAACAACGCTGGCGCTCCTGCAACGAATCCGCGAGCCGGATCAGGGGCACATCAGCATCGACCAGCGCAATATCGCCGACGTCACGCTCGGGTCGCTCAGGCAGGCGATCGCCGTGGTGTTCCAGGATGCGGGTCTGTTCAACCGGACCATCGCAGAGAACATCCGCGTCGGCCGTCCGGATGCCAGCGATGCCGAGGTGGAGCGGGCGGCGCGGCTGGCGGAAGCGCACGATTTCATCATGCGCAAGCCGGAAGGCTATCAGTTCGTGATCGGAGAGAGGGGAACGTCGCTGTCCGGCGGCGAACGGCAGCGGATCGCGGTCGCGCGGGCGATCCTGAAGGACGCGCCGATCCTGATCCTCGACGAGGCGACGAGCGCGCTCGATTCCGAAACGGAAGCAAAGATCAAGCGGGCGCTCGATGCGTTGCGGAAGGGCCGTACGACGTTCATCATCGCGCACCGGCTTTCGACCGTTTCGAACGCGGATCAAATTCTCGTGCTCGACGAGGGCCGGATCGTCGAGCGGGGCCGTTATCGCGAGCTTGTGATGAAGGGCGGGCTCTTCTCGCGGCTGGTCGCAGAAGGCGGCTTCACCGTGCCGGAAGATGACGAGGAGGACGTCCAGCGGTGAGAGTCGCGCGGGCGGTTTTGTGGGGGGCGCTGACGGACGTCGGCGGAAATCCCACGTGATCGAGCTGTTCATCGTCGCCGGTCTCATCCTGCTCAACGGGATGTTCGCCTTGTCGGAGCTGGCGGTCGTCTCGGCACGTCAACCGAGGCTCAAGGCGATGGCGGCAGCCGGAGTGGCCGGTGCGCAGACCGCGATCCGGCTCGCCGAAGATCCTGGGCGCTTCCTCTCCGCCGTGCAGATCGGGATCACGCTCATCGGGATCGTGAACGGCGCCTACTCGGGGGAGGCGTTCGGCCTGCGCGCCAGCGACGCACTCCAGTCGGCGGGCGTTTCGGCGGCTGTTGCCGGACCGCTCGGCTACGGGCTGGTCATCGTCGTCATCACGTATCTGTCTGTGATCGTCGGCGAACTCGTGCCGAAGAACCTGGCGCTGCGGAATCCGGAGGGCATCGCCTGCAAGGTGGCACCGCCAATGGCGCTGTTCTCGCGACTGGCGGCACCCGCCGTGTGGCTGCTCGACGCCTCGACGCGACTTGTCTTCCGTGCCGCCGGGCAGTCGACCGAGAACGAAACGAAGGTCACGGACGAGGAGATTCGGACCATCATCGCGGAGGCCGAGCGTTCGGGCGTCATCGAGGCCGGAGAACGTGAGATGATCGCCGGCGTGATGCGGCTGGCCGACCGGGCCGTGGTCGGCCTGATGACGCCGCGCAGGGAGGTCGACTGGATCGACATTACGAAGCCGGAAGAGGATATCCGCGTGCGGCTCACCACGACCGTGCACTCACGCCTGCCAGTGGGGGAGGGCTCGGACACCGCGCTCATCGGGGTCGTGCAGACGCGGGAGCTGCTTGCGGATCTGCTTTCTGGCAAGCCGCTCGATGTCCGCCGCCACATCAGGACGGCGCCCATCGTTCCCGATTCGACCGATGCGCTGGACGTGCTTCGAGTCCTCAGGGAAGCCGACGTGCCCATGGCGCTGATCCACGACGAGTACGGGGACTTCGAGGGCATCGTGACGCCTGCCGACATTCTCGCGGCAATCGCCGGGGTGTTTCGCTCGCATGATGACGGCGACGAACTCATGGCGAAAGAGCGAGACGACGGATCGTGGTTGCTCGCCGGGTCGATGCCGGCCGACGAGATGGCGGAAAAAATCGGACTGACCCTGCCCGCCGACCGCAGCTACGAGACGGTCGCCGGGTTCGTGATCTCTCACCTCATGCATCTGCCCCGCATCGGCGAACACGTCGATGCCGGAGGCTGGCGTTTCGAGGTCATCGATCTCGATGGTCGGCGAATCGACAAGGTGCTGGCGAGCCGCATCCGGTCCCCCCGCCGGCAGATCTGACCGCGGGAGCCGGTGCCACCAGATCCCGCAGTCGCGACGGACGTTCGTTCAGCGCGGCGGGAATGGCGTCGGCACAGGCCGCATCCCCGTCTCCTTGTCGACCTGCGCCCGGAGGTCGGGGTCGACGAACTCGACCTTGGCCGCGCCACGGAGACCGGCGCCGATCTCCTGAGCCTTGCGATGGATGAGGGCGGCCGTGATGCGGTCCTTGATCTGGTCGAACGGGGGGGCCGAGCGCTGGCGCTTGTCCTCGAGCTTGATCAGGTGCCAGCCGAACTGACTCTTCACGGGCAGCGAGACGTCGCCCTTGGTCAGCTTGAAGGCCGCCTCTTCGAACTGAGGCACCATGCGACCGCGGCCGAAGTAGCCGAGATCACCGCCCTCGTCCTTGCTGCCGGGATCCTTGGAGAACTGTCGGGCCATCTTGCCGAAGTCCTCGCCGTGGGCGATCTTCTCGTAGATCTCCTTCGCCTGCTCCTCGGTCTCGACAAGGATGTGGCGCGTGCGGACCTCCTCCTGCGGCGGAGTAGCCGCCACCTGGGCGTCATAGAATTGGCGGGCCTCGGCGTCGGACACCGAGCCTTTCACCGAGCGGTCGAAGTAGGCGTCGCGGAGAGCGCGGCGCTGCCAGTAGCGCATCCGCTCATCGAACGACTGTCCGGTGTCGAGCTTCTCCTTTTCACCAGCCTCGGCGAAGAGCGCGTTCTCGATCAAGTACTCGACAAGCACGCGGCGGCGCTGTTCGACCGGGAGCGTGCCCAGATCGTTGCCGATCTCGCTCTCCGCGAGCCGCACGTCTGCTTCGGTGATCGGGCGGCCGTTGACGGTGGCCACGACCTGGTCCTGAGCCAGAGCGACAGGGGCGCCGGCCACAATGGCCAACAGCGCGACGCTGGCGAAGAGGGATGGCCCATTGATGCGTCGGGTCGATTGCACGTCAGCTCCTCGAAGTCCTGTGGTGTCGGTCGGCGGCACGGCGGGTGGTACCGCCTTCTCTCCGCTTTCGCCAAGCGAAACCTCCTGCAGGTGACGAAATTGAGACCCGATGGCTCGCAGATCGGTCCCGGCAGCGCCGCCGAAGGCACGGACAGATGGTGGGACGCAGCACGGTTACCCCACGCGTCGCGTTGACAGTCAGGGGTCCCGTCCTTATCTCTTCGCCCATCCGGTCACACCGGATCGCCCCTGGCGTTTTTCCGGCTACGGCCGGTCGCCGGCGCCCTGATGCTCCTTCGGGACCAATCACGGCGCTTCGTGCCGACCAGCTCAACCGGAACGCGTCGGGCCGGTGTCGAGCCCGCTCCGGCCGCCGGTGGCGGGCCAAACCATTCGAGGCTCCGCCCCATGCTTTCGATCGGCTCGATCGCCCAGAAGATTTTCGGTTCCTCCAACGAGCGCAAGCTGAAGCCGTACCGGCGGCGGGTGGAGGAGATCGGGGCGCTGGAGCCGGAGATGGCGAAGCTCTCCGACGAGGCGCTGAAGGCGCGCACCGCGGAGTTCCGTGCACAGCTGGCGAACGGTACGCCGCTCGACGACCTCCTCGTTCCGGCGTTCGCGACGGTGCGTGAAGCCGCCAAGCGCTCGCTCGGCATGCGCCATTTCGACGTGCAGCTGGTCGGCGGGATGGTGCTCCACGAAGGCAAGATCGCCGAGATGAAAACGGGCGAGGGCAAGACGCTGGTCGCCACGTTGCCGTCCTATCTCAATGCCCTCACCGGGCGCGGCGTGCATATCGTGACCGTCAACGACTACCTCGCCAGACGCGACTCGGAGTGGATGGGCAAGGTGCACCGGTTCCTCGGCCTGACGGTCGGGTGCATCGTGCATGAACTCGACGACGATCAGCGCCGGCAGATGTATGCCTGCGACATCACCTACGGTACGAACAACGAGTTCGGCTTCGACTACCTGCGCGACAACATGAAGATGAGCGCGCGTGAGATGGTGCAGTTCGGTGGCCGTGCCCCCGAGCTCGCCGGGCACTACTTCGGCATCGTGGACGAGGTCGATTCGATCCTGATCGACGAGGCGCGGACGCCGCTGATCATCTCCGGACCGGTCGACGACAAGAGTGATCTCTATACGCGCGTCGACGTCCTGGTGAAGGAGCTGGTCGATGAGCACAACCGTGTCGAGCAGGAGCTCGCCAAGACGCACTCGCGCGAGGAAATGAAGGAGGCCCTGAAGACGCAGGGTCTCGTCGACCTCGACGAAAAGCAGAAGCAGGTGGCGATGACGGAGGCCGGCAGCATCCGCATCGAAGAGATGCTCAGGGATGCCGGGCTGCTCAGTGGCGAGTCCCTCTACGACGTGGAGAACGTGTCGGTCGTCCACCACGTCAATCAGGCCGTCAAAGCGCACAAGATGTTCCAGCGCGACAAGGACTATATCGTCAAGGACGACCAGGTCGTCATCATCGACGAGTTCACCGGTCGCATGATGCAGGGACGGCGCTATTCGGAAGGGCTACACCAAGCCCTCGAGGCGAAGGAAAACGTGGCAATCCAGCCCGAGAACCAGACGCTGGCGTCGATCACGTTCCAGAATTTCTTCCGGCTCTACGAGAAGCTGTCCGGCATGACCGGAACCGCGTCGACGGAAGCCAACGAGTTCATGGACATCTACGGGCTCGACGTGCTCGAGATCCCGACCAACGTCGAGGTGGCGCGGCGCGATCTCGACGACGAGGTCTACCGGACGCATCGGGAGAAGTGGGCGGCGATCATCCACGACATCGAGGAAGCCCAGAAGCGGCAGCAGCCGGTGCTCGTCGGTACGGTGTCGATCGAAAAGAGCGAGACGCTCGCCGAGCTGCTCAAGGAAAAGGGCATCAAGCATCAGGTGCTCAACGCCCGTTTCCACGAGCAGGAAGCGCAGATCATCGCACAGGCGGGCGTCCCGGGCGCCGTGACGATCGCGACCAACATGGCCGGGCGCGGCACCGACATCCAGCTCGGCGGCAATGTCGATTTCCGACTCGAGGAGTGGATCCAGGTCTGCACGCGGGCCGGCAGTCCACCGTCCGAGGCCGAGATCAACAAGCGGAAGGCCGAGATCAAGAGCGAGGTGGAGAAGAACAAGGCCGTCGTGATGGCCGCCTCGGAGGTGATCGAACTGGCGCCGGCGAAAGGCGGCCGCGCCGCCAAGACCATGACGCTGCCTGGCGGTCTCTACGTGATCGGTACCGAGCGGCACGAAAGCCGACGGATCGACAACCAGCTGCGCGGTCGCTCGGGCCGGCAGGGCGATCCGGGCCGGACCAAGTTCTACCTCTCGCTCGAAGACGATCTGATGCGGATCTTCGCCGCCGATCGTATCGACGGCATGTTGCAGAAGCTCGGCCTCGAAGAGGGCGAGGCGATCACGCACCCCTGGATCAACAAGGCGCTCGAGAACGCGCAGAAGAAGGTCGAGGCGCGCAACTTCGATGCCCGCAAGCACGTCCTCAAGTACGACGACGTGATGAACGACCAGCGGAAGGTGATCTTCGAGCAGCGCGTCGACATCATGGGCACGGAAGACGTGTCCGAGACGATCACCGACATGCGGCACCAGATCGTGCAGCAGCTCGTCAGTTCGCATATCCCCGAGAACGCCTATGCCGAGCAGTGGAACATCGACGGCCTGACCGCCGAGGTGCAGCGCGTGTTCGGGCTCGAGCTGCCGCTCAAGGATTGGGCCAACGAGGAAGGCATCGCCGACGAGGAGATCCGCGAGCGGCTCACGGCCGAAGTCGACAAGGTCGCCAATGACAAGGCGGCGATGCTCGGCGAAGAGGTCCTCAAGGGCTACGAGGGCGCCAAGGGAATGCTGGCGTTCGTGGACCGTGAAGCCAAGCTCAAGGCGCAGCTCGAGCGAGAGCCCAGTCATGAGGGATTGTCCGAGATCGGACGGACGATCCTGGAGGCCAACCGTAGCGAAATCTCGATCAGCGGCGGTTCGGTCGAAGACGCGATGCAACAGGCCGATCGCATCGGCTTTTCGTTCCTCCAGCAGTACATGGAGGCGCGCGGACTGGTGTCGGCCATCGATGCCCTGGAAAACAAGGACCCGGCCGAGGTCGGCAAGCTGCGGCTCAAGGATATCGAGAAATCCGTCCTGCTGCAGACACTCGATCACCTGTGGCGTGAGCATCTCGTCACACTGGAGCACCTCAGGCAGGTGATCCATCTGCGTGGCTATGCGCAGCGCGATCCGCTGAACGAGTACAAGTCGGAGGCGTTCACGCTTTTCGAGAAGATGCTGGCCGAGCTGCGCGAGGCGGTCACGGTACAACTCATGGGCCTCAACTTCACTGGCGAAAATGGCACCGAGCCTCTCGAAATGGAGCCGTTGCCGCCGATGGAAGCGCATCACATCAATCCGTTGACCGGCGAGGACGAGTTCGCGCTGGCAGAAGCTGCCCTGGCCGGGCCGCCGGTCGGAGCCGGCTTCAGCGCCGGGCCGGCGGACGGCCGCGGAGTGGAGCCGGTCAAATCGCGGCGGACGAGCGGGGCGGTCGATCCCAATGATCCCTCGACCTGGGGCCGTGTCGCACGCAACGACAAGTGCCCGTGTGGCTCGGGGAAGAAGTACAAGCATTGCCACGGCAAGTATTGACGTCGGCGGCCGCAAGCTTGCGATCAGCCGCGAAGGCTGATCGCGGCGGTAGCGGACGCGCTCGAGATCGACGCGGCCCTCAGATCGCCTCGGGTCGCGCAGCGGCGGCGAAGTAGTTCACGTCCGTATCGGACGAAAGAGACCAGCGATCGCCGAGGGGATCGTAGACCATTCCCTCGAAAGAGATGCGCGACAGGCCGGCGGCCGACATGTGCCTCGCCATCTCGTCCGGTGTAACGAAACGGTCCCAGCGATGCGTGCCGGCCGGCAGCCAACGCAGAACGTACTCGGCACCGACGATGGCGAGCAGCCATGCCTTCATGGTGCGATTGATCGTCGAGGCCAGCACCAGACCGCCGGGACGGGTCAGCGACGCGGCGAGCGCGATGAAAGCAGCCGGGTCGGTCACGTGCTCCACCACCTCGAGACAGAGGACGACGTCGAAGCTCGCGCCGGAGGCGGCCAATTCCTCCGCCGTCACGGCCCGATAGTCGATCTCGAGGCCGGAGGTCGCCGCGTGCGTCGTGGCGGCTGCGATGTTGTCGGCGGCGGGGTCGATCCCGGTCACGCGTGCGCCGAGACGGGTCAGCGGTTCCGCCACGAGGCCGCCGCCGCAGCCGATATCGAGGATGGACAGACCCGCCAACGGGCGTGATGCCGGCAGGGGACGGCCGAAGTGGCCTGCGATCCGGTCGCGCAGGAACGACATCCGGGCCGGCCCCAGCCGATGAAGCGGCGCGAACTTGCCTTTCGGGTCCCACCACTCGCCGGCGATGCGGGCAAAGCGGTCGACCTCGGATTGGTCGACGCTCGGGGCAGTGGTGGGGGCGGCAGGGCTGATCATGGCGCGAAGTGGTCCGGGGCTCAGGTGGCTGTCAAGTGCGGGCGTCGGGCCGCTCGATCGCAGCGGCCACGGGGCGTGGACGATACAGCGTTTTCCGCGCAGTTGTGTCGTAGCGTAGCGGTGCCTTGCGGCCGTAGCGGGCAACAACCGACGGGTGAAGGCTCTCGCCCACCGTGTGCAGTCCCGACGGGAGCCGGCTCGTGCGGGCCATCCCCATCACCGACCGCCGCCACGGGGAAACGCCGCGCGGGTTCTGGTGGATCAGGCGAACGAACGGAAAGGCTCGGCTCACACGATAGATGCCGTCCGTCGTCGGGGAGACGAGTTCACCCAGCGGATCAGGCGATGTCCAACGGCGAAGGTGATCCAGGTCGAGCGACAGCCCGGTTGTGGCTGCGACACGCTCGGCCATCCAGTTGAGCGAGATGTCGGACAACGACGCGTCCGGAAAGCCGCCGCCGACATTGGCATGGCTGCCGGCGAACCAGACCTGCTCGGTGTGCTGGCCAATCGGTGGCGGCGCCGACTGTGGTCTCGTCCACATGGTCGGTCGAAACGGGCCGCGCGGCTCGTCGATCGCAAGGGCGTGGAGGCCGACGTCCACGTTCGGCCCAAGGGCGGTATCGTGGAACGTGGTGTCGTAAACCCCGGCGTGCCCGATCACCGGGACACCCAGGTTGCCGACTGTATCCCAGACGCCGAGGCAGCGGATACGGACGTCGCTCGGCCCTGAGGCCCGGACGCGTTCGAGGGCCGATGGGTCGGGGCTCGTGCGGTGCCGACGATAGGCCTCCCAGACGGCATCGGCGGCGTTGTCGTCGCCCGGGCGAGAGAGGCCGGTCAGGCCGATCAGGCCGGCGAGACTGCGGGCCTGGAAGGCTCCCCGGGAGAAGCCAAAAATGTAGATCTCGTCGCCTGGGGCATAGCGGTCGGCGAGAAAGCGATAGGCTTCGAGGATGCGGAGCTCGATGCCGATGCCCACGACGCCTTCGAGAAAGGCGGCGTAGTCGCTGTCACCGGGGTCGGTGCCGATGCCCTCGATATACCGGAGCGTCTGGCGAACGCCGTCGGTTCCGACAGCCGGCACGATGCGTGTCAGCTTGACGACGTTGGTGACTTCCTGGCGTCCGTCCGGGACGTTCCAGGTGCCGTCGAAAAAGCACAGCAGACGCTTCACGCTCGAACCTCCCCCGGTTCCCCGCGTCACCACAGATGTCCGGTGGGGACCACCTGGCGTGGCTGCCTCAAAGGTGTCCCTTCGCCGCGGGACGATCCTTCAGGCGCGTGGCGTATTTGAGAGCGATCTTCTTCAGGCGCTCTGCGGCGAAATCCTGCTGCGCGAGTGCCATGCCGCGGTCGAAGACTTCGCTGTAGCGGCGGATCAGACCGTCATCGAGTTCGAAACGGCTGATGCCTTCGAACACGACGCGGGCGCCTTTCGCCTCGGGGAGCTTCGACGTGTAGCTGAAGCGATAGCTGGCGTAGCCCAACGAGCCGTTCGAGACGGGGTCGAAGAACTCCCACCTGAAGCGCTCGCCGCCCTCGTAGAAGTGCGCCAGCATGTCACGGATGCCGGCGCGGCCGGGCTCAGAGGGGCCGAAGAAGTAGTCGTCGTAGATGCCATCGGCTGTGAACAGATCCGCAAGGGCGTCGCCGTTACCGCTTTCGACCGCCTGAGAGAACCTGGCCAGCATCGGGGATAGGGTCATCGCTTCGCTCCTTGGGCTCGGTGGTGCGCCTGATCGGAAGTGGGTTGGGAAATGCGCCTCGTGGCACCGTCGATTTGATCCAACCCCAGGTGGGGGAGGGCTAATTTCTGCTCACATCGAAGACAGGTGGAGTCTCTCGTCATCTGGCGGAGACTGGTCTCGATTGTTGTGCGGAAGTCTAGCATGTCTGTTTCGGAGATGTGGAAGCGGCTCGGGGCAAGACTACTCGGCCCGAAGCCTGAACCCAAGCTGATGACCCGGTTCACTCCAATGGATCCGGAGCGCTGCGCTGCGCTGGAGAAAAGTCTCAGGACGCAGTTCTTCGCCCGGGAGGACGCCGGTTACCTCGACACGGATGCCGGCGCGGCCGATCTCGCGGATCACATGACAGGGCGGCTAGATCACGATCGGCGCTGGTACATTCCCTGGCTCAACGCCGCACTGCCGCTCGATGGGGCGCGCGTTCTGGAGATCGGGTGTGGCACCGGGGCCAGCACGTTGGCGCTGGCGGAGCAGGGAGCCAGGGTCACAGCCGTCGACGTGGATGCGCCGGCGGTGGATGTCGCACGACGGCGGCTCGAGCTGTTCGACCTCGATGCCGAAGTGCTCACCTTGAGCGCAGTCGAGATCGAGCGAGCGTTCGGTGGCCGAAGCTTCGATCTCATCGTCTACTGGGCCAGTCTCGAGCACATGACGATCGAGGAGCGTCTGGCGACGCTCGCGCAATCCTGGCGATTGCTCGCCCCGGGTCAAATGTGTGCGGTGGTCGAGGCCCCGAACCGGTTGCACTTCCTCGATTTCCACACGTCTTGCCTGCCGTTCTTCCACTGGCTCCCTGACGATCTCGCCATGGACTACGCCCGCTTCAGCCCGCGTCCCGGGTTTCAGGCGGCGATGGCGGGGCGAGATACCCAGGCGGCCGGCAGCCGGGAGGTGCTCGCCCGGTGGGGCCGGGGCCTCAGCTATCACGAGTTCGAACTCGCCATGGCTCCGCTTCCCGAACTCGATATCGTCAACTCGATGGTCGGGCATCACTCGGCGACCAACCCACTCTATGGCGCGCGCTATCGCATGTCGGCCAACGGGCGCTGGGCGCGGATGCTGAAGCGGATCAAGCCGGCCATCCCGGACGCCTTTCTCGAGCCCGGGCTGTCGCTCGTCATCCGGCGGACCTGAGGACGGGACTATCGTCCGATTAAGGATCAAATCGTACGGCACGTGCGGACCGACGAATGTGCGGATAGGTCATGGCGGGACGGTTCATGCCGGTCGGGTTCATGGTATAGGGAATCGGATCAGGCGGGCGTTGTGCCGATGCAACCTTGCTCGGCAAAGTCTCGGGTCCGAGCCAACGTGTAACGCGTCTCGATGCTGGGCCGATCGCAGTCACGAGGGGTAGTTTCAGATGTCGCGCCGCTACTTCGGCACCGATGGTATTCGCGGGCTCGCCAACCGGGCACCCATGACGTCCGAGATCGCGCTCAAGGCCGGAATGGCGGCCGGGCACGTCTTCTCGCGCAACGGCAGTCATCGGCATCGCGTCGTGATCGGCAAGGACACGCGGCTCTCGGGCTACATGATCGAGAGCGCGCTGCTCTCGGGTTTCACGGCGGTCGGGATCGACGTGTTCCTGCTCGGCCCGATGCCGACGCCCGCCGTCGCGATGCTGACCCGATCGATGCGCGCCGACCTCGGCGTCATGATCTCGGCTTCGCACAACCCCTATGAGGACAACGGAATCAAGTTCTTCGATCCGGACGGCTACAAGCTGTCGGACGAGATGGAAGCCGAGATCGAAGCGCTGATCGAGGCGCCGAGCGACCAGCTCATGGCGACGCCCGACAAGATCGGACGGGCGACGCGGATCGAGAGCGCCCAGGAGCGCTACATCGAGTTCGCCAAGCGGACACTCGCGAAGAACCTCAGGCTCGACGGGCTCCGGATCGTGGTCGATTGCGCCAACGGGGCCGCCTACAAGGTGGCGCCGGAAGCGCTGTGGGAGCTCGGCGCGGAAGTGATCCGCATCGGCGTGGAGCCGAACGGCCGCAACATCAACCTCAAATGCGGCTCGACCTCGCCGGAAGCGCTCGCTGACAAGGTGCGGGAAGTGCGCGCCGATATCGGCATCGCGCTCGACGGCGACGCGGACCGGGTGGTGATCGTCGACGAGAAGGCGCGCATCGTCGACGGCGACCAGATCATGGCCGTGATCGCGGAGAGCTGGCACCGGCGCGGGAAGCTCGCCGGCGGCGGCGTCGTCGCGACGGTGATGTCCAACCTCGGTTTCGAGCGATATCTCGGCGGCATCGGTCTCTCGCTGGCGCGGACGGCCGTCGGCGACCGCTACGTGGTCGAGCACATGCGCAAGCACGGCTACAACGTGGGCGGCGAGCAGTCCGGCCACATCGTGCTTTCGGACTTCACGACGACGGGTGATGGTCTCGTCTCGGCGCTGCAAGTGCTGGCGACGGTCGTTACGACGGGAAAGCCCGTCAGCGAGGTGTGTAAGCGCTTTGATCCGCTGCCGCAGATCCTGAAGAACGTGCGCTACTCGGAGGGCCGCCCGCTCGACGACGCACGCGTCAAGTCGGTCATCGAAGGGGCCAAGACGAAGCTCGGCACGAGCGGCCGGCTCGTCATCCGGCCGTCGGGGACCGAGCCGGTGATCCGCGTCATGGCCGAGGGTGACAACGAGACCATGGTGGCGACGATCGTCGACGACATCGTCGATGCGGTCCGGAAGGCCGCGCAGGCGGCCTGACCGGCCCCGGGAACGGGTGGCGTCCCGCCAGCCGACGTGCTCAGATAGCGGCTCCCACCCAGCCGGTGCGCCTGTCGTATCGGCGCCCTATGTCCGGAGCCCGTCGATCCCGATGTCCGCCAAGCCCTCCAGCACCGTGGCCGCCACGCGCGCCAGCCTCGATCTGATCGAGCGCGAAAACGCCAAGCTCAACGCCTTCGTGCGCATCACGGCCGACACATCCATGGCCGAGGCTGCGCTCTCCGATGCGCGTCAGGCCGCCGGCGATACGCGGCGTCCGCTCGAAGGCATGGCCATCGGCGTCAAGGACATCATCGACGTCGGCGGCGTCGTGTCGGGGTGCGGCTCGCTCACGCGGCGCAATGCGCCGGCTGCCGAGCGCGACGCTCCGGTGGTCGAGAGGCTTCGCGCGGCCGGGGCCATCGTGCCCGGCAAGACGCATACGGTCGAGTACGCCTTCGGCGGCTACGGCACGAACGTGACGGTCGGCACGCCGTGGAACCCCTGGGACCGGCAGGTGCATCGCATCCCGGGCGGGTCGTCGTCGGGATCGGGCGTGGCGGTCGGCGCGGGATTGGTGCCGGCGGCGCTCGGCACGGATACGGGCGGGTCGGTGCGCATTCCGGCGGCGCTTTGCGGCTGCGTCGGCCTCAAGACATCGGTCGGGCGCGTGTCGCGGGCCGGCGTGGCGCCGCTGTCGCAACTTCTCGATTCGATCGGCCCGCTGGCGCGCGACGTGACGACGGCGGCGCGTCTCTTCGCCGTGATGCAGGGGCCTGACGCGGGGGATCCGACGACGATCGGCGTGACGCCGGTCGATCCGATGCCGGATCTCGAGCGCGGCATCAAAGGGCTGCGGATCGGGCGAATGGCCGATGCCGACCTGCCGCTACTCAGCGACGAAGTGAGGGCTGATTTCTCGGCGGCGGTGGCGCGTCTCGAGGCGCTGGGCGCGCGGGTCGAGCCGATCCGGCTCGGCGGCTCGATCGAGACGTGGGGCAACCTCTGCGGCCAGTTCATCGCCGCCGAATGCTACGCCAACTGGCAGGCGCTGGCGGACGATCCGGAGTCGGGGCTCGCCGATCCGATCCGCACGCGCATGCTCTCGGGCAAAGCGATCGGGGCGGCGCAGTACATCCAGATGCTGGCGGCGCGCGAGAAGGCCATCGCACAGTTCCTCCGGACCATCGACCGGGTCGACGCCATCGTGCTGCCGACCATTCCGTTCCCGGCCATGCCGGTCGCCGACGTGGACGAGACGCGGGCGCCGATGGCGTCCTACACGCGGTGGGTCAACTACATGAACCTCGCCGCGCTCGCCGTGCCGACCGCGGTTTCCTCCGGGGGGCTGCCGATGAGCCTGCAGATCGTCGTGCGCCGTCTCGACGACGCGCTGGCGCTGCGCATCGGCCGCGCCTTCGAGGCCGACCGTGGCGCATTCCCGTCGCCGGCCGTCTGACGGCCGATCCGTTTCGATCATCACGCTCCGCTTTCCGCCGAGGCTCGTATGACCACGAAAAAGAAATCCCCCGCCGAATTGCGCAGCGCGCGCTGGTTCGCGCCCGACGACCTGCGTTCGTTCGGGCATCGCAGCCGCATGAACCAGATCGGCTACGCGGTCGAGGAGTTCGCGGGCAAGCCCGTGATCGGCATCATCAACACGTGGTCCGATCTGGCGCAGTGCCACGCCCACTTCAAGCATCGCGTCGACGACGTGAAGCGCGGCATCCTGCAGGCGGGCGGGTTCCCGGTGGAGCTGCCGGCGATCTCGCTTTCGGAGTCGAAGGTCAAGCCGACGACGATGCTCTATCGCAACTTCCTCGCCATGGAGACGGAAGAGCTCATCCGTTCGCATCCGATCGACGGCGCGGTGCTGATGGGCGGCTGCGACAAGACCACGCCGGGGCTGATCCTCGGCGCGACGAGTGCCGGCGTGCCCGCGATCTTCATGCCGGCCGGGCCGATGCTGCGCGGCAACTGGCACGGCAAGGTGCTCGGCTCGGGTTCGGACGCCTGGAAATACTGGGACGAGCGGCGGGCCGGAAACATCTCGACCAAGGACTGGGGCGAGATGGAAATGGGCATCGCACGCAGCTACGGCGTGTGCATGACCATGGGGACGGCCGCGACCATGACGGCACTCGCCGACGTGCTCGGGCTCTGCCTGCCGGGGACCTCGTCGATCCCGGCGGCGGACAGCAACCACGTGCGCATGGCGTCGGCCTGCGGGCGGCGGATCGTCGACATGGTGTGGGAGGACCTGACGCCGGCGAAGATCCTCTCGGCGCAGGCGTTCCAGAATGCCATCACGGTGGCGATGGCGATGGGCTGCTCGACCAATGCCGTGGTGCATCTCGTCGCCATGGCCCGGCGTGCCGGGCATCCGGTGTCGCTCGAGGATTTCGACCGGACGAGCCGCAAGGTTCCGGTGATCGCCAACATACGTCCGTCGGGCGACAAGTACCTGATGGAGGATTTCTACTATGCGGGCGGACTTCTCGGCCTGATGTCGCGGCTGACAGGGATGCTCGATCTGACGCAGATCACGGTGACCGGCGAGCCGTGGGCCAAGAGTCTCGAAGGGGCGGAGGTCTACAACGACGACGTGATCCGGACGGTCGACAACGCCATCTACAAGGAAGGCGCGCTGGCGCTCTTGAAGGGGAACCTGGCGCCGGACGGCTGCGTCATCAAGCCGTCGGCGGCCGAGGGACGGCTCTTGAAGCATTCGGGCACGGCCTACGTGTTCGACACCTACGAGCAGCTCAAGAAAGAGATCAACCGCGAGGACCTGCCGGTGACGGCGGACAGCGTGCTGGTGCTGCGCAACGCGGGGCCGCAGGGTGGGCCGGGCATGCCGGAGTGGGGCATGATCCCGATCCCGACCAAGCTCGTGAAGCAGGGCGTGCGCGACATGGTGCGCATTTCGGACGCGCGCATGTCAGGGACGAGCTACGGCGCTTGCATCCTGCACGTGTCGCCCGAGAGCTATGTCGGCGGGCCTCTGGCGCTCGTTCAGACGGGCGACCGGATCACGCTCGACGTGCCGGCGCGGACGCTGACGCTCGATGTGAGCGAGGAGGAGTTGGCCCGCCGCCGCGCCGCTATGCCGCCGCCGAAGCCCCGCTACGAGCGCGGCTACGGCTGGATGTTCTCGCAGCACATCAAGCAGGCGCACGAGGGCTGCGATTTTGATTTCCTCGAGACGGGCTTCGGCGCGCCGGTGGACGAGCCGAGCATCAACTAGCGTTCCGGTTCCGAGCCCAGACCGCAGATCATTTCATTCGAGGCGTCATATGGCACTCAAACCCGCCACCCGCGACAAGCTCAAGACCGTTTCGACGGCGACCATCACGACAGCGCTCTTCAAGCGCGGTCTTCGCGTGCAGATGATCCAGGGCGTCATGCCGCTCGATCCGTCGAAGCCGACCATGGTCGGGGAAGCGTTCACGCTGCGCTACATCCCGGCACGCGAGGATCTGAACCCGATGACCGTGTTCAACGATCCCGAGCATCCGCAGCGCAAGGCCGTGGAGCAGGACTGTCCGCCCGGGCACGTGTTCGTCATCGACAGCCGCAAGGACCCGCGCGCGGCGTCGGCGGGTTCGATCCTGGTCACGCGCCTCATGAAGCGGGGCGTCGCGGGCATCGTCACCGACGGCGGGTTCCGTGATGCGGCGGAGATCGCGCGGCTCGACATTCCGGCGTTCCACACGCGGCCTGCGGCGCCGACCAACCTGACGCTGCACCACGCCATCGACACCAACGTGCCGATCGCGTGCGGTGATGCGCCGGTGTTTCCGGGCGACGTGATCGTGGGGGACGGCGACGGTGTGGTCGTCATTCCGGCGCATCTCGCCGACGAGATCGCGGACGAGGCCGTGGAGATGACGGCCTACGAGGATTTCGCCACGGAGAAGGTGCTCGAGGGGCGCTCGATCCGGGGGCTCTATCCGGCGACGGATCCAAACAGCAAGGTCGAGTTCGCAGCGTGGCGGAAGGCCAAGGGGCGGTAGGGCACCGCTGGATCGCCGAGGCTCGGTGGCTGATATTGACATAGCCAGCCGGCTTCTGGATCTGCATGGCAGGTAGCGAAGAGATTGAATCTACGCTACCGATCTCCACCATGGGGCAGAACTGTTTTCTAGCCGAATAATGAGTGTATCCAGTTCGGTATTCCGAAAAACATCATGTAAGCTCCAATCGGGGCTGTAATTATCACGGAGGGTCCTAGCACCCCAATAACAAACATTGCGAAGCTGCCGAGCTTTACAGCCACCCAAATCCAATACAATGAGCCTAGTGCCATTGTTGCTACCAGCGCCATCGTCAAGGGACCTGTAAATCCGTCTGCTATCGACCTCATCTCTCTGCCCCCTGATTAATTTGATCGGCATATTCAAGTATGATTTATTTGGTCCATTATCATTGTGCGATGAGCCGTGCAACGGATGCCAGCTTAGAATCTATACTAATCCAAAGTTTGTTTCGTTGGAAGAAGTCGGGTCCGGAACGATCGGCAAGTGTTGCGCGGGTATCCACATGATGACTATCATGTTGTGTCGGCTGGCAGTTTCTCATGTCGCCTTCTGGCCGCCGCAAGGAGCCTGCCCGTGCCGCTCACGTCCCGCACTTACGAGGTCGATGACCTCATGGCCGCCCAGGAACTCTACCATTCCAACGGCTGGACCGACGGTCTCCCCGTGGTGCCGCCGACGGAGGCCGCCGTGCTCGCGTGCCTCGACTGGGCGGGCATGACGCCGGATCAGCTCATCGGTATCGAGCCGGTGCGCGAGCAGGCGATCACGGCCGAGAAGATCGCCATCAACGCCGTCATGGCCGGCTGCCTGCCGATGCATTTCCCGGTCGTGGTGGCGGCCTGGCAGGGGATGCTGAAAGAGGAATTCCTGCTCCACGGGACGACGTCGTCCACGGGCGGGTGCGCGGTTCTCGTGATCATCAACGGGCCGATCCGCAAGGAGATCGGGGCGTCGGGCGGGTTCAACGCGCTTGCCAACAGCGACCGGGCGACGGCCTCGATCGGGCGTGCGATCCGCCTCGGGCTCATCAACGTGCTCGACGTGCGCCCCGGCGCCATCGACCGGTCGACGCTCGGGCACCCCGGCAAGTACTCGTACTGCATCGCCGAGGACGAGGAGGACATGACCTGGACGCCGCTCGCGCAGATGCGCGGGGTGCCGGCGGGGCTGTCCGCCGTCACGGTGATGGCGGCCATGGGGCCGCGGCAACTCATGAACGAGTGGACGCACGAGCCGGAAGAACTGCTCGAAACGTTTGCCGCCGAGATGCGCGGCAACCAGCGGCATTACTCGATCTATGGGGGCAACTACTGCATCGTCGTGCCGAAGCAGCTTCGCGACCAGTTGCAGGCGGCCGGATGGTCGAAGGCCGATATCGGCCGCTTCCTCTACGAGCGGGCCCGCATCCAGCGCAAGGAATGGGGCGAGGTCGGCAAGGGCGCGGTGGTGCGCGACCGGGGCGAGAGCGTCTACACGGCGCTCGAAAGCCCGGAGCACCTGCTCGTCGTCGGGGCCGGCGGTCCGGCCGGCGGCTTCGGCGCGGTGATCCCGCCCTGGATGGGACACAAGACCAAGGCCGTCACGGTGCCGATCGGCGCCTGCGTCGATTGCGGGCCCGAGCCGGCCAAGCCCGCCTGAGAAATCTCTCCCAAGGAGCGCTTTTCATGACCCTTCGCGTTCTCGATCCGACCAACGAGGCCAAGCCCGCGACGGGCGAGGCGGCTCAGCGGCTGCTTTCCCTGCGCGGTACGACCATCGGCTTCATCTCCAACGGCAAGGAGGGGACGAAAGAGTATTTCGGACACCTCGGCCGCATCCTGCAGGAGGAGCACGGGGTCGCGCGCATCGTCATGCGGACGAAGTCGAACTACAGCGCGCCGGCCGACAAGCACATCGTCGACGAGATCCGCCAGTGGCACGCGGCGGTCACCGGCATCGGAGACTGAGGCTCCTGTTCATCGTGCAGTTTGCACGACAGCATCATGGCAGAGCGTCAGGGCGTCCCGGCGGTGGGCGTGATGACGACACGGTTCGTCTCGGCGGCGACGCTGATGGCAAAGGTGCTCGGCATGCCGGGCTATCCGTTCTCGGTGATCGAGCATCCGATCAGCAACGCGGGCGATGCGGGGCTCGAAGCGCGAGCACGCGCGACCGTGGCGGAACTCGAGGCGCTGCTGTTGCGCAAGGCGTGATGGCGAGCGGTGGTCGTTCTGACGAGCGAAGCCCCCTCACCCTAACCCTCTCCCCAAGGGGAGAGGGGATGTGGGTGCCAATTCCGCCCCTATTGCGTCCCCGGCCGGAGCGCGCCCGCGCGTAGAGCCGGGGTCGCTTCGGGCGATTTCGCCGCCATCGTCACGCAAGCGATCCTGGGTCTCCCCGCACGAGCCGTTGGCTCGCGCGTCGCCCGGGAATGCAAGTGGAGAGGCTGAGGCTCAAGAGCGCGTCGCCCGGTAAGGCATGGGTGGGGGGGCGGATGGTCACCTCGCCGGCACGAAACGCAAAAGGCCGGACCGCGTTTGCGATCCGGCCTCTGTTCAAGTGGAGTAGGCGCGGGTTCAGCGGCCCTGGAACTTGGGTTTGCGCTTCTCCATGAAGGCGCGGCGGCCTTCGATGTAGTCCTCGCTGCCGAAGCAGGTGTCGACCATGCCGTTGACGGCGGCGAGGTCGCGCTTCGACTCGTCGTGAGTGGCGGCGTCGATGGCCATCTTGGCCGCCTTCATGGTCAGCGGTGCGTTCTCGGCGATGCGCGAGGTGTAGTCCTTCACGAACGCTTCGAGCTGGTCGGGCGCGACGACGCGGTTGACGAGGCCCATCTGGTGAGCTTCGGCGGCGTCGAACTTGCGGGCCGTGAAGAAGATCTCCTTGGCGTAGGACGGGCCGACGACGTCGACGAGGCGCTTCATGCCGCCGTAGCGGTAGCCGAGGCCGAGGCGGGCGGCCGGGACGGCGAAGATCGAGTCCGAGCTCGCGATGCGGACGTCGGTGTTGAGCGCCATGCCGAGCCCGCCGCCGATGCAGATGCCCCGGATCATGGCGATGGTCGGCTTGGTGGCGGCCTGCACAACGGCTGCCGCGTGATCGCCGGCGGCGTTGTAGACCTTCACGGCGTCGGCGCTGCCGCGCTTTTCCTCGAACTCGGAGATGTCGGCGCCCGAGACGAACGCCTTGTCACCGGCGCCCATCAGAACGATGCCGCGTACCTCGGGATCGGCCTCGAAATGCTCGATGATCTTCGGGATGGCGACCCACATCTCGTAGGAGACCGCGTTCCGCTTCTCCGGCTGGTTGAAGATCATCCAGCCTATGCCGCCTTCCTTCTTGGCGATCATCTTCGTCGTGCCGAAATCCATGCGTGGCCTCCTGCCGGTTCTGCGACTGGCCAGGGGGCCATGCCGTCGGTCGGCGCTATTCATTGGCGAGGCTGCTCGGCCGGTCAAGGGCCGGGCGTCATGCGGGATCGGCGTTGCGGGCCAAGGTGTCGCGCCACTTGAGGGCGTCGTCCGGCGTCGCGATGACGGTCGCGAGGCCCGCCATGGGCGACACGGGAACGAGGACGCGTTTGACGCCGAGCGCTGCCAGGGCCGGAATATCCTCCAGTCGCTCGGGGAGACTGACCGTGATCTCGAGGGCGTCAGGGTCGCGGCCAGCGTCGCGGGCGGCCTTGCGGGCGATCTCGAACAGGTCGACCGGGGCGCCGCGAGCCGGGAAAAAGCCGTCGCCCAGCTTGCCGGCGCGGCGGGCGGCAGCAGGTGAGTGGCCACCGACGATGATGGGCACGTGGCCTTTCACCGGCTGCGGGCGGCAATAGGCGTCGCGGAACTTCACGAATTCGCCGTCAAAGGAGGGCTTTTCGGAACCCCAGAGTTCGCGGAGTACGCGGATATATTCGTCGGTGCGCCTGCCGCGATCGTCGAAGGGCACGCCGAGGGCGTCGAATTCCTCTTTCAGCCAGCCGACACCGATGCCGAGCAGGATGCGGCCCTTGGAAAGATGGTCGAGGCTCGCCACCTGCTTCGCCACGACTACGGGATTGTGCTGCGGCAGGATCATGATGCCGGTGCCGAGCTTCACGCGCTTCGTCGCGGCGGCGACGTAAGCCATCCAGATGAGCGGATCGGGGAGCGGGATGGCGTCGTTGCCGCCCGCCATCTTGCCACCGTCGGCGTAGGGGTAGGTGGAGCCGTAGCCGGCCGGGACGACGGTGTGCTCGACCGTCCATAGGGATTCGAAGCCGGCCTCGTCGGCCGCCTGGGCAAGCGCCACGGCTTTGGTCGGGTCGACGTAGGCGCCGGTGTTGCAATAGCGCAGGCCGAATTTCATGGCGGCATTCCTCTTGGCGTTCGCAGATCAGACGAGGCGATTGACGGCGGTGCGGCCAGCCATCACGGCGTCGATGCCGGAGAGCAGGATGTCACCCATGGCGAGTCGGGCCTCGATGGTGGAGCTGCCCTGGTGCGGCTGCAGGTATACGTTCGGCAGGGCGAGATAGCGCGGGTCGAGGCGCGGCTCGCCAGCGAACACGTCGAGGCCGGCCGATGCGAGATGGCCCGACTGCAGAGCGGCGATCAGCGCGTCGTCGTCGATCAGGTCGCCACGGGCGATGTTGACGACGATGGCGCTGGCCGGAAGGCGCGCGATGCGCGTGGTGTCGAGGATGCGGCGGGTGGCCTTGCTCGAGGGAGCCGCCAGCACGAGGACGTCGCTCACGGCGAGCAGGTCGTCGGGTGTGGCGTGATAGGTGGCGCCGGCCTCGGCCTCGGGCGGGCGACGCGAGCGGTTGTGGTAGTGCACCGTCATGTCGAAGCCACGGGCGCGGCGGGCGATTGTTTCGCCGATGCGGCCCATGCCGAGGATGCCGAGGCGCTTCCCCGTGATCTCGCGGCCGATGAGCTGGGTCGGAGTCCAGCCGGTCCATCGGCCTTCGTAGAGCATGCGGTCGCCCTCGTGGGCGCGGCGGGCGGCGCCGAGCATGAGAAGCATCGCCGTCTCGGCCACGGCGTTGCTCAGCACGTCGGGCGTCGAGAGAATGGCGAGGCCGCGCGCACGGGCGGCGTCGAGGTCGATGTGCTCGTTTCCGACGGAGTAGGTCGCGACGAAGCGGACATGCGGGGCGAGCGCCGCGATGGCCTTGGCGTCGAAGCGGTCGAAGGCCGTGACGATCAGGCCGTCGGCCCCGGAGGCCGCCGCCTGCAACTCATCGGGTGTCAACACGCGGTCGTCCGGGTTGACCCAGATGTCATGGAGGGCGCGGAAGCGATCCATCACCGGCTCGGGCAGAGCGCGGGTCACGGCGATGCGCAGGCGCGGGCTGGTCATATGGCACCCTTTGCTTTCAGCGTTGTCAGCTCGTCCGGCGTGACGCCGCACAACTCGGCGAGCAGGGCCCCGGTGTGTTCGCCGAGCATGGGCGGACGCTCGATCTCGACGGGCGAGGCGGACAGCTTCAGGGGGCAGCCGACGGTCATGAACGTGCCGCGCGGCGGGTAGTCAACCTCGACGATCATCTCACGCGCGCGCAGATGCGGATCGGTCATCACTTCGCCGGTGTCCTGACAGGCGCCGCAGGGCACGCCGGCGTCGCCCATCAGGCGCATGACCTCGTGCTTCGGCCGCTGCATCGTCCATTCGGTGATGATGGCCTCGAGGGCGGCGCGGTTCCGCCAGCGGTCGTCGTTGGACTTGAAGAGCGGGTTCGTCTCCAGCTCGGGGCGGCCGAGGACCTTGCAGACGGCCGACCACATCTGGGGCTGGGCGAAGATGTAGACATAGTCGTTCGGGCCGCCGGGCGCGCAGCGGTAAGTGGTGCCGGGAACGGTCTGGCCGAGCTGGTTGCCGGTGCGGGTGGGGACGCCGTTCCTCTGGTGCTCGCGGAGCGAGATACGGATGAGGTTCAGGACGGCGTCCTGCATGGCGACCTCGACGTGCTGGCCCTTGCCGGTCGTGTGGCGCTGGTTGACCGCCGCCAGAATCGCGATGGCCATGTGCATCCCCGTGCCGCTGTCGCCGATCGCGGGCCAATTGTAGGTCGGGGGGCTGTCCTCGAAGCCCGTGACGCACATGGCGCCTCCCATGGCCTGGGCGATGGGCTCGAAGCTCTTGAAGTGGGCGTAGGGGCCGTAGGTGCCGAAGCCCTTGATGGTGGCGTAGATCAGGCGCGGGTTGACCTTCTCGAGTTCGGACCAGCCGAGGCCGAGGCGGTCGAGGGCGCCGGGGCCGAAGTTCTCGATGAGCACGTCGGATTGCGCGATCAGACGGCGGAACAGCGCCTTGCCCTCGTCTGTCTTCAGGTTCAGGGTCAACGATCGCTTGTTGGCATTGAAGACCAGAAAGAACAGCTCGTCGTTGTTCTGGGCCCGGGCGACGTCGCCGCCCTTGGGCTCCTCGAGCTTGATCACGTCGGCGCCGAGGAAGCCCAGCATCTGGGCGCAGGCGGGGCCGGCCTGATTGTGCGTCATGTCGATGACGCGCAGGCCTGCGAGGGCTTTGTCCATGGGGTGGCTCCGCTGACGGGGGAAGACCGGCAAAGCCTAGGACGGGCAGGGGCCTGTCGCCAACCCTCGATATGCTCCGCACGCCCTCGCAGGATCGTGACCGGCCCCGGGCGTCGCCAGCGCGATGCTTCGCGGCTATACCATGCGGCCATGATCGAGACGCAGGACAGGCAAACGGCCATCGTCACGGGCGCCGCTCGCGGCATCGGCGCGGCGATCGCGCTCCGGCTGGCGCGCGATTGCTGGCACGTGGTCGCCGCTGATATAGAGACGGGCGATGGTGCGGATCTGGTGCGCGCGGCTGGGGGCACCGTCGTCGCGGCCGATATCGGCGTCGAGGCGGGCGTGAAACGGGTCGTCGCGGAAGCGCTGGCCGCCACAGGCCGCATCGACGCCATCGTGTCCAATGCGGGCATCAACGCCAATGGTGCCCTTTCGGAAACCAGTCTCGACGCCTGGAACCGCGTGCTCGCCGTCAATCTCACGGCGCTGTTCCTGCTCGCACGCGAGGCGGAGGCCGAACTCAGGCGGCGTAAAGGCGCTATGGTCGCCATCGCGTCGACGCGGGCCCACATGTCGGAGCCCGACACGCTCGCCTATTCGGCGTCGAAGGGCGGCGTGGTGGCGCTGTCCCATGCGCTCGCGGTGACGCTCGGGCCGGACGTGCGCGTCAACTGCATCTCGCCGGGCTGGATCGATACGGGGAAATGGGGCCCGCTCAAGGCGTCCGACCATGCTCAACATCCCGCAGGCCGGGTCGGCACGCCCGAGGACGTGGCGGCGGCCGTAGCGTTCCTGCTGTCCGGGGAGCAAGGATTCCTGACGGGCGCCGAGATCATCCTCGACGGCGGGATGACACGGCGGATGATCTATTCCTGAGCGCGGGGACGCGAGGAGCGGGGGACACGCATGCAGCAAGAGACGACCGAACATGCGCCGCGTGCGGCGTCGCGCGTGGTGTGGGCCTGGGACGTGCCGACGCGGCTCTTCCACTGGACGCTCGCCCTGCTCATCCTGATGGCGTGGGTGTCGCGGAATTGGGGCGACGAAGGCCTCGTCTGGCACACCTGGAACGGCTACGCGATCCTGATCCTCGTCGTGTGGCGCGTGCTGTGGGGCTTCGTCGGGACGTCGACGGCGCGCTTCACCTCGTTCGTCGCGTGGCCGTGGACGGCGGCGCGCTACGGCATCGATTTCGTGCTGCGGCGGCCGCGCCATTTCCTTGGCCACAACCCGCTCGGCGGGGCGGTCGTGATCGTCATGCTCGGAATGGTCGGCGCCATGGGGGTGCTCGGGCTGTTCTCCTACGACGACCACACGTCGATCGCCGGCGGACCGCTTTCAGGGAAGGTGTCGGACGAGGCGTGGGCGCTCGCCACCAAGTGGCACATCTGGCTGTTCGACATCCTGCTGTGGGTGATCGGCCTCCATATCGGAGCCAATATCGCCTACCGGGTCTGGAAGGGCGAAAACCTCGTCGCCGCGATGATCACCGGGCGCAAGGAGGCCCGGTCCTACGAGGACGAGCCGGAAGCACGGTTGGCGAGCCCGTTGCTGGCACTCGCCTGCCTCGTCGTGGCCGCGGGGGTCGTGCTCGGCGGAATAGTCGCGGCTGGCGGCAAAATCCTCTGAGGGAGCCTCGCTCTTTGCCCGATCGGGCGGCCGTTGTGGCTTTCGTGCGCTTGCGGGATCGGACGGGGTTTGTTTGATGGAGGCGACCGGAACGCAGAAGCCGCAATCCGGCATTTGCGTTGCGTAGCGGGGGTCGAATGAAGCGCTGTCCGGTTTCGATGGCCAGACTGGCAATCGTTGCCGTGACCCTTTGGGGAGTTGCGGTTGGCGATCAAGCTTGGGCCGCGGACCAACTCCAGGCGCGGCCCGATGCCCCCGCGTCGGCGGCCGCCCACGACGTGCTCGCTCGCCATTGCGCCGACTGCCATCAATCCGGCGATGCCGGCGTTCCGGCGCCCGCGCTCGGCAACATTCTCGACCTCGAGCGGCTCGCCCGACAGCCCCACCTCGTCGCGCCCGGCAATCCGGAAGGTTCGCCGCTCTATGTGCAAATGCTGCAGCGCATCATGCCGCCTCAGTCACCCACCGGCAGTGTCGGCCCGAAAGGACCCTCGCGCGAGGACATCGCGGCGGTCAGGGCGTGGATCGAGCAATTGCCAGATCGTCCGGCGTGCACTGCATCGCCGACGGCCGGGAGCGACGTCGGAGATCGGATCGCCGCGTACGCGGCCAAATCGGGTGACAAGGCGCGCACGCTGCGCTTCCTTTCGGTGGCGCACCTTGCCGACAGTTGCCTGCCGCAACCCGACCTTGATGTTGTCCGGCGCGCCGTCCCGGGCGTCGTGAACAGCCTCAGCTGGAAGTCCGATCCCGTCGCCGTGACGGCGATCGATCCGTCATCGACCGTCTTTGCGTTCCAACTCGACGCCATCGGTTGGCAAGAGGAGCACTGGGACAAGATCGTCGCGGCGGCCGGCGGCGGCGTTGGCGAGGCACTGGGCGAGACTTTCGGGACAGCCACACCGGCCGTCCGGGCCGACTGGTTCGCGGCACGGGTGCTGGCGGCACCGGCCTATTACGACGTGCTCGGGCTGCCTCTAACGATCGGCGACCTCGAACGCTTGCTCAAAGTGTCGAACGACAGCCGAATGACGGCCGAGAGCCGTAGCTCGAGAGACGGCGATCCCAAGGTGACGGTCAGCCGGGCCGAGGCGCTTCACGGGCCGATTTGGGTGACGCGGTCCGAGACGGCAGCGCCTGTCCAGGCTCTGGACGGATCGAGTTCTACGGCGGGGAGTTTGGTCACATTCACGTTGCCGAACGGGCTTCACGGTGTGTTCGCCGCTTCCGCTGACGGGATGCGGATGGATCGGCAGCCCAACGCGCCGTCCAAAGCGATCTCGGTGTCGGGTGTCCGATTTGGTCCGGAGGCCTGGTGCCCGAATTGCCGCGCGGCTGGCGGTGCCATCGCGCTCACGGGAACGGCCGGCGAGGGGCTCGCCGCCGCGCTCGCCAAGGACGAGGCCGCGCGGCGCAAAGCTTGGGGGCGCGTGACGGGCTCCAGCGAGGGGCCCATTCCGGAAACGGCGGGTCTGGCGCTACTCGCTGCACTCCACGAGCGCCCGGTCGACGGCGAGCGTGCTGCGGCCGAACTCCGCATCGGCGTCGGTCAACTCCTCGAGATTGCGGCCGGCGCGGAGGGGGCGCGGCGGTCGGCGGCGCTCCGGCTCGTCACCGGCCTGGTGCCGCGACAGGCGTTCGAGGAGATGCGGCCGACGCTGCAGGGGGCCCTCGGCGGCCCTGACGGACCGGCGGCTCGAAGCGAACCGCCTTCCCGGATCGAGAACCGGCCACCGATCCTCGCTCTCCATCCCGACAAGGTGCGCTACAAGGTCGGGGACCGGCTGGTCCTTACAGTCGCGACGGATCGCGATTGTCATCTGACGGTCGTGAGTGTCGACGGGAAGGGACGCGGGACCGTGATCTTTCCCAATGATTTCGAGACGAACGGCCTCTTGAAGGCCGGCACGGAGCTGGTCTTTCCCAAGCCGAAGGACGGCTATTTCTTCCGTTTCAATGCGGCGGGGCGGGAGCGTATCGTGGCGCTCTGCAACTCCGGAGGGAGCGTCACGGACGGGATCCGCCACGATTTCGAGCGGCAGCGATTCATGGAACTCGGCGATTACGCCGCCTTCGTTGGCCAGAACGTGGTGCTCGATCCGCCGGTCGCGGCCGAACAGGCCAAGGCACCGGAGCCGCGCCGGGAGGTCAGACGGCGTGGCCGCCGGGCCGCGCCCCCTTCGCCACCGCCGCCGCCCCTCGTGCAACCTCACCAGATCGCGCGTACCGGTGTGCTCATCGTCATCGATTGAGGCCGCCGCGGCGTCACGCTCAACCATGTACGATGGTGACGGCGACAAGCCGCCCGGGCGTGCGTTACTCTCGGCCGGACTGTGCGCGACGATGTATAAAGCCAGAGGAATTGATCGCCATGAGCGAGCCGAAGACGGATGCTACCCGAGGGCACTGCCTGTGCGGGGCCATCGCCTACGAGTTTTCCGGCAAACCGAAATGGGTCATGCACTGCCATTGCGAGAGCTGCCGACGGGCAGTCTCGTCCGCTGTCGCGACCTACGTCGGGGTCGATATCGATCAGTTCCATTACCTGCAGGGGACACCGTCGGTCTATCAGTCTTCACCGGGCGTCAACCGCTACTTCTGCCCCACCTGCGGCTCGCCGATGGCCTACGCCGGCTCCCGCTGGCCGAAGGAAGTGCACCTGTTCCACGGCACGCTCGACGATCCGGCGAAGTTCCCGCCGACCGGACATGCCCACATCGGCGAGCGCGTCGATTGGTTCGACGTCCACGACGATCTTCCGCGCTACAAGGAGATCGCCAGCCGCGACGCCAAGCCGGTCGGCAAGGGGCCCAAATCGCCCTAAGGTCAGGCGCAGGCGCGCTGCGACGCCCGTGGGAGGGCACGCTGCGCGGCGAGACGAAGGGGGCACCATGAGCAGCACCATCGACCGGCCGGATGCGGCCGTCACCGTCGGCACCGTCACATTTGCGCAGGACCGGCCGATCGCCGTGCTCGCTGGACCATGCCAGATGGAGAGCCGCGCGCATGCGCTCGAGACGGCATCGGCGCTGAAGGAGATCGCCGGGCGCCTCGGCATCGGGCTCGTCTACAAGACGAGCTACGACAAGGCGAACCGCACGTCGCTTGCGGGGAAGCGGGGCGTCGGGCTCGAGACGGCAATCTCCGTGTTCGCCGAGATCCGCGAGAGCCTGGGGTTGCCCATCGTCACCGACGTTCACGAGACGTGGCAGTGCGAACGCGTTGCACCGGTCGTCGATATTCTGCAGATCCCGGCGTTCCTCTGCCGGCAGACCGATCTCCTGATCGCGGCGGCGAAGACCGGCCGCGTGGTAAAGATCAAGAAAGGTCAGTTTCTCGCGCCGTGGGACATGAAGAACGTCGTCGCCAAGGTCACCGGGTCCGGCAACAGCCGCGTGCTCGTGACCGAGCGGGGTGCGTCGTTCGGCTACAATACGCTCGTCGTCGACATGCGCGGATTGCCGATCATGGCGGAGACGGGTGCGCCGGTGATCTTCGATGCCACGCACGCGGTGCAGCAACCGGGCGGGCAAGGCACGTCGTCCGGTGGCGACCGGCGGTTCGTGCCCGTTCTGGCGCGGGCTGCGGTGGCGGTCGGTGTCGCGGGGCTGTTCATCGAGACGCATCCCGACCCCGACAAGGCACCGTCGGACGGGCCCAACATGGTGCCGCTCAAGGACTTCGAGGGGCTGCTTCGCGGCCTGATGGCGCTCGACAAAGTCGCGAAGGGGCTCGTCGGCGCATGATGGCGAGCGTCGCGCTTGTCATCGCGGGGTTGATGGGGGCGGCCGGCGTCATCGCCGCCGCGCTTGCTGCCCATTCCGTGCAAGGGCCGGCACTCGTCAGCGCGTCGAGCATGCTGCTCGTGCATGCGCTCGCTGTGGTCGGCGTCGTCTCGCTGCTCGACGGGGCGCGATTGTGGCGACCCGCAGCCGCGCTTGCGATCGCGGTCTGGATCGTCGGCGGCGTGCTCTTTGCCGGCGATATCGGGCTCCGGGCCTATTCGGGTCAGCGCCTCTTTTCAATGGCGGCGCCGACCGGCGGATCGATGCTGATCGTTGGCTGGGTGTTGCTCACGGTTTCGGCCATCGCCGGCAGCCGCGCCTGAGCGCGGTGCAAACGAGCTAGCCGCGGCCGAGGAAGACGACCGCTGCGCCCGCTGCGATCAGACTGAAGCCCACGGCGTGCGCCCAGCCGAGCGGCTCCTTCAGAACCAGCACGGAGAACCCTGCAAAGACGATCAGCGTGATCACTTCCTGAATGGTTTTGAGTTGGGCGGCCGAATAGACCGCGTGGCCATAGCGATTGGCCGGGACCGCGAGGCAATACTCGACGAACGCGATCGCCCAGGACACGAGGATCACGACGAACAACGGGTGCTCCTTGAACTTCAGGTGCCCGTACCAGGCGAGCGTCATGAAGACGTTCGATGCGCCGAGAAGCAGGATCGGCGTCAGGTAAGCTCCCATCGTCCCCATCGACATCGTGGTCCTCTGCTGCAGTGATCGTTGTATGGCGTCTCGCGGGTGGATAACGCATCGGAAGTCCGATCGGTGCAACGGGTTGCTTGCGGGAGGATGGCAACGCGGCTATGCGGGCACACCATGCGCCGTCTCCACGCCGATCTGCTGCTCTTGTTCGCCGCCGCCATCTGGGGGTTCGCCTTCCTGTTCCAGAAGTCGGCGATGGAGCACATCGGGCCCGTGCAGTTCGTCGCCGCGCGCGCCCTGCTGGCGAGCCTCGCGCTCATGCCGCTGGCGCTTTACGAGATGCGGGCTGCCGGATCGGGCTGGGCGGCGGTGTCGCGGGCGGCCCTGCCGGCGGGGCTGGCGTTCGTCACCGCAGCCATTCTGCAGCAGTGGGGGCTCGTCACGGCGACCGTGACGAACACGGGTTTCCTGACGGCGCTCTATGTCGTCGTGACGCCGTTCATCGCGTGGGGGCTACTCTCGCGGCGACCGCCCCCAATCGTCTGGCTGGCGGTGGCGCTGTCGTTCGCCGGCATGTGGCTGCTCGGTGGCGGGACGCTCGCGGCGTTCTCGCCCGGTGACGCGCTCGTCGCGCTTTCGGCCGTGTTCTGGGCGCTGCACGTCGTGCTGGTCGGACGGGCAGCCGTCGTGGGGCGGCCCATCGCGTTCACGATGCTCCAGTTCGTCGTCGTTGCTGCGGTCGCCGGCGCCCTGACGCCCGCTGTCGAGACCGTGTCGCCGGCCAAGCTCGCCGACGCCTGGGTCGAGATCGCGTACGTGGGCCTCCTGTCGAGTGCCCTCACCTTCACGATGTTCTCGATCGCGCTCCGTTACACCGGGCCCTCCGAGGCGACGATCATCGTCTCGACCGAGACGCTGTTCGCGGCGTTCGGCGCGTGGCTGTTCCTCGGCGAGCGGCTGGCGCTGATCGGCTGGGCCGGCGCGGCGCTCATCCTGTTTGCCACACTCATGGTGCAACTCGCACCGAGGCGGACCGGGGAGGGGTGAGCGCAGCTCGCCGCTACCCCGAGCGCAAATGCCCTCACGCCGCCGGTTTCGGCGTGATTGGCGGCTTCACGTCATCCGGGATCGGGCAGGCATACGGGCGGCCGCCGGTGCGCTTCTTGTGGTCCGCCTTCGCTTCGGCGATCAGCGCCGGCGAGCGCAGAGCCTTCATGGCCGTGCCGGCCATCACCTTGGCCGCGTGTACCATGCCCTTGTGGGCCGCCGGCACGACGCCCTGTGACGTGATCTGCCACGAGTGGCCCGGCGTGCCGATGGCGTGGGTCGCGATCCGCGCCTGCACGGTCGGCACCTTCCAGCTCACGTCGCCCACATCTGTCGAGCCGATCATCGCCTCGCCGCGCTGGTCGATCGGCAGCACGTAGTCGCAGAGCGGCTCCGGATGTGGTTCGATGCCGACCTTGCGGAACGCGGACGCGATGTCCTCGGGCCCGAGCGTGGCCTGGATCTTCCGCGCGAACTCGTGGTCGGCGGCATCGAAACCCGGCCCGCCGACGCGGTCGAAGACGCGCTGCATCGCATTGGAGAGGGGCGTGTTGTAGAGCAGGTTCGAGACCGCAGAGACGACCTGCATCTCGACCTTGGTCTCGGTCATCAGGGCCGCGCCCTCGGCCACCGCCTTGACGCGGGGGACCAGCGCATTGAGCGCCACGAGATCGCGGGCGCGTACCGCGTAGCGCACCTTGGCGCGGGCCTGCACGACGTTCGGCGCGACGCCGCCCGTATCGAGAATGGCGTGATGGATGCGGCTGTCCTGCGGAATGTGCTCGCGCAGGTACTGCACGCCTACGCTCATGAGTTCCACTGCGTCGAGCGCCGAGCGGCCGAGGTGGGGCGAGGCCGAGGCGTGCGAGGCGCGGCCGTGGAACGTGAAATCGATGCGCATGTTGGCGAGCGACTGGGCCTCGTCGACGCGGTTGAACGCGGCCGGATGCCAAGAGATCGCGACGTCCACGTCGTCGAAGCAGCCGGAGCGGACCATGAAGCCTTTCGCCGCGCCGCCTTCCTCGGCCGGGCAGCCGTAGTAGCGGACACGGCCCTTCATGCCGCTTTCCGCGAGCAGGTCCTTCACCGCCGTTGCCGCAAGGAGGGCTGCGGAGCCCAGCATGTTGTGGCCGCAGCCGTGGCCGTGGCCGCCGGACTCGAGCGGCTTCGGCTCGGCGAGGCCGCCAACCTGACTCAGACCCGGGAGTGCGTCGTACTCGCCGAGGATCGCGATCACAGGGCCTTCGCCGGGCGTTCCCGCCTCGCCCATGACGGCGGTCGGGATGCCGGCCAGGTTCTCGGTGATGCGGAAGCCTTCGGCCTTGAGCATGGCGACGTGCTCGGCCACCGAGCGGTGTTCCGTGTAGGCGATTTCAGGCATGCTCCACACACGATCCGACAGCCCGACGAACGGTTCGCGCTTCGCGTCGACGAAGGACCAGATCGGATCGGTGTTCGGCGTGGGTGTAGGCATGGCGGTCTTGTCCTCGGTGATGTGGTGCTGTCTGCGGTCAAATTTAGCCCAACGTCGCCGGGGATGCGAGTGAGGCGGGCAGGTTCGTGAGTTCGGTTGATCGCGCCTATTGGGCGCCCCGGTATCGGCCTCCGCCTCCCCTTGCGTTCCCGGGCGACGCGCGGGCCGAAGGCGCGAGCGGAGACCCGGGATCGCTTGGCTGGCGTTTCTCTCGATGTCGCCCGAAGCGACCCCGGCTCTGCGCGCTGGCGCGCTCCGGCCGGGGACGCAGAGGGGGTGGTTCCAGTCCGTTTCCGTGACCGCTACTCACGGTTGCCGTGCCGTAGCCCTCAGCGGAACGCGGGCATGACCTCCTTGGCGAACAGCTCCATGGAGCGCATGACCTTCGCCTCCGGAACGTCACCGAACCAGAAGCTCGCATTGAATTGATTGATATTCACCGCATCCTGCAGTTCGCGCAGCTTGGCGATGCAGGTCTTCGGCGTTCCCATGATGAAGTACTTGTCGAGCAGTTCCTGGTCCGTGGGCTCGTCGTCGCCCGGCACGGCAATCGCGCGACCACCTTCCACGCGCTCCACACCGCGACGCAGGCTCAGGGTCACCCGCATGTTCCAGCGGGCCTCTTCCAGAATGGCGGGCAGCTCCGACTCGTCCGTCGTCACGTAGACCGGGCGCTGGGTCGAGACCTGCATCCGCGCCTTCAGGGCCGGATCGATCATGCCGTCGAGCTTGGAGCGGAATTCCCGCAGCCGCTCGATCGGAACACCGAAGCCGCCCGAGATCAGGTTGAAGCCGCGCCGCGCGGTGGCGACGATCGATTCCTCGCTCTGTCCGACGACCCAGAGCGGCGGGTAGGGCTTCTGCATGGGCAGGGGGAAGATCGACGTCTCGCCGAACCGGAAGTGCTTCCCTTCGTAGGCGAACGGCTTTCCTGAGAACGCCTTGAGCAGGATATCCACGCCCTCCTCGAACCGCGTCCGGCTGTCGTCGAGAGACATGCCGAGGCGCTCGAACTCGTAAGGCTGGTAGCCGCGCCCGAGGCCCACATCGAGGCGTCCGCCGGTCAGGATATCTGCCGTCGCAATTTCCTCGGCGACGATCAACGGGTGATGCAGCGGGAGCACTACCACACCCGATCCGACGCGAATGCGTTCGGTGCGGCTGCCGATGTGGGTCGCCAGCATCAGCGGGCGGGACAGATACCCGTAAGTCGAGAAGTGATGCTCAGCGAACCAGATGCTGTCAAAGCCGAGCCGGTCCGCGGCCTGGCCAATCCGTACGCCACGCGCAAAGATTTCTTCCGATGACCGCGCTGTAGGCGATTGCAGCAGCAGAAAGGTGCCGAACTTCATGGGTCCCTCGTGTTCTGGAGTTTGTTTTCGTCAATCCGGCGCGCCCTCGCTGGACGCGCATCATGTCCATCACTTCATCACCGGTATCGAGAACTCGGCGCCTTCCTTGACGCCGCTCGGCCAGCGGCTCGTGACGGTCTTGGTGCGGGTGTAGAAGCGAATCGAATCCGGGCCGTGCTGGTTCAAGTCGCCAAACGCCGATTTCTTCCAGCCGCCGAACGTGTAGTAGGCGAGCGGCACGGGGATCGGCACGTTGACGCCGACCATGCCGATATTCACCTTCGCGACGAAATCGCGGGCCGTGTCGCCGTCGCGGGTGAAGATGGCGACGCCGTTGCCGTATTCATGGTCCATGGCGAGGCGGAGGCCCTCATCATAGTCCCTCGCGCGCACCACCGAGAGCACGGGGCCGAAGATCTCTTCCTTGTAAATGCGCATGTCGCGCGTCACCTCGTCGAAGAGGCAGCCGCCCATGTAGAAACCCTGCTCGTAGCCCTGCATGCGGAAGTCACGGCCGTCGACCTTGAGCTTCGCGCCTTCCTTCACGCCGGTCGCGACGTACCCCTTCACCTTGTCGAGGTGGGCGCGGGTGACGAGTGGCCCCATGTCGGCGTCGAGGCTGGTCGACGGGCCGATCTTCAGGCCCTCGATGCGCGGGATGAGGCGCTCGACGAGGGCGTCGGCCGTTTTCTGGCCGACCGGGACCGCCACCGAAACGGCCATGCAACGCTCGCCCGCCGAGCCGTAGCCGGCGCCTATCAGCGCGTCAGCGGCCTGGTCGAGGTCGGCGTCCGGCATCACGATCATGTGGTTCTTGGCGCCGCCAAAGCAGGCCACGCGCTTGCCGCTCGCCGCGCCGCGCGCATAGACGTAAGCCGCGATGGGTGTCGAGCCGACGAAGCCCACGGCCTGGATGTCCTCGTCGTCGAGGATGGCGTCGACGGCTTCCTTGTCGCCGTTGACGACGTTGAGGATGCCTGGTGGCAGGCCCGCCTCGAGCATCAGCTCGGCCAGCATGAGCGGCACGGAAGGGTCGCGCTCGGACGGCTTCAGGATGAAGGCATTGCCGCAGGCGATGGCGGGGGCAAATTTCCACATCGGGATCATGGCCGGGAAGTTGAACGGCGTGATGCCAGCGACGACGCCGAGCGGCTGGCGCATGGAATAGACGTCGATGCCCGGGCCGGCGCCTTCCGTGTACTCGCCCTTCAGGAGGTGGGGGATGCCGGTCGCAAACTCCGCCACTTCCAGACCACGCTGGATGTCGCCCTTGGCGTCGGGAATCACCTTGCCGTGCTCGCGCGCCAGCCTATCGGCGAGCTTGTCCATGTCGCGATTGAGGAGGTCGACGAACTTCGTCATCACGCGCGCCCGGCGCTGCGGATTGACGGCGGCCCAGGCCGGCTGCGCGGCCCGGGCATTTTCGACGGCGGCGCGGATCTCGGCTTTCGAGGCGAGGGGCACGCGGGCAGCCACCTCACCTGTCATGGGCCAGAAAACGTCGGCGAAACGGCCGCTCGTTCCCTTGACGTGCTTGCCTCCGATGAAATGTGTGAGTTCTGCAGCCATCTCCGCCCTCGCGCGTTACATCCGCAATCGGCGGGAATTCTAGGCCGAGTTCGCTCCAGCGTCCAACGAGGCGGATCGGTCGAATGTTCGCGATCTGTGGTCGAGCCGCCCGAGCCAAGCGAAACGAATTGCCGCTGCCCTGTCGCATTCCGCGTAGGGTGACGGGTCCGATCCGGACATGACGGCAAACAGCGAGTGCAGCGTGAAACAGCGCGTCGGCTACGAGCTTCGTTACGCCTTTCCCCAGCCTACCCCGGCGATTCTGATGCTCAATGTGCACTTCTCGCGGGTTTCGGATCTGATGGCGCCCGATCATATCCTGATCAGCCCGTCCGTTCCGATTTCGGGGTACCGCGATGGTTTCGGGAACTGGTGCACCCGCATCCTGGCCCCGGCCGGGCAGGTTCGCATTTGGACCGACACCATCGTTTCCGATTCCGGCCTGCCGGACCGGGTCGCGCCGCAGGCCGGCCAGATCCCGGTCGAGGCCCTGCCTAACGAGACGCTCGTCTTCCTCCTGCCGAGCCGCTTTTGCGATTCCGACAAGCTGCTCGATCTCGCGTGGACACTCTTCGGTCATGCGACGCCGGGTTGGGGGCGCGTGCAGGCCATCTGCGAGTTCGCGCATGCACACATCGCCTTCGGCTACCAGCATGCGAGGCCCACGCGTATAGCGTCGGAAGCCTACCAGGAACGCGTCGGCGTCTGCCGTGACTACGCGCATCTGGCGGTGGCGTTTTGTCGAGCGTTGAACATTCCCGCCCGCTACTGCACCGGGTATCTCGGCGACGCCGGAATGGCGCCGCCGTTTCCGCCGGGTGATTTTGCCGCCTGGTTCGAGGCCTACCTCGATGGGCAGTGGTACACGTTCGATCCGCGCAATCTCGTACCGAGGATCGGGCGGGTCCTGATCGCCAGAGGGCGGGACGCGGCCGACGTGGCGATGATCACCACCTTCGGCCCGAACACGCTCGAAGGCTTTCGCGTGTGGTGCGACGAAGTCGCTTGAGTCATGCGACGGCGTCGGCCGGAGCCATGTTCGCGGCCCGGCCGGTTGCGTGGCGATGCTCAGGCCGACATCTCGAAACCTTCGTAGCCATTGGCCACGACCTCTTCGCACTTCTTCACGTAGTTGTTCACGCCGCCCACGTACGGCATGAAAATGCGCGGTTTGCCGGGGATGTTGGCGCCCATGTACCAGCTGTTGGCCAGCGGATAGAGCGTCGAATTCGCGACCTCGTTGTTGTGCTGGACCCAGGACATTTCCGCCATGCGCGACGGCTCGATCCGGCGCATCTGGCGGTCGCGCACGTGGCGGATCGCATCGGCGATGAAGTCGACGTGCTGCTGGCAGGAGAAGATCATCTGGCTTTTCACGCCGGGGCTCTGGGGGCCCGTGACCATGAACATGTTCGGGAAGCCGGCAACCATGACGCCCAGATAGGTCTGCGGGCCGTCCTTCCATTTGTCGCCGATGGTGACGCCGCCGCGGCCCTTGATCTCGATCTCCTTCATGGCGCCGGTCATGGCATCGAAGCCCGTCGCAAAGACAATGGCGTCGAGCTCGAATGACTGGCCGTCGGCGGTCCTGATCCCCCATTCGGTGATCTCGGCGATGGGGTTCTTGCGGATGTTGACCAGCTTCACGTGCGGGAGATTGTAGGTCTCGTAGTAGCCCGTATCGAGGATCAGGCGCTTGGTGCCCATCGGGTGGTCGTTCGGACAGAGCGCTTCGGCCGTTTCGGCGTCCTTCACGATCGAACGGATCTTGTTGCGCACGAACTCCGACGCCGTGTCGTTCGCCTCCTTGCTCGTGAGGAGGTCGGTGTAGGCATAGAGGAAGCTGATGGAGCCGCCTTCCTGCCATTTGCGCTCATATGTGGCGTTGCGCTCCTCGGCGGAAACTTCCAGCGCAGATTTTGTCGGCGGCGGATAGCCGGCGATGGCGAAGGGCGTGTTCACGGCGCCTGCGCGCCGCTCGGGATATTCGGCCTTGTGGCGTGCCTCCTTGACGGGGTCCAAGGGGCCGTTCTGGGCGGGAAGCGAGAAATTGGCCGTTCGCTGGAAGACGAAGAGCTGGCGCGCCTGCTTCGCGATATGCGGGATCGACTGGACGCCCGACGAGCCGGTGCCGATCACGCCGACGCGGAGGCCGGTAAAGTCGACGCCCTCATGGGGCCAGAGGCCCGTGTGGTACCACTTGCCCCTGAAGCTATCGATGCCCTTGATGTCCGGCTTTCTCGGCGTGGAGAGGTTGCCGGTCGCCATGATGCAATAGGGGGCCGTGATCGTCTGGCCATTGTCGGTGGTGACCGTCCAGCGGTTCGTCGCCTCGTCGAACGTCGCCGACGTTATGCGGGTGTCGAACTGGATGTCGCGGCGCAGGTCGAAGCGGTCGGCGACGTGCTGGACGTACTTCAGGATCTCGCCCTGGTTGCCGTAGCGCTCCGGCCAGCTCCACTCCTGATCGAGTTCGGGCGAGAATGAAAACGAGTACTCGAGGCTCTCCACGTCGCAGCGGCAGCCGGGATAGCGGTTCCAGTACCAGGTGCCACCGACGTCGCTGCCCTGCTCGTAGGCGCGGACCTTGAGCCCGTTCTGGCGCAGTTTGTGGATGGCATAGAGGCCGGCGACGCCGGCTCCGATGATGACGACGTCCAGGTTTTCGGCGCCGGAGACATCTCTCGACATGGGCGGTTCCCTCGAACACGTTTCGATCTTGTCCGGACATTTAGGCATGGGGAGGGCCCTCGCGCAATGTCGGATGGTGGACCGGTTCCCGCCTGCTCGCGCCCCCGGCAGATGGGTCCCCATCGCCTGGGCACCCCGCCTCCGGAACCAGCTGGCGGGGATCACCGACAGGCCGATCCAGCGCTTGCTACAGCGGGGCGATCCGGGCAATTTGATCAGGTATCCAGTCGTCTCATGTCAGCAAGGAAGCCCGCCATGGCGAGCCGTGCGAAAGCCGAGCTTCGGGAACTGGCGTTCTGGGCCGACATGTTGACCGACGACGAGGCAGAGCGCGCGCGACGCGGGGTGAGCGAGCGGCATTTCGCTGCCGGAAGTTACATCTGCCATCGGGGCGACAAGCTTGATCACTGGACGGGCGTGGTAAGCGGCCTCGTGAAGATCGGCGCCATCTCGGCAACGGGCAAGGCCATCACCTTTGCCGGCATCGGAGCGGGCGGTTGGCTCGGTGAAGGCTCGGTGCTGAAAGACGAGCCGCGCAAATATGATCTCGTGGCGCTCAGGAACACGCGCCTCGCCATGATGAGCCGGCCGACGTTCATGTGGCTCTTCGACCATAGCGTCGGCTTCAACAAGTTCCTCGTCACGCAACTCAACGAACGGATGGGTCAGTTCATCGCGACGATCGAGCACGACCGGCTGCACGATCCGACGGCGCGGGTGGCGCGCAACATCGCGTGGCTATTCAATCCGGTGCTCTATCCCGGCGTCGGGCAGCACATCGACATTACGCAGGAAGAGCTCGCGATGCTGGCGGGGCTCTCGCGGCAGATCGTCGGGCGCAGCCTCAGGACACTCGAGGAGGCGCAGCTTCTCAAGGTCGAGCGGGCTGGCCTGACGGTGAAAGATATCGAGCGGCTGTCCACTTACGAAGGCGACTGACGACAGCGATCCTGCGCACGCGTTTCGCGACGGTTGCACGCAGGCATGCTATGTTGAGGCGTTCGAGGATTTCGTGTGGTCGAGAATACCATACTTCGCGCGCCCAGTCTGTCCAGCGGCGTGTTGTGCGTTCCGTCGCACAAGGTATACGTCGGCGACAAGCGGCCTCGAGACCGAAGGCCAGATAAACGTTCCGGCGCTCCCGCGCTCCCGCGCTGACGAGTTCGTCAGCGAACGGCGCGCGGTATGTGGCGCAAACCTCGATCGCAAATCGAGGAACAAGAGACCGCAGTGGCAGTCGTAACGACTGTTGCCAGCGATCCCGACGCATCAGGGAGGAAGACGATCGTGAACGCTGGGCAACCCCAGGCGAACCCCGATACCGTGCCGAAGCTACTCGTGCGCAACGCACAGGTGTTCGCGACACGCTCGGCGTTCCGCGAGAAGACGCTCGGAATCTGGCAGACCTGGACCTGGAGCGAGGTTCTTGAGGAAGTCCGCGCGCTGGCGCTCGGCCTTCAGGCGCTCGGCCTCGGCAAGGGCGACACGGTCGCCATCATCGGCGACAACCGCCCCCATCTCTACTGGACCTTTACGGCCGCCCAGAGTCTCGGTGCCATTCCAGTGCCGCTCTATCAGGACTCCGTCGCCGACGAGATGGCCTACGTGCTGGACCACGCCGAGGTCCGCTTCGCCGTCGTCGAGGATCAGGAGCAGACCGACAAGCTGCTGTCGATCGCCGATCGACTGCCGCGACTGGCTCGCATCGTCTATCATGATCCGAGAGGGCTCGAAGACTACGACCCGGATCGACTGACATCGATCGAAGCCCTGCAGAAGACCGGACGCGCGAAGCTTGCGGCCGATCCCGGCGCGGCGGCCGCGTGGATGGCGGGGGTCGAAGCCGGCAAGGGCGCCGACGTGTCGGTCATGCTCTATACGTCGGGGACGACCGGGCGGCCCAAGGGCGTGATGCTGACCCACGACAACGTCGTCATTTCAGGGCGAAACGCCAACATCTTCGACCGGTTCACACCGGAAGACACGATGATCGCCTACCTGCCGATGGCCTGGGTCGGAGACCATATCTTCTCCTATGGTCAGGCGTTCGCCGGTGGGCTCACGGTGTGCTGCCCGGAAAGCCCCGAAACGGCCATCGACGACCGGCGCGAAATCGGGCCTTCCTACTTCTTTGCCCCGCCGCGCGTGTTCGAGACCATGCTGACCCAGATCATGGTCCGCATGGAGGACGCCGGCGCGATCAAGAAGGGCATGTTCCATTACTTCCTCAAGGTTGCGCGGCGGGCCGGAGAGAACGTTCTCGACGGGAAGCCGGTCGGCCTCGTGGATCGGATGCTTTATGGACTCGGCGACCTGCTGGTCTATGCGCCGTTGCGAAACCGGATCGGGTTCTCCAACCTGCGCGTTGCGTACACGGCGGGCGAGGCCATCGGGCCGGAGCTGTTCTCGTTCTTCCGCTCGCTGGGCATCAACCTGAAGCAACTCTATGGCCAGACCGAAGCCAGCGTCTTCATTACGCTGCAGCCGGATGGCGAGGTCTTCCCGGAGACGGTCGGCAAGCCCGGTCCCGACGTTCAGATCAGGATCGAGGAGGGAACCGGCGAGGTGCTCTTCAAGAGCCCCGGCGTGTTCCACAAGTACTTCAAAAACGACGAGGCCACCGCCGCTACGAAAACAGCGGAGGGCTGGGTGCGGACCGGTGATGCCGGATTCATCGACGCCAAGGGGCATCTCAGGATCATCGATCGCGCCAAGGACGTCGGGCGGCTCAATTCCGGCGCGCTGTTCGCTCCGAAGTACGTCGAGAACCGGCTCAAGTTCTATCCCGAAGTCAAGGAAGCGGTGGTGTTCGGCAATGGTCGCGATTTCGCGACGGCCTTCATCAACATCGATCTCGTCAGCGTCGGCAACTGGGCCGAGCGGAACAACGTGATCTACGCGAGCTATCAGGAACTCGCAGCGAACCCGCAGGTCAAGGACATGATCCTGAAGCGGGTCGAAGAGATGAACCGGTCGCTCGCCGGCGAGCCGCTGGTTTCCGGATCGCAGGTCACCCGGTTCCTCATCCTGCACAAGGAACTCGACGCCGACGACGGCGAGCTGACACGGACACAGAAAGTCCGGCGCGGCTTCATCGCGGACCGCTACGGTGCGCTGATCACGGCGCTCTACGACGGATCGCGCCAGGCCCACATCTCGGTCGAAGTCACCTACGAGGATGGCCGCAAGGGGAAGATCGAGGGCGACGTGGATATCGTCGATGTCCCGACCTTCCCGTCGACGGCCGCGACCCTGAAAGAGGCTGCGGAATGAGCTCGAACACCGTCATGCCGGTTGCCCCTGCGGCTGGCTCCACTGCCGCATCCACTCAGCCGGCCGAGGCGAGTGGCCTTGCCGTGGCGGCGGCCCGGGCGGCCGGCGGCGCCGGCAGCCGGGAGGATCGAGCCCGGCGGACGGGGGAGGTGATCCTCTCGGTCGAGAACGTTTCACTGTCGTTCGGTGGTGTGCGGGCGATTTCCGACGTGTCGTTCGATATCCGAAAGGGTGAGATCCGCGCCATCATCGGCCCGAACGGCGCCGGCAAGACGTCGATGCTCAATGTCATCAACGGCTTCTATTTTCCGCAGCAGGGCGTGATCACGTTCAAGGGCGAAAAGCGGCGCGAGATGCGGCCCTACTTCGCCGCCAGCTCCGGCATATCGCGGACGTTTCAGAACGTGGCGTTGTTCAAGGGCATGTCGACGCTCGACAACATGATGGCGGGGCGCACGCTCAAGATGCAGCGCGGCATTCTCTGGCAGGCGCTCCGGTTCGGGCCGGCCGTCAACGAGGAGATGCGGCACCGCGAAGTGGTCGAGAAGCTCATCGATTTCCTCGAGATCCAGCACATCCGCAAGGTGCCGGTCGGCAAGCTGCCGTATGGCCTGCAGAAGCGCGTCGAACTCGGCCGCGCCCTCGCGATGGAGCCCGAGCTGCTGCTTCTCGACGAGCCGATGGCGGGCATGAACCTCGAAGAGAAAGAGGACATGAGCCGCTTCATCATCACCATCAACCAGCATCTCGGCACCACAATCGCGCTGATCGAGCACGACATGGGCGTGGTGATGGATCTGTCCGATCGCGTCGTGGTGCTCGAGTACGGGCGCAAGATCGCGGACGGTACGCCGGATCAGGTGAAGGCCGATCCGAAAGTCATCGACGCCTATCTCGGCGTCTCGCATTGAAGCCGTCACGCGCAACCGGCGAAGCAACAGGGTAACGGGCCAGGCATGTCGGGTTTGAGCTTTGCAATTCCGGGCGGCATCGGAGCAGTCCTCGCGGGACTGATGTTCGTGCTGCTGCGCGGCGATCGGCGATCGGTGGTGGACACCATCGTTCACGTCGCTCTTGCGGCTGTCACCGCCGTGTTTCTCGGCTATCTCGCGTCCCGCGCCATCGACAATCCGGGAGGCTTTCTCGAGATCCTGGTCGGCGGGCTCCTGTCGGGCGTCCTCTACTCGCTGGTGGCGCTGGGCTTCGTCCTCATCTTCAAGGCGTCCGGCGTCTTCAACTATGCGCAGGGCGCGATGGTGCTCGTGGCGGGCCTCGCGCTCGTCCGTTCGCTCGACTACCTCACGGGCCTCGGCGTCGCGAACATTGTTGCGATCCCGCTCGCGATCCTCTTTTCCGGCGCGGTCATGGCGCTCTGCGCCTTCGTGATCGAGAAGTGGGTGCTCAGGCCGCTGCTCAATCAGGACGGCCTCACGCTCTTCATGTCGACGATCGGCGCGACGTTCGTCCTGGAAGGGCTGGCGCAGATGGTGTTCGGCTCGGGCGTCTATCCGCTCCGCCTTTTTCCGACAGATGCCTGGATCCTGGGCGAAGGCATGTTTCCGGGCGGCATCCTGGTCAACAAGCTCGACGTGTGGGGCGGGCTGATCGCGGCAATCCTCGTCGTCGCGCTCGCCGCCTTCTTCCAGTACACGAAGACCGGGCGGGCGTTGCGCGCGGTCGCGGACGACCATGCCGCGGCCCAGTCGGTCGGCATCCCCATCTCGTGGATCTGGTTCATCGTCTGGCTGGTTGCCGGCATCGTCGCGCTGGTGGCTGCCACGGTGTGGGGCACGAAGCTAGGCGTGCAGTTCTCGATCGTGTTCCTGGCGCTCAAGGCGCTGCCGGTGCTCATCATCGGCGGGTTCACGTCGGTGCCGGGCGCGATCGTCGGCGGCCTCATCGTGGGGGCCGGCGAGAAGCTCGCCGAAATCTATCTGGGCGAGCTCATCGGAGGCGGCATCGAATACTGGTTCGCCTACGTGCTGGCGCTGGCCGTCCTGCTCGTGAGGCCGCAAGGCCTTTACGGGGAAAAGATCATCGAGCGCATCTGAGGAGGGCCGTCATGCTCTACCGCGAGACCGGCCAGTTCAAGACGACCTATTCGGCCGACATGGCCATGCTGCCGCTCCGGCAGGACCGCATTGCGCTCGGCGCGCTGCTTGTGTTCGCGTTCGTCGGCATTCCGCTGTTGGCGCACTTCGCGGTCTGGCCCTTCGGCAACGAGTATCTGCTGCGTGCCATTCTGCTGCCGTTCCTGATCCTGTCGCTCGCCGCGATCGGCGTGAACATCCTGATCGGCTATTGCGGACAGATCTCGCTCGGTTCCGGGGCCTTCATGGCGATCGGCGCCTACATGGCCTACAAGTTCGGCACCGGGATGCCGGAGATCGGACTGCCGGCGCTTCCCGTGTTGCCGTCGATCCTGCTCGGAGGTGTGTGCTCGGCCATCGTGGGCGTGCTGTTCGGCATCCCGTCGCTGCGTATCAAGGGGCTCTATCTCGCCGTCGCGACGCTCGCCGCGCAGTTCTTCTTCGACTGGCTGTTCCTGCGCGTGAAATGGTTCACCAACTATGCGCCGTCGGGCTCGGTCAGCGCGCCGGAGCTCAACGTCTTTGGCTGGGTCGTCGACGAGCCGATCGAGCGCTATCTGTTCTGCCTCGCCTTTGTCGTGTTCTTCGCCTTCGTCGCCAAGAACCTCGTGCGCGGCGCCATCGGACGCCAGTGGATGGCGATCCGGGACATGGACATCGCCGCCGAGCTGATGGGCATCCGGCCGTTCTTCGCCAAGCTGTCGGCCTTCGCCGTCTCGTCGTTCATGGTGGGCGTCGCCGGTGCCCTGTGGGCGTTCGTGTATCTCGGGGCCTGGGAGCCGCTGGCGTTCTCCATCGACCGGTCGCTGCAGCTTCTCTTCATGGTGATCATCGGCGGGCTCGGCTCGATCCTCGGCTCGTTCCTCGGCGCCGGGTTCATCCTCATGGTGCCGATCTTCCTGAACGTCGTGCCGTCGGAACTGGGCGTGCCGCTCTCGACGGAGACCATCTCGCATCTCGAGTTCATCATCTTCGGTTCGTTGATCTGCTTCCTGCTCATCAAGGAGCCACACGGATTCGCAAGGCTGGTCAGTCTCGCGAAAGAAAAACTCAGGCTGTGGCCATTCCCCTACTGAGCCAATTTTCGGAAGCCATCTCGAAGGCAGCGGTGCGTTCTCGAGGCGGTAAGACAGAAAATCAACGCTCCGCACGACCGCGCAGCGGGGCCGTCCAACCGGCTGTGCAATAAAGAGGAGGAAGGACATGAAGAAACTTGTTGCAGCGTCCGTCGTCATCGGCGCGTCTCTCGCGTCGGTTGCACCGGCGCTCGCCCAGGGTGGCGAGCAGTTCATTCCGGTCCTGTCCTATCGGACGGGCGCCTACGCCGTGAACGGCGTGCCGTTCGCCAACGGCGGCGTCGACTATCTGGCGCTTCTCAATGATCGCGATGGCGGCATCAACGGCGTCAAGATCGGCTTCGAAGAGTGTGAAACCGGTTACGCCACCGACAAGGGTGTCGAGTGCTACGAGCGCCTGAAGGGCAAGGGTGCGACAGGCGCCTCCTACGTGTCGCCCCTCTCGACCGGCATCACCTTCGCACTCACCGAGAAGGCGCCGGGTGACAAGATCCCGCTGCTGACGCTCGGCTACGGGCGATCCGAGAGCCGCAACGGCGCGGTGTTCCCGTGGAACTTCATCGCCATGGGCAGCTACTGGACCGGCGCGAGCGTCGCCGTGCAACACGTCGCTAAGGAATTCGGCGGGCTCGACAAGCTCAAGGGCAAGAAGATCACGCTCGTCTATCACGACAGCCCCTACGGCAAAGAGCCGATCCCGGCCCTCGAGGCGCTGGCCGCCAAGCACGGCTTCGTCTTCAAGGGCGTTCCCGTGACGCACCCAGGTGTCGAGCAGAAGTCGCAGTGGCTGTCGATCCGCCAGGACCGGCCCGATTACGTGCTGCTGTGGGGCTGGGGCGTGATGAACGGCACGGCGATCAAGGAAGCTGCCGCCGTTGCCTTCCCGCGTGACAAGATCATCGGCATCTGGTGGTCCGGCGCGGAGCCCGACGTCCTGCCGGCCGGCGACGGCGCCAAGGGCTACAAGGCGCTGATGCTCCAGCACGGTCCCGGCCAGTTCGGCGTTCATGCCGAAATCAAGAAGCACCTCATCGACAAGGGCAAGAGCCTTGCCAAGGACGATTTTGGCCAGGTCCTCTACAACCGCGGCCTGATCAACTCCTTCATCGGTACGGAGGCCATCCGCACAGCGATGAAGAAGTACGGCAACAAGCCGATGACGGGCGAGCAGGTGCGCTGGGGCTTCGAGAACCTCGACATCACGGAAGCCCGCATCAAGGAGGCCGGTTTCGAGGGCATGATGAAGCCGCTCAAGCTGTCGTGCTCTGACCACCAGGGCGCCGACGTCGCCCGGGTGCAGCAGTGGGACGGCAAGGAGTGGAAGGTGATCTCGGACTATTACACGGCCGACCGTGACGTGCTCGACAAGCTCGTTGCCGAACAGTCGGCGAAGTACGCGGTCGAGAAGAAGATCACGCCGCGTGACTGCTCGAAGCCGGACTGATCCCGGGGGGGATGGGCAGCCGGCTCCGGACGTCATGTCCGGCCGGCTGCCCTTCGACTTGCCATCCATCTACGAAGCTTTCGATCCCGGATACCGCAATGACAGTCGCCACCGCCGGCACTCCGACGAAGCCCAACATTGTCGAAGTGAACAACATCGAGGTGATCTACGATCACGTCATCCTGGTGCTGAAGGGGGTGTCGCTCAACGTGCCGCAGGGCGGCATCGTCGCTATTCTCGGCGCGAACGGGGCCGGCAAGACGACCACTCTCCGCTCGATCTCCAATCTGCTGAAGGCCGAGCGCGGTGAAGTGACGAAGGGCTCGATCACCTTCAAGGGCGAGCGGATCGACAGTCTGACGCCGAACGAACTCGTCAAGCGTGGCTGCATCCAGGTGATGGAAGGCCGGCACTGCTTCGGACATCTCACGATCGAGGAGAACCTGTTGACAGGCGCGTTCACGCGCCGCGACGGGCGGGCTGCCATCGCGGCTTCGCTCGAGCGCGTCTACGCCTATTTCCCAAGGCTCAAGGAGCGGCGCACCTCGCAGGCCGGATACACGTCGGGCGGCGAGCAGCAGATGTGCGCCATCGGGCGCGCGCTCATGGCCAATCCGACGATGGTGCTGCTCGACGAACCTTCGATGGGTCTCGCGCCGCAAATCGTCGAGCAGATCTTCGAGATCGTGAAAGACATCAACGCCAAGGACGGCGTCTCATTCCTGCTCGCCGAGCAGAATACGAACATGGCGCTCAAGTACGCGACCTACGGTTACATCCTGGAGAGCGGGCGCGTGGTGCTCGATGGTGAAGCGTCGGCGCTGCGCGACAACGCCGACGTCAAGGAATTCTATCTCGGGACCGGCGGCGGCGGAGAGCGCAGGAGCTTCCGCGACGTGAAGCACTACAAGCGGCGGAAGCGCTGGCTCGCGTGACAGGAGCCCTGTGCGGGGCCGGCCGATGTCGCGGGATCAGGCCCGACGCTCGCGCGGGCCTGAAAAGCGGCGGATCTTGTGCAGCGATGCGCCTTTCGCCGACGAACGGGACGGAGGCGCGTAATGGGCGAACGAGGCAATGCAGGTCAGTGCCGCGGCAGCCATCAGCAGCGCGAGGAGATAGGGGATCTCTTCCGGCGTCATGGCCGACGCCGGGGATACGACATTGACCGTCGAGTACATCGCCAGAATGACGAGACTGGTACCACTCATGTTCAGCCTCCCAGGCCGGTTGCGGTTGCTTTCGAGCCCGTTGCCCGATGCAGACAAGTTTTAGCAGTGCCTGCAGCGCTTTGTTGGGTTGACGCCATGTAATGCTTGACCAACCGTTACCGGGCGCTTCAATCCCGCTCAACGGTGACACATCCGACGGCCCCGACCGTTCCGGGGCGCTTGAAAGGCAGGGAGGATCGATGACGGAGCCCTATCTCGACCAACTCGAGACCCGTCCGCACGAGGCGCGGGAAGCTGCGCAGTTCGGTCTTCTCGCCAGCTTTCTGCAGAATACCGTTGCTCAGTGCGACGGCTGGGCCGCTCACCTGCAGGGTTGCGACCTCGCGTCCGTCGAGAGCCGCGACGATCTCGCCAAGCTGCCGCTTCTGCGAAAGTCGTCGCTCAAGGATCTCCAGTCGCATCGGCCGCCGTTCGGTGGCTTCGCCACGCGTGAGCCTGGGCGGCTCGGCCGGACGTTCATGTCACCCGGGCCGATCTTCGAGCCCGAGGGGCTCGGCCGCGACTGGTGGCGGTCGGCGCGGGCGCTCTATGCCATGGGCGTCCGGGGGACGGACGTGGTGCACAACACCTTCGCATACCATCTCACGCCGGGGGGATGGATCCTCGACGCCGGTGCGCGCGCGCTCGGCTGCACGGTGATCGCCGCCGGACCGGGCAACACCGAACAGCAGCTCGAGGCCATCGAGCGGCTGAAACCGACCGTCTACGTCGGGGTTCCCGATTACCTCAAGATCCTGCTCGACAAGGCGAAAGAGGCGGGCAAGGACGTCTCTTCGATCAAGCGCGCCATGGTCGGCGGCGGGGCGCTCTTCCCGTCGCTGCGCAAGGAGTACGCCGAGCGCGGCGTCGCCGTGTTCCAGTGCTATGCGACCGCCGACGTCGGTCTCATCGCCTACGAGAGCCCGGGACCGGACGGCACCGTCGAGGGCATGATCGTCGACGAGGGAGTGATCGTCGAGATCGTGCGGCCTGGGACCGGGGATCCAGTCCCCAACGGGGAAGTCGGCGAGGTCGTGGTTACGTGCTTCAACCGGGACTATCCCATGATCCGTCTCGCGACCGGCGACCTGTCGGCCATTCTCGCAGGCGAGAGTCCTTGTGGGCGCACCAATCTGCGCATCAAGGGCTGGCTCGGGCGGGCGGACCAGACGACGAAGGTGAAGGGCATGTTCGTGCATCCCGAACAGGTGGCCGAAGTGGCGCGCCGGCATCCCGAACTCGGGCGGCTGCGCCTGGTCGTCGGGCGAGCAGGCGAACAGGATGTCATGACGCTGAAGGCAGAGGCCGGATCGCCGGTGGCGGGGCTCGCCGAGAAGATCGGTGACTCGGTTCAGGCGGCCACCAAACTTCGAGCGACCGTGGAACTCGTCGCACTCGGGAGCCTGCCCAACGACGGCAAGGTGATCGCAGACGAGAGGACCTACGGCTGACGGAAGCGGAGCGGCTACTCGCTGCCGGCGAGCGGCTGTCGGCCTGACCGTTGCCGTTTTCATGGCTCGTTAACGCAAATCTCCGAGTCCTGACGGGGTTGGTGCCGGCAGGGGCGCCGTGCTGCCGGCTGGCCGGAATTGGCCGCGTCGCGACGGCCGTGCCATACTCGGTTCACGGACGCATGCCATGTCGTGGGCCGGCCGTCGGGACGTGTCGTGCCCCCGGCGCAGCCGTCGGAGCAGATGGGTTGGAGCGAGGCCGGTGACCAAGACGACGAAACGCCGTTCGATGCCTGCTACCCGCACCCGGGCAACCCGCACGACGAGCAAGCCGATTGTAGCGATCGCGCAGCCGTCTCCGCTCCAGGGCACGCCACAACGCTTCTACAACCGCGAGCTGTCCTGGCTCCAGTTCAATGCCCGAGTGCTCGAGGAAGCGCTCAACGACCGGCATCCGCTGCTCGAGCGTCTCCGGTTCCTGTCGATTTCGGCGTCGAACCTCGACGAATTCTTCATGGTGCGTGTGGCGGGGCTGCATGGACAGGTGGTCGCCAAGGTGCGTACCGTCAGTCAGGACGGTCTCACGCCCGAACAGCAGCTCGCCGCCATCAACCGGTTCGTCTCGGATCTGTCCTCGCGCCAGCAGGCGGCATGGCTCGAGCTCAGGTCGGCGCTGTCCGGCGCCGGCATCGAGGTCGTCGAACCGTCTCGGCTTTCGGCCGCCGAACTGGTCTGGCTCGACGACTACTTCCTGACAAACGTCTTTCCCGTGCTTACGCCGATCGCCGTCGATCCGGTGCATCCGTTTCCGTTCATTCCGAACAAGGGCTTCACACTCGGGCTCGAACTGAAGAAGGACAAGACCGGGGCGCTGATGCACGCCATCATGCCGCTGCCGGCGCAACTCAAGCGGTTCGTGCGCCTGCCGCAGCCGGACGCGGAGGACACCGTCGCGGTGACGAGCGGCGCGATCCGTTTCATTCCGGTCGAGACCCTGGTCGCGCATTTCGCCGACCGTCTCTTTCCCGGCTACAAGATCGCCAGCCAGGGCGCGTTTCGGGTGCTTCGCGACAGCGACATCGAAGTCGAGGAAGAGGCGGAAGACCTCGTCCGCTTCTTCGAGAGCGCCCTCAAGCGACGGAAGCGCGGCTCGGTGATCCGACTGCAGGTCGAAGCGACGATGCCGGCGGAGCTGCGCTCGTTCGTCACGACCCAGCTCAAGGTCAAAGAGGCCGACGTGCGGGTCAAGGAAGAGATGCTCGGTCTCGCCGACCTCGGGCAGCTGATCGTGGCCGATCGTCCCGCGCTGCTGTTCCGTCCGTTCAACATCCGTTTTCCGGAGCGCATCCGCGAGTACGACGGCGATTGCTTTGCCGCCGTCAACGCCAAGGACATCGTCGTCCATCACCCCTACGAGTCCTTCGACGTCGTGGTGCAGTTCCTGCGGCAGGCGGCGCAGGACCCGGAAGTCATGGCCATCAAGTGGACGCTCTATCGGACATCGACGGACAGTCCGATCGTGCGCGCGCTGAAGGAGGCGGCGGAGGCGGGCAAGTCGGTGACAGCGGTGGTCGAGCTCAAGGCACGCTTCGACGAGGAGGCCAACATCCGCTGGGCCAAGGACCTCGAAAGCGCGGGCGTGCATGTGGTCTACGGGTTCATCGAACTCAAGACGCACGCAAAGCTCGGGCTCGTCGTGCGCCGCCAAGGCTCGGAGGTGGTCAGCTACTGCCACATCGGCACCGGCAACTATCATCCGCAGACGGCACGGGTCTATACGGACCTCTCGTTCTTCACCGCCAACGCGGCCATCGCGAGGGACGTGACGCGGATCTTCAATTTCGTCACCGGATATGCCGAGCCGGCCGATCTCGAGGTGCTCGCCGCCAGTCCGCGCGGCATCCGTCAGCGCATGCTGCAGCACATCCGGGCCGAGGCCGAGCATGCGCGGGCCGGGCGCCCGGGGGCCATCTGGGGCAAGATGAACTCGCTCGTCGACGCCCAGATCATCGATGCGCTCTATGAGGCGAGCCGTGACGGCGTGCAGGTCGATCTCGTCGTTCGCGGCATCTGCTGCCTGAAGCCCGGCGTGCCGGGGCTCTCCGAGAACATCCGCGTGAAGAGCATCGTCGGCCGCTTCCTCGAGCATGGGCGGATCTACTGCTTCGGTAACGGACATGGGCTTCCCGACCGGCGCGCACTGGTCTACATCAGTTCCGCCGACATGATGCCGCGCAATCTCGACCGTCGCGTCGAAGCGATGGTTCCCGTCAACAATCCTACGGTTCACGAGCAGATCCTCGATCAGATCATGGTCGCCAACCTCAAAGACAACCAGCAGAGCTGGAGCTTGCTCGGCGACGGCTCCTGCCAGCGGATCGTGCCCGGACCCGGTGAGGAGGCGTTCAACGCCCACACCTACTTCATGACCAATCCATCGCTATCCGGCCGCGGCCACTCGCTGGCGGGAAGCTTCCCGCCGCGCGTGAAGTTTCGCGGCAGGACCTAGCGACATGCGGGTACCGCAGAATGGCTGATCACGGCAGCATGCAAGGCCGCAAGGGCAGGCTCGCCGAGCTCGAACCCATCGGGGTGATCGATATCGGATCGCATTCGGTGCGTCTTGTCGTCTACGAGGGGGCGGTGCGCAGCCCCGTGCCACTCTTCAACGAAAAAGTGCCGTGCGGGCTCGGCCGGGGGCTCGTCTCATCAGGGCGGCTCAGCGCGGAGGGCGTCGAGCGTGCGCTCGGTGCGCTCAGACGGTTCAAGGGCATCGCGCGCAACCTGCAGGTCAAGAACATCAAGGCGATCGCTACGGCCGCGGTGCGCGAGGCGTCGAACGGGACCGAATTCATCAAGGCTGCGGAGGCGCAGCTCGGCGAGCCCATCGTGGTCCTTTCCGGCGAGCGGGAAGCGGAACTCGCCGCGTTCGGGATCGAGATGGGGTTCCGAAATCCGAATGGCGTCGCCGGTGACCTCGGCGGCGGCAGTCTCGAGTTGATCGACGTCGTCGGGGGACGGCACAGGGCTGCAGCGACGCTGCCGCTGGGCGGTCTCAGGCTCATCGATCAGGCCGGTGGACGGATCGACCGCGCCGTCGAGATCATCGACAGTCAGATCGCGTCGCTTCCGTGGATCGGTGAGGGTCGCGGACGGACGTTCTTCGCCGTCGGCGGGACGTGGCGCGCGCTCGGCAAATTGCACATGGCCACGGTCGACTATCCGCTGCGCGTCATGCACGGCTACCGCCTTTCGGCGCGTGAGGCTCTCAACGTCTCCGAGGCGATCCGCAAGGCGAAACGCCTCAACGATCTGAAAGGCGGAGCGCAGGTGTCGCGGGCCCGGCGGGAGGTGCTGCCGTTCGGCGCCGCCGTCCTCGAGCGGCTGGTGCAGCGAATGCAGCCGTCCGAGGTCGTGTTCTCGGTGTTCGGCGTCCGGGAAGGGCTGCTTTATGCGCTTCTCTCGGAATCCGAGAGGCGGAAGGACCCCTTGATCGCGTTCGCCGAGGACTATGCGCGGCTTCGCTCCCGCTCGCTCCAACATGCACACGAACTCTGTACGTGGACCGACGCGCTGTTCGAGACGCCGGGCCCGAAGGAAACGGAAGACGATCGCCGTCTCCGCCATGCCGCCTGCCTTCTCTCCGATATCGGCTGGCGGGCGATGCCGGACTATCGCGGAGAGCAGTCGCTCAACGTGATCGCGCACGCGGCACTCAACGGGATCGATCATCCGGGACGGGTTTTCCTGGCGTTGACAGTCTACTTTCGCCATACGGGCCCCGGCGAGACGGAGCAGAGCGACGAACTCTCCGAGCGACTCAAGGCGCTCGTGCCGCGGCGGCTCTATCGGCGAGCCCGGATCGTCGGCGCGGCTATCAGGGCAGCTCACATGCTTTCGATCGGCATGCCCGGCACGATCGACGAAACACCGATCCGGTTCGAGGGTGACAGGCTTGTCCTCACGTTGCCCAGGGCGCACCAGAATCTCGAGGGCGAGCGGCTGCAGCGGCGCTTCGCGTCACTCGCCGAGCTGTTCGGTTGCCGTGCCGAGATCCGGCATACACCCTGATGGGCGGCCTCAGACGGCCGGAAAGGCGCGATCGACGATGGCGCGTGCATCGACCCAGTCGATGCCTTGGCCGTAAGTCATGCGCGGCAGTCCGGAAAGACGGCTTGCGATGAAGGCGTCAGCGAGCGGCTGGGGCCCATGGCGGCGGAGGACCACGCCAGCAGCCACGATGGCGAGCGTCTCGACGAGCTGCCGGGCGCGACGGTCGATCGCGCGCGGGTCCTGAAGTATTGCCTCGATGCGTGCCATGCCGGCGCCGAGGTGTGGGTCGCGGGCTGCGATTTCGCCAAGATGCTCGAGAACCAGGGCCACAACCTCGGGTTCATGCTGCAGCATCCGCACGACATCCAGCACCATGAGATTGCCGGGCCCCAACCACAGGGCCGTGGCAGGGACATCGCGATAGACGCGTGCGGCGAGCCCTTCCTCACAGCAGCCACTACCGCCGAGGCATTCCATGGCCTCGGCTGCGACGGCCGGCGCGATCTTGCACACCCAGTACTTCGTCACAGGCGTCATGAGGTGCGCGAACGCCGCCTCGGCCGGTCGGTCGCGCTGGTCGACGGCGCGGGCCAGGCGGAACGTCAGCGCCGTCGATGCCTCCACGTCGAGCGCGATGTCGGCGAAAACCTCGGTCAGGGCCGGCTGTTCGACGACCAGGCGTCCGCCAGCGCGCCTATGCCGTGCGTGATGCAGGGCAGTGGCCAGCGTGAGGCGCATCTGGCCGGCGGCCATCACCGCGGCATCGAGACGGAGCAAAGCCTCCGCATCGGCAAGCACCGCAGTGCCGTGCCCTTCCTCGCCGACGAGCCAAGCGTGCGCCCGATCGAGTTCGATCTCCGCCACGGCCGTCGAGCGATTGCCGAGCGTTTCCCTCAGGCGCCGAATGGCGACGCCGTTGAGGCGACCATCCGGCAGGAGGCGCGGCAACAAGAGGCACGATACGCCGCCCGGTGCGCGGGCCAGCACGAGAAAGGCATCGCTCATCGGGGCGGCAACGAACGACTTGTGACCGTTCAGGAGAAACTCGCCCGTCGACGGCGCTGCGGCTGGCACGGCGGATGTGGCGACGTCTTTGCCCCAGGTGTCGCCCTGTCGCTCCGTCGTTGCGATCCCGATCGTCGCGCCGCGTTTCGCCGGGGCTGGAATAGAGCGCGGGTCGTAGTCGGGGCTCAGAATACGCGGCAGCCAGGCCTCGGCCAGATCGGCTGACCGGAGCAGCGCGGAGGCGGAGGCGTTGGTCATGGCCAGAGGGACGACGTGACCGGCGTCCGCCTGCGCTGCGAGATAGAGGCGCGCGGCGCGTTCGACATTGGCGGTACTTCCCGTCGCGGGGGCGCTCGCCGACATCTTCATCCACGATCCGGACGCGAGGCCGGCCGCGACGCCCGTCCGCATCAGTTCGTGGTAGGCAGGGTGGTGCTCGATGAAATCCCGGCGGCGTCCGTCGGCGTCGAAGGCCCGCAGAACCGGCGGCCACGCGTTCGCCTGCCGGCCGAGTTCGAACCGGTCGGCGGAGCCGCACTGGCGCGCGAAGTCAGCGAGCGGTGATCGATCCGTGACGTCTACGCTGCCTTCCCGCCGCAGCGCATCGCGGAGTGCCGCATCCGTCATCAGCAGGTCGATGTCGGCGAAGGCAGGAATGAGGTGCGGTGCATCGCGCCCGTGGTGCCCAGAGCTCATGCGACGGCTCCCGCCTTGCGTCGGACCGTGGTCAGGCCAACACCTCCGGTTTCAGCGCCGGTGCCCATCAAGTGGCGCGATCGGCTATCCACAACAGCCGTTGCATGCCGCGAGACCCGATCGCTTCAGCCGAGATCACCCCGGTCGGCGCGCCGCGAGAATTCCGTCTGCCCACCCGATGCGAGTATTCGGGCCTGCTCGACCCAGTTCTCGCGTTCGATGCGGCCCTTGAAGTCGAGAACGCGGCTGACGCGCTCGATATCGGCCACGGTCCATTCCGCGACCTGTTCATAGCGCGTGATGCCCATCGAGTTGAGCTTCTTCTCGATCAACACGCCAATGCCGCGAATGCGCTTCAGGTCGTGGGCGGCGCCGGCTGGTGCGGCATCGCCCCCCCGGAACGCTTCGGAGCGTACGGAGCGTAATCCCGACAGGTCCGTCCGCTCGTTGCGCGGCTCTCTCGGTTCGCGAGGCTCACGCGGCTCCCATTGCTCACGAGGCTCGCGCGATTCGCGGGGATCACGCTCGGTATCGGCACGCTGATCTCGGTCGCGGATGGCGTCGACGAGGCGGTTCGGTCTCGGTGCCGAAGTGTCCGCTGACGGTGCTTCGGGAGCAGGGTCAGGTCGTTCGGTCCGCTCTTGCCTGCTGATCGGCGTGGAGAACGTGGATGCGGCGGCCGCTGCCGATGCCGTGTCGGACGCTGGTGCCGGGCGGGCCGGCGGAGTCTCTGGTACCGGGGCGGACACGGCCAGGACGCGTCCCACGGGAAGTCCGGCGCGAGGCTGGCCGTCGGTGCGGTCAGGGAGAGAGGCGGCGCTGCCGGAGCCGCTGCCGGTGCCACGATTGCGCGACAACAGTTCGGCCTGCTCGATCCAGTTCTCCCGCTGGATGCGGCCCTGGAGCCCCAACATGCGATCGAAACGGTCGGTGTCGTCGCGGCTCCACTCGGCGATTTGGCGAAAGCGCGCGACGCCGCGCGTCTGCAGCATCCGCTCGATTTCCGGCGTGATGCCCCTGATGCGCTGGAGATCGTCGCGGGCGCTCACGCCTTGCTCGATCGGGGGCAAGGGGCTCGGCAAGGCCGAGCCGGTGGACGTCACCGTGACCGGCGCAATTTCGCGCGGTCCGGCGAATGCGGCCTTGCCCGACACATCCGGCTGAGACGTGCTGGAAGGCGCGGGCGGCGTTGCCTCGGCCTTCGGCGCCACGCTCCTGGCCGCGGCTGCTGCGGCAGCGAGGGCAGCCGCGGCTGCTGCCGCTGATTCGACCGTTGTCACAGTCCGCGCCGGCTCGGCGGGCTGGGCTGGTGGTGCGATCCGGGGTGCGGCTGCAGCCGGTGCCTTCGGTGGCTCAGCAGGCGGCGCCGGGGGCGCAATCGGTTGAGGTGGCTCGACGCGTGCCACTGTCGTCGGCGCCGGTCGGGTCACCGGCGGATTTCCGCGGGGGCCCTCGTCGGCGATCGGGGTGGCGCCCGCGATCTCGCCGCGGGCAAGGCGGCTCGAATAGAAGGTGTCCTTGCCGGCGGCCAGGATCTGCGCCTGCTCGATCCAGTTCTCCTGCTCGATGCGGGCCTTGGTGCCGAGGACCTGATTGATCCGGGCCACGTCGGCGGGCTTCAGGGCGCCGATCTGGCTGTAGCTCGTGATGCCGAGCTTGCGGAGTTCGGCTTCGATGCGGCCATCGATGTTCCTGATCCGCTTCAGGTCGTCGATGCGCGTCGATGGGGCCACGATCGGCCCGGTCGGCGCACCCGGTGCCACCGGTCGGACGGGCGGCTCAGATGCGGCAGGCCCGGTCAGGGCGCGCTCGAAGCGCGAGACGGTGTCGCTGGCGGCCGGTGCCGTCGGCGTCGGGGCTGGCTTGGCGGCCGGCACCGGCCGCGATGCCGACTGCGGCAAGGGCTCGAGGGTATCGGCTCGACGGAAACCGTCCCTAACCGGGTTGGCGACCGGAGCCGAGGTGGGCGCGCGCTCGACAGGGCGGGGTGCCGGCGCGGCCGGGATCGCGACGGCAGGCGCCAGGGCCGGCGCCGTCCGTGCGGCCACCGCATCGCGGGCGATCATGCGGCGCACAAGGCATGCGATCCAGCACCCGAGGAAGTACGCCACAGAGAGCAACAGCAGCGTCTGCCAAGTATAAGCGGTCATACGATCTCAACTCCCCCGTACGCGCAATCGTGTTGCTGGTCAGCGCTTGCCGCTCTCGGCCCGGCTGCATGTCGCCCAACCGACGATCAGTCCCAAGGCGAAGGCAATCGCCACGTACCAGATGAGCTGCAGGAACAGGTAACCCATGGTTCAAGCTCCGATGTGACCGCCCCGGTGCCCGGCTCAGCGATCGCCACGCATTTTGACGACGAACTCGATGCGGCGGTTCTGGGCGCGGCCCGCTGCCGTGTCGTTCGTCGCGATGTTCCGCGACTGACCGTAGCCGATCGCGATCAGGCGGCTGACGGACACACCCGCTTTCACGAGGTAGTCCTTGACGGCATCGGCGCGCCGGTTCGACAGGCGCTGATTGCGCTCCGGCGTCCCCTCGCTGTCGGTGTGACCTTCGATCTCGACGATCAGATCCGGACAGTCGTTGGCGGCGATGGCGAGGCGGTTCAAGGTCGTGAAGCTATCGGGATCAAGGTCGAAGCTGGCGCGCTTGAAGTTGATCGTGCCTTCGCGCGTCACCTTCGAGAGCGCATCCTGGCAGGCGTCCACCACCGGGTTGCCGGTCCGCGGCCGCTCCGTCACAGGGGGCGTGGGAACAGCCGCCTGTTTCTGGCGCTCCTGATCGCGGCGGCGCTGTTCTGCCTCGGCGCGCTGGCTCTCGCGGGCGATCTGCTCGTCACGGCGCTTCTGCTCCTCGGCGAGGCGGCGTGCCTCCTCGTCACGGCGGCGCTGCTCGGCCTCGGCGCGCTGGCGCTCGGCTTCCTGTCGCTCGCGGGCGACCTGTTCGTCGCGGCGCTTCTGCTCGTCGGCGAGGCGGCGTGCCTCCTCGTCACGGCGACGCTGCTCGGGCTCGGCGCG
>LNEM01000027.1 GCA_001464955.1 Rhizobiales bacterium Ga0077537 | reverse complement strand
GCGGCGCTTCTGCTCGTCGGCGAGGCGGCGTGCCTCCTCGTCACGGCGACGCTGCTCGGCCTCGGCGCGCTGGCGCTCGGCCTCCTGTCGCTCACGGGCGATCTGCTCATCGCGGCGCTTCTGCTCCTCGGCGAGCCGGCGTGCCTCTTCATCGCGGCGACGCGCTTCCGCGGCTGTGCGTTCAGCTTCCGTGCGCTGGGCGTCTGCGGTCTGCCGCTCAGCCTCGGCGCGACGGCGGGCCTCTTCGGCTGCCTGGCGCTCTGCCTCCGCCGCCTGGGCGACCGCGACCGCTGCCGGATCGAGTGCAACGCTGACATCGGTGTCGCAGTTCGAGCCCGCGCGCCGGCGGACTTCATCCGGCAAACCGGCGACGGTCTGGTCGCTGTCGGTGACCCCGCTCACCCGAAGGCTGCGACCGGTCAGCTCCGCTCGCCCCGTCTTGAGGCGACGCAGCGCATCGACCGCCGTCTCGAGGCACGACGACCATCCGTCGTGCTGGCCTGCGCCAATCTGCACCTGGTTGAGGACCGTGCGGCCGCGAAAGGCCGATGTCGCGAGTGCCACAACGGCCGTCCGCTCGTCGTTCGTCGGGGCATAGCCCGACACGACCACGGCATCACCGGACAGGACAAAACTGGTCACGTAGGGAGACACGGTGCGGATCGTCGGCTCGCGATGGCGGATCTCGCCACTGGTCGGGAAGGCGCGCAGGGCGCTCGCTCCGACTTCGCGCTTGATCTCGTCGGCGCGGCTCTCGCTCTCGGCGGTGCCGTCGAGGCGCGAGGTGCGATCGCGCAGCTCGGCGGTGCCCTCCTCGAGCCTGCCGAGTGCCAGGATCAGCGCATTGGCGGCCGATGCGAAGCCCTCCGGCGCCCCGGAGGCCGGCTCCATGCGGTCGACGATCTTGGCATCGGCGGCGATGCGGCGTGCCGCGTCCATCAGGTCCTTGCGGACCGGTTCGCCCGGAACGTGACCGGCGAGGACGACCTCCTTGCCCTGACGACGCGCCGACCAGACATAAGGCGACGCAAGTGGCGGGCGAACGGTGTCCGATTTCAACCGGATGCCTTGCGGCATGCGGCCAGCCAGGGCAGACCGGACGACGCCGTAGCTGCGGGCGTCGATCGCTTCGCCGTCGATCGAGAAATCAGACTTCTGAAGATCGATGCGGCCCTCTTTCAGAAGGGCGAGCTGCTTGACGGCGAAGCCAACGCCGCCGAGCCAGGCCTCAAGAGGCGGCGAACCGCGCGCAAGCTCGGTCCGGTCCTCGATCTCGAGCCTGGGAAGGCTGGCCTTGAACATGGCCGCGATGTCGCGTTTGGCTTGTTCGGTCGGCACAAATCCCGAGAGACGCACGGCGCTTCCCTTGCGGACGGCGCTCCATTCGAAGTTGTCGACAACGGAGAGGACACGGGCCTCGTTGCTGACGACGCGAACGCCGAGCGTGTCGATGACGGCTGCCGCTGCCCGGCCGGGTTCGGTGGGGTCGGTGGCACGCCCCCGGAGGACGGCGTCGCGCCCTTCGAAGGCGACGTCGGCCCAACCCAGGCCCTGGCGCTCGAGAACAATACGAACGCGGCTCGTCAGATCGGCTTCGATGCGCTCGCGTTCGCCGAGGATGGCGATCCATCCGAGCATCAGCACAGGAACGAGGCCCCAGAACCAACGCCAGGGATTGCACTTCATTACGCTCTCCATCCCACCACTTCCACGGCGCCGGTTGGGCTGTCCGTGGCACGCTCCCCGTCACGTGACCCCCGTCAGAGCGGCTGCGAACTCCGCGCCGCACCGAACGTCTCGCGATTATCCGTCATCCGATGGATACGGCTTCCATACGCTGCATGCAAAGCTGCCTTCATCGCAGCTCCCGAAGGGCCCCTATGCGCAGCGCTGTCGGCGGTCGTCCATCGCCACTATAGTCCGAACTCGACATCAGCTCCAATAGCGGCAGGGACCGAAACACTTCCCCCGAACGACACCGAACGCGCCCCTCGTTCGGCCGCAGTGGAACGCGTGCAAGGCACGGAATCACAAGTCATTCCTGTTGTCGCACGGCGTCTTCGTGGCCATGTCGACGGGTGGACCTGCAGCACGGTTGATCAGCCCCTGTTGCCGCCGAGCACCTTGCGCGAAACGACGACGCGCATGATCTCGTTGGTGCCTTCGAGGATCTGATGCACGCGGAGATCGCGGACTAGCTTCTCCAGACCGTAGTCCTTGAGATAGCCGTATCCGCCGTGGAGCTGCAACGCCTCGTTGCAGATGCCGAAGCCAAGATCGGTCGCGTAGCGTTTGGCCATGGCCGAATACATCGTGGCGCCAGGGTCGGCGCGATCCAGGGCGTCGGCGGCGCGGTAGATCATCAGGCGGGCGGCTTCGAGATCCGTCGCCATGTCGGCGACCTTGAACTGTACGGACTGGAAGGTGGCCAGTTCGCTGCCGAATGCCTTGCGCTCGAAAACGTAGGCGCGGGCCTTGTCGAGGGCCGACCATGCGGCGCCCAGAGAGCAGGCGCCGATATTGATCCTGCCGCCGTCGAGCCCCGACATGGCGAACTTGAAGCCCTGGCCCTCGACGCCACCGATGAGATTGCGTGCGGGAATGCGGCAGTTATCCAGGATCACCTGACGCGTCGGCTGGGCGTTCCAGCCCATCTTGCGCTCGTTGGGGCCGAAGGACAGACCCGGCGTTTCCTTCATGATGGCGAACGCGGAGATGCCGCCTGCGCCGTGACCGCCTGTCCGGGCAAACACGAAATAGAAGTCGGTGGCGCCGGCCCCCGAGATGAACTGCTTGGTGCCGTCGAGCACGTAGTCGTCGCCATCGCGCCGGGCCGTGGTCGATAGCGCGGCGGCATCGGAGCCGGCGCCGGGCTCCGTCAGGCAATAGGAGGCGAGCCAGTCCATCGAGGCGAGCGGCGGCAGCCATTCGGCGATCTGCTCCGGCGTGCCGTAGCGGCTCACCATCCAGGCCACCATGTTGTGGATCGAGATATAGGACGAGATCGCCGGACAGCCGTAAGCGAGGGCCTCGAAGATCAGCGCGCCATCGAGGCGGGAGAGGCCGGAGCCGCCCTTCTCGGCGTCGACGTAGATCGCCGCCATGCCGAGAGCGGCGGTCTCACGAATGACATCGACGGGGAAGTGCGATGTCTCGTCCCATTCAGAGGCGCCCGGCGCGATCCGCTCGCGGGCGAACGAGAGCGCCGTCTCCTGGATCGCGGACTGCTCGTCAGTCAGAGCGAAGTGCATGATGACCTCGAAGGATACACGGTTGGAGGCGCGCGGTTTCCGGGCCCGGTGCGCAGGAAACGTTCCGCAGTCCATTAGCGCTAGTCCATTAGCGCTCCCGTGGCGCTGGCGGAAGTGGCATGCTGTGCGCCGAAGCCCGTGCAGCCATTGCCAGCCGATCCCTTGTCGCTGTCGTCGACGCCTGCAGCTTCCACACGCCGGAGGTTCCTCGCCGCATGACATCCTACACCCGCAACTCCGTCGTGACGATCGGCGCGCTGGTGGCGCTCGTCGGGGCTGGGATCGGCTATTGGGCGGGCTCCCGGGACAGGACCGATGCCGCGAGGTGTGCGGGGGGTGCTTCGACCATGGTGCGGGTCGAGCTGTTGTTCGGGCTCGGACGGACGGGGCGGCCCGACGTGCAACCGGACGAGTGGCTCCGGTTTCTGACCGAAGAGGTGACGACCCGGTTCCCGGACGGTTTGACCTGGGCGGAGGCGCGCGGGCAGTGGCGGACGAGCGACGGCCGGATCGTCGCCGAGCCGTCGCGGGCGCTCTGGATCTGGGCCCGCCGGGATCCGTCACTCGATGCGCGTGTCGAGGCGCTCCGGTCGGGCTGGACGGCGCGCCACGCGCAGGAGAGCGTGCTGCGCGGCGAAATCGACGGGTGCCTGTCGTTCTAGCTCGGGCGGAGCTAGGGGCAGCTCTGGCCGGCTTCAGGGCCTCAACCGTCTGCCGGCAGGCTCCAGGGCGAGTCTTCGTGGCCCGGCGCGAACACGCGGTTCGATTGCGCAGGATTGCGGTTCACCTGAGGGCGCGCATAGAGCGGGTGGCGCATGCTGCGTACCTCATGTTCGAGCGTGAACAGAGGCGTGCCGGTTCCCAGATCGACGATGTCCTGGAAGCGGTACTGATGCTGGTCGCTCTCCTCCGTCACCAGTCCGCGCTCGGTCAACCGCCGCCAAGGGCCCGAAAAATCAGCGAGATAGACGGCGATGTGGTGACCGTCATAGGCGGGCTGCGGCGCATCCGTCTCGCGGAAGACGAGGCTCTGGCCAGCGCCGACCGATGCCACGGCGGCTGGTGCGCCATCGAATGTCGTGAGGTGCGCCGGGGTCGCCAGCACATCGCGATAGAACGCAGCTATGGCGGCACTCGTCCCTGGCGGACTGTCGAGGCGGACATAAGGCATGCCCAATCGCATCGAGCCGAACCGCTCCGAGGGCTCGTGAATGCGGAGCCGATTGCCCCACGGGCAGGTGGTCGCGACATGGTCGTCCCCTTCAGCGAAGTCGAAGCGCGTGCCGGCGAGGGCCTCACGCACGGATGCGAGACGTTCCAGCATGGTCTTGCGCCCAGGGATCACGAGCCCTGTCACGCCGCGCAGAACCTGGGCCGCGCCCGACGGCAGATGGAACTGGGAGCGCCCGACATTGACCCACATGTTGGTCACGCCGGTCATGAGGTAGGGATCGCGGGTCAGCCCGAGGCCGGTGATGTAGAACAGGGTCGCGAGCCGCTGGTCCGGGACTCGGATGTTGACATGCTCGAGGGCGACGACGTTGCCGACGTCCTCGACAGACCGGTCGAAGCGCTGGTCGCCGACCGTGCGTCGCGTTGTTTCGGGCTGCATCGAAGATCTCCCGTTCACAAACATCCGCTGCAGAGTGGCGCAGCCGGCTGCTGCCGTCAAAGTGTGTGCGCTTCGGCGACGTGACGGGTTCGCGCACCCCTGCCAGATCCGCCGGTCGATCGTGTGCCGGTCAGCCACATCCTGTGACCAAACTGCACACGTCGGCCCATCTCGATGGGGCGACGGTCCAAAAACGATTGCGACGGCGCACGCCCGACCTGTATCCGAGCCATGGAACGTGCGCTTGGCCGCACGAGTGAGCGTAGCGTGTCAAGTTCGGGCGGGGTTCTGGACGTATCGCGTGTGACCTGGGCCAGTTGGGGCGCGGCCGTCGGTTGCACACTGCTCCTCATGGCATCGACGGCGCGGGACACGCCGGCATATGCCGACAGTGGGAGTGGCTATTTCAGTGAAATCAGCCTTGCGTCTCCATCGACGTCGATCCGCAGCGGCAACCGCGACAGTGCCGCGCAGAAGCGTCGGCCATCTTCGAAAATCGCAGACAAGCCGGAGGCGCCGCCCCCGAACAAGCTGCGGCCCGATCTGCCCCCGGTCAGTGGCCCCTGGGGTTGGCGGATTCGCAAGACCGAATGGAGCGAGACGGACGAGGCCGGCTACGCCCGCTTCATTCAGGCCATCGGCAACAGTGCCTGCCAAACCGTCCACGAATGCCTGACCAGCCCCGATGCCAATCCGCTTTACTTCGACCGGCATCCGGGAGCTGTCGAGTTCTTCTCCGACTGCGCCGACCTACCGTTCGTGCTCCGGGCCTATTTCGCGTGGCAGAACGGCCTGCCGCTCTCTTTCTCGTTGCGACTGGGAAACCATGCGCGAACGGGCGGGCACAAGACCGGCCTCACCGGGAACGAGGTCGTGGCACGCCAGGATATCGTCGGTCCCGGGCCAGATCTCCGCGTGGCGCTCAAGGCGATCAGCGATTATGTGACGACCCAGCATTTCCGGTCGCCGCCGCATTACAAGGGGGCTTTGCTGCCGGACCACTATCCGGTCGCCATATCCCGCGACAGCATCCGGCCGGGGACGGTGATGTTCGATCCGGACGGGCATGTCGCGGTCGTCTATCGCGTCACCGACGACGGGCGCATCCTCTACATCGACGCACATCCCGACAACTCGTTGACCCGGGGGCACTTCGACAAGGAGTTCGCGCGTGCCGTACCGACCATGGGCGCCGGCTTCAAGCTATGGCGGCCTCAAAAGCTCGTCGGAGCGCGTCAACAGAAAGATGGCACCTATACCGGCGGCCGGATCGAGCTCGCCGCCGACAAGGACCTTCCATTGTGGTCGGACGAACAGTTCTTTGGTTCGGCGTTGCCGAGGGCCAAGCAGTGGACAGACGCCGTATTCGTTCATGATGGCGAACAGGTCGAATTCCACGACTACGTTCGGTTCAAGCTCGCCTATCCCGGCTTCAGGTACAATCCGATCGCTGAGACCCGATCACGCATCCAGCAGATCTGCCGCGAACTGGGCTATCGCCTGGCGTCCGTCGACAGGGCGATCCGCGATGGTATCAACCGGAAGCGCCAGCCTGACCGATTGCCGGACAACATCTATGCCACCAAGGGCGAGTGGGAGATCTACTCGACACCGTCACGGGATGCGCGGATCAAATCCACTTTCGAACAGCTTCGCGACGAGGTCGTGCGGTTCCTCGACCTGTCGGCGAACCGGCCTGCGCTGATCGACTACGAGGGAAAGAGCCTCCGGCGCGATCTGCTGGCTGCCTACCGCGAGGAAGCCGAAGCCTGCCGCGTCGTCTACGTGAACAGTGCCGGGCGAGAGGTCGAGCTCGACTTCGACGAGATCAAGGCGCGCCTCTTCCACATGTCGTTCAATCCCTATCATTGCGTCGAGCGGCGCTGGGGCGCTACGGCCCGGTCGGAGCTCGAAACGTGCCGGGACGAGCCGATAAAGGCCGCATGGTACACCGCCGAAGCACGCCTCAGGAATCAGGTCGTCCGCACGTACGGCGAACGGATGGGGTGGACGCTGCAACAGATGCAGCGACCCGACCTGGATATCGGCATGGACGGTCCGCCGGATGTGGACACGCTGCGCGTGTTGATCGGCGTCGAGCCCGCCGTGGCGAGCTCGGACTAGGGGAGCGGAGGCTCGGCGCGAATGTTGCTACTTGCGCTGATCATCAGGCGGGGCGAACCGTGACATGCGGCAGCTACAAGCGATTTACCTCGTCAGGACACCAAATCAGCACTATTGAGACGCCGCCCTCGTCCGATTCCGGCACGCGCATCGCGCGAATGCCGAGCGGCGCCGAGCGCGTGGGAGCTTTATGATGATCAATGCCGATGGTTCAGCCGAGGGCTGGTTCCTGCAAGGCGATCAACGCCCGGACCTGATCCGGCCGGAAGTCCTGCTCGATATCTTCGAAGCGACCGTGAAGCGAGCGCCCGACCAGACGGCCTTGTCCTTGATGGGCGGGGCTCAGTCCTTCACCTACCGTCAGCTCGACGAGGCCGCGAGCCGGATCGGGCGTGCCCTGGCCGCGCGGGGAATCGGCCCGGGCCATAGCGTCGGGCTCTATCTGCGCCGGTCGCTCGATCTTCACGTGGCCCTGCTCGGCATCCAAAAGGCGGGCGCCGCCCACATCCCGTTCGATGGCGACGCGCCCGTGGAGCGGGTCAATTCGTGCCTCAAGGACTGTGGGGCGTCGGCCGTCATCACGCACGGCCTCATCAAGGCGGACCTGACGCGCGTCGGGGTGCCGGCACTCGATTACAAGGCCCTGCTCGAAGAACCTGGCGCCGACGTCCTTGGTCGGGCGCGCCCCGAGGACAGGGCCTACGTCATCTACACGTCGGGCTCGACCGGCGAACCGAAGGGCGTATCGGTTGCCCAAAGCAGCGTCTGCCACTACCTGCGGTCGGTCAACGAGACGCTCGGGTTTCGGCCCAACGACATCGTCATGCAGCAGGCGTCGCTGGCGTTCGATCTGTCGATCGAGGAATTTTTCGTCCCCTATCTCGTCGGCGCGACCGTTGCGGTCGCGACCGACGACGCTCTGCAGCGGCTCGACGAACTGCCCGCTCTGATCGAGCGGCATGACATTACCGTGATGGACACGGTGCCGACGCTGCTCTCGATGCTCGAGCACGTGCCCAAGTCCGTGCGGCTCGTCATCGTCGGTGGTGAAGCGTGCCCGCCGTCGCTCGTCGATCGCTTCGCGTCGGAAGGGCGGACGCTCATCAATACGTACGGGCCGACCGAGGCGACCGTCGTCGCGACGGCGATCCCGCTCGTTCCCGGCGAGCCGGTCACCATCGGGCGGCCGATCGCCAACTACACCGCTTATATTCTCGACGAAACCGGCAACCCCGTGCCGCGGGGCGGCATGGGAGAACTCTATATCGGCGGGCCGGGCGTCGCGACGGGCTATGTCGGCCGTGCCGAGCTGACGGCGGAGAAGTTCGTCGCCAATCGTTTCGCCGCTCCTGGTGCGATAGACCCGTTGCTTTACCGTACAGGTGATGCCGTCAGCGTCGATGCGCAGGACCGGATCGCCTTCCACGGCCGTGTCGACGGACAGGTCAAGATCCGCGGCTACCGGATCGAGCTCGGAGAGATCGAGGCGTTGATCTCGCGCTATCCCGGCGTCGAACAGGTGGCCGTCGCCGTCTCGCGGCACGAAGCTGCAGGGGACGTGCTCGTCGCGCATGTGGTTGCCGGGGCCAATTTCGACCAGGACACGGCCAAGCGGGAGCTGGCAGAAAAACTGCCGTCGTACATGCTGCCGCGCTACTGGAACCGCCTCGACGCGCTGCCAGTGCTCATCTCGGGCAAGACGGACCGCAAGGCGCTCGCGGCGCTACCACTCCCGGAAGCGCCGTCGGGTGGCGAACAGGAACAGCCCCAGTCCGTCATCGAGGCGCAGCTGCTCGCCGCCGCGCGGGATGTGTTGGGCCTCAAGGTGGTGCCGTTCGAAGCCGACTTCTTCACCGATCTCGGCGGACATTCACTGCTCGCGGCGCGCTTCATCTCGGAGATCCGGAAGACGCCGAGCCTCGCCGGCGTGGCGCTCGGCGACATCTATGCGGCGCGGACGTTGCGGCGGCTCGCCGAGACGCTGCAGGAGCGGGCACAACTCGGGGGTGGCGAGCGGGTCGACATCGGATTCACGCCGGTCCCGCTTCGCCGGCGCTTCCTGTGCGGGCTGGCGCAGGCGATCGCGCTGCCGTTCATCATCGCCATCGTGACGGCGCAATGGATCGGGCTGCTGCTGTCATCGATCTTCCTCGTGCGCGCCGATACCCCGCTGTGGCAGGAAGTCATCATCCTTTGCGGCGTCTTCGTCAGCCTCAATCTGGGTGCCAAGCTCTTCGTCGTCGTGCTGAAATGGCTCGTGATCGGGCGCACTAAGCCGGGCGTCTATCCGTTGTGGGGGGCCTACTATTTCCGCATCTGGCTGATGCAGCGCATCATTCATCTGACTGCGCACAAGTTCCTCCAGGGCTCGCCGATGATGAGTCTCTATCTTCGCGCGCTGGGCGCCAAGATCGGCCGCGACGCAATGATCCACGAGTTCGAGGAAGGTGCGATCGATCTGGTCAGCATCGGGGACCGGGCCAGCGTCGGCACCAAGGTGAAGCTCGCCAACATCGAAGTCATCGGCGACAAGGTTCATGTCGGCCGCATCGACCTCGGCAACGATGCGCACATCGGCAACGGCGCGGTGATCGGCTACAACGTGCGTATCGGTGACGGCGCCATGATCGGCGATCTGACCTCGATCGCGTCGGGCACCAGCGTGCCGGCCGGCGAGGAATGGAGCGGCTCACCCGGCGTCAAGATCGGCATGGCGGAAGCGCATCCTCTGCCGCCGCACCCGATGCTCGGGCCGGTGGCGAATGCGGTCAGGGGCGTCGGCTTCTTCATCGCCTACAACATCAGCCTCATCGTCGGGTTGCTGCCGATCTTCCCGGCCTTCTATGTGCTTTATCATTTCGAGGGTTGGGTCTCGAGCGATCCCAATTACAATCTGCCGTGGGGCATGGTGGTGCTCTACTCCGTGCCGGCAGCTCTCACGCTCATTCTCGCGTCGATGGGTATCGTCGTCGTACTGCGCTGGCTGCTGATGCCGTTCCGCGTGCAGCCTGGCCAGATGTCGGTATTCGGCGGATTCTACTTTCGCAAATGGGTGGTCAGCCTCTCGACCGAAGCCATTCTCGAGACGCTGAACTCGCTCTACGCCACCGTCTACATGCGCAACTGGTATCGCCTCATGGGGGCGCGTATCGGCAAGGGGACCGAGATTTCGGCCAGCTTTGCCGGCCGCTACGACCTGATCGAGATGGGGCGTGACAACTTCATCGGAGACGAGGCGGTATTCGGCGACGAGGAAATTCGCGGCGGCTGGATGACGCTGAAGCGGCTCAAGACTGGCGATCGCTGCTTCTTCGGCAACTCCGCAGTCGTGCCGCAGGGCTCGGTCGTGGAGGACGACGCGCTGATCGGCGTGAAGTCGGCACTGCCGCCATCGCTCCATGTCAAGGCCGGCGAGACCTGGCTCGGAAGTCCGTCGATCCAGCTGCCGACCCGTCAGCGGGTCACCAGTGCGGCCGGGACCACCTACGAGCCGACGCGCGGCTCGCGCCTCGGCCGCGCGGTGTTCGAGGCCATCCATACGGCTTTCCCGATCGCCGCCCTGATCACGATGGCCTACATCACGGCCGAAATCATCGCGGCGCCGTTCGACGAGGGGCGCTGGGGCACCGTTCTACTCTATTTCCTGTGCGCGGGCCTGATCACGTCGGGGATCATGTACTCCATGGCGGTGGCGTTCAAATGGACGCTGATGGGTGTCTACCGACCGATCATGAAGCCGATGTGGTCGTGGTGGGCGATGCGCACCGAGGCCGTTGCGGTGTTCTACGGTGGTCTCGCCAGCAAGGTGCTGCTCGAGTACCTGCGCGGGACTCCGTTCCTGCCCTGGATGCTGCGTCCATTCGGCACGAAGGTCGGAAAGGGCACGTGGATCAACTCTACCGATATCTGCGAGTTCGACTGCACGGAGATCCGCGACCACGCGGTGATCAACATGGGGGCGTGTCCGCAGACGCACCTCTACGAAGACCGGATCATGAAGGTCGGCCGGATCGTGATCGGTGAAGGCGTCACGATCGGTACGGGGTCCACCGTGCTTTACGACACCACGATCGGCGATTTCGCCCAGATCAGGCCACTGACCCTCGTCATGAAGGGTGAGAGCATTCCTGCGCACTCGGTCTGGGCGGGAATTCCGGCTCAGAGCGTCCCTGTCGCCGGTCCGGAGCCGTCGAGCGGAGTGCGCGACGACGCAACGTCGAGGCCGGCGCGATCGTCCGAGGCCGCGTGAGCGATCATGGACGGGGCCATCGTCGACCGGTTCGCGCTCGATGGTGCCCTGGCCCTGCTGATCGCCGCGCCCGTTGACGGGCGGGGGCTCGACGACCTGAGGCTCGGCGCGCTGCTTTCCGTTGCCACGGGGCGTCGCGATATCCAGGTCGTCAGGCGCCCGTCAGGTCGGCCCGCGCTAGCGCCGCCCTACCACGAACTCGGGGTTTCGATCGCGCGGCGGGCCGGCCACACGCTCGTGGGGTTCGCGCCGGATCGTCCCATCGGCGTCGATCTCGAGCCGGATGACGGCATCCCGGAGGCCGAGATCATCGACCTCGCCCGGCAAAACTTCTCGGCTGGCGAAGCGGCGGCTCTCGGAGCCTTGAAGCCCTCATCGTCGCGTGCGCTTTTCATCAAGCTCTGGGTGGCCAAGGAAGCGGTGCTGAAATTGACGGGCCGCGGGATCTACGATGGGCTGGACGAACCTGATCTTGCGACGGTGATCGATCGTCTCCAGCACGGGCCATGGCCGATGGCGATTGCGGCCGGACAGCGCGTGCCGCGCGCGCGATTGCGACTTCACAGCCTTGCAAGCGGCGCCGTGCAGTTCACCTGTGGCATCGCAATTCTCGATTAGTGGCGTGGTTGCACCCCCGTCGCGCTGTCCCCATTTGCCGGCCAAGGCCGCGACCGGGCCCCGAGACGCCTTCCCGCCCGGGGGGCCTCATCCTAGAGTGAGGGGCAGCATCTTGGGCAACCGACATCCGTCCCGCCGTGCCCTGCTTGCTGGCTTCGCCGCGCTCGCCGGGGCGGGCGTTGCGACACTCGCCTCCATCGGACCGCTGCAGGACATCATGCCCATTGGACGTTTTCGCTTCGGCTCCGAACCACCGCAGCCGCCCGTCGTGCCGAAGCGGCCACACGTCATCCGTCGCCACGGCATCGAGATCGTCGACGATTATGCCTGGCTCAAGGATCCCGACTGGCGCGACGTCCTCGCCAGCCGGACGAAGCTCGACGCCGAGATCCTCGCGCATCTCAAGGCCGAGAACGCCTACGCCCGGCACGTCCTTTCCGCCTCCGACGCCATCCGCAGGAAGATCGTCCGAGAGAGTGCATCTCTGGCCTACGAGAGCGGGGAAATGCTGCCCGAGCGCGACGGACCGTGGCTCTATTTCACACGCTCGGACGACGATGCCGTCTATGAGCAACTCTGTCGCGCGCCTGCCGACGGAAGTGGGCCTGAGCAGGTGATGCTGGACGGGGACGTCGAAGCGGGCGATGCCGATTACTGGGATCTCGGCGACGCCATGCATTCGCCGGATCATGCCCTCCTCGCCTACGCGGTCGATCATTCGGGCGCCGAGCGCTATACCTTGCGCATCCGCGATCTCGCGACTGGCCGGGATCTGCCCGAGATCATTCCGGATACCTCGAGCGATCTCGTCTGGGCCAGCGACTCGCGGTCCCTGTTCTACGTTCGCATCGACGCGGAGAACCGACCGCTGGAAGTGTGGCGGCACACCGTCGGCACGCCGGTCGGGCGGGACGTGCTCGTCTTCCGTGAGGCTGATCCGACGTTCGACGTGATCCTGACGCGCTCGCGATCGGGCGCCTACATCTTCATATCGTCCGAGGACCATACGTCGAGCGAGGTGTTCTTCATCGCGGCGGCGACGCCGGAAGTGTCCCCGCGGCGTGTCGCCGGCCGGACGCCTGGGCACTTCTACATGGTGGAGCATCGTGGCGACGGTTTCGTCGTCCTCACCAACTCAGGCCAATCTCCCGACAACCGGGTATGTCTCGCACCGATCGCCGAGGATACGACGGCCGACTGGGTCGAGATCGTGCCGCATCAGGCCGGCCGGCGGCTTACCGAAATCGTGGTGCTGGAGCGGTTCCTCGTTCTTCTCGCGGCGAGCGAGGGTGTGCCGCACCTCCTGATCAAGCCCTGGGCGGGAGGCGCCGAGCGCGTCTTCCAGCTCGACGACGGCCCGCATCATCTCGAGATCGACGCCGGCTACCAGTTCGATCGCGGTACGGTCGAACTCACCTACTCCAGCCTCGTGCTGCCCGAGCGGGTGTTCGAGATCGATCTTGCGACGCACGCGCGGACGCTGCGTCAGACCAGTCACACGCGGCGCGGCTACGATCCTGCCAATTATGTCGTCGAGCGCGTCTTTGCGCCGGCGCCGGACGGTGTGGCCGTGCCGGTGACCCTGCTCTATCGCAAGGACAGGCCGCGGGACGGCTTCGGGCCGGCGATGTTGCACGGCTATGGCGCCTACGGCGATGCGGTCGACGTCGACTTTTCGGCCGAGCGGATCGCGCTCGTCGACCGCGGCTTTCTGTTCGCCATCGTCCACGTGCGTGGCGGCATCGAAATGGGTGCGCGCTGGCATGCGGGCGGACGGCTCGAGGCGAAGCCGAACTCGTTCCGCGATTTCGTGGCGGCGGGCGAGCATCTCGTGGCGCTCGGGCTGACGGGCCGGGGGCGCATCGTGGCGCACGGCGAGTCTGCCGGCGGCATGCTGGTTACGGCCGCGGCCAACCTTGCGCCCGACCTCTTTCTCGGGGTGATCGCGGAGGAGCCTTTCGTCGATGTGCTGTCCACACTGCTCGATCGCGATCTGCCGATGACTCCCGGAGAATGGCCCGAGTTCGGTAACCCCATCGAGCGCAAGGACCAGTTCGAGCTGATCGCGTCCTACTGCCCCTATGTGAACATTGCGCCGCAGGCCTATCCTGCCTTTCTCGTGACGGCCGGCATCGCGGATCAGCGCGTGACCTACTGGGAACCAGCGAAGTTCGTGGCGCGTCTGCGCGAGCGGTCCACCAGCGGGCGGCCGGTGCTGCTTTGGACCAACATGAGCGGTGGGCACTCGGGCAGCTCGAGTTCGAGCGATCGATCCGAGGAGATCGCCCGGGCTTACGCGTTCGCGGTATGGCTGGCGGAGACATCGCCGGACGGGTTCACAGCGCTCGCTCCGACCAAGGGCAAGAAAGGTGGTCGTCACGTCGGGTGATGTGCCGTCGCCTTGACGCTCAGGCGGCTGCGTCGTGCGTCGGGCGCCGACGACGCCACGCGTCCGCTGCAAGCCAGACCCAGACCGGCGCCGCATGGAGCAGCGCGACGCCGTAGTTATGGATCTCGCCGCTGCCCTGGTTCACGAGCGGCAGAAACAGGTAGTAGACCGGCAACGTCACCGAGGCGAGCAACAGTGGCGGGCATGGGATCGCCGCCGCCAGCGGCAGGAACCAGAGCGCGTACCAGGGGAACTGCGCGGGGGCGAGGTAGAACACCGTCGCGGCCGTCAGGGTGGCGGCCAAGAGAAGGCTCTGGAGCGTTGCCTGCGCGCGCCACGCCAGCCGCAGGGCGATCGCCACCGTCGCAACGGCAATCAGGGCCCGCAACGTCCGTTGCCCCCAGAGGGCGCCGTCCGTCGCGTGATAGACGGCATAGCTCGCCCACGCGAACGGCGCGTTGTTGACCCACCAGTGCTGCGCGTACGCGCTGAGCCCGGCGTGGCTGTTCCGGGCGGCCGCGAGCGCCAGGGGAGCGACGAGTATCGCCACGACGACGGCGCCGACAACGGTCGGCCTTACGAGGCTGCGGGCTTGCCGCCAAACATGGAGTGCGAACAGCGGTACAAGCAGCACGGGCCAGAGCTTTACGCCGATCGCCAGAGCCAGCAGGACCGCCGCCCAGACGTCGCGGCCGCGCCAGAGGAGCAGGACGGCGCCGAGCAGCAGCGGCGGCATCAGCGCCTCGCTGTGGATCGTGCCGTGACTCGACCACACCACAATGGGATTGAGCCAGAAGAGCGCGGCCAGCGCCGGGGCGTGACCGGTTTCGCGGAAGACGACGGCGAGGATTGCGAGGGCTGTCAGTTCGGCCAGCAGGAAAACGGCCCGCAGGCCATCCGGATTGAACGGCGCGATCCAGGCCGCAACGGCGAATGCCAGCTGCGACGTGCCGGGGTAGATGGTGCTCAGCTCCGGGAAATTGATGCGCGGGAGGATCGCTGCCCCTCGCTCGGCGAGGGAGGCGAGATGGGCGGCGGCCGACGTGCCCCGCATCGCCGCCAGAGGCGGGAGCGCATAGGGGTCGTGACCGGCCGCGAGCACGGCGCCGTCCCAGAGATAGCGAAAGTAATCGTCGTCGATCTCGATCGGCACGCCGTACCAGACGACGCGCATGGCGAGGCCTGTCAGAAGGACGGCTCCCATCAGGACAAGACTGGATCGGGTCGTCCGCGTCAGCGCCGGGATGGCCAGCAGGCCGGCGAGGGCCGGGACGGCGAGCAAAAGTACGACCGGTGCGGCGCTTACCAGCGTCGTGAAACTGGCCTGGGTCCATCCCGGCGAGAGCCGGGCCATCACGAACTGGCATGCGATCAAAAGGACAGCGACGGCGCCGAGCAGCACCCGATCCCGATACCGGGTGTCTCGTCCCGCTTCTTGCCGCACACGCATTCCCCGAGTGCTGATCACCAACCGTGCACCCGCCATAGGCGGGCTTCGGTGCGCACTCAAGCGGCAAGCGCCAAGATCACCAAACTGTCAGCGCGTGTTACCGCAGCCGGGCTATTCGGCTGCGTCGGCCTTGCGGGGCGTCGCGTTATCGACGATCACCGGGCTCTCGTAATAGGTGAGTTCCGGCGGGGCGCCGTAGCGCTCGGCGATGTAGCGCTTCCAATCGGCGGTGTAGACGTTGTCGGCTGCGGCCCGGCTCTCCCACAGGTAGACGCCGCCGCCGGTGTGGGTCGCCTCGTCGAAGATGTAGTATTTGCGCACGAGGCCCGCGAGCCCTTCGTATTTCGGCGCCGAGCCACGGAACAGGGCCTCGGCGTCGGCGAGCGTCACCGTCGCCGGCAGCTTGAAACGAACGATGGCTGTGATCATGGTGTCAGCTCCCGCGTGGACGTTTCGGTTGCGCCCCGATCCTACGCCGCTCGTGCGCGGCGTCCAGCGCCCGCATCACTCGGCCGGAAAGAGTTCCGTCGACAGATAGCGCTCGGCGGCGGAGGGCGCGAACGTGACGATCGACTTGCCGGCGAACTCGTCGCGGCCTGCCACGGTGAGAGCCGCGGCCACGTTGGCGCCGGTCGAGATGCCACCCGGTATGCCCTCGACGCGCGCCACCAGTCGGGAAACGTCAAAGGCCATCTCGTTCGGCACCGTGATCACCTCGTCGATCAGGCCACGTTCGAGAATCGAGGGAACGAACCCCGCGCCGATGCCCTGGATCTTGTGCGGGCTCGGCTGGCCACCCGAGAGAACCGGACTGGCCGACGGCTCGACGGCGAACACCTTCATGCCGGGACGTCGCGCCTTCAGAACCCGCGCGCAACCCGTCAGGGTGCCGCCGGTGCCGATGCCGACCACCAGCGCATCGATGTTGCCGCCGGTGTCGGCCCAGATCTCCTCGGCAGTCGTCTTCTCGTGGACCAACGGGTTGGCCGGGTTGTCGAACTGGGCCGGCATGACGGCGCCGGGCGTCGCGGCGACGATCTCCTCGGCTTTCGCGATGGCGCCCTTCATGCCCTTCTCGCGCGGGGTCAGCACGATCTCGGCGCCGAGATGGGCGAGGATCTTGCGGCGTTCGATCGACATCGAGTCCGGCATCGTGAGGATCATCTTGTAGCCGCGGGCCGCCGCCACGAACGCGAGACCGATGCCGGTGTTGCCCGACGTCGGTTCCACCAGCGTGCCGCCGGGCTTCAGGCGACCGGAGGCCTCCAGCGTGTCGATCATGGCGACGCCGATGCGGTCCTTGACCGAACTCAGCGGATTGAAGAACTCGAGCTTCAGGAGGATGTCGGCCTTGGCTCCTGCCGCCGCCCGGAGCCGCGACAGGCGGACCAGCGGCGTGTTGGCGATCGTTTCGGCGATGTTCTCGTAGATCTTGCCGCGTCCGATGCGTCCGATGGCGGCCAAGGTCCTGATCTCGTGCGTCGCGGTCATCGTGGCGTTCCTTCGTGGCTGACGGCTCGGTCTTTTTGTTTGGCCTAGACCCGGCGCGCCGGCAGAGCAAGCGCCCGGGAGAGAGCGGTCGTGCCGGGGGCTGAGGTGCCGACAGCTCAAATTTTTCGTGTCAGCGCCTCGGGATGGGCGACTTTTTCGAGCGGGCCGCCGTGGAGGTGGCGGCTTTTCTTTTCTGACCGCCTGTCGTGGCCCTTGACTTCGCGGCATTTGGTTTGGTTCCGGTAGAGCCGAAGCCACCACTGCCGCGCGCCGTCGCGCCGACGGCCTTCACTTCGGCGAGCGTCGCCTGCACGACGGGCGCGATCACCAGCTGCGCGATGCGCTCGCCGCGCGTGATCGTAAAGGGCTCGGCGCCGAGATTGACGAGGATCACCTGCACCTCGCCCCGATAGTCGGCGTCGATTGTGCCGGGGCTGTTCAGCACGGTGACGCCGTGGCGAGCGGCGAGGCCCGAGCGCGGGCGCACCTGGCCTTCGTAGCCGGGCGGCAGTTCCATCACGAGACCGGTCGGGACGAGCGCCCGGGCGCCCGGGGCGAGCGTCAGTGGCGCATCGGCCGGAACGGCTGCCGACAAATCGAGGCCGGCTGCCTGCGCGGTCTGGTAGGCCGGGATCGGCAGATCGGCGGCGTGCGGGAGGCGGAGCAGCCTGACGCGCGGCTTTCGGCTGACGGTCGCCATCAGGTCGTGGCCGTCAGGGTGAGGAGGTGACTGGCGGCCCGCTCCATCAACACTCGGGCGACGGCCGGTTTGTCCATTTCCGGCCAGCTGTCGACACCGGTCTCGGTGATCAGGTGCACCGTGTTCCGGTCGCCACCCATGATGCCTGTTTCAGGGCTGACGTCGTTGGCAACGATCCAGTCGCAGCCCTTCGCCTTGCGCTTCTTCCGCGCATACTCGAGGACGTTCTCGGTCTCGGCGGCGAAGCCGATCACCAGCGGCGGACGACGGCCGGGCGGCTCGTTGGCGATGGTGCGCAGGATGTCGGGGTTCTCGACCAGCTCGAGGCGCGGGGTACGGCTCTTGCCGTCCTTCTTGATCTTCTCGTCAGTGGCGTTGGCGACGCGCCAGTCGGCGACGGCGGCTGCAAAGACCGCACAGTCCGCGGGGAGTGATGCCTCGACCGCTGCCAGCATGTCGCGCGCGGACTCGACGTGGATCACGTCGACGCCGGCCGGATCGGGCTGTGCCGACGGACCCGAGACGAGCGTCACGCGGGCGCCGAGCGCCGCTGCCGCCGCCGCGATGGCGTGGCCCTGCTTTCCCGACGACCGGTTGGCGATGTAGCGCACGGGATCGATGGGCTCGTGGGTTGGTCCCGACGTGATCAGCACGTGGCGCCCGGCAAGTGGCCCCTTCGCCATTCGATGCGTTGCGGTGGTCGCAAGGCGCGCCTCGATGGCGGCGAGGATCTCGTGCGGCTCGGCCATGCGGCCGGGACCGGCTTCGTTCCGTTCAGCCATCTCGCCGCTGTTCGGGCCGACGATCGCGATGCCGTCGGCGGCCAGTTGCGCCACATTGCGCCGGGTCGCCGGGTGGCGCCACATGAACGGGTTCATCGCGGGCGCGACCAGCACCGGCTTGTCGGTCGCGAGCAGGACGGCGGTCGCGAGATCGTCGGCGTGGCCGCCCGCCATCTTGGCAAGAAGGTCCGCGGTTGCGGGCGCAACCACGATCAGATCGGCCTCGCGGGACAGGCGGATGTGGCCGATCTCTCGCTCATCGTCGAGGCTGAACAGGTCAGCGAACACCCGGTCGCCGGTCAACGCGCCAACCGAGAGGGGCGTCACGAACTCCGCGGCGGCCCTGGTCATGACGGCCCGCACGCGATAGCCCCTGTCGCGGGCGCGACGGATCAACTCCAGGCACTTGTAGGCGGCAATGCCGCCGCCGATGACGAGGAGGATGCGCTTCGAGGTCTCTGACACGGTGGTCGCTCACGATCGGCCGGGGCGGCGGCTGGCGATGGACGAGGACGGGCGACGGCCCGACCGTTGGGGCCTGTGTCTAGCACAATTCGCTGGAGCGCTGCACGAGGCGACGGCGGGAGGGCTAACCGAATGTGGCTGTCACCGCCTACTCGGCGGCGGCCTTTCTGGCTGCATCCGGCTCAGGTGCAGCCTTGGACGGTGATGGCTGGGGCGCGGCCTTGGCGACGGCTGCCGGGACCGCAACATCGGCCGCCGCCGGGCGCGCCCGGCGCAAAAGGAGCGCTGCCGGTACGGCGCAGGCGGCGACGATCGTGAACAGGCCAAAGGCGTTGATGTAGGCGATCACGGAGGCCTGCCGCGTCACCTCGCGCGAGAGGCGGGAGAGGCCGGCCGACGTCGAAGCATCCCACGCGCCCACGACCCACGGCAGCGACAACGCGGGATTGAACGGGTTCAGCACTTCGATCATGCGGGCGTAGTTGGCGCCGGTCGAGGCGACGATGCTGGCGATCGTGACGGAGATGAACAGGCTCGAGCCCAGGTTCCGCAGCAGGTGGAACACGCCAAGCGCTTCCGGTCGCTTCCTCGGCTCGAGGTCTGAGAACGTCGCGATCGACAGCGGCACGAAGACGATGCCGATACACATGCCCTGCACCATGCCGTTCACGGCCAGTTCCCACGGCGTGACGTCGATGTTGATGAAGGTCAGCCATAGCCCGGACATGGCGAGCAGGCAGAAGCCGGTCGCCATCGACAGCCGCGGGTCGATCCGCTCGATCCACATGGCGAGGAAAAACCCGATCAGACCGCCCACACCGCGGCTGCCGATGACCCAGCCGACGAGGGCATCCGGGTAGCCCACGTGCTGGCGGAGCAATGTCGGCAGAATCACCATCGGCGTAAATGCCAGCATGCCGAACAGCGTGACCAGCAGGAAGCCTAGGGCGAGGTTTCGATTGGTCAGGAGCCGCAGGTCGAGAAACGGCTTCTCGGCCGTCACGCTATGGGCGATGAAGACGTAGAAGCTCACCACGCCGACGATGCTCGCGACCACGAGCTGCTGGCTCTCGAACCAGTCGAGCCGTGGCCCTCGGGCGAGCAGGTACTGCAGGCAGCCGACGGCGATCGACAGCGACAGGAAGCCGATCCAGTCGAAGCGGATGCGCTCTGTCTTCTGGTCGCGCGGCAGCAGCAGGAACAGGCCGAGAAATGCGAGGACGCTCACGGGCAGGAGCATGTGGAACGCCCATCGCCAGCCGATGTCCTCGGCGAGCTGACCGGCGAGCGTCGGGCCGATGATGGGGCCGAGGATGACGCCCATGCCGTTCATGCCCATGACGAAGCGGTGCTGCTCCTTGGGGTAGATGTCGAGCAGGATCGATTGGGCCAGAGGGACCGTGGGTGCGCCGATGGCACCCTGCACGATGCGCCAGAAGATCAGCGTCTCGAGCGATGGGGCGAGACCGCACATCAGGGTCGACAAAACGAAGCCCGCCACGCACGTGCACATCGTGCGGCGACGACCGAACCGGGCCACCAGCCAGCCCGTCATGGGGGTCGCGATCGCAATGGCCAGAATGTTGAACGTGACGATCCAGGACACCTCGTCCGGGGTCGCCGACATGGCCCCCTGGATCTGCGGCAGGACCGTCGAGACGACCAGGATGGTCGTGAAATAGAGCGTTACGGTCAACATGCCGGACACCAGAATGGCCGCGCGCCGCAGCGCGGTCAGTTCCTGGGTGTCGGCAGCCTGGCTCATGTCGATGCGGTTCCAACGGGTGCCGCGTCATGGTTACACTTGGTCGCTGGTTTGCCTAGCTTCGCGGCCAATTCCGGTTACGCAGTTGCGAGGACCTTGCGGCAAGCTCGCTTTCGGGCGCGATCCTGCTCTAGTCTTGCGCCATATCAGTCAGGGAGATGCCACCATGTCTCAGATGCTCGGGTCGGGGGAGTATCGCTACCGGGTGATCGAGAACTGGGCGAAGCTGCCCGACGGATGGGAGTTCATGGACGTCGGCGCCGTCGGCGTCGATTCCAAGGACCGCGTCTACGTCTTCAATCGCGGCGCGCATCCGATGATGGTGTTCGACCGTGACGGTTCGTTCATCACAAGCTGGGGCGAGGGCGTGTTCAAGCGCGCGCACGGCCTTCACATCGACAAGGACGATTTTCTCTACTGCACCGACGACGGCGACCACACGGTGCGCAAGTGCACGACGGACGGCAAGGTCGTGATGACGCTCGGCGTGCCGGGAAAACCCGCCCCGTTCATGTCCGGCGAGCCGTTCCACCGGTGCACGCATACCGCACTCAGTCCCAAGGGCGAGATCTACGTTTCCGACGGCTACGGCAACGCCTCGGTGCACAAGTTCACGCCAGACGGCCGCCTCCTCAAGTCGTGGGGTGAGACGGGGACCGGGCCGGGGCAGTTCAATCTCGTCCATAACATCGTCACCGACGCCGATGGCTGGGTCTATGTGGCGGACCGCGAGAACCACCGCGTGCAGGTCTTCGACGGCGATGGCCGCTACGAGACCGAGTGGCGCAACCTGCACCGGCCCTGCGGCCTCTACTGCGCCTGCGGCAAGGGCACCACGACGCCGACTTTCTTCGTCGGTGAGCTCGGGCCGGGCATGCCTGTCAACCTCGCCTACAAGAATCTCGGGCCAAGGCTTTCGGTCGTCGACAGTCAGGGTAAGTTGATCGCGCGTCTTGGCGGCGAGGAGGGTGCGGGCCTCGAGCCGGGGCGGTTCATCGCGCCGCACGGCCTTGCGATCGACAGCCGCGGCGACATCTATGTCGGTGAGGTCTCGTACACCAACTGGCCGACAGCATTTCCCGGCCAGCCGATGCCGAGGCCGCTCCGATCACTGCAGAAGCTCGAGCGGGTGAGCTGAGGACGCTGTCCGAATGGCTGGCATGGACGTCGAGGAAACGAAGCGCATCGTCGCCGACCTGCTGCAGGACCACCTGCCGACGGGGTGGGGCTACCGCGTGCGCGTCAGCCCGAGAGCCGAGCACCTCCCGCCCGAAGACGTGACGCCCAACGATCTCAGCTGGCACATCTGGCGGCCGGAGGATATCGGCGACCGGTTCCGCTATTACCGGCTCGAGCTGGTCGGGACCTCGAGCCACGAGTTCGTCATCACACACGGCAACGTCGACGAAGGGCCGCGGCCGAGCCCGGAGATGGCGACGGTGTTCACCACGTGGACGGCAGACGTGGTGCTTTCGGCTATCGTCAAGGGCAAGGGCGCGCACGGCCCGAACCGCTACGGCGTGACGTGAACTGGTCCGCCAAGGTTCAGGCCCGGGCGCCTCGCGCCTGACGGATGCGTGCCAGAGCGGCCTTCGCATCGAGGCGGCCGTCGTAGAGGGCGCGTCCCGTGATGGCACCTTCGAGGCGGGCGTTCTCGGGCCTAAGCAGCGCTTCCACGTCGTCCATGCTGGCAAGGCCACCGGAGGCGATCACCGGGATCGAGGTCGCGGCGGCGAGGGCTGCCGTCGACGGCAGGTTCAGGCCCTTCAAGATGCCGTCGCGGTCGATGTCGGTGTAGATGATGGCCGCGACGCCGGCGTCCTCGAAGCGGTGGGCGAGGTCGACGATGGTCAGCTCGGACGTCTCGGCCCAGCCCTCGACGGCGACCTTGCCGCCCTTGGCGTCGATGCCGACGGCCACGCGGCCGGGGAACTTCCGGGCTGCTTCCCGCACGAGGGCAGGGTCACGCACCGCGATCGTACCCAGAATGACGCGGCGGATGCCCTTCGCCAGCCACGTCTCGATAGTGGCGAGGTCGCGAATGCCGCCGCCGAGCTGGACCGGCATGCGGACGGCCGCCAGGATCGCCTCGACCGCTGCGCCGTTGACCGGGTGGCCGGCGAAGGCGCCGTTCAGGTCGACGATGTGCAGGTACTCGAAGCCCTGCTCCTCGAAGGTGCGGGCCTGGGCCGCCGGGTCGTCGTTGAAGACGGTCGCCTCGCTCATCTCGCCGAGCTTCAGGCGGACACACTGGCCGTCCTTGAGATCGATCGCGGGAAAGAGGATCATGGCAGCGCGTTCCTCGGCTGGAGCGGCCGGGGCTTGCCGGCATCGCGACCGGGATCGGCCACGAGAATGCTCGAATTTCGCGTGATCAATGGAACGAATGAGGAATTGAGGTCAAGGGTCGCCGTGCTCGCGTGTCCGTCAGAGTCAGAAACACAGGTTAACGCCGGGGCTGCGCCAGCCCTCGGCGAGGCGGAAGCGATCGAGATCTGGATCGGACGCTGGCTGCGGCTCCGACCGAAGCACCTCGCAGCGCGGTTCGGCTGCGATCCGAAGCGGCTCTACGAGATCTGGTGGGGCGAGCGCTTTCCGGGCTCGCGGGGCAAGGCGGAGGCGCTGTTTCGCGAGCGCTACCCGCATGCCGTCGACCGGACGGCCTTCGGGTATCGGCGCATTCCCGCCGTCGCCTGCCGTGCCGATACGCACCGGCAGCTCAAGCTGTTCGAGTGAGGCCGGAGCGACCGGGGTGTGGCTTCATCCCTTCGAGCGGTCCGGAAGGAGGATGCCGGCGGCGAGGCGACCTGCGCCGACGGCCTGCCCCAGCACGCGCCGCCAGTCGGTTGCGCGGCGAGCTTCGGCAACACGGCGCATGAGGCTCGCACTCTTGGCGGCCGGAAGCGCGTCGACGAGCTTCGCCCATACGAGATCGACGTTGTAGCTCTCCCGGTCGGGGGCAAGGCTCACCGGCACGATGTCTGCGATCGGCCGTCCGAGATCCTCGGCGACGGCGTCCATGGCATCGCGGATCGAGCGCGCCTTCGGCGTCGAGGGGTTCGCTATGTCGTAGGGGGGGCTCCATTCGGTGAACGGACGTAGCCGGTCGACATGCGTCATGACGATGACGACGGGCGGCGCTGGGCGCTCGGTGCGGGCCGCGAAATGGGCCCGGATGGCGGCCAGGCCGGCGCGATCCATCTCGCGGTCGGGGCGGTCCGCCGCCACAACCCATAGGATGAGGTCACATTCGTCGGCGTGGCTCGTCAGGGCGGACTGATCCTCCGGGCGGGTCAGTCCGGGGCTGTCGACGAGCACCACGGGGGGCTTGCCGTCGCGCTGTACCTCGTAGGCCGTGTAGGCGCGCGTCTGCGGAAGGGCGTCGGCGGCGGCGTGGATTTCGTTCGCGAGCGCATTGATCAGGCTCGATTTGCCACTCCCCGACCGGCCGGCGAGCAGCAAGCGCAGCGGTGCCGAGGTGGCGGGATCGGGGCCGGCCTCGGCCTTCAAACGACCCGAGGGCAACTCGGCTTCCGGGACGGCAAGCCGGCCGCTGTAGAGGTCGATGGCGGCCTCGCCGACTTCACGCACGAAGGTGGCGAGCAATCGCTTCGCCAGCTCGTCCTTGAGGCCGGCGTACATCTCCTTGCTCAGGCGCTCGCGGATTTCCTGCGTTACAGCGGACACGGGGTTCATCAGCCGCACCACGCGCCAGATGTCGTAGGCGCTCGACGCCACGTCGATGACAGATCGCCAGCGGTAGAGCTGGAGCACCTGCCCGACGGTGAGCCGGTCGCCCAATGGCACGTTCGCGACGACGAGGGGGCGAAGGCGCTGGCTCACCCGCTCGATCAGGGTCAGCGCCTCCGGAACGGTGAAGGCCCAGAGAGGCTCGCGCGCCTCCGGACGGAGATGCCGGGCGACGGCTTCGACGGTGGCGAGGCCGAGGTTGGTCAGGGCTTCCCGGCCCGTGATGGCCTCCGGATCGACCGTGCGGGCCATGGTTTCGACGGCCTCTCGCGCGGCCTTTTCGCGGGGCGAGGATACGTCGCTCCCGGGAGCTACGGGTTTCGTGGTCACGTCGTCCCTGAGCGCAGCCGCTGCCCGGCGCAGGAGCCAGACCCGAACCCCGAACGCAGCCACCGACACGGCCAGAGCGGCACCCAGCCAGTAGAAGAAATAGCCGTTCTGCCAGAGCCAGAGCCATCCGAACGGGACAAGGGCGAGCGTCGGCAGGACGACCGCGATCGAAAGCGCGGCCCAGCCGATCCAGCTCCGGAGCCTATCGTTTGCCATCGGCTGCCCCATCGGTGGGTTCGCTACCGCCGATTCCGCGGGCGCGTGCGATCTCGAAGGCGCGGGTCAGGGCATCGCGATAGGCGGTGGCGACGGCAGCCGGGTCAGAGACACCGCGCCGACGCTGGTCGAGGAACATCAGCGCCGCCTTGCCGAGTGCGTAGGTCGTCGCGAAGCTGGTGGCGGCGGCGGCGGCCGAGCCGACGGTCTGGCCGTAGACCGGGATCAGCTTCACGAGCTGCCGGATGCCGAACTGGGCGGCAAAGCGGGTCACGATCGAGGCACCGAGGCCGGCGCCGAACTCGCCCAGGATGCGGCGGTCCCATTCGACGCCCTGACGGGCTGCGAGCGCGTGCAGCATCCGCGCCTGCACGCCGGGCACGGCTATGGCGCCAGCAATCGGCACCAGATCGACGGCCGCGGCCGCTGCGGCATGGCCGAGGATCAAAGGGTTCGTGTCGCGGGCCTCGCGGCGGCGTGCCGATGCCCGCATCTCGCCGATCAGCGCGCCGATGCCGGCAGGTGCCGCTTCGACGAGGGCCTCCGTCAACGGCTCCAGGCCATAGTGGCGCGGCTCGTAGCCGTCGCCGGCCTGGGTGAAGTCGATTGGCACGAAGCGAATGGGGCCTGTACCGCCGATGCGGGAGAACAAGCTCCGCTGGTGCGCAAGGCTGCGGGTGAGGCGATCCGGGATCTCGGCCAAACGTTCCGGGAGTGATTGGCCGTCCGGTCCGAACGGATAGGGCAGGACATGGCCGGCGTCGGGCGGGTAGGCTTCGTGCAGGCAGGTCTGGGCCACCAGCAGCGGCCAATCGGGATGGCGGCGACGGACGGCTGCGACCGCGTCGAGGATGGCATCCTGCTGATGGTCGGTCGCGCGCATCACGATCAGCACGACGTGGGACTGGCGCTCGGCAAGCGCGAGGTCGTCGGCCGCGTCATAACCCACCTCGCCGAGGCCGCGCGTGTCGAGAAAGCGGACCGCGGGAGCCTCGACCGGGAAGTCGAATACCCGTGCCGTCCGCGTGCAGGGCCGAAAGCCCGAGCCGACCTCGGCTGCGGTGGCCCCGGTAATGGCGGCAACGATGGAACTCTTGCCCGACTGGACCTTGCCGAGCATCCAGACGATCGGCGCACCTTCCAAGGCACGGTTCGAGAGGTCGCGATCGGCTGTTTCGCCGGCCTCCATGAGGCCTGCCCAATAGTCGGCGAACCGCCCGTAGATGGTTCGTTGACCGCCCTCCGAATCCGATGCCATGGCCTCGTCGATGCCTCCCGCGACGCCACGGCCGCAGCCGTACTCCAGCCGGGACGATCCCAGCCGGACCATTCCGCTACACTCGCGCCAGGATATGGGAACCCGGCGCGGCTGGTTCAATTGAAGGCTGGCCAGCCAGCCTCAACCGAGCACCGGAAGCGCCAACAATAGGGTAAACCCGTTGAGCATCAGGAAGGTTCCGAGACCGGCCAGGATACCGCTGCCGATCAAGAGGCGGTTGCCGCCGACGATCAGCGACACCGAGGCCAGCACAATGGCGATCTGCAACAGCGCCTCGGCGAAGTCGAAATAGGGGTCCTTGCGCAGTGCCACGTCGCGCTCGGCCTCGAGGGCCTTTGCGCGCTTGAACAGCTCGTCGAGGCCCTCGTTCTTTGCCTTGTCGCTCGTATATTTGGCGACTGTCGCGCGATAGGCCGCAATCTTTTCCTCGATCGCGCGCCGGCCATCTCCGTTGAGCGCCGGATTGGTCTTGAGCTGCAACTCGAGATCGTCGGCGGCGACCGAGTAGGACGTCCGGCGGATGTTCTTCGCCTGGAAGAACGCCCACATGTTGGTCACTTCGATGTTGGCGCGGGTCGCGTCCTTGGCGGCATTGCCGCCGCCCATGCCACAGATCGCGAGCAGGGTGGCCAGGATGCCCACGTAGACGCCGATCCACTTCGTCCGGCCATCTTCTGCCGTCTTGAGTTCGCTGATATCGACCATAGATCCCGCCTCATCCCCGTCCCGTGCCCCAGCATCGCTGTGAAAGCGGCGGATACTCGGCAGACTGACCAGACGCGTCACCGGTCAGATTGCCGCAGGCTCGGTCCGGCCGTCATCTTCGCCGGGCGGCGTGTTAACGACGAGGCGTCATCCGAGATGGCCCCATGGGACGAACCAGGAGCGGCCCGATGTCCAGCCCCTACGCATTCTCAACCGAGCAGCTCGAGGCGGCCGCTGCGCTCGTTCATCGCGCGATGCCGCCGACGCCGACCTTCGCCTGGCCGCTGCTCGCGAGCCACGCCGGCACCGAAATCGTCGTCAAACACGAGAACCACACGCCGACGGGCGCCTTCAAGATCCGGGGTGGCGTCGTCTACATGGACGCGCTGGCGCAGCGGGAGCCGGGCGTTACGGGCGTGATCACGGCGACGCGGGGAAACCATGGCCAATCCATCGCGCGGGCCGCGAAGGGCGCGGGGCTCGGCGCAACGATTCTCGTACCCTTCGGGAACTCGGCCGAGAAGAACACCGCCATGCGCGGGTTCGGCGCACGCCTCATCGAGCACGGGCGTGATTTCGACGAAGCGAAAGCGGAAGCCGCCTGGCTCGCCGAGGCGGACGGGCTGCACATGGTGCCGTCGTATCATCCGGATCTGGTCCGTGGCGTGGCGACATACGCGCTGGAGCTTTTCCGCAGCGCGGGCGATCTCGATGCCGTCTTCGTGCCGATCGGGATGGGCTCGGGGATCTCGGGACTGATCGCGGCGCGCGACGCGCTGGGCCTCGAGACCGAGATCATTGGCGTCACCGCCGATCAGGCCCCGGCCGTGGCGCTCTCGTTTGCGGCCAAAGCGCTCGTTCCGACCAATTCCGCCCGGACCTTCGCGGACGGCATGGCCTGTCGTGAGCCGCATCCCGATGCCATGGACGTCATTTGCCGCGGCGCCGGCGATGTGGTGCGCGTGACCGAGGACGAGATCGCGGAGGCGATGCGGGTGATCTTCGAGACGACCCACAACGTTGCGGAAGGGGCAGGTGCGGCGGCCTTCGCCGCACTCATGAAGGATCGGCGCCGGCGCCCAGGGGCCCGACTCGGCGTCATTCTCTCGGGCGGCAACGTCGACAGGCCTGTCTTCGCACAAGTCCTCGCGGGACAGACACCGGACGCCGGGTGATGTTAGTGGCCAAGTCGGCCGGCGATTTGCTAACTTGGCGAAAGATGAATCAAACCAGCCGGGTTTCTGTCATGTGCCCGCGAGGTGAAACGATGTTCAAGCGAGTCGCGAGGCTGCGGTGCCGGTTCGTCACGATAATCGCCGCTGCGATGCTCTGCGCTCCAGCGGCGCCAGACGTGGCTCACGCCCGATCGGGCAATAGCGAAGCCGGTGGCCAATCCCTGCTCGGCAGCTATCTCGCAGGGCGCATCGCCCGCGGGCAGCACGACATGGCGGCCGCAGCCGAGTACTATCGGTCGGCCCTCGAGCGTGATCCGGGCAATCTGCCGCTCATGGAGCAGGCGCTGCTCATGGAGACGTCGGAGGGGCGGTTCCAGAGCGCGAAGGAACTCGCGACCCGCATCGCCAGCCAGCAGACCGATCACCGGATGGCGCGGCTCATCCTCGGAATCGAGGCTGCGACGGCGAAGCGCTACGAGGACGCCTTCGACCAGTTCTCCGCCCAGGGCAACGGCCTGATGGAACAACTGACACTCGCCCTCGCGCGCGGATGGATGAAAGCCGGCACCGGCGAAATCGCGCAAGCGATCAAGGAGGCGGACACGGTCAATCAGGCCGAATGGGCGCGCTTCTACGTCCGCTACCACAAGGCGCTGATGTACGACGTGGCCGGGCAGCCGGGCGAGGCCAAGGCGGCGTTCGATCGCCTGTTCCGGAGCGACACCAAGTCATTCCGCGTGGCACTCGCCTACGCGCATCACGCGTCCGCCAACGGCGACAACAGGCTCGGCATTTCGGTGCTTGAAGAGCATGCGCGCAAGACCGGTGGCACGATGCATCCGGTGGCCCGCGACCTTGCGGCGCGCCTCAAGGCAGGCGAGCGGGTCGGCTTGCTGGTCGGTTCTGCCAATACGGGACTGGCGGAGATCTTCTATGGTCTCGGCGAGGCGCTCGCCAGCGAGGGCGGGATCAGCGTGGGCGCGATCTATCTGCAGATGGCACTCCGGCTCGAGCCGAACTCGCCATTCGCGCTGGCGGCGCTCGCCAACGTCTACGAGACGACCAAGAACTACGACGCGGCCATCCGGGCCTACGAGCGCATTCCGGCCGGTTCGCCGCTCGAACAGGCGATCGACATCCGGAAGGCGCAGAATCTCAACCTGCTCGAGCGGGTCGACGATGCCAAGGCGTTGCTCGACAAGCTCCTCGAACGCGATCCAAACGATATTCGTGCGCTCGATGCGCTCGGCAACCTGATGCGCGGCCGCAAGCGTTACGATGAAGCCATCGACTATTATTCCCGGATCATCGCCGGCATAGAGAAGCCGGAGCCGAGGCATTGGCCATACTTCTATGCCCGCGGCACAAGCTACGAGCGGACGAAGCGCTGGCCGCTCGCGGAGGCCGATCTGCAAAAGGCGCTGCAGCTGTCGCCGGATCAGTCGCTCGTGCTCAACTATCTCGGGTACTCGTGGGTCGATCAGGGGATCAATCTCAAGCAGGGCCTGAAGCTCATCGAGAGGGCCGTGCAGTTGAAGCCCGACGACGGCTATATCGTCGATAGTCTCGGGTGGGCGCATTTCCGGCTCGGCAACTTCAAGCAGGCGGTCAAGTATCTCGAGCGCGCCGTGGAACTGCGCCCTGAAGACCCGACGCTCAATGATCACCTCGGGGACGCCTTCTGGCGCGTCGGGCGTCGCCGTGAAGCCTACTTCCAGTGGCGGCAGGCGCTGACGCTGAAGCCGGAGCCCGAGGAAGTCGACAAGATCAATCGCAAGCTCGAGGACGGACTGCCGGATCTCGTGCAGGGCAAGCCCGTCAAGCCCCGCAAAGTGAAGGCGCAACGTCCTGCGCAAGAGCGCAAGCGGGCGTCGAGCGACTACGAGCCGGTCCGGCCGGGCCTGCAATAGGCAGACGGGCGAGGTCGCATCGGGCGCGGAACGTCATGGTTCACAGGTCGCTGACAGAGCTGGCCCCGGCCAAGGTGAACCTGTCGCTCCAGGTGCTCGGCCGGCGATGCGACGGCTATCATGAACTCGACAGTCTCGTGGCGTTCGCCGGCCACGAAGCGAGTGACCGGTTGACCCTGGTCGGCGATGCGCCGGATGGGCTCGCCGTTTCAGGCTTGACGTCGGTGCAGCTCGATGGCGGCCGGAACCTCGTCTCCATAGCGATCGAGGCCGCTCGGCGGCAGTGGCCGCACGTCAGGGCCGGGCGGTTCGAGCTCGAGAAGCGGTTGCCGGTCGCGGCCGGCATCGGGGGAGGCTCGAGTGATGCGGCGGCGGCCATCCGGCTGCTGCAACGGCTCAATCCGGAGATCGCCGGGGACCTCGTCTGGGCGGAGATCGCCAAGTCTATTGGGGCCGACGTGCCCGTCTGTCTCGAGCCGGTTGCCGGTCGCATGACCGGGATCGGTGCCGAAGTGGAGCGGCTGGCTGCATTTCCGCGGCTCGATGCCATCCTGGTCAATCCCGGGGTGCCACTCGCGACAGCGGCGGTCTTCAAGGCGCTCGACGCGCGAGCGGTCGACGGGCCACCGAGACGTCTCGTGCTGCCGCAGCTCGCGACGGCCGACGACGTCATCGAAGCCCTGGCGAGCCGGCCAAACGACCTGCAGCGGGTGGCGGTCGCGCTCTGTCCAGCCGTCGCCGACGTGCTCGGCGTGCTAGCGCGCATGGAAGGCGCTCAGGTCGTGCGAATGTCGGGCAGTGGACCGACCTGCTTCGCGCTCGTCGACGGCGCCGATGCGGCCCGGCGGGGGGCTAACCGGATCGCGGCGGCCCATCCCGACTGGTGGGTGGTCGCGACCACCCTCGGGTGATCGCAGGTCGGCGTCAGGCCTCGGTGAACTTGAAGTGACTCTCGCCGTCGCGCGTGATGCGGCCCGCCGACGGCGACGGGAAGTGGCCGGTGCAGATCAGGGTCGAGGTATCGCAGAATCTCGAGAAGATGCGCTTCCGGCTTTCGCCGGCCTGCTTCGAGTCGTAGTCCGACATCATGCCGATCTCGGGATACTTCACCTGGATCGGCGAATGGACCATGTCGCCAGTCACCAGGGCATCGTGGCCCGGCTTGCCGGCCAGCACGCAGTACTGGTCGATGGTGTGGCCCGGGGCCGGTACCAACTGCACCAGATCGTTGAAGGCGTAATCGCTCTTGACGACGTCGACGCGGCCCGCCGCCACCACAGGCAAGACGCTGTCCGTCATCCAGGCGGCGGTTTCCGGCGCCTGGCGATGACGCTCGGTCCAGAACTCGAGTTCCCGATCCGAGAACACATAGCGGGCCTTGGGGAACGTCGGCACCCAGCGTCCGTTGTCGAGCCGGGTGTTCCAGCCGACATGATCGACGTGCAAGTGCGTGCACATGACGAAATCGATGTCGTTTACGCCCACGCCAGCCTCGGCGAGGCTCTTTTCGTAGCGGTCGGAGGCCATCATGTCCCAGAACGGGCGATGAGGACGCGGCTTGTGATTGCCGACGCACGTGTCGACGAGAATGCGATGGTGCTTCGTCTCGACGAGGTAGCTCTGGATACACAGCACCAGCATGCCGTTCCGGTCGACGTAGCGGGGCTGCAACCAATGGCTGTTGGCGGCCATCATCTCGGGCGTGAAGTTCGGGAAGAAGTCGTGGACCGGGAAGAACGGAGCTTCCTGCTCGATGATCCGTTTGATCCGGATCTCACCCAGCTCGATTGCGGCGCTCATCGGACGTTTGCTCCTCGTGATCCTGGCAGGTCTCGCGCGTCGGCGGTCGCACAACGATTGCGCTCACGGGCGGGCTTGTCCAGCGCGGACTAGGACTTCCCGGCAGTCGAAGCGATTTCGGCGTCGGTCGCGGCTGTCGTTGCAGTTCCGCTGCCTGCTTCCGCGGGTGCGAAGAGCGTCGAAATGGTCTCGCAAAGCACATTCATGCTCGCCTTCAGCCTGGGCACGTCCTTCAAGTCCTCGTGGACGAGCACATAGATCTCCCGGACGATCGCCGGCGGTCCCTCCTGATCGACAGGCGTCAGATCCGGCCACGCGGCGGCCATGATGCACGGCAAAAGCGCGATGCCCATGCCGAGACGAGCGGCCTGGATGCGATTGCCGAGATGATTGACGCGCAAGGCCGTGCGATTGGTGGCGAAATCCCGTTCCACCGCGCGGACCTCGGGCCATGCCGCCAATTCCGAAGGGTAGGCGATCACCTCGAAGTCGGAGCGCGGTACGGACTTCACGTAGCTCGTTGCACCGTAGAAGCGATACGACAGGTCCGCGACCTTGATGGCATGGATGCCGCTGTCCGACTGCGGCCGGGCCAACCGTACCGCCAGATCGGTCGCGTTTCGGGCGAGGTTCAAATTCTCCTGCGTAATGATCAGGTTCAGGTCCATTTCGGGATAGCGGACGTGGATTCGCGCCAACGCCGGAACGACCAGATAGGCGCCGACGGCTTCGGTGGCGGTGACACGAACCGGTCCACCGAGTTCCACCTGAAGGCCCGAAGCTGCCCGAACGATCGCCTCGGCACTCGTCGCCATCGGCTCGGCCAGCTCCAGAATGCGATGGCCAGCGTCGGTCAGGACGTAGCGGCCCGTGTCCCTCGTGAACAAGGCCTGAGCCAGATCGGCCTCGAGGTTCGAGATGCGGCGGCTCACAGTCACGTGCGTGATGCCGAGCGACCGCGCGGCGCCAGACAGGCTGCCGGTTCGCGCGAGTTCTATCAGCACCCGCAGGTCTTCCCAGTCGATGCGAGGTGAACGTTTCTGATCTGTCACTGTTCGAACTTTTGGGATGGTTATCTGCAAATTTCGAAGGCAATGCTTCTGTTCACAAGAAAGAGATTCATGGCTGGGGAATTGCGCGGCGTCAATTCGCCTCAGCCAGCTTTCGAATCGACGGGTCAAGCCTATGCGGCAAAACGGAAATCCGGTTCGGCCGGTCGAGGCTCAGTTTCGCGAGACAGGTGCCATGCAATCTTCACTGTCCGATTCCGAGCTGCAGGTCGATCGCAAGACGAAGCCCGTCGAGGATGCGTCGCTCGCGCATCTTCTGCACCGTGCCTGTCAGGTCGCCGACAGCATCTTCAACGAGGAAGCCGGCGCGACTGGGCTCACGACCCGCCAGTTCGCCGTTCTGATCGCCGTCGCGAACAACCGTGACGTGAGCCAGACCGGTCTCGTCGGAATTACCGGAATCGACCGTTCGACCGTTGCCGAGATCGTGAAGCGGCTCCTGCGGCGCGGCTTGATCAAGCGCAAGCGGACACGTCTCGATGCGCGTGCCTACGCGGTCCGTCTCTCCGACGACGGTGAAGCGCTTCTGCGCGAGGTTCGCCCGGCTGCCGAACGGGCAGAGCAGCGTCTTCGCCTCGCTTTCAGTGGTCTCGCCGCCGAGGAACTTAAGGCGGCGCTCGGGCATCTGATCGCGGCTTTTCCGCATAACCGATAACTTCGACGGCGCCCCGTTCAGCCGGACGTGATCCGGCCTTCGATCGTGCAGGGTTGCCGCGGGGACGCGGCTGATCTACTCGACGGTGCAGATCTGCATCCGAGGTCAGGGCCGTCACGTGTCGTTTTCCTCCTCCGTCTCTCTCGCGCTCGTCCTGTGTGACGGCTCTTCAGCCGGCGCCAGCTTCATGCGGCCCATCTCCAGCCCCTCGGTCGCCTTTTGCGAGGCGGCATGAACGGAGTGAGACAGATGCCAGCGCGACGCCGGCTGATCCTCGTTGGCGGAGGGCACGCACATGTCGTGGTGCTGAAGTCCCTCGGGATGACGCCAGAGCCCGGGCTCGACGTCACGCTGATCGCCAAGGAACTCGATGCGCCCTACTCGGGAATGCTCCCGGGCCATGTCGCCGGGCACTATGATCTCGACGCGTGCCATATCGATCTCGTCCGGCTCGCGCATTTCGCGGGCGCGCGTCTCGTCCACGGCGAAGCTGACGGCATCGACAGCCAGCGCCGGGACCTGCACATCGCTGGCCGACCGCCGCTCCGCTACGATCTCCTGTCGATCGATACCGGCATCACGCCGGCGCTCGACAGCATTCGCGGCGCTACCGAGCACGCCATTCCGGTCAAGCCGGTGTCGAGCTTCGCGCCCCGGTGGCGTGCGCTCGAGGCACGGGCCTTCAGCATCGGCGGGCCGCGTCGGATCACGGTCGTCGGCACGGGGGCTGCGGGATTCGAACTCGTCCTCGCCATCCGGCACCGTCTCCTCGAGGCGGCGCCTAGCGCCGGAATCGACGGGCGCTCCTTTCAGTTCACCCTCATCGGCAGCGGCCGGGTGCTGCCGACGCACAACGCCCGCGCGCAACGGCTCGGAGAGCAGGCGCTTGCCGAGGCCGGCGTGGCGGTGATCACGGGAGATGCCGCCATCGCCGTGACGGAGCGGGCCGTCGTTCTTGCCAGCGGACGCGAGGTGGCGAGCGATGCGACGCTGATCACAACCAAGGCGCAGCCACCCGACTGGTTCGCCGGGACCGGACTGGCGATCGACGACCGCGGCTTCCTCTCCGTCCGGCCGACGCTGCAGGTCGTGGGCGAGGACGATATCTTCGCGGTCGGAGACTGCGCGAGCGTCATCGGCTACCCACGCGAGAAGGCGGGCGTGTTCGCCGTCCGGCAAGGGCCGCCACTTGCCGAGAACATCCGCCTAAGGGCCCGGGGGATGGCGGCCAAGCCGTTTCGTCCCCAGTCGCAGTTCCTCACGCTCCTGTCCTGTGGAGGGCGTCAGGCGATTGCGGCGCGGGGACCGTTCGCCATGGCAGGTGCCTGGGCCTGGACGCTGAAGGACCGGATCGACCGCGGTTTCATGCGTCGCTTCCAGGATCTGCCATCTCCCATGGTGGCTGGCGCGGAGAATGCGGACGCGATGCATTGTGCAGGTTGCGCAGCAAAGGTCGGTCCCGTTCCGCTGTCCCGCGCTCTCGATCGGATCGAGGCGCTTGCGCCGGAGGCAATCGCGGGGCGCGGCGCCAGTCTCCTCCGACGCGACGACGTCGCGGTGCTCGATCTCGGGCCGGGTCCACTCCGGCTCGAAACCATCGATCATTTCCCGGCCATCTGGCCGGAGCCCTATCTGCTGGGCGAGATCGTCGCCGCGCACGCCATCTCTGACGTCCTGGCCAAGGGTGGTCGGCCGGACCACGCCCTGGCGCTCGTCGGCCTGCCGCCGGGGGCGCCACATCTCGTCGAGGACGATCTCGTTCAGCTGCTCGCCGGGGTGACGGCGGTGCTGCGGGCGCATGACGTCGGGCTGGTCGGCGGTCACACGGGGCGTGGAGAGGCGTTGGCGGCCGGACTTTTCGTATCGGGCAGCGTCGAGAGAGGTCACGTCGTCGCAAAGGGTGGCCTCGTACAAGGCGACGTGCTGGTGCTCACGAAGCCGCTCGGCTCGGGCATCGTCTTCGCCGGATGGATGCGGCGGCTGGCTCGCGCCCGCGAGGTGTCCGCCGCGCTCGCCGCCATGAGAGCGAGCAACGCCGCTGCCGCCCGGGTGCTGCTGGCATCGGATGTCCGAGCCATGACCGACGTGACCGGCTTTGGGCTCGCCGGGCACCTCATCGAGATGCTCGATGCGTCGGATGGACCGCTCGAGGCCGTGCTCGGGCTGGCGCAGATCCCCCGTTATCCGGGTGTCGACCGGCTGATTGCGGCCGGGGTGCGCTCCAGCCTGCTGCCGGACAACGCCGCTCTCTCGCCGCGGGTGGACGTCGCCGGGCCGGATGCCGAGGCAACGCTGGCGCTCGTCTTCGATCCCCAAACATCCGGTGGGCTCCTTGCCAGCGTGCCAAATGACCGCGCCGCCCAGACGCTCGTGGCCCTCAAGGCTGCCGGCATCGATGCCGTTGCCATCGGGCATGTCGAAGCCGCGTCCGCGCCCGCTCTCGAGACCAGTCGGTCTCGGTTGAGGATCGTCGATGCCATCCGGGCACCACAAGGTTCTGCAACTCGTCTGATCACGGCTGAATAAAAGTATCGTGAGTATCTGGCGCCGGCTCGGCCATGCTAGGCGACAGCAGGAAGCGCAGGCGACGGAACGACGACGACTGCGCCGGTCCTTCGAGGGGAGCTGCCAGACGTGAGAGAAACTGCCCAATCCGTCACGGTGACGACGCTTGCCAAGTTCGAGCATCCCGACATCACCGCGAAGGGCGAGCCGCGCGCGACGGTACCGCTCGAGCGCCTACAAACGGTGTGGTTCAATACCGGCACGCTGTGCAACATCACCTGTACCAACTGCTACATCGAGTCCTCGCCGACCAACGACCGCCTCGCCTACATCGGTGCCGAGGAGGTGGTGACCCTTCTCGACGAACTGATCAGCGGACAGCATCGGACCGAGGAGATCGGCTTCACGGGCGGCGAGCCGTTCATGAACCCGGAATTCCTGGCCATGCTCGGCGCGGCGCTGGACCGTCGTTTCGACGTGCTGGTGCTGACGAATGCCATGCAACCCTTGCAGCGGGGGCCCATCAAGAAGGGGCTGATCGAGCTCAAGGAAAAGCACGGCGCGCGCCTCAGGCTGCGCATCAGCCTCGATCATTTTACCCGCGACCTGCACGAGGCGGAGCGCGGCCCGAAGACGTTCGACAAAGCCATCGCCGGCATCGACTGGCTCAATGCGCAGGGCTTCGAGATCGCCATCGCCGGACGGACATGCTGGAACGAGGACGAGCGTGAGGCGCGGAACGGGTATGCAGCCCTCGTCGCGTCGCGCGGCTGGCGGATCGATCCGGCCAATCCCAAGCAACTGATGCTTCTTCCCGAAATGGACGGCAGCCACGAGGTGCCCGAGATCAGCGCCGCCTGCTGGGGCATTCTCAAGAAGTCGCCGAACCAGATGATGTGCGCGACCAGCCGCATGGTGGTGAAGCGGAAGGGTGCGGCCAAGCCGACCGTGCTGCCGTGCACGTTGCTGCCCTACGAGCCGGCCTTCGAGATGGGCGGGACGTTCGCGGAGGCCGCGCGGGCCGACGATGGCATGTTCACCGACGGGGCCGTCAAGCTCTGCCATCCGCACTGCGCCAAGTTCTGCGTGCTCGGCGGCGGCAGCTGCTCCTGACGGACGCCGGATACCGTTGCGTTCCGGCGCGATGCTGCCACACTCGCTGCGGTGCCCGATACGGGGCGCCGCCGTGAGGGAGGCCGCCCGTGAAGTTCGCGCTGCATTTCTCGAACTCCAATTTTCCCGATGGCGCCGGCGCCCGGCGTCTGGCACTTGCGGCTGAGCGTGCCGGGTTCGACAGCCTGGTCGCGATCGAGCACGTCGTCTGGCCGACGAACTACACATCCCGCTATCCCTATTCGCCGACTGGACGGTTGCCGGGCGGCCCTGAGACGAAGTTGCCGGACCCGCTGATCTGGATGGCGTTCGCGCTGGCGGCGACCACGCGGCTGCGCTGCATGACCGGCATCCTGATCCTGCCGCAGCGCAATCCGCTCATTCTCGCCAAGGAACTGGCGACGCTCGACTACATGAGTGGCGGCCGGCTCGATCTCGGCATTGGGGTTGGCTGGCTCAAGGAAGAGTTCGATGCGCTGGGCGTGCCGTGGGCCAAGCGCGGGGCGCGGACCGACGAGTGCATCCGGGCCATGCGCGCGCTATGGGCGGCGGACGACGCGAGCTTTGCCGGTGAGCACGTCTCGTTCAGCGGCATGAGCTGCAACCCGAAGCCTATCAATGGCGCCGTGCCGATCCACGTCGGGGGACATTCGGAGGCGGCGGCGCGGCGGGCGGCGACGCTCGGCGACGGCTTCTTTCCGGCGACGGGATCGCCGGTCGATATCGGACCATTGATCGAGCAGATGCGCGAGATGGCGCGCGCAGCCGGCCGCGATCCGGCTGCCATCGAAGTGACGACCGGGTGTCCGGGTGCGCTGCCGGGTTCCGGGATGGATCCGCTCGGAGCGGTCGCCGATGCGTCGTGCCGGGGCGTCGGCCGTGTGGTGCTGCCGGTGACGGCGTTCCTGTCGGGCGGTGCTGCCGGCAGCACGCAGCACGCCAAGACCTTCGGCGGGCTCGATGCCTCCGAGCTGGAAGAGCGGCTCATGGCATTCGGCGAGAGCGTTATCGCGCGGGTGTGACGCCACCGGACGCGCCAGTCGTCACGATCCGTCGGGCTCGGGAGGCCGCGGAAGTGCACACGCACCGTATTGCTGATCGCCGGCTTCGACCGCGGCGAGGGTGTCGGCGTCGACGTCGGTCAGGAACGTCGCGTGGAAGCGATTGACCATGTTGCTCAGCCCGACTGTCAGACAGATGTCGATGATCTGCTGGCGGCTGAAGTGGGCTTCGAGGGCGGCGTATGTGTTGCGGTCGATAGGTTCGAGGCGGGTCGATTTCTGAGCGTAGCGCACGATGGCGGCTTCTGCCGGGGCAAACACCCCATCAGGCAGCGGCTCCGAAATGAGGTGCCGCATCTGGTCTTCCGTCAGTCCCATGCTCCGACCGAGCACCGTATGGGTGGGTATTCAATAATAGCAATCGTTTACGGCCGTCGCGGTCATGTACGCCAGCTCGCCGTGGCGCGGCTCCAGGGTCGAGTCCTTGCGGTAGACGGTGGTGATCAGGCCCATCAGGGCCGTGCCGGCCTCAGGACGATTGGCGAGCGCACGGTAGAGATTGATGAGCCGCCCCCGTGACGCGCCGGCTGCCGAGAGGAACGCGGCGGCTTCTACCGGGAGTGCCGGGTCGGTCTCATCGAGAAGGGGGATGCGCGCCAAAGTTCGTCCTCCGGATGGAATGACGGGCGGAGCGGGTCCGCCCGTCAGCCAAGTTCACGTTACTCCGCCGCTGCAACCTGCGGCGCGACCTGATTGAGATGGCCGAAGCGGTCGCGGAACGGCTGGGTGTCGATCTCCTCGAGCTGGATCTCGCCGGAGAGCACGCCACGCTTCCAGTCCTGATGCGCGATTTCGGCCGCGTGGAACTCGGGCATCACTTCCTTCGCAAACAACTCTAGGCCCTCGCAGATGTGCTCGTGCGGGTTCTTGCCGGCCTGATTGAGGAAGATGATCTGGTCGACGTTCGACGACTGGAACTTGCGCAGCTTCTTGCGGATGGTGTCGGGCGAGCCGACGAGGCCCGAGCGCACCGATTTCTGGACGGCGTCGGGGTTCGCCGATTTCCACTTCTGGAACTCGTCCCAGACGTTGACCGTGCCGGCGCGGGGCCGCTCGCGGTTGGCGCTCTGGCCGTAGAACTTCAGCGCGAACTGGAAGAACGTCAGGCCCTCGGCCCGCTTCTGCGCTTCCTCGTCGGTCTTGGCGCACATGAAATAGGAGACGAGGGCGATGTTCGGGTTGATCGGGTAGTCAGCCAGCTTGTCGAGGCGCCGGGTGATCGCATTGTAGTAGGCGTGGACCCAGGCGTGAGCGGCGTCCGCCGACACGAACTGGAAGCCAAGCGCGCCCATGCCCTTCTGTCCGCAATATTCGATCGTCGGGAGCTGAGAGCAGGCGACCCAAAGCGGCGGATGCGGCTTCTGGAGAGGCTTCGGCACGACGTTGCGATAGGGGAACTTGAAGTGCGAGCCGTCGTATTCGCAGGGCTGATCCTTGAACATCGGGATCATGCAGCGGACGGCATCCTCGAAGATCTCGCGCTTGTTCTCGAACGTGACGGCGAACGGATCGAGCTCCGTCGACGAGGCGCTCTCGCCGAGGCCGAGTTCGACGCGACCATGGCTCAGCAGATCGAGCGTCGCGACCTGGGCTGCTACCTTCGAGGGGTGGTTGGTCGTCAACTGCATGATGCCATGGGCGAGGCGGATGTTCTTCGTGCGCTGGCTGGCCGCGCCGAGGAACACGCCCGGAGCGGACGAATGGGAATATTCCTCGAGGTAGTGGTGCTCGACCTCCCAGGCGAAGTCGTAGCCGAGGCGATCCGCCAGCTCGACCTGTGCGAGGGCGTCGTTCAGCAGCTTGTGCTCGGTATGGGCCTCCCACGGGCGCGGGATCTGCATCTCGTAGAAAATGCCGAATTTCATGTTCAGCCTCGTCGCGTTGTTCCTCCGGGGGGCGGATCTGGCGTCCACCGCCCTCGCATGACTGCGCCAAGACTGTCATCGATCGGGGCGCGGCGGAAGTGGCTTGATCGCCACCTCCGGTGCATCTGCGGCGGGACAAAACCCGAGGTCCTTGACGTCAGTCCACGCCGGGCGGGCGACGGCCGAGCCAGCCGGCTGCCTGTTCGTAGGCGTAGGCGATGCGGTAGATCATGGCCTCCTGCCAATCGTGGCCGACGAGCTGGATCGACAAGGGCAGTCCGTCCTTCGTGAACCCGGCCGGCATGGCGAGCGCCGGCTGGCCCGTGACGTTGAACGGCTGGCGGGCCTGGCGCGGATAGACGCGGGCGCAGGCCTCGGCGTCGTCGATCGGTGGCGCCGGATCGAAGCTCGAGGCCGTCAGGATGGCGTCATATCCGGCCATCGCCTCATGGGTCGCTGCGATCAGGCGGGCCCGCATGCGGAGCGCGTCGACGTAGTCGGCCGCGTCGTAGGCCGCACCGCCGACGAGCCGCTGGCGGGCCAGCGCGCCGTAGTCGCCAGGGCGTGAGGCCAGATCGCGGCGATGGATGGAGAAGGCTTCCGATGCCAGGATCACGCGGTTGCAGACCGTATATTCGTCGAGCGGCCGCAGCCTGATCTCGCGCACGTCGGCTCCCAGCGAGCGCAGGAGATCGGCCGCGGCGTCGATGGCCGCGAGCTGTTCAGGATGCGCCGTCTCGTCACCGTCGTAGAAGTGCCGGACGTGGCCGATGCGCAGGCCCTTCACGCCGCAATCGATCCCGGCCGTGAAATCCGGAACGGGGACATCGGCGCTGCCGGGATCGAGGGGATCGTGACCCGACAGAAGCTGCAGGAGGAGAGCGTTATCGGCCACGTCGCGCGTCATCGGTCCGACGTGGTCGAGCGAGAACGCCAGCGGGAACACGCCGCGGCGCGAGACACGGCCGTAGGTCGGCTTCATGCCGACGATGCCGCACATCGATGCGGGGTTGCGCACCGAGCCGCCGGTGTCGGTGCCGAGTGCCGCCGGCAGCATGCCCGTTGCCAGCGCCACGCCGGAGCCGGACGACGAGCCGCCGGGGAAGTTGTTGCCGCCCCAGGGGTTGACCGCCGGCGGCCACGGCAGATCGAACGACGGCCCGCCGATGGCGAACTCGTGCGTCGAGAGCTTGCCCACGACGACGGCGCCGGCCGTCTCGAGCTTCTCGGTGACGACGGCGCTCGCAGCGGCCTTGTGGTCGGCGAAAAGTTTCGAGTGGCAGGTGGTCGGCACGCCCGCCAGATCGATGATGTCCTTCAGGCCGACCGGCATGCCATGCCAGACGCCCCGGCTGCCGCCCGCCATCAGCTCGGCCTCGGCCGCCCGGGCGGCGGCGCGCGCATGCTCGGGGAGGACGCGAATGAAGGCGTGCCAGCGGGGATCGAGGCGTTCGATCCGCCGGAGCAGGTAGTCGGTCAGTTCGACCGGCGACAGCTTGCGCGCGCCGATCAGAGCCGCCGTCTCGCGGACGGACAGCCAGGCCAGATCCGTCATCGGGGCTGTTCCTTGTTCGCTCTGGCGCGATAGACGTGGGCCGGCTCTTCGGCGGGGGACAGATCCCTGGGCAGGCGGTCGCGGAGCGCGGATGCCGACGCGAGCGCCGCACGAAGCTGCTCGGGATGATCCGCCAGATAGCGCTCGAGCCCGGCGCGCCGGGCAAGTCGCAACGTCTCGTCGTCTTGCATGGATGAAGCCTCGAGGGAGGTGCGGGAGTGAACTGGACCCCACAATGTTAGCGCATGCCCCGGGACGGGCTAGTCCAGTCTTGCGGCAGGCTGCCCGGTCTCGCAACAGAGGCACGCGTTAACAAACCCTTGCCTCAATCCCCGCCATCGTCGGCCATCTCACAGAATTTCCGTCAATCTGTTCGTGGCAAGATGATCGGCATTGAGACCTCGATTGCAGGGCATGACCGACATGAGTGAGGCAGTCCAAGACCAGCGGGTGGTTCTTTCGAACGGCGAGGTCAATCCGGAGGCTGGAATCGCGCATGCCGCCGTTCCCTTCATGCTGGGCCTCGTCGGCGCCGTCATCGGGATGGCGCTCCTGCAACCCGGCATGCTGCGCCACGGGCCGGTGATCGTCAGTGCGCTCCTGATCCCGTCGATGATCGTCTGCGTCGGCGTCTATGCGTGGAGCGTGTTCAACCCTGGCGACCCGGTGGGCGTGATCGTCGACCGCGCCAAGCGGACGGTCGCCGTCGTGCAAGCCAACGCGTTCGCCACCCGGCAGAATCTGATCGACACCGACGAGATCGCGCGTGCCGCCCTCGAGACGGCCTACGATCGCGACGGCTACGAGACGACCCACGCCGTTCTGACACTCCGTTCGGGCGAGCGAATCCCGCTCCCGTTCATCGTCGACGAAACCGGTCTCACGGCGTTCAAGTCGGCGACCGGGCTCTCGCGGCGGAGCTAGGGTTCGGGTCCACTCAGCCGACGGGCGCACCCATGCCGGAAAGGCCGGCCCGCGCCACTTCCATGTCGTCCGAGTAGTGGCCACCCGAAACGCCGATGGCGCCGATCACCTGCCCGTTCTCGAGGATCGGGTAGCCGCCGCCGAACACGACGACGCGCGGATAATTGACGATGCCGTGCAGCAGCGGCGGGTCATTCTTGACGAAATCCCAGAACGCGTGCGTCGGGCGGCCGAGACAGGCTGACGTGTAGGCCTTGTCCTGGGCGATGCGGAGCGTCATTTCAGAGGCCCCGTCCATGCGGACGAATGCCTTCAGGATGCCGGCCTCGTCGGCGACGGCAATGCTCATCTTGTGGCCGAGCTGCTTCGCCTTGGCGACCGCCGCCGTGATGGCGATCTGGGCCGTATCGGCGTCGATGCTCAGTTTCTCGAAGCTCGACATGGTGGTCCTCCCGTGCGGCGCAGGGCCGGTTGCTATCGATCAGAGACGGTTGCGCGAGCCGATGGCGCGGGCGGCGGCATGGGCTTCGCTCAGGGCATGGGCGAGGCGGCGCGGCTGGACCGCGTCACCGACGACCTTCAGGTTCGTGGCTTCGAAGCCGGCGACACGCAGGCTTTCGGCGAGTTCGAAGTTGGGGGTGGCCGGGCCGATCCAGATCACGGCGGCGACGTCGTCGACCACGTCCTCGCGTTGGGTCAGGTAATGACGAACGGCGACGCCGCCGTTCGACGCGCCAGCCACGTAGCTGTTGGGACGGGTCTGGCCACCGTTCCTGTCCAGCTCGCGCAGGAACGCGATGCGCGAGACCATAGGCAGCTCGCGCGCAACCTCGAAGAAGCGAGAGATGACGATCGCCTCGCGGCCCTGGGCCATGACGCTTTCGACGACCGCGGTCGTCCAGTAATAGCCGTCCTCGTCCATGATCACGACGCGGCGCCCGGGCTTGCCTGCCAAGTCGACCGGGCCGTCAGCGGTGAGCACGGGGACCGAGCCGTCGCCGGGCAATCCGGGGGCATACGGCGTCGCACCCGTCGCGAGGATGATCGCGTCCGGCTGTTCGGCGAGGATTGTCTCGGGCGTCGCCTCGACACCGGTCCTGATCGTGACGCCGGCCTTGCGAACCTGAGGTACGAGAAAGTCGAGTAGGTTCCGCATCTCCTCGTGATGGCGCACCTCGTGCACGTCCTTCACGCGGCCGCCGAGCGCGGCGTTTCTTTCCAGAAGGGTCACGCGATGGCCCCGAAGCGCCGCCGTCCGCGCGGCTTCGAGACCCGCCGGACCGCCGCCGACCACGACGACATGGCGCGGGTGCTCGACGCGGTCGCGCTCGGGCTTCGGCCAGAGGTACTCACGCCCCGCCATGGGGTTCGTCACGCAGGCGATGGGCTCGCCGGCCGCGATCGTCGCCCAGCACTGGTTGCACGCGATGCAGCGGCGAATGTCCGCGGCGTTGCCGGTCGCGGCCTTCAGCGGCCATTCCGGATCGACGAGCAGCGCCCGGCAGAGACCCACCATGTCGGCATCGCCGGCGGCGAGCACGTCCTCGGCCTGCTCGGGGCCCTGGATGCGGGTCGACAGAACCACCGGCACGCCGTTCGCGACCGGCTTGAAGCGCGCGTGCAGCGACCGATAGGCGAGGATCGGCCAGTGTCGGTCGGGCAGGTGGGCGTCGATCGAATTGAAGTTCCCCTGGGCCAGCGACAGGTAATCGACGAGGCCGTCGGCGCACAGGATGCGCGCGATCTCGACCGTGTCTTCGATCGTCAGGCCGCCTTCCGTGAATTCCTCGACGCCGAGCCTGAAGCCGACGACCGGGCGACTGCCGAGCCGACGACGGACGCCTTCGAGGATCTCGCGGGCGAAGCGCATGCGGTTCTCGAGGGAGCCGCCGTACTGGTCCGTCCGCCGGTTGGTGTAGGGCGACATGAACTGCTGGATCAAGTGGCCCTGGGCGCCGTGGATCTCGACGCCGTCCATGCCGCCTTCGATGCAGTGGACGGCGCACATGATGTAGGTCTCGACGACCTCCGCGACCTCGCGCGTTGAAAGTTCGTGTGGCACGCCGCCGGAGCGTGGGCAGGCGATGGCCGACGGCGCGATCATGAACGGTACGACACGGGACGCGAGATGCTGGCGGCCGCCCATGTTGAGCTGGCCGATGAGCAGCGCGCCTTCGGCATGGCAGACGTCCGACAACCGGCGCAGCCCCTCGACGCCGCGGCGGTCGAATACGACGAGCGCGCCGGGGCCGAAGGGGTCCTCGGGCTGCGTGCGCAATGCCTCGGTCACGATGGTGCCGACGCCACCCTTGGCGAGCGTCCGGTAGAACTCGAGGAGGCGCGGGCCGACCTGGTTGCGATCTGCCAGATTTGCCGTCGTCGCTACGCGCATGACGCGGTTCTTGGCCGTGGCGCGGCCGAGCCGGATCGGCGCGAAGAGGTGGGGGAACGGACCGGGCATCGGGGCTTCCTCAGCGGCAGGGCGCAGCTCTCAGGCGGCCGGCTTCCGGCGCTCGCTGCTTCGATGCTAGCGCGAGCGCGACGGGCGGCGCAATGGAGGCAGGACCGGCATATCCGTCGTCAGCTCAGCGTGCTTCGAGGCGGGCGCCGAGACCTGTCATGAGACCCGTGAAGGCCGGGAAGCTCGTTGCGACGAAGGTCACGTCGTCGACCTCAACCGGGCGGTCGCTGCCGAGGCCGAGGATCAGGAAGGCCATGGCGATGCGGTGGTCCATGTGGGTGACGACGGTTCCACCGCCGCGCGGCGTCCCGCGTCCCTCGACCGTCAAGGTGTCGCCGTCGATGCGGGCGCCGATACCGTTGGCCGCGAGGCCGGCAGCGGTTGCCGCCAGACGGTCGCTCTCCTTCACCTTCAACTCGGCGAGCCCTTCCATGATGGTCTCGCCGTCGGCATAGGCCGCGACGGCTGCCAGCACCGGGTATTCGTCGATCATCGACGGGGCGCGCGCCGCGGGGACACGGACGCCCTTCAACCTGGCATGGCGCACGCGGATGTCGGCAATCGGCTCGCCGCCTTCCTCGCGCGGGTTGGCGAATTCGACGGAGGCGCCCATCTCTCGGAGCGTCGTGTAGAAGCCGGTGCGGGTCTCGTTGACGAGCACGCCCTCGATCGTGACATCGGAGCCCGGCACGATGGCGGCGGCCGCCGCGAGGAACGCCGCGGAGGACGGATCGGCCGGCACGACGACCGGGCGACCCGCGAGTTCTGCATCGCCCGAGACGGTGATGGCGTGCATGCCGTCGCGCATCTCAGTCCGGATCTCGGCGCCGAAGTATCGCAGCATGCGCTCGGTGTGGTCACGGGTGGCTTCGCGCTCGATGACGGTCGTCTCGCCGGTCGCCGAGAGGCCAGCGAGCAGCACCGCCGACTTCACCTGCGCCGAGGGCACGGGAGTCCGGTACTCGATCGGCAGCAGGCTCGAGGTGCCGCGGATGGTGAGCGGCAAGTTCTCGCGATCGTCGATGACGGTCAGGCCCATGCGGCGAAGGGGATCGAGTACCCGCCGCATGGGGCGGCGCGACAGCGATGCGTCGCCGACGAGGCGCGCCTCGATGTCATGGCCGGCGATGACGCCCATCATCAGCCGGCAGCCGGTGCCCGAGTTGCCGAAATCCAGGTCGGCGCGGGGCTGGGTCAAGCCGCCGACACCGCGTCCCCGGACCTCGAACGTCCCGCCGACCCGCGTGACGCCGCAGCCGAGTGCCTCGACGACGTGAGCCGTATTCAGCACGTCTTCGGCCTCCAGCAACCCCGTGATCCGTGTCACTCCCGTCGCGAGGGCACCGAACATCAGGGCCCGATGCGAGATCGATTTGTCGCCCGGCACGCGGACGCGGCCTACGAGAGGGCCGGAACGGTGGGCGACAAGGGGCTTCGGGAGGGACTGGCTCACGGTGCGACGGGCTCCGGCAGGGCGATCTGGCTTGGCGGTCGGGTTCCATAGACACGGCCGTCGCCGTTCCTGTCAACGGCCGCCGATGGCGGCTCCGGTGGCGCTACCTGCCGACCGAAGACGCGTGTGCACACGGCCGCAGGAAGGCCGGTGTTTTGTCTTTTGACATCGGCAATCGGCGTATGCGATAGCACGCCACTTTTCGATCAACGCCATCGAGGTTTGTCATGGCAGACAAAGCGGCTCGTGGCACCAAGCGAACCTGTCAGAACGGCAGTTGCGGTGCTCGATTCTACGACCTGGCTCGCGACCCGATCCACTGTCCCATCTGCGGTTCGGCCTACGTCATCGCACGTGGACCGGTCACACCCGACAAGGACGAGGCGCAGCGGCGCGCCGTGCGCAAGCCCGAAGTGGTGCCAGCCGTCGGCGTTCCCGAAGCGCCGGAGGCCGAGGCCGAGGATGCGCTCGTCGATGTCGAGGGGGTGGAAGAGCCGATCGCGGATGCCGAGGACGACACCTTCCTCGAGGAGGAAGAGGACGCCGGCGGCGATGTAACCGGCATCATCGGCGGTCCGGACGGCGAGGAAGAAGAGACCTGATCGCGGAGGCGCCGCGAACGCGGACGCCGTAGCCACGACGCTGCGCCTCTGATCGTCGTGCCGACTGGAGACAGTTGCCCTCCAAGCGGCGTTGCGTCACCCTCGTCTCGAGCCACGCATCGAGACGCAGGGAGGTCAGGCATGTCGCTCAAGGGCAAGGCGGCGATCACGGGGGTGGGTGATACCCGCTACTCGCGCCAATCTGGAAAGAGCGTGACGACGCTCCAGATGGAAGCGTCACTGGCGGCCGTGCGAGACGCCGGCCTCGATCCGAAGGACATCGACGGTATCATCGCCTACGGCAGCATGGCCGTCGTGGCCGAGGACTACATAACCAATTTCGGGATCGCGGATCTTCGGTTCTCGGCCGTCACGCCGCTCGGCGGCGCCAGCGCGGTGTCTTCGATTCAGTGCGCCGCGGCCGCCGTTGCCGCCGGCATCTGCAACCATGTGCTCATTCCGATCAGCCGTAACGGCTCCTCGGGCGCGGGCGGGCGGATCGGCAGCCGGGTTCGCGAGATGCCGCAGTTCCGGCTGATCGGCGAGTTCGAGATGCCGCTCGGGGCCATCGCGCCGGCGCAGCTCTATGCACCCATGGCCCGACGGCATATGGAACTCTACGGCACCACAAGCCGGCAACTGGCCGAGATCGCCGTCTCGACCCGGCACAACGCCATCCTCAACGGCAACGCCATGATGACGAAGCCGCTATCGATCGAGGACCATCAGGCGTCGCGCATGATCTCCGATCCGCTGCGGCTCTATGATTGCAGCCTCGAGAGCGACGGCGCGTGCGCGTTCATCGTGTCCTCGATGGAGCGGGCCCAGGACTGCGCGAAACCCGTGATCCAGGTGCTCGGCGTGGCCGAGGGGCATCCGGACTCGCCGTCGGCGATCACGCAGCGGCCGGACTTGACGCGGCTCGGGCTCGCCAAGGCGGCGCCGAAGGCGTTCGCCATGGCTGGTGTGACGCACGACGACATCGACGTCGCCGAGGTCTACGACTGCTTCACCTACATCGTCCTCTGCCAGCTCGAGGACCTAGGCTTCTGCAAGAAGGGCGAGGGCGGCGCGTTCGTCCAGTCCGGTGCCATCCGTCTCGGCGGCAAGCTGCCGATCAACACGCATGGCGGGCTCCTGTCGCAGGCGCACATGGCCGGTTTCAATCATGTGGTCGAACTCGCTCGGCAATTGCGCGGCGAGGCGGGACAGGCGCAGGTCGCCGACGCCCGGATCGGTCTCGTCACCGGCTACGGCGACATGGGCGACGGCTCGATCGCCATCTGTGCCCGGGCCTGAGGGAGGAACGCATGAACGCCTATGACTACGGCAAGCCGACGCCCGATCCGACGGCCGACACGCAGGCCTACTGGGATGGCATGAAGCAGGGCAAGCTGCTCCTGCAGACCTGCTCGGACTGCGGCACGATCCGCCACTACCCGCGTCCCGTGTGCCCGGCCTGTTATTCGATGGAGCATCGCTGGACCGAGGCGAAGGGAACAGGAACGGTCCACTCCTGGACGATCTCGCATCACGCGTTCCATCCGGGCTTCAAGGGGGAGCTGCCCTATATCCTCGTCACCGTCGATCTGGCGGAAGGCGTGCGCATGCAGGCGCAACTCAAGGGCGCGGACGCCAGCGTGCTCAAGGTCGGGCTGCCGGTGAGGATCGCCTTCGAGGCGGCGACCAAGGATCTGACGCTGCCGGTGTTCGTCGTCGCGTGAGGTGAGACTCTGGTCTGCAACGCGAAACGGTCGCCCCACCCGGAGCGACCGTTCCGCTTTTGACGGTAAGCCTTGCGAAGTGCTCAGGCTGCGTCGCGCAGCTTGCCGACCCGCTTCAGGTACCACTCGGCGTCGCCGAAGAGCGACTCGCACATGGTGATGCGCTTGTAGTAGTGGCCGACGACCAACTCGTCCGTCATGCCCATGCCGCCATGCAGCTGGATGGCCTGGCTGCCGACGAAGCGGCCGGTCTGGGCGGTCTTCACCTTGGCCATGGCGACGAGGCGTGCGGCGTCGGCCGCGCCGTCGTCGATCGCCTGCAGCGCGGCGTGGACGATGGCGCGGGCTTCCTCGGTCGAGACGCTCATGTCGACAAGGCGATGCTGGAGCACCTGGAACTTCGACAGCGGCTGGCCGAACTGCTGGCGCGTCTTCAGGTATTCGACGGTGATGTCGGTCGCGGCGGCCATGGCGCCCACGGCTTCGGCGCAGCAGGCAATGGCGGCGCGGTCGATGAGCGCGTCGATGATCGGGAGGCGGTCCGCATCGCTATCGCCGAGGCGGGCGTCGGCCGGAACCGTCACGCCCTGGAGGCGCACGGTCGCGCCGAAGCGGCCGTCGAAGGCCGGGGCCTGATTGAGCGAGATGCCTTCCGCCGTGCGCGGCACCAGGAAGAGGCCGACCGGACCCGTGGCCGAGCCGATCCGCGCCGACACGACGAGTGTATCGGCCGCGTGAGCGCCGAGCGCGAAGCCCTTCTCGCCGTCGATCCGCCAGCCGCCGCCGGCTTTCGTCGCCACGCTCGTCACGTAGTCGCGGTCGTAGCCGGCGCCGGGTTCGGTGTGGCAGAACGCCAGGATGAGATCGCCGGTCGCGATCGAGCCAAGCAGCTCCTGCTGCTTTGCCGTGCCAGCGCGCTCGATGGCGCCAGCCCCCAGAACGATCGTGCCGAGGAGCGGCTCGAGCAGCATGAAGCGACCGGCCGCTGCCATCACGATGCCGAGTTCCGTCATGCCGCCGGCCGAGCCGCCCGCGGCCTCGGGGAGTGAAATGCCAAGCCAACCCATGTCGGCGTACTGCTTCCACTCGGCGCGGCCGAAGCTTTCGCCGCCGGGTGCGCGGGCGAGTTTCTTCCACTGTTCGAAGGGGTATTTGTCGGTGAGCATCTCAAGCAGGCTGTCGTGGAGCTGCTGGCGCTCTTCGCTGGAGAGTGAGGGCATGGTCGACCGTGCTTTCGGACTGGTTTCGGCTCGGGGTGGGCGCGGGCTCAGAGGCCGAGCGCGCCCTTGGCGATGATGTTCTTCTGCACCTCGCTGGAGCCGCCGTAGATGGTGGCAGCGCGGCGGTAGAGATGTTCGTAGACGACATCGGCGGACGACTCGGGCCCGATCATCTCGCCGTTCCAGCCCGCGTGGAGCGCCTCGTGCTGGTAGACCATGCCGTGGCGACCGAGGACGTCGAGGCCGGTCTGGAGAATGCCCTGCTGCAGCTCGGTGCCGCGGAGCTTGAGGGCAGCGGCGCCCATCAACGAGGGCGCGCCGTTGAGGCGGGCGGCGGCGAGCTGGTCCGCCATCAGCGCCTTCACCGTGGCGAGCCCGACCTCGAGTTCGGCGAGACGGCGCTGGAAGACGGGATCCTCGGTGAGCGGCTTGCCGCCTTCGCGGGTTTCAGCCATCAGTGCGCGGATCTGCTCGATATTGCCTTCGACCTTGGCCACGTCGACATTGCCGACGCGTTCGTTCGCCAGCAGGAATTTGGCGTAGGTCCAGCCCTTGTTCTCCTCGCCGATGCGGTTCGAGATCGGAACCCGCACGTTGTCGAAGAACACCTCGTTCAGGTGATGGCCGAGCGTGATGCCGATGATCGGGCGCACCGTGATGCCCGGTGTCTTCATGTCGATCAGGACGAAGGAGATGCCTTCCTGCTTCTTCGCCGTCTGGTCGGTGCGCACGAGGGCGAACATCCAGTCGGCCCAGTGGGCGGTCGAGGTCCAGATCTTCTGGCCGTTGACGATGTAGTCGTCACCGTCGCGATCGGCGCGGGTCTTGAGGGCGGCGAGATCGGAGCCGGCGCCCGGCTCGGAGTAGCCCTGGCACCACCAGAGATCGCCCTTGATGATGCCGGGGAGGTGCTGTGCCTTCTGCGCCTCGCTGCCGAACGTGTAGATGACGGGGCCGGCCATGGTCGGGCCGAAGGACATCAGTGGCGGCGCGCCGGCACGGCCGAGTTCCTCCTGGAAGGCGATGTGCTGCTCCGGCGACCAGCCGAGGCCGCCGTGCTCCTTGGGCCATTTGCCCGTGTTCCAGCCCCGCGTTCCAAGCCGCTGCAGCCAGGAGATGTATTCCTCCTTGGTGAGATGCTGGCCGCGCGCCTGCTTCTGGCGGATCGACTGCGGCAGCTCTTTTTCGCAGAAGGCGCGTACCTCGGCCCGGAACTGATCGAGTGATGCGTTATGCTCGACAGTGCGAATGAACATGGCGTTTCCCTATCCGTTTCGCTGTTTGAGAGTGACGCTAGATCCCGGACCATCCGTTGGCAATGGTCTCGTCGAGACGGTCGCCGGGCCTGACCAGCCGCTTCCCCGCGACGGGGAAAGCGGTGTCACGGCAATGCGATGTCGTGGCGCGGGGCGTGCCAGTCGGCGGCGGCCGCGATGCAGCGCTCGACGTCCTCGTCGAGCATGAAGCGTTCGGCGGCGAGCTTCCGTGCCGCCTCGCCGATCGCCCGCTGGTAGGCTGGGCGGTCGGGATAGCGCTCGAGGATCGACGGGCGCGGATCGCCGGTCATGGCGCGTTCTTCGGGGCTTTCGGCAAAGGGGATCGTGGATCCCGTGAACTCGTGGAGCGCGCCGTGGCCCTGGCCGCGCGCCCGCATGTTCCAGCCGGTGTAGGTCGCGAGCGGGGCCTGAACCATCGGCGCGCGCACGCCGGCGATGTCGTTGCCGTCGGCGTCGGTCGCGGGGACCAGCACGGCGTAGTGCTCGCCGGTCCGGCGGGGGGGCTCGGCGAGAATGCCGCGTGCGAAATCCGGGCCGAAATCGAGGCGTTCGAGGATGTTCGGAGTGCGCGGCGTCGCGACGCCCGGCACGGACGGGAAGCCCTTTCGCCACGTCTCGACGTCGACCAGCGTGCCGTCGGCGCGGCGCGGAACGCGGCTCGCGGGCGGCGAGGTGCCGTCGGTCGCCCAGCGATCGAGATTGGCGAGCACGGCGCGAAAAAACATCGACGTCCAGACGACGTTCTGCACGTTCTGGCAGATGCCGCGCGCGGGTTTTTTCAGGAGCGGATCGGCGAAGTGCTGGGACGAGGCCCAGAAATAGGCGCGCACGTTCTCCGGCAGCGCGAGATCATTCCCTTGCGTGTCGGTATGGACGAGGCTGCCGCGGCGCTGCCAGTACTCGGAGCCCGTCTGCGTGTGGATGATCAGCGGGTCGGTTTCGGGCCGCTTGCAGATGGCGTCCGTGCGGCCCGTCAGGTGGTCGGTCGAGCGAGCGTAGGAGAACGGGAAGCGGTCGGCGGGGTTCTCGTGGTCCTCGTGCTGTTGGCCGGCCGAGACGATGCCGTTGGCGAAGCGGTGGTTCAGCCACATCAGGCCGCCGCCGGCGACATGGGGCAACAGGCCGTCGAATACCTTGCCGCCGTTCTCGTCGGCGTTGAAGCCATTGTAGACAAAGTCGCGGATGCAGCGACCCGTCTGCGAGCGGCCCCAGCCGTAGGCTTTTTCCATCGCCCGCCCGGCCGGATTGGCGCCACCGGCGTCGTCCGGGCGGCCCGAGCGGAGGTAGGAGACCAGATTGCGGACCGCGATGTGGCCGAGGCCCAGCACGAGCGGGTCGCGGCCCTCGTAGACGAGTTCGTGGATCCAGCCCGGCGCGAAGCCGCCCGGCATGTGGATGTGGACGTCGGACGGGATGACGGCCGTCTCACCGCCCTGATTGTCGAGGCCGGCGCCGCCTTCGACGCGTGCGAACATCCACTGGTCATGAGGCACCGGGATGCGCTCGTCGGTGGCGTAGCGGCGGCGCGTCAGGCTCGCCTTCCGGGTGTCGAGCGAAACCGTCGGGTGCGCGCGGGTCGAGGCGCGGCCCGAGAGCGGGAACGCGCGCTGGCCCGGGGCCGTCGCGATGTACTCGACGCGCACCTTGCCCGTGACCGGCTTGCCGTCGTCCATCGCTACGGGAACGTCGAGCAGGAAGCGGTGGTCGCCTGAGAGAAGGTCCGCCTGCCAGCCCGCCGTCACGACCGTGTAGCCTTGCCGCATGAGGAAGCCGTTGCCGGCGTGGGCGGCCGAGCGGGGATCGTTGGACCCCGGCGCGTCGTTGAAGAACTGAAGGCAGCGGATGTTGCCGCGATTGCCCCAGTCGAAGAACAGCCGGCGGTTGGCCCGCGCCGGGTCGACCGGGCGGAGGATCAAGAGGTCGGTCGCTATGCGCACGAGGCCGTCGGCATCGCGTGGCGCCTTGTCGAGATCGCAGATCGTGTCGACGCCCGGCGCACCGGGATCGATCGCCATCCGGGCCCGGCCGCGCAGGCGCTCATAGGCTCCGACGTCGCCGAATGCCATGCCGCCCGCGAACGGCGCCTGCTCCGTGATGTCGATCTCTATCCGGCTTTTCGACCCGGCTTCGGCCATGGGGCACCCGACGCTTGAAGGGGAGATGGGCTCGCATTGGAGCAACGGCCGGAGCTGCCTCGCGACGAACTTCGCGATGCTGCTCTGGCCGATCGGTGACGACGTCCGGTTCAGCCGCGGCCTTCGAAGGGCATCGCGCTCGCCTTGATGGTCATGGTCAGCACATTGGTATCGAGCGGCAGGCTCGCCATGTAGCGGATCGCGGAGCCGCAATGCTCCACGTCGAACACGGGCTCCGGCATGATGTCGCCGCGGGGTTGGGGAACGCCGGCCTTCATGCGGCCGCCCATGTTGGTGTCGGCGTTGCCGATATCGAGCTGGCCGCAGGCGATGTTGAAGGGGCGGCCGTCGAGGGCGATGGTCTTCGTGAGGCCGGTGATGGCGTGCTTCGTCGCCGTATAGGCCACCGACATGGGTCGCGGGGCGTGGGCCGAGATCGAGCCGTTGTTCACGATGCGACCGCCCTGGGGCGACTGCGCCTTGAACATGCGGATCGCCTCCTGGGCGCACATGAAGCACGCGGTCAGGTTGAGGTCGACGACGCGCTGCCAGTCCTTGAGCTCGATGTCCTCCATGGGACCGGCCGGGAGGCCCATGCCGGCATTGTTGAACAGGAAATCAAGGCGGCCGAAGGCGTCTTTCGTGGCCGCGAACAGGGCCTTGACCTGCTCCTGCTTCGTCACGTCGGTGGCGACGGCCAGCATCTTGCCACCGCCGGCCTTCGCCATGGCGACGGTCTTGTCCAGTTCGTCCTTGCGACGTCCGGCGACGACGACGTTCCAGCCGTCGGCCTGGAGATGCAACGCGGCGGCGCGGCCGATGCCCGTGCCGCCACCCGTGATGATCGCAACCTTGTCCGCTGCCATGTCCGGCGCTCCTCGTGATCCATTGTGTCGAGACCCGGCGCCGTTCCGACGCTCAGGTCCAATCGATCACGAAAGCCCGTCCCGTCGCAAGGTGGATGCGCCCGGCAGACCGCTCAACGGATCGCCTCGGCGATCCGGATGCCCCCTCGCGAGCGATGGAGTGCGACTTCGGCCATGACGATCGGGCGGGGAGGTTCGAGGCGCATGGCGGCGGCGATGCCGGGACAGGTTCTGCATTTCGTCGTCGTTCGCTCGATCGTGCCGCCGATGCCGATCGATACGGCGAGGGCCAGGGATGAGGCGAGCATCGTGGTCGCGCAGATGGTGGAGATACGAAAGACGTGACCGATCATCGTGGGACCTTTCTCACGCGCTACGGGGGCCCCGGGCGATTGCAGTGACGGACAGTTCGTCTGCCTCGGGGGCGGATTCAGATTCTCTCAATCCTGGTAAAGGCGGGGTTAAGATTGACGGTTCCTTAGGCAAGATCGCTCACGTCCGGTTCGCGCTCCGAGTGCGGCGCCCGCGTTGACCGGCCCAGCCGGGTGGTGCCATCGTGGTACTTGAGCAGATACCGTTCCAGACCGAGGAAAAGACCATGACCAAGTCGATCACCGCTCATGCGCTCAAGGCAGCGCTCAAGGACGGCCGGGAGATCGCGCTCCTCGATGTGCGGGAGACCGGGGCCTACAGCGAAGGCCACCCGCTGTTCGCCGTGCCGTGCGCCTACAGCCGGCTCGAACTCGACATCGAGAAGCTGGTGCCGCGGCGCGCCACGCGGATCGTCGTGTTCGACGGTGGCGAGGGCGTCGCCGCGACGGCCGCCCGACGGCTCGAAGGCATGGGATACAGCGATGTCGCCGTGCTGGACGGTGGCGCGCCGGGCTGGAAGGCGGCCGGCTACTCGCTGTTCGAAGGCGTCAACGTGCCCTCCAAGACCTTCGGCGAGATCGTCGAGATCGCGCGGCACACGCCGCGCATCACGGCGCGCGATCTCGTCGAAATGAAGCAACGCGGCGAGGACATGGTCATCGTCGACGGGCGGACGTGGGACGAGTACCGGCGCTTCAATATCCCCGGTGGGATGAGCCTGCCGAACGGGGAACTCGTCCTCCACATCGACGGCGTCGTGAATAGCCCGAAAACGAAGATCGTCGTCAACTGCGCCGGCCGGACGCGCTCGATCATCGGCGCGCAGACGCTCATCGACTGGGGTGTCGAGAACGAGGTGGTGGCCCTCGAAAACGGGACGCAGGGGTTCTGGCTCGAAGGCATTCCGATCGAGCACGGCGCCGACCGGAAGGCGCCGCAGGGCGACACGTCGCCGGCTGCCATCGCCGCCAAGCAGGCGCGGGCCAAGGCCCATGCCGAGAGGCACGGCGTTCGCTATCTGCAGGCCGCCGATGTCATCGCTGCAGCGCGTGACACGAGCCGGACGACGTTCCTCTTCGACGTGCGGACCAGCGAGGAGCACAAGACGAACGGGCTGCCACTCTTCGTGCACGCGCCGGGCGGACAGTTGCAGCAGGCCACGGACCAGTGGGTCGGCGTCAAGGGCGCGCACATCGTGCTCAGCGACAACGGGGAATGCGTGCGCGCGCCGATGGTCGCCGCCTGGCTGCGCCAGCTCGGGCACGAAGCGGACATCCTCGCTGCTGGCGGTGGCGCCAGGGCGGAACTCGATGGGGCGGGGCTCGTGCCGGAGCGCGCCGCGACGTTCGATGCAAGCCGGATCCAGCTCAAGACGACGTCAACCGCCGATGCCGCACGGATGATCGAGACGGGTGCCGGCGTCGTCCTCGACCTCCGGGGCAGCATGCCGTTCCGGGATGGCCACATCAAAGGGGCGCGGTGGTCGCTCCGGCCGCGGCTCGCGCGTGATCTCGCCGGCATCGACAAGCCCGTGGTGCTGGTCGCCGACGACCCGGGCGTCGCCGCACTGGCCGCGCTCGACCTCGCCGAGGCGGGCATCGCGGACGTGTCCCTGCTCGCGGGCGGCTACAAGGCCTGGACCTCGGAAGGGCGGCCGACGGAGGCAACGCCAAACAATCCTCCGGATGGCGAGTGCGTGGATTTCGTGTTCCACACGCTCGGGCGCAACGAAGGCAATCTCGACGCGGCGCGGGCCTATCTCGCGTGGGAAGTCGGGCTCGTCGATCAGCTCGATGCGGACGAGCGCGCGGTGTTCCGCATCTGATGCGACCCGGCGGGTGGCGGCACGGTGGATCGCGCCGTCGCCGCCGTCACTTGCGCCGGAGGCTCCAGAGCAGAACGGCGGCACCTGCCAAGGCGTAGATGCTGAACACGCCGTAGGTATAGGCGTAGCTGTCGATCATGCGGTAGAGCGTGGCGAACGTCGCCGGCCCGAAGACGATGCCGCCGAAAGTGAAGACGAGGACGCCGCCCGTCGCGAGGCTGACCTCGCCGGGGCCGGCTGCGCGGGCGACTTCGGCGAGCCAGAGGCCGTTCCAGCCGACGAGGCAGAAGCCGAAGCCGAACACGATGGCGAGCATCAGCCACGACGGCCAGTCCGGTGTCGCTGTCGCAAGGACGAGTGCGAAGGCCGCCGAGCCGATGCCGATCGCGATCAGGATCGCGACGCCGCGGCCGATCATGTCCGCCAGGACGCTCCACGCGATGCGCCCGATGACGCCGCCGACCTGCATCACGGTCGCCGCGCCGCCCGCCGCGACCAGGCCCCAGCCCAGGTCCTTCACCAGCATCGTGATCAGGAACGTGAAGAGGCAGAACTGCGACGACGCGTAGGCGAAACCCATGATGGCGAGGGCGCGCAGACGCGGCGTGCTCCATACCACCCGGATGCCGGTCAGCACGCCGCCCGCGCCGTGGGTCGCGGCCGGATTGCGGTCGTCGTCGAGGCCGGAGCGGATGGCCAGGATCGGTACGGCAACGAGGGCCATAAGACAGGCGCTGATGCCGATGGCGAACTGCCAGCCGTAGGCCTCGGCGACGCGCGGCAGCATCATCGCGGCCAGGATGCCGCCGAGCGGCACGCCCGTCTGCTTAAGGGCGAAGACGATGTTCTGGCGGTTCTTCGGCGCGAACCGGAACAGCAAGTGTGACGCCGCCGGGTTGGTCAGTCCATAGGCCGCGCCGATCGCCAGCGAGCCCGCGATCGCGAGCAGGATGCTGCCCGAGGCGATGGCCACCAGTCCCGCGGCCGACAGCGCAAGCGCCCAGACGCTGACGATGGCGGCGCCATGCCGGCGCACATAGAGGCCGGCCATGCTGGACAGGGTCGCGGCGGCCGCATAGATGACGCTGATCTGGAAGCCGATGCTCTCGGCGCCGTAGCCGAAATGCGGGGCGGCGAGGGTCGCCAAAGTCGGAAGGGCGAGGACCGAAAAGGTCGCCAATCCCTGGACGCCGGTGACCAAGCCGAGGAGCAGGCTCAGTCGCGAGGTGGTCATCGCGGACGCCTGATGTGGCATGGCCGCGCCGCCGCTCTGGTCGCTTCTCACGATTTCCGGCCTCGCCCCTCTTGTGTTTAGATGTCCGGACATAGCATTGTGTCGGTCTGGTCGATAGAGCACAATCGGCCACCTAAACCAGAACAGGGGCAGCCGTCACTGCCCAATTGCCGACGTCGGAGGGTCTCGCGTGAACGCACAAGCCAATCCCCAGCTGAAGTCATCGGCCGATCTGGCCGGTCCCGACAAGGTCGACATGGCGCTCGGCCGTTTGCCGATCACCGAGGCGCTGGCGCGGTTCGCTGCCGAGACGAAAGCCAGCGACATCCCCGCAGTCGTGCGCGTGCGCGCCATGCACCACATGCTCGATGCGGCCGGCATCGCCGTTGCTGCGTCGCGCTACGATCATTCGCAGCGGGTGCTGACAGCCATGCGCGGGCTCGGTGGCGAAGGCTCCGTCCCTGTTTTCGGCTTTCCGGCGCGCCTTTCACCGCGCGATGCGGCGATCCTGAACGGCTACCTGTGCCACGGGCTCGACTTCGACGACACGCACGTCGCCGGCATCATCCATCCGACCGCGAGCATCCTGCCGGCAGTGCTCTCGACGGCGGCACACGTCGGGGCGTCGGGCGAGGATGTCGTGACGGCGTTCGTGATCGGCGTCGAGGCGGCGGCGCGCATCGCGTCGGTCGCCAAGAGTGGCTTCCATCAGGTCGGCTTCCATCCGACCGGGATCGTCGGCGTGTTCGGTGCGACGCTGGCGGCCGGCCGTCTTATGGGCCTCAACGCCAAGGCATTGGCGATGGCGCAGGGCATCGCCGTCTCCATGGCGTCGGGTAGCCTCGAGTTCGTCGAGGACGGCGCCTGGAACAAGCGGTTGCATCCTGGCTGGGCGGCGCAGGCCGGCATGACGGCCGCCGCGCTCGCGCGGGAAGGTTTCGTCGGTGCGACCCGGCCCTACGACGGGCGGTTCGGTCTCTTCAAAGCGTACATGGGAGCTTATGCCGAGCAGGCCGATCCGGCATTGGCGACGGCTGGGCTGGGGCATGTCTGGGAGTTGATGCAGACCGCCATCAAGCCTTATCCGGCGTGCCATTTCACGCATGCCTGCATCGATGCGGCGCTGGCGCTCAGAGCACAGGGCGTGACGCCCGACCAGATCGCCTCGGTGGAGACGCGCGTACCGGCCGGCACGCACAAGGTGATCTGCCTGCCGGAGGCGAACAAGCTCAAGCCCGCCAACAGCTACGACGCGCAGTTCTCCGTACAATGGCTGACTGCCGCGGCCTTCGTGCGGGGGCGGCTCGGCCTTGCCGAACTCGAGCCCGACGTGATCGTCGATCCGGAGATCGCGGCGCTCACGCAGAAGGTCCGTTTCGCCGACTATCCGGACAGTCCGTTCCCAAAGGCCTATTCGGGCGAGGTGATCGTCACGCTTGCGGACGGGCGCAAGCTCGCGCATCGCGAGCACATCAATCGCGGCGCCGCCGAGCGGCCACTGTCGAACGCCGAGATCATCGAGAAGTTCCGTGCCAATGCCGCAACGGCGTGCGACGGGCCTTCGGTCGCGCGAATGGAGCGGGCGATGCTCGGGCTCGAGACGGCGACGGACGCGGCGGCAGAACTGGCGGCATTCTCGCCAGCCCCGCGGCGCTGAGATCGGCACATGCACCATGACAGACATCGATAAGGCGGCCCCGCCGCACGACGACGTATTGAAGCGCTCGGAAGGTGACAGCGGCCTTCCGCTCTATGTTCAGCTTGCCCAGACGATCGGCGAACGGATACAGGCCGGGGTCTATCCGGTCGGCTCCCTGTTGCCGACGGAGGCGGAACTCGGTGAGAACTTCGGCGTTTCGCGCTACACGGTGCGGCAGGCCATCCAGCACCTCAGGAACCAGGGGCTGGTCAACGCCCGCAAGGGGGTCGGCACGCGGGTGCAGGCGGTCGAGACCGAGCCGACCTATACCCAGTCGATCCACTCCATCGGCGAGTTGCTGCAGTACGCGACGGAGACCCGTCTCGACGTCATCGAGGTCGAGGACGTGCAAGCCCGGGGACAACTCGCCGAAGAACTCGGCTGCCGGCCGAAAAAGCCGTGGGTTCGCATTGCCGGCATCCGACACGGGGCCGAGGGCGAGCCACCGCACTGTCACTCCGAGGTCTACGTCGACGAGGCCTACCGGGCGATCGCGGACGAGGCCGGGACGCTGAGAACGGCGTTCTGGGCACTCATCGAGAAGCAGTTCGGGGAGACCGTGATCGAAGTGGACCAGGAGATCCAGGCGACGGTGCTTGCTCCAGAGATGGCACGTCTGCTCGAGGCGGAGGCCGGGTCGCCGGCGCTTCGCTTCGTCCGGCGGTATTACGTGACAGGCCGGAGGCTCGTCGAGATGTCCATCAGCACGCATCCCGCCGACCGCTTTTCGTATCACATGATCATCCGACGCGACGCAATGGTGGGATGATGCCGGCTCCGGCGCGCCGGTCTCACTGGACGTGAGCGGCGCGCCAGCCCGCCTCTACGGCTTCGGCTTCCGAGCAGAACCAGCGCTTGCCCTTTCCGTCGTCCATCTTGATGCGGTGATACCAGGGGCTCCAGGGCAGGTGATAGATGCGGCCGTTGGCCGTAACGTTGCCCTTGATCGGGCAACCTTTCGGGGCGTCGTCGGACCGTTCGGCGACCGTCCAGCGATCGGCGCGGTAGTCCCATGGCGCCTGTGCCGTGCCGGACCAGATACCGACGCGGGCGGTGCGCGCCTCTGCCTCCTCGCCGGTGTAGGTGCGGGAGTAGCGGACGAACGCCCACGCCAGCCCCATCCGGACGAGCGCCGCGTTGATGTCGGTACCGCCGGCCCGGCAGATGCCGAGGAGGCGCTTGTACTTGTCGAGGCCGCGTTCCTCGCATTCGACGAGACGATCGGCGACGAGGCGCGAGAGCATGCGCACCGCCACGGCGCCGCAGGGCCAGGGTCGGTCGTTGGCGTCCTTGCACTGCTGCTCGGCCTCCGGGGCGTCGATGCCTTCGAGCCGGACCCGGATGCCGCCGACCAGCAGCGTATCGCCGTCGATCGCTTCCGCGTGCCCGGTCAGGACGGCGTGGCCGCGCGGCGATACCGGCGACTGGCGGGCGAGGGTATCGCTGGCGAGATAGAGAGGGGCTGCGATCGTCAACGCCAGAAGGGCACTCAACGCCGCGCGGGTTGCATAGACTTTGACAGTTGCATCAATCATGACTCGCTCACCTCCAGGTTGAATCTGGCAGAGGGCGGAAGCGAGAGCGAGGCTGAAGGGTGTCAAACCTGTGAGCAGCTACGGGGATGTGGGAGGCGCGTTTTTTCTTTGTCAGTCAATATTTTAGTCCGAATCAGGTGCTTCGCTCGCCACGATCCAGGCAAAACTCTGAAGGAGCATTTTCAATTTATAGTTGTATTTCTGCACGAACAAGGAACAGAGATCGCAATCTGCGGTTCTGTGGTGCAAACTCGCCGATGGGGTGGTTCTCGTCGGGCGCCGGGTGCTTGGTATCCGCGTCGCTTGGGGTTCGACGTGGGCCGCCCTCGAATTTATCCACCGTATGATGGTACCGCTCCGAGCCCTCAACGGCCTCACGAGCGACCGGACAACTCCTCACGCAACAGTTCGAGCTCAAGCCATTGCTCCTCTGCGGCCGACAATTCGGCCTGAGCGGCGGCGAGCCGGTCGTTGGCCTTGGCGAATGCCGCGGGATCGCGCGTGTAGAGGTCGGGGGCGGCGAGGGTCGCGGTCAAGCTCGCCATCTCGGCTTCGAGGCCGGCAATTGTCGCGGGGAGCTGCTCGAGGGCGTGCTTTTCCTTGAACGAGAGCTTGCGGCGCGCCTGGGGCTGCGAAGGTGTCGCGCTGCCGGTCGTGTCGGTTGCCGAGCCACTGGCGTTCGACTTGCGTGCCGGTTGTGCTGAGCGATCGAGGTCGCGGCCCTTGCGCTGGGCCAGCATGTCGCTGTAGCCGCCGGCGTACTCCTGCCACCGTCCGTCGCTCTCGGCCGCGAGCACCGACGTGACGATCCTGTCGAGGAAATCGCGGTCATGGCTCACCAGCAGGACGGTGCCCTGGTAGTCGGCGAGAAGCTCCTGCAGCAGGTCGAGGGTCTCCAGATCGAGATCGTTGGTCGGCTCGTCGAGGACCAGCACGTTCGAGGGTCTGGCAAGCGCGCGAGCCAGCATTAGGCGGCCCCGTTCGCCACCCGAAAGTGCCCGTACCGGCGTTCGCATCTGTTCCGGAGTGAACAGGAAATCCTTCATGTAGCCCGCCACGTGGCGCGCCTTGCCGCCGACGATCACCTGATCGCCACGGCCGCCCGTCAGGGCGTCGGCGATCGTCCACTCCGGCCGGAGATCCTCCCGCTTCTGATCGAGCGTTACCATCTCGAGGCCGGTGCCGAGTTTCACTGTCCCGGAGTCCGGCGCGATCGTCCCGGTCAGGAGCCCGATTATAGTCGTCTTGCCGGCGCCATTCGGGCCGACGAGGCCGAGCCGGTCGCCGCGTGCGACCCTGAGCGTCAGGTCGGTGACGATCGGGCGCTCGCCATAGGCTTTGGCAACGGCCTTGGCCTCCACCACCAGCTTGCCGGAGGTTCCCGCCTCCTGGGTCTCCATCCGGACGTCGCCCACGACACGGCGCGCCTCGCGCTTTTGCTGGCGCAAGCCCGCCAACTCGGCGACGCGCCGAACGTTGCGCTTTCGGCGGGCCGTGACGCCGCCGTGCATCCACTCGTTCTCGCGGGCGATCTTGCGATCCAGCTTGTGGCGCTCGAGTTCTTCCTGAGCGAGAAGGTCGTCGCGCCATGCCTCGAAGGCTGCAAAGCCCTTGTCCAGCCGGTAGGCACGGCCACGGTCGAGCCATACGCACGTGCGCGTCAGACGCTCGAGGAAGCGGCGGTCATGGCTGATCAACACGATGGCAGCAGACGAGGACAGGATCTCACCTTCGAGCCATTCGATGGTCGGCAGGTCGAGGTGGTTGGTCGGCTCGTCGAGGAGAAGCACGTCGGGGGATCCGGCGAGCGCCTGGGCAATGGCGATCCGCCGCGTCTCGCCACCCGAGAGGCTGTCCGTCGGCTCGGAGCCGGTGAACCCGAGATGGCCCAGCAGGGCCCGGGCGCGGCTCTCGTCATCGGTCGGCCCGAGGTGCGCCACGACGGCGTCGAGCACGGTCGGGTAGTTCGAGAGGTCCGCTTCCTGCGCCAGCGCCGCGATGCGTGCGCCCGGATGGGCGAAGCGATGGCCACTGTCGGGCTCTACCGTGCCCGCCGCGATCTTGATCAGTGTCGATTTGCCGGAGCCGTTGCGTCCGACAATGCAGATGCGATCCCCCGGAGACACCGACAGCTCGGCTCCTTCTAGGAGCGGCGTCGATCCGAAGGTCAGTCTGATATCCTTGAGGGCGAGAAGCTCTGCGGCCATGGTGTGGGTGTAGTGGGTCGCGCGGCAACGTCAAGCCGATCGCTCGATAGGCCGGTGGTCGGCGATTCTTCGCGCGAGCAGGGTCAGACAGGGAGAACGAGATGAGTTCGGTGACCAAGCTTCGGGAGGATATCTGCCGGACGGGGGCGTCGCTGTTCAATCGCGGTCTCACGCACGGCTCGACCGGCAATATCTCGGTGGCGCTGCCCGACGGCGGCTGGCTGATGACGCCGACCGGCTCTTCGCTCGGCACGCTCGATCCGGCCCGACTTTCGCATCTGGACGCCACCGGCCAGCACATCGACGGCGACAAGCCCACGAAAGAGGCGTTCCTCCATACGTCGATGTATCGCGAGCGGCCGCAATCCGGGGCTGTCGTGCATCTCCACTCGACGCACTCCGTCGCGGTGTCGTGCCTCGATGGCATCGATCACGCGAACTGCCTGCCGCCGATCACGGCCTACTACGTGATGCGGATCGGCGCGCTGCCGCTCGTCCCGTACTTTCCGCCGGGTGACGAGGCGTTGGCAGAGGCCGTCGCGAAGCTCGCGGGGCGGCATCACGCCATGCTGCTCGCCAATCACGGTCCGGTCGTGGCCGGCACGTCGCTTTCGGCAGCGCAGGACGCCGTCGAAGAACTGGAGGAGACGGCGCGGCTGTTCCTGATGCTGCGCCACGAACGCGTGCGAAAACTCACACCGGAGCAGGTGGCCGAGCTGCGCAGCCGGTTCGGCTGACGTCATGTGCCAAGGGCAGGGATCGACGTGAAACTTGACGATCCATGTCTATATTAGGCGAATGAGTGCCGCCGATACCTTGCGGCGGCGCGACATTCGGTCATGGAGGGAGTGCGCAAAGCGCTGGCCAATAGTTTAGAAGCGTTCTAAACAAGGCGTCGTGGCTCACAATGCGGGCCGTCCAAACACCGTAGTACGAGCGGAGATCACATGTCCAGCGAAGGCAAATGCCCGGTCACCGGCAAAGTCCATGTTCATACGGCGCAAGGCGTCATGTCGAACCGCGACTGGTGGCCCAACCAGCTCAATCTCAAGATCCTCCATCAGAACACGGCGCTCTCCAATCCGATGGACGCCGGCTTTGATTATGCCGCCGCGTTCAAGACGCTCGATTATCAGGCGCTCAAGAAAGATCTTCATGCGCTGATGACCGACAACAAGGAGTGGTGGCCGGCCGACTGGGGCCACTACGGCGGTCTCTTCATTCGCATGGCCTGGCATAGCGCCGGCACCTATCGCACGGCGGACGGCCGCGGTGGCGGCTCGACGGGCGGGCAACGCTTCGCACCGCTCAACAGCTGGCCGGACAACGGCAACCTCGACAAGGCGCGGCGCCTGCTCTGGCCGATCAAGAAGAAGTACGGCAACAAGATCTCGTGGGCCGACCTGATGCTGCTCGCCGGCAATGTCGCCATCGAGTCCATGGGCGGCAAGACGTTCGGGTTCGGCGGTGGTCGCGCCGACACGTGGGAGCCGCAGGAGGACATCTACTGGGGCAAGGAAACGACCTGGCTCGGCGACCAGCGGTATTCGGGCGATCGCGAACTCGAGAACCCGCTCGCTGCCGTGCAGATGGGTCTCATCTATGTCAATCCGGAAGGTCCCAACGGCAACCCTGATCCCGTCGCCTCCGGCCGCGACGTGCGCGAAACGTTCGCGCGCATGGCCATGAACGACGAGGAGACCGTGGCGCTTGTGGCCGGTGGCCATACGTTCGGCAAGGCCCATGGCGCCGGCGATCCCGCTCTCGTCGGCCCCGAGCCCGAAGGCGCTCCGATGGAGACACTCGGTTTCGGCTGGATGAACAAGCTCGGCACCGGCAAGGGCGTGCACACGACGACGTCGGGCATCGAGGGCGCGTGGAAGCCCAATCCCACGAAGTGGGACAACGGCTATTTCGACGTGCTGTTCGGCTACGAGTGGGAGTGCGTGAAGAGCCCGTCCGGCGCCTGGCAGTGGCACCCGATCAACTGCAAGCCGGAGCACATGATTCCGGACGCGCACGATCCGTCCAAGAAGGCCCGCCCGATGATGACGACGGCGGACATGTCGATGAAGATGGATCCGATCTACGAGCCGATCTCGCGGCGCTATCACCAGAATCCGCAGCAGTTCGCGGATGCCTTCGCGCGGGCCTGGTTCAAGCTGCTGCATCGCGACATGGGTCCCAAGGTCCGCTACCTCGGGCCGGAAGTGCCGAAAGAGGATCTGATCTGGCAGGATCCGATCCCGGCGGCGGACTTCGCGAAGATCAATGACGCTGACGTCGCGGCGCTGAAGGGGAAGATCCTCGGCTCGGGACTTTCGACGCAGGAACTGGTCAAGACCGCGTGGGCGTCTGCATCCACGTTCCGCAACTCGGACAAGCGTGGCGGCGCCAACGGCGCCCGCATTCGCCTTGCGCCGCAGAAGAGCTGGGCGGCCAACGAGCCAGCCGAGCTTTCCAAGGTGCTGGGCAAGCTCGAGGCGATCCAGAAGGACTTCAACGCCTCGGCGACCGGCGGCAAGAAGGTCTCTCTCGCCGACCTGATCGTGCTCGGCGGCTCGGCGGCCGTTGAGGCGGCGGCGAAGAAAGCCGGTCACGATATCGTCGTGCCGTTCGCTCCGGGCCGCACCGATGCGAGCGAGGCGCAGACGGACGCCGAGTCGTTCGGGCCGATGGAGCCGGAAGCCGACGGGTTCCGCAACTTCCAGAAGGCGGCCTACTCGGTGGCTCCCGAGGAGATGATGCTCGACCGGGCACAGCTCCTGACGCTGACCGCGCCCGAGATGACGGTCCTCGTCGGCGGTCTCCGCGTGCTCGGTGCCAATCACGGCGGCAGCAAGCACGGCGTCTTCACCGACCGGGTCGGCACGCTCTCGACCGATTTCTTCGTCAATCTGTGCGACATGGGCACCGAGTGGAAGCCGGTGTCCGACGCCAACCAGGCCTATGAAGGCCGGGACCGCAAGACCGGGCAGGTCAAGTGGACGGCGACGCGGTGCGACCTGGTGTTCGGCTCGAACTCGCAGCTCAGGGCGTTGGCCGAGGTCTATGCGCAGGACGACAGCCAGAAGAAGTTCGTCGCCGACTTCGTGGCGGCCTGGACCAAGGTCATGAACGCGGACCGGTTCGACCTCGCCTGATCGCGGACGACGTTCGATCGAGACCAAACCGATACGGCGCCAGGACCCCGTCCGGGCGCCGTATTGCTTTTCGAGCGTCGACCGCGCATCAACGGGGCCCGCGTCTCAAGGGGGCGCGCCAACGACAAACCGGGAGGACCAGCCCATGGCCAATGCCATCGATCTCAAGAACCGCATCGCCGTCGTTACCGGGGGTGCGCAAGGCATCGGCCGCGCAGCTACGGAGCGCTTCATCGCATCCGGCGCCAAGGTCGCGATCTGGGACTTCGACATCGAGCGCGCCGGCAAGACAGCCGCCGAGCTCGGCTCGGCCGTCAAGGCCTACGCCTGCGACGTCGGCGATCTCACCAGCATCGAGGCCGCCCGCGATGCAACGTTGCGCGACTTCGGCCGGATCGACATCCTGCTGAACAATGCCGGCATCGCCGGCGCCAACGCGACGGTATGGAACACCTCGGTCGAGGAGTGGCGGCGCGTCATGCGGATCAATCTCGACGGGCCGTTCCTGTGCTGCAAGGCCGTCGTGCCGACCATGATCGCGCAGAACTACGGCCGGATCGTCAACATCGCCTCCATCGCCGGCAAGGAGGGGAACCCGAACGCTGCGCACTATTCCGCCTCGAAGGCTGGCGTCATCGGGCTCACCAAGTCACTGGCGAAGGAAGTCGCCGACAAGAACATCTCGGTCAACGCGATCACGCCCGCCGCCGCGCGCACCGCGATCTTCGACCAGATCACGCAGGCGCACATCGACTTCATGCTGTCGAAGATCCCGCGTGGGCGCTTCGTTGCGGTCGAGGAAGTGGCGGCGCTGATCGCCTTCGCGGCGTCGGAAGACTGCTCGTTCACGACAGGCAGCGTGCTCGACATCTCGGGTGGTCGCGCGACCTACTGAGGCGCCGGCCCGGCGTGCGTCTCACGTGCCGCGCACGGGCGACGCACGCCAGCGGCGGTCGACAAGGACGGAGATCGCCAGGATGCCGGCGACCCAGAGTGCAAGGACGAAGGTCGCCGTCAGTGGCGAGGCCGTGCGGGCTGCCAGCGCCGTCGCGGCTGTCGCCAGCATCAGAGCATAGGCACTGAGCGCCAGCCGCCGGTGGCTCCAGCCCATGCGGATGAGCCGCTGGTAGTAGTGCGAGCGGTGGGCCTTGAACGGGTTCTCCCTGTGGATCAGGCGCTTCGCGAGGGTGAGGCCGCTGTCGACGATGAAAACCGCAAAGACCAGAATCGGGAACCAGAACGGCCATAGGCCACGCTGCCAGCCGAGGACGCCGATGGCGGCTGCCATGAAGCCGAGAGGGATGGAGCCGGCGTCACCGAGGAAAATGCGGGCGGGATCGAAGTTCCAGAGCAGAAAGCCCGCGGCTGCGCCGGCGACGGCGGCCGACAGGATCGCGATGTCGGTCGCGCCGGCCGAGCCCGCCGCGATCGCGTAGGCGCCGAAGCCCACGACCGCCATGCCTCCCGCGAGGCCGTTGGAACCGTCCATGAAATTATAGAGGTTGGTGCTCCAGACGATCCCGACGAGCAGCAGCGGCAGGAGCCAGAACGGGCCTGCCCCGCTCCACAGCAGGAACACGATCGCGGCCGCGAACTGGGCTGCGAAGCGCGTCGTGACCGAGAGACCGCCGACGTCGTCGGCCAGAAAGAGTGCGGCGAGAACCGTCGCGGGCAAGATGATCGAGGCTGGACCGCCGCCGAGCAAAAGCGCGGTCCCCATGGCGGCGACCATCAAGCCGAGGCCGCCCGTTCGCGGTGTCGGGCGCACGTGCAGCGACCGGTCGTTCGGAATGTCGACCACGAGGTCCGCGAGGGGGCCGCTCCACAGCAGGCGCACGAGGCCGGCCGACAGGAGTGCTGCCAACAGCGCGGCGATCCACGGCATCATCGCTTGCCCTCGTCTCATGACAAAGCCGCCGGGCGTTCCCGGCGGCTCGTCGTTGCTCATCGTCTCGGCACGGCGGCGCTCAATCCGCCGTGCGTCGGGCCATCAATCCCAATCGGGCTCCGAGCGGCGCTCCTTGCGCTCGGGACGCTCGCGGCGCTGCGGACGTCCGCCGCCTTCCTGGAACTCGCCGCCGCCGAGGAATTCGGGAGCAGATGCGCGCGGCTGACGGTCGCCGCCGCGATCGCCACCACGGTCTCCACCGCGATCACCGCCGCGGTCGCCACCACGATCGCCGCCGCGGCCACGGCCGCCACCACCACCGCCGCCACCGCCACCGCTGCCGCCACGGTCGTCATCGACCGCGCCGGGGATTTCCTTGCCAGTCGCCTGATCGATGATCTTCATCGAGAGGCGGACCTTGCCACGGTCGTCGAAGCCCAGCAGCTTGACGTAGACCTCCTGGCCTTCCTTCACGACCTCGCCGACCGTCGCCGGGCGGCCCTGAGTGAGCTGGGAGATGTGAACGAGGCCGTCCTTCGGGCCGAAGAAGTTCACGAAGGCGCCGAACTCCATGATCTTCACGACCTTGCCCTTGTAGATCTGGCCGATCTCGGGCTCGGACGTGATGCCACGGATGCGCTGCAGCGCCTTGTCGATCGAGTCGCGATTGGCGGAGGCGATCTTCACCGTGCCGTCGTCCGAGATGTCGATCTTGGCGCCGGATTCGGCCACGATCTCGCGGATGACGGAGCCGCCGGAGCCGATCACTTCACGGATCTTGTCGACCGGGATCTTGATCGTCTCGATGCGGGGCGCGTGCTCGCCGAGTTCGGTGCGGGCCGAGTTGATGGCCTTGGCCATCTCGCCGAGGATATGGATCCGGCCGGCGTGCGCCTGCTCCAGCGCCACCCGCATGATCTCCTCGGTGATGCCGGTGATCTTGATGTCCATCTGCAGCGACGTGACGCCGTTGACGGTGCCGGCAACCTTGAAGTCCATGTCGCCCAGATGATCCTCGTCGCCGAGGATGTCGGACAGGACGGCGAAGTCGTTGCCTTCCTTGATCAGGCCCATGGCGATGCCGGCGACCGGCGACTTCAGCGGTACGCCCGCATCCATCAAGGCCAGCGACGAGCCGCAGACCGTGGCCATCGACGAGGAGCCGTTCGATTCCGTGATCTCGGAAACGATCCGGATCGTGTAGGGGAAATCTTCCTTCGCCGGGAGCAGCGGCCGGACGGCCCGCCATGCGAGCTTGCCGTGGCCGATCTCGCGACGGCCCGGCGAGCCCATGCGGCCGGTTTCGCCAACCGAGAAGGGAGGGAAGTTGTAATGCAGGAGGAAGCGCTCCTTGCGGGTGCCTTCCAGCGCGTCGATGAACTGCTCGTCGTCACCGGTGCCGAGCGTCGCGACGACCAGTGCCTGCGTCTCGCCACGCGTGAAGAGCGACGAGCCGTGGGTGCGGGGCAGCACCTGGATCTCGGAGACGATCGGGCGCACCGTCTTCAGGTCGCGACCGTCGATACGAAGGCCCGTCTTGATGATGTTGCCGCGCACGACGTCGGCCTCGAGCGCCTTGAACACGCCCGCGAGCGTGACCTGCTGCTCGGGTGTGGCGTCCGCCGGCATCATGGCGACGAAGGCCTTCTTCTTGGCGGCGTCGACCAGCTCGTGGCGCTTCTGCTTCTCTGGCGTCTGGAAGGCCGCTGCCAGATCCGCCTCGATCAGGCCGCGCATCTGGTTCTTGAGATCGCTCGTGTCCTTCGGCTGGAAGTTCCACGGCTCCTTGGCGCACTTCTCGGCCAAGCGGATGATGGCGTCGATGACCGGCTGGAAGCCGTTCTGGCCGAAGACCACGGCGTCGAGCATGCGCTGCTCGGAGAGTTCCTGTGCTTCGCTCTCGACCATCATCACGGCGTCGGCCGTGCCGGCCACCACGAGATCGAGCGAGCTGTTGGCCATCTCGTCCATGAGCGGGTTCAGCACCAGCTCATTGTTGACGAAACCGACGCGCGCCGCGCCGATAGGGCCGAGGAAGGGCAAGCCAGACAGGGTCAGTGCTGCCGAGGCGGCGACCATGCCGACGATGTCGGGATCGTTCTCCATGTCGAAGGAGAGCACGGTGATCACCACCTGCGTCTCGTTCTTGAAACCATCGACGAACAGAGGGCGGATCGGACGGTCGATCAGGCGCGAGGTCAGCGTCTCCTTTTCGGAGGGGCGGCCTTCACGCTTGAAGAAGCCGCCCGGGATCTTGCCAGCGGCGTAGGTCTTTTCCTGATAATTGACGGTCAGCGGAAAGAAATCGATCCCCGGCTTGACGGTCTTGGCGGCCACGACGGTCGCGAGCACGCTCGTTTCGCCATACTGGCAGACAACAGCCGCGTCGGCCTGACGGGCCATGCGCCCCGTCTCGAAACGGAGCTTGCGGCCGCCCCACTCGATTTCTTCCCTGTGAATCTCGAACATATTTTATCTCGGTCTCTTGCGTTCAGTGTCGGCTGGCGGGCCCTCCGTCCCCTTGGACGGATACCGGCCAAATGATCAATGCGCCGCAAACCCTCGTGCGGGCCGGCGCATTGCAGTGTCGTCGAGGGTGTCGGTACGTCTCTGGAGGGCTCGAACGGCCCTCCTGCGCAGCTCAGCGGCGCAGCTCGAGACGTTCGATGATCTTCTGATAGCGAGCCTCGTCCTTCGACTTGACGTAGTCCAGCAACTGGCGGCGCTTGCTGACCATCTTGAGCAGCCCGCGACGCGAATGGTTGTCCTTCTTGTGCATCTTGAAATGGTCGGACAGCCCATTGATCCGCTCGGTCAGGAGCGCGATCTGAACCTCGGGCGAGCCGGTGTCACCTTCCTTCGCGGCGAAATCTTTTACGATCTGGCTTTTACGTTCAACGGTCAGCGACATCGGTTTCATCCTTTCTTGTTCTGGGGATGGAAGACGTGGCTCCATTCGGAGCGGCCGTTTTCCTGATCGGCCTCGGCCGGGATGTCGTCCAGCCGGGTCGCACAGCCATCGTCGCTCGGGACGGCGGCTCGGCGCGTTATACACCAATACCGGGCTTTCGCGAGGGGTTTTCGCGGCTGGGTGCGCCACACGGAGTGCGTCGTTCGTGGTGCTATTGCCGGTAAGTGAATACCCGGATCGGGATGATCTCCCCGCGCTCCATCTGGCACAGCGCCACCAGCGATCCCTTGCAGATGGCATAGGCCTCGCCGCTGGCAATCGGTGCATCACGGCCGCGCATGAGGACCGACTGGCCCCGAGCAAGGCGGGCGGCGTCCTGCTGCGTGACGGACACCTCTGCCAGCTCGGCCAGCGCCAGCTCGATCGGTCTCAGATGGGCGGCCAGCGCGGCGCCACCGTCCTGGGCATCGTGGGCCGCTTCCAGTTCGTCCACCGTCACCGACCGGTCGATGTCGAAGGCGGCAACGCGGGTCCGGCGGAGCTGCGTGACGTGGCCCTTGCAACCCAGCTTTTGCCCCATGTCACGCGCCAGTGCCCGGACGTACGTGCCACGACCGCATTCGGCCTCGAACACCGAGGTGTCGGCGTCCGGCATGTCGACGAGTTCCAGACGATCGATCTGAACCGGGCGCGGCTCGAGAGCGACCGTCTCGCCGGAACGGGCCAGATCGTAGGCGCGTTCGCCCTGGATCTTGATGGCCGAGAACTGGGGCGGGACCTGCATGATCTCGCCGTGAAACTCGGGGAGCAGGGCTTCGATGTCGGCGCGCGACGGACGCACGTCGCTCGTCGCGATGACGCGGCCCTCGGCATCGTCGGTGTCGGTCTCGGCGCCCCAGCGGACGGTGAATTCGTAGGCCTTGGCCCCGTCAACCGCATAAGGCACCGTCTTCGTGGCCTCGCCGAGCGCGATCGGCAGCACACCTGTCGCCAACGGATCGAGCGTGCCCGCATGGCCGGCCTTCTGGGCCTGAAACAGCCAGCGCACCTTGCCGACGGCCTGTGTCGAGGTCATCCCGACGGGCTTGTCCAGAATGATCCATCCGTTGATCGGATTGCCCTTCTTGCGTCGTGACATGCGCGTTGCGTTTCCCCGATGGAGAGTGGCCAGGTTCCCTCTCGTGGGACCGGCTGCCAAGTTCGAACTCAGTGTCAATTGCGGAGCAGGGCTCAACCGCGCCGGGACGTATCCTGGCGGACTTTCGGGCTGTCGAGGAGAGCGTCGATGCGGGATGCTTCGTCGAACGTCTCGTCGAACCGAAAGCGGATGTCGGGGGCGAACTTCAGATTGAGCGCGTGAGCCAGCTCGCCACGGATGTATTTCTTGTTCCGTTCCAGGGCTGCGATGACCGGTGCGCTATCCTTGCCACCGAGGGGCATGATGTATGCCGTGGCGAGGCGAAGATCGGGCGACATGCGCACTTCCGGCACCGTGACCACGTGGGCGGCGAGCACATCATCGTGGATCTCGCCGCGCGCCAGCATGTCGGCCAGCTTATGGCGAACCAGTTCGCCCACCCGGAGCTGACGCTGCGTGGGGCCGGCAGCGGGGGCGTCGCCGCCTCTTGAACGATTGCGTGGCATCTCTCTCAGTCTCTCAAGCGGAGTCGGACCGCTTCGTTGCTTTCAACTCCGGTATGCCGACGTTGCCCTTGCGGGGCCGACGTCGGCGAACCGGTCCGGGTGCGTCTGGCTGCATCCGCATCGGGTGCCCGCGTTGCGCCAAGCCCAACTCGCGAGCGCAGACCGGGATGAACCGGTCCGCGCCCACGACGGCTGCCTGGCCTGCATGGCACCGCCTAGAGCGTTCGGGCGATCGTCTCCACCTGGAAGCACTCGATCTCGTCGCCCTCGCGGATGTCCTGGTAGTTGGCGAAGGCCATGCCGCACTCCTGGCCGACCGGGACTTCCTTCACGTCGTCCTTGAAGCGCTTGAGGATCGACAACGTGCCTTCGTGGATGACCGTCTTGTCGCGCAGCAGGCGCACCTTGGCGCCCCGCTCGACCTTGCCTTCCGTGACGAGGCAGCCTGCAACCTTGCCCTGCTTCGAGATGTCGAACACCTTCTTGATGCTGGCGTAGCCGAGGAAGTTTTCCTTCGTCGTCGGTGCGAGCAGGCCCGACATGGCCGCTTTCACCTGATCCACCAGATCGTAGATGATCGAGTAGTAGCGGATCTCGATGCCGAGGCTGTCGGCGAGCTGCTTGGCCTGCACGTTGGCGCGGACGTTGAAGCCGAGGACAATCGCCTTAGACGCCTGTGCGAGCGAGACGTCGGACTCCGTGATCTGGCCGACGCCGGAGTGCACGATGCGGGCCATGACCTCGTCCGTGCCGAGCTTCGCCAGCGAACCCAGGATGGCCTCCAGTGAGCCCTGCACGTCGCCCTTGACGACCAGCGGGAACTCCTTGCGGCCAGCTTCCTTCAGCTGCTGCATCATGCCTTCGAGCGTGCGGGCCGTACCTGCCGAGCCCAGAGCCTCACGCCGCTTGCGAACACGATAGTCGGTGATCTCGCGGGCGCGCGCCTCGTTCTCGACGACCGCAAACTGGTCGCCGGCTTCCGGTGCGCTGTCGAAACCCAGCATTTCGACCGGGACGGATGGACCGCCGCGGACAACGTTCTTTCCCTTGTCGTCGATCAGGGCGCGGACGCGGCCCCACGACGAGCCAGCGACGACGAGGTCGCCGACCTTGAGCGAGCCGCGCTGGACGAGGAGGGTGCCCACGGGGCCCCGGCCACGCTCCAGCTTCGCCTCGATGACGAAGCCTTCCGCCGAACGTTCGGGGTTGGCCTTCAGCTCGAGCACCTCGGCCTGGAGCAGGACCGCCTCGAGCAACTGGTCGAGACCGGTACGCTTGATCGCCGACACAGGAATGTCGATCGTATCACCGCCCATGCTCTCCACCACGATCTCGTGCTGGAGCAGATCCGTTCGCACACGCGTCGGGTCGGCGTTCGGCTTGTCCATCTTGTTGATGGCGACGATGATCGGAACGCCCGCAGCCTTGGCGTGATTGATCGCCTCGACCGTCTGGGGCATCACGCCGTCGTCGGCGGCAACGACAAGGATCACGATGTCCGTCACCTTGGCGCCACGGGCACGCATGGCCGTGAAGGCTTCGTGGCCCGGCGTGTCGATGAACGTGATTTCCTGGCCGTTCTGCGTCACCTGATAGGCACCGATGTGCTGCGTGATGCCGCCGGCTTCGCCGGAGGCCACATTGGCCTGGCGAATGGCATCGAGCAGCGACGTCTTGCCGTGGTCGACGTGGCCCATGATGGTGACAACCGGAGCACGCGGCACCAGCTTCTCCTCGACGTCCTTGGCGCCGATGAAGCCTTCCTCCACGTCCGCTTCGGAGACACGACGTACGGTGTGGCCGAACTCGCCGACGATCAGTTCGGCGGTGTCGGCGTCGATGACGTCGTTCATCTTGTGCATCGCGCCCTGCTTCATCATGAAGCGAATGACGTCGACGGCCTTCTCGGACATGCGGTTGGCGAGTTCCTGGATCGTGATGACCTCGGGAACGATCACCTCGCGCACGATCTTCTCACGCGATTGCGGGATGCCGGATGCACGGCGGGCGTCGCGTTCGCGCTTGCGGCGGAGCGAGGCCAGCGAACGCTCGCGCTGCTCGTCGTTCAGCAGCTTGTCGACCGTCAGGCGGCCGCGCTCGCGGCGATCGTCGCTCTTGATCGGAGCGCGCGGCGCCTTGGCGCCCGGCCCACCGAGCTTGCCGCGCTTGGCTTCCTCTTCCTCCTCCTCGAGCGTGCGGCGACGCACGGGCTGACCGGTGAACGCTGCCGGACCGGCCTTGGCCTGCGTGACAGGGGCCTCTTTCGGTCGAGCCGAGGCGCCCGTCGACGCGCCCTGGGGCGCCGCAGTACTGAGTGCTCCGTCGCGTGGACGATCGCGGCGCGGTTCGCGCGGAGGAGCCGTGCGTGCCGCCGGGCGCTGCATCGGCGGAAGTGAGCGATCGCCGGCTGGTGCAGACGACCGAGCATTGCTTTCCGCAGTCGGAGCCGCGATCGGCTGATCCGACATGGGCGCGGTTGCCGGCGTCGGTTCGGATGCCGGCGCAGGATCGGACGCCGCTGCTTCTGCCACAGGCGCAGGTGCGTCAGTGGTGCTGACGGCAGCATCCTCCTCGCGCCGCCGGGCGGCTTCCTCTTCTTCAGACTTGCGGCGTGCCTCGGCCTCGATGGCCCGCTGCTTCGTCTCTTCTTCCTGACGCCGACGCTCGAGGAGCACGGCCTGCGCGCGCTTGTCGACTTCGCCGTCCGACAGCCGCCCCTGCGATCCGCCAGCCCCACCTCGCTGAGCGCCGCCCGTGCGTCCCGACGCGCCAGGTGCGCCGGCTGCGCCACCCTCCTTGCCCGGGATGTTGATCGTGCGCGTCTTCTTGCGCTCGACCACCACCACGTTCTTGCGGCCGTGGCTGAAATTCTGCTGCACATGACCCGACTGCTCGGTGCGCTGAGTGCTCACCGGCTTGCGGGCGCCTTGGCGGCGGTCACTGGATTCCTTGGATTCGCTCATGCCTATTCCGTGTTGGACGTCAGGGGCGGCCGGCCTGCGGCTGCGGGGGATGTCGATCGATATCGCCTGAGGCGCCCGATCTCGGTCAGGAAATGTCGCGCGGCGCCGCCTGTGCTCAGCGCAGCATGTACCACATTCTCGCGGCCCAAGGCCAAACTCAATTCACTGACGCTCAGGTCTTTCACGATTGCTGGCGTTGTGGCGGTCGTGTCCGTACGCTCGCCAGGGGCTTCCGAATTGGGCGTGTCGACCGAGGCCGGATTGCTCGTGACCGCCGCGCTTCGCGCGATCAACTTGCGGTCGAGGCGATCGGCGCCATCATCGGCAGCCTCGGCGGCGTGGAGCAGGGCTGCCACGTTCCGACTGCCTATGGCCGCGTCAACCTTGGAGAAGCCCGACACGACGAGACCGGCCTTCTTGGCCATTGCGAGCGCCCCGACACAGCGCTGGCGCAGCAGACGCTCGACGCGTTCCGCGAGATCCTCCGGGATGACGACCGGACGCTTCAGGCTTCGCGAAAACGGATTCTGTCTGGCGGCGCGATCGACGATACTGCGATCGAGCGACAGCCACACGCCGCGACCCGGGAGCTTACCGGCGATGTCAGGCGTGATGGTGCCGTCAGGAGCGCGAACAAAACGCAGCAGGTCGGCCGGCTCGCGCTTTTCACGGGTCAGGGCGCAGGTGCGTTCCGGCACATGATCGGCGTCGAGATCGACATCGGCGTGCGCGACGGCCGGCGGAGTGTCGCCACCCGCCTGCTCAGTCTGCCGATCTGCCGATCCCGTTTCGCCCATCGCGTTGTTCCTGCTGCCTCCGACATTGCCGTCAGGCCTGAGCCGCAGCCGCATCGCCGCCGACGTCCGGCTCGACATCGTCGCCTTCGGGCTCCTCGGCCGGCAAGAGGTCCTCGGCCTTGATCCAACCCGCCGCGACGCGCGCCGCGAGGATCAGCTCCTCAGCCTCCGGGCGACCGATCTCGAGCCCGTCGAGGAACCCCTTGTGGCGCACGGCCTCGGCATCCTTTTCCTTCTTGCGCTCGGTCCAGCCCAGCAGCTCGTCCGTCGAGCAGTCGGCGAGGTCCTCGACCGTCTTGACGCCGTTCTCGCCGAGAGCGACGAGCATGGCGGATGTGATGCCGGGCACCTCGGCCACGGCGTCCTCGACGCCCAACTCGCGCCGACGCCGGTCACGCTCGGCTTCGATGCGGGCCAAGTATTCCTGGGCCTGATTCTGGATCGTCGCCGCCGATTCCTCGGTGAAGCCTTCGATCTGGGCGATTTCAGACGGATCGACGAACGCCACTTCCTCGACCGACGAGAAGCCTTCCGTCGCAAGAAGCTGTGCGATCAGCTCGTCGCAATCGAGCTTGTCCATGAACATCTGGGTGCGCTCGGTGAATTCCTTCTGGCGCCGCTCGCTCTCCTCGGTGTCGGTGAGGATGTCGATGTCCCAGCCCGTGAGCTGCGAGGCGAGGCGCACGTTCTGGCCACGGCGCCCGATGGCGAGCGAGAGCTGGCGCTCGTCGACAACGACCTCGATCCGGTTCGAGTCCTCGTCGAGCACGACCTTCGACACTTCTGCCGGCGCCAGTGCGTTGACGATGAAGCTCGCGGCGTCGTCGTTCCACTGGATGATGTCGATCTTTTCGCCCTGCAGCTCGTTGACGACGGCCTGAACGCGCTGGCCGCGCATGCCGACGCAGGCGCCAACGGGATCGACCGAGCTGTCCTTCGACAGGACGGCGATCTTGGCCCGCGAGCCGGGATCGCGCGCGCACGACTTGATTTCGACGATGCCGTCGTAGATCTCCGGTACTTCCATGGCGAACAGCTTGACCATGAACTCCGGGCGGGCGCGCGACAGGAAGATCTGTGGTCCGCGCTGCTCGCGGCGGACGTCGTAGATGTAAGCGCGGATGCGGTCGCCGAGCCGAACGTTCTCGCGCGGGATCATCTCGTCGCGACGGACGATGCCCTCGGCGCGGGCAAGGTCGACAATGACGTTTCCGTATTCGACGCGCTTCACGGTGCCGTTCACGATCTCGCCGATGCGGTCCTTGAACTCGGCATGCTGGCGGTCACGCTCGGCCTCGCGGACCTTCTGGAAAATGACCTGCTTGGCGTTCTGGGCGGCCACACGCCCGAAATCGAGCGGCGGCAACGTCTCGACGAACGTATCGCCGAGTGCTGCATCGGGTTTCTTTCGCCGGGCGTCCTCGAGAGACATCTGCTGACTCTCGTTCTCGACCGGGTCGGCCACGGTGACGACGCGCGTGAGGCGGGTCTCGCCGGTCCGCGGATCGATGAGGCACCGGATGTCGTTCTCCTGGCCGTAGCGCTGCTTGGCGGCCTTCTGGATCGCGTCCTCCATGGCCTGAATGACGATCTTGCGGTCGATCGTCTTCTCGCGCGCGACCGCATCCGCGATCTGCAGCAGCTCGAGACGGTTTGCGCTGACGCCAGCCTGAGACATGCCTTGGCACCTTCCTGTCGCTCGATCGAACCTCGGTTACTCGCCGCGCGGCTTTTTCGCCTTGCGCTGCGGGGGCCTTCCGGTCCCCTTGGTGTCACGTTTCGTCTTGCCTCCTGACCGCGGCGCTGCGGTCGCCGCATCCGGCGCCCCTGCGTCGGCAGGACCAATGCCCGCCTCCTCGGCATCCGTCGCCGCATCCAGATCGACCAGCGTGGCCTTGCTGCGGCGCAGCGACTCGCGGATCAAATCGTCTGTCAGCACCAGTTTCGCCTCGCCGACGAGACCAATCGGAAGCCCGAGTAGCTTTACGCCGTCCCCCTTGCCGAGGTCTACCTCGATCCGCACCTCGCCGTCCTCGAAGCCTTCGAGGATGCCACGAAAGCGGCGGCGACCGTCGATCATCTCCTTCAGCTCGATCCGGGCCTCGAAGCCGGCCCACTGGTCGAAATCCGATGGGCGGACCAGCGGGCGGTCGATGCCCGGGGACGAGATCTGAAGCCTGTAGCTGCCGGGAAGCGGGTCATGAACATCGAATACCGGGGACAGAGCCAGAGACGCCGCACGGCAATCCTCGATGGTCATGCTGCCGTCGGGGCGTTCCGCCATGATTTCCACGATGGTACCTTGGCCCGACAATATGCGTGCGAGCACGATCCGGAACCCGAGACTCTCGAGTACGGGCTCGGCCAGCTCCGCAATTGCGGCGGCGGCACCCGTCTCTCTCACAAAGCGTTCATCAGCGCCGTGTGCTCCGGCCGTTGGCCCGCTCACGCACCCATCCCTTGCAACGATTTCGGCAAATTCGTGCCATGACGCGCTCCCAAAACAAAAAGAGCGGACCACGGGGATCCACTCTCAGAGTTGAGATGATCATGAGCAACACCAAATTACGAAAAAGTGACGGCGAAAGCAAGCGTCATGTGACAGAAAAATGCGCAGCGCTCCGAAAAATGGTCAATGCGGCGTGCGGACGAAGCGGAGATACGCGGACCGACGCCCTTCGCGCACGGCTTTCGCCTCGTAACGGGTCTCCGGCCAATCGTCCGGGCGAATGCGCCAATCCGAAGGCGACTGCGCTTGCCATGCGAACTCTGGCGTCGTCTGGAACGCCATCAACATGGTGCGCGCATAGTCGCCGATATCGGTGCCGATCCTGAGTTCGGCTCCCGGCCTAAGCACACGCGCCAGCGCTTGCAGGAAACTCGGGTTCACCAGACGCCGCTTCTGATGCCGACGTTTCGGCCACGGATCGGGGAAAAGCACGAATGCCCGGTCGATCGCTGCATCAGGGAGCCATCGGAGCAGAGCGCGGGCGTCGTCAGCATGCACGCGCACATTGTTCAACGCTTCGTCCTCCACCGCTGCCAAGACCTTGACGACACCATCCTCGAACGGTTCGGCGCCGATCAGACCGACGTCGCGGTTGCGTCGTGCGTGCCACAACAGATGCTCGCCACCGCCGAAGCCGATCTCGAGCCAGACCTCGCGGACATCGCCGCCGAACATCGATGCGGAGAGCGGCCGGCGAGCTTCGGCCGTGAGGTCCGGCGACAGGCGCGGCAGGAGATCGTGCATCAGCCGGTCCTGGCGAGGTGACAGCTTGCGGCCTCGGCGGCGCCCGTAGGAGCGCAACTCGTGACCATCCGCCGGGTCATTTTCCCCGGCGTCATGGGTTGGAGACGTCTGGCTCATCGGGTATCTGTCCGTCGATCAATCGTGGCGCCGAGCCGGGAACGACTGCGGCGCCCGAGAGGCCCGGACGCCGCATCGAAAATCTGCCGTGCCGCCGCAATCAGCCGCGATGGATCGCGCAGAGCTTGTTGCCGTCAGGATCGCGCAGGTAAGCCAGATACATCTTGCCACGCAGGCCCGGCGGGTCCTCGATCGACGTGCCGCCATTGGCGACGCCGGCATCGTGGAATGCCTTCACCTTCTCGGGGCTGTCGCAGGTGAAGCCGATGGTACCGCCGTTGGCGAAGGTCGCGGCCTTGCCATCGATGGGCTTGCCGACGCCGAAAGTGCCGGTCGCGGTGCGATACCAGACGCGGCCCTTGGGATCGGCGGTTCCGGCCGGAATGCCGATCACGGCGAACACGGCATCGTAGAATTTCTTGGACGCGTCGACGTCTTTTGCGCCGACCATGATGTGTGAAAACATTGGGAACTCCTGGCCCAGTGGAAACGAGTGAGGCGAGTGTGGGCTCGCGCCGTTCTCAGTTCAAGCCCCGATCGCCTTGCGGATGGCGTCTGCCAAGTCCGTCCGCTCCCACGAGAAGCCGCCGTCGGCCTCCGGGGCGCGACCGAAATGGCCGTAGGCGGCCGTGCGCTTGTAGATGGGCTTGGTGAGTTCCAGGCGACGCCGGATGCTGGTCGGGCGCATCGGGAAGAGCTCGGCGAGCACCTTCTCGAGGGCCGAGTCCATATCGGGGCCGTGCTTGCTGGTTCCCTGAGTGTCGACGAGGAGCGACATCGGCTCCGGGCGACCGATCGCGTAGGCGACCTGGATCATGCAACGATCTGCAAGCCCGGCCGCGACCACGTTCTTTGCGAGATAGCGTGCCGCATAGGCCGCCGAGCGATCGACCTTCGTCGAGTCCTTGCCCGAGAACGCGCCACCGCCGTGCGGCGCATATCCGCCGTAGGTGTCGACGATGATCTTGCGGCCGGTGAGGCCGCAGTCGCCATCCGGGCCACCGACGACGAAATTCCCGGTCGGATTGACGAGGAAATCTGCGCCAGACTTCGGCATCCAGCCAGCGGGGAGGGCGGAGGTCACGGCGTCGGCGATCATCTCCTTGATCATCTCGGGCGTGTAGTCCTTGCCCTTGCCGTTGGCCTTCTGGTGCTGGGTCGAAACGACCACCTTCTCAGCACCAACGGGCTTACCGTCCTCGTAGCGGATCGTCACCTGGCTCTTGGCGTCGGGCAGAAGATCGCCGAGCTTGCCGGATTTCCGCTGCTCGGAGAGGACCTTCAAGATCTTGTGTGAGAAATAGATCGGGGCCGGCATGAACGAGCCCTTCTCGTAGGTCTCGCTGTCGGTGCAGGCGAAGCCGAACATCATGCCCTGGTCGCCGGCGCCTTCCTCGCCCTGCTTCTCATCGACACCCATGGCGATGTCGGCAGACTGGCCGTGCAGCAGCACCTCGATGTCCGCGCCGTGGTACGAGAAACCGACCTGATCGTAGCCGATCTCCTTGATGACCGACCGTGCGATGTCCGAGATCATACCGCGATCGACGACCCACTCGTTCTGGCCGACGAACTGGTGGCTCGCGAACTTGCGGAACAGCGGGGCCTGGCCGCGCGCTTCGCCGGCAATGACGACCTTGTTGGTCGTGACCAGCGTCTCGCAGCCGAGCCGCGTATTGATGGCGCTGTTGTCGGCGATGCCGAGCTTCACGTCGTTGGCGATGAAGGCGTCGAGAATCGCGTCGGAAATCTGGTCGCTCACCTTGTCGGGGTGACCTTCGGACACAGACTCGCTGGTAAACAGAAACGACTTGCGCGCCACGGCAGGTTCCCCATCTGCAAGAGCTCTAGACTGGGGCCGAGTGTTTGCCGCCTTTGCAACCAAGGGTCAAGCCGCGCCCGACATCGCAAAGGGACCGAACGTCGCAGTCGCGAGCTGGCGGGTCCATCCCGGTCCGACGATGCATGATGGTCGCCATCACGGACGACAAGGCGATCGACCACCGATATTCCCGCCGTCGCGCATGTCGACGGCTCGGCGTACGCCATAGCGCAGGAGGCGCTTGGCCGGTCGGACGAACGACCGGGTCAGACGCCGAACGGCTTGTCGCCAGCCGGTAATTCGCCTTCGGCACCGGCGAGCGCACGGGCGAGTTCGATCAGGGCCCTGCGCGTCCGCTGATCGGTGATCGCGGCGAACGCCTTGTTCAGCTCGAGACCTTCACGCGTCGACAGGAATTCGAGGATGTTGGCATCGGCTGGTGGGCCTTCCGAGAACCCGGGCGCCATCATGGGTCGGCCGCTGTTCGACGGGGCGCCCTCGTAGAAGAACTGGATCGGCACCTCGAGCACATGCGACAGGTCGAACAGGCGACTGGCACCGATCCGGTTCACGCCCTTCTCGTACTTCTGGACCTGCTGAAATGTCAGGCCGAGACGTTCGCCAAGCTTCTCCTGGCTGATGCCCATGAGCATCCTGCGCAGACGCACCCGGCTGCCAACGTGGATGTCGATCGGATTCGGACGCCGCGAGCCCCGTTCTTCTTCATCCATCAGATTTGGTCCGCATTGGGAATGTTGGTGCACAATTATCCAGTCTTTCCGCGCACAATTTCTAGGTGCATGGTCAGAATACGTCAATCCTCAGTACCTCAAATTTGCAATCCCATTTCATCAATCACTGGTTGCGCCTACGTTAATCATTATCTTTGGGTTGCAGAAATTCTTTCCAGATCTGTTTTGCGTCGCGTGGTCGGTATCGTCGATCCGCTCAACGGCGGAGCCGGATCATGATCGCCACGCTTGCGGCGGCCAGGGCGAGCATCGCGGCGAACAGCCAATCGCCAACGCGAGCATAGATCGGTGCCGAGATCCGGCCCGGGAGATCTGCGTCGACGGCGCCGACGACGTTCATCCCCAGGCGGGCGGTGACCCGGCCATGGGCGTCAATCACGGCCGAGATGCCATTGTTGGCCGAGCGAATGATGGGCACGCCTTCCTCGACGGCACGCACGCGCGCCTGATGGAAATGCTGGCGCGGTCCGGTCGTGTTTCCGAACCAGCCGTCGTTCGTCACGTTCAGCAGCGCGGCCGGCCGCTCCGGCGACTGGATGACGGTCGAGGGAAAAATGGCTTCGTAACAGATCAGCGGCGCAAAACCTGGAAGACCTGGAATGCGCATGATCGGGCGCGGTGTCGGGCCAACGTCGAAGCCACCGCGGATGCGCGTCAGTTGCTCGAGGCCGATCGCCTCGAGTGTCGACTGATAGGGAAGATATTCGCCGAACGGCACAAGATGGGTCTTGTCGTAGATGGCGACGGGATTTCCTGTCGTATCGAATGCGGCGAGGCTGTTCAGGATGCGTCGACGGCGGCCCGGAACGCCGGGGGGGACGTGCTCGATACGCAGCAGGCCTGCGATCAGGTGGGCGCCATCCGGCACGACGTCGGCGATCGCCTGCAGCGCGCCCGGGGCGTCGAGGGGCGCGAACGGCATCGCCGCCTCCGGCCAGATGATGGCCTGGATGCCGGTGGCACCGTCGATCTCGCCTCGCGCGTTGCGGATGCTCAAGGCGAGGTGCGTTTCGAAATTCGCGTGCTGGTGCGTCTGCTGCCACTTGAGGCGTTGGGGAATGCTCGGCTGGACCAGTCTCAGGCGGACCGGCGGTTCAGCGACGGGAACGGTCGCGGTGAGGCGCCAGAGCCCCGCGCCCCAGAGCGCCAGCAATACAGAGCCCGATACGCCGGCGGCGAGCATCGACTTGCGGTAAGCCAGCGGCGTGGCCGTGTCGATCCCGGGCCGCAAAGCGTCGACGAACACGACGCCGGGCCAGCCGAAGATCAAGACGGCGATGAGCGTCAGGCCGTAGATGCCGAAGACGGCCGCCGACTGCATGAGCGATTCGGGGGCGGTCAGCGCGTAGCCGAGCACATTCCAGGGAAAGCCAGTCAGGATGTGGCCGCGCAGCCATTCGGCGGCCGACAGCGTCACCGCCAACACGACGACGCGCGTCGCATCGGGACGCCAGAGCGGGCTCGCAGCCGCCGCCGCCACCGCCCAGAACAGGGCGAGGCCCGCAGGCATCAAGAGCACCGCGAAGGGCATCAGGACCGCGAAGCGATCGGATTCGACGAGGAATGCCTCGCCGATCCAGAACAGTCCGGCGAGAAAGTAACCGAACGCGAACCACCAGGCCGCCGCCGCCGCCGCGATCGCAGGACGTCTCGGCGCGACGTCGCGTGCGACGTCGATCAGCCGTATGAGAAGAGGAACGGTGAGAAAGAGCATCGGCCACAGGAAGAACGGCGCCATGGCGAGCACGGAAAGCGCGCCGGCCACGAGGGCGACCAGCCGGCGCCCCCAAGGTCCCAGCCGGGAGACGTCGCCCGTCAGTGCTGCTGCCCCCATGCGCGGCTTGCCCCCTCGCTCAGCGATCGGCTCGACAACGGGGGCTTCTCCACCGGAGCGCCGACGACGTCAACGTGGCGTCGTCGACCGTCACCGTGTCCGGGACCTGGCGCGCGTGCGACGGCCAGTCACCGAAGCCGTGCTCGACTTGCGCCGCGGCTTGGCCGCCGGCTCGGGTGGCGCAAGCGCGCGATCCACGATCGCCTGCACGTAGGCGGGCAACGCGAAGGCGGCTCCATGGGCTGCCGGCGTCCAGTAGCGGGTCGTGATGGCGCGCTTGGCCTGACGACGGGCCAGCTTCTTCACCGAGATCTCGAGCGCGTCCGGGGCGTCGGATGCCCAGTTCAGGGCGAAAGGACCGCCGAAATAGCAGGGCTGCGTGCAAAGGTAGGGCGCGGCCCGCTCGAACAGCGATGCCAGAGCCCTTGTGGTCGCAGCCAGATGATCCGGCAACAGGAATGGCAGGCCGTTCTGCGTCACGAAGATGCCGCCCTCGCGCAGGGCGCGTTTGCAGTCAGCGAAGAACTGCGGCGTGTGCAGCACGGCGGACGGGCCGATCGGCTCGGACGAATCGACGATGATCGCGTCGAAGGACTCCGTCGTCTCGGCCACGTACTTCAGGCCGTCGGCAATTACGAGGTCGCAGCGCGGATCGTCGAAACACCCATTCGCGATCTCGGGATAGTGCTCGAGCGACAGGTCGACGACGGAGCGGTCGATCTCCACCAGCGTCGCTTTTTCAACCGTCGGATGCTTCAGCACCTCGCGCATGACGCCGCCGTCGCCGCCACCGACGACCAGAACGCGCCGCGGGGCCTTGAGCGCCATCAGCGGCACGTGGGCCATCATCTCGTGGTAGACGAACTCGTCGGAGGTGGTGAGCTGGCAGACCCCGTCCAGCATCAGGACGCGACCCCAGGTCTCGTTCTCGAAGATCACCAGATGCTGGTGCTCCGTCTTTACCTCGTGCAGCACCTTGGAGGCTTCCAGGCGCACGCGCCAATGGGGATGGAACGTTTCCTCGATCCAGCGCGTCATGCCAGGAACTCCTTGACCCTATCCACGCACCCAAGACCGACCGCCGGCTGGCGTCAAGCGGCCGAACGTGGCGTGCAAAAAAACAGCGCGCCCAGCTTTTCAGCCGGACGCGCGTATCTCGTGTGACATCGGGTGTCAGGCCGCTTTTACGCGGCGCTCCTTCTCGCGCTTGGGCAGTCGAGCCGCCGCCTTCTTGCGGGCGGCTGCCTGCCACTTGAGCTGCTCGAGCTCTTCGCCACGAAGGTGCTCCTTCACGACGACGTCCTTCGCCTCGAACGCCTCCTTGAGCACGCCGATCGCGAGATGAGGCTTCGCGTCGCCGCACATGAAGACGTCGAGAGCAGCATAGTCGGCCTCAGGCCAGCTATGGATCGAGATATGGCTCTCCGACAGCACCGCCACCCCCGACACGCCACCATTGGGCGTGAAGTGATGGAGATGGATATGCAGAAGAGTTGCTCCCGCTGCCTCAACACAACGCTTCAGCGTCCGCTCCACATGCTTGAGGTCATCAAGCTTACGGGCGCCGAACAGGTCGATGATGAGGTGCGTTCCCGCAAACCTCACGCCATCGCGCTCATTGAAGAAGTCCTTGCGGTCTTCCTCGTTCTTCTGCGCGATGTGCGCGGTCTTGTCAGTAAGGTCTTCCTTTTGGGCGGTGCTTGAACGAGTCAAGTCCATCCCCAATTGGAAGAGGGTGTCATTAAAGGCCATATGACCCTCCCCAACCAGTAGACAGATTGTGACCCGCCCGCTCCTTACCTTTGGGGTTTGGGGATGTTCCTTGACCTTGAGGGCAGGTGGTCGAACGGCGAGCGCGGATATGAGGCCAATCGCCCCCCCACGCAAGTGATATTTGGGTCGGGGGGACAAAAAAAATATGTGAAGCCGTAAGTGGTTGTTAGCAATCGGCTCACGGGTTGCGCCGCGAAGCAGCAATTGGGGCAGGAAACGGCCCTCGCAAGGCTCTCGTCAGGGCTAGCGGCCCAGAATCCCGCGCAGCAGGTCCTTCGCCTTGCCGATCGTCTCGTCCGCCTTCTGTCCCTTGCCGAGAACGCTGCGCAATGCGTCGTCCACCTTGCCCTCGCGCAAGTGGCGCATGGCTTCCTGCGCCTGTGGCGAGTTCATGGCGCCTGCGAGGTCCGGAATGGCCTTCGGATCGTCCCAGGGGCCTGCAACCCGGACCGGGATCTCAATGCCTCCAGAAGGCAGTCGCGGCTTGAAGAGGAGGTCGATGTTGCGGTCGACCAGATTGATCGTGCCGGCGCCGCTCGAGACGACAGTGGCGCTATCAAGCTTGAGGTCGGTCGTGCGCGCGACGCCCTGGGCGATCGCAAAGCTGCCGGAGAATTCCCGGAACGGTGTGCGGGCATCGGGCTGGCGGCGCGATGGCGGCATGCGGCCGCGGCCAATGTCCTTCACGATGGCGTCGGCGTCCCAGCCGACGAGTGCGCCATCGGTGATCCTGACCTCCGTCTTGCCCGAAAGGGCGGACACGATCTCGCGCTCGCTCGTTCCCTCGCTGCGGAGTGTCGCGGCGATCCGGGCCTTGCCGTCGATGGGATTCAGCCCCGCCGCCTCGAGGAGTTGGCGCATGTCGACGCCCTCGCCGGTGATATTGGTCCCGATCACCAGCGACGGGCGGCGGGCATCCACGCTGGCAATGCCGCGCACCCTGCCGCCTGCGATGCCTGCGTCGGTCACGTTGGCGCGGAGAATGCCGTCCTTCAGGTCGAGCGTCGTTGCGATGTCGGCGCCCGAGAGCTTGCCCGCCACGAGGTTGTCGACCTGGATTCTCGCGTCAGCGTCGAAGGCCTGCAACAGGCGGGCGTCGATGGCTTCGACGTCCCACTGGTTGCCCGCTCTTTGCCGAAAGCCCTTCACGCGCGGACCAGGGCCGGCCTCGGGTGTCGCCGGCGGAGCCGCCTCGCCACCCAGCAGGTCCTCGATGGATCGCGGAGAGAACCGGCCGGGGGTGCCGTCGGTGGAGGGCGGAAGGGCGGTTCCGAGCGACTGCAACTCGTCGAGGTTCAGCGCCGCGAACCGCAGCGTCGTCGCGATCCGTGGCCGCGCGCCAGCCAGATCGAGTTTCGCGGTCCCTGAACCCGCCGTCGACCCGAGCCGGAACTCGGCGTCGGACACGGCATAGGACGAAGCGGACGTGGAAAGCGTGCCCTTGAGGGAGAGCGCCCCTAGGCGTTCGAGCGTGCCCGCCGAGACGCCCAGCATGGCAGCCGCCTTGGCGATCGAGGGTGTGGCGAATGAGAACGTGCCGTCCCCCGGGACCGTCAGCGCCGACGTTACGCGACCACTGTAGCTCACATCGAACGACTGGCCCCGGACGGAGAGTGTCGTCGCGGTCGCCTTCCGTGCTGCCCAGTCGCCAAGGCTTCCGATCCTCAGATCGAATGCGAGTTGTTCGCCCTTCATGGACGCGGTGCCGGTAATCGACAGCGGGCCAGTCAGGGACGGCAGGGACACCTTGGCGTCCACGTCGCGGGTTTCGATCCGAGTGGCAGTGCGGGCGTCCTCATAGGTCGTCGTGCCGCCAATGATCCGGACATCCGATAGCGCAATGCGCTCTAGACCGAGCGGCTGGTCAGTTCGAGACAGTGCTGGTGGCCGGGAGGCATTCTCCGCGAAGTCCTTCAGTTCCGTGGGCAACGGGTTTGCGTCGGTGGCCGTCCCTCGGGCCTCGGCATAGCGGACGAGCGACGGCCCTGAGCCATCGGCCCGGGAGGGGAAGTCCCAACTGCGCAGGCCCGTTTCGCTCACGCGCAAGGCTATGTTCGGGCGGACCAGCGTCAACCGCTCGATCACGACTTCGCGCGTCAGCAGCGGCAAGAGAGAGAGCGACACGTCGATCCGTTCGACCGTCGCAAGAGGGGCGCCGGTCATGCCGGGCGGCGCCGACAGGGTCACGTCCTGCAGGGCCACGCCCAGCCCCGATGAGAACGACATGCCCGCCGAGCCGATCGTGAGGGAGCGGCCAGTGCGTTTCAGTACTTCGGCAGAGATCTGCTCCCGCATCAGATCGACGGGGGGGGCGAGCAGCATGAGCCCAGCTACAGCCGCCAGACCGACACCGACGACAACCGCCGCACCGATCCCCGCGCGAGCCATCCAGCCAAATCCCTTGCGCTTCGGCGGGGGGCGGTCGGGGTGCGGTCTCGGCATGGGACGCTGGGGCGGAGGCATGCCCGCCGTCGGACGGAATATCGGAGGGCGCTGCGCCGACGGTGGACCGGTCCGATCCTGCCCACCGGGGCGCATGGCGCCGAGCGGCGGTGGCGGAGGTCGGTTGCTCCTGTCGGCAGTCATGCGTGGTTCTTTCGGGACGTTGGCTCAGCCTCGCAGGCCATGGCAGCCGATCGGCCGGGTCGGCAATGGCCGAAGATTCGCGCCGAAGTATGGCCGATCGCGCCCAATCCTGCCTGCCCGAGCGGCCGCCTTCGGGATGTATGAGGGACGCAGCAGAGCCACTGTCAAGGCGTGGATGTCTGTCCGTGCGCGAAGTGTGGATACAGAGGACAGATCTCCGCTCGGCCTTGAATGGGCCAGGGTGGGGCATCACTCTAGGCGCTCGAAACGTTATCGAGGGTATCGATCATGACGCTGCAGGCAACTTCCCAGGCGCAATTGCGCCAGTACATCGAGCAGATCGAGCGGCTCGAAGAGGAAAAGAAGGCGCTCGCGGCCGATATCCGTGACAAATTCCTGGAGGCCAAGGCCGAAGGTTTCGACCCCAAGATCATGAAGAAAGTCATTTCTCTTCGCCGTCGCTCCAAATCGGAGCGCCAGGAAGAAGATGCCGTGCTGGAGACGTATCTCCACGCGCTGGGAATGCTCGGCGCAGCGCCGTCCATGTCGGACGAGATGCTCGACGCTGCCGAGTAAGCGGACGGACCGGTGGCGGCGTTCCGTGGAGGGCCGGGGGGCCGTCACCGCGTCCTATACAAGATCGTCCAGCGACGGGAATCTGGTCAAGCCACGACCTGTTGGTCGGAGGCATTGGTAGCTTGGATGAGTTCGACGTCGATCAGCGTGGCGAGGTAGACGATGACGCCATACAACGTCGCGACTTCGATCTCGACCGTCGTTCGTCCCGGTCGGCGGAACGTGTAAGCTCCGTTCTCCCATCGCCAGGTGCCGAGGTCTCTGTCGCCATAGGCGCTCGCAACCGACCCGTCCGGCAGGGCGCGAATGATCATCCCGGCCCGGCGAAGCTCGACATGGCTGATCAGGCTCTCCCGGAGAGCCGTGTCCATCGTCTGATTGTCCGCGTGTGCCGCCATGACGCCACCTCTTGATTGCGGCAGTCTAGCATCTTCAGGGCGGCTGTTCGCCAACGCGTGCGGCTCACGGTTTGCGGATTGCTAACGTGCATTGACGCGTTCGGGGCGCGTTGGCGTCAATCTATCGGCAAGCACCAGATGGCCAGGAACGGTTCAGGCCCGGACCTCATGGCGTGCGTGATGCCCGGTGGATTGTAAACGACACCACCGATGCCCGGTTCGTGCCACGGATGTGTATTCTGGCGCCAATAACCGCGCGAGAGCGCAAGGTAGACTTCCTCCGGCGGATGATTGTGATCAGGATAGGTGATCTCGGGCGCCATCAAGCTCACGCCAACCCAGACATCATCGCGCCGCTCGAGAGCTTCCGGATAGGGGCCAAGTAGGTTTGCGTTGGCATGTCCGGCGGCAAACGTCGGATCCGTGATCGATTTCAATCGCCAATGGAGGTCTGGAACGAGCGCCCTAAAGGCGGTTGTCACCCGCGCGACGTCGGCGGGACCACGCTCCGCCCCTGCGATCGCCGCAGAGAGATGGGCGCAGGCCGGCTGCGTCATCGGGCGCGACGGGGGCTGATCGGCCACGGCGCGATCGAGTGCGGCTGCCACGCGCTGCAATGCATTCGCCTCCGGTGTGCCCGGTTCAATGCGAACGGACAGGGCTGCGCACGTTGCATCGAGAAATTCCTGCAGCGGTCGAGGACGAGGTGCCATGGCCATGAATCCGGTGGATAGGCGGTACTCATTCGATATAGGGCCTGCTGCGCGGGCCCGCGAGTCCTTCGTCAAGGCGCTGCTCGAGACGATGGATTGTGAGAACGGGGAGGTGACGACGCAAGCGGCCTGGCATCATGGCGTGTCTGGTGGCCGACAATGTCGACAACGACAGGATGGTGCCGCCGTTCTTCGTGTGCGGAACGGTACGATCAGCTCGAACTTGCAGAGTGCACATCGATGTATCTCCGCTACAGCATCCGGGGTCGGCGCTTTGCACACGGCGCAGGGCAAACCACGGGCGAGGTCTGCCAGGCCGAAGCCAGGTGCTCCACAAACCTTACAAATCGACTGGATCCGAATTGCGAGACGATGGGCTAGAGTTCGAATAGCTGCCATACGCGTCGGATTCATGTGCGCACGCATATCGGATGTGACCCGCGCCTCGCCATCGAACGATCGGCGCGCGGCGGCTTCAATTGCGAATTGGAGATCCGTTGGGTCTCTCAGTCCCTTGATTGGTTCAAAGCGCCCGATCTGAGCATTCGGAGTGACCACGACGCCATGCGAGGGAAATCCAAGTTGCCTGAGTGCCGCACTCCAATCGCCGCCGGGACGAGCAGGAAACCAACCGTAGTTGGTGCGCCGTGTGATCAAGACGTCCCTGATGAAGAGGTCTCGTGAGCGGTCTACAAATACCAGCAATTCCGTATCGGCGGATGCGTCGGGCAGGTATGGGTGCGAGCCGAAGGTTCCTTCGCTCCCGAGGCCATAAGCCAGGCCCGACTTCTCGATGGCGAGTTCTGCTTTTGCGCGGGCAGCATCGAGCATATTGCCGTAGCGTTCGACTTCGCCGGTAAAGGTGCCGAAGCAATCGGTATCGAGACCGCTCGGCACAACAAGCTCCGCGCCCAACCGCACTGCGAATGGCTTGCCGATGGCAACGTGCTTGTCGTGCATCGAGCCGACTGCGATGACCGCTCCGGAATAAAGATCACAATGCGCCATGGTCTGCGCTCCCCGGGTGGATCGTAACCGGTCGCGGATTGGAGGAGGAACGCCACGCCGGGTCCGCGCGGTCACCGGGGCCCCACTCTCGACGTCGCTCGCGATGATCGCAAGCCGAGCAGCCCTGGATTTCCGCGCGAATGAGGTGGGCCGAGCGCTCGCAATCGCGGCACGGCAGACCTCTTTCGACATCGACAACGCCGAAACCCGGCTTGCTGCACTGGCGGCATCGCCTTGCCATCTTGAGTGCCAGCCATCGCGCCGAGCTCTCTATCGCCAACATGCGGGTAGGGTTCAGGTGGGCGCGCATGTCGGTCCGGACCATGACTGTTCCGTTTCCGGAGCGTTGTGCGACGTTGCGGACGGCAACGGCAAGATCGCTGATCACGACGTGCGCGACGTTCGTTCTCGTGCGCCTCTGCACGACGGTTTCGTGGCCGCTCGTCGCCTCATGCAAGAGCAGGACCTCGACGCCAGAAACCAAGAACGGACTGAGTGGGGCAGGGCCGAAGGTCCCTGCGCTCCCGATGCCGAGCGGCGCGCCGGTCCGGATGATCGCCCATTTCGCCTTTTGCCGCGCTGCATCGACCATTGTCCCGACACCGGCGACTTCACCCGTAAATGTGCCGCGGGCGTCAGTGTCGATGCCGGGAGCGTTCGTCACTGTCATTTGGAAATACCGCGTCAGCGGTGGTGCAATGGCCGCCTCCTTCGCATGCATCGTCGCGATCGCAGCCCAAGCATTGCGGTAGGGGTGTCCGCTGACGGGCGGCATGGTCAAACCTGATGCCAGTCAGCCGTTCCTTGCCAGCGCAGGATGGAGGTTCCGTCATCACTCAGGGCGTGCAGGACGACCCACTCGTTAGCAACGAGGTCGCGTACGCCCGCATGCCTGGCGAGTACGGTGTCCATGGCTGCCGTCGGCGCGGCGATCAACACGTTCAGTCGAAGCGGCTCGTGGATGAAACGCATGCCGTCGTGAACGGATTGCCAGGGCAGCCCGGTACGGAGATCGCCAGCGTTCCCTTCGAGCACGCCAAGCTGGCCGACAACGTTGTGCAGCACCTTGTTGCCACTGCCGAAAACGGGGTTGTTCACGGTCGAACCGAAATACTGGAGATTGATCCAACTCGCGACCACCATCGGCGCGGTCATGATCAGCTCCAGCACGCCGTAGCCTCGATCGCTCGCGTGATCGTAGCTATGCAGGAAGGCGCGCCCCCCGAGATCGAGCCGCTGCGTGAGAGTCCTCGGGCCGGCGATGAATGCTGCGTTGCCGGCGAGACCCCATTCGGGGCGTACTTGCGACCAGTCGCGGCTGCGTCCGATGACGGCGCGGTCGACGTTCTTGTCGTCGCGCAATCCGAGCAGCGCGCTTCGTTCAAGACGAGCAAGGGCTGCGGCCTTGCTGAGCGACGTCTTGAGATCGGAGAGGTCGGCGGCCAGCGCGGCCGGGACTTCGCCCTCATCGAATATGCGCACCTCGTCCGTCGTCGTGTCGTGCAGCGCACCGAGGAACCAGCAATCTTCCGGGATCGTGATGCCGCGCAAACCGAGACCGATCCTCACGTCGGGATCGTTCAACACGGCGGCAGCGACACGGGCATTGGCCTCGCCCGTATGGCCGCCGCAGGCACCGCAGTCGAGGCCCGAGGCGTGTGGGTTGTTGACGGTGGTGCTGCCATGTCCGGCAAGTAGCACCAGTCGCGCGAATGGTCCCGTCATGGACATCGCCTTGAGAACGGCTTCCGCCATGATGAGGCGGGCTTCGGGACTGAAGCCGGTCATCCGGCCCGCAACGTCCCGGGGGGCAAGGCGCGGCCCCAGCCGTGTCGCGAATTCCTTGTCGATCCCGTCGACGCTCGGACTGGGGACTGGCCTCGTGAATCCCAGGCTATCGGTGGCGAGCTTGCCCGCGAACGTCACACCAGCCGTCTCGACGTAAGCGAAAGAGGATACGGCCGAAACCTTGAAGGACTTCCATGCCTTGGCGGCACGCCGCCGCAAGAGTCTGAGGCCGAGGACCTCCTGTTCGACCTCCGCGTCGACGCCCTTGACGGTCTCGCAGATGGTGAAGGCCGGCTTCAGAAGCACGGGGCATTGTGCGCCGCCGTGCTCCTGACCGATCGGCACGTACTCGATCGGGAAGCCGAAGAAGCCCGCGAAGCCGATGGTCTCGACACCCGGCGACGCGGCCTCGAAGGCACGCCTGAACACCTCCGAGCGTACGTCGATGCAGAACGCGGCCTGTACGGGCGGCCGCTGCGGAAGGGGGCTCGCGGCCGTCTCGGCGGGTGTCCGTTTCAGCTTCGTCACCAGCCGCGACCTGTACGCGATCTCGTAGGCCTCCTGCAGCAGCAGATCGAGCGCGAGCTCGCCATCCTTTTCCGGAGCGTCGTCGGCCGGCAGGTCGGCCGCGGTGTCCATCGCCTTTTTCCAGGCAGCCTGGAACCCTTCGTCGGTCCGCGCGCGGAAGAGGCCGTAGCCCCATGCGACCCTGATCGCGAGAAGCTCCCGCAGCGTGTCGTCGTGCTTTCCGTCGAGTTCCGCCCGCCATCCCGTATAGCGGGCATAGGCGGCCCAGCCGCCGATGTCGAACAGTGCCCGGAAGAGATAGTCCTCCACGGCGCGCTCCGGAATGCCGAGCCCTGCCACCACCGCCTCGATGGCCTCGACCGGGTCATCGGGCAACGACAAGGCCGTCGTCCGGAACCCCTTGATGCCCATGGCTTCCGGGTTGAGATCGTGGCGGACGAGGCCGCGCCAGGCGGCGTAGGGCTTCAGTTTTCTGACCGGCATGCGCCAGCTCGACTGGCCCTCGTCGAAATAGGCGGCGCAGAAGCCCGAGATCTCGTCGATCATGAATTTGACCAGCGAGACGAACCGGTCACCGGCCGCAAGCGTATCGAGCACTTCGGCGACGGTTGCGACAACGGCGGTCGGGGCTGCCGCGGCCGACGGCTCGCTCATCGCGGCCGCACGCAGTGATGCCACATCGGGAAACCTTCCGGCGAGCGCCGGATGTGCCGTCATCGCGCGCTGGATGGCGTCGTCGTCGACCGTGCCGGCGACCAGCGCCGCGCGGTAAAAGCTCCGCGGCATGAGCATGTGGGTCTGCGCGGTCCGCTTGAGGTGAGCCGCCGTCGACGCGAAGCTGCGCCCTGCGAAGCCGAGGAACGGATTGACGGCCACGAAGTTCTTGAGGGGCCAGAGCGGTGCGATGCGCTTGCAGGCGGCGTCGATCTTGCGCTCGAATTCGGCGCGTTGCGCGGCGTCGGCGACGGACGACATCTTCTGCGTGTGGAGCATGGCGGCAGCGGTCATTTCGATCTCCCGTGGCTCAAGATGTCCGCCTGGTCCCTGCGCGCCGCCGATCGGGCGTGAGCGCGAGGACGATCCGGTTGGCGATGGTGTTGAGATAGAGGCCGTGGCTGAGATGCACGTAGGCCGCCTGCCAGAAAGGCTGCGTCGCATGGCGCGCCATCTGGTTCTGGAACACGGTGACCCCCGCGAACGAGACGATGACCAGCGCGGCGATGGTGATGTCCGCCATGTCTGCCGGCGTGCGTGGGGCGGGCAGGCTGGCGCCTGTCATGTGGGCCATCGCTGCCTGCAGGCCGAAGTAGACCGCGGCGACGGCCGCGGCGGCTGCCCCCGTCTTGACGAGCACGTAGGCATCCGGTCGCTCGTCGATGGCGCCTGCCATGAGGTGCACGAGCGCCATAACGATCACCGCGCCGAGCGCCACGGTTCCGGGATTGACCGCAGCCGAGACCCCGAAGGCTGCCGCCACACCGAATGTCCCTGCGAGCACCACGGCGAGTGCCATCAGCAGGCGCGCCGGATGAGGCTGCCCGCCCGGGCTCGGCGTCCAGGAGGCCCGCGCGAGGTCCATCACGCTGCCGGAGGAGAGAAACGCGTGCGCCTTGTAGAGCGAATGGGCGAAGATGTGCAGCAGCGCCGAGGAGAAGGCGCCCAGGCCGCATTGCAAAAGCATGAAGCCCATCTGCGCTACGGTCGAGTAGGCGAGCTGCACCTTGATCGACGTTTGCGTCAACATCACCAGTGAGCCGAACAGCGCGGTCGCGCCGCCGACGATCGCCAGCAGATGCAGTGCCGGCGTCGCGAGCAGCATCACGTCCGCGAACCGCAGTACGAGGAAGCCGCCGGCGTTGATGATGCCAGCGTGCAGCAGTGCCGAGACCGGCGTCGGCGTCTCCATCACCTCGATCAGCCAGCCATGGACGGGCAACTGCGCAGATTTGAGCAGCGCCGTGAGCGCGATCAGCAGAGCTGCCGCCGTCACGAGGAGCGACGTCTGCGCGTTGACGGCAGCCGCGCGCGCCGCCTCGCCGATCGCTGCCGTCTCGAGCGTCCCGAACTCGGCATAAAGAAGGCCGGCCGCAAGGATGAGGCTTACATCCCCGATCCGGCTGATCCAGGATTTCTTGGCCGCTGCGCGCTGCGCGGCCGCTCTCTGCGGGTAGAACAGCAATAGCTTCTTGAGTGAGAGGCTCGTCGCAATCCATGCGAGGATCAGCAGGACGATGTTGCCTGCAATGATGAGCATCAGGACCGATGTCAGCGTCAGCAGAAGCCAGCGTGTGAACCGCACATGCCCCGGATCGCCGTCGAGATAGTTGCGGCTGTAGCGAACGACAATGACGCCGATGAACGCCACCAGCGACAGCATGACGGCCGAGAGTGAGTCGACGTGGACCGAGAACCCGCCCCCCCCGAATCCGAGTGTCGGCGAGGTGACGGGACCGTACGTGGCGACTGTGACCGCCGTGGCAAGCGCGAATGCCAAAGCTGCGATAGAGGCTGCGATGGCGATGTTGGCGAAACGCCTCGGTGTCGGCGTCGGCTCAATCCGCGCATAGAGCGCAGCCATGGCCAGCGTCGCAGGTGCTGCGAGCGCGATCAGGGGCGGCAGATTTTGCATTGGATCTCCGGGTCACCAGCGGTTAGCGCGCCCGGATGTCTAGTCAATCGGATTGCTTGCGAAAAATTCAATTATTGAACTGAATCGTTTCATTTTGTAGAATGATGTGATGCCGCATCTGAACTACCATCACTTGCGCTATTTCTGGATGATCGCCAGCGAGGGCAGCATGAGCCGCGCCGCCCGACGCCTGAATGTTTCGCCGTCGGCGCTGTCCGTGCAACTGAAGTCTCTGGAGGAACAGCTTGGCCAGTCGCTCTTCGAGCGCAAAGGTAAGGCCCTTATCCTGACGGATGCCGGCAGGATCGCCCTCGACTATGCCAACTCCGTTTTCCAGTCCGGGCACGAGCTCCTCGAGACGCTCACCGGCCTGTCATCGGGCCGCCAAGTCCTTCGGATCGGCGCCGTGGCGACCTTATCGCGGAACTTCCAGATCGGATTACTGCGACCACTGTTAGGCCGTCCCGGTGTCGAACTCATCGTGAGGTCGGGTGGGCTCGCCGACCTCCTGGCCCAACTTGACGCTCACAAACTCGACGTCGTCCTCTCCAATCAGCCTGCCACTGTCGATGCCGATTCCATGTTGCAGTCGACGTTGTTGGCTGAACAGTCCGTCAGCATCGTTGGCCGGCCGCCGGCGACGCGTTCGCCGTTCCGGTTTCCAGAGCAACTTCTCGACGAACCAATCGTCTTGCCTGCGCGTGGCAGCGTCATCCGCTCGTCCTTCGATGCCATCATGAGCCGTTCGGGTGTCGTGCCGCGGATCATAGCCGAGGTCGACGACATGGCCATGATGCGGCTGATGGCACGCGAAAGCGGTTGGCTCGCGTTGGTACCACCGGTGGTCGTCGTTGACGAACTCAAGGCATCACTCCTGGTGGAGCGGTACAGAATCCCGGATCTCAGGGAGGAATTCTACGCCGTTACCCGACGCAGAAGGCTGCAGAACAATCTTGTGCTCGAGTTGCTCTCAATGAGTTCCACCGGACGCTCGACGTCATTCTGATCGAGATGGCTGGCAAGTTCCGCGCATCGGCGGCAGTTCCGCATAACGCGAGATCTTCGCGGGAGACATCGAGCTGTGTGACGCCACCCATTCCACAGTTCCCAATGGCTTTCTGATGTGCGACATCATCCAGATTCTTGCCGAGAACTTGCAAGGTGTCGTCCCGCTGACCCCGTGCACACTCACTCGCCCAACCTGCGGTCGACGCCGCAATCGCAGCCCATGACATGTTGCCGAATCGCGCTCGGCGCCGGTCGCTTCCAACCCTTCGAACGTAGCTGCGGACTTCATGCGGCGTCATTGTTCACACTGTGCGGCAGAGCCTCAGCCCCCTGATGCGCTGAGCTGAAGCCCGGAGTTCGCACGACGATCGGCTGACTTCAGCCAACCATTGGACGACAGGCGGTCCCTTCGGCGTGAACCGCGTCCAACCCAGCCGGCAGGCGACTGCCGAGCCACGTCGAAGCTCAGGGCCCGCTCGCCGTTGATCTGCGCGCATCCCGCGGCCCGAACCGGCGCGTTCGACAGCGGCCACGTACCGTTACTGTCGGGTCGTCTGACAACCGTGCCAGGAAGGCTGGCCGATGTTCCGGTGGCTGTCGTAAGGGGCGTTCCGATCGCCTTGACCAGGCATTTGGTTGCACTGCCCAGAATCGGCGCGTGCGCAGTCGGCATCGAACCGTGAGAGTCTCTGCTTTGGATGGTGCGGACGGCGGGACTCGAACCCGCACGACGTTGCCGTCTCGGGATTTTAAGTCCCGTGTGTCTACCGGTTCCACCACGTCCGCAGCCTCGACACCCGGCCGTTCCCGAGGAATAGACCCGGCCGGTCAGGCCAGCAAGTCGCAGGGATGGGGTGCGCGTTCGAGCTTGGGCACGACGGTCTTCATGTAGGTCTCGGTGAAGGCCTGGGTCTGGCGGTGGCCATCGAGCGAGGCCGCAGTCTCCCACATCTCGTTGAGGAAGAAGACGCGCGTGTCGGCCTGCGATTGGTAGACCTCGAAACGGACGCAGCCGGGGTCCTGCTTCGCCAGATGACCGAGTTCGGTCATCGTCGCGCGCACGAAGGGAATGTCGGCCGTGTCTTTCACCGTCAGGATCACGTTGAGATAGATCATCGGTCTCTTCCTGCTTTTCTTGCTGCTTCAGGTTTAGGATTTGCTGCCGGATTTCAGGTTGCGGAGCCGATCCGCGACGTCCGGCGGGAGTTTTCCCGACGACTGGAGTTCGTCGATCACCGACGCCTGATGCTCGCCGAGCCGCGCGCCGGCATGGCGGATGCGCCCGGGCGTCCGCGACAGCACCGGGAACACGTTCTGCATCTTGAGCGGTCCCAGGTCGGGATCGGCCACGGTCGTCACACTTTCGCGGGCCAGGTACTGCCTGTCCTCGACGATCTGGGCCGCGTCGTAGACGGGACCGATGGCGGCCTCGACCTTCTCGAACTCGTCGAGGACCTCGGTCAGCGTGCGCGCGCCGATCCAGTCGGCGACCATCTGGTCGACCTCGTCCGCCCGCTTCACGCGCTCCGTGTTCGTGGCGTAGCGGGGATCGTCGCCGAGCCCGTCGCCGCCGACCAGGTTCATGACGCGCTTTGCGATCGACGGCGATGCCGTAGACAGGGCGACCCAGCGGCCGTCCTTGGTCTTGTAGGCGTTGCGGGGGACGTTGTTCGCCGAGCGGTTGCCCTGACGGTTCTGGATCTCGCCGAGCTGGTCGTAGTTCGACGTCTGGGCGCCGAGGCACGCGAACAGAGGTTCATAGAGCGCCAGGTCGATGTACTGGCCCTTGCCGGAGCCCTGCACGTCGCGCTCGTAGACGGCGAACATGATCGCGAAGACGCCATGGTAGGCCGCGATGCCGTCCGCCAGGCCGAACGGCGGCAAGGTCGGCGGGCCGTCGGGCTGGCCGGTGATGTGGGCGAAGCCTGAAAAGGCCTCGGCCACGGTGCCGTAGCCCGGCCGGAACCGGTAAGGGCCAGTCTGGCCGAAGCCCGTCACGCGCAGCATCACGAGGCGAGGGTTGCGCTTCGACAGAAGCTCCCAGCCCAAGCCCCATTTTTCCAGCGTCCCGGTGCGGAAATTCTCCACCAGCACATCGGCTTCGTCGACCAGCGCCAGGAATGCCGCCTTGCCGTCCGGCTCGTGGAGATCGAGTACGATCGTGCGTTTGTTGCGGTTCGTGACCTTCCACCACAGACCATGGCCGTCCTTGGCGTGACCCATCTTGCGCAGCGCGTCGCCCGTCGGATGTTCGACTTTCACGACGTCGGCGCCGAAGTCGGCGAGAACCATCGCCGACAGGGGACCGGCAAGCACGGTCGAACAATCGACCACCTTCAAGCCGGCCAACGGGCCGTTTTTCTCCGTATCGTGTCGCATGCGTGCCTTGGGCTCCCTGGTTGCGGATGGCAGTCTAGGTCAGAGATGGGGGGAGCGCGATAGTCCGGCCGCTCGGGACAGCCGTCGGGGGCGCCAAGGGACAGGCAGCGCTTTGCATGCGGCGCCGAATCCCGGACAATCCGGCCCGGAGGATGGCATGGCATTGACGGCGACTTTCGATGTGGAGGCGAGTGAACTCGCCCTGGGGCGAGGGCCGATCGCCGGCGTTGACGAAGCCGGGCGCGGGCCCTGGGCGGGGCCGGTGGTCGCCGCCGCGGTCATTCTCGATCCGAGTCGGATACCGCCCGGCCTCGCCGATTCGAAGACACTCGACGAGGCGGCCCGAGAGCTTGCCTTTGCGGCGATCGCCGCTACGGCGCAGATCGCGGTCGGCATCGGCGATGTCGACCGGATCGATCGCGACAACATCCTCAATGCGACGCTGTGGGCGATGGCCGAAGCCGTCAACGGGCTCGGCGAGCGGCCGGGGCTCGTCCTCGTCGACGGAAACAAGGTGCCACGGTTGCCGATGGCCGCGCGGGCGCTTGTCAAGGGCGATGCCCGGTGCCTCTCCATTGCGGCGGCGTCGATCGTCGCCAAGGTGACGCGCGACCGGATGATGGCGGCGCTGGGCCGGGATTTGCCAGGCTATGGCTTCGAACGGCACAAGGGCTACGGCACGCCCGAGCACAAGGTCGCGCTCACACGGCTTGGCGCGACGGAGCATCATCGGCGCTCGTTCCGGCCGGTCCAGCTCGCGCTCGGGCTCGTGTCGTAGGGACCGCGCCGGGGCGTGCGCGTCATGGGGCGACATGTATGGTCGGGAATAACGCCTTGGCGGCCTAGACGCCACCCGGCCTGTGCTCTCGGTCGACGAGATCGCGCTCCAGCTCGGCGAGCTGCTTGCCGAAGAGCTTCATGGACTGGGCCTCGAATGCACGATAATGCCCGACGATCGCGTGGCCGAACGAGGTGAGGCGGGCCGCGCCGCCACCCGAGCCGCCGTGCTGGGTCTCGAGGACGGGCGATCTGAACATGCGGTTCAATTCATCAGTCAAAAGCCATGCGCGACGATAGGACATGCCCATCTCGCGGGCGGCACTGCTGATCGAACCATGCTCAGCGATCAACTCCAGCAAGCGGATCTTGCCGTGGCCGATCTGGCTACCGTTGTCGAAATCGATGCGGAGGGTGAGGCGAGGCATGACCGGGCTCGTGCTGGATCGTGGCGACAGACTAAGTCAACACCCACCGAATGGAAAGGTGGAATATATCGACCGGTTGACGTCGAGGCGGCCGGCCGGTACCAATCGACCCTTGGAGACGGGCGAGCATCGTCCTCGACGTCCACCGGTTGCCCCGGACGCTGCGCCATGCTGAACCACCGGATGGGAGCCGGCGTTCCATCGGGGACGATCAGGATCGACAGCGGGGTGGTCTCCGGCCTCTCCGCCGGCGTCGTGATCGCAGCTGACGCTCGTGTGCCAAGCCGAGCCTCTCGCGCCCCCAGCAATGGAGTTCACCATGTACAACGACGTGTCCCTTTTTATCGACGGCGCCTGGAGACCGGCAGCCGGCAATCGCGCGCTGGTCGTTCTCAATCCGGCGACCTCGGAGCCGATCGGCAAAGTCGCGCATGCGAGCGTGAGCGATCTCGATCAGGCGCTCGAGGCGGCCGACAAGGGCTTCAAGGCCTGGCGCAAGGTTTCGGCTTTCGATCGCTCGAAAGTCATGCGGAAGGCGGCTGACCTGCTCCGCGAGCGGGCCGACAAGATCGGGCACCTGCTCACGATGGAGCAGGGCAAGCCGCTGGCGCAGGCCAAGATGGAGACGATGGCCGGCGCCGACGTCATCGACTGGTTCGCGGAGGAAGCCAAGCGCACCTACGGCCGTGTCATTCCGGCCCGTGCCGAGGGGATCTACCAACTCGTGATCAAGGAGCCGGTCGGGCCCGTCGCAGGCTTCTCGCCATGGAATTTCCCGATCAACCAGGCGGTGCGGAAGATCTCGGGTGCGCTGGCAGCGGGCTGCTCGATCATCATCAAGGCGCCGGAGGAGACGCCCGCGTCACCGGCCGAACTCGTCAGGTGCTTCGCCGATGCCGGTGTGCCTGCGGGCGTCATCAATCTGGTCTATGGCGTGCCCGCCGAGATCTCCGAGTACCTGATCCCGCATCCGGTGATCCGCAAGATCACGTTCACGGGCTCGACGGCTGTCGGCAAGCACCTCGCCGCGATGGCGGGCCAGCACATGAAGCGGGCCACGATGGAGCTCGGCGGACACAGCCCGGCGATCGTGTTCGACGACGTGGACGTCGAGAAGGCGGCGAAACTGCTGGCCGTCGCCAAGTATCGAAACGCCGGGCAGGTCTGCGTCTCGCCGACGCGCTTCCTCGTGCAGGAGAAAGTCTACAAGGCATTTGTCGAGAAGTTCGTCGGGATGGCCAAGGCGATCAAGGTGGGTGACGGTCTCGAAGCCGGCACCGATATGGGTCCGCTCGCCAATCCGCGCCGCGTCACCGCCATGGAGACGATGATCGCGGATGCAGCGCAACACGGCGCCACCATCGAGACGGGCGGCAAGCGGATCGGCAACAAGGGCAACTTCTTCGAGCCGACCGTGCTGACGAACGTGCCGAAGTCGGCGCAGATCATGAACGAGGAGCCGTTCGGGCCGGTGGCGCTGATCGCGCCGTTCGGCTCGATCGACGATGCCGTCGAGGAGGCCAACCGGCTCTCCTACGGCCTTGCGTCCTATGCCTATACGCGCTCGGCATCGACGGCGCAGGCCATCGCGGCGCGGGTCGAGGCCGGCAACATGGCGATCAACCATCACGGGCTGGCGCTGCCCGAGGTGCCTTTCGGAGGCGTCAAGGATTCGGGCTACGGCTCGGAAGGCGGTCTCGAGGCGATCGAGTCCTATCTCGTCACCAAGTTCGTGACCCAGGCGCCGCTCTGACGCCGACTTGAAGACAGCGGTGCCGCCGAGGCTTCGGCGGCACCGCGATTCCATCGCCAACGCTTTCCCGCGACGCCAAATCCGGAGCCGTGTCGTCGGCTGTCAGCCGCTTGCCGGCATGTCGATGACCGGCGCGACGGACTCGCCGATCCCGAGCAGCGTCGCATCGCCCCAGCGCTGACCGATGATCTGCACGCCGACGGGCATTCCGTTCGGCCCCTTGTGGCATGGGATGGCGAGGCACGGGACGTTCAGCATCGTCCACATCGAGTTCATGACCCAATCGCCGGTCGTGTGCTGGCCGACCGGTGCTTCACCCGGCGCCGAGTAGGTCAGGATGCAATCAAGGTCGGCACCGAACAGGGCGTCGAAGCGCGCGCGGCATCGATAGACCGTGTCGTAGATCGTGCGCATCGCGTCGGCGGTCATGTTGCCGTCGGTCTCGATCTTGAGCCTGAAATCCTCGTGCAGGTTCTCGTAGTTCTCGAGGTAGTCGGGCAGGAACTGTGCCCGTCCCTCCCAGTTCGCGATCAGGGTCTGGGCGTCGTTGAGGGTGGCGAAATCGGCATCGAGCGTGATCTCGTCGACGATCGCGCCGGCAGATGACAGGCGCTTGGCCGCTAGCGCGAGCGCTTCGCGGCCGGCCGGCTCCGCCTTGGTGCCGTTGTGGGTATGGGCCAGTCCGACCTTCAGCCCCTTCACGCCCGGGCGCTGAAGTGCGTCCGCACCGCGCAAGCGAAAGGCCTTCGCGACCAGTGTGAGGTCCTCGGCGCAGCGGCCATACCATCCGATCGTGTCGAGGCTCGGCGAGTACTGACGTGCGCCGCTCCACGACACGACGTTGCACGTCGGTTTCAACGCGTAGATGCCGTTGAACGAGGCTGGACGAATGTGGGAGCCGCCCGTCTGGGTGCCGAACGCGAGCGGAACCTGTCGATCGCCGACCGCAGCGCCCGAGCCGGACGACGAACCACCGGGCGTGCGGGTCAAGTCGAAGGGATTGCGCGTCAGGGCCTTTCGCCCACCGGCTGCAAACTCGACGGTATCGGTCTTGCCGAGCACGTAGGCGCCCTGGGCCTTCACGATCCGGACGGCGTGCGCATCGTGACTCGGCTGATTGCCGACATAGATCGGCGAGTTGTTCTCAGTCGGATAATCGACTGTATCGATCATGTCCTTGACGCCGAACGGGAGCCCGTGGAGCGGACCGACAGGGCCTTTCGAGATGAGGATCTTGTCGAGTTCGCGTGCGCGTCCGATGACCTTCGAAGGATCGTAGGTGACCCAGGCCCGTACCGCGGGGTCACGCGCCTCGATGCGCGCCAGGCATGACCGCGCCAGTTCTTCGGCGCCGAGCTTCTGTTCCGCGATCAATCGCGCGGCTTCGGTTGCGGTGAGTTCGTGCGGCTGCATCCGTGATCCCGTGGTCGGCCGAGCGGCCCCGGAGGGCCGCTGGGCTTTTGCCTTTGTATCCACGGAGCATGGCACGTCGGCTCGACGACCTCGTGCCCAATGTCGCGTCGCAGCGCTGGAAATGTGGTCAGCAATGCCGGCCGCGATCAGGCCCGCTCGAAGATCACCGACAGATTGTTCGCGGGCATTTCGACGACGTCCGGCGCGGCGAAGCCCGCGTTCTTCGCCAGCTCGACCACGGCCTCAAGGTCGCGAATGCCCCACGACGGATCTCGCGCCCGAAGGCTTTCATCGAAGGCAGCGTTGCTTGGCGCCGTGTGTGCGCCATTCCGGCGATAGGGGCCGTAGAAGTACAAGAAGCCGCCGACGGGGAGCACGCCTGCCGCATTGCGGATGAGGCCGACCGCGGCCGGCCAGGGCGCGATGTGGATCATGTTGATGCACACCACGACGTCCACCGCCGTGACCGGCGCGAACGTTTTCGTCGCGTCGATGTGGAGCGCTGGCTCGACGTTGGCGAGACCGAGATGGGCAGTCCAGGCGTCGATGCTGGCGCGGTTCTCGGCGTCCGGATCGCTCGGCTGAAACGTAACTCCCGAGTATGCGCCCGCAAGGTGCATGGTGTGTTCGCCGCTGCCACTCGCGATTTCCAGAACGCGGCCGCGTGCCGGCAAGCGAGGCCCGAGGACGGCAAGAATGGGATCGCGGTTACGGGCAGATGAGGGGGCGAATTTTCGCGGATCGGTTGGCATGCGCTCGCTTGTGGGGTCTCGATCGCCCCTTGGTCAAGGGGCGAGGTCAGCCCGCCGTCCGGTGCTGCGAAGGTCCACGTCACCGCATGACGAGCGGGAAGTGCTGGGAGTCGTCCCACGTGATACTTCCGTCGACCTTGTAGATGGTCGGGAAATGCCCCGGCACGATCACGTCACTGCTCCGGACGATCTCGTCGATCGATCTCGCCGCGGTCTCTGGCGCATCAAACGAATGATCGACGCGCCGGCGGAGGGCCTCTTTCGGGAACTTGATGGCATCGCCCGCGAGTGTGACTACTTTCCCATCCTGGTCGACGAACGACAGGGCCTGACAGCCGGGCGTGTGGCCGGGAGCCGCGAAATACCTCAAGCCGGCCGACAACTCGCCGCTGCCTTCGATGAGGTTCAAGTCATAGGTCCGCAGCTGCTCCTTGATGAGCCACGGCACCCAGTCGTCTTCGGGATGCGGGTTGTCGACATAGGCCCATTCGGCCTTGCTCACAAAGACCTTGGTGGTCTTCGGGAACATGTCGATGTTGAGGGAGTGATCGTGGTGGAGATGGGAGAGGAAAACGCGCGTGATGTCCTTCGGGGACAAGTTCCGCTTCTTCAGTTCCTGCCGGATGATCTCGCGCGCGACCGTACCGCCCACGTCGAAGAGCATCGGCCCCTCGGCCGTATGCACCAGGGTACAATTGGAAACCGCAATGTAGCCGGCGCCGAGCTTGGCGCTGCTCCCGGTCACGATGATGTCATGGGCGACCTGAAACCCCGGCATGTCCGCCTCCTCTGGATGGCCTGGATCGAGACATAGCATGGGTCTCGTGATCCGATGCAACCGGCGTGTCCATGGTTCGAGGCCGTCGAAGGTCTGCGTGCCCGGCATGGTTCATCGGCTCGGCATGGTGCGAGACACAGTTCGATCCGAGGGGCGCGGCGTTCGATGGCCATCGATTGGTCCGGGCAGTGCGCACCGTGCTTCACTGGTTCGCTTCGACAGCGATCGGCCCCGACTGCGCATCCGATTACAGGGCGAGTGGCGGCATGTTCGCTCACCGAGGTTGCCGCTACCGGGGCGAACGCTCTCGAACGGACCGAGTAATCGTGCTCGCGCTCATCTCGGCGCTTCCCGTCCTCGAGCGGGAGACGGGGCGCCCGCAATAAGGTATGTCGACGGCTTCGAACTTCGGCCCGCCGATGTCCGCCCGTCCATCCACCGCGCGGCGCACCGGCCTGAGGCGGCATCGCTTGCTGAGCCACGAGACGGATGATGCATAGATTCTGTGTTGCGCCCATGATGGATTGGACCGATCGGCATTGCCGGTTCTTCCATCGCCTCCTCTCGCGGCAGGCGCGGCTCTATACCGAGATGGTCACGGCGGATGCCGTGCTGTTCGGGAAGCGGCAAATGCTGCTTGATTTTTCGGCCGTCGAGCATCCGGTGGCGCTGCAGCTCGGCGGCAGCGATCCGGCCAAGCTCGCTGCCGCCGCGGCGATCGGGGCCGAATGGGGCTATGATGAAATCAATCTCAATGTCGGCTGTCCGTCCGACCGGGTGCAGGGTGGCAACTTCGGCGCCTGCCTGATGGCCGATCCGGATCTCGTCGCGCGGTGCGTCCGGGCCATGCTGGATGCCGTCTCGATCCCGGTGACGGTCAAGTGCCGCATCGGTATCGACGATCAGGACAGCGAAGCCGATTTCGAGCGCTTCATTTCGACGGTCGCGGATGTGGGCTGCCGCGTCTTCATCGTGCATGCACGGAAAGCGTGGCTGCAGGGGCTGTCACCCAAGGAGAACCGGGAAATTCCGCCGCTCGACTATCCCCGTGTCTGGCGGATGAAGTCGGCGCATCCGGACCTTACGGTGGTCATCAACGGCGGAATCGGGGATCTGGAGCAGGCGCAGGTTCAGCTCCAGCACGTCGACGGCGTGATGCTCGGGCGCGCCGCGTACCAAAATCCGTGGCTGCTGTCCGATGTGGACGCCGAGCTCTTCGGGGCGCAGGCGAACGAGCGCACGCGCGAGGATGTGCTCGATGAACTCGTCGACTATGCCGAACGGCACGTGGCGAACGACGGGCGGCTCAACAACGTGACGCGGCATATCCTCGGCCTCTATCACGGGCGTCCGGGAGCGCGGGCCTTCCGGCGTTACCTTTCCGAGAATGCGGTAGGGGCCAGCGCGGGAGGCGACGTGTTGCGGCATGTCGCGAGCGAAATGCGGGTGCTGGCGGCGCGACAGATGGCCCGCGAGCGCGCCGTTGCCCATGAGTGACGCGACTGGTGTGGCGCCTCTCACGTTCGGTACCCGGTTGCGGTCAATGTCGTCACCAAACGTCAGAGGCAAAGCGACACTCGAAACATCGCGTTACTTGCGTTCCTTTGGCGCCGACATCGGCTCTCGACCAAACCGCCAAGGGAAGCAAATGTCGGCGCTGGACCACTGATGTCTCCAGGGCCGCTCAGAGACCTTCCTGGCGGAACGGCCGAGACAGCAGGGCGTCGATCGCCGTGTCAACGTCGAGGGCGCCCGTAACGATGGCGTCGACGGAGGAGGCGATCGGAAGCTCGATGCCCTTCTCGCCGGCAAGGCGCACGACGGCTGCCGCCGTATAGACACCCTCCGCGACCGAGCGGCGGGAGCCGAGAACGTCATCGAGCCGCTGGCCTTGGCCAAGCGCGCGGCCGACGCTCATGTTGCGCGACTGCGGGCTGCCACAGGTCAGGATCAGATCGCCGAGCCCGGAGAGACCGACGAGCGTCTCGGTGCGTGCCCCCATGGCTCCGCCCAACCGGCGCATCTCGGCAAAGCCTCGCGTGACAAGCGCCGCGTGCGCGCTGGCCCCCATTCCCTTCCCGTCGACGATGCCTGCTGCAATGGCGAGCACGTTCTTCATGGCGCCACCAAGCTGCGTGCCGACCAGATCGTCCGACCAGTAGAGGCGGAAGTTCCGGTATCCGATCGCTTCGGCGAGCAGCTTGCCGAGCGCGGCGTCGGTGCAGGCGAGGGTCAGGGCGGCCGGTAGCCCACGTGCCACGTCGGCGGCGAAACTCGGGCCCGAGAGGCAGGCGAGGGTCGCCGTGGGCAGCGTTTTGGCCAGCACCTCTCCCATCGTGAGGCCCGTCGCCTGCTCGATCCCCTTGGCGCAGATGACCACGGGGGTGCCGGGCCGGAGCAGCGGCGCCAGCGCGACGGCTGTGTTGCGGACGTGCTGGGCGGGCGAGACGAGCAGGATGGCGTCGCAGGCGGCGATCGCCGCGAGGTCGCCCGTCGCGCGCAGGCCGGGCTCCAGAGGCACGCCCGGCAAGAAGATCGAATTCCGGTGCGCGCTATTGATCTCGTCGGCGACTTCGGCCTCACGCGCCCACAGAACCACGCCTCGGCCGGCGAGGCGTGCCGTTTGCGCAAGGGCCGTACCCCAGGCTCCCGCGCCGATGACACCGATGGTTGCGATGGATTGCATGGCAGCTCCCGCGTGGCGTTCGATGCGGCACACTAGACGGGCGGCGTGTTTCAGGAAACCTTCAGGACTTCGCCGGTGCGGCCCGGGCGACACTATCCGTTTGTTAGACAATCCAAGGCAATCTTCGTCCCCGCGGCGAGCGCAGGGGACGAGTCGAACATGCAACCCGAAGTCGGTGATACACGCGGCAGTGCGCGGCTGCGCATGCTGAAGGGTGGCATGATCATGTTCAGCGGCCGTCACGCGACGATCCCGTGCGTGGTTCGCGACATGTCGAACGGGGGCGCGCGGCTGCAGGTGGCCCAAGTCACGCATGTTCCCGACACGTTCGAGTTGCTCGTCGAACTCGACGGGATCGAGGTGTCCTGCCGAACCGCGTGGCGGAAGGCGACGGAAATCGGGGTAGAGTTTCTCGAGCTGCCCCGGCGTCTGCCGCCGCGGCGGGTTCAGGTCGTCGCGCAGTCGGGAGCTGCCCAAGTGCGTCCGACGCTGCGTCGGCACGCTGCTCCCCCACAACAGTGCGCGGCGTCCGGCTGGTCTTCAGAAGCCAAGGCGACACCGGCAGTTCCCCTCGTCGCACGAGACCTGGTTGCGCCGGTTGCGACCGACACCCCCTCACCCGGCGCGCAGCGCCGCCTGCGGACTGCAGACAACTCGAACGTGCCCATCCTCGTCGCAGAGGACGATCCCGACGACCGCCTGCTGTTGCGCGATGCGTTCGAGGAGGCCGGCCTGTCGCACCCGCTCGCCTTCGTCGAGAACGGGGTCGAACTGCTCACCTATCTCAAGGGGTGGCCGCCGTTCGAGGCGCGCCGTCTGCCGGGGCTCATCCTCCTCGACCTCAACATGCCGAAGATGGACGGCCGCACGGCGCTCGTCGAGATCAAGGGCGATTCCCACATCAAGCGCATCCCGATCATCGTCATGACGACCTCGAACGCCGAGGACGACATCCAGACGACCTACGATCTCGGAGTGACGGCCTACGTCTCCAAGCCCGGCACGCACCAAGGGCTCGTCGATATCGTGTCGTCGCTCGGTGGGTTCTGGATGCGCCACGTGGAACTGCCCGGCGCCTAGGCCGGAGCGAGGGCCGGCGTCAGGCGTCGATCAGCTTGAGGCGTCGATCAGCTTGAGGCGTCGATCAGCTTGAGGCGTCGATCAGCTTAAGGCCGGCGATGGCGGCGATCAGCACGAAAATCAGCACGATGCGGAGCGTTTGCGCCGGCTCGCCATAATACATCATGCCGATGATGACGGTTCCCGCCGCGCCGATGCCGGTCCAGACCGCATAGGCGGTGCCGACCGGTACGCTCCGCATGGCAATCAGAAGGCAGCCGAAGCTCGCGGACGAGAAGACCAGAAAGGTCAGCACCGGGCCGATCCGCGGTGGCCATGTCAGGTAGCGCATGGCCGTCGTGAAGCCGATCTCGAAGAGACCCGCCAGCAACAGAAACATCCAACCCATCGGCTGCCGTGCTCCCAGTTCCGCTTCAGCGTGCCGACGGCAGGCTCTCGACCACGAGGTTCGTGTTCGTATAGACGCAGATTTCCGCCGCGATCGCCATGGCCCGACGGGCGATCTCTTCGGCCGGCATCTCGAGGTCGATCAGGGCGCGGGCGGCCGCCAGAGCGTAGGTGCCGCCGGAGCCGATCCCCATCAGATCGCGTTCAGGCTCCAGCACGTCGCCGGTGCCCGTCAGCACGAGCGTCCGCTCGCGGTCGGCAACGAGCATCATGGCCTCCAGGCGGCGCAGGAAGCGGTCGGTCCGCCAGTCCTTGGCGAGTTCGACGGCGGCGCGGGTCAGTTGGCCCGGGTACTGCTCGAGCTTGGCCTCGAGGCGCTCGAACAGGGTGAACGCGTCGGCGGTCGAGCCGGCAAAGCCGCCGATCACGTCGCCCTTGCCGAGGCTCCGAACCTTGCGGGCGTTGGACTTGATGACCGTGGCGCCGAGCGAAACCTGTCCGTCGCCGGCAATGACGACGCGCCCGCCCTTGCGAACCGTCAGGATCGTGGTGCCATGCCAGAGAGCGCCGTTCTGGGCTGACGGATCGTTGGCCATGACTGCAGGCTCCTGTCGCGCCAGGGGACCGATCCCGAGCCACCTCCCTCACCACGTTTCGAAGGCCGCTCTGGATTTGGGCGCGCCCCGCGTGATAGACGCAGATCGTCGAGGTCGCAAGCAGCGGGGATCAACCACTTGCAGCGCACAGGCTCGGTCGAGCGGACGACCAAGGAAACGGCGATCAAGGCCACCGTCAACCTGGACGGGGCGGGTCTTTCGAAGATCGCCACCGGGATCGGTTTTCTGGATCACATGCTGGAGCAACTCGCGCGGCATGGGATGATCGATATCGAGCTCGAAGCGAAGGGCGATCTGCACATCGACTTTCACCATACGGTCGAGGACAGCGGGATCGTGCTCGGGCAGGCCATCGCCAAGGCGCTCGGCGACAAGGCCGGCATCACCCGCTATGCGTCGGTCGAACTGCCCATGGACGAATGCCTGACGCGGGTCGCGATCGACGTGTCGGGGCGGCCATACCTCGTGTGGCGCGTCGAGTTCAGCCGGCCGAAGCTCGGCGAAATGGATACCGAGCTGTTCCGGGAGTGGTTCCAGGCATTCGCGCAGAATGCCGGCATCACGCTGCACGTCGAGAACGTCTACGGCGAGAACAACCACCATATCGCGGAGACCTGCTACAAGGGGCTGGCGCGCGCGCTGCGTGCGGCGGTCGCGCCGGATGCCCGGCAGGCGGGGCGCGTGCCCTCGACAAAGGGCAGCCTTTAGGGGCTGGCCGAACGGCAACGCGGACCGCGGAGGCGGCAGGCATGCATACTTATACGGTTCATGAGCCAGAGGGGCCGAGCGCGGATCGCGCAGATCGGGCCGACGAACTGGTGTTCGTCAAGGAGGGCTTCTCGTTCATGGCCGCCGTGCTGACGCCCTTCTGGATGCTCGCCAATGGGCTCTGGCTGGCGCTGGCCGTCTACATCGGCGCCGTCATTGTGTTCGAGGGGCTGTTCTGGCTTCTGGGCCTCGGCCAGCATGTCACGAGGTGGGTCACGGTCGCGATCCAGCTTCTCGTCGGGTTCGAGGCCGACAGCATCCATCGCTGGACGCTGGCGCGGCGCGGCTATCGCCACATCGGCAGCGTCGTCGGGCGGGATGCCATGGACTGCGAGCGACGCTTCTTCGACGCCTGGCTCAAGGGCAAGCCGATCGTCACGGCGTCGGCGCTGGGCCAGGGTGCGGGCGAGCGATCCGCGTCGTTTCTCGGTGGTCGCCTGGGGGCGCCCGGCGGATGGGCCGGCCGGAGCTGACAACATGCAACGCGTCGTCATCATCGACTACGGATCGGGCAACCTGCATTCCGCGCTCAAGGCGTTCGAGCGCGCCTCGCGTGAAAGCGGTGCCGATGCCATCGTGACCGTCACATCCGATCCGGATGCCGTCATGCGCGCTGACCGCATCGTGCTGCCGGGCGTCGGGGCGTTCGCAGACTGCAAGGCGGGTCTCGATGCTGTCGCCGGCATGCGGGAGGCGCTGGAGGATGCCGTTCGGCGCAAGGGCCGACCGTTCCTCGGCATCTGCGTCGGGCAGCAGCTCCTCGCGTCGCGGGGTCTCGAACACGTGGTGACGGACGGCCTCGGCTGGATCGCCGGTGAGGTGCGGCAGCTCGAGCCGTCGGACCCGAACCTCAAGATCCCGCACATGGGCTGGAACACGCTCACCGTCCGGCGCGCGCATCCGCTGCTCGCCGGTCTGACGACCGGCGCGGACGGTCTCCACGCCTATTTCGTGCATTCGTATCATCTCGTTCCCGAACGGGCCGATGTTGTCGTTGCGGAGACCGAGTATGGCGGGGCTGTCACCGCGCTCGTCGCGCGCGACAACATAGCCGGGACCCAATTCCACCCCGAGAAGAGCCAGCGTTTGGGATTGGGGCTGATCGCCAACTTTCTCGCTTGGACGCCCTGACGCGCGATCGGTTCGGGCATCGTAGGACAGGCAACCGCTATCGGAAGTGATAGGGCATCTCGTAGGTCCGCTGCTTCAGCGTGAGGCCGGCGGGCGGGCTCGGCAGATTGGCCTTGCGGACCGCGGCGAGGGCGGCGCTGTCGAGGCCCCCGTCGCCGCTCGAGCGCGCTATGCGCACGAATTCCAGCCCACCGCTTTCCGAGATCGCGAAGGCAATCAGCGTCGTGCCGCGTGATCGGGTGGCGCTCGGGCGCGGCCGAGAGCGGCTCAATGCGGCCGCGACCTCGCGCGAAAAGGCGCGCACGGCGCCGGGGCTGGCGGCGACGGCTGCCCGGGACGGTCGCGTCACCGTGCCGACCGACGACGACGCTGCGCCGCCCGCCGTCGCTGCGACCGACGGCGTTGCATCCGGCTTCCGCGCTTCGACCGGTTTCGGCGGACTTTCGTCGCGCAAAGATGCGGGTGGCGGCGGCTCGGCCGTTGCTTCGGGGACGGTCGGCGCAGCGGGCTCGTTCCACGCGACCGGAAGCGCCGGGGCGGTTTCGTCAGGGGGCGCCGGGTCAGGCTCGGGCACGACGATGGTTGCCGTCTGCTGCGGCGGCTCGTCTCGGGGCGTATCCGTATCTGGAGCCCGCTCTGGGGGCGGTTGACGCACCTCAGGTGCTGCCACCGCTACTTCGGGGGTCGTCGTCTCGGCGTTGCCTTCCACCTGAGACAGGGCCGCCGAGGCCTCCTTTTCGCTGGTCGCCTCCCTGGCCCGACTTTCCAGAGCCGAGCCGGGCACGATCGAGACCTCGACGCTTATCGCGTCGAAGTCGCTTCCGGCGCTGCCGACGAGGTCCTCGGGCAAGGCGAGTACGGCCAGCGCAAGACCGCCATGCAGCAGGACAGCGGTCAGAATCGGCACGATGAGCGTTCGCAGGCGAGCGCGCGCGCCGCTGTCCCCCGAGCGGTCCAGGGGCGCAGGAAGCTCGAGCGCCAGTGATCCGTCGGGACTTGCCGGCCAGACCTCGGTGCTTTCGCCTGGTCGAACGGTTTCGAGCATGCGGAAGCGGGGCTCCCCGGGTTCTGAAGTGTTATAGTGTTGCACTTCAACCACGAGTGTCCCCGCTTGTCGAGACGGCATCTTGTTTCGGCTTGTTCACGTCCTCTGACGAGTATTTGTTACATTATAACATTTAATTTGAGGAGAGGCAGCATGGGACGTTCCAAGGCGCGATCGCGGCGCGCGCCGACCGCGATGGTTATGGCATCGGTCTCGGCCACGACCGTGGGGCTGGGGTTTGTTTGTGTGTCGACGGCGGCCGACGCGCAGACCCGGCTGCCGGGCCTCGTCGTCACGGCGCCGAGTCCGGTCGTCCGGTCCGCGCCTCCTCCCGGTCAGGCTGCGCCTGCAACCGGTCAATCGGTCGAGCCGACGATCGCTGCGGAACCGCCGGCGGGCATCGCCGTGATCGAAGACGACGCGTTCGTGGCGGTGACGGTCGCGACCGAGCGCGAGTTGCTCGCGAATACCGGTCCGACGATCACGTCCACGCTCGCCGATAAGTCGGGCATCACGGGCTCGACGTTCGCACCAGGTGCAAACCGCCCCATCATCCGTGGTCTCGACAGCTATCGCGTCCGTGTGCAGGAGAACGGGATCGGCAGTCACGACGTGGCGGCGCTGTCGGAGGATCATGGCGTGCCGATCGACCCGTTCTCGGCCGAGCGGGTGGAGGTCGTTCGCGGGCCGGCGACCTTGCGGTACGGCTCGCAGGCGATCGGCGGCGTCGTGGCGGTCGAGAACGGCCGCATTCCGATGTTCATCCCGCCCAAGGGATTCAAGGGCGAGATCAAGGGTGGCCTCTCCTCCGCCGACATGGGGCGCGACGGGGCGTTCCAGGTGACGGCGGGATCAGGCAACGTCGCCGTCCACGTCGATGCGTTCCGGCGGCGCACCTTCGACTACGACACACCGCAAGGCCAGCAACCCAACTCCTTCGTCGACTCGAAGGGCGTGTCGGCCGGCATGTCGTACATCTGGGCCAAGGGGTTCTTCGGCGTCGCATGGACCCGCTACGAGAGCCTCTACGGCATTCCCGGAGGCGAAGCGCTCGAACATCGGCCGCGGATCGACATGGTACAGGACAAGGTCACGTCGAAGGGTGAGTGGCGGGTCCGCGACTATGGCATCGAGGCCATCCGGCTGTGGCTCGGCTCGACGCGCTATGCGCACAACGAGGTGGTGTTCGAGGAAGCGGAGGCGATCGACATAGTCGGAACGCGCTTCACGAACCGCGAGCACGAGGCCCGGGCCGAAGTGCAGCATCTCCCCGTCCTTACGGCGCTCGGTGAGCTTCGCGGCGCTGCTGGCGTCCATTGGGGACGCAAGCGGCAAGCCGGCTTCGGCGTCGGCGAGCCGGTGGACGGCCTCCTCGATCCCGCCGCGCGCCAGACCATGGTGGCCGGTTTCCTGTTCGAGGAACTCGAGGTCACCAAGCGGCTCAGACTGCAGGCCGCTGGACGGATCGAGAGCAATCACGCGGACGGCACCGGTGTCGAGGATCCGCTGGTCGCGACCGATGCCGCGCAGTTCTCGCGCAGCTTCACGCCGTTGAGCGGCAGTCTCGGACTTCTCTACGAGTTGCCGCTCGGCGTCGTCGCGCGGGTGACGGCGCAGCACACCGAGCGCGCACCGGACATCGGCGAGCTGTTCTCGAAAGGTGTGCACGAGGCCACGGAAACGTTCGAGATCGGCAATCCGAACCTTCGCGTCGAGACGGCGCAGACGATCGAGTTCGGGCTCAAGCGCGCGAAAGGTGCGTTCCGGTTCGATGCGGGTGTGTTCCACACAGCGTACGATGGTTTCATCTTCAAGAGCTTCACCGGCCGGCAGTGTGATGACGAACTGGTGTCGTGCGGGGCGGGAACGGAGCTCGACGAGGTCGTCTTTGCGCAGCGCGACGCGACGTTCACCGGGGCTGAACTCAACGGGGAACTCGATCTGGCGCGGTTCGGCCGCGGCCATTTCGGCGTCTCGGGGCAATACGACTTCGTCAGGGCGAGGTTCGAGGATGGCGTGAACGTGCCGCGCATTCCGCCGCATCGGGTCGGTGCCGGCCTCTACTGGCGTGATCCGACGTGGCTGGCGCGGGTCTACGCGCTGACGGCGCTCCGCCAGGATACGATCTCGAGCCTCGATGCGCGCGACACGGCGACGAACGGCTACACGCTGCTCAACGCCGAACTCGCCTATACGTTCAAGCCGGGCAGCAACGACCCGCTCGATACGACGATGACCGTCGGTATCCGTGGCGACAATCTTCTGGACGACGACGTGCGCAACCACGTTTCGTTCAAGAAGGACGAGGTGCTGCAGCCCGGACGATCCTTCCGGCTGTTCGGCTCGATCAAGTTCAACTGATCCCGTGCCCCAAACGCGAACCGCCCGGCTCTGATCAGCCGGGCGGTTCGGGGCTGCCGAAGGAGAAGGCGGCCGGGGCAGACAAGGGATCGAGAGGCGACTTCACGCCGCGCGGACGAGTTCCGGCGCCGAGGGCCTGACGTGAGCGTAGGCAGCGTCGGCTGCGGCCTCGAGGGCGGCCATGGCGCTGGAGCGTCGGGGGCGGAACCAGCGCAGGCCGGTGTTCGTGAAGGCCCCTTCACCGCGTGTTTCCTGCACCATCAGGCCATCGTCCGTTCCGAGGATGTCCGCGAGGCGCGCCTCGACGACATCGGCCGTCAGATCGGTGCGTAGCATCCACACCGTGTCGAGGGGGCGCGCCCAGGCTTCACCCAGGCTCATCAGGGTGTCGGCGATGAGGGGGCGGGTCGCTTCGGGGGAGGTCAGCTCATAGGCGACAAGGAGGGTGCGGGGCATGGGGCTCTCGTGGGCGCGAGGGAGGTGATGCATTCGGCGCACTGGCTGGCGACGTGATCCGAACATAGTGAGAACATGCCGCGATTCGTGGATTTGTTCAATCTATGTTCTTTTGTTCCTCTCGATGTTCCTGTCAGGTTCCCAAGCGTCGGGGCTGCCGGTTCGTGGCTGCGTTCGTCGAGAAGGATGGCATACTCGACGACGAACCGGATGCAGCGGGCGCGCAGGAGGATCGGATGGCAGTGGTCGAGACGGAGCGGCGGGGGCAGGTGTTCATCGTGCGCATGAACCGGCCCGAGCGCCTCAATGCCCTCAATACGGAGATGCGGACGGCGCTCGCGGAAGCCTGGACGGAGTTCCGGCACGCCAGGGATCTCGAGGTCGGCATTCTCACCGGCACGGGGCGTGGCTTCTGCGCTGGCGAGGACATGAAGGAGTCGCTCGCTTCCGGAACACCCGGCGGCACCCGGCCGGCGATCTCGAACCCGTTCATGGACGGGACCCTCGAGAAGCCCGTAATCGCGGCCATCAACGGCTTCGCCATGGGCGGCGGCTTCATGCTCGTCGAGCGCACGGATCTGCGGGTCGCGGTGCCGGAAGCCGTGTTCGAAGTCAGCGAGGCCAAGCGGTGGCTGCTCGGCGGCTACAACCACGGGCATCTCGCCAACCTGCCGTATCCGATCGCCATGGAGATGGCGTTCGGATTCCGCTTCACGGCGGAGCGCTTCCATCAGCTCGGATTCATCAATCGGCTGGCGGCGGCCGATGACCTGATCCCGACGGCAGTCGGCATGGCGGAGCATCTGCTCACCCTGCCGCCGGCGTCGCGGGTCAATACCGTCCACATGATGCGGCGCATGCGACCCGAGCCGACACCGGCGCAGATGGCGCTCGCGGCCAAACTGCACGAGCACGGCGACAAGGGCGACCTGATGGAATCTCGCGCGGCGTTCGCCGAGAAGCGGGCGCCGAACTTCAAGGGATGGCACGATCCCGACGACCGTTACCGGTTGCCCGATCTCGAGTAGCCGGCGAAAGCGGAACTCGAGCTGGAATCATTCCAAACAGCGCTGATTGTCGCGAGCGCGGATCGCACGTTGACGATAGCCGGCGCTTGGTCATGTTCAGGGTCACTTCGCGCGTCAAGATTGACGATGGGCGGGGTTCGCTGTCGCCGCCTCGTCGCGTCCAAGCCAAAGGTGCAACTCCCCCGCCGATGCCGATGTCTCGCCCGATCAGGCCCTCCACGGGCTCGCTGACATGGTGGTCTGGCCTCGGCAAGAGGCTCGTCACATGGCGTTCGCGGCGTCGGTCCTCGCCCGGCTGGACGGCCGCGGTGGCGCTGATCGTCGCCGTCATGGTGCTGCCGGTCGCGACGACGCTGTTCCTGGCTCTCGGTGCGCAGGGTGACAACTGGCGGCATCTGGCGGCGACCGTCCTGCCGGCGGTGCTTCAGCAGACGATCCTCCTGATGGCCGGCGTGACAATCGTGACGATCGTGGTCGGGACGCTCTCGGCCTGGATCGTCACCATGTATCGCTTTCCGGGCCATGCGATCGTGGATCGGCTCCTCGTCCTGCCACTGGCGATGCCGACCTACATCATCGCCTATGCCTATGTGGATCTGCTCGACTTCACGGGGCCCGTGCAGAGTTCGTTGCGCGCGTTGACCGGATGGCAAAGCCCGGCCGACTACTGGTTTCCGAACGTCAGAAGCACCAGTGGCGCGATCCTGATACTGTCGAGCACGCTCTACCCCTACGTCTACCTGAGCGCGCGAGCGAGCTTCGTGCAGCAGTCGGTCTGCGTTCTGGAGGTGGCGCGAACACTCGGTCAGACCCCATGGGGATCGTTCCGGTGGGTGGCGTTGCCGCTCGCCAAGCCGGCGCTGGTCGCGGGGGTTACTCTGGCGCTGATGGAGACGTTGAACGACCTCGGCGCGGTGCAGCATCTCGGGGTGGAGACGCTATCGGCCTCGATCTACGCCACGTGGCTGCAGAGGTCCAATCTGCCTGGCGCGGCGCAGATCGCGGCCGTGGCGCTGCTGATGGTCGGGGCGCTTTTCTGGGCCGAGCGAGCATTCCGCGGCGGTGGACGCGTGCATGCGACGACCGGGCGCCTGAAGGCCATTCCGTTCGCCGATCTCAATGGCTGGGCGGCGGTGGCGGCGCTCGCCGTCTGTCTCGTGCCGGCGCTCGTCGGGTTCGGCATTCCGTTCGCCATGCTGGTTGCGAACGCCAGCCACCATCTCGCGAGCGCGCTCGAGCAGGGCTTCTGGCGGGCCGCTCTCAACAGCCTCATGCTTGCGGCCATTGCCGCCGCCGCGACCGTCGTGCTCGGTGTCGTCCTCGCCTACGCCCGGCGGGTCGCGCCCAACGCCTTCACGCGCCCCGCGGTCCGGGTCGCAGGCCTCGGCTATGCCCTTCCCGGCACCGTGCTGGCGCTCGGCCTGCTCATCCCGCTCGCGCAATTCGACAACTGGTTCGATGGCCACATGCGCGCGTTGTTCGGCATCTCGACGGGGCTTCTCATCTCGGGAACGCTGACGATGCTCGTACTCGCCTACTGCGTCCGGTTCCTCGCCGTCGCGCACGGCACGCTCGAAGCGGGGCTCGAGCGGATTTCGCCAAACCTCGATGCTGCAGCCCGTACCCTCGGGGAGAGCGCACTCTCGGCGCTACGGCGCGTGCATCTGCCGCTTCTCGTGCCGGCGCTCGCGACGGCGGGATTGCTCGTGTTCGTGGATGCGATGAAGGAACTCCCAGCCACGCTGCTGCTGCGGCCGTTCAACTTCGAGACGCTCTCGACGCACGTCTATGCGCTGGCGTCGCTGGAGCAGGTCGAAGCGGCCAGCGTCGGTGCCGTCGCCATCGTGCTCGCCGGGCTCGTGCCGGTTCTCTTGTTGCACAAGGCCGTTGCCGACGGACGGGTGGGCGGCTGAGCCCCGACCGCGTGCGAGCCGGCTGGACGAGGCGTTGTCCGGCCTTAATCTGAGCCGGAAGCGTGGCAAGGCGGGAGTTTGTCGATGGATGTGAAGATCGAGCGCGACATCGTCTTCGGTGAGGCAAGGGTCGGTTTTGGCGGAGGCCGTGGCGCGATGCGCTGCGTGCCGCTCAAGCTCGACGCCTATCTGCCGGCCGACGCGCAGCGGGTGTCGCCTCCGCGACCGGCCCTGATCATGGCCTTCGGCGGCGCCTTTCATCGTGGCTCCAAGGACAACGACGCGTTCACGGACGGCAAGGGCGCCAGCACGGCCGTGGCGGAGTATTGCCGCCGGTTCGCCGCCGAAGGGCACCCTGCGTTCTCGGTCGAGTATCGGCTGGCGCAGTCCGATCCCGACCCCGGGACGTCGCCCGTCCTCACGCGTCCGGACGAGATCCCGATGTCGCGCATCAATCCGGTGCGGTTAGAACTCGGCCTGAAGCCGGCATCGCCGCGGGAGATGGCCGGTGTTATGGAAGCCGCATTCGAGGACGTGGCCAATGCCGTGCGCTTCGTCAGGGCGAATGCCACGCGCTTCGGGGTCGATGTCGACCGGATCGTGCTCGGCGGCTTCTCGGCGGGCGGACGCTCGGCGATGTATGCCGCCTACGGCAAGCGCGTCGAGGTCGCGGCCGTCGTTTCGTTGTCGGGGCCGCTGGTGCCGGCGGACGCCGACGTGTACCTGGCCAGCGGCGGAGCGTTGCCGCCGCTCACCTTGATTTCCGGCGAGCACGATCTCGACTATGTCGTCGATTTCGTGCCGCAGATCGCAGCCAGGTTTCGCGCCGCCGGACGTCCTGTCGAGCCTGTTCTCGTGCCGGGTGGCACTCATTTCTATTCCGCAGAGGCGCGGACCGCCGACGGGAGGACGGTCGTCGATGTGATCCGGGATGTCCTCGCCCGGGTCGCCGATCGACCGCGTCAGACGGCGAGGTAGCGCTCCGCGATCGAGGGATCGGCGGCGAGGTCGGCAATGGTGCCCGTGAAGCGCTTCGCGCCGGTCTCGATGATCAACAACCTGTCGGCGAAATCGCGCACGAAGGCGAGGTTCTGCTCGGAGACAACCAGCGCAATCCCGCGAGACTTGAGCATCCCGACCGCCTCGGCAATGCGCTCCAGGATGACCGGCGCCAGACCTTCCGACGGCTCGTCGAGAAGCAGCAGGCGCGGATTGCCCATCAGGGTGCGGGCTATGGCCAGCATCTGCTGCTCGCCGCCCGAGAGGTAGCCCGCCCGACGCTCGCGAATGGCCGCCAGTGGCGGGAACAACTCCCAGATCTCGGCTTCGGACCACGCATGCCCGTCGCGCGGCGGCAGTCGTCCTACGGCCATGTTCTCTGTAACCGTAAGGCCCGCAAAGATGCGCCGGTCCTCGGGCACATAGCCGATGCCGGCGGCGGCGATCCGGTGGGTCGGCCAATCATCGATACCTTGGCCGTCGAAGACGATGCGGCCCCGGCGCTCCACCTCGAGGCCCATCACCGATTTGAGCGTGGTCGACTTGCCGGCGCCGTTACGGCCGAGCAGGACCAGCGCCTCGCCGCGCGCTACGGTCAGGTCGAGATCGTGGACAACCGTGGCGCGCCCGTAGGAAGCCGAAAGGCCGTCAATTTCGAGAAGGGGGCGTGCAGCGCGCTCCGCCGCGGCGTCCGTACTTGCCGATCGGCTCATGGTGCGGCGGCCTTTCCGAGATAGACCTCGCGGACCAGGGGATCGCGGCGGATCGCTTCCGGCGTGCCGGTCGCAACAAGTTCGCCGGCGCTCATGACGAAGATGCGCGTGGCATGACGGAAGACCACGCTCATGTCGTGCTCGGTGAAGAGAATGGCGGCGCCGCGAGCCTTGCAGACGCGGACGGCGAGCGTCATCAAAGCTTCGCGCTCGGCCGCCGCCATGCCAGCCGTCGGCTCGTCCATGAGCAGGAGCGACGGCGCGTTCGCGAGCGCCATAGCCAGCTCGACGCGCTTCAGGTCGCCATAGGCCAAGGTGCCGGCGAGCAGGTCCGCCATGCCGGTCAGGCCGACGTCGGCGAGGAGGGCATCCGTCGCCGACCCGGAGAGTGAAGCTGGTCGCTGCAGGCTCCAGAAGTGCGGCGCGAGCGCCATGACGCCGATCGCGACATTCTCGCGAACGGTCATGGAGGGGAACGTCGCCGTTATCTGGAACGTGCGCGCGACGCCGCCCCGCCACAGGGCGCGCGGGTCCCGGCCGGTGACGTCCGTGCCGGCGACGAGAACACGACCGGAGTCGGGCGTGAGCTGGCCGTTGACGAGATTGAACGTCGTCGTCTTGCCGGCACCGTTCGGGCCGATGAGCGCCGTTACCTCGCCGGTTGCGACGTGGAAACTCACGTCGTGTACAGCGCGAAACCCGCCGAAGGATTTCGACAGATGCTCGACGGCAAGAGCGTGGGGCGCGGTCATTGCCGGTCTCCACGCGCGCGCCAGCGTTCGAAGGTGCCCACGATCCCGTGCGGGAAGATCAGCGTCAGCGTGATGATGGCGGCGCCGAGGACAGCCTGCCAATAGTCGGTCGTTCGGGTCAGCCAATCGGCGAGCAGCGTGAAGACCAGCGCCCCCACGATGGGGCCGGCGAGGGTCTCGAAGCCGCCGAGGAGCACCATCACGAGCGCGTCGACGGAGCGGGGAATGGCAAGGACGTCAGGCGACAGTGAGCCTTTCGAGAAGACGAAGATCGCGCCGGCCAGTCCCGCGATGGCGCCGGAGAGGATGAAGGCCGACCAGCGCAGCGCCAGAGTGTCGAAGCCGGACGCCTCGGCGCGCCGGGGGTTGTCACGCGTGGCGCGCAACGCGTAGCCGAACGGGCTGTGCGCAAGGCGCCAGAGAAGGCCGAGCGTCACCGCGGCCGTCAACATTGCAAACAGGAAGTAGGTCGTCTTCGACGCCAGGGGCCCCGGGGGCCAGACGCCGACGAGGCCGTTCGAGCCGCCGGTGACGCCGTCCCACTGGAAGGCAATCGCCCACAGGATCTGGGCGAAGGCGAGGGTCAGCATGGCGAGCGAGATGCCCGATGTGCGGACGGCCAATCGGCCGATCAGGGCGGCGAGCCCGGTCGCAAGGATGAGGCCCGACGCCACCGACACGGCGAACGGCGCGCCGGCGAGCGCGGCCAGCGCGGCGCCATAGGCTCCTGCCCCGAAATAGGCGGCGTGTCCGAAGCTCGCCATGCCGGCCCAGCCCATCAGGATGGCGAGACTCGAGGCTAACAGCGCGAATACGGCGATGTCGGTCAGCAGGACCAGCGCATAGCGATCGGCGAACAGCGGCAGCGCCAGCATGGCGACAAGACCGAGGCCGGCGGCCATCCAGAAGCCCCGGGCCGGCTCCGGGAGTGGCGCGTGGACATGGGCGGCACCGCGCTGCGCCGGTGGCTCACTGCCGAGCAGTCCATGGGGACGCAGAACGAGGACGGTGGCCAGCACCAGGAACTCGGCCACCAATGTCAGCTTGGTGAAGGAGACGACCGTACCGAACACATTCACGGTGCCGAGACCGATGCACCACGCCTTGATTACCGAGATGATCACGGCGGCGAGGTAGGCGCCCGGGATACTGCCGAGGCCGCCGACGACCGTGACGACAAAGACGTCCGCGATGATCGAGAGATCCATGCCGAGGCTCGCCGGCTCCCGAGGAAGCGCCAGTGCGCCCGCGAGGCCCGCCAGGCCGGCGCCGAGCGCCAGCACGCTCGTGAACAGGCGCGCCTGGTCGATGCCGAGTGCTGCAGCCATCCCACGGTCCTCGGTCGCGGCACGAACGCGGAGGCCCCAGGCGGTGCGGCGCAGGAGCCACCAGATGGCCGCGAGCATGGCTGGGCCGAGCAGGATCAGGAACACGTCGTAGAGCGGCAGGCGCTTCCCGAAGATCGAGATGCTGCCCGTGAGGCCCGGTGCGCGGGCGCCGAGAATGTCCTCCGGTCCCCAGATGAAGAGCGTCGCGTCCTTGATGAGCAGGACGACACCGAACGTCGCGACGAGTTGCAAGAGTTCCGGCGCGCGATAGATGCGGCGCAGGATCGTCAGCTCCATGACGAGCCCGATCGCCGCCACCGCCAGCGCCGCGCCTGCGACCGCGCCCCAGAACCCAAGGATGCCGCCGCCGAGCCACACGTTGATGCTGACCGCCATGTAGGCGCCCAGCATGTAGAACGAGCCGTGAGCGAAATTGACGATGCGCGTGACGCCGAAGATCAACGACAGGCCGAGCGCCACGAGGAACAGCAGCGATGCGCTCGCGAGGCCGTTCAGCGTCTGTATGAGCAGCGAAGCGAGCATCGGCGGGCGTCACCCGGTTCGTTCGGAGGAAGCGGCGGAGGCCGGTGCGACGTGAGGGCGGACCGTGTGCTGGCCCGCCCTCCCTGCATGCGATGTGTTGAAAACGGTCGGCAGCCTACTGCGGCCGACGCTTGCGCACTTCGTCGTCCGGCGGCAGGTGCTTTTCGCCGGGCTCGTAGCGCCAGTCCACCATCACGCCGCGGCCGTCCTTGACCGCCGTCCGGCCCACGTAGGCACCCATGGTCGACTGATGATCGAGCGCCCGATAGGTGACGCGACCAAACGGCGTGTCGACCTCGAGGCCGGCCATGGCGGCGCGCACCTTTTCGGTTTCCGGCGAGCCGGCCTTGGCGATTGCGGCCGCGACGCTCTTCAGGGCGGCGTAACCGACCACCGAGCCGAGGCGCGGATAGTCGTTCCAGCGCGCCCGGTAGGCGGCGAGGAACTTGTCGTGCTCCGGCGTCTTGATCTGGTCCCACGGATAGCCCGTCACGTACCAGCCGACCGGCGCCTCGTCCTTCAGCGGGTCCAGATACTCGGGCTCTCCACCCAGAAGCGAGAACACGGTGACGCCGTTGAAGATGCCGCGTGTCGTTCCTTCGCGGACGAACTTCTGCAGGTCGGGTCCGAACGTCACGTTGAAGATGGCGTCGGGTTTGGCGTCGGCGATCGCCTGCGTCACGGCACCAGCCTCGATCTTGCCGAGAGGGGGCGCCTGCTCGGCCACGAACTCGACGCCGGGCTGGCGTGCCTGCATCAGGGCCTTGAACGATGCCACGGCCGACTGGCCGTATTCGTAGTTCGGGTAGACGAGGGCCCAACGCTTCTTGCCGAGCTTCACGGCTTCCTCGACGAGCATGCTCACCTGCATGTAGGTCGAAGCGCGCAGACGGAACGTGTAGGGGTTGCCGCTTTCCCAGACCAACTTGTCGGTCAACGGCTCGGAGGCGATGAACACGACCTTCTGCTGGTTGGCGAAGCTCGCCACCGCGAGGCCGACGTGAGACAGGAAGCCGCCCGTCAGCAGGGCGACCTTCTCGCGCGAGACCAGCTCCTCGGCCACGCGCACGGCGTCGCCCGGCGAGGCGTTGTCGTCGCGGCTCACGACCTCGAGCTTGCGGCCAACGACGCCGCCTGCCGCGTTGATCTCCTCGACTGCCAGTTCCCAGCCCTTCTTGTATGGCTCGAGGAAGGCCGGGATGGCCTTGTAGCTGTTCAGCTCACCGACCCGGATCGGCTCCTGAGCTGCGACCCGGTCCGGCAGAAGGCTCGCCGTGGCCAGCGACGCCGCGACGGCCAGTCCGAGAAGGCCAGGGAACGAACGTTTCATCAACAGGCTCCTTCAGCGCGTTCGAGATGGAAAGCCTAACACCCTGATGCCGCCCCGTCGCCCCCTCTCCGGCGAGCCATGTCGTGACATGCTCCAGGGAATGCGAAATATGCCGTGCTGGCGCGACTGCAAGGTGCGCGATAAGCAACGTGTGAAAAAAAACTCGGGATGAAACGCACATGACGACCTCGCCAGATCCGGCATCGAAACCGGTCGATACCTATCGCCTGAGACTGCCCGGCCCCATCGCCGTCCCCGAGCGGGTGCGTCAGGCGATCGCGCGCCCCGTGCTCAGCCATCGGGGGCCGGAGTTCCGGCAGATCTGGGCGCGTACCATCGAGATGCTGCAGCCGCTCGCGGGCACGACGCAGCCGGTGCACGTGCTGGCGACCAGCGGTACGGGCGTGATGGAAGCCGCGCTCCTCAACATCGTCACGCCGGGTGACCGGTTGCTCATCGTCAACAACGGCCAATGGGGTGAGCGGTTCGCGACCATCGGCAAGGTGATGGGCGCCGTCATCGATACCATCGACGCTGACTGGGGCGAGACCGTCGCGCCGGATGTGATCGAGAAGCGCCTCGGCGCCCATGACTACCGGGCGCTGATCGTCGTGCACAACGAGAGCTCGACCGGTGTCGTCGGCGATCTCGAGGCGGCCGGCCGACTTGTGCGCAACCGGCCGACACTGCTCGTCACGGATACGGTCTCAGGGCTCGGCGGCATGGACGTGCAGATGGATGCCTGGGGCGTCGACGTGCTCGTCTCGGGTTCGCAGAAGGCGCTCATGTGTCCGCCGGGGCTCGGAGTGATCGCGGCCAGCGAGAAAGCCTGGGACGTGATCCGGCGCGACAACGGGCAACCGCGTTTCTTCTTCGATCTCAGGAAGGCGCGGGACAGTTTCGACAAGGGCGAGTCCACGTTCACGCCGGCCATCTCGTTGGTTTATGGGTTGGAGACCGCGCTCTCCATGATCCACGAGGAGGGGTTGGCGAACGTCTTCTCACGCTATCGCCGTCTCGCGCGTGGCCTGAAGGCGGGCGCAAAAGCCATCGGGCTGCAAAACTTCGCGAAAGCGCCGGCGCAGTCGAACACGGTCGCCTGCTTCCATGTGCCGGAGGGGCTCGATGGGACCCGCCTCATCCGACGCCTCAACGAGAAGCACCGGACGATCATCGCCGGCGCGCGGAACCGTCTGCAGGGCAAGATGATCCGCCTCGGCACCATGGGCGCGATCGACGAGGGGGATATTCTCACGGATCTGCTGCACATCGAGGACGTGCTGGCCGAACTCGGCCACGGGTTCGAGCGTGGCGCGGCCGTCGCGGCCGCCGCGAGCGCTTTCAGGAGCGCCTGACGTCGTCGCTGGAGCCGCCAACCGGACTCGGTGCAACGTCCGGTGCTTCTTGCTTTGGCCGGACTTAGTGCAGAGTCCTGCCGGGGGGCGTCCACGTCGCTGCGGCCTCGAACGGGTCCTTCGCCGTCGATGTCGGCTGATAGCCCTCGACCGTTCGGGAGAGCATCTGCTGGATCGCCTCCAGGCTTCCACTTTCGAGCTGCATGGCTGCTTCGAGCTTGGCCAGCTCCCGCTCGAGGTCGGCCGTCGGCAGAAACGGCTCGTTGTTGCGGCGAATGCGCGGATGTTCCGTGTCGGTCGTGCGCTCCTCGTCGATGAGCAACTCCTCGTAAAGCTTCTCGCCGGGCCGAAGACCCACGTACTTGATCGCCACGTCACCGAGCGGATTGTTTTCGTCTCGTACCTCTAGCCCCATCATGCGGATCATGGTGCGGGCGAGGTCGTCGATGCGCACCGGCTCTCCCATGTCGAGTACGAATACCTCGCCACCCTGGGCCATGGCTCCGGCCTGGATGACCAGCGTGGCGGCCTCCGGGATCGACATGAAGTAGCGGATGACGTCGCGGTGGGTGACGGTGACCGGCCCGCCGTCCTGGATCTGCCGCCGGAAACGCCGAACCACCGAGCCGGAGCTGTCCAGCACGTTGCCGAAGCGGACCATGGTCAGGACCGTGCGCGGGCGATGCGCCGCCGCCGCCTGGAACACGAGTTCCGCCAGCCGCTTGCTGGCGCCCATGATGTTGGTCGGGCGCACGGCCTTGTCGGTCGAAATGAGGACGACACGTTCGACGCCCGTCCGGAGGGCTGCGCGCGCCAGCGCAAGCGTGCCGAAGGTGTTGTTGCGCAGACCCGCGACGGGGTTCGATTCCACGATCGGGACGTGCTTGTAGGCTGCGGCATGGAAGATCGTTTCCACGCCATGGGCGCGGATCGTTCGCTCGAGCAGTTCGCCATCGGTCACGGTACCGAGGATGCCGACGATCTCTGGGCGGGCCGTCGCCGGACGCCGCGTCGTGCTGTCGTCGTTCTCGTCCGTCGTGGCGTCGAGGCGGGACAGCAGGTCACGCAGCTCGGTCTCGATCTCGTAGAGGGCGGCCTCGGATATCTCTACTAGAACCAGCCGCGCCGGCTTTTGCCGCAACACCTGGCGCGTGATCTCGCTGCCGATCGTGCCGCCCGCCCCGGTGACCATGACCGATTTCCCCGTAATGGCGCGTGACAGCAACTCCGGATCGGGGGGCACTGGATCACGGGCTAGCAGATCGTCGACGTCGATCGGGCGGAGGTCACTGACAGAGACCCGGCCCGACGCGATATCGCCCATGGCGGGCATCGTCTTCACGCGCACGGGATGCTCCGCAAGCCTACGGATGATCTCCTGGCGCTCCCGTCGCTGGCGACGCGGCAAGGCCAGCAGGACTTCCTTCACGGCATCCCGTTCGACGAAGCGCGGCAGCTTGTCGACGCGATAGACCTTCAAGCCGGCGACCTGCTGGCCGATCAAGTTGGGGGTGTCGTCGATGAAGCCCATCGGCTCGTGCTCGCCGGTGCGCCGGATGGCTTCGAGAAGTGCCACACCTTCCGAGCCTGCGCCGTAGATGATGACCCGCGTCTTGTCGGGCAGGCGCTGCGATACGCCGTCGTTGTTCGCCAGCAGGAGGGCCGCGATCTCGCGGCTGGCGGAGACGAACAGGCCCCCTATCAGCGGGTACAGGAACACGACCGAGCGCGGGACCCAGATCTCCGGGTCGCCGGTGCCGACGGCCATCAGCACGACGACCGACCAGACGAGGGCGGATAGGCCGACGCCGGCGAAGATCCGAAGAGCGCCACGATAGCCGAGGAAGCGTGTGACGAGACGATAAAGGCCAAGGAAATGGAATGCCGCCACGCCGGCCAGTGGCGCGGCGAGGACAACGGCGGTCAGGATTGCATTTGGGGGAACGTAGATCTCGGTGAGGCGCAAGCTGAAGGCGAGCCAGACGGCGAGCGACAGGAGAACGAAATCGTTCAGCATCAGAATCGCACGCTTCACCGAGCGCGTCTGGCCGAGCAGCCAGTTGCGCGTCTCGCGAGAACGCGATTCCATATCCTTCAGAGCGATCACGGCTCACCCCCCGTTGGCCCCACAGCCACGGCTCACGTCATGCTGACGGTCCCTCTTGGTAGGGGTTTCCCGGTGCCCCCACAACCGACACCGAGCTGCTGTCCACGTCGCAGTGCCGCCTACTGGGTCGTGTAGCACCCCTCGACGAGACCCGTCTCACCCGGCGCGCGCGACAGAAGCAGACGGGACTTCCGCGCGGTCTGGATGCGGTAATCCCGGCAGACCGTGGCACCGGAGCCGAGTTCCACCTTGCCGATGGGGACTTTCCTGTCCTCGAAGTCGAAGATCAGAGACACGCTCTTTGCCGGCGCGCAGACGCAGACCCGATAAAGGGCGGGCGTCGGCACGTTGCTCGGCACGATCTCGAGCAGCACCGTGTCGCTGGCGTCGGCCTCGATGCGCCACGGGTAGCAAGGCGAGCTCTGGATCGTGCAGGCGGCTTCGACAGCAGTGGCCATGGATCCGAGCGCGATGGCTCCGACGGCCAGAAGTCGACGAACAGTCATGTCAAACTCCACGGTTCCGGGACCGCCGCCAGCCCCACGTGCCGCCCTCTCGACAGTCAATCTCACATGATGTGGGGGCCGCGTTCCAGGATTTCGATCGACACGCCCTCCGGACCTTCGATGAACGCGATGCGAATGCCGGGGCGGATCGTCTCCGGGCCGCGGGTGAACCTGGCGCCCTTGGCCTTGAGCTCCGCGCAGACCTTGTCGATGTCCTTGACCGACAATCCGAAGTGGTCGAGCCCCTGATGCGGGTGCGACGGGCCGGCGCCAGCTTTCGGATCGCCGCTCACGTCGAGAATGAAGATATCGCCACCGCCGAGCTTCAGATCGAGGCGGGGCTTGCCACCCTGCATGGTGCGGACGATCTCGGCGCCGAACATGTCGGCGTAGAATTTGGCCGTCGCTTCGGGATCGCGGGTGAAGAGGTGGATGTGATCGAATGTGAATGCGGTCATGGCGTCAGTCCTCGATCGAGCCTCGTGGAGGCCGGGTTGGGATGGCTTTTCAGATGGCACCTGAATTTCGCAGGGCTTCGATCTCGTCCGGGCCGAGGCCGAGCCAGCCGCCGTAGACGTCGTCGTTGTGCTGGCCGACCCTGGGGCTCGGTGTCGTCTCGACCTTGTCCGCGCCGTGGAACCGCAAGGGGCTCGTCGGCACGGTGATGCGGCCAAGCTCAGGGTGGTCGATCTCCTCGAGCATGCCGCGCTCGTGCATGTGACGATCGCCCATCACTTCCTTCAGATTGCGAACGGGGGCCGACGGTACGCGATGGCGCTTCAGGATCGCGATCGCCTCGTCGCGTGGCACGGTGCGGCTCCAACCTTCGACGATGGCGTCGACGTCGGCCATGTGCTTGACGCGCAGCGCATTCGAGGCGAAGCGCGGATCGTCCTGCAGGTCAGTGCGGCCGATCGCCGTCAGGATGTTCTGCCAGTGATCCTCGGTGACGGTGATGATGGCGATGTGGCCGTCCGACGTCGCGTAGACATTGTATGGAGAGATCGCCAATCCGCCGTGGCGATTGCCCGTGCGCGGCGGCATCTCGCCCTTGCGGTTGTAAAGAAACGACAGATTGGAGGCGAGGGCGGGGTAGACCGCCTCCTGCATCGCCACCTCGACGAGACGCCCCCGGCCGGTCACGGCGCGGTCGTAGAGGGCCGTCATCACGGCTGCATAGAGATGGATGCCGCTCATGAAATCGACGATGGCCGGACCGGCCTTCACCGGAGGCCCGTCGGGAAAGCCGGTGATGCTCATGATGCCTGAGGCTGCCTGCACCGTGAGGTCCATGGCAAGGTTGTCGCGGTCGGGGCCGTCGAGCCCATAGCCGGTGCCGGACGCATAGATCAGCCGGGGGTTGATCCCCCGCAGCACGTCCCAGCCGAGGCCGAGGCGGTCCATGACGCCCGGCGCGAAGTTCTCGAGCAGCACGTCGGCCTTCGCCACCATGCGCTTCAGGAGCGCGGCGCCGTCGGGATGCTTGAGGTCGAGCGAGACGCCAGACTTGTTGGAGTTGAGCATGGCGAACGGGAACGTAGCGCTCATGCCGACCTGGGCCCGCAGCCGCGCCGGCTCGCCGCGGCGGGGCTCCACCTTGATCACGCGGGCGCCGGCCTTTGCCATCAGCAGGGTCGCGTAGGGGCCCTGGTAAATCTGGCCGAGGTCGATGACCGTTACACCAGCGAGCGGCAGGTCCGGGCGCGTGCCGCGGTCGTCTGACATGGGAGGTCCTGCATGGTTCTGGCGCATGGCCGTCGGAGCGGGTGGCCCAAGTCAACGGTACCCGGCCGAGGCTGTAAAGTGTCTTCGCCGGGGGAGCCCGGCGCCGCGTCATTCACACCACGGGCGGTGGGCTTCACACGACTGGCACATACGGATAGTATTGCGTCGTGGGACAAAGCGATCCGAGTGCGATTCGGACAGGTAACTGTCAGGACTGCTGTCTCGTGAGCATGCACGCTACATCTGCGAAGAACTCTCCGGCTCTGGTGCTGAACGCAGATTTCAGGCCGCTGAGCTATTATCCGCTCTCGTTATGGAGCTGGCAGGAAACGGTGAAGGCCGTGTTCCTGGACAGGGTCAATATCGTCTCCGAATACGACCGCACCGTGCACAGTCCGTCTTTCGAGATGCGGCTGCCGAGCGTGGTGTCCCTCAAGACCTACGTGAAACCAGCTCTCTACCCAGCCTTCACGCGTTTCAACGTGTTCCTTCGTGACAAGTTCGCCTGCCAGTACTGCGGGTGCCGAAGCGAGCTGACGTTCGACCATCTCATCCCTAGATCCCGGGGTGGACAGACGCGCTGGGACAACGTCGTTACGGCCTGTGCGCCGTGCAATCTGGCCAAGGGCGGGTTGATGCCGGAGCATGCGGGCATGCGGCCGATGCAGTGGCCCTATCGGCCGACCGTGTTCGAACTGCATCGCAACGGCCGGCTGTTTCCGCCGAACTACCTGCACGAGAGCTGGCTCGACTACCTCTACTGGGACACCGAACTCGAGCCTTGATCTGGCTTCGTTCCATGGCCCGAGCCGTCAGTCGCGCTCGAACCGGGACGTATAGTCCTCGGCGAGGGCGGGGTTCTGTTGTGCCTTGTCGAGCACACAGTTACCGACGACCAGCGTCTCCATGCCCGTACCCATGAAGCAGCGGAATGCGTCCTCGGGTGAGGCGACGATGGGCTCGCCGCGCACGTTGAAAGACGTGTTGACGAGCATCGGGCAACCTGTTCGGGAGCGGAACGTGTCCAGGAGCGCATGGTAGCGGGGATTGGTCTCGCGATGGACCGTCTGGATGCGGGCCGAATAATCCACGTGGGTGACGGCCGGGACGCTCGAGCGCGGCACATTGAGCTTGTCGATGCCGAACCTTGACGCCTCGTCGCCCGTCATGGCGCGGCGGTGATCCTTCGCCACGTCGGCGACCATCAGCATGTAGGGCGATGGGGCGTCGATCTCGAACCAGTCCGCCGCGTGCTCGGCCATCACCGAGGGAGCGAAGGGCCGGAAGCTCTCGCGGAACTTGATCTTCAGGTTCAGCGTCCGCTGCATCTCGGGATTGCGGGGATCGCCAAGGATCGAACGGGCGCCGAGGGCCCGGGGGCCGAATTCCATGCGCCCCTGGAACCAGCCGACGGCATGGCCCCGCTCGAGTGCCGACGACGTGGCCTCGAGCGTGTCGTTGTCGCCGAGCGCGCGGAACACAGCGCCACAACGGGTCAGGCGTGTCTCGATATCCGCCTGGGTGAAGGCCGGGCCGAGATAGGCGCCCGACATGCTGTCGAGCCCTGAATCGACGATGCGTTCGCGGCCGGCGTGCAGGTGGTACGCCGCATAGGCCGCGCCGAGCGCGCCACCGGCGTCGCCGGCGGCCGGCTGAACCCAGACCTTCTCGAAGGCACCGTCGCGGAGCACCTTGCCGTTGGCGACGCAGTTCAGCGCCACGCCGCCGGCGAGGCAGAGGTTCGGAATGCGGTATGTGGCGGCAAGGTTGCGCGTGATGCGCAGCACGATCTCCTCGGTGACCGCCTGGATAGAGGCGGCGAGGTCCATGTCGCGCTGCGTGAGGGGGGCATCGGGATGCCGAGGAGGCGCGCCAAAGAGATCGTGGAAGCGGCGCGACGTCATCGTCAGGCCGGTCGTGTAGTCGAAATAGCGCTGATCGAGCCAGAACGAGCCGTCGGGGCGAACCTGCACGATCTTCTCGAGGATCAGGTCCTTGAAGCGGGGCTCGCCGTAGGGCGCGAGGCCCATCACCTTGTACTCGCCGGAGTTGACCTTGAAGCCGGTGTAGTAGGTGAACGCCGAATAGAGCAGCCCAAGGGAGTGGGGCCAGCGGATTTCGCGGACCGTCTCCAGCCGATTGCCGCGGCCGATGGTTACCGACGTCGTCGCCCATTCGCCGACGCCGTCCATGGTCAGGACGACGGCCTCCTCGAACGGCGACGGAAAAAACGCTGAGGCCGCGTGGCTCTGGTGGTGGCCGGCGAACAGCAGCTTCGGCTCGATGTCGCCCGACGGGGAAAACGGGGCAAGCTCCCGGGCGATCGCCGCCTTCTGGAACAGCTTGTCCTTCAGCCAGACGGGCATCGCCTTTCGGAACTGGGAAAACCCTGATGGCGCCCGAGCCAGATAAGTCTCGAGAAGGCGTTCGAACTTCAGCAGAGGTTTCTCGAAGAAGACGACATGATCGACGGCATCGAGATCGATGCCGCCTTCGGCGAGGCAATAGCGGATGGCGTGCTCCGGAAAGCTCTGGTCGTGCTTGATCCGGGTGAACCGCTCCTCCTGCGCCGCTGCGACCGGCCGACCGTCGACGAGCAGGGCGGCAGCACTGTCATGATAAAATGCCGAGATGCCGAGGATGCGCATGGCGGAGGTCTCCGGGCCGTTGGGCGGTCGAGGTCGGGGACGGCCGGCGTCGGGGGAGCCGGCCGTTCGAGGTCAAAACACCGTGTAGATGAACGGCGCCACGGCCGAGCCCTTGGCCAGAACCAGCAGTCCGCCGACCAGCGCCAGCGATCCGATGACCGGCGCCAGCCACCATTTGCGGCGGGCGGTCATGTAGAGGCTCAGCTCTCGGAACAGGGCAAGCATGGGAACTCCTCTTTCTTCGTCTCGGGCTGCCCGCGAGGCCGCGCTCAGAACTGGCGTTTCATGTCGTCGGGGCCGAAAGAGATCTCGGGAACGATCCAGAATGTCTCTTCGGCGCCGGTCGGGCTCTGGCGCAGCGGGTCGTTGCGAAACTGCATGGCGATCCCGAACGGAACGATGGTCAGGCAGTAGACGACGAACATGACCACCGGACTGACGATCCGTCCGAGTGCGTGACCAAAGGCCATCCAGGCGCGATTGAGGGGTCTCAGCGTCAGTGGGGCCGACAGCGACAGCGCCGACAGGACGAGCGACAGGCCGAGGGCGACACCCGCCACAGCGATGTCGGCACGAAACAGGATCGCCGCGATCAGGAGGGCCGTCGCAAGCACGAGCCCGGTCGAGCGATCGGAGGGGAGAGGGGCTGCCTTTTCGTCGAGCCGCTCATGGAAGTTCTGGTTCATCTCACTCTCCTCGTCACGTAAGGGCCGACGTTGACCGTTCAGCCATGCCCGGGGTATATGAAGGCCCAAGTCACGACGCCCCTGGGCTCACTCCCACGGGCGTTAAGTGCGTTTGGGTGGATGCCGCGTCCCGAAACGGGTCCGATCAGCGACGCCCTCGCGCACCACGCAACGCAAGGTTCGTACCAGGAACGGAGCCAGGAATGCCCAATACCAAATCGGCGAAGCGCGCGGAGCGCGTCACTCTTCGCCGCACCGAGGTCAACAAGGCGCGCCGGTCGCGCATGAGGACCATGGTTCGCTCGGTCGAAGAGGCCCTCGAGGCGGGCAACACCGAGGCGGCCGCTGCTGCTCTCAAGTTGGCGGAGCCGGAGCTGATGCGGTCGGCAGGCAAGGGAATCGTCCACAAGCGCACAGCAGCCCGCAAGGTGTCGCGGCTGACGAAGCGCGTCAAAGCGCTGGGATCGGCTGGCCAGGCCTCAGCCTGAGGCATGTGATCGAACTGTCATGTGTTCGTGTTCTGGACTCCACTATGACCAGAGCCGGGTGGGTGGCGAAAGATCCTCGAAAGTCGTTGATCAGCAATGTGAAAGACGAGACTCGCCCCCCTCTCTGACGCCTTCGGGACGAGAAGGCAGACAGTCGCCACAAACCAAAACGTGATTCAAGGGCGCCCTTTTGCGGCGCCCTTTTTCGTGTCTCGGCGGGCTCGGTAAGTCCCCGGAGACGAAAGGTTTCTCCACATCCTCGGCACCGGATCGATGCTCGATGCACAAGCGACCGCCTGTCGCATGGCGCAGCCTGATCCGCTTCCAACTGATTTGCGAGCGGCTTGGCAGGTGGTTAAGACTTGGTTAAGGTGCAGCCCATGGTCGAGAGCGCGTGCGGCGCTGAATATCTGTAATCGACCTGTGTTCGTATCGCGTGTGGGCTTTGTTCGACCCACTTTGTACCCCGAGTAGCGTCGACCGCGTGAAGCTCCCGTGTGTCCTGTTTCGGCAGGCCAGAAGGGGCTGGCGAGGTGCTGTGCCGCTTCGGGACGTCGTGCGTCGTGGCATAGGTCAGTGAGGAGGATGTGAGTGTGAGGGTCGATGCGTCCGGAGCCGCCGAGAACGTATCCGTCGAGGATACCTGGAAGCGACTTTCCGAGAACACCCAAGCTGTTCTGATCGATGTGCGGACACGAGCAGAATGGTCCTACGTGGGGGTTCCCGATCTGACGCCGATCGGCAAGCAGACCTTGCTCGTCGAATGGCAGACATTTCCTGACGGCCGGCCAAACCCGGCTTTCGTCGCGGAATTGTCGCGCCTGCTGGACGAAACCGGCACGAGCAAGGATGCGGACCTCTACTTTATCTGCCGGTCCGGCGCCCGCAGTCAGATGGCTGCACAAGCCATGATGAAAGCGGGCTACGCGAGCTGCTTCAACGTCGCCGAGGGGTTTGAGGGACCTCTCGACGAGGCGCGGCATCGCGGACAACGGGCTGGCTGGCAAGCCCAGGGGCTGCCCTGGGTCCAGAGCTGAGGCGAAGGAGGTATTGCGTAAGCCGATATGACACGCGCCGGCGTGGTGGCCGGCAGAACGGGGCGTCCGTGCGAGGGCAATGGACGGCCCCGATTGTAATGCGGGGACTGACACAATGACGGATGACAGGGAATTCGCGCCGCGCTCGGCTGAGCGCGAGGCGGACCGGACGGGGTATATGCCGGCGCGGGATACGGCGCCGTTCGAAGCCGAGAGGACGATTGCGAGCGGGGCACTCGCGGGCGTCGTATCGGGCACGATGGACGTCAGGCGGCCAGGGCCGCTGCAAAACACCGAACTCACGCGCAAAGGCGCAAAAGTCAAAGCAGCACTGCGCGCCCGACTTGGCGAGGACGTCTTCTCGAGCTGGTTCGTTGCACTCGAGTTTCAGGCTTTCGACGGTGAGGTCCTGAAAGTCACCGTGCCGGTGAAGTTCCTCCGCAACTGGATACAGACACACTATTCCGATGCCCTCATGGCATGTGCGCAGCCGGAATTCCCGGGTTTGCGTCAGGTCGACGTGCTTTTGCGAGAGCCGGCGGCTCCCGTGAACCGGCCGAGTGTGAGCGTGGTGCGTCCCACTCAGGCTGAGCCCCAGCGGGGGCAATCCGACGCCGCAAACGCTCACGAGCGGGCGCCGGTCCTGCCCCCGGCCTCCGGGCCACGGCAGATGGTCAACGGCCTCGAAGGCTCGCCTCTCGATCCGCGCTATACTTTCGACAGCTTCGTCGTCGGTCCTGCGAACCGGATGGCGCATGCGGGTGCCGTGCAGGTGGCGGAAACAGTCTTCGCCGAGCATCGCGGCTTCAATCCGCTGTTCCTGCATTCGAGCGTCGGCCACGGTAAGTCACACCTCCTGCACGCCATCGCCTGGGAGGCGCGCCGGCGGACTCCCAATGCCAAGGTGCTCTATCTCACCGCCGAGCGGTTCCGGTTCACCTTCGTCGAGGCGCTGAAAGCGCAGGACGCGATGGCCTTCAAGGATCGCTTCCGCTCGATCGATATGCTGCTCATCGACGATCTCGAGTTCATGACCGGGGAGAAGACCGAACTCGAGTTCGATCACATCATCAACATGCTGCTCGACAGTGGCCGGCAACTGGTGGTCGCTTCGGCGCGGCCGCCAGCGCAGCTGGCGCGTCTCAACGACCGGATGCGCTCGCGTCTCCAGCGTGGTCTCGTGACCGAGATCGGCGCCATGGATCTCGATCTCAGGATGCGGGTCGTCGAGCGCCGCGTCCAGGAGAAGCGGGCCGCCGATCCGTCCTTCGAGATCCCGCGGGACGTGATCAGCCTGATCGCGGAGAAGCTCACGGAGAGCGGGCGCGAACTCGAGGGCGCCGTGACGCGGCTCTATGCCCAGTGGCAGTTGATGCGCACGCCCGTGACCGCCGAAACGACCGAGCTTCTGCTACGCGACCTCGTCAGCAACGGCGAGCCGCGGCGGATCCGGATCGAGGATATCTTGCGGATCGTGTCGCGCCACTATGGCGTGTCGAAGAACGACATCCTGTCGGAGCGGCGGCATCGCTCGGTGGTCTGGCCGCGCCAGATCGGCATGTACCTCGCCAAACAGATGACGGCGCGTTCGCTCCCGGAAATCGGCCGGCGCTTCGGTAATCGAGACCATACAACTGTCCTGCATGCGATCCGCAAGATCGAAGGACAGGTGAATGCGAACGTACAGCTGAAAGACGAGATCGAGGAGCTGAAAAAACAGCTCGGGCCGGATTTCGCCTCCCTGCGCTGAGCTTCAGCAACAGACGCGCGACGACGTGATCGGGGGCGGGCCAGGCGATGGCCCGCCCTCGGCGTTCCTGAAATCGTGAGGGCGACGACGTGGCTCCGCCATTGAACGTTGCGGCATAAATCACGATCATGTTGCAGACAGATCGGCACGATATTCCGGTGATCCGCGCTCGAGGCAGTCCGACATGACGAACGATCCGATTTCGAATGGACCTACCGGGACGCGTGTCGCCAACCTGGTCGGCGCCCGAGCGGGCGGCGCGGACGGTCTCGATCTTTTCCTCCGCCAGCTGGTCGGATCGACGGACCCGAGCAATCTCGAAGCAGCGCCCGCGGAGGCTCTCGCGCGCGAAGCCCTGATGGCGTTCCGGGCGATCGGGGAGAAGCCGCGCGGGACGCATTCGGTCGGCAGCCGGCCTTCCGAGATCATCACCGGCGGCGTCGCGATCGAGATCGTCAACGACGACATGCCGTTCCTCGTCGACAGTGTGCTCGGAGAGCTGCAAAGCCGCGGCATCGAGGTCGCGCTCGTCCTCCACCCCATCTACAAGGCGACACGGGATACAACCGGCCGCCTGCTCGCGGTCACGGCCCCCGGCGACGGCCACTGGGACGACGGGCAGCAGGAAAGCTACATCTCCGTGCATCTCTCGGGCCTGAGCCCGGCACGGCAGGAGGAGCTCTGCGCCGCAATCGCCAGCATTCTCGGCGACGTCCGGGTCGTCGTGGAGGATTGGGCGCTCATGGTTTCGCGTCTCCGTCGAGAGGTCGACGATCTGGCGCAGATCCGCGTGACGCTGCCCGAAGAGGTGCGCGCAGAGGCCATCGCGTTTCTCGACTGGCTGGCACGCGGAAGTTTCACGTTTCTCGGGGTTCGGGACTACAAGTTGCTCGGCGACAGCGGAACCGGCGAACTCGTCACGGACGATGCCGCCGGGCTCGGGCTTCTGCGGGATCCCGAGATGCAAGTGCTCCGGCGCGGCAACGAACTCGTCGCGCTGACGCCGGAAGTGCGGCAGTTCTTCTTTTCACCCGATCCGCTGATCATCACCAAAGCCAATGTGGTGTCGCGGGTGCACCGGCGGGTCCACATGGACTATGTCGGCGTCAAGCGGTACGGGGCCAACGGCGATGTGGTCGGCGAGCTGCGGATCGTCGGGCTGTTCACCGCGACGGCCTACACGCAATCCCCGACCCAGATCCCGGTGCTCCGGCGCAAGATCGCCGCCGTCGAGGCCGCGCTCGCCCTGCCGCCCGAAAGCCATGCGGGCAAGTCGCTCGCCAATGTGATCGAGACGTTTCCGCGCGACGAACTCTTCCAGATCGCCGGCGACGATCTCGAACGGTGGGCTGCGGCGATTCTCGATCTCGAACTCAGGCCGCGGGTGCGGGTGCTCCTGCGCTACGATCGCTTCGATCGGTACGTTTCGTCGTTGGTCTATGTGCCACGCGACCGCTTCTCGACATCCGTGCGCGAGCGGATCGGCCAGTTTCTGGCGGAGCGCTTCGGCGGCTACATCGCGGCGTTCTATCCGCATTTTCGCGATGGTCCGCTGGTCCGGGTGCATTTCATCGTGGCCCGGCGAACAGGGCCGATCCCGGTTCAGGACGCGCGTCAGCTCGAGCAGGGTGTGCAAGCGATCGTGCGCACCTGGACCGACGAACTCAGGGCGGCGATCGGCAGCCTCGGCGCCGAGGCCCAGCCGCTCGCCGGCCGTTACCTGACGGCGTTTCCAGCGGGCTACACCGAAGCGCATGCGCCCGCGCGGGCGCTCGAGGACATGGCCCGGATGGAGCGTCTCGGACCGGAGCGTCGGGTCGCGATCGACATCTATCGGGATGCTGGTGCGAATGACGACAGGCTCAGGGCGGCCATCTACTGCCTCGACGAGCCGATCCGCCTCTCGGCGCGGGTGCCGCTCCTTGAAAATCTCGGGTTCGCCGTCATCGACGAGCGGACCTGGCGGCTGATGCCGCGGTTCGATGGTCGGGCGCGTCCGGTCCTGCTCCACGACATGGCACTCGCCAGCTTCGACGGGCGACCGCTCGAACCCAAGGCCTCCCTCGATACGCGACTCGAAGAGACGTTCACGGCTGTTCTCTCCGGCGAAGCCGAGGACGACAGCTTCAACAAGCTGGTCCTCGTCGCGGGGCTCTCCTGGCGGGAGGCGGCGGTGCTCAGGGCCTATTCCGCTTATCTGCGGCAGCTCGGCTCCGCCTTCGGGCCCCGCTATGTCGCCCAGACGCTGGCGCGGCACCCGGCGATCGTCGCCGCCCTGGTCAAGCGGTTCCACACCCGCTTCGATCCGGACCGGCTGCCGTCGCCGGGGGCCCGACGCGCCGAGGAAGCCCAGCTCGACGGCGAACTCGAGGGGCTGCTCGGAAAGGTGGAAAGCCTTGACGAGGACCGCATCATCCGCGCCATCCTGCAGCTTCTCGGGGCCACGCTCCGGACCAATTTCTATCAGCGCAGCAGTGACGGCAGACCCGTCACGACGCTAGCGTTCAAACTCGATGGTCACGCGGTCACGCTGGCTCCGAGGCCGCGCCCCTATCGAGAGATCTTCGTGGCAGGTCCCTCGGTCGAGGGTGTGCATCTCCGGTTCGCGCCGATCGCGCGCGGGGGTATCCGCTGGTCGGACCGGGCGCAGGACTACCGGACAGAAGTGCTGGGGCTCGCGAAGGCCCAGCAGGTGAAGAACGCCGTGATCGTGCCGGCGGGCGCGAAGGGCGGGTTCTTTCCGAAGACGCTGACACCCGGGGGCACGCGCGACGAGATCCAGCAGCAGGGCGTGCGCGCCTATCGCACGTTCATCGGAGCCATGCTCGATCTGACCGACAACCTCGTCGAAGGTGCGATCGCGGCGCCGCAGCGCGTCGTTCGGCACGACGGCGACGATCCCTATCTGGTCGTCGCGGCCGACAAGGGCACGGCCACGTTCTCCGATATCGCCAACGGGATCGCACTCGAGCATGGCTTCTGGCTCGGCGATGCGTTCGCGTCCGGCGGATCGGAAGGCTACGACCACAAGAAGATGGGCATCACCGCCCGCGGTGCCTGGGAATGCGTGAAGCGCCATTTCCGCGAGATCGACATCGACGTCCAGACGACGCCGTTCCGGGTGGTCGGGGTCGGCGACATGTCGGGCGACGTGTTCGGCAACGGCATGCTGATGTCGCCCTGCATCCAGCTGGTCGCGGCCTTCGATCACCGCCACATCTTCCTCGATCCGATGCCCGACCCGGACGTCAGCTTCGCCGAACGGAAGCGGCTGTTCGAGCTGCCGCGTTCGAGCTGGAGCGACTACGACCCGGCGAAGCTCTCGGCCGGGGGCGGCGTCTTCTCGCGGCAGGCGAAATCGATCGTGCTGTCGCCGGAGGTTCGCGCCATGCTCGGGCTCGCGGGGGAGGAGGCGACACCTGCGGACGTCATGCGTGCGATCCTGGCGGCCAAAGCGGACCTGCTCTGGTTCGGCGGTATCGGGACCTACGTCAGGGCCTCGACCGAGAGCAACGCCGACGCTGGCGATCGCAGCAACGATGGCATCCGGATCGCCGCGAGCGAGCTTGGATGCGTCGTGATCGGAGAAGGCGCCAATCTCGGCATGACCCAGGCCGCGCGGATCGAAGCGGCGCGCCGTGGCATTCGTCTCAACACGGACTTCATCGACAACTCGGCCGGGGTGAACACGTCCGACCAGGAGGTGAACATCAAGATCGCGCTGGGCCCAGCGGTCCGATCGGGACGGCTCGGTTCGGCGGAACGGTCCGATCTGCTCGTCCGCATGACGGACGACGTCGCGGCGGCGGTCCTGCGGAATAATTATCAGCAGTCACTCGCGATCAGTCTCGCGCAGACCACCAGCGGGCGCGACGTCGGCGCGTGGGGCCGGCTCATGCGCTGGCTCGAGTGCCGCGAGCAGATCGACCGGCAGCTCGACGGCCTGCCGACCGACGCAGCACTCGCCGACCGATCGCGCGAGGGTACAGGGCTGACGCGGCCGGAGATCGCGGTCCTCCTCAGCCAAGCCAAGATTGCGCTGCTGAAGGACCTGCTCGAGAGCCCGGTGCCGGACGAGCCCTATTTCGACGCGCTCCTCACGCACTACTTCCCGTCGGCGCTATCGACCGACTTCCCGGCGGAGATCGCCGAGCATCGTCTGCGGCGGGAGATCGTTGCGACCTCGGTGACCAACGGTGTCGTCAACCGGCTCGGGCCCGGTGGTGTGCTCCTCATTGCCGATGCGACGGGCCGCCCTGTCACGGACGTGGCGTTCGGTTTCGTCGCGGCGCGGGAGATGCTCGATCTGCCGAACCTCTGGCGAGACATCGACGCACTCGACGGACGGATTCCAGGGCGCCTGCAACTCGATCTCCATGCGGCCGTGCAGTCGGCTCTGTTCTCGGCCGTTGCCCGGTTGATGGGTGATGGGGTCGCTGAGCAGCCACTCGCCCAGACCATCGATCGACTGATCGCGGCGGCGGAGGCCGTCCGGGGAGGGCTTTCTGCTGATCTCCCCCCCGCGACCCGGGCACGAATTGAGGCCGACCGGGAGAAGCTCACAGCGAGTGGGGTACCTGACACGCTGGCGGCCGGTCTCTCGCGACTGCCTCTACTTGCCGCCACGCCGGACATTCTCGCGATTTCCGCGCGGGGAAGGAATGTCATCGACGAAGCGGCACGCGCCTATCTGGATGTGGGCGGTTATCTGCGGATCGACGAGATCGCATCGCGGGCACAGGGCATGGCGCCGGCCGACGATTATGAGCGGCTCGCCATCGGTGGTGGCGTCGCCAGCCTCGGCGACGCGCACCGTCGACTGGCTATTGCCCTCATGGCGGCACGCCGCGGACGCCCGATGTCGGTTGGCGACTGGCTGGCGCAATGTGGACCGCTCGCGGATCGTGCCCGGGGCGATCTCGAGGGCATTGCTGCTGGTCATGACATGAGCGTGGCGCGCCTCGCCGTGGCCTCGGCGAGGCTCGGCGGACTTGCGCAAGCCGTCAATGGCTCTGCCGGCGGTTGAGAAAGGGACCGGCTGGCCGGCCCGCGGCTGTGCATTTTGCGCCTTGATAGACGGCAAAAAGGGCCCTATCCCAGCCGCTCGATACGGTCTTTACCAGTGGCAGGAGAGAGAAAGGCGTCACGATGGCCAAAGAGAAATTCGATCGTAGCAAGCCGCATTGCAACGTTGGCACGATCGGTCACGTTGACCACGGCAAGACGACGCTTACGGCCGCGCTGAC
>LNEM01000026.1 GCA_001464955.1 Rhizobiales bacterium Ga0077537 | reverse complement strand
GAGGCTACCGGTCAACCCGCACGCTGAAGGCGATTACCTATTTGATCGCCGGCAAGCTCGACCTCAGGCTACCCACGTGAAATAGCGGGGAGCCCAATGACATTCCGTTGACCTGGGGCCAGCCGGACAACGGTTTCGAAGGTTTCCGGTTCATGGGGCTCCTGCTCTATGATTCACTCCTGAACTTCGACCTGACGAAACCGAATGATCCGTCCGGCCTCATTCCGGCACTCGCCGAGAGCTACGAGGTCAACAAGGCCGACCCGACGAAATGGACGTTCAAGCTCCGCAAGGGCGTGAAGTTCCATGACGGCAGCGAATTCAATGCCGACGCCGTCGTCTTCAATATGGACCGCCTGTTCGACGAAAAGTCGCCGCAGTATTCGGCCCGCATGGTGTCGCTGACGAACTTCCGTCTTCCTGCGTACAAGGCCGTCAAGAAGATCGACGACTACACGGTCGAGTTCGAGACCAAGGAGCCGGACAGCTTCTTCCCGTTCCAGATCTGCTACGTGATGTTCGCGTCGCCGAAACAGTGGGAAGCGACGGGCAAGGACTGGACGAAGTTCGCGGCCAATCCGTCCGGCACCGGCCCCTGGAAGCTGACGACCCTCAAGTCCCGCGAACTCGCCGAACTGGCGCCGAACAAGGAACATTGGGACAAGACCCGCGTTCCCAAGCTCGACAAGCTGACGCTGGTGCCGATGCCGGACCCCTCGGCCCGTACGGCAGCCCTGCTCGCCGGTCAGGTCGACTGGATCGAAGCCCCCTCGCCGGATGCCATGAAGCGCATCACGTCGTCGGGCTTCAAGATCGTCTCGAACATCTACCCCCACATCTGGTCCTGGCATCTGAACTTCGTCGAAGGTTCGCCCTGGACCGACATTCGCGTGCGAAAGGCCGCCAATCTCGCCATCGATCGCAAGGGCATCGTCGAATTGCTCGGCGGCTATGGCGTCGAGGCGAGCGGTCATGTGCCCAAGGGTGATCCCTGGTACGGCACGCCGTCCTTCGAGATCAAGACGGACATTGCGGCGGCCAAGAAGCTGATGACGGAAGCCGGTTTCAGCGCGGCGAAGCCTGCCAAGGTCAAGATGCTGATCTCGGCCTCGGGCTCCGGCCAGATGCTGCCGCTGCAGATGAACGAGTACATCCAGCAGAACCTGAAGGACGTCTTCATCGACGTCGAGTTCGAGGTCGTCGAGTGGCAGGCCCTGCTCGACCTCTGGCGTGCAGGTGGCAAGTCACCCCAGGTCAAGGGCGCGCACGGTGTGAACATTTCCTACACCACTCAGGACCCGTTCAACGCCATGACGCGGTTCCTGCGCTCGGATCTGCACGCGCCGAAAGGTGTGAACTTCGGCTTCTACTCCGATCCCGCGATGGACAAGCTCCTGGCAGCCGCCCAGGCCGCCTTCGATCCGAAGGAGCGTGATGCGGCCCTCGCCAAGGTGCACACCAAGATGGTCGACGACGCGCTCTTCGTCTGGGTCGTCCACGACGTGGCGCCGCGCGCCATGAGCCCGAAAGTGAAGGGCTTCGTGCAGGTCCGGAACTGGTTCCAGAGCCTGTCCCCGGTCTCCATCGACAAGTAAGACAATGATTGGTCCGCCGCCGGCCGGGCGCTCCACCCGGCGGCGGACCACACGATCTTCGGCCGCCACCGCGCGTTTCGCCGTCATGATGCAGCGCGTGGCGCAGGCAGTCGGGAGAACGGCTGCACATGAACACAACGGGAGTGCCGCAACGTGCTCGTCTATATCCTGCTCCGTCTGCTCTACACGATCCCGATCGCGCTCGGCGTGACGGTGTTCGTGTTCGCTCTGATCCATCTCTCCGGCGACCCGATGAGTGCCATCGTAGCGCCCGATGCGACCGCGGAGATGGTGGAACAGCTGAAGAAGAGCTACGGCTTCGACCAACCGCTCCCCATTCAGTATCTGCTCTGGCTGACGAAGGCTCTGCAGGGCGACTTCGGTAACTCGATCGTCAATAGCCGCCCGGTTCTCGACACGCTGCTCGCAGCCGTCCCGAACACGTTGATGCTGGCGGGCGTTGCGACGCTCATCGGCTTCGCCTTCGGCTGCATCCTCGGCGGCCTCGCGGGCTATTATCAGGGCGGCATCGTCGACAAGATCGCGACCGGCTTCGGCATCGCCGGCGTATCGATCCCGCACTACTGGCTCGGCATGGTGCTGGTCATCATTTTCGCCGTCGAGCTGCGGTGGCTCCCGGCGACCGGCATGGGTGCGGGCGGCTCCGACGCCTGGCAGTGGGACTGGGAGCACATCCGGTTCCTGATCCTGCCGGCGGTCACGCTGTCGGTCATCCCGTGCGGGATCATCACGCGTACGGTTCGCTCGACGGTGGCCGAGATCCTCAACCAGGAGTTCGTTCAGGCACTCCGCGCCAAGGGCCTCTGGCACGGCCAGGTCATGCGCCACGTCGCGCGGAACGCCGCGCCGACCGTCTTGGCCGTGATGGGGCTGCAGCTCGGTTATCTGCTCGGCGGCTCGATCCTCGTCGAGACCGTATTCAACTGGCCGGGCACGGGGTACCTGCTGAACGACGCCATTTTCCGTCGCGACGTCCCGATGCTGCAGGGCACGATCCTGCTCCTCGCCATGTTCTTCGTCGCGCTCAACCTGATCGTCGACATCGTGCAGACATGGGTCGACCCACGCATGAGGCGGAGCTGATCACGATGAACCTCCACACCCCCGCTCCTCCCCCGCCGATCGACATCGCCCAGACCGTTGCCAACTCGCCCGGCTACTGGACGACCGTCGGCCAGCGCCTCCTTCGCGACAAGGTCACGCTGTTCTTCGGCGCGGTCCTCCTCCTGATCGTGCTGATGGCGATCTTCGCGCCACTGATCGCGCCGGCCGATCCCTACAAGACGAACATCATCCGACGCTTGAAGGAGATCGGCTTCCCGGGCCACCCGCTCGGCACGGACCAGACCGGTCGAGATATGCTGTCCCGCCTGATCTACGGCGGCCGGCTGTCGCTCTTCATGGGCGTCATGCCGGTGATCAATGCCCTGATCATCGGCGGTATGCTCGGCGTCATCGCCGGTTACATGGGCGGCGCCGTCAACAGCGCCATCATGCGCACGATGGACATCTTCTACGCGTTCCCGTCGGTTCTGCTCGCGATCGCCATCTCGGGCGCTCTCGGCGCCGGCATCGGCAACGCCATCCTGTCGCTGTCGATCGTGTTCATCCCGCCGATCGCGCGTGTCGCCGAGACGATTACCACGCAGGTGAGAAATCTCGACTACGTCGAAGCGGCGCGTGCCTCTGGTGCCTCGTCGCTCCGCATCATCCGGATCCACGTGCTCTCGAACGTGCTCGGCGCGATCTTCGTCTACGCGACGAGCCTCGTGTCGGTCTCGATCATCCTGGCCTCGGGCCTCTCTTTTCTCGGTCTCGGCACCAAGCCGCCCGAGCCCGAATGGGGCCTGATGCTGAACGAGTTGCGCCAGGCGATCTACGTCAATCCGTACGTCGCGGCCCTGCCCGGAGTGATGATCTTCATGACGTCGCTGTCGTTCAACCTGCTGTCTGATGGACTGCGCTCGGCCATGGATCTGAAGTCATGAGCGTCGCCAACAGAGTGGAAGCGCAGCCGTCGCCGCTGCTGGCCGTCAAAGGTTTGATGAAGCACTTCCCTGTCGGCCAGACGCTCTTGAGCAAGGGCGCCCTGGTGCGCGCCGTGGACGGCATCGACTTCGCGGTCATGCCGGGCGAGACGCTGGGCATCGTCGGCGAGTCCGGCTGCGGCAAGTCGACCGCCGCCCGCCTCGTGATGCACCTGATGGAGCCGACCAGCGGCGAGATCCGCTTCGACGGCCGCCTCGTCGGCTCATCGGAACTGCCGCTTAAGGAGTTCCGGCGGCAGGTGCAGATGGTGTTCCAGGACAGCTACGCCTCGCTCAATCCCCGCCTGACCGCCGAGGCATCGGTTTCGTTCGGTCCTCAGGTCCACGGGGTCGGCACCCGCGAAGCGATGGCGCGCGCCCACGACCTTCTGCGCCGCGTCGGCCTCGAGCCGTCACGGTTCGCCGGCCGTTATCCGCACGAGTTGTCCGGCGGCCAACGCCAGCGCGTCAACATTGCCCGCGCCCTCGCGTTCGAGCCGAAGCTGCTGATCCTCGACGAAGCCGTCTCCGCGCTCGACAAGTCGGTCGAGGCACAGGTCCTGAACTTGCTGCTGGATCTGAAGGACGACTTCAAGCTCACCTACGTTTTCATCAGCCACGACCTCGATGTCGTGCGGTTCATCTCGGATCGGGTGCTGGTCATGTATCTCGGCCGGGTCGCCGAGATCGGTCCGTCCGATGAGGTGCTCGAGCAACCGCTGCACCCCTACACGCGCGCCCTTCTGGCCTCCGTGCCGAGCATGGATCCCGACAATCGCGCCGCCGAGCCGCCGCTCGCCGGCGACCCGCCGAATCCCATCAATCCGCCGAGCGGCTGCCGGTTCCATCCGCGCTGCAGCATCGCCGAGCCGGTGTGCAGCGCCCGCGAGCCCGTCTATACGGTGCGCCCGCGCGGTCATGCGATCGCGTGCCACGCCATACGCCCCGCCAGCGGCCACAGTCTCGGCAAGTCCCAGAGCGAGGAGGCGTCGGCGCTCGCCGGCGAATGAGAATGCCGACGACAGAACTCGCAGAGCGCTCCGTGATGGCCGGCGACGGCGCGACAATGGTCGACGTGTCCGGCCTGAACGTGGGCTTCAAGAACGCCAAGGGTCTCGTGCGCGCCGTGAACGGCGTCGACCTGCAATTGAAGCGCGGCGAGGTGCTGGCCCTGCTGGGTGAGTCCGGCTCGGGCAAGAGCGTGACGCTGCGAGCCCTGATCCGCCTCAATCCCGAGCACAAGTCCATCGTCTCGGGCCGTATCGTCGTTGCCGGTACCGACGTGACGACGCTCGCGCCCGAGGCGATGCAGGATTTCCGCGGCGGCGTCGCGTCGATGATCTTCCAGGATCCGGGATTGGCACTCGACCCCGTCTACCGCGTCGGCGACCAGATCGCCGAGACGGTGATGCGGCACAAGAAGGTCAGCCGGCAGGAGGCCCGCAAGCGTGCGCTCGAGCTGTTCGAGCGGGTGCGCATTCCGTCTCCCGAGCGACGCCTCGATGCCTATCCGCACGAGTTGTCGGGTGGCATGCGCCAGCGCGCCATGATCGCCCTTTCGTTGTCGTGCGATCCCCAGGTCCTCCTCGCCGACGAACCGACGACGGCGCTGGACGCCACGGTCCAGATCCAGATCCTCCTGCTGCTCCGTGAACTCCAGCGCGACCTGGGCCTCACCGTGATTTTCGTCACCCACGATATCGGTGTCGCCGTCGAGGTCGCCGATCGGATCGCCGTGATGTACGCGGGCCGGATCGTCGAGACCGGGCCTGTCGCCGAGGTGATCCGGGGCGCGCGCCATCCCTATACCCTCGGCCTTCTGGCGACCCGGGCCCATGGCGGACGCCTTCAGGGGCGTCGGTTGCGGACCATCCCCGGCAATCCGCCCGATCTCGCGAGCCTGCCCCCGGGCTGCCCGTTCGCCCCCCGCTGTTCCTCGGTCGAGGCGCGCTGCCGCGAGATCGAGCCGCCGCTGGTCGAACTGGGCCCGGCCCACCGGATGCGGTGCGTGCTCGGCACCTGACCGCAGCACGACGGACGCGCGGCGCTAAAGCGCCTCGGAGCGGGCCACGGGGCGTGTCGCGTCTCCGCATCCCTCAACCGTAGACACGGCCGGGGCCCGGACGCCCGACCAATGATCGGAACGGGACATCCGAACGCCCCCGCTTGCCATCCGGTCGGCGATCGCCAATATGCGCTCGACGCATAGGTGCGAGGCTGCACGCCCCCGAGAGGCTTTCTCCATGACGAACCCGCGACACGTCCAGGTCATGATCATCGGCTCCGGCCCGGCGGGCTATACGGCAGCGATCTACGCCGCCCGCGCCATGCTGAAACCCATTCTGATTCAAGGCGTTCAGCCCGGTGGGCAGCTCACCATCACGACCGACGTCGAGAACTACCCTGGGTTCGCCAAGGCGATCCAGGGGCCGTGGCTGATGGAGGAGATGAAGGCTCAGGCCGAGCACGTGGGCACCGAGATCGTGATGGATCAGGTGACGCGCGTCGACCTCGGAAAGCGGCCCTTCGTGATCGAATGCGATTCGGGTGACTCCTACACCAGCGATGCGCTCATCATCTGCACCGGCGCCCAGGCCCGCTGGCTGGGGCTCCCGAGTGAAGAGCATTTCATGGGCCATGGGGTATCCGCGTGCGCGACCTGCGATGGCTTTTTCTATCGCGGCAAGGAAGTCGTCGTCGTCGGGGGCGGTAATACAGCCGTCGAGGAGGCCATTTTCCTCACGAACTTCGCGAGCAAGGTCGTGGTCGTGCATCGCCGCGACAGCTTCCGCGCCGAGCGCATCATGCAGGAGCGGCTGTTCAAGAACCCCAAGATCGAAGTGGTCTGGGACAGTGCGATCGAAGAGATCACCGGGACCTCCGATCCGAAGTCGGTGACCGGAGTGCGCCTGCGCAACGTCAAGACAGGCGCGGTGACGGAGCGCCGGATCGACGGCGTTTTCATCGCCATTGGCCATGCGCCCGCGACGGAACTGTTCAAGGGGCAGCTCGAAATGAAGCCGTCCGGCTATCTGGTGACGAAACCGGACAGCACCGCCACATCGATTCCCGGCGTCTTCGCCGCCGGCGACGTCAAGGATGACATCTATCGCCAGGCGGTCACGGCGGCTGGAATGGGCTGCATGGCGGCTCTCGAGGTCGAGAAGTTTCTTGCCGGTCACCACGCGTCCGCCGCAGCGCACTGAGCGCGCCGCCCCTGCAACCCCTACCGGGGCAACGAAATGGACTGGGACAAACTCCGCATCTTCCATGCCGCCGCCGAGGCCGGCAGCTTCACCCATGCCGGTGAGGCGCTGCGCATGAGCCAGTCGGCCGTCAGTCGTCAGGTGTCGTCGCTGGAGAAGGATCTCGGCATTCCGCTGTTCCACCGTCATGCCCGCGGCCTCGTGCTGACGGAACAGGGCGAGATTCTCTATCGGACGGCGAGCGACGTCATGAACCGGCTCCAGACGGCCGAGACGCTGCTGTCCGATTCGACGACCAAACCCGCCGGCGATTTGCGCATCACGTCGTCGGTGAGCCTCGGCGCCGTCTGGGTCACGCAACGCATCCGGGAGTTCATCGACGTCTACCCCGACATCCGCCTCGAGTTGATCCTCAACGACGAGCCGGTCGACCTGTCGATGCGCGTGGCCGACGTCGCCATCTGGGCGCGCGAGCCCCAGCAAAGCGATCTCATCCGCCGGCCGTTGTTCTCGATGCAGGTCCACGCCTATGCGTCCGCGACCTATATCCGTCGGTTCGGTGCTCCGCAGGTGCCGGCGGATCTCGACAAGCACCGTCTCGTCTCGTTCATGGGCAACCCGCCGGCGCATCTGGCGAGTATCAATCTCCTCGAGACCTTGGGGCGCGAGGGCCGTGAGGCGCGGATACCGGCGTTCCGCGCAAGCACCGTTCTGGCCGTCAAGTACGCGATCCGCTCAGGGATCGGGGTGGGTCTCATTCCTGACTACCTCACCGAGGAGGAGAAGGATCTCGTCCCGGTCCTTCCGGACATCGAGATCACGCGCCTGCCGGTGTACCTCGTCTATCCGGAGGAACTCAAGGCGGCCAAGAAAGTGCAGGTTTTCAGGGACTTCGTTGTCTCCAAAGCGCGTCAGTGGAAATTCTGATCCGGCTAGGTATGCGGAAGGCGCATAGCCTGCATGCGCGCCCCCTACTTACTGGACGCCGGAGCCGCCTGTAGCAATATCTCAGCTGTGACGGACAGCTGATGAAGGTCGTACCCTCCCTTTGACGCCTTCAGCCGCGCTTGCGCGGTAAATCTACCTTGAACCGGGCGCGGGCAACCGCTGCCCGGTTTTCTTTTTCGGGTCACGACTGGCGAGCCTTGCCCGCAAGATTGCAGCGGCTGCGAGGTCGGGCTATCACACACACGACACAACCATTCGCACAGTGGGGCTTGGCCATGGCAGCGAGCGCGCCGAAGACACTCTACGACAAGATTTTCGAGGACCACGTCGTCGAGCGCCGCGACGACGGCACGTGCCTGCTCTATATCGACCGCCATCTCGTCCACGAGGTGACTTCGCCGCAGGCTTTCGAAGGCCTCCGCCTCGCGGGCCGCAAGGTCCGCCAGCCGGATAAGACGCTGGCCGTCGTCGATCACAACATCGCCACCTCCGACCGCCGCGCCGGCATCAAGGAGGAGGAAAGCCGCATCCAGGTCGAGACGCTCGCCGCGAACGTCAAGGAATTCGGCATCGAGTACTACGACGAACTCGATCCGCGTCAGGGCATCGTGCATGTGATCGGCCCGGAGCAGGGCTTCACGCTGCCGGGCACGACGATCGTCTGCGGCGACAGCCACACCTCGACGCACGGCGCGTTCGGCGCCTTGGCGCATGGCATCGGCACCAGCGAAGTCGAGCACGTGCTCGCCACCCAGACGCTGGTGCAGCGCAAGGCGAAGAACATGTCGATCCGCGTCGACGGCACGCCGAAGCGCGGCGTCGGCCCGAAGGACATCGTGCTCGCCATCATCGGCAAGATCGGCACCGCCGGCGGCACCGGCTATGTCATCGAATACGGCGGCGACGCCATCAAGGCGATGTCGATGGAAGGCCGCATGACGGTCTGCAACATGTCGATCGAGGGTGGCGCCCGGGCTGGCATGGTGGCGCCGGACGAGAAGACCTTCGCCTACCTGAAGGATCGTCCGAAAGCGCCGAAGGGCGCGGCCTGGGACATGGCCATGCGTTACTGGGAGACGCTCCACACCGATCCCGGCGCCCATTTCGACAGCGTCATCACGCTCGACGCCGGCAACCTGCCGCCTATCGTGTCGTGGGGTACGAGCCCCGAGATGGTCGTCACCATCGACGGCACGACGCCCGACCCCGCGAAGATCACCGACGAGGGACGTCGCGCCTCCGTCGTTCGCGCGCTCGACTACATGGGCCTGAAGCCGAATACGAAGATGACCGACGTCGAGCTCGACGTGGTCTGGATCGGCTCCTGCACCAACGGCCGCATCGAGGACATCCGCGAAGTGGCGAAGATCGTCGAGGGCAAGCGTATCTCGCCGCGCCTCGCCTACGCCCACGTCGTGCCGGGCTCCGGCCTCGTCAAGCTGCAGGCCGAGGCCGAGGGCCTCGACAAGATCCTCAAGGCCGCGGGCTTCGACTGGCGCGAGCCGGGCTGCTCGATGTGCCTCGGCATGAACCCGGACCAGCTCCTGCCCGGCCAGCGCTGCGCATCGACCTCGAACCGCAATTTCGAAGGTCGCCAAGGCTACAAGGGCCGCACTCACCTGGTTTCCCCGGCCATGGCCGCCGCCGCCGCCATCGCCGGCCGCTTCGTGGACGTGCGCGATATCGGGTGACTTGGGTCGACGAGGGGGCCAAGCGCCGGGCTTAGGCGTCTGGCTCCTCTCGAGGCGGCGGCATCCACGCCAGTGGCAACGGACCCTAGGTCCGAACGGAAGGCGCTTTCGCCGTGACCACCGACGCGATCGCCCGCATCACCTCGGCTCCCGGCGACCGGCCGTTCGTCGTGGCGCAACTCGGCCAGTCTCTCGACGGCCGCATCGCGACGCTGTCGGGCGAAAGCCGCTGGATCAACAAGCCGGCGGCTCTGGTCCACGTCCATCGCATCCGGGCCGCCGTCGACGCCGTGCTCGTCGGCGTCGGCACGGTGGTCGCCGATGACCCCTTGCTCAACGTGCGCCATGTCGCCGGCCGCAACCCGGCTCGCGTCGTGCTCGATCCGCGCGGCCGCATGCCCGCCACCGCGAAGCTGCTGGCCGAGGACGGCGCGCGGCGTCTGGTGGTTCGCGCCGTCGGCTGCACGGCGCCGGTGCCGCCCGGTGTCGAAGTCCTGGAAGTGGCGGCCGACGCCACGGGGCAGCTGGATCCGAATGCCGTCGTGCGCGTTCTCTTTGCAGCGGGCCTGAGATCGCTGCTCGTCGAAGGCGGCGCCGGGACCGTCTCGGGTTTCGTCGACGCGGGCGCCGTCGATCGTCTGCACGTGCTCGTCGCGCCGGTCATCCTGGGGTCCGGCAAGCCGGGGCTGACGTTGCGCCCGATCGATCGTCTGTCCGAGGCCCTGCGCCCGTCGGCCGACGTTCATGTGCTTGTCGACGGCGATGTGTTATTCGACTGCGACATGCGAGGCATCGACGGAGGGTGATTCATGGAAGGCAGGAAGCGGCCGGACACGACGACCGAGTCTGATCTCGTATACTCGGGTGTAGCGCGAGCCTTCCACTGGCTGACGGTGGCCTTCGTCGCCATCCTCATTCCCGTCGGCCTCTACATGGTGGAGCGCGGCAAGGCGACCAACTTCGACGCCTTCACCAACACGCTTTATAGCGGTCACAAGCTCGCGGGCTTCATCCTGCTGTGGATCATCGTGGCCCGCCTCGCCTATCGTTTCACGAAGGGCGCGCCACCCGACGAGCCGACGCTCGAGTGGTGGCAGAAGGCGGCCTCCCACATGACGCACTGGGGGCTCTACGGCCTGCTTCTCGCTGTGCCGCTGCTCGGCTGGTACGGCATCTCGCTCTACGGGGCGCTGGGCACGTTCGGCGGGCTGCAGTTGCCGGCAATCGCAGCCCAGGACCAGAAGGCGGCCGAGTTCGTCTTCATGTTGCACTTCTGGGGCGCGATGCTGATGCTGGCGGCCATCGCCGCGCACGTCGGCGCCGCCTACTATCACCATGCCATCCGTGGTGACGGCGTCCTGCGGCGCATGCTGCCGGGCCTGAAGAAGCGTGGCTGAGCCGGCCCGTCATCGAAGTCCGCCGAGCAGCTCCGTGAGCACGCCCGGCAGCGTCTCGGGCAGATCCTCGGCGATGAGACCGCGGCCGAATCGTTCGGCCGCGGCGCCATGCACCCAGACGGCCGCGCAAGCCGCCTCGTAGGCCGGCATGCGTTGCGCCAGTAGCCCCGTGATGAACCCCGCGAGCACATCGCCTGATCCCGCCGTCGCGAGCGTCGGTGGCGCATTGTCGTTGATCGACGCGCGGCCGTCGGGAGCCGCGATCACCGTGTCAGGCCCTTTCAGGACGACCACCGCGCCCGAGCGGCTCGCGGCTTGGCGCGCCCTCTCGAGTTTCGAGCCGGAGAGATCGGGAAACAGCCGCTTGAATTCCCCATCGTGCGGCGTCAGCACGACGGGGCGCTCCGGCCTCGCCTGGATCGCCTCGAACAACCTGGCGGGGTTATCGGCCGCAACCGTCAGCGCGTCGGCGTCGAGCACGGTTGCGGCATGGCAGTCGAGCACCGCAAGCACGCGCTCCATGACGTCTGCCGCGCGACCTAGCCCTGGGCCGACGGCCACCGCCGTAAAGCGCGAATCTGCAAGAAGTTGCCGCAACTCGCCCGGCGTAGAGGCGGCCTTGAGCAGCGTCGCGTTGAGCTGCGCGGCATGTGCAAGGAGCGCGTCCGGAGGTGTCGCGACGGTGACGAGCCCCGCCCCGACGCGCAACGCACCCCGCGCACAGAGCCGGGCGGCGCCGCTCATCTCGATGCCGCCGGAGACGACGACGGCATGCCCGCGGGAATACTTGTGGCCGTCCATCGCGAGCCGTGGAAACGCTGGGAGCCAGGTCGCTGGCGCGTTGGCGTGCGGCAGCGGCCCCGGAATGTGAGCGAGCACGCCGTCCGGCATACCGATGTCCGCCAACACCATCCGGCCGCAAAGTGCGCGCCCCGGCATCAGAAGATGACCGGGTTTCAACCTGAAAAATGTGACGGTGCGCGTCGCAGAAAGCACGAAACCGGTCGATTGCCCCGTTGTGCCGTCGAGACCACTTGGCACATCGACAGCGAGGATCGGGGGCCCCCCAAAGAGGCGTCCGAAGATCTTGTCGCCGATCTCGGGCGCCATCGGCCGCGACAGGCCGGCGCCGAACAGGGCGTCGATGACGAGGTCGCAGCCGCTGAGGTTCAGCGTCCAGATGTCGACGCGATCGAGATGATCGGCCTTCGCCGCCATGACGGCCGCGTCGCCACGCAGCTTGTCCGGTTCGGCCAGCGGCGCGATGCTGACGGCGTACCCTGCTTCCCTCAAAACCCGCGCGGCGACGAAGCCGTCGCCGCCGTTGTTTCCCGGGCCGCACAGGACCGCGATCCGCGCGCCGGGCGACACCATCTTTATCGCCTCGGCCGCGACGGCCCGGCCCGCGTTCTCCATCAGCATGAGTGACGGCACACCAAGCTCGACGGCGAGCTGATCGGCCCGCGCCATCTCCTCGGTGGTCAGCAGTTCGAGCCTGGTCGCCATCTCAGATCATCCCGACAAAAACGGGTGGTCCAGCGGGTGTCCCGCCGACGGGGTGCGGGGCTGGCCCGCTCGCGCGGCTCGCGCGACCTCAGTCCCTAACCTAGGCCGCTGGCAGCGTCCCGTCCTGATACACCGACAACTCGATGAGGTTCTGGTCCGGATCCCGCACATAGACCGACGTGATCGGCCCGCGTGCCCCTGTCCTCGTCGATCGCGCGACGAGCACCGCCACGCCGCAGGCCGCCAGATGCGGCTCGATGCCCTCGAGCGTATCCACGAGAAAGCAGAGATCGCCCGAGCCGCACGTGGGATGCGCGGCCTTCGGATCGAAGGTGTTGTCGGCCTGATGCAGGTTGATCTTGTGGGGGCCGAACCGGAGTGCGGTGCGCCCGGCGCCGAACGTCTCGGCCTGCATGCCGAGGACACGCTCATAGAACGCGACCGTAGCCGGAATGGAGGCGACCGTGAGCACGAGATGGTCGAGGCCGACGACTTTCATGGTGTGATCCTGGGCTGGGTTTGCAGTCAGCATAGCGTCTAGGCAGTCGGGGCGACCACTTCGGTCTCGACTGGCGTTGCGGTCCGAAAAACAGGCGTGATGCCAAAAAAATAAGCAGGAAACGAGGGCGATTGCTGCCGTATATCTAGGCGGTGACGGCTAGGCTGTTGATAGGCCAACAGTTTGGAACTCGTTTACCGTCTGGCACACGCCGTGCTAATTGGCCGTCAACCCTGGGCGGTTCTCTGTCCGGGAAAGCGCATAGCCCGAGGTCCGCATGAAAAAGATCGAGGCGATCATCAAGCCGTTCAAGCTTGACGAGGTCAAGGAGGCGCTGCAGGAGATCGGCCTGCAGGGCATCACGGTCATCGAGGCCAAGGGGTTCGGCCGTCAGAAGGGCCACACGGAGCTGTATCGGGGCGCTGAATACGTCGTCGATTTCCTGCCCAAGGTGAAGATCGAGGTGGTCCTGGCCGACGAGCAGTTGGACAAGGCGGTGGAGGCGATCCAGCGGGCAGCCAAGACGGGGCGGATCGGCGACGGCAAGATCTTCATCTCGACCATCGAGGAAGCGATCCGCATCCGCACGGGCGAGACAGGGGCCGACGCCATCTGATCGAGAGGTTTTGCCCGCCGGCCATTGCGGTCGGCGGTTCATGCACGTCCGCGTCTCATGACGCGAACCAGTCATCCAGTTTCGAGGAAGGGAGCAGCAATGGCAGACGCACCGAAGACCGCAGCCGACGTAATGAAGATCATCAAGGACAAGGACGTGAAGTTCCTTGACCTGCGCTTCACCGACACCAAGGGCAAGATGCAGCACGTGACGGCTGACGCGTCCTGCGTCGACGACGCGATGTTCTCCGAGGGCTACGCCTTCGACGGCTCGTCGATCGCCGGCTGGAAGGGCATCGAAGCGTCCGACATGACGCTGATGCTCGACCCGACGACGGCTCACATGGATCCGTTCTTCGCCCAGACCACGATGGCGATCTTCTGCGACGTCATCGAGCCTTCGACCGGCGAACTCTACGAGCGCGACCCGCGCGGCATCGCCAAGAAGGCCGAAGCCTACATGAAGTCGACCGGCGTGGGCGACAGCATCTTCTTCGGCCCCGAGGCCGAGTTCTTCATCTTCGACGACGTGCGCTTCTCGTCCGACCCCTACAACACGGGCTTCAAGCTCGACAGCTCGGAACTGCCCTCCAACATGGGCACCGAGTACGAGATGGGCAATCTCGGCCACCGTCCGCGCACCAAGGGCGGCTACTTCCCGGTGCCGCCGGTCGACAGCTGCCAGGACATCCGCTCCGAGATGCTCTCGGTGATGGCCGAAATGGGCGTCGTCGTCGAGAAGCACCACCACGAGGTGGCGGCGGCCCAGCACGAACTCGGCATCAAGTTCGGCCACATGGTGACCATGGCCGATCACATGCAGATCTATAAGTACGTGATCCACAACGTCGCCCAGGCTTACGGCAAGTCGGCCTGCTTCATGCCGAAGCCCATCTTCGGCGACAACGGATCGGGCATGCACTGCCACCAGTCGATCTGGAAGGACGGCAAGCCGACCTTCGCAGGCAACAAGTACGCCGATCTCTCGGACACCTGCCTGCACTACATTGCCGGCATCCTGAAGCACGCCAAGTCGCTGAACGCCTTCACCAACCCGACGACGAACAGCTACAAGCGCCTCGTCCCGGGCTACGAGGCCCCCGTGCTGCTGGCCTACTCCGCGCGCAACCGCTCGGCGTCTTGCCGCATCCCGCTGGCGTCGAACCCGAAGGCCAAACGCATCGAGATCCGCTTCCCGGATCCCGCAGCGAACCCCTACCTCGGCTTTGCAGCCATGCTCATGGCCGGCCTCGACGGCATCCAGAACAAGCTGTCGCCGGGCGAGCCGATGGACAAGAACCTCTACGACCTCCCGCCGGCCGAACTGTCGAAGATCCCGACGGTCTGCGGATCGCTCCGTGAGGCTCTGTCTGCGCTCGACGCGGACCGTGGCTACCTCAAGATGGGCGGCGTGTTCTCCGACGACATGATCGACGCCTACATCGAGCTGAAGATGGCCGAGGTCGAGCGCTTCGAGATGACCCCGCACCCGGTCGAGTTCGACATGTACTACTCGGTCTAAGGGCACGCGCTGGATGCCGGGCAGACATCCAGCGCCTGTCCGGGTGCAAGGCACGGCAGGGCGGTCCTTGGCTGGGACCGCCCTTTCGCTTGTGGACGAACCCGGACTATCGTGATCGAAGTGTGCCGTCGGCCGGCGGATCTGGCACTAGGCTCGGTTCACCGGCGTAATGGATTCGGCCGCTGCGGGAGTTTCGAAGCATGTCCAAACCTGTCGTCGGCGTGATCGGCAATGCCCATCGTGTCGAGAACCGGTTTGAAGTTCAGATGACCGGCGAGCGCAATCTGCGTGCCATCGCCGAGATCTGCGGTGCCCTGCCCTTGATGTTCGCTGGCGCACCGGAAATCACCGACATCGGGGCGTTGCTCGACACCATCGACGGTGTCTTGTTGACCGGCGCGCGCGCCAATGTCCATCCGACCCGATTCGGTTGCGAACCCGATTCTCGCCATGAGCCCTATGATCAGCGCCGCGATTCCGTTGCCCTCGATCTGATCGACGCCTGCGTTGCCCGCGGCGTGCCGGTCTTCGGCGTCTGTCGTGGCCTGCAGGAGATGGGTGTAGCCTTCGGCAGTTCACTGCATCCCGAGATCCGGGATTTGCCGGGACGCATGAATCACCGCATGCCGCGCTTGGCCACCGGCGAGATCCATCCCGATCCCGAAGTGATTTTCGCCGATCGCCACGACGTCCACCTGACGCGCGGCGGCGTTTTCGCTCGTCTGCTCGGGCGCGACTGCATTCGCGTGAATTCGCTGCACGGCCAGGGCATTCTCGAGCCCGGCGCCCGTGTCGTGGTCGAGGGGATCGCGGACGACGGTACGATCGAGGCCATCAGCATCGCCGACGCGGCCGGCTTCGCGCTGGGTGTCCAGTGGCACGCGGAATACGATCCGCAGTCGAATCCGGTGAATCGCGTTCTCTTCGGCGCCTTCGGCAAGGCCGTCGCCGACTACAAGGCCGCGCGCTCGTCCTGAGCTGAGAGGACGTGACGAGGTGGCCGGGCGGGTTTGTTGCCCACCCGGCCCGCGTCGCCTCAGGTGGGGTCCCACGAGAACACGTCCGCCGAGCGATCGTTCGGCGTGAACGACGCCTTCATCGCCGGCAGCGCGATTTCGGCAATCTTGGCCGGTGTCCACCCGCTCTCCGAGTGCACGGAGCGGATCGGGCGGTTCTGGCTGAACAGGAACAGCTCGTGCATGCGGGCTGCCATGATCTGCCCGCTCACCCCCTTCGCCAGGTCCGACACGAGGAAGATGGCGAGTGGCGCGATCTTGTCCGGCGTCATGCGCTTGATCTTCTCGACGCGCGCCTGCTGCTCCGGCGTTTCCGTCGGGATGGTGCCGATCATCCGGCTCCAGGCGAACGGCGACACGCAGTTCGAGCGCACATTGAACCGGGCCATATCGAGGGCGATGCCTTTCGAGAGCCCGACGATGCCGAGCTTGGCCGCCGCGTAGTTGGCCTGTCCGAAGTTGCCGATCAGGCCCGACGTCGACGTGAAGTGGACGAACGCGCCCGATTCCTGCTCCTTGAAGTAGTTCGCTGCGGCCCGCGAGACGTAGAACGCGCCGTTGAGATGCACGTCGATGACCTGCTTCCAGTCCTCGATCGACATGCGATGGAAGATGCGGTCCCTCAGGATACCGGCGTTGTTGATCACCGCATCGATGCGGCCGAAGTTGTCGATGGCCGATTGAACGATGGCCTGCGCGCTGGTCGGATCGGCGACGGAGTTGAAGTTGGCGATCGCCTGGCCGCCGGCCTTGCGAATGGTCTCCACCACCTCTTCGGCCGGCTGCTGGCTGGCGCCACCCTCGCCGTCGACGGAGCCGCCGAGATCGTTGACGACGACCTTGGCGCCTTCCTTGGCGCCGAGGAGCGCCATCTCCCGGCCGATGCCGCGGCCCGCCCCGGTGACGACCAGTACCTTACCGTCCATGCAACCCATTTTTTCCTCCTCGATTGATGTCTGCGATGCAGGCTCGCACCTGCCCCGCAAACGGGTCAAATCTCGCCTTGGCGCTCAGCGCCCTCCAGCGCTCGCGGCGCGCGCCAGGACGCGCTCGGCGAGCTTCAGATGCGGCTTGTCGATCATCTTGCCGTCGAGGCTGGCGACGCCCGCCCCCGGCGCCGCCGCGAAGGCGGCGACGATCTTCTGCGCATGTGCGATCTCGTCGGCGGACGGCGTGAAGACCGCGTTGATCACCGCCACCTGATCGGGGTGGATCGCCATCTTGCCCGTGAACCCGTCACGTTTGGCGACGCGCGTCTCCGCCTCGAGGCCCTTGGCATCACGGAAGTCGACGTAGACCGTGTCCATCGGTTCCGTTCCGGCCGCGGACGCCGTGATGAGGCACAGATCGCGCACGAGACGATACGGCGAGGTAAAGCCGCCCTGCTCGTCACGGTTGGCGAGCGAGCCGATGACGGCGCCCAGATCCTCCGCGCCCCAGCTCATGGCGGCGAGGCGCGCCGACGAACCGACGTACGTCGAAAGCTGCAGCACCGAGATCGGCACCTCCGTCACGATGGGCAGGATGCGGGTCGAGCCAGCGGCGAGCCCGTGCCGGCTTTCGGCATGCCCGAGGGCGATGGAGAGCTTGTGCACGTCCTGCCCCGACGATGGCTTCGGCAGGATGATGCCGGCCGGCCCGGACGCCATGACGCCCGCGAGGTCGGCCTCCCAGTCGCCGCCGTCGAGTGGATTGATGCGCACCCAGAGCTGCGCCTTGGCACCCTTCTGCTTTGCGTCGGCGATGAATGCCGCGGTCATCTGGCGGGCGACCGGGCGGCGCTCGGCCGCGACCGAATCCTCGAGATCGAGAATGAGCGCGTCGGCCGGTGACTCGAGCGAGCGCACCATCTTGCGCTCACTGTCGGCGGGAACGAAAAGCATGGAGCGCATGGGCGAAAGTCCTGTGTGGGGCGCAGCGCACGCCTCTCGCGCTGGAGGCGGTCGCGCCGGCGAATGGAGCGTGGGATCGCGCGGGCCGAGGTGTCAGGCCTTGGCCGGCTTCTTGCGCATGAACGCCTGCCGCCGGCATTCCGCGACCAGCTTTCCGTCCTGATTGTAGGCGCGATGGATGAAGTCGACGACGCCCGCGTCCGGCCGCGACTTGCTTTCCCGCTTGGCGGCGACCTCGGTCGTCGACCGGATCGTGTCTCCGTGAAAGACCGGATTGGGAAACTTCACGTCCGTCATCCCGAGATTGCCGATCGTCGTGCCGAGCGTGGTGTCACCGACGGACACGCCGATCATCAGCCCCAGCGTGAACAGCGAGTTGACGAGCGGCCGACCCCATTCGGTTTTCGCGGCGAAGTGGGCATCGAGATGCAGCGGCTGGGGATTGTGGGTAAGAGCCGTGAACAGCACGTTGTCCATTTCGGTGACGGTCCGCGTGATCGCATGCTCGTAGACCTTGCCGATCTCGAACTCCTCGAAATAGAGCCCTGCCATAGTGTTCGTCTCCGTTGCTCGCTTCGTCCCGTGCCCACTTCGGTGGGCTTGGTCGGCATGATCGGATTGCCGACCGGGAAGCGCAAGCATCAGTTGACGGCGGCCGGCTGCGCGCACGGCACCTCACGGGCGACCGCGGTCGACGCAGGACCGCTCCCGGCCCGGTCAGCCCGGTAGACAGAGCATGCGGGTACCCGGAGCGCCCGTCAGTGAGGCCGACGCCTGTCGCGCGCCACGCAAGCCGCCGACAGCCGTCGCGACAGGTCGACGAACCCTCGCGGCATGTCGAGGCCGGCCCGCTGGCAGTCGATGATGGTGGCGTTGAGCCGAGCCATGGTGCGCCGCGGGTCCTCGCCCGCGGCGTGGCTGGCAATGAGATCGCTGACCTTCCTGTCGGACGCTTTCCGTTGAGCTGCAGTGTCCTGCGATGAGCGATGCATCGTGGCCTCCTCTCACTCGACTCCGACGTGTCTTCGATCCTTCACCCGCGCTCCGGGGAATCAGGGAGCAGATCTCTGATCTCTCCCGCCGCCAATCCAGTATCTCAGCTGTCAAAACGAACTTGGCTGTCACATAGGATGACCGATAATGCCGTCACCGGCGAGGCATAGACAAGTGGCTTGTGGAAAATGAGGCAGGCGAAGGACATCCTCAACCTGATCACGGACGTGGCGGGCGTCGCGGTCGGTCACGCGCACGATGCCGCGCTCGCGTCAGGCGTGACCTGCGTGCTGTTCGATCGCCCGAACGTGGCCGGCGTCTCGACCCGGGGCGGCGCTCCGGGGCATCGGGATACGGCCTTGCTCGAGCCGGAGATGACGGTCGAAGCCGTCGATGCCGTCGTTCTCTCGGGTGGATCGGCGTTCGGACTCGATGCGGCCGGCGGCGTCATGGCGGTCCTGCGCGAGCGCGGCATCGGCATCGCCGTGGGCTCTGCCGTGGTCCCGATCGTTCCTCAGGCCATCGTCTTCGATCTCTTGAACGGCGGGGACAAGAACTGGGGCGTGGAAGCCCCCTACGGACGGCTTGGCCGGGCCGCGTCCGAGGCCGCGACTGCTGGAGGCTTCGCCCTTGGCACGGCCGGCGGCGGTTACGGCGCCACGACCGCGAACCTGAAGGGCGGCGTCGGCTCCGCGAGTGCCGTGACGCAGAACGGTATCACCGTGGGAGCACTCGCGATCGTGAATGCCGTCGGCTCGGGCGTCGTCGGGCGGGGACCACATTTCTGGGCAGCCCCCTACGAGCGGGACGGCGAATTCGGCGGGCTCGGGCTGCCGGCGCCGTGGCCGCAGGACGCCCTCGACCTGACCATGAAAGGTGGCGGCCCACCGTCGACGACCATCGCCATCGTGGCGACGGATGCCATCCTGACCAAGGCCCAGGCCAAACGCGTCGCCATCATGGCGGATGACGGCTTGGCCCGGGCGCTCAGGCCGGCGCACGCGCCCATGGACGGCGATACGGTCTTCGCAGTCGCCACCCAGCGCCGGGCACTTTCTGGCGGCGCCGGAGAATTGACCGAGATTGGTCAAATCGCGGCGGACTGTCTTGCGCGCGCCGTGGCCCGCGGTATTTACGAGGCGCGCGCCCTGCCGTTTCAGGGCGCCCTGCCGGCTTGGCAGGATGTTTTTGGCTCGGGAGGCCGTACGTGAGCCGATCACGCATGATGATCGCGGGCGCAATTCTGGTTGTTCTGGCGAGCCTCCTGTCCTGGCAGCGCCAACGCGAGATGCTCATGCAAGCTTGTCATGATCGCGGCCAGAGCTGGAATGGGAGCGAAAGCCGTTGCGAGCCGACCCGCATGGGCCCAATCTTGCGCCGCGCTCTCGAGCGCTCCTGACGTTCCGGCTTCGCTTGGCATCGGCCCTGATGATCCGGTAGTCTGCCCGACACGACGTCGGTGCACGAGAGGTGCCGGCCCCGCGGAGAACGTCGATGCCGATCCACCGGATCCACGCTGTGCGCAACGGGCAACGCCCGACTGTGGCGTGGGAGGATGCGGATTTCATCGCGGTCGTCAGCGTGTCGGCCGACGAGGTCGTCATGCTGAACTCGGATGGCACGGAGACGCGCCTCCAGAGCAGCCATGGCGATCTCGCCATCGGACCCGGCGGCACGTTGAGCGGCACCGTCACCTCGATGACGAGGACGGACGACTCGGGCGCCACCGTCTTCGAAGCGCTCGACGGGCTGAGCCTCGCGGCATCGGACGTGGCGGCGAGTGCCGGCCTGATGCTCTCGACGCTTCTCGACGTCTCGGTACGGATTTCGAGCGCTTCGTCGTGGATCGACGATCTCGTCGGAGGTAACGCTTTCTGGCAGGACGGTGCGTCTGGCACGTCCTTTTCGTTCGCCTCCTACGAGCTTGGATTGCCGGCGCTGCGCATGGCGCTCGGCGAGACCGCGGCCGTGTCTCTGGTCGTCGGGTCCGATGGCGACGACCGCCTGTCGGCCGGGTCGGCGAGCTCCGTGGTCCTCGGTGGGGGCGGCAACGACACACTGGCCGGCAGCATCGGCTCGGACATTCTTGCTGGCGGCACGGGGAGCGATACCGTCGACCTGTCGACGGCGTCCGGGCCGGTCGAGATCGATCTGGCGCGTGGCACCTCAGCATCTGAGGACGGCCCGGTCGATGTCCTGGTCTCGATCGAGAACGCAATCGGCTCCGCCTTCGACGATACGATCGTAGCCGACAGCGCCGCCAACCGTCTCGCGGGCGGCCGAGGCGACGACACGCTCACGCTCGGCGCCGGCGACGATCTGGTGCTGTTCGCGCTGGGCGACGGCCGTGATGTCGTGACGGATTTCGGCAGCCAGGGCCACGACGTGATCCAGCTGCAGGGGTTTGCCGACCTGACCAGCTTCGCGTCCCTGGTCTCGGGAAATCACCTTGTCACGACAGCGGGCGCGACGGAGATCGTGCTGTCGTCGGCAGACAGCCTGGTCCTGATCGGCGTCACCAATCCGAACACACTGACCGCCGCCAACTTCCAGTTCTGAGCCCGACGCGCCCGGATCGCGTCAGAAGCGATCCACCCGATAGGGCGTCGGATCGGTGAACGTCTCCTGTCCGGTCATCATTTCAGCCAGGAGCCGCCCGGTCGCCGGGCCGAGCGTGAAGCCCAGGTGATGGTGCCCGAAGGCCATCCAGAGCCCGGTCTTGCCGGGGGCCTGCCCGATCACCGGCACCATGTCCGGCAGACACGGCCGCCGGCCGAGCCAGGCGTCGGGCTCCTGCGCCGCCCCGAGCGGAAAGATCTGCCGCGCGGCGCCCTCGGCACGGCTGAGCTGCACGGGAGACCCCGGGGCATCGCGATTTGCGAACTCGGCGCCCGTCGTCAGCCGGATGCCCTTGGTCATCGGCGTGATGCAGTAGCCCCGTTCGGCGTCGATCACCGGCCGCGTCAACGTCGCGTTGCCCTCGGCCTTGTAGTGCATGTGGTAGCCGCGCTTCCAGCCGAGCGGAACGCGCACGCCGTGCTTGCGCATCACGTCGTCGGCCCACGGTCCGAGCGCCACGACGACTTCGCGCGCCTCCACCCAGCCGTTGCGCGCCGCGACTTTCCAGCCTGACGGGGTCTGCTCGAGGCTGCGCGCTTCGCCCTCGATCATCGCACCGCCGCGCGACACGAAGAGGTCGGCATATCCACGGCCGAGCGCGCCGGGATCGGACACGCTGATGGGATCGGTGAAATGCAGCCCGCCGATGAGATCGCCCTTGAGATGGGGCTCCATGTCGGCGAGCACGCCGGCCGATAGCTGATCGCTGTTGATGCCGTAGAGCGTCTTGATCTTCTCGTCCTTGGCCCGCGCCGTCTCGAGCGCCGCCTCCGTGCGGAACACCCGGAGATAACCGGTCCGCCGGAGTAAAGCCGACAGACCTGCCGCCTCGATCAGCGGCTCGTGCTCGCTGATGCACCGCTCGACGAGGGGCAGCATGGCGCGCGCGCTCTGCGCTTCGCCCTCGGGCGTCGACGCGCGCCAGTAGCGGAACATCCAGGGCGCGATCGTTGGCAGGCTCGACAGGTGGTAATACGCCTCGGACGTGTTGTTCAGCGCATACCTGAGGATCGTGCCCCACTCCCGCGGGAACATGTACGGCACGACGCCTTCGCGCTGGATCAGTCCGGCGTTGCCGTACGAGGTTTCCTCGGCCGGCCCACGTCGGTCGAGCAGCGCGACCGATCGGCCACGGCTCTGCAGATGCAAAGCGCAAGAGATGCCGACCATTCCGGCGCCGAGCACGACACAATCGAATTTCATGGGGTTCCGTCGGGATATTGAGGGCCTATCGGGAAAGTATAGGCACTCGGCAATGGGCGCACTACCCCGTTGCGTGCAGGGGAGCGCTGATATTTTCGACCCGATGACGACAAATCAGGTAAAGAAGCCGAGCAGCAGGCGCGCCACCTCCTCCGGCGCCTCCTCGGGCACGAAATGCCCGCTCTCGGCGATCACGTGGCCTTCCACCTTAGTCGCCACACGCCGCATGCTGGCTTCGACGTCGGCTCCGCGCCCGCGCCCGTGCGGATAGCTGACGCCCCCCCCGATGGCGAGCACCGGCATCGGCAACCGGAACCCCGTCGCGAGTTGGGCCGCGTTGACCTTCGCGTCCTCGACCATGGCCCGGTAATAATTGAACCCTGCCCGCATGGCTCCCGGCTGACTGTAGGTCCGCGTGAACTCGTCGAGAGCCGCCTCGTCGATGGAGCCGGGCCGGTAGGCGAAGGTCTGGTAGAACCACTGCAGATAGAGCCGTTCGCGGCCCTGGACGAGGGCCTCCGGCAGGTCCGGCGTCATGTGGAACTGGTGGTGCCAGCGCCGCCCGCCCTGGCTGAAATCGCCGCCGTCGCCGGGAATGACGACGTCGATGATGGCGAGTTTCGTCACGCTCTCCGGATGCGAGGCCGCGATGGCGTAGGCCGTCGGGCCGCCCCAGTCGTGCCCGACGAGGTGGAAGGTCCGATGCCCGAGCGTCTCGGTGACGAGCCGCCACACGTCGTTGCCCACAGTGCGCTTGTCGTAGCCGGTGAGCGGGCGCGAACTGTCGCCGAGGCCCCTGAGGTCTGGCGCGATAACCGTGAACCGCTCGGCGAGCGCCGGCATCACGTGGCGCCACTCGTACCAGGTCTGAGGCCATCCGTGCAGCAGCACGAGCGGTGGGCCTGACCCCGCCGTCACGTAATGCAGCATCACCTCGCCGACTTCGGCGTAGCGGTGCATGAATTCGGTATTCTTCGCCATTGTCGTCAGATCTCCTCGAACGAGCCGCCACGGCCCTTTCCACTCGCGAAGCGCGCCGCCCCCGCCTGACCCTCGGCCTTCACGGCCTCGACGCCGGCCGCGAACTCGGCCCGCATCGCATGCTCGAACGGCAGATCCCACTGCCGGAGCACCGACGCCCGGTCGAGCCGCATGCACATCTCTGGAAACCGCGCGATCTCGGCGGCCATCGTTTCGGCAGCGGACCGCGCCTCGCCGGTTTTCACGATCCGGTTCGCAAGCCCGAACGCCAGCGCCTCCTCGGCGCCGACGGCCCGCCCCGTCAGGATCATGTCGAGCGCGCGCGACTGGCCGATGAGCCGCGGCAGCCGCACCGTTCCTCCGTCGATGAGCGCCACGCCCCAGCGCCGGCAGAACACGCCGAACGTCGCACTGTCCTCGACCACGCGGAGGTCGCACCAGATCGCGAGCTCGAGGCCGCCCGCCACCGCATAACCCGAGACGGCCGCGATCACGGGTTTGCGAAGCGCCAGCCGCGACGGACCCATCGGACCTTCGCCGTCGAGCTTGTAGCGGGATAGCCGTTCCCCCGATGCGACCGACTTGAGGTCCGCGCCCGCGCAGAACGACCCACCGGCGCCCCACAGGACGGCGACTTTCTGCTCCGGGTCCGCGTCGAACGCGCGGAATGCCGCGGCGAGCCCCTCGGCCGTCTCGTTGTCGACCGCGTTGCGCACGTCTGGCCGGTTGATGATCACGGTCGTGACCGGACCGTTCCGCTCGATGAGGACTTTGTTCGTCATGCTCTGGCCGGCCTTCGGAAATTGTTTCCCAAGGCTAGCCCGATCGGCGCGCGTTTGCCCAGCACGGTTGTTCTGCAACGCTGCAAGCCCGTCAGCGCGCGCAGCGGAACCCGATGTAGAGCGCCGGGAAGTCGGCGGCCTTTTCGTACTCGGCCGTCGCCCGCATGTGGCCGGGTCCGTACCACCACGATCCGCCGCGCGTGCGCTTTTCACCTCGCTCGTCGTGGTCGACCCACTCCCAGACGTTGGCGCCCATGTCCTGGAGCCCGTTGACGCCGGGCGGCGTCGCCGTGACGGGCACGTGCCCGCGCCCCTGCCCGAGCTGACCCGCCGGTGCCGGATAGAACGCCAACCGGTTCGGCGACTCGATCTGGTTGGCCGAGTCACCGCTGTCGCCAGTCGGATAGGGGTAGGTCTTGCCGGTGACGAACGGCGCGGGCGGCGCGGCCCGCCGCTCCGTGTACGCCGCCGCCACCCATTCCGTGTCTGTCGGCAGCCTGAGACCCGCCCACGCGCAGTAGGCCTTGGCTTCGTGCCACGTGACGTGCACTGCCGGTTCGTCGTCCCGTCCCGGCGTGCCGTGGGGCGCGGCCCACGTCCAGCCCGGCATCCGTTGCCAGCCACCCTTGTACTGAAAGCCGCCGCCGTCGCGCTCGGCCTTCGTGCCCGTCTCGGTGGCGATCATGAAGGCGCGAAACTGGCCGATCGTGACCTCGTGCCGGTCGATCTCGAAGCCGCCGATCCGCACCATGTCGTGCTTGGGTTTGCCCGCCTCTTGCGCTCCGGCCGCCAGTGGCAGGATCATGAGGCCCGCCACTGCCGCGCCGGATCGCCCGCGCCGCCTCAGCAACTCGAGCCGCGAAACCCCCATGATCTCATCCTCCGAGAGCTGTGCCATCCCTGCAGCGGTGAAGTCCGCCCGGGAGGTCCTTCGTCGCCATATGGAGGCGCTCAACGCCCGCGACCAGTCCGCGCTCGTGGCGACGCTGCATTTTCCCCATCACCGCTTGACCGCACGGGGACTGCAGACGTGGACGACGCCCGACGGCTATCTCTCGGATTTCCTCGCGCGGGCCGGCGACGGCTGGGCTCGCTCGGCCTGGAATTTCGTTTCCGTGGTGGCTGCGTCGCCCGACAAGGTCCACCTCGATGTCGAGTTCACGCGCTACCGCGCCGACGGCAGCGAGATCGGCCGCTACCGCTCCCTGTGGGTGATCACCCGGGACAATGATCGCTGGGCCGCCGCCCTCCGCTCGAGTTTTGCCGGCTGATCTCCGCCTGGGTCGCGTCGGCCGACGGGCCTGCAGCGAAGCGAGGCAGTGGGGATCAGCGAATTGACTGCACGTTCTGATTGTAGTCGTAGACCTGCTTGGACTGCTCCTGTCCCTGTTGGTAGATCCGGTTCCAGAGCGTGCCGAGGCCGGCATCGATCTGATTGGCGATCAACCTGTTTCCGGTGGCGATCTGGTCCAGCCGCCGGGCAATCATTTCCTCGGCCGTGATCGGATTGGGAGTGCCGAATCTGGCGACCGGAACCACGGTGGGCTGATCGCTGATCACGGGCATTTCAGGTAACGACTGGCCCGGCAGTGCGAATATCGGACGCGAGGACCCATCGAAGCGCATTGCGGACGTCAGATAAGGCTCGATGGCACTGCCCCGGTAGTGTTTCTGAACAGCGATGCGATCCCAAGTCGTATGCCTGCCCGTCTCTGCGATACAGTAAGTCGATCCGTATCCCTGCACCCGGACGTGCGCAGCTTCGGCAATGACGCCATTCGGCGTTTCGGCGGTCGCGCGGCAATGGTAGAGGTCGACGCAGCCACCCAGGTGCGGATCTCCGAACGGCATGTCGCAGCGTGACGCGTAGACCTTGGCATCCGCGAACTCGTTGACGAGACAGTAGTCCATGACCCAATCGGGCGTGATCTTCACATAGGCCGTGGGAAAGCCGCTCGACCAGGCATAGATGAACAGGCGGCCGCCCGGTTTCAGCATGCGCGTCATGTTGCGAACCATGGCCAGCGGATCGAAGATGTTGTCGAGCGACCCGCCATCGAGAATGAAATCGAAGCGGCCGAGCAGGTGCGCGGGAACATCCTTGCAGACATCGAAGACAAAGTCCGCGCCCTCGTAGGGATTTATGTCGGCGACGAAGTACTTCGCTCCGCTGAACGATCTGAAGAGCGAGCTGTCGAGGATTGTTTCCGAGCCGGCATGGCTGTGGGTATTGAGTGTATCGATCTCGAAGCTGGAGGTGCGGCGCTCGACCCCGTATCTCTGGAGAATGTCGCGAATGTCGTTGGCGTTCGGCCCGATCTGTTGGCGCCCGATCGCCAGAATCTCCCCCTCTATCGGGCGGTGCGCGTGTTCATGAACGATCAGGTTCACCTCAATATGGCCAAGTCCCATCTTTGAATGTCTCCGTGTCGCGTTTGAATTGTGTTCTCGCAATGCTCGTGGGCGCCATTGAACTGAGACGACCTCGCCACATGACGATTGGAAGGCGAAAATCGCCTTGCAAACTTGAGCAATTACAATCAATGGTTGTATTCAGGGTGTCAAGCATCCGCGATCGTGTCAGAGGATCCGTGATCGCGAGGGGCGATCATGCGGGGTGCGAGAGGCGCGGCCCTGAGACCTTGAGTGAGCGCGTCGACAAGCCGGCGTGGACGTGCATCGATGTACTGTGGAGCGGTCAGACCGACGCCAGTCTTGCTGCCGAAGGAGCGTGGAATGAACAAGGATCACGCACAGCTCATCCAGGAGCGGGACGGCTACCGCAATGCCTACGACACGCTGAATGCGGAGGTGGGCCAACTTCGGAGCGAGCGCGAGGGGTACCGCAACGCGTTCCACACCGTTGAGCAGCGCTAAAACTACCTGCGGATGGTTGCGGCACCCTATTGCCGCGAGGCAATCGCCGAGCATCTCTTGGGGAAGCCAAGTATCTTCGTCATCACGCTTCCGAAGAGCGGCACTGTCTACATCCTCAACTCGCTGCGCCAGACGCTTGGCTATGATCAGACGTCCGTGCTTGTGACGCCGACCTTTCCCAAGAACATCGTATGGCGGGCGATGGCCGACGACTTCATGAGCGGCGGCATGGTCTCGCTCTCTCATATGCAGCCCGATGCGGAGAACCTCCGGATCTTGAAGGAGGCTGGCATCCGGAAATGCGTTGTCCATGTCCGCGACCCGCGAGCGGCATTGGCGAGCTGGTTCCATTTCCGGACGGATTACGGGACGCAGATCGGTGCCATTGAGCGCATCAGTCAGGTCGAAGTCGCGATGCCTCAAGCCTTTCGAGAGCAGGCGAAGCCGCTCCAGATCGACCACTATATCGAGACGTTCTATCGACCTTGTTTGGGCTGGCTCGAGCAATGGGTCGACGTGGCAGCGAACGATCGCGATCTCGATGTCCTGCTGTTGACGCACGACGAGCTTGCTCGCGATGAAGCCGGCTACATGAAGAAAATTCTGGGCTTCTACGGCCTCGATGCGCCGGTGTCGTTAGCCGGAAAGGCACAGTCAACTCACTACCGGCGCGGCGACAACGTCGCTTGGCGCGAAGACCTGACGCCCGCGCAGGTAGACCTCGTCAACCGCTTGCTCCCGAACTCACTGGCCGACCGTTTTGGCTGGGAGCCGTAGTCGGAAAACAAAAAGAGCCGCTCCCGGAGGAGCGGCTCTTCGTGAGACTGGCTGTCTCGAGCACGTGGCCGGCCGATCCGTGATCGGCTGGCGTATCAGTCGGATCAGGTCGTCCGCGGAGGTTGCCCCAGCGCCGTCGAGATCCGCACCGTCTGCCAAGACAGCTTCGCAATCCCACTAGACATCGGATCACCTCCTTTCAATTGTTGAGCCTGACGCGAATGTGGCATCGCGGATCGAGTCTTGCTAGGGGGCTTCGTGGTCTCCGTTCGATCGACCGGGCCGTGTGGTTGACGGGGCACAGCTCGAGGCGCCGGGGGGCGGTCTGGACGAAGGCCTTCGCCCTCGAATGACTTGTGCTTGCGGCCGGTCGCGAGGACAATCCGCAAGAGTGGCGGCACGGACGCTGCAACTGAAAGTGAAGGAGCCTCCCATGGCATTGATCAGATACACCCGCCAGGGCACGGGGAAGCCGCCATTGGTCTTCGTGCACGGCTTCGGCTGCGCCCGGAGCGACTGGGACGCGATGGTGGCCCATTTCGGCGGCCGGCACGAAACGGTCGCGGTGGACCTCGGCGGCCATGGCGAGACGCCGGGCGGCCCCGAGCACAGCCGGATCGAGACCCATGGCGAGGACGTGGCGGCCCTGCTGCGTGCGCTGAAACTGCCGCCCGCCGTGATCTTCGGGCACAGCATGGGGTGCCGGGTATCCATGGAAGCAGCGCTCCGCGCACCCGAGTTCGTGCAGGCCATCGTTCTCGTCGACGGCAGCCGCCTCGGCAACGCCGGATCGACCGCGCATCTGGATCGCGCCAGGGCCATCGAGGCGCAAGGCTATGTCCCCTTCATCCGGGGCGCCTTCGAGCAGATGTTCGCGCCGGGCTTCGACAGGACGGTGGCGAACCGCGTGATCCAGCGTGCGCTCGACCGCAATCCCGACATCGCCGGACCGCTCTTCGCCGACATCGGCCGCTATGACGCCGAGCACATGGACCGCGTGGTCGCGAGCATCAAGGTGCCGATGCTGGCAATCCAGACGACGTGGACCAACTCGGAAGGCAAGCGCGTCTCGATGGATGCGGGCCAGTCCTCGCCGTATCTCGACTTCCTGCGCCGCGCCAAGCCCGACGTGCTGATCGAGGTGATGCCCGCCACCGGCCATTTCCCGCAGCTCGAACGGCCGGCCGAAACCAACGCCATCGTGGAAAGCTTCCTCAGGGGACTGTCGCAGTGAGCTTCGATACCGAAACCGGTCCGGCCTCGCGCATCTACTTCTCGCAGCGCCTCCGCCTCCACTACGTGGACTGGGGCAATGCCGGCGCGCCGCCGCTCCTCCTTGTCCACGGTGGGCGGGATCACTGCCGGAACTGGGACTGGGTCGCCCGTCGTCTCAGGAAGGACTGGCACGTCATCGCGCCGGATCTCCGCGGTCACGGCGACAGCGAATGGTCGAAGAGTGCCAATTACTCGATGGCCGGCTACGTCTACGATCTGGCGCAACTCGTCCATCAGTTGAAGCTGGCGCCGGTCACCATCGTCGGCCACTCGCTCGGCGGTGCCATCACCACACGCTACGCCGGCATCTATCCTGAGAACGTGAAGCGCTTCGTCGCCATCGAGGGGCTCGGCCGGTCGCCCAAGTCGCAGTCCGAGGTCGCCGGCAAGAGCATGGTCGAGAAGATGCGCGGCTGGATCGAGGAGCAGCGCAAGTCCGCCGGCCGCGTGCCGCGCCGCTACGTCTCGATCGAGGAGGCGCTGGCGCGGATGCAGGAGCAGAACAAGCACCTGACGGCCGAGCAGGCGCGCCACCTGACGCTCCACGGCATCCACCAGAACGAGGACGGCACGTACACCTGGAAGTTCGACAATCTCGTCCGCGTGTTCCTGCCCTACGACATGCCCCAGGCCGACATCGAGGCGATCTGGCGGAACGTGTCGAGCCCGTCGCTGATGGTCTACGGCAAGGAGAGCTGGGCGTCCGACCCGCGCACCGATGGTCGCGCGGCGCATTTCAGCTCGGCGACGTTCGTCCAGATCGCGGGCGCCGGTCACTGGGTCCATCACGATCAGCTCGAGACGTTCATGACGTTGGTCGAGCCCTTCATCAACGGCCGCCCTCTGCCCGAGGGCGTGCCGGGTGTCAGCTGAGCTTCGGGAGAGCATAATGTGTGCCAACAAGGTTGCCGTCGTGACGGGCGGATCGAGCGGCATCGGCGCGGCCGCAGCGTCGCGCCTCGCGGCCGACGGCTACGACATCGCCGTCCTCGACGTGAACGCGAAGGGCGGCGAGGAAACGGCGACCGCCATCGCGGCGACGGGTCGGAAGGCGCGCTTCTTCGCCTGCGACGTGGCGGATGCGAAAGCCGTCGAAGCCGTGGCTGACGCCGTCGAGCGCGACCTCGGCCCGGTCCATGTGTGCGTGACGGCGGCGGGCCTGATCCCGAACACCGAGTCCGTGCTCGACATGGACATGGCCTATCACGAGCGCATGTGGCAGGTGAACTATCACGGCACGGTCCACACCTGTCAGTCGTTCGCCCGGCGCATGATCCCGAGGCAGCACGGCGCCATCGTCACCATCGGCTCGATCAACTCGCGCATGCCCCTGCCGCTTCCGGCCTACAACCCGGGCAAGGCCGCGGTCGAGCGGCTGACGCAGCTGCTGGCTGTCGAACTCGGCCGCCATTCGATCCGCGTCAACTCCGTCGGCCCGACCTACGTCATGACGCCGCCGCTGCGCCAGAAGGTGGCTGACGGTCAGCGCGACATGGGCAAGATCATGGGCGTGCATGCGCTGCCCTATCTCCCGGAGCCGAAGGACATCGCCGACGCCATCGCCTTCCTGGCCTCCGATCAGGCGCGTGCCATCACCGGCATTCTGCTGCCCGTCGATTCCGGGTGGTTGTCGGCGGTGCCCTATCGCACCTATGCGGGTGGCGTTCCCTGGGAGGAATGAGTTGCACGGCGAGGGACGATCTCACTCGATGACGAGGCGGCCCTCGAGCCGCCCATCGATGCCGCCACGCGCGCGGACGTAAGCCATCACCACGTTGGCGAGCAGCTTGCCGTCGGTCTTGCCGATCAGCACGCGGCCGGAGGCGAGCGCCGTGTACCCGTCGCCGCCGGCGAGCAGGAAATCGTTCGACGCGACCTTGTAGCGCTTGTCGGGATCGAGCGGCTTTCCGTCGTGCTCGATCGAGACGACGCGGCTCCCGACAGGTGCATTGCCCTTGATGCGGACTCGGAGCCCCGAGACGTGCGGGAAGCGGCCACCCCGGTCGTCGAGGTCCGACACGCCGTTCTCGATCGCCTCCCGGATCGCAGCCCCGGTGATCTCGACCATCACCGTGCGATTGCCGAACGGAAGCTCGGTCAGGATGTCCCGGCGTGTGACCGTGTGGCCGGCGGGATAGAGCCGATTGCCGCGCATGCTGCCGCCGTTGGTGATCGCGACGTCGGCCTGTGTGGCGTCGCGAATGGCGTCGGCCATCAGATTGCCGATCACGGCCTCGGTCGCGCGAACCGTCGACGAGCGGCTGTCGAGTTCGATGGCGAGCGTGCCGAGCGCCACGTCGAGTTCGCGGCCGAGCAGCGCCTCGAGCGGCTGCACCAGCGCCACCGTTTCCGGGTCCGGCGTCACAGTCGCGGAATCGATGATGCGAAATCGCGGTGACCACCTGACGCGCCGTTTGCCGTCGCGCTCGCCGATGGTCGCAAAGATGTCGACGGCCGTGACGTACTGGCCCTCTTCGCCGCTTTCCACCATCGCGATCTGGTTGTCGTAGACGACGCGCAGATCGTGATCGTGCCCGGTGAGCAGGATGTCCACCAGCCGCGACCGCGCAATCTCGAGATCGCGCGTAAAATCGGTATGCGTGACGGCGACCACGAGATCGCAGCCGGCCGCGCGCAGCATCCGGGACTGTGCCCGCACGGTCTCCATCTCGTCGAGGAACCGGATATCGCCGGTCTGCGACATCAGCGGGCTCGACGCCAGCGCCACCCCGAACACACCGACCTTGAGCGGCCCAAGGACGAAGATGCGGCTGTCCTCATGTCCCGGCAGGATCGACCCGTCTGCGGCCCGCATGTTGGCCGCGAAATAGGCGAAGCGGGACTGCCGGCGCCGCTTTGCATACTCCTCAGGTCCGAAATCGAACTCGTGGTTGCCGGGTACGAAGACGTCGGGCGGCACGACGTTGAGGAGATCGACCGTGTGGGCGCCTTGATCGAAGCCCGACATCAGCGATGGCGAGAACATGTCGCCCGCGTGTGCGTAGAGCAGCGGCACGCCCCGCGCCCGTTCGGCGCGCGCGATGGCGGCGAGGCGCGCGAAGCCGCCACGGCCGTCCACCTCGCTCATCTTGTAGATGTCGTTGACGAGAAGCAGCGTGCACGTGGGCGTTTCGGCCGGCGGTGCACCCTGAGCCGCCACCTCGGTTCCGGCGACCGCTGTGGCGAGGCCCGCTGCCGCTCCGGCTGCGAGGCTGCCCGAGAGCGCGTCCCGGCGCGTGATACCTGTCATGGCTCAGGGTTCCGTGGGGGGTGATGGAGCAACCGGCGCGCTGATAGCGTGTCGGCGGAACTCTGTCGAGGTGGTCAGGGCGTACCGGGAAGCCACCGGCGCGGCGTCTCCCGAGCGTCGTCGTAGGCGGCTTCGAAGACGGGTGAGGCGAGGATGGCGCGGACGTGCAGCACGGACGTCCCCGTGTTCGAGAAACTGTGTTTGATGCCGGCGGGAATGACGACGCTGTGCCCGGCCCGCGCCGCATGCGCGATCTCGCCGACGACGATGCGCGCCTCCCCCTCGATGACGGTCAGGATCTCCTCGACCGCATGCAGATGCGTCGGCGCTCCGAGCCCTGGATCGCACCATTGTTCGAAGACGCAGAGTTGCCGCGTACCGTTCTGTGCCGATACCACCATGCGCGTCGTCACGCCGGGCCGCCACGCGTCTTTCGGTTCCGCAGTCTCATCGATGAGTGGTGCAGTCATGGGCCCTCGTCGTGTCCGAACGTCCTCATCAGTCGATATAGCATGACCCTGCTGCCTTGGGGCCTCGGGTTGCGGTCCCGGGATCGGAGCCTATCTTAGGATACAAGCACTCCGGAGCGTCATCTGCGGCCCGCGCGGCGGCCGACGCAGGACAAGGAAAAGCCGATGAGCACGCTGCCCCATGTCGATCCCGTCCCCGGTGACGCTCAATCGTGCGACGCCCTCGAGCAGGTCATCGTGCCCCGCGCCCGCGACCTCGGCGGCTTCGAGGTGCGCCGCGCGCTGCCCGCGCAAGGTCGCCAGATGATCGGGCCCTTCATCTTCTTCGACCAGATGGGGCCGGCCGAGTTTCTCATCGGTAAAGGCATCGATGTCCGCCCGCACCCGCACATCGGGCTCGCGACGGTCACGTACCTGTTCCAGGGTGAGATGTGGCACCGCGACAGCCTCGGCACGTCGATGGTGATCAAGCCGGGCGAGGTCAATCTCATGACTGCCGGCCGCGGCATCGTGCACTCCGAGCGCGAAACAGCGGAGGCTCAGGCGCGGCAGCGCGAGATGTTCGGTATTCAGGCCTGGATGGCCTTGCCGAAGGACGCCGAGGAGATGGCGCCGGCCTTCACGCATCATGGTCTCGCCGACCTGCCCCGCATCGAGGGTGAAGGCAAGCGCGTCCGCCTCGTCCTCGGCGAGGCGTTCGGGCGACGCTCGCCGGTGGAGTTCCCGCATCCGGCGCTCTACGCCGAGGCCGTGCTGGCACCGGGCGCCGTGTTGCCGCTCGACCCGTATTACGACGAGCGCGCCGTCTACATCGCCTCGGGCGAGATCGACATTGCGGGCCAGCGCTTCGAGCAGGGCCGCCTGCTGGTGTTCCGCCCCGGCGACCGGATCTCAATTTTGGCGCTGTCCCAGGCCCGCCTGATGGTCCTCGGTGGCGACCCGATGGACGGGCCGCGCCACATCTGGTGGAATTTCGTGTCGTCCTCGCGCGATCGCATCGAGGCCGCCAAGGCCGACTGGAAACAGAAGCGCTTCGACACGGTGCCCGGCGACGAGGCCGAGTTCATTCCCTTGCCGTGACGAAACCGACGCTCACGGCGAAACGCGCGCCATCGTCGGTGTAGCTGGTGCCGGCGTTGCCGTGGCGGACATTTTTGGCACGGCAGACTTCGCGGCAGACTTCGCGGCGGGCTTGGCGCGTGGCTGCCGCTTCTGAACAGCCGACGTGATCGCTGGCGGCTCCACCACTGTCGCAGGGTCGACGCGCCGTACCGCTTTCCGATTGGCCAGAAGCGCACGCTTTACGCCCTTGGCGGGCGCAGCCGCGCTCTTGTCCATGACGGTAGCCCCGGGGCTCGCCTTCGCCGCGAGCGCGGCCGCCGCTCGCCCGACCGGTGGCTCGTCGGCCGCGATCAGGTCCGGTTCGTTGCTCGGCAATCCTCCGTAACCCCGGCACTTTCGCGATTTGAGCGACCGCGCGATGTCCGGAGCCGAGTGTTCGTCAGCGAGAGTGAGCGCCGCGAAGGCCACAGGCGTGATCGGAACGGGAGCGAACGTGCGGACCACAGGTGGAGGAGCCGCGACCGCCCCGCCTTCGGGCGGTATCGCAGGCGCGGATGTCAGAGTCACGCCTCCGGTCCCCGGAAAGAGGTGCTGGAACCCAGACTCGAGTAGGGCGGAGGCGCGCGCCGATCGCTGCTGGCGGTCGGTCGCCCCGAGCACGATGGCGACGAGCGTGCGTCCCTCTCGCGTCGCGCTTGCCACGACATTGTAGCCCGAGGCGCACGTGAAGCCTGTCTTCAGGCCGTCGGCGCCGGTGAAGGTGCGCAGGAGATCGTTCTGCGAATGGAACGTCCCCTTGTGGATCCGGACCGTCGGCGTCGAGAACACCTCGGCGCGATCCGGGAAGTCGGCGAGTAACGCAGTGGTGAGACGCGCCAGATCGCGCGCCGTCGTCACCTGATCCTGATCGGGCAGGCCATGCGGATTGCGGAACACCGTGCGCGACATCTCAAGCCGCTTTGCCGTCGCATTCATGCGCTGGACGAAGCCCGTCTCGGTACCCGACACGCGCTCGGCGAGCGCTGTTGCGAAATCGTTGGCCGACCTCAGGATCAGGCCGCGCACCGCCTGCTCGACGTTGATCCTGATGCCGCCGCGAAGCCCGATCCGGGTGGCCGGCTGCGCCCGCGCCGTCTCCGAGAGCGGGACGTCGCTGTCCCACGCCAGTTCGCCATTGCGTAGCGCCTCGAAGACGACATAGGCCGTCATCAGCTTGGTCACCGAGGCCGGGTGCCAGGAGTGATCCTGCGCCTCGGCATGGAGCACCACCCCGGTCTCGGGCTCGAAAAGCAGGACAGGGTTGGCCGCAGCCGATCGCGCATGCGCGAGGGCGAGGACGAGGGCGACGCCTGCCCAGACCAACCTTAGAATACGACGAGGCCCCACAACCACTCCCCCCAGCAATCCCCGTTCATTCATTGCCGGTGCCGGTGTCACTGCGCAAGGCTTCGAGGTCGCGGCAGACGGCTTCAACCGCAGGGCGTGGCCTTCCGGCACCTTGCGTCACTTGCGCGTGGGAGACGTCTTTGCGTCACTGACCCTGGTGCACGAGGGAGGACGTGCACCAGGGTCGCGCGCTCCCGGAGGCCGGACCGATATGGGGGAGGATGCCCGGTCCCGAGGAACTCGTGGGCGTGCCGTGGACGAAGGCCGCGCGAGATCGGCAGACGGCGGCCTTCATCGTCAGGGTGTCACCACCTGACCGACCGCTACGTTGTCCTGGATAGTGCTTGGACATCGACCGACCCGCGTCGCCAAATCCGGTCTCGCCGATCGAAAGTCTCCGGCGAGGCTCGCCACTGAAACATCGTGCTGCCGAGCACAAAGCGAAGGCTGACGATCACCAGGCTGCCGGCATCGTCACGCTCGGCCTTTAACCATGCGCGAATGCTGCGGCTGCGGCTTCGGCTCTGTCAAATGAAATCCTGTTTCCGTCGATTGCGGACCAGTGAACGGCGGTCAGGAAAGGGCAGGAAAAAGGGGCGCCCGCCCTGCGGCGACGCCCCCGTGTGTCCTTGTCGGGTCCGGTCCGTTCAGCCGGCACCGGTCTCGATCGGCAGATCCGTGCGCGCCCCCCACTCGGTCCACGACCCGTCGTAGACGGCCGCATCGGGGTTGCCGAGCTGCGCCAGCGCAAACGCGATGACGCCCGCCGTGACGCCCGATCCGCAGCTCGCCACGACCGGCCGCGCCGGATCGATACCCGCCGCCTCGAACTGGGCGCGGAGCGCGGCTTTGCTCTTGAGCGTTCCGTCGGCATTGAGCAGCGTCGTGTAGGGGACGCTACGCGAGCCGGGAATGTGCCCGGAGCGAAGCCCGGCGCGTGGCTCGGGAACCGTACCCGCGAACCGCGCAGCCGCGCGCGCGTCGATGATCTGCACGCTCGGATGCCCGATCAGAGCCTTGACGTCGTCGGCATCGCGGACCAGCGCTGCATTGAAGCGTGGCGTGAAATGGCGCGGCTGCCGCGGCGGCGGAGGTTCGTCGGTCACGGGACGGCCCTCGGCCTTCCACTTCTTCAGGCCACCGTTGAGAACGGCGACGTCCTTGTGGCCCATGGTGCGGAACATCCACCAGACGCGCGCCGCCGAGTAGAGGCCCTCGCTGTCGTAGACCACGATGCGCATGCCGTCGCCAATGCCCATGGCCTTCACCTGGGAGGCGAACTGCACCGACGAGGGCAGCATGTGCGGCAGCGGGTTCTTCTTGTCGGCGATCACGTCGATGTCGAAGTAGAGGGCGCCCGGGATGTGCTCGCCGGCGTACTCCTCCTTCGCGTTGCGACCCGACGTCGGCAGATGCTTCGAGCCGTCGAGGACGACGATGTCGGGGGACTCGAGACGGGCCGCGAGCCATTCGGTCTCGACGATCCACTGGTCGGGATTATTCATCGTTTCACTCCCTGGAGCATGGTGTGTGATCAGGCCAGCACGACGCGGATGCGTCGGTTGATCTTGCCCTTCTTCTCGATCTTCGAGACGGCGAGGCGGCCGATCTCGCCGGTCTGGCGCACATGCGTACCGCCGCAGGGCTGCAGATCGATCGTGCCGTCCGCGCCGATCGCGACGAGCCGGACCCGCCCGGAGCCCGTGGGTGGCTTGACTGCCATGGTCCGGACGAGGCCCGGGTTCGCGTCGAGCTCGGCATCCGTGATCCAGCGTTCGCTGACGGGATGATCGGCTGCGACGAGCGCATTGAGCGCTTCGGTGAGCCGGTCCTTGTCGACGGTCGAAGCATCCTCGATGTCGAAGTCGAGCCGACCCTCGCCGTCGCCGATCTGGCCTCCCGTGACGGGAAACTTGACGAGGCTGCACAGGAGATGCAGCGCCGTGTGCATGCGCATGAAGCGGTGGCGGAGATCCCAGTCGAGTTCGCCTCTCACGGCCTCCCCGATCTGCGGCAGTGCCGCGCCCTCGGCCGGGACGTGCGCGATGACGGACTTGTCGCCGGGCTCGTAGACCGTCGTGGCGATGGGGCAGACGCCGCCGCCGAAACGGAGCGCCCCCCTGTCGCCGGGTTGCCCGCCGCCTGCCGCGTAGAAGACGGTGCGGTCGAGAACGATCCCGCCCCGCTCGTTGATGGCCACGACAGTCGCCTCGGCGGAGCGGAGATAAGCGTCGCTCCGATAGAGCTGCTCGGTCATGCGGATGTCCTCGGGATCAGGTCGGGTCGGACGCGATCATGACGCTCGGCGGCGCCGGTCTCGCCTCGGCAAGCCAGCGCGGCACGGGCAATCCCTTCTCGGTGAGGAACTGGGGATTGAAGAGCTTCGATTGGTACCGGCTGCCCGAGTCGCAAAGGATGGTGACGATGGTGTGCCCGGGGCCGAGTTCCCGTGCGAGGCGGATCGCACCCGCGACGTTGACCCCCGAGGACGAGCCAAGATAGAGCCCCTCTTCCTCGAGCAGCTGGAAGACGATCCCGACCGCCTCTGCATCAGGGATCTGGTAGGCATGATCGACCGCCAATCCCTCGAGGTTTGCCGTGATGCGGCCTTGCCCGATGCCTTCGGTGATCGACGAGCCTTCCGACTTCAACTCGCCCGTCCGATAGTACGAGTAGAGCGCCGCGCCCGGCGGATCGGCGAGTGCGATCTTGACGTCGGCGCGCTTCGCCCTGAGCCCCATCGCGACGCCGGCGAGCGTGCCTCCGGACCCGACGGCGCAGACGAAGCCGTCGACCTTGCCCCCGGTCTGCTCCCAGATTTCAGGCGCCGTGGTCGCGATGTGGGCCTCGCGATTGGCGACGTTGTCGAACTGGTTCGCCCAGACGGCGCCGTTGGGCTGCGATTTGGCCAGCGCTTCTGCGAGCCGCGCCGAATACTTCACGTAGTTGTTGGGGTTCTTGTAGGGGACGGCCGGCACTTCGACGAGTTGCGCGCCGAGCACCCGGAGGGTGTCCTTCTTTTCCTGGCTCTGGGTTTCGGGGATGACGATCACGGTCCGGTAGCCGAGCGCGTTGCCGACCGCCGCCAGCCCGATGCCGGTGTTTCCAGCCGTACCCTCGACGATGGTCCCGCCCTTCGAGAGCTGCCCGCGCCGCACGGCGTCCTCGATGATGAAGAGCGCCGCGCGATCCTTCACCGAGCCGCCCGGGTTCATGAACTCGGCCTTGCCGAGAATGGTACAGCCGGTCTCTTCCGACGCGCGCCGGAGCTTGATGAGGGGTGTGCGGCCGACCGCGTCGGCAACACCATTGCGGATGGTCACGTGGCGTTTCCCTGATTGAGAGGCCTGTGGTTCACACCGGAACCTAGTGCGGCCGGCCGTCGAAGGGAAGGCGTAGGTGCCGGATCGTCCGGCCTTTGCTGGATCATCGGGCAGTCTCCCCGACCGAGCGGCCCGTCGCGCTGTTCCTTTTGCAGCCCTCGGCGGGTTGCCTGTATGCTTCAGCCATTCCACCCCGGCATGGAGACGCCCCGTGTTCTACGAGACCCTCGAGAACAAGCATGGCCTGAAGCACGATCCGTTCAAGTCGTTGATGGTGCCCCGCCCTATCGGGTGGGTCTCGACGGTGAGCGCCGCCGGGGTATGCAATATTGCGCCCTACAGTTTCTTCAATGCCGTGAGCGACCGTCCCGCCTACGTCATGTTCTCGTCGGCTGGGATGAAGGACAGCCTGCGCAACGTCCTCGAGACGAAGGAGTTCGTCTGTTCGCTCGCGACCTGGGATCTGCGCTACGAGATGAACGCGACCTCGGCGGCCGTGCCCTATGGCGTCGATGAGTTTCCCCTCGCCGGCCTGACCGCTGCCGCCTCGCGCCTCGTCAAGCCACCCCGCGTCAAGGAAAGCCCGGCGGCGTTCGAATGCCGCCTCTGGCAGACGCTCGACATGCCGGGCCTTCCCGGGAAGCCCTCCGCCTACACGGTGGTGTTCGGCGAGGTCGTCGGCATTCACATCGACGAGCGCTTCATCAAGGACGGCATCGTCGATACCGGCGCGATGCGGCCCATCTCGCGGCTCGGCTACATGGACTACGGCGTGCTGAATCCGGAGAACGTCTTCACGATCAATCGGCCGGAGGTGGGCGAAGACGGCAAGGTCGTGAACCTCCGCCCCGAAGGGACCTTCGATGGCAAGTATCGCTGAGGCGTGCTGACCCGTCGGGGCTGTGCGGCGACAGCGCCGCCGGTCCCGCCGGCACGATCAGAACAGCTTGGTGAGCCCCTTGTCGACGAGGCGACCGGCGCCGGCCTCGAAGGCACGCGCGATGTGCGGAACGACCTGCTCGATGTCGTCGATCACATTGTAGCGGACCTCAAGCCCGGGCCTTATGAAGGCTTCCTGGCGCATGTGATCGAGCAGCCTCTGGAGGGGGTTCCAGAAATCGGCCACGTTCGCAAGCACGACCGGCTTGTCGTGCCGCCCGAGCTGCGCCCAGGTCAGTTGCTCCACGAGTTCCTCGAGCGTACCGATGCCGCCCGGCAGCGCCACGAAGGCGTCCGAGCGCTCGAACATCAGCCGTTTGCGCTCGTGCATGTCCTCGGTGACGATCAGTTCGTCGGCGGCCCTGAGCATGTGCTCCTTCTCGGAAAGGAACGCCGGAATGATTCCGGTGACGTAGCCGCCAGCCGCGATCACGGCGCGTGCCGTCTCGCCCATCAGGCCAAGGCTGCCACCGCCATAGACGAGCCCGTAGCCCGCCGTGGCCAGTGCGCGGCCAAAGACGTGAGCGGCCGCCACGTAGGCGGGATTGGTGCCCGGACCCGAGCCGCAGAAGACGCACACGTTGCGCTCCGGGGGATCCTTGCCTGGTGTGGCGATCTGAACGCCAGCAGCGATCTTGGACAATGATTTGGTCATGGCGCGACATTACCTGATCCAGGAGCGATCCGCAGCACCCGTAGCGAAGAGGCTCGATCCGCATCCTGCCGGCGGTTGACGGCCGCACGATGTCGCGAGCCTCGGTCCATGCGGACCGATCGCCTTCCGGCGTCATCAAGTCGCCGCACCGGGATGGTGGCATTCGGCGCCCATAGAGCCATGCCGCGCACGGATCAACCAAACTGACGGGTGCTGGTCGGCGGATCCTCTGCGATCGACTAAAGTGGCTCGCGCCAGGGGGCAGCCCGGTCTGGGCGTGGGCGCTTCTGCCGAGTGCAGCGTGCCGATGCGCAAGTCCCACCGCAACCTCCGAATGGGATCGAACGGTGAGTGAGCCGATGCCCCGAATGATCGTTCCTCTGGTGTTGGCGCTCGGCCAGGGCACATGGCTCGGCGTGTCGGCGTTGGCCCTTGCGGGGCTGCTCCAGATTGAGCCGGCAAAAGCCCAGGATGGAGCCGGCCCAAGGGGTGCGCCGGCAACCGTCGAAACGCCGTCCCCCGCCAGCCGATCCCGCGCCGAGGAGATGGCCCGGGATGTGAGCGGCGCCTTCGACATGTTCATCGAGAAGGGCGCTGTCCCCGCGAGCGACACGATGCCCGCAGCGCCGAATCCGGTCGGGGCCCACGACGAAACGGCGGGCGACTGGCTTGCGCGCACCCGCCGGGGCTATGACGACCTGATCGGACGGCTGGCGGTACCCACCGCGCCAAATCCCGTTGCCGACGCCGCGCGCCGCGAGGAGATCCTCCGCCAGCAGCGGTGGAAGCCGCCGTCTGGCGACGCCACTGTCGTCACGGTGAGCCCGGGCGACCAGCCGGTGGCGAAACCTGAAATCCTGCCGCCACTTCCCTCGTCGACGCCGCCGCCGGGCGAAGCGCCGGTCGCTGATGCGCCAGCCGGCGAAGACTGGCTCCAGCGGACCTATCGTGAGTACCTCGATGACGTCGTCGGCCGGCTCGCGAGCGGCCAGCCGGCACCCGATGGCGCGATATCGGGCCCGATCGCCGCTGGGTCACCCGAGACCCCGGATGATCGGGCGGCAGCCGCGGCTGCTCGCCGTGCGGCCGAGGCGAGCGCCTTGGCCGACCGCATGCGGCCGGTCATGGCAGAAAAGGCCGCCCGCGAGATAGCCGAGGCCGAGCGCCGCGCGCTGGCGGCAGCGGAGAAGGCCGGACAGCAGTCCAAAGGGTCACCTGCACCGCAGACTGCCGTCACGACCGCCGCCGAGGCCCAGGCCTCCGCGCCGGTACGACCCAGCGACGAGGCGGTCGACGCCGCAACCGCCGCGGCAGCCGAACGCATTCGGGACTGGCAGGAGAAGCAGGAGCGCGCGACCGCGCCCCAGCGCGAGATGGCCGCCAGCGCCCCCAGTCCGCCGAGAGCGCCCACACCGCCGGCAAACCCGCCCCCGGGCGCCTCTGGCCTTGGCATGACGTCGGCGGCAGAAGTTGGTCGGGAGGCGGCGAGGCGCCAGGCGAACGAAGCGCGCCGCGCCGCTCGCGAGGCCACGATTACAGCCCGCCGCATGCGCGCCGAAGCCGCGGCAGAGCGGCGAGCGGCCAGGGCCGCGATGGCGCGCGACCGCAAGGCAGCGCGTCGGACGGCCCATGCCCAGGTCCGACGCTCGGCCCATCCCGTTCGCGGCCAGCGCGCCACCTACGGCCTCGTCCCGCGCCCGGCTCCGGTGGCGCGTCCGTCGCTCTATGCCGCGCGGGGTCTCCGAGCCGGTGCGGCATCCCGCAAAGGCTTTCGCGTGGTCCAGCGCCGTCGTCGCTGACGCATTGGCGCCCTGCGGTCCGTAAAACGAAAAGCCCCCGAAGCCGAAGCTTCGGGGGCGCACGATGAATAGTCGTCTGCAGTATCGGCACCAGTAGGACTTCGAAGCTGGACCGGGAGGTCGGCGGCGGGGAGAGAGCCGTTCCCGATGGCTTCACAATGCGGCGGGTGGGAGGACGTTTGCGGGGCGCCGCCTCACTTGCCGTAGTAGGGGTTGCACCAGTCGGCCGTGGTCATGTCGGCGTGGACGGGCGTGGTGGTGGATGCCGACGCGGCGCCAGCGAGGAGGCCGAGGGCGAGGATGGAGGCGACGATGGTCTTCATGGGAAGTCTCCGTCAGTGTCTGGATCGGGGTGGCTGCGGAAGCGGCCTGTTGTGTGCCCCGTTCGATGGACTGAATATAAACATCGTTCAGATAAAATGTAAATAGGGTCCGTATCGTTTCGTATTCAAGTGATCGTGATCGTGATCTTGATCGGGCCGCGCCGAGCCAGCCTTGCTGCGCTTCCGAGGCGATCAGTCCGCTCTTCCCGCCGCTCCCGCATCGAAGGGGCTGGAAACGCGCGGCGACGCATGGAAGGATTGTTCTAACGACAGGGAGCGAAGCGTGACCACCGATTGGACTGGGGCGATCGACTGCGACGTTCATCCGCGCGTGCCGGACATCAACGCGCTGCGCCGCTACATGGACAGCTACTGGAGCGAGACCGTCGAGGTCCGTGGCATCGACAGCTTCGAGACCATCGCCTACCCGAGGCGGGCGCCGATGACGCTCCGCGCCGATCTCGCGGCCTCGAAGCCGGACGAGGACGCCGGACGGACGGCGTCGGCTCTGCTCGATCGCCACGGCTTCGGCCACGCGATCCTGAACTGTCTCTACGCCGTGCAGATGATCCGCGACGAGCACATGGCGGCGGCCTTTGCAGCCGCGGTCAACGACTGGGTCCGCCACGAGTGGCTCGATCGCGACCCGCGCTATCGGGCCTCCATCGTCGTGCCCTACCAGTCGACCGAGCGCGCCGTGGCCGAGATCGAGCGCTGCGCCCCCGACCGGCGCTTCGTGCAGGCACTCTTCATCGCCGGCACCGAAGAGCCGCTGGGCAAGAGCCGTTACTGGCCGATCTATGCCGCCTGCGAGCGCCACGGCCTGCCGATCGGCATTCATGCGGGCTCGAGCTACCACCACGCCGTCACCGGTTCCGGCTGGCCGACCTATTGGGCCGAGGACTACGCCGCCTCATCGCTCGCCATGCACGCCCAGGTCGGTAGCCTCGTCGCCGAGGGCGTGTTCGTGAAGTACCCCGGTCTCAAGGCCGTGCTGATCGAATCGGGCGTCACCTGGCTTGCGCCCTATCTCTGGCGGCTCTCCAAGTTCTGGCGCGGTGTGCGCCTGGAGGTGCCGTGGATCGATCGGCTGCCGAGCGAAATCGTCCGCGACCACATCCGCCTGACCACCGCGCCGCTGGACGTCCCGGACGACCCGGCCATGCTCGAGCGCATCCTGGACCAACTCCCGTCCGAGGACATGCTGCTCTTTTCGTCTGATTTCCCTCACTGGCAGCACGACGGCGATGCTATGCTGCCGGCAAATTTGAACGATGCGCTGCGTCGCAAGGTCCTGATCGACAATCCCCGGGCGACGTACGCTCGTCTCGCACCCTGACCCGATACCAGATCCGACTCACGGAGGCCGACATGCCCCTCGATGCCCCGCCCGCAGCCGACGAGAAGCCGTCGGCCGAGCCCACCAACCGGCTGGCGATCGTCGACAGCGACATCCACCCGGCCGTCAAGTCGATGGCGTGCCTGAAGCCGTTCGTCGAGAAGAAGTGGTGGGATCACGCCATGACGTACGGCTTCCGCCGTCGCCATGGCAGCGCGACGGTCGAGCCCTACCCGAAATCGGCGCCGCTCGCCTCGCGCCGCGACGCCTGGCCCGAGGATGGCTCCGGTCGCCCCGGCTCCTCGCTCGAACTGATGCAGAGGCAGTATCTCGACCCGGCCGGCGTCGAACTCGGCGTGCTCGGTCCCCTCGGCAACACGGGCCAGGGCGAACTCAACACGGCGTTCGGCGCCGCGTTCTGCCGCGCGACGAACGAGTGGCAGCGCGAGGCGTGGACATCGAAGGATCGCCGCCTTCGCGCCGCGGTCGTCGTGCCCTACGAGGACGCCTATGCGTCCGCCAGGGAAATCGAGCGCGTCGGTCACATGAAGGACTACGCCCAGGTGTTCTGCCTGACGCGGTCGGCCGATCCGCTCGGCAATCGCCGGTACTGGCCGATCTATGCCGCGGCCCAAGCTCACAACTTGCCGATGGCGTTCCACGTATTCGGCACCAGCGGCCATCCGGTCACGGGCGCCGGCTGGCCGTCCTACTACATCGAGGAAGGCGCCGGCGGCCATTCGACGTCGGCCCAGACGGTCGTGACCAGCCTCGTCATGGAAGGCGTGTTCGAGGAGTTCCCGAAGCTCAAGGTGGTGATCGTGGAGGGTGGCTTCGGCTGGCTGCCACCGCTGACATGGCGCCTCGACAAGATCTTCGAAAAGAACCGGGACGAACTCTCACATCTTCGGCGCAAGCCGTCCGAATACATCCGCGAACACATCTGGATCTCGACCCAGCCGATGGAAGAGCCGGAGAACCGCCACCATCTGCTCGATACGCTGCAGTGGGTCGGCCACGACAGGCTGCTGTTCGCGTCGGACTACCCGCACTGGGACTTCGACGACCCCTTCCGCGCCTTTCCGGCCGGCATCACGCCAGCGCAGCATCGCGCGATCTGCGCCGAGAACGGTCTCAACGTCTATCGGATCTAGGCCACGGCGCGTCGGCCGCGAGGGCCGGCAGCGCTCACACGCGGAACGCGAACGTCACCAGGTCCGGCGGCGTTCTGAGCACGATGGCGCCCTGATAGAGCGTGACCGCCAGGACCAGTACGGCGAGAGCCGACGCGACGGCCATGAGCCGGCGCTGCATCCGGCGCGCTGCGATGTGCGCCGGCACGATGTCGAGGTCGTCCGAGGCATCGGCGAAAGATGCGGGCGACGTCATGAAAGCTGTGCGTGTCATGGGGCGGAGCTTGGCGCCGACGTGCCTAAGCACGCCTTAACGCGACGCCCCGCCTTGACGCCATGGTTGAGCGGCCGTTAACAGCCATGGCACGATGCCGGCGATCGCCGCGCTGCCCCGAGGAAGAGGCTCCCATGACCTACGACCCGAGCAATGTGTTCGCAAAGATCCTGCGTGGCGAGCTGCCGGCCCACAAGGTCCACGAGGACGCCGCGACGCTCGCCTTCATGGACATCATGCCCCGCTGCGAGGGCCACGCGCTGGTCATCCCGAAGACCCCCGCCCGCAACGTTCTGGACGCGACGCCCGAGCAGCTCGCCGCCTGCCTCGCCACTGTCCAGCGCATCGGGCGCGCCCAGATGAAGGCGTTTGGCGCCCAGGGCATCACCATCCAGCAGTTCAACGAGCCGGCCGGCGGCCAGGTGGTGTTTCATCTCCACTTCCACGTCCTGCCCCGCTGGGACGGCGTCAAGCTTGGCCCCCATACGGCGACGATGGAGAAGCCAGAGGTCCTCGCCGCCGCGGCCGCGAAGCTGAAGGCCGCGCTGGCCGCCCTTTGAGAAGGCCGGCGCCCGCCGAAGCCCACGGAGCGTCAGGCGATGTCGACGACGAGCGCCGCGTCGAACGCGGGGTTCTCGTTGCCATAGCCGTGCGGATTGCAGATCACGCGCGTCTGCCCAGTGCGGTAGTCGAGCCCCACATGCGTGTGGCCATGCAACCAGAGCGCTGGCTGATGGCCGTCGATCAGCGTCGCCAGATCGGAAATGAAGGCGGCGGACAGCAGATCGTCGCGGAACTTCTCGGCAAGGCTCAGGCGATGCGGCCCGTGGTGCGTGACGACGACGGTCGGGCCGTCGTGAGGTGCCGCCAGCGCATCGTCGAGAAACGCCCTCGCCTCCGCGTGCAGAGCGAGCGACTGCTCGGGCGTGAGGAATGAGCCGGGCTCGGTGAGGATTCGCCGGTGGTCCATCATGCGGCGGCGCGCGATGTCCATCATCTCGGCGCGCCGCTCGTCCCCATAGAGCGCATAGTCGGCCCACAGCGTCGTCCCGATCACCCGGACATTGCCGAGCGTAAGGACGCGATTGTCGAGGAAGTGGACGCCATGCCGCTGGCTGGCAGCGATCCCGGCGACGCGCTCGTCAGCGAGAACCCTCGCAAAGTATTCGTGGTTTCCAGCGACGAGCACGATCTCGACGCGCGGACCGAGTGCGGCACGGAGCCACGCCATGCCCCGATCGATCCCCTCGCACACGTCACCGGCGACGACCACGAGGTCGACGCCCGGCGCCAGCGGCGGGCAGGCGACTTCGCGCACGTCGATATGGAGATCTGAGAAGACCTGAAGTCGCATCGCGTGTCTCTGGCGGCCTTGGCCCGTCGGCCAGACATGACGAGGCCCGCGGAGCGGTATGCGACGCGGGCCTCGGTCATGTGTCTGATCCGGCGACCGGATCAGTCGTCCTTCTTGCGCCGCGGAATGCTCGGCACCGCGCCGGGCGGGCGACCGCCCTCACCCGAGCCCTTGGGACCGGGCAGCGACTTCTTGGCCGGCGCACCGACGAGAGCCTCGGCGCCACCGGCGTCGGAGGCTTCGTCCTCCTCCTCCTCGTCCTGCGACTTGACCTTCTTCGTCGGATCGGCGGCGATGTACTCGAACCCGAGCTTGCGCGCGTCGCCCTGGCCGTTCACGAGGATGCGTACCGTCCCGCCGTTGATCAGGCTGCCGAACAGCAGCTGCTCCGCCAGCGGCTTCTTGATGTGCTCCTGGATCACGCGGGCGAGTGGACGCGCGCCGAACTTGGCGTCGTAGCCCTTTTCCGCGAGCCAGTGGGTCGCGTCCTCGCCGAGTTCGATCGTGACCCCTCTGTCGGCGAGCTGCGCCTCGAGCTGGAACACGAACTTCTCGACCACCTTCGTGATGACTTCCGGCGGCAGCGGCGCGAACGACACGACCGCATCGAGGCGGTTGCGGAACTCCGGTGTGAACAGCCGGTTGATCGCCTCCTCGTCATCACCTTCCCGCTTCGAGCGGTTGAAGCCGATAGCGGCCTTGGCCATGTCGGACGCACCAGCGTTCGTCGTCATGATGAGAATGACGTTGCGGAAGTCCACCTGCTTGCCGTTGTGGTCCGTCAGCTTGCCGTGGTCCATCACCTGCAGGAGGATGTTGAACAGGTCCGGATGCGCCTTCTCGATTTCATCGAGCAGCAGCACGCTGTGCGGATGCTGGTCGATGCCGTCGGTAAGGAGCCCGCCCTGGTCGAAGCCCACGTATCCCGGAGGCGCGCCGATCAGTCGCGAGACCGTGTGCTTCTCCATGTATTCCGACATGTCGAAGCGCAGCAGCTCGATGCCCATCAGCGACGCGAGCTGCTTTGCGACCTCGGTCTTGCCGACACCCGTCGGGCCGGAGAAGAGGTAGCAACCGATCGGCTTCTCGGGCTCACGCAGCCCGGCGCGTGACAGCTTGATCGCCGACGCCAGCGCCGTGATTGCCGCATCCTGGCCGAACACCAGCCGCTTCAGGTCCTTCTCGAGGTTGGCCATCACCTCGGCGTCGGACTTGGACACGGTCTTTGGCGGGATCCGCGCCATGGTGGCGACGGTCTCCTCGACCTCCTTGACGGTGATCTTCTTCTTCCGCTTGCCCTCCGGCACCAGCATCTGCGACGCGCCCGTCTCGTCGATCACGTCGATCGCCTTGTCCGGCAGCTTGCGGTCGTGGATGTACTTGGCCGAAAGTTCGACCGCGGCCTTGATCGCCTGGTTCGTGTACTTGAGCTTGTGGAACTCCTCGAAATAGGGCTTGAGGCCCTTCATGATCTCGATGGTGTCCTCGACCGTCGGCTCCTTCACGTCGATCTTCTGGAACCGCCGCACGAGCGCGCGGTCCTTCTCGAAGTGCTGCCGGTACTCCTTGTACGTCGTCGAGCCGATGCACCGCACCGTCCCCGACTGGAGCGCCGGCTTCAGCAGGTTCGAGGCGTCCATGGCCCCGCCCGACGTCGCGCCCGCGCCGATGACCGTGTGGATCTCGTCGATGAACAGGATCGCGCCCGGATAGGCTTCGATCTCCTTCATCACGGCCTTGAGCCGCTCCTCGAAGTCGCCGCGATAGCGCGTGCCGGCGAGCAGCGTGCCCATGTCGAGCGAGAAGATGACGGCGCTCTTGAGCACTTCCGGCACTTCGCCACGGATGATCTTCCGCGCGAGACCTTCCGCGATCGCCGTCTTGCCCACGCCGGGATCGCCGACGAACAGCGGATTGTTCTTCGAGCGGCGGCAGAGCACCTGGATCGTGCGCAGCACCTCGGACTCGCGCCCGATCAGCGGATCGATCTTTCCGTCCCGCGCCTTCTTGTTGAGATTGACGCAGTAGGTATTGAGCGCATCCGCCTGCTTCTTGTCGCCGGTCGTCTCGCCGCTCTCGTTCTCGTCGACGCCGCGCGCCGGCCGGGGCTCGCTCGCGCCGGGCCGTTTGGCGATGCCGTGACTGACGTACTGGACCGCGTCGAAACGCGTCATCTCCTGCTCCTGCAGGAAGAACGCCGCGTGGCTTTCCCGTTCTGCGAAGATGGCTATGAGCACGTTGGCGCCGGTCACTTCCTCGCGTCCCGAGGACTGCACGTGCACCACCGCACGGTGGATGACACGCTGGAAGCTCGTCGTCGGCTGGGCATCGGCCGCACCTTTGCGCACGAGCCCTTCGAGCTCGCTGTCGAGGTACGTCGTGATGCGCCGCCTGAGTTCGTCGAGATTGACGTTGCACGCCCGCATCACGGCGGCCGCATCCCGGTCGTCTATCAGCCCCAGCAGAAGGTGTTCGAGCGTCGCGTACTCGTGGTGACGCTCGTTGGCGTATTCGAGGGCCTTGTGGAGCGCCTGCTCCAGACTTTGCGAGAAGGATGGCACCGGGGACCTACTCCTTTTCCATTGTGCACTGCAGCGGGTGCTGGTGCTGACGCGCGAAATCCATGACTTGGGTCACCTTCGTCTCGGCGACCTCGTACGTGAAGACCCCACAGATGCCGACGCCCTTGTGGTGCACGTGGAGCATGATCCGGGTCGCGTCCTCCCGGCCCTTGTTGAAGAAGCGCTCGAGCACGTGCACGACGAATTCCATGGGCGTGTAGTCGTCGTTGAGCAGCAGCACCTTGTAGAGGCTGGGGCGTTTCGTCTTCGGCTTCGGCTTGGTGATGAGGCCGGTCTTGCCTTCGCCGTCGTCGGCGGGGCCCTTGTTCTTCTCGGTCATCATGTGGGGCGCATGGCCCCACGTCTGATCGGAACTCAACTCGCTCATCCAAGGCATCCGGTTCGGTCTCGTTCGCAAGCCCATTCACCATTGAGAGACCGTGCCGCACCGCGACACGAACCTCGGTTGACGGCCTCTGCGCAGGGGCCTTCATCTGCCACCATTCTATCGAGAGGATGCACCGGTTCGCAAACGCTGCATAGCCCACCCGCCCTGGTTGCGACGTCGCTCCCCGGCGCTTTCAACATGGGGACACCCGGGGGCAAAAAAAAGGCCCGGCAGAGTGTGCCGGGCCGCGTCGTATCGTGCCGTGTCGTGTCGAGGATGACGGATCAGCGACCCGACTGCATCGAGCGCTCGAGCGGCCGATAGGCTTCCTTGGCCATCTCGGTGTAGAGCGTGCCGAGCTTGGTCATCTGTGCCACGTACTCCTCGTAGGCGCGCTTGGCATAATTCGACTGGATCTCGAAGGCCTGCTCCATCGACTTGGCCGACATGAGCTTCTCCATCGTGTGCGTGCCGTCCTCGAAGGACCGCTTGGTGTAGTCGGTCATCTCTGCGGCGATCGCCTGCCAGCTCTTGCCGAACTCGCCCATGAACTTCATGGCGTTGTCGACGCCGGCCTGGTTCATCTTCTGCATGTCTTCGAAGGGCTTGTTGACCATGTTCAATCTCCATCCTGCTCATGGGCCCTTGACCGCGGGCCGACTGTCGTGGGGCCGGTTCGGACATCGCCGCCCGCCACTCGTTGCGACCTCAATATATGTGCGCTGCACCATAAACACAAGAAAATTGTGCAACGCAACATAATCCGGATTAACCAATCAGGAACGCGGATTTGCGACCGTGCACGGGTTTACGAACCCGACGAGCCGTATTGGCGCCAAAAACGCGTGATGCCATGTCGGCGAGGGACTTGGACCAATGGCTCATCACGCACGTACCGGCTCGGCGACGCCGTATCTGGCAGTCGTTGCAACACATGTGCGCCAGCGCTTGGGTGTGGCCTTGAGGCCCGACCGGCTGGGGCGCTTCGTCGCGGTTTGGCTTATGGCGATGCTCGTCGGTGCCGGCGAGGCTGCGGCGGACGCGCGCTATGCGGCCTTGGCCGTCGACGCCAACACGGGCGAGGTCCTGCACGCAGAGGGTGCCGACGAGGCCCGCTATCCGGCTTCGTTGACCAAGATGATGACGCTCTACCTGGTGTTCGAGCAGCTCCGCGACAGGAAGTTGCGGCCGGACAGCCGGATCAGCGTGTCGGAGGAAGCTGCGTCCATGCCGCCGTCGCGCCTCGGGCTGGAACCGGGCGCGACGATCTCCGTATCTGACGCCATCCGCGCGCTGGTGACGAAATCCGCGAACGACGTCGCCGTTGCGGTAGCCGAGCAGATCGCCGGCAGCGAGGAGCGGTTCGCGGCGCTCATGACGCGGCGCGCGCGCGAACTCGGCATGCGATCGACGACCTTTCGCAACGCCCATGGACTGCCCGATGCCGGGCAACTTACCACGGCCCGCGACATGATCCGTCTCGCGCTGCGCCTCTACGACGATTTTCCGGCGGAATCCCGTGTCTTTGCATCGCGGACCTTCGTTCATGCCGGACGCACCCATCGCAATCACAATACCTTGCTGGGCACGTTCGCCGGCATGGAAGGCATCAAGACGGGCTACACCCGCGCCTCGGGTTTCAACCTCGTCGCATCGGTCCGCCGCGATGGCCGCCATGTCGTGGCGGCCGTGTTCGGCGGACAATCGGCCTCGGTACGGAACGCCCGGATGCGGGTCATTCTGGCCCGTGCCCTGTCTCGGGCCTCGCCCGTGAGAACGCGCGTTCGTGCTGTTCCGGTTCCCGTCCCGGTGGCCCGCGCGCGCCCGCCCGCCGTGGCTGTGGCCCCCATCCCGCGGCCGACGCCGGAGCCGCGTCTCGTCGCCCCGGTCGAGCCCGCCGTGCCGACCCGCCGCATCGCCGAGGCGTCGGCACCGGAAGGGGACTGGCGCACCACGCCCCGTTTTGCGGCGAACGTCGCCGGCGGTGCGAGTGTCGCGAGTCACCTGGGTTATGGAACATCCCCGCTCGCCGCAGGGGGAGGGCGTGCTCCCTCGACACTGGAGGCGCAGGCCGCGAGGTTGCGCGGAACGACCACCGATCATCCGGCACCGACCGCCCGGCAGCCGATATCGGACCACCGCGTCGCCGCCGCCGCTGGTCGGGGGGGCGTCGAGATCCAGATCGGCGCCTATGCCGACGAGAACGAGGCCCGGTCCCGACTACGGGCCGCCCTGGCCTTGAGCCCCGGCGCCCTGGCCGGCGCCATGCCGGTAACTCCGACCGTCCGCGTCGGCGGCCGAACGCTTTATCGCGCCCGATTCTCCGGGCTTGACCCGGCGTCTGCCGCCTCGGCCTGCACCGCACTGCGACGCCACCAGGTCGACTGTCTCGTGACCCGCTCGGAATAGGCGAGGCGGCGCGCAGTCCGGCGCACCGCCCCACTCGTCTTTTCCTCGAACAGACGCGGCCGTGTCACTGCGAAAGATGGAACGTCGAGAGCCGCTGCGCGATGTCGCGGAAGACAAGACGAAGCTTCTCGCCGTCGTCGGCCATGTAGGCGTGCGAGGCATCGGTCGCGCAGCCGCGCAGCGTCTCCTGCGCGGTCTCGCTGCCGAGTTCGAAGCCGATCGAGAACACCACGATCCCCTTCTGCTTCATGCTCTCGCAGAGTTGCCGGGCGTGGCCGTCGGCCGTGCCGTTGGCGGAGGCCCGTCCCGATGTCTGCGTCGCGACGCCGGCCGCGTCGTAGGCCTGATTGTATTCGCCGTCCGTCATCAGAATGGCGACCTTCGTCACGTCCTCCGCCCCGTAGGCGCCGGCCCGGCTGGCGGCGGGCCAGACGGCGTTCCACTCCGGCGACAGCATGTACCAGGCCCATTGCGTGCCGATCTGGCCGGCGGTCATGCCGCTCGGCGTGAAGCCGTCGATATGGGTCTTGAGAGCGACCTTGTCGTCGGTGAGCGGCATGATGGCGTTCGCCGGCGTGCAGGCGCCGCTCGCGGTATAGATGGGGCCGACCTTGGCCGTTCCGCCGGGGGCCGCGTCGGTGAGCGCGTCGCTGCCCTTTCGATCGGAGACACAGGACGAGAGCTTGTAGGTCTGCGAGTTGCCACGGACGTCCATGAACTTGTGCGACGCGGGCTTGCTGCCCCGCACCGCATCGAGGTAGGGGCCCGGCCGCACACCTTCGGCGAACGGAACGAGCGCCACCCGCGCGGTGTGATGCCCACCGTCGTCCCACACGACGATATCCACCAGATCCTTCGCCGCCGACTTGAGCGAGGCGATCTTCTCACCGGCCATGGAGCCGGTGACGTCGAGCATCATCGAGATCTCGAGGCTCCGCCGCGCCGTCGCGCCGCGGGCGAGCTTGGCATGGGCCTCGATGCTGAACTCGATTGTGTCAGTCCCGGCGACGCTCAGGAACGGGCTCGGGGAGCGCACGTTGACGGAGAGGCGGACGGTATTCGTCGCCGGATCGACGGTGATCACCGGTGCATCGGTGTTGAGATCGGCCGGCCGGTTGGCGGCGAACTGCGCCGTCCCTTTTTCGATGGCGAGGCTCGGGTCGTTCTCGGTCTGCCACACCCGGGCCGCGGCGAGCACGGCCGTGTCGGCCGAACTCTGGGCCTGCTCGCGCGCCGAGAACGCCCGGCCGAAGTCGACGGCACCACCGACGAGCGACACGGTGACGATGGTCGAGAGCGCGAAGATGATGCCGACGCTCCCCTTCGCGTCGGCGGCGAAGCGCGCCGCACGTCCGGCGAGTCCGGTGCGCGGATGGGGCACGACGGACACGGTCGGGGCAGACTGTGAAGCAGCGGTAAAGAGGCGGCGAGGCATTGGATGTCTCCTTAATCCCCGGTTGATGTCACCCGGAAAATTAGGAGCAGAATTTCATCTCCGGCAAAGGACCGATGCAAAGACCGTGAGAAATGCATTTCTGCATTCCATAAAATTGTTTGGGTTTGGAGTTGAAAATGGAAGCAGTTGGCGCTGAACCATTGCGGAGGTCCGGATCTCGTGCGCGGCGGATCGGAAAACCCCAGCATTTAGAGATGCAAGCCGCGTGCCTCGGAGTAGGAAGCCGCAATCCGGAGTATTGGCTGATGACAGATGATCTGAATGTCCTGGATCGGGATCGGATCGCTGCCCTCGTCATGGCGTTGTGTGCCGGGCGCGGTCCCGATCGCTCCATCTGCCCGTCCGAAGTCGCCCGTCGAATGACTGGCGACGACGGTGACTGGCGCCGTCTGATGCCCGACGTGCGGGCTGTGGCTCACGAAATGGCGGCTGACCGGCGGATCGAGATCACGCGGCGCGGCGTACCGGTCCAGCCGGGCGTCGGACGTGGGCCCATTCGCCTGCGGATCGCGCGGGGCGGCGGCACGTCAGGTCGGCGCGCGTGATCCCTTCGAACGCCGGCAGCGCTCCGAACAATAACGGACGTGCTCCCAGTCGCGCGCCCAGGCCTTTCGCCATGTGAAAGGCCGCTGGCAGACGGCGCATGTCTTTGTCGGAAGATCCGACTTTCGCATGCCTTTCGAAACGGCGTTGGCTTTCGTCGACTTCGCCATGGACGGGATTTTCTCGCCGCTCAGCCGAGACCGTCGAGCAGCACGTCCTTCGCCTCGTTGACCTTTGCAGCCAGATAGGTGGAGCCGCCCCGGTCCGGATGCAGTTTCAGGATCAGCTCCCGATGTGCGCGCCGGATCTCCTCCGCGTCCGCGCCGTCCGCGAGGCCCAGGATCTCGAGCGCCTCTGCCCGGGTCATGCGGCCGTCCTCGCCCTTCGGCGCCTCCGCCTCCGCGCGCGCAAGATCGTCCCGCCAGCTGGGATGGATACGATCGAGATAGGCCTCGACGAGCTGCGCGGACTGGGGATCGACGAAGCGGCAATCCTGCCAGAGATGCGCGAGCTCGACCGGCCGGAGGCTCTCGATGCTGCGATTGGCGAAAAAGCCCTTGAGCACCCGCCCGCGCATCATCCCCGTGGTGTGATCGAGTTCCATCTCGAGGTGATCCGTCGTGACCGTCGAGGTCTGCTCCGGGCGTGGCGCACCGCTGGTCGGCAGGCCGGGCAGCTTCGCCCCTGAGAGCAGCCAGAAGCCCAGCATCCCGAGCGGAAAGCCGAATTGCGCTGCGCCACGAAACACGAGAATGCCGGCCCCGATCAGCGCCGCGGTCCCGAGGCCGAGCTGCATGTGTTTCGCCATCCGCGCCGGGTTTGCCTTCACGAAGAACTTGAGGGCGACGAGCCCGAGCGCCAGTGTGGCGAGACCGAGAATGAAGGCCTGCATGCTCTACTTTCGTGTCATGTCGGCGAGGAGCCGACGCGCGGCCCCGCCGTTCGCGGCGCCGGCGAGACGCATCAGCGCGGCTCGCCCGCCGGCAGCATAGACCGCGACGGCTCTGAGCAGATCCCTGAGCTGGCCAGCCGCCCCCTGGTCGAAGCTGCAGTAGGCGCCCTGCGTCAGCCGCGCGATTTCCCGGAACGCGATCCGTGCCTGGGCGTTGGCGCCCTCCTGGAACATGAACGCGGGGACGCCGAGGAGCGCGAGTTCGCCGGCGCGTCCGCACAGGTCGTCGATCTGCTCTTCCATGCAGTCCCCGACATAGACGAGCGCGCTCACGCGTTGCCGCTCGGTCTCGGTGCGAACATGCGAGAGCACCTTGCCGATTTGCGTATAGCCGCCGCGACAGTCGACCGTCGTCATCAGCCGGCTGAGCGCGGCTGCGTCCGACACCCAGCGCGAGGCCCGGCATTCGCCCGCGCCACGGAAATAGACGAGCTGAACGTCGAGACTTCCCGTCTGGCGCACCACGTCGAACATCTCGGCCTGCAGCGCGAGCGCCATGTCCCAGGTCGGCTGGCGGCTCATGGTGGCGTCCATGGCGAAGACGATCCGGCCGCGACCACTCGTGGCGGCCTGCGGAATGCTCTGCATGCGTCGGATGAACTCGGCGACGTCGTTCGCCGTTGCCCCCTTTGCCACCGGGCCCGCGCCGGGCGCAGGAACGTCGACGGCAACCTCGCGGGGGCGCCGCTCGGAAGGCGTCGTCCGGGCGGGATCGGGGTCTGTGGATGTCGGCTTCCGTGCCATGCCCGGTTCTATCGCAAGTGAGACGACGACAAATCGATTTCCAGGAACGTAACATGGGGGGGCTCGGTTCGGAGCACAACGTTTCCGAGCCTGATCCGGTCCTAAAAGGAGCGCCCATGACCGCCTCGTTTCCGAACCCCGCGCCGCTCGTCTCCGCGCCGGCTCTGGCTGCCGAACTCGGTGCGCCCGACCTTCGCATCTTCGATTGCACGACGTTTCTGTCGCCGACCCCCGACAATGCCGGGCTCGAGGTCGGCAGCGGCCGTGCCGGTTACGAGGAAGGCCATATTCCGGGGGCAGCCTTCCTCGATCTGGCGAACGACCTGTCCGACCGCTCGAGCCCCCACCGGTTCGCCGTCCCTGGCCCCGAGGCCTTCGCCGAAGCCGCTGGCCGCCTCGGGATCGGTGCAGGGACACGTATCGTCCTCTACGATCGCACGTATGGTGCGTGGGGCGCGCGCGTCTGGTGGATGCTGAAAGGCTACGGCTTCGACGCCGCCCGCGTGCTCGATGGCGGCTTCACCGACTGGGTGAAGCGCGGATTACCCGTCGAAAGTGCCGCCCGTACTTACCCGCCGGCCACCTTCCAGCCCCGGCCCCGCCCGGGACATTTCGCGACCAAGGACGAGGTGAAGGCGGCGATCGGAACCGGCATCGGTCTCGTGAATGCGCTGCTGCCCGAGCAGCATCGCGGCACGGGCGGGGTCCATTACGGGCGTCCCGGTCGCATACCTGGGAGCTGCAACATTTCCTCGCGCGGGATCGTCGACCCGGAGACTCAGGCCTTCCTCCCGCCGGCCGAACTGCGCCGCCGCTTCGAGGACGCCGGCATGCTGGACGGCCGCCGCGTGATCGCCTATTGCGGCGGCGGCATCGCGGCCTCGCTCACGGCGCTGGCGCTCACGGCACTCGGGGCCCGCGACGTCGGCGTCTACATGAATTCCATGCAGGAGTGGGCGAAGGACGAGAGCTGCCCGCTCGAGTGCGGCTGAACTGGGAGCAGACGGGCGCAAATGCGGGGCGCCCAGCTTGAAGTTCGGGCACACCGGGACCCTTCAACTCTCTCGCGCAACGTGCAAACCTCGGCCGCCGGACGGCCGGCGGAACGGTAAGGATCGGGCATGCTCAGGATTGGTGTCGACATCGGCGGCACGTTCACGGACTTCGCGCTTCACGACGCCGCGGCGGGGCGCCTCGCCATCCACAAGCGCCTGACGACGCCGGACGACCCGTCCCGGGCGGTCATCGAGGGCGTGGTGGCGCTCTGCGCCGAGAGTGGCGTCGAGCTGACGGCCATCTCCGAGATCGTGCACGGTACGACCCTCGTCACCAACGCGGTGATCGAGCGGAAGGGCGCGCGGACCGGCATGCTCGGCACCGCCGGCTTCACCGACATCATGGATATGGGCTTCGAGCGCCGCTACGACCTGTTCGATCTGCGCATCACCTATCCTCAGCCGCTAGTTCCCCGGTCGCTGCGCATCGAGGTTCCCGAGCGGGTCCGTTACGACGGCAGCGTCGAGACGGCGCTCGACGAGCACGCAGTCACCGCCGCCGCCGCCCAGTTCCGCGCCTGGAACGTCAAGTCCGTGGCGGTGTGTTTCCTCAACGCCTACGCCAATCCGGCACACGAGCGGCGCGCGGCCGAGTTGCTCGCCGCGGCGGCCCCGGACCTCTTCGTCTCGTGCTCCGCCGACGTCTTCCAGAGCATGCGCGAGTTCGAGCGCTGGACGACGACCACCGTCAACGCCTTCACCGGCCCGATGTTCGACACCTACGTCGCACGCCTCGAAACGGGTCTCGCCGGGCGCGGGTTCCGTGGCAGCCTCTACATCATGGCGTCCTCGGGCGGCATGCTCACCACGTCGACGGCGCGGCGCTATCCCGTCCGCGCCCTCGAATCGGGCCCCGCTGCCGGTGCCTTGATGAGCGCCGCCCACGGCCGCGCGCTCGATCTGGCGAACCTGTTGTCGTTCGACATGGGTGGCACCACGGCCAAGGGCGCGCTGGTGCGCGGCGGTGAGCCGATCAAGAAGTACGAGATGGAGGTGGCGCGCGCCTACGAGTTCCGCCGAGGCAGCGGCATGCCGGTGCGTATTCCGGTGATCGACATGATCGAGATCGGAGCGGGCGGCGGCTCCATCGCGACGGTGGACGAGCGAGGTCTGCTGAAGGTCGGCCCCGAGAGCGCGGGCGCCATGCCGGGCCCCGCCTGCTACGGCCAGGGCGGCCGCCGGCCGACGCTGACCGACGCCAACCTGATGCTCGGCTATCTCGATGCGTCCTTCTTCCTCGGCGGCAAGATGAGCCTCGACACCGGCGCGGCCGAAAGCGCCATCGCGGAGGGCGTCGCCCGCCCCCTCGGCGTCGAGACCATGCGCGCCGCCTTCGGCATCCACGACATCATCTGCGAGGACGTCGCCCGCGCCTTCCGCATTCACGCCACCGAACGCGCCTTCGATTACCGCCAGTCGAGCATGGTGGCGTTCGGCGGATCGGGGCCGCTGCACGCGTTGCGCATCGCGCGCAAGCTCAAGATCCCGCGCGTCGTCTTCCCCGTTGCGGCGGGCGTCATGTCGGCGCTGGGCCTGCTCGAGAGCCCGCTGTCGTTCGAGGTCGCGCGCTCGCGGCGCATTCACGTGGCGGACCTCGACGCCGCCAGCTTCGGCGCCCAGTTCGCCGAACTCGAAGCCGATGCGAGCCGCATCTTGCTGGACGCCGGCGTCGCGCGCGAGGACATTCGCATCGTTCGCCGCCTCGACATGCGTTACCAGGGCCAGGGCCACGAGATCGAGGTGACCTTGCCCGAAGGCGCCGACCCGGCAGCGCTGTTCGCCGGTGTCGAAGAGCAGTTCGGCGCCGCCTACGAGCGCATCTACACCTTGCGCCTCGACGAGCCGGCCGAAATCGTGAACTGGAAGGTGGAAGCCGTCGGCCCCGCGACGGGTCTCGGCGCAAGCTACGAACTGGCCGGTGTCGCGGCGGCTGAAACAGCGCGGAAGGGGACGCGACGCGCCTATCATCCGGTCCAGGCGGAGGTGACGGACTGGCCCGTCTACGACCGCTATTCCCTGCGCCCCGGCATGACGCTCGACGGCCCGGCCCTCATCGAGGAGCGCGAGTCGACCGTCGTCGTCGGCCCGGGCGACAAGGTCACCGTCGACGCCCGCCTGAACCTCGTCGCCGTGCTCGATCTGGCGAGTGAATAGCGGCCGCGCGTCTCCGCGCGCGGTAAGCCCCGCCGCGCCGCTCGATGCCGGATCTAGAGAACCTTGAGGACACTGTCCCATGAATGACCACACCTCCCAATCGATCGACGCCGTCAGCCTCGGCATCATGTGGGACCGGCTCGTCGCGCTCACCGACGAGATCGTCTCGACCTTGGTACGCTCCTCGTTCTCGACCATCGTCTACGAGAGCTACGACCTCACCTGCTGCGTGCTCGACGCCGAGACGAACACCATCGCCCAGGGCACCTTCGGCATCCCGGCCTTCATCGGCTCGGCACCGGTGACCGCGCGCCACATGCTGAAGCGTTTCCCGCCCGAGACGCTCAGCGACGGCGACATCATAGTCACCAACGACCCCTGGCTCGGCACCGGGCATCTGTTCGACATCACCGTCATGCGCCCGGTCTTCCGGAAGGGCCGGATCGTCGCCTATTGCGTGTCGATCACGCATCTCCCCGACATCGGCGGCGCGGGTTTCGGCTCGTCCGCGACCGAGGTCTACGCCGAGGGCCTCCGCCTCCCGATCCTGAAGCTCTACGAGGCCGGACGCCTCAACGATCTCGTCGTCGAGATCATCCGCACCAACGTCCGCGTGCCCGAGCAGACCATGGGCGACATCATGGCCAACGTCGCCTGCTCCGAGGTCGGCGCCCGCGAGGTCAACGCCTTCATGGACGAGTATGGCCTCGACAGCCTCACGGCCCTGTCGGCCGCCATTCGTGGCCAGTCCGAGGATCGCATGCGCGCCCGCCTCCGCGAGATGACGGATGGCGTCTACCAGAACCGCATCAAGGTCGAAGGCTTCGCCGAGGACGTGGAACTGGCCGTCACGCTCACCAAGTCGGGCGACACGGTGACGGCCGATTTCGACGGGACCACGGGCATGGTCCGCGCCGGCGTCAACGTGCCGTTCTGCTATACGAACGCCATGGTGCTGCACGCGATCAAGTCGCTGACCCTGCCGAACATCCCGAACAACCAGGGCTCCGCCGCGCCTATCGTGACGAAAGCGCCGCCCGGCTGCATCCTGAACGCTTTGCCGCCCTACCCGACCGGTGGCCGCCACGCCATGGGCCACTTCATAACGCCGCTGATCTACGGTGCGCTCGCGGGCGCCACGCCCGACACCGTGCAGGCCGATAGCGGCATGATGAACCTCCTCACGTTCCAGGGCACGCGGCGCGACGGCCGAGCCTTCACCGCGCTCTACTTCGCCTCGGGCGGCTACGGGGCGCTCCGCGATCTCGACGGCTGGAGCACGTTGCCACACCCCTCGAACATGGCCGTCGTTCCGGTCGAGGTCTGGGAGGCGCTGACGCATACGACGATCGTCGGGAAGCGCCTCTTGCCGGATTCGGGTGGCGCCGGCCGCTGGCGCGGCGGCCTCGGCCAGGTGGTGGATGTTCGCAACGACACCGGCCACCCCCTCGTGACCCTCGGTATGGGCAACCGCACCGTGCATCCGGCCCGAGGCCTGTTCGGCGGCCACGACGGCACGCTGCGGCGCCACGAACTCGCTGGCCAGGTTGTCCACGCAAAGGGGCGGGTCGAGATCGAGCCGGGCGCAATCATGCGTCTGGTGGAAGCCGGCGGGGCGGGCTTCGGCGACCCACGCGAGCGCGATCGATTGGCCGTCGCAGCCGACGTGACGAACGGCTTCGTGACCACCGACGCCGCGCGCCGCGACTACGGCTGGACCGGGTGATGACGGCCAGCGCATGGCGCTTGCGATGACGGGGGCATGACGCTATACACCCCCACGCGTCGCCGTCCGCAGGCGGCGCGGATCCCGGCAATGGGGGATCGTCTAATGGTAGGACTGCAGACTCTGACTCTGCCTGTCTAGGTTCGAATCCTAGTCCCCCAGCCACCGACTAACTAATTGATATAACAGCATATTTTTGTCGTTTCCGCAGGCGGAAAGTCGCCCCGATTTCCGCGGCTTGGCCCATGCATTTTGATGGTGCGCGCGTCCAGCGGCGTCTCTCGGTGACGTTCCTCGGGTCATCGCCGGTTTTATCTCTGAGGGCCGTTTTCGGCCGGTCAGACTCGCATCGTTTTCGGGGATTTAGGGGTGCTACCGTGTCTCGAGATCGAGGACCGCGCGCTGGAGCGGCCAGTCGTGTGGCAGGTCTTTGCACAGGGAGAGGAGGCCGGCCGGCGTCAGCCCCTCGCCGGGCCGCCCGAGGATGAGGGCGCGGACGATGTCCGGCGCGAGATACGTCAGTCGCATCTGCGCCGACAGGATGTCCCGCTTGACGCCGAGCCGCTGCGCCATGGCATCGATGGTCTCGTCGCGTCCTGACATCAGGGCATCACGGCTCGCGTGCGCATCACGCAGCAGAGCGACGATCTGTCCGTCGGGCTTCTCGGCCACGCCGCCCCCGACCACCAATCGGATGCCCTTCCCGGCGCGGCGCAGCTTGGCGTCGATAGTCAACTTGATCGCACCGGGCTGGCGAGCCTCTGGAAGATTGCAGGTGTCGCCCAGAAGAATGGTCGCGACCTCCGCCGGCTTGAGCAACGCAACAACCCTCTCGTCGTCCACCGTGATGGTCTCGACGACTGTGCGGACCAGCTCCCGGAGCTTGATCGGCGTCAGGCTCGCCCAGCGTTCGACGAGTTGGCTCGCCTTCGCCATGGCCGACCGGACCGCCGAGGCGTCGAGGGCGAAACGTGACAGCGCTTCTCCGAGGGCACGATCGGACGCGAGGAATGCGCGAAGCCGATCGAGAACCAGAACCTCGATATCGCCCGCAGGGATGCGCCAGCCCTTGGCATGGTCCGACCGGCTGCCGGATATAAGGTGCGTCGAAACGTAATACCGGTAGCGTCGGCCCTTCTTCACCGCATGCGTAGGCGTCATGCGCTGCCCTTCGCCGTCCACGATCAATCCGGCGAGCAAGCTTGGCTCGTCCGCGGTCTCGCCGAGCGTTCGGGCCTGTCGGTTGCCGGCCAGCTTCACTTGGACGCGCTGCCAGAGTTCAGCATCGATGACCGCGTCGTGCTGGCCGGGGTAGACCTTCCCCTGGTGCCCAATCTCGCCGTGGTAGATCGGATTCTGCAGCAGTGTATAGAGCGCGCCGCGTGAAAGTCGGTTGCCGCCCGCCAGGACGCCACCGGCCCCCTCGCGGCGCTTGCTGACGACACCGAGCCGATCGAGTTCGTGGCCGAGCAGCCGGACCGATCCGAGTTCCGCGTAGCGGTGGAAGATCATGCGTACCGTCTCGGCTTCGGCTTCATTGACGATCAGCTTGCGCTCCCTGACGTCGTAGCCGAGCGGAACATTGCCGCCCATCCACATGCCTTTGGCCTTCGACGCCGCGATCTTGTCGCGAATGCGCTCACCGGCAATCTCGCGCTCGAACTGGGCGAACGAGAGCAGCATGTTGAGCGTGAGGCGGCCCATCGATGTCGTGGTGTTGAACTGCTGCGTCACCGAGACGAACGAGGCACTGTGCGCATCGAGCACGTCGACGATCTTGGCGAAATCTGCGAGCGACCGCGTCAGCCGGTCGACCTTGTAGACGACCACGATCTGCACCTTGCCTGACTTGATGTCGGCGAGCAGCCGCAGCAGGGCCGGTCGCTCCATCGTGCCGCCGGACAGGCCGCCGTCGTCATAGAGATCCGAAAGGGGCACCCAGCCGGCATGCTTCTGGCTCGTGATGTAGGCGGCGCGGCCTCCCGCTGCGCGTCGAGCGAGTTGAATTCCTTCTCGAGTCCCTCGTCGGAGGACTTGCGGGTGTAGATGGCGCAGTTCAGCCGCTTCATTGCAGCCGATCCTCCAGAATGCTGAGGCGCCTCCGGATGCCGCGCAACGCTGTCGAGAGGCGCTTGAATCGACGCCGCCCGTCATCGAGGCACTTGGCGACCTGGCCGGCAGACGCGATCAGCGCCGCGTCCTCGAACAGGCCCGTCAGATCGGCGAATTCCCGCCGGGCGGCATCGAGATCGAAGTCAGCCATCGCCTGCCCCCTTCTTCGAGGTCAGGCCGAAGAACCGCGGACCGGACCAGTGCGCGCCGGTGATTTCGCGGGCGACGACCGAGAGCGACCGGTAGCGCTGACCGCGCCACTCGACGCCGTCCGCGTGGACGAGGACGGTGTGCGTGTCGCTGTTCCATTCGCGAACGAGCCGCGTCCCCGGCTTCACGGTGGTGCGGGGCGCAGCTCTCCGACTTTCGGGCGACGATGCTTCAGGCTCGGTGCCGGACAGCTTGCGCAGGATCGACTTGGAGAGGCCGCCGAACGCCCTCTCCTGGATCTTGTAGGTGATGCCGCGCAGCAGGAGTTCGCGGGAGAGGCTCTTTGGCGGCTGCATGTGATGCAGCCGCCGCCACTCGCCTCGCAGCTCGAAGTTGCTGAGTGCTTGGAGCCGCACCAACTCGGCTGCGATGTCAATCGAGGCACGCGTCATGTCAGCGACCGCGCTTGGTATCGATGCGGTAACGGCGCAATTCACCCTCGGCCTTCGACGAGGAGAGCGGGAAGCCCAGCTTCTTCTTGACGGTGCCGGCTAAGAACCCACGGACGCTGTGCTGTTGCCAGCCCGACGCCTCCATCATCTCGGGGATGGTAGTGCCGTCGCGCCGGGTCAGCAGCGTCAGGATGCGATCGTGCTTCGTGACGCGGGCGGCGTGGACGTCGTCGCTGGAACCCGTCTTGCTCGCGGCGGCGTGCGCCGACGCGGGCCTTCCGGCGGCCTTCGGATTCTCGCCCTTGGCGGTCGTCGCCGGCTTGGTGCGCCTGGCGGGGGTCGTGTGGCGAGATTCGATCGTCGTCATGGTGGGCTCCGAGGGTTCAAGGGCACGCCACATCGGCGCTCTGGCCTGCTGCCGGTTCTGTGGACGCGCAGTTAAGCTAATCCCACCTTCCGCTCGAACTCAATCGGGCTGATGTAGCCGATGGTCGAGTGCCTGCGGA
>LNEM01000025.1 GCA_001464955.1 Rhizobiales bacterium Ga0077537 | reverse complement strand
AAACAGCTCTTCTTATCGTCGAAGCGCCGCGTGAGCCGCCGAAACTCGGTGCAACCCGCGTCTCACGCCGTCAAGCCGACGTGCTATTCAGAGGTTCCCTAAGTTACGGGTTCGACGAAGGGCCCGCGTCCCCCCACCACGCCCTGTCGCTCGTGGCACAGCATCTCCCCGTGTCATCCTCGGGCTTGTCCCGAGGACCCATCGTGCCGCGCATGCGAGCGATGACGTGGCACGCCGGTGTCATTCTCCGACCTCTCCTCCTGCGTTCCCGGAAGCCGTGCGCCAGCGCGGCTATCCGGGATCTTCACCGCCTGAGATGATGCGCACGGCTCACCACTCGAACGGGAGCCGTGAAGACCCCGGCTCTCCGCGCTTCGCGCTCCGGCCGGGGACGCAAGGGGTGCGGCTGGTGGCGCTGCGGGGCCATCGAATTGACGGAGCAAGCGGGGAAATGGGTCCTCGGGACAAGCCCGAGGATGACAGTGGTGGGTGCCGTGCCCGGTCGATGAAGGCATGCAAGCCCGGAGGACCCATGGTGCCGCACATCCGGGCGTCGAATTTGACACGCCGATGCAATTCCGCGCCCTGCCCGTCCTGCATTCCCGGAAGCCGCGCACCTGCGCGGCTATCCGGGATCTACACCGCCCGATACGACACGCGCGGCCCACCACTCGAACTCGAGGTGTGAAGACCCCGGCTCTGCGCGCTTCGCGCTCCGGCCGGGGATGCAGGGGGGAGGCTGGCGCCAGTGCTGCGGGGCCGTCGAAGTTGGGGAGCATGCTGGGAAATGGGTCCTCGGGACAAGCCCGAGGATGACAGAGGAGAGGCTGTGCTACGTCCGCCCTCCCCTCTACTTCTTCCTTCGATCCAGCTCGATGCCTTCGGCGACGACGCCAGACGCGCGGAACGCGGCGATCTCGGCCGTGGAATAGCCGGCTGCGCTGAGCACTTCGTCGGTGTCGGCGCCGGGGAGGCGCGGGGGGAACTCGATCGAGCCGCCGCCGTGTTCCATGCGGAAGCCAGAGCCGATCATCGTCAGGCGGCCGTGCTCGGTGTCGACCTCCTGCAGCACCGGGCGGTGGGCGAGCTGCGGGTTCTTCATCACCTCGGGGATGGTCCAGACGCGCGCGCACGGCACGTCGGCCTTGCTCAGGTAGTCGTCCCAGTATGCCGCATCGTTGGCCGCGAAGACGTCCTCGATGATGGCGCGGAGTGCTGCATCATTGGCGATGCGCGTCGGCCAGTCGACGAAGCGCGGGTCCTTGGCGAGATCAGGGTGCCCGATGGCCTTCGACAACGCCGCGAACTGCTTCTCGTTGTTGACGGCGAGCAGGATGTGGCCGTCCTTCACCTTGAAGAGGTCGGCGGTCGGGAGCCGGCTCTGGGCGCGGTTGCCGCTCGGGCCCTGCACGTGGCCGCCCACCGTGTAGTCGACGAAGAACGACGACATGAACGTCATCGCGGCGTCGAGCATGGCGACGTCGACCATCTGGCCCTTGCCGGTGTGGGTGCGCTGGTAGAGGGCGCTCGAGACGCCGAACGCGAGCGTCATGCCGCCGATGGCGTCGCAGACCGCGAAGCCGGCGCGGGTCGGGCCCGTCTCCTCGCTGCCGGTGATGGACATGAGGCCGCTCATGGCCTGGATCTTGCCGTCGTAGGCGGCGGCGCGGCTGTCGGGGCCCGTGTGGCCGAAGCCGGAGACGGCCGCGTAGATCAGGCGCGGGTTGACGGCGCTGAGCTGCGGCCAGCCGATGCCGAGCTTCTCCATCACGCCCGGGCGGAAGTTCTCGAGGACGACGTCGGCCGTCTCGGCGAGGCGCTTCACGATGGCGACGGCCTCGGGCTTCGTCAGGTCGAGGGCGATGTTGCGCTTGTTGGAGTTGATCGCCATCCAGCTCGTCGACAGGCCGCGATCGGACCACGCCTTGTTCGGCGGGCCGTAGCGCATATCGTCACCGCCGGGGCGCTCGATCTTCACGACGTCGGCGCCGAGTAGCGCGAGCTGATAGCTGCCGAAGGGGCCGGCAAAGACCTGCGTGAAGTCGAGAACCCGAACCCCCTTGAAGGGCTTGGACATGGCGAAAACCTCTCCCTGTGCCGCCCCGCCGCCGATCGCCGGCGGAGGTATTTCAGACATCTAAGCAGGCTTGCGGGAACGGGCCAAGCCGACAGGCCTGCCGGGCGCAATGCCGACATGACTGTCCGGGCGTGGCTCCGCCACGGACGCCGGCCATGGTGAGCATGACCGGCGTCGCAATCTTCGACATGATGACGTCGCGGCGTTCTACTCGGCCGCTGCCTGCCGCTCGGCGCCGGTCAGCTCGAAACCTTCGTAGCCCTTGGCCGCGACGTCGTTGCAGATGTCGCGGAAGCGCGCCATGCCGCCCGCGTAAGGCATGAACACACGGGGCTTGCCGGGCACGTTGGCGCCCAGATACCAGGAGTGGTGCGCCTCCGGCAGCAGCGTCGCCTTCGCGGCGTCGTTGACGTGGGCGACCCACCTGTCCATCGCCTCGGGCTTCGCTTCGATGCGCGCGATGCCGTTCTTTCGCATGTGGGCGATGCAGTCGGTGACCCACTCGACGTGCTGCTCGATGGGCACGGGCATGTTGCAGAGCACCGACGGGCTGCCGGGGCCGGTGAGCGTGAACATGTTCGGGAAGCCCGACACCTGAATGCCGAGGTAGTTGCGCGGGCCGGCCTCCCAGGCTTTGGCGAGCGGCAGGCCGTCGCGGCCCTTGATGTTCAGCTTGATGAGCGAGCCGGTCATGGCGTCGAAGCCGGTGGCGAAAACGATGATGTCGACCGCGTGCTCGGCGCCGCTCTTCAGGCGGATGCCGGTCGGCGTGACGGCCTCGATCGGGTCGGAGCGCACGTCGACGAGCGAGACGTTGTCGCGGTTGAAGGTCTCGAAGTAATGGCTGTCGATCGGCGGCCGCTTGGCGGCGTAGGGGTGGTCGATGTCGGCGAGAATGGCCGCCGTCTTCGGGTCCTTCACGATCGAGCGGATCTTGTCCTTCAGGAACTCGGCCGCGGTGTCGTTTGCCTTCTTGTCGAGCAGGATGTCGCGGAAGGCGGCGCGGAACTGCAGGCCGCCGACTTCCCACTGCTTTTCATAGATGCGGCGGCGCTCCTCGTCGGAGACGTCGAACACCGAGCGATCGACGATCTGGAACGGGTGCCCGTTCGGCGTCGAGCGCATGACGCGGCGCGTCTCCTCGATGCGATCCATCAGCTCCTTCTTGCGTTCCGGCGAGAGGGGGGCGTTATGGGCCGGCACGGAATAGTTGGCCGTGCGCTGAAAGACGGTCAGGTGGCCTGCCGTCTCGGCGATGACGGGGGCCGCCTGGATGCCGGTCGAGCCGGTGCCGATCTGGGCGACGCGCTTGCCACGAAAGTCGACGCCCTCATGGGGCCACAGACCGGTGTGATAGGCCTTGCCCGCAAAGCTCTCGAGCCCGGGGATCTGCGGCACGTTCGCCGTCGAGAGGCAGCCGACGGCGGTGATCAGGTAGGTCGCGGTGAAGCGCCCGCCATCGTCCGTCGAGACGTGCCAGACATTGCGGGCGGCATCGTACTCGGCGCCTGTCACGCGCGTCTTGAAGCGAATGTCGCGTTTCAGGTCGAGCTTGTCGGCGACGAAGTTCATGTAGCGCAGTATCTCGGGCTGCTGCGGATAGCGCTCGGACCACTCCCATTCCTTCAAGAGTTCGTCGGAAAACTGAAAGCAGTAGGAATGGCTCTCGCTGTCGCAACGCGCCCCCGGGTAGCGGTTCCAGTACCAGGTTCCGCCGACGCCGTCCGCCGCCTCGAGCACCTGCGCCCGCAGCCCTAGACGATCGCGCAGGCAATGGAGCTGGTACATGCCCGAGAGCCCGGCGCCGATGATGATCGCGTCGAGGGCCGGCGTTTCGGTCGGGTGGGCGCTGGTGGCTGCGTTCGGCATGGGCTCTCCTTCAGCGGACAAACGCGGACTGGGCCGCGTGGGGTGTGGGGCGCGGCCGGCCAAAGGCACGGGAACCGGGCGACATATATTGTCCGGACATATAGCAGTTGCTGTGTTTGGGGGAAAGGGGCTCGGGGCTCCCGATCCCGCTGAACCGACGCGCCAAGTGATCGTCGAGCGAGTTGTAGGGCCGGGTTTCGATGCGCTAGCGTTCACTGGGGGAAGAAGATCCGGTATCGCCCCAAATCCGAGGTTGTCCTAGCCAAGGACACGACATGAAGCGTCCTGCCCTCATCGGTGCCCTTGTCCTGCTTCTCACCGGCCCGCCGGTATTTTCGCAGAATGGCGCGTGTCCCGGAACATCGGCAATTGCGGGAAGCCTTGCGGGGACCGAGCGGCAGGAGGTCTGTGATGCCGCCTTCAGAGCAGAGCAGCGTCTGGCGAGATGCGGCATCAAGCCACGACGGCCCTATTTCGTCGAACTCGTCCCGGATGTTCGCAACGCCGTCGGCAATTGCATCTTCGGTCAGTTCCGCGCCGGAGAGAAGGACGTGGCGAAGGTCGCATCTCCGAGCGCGACAGCCGCCCTGGTGGCGGCGATAGCCGATGACGATCCGCAGAGTGTCCTGAAGCGCATTCCGGCGGCCGAGTTTCACAATAGCCTGCTGGTTCACGAGATCACCCACGCGATCGTGCACCAGAACCTGTCGGTGCCGCCATGCCATGCGGGGCACGAATACATCGCGGCCGTGATCCAGCTCGACACGATGTCGGACCGCTCCCGGCGGATCTATCTCGATGTCTTTGCGGGTAATAGCGACTACACCACCGAAATGTTCAACGATATCGTGCTGGCCATGGATCCCAGCCGGTACGCTGCAGCCGCCTATCGACACTTCCAGAAGCCGGAAAACGGCTGCCCGTTCTTGCGGCGGCTGCTGACGACGGTGGATGCCTTGCCGCGACTTCCCGAGTGAGGCGGCCGTTCTGAGCGACGGCGCAGCCGACCGGCTTGATCCCTGACAGGCACGCTCCTGCTGCCCCCAACCCACCCTGGCGTGACGATCGGCTGCCTCGCAGCAAGCGTCCACGTCGCCCGGCGCGCCTTCGGAATCCAATTTTGCGGTCGAGATACCGATTAACAGCTTCACATGACGCTCTGGGTGCGCCATGTCCAAGGTCGACACCAGCTCCAGTTTTGGATTTTAGCATGACCGACTACCTCCTCGTCGTCGCGGGGCTCGCACTGCTGATCACCGGAGGCGAGCTTCTCGTCAGAGGCGCGTCGACGGTGGCGCAGCGCCTCGGCATGTCGCCGCTGCTGATCGGACTGACGCTGGTCGGGTTCGGCACGTCGACGCCCGAGCTCGTGACGAGTATCGAAGCGTCGCTCGCGGGCTCGCCGGGCATTGCCGTCGGCAACATCGTCGGCTCCAACATCGCCAACATCCTGTTCATTCTGGGGATCGCGGCCGTCATCACACCTGTGGCCGTCTCCCAGAACGCGCTGAGGCGCGACGGCAGCTTCGTGCTGATCACGGCGGCGGCCTTCTGTCTCGTCGGCACTTTCGCATCGCTCGACCGCCTGGTCGGCGTGGTCTTCGTCGCGGGCCTCGCCAGCTATATCTATTACGCCTACCGCCAGGAGACGGCCGGCGCGCCCGACGGACATACGGCTGCCTTCGAGAAGCTCGAAGCGCACGAGGAGGTGTTCGACAGCCATCTCGGAGGGTCTACGACCACGACCAAGCCTGCGGTCTCCGCCGCGACATCCGGGCTCGCATGGCCGCTCGGGCTCGCCGTGCTGGGGCTTCTGCTCGTGGTCGGTGGCGGGAAACTGCTTGTCGACGGCGCGACCGGGATCGCGCGCAGCGCCGGCGTATCGGAAACACTGATCGGGCTCACCATCGTCGCCGTCGGAACGTCACTCCCCGAGCTTGTCACCTCCGTCATCGCCGCGCTCAGGCGCCATGCCGACGTCGCGCTCGGCAACGTCCTAGGCTCCAACATCTACAATATTCTCGGCATCGGCGGCGTGACCGCCCTGATCGCGCCGACGACCATTCCGCCGGAGATCGTACGGTTCGATTCTCTCGTCATGCTCGTCGTTTCGGGGCTGCTTCTTGTCGTCGCCCGAACCGGCTACACGATCGGCCGCCTCGAAGGCTGCATCCTGATCGGGGCCTACGCGGTTTATCTCGCGGCGCTCTGGCCAGCCTAGCCGCAGCGCCCCTGCGCACTTCACTTATCCTCACATCAATTCTTTCCATCATATTGATCAATATTGGTATTTTCATCCACGTGCACACTGTCGCCACGATTGCGGGTCTATCTGTCGGCGGGAGTTCGAGTGGCAAGGGGGAGCATTCGTCGCGTACACGCCCCGGCGTTCGCCAGGGTGTGCCTGGAGGACTTCATGACACGCTTGCCACTCACGACCGCGATACTGATCGCGTTTGCCCTTCCTTCCGTGGGAATCGATGCCGCTGTCGCCAATGGACGGCCCCGAGGCGCGCCGCCGCCGTCTGACCCGATCGTCTATGCGACACCCGAGTACAACTGGCAGGGCCTCTATTTCGGAGCCAGCGTCGGCTACGGATGGGGGACCTCCAGCCACGAATACTACCGCAACGACAATCACGGCACCGCGACGCAGGATCTCAGCGGCGGGGTCGCGGGCCTCACCGTGGGCTACAATTTCATGATGTCGCCCGGCCTGCTCGTTGGCCTCGAGGCCGACGTCGGCGTCATGGACCTTTCCGCCGAGGACAAGGTGATCTTCGACGGGCACGTCTGGAAGGCGAGCTTCGGCCCGATGTGGGGCACGATGCGCGCGCGAGCCGGTTTCCTGATGACGCCCAGCACGCTGATCTATGGAACCGGCGGCTTCGCCTTCATGGACGTCGACGAGGTGGGCTACGGGGATGCCGCCGGACAAACCGCATGGAACCGCAATTTCCGCACCGGCTGGACGCTCGGTGGCGGCCTCGAGCAGGCCGTCTCGTCCAACATGACGGTCAAGGTCGAGTATCTCTACATGGACTTCGGTCGCATCGAAGGGCTCAGCGAGAACCGCGAGACCTACGCGTTCGAGAACACCGCGAGCGTGGTGCGCGTCGGCGCCAACTGGAAATTCTGACGTCGGCTGCCGACAGGGCCTACGCCGCATTACCTCGCCTCAACGTGATCCGGCCCGCACGCGGCGGGCCGGTCAGTCACGGAGGCGGCCTACTCGGCCGCGCCCTTCTTCTTCAGGTCCTCGGCGAGGCGCTGCTTGGCGACCTCCTTGCCGCGGTCGAACTCGGCGCGGCGGCGGGCGATCTCCTCGGGCGACAACTGTTCGACGTTCGAATAGTCGAGCTTCCATTTGCCGTCCGCATTCCAGCGGATCGGGTTCTGGACGGTCGTGCGCGGGCCCGGAGCGCCGACGAGCAGGCGCAGGGCCAGTTCCAGGGTCGCGGCCTGGGAGGCCTTGTCCTTCGGCTTGCCGCAGGGGTTACCGAGGGGGAAATCCGAGAACAGGAACCGCGGCACGCCGACGTGCTCGACGATGTCCTTGGCGCAGCCCATCACGACGGTCGGGATGCCTGCGGCTTCGATGGTGCGAGCGGCCAGACTCACGGTCTGGTGACACACCGGTCAATTACCGGCAATCAGCACCGCGTCGGCGCGGTCCTCCCTGACCCGCGCGAGCAACTCCTCGGCATCGACCTCGATGGTCGTCTTGTGGCTGCGGTTCGTCGGTGCGCCGTGGAAGCGCGGCGCAAGCTTGCCGAAGAGGCCGCGCGCCTCGGCCTCGCGCAATGCCGGCAACGGGAACCAGGTGTTGGCGTCCTCGGCCGTCGTATGGTTGCGGTCGATGCCGATGTGGGAGACGCGGAGGTCGTGATCCTGCCTGACGTCGCCGGAATAGACCTTGAAGAATTTCGCGGCCGAGTTGTAGGGCGCGCCGGGGCCCTGATCGCCGGCTTCGGGCCGGAACGGCGCCGCCGTCGTGATCAAGGCGATCGTCGCCTCAGCAAGCGGCTTGGTCATCGGCGTGAACGGGACGTCCCGGTAATGCGCCCAACGGTAGGGGGCGCCGTAGCCGAGTGTCTGATAGTAGGTCCGGATCCGGTGCATGTACGGGATCGGGGCGTCGTAGTCCGGCGCGAAGCCGAACTCCTCGTCGATGGGCTCACTCAAGCGGGCCTCCTTGCAGGCTTACGTTGCCCGCATTCTCGATATGTTCGGCGGCGGACGCAAGTCTCGCGGGGTGCAGATCAGCCACCGAAGAGATCGGGCGGGTCGGCCTCGGCGGCGGGAACGAGCCCGTCCACGCCGATCCCTGCCAGCCGGAAGAGACGGCCATCGGCCTCGCGCTCGACGATCGGGCGGGCGGCTTCGAGCAGGATGTCGGCGCGCTGCGTCGGGCGCTGCAGGCGGCGCGAGCGAGACACGATCTGGAAGGTGGCGGTCTTCAGCTTCACGACGACGGCTGCGCCGGCGAGCCCCTTGCGGTCGAGCGCCGTCGCGACGCGGGCGGCGAGCGGCTCCAGCGCCACCATCAGGGCCGACAGATCGGCAGTGTCGCGGCGGAAGGTCGTTTCGGCCGAGATCGATTTCGCCGGCCGGTCGGGCTGGACGGCGCGGTCGTCCTCGCCGACAGCGAACTGGGCCAGCCTGCGGCCGAGCTTGCCGTGGGCGGCCGTCAGCTCGATCTCGGGGACGGCCTGCAGGTCGCCTATGGTCACGATCCCCGCGGCCGCGAGGCGGCGCTCGGTCGAAGGCCCGACACCGTTGATCTTCGAGACCGGCAGGGCCGCCAGATAGCGCTTCGCCTCGGCGCGGCCGATGACGGAGAAGCCGCGCGGCTTCTCGCGCTCGGAGGCGAGCTTGGCGAGCAATTTGTTCGCCGACAGGCCGACCGAGACCGTGATCCCGATCTCGGATTCGACGCGATGCGCGATCAGGGCCAGGGCTTCGGCCGCCGGCATCGTCGAGACCATGTTCTCCGGCGAGAGGTCGAGGTAGGCCTCGTCCAGTGAGACGGGCTCCACGATCTCGGTCGCCTCGCGGAAAATGTCGCGGATCTCGAGGCCGACGCGGCGGTACTTGGCCATGTCCGGCGGGATGACGGTCGCGTGGGGGCAGCGCTCGAGCGCCTGGAACATGGGCATCGCCGAGCGGACGCCATAGCGGCGGGCGTTGTAGCAGGCCGTCGTGACGACGCCGCGGCCGCCCGGATGGCCGACGATGACGGGCTCGTAGCGCAACTCGGGCCGGTCGCGTTTCTCGACGGAGGCATAGAAGGCGTCGCAATCGATGTGGGCGATGGTGAGCGCCTCGAGTTCGGGATGGCGGACGATGCGCGTCGCGCCACAAGCGGCGCAAAGATCCGGCCCGGACAGCTCCGGGCCCGACCACTCGCAACACGCCCGGCACAGCGCACGCATTCTCTTACTCCGCGGCTCGACGAGGGGCCGACCTGCTCTCTCGGTGACAAATCGCCCGGGTCGCAACGCCCGGCATTGGTTCCCGGCGGCAATTGAGGCTAGCCTTGGCGCGAGCCATCGCGCAGGCCCCCAGCGCCCGCCCGCAACCGAGACCGTCCTCAGGAGGCAAACCCATGTTGCAACCACTCCCCGATCGCTACCTCAAGACGGGGGTCTTCCTCGCCCCCTTCCACGCACTCGACGAGAATCCCACCCTCGCGATCGAGCGAGACATGGACCTCGTCGAACATCTGGACCGGCTCAACTATCACGAGGCCTGGATCGGCGAGCATCATTCGGGCGGCTTCGAGATCATTGCCTGCCCGGAGATGTTCATCGCCGCGGCCGCCCAGCGCACGCGTCATATCCGGCTCGGGACGGGCGTCGTGTCGCTCCCCTACCATAACCCGTTCACGCTCGCCTCGCGCATGATCCAGCTCGATCACATGACGCGGGGGCGGGCGATGTTCGGCGTCGGGCCGGGCTCGCTCATCTACGACGCGGAGAAGATCGGCCTGAAGGCTGCCGACCAGCGCCGGCGCATGGGCGAGTCGCTCGAGTGCCTGATGGAGCTGATGCAGGGCCGCATGGTGACGCGGACGACCGACTGGTTCACGCTGAACCAGGCGAAACTGCAGCTGCTGCCCTATTCGAACCCCATGATGGAGATGGCGGTCGCCTCGTCGCGCTCGCCGGTCGGGGCCCTCGCTTCGGGCAAGTACGGAATCGGCATGCTCTCGATCGGCGGCACGTCGGACGAGGCGCTCGCGGCGCATGCCGCCAACTGGGGCATCCACGAGGACAGCGCGCGGGCCGCCGGGCGGACGCCGGATCGCTCGAAGTGGCGGATCGTGACGTTCGCGCATGTCGCGGAGACACGCGAGAAGGCGCGCGCCGACATGGCCCACGGCCTCGCCAATTTTGCCAAGTACTTCACGGACGTCGCGACGTTCCCGATCATTCCGGCGGGGATCGAGGACCCGGTGAACTACCTCGTCGAGAACGGCGTCGCGTGCATCGGGACGCCGGACGACTGCATCCGGCATTTCGAGCGGCTGTGGAAGGGATCCAACGGCGGCTTCGGCGCAGTGCTGCTGCTGGCGCACAACTGGGCCGACTGGGAGGCGACGAAGCGCAGCTACGAATTGATGGCGCGCTACGTCCACCCTCATTTCCAGCGCGCATCGAACAGTTTGCGCCAATGGAGCTACGACGACGCCAAGACGAAGCACGAGACGGCCGGCGCCGAGTCACAGGCCGCCGTGCTCGGCGAGATCGACAAGTACAAGAAGGCCAAGGGCGAGACTGGCGGCGGCGGCCGGGCCTGGTAGGGCGACCTGTCGGAGCCGCCGGGCTTATCGCGGCACGACGAGGACCGACCGGCCCCGGCAGTGCGCGAGCACGCGTCGGAGGTCGTGCTCGGCGAGCGCGATGCAACCTTCGGTCGGCAGCCAGCCCGGTCGCGCCACGTGCATGAAGATGGCGCTGCCGGCGCCACGGCTCCGGTGGCGGATGTTGTAGTCGAGGACCACGACGATGTCGTAGAGGGCGTCGTCGCGGCTCAGGCGTTCGGTGCTGGCGGGATAGGGCAAGCTCACGCGCCGGTTGTAGTTGCGGTCGGCCGGGGCATCGCACCAGCCGTCGTCGGGCCGGATGGCTCGTCGCGGGAGCGCTGTCACCGGCGGGAGGCCGCGGTCCGGCCGCCAAAGCACCTCCTGAAGCCGCCAGACGCCGATGGGCGTCGCCCCGTCCCCCTCGCGCTTCCTCGCCCGCCGTCCAGTCCGGCCGAGGGCACAGCGCACGCGGAGACCCGCGACTTCGAGGATGCCTCGCGTTGCAGCGGCACGGAGACTCCGCACCACCAGACGGGTCGGGCGCTTCCGGGGCGCTCGCGTGGCCGCTGTCTTCATCCGCTCACGCACCATGTCGCCTCCCCGACGCTTGTCAGCCGAGACTATTTCAACGGATCGTCCGATGATACAGTCGGCCCCGAACGAGGAGCCTTCGGGAGCAATTCCATGAGCACGGCACGCACCATTCTTCTGGTCGACGACGACGAGGAGCTGCGTGACAGCCTCAAGGATCAGCTCCTGCTGCACGACGAGTTCGATATCCGCACGGCGAGCACGGCGGCGCTCGGCATCGAGACGGCGAAGAAGGAGCGGCTCGATCTCGTCATCCTCGACGTCGGCCTTCCGGACATGGACGGCCGCGAGGCCTGCAAGATGCTGCGCAAGTCGGGCTTCAAGAGCCCGATCATCATGCTGACCGGCAACGTGACTGATTCTGACGTCGTGCTGGGGCTCGATGCCGGCGCCAACGACTATGTGACGAAGCCATTCAAGTTCGCCGTCCTGCTGGCCCGCATTCGGGCGCAGTTGCGCCAGCACGAACAGAGCGAGGACGCGGTCTTCACGATCGGGCCCTACACGTTCAAGCCGGCCTCCAAGATGCTGCTCGACGAGAAGGGCTCGAAGATCCGTCTGACCGAGAAGGAGACGTCGATCCTCAAGTTCCTCTATCGGTCGGGGGAGAAGGTCGTCACCCGCGACGTGCTGCTGCACGAGGTATGGGGCTACAATGCCGGTGTCACGACACATACACTCGAGACGCACATCTACCGGCTGCGCCAGAAGATCGAGAAAGATCCCTCCAACGCCGAGTTGCTGATCACGGAGATGGGCGGCTACAAGCTCGTCCCCTGATCCCCCGGGACAGCGGGCGGCGCCGAGGCACTCACGATCAGCCGCAGGTGTGTCCCGACAGCGATTGCCCTCGCACACCAGAATCGGTGACTAGTCGGATCTGCGTGGACGTTCCGTCGGTTGTGACGGGTCTTGCGTCATCGGCCACGCGATCAGCGGATACGCCGCTTTCACGCGCTCGCCGCCCATCCGGGTGGGCGGAGCCCGAAAGTGGCGCATCTGCGGACGGCGAGAGGGTTGATGGCGCTCGATCTCATTACGCAGCGGCTGGCGGCACTGGAGGCCTTCCGTGGGCTCACGCCCACGCAGCTCGAGCAGATCGCCGGCCTCACCGATCGCCTGATTTTCCGTGACGGCCAGAAGCTGATCGAGGCGGGCGTCGAGGGCGATGGGGCCATCCTCATGGTCGCGGGCGCTGCGACGGTCGAGGCCGACGCCGAGCGCGGGACCGATCGCCGCTCGCTCGGGGCCGGCACGCTCTTCGGCGAGCTGGCGATGCTCAGCGAGCACGTCTTCGCCGTGACGGCAGTTGCCGACGGCGACGTGAAGGCCGTGAAGATCCCTCGGACCGCCCTGCTCGACCTGTTCGGCGCCGAGCCGGAGATCGCCGCCCACTTCCGGCAGCGGCTGGCGTCCCGGCTGATGCGGGTGGCGCTGGAGCTGAAAGTCATCGACGAACGGCTGGCCGCAGTCGCCGCCCACTTCGCGCCATCGGCCAGCGAAGAACCGGACCTTGCCCAGGTCGGCTAGGACGCATTCGCTTTCATGCTGCCCCCCGTCTCATCCAGATCGTCGACCTAGGCCGGTGGTTGGGCCCCCGCCTGCGCCGCGCGCTTGCGCATGTAGAGCGTCGCGAAATCGACCGGATCGAGCATCAGCGGCGGCATGATGCCTCCATCGCGAGTCGTGTCGGCCACGATGCGGCGAAGGAATGGGAACAACAGCGACGGGCACTGGATGTGCAGAATGGCGTCCAGCATCTCCGGCGGGGCGTTCTCGATGCGAAAGATACCGCTGTAGTCGATCTCCATCTCGAAGATCACGCCGATCGACGGGGCGTTGGCCTTGGCCGTGAACGACAATGTCGTCTCGAAAACGTCCGGCGCGATCTGCTCGGGGGACACGTTCATCTCGAGCTCGAGATTAGGGTTCTCGGCCTGGGATGTCATGAGCTTGCGGATGTTCGGGCTTTCGAACGACAGATCGCGCACGTACTGCCCGAGGACCCGAATGCCGACCTGCAGTTGAGCCGCCTCCGCGCCACCGCCCTGGGTCGCACTGCCATTCGTCTTCGTGGGCTCGGTCATGTCGTCTCGCTCCTGATGTCCCCGGCGGTCCTGAACTCAGGGGTCGCTATCATGAGCCTCCGCGGGGCAGCAAGGCGATTCGCCGAGTGCTCCCCGACTTCCAAGCGGTTGCGACCGCGACGGGCTTCGGCCGCCGACGCAGCGCAGACATACATCGAGCGCATACCTCGTATGCACTTCGATAACCGTGACCACTGTATCCTTGATCATCGTAACTGGGGATACTATCTTCATGCTATGTCAATCGAGGTTAATTCCCGGTTAACGCCTCAACCCTCACGTGATGGATCGGAAGCGAGCATGCCGGACACGGACCGCAATTTCGGCTGGTTGACGACGGACGTCGCGCGACTGATGCGCACGGTGTTCGACCGCCGTGTCAAGGCGCTCGGACTCACGCGGCCGCAATGGCTGGCGATCGTGCGGCTGAAGCGCAGGCCCGGCGCCAGCCAGTCGGAGCTGGCGGACATGATGGAGATCGAGCGGGCGCCCGCCGGCAAGATCGTCGACAGGTTGCAGGAGCGCGGCTGGGTCGAGCGACGGCCCGACCCCGACGACCGGCGAATCAATCGGATCTTCCTCACGGATCTCGGCGAGCGTGTTCACGCCGCCATATGGCCGATCGCCCAGTCCACCGTCGCCGACGCCCTCGTCGATCTCTCCGAGGCCGAAGTGAACCGGCTCAATCTTCTTCTCGCGCGCGTGAAGTCGCGCCTGGTCGCAATGTCCGACAACGACAGTGTCGTGGAGATCGCACTCCTCGATCATTTCGATGAGCCCGTCGCCATGGGAGACGCCCGATCGGCCTGAGGCGCGCCGCGCCCGCTGGCCCGGCCGGGCCGGTCCGGACGGCGCGGCGAACCTTCAGCCCACTGCCACCTGGACATCACATCGCTCTTAGACACGACGAACCCGAGTCAGAACAATGCGCCTCCTGAGACCCATTCTCCTCATCGCCGTTCCCGCCGCGGCCATCGCCGGCGCCCTCCTCTGGTATCTTTGGGGCGGGCGGTACATTTCCACTGAGAACGCCTACGTGAAGGCCGATATCGTGCACGTGGCCGCAGAAGTCTCCGGCCGTGTGATCGAGGTCGGGATCAAGGACCACGCCCACGTGAAGCCGGGCGACCTGCTGATCAAGATCGATCCGGAGCCCTACAAGCTCGCCCTCGACCGGGCCGAGGCCGAACTCGACCAGACGCGGGCCCGCGTCGAGGCGCTGCGCGCCGAGTATCGCGAAAGTCTCGCCGAGCAGAAGGAAGCCGAGGACCGCGTTCAGTTCTTCGACGCACAACGGGACCGCCAGAAGCGGCTCGCGGAGAAGGGCGTGGGCAAGGCGTTCCAGTTCGAGGAAGCGGACGCCAACGCAGACGCCTCACGAGCGCGTGTCACCGCATCGCGACAGAAGATGCAGCGGGTTCTCGCCCAGCTCGGCGGAGACCCGAACATCGCGACGGCCGACCATCCCCTCGTCCGGGAGAAGGTGGCCGCGCGCAATCGGGCCAAGCTCGATCTCGACCGCACCGTCGTGACGGCGCCGCTGGGCGGCCTTGCCGTCAACGTCAAGCTGTTGCCCGGCGAACATGTTCGCGCCGCAACACCGCTCTTCGCGCTCGTGAGCGATGCCGAGGCGTGGGTCGAAGCGAACTTCAAGGAAACCGAGCTCACCCACGTGCGCCCCGGTCAGACGGCGACGGTCGTGCTCGACATCTATCCGGACGTGGTGTGGACGGCCGAAGTCCAGAGCATCAGCCCGGCCACAGGCGCCGAGTTCGCGCTGCTGCCGCCGCAGAATGCGTCCGGAAACTGGGTCAAGGTGGTGCAGAGATTGCCTGTGCGGCTCAAGCTCAAGCCGGCCAGCACGTCCGAGCCGGTCCCGCTCCGCGCAGGCATGACCGCCTCCGTCACCGTGGACACCCAGCGTGAACGCCGGATCAGCTCGCTGTTCGGCGGCCGCAGTGTGGCTGCTACGGTCAAGCCCTAATCGATCCCGACGTCCATGCGATCGCGCTTGCAGGGCGGCGTTGCAACAGCAATGCCGCCCTTTTCCTTGATGTTTCCGGGCTCCCTCAAAATTTATCCCCGTGCCCACAAATTTTTGTGTCGGCTCGACGGATTCCCCGATCAGCTACGTTATAGTGAGGCGCCGGGAAGCACTCACGTACGCGAAAGGATCCACTACGATGCGTCAACTCTTCCGCATGCTCGCGCTGGCACTCATGCTGGTCGTCGGGTTCTCGTTCACGAACGCCGAAGCCGCACCCGCTGGTGCAGGCCTCACGCCGCTGAAGGCTGCCACGCAGGCTCCGTCGGCCGTCGAGAAGACCTACTGGGTGCGTCGCTGCCATCGCACGCGTTATGGCGTGCGCTGCCATCGCGTGTGGGTCAAGCCGTACCGCCCGCACCGCCACTATCGTCCGTATCGCCGCTACCGCCGCTGGTAGTCGACGTCCGACGGACAGTCGAACGGAAAGGGCTGCCTCACGGCAGCCCTTTCTTTTTTCAGCGAACGACGCAGGCACGCCGCTAGATGCGGACCAGCTTACCCGGGTTCATGATGTTGGCCGGGTCCAGCGCCAGCTTGATGCGGTTCATCAGATCGATCTCGACCGGCGACTTGTAGCGCAGGTTCTCATCGAGCCGAACAATTCCGATGCCGTGCTCGGCACTGATCGAACCGCCGAGATCGACGACGATGTCGTGCACGATCTTGTTCACGGCCTCGCGCTCTGCGGCAAACTGCTCGTAGGTCCAGTCGGCCGGACGGACCGGGTTGTAGTGCAGGTTGCCGTCGCCGACGTGGCCGAAACAACAGAAGCGAGCGGTCGGATAGGCCCTCTGCATGGCCTCGTCCGCGCGACGGATGAATTCGGTGATGCGCGATAGCGGCACCGACACGTCATGCGGAATGGCGCCACCCGCCGCCTGGACGCCGAACGGGAGGTCCTCGCGCATCTTCCAGAGGCGCCGCGCCTGCTCACCGGAACTGGCGAGGACGGCGTCCTGGACGAGTTCCTTCTCGACGGCGATCTCGAGGACGTGGGCGACGGCCTCGGCCAGCGAGCCGGGCGCCCCTTGGCCCGAGACTTCGGTCAACACGTACCAGGGGTGCTCGGCGGCGAGCGGATCCGTCGAACCGGGCACGCCCGCGAGCAACAGGTCGACGGTCGGGCGGCTGATCAGCTCGAACGACGATACGGCCTCGCCGAGGCGCTCGCGCATGAGCCCCAGCAGCGCCACGGCTGCGTCCGGCGTCTCGAGGCCGATCCAGGCCGACTGCTGCTCGGTCGGGCGCGGGAAGAGCTTCAGGACGGCCGCCGTGATGATGCCGAGCGTGCCTTCGCCGCCGATGAACAGCTGCTTCAGGTCATAGCCCGTGTTGTCCTTGCGCAGACTGCGGAGGCCGTTCCAGACGCGTCCGTCCGGCAACACGACTTCGAGACCGAGCACGAGGTTGCGCGTATTGCCATAGCGCAGCACCTGAATGCCGCCGGCATTGGTCGAGATGTTGCCGCCGATCTGGCAGGTGCCTTCCGCACCAAGACTGAGCGGAAAGAACCGGTTGAGTTCAGCCGCCTTGCGCTGGATCTCCTGCAGCACGACACCCGCCTCGACAGTGATCGTATCGTTGTCGAGGTCGACGTCGCGGACGGCCTTCATGCGCGCCGTCGACACGATCACCTCGTTCATGCCGCGACCGGGCTGGCTGCCGTAGGTGAGCCCGGTGTTGCCGCCCTGGGGCACGATGGACGTGCCGGTCTCGGCGCAGATGCTGACGACGGCTGCCATCTCGGCGGTGGTGGCCGGGCGCAGGAAAAGCGGCGACTCGCCCTGCCAGTTGCCCCGCCAGCTCCTGCAATAGGGGAGGATGTCCTCGGGCTTGTCGAGGTACCCGCCGGGGCCGACGGCCGCCTTCAGACGCTCGATGACGCCCGACGGTACCGCGGGGCGGGGGTTGCCGTGAATTTCAGACATGAGGCTCTCTCGTGGTCGACGCGGCTTTGATCCAGCGTGAAGCGGGGCTGGCGATCAGACGCCTTTCCATTCCGGTTTGCGCTTTGCGAGAAAGGCATCGAGGCCCTCGCGGAAGTCGGCGCTGGTGTAGACCTTGGCGACCAGGTCGTGATCGTCGACGCGCGGGGCCGCTTCACGGATGCGCCGCATCAGTTCCTTGGTGGTGGAGAGGGTCAACGGCGCGTAGCCCGCGATCTGGTGAGCAAGCGCGTTGGCGCGCTCCATCAACGCGGCGTGGTCGTCGAGCAGTTCGGTGACAAGACCAGCCGCCAGGCACTCGTCGGCGGGCATCAGGCGCGACGTGAACAGGAGGTCGACGACCCGCGGCGCGCCCATCAGGCCCGTGAGGCGCTGGAGGCTCGTGGCGGAGAGACAGTTGCCGAGCGTGCGGGCGATCGGAAACCCGTAGCGGACGTCGCGGGTCGCGATGCGCATGTCGCAGCAGGCCGCGATGGCCGCGCCGCCACCGGTGCAGGCGCCCGAGATCGCGGCGATCATCGGCACGGGGCAGCGCTCGATCGAGGAGAGGATCGCGTCGACGCGGCTTTCGTACCCGAGGCCGTCCTCTGGCGACTTGAATTCGCGGAACTGGGCGATGTCGGTGCCGGCGGCGAACGCCTTGCCGCCCGCGCCGGTCACGATGATCGCGCGGACTGTTCCATCACGCGCCTCGCCGTCGCAGATCTCGGCGAGGCGCGCGTACATGGCGAAGGTCAAGGCATTGTACTTTGCCGGACGGTTGAGGGTGATGGTCATCACGGGACCATCACGCGTAAGCAGGATCTCGTCGGTCATAGGGGACTTTCTCCTCAGCAGTCCAGCCGGCTGGCGCCGATTGCACCAGCCCAGCCATGTCGGCGCAAGGGCGCGTTGCATGCGGCCCCCGTGGCGACCGTCGCGTCAGGCCTTCGCCAGAATTTCGAGTGCAGTCGCGTGGAGGCGGCGGTCACCACACGCGACGATGCGACCTCCGTTCTCGGCCCGGCCACCCTCCCATGTGGTGACGATGCCGCCCGCGCCCTCGATGATGGGAATGAGCGCGACGATGTCATAGGGCTGCAGACCGGACTCCACCACGATGTCGATATGGCCTGCGGCGAGCAGACAATAGGCGTAGCAATCGCCGCCGAAGCGCGTCAGGCGGGCCCTGGCCTTCAATTCGGCAAAGGCCGCCGCTTCGGATGGCTTGGCAAAAAGATCCGGACTGGTCGATGTCAGGCGCGCGTCGACGAGACGGCCACAGGGGGCGGTCTTCACCTTCCGGGAGCGGCCGTCCACGCTCCGCCAAACGGTGCTGCCGCCCGCCGACCAGATCCGCTCGCGTGTATAGGGCTGGTCCATCATGCCGACACGCGCGACGCCGTCGTGCGTCACACCGATCAGCGTTCCCCACAGCGGCATGCCGGTGATGAAGGCCCGCGTGCCGTCGATCGGATCGATGACCCAGGTGTAAGGAGACGCGCTCCGCTGGTGGCCGAGTTCCTCGCCGAGAATGCCGTGGTCGGGGTGGAGCGCTGCCAGGCGGCGGCGAATGGCGCGCTCGCCCGCGCGATCTGCCTCCGTCACCGGGTCGAAGGCGCTGCCGCCGGCCTTGTTGTCGACGGCGATCGGTTTGCGGAAATGGCGGAGAATGACCTTGCCGGACGCATCGGCGAGATCGTGGGCGGAGGACAGCAGGCGCGAGGGTGGCAAAGGCTTGGACGCGGACATGGCTGATGGGCTCGGGCGCTCGTTTGGGGGCGGACGCGGTGCGTGATGGGGCGAGATGAAGCACGCCCCTGCGCGATCGCCAAGTCCAAGCCACCTCACGTCGCGCCAGATGTGCGTTCACGAGTCGTGTGGCGGAGGACGATCGCCGGCGACGGCATTGACGCGAACGTCAACTTCCGAAGCACGTGACGTCGAAATCAGGGACCGCAATACTGCTATGCAACAAGCGCACGCCACCTGATTTTATTATGTTTTTTCAGCCTTCCGGCACCCGTGCCACCCGATCCGGCACATTTCACGGTGCGGTGCACAATTTTCACTCTTGAAGTTGATGCGGTGCAATTCTAAATACGGGTTGTGGCGCCGATGAGCTGCGCTTGTCGGTCCCACAGCCCTCCTTTGGGCGTTTCCTCCCTAGACTTGGGCCGTTCGCAAGGACGGCCCCTTTTCTTTTCCGGGGGGCAATGCAGCGCCAGCGCGCCATAGGACGACCGGCTCAGCCTATTCCGCTGCAGCGCGCCCGCCAAGCATCCTCGGCAGATCGGCCGCGAGCATGCCGAACGTGCGGGTGAGCTTGGCCCGAAGATCCGTAAAGCCTGCAATCCGCGTCAATTTCGTCTCGTCTAGGTAGAGTGCACGGTTCATCTCGAGCTGGATGGCGTGGATGCCACGGCCGGGACGCCCGTAATGCTCCGTGATGAAGCCTCCCGCGTAGGGGCGGTTGACGTGGACTTCGCAGTCGCCGACCGCGAGCGCATCGCGCAGGAAGCGCGTCAGCTTGATGTCGCAGGAGGCGCCGAAGCGGTCGCCGATCACGAAGTCGGGCCGAACGGCAAGCGGCTGGCCGACGGGCGCCGACGGCATGGAGTGGCAATCCACGAGCACTGCATATCCGAAGCGCCGCCGTGTTTCCTCCAGAAGGGACGAGAGCGCGGCATGGAACGGCTTGTAGAGGCGGTCGATCCGCTCGAGGGCAACGCCGACGGGCAGGCGCGCGCGATAGATTTCCTCGCTGTCGGCGACGATGCGGGCGATGGTCCCGAGGCCGCCGACCACCCGCACAGACTGCGTGTTGGCATAGGGCGGCAGAGCGCCGTCGAAGAGATCGGGATCGAGTTCGTAGGGCTCGCGATTGACGTCGACGTAGGCGCGCGGAAAGCGGGCGGCGATCATGGGCGCGCCCAGGCCCGGCACGCCCGAGAGCAGTTCATCGACGTAGCAATCCTCGGACTTGCGCAGCGTGTGCGCATCGAGCCGCGATTGGGCAAGGAAGTTCTGCGGGTAGATCCGGCCCGAATGCGGCGAGCACACCACGATCGGCGCGGTCTGCACGCGCGGCGCAACAACAACGAAGGGCGGATCGAGTTCTGCCGCTATGGATTGCCGCTCGTGCTCGGGCATTCATCATCCTCGAGCCGCCGGTCTCCAACCTCGACGCTGGCCATTGCACTGCTTGCGGCGGGCTCGATCGCAAGCAGCCGGCGTAGCGGCGCATGTGCGCTGCGGCGGCCGCCATCCCGATGCGCCATTTTGCCTGCGTCCGCTGCCGCTGTCCATGTGCGCGATGATGTTTGCGACTTGCATGTCGCGGTCATACGGCCGGCAACTTCATCGCATGTTTACCAAATTATCGTCAGATTTCAGCCGCGCGTTGAGGCTTTGATCATAATAGGCCGCAATCGCTTTTCCCGCCGCCCGCATGCCGAGATCAGACATGACGCTCAAGGCCTCGCCTGTTTCGCACCAGCGCATTCTCCTCGCGGAGGACGACGATTCGATGCGCGGGTTCCTCGCCCGTGCCCTCGAACGCGCGGGCTACGACGTCATCGCCCTCGACAACGGCGCGGACGCCTACAAGCGCCTCAAGGAGGAGCCGTTCACGCTCCTCCTCACCGATATCGTGATGCCGCAGATGGACGGCATCGAACTCGCGCGGCGCGCGAGCGACCTCGACCCCGACATCAAGATCATGTTCATCACCGGGTTCGCGGCCGTCACGCTGAACAACGAGACGCAGACGCCGAAGGATGCGCGCGTGCTCTCGAAGCCGTTCCATCTCAAGGACCTCGTGCAGGAGATCCACAAGCTGCTCGCGGCCTGAGCCCACAAGTATGCGCAATGCGCCTTGCGCCCTGCGACGGATGCCGATATACGACCGTCTCCCGATGCGATTGCCGGCGAATGATGGGCGCGTAGCTCAGCGGTAGAGCACTACCTTGACATGGTAGGGGTCACAGGTTCGATCCCTGTCGCGCCCACCATCATTCGACCCACTGGCCAATGGCCATGCCACGGCCTTCAACGAACCCTCCCTGACCGATCGATCGCCGCGATGCCTTGCCGCGCGCGTCCCGATTGGGCAGAAATGGCCGAAACCGCAGCGGAAGCACTCGCGCATGTACCCACTCCTCGACGGCCTCAGGATCATCGACATCACGACGATCATTCTCGGGCCCTTCGCCACGCAGATCCTCGGTGACATGGGAGCGGAGATCATCAAGATCGAAGCCCCCGACGGCGACATGAACCGATGGAACCCGCCGATGGGCGAGCCCGGCATCGGAGCCGGTTTCGCAAACAACAACCGCAACAAGCGGTCCGTCGCACTCGATCTCAAATCGGAAGATGGCAAGGAGATCCTGCGGCGGCTGATCGGCACGGCCGACGCGCTGGTCCACAACATGCGGCAGGACGCGCTCGACCGGCTGGGGTTCGGATGGGAGGCCTGCCGGGCCCTCAACCCGAAGCTCGTCTACTGCGCCGCGGTGGGCTACGGCAGCGACGGGCCCTATGCCGGCAAACCCGCCTATGACGACATCATCCAGGCCGCCGGCGGGATCGCGGGCCTGACCTGGGCGCGCGACGGAGCGCCCGCCTACCATCCGACCGTGACGGCCGACAAGCTCGGCGCGCTGCATGTGGTCTATGCCGTGCTCGGCGCGCTCCTCTATCGCGAGCGGAAGGGTGGCGGCCTCGGGCAACTGGTCGAGATGCCCATGCTCGAGGCGACGGCGGCCTTCAGCCTCAACGAGAACCTGATGGGGGCGTCGTTCGAGGACAACGGCGGTCTCGGCTATCACCGCACGATGTCGCGCAACCGCAAGCCCTATCCGACCAAGGACGGCTATATCGCGGTGCTCCCCTACACGACGGCGCAATGGAAGCGCGTGCTCGATGCGCTCGGCCGCGAGGACATCACCGCGACGGCATGGTTCGGCAGCAATACGGAGCGGTCCAAACGATCGGACGAACTCTACGGCATTCTTGCAAGCTCGCTCGGGACGCGAACGTCGGCGGAGTGGCTGGCGCTGTTCGAAGGGCTCGACGTGCCCTGCGGGCCGGTGCATTCGCTGGAAGCACTCGTTGCCGATCCGCATCTCAAGGCGGTCGGTTTCTTCGAGCCGCAGTTCGAGAGCAACCCACCCTATCATCGGGGCCTTCGCCAGCCGGTGCTCTGGCGCGGCCTCGAGGCCATTCCCGATCGGCGCCCGCCCGCGCTCGGCGCCGATGGACGCGCGCTCCTCTCGGAGGTCGGGTATACTGCGGGCGAGACGGAACGACTGATCGCATCGGGCGCTGTCGTCGTACCCACCGCAGGAAAAGCCGGATGACACGCCCAACCCCAACAGAGGGTCGCAATCAATGGCGCGGTGCGCGCCACCGCTGAGCGGCGGACCGAAGGCCGGCCTGCCTTATGCTCGCCACGCAGGCCATGGCGTGCTCCCGGGGCGAGATCACTCTGGACAAACCAAGCCCATCCATCCGCATGCGAGGCAGGAACCCCACGCGCCGAACGCTCATCGCGACCGCCCTGGCGGCCGCGGGCGGCTTTGCCGTCGGTTTCGGCTTCGAGCGGAGTGACGCACAACGGGCGACGCGGGCCAGGCGATGGCCGTCGCCGCCCCTGCCGACGTCCCGGCATGAACTCGGGGCCTGGATCGTCGTCACGAGCGACAACACCGTCATCGTGCGCGTGGCGCGGGCCGAGATGGGCCAGGGTATCCTGACGGGCCTCGCGCAACTCGCCGCCGAGGAACTCGATTGCGACTGGGCGCAGGTTCGGCCCGAACTCGTGAAGCCCGGCGAGAACCAGACGCGTGGTCGGCTCTGGGGCGATTTCGCGACCAGCAACAGCCGGACCGTGCGGACGCTGCAGGGCCCCATGCGAGAGGCCGGCGCCGCCGCCCGGTTGATGCTGATCGACGCGGCCGCATTGGCGTGGAACGTGCCGAAGTCCGAGATCACCACGACCCGCGGCGAACTGAGGCACGGCGCATCCGGACGCTGGGCGACCTACGGCTCGATGGCCGACGCGGCCTCCAAGATCACGCCGCCGTCGCGGGCCGCACTGCAGCTCACTCCGGAAGCCGGCTGGCGGATCGCGGGGACGTCGACGCCGTCGCTGCTCACGCGCGACATCGTGTCGGGCACGGCGATCTATGGCATCGACGTGCAGCTTCCCGGCATGCTCAGGGCCGCCATCACGTCGCATCCAGTGCCCGGCGGGCGGCTCGGGTCGTTCGATGGAGCGCGGGCGCTGGCCATGCCGGGCGTACGGCGTGTTCTCGCGGTCGGCGACGATGCCGTCGCCGTCGTCGCCGACAGCTGGTGGCAGGCGAGCCGGGCGCTCGGCGAGGTTGCGATCACGTGGGAGATGGCGGCGGGAAACGGGATCTCGAGCGAGAGCATAGGTGCCTACCTGAAGACCGGCCTCGAGACCACCGACGCGTTCGTCGGACGGACGCACGGAGATGCGCTGGCGGCGCTGCGATCGGCGTCACAAACCGTCGAAGCCGTCTATTCGACGCCGTTCCTGCACCACGCCACGCTCGAGCCCATGAACGCAACGGCGCTCTGGACGCCGGATCGCCTCGATGTCTGGGCGCCGACGCAGAACGGAGATGCCACGCTGCGCGTCGCCGCAGAGGCCGGCGGGCACCCGATCGAGGCCGTCGAAGTGCATCGTACGCTGATGGGCGGCAGCTTCGGACGACGGCTCCGCCAGGATGCCGCACGTCAGGCGGTGCTGATCGCGCGGGAGATGCCCGGAATTCCAGTCCAGCTCCTGTGGTCGCGCGAGGAGGATACGACGCACGGGCACTACCGGCCGGTGACGCAGGCCCGCATCCGGGGCGGGCTCGACGACAAGGGCGACGCGACCGGCCTCATCATGCGCATTTCCGGGCAATCGATCCTGACCTCGAACCTGCCGCGGGCCGCGACGGGACCGGCCGGGCGTGATCCGCGCATGTTCCAGGGTCTCCTGGCGCAGCCGGGCGAAGCGCAGATGGGCTACTCGATCCCGAGCGTCTACATCGATCATGCGATGCGCTACACGCACATGCCGGTCGGGAGCTGGCGGGGCGTTCACACGACGCAGAACGGCGTCTATCTGGAGTGCTTCATCGACGAACTCGCCGCGGCCGCCAAACGTGATCCGCTCGAGTTTCGCCGCAACCTGATGCGGGGGCATCCGAAGCATCTGGCTGTGCTGCTGGCCGCCACGAATGCAGCCGGCTGGACCGAACCCCCGGCACCCGGCATCAGTCGGGGGCTTGCCCAGATGATGGCGGTCGGCAGCTATTCCGCAGTCGTCGCGGAGGTTGCGGTAACGCCTGAGGAGGCGGTGCGGGTGGTGCGCGTGGTCGTCGCCCTCGACTGCGGGCAAGTTGTCAATCCGCGCCTCGTCCAGGGCCAGATCGAAGGCTCGGTCGCGATGGCCGTCAGCGCCACGCTCGGCGAGGCGATCACCATCCGCGAGGGGCGAGTCGTCGAACGGAACTTCGACACCTATCGGGTCCTGCGCCTCGCCGAGATGCCGGTCGTCGAGAGCGTCCTCGTGCCGTCCGGCGACTTCTGGGGCGGGGTCGGGGAGGCGGTCATAGGCGCCGTTGCGCCTGCCGTGGTGAATGCCGTTTCGGCCGCATTGCGCCGTCGCGTGAGGTCGCTGCCGCTCCGCCAGAGTTCCTGACGGGCGGGCACATCCACCCACCTCGGCTCAATGGTCACACCGCGGCAGGCGCCGAGCGCGGCACCGCCCGGTTCGTCCTTGCGACACAATGGCAATGCGCTTATCTCAGCGCTCAGCGGCATCGGTTCCCGGCCGCGAACGTGAAAGGCAGAAGGATGGGCTACAAGGTCGCAATCGTGGGCGCCACCGGCAACGTGGGCCGAGAGATGTTGAGCATCCTCGCCGAGCGGAAGTTTCCCGCCGACGAGGTCCATGCCATCGCGTCACGCCGTTCGGTCGGCGTCGAGGTCTCTTACGGCGACCGAACGCTCAAATGCCAGGACCTCGAGCAGTTCGATTTCTCGAAGATCGACATCTGCCTGATGTCGGCGGGTGGAACCGTGTCGAAGGAGTGGAGCCCGCACATCGGCTCCAAAGGCGCGATCGTCATCGATAACTCCTCGGCGTGGCGCTACGACGTCGACGTGCCGCTGGTCGTTCCGGAAGTGAACGGCCACGTGCTCGACGCCTACATGGCCCGGAACAACCGCAAGAACATCATCGCCAATCCGAACTGCTCGACGGCGCAGATGGTGGTGGCGCTGAAGCCGCTGCACGACGAGGCGACGATCAAGCGCATCGTCGTCTCGACCTACCAGTCGGTCTCGGGCGCCGGCAAGGAGGGCATGGACGAGCTTTGGGCGCAGACCAAGGGCAAGTACGTGCCCGGGCAGGAACTGGCGCCGAAGAAGTTCCAGAAGGAGATCGCCTTCAACTGTATTCCTCACATCGACGTCTTCATGGAGGACGGCTACACGAAAGAGGAATGGAAGATGATGGCCGAGACGAAGAAGATCATGGACCCGAAGATCAAGGTCACGGCGACCTGCGTCCGGGTGCCGGTCTTCGTCAGCCACTGCGAGGCGGTCAACGTCGAGTTCGAGAACCCGATCACGCCGGAGAACGCGCGGTCCATCCTGCGCGAAGCGCCCGGATGCCTCGTCGTCGACAAGCGCGAGCCGGGCGGCTACGTGACGCCGATCGAGGCCACCGGTGAAGATGCCACCTACATCAGCCGTATCCGCGAGGATGCGACGGTGGAGAACGGCCTCGCCATGTGGATCGTCTCGGACAACCTGCGGAAGGGCGCCGCGCTCAATGCGGTGCAGATCGCGGAAGTACTGATCGAGCGCAAGCTCATGAAGTCAGCCGCCTGATCCCCGATCGTCAGGGCTCCGCCCCCGAGTGACAAAGGCCGTCGCCGGTACGAACCGGGGGCGGCCTTTTGCCTTGCGTGGCGAAGGGCGTCAGAGTTGCGTCGGTGCAGCCACGACCGGTGAGCCCAGGTGGGCGTCGGCCGGCCTCTTGCCCGTCTCCAGACCTGCCCACGCGCCGAGCGACGTCACCGCAACCAGAAGCGCCAGCAGCGGCGCCCCGTTGCGCCGACGGCGACCTGCCGAAGCGAGATCCACAACCTCGGCGCCCGGCGGAACCGCCCGATGGCTGTCGGCCGAGCGTTCCACCGCCTCCTCCATGACAGCCGATACCGACGCCAGGGCATCGGCGAGCGCCGTCACGGGCTGCGCGGCGAAGCGGCGGGCGATCACGGCCTCGGCGTGGTGGGTCAGGTCGCCGGTCGCGAGAATGGCGGCCTGCTCGATCCAGTTCTCGCGGGCGACGCGCCGCAGAAATTCGCGGCCTCCGAGCGCGAGGATGTCCTCGCGGTGCCAGGTGGCAATGGCGGCGAAGGTCTGGATGCGCCGCTCGACGAGCAGCGCGATGTCGTCGTCTCCGATCCCCCGGATCAGGCCGAGATCGTCGGTGACGGGGGCCACCGATGCAAGAAGCTCCGAGCGATGCCGCGTCACCGCCGGTTCGGGCCGGGCCGATTGCAGCAAAGCGCGCATACCGGCGACATGGCGGGACAGGCAGAGCTTGTCCGACGGGCTCAGCGCGGCCTCGTCGATGGCCTCGATCTCGCACTCGATCTCGTCGAGGCAGAATTCGATGTGGCGGGTCACGGTACTCTCCGATGCAGCACGGACAACGCAGTCGCAACCCGCAGAATGAGCGCGACATGCTTACCAAAACGTTGCTGCTTCGATTCCGGTCGGCCGCGCTCCGCGTGATCGTGGGCGCGCCGCCAGCGGGCCCGTGCCGCCAAACGGACCGGGTCTAATCCTCCGAGACCTCTTTCAGCGCCACATCGGTGGCGTTGATGATCGCCGACAGATCGTCGAGGAACTGAAGTCGCTCGGCCGGGGGAAGAACCTCCAGAATCCGCTGATCGATTTCGCGGACGAGGGGCTCACTCTCCGCGAGTATCCGTCGCCCCTCCTCGGTCAGCCGGACGGCATAGGCCCGGGCATCGTGCTTCGTGCGTCGGCGCTGGATAAGGCCCTTCTTCAGCATCCGGCGCACCACATCGGCCAGTGTGGAGCGGTCGATCCCGGTCTCGGCGACGAGGTCGGTCTGGCTCAAGCCCTCGCTCTTTGCGACCGACGCCAGGACTGCATACTGGCGCGGAGTGAGATCGGAACCCATCTCACGCGCGAAGACTTCGCCCGCCCGCTGGCCGGCCCGATGCAGAAGGTGGAGCGAAGACCGATCGAATCGCCCGGGTGTGCTGGATTGCATCGCCTCGTCTAATTTTTTGTGTGATTTCATGTGCACACTCGCATCCTGGTCGGCGGGTTTGCACGCGAACCGACCACAACAGAGGCAACTTCACGCGCTGCTTATGAAAAGATAACAACTGACGGGGCAATTCAAAGCGAATTTTACCTCATCAACTAATATCCTGTTACCGCGTGACCCGATGCGCGGCACAGTTGTTTTCGCGCTATTTTGCTGATTTGTTTGATTCGTCGATCGAAGGGAGTGCGTGGCTCTTGATGAGCGGCCATTGCAGGGCGAAGAACGCGATCGTCAACGGCACCATGCCGAAGACCTTGAAGGTCGCCCAGGCCGTCTCGGAGAACATGCGCCAGACAACCTCGTTGATGCCGGCGAGGGCAACGAAGAACATCACCCAGCGCAGCGTCAGACGGCGCCAGCCTTCGTCGGTCATGCGCAAGGCTTCGCCGAGCAGCAACTTCAGGGGTGATTTACCGAGCGCGAGGCCGACGGCGAGCACGGCCGCAAAGATGAGGTTCACGATGGTCGGCTTCATCTTGATGAAGCTCGGATCGTGGAGCCAGAGCGTCATGGCGCCGAAACCTTCGGCGAGCACCGTCGTCGCCAGCATGGTCGGGGAGACATGACCGAGTACGGCCCAAGACAGCGCGACCGCCACGAGCATCCCGACCATGAGCGTGCCCGTCGCCCAGTAGATGCCGGCAAACAGATAGGCGGCGAAGAAGATCAGAAGCGGACCCAGGTCCAGCGCGAGCTTCAGGATCTGCTTGCCGTCGACGTGCTCGGCGGTCGCCTCGTCGTGCTCTGGAGGCATGTCTGGCCGTCTCCTTCAACACGCGGACGGGACAGGCACTGCCCCCGCCGCGACGTTCAGCGCCGATCGGGAATGCGATAGCGCTGGAGCAGGTGGACCTGCCATACGAAATAGAGAGTCGTCAGGGGCATCACGACGAACAGTTTGAACATCATCCAGATATCGAGACCCGTCAGAATCGGCTTGCGCATCAGCCAGGCCCACGACTGCGGGCACGGAATCTCCGCGCTCTGGAACCCGAGCCGGACGGCCTCATTGGCAACCGCAGTCACCAGGAAGAAGATGGCCGCATTGCGCGTGAGGATGCGCCAGCCCTCCTCGGTGTAGTGAAACGTCTTTCCAAAGACGAACTCGAAGAAGTACTTCCGCTGCATCAGGCCGACAAAGAACAGCGCTGCGACCAGCGCGTTGAAGATCGTGACCTTGATTTGTACCCACATCGCGTCGCCCGTGTAGAGCGTCAGCGCTCCGAAGGCGATGGTCACGGCGCCGGCAATGAACGGCATGATCGGCGGGCGCTTGAGCACGACCAACGACGCAACCAGCGCCAGAAGGGTGGTTGCGACGAGCGACCAGACGCCTGCCTCGACACCCCAAACGAAATTGACCACGAACATCGTGACGAGCGGGCCAATCTCACTGGCGATGTTGAGCGTCTGCTCGGGCGTAAACGGGTACCAACTGCGAGCGCTCTTCATTGGCTACTTTCCAGCTCCTGGCCGTGTCGATGCATGGAGTATCACGAAATCATGGAAACAACCGAGCCCGGTCAACTTGCGGCGATGGCCTTCGAGAATTCACGCGGGTCGAAAGGTTGCAGGTCGTCCACGCCCTCGCCGACGCCGATGGCATGGATCGGGATGCGGTGCCGGGCGGCAATCGCCACCAGAATACCGCCGCGCGCCGTGCCGTCGAGCTTGGTCATCACGAGGCCGGTCACGCCGGCCTTCTCGCGGAACACCTCGACCTGAGAGAGCGCGTTCTGGCCGGTCGTCGCGTCGAGCACCAGCAGGCAGTCGTGCGGCGCCGTCGGGTCCTGCTTGCGGATCACCCGGATCACCTTCTCGAGTTCGTCCATGAGCGCCTGCTTGTTCTGAAGACGTCCGGCGGTATCGATCATCAGCACGTCGATCTGCTGGTCCTTCGCGGCTTTCACCGCATCGAACGCGAGACCCGACGCGTCGGCGCCCACCTCACGGGCCAGGACCGGGACGCCGGTGCGCTGGCCCCAGATCTTGAGCTGATCGATGGCGGCTGCCCGAAATGTATCGCCAGCCGCCAGCATCACCGACAGGCCTTCGCGCCGGAACCGCTCCGACAGCTTGCCGATGGTGGTCGTCTTGCCGGTGCCGTTGACGCCGACGACGAGCACGACGTGGGGCTTGCGGCCCGATCGGACATCGAGCGGCCTGGCCACGGGCGCGAGCACCTTCTCCACCTCCGCGGCAAGGATCGCCTTCACCTCGTCGGCGGTGATGCCCTTCTCGAAGCGGCCCTTGGCGATGGCGGAGGTGATGGCCGTCGCCGTCTCGACGCCGAGGTCGGCCTGGATGAGCAGGTCCTCGAGATCCTCGAGCGTCGCGCCATCCAGCTTTCGCTTGGTGAACAGCGAGGTGATGCCGTCGGACAACTTCGAAGACGTCTTGGCGAGACCAGAACGCAGCCGCTGGAACCACGTCTGCTTCGGGGCCTCGGCCGGCGCTGCCGTGGTCGGCGGCTCAGGCGGGGTGAGCGCGGCGGGCGCGACGGTCTCAACCGGGGTCAGCACCTCGACAATCGGTGGTGCTTCGGCCGTGACCGCCTCGCCGCTCGGGACTGATGGCTCCTCATGGGGCTCTGGCTTCGGTGGCGCTGCCGGCTCCTCGGCCGGTCGGCCGCCGAACAGGCGACCGAACAGGCCACGCTTCTTCTCGCGAGGCTCGTTCACGCCGCTCTCCTTGCGATCAGACGCCGGCCATCGTGTGCCGCGACCTCGACACGTGCCATCTCGCCGGCTGCGATCGCCTCGACCGAGACCTCGCTGAAGTCGGGCGCGCGGCCGGAGCCGTCGCGCTCCATCAGGACGTCCACGACACGTCCGACCTGATGGGTGAGGTGTCGCGCCAAAGCGGCCGTTCCTTTCTCGCGCAGGCGGCCGGCACGCTCCTTGATCGCCGCATGCGGCACCTGCGGCATGCGCGCGGCCGGAGTTCCCTTGCGGGGTGAATAGGGGAAGACATGCAGGTAGGCGAGGCCGCAGTCGTCGACGATATCCAGGGTGCGCTCGAACATGGCGTCCGATTCGGTCGGAAAGCCGGCGATCAGATCAGCGCCGAAGGCGATGTCGGGGCGCAGCCGGCGCGCCTCACGGCAGAAGCGGATGGCGTCGTCGCGCAGATGACGCCGGCGCATGCGCTTCAGGATCATGTCGTCGCCGGCCTGCAGCGACAGGTGCAGATGCGGCATCAGCCGCTCCTCCTCGGCCAGCGCCGCCATCAGGTCGGCATCGGCCTCGACCTGATCGATCGACGAGAGACGCAGGCGCTTCAGCTCGGGGACGTGGCGCAGGATCTGGCGCACGAGGCGGCCGAGCGAGGGCTCTCCGGGCAGATCGCCGCCCCACGAGGTGATATCAACGCCGGTCAGCACGACCTCGCCGTAACCGCGCTCGACCAGGCGGCGGATGTCGGCGACGACAGATCCGGCCGGGACCGAGCGGGAGGGGCCGCGTCCAAACGGAATGATGCAGAACGTGCAGCGGTGATCGCAGCCGTTCTGGACCTGCACATAGGCGCGGGCGCGCGTGCCGAAGCCGTCGAGCAGATGGCCTGCCGTCTCGCGGACCGACATGATGTCATTGACGACGATGCGCTCGAAATCGCCCGATGCAAGGCCGGCCCAGGTCTCGGCGCGCGTCTTGTCGCCGTTGCCGACGACGTGGTCCACCTCGGGCATGGCCGCGAAGGTCTCCGGCTCAATCTGGGCGGCGCAGCCGGTGACGATGATGCGGGCGTCCGGGTTCTCGCGACGGGCCCGGCGGATCGCCTGACGCGCCTGGCGCACCGCCTCGGCCGTCACGGCGCAGGTATTGACGATCACAGACGCGCCGAGGCCGGCGTTCGTGGCTTCGCGCACCATCACCTCGGACTCGTAGCTGTTGAGCCGGCAGCCCAGCGTGATCACTTTCGGCACTGTCATCTGAGCCTCACCCGCCGGCCGGACCGGTCGCACCGGCAAGGTTCACGCGGCCCTGGCGCTCGAACTCAGCCGGACCCGTCATGGTCACGTGCCCGTCGGGGCGCCATTCGATCTCGAGAGGGCCACCGGGGACCATCACCGTCACCTTGCGGTCGGTGAGATCGAGACGCATGGCGGCTACGGCTGCCGCACACGCCGCCGAGCCGCAGGCGCGCGTCAGGCCCGCGCCACGCTCCCAAGTCCTCAGACGAATGAGGGTGCGGCTGACGACCTGCGCCAGAGAGATATTGGCGCGCTCGGGAAACAGCGGGTGGTACTCGAGGAGCGAGCCGTGGCGTGCGAGGTCGTGGGCGTCGACGTCCTCGACCCAGAAGATGGCGTGCGGGTTGCCCATGCTGACGACCGACGGGGAATGGAGCACGGGGGCGTCGATGGGCCCGACCTGCAGTTCGATGCGGCGTGTGTTGTGGAACGGCTCGGACAGCGGGATCTCGTCCCACTTGAAGCGCGGCATGCCCATGTCCACCGTAATGCGATCGGCGCTCGCCACGGTCACATCGAGACGTCCCGCCGCTGTCTCGAAATGCTGCTCGTGGCGGGCTGTCCGCTCCGCCACATACCAGCCGACGCATCGCATGCCATTGCCGCACGCCCCCGCCTCGGAGCCGTCCGTATTGTAGATGCGAATGAAGGCCTCGGTGCCGGCGTGACGCGGATCGTGCAGCACCATCATCTGGTCGAAGCGCCACTCGGGCAGTGCCGCGACGCGGCGCACCTCGTCGGCCGACAACTGGCGACGGGTGCCGCGCAGGTCGACGACGACGATCTCGTTGCCGAGGCCGTTCATCTTGACGAGGTCGATCGGCACGGCCGAATCCCCGCCCGCGATTGCGAATGGTTGTGACATGCGTCCTTATATGGCCTCTCGGTCGTCCATGACAATTCTCGTGCGGGGGACACGAATGAATGACCAGCGTTCATCCATGCCGGTGACGTCCCCTTGGGTGGCTCGCTTCCTCCCTGGCGTGAAGGCGGGCGGGACGATGCTGGATGTCGCCTGCGGCAGCGGCCGGCATCTCGACGCCGCCGTGAACGGGGGGCTCTTCGCAACCGGGGTCGACCGCGACATCACGCGGGCCGCTGCGCTCGGCCTCGATCGGCGGGCGACACTCGTTGCGGCGGATCTCGAGCGCGACGGCTGGCCTCAATCGATCGCCGGCCCGTTCGACGCCGTCGTGGTCACCAACTATCTCTGGCGGCCGCTCCTGCCGATCCTCGTCGGGCTCGTCGCGCCGACCGGCCTCCTGATCTACGAGACCTTCGCGGAAGGCAACGCCGCCTACGGACGCCCGTCGAACCCGGACTTCCTCCTGAAACCCGGCGAGTTGCTGGACGCCGTCGCCGGCCGGCTGGTGCCGCTCGCGTTCGAGCACGTCAGGCTGCACGCGCCCGACCGGGTCGTGCAGCGGATCTGCGCTGCCGGGCCGGCGCACCCGTGGGTGCGCGACGGCGCCCCGGCCCGCTGACCGCTCCTCAGACCGCGCCGTCCTTGCGCAATTTGGCGATGGCGTCGGGCTCGTAGCCGATCTCGGCGAGGACCTCGTCCGTCTGCTGCCCGAGTGTCGGCGGCGGGCGCTTCACGGTCGCCTTTGACCGGCTCATCAGGATCGGCTGGCCGAGGACCTCGGTCGCCCCACGTTCCTGGCTGACCATCGGCTGGGCGAGCCCCAGATGGCGGACCTGCTCGAGGGCGAAGACCTGATCGATGGTGTTGATCTCGCCCGCCGGGCAGCCGTTGGCGTTGAGCATCTCGATCCAGTAGGCGGACGTGTTCTTCGACGTGTGGCTCTCGATCAGGGCGTTCAGCTGCTTGCGGTTGGCGGAGCGGCCCTTGCCGTCCTTGAACATGGGATCATCGAAGCCCTTGTCCTTGAAGAGCGACGCGAACTTCTCCCACATCTTCTGGCCGGCGACGGCGATGTTGATGAAGCCGTCGGAGGTCTTGAAGACGCCCGTCGGGATCGATGTCGGGTGATCATTGCCGGCCTGCGGGGGTACTTCCTGGTCCATCAGCCAGCGCGTCGCCTGGAAGTCGAGCATGAAGACCTGGGCCTGCAGCAGCGACGTCTGGACCCACTGTCCCTTCCCCGATTTCTGCCGCTCCATCAGCGCGAGCAGGATGCCCTGGCTGCAGAAGATGCCGGCCGTCAGATCCGCGATCGGGATGCCGACGCGCATCGGGCCCTTGCCGGGCTCGCCGGTGATGGACATCAGGCCGCCCATGCCTTGCGCGATCTGGTCGAAGCCGGGGCGCTTGCTCAGCGGGCCGTCCTGGCCGAAGCCCGAGATCGAGGCATAGACGATGCGCGGGTTGATCTTCGAGACGGCGGCGTAGTCGATGCCGAGACGCGCCTTCACGTCCGGCCGATAGTTCTCGACGATGACGTCGGCGCGGGCGGCGAGCGCCATGAACACCTCGCGCCCCTCCGGCGACTTCAGGTTGAGCGTGATCGAGCGCTTGTTGCGATGAAGGTTCTGGAAATCGGAGCCGGACCGCGGACCGCCGAGCCCGACCTTGTCGCTTTCCGGGTCCTCGATCTTGATGACGTTGGCGCCCCAGTCGGCGAGCTGGCGGATGCAGGTCGGCCCCGAGCGGACCCGCGTCAGGTCGAGGACGGTGTAGTCGGACAGGATGTCGCTGGCGGGCTCGAAGGGCATGGCAGGGGTTTCCGCTCTTACGGGTTGGCTCGCGCCGATCATGCCATTGCGTGCGCCCGGGGCAATCCCCTTTCGGAGGACGGTCCCTTCCCGCCTCTGCCCACCCTCATGGACTGCGGCGGAAGACGCCGTCCCTGAACACCATGCGGAACGGCGTCGTACCTGTCGCGCCGCCATCGAAGGCGCGCCACTTGCCGTTCGTACAAAGCGTGCCACCGCTCACCGGGACGGCCTCGAACTCGATGACGTTCGGGTAGACCTTGGGATTGTCGCCCGGCTCGACGGCCATGAACGTCGTCAGGCATTTGCCGCCGGTGATCACGGGATCATAGCCCTTGATCGTGATGCCGCCTCCGCCGGTCGAGGGGAACGTGCTCTCGAGTACCGGCCAGCTGGCATAGTCCTCGGTTGCCGCAGCCGGGGACAGGGCCACCGTCACCATCAAGGTCGCAGTGATCGTTCGGGTCATCATGGCTCGTCTCTTGATCGTTCCTCGTTCGGCCCGGAGCGGGTCCGTCAGCAGGTACGTTTCGACACGCGCCAAGGTTTCAGCCCAGGCGCAGCCTGCTGGTCGATGACGATTGCCTGGCGGGCCCGGCACGATCACAAAGTCTTTATTCGATACGATATGTTTCGTATTGCCAAATTCTGAACGATGTATATTTTCAAGCCCATCCCGAGCCGACACGGCTCACATCCTGCAAGCTGCCACTCGTTAGGAGACATCCCATGCGCATCCCGACCTTCGCCGCTCTCGGCATCGTTCTGGCCGCCGCATTCGCGCCGGCTTCGTCCGCCAACGCCCAGGGCATCGGCCTTTCGGCCGCCAGCACGCCGTTGCCGACCCAGCGGCCCGGCACATCGATCGGTGCGGACGCCAACCAGATCGCCGATTTCCTGCGTGGCGAGGGCTATGCGGTCCAGGTGTCCACCGACGATCAGGGCGACCCGCTGATCACCACCCGCTCGCAGGGTGCTCGCGTCTCAATCTACTTCTACGGCTGCGAGCAGGGCCGGAACTGCTCGTCGATCTCGTTCGACTCGGCTTTCCGCCCGAACAACAAGACGGGCGACGAGAACCTCCACGCCTGGGGACGCTCGAAGCGCTACGCCTACGCCGTCCGGCGTGCGGACCAGAACATCGCGCTCCGCATGGACATCCTGATGTTCAGCGGCATCTCGGTCGAGCATTTCCGCGAGACGGTGTCGCTCTGGGAGCGCCAGCTCGGCAGCTTCCTGCGCCACATCGAATTCTGAGGGTAGAGCGTCGCTCCTCCCCGGTCCCCGCGCCCCTCCACGGCGGGGACCGGTCGCTGTCGGAAGGATTGCTACGGCCGGCGCGGCAGCGCATCATTTCCTCCAATCGAAAAACGGAGGACACCCATGGCTGGACTGCTCGATGGAAAGACAGCGCTGATCTCGGGAGGCGCGCGCGGCATCGGCCGGGCGGCAGCGATCCTGTTCGCCAAGGAAGGCGCGCGGGTCGCGGTCGCCGATCTCAACGGCGACGGCGCCAAGGAGACCGTGCAGATGATCAATGCCGCCGGCGGACAGGCGATCTCGATCACGGTCGAGATCACCAAGGCCGACGAGGTCGCGGGCATGGTCGCGCGCACCGTCGACGCGTTCGGACGGCTCGACTGCGCGTTCAACAATGCAGGGATCGCCGGCTATCAGGTGAACGCGGCCGGCGCCAAGACCGCCGACTGGTCGGAGGAGGCGTTCGACCGGATGATCGCGGTCAACCTGAAAGGCGTCTGGCTCGCCATGCGCGCCGAGCTGGAGGTGATGCAGAAGCAGGGCGCCGGCGCGATCGTCAACACGGCCTCCATCGCCGGCCTCGTCGGATTGCCGACATCCTCTGCCTATGTCGCAGCCAAGCATGGCGTGGTCGGGCTCACCAAGACGGCGGCCATCGAGTACGCCACCATGGGCATTCGCGTGAACTCGGTCTGCCCCGGCTACATCGAAACCGACATGACGAAAGAGGTCATGACGCGGCGCGGCGAAGAGATCCTGCGAACCACGGCCGCGCGCCGCATGGGCACGGCGCAGGAGATCGCGGAGATGGTGTGCTGGCTCTGCTCGGACCGGGCGAGCTACGTCACCGGCGCCAACTACAACGTCGACGGCGGATACGTCGCCGCCTGAGCCGCTCGCGGCGGCAGGGCGATCGAAACCGCCTCGTCGCCTCACCCTCCCCAACCGCTCCGAGCTCGAGAGATAGCCATGGCCGTCGGACTTTTCGTCGTTCGCGCGACGATCACCAAGGATCAGGAAGCCGCCTTCAACGCCTGGTATCACGAGGCGCACATTCCGGACGTCCTCAAGTACAAGGGTGCGGTCAGCGCGCGGCGCTACAAGAAGCTCTTCGGGCCGGACAAGTACGACTACATGGTGCAGTACGAGTTCGCGAGCCAGGAGGTGTTCGAGGCGTTCATGGCGTCCGATCACCTCAAGGCGCTGAAGGCCGACTACGACAAGCACTTCGGCACGACGTCGGAGCGCGACGGCTTCGGCTATGTGCAAGTCTGGCCGTGAGGCGCGCGGCTCACGTCGCGCGCTTCTTCAGCAGGTAGCGCTGCGTCCCCTCGAGGACGAGGACGTCGTCCTGATTGTGGATCGTCGAGCGCATGGTGAGCACGCCGGTCGTGCGCTGCTCCTTCAGTTCGGCCACCTCGAGCAGCGGATAGAGCGTGTCACCGGCGTAGACCGGCGCCAGAAATCGCGTCGACTGCTCGATGAACGCGCGCAGGCTGTCCTCGACCAGAAACGGAAAGATGCCGGCGCCCGCGCAGGTCTGGATCGCCACCTGATAGCCGTGGGCCAGCAGGTCGCGGTGGCCGTGGGCCCGGCAGAACACGCGATCATAGTGGATCGGATGATTATCGCCCGAAGCGGCCTGGAAGGCTGCGAAGTGCGCCTCCGTCACGGTGCGCGAGGGAATGTAGAACGTCTCGCCGAGCTTGAAGTCCTCGAAGTAGCGTTGGGGACCGAAGGGTGAGGCGCGGGTGGAGGTGTCTCTGCTCATGTCTCGGCTCGGCATGTGAGTGGGATCGACGCGCCAGCATTCCATTCCGGCCGCACGTCGCCAAGGGTTCGCCGAACCAGCCGCCGCATCTCGTCACATTCGAGTGAACGATCAGCCGTCGGGATTGCGAATTTCACAAATTTCGATACATTTAGTCTCGTATTTAGCTCTCTGAAACGGGCATCTTCCCATGATCGACACGCTTCAACCCGTCGCGGCGCCACGCATCGTCCATTTCGCCGACGGGGGAACGGCCCGGCTCGTCGGTGGCGTGCTCATCGCGGTGATCATTGTGCTGTTTGCGTACCTGCCGCTCGTTCTGGTACTGGCGCTCATGGGACTTGGCCGCTTCGAGGACACCCCGGCCGGGTTTGATCTTTTCGGCGTCGCCTGGTGGGCGGTGTGCATCAGCTGGCCGGTCTGGATCTGCGCCCGCCATACGCTGCGGACGACCGTCACGCTCGACACGTCGTCGGGCGTCGTGGACATCGTGACGACCAACTATTTCCTTTTCTCCCGGACCCGGCGCGTGCTCACGACTGACATCGTCGATGCGCAGTTGATGACGCCCAACTGGACGACCCGGCGCCTGAAACCGCTGCCGTTGCCGGTGCTGATCCTCAGATCAGGGGAACACATCCCGCTCGCGACCCAGATTTACGAGACGGTGAGCTCGCGTGTCGACGAACGGCGCGTTCGCCAGTTCGAGCAGACCGCGTCCGACGTCAGGGCCCTGCTTCGGCGCTCCACCCCCGCCACGGCCTGATCGGCCGCGTCGCGCCCAAGCTACTCTCCGTCGATGTCGACCACGACACCGCGGCGGACGAGATCCGCGATCTCCTCGCGGGTGTAGGCGAGCTCAGTCAGCACCGATCGCGTGTGCTCGCCGATAATGGGGACGGCCGCGTCATCCATGATGCCGCCGGGCAGATGCGGCAGGCGCACCATGTCTCCCGTTGCGAGTTCATAGTCCGGCGCAGCATCGACCGCCGTCACATGGGCGTCGCCGAGCCAGTCGCCGTAGTCGTTGATCGGCTGCCCGAGGGCGCCCTCGCGGGCGAAGATCTCCGCCCATTCTCGGGTCGGCTTCTTCTTCAGCTCCACGTCCAGCTCGGCGCGCAAGGCCGCCAGGTGGTCGCGGCGCGCAGCGAACGTCGCATAGCGGGGGTCTGTCCCCAGCTCCGGCCGGCCGACGGAGCGACAGATCGCCTGATACTGCGCCTCGGTCACGAGCGTGATGGCGATCCAGCCATCGGCAGTCGGATAGTTTCCGGCCGGCGGATTGAGCAGCACCGGCGGGCGGCCGGCGAAGGCGTGCTCGACGATGTTGATGGCCTGAATGTGAGCCGCCGACTGCATCAGCGAGACGTCGATATGGCGTCCGGGGGCTCCCGATTTCCGGCCCCAGAGTTCCATCGAGGCCGCCTGGAACGCATAGAGGCCCGTTATCGCATCGATCAGCGGGACGTCGATCTTCACGGGCGCGCCATCGCGGGCGCGGATGACGCTCATGAGGCCGGAGAACGCCTGCCCGACGGTATCGACCATCGGCGTTTCGCGCTTCGGTCCGCGCTGGCCGTAGCCGGAAATCGACACATAGACGACGGACGGGTTGCGCTCGCTGAACTGGGCAAAGCCAAGCCCCAACCGCTCCATGACGCCGGGGCGAGCGCTTTCGAGCACCACATCGGCCTTCTCGCCAAGCTCGAGCGCGATCTCACGCCCCTCCTCGGTCTTCAGGTCGACGGCGATGCTCTCCTTGCCGCGGTTGTAGACGATCGTAGCCGACGAGGCGCCGGCAATGCGGGAACCGAGGTTGCGGATCCAGTCGCCCTCGCGCGGCTCCAGCTTGATCACGCGGGCGCCGTAGGCCGCGAAGTGGCTGGCGCAGGAGGGGCCCGCGATGCCCTGGCTCATGTCGAGCACCGTCAGTCCCTTGAGCGGCGTCGGCCGTTCCATGCGATCGTTCCTTCCCTGAGCCTCGGACGAGACATCGCATGCCGCGACGCCATCGGGCTTGATTTGCTGCAACCGCCGCCTATCCATGCGGCCACACCGACAAGCATAGGCGAGGTTCGAGATGGCTGACCAGAAGACCTTCGATCTGACGAAACGGGCGACGTTCGGGCTCATGACGCCTGTCACCATCCGCTTCTCGGATACGGACATGCTGGGGCACATCAACAATGTGGCCACCTCGGCCTACTTCGAAGCGGCACGGTGCGATCTCTTCTATCGCCTGATGGCCGACGGCGGCATGACGGGGCGGGGCGACGGGCCGAACATCGATTTCGTCCTGGCGCGCGTCGCGATCGATTTCCGCAAGGAGTTCTTCTATCCGGGCACCGTCGAGGTGGGCTCCCGCTTCATCCGGCTCGGCAATCGCTCCATCACGACGGGATACGGTCTCTTCATCGGCGAGACATGCCATGCGACAGCCGAGTGCGTGAACGTGTTCTTTGACCTGGACGCCCGGGTCTCCGTGCCGCCACCGGCATCGGTGCGGGCCATTCTGGAGGCCGCGGTCACCACTTGAGTGCCGACGTGCGACGGAATGTACCGACCACCATGACAGGCCATCTCTGCCGTTCGGACGAGAGAGTTGTGGATAAATCCCATCCGGCCTCAGACCCGTCTCAGGATCGCCTCCGGCTACTGCCCGCTTTTCCTTTTTCCGACAACTGAATGCCCTCGCGAACGCTGCCGACGTATCAACTCTGAACCACGGCGTCGGACCGCTGACATCAGGCGCAAGAGGCGCTGAAATCGCCAGTTTCCGAGGGCGCTGCCATCCGCGTGCGGCGTGTCCAGAGGCTTGCCTCCCAGGCCATCCTGGCTATGGTGCGCGCCTGCCTCGACGCCGTGGGCGCAAGCCCGAACGGGGGCGGGAGAGGCATCGTGCTGCTGTCTGGTGGGCCCGCGATACCGCGGTGCAGGGGGTGGTGCGAAGGACAGGTGGTCGGGGGCCCTAGAGGGGTTCCGCAAGGAATGGCGCCCGGCTGCCATGAGCATGTGGTCGGCTCTTGCGAGCCGGCCACATCGCGCCACAGGCGCGGTCCGGCAGAGCATGGCCCAAATGGACCGCGAGCCCGCCTCAGACGACCTTGTCGCTGATGCGCTGCGGAACAGGACGCGTGGCGGCGAACGACGGACGCTGCTCGAGGCGATCGGAATAGGCCGCCAGATCGGGATGGCGCGTACGCCAGTCGAGGTCGGGGTAGCGGACGGTCAGATAGGCCACGACAGTGCCCGCCGCGATGTCGGCCAGGCCGAAGCGATCACCGACGGCATACTCGCGTGTTCCGATGCGGCGCGCGATCTCCCTCAGGCCGCCGTCGATCTTGCGGTGCTGGCGCGCCAGCCATTCGGGGCTTTGCTTGTCCGTCTCGCGATGGCGCTCGAAGAAATGCAGCACGAATGCGTCGCAGACGCCGTCGGCGAGGACTTCCATCTGGCGGGCGGCAAGGCGCCCCGCCTCGTCGTGCGGCAGCAGCGGTCGCATCGGATGCTTCACCTCAAGCCATTCGAGGATGAAGCGGCTCTCGTAGATCCCCTCGCCCTCTGGCGTGATCAGGACGGGCAGCTTTTCCAGCGGGTTCCACTTCGGCGTCTCGGTGGTGTGATCCCAGGGAACCTCGGTCTTCAGTTCGAAGGGGATTCCCTTCTCGACGAGTGCGATCCGCACCTTCCGAGCGTAAGGCGATGGCGTCGCCGAGAGCAACGTGTACATGGACTGGAACCTCCGGGGACGATCAGGCCGGCCAGAACAGCGCCCTTGCGAGCATGACCAGGCCAACCAGGATAACGAGCGGGCCGCCGATGCGAAAGTTTCCGGCGTAGCGGCGGCGCCAGGCCGCAGCCTTCTTCTGATCGAACCCGGCGGGCAGGATGCCGAACCCGAGCAGGGTCGAAAACACGCCGACGCCGATCACGATCAGGGCCTGGGCCATGGGGGGAAGGGGCTGGGCTGAGAGCAGGGACAGCAGGGGCATGGGCGATTCTCCTCGGGGTACGACCACGCCATAGCGCCGCCCGGAGTTCGGCTCAATCGGGCCCCGCGGAGGACAACGCCCAACCGATGCCGGGCGGCCATTGCGTGCAAAGGCCTTGCCGTAGGTTCGGGGGGCGCTGTAAATCCCCTCATCTGCTCCCGGCGCGCCCGAGATGCGCCACTCGCATCACCCGAAGACTACTTCCGCACGTTCCAGCGAGATGCCCAGCTGGCCGGACAAGGAGCATCCTATTCATGGAATTCACTTTCGGCATCGAGGAAGAATTCTTCGTCGTGCACGAGCGTACGCTGCTCATCGAGCCGCAGGCGCATGAGAAATTCATCGCGCGCGCCAATACGCTGGCGGGCGAGGGCGTGCATCCGGAGCTGCTTCAATCCCAGGTCGAGGCCGCCACGCCGATCTGCCACGACTTCGGGGAGGCGCGGGCGCATCTGCGCCGGCTGAGATCAGCTCTCGCGAGAGCGGGTAACGAGATCGGCCTTTCCGTGCTGGCCGCCGGAACGCATCCGACAGCGGAATGGCCCGAGCAGCAGCAGACGCAGAAGCAGCGTTATGACGAGGTCGTGAGCGAACTCCAGCTTCTCGCGTTTCGCAACCTCGTGTGCGGGTTGCACGTCCATGTGGCGCTGCCGGACAACGAGACGCGGATCGACGTCATGCGGCGATCGATTCCGTTCCTGCCGATCCTGCTGGCGCTTTCGTGCTCGTCACCATTCTGGCGCGGCATGGAGTCGGGCTTCGCGAGCTACCGCCTGACGTCCTACGACGAGCTGCCGCGCACCGGCCTGCCGCCGCTGTTCCGCAGCTGGGCCGAGTACGAAGGCTATACGGACGTGCTCACGCGCGCCGGGATCATCGCCAATCCGAGCTACATCTGGTGGGCGATCCGTCCATCGCACAAATACCCGACACTGGAGTTGCGCATCGCCGACGCCTGCACGCGGATCGAGGACAGCCTGACGATCGCGGCCGTCTACCGGGCCATGGTGCGCGCGCTCGTTCTCGACCGGACCCTCAATGCGGGGCTGACGTCGCCCGAGCGGGCACTCGCAAAAGAGAACAAGTGGCGCGTCCAGCGATACGGGCTCGGTGCCGAACTGGTCGATCCCTTCCGCGAGCGGTCCTCCGTCGGGACGCCCGAGGCGGCGCGGCGCCTCGTCGAACTGGTGCGACCGCACGCCGAAGCCCTGGGCTGCATGGCCGAAGTCGACGGCGTCGAGCGCATCCTCGCCGACGGAACCAGTGCCGACCGGCAGCTGGCGATCTTTCGGGATGCCACGGCCCGGGGGCTGGCGCGGCCGAACGCGCTCGCCCAGGTCAAGGCCTGGATTCAGGAGGAGACGGTTGCCGGCTGCGAGAGCTAGATCGCACCCGGCTGTTGCGTCCGTCGGTCCCTACTCGGCAGCCTCCTGTACCAGAAAGCCACCGGACTGGCGGGCCCACAGTTCGGCGTAGAGGCCGTTCCTCGCGATGAGATCGGTGTGGCTCCCTTCCTCCGCGATCCGGCCTTCGTCCATGATCACGAGGCGATCCATGGCGGCGATGGTCGATAGGCGGTGGGCGATGGCGATCACCGTCTTGCCCTGCATGAGGTTGAAGAGCTGCTCCTGAATGGCGGCTTCGGCCTCCGAATCGAGCGCGCTCGTGGCCTCGTCGAGGATCAGGATCGGCGCATCCTTCAGCAGCACCCGCGCAATGGCGATCCGCTGGCGCTGGCCGCCGGAGAGCTTCACGCCGCGCTCACCCACATGCGCATCGTAACCGCGCCGCCCCTTCATGTCGGCGAGACCGACGATGAAGTCGTGCGCCTCGGCCTTGCCGGCCGCGGCGGCGGCGAGTTCGGCATCGGCGTCGGGACGTCCGTAGAGGATGTTGTGGCGGACCGAACGATGCAGCAGGGAGGTATCCTGCGTCACCATGCCGATCTGGGCCCGGAGGCTGTCCTGGGTCACCCGGCGGATGTCCTGGCCATCGATCAGGATGCGGCCGCTCTCGAGGTCGTAGAAGCGCAGGAGCAGGTTCACCAGTGTCGACTTGCCCGCGCCCGAGCGACCGACGAGGCCGACCTTCTCGCCCGGCTTCACGGTCAGCGAGAGATCGCGCACGACCCGCGGGCGCAGCCGCGTTCCGGGCTCGTCCTGCTGCTCGGCCGTGACGCCGTAGTTGAAGCGGATCTGCTCGAAGCGGATCTCGCCCTTCGTCACGACGAGCGGCTTGGCGTCGGGCGCATCGACCACCGAGTTGACCCGCGAGATGGTCTCGACGCCTTCCTGCACGATGCCGATGTTCTCGAAGATGCCGGCGACCGTGAACAGGACCCAGCCCGACATGTTGACGATGCGGATGACGAGGCCGGTCGCGAGCGCGATGGCGCCGATGGTGAGGAGGTTTCCCGTCCACAGCCACAGCGCGAGGCCGGTGACCGAGACCAGCAGCAGGCCGTTCATGGCGTAGAGGACGAGTTCGAGCCGGGTCAGCAGACGCAGCGAAGCCTGCCACTTTTCCATCTGCTCGGCGAGGCCGTCACGGGCATAGCCGTCCTCGCGGTCGGCGTGGGCGAAAAGCTTCACGGTGAGAATATTGGTGTAGCTGTCGACGATCCGCCCCATCAGCATGGAGCGGGCCTCGGAGGCCTCGGTCGAGGCCTGCTTGATGCGTGGCACGAAATGGACGATCGCGATGCCGTAGGCGACGAGCCAGGCGATCAGCGGCAACGTCAGCCGCCAGTCGGCCTGCCAGAACAGGATCAGCGCGCCGCTCCAGTAGACGGCCACGTACCATACGGCATCGACCACCTGCACCACGGATTCGCGCAAGGCCGGTCCGGTCTGCATCACCTTGTTGGCGACCCGGCCGGCGAAGTCGTTCTGGAAGAAGCCGATCGACTGGCGCAGGACGTACCGGTGCGTCAGCCAGCGTATCCGCGTCGTGAACGGCCCCGAGATCATCTGGTTCTTGATCAGGTCGTGGAGCGTCGAGACGATCGGGCGGAGGACGAGCGCCACGAAGCCCATGCCGAGCAAAGTCCAGGCGTTGTCCGCGAGAAACGTCTCCGGCGTCTTTGCTTCGCGCATCAGGTCGACCAGCGAACCAACGAAGGCGAACAGCGCCACCTCGATCAGCGAGCCGATGCAGCCGACCACCAGCAGGACGAGGAAGATCGGCCAGACCGGCTTCACGAAGTACCAGTAGAACGCCGAAAGGGTCTCGGGCGGCCGCTCGGGCGGGTCGTCGGGAAACGCCGCGATGCGCGTCTCGAACCAGGTGAACCAACGGTGCATGGGCGGCCTCGAAGAACTGGTGGCGCCGGGTCGCGGCCACGGCGGACGGCGACCGGAAGATGCCGGAATCGCCAACGAAAGATCATTCCTGACTGGATCAGCGGCCGGTTATCGCCCAAAAATGGACCACACGATGTCAGCAGCCCGTGCCGTCGCATGTCCTTGCGCCCGCACGGCCCGCTTCTCACTAACCCAGGACGCAGAGAGTTAACAATGATGGATACGGATCTCGAACGGCGCAAACAGAAGGCCAAAGCGTGGTTCGAGACGCTGCGCGATACCATCATCTGCCCGGCCCTCGAGAAACTCGAGGACGATCTGCCGGCCGGAGCGGCCCTGTCGGATCAGGCGCCGGGGCGGTTCGTCTTCACGCCCTGGGAGCGATCCGACCACACGGGCAAGCCCGGCGGCGGCGGGCGCATGGCCATGATGTCGGGGCGCGTGTTCGAGAAGGTCGGCGTCCACACCTCGACCGTGCATGGCGAGTTCGCGCCGGAATTCCGCAAGCAGATCCCCGGCGCCGAGGAAGACCCGCGCTTCTGGGCGTCCGGCGTCTCGCTCATCGCCCATCCGCACAATCCGAACGTACCGGCCGTGCACATGAACACACGCATGGTCGTGACATCCAAGTGCTGGTTCGGCGGCGGCGCGGACCTCACGCCGGTGCTCGATGCACGGCGCACGCAGGAGGACCCCGACAGCGTCGCCTTCCACGCGGCGATGGAGGCGGCGTGCGAGGGTTATGCGGCTCCCATCGACTACCCGCGCTACAAGGAGTGGTGCGACGAATACTTCTATCTCCCGCACCGCAAGGAGATGCGCGGCATCGGCGGCATCTTCTACGACTACCTCGCGCCGACGGAGGCCGAGGGCGGCTGGGATCTCGCGCTCCGCTTCACGCAGGGCGTGGGGCGCGCGTTCGCCGACATCTACCCGAAGCTCGTCCGCGCCAATTTCGCGAAGTCGTGGACCGAGGCGCAGCGCGAGGAGCAGCTCGTCCGACGCGGCCGCTATGTGGAGTTCAATCTGCTCTACGACCGCGGCACGGTGTTCGGCCTCAAGACGGGCGGCAACGTCAACTCGATCCTGTCGTCGATGCCGCCCGTGGTAAAATGGCCTTGAGGCCGGGACGAGGCGGGATCGGCCACCGGCATTCCGTCAGGCCTCATCCCCTTGCGTCCCCGGCCTGAGCGCGACAGCGTGGAGAGCCGGGCCCATCGTCGTCGGCGGCGGTGCTGAACACTCCACCTGATCGAGACCAAGCATTTGACGTGGCGCAATCTTTGCGCTGGCGTGGAGTGGCGCGTTGGCTTCGGATGGTGATGACCGCGTCCGCTCTCGACCGATGAGGCCCCCGGAGATCACGCCCAGGCGCGATCTCCGCGGACGCATATGGACGGGGCGTATGCCGGCTCCTTGGCGAGGTTGGGGCATGCGTATGCGACAACGGTCGTGCCGACGGTGGTGAAGTGAGCTCGAATGCATGGGGTCGCGCATTCGCCGGGCGGAGGAAGCGGACTTTGAAGGATGATCCAAGGCCGGCCGGGCCTTGGCTCGGACGTACGGCAGCGGTAGCCCCGCGACCGACCGTCAGGTCGACTTCGGCCTCGCGCCAACTGCAGAATTATGCGGCACACCAAGTCATGGAGCGCAAGAGTAGCCTGATCCACAAGCGGCCATCGGCACCACTGGAATCGGCCAAGCAATAAGCGCCGCCGAGCGTGTCCGGTCAGAGGGGTATCGCGTCAAAGGATCAGATGTCGATATCCCGGCGATCTCGATATCAAGGTAGCGCACTGTGCTTTCGCGCTTCGAATGCCCGCTCCGTCACGTGACGCTCTGCATCTCATCGAGTAAAGCAACCAGACTTGACAGCTTTGCCAGATCGACAGGCTTCCTGAGCAGGCCCAGTACCTGGAGACCCTTCGCCCGGGCCAGAAACAACGTCGCGTCCGCGATCGCACGGTGTGCTCCGGTGACGAACACCACCGGACATCTCGAGCCTCGCGCATGCAGATAGCCGATCAACTCGACGCCGTCGTAGTCGGGCATGTGGACATCGCACACCAGAAACGCAATGCCGCCCTTGGCGCTCTCAACAAGTCGGCTGGCTTCCCGGCCGTTGCCGGCGACCAGAATATCGAAGTCGTGGTGCGTGCGCAGATACTCACCGACAACCATCCGGATGATGGGATCATCGTCGACAATCAGCGCAGTGCGCTGACGGCGAACATCTGGACTGTGGTCGAGCATATGCCAGTTCTAGTCGAGCCGACCGAACGAACCCTTAATGCCGGCGCGTTCTCAAATGGAGGGCCGGCCACTTTTCGGACGGATGCTCTGCGGTCGCACGGCGGCCTCCTGGGCCATCGCTGCTGCCCGATACCCCGCACCGGATGCCCTGTTCTCGATCGACTGCCGCAGCCTTTCGATCAGCCCCGGCCACACGACCGGCTTGCGCTCATAGCCGTCGGCACCGAGCGCCATCGCATGGGCCACGGCCTCCGTATCCCCACGACCGGTGACGACAATGATCGCGAGCCGCCGCAGGCGCTCCGACCCTCTGACGAGACCGAGCAGCCGGAAACCATCGATCCGGGGCATGGCGAGATCGATCAGGGCGCCGTCGAAACGCATTGCATCGAGCGCCTCCAGCGCCTCGACGCCGTCGCCGACAGATGTGCTGTCAAAGCCCGCGGCCGCCAGACCTGATCCGGCCACGGCGAGGAAAATCGGATCGTCATCCACGACAAGGATGCGCGGCCGGGTGTTCGAAAGACGCGGCTCGGTGCGATACATGGCTTTTACCTGACGATCGATACGGGCTGGGCCGCGCCCCGGATGCCTTCAGGCACCGGCACGTCCGTCTGCTCGTAGTTCGAATTGAGGACGAGGTGGGGACCGCCGTAGAGCGTCAACATGCGGGCGACGATGGCGGTGTAAGCTGATTTATCTGCGATCGGGCTGTTCGCATCGACATGCAGGCGCCCGCGCGACAAGTAGATGGTGCCGAGCAGGTTGCCGGCGTTGTCGCTCCGGATTTCGTGGACGCCGGTCGTCGGCTGGCTGCGCCCCTCGAACACCAGCATGCCAGCCATCTCGCCCGACCGGGGAGCCGCCAGATCGATGCTCGAAGCAGCCTTGAAGTTCAGTGTTGCATCAGCGCCGGTCAGGAAAAAGCCGACACCCTTGCCGATCAGGCTGGCCCCATCGGACACCTCGAGCGGTCCGTCCTTGATCACGTAGATGCCCGCATCCAGGTCGACCGTGGCACCGGCCTCAATTCTCAATCCGCCGCAGTACGTGCCGGGCGTCAGGAAAGTCGATGCCTTGACGAGCTTCGGCTTCGTGTCGCTGCATGGCTCGATCGCGGGTTCCGGGCGGCTGCCGAGCGGGTCGTCGAAGGTCGGGCAATCCGTCAGAGGCTCGGGCGTGAAGTTGCCGGGCGCTCCCTCCCTGCCACCAGCAGCGCAGATGAGGGACGCGGAGAGAACGGCACTGTTCTTTGATGCGATCGAATTTCTGTGCGTCGAATTGGAATAGACCGCGCAATTCTGGCCGGTTACGCGGGCGTTTTTCTCGAGCGAGATGGTGCCACCGGCTGATTTGTCGAGCCCAAGCACGCAGATATTGGGCCGGCCGACGATGCGCGCCACCGTGCTCACCTCGATGGCCTCTGGCGCAATTCCGATCATGTCCCCGAAGATTGGCGTGGTCGTCTGGCGCGCCGAAATCTCGACTTCGAGCGGCTCATCGCGCACCAAAGTCATCACGAGCGGCGATCCGCTGGCCGACCGCTCGGCCGCACTTCCGGTCATCGCCGCGCGCACCATCGCCTCGACGGAGGCGGCAACGTTCTCGCGCCGCGCGTCGGACAGCCCGAGTTCGCGCGCTCCGGCCAGGGCTGCCGCATCGACGGCCGCCTGCAGCCTCAGGCGCTGGTTGGTCACCACCGCATAGTCGATCGCACCACCGCAGATCATCACGAGCACGGGCAGGCACAGCGCGAACGGCACGACGAGGCTGCCGTCGCGACACGTCCAGATCGATCGAGGCAGCTTCAATGTCATGCCCGGCCAGGTGAACTTCATCGTGGCGGCGCCGACCCGTGCCGGAGCTTCTGGATATCACTTTCTCACAGACGATGAGAATTTCCATCGAAGTCGAAATGGAGGTTTAATGCAAAGTTTATGTATCAGATGAATTGCGGGCGCCGTTTCGGAATGGAGCGGTGATTAATATTTTCGACAGAACCCGTCTGCGACATAGCCATCATGAAAGCGCGCAACTGATCGAATATTTTTTACTCAATGGCATTAGGCTCCATGGGTGGCAGTCGGCCACGCCACAACACGTCAGGCCCTGAATCCGCGTGCTTCGTCACCTTTCCAGATCGATCCGACTGAAGCTGTGGGCCAGTGTGCTTTCCGCGGTGCTTCTCGCTGGCCTGTTGTCGGCTGCAGCCTCGGCATGGCGTGAGACCGAGCGGCGGTTCGCTGCCAAGCGGGAGTCCCTCTTCGGCATCGCCGCGGCATTCGCGAGCAGCATCGCGAATTCCGTCGCGGCCGGAGATCGACGCGGGATCGCGCACGGCCTCAAGGGGATCGCGGATATCCCTTCGGTGCGCTTCGTCATCGTTGTCGATGCCGAAGGCCGGAAGCTGCACGAATTCGGACAGGGTGTCGTGCTCGGTGGCGTACGGGAGGGGCTGGAGGCCAATCGCGACATCGGCCCGCTGACGACGCTTCGACTCGGCACCTATCTGGTATCCTTACCCGTGGTGCATGGCGGCCGCCGGATCGGACAGCTTTCCCTCATTGCCGACGTTTCCGAGCTCCGTCTCGCGCTCCTGACCAGCCTGCTCGATGCGATGGCCGCCGGCGCCCTCGCGGCTGCTTTCGCCGGACTCATCACGATCCGTCTGCAAGCCTCCATCAGTCGCCCGATCCTGACGCTGACCGCGGCGGCCGACACCATCCGGCGCGAGGCAGTTTATTCGCGGCCCGTTGCGCGCACGAGCGATGACGAGACCGGGCGTCTGGTCGACTCGTTCAACGCCATGATGGCCGAGGTCCGCGCTCGCGACATTGCCCTGAAGCAGCACCGAGATCGCCTCGTCGAGGAGGTCGAGTTGCGTACGCTCGAGCTTGCGGCCGCCAAGGAAGCAGCCGAATGCGCCAATGCGGCCAAGTCCGATTTTCTGGCCACCATGTCGCATGAGATCCGCACCCCGATGAACGGTCTCTTGGTGATGGCCGAGCTGCTGGCCACCGACGATCTTCCCCCCCGCGCGCGCCGCAACTGCGACGTGATCGTGAAGTCGGGCAAGATGTTGCTGGCTCTCATCAACGACATCCTCGATCTGACGAAGATCGAGGCCGGCCATCTCGAGCTCGAGCAGATCCCGATGAGCCCTGCTGCCGTCGTCGAGGATGTGCTCCAGCTGTTCTCGGAGCATGCGGCCTCGAAGGGCCTCGAGCTTGCCTGTCACATCTCGCCGGATATCCCCGCGCAGGTGATCGGCGATCCCCTGCGTCTCAGCCAGATCCTGTCCAACCTGCTCAACAATGCCTTGAAGTTCACCGAGCGGGGCGGCGTCCTGATCACGCTCGCTTCGAGCCCCGGTGCGACAGCAGGTCAATCGACCGACCTGGTGCTGCGCGTCCGCGATAGCGGAATCGGGATCCCGCCCGAGAAGATCGCCACGCTGTTCGAAGCCTTCACCCAGGCCGAAAGCTCGACGTCTCGCAGATTTGGCGGCACCGGCATCGGATTGACGATTTGCCGGCGCCTCGTCACGGCCATGAGCGGTCGTATCGAGGTGGACAGCGCAATGGGACGGGGCACGACATTCGAAGTGTCGATACCGGTGCTGCTCGTCGAGCCGTCCGCAGCCGGCGCTTGCACCGCGCTGCGAGGTCGGCGGCTGCGGCTCCAGATCGACGACGGGCCCGTCCGCGAGGCACTGGTCGCCATGGCCCACGATCTCGGGGCCGCGCTCGTGGACGAGGCCGACGTGGACGGCGTCGATGTCATCATCATCCCACCCTCGAGGCACGGCGCTGCCGGAGCCGGGACGGTCGTGCTCGCTGTCGGGGGCGTCGGCAACAGCACAGCCCATCACCTGGTCGAGTCTGGTGCGATTGACGGCGTCATGGCGGCGCCGATCGGCGGCCGTGAGACGCGGACGTTGCTCGAGAGCGCACTGGCGGGCAAGACGGCGCTTTCGGCGATCCCGGCCACGCGGACGGCTGTGCCACACAGCTCCGGGATATCCTTCTCCGGCGTCAGGGTCCTCGCCGCAGATGATAATCCCGTCAATCGCGAAGTGCTTGCCGAGGCGCTCAGCCGTCTCGGCGTCGACGTCACCAGCGTCGCAACCGGCGCGGCGGCCATCGACGCCCTGCGCGAAGGGCATTACGATCTGGTCTTCATGGACGGCAGCATGCCCGAGCTGGACGGGTTCGAAGCCTGCCGCCAGATCCGGGTGCTGGAGGTCGCGACTGGCCGCGCGCCAGTTCCCGTGGTTGCCCTGACAGCGCACGTGCTCGGGCGCGGCTCCGAGGCCTGGCGCGAAGCCGGCATGAACGATTGCATCACAAAGCCGTTCACGCTCGCCGACATTCGGGAGTGCCTTGGTCGCCATCTGGGGCCCAGAGCCCGCGACCTTCTCGACCGGCCGGCGCCGGCAGTGATGGAAGCGGCAGCTCTCCCTGTCATCGACCAAGCCGTGCTGCGATCCATCGAGGACATCCGAGCGCCGGGCGATGATCTGGCTGCAAAGGTGATTGCGCTCTACTCCGAGCACGCGCCGCCGCGGCTCGATGCGCTTCTGGCATTGAGCCCGGAAGACAAGGAGGGGCGCGCGGCGGCGGCCCACGCGCTGAAGTCGATGTGCAGCAATATCGGAGCTGTCCGGCTGGGTGCACTGTGCGAGGCGATCGAGGCGGGTTCGACCGAGGTTGCCGGCGCAGCGATGCAGGAAGCACTGGCATTGACACTGCGCGAACTGCAGTCGCTGAGCCAGACGCGAGCCGCGTGACGGCCATTTCCGACGATGATCATCGGACTGGGCAAAGTCTCAGCTCCTTGCCTCGCCCGCACAACGTAAAGGACGGCAGTGCAATCGCTCTCAACGCGGGCGGACGTCTGCCGCCAGGTGCAACTGCCGGCGTCGCCGCAATTGGACGACCTGCATGACAGGCGACGAACGACCGCCCAGTCGTCACTGGTGGCGACGATGCTCCATCCAGTTGAAGCGCCGAGTTTCGGTGTCCGACGCCCTCAAGGCTTGTGGCGAACTCTCCCTAACCGAAAGGGCCGCCGCGGTCCGCTCCGAAGTATCGGCGGTCGGAGGTCCAGCGAACGAGCCTGCTCGACGAGCACTGAACGGGACATGCCTGCCCACGGCGACGGCATTTCTGTAATTTGTTGTCATCTGAAGTCGACATACTTAGCCAAGGCTCAACGGTGGCTACGGGTCACGGGATGCCTCCGTGATGCCTGACCGAGCACGCCCAGTCGGTCCCAGAGAGCTGCCGCTCCCGTGACCGGTGGCAGCTTATCCCCCAGCTTCGAGCGTCCACAAGGACGACGGCACTCGTCGGTCACGGGCCAATGAACGAGCCCGCTCGCGCGGGCTGCGGCTTGGCGCGGCAGCTGAGTAACCAACAGAAGGTTGGGTAGCAAAGGGCCGGGAGGCCTGTCTCGAGGATCGAGGGGTCTAGCACTCCAACCTCAAGACAGGAGCCTCCGATGAAGGACCCCGTATTCGACAAGCCCCCCAGCGATCTGCGCCGCCGCATGCAAGAGGACATGGCCGTCCGCCGCTTCGGCGAGAAGACGCAGCATGACTGTATCCGGCACGTCGAGAACTTCGTGAGGTTTCTCGGCCGCTCGCCGGAGACGGCGACGGGCGAGGATCTGCGTCGCTATCAGGTGCATCAGGTCGAGCGCGGCGTGCAGCCGCCGAGCATGAACAGCTCGACGGTGGCGTTGCGCTTCTTCTTCACCTTTGCGCTCGGTCGCGGCAACCTCGCCCAGCAGCTGACCCGTGTCGATTATCCGCGCAAGCTGCCGCGGGTCCTGTCACCGGATGACGTGGCTCGCCTGCTCGAGTCGGCACCCGGTCCACGCCTCAAGTACAAGGCGGCGCTGTCTGTCGCCTATGGCGCGGGGCTCAGGGCCATGGAGGTCGTCAACCTCAAGGTCTCCGACGTCGACAGCAAGCGGATGCTGATCCGTGTGGAGCAAGGCAAGGGTCGCAAGGACCGCCACGCGATGCTCTCGCCGCAACTTCTCGAAGTGCTGCGTGCCTGCCGATCACCACACGCCAGCTCAACCGCGCCTGTCACATGGCGGCCAACGTCGCCGGTCTCGGCGCCTGGATCTCGCCGCACACGCTCCGGCACAGCTTCGCGACCCACCTGCTTGAGAACAACACGGACGTCCGCGTGATCCAGGTCCTGCTCGGCCACGCCAAGCTCGACACGACCGCGCGCTATGCGCAGGTCGCAACCAACACGCTGCGCCTCGTGGTGAGCCCGCTCGATCGACTCACCCTGCCGAAGCCATCGCCGGAGAGGCCGAGGACGCCGGACGAGCCCGGCGCCTGATCGGCTGGGTCCATGATCCGTCCGGCATTGGAGGTCGCGGACATTCTCCGCGACCACGGCGCCGCTTGGCGTGACGCCAACCGTGGCCACGTGAGCCTTGATCAGATGAAGGTGATGTCGGCGATCGAGCGCTGCCGCACGGCAGCCCTCGGTGGGCACGTCGCACGCTGCGAGAACAGCGCCTGCGGCTTCACGAGCATTGCCTACAACCGCTGCCGCAACCGGCACTGCCCGAAGTGCCAGGGATCGCCGGCCGTCATCAGGATCGATGCCTCATGAGCGCGCGGCTGCGATCACAGGATCATGCTCGCGAGACGCTGGTCTTGTGCTGGCGCCGGCGGCGCAGTCTCGTGATCGCTGTCGGCACGGGCCCTGCGCCCACGGTCACCCCCTTCAGCGGAGGCGCCGAGCCCAAACCGATGACCGCGATCCCGCAGGGCGAGCCCTCGAACGCAGACCAACCCGCTTCCAGCGGACCGCTCGCATCAATGCTTCGGCCGCTATCCCCATAGCGCTCGCGGCACCGCCCGAGCGCTGCCTCTCGCGGGTTCCTTCCCTGGAGACACTCCGACGACGGCTCCAGTGCGCCCGGCCGATGTCGGGACGGGCCGTCATCCGAAACCCTTCACTTGGGCGGGAGTCGACACGGATAGTTCGATTGCAAGCCACTTTCTTCGCTTTCTGCTGATCCACGGACGACGGCGGGCCTGGACGAACGATCGACCCCCTGTGGCTCGGGGCCGGTGGCGACGGTGCACGACACGGCTTCAGCGCTTATGTTCCGTGCCCTCGTGGACGGTGGCCATAAACTCCGGCGCCTGGAGCATATCGCGCGAGGAATGCCCGACGCCTGCCGCAACGACGAGGCGCCAGCCAAACGCCCATCCGCGCTCGGCTGCCATCGTCCGCGCTGCCGCGTAGATGTTGAGGCCTCGCTCGAGGCGGTTGCGGCCCTGTCGCAGTGCGTGTCTGCTTCGGTCGAGGCGTTCGTCGCCGATGTCCTGGTCTCCGAGATAAATGGTGATCGGCTTTGCAAGGTAGCTGGCGAGTGCGGATTCGCGCGCACCGACGTCGAGGAGATCCTTAAAGCCAAACGGCGCGGGGTCGATCAGCGATGGCCCCACGTAGCTCGAAGGGTTCGCGATGATGATGCGATCCGTATCCGGCACCGGGCAGTATGCCGCGACCCGCGAGAGCATCTGGGCTCCCGCTGAATGTCCAAACATGACGAAGCGCGCATCGGGACGGCCTTCGTGCTGCCGAGCCCAGGCCTGAAGCCCGAGCAGAAGCCGCCCCATGCATGCATGAGTTCCGCTTCTCAAGGATTTGCGCGAGACGCCAGCCCGCTGATAGCGGGACCGGGGAAAGCGGTCCCGATCGAGATCGGGGACCAGCACGGTCATGCAATGCTCCCGCGCAACACGGCGGGCGCGGCGAACATATTCGATGGTGTTCCGCTCATAGCCCGAAAAGACGAGGAGCAACGGTCCTGGAGTTCTGGAGCATCGCTTCGGACGATAGATGTGAACGTCGATCTGCTCGCCGTCGATGTCAGCCGTTTCGACCGACAGGCCTTTCGATGCCGCCGGATCGGCGGCGAACGCGTCGTCGAGTGTCAGAGCTGCGGACATCAGCGCCATTGCGAGCCTCGGGAGAATTGGACTTCTCGAATTTCTGGGTCGGGTCCGACGACATGGGACGCGGGCGGCGGCGCCAGTCATCTCTCGCGCATTCCGCGATGAAACGTCCGAACGAGAGGGGCCGTCAGATAGGCAAAGGGCGTTCGGTCGCTGGTGCGGATGAACACATCGGCGGACATGCCGGCCAGCAGCTTCGTCTCGCCGGGCTGTAGTGACGCCGGATCGAGCGACACGCGGACATTGTAGTGTGGCCGGCCTGTCAGCTTGTCGATCAACCGATCGGCCGATACCTGTGTGATCTTGCCGCTCAGTGGCTGGCTGAATTTTCGGCTCAACGTGTTGAGCACCACCCGCGCTTCGAGGCCTGTCTGCACATCCTCGATGTCCTCGGGACGTACGCGCGCATCGACGACCAGATCGTCGCTCAAGGGGACGATCTCCATCAAGGTCTGCCCGGGCGCAATGACGCCGTCGCGCGAATGGATCTGCAGCCCGACAACCGTACCTTCGATCGGGGCCTCGATGCGCGTCCGCTGCAGCATGTCCTGTGCTGCGACCAGTTCGCGGGACAACTCATGCGCCCGGGCCTGTCGGGCGCGGATCTCCTCGACCACGGACGTCAGCGTGCTCGACAGCAACTCGGACTTTCGCAGTTCCATCTCGGTCATCTGCTGGTCCGTCTGGGCCAGTGACGACTGGAGCGCGCTGCGGCGCTCTTCGAGCTGTGCCCGGCTTCGCTGGACGTCGGTCAGCCTGGACTTGCGGATCAGCTGCTTCTCGAACAGCTGTGTGGCATCCGTCATCTCATTGGTGTTCAGTGCGAACTGTGCCTCGACGGCCTCGATCTGGCGTCGCAGTCCGTTGCGTTCCTCCTGAAGGCGATCGATGCGCTTGTCGAGGACGGAGAGCTTCTGGCCAGTGAGGTCGCGTCGGCTGTCGAATATCCTGACTTGCGCGGCCATGGCGGAGCGAGCGACCGGCTCGTCGGCCGCGATGGCAACGAGGCTGTCGGGGAATACGATCTCCTGCAATCCATCCCTTTCGGCTGTCAGCCGAGCGGCGCCGGCGAGCGCCTCGTAGAACTGGGACTTAAGTCTCTCGACGTTGGACTTGCTCGCGACGTTCTTGAGTTCGACAAGGAGGTCACCGCGCGCAACGCGCGAGCCGTCCTTGACGTGGATGCGCCCGACGATGCCCCCCTCCAGATGCTGAACCGCCTTGCGATGGGTCTCGACGCTGACCAGGCCGGGGGCCACGACCGCGCTGCCGAGCGCCGCAAGGCTGCTCCAGACAGCCATAGTTGCCGTGAAGGTCACCACGAGGCCGGTACCGGCCAAAATGTGAAACCGGGAGAACGGCATCGATGCTGCGTCGAGCGCGTTGGCTTTTTTCTTGCTCATGACGTCTCCACTAAGTCAGTGGTCCGGTCTGTTCCGGAAAGTGCGAATGCAGGCGCTCTTCCTCGACGGACGATGAAATGCAATTACCGTCGAGTGTCCCGACGATGATCTGAGACGGCGCGGTCCGCGAAAGCAGGATCGAGACACTCGCCATCCGGGAGAGCAGCGTCAGCTGAGACGTGACGACGACAGCCGAACCGCTGGCTCGCAACTCTTCGATGGATCGCGTCAGATGCTCGACGAGATCGGGATCGAGGTTGGTCTCGGGTTCATCGAGCACGATCAGCCGCGGCTTGCCGTAGATGGCGCGGGCCAGCGCCAGACGACGCAGCTCGCCCCCGGAGAGTGGGCTCTTTTGTGAACCGATCCTTGTCTCGTAACCCTGCGGCAACGCTTCGATCACCTCGTGGATGCCGGCGAGCCGGGCCGCGTCCACGATCCTGCGGGCATCGAGGCTGCGGAGGCTCGCGATGTTTTCGGCGATGGTGCCATCGAGCAGGCCGATGGCTTGTGGAAGGTATCCCAGCAGCGCCTGACGCTCCGACGATGAGAAGCGGGTTATGTCGAGGCCGCCCAGACGGATCGTCCCCATCGTCGGCTCGGCCACGCCGGCGATCAGGCGAGCGAGTGTCGTTTTGCCCGATCCGGACGGACCGATGATGCACAGCAGTTCTCCTGGCTCGACCTTGAGGTCCAGCTGCCGGAAGAGGGGTTGTGACCATGCGTTATGCGTGAACGTCACCTGATCGAGATGAAGCGATAGCTTGGCATCGGGATCGCGCACGGCATGGGTCTGCGTGCGCCGGGCATCGAGGCGTCGCTTGATCCGCTTGTAGGCTCTGTTGGCCAGAACGAGATCGCGCCAATGCGCCATGGCACGTCTGACGGCAGATGTGCCGATCCGACCGAGAACCGCGCCGGCGATGATACCCCCCACGCTCAGCGCGCCATCGATGGCGAGCCACACACCGACGCCGTAGCAGGCAATGCGCTGCGCCGCTTCGCTGAAACGCATGGCCTCGCCGATTGCCGCTGCCGTCGTCCGCGAGATGCGTTGTTCGGCGCCGCGCCGCGCGATGCTCGCATGCCAGCGGTCGGCGAGGCGCTCACCGATGCTGAGCCCGGATACCGTCTCCAGCTGTTGTTCGGCGGCCAGTAGCCAGCCCTCGCTGCGGCGGCGGGCCTTTCTCATTTCGGCCCGGATCGGGCGTGTCAGGGTCTCGTTGGCGATGCCGAGGCTCAACATGACGAGCATGCCGGTCAGCACGATGCCTGCGAGCAGCGGATGAATGAGATAGACGATGAAGAGAAAGGCAGGCGCGAACAATGCATCGAGCCAGGTGGACAGCGCCGAAGTCGAGACAAAGCCGCTCGCCGTGGCGAGGTCGTCCAGCGCCTTGCCGGGTCGGCGAGCCCGACGCCGATCAATGCTGCCGATAAACAATTGCCGGCCGAAATGCTCGACAATCCAGGTGCCCCAATGGCCGAGCATGGAACGGCGCAAGAACTCGGCCAGCGATGCGGCGAGCATCGCGAACACGGTGATCGCAGTGAGCAGCAGGAGCGTATCGACGCTCCGGCTCGCGATGACCCGGTCGAGGAGCTGGAAAATGTAGAGAGGAAGGGTCAATTTCAGGACATTGAGAAAGCACGTGAGCAGCAGGACGATCGCGATCCCGCTGCGCGACCGCCGCCATGCCTCCCGAATGGCGAGCGACCGTGGTCGCGTCGCCGCCCGGCGCGCCCGATTGTCGGCCGCCCCCGCATCTGACGGAGGGCGGCTTTCGGTCGACGCATCGGTGCTCCCCCGCATGCGCGCGGGCATGCGGAGGCTCGTGAGTTCGATCCAGGACATAAGATTGGGTTTTCCGGAGCGATGAGGCGAGGGTCGCGGCGTCACGCCGCCTCGAGGCCGGCGGCCAGGAAGGCCGAAGCCCCGTAGGTGGCCGGCGCCAGGATGGAGCTGGTCAGGCAGCCCGCCTGGATCTCGGCCAGCGTGACGACGGACATGCCCGTCGACCGGGCAGCCTCACGCATGGCGAGTGGCGAGCGCGTCAGCTGTCCGCTGAGTGCCAGCACGCGGTAGTCCCACTCCTCGAGGACCCTGAGGCCGGCCTTAGCGCCGAGCGCATCGTTGGCGGCGAACACGATGCCCACGGCCGCTTCGCGAATGGCAGCCGAGCGCAACAGCGTGGCCGTCTCCTCGTGCTGGAGGCCATCCGCCACCTCGACGACAGCGACGTCGCAGCCCTGATCAGCCGCATGTCCGATGAGGCCGAGCACGGTCCGTTCGATCTGGTCGACGGGCGCGAGATAGGTGCTGGGCAAGCCGGCATCCGTGAAGTCCAGAACGGCATGGGCTCCCATGTCCGACATGAGCCAGAGGTCGCCACCGGCACCGGTTCCCGTCGACTTGATGCCTGCAACCTTGTGTCCGGCCTTGGCCAACGCATAGACGAGGCCCGCCGCCGTCATGGTCTTTCCCGCGTTCATGGACGTGCCGGCGACGTAGACGACCTTGATCGGGCGGCGACGCGTGTCGAGAGACACGGCGTAATTCGACAGATTGAGACGTTCGCCCGTCTCGCCGGCCAGAAGCCCAACCGGCGTGATGCGCGTCGGGCTGGCCATCGCCTCATGCTTGGCGACCTTGGTGGAGGCGACACCGCCGGCAGCCACCAGGTGACACGTGTCGAGGTTTTCGCCGATCAGAGCCTCGAACTGATCGGGCGCGTAGCGGTTGCCGTAAGCGACGATGATCTCGTCTCCGACGGAAAGCTGCGCGCGGCGCCCGCTCGGCAGTTCGATTTTCGCGTGACTGCCGATTTTCTCGACGACTGCGAGCACGAGGTCACCAATTCTCGGTGCCGCAGATCCGGCGACCAACGTTCGTGCGTCATCCAACTTGACGCGCCGTGTCGTGAAGCCGCGTTTCGCGGCCATGAGGCGCTCTCGGCTGACAGGTGTGACGTCGCTCGTGCGGATCAGGTCGAATGCCATCTTCTGAACTCCGATGCTGTTGATCTCCCGAGTACCGCCGACGCGCAGACCCCCGCCGCGTTGTGGCGGGCGTTGGTCCGGTGCGTCGACGGTCTGGCAAGAGAACGACCGTCCGCGCGACCTATTCCGATCCAGAGACTCAGATTTTTTTCGCTCTTGGGCGATGGTTGACACAAATGCGTCATAGGTCTCGCGGCGCGGGCGATCGGGGTTCGCGCGCGTCGAGACGGGCCGGCCTCGGGAGACCTACTTCCAGCGGCGCTCGATCAATGCTTTCTCGTCGGTCGGCGCGAGAACGGGCTTGGCGCCGAGCATGTCGAGAAGGCCAGAGAGTGCATCGCTCTCCGGTACGCCGGATGGCTCGAACTGAGTTCCAGCCGGCGGCGCGATGGCAATGCGCACCGCCCCCTCCACGGTCCAACCACCATTGCCGCTCCGGCAGGCCACGCCCGCCAGTTCGGGACGGGGCGGCGTGGTCGCACTCAAGACCTCGATTTCACGACAGGGGCGATCGTTCTTGTCGCGGAACGTGGCGACGATCGAGATCCGGCCAGTCTTGGAGCCGGACGGCCGATGCTCGAGCGCATCGGCGAGCGGCGCGGATGGAGCGACGGCTCCGAGAGCCACCTCGCCCGTTCCTGTGGGACCACCGCTGCGGCTCAGAAGGTAGCCGCCGCCCATGCCGACGAGGAGGGCCAGCGACGCGGCGATCGGGAGACGAAGGCTCTCGCGCAGGCGTGTCGGCGGCCGCCGCGCGTGCAGCTCGACGACGTCGGCGCTGCCAGCGGACGGTGTGGCGCCCCCTATAGCGCCCTGCGCCTTGCCGGTTCCCTTGAGGATCGCCTCGACCAGGGCCTTGGGAGGCGTCTCGTCGAGAGGCTGCGCGTAGGCGTCCCGGGCAAGTGCGGCCGTCCTGCGGAAACTGGCGACGAGGTCGCGCGCATCGGCGTCCGTCGCGAGGTAAGCAGCTACTCGAGCCTCGGACGCGGCATCGAGGACACCGTCGGCATAACCCATGAGTTCTTCGTCTGTCGGCCGCGTCATTGCTGTGTCGTCTCGGGTTTGAGGGCGGAGGCGCGCTGCTTTGCTCCGATCATCGCCAGTACCCCTGACAGCGCGTCGTGGGCATCCGCCTCCGAGCGGACATAATACTGGCGACGGGAGCCGTTGCGATCCACGGCTGGAGCGATCGCCCCCACCACGGTCCATTGCTCGGCCCCCGCGCGGCAGGCCAGGAGCACGACTGCCGGCGGGGTATCAGGCGACGGCCCGTGGGCATCGACCTCCTTGCAGGTGTTGCCCCACTTGTCGGTCAAGGTCGCGACCAGACTGAAGCGACGGTCGGGGCGATGGCTCGCGTCGGCCGACAGACCATCGAGGATGCGAGCCAGTTCGCTCTGCCTCGGCACAGGCCCGACGGCCACCTGGGCCGGCATGCCATCGGAGGGCGCAGCATCGTGCCCTGCGGGGACCAACTGCCAGACGGCGCTTGCGAGCACCGCCAGAATAGCCAACGAACCGAGGGCGGCGAGGCCACCGGAGCCATAGCTCCCGGCGAGCCAAACGGGCCAGCCGTGCAGCGTGCGGGAGCGGCGAGGTCTCGCGCTGAGCAAGGCGACGAGCCGGCCCGGTGGCTCGGACCAGACGGGCGCATCGAAAGCATGCCGGGCGAGAGCCGTCGTCGATCGGTACACCGTGATCAAACGGCGCGCTTGCGGATCGCGGGCGATCTCGGTTTCTACAAGGCGTCGATCGGCTTCGGACAGGGCGCCGTCGGCGTAGGCCATCAGGATCTCGTCATCCAGGCGTCGCATCTCAGGCCCTCGACTCCCTTGCCGGTGCTGCCCTCGGCCGCTCCAGCGCTTCGCCCAGTCTTTTTCGTGCCCGGGATAGTCGGCTCATGATGGTGCCGATCGGCACTTCGAGTACCTCTGCAGCGTCCTTGTAGGACATGCCATCGACCGTCACGAGCGCGAGGACCAACCGTTGATCTTCCGGCAGAAGGGCAATCTCCGCGCGCACGATGTCCAGGGCCGCGCGGGCCTCCGTCTGTTCGTGGATGCGGGCGTCGAAGGGCACGGCCGCCATCATCTCGGGATCGTTCACGGTGCCGCGCCGACGGGTCGCACGAAGACGATCGATCCAGGTTGTCTGCATGATGCGGAACATCCAGCTGTCGAGGCGAGATCCCCTTTCGTACTGGTCCAGACGCAAGAGGGCCCGCTCGCAGGCGCCCTGTACGAGGTCGTCAGCCTCGTCCATGGAGCCGGTCAGCGAGTACCCGAACCGCCGCAGGCGCGGGAGCAACGCGATCATCTCTTGGCGAACGTCTTCATCCATGAGCTAGGTCCAGGCTGCGACTACATGCTGAAACGTGCGGCGGCGTGTTTCATTCCATGGTCTTGCAGGCAGTGCAATTTCATCTCGCTGGAATAGATGTCCGCAAACGGCGTTATCGTTCAGAGGAAGTCGGCAAGCGGGGCGATCCAACGCTGGCGTGGGCGCGTTGCAGCTCTGGGTAAATCGGGAGGCGACGTCGTGGTCAGGCTGATTGGACGCCATTTGGGCATTGCTGTTCTTGCTGTGTTCCTTCTGGCCATTGGTCCGAACGATGCCTTGCGCTTCGCCGCGCCGGCCTGGGCTGACGATGGGGATGGAGACGGGGGCGACGGTGGTGGTGGCGCTGGTGGGGGAGGCGGAGCCGGCGCCGGTTCGAGTGGCGACGGCGGCTTCGACGCCTGGAGCCCTGGGCGCAGTTCGGCACGTCGCGGGGGCAGGTGCCGTTGCCAGACTTTTCTTTTTCTCAGGAGTTGCAGCTGTAGCGGTCGCAGCAAGGCGCGGCGCCGGACGCGCGATCGCGGTGTCGCTGGCGCAACCGAACGGCCGAGCGACCGCGAAATCGTCGTGGTCGGGCTATCGGCGCAGCAGATCGCTACTCTCGAAGGCCGTGGCTTCGTCGTGCGCGCCCAGTTCGAGTCGCCGCTCGTCGGGCGATCCGTCGTACGGCTGGCCGTCCCCCGCTCCACGTCGGACCGGCGGGCCTTGAGCCAAGTGCGCGCGCTCGATCCCAGTATTGTAGCGGCTCCCAACGCACTCTACCGCCGCTCACGGTTCACAACCTATAGCGCAGCAGGCCGCCCCTGCGGAGATCGGTGCGAGGCCTTCGATCTGACGGCCTGGACTCCCGCGACCGGACGTTGCACGGCGGGCGTCTCGATCGGCGTCATCGATACGGCGGTCGATGTCGCGCATCCGAGCCTCGCCGGTGCGCTCGTGACGACCCGGACGACACGCAGCCCGGATCGCCTCGCGTCGGACGCCGACCACGGAACCGGCGTGGTGAGCCTGCTCGCTGGACTTCCCGGATCGCCGGTTGTCGGTCTCGCGAACGGTGCGCGGATACTTGCAGCGGACGCGTTCCACAGTGAGGGCGCACGGAGCGCTGCCGATACCTTCGACCTGGTCCGCTCGCTCGACTGGCTCACTGGTGCCAACGTGCGTCTCATCAACATGAGCCTGACGGGACCCGACAACGACGTGATGAAGACCGCGATCGAGGCGACCCTTGCGAAGGGCGTGACCGTGGTCGCCGCAGCGGGGCGCCCCGACGGCGGCAACAAGCTCGGCTATCCGGCTCGCTACGATGGCGTCGTCGCGGTTGCGGCCGTCGACACCCGGCTCCGACCATCCCGGCTTTCGGCTCGCGGTCGGCACATTGCGTTCGCAGCCCCGGGCGTCGGCCTCGTCGTTGCAGGCTCAAACGGGAGCCTGCGGCAGGTCGATGGAACGTCGTTCGCCGCGCCTTTCGTGACCGCTGCCTATGCCCAAGCCCTGGCGAGCGTGGAACCATCCCGCATCCTCGACACCCTCAGCGCGGCGGCGCGCGACCTCGGCGCTCCCGGTCGGGACAACAGCTACGGCTTTGGCCTGGTTCAGTTCACAGGACTTCCGGCCTGCCAGTGAACGCGATGCGTCGTGGGACTAGCCGTGCGCGAAGAGAATTCGTGAGGCTCACGGATTGAAACGAGCGGAAGGCGTCGGGCGCATTGTTCGCTGGCTTGCTCCTGCGCTGATGTATGCGGCATGCGATGTCTGCTTTTCGAGAACTACGTTGCGCGCCACAGTCGAATTTCCGCATTGCCGAACGTCTGGGGTCGGTCATTCACACGCATCAGTGCTGGTCACCGGTCGGCCGGAACTCCATCAGCTGCAGACATGATCCGGAAGCGGCGTGCCTGCGTCAGCGCTGCGTCGACCGATAGCCGCTCCTGCATACGTCCCGCACTCCAGACGCCCGGGCCCTCCCCTCCCCTGCCCTGCCCTGCCTCACCCCAACCCACCTAAAGCGTCCTCCACGAAGGCGTTGATCTCGGCTTCGTGCCAGTACTTCACGCCGACGGCGGGGGTGGCGGCGGCGGGGCGGCCGGCGCGGCGGAACGGGCGGCCGGCAATGCGCTCCAAATGCCGATCGAGGTTGACGAAGTAGCCCATGTTGGCCGGCTCTTCCTCGCACCAGACGAGGTCGGCCGACGGATGCCGGGCGAGGGCCGCTCGGATTTCCGCCTCGGGCAACGGGTATAATTGTTCGACGCGCACGAGCGCCACGTCGGCCTCGAGGCCGCGCTTGGCGCGGGCGTCCGCCAGCTCGTAGTAGACCTTGCCGGTGCACAGGATGACGCGGCGGGCGGCTGTCGTCTCGTCGGCGATGACGGTGCGGAAGCCGGTCGTCTCCGCGAACTCCGGGAGCGCCGAGACGCAGCCCTTGTGGCGGAGCAGCGCCTTCGGCGTCAGCACCACCAAAGGCTTGCGGAACGGGCGGTGCATCTGGCGGCGGAGGACGTGGAAATAGTTCGCCGGCGTCGAGGCGTTGACGATCTGGATGTTGGCGCCGGCGCAGGCCGCAAGCAGGCGTTCGGGGCGGCCGGTCGAATGATCCGGGCCGCCGCCGTCGAGGCCGTGGGGCAGCAGGATGACAAGGCCCGACGAGCGCAACCAGCGATCCTCGCCGCAGGCGATGCACTGGTCGAAGACGGCCTGCGCGTAGTTCAGGAACTCACCGAACTGGGCTTCCCAGACGACGAGGCGGCGCGGGTCGGCGAGCGAGAGGCCGTACTCGAAGCAGGCGATGGCGTGCTCGATCAGCGGCGTGTTGTGGATCTCGACGTCGACGTCGTCGGCGGCCGCAGCGCGTATGGTCAGATGGCGGCGGCCCGTCGCCTGATCGTGGACCTCCAGGTGGCGCTGCGTGAAGGCGCCGCGCACGCTGTCCTGTCCCCCGAGCCGCACGGGCGTGCCTTCCGCTGCTAGGGTCGCGAGCGCGAGCGCTTCGCCCGTCGCCCAGTTGATCCCCTGCCCGTCCTCGATCGATCGGCGGCGCTCTTCGAGGAAGCGCTTCACCTTCGGGTCGACGACGAAGCCGTCCGGCACCGCCGTGATGGCGCGGCCGATGTGCTGGAGGCGCGGCGTGTGGACACCGGTCGCGACGGGCGCGAGCATGTCCGCCACCGTGCCGGCCGCGAGACCCTTCCAGGCGCCCTCGAACCAGTCGGCGGCGTTGACGCGCCACGATTTGGCGGCCGCAAAGGCCTCGGAGAGCGATGCCTGCATGCCGGCGCGGGCGCGATCGGCGGCGTCGGTGGTCCCTCCGCTCGCTGCGATGCGAGCCTCGTAGAGGCGATCCACCGGCGCCAGCGTATCGATGGCGCGGTACATGGCGGGCTGGGTGAAGCGCGGCTCGTCGATCTCGTTGTGGCCGGGGCGGCGATAACAGACGAGGTCGATCACGATGTCGGTCGCGAAGGTGGCGCGCCAGTTGGCTGCGACCAGCGCCACACGCCACACGGCGTCGGGATCGTCGGCGTTGACGTGCAGGACGGGCGCCTCGATCAGGCGGGCGATGTCGGTGGGGCTGCGCGCCGTGCGGCCTTCCTCTGGCGTCGTGGTGAAGCCGAGCTGGTTGTTGATCACGACATGAATGGTGCCGCCGATGTCGAACGGTCCGACGCCCGAGAGCTGCAACATCTCGGCGACGAGGCCCTGGCCCGCAAAACTCGCGTCGGTGTGGAGGAGGAGCGGCAGCACGGCGCGGCGGCCGCCCGCTCCGCGCCCGGCCTGCTTCGCGCGGGCGCGACCCTGCGCGATGATCGGCGCCAGTTGCAGGTGCGACGGGTGTGGCGACACGGAGACGTGGAGCCGGGTACCGGCGATGTCGAGGTCGCCGCTGTGGCCCAGATGATAGGAGACGTCGGACGAGCAGGCGAGGCCTTCGGGAACCGCGGGCTTGCCGAGGATCTCCGCCACCATTGACGGGAGCGGCTTGCCGAGGACGTTCGCCAGAAGATTGAAGCGGCCGCGATGCATGCCGCCGATGACGACTTCCTCGGCGCCGAGCTGAGCGCTTTCCGCGAGGATCGCCTCGATGGCGACGAGAAAACTCTCCGCGCCGCCGAGCCCGAACAGCTTGCCGCCCGGAATGCGCTGGACGAGGCCAGCCTCGAATGCGGTGGCGCGCGCCAGCAGGGCGAGGATCGCCTGCCGGCTTCCGGCATCCGGCCCGGTGCCGTCGGCGTCCTCGGCTTCGGCTGCGAGCCATGCGCGGCGCGTGCGGTCGTGGCAGTGGGCGAACTCCCAGCCGATGGAGCCGCAATAGGCCCGCTCCATGCGCGCGACCAGCGGGGCCGCGTAAGCCTGGCTAAGGCCGTAGAGGCTCGGTAACAGCTCGGGCAGCTCCGGTGGTGCGGACAGGCCGAGCGGGTCGAGACGCGCCTTCAGGAACCCTCGCGTGCGATAGGCCTCCATCAGCGCGACTTCGCCGGCGCCGTTGCCGACGCCTGTGCGGACCGGGCGCCGCCGTGCGCCGCCGTCGCCGTGCGTCGCGAAGAAGGCCTCGAGCGCGCCTGGATCGCCGATGCCGAAGAACGGGATTTCGGACTCTTCCGGCAGGTCAGCCATGGGCTCGACCGGAGGTGTGTGATCGTTCATCGGCTTCAATCCCGTCACTGGCTTCGGCGCGGACATCGACGTCCGCCCGCACGACCGGCCAAGGTCATGCCCGTTCGTTGCGCGGCGCACTCTATGGGTGGGCGCCGGCCGCGTCCACGCGGGAAGAGGCCATCCCATGGCTGGCGGTCATTCGGCTGCTGCACAGCGCCGCTAGTTGGGGCATTGTCGACGGCCCGCACGGCGTGTATCGCCCACACACCGAAGCACGGGGCAGAAAAGAACCCGGGGAGACGCAATGCCAGGGACGAGCAACGACCGTCAGGCCGCCCTCGACTATCACGAGGCCGACCCGCCCGGCAAAATAGCGATCCAGGCGACAAAGCCCCTCGCCAACCAGGCGGATCTCGCGCTCGCCTACAGCCCGGGCGTGGCGCACGCCTGCGAAGCCATTGCCGCCGACCCCTCCACGGTTTCTCGCTACACCGCGCGCGCCAATCTCGTCGGGGTGATCACGAACGGCACGGCGGTGCTCGGCCTCGGCGACATCGGACCACTGGCGGCCAAGCCGGTGATGGAAGGCAAGGCGGTTCTCTTCAAGAAGTTCGCCGGCATCGATGTCTACGACATCGAGGTGGACGAGCGACAGGTGGAGCCGTTCGTCGAGGCGGTGGCGCGTCTCGAGCCCACCTTCGGGGGCATCAACCTCGAGGACATCAAGGCGCCAGAGTGCTTCGAGATCGAGAGGATGCTGCGAGAGCGCATGCGCATCCCCGTCTTCCACGACGACCAGCATGGAACGGCCATCGTCGTCGCGGCCGGCATCCTCAACGGGCTCAAGGTCGTGGGCAAGCGGATCGAGGACGTGCGGCTCGTCACGTCGGGGGCAGGCGCTGCCGCGCTCGCCTGCGTCAATCTCCTCGTCACGCTGGGGCTGCGGCGCGAGAACGTCACGCTCACCGACATCAAGGGCGTGGTCTATCGTGGGCGGAACGAGCTCATGAACAAGTACATGGAGACCTACGCCAACGACACGCCGAAGCGCACGCTCGCCGAGGCGATCGCCGGGGCCGACGTGCTGCTCGGCCTCTCGGCGGCAGGCGTCGTCAACCGCGACATGGTCGCCTCGATGGCCGCGAAACCGCTCGTCTTCGCGCTCGCCAACCCGACGCCGGAAATCCTTCCGTCCGAGGTGCTCGCGGTCCGGAGCGACGCGGTAATCGCGACGGGGCGCACCGACTATCCCAACCAGATCAACAACGTCCTCTGCTTTCCCTTCATCTTCCGGGGTGCACTCGACGTCGGCGCGACGACGATCAACGAAGCGATGAAGGCAGCCGCGGTGCAAGCCCTCGCCGGCATCGCGGAGAGCGAAGCCTCCGACGTCGTGCTCGCAGCCTACGGTGCCGAGACGTTCGTCTTCGGCTCGCAATACATCCTGCCGAAGCCGTTCGATCCGAGGCTCATCACCGAGATCGCGCCGGCCGTCGCCCAGGCGGCGATGGACAGTGGCGTCGCGACCCGTCCGATCGCGGATTTCGCGGCCTACCGGGAGAAACTCAACGGCTTCGTCTATCGATCCGGCTTCGTGATGCGGCCCGTCTTCGACGGCGCGCGGCGCGCCTCACGTGTCACGCCGAAGCGGATCGTCTATGCGGAGGGCGAGCACCCCTACGTGCTGCAGTGCGCACAGCAGGTCATCACCGAGCGGCTCGCGCGGCCGATCCTCGTCGGATCGCGCGAAGGCATCGAGAGGTCGCTCGCGCATCTGGGGCTCAGGCTCAAGGCCGGCCGCGATTTCGACGTGTTCGATCTCGCGACCGATCCCCGCATCCACGACCTGACGCAGGAATACCACCAACTCGTGGAGAGAAAGGGCGTCGCGCCCTCGCATGCCCAGCGCGTCGTCCGGAACGGTTCGACCGTCGTCGCCGGCCTGCTGCTCCGCCGGGGCGACGCGGACGCCATGATCTGCGGCGCGGTCGGGCGCTATCTGACGCAGCTGAGGCACGTCTCCGAGGTGGTCGGCAAGCTCGGCGGGGTCCGGGGCTTCGCCGCCCTTTCATCGATGATCCTGCCGTCGGGGCCGCTGTTTCTCGCCGATACCTACGTCGCCTATGATCCGCCGGCCGAGCATCTCGCCGAGACGACGCTGCTCGCAGCCGACGTCGTGCGCCGTTTCGGGATCGAACCCCGCGTCGCGCTGCTCTCCCACTCGAGCTTCGGGAGCGAGAACACCCCTTCGGCCGTGAAGATGCGGGAGGTGCTGGCCATCCTTCGCGACTGGGCACCCGAGCTCGAGGTCGAGGGCGAAATGCACGCCGACGCGGCCATCTCGCCATTCATCCGCGAGGAGGTCTTTCCGCGGTCCCGGCTCCAGGGGGCCGCCAATCTGCTCATCGCCCCCAGCCTCGATGCCGCCAACATCGCGTTCAACCTGCTGAAGGTCGTTTCGGGCAGCGTCTCGATCGGGCCGATGCTGCTCGGCGCAGCCAAGCCGGCCCACATCGTGACGCCGTCGATCACGGTGCGGGGGCTGCTGAACGTCTCGGCCGTCGCCGTGGTCGATGCCGCGCGCGCGGCGGGGGAGTTGTAGACGACCGCAGACCGCCACTCCGGTCGCATTTCGCACAATGACAGATCGCACAAGACAGAATTGCGCGATCTTCTGCCGGAGTTTCCGATCGCCGGCTGTTTCATTCCGGGCGGAAAGACTTACATTACCTTTACGACTGCTAACGAGAGATTTTTGGAATAATCCGCGTCACTTCTCGTTCTCATCCTGGGCTCGAAGCGATCATCCAGCGATCACATCGGGCGCCACGGACAACGAGGGCGTGCCCACCGACACGTCCGGGCCATACCGGATTGCGAGGCACGACAGGAGCATGTCGACGACCATCATGGAAGCCGAGTTGATCGAGGCGCTCAGCGGCGATCCGGCGCTGGCGTATGCCGGGATCTCCACGGTTGCAGCCGCTCCCAATGGCGTCCGGCTGCTTCGGCACGGGGTGGCCCTTGCCGTCTGGCGCTGGCGCAACGGCGTCTTCGAGCTGATGCTGCCGACCAGCGACGAGCCCGTCTGTACATCCGAGACCATCGCCGAGGCGTTGCGGCACTCACGGGAGCGGTTCATCGCGCCGTAAGTGCCGGCTCGCCTCGGCGGGCGCTGCCTACATCTTCTTGCCGGCGGTCCAGCCACCGTCCACCACGAGCGTCGTCCCGGTGATGAAGCTCGCATCGTCGGAGGCGAGAAAGAGGATCGCACGGGCGATCTCACGGGCCTCGCCCCAGCGATTCATCGCGTGGACGGACTTTACGGTCTCGGCCATGTCCGGGTCCTGGAAATAGCGCTCGGTGAGGGCCGTTCGGGTGACGCCCGGGCCGACCGCATTGACGCGGATGCCTTGCGTGCCGAGTTCGAGACCCATTTCCTTCGTCAAGCCCACGACCGCATGCTTCGAAGCCGTGTAGGCAGGCCGATTGGGTGCCGCCGTCACGCCGAGCGTGGAGGCCAGATTGACGATCGCGCCCTGGCGCCCGGCCTTCAACACCCGCTGCACGAAGGCCTGCGAGCAGAGGAAGACGCCGGTGATGTTCACCTCGATCACCCGCGACCACTCCGCGTGGCTCAGTTCGATCACCGGCTTGATCTCGCGAATGCCGGCGCTGTTGACGAGCACGTCGAGGCGACCGAGGCGACGCTCCACCGTGTCGAACGTCTCCTGCACGGCCTTCGGGTCCGTCGTGTCGAGCGTGAAGCCATGAGCACGACCACCTGCCTTGGTGATGTCCTCGACAGCCCGCTCGACGGCGCGCGCGTCGATGTCCGTCACCGCGACGACCGCGCCCTCCTTGGCAAACTCGATCGCCGTTTCCCGACCGATGCCACTGCCGCCGCCGGTGATGACCACACCTTGTCCGTCGAACCGCATCGCGTTCCTCCTGTCTGTTGTTGTCCGGACAGGAGCATCCGCCAAACGCGTTCCGCTGACAATCGCGAGCGATCGTCAGCTCTCAGCGACCGGCAGGCTCGGCCGGCCGATGCTCTGATAGTGGAAGCCGAGGCGGGCCATGTCCTCGGGGCGGTAGATGTTGCGCAGATCGACCACGACGGGCTCCGCAAGCAGCGCCTTGACGCGCTTCAGGTCGAGGGCGCGGAACTCGTTCCACTCGGTCACGATGACCATGGCGTCGGCGCCCTCGACGCAGCTGTAGGCGCTGTCGCAGAGTTGCAGATCCGGCATCATGGCACGGGCGTGCTGCATGCCCTCTGGATCGAAGCCGCGCACGCGGGCGCCTGCATCCTCCAGCGCCGTCACGATGGCGATCGACGGCGCGTCGCGCATGTCGTCCGTATTCGGCTTGAAGGTCAGGCCGAGCAGGGCAATCGTCTTGTCACGCACCGAGCCGCCGCAGGCCTGGATCACCTTGCGGGCCATGGCGCGCTTGCGCTGATCGTTGACGGCGGCCACCGTCTCTACAATGCGCAAGGGGCTGGCATGATCCTGGGCGGTCTTGACCAGGGCCAGGGTATCCTTCGGGAAGCAGGAGCCACCGTAGCCGGGTCCGGCATGGAGGAACTTGGAGCCGATCCGGTTGTCGAGGCCGATGCCGCGGGCCACCTCCTGGACATTGGCGCCCACCTGCTCGCAGAGGTCGGCGATCTCGTTGATGAACGTGATCTTGGTCGCCAGGAAGGCGTTGGCGGCATACTTGATCAACTCGGACGTGCGCCGGCTCGTGAACATGATGGGGGGCTGATTGAGGTAAAGTGGCCGGTAGACCTCGCCCATCGCCTCGCGGGAGCGAGGGTCGTTGGCGCCAATGACGATCCGGTCGGGTCGCTTGAAATCCTCGATCGCGGAGCCCTCGCGGAGAAACTCCGGATTGGATGCGACAGTGATCTCGAGATCGGGGCGGGCCTGGCGGACGATGCGCTCGACTTCGTCGCCTGTACCGACGGGGACAGTGGATTTCGTGGCAACGACCAGGGAGCCGGTCGCGGCCTCGGCCACCTCGCGAGCGGCTTGATAGACGAAGGTCAGGTCGGCGTGGCCGTCACCGCGACGCGACGGCGTGCCGACGGCCAGGAAAACGACGTCGGCCCCGGAAATACTCTTGGCCAGATCCGTCGTGAACGCGAGCCGACCCGCGCGGCAGTTGGTCTCGACGAGCTGGTCGAGGCCGGGCTCGAAGATCGGCATCACGCCGGCCTCGAGCTTCGCGATCTTGCCGGCGTCCTTGTCCACGCAGACGACGGAATGCCCGAAATCAGCGAACGATGCCCCCGAAACGAGCCCGACGTAGCCCGAGCCCACGACAACGATGTGCATGCGTCACCCGTTCCTTTCTGCTTCGGCGGAGCGCCCGGCAAGCGCCCGGGACACCGCCGCGACGGGCTCCAGGCCCCATCGGCTCTGCCCTCAGCAACCTTATCACATTTCAGAGTGTCCCGTGGGTGACGGCGCGCTGGCAGACTTAAGGCATAGTACCTGGCGTCAGCCGTGGATCGGCTGCAACCCGGCGCCGTCCGGCGTGCCACATCGCTTCGACTTTCTGCGAATGGTGGGGCTTTTCGCTTGCACACTCTTCGATCGGACCGGATAGTTTCGGGGCACACGGGCGGGCTGGCCTCGGTGCATAGACGAGAACCGACAACGGCCGCCGGGGCTCGCGGCCTTGCAATCGAGGCAAGGCATGTTTCGCCAGCGTATCCGCAGCGCCCTTTACATCGACTTCGAGAACATACCTCTGCCGCCCGAGTCGATCGGCAACTGGCTGGACTGGCTCGAGGACGGCGTTTTTGATCCGTCAGGTCGGCGGCGCAAATACCTGCAGAAGCGCGTCTACTGGAATTCGCATGCCGAACGGCATCGCGACCTGTTCGAGGCGCACGGCTTCGAGGCCATACTTGTCGGCAAGTTCTCCGGCCTGAAGAACTCCGCCGACATCCGGATGGCGATGGATGTGGTGGAGACGACCTATGCGCGCCCGGAGATCAAGGAATTCATCCTGCTGACGGGCGATTCCGACTTCGTGCCCGTGCTGGAGCGCCTGCGGCACAAGACCAAAGCGACGGCCGTCGTCGTGACCGAACATCGGCCGAACATCCATACGACCTACAATGCCACGGCGGATTTCCTCATCCCGTCGCGCCTCCTCGCCGAAGCCGCTAGCTACCAACGGCCCCGTCGCCGGCTACTCGAGCGTCTCTTCGGACGCGGCGCTTCACCTTCACAGCGCGATCGCCCGCCCACGAGTGCTCGTGGAGCAGCGCCACCGCCGCGGCCGGTCAAGACGGCCGCCTCCATCCCCGCCCTCAACGGCCGGACCGCCATTGGCCTCGAGGGGCCCGGCACCCGCCTCGACGAAGCCGCCCAGCGCGTTGCAACGATGCTCGTCGCGCAACCGCGCAACTATGTCTCGCAGAAGCGAATCATGGCCGAGCTGGACAAGGTTGCAGGTTTCAAGCGGAGCGGCCCGGCGGCGCTGTTCGGGGAGAGCAGCTACCGGACGCTGATGGTGGAACTTGCGCGTCGGGACCCTCGTATCCGGGTGGTCAACCAGCCGGGGGGCGGGACGGGTGTCGTCTATGTGCCCCCGTCCACGGACGCGACCATCGTTCCGGCAGGTCCCAGGCTCAAGCTGGTCGCTGCCGCGGTCGGCCTCGAAACCCAGGAGGTTGCGGCACCTTTCGTGCCCAAGCCGTCAGCAGAGGCCGACCGCAGTCCGTCTTCCGCCGCAGCCGCCAAGGATCGTGGCGACGAGGATCCCGCCGACTCTCCTGGTGCCGTGCTCGATCACGACAGCCCCATAAACCAAGAGCCGCAACCGCGTGCAGCGGTTCCGGCTCCAGTTTCGTCGTCTTCGTTGATCCGATCCTGAAAGCGGTCGTTGCCGCCCCCTCGATGTCGGATCAGCGCGAGTAGAACTCGACCACCAGGTTCGGCTCCATCTGAACCGGATAGGGAACGTCCGAGAGAGCCGGTACGCGCACGAAGCGCGCGGTCATCTTGGTGTGGTCCGCCTCGATGTAGTCGGGCACGTCACGCTCGGCGCTCTTGGTCGCTTCCATGACGAGGGGCAACTGACGGGAGGCTTCCTTCACCTCGATCACGTCGCCGACCTTGCAGCGATAGCTCGGGATGTCGACCCGCTGGCCGTTCACCTTGACGTGGCCGTGGCTGACGAACTGGCGCGCCGCGAACACGGTCGGGACGAACTTGGCCCGGTAGACCAGCGCGTCGAGGCGGCGCTCAAGGAGCCCGATCAGGTGCTCGGACGTCGAGCCCTTGAGGCGCGCGGCTTCCTTGTAGACCCGGTTGAACTGGCGCTCGGTGATGTTGCCGTAGTAGCCCTTCAGCTTCTGCTTGGCGCGGAGCTGCTGGCCGAAATCCGAGATCTTGCCGGCCCGACGCTCACCGTGCTGGCCGGGGCGCGAGGCGCGCCGGTTGAGGGGGCTCTTCGAGCGGCCCCAGATGTTTTCACCGAGGCGCCGGTCGATCTTGTGCTTGGCGCGAATGCGTTTCGTCACGTCCGTCTCCGTCTTTCGATATTCACGGGTTGCATGCGCCTTCTCCTTTGGACCTTCGTTCAGGGCGTGCTGCCCGGAACAGTCCCGACAGACCGAGGCTCAAGGCCCGGGCCGCGAAGGCGCTCAAAACAACGCGGGCCCCGAAAGGCCCGCGAAGACTGCTCAATAGCGCTTCGAGTCCGGTCCCGTCAAGGTCGAGACCGGTCCGTGGTGCCCAGCTCATTTTTTCTGCGACGCCGGGACCGGCTGGGCGGGGCCATCCGCCTTCTTGGTCGGCACGAAGGGTTTGGCCGCCTCGACCTGCGCTGCGACGGCCTCGCGGACCTTCTTGCGCTTCTCGTCGTTACAGGTGTCCTTGCTCGGCGTGATCGGCTCAAGGCTGACGATCTGCTCGCCGTCCTTCTCGCTCACCTTCAGCTTGCCGGCCGCCATATGGATGGTCATGCGGTGCAGCGTGGTGATGTAGAGGAGCTGCTGGTCGGTCCACTTGTTCTTGATGCGCTGCGTGAGCATCATGGCGTCATAGTTGACCGTCTGCTCCTCCCACATCTCGCAGAGCTGCGCCTGGGCCGAGTTGTAGCCGGTCTTGATGACCTCGCGCGCGGCCTCGATCGGGACCAGCGTCTCCTTCTTCTTCGACTTCTTGTCGACTTCGATGACCTTGCCATCGGGCATGGTGAACTTCGCCGGAAGAATCGTCCAAGCGTACTCCATGAGCACGCGCACCGATTTCTCGCTCAGCTCCTTCGCCGAAACCGGACCCGCGAATGCCAGGCTCGCCAAGCCCAGCACGGCCACCGCCAGCGTCCGTGTCTGCCACTCCTTCATAATTCCGCCCCTCACCCGTTGCCTGTTCCGACCGTCGAAGGCCCGTCCCGTGCCCGGGACTCTGCCCGACCGTCTCGTCGGCGCCACCACATTCGCGCCCTCAATCGCGGCCGGCCCCCCGCTCCGCGTGCGGGGCGAGGGGTCGGCTCCAAAGTGGGCAAACTTATGGCCGCTTGCGTCCCCGTCCCTTACCGTGCGCGAGTGCGACAACTATGCCACGCAGGGTGCGGACCTCCTGCTCCGTCGCCCCCATCCGGGTGAACATCGTACGCAGGTTCCTGACCATCGCCTGGCGCCTGTGGGCGGGGTTGAAGAATCCCATCTGATCCAACTCGTTCTCCAGATGCTCGAAGAAGCCCTCGAGTTCCGCCTTGGTGGCCGGACGGGTGTCGCCCAGATCCAGTCCGGGGGCCTGGGGCGTCTCGTAGGTGGTGACGCGCCCGAGAGTCGCAGCGCCGGACGTGCGCATCCACTCGTAGCCGAGGATGAGCACCGATTGCGCCAGATTGAGGGAAGCGAAGCGGGAGTTCACCGGAATCATGACGAGAGCATCCGCGCCGGCCAACTCGTCGGTCTCCAGTCCGTTACGCTCGCGCCCGAAGAGCACGCCACACCGCTCGCCCTTCGCGATGCGCGACCGCATCTCGGCCACCGCCTCCAGAGGCGTGAGGACGGGCTTGCGGAGGTCGCGCTGGCGGGCCGTGGTGGCCGCGACCCAGTTCAGATCGCCGGTGGCATCTGACAGCGACGGATACGCGCGGCCGTCGTCGATAACGTAGTTGGCACCCGAAGCCGCGATGCGTGCCTTCTCGTTCGGCCAGCCGTCGCGCGGGGCCACGAGGCGCAACTCGTCGAGGCCGAAATTCGCCATGGCGCGCGCCACCATGCCTATGTTGTCGGCGAGTTGCGGCTCCATCAGGATGACCGACGGCGTCTCGCCGGTGCCGGAGAAGGCGCTCCCCTGGATATGGGCGCGCCGGATGCCGTGCCGCAGCTTGCGCAGCACGCGGCGGGCCCAGAACCAGTAATTCTCGCCGGACCAGGTCTTCTCGAGCGCGGCCAGCTCCGGCGTCGTTACCACCGCCTGCCCTTGCCCCACCAGACGCACCGCGCCATCGCCGACGATGACCTCGGCGTGGGCGCGGATGAAGTCGTCGAGGGTGTGCAGCCCCTTCGCCTCCGTGCGGCGCTTGCAGCCCGGACACGTGACGGCCTCGGCCTCGCACCGCAACTCGGCGCAATACGTCAAGAGGGGCTCGAGCCTCGCCCGGTCGAGGCCCGGAAGTGCGAGGCCCGCAAGCCCCTCGTCGATCGTGCGCTCATGACAGGCGTGCACGATCGCGGCGACCGTCACCCCCGTCTCGCCGTAGACCGGGGCCGCCGCACCGTCTGCCGTTTTCGTGCCGATCGTCGTCATGGACCTCACTCTTGAACAGGTGCCGGCGGCTCTGTATCGCGATCTCTCGACGGCATCCACTTGGCATGTCGGGGGGCGCGCCCTATGGTGCGCCGCGATTTGATAGGCCACGACCTACGCCAAGAGGACCCAATGCAGAAGATCAAGGTGGACGGCACCGTCGTCGAGATGGACGGCGACGAGATGACCCGCATCATCTGGCAGCTCATCAAGGACAAGCTGATCCACCCCTATCTCGACCTCAATCTCGAATACTACGATCTCAGCGTCGAGTCGCGTGACCGGACGAACGACCAGATCACCATCGATTCCGCCAACGCCACCAAGAAGCACGGCGTGGCCGTCAAGTGCGCGACCATCACGCCGGACGAGGCGCGGGTCGAGGAGTTCAACCTGAAGGAGATGTGGCGGTCGCCGAACGGCACCATCCGCAACATCCTCGGCGGCACCATCTTCCGCGAGCCGATCATCTGCAAGAACGTGCCGCGTCTCGTGCCCGGCTGGACGCAGCCGATCGTCATCGGCCGCCATGCCTACGGCGACCAGTATCGCGCCACCGACTTCGTCGTGCCCGAGGAAGGCTCGCTCGCCGTCGCGTGGGTGTCGAAGGACGGCTCGAAGAAGATCGAGCACAAGGTGTTCGACTTCCCGGCCGGCGGCGTCGCCATGGTCATGTATAACCTCGACGACTCGATCCGCGACTTCGCCCGCGCGTCCCTCAACTACGGGCTCATGCGCAACTATCCGGTCTACCTGTCGACCAAGAACACCATCCTCAAGCGCTACGACGGCCGCTTCAAGGACCTGTTCCAGGAGGTGTTCGACGCCGAGTTCAAGGACAAGTTCGCCGACGCGAAGCTGACCTACGAGCACCGCCTCATCGACGACATGGTGGCGGCCTCGCTCAAGTGGTCGGGCGGCTACGTGTGGGCGTGCAAGAACTACGACGGCGACGTGCAGTCCGACACGGTGGCGCAGGGCTTCGGCTCGCTCGGGCTCATGACGTCGGTGCTGTTCACGCCGGACGGCAAGACGGTCGAGGCCGAGGCCGCCCACGGCACGGTGACGCGCCACTACCGCGAGCACCAGAAGGGCCGTGAAACGTCGACGAACTCGATGGCCTCCATCTTCGCCTGGACGCGGGGCCTCGCGCACCGCGCCAAGCTCGACGACAATCCGGAGCTCGCCAAGTTCTCGGCCACGCTCGAGAAGGTGTGCATCGACACCGTCGAGGCCGGGTTCATGACGAAGGACCTCGCGCTCCTCGTCGGCGACCAGCAGACGTGGCTCTCGACCACAGGCTTCCTCGACAAGATCGACGAGAACCTGAAGATCGCGATGGGTGCGTGATCCTGCGGGCGCGACGATCGCGTACGACGATCCAGATCGACGGAGGCCGGGCGGGAACGTCCGGCCTCTTCTCTTTCGTCGTCCGGCTAGGCGAGGAACGGGTTCGTCTCGCGCTCGTTGCCGAAGGTGCTCGTGGGCCCGTGGCCACAGATGAAGGCGATATCGTCGCCGAGGGGCAGGAGCTTCGTCTTGATGGCGGTGATCAGCGCCTCGTGATCGCCATAGGGGAAATCGGTGCGGCCGATGGAGCCCTGGAAGAGCACGTCACCAACGACTGCCAAGCGGTTCGTCGCGTTGTAATAGACGAGCGAGCCCGGCGAATGGCCCGGACAATGCAGGATCTGGAAGGCCTCGCCGCCGATCTCAAGCGGGTCGCCCTCGACGAGCCAACGGTCCGACGTGGCGTTGCGCATCCCTGAGAGACCGTAGCTCCGGGCTTGTTCCTCGGCGCGCTCCATGAGGAACCTGTCGGCGAGGTGCGGCCCCTCGATGGCGACGCCCAACGCCTCCTTCAACTCCATGGCGCCGCCGACGTGGTCGAGATGGCCGTGGGTCAGGACGATCTTCTCGGGCGTCATACCGACCTGCCTGATCGCATCGAGGATGACCGGCACATCGCCGCCCGGGTCTATCACCGCGCCTTTCTTCGTCGCCTCGCTCCAGACCAGCGAACAGTTCTGCTGGAGCGGTGTCACCGGCACGATGGCCGCCCGCAATGTCAGCTTGCCGTCGCCGCTCATGGTATCCTCCCGGAGGCTGGTTTCCGGGCGTGGCTCGCACGCTCACCGGGCCTTGTCAAACGCCGGCAGGCGGGCTGCCGGCCCGAGTTGCAGCGGCCGCGCCTGAAGGGTCCAGCGATCGTGCCCGTAAGCCTGCGAATTCATGGACAATCCCCCTCGCCCGCCGCTAGATAGCCTCCGAAACGTCGTCCTACGGAGGCCGCTCGGCCGCCTTCGCCACCCGGAGCAGAACAGGCACATGACCGGCCTCAACGAGATCCGCTCGACCTTCGTCGACTACTTCAAGAAAAACGGCCACGAGCACGTCGAGAGTTCCTCACTGGTGCCACGCAACGACCCGACGCTGATGTTCACGTCTGCGGGCATGGTCCAGTTCAAGAACCTGTTCACGGGCCAGGAGAAGCGCGACTACACGCGCGCCGTGACTGCGCAGAAGTGCCTCCGCGCCGGCGGCAAGCACAACGACCTCGACAACGTCGGCTACACCGCGCGCCACCACACGTTCTTCGAGATGCTCGGCAACTTCTCGTTCGGCGACTACTTCAAGGAGCAGGCGATCAGTCTCGCCTGGAACCTCGTCACCAAGGAGTTCGGGCTCGACAAGAAGAAGCTGCTGATCACTGTCTACTCGGAGGACGAGGAGGCGGCCACGCTCTGGAAGAAGATCGCCGGCATCTCCGACGACAAGATCATCCGCATCGCCACGTCGGACAATTTCTGGTCCGCCGGCGACACGGGGCCCTGCGGGCCGTGCTCGGAGATCTTCATCGATCAGGGCGACAAGCTGAAGGGCGGACCGCCCGGCAGCCCGGACGAGGATGGCGACCGGTTCCTCGAGTTCTGGAACCTCGTCTTCATGCAATTCGACCAGCTCGAGCCGGGAAAGCGCGTGAACCTGCCCCGGCCCTCGATCGACACCGGCATGGGTCTCGAGCGCATCACGGCCATCCTGCAGGGCGTCCACTCGAACTACGACACCGACCTCTTCAAGGCGTTGATCGAGGCGTCGGTTGCCGAGACGGGCGTGCCCGCGAAGGGTGACAAGACGCCGAGCCATCGCGTCATCGCGGATCATCTCCGGGCGACGAGCTTCCTCATCGCGGATGGCGTACTGCCGTCGAACGAGGGGCGGGGGTATGTGCTGCGCCGGATCATGCGGCGCGCCATGCGGCACGCGCATCTTCTGGGCGCGAAAGATCCGCTGATGCACCGGCTCGTCGGTACGCTCGTCCGCCAGATGGGGACGAGCTATCCGGAACTCGTGCAGGCGCAGGCGTTGATCACCGAGACGCTGAAGCTCGAAGAGGTGCGGTTCCGCAAGACGCTGGAGCGCGGCCTCGGGCTCCTCGACGAGGCGACCAACAATCTGCGGACGGGCGACACGCTCGCGGGCGAGGTGGCGTTCCGCCTCTACGACACGTTCGGCTTCCCGCTCGATCTGACGCAGGACGCCTTGCGGCCGCGCGGCGTGAACGTAGATCTCACCGGCTTCAACGCGGCGATGGAGAAGCAGAAAGACGAAGCGCGGCGGGCCTGGAAGGGCTCGGGCGAGGCGGCCACCGAGGGCGTCTGGTTCGAGGTGAAGGAAGAGACCGGCGCGACCGAATTCCTCGGTTACGACACCGAGCAGGCGGAAGCGGTGATCAAGTCGACGCTCAGCGGCGGCAAGGTGGTGGGCGCGCTCAAGGCCGGCGATCAGGGCGAGATCATCGTCAGCCAGACACCGTTCTACGGCGAGAGTGGCGGCCAGGTCGGCGACAGCGGCCTCATCACAGGCCCGGGTGGGGCCGTGTTCCGCGTCACGGACACGCAGAAGAAGCTCGGCGTGCTGTTCGTCCACTACGGAACAGTGGAGGCCGGGACGTTCAAGGCCGGCGATCAGGTCGTCATGGCTGTCGATCACGGCAATCGCTCGGCGATCCGCGCCAACCACTCGGCGACGCATCTCATTCACGAAGCGCTCCGGCAGGTGCTCGGCACGCACGTCGCACAGAAGGGATCGCTCGTCGCGCCGGAGCGGCTACGCTTCGACATCTCGCACAACAAGCCGATGGCTGCCGACGAGATCGCCGCCGTGGAGGCGATGGCCAACGCATACGTGCTGCAGAACAGCCCGGTCGAAACGCGGCTCATGAGCATCGAGGATGCGCGCGAGACGGGCGCCATGGCGCTCTTCGGCGAAAAGTACGGCGATGAGGTGCGGGTTGTGTCGATGGGCGTCGGGCAGTCGGGCGCCAAGGCCAACAAGCCGTGGTCGATCGAATTGTGCGGCGGCACGCACGTCCGGCGCACGGGCGATATCGGGCTCATCCGGATCGTCGGCGAGAGCGCGTCGGCGGCGGGTGTGCGGCGCATCGAGGCCGTCACGGCGGACGGTGCGCGGCAGTACCTCGCGGAACAGGACGCGCGCGTGAAGGACCTCGCGTCGCTTCTGCGGACGCGGCCCGAGGACATCGTCGAGCGCGTCAAGTCGCTGGTCGAGACGCAACGCCAGCTCGAGCGGCAGCTCGCGGACGCCAAGCGGGCGATCGCGCTCGGGGGCGGCGGGCAGACAATGTCGGAGCCCATCAAGGAGATCGGTGGCGTCAAGTTCTATTACCGCGCTCTCGAAGGTGCAGAGCCCAAAGACTTGAAATCCATCGCCGATGACGGACGCGCAAAGGTCGGCTCAGGGGTCGTGGCAATCGCGAACAACGGCGCTGACGGCAAGCTCAGCATCGTCGTCGCCGTAACGAATGATCTGACTAGCAAGGTGAGTGCCGTCGACCTAGTCCGAGCGGCCTCGGAAGCGACCGGCGGCAAAGGTGGCGGCGGGCGGCCCGACATGGCGCAAGCCGGAGGCCCCGACGGCGCCAAGGCGTCCCTTGCGCTCGACGCCATCGAGGCACGTCTCGCCTCGGCGTGACGAGGGCGTGCTGCGAGCGGCTCAGGCGGCCTGCAAGCCGCCGGCCCGCTCGATGAACGCCGCGATATCGGCCACGCCGCCGCCATCGTGGATGGTCGTCATGACGAACGGCTTTTCGCCCCGCATGCGGCGAGCGTCACGTTCCATCACGCCGAGATCAGCGCCGACGTGCGGCGCGAGATCGGTCTTGTTGATCACCAGGAGGTCGGAGCGGGTGATGCCCGGTCCGCCCTTCCTGGGGATCTTCTCGCCTTGCGCCACGTCGATGACGTAGATCGTCAGGTCCGCCAGTTCGGGCGAGAACGTGGCCGCGAGATTGTCGCCGCCCGATTCGATCAGGATCACATCGAGGCGCGGGAACTTCTTTCGCATCGTGTCGATCGCCGCGAGGTTGATGGAACAGTCTTCGCGGATGGCGGTGTGCGGGCAGCCGCCCGTCTCGACGCCCATGATCCGCTCGAGCGGCAGCGCCTGCATGCGCATCAGGATCTCGGCGTCCTCCTTCGTGTAGATGTCGTTGGTGATGGCGCAGATGTCGTAGCGGTCGCGGAAGGCGCGACAGAGGGCTGCCGTCAGCGTCGTCTTGCCGGAGCCGACGGGGCCACCGATGCCGACGCGAAGGGGGCCATGGGAGTGCTGTGTCTGGAGCGTTTCGGTCATGAGCGAAAGAGCCTCGAATATTGCGTTTCGTGGGCGAGAGAGGCGAGATCGGAGCGAAGGGTCGCGCTCCCGAGATCGGCGAGTGTCGTGCCGGCTACAGCGCGGGCCGTGTCGTGGATCGGCGACAGCAGTGCCGCGATGATGCGCTGGCCATCCGTCTGCCCGATGAGCGAGAGGCGGATCGCCGCCGAGACGAGGTTCGACACGAACGCAATGGCGTAGGCGACGAGCGTGCCGTCGAGGTCGATCGCGTGCGCGGCGGACGTCAAGCCCACCGCCACGGGATAAGCGATGTCGCCGGCCGCCGTTTCGCGTGCTGCGTCGAGGGCGGTGTTCGGCCACGACGCCGCGATAGCCATCATGAAGGCGTTGCCCTGAGTCACGGCTTCGAGATGCCGTTCCGCGGAGGGTTGCAGCGCCAGCGCCAGATCGTGGACCGAAACGAGATCCGGCCAGTTGCACGCCGATGTCGCCCGCCAGGCCGCGGATGCTATGATGAGATCGTTGCGGAGCGATCCCCGCTCGAGAAGGTCCCGGAGCCAGAGTTCGACGCCGTCGCGCCCGGCGATCCAGCGGCGGTCGGCGGCAAGTTCCAGCCCGTGACTGTAGGCGAAGGCGCCCACCGGAAAGCCAGGCGATAGCCAGACCGACAGGCGCGGATCGATGGGCGGCAGCGTCGGCGCGGCCGCATCGCTCGCCTTTTCGTCGGCCGAGGGCGCCGTGTTTGCCCCCACCCCATCGCGCCGGCGCTCTGACACGCTCACGCCTTGTCGTGCTTGTGGTGATGACCGTGGCTGTGGTCATGGTCATGAGTGTGCGCGTGACTGCCGTGATGGTGGCCCATCTGCAGCGGCCCCTTGGAGCCATAAGCGCCGCCCTCAGGCTCGAACGGACGGGTCACGGCGTGAACGTGCGCGCCGAGCCCTTCGACCATCTCCGCCAGAACGTGATCGGGCTTGATGTAGATGGCGTCGGCGGTGATCTCGGCAGGCGTGTGGCGGTTGCCGATGTGCCACGCGATGCGCGCGAGTTCGAGAGGGCCGTGGGTGTGGATCTCCATCAGTGCTTCCGGCGCCGCCTGCACCTTCACGAGCGCGCCGTTCGAGAGCTGCAGCGCATCGCCGTGGGCCAGATAGGTGGCTTCCGGCAGATCCAACAGGAACTCGTGGCCGCGATCGGTCGCCATGGCGATGCGGCGGCGATAGCGGGCCTCACGGTCCAATGTAATGGTGTCGATGGTGATCCGCTTGCCGAGAACGGCGCGGCGGACGACGGTGGTGGCGCGAAGCATGGTGGGCCTCAGAACAGGAAGTAGCGCTGCGCCATGGGCAGCACTTTCGCGGGCTCGCAGACGAGCAGTTCCCCGTCCGCGCGCACGGCGTAGGTTTCGGGATCGATTTCGATGACGGGCGTCGCGTCGTTCAGGATCATGCTCTTCTTCGAGATGCCGCCGCGAACATTCTCGACGGCGACCAGGCGTTTGGCGAGCCCCAGCTTGTCACCGAGATTGTTGGCGACCGCCGCCTTGCTGGTGAACGTGAACGCGGTCGCGGTCCGGGCGCCGGCGAAGGCGCCGAACATGGGCCGGTAATGCATCGGCTGCGGCGTCGGGATCGAGGCGTTCGGGTCGCCCATGGGGGCTGCCGCGATGACGCCGCCCTTGATGATCATGTCCGGCTTGACGCCGAAGAAGGCCGGCGACCAGAGCACGAGATCGGCGAGTTTCCCCACCTCCACCGAGCCGATGTGACGCGAGAGCCCGTGCGCGATGGCGGGATTGATCGTGTACTTGGCGATATAGCGACGAGCGCGGAAGTTGTCGTTGCCCTTCCCCTTGTCCTCAGGCAGCGGACCACGCTGGACCTTCATCTTGTGCGCCGTCTGCCACGTGCGGATGATCACCTCGCCGACGCGGCCCATGGCCTGGCTGTCGGACGACATCATCGAGAGGGCGCCGAGATCGTGGAGGATGTCCTCGGCCGCGATGGTCTCTTTCCGGATGCGGCTCTCGGCGAAGGCGAGATCCTCAGGGATGCGCGGCGACAGGTGATGGCACACCATCAGCATGTCGAGATGCTCGTCGATGGTGTTGACCGTGAACGGCCGCGTCGGATTGGTCGAGGATGGCAGCACGTTCGGCAGTCCCGCCACCTTCATGATGTCCGGGGCGTGGCCGCCACCGGCGCCCTCGGTGTGGAAGGCGTGAATGGTGCGGCCCTTGAAGGCGGCGATGGTGTCCTCGACGTAGCCCGACTCGTTCAGCGTGTCGGAGTGCAGCATCACCTGAATGTCGTAGTCGTCGCCGACCGAGAGGCAGCAGTCGATCGCGGCCGGCGTGGTGCCCCAGTCCTCGTGCAGTTTCAGTGAGCAGGCACCACCCTCGACCATCTCGACCAGCGCGCCGGGGAGCGCCGCGTTGCCCTTCCCCGAAAAGCCGAGGTTCATGGGGAAGGCGTCGGCAGCCCGCATCATCATGCCGATGTGCCACGCCCCCGGCGTGCAGGTGGTCGCGAGCGTTCCGTGAGCCGGCCCGGTGCCGCCACCCAACATGGTGGTGAGGCCCGACATCAGGGCGTCCTCGATCTGCTGCGGGCAGATGTAATGAATATGCGGATCGAAGCCGCCCGCGGTCAGGATCTTGCCTTCGCCCGCGATCACTTCGGTGCCCGGCCCGACGACGATGTCGACGCCGGGCTGGATGTCCGGATTGCCCGCCTTGCCGATCCTGACGATGTTGCCGTCCCTAAGCCCGACGTCGGCCTTCACCACGCCCTGCACGGCGTCGAGGATCAGCGCGTTGGTGATCACCGTGTCGACGGCGCCGGCCGCGCGGGTCACCTGTGACTGGCCCATGCCGTCCCGGATGACCTTGCCGCCACCGAACTTCACCTCCTCGCCGTAAATCGTCAGATCGCGCTCGACCTCGATCACGAGTTCGGTGTCGGCGAGGCGGACCCGGTCGCCGGTCGTCGGACCGAACATCTGGGCGTAGGCGGCGCGCGACATACGGTTGGGCATGGGTGTTTCCTCGATCAGGTCCGCGGGGCCAGACGCCAGGCGGCCGTGCGGAGCGCCACAGGCAGCTCCAGGAAGGGGGTGTCCGCAAGGCCTTCTGCGTCGAGACGGTCGAACCAGCGGTCGCGCGACGAGTTCGGTAGCCTCGCGCCGCACCATGGGCAGTGCGAGATCACGAGATAGCTCATGCCATCATCGCGGATCGGCACGCCGTACTCTCCGAAGACCTCATGATGAACGAGCGGCACGTCCGGGCAGTCGAACGGATCGTCGTGCTGGCCGCAATCGATGACGAGGCTCTCCGTCATGGTCCCGCAGCAATGGGTGCTGCCGGGCGACGGCGGCTGCCAGGGAAAATCGGGCGGCATCCACATGACCCGGCGCGCGGGAAACAGCGCCGTCGCCATCACAGCTTGCCCATCACGGCCTGCCGGAAACCATAGATCGTGCGCGCGCCGGAGATGGTGACGAGCGTCACGTCACGGCTCTGGCCGGGCTCGAAGCGAACGGCCGTTCCGGCAGCGATATCGAGCCGGAAGCCGCGTGCGGCCACACGATCGAAGACCAAGGCCGGATTGGTCTCGGCGAAATGATAGTGGCTCCCCACCTGGATCGGCCGGTCGCCGGAGTTGCTCACGGCCAGAGTGACCGTTTCGCGCCCGGCGTTGATCTCGATGTCGCCGGCCGCCGTCATGATCTCGCCCGGGATCATCGCCGCGTCCCCTTCCGATGTCGGCGCGCGTCCAGCGCAGCGCGGAGCCAGCGGCGGCTCGCGGGGGCCGCGGCGAGGCCAAGCAGCGCCACCGCCGCGAGCACACTCACGTGCCACGGCGTCGCGAGATGGTCGATCAGCTCCGCCATCGTGAGGTGATGATGGGCGCCCGGGTGCGCCCACGCCGAGCCCGGGACTGCGGCCAGCCCTATGATCACGCCGAGACGTGCTGCCGGATGACGTCGCATGGAACCTCGTCTCTATCTGATGGGGTTATGGACCGTGACGAGCTTCGTTCCGTCCGGAAACGTCGCCTCGACCTGCACGTCGTGAATCATCTCGGGGACGCCCTCCATGACCTCGGCCCGCGTCAGGACCTGCGCGCCTGCGGCCATCAGGTCGGCGACCGTGCGCCCGTCGCGCGCGCCCTCCACGACGAAATCCGTGATGAGCGCAATGGCTTCAGGATGATTGAGCTTCACGCCGCGCTCGAGGCGGCGACGGGCGACGACGGCCGCCATCGAGATCAGAAGCTTGTCCTTCTCGCGAGGGGTCAGGTTCATGCGGCCTCAACTTCGGTGACGTTCAAGACGACCATACCCGCGGCAGCGCGCGATCGGTCAACAACGATATCGTTCGGGTGACGGCGCGGACCAGTTCGCCCGGGTGAACCGCCATGGCGCGGAGCACCAGGAGGCCGTTCCACGCGCTCACCCCGTAGTCACAAGGATACTCCTCGAGGGCGGCGCGCGCCAACTCCAGCCGATCGCGGGCGTCGGGCGCCACCAGCAGAACCATGACGGACGCGCGCGTCCCCCCGCCGATAGCGGGCCGGTCGAGGACCGTTCCGAACTCGCCGGCCAGATTGATCTCCTCGGCGAGGACAAGCCGACCGCCACGATTGATCCGCCAGCTGTCGCGGATCGAGGCCGGCGCCTTGCGCTCACGGCTTTCCGGGCGGCCGAAGGTCATCATCTCGACCATCAGGAGGCGGCTGCCGGAGGCCATGTCGACGGTGATGCGACGGCTGAGGCCCGCGCCCGCGTAAACGATGGTCTGCTGCGGCAGCCAGTCGAGACGGGCGTTCTCTGCGAGTGAAAGATGCAAATCCAGTTCGGCGGGCGGACCGTCCGTCCGGTAGATTCGCTCGCCGGAAGACGTGGTGTGGACGACGTCGGCACCGGCGCCGACGGCATAGTCGATCTCGACCCGGTCGCCGCCGACGACGCCACCGCCGGTGTTGACCTGAAGGGCCTCCAGGTGCGGCGCGAATGTCGATGGAAACGCCAATCGGTAGCCGCCGCGCTCCGACAGGTGCGTCGCACGCGTCGTCGTGCCGTCCGCTGCAAAGCCTGCGCGAATCCCGCCCGCGACGCGTACTGCGTGCAACGGACTTGCGCCGGGAATGCTGTCGCGGTCAGACGGAGAGCCGTCTCCTGACATCGCTTTCCACCATCTCTGCCCGGGTGCCGGCGAGAACGACCTGACCGCGGTCCATGACTGCGTACGTGTCGGCAAGGTCGCGTGCGAACTCGAAATACTGCTCGACGAGCAGGATAGCCATGTCGCCGCGCTGGCGAAGCGTATCGATGGCGCGGCCGATATCCTTGATGATCGAGGGCTGGATGCCTTCCGTCGGCTCGTCGAGCACGATGAGCTTCGGGCGCATGGTCAGCGCGCGGGCAATGGCGAGTTGCTGCTGCTGGCCGCCCGACAAGTCACCGCCTCGCCGGTGCAACATGCTCTTGAGGACGGGGAACAGCTCGAAGACGTACTCCGGGATGGTCCGGTCCGCGCGGCGCAACGGAGCGAACCCTGTCTCGATGTTCTCGCGGACGGTCAGCAGCGGAAAGATCTCGCGTCCCTGCGGCACGAAGGCGATGCCGCGGCGGGCGCGCTCGTGTGGGGGCAAGGCGGAGATGTCCTCTCCGTTCCAGACGATGCGGCCCTTGCTCGACCGGTGCTGCCCACAGATCGCGCGCAGCAGGCTGGTCTTGCCGACACCGTTGCGGCCGAGCACGCACGTCACCGCGCCCGCCTTCGCCGTCACGGAGACGCCGCGCAACGCCTGAGCCGCCCCATAGTGGAGATCCAGCGCCTCGACGCTCAGCATGGGACCCGCCTCCCGAGCTTCGCAGCCACGATCCTCGGCTCCGGCACTTCGCGGCCGAGGACCTTCATATCGGGCACCTGACGCGCCACCGGCGCCCGGCGCGCGAACGTCGAAGAATGCTTGGGCTTCGCGGCCGCCTTGCGGCGCTTGCCTCGCTTCGGCAGATGTGGCGGCAGCATTCTCGTTCCCTCCTCAACGGCCGAGATAAACCTCGACCACCCGCTCGTTGGCGGACACTTCGTCGATGGTTCCTTCTGCGAGCACCGAGCCCTCGTGCAGGCAGGTCACCTTGACCCCGAGGGCGCGGACGAAGTGCATGTCGTGCTCGACGACGATCACGGAGTGACTGCGCGAGATGTCCCGGAGCAGGTCGGCGGTGGCTTCGGTCTCGGCGTCTGTCATGCCGGCGACGGGCTCGTCGACCAGCAGGAGCTTGGGGTCCTGCGCGAGCAGCATGCCGATCTCCAGCCATTGCTTCTGGCCGTGGCTGAGGCTACCCGACTGGCGTCCGGCGAGATCCTGGAGGCGGACCGTTTCGAGCACTGCGTCGATGCGCTCGCGCGCGATGCGATTGCGGGCCCCGAAGAGGGACGAGAACGGATCGCGTGGCGCCTTCAGGGCCAGCAGGATGTTGTCGGCGACGCTGTGCATCTCGAAGACCGTCGGCTTCTGGAACTTCCGGCCGATACCCAGTTCGGCGATGGACGCCTCGTCCTGTTTCGTGAGGTCCACGAGGCCGTCGAAAAAGACGGTGCCGGTGTCGGGGCGCGTCTTTCCCGTGATCACGTCCATCATGGTCGTCTTGCCGGCGCCGTTCGGGCCGATGATGGCGCGCATCTCGCCGTGTTCGAGATAGAGCGACAGTTCGCGCAGCGCCTTGAAGCCGTCGAAGGACACGGACACGGCATCCAGATAGAGCAGCGCATTGGTGACGTTCGGCGGGGTCAGGGCCTCGATCATGGGGCTACTCCGCCGGTTCGGGTTTCGGGGCGGGGGCCGCGGCCTGACGCGCCTCGCGACGCTTGGCGAGGAACTCCTCGACGGCGCCGACGATGCCCTTCGGCAGCACCAGCGTCACGAACACGAAGAGGCCGCCGAGGACGAAGAGCCAATAGGCCGCGAGCGCACCCGTGGTGAAGAACGACTTCAGGAAATTGACGACGAAGGCCCCGACGACGGCGCCCACCAGCGTCCCGCGCCCGCCGACCGCGACCCAGATCACCGCCTCGATCGAATTGGCGGGAGCGAACTCGGACGGGTTGATGATGCCCACCTGCGGCACATAAAGCGCGCCCGCAAGACCCGCGATGCAGGCCGAAAGCGTGAACACGACGAGCTTGTAGTGCTCGACGCGATAGCCGAGGAAGCGCGTGCGGCTCTCCGCGTCACGGATCGCGACCAGCACCTTGCCGAAGGTCGACGTCACGAGAACACGGGCGAGGGCGAACGCCAGCGCCAGCAACGCCAGCGACAGCACCAGAAGCGCGATGCGCGTCGTCTGTGCCTGCACGGGGAAGCCCAGGATGTCCTTGAAATCGGTCAGGCCGTTGTTGCCGCCGATGCCCATGTCGTTACGGAAGAAGGCGAGCATCAGCGCGTAGGTGAGCGCCTGCGTGATGATCGAGAGATAGACGCCCGTGACACGGCTGCGGAACGCGAGCCATCCGAACAGGAACGCCAGGATGCCCGGCACGAACAGGATCATGAAGAAGGCGTAGGGAAACCAGCCGAAGCCGTACCAGAAGATCGGCAGTTCCTTCCAGTTCAGGAACACCATGAAGTCCGGCAGATCCGGATTGGCATAGACGCCACGGTTGCCGATCTGGCGCATCAGGTACATGCCCATCGCGTAGCCGCCGAGCGCGAAGAACGCGCCGTGGCCGAGCGAAAGGATGCCGCAATAGCCCCAGACGAGATCGAGTGCGAGCGCCAGGATGGCGAAGCAGACGTACTTGCCGAGCAGGGACACAAGGTACGTCGGCACGTGGAGGAACGAGCCCTCCGGCACGGCGAGATTGAGGATGGGGATCAGGACCATGGCCACGGCCACGATGCCGAGAAACCAACCCGAGCGGCGATCCAGGCTCTCGATCAGCAGCTTCGTGATCATGCTTCGACCGCCCGTCCCTTGAGTGCGAAGAGCCCCCGCGGGCGTTTCTGGATGAAGAGGATGAGGAGCACGAGGATGAGGATCTTGCCGAGCACGGCACCTGCGACCGGCTCCAGCATCTTGTTGGCGATGCCGAGGAAGAAAGCCGAGACCAGCGTGCCCCAGAGATTGCCGACGCCGCCGAACACCACGACCATGAAGCTGTCGACGATGTAGGACTGGCCGAGGTTCGGCGAGACGTTGTCGATCTGCGACAGCGCCACGCCGGCGATGCCGGCGATGCCAGAGCCGAGGCCGAACGTCAGCGCGTCGACGCGCGCCGAGCGAATGCCCATCGAGGCCGCCATCCGGCGGTTCTGCGTGACGGCGCGCATCTCGAGGCCGAGACGCGTCCGCTTGAGGACGAACAGCAGCGAGAAGAACACGGTGAGCGTGAACACGATGATCCACAGGCGGCTCCAGGTGATGGAGATGCCGTAGAGATCGAAAGCGCCGGACATGTAGCTCGGATTGCCGACCTCGCGATTGGTGGGGCCAAACGCCGTGCGTACGACCTGCTGGAGGATCAGGCTGACGCCCCAGGTGGCGAGCAGGGTTTCCAGGGGACGGCCGTAAAGAAAGCGGATGATGCCGCGCTCGATGGCGATGCCCACCGTGCCGGCGACGATGAACGCCAACGGAATGGCCACCGGGAGCGAGAGATCGAAGGCGCCCGGAGCGAAGGCGCGGAAGCCTTCCTGCACGACGAACGTCGTATAGGCGCCGAGCATGACCATCTCGCCGTGGGCCATATTGATCACGCCCATGACGCCGAACGTGATGGCGAGGCCGATGGCAGCCAGCAGCAGAACGGAGCCGAGCGAGAGCCCGTAGATCACATTCTGCAAGCCCGACAGAAGCTGGCGGCGATGTTCGATGGCGACGGCTGCAGTCTCGATCGACTGTTTCAGCGCCGGCTCCTGCGTCGAGGCCTGAACCTGGCGGAGAAAGCCGAGCGTGTCGGAATCGGGCCATTCCGCGAGGCTCTGCACGGCGGCAACACGGTCGGCCAATGGCTGCTTGTCGTCGGCCAGCACGATCGCCGACCGGGCCTTGCCGAACGCCGACCTGACCGCGTCGTCTTTCTCGGCGGCGATCGCCTTGTCGAGCGGCGCGAGATCGGACGCCTTGCGCGACTTGAACAGGGCTTCGGCCGCGACGAGACGCTTGCTTCGATCCGGTGAGACCATGGCGAGAGTGCCGAGCGCGGCATCGATCGCGCTGCGCAAACGATTGTTGATGCGGACGACCGCCAGCCCCGGAGGAGGCGACGCCAAAGGCTTGCCCGTGCGCGCGTCGAGGAGCGCGCCTGCCGGCGTCTGGATGGCAATGGTACCGGTCGCCTTGTCGGCGAGGAGGCGGCGTGCGCCCAGCGCTTCGATCAGGCTCTCGGCCTGGGGCGCGCCGGAGGCTGCGAGGTCGTCGATCGCACGGGCCGTGTCGGAGAAACTGTCGGCGGCGAGACGGTCGAAAGCCGCATCAAGGGTCTGGGCCGCGAGCCGCACGGGAGATGCCGCGATCCCCATCACCAGCAACAGCGCCAGTGCGAGACTGGCAAGCGCGGAACGATTGGCGTGCTTCGACACGGACGGCCCCCCCTCGGGTCAGCGCCGCCCGCCACGCACGATCGGCGCGGCGGGCGGTGTCGTTCAAGCTCAGGCGATCAGCTGCCGCACTTGTTGGTCTTGGTGTTGAAGTTGCCGCACTTCTTGCCGACCCAATCGGCCTCGAGATCCTTCGAGCCCTCGAGGTAGTCGGTCCAGGCGTCGCCCGGGACCAGCCCCTTGGTCTGCCACACCACGTCGAACTGGCCGTCGGCCTTGATCTCGCCGATCAGCACAGGCTTCGTGATGTGGTGGTTCGGCAGCATCTTCGATATGCCACCCGTGAGGTTCGGGGCCTCGGTGCCCGGCAGTGCCGCAATGACCTTGTCGGGATCGACCGTGCCGGCCTTCTCGACGGCCTTCACCCACATGTTGAAGCCGATGTAGTGGGCCTCCATGGGATCGTTCGTGACGCGCTTCGGGTTCTTGGTGAACTCCTGCCACTTCTTGATGAAGGCGGCGTTCGCCGGATCCTTGACGGACTGGAAGTAGTTCCAGGCCGCGAGATGGCCGACAAGGTTCGTCGTGTCGATGCCTGCGAGCTCTTCCTCGCCGACCGAGAACGCCACGACCGGAATGTCGGTCGCCTTCACGCCCTTGTTGGCCAGTTCCTTATAGAACGGCACGTTGGCGTCGCCGTTGATCGTCGAGACCACGGCCGTCTTCTTGCCGGCCGAGCCGAACTTCACGATGTCGGCAACGATCGTCTGCCAGTCGGAGTGACCGAAGGGCGTGTAGTTGATCATGATATCCTCTTTGGCCACGCCCTTCGCGAGCAGGTAGGCCTCGAGGATCTTGTTGGTCGTGCGCGGATAGACGTAATCGGTGCCGGCGAGCACCCAGCGCTTCACCTCGCCACCATCCTTCGACATCAGATAGTCGACGGCGGGGATGGCCTGCTGGTTCGGGGCGGCACCCGTATAGAACACGTTGCGCTCGCTCTCCTCGCCCTCGTACTGGACGGGGTAGAACAGAATGTTGTTCAGCTCCTTGAAGACCGGCAGGACCGACTTCCGGCTGACCGAGGTCCAGCAGCCGAACACCGCCGACACCTTCTTCTGTGCGATCAGCTCGCGCGCCTTCTCGGCGAACAGCGGCCAGTTCGAGGCCGGGTCCACGACGACGGCTTCCAGCTTCTTGCCGAGCAGACCACCCTTCTTGTTCTGCTCCTCGATGAGCATCAGCATGACGTCCTTCAACGTCGTTTCGCTGATCGCCATCGTGCCCGAAAGCGAGTGGAGCACGCCGACCTTGATCGTATCCTGCGCCGTTGCGGCTGGAATCCCCGCCGCCAGTGTCGCAATCAAAGCGGCTCCCGTGAGCACGCCACGTCTGGTCATCACCATCAAGTCCTCCAACAGAGCGGTTCGAACCTGTCTCAATCAGCAACACCCGTGCCAGATCGAGACCCGCCCAGCGCTGCCGGTGGATCTTATTGAAACATCAACGAATTCGACGGTGGCGGGCCTGACCGAGCGCAGGCGTCGGGCACGCCCGCAGCGATCGGCGGCCGTTGTTCGGGCAATCGCCCGGAAATCGTGCACAAAAATCAGGCGCTGAAATTTCGAGCGGGACTTCGGACAACCGGCTGGCAACCTGCACAGTCGGGGCGCAATTGGTGCCCTGCAAACGGACATCGGCGACGAGCCCGAAGGGCTGTCGCTCAATTCTGCATCCGATCGCCTATCGTTCGTGCGTGGACGACGGCGGCTGCCGCCCGCTCAACCCTTCGACAGACTGATGTTGACCCCCTGAAGGGCGACTCCTTCGGTCTTGATCGTCACAGATTGGCTGGCCCCGGTCGTGCGCACCGCCATCGAGCCTTTGAACGCGCCGCCATCGATCGACAAGCTCAGGCGACCATCATTCGCCTGCCCCGTCACGTCGCCGGCTGCATTATACGTGCGCTCTTCCCAACGACCGCTGACCTGGCCGCCGGAATGCACGAGCTGGGCGCGCAACTCGATCTTGTTGCTTGCGGACGCGCAACGGATCGCAATGCCGAGTTCCGTGCCGGATCCTTTCGGCGTGTAGTAGGCGTTGCACTTCAGCGTCTCGGCGTTGCCGCTCTGCAGCTTGATCTGGGCCGCGCCGCGCCATGTGCCCGTGAGGCCGGCGAAGGGGCCTTCGGCAGACGCATGGTCGCTGGAAAACGCCAGTCCGGCGATCGCGCACAGTGCGGCGAGACCTCGCGCCAGAACCCGCGTCGCTCCTCGACCGCCGCGCACGAAGCGCTGCTGGTTTCCCCCGCCGATCATCTGAAATCTCCCCTTCCCGCGTCCCGAGCGCCGCCTCGCGCGCCAAAATCGGCGAGGGCACGACGCCGCCCGACAATGACCGGCGCAAGTCTAGCAAATCCGCCAACGAACGGCCATGGGCAGTTGGGCATGAAGGCGCGAGAAGACAGCTTCCGATCCCGGCCTGCGGCCGCCCGATCTAGAGATCGAACTCGAGCTGGCCAGACGCACCGGTCTTGCGAGTGCGCTTGCCGTCCGTCCGGCCGGTCATCGGAAGCCCGCTCCTGCGGCTGCCGTGGCGGCTCTGGATGGCGTCGGCGGCCTTACCGAAGCCGGCAGCCTTGCGGGACGCAAAGATGAGAGACTTGGCTTCGGCCGACGAGACGGCCAGATCGACGATGCGTTGGGGATAGCGGGTGCCGATGATCGTGGCTGCGCCGGGCCACGTCCACGGCTCGTGCAGGAAGACGTCCGGGACAACCGCCAGTTCCGGCACCCATTGGCGCACGAAGCGGCCGTCGGGGTCCTGGTCGAAGCCCTGCTTCACCGGGTTGTAGACGCGTATGGTATTGATCCCCGTCACACCGGACTGCATTTGCATCTGCGGCCAATGGATGCCCGGCTCGTAGTCCGTGAACCGGCGCGCAAGGACTTGCCCGGTCTCCTGCCAGGGCAGCCAGAGGTTATAGCTCGCGAACGATACGAGCATGGCGCGCATGCGAAAGTTCAGCCATCCGTTTGCTGTCAGCGAGCGTATGCAGGCGTCGAGAAACGGGTATCCGGTGCTGCCGTCCGCCCAGGCCGCCAAGCGAACCGCGTCTCCCGGGCGAGCGCGAAGACCGCGGGTTGCCGGGTGCAGTTCCAGCCACTCGATGGACACTTCGCTTTCGAGCTTCTGCATGAAATGGCAGTGCCAATGCAGCCGCCCCGCGAACGAGGCCAGCGCGCCGCGCCACTGGACGGCATCCGGCGTCGGGTCACCTCTCAGCTCGCGCTGGCGCTGCCAGGTGGCTTGTGCCACCTCACGCATCGAGACCGTGCCCCACGCTAGATGCGGGGACAGTCGAGAACACGCGACCGCGCCATCGAGAGGGCTCGACATGGCGCGACGATAGGTCTTGCCGCGGTGATCGAGGAACGAACCGAGCGTGTCCACTGCCGCAGATCGGCCGCCGCGCTGCAGGGTCACGGAGCCATCGACGGCGAGGCCCAGCGCCTCTGGCGCCGGCATGGCGTCGGTGGCGATGCCGGCGACAGACTCGATCCGATCGGGTGGGGCAGCCACCGGACTTGCCATCAAGCGATCCCAGCGGGTGGCCCAACCGTTGCGGTTCGACAGCCGGCGCACGACGCCGGTCTGGGGGATCTCGCGCCACGTCACGCCGTGCTCCCTGCACCATGCTGCGACTTGCCGATCCCGCCGGTAGGTCCAGATGTTGCCAGTCTCCTCGTGCGACCAGAGATTGGTGAAGGGCACACTCCGGCGCAGATCCGTCAGGGCATCGGTCACCGACCCGACGCGCACCACGAGCGGCGCGCCGCGCGCGGTCAGCTCTTCGGCCAGTTCAGCGGCCGAGGCGCGCATGAAGTCGAACTGCCGGCGTGATGCATCGGGCTCGGACCAGAGCCCGGGCTCGACCACAAGGAGCGGCACGACCCGACCACGCGCGGCGGCGGCCACAAGGGGGGCGTGGTCCGCGACGCGCAGATCCCGCTTGAACCAGACAATGCCGACGGGGCTGGACTGGTGCACGTATCCTCCGGGCGCGTCGGTCTGTTGCTGGTGGATGACGCGTGTTCATTCAACGCACATCCGAGTTCAAAAGATCACTCCCGCTCAGGCTGCGGACCGCCTGGCTGTCCAATTTCCGGCGCGCTGCGACGTTCGAGCCGGGACGATGGAAGGGGCGCGCATCGGCCGGATGACACTGGCCAGACGCGGGCGCGTCCCGTCGCTGATCCCGCGCAAGAAACGGGTTGTCGGTGGGGGTGTTCGGTGCGCTACTCGCCTCCCCTCTCCCCACCGAGCAGACCGCATGCCCCCCATGGCTCAATCGCCGATCGACACGCCGCTCGCCTGGCGGATGGCAGGCGTGGCCTTCGCCACGGGCTTCATCGTCTTTGGCGTCGTCTACAGTTTCAGCGTGTTCCTCGAGCCGCTGATGGCCGAGTTCGGAGGGAGCCGCTCGGCCACTGCCGCGCTCTATGCCATCGCCAGTTCGGCCTTCTATTTCCTGGGACCTGCCACGGGCTCGGCCGGCGACCGCTGGGGACCACAGGCTCTGACGGCTCTCGGCGCGCTGCTCATGGCAGGTGGTCTCGCGTGCACAGCTTTCGTCACGGACCTTTCCGTCGCCTATGTCACGTATGGACTGGGCGTCGGCTTGGGGGCCGCCTGCGCCTATATCCCGACGTTCGCTGTGCTCGGCGGTTGGTTCGACCGGTGGCGGACGCGGGCGTTGGGCATTGCGGCGGCCGGCACCGGTGTCGGGATGCTCGCCTTGCCGCCACTTTGCGCCGTCATCATCCGGAACCACGGCTGGCGGGCTGCGGTCCTGGCTCTCGCCGGCATCAGTGGAACAACGCTTTTCATCTGCGCAGCCCTTGTGCGCGCGGCGCCACAAGCGAGGCCCGGAGCAAGCGAGCCTCTCGGGCAGACGGTTCGATCACCGGTGTTTCTGCGCATCTATGCGTCCTGGGTGTTCGGGACCATCGCGCTGTTCGTGCCGCTGGTCTTCCTGCCGGCTTTCGCTGTGGCGCGGGGGGCCGACCCGGTCGCCGCATCCTGGCTGATTTCCATCATCGGCGGCGCCAGTGTCCTCGGCCGCCTCGGGATCGGTTACGTCGGGGGGGCCTCCACGCTTCTGCTCTACAAGGGTTCAATTCTCGCCATGGCTGCCAGCTACCTCCTCTGGTTCCTGCTTCCGGGCTTCGGCTGGCTGATTGTTTTCGCGGCGCTCCTCGGCATCGCGTACGGCGTGCGGATCGCACTCGTCGCGCCGGTACTCATCGAACTTTTCGGTGCCCGTCACCTCGGCGGACTTCTCGGCACCTTCTTCACCGCGACTGGGATTGCCGGCCTCGTCGCGCCGACGGCATCGAGCGCCGCGATCGCCTATTGGGGCACCGACATGGCGGGCATTGCGGTTGCGTTCATCCTCGGCGCCCTCGCCTTTGCCCTCGTGCTGCCACTGAGGGCGGCGCAGCCTCGGGCGCAGAGCTTGGTCGGTCGCGCATGACAATTCTTCTCGCGATCGCGCCACTCCTGTTCGTGCTGTTCTGGTCGAGCGGCTTCATCGCGGCAAAGATCGCCGTGCCGTTCGCCGAACCCTGTACCTTCCTGTTCCTGCGCTTCTGCCTCGTCGTGATCGCACTGTTGCCGTTCGTTGTGTTCGCCAAGTCGCGGCCGACGGCGCGAGAGTTCTCGGCCACGCTCGTTGCAGGCGGTCTGATGCAGGGCCTCTATCTGAGTTGCGTCGTCTGGAGCATCTATCTGGGCCTGCCGGCCGGCGTGGTGGCGCTCACCGTCAGTCTCCACCCGATCACGACGGCGCTGTTGTCCTCCGTCGCGCTCGGTGAGCGAATTCGCCCACTCGGTTGGCTCGGGTTCGTGCTCGGGATCGTCGGGGCGCTCCTTGTGCTCTGGCCGAAGCTCGACGTCGGGCTCGACGACCTTCCGCTCGCAGCCCTGGGTCTTTGTGTGGCGGCCTTTCCGTTCATGTCCTCGGGCACCGTCATCCAGAAGGGGCTCGCGCCGGGTATGCCGCCCCTTTCGGCCACGTGCATCCAGAACGCCGGCGGCTGTATCGTCACTGGTGTCGGGGCGCTCCTCCTTGAAACGCGCATCGTCGCGTGGAGCCCGCTGATGGTCGCCAGCCTGTTGTGGCAGACCGCCATCGTCTCCATCGGCGCCGTCGCATTGCTGATGCTGATGCTTCGTTCGCGGGGCGCGTCACGTGCTGCGTCGGTGTTCTTCCTCGTCCCGGCCGCGTCGGCTGCCCTCGCCTATCTCGTACTCGGCGAACAGCTGGAGCCGATACAGGTCGCCGGCATGGTCGTCGTGACATTGGCGGTGGCGTTGATCAACCTGAAGCTCGGTGGCGATCGCGCAGCGCTGGTCCGCTAAGCCGGATCGGCAAGTGGCCGGACGGTGTCGCCGCCTTCGCTGGCGCGCTCCCCCCCGGGTATCAGCGCCCCTTGAAGTCCGCCTCGCGCCGCTCACGGAACGACGTCGTGCCTTCCTCGAGATCAGCCGTCTGGCCGAGTTCGTAGAACGAGCGCACTTCGGCCTTCAGGGCTTCCTGCACCGGCATCGAGGCGATACGGCGCATCGTGTTCTTCGCAAATCGGTGCGCAAGCGGAGCCCGCTTGGCGAGCATTTCCGCGTATTCGAGCGTCTTGGGGACCAGATCCTTCTGCTCGAAGACGCGGTTGACGAGGCCAATGCGAAAGGCGTGCGCAGAATCGATCCGCTCGCCCGAAAGAATGATCTCCATGGCGTTGCCGTGACCGACGACCATCGGGAGGCGCACGAGGCCGCCATCACACGCGTGAAAGCCCCATTTGGAGTCCTGGAGCGCGAACTCGGCATTGTGCGAGCAGAACCGCAGATCGCAAGCCAGTGCGATCTCGAGACCGCCGGAAATTGCAAAGCCATTGACCGCGGCAATCAGCGGCTTGTCGATCTCCAGTCCGCGCGTGATGCCGCCGAGGCCGACGCCGTCCACCCATTTCTGGCGAAACTCGTGCGGCGGCAAGGTTGCGAAGTTCATCGTATAGGTCTTGAGGTCCGCACCGGCACAGAACGACTTGTCGCCAGCCCCGGTGATGACGCCCACCCGCGCCGTTTCGTCCTGATCAAAAGCCCGCCAGATCGCGACCAGTTCTTCGTGAGCCTTGAAGTCGAGCGAATTCATCTTCGATGGACGATCGATGACGACCAGCCAGACAGCCTTGTGCTTTTCGACACGTATATCAGCCATGATGCCGTCCCTGTTCAGCGGGCGTCGGGGCGACGCAGGATGTTGACGGTGCAGGCGACACCAACGCCACCAAGGTTGTGTGTCAGGCCAATCCCGGCGTCGCGCACCTGATTTCCATGCATGCCGCGCAATTGGAGGACGGCTTCGTAGATCTGGCCCACACCGGTCGCGCCCACGGGATGGCCTTTGGACAGGAGGCCACCGGAGGGATTGATGGCAATGTCTCCACCGACGGCCGTGCGTCCCTCGGACGCCCACTTGCCTCCCTGACCTCGGGGGACGATGCCCAGGTCTTCGGCGTCGATGATCTCGGCGATCGAGAAACAGTCGTGAAGCTCCACGAAATCAAGATCCCGAGCCGTCAATCCCGCAGCAGCGTAGGCGCGCTGCGCGGCACAGACGGTCGCCTCGAACGTGCTCAGATCGGGATGGCCCGCCAGGTGCGGCGCGCCGCGCGTCTGCACGGAGGCGACGACATCGATAGCGAGGTCCGGAGCGTCGCGGGCGAGGTCCCGCGTCGTCACCACCACGGCGGCTGCGCCGTCGCTGACCGGGCAGCAGTCGTAGAGTTGCACCGGATCAGCGATCATCGGAGACTGCCTGATCGTATCGAGAGTGACGCTCGCGCCGAGTTGGGCCAGAGGGTTCTTCAGGCCATTCGACTTGTTCTTGATGCTGACGGCTGCCACTTCCTCACGCGTGATGCCGTAGCGGGCTTCGTAGGCCTTCCAGGCGCGACCAAAGAGGCCGGGGAAAGTCAGGGCGCTGTCCCCATCCTCGACATTGTCGCGGGCACAGAGCAGCGCGTTCGTCACGTCCTCGCGTGGCACCTGTGTCATCTTTTCGACGCCGACGGCGATTGCCGCGTCGCACATCCCCGACTGGACGGCCAGCACGGCATGGCGGAAGGCGATGCCCCCGGATGCGCAGGCCCCCTCCACCTTTGTGCATGGGATATTGGACAGCCCGAGACGATCGGCGACGATCCCGGCAAGAACTTCCTGCCCCGTGAGCGGGCCGGCGATGAAGTTGCCGAGATACAGCGCGCCAATTTGGCGCCGCTCAATGCCGGCGCGCATGATGGCGGCTTCCGCAGCCTCGATCGCCAGGGCCTGAATGGACCTGTCCCGATGGCGGCCAAAGACCGTCGAACCTATGCCCGTAATGCACACGTCCCGCATCGCCGAATTCCCCATTGATCCCTGACCTACCGTCACCGTGTCGTCGTTCATCACGAGACGTGGCCGATTGTGGTCCATGGCGGACCTGGCTGCAAACGGGTTCGGCGCAGGGCCGTCCAGCTCCACGTGCTGGCGCTTCTGGTCGAGGTCTTCCATCCATCCGGTCGGCCGATTCAGAGCGCGCGCCCGGAGCGGCTCGTCGGCCGGCTCCGGGACGAAGGCCTCAACGCGCACATGCTTCGCTCAGGCCACGGCAGCCGTGACCCCATCGCGCCATGGAGTGTCGACTGCGACCAAGCGCGGCCGCTGACAAGTCTGGTCGGCCTTACACCGGTCCAGACACCAAGGCGATCAACCAGACCGAACCACGGACTGAACGCACTGATGAGTGAGAACGCGTCGGGGACAGGGTCTCTTTTTTCCGAGTTCGCACTTTCCGGCTTCGACACCCGCGTTGGGACCACACTCAAAACCGCAGATCATCGGACACGCGACACCATTGAAACATTCCCCCCCGTTAAACCGTACTGCGATCAGATTTCGCTCATCACTGAGTATCAGACGGCGTCATGATCGATTTTCTCTGCAGCAGACGACACCGTGACGTCGTCGGCCGCTGTTTGGAGCGTGAATATTCTCGCCGCCATGCTCGCTCCCGATCGCTTTCAGGCGCGGATAACAAATGCTGTGCTGTCCGCAATGGCAGCGCCACTCTTGTTAAGTCTAACTCAAGATGGAGCCCACGAATGCGTTGCGGTGCATTCGGTCCGAAACTACGTTCACCGGGTCCGTCGGTGCGACATCGTCAAGGCTGTTGCCTGCTTATTCATGAGGTTGCGGTGCGTATCCATCCGACGGCGGAAATTTCACCGAAGGCGAAGATCGGCGAGGGCACCAGCATCTGGCGAGGCGTGCAGGTCCGCGAAGGCGCGCTGATCGGAACCGGATGCAACATCGGCCAGAACGCCTACATCGACACCGGCGTGGTGATCGGCAACAACGTCAAGATCCATAACAACGCCTCGCTGTATCACGGCCTCGAAGTCGAGGACGGTGTGTTCATCGGCGGGCACGCGCTTTTCACAAACGACAAGCTGCCGCGATCCATCAATCCAGACGGCACCATAAAATCACTCGCGGACTGGACCTGTGGACGCACATTGATCCGCTATGGTGCTGCAGTCGGCGCCGGAACCGTGGTCGTGACGGGTATCACGATAGGACGCTGGGCGATGATCGGTGCGGGCTCCGTCGTCACGCGCGACGTCCCGGATCACGGCCTAGTTGCCGGCAACCCGGCTCGCCTCATCGGCTACGTCAGCGCTGGCGGCACGCGCTGCAAGTCGCAACAGGAAGCAATGGACATAACGCGCTCAGAGCAGGCACCCGGTGCGCCCTGAGAAAATGTGTGAGGATAGTACAGGATAGTTTCTCATGGTGACGATTGGTGTCATCGGCTTCGGTTACTGGGGTCCGAATCTCGTGCGCAATCTCTCCCAGGCGAGCCGAGCCAGCGTCGCTGCAATTTGCGATTTCAGCGAAGCGAAACGAGCGCAGGCGCAGGCAATCTATCCCGCAGTGCGCGTGACCGGTGACGTGCGGGAGTTGATGACGGACACGACAATCGATGCACTCGTCATCGCGACGCCGGTCGCGACGCACTACGACCTGGCGATGGAGGCCTTGCGCAACGGCAAGCATGTGTTCGTCGAGAAGCCCCTCGCCCTGAATTCGGCACAAGGTGCCGAACTCGTCAATTACGCGCAGCAACAGCGCAAGGTGCTTATGGTCGGGCACACGTTCGTCTACACAAGCGCCGTCGCCAAGATCAAAGATCTGGTCGATGCGGGCGAACTTGGCGCGCTCAACTATTACGACAGTGTTCGCGTCAACCTCGGCCTGTTCCAGCGCGACGTAAACGTGCTGTGGGACCTCGCCGTGCACGATCTGTCCATCATGGACTACGTGATCCAGGAGAGACCTGTCGCGGTGGCTGCATGCGGCATCGCCAGCGTGCGCGGGCAGCACGAGAGCTTAGGCTACCTGACATGCTACTTCTCCGATCAGCTGATCGCTCATTTCCATGTCAACTGGATTGCCCCGGTCAAGATCAGGCGGACGCTGATCGGCGGTACCGACAAGATGATCGTCTACGACGACATGGAGCTGAGCGAGAAGGTGAAGCTCTACGACAAGGGCATCACGCTCGATAGCCGGCCGGAGGGCATCTATCAGCTCAAGGTCGGCTACCGGGCCGGCGACATGTGGGCGCCGAGGCTCGACAACATCGAGGCACTGCGGGTCGAGACACAGCACTTCGTCGATTGCATTCTTGACGGCCAGCGTCCCAGTTCCGACGGCGAGGCGGGATTGCGGTTGGTGCGAATACTCGAGGCGGCGTCGGCCTCGCTCAAGAAACGCGGCGCGCCGGTCGAGCTCAATTCGGGTTTTTGAACACCATGATTCCATTCGTCGATCTGCGCGCCCAGTACCTCTCGATCAAACCTGAAGTCGATGCCGCCGTACTCAAGGTCCTCGACAGCACGCAGTTCGTGCTCGGACCGGAAGTCAAGGCGTTCGAGGAGATGTTCTCGGCCTATTGCCAGACCCGCGAGGCGATCGGGGTCAACACCGGGACAAGTGCGCTCCATCTGGCGCTCCTCGCGATCGGGGTCGGGCCGGGAGACGAGGTCATCACGACGCCTTTCACGTTCATCGCGACGGTGTCCGCGATCGTCTACACGGGCGCGCGACCCGTCCTGGTCGACATCGATCCCGCGACGCTGACAATCGATCCGGCGCTGATCGAGGCCGCCATAACGTCGCGCACCAAGGCCATCCTCCCGGTGCACCTCTACGGCCAGCCGGCGGAGATGGACGCGATCATGGACATCGCGAAGCGGCATGGAATCGCCGTCATCGAGGACGCGGCGCAAGCGCATGGCGCCGAATACCGGGGGCGACGGGTCGGCAGCATCGGTGATGCCGGTTGCTTCAGCTTCTATCCGGGGAAAAACCTCGGCGCGTATGGCGAGGGCGGAGCGGTGACAACAGACGCGCCCGAGATCGCGCGCAAGGTCCGGATGCTTCGCGACTGGGGCGCCGAGCGAAAATACCTGCACGAACTCAAGGGTTTCAATTTCCGGCTCGAGGGCGTGCAGGGCGCCGTCCTCAAGGTCAAGATGAGCCACATCGAGCGTTGGACTGAGGCGCGGCGGGGATGCGCAGCCTACTACGACCGACGCCTGGCGGCGCTCGTGCGGACGCAATCGGTGCCGGCGCACGTCCGGCACGTCTACCACATCTACGCGATCCGGCATCCGCACCGCGACGCCCTCCAAGCCGCCCTTCAGGCGAAAGGAATTGCGACCGGAATCCATTATCCGGTCCCCGTGCACTTGCAGCCCTGCTTCGCCGATCTCGGCTACGGGGCCGGCGCCTTCCCACATGCGGAGGGGGCAGCGAAAGAGGTGCTGTCTCTGCCGCTCTATCCCGAGCTCGAGACGTCCGCGCAGGACGTGGTGATGGCCGCGCTAGAGGACTGGTTGGCCAAGCGCGCGGCGTGACGCCGACCGCACGAAGTGGAAACCAAGCGGGCGCGCTACGCGCTGCGCGCCGAGGAGGACCTGATGGGTGTGGAGCCGTTGAGACGCGTTCTGGTGACTGGCGGTGCCGGCCTCATCGGCTCGCATGTCTGCGATCTCCTGGCCGCGGGGCAGAGCGAGCAACGCTACGGAAAAGTCGTGGTCCTCGACAATCTCGTGCGCGGCCGCAAGGAGAACCTCGCGAAGGCACTGTCAATCGGCGACATCGATCTCGTCGACGGGGACATCCGCGACCGCAAGCTATTGGCCCAACTGATGGAGGGTGTCGATATCGTGTTCCATCTCGCGGCCATCCGCATCACGCAGTGTGCCGAGGAGCCGCGTCTTGCATTCGACGTGCTGGGGGAAGGCTCGTTCAACGTCTTCGAGGCGGCTGCCAAGGCCGGCGTCCGAAGGGTCGTGGCTTCGTCGACGGCGTCGGTCTATGGCCTCGCGGATCACTTTCCCACCGACGAACAGCACCATCCCTACAATAATCGCACGCTTTACGGCGCGCTCAAGGTGATGAACGAGGGCGTGCTGCGCAGTTTCGCCGACATGTACGGCCTGCAATACGTCGCACTGCGCTACTTCAACGTCTACGGTCCCCGCATGGACATCCACGGCGCCTACACGGAGGTGCTGATCCGATGGATGGAACGCATCGCGGCTGGCAAGCCACCGCTCATTTTCGGCGACGGCCAGCAAACGATGGACTTCATCCATGTAGAGGATATTGCGCGGTCCAACATTCTGGCCGCTCACGCGCCGGTCAGCGATACCGCCTTCAACATCGCGAGCGGAACCGAAACCAGCCTCAACGACCTGGCAATCGCCCTGGCGAGGGTCATGGGCTCGGACTTGCGCCCGGAGTACGGTCCGGAGCGGAAAGTCAACGCGGTGCCGCGACGGCTCGCCGACACGCGGCGCGCCGCTGAGCAGCTCGGCTTCCGATCCCAGATTTCACTCGACGAAGGCCTGCGCAAGCTGGTGGCCTGGTGGCGATCGCAGAAGTAGAGACCGAGACCATGACAACACCCGTGCGCCAAGTGCCGTTGACACGTCCCCTGATGGGGGAGCCCGAGGCCGAGGCCGCCAGCCGCGTGATCCGATCGGGCTGGGTGACGCAAGGCCCCGAGGTCGCGGCCTTCGAGACGGAATTCGCGGCATTCGTCGGCGCGCCTCACGCGTGCGCTGTTTCGAACTGCACGACCGCGTTGCATCTCGCGCTCCTTGCCGTCGGGGTGCGCGCGGGACATGAGGTCATCACGGTCAGCCATTCCTATATCGCGACCGCGAATGTGATCCGCTACTGCGGAGCCGATCCGGTGTTCATCGACATCGATCCGGCGACATTCAACTTGCGGCCGGACCTGATAGCGGCGGCAGTGACGTCGAAGACCAGAGCGATCCTGTGCGTGCATCAGGTCGGGATGCCGTGCGACATGCCGGCGATCATGGCGGAGGCCGCGCGATACGGGTTGCCGGTGGTCGAGGATGCGGCGTGTGCGATCGGTAGCGAGATCCGTATCGACGGGATCTTTGAGCGGATCGGAGCGCCTCGGGGAGATATCGCGTGTTTCTCGTTCCATCCGCGCAAGGTGATGACGACCGGCGACGGCGGCATGTTGACGACGCGAAATGCGTCCTACGATCAGCAATTCAGACTGCTTCGCCAGCATGGCATGAGCGTCAACGATCGTTTGCGCCATAGCGCGAAGGAGATCATCTTCGAAACGCACGATGTTGTCGGCTTCAACTACCGAATGACCGACATCCAGGCGGCGGTCGGGCGCGAGCAGCTGAAGCGGCTGCCCCAAATCGTGGCGGACCGCCGCGCGATCGCGGTGCGCTACACCGACATGCTCGGCAACATCCCCGGGCTGATCCTGCCGCATGAGCCCGATTGGGCACGCTCGAACTGGCAAAGCTACCAGATCCGCCTGCCCGACGGCTGCGGCCAGAAGCAGGTCATGCAGCGTCTGCTCGACCGGGGTATCGCCAGCCGCCGCGGCATCATGTGCGCGCATCGAGAGAAGCCGTACATCGAGAGTTCGAGCGGGATGCAGCTGCCCGAATCGGAGCGGGCGCAGGATCGCGCGATCATCCTGCCGCTCTATCCGCAGATGACCGTCGAGGAGCAGGTCCATGTCTGCGAAGAGTTACGGGCAGCACTGCAATCCAGCGTCGGAGCCGCCGCGTGACGGCTCAGCCGACCCTTCTGGATCACGACAAACCCCACGCAGGCGCGCCGCCGCGGCGCAAGCGTGTCCTTATCCTTACGAACAGCGTCACGATGGGCGGCATGGAAGAGCATGTGGTGCTGCTCGCGAGACACCTCGATCGCTCGGAGTTCGAGGTCTTTGCGGGGTGTCCGGATTGGCCCGCCACCGAGCGTCTTCATCGGTCATTGGCCGAAGATGCGGATCATGTGGAAACGTTCACGCCGGATAGACGCTGGGGGATCGGGCGGCTGATCACTGAGACGAGGCACCTGCATCGCCGCCTGCGCGAGTGGAACATCGACATCGTCCATCTGCATTCGACGACCTATCGAGGGCAGCTGTTCGCACTCGCCGCCGCCCGGCTCGCCGGCGTCCAGCGTGTCTACATCACCGAGCATCTCGCACCGGAGGAACGGCTTCCCCTGTTCGCACGCTGGCTGCGCAATGCGTTCACGGCGGCCGTGTCCGGCGTCATTTGCGTGTCACAGAAGAATATGGAGGCACGCCGCGCCTTCATCTACACGCCCACGAACAGAACGACGGTGGTGGACAACGGCGTCGATGTCGCGCGGTTCGGACCCATTGCAGAGCAGCAGTTGGCAGAGCTTCGCTCCGCTATCGGAATTCCCCCTTCGTCGCCGATCGTCGGCACCGCGGTCCGCTTCGAGCCGGAGAAGGGGTTGAACTATTTGATCGATGCCATGCCCGCCATCCGCTCCGCGGTGCCCGACGTGCATTTCCTGATGGTCGGCGATGGCTCGCTCCGGTCCGAACTCGAGGGGCAGGTCGCGCGGTTGGGCCTTTCCGACTGCGTCCACTTCGTCGGGTTCAAGGACGACCCGAGGCCCTACCTCGGGCTGATGGATGTCTTCGTGCTTCCGGTTCCCGTCGGCTCGATGTCGATCGGACTGCTGGAAGCCATGGCCATGGAGCGTGCCGTCGTCATAACGTTCGGCGGCACCGGCGAGGCGGTGAACCATGGCGACAGCGGATTCTGCGCCGAGCCGAGAAATCCGCAGTCCATCGCTGATTTCACGATCGCGATACTCCGGGACACCGAACTCCAGGCGTCGCTCGGCCAAGCTGCGAGGCAAAGGGTCCTCGAGCATTTCTCGGCCCAGCGCGTGGCCCGGGCGATCGGAGAACTCTCTCATGGGTGACCGCACCGCTGCCGCGGCCGGCATTTGCCGCGTTGGCTTCTTCATGGACATGATCGCAGGTCACGTGACGAACTATCACAATCTGCGCCGGGCAAGCCGTGCAGCTCCCAACCTCGCGGCAGACTGGCACGAAATCGCGTACTACAAGGCTGGCGGTGACATCGAACGGGTGCGCGAAAACCTGCTGCCGTTCGTCCCCAGCTACTTCTCGGGCGTGCTTCGTGGTGCCTTAGAGATGCGTCGGTCGCTGCGGGATTACACGAGCTATGATGCGCTCTTCACGAATGCAAGCGTCGCCGTGTTCTTCTGCAGACAGTTCCGGCGCGTGCCGACGATGATCGACTTCGATTCGACGCCCCTGCAGATCGACCGCATGCAGGCTTACGGCAGTAGCGCCGACCCGGCACCAGTGGCTCACCTCAAATGGCGGCTGTCGCGCAATATGATGCATTCCGCGACGGTCCTGCAGGCTTGGTCCCGATGGGCCCGGCAGTCGGCGATCGACGAGTATGGCGTCGCTCCGGAGAAGATCATCGTCAATCCGCCCGGCATCGATCTCGGCTTTTGGAAACCCGATCGCGCAGACAAAGGAGCCACTTCCCCGTTCCGCATCCTGTTCGTCGGCGGCGACTTCCGACGCAAAGGCGGGGAGTTGCTGCTGGAGTGGTATCGTGGGCAAGTCCCGGCCCGATGCGAACTCCACATCGTGACGCGCGAGGATGTCCGCGCAACGGAGGGCGTCTTCATCTATCGCGGAATCAACCCGAACAGCGACGAACTGATCGGCCTCTACCGAAAGTGCGACCTCTTCGTGCTGCCGAGCCTGGGAGAATGCTTCGGGATCGCCACCGTGGAGGCGATGGGCGCCGGCCTGCCGGTGATCGCCAGCGACGTCGGCGGCACGGCCGATATCATCGATCAGGGACGCAACGGCTTCATCGTGGCCGGCGGCAGCACGGCTGATCTCGGTGGGGCGATCGAGAGGATCATGGGGGACGCCCGGCTCAAGGAAGATATGGCTGTGCAATCCCGGGCCATCGCCGAGGAGCGGTTCGATCTCCATCGTAACGCCGCCACGACCTTCGAGTATCTTCGCCGGATCGCGCGGCGACGGGAGAGCGCGTCCGAGCCGATGCATGTGCCGCGCGCGCCTGCAGCCTGACGGCTCAAGCTGGCGGTTCAAGGCTACGCACGGGCCTCGCCGGGTTCCCCGCGACGATCGTGTACGGTGCAACGTCCTTGGTCACGATGCTGCCCGCACCGACGACGGCGTTGCGGCCGATGCGAACGCCCGGCAGGATGACTGCGTGGGACGCGATCCAGACGTCGTCCTCGATGACGACCGGGCGCGAAGGCGGCGTCCGCGTGCGTTCCATCACGTCGTGCTGGTCGTTGTCCATGATGAAGACGTAGTGACCGATCTTGCACCGCTTTCCGATGCGGATCAGCTGGTGCGCGGATATCGACGCGCCATAATTGATGAAGCACTTTTCGCCAATCTCGATCCGGGCTCCTTCGTGAGCGATGAGTTCGATCGGCACGATCGTCCCGACGAGAACGAGTTGGTCGCCGAGCAAGATCTCGCCGCGTCCCCGAATGCGAATGCCGCCCCGCAGTCTTACAGAGAACGGCACACGCGCCCTCGGCCTCATGCGCAGCTGCGCATTCAGTCCGTAGAAAAGCAGTGCCGGCTCAGTCGCCAGTCGCCTGAGATAGTCGAACAGTTGCGCCATGACCTGATCTTCGCGGTGAGGCTTGGAAACGAGCGTGCCTGCCAACGGCCAACCGAACCATACCCTCGACGGCATGGCTGCGATCCGTCAATCGCGCTTCGAGCGCACCCACTCGAGCGACTTGCCGGCGGCGGCATGAACGTAGAGCGGCACCTTCGACAAAATGTAACCGGGTAACAGCACCAACTCGCCTGGCGTCAAGACATCACGCCCAGACCGCAGCCAATAGGTGCAGAAGACGCCACCGGCAACCGCGACGGCCACGAGAGCAGTCGCAAGCGCGAACGCGGGGCCACCTGCCAGCGCAACGATCGTGCTTCCCGCCGTCACAAGCACCAACAAGAGTACCAGGAGCGCCAGCGGTGGCACCGCCGTATGAAGCGCGAGCAGCGCCAGCCGCCAGTCTCGTTTCGCCAGAGATCGCGCCATCAGGCGCGGCACCCAGGTCCGGATGACTTGCAGATGCCCCGTCTCCCAGCGTGCCCGTTGGGACTTCTGGCCCTCGACGCTCGGCGGGATCGCGCTGCGGACGCAGGCCTGAGGAAAGAACACCGGGTATTGGCCCTCGGCTGCGAGTTCTAGGCCGAGAACCATGTCCTCGACGAGATGCCCCGTGTCGAGATGCGACGGCGAGAGCACGCGCCAGGGAAAGGCCATGCCGGTTCCCATCAAGAGACACGGCGCGCCCAGGGCGGCTAGTCCCTGCGGCCTCAAGCTGTTCTTGATCCGCCACGCGAAAGCTCCAACGCGGGCCAGGGTGCCCGCGTTCTCGCCGGGCGCGATCAACTCGTACCGCCCCTGTACTGGACAATTCCGGTGCTCGGCGGTCGCTGCCAGTAGAGCCAGGCTACCTCGTTCGGGCTGGCAATCGGCGTCGAGGACAATCACTACGGCCGGCGGATCGGCACCCATAAAGCGGACCGCATGCGCGAGCGCGTAGCCCTTGCCGCGGCGGGCGGGGTCGATACGCTCGATCACCTGAACGCCGCAATCGCGCGCGATCGCGGCCGTCGCGTCCGTGCAATTGTCCGCCACAACCAGCACCCGACCGCTTTCGGTGAGATCGGCGAGCACGCCTGCCAGCGTGCCTTTGATGACAGCGGCTTCGTTATGAGCCGGCATCACAACGACGTAGGAGCTTGCACGCCGTTCCGAACCAGACGCTCCGCGCGCGGGCAACAGGGCCGTAGCGGCCAACTCCAACGCAAGCACCAATGTCAAAATGAGAAGCACGGCTGCTGCAAAGACAAAGCCAGCATGAACCACGCCCAGGGCACTCGAGTACAGCAAGACCAATCACCTTACAGTATCCGGGGAAGTCCCGCTGCACACTCGGGTTCGTCTCCGCGCCGTCAAACTGGCGCGCGGACATCTCCCAATTTACTCCATTAGATTGGAGGGCTCGCAGCTTGTGCCTCCGACATTACGTCATCGGCCGCACCGCCAAGCTATCGAAATGGCCCGGCGACGTCACGGCACAACAAGCCGGGACAGCGATCAGTTTCTCGGCTTGGTGAACTTCGATGGAGCCTCTTTCGCCCGTATCCCGATGCGGCGTCCCGGCGCCAACGCCTCCCGATGCTGGGACGTTCCGGTCCGATTTCAGAAATGGTCCGCGGACCGATGGGTGCCGAGGTTTCCGCACCGAGACCGCTCGGCAAAGTCATGGTTGCCGAATTAGGGTAGTTGGAAGTATTCTTGCATTGTCTTGGCCATGCGAGCTTATCTTCAAGCGCTCTGGAATATGACAGCGTTCCGAATTTGACCGCATCCATCATGTCTGGATGTGCTCGAAGGTCTGGCGATCAGTATGTGTGCCGCCTGATGGCGGTAGTGTCACGGCCCATGGATCCGCGCCGGTCGGCAGGATTCCAGCAATGTGGTGTTGAGTGCGATGCGTAACCCCATCCGACACACGAAGACGTCAGATCCGTCATTCACACCGGCGCCGCCGGATCCTCTGGACATTCTGGGGATCGTCAGACGCGGGTGGCCCATATGGGGCCTGTTCCTGCTCCTGGGAGCCGCGGCCGGCGCGGGCATGCTGGCGTCCATGCCACCATCCTACAAGGCCAACGTACGGCTCGTTCTCGAGAGCAGCGGCAATCGCTACCTGCAGTCGAACAAAGTGACGCATGGCCCAGCACTCGGGGACGAGTCGTGGGCGCAGCTTCATATCGTCACGTCCGAGGCCGTCCTTCTGCCCGTCATCAAAAAGCTCAATCTGATGGAGGACCCTGAGATCGGAGTGGCCCCCCCGGGGCAGCAAGACGATAGCCCGGTTCGCAAATTGAGGTCCGGGATCAGGGGGATCGCAAGTGGGCTCGGCATACAGGCCGCGAAACCGACCGACGATCAACCCAATGAGACCGCCGTCTACAAGGCGATGTTCGAGCGGCTGTTCGTGACCTGGGAGGCCCAGCCGGCCGTCATGAATGTCTCGTTCGAATCGAAGGACCCGGCAAAAGCTGCCTTGATCGCCAACGAGGTCGCTGCGAGCTACATCAATTACACGATCGAGTCCAAGCGAGCGCTTGCCCGCATTGCGGCCCGGGCGTTGCAGGACCGACTGGCAGAGCTTCGAACCCAGGCCGCAACTGCGGAACGGGAACTGCTGGAGTACAAGATCTCGAACAACATTCTTTCATCTGACCCCAATCCCGCGACGGGCGACAAGACCAACTCGATGGGCAGTCATATCGAGAGTGCGCGGCTCGCCGTGCTGGAGGCGCGCGGCCGCTGGGAAGGCGTCCAACTCAACGACGGCACCGATAGCTGGGCGAGCTATATTCCAGACAACTCGCTGCTCAGTCGCCTGCGCGAGCAATACATCGAGGTCGAGACCCGCGCTCTCGATATGGAGAGCCGCGTCGGGACCGCCCATGCAGCCTCACGTAAAATCCGGAAGCGACTGGCCGAGATCTCCGCGGTCATGGCGGCCGAGCGCCGGCGCATTGCAAGCACTTTTGCGGTCGAGCTCAAGTTTGCCAAGGCCCGATTCGACGAGTTGCGATCGGCGGCGAGCGTCGTGATGAGCCAGGAGTCCACCAATAGCGATGTCACTGCACGGGCTCGGGAACTCGAGAGTTCGGCCGCGATGCTCCGGGCCCTCTATGGCTCACTGCTCAAGCATGTCAGCGAGGACAACAAGCTCGACAACGATCAGCTCGTTCTCCCCGACGCCCGAATTCTTTCGCGCGCCACCCCGCCCACGCGAACGGAGTCGTCGAAAAAGCGGCTGTTCGTGCTGGCGAGCGGCACGTCGCTAGGCCTCCTGTTCGGCGCAGCGCTGCTGTTCGGACGCGGATCGCCGATTGGCGTGTTTCGCTCGCCGCGGCAGGTCAAAGCTTCGCTCGGCCTCATGCCGGTCATCCTGCCAAAGGTGCGCAGACGATCGCGGAGCCGCGCGGCGCCACTCGGCGATATCGCACTGCAGATGCCGTACTCGCGCTTCGCCGAAGGCATCCGCCTGATCTGGACTCTCATCAGTTCAGGCCGCAGAGAGCGGCCGGTGCAGGTGGTCGGCGTGATCTCAGCGCTTGCCGGGGAAGGCAAGACGACGATTGCGACCAACCTGGCCAATCAGGTCGGCATGCACGCCGAACTGCGCACACTCCTGATCGACGCCGACCTGCACCAGCAGACGTTGACGCGGTCGGTCGCGGCAGGCGCCACGGTCGGCTTGAAGGAGGCGCTCGACCAGCCGGCGAAGCTCGGCGAGTACGTGACCAGGATGGACGGCTCCGGGGTCCACGTTCTGCCATGCCCCTATGGCGCAAGACTGCCGAACGCGGCCCAGTTGCTGGGCTCCAGAAAAATGGAGGAGCTGATCCAGGAAGCCAAGCGCTCCTACGATCTGATCATCATCGAGGCTCCGCCGATTTCACCGCTGACCGACTTCCGGATGCTCTACCCACTGTGTGACGGCTTCGTTTACGTCGTCGAGTGGGGCAAGACGAGCCAACAACTCGTGCTCGAGACCTTCTCGGAGCAACCCGGCCTTTGGGAGCGCGTCCTCTGCGTCGTGCTCAACAAGGCGGACGAGGGAGCGCTCAAGTCGATCGATGCCTACAAGGGCAAGGACTACCATTCCTACTTCCAATGATGGGCGCATCATGGGCGGCCGTCCGCGTCTTCGATGGCAGCGGTCGCCCGGCACTTTCCTGCGGACGATCGTGGATCTGCTCGAATGACCTACCTTCTCTCCCTCATTCCGATCGTCGCTTTCGCCTACGTCCAGATCATCCAGCCCGTCGCCGACCGGATCGCACCCGGCGCTCTCAACACGCAGGTCGTGTGGCCGGCCCTGTTCGCGCTGACGTTGATGCTCGCCTTGTTCTGTCGCAAGCACATGGATTTCAGCGTGCTTTTACGAGCGCCTGGACTGCTGCTGATCGCATTCCTGTGCTACGCGGCGGTCAGCATTCTTTGGGCCTTTAGCCCGCCAGAAACTGTCAAACGGTGGCTGCAGGCCGTCATGCTGATAGCGGTGATGCTCGTTCCTTTTGCCGTGAGGGATCCCAAGATCGACGTCATGGCTGGCATTTTCTGGTGCTTTGCCGCCGCGATCATCATCAATTCCGGCTTCGTTCTGTCGACGCCCCCGATGCTTGCGTGGACCGGCGTCGAACTCGGCCATTCGGGCTACTTTCTGCATAAGCAGTATCTTGGAATGTGCGCGTCCTGCGCAATCCTCGTCGCCTTCTATTCACTTCTGGCCGGCAAGCGGCGCTTGTTGTCGGTCGCGATGATCGGTGCGTCCGTATGGCTCGTCGTGGCCAGCAATTCGAAGACGGCTTTGGGATTCGCGCTGCTCACACCGCTCATTGCCACCATCGTGTTCTTCGGCAGCGGGAAGCTCAAGCTGCCGATGGCCGCCGTCCTCGCGGCCATACCGATCGCCTATTTCGGCCTCGCCGCCGTCATCAGCAACCTGGCCAGCCGTGTCGCCTTCCGCGTCTACGGTGATGCCACATTCACCGGCCGCATCTTCATCTGGGACTTCATCGAAACGCAAACCGCGCTCAAGCCCTGGTTCGGTTGGGGTTTCCGCTCGTTCTGGTTCGTTCCCTTCAGTCCGATCAACAACGCGCCGGGATTCGTCCGAGATATGCCGTCGAGCCACAGCGGATATCTCGACATGAGACTCGAGACCGGCTACGTGGGCCTCGCCATCTTCCTGGCGTTTGTCGTTGCAGCGGTCTATTCGCTCGAACACGTGCGCCGCATCAATCCACGCCGCGCTTTCGCGCTGCTGGCGCTTTTCATTTACATCCTGATCATGAACCTCATGGAGACGATCTGGTTCATCCACTTCGATCCACTTTGGGTCCTGTTCCTGCTGGTCACCGGGGAGGCCATGCGCCACAGCACGACGGCCTTCGCCGCCCCGCTGCCCCCCGACGCGCAACTGACCAAGCCACACCTGTTCTCCCAATCGCGGGTGGGGCTGATGGGACTTCAGACCGCCAACAGGGTTGTCGTGGCGCCACCCTGAGCGAGCCCCGCGGCGCTAGAGCGGACGCGGTGAGGGCTGCCGGAAGAGTAGATCAGGCTCCCCAAGTTCTTCGACAAATGCCTGGTAGTAGGCGAGCCCGAATACCGCGCTGTAGGCAGCACCCGCGATCTTGCGGAGCCCGCTCCACCCCGCGGCGGCTGCTACGCCGCGCATGCTCGCCAAGCCCAGGCCCGCGAGGGGCTTGCTCTTGAGGCAGGCCGTGATGAAAATCCGAAGAGGGCGCTTGCGCAAGCGGAACTCCTCCCGGACGGTGGGGATCAGCCAATCCTGTCCACGATCACGTGCGAAGATCGCATCATTGCGCCCGTAAGCCCGGGCCGTGGCCATCCAGGAGGCGAAGCTGCGCTCGGCATAATGGTAGGCAGCCGGCTCCAACGAGAAGATGAACCCGATCCCGCGTTCAGCCAGCCTGTAGGCAAGTTCGACGTCCTCGGCGCGGCGGAACTTCTCGTCGAAGCCGCCGACCGCAACGAGTAGCTCCCGTTTTATGGATGCGTTGCCCGTGTAGAACTGCCGGGCCGTAGGACACCACTTCCCCTCGGCCATCGCCTCGTACTGCTTCTCGAGCATCGCCTGCTCCCACTCGATCCACGGAGAGAGCCTGACGTCCTTCGGCGTCAGCAGAGGCCCGATAGCGGCGACCTCTCGGCTTGCCGCCCCGTGAATCTCGACATGAGCCCTCAGGAAGCCGGGCGCCGGCACGACGTCGTCGTCGATGAAAACAATGAGATCCCCGATCGCGGCACGGATGCCCGTGTTTCGGGCCACTGCCGGTCCACCATTCGGCTGGAAAATAGGCTTCAGCCGCCCCAAGGCGGCAATCGAACGTAGAAAATCGTCCGTACCGTCCGTCGATCCGTCCGAAACGACGATGATCTCGAAGGCTTCACGAGGATAAGTCTGACGCTCCAGCGCTTCGACGACGCGCTTGATGCGGGCAATACGGTTGTACGTCGGAATAATGACGCTTACTTGAGGACTCGGCATCGCTCGCCATGATTTCCCGAGGTGCAATTATTCGCACAGGTATCCAAGTTTCGTACCATGAAGATCGAGCCGTAGTTTACAAACCCGATCTTTCGCCCGGCTCATGGCGGCAACCAATGCGAGTGGCCACAACTCCACGATTGCGCGGGGCAGGACGCCCCCCGTCACCCCGCGCAGCGGTCCGATCTACCTTCCGGTTCCCAAGGCGCGCCAAGTGTTGCGAGTGGAGAGAATATCACCCGACACACCGGAGATCGTTCCGGAAATCGCCTGCGTGTGGAAGAGGAACTTCTCAAGCTCGACACTGTCGGAGTTCGACACGTAGATCGCATCGCGATGCCGCATCGGGAACTGCTGCGTGAAGAAGAACACCGAGGGATCGCGGAAGTTCGCGCGGTAGATTGTAGGAACGGGTTCTTTCTCGGGGAAGCGGCTCACATCGACGCCCATCCGGATGAGAGCATCTCGCGACTCGTGGCGGTACAGGAAGACTTGCGCGTTCGCTCTGGTGTCGACGAGGCCGCCGGCCTTCGCTACGGCTTCATTCAGCGACAGCGTTTCTTCCTCGAAGAGGAACAACCCCGTTACGCCCTGTGTCTGACCGCCGGCGCCGAGCGCCCCCACGGCAACGAACTTCTGAGGCTGGCGGAACAGATAGATCGTGTCGCCGGGCGCCACGTAGATATTCTCGCGCGGATCCCTGATGAGCACGGGGAAGTAGACGGTTGCACTGCGCCCGTCACGGACCAGCGTGACGTAGAGTTCGTAGGTCGGGAAACGCGAACCTCCCGATCTTGCAATGACGTCCAGGACACGCTCGTCGCCTCGGACGACCAGCTTGTTGGATGTCTCGCCGATGATCGTTACGGACGACGCGACCTGCTCGCTGGCGGTCACGACGACCTGCGGCTCGATCGCCCGGTTGGACAACTTTTTCGCGATATCCTTTTGTATCTCGATCAAGGTCCGCCCAGATGCCCGGACCTCCCCCGCGTACGGGACGGTAATGGTCCCACTCCGGTTGACCGCTTGAGTTGGCAGGTTGACAAAGCTGCCGGGCCGCAAACTCGCATCACCGGGCGTGAACAAGCCGCCGGAGGCCGATTCGAAAATCGTAACGGTCAGCAAGTCGCCGACCCCGACCTTAAAGGACGGGTAAACATTGCGCTTGGCACCAAATGTCTGGAAGAAGGCTCCCGGTCCGACGCGAGGGACCTCCCTCAAGACATCGTTGCTGATGTCAACCAGCACGTAATCCTGCACCACTGTGCGGCGGTCCATGACGACGCCGGCGACCGCGCTGCCCTCGATCTCGCGGTGTGATGGCCCAGCTACGGGCAGGTTCGTGCAACCCGCCAGTGCGAGACCAACCAGAGATATTCCAAGCCGCTTCACGATTTGCCGCATCCCCTACGTCCCACTTTGCAATCGTTCGCCAACGCGGAAGACCCTCGCGCTCGCAATACATGCTGCCTCTCACCGAGGCAGGCCGATCCGGATGTGCTTTCGGGACGCTTATGTGATCGTACTCAATGGCTTACGCGACGCGTATCAACTGCTCTTTTCACCCGCCGATCAGAGGCCGGCAGATCGGAACAAGCGCGATGCACCGGTACGGACCGGACGCTACGCTCACTCTTGCTCCTACAGGGTTTCACATGATTCGCTCCTAGGCGGCCACAGCAGCCTTCCGATCGAGGCACCGCCGTTGCCGGCGGGCATCACTGCCGAATCGCTCGGCGCTCGACCGCCGCGGGTCGGCACCGCCGTGAGGGCACCACGCGGCTCGCGAAGCTGCACGGTGGGGAAGCGCGCCATCCGAGTAGGATTACACTGAGCGGCGGGACGTTGCACCTCGAGAGAAACCTTGTTGAACCGTAAGGGTTTGCAGTCACTCCGGAGCTCGACTACTGTTTTTTCGGCATTGAGATTTCGTGGCGGGTGGGGCGTGCCGAGGACGACAGAACATATTCGCTCACTGGACCTGTGCCGTGGGCTCGCCGCGCTTCTGGTGCTCCTTTATCATATTCAGTTTCTTTTCTGGGACGACCACAGCCGCTTCCAGCGCGGCTACCTCTGCGTCGACTTCTTCTTCCTTTTGAGCGGATTCGTTATCGCCAACAGCTACGAGAGGAAAATCGAGGCCGGCCTCGGTTTCTTCGAGTTCGTGGCCCTGCGCGTGGCAAGGCTGTGGCCGCTGGTTGCGCTGACCACTTTGATCGGGCTGATGGTCCAGCTTCCGCGAGCGCAGCGCGAGTGGGGAGGCCTCGACCCCTTTGCGATCGCTGTAACCGCGATCTCCAACGGCGCGTCGTTGCCCTCGCCGATGAGCCCCACCGAGTTCCTGTTTCCCTTGAACGGGGCAGCGTGGTCGATCTTTTTCGAGCTGGTGGCCAACCTCGCCTACATACTGCTGGTGCCCTTCCTGACCCGGGGCCTGCTCCTCGTGATCATCGGCCTGAGCGGTTGCATGCTCATGGCAGTGGGTATCGCTTACGGCAACATCGACGTTGGCTGGTCGACGGCTAATTTCGTGTACGGCTTTCCACGCGTAGCGTTCACGTTCTTTCTCGGCGTTTATCTCTACCGGGGAATGCGGCCGCCCGCCGAGAGCCGCTTTTTCGGTCCCGCTCCGTTGATGTTCGGATTGGTGGCGACCCTCGCATTGGTTTGTCTGCCTCGCGGCGCGTCCCCGGCAGCCAACGGGATCGTCGATTGCCTGATCGTCATCGTAGCATTTCCTGCACTGCTCGTGCTCGCACTCAGAACGCGCTTTCGATCCTGGGGCAACTCCGTCGCCTGGCTGGCGGGCGGGATCTCCTATTCGGTGTATCTCCTGCAGACCCCGCTGATGATCGGCTTTGCCGGCCTGCCTCAGGTGATTTGGGGAACCAAGATCGCGGCCTACACGCCGTGGGCAGGGTTCGTGTTCGTCGCACTCTGCCTCGTAGCGGCCTACGTGAGCTGGATGTACTTCGAGCAGCCGGTCCAGCGCTGGCTCGTGCGGGTGTTGCTCGGTCGTCGGCCGCTTCCGGGAATTGCCGCCGTGGAAGCGATCAAGAAATGATGCCTCGCGGGCGGAGATCACGGACGGCGGCGCAAACGGCGGTGGCCGCAGCGGTTCTCATGCTCGCAATGACGAGTGGCGCGGATGCCGCGGATAGCGATCGCGAAGGTGCCACGGCGCTCCTGGTGCCCGATGCCCTCTCGCTCCAGTCGTCGCCCGGAATGAGCCGCAACGGTCCTGTTCCGGCGATCGTCGTCGACCAGTTCGGTTACCTGCCGGCTAGCCGGAAGATCGCCGTGATCCGCGATCCGGTCGTCGGTTACGACAGCGTGGCCCGCTTCACACCGGGGGGCCGCATGGCTCTGGTCGACGCCGCAAGTGGCGCCGTCATGAAGACGGCCGACGTTGTCCTCTGGAACCAGGGCCAAGTCGATCCTCGCTCCGGCGATCGCGCATGGTGGTTCGACTTTTCCGACGTCAAACGTCCCGGACGCTACGTCGTCGTTGATCTCGACCGGGGGCTCCGCTCTGCAGACTTCAAGATCGCAGAGGACGTCTATCGTGACGTCCTCAAACACGCGGTGAGGATGCTCTTCTACCAGCGTGCGGGCTCCGCAAAGTTGCCGGAGCATGCCGGTGCGGCGTGGGCGGACCGGGCGAGCCATCTCGGCCCGGGGCAGGACGCTCAATCGCGACCGTGGCCCGCGGCGTTTCCTGGCTCCTCGCCGCCCGTCAGGGATCTGCGCGGCGGGTGGTACGACGCTGGCGACTACAACAAGTATACGACGTGGACGGCGCGTAACATCCTGGTGCTGCTGAGCGCGTACAGCGAAAGCCCGGCAGCGTTCGGCGACGATACCGAAATCCCGGAATCAGGGAACGGGAACCCCGACCTGCTCGATGAAGTCAGGTGGGGCCTCGAGTGGCTGGTGCGAATGCAGGCCGAAGACGGCTCGGTTCTGTGCGTTCAAGCGTTGGCGGGAGGCAGCCCTCCCTCGGCGGCAACGGGCCCCAGCTTCTACGGCCCACCCACAACCGCCGCAACACTCTCGACGGCCGCCGCCTTCGCCCGAGCATCACTGATCTACCGATCGCTCAGCGATGCGTCGTCGAGATCGTTCGGCGAGGACTTGGCTGAGCGAGCGCGGCGGGCGTGGCAGTGGGCGGAGCAGAACCCCGGCATTCTCTACTACAATAACGACGAGGCGCGGCAGCCAGGCTCGAAGGGGCTTGCGCACGGACAGCAGGAACTCAGCGAGCGCGACCGCAGACTGGCGAGGTTCGAGGCTGCATTGTATCTCCATGAGGCCACTGGCGACGCGGATTTGCGGGTAGCCGCGGTGGCGGACGTCGATGCCATGATCCCCGCGTACGCCCCAACGCTTTGGGAGGTCGACACGCACGATGCCTTGTTACGGCTTGCCGGCACCGCGGCCGTCGCGGAGCAGGTGTCGCACAGAATTCGCTCCTGGTTCCTGGGCCACGCCGGAGCTGAGGCGAGGACGTTCGCCGTCGATCTCGATCGCACGGATCCATACCGGGCACCGATCCCGGACTACACGTGGGGTAGCAACAAGGCGAAGGCGATGCAGGGACGGGTCATGATGCTCGTTGCCAACTACGCCGAGGATCAGGAAGTGCGGACCGCTGCCCGCGCCGCCGCACTCGACTACGTGCATTACATCCACGGGGTCAATCCACTCGGTCTCGTCTACCTGACGAACATGGGCCGCGCTGGTGCGGCGCACTCCGCCAACACGATGTTTCACGCCTGGTTCGCAAAGCGCACGCGATGGGAGAGCACCGGCGGCGGGCGCCCTGGCCCCCCGCCCGGCTTCCTGGTCGGTGGGCCCAATCCATCCTTCGGCCGCGACGGCTGCTGCACGCGGGATGCGGGGAAACCTGCCTGCTGGAGTTCGGCCGCCAACGCGATATGTGCGCTGAACTTCCATCCCCCGATGGGCCAGCCTCCCGCCAAATCCTATCTGCAGTTCAACGACAACTGGCCGGCCAATTCCTGGGAGGTCACCGAACCTTCGACCGGGTACCAAGTCTACTTCATCCGGTTACTATCGGCGTTCGTGGGCCGATGACTTGCTGTCCCGGCCCCCAACGGAGGTGCGCGCCTCGGCCTTGAGGAGGCTCAGCAGACGCGTCGAGTTCTTGTCGGCATCGTAGTATCGGCTCACGTGCCGGTGCGCGCGGGCGCCAAGATCAAGGCGAAGCTGCGGGTCGGCAATCAACGGGCGCAGAGCTGCCGTGAGCGCGTTGCCGTCGCCGGCAGGAACGGTCAGTCCGGTTTGCTCGTGGCGGACGATCTCGGGAATGCCGGCCACGTCGGTCGACACCACGGCAAGCCCTGCGGCGCCAGCTTCCGACAACACCATCGGCAGGCAATCGCCAGACGTCGGCAGCGCGAAGATATCGCAGCGGTGGTAAAGCGCCTTCAGCTCAGCGCTGTTCGGCTGCATGTCGTTGTAGACGAAGAGCCCCGGCTCCGGCGGCACCGCGTCCTTGGTGACGAGGTGCAGTTCAAGCGAGGGCGTGCGCAACTCACGAAAGGCCTTAAGCAACAGATGTCCGCCCTTGCGGCGGAGGTCACCGCCGACGAACAGTATCCTGACCATGCTGGACTCGGCACGGCGCTGATCCTTTCGTTCCCAATCGCGAACGATCACGCCTGGAGGTATGACTGTGATCTTGTCATCAGGCACCTCGTAGTCGGCGACGAGCCCCCGCTGCGTCCACTCGGCCCACACGACGATCTGACGAGCGGCGCGATAGCAGTCGCGGTTTAGATGCCACTTGATGGTCTCGAGCCATCGGGGTCCCGCTTCGTGCTGATAGAAAGCGCCGAGGGCGTCATACTGAAGGGGCGTCGCGTCGAGGGAGACGATGCTGGGGATGCGATGCATCCAGCGCTGCGCCAGGACCGCTGGCACCTGAGTGTGGAAGAACAGGACATCGAGCCGCGTCGTGCGGGCGATGGCCGCGAGCTGACGGTTGGCTCTGATGCCCGCGCGTACCGACCAATTGCTGCGAAACACCGGAATGCGCGCGCCGATACCTTCTGCCTTGAAGTCGATCAGTGCCCAAGACGGGCTGACCTCAGGATCGTTCTGCACATGGGCCTGAAGGTTCTTCGTGTGCGTAATGTGCCCGAGGGCCTGCTCCAACACGAAGCCGATGTTGCAGGTCCGCGCACGACGGGCGCTGCCAGAGGCGGAGCCTGACGCGGCCTCACGGCCATCCTGTGCCACGATCATGTCCTCACTGGAGCCATCGTTCATTCGGGTTTCTTCATTCTGCCTGCAAACGATCGGGCCATCCCGACCATCGTCTCGATATCCGCAAGGCGCAGAAGTCCGGTCATCAGCGCAACTGCGCCAAACAGGATGGGAACGAGCGGGAGAGCGAGCCAGAACGACATCATGGGAGCGAACTGGAGCGCGATACCGGCGACGACGGCAGCCGAAAGGTACGCACGTGCGACGTGCACCAGCATGTCGCCGGTGACCGTGCCACGTGGCAGGATGGCGACGTAAGCGGCGGTCATCAAGAGTTCGGCCGCGCAGAACGAGATCATGAGGCCGACGACGCCGTTGCCGATACTCGCGTGGAAGTGCGGGATCAAGAACCAGCTCAGAACGGCGGAGATGGCGACGCACACTGCCTTCGCAATGGCGATTTCCCTGCTCTTCGCGATGGCGACCGCCGCGTAGCCGATCAGGAAGTTGACGAAGAAGACGGGAAAGAACGGCGCGAAGACCTGGAGAGCGAGCGCCGCGGGGTCGAAGTGTCCTGCGCCGTAGACGAACTGCACGGCGGGCAGGGCAAGAACGAAGACGCCGCAACTTGCTAATGCGCCAACTGCCAGCAGCGGCCGTGCGGTGGTCGCCAGGACGCGACGGAGTTCGTCGGGCCGATCATGGACGCGGCACATTTCGGGAAACGACGCCGTGGCGAGAACCATCGCAGGCGACACGAGTATCCCGATGAATGTCCTTGCCGCACCGAGCCAGCCGACAGATTCGGAGTTCGTCTGCATCGAGAGTAACGCAACGTCGATGAGGCCCTGCACCGAGATCGTCAACGACATCGCGACGATCGGCGCTCCGGCAACAAGGATGGCCTGCATCGTCGCGCGGTCCGGCCAGGCCATCGAAAGGCCTGCGCTCCTGAACATTCTCAGAGTTACACCAAGGACGATGACGCCGCTCATGGCCTGAATCAGCACCACGGCGACGACGCCGCCGCCGAAGTACAGCGCGAAAATGATCATGATCGCGAGCAATGCCCTCGACAAGATCTGAGCGAGGACATCGAGTTCGGTCCGATCGATTCCGCGCAGCGCATAGCCGAGGAACTGCACGAAGTAGTTCGGGTAGCCGGCAAACACGGCGATTCCTGAAAGCACTACAACGAGGTCCGGCCGACCCGTCACGTATGCGACGGAGGATGCGATGGCGGCTGCCACGAATGTCAGGATGGTCCTCAGTGCCGCGGCACTGCCGATGTAGCGCGCCCGGTCCGGTCCGCCGCTCGCAATCTCCCTGACGACGTTGCTGGCCTGTCCCCAGTCTGCCACCAGGCCCATCGCTCCGGCGATCGTGATTATCAGGAAGTACAATCCGAAGTCCGACGGGCCGAGAGTGCGCCCCAGCACTGCATTGAGAATGAGCCCGATGATGGCGCCGACGATCTGTCCGCCGCCCAGAAGCAGGAAGCTGTGAGCAATTCGCCCTTGAGGCCGAACCGGGGGTGTCGGCGTCGCCTGTCGCTCCTCATTCATCGGGAGCGGCCATTGTCGGGGGCGAGCATGACGATACCTGTCAGCGTTCGCTTCATCACAGCCGGCGGATGACACGGGCTGGCTGGCCCACAGCGAGGGAACGCGGTGGAATGCTTCGCGTGACGACGCTGCCCGCTCCCACCGCGCTGCCGGCACCGATCGTCACCCCGCGCAGGATGATCGCTCGCGCACCGATCCATACATTGTCCTCGAGCACGACCGGCCGCGACGGCGGCCGTTGGTCACGGCGCTCGGGATCGAGCTCGTGGAAGTCCGTGTCGATGATGATGACATGGGTGCCGATGCTACATCCCGCCCCGATGCTGACAAGCTTGGTAGCGGCGATCGAGCAGCCGTAGTTGACGAAGGTCCCCTCGCCGATCTCGAGGGTGGCTCCCGCCCCTGCCGACAGTTCGAGCGTGGCGACCGTCGACACGAGGCGCACCCTGTCACGGATGATCATTTGTCCGTGGTTATTGACCACCGGGCGTCCCCAGACGCGCACCCGCGCGCCCAACGACGTGGCGCCGCGCAGGTACCATCGGGCGCGAAGGACTGCGCCGACGTTGTTCAGGATCGCGGACGGCTTCGCCCTGAGCAACTCGGTTGCCCGCGAGGACGCAGGGGATCGTTCTGGTTCGGACGGCACTGTGACGATGCTCTTCGACATGTTCGACCTTACGCGGCCGGCGCTGAGGCGAGTATTTTCCTGCCGACGATTACCCGTCCGACGTCTGACGCCAGCTTTTGAGATCAGCCGCACGCGGCGACGCCACGTCAGATGCGCTCCGCTCGTCATGACCGCCAGCGCTGGTTGTCGCACCTTCTTCGCCGCATCCGCACCCGACATCCTGCAGAATGGTGAAAAGGCGTTCCGTATATCGATCGAGAGTGAAGCGCTGCACCACAGCCTCGCGAGCCCCGGCGCCAAGCCGGGCCCGTTCCTGTGGCCTTTCCAGCAAATGGATGATCTGCGCCCTCAGTGCCGAGGCATTGCCGACCGGCACGTAGCAGCCATTCACGCCATCCACGATGACATCGGTCTGGCCAGAGGTCCGCGAACAGACGACGGGCTTGCCCATGGCCATCGCTTCGAGGATCGCCGTGACACCAGCCTGGAAATCGACGTCCTGCAGCGGCATCACCATCAGGTCGCAATCGGCGTAGAGCTGCCGCAACTCGTATTGGGTGAAGCGGCGGATGGTGACGTTCGAAGGTATCCGCACGCTCGACATGCCATCGGTCTGCTTCGACCATGGAGAAGCGGCCGCTACGACGAGATCAACCTCGAGGCCGTCGACGGCAGCAAGCAGGGTCGGATAATCCCGGCGCTCGAGGCCGACAGAGCAGATCCGCGGGCGAGGTCCAGGCTGCGGCGTCACGGTCACGGGATCGAAAAAGTCCGCGTCGACCATGAACGGAATGCAGGGAACACGCTCGGGCTGCAAGCGCCAACGATGGAGGACGAACTCGCGCTGCCGGCTGCAGTACACGACAAACCGGTCAATGCCAGACACGAGGCGCAACGCGTCGATCACCCTCGTCTTCTTGGGTGGCGAGATGACGTGAGTGATCATGACGTGCTGCGGGCGCCCCCGTCGAATGAGCTTGAACAAGGCCGCCAGAGGCAAGCCTACCTGCTCGCCGTCGGTCAGAATCGCGCGGTAGCGCGACCGCATCCGCCAGCAGGCATAAGCCAGCACAAGGTTTGGACCGCCAAGTTTCTCCAGCGCAGAACCGACGCGGCCGGTCAGGGCTCGAGCGCCGGCATAGTCGAGGAGATCCGCCCCCAGCCGCCGCGCGATCTCCAGATAATCGGCCCGCGGCCGCTTTCGCGCTTCGATATCCGCCGCGAGGGTTGGCGATATCGTGCCAGAGACGGTGAGCAGAACCCGTCGGGGCAGCGCCCTCCCTGGCCGCGAGGGCGCTTGAGCCGTGGCGGGTGCGGTCCGTGGCGCGTCGTCGTCGATACGGTTGGTCAAGTCGCTCACGGTACGTTCACCTGGCGGCGGGAGTGTGGACAGATCGTACATTCAATTCTCTTGCCAGATTGACGCCTGGCGTCGCATGCAAGCGACCGGAATCACCATCGCTCGATTTTCCCCGAGTGTCGCCAAACCCCTACCCGGCTCGATGTCGAGACCGCTGGCTCAACGCCACACGCAACTACGCTGAGCTTGCGTCGCGATCCCGATGTCGAGCCAGATGGACCTCTCGTCGATCTCGTCGTGGTCATGCTCGATCGGCTCTCGGACGCCTGTGGAGGTGCTCGTCCCGCCGCAGAGTGCGTTGTCCGGAGCGCAGCCAACCGTGACGGGCGTCTTGCGGCGACAATACGGGTCCCATCGAAATCGTGCTCATTGGCAATGGCATGCAAGCACCGGCCCAGAAGCGACACGTCGCGAAGCATGTCACCGAGAGACCAGGTTGCGACACGTATTCGCCTGGCAATCGGGCCGTGGAAACCGACAGAGGGCTTTGGAGCATCCGCAAATCTCGGCGAGACGCCAACATGCAGCTGGCCTACTCGGGTCCCAGCTCAATCCAGTCGGCCCCCGCCGCAAACCTACTCATGTGCTCGTCGACCCGACAGGCAACGATAATCTACTCTCATCTTCAGGCGAACTTATCTCCAGATCAATTTCTAGGCCCGCTTTTAGCGCATTATGGTTGAAAGTCATGAAGCCACGCGTTCGGCGGGGATCATGCTCCAATGACATGGCAGATTCGGTGTCGTCGACTTGATCGACGGGCTATCCTCACACATTGAGGCATGCGTTCAGTGACTGCCTCGCGTCTGGCCCAGCCATAGGACTTAGCCGTGTTCGTCCCACCATCGCTTTACCGATGCGGAGGGCCATGGTAGTTTTTTTCCGACCTTGAGAGTTCCATGCGAGTTCGTTGCCTCTTCGACTTCAGAGACATTTCTATGCCGTCGAGTTTTTCGGGTGCGCAAAAGCGTCGCTGGGCTATGGCCAAGGATAATTGGGACGCGCTCGCGCCGACCGGCCTGCCAAATCAGCTCATGACGCTCGCATTGAGCCCTCCTTTCGGCGGGGGCCACGTCAATTACGGGAAACGAACCGACAACAGAGTGTGCCTGACGTTCGACGACGGGCCCAACAGGCCATGCACCGAGGATCTGCTGGACGCTCTGGGCGAGTTGGGCGTGCCGGCGACCTTCTTCTGCGTGGGCTGGAACGTCCAGCAGTACCCTGACATCGCGGCGAGGGCGGCGCGCGAAGGCCACGACGTCGGCAATCACTCCATGTCCCACAGCCGCAAGCAGGGTCTCATGCCGCTGGGCGGGGATCATATCGATGCCGCCGAGCGGGTGATCGCAGATGCGATCGGCAAAGTCCCACGCCTCTATCGCCCGCCGTGGGGGTGGCTCTCACCGTTCGAGCGTGCGCGGCTCAGTTCGCGTCGCTACACGGTCGTTGGGTGGGACGTCTACACCCGCGACTGGAAGCTCCCGGAAACGGACGGCGAACTGATGGCCCGAACCGCGCTACCACAGGTCATCGGTGGATCGATCATCCTGTTTCACGACGGTTGCGCGCTTGCGACCACCTGGACCAAAACCCAGACCGTGCGGGCGGTGCGAGCGCTTGTTCCCATGGTGCGGGACAAGGGACTGGAGTTCTCGACGGTCTCCGATCTGCTGTCGATCCCAGCCTACGCCGAGACGCAAACACCAACCCTGAAGGCCCTGGCTTAGCCACGACGCGACTGCGCGTCCAAGTCTCGGCTCAGCTGCGGCGACCAAGGCGGCGAGCGGCCAACACAGCGGTGTGGGCGGGCGACGTTCGTGCAGCGAAAGAGAAAGCCTTCAAGGCTTCGGCGCTCTCGCCGCGTCGCCAGCAGTCGAGGGCGTGATCAAAGAAGCCCGACGCCCAGTGCCCACGATGTCGAAGGAGGACTCGCGCGACTCTCAGACGCTGCAGCGGCGGCAACCTCCTCGCATGGCGACGAAAGACGCGGAAGGTCGCCGGAGCCCGACGCCAGGCGAGTTCCAGGTTCATACCGTCGCGCTGCCGGAACAACATGACCGGCTTCTCGAAGCGTCCGATGGGGTGCCGCCACGCAATGCGCAGCAACCAATCCCAGTCCGTGTCGCCGGTCAGCGTCACATCCATGTCACCGGCTTCTCGCGCGGCGGAGAGGCGGGTCAGAACAGTCGCGACCTGCGGCATGTAACCGAGCAGGCTTTCGAAGATCATGCCAGAGGACAGCGGACCGGCCGGCACCGGATCGCCGAAAGGGGTGGCGTCCGCGTGCGCAAGCTGGCTCTGGCCGTGGACGGCGGCGTACTCGGGGTGGCGCTCGAACATTTCGAGATGGTGGACGATATTGTCGGGTAACCAGATGTCGTCGTCGTCCAGCAACGTGACAAAGTCGCCGGTGGCCGCTGCGAGGCCGAGATTGCGGGCGCGCGCCATGCCGATGCCTTCGGTGCGGATCACGGTGACAGGATAGCGTGACAGGACACTCTCGGTGTCGTCCGTGGAGCCGTCGTTCACGACGATGAGTTGGAGATCGTAGCGGCTGTCCCTCGCACGCATCACGCTGTCGAGCGCCTGCTGGAGTAGTGCCGAGCGGTTCTTCGTCGTCACGATGACGCTGACGATGGGGTGAGCGCTCATACGATCTTCCCGGCCACGCATTCAAAGGGACCCGCCATTGCGGTGATCCGTTTCAAACCTATGATTTGCGCACGACGATCGCGGGCATACTGCCATGCCGACCGCACAATCGCGGGGCGAAGTCCTGCATCAGCCGCAGGAAACCAACCAGGCTCCGGCCGGCACGGTCCGCACTCACGTAGTCACGGAGGAAGTTATTGTCGACCACCCGGTAGACATCGTAGTCGAAATCGAACGGTAACCGCTGGGCCTCGAGCCACTCTCTCGGCTGCAGGCGATCGTGGTCGGAGGATGGCACCTCGACGGACGCGCCGTTCCGTCCCTCATTTCTCAGTCCCAGGACCCTGGCCATTCGCCCGAGAATTCCCGGGATCGCGGGCCGTGGCCACATATAGACGAACACACCCACGCCCCCGGGTTTCAAAACGCGCCACAACTCACACAAGGCCTTCACCTGCAGTTGCAGAGGCAGCTGGTATATGACGTGGTAGCACATCACGGCGTCCATCGAACTGGATGCGAGCGGGATGTCGGCGATCGAGGCGTGAAGATAGACCCCTCGGCCTCCGCAGGCAGCCCGCGCATGCTGCAAGGCGACGCTTGAAACATCCAGGCATACGCGCGTCTCAAACGCGTCGCCGTAACTCAAGAGCTCGGGATGCGCGATGGGTCCGCACCCGGCGTCGAGCAGAAATTTTCCGCCCTTCGAGAAATACTTGTCTTTCAGTCTCAACATGCAGTGGCTCGTAAGACCAGCCGCCAGCGGCCTCCGGTCTGAGAAGGCAACCGTCTCGCAATAGTCGCCATTCTCGTTCTTCTGCCAACCAAACTTGTCGTAGAAGGCCTGTGGGCCTTCACCCTCTTGGCAGGGTATGAAGCTCATGATGTCGTCTGCCACGGAATACTCCGTGTCGTCATCGGAGATGATACGCGAATGAGACATCAGTCGCAGTCGATGGTGGCCGCCGGGCGACGTGACTACGTCCGGTAAGAATTCCATGACATCCCACGCATCTGAAACCGGTCGAACGATGATCTAAATCGAAGCACTTCAACTCGGATCGCAAGCGAACCTTCTGCCTATGCTGAATTTCTCCGTCCATCTGGTCGACAGGCCGTGAAACCCTGCGCCGAAGGACTGTCCGTCGCGATCGTGACCTGTTGTCGACTGCCTGGGCAACGGAGACCGACTGACGCAACGACATACAGCCCATTGCGCACGACAGAAGGAAGCCCGGCGCCTGCGTCGTCGTGTTGCGCATCATGTCGACATGGCACGTCAAGAACAATTCCGGCACAGCGATGATCGATCGAACCCGAGGCGCACTGATTGATCACGGCGGCCGGCGGCCCCCTTGCGAGCCGTGCATTGCGGCTGGGGCGCCACACGGCTCAAAGCCGTCAACTTCTCTCGTCCAGGGCAAGCGCTCTCTGGTGCTGCGCTTCTGCCAGGGCGGATCAATTCCACCCCACGACCTCAATCATCCACCTCCCGGCACCGATCCGACCGGCTCGTTGACAACGGCCCACAACAAGCTCGGCAGAACCAGCAGGCATTTCAGGTAGCGCCTCCCCAGGCGACCCGGCGCGGAGAGCAAACGCCATAACCACTCGGCTCCAACAGCCTGAACCCAGCCTGGGGCCCTGATCTGCTCACCCGCGAGGTAGTCGAGCCCAGCACCGATGCACACAAACGCCGTCTTGGGTGCAAGTGCCATCGCGGCGGAGGCAAAGAGCTCTTGCTTTGGCGCCCCGAGAGCAACGAAACACAGTCCCGCACCGGACTCCGCGATCCTCAGCGCCTCCTCCGCAGCCGCCGTAGAACCTGGATCAAACCCGAACTTCGGCGCCGAGACGCCTACAATTTCCAGCCCCGGGAAGCGACGGGTCAAATATTTCGCCGACCCAGCCAGCGCGCGAAAACTACTCCCGAACAAATAAACCGGAATTCGGGACTTCTCGCATGCCGCACACAACGGCTCGATGAGATCGGCGCCAGTCACCCGCTCGATATCCACTCCTCGCAGTCGACCGGCCCACACGATCGGAAACCCGTCGGCTGTCACGTATCGAGCCGCCTTGTATGTCGCATTAAACTCCTTATTTTGCTGCAACTTGACGACATGATCCAGATTGAGCGTGAAAACGCTGAATGAACTTCCCTTGCTGCAGTCCGAAACAATCCGCTCGACCGTCGCCCCCAGCGCTACGCTGTTCACTCGGACGCCCTCAATACACAACTCTGGCATGGCACGTTTCCTATATGAACATCATCCCACTTCTATTTTTCCTGGGCCACAACTCTCTGGTCCGATCAGGTTCTTGATCCGGTTTTCTCTGATCTCTCCCTCGGCTCTTCAGTAGGCCCCGCGCGCGAGAACGAACACCGTGCGAAATAGTATCTCGACATCCAGCCATATCGACCATTTTTCGATGTAATCGAGATCATGCTCCATTCGACGACGAATATGCTCGGTGGTCTTCGTCTCACCACGATATCCATTCACCTGAGCCCAGCCCGTCATCCCCGGCTTCACTCGCCGCCGACGTGCGAAGAGATCGAATTTCTGTTCAAACTCGGTGTCATGAGCGATTGCGTGAGGGCGCGGGCCGACAAGCGACATATCCCCCGCCAGCACATTCAAGAGCTGCGGCAGTTCGTCGATGCTGATTTTTCGGAGAAGTCGTCCCACGCGCGTCACGCGCTTATCATCGCGGGTCGCCTGCGCGATGTTGGCGCCATCTTCCGTGACGTTCATCGTCCTGAATTTGTATATTCTGAAGATGGAGCTATTCCGGCCGATCCGCCGCTGACGGAATAGAACCGGTCCTGGGCTATCGAGCTTGATTGCGATCACCGCGATGAGGAACACCGGGGCCAGCAGGACCAGGGCCGACGCAGCCACGACAACGTCCATCGTCCGCTTCAGCAACGCCCAGGACTCGGATTTCGGCACCAGATGGACGACTTCGGTCTTGATTCCCATGATCTGTCGCGCGCCGCTCATCGCCACCGATTCGGGCGCGAGATCCGTACAGAGCAACAGTTCGGTCGTGTAGGCACCAAGCAGTCTCACGGTGCTTCGGACCGCTTCGACTTCACTACTCGGAATGCCGACGACGACGCGATCATATGGCCGGACCGCCATGGTCGCCTCGAGTTCGCGCAAACCGCCGGCGAAGCGGATATCATCGTTGGGCGGGCCGCAGTGGTAGAGGTCGATCGCGCCCGACAGGCCCTCTTTCGCGCGAATGCGATTTGCGAGCTCGATGGGAAACTCTTTCGTGCCAACGATCGCGATGCGCTGCACGAGCAGACCAGACGCCATGGCGCGCTTTACCCAACGGGCGACGACATGTCTCAATAGGGGTATTGAAACGGCCATCAGGCCTAGCCAGACAAATACCCAGCCCCTCGAAAGATCGCCCAATTGTTTCAGCGCGTAGAGCGACCCCAAAACAGTCGCCAGTGAAATGAACAAACCGCCTATTATACTTCCGACCCCGAATTCCGATCGCGTCACATTCTCGATTTCGTAGAGCCCCATTTGATTATAGACGATGTGCACTGCCACACACATCAGGAACGCAATCTCGAGATAAGGCTGAGACGGCGGATGGCTGTTCAGAAGCCAATCGAGATAAATCAATTTCGCGACGATCGCGGTCGCCAACACGAGGACAACCTCAACGGTTGCCACGGCGGCTTTTGCCACCGAGAGCGGCAACCCCGCCGACGAAAGCGGTACGAAGGTTGCGGGCGACACTCCAGTCAACACTTCAGCCGGCGCCTCGCGACGATCAGCACCTGCTGAAGGGACACCCATATTGCCACCCCGACACCACCACGCGTCTACACGGCGCGACGCTGCGCTGTATCACTTTTGTCGGATAATCAACGATTTTGTAACTTTTTGTCCAGTACTGGTGGAGCTCGAGGCCCTAACTGGTCGGATCAGGGTTAACACGGGGCTGGTCCCCACCGTCCAGACGGCTGCTCCAGTTGGGCGGTCCTGCGATGGGTCGAAGGCGCGGCGGCCTTGCGGGTCGCGAGGATCCGGCGGGGCGGCGACAGAGACCAATTCGTGCCTGGACGAAGGTGGGCTGGGAGGTGATCGGTCGCTTCGAGGGTGGCAATCGCGCGGCGGCGAGCCTGGACCATGCGCTGGACGGGTCCATATGAGGCCGAGGAGCGCCTCACGAAACTTGCCGGAGACGGACGGCGCTCTTCCGCTCCCGCCGTCCGGGCCTCACTTCTGTCGGCGAGGCTGGTGTGGCCTACGAGTGGATCGTCGGGCAGCGTTCCACGAATTCCGCAAATAGAGCGCCGATCGCCCCCCCGTGACGTGACGCGTTTCTGGCGAGCACTCGTGCTCGGATAGAGCCGCCGGCTGCGCGCTGGCGATCTCGCCGTCTGTAGCGGCGGCCTTCAGTTCTTCAACATCTATCTTCGTCGGCTCGGAGATCCGCGTGGCGGCCCTTGGCGCATCAGGGTCGCCAACGCCTGTTCCGATGAAGCGCGAGACTCGGGGAAACGCCGCGTGGCCTCGACGTCGAACCTTCACCTGAAGCGCCGGTTTTCGACGCGCCGCGTCCAGCTTCGCCGTACCGACCAATCCTCCGGTCCCATGAGCCGGGAGGCGGCCGGGTCAGACCGTTGGCATCGGACGCCAGGGCTAATTGCCGTGGCGATGGTGCGGGACCGCTCCGGACGGTACCGATACGGGCGGCGGCGCTACCTGCGGAACCACCGCCGAATCCCCTGAGACGCCCAGCGACCAGATCGCGATGTTCTCTGCGCGCCACGGTCCTGCCCATGAGCGCTTGCCGCGGATCGCCGCCCGCACGGCGCCATGGGGAACGGGCAACGAATAGGAGGCGAAATGGCCATCGTTGGCGATGGGGCGGTTGACGGGCCGAACCGGCTGCCAGCCCGTGCCCCAATCGATCTCGGTCTCGCCGCGGGCCGCGAAGCGAAGCAGTCCTGACGAGACCGGCACGGTTCCCGCATCGGTCAGCCGGCCCAGCTTTTTCATGCTGAAGGGCAACGCCGGAGCGATCCTCACGTTATCCCAATGCCATGTGTTCGGCCCACACGAGCCGATCTTCATGAAGTCGCAGTCCTTGCCGGGTGTATAGGAGTGATGCCCAATCTGGACAACCGCACGGGAGTAACCCAGATCGCGTGGCAGGGGCACGCGCTCGACCTCAAGCGTCTTGCCGGTCGCCACATTTTTGTAAGTTATGGTGATGAACCCGCCGCCGATCGTGAACCTGAATGTGTCGCGCTGCGCCCGGCCAAAGGGGACCGGAACGTTCCGCCAGTCGTTGCGCGAGAGCTTGACCTCCTCAGGGAATCTGTAGATCAGCCATGCGAATTCGTTCGTGACCCGGAAGTGCAAAGCTCTCTGCGGTGGCCCACTCAGGTCTGGCGTATGCGGCTCTGACGGCAGCGCCATCGCCTGCTCCCACGGCGTGAGCCAAAGATCGATCCAATCGCGCTTCGTCGAGCGTCCGGTCGAAACGTCGAACGAAATCTCCGCCGGACCGTCGCTCCAATCAGCCATCGCCGACGGCGTCAGGTAGATCACGGCATATCCCGGATCAGACGAGTTCAGCGCTGTCATCACGTGGTCGCGGCACAGGAACACCGCTTCACCCGCGCCGTGCAAAGCGTGCGTGGCGGGCGGCGCACCGCAGGAGTGGTCGTGATCTGCCTCCATGGCATTGGTCGCCCCGTCGGTGCGGTCGTGCACGATCACGTCCCATCGAGGGGAAGACCACGCGGTCGGCTTCCCCGGCGCTCCGTCGAACGCTTCGATGAACTCGCGCCCGGCCCCTCGGGTCGGCGAGCCGAGCAGCGCCAGCTGCGCCGCCGTCAGGAGCAGCACGCAGAGGCGACCCGCCGTGGCGACGCGCGCCATCAACGTTCTTTCGGCACGATACATCTGGCCACCCAATCAGCCGAATGACGCTTTCGCCAACAGGCCTGTGAGCAACACTTCCCATGCCCAGGCCTGAAAGACGTACACCATCATGGCCCGCCGCCGCTTTCACGCACACGAGGTCTGCCTAGCATAGTAAAGCATGAGGCGATGGGCTCAGCGCACCGGCCGATGCTTCTGATGCCAAGCCCAGGCGGTTTCGACGATGCGGTCGAGATCCGTGAAGGCGGGCTTCCAGCCGAGGGCGGCCATGGCACGGGTCGGATCGCTGACAAGAGCAGCCGGATCGCCGGCCCTGCGGGCGCCATGGACGACTGGCACTTTCAGTCCCGTCACGCGCTCGACGGAGTTGATCACGTCGAGCACCGAGAAGCCGTAACCCAGCCCGAGATTGAGCTTGGCCGAAGGCTGCCCCGACAGGAGCGCGCCGAGGGCCAGCACATGGGCCGAGGCCAGATCGCAGACGTGGACATAGTCGCGGATGCACGTCCCGTCCCGCGTATCGTAGTCCAGGCCGAAGACGGTGACGTCGGGGCGACGGCCGGATGCCGCGTCGAGGACCAGTGGGATGAGGTGGGTCTCGGGATCGTGATCCTCCCCTATCCTTCCGTCGGCGTCGCAACCTGCCGCATTGAAGTAACGAAGGGCGATAAAGCGAGACCCGTACGCCGCTGCGAAATCCTCCAGCATGCGTTCAACCATCAGCTTTGATGCGCCGTAGGGGTTGATGGGGTTCTGCGGACTGTCCTCCGTGATGGGCAATCGCTCCGGTGTGCCGTAGGTCGCGCAGGTGCTCGAAAAGATGAAGTTGGCGATGCCGTTGCGTTGAGCCGCGTCGATGAGAGACAGCGATCCGGCCACATTGTTCAGGTAGTATTTGCTTGGATCATGGACGGATTCGCCAACGTAGGCGAAGGCTGCAAAATGGACGACGGCGCAAGGCTCATACAGCCGCATCACCTCATCAAGCCGCGCACTGTCGCGGATGTCACCGCGCTCGAGCGGTCCCCACTGCACTGCCCAGTCGTGACCGTAGACGAGACTATCGTAGACGACGGGAAGATAGCCCGCGCGCGCGAGTGCCTGGCACGTATGCGACCCGATGTAACCGGCGCCGCCTGTCACCAGCACTTTCTTCTGTGCGGTCATGGATATGGATTGCCCGCCATTGTTTCCGCTGAACTCGAGCCGATCGTGATCACGTCGGCGACGTTGAGGTGGACTTTCCCGGCTGGCGCGCCGCTCATGATACCAGGACTCGTGTCGAGCCAAGGCCGGGACCGGCCGTCGGCCTGTACCAGCCATCCTGCAGCTTAAGCCAGTGCCGTCGTCGTCGGCAAGACCGTCGCCGCCGTGGCTGGACAGGACGAAGGCCGCAAGGATCGGCCGAGCGTGATCGTGCCGGCCCTCGAGTGGGCCGAGGATGGGGCCCGTATCTCGACGGTCCTGCCGATCACGCTTGTGCAGCCACGTGATCGCTAGCGGCGGTCGAGATCCCGTCCGCGGTCAAGCTGCCGCCTGGCCTCGAAGACCCGCCGCCGTCGATCATGGTCGAGGAGGTGATGGATAACGCGACGCTGACGGAGTTGCTGTGAGAAAACTTCTGACGCCCGCGTACCAACTGCCCCTGATCGCGATACCGGGAATCAAGTTAGAATCCGGCCGTCATCGGCCAGCGTCTGGTCTGGCCGGAGCGTAGCGTAGGCCAGGGCAGACGCTGGCGGTAAGTGGCCTGCTGCCGGTTTCGCGGACACCGAGATTGGGTGTTTCATGAAGCCGGAGGTGGCCTATGCAGCGAAGACGGTTCGGGCGTGAGTTCAAGGTCG
>LNEM01000024.1 GCA_001464955.1 Rhizobiales bacterium Ga0077537 | reverse complement strand
CCGCAGGCACTCGACCATCGGCTACATCAGCCCGATTGAGTTCGAGCGGAAGGTGGGATTAGCTTAACTGCGCGTCCACAGAACCGGCAGCAGGCCATTTCGATGCCACTTCTCTGGCGCGAGAAGCCGAGCTAGGACGCGATTTTCACTTCAAGGACGTGGTGCCGGAGGCCGCGCGAGTTATCGACCTGTTCAGACAATTCCCGCTGGAATTTCTCGACAGACTACCGGAGCGTCATGTCATTGCAATGAAAGGGGCTGCGGAGGCGTTCCACCAGACGCTGGCCGCCGTTCAATCGTTCTCCCCAAAACAAGAGAGCCCTAGCAACGCGCACGCAGCGGCTATAGCCGCTGTCAGCGGCCAATATCAACAAGTCTTCAATCAGCTTGAGCCGCACATTTCCTATGCGGCATCGTTGCAGCGCGATGTGACAGGCTTGGAGCAGCAATTTCGCGCTGCCATACAACGGGCCAATGACAAAGCTGATGAGCTGACGGCGCAACTTGCGCAACGCCAATCCGAGGCATCAGCCATTCTTGAAGATGTGCGCAAAGTAGCCGCAGAGACTGGAGTGGCACAACAAGCCAGTTATTTTGCAGAGGAAAGCGCGAAGCATGAAAAGGCCGCAAAGGATTGGCGCGGCTGGACCATCAAAACAGCGATTGGGTTGGGTATTTATGCTTTGGCTACAGGGGTATTGCACAAGCTGCCATGGATTAAGCCGGAAAGCACTTACGATACGGTGCAGCTTGGCATTAGCAAGGTGCTCATCTTCGTGGTGATTGCATATATGCTACTGCTCTGTGCGAGGAACTTCCTTGGTCACATGCACAATGCAATTGTAAACAAGCATCGGCAAAACGCGCTGCTCACTTTTAAAGCACTGGCGGATGCGGCTGGCAGCGAACAAAATCGTGATATCGTACTCACTCACGCTGCTGCGTGCATCTACGCCCCGCAAGAAACTAGTTATACAAAGGGCGGAAGCCCGGGGCAGCAAGATGGCTCTCTGAATATCATACAAGCAATATCGAAGCTCGCAGGCGGCGGCTCGTCAAGCCATTAAGGGCAACTCCCATTCGCCTAATCCAGTCTATTGAAATTGGGTCGGTCGTGCCTGGGCGTTCTCGGATAGCATCTCCGATCTGACGCTTCCCTTTTTTGGCAGTTCATCGTCTCCAAGCGGACTTGTTCGACGCGCAGACGCAAAGTGTCGCAAGCAAGTATGTCAATGTCTTCAATTGTATAAGGAGCGATCTTCACTACGGCTGGTCGCTGCTCGCGCGGCATGTCGGCTTGTCGCCTCATCGCACCCCACCGAACCTGCCGCACGAGGGGTCCTCGGGGCTAGCCCGAGGGTGACAGTGGTGGGGAGAGGGGACTCCAGTGGCCGCTGATGACGGCTGCGGGTCCATCAGCGACCCCGCGCCCCGGCCCCGGGCCATCCGCGTATCCCTTGCCCTCCACCACGTCCGCCTGAGATGATCGGTTGCGGCCGTCCACGGGACACCGCCGACGCCTCTCATCCCACCGGAACCAATGCCCATGCCCACCACCACGCTCCCCACCCGCGCCGTCGGCAAGGCCGGCCTTGCCGTCACGGAGATCGGCTTCGGCGGGGCGCCGATCGGCAACTTCCGCTTCCAGATCAGCGACGACGACGCACACGCGGCGATGGCGGCGCTCTGGACCGGTGGCGGCCGCTACTACGACACCTCGCCCTTTTACGGCTATGGCCGGAGCGAGCTGCGTGTGGGGCGCTTCCTGCAGTCGGCGCCGGCGTCCGAGTACGTGCTCTCGACCAAGATCGGCCGCGTCATGCGCCCGCTGCGCGCGTCCGATGACACGACGGGCCTCCGCGTCGGCGGCCTGCCCATGTTTCCGCGCTACGACTACAGCTACGACGGCGTCATGCGCTCGCTCGAGCACTCGTATCTGCGCATGGGCGTCTCACGGATCGATATCGCTTTCATCCACGATGTCGACGCCTTCACGCACGGCTCCGACGCTGCCGCCGAGCCCTACTTCAAGGCCGCCTTGGAGGGCGCCTACAAGGCGCTCGACGAGTTGCGCCGCGCGGGCGACCTGAAAGCCATCGGCGCCGGCATCAACGACACGCGGTGGTGCCGCCGCTTCGTGGAGGCCGGCGACTTCGACTGCATCATGATGGCCGGCCAGTATACGCTGCTGACGCACACGCCCGAGACGCTCGACTTCATCGAGCTTTGTCGCAAGCGCGGCGTCGGGCTGCTGCTTGCCGCCGTGTTCAATTCCGGCCTGCTGGCGCTCGGCTCGAAGTCGGCGTCGGCCACCTTCAACTACTTCCCGCCGCCGGCCGACGTCATGGCACGCCTCGTCCGCATCGAGGAGATCGCGGCGGCCCATCAGGTGCCCCTCAACGCCGCCGCGATCCAGTTCGTGCTCGCCGAGCCGAGCGTGAAGTCGGCCGTCCTCGGCGCCACCGCAGCCCACGAGGTGGCGGCCAACGTGAAGGCGCACAGCACCCCGATCCCGGCCGCGTTCTGGTCGGACCTCAAGAGCGCGGGGTTGCTCGCGCCCGGTCTGCCGACGCCGTGAGCGCGGCGACCGGCACCCGCCGCCGGCCGACCAGATTTCTTCCCACCTGACTTTGCGTCAGGGTCCCGCTTGCCGGAGCAGAAGTGCCAGCGCAGACGCGACGGCAAGCACCGCCGGGATGCCCCAATGCAGGCGAAGCAGCAGGATGCCGCTGATCGCTGCGAGAAGGAGGACACGCCAGTCGAACGTTGCGACGTCCGGCGTCCAGAGCTTCAGCGGCCAGATCTCGAGCAGTGAGACCTTGCCGAAGAACACATGCAGGCCGAACCAGACGGCGAGATTCAGGATCACGCCGACGACAGCGGCGGTGATCGCGGTCAGCGCCGACTTCAGGCGCGGCTGGCCGGTAATCCACTCGATGTACGGCGCGCCTGCGAAGATCCAGAGGAAGCAGGGAACGAAGGTTGCCCACAGCGCGACGAACGCACCGAGCAGCCCCATGACGACCGGCGATCCGCCGCCATTGCGATAGGCGGCGAGATAGCCGACGAACTCGGTCACCAGGATCAGCGGCCCCGGTGTGGTCTCGGCCAGCCCCAGGCCATCCATCATCTGGCCTGCTTCGAGCCAGCCATAGTGGGCGACGACGTCCTGGCCCATGTAGGCGAGAACGGCATAGGCGCCACCGAAGGTCACGACCGCCAGTTTGGAGAAGAACAGGCTCAACTGCGTCACGACATGGTCGCGCCCGAGCAGGGCGGCCAGCGCCAGCAGGGGAGCGGCCCAGATCACAAGCCAGACGGCGATCGTGCGGAGCGTCGCGCTGTTGGCGATCAGGGGCGGCCCGCTCGACGCGACCTTGGCGGCGTCAGTGGTCGAAATGCGGACATAGCCGAAGAGCGCGGCCGCGAGGACGATCAGCGGAAACGATGCGCCGAGGAAGAAGATCGCCACGAACGAGAGCGCGGCGATGATCCAGTGCTCGGTGAGCTTCAACGCCCGCTTCGAGATCTTCAGGAGAGCCTCGATCACGATGACCAGCACGGCCGCCTTGATGCCGAAGAAGATGGCCTCGATGACGGGCACATTGCCGAACGCGGCGTAGATCATCGACAGCGCGAGTACGACGAACGCGCCCGGCAGCACGAACAGGAGCCCGGCCGCGAGGCCGCCCTTGAGGCCGTGCAGCCGCCAGCCGGAGTAGGTCGCGAGCTGCATGGCTTCCGGACCGGGGAGCAACATGCAGAAGCTGAGCGCATTCAGGAATTGCTGTTCGCTCAGCCATTGCTTCTCGTCGACGATGACGCGATGCATGAGGGCGATCTGCGCTGTCGGCCCACCGAAGCTCAGCAGGCCGATCTTCGTCCACGTGCGCAGTGCCTCGGGGAACGTTACGATTTCTGCCGCATCGGCATTGCGCGCGTCCGTGATCACGGGACCAATCATGTTCGCGTCCTCAGATGACGGGCTTCGGAGAGGGCCAGTTGTGGGCTTCCTCCGTCGCGTCGCGACACCAGCGATAGAGACCGTCATAAACGGTCATGGCGGCCGACAGCTGTTCGAGATCGTCACGATACATGCGCGAATAGCCGAGTGATACGGCCAGCAATCCAGCCGATTGCGGCGCCAGGTCGAGCCGCGCGGTGTCCGCGCCGCGGACGATGTCCGCCAGTTGGCGCAATGGTTTCGTGTCCAGGGCGAACTCATCCAGCATCGTGTCGAACGTGCATCGCTCGCCGCGGTGCGACCAGAATACGTCGTCGATGTCGAAGGGCGTTGCCGCGAACCGATCGGCGACGGCGGGAACTTCCGAGGGCGCCACGAACAGAAAGACCGCGCCCGGGTCGACAAAGCGCCGGATGAGCCAGGGACAGGCGATGCGATCGACTTTCGGGCGTGATCGCGTCACCCAGACGGTCCGGCCCTTGTCATCGCGTGATGGCAGCTTGTCGGTCTTCACCAATGGTTGCCCCGCACTGCACCATGCCTCGAAGCCGCCTTCGAGGGTCTCGGCGATGATCCCCTCGTGGCGCAACCACGCCGCGCTGCCATGACTGAGCTTCAGGCCTTTTTGACACGCCACGATGACAGAGCGGCCAGTAAACTCGTGCGCCCATGACGCCACGAGCTTGAAATCACGGCGGATGGATCCGGGGATCAGGCGAGGATCGGCGTTGTAATCCTCATCGGTACGGACATCGACAAGAGCCGGGCTGCCCGGCAAACCGACAAGTCGCGCGCATGTGGAGACAGAGATTTCGTTCGGAGACGGCATGGAGCGTCCTCCCTTCGATTGAAGGTTGATGGACGCGATCATCAGGCTGGCGCCTCACGAGGTCGTCGCGGAACCCCTGTGATCAGACACCTACGAACGCGGCGCGCGAATGTCAACGGCCGGCCGCGCTGGGAAGGCCGGCCCGTTCAAGTCCATACGGTAGGGATCAGGGGACGATGCCGAAGTCCGCGTACTCGGCCGCGATACCGGGCTGCATGGCGATCGCGGCGGCGATGTCGGCTTCACCGCCGGTCCGGTCGCCTTTCCGGAGCCTGGCGATGCCTCGGCCGAAGCGCGGGTGGGCCTCGGTCGGGACCAGTTGCACGGCGAGGTCGTAGTCGGCCAGCGCCTGATCGACATTGCCCAATCTCAGGTGGACGAGGCCGCGGCTGTCGTGGGTGTGCATGTTGAAGGGCTTCAGTCGAAGCGACTCATCGCAGTCGGCGCGTGCTTTCTCGAGGTCACGATTCAAGAGGGCTCTGGTCCAGCACCGATTGTTTAAAGCCGTGGAATTAGTGGGGTCGTGATTGATCGCCGCGTCGAGGTGAGCCAGGGCGGCGTCGTATTCTTTTTTCCTAACCTTCAAGCTTCCTAGCGCTAACAGGGCCTGTGAATCGGCCGGGTTCAATCGTATCGCCTTCTCGAAGTCGGCGACGGCGCGATCGACGTCCTTTTTGTCGGCATAGGCGATACCACGGTTGGTGAAGGCCAATGCGTTGCTCGGATCGAGACGGATCGCGCTGTCGAAGGCGGCAATGGCGTCATCAAGAAGCTTCCTGTCGCGATAGGCGATAGCGCGATTGTTAGCGGCCGCTTCGAGGTTCGGATCAATCTGAAGTGCCTTGTCGAAGTCGGCGATGGCGCGATCGAAGTCCTTCTTGTCGTGATGGGCGTCGGCTCTGTTTCGGAAAGCCAGGGCGTAGTTCGGATTGATCCGTATCGCCTGATCGAAGTCGGCGATGGCGCGATCGAGGTACTTTTTGCTACGATGCGAGTTTCCTCGATTGTTGAAGGCCAACGCGTCATTTGGATCGATGCGGATCGCACGGTCGTAATCGGCGATGGCGCGGTCGAAATCCTTCTTGTCGTGATAGGCGTTTCCGCGGCCGATGAAGGCTGCTGCATTCCTTGGATCGAGGCGGATCGCTTGGTCGAAGTCGGCGATGGCGCGATGAGGATCTTTGAGTTCGCGGTGAGCGTTTCCGCGTGCGTAGAACGCGGACGCAAGACTAGGATCAAGGCGAATTGCTTCGCTATAGTCCAGAATTGACTGCTCGAAACTCTTGTTGCGATACTGCGCATTGCCGCGCCCAATATAAGCCCACGCCAGCTTCTTGCCTCGCCAGGCCCCGGACTTGATGGCCGCCGTGCATGCCTTGATCGCGACGTCCGGTGAATAGGTGTTCTTGGCATTCACGCAGCGTTCGATGTTCCTGGGCGTGGTAGCCTCGACCATCGTGGTCTGGGCGCCAATGGCAAGGCCGACGCAAACTGCGACCGCGAAGCTTCTGGTCCAAATCCGATCGATCATAGGGGCTGATCTCATGGACGGCTCGTCCTGGCAATTGACCGGGCGTACTTGGGCGTGCGCACCCTTATTCGGATGGCCAAACGGCACAAAGCCAGCCAGCCGAACGCGTCATGCGTACCTTCGCAATGCAACATCTGTGTAGCATGACGATCGCTTCAGGCAAGCGTCCGCCGAGGCATCTTGATTCATCTCGCAACCGTGCTCTGGCCACCGGATCTCCGCCCTTACCGCGTTCGGCGGTTCCTATCAAACTGCGGCCAAAGGCCTTTTTCCGCCCCTCCTCGGACATTTGGGCGCAAGATCTAACCGGCGCGCGGCAACGTCCCCATGTGCGAGTAGCACACGAAGGAGGAGTGGCCCGTGGACGCCCTTATGCTGTCGCGCATCCAGTTCGGCGCGAACATCTCGTTTCACATTCTGTTCCCGACCATCACCATCGCGCTGGCGTGGCTTTTGCTGTTCTTCAAGATCAAACACACCACCACGGGTGACGCGCGATGGATCGCGGCCTACCGGTTCTGGGTCAAGGTGTTCGCGCTCTCGTTCGCGCTCGGCGTCGTCTCCGGTATCACGATGAGCTTCCAGTTCGGCACCAACTGGCCGGGCTTCATGGAGCGCGTCGGCAACGTGGCCGGTCCGCTGCTCGCCTACGAAGTGCTCACCGCCTTCTTCCTCGAGGCGGTGTTCATCGGCATCATGCTGTTCGGGGCCTCGCGCGTGCCGAACTGGGCGCACACCGCAGCGACGTTCCTCGTCGCCTTCGGCACCACCATGAGCGCCTTCTGGATCCTCGTCCTCAATTCGTGGATGCACACGCCGGCCGGGTACGAACTTCGCGACGGCGTCGTCCACGCGACCGACTGGTGGGCGATCATCTTCAACCCGTCGATGCCCTACCGGCTCGTCCACATGCTGCTCGCGAGCGGGCTGACGGTGGCGTTCCTGGTCGCCGGCATCTCGGCGTTCCGGTTGCTCGCGGGCGATCGTGGCGGCAGCGCGCGGCTCACGCTCAAGACCGGCGTTGTCATGGGTGCCGTGCTGATCCCGATCCAGATCTTCGCCGGCGACATGCATGGGCTCAACACGCTCGAGCATCAGCCGCAGAAGGTGGCGGCGATGGAGGGGAACTGGCAGACGCGCGCGAACGTGCCGCTGCTGCTGTTCGCCATTCCGGATCAGCAGCAGCGCAAGAACCACTACGAGATCGGCATTCCCGGCGGCGCCAGCCTGATCCTGAAGCACAGCACCGACGGCGTGGTGCCAGGGCTCGATGATTTCGTCGCCGCCGACGGCACGGTGAAGCATCCGCCGGTCGCGGCTGTCTTCTGGTCGTTCCGCATCATGGTCGGCGTGGGGCTTGCGATGCTCTTGGTATCGTGGGGTATCGGGTACCTGATCGCGCGGCGTGGGGTCGACACGCTCGGGGTCTGGCCGCTCCGGCTGCTCGTCGCCATGACGTTCTCGGGCTGGGTCGCGACGCTCGCCGGATGGTACACGACCGAGATCGGCCGCCAGCCGTGGCTGGTGCAGGGCGTGCTGACCACGGCCGAGGCGGTCGGGCCGGTGACCGCGCCGATGGTGGCTGCGACGCTGGTCGTCTATCTCGCGATCTATGTGGCGCTGCTGGCTGCCTACATCGGCGTTCTCCTCTATCTCGCGCGGACTGCGTCGCGGGTCGAGAGCGAAACCGGCTCGAACGTGCCGGGGCGCGGCGGCGCACCGGACGCCATCGCGGCATCGGCTTGAGGAGCAGGGACTGACATGACTTTCCTCGGCTACGACGCGGCGATCGCGCTGCCGTTGATCTTCGCGGGGCTGCTCGGCCTCTCGATCCTGCTCTACGTCATTCTCGACGGGTTCGATCTCGGCGTCGGCATTCTCCTCCCGTTCGCCGAGCCCGACGAGCAGGACCGGATGGTCGCCTCAGTTGGGCCGTTCTGGGACGCCAACGAGACGTGGCTGGTGCTCGGCATCGGCATTCTGCTCGTCGCGTTTCCGGTCGCGCACGGGTTCATTCTCACCGCGCTCTACCTGCCGGTCGCGATCATGCTGGTGGGGCTCATCCTGCGGGGTGTCGCCTTCGAGTTCCGCATCAAGGCGCCGGCCGAGAAGAAGCGGCTCTGGAACGCGGCGTTCGTCGCCGGCTCGCTCATGACGGCCTTGTCGCAGGGCTACATGCTGGGGCTCTACATCATGGGGCTCGAGGCGACGACGTGGCACGTGCTCTTCGCGCTCGTGACGGCGCTCTGCGTGGTCGCCGGGTATGCGCTGATCGGCGCGACGTGGATCATCTTCAAGACCGACGGCGAGTTGCAGGCATCGGCCGTGGGCTGGGCGCGGACCTGCCTGCTCGGAGCGGCGGCGGGGCTGGCACTCGTGTCGATAGCGACGCCGCTCGTCTCGGCGCGGATCTTTGCCAAGTGGTTCTCGGTGCCGGAGTTCATCCTGCTGGCGCCGCTGCCGCTGACGGCGGCGGCACTGCTCGGGGTGCTGTGGATGGCGCTCGGGCATGTGGGTGCGGACCCAAAGCGCTGGGACTGGCTGCCCTTCGCCGCCACCATGGCGCTCTTTGCCATCGCGTTCGCGGGGCTCGCCTATTCCTTCTATCCCTACATCGTGCCGGAGCGGCTCACGATCTACGAATCCGCCAGCGCGCCCGAGAGCCTGCTGATCATTCTCGTCGGGGTCGCGGTGGTTCTGCCCATCATTCTCGCCTATACGGCGCTCGCCTATTACATCTTTCGCGGCAAGGCGACGGAGCTTCGCTACGATTGAGGTCGGTGCCGCCACCGTCTCGCCCGAGAACGCAAGTGTGTGGGTGGGGGAGGCGAACGGGGGCTTGCATTCGGACCGATAGGGCGCTTGGTTGAGGCAAACCGCACACTCATCGAGGCCACTCATGCCGCGCTATCGCGTTCTCACGACCAAGGCGACGACCATCTCGACCGGCCTCGGCGGCTACAACCACGAGATGGAGGCGCTGGACGCGCTCGGCGTCGAGATCGTCGAGTGCGATCCGACGGAGGAGGCGTTCATCGCGCTCGCGCCGACGGCCGACGCCGTCTACGCCAAGGGCATGAAGTTCACGAAGCGCATGATCGATGCGCTGTCGAAGTGCAAGGTGATCTCCCTCGGCTCGGTCGGCGTCGACACGGTGGATGTGGCGGCGGCCACCGCGAAGGGCATTCCCGTCACCAACTGCCCGGATACCTTCATCGAGGAGGTGGCCGATCACGCGATGATGCTGCTGCTCGCGGCGCACCGGCGCGCCATCGAGCAGGACCGCATGGTGCGGGAGGGGCGGTGGACGGAGGGCCGGCCGCAGCTTCTCAAGATCCCGCGCCTGATGGGGCAGACTCTGGGCTTCATCGCGTTCGGGCGCGTGGCGCGGGCGACGGCGCGGCGGGCGAAGGCGTTCGGGCTCAATCTGATCGCGCACGACCCATTCATCGACGAACAGACGATTGCGGAGCATGGCGTCGAACCCGTGTCGCTCGACGATGTGCTGACGCGGTCTGATTTCATCTCCATGCACATGCCGGCGACCCCTGAAGCGCAGGGGTTCCTCAAGGGACAGCATTTCCGGCGCATGAAGCCGACGTGCATCTTCGTCAACACGGGGCGCGGGCCGACGGTGGAGGAAGCAGGCCTCATCAAGGCTCTGCAGGAGGGCTGGATCGCGGGCGCGGGGCTCGACGTGTTCGAGGTGGAGCCGGTGAAGCCCGACAATCCGCTGCTGAAGATGAGCAACGTCATTCTGGCGCCACACAACGCCAGCGCCTCGTCGCGGTTCGATCCGGCGCGCAAGCGCCGCGTCGGCCAGGAGATCGCCAACGTGCTCTCCGGCCGCTGGCCGATGTCGTGCGTCAACCCGGTGGTGCTCGAGGGAACGGGGCTCCGGCGCTGGCAGCCGATTTCAATGGAGCGCGGCCCGAATTCGTGAGGGGCTGAGGCAGGGGCTCGTATCCTGCCTTTGGGGTCATTATCTCAACGTCGCGCTCGCCGCAGGCAATTCGGCTGGCGCGACGCATCCGGTTACGGCGGCGCTCACGCCATCACCGGCGCGTTGCATTCGCCGGGGTGCGCCTCGCGACGATGGTGTCCTGCAGAAATGTGTGCACGGAGAACGAACGAATGACAGCCTCAAACCACGACGGCGTGGCTGTGGTCAAGCCGGGCCAGACCTATGTCGGCAAACAGGGCTTCACTTATGGAGCGGGCGTGTCCACCGAAACGGTGGGCGCGCAGAAGGTCTGCATGAATGTGCTGCCCATGCCGCCAGGTGCGGTTGCCAAAGCGCATTATCACGAGGGCATCGAAACCATCGCCTACCTGCTCGAAGGCGATTGCGCCTTGTACTACGGGAACGAGTTGGAGAAGCGTATACAATTTCGCCAGGGGGAGCAGGCGTTCGTGGGAGCAGATGTCCCGCACGCTCCCTGTAACGACAGCGGAAGGCCGTGCGTCTGGATCGTGGTGCACTCGTCGGGAAGTGACCAGGACGGCCTCGTTCTCTTGCCCGATCTGGACGCCAAGCTGGCCAGGAGGCTGGCGTCGCAGGCGTAATGCTGTTCGCCGCACACGTGCAGAGTGTCCGTGTTCTGCATGGTCTCTCTGGCGCACATGGCTCCGGGAGATTATGGCCGAAGGCCGCCGCCCTCCTCGCAGGCGATATCGCAGGAATCGCTGGTCTCGGACCAATCGCAGGGCTCAGCCGGGCCTCGCGATCGGCCCGCGTGTGTTTCACGCGCTTCCTACAGCCCGCAGCGTCATGTCTGCGACGGTGGGAAGCCATGACGGGGGACGATGAGCATGTGCGCTTTCTCCGGCCAGAAACCCCGATCGGCATTTCGGTCTCGAATGCACTCGAAAACGCGAAAATGCGGGTTATTGCGTATATCCAACCGTTGGCTTATTGTAACTGCGTTCGTTCGACCGATAAGCAACTATGGGAGGTCGTTATGCGTTCGACTATCTCCACACTCGTTGCAGCGCTTGCTTTATTGGCAATCCCGCACGTCGCAGAGGCCCAGAAGCTCAAGGCCACGCCAAAGTCATCCGCGGGTCTGTTCTGCACACTGTGCAAAGCGCAAGGCTGTTCGTGCAATTCCAACAGTACGCAGTGCGTGAATTGCGGCGCCAATTTAAAGGCAAAATCAGCGACGGTTACCAAGAAGGCCTGTGCCGACGCCAAGGGCCGTCTCGCAAATGGGCGTTGCCAACTGAAGTGATCCGGGTGGCGGGCGAGCATGCGCCTGCTGGGCCAGCGGGCATCAAGACATACCATGATGCCTGTTCGGCTCGACGTGGGTTCCCGCCTGCGAGGGGATGACGGTGTGTGTGGAGGATGACTTCGTCGAGTGAGGGGCGCCCCCTGCACTGCGTCCCCGGGCGGAGCAACGGCCGGAGGTCGGCGCGGAGACCCGGGGTCGCGTGGGGTCGGTCTGCCACAGTGTTCACCGGGCGACACCGGCTCCGGCCTCGCCTCGGCCAGAGATGCAAAGAGGGAGGCCGAATGCCACGCCCTCGCGGCTCCATGCTCCGCTTGGACGCAACCGCGGGCCTTTGGTTTGCGCTTCGGTTGCCCACTTCGCGACCGCGCGCGCTCACTCCTCTCCGCGACGCCACTCGGGGAAGGGGTCGGGCAGCTTGGCCCACAGTTTGGTGTCGACTTTGCCGTCGCGCGGGAGTTTCACCAGGATGTCGTCGAGTTCGGCGCGGATGGCGGCTTCGTCCATCTCCGACGTCCCGATGAAGACCAGTTCCTGCTTGCGGTCGCCGAACGGCCCGCGCGTTCGCTTCTCGATCATGGCGAGGTGCTCGGGGTCCGCGGGCCAATGCTGCTTCGGGACGGCGGCCCACCAGTGGCCGGCCGCGCCATGGCGCACCAAGGCTCCGGCCATGCTCATCTCGCCGCACCATTGTGGCCTCGTCGCGATCCAGAAGAAGCCCTTGGCGCGGATCACATTCGGCCACGTCCTGTTGAAGAACGCGTGCAGCTTCGAGGGATCGAACGGCGCTGCCGCGCGATAGACGAAGCTCCGGATGCCGTATTCCTCGGTCTCGGGCGTGTGGTCGGCGAAACCGTTCAGCTCCTTGAACCAGAGCGGATGGCGGTGCGCCTTCTCGAAATCGAAGAGACCGGTTGCGAGGATCGCATCGAGCGGTGCGCGGCCTTCGCTGGTCTCGATGATCCGGGCCTCGGCGTTGAGCGCGCGGATGATGGTGCGCGCGGCCTCGATCTCGCGTGGCTTCGCGATATCGAGCTTGTTCAGCACGACGACGTCGGCGAACTCGATCTGCTCGACGAGCAGGTTGACGATCGGGCGCTGGTCGTCGTCGCCGAGCGCCATGTCGCGATCGGCGAGAAAGTCGGTGGTGGAATAGTCCTTGAGGAGGTTCGCCCCGTCGACCACGGTCACCATCGTGTCGAGCCGCGCGACGTCGGCGAGACTGTTGCCGTCCTCGTCGCGGAACTCGAACGTGGAGGCCACGGGCAGTGGCTCGGAGATCCCCGTCGACTCGATCAGCAGGTAGTCGAAGCGGCCTGCTGAGGCGAGGCGGCGGACCTCCTTCAAGAGGTCGTCGCGCAAGGTGCAACAGATGCAGCCGTTCGACATCTCGACGAGGGTCTCGTCGGTACGCGAGAGATCGGCGCCGCCGTCGCGGACGAGGTCGGCGTCGATGTTCACCTCGCTCATGTCGTTGACGATGACCGCGACCTTGCGGCCCTCGCGGTTGTTCAGGACATGGTTGAGCAGGGTCGTCTTGCCGGCGCCGAGAAAGCCCGAGAGCACGGTCACCGGGAGCCGCGCGTCAGGGGCGCCTCCCGCCGTCTCGAGATGGGTCCGCAGCTCTGCATCCATGGTTGCCGCCTCCAAACAGTGAACGTGGTCTAATGTAATGTTATACTATAATATACGTCAAGATGATCAGACAGGATCAACAGGTCGGGCGTATGGCGCGAGGTTCCAAATCGCAGGATGGGCTCAGCCCGAAGGAGGCGCTGATCGTGGAGGCGCTGCGCCGCGCGTCCCGGCCACTGAGCGCCTGCGATCTCATCGAGGTGCTGCACGACGAGGGGGCATCGCGGTTCGAGCCGGCTCACTAGAGCACGGTCGGCCAGGAGCTGAGCGGCGCATCGTTGTCCCGAGCAGGCCCATCGTCGAAGCGAATACATCCCGGGTCACACGTTATGAACGGTGCCTTCCATCAGAGCCGGCGGCGGATGCGCGGTACTGACAAGGCAGATTATTTTGACTAACCTTCGATGTGGACCAACACGATGGATAGGATAGGGTCCGCGAGAGGAAATCGATGAGCACAGTCAAAAGCGCTCTGGCCCAGAAGAGTGGTGCCCTGATCCATGTGCGGTCCAGCGACATGGTTGTCGACGCCTTGCGCCAGATGCGCGACAACCGAGTCCGGGCGGTGCTCGTCATCGACGACGGTGTGCTGGTCGGCATCGTGACCCAGGGCGACTGCGCGATCAAAGTGCTGTTGCCCGGGCTCGATGCAAAGCAGACACGCGTCGGCGAAGTGATGACGCGAAACCCTGTGACGGTCAAACCGGACGATCCCCTCGAAGGCTGCATGGTCATGATGTCGGCGCGTGCTTTTCGCCATCTGCCGGTGGTCGACAAGGGCAAGGTCGTGGGCGTGATCTCGATCGGAGACATCGTCAAGGATACGATCCGGGATCTGAAGCTCAACGTGAACGAACTCATGAACCTCATCATGACGGACGGCCCGGGCGGCTGACCGCCGAGCTGCGGCTCCGTCGCCGCACGTCTGCGGACCTGCACGATCAGCACTCCGTCAGGCGGCCATGGCGGCCGGTCGCGTCGTCGCGAACGGGTGCCCGACCCGAGCCGTACTGATCCATCTCGACACGCCGTGGCGGGCAGCGCATTCTCGGGGCAAACCACGCCCACCCCCGAGGAACCGACGCCATGTCCGATCTGCCGAAACACGTCGCCATTCATGAGGAAGGCCCCCGCGAGGGCTTCCAGATCGAGCCCGGCCCGATCCCGACCTCCGACAAGATCAAGCTGATCGAGGCGCTGGCCGACACGGGCCTCCACCATATTCAGGCGTGCTCGTTCGTCTCGCCGCGGGTCGTGCCGCAGTGGGCGGACGCCGAGCAGACCGTCGCCGGCTTCAAGGCGAAGCCCGGGGTCGACTACACCGCGCTGTGGTTCAACGCCTCGGGCCTCGACCGGGCACTCGCGTTCAAGGACAAGCTCAAGCTCTCCGGCTCGATCTCGCTCGTCGCCACCGAAGGCTTCTGCAAGAAAAACCTCAACCGCACGCTCGCCGAGAACTACGAGGCCATGCGCAAGCAGACGGCGCTGCACATCGAGCGCGGCGTCCCCGTCAAGCGCATCGGCGTGATGGCGGCGTTCGGGTGCAATTATTCCGGCGACGTTCCGCCGGAGCAGGTCGTCGAGCGGGTCGCGGACGGCTTCAGGCTCGCCGAGGAAGCCGGCGCCACGATCGAAGTCATCTCGCTCGCCGACACGATGGGCTGGGCCATCCCGCCGCGCATCGAGAAGGTGATCGGGGCCGTGCGCGCCAAGTGGCCGGGGCACACCATCGGGCTCCATCTCCACGACACGCGCGGCATGGCCGTCGCCAACGCACACGCCGCGATGAAGATGGGCGTGGCGCAGTTCGACTCCACGGTGGGTGGTCTCGGCGGTTGCCCGTTCGCCGGACAGAAGGGTGCTGCCGGCAACATCTGCACGGAAGAACTCGTGCTGCTCTGTCAGGAGATGGGCATCGAGACCGGTGTCGATCTCGACAAGCTGATCGAGGTCGGGCGCATGGCCGAAGAGATCGTCGGGCACGTGCTGCCGTCGGAGCTCATTCACGCCGGCAGCCTCGAGGCGTTCCGGCGCAAGGCGGCGTGAGGCAGTGGCCTGCGTGCGCATGACGCGGTGGCCTACGGCCATACGAGGGGCTTTCAGCCCCTCGTGCTCCCCGACCAGGGGCCGGCCCCTGGACCCCTACTCGATGAGTAACGTTTCATGACACCTGCCGAACCTGAGACGTCTTGTCTGCCTCTCGCGGGCATCCGCGTGCTGGAGCTTTCGCATACGGTCATGGGACCGACGGCAGGGCTCGTCCTCGCCGATCTCGGGGCCGACGTCATCAAGGTCGAGCCGGCGCCGAAGGGCGACCACACGCGTGGGCTCGGCGGTTTCGCGTCCGGGTTCTATTCGGCCTTCAACCGGAACAAGCGCGGCATCGCCCTCGACCTCAAGCACGCCGATGGGCGCGCTGCGTTCCACAAGCTCGTCGCGGGCGCCGACGTCGTGCTCGAGAACTACGGGCCGGGCACCATGGAGCGGCTTGGCTCGGGCTGGGACGTGCTCGAGAAAATCAACCCACGGCTGATCTACCTCGCGCTCAAGGGCTATCTGCCGGGGCCCTACGCGCACAGGCCGGCGCTCGACGAGGTCGTTCAGTTCCATGTCGGTCTCGCGTACATGACGGGCCCGCCGGGGCAGCCGCTTCGCGCAGGCGCCTCGATCATCGACATTCTCGGCGCGGTGTTCGGCGTGATCGCACTGCAGGCGGCGCTGCGCGACCGCGACCGGACGGGGAAGGGCCAGCGCATCTCGTCGGCGTTGTTCGAAAGCGCGGCGTTCCTCATGGCCTCGCATATGTCGGGCATCGTCGCGACGGGCGAGGACATGCCGCCGATGCCAGCGCGACGCGGTGCGTGGGCGATCTACGAAGTGTTCCCATGCGCGGACGGGGAACTCTTCATCGGCGTCACCAGCGATCAGCAGTGGGCGCGGTTCGTCGAGGAATTCGCGCTGCAGGACCTCGCCGCCGATCCACGGCTCGCGAGCAACATCATGCGGGTGGCGGAGCGGGAATGGCTCATTCCGCGTCTCAAGGAGATCATCGCGCCGCTGCCGCGCGCCGAGGTGGAAGAGCGGCTCGAGCGCGCAGCCTGTTCGTGGGCGCCGGTCGGCAAGCCGCGCGATCTCTTCGAGGATGCGCATCTGTTGGCCACGAACGGTCTCATCGAGACGTTCGTGTCGCGCGTCGGGGGAATGGACGGGAAGGCCGCCAAGCTGCCGGCGCTGCCGTTCGAACTCGGTGGCGTGCGGATGGGGCTCCGGCGGCACGCGCCTCGGCTCGGAGAGCACAACGAGGAAGTGCTGGCGGAGGCCGGCTACAGCGCCGCCGAGATCGCGGCCATGGCGGAAAAGAACGTCATCGTCGCGGGGTGATGCCCGTCGCTGCTTCAGGAGCGCACTCATGCCGACCAAGACCGTTCTCGTCGCCGGCGCCACGGGCCTCGTCGGGCATGCGGCGATGCAGCATTTCGCCGGCCTCCCCGATACGGAGGTGATCGCGGTCTCGCGGCGGAAGCCGGCCGAGACTTTCGGGGCGCGGTTCATTCCGCTGGACCTTCAGGACAGGGCGCGGGCGGCCGAGGTGATCGGCGGGCTCAAGTCGGTGACGCACGTCGTCTATGCAGCGCTCTACGAAAAGCCGGGGCTCGTCGAAGGCTGGCGCGCCGACGACCAGATCGCCATCAACGACCGGATGCTGCGCAACCTGCTCGATCCGCTGCTTGGTGCGGCGAAGGGGCTCCGGCACGTCTCGCTGCTGCAAGGCACGAAGGCCTATGGTTCGCATGTGCGGGCCATGCGCTATCCGGCGAGGGAGGGGCGCGACGAAGCCCGCGACATTCCCAATTTCTACTGGGCGCAGGAGGATTATCTGCGCGACGTGCAGCGCGGGCGGGACTGGGCGTTCTCCATCTTCCGGCCGGTGCTCATCGTCGGCTTCTCGCTCGGCGCGGCGATGAACCTCGTGCCGGCGATCGGCGTCTATGCGGCGATGCTGAAAGAGCGCGGCGAGCCGCTGCATTTCCCCGGCGGGCCGGCGCGCGTTTCGCAGGCCATCGACGCGGGGCTTCTGGCGCGGGCCATGGCGTGGGCCGGTGATGCGCCGGGGGCGCGCAACGAAGCGTTCAACGTGGCCAACGGCGACGTGTTTGCGTGGCCGCACGTCTGGCCGGCGCTCGCCAAGGCGTTCGGCATGGCGCCCGGCGAGGACCGGTCCCTGTCGCTCGCGGCCGAGATCGCGCCGCGCGAGGATGTCTGGCAGTCGATCGTCGCCAAGCACAAGCTCACGGCGCCGGATCTCAAGTCGCTCGTCGGGCTGTCGTTCGAGTATGCGGATTACCAGATGGGATACGGCCGCACGACGCCCGCTCCGGCAGCTTTTTCCTCCACGATCAAGCTGATGCAGGCGGGGTTCACCGAGGTGATGGACACGGAGGCGATGTTCCTCGCCGCCATCCGTGCATTTCAGAGCCGTCGCCTGCTGCCGTCGCCGTAAGGCGGGACGTGGGCCGCCTCAGCCGACCTTGCGCATGATCTCCGCCAGCCGGTCGAGAAGCGGCAGCGTCTTTTCGGCGTCGTCGGATGCGATGGCGTAGACGATCCGCGCCACGCCGGCATCGCGATAGCGCACGGCTGCCTCCTCGGTCTGCGGCGGGGCCGAGACGGTGATCGGGAGCGTCGCCGGATCGCGCCCGGCGGCCCGGCACATCTCGTAGAATTCGGGGAGCGTGTCGAGAAGGTCGCCGTAGTTCTTGCGCACGGCGTGCGGATACCAGCCGTCGCCATACTGGATGGCGCGCCGCGCGCCCCACGGAAACGCGCCGCCGACAATGACGGGCGGATGCGGCTTCTGTACCGGCTTCGGCCAGGTCATCATCGGTGGGAAGCGCACCAGTTCGCCTTCGTAGGCGGGCTTCGACTTGGTCCAGATCTCGCGCATGGCGGCGACGCGCTCCTCCATCAGCTTGAAGCGGCCCTTGAAGTCGGTGGTGCCGTGGTCGGCCATCTCCTCGGCGTTCCAGCCGGCGCCGATGCCGAACAGGAAGCGGCCGTTCGAGATCTGGTCCAGGCTTGCCACGGATTTCGCGGTCTGGATCGGATCGCGCTGGGTGACGAGGCAGATGCCGGTCGCGAGCTTCAGTTTCGTGGTGGCGGCGGCGGCGGCCGAGAGCGTCACGAACGGGTCCATGACGTCGTAGTATTTCTTCGGCAGGTCGCCGCCTTGCGGGAACGGCGAGGCCCGCGACAGCGGGATGTGCGAGTGCTCGGGCGTCCAGAGGCTCTCGAAGCCCCGCTCCTCGAGCGCCTTCGCCATGGCCACAGGGCCAATGGAATAGTCGGTGAAGAAGATCGCGACGCCGTACTGCATGGGGCCTCCGGTTTTTCGCTGTCGCCGCGGATGATGCGACTGGGCTCAGCCGTCAATTCTGTTTCTGTCCGTAATTGAGAAGACCGCCGGCATTCTTCGGCGGGCGGGCGCGGATCGCGTCTTCGATCGGCTCGGTTCCCCAGCCGGGACGCGAGGGCATGATCAGGTGCCCGTCGGCGTACTCGGGGACGTGCGTGAACAACTCGTAGTCCCAGGCGAGCCGGTCGATGTCGGTCTCCATGATGCGCAGGTTCGGGACGGCGGCGGCGAAGTGCGCGTTCATCATGGTGCAGAGGTGGCCATAGAAGTTGTGCGGCGCGACGTTCACCTCGTGCGCCTCGGCGAGATTGGCGATCTTCATCGATTGCCACACCCCGTTCCACGGCGTGTCGATGATGGCAACGTCCATGGCCTGCTCGCGGAAGTAGGGCAGGAACTCGCGCACGCCGAGCAACGTCTCGCAGCTCGAGATCGGATGCGGGCTCTGGCGGCGGATGAAGCCCAGAGCTTCCGGATTGTACGTGTCGATCTCGATCCAGAACATGTCGAGGTCGGCGATCTCGCGCAGGATCTTGAGGAAACCCTCGGTCTTGGCGTGGAAGTTGAGGTCGAGCAGGATGTCGACGTCGGGGCCCGTCCCCTCGCGCAGCGCCTCGAGGTGCATACGGAGATTGCGCAGGACGTGGCGCTCGACGTTGACGGCGGGCTCGTTCGGCGAGCCGAAGCCCGGCCGCCAGCCGCGCGGGTTCTGCTGCTTCTCGTCATAGATGAAGATGTTCGTCTTGCAGGCCGTGAAGCCCTTCTCGCGCACCTCGCGGCCCATGGCGACGGTGCCGTCAAGGCTGGTGATGGCGGGTGTGTACCAGGTCGGATGATTGATCCGCCACGTACAGCAGTGGGACCAGTAGACGCGAATGCGGTCGCGCACCTTGCCGCCGAGCAGTTCGTAGCAAGGCACGCCGAGCGATTTCGCCTTGGCGTCGAGCAGCGCGTTCTCGATGGCACCGAGGGCGAGCGCGACGACACCTCCGGCCGCGGGACGGGTGGCGGCGTAAAGCTCGGCGTAGATGCGTTCGTGCTCGCCGACGGGCTGGCCAATGACGCGGGCGCCGAGGCGGTTGATGGCCGTCGCCACGCCGGGGGCGCCGAAGCCTTCGTCGAACTCGGACCAGCCGGTGACGCCGTCTTCCGTAACGACCTTTACGAAATGATAGTTTCGCCAGCCGGCATCGCAGGCGAGCGTCTCGAGGGAGCGGATGCGCGAGGATACGGTCAGGGCAGCCATGGCGTTCTCTCCGGTCTCGCCGGCTCTCGCGGCCGGGTTGCCCTATCGTGGCGGAAAACCGTGGCCGCTGTCACGCGGCGCGTCGCGTGACGTGCCGTCAACTGACCACTCGACGGGCGTTCCCGGAACGGGCAGACTCGGGGTCCGTGCGCCGCCCAACCATGGCGCCATCAACGTGGAGACCGGCACATGGCGCATCTGAGCGCGGCGGAGCAAGCGACGTTCGACAATCTGAAGCGCCGGCTGCGCATCCCGGTCATCGGCGCGCCGCAGTTCATCATCTCGTATCCGAGCCTCGTCATCGCGCAGTGCAAGGCCGGCGTCGTCGGCTCGTTCCCGGCGCTCAATGCCCGTGCCGAGGGGCAGCTCGACGAGTGGCTCTCGCAGATCAAGGAAGAACTCGCCGCCCACGATCGCGCCCATCCGGAGCGGCCGTCGGCGCCGTTCGCGGTCAACCAGATCGTGCACCGCTCGAATGACCGGCTGGAAAAGGACGTCGAGATCTGCGTCCGCCACAAGGTGCCGCTCGTGATCTCGTCGCTCGGCGCTCGAGAGGACGTCTACAAGGCATTCCGCAGCTACGGCGCGCTTGTCCTCCACGACATCATCAACCCGACGTTCGCGCGTAAGGCGATCGACAAGGGGGCGAGCGGTCTCATTGCGGTCTGTGCGGGCGCGGGCGGTCATGCCGGTACGCTGTCGCCGTTCGCGCTGGTGCAGGAGATCCGGCAGTTCTTCGACGGCCCCCTCGCGCTGTCGGGCTCGATTGCCAATGGCCGCGCGGTGCTCGCCGCCCGCACGCTCGGCGCCGACTTCGCCTACATCGGATCGATGTTCATCGGCTCGGAGGAGGCGAACGCGGTGCCCGGCTACAAGCAGGACATCGTGTCGTCCGGGGGCGAGGACATCATCTACACCAACCTCTTTACGGGCGTGCACGGCAACTACCTGAAGCCGTCGCTGGTGCGTGCCGGTCTCGATCCAGCGAACCTGCCGCAGAGCGATCCGAGCAAGATGAACTTCGCGAGCGATCGGCCTGCCAAGGCCTGGAAGGACATCTGGGGGGCCGGTCAGGGTGTCGGCGCGGTCCGGAAGATCGAGCCGGTGGCAGCCATGATCGATCGGCTCGAGGCGGAGTACCTCGCCGCGAAACGTGACATCTGCGGATAGCAGTAGCGATTTCGGATACATCATGCGCCTCGACGTCGACGGAGAACGGATCGACACGCCCACTGTCGCCGACGTCGTGCGCTCGGTCGCGGACACGGCGCCCTACGACGGCTGGGTGATCACGGCCATCGTCAACGACGACAACTGGCTCGAGGCCGAAGCCGGCGCCGACGACCTCTATCGCATGACGTTCTGTGACACCGGCCGCATCGGCCTCGGCGAGGACGCCGTGCCGGCAGCGGTCGTGCGCGAGATGCTCGCGGCCTATCTCGCTCGCGACCCGTCGTGGCGGGGCAAGGTCGGCTGGAAGGCCGAAGAGCCGCCCGCAAAAGGCGTCACGTCCAGCCCGCTCACCGCCGGCTCGCCACCCTGGTGGGTGGTGGTTCTGGTGCCGGGTTCTGTCGTAGCGTTCCTCTTCTCGTTCGAGATCTTCGGCAACTGGCTCGCGCGCATACCGGGGCCGCGCTGGTTGCAATCGACCGAGGCACAGATCGTCACGGGCTTCGCGCTCCTCTGCTTCGTCGTTTTTCTCGGTGCGCTGATCGTCAAGCTGATCGAGGAACGCAAGGCCTCGCGCTGGACGAAGACCATGGGCCGCATCGTGACGTCGAAGGAGGGTTTCGAACTCACCCGGACGAGCGGCAGCGACATGCCGCGCAACGAGCGGGTCGCGCAGATCGCCTACGCGTTCGAAGTGGGCGAGGAGACGTTCACCGGCCGGCGGATCTCGCTCGCCGAGCGCATTCCCGAGAGCGAAGTCGCCGATCTCCTGAAGCGATATCCGGAGGGGAAGATCGTCGCCGTCTACTACGACCCGGCCGATCCAACGCACTCGATCCTCGAGCGTGGCGTTCCGGAGGGTTTGCTGCTCGGTTGTCTCGCGATGACGGGGTTCGGGATCGCGGGCGTGGCGGCGTTGGTCGGCGCCCTCTCGTACGGTCCACAGCTCATCAAGGAGGCGCTGCCGAATGCCGTGCCGCCGCTACTGATGATTTTCGGTGGTGCGGGGAGCTTCCTTCTCCTGCTCGGGATCGGGCTGCTCCGGGGGCAACTCGCGGCCCGTCGCTGGCCGAAGACGAGCGGACGGGTCACACTCAGCGAGGTTCAATCCTTCTCACGGCGCGGCAAGTCGGGTCGCCCCATCCTGTCGCACATGCCCGTCGTCGAGTTCGTCTACACCGTCAAAGGGCGCGAGTACCGCAGCCGGATGATGCGTCTCGACACGGAAGTGGCCGGCTCGAAGAGCTACGCCGAGCGCCTGGCTGCGAAGTATCCCTCGGGCAAGATCGTGACCGTCATGTACGATGCGGCCGATCCATCGCGCGGCGCGCTCGAAGTGCGGGCGGGGCTGAGCTATTTCATGTTGGCCCTCGCCGGCCTGCTGCTTCTCGGCGCGCTCTGGTCGTCGGGGCTGCTGACGGACGGCCCGCCGCTCAACGTCCGTTGAGCGACAGGGCCATCGCGTTACCCTGCCAGCGCTTCGGGATCCAGCATCAGGGTCGAGTCGCCGCCGGTCACGACGCTGTCCTTCAGCGACGGGGCGGCGACGGCGTGGTTCTCGGCGAAGTAGCGGGCGAGCGCGATCCGGGTCGGCGCATCGGACGGCGTCTCGCGCAGTGCCGCGAGGGCGCCGCGCGCGAGATACACGCCACCTGCCGTCAGCCCGAAGAGGCGGAGATAGGGTTGTGCTCCGGCCAGTGCGGTATCGGGCGATTTGGCGAGCGTCGCGCCCATCCAGCGCGAGGCCTCGACGAGGGCCGCGATCGCCTCCGCCAGACGCTCGCCCATGCGGCCGAGTTCCGGACGGTTGACGGCGCGCACCTCGTCGACCGTCGCCTGCAGTTCTGCGACATAGGCCATGAGCACCTTGCCGCCGTCGAGCGTCAGCTTGCGCGTCAGCAAGTCGATGGCCTGGATGCCGTTGGTGCCCTCGTAGATCGGCAGGATGCGGGCATCGCGATAGTGCTGGGCCGCGCCCGTCTCCTCGACGAAGCCCATGCCGCCGTGCACCTGAACGCCGATCGACGCCACCTCGACGCCGATGTCGGTCGAGAACGCCTTCGCGACAGGTGTCAGCAGGGCGGCGCGATCCAGCGCGGCCTTCCGCGTCGCGTCGTCGGATGCGGTGTGGGCGATGTCGAGTTCGCGGGCCGTGACGAGGCAAATGGCGCGGGCGGCCTGCGTCATCGACTTCATGGTCATCAGGTTCCGGCGCACGTCGGCGTGCTCGATGATCGGGCTCATCACGCCGGGGCCGGCCGTCGTGGCGCGACCCTGTTTTCGCTCCTGGGCATAGGCGACGGCGCGTTGCGTCGCGCGTTCGGCGATGGCGACGCCCTGCACGCCGACGGCGAGGCGGGCTGCGTTCATCATGATGAACATGACGTTGAGGCCGCGGTTCTCCTCGCCGACGAGATAGCCGACGGCGCCTTCGCCGCTCTCGCCGTACTTCATGACGCACGTCGGGCTCGCGTGGATGCCGAGCTTGTGCTCGAGGCCGGCGCAGACGACGTCGTTCCTTTCGCCGAGCGTGCCGTCCGGATTGACCAGCACCTTCGGCACGACGAAGAGCGAGATGCCGCGTGTTCCGGGAGGCGCGTCGGGCAGGCGCGCGAGGACGAGATGGATGATGTTCTCCGTCATCTCGTGATCGCCGTAGGTGATGTAGATCTTGGTCCCGGTGATGCGGTAGGTGCCGTCGGGCTGGCGAACCGCCTTCGTGCGGAGATGGCCGAGATCGGAACCGGCGTGCGGCTCCGTGAGGTTCATGGTGCCGGTCCAGCGGCCGGAGGCCATGTTCGGCAGGTAGGTGCGCTTCAGGTCGTCGCTGCCGTGCGCCTTGATGGCGTCGATGGCGCCCTGGGTCAGCAACGGGCAGAGGCCGAAGCCCATGTTGGCCGAGTTCCAGATCTCGCATGCGGCCATCGAGACCACCTCGGGCAGGCCTTGGCCACCGATCGCCTCGTCGGCGGCGAGCGAGGCCCAGCCGCCGTCCGCGAACGCCTTGTAGGCCTCGGCCCAGCCCGGTGGTGTCACCACCTTGCCGTCCACGAGCTTCGAGCCCGCGCGGTCGCCGGACCAGTTCAGCGGATCGAGCACGGCGGAGGCGAACTTGCCGGCCTCGTCGACCACGGCGCGGACCGTATCCTCGTCGACGGCGACGGCGCCGGAGGAAATCAGCCCATCAAGGCCGGCTGCCGTCTTGAGCGCGAACATGATGTCGTCTACTGGAGCACGGTAGGTCATGGTTTCGCTGCCATCCTCGTCGGTGAGCCCGGTCAACCCGTCCGGCGCCGATCAGCGGCGCGGCTCTCTCGGCTGGAGGAATATACGCTCCGTGCGGATCGCTCAACCGAGCCCGGCGACGATCGAGGACGCAGCCCGCCTGCTCCTCGCGGGCGAGCTCGTGGCGTTCCCGACGGAGACCGTCTATGGCCTCGGCGCCGATGCAACCCAGGGCCGGGCCGTCGCCGGCATCTACGAGGCCAAGGGGCGGCCGCATTTCAATCCGCTGATCGCGCATGTCGCAGGGCTCGCCGAGGCCGAGGCGATCGCCGTTTTCAACGAAGGGGCGCGTCGGCTCGCGGCAGCTTTCTGGCCGGGTGGACTGACCATGGTGCTCGCGGCCCGGGAGGGCTCGCCGGTGTCGAGCCTCGTTACTGCCGGGCTCGCGACGATCGCAGTCCGGGTGCCGTCGCATCCGGTGGCGCTCGATCTTCTCCGCGCGACGGGGCGTCCGGTCGCGGCCCCGTCGGCGAACCGGTCGGGGCATGTGAGCGCCACGACGGCGGCCCACGTCGCGGCCGATCTCGGAGCGGAGGTGGCACTTATCATCGACAGCGGCCCGACGGCCTATGGGGTCGAGTCCACGATCCTCGACATGACCGGCGAGGCGCCGCGACTGCTGCGTCCCGGCGCGATCACGGCCGAGGACATCGAACGCGTGACCGGCTCGCGGCCACTCGGCGCGGTCGCTGACCCTGTCTCGGTCCCCATCGCGCCCGGGCAACTCGAGAGCCATTACGCGCCGGCCATTCCCGTCCGTCTCGACGCCACCAGCCCGCGCGAGGGCGAGGCGTTCCTTGCCTTCGGACCCTACGCGCCAGCTTACGACGGGCCGCTTCTCAATCTCAGTCCACGTGGCGATCTCAGGGAGGCGGCGGCCAACCTGTTCGCGGCGCTCAGGCGTCTCGACCGTTCGGGGGCACGCGGTCTCGCGGTGATGCCCATTCCCGAACGCGGTCTCGGCGTGGCCATCAACGATCGTCTCCGGCGCGCGGCCGCGCCTCGGCCCACCATCCCGGCGGCGACGGAGCGCGCATGAACCTGTATCTCCCGATTGCCGAGATCGCGTTGCCGCTGCCGCTCCTGCTGGCGCTCGGCGTGGCCGTCGGCGTGCTGTCGGGGATGTTCGGAATCGGTGGCGGGTTCATCACCACGCCGATGCTGATCTTCCTCGGTGTGCCCCCGCCGGTCGCAGTCGGGACCGGAACGAGCCAGGTCGTGGCGTCGTCGGTGTCGGGGGCGCTCGGGCACTGGAGCCGTGGCAACGTCGATCTGAAGATGGGGCTCTACCTGATCCTCGGGGGGCTATTCGGTGCCACGTCGGGCATCCAGCTCCAGCAGTTCCTGAAGGCGGTCGGGCAGCTCGACTTCTTCACCACCGTCACTTACGTCGTGATGCTGGGGCTGGTCGGCAGCCTCATGGTGCTCGAGGCCGTGCGGCTGATGTTCCGAACGGCGCGCGGTCAGCCGGCCGGAGCGGGGCGGCGCGCGGGCCAGCACAACTGGCTCCTGAAGCTGCCACTCAAGACGCGGTTCCAAACCTCGAAGCTCTACATGAGCGTGTTGCCGCCGCTCGCGATCGGCGGTTTCGTCGGCTGGCTCACGGCCATCATGGGCGTCGGCGGCGGCTTTCTCCTGGTGCCGGCGCTGATCTACATGCTGCGCATGCCGACCCGGATGGCGCTCGGCACCTCCGCGTTCCAGATCATCTTCGTCGCCGCCTACGCGACCGTGCTGCAGGCGACGCAGAACTATTCGATCGACGGGGCGCTCGCGCTGCCGCTGATCGTCGGCGGGGTGATCGGAGCGCATCTCGGCGTTGCGGTTGCCGGCCGCCTCAATCCCGAGCAGCTCCGGGCGCTTCTCGGTCTTCTCGTGCTTGCCGTCGCGATCCGCATGGCTGGCGGCCTGGTGCTCAAGCCGGCTGATGTCTACACGCTCGACACCGGTGAGATCCGGGTCGAAAAGGCCATCGCGGAGAAGCAGAAGGCGGCGCCGCCGAAGGCCGCTCCGACGCCCGGCGGGAGCTGAGGCGATCGCCGGCGCGCCGGCATCCGTCGCAGGAGAGAGACGATGACGGCGACCGACACCTTGAACTGCCTTCATGGCCGGCCGGATTCGATCATCTTCGAGGCGAGCCCGCTGGGTGGGCCGGTCGCGCGCCTGATCCATGGTGACGGCCAGGCCCTCGTCGCGCTGCATGGGGCGCACGTCCTCAACTGGACGCACAGGGGAGAGGGTCTGTTGTGGCTCTCACCGGTCGCGCGCATTCGCGAGGGCAAGGGCATCCGCGGCGGTATTCCCGTGTGCTGGCCGTGGTTCGGCGATCATGCCGGCGGCGCGCCACATCCCGCGCACGGTTTCGTTCGCCACCGGGCGTGGGATGTCGTCGGGACGACGGCCGATGCGTCGGGCGTGTCGATCCGGCTCGGGACCGCAACGCGCGACAGCGATCTCGCCGCATTCCCGCATCCGGCTTCGGTGGAGCTGACGGTGCGTCTCGACACCGGGCTTTCGCTCAGTCTCGAAACGCGCAATCTCGGGGAAGCGCCGCTCGCCCTGACGCAAGCCCTGCATACCTATTTCCGTGTCTCCGACATCGCATCGGTGTCGGTCTTGGGGCTCGACGGCGCGACGTATCTCGACAAGCTGCAAGGTTTCGCGCGGATGGCGCAGGCGGGGCCCATCGCTTTCGGCGAAGAGGTCGACCGGATCTACGTCGGCGAGACGTCGCGCATCGAACTCGTAGACGCAGGGCTCGGTCGCCGCCTGCTCATCGAGAGCCGCGGCAGCCGGAGCGCCGTCGTCTGGAATCCGTGGACCGACAAGACCGCGCGCCTCGGCGACATGGGTTCGCCGGACGCGTTCCGGCAGCTGGTGTGCATCGAGACGGCGAATGCGGGCGACGACGTCGTCTCCATTCCGGTGGGCGGCGCGCACGTTCTCTCCGCCGCCTATCGCCTCCTCGATTGAGCGCCGGCGCTTCCTGGTGTTGCTGGCGTCCGTCGACTTATCCCCGGGCCATGCCGCGCATGCTAGACTATCGCACTTCGATTTATACTGTGACTGTACATGTCGTTCGATGAGGTTATATTTTATTTTATTGCAATATCTGTTGACACCGTCCCGGTTGTTTCGTACATTCTGAGTATAACGCGACAGTTGTTTGAGGCCCGGCCGGGTCGAGTGGACATCCCCGGCTTTCCAGTGCCCAAGCCGCGACGCTCTCTCCATTGAAGGACTGCCTCGACCGACGCCGGCCGCCCCGCGAGCCGGCGCAACGCATTGGGCGCCCCGCTGGTGACGGCCATTCCGCCTCCCCTCTCGCCGGAGCCTTCATGACCGCCAGCCGTTCGCCCGACTGGGCCGCCATTCGCCGCCGCTACGAGGAAACCGACGATGCCAGCGCCGACATCGCCGCCGCAGGTGGCATCACGCGCAAGGATCTTGCCGCCCGTGCCAAAAAGGAGAGATGGCGGCGGCAGAAGCCGCGGCCTTTTCCGCCCGTCCGGGTGACACCGGCCGAGCCCGAGCCCGTGTCGCCGCTCAGGCAAACGACTCAGAGGCCGACGCAGCGGGTGACGGCATCGCCGGCTGCCCGACGACGGCTCTTCGAGCGGATCGTTGCTGCCATCTCGCTGAAGCTCGAACAGCTCGAGCGGCGCATGTCGAAGGATCTGGCCGGCGACGATCTCGCATCGGCCACCGACCACGAGCGCGAGGCGCGCGCCATCGGCGCGCTGATCGACAACCTCGACAAGATCACGGAGATGCAATCTGGACTGTCCAAATCCAGTGGCAAACGCGGCCCCACCGTCGATGGCGATCTTGCCCACGAGGCGGACCGCTACCGCCGCGAGCTTGCGGAGCGTCTTTCTCGCCTTGTCGGCGCTGCCGGCGAGTGACCGGCAGGCGCTCTTTGCGGCAGCGATGCCCGACGAGGCCACGGCTCGGACGCTCGCCTTCGACTGGCAGATCTGGGCGCGGGACGATCAGTTGCCGCCGCTGCATGCGGCACCGGACCAGCCCTGGCGCACGTGGCTCCTTCTCGGAGGGCGCGGTTCGGGGAAGACCCGGGCCGGTGCCGAGTGGGTGCGGGCCGTGGCCCTAGGGCTCTGGCCCGGCGAGCCTGCCGCGGCGCGGATCGCGCTCGTCGGTCCGACACAACAGCATGTGAGGGCAGTCATGGTCGAAGGCGTCTCAGGGCTGCTGGCGGTCCACCCGCCCGGCCAACGGCCGGTGCTCGAAATCTCGAAGGGCCAGCTCGTCTGGCCAAACGGGTCGATTGCGCAGTTCTTTTCGGCGGAGGATCCGGAAGGCCTCAGAGGCCCGCAGTTCGATGCCGCCTGGTGTGACGAGCTCGGCCGCTGGAAGCGCGGACACCGGGCGTGGGACATGCTGCAATTCGGGCTCCGGCTCGGCGCGCTGCCGCGCCAGGCCGTCACCACGACGCCGCGCGCCGGCGTTCTCCTGAAGCGGATCATGGCCGATCCGGCGACGGCGGTGACGCGGGCACGCACCGTCGACAACGCCGCCAACCTGGCGCCGCGTTTCATCCAGGAGGTGACGCGGATGTACGCCGGCACCGCACTCGGCCGGCAGGAACTCGACGGCGAGGTGATCACAGAGCGACCCGACAGTCTCTGGCAGCGCAAGTGGGTGGCCGAGGCGCGGATCCAGATCGCTCCCGAGCTGCGCCGCATCGTCGTCGCCGTCGACCCGCCGGTCACGGCCACGGAGAACGCCGACACGTGCGGCATCGTCGTTGCCGGCCTCGGCCCCGATGGCCGCGCCTATGTGCTCGCCGACCGCTCGCTCCAGGGTCGCGATCCGGCGACGTGGGCCAGGGCCGTCATCGCCGCCTACCGTGACTTCGCCGCCGACCGCATCGTCGCCGAGGCGAACCAGGGGGGCGATCTCGTCGTCAACGTCATCCGGCAGGTGGATGCCAATGCGCCGGTCAAGAAGGTGCATGCCTCGCGCGGCAAGTTCGCCCGCGCCGAGCCGATCTCCGCGCTCTATGCCGAAAACCGCGTCGTCCACGTCGGCGAGTTCCCGGCGCTCGAGAACCAGATGTGCGACTTCGGGCCCGAGGGGCTGTCCGAGGGACGCAGTCCCGATCGGGTCGACGCTCTGGTCTGGGCGCTCACCGAGCTGATGCTGACGACGACCCGCGATCCCGTGATCCGTCGCCTTTGAGAGTGCCCCGTTCGCCCGGCACCGCGCGTGCCCCGTCATCCTCGTGAGGTCTCACCGCATGTCGTCGCGTCTCGCCAATTTCGGTGGGCGGCTCGCTGCCGCCTTCACTGGCCGTCCCAGCACGCCCGCTGCCGTGTTGCCGCTCGCCGGCAAGGCGTCGGCGGCCGGCGGGCTCATCGCCTTCGAGAGCCTGCACCGGCCGGTCTGGGCGCCGCGGGATTACGCCGCCTTCGCGAGCGAAGGTTTCATGCAGAACGCGATCGTCTATCGCTGCGTGCGCATGATCGCGGAGTGCGCCGGCCACGTCCCTCTCCTCCTCTACGACGGCGAGCAGGAGATCCAGGAGCATCCGCTTCTGTCGCTCATCCGGCGGCCGAACAGCCACGAGACGTGGCCCGATTTCATGCAGCGGCTCGCGGGCTTCCTGCTCGTCTCCGGCAACGCCTACATCGAGGCCATTGCGCTCGACGGCGAGATCCGTGAGCTGCACACGCTCCGGCCCGACCGCGTGCGCATCGTGCCCGGTGCCGACGGCTGGCCCGAAGCCTTCGACTATTCGGCCGGCGGTCGCACGGTCCGCATCGCCGGCGATGCCGTCGAGGGTGTCCGCTCGGTCCTTCACATCAAGCTTTTCCATCCGACCAACGACCACTACGGCCTCTCTCCGCTCGAGGCCGCGGCCGGCGCCATCGATCTCCACAACGCGGCCCAGCGGTGGAACAAGGCGCTCCTCGACAACTCGGCCCGGCCGTCCGGCGCCATCGTCTATACGGCGCGCGACGGCAACCTGACGGCCGAGCAGATCGAGCGGTTGAAGGTCGAGCTGGAGGCGGGCTTCCAGGGTGCGGCCAACGCCGGACGGCCGCTCCTTCTCGAGGGCGGACTCGACTGGAAAGCCATGTCGCTGTCGCCAAAGGACATGGACTTCATCGAGGCCCGGCACGTCGCCGCGCGCGAGATCGCGCTCGCCCTCGGCGTGCCGCCGATGCTGCTCGGCATCCCGGGCGACAACACCTACTCCAATCTCGCGGAGGCGCAGCGCACCTTCTGGCGCTCGACCGTGCTGCCGCAAGTCGAGCGGATCGCGCTCGGCCTCTCGGGATGGCTCGGGCGGCTCGACGGCCGCGCGCTCGTCCTGAAGCCCGATCTCGATTCGCTCCCGGCATTGTCCGGCGAGCGGGACGCGCTCTGGGCGAGCCTCGAGCGGACGACGTTCCTCTCGCGCGACGAGAAGCGGGCGATCGCCGGCTTCTCGCCGCTCGCCGAGTGACGGGCTCCCCGCCGTTCGTTCTCCCCAATCACCTTCTGCAGGCGCGCCACATGCACATGCCGGATGAGGCCGTCTTCACGCGGCTCGATCTCAAGTCCGTCGCCGACGACGGGGTCTTCGAGGGCTACGCCTCGCTCTTCGAGCGCGAAGACCTGGGCCGCGACGTCATCGCACGCGGGGCCTTCGAGGAGACGCTCGCGACGCGTGGGGCCCGAGGCGTGCGGCTTCTCTTCCAGCACAATCCGGCCGAGCCGATCGGGGCCTGGGAAACGCTTTCCGAGGACTCGCTCGGCCTCTTCGCACGCGGACGCCTCTCGCCAGACGTGGCGCGCGCCCGTGAGATCCTCGCGCTGATGCGGGCCGGTGCGCTCGATGGGTTGTCGATCGGCTTTCGCGCCATCCGCGCGCAACGGGACCGGGCCCGCGGCGTGCGGCGCATCCTCAAGGCCGATCTTTGGGAAATCTCGATCGTGACGTTCCCCATGCTGCCGGGCGCACGCATCCGCTCCGTCAAGGGGCGGCCGCCAGTCGATGGGGTTCCGAGCGAGCGGGAGCTCGAACGCCGGCTCACGCAGGACGCTGGGCTGACGCGTTCACAGGCCCGGGCGCTGATGCGTCGCGGTGTCGAGGGCCTCGGGGGCATGCGGGACGCTGCCGCCGACGCCGACGAGACGAGGCTCGCAATGCGGCTCGGCGATGTGGCCCGGCTGCTGCGATCCTCACCTTCAACCCCCAGACTGAGGTGACTTCATGCACGACACGTACGAAACCAAGGGCACGGGCGATATCGCCTCGGCCATCGAGGATCTCGCGCGCGCGTTCGAGGCCTACAAGGAGACCAACGACCGCACGCTCGACGAGATCAAGTCGCGCGGTGCCGCCGATACCGTGACGGCCGACAAGCTCGTCCGTCTCGACCGGGCCGTCGAGGAACTGTCGCTCAAGGCACGTCGCCCGCAGATCGAAGGCGCCGGCCCCGTCCGGGTCGACAGCGCGCACAAATCCGCCTTCGAGGCCTATGTGCGGAAGGGCGAGACAGGCAGCCTCGCAGGGCTCGAGGCAAAGGCGCTCTCCGCCGGCACGGGTGCCGACGGCGGCTATCTCGTCCCGGAGGAGACCGAGCGCGTCGTCAACCAGGCGCTGAAGGACATCTCGCCCATCCGCGCCATTGCCGGCGTGCGCCAGGTCTCGTCCTCGGTATTCAAGAAGCCGTTCTCGCTCACCGGTCCAGGCACGGGCTGGGTCGGTGAAACCGCCGGTCGGCCCCAAACGGCATCGCCGACGCTCGCCGAACTCGCCTTCCCGACCATGGAACTCTACGCCATGCCGGCTGCCTCGCCGACGCTGCTCGACGACGCCGCCGTCAACATCGACGAGTGGATCGCGGAGGAAGTGCGCACCGCGTTCGCCGAGCAGGAAGGGGCCGCGTTCGTCAACGGCGACGGGGTCAACAAGCCGCGCGGCTTCCTCGACTATCCGAAGGTCGACGAGGCGAGCTGGACGTGGGGCAACATCGGGACGCTCTCGACGGGTGTCGCCGGTGGCTTTCCCGCGGTCAACCCGACCGACAAGCTGATCGATCTCGCCTACGCGGTGCGCAGCGGCTACCGGGCCAACGCGCATTTCGTGATGAACCGCGCGACGGAAGCCGTAATGCGCAAGTTCAAGGACGCGGACGGCAACTACATCTGGCAGCCGGCGCAGCGGCCAGGTGAAGCGCCGACGCTGCTCGGTCATCCGGTCGCGGAGAGCGAGGACATGCCGGACATCTCGGCCGGCTCGCACGCGATCGCCTTCGGTGACTTCAAGCGCGGCTATCTGATCGTCGACCGGATCGGGCTCCGCGTGCTGCGCGATCCCTACTCGTCGAAGCCCTACGTGCTCTTCTACACGACGAAGCGCGTCGGCGGCGGCGTTCAGGACTTCCACGCGATCAAGCTGCTGAAGTTCGCAGCCTGATCCCGTCGCGCCCCGGCACCGCCTCGCCGCCTCCTCCCCGGCGACCGGTGTCCGGGGCGCACTTCTCCGCTTCCTCTCAAACCCAGTTGCGAGATCCGACATGTCCCTCGTCATGACGAGCGGGCCCGCGCTCGAGCCAGTCAGTCTGGCCGAGGCGAAAGCCCACCTGCGCGTGGATGGCACGGCCGAGGACGCCCTCGTGCAAAGCCTGATCGTCACCTCGCGGCTGCACATCGAGGCAGCGCTCTCGCTGGCGCTGATCACTCAGAGCTGGACCTATTTTCTCGACCGGTGGCCGAAGGCCGGGCGTCTCGTGCTGCCGCTCCGGCCGATCGCCGCCATCTCGCATGTACGGATCTGGAAGGAGGACGGGGCCAGCGAGACGCTGGCGCCCTCCGACTTCCTGCTCGACGGACACGGTATGCCGCCACGTCTCGTCGCCGTCGGCGACAGGCCGCTCAGTGAGCCGGGGCGGCCCGTCAACGGCGTCGAGGTGGGCATGACGGCAGGCTTCGGGCCGGCGCCTGAAGATGTGCCCGCGACGGTCCGCCATGCGCTCCTGCTCCTCGTCGCGCACTGGTACGAGAACCGCGAGCCGGTCGAGATCGGGGCCGGCACAAACGCCGTGCCGACGATGGTCTCCGATCTTCTCGCCCCCTATCGCCGGAGGCGGTTGTGAAGGCGCACAGGATCGGCGCGCTCCGGCACCGGGTGACGCTCGAGAGCGTCGTCCGGCTCGCCGACGGCGGCGGCGGTGCTCATGTGTCGTGGGTTCCGGTCGCGGAGATCTGGGCGGGCATCACGCCCGTCACCGGATCCGAGGTCGTGGCCGGCGAGGCCGTCGCGGGCCGGGTCAGCCACGAGGTCGTCATCCGGCACCGGGGCGGCGTCGAGCCCGCCATGCGCTTCCGCTACGGCGCTCGCCTTTTCGAGATCGCGGCCGTGATGGACCGCGACGAGCGCCGACGCCTGCTCAGATGTCTCTGCCGCGAGGAGTTCCTATGACGACGATGCGCCTAGTCCTTCTCCTCCAGGCGCTGGGCCGCCTGATCCTCGACATCGCCGCCCGCCGCCGGTCCTCCGGCTCCACTCCGCCGCCGACGCGATCGAGCCCGCCAACCGGCCGCAGCGGGCCGTCCGAGACCGGAGGCGCCTGACATGGCGAGTGCAAGCTGGTCCCTTCAGAGGGCGATCTACGACACGCTCGCCAACGACGGCGACGTCGTGCAGCGGCTCGGCGGCGCGCGGATCTTCGACGATGTGCCGCAGAAGAGCCCCTACCCCTACCTCACGCTCGGGCAGTCGGTCGTGCGCGACTGGAGCACGGGAACGGAGGACGGGGCGGAGCATATTCTCACGCTGCACGTCTGGTCGCGGGCCGAGGGCCGTCGCGAAGCGCACGACATCATGAGCTCGATCCGCGATGCGCTGCACGACCGCGATCTCGCGCTCGACGGTCATCGGCTGGTGCAGCTTCGCCACGAGCTTTCCGAGGCCCGGCGCGAGCCAGACGGCGAAACCTACCACGGCATCGTCCAGCTCAGAGCGACGACCGAACCACTCTAGCGCGTCACTGCGGGGCCGCGCCTTTCCTTCCACTCAACGTCGGGAATTCACACATGGCAGCGCAGAAAGGCAAAGACCTCCTGCTCAAGGTCGATGCGGACGGCAACGGCAGTTTCACGACGGTCGGGGGCCTCAGGTCGCGGTCGATCGCTTTCAATACGGAGACCGTCGACATCACGCATTCGGAGTCGGCCGGTCGCTGGCGTGAGCTGCTTTCCGGCGCGGGCGCCAAGTCGGCGCGGGTCGCAGGGGCTGGCATCTTCAAGGACGCCACCTCCGACGAGATCGTGCGCGCCGCCGTCTTCGAGGGTGCCATTCACGCCTGGCAAATCGTGGTGCCGGATTTCGGAACGGTCGCTGGGCCTTTCCAGATCGCGAGCTTCGAGCTCTCTGGCCGGCACGACGGCGAGGTCACTTTCGAGATGACACTCGAGTCGGCGGGCGAACTCACCTTCCTCGCGCTCTGATCCAAACCGGAGACCGCAGTCATGGCAAATCTGCATCGCGGCGAGATCGAAGCCCACTTCGACGGACGGCCCTATGCCCTCTGCCTCACGCTCGGCGCACTCGCCGAACTCGAGGCGGCGTTCGGCGACGAGGACATGCTCGCCCTCGCCAACCGCTTCTCGACCGGGCGGCTTTCGGCGCGGGACGCCATCCGTGTCATCGCCGCCGGCCTCAGGGGGGCGGGCCACGACTTCACCGATGCGGACGTCGCGCGACTGCGCTCGGACGGCGGGGCGGCAGGCTTCGTCGACGCCGTCGCCCGACTTCTGACGGCCACCTTCGGCACGCGCGCCGAGGCGGATGACGGGCGCGGGGCGTCTGCCGATCCTGCTCTTCTCGGCGAGAAGGTGCCGACCGTCGACCCTTCCCCTGGGCGGAGGTGATGCAGGTCGGTCTCGGCCGCCTCGGACTTTCGCCCCGCCACTTCTGGTCGATGACGCCGCGCGAACTTGGCGCGGCGATCACCGGCGCGTTCGGCACGCTCGCTCCGCCACCGATGAGCCGGTCGATCCTCGGCCGGCTTCTCGCGGATTTTCCCGACACGTCTTCCCCATCCCCCTCAGCGCGGAGTGATCGCGAATGACAGACTTCGACGCGCCGGGCGTGGCTCCGGATGGCTTCCTCACGCCTGCGCAACTCGCCGAGATGCGCGCCGGCATCGATGCTGTAGCCGAAAGCCAGCGCCGTCTCAGCAGTGAACTCGGTACGTCCGGGCGGCTCGGGCTGCAATTCGGACGCTCGCTCACATCGGCGTTCGTCGGCCTCGCCGTTCAGGGAAAGAGTTTCGGCGACGTGCTGCGCTCGTTGGCCCTGAGCCTGTCACGTCTCGTTCTCTCAGCGGCCTTCAAGCCGCTCGAGAGCGCGTTCGGCGCGGCGATCAAGTCCGTCGTCGGCGGGGCTCCGGTCTTCTCGGCCTCCGGCTCCGTCGCCGCGCCCTCAAGCCTGCCGGCTGTGATCGGCGCCGGCGTCGCGGCGTCGAAGATCGCGGGCGCCAGCGAGGCCATGCTGCCTGCGACAGGGGTCGGCGTGCGGAGCGGCGCCGGCCCGAGCGTCGTCCTCAACGTGACCACGCCCGACGCCGATAGTTTCCGCCGCTCGGAGACGCAACTCGCGGCACTTATCGCGCGGGCCGTCGGGCAGGGTCAACGCAACCTCTGATCATTGCGGAGCACGGCCCATGTCATTCCACGAGATACGTTTCCCCACGCGCATTTCGCGCGGTGCGACGGGCGGACCGGAGCGGCGCACGGACGTCGTGGTGCTCGGTTCCGGCCACGAGGAGCGCAATGCGCGCTGGGCCCATTCGCGACGGTCCTACAACGCGGGCTACGGCATCGCGACGCTCGATGACCTCAATCTCGTCGTCGCATTCTTCGAGGAGCGACGTGGACGGCTCTACGGCTTTCGCTGGAAGGACCATGCCGACTTCCGCTCCGGCCTTCCCGAAGAGGCTCCGACGGCGCTCGACCAGGCGATCGGCGTCGGTGACGGCGTCCGCAGCGAGTTCCAGCTCGTCAAGCGCTACGGTTCCTTGTTCGCACCCTACGACCGCGAGATCAGGAAGCCGGTTGCAGGCAGCGTAATGATCGCGGTCGGCGGCGTACCGGTCAGCGAGGGCGTCCACTTTTCCGTCGACACCACGACGGGCCTTGTCACGTTCGCTCCGGGCCACGTGCCGGCGACCGGCGCCAGCGTTACGGCCGGCTTCGAGTTCGACGTGCCGGTCCGCTTCGACACGGATCGCCTCGAAGTCAATCTCTCAGGGTTCCGGCACGGCGCCATTCCGGCCATCCCCGTCGTCGAGGTGCGCACATGAGAGTTCTTCCCGACGAACTCGCTGCGCGCCTGCAGAGCGGCGCCACGACGCTCGCCTGGTGCTGGCGGATCACGCCGCGCGAGCGGCCGGCGCTGGGCTTCACCGATCATGACCGCGACCTCGTCTTCGACGGCAGCGTCTTCGAGGCGGCGTCCGGCCTCAGCTCGAGCGAGATCAAATCCTCTGTCGGGCTCGCGGTCGACAACCTCGAGGTGGTGAGCGCGCTCGTTTCCGAGCGGCTTTCGGAAGCGGCGCTCGCGGCCGGCGATTTCGATGACGCGACAGTCGAGATCTTTCGCGTCGACTGGAGCGATCCGTCGCTTCGCCTGATGGTGCGACGCGGATCGCTCGGCGAGGTGCGGCGCTCGGGCTCCGCCTTCACGGCCGAGGTGCGTGGCCTCTCGCATTACCTGCAGCAGACGCGCGGGCGGATCTTCCAGTTCGGATGCGATGCCGATCTCGGCGACAGCCGTTGCGGCGTCTCGCTCGACGATCCGGCATTCAGCGCCGCCGCTTCCGTCGTCGAGGTGCGAAGTGCCCGCCTGATCATCGCGAGCGGGCTTGGCCAATTCGTCGACGGCTGGCTGACGCGGGGCAGTGTTCGGTTCACGTCGGGTGCGAACGCGGGACGCATCGCCGAGATCCGGCGGCATTCCGTCGTCGCTGGTGTCGTAACGCTCGAGCTTTGGACCTTCACCGGCCAGCCGCTTGCGCCGGGAGACGCGTTCGTCGCGCGGGCTGGTTGTGACAAGCAGTTCACGACCTGCCGGGCCAAGTTTGCGAACGCCGTCAATTATCGCGGCTTTCCGCATATGCCGGGCAACGACTTCCTCGCCTCGCCGACCGTGGGCTGATCCAGCCGCGTTTCTCCACATACGCCGATCCGGGAGTTCTCCCATGCTGACGCCGGTCCATCTGGGACGGGCCGACATCGTCGCGCTCGCGCGGCAATGGCTCGGCACGCCCTATCACGCGCAGGCCAGTGTGCGCGGTGTCGGCGCCGATTGCATCGGTCTCGTGCGCGGCGTCGTGCGCGAGATCCACGGTGTCGAGCCACAGGCGATTCCGGGTTACGCCGCGGACTGGGCGGAAGCCAACGGCGAGGAGGCGCTGCTCGCGGCGGCGCGCGCACACCTTCGCGAGATCGACCCGGCCGACCTCGCGCCGGGTGACATCGCCATTTTCCGGTATCGGTCGCGCTTTGTTGCGAAGCATGCCGGCTTTGCTGCCGATGCGAGAAGCGGCGGGCTCTCGCTGATCCACGCCATGGAAGGCGTGGGCGTCACGGAAGTCGGGTTCGGCGCCTGGTGGCGGCGGCGGATCGCCGGCGCGTTCTCCATTCCAAGGAGCGAGAGCTGATGGCGACACTCGCATTGACCGTCGCGGGGGCCGCGCTCGGCGGCTCCTTGTTGCCCGCCGGCCTCACCGTGTTCGGTGCCACGCTCACCGGCTCGATGATCGGATCGCAGATCGGCTCCGCGGCCGGCGCGTTCATCGACCAGGCGCTCTTCGGCGCGTCCGGGCAGTCGCGTCGCATCGAGGGGCCGCGGCTGTCCGATCTCCGGGTTACCACCTCGACCGAGGGCGCCGCCATTCCGCGCGTCTATGGCCGGGTGAGGGTCGGCGGTCAGGTGATCTGGGCGGCTGACCTCGAGGAGAGTCCGGTCACGTCGGGCGGCGGCAGCGGAAAAGGCGCGCCAGCCGCGAGCAGCGGCGCACAGCGCACGGACTACGCCTACTTCGCGAGTTTCGCGGTGGCCTTGGCGGAGGGCGAGATTTCCGGCATCGGCCAGGTCTGGGCCGACGGCAAGGAACTCGATCTCGGCCGTTTCACGTGGCGGCTCCACAAGGGCGACGAGGTCCAGGAGCCGGATCCCACCATCGCCGCGCACATGGGCGGCGACGACTCGCCCGCTTATCGCGGCGTGGCCTACATCGTCTTCGATCGCATGCCGCTCGAGGCGTTCGGAAACCGGCTCCCGCAGCTCTCCTTCGAAGTCTTCCGCTCCGTCGACGACTTCGAGGACAACATCCGCGCTGTCGTGCTCATCCCGGGCTCGGGCGAGTTCGTCTATGCGCCGGAGCCTGTCACGCGCCGCACCGGCCGCATCCGCACGGAGAGCGAGAATACGCATACGCTCAAAGGTGGAACCGACTGGACGGTCTCGCTCGACCAACTCGCCGAAACGCTTCCCAACGCGGGCTCGATCTCGCTCGTCGTGAGCTGGTTCGGCACGGATCTGCGCGTTGGCCATTGCCAGATCCGGCCGGCGGTCGATGCCTCGGAGAAGGACACGAGCCCCATCGTCTGGTCGGTGGCCGGGCTCACGCGCGAGACGGCCCCCGTAGCTTCCTCTACGGACGACGGGCCTGCTAACGGCGGCACACCGTCCGACCAGACCGTCATCGCCGCGATCCGAGACCTGAAGGCACGGGGCCATGGCGTCGTGCTGACGCCGTTCGTGCTGATGGACATTCCCGCCGTCAATTCCCTCGTCGATCCCTACTCGGGCGAGCTCGGTCAGCCCGCCTATCCCTGGCGTGGACGCATCACCGTGTCGCCAGCTCCGGGGCTCGCGGGTTCGCCCGACAAGACGCCGGCAGCTGCCGCGGCGATCGCCGCTTTCGTCGGCACGGCGACGCCCGGCGATTTCGCGGCGCACGCGTCAGGTGTCAACTATTCAGGCCCCGACGAATGGTCGCTCCGACGTCAGGTGCTGCACTACGCGCACCTCGCTGTGGCCGCTGGCGGTGTCGATGCGATCGTCCTCGGCAGCGAGCTTCGAGGACTGACGCAGGTGCGCTCGGCGGTCGGCATCTATCCGTTCGTCGCGGCTCTCGTCGCCCTGGCGGCGGACGTCCGCTCCGTGGTCGGGCCCGGCACGAAGATCACCTATGCCGCCGACTGGTCCGAGTATTTCGGCCACCATCCGGCTGATGGCTCGGGCGACGTGGCCTTCCATCTCGATCCGCTCTGGGCATCGCCCGATATCGATGCCGTCGCCATCGACTGCTATTGGCCATTGGCGGACTGGCGCGACGGCGATCATCTCGATCGGCAGGCCGGCGTGCGCTCGATCTATGACCCCGATTATCTCAAGGGCAATCTCTTCGCCGGCGAGGGCTACGACTGGTTCTACGCCAGCGCGGCGGATCGCGAGCAGCAGGTGCGCACGCCGATCACCGACGGTGTGGCGGGCAAGCCCTGGGTGTTCCGCTACAAGGATATCCGGTCGTGGTGGGCCGAGCCGCATTTCGATCGGCCCGACGGCGTCGAAAGTGTGGTTCCGACCGCGTGGCAGCCGCGCTCGAAGCCCATCTGGCTGACCGAGATCGGGTGCCCGGCGGTCGACAAGGGCGCCAATCAGCCGAACGTGTTCGTCGACCCGAAGAGTTCGGAATCGTTCCTGCCCTACTTCTCGCGCGGCGAACGCGACGATCTCATGCAGCGCGCCTACCTCAAGGCCATCGTCGAAGCGTTCGATCCCGACCACGGGGGCTATGTCGACGGTGCCAATCCACTATCGCCGGTCTATGGCGGGCGAATGCTCGACCTCGCGCACCTGCACGTCTATGCGTGGGATGCCCGTCCCTATCCCACCTTTCCCGCCAACGCGCTCGTCTGGAGCGACAGCGCGAACTGGCCGCTCGGTCACTGGATCGGTGGACGCGTCACGGCACAGCCGCTCGGCGCCGTGGTCGCGGACCTGCTCGAAGGGCATGACTTCCACGACTACGACGTCTCCGGGCTCGATGGTGTGGTGTCCGGGTTCATCGTCGATCGCCCGATGTCGGCGCGGGATGCCTTGCAGCCGCTCGAACTCGCCTACTTCGTCGATGCCGTGGAAAGTGACGGTCGGCTGCGATTCCAGCACCGGGGCCGTGGCGATGTCGTCCGGCAGTTCGCGGCCGACGATCTCGTCGAGGTGAAGCCCGGCGCAGACCTCGTACGTCTGACGCGGGCGCAGGAGACCGATCTGCCGGCCGTGGCCCGCATCGCCTATGCGTCGGCGGAGAGCGGCTATCGTCAGGCCGTCTCCGAGTCGCGCCGTCTCGCCGGTGCCTCGGGCCGCATCTCCGACGCACAGCTCGCGATCGTCATGGAGAGTGCGCAAGCCAGCCGTGTCGCGGATGCGTGGCTGTTCGAGACCTGGATGGCGCGTGAACGGGTCCGGTTGACGCTGCCGCCTTCCGGCGTCGCGCTCGAGCCCGGCGATTTCTTCGCGCTCGAGACTGCGGACGGTCGGGCACCGCTCTACCGTATCGTCGAGATCGGAGATCGAGGTGAGCGCGAGATCGAAGCCGTCGCGATCGATCCGGCTCTCTACGACGGCGGGCAGGCGATCACGCGTCCGCTGCGGCCCGGCGAGATCGATCGCACAGGTCCCGTGCACGCCGTGTTTCTCGATCTCCCCATGCTCACGGGACAGGAGCTTCCGGAAAGCGGCTTTGTCGTCGCCGCGCGCGACCCGTGGCCGGGGTCAGCTGCCTTCTTCCGATCGCCGGAGGCCTCCGGCTTCACGCTGACGGCGGTCGCGGGCCGGGCCGGCATCACCGGCCGTCTCGTCGATGCGTTGGCGAACACTGGTGTCACCTCGCGCTTCTCGAGGGGAGGGGGGATGCGGGTCGAAATCGATGCCGGGATGCTCGTGTCTACGACTCGGCTCGGGCTCTTCGCCGGCGCCAATGCGGCGGCGGTCATGGCGGTCGACGGCGAGTGGGAAGTCTTCCAGTTCGAGACCGCCGTGCTCGTTGCACCGTCGACCTACGCGCTGTCGGGCCTGATCCGGGGGCAGGCTGGCACTGAAGCCGCGGCCGCAGTCGGCGCTGCGGCCGGGGCGACCTTCGTTCTCCTCGATCGCGGCCTCACGCCAGTCCCCATCCGGCAGGACGAGATCGGGCTCGCGCTCAATTGGCGCTACGGACCGGGCTCGCGCGAGATCGGCGACGCAAGCTATTCGAGCGCCGTACATGCCTTCAGAGGCGTCGGGCTTCGCCCCTACAGTCCCGTTCACGTTCGGGGTCGGCGGTCGGGCGGGGACCTCGAGATCTCGTGGGTGCGGCGGACACGGATCGGCGGCGATAGCTGGACGATCCCGGAGGTTCCTCTCGGCGAGGCGTTCGAGAGCTACGAGGTCGAGATTCTCTCGGGGGCCGACGTGGTGCGCCGGATCATGACCAGCGAACCGCGGGTCACCTATCCCGCAGTCGATCAGATCTCCGATTTCAGCGCGCTGCCGGGGAGTGTCGCCGTGCGCGTGGCCCAGGTCAGCGACGTTTATGGCCGGGGTGCCTTCGGGACCGCCGTCGTCTGATCCGCTTCCTCCACTCTCGACGGGAAAACATCCGATGGCATCGATTGCGATGAGCCAGCCGCTCTGGTTGCGCCTCGCGTGGGCCGAACTCGGCCAGCGTGAAGTTCCGGGCCGCGCCAGCAATCCCCGGATCGCCGGTTACATTCGACGACTCGGCCATGCCGCTCTCGCCAGCGACGACACGGCGTGGTGCGCGGCGTTCGTCGGCGACTGCCTCGAACGGGCAGGGCTCGCCTCGACGCGTTCGCTGATGGCGCGCTCCTATCTGCGGTGGGGCGCGGTGGCGGGCGAAGCCCAGGCCGGTGACGTGGCCGTGCTGTCCCGTGGCAGCGATCCGGCGGCCGGGCACGTGGGGTTCGTCGTCGGCTTGAGCGATGGCGGGCTCGTCCTGCTAGGCGGCAATCAGAGCAACGCCGTGACAGTCGAGACATTTGCCATCTCGCGGCTGATCGGGCTGAGGCGACCTTCGTCGGTCGTGTCTGCTCCCGAGCCCGCGGCGGCCGACGCCGACGACGGCTCCATCTTCGCCCGGGCGCTTGCCGCCGTTCTCGCGCTCGAGGGCGGCTGGAGCGACGATCCGTTCGATCCGGGCGGGCCCACCAACAAGGGCATCACGCTCGCGACCTTCGCGCGCGAAGTCGGCGAGCCACTCACCGCCGCGACCCACGACGACCTGAAGCGTCGCCTGCGCGCCATTTCGGACGACCTCGTCGAGCGAATCTACCGGGACCGCTACTGGCGTCCGGCGCGATGCGCGGAGATGCCTCCCGCACTCGCTCATTTCCATTTCGATGCGAGCGTCAATCAAGGCGTCGGCGGTGCCGCCCGCATGCTCCAGCAGGCGCTTGCCGTCGCGGTCGACGGCGAGATCGGGCCCATCACCCTGGCGGCAGCCCGTGCGCGTCCGGTGGATGGCACCCTTGCCCGCTACGCGGATATCCGGCGCCGCCACTACCGATCGCTCCCGCATTTCTGGCGCTTCGGGCGGGGCTGGCTCGCGCGCGTCGATACGGCGCTCGCGAAAGCCCGTGAGGTCCCGAACCCGGCAAAGGTGGCCGGCGCCCCAACTCGCAATCCCCCTTCGCACCATCAGCCCAAGGAGACAGCAGCGATGCCAGATACAACTCAAGTGTCACTCCCAGCCGAAAGCGGCGGCAAGTGGTGGGGCAACTCGCTCACCATCTGGGGTGCTCTGATGACGGCCGTCTCGACGGTCCTGCCAGCCGTCCTCGCCGCGTTCGGGATCGAGGTATCGCCCAGCCTGATCGAGCGCCTCGGGAGCGATCTGGCCACGGCCATTCAAGCCGTCGGCGGTCTCGTCGGGACGATGATGACGATCCTCGGCCGCATTCGGGCACGGGAGCCGCTCGAGCGCCGGCCTGTCGCGCTCAAGCTCTGAAGCCTGCCGTTCAGGCCCGGTTCAGTGCCGAGTCGTCAAGTTGGCTCCCAAGGAGTTCTCATGTCAGCCTTCGTCGCAAGAGCCGGTCTCCGGCTCGCCCTTCTCATGGTTCTCATCGGCCAACCGTTCGCGCCTGCGTCGGCGGGTGATCGCTGCTACGGCGACTGGTCGGATGCGGCCCCGATCGTGGCCCGCGAACGGCTCCGGCCGGCCCGCGACATCCACGACCGTGCCAAGGAATGGCTCGGCGGGGCGGTGGTTCGGATCGTCCTTTGCGAAGCCGGGGGCCAGTACCACTATCGGGTTCTCGTCCGGCGTGAGGACGGGCGAATCGCCCAGCTCACGGTCGAGGCTGTGCCCTAGCTCTTGCCATGCCCTTTCCCCGTGGCACGGCTCGGCTGGCGGAGGCGCGACAGGCCTAGAATTTCAGGCTAGTGTGCGCGCCGCCCGAATGATGCGGTGCCCGTCGGGTGCCGATCGGGGGAGGACTGCGACGCATGCGCGTGCTTGTCGTCGAAGACGATCCGGATCTCAATCGCCAACTCGTCAGCGCGCTGGTGGACGCCGGTTACGCGGTGGACAAGGCGATGGACGGGGAAGAGGGATATTTCCTGGGCGAGACCGAACCCTACGACGTCGTGGTGCTCGACATCGGCCTTCCCAAAATGGACGGCATCAGCGTGCTCGAGCAGTGGCGGCGAGCCGATCGCAACATGCACGTGATCATTCTGACCGCGCGTGACCGGTGGAGCGACAAGGTCGCCGGGATGGACGCCGGCGCCGACGACTATGTCGCAAAGCCGTTTCACATGGAGGAGCTGCTGGCGCGCATCCGGGCGCAGGTCCGGCGGGCAACGGGGCACGCCAAAGCCGAAATCGAATGCGGGCCGCTGCGGCTCGACACGAAAACGGCGCGCGTCACGCTCGACGGTCAGCCGGTGAAGCTCACGTCGCACGAGTACCGGCTGATCGCATATCTGCTGCATCACGCGGGCCGCGTGGTGTCGCGGACCGAACTCGTCGAGCATCTCTACGAGCAGGATTTCGATCGCGACAGCAACACCATCGAGGTGTTCGTCGGGCGGCTCCGCAAGAAGATTCCGCCGCATCTCATCAAGACGGTGAGAGGGCTCGGCTACCGCCTGTCGCCGGAGAAGGATGAAACTTAACTCGCTCGCATTCCGGCTGTTTCGAACCGCCGCCGTGTGGGCGGTTCTGGTGCTGCCACTGGCTGGCCTCGGTATCGACTGGGTGCACAAGCGCGACGTCTTCAACAGCTTCGACGCCCGGCTCAACCAGCTCCTGACACTCAACATCGCGTTCTCGACGGACCGCACCGGCGCCGAGCCGGGCGTGCCCCGCAACGTCGGTGAGCCGTTGTTCGAACTCGCTCATTCTGGTTGGTACTGGCAGATCACGCCACTCGACCGGAGCCCCGGAAAGCGGCTCATCTCGACCTCGCTCGCGAGCGAGGAATTGCCGCTCCCATCGCGGCAAGGGCTGAAGCCCGATCGCTACAACATCATCTGGCAGGATACCAAGGGTCCGGTCGGCGAGCCGCTCCGGATCGCAGAAACGCTCTACAACGCCGGTGACGACGAAAACCCCTATTTCTATTCCTTCATCGTCGCTGGCAATCTCGAGTTCCCGGAAACGCGCGTCGCAGAATTCCGTGTGCCGCTCGCCTTCGCGCTCGCCGTTGCGGGGATCGGCCTCGTCTTCTCGACGTTCCTTCAGGTCCGCTATGGCCTCGAGCCGCTCCGCGCGGTGGAGCGGCGTCTCTCTGCCATCCGATCCGGCGAGGCGCAGCTTCTTGAAGGGCGTTTGCCGGCGGAAATCGAGCCGCTCCAGACGGAGCTCAATGCGCTCATCAAGTCGAACCAGGACATCATCGAACGAGCGCGAACGCAGGTTGGCAACCTCGCGCACGCCCTCAAGACGCCACTTGCGGTGATCGCCAACGAGATCGGCGAGGACCCGTCGCCTCAGGCGCGCAAGGTCGCCGAGCAGGCCGCCGTGATGCGCGATCAGGTCGCCTACTATCTCGATCGCGCGCGGATGGTGGCGCAGGTCGACGTGATCGGCCGGGTGACACCTGTGGGTCCGACCGCGGAGGCGATCGTCCGCGCCCTCTCCCGCCTGCATCGTGACCGCGGCATCGAGATCGAGCTCGTCTGTCCACCCGGCGTCAATTTCCAGGGCGAGAAGCAGGATCTCGAGGAGATGCTCGGCAACCTTGCCGATAACGCCTGCAAATGGGCCGGGCGGCAGGTGAGAATCACAGTCGGCGTCGCGACGTCAACGGCCGACCGGCATCCCCAGCGCCTCCTGATCGAGGTTGACGATGACGGCCCGGGCTTGACGGAGGAGCAGCGCGCGCAGGGCATCAAACGGGGCCGCCGCCTCGACGAGACGAAGCCCGGCTCCGGCCTCGGACACTCGATCGTCGCCGATCTGTGCCAATCCTATCGTGGACACTTCAGACTCGAGAAATCAGCTTTGGGCGGGCTCAGCGCGCGGCTTGACCTGCCGGCGGCGTGAAGCCCGCCTCACTTTGCCCTCCTCGATCTCAGCTAGGTCGAAGTTTCGCCCGAATCGGCCTTCAGCTACGCCTGTCATGGAACGGCCGCGCTGCGGTTGTGAGAGGGGTTCTCGATATGAGCAAGATCGCCGTCTCGGGTGTGCTGGCCGTGGCTCTGCTGCTTGCCGGATGCGGGCCGGAGGGCCCCAACAAGGCCGATACCGGCCTCGCTGTCGGGGCCATCGCGGGTGGTCTCCTCGGGAGCACGGTCGGTGGCGGCGGCGGCCGGATCGCCGCCACGATGGTCGGCGCCGTCGTCGGTGGCATCGTCGGCAGCGAGATCGGGCGCTCGATGGACCGGCAGGACCGGATTTTGGCCGAGCGGGCCGAGTTCGACGCTTTCGAGCGGGGCGATGCGGGGCGGCCGGTGCGCTGGCGGAACTCGGAGAACGGTCGCTACGGCGAGGTCGTTCCCATGGAGCCCTACCGGCGCGGCTCCTTCGATTGCCGCGATTATACGCATACCATCTACATCGATGGGCGGCCTCAGACCATGCGTGGCACGGCATGCCGTAATCCTGATGGCACTTGGCGCAACGAAGCCTAGTTTTCGGCCTTCGATCCCCGCGACATAACGGGCAATTCGGCGCTGCCTCCTTGTCCCGGCCACATCGGCTGCCTATTCAAACGGCATGATGCTGCCGTAAGGGGAGGACGATGCTGGTCTGGGTGGTGTTCGCTCTGATGTCCACGGCTGTGGTCGTGGCATTGCTCCACCCTCTCGTCGCTCGGCGCGAGCGGTCCGATGGCGTCGATGATGGGGCGACGGCCGTCTACAAGGACCAGCTCGCCGAGGTCGACGCCGAGCTGCGGCGTGGGCTGATCAGCATCGCCGAGGCCGAGAATGCCCGCCGCGAAATAGCCCGACGCCTTCTCGCTGCAACCGATCGCGGCGGCGCTTCGCAAGCCGCGCATGATGGTGAGGGTCGTCCTGCCCGCAGCCTCGGCACGCGGCTCGCCGTTCCGCTCATCGCCGCGATGCTGCCGATCTCCGCTATCCTCATTTACGCCCAGACCGGGCGTCCGGGCGTTCCGGATCAGCCGCTCTCGGCGCGCCTGAAGTCAACGCCTGCGATCCCGGCGGAGATAGCCCAGCTCCTCGGGGCCGTCGAGGCGCGCCTCAAGACGAACCCGGAGGACGGCCGGGGCTGGGACGTCATCGGGCCCGTTTATCTGCGTCTCGGGCGGTACGCTGAGGCTGAAGATGCGTTCCGACGCTCCATCCGATTGCTCGGCGAGTCTCCGAGGCGGCTGGCCGGGCTTGCCGAGGTTCTGATGCTGTCCGGCGATGGGCGGCTCTCGGATGAGACGCGGCAGGTCATGGGGCGGCTTCTTGCGCTCGACCCAGATCACGTTCAGGCCCGTTTCTGGCTTGCATTCGGGAAGGAGCAAGATGGAGACGTGGCGACGGCGGCGCGGGAATACGACGAGATCCTGAAGGCGTCGCCGGCGGACGCACCGTGGCGCGCCATGCTCGAAGAGCGGCTGGTGGAGGTGCGGAAAGCTGCCGCGCAGGCCGACAGTGCGCCACGTCCGCCCTCGGCTCCGCCGGTGACCGGCCCGTCCGGACCTAGCGCGGCCGATATCTCCGCGGCCGAGCAGATGTCGCCGGCCGATCGCCAGAAGATGATCACGGCGATGGTCGACGGGCTCGAGCAGCGTCTCGCCAGGGACGGTCGTGATCTCGCCGGCTGGGAGCGGTTGGTGCGCTCGCTCGTCGTGCTCGGGCGGATGGACGATGCTGCGGCTGCGCTGGGCCGAGCACGCCAGTCGCTCGGCGACGATCCAAAGGCGTCTGCAGCGCTCGGCGATCTGGCCAAGAGCCTGGGGCTCGGGACCTAGCGAAAGGGCGCCATGACACGCAAACAGAGACGACTGGCCTTCATTGCATCCGGACTGGTGGTCCTCGGTGCGGCCGTGGGCCTCGTACTCGTCGCGCTCAACGACACCATCACTTTCTTCAAGACACCGAGCGATCTGGCGGAGAAGCCACTGGCGGCCGGCCAACGGTTCCGTCTCGGGGGGCTCGTCGCCGACGGCAGCGTCAAGCGCGGCGAGAACCTCGAAGTCCGTTTCGTCGTCACCGATACCCTCAAGACGGTCCCCGTGGTCTATAAGGGAATTCTCCCCGATCTCTTTCGCGAGGGACAAGGCGTGGTGGCCGAGGGCCGGCTGGAAGGTGACGGACTGTTCCGCGCCGACAGCGTGCTCGCAAAACACGACGAGAACTACATGCCGCCAGAGGTCGCGAAGTCGCTCAAGGAGCGAGGTGTAAAGCTCGGCCCGGGCGCGACGCACCCCGGCGGCGAGGCCAAGTCGATCAAGTGATGCGATAGCGCGCCAGCCGGCTCTCGTCGCGGCGCACCAGGAAGCGGGACCCTCAGATGATCGTCGAGATCGGACACTTCGCCCTCATTCTCGCGCTCCTCGTTTCGATGGGGCAGATGGTCCTTCCGGCCGTCGGTGCGGCGAGCCGCGACGATCGGTTGATGGCGGTCGCCCAGCCCGCCGCGCTCGCGTCGCTCGTGCTGGTCTCGATCTCGTTCGCCGCGTTGACCTACGCCTATGTCGGCTCCGATTTCTCGGTCGCCAATGTCTGGGCCAACTCACACTCCGCCAAGCCGATGCTCTACAAGGTGTCCGGCGTCTGGGGGAACCACGAAGGCTCGATGCTGCTCTGGGTGCTGATCCTGGTCGCTTTCGGCGCTTCGGTCGCCGTCTCGGGCGGCCATCTGCCGAAGACGCTGCAGGCCAACGTCCTCGCCACACAGGCGTCGATCTCGGTGGCGTTCCTGCTCTTCATTCTCCTCACGTCCAATCCGTTCGAGCGCATCGTGCCGGCGCCCATGGAGGGCAAAGGCCTCAATCCCATCCTGCAGGACCCGGCGCTGGCGTTGCACCCGCCGTTCCTCTACGCGGGCTATGTGGGGTTCTCGATGGCCTTCTCCTTCGCCATCGCCGCGCTGCTCGAGGGCCGGACCGACGCGGCCTGGGCGCGCTGGGTGCGGCCCTGGACGCTTGCGGCCTGGATGTGCCTCACGCTCGGGATCGCGATGGGATCGTGGTGGGCGTATTACGAGCTCGGTTGGGGCGGATGGTGGTTCTGGGATCCGGTCGAGAACGCCAGCTTCATGCCGTGGCTCGCGGGGACGGCGCTGCTCCATTCCGCACTGGTGATGGAGAAGCGCGAGGCGCTGAAGGTGTGGACCGTCCTGCTTGCGATCCTCACGTTCTCGCTGTCGTTGATGGGCACGTTCCTCGTCAGGTCCGGCGTTCTCTCCTCCGTTCATGCCTTCGCCGTCGATCCGCAGCGCGGCGTCTTCATCCTGGCGATCATGGTGCTTTTCACGGGCGGTGCGCTCGCCTTGTTCGCCGCGCGGGCCGGAAGTCTTCGGCAGGGGGGCATGTTCGCGCCGATCTCGCGGGAAGGCGCGCTCGTCCTCAACAACGTCCTGCTGGCGACCGCAACCGGTACGGTGCTGATCGGGACGCTCTACCCGCTGGTGCTCGAATCGATCACCGGGGCCAAGATCTCCGTCGGTCCTCCCTACTTCAACATGACCTTCGTGCCGCTGATGATCCCGTTGCTCATTGCGCTTCCGTTCGGGTCCTTTCTGGGCTGGAAGCGCGGTGATCTGGTTGCGGCACGGCAGCGCCTGATGGCGGCGGCAGTCGTGACGCTGGGCACGGCGCTCGTGGCCGGCGCGCTGTTCTGGCGGGGTCCGTGGCTTGCGCCGCTGGCGCTCGCGGTCGGAGTATGGGTCATCGCGGGCGCCGTTTCTGAGGTGTTGTTCCGGGCCCGTCTCGGGCAGGGCGATCGCGCCGAGGTGTTTCGCCGGCTCACCAATCTCCCGCGATCGGCGTGGGGCTCGTTCATCGCTCACACTGGCGTCGGTGTGATGGTCATCGGGATCGTCGGCACCACGGCCTGGCAGTCCGAGAAGATCGTCCCGATGAAGGCCGGCGATACCGCGGAGATCGCCGGCTATCGCGTCACGCTCAAGGGCATCGAAACCCGTCGCGGGCCGAATTTCGGCGAGGAGGCCGGCGTGTTCGAAGTCCCGCGGGAGGGTCGTACACCGCTGCTGCTCGAGGCGACCAAGCGGCTCTACGATGCGCCGCGGCAGCCGACCACGGAGGCGGGTATCCATGCCGCGCTGTCGGGTGATCTCTACATCATTCTCGGTGATGCGCAGACCGACGGGTCCTTTGCCGTCCGCCTCTATTTCAACCCGCTGGTCCGATTCATCTGGCTCGGGGCCGTGCTGATGTTCATCGGCGGCGCGTTCTCGCTCAGCGATCGACGTCTCCGGGTCGGGGCGCCGAGGAAGGCGCGGCCCCCGATGGCCGTACCGGCGGAGTAGCGCAATGGGCCGGATCTCCGCGAAAATCGATCGACGTGGCATCGCGGCTCTCGCCGTCGTGGCCGCTTTGTCGGTCGCAACGTCCGGCGCGGTGGATCGCGCCGTTGCCGTGCAGCCGGACGAGGTGCTTACCGATCCGGCGCTCGAGAAGCGTGCGCGTGGGATCTCGGCCGGCCTCCGGTGCCTCGTTTGCCAGAACCAATCGATCGACGATTCCAACGCGCCACTGGCACGCGATCTCCGCCTCGTCGTTCGCGAGCGCATCAAGTCCGGCGACAGTGACGAGGCAGTCGTCGCCTACGTCGTCGGCCGATATGGCGAGTTCGTTCTGCTGCGGCCGCCTGTCAATGCCAGCACGCTGATGCTCTGGATCGCGCCGGGGTTGCTGCTCGTCGCAGCCAGCGGATTTGCGCTGCGGCTGTGGCTGCGTTCGGGATCGGCAACGCCTGATGCCGTGATGGCGGAGGCTCCGCTGACATCCGACGAACAGGCAAGGCTCGACTCGCTGCTCAAGCGTCCGACGGATTGATCCGGGCCTCGGCCGCCTAGGGAAGACGGGGCTGGCGTGGGGCGCTCGACGGCGCCACCTCCCCAAGTCCATTAGCCTGCTTTGCCAATCGCTTCAGCAGGGTCTCCGTCGGCAAGCCCGTGATGGGCAGCCGGTTGACCCGCTCGTAGCCTTCGATGGCGGTCTTGAGCATCGGACCGTATGAGCCGTCGATGGTCGACTGGTAGAGCCGCTGGTCCGTCAAATGCTGCTGAAGCGTCCTTAATCTCGGACCACTCGTGATGATGTCGGCGGTCTCGAGCAATCCGATGCGTCCGACGAATACAGAGGCGTTCACAGCCGTATTGGCCACCGTCTCGGCCTTCTCGCGCAGCGTCACCTGGCCGCGTTCGGTCAGGATCTTGGCTTGAACGTATGTCCCGACGTTGATGGCGACGACAGAGAATGCGCCGTCCCGCTCGACGATCAATGGTGATCCCGACGACGCTCCGCCGGTATCGCATTGGTGCAAGAGCATCTGGTCTGCGTTGAGAAAATCAGGAGCGATCGACGACCAGGGAATGGCGTTGAAGCTGCGGGCCACGCTGCAGGGTTCGGAGAAGGCGATCCGCCACTGGGTCCAGTCTCGATGGTAGGAGAGTTGGAATACCCGGCCGGCTGCCGCGTCGGCGATGATCGACGGGGTCGACAGTTGGGCGACGGGCAGGACGTGTCCCTTGCACACCGGTCGGGCGAGTCGAATGAGCGCCCAATCATGTGCCGCGTCGATCGGTGGCTTCACGCGGTGCTGGAAGTCGCCCACGATCATGCTTTGAGTGCTCGATCCGTTCGCATGACCTTCGATCTTGGCGTAGTCGCGGATACGGTCGTAGCCGCGTGCGAACGTGAAATCGGCGAGGCGCGCCGGACGACCGCCGGGCTGGGCGAGGCAATGGGCGGCGGTCGCGATGATCCCGGGGGCGACGCAAAACGCCGAACAGACGGTGCGCGACTGATTCGAGAAGAACAGCCCCACCGCTTCACTGACTCGGGCGAGCCGAGCGGGGACCGCCTTCCGGTTATCCGTGCCGAAAACCGCAACCGGTGTCGCCAGCGATGTGGGACTCATGCCGACATGAGCGCGGGATACCTGGGAGGTGGCTGTCGCTGTCGGTCCTGCGAGGGTCGCAAGAGCGAGAACCATCCCGGCCAACCAGAGTCCGCGCGCCACGGCGCAGAGCCTGCTTTCCGACGGCCATCTCGGCGGCTGACGCCACTTCGAACCGCGACTGCTCATGGGTCTTCTTTCGAACGTTGCGAGCACGGGCCATGTCAAAATACTGTCGTACCTTCACTTGGATTACCAAAGATTAATGGCACCGCAAGGTCCCTGTAATGCGACGCTTCCTATCAAGGGGCATCGACAAGGCGGAATTCAGCCGCCCAGGAACCCAAAGGTAACGAGATATGGCTGCTCCACGTTCCGGTCTCACCCGTATCACGCGTGATCCGTCCGTGCGGAGACGGGTCACGGCTGGCCTGCTTGCTGCGTCCGCGGTCGGCGGGGCCTCGATGCTCGCGCTGCCCAGTGCGCAGGCTCAGCGCCCCGAAGTCGCGGTCCCTGGGGCGCCCTTCGGCCGCGCCCCCTATTCCTTCGCCGACATCGTGGAAAAGGTGCGACCGGCCGTGGTCAGCATCCATGTGACGGCAGGCGCCGCGCCGCGCGTCGCTGCGCCGGGCCGCGGAGGCGGCCGCGACCCGCTGCCTGAACTCCCCGACGATCACCCGCTGAAGGAGTTTTTCAAGAACCTGCCCCGCGAATTCGGTGGCGGCGGCGGAGGGGGCCCGGAGGGTCCGCGCCGGTCCATGGCGCAGGGCTCAGGTTTCGTCATTTCGGCGGACGGCTACGTCGTGACAAACAATCACGTCATCTCTGGCGGAAGCAAGATCCAGGTCAGCTTCGACGAGCGCGAGAAGATCGACGTCGAACTGATCGGGACGGATCCGCGCACCGACATCGCGCTCCTCAAGATCACCAATCCGAAGGCGCCGCTGCAGCACGTCCGTTTCGCCGCGAAGCCCGTCAGGGTCGGCGACTGGGTTCTGGCGGTCGGCAATCCGTTCGGTCTCGGCGGTACGGTAACGGCGGGCATCGTGTCGGCATTGAGCCGTGACATCGGCTCGGGGCCGTACGATTTCCTGCAGATCGATGCAGCGGTCAACAAGGGCAACTCTGGCGGTCCGACGTTCAATCTCGAAGGTGAGGTCGTCGGCGTCAACACGGCCATCTACAGCCCATCGGGCGGCAACGTCGGCATCGCTTTTGCCGTGCCCGCCAAGACGGCCAGCGACGTCATCGAGCAGTTGCGCGTCAACAAGACGGTCAGCCGCGGCTGGCTCGGCGTCAAGATCGAGAGTGTCGACGAGGAGAAGGCCACGACGCTCGGGCTCAACGAACCGCGCGGCGCGCTCGTCAACGAAGTGACGGCCGGCGGGCCTGCGGCGTCGTCCACGTTGCGGGCCGGCGACGTAGTGCTTTCCGTCAACGATCAGCAGGTTGACAACAGTCGTGACCTGGCGCGCAAGATCGCCGAGTTCTCGCCCGGCACGACAGTGTCGCTGGAAGTCTCGCGCTACGGCAAGAAAGAGATCGTGCAGGTCAAGCTCGGGACGTTCCCGACCGACCCACAGGTTGCAGCCCAGCCCAAGCCGGAAACCAAGGCTGGTGAGGCGGCGGTGGCCAGCCTCGGCCTCACGCTCGGCGAGAGCCCCAAGGGTACGAAAGCCGACGGTGTCGCGGTGCGGCAAGTCGAGAGCGGTTCTGATGCTGCGTTCAAGGGTATCAAGGTCGGCGATATCATCATCGAGGTCCAGGGGCAGACCGTGAGGTCCGCCAAGGACGTCGAGGACGCCGTGAAGAAAGCTCGTGGCGATGGGCGCAAGGGTGTTTTGCTCAGGGTGAGGCAGGGCGAGACGGCGCGGTTCATCGCCGTACAACTCAGGGACGAGTAACCCGAGGCATTTTGTGGAGTAATCGGTTGGCGCGCCCTGGAAAGCGGGCGCGCCTTCCGTATTTGAGCTGATCCCGACGGGAGGGAAACGGAGACGTCGCATGCGGGTTCTGATTGTCGAGGATGATCGGGAGATCGCGCATTTCGTGCAGCGTGGGCTCAAGGAAAGCGGTCATGGTGCGGATGTCGTGTTCAACGGCGACGACGGGCTCGAACACGCGCTGTCGGGCGACTACGACGTGATCATCGTGGACCGCATGCTTCCCGGCCGGGACGGGCTGTCGCTGATCCAGGCGGTACGGGCCAGCGGAAGCCGTACGCCCGTTCTCATCCTTTCCGCGCTCGGTGAGGTCGACGATCGGGTCAAGGGTCTCAAGGCGGGTGGCGACGACTATCTGACCAAGCCGTTTGCGCTCACCGAACTGCTCGCGCGCATCGAGGCTCTCGGCCGTCGCATCTCGCCGGACGAGACGGTGACGCGTTACATGGTCGGCGACCTCGCCCTGGACAGGCTGACACACAAGGTGACTCGTGCCGGCGATGTCATCGTGCTGCAGCCGCGCGAGTATCGCCTGCTCGAATATCTGATGCGAAACGCAGGACAAGTCGTGACGCGCACGATGCTGCTCGAGCACGTCTGGGATTATCATTTCGATCCACAGACGAATGTCATCGATGTGCACGTTTCGCGTCTGAGGGGCAAGATCGACAAGGGGTTCGACAAGCCGCTGCTGCATACGGTCCGAGGCGCCGGCTACATGATGCGAGATGGCGACGTCTAGCTATCTCAAATCCACCGTCTTCCGGCGGACTGCGGTCGTCGTGCTTTTGCTGGCGCTCGTCGCCGCGAGCTGCGTCGGCCTCGTCGGCTGGTATGCGAACAGCCTGTTGACCCGCGGCACCGAGAAGATGATCGAGGCAGAAGCTGCCGAGTTGAAGGCCGAACTGGTCGCGCGCGGGTTCGACGCCCTGGCCATCGCAGTCGGCGAGCGGAGCCGTCGCGGTGGGGCGAGCCTCTACTATCTTGCCGATGCCAACGGTCAGTGGCGGGCTGGAAACCTGACGGTCCTGCCGACTTGGTCCGGTGCGTCCGGCCGCGGAACGTTCACCTATCCTTCGATTGCGGGTGCGACGCGGACGTCGCGCGTCGCCGCAGGTCTGCTGATCGATATCGATGGCCGTCCGCGGCTGGTAATCGGCCGGGATGTTGATGATCAGCGCGCGCTGCTCGACGCCATCTTTCGCACCACGGGGCTCGCGGCTGTCCTGCTGGCGCTGCTCGGCCTGGTCGGCAGTGTCGTCATCGCGCACCACGTGCAGCACCGGATCGCCGGCATGAGTGCTGCCACGCGGCACATCATGTCGGGCGACCTCAGCCGGCGCCTGCCGCTCGATGGGTCGGGCGATGAACTCGATCGGCTGAGTATGCAATTGAACGACATGCTGGCACGCATCGAAGAACTGATGACCGGCCTCAGGGAGGTGTCGGACAACATCGCCCACGATCTCAAGACGCCGCTCAATCGCCTGCGTAACAGCGCCGAGGCAGCACTCGCCGCCCAGTCCGGAGCGGAGGCGTGGAAGTCCGGCCTCGAACGCGTGATCGACGAAGCCGACGGTCTCATCAAGACTTTCAATGCGCTTCTCATGATCGCCCGTCTCGAAGCGGGAAGCGGGCCCGACGCCTTCGAGACGGTGGAGATCGGCGCGCTGGCTCGGGACGTCCATGAACTCTACGAGCCGGTTGCCGATGACGCCGGTGTCCAGTTGACCGTGGATGTCACCAGCAATCCGGTCTCCCGCGTCAACCGCCATCTGCTCGGGCAGGCGCTCGCCAACCTCATCGACAATGCCCTGAAGTATGGAGTCTCTCATGGCAGGCCGGGCCAGATCGGCCTTGGCGTTTCGCAAGCTGACGGTTTCGCGCGCATCGTCGTCTCCGACAACGGCCCGGGTGTCGCCGAAAGCGAGCGTGACCGCGTGCTCCGCCGCTTCGTGCGTCTCGAGGCCAGTCGCTCGAAACCCGGCACGGGGCTCGGACTCAGTCTGGTCGCAGCGGTGGCGCGGATCTACAAGGGACGCATCAAGCTCGAGGACAATGCACCAGGCCTTCGAGTGGTGTTGGAGCTGCCGCTCGCATAGAGCCGCCGACGTATGCCACGATGAGATGCCACCAATGCCGCTCAATCCGCCGGGGTCGACCGTGGAAGATGCCCAACCCAAGCCGCTCTGGACGAGACTTGCCGAGGCCCCGCTCGCGCCAGACCCGGAGCGCGCGCGGCTGCTGCTCGCTGACATCGAAGCCGAAGGCCGTTCGATCGAGAACGGAGAGCGCCTGAACCGCCTGCTCGCCGTGCCGGCGGTCGATGCATTGATTGTCGGGACACTCGGCTGCTCGCCCTATCTTTCTGGCCTGATGCGGCGCGATCCCGTTCGCCTCGCCCGCATTCTCGACACGGCTCCAGAGCACCAGTTCGAACAACTTCTTGGTCGGCTCTACGGCGACGTGGCGACAGCCGGATCGATGACCGACGCCATGCGGCTCCTCAGGACGTTCAAAAGCGAGGTTGCGCTGCTGCTGGCACTCGCCGATCTCGGCGGCGTCTTGCCCGTGATGACGATCACCTCGGCGCTCACGTCCGCGGCCGATGCGGCTGTCGCTGCTAGCGTCGGCTTTCTTTTTCGGCAGGCCGTGAAGCGTGGTGACTGGCTTGCAGAGGGGCCGGGCCGTCCAGAGGCCGATGCCGGCTACATCGTGCTTGCGATGGGCAAGCACGGCGCGCGGGAACTCAACTACTCGAGCGACATCGATCTCATCGTCTTTTACGAGGCGGAGCGGGCACGCCTGAAGCCGGGTCTCGAGCCGGCGACATTCTTCATCCGCATGACGCGCGATATCGTGAAGCTCATGCAGGAGCGGACGGCGGACGGCTACGTCTTCCGGACGGATCTCAGGCTGAGGCCCGATCCCGGCGCGACGCAGGTCGCGATCTCGACGGACGCGGCCCTCAACTACTACGAGAGCTTCGGACAGAACTGGGAGCGCGCTGCGATGATCAAGGCGCGGCCGATTGCGGGAGATCTCGCGGCGGGTGCGAGCTTCCTCGCCGAGCTCGCGCCCTTCATCTGGCGCAAGTATCTCGATTTCGCGGCTATCGCCGATATCCATGCCATGAAGCGCCAGATCCATGCCTTCAAGGGGTTCGGCGAGATCGGCGTCGCCGGACACAATGTGAAACTCGGGCGCGGCGGCATTCGCGAGATCGAGTTCTTCGTGCAGACCCAGCAGTTGATCGCTGGCGGTCGTCAAACCGATCTGCGAGTCCCGACTACTCTCGGTGCGCTGGAGAAGCTGGCCGAGCGAGGATGGATCCGTCCGCCGGTCGTAGCCGATCTCTCGGAGGCGTACCAGTTTCTGCGTCGCATCGAGCACCGGCTACAGATGCTCGCCGATGAGCAGACCCAGACGCTGCCCCATGCCGAGGACGATCTGACGCGGCTCGCGCTGTTCTCCGGCTACGAGACTCTCGACGCCTTCAAAGTGGCGCTCGTCGAACGGCTCGAGCGCGTCCAGACGCACTACGCGGCGCTCTTCGAGGCGACACCCGAGCTGACGTCGGCCGGCTCCAACATGGTGTTTGCCGGCGAGGCGGACGACCCCGGGACACTCGAGGCGCTGTCGCGCATGGGCTTTGAGCGTCCGGCCGATGCGATCGCAGCCGTGCGCGGCTGGCATCATGGCCGCTATCGCGCGGTGCGCACGCCTCGAGCGCGGGAACTGCTGACGGAGGTGCAGCCGCTCCTCATCGAGGCGTTGAGCCGCACGGCGGACCCGGACAGCGCGCTGGTGAGCTTCGACCGCTTTCTTTCGGATCTGCCGTCCGGTGTGCAACTGTTTTCGTTGCTGCGTGCCAATCCGCGGCTGCTGCGCCTCGTCGCGGACATCGTCGGTACGGCGCCGCGCCTTGCCCGCATTCTCGGCCGGCGGCGTCGCGTTCTCGACGCGGTGCTCGATCCTGGCTTCTTCGGCAGTCTTCCCGACAGCGCGGCGCTCAAGCGGATCGTCAACAGCGAGATCGATGCGGGCGGCGACTTCCAGGAAGCACTCGACCGTGCGCGCGTGATCGGCAGCGAGCAGGCGTTTCTCATCGGTGTGCGTGTCCTTTCGGGAACCATTTCCGCGAGCCAAGCCGGTGGAGCTTATGCCGAGCTCGCCTCGCGCTTCATCCAGTCTCTTGAGGAGCGCGTCGAGGCAGAGATCGTCAAGTCGCACGGCAAAGTCCGCGACGGGGCGACAGCAGTGGTCGCCATGGGCAAGCTCGGCGGACGCGAGATGACCGCGACATCCGATCTCGACCTCATCGTGATCTACGATTTTGACGCCGAGTGTCAACAATCGGACGGCGAGCGGCCGCTCGCGCCGACGCAGTACTACGCGCGCCTCACGCAGCGGCTGATTTCAGCTCTTTCCGTGCCGACTGCCGAAGGGTCACTTTACGACGTCGACATGCGTCTCAGGCCTTCGGGCCAGAAAGGGCCGGTCGCGACGCAGCTCTCGAGCTTCATCGAGTATCAGACCAGTACCGCCTGGACTTGGGAGCACATGGCGCTCACCCGCGCCCGGGTCGTGACGGGGCCCGCTGCCTTCCGAGCCGCTGTCGAGGAGGCCATCCGCTCGACCCTCGTCAGGCCACGAGATCGGACGAAGATCTCGGCCGACGTTCGCGAGATGCGCGCGTTGATTGCGAAGGAGAAGGGCACCGACAATCTCTGGGACATGAAGCAGGTGCGGGGTGGCCTCGTGGACCTCGAGTTCATTGCGCAGTTCCTGCAACTCGTCCATGCCGCCACAAACCCGGAAGTTCTCGATCAGACGACGGTTGTCGCGCTCCAGAAACTGGCCACGGCCGGATTCATCCCACCTGCCGCAGCCGACGTCCTCATTCCGGCGGCGCATCTCATCCACAACCTGACCCAGGTGACCCGCCTCACCCTTGACGGTCCTTTCGATCCGGGGAAGGCGCCGGACGGGCTCAAGGATCTCCTTGCACGGGTCGGTGAGGTGCCCAGCTTCGCCCGGCTCGAAGCCGTGCTTGCCGAGACAACCTCAGACGTGGCTCGCCTGTTCGACGAACTGGTCACTTAATTCACGGACCTGGCGACGGAATCCGGCTGCCGCCTTCGTTTCTCCTGCATCAGATCGAGACCGGCCGCTAACTGGCCGTCACGCAGGAGACCCCAATGTCCCGGAAGAAAATCGCGTTTGTCGCCGTCGGTTTGCTCGTCGCGGCCGGAGCCCTTGCCGCGGTCGCGGCCCAGGGCCATCGCGGTGGCTGGCACAAGCACCCGCACATGCATGAGGACTTCGACAGCATCGGCTTCGGCCGTGGCGGGAAGTTCGGTCGGGAAATTTCCAAATCCGACTTCGACGCCCGCGTGCGCGAGCGGTTTGCCCGGCTCGACCGCAACAGCGACGGCGTCATCCAGGCGTCCGAGATCGGAACGGCTATGGCGGACCGGCATGAGGGGCGGAAGTGGCGGCGCGGCCGCGGGGCGGATCAATCCGGAGGCTCGCTGGCGCGCTACCTCGATGCCGACCGGGACGGCAAGATCACAGTCGACGAGGTGAGGGCCGATTTCGCCCGCCGCTTCGACGAAGCGGATCTCAATCGTAATGGGCGGATCGACGACCAGGATCTACCGCCACTCATGCGAGGCCGGGAGGCGATCGGTGAGGGCGGGCCGCGCATGAGATGGCTTCAGGGCGCCGACGCCGACAAAGATGGGGCCGTCAGCCGCGACGAAGCAGTCGCCTTGGCCGTCAGGCATCACGCACGCTTCGACCGGAACCGCGATGGCGTCGTCGATGCCGCGGACAGGGATGCCCTCAGGCAGGAGATGACGAATTACCGGGTGCAACGGTTCACGCATCATTTTGGTGGCACTCCTGCCAGCGGGGTCAGTCGTGAACAGTTCGCCGCCAAGGCGGCCGAGCGATTTGCCCGTTTCGACTACAATCGCGACGACAAGCTCACGCGGGACGAGATGCCGTGGGGTGGGCGGCACAGGGGATGGGGGCGTTGGTCGCGGGATGAAGGGCACTCTGCTCGCGACCGAGCCGACATGTCGCGTGACGGCAAGGCCGAAGGAGGTGCGGACGAACGGCGCAAGGACTGACCTCCCGCCTCGCAGGATGCAAACCATGGCTGGTGCCTGATGCGGCAAGGATGTTAGGCAGGCACCAGCGGCCCAACGAGGCCTTTGCGATGAGGACGATGTTGGCGAGAGCCGGGGATCACGGACAGGCTGCGCTGTCCCAAGCGGTGGAGGACGGGCAACTCCTCGTCCGCCTCGCTGCAGGCGACTCGGCGGCATTCCGGCTCGTCGTGCAGCGCTATCTGCCACTCTTGCTCACTGTGGCGCGACGCACGTTGCGGGATGAGACGGAAGCGGAGGACGTGGCGCAGGAGGCGCTGCTCAGGCTGTGGCGGAATGCCGGCGATCTCGAACTCGGCCCCGGCGGGTTCAAGCCCTGGTTGCGGCGCGTCGTCGGCAATCTGTGCATCGATCGGGTCCGGGCGCGGCGCCACATGGCCGTCGTCGACGAGGTGCCCGAGGTACCTGAGGCGGCCACGCAAGAGACCTCGCTGGTCGAGCAGGACCTTTCGGTTCGTGTCGCCGACGCCCTCGCGACGCTACCCGAGCGCCAGCGCCTCGCGGTCACGTTGTTTCATTTCGAGGGGCAGGGGCAGGGCGAGGTGGCGCAGAGGCTCGGGATATCGGAGGAGGCGGTCGAATCGCTGCTGGCCCGGGCGCGGCGATCGCTCAAGGCGGAGCTGAAGGACGAATGGCGCGAGTTGCTCCCTGACGTGAGGGACGCGCCTTGACGGGCAGGGGAGCTAACGCCAGTTGCTGGCAGATGGAAGCTTGCGAACGATGGACACTGGAGCCATGACTCTCGAGGAATTCGGCGATCTGCTCGATGCGTACGGTGGTGAGGCCGCGCGTTGGCCCGACGAGCGCCGGGCTGCCGCTGAACGTCTGCTGGCGTCATCGTCCGAGGCGGCCGGGCTACTCGCCGAAGCGCGCGCGCTCGACAGGGTTCTCGCGACGTATCAGCCGCCGGATCGGGAACGACTCTCAACGCTTGCAGACCGGATCGTTGCGGCAGCGGGCTCGACGCATACTGTCGACTCCAGCGCGGCAGAAAACGTCGTGCAGTTCCCCCGGCGGCAAGAGGCACTTCCGGCGGGGTCGGCGGCACCACGCGCGGAGGCGCCGCGTCGCATGTCGGCGCGCCGCGGTCAGAGTGGCTGGCAGGCGGCTGCGGCGCTCGTCGCGTCACTGGCGTTCGGCATCTCTGTCGGGCTTGCGGATCTGACGCCGTCGCCGCTGGCGGCTCTGGCGGAGCTGGCATCGCCGGGGACGACGGATGCCGAGTATGCGCTCTCGGGCCTTCAGATCGACGGCATGGACGAGGAGGCGATATGACCGACGTTGCGCCGACGCCATCGACGGTACGGCGCTGGCCGCGCTGGAAGAGCATCTTGCTCGTCGTGTCGCTCGCCCTCAATCTCCTGATCTTCGGCGCGGTCGCGGCCCAGATCGTGCGACATCGGTTCGGCCCGCCGCCCTATCTCTCGAGCGGGCATGCAACGCTCGTCTCGTTTGTCAGGACGCTGCCGAAAGATCGCCGGGATGCGCTTTGGGCGCTGACCGAGGGGCAGCGCGCCGAACTGAAGACCGCATGGTCCGATGTGCGCCGGCTCAGGATCGCCGTCAGGACCGCACTCGCGGCCGAGCCGTTCGAGCGGGACCGGTACAAAGACCTGCATGCGCGGTTGCTCGAGGCGGAGCTGCAGGCGCGGCGTTCCGCGCACGTCCTCTTCGATCGGGTGGCGATGGAATTGAACGCCGTGGAGCGGTCCGCCTTCGCGAAATGGCAGCCACGCGCAGAAAAGCCGTGGCGGCGCCGATTCCGGGATCGTGGGCAGGACGGCGAGGGTGGCCTCGGGTCGGAAAGTGACCTGCCTGCCGGCGTCGGCAAGGTTCCGCAGGCGACCACGGGCACACGCCCCTAGGGGCGGCCCCGCAGCCGACCCGGTGTGCCGTAGCAAGATCAGTCGAAAACCTTGGTGACGATCTCGTAGACGTCTTTCGACAGCGGCTTGGTACGGGCGATCTGTTTCAGGGCCTTTTCCGCCAGCTTGCGCCGGTTGCGCTCGAGCGTCCGCCAGCTTCGGAACGCGGTCAGCAGACGCGCCGCCAGCTGCGGATTGAACCGGTCGATCTCAAGGATGCGCTCGACGAAGTAGTCGTAGCCGGCCCCATCGGGACGATTGAACGCCACCATGTTCGAGGCAAAGGCGCCGATCAGGGTGCGTACCTTGTTCGGGTTCTGCATCGACATCAGCGGATGGCGTGCGAGGCGGCGGACCACTGCCAGCGTCGCATGGGCCGGAACGGCGGCCTGATAGAGGAACCAATGGTCGATGACCAGATGGTCCTCGTGCCAGCGCTGGTAGAAGCTTTCGAAGGCGCTCCTGCGTTCCGCACCCCGGGTCATCGACAGTGCGGCGAGGCCGGCGATCTCGTCCGTCAGGTTGTTGGCGGAGGCGAAGTGGCGGGCGGCGCGGGCAATGTCCTCGGCGCGATTGCGGGCGGTCAGCAGTGAAAGTGTCGCGTTGCGGAGCGCACGCTTCGACGTCTGCTCGGGTGTCGGAGCGTAGGCTCCCTTGATCGCCAGATCCCCGTAGAGCGCTTCCAGTCTGCCGCCGATGGTCGACGCCATCTTGCGGCGCAGCTGACGGCGCGCCTCGTGAATGGCGTCCGGGTCGATCTCCGAGCCGATGATCCGCGCGACATCGGTGTCGGACGGCAGCGTCAGCACCTGGGCTCGGAACCCCGGATCGAGGCGATCGTTCGAGATGATGGCGTCGATCGCCGCGATGAAGTTCTCGAAGTCCGGGAGGGGCTTTCCCTTACGGATCGCGGTAACGGCTGCGATGAGGAGGCGAGTTGCGTAGTCCTGGCTCGCCTGCCAGCGATTGAACTCGTCGCTGTCGTTGGCCATCAGGAACGACAGGTCGGCGTCGCTCAGCTCGATCGTCAGGTTGACCGGGGCAGAGAAGCCGCGCAGCAGCGACGGCACGGGGCGGGTCGGGATGCCGGTGAACTTGAACGTCTGCTTGCGCTTCCTGATCTCGACCACATGGTCGGACACGTCCGCTCCGCCGGTTAGCTCGAGTGGAAGGTCGTTGCCGTTGCCGCCGAGCAGGCCGAGGCGGAGGGGGATGTGGAGCGGTTTTTTCGTGGGCTGGCCCGGTGTCGAAGACAGCACCTGTTCGACGGTCAGCTCGAGCGTGCGCTTGACCGGATCGTGCGCCATGTCGCAGACGAGGCTCGGCGTGCCGGCCTGCGCATACCAGACCATGAATTGCGAGAAGTCACGGCCGCTGACCTCGGCGAAGCTGGCGATGAAGTCCTCGACCGTCGCGGCCTCGCCGTCGTGGCGTTCGAAGTAGAGGTCCATGCCCTTCCGGAAGAGATCCGCGCCCAGCAGGGTGTGGACCATGCGGCAGAGTTCGGCGCCCTTGTCGTAAACGGTCGCCGTATAGAAATTGTTGATCTCGATGAAGCGATCCGGGCGCACGGGGTGGGCCAGCGGGCCCGCATCCTCCGGGAACTGGCGGGCCTTCAGGACGCGGACGTCCGCGATCCGCTGGACGGCCGGCGAGCGATGATCGGCCGAGTAGAGCTGATCGCGAAAGACCGTCAGTCCTTCCTTGAGGCAGAGCTGGAACCAGTCGCGGCATGTGATCCGGTTGCCGGTCCAGTTGTGGAAGTACTCGTGGGCGATGACGCGATCGATGTTGAAGTAGTCGCTGTCGGTCGCGGTCCGCGCGCTCGCGAGAATCAGCCGGTCATTGAAGACGTTGAGGCCCTTGTTCTCCATGGCGCCCATGTTGAAATCGGACACCGCGACGATGTTGAACACCTCGAGATCGTACTCGCGGCCGAATTTCTCCTCTTCCCAGCGCATGGACCGCTTCAGGCAGTCCATGGCCCAGGCGCAGCGATCTTCCTTGCCCGGCTCGACGTAGATCGCGAGATCGACCTTGCGACCCGACTGTGTGGTGAATGTCGAAGTCAGTGCTGAGAGGCGGCCGCCGACGAGAGCGAACAGGTAGGCCGGTTTCGGGTGGGGATCCTTCCAGACCGCGTAGTGGCGCTTGCCACGGTCGAGCTTGCCGCGCTCGACCAGATTGCCGTTGGAAAGCAGGACTGGCGCCACGGCAGGGTCGGCCTCGATGCGGGTCGTGTACACCGCGAGGACGTCCGGGCGGTCCAGGAAATACGTGATGCGACGGAAGCCCTGGGCCTCGCACTGCGTGCAATAGATCCCCTTCGACAGGTAAAGGCCCGAGAGGGCCTTGTTCGCCTCGGGATTGCAGCGCGTCTCTATCCGCAGCTCGAACGGGCCCGCCGGCGGGGCGGCGATACGGAGTTCTTCATCAGTCACCTTGAACGCGGACGGCGGCAGCGGATTGCCGTCGACCGAGACCGCGTCGAGGACAAGGTTCTCGCCATCGAGCACCAACGGCGTCCGGCGTTGCGGAGCGGCGGGGTTTGGCCTGACAGACAGCGTCGCGACGACCCGGGTCTCGGTCGGGTCGAGAGCCACATCGAGATGCACGGTGGCGATCAGCCAGGGAGAGGGCTTGTAGTCCTTGAGCAGGATCGTCTTCGGGGTCTCGGTCTCCGCCACGGTGCGCTGCTCCTGGATCGTTGCTCGTCGACCCTTTATGGCGGGGTGCTGCCCTCGGTACAAGGTGGCCGACTGCCGACGTCAGGCGCTTATTTGCCCCACGTGAGGGCAAGAGGGCGCGCCTCGCGCACGAGTTCCATCAGTTCGTTGCGGGTTTCGCGTGGCAACGGCATCTGCGGATGACGGACATGGTCGGAGCGGATGACACCGCCTTCCATCATCACCGTCTTGGTGGCTCGGAGGCCGCACTGTCGGTTCTCGAAGTTGATGAGTGGGAGCAGCCGGGCATAGGCCGCCCGCGCCTCCTCTCGGCGACCCTCACGATGCGCCTCGACGATGGGCTTCACGAGGTCGGGGTAAAGCGCGCTCGTCATGGTGCCGGTGGCACCGGCGTCGAGATCAGCGAGCAGGGTGATGCCTTCCTCGCCGTCGAACGGACCTTCGATCGCGTCACCGCCGGCGGCGATCAGGGCACGCAACTTGTTCGCGGTGCCGGGGACCTCGATCTTGAAATAGCGGACGAGCGGGATCGTGCGCGCAAGCCGGACGAGGAACTGGACCGAGAGGGGAACGCCCGCGAGCGGCGCATCCTGGACCATGATCGGCAAGCGGCCGGCTTCGGCCACGTGCTGGAAGTGCTCGAGCATGCCGTCCTCGTCGGCGCGCAATCCGACGCCGTGATAGGGCGGCATCATCATGACCATGGCCGCGCCGGCGCTGGCCGACTGCCGGGCGCGCTCGGCTGCGATGCGGGTCGAGAAATGGCTGATGGTCGCGATGACCGGCACGCTACCCGCGACATGGGCCGTCGACAATTCGAGGAGGGTCTGGCGCTCGCTGTCGGTCAGCGCAAACTGCTCGGAGTAGTTCGCCAGGATACAGATCCCGTCGACGCCCTGATCAATCATGCAGTCGAGGACGCGGCGCATGCCCTCCAGATCGAGGTCGCCGTTGTCCAGAAAGGGTGTCGGCGCAATGGGCAGCACGCCACTCAGGGGTGTTCCGGTCGATGTTCCAGTCATACGATGGGTCCTTCTCTGTCTCGGGCGCGGGCGGTTCCGCCATCGCGCTCTGAATTTCGTGGCGGCGGCGCGTCAGCGGGGCTTCAGGGTCAGCTCGAGGGCGTCCCGGCCGCCGGCGACCGCCAACGCGGACGGCTTGTCGTCGTCGGCGCATGCCCCGAGCTTCACGGTCTCGCCGAAACCAGCATCAGCCATGGCTTTCAATCGGCCCAGCAGCAACGAGAATTCGGGTTCGCTGCCGAGGCGACGCCGCGAGATGGCGAAAGCGCCACCTTCGCACTCCGTCCGACAGATCGCGATATCGCCGACCCAGTCGCCGCATGCGGCGCGATCCTCGAGATGGATACGACCGGCGGCCACGACGATCAACTCCGCGGCGAATTGTGTGGCTGTCGCCGAATAGCGCGTTGAGAGTGGAGCCGCGAGCGCGGTTTCGAGCGAGCGGCCGGCCCAAGGCCGAAAGCGGACCACGACATCGGACACCGCGCGGCGTGTCACCTGGCCGAGCCGTTCGACGCTCGCGCCTCGCTCGACGATCTCCAGGCGGTCGACACCCTCTGCCCGGAACGTGATCGCCGTATCCGAGCGATCACGCGATGCTGCCGGGCTCCCCATCGACAGAGCAAGGCCGAGGATCGCGAACCCGGCCGCGCGACCAGCATGACGGACGGTCGCGGTATCAGGTCCGGCCGGGGTCATAGGCATGCTTCTTGCGCCACTCGGTGAGGAAATAGGCGAGGCTGTCGTCGATCGTCTCGGGAAGCACGATGCGAACGGTGACGATCTGATCGCCGTAGGCGCCGGTGGCGGTGTTGCGGGCGCCCTTGCCCTTCATGCGGAACGCCCGGCCCGAGCCGGTTCCTTTCGGCAAAGTGAGGCTGACGCGTCCGGTCACGGTTTCGACCTCGATCTTGCCGCCGAGGACGGCCTCGTCGATCGAGATCGGAACATCGGCCAGGATGTCGTCGCCGTCGCGCTTGAACCGCGGATGAGGGCGAACCCGGATCTCGACCAACGCGTCGCCCGGCTCGCCGCCTCGGATGCCCGGACTGCCCTTGCCTTTCAGGCGCAGAACCTGGCCGTCGATCACGCCCTCGGGGACGTTGAGATCGAGTTGCCCGCCCTCGGGCATCGTGACGCGCTTCCTGGTGCCGAGGACCGCCTCGAGGAAGTCCACGTCCAGCGTGTAGCGCATGTCCTGGCCGCGCAGGCTGAAGCCCGCGCCCGGGCCCCGGGCGCCCGGCTGATTGAACAGATCCGAGAAGATGTCACCGAAGCCGAATTCCGGACCACCGCCACGGGGGCCGCCGGCATGCTGGTAGGCGCGCCTCGGCTCGCCCGCCGCATCGATCTCGCCCCGGTCGTAGGCCTGCCGCTTGGTGGGGTCTCCGAGGATCTCGTAGGCCGCCGACGCCCGCCTGAAACGCTCGCCCGCCGAGGCGTCAGAGGGGTTGACGTCGGGGTGCAACTGTTTGGCCAGTTTCCGAAACGCCTGACGAATATCCTCGTCGCTGGCGGTGCGCGCCACGCCCAGAACGGAATAGGGATCATCGGCCATTGTGTCGCCCGGGGTATCGCACAGGACCCATCCACGCAGAAGACGTCCGTCGCTGGGCCAACGGCCGCAATCTTATGGCGCAATTTTGTCGAACGCACGCCGAGATCCGCGTCCCCCACAACCGGATACCGGGCACATGGGGCCTTTCCCCTGGCCTTGCCACGATATGCGCACTTGAGCGCAAGCCCGGGCTCGTGCATCGAGACCTGACAAAATTCGATCAGGCCGGTTCCGGGGCGTCCGACCGAGCCATGAGACGCGAGGAGCCGTTCGTGATCAGAGGGTCTGGCGAGAGCGAAGACGTGGCGGTGGCCGAGAGCCAAGCCGCCGCCAAGGCGAAATCGCTCAAGCCGCTTGCCGCACTGCTGGCCGAGATCAGCCACTACAAGGGGATGCTGGCGCTGGCGGCGGTTTCGCTCGTGGTTTCTGCGGGGGTCCTGCTGGCCGTTCCGGTCGCGATCCGACGCATGGTGGACAGCGGTTTCACGGGGGTCGGCGGACACCTCATCGACCAGTACTTCATCGGGCTGTTTGCGCTGGGCGTGGCCCTCGCCGTTGCCAGCGCCATGCGCTTCTATGCCGTCAACTGGATCGGCGAGCGGGTCGTCGCGAACCTGAGGTCGCGTGTCTTCGTGCACGTGACGGGCCTCGGAACGCCCTACTTCGAGGTGACGCGCTCGGGTGAGCTGATGAGCCGGATCACCGCCGATACGACCCAAATCACCGGGGCGGCCGGGGCTGCTGCGTCGCAGGCGGTCCGAAACACCATCATGCTCAGCGGCGCGCTGGTGATGATGATCGTGACGAGCGGGACGCTCGCCGGTGTCATGCTGGTCGCCATTCCGCTGATCGTTCTGCCTCTCGTCGGCTACGGGCGTAGCGTGCGGCGGCTGTCGCGCTCGGCGCAGGACACGCTCGCTGAGGCTGCAGCGTTCGCCGCCGAGAACCTCTCCGCCCATCGCACGATGCAGGCGGCCAACGCCGAACCGCACGTCATCAGTCGCTACAACGTCGCCGTCGAGCGCTCGTTCAGCGCGGCCAGATCGCGGATGATGGCGCGCGCGGGGCTCACGGCGCTCGTGATCCTCCTCGTGTTCACGGGGCTTGTCGGTGTTCTCTGGTATGGCGCATCGCTGGTGGTGGCGGGGCAACTTACTCCTGGTGAACTCAGCCAGTTCCTGCTCTACGCGGTGTTCGCGGGCAGCTCACTCGCTGGCCTCTCAGAAGTATGGGGTGAGCTGCAGCAGGCCGCTGGCGCCGCCGAGCGGCTGACCGAAATCCTCAAGGAGACGCCACACATCGTGGCGCCGCCACATCCCTTGCCGCTCCCGACGCCGCCGCAAGGCCGTCTGCAGTTCGAGCAGGTGCGGTTCGCCTATCCGTCGCGACGTGATCAACCGTCCGTCGTGCAGTTCAATCTGGCCATCGCGCCCGGCGAGACCGTGGCATTGGTCGGCCCGTCGGGGGCTGGAAAGAGTACCATTCTGGCGTTGGCGCTTCGCTTCTACGATCCGGATGCGGGTCAGATCCGCCTCGATGGCGTGCCGCTCACCGATGCCGACCCGGCGGCCGTGCGGGAGCGGATCGCGCTCGTGCCGCAGGACGTCGCGCTGTTCGCTGACTCGATCGCCGAGAATATCCGTTACGGTCTGCCCGATGCGAGCCAGGCCGACGTGGAGCGAGCCGCAAAGGCCGCCTACGCCCACGATTTCATCATGGCGCTTCCCCAGCGCTACGCGACGCCGCTCGGCGAGCGCGGGGTCAAGCTCTCGGGAGGGCAGCGCCAGCGGATCGCCATCGCCCGGGCGGTGCTTCGGGATGCGCCCATCCTGCTCCTCGACGAGGCAACCAGCGCGCTCGACGCTGAAAGCGAAGTGGCCGTGCAGGGTGCGCTCGACGCGCTCCGGCAGGGGCGAACGACGCTGATCGTCGCGCATCGGCTGTCGACGGTGCTGCGGGCGGACCGGATCGTCGTGATGGACGACGGCCGGATCGTCGAGCAGGGGACGCACGAGAGCCTGCTTGCCAAGGGCGGCCTCTATGCGCGGCTTGCCGAAATCCAACTCGGCCGGTCGGAAGCGGCACAATAGTGCGCCGCGAATAGATCAGCGGCTGGTCAGCTTGAGTTCGATCCGGCGGTTCCGGCGCAGGACTTCATCCGAGTCGCCGGCTTCGAGGGGCGCAAACTCGCCGTAGCCGGCCGCGACGAGGCGGTTCGGGGCGACGCCGCGGCTGATCAGGTACTTCACCACCGAGATGGCGCGTGCCGACGACAGTTCCCAGTTCGAGGGAAATTCGCGGCTCGCGATCGGCCGGGCATCGGTGTGGCCGTCGACCTGGATCACCCAATCGACCTCCGGGGGGATCTGACGCTCGACCTCGACGATCGCCTGGGCGAGCTGGTCGATGGCACCGAGGCCTTCCGGCGTCATCTGGGCCTGGCCCGAGGGAAAGAGCACTTCGGACTGGAAGACGAAGCGGTCGCCGACGACGCGGATGTCCTTGCGACCGCGCAGCAACTCCCGCAGCCGGCCGAAGAAATCCGAGCGGTAGCGCTGCAACTCCTGGACCTGCCGGGCCAGCACGAGGTTGAGGCGGGCTCCGAGATCCGTGATGCGGGCCTGGGCGTCCTTGTCCTTCGCCTCGGCGGCCTGGAGGGCCTCGTTCAGGGCCGCGACCTGACGGCGCAAGGCGAGCAGCTGCTGGTTCAGGAGATCGACCTTGGCGAGCGCATCGGCCGAGAGGTTCTTTTCGTCGCCCAGCTGCTTCGACAGCTCGGAAATGCGGGTCTCGGCGGTCTGCACGCGCTCATCGCCCAGGCCAGCGGCGCCGCTCAGGCGCTCGCTCTCTGCGAGGGCCGATGCAAGCGATGCCTTCAGCGAGGCCAACTCGTCCTCCAGCGACTTTCCCTTGCCCTTCTCCAGCGACAGAAGATTCGTCAGCTCCGCGATCTGGCGGTTCAGGCGGCGGAGCGCGTTGTCCTTGCCGGATGATTCCTGGCCGACGAAGTACTGCGAGATCATGAAGATCGACATCAGAAACGTGACGGTCAGCAGCAACGTCGACAGCACGTCGACATAGCCCGGCCAGAACTCGCCGTGATCGCCTCCGCGACGTGAGCGTCCGCGGGCCATGGGTCAGGCGCCCCTGCGGGCGAGGCTCTGGGCGAGGTCCTTCAGCACGCCGGCGACCTCCGTCTGGCGGACGGCCTGCTCATCCACCCATTCGCGAACGACCTTCTGCTCGGAGCGCATCTGGCGGACCAACTGGTCGATCCCCTGCGCGAGTTCGCGGATCGGCTGCTCGGTCGAGGCGGTGTTTGCGGCGGAGGCATCGGCCGGCAGGCGGGCTCCGAGGTCGGCGATCGCTCGTTGCAAGTCGTAGATCGCCGTCTGGAGGTGACGGCTCGCGGCATCGGATGCCGGTGAGGGGCCCTGGGCCGGCGACAGGTCCGTGATCCCGGACAGCCACTCCTCAAGTTCATTGTAGAACCGATTGTGGGCGTGGCCGGCCTGCAGTTCGAGAAAGCCCAGCACGAGAGAGCCCGCAAGGCCCAGCAACGATGCCGAGAACGCCGTGCCCATGCCGCGAAGCGGAGCTGCCAGACCGTTCTTCAGCTCCTCGAACACGAGCACGCTGTCCGACTGGCGGGTATCCAGCGTGTTGATCGCCTTGCCGACGGACTGAATCGTCTCGAGCAGGCCCCAGAAGGTGCCGAGCAGGCCGAGGAAGACCAGCAGGCCCACCAGATAGCGGCCGGTCTCGCGGGATTCGTCGAGGCGACCGCCGATCGAATCCATGATCGAGCGCATGGAGGTCGCCGAGAGCGAAAGCGTGCCGGTGCGGTCGCGCAGCATGGTCGCCATAGGCGCCAGCAGGACAGGCTTGTGCTCGATGGCGAGACCGGGATCGGCGATGCGGAAGGCATTGACCCAGCGAACTTCCGGATAGAGACGGACGACCTGACCGAATGCTCGCAAAATGCCGATCAACAGCACCGCGACAATCAGGCCGTTCAACGCCGGATTGTTCCAGAAGGCCGTCGTCAGATCCTTGGCGACGATCGCGATCAGGAAGCCGACAAGGGCAATGAAGATCAGCATGCCGCGCAGGAACGTGCCCGGCGTGTTCATCGTCCGCGATAGCGGGCGTGCCGCAGCGTCGGCTGTTCGTGCTCGCGCCATGCCATGTCTCCCGTCGCGTCCCGGTTCGAACGATACCGCACGATCATGGCAGAACACCACATGGCAGAGGTGCGCCGGGACCGGCGCAACGCATCACCTGCCAGACTGGAGCAATGCCAGAAGTTGCTTTTGAATCGCGGCGTTCCCCGCGATGATCCCACCTGTCCCGAACATCTCCTGGCGACCTTCGAGATCCGACACGATGCCGCCGGCCTCGCGCACCATCAGCAGGCCTGCCGCCATGTCCCACGGCTGGATGGCGTGCTCCCAATAGGCATCGAAGCGGCCTGCCGCCACCCAGGCGAGATCGAGTGCCGCCGCGCCATAGCGCCGTACCCCCGAGGTCTCCGCCATCACCGCTCCGCACTCGGCGAGGAACCGCTTGTGGCCGGGGCGGCCGCGGTGAGGAATTCCGGTCACGACCACGCAGTCGGTCAGAGAGCGGCGGTTGGCAACGCGCAGGCGACGGTCGTTGACGAAGGAACCCTTGCCTTTTTCGGCCGTGAAGAGGTCGTTCGAGGCGGGATTGTAGATGACGCCAGCCACCATCTCGCCCTCACGTTCGAGGCCGACGGAGATGGCGAAGTGCGGGATGCCGTGGAGGAAGTTTGTCGTGCCGTCCAGGGGATCGACGATCCAGCGGTGCGACTTGTCGGGGCCTTCGACAGCGCCGCGCTCCTCCATCAGGAAGCCGTAGCCGTGGCGGGCGCGGGACAACTCGTTGTAAAGAATGTCCTCGGCGCGGTGATCGGCGGCTGAAACGAAGTTCGCCGGCCCCTTCACGGACACCTGAAGCTGCTCGACTTCGCCGAAATCGCGGGCGAGGCTCCGGCCAGCCTTGCGGACGGCCGCGACCATGACGTTCATGAGTGCGGACGCGGGCATGGGCTCTACTCTCTCGTTGTTTGCCGGGCCGCCAATTGCGTTGCCGACGGTGTGGCGGGCTTCAAGGCGCCGCCGATCATGATGCGGTGCAATATCAGCCGGGGGGCTCGGCTGGCAAGCTTCGCCTTGACGGACGGCGGGCGTCGCCGCGGGCGGATCGCGATGGACAGCGTCCTGTCTCTCCTCGAAATTAAGCACGATGGCTGGACGGAGAGTGCCGATGCTCACCCTGAAACCGAACTGCGAATGCTGCGATCGCGATCTGCCGCCCCAGTCGGGTGAGGCGCGGATCTGCTCGTTCGAATGCACATTCTGTGCAGACTGCGTCGCAACGCGGCTTCCGGGCGGCACGTGCCCCAATTGCGGCGGCGAACTCGTGAAGCGGCCGGTCAGGCCGGCCGACCGGCTTGGCAAGTTCCCGGCCTCGCGCGAGCGGGTGCGCAAGGCCCACGCCTTCTGCAGCTGACCGGGATCTGCAACCCCGATGGCCGGCAGGGGTGAGCTGCCGGCCGTGATGCGTGTCCTCAGGTGTGCAGGCCGCTCAGCGCGGCTCGGTCCAGCTCTCCGAGAAGGCGAGCGCACAGGTCGAGAACGGACGGCCCTCACGTTCCCGCTTCCACGGCTTGCCGGATGCGAGCATGCCATTGCGCTCGATGCGGGCCCCGAGTGTCGGGATCAGCACGGTGTTGAGGCCGTACTTGCGGCCCGGAACCTGGTTGGGCTGGGTGTGGAGCATCAGCGGCTCGCCGATGTCGTACCAGGTCAGGTTGATCTCATCGGTGGTGGAGACGATGCGCTCGGTCCAGAACGTGCGCGGATCGCCCTCCTTGTCGAACTCGGCGTCGTAGACCGGGATGTCGGTATTGGCGAGTTCGGCATTGAGCATGCCCTGCACCGTCGTCTGCAGCCAGCGGGCCATGGAGATGTTGTCGGACCAGATGCGCCATTTGCCGTCGGTCAGTTCGCTCTTCATGTAGAGCACGTGGCCGGGGCCGGCCGGCGACAGATAGATCCGCCAGAAGCTGGCATCGGTCGAGTTGGGGTCGCCGTCCTTGGCCGACAGGCGGATGAACGGGTTCTCGCCGGTCAGGATGGTCTTGTTCGGGTCTGCGATAGACATGTGATACTCCGTGTTCAGGGTTCAGATGACGGCGATGGCCTCGACCTCGATCAGCCAGCCGGGCAGCGCCAGTGCGGTCACGCCGATCAGGGTCGATGCGGGGGCTTTCTTGCCGAAGACCTCCTCGCGGATGGCGGCCAACTCGGCGCGATGGCGAACATCCACGAGATAGGTGTTCAGCTTTACGATGTTGGCGACCGTGCCACCGGCCGCCTCGACCTGGGCTTTCAATGCCGCAAATACGGCGCGCGCCTGGGCGGCGAAGTCGCCGGAATGGCCGACGCTGCCTTTTTCATCATAGTCGACCTGCCCGGAGATCAGAATGATGGACTGGGCTCCGGTCACCTTGATGGTCTGGGTGTAGCCGGGCGGGTCGAAAACGCTCTTTGCTGCGATCTGCTCGATCTTCAGGGCCATGGGCACCTCCTCGGGTTGGTCGGTTCACTTACGGCGTTCTCAGACCTCGTCTTCGGAGACGGCCTCGCTCCACGATTGCTGGGGCTCGGTCGCGCCTTCGTTCTCGCTGCCGAGGCGTCGAACGGCGCCCGCAATCGTGAAGTTGGTCGGATGCGGCAGCGGGTCCACCTCCATCGTATCGAACGAACGTGACAAGGCGTGGCGCGTCGCGTCCGGGAGGCGGCGATCGACGGTGACCGCCTTGCCGCCCGAGACGTCGATCCGAGGCTGGTGGAAGGCCGTGTCGAGATCCCAGCCGAAATCGGCCATCATGGCGAGGATCTGGAACACGGCCGGGATGATGCGTCGGCCGCCGCAGCCGCCGATGCCGACGGCCATACCATCCTTTTCCATCAGCGTCGGCACATAGTTCGAGAGCCCGCGCTTGCCCGGCGCGAGGCCGTTAGGGCGATCCGGCCGGGGATCGAACCAGTTGATGCCGTTGTTCATCAGGATGCCGGACTTCGGCAGGACGATGCGCGAACCGAACAGCGACAACAGTGTCTGCGTCAGCGTGACGATGTTGCCTTCCGCGTCGATGACGGAGAGATGCGTCGTCGATGTCGGCAGGCCGCGCTCGCCCGCGTCGCCCATGCGGCGGAAGCGGTCGTCCCAGGCGAACGCCAGCGCCGTCGCGTAGGCGACGAAACGGTCGCCGTCCGGGTGGGTCGTCGGCGCGCCGCCGTGACGTGCGAGATGATCAAAGGCGAGGAGCAGCGTCGGGCCGCCGTTCAGCTCGGGGAGAACCGTCAGACGGTGGCCGCGATAGTCGCGGGAGAGCGGCTCGCGCTCCACCGGCGCAACGCCTGCCATGTCCTCGACCGAGAGATAGCCGCCGAGCGCCTGCACATCCTCGGCGATCGCACGTGCGAGTGGACCCCGATACATGGCGTCGGCGCCTTCGGACGCGATTGTGCGCAGCGTGCGGGCGAGGGTCGGCGCGGGAAGCCGCAGCATCTCATTGCCGGTCTGGGGCGCGGGTGCGATCGGCGGGCAGCCGCCGCGGAGGTAGCGCTCGCTGGCGCCGGGATCGTTCCTCAGGTCGGCGAGGGCGTTGGCGATGGTCAGCGTCGTGTGGTGGTCGACGACCATGCCTTCGTCGGCAAGGGCTGCGGCCGGTGCGACGAGCCTGGCCCACGGCTTTGAGCCGAGCAGCTTGTGGGCGAGGGCCAGACCGGCCGGCTGCGAGGGGGCAACCACGGCCTTGGCGCCGACCGTGTTGACGTTGCCGGCGACGGCCGGCCAGCCGAACGGATTGGCCTTGTCATGGTCGCTGGTGACCTTGAAATCCTCGAGGCGGAGGCCAGCCGGGGAGCGGCCACCGAAATCGACCGCCGTGACCTTGCCCGTCCGTGCGTTCCTGTGAAGCAGGGCGCCGACGCCGCCGATGCCGCTCATCCAGGGCTCGACGACGCCGACCGCGAAGGCGGCGGCAATGGCGGCGTCCATGGCGTTCCCGCCTTCCTTCAAGACGCGGGCGCCGACCTCGGAGGCGATGCGATTCTGGGTAACCACTATGCCCTTGCGCGACCGGGTCGACGGCTTCGTCACCGAGCGACGGCGGGACTGGTTGGGCGAACGCAGATCATGATGGGACGGCATGGGGCTCTCGCGGTTTCGGGGTTCAGGCCCGGGGGCCGAAATGACGGATCAAGGCGTCGAGGGTTTCGTCCGGTCGCTCCTGCATCATCATGTGGCCGCAGCGGGACAGGATCTCGCATCGTGCGCCGGGGACGAGTGCCGCAAGTTCACGGCCCTTCTTCGCGGGCGTCATGACGTCACTGTCGCCCAGGACCAGCACCGTCGGGGCGGAGATGCGGGCGGCCGACGCAGTCGCCGTCGTCCAGGCATTGCAGGCCGCGAGGTCGGCGGCAAGCGCGCCGTCCCGCCCCTGTCCCAGCAACGCCCGGGCGGCGCCGGTCATCCACATGCCCGAGGCCCTGTTGCCGCCGATCTTCGCAGGGGCGGCAAAGCACCAGCCCGTCATCATGTCGTAGGCCTTGTCCGGGGTGTCGCGGGCGGCTGAGAGAAGCGACGGGTGGACGGGCATCGCGGACGAGACGCCGAGCAAGCCCAGGCGCTCGATCCGGTCCGGTGCCGTGGCGGCGGCTTCGAGGGCAATGACGGCGCCCATGGAATGGCCGACGAGAGAGGCTTTGGGCGCACCTGCCGCATCGAGCACGCGGAACAGCCACGCGACCATGGCCTCGATGCTCGTCAGGGGCGCGCCGCCGGAGCGGCCGTGCGCCGGGAGATCGAGCGCGAGGGCGTTCCAGCCGTGCCACGCGAACCAGCGGCTCTGCATCTGCCAGCAGGTGTGGTCGAGCCCCGCGCCGTGGATGAACGCGATCGTCGGTTTGCCGGGTTCGAGCGAGCGGCCGCCGGTCGCGGCATAGACCTTCTCTGCGTCGACAGTCAGGTGCATGGCGTCAGCCCTTCTGCGAGGCCTTGAGGGCCTGCTCGAGATCCTCGATCAGGTCGGTGGGGTCTTCGAGGCCGACCGACAGGCGCACGAGATCCTCGCCGATCCCGGCAGCGTCGAGTTCGGCGGCGCTCATCTGCTGGTGTGTCGTCGACGCCGGGTGGATCACCAGCGACTTGGCGTCCCCGACGTTGGCGAGATGCGAGAACACCCGCAGCCGCTCGATGACGCGGGCGCCGGCCGCGCGACCGCCCTTCACGCCGAAGCTCAGCATGGCGCCGCAGCCCTTCGGGAACTGTATTTTCGCGAGGGCGCGGCCGGGATGGCTGTCGAGACCCGGATAGCGGACCCAGCTCACGGCCGGGTTCCGCTCTAGGGCCGCGGCAACGGTCTCCGCGTTCGAGACATGCCGGGCCATGCGGACGGGTAGCGTTTCGAGGCCCTGCAGCAGATAGAACGCCGTCTGCGGGGCCATGGCGGCGCCGAAATCGCGCAGACCTTCGGCGCGCGCGCGCATGGCGAACGCGGCCGGGCCGAACTCCTCGGCGAAGGTGAGGCCGTGGTAGCCGGCATAGGGCTCGGTCAGGGTCGGGAACCTGCCGGACGCGGTCCAGTCGAAGCGACCGCTATCGACGACCACGCCGCCGATGGCGATGCCGTGGCCGCCGATGAACTTGGTCGCGGAGTGCATGACGATGTCGGCGCCCCATTCGAAGGGGCGGTTCAGGACCGGCGTCGAGAAGGTCGAGTCGATCATCAGCGGCAGGCCGGCTGCGTGCGCAACCTCGGCGACGGCCCGGATATCGAGCACCTGGAGGCCCGGGTTGCCCAATGTCTCGGCCAGCACCAGACGCGTCTCGGGGCGGATTGCGGCCGCGAAGTTCGCGGCGTCGCCCGGATCGACGAGCGTCGCCGTGATGCCGAACCGCGGCAGCGTGTGGACCAGCATATTGTGTGTGCCGCCGTAGAGACGGCTCGAGGCGACGATATGGGCGCCGGCTCCCATCAGGGTCGCGATGGCGAGGAACAGGGCGGCCTGTCCGCTCGCGGTCGCGACCGCGCCGACGCCGCCCTCCAGGGCCGCCATGCGCTCCTCGAAGACGGCGACGGTCGGGTTCGAGATGCGCGAATAGATGTGGCCGGCGCGCTCCAGGTTGAAAAGGCCGGCGGCGTGCTCGGTGCTCTCGAAAGCGAACGAGGTCGTCTGGTAGATGGGCACGGCGCGGGCACCGGTTGTCGGGTCCGGCTGCTGGCCCGCATGCAAGGCGAGGGTGTCGAGGCGCGGGTATTGATCGGCGGGCATGGGGCCTCCGTTGCGGGTCGGGCAAACCTAGGCCGTGGGACGCCTTGCCGTCCATCATCGCGTACGGCTTTACGCGGCCCTGCGGCTGCCGCATCCTTTCGCCTCCAGATCCGAAGCCCAGGGGCCGCACCATGTCCGCCGAAACACCGCTCATCCCGCTCAGCGCCGTCAGTTGGGTCGGCGAAGGCCTCAAGCGGCCCGAGTGCGTGCTCACGACTGCAAAAGGCGAGGTGTTCGCCGGCGACCACCACAGCGGCATCGCCGAGATCGGAAAGCCGAAGCGGGAGATGATCGGCGCGCCGCCCGGCTTCATTCCGAACGGGGTCGCGATGACCCGGGATCGGGAGTTCCTGCTCGCCAACCTCGGACCCGGTGGCGGGGTGTGGCGGCTCGATCGGGAGTGGCGGCTCTTTCCGCATCTTTTCGAGGCGGACGGCGAGCTTCTGCGGGTGTGCAATTTCGTCGGCGTCGATCGGGACGGGACGGAGTGGATCTCGGTCTCGACGCGCGCCTATCCCCGCGAGATCTCGTTCCATCCGCGCCATGCCGACGGTTTCATCGTCCGACGGGACGCGGACGGCGCGCACATCGTCGCCGATGGCATCGGGTTCACCAACGAGTGCCGCGTCGATCCGACGGGGGAATGGCTCTACGTCAACGAGACCTGCGCCAAGCGGGTGTCGCGGTTCCCGGTAAAAGGCAAAAAGCTCGGACGGCGTGAGACCGTGCATACGTTCGGTGCGGGCGAGTTCCCGGACGGCTTCGCGTTCGATGGCGAGGGTGGCGTGTGGGTCGCGTGCGTCTGCTCGAACCGCGTGATCCGCATCGCGCGCGATGGCACAAGGACCCTCATCCTCGACGACGCGGACGCAGCCGACGTCGCTTGGGCGGAGGACTATTTCAACGCCGGTCGGCGGGGCCGCGCGCACGTCGAGATCGGCGCGAAGCGAAGCCTCAAGAACATCGCGAGTGTCGCGTTCGGCGGGCCGGACCTCAAGACCGTCTATCTCGGCAATCTTGCCGGCAGCCGGATAGCCACGTTCCGCTCTCCCATCGCGGGAGCCGCGCCGGTGCAGTGGAATTTCTGAGACGACGATGCGAAATCAGGGCACGCTCGACGTGAGCGGCTCAGCCGTTGACGCCGCTTTTGCGATAGCCCACTTGATGGGTGAAGCTGGGGAAACGGCGGCCTTGCGCGACCGGCGCGGTCCGCTGATTTGGGTGTACTGCGATGCGAACTGCGCTCCTTCTCGACCGTGATGGCGTGATCAACGTCGATCGCGGGTATGTCTCCGAGATCGCGGCGTTCGAGTGGCGCGACGGCGTGTTCGACATGCTCGCGAAGGCGCAGGAGCGCGGCCATCTGCTCGTCATCGTCACCAACCAGTCGGGGATCGGGCGAGGCTATTATACCTCCGACGATTTCGAGCGCCTCACGGGGTGGATGCTCGAGCAACTGGCCGACCGGGGTATCGACATCGCGCGGGTCTACCACTGTCCGTTCCATCCGGAGGCGGTGGTCGAGCGCTATCGGGCGGCGCATCCCTGGCGAAAGCCCGAGCCCGGCATGCTGCTGCAGGCGGCGCAGGACCTCGGTCTCGATCTCGGGCGGTCGATCATGATCGGCGACCAGTGGACGGACATGCAGGCGGGACATGCGGCGGGTGTCGGGCGGCTGCTGCTCGTCGGTGAGCCGAAGGCCTCGCCGCCGCCGGGACTGGACGGCGTCGTGCGTCTGCCGGACGTGAAGGCCGCCGCCAGTTGGCTTAATGCCGCCGCGATCGACCCGCCCTGAAATCGACCACGTCAGGCCGTCTCGTCCACCTGCGACAGCGTGTGTGCGGCCTTGGCGAGCTGGATCTCGCACCGCGCTTCCCGCGCGCCTGCATCCGCGAACGCCCGGCGGGCGGCGTCGACGGGCAGAAACTCGTTCAGGATGATGCACGCCCACTTGATGCGATAGGCGTCGAGAAGGGTCATCGCGCGGTCCCGGAAGTGAGCATCGACCGGCAAGCCGCCGCTCAGGCCATCGAGAACGCCGTCGAGATGGCCAGTCGGCACGGGGATCTCGGGCTGACAGAAGAAATCGCAGACAAGCTTCGCGGGATCGTCGCGGCCCGCGTATTCGAAATCAATGAATGAGACGTCGCCCGTCGCTGAGACCAGCGCGTTGTGAAAACCGAAGTCGGACGGCGATATGCAGCGGTTGGCCTGACCCAGTTCCTCCGTCGCGTCGCCGGGGAGTGCCAGGATGCGGCTGCGGATGCGCGTCCAGGCCGGCACGAGGCGATCGGCCACCAGGCGTCGTGCGTCGTCGACGCGTGGAGCCGTGCCGTCGAGGTTCGCGAGGCGCGCGACGCGGCGGTCGACAGTATCGACGTGAGCCGCGATGGAGAAGCAGGCCTCGGACGCCGTCGGCAAGGGGAGCGAGATCCCGGCGGTCCGGTTGATCGCGACGACGAAGCGGATGGCGGCTGCGACATGCGCATCGGCGACCTCGCCGGGTGCGAGCTTGCCGCCGGTGACGAAGCTGTAGAGGGCGGCGTGAGCTGCAGGTTCGGTCGCGAGCGGCTCGGGCACGTTGCGAATGCCCGCCGCCCAGGCGCGTTCGAGGAATGTCCACTCGGCATGACGCCGGTCACGCACATCACGCGCATCGGAGAAGTAGCACTTGAGAACGACCGGTGCGTCGCGGCCTTCGAGGGTCACGCGGTAGACGCGGTTATTCTTGCCGCCGGCGAGGCCGGTCAGAGAAACAGGCGGCGGCAGTTTCGCGGCGGTGGCGAGGCGCGCGGCGAGAGCGCAGACCTCGGGGGCGCCGGCTGAAGTGGTCACGAGCGGGCGTCCATCAGCGTTGCGGCGATAGACGACCAGCTCTCGTGGCGCTCGAACGTCTCGGACTGCCACTGCCGTTCGGGATCGAACAGGATGGCGCGGCAGGCGGCCGGAAAGTCGGCCATGCGCAGGATCTCCGGCAGATCGTCGATGAAGACATCGCAGCCGAGCGCCGTCGCGCGGGCGATCTTCGCCTCCTTCGTCACCTCGAAATGGATGCAGTCAGCGGCGAAGGCGGTGGGCCCGACGAGGCCGTTCGCCTCGAGAAAGCCCCGGGCGGCCGCGTGGAGGTCGTAGTCCGGGCCGCGCATGGGCGTGCGCGTCTTGTGGCTGACGACGAAGAGCGCATGGCCGGCGCGGCGGAGGGATGCGATGGCCTCGGCGGCACCGGGATAGGGCCGCGCAAGGTCCATGCGCGCGCCGTAGACGTAGCCCTGCAACTCGGTGAACGCGTCCTTTCGGCCGGTGCCGTTCAGGAGGTCGCGGACAGCGTTCTTCGAGGGACCGATGTCCGGCGGAACGAGGCCGCGCTCGATGGCCGCCGCACGAAACACGCCGTCGTAACAGGCAATGGTGTTGTCGAAGTCGATGCCGATGCGCATGGGCGCGCTCACCGGAGGCTCATGTCGATCAGCGGGCGTCCGATGGTGCCGGCGGCGAGATCCTTCAGCGCCTTGTCGGCGTCCTCGAGGCGGTAGGGCGCCGAGAGCAGTCCGGCCACGGGGAAGCGTCCCGACGCCAGCAGGCGGCCGAATCGCGGGTAGTCGCGATCCGGCACGCTGTCGCCGCCCCAGGTGCCCATCAGGCTCTTGCCCTGATTGAAGACCGACGGGTCGAGCGTCAGTCGCGAGCCGGCGCGTGCGTTGCCGATGACGACGGCGCGGCCGCCCTGAACGCGGGTGGCGTTGATCGCCTGTTCCATGACCGTGGGAATGCCGGTCGCTTCGACGGCGAGATCGACGCCGCCCGGCACGAGCTTGCGGATCTCGGCAAGGATGTCGGCGGCGTTCGGGTCCAGGACGTGGGTCGCGCCATAGCGGAGCGCCAGATCGCGGCGTGTCGATGCAGGATCGACGCCGATGACGGTGGTCGCGCCGGAAAATGACGCAGCCATCAAGGCGTTGAGGCCGATGCCTCCGGTGCCGAAGACGGCGATGCTGTCACCGGGGCCGGCCTTCAGAACGTTCAGGACGGCGCCCATGCCGGTCGGCGCGGCGCAGCCGAGAAGGATCGCGGTGTCCATGGCGAGACCGGGCTGCAACGGGGTCAGGCGGTTCTCGGAGACCAGGGCGTGGCGCTGGAACGTGGTCACGGCGCCAGCATTGACCTTGCGACCGTCCCAGCCGTAGACGGCGCCGCCGGCCTCGTAGCCGGGTCCCTTGATCCACGACAGCACGACCTTGTCGCCGGCCTTGAAGCGCGTGACGCCGGTGGCGGTCTCGAGCACGATGCCGGTCGCCTCGTGGCCGAGGCAGTGGGGCAACCACTTGTCCTCGCCCTTGTGGCCCATGGCCTCGTTGACTTGCGTGCCGCAAGCGCCGGAGTAGGCGATCTCGACGAGTACCTGGCCGGGCTTCATGGCGGGCATCTCGAGTTCGGCCATGACCAGCGGCTTTCCGAGCTCGACGAGGATTGCTGCTTCGGTCTTCATGGGGTCACCGAGGTTTCGAGATCACTTTGGGACGCGCGCCGGGCGCCAGCCGGCAGGGCTCAGCCGAGCGCTCGGGCGACGCGGTCGGCGATCTGGTGGCCGGTGAGGCCCAGTTCCTCGCGCGCGTATTCCTGCTCGCCCGACTTCTTGAAGAAGCGATCCGGCGTGCCGATGCGCAGCAACGGCGCCGTGCGGACGCCATTGTCGATCACCCACTCGGCGACGGCCGAGCCGAAGCCGCCGATCAGGGAATGCTCTTCGATCGTGACGACGAGCTTGAAGCGGGCGAACGCCTCCGAGAGGCATGCCTCGTCCAGCGGCTTCACGGTGTGGAAGCTCACGACGCGGGCGGTGATGCCCTTCTCGCGGAGCGCGTGCGCCGCCTCGATGGCTTCCGGCAGCATGTTGCCCGTCGAGAGGAGGCACACGTCGGCACCGTCCTCGATGGTGATGGCGCGGCCGATCTCGAAGCTGGCCGGCACTTCGGAATGGATGACCGGCTCGCCCTTCTTGCCCATGCGGATGTAGACGGGGCCATCCTGGCGCAGTGCCGCCCGCAGCGCGCCGCGTACTTCCCATGCGTCGGCCGGACAGACGACCTTCATGTTGGGGAGCGCGCGCAGCAGTGCGATATCTTCGCAGGCGTGGTGCGTCGGGCCGAGGCCCGAGTAGGCGAGGCCCGCTCCGACCGCGACGATGGTGACGGGCAGCTCGTGATAGCAGGCGTCGGTGCGGATCTGTTCGAGGCAGCGCGAGGTGATGAACGGCGTGATCGTATAGGCCACCGGGCGGAGCCCCGACATGGCCATGCCAGCGGCGAGGCCCATCATGTTCTGCTCCGCGACGCCGCAATTGAAGAAGCGGTCCGGATTGGCATCCTTGAACTTGTCGAACAGGCGGTTGCCGATGTCGCCCGACAGCATGACCACGCGCTTGTCGGTGCTCCCGAGCTTCGTCAGCTCGTCTGCGAATGCGTTTCTCATGCGAGGCCGAGCTCCTTCATGGCCTTGACCACCTCGTCGGCGGTGGGCGCGCGGTAGTGCCAGTTGTTGTCGTCTTCCATGAACGACACGCCCTTGCCCTTGACCGTGTGGGCGATGATGGCGACGGGCTTGCCAGAGCCGTTCGGCACGTTCTGCATCAGGTTCGCGAGAGCGGCGACGTCGTGACCGTCGGTCTCCACGGCGTCCCAGCCGAAGGCGCGCCACTTGTCGACGAGGGGCGCCAGCATCAGCGTTTCGTTGGAGCGGGCCGTCGCCTGCCACTTGTTGTAGTCGACGATCACGCAGAGGTGCTCGAGGCGCTGGGCGGCGGCGAGCATCGCGGCTTCCCAGACGGAGCCCTCGTTGTTCTCGCCGTCCGACAGCAGCGCATAGACGCGGTAGCTCGCCTTGTTGATGCGGGCCGAGAGCGCCATCCCGACTCCGATGGGGAGACCGTGCCCGAGCGAGCCGGTCGCCGCCTCGACGCCGGGCAGCATGTTGGCCGGCGGGTGCTCGGCGAGCCGGCCGCCGTCCTGGCAGTAGGTTTCAAGCTCCTCCTCGGGGAAGTAGCCACGGAAAGCGAGGATCGCGTAGAGCGCCGCCGCCGCGTGACCTTTCGAGAGGATGAAGCGGTCGCGCGCGGGGTCGGCGGGCTTCGCCGGATCGATCCGGAGGACGTGCCAATAGGCAGCCGCGAGGACGTCACAGCACGAGAGCGATGAGGCCAGATGGGCCGCACTCGCCTTGTGGCTCATCTGGATCACGCGCCCACGGAGACGCGCAGCTTCTCGCGAAAGGGCTGCTCGATCCGGGGCTTCGCGCTTCATCTGGCTCATCGTGCTCTCTCTGGGGGCTCTCTCGGAGGGGCTCACTCAGGCTGCGGCGAACGATCAGGGTTTGTGGTCGTAGCGGGACGGCAACGATGCGAGGCGGTCCTTGAAGCGCTCGGCCCAGGCCACGACGTCAGCGATACCTTCCTCGAGGCCGATGCGGTCGCGCCAGCCGAGCTCGGTGCGCAGCTTCAGGCTGTCTAGAGTGTAGGCGGTGTCCTTGCCTGGACGCTCGGGCCCGATCTCGACGCAATCCTCGAAGCGCTTGCCGAGGCGCTGGAGAATGGTCTCGACGAGGGCGCGGATCGAGACCAGCTCATAGCCGGAGATATGATAGGTCTCGCCGGGCGTACCGCGCAGCGCGATCGCGAGCGTGGCGTCGGACACGTCCGTCATGTGGATGAAGACGCGCACCGACTTGCCGCCGCCGTCGAGCTTCAGCTTCTGGCCGCCGATTGCGGCGAGGATAGTGCGGGGGATGATGCGGTAGAGCTGCTGGCCCGGACCGTAGACGTTGGCGGCGCGCGTGAAGACGACGGGGAAGCCGTAGTTCGCGAAATAGGTGCGCAGGTGCATGTCGCCGGCGGCGCGCGACGTCGCGTAGGGCGTCGACGGGTTGAAGGGCGCCGTCTCCTTCACCCAGCCCTCGGTGGAGCCGTAGACCTCCGGCGTCGTCACGTGGACGTAGCGCTCGACGCCGCTGGCGCGGCGCAGGACATCGGAGAGACGGGCGAGCGAGACGACGTTGGTCATCATCCAGTGGTCGGGATAGAGCCAGCTCTCGCCGACCATGCTCTGGGCCGCGAAATTGACGACGTGGGTCGGTCGTTCGCTGGCGATCAGGCCGGCGAGCGCATCGAGATCGTGGTTGAGATCGATGCGCCGGAAACGGACCGAGCCCTTGCGGGGCTGCCACTTGTACGGGAGCAGCGCGGCGTCGGGCTCGTCGGAGCGGCTCGTCGCCAGCACGTCGTAGCCGGCCGCAGCGAGGAAGTCGCAGAAGCTCGCACCCGAGAACGAGTTCGAGCCGAGCACGAGGAAGCGTGGTGTGCCAGTCATGGGGCGTGGACCGTGTCGCGGTGCTTGAAGAGCCACTGCACGATCATATGGCCGACGATGGTCTGGGTATCCTCGGCGATCTGCATGTCGTCGACGGCGAAGTGGATCGGCACGTCGGCGAGCGACAGCGCTCTGCCGCCCCCGAAGCCGAGCACGGCGTAGCTGCGCATGCCGATGGTGCGGGCCTCCTCCAGCGCCTTCACGATGTTGGGGGAGTTGCCAGAGCCGGAGAAGGCCAGCAGCACGTCGCCGCGGTCGGCCTGAATGGCGAGCTGGTAGGCGAAGACGTTGTCGTAGCCTTCGTCGTTGGCGAGGCAGGTCAGAATGGCCGGATTGTCCGACAGGGCGTGGATGCGGATGCCGGAGCCCTTCCGCTTCGAGAGCGGATACATGAAGTCGTTGGCGAGGTGGTTGGCGTTGCCGGCGCTGCCGCCGTTGCCGCAGATGAACACCTGACGACCGGTGCGCCAGCAGTCGAGCAGGTCGGCTGCAAGCGTCTCCACAGGCGACCAATCGAAACCGCGGAGTGTCGCGGACAGTCGCTCGGCGTAATCGCGAAAGAGGCCGGAGGCGTCCGCCATCGCAGCCGCGGGTGGGACTGGCACCGTGCTGGCTGCGATGCTCATCCGAGCACCTCTTTCTGCATCCATTTGAGATTGTACCAGCGATCGTCGTTCTTCAGGGCGCCCTGGCGATACATGCCGACGATCTCCTTGATCGCGTCCTCGACGGTCTTCTTCGGGCGGAAACCAGTGGCGAGCAGCTTGTCGGAGTTGACGCGATAGGAGCGCGGGTCGTTGGACGGCGTCACCGTGATCTCGGCGGCGACGTGGTTCGAGACCATGCGCGCGATGTCCATGATCGAGATATTCTCGAATCCGGCATTATAGACGCCGGTATGCTCGGGGTGATCGAGCAGGAATATGTAGAGATCGGTGATGTCGTCGATGTGGATGTTGGGGCGCGTCTGGTCGCCGCCGAACACCGTGATCTTGCCGTTCTGGAGCGCCTGCATGGTCAGCATGTTGACCGACACGTCGAGGCGCATGCGGGGCGAGTAGCCGCAGACCGTCGCCGGGCGCACGATCTGGACCACCATGTCGTCAGCATAGGAGAGCACGATGCGCTCGCCGCACATCTTGGTCTTGTTGTACTCCGAGATCGGCAGCAGCTCGAGATCCTCGGTGACGTGTTCCTCGTCCTTGACGCCGTAGACGCTGCCGGACGAGGCGTAGATGAAGCGCTTGATGCCGCTGCGCCTGGCGCGATCGGCGAGCTGCATGGTGGCGAGGCAGCTGATCTCCCACGTGAGTTTCGGATCGAGATCGCCGCAGGGATCGTTGGCGACACTCGAGAGGTGAATGATGGCGTCGATGCCGGTGAGATCGATCTCGTCGGGATTGCGGACGTCGCCCTTCACGACCTTCAGGTCGGGGTGGGGCTGCAGCTCGTTTCCGAACCACTGCGCGTCGAACGCCACCACCTGGTGGCCGGCGCGGAGCAATTTGGGCACCAGGACGCTGCCCTTATAGCCACAGGCGCCCGTCACAAAAAGCTTCATATCCGTCCCCTCGATAATGCCGCTTCGCCAACCGGTCCCCTAACGCAGCCGCAGCAGCCGCGGCACACCGTGGCGAACCAATGCCTGCCAATTGCGAGTGTTGCATGGGCGACCTCGCGTCACCGGCCGGGTTTACCGGCAGCCGATGGCCGCGGCAAGTGAAGCCAGTGCTGATATCGACAATACTCACAGAACTGAACATGACTTGAGATGCGGCCATCTCATGGGGCGTCCATGTGTGGCCGAAACTCCTCGTGGGCACGCGCCAAACTTTCAGGGTTGCCAATGTCGCGATGATAGCCGGTCGTCTCCCAGGCCAGAATGCGCCCCAGAAACGCCGGAATGATCTCGGTGGAGAGATCGACGAAAGGGCTCGCCTTGGCAGCAGACGCAGCGGCTATCGCGTCGAGCAGCTCAGGCTCCAGAATGTAGACGGCCCCATTGGCGAGATTGCCCGGCGGGTTCGCCACCTTCTCGTGGAACTGACGCACGATGCCCAAAGGGTCGAGTTCGAGGATGCCGCACGTGCCAGGAGCATCTGTGCGGAATGCGAGCATGGTCATGGCGCAGCCGGCAGGGCGGGCGGCATGAGCCGTGCGGAAGGCTGCGACGTCGAAATCGGTCAAGTTGTCGGCGTGGGCGACCAGCACGGGGCCGTCGCCAAACCAGGCACGATTGGCGAGCAATGTGCCGCCGGTGCCGAGCAATTCCGGTTCGTAGACGAGGTCGACGCGATCGCGCCAGGGGGAGGCTGCCACGTGCGCCGCCACTTTTTCGGCCAGCCAATGCGTGTTCAGAAGACAACGCTGGATGCCGCCGGCGAAAGCGAGGCGGAGCCAGTAGTCGAGGAGCGGTACTCCGTGGATCGGCACGAGGCACTTGGGTACCGTGTCCGTCAGGGGACGGAGCCGCGTGCCGAGACCGGCGGCGAGCAAAAGGGCTTTCATGCGTCGGCTCCGTGCCAGGGACGTGCTCAGCCGGGGGCGTCGAGCTCGGTGATGATGTCGCGCAGCGAGAGCGGGGCGTTGCCGACCCGGCCCACCTGACACGCTGCCGCGATGGCGCCGAGGTAGACGCTCCGCCAGATGTCGACGCCGGCGGCGAGCGCCAGCGAAGCGCTGGTGAAGAGGACGTCGCCGGCGCCGGCCACGTCCTTCGGCGCGGTGTTCATGGCGGGCAGCAGGTCGGTCGTGTAGTGGCCGCCCTTTCGCGCGTGGACCAGAAGGCCTTCGGAGCCGAGCGTCACGATCACCGTTTCGGCGCGGGCCGCCTCGGCGAGCTGACCGGCGATGATGGCGAGGCCGTCCTCGTTGTTGCGCAGGGCGAGGCGCGCCTCACGCTCGGTCGGCGTGATCAGGCTCATGCCCTTGAAGCGGGAGATGTCGGCGAGTTGCGACGATGCCTGGCTGTCGGCGGACATGGGGATGCCGCGGGCGCCGGCAAGCGCGGTCACGGCATCGACGAGCGGTTGCGGCAGGCAGCCGTAGTTGAAGTCGGAGAACAGTAACAGATCGGTGGTCGGGAGTGCCGCCTCGATCTCGCGCAGCAGCCGGGCGGACAGCTCGGGACTGATCGCATGCTGGCGCAAATGGTTGACCCGCAAGAGCGTCTTGCCGTTGGCGCGAAAGCGCTGCTTGCGCGTGGTGGGGCGCGTTTCGTCCAACACCATCGAGACGCCGATCCCCTGGTGCTCTAGATTGGCGCGGCTGAACTCGGCCGCCTCGTCGTCGCCGACGACGGTCATGAAGCGCACGTCGGCGCCAAGCCCGCGCGCGTGCGCCGCGACGACACCCGCTCCGCCGACGAACGTCTTGGTCTCGATCGGCGTGACGACGATCGTCGGGTCCTCCTGCGACATGCCGAGGGGGTCGCAGGTGATGTAATCGTCGACGATCAGGTCGCCGATCACCAGCATGCGCAAACCGGCGAACCTCGCGAGGCAGTCGTGCAGCGAGCGAACGTCGAAGCCGTGGCGGCGCGGGAACTCCGTCGCCTTGCGGATGCTCGAGAAGTTGGTCTGGGTGAACTCCTCGTTGAGCATCGAGAAAGAGGAGAACAGGGTTTCGCCCGATCCGAAGACAACTCGACCGCCGTAGGATGCGACGATGTCCTGCTCCGGGTTATCCCGGTGCTCGAATTCCTTGCCCTTGACGACGAGTGCGGGACGAAAGCGGCCGATGAAGTCGGACGGCGGACCGGTCAACAGGAATGCGTGATCGACAAGCGAGAGGGCGCGGACGTTGGCGAGCCGATCGGCGGCCGGCACAGATACCCCGGGTGTCGTGTCCGGATTGACGCCGACGAGCAAGAGGTCGGCCTGCTCGGCTGCAAACTTCAACAGGCGCAGATGACCCGGGTGCAGTACGTTGAAGTTGCCGGACACGAACGTGACCCGCTGACCTGCTCTCGCCAGCTCGGACAATCTGAGCAAGCCCGTATCCGAATCGTACATATCAAACAGTGGCATCTATCTCACCATCACCCGGGCGGGACGCGCGGGACGAGAGGCTGTCCGGTCGGGCAAATGCGAAAACCCGATCCAACCCCATGCTGTCAACACATACACGCCCCGACGCCAAACGGCACGGCGCATGACGCCTGCGAACAGAATTCGTCCTATGGCGCCGTTTGTCGACGGGGGAGGACGCAGTGATGCCCTGCGCCAACCACCCTGGCCGTCAAAGTCGGATGCCGAGGCGTCCCGAAAGGTCCTGAATATATTGCCACGCGACGCGGCCTGAGCGTCCGCCGCGGGTGACGCTCCACTCGAGCGCATCGCGGACGAGTTCGTCGTCCGCGATCTTCAGCTTGTGGTGGGCTGCGTAGCCCCGGACCATGTCGAGGTACTGGTCCTGGGTGCCATTGTGGAATCCAAGCCACAGTCCGAACCGATCCGAGAGCGATACCTTCTCTTCCACCGCTTCGGACGGATTGATCGCCGTCGAGCGCTCGTTCTCCATCATGTGCCGCGGCATCAGATGACGCCGGTTCGAGGTGGCGTAGAACAGCACGTTCTCCGGCCGACCCTCGATGCCGCCCTCCAGCACGGCCTTCAGCGACTTGTACGACGTGTCGTCATGGTCGAAGGACAGGTCGTCGCAGAACACGATGAAGCGGTGCGGGGCGGGGCGCATGTGGGAGAGGCAGCGCGGGAGGCTGTCGATATCCTCGCGGTGGATTTCGACGAGCTTCAGGTCGTCGTGGTCGAGCTTCTTGCCGAGCTGCCGGCGCACCTCGGCGTGCGATGCCTTGACGAGGCTCGATTTGCCCATGCCGCGGGCGCCCCACAGCAGCGCATTGTTCGCCGGGAAGCCCTTGGCGAAGCGCAGGGTGTTGTCGAGAAGCTGGTCGGATGCCCGTTCGATGCCCTTGAGGAGGCCCAGCGGCTGCCGATTGACGTGCGGGACGGGAATGAAGGCCTCTGGCCCCGTCTGCCAGACGAAGGCCTCCGCCGACGAGAAGTCGATCGCGGGCGCGGGCGGCGGCGCCATGCGCTCGAGTGCGGCTGCGAGGCGTTCGATGCGGTCGAGCAGGTTCGGGTCGGCGGTCATCGCGAAAAACACTCCTCGGCAATCCCAAGGCCATCTGGCCAGGTCCGTCCGGCGACGGAGACAGGGCGGGTTCTATAGGGGACGCTTAGCGCGACGTCACGCGATTGTCCCGGGCCCTCGACGGGAGGCGCCATCTGGTCGCGGGACCTGAGGCAGCGCGCGAAGTCCCGTCGGGCGGACGGGGCAGGTCGCGCGGACTGCCTAATCGGGTTGCAAACCATGCAACGGACACTATAGTCCGCCGCGCCAAGGAAGGCGCCACTGTCATCCGTCTGTCATCCGGGGGCCGATGCCCCTGACAGTGAGCTGCTCCGTTCACAGGACCTCCATCGCGATGCTTTTCATCACTCCGGCCTACGCTCAGGCGCCCGGCGCCGACCCATTCACCAGCATGCTGGTGCCTTTGGCGCTGATGATTCCGATCTTCTACTTCCTGGTCATCCGCCCGAACCAGCAGCGCGAAAAGGAGCGGCGTGAATTGATCAACGCCGTCCGGCGCGGTGACACCGTCGTTCTCTCCAACGGCTTCATCGGCAAGGTGATGAAGGCAAAGGACGGCGACAACGAGCTCGAGGTCGAGCTCAACGAGACGATGCGGATCAGGGTCACGCGCGGCGCCGTCGCCGAAGTCCGCGGCAAGGGCGAGCCTGTGAAGGAGAGCACATAGGCCCGACCGAGCCGAGGTGCGGGGCTACCGCGCCACCCGTCCAACAATCGAAGGGCTGAAGCCCCATGCTGCAGTTTTCGCGCTTCGGCAACATATCGATCATCGCCGCCTGTCTGATCGGGCTCATTTTCGCTCTGCCGAACTTCTTCGCCCGCGAAACGGTGGACGCGTGGCCATCCTGGGCGCCGAAGAAGCAGATCCCGCCGGGTCTCGACCTGCAGGGCGGCGCACATCTGCTGCTCGCCATGGATTCGGCCCAGCTCCGCCGCGACTGGCTGCAGAGCATCCGGGACGATGCGCGTCGCGTGGTCATCACTGAAGGCAAGATCCCAGCCAGCGTCACGTTGCAGGGTAACAGCGTGATCGTCAGGCCGACGCGGGCGGATCAGCTCGAGGCGACGATGCGCGAAGCGCGCAAGATGCAGCAGAACATCGGCAACGCGCTCCTCGGGACAAGCGCCGTCGATCTCGACATCACGCGTAACGACGCCGGACAGATCACGATCACGCCGTCGGCCGCGGGCATCACGCAGCGCACGGCGAATGCGGCCAGCGCCGCCATCGAGACCATCAACCGACGCATCAACCAGCTCGGTACGGCGGAATCGTCCGTCGTCCGGCAGGGCGCCGACCGCATCCTCGTGCAGTATCCAGGGCTCAAGGACGCAAGTCAGCTCAAGGCGCTGATCAAGGAGACTGCCCGCCTCACGTTCCACGAGGTCCACAACCAGTTCACGGCGGAAGACGCGCAGCAGGGTCGCGCGCCGGCCGGTTGGCGGGTATTCCCGTCTGATGAGGCTGGCGAGCCACCGCATCTCCTTCGCGAGACGCCGGTGGTGAAGGGTGAGGAACTCGTGGATGCCCAGCCGGGCTTCGACCAGCAGAACAACCAGCCGATCATCACGTTCCGGTTCGATCAGTCGGGGGCGCGCAAGTTCGGGCGCTTCACGCAGGCCAACGTCGGTCGGCCGTTCGCAATCGTGCTCGACGGCAAGGTCCTGTCGGCACCGGTGATCCAGACGGCCATTCTGGGCGGCACGGGCCAGATCTCCGGCAATTTCACGGTCGACAGCGCGAACCGCCTCGCCGTGCAGCTGAGGTCCGGCGCACTGCCGGTCGACATGACCATCGTCGAGGAGCGGACGGTCGGGCCGTCGCTGGGTTCCGACTCCATCGCGGCGGGGCGCTTCGCCGGCATCGTCGGCGCGCTCGCGACGTTCGCGATGACGATCACTGCCTACGGTACGTTCGGCATCTTCGCGGTGATCGCGCTCATCGTGAACGGCATCATCATCGTGGCGCTGATGAGCGGCATCGGCATCACGCTGACGCTGCCTGGCATCGCGGGCCTCGTGCTCACGATCGGCATGGCCGTCGATGCGAACGTTCTCATCTACGAGCGCATCCGCGAGGAGATCCGGGCCGGCAAGACGGCGATCACTGCCATCGAGACGGGGTTCAAGCGGGCGGTGGTCACCATCCTCGACAGCCAGCTCACCACGCTGGCCGCGGCGCTCCTCATGTTCTGGCTCGGCTCCGGTCCGATCCGGGGCTTCGCCGTCACGCTGTCGATCGGCATCTTCACGTCGATCTTCTCGGCCGTGTTCGTGACGCGCCTGCTCGTCGTGACGTGGCTGAAGAGCCAGAAGATGCGCCCCCAGAAAATCGTCGTGCCGATCTAAGGTCAGGACAGCAAACCCATGCTTCCCATCCCGAATTTCAAGGGGTTCGACTTCTTCCCGCACGGCACGCGCATCGATTTCATGCGCTGGCGTGACGTGTGTTTCTTCGCGTCGATCGTGATGATGGTGGCGTCGCTGGGGCTCTTCCTTGTCAAAGGGTTGAACTTCGGCGTCGACTTCAAAGGCGGCTCGCTCATCGAGGTGAAGGACACGGCGAACAAGCCGATCGACATCGGCAAGCTGAGGTCGCAGCTCGGAGCGCTCGGGCTCGGCGACGTGCAGATCCAGGAGTTCGGCGTCCCCACCGACGCGCTGATCCGCCTCGAGCAGCAGCCGGGCGGAGAAGCCGCGCAGCAAGAGGGGCTGAAGAAAGTCACGGATTCGCTCGGCAGTGCGTTCGAAGTGCGGCGGGTCGAGGTCGTCGGGCCGGCGGTGTCGCAGGAGCTGCGGTGGACCGGGACGATCGCGGTCATCGCGGGCATCCTCGCCATCATCACCTACGTCTGGTTCCGGTTCGAGTGGCAGTTCGCGCTTGGTACGGTGGTAGCGCTCACGCACGACGTGTTGCTGACGGTGGGGCTGTTTTCGCTGTTCGACATGGCGTTCGATCTGTCCATCGTCGCGGCGCTGCTCACCATTCTCGGCTACTCGGTCAACGACACCGTCGTCGTGTCGGATCGAATTCGCGAAAACCTACGCAAATTCAAGCGAATGCCACTCCGCGAACTGCTCAATCTGTCGATCAACGAGACGCTCTCGCGGACGATCCTCACGGGCGCCACGACGTTCGCTGTTTTGATCGCGCTGTTCATCTTCGGCGGAGAAGTGATCCGCAACTTCAACTTCGCGATGCTGTTCGGCATTCTCGTCGGCACGTACTCGTCGATCTTCATCGCGGCGCCGGTGCTCGAATACGTGGGCGTGCCGCGCGACCTCGACGCGAAGGCGGGAGACAAAGCGGAGGCGAAGACGGCCTGACGGCCTTTCTGCCGAGACCAGGAGGTTCGTCGCGATGCTGACTGCCGGTGCCAGATATCCGGGCCGCGCGCCGATCGATGCTTACGGCAATGGCGGTTTCCGGTTTGCCGGGATGAGTCACAGGGGGTCGATCCTCTGCCTCCCGGATGCCATCGAGGCGTGGCGGCCGGAGAGGCTCGATGACGTGAGCGAGGCCGATCTCGCACGGATCCTCGCCGCTCGAGAGGAGATCGACTTCGTCCTGATCGGAACCGGCCAGCGACATCTTCTCCCGCCGAACGGGGTGCGGGATTTGATCAAGGCGGCTGGCCTCGGTCTCGAAATCATGGCAACTGGACCTGCCGCGCGCACGTACAACATCCTGTTGGCCGAGAAGCGGCGGGTGGCGACCGCCCTCATTGCCGTCGACGAGCCGGACGCCGCCCGATCGGCGCCGTAGAGCATCGGCGGCAAGGGCGCAACGAAGCAACAAGAGGGACGTCGCGTGACGAGCCTGTTCAACAATCCGATGGTTGCGCTCGCCGTCGGGATCGGAGCCGCGGCGGCGCTGTTGGCCATCTGGCTCGGCGCAAACAGCAGCGATACCATCGGGCTGATTTCGTTCCTGGCGCGCCTCGCGCACGTGGGAGCGGCGATGCTGTGGGTCGGAATGATCTGGTTCGTCAACTTCATCCAGATCATCGCGCTGCAGGAGACGGACGACGTCGGACGGGCCGTGCTCATGCGCAGCATCGTGCCACGGGTGGCGCGCGTCTTTCGCGGGGCCTCGCATGTCGTCCTGGCCAGCGGGGGTGTGCTGCTGCTCACGACGGGCTATGTGCTCGATCGCTGGGTGTTTCCGTCGGCCGTCTACATTCCGACAGCGCGGGGGATCATCCTGTGGCTCGGGGTGATCGCGGGCATCGGGATGTGGTGGCTCGTCAACCGGATGATCCTGCCGAGCTTGACGTCGGTGCTCGATCCGAAGACGAGCGACGGCGAGCGCGAACTCGCGCGTTACCGGATGAAGGCCGCCGCGCGTGTCAATCTCGCGCTCTCGGTCCCGACCACATTCGCGATGGTCGCTGCCGCGCATCTCTACTGACATGGCGTTCGGCACTGGAGGACCAACGGGCGGTGGCGTCAGCCGGGACGTGCGGGACGCAGCGATGCGGGGCGAGCCGGATCGCTATCTGGCCGCGACACTGGCGCCGAAGTCGTTGCGTCCGGCACTTGCGGCGCTCGCTGCCTTCGCCGCCGAAGTCGGGCGCATTCCGGAGCAGGTCAGCGAGGCCATGCTCGGCGAAATCCGGCTGCAATGGTGGCGGGATGCGCTGGTGGCAGGGGCTGGCGGCGAGCGGAGCGGGCACCCTGTCGCCGATGCCGTGGTGTCGGAGGTGCTGGGACGCGGCGTGCCGTTCGCACGTCTCGACGCCGTGATCACGGCGCGGGAATTCGATCTCGCGGGCGGACTGGTGGCAGACGACGCCGGACTTTTCGCCTACATCGACAAGACCGACGGGGCGCTGTTCGAGGCGGGCTTCGGGCTCTGTGGCGGCGATGGCGAGGCTCTGCGTCCGATTGCGTTGGCGGCCGGGCGGAGCTACGGCATCGCGCGGCGGCTCGGGATGCTGCCCAAGCTTCTGCACAATGGCGGCTTTCCGCTGCCGGCGCGCCGGCTCAGGGACCAGGGGCTCGAGCCGGACCACCTCGTGGAGCAGCGCGAGGATGCGCGGACGGCGGCGGCGGTGTCGGTAATCGCGGAGGAGTTGCGGGCGCTGGTTCGCGACGAGCTTGCAACCGTGCGGCATGCCCGAGCGGGCTTGACAGGAGCGCAGCGTGCCGTCCTTCTCCCCCTTGCCATGATCGAACCATATTTCAAGGCTCAGAGCGGACGTCGGCTGATCGCAGAGATGACGGACGTCGCGCCGTTTTCGCGCGTTGTTCGTCTGGCAATGGCCCATTTTACGGGGCGGATCTAAAGTCGGGGAGTTGGCCAATGAGCCTCAGGATCGCGCTCTACGTGCGAATGCTCGCCGTCGCGGTGACGGCGAGCATCGCGGGATCGGCGATCGAGCCGGCTGCCGCCGCCACGCCGCAGATCTCCTGGCGGCTCGAGAATCCGTTCCGTTTCTTCACCGATCCGAAGGCGACCGAGGCGCACCGGGCCACTTACGAAGCGCTGAGCGAGGAGGAACGGCTTATGCCGATCCTGAGCGCCGAGCGGGCGCTCGCCGAGCGGCACGGCGGCGAGGGCTGGGCCGCGACGATGCTCGACCGCACCTGCTGGGACCCGGTGCAGAACCGCCACACCTGCAAGGCGGAACCCGACTACCTGCATCCGAAGGCCCACCGCATCGTTGCGACGCTGAAAGGTGCCGTCGATACGGCGGCGGTCGATTGCGCGTGGAGCGTGCGCCCGTCGAGCGGTGACAGCACGACGCTCACCGTGCCGTGCGACGTGGAGGTGAAGCTCGCCATCCCTTACCCGGACGGCGCCATGGTTACGGTCGATGTCGGCGGTGTGCGGATCGCGGAGACCGAGGTCGAGGTCGAGGACGTGCTCGTCGTCGGCGTCGGCGACAGTTTCGGGTCCGGCGAAGGCAATCCCGACGTGCCCGTGCGGTTCTCGCGGGAGCGTTCGGCCGACTATGGGGATCCGGTCAAGGAGCCGCACTTGACGGGGTATCCGGCGCGCGTCGGCGACTGGGCGTCAATCGGCGACAAGTCGTTCATCGACGCCAATCCCCGGTGGCTCGATCAGGCGTGCCACAGATCGCTCTATTCACATCAGCTGCGCGTGGCGCTGCAGCTCGCTGTCGAGAAGCCCCAGCGAGCGGTGACGTTCGTCAGTTTCGCGTGCTCGGGGGCGGAGATCGTGAGGGGACTGTTCCTGCGTTACAAGGGACACGAGTGGGTTCCGTCACCGCCCGATCTGTCGCAAATCTCGGCAGTGGCGCGCGAGCAATGCGGCTCGCGGGAGGCGCCAGCGTACGATCTTCCGGAGGCCTACCACAATCGGGGGCGGGTGCCGGATCTGCAGGGTGGGCTCGTCCTTCTCAAGTGCGACGCCGAGCATGCGCGCAAGATCGATCTGCTGCTCGTTTCGATCGGCGGCAACGACGTCGGGTTCTCGCGACTCGTCGCCAATGCCATCCTGTCTGACGAATCGCTGCTGCGCCGCCTCGGCGGCTGGATGGGGCAGGTCTATGGCTACGCCGAGGCTCGCAAGCAGCTCGCAGCCCTCGGTGAACGGTACAAGTCGTTCAACCGGGCGGTGCACAATCTCCTGCATGTGCCATGGGGACAGTCCGATCGGGTGGTGCTCGTCTCGTACCCGGCGCTGACGCTGCTGGACGACGGGCGGTCGGTGTGCCCGGACAGCCGGGCGGGTATGACGGTCGTCAGTGATTTCGCGCTGTCGGAGCAGAAGGCACGGGATTCGATGGAGGCGGCGGAGCGGCTCGACCGGACGATGAAGGCCTCGAGCAGTGCCCACGGCTGGACGTTCGTGCAGGCGCACCGGGCGAAGTTCAATGGCCGAAGCATCTGTGCGGGCTGGCTCGACAACGCGCTGTCGACGGCCGACGATCTGAGGCTGCCGCGCAAGATCGACGGGGCGTGGGTGCCTTACAATCCCGCCAGTTTTCAGGCCTATGCGTCGCGGCAGAGATGGTTCCGAACGCCCAATGACGCGTTCCTGGTGGGGCATTTTCACGTCAGTCGGACGATCCTGCAGAAGGCGCTGCCGACGAAGACGGTGAACTGGTTCCAAGTGCTGCTGGCGAGCCTCTATTCGGGAGCCTTCCACCCGACCGCGGAGGGGCAGGCGGCGATCGGAGATGCTACCGTCGAGGCGGCGCGGAAGGTGCTGGCCAAATATTCGGGCAAGGGTTGACGCTCGGCGGGCCCGGTCGCCCGGCCTGCTCGAACAATCCGATGGGGAAAAATCGGCGGCGCGGCGGGCTGGCGAATTGCGGTGGCGGCATCGCGGGTCCACATGAGGGCGGTGGGATGCCAGCCACGCGCCGGACTCGCGGAAGAAGGACGATCGTCATGGATGCCTATCTCGATCTCATGCGGCGCGTGCGTGACCATGGCGTCAGGAAGTCGGATCGCACCGGCACCGGCACCCTGAGCGTGTTCGGCCATCAGATGCGGTTCGATCTGGCGGAGGGTTTTCCGCTGGTCACGACGAAGAAGCTGCATCTCAAATCGATCGTGCATGAGCTGATCTGGTTCCTGGCCGGCGATACCAACATCGCCTACCTGAAGGCCAACGGCGTGAGCATATGGGACGAATGGGCCGACGAAGCGGGCGAGCTGGGGCCGGTCTATGGTCGGCAGTGGCGGTCCTGGGCGGCGCCGGACGGTCGGACGATCGATCAGATCCGCGATGTGGTCGAGACGCTCAAAACGAATCCCGACAGCCGACGCATGATCGTCTCGGCGTGGAACCCGGCCGACATTCCGGACATGGCGTTGGCGCCCTGTCACTGCCTGTTCCAGTTCTACGTCGCCGATGGCCGGCTCTCGTGCCAGCTCTACCAGCGGTCGGCCGACGTCTTTCTCGGCGTGCCGTTCAACATCGCGAGCTACGCGGCTCTGACGGTGATGATGGCACAGGTGACCGGGCTCAAGCCGGGCGAGTTCGTGCACACGCTCGGTGACGCGCACCTGTATCTCAATCACCTCGAGCAGGCCGATCTGCAACTCTCGCGGGCGCCGAGGCCGCTGCCCCGCCTCGTGCTCAACCCGGAGGTCACGTCGATCTTCGGTTTCCGCTACGAGGACTTCCGCATCGAGGGCTACGATCCGCATCCGCACATCAAGGCGCCGGTCGCAGTATAGCCGCGCAAGGAGCGCCGAGGAGCCCATGCCACATCAGGCGCCAGGCGCGTTGCACGTGACCATTGTGGTCGCCATGGGACGCAACCGGGTCATCGGGAGCGAGGGCGACATGCCTTGGCAGATGCCCACGTCGCTCCGCAATTTTCGCAAGCTCACGATTGGGCGGCCCATGATCATGGGACGCAAGACGTTCCAATCGATCGGCAAGGCGCTCGACGGGCGCGATACGATCGTCGTGACGCGTAACAGGGGCTTTGCGGCCGACGGGGTGCACAGCACGACTTCGCTGGCTGAAGCACTGCGCCTCGCGGCCACCCTGGCGGCACGGCGCGGCGTCGACGAGGTGATCATCGCCGGCGGTGGCGAGATCTATGCTCTGGCGCTGCCCTATGCAACCCGGGCCATCGTCGACGTCATCGACGCCGAGCCGGTCGGGGATACCGTTTTTCCCGAACTCGACACGGCCGACTGGCGCCTCGTCTCGACGGTGCCGCTGGCGCGCCTGCCAAAGGACGAATTCCCCGCGTCGGTTGCAACTTATGAGCGTATCGGTGTGGTGAAGTCGTTGCCCGAAACTTGAACCTTGGCGGCCCGTCACCATGTTGGCGTGAGGTTTGCGCTACCCGTTGGGCATGTCCTATAACTGTCGCACGTGTTTTCATGGCGACGGCTGCGCAGGGCACGGCTCTCCGGATCGGACAACCGGGCAGGTTGGCGCGCGGCCAGTCCGTCAAAATCCTCAAGAAACGGCGGTGATGTATGCCTTGGAGCAATCAAAGCGGCGGCGGCGGCTGGAAAAGCGGCGGCGGCGGCGGCAATAACGGTGGCGGGCCCTGGGGTCAGGGACCGTGGGGGCAGGGGCCCTCGGGCGGCGGCGGCGGCGGTGGGGGTGGGCAACAGCCCGATCTCGAAGAGCTGCTGAAGCGGAGCCAGGACCGTCTGAAGCAGGTCATGCCGGGCTCGGGACTGCCGGGGCCGCTCATGCTGCTGCTGGCGGCGCCGATCGTGGCGGTGCTGGGGTTCTATCTGTTCACGTTCCGGGTCAATCCGGACGAACTCGGCGTGGTGCTGCGGTTCGGCGAATTCGTGCGTCAGGAGCCGCCGGGCCTTCATTTCAGGTTGCCGCCTCCGATCGAGGAAGTGCGCCTGCCGAAGGTGACGCGCCAGAACATCATCGAGGTTGGCATGCGTTCCGGCACCTCGACGCGCGGCTTGCAGACGACGGTGCGCGACGTGCCGGAAGAGAGCCTGATGCTGACAGGTGACGAGAACATCGTCGACGTCGACTTCGTGGTCTACTGGCGGATCAAGGATGCCGCGTCGTACCTGTTCAACATCCAGCAGCCCGAGGCGACGGTCAAAGAGGTCGCCGAAAGCGCCATGCGCGAGATCGTCGGCAAGTCGAACATCGCGCCGTTGCTGACCGAAGCCCGGCAAAAAGCCGAGGCCGACGCGCAGCGTCTGATCCAGTCGACACTCGACAGCTACAATTCAGGTATCCAGATCGATCAGGTTCAATTGCAGAAGGTCGATCCGCCGATGCAGGTCATCGACGCGTTCCGTGACGTGCAGGCAGCGCGGGCCGACCAGGAGCGGCTGCAGAACGAGGCGTTCTCGTACGCCAACCGGATCGTTCCGGAGGCACGCGGCGAGGCCGAGCGCATCCTGCAGGGCGCCGAGGGCTTCAAGCAGCAGACCGTCGCCGAGGCGCAAGGCCAGGCGTCGCGATTCCTCAGTGTCTACCAGGAATACGAGAAGGCCCCCGAAGTGACCCGGCAGCGGCTGTTCCTCGAGACCATGGAACGCGTGCTCGCCGGCGCCGACAAGATCATTCTCGACAACAAGGGCGGGCAGGGCGTCGTTCCGTTCCTGCCCCTCGACCAGCTGCAGCAGCGGGCGAAGCCGGCCCAGCCCGCGGGGAGCAACTGAGCCATGCGTGTCCTTCTCGGAATATTTCTGGCACTCATCGGTGCAGCCGCAACGGCGGTCTACTTCGCAGCCTTCATCGTGCACCAGAACGAGCAGGCGCTCGTGCTGGAATTCGGCAAGCCGAAGCGCGTGATCACGGAGCCGGGGCTGCACTGGAAGATCCCCGTCGTCGAGAGCGTCGATTTCTTCGACAAGCGCATTCTCGACCTCGATACGCAGCCGCAGGAAGTCACGGCGTCCGACCAGAAGCGTCTTGTCGTCGATGCGTTCGCGCGCTACCGCATCACCGATCCGCTGAAGTTCTACCAGACGGTGCGGGACGAGCGTAACGTGCGCTCGCGCCTTGGGCCGATCGTCGAGTCGTCCATTCGGCGCGTGCTCGGCTCGCAGACCTTCCAGGACGTGGTCCGCGACAAGCGTGAAGAGCTCATGAAGCGCATCGCCGCGCAGGTGAACACCGAGGGCAAGGATTTCGGTCTCGAGGTGGTCGACGTGCGCCTGAAGCGGGCCGATCTGCCGGAGCAGAACTCGAAGAACATCTTCGACCGGATGCGGGCCGAGCGTCAGCGCGAGGCGGCGGAGTTCCGAGCCGAAGGCGGTGCGGCCGCCAACCGGATCCGCGCGACGGCCGATCGTGAGGCGACGGTCATCAAGGCCGAGGCGACCAAGAAGGGCGAGCAGATGCGCGGTGAGGGCGAGGCGGAGCGGAACAAGGTGTTCGCCGATGCCTTCGGCCGAAATCCGGACTTCTTTTCGTTCTACCGGTCGATGCAGGCCTATGAAGCCAGCATGAAGGCCGGCGATACACGGCTTCTGCTGTCTCCCGACAGCGAGTTCTTCCGGTACTTCAATAATCCGGCAGGAACCGCAGCTCCGAGCCAGCCGAAGCGCTGACGCGGCGCTGTCTGCCGGAGGAACCGGGCGCGCAAGCCCCGGTTCCGGCCGGTGCGAGTGTACCAGCTTGCCCACCTCAGGGGCGTTGCGCCCCAGCGTCGGGGGGCATTGTCCGAGGAACAGGCATGATGGCGACGCACATGGTTAGAGGCTTCGCGGCATCCAGGCGGGGCTGGCGGCGGGTTTCCTGGTCGGCAGCGGTTCTCGCCGGACTTGCCGCATCGATCGTGGTGCCGATGGCGCCAATCGCGGCCGTCGCTCGTGGCGGGCCGCAGAGCCTCGCGCCGCTCGCCGAGAAGCTCACCGACGCGGTCGTCAACATCTCGACGAGCCAGAAGGCCAAGGGGCCATCGGGCGTGCCGCTGCCGAACGTGCCGAAGGGCTCGCCTTTCGAGGAATTCTTCGAAGACTTCTTCAGCCGCAAGGACGCGCCCGGCGGATCGGAGCGCAAGGTCTCGTCGCTCGGCTCGGGCTTCGTGATCGACGCCAAGGAAGGGCTGATCGTCACGAACCACCACGTGATCGAGGGCGCCGACGAGATCGTCGTGAACTTCGCCGACGGCAGCAAGCTGAAGGTCGACAAGGTCATCGGCCGCGATACCAAGACCGATCTGGCGCTGCTCAAGGTGACGCCCAAGAAGCCGCTGACGGCGGTCAAGTTCGGGGTGTCGGAGGCCATGAAGGTCGGCGACTGGGTGGTCGCGATCGGCAACCCGTTCGGCCTCGGCGGGTCGGTGTCCGTCGGCATCATCTCGGCCAAGCAACGCGACATCAACTCGGGTCCCTACGACGACTACCTGCAGACCGATGCCGCCATCAACAAGGGCAATTCCGGCGGTCCGCTGTTCAACATGGACGGCGACGTGATCGGTGTGAACACGGCGATCATCTCGCCGTCGGGCGGTTCCATCGGTATCGGCTTTGCGGTGCCTTCGGATACGGTGCAGTCGGTCATCGACCAGTTCAGGGAGTTCGGGGAGACGCGGCGCGGCTGGCTCGGCGTGAAGATCCAGTCGGTGACGGAGGAAATCGCGGAGTCGATCGGCGTCAGCGAGAATGCCGGCGCCCTGGTGTCAGCGGTGACGCCCGACGGGCCGGCGGCCAAAGGCGGTGTCGAACCCGGGGACGTGATCCTGAAGCTCGACGGGCGCAACGTGGCGTCGATGCGGTCGCTGCCGCGTCTCGTCTCGCGCATCGCGGTGGGGAAGACGGTCGACGTCGAATTGCTGCGCAAGGGGCAGCGGAAGACGGTCAAGGTGGTCATCGGGCGCCTCGAAGAGGCGGAAGCCGAGAAACCCGACAAGCGCTCCGATGCGAGCGGCAACGTCGTGCTCGGCATGAAGCTGGCGGCACTTGACGATGAGCTGCGCAAGAAATTCGGCATCGACGCCAAGGTCGCCAAGGGCGTGATCATTCTGGAGCTTCCGGAGCAGAGCCAGGCGGCACGTAAGGGCCTGAAGGCCGGCGAGGTGATCGTCGAGGCGGCGCAGGAGCAGGTTGCGGCTGCCGCGGACGTGCAGAAGGCCGTGGACAAGGTGCGTGCGGGCGGACGCCGTGCCGTGCTGTTGCGCGTCGAGGACGGCAAGGGCCAGATGCGGTTCGTCGCCGTTCCCCTGGAGTAGGGCACGGGAAGAGGCATCATGGGCTGCCCCCGGCGCGCCGCGCCCCGGGGCGGGGGCAATCCGGCTGATCAGGGCCCTTGCAGCCCGGGCGAGGCGGAGCTACCACTCGCGTTCCTGCGGTGATCACCGGGCATGGTGCGGCGCGGGACGCCGCGGGTGCCGTCGTCCCGGCGTGTCGCGCTCTCCCTCGACGTAGGCGGGCCGGGCCTTCACCGGCGTTCCTGGAGTACGGTTCCTTGTCAGAGCGTCACCACATCATCGACAGCCTGCTGTCGAGTTTCTCGCCCGTGCATCGCGACGGGCACAAGTTCATCGCGATTGCTGCCGTCGCCGCGCTCGTGATGCTGATGCTGTGGCCGCCACTCGGATGGGTGCTGGTCTTCCTCGCCCTCTTCATCGCCTATTTCTTTCGTGATCCGGAGCGGGTGACGCCGTTGCGCGACGGTCTCGTGATTTCGCCGGCGGATGGCCGGGTGACGGCCGTCGAGGCGGTGCGGCCGCCAGTCGAGATGGGGCTCGGCGATGGCGAGCGGATCCGGATCTCGATCTTCCTCTCGGTGCTGGACGTGCACATCAATCGGGCGCCGATCGCCGGGCGGATCCTGCGGTCGGTCTATGTGCCGGGTGCGTTCCTCAACGCCGCCCTCGACAAGGCCAGCGAGGAGAACGAGCGGCGGGCGCTGGTGATCACGCATGCGGACGGCACGGAAATCGGCGTGGTACAGATCGCGGGGCTCATCGCGCGGCGGATCGTGACGTTCAAAGGCGAGGGTGAGAGCATCGGCGTCGGCGAGCGATTCGGCCTCATCCGCTTCGGCAGCCGGGTGGACGTCTATCTGCCGCCCGGAAAGTCGGCCCTGGTCGCGGTCGGACAACTCGCCATCGGGGGCGAGACGGTGCTCGCCGATCTCAAGTCCAGCGAGCCGGAGCGGGAAGCCCGCGCGGCCTGAAGGGAGTGGCAGGGATGATGCACCGGCGGGGGGCATGGCGTGGCGGCGACCGGCCACGACGCATGCGGCCGAAGATGGTGCCCGTGCGCTATCTGGTGCCGAATTTCTTCACGCTGCTCGCGCTCTGCGCCGGCATCACGTCGATCCGGGCTGCCATCGAGGGGCGATACGACCTGGCGATCGGACTGATCGTGCTGGCGGCGTTCCTTGACGGAGTCGACGGGCGCGTGGCGCGGGCTCTGAAAGCGCAATCACGCTTCGGGGCGGAACTCGACAGCCTCGCCGATTTCGTCAGTTTCGGGGTGGCGCCGGCGTTCCTTATCTTCATGTGGGCGATGGCGCCGCTGAAGGATCTCGGTTGGATCGCGGTGCTGGTGTTCGCCTCGGCGGCGAGCCTCAGGCTGGCGCGGTTCAATGCGGCGCTCGACGAGGAGCGGCCGAGATGGCAGGGCAATTTCTTCACCGGCGTGCCGGCGCCGGCGGGGGCGCTGCTCGTGATGTTGCCGCTCTATCTCGATGGCTCGGGACTGTTGCCGACGCGAAGCTGGCCGTTTCCGGTGGCGCTCTACGTGGTGCTCGTCGCGGCGCTGATGGTGTCGACGCTGCCGACCTACTCGGGCAAGCTCGCAGGAGAGCGGATCGCGCGCGAATACGTGGCGCCGGCACTCGTTCTCGCTGCGTTCGCCATGGCGATGCTCGTCGCCTATCCACACGCGACGCTGGCGGTCGCCTCGCTCGCCTATCTCGGGCTCATCCCGATCGGGGTACGGCGTTTCCTCGAGCTCAAGCGGCAACACGCGGCAGGCGTGGGCCCCGTCACGAGCCCGCCGCCCGTTGAAGGCACAACGGCGGTGGAGCCCTCTTCGGCCGTTCCACCGCTGACCGGTGCGCCGCCCGGAGAAACGCGACACTGAACAGGCCGACCGGCAGGAGACGCGGCGATGCGCGATGTTCCAAAGCAGCAGATCGCCCCGGTCTACCGGCGGCGTATCGGCGATATCATCGTGACGGCCGTCAGTGACGGCACGCTGACGCGCACGCACGAGATGATGCTCGGCGTCGGGGCGGACGAGGCGCGGGGACATCTGGACGCCGCGTGTCGAGAGACGTTCGTCCTGTCGGTCAACTGCTTCGTCGTGCATGCGGCCGGGCGTGTGGCGCTGATCGAGACCGGGTCAGGGTCCTATCTCGGGCCGAGCGCGGGGCATCTCATTACCAATCTCGCCGCCGCCGGCGTGACGCCCGACGATATCGACGCAGTGCTGCTGACGCACATGCACCCGGATCATTCGGCAGGCCTCACGGATCTCGCGAGCGGGCAGGCGAACTATGCTCGGGCCGAACTCGTCGTGCACGAGACCGAGCCGCGCCACTGGTTCGACGATGCGGCCATGGCGCGGGGCACGGAGCGCGAAAAGAAGCTGATGTTCCAGCAGGCGCGGGAGCAGACGGCGCCTTATCGTGATCGCATGCGGACGTTCACGGCCGGTGAGGTGTTTCCGGGGATCACGGCGGTGCCGCTGCCGGGGCATACGCCGGGGCACACGGGGTTCCTGATCGAATCCGGAGAAGAGCGCCTGCTGATCTGGGGCGATGTCGTGCACATGCCCGAGGTGCAGGTGCCGCGGCCGGACGTCTCGATGGTGGTCGATACGGACCCGGAGGCCGCGGCCGCAACGCGGCGGCGCGCCTTCGACATGGCGGCGAGCGAGCGCCTTCTGGTGACCGGCATGCACCTTCATTTTCCGGGCTTCGCGCATGTGGTGCGCGAGGGGGACGGGTATCGGCTGGTGCCGGAAGCGTGGGTCCAGGCGCTCTGAGGGGACGCTCAGCGGCCCGTCGCGGACGTGAGGCCGGCGCCGGGCAGACGGAGTACGGCCGCGACGTCGGCCATGTCGCGCGCCAAGATCGAGCGCAGCATGCCGTTGTCGAAGGTGGCGCGGACGCCGCCGTCGGAGAAGCTCGGCGATTTCACATCAATGTGGCCGAAGGGACCGTCATTCGGCAGCCATGCCAGCGTCTCGGCACGTCCGGACCATCCGGACGGGACCGCAGGGGTCACGGTGAGGCGATAGGGGATCGGCAGGCGGAAACAGATGCGCTCCAAGCACCTGGCTCCAATGGCCGGGGCGAGGGTCACGGGCGTCGCCATCACGGTCGCGGTCACCGGCACGGCCGCGGCGTCGACGCGGAGCCCCCAGCCCTTCGCGAGCCGCTCGAGTTCAGCCTGGAGCACGGCGATTTCGCCGGCCGAAGCCGGATCGACTTCGGCTTCGTGACGGAACGGCTGCAAGCGGTCGCGGCCGGTCGAGGTGGCAACGGCAACCATGGGGCCCGCCGGTCTGGCCGATGTGAGGACGGCCGATAGATCAGGGATACCGGCGCGGGCAATGGTCGGGGGCGCACCGGCCGAGGGGATGGCTGTGATCGCAGTCAATCGGCGCTGGCTGTCGAATTCGATCTCGAACGGGTCGCCCGGCTCGCGGGTGAGACGGGCGCTCGACGCCGGGTCGAGGTTGAACTTGGGCTGAGCGACGGTCAGGGTCAGGGTGTGGGTAAAGCCGGCAGGGCGGCCGGCGCGGCGCTGCGGGACGGACGTGCCTTCGATGGCGACGGCGAGGCGGGCCCGACTGAAGGTGTAGCGCTCGGCGCGAGCCTCGCGCGGGCTGAAGGAAATGCCGAAGAACGCCTGTGCAGTCGGCGTCTCGAGCGTGGCACCGGGCACGGTGCTGCAGCCGCCGGCGCCGAGCAACAGGACGCCGACCAGTGCCGAGCCGGTCCGGCCCGGCAACAGCCGCCCGGCGCACGGCAGCGACAGTGACATGGAGCCCCCGCGAATCTCTCGTCGGGGACCGGGATAACATGGGGCGCCGGCCGCGACCGGGCTCTACGGCAACGATCAACAGGAACGTCGCCGGAAGCGCGTCAGCGGGTCTCCTCGGGGGCGCGATGGTAGATGTCGTCGGTGCGGACGATGTCGTCCTCCCCGAGATACGTGCCGATCTGCACCTCGATCAGCTCGAGCGGAACTTTGCCCGGGTTCTCGAGGCGGTGCCACTGGGTGGAGAAAATGTAGACGCTCTCGTTCTCGCGAACGAGCTTCTCGATGTCGCCGATGACGACGTTGGCCGTGCCCTGCACCACGATCCAGTGCTCGGAGCGGTGATGGTGCATCTGCATGGACAATTTGGCTCCCGGCTTCACGTGCAGCAACTTGACCTGGAAGCGGGGGGCGATGTTGAGCGTCTCGAAGTAGCCCCACGGACGATGATTCCGGAGGTGCTGCTCCTGCTCCTTGCGGTTGGAGGCCTTGAGGCGCTTGACGATCGTGGACACGTCCTGCGAGCGCGACTTGTCGGCCACGAGAAGCGCGTCGGGCGTGTCGACGATGACGAGGTCCTTGACGCCGATGGTCGCGACAAGCGAGCGCTCGGAGTGGATATAGAGGTTCGTGCTGTCCTCGATGATGGCGTCGCCGTGGACGGAGTTGCCGTCGGCGTCACGCGGCGCGACGTCCCACAACGAACCCCACGAGCCGACGTCATTCCAACCCACGTCGATCGGAAGCATGGCGGCGAGCGCGGTCTTCTCCATCACGGCGTAGTCGACCGAGATCGAGGGTGCCGCCGCGAAGGCGGCGCGGTCGAGACGCAGGCAGCCGAGATCGGGCTTGGCGCCGGCCAGCGCGCCGCGCGCCGCCTCGAGAATGCCGGGGGCGAGGCGGGCCAGTTCCTCGACGAAGGTGCGGGCGTGAAGGACGAAGATGCCGCTGTTCCAGAAGTAGGAGCCGGCCGCGACATAGGCGGCGGCGGTGGCGGCGTCGGGCTTCTCGAAGAAGGCGTCGACGGCGAACGCGGCGCCCGGGAAGTCGGGAAGGGCGGCGCCCTGGCGGATGTAGCCGTAGCCGGTGTGGGCTTCGGCGGGCTTGATGCCGAACAGGACGAGGCGTCCTGTCGCTGCCACTGGGGCCGCGCGCTCGACGGCGGCGACGAATTTGACCTCGTCACGGATGATGTGGTCCGACGGCATGACGACCATGACGCCGTTCGGGTCAGTGGCTGTCACGGCCAGCGCAGCGACGGCGATGGCGGGCGCGGTATTACGGGCGACGGGCTCGAGATAGACCGCCCCCGCCTCGATGCCGGCGCGATCGAGTTCGTCCTTCACGAGGAAGCGGTGATCGTTATTGCAGAGCAGGATCGGGGGCGCGAACCCGGTGCCGCCCGTCAGCCGCTTCAGCGTGGCACCCAGGAAGCTCGACGTGCCTTCGCCGAAGAAGCGGATGAACTGCTTCGGATACATCGAGCGGGAGAGCGGCCAAAGCCGCGTTCCGGAACCGCCGGACAGGATGATCGGATAAATCTTACTCATGACGCCACTCTCCCCGGGCCGCGACGGGCGGTCCCACTCCCTTATCGTTCGATGCGCGGCGCGGCCAGCCCTAGCAACATCGGGCCTCTGCGACCGACCGCGGCACAGCTTCCGTGCCTCGCGACATGACGCGCGCGTGGGGTGCCACGCGCGATCCTCGTCCAAGGCGATCCTCTACCGCTTCTGCGACAGCCGGTCCCGCAACGACTTGAAGCTTCCCGACGCTGAGGCCGGCGGCGTGCTCGCGACCGGCGGCATCACCGGCTGGTTGCGGTTGTCACGCCGCTGCGCGCCCGGGTCAGGGCGAAAGCCGCCGCCGCGCGTGTTGTGCGATGGCGACGCGACGAGGCCGCGGTGGCCATCCGCGTGCGGGTCGGCGCCGGGTTGACCGTCGGTGTCGCCGGCAGCCGTCTGACTGATGCCCATGGCTTCGGCGAACATGGCCGTGTTCTGTGCCTGATCGACCGAGGCGCCGCTCGCCGAATGACGCCAGCGCTCGACCACCTGCTCGAGGAAGTTTTCGTCGCCGACCGAACTCTGCCAGGCCTCGGAGAAGCGAGCCGTGGAGCTGCGCGGCAGCGCGTGCTTCGGCAACTCGTCGAAGCGGATGCGGACCGGCAGGGTGACACCCTCGCCGAAGGCAATCGCTTCGCGCTGGCCGAGGGCGGGCAGGAACTCCATCAGGCCGGAGCCCGTGTCGGAGATCGAGGACTGCACGATGGCCTGGTCGCGATCGTTCGACATGCGCAGCGCGAAGACGGTGTTGCACTGCGACAGGATCGTCGGGTCGATCTCGGCGGGGCGCTGCGTGACGATGCAGAGCGATGCGCCGTACTTGCGGCCTTCCTTGGCGATCTTGGCGATGGCCCGCTTGCACGGCTCGAAGCCCATGCTCGGGTTGGCCGGGACGTAGCGGTGCGCCTCCTCGCAAACGAGCGTGACGGGCACCTTGCCCTCGCTCCAGAGCGCGAAATCGAAGGTCATGCGGCAGAGCACCGAAACGACCACGTTGACGATCTCGGTCGGCAGACCAGTCAGCTCGAGAATGGTGATCGGCTTGTTGTTCACCGGAACGCGGAAGATGCGCCCGAGGATCTGGGCCATACCGTCATAGACGGTGAGCGAGCCGAACATGAAGGCATAGCGCGGATCGAGGGACAGGGTCTCGAAGCGCGTCTTGAGATTGCGGTAGGGACCGATGTCGCGCTTGTTCTCGAGCTTGCCCATGCGCTCGTCGATCAGCGACGTCAGGTCGGAGATGCGGTAGGGAACCGGCGTGTCGACGGTGAACTTGCCGCTGTCGAAGATGCGCTGGCGGCCGCTCGGGCTTTCCTTGCCGCGGCCGCTCGAATAGCGCGCCTTGGCGATCGGGATCAGCTCCTGGAGCATCTCGATCTCGTGCTTGCGATCCGTCGGATCGCCGATCACGACCTCGACCAGTTCCTCGAAGGTGAGGAGCCAGAACGGGAGCTGCATGTTGCGGGGCGAAACGACCTCGCCCCACTCGGTGAAGGCCGTAGCGTACTCGTTGTGAGGATCCAGCAGCACGATGTGGGCGGCGGGATTCTTCTCGAGGATCGAGCGCAGAATGAGCGCCGTGGTGCAGGACTTGCCGGTACCGGTCGTGCCGAGAATGGCGAAGTGCTTGCCGAGAAGATCGTCGACGCGGATGGTCGCGGGGATGGAGTTGTCCTGGCGGATGCAGCCGACGCGAACCGAGTGCGAGGTGTCGCCGCAGAATGCGATCTGGAGCTCGGACTTCACGGCGACGCGGGCGCGGTCACCGAGCGACGGATAGGTCGTTACGCCGCGATTGAACGCTTCGGGCTGTCCGTCGGGGCCCTTCTTCAGCTCGCCGACGAGGCCGAGTTCCGCAATCCAGATCTCTTCGTCGCCTTCAGCCTGGGCTGGAACCGGCACGTTCAGTGCCGACACGATGGCGAGGACGATCGTCTTCTCGGCATCGATGGCGAGGAGCGTGCCCATTTCCGGACGACCGATGCTCACATCGCGAGCCTTCTGCGGGTCGAGCATGACGATCGCCTTGGACCCCGTCACGGACACGATCCGGCCAATGGAGGTGTCGCGTCCGACCATGGGGACATTGGCATCTGCGCGTTGCATCGTTTCGTCCTCGCCGCGTTTCATCAGCCCCGCTTGGGCTTCAGTCCCAGATCGTGCCGCATCATTTCCAGCATGGACGGCGGCGGAAACGTGACGCATACGGTCGTGCCGCTTCCCTTCGCGCTCTCGATGACGAGAGTGCCGCCGTGCAGCTCGATCAAAGCCTTGGCGATGGGAAGGCCGAGACCGGTCCCTTCGCGCCATCGCGTGCGTTTGCCGTCGACCTGACCGAAGGGCGACAGCGCCACGTCGATTTCCTGCATGTCCATGCCGACGCCGGTGTCGGCGATAACGACCTTGATCGATTCGTCCGCCATCTCGCGCGCACTGACGACGACGTTGCCGCCGCGCTCGGTGAACTTGATGGCATTGCCGACGAGATTGCCGAAGACCTGCCGGACCTTCTGGGCATCGCCGCGGATCACGATGGCGCGCTCGCCGTAGTCGAGGTCCAGAGCTATGCCCGCTTCATCGGCGAGCATCCTGTATTGCGACGTCACGCTTTCGAGGATCTCGTCGAGATTGGCTTCCTGCCAGTTCAGACGGAAATGGCCGCTCTGGATCTTCGAGATGTCGAGAATATCGTTGATGATCGTCAGGAGATTGCTCGAGGCATCCTGGATGAGCTGTGCGTACTCGACGATGTCCTTCTGGGGCAAAGGACGGCGATCATGGTCGGCGAGCAGCTTCGAAAAGCCGATGACCGTGTTCAGTGGGGTGCGCAACTCGTGGCTCATGTTCGAGATGAACTCGGACTTGATCCGGTTGGCGATGTCGGCCTCGATGCGCGCCGACTTCTGCGCATTCCGGGTGCGGCTGCGCAGGACGGCCTCGCCCAGCTTGAGCGAGTAGCTCCCCATGAGCGAATTGGTCTTGCCGCTGCCGATCGGTCCGCCGAGCATGATGGTTTACGCTTTGCCTCCCCAAAACCTATGCGAAAATAGACGGCAGTCCTCTACTTGCGGTTAACGGGATGGTGATCGCGGGACTTAACCATGAAGCATGGGCAGGAGTTTCGATGGCGACGAACCTGAAGATCGACGGCGATCGGCTGTGGGCCTCGATCATGGCCTCGGCGGAGATCGGGAAGGGCGTGGCCGGCGGCCTCAGGCGCCTGGCGTTGACGGAGGCCGACAAGGAGGTGCGCGAGTTGCTCGCACGGTGGGCGGGCGAAGCCGGCTACAGCGTGCGTGTCGACCGCCTCGGGTCGATGTTTCTCCGCCGTGAAGGAACCGAGCCGGATCTGCCGCCGGTGCTGATCGGGAGCCATCTCGACACACAATATGCCGGAGGCCGGTTCGACGGCATTCTCGGCGTGCTCGCCGGGCTCGAGGTGCTCAAGACGCTCGACGGGGCCGGCATCCAGACGCGGCGGGCCATCGAGGTCGTCAACTGGACGAACGAGGAGGGGGCGCGGTTCTCGCCGCCGATGGTGGCGTCACTGGCCTTCGCCGGCAAGGAGAGCGTGGAGTGGGCGCTGGCCCGGGCGGACAAGGACGGAGTGACCATCGCGCAGGCGCTCGCGGCGGTCGGCTTCAACGGACCGGAGCCGGTCGGCGGGCGCAAGATCGACGCTTATTTCGAACTCCACATCGAACAAGGACCGAAGCTCGATGCGGCGGGAATTCCGATCGGTGTCGTGACGGGTGGGTTTCCGACCAAGGCGATGCGCATCGAGGTGACCGGGGAGACCTCGCACGTCGGGCCGACACCGATGGATCGGCGACGCAATGCGCTCGTCGGGGCGGCGCACGTCGCGGTGGCAATCGATGAAATCGGATGGCGGTATGCGCCGAGCGAGGGCAAGACGACGGCCGCGCGGCTCGACCTGTCGCCGAACCTGCCGGGCATTCTCTCCGACAGGGCGACGCTCTACTGTGACATGCGGCATCCGGATGCGGCTCAACTCGCCGCGATGATCAGCGACGTCGAAGTGGCTATCCAGGCGGCGGAACGGCGGAGCCGATGCGCCATCACGATCGCGGAGCAATGGGGCTTCGGTGGCTTCAGCTTCGACGACGGGCTCGTCGGGTTGGTCCGTGCAGCCGCCCGCGACCTGGGGCATGCCACGATGGACCTGAAATCCGAGGCCGGACACGACGCCTACCACATGGCGGCGGTCTGTCCGACGGCGTTGATCTTCGCCCCGTGCCGCAACGGTATCACGCACAACGAAGCCGAAGACATGACGTTCGACCAGATGGTGCCGGCGGCCGACGTGCTGCTCAGAGCCGTCACGGCACGGGCCGACCGTTGATCGGGTGTGAGAGGCGGCGCATCGGGCGGGCCGCCACGGCGGCTCAGACGGGAGTGCTTCCTGCCTTGATGAGCGTGACGAGGACATCGATCCGATGGCGCAGTTCGCCGAGGTCGTCATCGGCGATCCGCGCCGCCAGGAGATCGGCGGAGATCGCTGCGATCGTCTCGAAGGGTTGCTGCATCAGTTCCTTGTAGACCGTGCCGGTCAAAGACAGGGCCTCCAGGCCGCGTGCCGCCACAGGAAGGGAATGGCTCGCGGAGGCAGCGTGAGATGCACGGACGGCGATCACCTTCTCCGCCAGCTGCCAGCTAGCGGTGGCGATCGACCGGGCGCGATTCTCCGACTGCGGCTGGTGTGCCTGCGCCCTACCGATGGACGACGTCATGTCGGTGTCGGCCGTGGCCACGCCGCCATCCATGCCGAGCGACGGAGATGGCGTCCCGAGCAGCTCGTTCGGTGTCACGGCCAGCAGCTGGCAGATGCGCCGGATCATATCCAGATCGGGCTCGACCTCGGCGCGCTCGTAGCGCGTGTACCGATTTTCATCGATGCCGAGCGCGCGCGCGAAACTGCGCGCCGTCCGGTATCCGCGCGGAACCCGGAGCTCCCTCAATTGTGTGGAGAAATCACGGCGAGCCTCCGGTATGCCGCAGGCATCAGGCTTTTGGTTCATCGTCATCTCGATCGGCACACGCGGAGCCAAGTGTCGCGCCGACCCGATAGATGCATCTCGGCTTCGTTCGGTGTCTGGCATGGCTTTCCCCGTCGATTCCAGTCGTTCAGCAATGCTTTCCGCTCTCCGATAGGAGCCCATCACTCGGACCAGCGACCGGCAATTCCGCGCGCCGATCCAAGCCTGCGACGCAACTCGCTCTCACGTTCTAGCCCTAATCCGGCATCTGATTACCTCTGGCCCGGTTGAATCAGTTCTGCCCGTTATACGAGCACTGCTGATCTGTCGGCGGATCAACGTTCCAATAGCGCATCTGGTTCCCGAATTCGATGGGCAACGGTTTTGTGGTTGCCGCCGGGGGGCCGCGCGACTTGCGGGCAACGGCGGGCCGTGCTCATCCTGACGGCCATCGCAGCACAGCAGGCCTCGCGGTGCGGTCCGTCCGCCGCAGGCCGACAACAGCCGAACATCGAGGTCGTCATGCAGAAGTGGGCCGAGTTCCAGGGGCGCATCGAGGACGATCGCCTGATCCGCGGAGCGGGGCGCTACGTCAGCGATCTGGCGCCAGCGAAGATGCTCACCGGGGTGGTCGTGAGGGCGCAGGTCGGGCATGCGCGCCTCGGCCGTATCGACACGCGGGACGCCATGGCCGTGCCGGGAGTCGTCGGCGTCTTCACGGCTGCCGAAATCGCGGCCGACGGCATCGACGACTTTCCCTGCGACATCGCGCTCAAGGGCGGCAACGGGCAGCCGGCGCCGAAAGCACGCAGGCCGGTTCTGGCACGTGGCATGATCCGATGCATCGGCGAACCTGTCGCCTTCGTGGTGGCGGAAAGCCGAGCCGCGGCCGAGACAGCGGCAGACCTCGTGCAGGTGGAGACCGACGATCTGCCGGCGGTCGTCACGGCCAAGGCCGCGCTCGAGGCTTCGGCGCCGAGCCTCTGGGAGGGCGCCGAACGGAACATCGCCTACACGTGGGAAAAGGGCGACCGGACAAAGACGCAGGCGGCGATGACGTCTGCCCGAACCGTGCGGTTCTCGTCGCATGTAAGCCGCGTCAATGCACTCAGCCTCGAGCCCAGAGGGGCGATCGGGCTCGTCGACGAAGGCGGGCGGCTCGTTCTCCATGCGGCGAACCAGAGTCCGCATGCGCTCCGCGACGGTATCGCCAAGGTGATGCGGGTGCCGCCAGCCCAGGTCCGCGTGATCGCCGGCGATGTCGGCGGATCGTTCGGCATGAAGAGCGGCGCTTATCCGGAGGACGTCCTGGTGCTGTTCGCGGCACGGCGTCTCGGCCGTCCGGTGCGCTGGATTTCTGACAGGCGGGAGAGCTTCCTCGCCGACGACCACGGCCGGGACATGGGCGTCGAAGCGGCGCTCGCGTTCGACGGGGAGGGGCGGCTGCTGGCGCTGGAAGCGGACTTCACCGTCAATGCGGGCGCATACACGTCGCTCCGCTCGCTTTTCATGGTCAACAACATCGGGGGGATCGCGGGCGTCTATCGAATTCCGGCCATCTCGGCGACGATCACGGGCGTGTTCACGAACACGATGACGAATGCGCCCTACCGGGGCGCGGGTCGGCCGGAGGCGACCTACACCATCGAACGGCTTATGGATCTCGCGGCGCTGGAACTCGGCATCGACGCCTTCGAGATGCGGCGGCGCAACCTCGTCGCCCCGGCGGCGATGCCCTACGATACGGGTTTCGTCTTCACCTACGACTGCGGCGAGTTCGAAGGCAACATGCTCGAGGCAGCGCGAAAAGCCGACCGGGCCGGGTTTGCGGCACGGCGCGAACAGGCCCGCGCAAAGGGGCTCCTGCGCGGCATCGGATACGCCAATCCGATCGAGGTTGCGGGCGGGCCGTTCTCCAAGCCAGCGCGCGACATGACGCGGATCTCGGTCGGTGCGGACGGCCGGGTCAAGGTGGCGGCGGGCGCGATGTCCACGGGGCAAGGGCTCGAGACCATGATGGTGGAGCTGGTCGCGTCACGGCTCGGGGTCGGGCGCGAGCAGATCGACTATGCGTTCGGCGATACAGACAACCTGCCGGAGGGGCGTGGCAACGGCGGCTCTTCAGCGGCTTCGGTCGGTGGAGCGGCCACCACCATCGCACTCGACAAGGTGATCGCACGCGGACGGGCGATCGCGGCCGACATGCTCGGCGCGAACCCGGACGACGTCGCGTTCGCGGACGGGCAATTCCCGCTCAAGGGCACCAATCGTGCCGTCAGTCTCGCCGAGGTGGCGGCCCGGGCAGCGGCGCTCGATCCTGCAGGACTGGTCGAGGAGGGCATCTTCGCGCCGACGACCGTGACGTTCCCGAACGGCTGCCACGTGTGCGAGGTGGAGGTCGATCCGGAGACCGGTGTGACGCGGATCGTGCGCTATACGATCGTCGAGGACATCGGCAACGTGCTCAATGCCAAGCTGGCGCACGGACAGATCCAGGGTGGCGTGGCGATGGGCGTCGGGCAGGCGCTGGGCGAGGAGATCCGGTACGACCCGGACAGCGGGCAACTCGTGACGGGCTCGTTCATGGATTACCTGATGCCGAGGGCCGACGACATGCCGAGCGTCGACATCAGCACGCGGCCGGTGCCGACCAAGGTCAACCCGCTCGGCGTCAAGGGCGTCGGCGAAGCCGGGACGGTCGGATCTATGGTCGCCGTCATCAATGCGATCAGCGACGCGCTGGCGCCGCTCGGCGTGCATCACGTGGAGATGCCGGCGACGCCAGCCCGGGTCTGGGCTCAGATCCACGCGGCGAAGGCGAGGACGGGCTGAGGGCCAACTCGGGGCCTAACGGGATGCGGGTTGCTTCGACTGCGACGGAGGGGCGGCCGTCGGGGTGGCCTTGGGGGGCGCTTTCGCCTTCCGGGGCTTCTGCTTCTTCTTGCTTTCCGGAGCGGGGGGCGGTGGCGGGCCAGCCGCCCAACCGCCGGTGCCGATGACGGCGCAACCGTCCTTTCCCGAGTTCCAGCGTGCGACGTCGGCAGACATGCCGGCCGCGAGGTCCTCAGGGAAGCGGACATTCCGCGTTTCGATGAGTGAGCCGTTGGCGTTGGGCTCGAATGAGACGGAGAAAGCGCGCAGGCTGCCATTCGTCGTGCCGGTCTGGCCGGGCTCGCGGGTCTGGACGACGATCTCGGCAGAGCCTCCCTTCGACGGTGGATCGACGCGGGCGTTGAAGATGTGGGTGCGCTTCAGCGAACCCTCGGGGCCGAACCAGCAGCGAAGAGCGCCGCGTGCGATGCGGGAGTACGCCTCGGCCGGCGGATCTTTGGAGTGCACCGTCAATGAAGGCGGGCGGGTGTCGAGCGCCGCGGTGACGGCCGGAAGCGACAGGGGATTTCCGGCGCAGCCCGACAGCGCCATCGCGAACGCGGCGGCAACGACGATGGCGGTCGGGCGGATCGGGAGCATCGTTCGGATTGTGCCGCACTGATGATTCAGGACGGCGCGACAATTTCAGGAGACCGGGGTTTTCGCAAGCCGTGAGCGGCCTGCATCAACATGGCACGCGTGGCGCGCGGCCCATGCGTCTCATCTGGGAACAACGCCGCCGCCGATGGCGGGGCGTTGCTGGACTAGTTGCAATCCCGGTGCGTCAGCTCGCGAGCGCGTCCGGGTTCCGCTCACCCATACGGCGGCCGCGGGGTGTCACTTCGCGCGTTTCGGGGGTCTCGGCCTTGGCCAGATCCTCGGTCGCGGCGTCGCGCTCTTCCTCGGCGATCGACAGCTTGGCCCGCAGATCATCCACGGAGAGCTGAAGATTGTCGCGCCGCTGGCGTGCCGCCTTGGCGAACGTCGAATAGGAAAAATGCTGGGGATCGCGGACGCCGGTCCGCTCCTCCTCGTTCGAGATCTGACGGTTCAGATCGTCAGCCATCGATTCGAATTCGCGAATCATGGATTCAAGGTCGGAGACCTTGCGTGCCTTCTCGCGCGCTTCAAACCGCATCAGACGCAGAGCGCTCTCTCGTGGTCTCATTACGCAGTACCCCCACTCGCTCGATCAACTCAACGCCGAACCGCAAATTCAAGTTTCGTGCCACCCATTTACGACGGGTTGTTTACACTTCGCAAGACTATCGTTGCGTACGGCGGGTCCATACCTGGCATCGACCAGCGCCCTGCTAGGGAAGTGCCGGGTCTCGACCACGACAATCTGCACCAGCGCCACTTAAATTGCCGTGAAGCATTGTTCAATCCCGGATTGACAGGTGTGCCGGGGTGGGACGAACGCACGGACGGGCCGGATCCCGGTCCCGAAACGGGAGCGGCCGAGGGGCGTGGCCGCTCCGCCCCATGACACGAAGCTTTCGTCGAATCGGATTCGATGCCCCCACATTCGGCTAGGGACAAAAGCGCAAATCAGCTATTGATCCACTGTATAGTCGGTCGGGTCCGGTGCGGTCGGGGTGGCACGTCCGGAGCCCTCTCCAGAGTAAATCCAAGTCGAAATGTGTGTGTCAGCTGAGCGAGCGTCTCGCGTCAGGGGTGGGTTCATGCCTCTGCCGCAGCGATCGGCTGGCTCTTGCCGGGGCTTTCGGTCCGTCGTCGGACGGTAACGAGTGGCCTCGTCGAGTCAGGGGTTTGTTAACCTCTGAAACTTACATTTCGAATTCATGAACGGCATCGTCGGGCGGCGATGCGGCTAGGCTCGGGGCAGTGGGTCCGGCGAAAGCCGGAGAAGAGAGGAAAGCATGCGGGTCCTTCTGATCGAGGACGACAATGCGACGGCGCAAAGCATCGAGCTGATGCTGCAGTCGGAAGGATTCAATGTCTATACCACCGATCTTGGTGAGGAGGGTGTAGATCTTGGCAAGCTCTATGATTATGATATCATCTTGCTTGACATTAACCTCCCCGACATGAGCGGCTACGATGTTCTCAAGTCGCTCCGGGTCGCGAAGGTGCAGACGCCGATCCTGATCCTCTCCGGTCTGGCTCAGATCGACGACAAGGTCAAAGGGCTTGGTTTTGGTGCCGACGACTACATGACCAAGCCGTTCCACAAGGACGAGTTGGTGGCCCGCATTCACGCAATCGTACGCCGTTCGAAGGGGCATGCTCAGTCCGTCATCGAGACGGGCGAGCTGAGAGTGAATCTCGACACGAAGACGGTCGAGGTCAACAATCAGCGCGTGCATCTCACCGGCAAAGAGTACCAGATGCTCGAGCTGCTCTCCCTCAGGAAGGGCACCACGCTCACCAAGGAGATGTTCCTCAATCATCTCTACGGCGGCATGGACGAGCCGGAACTCAAGATCATCGACGTGTTCATCTGCAAGCTGCGCAAGAAGCTGCAGACGGCCACGGGCGGCAAGCATTACATCGAGACGGTCTGGGGACGCGGCTACGTGCTTCGCGATCCGGCCGACGAAGGTACCGTGGCAGCCTGACGCAGGCCGCCCGGCCCACGCCCAGACATCCTCCGAGACGATTATGGGAGCCCTTGCGGCTCCCTTTTCGTTTGCGTCGGATGCCGCCGTTCCTCGATATGGCACAGGGAGGCGCGGCGCCCGGTGCGCGGCCTCACGGTTTTGCCGCAATTGATCTCGATAGGGCGGCGTCACGGCTCAGTGCCATCTCGGAAGGCGAAGATATGAGTGCGACACGCGGGGCGTCCGATGCCGGAGCGAAGACCGAGCTCCTGGTGACGCTGATCGTCGGGGAAGGCGCGGTGGAGCGGCTCAAGGCCGTGATGGCGGCCGTACCGGTTGCGTCGGTCGTGCTGGCGTCGCCGGATGGGCGCGAGATGGCAGCAGGTGACGTGCTGCCGCTGATCTCGATCGGGCAGGCGGGCGGCGCGGCGATGCTCATCCGGGATGACGCGCGGCTGGCGCGGACGGTCAAGGCGGACGGAGTTCACGTCAGCGCCGGCGACGATATCGCCGCGCGCTACGAAGAGGCGCGGGCTGTGGCCGGCGGGCGGGCGATCGTCGGCGCGGACGCTGGGCGCACGCGGCACGACGCCATGGCGCTCGGCGAGGCAGGAGCGGATTACGTGGCGTTCGGCGTGCCGGGCTTCGTCAAGGAGCGGGAGACCGCGTTCGAGCGCCAGATCGAGCTTATCGGCTGGTGGTCCGAGATCTTCGAGATCCCGTGCGTGGCGCTCGATTGCCCGACGCCGGAACAGGCGGCCCATCTTGCTGATGCGGGCGCGGATTTCGTCTCGCTGGAGATCCCGACCGGCATGACGGGCGCCGACGCCGTTGCCGTAGCGCAGTCGTGGCGCGACGCGATGGCCGGGGGCGGGGACGAGACCGAACCAGAGTGAGGCTCGACGGTATGGGGATGTTGGCGCGAGCGATGGTCGCCGGTCTATGCCTCGCGGGGCTGACCGCTGCGCCGGGGCTGGCCGAGACGAGCTCGTGGCAGCAGCGGATTACACCGGCCGCGCCCAAGTCAAAGGCCGGCGATAGTGGCGGCGGCGCCAAGGTGAAGAGCCGGCGCATCGAACCGTCGCAGGTGCCGAAGGACTCGCTCGGAGGGAAAGCTGCGGCCGGCAAGCCGGTTGCGACGCTCGGGCTGTCGACGGCACCGGTCGGCGCCGAGGGGGCGGAGGCCGCGTACGACGCCTTCGATCAGGGGCGGTATCTGACGGCGCTCAGGCTCGCAGCGGGTGCGGCGCAGAAGGGCGATCCGCAGGCGCACACGCTCGTCGCGCGCATTCATGCCGAAGGGCTCGGCGTGCCGCAGGACCCGGGGCTCGCGGCGCAGTGGTATGCGCGCGGCGTCGACCTCGGCGATGTGGAGGCGGCGCTCGGGCTCGGGGCCCTGCATGCGCGCGGCACGGGGGTGAAGCAGGATTACGTGAAGGCCGCCGAGCTGTTCGAGAAGGCCGCCATCACGGGGCATGCGGAGGGCGCCTACAACCTCGGCATTCTTTATTTGGCAGGTCTCGGGAAGCCCGAGAACACGCGGCGCGGGTTCCAGCTCATGCTCTATGCGGCGGAGAAGGGCGTCGTGGCGGCCATGTACGACGTCGGCTCGCTCTACGCGACGGGGACGGGTACGGAGGCCAATGCCTTCGAGGCGGCGAAGTGGATCGGCAAGGCGGCCAACGAGGGGCATCCGGAGGCCGAGGTCGAGTATGCCGTCATTCTGCTGCGCGACCACGAGGTGACGCCGGAGCTTCGGGCGCAGATGCATCGGCGGGGGGCCGAGCTTCTCAGGTCGGCGGCGGCGAAGGGGATCGCGGTGGCGCAGAACCGGCTGGCGCGCTGCTACCTGCAAGGTGTCGGCGTCGCCAAGGACGCGGCCGAGGCGGCCAAATGGCATCTCGTCGCCAAGGCGGGCGGGGTCGAGGACGAGGTGCTGGAGAAGGCGTTCAAGGCGCTGCCGGCCGCGGAGCGGCAAAAGGCGAGCGTGGCTGCGGCGGAATGGCGCGAGCAGACTTTCCTCGATTAGGCGGCCCGGGTTGCCGGTGCGGCGAACCCAATCTTCAGACTTGGCGGCTATATCTTCGAGCGCAGTGCAGCGTATGCCCAGAGGGCGCTGCGGAGCGGCTGATTTTCAGCGTGCCGCTCCGCAGCGCCCTTTACGCTTGCGTCAACTTTTCTTGGCGTCGGCGCTCTGATTGTTGAGGCGCGCCAGAAGGCTGCAGGTGTCCCAGCGGCCGCCGCCGAGACGCTGGACCTCGGAATAGAACTGGTCGACCAGCGCCGACATCGGCAGGTGGGCGCCGTTCTTGCGGCTTTCCGCGAGCGCGATGGCGAGGTCCTTCCGCATCCAGTTGACCGCGAAGCCGAAGTCGTACTTGCCCTCGGACATGGCCTTCCAGCGATTGTCCATCTGCCAGGAGCCGGCGGCGCCCTTGGAGATGGTGTCGATCACCATCGGAATGTCGAGGCCGGCCTTCTGGGCGAAATGGATGCCCTCGGCGAGGCCTTCGACGACGCCCGCGATGCAGATCTGGTTGACCATCTTGCAGAGCTGGCCGGCGCCGGGCTCGCCGATCAGGTTGACGGCGCGGGCGTAGGCCGAGATCACCGGCTGCGCGGTCTCGAACGTCGCCTTGTCGCCGCCGCACATGACGGTGAGCACGCCGTTCTCGGCGCCGGCCTGACCGCCCGACACGGGCGCGTCGATGAAGCCGAAGCCCTTGTCGCGGGCGGTGGCGTAAAGCTCACGCGCGACGTCGGCCGAGGCCGTGGTGTTGTCGATGAAGATGGCGCCCTTGGGGACCGTCTCGAAGGCGCCATCCTTGGCGACCGTGACGGAGCGGAGGTCGTCGTCGTTGCCGACGCAGCAGAACACGAAGTCCTGGCCGGCCGCCGCCTCGGCGGGCGTGCGGGCGGCCTTGCCGTCGCCGTACTGCTTCACCCAGGCTTCGGCCTTGGAGTAGGTGCGATTGTAGACGGTGAGTTCGTGCCCGCCCTTCTTCAAGAGGTGACCGGCCATGGGGTAGCCCATCACGCCGAGGCCAATGAATGCGACTTTTGCCATCTCGATCTCCCTTTGGTGGCTTTGGCAGTGCTGGCCTTTAACCTGCCATCGGGGACGATGTCTGTCGAATTCGCCGGGGATGGGGGTTGGGGCGATGCCGAGCGTGTCGAGGGCGGTGCCGACATGGCCATTGGGGTCCGATCGATCACGCGTGACTGCTCCGATGCGCTCTGGAGGTGTCATGGAGTGAGGACGACCGCAGCGTCACCAAAGGCGATCAGGCGCGGCAAGTCACTGGCGACGGCCTCGGTCGCTGCAAGGCTGTGGATTTCTGCGGATACAGGTAGCGGCGCGTCGACAATAAAATTTCGCTGACGGAAGAATCGCTTACGGTCCATCGTGTTGAATTGCGAGGAGAGTGCGCCGCCGGTCCTGCCAGAACCGACGACGCTACGATCTAAGCAATCTTCCCGCTGTCTAGGCTGGATGGAAGATAGGCTGGATCACTCTTGACTCTAAACATCTGAACGAATCGGCCGTTCATGTCCAGTCGCTTGGTTCCCATGAGAAAGGTCAGAAATGTGCTTTCCAGTACGCACTAACGCGCTAGCTACCGCGCGTCAGTATATGGCAGCACCACAAGTGAATGTGTTGGCCGCGTATGCGCGGCCAGCCATAAGGCCGGGATGGCCCGTGTTCGACTCCGGTATTTATGAAACTGAGTCGGGACGGCGAGCAACCTTGGTTCGAGGTGAACCCGCGCCGCCCACGCCATTTGCTGGGGAACGGTGGCGGCAGATCATCGATACGAACCCGTATGACCGGCAGACGAACGCGCTTGCCCGGTACTCGAGCTTCTTGGGTGATCTAGGCCGGACGTAACGCGGCTCCAACAAAGGGGGAGGCGGCGTCGCCTCTCCCGCTCCCAAAAGTTTTCCCCTAGCTCCTCACCTTCTCGTGCCGTCGCAGGCAGGCGAGACTCCCCCCGGACTCTGGGTGTGCCGGTCCTCCTGCTTTCCACCCCGTGACCACCAACGGCGTTAATGGCCGATCGTGGAACACAGATCGACGCCACGACATGCTTGCAAGGTAACCTGCAGAATCCCCTCGGCTTCAGTGCTCAGGCTACTGCCTTACTACGTCGTGGCAACGGGTACGGGTCTGACCTGAAATGTCTTGCCGCTGGCCACGAGTGCGGTCAGCCGATCGACATTCGGGTGCTTGCCGGGATTGGCGCGGGCGTCCGCCGTGTGCTCGTCGAAAAGCTCGAGGCCGCGCGCCGCCGCCTCCGGCGTAATCGCGCCGAATGTCTCAGCCAGATGATTGTAGACCGCCAGCGAGCCGCTTTTGCCCGGCTTGTTCTCGAGCGTATCGACAATCGCGCCGGTGTCAGCGTCGATCAGCTGAAGGGCCGCGAGATGCGAGATCCCGGCGAGGGTCTTGAGGGTGTCGGCGAAGGCCATGGCGAGGTCCGATGTCTGGGGCTTCGTGGGGAATGGGGTGATTATCCCGGAAGTTGCGTCAGATGGATCCGGGTGCCGAGGCTCGACGCCGGATCGAAGTAGATCAGCGTCTGGCCGACCGGATTGACGACCGGCGCGTCGGTCATGAACGACAGGCCGCGCGCCCGGTAGGCGGCGAGGTCGGCTTCTAGCGATAGCGTCCGGTAGCCGATGTGGTCGAGGACGTGATCGGGGCCGACGCTCGACGGCGTCGGCGGCTCGATCAGTTCGACCTGCGTGCCGCCCAGATCGACGAAGGCGATACGGCCACCCTGCCGCGACGGGCCGCCGCCGATGTGGCGGCCGTCGAACTTCTCCACGTACCAGGCGATGGCTGCTTCGAGGTTCGGGACGAGATAGCCCGGATGGACGTGGGCCGAGATCCACGGCGCGACCGGGGTGGCGGCCGGCTTCGGCGGGACCTCGGTCAGGTGCATCCAGACGCCGTTGGTCGAGGCCGGGTCGTAGTAGTGGACCTTCTGGCCCATGGGATTCGTGTAGGGCGCGTCGGCGAGGAAGCGCAGGCCGCGCGCGCGGGATTTGGCGGCGGCCGCCGCGATGTCCGAGACGACCCAGCCCACGTGATGCATGACGAGGCGGCCCGGTGGTAGGCCGCTCGTGTCGCCCGGCTGCATGAGTTCCACCTCGATGCCGCCGAAGCGGACGAACGCGTTGCGGCCACCAGTGGGAACCATCGGGCTCTTCTGCATCTCGGTGCCGCCCGCGTCGATGGCGCCGAACGTGTTGCGGAACCACGCGATGCCCGTCGCGAGGTCGTCGATCAGATAGCCGATGTGCTGGATGTCGTCGAACATGGCGGGGGGCTCCGGTGCGGTGTGGCGCGGCGGCGATTGTGCGGTGGGGAGGCGGTGGGGGCAAGGCTTGAAGAAGGGCAGGGAAGGCCAGGGGCCCTAGTGTAGCGCACCTGACGTTTGGTCCACGCTCGCGGACGGCTTCATTTCCAAACGTCAGGTGCAAAAGCTACACTAGATACATGGGCTTGCTCGTGTTCCTTGTGGCTCCGACATTTGCTCGGTGCCTCGCTGCCAAGGAAAGCAAATGTCGGAGCCGGAACACGAGGCCCCTGGACCCCTCGATGAAGGGAGGGGGAGGTTGCGTCTCGGGCGGGCACCTGCGAGCGTGCCAAGAGGGAAACTGGAGGAATTGCCATGCCCGTCCGGGTCGTCGGCATGATCGGCGTCACGCCGCCGAAAAGCGATGCGCAACTGATCATCATCGAGGGCGCGCTCGATCCGGCCTACGTCGTCGAGAGCGCGCGGGCGCACCAGGCGGCCGGCTACGACATGGCGCTGGTCGGGTATTCGTCGTCGTCGGCGGAAGGGTTTCTCGTGGCGCTGCATGCGGCGCACCACACGGAGCGGATCAAGCTCCTCATCGCGCACCGGCCGGGGTTCGTCGCGCCGACGCTGATGGCGCGCAAGATCGCGACATTCGACCGGCTGACGGGCGGGCGCATCGCCATCCACATCATCACCGGCAAGACCGACGCCGAACAGTGGGGCGACGGCGATTTCTCGCCGAAGCCGGAGCGCTACGAGCGGGCGGCCGAATATCTCGGGCTCATGCGGCGGGCGTGGGCGGAAACGGCGCCGTTCGACTTCGAGGGGCGGTTCTATCGCGTCGCCGGCGCGGCGTCGGACGTCAGGCCCGTGCAGTCGCCGCATCCCGAGATCCTGTTCGGCGGGGCGTCGGAAGGGGCGCTCGCCATGGGGGCCGAACATTGTGACACCTATGCCGTCTATGCCGAGCCGCTCGCGGCGGCCCGCCAGAAGATCGCCGAGATGCGCGAGCGGGCGGCGAAGTTCGGCCGGCAGATCGGGTTCAACGTCTCGGCGCGGCCGATCCTCGGGGCGACGGAGGCCGAGGCCTGGGAAAAGGCGCGGGCGATCCTCGCCAAGATCGAGGGCGGGGCGGCACGCGGCTGGAGCCGCCAGGAAGCAACGACAGACGCCGTCGACAACGCCGGACGGCGCATGATGGGGTTCGCGGCAGAAAAGGACGTCCACGACGCGCGGCTCTGGATGCCGATCACGCGGGCGACGGGCGCGCTCGGCAATACGAGCTGTTTCGTCGGGACAGCCGAGCAGGTGGCGGAGGCGCTGCTCGAATACTACCGGCTGGGCGTCGGCTCGTTCCTCGTGCGCGGGTTCGATCCGGCCGGCGATACGGTGGAATTCGGGCGTGAGCTCATCCCGCGGTTAAAGGAGGGCGCGCTTCGGATCGACCGGGAGCGGCGCTGAGGGGAGAACGCGTCGCCTTGCCTCGCTGTCGCGGCCCGCTAGAGTGAGGCCAACCCGGAACACGAAAGCGCCGAGAGCCCATGAGCCCCAGCCCCAAGACCCTGTCGATTGCGCTCGCGCAGCTCAACCCTGTGGTCGGCGATCTCGTCGGTAACAGGGCCAAGCTGGAGCAGGCGCGGGCCGAGGCGACCAAGCTCGGCGCCGATCTCGTGATGTTTCCCGAACTCTTCATCTGCGGCTATCCGCCGGAAGATCTGGTGCGCAAGCCCGCCTTCGCGGCTGCCTGCCGGGAGACGATCGAGGACCTCGCCAGTTCGATGGGCGACGGCCCGGCCGTGCTGGTCGGCACGGTCTGGCCGGAGGACGGCAAGGTCTACAACTCGGTGGCGCTGATCGACGGCGGGCAGGTGGTGGCGGTCAGGCACAAGGTCGACCTCCCCAACTACGGCCCGTTCGACGAGAAGCGGGTGTTCGACGCCGGGCCGCTGCCGGGGCCGATCAATTTCCGTGGCGTCAGGATCGGCGTGCCGATCTGCGAGGACATCTGGAAGGACGAGGTCGTCGAGTGTCTCGCGGAGTGTGGGGCCGAGATCCTGCTGGTGCCGAACGGATCGCCGTTCGACTGGCGGAAGGCCGACGTCCGGCTCAACATCGCGGTCGCACGGGTGACGGAGAGCGGCCTGCCGCTCGCCTACCTGAACCAGATCGGGGGGCAGGACGAACTCGTCTTCGACGGCGCGTCGTTCGTGCTCAATTCCGACGCCAGCCTCGCCGTGCAGATGCCGGCGTGGGAGGAGCGTATCGTCGCGACGCTTTGGGACAGAACGGCCGACGGCTGGGTGTGCCGAGCCGGCGAGAAGGCGCTGATCGAGGAAGGCGACGCGGCGGGCTATCATGCCGCCGTGCTGTGCCTCAGGGACTATGTCGAGAAGAACGGCTTTCCGGGCGTGGTGCTCGGGTTGTCGGGGGGCGTCGATTCGGCGCTGGTCGCCGCCATGGCAGCTGATGCGCTCGGGCCGGACCGCGTGCATGCCGTGATGCTGCCGTACCGCTTCACCTCCAACGAGAGTCTCGACGATGCCGCCAAATGCGCCAAGGCGCTCGGCATTCGCTACGACACCGTGCCCATCGCGCCGGCCGTTGAAGGCATCTACGGCATGCTCGAGCCGATGTTCCGGGGCCGGAACCGGGATATCACCGAGGAGAACGTGCAGAGCCGCGTGCGAGGGACGACGCTGATGGCGGTCTCGAACAAACTCGGATCGATGCTGCTGACAACCGGCAACAAGAGCGAGATGTCGGTCGGCTACGCGACGATCTACGGCGACATGAACGGCGGGTTCAATCCGGTGAAGGACCTCTACAAGATGGAGGTCTACCGGCTTTGCGAATGGCGCAACGCGAACGTGCCGAAGGGCGGCAAGGGGCCGGGCGGTACGGTCATTCCGGAGAACATCATCACCAAGGCGCCGTCGGCGGAACTCCGGGAGAACCAGAAGGACCAGGATTCTCTGCCGCCCTACGAGGTGCTCGACGACATCCTGAACTGCCTCGTCGAGAACGAGATGCCTCTGGCCGCGATCGTCGCCCGGGGGCATCCGGTCGAGACCGTGAAGCGGATCGAGCGGCTGCTGTATCTCGCCGAGTACAAGCGGCGGCAGGCCGCGCCGGGGGTCAAGATCTCCTCGCGGAGTTTCGGGCGCGATCGGCGGTATCCGATTACCAATAAATTTCGCGAGGATGCCACCCGGACCCCGCGCTATGGCGCAAGCGGGAGCGCGCCCGCCATGGTGATGCCGCGCGCCGACGGCGGGGACGTGTCCTGACGGGGTGACGTGGCCTGCGGGCGTCTTGCATCGAGTTCGAGGTTTCCTGTTAGGGGCCGGGAAATCTGCGCAGACTAGGGTGTCGTCCAACATTCTGTCGGGCGATACCCATGCCAAGCAACGATCCGATCCCGGAACCGTGGTCCATCGAATGGCCGGATAGGTCTGGCAATGGTGTGCTCCGCGTCGGAAGCCGGTGGATCGCGCTGGCCGACATCCGGGACTGGACGTTCTGGTCGGCGGCGGAATTCAACATCGGTGGGCATCTTGTCGCGATGTCCCTGTTCATGGCGGCAGGGTCGGCGCTCGCCATTCCTGTGGCGATGGGGCTTCTCGATCAACGGTTCCTGGCGGGTGCCGCGTTGTTCCTCGGTATCGCGGCGATGGTGTGGAGCGATCTCGGGAACGGTCACCGGCTGGTGCTGCACCGTGTGCGGCTGCGGCTCGGCGACGGCCGCGACGTGATCTTCACGAGCGCCAGTTCCGCCGTGAGCCAACGGCTGGTTGCGGCACTCGAGAGCACGCTCCGGCGCTGAGGGGATTGCCGCGTCGCGGGCATGACGGGAAGGGCGATGCCCGTGTATACGGAGGCTCGACCGTTCGCCAGGAGCGCCCGCCGCATGACTGTCATCGTCCGCTTCGCACCGAGCCCCACCGGGCGGCTCCACATCGGCAACATCCGGACAGCGCTGCTCAACTGGCTTTATGCGGCTCGGCACGGCGGGCAGTTCCTGCTGCGGCTCGACGACACGGACCGGGAGCGGTCGACGGAGGCCTTCGCGGACGGGATACGGGACGATCTCGCGTGGCTGGGTCTCACGTGGGTCCGGGAAGAGCGCCAGTCGGACCGGATGGGCCGCTACGGCGACATGGCCGACCGGCTACGGGCCTCGGGGCGGCTCTATGCCTGCTACGAAACCGAAGACGAACTCCAGCGCAAGCGCGCCAGACAGCGGGCGCGCGGGCTGCCGCCGATCTACGACCGGTCCGGGCTCAGGCTCAGCGCCGACGACCGGGTGCGGCTCGAGGCGGAGGGACGCCGGCCGCACTGGCGGTTCCGTCTCTCCAATACCGAGGCCGCCCGTGGCGATCAGCCCATGCCGACGCTGGTCGACTGGGTGGATCTGATCCGGTCCGATCAGTCGGTCGACATCGGGTCGCTGTCCGATCCGGTGCTGGTGCGCGAGGACGGCACGCCGCTCTATACCTTCACGAGTGTCGTGGACGACATCGATTTCGGCATCACGCACGTCATCCGGGGCGAGGATCACGTGACCAATACTGGCGTGCAGGTCGACATCTTCGAGGCGCTCGGTGCCGCGCCGCCGCGCTTTGCGCATCACAGCCTGCTTGTGGCGGCCGACGGACAGGCGCTCTCGAAGCGGCTCGGTGCGCTCTCGATCCAGAGCCTCAGGGATGACGGCATCGAGCCGATGGCGGTCGCCTGCCACGCGGCGCTGCTCGGTACGCCGGAGGCGATCGCGGTTTATCCCGATCTCGCGACACTGGCGGAGCACTGCGAGCTGGAGCGGGTGTCGCGCTCACCGGGACGGTTCGATATCGCGGAATTGCGCGCGCTCAACGGGAAATATCTGCATCAACTGCCCTTCGCGGCCGTCTCGGAGCGGCTTGCGGCCATGGGCATCGGGGGCGGTGAGGCGTTCTGGCTGGCGGTCAGAGGCAACATTCTCAGGGTGGAGGATGCAAAGCCCTGGTGGAAGGTCGTAGTGGGGCCGATCCAGCCATTGATCGAAGCGCCGGACGTGCTTATTGCAGCGCTCGATGCCCTGCCGGCGGAGCCTTACGACGACACGACCTTCGCCGCCTGGACGGCCACCATCCGCGCCCAGACAGGCGTGAAGGGGCGGGCACTTTTCCATCCGCTGCGCCTCGCACTCACAGGGCAGGAGGCCGGGCCGGAGCTGAAGGCCCTGCTGCCGCTGATCGGACGCGCGCGGGCCATGGAACGACTTGCGGGCCGGGCCGGCTGACTGCGCCTCTTCGGCGCGGCTCAGCGCGCCACGGGATCGGCGGAGCTCGCCGTCGAGTCATCGCGTGACTTGGCGCCTGGTTCGGCATCGAGCTTGCGCATGAACACGACGGGAATGCCGTTCTCGGTACCGATGGCCTGAATGCCCTGCGACGAGCGGCTGTAGCCGACAGCCTCGAAGAAGCCGGTCGTCGCCGGAAACGAGCGCACGGCGAAGCCACGGAAGCCTGCGGCGCGTGCCTTCTGCTCGACGGTCGCTACGAGTCGGCTGCCGACGCCGAGACGGCCGAACAGGGGGGATACGTAGACCGATACGATGCGGGCCGTCGCGCCCGAGTCGTCGGCAGGAACCCAGCCGGCCGTGCCGATGATGCGACCGTCATGATCGGCGATCTGAAGATCCTGGCACTGGAGGCTGCCGGTGTAGTCCGGGGCATAGATCATCGAGAGCAGCGCGGCGTTGCTCGCCGGCTCCATCGAGGGGCCTGTCAGATACCGGAACGCGTTGGCGTGGAGGCTACGGATCTCGGACCAGTGATCAAGGCCGGCTGCGCCGATCTCTATGGGCAGCGTGCCTAGCGAACGACTCGGTGGCGTGGCCATGACTGATCCGCCGCTCAGAGAGGAATCCAATGTATCGGCGTTGACGATAACAGAATTCAGCGGGCACTGCGCGCACGGATTACCCGGCGACTGCTCATTTTTTGAGTGATTTCAAGTCTCGAGCAATCAAGGATTGCATGGATAGGCTCGCGCAACCCTCGGGGCGGGGCTTAGGGTCGGCGCGCGACCGGGCGCGGGGGGGCTGTTTCGGCCTTGCGGTCCCCCTGGTCGGCGGCCGACGGCGTGTACTCGGCCTGCTTGCAGGAACAGCCCTCCACGTACTCTTTGCGGTATTTGAATGCCGTCTTGAGGCTGGTGTAGGGCTTGCGCTCGCGAACCGACATGGCCTGCTCCATGGAGCCGCCGGGGTTCTGATGGAAGTAGAGCTCGACCGGGGCCGCGCATTTCGATTGGCAGGCTTCGACATCACGAGCGAAGTGGTTCTCGAGGGTCGAGAAGCTGATGGGGAAGTAGTAGCCGTCGCAGAGGCGCACGCAGACCGTCCGGTAGGTCGCGAACGGCAGGGTGTTGAACTGATTGCCGCGGCCTGTGGGGCCGGTGTCCTCATCCTGCCAGAGGGACGAGAACGGGTTCTGCTGTCCGCGGCGGGCGGCTTCCTGCTGATACTGGGGGCCGCAATTATTGCGAGCGAGTTCGCGGATCAGATCGTCCTGATAGGTGCGCTCGCGCGAGCCCAGCAGCTGGCGGCGCTGGGCGTCCAGTTCACCCATCCGGCGGCGGGCGGCCTCGGACTGGTTGGAGAGGTCAATGCACTGGCGTGTCCGGCGCAACGACTTGGAGAACAAAAAGAAGTCATAGCAGTCCGAGCGCTCGAGCTGTGTTTCCGCCTGACGAAGCGTGCGCTCGGCCGTGCGAAGGTCGTTCTCGATCTGGGGAAGCTGCTCGCGCGTGCTGCTGCCGCGACGCTGCTCGTCGACGAGGCGCTGCTCCAGCTGCAGGCAGACGGGACCGCGCTGGCCGGCAGGTCCTGTCGCAGACGGCGCACCGGGCCGTGGCGGGGCTGGTGGTTGCTGTCCCCATGCGGGCGGAGGCTCGCGACGGACCGGAGGAGGGCGCTGCGCCGGCGCGGTCTCGTTGGCCCAAGGCCACCAGCCGGACTGCGACCACGCCTGCGGCACGACCGAACCGTGGACAGCCACCGCCGCGACACACGCCAGAGCGGCGATGCCGAGACTTCCCCGGAGCCTGGTGCCCGATGCTGCCACTCTCGTCGCCTCGTGTGCTGCCGATGCACGCCCAATTCGCTGATGGACGCTAGACATGCGTATGCGGCAGCATCATGGTCATGGCAACTCACACTCCCGCTGTTGCGGATCGCCGTTGTGGACAGAGCCCGAAAAGGGCCCCAGTCGCGTGGCGGCAGAGCACTGCGGGGCCCGCAAACCGGAGACTCAGATGATGACGGCAGACATGGCGGCAGCGGCCGCGTCGGAGCTTCTCAAGGCACGTCGCAGCGGCACACCAATTGCTGCTCTCCCCGAGGCCTGCCGGCCGAAGTCGCCCGCCGAAGGCTACAAGGCGCAAGCCGCCTTCATCGGCTTTTGGGACGATACGGTCGCGGGCTGGAAGGCCGGGGCGACGGCGAAGCCCGTACAGGAGAAATTCGGCCTCGACGAACCGTTCCTCGGGCCGATGTTCGCCAAGACGGTGATGCAGAGCCCGGCCGACGTGCCGGCTGCCACCTACGATCTCAGGCCGCCGGCGGAGAACGGCAAGCGCAGCGTCGCGGTCGAGGTGGAGTTCGCCTTCCGGATGGGGCGCGAGATCGGGCCGCGCACGGGCGGCTGGAGCGAGGCCGAGGTGCTCGATGCGGTCGAGGCCATGATTCCGGCGATGGAGATCATCACGCCACGGTTCAAGGCGTTGCCGTTCGGCTCGGCCGGCGAAGCGCTCGCGGACTGCGGACTCAACGGCGGGATCGTGCTCGGGACGCCGGTCGCCGACTGGCGGGGTATCGATTTTCCGGCCCATGCGACCAAGCTCGTCGTCGACGGCAAGACCGTTGTCGAGGGCACGGGCGCGATGGTCCTCGGCAATCCGCTGGCGTCGCTCGTGTGGCTCGTCAACAACGTGACGCGGCTCGGGCACACGATCGGCAAGGGGCAGGTGCTCACGACCGGTTCGATGACCGGTATCGCGCACGTGGAGCAGGGCTCGGAGGCGGTCGGCGATTTCGGAAAACTCGGGCGCGTCGTCGCGCGCATCGCCTGATCCAGACTTGACCGAAACAGTGCGAAAGCGCATAAGCGCGGCCATGAAGCGGAACGTCGCGAAACCTGCCGTCAACTCGTGTTGCGGCATCATTATCACGAGCTAGCTCAATCGCTGGCGCGCGGCGCGCTTCTTTGCCCATTCGACGACAGAGAAAAGCCCCTCGCCAGCCGAGTGGCCGATGCGTTGCTTGATGCATCCCATCGGTGCCTGGCCAGGGGACTGTCATGGTGCTGCAACTCTACAATACGCTGACGCGCCGCAAGGAGCGGTTCGAACCGATCGATCCGACGAACGTGCGCATGTATGCGTGCGGGCCGACGGTCTATGACTTCATTCACATCGGCAACGGGCGCATGCTCGTCGTGTTCGATCTGCTGTTCCGGGTGCTCCGACACACGTTCGGGCCCGAGCATGTTACCTATGCGCGGAACATCACGGACGTCGACGACAAGATCAACGCGCGCGCGGCCGAAGAAGGCGTGGCGATCGCCGACGTTACGGAGCGGACGACACGCCAGTTCCACGCCGATGCAGCAGGCCTTCTGTGCCTGCCGCCCACCGTCGAGCCGCGCGCCACGGGCCATATCGACGAGATGACGGCGATCTGCGAACTGCTCGTCGAGAAGGGGCACGCGTACGTGGCCGCCGGGCACGTGCTGTTCGATGTGCCGAGCATGCCCGACTACGGTCGCCTCTCGAACCGCTCGGTCGAGGAGATGGAAGCCGGCGCGCGCGTCGACGTGGCGCCCTACAAGCGTAGTCCCATGGATTTCGTGCTCTGGAAGCCATCGAAGCCCGGGGAGCCGAGCTGGGCGAGCCCCTGCGGCATAGCCGAGCCCGGGCGTCCCGGCTGGCACATCGAGTGCTCGGCGATGGCGGGCAAGCATCTCGGGCAGGTGTTCGACATTCATGGTGGCGGCATCGATCTCGTCTTTCCGCATCACGAGAACGAAATTGCACAGTCTCGTTGCGCGCACGGCACGGCCGTGATGGCGAACGTCTGGATGCACAACGGATTCCTCGAGGCCGAGGCCGGCGAGAAGATGTCGAAGTCGCTCGGCAACTTCATCACAGTGCGGGAACTCCTCGATCAGGCGCCGGGTGAAGCTGGACGGCTCGCGTTGCTGTCGTCGCATTACCGGCAGCCATTGCCTTGGACAGAGCGGCTCGTCTTCGATTCGCGGCGCACACTCGATCTCTGGTACGAACTCGCGGCGGATGCCGACGACGACGGTGAGATCGCGCCGGAGGTGCTCGACGCACTTCTCGACGATCTCAATACGCCGAGAGCCATCGCAGCCATGCATGTGCTGCGGGCCGAGGCTGCCAAGGGCAGCAGCGACGCGAAGGCCAGTCTCAAGGCATCGGCTCGGCTCATGGGGTTTCTTCAGTCGTCGCTGGAGACTTGGCGGGCCTGGCGTCCGGCGGGCGTCACCATCGACGAAACCCGCGTCGACGCGCTCATCACAGCCCGCCTCGAAGCGCGGAAACGCAAGGACTTCGCGGAGAGCGACCGCATCCGGGACGAGCTTGCCGCGATGGGGGTCCAGCTCAAGGACGGCAAGAACAAAGAGACGGGTGAATTTGAGACGACGTGGGAGACGAAGCGATGAAGCCGGCGCATCCCCTGCGCCCGTTCCTGCCGGCGGACACCATTCGGCTGCAGGACCTGCTCGGGCAATCGATCGAGGAACTGACCGGCGAGGACTACGACGAGGAGCAGCGCCTCGCGTGGATGTCGGGCGCCGCCGATGCCATCGCGTTCGCCAAGCGGCTCGGGGAAAACCTGACGCTGATCGTCGAGCAGGATGGCGAGATCGAGGGTTTCGCGAGCCTGAAGGCCAACTCCGAAATCGATCTTCTGTTCGTGCATCCGTTCTCGATCCGGGAGGGTGTCGGCACGGCGCTGATCGATGCGCTCGAGCGCATCGCGGCCGCGCGCGGTGCGGAAAAGCTGACGGCGGACGTCAGCGATACGGCCTACGAGTTCTTCCTCGCTCGCGGCTACCAGCCGACGCGGCGGAACAATATCCCGATCGGTGACGTGTGGCTCGCCAACACGACGATGAGCAAGACGCTGGCCAAGGGCGGTGCTGCGCCGACCAAGGGCGCACCCGACGACGGAGAGCGGTCGTGAGCGCGGCTTGGAGCGGCGGGTGCCAATGCGGCGCGATCCGGTTCCGCGCCGGTCGGCTCGGACGCGCATCGCTCTGTCATTGCCGCATGTGCCAGAAGGCCTTCGGGAGTGTCGGCGGCCTCCTCGTGACGGCGCACGACCTCACGTGGACCCGCGGTGCGCCGAGCCATTTCGCCAGCTCGGACACCGTGCGGCGCGGTTTCTGCCGCGATTGCGGCACGCCGCTTACATTCGAGGACGGCGCGAGCGTCGATGTGGCGATTGCCGCGTTCGACCGGGCGCAGGAGATCGTGCCCGTGATCCAGCTTGCGGCCGAGGCGCGGCTGCGTTGGCTCGATGACCTCGCTCTTATTCCGGGGCCGAACCCGGACGAAGCGGCGCGCCAGGAATCGCGCTACCAGCGCATCGTGTCGCGTCAGCATCCCGACCATGACACGGACGAGGAGAGGAGAGCCCCATGAAGCCACCGGAGACGCCGTTTCCCAAGCACTGGCTCTACTACATCGTGCTCAAGCTCGCGATCCTCGCGGCTGCGTCGGCGCTGTTCTTCAAGTTCTACGGATACTGGTGATCCATGCCCAAGCGAGACAGGCTCTATCTTTTCGACACGACACTGCGTGACGGCGCGCAGACGCAGGGCGTCGATTTCTCGGCGGCCGACAAGCGACGCATTGCAGAAGTGCTCGACGATCTCGGCATCGATTACGTCGAGGGCGGGTATCCCGGCGCGAACGACACCGACACTGAGTTCTTCGCTGAGCCGCCTGCGTTCAAGTCGGCGACGTTCACGGCGTTCGGCATGACCAAGCGCGCGGGCCGCTCGACGGCCAACGATCCCGGCTTTCTCGCTGTCGTCAAATCGTCGGCGCCGGCCGTGTGTCTCGTTGCGAAGGCGTGGGACTATCATGTGCGCGTCGCGCTCGGGATCACGAACGAGGAGAACGTCACGGGCGTGCGCGAAAGCGTCGAGGCGATCGCTGCGGCTGGCAAGGAGCCGATGATCGACTGCGAGCATTTCTTCGACGGCTACAAGGCGAACCCCGCCTACGCGCTCGAAGTCGCGAAAACCGCTTACGAGGCCGGCGCGCGGTGGGTCGTGCTCTGCGATACCAACGGCGGAACGCTGCCGCACGAAATCGAGCGCATCGTCGGCGAGGTCGTCGGCCACGTGCCGGGGAGCCACCTCGGCATTCACACGCACAACGACACGGAGCAGGCGGTCGCCAACTCGCTCGCCGCCATTCGCGCGGGGTGCCGGCAGGTGCAGGGCACGCTCAACGGGCTCGGGGAGCGCTGCGGCAATGCCAACCTGACGTCGCTCATTCCCTCGCTGCTGCTGAAGCCGGACCTCGCGAAAGCGTTCCAGATCGGCGTCAGCAAGGAGAAGCTCAAGCGGCTCACCGCCGCGAGTCGGCTGCTCGACGAGATGCTGAACCGGGCCCCGGCGCGGCAGGCGCCCTATGTCGGCGAGAGTGCGTTCGCGACGAAGGCCGGCATCCACGCCTCCGCGATCCTGAAGGAGCCCGAGACCTACGAGCACGTGCCGCCCGAGAGCGTCGGCAACCAGCGGCGCGTGCTGGTCTCGAACCAGGCGGGGAAGTCCAACATCATCTCGGAGCTGGAGCGGCTCGGGATCAAGGTGCCCAAAGGCGACGAGCGGATCGGTCAACTGCTCGAAGAGGTGAAGCAGCGCGAGGCGCTCGGCTACGCCTACGAGGGGGCAGACGCCTCGTTCGAACTGCTTGCGCGGCGGCTGCTCGGCGAGGTGCCGGAGTTCTTCACCGTCGACAGCTTCCGGGTGATCGTCGAGAAGCGGCACAACGCGGTCGGCAAGTTCATCACCGTGTCGGAGGCGTCGGTGCGCGTCCTCATCGACGGCGAGGACGAGCCGCTGTGGTCGGTGGCGGAAGGCAACGGTCCGGTCAACGCGCTCGACACGGCGCTGCGCAAGGATCTCGGCCGCTACCAGGACCTGATCCGCGACGTGGAACTCGTCGACTACAAGGTGCGTATCCTCACCGGGGGGACCGAAGCCGTGACGCGGGTGCTCGTCGAGAGCCGCGACAAGGCGAGCGGGCTCCGGTGGTTCACGGTCGGCGTGTCGCCGAACATCGTCGACGCCAGTTTCGAGGCGCTGACCGATGCCGTCACGTGGAAGCTTCTCCACGACGGCGCGCGCAGCAGCCGGAAATCACCGGTGGCGCGACGAGGGCGATCTTGACGGACGTCAATGTGAGTCCGCCGTCCGTGACGCATGGTTCTCGTCTGTCCGGCATCCGTTGCGGAGTCTCGAAGGAGTTGGTTGCGATGGCGACACTGCGCACCCTCATGATCGCGCTTGCGGGCCTCTGCTTCGCGGCAGCGGCCCAAGCGGCCGACGACCTCGGCTACCGTGTCCACGTCAAGGCGGGCAAGTACCAGGACGTGCGCGACGACCTCAAGGATGCGATCGTCAACAAGGGGCTCGTGATCGACTACGTCGGGCAGTTCAACGCCATGCTCGAGCGGACGGCGCAGGACACCGGCAGCGTCACGGCGCTCGGCGCCAAGTCGCCCTACAAGCAGGCCGAATACATGCAGTTCTGCCCGGCGAAGCTGACGCACGAGGCGGTGAGCGCGACGCCGTTCGCGATCGCCAACTGTCCGATCGCCCTTTTCGTCTACGAACTCGGCTACGAGCCGGGCAAAATCTACGTCGGCTACCGGCTGCCGGTCGCGACGCCCTCGAAGCGGATGAAAGAGGTCAACGTCAAGCTCGTTGCGCTGCTCGACGAGATCGCCAAGGAGGCGACGAAGTAGGCGTGACCGGCCGGGCCGAAGCCCGGACCGTCCTCAGCCCTTGGCGCGGGCCTTGGCGAAGTCGGGCTTGCGCTTCTCGAGGAACGCTGCAAACGCTTCGCGCGCCTCGGGCGTCTGCAGCAACTCGGAAAACGCCACGGCCTCGCGATCGATATGCTCGCGGGTCGTGCTGCGCTGAGCCTGCCGCATGAGGCCCTTGGCCGCGACGAGTGCTGCCCTTGGTTTCGCGGCGAGGCGGGTCGCGGCGGCGAGCGCTTCGGCCTCCAGCGTCTCGACGGGCACCACCTTGTTCACGAAGCCCGCGGACTGACCGGCGGCGGCGTCGAACGTCTCGCCGAGGCAGAGCAGTTCGAACGCGCGGTGATGGCCCATGATGAGCGGCGCGAGATAACTCGATCCGGCCTCCATGACGAGGCCGAGGTCAAGGAAGGGCGTGCGGAACACGGCGCGGGGCGACGCGTAAACGAGGTCGCAGTGGAAGAGCATCGTTACGCCGACGCCGATGGCGAGCCCGTCGACGGCCGCGATGAGCGGCTTCTCGAGCGTCGGCAATGTCTGGATGAGGCTCGAGGCGCCGCCCGGACGGCCGAGGTCGGTCGAGCGCTTGGCGAAGTCCGTGATGTCGTTGCCCGCACAGAAAACGCCACCGGCTCCCGTGACCAGGCTGCACGCGATCGACGGATCGGAATCCGCCGACTTCAGCGCGTTCGTGATGACTTCGTACATCGGCCGGGTGAGTGCGTTCTTCTTCTCGGGCCGATTGAAGCGAATGATCTGGACGTCGCCCTCACGTCTGATCTCGATTTCGTTCGTCATGGACGCAGCTCCCTTCGGCCCGGCCGTTCGCGGACATCTCGCCGACGGAGCATCGTGCGACATGAAAACGGGGGCTGTCGAGCCCCCGTCCGAGATCATTTCGATCTGGCCGGCTTCACCCTCAGCGATCGCACTCGCGATCGAAGCGGCGGCAGGCCCAGCCCGCGCCATCCTCGCAGCGCGCGGCGAGACCGCGGCAGTTGAGACGTCCGTCGCCACCGCGAGCGTAGCTTCCGCCACCGTAGCTGTAGCCGCGGTCCTGGGAGCTTCTCGCGACTTCGTTCAGGATGATGGCGCCGGCGATGCCCGCCGCGATGCCGCCCACGATCTTCCCGGTGTTGTTGCGACTGCCGCGATGGCGTCCGCCGTGGTGGCCGCCGCCCGACGGCTTGGAGTAGACCGGTCCGCCGCCGCCGCCTTTTCCTTTGCCCCTGTGCTGGGCCGAGGCGTCCGGCATGTGCGCGAGCATCATGGCGAGGCCCAGTCCGACGGCCGTCACCGCTTTCAAGATCATTCGCATGTGAGGAAGTTCCTTTCTCGCTGAAGGCGGGTCTTGCTGAAGGCCGGCGCCTGCCCCGCCACGGTCTCCCACGGACCAGTGACGCGTGGTTCGGTGTGTCGATCCGGTCGGACGACCTGCGCCATCCGAAGACCGTCGCGCAACTTTGCCGAACATCGCACATTTCGGCCTCTCTGGACAGGACGCTTTGCCGGCGGATTCAAATTGTCGGGTGGAGAGTTACCGCTCCGAAATTGGCGGGCGGTGGCCTGCTGCTAGTGGGCTGCGGGCAGAAAACAGCTGTCGCAGAGCAGGATCGTGAATGCGACGAGGCTCGGCGCCAGCAGCACCAGCCAGTACAGCAGGTAGATCTGGATGGTCTCGAGCCAGCGCAGCCGCCACAGCCGGCGCTCGGCCTCGGCCAACTGTGCCGATGTCGCGTGGCCCGACCGTTCGGCCCGGCGCGCGTGCTCGGCCGCTTCTTCCGCCAGTGCCAGATCGCGATCGATCGGATCGTGGTTGACGTCGCAGACGTCGAGCGCCTTTTCGTATTCGTCGACGAGGCTCTGCAACTCGCGCTCGTCCAGCGCCGGGTAATTGCGCAGCCGGCGGACCACACGATTGATCTGGCGGCCGCATTCGTCGAAGCGGCGCGACATCGACGGGTAGCCCCGCGCCTGCTCGATCAGGCCGAGCGACAGTGACAGCAGGCCCGTGATGTAGCTGTAGAAATTGAGGACGTTGCGGGCGTGCGGCGTGATCGCGTCACCGAAGAGCTGGACGAAGTAGGGCACCACGAAGCCGACGATGCCCGCGATTGCGAAGGCCATCGTCGAGGCGTTGCTCTTTCGCTCGAAGCGCTTGGCGGCGTTGAAGCGCGCGCCCTTGGCCAAGGTCCAGTCGCGGAGATACTTGTCGCGGGTCGCGGCCAGCTGCCCCGCGTACCAGCTGCCTGCGAGCGGTGGTTGCACGCCCGGGAGTGTCGGCGTTCTCGGCTGGGCGGGCGCGGCTCTCATGGCTAGAGCGGAACGCGATTCTCGCGAAGGCGGCAAGCCGGTGGCCGGCTTATCCCTCCGTCGGCGTCGTGGGTGTCGCGCGCCGCACCTCGCCCGCCCGCCAGCGCCGGACGTTGCCGCGGGCTTCGAGCGTGCCCGTCTCGACCAGCGCGTACACGCGCGCCGCCACCTGCTGGCCCGACACCGTGACGTCGGCCGCCTTCGCCATGTCGACCGTGCGGGCGATGAACACCGCGACCTTGCGCCATTCGTCGTCGGCGGCCGTCCTGACGATGGCGTCGAGCACATCGTCCGACACGATTGCGCCGCCCGCTTCGTTGTCGCCTGTCTCTGGTTCTGCTGCCGTCACGCCGATCCTCGCGGTTCACTTCCACCCTTCCTAGCAACTGGATGCAGCCATTGGCCAGCGATGTGCGCGCGGATGCGCAGTGGGCAACCGAAGCGCGAACCAAGATTCCACGAGGATGCGGAGCGGCCAGCCGAAGCGCCACTCAAGGCAACACAGGGGCTGGCGGAGCGGCCGTGCCTCGATCTCTTGCTAAGGATTGGGATGCGGCCCGACCGCTCCGCTGCGCACGACGGGGGTGGTCCCCCTTTTCGGCTGGCACGGAGCCCGGCCCCCCCGGCGACGACCTGTGTCGCGTTGGGGACCGGTCTCCGTCCGGCTTGCCGCGGGCCGCCGCGCATCCGTTGTCGAACGGCGACCGTTACGATTGTCAGGGTGTCTCTCACGACCTCCCGTGACGGCGGCATCCTCGGGCGACGGCTGAGTGTCGCCACGCCTGGCCGGTGCGCGTCCGCCTCCCGTAGTCTCCCAGCTCGAGCCCGGGGCCCCCGCGAAGCGAACCCCCGCAGACTACCCCCGCGCCGGAGCGTGGGGATAAGTTCCCGCGCGGATGCGCAGTGGGCATCCGAAGCGCGAACCAATAACGCGCGGAGGAGGGTGGCACGGCCCCCACCGCTGTCATCCTCGGGCTTGTCCCCGGGACCCATTCATCCGCGTGTGCGGGTGGTTTGGGATGGTCTCGGGAGGGCCGCCAACCTCTCCACTTGCGTCCCCGGCCGGAGCGCGACGCGCGTAGAGCCGGGGACGCTTGGCGAGTGATGTGGCAGACCGATCCCTGAAGACCCCGGGTCTCCGCGCCAGCCTCCGGCCGTCGCTTCGCCCGGGGACGCAGAGGGGGATGGGCACGGCCCCCACCACTGTCATCCTCGGGCTTGTCCCGAGGACCCATTCATCCGCGCGCGCTGGCGGTGCAGGATGACGCAATCGCGCCGCTGGCACGAGCGGGCCTAGCCCCGCACCCCATTGGCGGGACACCCGCCAAACCACCCGTCTTTTTGTTTCGCACGGCTCCTTCACTTGCGTCCCCGGCCGGAGCGCGACGCGCGTAGAGCCGGGGACGCTTGGTGAGTGATGTGGCAGACCGATCCCCAGCGTCCCCGGGTCTCCGCGCCGACCTCCGGCCGCCGCTCCGCCCCGGGGACGCCAGTGGGGGGATGGATGTGGCGCACCCACAAGGCGGGTCCAGGGGCCGGCCCCTGGCCGGGGAGTTTGAGGGGCTGGAAGCCCCTCATTGGCCGAAGGCCGACGGTCCCATTTTTCGGCTTTCTCTCCGAGATCGCGTATGAAGCCCCTAGTCTGATGGTGTGACTTTTACCATGTAGCGAGCGGGGCCATTTGATGAGTAATCTGGCGGCGGGGCGCCGAACTTCATTTCGATTACTTCATTGATCGTTGTTATGGAATCGAGGTTTTCCGCTGCCCTTGCAAGCTTCTGCTTGAATTCAGATGCTGCTGCTCCCGATGCAACAAGCAGGCGTGCGTCCATAAGATATGAGAGGCAGTCGACAGTTGATCCGTAAATTGAACGCTTTGTGACGTAATGCATTTCTCCGAGATTGCTATTGTTGATGCTCATTCTGCACTGAGGATAAAGTTCAGTCATGTAGTCTAGCTTTTGAACAAACCCTGCAAAGTAAGCGTCTTGTTGGTGAGGATTGGATGCCTCCATTACTGGCCATATCTCGTGCTTGTCGAGCTCGGGCGCCAAGCTGAAAATTAATCCCATAAGGCATAGTTCTAATAGTGCTTCATTGCTGTGGTGAAGCGCTTTTAGTTGTCGGCTTTCGTAATAACCGACCCGCAATAATGAGAAATCTAGATCCTTGCATACTTGAACGATCTCACTCAGCCACGTGAGCTTAATTTGGTCGCTCTGGTCTGGGAATAATTTGGACGCGTGGACGATTGGAATGCCTCTCGTTACACCAGTCTGGTTGTGCGTCGCGACGGGTAAAAGTTCGTAGTATCGTCTTCTGAATTCACGGTGTGTCCCTGACGGAACAAGAATGCCTGTCAAGGCGGTGTACCGACGATGATCTGTCGGCAATCCGAAGCGCTCATCCATGTACAAGAATTTTGTTGTCATTCTTGATGTGCTTCTCAAGTGTGGTGGTAATGGATACTTCCCTTGTCTGGCTAACTAGCTGTTTCAGTCGTGATTATTTTGAGTTTCATTCGGTTTCGAAGTTTGACGTTTCATCACTCCGCCGCCTCCCTCTTCCCGCCGCCATTCCCCCGCTTTGCCTTGCCCTTCGGCGCGGGCGTAGCCGCATTCCCAGCCCGGCGCGCAAGCAACTCCTTCAGGAACTGGCCGGTGTAGCTTTCGGCGACTTCGGCGACTTGCTCGGGGGTGCCTTCGGCCACCACCTTGCCGCCGCCGTCGCCGCCTTCGGGGCCCATGTCGATGATCCAGTCGGCCGTCTTGATGACCTCGAGGTTGTGCTCGATCACGACCATGGTGTTGCCGGCGTCGGCGAGTTCGTGCAGCACCTCCAGCAGCTTCGCCACGTCGTGGAAATGCAGGCCGGTCGTCGGCTCGTCCAGAATGTAGAGCGTGCGGCCCGTCGCGCGGCGTGACAACTCCTTCGCCAGCTTGATGCGCTGCGCCTCGCCGCCCGAGAGCGTCGTCGCCTGCTGGCCGATCTTGACGTAGCCGAGGCCGACGCGGTGCAGCGTCTCCAGCTTGTCGCGGATCGAGGGAACGGCGGCGAAGAACGACACGCCCTCCTCCACCGTCATGTCGAGCACGTCGGCGATGGATTTCTCGCGGAACGTGACTTCCAGCGTCTCGCGATTGTAGCGCTTGCCCTTGCACTGGTCGCAGGTGACGTACACGTCGGGCAGGAAGTGCATCTCGATCTTGATGACGCCGTCGCCCTGGCACGCCTCGCAGCGCCCGCCCTTGACGTTGAACGAGAAGCGGCCGGGGCCGTAGCCGCGCGTCTTGGCGAGCGGCAGACCGGCGAACCAGTCGCGGATCGGCGTGAAGGCGCCCGTGTAGGTGGCCGGGTTCGAGCGCGGCGTGCGGCCGATGGGGCTCTGGTCGATGTCGATCACCTTGTCGAGGTGCTCGAGGCCGTAGAGCGCGTCGTGGCGGCCGGGGGCTTCGCGCGCGCCCGAGAGCTTCCGCGCCACGGCCTTGTAGACTGTGTCGATGAGGAACGTGGACTTGCCGCCGCCCGAGACGCCCGTGACGCAGGTCAGCACGCCGAGCGGGATGGACGCGGTGACGTTCTGGAGGTTGTTCTCGCGGGCGCCGACGACGGTGAGAGCGCGGTTCGGGTCGGGCTTCCGGCGTGTCTTCGGCAGCGGGATCTGGCGCTTGCCCGTCAGGTACTCGCCGGTGAGCGAGGCCGGGTTGGCCATGACTTCGGCCGGCGTGCCCTTGGCGATGACCTGGCCGCCGTGCACGCCCGCGCCGGGGCCGATGTCGACCACGTAGTCGGCCGTCAGGATCGCGTCCTCGTCGTGCTCCACGACCAGCACCGTATTGCCGAGGTCGCGGAGGTGGCGGAGCGTCACCAGCAGGCGGGCGTTGTCGCGCTGGTGGAGGCCGATGGACGGCTCGTCGAGCACGTAGAGGACGCCCGTCAGGCCGGAGCCGATCTGGCTCGCGAGGCGGATGCGCTGGCTCTCGCCGCCTGAGAGCGTGCCGGACGAGCGGGACAACGTGAGATAATCGAGGCCGACGTCGACGAGGAACTGCAGGCGCTCGCGGATCTCCTTCAGGATTCGGGTGGCGATCTCGGTCTGTTGCGGCGTGAACGTGGCGGGTACGTCGCGGAACCAGTCGTTGGCCGTGCGGATCGACATGTTGCCGACCTCGCCGATGTGCAGGCCGGCGATCTTCACCGCCAGAGACTGGGGCTTCAGGCGGTGGCCGCCGCAGGCCTCGCAGGGGTGCGCGCCCTGGTAGCGCGACAGTTCCTCACGGACCCAGTCCGAGTCCGTCTCGCGCCAGCGCCGCTCGATGTTGCCGATGATGCCCTCGAAGGACTTCGCCGTGCGGTAGGTGCGGACGCCGTCCTCGTAGGCGAACTCGATGTCCTCGCCCTTGGAGCCGTAAAGCAGGACGTCCTGGACCTTTTCGGGCAGCTTCTCGAAGGGGGTCGCCATCGACACCTTGTAGTGCCGGCAAATGGCGCGGAGCGTCTGCTCGTAGTAGGGCGAGGTGTTGCCAGTCCGCGCCCACGGCCAGATGGCGCCGGCCTCCAGCGACAGCGACCGGTCGGGGACCACGAGGTCGGGCTCGAAGCGCATCTCGGTGCCGAGGCCGTCGCACTTGGGGCAGGCGCCCGCAGGCGCGTTGAACGAGAAGATGCGCGGCTCGATCTCCTCGATGGTGAAGCCCGAGACGGGGCAGGCAAAGCGCTGCGAGAAGACGATGCGCTCGTGAGTGTCGTTCTTCGAGCGGTTCGGCGCGTCGGTCGCCTCCTTCGGCAGCGGCTTGTCGATCAGCTCGGCAATGGCGATGCCGTCTGCGAGCGCCAGCGCCGTCTCGAAGCTGTCGGCGAGTCGCGAGGCGATGTCCGGGCGCACGACGACACGGTCCACCACGACGTCGATGTCGTGCTTGTACTTCTTGTCGAGCTTCGGAGCCTCCGAGATCTCGTACACCGTGCCGTTGACCTTGACGCGCTGGAAGCCCTTCTTCTGCCACTCGACGAGTTCCTTGCGGTACTCGCCCTTCCTCCCGCGTACGACGGGGGCCATCAGCATCAGCCGGGTGCCCTCGGGCAGCGCCAGCACCTTGTCCACCATCTGGCTGACGGTCTGGCTCTCGATCGGGAGGCCGGTCGCCGGCGAATAGGGGACGCCGACGCGGGCGAACAGCAGGCGCAGGTAGTCGTAGATCTCGGTCACCGTGCCGACGGTGGAGCGCGGGTTCTTCGAAGTCGTCTTCTGCTCGATCGAGATCGCCGGCGAGAGGCCGTCGATGTGATCGACGTCCGGCTTCTGCATCATCTCGAGGAACTGGCGGGCGTAGGCCGACAGGCTCTCGACGTAGCGCCGCTGGCCCTCGGCATAGATCGTATCGAAGGCGAGCGAGGATTTGCCGGAGCCGGACAGCCCCGTGAACACGATCAGCGCGTCGCGCGGGATCTCGAGATCCACATTCTTGAGGTTGTGTTCTCGGGCCCCGCGCACGTGAATCGTGTGCGCGCGCGGCTGGAGGGGCTTTCCGGGGGGCGTCTGGCTCGGCTTGCTCATGGCCCGACTGGTTAGCCGAACGGCCTTCGGGCGGCAATGCAACCTGCGGTCTCACGCACAGGTGGCGCGCGGGGCGGGCGGGATTGCCGCAGGAATGCCCCGTTTCGGCGGTAATCGCGGCGGCGAGCAGAACAACCACGAGGAACGCCGCGATGTCCGAGCTCAACCCGAAGGCCGTCTACGCCACCATGCAGGAAGACGCCAAGCGCGGCCCCCTGTCGAAGACCCTGCTGGTCGCGCGAGCCATCGCCATTGCCGCGGCCGTGGGCGGCGCGATTCCGACGGCCATCACGGTCTATCAGTCGTACGCGCACGGCATTCCCTACAACCAGGTCTCGCACCGCCTGAAGCAGTACGACCTGTGGGTCCGCAACTTCGATTGCAAGATCGATTACCGGGCGCTCACGACGGCGCAGGGAACACGCGTCGATGCCGGGGCCTGCGGCAAGACAGGCGACGTCGCCATCAAGGTCACGACGGCCGGCGGCAAGGCGGCCTACGAGTGGATCGGCTTCGACCAGCTCCAGAAGCCGGGGCAGGCGTCGCTGTGGCACGCCGTGATCGGCACGGCGCATGCACAGCAGGGCGGGCTGCCGGTCGTCCCGACGCAGGCGCCCGCGGCGGGAGCGCCGGCCGGCATGAAGGTGATCTGCGAGGCCATGCCGCAGAAGGGCGTCGTGCTGCGTGTCGTGCAGGAGGGCGCCAAGTGCTTCCGGGAACGGGTGGCGCTGTTCAAGGGAACGCTCGAGAAGCGCGAGGAAGTCGCCTGCGACACGCCCTGCAAATAGCCTGAGGGCGGCGACCGGACAGAGTTGACCGAGTCGAAGCTTCGAACGAGGCGCTTGGCAAAACGGGCAGGCCGCGCAACCCTTGGTGTCCCGCATCCGATCGCAAACGCTGAGCGAGGCACGCCATGAAGAACCCGTTCGATCTCACCGGCCAGGTGGCCGTCATCACCGGCTCGAGCAAAGGCATCGGCCGCTCGATCGCGGAGATCATGGCGGCCATGGGCGCCAAGGTGGTCGTCTCGAGCCGCAAGGCCGACGCCTGCGAGGAGGTCGCTGACGGCATCCGCAAAGCCGGCGGCGACGCCACGGTGATCCCCTGCCATATCGGCCGCAAGGAGGATTGCGAAGGCCTCATCAAGGGGGCCGTCGCCAAGTACGGGAAGGTCGACGCCCTCGTCTGCAACGCTGCCGTCAATCCCTACTTCGGCCCGCTGTCCGGCATCTCGGACGACCAGTGGGACAAGATCATGGAAAGCAACATCCGCTCGAACCTGTGGCTCGCCAATCTGGCGGCGCCCGGCATGGCGGAGCGGGGCGGCGGCACGATCACCATCGTCTCGTCGATCGGCGGCCTCAAGGGCTCGGCCAAGCTCGGCGCCTACGCCGTGTCGAAGGCGGCCGACTTCGGGCTCGCCCGGTCGCTCGCCGTGGAACTCGGGCCGCAGAACGTGCGCGTCAACGCCATTGCGCCGGGTCTCGTGAAGACCGATTTCGCCCGGGCGCTCTGGGAGGACAAGGCCAATCTCGAGAAGCGGCTCACGAATTCGCCCCTGAAGCGGATCGGCGACCCCGACGACATCGGCGGCATCGCGGCCTTCCTCGCGTCGAAGGCGGCGTCGTTCATCACGGGGCAGGTCATCGTCGCGGACGGCGGCGTGACGATCGCCTGACGCGACTTCCGGCGCGGTGTCCGGCTGCATATCGGATGGCGCTGCGAACGCGCGCCCTGATCGCGACCGGCGATCAGGTTATGGACAACCGGGAACAATGACTTCAAAATGAGCAGCCGGCCAGATCGCCCGTCAGAGGCGGCGGCCGCCTCGAAGGGAGGACTGCTCATGGTGAAGTCGATCTACGCCCGGAGTCTATCCGCGGCGGGCTTGGGGCTTCTTGCGGCGCTCACCGCCGCCACGGCCCACGCCGACACGTTCCCCACGAAGCCGATCACACTCATCATCCCGTGGCCCGCTGGTGGTGCCACGGACGTCGTCTCGCGCGCCATGGCCGATGCCGCGTCGAAGCACATCGGCCAGCCGATCATCGTCGAGAACAAGGCCGGCGGAGCGGGGACGCTCGGCGCCGTCACGCTCGCGGCGAGCGCAAAACCGGACGGATATACGATCGCGCAGCTCCCCATCACGGTGTTCCGGTTTCCCGTGATGAAGGGCAAGAAGGTGTCGTGGGACCCCTTCAAGGACTTCACGTATATCATCCACATGACGGGCTACACGTTCGCCATCGGCACCAAGGCGGACAGCAAGTTCAAGACCTGGAAGGATGTCGTCGACTACGCGAAAGCCAATCCCGGAAAGCTCACCTACGGCACGCCAGGGGCTGGCACGTCGCTCCACATCGGCATGGAGCTCATCTCGGCGCACGACAAGTTCGAGGCCACGCACGTGCCCTTCAAGGGCGGCGCCGAGACGACCGCGGCGCTGGCCGGCGGGCACGTCGACATCAGCGTGGAGGGCACATCGCAACTTCCGCTCGTCGAGGCCGGCCATATCCGCCTCCTGATGGTATGGACCGCAAACCGCGTCGCGCGCTGGCCGGACGTGCCGTCGCTGCGAGACCTCAATTATCCATGGACGTTCGACAGCCCATGGGGCTTCGCCGGTCCGAAGGGAATGGATCCGGCTGTCGTGCAGAAGATCCATGATGCCTTCAAGAAGACGCTCGACGATCCCGCCGTTCTCGCCGTCATGGACAAGCATCTGATGGGGCCGAACTACGCCGATCCCAAAGGCTATGCGGAGATCGTCAGACAGATCACGGCGTTCGAGGCCGAGGGCGTGAAGCGCATCGGAATGGGCAAGGAATAGACGCCCCGGATGGGAGGTCTTTCGCGCCCCAACGCGATGGACTTTCTCCGTCAGAGGCGGCACGCTCACGGAGGCTCGCGGGCCGTTTCCTCACCATATCGGGCGAAGGCCCGCCACAAGCCTCAACGCGAATGATCAAGGGAGATCGAAGCCCAATGCGTTCACTCAAAGCCGTAGCAGTGGCGATGGCAGCCGCCGCCTTCGCCTGCACGACTGTTTCAACTGTCGTCGCCCAGTCTTTCCCGACCAAACCTGTCACTCTGATCGTGCCGTGGCCGGCCGGTGGCTCCACCGATATCGTCATGCGGGCGATGGCGGATGCGGCGGGCAAGGATCTCGGCCAGCCGGTGGTCGTCGAGAACAAGGCCGGTGCCTCGGGCACGCTGGGCCCGGCGACGCTCCGGACCGCCAAGCCCGACGGCTACACCATCGCGCAGATGCCGATCACGATGTTCCGGCTGCCGCTGATGAAGGACAAGAAGGTGTCCTGGGATCCGGCGACGGACTTCACCTACATCGCGCACCTGTCGGGCTACACGTTCGGCATCACGACGAAAGCCGACGGACCGTTCAAGACGTGGGCCGACGTCGTCAAGTTCGCCAAGGAGAACCCCGGCAAGGTGACGTATGCGTCGCCGGGTGCGGGCACCTCGCTGCATCTCGGCATGGCGCGCATCGCGTCGCTCGCCGGCATCGAGCTGACGCACGTGCCATTCAAGGGCGGCGCCGAAACCAATGCCGCCGTGCTCGGTGGCCACACCATGCTGCAGGCCGATTCCACGGGCTGGAAATCGCTCGTCGACAGCGGCCAGCTGCGTCTCCTCGCGTTGTGGACCGAGAAGCGCTCGACCCATTGGCCCGACGTGCCGACGCTCAGAGACCTCGGTATCGACCTCGTCTTCGACAGCCCCTGGGGCATCGCCGGTCCGAAGGGCATGGATCCGGCGGTCGTCAAGCGTCTCGACCAGGCGTTCAAGAAGTCGCTCGACGATCCGAAGGTCAAGGAGATGCTCAACAACTTCGTCTTCCCGGCGCGCTATGCCGACCAGGAGGGCTATCTCAAGATCATCAAGGAAACGACGGCCGTCGAGAAGGCCATTCTAAAGAGCCTTGGAATGGCGGACTGACGTGAGGCGCAAAGCCAGCGGAGGAGATTGGAAATGACAGTGTGGCGTATTCCGGGATTCCTGACTGGCGCGGCCCTCGCCGCAGTGACGATGTTCGCCGCGAGCACCTCATCGGTGCTCGCGGACACATTCCCCTCGAAGCCGATCACGCTCATCGTGCCGTGGAACGCCGGCGGCTCGACAGATATCTATTTCCGCGCCCTCGCGGAGGTCGCGTCGAAGGAACTCGGCCAACCCGTCGTCGTGGAGAACCGGACCGGCGGAACCGGCACGCTCGGACCCGTCAACATGGCGCGGGCTGCGAAGCCCGACGGTTACACCCTGGCGCAGATCCCGGTCACGGTAATGCGGCTGCCGCTGATGTCCGCCCGGAACTGGGATGCGCTGTCCGACTTCACCTACGTCATCCATCTGACGGGCTACACCTTCGGCGTCACGACCAAGGCCGACAGCAAGTTCAAGAGCTGGAAAGACGTCGTCGACTTCGCGAAGGCCAACCCCGGCAAGGTTACCTACGCGACCACCGGACCCGGCGGTTCGCTGCACATCGGCATGGAGCAGATTGCCGGCAAGGACGGCATCAAGCTCACCATGGTGCCGTTCAAGGGCGGCGCAGAGACGAATGCGGCGGTGCTCGGCGGGCATGTGGATCTGCAGGCGGATTCCACCGTGTGGGGGCCGCTCGTCGACTCGGGCGACCTGCGCCTTCTGAACGTGTGGACCGCGGAGCGCAACAAGCGCTGGCCGACCGTTCCGACGCTGAAGGAACTCGGCTATCCGTTCGTGTTCGACAGCCCGTTCGGCATAGCGGGACCGAAGGGCATGGACCCGGCGGTCGTCGAGAAACTGCACAAGGCGTTCAAGGTTGCGCTCGCCGATGCCAAGGTGAAGGAGATCATGGACAAATACGATTTCACCGAGCGCTACATGGGGCCGGCCGACTATGCGGCGTTCGTGAAAGAGGTCGTGGCCTCCGAAAAGGCGGCACTCGAGAAGCTTGGTCTCGCCAAGAAGGAGTAGGACGCAGCCTTCGATCGGACGTGCGCGCAACGCTCCGGCACAGGGGCCGGCGCGTCCCGGGAGGAACCAGCCATGTCGCGTCGTCGTGATGGCATGGGGGCGCGGCCGCCGTGCTCGCCGTGCGCCTCCCGGCTGGGAGGCCCGAAAACCCTGTCGATCCAAACACGGCACGATCATGTGGACCGATACATGGGATCGGCAGATCATACGAGGTTCGTCGCGGAGCAGGTGGCCGAGTAGAATGTTCAGGTCGGCACGCTCGGGCTCGCGGCCAAAAACTAAAGTTCGAGGGAAGGGAACAGGGTGTCGATGGAGAACCACACCAAGGGGCTCGGCAATGCCGAGTTGTGGGGAGGACTGGCCTGGCTCGCGTTCGGGCTGTTCGTGACGTGGCAGGGCTGGACGCAGGGCCTCGGCACGCTGCAGGAGCCCGGGTCCGGCTTCGCCGTGTTCTGGACGGGCGTCATCGCGACGGGCCTTGCGGCGACCATCGTCGTCGGTGCGCTCGCCGCGGGCGGGCCCTCGCTCGCGTCGCTGTGGCACGATACCCGCTGGCAGAAGGTCCTCCTGGTGATGGGGCTTCTCCTCGTGTTCGGATTCTTCTTCGAGCAGATCGGGTTCATTCCGTCGTCGCTGGTTCTCCTTCTCGTCCTGATGCGGTTCATCGATCCTGTGCCGTGGTGGCAGGCGATCACGGTCTCGTTCGGAGCGGTGATCGGCATGTGGCTGCTGCTTTCCAAATTCCTGAGGATCCAGATGCCGGCCGGGCTTCTCGCGCCGTGGCTCGGGTGAGGGCGCCGACATGGATGTGATCTCCAGCCTCGCGCACGGCTTCGCCGTGGCGCTGCAGCCCTACAACCTGCTCGCGTGTTTCGCTGGCGTGTTCGTCGGGACATTGATCGGCGTGCTGCCGGGGATCGGCCCGGTGACGGCCATGGCGCTGCTGCTCCCGATCACGCTCTCGGCACCACCGGAAGCCGGCATCATCATGATGGCCGGCATCTACTACGGCTCGATGTACGGCGGCTCCACCACCTCGATCCTCGTCAACATTCCGGGCGAGGCCGCCTCGGTCGTCACCTGCCTCGACGGTCACGAAATGGCGAAGCAGGGCCGGGCCGGGCCCGCACTCGGTATTGCGGCGCTCGGCTCGTTCTTCGCGGGTACGGTGGCGATCATCGCCTTGATGCTCGTCGCGCCGACGCTGGCGCGCTGGGCGCTGAAGTTCGGGCCGGCCGAATATTTCAGCCTGATGGTGCTCGGGCTGACGCTGCTCGCCTTCCTGACGCATGGATCGATGGCCAAGGCCTTGCTCATGGCCTGCGTCGGTCTGGTGCTGGGGCTCGTCGGGACGGACGCCATCACGGCCGAGGAACGGCTGACGTTCGGGCGGCTCGAACTGCTCGACGGGCTCGGTATCGTGCCCGTCGTCATGGGGCTCTTCGGCGTGGCCGAAATCCTCGCGAACCTCGAGCGGCGCATCAGCCGGGAGGTGATCAAGGCCCAGATCGGAAGCCTGTGGCCGACGCGTGCGGACTGGCAGGCGAGCAAAGGTCCCATGCTGCGCGGGACCATCCTCGGGTTCTTCGTCGGCACGCTGCCGGGCGGCGGCGCCGTCATCTCGTCGTTCGCTTCCTATGCGCTCGAGAAGCGGCTCGCGAAGGATCCGAGCCGGTTCGGCAAGGGCGCCATCGAGGGGGTGGCCGGTCCGGAGGCCGCCAACAACGCCGCGGCGGGCGGCGCGTTCATTCCGCTGCTGACGCTCGGCATTCCGCCGAACGTCATTCTGGCGTTGCTGCTCGGCGCGTTCATCATCCACGGATTGCAGCCGGGGCCGCTCCTGATGATCCAGAACCCCGGCGTGTTCTGGGGAATCGTGGCCTCGATGTACATCGGCAACATCATGCTGCTGGTGCTCAACATGCCGCTGATCGGGATGTGGGTGCAGGTGCTGAAAGTGCCCTATCCGATCCTGTTCCCGCTCATCCTGATGTTCTGCATCATCGGCGTATTTTCCTCGAATGCCGCCGTGTTCGACGTCTTCGTCATGGTGATGTTCGGGGCCATCGGCTACCTGATGCGCAAGTTCGGCTACGAGCCGGCGCCGCTGGTGCTTGCGTTCGTGCTCGGGCCTTTGCTCGAGAACAACCTTCGGAAAGCACTCATTCTGTCACGCGGTGATTTCTGGACGTTCGTCGAGCGGCCGATCTCGGGGACCTGCCTTGCGATTGCGGCGTTGATGCTGATCATTCCGCTGCTGCCGTCGCTCGCCCGAAAGCGGCAGGCGATCGCGCTCGATCAGGAATAAGGCGCACCGGGTAGTCGCGGCGCGGCGACTACCCGGGGCAATTGCACTTCCGACGAGACTGGACTTCAATGGTCGCTTGCGCGGCAACCAATCGTGTGGCTCTGGCCGACGTCATATTCGCAGGAGACAGGCATGGACTTGCGTTTCAGCCCGGAAGAACTCGCGTTCAGGGACGAGGTGCGGACGTTCTTCCGGACGGAAGTGCCACTCTCCATCCGGCGCAAGGTGATCGAGGGGCGGGAGCTGACGCGGGAGGACATCGTCACGTCCCACAAGACGCTCTACAAGCGCGGCTGGGCCACGCCCGGCTGGGCCAAGGAGTGGGGCGGTACGGGTTGGTCGCCGATCCAGTTCTACATGTTCGGCGAGGAGATGCAGCTCAACGGCGTTCCGGCGCCGGTCGGCTTCAACGTCACCATGCACGGGCCGGTGCTGATCCAGTTCGGCACCGAGGCACAGAAGAAGCACCATCTGCCACGCATCGCCGCCTGCGACGACTTCTGGTGCCAGGGCTTCTCCGAGCCGGGCTCGGGCTCCGATCTTGCTTCGCTCAAGACCACCGCCGTCCGGCAGGGCGACCATTACATCGTCAACGGCCAGAAGATCTGGACCACGCTCGCGCAGTACGCCGACTGGATCTTCTGCCTCGTGCGCACGGACCCGAACGCGCCCAAGAAGCAGCTCGGCATCTCCTACCTCATGATCGACATGAAGACGCCCGGCATATCGCACCGGCCGATCGTCACCATGGACGGCACGCGCGAGATCAACGAGGTGTTCTTCGACAACGTGAAGGTTCCGGTCGAGAACCTCGTCGGCGAGGAGGGCAAGGGCTGGGACTGCGCCAAGTATCTGCTCGGCAACGAGCGAACGGGCATCGCCCGCGTCGGCACTTCGAAGATGCGCGTCGCGCGGATCAAGGAACTCGCCCGCATCGTGCCCTCCGGGGCGGGCTCGCTGATGGACGACCCGCAGTTCGCCGAGAAGGTGGCCATGGTCGAGGTCGAGCTGAAGGCGCTGGAGATGACGCAGCTGCGCATCATCTCGGACGACCGGAAGTCCGGCCGCGGCGGCAAGCCCAATCCGGCCTCGTCGATCCTCAAGATCAAGGGCTCGGAACTGCAGCAGGCGACGACCGAGCTCCTGATGGAGATCGCGGGGCCGCTGGCACTTCCCTACGTGCGGCAGGACGCGGACGAGCCCGGCCACAACGAAGGCGAGGTCGGTGTCGACTGGGCGCTGCCGACGGCACCGCAGTATTTCAACAATCGCAAGGTCTCGATCTACGGCGGCACCAACGAGATCCAGCACAACATCATCGCCAAGGCGGTGCTGGGGTTCTGAGACACGACGCGGCGGCCCTTCATGTCGTCTCCCGGCTCGCTCTGCACGCGCGGCTAGGGAGAGGGCCAGGATGGGGGCCGTCGCGCGCACCGAGCTTGAAGCCGCCCCTCACCCCGACCCTCTCCCCACACAAGTGCAGTGTGCGGGGAGAGGGAGAAGTGGATGCCTCCCATGGATCTCGAACTCACTGACGAACAGCGCCTGCTCAAAGACAGCGTCGATGGCCTCCTGGCGCGCCGCTATCCGGATGTCGTCAAGACGCGCGTCGAGATGATGAAGGAGCCGGGCGGGTATTCCGCTGCCGGGTGGAAGGAGTGGGCGGACCAGGGCCTGCTCGCCATCCCGTTCAGCGAGGACGACGGCGGGCTCGACCAAGGCTCGGTCGAGATGATGATCGTCGGCGAGGCGATCGGGCGGACGCTCGCGCTCGAGCCTTATCTCGCGACGGTGGTGCTCGGCGGGGGCGCGCTGCGCCACGCCGGCAGTGCCGCCCAGAGGCAAGCGCTCGTGCCGGCCATCGCCGACGGCAGCCTGACGCTGGCGCTGGCGCACCAGGAGAAGCAGTCGCGGTTCGATCTCTTCGATGTCGGCGTGACGGCGAAGCCCGACGGCGCCGGCGGGTTCGTGATCGAGGGCGAGAAGATGGTCGTCCTCAACGGCGACAGTGCCGACAAGCTGATCGTCTCGGCGCGGGTTTCGGGTGACCGGCGCGCCAAGGACGGCATCGGGCTCTTCCTGGTCGACGGCAAGGCTGCCGGCGTTTCGCGGCGCGGATATCCGACGCAGGACGGCCGGCGCGCGGCCGACATTTCGTTCTCGAGCGTCAAGGTCGGCAAGGACGGCATCCTCGGCGAGTCGGGCCAGGGTCTCGCCGCGCTCGAGCGGACCGTCGACGAGGCGATCGCGTTCCTCGCGGCGGAAGCCGTGGGCGCGATGGACGTGCTGCACGAGACGACGCTCGACTATCTCAAAACGCGGAAGCAGTTCGGCGTCGCCATCGGTTCGTTCCAGGTGCTCCAGCATCGTTCCGTCGACATGTTCACGGCGCTCGAGCAATCGAAGAGCATCCTCATCTACGGGACGATGATGGCGGGCGAAGACGACGCGCTCGGACGGCGCAAGGCCATGCACGCCGTGAAAGTGCAAGTCGGCAAGGCCGGCCGGCACATCGGGCAGGATGCGGTGCAGTTGCACGGCGGCATCGGCATGACGGCGGAGTACAAGGTCAGCCACTACTTCAAGCGGCTGACGATGATCGATCTCGCGTTCGGGAACGCCGACCATCATCTCAGGGAACTGGCCCGCCTCGGCGGTCTGATCGAAGCGTCGAAACCGGCCGCGTGAAACGGCCGGGTCATAATCATCCAACAGGGAGCGCTACATGCTCGGAATTCTCGTTCGTCACGGCCTCGCGGGGCTCGCGATCGCGGCGGTCAGCTTGCCGGCGGCGGCGCAAACGGCCAAGCGCGGCGGCACGCTCACCTATGCCGTGACAGCGGAAGCGCCGACGTTCGATTGTCATGCCACCACCACCTACGCCGCCATTCACGTGCTGGCGCCGCACTACTCGCTGCTGGTCAAGATCGACCAGCACAACTATCCGAAGGTCGCGCCGGATCTCGCGGAAAGCTGGACCGTCTCGCCGGATGGTCTCGTCTATACGTTCAAGATCCGGTCCGGGGTCGTGTTCCACGATGGCGCACCGCTCACCTCGGCCGACATCAAGGCGAGCCTCGATCGCATCCGGAAGCCGCCGGAGGGCGTCGTCTCCGTGCGCAAGGCGGCGTTCGAAGATATTGCCGACATCGCGGCGCCTGATCCGCAGACCATCGTCATCACGCTGAAAGCGGCCGATGCGGCGTTCCTCGATCTCCTGGCGCTGCCATTCAACTGCATCTACCGGGCCGAAAAGCTCGCGGCCGATCCCCAGTTTCCGGCCAAGACCATTCTCGGCACAGGACCCTTCGTCGCCACCGAGCACGTGGCCGGCGCCCACTTCATCGGCAAGCGGTTCGACAAGTATTTCGAGCCAGGCAAGCCGTATCTCGATGGCTTCAAAGCCCTGATCATGAAGGCCGCAGGGCTCGGGCCGGCCTTCCAGGGCGGACAGATCCAGGCCGAGTTCCGCTCCATCACGCCGGCCGAGCGCGAGCGCCTGAAGACGGCGCTCGGCGACAAGCTCGTGACGCAGGAAAGCCCGTGGCTCTGCAAGGTCGAGATGATGTTCAACACCGAGAAAAAGCCCTTCGATGATCCCAGGGTGCGGCAGGCGCTGAGCATGGCGCTCGATCGGTGGGGCGGCTCAGAGGCAATGGCGAAGATCTCGATCCTGAGGGCCGTCGGTGGACCGATCCGACCCGGTAACGCCTATGCACTGCCCGACGATGAACTCGCCAAGCTGCCGGGCTATCGTCGCGACGCGAACGCGGAACGGGAGGCTGCGAAGAAGCTCCTCGCGGAGGCAGGGGTCCCTGCGCTCAAGTTCAAGCTGACGAACCGGAACGTCAGCCAGCCCTTCACGCCGGCCGGCGTCTACGTGGTCGACCAGCTGCGGCGCATCGGCGTCACGGCCGAGCACGTGCAGATGGACGTCAGCCAGCAGAAGAAGTCGATCGCGGCGGGCGATTACGAGGTGGCGCTCGACGGCTTCTGCGGCGACAACGAGGATCCGCGGCCGATGCTGCTCGCCTACCTCTCGAAGAGCCGCAGCCCCCGCAACATGTCGCGTAACGAGGCGCCCGACGTCGATGGCCTCTACGACAAGATGAAGGCAGCGACCACGGACGCCGACCGGATCGCGCAAGCGCACGACGTCCAGCGCGCGATCCTCAGCGGCTCCTACAGCGTGCCGCTCCTCTGGTACAACCGTATCGTCGCGCATTCCTCCGCGTTGAAGAACTGGACGATCACGCCCAGCCATTTCGTCGGCCAGAACCTCGCCGACGTCTGGCTGGATCAATAGGGCTCAGCGTACCGCGGCGGCCGAGCGGCTGCCGCGGTGCTCCTCAGCCGGCCGAGCCGGCGGGTATTTTCTCGAGCAATCGCTCGATCTCCTTCTCGAACTCGCCGCGGCCCATGGGCACGCCGTTCAAGCGGCCGACCTCGCGGCCCATCGTGTCCACGAGAACGAACGTCGGCGTCGTGGTGACGCGACTCGACAGCCGGTAGCCGGACTGGCGCTGGGCCGAGATATCGACGTAGCGGAGCGGCGCCTTCGCGTCGGTGGCCGAGAGCTCGTAGCGGGGCGCGACCGAGGACCGGAACCGCTTGCACCAGCTGCAACTCTCGCTCTCGAAGACGATCACGTTCGGCCGCGTCGAGCGGGGGGCTTCCACCTCCGGCTCGTCGCTGACGGGCGTCGAGGGCGTCAGCAGCAAGAACGTGGCTGACAGCATGGCGAACAGCACGACGAGGGCTGCCGCCAGCGGCATGATCCAGGTCGGGGCCTCCACGTCCTCGTCGATCTGCTGCATCGGTCGCCTCATTCCCGCGCCGCCGTGGCGATGAGCCCAGCAGCCTGGCAGACATGGCTCGCGAACGGACTAATGCCGCGACAGCGTGTCCGATCACGGCTAACAGGCGCTAAACGGGCGTGCCGGGACGCTACGCGCGGCGCAGCACGACGACAGCTGCGGCCGTCATCAAACCGCACGCAATGGCGAGGCGCAGCGACGGTTCGGCGAGGCCCAGGGCCACCAGCATCAACGTGGAGATCACGGGGGAGGCATAGGCGAGCACGCCGAGGACGGCGATGCGGCCCTGTTTCATGCCGATGTCCCAGAGCATGAACGCCGCGCCGACGGGGCCGATGCCGAGCAGCGACAGGGCGAACCAGGCGCGAGGGCTCGGTGCCAAGGCGAGCGCCAGCCCCGCCGTGACGAGGCAGGGGAGGGCGAGGCTCTCGCTCGGGGTCGCGGCAACCAGCCGGGAGAGGACCGAATAGCTCGCCCAGACGAAGGCGCAGGCGAGCGCAAGGGCCAGGCCGAGCGTGCGCCCGCCGCCGGAGGCGATGCTGCCCGCGTCGGCGCCCGTGACCAGGATCGCCGCGGCGGCAAGGCCCAGCAGGGCGCCGCCGACATGGTGGAGGCCGAGCCGTCCGCCGGGAAGGAGCCCCGAGAACAGGACGGTCAGCAGCGCCCACAGCGAGGCGACGAGGTTGGCTTCGGCGGGCGGCGCCAGCCGGAGCGCCGCGAAGTAGAGCGCGTGGTAGGCAAAGAGGCCGTAGATCGCGAGCGCGAACGCGGCCGGTGGCGGCAGCAGCGCTGCGGCGCGGCCCCGCGCCAGCGCGATCGCGAGCAGGAGGAGACCGCCGACGGCGAAGGTGATGGCCGTCGTCTGGAACGGAGGAATGGCCGGGCCTTTCAGGGCGGTCAGCGTCGCGAGCGTGCTCCAGAGCAGGATCGCGGCAAAGCCGAGCAGGGTCGCAAGTCCGGCGGGCGTTGCTGCTGGCCCGTGACTCATCGCAGCGATCGCTTCCGCCGGCTCGTTCGTCTCGTTCGAGTTCGGTTCGCGGGTCACGCCGCCACCCCTTCCAGAGAATCGACAGGCAGCCTGCATTGATTGCGGGCAGCCGCGCCGCGGACGTATACGGCGGTAGCTAGCTTTGCTAGCTTCGTGTGCGATCGCGTGGCACGCATTCTCGATGCGGGCGCGTGCGGACGGGTGCCGGACGAGCGACGGGCGAGGGCATGGAATATTTCGTACAGCAGCTCATCAACGGGCTGACGCTCGGCTCCATCTATGGCCTCATCGCCATCGGCTACACGATGGTCTACGGCATCATCGGCATGATCAACTTCGCGCATGGCGACGTGTTCATGGTCGGGTCGTTCATCGGCCTCCTCCTCTTTCTCATGATCGGGCTGACGGCTGCGACGCCGCTCGTCGTCATCATCCTGGCGCTGATCGGCGTGCTCATCGTCGCCATGGCGCTGACGGCGGTCTGGGGGTGGACCATCGAGCGGCTCGCCTACCGGCCGTTGCGCGGCTCGTTCCGGCTCGCGCCGCTGATCACGGCGATCGGCATGTCGATCGTGCTCACCAACCTCGTGCAGATCGCGCAGGGGGCCCGGGTCAAGAACCTGCCACCCGATATCAAGGACCGGCTCGCCGGCGGCTTCACGGTGCTGCGGGGCGCGGACGGGTTCGATGCCGTCGTCTCCTACCGCCAACTCGTCATCGTCGGCGTCACCGTCACACTGATGGCGTTCTTCACGTGGCTCATCACGAGTACCTCGCTCGGGCGGGCGCAGCGCGCCTGCGAGCAGGACCGCACCATGGCGGCGCTGACCGGCGTCGACGTCGACCGCACCATCTCGATCACATTCGTCATCGGCGCCGCGCTGGCGGCGGTCGCGGGCGTGATGTTCCTCGTCTATTACGGGGCCATCGACTTCTACATCGGCTTCGTCGCCGGCATCAAAGCGTTCACGGCGGCGGTGCTCGGCGGCATCGGCTCGCTGCCGGGCGCCATGCTCGGCGGCTTGCTCATCGGGCTGATCGAGGTGTTCTGGGCGGGCTATGTCGGCTCGGAATACAAGGACGTTGCGGCCTTCTCCATCCTCGCGCTCGTGCTCATCTTCCGGCCCGAGGGTCTCCTCGGCCGGCCCGAGATCGAGAAGGTCTGAGGCCCATGGCGAAAGCAGCTACGGCGACGATGCAGGCCGGCGACAGCGAACCGACCAGTCTCGGCGCGGCGCTCGCCGATGCGGCGACGGCGGCGGTGATCGCATTGCTTCTGGCGATGCCGATCCTCGCCTACCGGTCGGTCGAGCAGGCCGTCTCCCTCGGGATGGAAGCGCGGTGGGGTGCGATCGCCATCGGCGTCGCCGCCGTTTTCGCGGGGCGGCTCGCGATCAATCTTCTCGGGCCGCGGTTGTCCGGACCCGTCGGGGAGCTGTTTGCAGCGCTGAAGAGCGCGATCGTCCGAGTGTTCCACGCCATCGGCGGCTGGCGGACCGTGCTTGGCATGCTGCTGATGCTGGCGATGGCGGCCAGTGGCGCCGGCAAGCTCTCTACGCCGCGCTGGTTCGATCTCCTGCTCATCGTGCCGCTGGCGATCGGCGTGTGGCGGCGGTCGCCGGCATGGCTGTTCCTGGGATTGGCGCTGTTCTTTCCGTTCGCGCCCGGCGCTTCGCGTTACTGGATCGAGAACTTCGGCATTCTGGTTCTCATCTACGTGATGCTCGGCTGGGGGCTCAACGTGGTGGTCGGGCTCGCCGGGCTCCTTGATCTCGGCTACGTCGCCTTCTACGCTGTCGGGGCCTATTCCTATGCGCTGCTGGCGCAGACGTTCGGGCTCTCGTTCTGGATCTGCCTGCCGCTGGCGGGCATTCTCGCAGCGCTCTGGGGTGTGCTGCTCGGGTTTCCCGTGCTGCGGCTCAGGGGCGATTATCTCGCCATCGTGACGCTGGCGTTCGGTGAGATCATCCGCGTGGTGCTGATCAACTGGCAGAGCCTGACCGGTGGTCCCAATGGCATCTCCGGCATTCCGCGCCCGACGCTGTTTGGCCTCGAGTTCAAGGCCGACGGCGGCTTCGCCGACTACTTCGGGCTCGAGCACACGTCGCTGCACCGGATCATCTTCCTCTACTACATCATCCTGGTGCTGGCGCTGGTCACCAACTGGGTCACCGTCAGACTTCGGCGGCTTCCGGTCGGGCGCGCCTGGGAGGCGATGCGGGAGGACGAGATCGCGTGCCGCTCGCTCGGCATCAACATCACGAACACCAAGCTCACCGCGTTCTCCATCGGCGCCATGTTCGGTGGGTTCGCGGGCGCGTTCTTCGCGACCAAGCAGGGGTTCATCTCGCCGGAATCGTTCACGTTCTGGGAGTCGGCCATCATCCTCGCCATCGTCGTGCTCGGTGGCATGGGGAGCCAGGTCGGCGTCGCCGTCGCGGCCCTCGTCATGATCGGAGGGACGGAGCTCTTCCGGGAACTCGAGATCTACCGCATGCTCGTCTTCGGCGTGGCGATGGTGGCGGTGATGGTCTGGCGGCCGCGCGGCGTCGTGTCTGGACGGGTGCCGACCATCGCGCTCAAGGAGACGCGGCGCATCGGCGGCGATCTCGTGAAGGAGGGGCACGGATGACGGCGGGTTCGCGTCCGATCCTTGAGGTCGACGGTCTCGGCATGCGGTTCGGCGGCCTCGTCGCCGTCGACGGGCTGGCGTTCTCGGCGCAGCGCGGCCAGATCACGGCGCTGATCGGCCCCAACGGCGCCGGCAAGACGACCGTCTTCAATTGCGTCACGGGCTTTTATCGGCCGACCTCGGGACGGATCACCGTGCAGCACGACGACGGGCGATCGTTTGCGCTCCAGTCCATGCCGGGGCATCGCATCTGCCATCAGGCGAAGGTTGCCCGCACGTTCCAGAACATACGGCTCTTCGCGGGCATGAGCCTCCTCGAGAACCTGCTGGTCGCGCAGCACAACAAGCTGATGCGGGCGTCGCTGTTCACGGTCGGTGGATTGATCGGGCTTCCCGGTTTCGCCGCGGCCGAGCGGGCGGCGGTCGAGATCGCGAAGCACTGGCTCGAGCGGGTCGGGCTCGTCGATCGGGCGGACGATGCGGCTGGTGACCTTCCCTACGGCGACCAGCGCCGGCTCGAGATCGCGCGCGCCATGTGTACGGGGCCGGCGCTCCTATGCCTCGACGAACCGGCCGCCGGCCTCAATCCGCGCGAGAGCCGGGAATTGAACCAGCTTCTCCTGTCGATGCGGGGCGAGAACGGACTCTCGATCCTGCTCATCGAGCACGACATGGGTGTCGTCATGGAGATCTCGGACCACATCGTGGTGCTCGACTACGGCAAGAAGATCGCCGAGGGGACGCCGGCCCAAATCCGCAACGACCCGGCCGTCATCGCCGCCTATCTCGGGGTCGAGGACGAGGAAACCGCGATCGCCGTCACGACGGGGGCGCGCCCATGACGCGGCCGCTGCTCAGCCTTCGCGGCGTCGAGACGTTCTATGGCAAGGTGCAGGCGCTGAGAGGCGTCGACCTCGACGTGCGCGCCGGCGAGATCGCGACCATCATCGGCGCCAACGGGGCCGGCAAGACCACGCTCATGATGACGATCTGCGGCACGCCGCGCGCACGGCACGGCCAGATCGAGTTCGACGGGCAGGACATCACGCGGCTCGCCACCCACCGGATCATGCATCTCCGGATTGCGCACTCGCCCGAGGGGCGGCGCATCTTCCCGCGCATGACGGTGCTCGAGAACCTGCAGATGGGAGCGCTGCTCAATCCCGAGCGCGACCAGACCTTCGACAGCGACCTGAAGCGGGCGTTCGAGCTGTTCCCGATCCTCGAGCGGCGGCAGGGCCAGCGCGGCGGCACGCTTTCGGGCGGCGAGCAGCAGATGTTGGCGATCGCGCGGGCGCTGATGGGGCGGCCGAAGCTGCTCCTACTCGACGAGCCGTCGCTCGGCCTCGCGCCGCTCATCGTGCGCCAGATCTTCGAGGTGATCCGGGAGCTGAATGCGCGCGAGGGGCTCACCGTGTTTCTGGTCGAGCAGAACGCCTATCACGCGCTCCGCCTCGCGCATCGCGGCTACGTCATGGTCAATGGCAAGATCACGCTTTCAGGCACCGGCGCGGAACTGCTCGCGCGGGAGGAAATCCGCGCCGCCTACCTCGAGGGCGGGCGACACTGAGACGGCGCTCCGCACGGCGTGCATGCGAGTTGCCGGCAAGTCGGGCAAACACGGGCGATATTGCCTCCCGAACGCCGCGATTGTTGTGCTATTCGTGATCCATCAGCAGGTCCGGCGGCGCCGGATGCTGGGCTCGACACATCGAGGTGTACACCCATGAAGCGACTTCTGGCACTGACCACGCTCGCGGCCGGCCTGGCCGCTCCCGCCTTAGCGCAAGAAATCCCCATCGCCACCATCGGTCCCATGACCGGCCAGTACGCCTCGTTCGGCGCACAGATGAAGGCCGGCGCGGAGATGGCCGTGAAGGACATCAACGCGGCCGGCGGCGTCACCGTCGACGGCAAGAAGATGCCGCTCAAGCTGACCGTCGGCGACGATGCGTGCGACCCGAAGCAGGCGGTCGCGGTCGCCACCAAGGTGGCGGGCGAGAAGGTGAAGCTCGTCGCCGGGCATTTCTGCTCGGGTTCGTCCATTCCTGCGTCGAAGGTCTATGCCGAGGAAGGCGTCGTGCAGATCTCGCCGGCCTCGACCAACCCGAAGCTGACGGACGATCGGGCCGGGCCCAACGTGTTCCGCGTCTGCGGCCGTGACGACCAGCAGGGCTCGGTGGCGGGCCAGTACCTCGCGACGAAGTTCAAGGACAAGAAGATCGCCATCGTCCACGACAAGTCGGCCTACGGCAAAGGCCTCGCCGACGAGACGCAGAAGGCCATGAACGCCGCCGGCAAGAAGGAAGAACTCTACGAGGCCTATACGGCCGGCGAGAAGGACTACACGGCGCTCGTCACGAAGCTGAAGCAGGCCGGGATCGACGTGCTCTATGTCGGCGGGTACCACACCGAGGCCGGCCTCATCGTGCGCCAGATGCGCGATCAGGGCATGAAGACGATCCTCGTCTCGGGCGACGCGCTCGTGACGCAGGAATACTGGCAGATCACCGGCAACGCCGGCGAGGGTACGCTGATGACGTTCTCGCCCGATCCGCGCAAGAACCCGGCAGCCTCCGGCCTCGTCGAGCGGTTCCGCGCCGCCAAGATCGAGCCCGAAGGCTACGTGCTCTACACCTACGCCGCGATCCAGGCCTGGAAGCAGGCCGTGGAAAAGGCCAACTCGCTCGACAACAAGAAGGTCATCGAGCAGCTCAACGCGCTCGAGTTCGACACCGTGCTCGGCAAGTTCAAGTTCAACGGCAAGGGCGATCCGACGCTGCCGCCGTATACGTTCTACGAGTGGAAGGGCGGGCAGTACGCCCAGCTCTGAGCCAGCGTACGGTCGGAACAGACGTCAACGATCAGACGAGGCCTGTGCAGCGAGCGCTGCGCAGGCCTCAGTCTTTTCCCGGTATGGCCGACGTCAGAACCGTGGCCGGGTCGGCAGGTCGATCGGCACATACTCGACGGAGCTACTCTGCACCGGCTGCGGATAGAGCTTCATCAGGTCCAGCATCTCGGCCGGCATGCCGGTGCGGACGGGCAAGCCCAGTGCCTTCGCTTCCTCGGCCGTCAGGGCGTAGTCGTGGGTCCACTGGCCGCCGGCCAGCTTCTCGGCCAGCGCCTCGGCCTTGGACAGCTCCATCTGCGGCGTCAGCAGTTCCACGGCCCCCTTCTTCACCTGCGCCAGGGCCTTCTCGCTCACGTCCGCCAGCACGATCGTCAGGTCGAACACCGAAGCGATCGGCTTCACTTTCGGGACCCGCGCGATGCTGGCTGCCGGAAGGCCAAAAATCTGCGGATCGATCGGCCCGAGCACCGAAAATTCCCCCATCACGATCTCGTCGGCGGCGAGCGCGATCAGCGTTCCACCCGACATCGCGTAAACCGGCACATAGACGGTCACCCTGGCCGGATGGGCCTCGACGGCGCGCGCGATCTGCATGGCCGCGAGTACGAGGCCGCCAGGCGTGTGCAGGACCAGATCGATCGGCAGGTTCGCCGGCGTCTCCTTGATCGCGGCGATGATCGTCTGGGCGTCCTCGAGGTCGATATGGCGCGACACCGGAAGGCCGAGCAGGCTTCGTTTCTCCTGGCGGTGGATCATGGTGATGACGCGCGAGCCGTGCGCCTGCTCGATCGCCTTGATGGCTCGCAGCCGCTGCAACGTGAAGTAGCGGCCCATCAGAAAAGGCTGCAAGGCGATGACGAGAAAAGCGATCCAGATCAGGCTCGAGAAGTCCGGCATGGCGGGATGTCCGTTCGGCTGCGACCTGAACAACTCTAGCAGGCGCGCAGTCGTTCCCCGTCATGAGGGCCGCGGCATCGTTTACGGCCGGGCGGCGGCTCAGGAGGTCGCGGCTTGCCCGCGGGGCTTGCAGCGTACGTCCAGCACGACCTGACGCGCGCCCGCGTCGTCGATGTGGAGGATCGGTCGTCCCGTTGCGATGGCGCTCTGAAACAGGCTCATGGCCTCGCCGCACTGGCGCCGATCAACCGGGCGTTCGACTATTCCGCCTTTGGCCAGCCAGATCACGAGCGTCAACTCGAGCACGCCACACCCCCAACACCACACACGACGACACGACGGACCTATCCTGACCCATGAGAGTGGCACGGAAACGTTCACAACGCGGCAATGGCGCGGAGCGTGGCCGACCGTCAGTGCCCCATGCAACACGTTGGCGCTTGCGCGGCGGCGTACCGTCAGGCACCTAACGCTGCCAAGGACACCCACAGGGACGCGATTCGACGTGTCTCGTTGCCGACCGAGGCCGACATGCATCTCAACGCCGTGTTGCTTGCGCCGGGATCGCTCAATCACATCGCCAACACGGTGAAAGGGTACGCTCTCGCCGTCGGTGTCGCTTTCGCAATCTGGCTCGCTTGGCAATGGTGGCGGAGCCGGCAGGCGGATACGGCATCCGAGCGCGCCGTACGGGCACGAGAGGCATGGGCCCGGCATCAGACGCTGATGCTGCAGATGCCGGAACTTGCGGAGCCGATGCTCGGTAGTCTATCCAGCCCGATCGAGGTGGCACGATACCGCATTTTCGTAGCGGCGCTGCTTGCGACCGGCGACCAGATCCTGGCGCTGGAGCCGAGCGACCAGTGGCGGGCGACGCTCGGCCGGCATCTGGCGCCGCACGCCTCCTATCTCGCCTCGAACGAGTTCCGGGCCGCGGGGTTCACCGAATGCTCGCCGGCGATGCAGCAGGTGATCGCCACGGTGACCCGGTCGCAGGGGGCATGACCCGCGACGCGGTGTTGATCGTCGTTGCCGGAGGGTTCGCGGGGGGCTTCGTCAACGGACTCTCGGGGTTCGGGCTCGGTCTGACGGCGCTCGGCATCTGGCTCCACGCCGTGCCGCCCGCCATGGCCGCGACGCTCGCCGTCGCCATGTCCGTGCTGTCGCAATTGCAAACGCTGCCGCTCGCATTCAAGAGTTTCGAAGCGGGCAGTACGCTGCGTTTCGTGCTGCCAGGGCTCGTCGCCGTTCCGCTCGGTGTGCTGGCGCTCGCCGTTCTCGAGCCGAGGCCGTTCAAGGTCGTCGTCGGGCTGTTTCTGGTTCTCTATTCCGCCTATGCCCTGACGCGGGGCGTGGCGCGACAGATCTTCAAGCCGGCGCTTCCCTCCGACGTCGCGGTCGGATTCGCGGGCGGGTTCCTCGGGGGCCTCGCGGGGCTGTCCGGGGCGCTGATGGCGCTCTGGACGGATATCCGGGGTGATGCAAAGGATGCGCGGCGGAGCCTCCTCCAGACGTTCAATCTCTCCGTCCTCTCGGTGGCGCTGGTCAGCCATGCCGTGGGCGGGCACATCACCCGCGACACGATGCTGGCGCTCGCCATAGCCGCCCCGGGCACGGTCGCCGGGGCGTGGACCGGTGCCTGGTGCTACAAGCGGCTCGCGGACAACGATTTTCGCCGAATCGTCCTGCTCCTGCTCCTCTTATCGGGCGTGGTTCTGCTCGTCGGCTCGTGAGGCGGAGAGGCACGACCGCGCAGGGGGCAAGGATGGGCTGGCATCGCTCGCGCGGACGATGTAGGAAGCGTGGCGAAAGTGTGGTGTCGCCGATATCGCCTTTCAGCCTCTGCCTCTCCCGGAAGCGCGCCTTCGAGGCCGCCCGGCACCCTGCCGGACACCGCTCTCCCCGGGATCGCGTCGTTCTGAAGGACCATCATGCCGAAGACGCTCATCATCGACGGCCAGACCATCGAGGTCGACGACGGCATCACCCTGCTGCAGGCTTGCGAACAGGCCGGCGTCGAGATCCCCCGCTTCTGTTACCATGAGCGGCTGTCGATCGCCGGCAACTGCCGCATGTGCCTCGTGGAAGTGGTGGGCATGCCGAAGCCGCAGGCCTCCTGTGCGCTCGGCGTCAACGATCTGCCGCCGAACCGCGACGGCACGCCGAAAGTCATCAGCACGCGTTCGCCGATGGTGAAGAAGGCGCGCGAGGGGGTGATGGAGTTCCTGCTGATCAACCATCCGCTCGATTGTCCGATCTGCGATCAGGGCGGCGAGTGCGACCTGCAGGACCAGTCGATGGCCTACGGGGGCGGCGGGACGCGCTACTCCGAGGCGAAGCGCGCGGTCGAGGAAAAGCACCTGGGGCCGCTCATCAAGACGGCCATGAACCGGTGCATCCACTGTACGCGCTGCGTGCGCTTCATGACCGAAGTGGCGGGTGTCGAGGAACTCGGCGCCATCGGGCGCGGCGAGGACATGGAGATCACGACCTACCTCGAGAAGGGGCTCCACTCCGAGATGTCGGCGAATGTCGCCGACCTCTGCCCGGTCGGCGCCCTGACGCATCGGCCCTGGGCGCACAATGCGCGGCCGTGGGAGATGCGCAAGACCGAATCGATCGACGTCATGGACGCGATCGGGTCCGCCATCCGGGTCGACGTGCGCGGGCGTGAGGTGCTCCGCATCCTGCCGCGCGTCAACGACGCGGTGAACGAGGAGTGGATTTCCGACAAGTCCCGGCACGTGGTCGACGGCCTGCGCACGCAGCGCCTCGACCGGCCCTATGTGCGGGTCGACGGACGGCTCCGTCCCGCGACGTGGGACGAGGCGTTCGGGGCCATCGCGGCGCGGGTCGCGTCGGCGGCGCCGGGCCGGATCGGGGCCATCGCGGGTGATCTCGCCGGGGCGGAGGAGATGTTCGCCCTCAAGGATCTTCTCGGGCGGCTCGGAGTGACCAGCCTCGACTGCCGGCAGGACGGCTCGCGCGTCGATCCGGCTGCGGGCCGGGCCGGCTATCTGTTCAATTCCACCATCGAGGGCATCGACCAGGCGGACGCGATCCTACTGGTCGGAACCAATCCGAGGCTCGAAGCGGCCGTGCTGAATGCGCGCATCCGGCGGCGCTGGCGGCAAGGGGGCCTCGTCGTCGGCGCCATCGGCGCGCGCGCGGACATCAACTACGGCGTCGAGTGGATCGGCGACCGGCCGTCGGCGCTGGCCGACGTCGTGTCGGGCAAGCACGTCTTCGCGAAGGTGCTGGCAGCCGCCAAGCGGCCGCTCGTCATCGTCGGCTCGGGGGCACTGGCGCGGGCAGATGGCGCGAGCGTGCTCGGTCTCGCGGCGCAACTCGCATCGCAACTGGCCGAGGGCAAGGACGGCTATAATCCGCTCTCGATCCTGCAGGCGGCGGCATCGCGGGTCGGTGGCCTCGATCTCGGCTTCGTGCCGGGAAAGGGCGGGCGTGACCTCGCCGGGATGCTCGGGGGCGACATGGACGTCGTGTTCCTGCTCGGAGCCGACGAGATCGACATGAAACGCCTCGGCGCCGCGTTCATCGTCTACCAGGGCACGCACGGCGACGCCGGCGCGCACCGCGCCGACGTGATCCTGCCGGGGGCGGCCTACACCGAGAAGAGCGCGACCTACGTCAATACCGAGGGCCGCGTGCAGATGACCCAGAAGGCCGCCTTCCCGCCCGGCGAGGCGAAGGAGGACTGGGCGATCATCCGGGCGCTGTCGGCCAAGCTCGGGCATGCGCTTCCCTACGATACGGTCGGCGCGCTGCGGGCAGCCATGTATGTCGCCGCGCCGCATCTGGCGCGCATCGATGCGACGCCTGCGACGGGAGCGGCTGATCTCGCCGGGATCGCGCGGCTTGCCGGCTCCGTCCTCGATGCGCCCTTCGCGCCGGTGATCGGCGACTTCTACATGACCAACCCGATCGCGCGGGCGTCGGCCGTGATGGCCGAACTCAGCGCGCTCAAGGCGGGCCGGTCCCGCGCCCAGGCAGCAGAGTGACCTCCGGCATGAGCTTTCTCTCCAATTTCTGGACCGAATGGGGCGGCGCCGTTCTCTGGCTGGCGTGGTCGGTGGCGTCCAGCCTGATCCTGCTGGCGCTGCTGCTCATCATCATCGCGTTCCTGCTGCTGATGGACCGCAAGGTGTGGGCCTCGGTGCAGCTCCGCCGCGGGCCGAACGTCGTCGGTCCGTTCGGGCTGTTCCAGTCGTTCGCGGATCTCCTGAAGTTCGTGCTCAAGGAGCCGATCATTCCCGCCGGCGCCGACAAGGGCGTCTTCCTGCTCGCGCCGCTCGTCACGGCCGTGCTGGCGCTCTCGGCGTGGGCCGTCATTCCGGTGTCCGAGGGCAGCTTCTTCGGCCTCGCCGAGGGCAAATGGGTGATTTCCGACCTCAACGTCGGCATTCTCTATGTGCTCGCGATCTCGTCGCTCGGCGTCTACGGCATCATCATGGGCGGGTGGGCGTCGAACTCGAAGTATCCGTTCCTCGGGGCGCTGCGCTCGACGGCGCAGATGGTCTCCTACGAGGTGTCGATCGGCTTCGTCATCGTGACGGTGCTGCTGGTGGTCGGCTCGCTCAACCTGACGACGATTGTCAACGCGCAGAAGACCGGGCTCGGCACGTCGCTCGGCATGCCGGGGTCGATCCTCGACTGGCACTGGCTGGTGCTGTTTCCGATGTTCGTCGTGTTCTTCATCTCGGCGCTGGCGGAGACGAACCGGCCGCCGTTCGACCTGCCGGAAGCCGAGTCTGAACTCGTCGCCGGCTTCATGGTCGAGTACTCCTCGACGCCCTACCTCCTGTTCATGCTCGGCGAGTACGTGGCCATCGTGACCATGTGCGCGATGACGGTGATCCTGTTCCTCGGCGGCTGGCTGCCACCACTCGACGTGGCGCCGTTCAACTGGGTGCCGGGCATCATCTGGTTCATCGCCAAGGTGACGTTCGTGTTCTTCATGTTCGCCATGGTCAAGGCGATGGTGCCGCGCTACCGCTACGATCAGCTCATGCGGCTCGGCTGGAAGGTGTTCCTGCCGCTCTCGCTCGCCATGGTTGTCATCGTGGCGGCGTTCATGCAGTACGGCGGGCTCGTGCGGTAACGGAAGGCAAGACAGATGAGCGTCGCGCAAGGCATCAAGTCGCTGTTCCTGACGGAGTTCGTCTCCGCCTTCTTCCTCACCATGCGCTATTTCTTCGCGCCGAAGAAGACGATCAACTATCCGTTCGAGAAGGGGCCGCTCAGCCCGCGGTTCCGGGGCGAGCATGCGCTCCGGCGCTATCCGAACGGCGAGGAGCGGTGCATCGCGTGCAAGCTCTGCGAGGCGATCTGCCCGGCGCAGGCGATCACCATCGAGGCGGGCCCGCGGCGCAACGACGGCACGCGGCGCACGACGCGCTACGACATCGACATGGTGAAGTGCATCTACTGCGGCCTCTGCCAGGAGGCCTGCCCGGTCGATGCGATCGTCGAGGGGCCGAACTTCGAGTTCGCGACCGAGACGCGGGAAGAACTCTACTACGACAAGGCGCGGCTGCTTGCGAACGGCGACCGCTGGGAGCGTGAGATCGCGAAGAACCTCGAACTCGACGCGAAGTACCGCTAGACGCAGGCCGGAGCGCCCTTGCGGCGCGCGGGCAAAGGCACGGGATACGTGAGGCAATGGCGCTGCAAGCCGTCTTCTTCTACCTCTTTTCGTTCCTGACCGTGGCGTCGGCGGTCATGGTGATCACGGCGCGCAACCCGGTGCACGCGGTGCTCTGGCTGATCCTTGCGTTCTTCAACGCGGCCGGGCTCTTCGTTCTGCTCGGCGCCGAGTTCCTGGCGATGATCCTCGTTGTCGTCTACGTCGGTGCGGTGGCCGTGCTGTTCCTCTTCGTCGTGATGATGCTCGACGTCGACTTCGCAGAGTTGCGGGCGGGGTTCATCAAGAATGCGCCGCTCGGGGCCATGGTCGGCGCGATCCTGCTGATCGAGCTCGTGATGGTCGTCGGCATGCGCTTCGCCGGAACGGCGCAAGTGGTGCGCGGGCCGGCGCCGGCTCCCGTCGCCGGCTCCACGATCAGCAACACCGAGGCGCTCGGCGCCATCCTCTACAGGGAACCGTTCGTGTTCTACCTCGAAATCGCGGGCCTGATCCTGCTTGTCGCCATGATGGGCGCCATCGTTCTGACGCTGCGCCACAAGGACGGCGTCAAGCGGCAGTCGATCTCGGCGCAGAATGCGCGTAACCCGGCGACCGCGATCGAGATCGCGAAGGTGCCGGCGGGCGGCTACACGGTGCCCCCGAAGGCGCCCGAGAAGGTGCGGTCGTGATGGCTGGCTACATTGGTTGGCGTTTCCTCGAGCGTCGGAGCCCCAGCGCATGACCGGGCATCTCAACGGCGGTACGCCCAAGGGCACGGACAACGTCGCGTCACTCGCAGAGGCGCGCCGTCGCGCCGCCGAGCGGGCGAAGGCCGACAAGCGGGAGGCGCGCGATGCCAAGCGCGGCGGCTCGATGTCGGTGCGCGACTGGATCATCGGCGTCGCGTTCGTCGCCATGGCCCTCGGCATGATCTGGCATTGGCTGGCGCCCATGATGGGCGCGACGGGAGTGACGCGATGACCATCGGCCTGCCGCACTACCTGACGGTCGCTGCGTTCCTGTTCACGATCGGGATCTTCGGCATCTTCCTCAACCGGAAGAACGTCATCGTCATCCTGATGTCGATCGAGCTCATGCTGCTCGCGGTGAACATCAACCTCGTCGCGTTCTCGTCGTTCATGGGCGAGCTTTCGGGGCAGATCTTCGCACTGTTCGTCCTGACCGTCGCCGCCGGCGAGGCTGCGATCGGGCTCGCCATCGTCGTCGTCTACTTCCGGAACCGCGGCACCATCGCGGTCGAGGATGCGAGCGTGATGAGAGGGTGAGGATGACAACGAGCGCCCACTGCATCGTCATCCCCGCGCAGGCGGGGATCCACGACGCCGCCCAGATGTCGAATGCGCAGCCGGCCTCGCGCGGCGTTGCCGACCTCGTCCTGACGCACGCCGACGTGGGTGCCCGCCTCCGCGGGCATGACGTCGTTGCGGAGAGCACCGAGCGCCTCAAATGATCTATAAAGCCATTCTCTTCCTGCCGCTGATCGGCGCGCTCATCGCGGGTCTCTTCGGCCGGGCCATCGGTCACCGGGCCGCCGAGATCGTGACGACGGCGCTGCTGGCGATCGCGGCCGTCCTCTCATGGATCGTGTTTTTCGACGTGGGGTTCGGGCACACGACGGCGCGGGTCACGCTGCTGCGTTGGGTGACGTCCGGCAATCTCGACGTATCGTGGGGCATCCGGATCGACACGCTGACGGCTGTGATGCTGGTCGTCGTCAATACCGTGTCGGCGCTCGTTCATCTCTACTCGATCGGCTACATGCACGAGGATCCGAGCCGGTCGCGGTTCTTCGCGTACCTGTCGCTCTTCACGTTCGCGATGCTGATGCTGGTGACGAGCGACAACTTCCTGCAGCTCTTCTTCGGCTGGGAGGGCGTGGGCCTCGCCTCGTATCTGCTGATCGGGTTCTGGTACAAGAAGCCCGAGGCGAACGCGGCGGCGATGAAGGCATTCGTCGTCAACCGCGTCGGCGACTTCGGCTTCGCGCTCGGCATCTTCGGCATCTTTTTCATCTTCCAGACCATCGGCTTCGATCAGGTGTTCGCCGCCGCGCCGGACATGGCCGGGAAGACCTTCAATTTCCTCGGCTATCAGGTCGACATCCTGACCACGCTGTGTCTCCTCCTGTTCCTCGGCGCCATGGGCAAGTCGGCGCAGTTCATGCTCCACACCTGGTTGCCGGACGCCATGGAGGGACCGACGCCGGTCTCCGCGCTCATTCACGCGGCGACGATGGTGACGGCCGGTGTCTTCATGGTGGCGCGCCTGTCTCCGCTCTTCGAGCACGCTCCGACGGCGCTCGAGGTCGTGACGTTCGTCGGCGTGCTGACGGCGTTCTTCGCCGCGACGGTCGGGCTCGTGCAGAACGACATCAAGCGGGTGATCGCCTACTCGACGTGCTCGCAGCTCGGCTACATGTTCGCAGCGTGCGGGCTCGGCGCCTATGCGGCGGGCGTGTTCCATCTCTTCACGCACGCGTTCTTCAAGGCGCTCCTGTTCCTCGGCGCCGGCTCGGTGATCCACGCGATGCACCACGAGCAGGACATGCGGAACATGGGCGGGCTCAAGGCCTACATCCCGACGACGTGGGCGATGATGCTGATCGGCACGCTGGCGCTGACGGGCGTCGGCATCCCAGGGCTCGCGGGCTTCGCCGGCTTCCATTCGAAGGATGCCATCGTCGAGGCGGCCTATGCCGGCCACACCCCCTACAACTATGCCTTCTGGGTGCTGGCGGTCGCGGCCTTCATGACGTCGTTCTACTCATGGCGGCTGATGTTCATGACGTTCCATCAATCGCCGCGATGGAAGGACGGGCATGGGGCCCACGGCCATGACGATCATGGCGCGCACGGCGCGAAGCACGGCCATGACGACAAGCACGGTCACGACGGTCATGGGCATGAACCGCACGAGAGCCCGCTCGTCATGCTGATTCCGCTGTTCGTGCTGGCCATTGGCGCGCTGATCGCGGGCTACTCCTTCAAGGAGTACTTCATCGGCCACGACTACAAGGCGTTCTGGGCCAAGGCGCTCTACGAGGGGCCGAACAACCACATCCTGCACGATCTGCATTCCGTGCCGAAATGGGTGGCGTGGACGCCGACGATCGCCATGCTGTCGGGCCTCGCGCTCTCCTATCTCTACTATGTGCTCGCGCCGGGGCTTCCGGCCGCGACGGCGCGGGCGTTCCGTCCGGTCTATCTGTTCCTCCTCAACAAGTGGTACTTCGACGAACTCTATGACCGGATCTTCGTCCGGCCGGCGATGGCTATCGGACGCTTCCTCTGGAAGGGAGGCGACGGCACCGTGATCGACGGCACCATCGACGGGACGGCCGCCACAGTGGGCAAGGTCACGGATCGCGTCGTGAAGCTGCAGACCGGCTACGTCTACCACTACGCCTTCGCCATGCTGATCGGGCTCGCCGCCATCATCAGCTGGTTCATGCTCGGTCTCGGAGGCGTGAAATGAGCCTCGTCGGTAACAATCTCCTCTCCGTCGTCACGTTTCTGCCGGCCGTCTTCGCGCTCGCCATCGCGACGCTGAACAAGGAGGCGCACGGCAACGCGCGGTGGTTCGCACTCTGGGGCACGCTCGCGACGTTCGGGCTTTCGCTGCTCATCTGGATCAACTTCGATCCGTCCAATCCCGGCTTCCAGTTCGTCGAGGAAGCGGCGTGGCTCGGGCCGATCAAGTACAAGATGGGCGTCGACGGCATCTCGATGCTGTTCGTGATCCTGACCACCTTCCTGATGCCGCTCTGCATCCTGGCGAGCTGGGAGTCGGTCCAGGAGCGCGTCAAGGAATACATGATCGCGTTCCTGCTGCTCGAGACGCTGATGATCGGCGTCTTCTGCGCGCTCGATCTCGTGCTGTTCTATCTGTTCTTCGAGGGCGGCCTCATTCCGATGTTCATCATCATCGGCGTGTGGGGCGGCAAGCGGCGGGTCTACGCGAGCTTCAAGTTCTTCCTCTACACGCTGCTCGGCTCGGTGCTGATGCTGATCGCCATGATGGCGATCTACATGCACGCGGGGACGACGGACATCCCGACACTTATCGAGAAGGCCAACCTGCCGGTCGCCTGGCAGACGTGGCTGTGGCTCGCGTTCTTCGCGTCGTTCGCCGTCAAGATGCCGATGTGGCCGGTGCATACGTGGCTGCCGGATGCGCACGTCGAGGCGCCGACGGCGGGGTCGGTGATTCTCGCCGGCATCCTGCTCAAGATGGGCGGCTACGGGTTCCTCCGGTTCTCGCTGCCGATGTTCCCGGTGGCGTCCGTGGACCTCGCGCCGCTCGTCTTCACGCTGTCGGTGGTCGCGATCGTCTACACGTCGCTCGTCGCACTGGCGCAGGAAGACGTGAAGAAACTGATCGCCTACTCGTCGGTTGCGCACATGGGCTATGTGACGCTCGGCATCTTCACCTTCAACCAGCAGGGCATCGACGGCGCCATCTTCCAGATGCTGAGCCACGGGCTCGTGGCGTCGGCGCTCTTCCTGTGCGTCGGCGTGGTCTACGACCGGATGCATACGCGCGACATCGCGGCCTACGGCGGTCTCGTCGAGCGGATGCCGATCTATGCCGTCTGCTTCATGATCTTCACGATGGCGAACGTCGGGCTGCCGGGCACGTCCGGTTTCGTCGGTGAGTTCCTGACGCTGCTCGGGGTGTTCAAGGTCAATACGTGGGTGGCGCTCTTTGCGACGACGGGCGTCATCCTGTCGGCGGTCTATGCGCTCTGGCTCTACAGGCGGATGATCTTCGGGGTGATGGACAAGCCGTCGCTGAAGGCGATCACGGACATGGGGCCGCGCGAGATCGTGGTCATGGCGCCCCTGGTGCTGCTGACGCTCTTCTTCGGCGTCTATCCGGCGCCGATCCTCGATGTCACGGCGCAATCGGTGAAGAAGCTGGTCGCGCAACACGAAATGGCCGTCAAGACGCAGCGCTCCGCCGCGCTTGCCGGTCAGCAGAAGTAACGGCATCCGACGCCCCGATGCGAGAGCCGAGCGAGAACGAGAGACATGATGGCCGTCCTGCAAGCCTACGCGCCGCTGCTGCCTGAGATCATCATCGTGCTGGGTGCGATGGTGCTGATGATGCAAGGCGCCTTCCGGCCTGAGAACGACGCCGAAACCTCGCGCATCATGTGGCTGGCGCTCGCCGTGCTCGTCGCGGCCGGCGTGGCGATCGTCCAGCTCGGTGAACCGGCGCGGCTCTTCGGCGGCGCGTTCGTCGACGATGCGTTCGCGCGCTTCGTGAAGCTCCTCGTGCTCGCGGGCGCCGGCGGGGCCATGGTGCTCGCCTTCGACGAGATGAAGGCGCAGGGTTCGTTCAAGTTCGAACTGCCCGTCCTGCTGCTCCTGGCCACGGCGGGCATGATGGTGATGGTCTCGGCCGGAGACCTGATGGCGCTCTACATGGGCCTCGAGCTGCAGAGCCTCGCGCTCTACGTCGTCGCGGCCATCCGTCGCGACGATGCGAAGTCGAGCGAAGCGGGTCTCAAGTACTTCGTCCTCGGCGCGCTGTCGTCGGGGATGCTGCTCTACGGCGCGTCGCTGCTCTACGGGTTCGCGGGCACGACGTCGTTCGCGGGTATCGCCGCGGCTGCCTCGGTGGCCGGTGCCGGGCAGAACCTGCTCCTGGTGTTCGGCCTCGTCTTCCTGATGGTCGGGCTCGCCTTCAAGGTGTCGGCGGTGCCGTTCCACATGTGGACACCCGACGTCTACCAGGGCGCGCCGACGCCGATCACGGCGTTCCTCGCGGCAGCGCCGAAGGTGGCGGCCATGGCGCTCCTCGTGCGCCTCGTGATGACGGCGCTGCCCGGCGTGCAGCCGCAATGGCAGCAGATCATCGTGTTCCTCGCCATAGCCTCGATGGTGGTCGGCGCGCTCGGCGCCATCGGGCAGACCAACATCAAGCGGCTGATGGCCTACTCCTCGATCGCCAACATGGGCTATGCGCTGGTGCCGCTGGCAGCCGGCGGGGCGGAGGGCGCGCAGGGCGTCCTCATCTACATGGCGATCTACATCGTCATGACGCTCGGTGCGTTCGGCTGCATCCTGTCGATGCGTCGGGAGGGCGGACTGGTCGAGGACATCAACGAGCTGGCCGGGCTTGCGCAGACAAACCTGTTCCTCGCCTTCGCGCTGGCGATGTTCATGTTCTCGCTCGCCGGCATTCCGCCGCTCGCGGGCTTCTTCGCCAAGTGGTTCGCCTTCCTGCCGGCGGTGAAGGCCGGGCTCTACTGGCTTGCCGTCATCGGTGTCGTGGCGAGCGTCATCGGCGCCTATTACTATCTGCGTATCGTCAAGATCATGTTCTTCGACGACGCCAAGGCGCCGTTCATGGCCACGCGCGCCAAGGAGGGCGCGATCGTGGCGCTGGCGCTCGTGCTGGTGCTCGGCTTCGTGCTGCCGTTCGTCGCCTCGCCGCTGGTCGAGGCGGCTGGCACGGCGGCTGCGTCGCTCAAGTGAGTTCTTCGGCGGACTGGCCCGTGGGGTGGCGCGTCATCGCGCTCGACGAGGTCGATTCGACGAACAGCGAGGCCCTCCGGCGCGCGGCTACGGGTGATCACGGCCCGGTCTGGATCACTGCCCGCGAGCAGACACGCGGGCGGGGCCGCTCGGGTCGGTCATGGGCGACGACGGATGGAAACTTCGCGGGGACTCTCCTCGTCGAACCCGGTTGCGACATTGCGGTGCTGCCACAACTCGCCATCGTGGCCGGGCTCGCCGCCTGCGATGCCATCGCCGCTGGCCTGCCTGTCGATCAGCGCGGCTCGCTGCACCTCAAGTGGCCGAACGACGTCCTCATCGATGGGGCCAAGGCGTCGGGCATCCTGGTCGAGAGCACGGTCAGCGGGCGCTCTGTGGCCGCGGCGATCGGCATCGGAATCAATCTTTCCGTGGTGCCCGAGATCGCGGGGCGCGCGGTGACGTCGCTTGCGAGCCATGGGGGCGATGCCGGTTTCGACACGATGAGCCTGCGGCTCGCGCAGGCGCTCGCGGGCTGGCTCGCGGCATGGGACCGTGGCCGGCGGTTCGACGTCATTAGGCAGGCTTTTCTCGAACGCTCGATCCCGGTCGGCCAGCGCATGACGGTCAACACGGGAACGGGACCGGCGGCGGGCGCATTCGCGGGGCTCGACGCGGACGGCGCGCTGCTCATACGGTCGGACGACGGGACTGTGCTGCGCTATACGTTCGGGGACGTGGCGCTCGCGGGTCAATCGGTGTAACCCTGACGGGTGATACCCATTCAACAGAAGTCGATGGCCGGGATGGTCATCTGAAGGATAACGCCGGAAATGGCAGAAGACACGACGCCGGCAGCAGGCCGGCGAGCACGGCGCGAAGGCGATGAACTCATTTTTCTCGCCCTGGGCGGTCTCGGTGAGATCGGGATGAACTGCTATCTCTACGGGCTCGGGCCGAGTGGCGGGCGCCGGTGGATGATGGTCGATCTCGGCATCACCTTCCCGGAAGGCGAGGACGATCCGGGGGTCGACGTCATCCTCCCGAACCTCAAGTTCATCGAAGCTCAGGGCAAGGCGCTCGAGGGCATCGTGCTGACGCACGCGCACGAGGATCATCTCGGGGCGGTGATCGAGCTTTGGCCCCGGCTGAAGGTGCCGGTCTATGCGACGCCGTTCACGGCGGCCTTCCTCAAGGCCAAACTGGCCGAGAACGGTGGCGGGCTCAAGATCCCGATCGTCGAGGTGCCGCTTGGAGGCAAGTTCAGCGTCGGACCGTTCCAGTGCGAAATGATCTCGATGTCGCACTCGATCCCCGAGCCGAACGGCATGGCGATCCGGACACCGCACGGCACGGTGTTCCATACGGGCGACTGGAAGCTCGACGATCACCCGCTGATCGGCCTGCCGGCCGACGAAGCGCGCATCCAGGCGCTGGGCCAGGAGGGCGTGCTGGCGCTGGTCGGCGATTCGACGAACGCCTTCCGTGATGGCCGGTCGCCCTCGGAAGTGGATGTGGCGACGTCGCTGACCAAGGTGATCGCGGCCGCCAAGCGCCGGGTCCTGGTGACGTCGTTCGCCTCGAACGTCGCGCGCATCAAGGCCGTCGCGAACGCGGCCGAGGCGACGGGGCGGCATCTCGTCGTCGCGGGGCGGTCGCTGCATCGCGCCATCCAGGTGGCGATCGACACCGGCTATCTGCCACGCAACTTCCGGTACTCCGACCAGAACGAATTCTCCTACTTCGCGCCCGACGACGTCGTCGCCATCGTGACCGGTAGCCAGGGGGAGCCGAGGGCGGCGCTTGCCCGGATCGCGGAGCGGCAGCACCCGGAGATCGCGCTCAACGAGGGCGACACGGTCATCTTCTCGTCGCGGACCATTCCCGGAAACGAGAAGACCATCGGGCGCATCCAGAACTCGCTCGCGCGAATGGGCGTCGACGTCGTCACCGACAACGACACGCTGGTGCACGTCACCGGACATCCGCGGCGGGAGGAACTGCGCCAGATGTACGGCTGGATCCAGCCGCGGATCGCCATTCCGATGCATGGCGAAATCCGGCACCTGAAAGAGCACGCGCGGATCGCGCGCGCCTGCGGCGTGAAAGAGGTTCTGACGCCCGTCAACGGCGAGGTCGTTCTGCTGGCGCCGGGCGCGGCACGGATCGTCGACGAGGCGCCGGTGGGGCGGCTCTTCCGTGACGGCCGGCTGATCTTGCCCGAGGACGATAGCGCCGTCCGCGAGCGGCGGAAACTCGCCTGGGTCGGACTTGCGGCCATCTCGCTGGTGCTGTCGCGAAAGGGTGAGGTGCTGGCGGACCCGGAGATCGCCCTCGACGGCATTCCGTTCGAGGACCGGTACGGGACGAGCATGGAAGATATCGTGTTCGATGCGGTGGAAGGTACGCTCAAGGGCATTCCTCCGGGCCGCCGGCGCGATCCGGACATGCTGCGCGAGGCACTCCGGCGCTCGGTACGCTCGGCCATCGATCAGGCGTGGGGCAAGAAGCCGATCGTCAAGGTGTTCGTGTCGATCGTCGCAGGCGTCAAGGGCTGACCGTCATGCCCGGGTACCGTGTCAGCGTCGCCTGTCGCGGGCGCGCCGGCTCGGCTATACTCGGGCCAACCCAACGCTCGCAACGGGACCCAAGCACATGATCGGCCGCCTGAACCACGTCGCCATCGCCGTCCGGAACCTCGAGGCCTCGACGGCCGTCTACCGCAATACGCTCGGGGCCAAGGTGACGGCGCCCGATACGCTGCCGGAGCATGGCGTGACGGTCGTGTTCGTCGAGTTGCCGAACACCAAGATCGAGCTTCTGCAGCCGCACGGAGCCAATTCGCCGATCGCGAAGTTTCTCGAGAAGAACCCGGACGGCGGCATCCATCACGTCTGCTATGAGGTCGACGACATCATCGCGGCGCGGGACAGGCTGAAGGCGGACGGCGCCCGGGTCCTCGGCGATGGGGAACCGAAGATCGGGGCACACGGCAAGCCCGTCCTGTTCCTGCATCCGAAGGATTTCTGCGGCACGCTGGTCGAACTCGAGCAGGCTTGATCGCGGCGCCGCCAGCCGGCTGCCGTCACCCCCAACCAGTCCGAGGAACCGCATGAGCGTCGTATTCCTGATAGCTGTTTATTTCATCGTCTGGTGGGTGACGCTGTTCATCGTGCTGCCGTTCGGCGTCGTGACGCAGGCGGAGGCCGGCAGCGTCGTGGCGGGGACGCCGGAAAGTGCGCCGGCGCAGTTCCGGCTCGGACGGGTGCTGCTCATCACGACCGGAGTTTCAGCCGTGATCTTCGCGCTGCTCTATGTCGGCGTTCAGCTCAGGATCATCGATCTCCTCGGGCTTTCGGCAGGCACGGAATAGTCGTCGCGACGGTGTGCTGAGGCGCGTCCGGCAGTGGCCGAAAAACAATCGGGGCAGAGCCTTCCGGCTTTGCCCCTGAGCTTCCGATCATTGGATCGCAGATAAACTATCTTTGTTTCCGGCCTGATACCTTACCCTTGGTGGCCAAGGGTAACGCTCGCCCTGGTTTTCAGTCCGTCGCTTTTCTGGCGCAAGCTGATCGGACTGTCATGTCTCCCCAGACCTGGGCTCAACCCGGACTCGTCCGGTGCCGACCCCTTTTCGTAGCAACGCCCGCAACGTAGCCGAGGCCGCTGCACCTGTCAGCACATTTCTGTGACAAATTGACTTTGTTCCCAACGTCGGTGATCCGTTACCTGTCAATGGCCGAGGATGGCCCGGGCCGGGGGGCGGGACAATGCGCCAAGGATTGCGGGAAGCGCCGGAAAATGGCACTTCGCCACGTAGCGCGGGGTCCGCGCCGGGGCTAACGACACCCCATCACCGATCACTCGGGGCGCGGGGGCTCGACAGCCTCCCCGATGCGCCCTGCTTCCAACCGGAGCCTCATGGCCATGCGCCTCAGCCGATACTTCCTGCCGGTCCTGAAGGAGACACCCAAAGAGGCCGAGATCATCTCGCACCAGCTTATGCTGCGCGCGGGCCTCATCCGGCAGGAGAGCGCCGGCATCTATGCCTGGCTGCCGCTCGGACTGCGCATCCTGAACAAGGTCAATGCCGTCATCCGGGAAGAACAGAACCGGTCGGGGGCGGTGGAGCTCCTGATGCCGACCATCCAGTCGGCGGATCTGTGGCGTGAATCCGGCCGCTACGACGCCTACGGCAAGGAGATGCTCCGGATCCAGGACCGGCATGAGCGCGAGATGCTGTTCGGCCCGACGAACGAGGAGATGATCACCGCGATCTTTCGCACGTACGCGAAGAGCTACCGGGATCTGCCGCTCAATCTCTACCATATCCAGTGGAAGTTCCGGGACGAGGTGCGGCCGCGGTTCGGCGTCATGCGCAGCCGCGAATTCCTGATGAAGGACGCCTATTCGTTCGACCTCACCAAGGAGGCGGCGCGGCACGCCTACAACAAGATGTTCGTCGCGTACCTCCGCACCTTCGCACGGCTCGGCCTCAAGGCCATTCCGATGCGGGCCGATACCGGGCCGATCGGCGGTGATCTCAGCCACGAGTTCATCATTCTCGCCGAGACGGGCGAGAGCGAGGTGTTCTGCCACAAGGACTACCTGGCGTTTGCGACGCCGCCGGCCGACGTCGATTTCGACGACGTCAACGGCCTGCAGTCGACCGTCGACCGGTGGACCTCGCTCTATGCGGCAACCTCGGAAATGCACGACGCCACCGCGTGGGAGGGGCTTGCCGCCGATACACGGGTGTCCGCGCGGGGAATCGAGGTCGGGCACATCTTCTACTTCGGCACCAAGTATTCCGAGCCGATGAAGGCCGCCGTGCAGGGGCCGGACGGCAAGCCCGTGACGGTGCACATGGGCTCCTACGGCATCGGACCGTCGCGGGTGGTGGCGGCGATCATCGAGGCGAGCCACGACAAGGACGGCATCGTGTGGCCGGTTCCGGTGGCGCCGTTCGAAGTGGCGCTGGTCAACCTGAAGCCCGGGGACGCGGACACGGACAAGGTGGTCGCCGACCTCGAGCGCCGCCTCGAAGCCGCCGGGATCGAGGTCCTGGTCGACGATCGCGACGAGCGGCCGGGCGCGAAGTTCGCGACCATGGACGTCATCGGAATTCCGTATCAGCTCATCGTCGGGCCGAAGGGCGTCAAGGCCGGCGAAGTCGAGATCAAGGCCCGCCGTGACGGTGCGCGCCGGACGTTGCCGCCGGACGCGGCCGCGGCGGCGCTGATCGACGACGTGATGCGCGAGCGTGTGCCTGCCTGAGGGTCGGCGGCATTCGTCGGGCCGCCGTCGGGTCGACCCGACGGCGGCCCTGCAGTGTCGCAGGCGCGCCATTTGGCCGGTGGATTGTGACGGCGGCTGGCGTCGATCACGCGCGCCGACTGCTAACAAGCGGGGATCGACGGCCCCGCCGCCGCAATCTCGCCGCGAATTGCGGCAGGGTGCCGTTGACATGCAGCCTCAAACAGGAAGGCAGCGCAGATGGCGATCACAGCGGCCGAAAAGACGGGCGCCCCAGCGACACGTGCCGAGACGAGCGTCGATACGGCGCCGTTCGCGCCGTTCGAGTGGCTGCTTGCGAAGCGCTATCTCAGGGCGCGGCGCAAGGAAGGCTTCATCTCGGTCATCGCCGGGATCTCGTTCATCGGGATCATGCTGGGCGTTGCGACGCTGATCATCGTCATGGCGGTGATGAACGGCTTCCGGCACGAACTCTTCCAGAAGATCCTCGGCATCAACGGGCACGTGATCGTGCACAAGATCCAGGCCCCGTTCGAGGATTACATGGACGCCGCCGGGCGTCTCAGGGCCGTGCCCGGTGTCAAGGCCGTGCTGCCGTTGATCGAAGGACAGGCGATGATCTCGTCGCCTCAGAACACGCTCGGGGCGCTGGTGCGCGGGCTCTCGGAAGAGAGCCTGAAAAAGCTGACGCTCGTCTCCGGCAACATCCGCTTCGGCACGCTCGACGGCTTCGACGACCAGGACGGCATCGCGCTCGGCACCCGGCTCGCCAACCTCCTGCAGGTGGGGCTTGGCGACAGCGTGTCGCTCGTGGCGCCGAAGGGGGCCTCGACGCCGTTCGGCACGGCGCCTCGCATCAAGCGATACCGTATCGCGGCGATCTTCGAACTCGGCATGTCGGAGTACGACAAGACGATGGTGTTCATGCCGCTCGTCGAATCGCAGCGCTATTTCTCGCGCGGCGCCGAGGTGGACGTGCTCGAAGTGCTGGTCAGCAGCCCGGATGCCGTCGACGGCGTCATCGGACCGATGCGGGCGGCCGGCGGGCCGACCCTCCATTTCTCCGACTGGCGAAAACGCAACGAGACGTTCTTCACGGTGCTCGAGGTCGAGCGCAACGTGATGTTCATCATCCTGTCGCTGATCGTGCTGGTGGCGGCGCTCAACATCATTTCCGGCATCATGATGCTGGTGAAGGAGAAGAGCCGCGACATCGCCATCCTGCGTACCATGGGGGCGACGAAGGGCGCGATCATGCGGGTGTTCCTCATAACGGGGGCCTCGATCGGCGTCGTCGGCACCATCGCGGGGCTGATCCTGGGGGTCGTGTTCTGCTGGAACATCGAATCCATCCGGCAGCTCCTCCAGACGGTCCTCGGGACCAAGCTGATGGACCCGCAGGTCTACTATCTGACGCGGCTGCCGGCGCGAATCGACGTCGCCGAGACGGCCTGGATCGTCGCGATGGCGCTCGTTCTCTCGGTGCTCGCGACACTCTATCCGTCGTGGCGGGCGTCGAAGCTCGATCCGGTCGAAGCGCTGCGGTACGAATGAGGGGTGAATCCGTGCAGGACCTGACACCGCATCCGACGGCCGTGCTGGAACTCGTCGAGCTGAGACGCACGTTCCATCAGGGCGCGCGCGCCATCCATGTGCTCGACGGCGCGCACGCGCGGCTGATGCCGGGGCAGGCGGTGGCGCTCGTCGGGCCGTCCGGCGCCGGCAAATCGACGTTCCTGCACATCGCGGGCCTGCTCGAGACACCGGACAGCGGCAGCGTCATCGTCAATGGTCGCGATTGCTCGAAGATGGACGACAACGCGCGCACGCGGGTGCGGCGGGCCGAGATGGGCTTCGTCTACCAGTTCCATCAGTTGCTGCCGGAGTTCTCGGCGGTCGAGAACGTGATGATCCCGCAACTGATCCAGGGCAAAAGCGATCGCGTCGCGCGGGCGCGGGCGACGGAATTGCTCACCGGGCTCGGCCTCGCCGAACGGCTCGAACACCGGCCGGCGGAGCTCTCGGGCGGCGAGCAGCAGCGGACCGCCATCGCGCGGGCGCTCGCCAATTCGCCACGCCTCCTGCTCGCGGACGAGCCGACCGGCAATCTCGATCCGACGACATCGGACCATGTCTTTTCCGAGTTCGTCTCGCTCATCGAGCGGACAGGCGTCGCGGCGCTGATCGCCACCCATAACATGGATCTGGCGCGGCGGATGCACCGGGTGCTGCGCATGGAAAAAGGTCAGCTCGTCGAGATCCGGCCGGAGACGGTCGGCTGAGCGATCGCGCCTCCCGCCGCCAGCGAACGCCAAGGACGGTGGAATGCGGGGATTGTGTCCGGCGGTTTGGCGTGGGGCCGATCGCGGGTGATAATCTCCGGGCATGAGCACCCCGATTCGATCCGACGCCGCCAAGCCCACCGTGCCGCCGCAGGCTGGGCGTTTCGTGCACCTCAAGGTGCATTCCGCCTATTCGCTGCTCGAGGGCGCGCTGCCGATCTCGAAGATCGGCAAGCTCGCGGACGCGCACATGATGCCGGCCATCGGGCTCACCGACAGCGGCAACATGTTCGGCGCGCTCGAGTTCTCGGACAAGCTCGCCGGCATGGGCGTGCAGCCGATCGTCGGCGTGGCGCTGAAGGTCGATTTTCGCGACACCGAGGACAAGCACGCGGCCTTCAAGCTGGCGAATGGCCCGGCAGCGAAACCGGCCGGGCCGGTGGCGCTGCTGGCGCGGACGGAGCAGGGCTACGCCAACATCTCGAAGCTCAACAGCGCCGCTTTCCTGAAGACGCCCGACACCGAAACGCCGCACGTCAAGATCGAGCAGCTCGCCGAGCGGCCCGAGGGCATCATCGTGCTCACGGGGGGGCCGGACGGGCCGATCGATACAGCGCTTCGTGACGGGCGACCCGAGATCGCCCGGGCGCGGCTCGAGCGGCTGCACGCCATCTACGGCGCGGCGCTCTATGTCGAGGTGCAACGGCACGGCACGCCGGCCGAGCAGCAGGTCGAGCCGGATCTCATTGCGCTCGCCTATGCGCTCGGGCTGCCGCTGGTCGCGACCAACGAATGCTACTTCGCGAAGCCCGACGACTACGAGGCGCACGACGCGCTCATCTGCATCGCGGAGGGGCGCTACGTCACCGAGGACGACCGCCGGCGGCTTACGCGCGAGCACTACTTCAAGAGCGCCGACGACATGGTGCGCCTGTTCCACGATCTGCCGGAGGCGATCGAGAACACGATCGAGATCGCGCGGCTCTGCGCCTACCGTCCGCGGGGGCGGAAGCCCATCCTGCCGGCGTTCGTGAAGACCGAGCCGGGCGCCAGTCAGGCCGATCGCGAAGCGGCCGAGGCGGCGGAACTCAAGCGGCAGGCCGAGGCAGGCCTCGCGGTGCGCCTTGCGGCGCACGGTCCGGCGGCGGGGTTCACCGTCGAGGACTACGAGAAGCGGCTCGCCTACGAGGTGGACGTCATCGCCAAGATGAAGTTCCCCGGCTACTTCCTCATCGTCGCCGACTTCATCCAGTGGTCGAAGGCCAATGGCATTCCCGTCGGTCCGGGCCGCGGCTCCGGCGCAGGCTCGCTCGTCGCCTATTCGCTCACCATCACGGACCTCGACCCGTTGCGGTTCGGGCTTCTGTTCGAGCGCTTCCTCAATCCCGAGCGCGTCTCGATGCCGGACTTCGACATCGACTTCTGTCAGGACCGCCGGGAAGAGACGATCCTCTACGTGCAGAAGAAGTACGGCGCCGACCGGGTGGCGCAGATCATCACACACGGAAAGCTGCAGGCGCGGGCGGTGCTTCGCGACGTCGGCCGCGTGCTGCAGATGCCCTACGGGCAGGTCGACAAGCTCTGCAAGATGGTGCCGAACAACCCGGCCAACCCGGTGACGCTGCGCGAGGCGATCGATGGCGAGCCGAAGCTGCAGGAGGCGCGCGACGAGGATCCCGTCGTGGCACGGCTTCTCGAAATCTCCGAAAAGCTCGAAGGCCTCTACCGGCATGCCTCGACGCATGCCGCCGGTATGGTGATCGGCGACCGGCCGCTTGACGAGCTGGTGCCGATGTATCGCGATCCGAAGTCGAGTTTTCCGATCACGCAGTTCAACTGGAAGCTCGTCGAAGCGGCCGGCCTCGTGAAGTTCGACTTCCTCGGCCTGAAGACGCTCACCGTGCTGCAGAAGGCAGTGGAACTCATCAAGCGGGGGCGCGGCGTCGACGTCGATCTCGCGGCACTCGAGATCGGCGGGAATGATCCCAAAGTCGTTGCGGCTTACGAGCTGCTCGCCAAGGCGGACACGGTCGGTGTGTTCCAGCTCGAATCGACGGGCATGCGCGAAAGCCTCAAGCGGCTCAAACCCGACCGCTTCGAAGACATCATCGCCATGGTGGCGCTCTATCGGCCGGGGCCGATGGACAACATCCCGACCTACATCAACCGCAAGCACGGCGACGAGCCGATCGAGTATCCGCACGAGCTGATCAAGCCGATCCTCGAGGAGACGTACGGCGTCATCATCTACCAGGAGCAGGTCATCCAGATCGCCCAGGTGATGGGTGGCTACAGCCTCGGTCAAGCCGACCTTCTGCGCCGCGCCATGGGCAAGAAGGACAAGAACGAGATGGCGAAGCAGCAGGCGCGCTTCGTCGAGGGTGCCATGGCGAACGGCGTCAGCAAGGCCGACGCGACCTACATCTTCGAACTCGTCGACAAGTTCGCGGGCTATGGCTTCAACAAGAGTCACGCGGCCGCCTACGCACTCGTCAGCTATCACACGGCCTACCTGAAGGCGAACTTCCGCGAGGAGTTCCTCGCGGCGTCGATGACGCTCGACATGGCGAACACCGACAAGCTCGCCAACTTCGCCTCCGAGGCGCGGCGCTCCGGGATCGAGGTGGCGCCGCCGTGCATCAACCGGTCGGAGGTGGAGTTCTCGGTCGATCCGCCGCAAGCCGAAGGGCAGCACGGTCGCATCCGCTATGCACTGGCGGGGCTCAAGAACGTCGGCGCGGGTGCGGTCGCGACGATCGTGGCGGAACGCCGCCAGAATGGGCCATTCAAGTCGCTCGCCGATTTCGCGAGCCGGTTCGATCCGAAGCAGGTCAACAAGCGGGCGCTCGAAATGCTCGCCCAGTCCGGCGCCTTCGATGCGCTGGAGAAGAGCCGGGCGCTCGTCCACGGCAATGCCGACGTGATGGTCGCGAGTGCACAACGGCTCAACGCCGACAAGGCCTCCGGCATCTCGGACATGTTCGGAGCGAGCGAGGGGCCACGGCTGGACCTGAAGACCGTCAAGGCCTGGACGCCGATGGAGCGGCTGCAATACGAGTTCGGCGGCGTCGGCTTCTATCTTTCGGGCCATCCGCTCGACCAGTACGGCTCGATCCTGCCGAAGCTCGGCGTATCCCGCTTCGCCGACTTCGAAGCGCGGGCCGGCATCTCGGCGACGGCCGGTCGGCTCGCGGCCATCGTCGTGTCGGCGCGGGAGCGGCGCTCGCAGAAGGGCAACAAGTTCGCCTTCGGGCTCTTCTCGGATGCGACCGGCCAATTCGAGGCAGTCATCTTCTCCGACACCCTCGCGAAGTCGGGGGCGCTGCTCGAAGCCGGGACCGCGGTGCTGCTCTCGGTCGAGGCCGAGCGCGACGGCGAAACGGTCAAGATGCGGGTCAACTCGATCGAGGCGCTCGATCAGGCCGCCGACAACGTGAACCGCGGCGTGAAGATCGTTCTCGACGGCCGGGCGACGGCGGGCTCGAAGGGGATCGCGCGGGAGATCGCGCGCATTCTCAGGCCCGGCGGCAAGGGCGAGGTGCGGCTCACGCTCGAGGTGGCGGGCGTTCAGGGTGTCGCGGGTGGGCGTGAGATCGAGATGGTGCTGCCCGGCCGCTACGACATCGGGGCAGCTGTCCGAGGCGAGATCTCGACGGTGCCGGGCGTGCTCGAGGTGATCGAGGTTTAGGAAGAAGAAAAGGCCCGGACAGCGTCCGGGCCTTCCGCGATCGACGCAAGCGGCGATCACTTCTGCGGGCGTGCCTTGGCCCACTCGGTGTACTTCTTGGCGATCGCATGGGTGTCGTCGAAGTACTTCTGGTACTCGGCTCCCCGCATGATGCGAATGGCAAGGCCGACGTCATCCATCTTCTTCTGATGCTCGGGGTCCTTCATCGCCTTCTCGAAAGCGTCGGCGAGCTTTGCGACGATTTCAGGCTTCATGCCCTTCGGACCGGCGATGCCGCGGGTCGAGGAGGAAATGATGTTGGCGAAGCCGAGTTCCTTGAACGTCGGGACATCCGGCAGGAACTTCGAGCGCTCGTTGTCCATCACGGCGAGGGCGCGGACCTGACCGGCCTTCACCTGGGGCACGATCGAGCCGACGTTGTCGAAGGACACGTCGACATTGCCGCCCAACGTTTCCTTCATCTGCGCCGCGCCACCGAGAAGGTGGACGATGCGGAACTTCGCACCCGGTGCGGCTTCCTCGACCATCAGGATGGCGAGGTGGTCATCCGACAGGATGCCCGTCGTCGCAGCACGGACCTCGCCCGGCTTTGCCTTGGCGGCGTCGAGGACGTCCTTGAGGGTCTTGAAGGGGCTGCTATCGGCCACCCACACGACGCCCGGGTCGAGTACCTGGTTGATGATCGGGGTGAAGCTCTTCTCGTCGAAGATGGCCTGGCGATCCTTGTCGAGGATCACCGTGTTGGTGGCTGGCAGGTTGACGAAGCCGATGTTGTAGCCGTCCGGCTTCTGGCGAACGAGATCGGTCCAGCCGACCTGACCGCCGGCGCCACCCTTGTTCACGACGACAACAGGCTGGCCGATGATCTTTTCGGCGATCGAGGCGACGATTCGGGCGCCGATGTCGGTCGAGCCGCCGGGTGGATAGGCGACCATCAGGTTGATGGGCTTGTCGGGGAACGTCTGGGCAAGTGCCGCGCCCGCTCCGAGCGCCAGCGCCACGGTAGCGCCGATGATGGATTTCAACATTCAGTCCTCCCTTTACTGCTTCAGTCTTGCATTCATCCTGGCTCCGGTCAGTCGTCCGAAGCCTCGCGGATCTGCTTGGGCGCCAGATTGAGCGCCGATATGGCCAGCACGATGACCGACAGCACGAGCAAGGTCACCGTGATCGGGCGCGTGAGGAAAATCGAGAAGTCGCCGGCCGACATCTCGAGCGACGTTCGCAAGGACTTCTCGAGCTGTGGACCAAGTATGAGGCCAAGCACAGCAGGCGCCAAGGGAAAGTCGAGCTTGCGCAAGAGATAGCCGATGACGCCGAAGATCAGCATCACCCAGACATCGAAGAGGCTCGAATTGATCGAGTACGAGCCGATCATGCAGAACACGAGCGTGCCAGCGCAGATGTACTGATAGGGAATCTCGAGGATCTTCGCCCACAGACCGACCAGCGGCAGGTTCAGGATCAGCAGCATCACGTTGCCGATGAAGAACGAGGCGATGATCGTCCAGACGAGCACCGGCTTCTCGGCGAACAGGAACGGACCCGGCGTCAGCCCGTTGACGATGAACGCGCCCATCAGAATGGCGATGGTGGGCGAGGAGGGAATGCCCAAGGTGAGCAGCGGCAGCATCGCCGCATTGGCGTAGGAGTTGTTCGCCGTTTCCGGGCCGGCCACACCTTCGATCGCGCCCTTGCCGAAACGCTCGGGCGTTTTCGAGAGGCGCTTCTCCATGATGTAGGACATGAACGTCGGAATGATCGCGCCGACGCCCGGAATAAGCCCGAGGAAAAAGCCGAGGCCGGTGCCGCGCATGATCGGGCCGAAGGATGCGCGCCATTCCTCGCGGGTCGGCAGGATCTTGCGCAGATTGGTCTTGATGATCTCGCGATAGGGCTTCTCGGCCGTCGCGAGGATCTCGCCGACGCCGAAGAGCCCCATCACCACCGGGATGAAGCCGAGACCGTCGTACAGCTCGGGCATGCCGAAGGTGAAGCGGGGAGCGCCGCGCACCGGATCGATGCCGATCAGCGAGATCATGAGGCCGACCGACGTCATCATGATGCCGGCGATCAGCGAGCGGCCGGCAAGGCCCGTCACCAGGCAGAGCCCGAAGAGCATCAATGCGAAGAACTCGGGCGGCCCGAACTTCAAGGCCAATGTCGCCAGAGGTGCCGCGACCACCACGAGGGCCATGACGGCTATGGTGCCGCCGATGAACGAGCCGATGGCCGCAATGCCGAGCGCCGCACCGCCGCGGCCCTGGCGCGCCATCTGGAAGCCGTCGATACACGTGATCACCGATGCGGCTTCACCCGGCACGTTGAGCAGCACCGACGTGATGGTGCCTCCGTACATGGCGCCATAGTAGATCGCCGACAGCATGATGATGGCGCCGGCCGGGTCGATGTTGAACGTCAGCGGGATCAGGATCGCGGTGCCCGCCGCCGGTCCGACGCCGGGCAGAACGCCGACCAGCGTGCCGAGAATGCAGCCCGCCAGCGCAAAGGCCAGGTTCTGCAGGCTCATGGCCGCAGCAAAACCTGCGAGTAGGTGATCGAGAGTTTCCATCTTGCGGCTCCTCAGATGCCGAACGTGCCGATGGGCAGCGGCACCTTGAGCCAGTAGTAGAAGACATGAAAAACGCCGAAGCCGGCGATGGCTGCGACAGGCAGGATGGCCAACGGCGATCGCGCGCCCAGGGCCGGCAGCAGAAGCAGAACGAACGCCGTCGCCGTGATCCGCCAGCCGAGCCATTCGAGGCAGAACGCGGCCATCGACAACAGCACCACGACGGCTGCGATGCGGAACATCGCATCGCGCGGCGGAACCAGTGTCTCGTCGGGGGGATCAGCCGGGCCTCTGGCCGTCTCGATCATCAACAGGACCGAGAGCACGGCGCCGATGCCCGCGAGCCAGATGGGAAAGAAGCCGGGTCCCGGACCCAGTTCATCCAGAAACGGCAACGACCACGACTGCCAAATGATGAAAACGAACAGGGCCAGGAACAGGCCGCTGGCGACAATCCAGCCGCGTTTCACTCCAGATACCTCCCCGAGACGTCTTGAACGTTTTTTGTTTCTTGATCGCTAGCACGGTTCCCTTGGGGCGGCAATCCGCGGGCGGTCGAACAAGCGTGCCGACGCGTTGGCAGAGATCGAACGAGAGATTTGATACTCGTCAAATACTTGGGTTGTAAAAATGCTGTCATATTGGGCAACGAAATCGCACGACGGAGGCCCGACATGATCACGCTCGAGGATTGTCTCGCGTTCTGCGGTCTCAGCGAGGAAGAGGTGCTCGCGATTGCGGAACACGAACATATTCCGGAGGCGACGGCGGCGGGGCTCGGTCAGTATCTGCTGTGCTGTCCGGACGGTCCGGCGAAGATCCGGGACATGATCATCGACGATATTCGCGCGGCGCGTCACGCGGCGCAGTTCGCCGAGGCGCATCACCTGGTGCTGGTGCTGCGGCACTTTCTCGAGGCACACCCCGAAGCTCGCGCAACGAGGCTGCAGCGCGCCTGACCGGACGACGTCAGCTGGTGCCTTCCGAGCGATCGGCGACCGCCAGCCAACGGTCGAGATCGACGGTGCGGGCGTAGTCGCGGTAGCCGTCGGTGGCGAGTGCGGGCATCGAGAGCGAGCCGTGGGTCGCGAGGTGGGTGACGGCTTCGCGAACGGCCTTCATGGCGGCGAACAGCGGCAGGTGCCAGTAGACCACCATGCGGACGCCCATCGCGCGCCACGCATCCCGCGAGAAATCCGGCTGTACAGCGAAATTGTGCGGATCTGCGGCGCAGGCGATCAGAGGCACTGGAACGGCGCGGGCGATGCGCTCGTAGTCCTCAGCGGTGTAGAAGTCACCGAGCATGACGGCGCCAGCACCGGCGTCGGCGTAGCGCTTCAGGCGGGTGATGACGCCATCGACGCCTTCCGCGCCCTTGGCGTCGCTTCGCGCGATGATCGTCAGGCCGGGGCCTGCCGCATCGACGGCGGTGCGGACGGTCGCTGCAAAGGCTTCGGCCGCAACAACCGATTTCCCGGCGAGCAGGCCACACCGCTTCGGGAACGACTGGTCCTCGAGGTGGATGGCGGAGACGCCGGCTGCTGCGAACTCGCGCACCGTCCGGACGACGTTGATCGGCCCGCCGAACCCCGTGTCGGCGTCGGAGACCACGGGACAGTCGACGGCGCGGGCGATGAGGCCGGCGCGGCGGACCATCTCGACGGCGGTCGTGAAGCCGAGGTCGGGGAGGCCGAGATCGCTCGCCTCGTTGGCGAGGCCCGACAGGTAGACGATGGGCGCGCCGCTCTCCCGGATGATGCGCGCCGACACGACGTCGTAGGCGCCGGGCGCCAGGACGATGTCGTTCGTGGCCAGCACCTCACGGAATGTTTGCTTCTTCTCGTCGCTCGACATGGGGGCTCCGTGGTGCGGCTCAGGTGCGGCCGGTGATCTTCAGGGCGAAGGCATAATCGAGGGCCACTTCCTTCAACGACTCGAAGCGGCCGGATGCGCCGCCGTGACCGGCCGCCATGTTGATGTGCAGGAGCACGAGATTGTCGCTGGTCGCGCGTTCACGCAGGCGGGCGACCCATTTGGCGGGCTCCCAGTAGGTGACGCGGGGGTCGGTCAGGCCGCCATAGGCGAAGATGTGGGGGTAGGGCTTGGCTTCCACGTTGTCGTAGGGGCTGTAGCTGCGGATGCGCTCGAACTCCTCGGCGCTCTCGATGGGGTTGCCCCACTCGGGCCACTCGGGCGGCGTCAGGGGGAGGCTCGCGTCGAGCATGGTGTTCAGCACGTCGACGAACGGGACGTCGGCGATGATGCCGGAGAAGAGGTCCGGGGCCATGTTGGCGACGGCGCCCATGAGCATGCCGCCGGCCGAGCCGCCGTTGGCGACGATGTTGCCGCGCTGTGTCATGCCGAGCGCGACGAGATGCTCGCCGGCCGCAATGAAGTCGGTGAACGTGTTCACCTTCCGCTCGCGCTTGCCGCCGGTGTACCAGCGGTAGCCCTTGTCCTTGCCGCCCCGGATGTGGGCGATGGCGTAGATGAAGCCGCGATCGACCAGCGACAGACGCGAGGTCTGGAAGCTCGCGGGCATGGGGATCCCGTAGGCGCCGTAGCCGTAGAGCAGCACGGGGGCGGAGCCGTCGAGCGGGGTGTCCTTGCGATAGAGCAGCGAGACGGGCACGAGTTCGCCGTCCGGCGCCGGGGCCTGGATGCGGCGGGTGACGTAATCGGCCGCGTTGTGACCGGAGGGCACTTCCTGGCGCTTGCGCAACGTGCGGGCGCGGCTCTCCATGTCGTAGTCGTAGACCTCGGACGGCGTCGTCATGGACGAATAGGTGAAGCGGATCGTGCCGGTATCGAACTCGTAGCCGTGCGAGAGGCCGAGACCGTAGGCCTCCTCGTCGAAGGCGATGGTGTGCTCGGCGCCATCGGACAGGCGGCGGACGACGATGCGTGGCAGGCCCGCTTCGCGCTCGAGGCGGACGAGGTGATCGCGGTAGAGCACGACATCGATGAGGAGGCAGCCTGGACGGTGCGGGATCAGCGCGCTCCAGTTCGCCTCCACGGGATCGGCGACCGGGGCGGTGACGATCCGGAAGTCCTCGGCCTCGGCGGAGTTGGTCGTGATGTAGAGCCGGTCGCCGTGGTGATCGATGCCGTACTCATGGCCGGTGCGGCGCGGGGCGACGAGGCGGAGGGGCTCCGTCGGCGCCGCGGCGTCGATCAGGTGGACCTCGCTCGTCTGGTGGTCATGGGCGTCGATCAGGATGTAGCGCCCGGACTGGGTTGCGCCGAGGCCGACGTAGAAGCCGGTATCCTTCTCCTCGTAGACGCAGACGTCGGCCGCTGCCGGCGTTCCGACGACGTGGCGATAGACGAAGAGGGGGCGGTGATTGGCGTCGAGGCGAACATAGAAGAACGTGCGGCCGTCGAGGGCCCAGGTGACGCCGCCCTGGGTGTCGGCGATCTCGTCGGGGAGGGCGCGGCCCGAGGCCAGATCGCGGACGCGGATGGTGTAGAGTTCGGAGCCCTTGTCGTCGACGGAGTAGGCCAACAGTGCATGATCGGGGCTGTGGGCGGCGTCGCCCAGTTGCCAGAACGGCTTGCCCTCGGCTTCGGCGTTGCCGTCTAGTACGACGGTCTCGGAGCCCGCCGGGCCGCCACGGGGGCGGCGCAAGAGGCGCGGGTACTGGCCGCCGGTGACGTAGCCCATCTGGTACTCGAACGGGCCGTCGGGCGAGGGGACCGAGGTATCGTCTTCCTTGATGCGGCCCTTCATCTCGGCGAACAGAGCGTCCTGGAGGGCGCGCGTATCGGCCAGCACGGCGTCGGTGTAGGCGTTTTCCGCCTCGAGATGGGCGCGAATGGCCGGGTCGAGGACGGCCGGATCGCGCATCACGTCCTGCCAGTTGTCGGCGCGAAGCCAGCCGTAGTCGTCGACAACGTCGACGCCGTGATAGCGCCGGGTGACCGGGCGGGGCTCGGCGCGCGGCGGCTTCAGTCCGGGAGGAACGAGGGTCGGCATGTCTTGATGTCCATTTGGCGGACGGCGAGGCCGGATACTGGCGCGCCCGGGCCGCCAACGGCCGTCGGGCGCATGCCGAACGGCCTGCGTCGCGTTAACTCTAGGCAGGACGAGAGGCTAGCATGTGGGCGGCGCCTCTGCCATCTGGCGTCGCGGGGCGCGCTGCGTCCCCGGCTGGCGGACCCGGCTGCGGACGTTCGTCGCCGGTGGTAGCGTTCTACAACCTCCAGCCCGATCGACCTTGCTATGTTGTGGCCCGATTGTTGTGACAAATGCTGATCGCCGGGCAGCGGAATACTGTATAGTTCCTGCTTAACAGTGATCGATGCGGTATTGTCGTATGAAATGCGAAGAATTGACGGGCCCGCGTGGCCGGTAGGTAATGCGGGGCGTGGAGGCGTGACGATGAGCGAGCAGGACAGGGGCGACTTGATCGGGCTGACAGCCGAGATCGTTGCCGCCTACGTAAGCAAGAATGCGGTGCAGACCGGCGATCTGGCGCATCTGATCGGCGAGGTGCATCAGGCGCTCGTGCGGGCGACCGGCAATGGCGAGGTGATCGAGCGCGACGACCTGAAGCCGGCGGTTCCAGTCAAGAAGTCGGTCACCCCCGACTACATCATCTGTCTCGAGGACGGAAAGAAGTTCAAGTCGCTGAAACGGCATCTGCGCACCCACTACAAGATGTCGCCGGAGGAATATCGCGCCAAGTGGCAGCTGCCGCACGACTACCCCATGGTGGCTCCGAATTATGCCGCCGCCCGCTCGCAACTCGCGAAGAAAATGGGCCTCGGCACGCGACGAGATTGAGCCCGACCCGTCCCGTCCCGGGCTGGCTTACGACTGGTTGCCGGCCACAGATGCGAGGGACGTGGCCCGTCGTGCGCCATACGACACCGCCTTCCGTCGTGCCGTCAGGAGTGACAGTTCGGACCGCAGCGCGCGGGCCAGAGCGGCATGGCGCGTGAGGTCGTAGGTCCAGCAGCCGGCAATGCCGCGCTGGCGTTCTTCCCGCAAGCGGCGCTGCAGGCGGCTGACCAGTGCCCGGTGAGCGTCGAGCGACAGCTCCTCGAGCTCGTGGGGCCAGACCGGCAGGACGCTGGGGAGGTCGCGGCGTCGCTCGTAGAGGCGTCGGGCGCTGGCATGATCGGTTTCCGTGAGCAGGCTCCGTCCGGGTGCTTGCATCTGGCGATATGCTCCGTTCTGTGGTTACGCAGGCATGGTCTCACGTCGCCCACAGGCGGGGATAAGTTGCCGGCTCGCCGCGCGGCGGCGCTTGCGAGCGACGTCGTTAACCGTCATGTAGGTCAGCTGCAGACGAGGGATCGAGGGATGGTGCGGACATCCGGGACAGGCGCGGCCACGTGGCGCGAGCGGGCGCTTGCCGCCTTGCTCGTCGCGTCGCTTTTCGCCGCCGGGCCGCTTCAGGCCGCCGAGTGCTCGCGTGCCGACTTCGAGGGGGTCGTGGGCGAAGCGGCGCAAGCGCTGCGCAAACTCAATCTCGAGAACAAGCCGAAGTTCCAGGGGAAGCTGCGCCAGCTGATGGCCAAGCGAGGCTGGACCCACGACGAGTTCCTCGCAGCCGCGGCTCCCATCGTGCAGGACCAGCGGATCGGCGAGTACGACGAGAAGTCGGCCGGCTTTCTCTCCCGTATCGAGCAACTCGGCGCTGAAGGCACGGCCGCCGATCGGCCGGACTGCAAGCGACTGGCCGAGGTGCGGCAGGCCATGGCGGCACTGGTCGCGGTCCAGCAGGAGAAGTGGGCCTACATGTTCGGCAAGATCGAGGGCGAACTGGCCAGGTAACCCACCCGACGCAAGCCGCTTCGCGATTGCGCGCGTGAGCGTGTCATGCGCGGCTGGTCAGCTTGCGGATCGCGATCAGCATGATGTTCCATCCGACCGTCGTGACGAGCCCGACGGCGAGGGCGAGCCAAACGCCGAGCATCGGGATGGTCAGGTTGACCAGCATGAACGCGATGACCATCCCCACCAGTCCGCCGAGCGTGTGGGAGAGCAGGGCCGCGGTCGCCGGACCACCGACGCGCGGGTGCATCACGAGAATGAGGCTCGTCGTGAGGATCGGCATCACCGACAGGATACCCGTGATCTTGGGCGGTACGTGCTGGCTCGCGACAATGACCACGCCCGTCAGCACGGCGACGAAGACGGCGCGTTGCACGAGGTCCGTCCAGCGGCGCTCGGCGCTCCGGATGGCGACGCCGCGTGTGAAGGCGCGGGCAAGGACCAGCGCCGTCAGGTAGATCGGGGTGACGAACAGAAACGCCTCGATCAAGGACCATTCCAGAGCCTGGACGAAGACGGCGCAGGCTCCCCAGGCCGTCAGTGATCCCGCAAGGGAGGCGGCCGGGCCCTGGGTTCGGGCCAGCAACGCATAGATCACGACGTAGACCGGATTGGCGCCGCAGATCGCGACGGACGTCACGGTTGCAGCGCGGATGTACTCGGCGTCGTGCTCGAGCGCGAGCAGCAGGTAGACGGGGCCCGTGTAGAGCGGCAGCGACGCCACCATGGCACCGAGGAACGGGCCGAGACGTTCGGCCACAACGGCGACGATCACGACGAAGCCGGCCACCAGCGTCATCCGCAGGAGGAGGACCTCGGGTGTCAGGCCCCCGAGCAGCTCGGCGACACCGAGTGTCGTCATGGGACTGCAAACCTCGTGCGGCGGACGCGGCACGCGGTCGTCCGGCAGGCACCGGTTGCGGGATCGGTCATGGACACCGTTCCAGGAGAGGCGTCAGGACGGCGCTCACGCGGAGCGCTGCCATCCGTTCGGACCAAGGCGCTCCTGAGGGGTGAAGCGCGCCTTGTAACTCATCTTGCGCGAGCCCGCGATCCAGTAGCCCAGATAGAGGTAGGGCAGGCCGAGGCGGCGCGCCTCGTCGATCTGCTCGAGGATCATGTAGGTCCCGAGGCTGCGCTCGGCCTCGTCGGGCTCGTAGAAGCTGTAGACCATCGAGATGCCGTCGGAGAGGCGATCGCAGAGCGCGACGGCCTTCAGGGCTCCCTTCGGCGCGGGGCCGCTGTCGGGCTGGTCGACGGGGGCCGCGCGATACTCCGTGAGGTGGGTATCGATGATCGAGTCCTCGATCATTGTGGCGTAGTCGAGTACCGTCATATCGGCCATGCCGCCGTCGCCATGGCGGGCGTCGATGTAGCCGCGAAAGAGGCTGTATTGCTCGGAGGTCGGGATCGCGGCGACGCGGCGTGCGGTCAGGTCGGCGTTGCGAGTCCGGATGCGATTGAAGGAGCGGCCCGCCTCGAATTCGGACACGAGGACGCGCACCGAGACGCACGCTTGGCAACCCTCGCAGTAGGGCATGTAGGCGATGTTCTGGCTGCGCCGGAAGCCGCCGCGGAGAAGACTGTCGACGAGGGAGCGCGGCTTGTCATGCGTGAGGTGCGTGAAGAGCTTGCGCTCCTTGCGGCCCTCCAGGTACGGGCACTGCTGGGGAGCTGTGACATAGAACTCGGGAAAGCTCTTCTGCTGCTCCGACATCGCTGAGAACGGCCTCCACTCGGGTTTACCGGAGCGGTTGCTCCACTGCAGGCTTTCGGCATGAAAGCGCGCCACGTTAAAGACAAGTCGGCGCGCACATCAAGTGTGGCGGCAACACGTGTATTTGCGAAGCTCCGGATTCCGGGCAGTCAGTGACCGGAATTCAGGATCGCTGCGGCGCGGGGCGCGAAGTACGTCAGAACGGCGTCGGCGCCGGCCCGCTTGAAGCCGAGGAGCGATTCCATCATCACGCGGTCGCCGTCGAGCCAGCCGTTACGGGCCGCCGCCTCCAGCATCGCATACTCGCCCGACACCTGATAGGCGAAGGTCGGGACGGCGAACGTCTCCTTCACGCGGCGGACGATGTCGAGATAGGGCATGCCCGGCTTGACCATCACCATGTCGGCGCCTTCGGCGAGGTCGAGTGCGACCTCACGCAGCGCCTCGTCGGTGTTGGCGGGGTCCATCTGGTAGGTCCGCTTGTCGCCGATCAGCGTCGCGTTGGTGCCGATCGCGTCGCGGAACGGGCCGTAGAAGCCCGAGGCGTACTTGGCCGCGTAGGACAGGATCTGCACGTCCTGGAAGCCCTGGCGATCGAGGCTGCGGCGAATGGCGCCGATGCGGCCGTCCATCATGTCCGATGGCGCCACGCAGTCGACGCCGGCCTCGGCGAGGGCGAGCGCCTGACGGCACAGGATTTCCACCGTGTCGTCGTTGAGGATGCGCCCGACGTCATCGATGACGCCGTCGTGGCCGTGGCTGGTGTAGGGGTCGAGGGCGACGTCGGTGATCAGGCCGATATCCGGCACCGCGCGCTTGATCGCGCGGACCGCGCGGCACATCAGGTTCGTCGCGCGGACGGCTTCTGAGCCCGTCGGGTCACGCAAGGCGCGATCGACATAAGGGAACGGAGCGATGGCCGGAATGCCAAGGGCCAGCGCCTTCTCGGCCTCGGCGACGGCCTCGTCGACGTTGACACGGTCGACGCCCGGCATATGGGCCACGGGGGTGCGGCGGTCGGCGCCGTCGACGAGGAAGATCGGCCACACGAGGTCGCTCGTCGTCAGGGTGTTCTCGGCGACGAGACGGCGGGTCCAGGGCGCCTTGCGGTTGCGGCGCAGCCGTGTCGTCGGGTAGCCGCCCGTCGCCACGGGCGTCTCGGCGGTTCTCTGCTCAGAGCGGGGCTCGATGCGGCGCTGGGCAATGCTGGTCATGTCTGGCTCCGAGATACCGGGCGATCTTGCGCCAGCCTCGCGTATCGACGGTCGGGTGCGCAAGGGGGAAGTTCGTCCGGGCGCCGAGGTGATGCAAGAAACGGTTCGGCGCGCAGCGTCGGGCACGATCGTGCGGCGAGCGCGGCCGTTCTGCCATAGGCCTTTCACGGTTTCACGGATAGGCTCCGGCGGCCGGGTGAGACACGTATCGGCGGGTGGGCCGGTCACGTCGGACGAGCGGAGACTACGAAATGGCGACAACACGCGCGGGCGCCGTCATCGGCCCGGACCTGACGGTGATCGGGGAGCTGCGCAACGGGGGGCAGCTCGATGTGCTGGGCACGGTGGTCGGCACGGTGGTCGCCGAGCGGGTCATCGTGCATGCCGGGGGCCGCATCGTCGGCAAACTCGACGCAGAGGCAGCCGATGTGAACGGGCTCGTCGACGGGCGGGTGCGGGTCCGCCATCTCATCCGCATCGGATCGGGCGGCGTGGTGCAGGGCGACGTGCGCTATGGGCAGCTCGCGATGGAGCCTGGCGGCGATCTGGCGGCGGACGTGCGCAACGTGCCGCCCGAACTCGGCGGCGATTTCGAGTTGCTCGTCCGGCGCGGTCGCTCGGTCACGATCACCACGGACGATCTCTGCGCTACTGACGAGGACGACGGGGCGGCCGCCCTGACGTACGTGGCGACGGGAGTCGATGGCGGCTCCATCGGGCACGTGGGGGTGTCGGGCAGCTCCATCGAGAGCTTCACGCAAGCCGACCTCGCGGCCAGCCGGATCGCTTTCCATCACGATGGCAGCGTCGGCGGCGAGGCCGGATTCGACGTGGTGGTCAGCGATAGCGCGGGCAACGTCTCGGGCCGGGGGCGGCGCGTCAAGGTGGTCGTCATCTGACAGGCCGGATGCCTCTACGACTTGACGGGGTGGGGCGGCAGGGACTAACCGTTTTTCAAATCAAAGATTTCGCGGTCATCGCCGATGAGAGCAGGCGCCTTTGCGCACCTCACGGAATGAAACGCAGCGTTTCAACAGGGAGAACGACCTCATGGACATTACACGCAGGGCGTACGTCGGTGGCATGGGTGCCGCGATCGGCTCGACGATGCTGCCCGGTACATCGCTTGGCCAGGGCGCTACGATCCCGGGTTTGCCGTCGACGCTGATCTGGAGCGTCTACGACGTCGGCGCATCGGGCTATGTCGAGGCCTCGGCAATCGCAGATGCGATGGGCAAGAAGTACGGATCGCGCGTGCGCCTGCAGCCTTCGGGCACGTCGATCGGGCGTCTGCAGCCGCTCAAGCAGCGGCGCGCGACTCACGGCTGGCTCGCGACCGAAGTCTATTTCGCCGCCGAGGGCCTCTACGAATATGCGTCTCCTGAATGGGGGCCGCAGGACCTGCGCACCCTGCTCGGACGCGTCAACACGTTGTCGATCGTCGCCACGAAGACGAGCGGCATCAAGACCTTCGCCGACCTGAAGGGAAAACGGTACGCGATCGCCAAGGCCAACACGTCGGTGAACGCGAAAGTGGAGCCGTTGCTCACTGCCGCCGGCATCAAGCTCAGCGACATGCAGCTCATCGAGTTCCCGAGCTACGGCGCGACGATGAAGGCGCTGATCGAGGGGAAGGCCGACGCGGCCGGTGCCTCGCCGCACACGGTGACGCTGAAGGAGCTCGAGGCCAGCCCGAACGGCATCCAGTGGATCGAGATCCCGGAATCCAACAAGGACCTGTGGACCAAGTTCCAGGCGGCACTGCCGCTCGCATCGCCCTACCATGAGGATCTCGGCGCGGGCATCACCAAGGACACGCCGGTGTGGATGATGGGGTTCCGCTATCCCATGATCACGGTCTACGCCGACGCGAAGGACGACGAGGTTTACGCCGTCACCAAGGCCGTCGTCGAAAACTACGACGACTACAAGGACGCCAGCCCGATCATGCCGCGCTGGGAAGTGTCGAAGTCGGGCGCCTATCCGATGGACGCTCCGTTCCATAGCGGCGCCATCAAGTATCTCAAGGAAAAGGGCGTCTGGAGCCCCGCGCACCAGACATGGCAGGACGCGATCAGCAAGCGCCAGGGCCTCATGCGGCAGGCATGGGCCGATATGATGGCCAAGGATTCGGCGGCAAAGGGCGCCGATGCGGCGAAGCTGACGGAGCTGTGGACGCCGCGGCGCGCGGAAATCCTGAAGTCGCTCTGATCCTTCTCGAAACGCATTGTGCCTCGTGCGCTCCCATCGTGGAGTGCGCGAGGCACCTTCGTTATTCGCTCCCGTTCCCTGCCTGCCTCAGGATGCTTGGCCATGGCCACTACGACGACCGAAACAGAAACCGTCTTGATGGAAGATCCCGAAGCCCGCTCCGGACGTCTGACGGGGGCTGCGTTCTGGGCCACGTTCGTCCTGACGGTGATCGGTCTCGTCCTCTCGATCAACCAGGTGTTCAATCTCGGTCTCGGCGGGTTCCGGCCGATCAGTACGGCCTACTACTACCTGATGATCGGCCTTTTCGGCGCGGTCGGGTTCCTTGCGTTCCCGGCGCTCAAATCGCAGAAGACGAACGTCAAGTGGTTCGACTGGATCCTGTCGGCGGCCATTCTGGGCCTCTCGATCTGGATCGCGCTCCGGGCGCAGGCCATCCTCGACGGCGGGTGGAACACGTCGGCGCCGTTCGAGGCGGTGATCGTCGCCGGCGTCTATGTGGCGCTGGTGCTCGAGGGACTGAGGCGGACCGGCGAGATCATCCTATTCGTCTTTTGCCTGATTTTCGCGACCTATCCGCTCTATGCGGGCTCGATGCCGGGCTTCCTGTGGGGGGTGCAACTCGATCTGCCGCAGACGCTGACCGAGCACGTCTATGGTCTCGAGAGCGTGATCGGCATTCCGATGCAGGTGGTGGCCGATACGCTGATCGGCTTCCTCGTGTTCGGCGTCGTGCTCGCCACGACGGGTGGTGGCGCGTTCTTCATGGATTTCGCGTCGTCGATGATGGGAACGTCGCGCGGTGGGCCGGCCAAGGTCGCGATCATCTCGTCGGGCCTCTTCGGCATGCTCTCCGGGAGCCCGACATCGAACGTTCTGACGACGGGCACGCTGACGATCCCGACCATGAAGCGGTGCGGCTATCCGCCGACCTATGCCGCGGCCGTCGAAGCGTGCGCCTCGACGGGCGGCGCATTGATGCCTCCGGTCATGGGGGCGGCCGCCTTCATCATGGCCAACTTCCTGAATGTGCCCTATGCGGAGGTCGTCACGGCGGCGTTTCTGCCGGCCATCCTGTTCTACTTCGCGCTGTTCATCCAGACCGACTTCTATGCGGCGCGGAACGGTCTCCGTGGCGTGTCGCCGGACGAAGTGCCGCCGTTGATGGCGACGCTCGCCGGGGGCTGGTACTACATCGCGGCTATCGTCGGATTGACGATCCTGCTGCTCGCCTGGCGGCTCGAGGGCGAGGCGCCCTTCTGGGTGGCTTTGTTCCTCGTGGCGGTCGCCGTGGTCCGGGCCAAAACGATCGGTTTTACGCCGATGCGCGCCGCTGGCCTGGTGGTCGACATCGGGCAAGCCATCGCGCAGATCCTCGGGTTGATCGCGGGTATTGGTCTCATCATCGGCGCGATGTCGATCACGGGCGTCGCCAACTCGTTCTCGCGCGAACTCGTGCAGTATGCGGGCGGCAATATCGGCCTCCTGCTGGCCACGGGCGCGCTGACGAGCTTCATCCTCGGCATGGGGATGACGGCGTCGGCCTGCTACATCTTCCTCGCCATCGTGCTCGCGCCGGCCCTCGTGAAGACGGGGCTCGATCCGATGGCGGTGCATCTCTACGTCTTCTACTGGGGCATTGTGTCGTTCATCACGCCGCCTGTCGCGCTGGCCGCGATCGCAGCCGCGTCGATCGCCAAGGCCGATGCGATGGCAGTCGGGTTCAAATCGCTCCGGATCGGCAGTCTGCTGCTGCTGCTTCCGGTTCTGTTCGTCCTGCAACCGGCGCTCATTCTCAAAGGCTCGCCGATGCTGGTCCTGCAGGTCGCGATGACTGCCATAACCGCCGTCATCCTGATCGCGGCGGCCTTCGAGGGTTACCTCTATGTCGTCGGATCGCTGTCGTTGGTCGCCCGTCTGCTGATCGGTATCGGCGGACTGCTCCTCCTCATTCCGGAGACGTACACCGATATGGCCGGCCTGGCGTTCGCGGCGATCGGCATCGTGATCGGACTGCTGACCCGAGAACGGGCTGCTGCAACCTAGCGGACCGGTCTTTGCGGCGAGGGCCGCTGGCGTCATAGCCGACCGCTGACATTTCCGATCAGGGGCCGGCAATCCGTCGCAGGTGCCGGCCGTACCTATTGCGATCGGTCAATTCCGGACGATCGGGCCTGTGCGACAAAGCGCGGGTCGGGCCTGCAGGGGTTACATATAGCGTTTTTCGAATGTAACCTCCGGGCCGATCGTCGAAGAGCCGGTGAGACCGGCGTCTTGCGGGAGCGGCCGACTGCCGGGCCTGCAAGCTTCGAGGCGCCGTGAGGCTCCTCGGGACCATGTGGAGACGTTACGAGATGGATTACGCCCGCACCCTCGGGGAAGCCTTGGCCCGCATTCGCAGCGAAGGGCGCTATCGCGTCTTCGCCGACATCTGCCGGACGCGCGGCGACTTCCCGAAAGCCCTGCGGCACGACACGGGCGGTGTCAGGGACGTGACCGTCTGGTGCTCGAACGACTATCTCGGCATGGGGCAGCATCCGGCCGTACTCGCCGCCATGCACGAGGCGATCGACAAGGTCGGGGCAGGCTCGGGCGGCACGCGCAACATCTCGGGCACGACGCATTATCACGTGGAACTCGAGGCGGAACTCGCCGATCTGCACCAGAAGGAAGCAGCCCTCGTCTTCACATCGGCGTTCGTCGCCAACGACACGACGCTCGCTACGCTGCAGAAGCTGTTTCCGGGCTCGCTGATCCTTTCCGACGAGAAGAATCACGCCTCGATGATCGCCGGCATCCGTAACGGGGGCGGCGACAAGGTGATCTTCGCGCACAACGATCTCGGGGATCTCGAGGCCAAACTTGCGGCCGTGCCGATGGACCGGCCGAAGATCATCGCGTTCGAGAGCGTCTATTCGATGGACGGTACCATCGCGCCGATCGCGGGAATCGCGGCTCTGGCGAAGAAGTACAAGGCGCTGACCTATCTCGACGAAGTGCATGCCGTCGGCATGTACGGGCCGCGCGGTGGCGGCGTCGCCGAGCGCGACGGCATGCTCGGCGAGATCGACATCATCAACGGCACGCTCGCCAAGGGTTTCGGCGTCATGGGCGGTTACATCGCCGCCAGCCGCGACCTCTGCGACGCGATCCGCAGCTATGCGCCCGGCTTCATCTTCACCACGTCGCTGGCGCCCGCCATCGCGGCAGGCGCCATCGCTTCCATCCGTCACCTCAAGGTGTCGCAGCTCGAACGTGCGCGGCATCAGGAGCGGGCGCGGACCCTGAAGCGGCGGCTCAAGAACGCCGGGCTGCCGGTGATCGACAACCCAAGCCACATCGTGCCGGTTCTGGTCGGCGATCCGGTGATCTGCAAGAGGGTGACGGACCTGCTGCTCGACCGGCACGGCATCTACGTGCAGCCGATCAACTATCCGACGGTGCCGAAAGGCACGGAGCGGTTGCGGCTGACGCCGACGCCGCTGCATACCGACGCCGACATGGACCGGCTCTGCGCCGCGCTCACCGAGTTGTGGTCGGAATGCCCGGTGAGCCTCGAGCAGAAGCGGGCTGCAGAATAGCCCGCCCATTCGTTCCGGCGCGCGGGCGGCGCTCCGCCCGCTGCCGATCGGCCCAGCTCAGCCGCCCGTCGACGGCTGGCGCTTCGACATGAAGGCCAGGCGTTCGAAGAGGTGAACGTCCTGCTCGTTCTTCAGGAGCGCGCCGTGCAGCGGCGGGATCAGCTTCTTCGGATCGCGCTCCTTCAGCATCTCCGGCCCGATGTCCTCGTTCATGAGCAACTTCAGCCAGTCCAGCAGTTCGGACGTGGATGGCTTCTTCTTGATGCCCGGCACCTCGCGCATGTCGAAGAAGATCTTCATCGCCTCCGAGGCCAGCATTCCCTTCAGCCCCGGGAAGTGCACCTCGACGATGGCCTTCATGGTCTCGGGGTCGGGGAACTTGATGTAGTGGAAGAAGCAGCGGCGCAGGAAGGCGTCCGGCAGCTCCTTTTCATTGTTCGAGGTGATCATCACGATCGGGCGGCGGCGGGCCTTCACCGTCTCGTTCAGCTCGTAGACGAAGAACTCCATCCGATCGAGTTCCTGGAGGAGGTCGTTCGGGAACTCGATGTCGGCCTTGTCGATCTCGTCGATCAGGAGGACGGGGCGCTCGTCGGCCGTGAAAGCCTCCCAGAGCTTGCCGCGCTTGATGTAGTTGCGGATGTCCTTCACGCGCTCGTCGCCGAGCTGGCTGTCGCGCAGGCGCGAGACCGCGTCGTATTCGTAGAGGCCCTGCTGCGCCTTGGTGGTCGACTTGATGTGCCACTCGATCAGCGGCGCGCCGAGCGCGCGTGCGACCTCAACGGCGAGCACCGTCTTGCCGGTGCCCGGCTCGCCCTTGATGAGCAACGGTCGCTCGAGCGTGATCGCGGCGTTGACCGCGATCTTCAGATCATCCGTTGCGACGTAGGATTTCGAGCCGGTGAATTTCATGGGACCTGGCGACCTCTCTCGGCGGCGAGCACAAACGAGAGGAAGCTTAGGTTCAGGCGCGATGCGCATCAAGCGTGAACAGAGGGCCTGAAATGCGATGCGCCACCCCCGTGTGCGGGCAGGGGTGGCGCATCGTCGGCCGGTGCTGCTCGCGAACCCGGGCGGACGGTGTTGGGGAGCGTCCGTCCGGCAGGCTCGCTTCAGGTGGAGAGGCGGGTGATGCAGCGCCGGCTCCGGGTCGGTCTCTGACGGGTCTCCTCTTGACGATCTGATGGACACTCGCGGCGTCGGCAACGAGGGCTGGAGGCACCCTCCTCACCGCATGCCGGCAAAGTTTCTCCTGGCTGGATGCGTCCGCCTTCGGATCGTCCGATCGGGGGTGGGAGGCATTCCCCGACCCGACGAGCCTTGGCAGTTGGCACACCAGGAGGTGTCTCACATTCGTTCAACACGACCTTAGGTTACATTCAAGATGTGAATTCCATCTAAACGGGAATTGTCGGTCTGGATACGCTCGCTGGTTGCCGGAGACGGCGTCGCGCCGCCGAAATTAGCGGTGTTCAACGATGCAGCCGGCTGAGAGGTGGCCGACGGCCGGTTTTTCTTGACTTGAGAAAACAGGAACTTAAATACGCGAGCCATACCGGCTTCTCTGATATATGAGCGACCCGGCCGGTCGTAGCGATCGAGGCTCGACGTCCCATGGCAGCTCGTAAAGCACACTCGCCGAAAGCGAAGACCAAGTCTGCGAAGCCCTCGGCTCGCCAGGTCGGCAAATCCTCGAGCGGAACTGCCAAAAGAACGGCCGTCGCGGCCACTCTGGCCAAAGTGAAGCCAGAATTGAGCGTCACCAAGCGGCCGAAGGCTGCGGCGCAGGGCAACGGCCGCAGCGCGTCATCCAAGGCCGCATCGCAGCCGTTGCAGGTCCAGACTGAATTTCGTGCAGGGGCAAAGCACCTGTCGACGCGGACCGAGACTCTCGTCACAAGCATGGCCGGAGTGGAGGCCAGCGTGCCGCAGTCTCGCGGACGAGGTGTACGAGCAGATACGAGGGGCCGCGGCATGACGACGAAGAGACGGGCCGGAGACGCGGTCGACGGCAAGGGGAGCAGGGGCAGGTCGCCGGCGAGCGAGCCGGTTCGGGTCAAGGCGGATGCCACTGACCCGGCAGGACCCATCACCGTGAAGATCGGACGAGGCGGGGACGTGTCGACGGCCATGAAAAAGACAGGTGAAGGCGGCGCCAGCGCGGTCCAGCTTCCGAACGGCTATCGTCCGTCCGACAGCGAGCCGTTCATGAACGAACGCCAGCGAACCTATTTCAGGAACAAGCTGATCGCCTGGAAGGAAGAGATCATCCGCCTCAATCGGGAAACGCTGCAAGGGCTGCACGAGGACAGCGCCCAGCATGCCGACGTGGCTGACCGGGCGACCTTCGAGACCGATCGGGCGCTCGAACTGAGGGCGCGCGACCGCCAGCGCAAGCTGATCGCCAAGATCGACGCGGCCATCGCGCGCATCGAGGACGGCTCCTATGGTTATTGCGAGGAGACGGGCGAGCCGATCAGCCTCAAGCGGCTCGACGCGCGTCCGATCGCAACGCTGTCGATCGAGGCGCAGGAGCGCCATGAGCGGCGTGAGCGGGTGTTCCGCGAAGAGTAAGATCTGAAATCGGCGGCCCGCTCCAGTTTCGGCGAGCCGAGCCGTCCTTTCGGTTCGATCAGACGCGCTCCAGAAGTGCCGCGATCGTCTGGCCGCCCGAAGCGCCGGCTGCGGCAATGGCGCGAGATCCGGATCGGGCACGGTCGTCACGGACGAGATCCGTGAAGAGACGGGTCACGACAACAGCACTCGCCGCGCCACCCGGTTGCCCGCGGGCCAGCTGCCCGCCGTCGCTGTTGAGGCGGCTCGACGCTTCGCCGAGGCCAGCCTGCACGGCCAGCGCCTGCACCGCAGAGGTTTCCGCGAAGGCGATCGCGGCCACGCCGGACAGAGTCTCCAGACGGGTTCGCTCCGCCAGACGGCGGATCGCGATCAAGGGCGCCTCGTTCTCGATCTCCGGAGAAACGCCGAACGACACGGAGGCGGCGATCCGGATGGCAGGCGGTGCGCCCAGGTCGCGCCAGATGCGCTCGGAGACCGCGACCACGATTGCGGCTCCATCGGCCGGAAGGCTCGTATTGCCTGCGGTCAGCGTGCCCTCGCCGTGGAAGGCCGGATAACTTTCCATGTCGTCGATGTCCGGCTCACCGACCAACTCGTCGCGGGCCTCCTCGGGCTTCGACTTTATGGCGACGATCTCGCGCACGAAGCCCTGGGCCGTGCGGGCCAGCCCGGCCTTGATGTGGCAGGCGAGCGCGTACTCGTCCTGCCGGCTGCGCGACAGCCCGAGGCGGGTGGCACAGGATTCCATCGCCTCGATCGCCGACAGATCGCCGCGTTCGCCGTCGTCGACCTGATTGAGGCCGAGAAAGCGCGGCATGTGGAAGATCGTTCGCGGCTTGGCGATGCGCCAGGGGGCGGTGGAGAACGAGTCCGCGCCACCGGCCACGGCTATCTCCGCCTCGCCGCATGCGATGGTCCTGGTCGCGGCGAGGATCGCCTCGAGGCCCGATGCCGTGTGGCGGTCGATCGACAGCGTCGCCGCGCGATCGGGAAGGCCGGCGATGAGCGCGACGAGACGCGCGGGATTGCCGCCTGCCAACGTGTTGCCGAGGATCAGCATATCGACACGGTCGGGCTCGATGCCGACGTCGGCCAGCGCGCGGATCACGACAGGGGCGGCGAGGTCCTCCACCCGACGGTTGCGATGGAGGCCTCCGAGACGGCCATTGGCGACACGACGGGCCGCGATGATGTAACTTTTCGAACTGCTCATGGGGAGATGAATGGCTCGTTGGGGCCCGCCTGCGTTCCGAGGGAATGAGACGACCCGATTTCGATATAGGGGAGCATGACAAATTGGCGAAAAATTGCAGCCGCCGCCAGAACGCCGCGCGGCTCGTCTGGCGCCATGTTATAGGATAACCAAACAGCCGTTCGAGACGTGAGGCCCGAGCGGGGCTCGAGCGGACAGGAGGCAGAATGCCATCAATGCCTGCGACGGCCGGTTTTGCATCGCCGGGTCATGATCATGGCCCGTGCCTCGACGACGTCGTCGAACGCGCCAAGGCGGCCTTCGACCGGGAGGGCCTTCGCCTGACCCCGCTCCGGCGACATGTCCTCGAGGAAATCGCCCAGTCGCACCGGGCCGTCGGGGCTTACGAGGTGCTCGAGAACCTGGCGCGGAAGGGCGGGCGGCGGCTGGCTCCCATCTCGGTCTACCGGGCGATCGATTCGCTGGTCGCGGCGGGGGTCGTGCATCGGCTGGAAAGCCGCAACGCATTTTTCGCCTGCCATGCGCCGCACGGCGGCGACCGCCGGCAGATCATCCTTGCCTGCGAGCAGTGCGGTGCCGTGGCGGAGGTCACGGAAAAAGCCGTCTTCCAGGGGATCGCGGGTGCCGCGAAAGCCGCTAGTTTCGATATGCGCCGCGCGCTGGTCGAGGTGATGGGCGTGTGCGGCGGCTGCCGAACGGCGGAAGGGGCTGCGACGTGACGACCGCCGACGGCCGGACTTCAGGAGCGGCGGGCGGGCATGATCATCACCATGGAGCCCATCACCACACTCATCACGATCATGGCTCGGGATGTGACCCGTCGGTCGTGACGCCGCCCGATCCGAAGGCGCTGCTTTCAGGTCGCGGCATCACGTTCGCACGCGGCGGGCGCACGATCCTCGACGGCATCGACATCGACGTCCGCCCCGGCGAGATCGTGACGCTGATCGGGCCCAACGGCGCGGGCAAGACGACACTCGTCAGGACGCTCCTCGGCCTCGAGACTCCCGATCAGGGCACCGTCATGCGGCGGCCCGGGCTCGTCGTCGGCTACGTGCCGCAACGCTTCGAGCGCGACGCAGCGGTGCCGCTCTCGGTGGCGCGGTTCCTGACCCTCGGCAAGCCGGTGGTGCGCACGACCGTCGCCGCGGTGCTGGATGAAGTCGGGGCGGCGCATGTGATCGACCGGCAGCTGGTGAAGCTTTCGGGCGGCGAGTTGCAGCGTGTCGTCCTCGCCCGGGCCCTGGTTCGCGATCCGGACGTGCTCGTGCTCGACGAGCCGGCGCGCGGCGTCGATCATCTCGGCGAGGCGGAGCTCTATGCGCTGATCGGCCGGTTGCGGGACCGGCGTGGCCTCGGCGTGCTGCTGGTCAGCCACGACCTCCATGTCGTCATGGCGCAGAGCGACCGCGTGCTGTGCATCAACCGGCACGTGTGCTGCCACGGCGTGCCGGAAACGGTGGCGCAGCATCCGGAATACATGCGCCTCTTCGGCACGGCGGCGCGGGCGTTCGCGATCTACCAGCACCATCACGATCACGAGCATGCGCTGACCGGAGAGCCGCTCCCCTCATCTTCGGCGCACGCAGACACGAACCGATGACAGATCCCTTCATCCTGCGCGCGCTGCTGGCGTCGGTCGGCGTCGCCATCGTGGTGGCGCCGCTCGGGTGTCTCGTCGTCTGGCGGCGGATGTCCTACTTCGGCGCGACGATCGCGCATGGCGGGCTGCTCGGCGTGGCGCTGGGTCTCGCGCTCGACATCGACCTGACGCTCGGGGTGGTCCTTGTGGCACTGGCGCTCGGCGGACTGATGCTGGGCCTCGGCCGGCAACGGGCGGTGCCGGCGGACAGTCTCCTCGGCATCCTCTCGCATGCGGCGCTGGCGGGTGGCATCGTCGCGGCAGCGCAGCTTTCGGGGCAGCGGCTCGATCTGATCGGCTATCTCTTCGGTGACGTGCTCGCCGTCGGGACCAGCGATCTCGTCTGGCTCGGCGCCGGCGGGATCGTCGTGCTCGGCGTCGTCGGATGGCTGTGGCGCACGCTGGTTGCCGTCGCGGTTCACGAGGAACTGGCCATGGCGGAAGGCCTGCCGGTCCGGATCGCGGAAGCTGCGCTCGTTCTCCTCCTGGCGCTGACCGTCGCCATCGCGATGAAGATCGTCGGCGTGCTGCTCATCGTGGCGTTCCTGGTCATGCCGGCCGCGGCCGCACGACCGTTCGCGGGCACGCCGGAAGCCATGGTCGGTCTCGCGGCGGTGATCGGGGCGCTCTCGTCGGCGGCCGGGCTCGGGGTCTCGATCGGCATCGACGTGCCCGCCGGACCGGCGATCGTGCTCGTCATGTCGGCGGTCAGCGCGGCGTCGATCGTGTGGCAGTCGCTCAGGCGCGATTGAGCGTGCGGCGCCGGTCGCTCGCTGACCCTCAGGTACCGCGCGGCTTGGCGCGCGCCGTCGGCGTCGCGTTCGCCGGATCGTCGGGCCAGACGTGCTTCGGGTAGCGGCCCTTCATCTCCGATTTCACGTCCTTCCACGATCCCGCCCAGAAGCCCGGCAGGTCGCGCGTGATCTGCACGGGGCGGCCGGCCGGCGACAGGAGATGCAACGTCAGGGGCAGGCGTCCCTCGGCGATGGTCGGGTGGCGCGTCAGACCGAACAGCTCCTGCACGCGACAGGCCACGACCGGCGCGCCGTCGCTTTCGTAGTCGATGGGGTGGCGATTGCCGGTGGGCGCCTCGAAGTGCGTCGGGGTCGCCGCGTCGAGGCGCTGGCGGAGGGGCCACGGCAGCAGCGCATCGAGGGCCGCGCCGAGTTCGTCGGCCGTGATGTCGGCGAGCCGCGTCGCACCGACGATGAAGGGCGCGAGCCAGGTGGTGGCCGTCGCGGCGAGGCCCGCATCGGAGAGATTGGGCCAGACGTCGGCGCCGGAGCCACCCGCGACGCCGGCCACGAAGGCGACGCGGTCGCGAAGCTGGCGCTGGGCGCGGCTCCAGGGCAGCCGGTCGATGCCGAGGCGGGCGATGCCCTCGGCGAGGGCGACGGCGGTCGCTTCGTCGGCCGCGACGGGGCGCGGCTCGCTGGCGAGAACGATTGCGTCGAGGCGGCGCTCGGCGCGGGCGCGGAGCGCGGCCGTCGACGGATCGAAGGCGATCTCGGTGCGGCTCGTGATGCGTCCGGCGGCGACGGTTTCGAGTTCGCTCTCGTCGAGGCGGGCCGCGAGCGTGATGCGGGCTGCCGCCGCGACGCCCGTCATGTCGGCCACAACGACGAACGGCGCGCCGGAGAGGGAGACGGCGGGATCGATCTGCCCGGCGCGGCCGTTGGCCAACAGGTAGGTGCCGCGCGCGCCACGGGCCTTGGCGATGCGATCGGGGAACGCGAGCGCGAGGATGGCGCCGGTCGAGAGCGGCTCCGTCGGTCTATCGCGCCGGCCGGACCCCTGGGTCTCGGCGGCCCGCGCCCACGTCTCGGCCATGTGGCGCAGGCCGTCGCTTCGGGCACCCCGGTCGCGCGCGAGGCCCTGCAGGCGATCGTCGAGGTCAATCGACTGGCCGCCGGCACCGCGTTCCGAGAGGACGGCGGCGATCATGGCTGCCTGCCGGGCCGCGCCTTGCGTACCTGCCGCGATCACCATGCGGGCGAGGCGCGGGGGCAGCGGCAGGTCACGGATGCGGCGGCCGGCGTCGGTCAGGCGGCCGTCGGCGTCGATCGCGCCGAGCGTCTCGAGATCCGTGCGGGCCGCGGCGAGTGCGCCCTGTGGTGGCGGATCGAGCCAGGCGAGGGTGTGCGGATCGGTGACGCCCCACGCGGCGCAATCGAGCAGCAGCGGTGCGAGGTCGGCTGCGAGCATCTCGGGCGGGGTGTAGGGGATCAGCCCTTGCGTCTCGGGCTCGCTCCACAGCCGATAACAGACGCCCGGCTCGGTGCGGCCGGCGCGGCCCCGGCGCTGGTCGGCGGTGGCGCGGGAGGCGCGGACCGTTTCGAGACGCGTGACGCCGGCTTCGGGCTCGTAGCGCGGCAGGCGTTCGACGCCGCTATCGACCACGATGCGCACGCCGTCGATGGTGATCGAGGTCTGGGCGATGGCGGTGGCGAGGACGACCTTGCGGCGGCCGATCGCCGGTGGCCGGATGGCCTCGCGCTGGGCCTTGCCGTCGAGGCCGCCATGCAACTCCACGATATCGAAGGGGCCGGCGAGCGTGTCCCTCAGTTTCTCGGCGGTGCGGCGGATCTCGCCCTGGCCCGGCAGGAACGCCAGCAGCGATCCCGGTTCCTCGGTGAGCGCGCGGCGGATGGTCGTCGACATGGCGTCGACGAGGCCGGCGCGGTCGGGCGGGCGGCCGACATGGCGGGTTTCGACGGGGTAGGCGCGACCGAGCGATTCGATCACGGGCGTTGCCGCGCCGAGCAGGGCCGCGACCCGGGCGCCGTCGAGGGTCGCGGACATGACGAGGAGGCGCAGGTCGTCGCGCAATCCGGCGCGGGCGTCGAGGGCCAGCGCGAGGCCGAGGTCGGCGTCGAGCGAGCGCTCGTGGAACTCGTCGAAGATGACGAGGCCGACGCCGTCGAGGGACGGATCGTCGAGGACGAGGCGCGTGAAGACGCCTTCCGTCACCACCTCGATCCGCGTCCGGGCCGAGACGCGCGTGTCGAGCCGGGCGCGGACGCCGATCGTGTCGCCGACGCGCTCGCCGCGTGTGTCCGCCATGCGTTCGGCGGCGGCGCGGGCGGCGATCCGGCGCGGCTCGAGCAACAGGATCTTGCGGCCGGCGAGCCAGGCTTCGTCGAGCAGAGCCGGGGGGACGCCTGTCGTCTTGCCGGCGCCGGGGGGGGCCACCAGCACGGCGGAGGTGCCCTCGCGGAGCGCGTCGCGGAGCGCGGGGAGGGCGTCCAGCACGGGGAGGTTGTCAGGGGCCGGCACTCTCGGCGTATCCTTCGGGCAGCGGGGCGGCGCGGAGAGGGCCGCATGTCGCTTCGCGAGCGAGGCCAGCCTCGCGCTCCGCCGGAGGGCGGAGCCCTCCGGACCACCCACCTTTTTCGAGGAAGGTCATAGCCGATGCGCATCGTCGACGCCCAGATCCATCTTTGGACCAAAGGCCATGTCGTGCCGCCCCACCGGACGACGCCGTACCTCCTCGACGAGGCCATCCGGGACATGGATGCGGCAGGGGTGCACGGCGCCATCCTGCATCCGCCGGGTTGGGACGACGTCTCGCACGCGCAGGCGCTCGACGCCGTGAAGGCCTATCCGGATCGTTTCGCCATCCTTGGCCGCATCCCGCCCGAAGACCCTGCGCGGCACGGCGAGGTCGCGACGTGGCTCTCGCAGCCGGGCGTGGTCGGGCTCCGCTACGCGTTCCTGCAGCCGCACATGACGACATGGCCGACCGACGGCACCATGGATTGGCTGTGGCCGGCGGCCGAAAAGCACGGCGTGCCGATCGCGCTCCTGTGCGGCGCTTTCCTGCCGGTCGTCGACCGGATCGCGGCGAGGCACCCCGGGCTCAAGCTGATCGTCGACCACTTCGGCGTGGCGCGCGGGAATAAGGACGCGGCGGCGTTCGTCACCATGCCCGAGGTGGTGAAGCTGGCGCGCCATCCCAACGTGGCCGTCAAGGTGACCGGTGGCCCGCAGTACGTGACCGACGGCTATCCGTTCCGCTCGCTGACGCCCTACTACAAGGCCGTCTACGACGCCTTCGGGCCGCGCCGCATGTTCTGGGGCACCGACATAACCCGGATGCCCTGCTCATGGGGCGCGTGCGTGTCGGCCTTCCGTGATCACCAGACGTGGATACCGGCGGCGGACATGGAGTGGGTGATGGGGCGGGGGATCTGCGAGTGGTTGGGGTGCCCAAGACTGCTGACCTGAAGCCTTCATCGCTCCATTCCCGTCATCCCCGCGCAGGCGGGGACCCACGAGCGGTGGGATTGTTTTGTGGTGTCGTGGGTGCCCGCCTGCGCGGGCATGACGCTGGGGGGGAGATGTCGTGGCTATGGTCGAACGGCCGCTCACCCCAGCAAGATCCCCCTGATCTCCGCGAAGGTCGCTGCGTCGGGGGCGACCAGGAGGCCGCCGGTGTTGTCGCCGGGGCGGTAGGGGGAACCGTCGTGCTTCGCGGCGACGTAGCCGTGGCCGCCGAGGATGGCGAGGCCGGGCAGATGGTCCCAGGGCTCGGTCTTGTTGTAGACGGCGAAGTGGACCTCGCCCGCGAGCAGCCGCATGTAGTCGACGCCGGCATAGACGACGCCTTCGAAGGCGCGGAAATGGCTCTCCTTGGCCTGCAGTTCGGCGCGGCGGGCCTCGGTCAGATTGCGCTTGCCGAGGAGGCCGGTCATCCCGGCGATGCGGGCGGGAACCGGGTGCCGTACGACCGGCGTCGGTGCGCTGCCGCCACGGCCCAGCCAAACGCCATGCCCTTGGCCGCCATAGGCGACGGCGCCGCGCGCCGGAGCCATGATCCAGCCCGCCGTGGCGACGCCGTCCTCGACCAGCGCCACCATCAGCGTGAAATCAGGCGCGCCCGTCGCGAAGTCCTGCGTGCCGTCGATCGGGTCGATGACCCAGCACGCGCCGCCGCCCCGGAGGCGCTCGATCACCGACGCATCGGCGGCGACGGCCTCCTCGCCGACGACGAGGGAGCCGGGGAGGTAGGCGGCAAGGCGTGCGGTGAGCGCTGCTTCTGCGGCGCTGTCGGCGATGGTGACGAGATCGTCGGGGCCGGTTTTTTCCGCGATGTCGGAGGTGGCGAGGTTGCGCCAGCGGGGCATCACCTCGGTCGCGGCGACGTCGGCGATGATGCGGGCGACGTCGGTGAGCATATGGGACGACATGAGGGGCTCCGTGGTTCGCCCGTCGGGCGAAATGCGAGAGGTTTCACCTCTCGCGCTCTTCGACCAGGGACGGCCGTCCCTGGACCCGGACGATGTCAGGTCAGCAAGAGTGTGTGGATTTCGCTCCATAGGTCGCGGTCGGGGGCGACGAGGACACCGCCCACCTTGTCGAGTGGGTCGAAGGGCGCGCCGTCGTGGCGGGCGGCGTGGAAGCCGGCTGCCAGCGCGATGGCATGGCCCGGCAGGTGATCCCACGGAAAGGTCGAGAAGTTGACGAGGAAGTGGCTCTCGCCGCTCAGGATGCGGCCGTAGTTGTGGCCGGCGCAGGTGGGTTTCACGTAGCCGCGGAAGCGGTGGCGCTGGACGGTCGGATCGCGGCGGCCGCGCGTCGTGAAGGCGCCCGTGCCGAGAATGCCCTCGAGGTCGGAGAGCGCAAGCCCGCGCTGTGGCGTGATGGGTTGGCGGATGCCTGCCGCTTCGCGCACCGCGCCGTCGCCGTCAGCGCCCATGTAGAGTACGTCCTCGGCGGGGGCGTGGATCCAGCCCGCGATCGGCCGGCCGCCAATGACCAGCGCCACCATGACGTCGAACGTCGGCGTGCCCTCGGCGAATTTCCTCGTGCCGTCGATCGGGTCGATCACCCACACGGGGCCGGACTCGCTGAACCGCGCCAGAACGCCCTCGTCGGCCGCGACGGCTTCCTCGCCGACGACGATGGAGCCGGGTAGGGCGTCCGCCAGCCGTCGGGTCAGGGCGACCTCGGCCGCGTGATCGGCGATCGTCACCAGATCGCCGGCCGGGGATTTGCGTTGCACGTCGTCGCGGCCGAGGTTGCGCCAGCGCGGCATGATTTCGGTCGCCGCAACGTCGCGGACGATGTCCGCTATCCTGTCGAGATCGACCGTCGCCATCGCGCCACGCCTCGCAATTCCATGCCCACGCCCCCTCTTGCCATGCCGAGGGAGCGCGGCGAATGCCGCAAATTGGCCTCATCTCTTTTCATTGTGGCGCCGGACAACTCAGACTCGAACCTGCGGGAGACGCCATGCGGCGGTTTCGGACCCTTGCGCTTGCCGTCCTGTTCGCCAGCCTGGCGCTTGCGGCTCCGGTGTTGCCGGCTGCGGCCCGCGTGCAGCAGGCCCCGGCCAGCCGGGTGGCCCTCGACGTACCCGACGGATTCGAGGTGGCGCGCCAGTTCTCCGGCTTCATCCGGCCCGACATCGGCGCCTCGCTGGTCATCGTCGAGATGCCGGCCGTCGCCTACGAGCAACTGGCAACGGGGCTGACGCCCGAGGCGCTGCAGGCCAAGGGCATCGAGAAGGCGGCTCCGGCCAAGCTCGCGCGGGAGGGGAGCTATCTCTTTCTCAAGGGCGAGCAGAAGAGCGCGATGGGGCTCGTGGACAAGTTTCTGCTCGCCTTCCGCGAGGACGGGGTGACGGCGCTGATCACGGCGAACGTGCCGCGACAGGCGATCCAGGACGGAGCCGTGTCAGCCGTTGGGATCGAAACGATCCTCGCGTCGGCGCGCATCGCCGAACGGGCGGCGGCGGCCAAAGCCCTGTTCCAACTCGGATATCTCGGGCCGTTCAAGGCGGCCGGGACCATCCTCGGCACGACGCACGCCTACACGCTGGATGGGCGGCTCGAGCCCCAGAAGCCCAGGGAGAAGCGGGCGCTTCTGATCGTGGCGCCGTCGCTCGACAAGCGGGCGGTGCCCGGGGACGATACGTTCGCGGAGACGCTGCTTGCCGGGCTGAGCGGTCTCAAGGAGATCAAGGTCGTGGACCGGTCGCGGGGGGTGATCGCGGGGCTCGAGACGATCGAACTCGTCGCCGACGCCGTCGACAAGGCGGACGGAAGCCCCGTCACGGTGATGCAGACGCTCATTCGCGGCAAGGACGGTGGATACTTCCGCATCGTCGGGCAGATGCCATCGCAGGATGCGGACGTGCTGATCCCCGAGATGCGCAAGATCGCGGCGTCGTTCGCGCCCGTCGAATAGCGCGCGCTCAGCGGGCGGGCTGGACCGAGGCCGATGCCGGGCGGGGCTTCTTGCGAACCGGGGCAGGCGCCGGGTCGTGCGCCTCGACGCGCTCCAGGCTGTCGAGGCGCGGCGGCTCCACGCCCCAGCTCGAATTGGACCTGCCGAAGGTGCGGCCGACGTCGAACAGACGGCGCATTTCCTTGGGCTGGAAGCGCAGCGGGTCGTCGATGTCCTTCACCGTGTCCGGCACATAGAGGATGCGGAACTGGCTGCGGGCCTGCCGCGTCGTCACGTAGGCCTGATAGATGGTCTTGTAGGTGAGGCCGCGCATCAGCTCCGAGACCGAGCGGCGCGTGATGCCGAGGACGGTCGCCTTCACGGGGCTCGCCGCTTCGGTCTGCAGCGACAGCTTGCCGTTGACCAGCATGTAGACGGTCTTCTTCTTCTGCGGGCCTTCGACCATGAACGAGCGCAGCAGGATCGGCGCCTTGACGCCGCCATCGACGTGCATGCGTGGTCCGCCCTTGTCGTCGGCATTGCGGACGTAGACGGGCTTGAAGAAGCCCGGGAAGGCGGCCGAGGCGACCAAGACGTCGCGATAGGTGTCGAGGCGGTTCGGATGACCACTCGCCGCGATACCGCCCATGTCCCAGACCACGACGGTGCCGTTGTCGAGATCCGTGGTCGCGACGTAGATGCGGCGGCCCTTGGCATGCTCGGCGGCGACCGCGTCGAGGAGACGGGGCGTCACCACCTTTTCCACCATGGAGCGGAACGGTCCCGTGTCGTAGAGGCTCTCGTCGAAGAGGCCCGCGATGCCCCGGCTCTGATAGATCTCGTCGTTGGTGATCCTGGTGTAGAAGCGCTCGATCTCCCCGTCCCACGCCGGGCCGAGGAAGGCGAACGTCGCGATCAGCGCGCCCGTCGACACGCCGGTGACGATGTTGAAGACGGGGCGTTTGCCGCTTTCGGTCCAGCCCTTCAGGACGCCGGCGCCGAAAGCGCCGTCCGAGCCGCCGCCCGAGATGGCGAGGACGTTCAGCTCGGACGTCGGCAGGGCGGGACTGACCTCCTTGCCGACGATGGTGGCACCCGGCGGAGGATCGAGCGGCTTGTTGTCGGAGCTGAAAAGCGGAATGGCGCCGAAGTTCGCCGAAGTCGATACGGCGTCGTCGCCCGGACGCACGGAGGCCGCGCAAGCCGCCAGCGTCACGACCAGCAGCAGGCCGATCAGTCGCGCCGTGAGGGACGACGGAAGCATGTGGGTTCGGTCCGGAAGAGGTGGGCGCCGCACGTTTCGATCACCTGGCTTGTCAATTGCGGCGCGGATGGGGCCGGAACGCAACCGCCCGCCCGCTGTCGTCGCTTGGGAAGTGGCGAAATTAGCATAGCCCGAGGCCCGGTTCGACGCCCGCCGTGCATCATCGACAGACTTCGTGATGCGTGGGATGTGACGCTTGGGCGCCGGTACAACCGGTCGAGCCGTCTTGAGGCCGCCCCCTGGAGCGGCTAACCAGCGGCCATGAGCGACAAACCGATTCTCCCCGGCCCCGGGCCGATCGAAGCCGTGCCCCTCAAGGTGGCCCTCGAGGAGCGCTATCTCGCCTACGCCCTGAAGACGATCATGGATCGGGCGTTGCCGGACGTGCGCGACGGCCTGAAGCCCGTGCACCGGCGCATCGTGTTCGCCATGCGCGATCTGGGGCTGACGCCGACGTCGGCCTACATGAAGTCGGCGCGCGTCGTCGGCGACACGATGGGCAAGCTGCATCCGCACGGCGACGGCGCCATCTACGACGCCATGGTGCGGCTGGCGCAGGATTTCTCCTCGCGTTATCCGCTCGTCGACGGGCAGGGCAACTTCGGCAACATCGACGGCGACAACCCGGCGGCCCACCGCTACACCGAGGCGCGCCTCACGACGATCGCGGAGGCGCTGCTCGAGGGCATCGACGAGAACGCCGTCGATTTCCGCCCGAACTACGACGAGAAGGAGCAGGAGCCGTCGGTTCTGCCGGCGGCGTTCCCCAATCTGCTCGCCAACGGCGCTTCGGGCATCGCAGTCGGTATGGCGACCAACATTCCGCCGCACAACGTCGACGAGATCTGCCAGGCGCTCCTGCATCTCATCAAGCATCCGAATGCGACCGTCGAGAAGCTGCTCGACTTCATCCAGGGGCCGGATTTTCCCACGGGTGGCGTGCTGGTCGAGCCCAAGGAGACGATGATCGAGTCCTATCGCACGGGGCGTGGCAGCTTCCGTCTCCGGGCGAAATGGCATCGCGAGGACACGGGGCGGGGCGGCTACCAGATTGTCGTCACCGAGATTCCCTATCAGGTGCGTAAGGGCGCGCTCTACGAAAAGATCGCGGAGCTGTTCCAGGAGAAGAAGCTGCCGCTGCTCGGCGACGTCAGGGACGAATCGGCCGAAGACGTGCGGCTGGTGCTCGAGCCCCGCGTGCGCACCGTCGATCCGATCGTGCTCATGGAGAGCCTGTTCAAGCTCACCGAGCTGGAGATCAAGTTCGGCCTCAACATGAACGTGCTGACGGCGGGACAGATTCCGGCCGTGCTCGGCCTCAGGGACGTGATGTGGCTCTGGCTCGAGCATCGCCAGGAGGTGCTGATCCGGCGCACGGAGCATCGCCTTTCGAAGATCGCGCACCGACTCGAGGTGCTCGCCGGCTACCTGATCGCGTATCTCAACATCGACGAGGTGATCCGTATCGTCCGCTACGAGGACGAGCCGAAAGCCAAGCTGATGAGTACGTTCGGGCTCTCGGACGTGCAGGCCGAGGCGATCCTCAATCTGCGGCTCAGGTCGCTGTCGCGGCTCGAGGAACAAGAGATCCGGGCCGAGCACGACAAGCTCTCCGGCGAGCAACGGACGCTGCAGTCGCTCGTCGCCTCCGACGAGAAGCAGTGGGAGCAGATCGGCGACGAAGTGCGCCGCATCCGCGAGACGTGGTCGAAGAAAACGCCGCTCGGCAAGCGGCGGACCGCCGTCGAGGACGCGCCGACCGTCGAGATCGATTTGGATCAGGCCTTCATCGAGAAAGAGCCCCTCACCATCCTGCTCTCCGAGAAGGGCTGGGTGCGCGCGCTCAAGGGCCACCAGGACGACCTCGCCAAGGTCGAATTCAAGCAGGGCGATGCGTTCAAGCGCGCGATCAAGGCCTATACGACCGACAAGATCCTGGTGTTTTCGACAAACGGCAAATTCTACACGCTCGAAGCGAGCCAGTTGCCCGGTGGGCGTGGGCACGGCGAGCCGTTGCGGCTGATGGTCGACGTGGAGGAGACGGCGGATTTCGTCGAGATCTTCGTCCACGAGCCGGGCCGCAAGCTGCTGGTCGCGGCGACGTCCGGGCATGGCTTCGTCGTCCCGGAGGACGACGTCATCGCGTCGACGCGGAAGGGCAAGCAGGTGCTCAACGTCGATACCGGCGCCGAGGCGCGGGTGTGCGTGCCGGCCATCGGCGATCAGGTGGCGACGGTCGGCGACAACCGGAAGATGCTCGTTTTCAGCCTCGCTGAAGTGAACGAGATGGGGCGCGGCAAGGGCGTCTATCTGCAGCGCTTCAAGGACGGTGCGCTCTCCGACGTGCGCGTCTTCCAGAAGTCGGCCGGGCTCACCTGGCTCGATCCGGCCGGGCGGACGTTCACGCTGTCGTGGTCCGAGCTGCGGGAGTGGGTCGGCGAGCGGGCACAAGCCGGCAAAGTGGTGCCCAAAGGGTTCCCGCGCTCGAACCGGTTCGGCCCGGCTTTCGGCGGGTAGCGGAGCGGTGAGCCGCATTTCGAGCCCGGTAAGGCAGCCGGGCTCGTCCTCGGCGCGCGGATGCTGATCGTGGCCGGGTACCGTCGTCGCGACGGTCCTCGGTTTCCATCCGCCGATATCGCTGGCGGGCATCAATCCGACGGCCGGGGCGTCGCCGACGCATCTGCTCTGCGACCTGCTCTTCCGGTGAGCGGTCGCACGCATCCAACACCAAAAGCCCGGAATGCGGCGCATCCCGGGCTGTCAGTGATAGCCGGTCCAACCGGGAAATCAGGCCGAAGCGGCGACCTTCACGGCGCCGCGCCGCAGATTGGCGGCCTTCTTGGAGCGCTGACGCGCGGCAATGGTCGCGCCGACGGCATTGGTCGCCTTCTTCGGCGCTGCGGCCCGCTTCGCCTTGCGCTTGCGCTTCTCGGTGCTGCGCGGCGAACGTGCGCCTGGGCTGCTCGGCATGGTCTGCTCCGTCGATGACTGATGCGTTGGTCGCGAGAACTAGTCGGAATCCCGCCCTTTCACAAGGCTGTCGTGGGATCGGCGGGCGAGAGTTTCGACGGGCGGCGGGGCAAACCGTCGAGCGTCAGTCGACGAGGAACCTCAGGCCGTAGCCTGGGGCGAGGAAAACAGCGGCCCAGGCCATCGACGAGACAGCGCTGGCCGCCACGAACTTCGGCAGCGGCATGGCCACGATGCCGGCTGCGACAGGGATGAGGGGGCGCGCGAAGCCGGTGAATTTCCCACCGATGACCGCCAGGGCCCCCCACCGCTCGAAAAGGGCGTGTGCGCGCTCGAGGGCCTCAGGGTGGACGGCAAAGTAGCGGAGGCGCTTCACGTCGTGGCGCAGCCATCTGCCGAGCGAGTAGGTCGCGTAGTCGCCGAGCGCGGCCCCGCAACTGGCGGCCAGCCACAGCATCCAGAACTCGCCGCCGACCGCGGAGTGCGCGCCGCCGATCGCTAGAAAGAGCGCGCTCGACGGCACGAAGAACGATAGGGCCGGAATACCCTCGGCAAAGCCGAGCGCGAACACGATCGGCTCCGCCCACGCGATGTGCGTCTTGGCGAAGGCCGTTGCGGCCGCCCACGCGGCTTCGATGGACATCGGGGGATGCTCCCGGAATGCCGCGACGGTCAGCGACCGAAGTGACTGTGGATCGCCGTCCAGACCTGGCCGAGGGCGTCGCCGAAGAACATGAGGACGACGGCCCACAACACGGCCGAGCCCCAGTTCGCGATCTGGAACTTGACGCGCGGCATCTGGACCGCGCCCGCGATGATGGGAATCGAGGCGCGAAGCGGACCCGAGAAGCGGCCCAGCCAGATCGCGCCGGCGCCCCACTTCTCGAAGAACTTGTGGCCTTGCGGGATCAGGTTCGGATAGCGGTTGATCGGCCACATGCGCGCGATCTGCTCATGATAATGATAACCGATCCAGTAGGACACCCAGTCGCCGAGCGCCGCGCCAAGCGCCGCCGCCGCCGTCACGACCCAGAAATCGGCTCCGCCGGTCGCGCTGATCACGGTGCCGATCGCGACCAGCATGCCCCAGAAGGGCAGTACCAGAGACATGAAGGCGATCGACTCGAAGAACGCGAGCACGAAGACGACGGGTGCAGCCCAGGCCCGGTGCTCCTTGATGAAGGTCATCGTCGATTGCACGATCGTGTCGAGATCCATGGGACACCGAAGCAGGGGGTGGGAAGGGAGGGAATGACGGGAAGGTGCGACTGGTCTGACACGCGCCTATGACGATCGGAGCCGGCGGGATATGGGATCGATCGGGTAACGCGGAAAGGGGGACGGCAATTTCCTATCACACGGGGCAGCGCCGGCGCATCTCTCCTGCAAGCTCACGGGAGACTTCGGTCGACAGCATGGCTCCGCGCGACACCTGGGCCGGGGTCAGATGACGGCCTCCCGGGCCGCGAAGGACGGCGGGACCTGCCTCGGCTTCTCGGCGGGCGGCCGCCAGTTCCGGACATGTCAAGTCGCGCTTGCGGGTCTTGAAGGCAAACAGGCGCACGCCGCCCGCGTAGCTGTCGGCATTGGCGGGCTCACGCACCCAGCGGCGTTCGCGGTCGGAGAGCAAGGCTTTCAATGTGCGCTGGCGCTCCGCGATGCAGGCCGGGCTGTCGTCGACGCACCGCGATGTGCTCCAGGGGCCGATTTCCGGCGCCGGACTGCCGGCACACCCGGACAGGGCGACCACGGACAGCGCCAAGGCGCCGCCTACGGCGATACGTGCAACGAACCCTCGCAGCCCCATTCCATTCCCCTTGTGCCCTCGTGGGAGAGCGCATAAAAGCTCGTGATGGCGGTCGTGTGGCGGATCGGCCGCTCCCACATTCCATCCGCGCAACAGTGGCCCACGGGCCCGGTGCCCATTCCGCGCTCCATGCGATCAGACAACGCCGATACGGATCGGCAGGGCGGTCGCGTGTGCGCCAAACCAGGGAGTTACAAGCAATGGCTTATGCGATTCGCGTGCACAAGACAGGCGGCCCCGAGGCTCTGCAATACGAAGAGGTGTCCGTCGGCGCTCCCGGAGCGGGCGAAGTCAAGCTCAAGCAGCACGCCATCGGCCTCAACTACATCGACGTCTATCTGCGCACCGGCCTCTATCCGCAGCCGACGTCGCCGTTCATTCCCGGCATGGAAGGCGCAGGCGAGGTCATCGCCGTCGGATCGGGCGTCACCGATCTCAAGGTCGGCGACCGGGTGTCGTACGCGGGGCCGGCGGGCGGCTATGCGACCGAGCGGCTGATCGCTGCCGACCGCGTCGTGAAGATGCCCGACGGCATCGATTACAAGACGGCCGCCGCCATGATGCTGCAGGGCATGACGGTGCGCTATCTGGTGCGCAAGACGTACAAGGTCGGGCCGGGCACGGTGTGTCTCTGGCATGCGGCAGCCGGCGGCGTCGGTCTGATCGCCAGCCAGTGGGTAAAGCACCTCGGCGGCACGCTGATCGGCACGGCCGGCGGCCCGGAGAAGTGCAAGCTGGCGCTCGCCAACGGGGCGGCCCACTGCATCGACTACAAGAGCGAGAACTTCGTCGAGCGCGTGAAGCAGATCACCGGCGGCAAGCTCTGCGACGTGGTCTACGACTCGATCGGCAAGGATACCTTCCCCGCGTCGCTCGACTGCCTGAAGCCGCTCGGCCTGTTCGTCACGTTCGGCAACGCGTCGGGCCCGATCGAAGCCATGAATCCCGGCATTCTCGCTGCCAAGGGCTCGCTCTACATGACGCGGCCGTCGCTTGCCGCCTACACGTCGAGCCGGGCCGATCTCGTCGAGACCGCGAACGATCTCTTTGACGTGGTGTCGAAGGGCGCCGTCAAGATCCAGGTCAATCATACTTACGCCCTGAAGGACGCCGCCCAGGCGCATCGCGATCTCGAAGCACGCAAGACCACGGGTTCGATCGTGCTGCTGCCCTGAGCGAACGGGTTCGGTGATCGGCAACGTTTCGGGCGGCGCGGCAACAGGCTGCGCCGCCCTTTTTTCTCGGTCCGCGCAAGCGAGGGGAATACGGTGGTCGATACATCCAGGAAAGAGGCGCCGCTCGCAGGATCAACGAAAGAGCCGGACGCTCCGCAAAGCAGATCGGCGTTGCGAATGGTGTTCGTCGCGCTGGCTCTCGCCCTGTTCGTCGGCGGCGTGGTCCTTCTTGCCGTGGGCTGGATCACGCGGCCGGACACGCCTGCGCCACTGGCCCGGACCTCGACGGACGGCGGCTTGCGTCCCGCACCGGTTCCGCAGCCCGTCGCTCCGAAGGCCCCGCAACGCGAACGTCCGGCGCTGCCGGCTCGTCCCGAGCCTGCGGTCCCGATCACCTCCGATCGTCCGGCGCCCAGATCACAGCCGGACGAGGTACAGCGCCCGCCGGCCGAGCCCCAGCCTCAGCGTCCGTTCGATGTGCAGGTCGTTGTTGCCAGGCTCGCGACGGCTGACGTCGATCGCGGCGAGAGCGAGTTCCGCGTCTGCCGCGTCTGCCACAAGGCCGATCGCAGTGGCAGCCATACAATCGGTCCAAACCTTTGGGGCGTCGTCGGGCGGCGTCCGGCGAGCCGCGAAGGCTATGCCTATTCGCAGAGCCTCGCCGCCAAGGGCGGGACGTGGTCCTACGCGGAACTGGCGCGCTACCTGCACGATCCGAGGGGTGCCGTCCCCGGCAACAGGATGGCGTTTCGTGGGATCGTCGACGAAACCAAAGTCGCCAACCTCATCGCCTACATGCGGACACTCTCGGACGCGCCGCCGCCGCTTCCCGCCGCCCGGCGCTGAGGCGAGCCCGGTCTTCCGTATCGGCCTGGCCTTCCGCGCAATTGCTTTCGCCACCGTCGCGTGCGATCCAACGGCCGTATCCCGCACAGATCGAGCGTTGCCTCCATGACAGCTTCCAGCCCTTCGCCGCGCGTTTGCCTCTTCGTCACCTGCCTCGTCGATCTGATGCGCCCGTCCGTCGGATTTGCAGCGGCGAAGCTGATCGAGGACGCCGGTTGCACTGTCGACGTGCCGCCGGGCCAGACGTGCTGCGGGCAGCCGGCCTACAACTCGGGAGACAGCGCCACGGCAGAGGCGCTTGCCCGGCAGACCATCGCCGCCTGCGAAGGCTTCGACTATGTCGTCGCGCCATCAGGCTCGTGCGCGGGGATGCTCAAGTCGCACTATCCGAAGCTGCTCGCGGGCGATCCGGCGTGGGCGGAACGGGCGAAGGCGTTCGGCGCGAAGGTGCATGAACTCGTGTCGTTCCTCGTCGACGTCCGGGGCATGACGCGGGTCGCGCAACGGCTCGATGCGCGCGTCACGTATCACGACAGCTGCTCGGGCTTGCGCGAACTCGGGATCAAGGAGCAGCCGCGCACGCTGCTGCGGAGCGTCGAGGGCCTCGAGCTCGTCGAGATGGCCTATAGCGAGATCTGCTGCGGGTTCGGCGGCACGTTCGCCGTCAAGTACAGCGATATCTCCAACGCCATGGTCGAGAAGAAGACCGCCTGCATCGCGGAAAGCGGCGCGGAGCTCATTCTCGCCGGCGATCTCGGGTGCCTCATGAACATGGCCGGCAAGCTGCGGCGCGAGGGACGCGACGTCGCCGTCCGTCATGTCGCCGAGGTGCTGGCGGGCGAGTTGTCCGATCCGCCGATTGCTGCGCCGAAGGCGTAAGACGCAAAACGCCCCGGATCGATCCGGGGCGTTCGCATATGGCTTGCGCTTCGCGCGGCGATCAGACCGACGACTTGATCCAGTCCTCGAGCTTCTTCTTCTGCACCAGCGCGCCGACCTGGGTCGCGGCCACCTTGCCGTCCTTGAAGATCATCAGGGTCGGCATGGCCTGGATGCGGAACTGCTGGGTGATGCCGGGGTTCTGGTCGACATCGAGCTTCACGATCTTGACCTTGCCTTCCATCTCCTTCGCGACCGTATCGAGGGCCGGCGCCATCGCCTTGCAGGGTCCGCACCACTCGGCGAAGAAGTCGACGACCACGGGGACGTTCGAATCGAGCACTTCAGTCTTGAAGTTGGCGTCGTTAACAACCGCGGTCATGGCAGTCTCCTGGATGGGGGTGAGCACCGGAGAAGCTCCGGGCGTTTCCCGATAGGTGGGTTGCACCGAAAGTGAGGGCAACGTAGGAAGCCCCCGATCACGCGTCAAGGCTGGCACGGCCCAGCACAAACAGCCGATTTGCGGCCTCATCGAGGCGCTGCGCCGGGATCTCCATCAGCCGCGGGCCATCTGTCCACAGAAGTGCTGCCCGGATGTCGCGAGCTGGAAAGATGCGGGCGAGAGCCAGCCGATAGGCCGCCAGCTGCAGGACATAGGCCTCCGGCACGCGCTCGATCTCGACGGGTGGCGGGCGATTGGTCTTGAAATCGATGATCAGAACCTCGTGATCGGAGACGACGATCCGATCGAGCTGGCCGGCGAGGCGGATCTTCTGTCCGGTGCCGCCGGGTGGGGCGAGTTCCGCCACGACGGGGACCTCGGCGCGGCTTCCGGGACCGAAAACGGCCGCGAACGCCGGATCGTCGAGCACGGCCAGGGTCTCGGTGACGATGCTCGCGCGCGTGCCGTCTGAGAGGCCCGACGCGCGAGCGGCGACGAAAGCGCGTGCCGCGGCCTCACGGCTCGACGGCTCGATCTCGGGCAGATGCTGGAGGAGTGCGTGCGTCAGCGTTCCGCGAAGGAAGCGGTTGCCGTCCGAGAGCGTCGCTGGCGACGGGGCGGCAGGTTCTTCCGGCACGTCCGGGGGGGGCAGCCGTTCGACCGGATCGCCCTCGTCGTCGGTGTCGAGAGGGGCGAGGCGCGACGGCGCGATCGGAATGGCGAGGCCCGGCTCCTTCGCGGGCATGGCGCGCGCCCACGCGGGCGGCTCTTCCGGCGTCACGATCTGATGGGCCTCGGCCCGGCCAGCGACCGGATCGGCAGTCTGTGCGCGTTCGATGCGACGCAACGGGCGGCCGTCGGCGTCGGCTTCACGCGTCGCGATTCCTGCAAAGCTCCGCTCGATCTTGTCGTACCAGCAGCCCTTCTCGCGGCCGTTGCCGCCTTCAAACCCCGCGACGTAGAGGCGGTCGCGCGGGCGCGTCAGCGCGACGTAGAGGAGGCGGTTGTGCTCTTCCGCTTCCCGCGCGCGGATGATCTCGCGGGCCTCGCGGATTTCGGGCACCGCCGAGCTTCCCTTCACGGGCCAGAGGAAGGGCTCGCTCTCGATGCCGACGGGGAGGTCGAGGCCGTCGAAGGCAAGGAGCGCGCCGGGACGGCCGCCGTTCGGGGCCGTGCAGGTATCCGGCAGGAACACGATCGGCGCCTCGAGGCCCTTCGAGCCGTGGACCGTCATGACGCGCACCTCGTTGCGGCCGTGTTCCATGTCGCGCTTGATCTCGCGATCGGAGGCGCGCAGCCAATGCATGAAGCCCTGGAGAGACGGTGGCGCCTGATCGTCGTAGGTGAGGGCCAGCGTGATCAACTCGTCGATCGGGTCGGCCGCTTCGGTGCCGAGGCGCGAGAGCAACTGCTTGCGCATGCCGTCGTGGACCAGCACCTCGGTCAGGAACTCGTAGGGCGGGATCACGTCGGCGCGCGACCGCCAGCGCTTCATGCGCTCGGCGACGGCGGCGTAGCGCGGCTCGGCGGCGCCGGCTGCGAGTAATGCCGACCAGAGCGAGCCACGCCGGCCGGGTGCGAGCCGCAGCAGGTCGTCGTCGTCGAGGCCGAAGAGCGGGCTCTTCAGGACGGCTGCGAGCGCCAGATCGTCCTCGGGTAACAGCAGCACTTCGCAGAGCGCCATGATGTCCATCACGGCGAGCTGTTCGGTCAGCAGCAGGCGGTCGGCGCCCGCCACCGGGATGGAGCGCTTCTTCAGGGCCGAGACCATGAGGTCCGCGAACGGGCGGCGGCGGCGGACGAGGATCAGGATGTCGCCGTAGGTGACGGGGCGATCTTCCGAGACGAGCCGCTCGCCGGTCGCGATCCAGTCGGCGATCCGGTCGGCGATGCGGGCGGCCAGCCGGCTCGCCGGATCACCGGGCGCGACGTCGTCGAGGGGTTTCCAGGCCGGAGACGGAGTGGTCTCCTCGGGGACTTCGGTCTCCCAGATCTCGACGAGGCCGCCCATGCCGAAGCGATTGGCGATGTGGCGGGGTATCTCGCCGGTCGACGTCAGTCCGGCGCCGTGCTCGGGATCGGCGAAGACGCGGTCGACCGTCTCGAGGATCGGCGCGACGGTGCGGAACGAGAGCGTCAGCGGCACGCGCTCGAAGGCGAGGCCCGCCTCGCGCGCCAAGGTGGCAAAGCGCTGGCCCATGTCGGCGAACATCTTCGGCGCGGCGCCCTGGAAGCCGTAGATCGACTGCTTCTCGTCGCCGACGGCGAAGGCGGTGCGTGGCCCCTCGGCTGTTGCGTCGCGCGAGCCGGCGCCGGCGAAGAACTCGCGCGCCAGCGCCTCGATCACGCGCCATTGCGTGGGGCTCGTATCCTGCGCCTCGTCGACGAGGATGTGATCGAGCCCGCCATCGAGCTTGTAGAGCACCCACTGGGCATCATCGCCGAAGCGCAGCAGATTGCCGGTGGCGCGGATCAGGTCGTCGAAGTCGAGGGCCGCGCGCTGTGCCTTGAGCGCGTGATAGCGCTGCATGACGGCGCCCGCGAGATCGATCACGGCCAGGGTCGCGTCGGCGACGGCGAGACGGCCCTGCTTCAGGGTGAGGTCGTGGAAGACCGCCTGCGCCCGCTCCAGCGCGTCGGCGATATCGGGTTCGGCGGCTTTCGGCTTGGCCGTCATCAGGCGCGCGCGCGGTGAGCGGTCCTTCGTCAGGAACAGCGCGGCGAGGGCCGCGATCCGCGCCGGTGCCGTCGTCGCCGCCAGCGCGGCTGCGAGATCAGTCCCGCGCTCGACATCGGTCTTGCTACCCGCGAGAAGGACATCGCGGGCGCGCTTCATCTGGGCTTCGGTCAGCACCGAAACGAGGCCGGCTTCGATGGTGCGGGCGTCGTCGGCGTGGGAGAGGCCGAGCGCGCGGCGATAGACGGCTTTGACCGCATCGATGCCGTCGGCGTCGCGGAGATCGATCCTGGAGGCGTCCTCGAGCCAGTCGCGCTTCATCAGGGCCTGCGCCAGCACGGAGTCGAAGTTGTCGTCGACGGCGAAGCGGATCGCGGTCGAGAGCGCCTTGCCGAGGCGGCCTGCGGGATCGGCCGTGGCGCGGACGAGCACGGCTTCCGTCGCCTGCTTGACGAGCGTCGCCCTGAGGTCCTCGTCGAGGATGGAGAAGCCGGGCGGGACGCCGGCTTCCAGCGGAAAGCGCTGCAGCAGGCGTTCGCAGAAGGCGTGGATCGTCTGCACCTTGAGGCCGCCGGGCGTCTCGATGGCACGGGTGAAGAGGTCACGTGCCCGGGCCAGCTCCGCGGCGTCGGGCTGGCGTTCGAGCAAGCCCGCAAGGGCGTCGTGGAGATGGCGCTCGTCGGCGGTCACCCACTTCGAGAGGCGGTCGAAAACGCGGCTCGACATCTCGGCGGCGGCGGCCTTCGTGTAGGTGAGGCAGAGCAGGCGCTCGGGCGGCGTGCCGGCGACGAGGAGGCGCAGCACCCGCGTGGTCAGCACGTAGGTCTTGCCGGTCCCAGCGTTGGCCGAGACCCAGGCCGAGACCGACGGATCGGCGGCGCGTGCCTGACGCCGCGTCGTGTCGTGGCGCTCGGCCGCGAGTTCCGGCGTGATCGGATGCTGGCTCATCACTGGGGCTCCCGATCGCGATCGCTGCCGCTCCATTCGCCGAAGCGGGCGAGGTGGGCGTAGTCGTCATACGTGTAGTCGAAGCGTGGCCGGCGGAGCGCGAGGTAGGGCGTCGCCTCGTCGTCGAAACGGGCCACGAGTTCGCGCAAACGCGCCAGGGCCTCGGCGCCGACGTCGTCGAGGGAGCGCTCCTTCGGCATCACGAGGCGTTCCTCGCCCGCCGGTTCGCCACCGGTCGCGCGAATGAAGCGCAAGGCGGCGACGTGGCCGGCTGGGACCCCCGGAAAGGCGCCAGCCAGCGCCATGGCGGCTTCGAGCGGGAGCTGCGGGGCGGCGCCGCCCATCACCTCCGCCGGGCCCGGCAGAGTGCCGGTCTTGTAGTCCGTGATGACGATGCCGGCCGGCTCGACGTCGATGCGATCCGCCCGCGCTGTCAGCTCGAACGGGCCGCCGGGGGCGTCGAACGGCAAGCGGCCTGCGATCTCGACCAGACGGCGCGAGCCCGGCGCGCGGCGATCGGGTTCGGTGGCGGCGAACCAGTCGGCAAACCGCTCGAGGCGCGGCCGCCAGAAGGCGCGCACGCGCGGCTCGTTGCCGAGCGATCCGATGACCTCGTCGGCGAGCGCCATGAAGGTCGCGACGATGTCGGGTGGCAGTTCGAGCGGGTGGGCCTTGGTGAAGCGCGCCAAGGCTTCATGGACAATCTGGCCGCGCTCGGAAGGACCGGGCTCCTGGCCGAGCGGTGGCATCGCCTCGAGCAGCAGGACGCGGCGGGCATAGATCGCGTAGGGGTTCGCCTGCCACGTCTCGACGTCCGAAACCGAGGCGCGACGCGGGCGGAGACGCAGCGGCGGTTTGGGAGCCGGCTGGCGTGCCGGCGGCGCCGACGGGGCCAAGTCGCGGGCGCGGGCCCAGGCGCTCCACGGGCGATCCGGGGCCAGTGCATCCTCGATATCGAGGCCAGAGAGCAGCGCCTTCAGGCGAAGCAGCCAGCGGGAGGGAACCATGGGGACGCCGGCGACCTTGGCGGCGCGCGTCAGGTAGACCGTTCCGGTGCCCAGCAGCGTCTGCACATCGAGCGCGGCGCGGCCGGTTTCCTCCTCGGGGCTCGGCAGCCCGAGTGCGGTGCGCATCTGGCGGTTGAGCCACGGTCCCGGGTCCGACGCCTTCGGCCAGACGCCTTCGTTCAACGAGCCGAGGACGACGAGATCCGGCTGATGCAGGCGGGATTCGTAGGGGCCCCAGATGAAGAGCCGCGGATGGCGCGGCACGCGCGTGCGGATGCTCTCGGAGCCGACCAGGGCGCGGAAGAAATCAGGGTAATCGGTGGTCGCGAGGTCGGGCTGGGGCGTGGTCGGCGCCATCAGGCGGGCGAGCAGTTCGGAGGCCGCCGCTCCCTCGTCGCGATCCCAGAGCGGCGAGCCGGACTGGCCGTGCCCCAGCGAATCCGCGATCGACGCCGGCTTGGCGATGGCCTCGGCGACGGCGACGTGGGCGGCGACGAGCGTGCCGAGGGGATGGGGTCCGCCACTCTCGCTCAGCGCGACGAGCGGCGCGAACGCCGCCTCGAGGCGCGCGACGAGATCGGCGACGTCGTCCCAGTTCTCGGGACGCATGCGGGTGACGGCGCGATGACGGCGGGCACCCTCGTCCGCCTCGACGCGGGCCCGGTCGACCGCGCGGGCGAGGCTCGGCAGGCCGCGGCCGAGATAGGTCGTGCGCAGCGCTGCGACTTCCAGATTGCGTGCCGCCCGCCGGATGTCGCCGGCCGGCAGGCCGAGGCGCGTCAAGGGGTGCTTGAGGAGCGCCATCGTCTCGGGCGGCGCGAAGTCCGATTGCAGCGCGTTGGTGACGAGATCCAGAAAGGCGCCCGGGACGGTCTTCACGAACGGGCGGCCGGCCGAATCGTCGACGCGAATGCCCCAGGCCTCGAGCCGCGCCGCCACGCGACGTGCCAGCAGACGATCCGGCGATACCAGAGCGGCAGTTCGGCCCGGCGTTTCGAGCGCCTCGCGCAAGATCAGCGAAACGATCTCGGCCTCTTCCTCGGCGGTCGCGGCCTCGATCAGGCTGACGCCTGCGAGGCTTTCGCGCAGCGCAGCAGTGTCCGCGTCGTCCTTGAGCGTGCGCCAGCCCGCGAGGGAGCCCGTCGGGCGCATGGCCTCGCTCATGAGGCGATTGCGCTCGCGCCGCACCAGAGGGAGACCGCCGCCCGGCAATTCAACCACGTCGCGCCGCTCGATGCCGAGTGCCGCGACCAGTCGCGCGAGGCCGTGCTGGGGATGCTCGGGGTGCTCGCCGGCGATACGGGCGAAGCTCGGTTCGTCGAGGTGGACGTCGAGGCCCGGGAGCACGATGGCGCCATTCGGGAGGTTTGCCACCGCGCGCATCAGCTCGGCCGTCGCCGGGATGGAGCCGGTGACGCCGGCCACGATGACCGGCGCTGCCGGCGGGTGTTCGGTCAGCCTCAGGGCTTCATCCAGGATCAGGCGGTTTCGGCGGTCGGCCGGGTCGATCAGCCCGGCTTCGGCAAGGTGCGCGGGCCAGTACTCGGTGACGATGCGCAGGAAGTCGAGCGTCTGCTGCCAGTGGGTGGAGTAGGCCTCGGGCACAAGACCGGCGAGATCGGCGAGCGAGACGTTCTCGGTCTTGACGGCATCGATGAGGCGGGCCAGCTCGGTCGCGAGGCGGGCGGCCTGGGCGGGCGTCGCCGCGCCGACGCCGAGCACGGGGCGTTCGGCGTCTTCGGGCTCACCAGCGCCGCGCATGGCCATGGACCAGGCCAGCACGAGGCGCGTCAACAGGAGCGTCCGTTCGAGGGGGCTGATGGCCGGCGGGATGGACAAGGCCGCCGCGGACACGCCGGTCGATGCGCTGGCCATTGCGAGGAGGCCCAGATCTTCCTGGCCCTCGGCAATCGGGCGAATGGCCGGAAGGATCATCGCCTCGGCGCCGGCCACCGCGAGGAATTCCTCCTGCAGCGTACGGGCGGCGCGCCGGGTCGGCATCATGATCGTCCACGCCGGCAGTTCCTCGTGCGAGGGGATGCGCTGCCCGCCGCCCGGCAGATGCCCGCCGAGGATCGCTTCGGCGAGGGCGCGCAGGAAGGGGGGGGGGGGGGGCGACGGTCATGGCGCGGGCCTTCCGGTCACGATGGGGCAGCGAGGCGGGCTTCCGCCGCGGCGAGGGCTTCCGGATCGCCGACGTGCATCCAGGTGCCGGCGAGCGGCAGCCCGAACAGGCGTCCTTCGGCGAGCGCCCGATCCCACGGCCGGTTCAGGGAAAAGCGCGAGACGGGACAGTCCCGCATCAGTCGTGTCGTGGCGATGCAGACGCCGGCATAGACCCAGGGCGCGGTGGCCCCGGGCGCGACCCGCTCGAGGCGTCCGTTGTCGCCGAGTTCGAAGTCGCCGCGGCCGTCGTAGCCGAGGCTGCCGATCCGTGGGGCGAGCAGGAGCAGGCCGTCCATCCGGTCGGCGTCGAAGGCCCCGATCAGGCGCGCGATGTTAGAACCGGCCGGTTCGATCCACACCGTATCCGAGTTGTGGACGACGAACGGTCCGGGTCCGAGCAGCGGCAACGCCTTGGCAAGCCCACCGCCCGTCTCGAGAACCGCGTCGCGCTCGTCCGAGATGGCGATCGTCGGGTGCGGGCGCTGGCGGAGGTGCGCCTCGATCTGGTCGGCGAGGTAGTGCACGTTGACGACCACGTCGGTGATGCCGGCCGCCACCAGCCTGTCCAGCACGTGATCCAGTAGAGGCTGGCCCGCCAGCGTCACGAGCGGCTTCGGGACGCGATCCGTCAAGGGGCGCATCCGCGTGCCGAGGCCAGCCGCCAGTACGAAGGCCTTGGTTATCGGGCTGGTCATGCGAGAGGCTCCCGTCGACCCTGATGCTCGGCCCTAACGCAGTTCGCGGGGGCACGCCAACTGGCGCTGCCGCCAGTCCCGACGATCATGGGGATAACGGGGACGAAAGCGGGGCAAGACGGTGATGACGGCAGATTCTCGCAGAAGTAGTTTCATTAAGAAATTGCTATAATTGGTTGTGTCAACTTCATAAATTGACGACGGCCCTAAATTTGACGAGTTGCTAACAGAAAAAGGGTATGCACTAATTGCAGAAAATATGTGCATCAGGAGTGTCCGAGTATGTACGACGATACGCTCGCCTGCGGGGCAGTGAATCGTTCCGACACCGCCTCACATGGATCGCCGAGCGTGGCGTCGGGGCGCACGCTGTCGATCAGCGATGACGTCGTCGATGCTGTTTATCGGGACGTGTGCACGTTCAGCACGGGAAGCCCCGAACTCGAAAAACTCCGCATTCGCCGTGTCCTTGAAGCGGCGATGCCGCGCCTCGCCGCACGGGCCGGCTGATAGAGACGCTGCCGCGCCCGAGCCGCTACTCGCGTTTCAGGTCGGCCAGGTCCTACGTCGCGCGGACGTCGGGACATGAGCCGCGAACCACGCGGCGAGTGGCGCGAGAGCCGGGTGCTCCAGATTGCGCTCCAGATAATTCCACGTTCGCGCCATGTGGTGGAGATAGCCGGGCTTGCCGTCCCGACGCCAGAGCCGCACCCACAAGCCGATCAGTCGCGTGTTGCGCTGGGCGCCGAAGGCCGCGTAGGTCGCGAGAAACCGATCGCGATCAAAAGACCGATCCGAGCTTGCAATTTCACACATGTAGCGTTCGCGCTCCCCCTGTTCGATGGACTGGGAGACGTCGATGCGCGCGTCCTGGAGCAGGGAGACGAGGTCGAGGGGCCACGATTCGGCGAGCGCGTCCTGGAAGTCGATGACGCCGACCTTTGCGCCCGGCAGACGTTCGGGGAGCCAGAACAGGTTGGGCGAGTGGAAATCCCGGAGGAACACACCCGGCGGCTCGGCCAGTATCCCGTCGATGACGGGGGCCCAGAGCGCCATGAAGCCGGCCCGCAATGCATCATCTGCCGCAGAACCCACGGCTTCCGGCCAGTACCAGTCGAGAAACAGGCTCACCTCGATCTCGAGAGCCGCGCGGTCGAAGCGAGGCAGGCGGTAGGTCGTTCCGTCGGGGAGCGGCAGCTCGTCCGGTAGCGACGTGCGCCGTAGCTGGATCAGCGTGTCCACGGCGGCGGACCAGAGCGTGCCTTGCGGGACGCCTGCGGCGAGCGCGCGACCGAACGTCAGGTCGCCCAGATCCTCGAGCAGCACCATGCCCGCATCGAGATCAGCGGCGCGGATCGCGGGGGTCGTGAGGCCGCTCGCCTCCAGCGCATTGCCGATTGCCACGAACGGGCGGACGTCCTCCGCGAGATGGGCGATGCGGCTGTAGGGCAGACCGCGGAGGATCGGTGGTCCGTCGGGCATGCGAGGAGCGTCCATCAGCACGTGGCGGCTCGCCGAGGTGAGGAGGCGGGCGTAGGCCCGTGGCGAGGCGTCGCCCTGAAGATAGGCGACGGAGACGAGTGTCTCGGTCGACGGCAGCGACGCAAGCGTGAAAGCGCGAAGGGCAAGCACCCGGTCGAGCCGCGGCTGCCAGTCGGGTGTCGCCACAAGCGTCACGTCGCGGAGGGCCGGCGTCGTCCCGGGCGAGAGGGTGACGTCGAGGCGTTCGGGCGGCATTGCCGCCGCGGCACGCTCGGGCCACTCGACCAGCACGGCTCCGTCATTGGCCGCATCACGGAACCCCAACTCCTCGAGTTCATCGGGGCCCGAAAGGCGGTAGAGGTCGAAATGGGCGAGCGGCATCCGAGGTGTTTCGTAGGGCTGCACGATGCCGAAGGTGGGGCTCGGCACTTCGGCATCCGGATCGGCGAGGAGCGAGCGGATCAGGGCGCGAGCGAACGTCGTCTTGCCGAGGCCAAGATCGCCGTGAAGGAGGATCGCGTCTCCCGGTCTCAGTTTCAGGGCGATGAACTCTGCAAGGCGGGCGACGGCAGCCTCGTCGAGACCGCGCAGGCACGCGGCGGCGTTCATGCCCGGTTCGCGGCCGCGGCTTTGGCGTCCGGCTCGCTCTTCGGCTCAGGGGCGTCGGGGAGGAACACGGTCACGGTCGTGCCCATGCGGGGTTCGGATTCGAGCGTCAGGTGTCCGCCGTGCAGTTCCACGAGGCTTTTCGCGACCGGGAGGCCGAGCCCAACGCCACGATGCTTGGAGCCGTGGCTGCGCGACACGAAGCGCTCGAGCACCGATTTCTGCTCGGTCTTGGGAATGCCGACGCCCTGATCCTGTACGCGAAACGCAACCATGCCGTTACTCCGCTCCGCCGTCACATTCACGGATCCGCCCGGAGGCGAGAAGCCGATCGCGTTCGACAGGATGTTGTAGAAGATCTGCCGGACGCGGCTCTCATCCGCGAGGATCATGCCGACGTCTGGCGCAATGGCAACGTTCATCTTGACGCGCATGCGCTGTGCGCGCTCGCGGACGGCCAGGATGGCGCCGTCAATGGCCCGAGTGACCTGCGTCGGGGCAATCCGCAATTCGAGCGCGCCGGCGTCGATGTTGGCGAGGTCGAGGATGTCGTCGATGATCGCGAGGAGCTGGCGCGAAGAGGCGCCGACGTCATTCAGGTACTCGCGTTGCTTGTCGTTCAGGGGGCCGGTCCGGGGGCTCTCCAGCAACTCCGAGAAGCCGATGATGTTCGTCAGCGGCGTGCGCAATTCGTAGGAGACGTGGCTGATGAACTGGCTCTTGAGGCGGTCGGCCGCGACGAGGGCCTCGTTCCGCTCGATCAGGGCGCGTTCGTAACGCTTGGAGACCGTCACGTCGGCGAACGAGACCAGCGTGCCGCCGTCCGGCAGCGGGAGTGCCGCGTAGTCGATGACGCTACCGTCGGCGCGGGCCATCTGACCTTCGCACGGGTGGCGGAGATCCGATATTTCGGTGACGACGTGCGTGATGGCGTTCCAGGGCTGGAGATCACCGACGAGGACGCTGCACTGCTTGCGGATGTCGTCGACGTGGGGCGAGGCCGCCAGCATGCGCGTCGACAGCTTCCAGATGCGCTCGAAGGCATGATTGAACAAGCGCAGGCGTCCGTCGGTGCCGAACACGGCAACGCCTTCCTTGAGGTGGTCGAGGGTCTCGCGCTGCACGTCGATGAGTGCATTGTAACGGCTCTCGAGGCCGAGCTTCTCGGTGACATCGTCGAAGAAGTAGGTGGCGCCGCCGTCGGGGCGCGGCTCGATCGTCAGGTGCAGGGTGCGCCCGTCGGGGAGATACCATCCCTCCTCGTGCGCCGCCTCGCCGCGGGCTGCCGCCAGCACGCGCACCTTCCACTGCCGGTAGTTGACGGCTTCGGGGGCGGCCGGCTCGCGGTTCTCGCCGTCCGTGGTTTCGGGGCGGCTCACGACTTCCGGCAGGCGGCCGGCCTCACGCAAGCGATCCATGATCTCGGCGTCGGACGGACCGGCGGCGACATCGGCCTCCGAGAGGCCCCAGAGTGTGCGATAGGCGCTGTTGGCGAACGTCAGGCGATGATCTGGGCCGAAAATGGCGACGGCGGTGGCGACGCGGTCGAGGGTGCGATCGTAGGCGCCGATCTGGCGGTCCAGTTCGCCCTGGACGCTTTCGGCTGCCGTGACGTCGATGGCGGCGGCTGCAACGGCTTCGCCCAAATGGAGGGCGATGAGTTCGTGCGTCCGGCGTTCGCCCGCGATGTTGAGCGACAGGCGTCGCTGGAGTGGTTGGTTGGTGCTGACAACGGCCTTGAATTCCTCACGCTGGCGCGACTCGAGGAGCTCGATCTGGCGGTCCCGCACCTCGCTCTCGTCGGCGGCTTCGACGGCGGCGACATAGGCCTTGTTCACCCACGAGATGCGGCCGTCGGGGCCGCGCAGCCAGACCGGCATCGGCAACGCGTTGAGAAGCGCGCGCGACAGTGAGATATCGCGGGCCAGCTGCCGGTGCTGGTCCATGATGCGGGCCAGATCGCGGCGGGAGCCCGCGACGTCGCGCAGCCGCAGGATGGCGCGGCCACCCGAGACGCGGCCGTCGGCTTCGACGTGCCCGCCAGCGACCGTGCGCAGGAGAAGGTTGAACGGGCGACCGACCGCGAACAGCGTGTCCAGTCCGGACTTCAGGTCATGAGCGCCGCCAGGCTCCAGCCACAGACCGAAGCGCAGCAGTTGCTGGTCGTCGTCCGGCAGGCCAGGCACGGTGGTCAGCGTGTTGACCGCGATGCTGACGCCTTGGCCGTGCTGCCAATAAATGAGGACTTGTGGCTCGGCCTTCAGGATTGCCTCGGCGGACGCAAGATTGCGGCGCAATTCGGCGGTTTCGTCCTCACGGCGGCGGTTCAGGCGGCGCGCGGTGCGCGTCGAGCGCCAGAGGAGCGCCAGCGCCACGGCCATGGCGCCGCTGGTCACGGCCAGCGCCAGCACATGGGCGAGCTTCATTGAGCCGACGCTCTGAGAACCGCGGTCGGCGATGGTCGCGGTGAGCACGATGGCGCAGGCGATGCTTGCCACGAGCAGCAACAGCAACTCGGCGCGGGCGTTCACGCCTTGACGGGGTGGTTGGGCGGCTTGCTGCATTGCGCTCCGGAACGGGGGCTTTCGCGGCGATCCCGGAACGCACCACGGGGAAGGCCGGATCGAGTTAACGAATCATTAGCCATTATCCGCCGCGTCGCGGGCGGTGCCTAGAGTCAGTGGCCGTCGGATCGTCGGGTTCGCAACGTCTGTGGCCCGGAAGCCCCGGTGTGTGGCGAGGTCGACGAGTAAACGCAAAACCCCGCCGCAGATGCGGCGGGGTTGTGGTCTGGTCGGCCTGCTCCCTCAACGGGAGGCGGGGGGGGGGGCGAGAGATCAGTAGCGGTAGTGCTCGGGCTTGAACGGGCCTTCCATCGAGACACCGATGTAGTCCGCCTGATCCTTGCGCATCTTGGTCAGCTTCACGCCGAGCTTCTCGAGGTGGAGTGCGGCCACCTTCTCGTCGAGCTTCTTCGGCAGCGTGTAGACCTTCTTCTGGTACTTGCCGGTGTTGCGCTCGGTCCAGAGCTCGATCTGGGCGAGCGTCTGGTTCGAGAACGACGAGGACATCACGAACGACGGGTGGCCCATCGCGTTGCCGAGGTTCACGAGGCGGCCTTCCGACAGCAGGATGATGCGGTTGCCGGACGGGAACTCGATCTCGTCGACCTGCGGCTTGACGTTGTTCCACTTGAAGTTCTTGAGACCCGCGACCTGGATCTCGTTGTCGAAGTGGCCGATGTTGCAGACGATGGCCCGGTCCTTCATCCCGCGCATGTGGTCGACGGTGATGATGTCCTTGTTGCCGGTCGCGGTGACGTAGATGTCGGCGCGGGGCAGGGCGTCCTCGATCGTGGCGACCTCATAGCCTTCCATGGCGGCCTGAAGGGCGCAGATCGGGTCGACCTCGGACACGATCACGCGGCAGCCGGCCTGGCGAAGCGAGGCGGCCGAGCCCTTGCCGACATCCCCGAAGCCGGCGACGAAGGCGACCTTGCCCGCCATCATGACGTCGGTACCGCGACGCAGCGCGTCGACAAGCGATTCGCGGCAGCCATAGAGGTTGTCGAACTTCGACTTGGTTACCGAATCGTTGACGTTGATCGCGGGGAACAGAAGCTTCCCTTCCTCGGCGAGCTTGTAGAGGCGGTGCACGCCCGTGGTCGTCTCCTCGGAGACGCCCTTGATCGCGGCGGCGACCTCGGCGAACCAGCCCTTCGGCTTCTCCTTCAGCATCTTCTTGATGAGCGCGAAGAAGATCTCTTCTTCCTCGGAGCCGGGCTTCTCCAGGAATGCCGTGTCGCCCTTCTCGGCCCGAAGGCCATAGTGGACGAGCATGGTGGCGTCGCCGCCGTCGTCGAGGATCATGTTCGGGACGCCGCCGCCATGCCAGTCGAACAGCATGGCGGTGTAGTCCCAGTATTCCGTCAGGGTCTCGCCCTTGTAGGCGAAGACGGGCGTGCCGGCGGCCGCGATGGCCGCTGCGGCGTGATCCTGGGTCGAGAATATGTTGCAGGAGACCCAGCGGACGTCGGCGCCGAGCGCCTTCAGCGTCTCGATCAGCACGGCGGTCTGGATGGTCATGTGCAACGAGCCGGCGACGCGAGCGCCCTTCAGAGGCTGCTGCGGGCCGTATTCGGCGCGGATCGCCATCAGGCCTGGCATTTCGGTCTCGGCAAGGTCGATCTCCTTGCGGCCGAAGTCGGCGAGCTTGATGTCCTTGACGATGTAGTCCTTGGCTCCGGTCATGTGACGTGCCGTCCTTCCCGTTTACAGACTGCGTGCGCGGGGCCGCTCCCGTCGATGTCGCGGGGCGCCTGATGCGTCTTCACGCGCGGGACGTGGCGTCCCGTCAGCCGGCTCTATAGCCAGACGGACCGGGCGGCGCAACAGTCATATAAAGAAATCCTTATGTGTTTATGCGTCCGCCGCCCGGCGGCGCCGGCGCGACGCCGTTGGCATGCTCGTTGCGAGGCCTGAGATGCGCTTATCCGCAGATCATCTGGTTATCGAGATCTTACTTGCGATGCAACAATTCTAGTAAAATTGCTTCTCTCAAAGTAATTCCATTTTATTCAATGTATTCGCCTGCATCGGATATCATTTTAAATGCTCATAAATACACGTGCGATACTTTCGACGATGGATGCGAGTAGTGTTCAGGAGGCGTACCATGTTGCGTTCAACAAGCCGGGGTCTCGATCCCGGTCAAGTTGGATGGTCCAAGAGGATCATCCGGTCCATCGAGCCGGCCCGCGTGGCCGGACGTGAATTCGCGGGCGATCGGCGGGGTTCCGTCGGTCTTGTTTTCGCATTGACGGCGTTCGTCGTGCTTTCGCTCGTGGGCGGCGCGATCGACTTCGGGCGGGCCATGACGGCGCGCGACCAGCTCCAGAATGCGGTCGACGCCTCGGCGCTCGCCGCCGCGCGTGCCTGGCAGACGGAGAGCGATCTCGCCGTGGCCCAGGACAAGGGGCTGCAGTTCTTCAACGCCAACAAGCCGCACGGCTATACGGCGACGATGTCGCTGGCGCCGGACTATGCCCGCAACTCGCTCGTGATGCAGGCGACGGCGCAGGTTCCGGCACCGTTCCTCACGGCTGCCAATTCGATCGTGCGGCCGCTCGGCGCGACGGTCGACTTCGAGTACCTCCCGGTCCATGCGCGGGCCGAGGCACAGCTCGCGGTCGGCGGCAGCGGCGAGAACAACCTCGAGATCGCCATGATGCTCGACGTTACGGGCTCGATGGCCGGCGAGAAGATCAACGATCTCAAGGCCGCGGCCAAGGACCTGATCGACATCGTCGTCTGGGACGACCAGAGCGAGTACACCTCACGTGTGGCGCTGATTCCGTTCGCCAACGGTGTGCACCTCGGCTCGACGACGATCGTCAACCAGGTGCGTGGTGCGGCCAAGACCGGCTCGTGCACGAGTTCCTCGTCGCCGTGCACGGCGGTCACGACCAGCTCGTCGCCCTCGAGCACGCAATGGAAGTGGGGCGCGCCGGCGCAGTACTATCGGTTCACGAACAGGGACGGTGGCCTGCAGACACTCCGGTTGTCGTCCTATTGCGTCAGCGAGCGCACCGGGAACGACAGGTACAACGACGAAGCTCCGGATTCGGACGCGCGGCGGGTTGGACCGATCTACCAGAACAGCAACACGAACAGCCATACCAGCACCACGAACGAACAGACTCGTTGTTCTCTCGTCCGGACCAATGACCTGACGATCAACGCCGTCATGCCGCTGTCGAACGAGAAGGCCATCCTCAAGAGTCACATCGACAAGATGCAGCTCGCCGGAGCGACGGCTGGTCAGCTCGGTACGGCTTGGGCCTGGTACATGCTGTCGCCGAAGTGGGCGTATCTCTGGCCGTCGCAGAACCGGCCGGTCGCTTACGGCACGGAGAAGACGCAGAAGATCGCGATCCTGATGACGGACGGCGAGTACAACACTGCGCACACCAACGGCGTCATGTCGTCCAACAGCGGCAACAACGGCACGCGGATCAATGTCAACGCCACCAACGGCGTCTCCGATTCGCAAGCCGATGCGATGTGCGCTGCCATGAAGCTGAATACGGGCATCACGGTCTACACCGTCGGGTTCGCGCTCAACGGCAACAACACGGCGATCAGCACGCTCCGCAATTGCGCGTCCGATCCGTCGAAGTTCTACGAGGCAGAGGATGGCGACGCGCTGAAGCAGGCGTTCCGTGACATCGCTCTGCAGGTGGCCAAGCTGAGGCTCTCTCAGTAAAGCCGGCACTCACCGCATCCGCCTCCAAATGGCGAGGTCTCTCCGGAGACCTCGCTTTTTGGCGTTTCAGCGGTGCTGCGATCAGCAATCCTCGCCGAAGCCGTCCTCGACGAGTTCGCGGATCGCCTTCAGCGCCGGTCCCGCCTCGGGGCCCTCGGCCTCGACCTGAATGGTGGTGCCCTGGCTGGCTGCCAGCATCATCAGGCCCATGATGGACATGCCGCCCACGGTCTGGCCGTCCCGGGTCACCCGGATGGTCGCGTCGAATGTTTCGGCGCATTTCACGAACTTGGCCGATGCCCGCGCGTGAAGGCCCTTCTTGTTGCGGATCAGAAGCTCGATCCGCTCAGCGGCTATCGGCATGAGGTCTCCCTGGGACGGTCACGTCTCAAGTGTCGCCCGAGAGGACCTGGCTCGCAACGGAGATGTACTTCCGGCCGGCTTCCTTGGCCAGATCGACGGCCTCGACGAGGGCCTTGTCGCGCCGGACGCTGGCAAGACGCACCAGCATCGGCAGGTTGACGCCCGCGAGCACCTCGGCGCCGGTATCGTCCATGACCGAGATCGCGAGGTTGGACGGGGTGCCGCCGAACATGTCGGTCAGAATGATCACGCCGCGGCCGGTGTCGGCGCGGCGAACCGCCTCGATCAGCTCGGTGCGGCGGGTCTCGATGTCGTCCTCGGGGCCGATCGACATGGTCTCGAGGCCCGTCTGCGGACCGACGACGTGCTCGAGGGCCGCCCGGAACTCCACAGCCAACCCGCCATGCGTGATGATCACGATACCGATCATCAATCCGCCTCTCGTTGCTCGCGCCCGTGCCGGGTGGGCGCCGGGGCGTGTGCGTGCCGAAAGCGAGAGGTGCGTCGGTCCCAGGAGGACAGCCGCAACCACCGCGTGACCCGCTTTTTAGACGAATCGCGGCGTCTGGCTACCATCATTCGCCCTCGGAGGGCCGTATTCGATGGCGTTCGGGATCACGGGCGGCCGATCGGCCACGGATTGATCGGCGATCAGGGGGCTCATGATCGAAGAAGTGCGAGCAACAGGCGGATGGGACTCGTCGGCTCACCTGGGGCGATCTCGACGCAGGGCAGATCGATCCCGGCGATCGTGCGACGCAAGGGTGGGTCGGGCAGGCGCTCGATCCGGTCGGAGCGGGCCAGTTCAACGACCAGCTTCACCTCGACCGAGGCAACATGTGGAAACGCGAGAATGCCCTGGCCGCGGACTTCCATCAGCCCGGCAAGGCGTGGCGGGGGAGCCGCTATGAGGCGTCCGGCCTCGGCCCAGACCCGGACCTGATCGTCCGAGAGGAGGGTCGCGGTGATCGCGTGGCCGTCGATCAGGAACGCCTGCGAGATGCAATGAAGCGCGAGCGCCGATTTCCCGGCGCCCGAGGGACCGGTGATGAGCGCGGCCCTGTCCCCGACCGCGACGGCCGTCGCATGAACGAGCTGGCCGTCGGGGGGCGCGCTCATGTGTGGCGCTCGGGGCGGGTCGCCGCGGGCTCGCCGGTGGCAATCGGCAGGCGGACCATGAAGCGGGCGCCCTCCTCTCCCGGACCTTTCCTGTTCTCGGCCCAGATCCGGCCACCATGAGCCAAGATGATCTCTCGAGAAATACTCAATCCGAGGCCGCTATTCTTGCCGATGATGCCGTCACTCAGCGGTCTATCCGAGTAAAACCGCTCGAAGATCTGCTCGAGCTTGTCTTCCGGAATGCCGGGACCATGGTCCTCGACGGCGAGTTCGATCTCGTTGCCGACGGCCCTGAGGCGCGCGGTCACCGTGCCACCTTCGGGCGAGAACGAAGCGGCGTTGTCGATCAGATTGGTGACCACCTGCCCGAGGCGGCCTTCGTGGCCCTTGACGAGGAGGCGCGGCTCCGGACCCGGGCGCGGGATCACTTCGAACTCGATCTTCTTGCCGTCGCCGCCGTGGATATCGCCCAGAACGGCGACGAGGCCGCCGAAGGCGACCGAGAGATCGAGGACCTCCGTTTCCTGTCGCGCCAGTTCGGCGTCGAGGCGGGAGGCGTTGGCGACGTCGGAGATCAGGCGGTTGAGGCGCTTCAGTTCCTGCTCGATCTGGCGGGCGAGCTGTTCGCGCTGCTCGGGCGTGCGGGCGTAGCTCATGGATTCCGCCGTCGAGCGGGCGGCGGTCAGCGGATTCTTCAGTTCATGGGCCACGTCGGCGGCGAACTTCTCGCTGGCCTCGATCCGCCGGTAGAGGGCACTCGTCATACGGCGGAAGGCGTCCGACATGCGGCCGACCTCGTCGCGGCGATGGGAGAAGTCCGGCAGCTCGGCGCGGGCGTTGATCGACTTGCTGACCTGGTCGGCTGCGGCCGACAGGCGGCTGACGGGGCCGGCGATCGAGCGGTTGAGCTGCCAGGAGGCGGCGAGCGTCGTCAGGAAGGCGATGGCGGCCATCATCAGGAAGATGCGGCGCTCGCGGTTCAGGATGCTCTCGATCTCGCCGGGGCGGGTCGACAGCAGCAGGACGCCCATGGTCGTGTTGCGGCGCTGGATCGGTACGGCGAGCGAGACGATCTGCTTGCCGGCCTCGTTCAGGAGCAACATCGGCTGAGGACGCGTGCCGCGAAGGGCCTGCCGGACTTCCGGATAGTACGTGCCGTTGTTGGCGCCGATCTCGCGATAGAGCGGGAGATCGGTGCCGTCGAAGTAGGCGAGGAAGCGCGTCCAGTTGGTCTTCACGCGCACCTTCTCGCGCACCGGCTCGCCGTTCTCGTCGAGGCGGGGCAGCGGATCCACCGACGTCACGCGATGGGTGTCGACGACCAGTTCCCCTTCGCGGTCGTAGATCCGGGCGCGGGTGTTGTGCACCGGCTGGATCAGCTTCCGGATCACGGGGCCGACCTGGTCCGGACGGATCGACAACTCGAGATCGTCGAGGGCTGCGAAGCCGTCGTCCCGGAACGGCGCCTTGACCGTCGCCACCTCGGGCTGGCGGCCGGTGTCGAAGGTCAGGTCGTTCGTAGAGACGGAGGCATTGGCCGCTATCGCGGCCGCGATGATCTCGGCCTGGACCTGAAGGCTGTCGCGCTTCGCCGTGATCAGGAGCGCGTTCTGGTGCGATACGAAGTACATGCCGACCAGCAGCACGCCGAGACCGACGACGTTGGAGAAGAAGATACGCCGGGCCAGCGACTCCGAGAAAAACCGCACGATCGGCAGGCGCACGACCTGGCTGCGCGCGACGGAATAGCCGCGCAGCATGGCAGATACGACCGGCAGGTCGCCCACGCTTGCCATGCGACGACCGGCCCGCTCGCCGAGCATCGAGACGTTGTTCCAGTCCAATGCCATGGGCCGGGTCCGGTCAGGCCTCCTTGAAGCGGTAGCCCACCCCGTAGAGCGTCTCGATGACGTCGAAGTCGTCGTCGACGGCCTTGAACTTCTTGCGCAGGCGCTTGATGTGGCTGTCGATGGTGCGATCGTCGACGTAGACCTGATCGTCGTAGGCCGCGTCCATCAGCGCGTCGCGCGTCTTCACGACGCCCGGGCGCTGGGCGAGCGCCTGCAGAATCAGAAATTCCGTGACGGTCAGCGTCACCGCCTTCATGTCCCAATGGCAGGTGTGCCGCTCGGGGTCGAGCTTGAGCTTGCCGCGCTCGACGATGCGGGCGGCCTCGGTCTGCGGCGCCTGTCCGTCCTTCGGCGCGATGCGGCGGAGCACGGCCTTGACGCGCTCCACGACGAGGCGCTGCGAGAAGGGCTTTGCGATGTAGTCGTCGGCGCCCATCTTGAGGCCGAAGAGTTCGTCGATCTCCTCGTCCTTCGAAGTGAGGAAGATCACCGGCATGTCGGACATCTGGCGCATGCGACGCAACAGCTCCATGCCGTCCATCTTCGGCATCTTGATGTCGAAGATGCCGAGGTCCGCCGGTTCCTCGGTCAAGGCTTCGAGCGCGGCGGCTCCGTCGCCGTAGGTGCGCACCTTGTAGCCCTCGGCCTCAAGTGCCAAGCGCAGTGAAGCAAGAATGTTCCGCTCGTCGTCGACAAGAGCGATCGTACTCTTCTGATTCATGATCGTGGTCCCCGGCGGCGTATCCAACCCGTTGCCGCGTCTATGGCTCCAACATGTGCGAAATGTGGCGCGGCGACCCTGCCGCCTGGCGCATGAATGGTATCTGAACCTGCGGTCCGGGCCAACCCGTCGCGCCGGCACGTCTGTATAACTTCGCCGCGGCCGGGATCAGCGACCGGCTGCGTAGCCCTGCATGCCGCGCGGATTGGCAGCGGCGCGACGGCGCACGCCCTCCTGTGCGGCCGCCGTCAGACGACCTTCGGACCAGTCGGAGCCGACCTCCACCTTGTGGCCGCGACGTTCGAGTTCGCGGATGGTCGCTGCCGGTAGCCGGCTCTCGACGACGACGACGCCCGGTCGCGCGGCGCGCGGCCAGAACGAGGCCGGGAAGTGCTCGATGTGCCAGGCCGGCGCGTCGATGGCTTCCTGCAGGTTCATGCCGAAGTGTGCATGGCGGAGGAACAACTGGGCATTCCACTGGTCCTGCTGGTCGCCGCCCGGCGTGCCCCAGATCATGTACGGCGCGCCGTCGCGCATCGCCATGCCGACGCTCAAGGTCGAGCGCGGGCGCTTGCCGGGCATCAGCGCGCCCGGGTGGCTCTCGTCGAGCCAGAACATCTGGGCGCGACTTCCAAGCGGCCAGCCGAGCGCTGGTATCACCGGCGAGGATTGCAGCCAGCCACCGGACGGCGTCGCCGTGAACATGTTGCCGGCGCGGTCGATGATATCGATGTGGACGGTATCGCCCTTCACCTCGCCCATGCGGCCGACCGTCGGCTCGCCAGCGCCGGCCGCCGAGACCGAGACGCGGCCGTCGGCGATGGATTTCACGATCACCTTGCCGCCGTAGCCGTCGATGACGCCGGGGCGCTGCTCCATGTTGGCGAACTGGCCGATCAAGCGCCGGCGGTCGTTGTTGTAGCGCTCCGAGAGGAGCGTCTCCATGGGCACCCTGGCGAACAGCGGGTCGCCGTAGAAGGCCTCGCGGTCGGCATAGGCAAGCTTGGCGGCTTCGATCCAGAGGTGGATGAAGTCCGGGTCCGTCGGTGACAGCCGCTCGACCTCGAAGCCCTTCAGGATGGCCAGGATCTGGAGCATGGCGGGCGCCTGCGTCCAGGGGCCCGGCTTCAGGACCTGATAGCGTCCGTAGTCGAGCGAGACCGGGGCTTCCAGCGTCGGCTTCCAGCCGGCCATGTCATGGCCGGTCAGCACGCCCTTGTGGCGCCGGCCGGTGACGTCCATCACCTCCTCGGTTCGGCAGAAACGATCGACGGCGTCGGCGACGAAGCCCTGGCTCCAGGCGCGGCAGGCGCGCTCGATCTCGGCCTCGCGCCCGCCACCGCCGGCCTCTGCTTCGGCCAGAATGCGGAGATAGGTCTCGGCGTGTGCCGGGTTGCGGAAGAGGGTTGCCGGCGGGGGAACAGAGCCACCGGGGAGGTAGACCGCCGCGGACGTCGGCCAATGATCGCGGAAAAGATCCCGGACGGTCGAGATGGTGGCGCAGGCGCGCTCCACGATCGGGTGGCCGTTCTGGGCGTAGGAGATTGCGGCCTCGAGCACGTCGCGGACGCGCATCGTGCCGTAGTCGCGCAAGACCAGCATGTAGGTCTCGAAGGTGCCCGGGATGCAGGGCGCGAGGAGGCCGGTGCCGGGGATGATGTCGAGGCCGAGGTGGTCGCGATAGTGCGCGATCGTCGCGCCGGCCGGTGCCGGGCCCTGACCGCAGATCACTTCCGGCTTGCCGCGCCGCTGGTCGAAGACCATCACGGGCACGTCGCCGCCGGGGCCACACAGGTGCGGCTCGACGACCTGCAGCGTGAACGCGGCCGCGATGCCGGCGTCGAAGGCGTTGCCGCCGCGCTCGAGGATGCCCATCGCCACCGCGGTTGCGATCCAGTGGGTGGTCGCCGCGACGCCGAACGTGCCGTCGATCTCGGGGCGAGTGGTGAAGGCGCCAGAGTTGATGTTGGCCATCGGGCAGAAGCTCCGGTTCGAAATGAGCCGGAATGCTAGTCGCAGTGGCGCGGCCGCGCCAGAGAGATGCCGATGGCGGCTTCTGCCGCTGTTGCGGTCGCGTCCCGGCATACCAGATGATAAGTGTTCTGCCATGGTGAGGGCCGCGGCGGCGATTGCGCGCCCGACGGCTTCACGGCAGACACAACTCGTGGCGCTGCCGGTGATTCGGGTCCGCTTGCCGGGCCGGCCGACCGACGGCATGGGAGACGACGATGGCTGACGAGACCCGCGACGCGGCGCCGGCACCGGGTGCCGATCCCCGCGACTACGTACAGGACGGCGCGGTGCTGCTCGGAGCGAGCCGGCAAGGTCGCGATCTCGTGCCCGAGATGATCGAGCTGAAGCTCGCCAATCGCCACGGCCTCGTCACCGGGGCGACGGGCACCGGCAAGACCGTGACGCTGCAGGTGCTCGCGGAAGGGTTCTCGGCGGCGGGCGTCCCTGTGTTCGCCGCCGACATCAAGGGCGATCTCTCCGGCATCGCGGCCATGGGCAGCCAGAAGCCGCGCCTCGTCGAGCGGGCGAAGGAGATCGGGCTCGTCGGCTACGGCAACGCCAAGTTTCCGGTCGCGTTCTGGGATGTGCTCGGCGAGCGCGGGCATCCCGTGCGCGCGACCATCGACGGCATGGGGCCGGTGCTTCTCTCGAGGCTTCTCGAGCTGACCGAGCCGCAGGAAGGTGTGCTCAACATCGCCTTCCGCTGGGCCGCCGACGAACGGGCAGACGGCGACGCCCACATGCTGATCAAGGACCTCAAGGATCTCCGTTCCGTCATCGACGAGATCGGCCAGCGGGCCGGCGAGCTGCGCTCGAAGTACGGCAACATAGCGCCGCAGACGGTGGGCGTCATCCAGCGGCGCCTCCTGGTGCTCGAGCAGCAGGGGGCCGAGAAGTTCTTCGGTGAGCCGGCGCTCGACATCGCCGACCTGATGAAGGTGACACCGGACGGGCAGGGCGTCGTGAACATCCTCGCCGCCGAGAAGCTGATGGAGACGCCGAAGCTCTACTCGACGTTCCTCCTGTGGATGCTGGCGGAGCTGTTCGAGAAGCTGCCGGAGATCGGCGATCCCGAGAAACCGAAACTCGTCTTCCTGTTCGACGAAGCCCATCTCCTCTTCAATGGCGCGAGCCAGGCGGTGCTCGAGCAGATCGAGCGCGTCACGCGGCTCATCCGCTCGAAAGGCGTCGGTGTCTATTACGTGACGCAGAGCCCCGCCGACGTGCCGGACCGTGTGTCGGCGCAGCTCGGCAACCGCATCCAGCATGCGCTTCGGGCGTTCACGCCGCGTGAGCAGAAGTCCATCCGGGCCGCAGCCGAGACATTCCGCAAGAACCCGCAGCTCGATACGGAGCGCGTGATCCAGGAGCTGACGGTCGGCGAGGCGCTCGTCTCGGTGCTGCACAACAAGGGTGAACCCTCGATCGTGCAACGGACGCTGATCCGGCCGCCGATGTCGCGGGTCGGGCCGCTGACGGACGAGGAACGGGCGGCGGTCATCGCGGCCGACCAGGCGAATCGTGCCAAGTACGCCGAGACCGTCGATGCGCTCTCCGCGCACGAACGGATACAGGAGCGCAACTCGCCCGTCGGACAGGTGAAAGACGGGATCAGGCGCTTCGGAAACTTGTTCAAGTTCAAGACCTAGCAGCGACTTGCGATTGTCGCTGGCGCGTATTAAGCGTCAATGAGAAACGGGGTAGGCGTCGAGACAACCGGGAAGACCGGAAAGGGTTGTGCGATGGGACTTCGCTTCCAGAAGCGGATCAAGATACTGCCGGGCGTCTATATCAATCTGTCGAAGTCGGGCGTCAGCGCCAGTCTCGGCGGACACGGCGCGACGGTGAACGTCGGCTCCACGGGCCGGCGCATGGTGACACTCGGCATTCCCGGCACCGGGCTCAGCTACCGCGTGCCGCTGACGGGCGGCATCCTCATCGTGCTGATCGCGGTCGTCGCGATCGCCGCACTCGCCTATTTCATCGCGCCCGATCTCGTGCGCAGCGGGCTCCACTGGTGGCAGCCGAAGTGGTTCCCGCTGCCGACGCCGGCAACGCCCGCGTCCTGACGCCAGACTCGTGCATTCGGTGGTAGTCCGCGACGGCTTTGGCCGCCGCGGATGCATCGTCAGCGGCGCTCTTCGAGGATCGCGTCCGCGATCTTCTCGGCCGTCATCAGGGTCGGGAAGTTCGTGTTGGCGCTCGGCACGATCGGGAAAATCGACGCGTCGCACACGCGCAATCCCGTGATGCCTCCGCGTACGCGCCCGCGATTGTCCGTCACCGCCATCGGATCGCCGTCGGCACCCATGCGGCACGAACACGAGGCGTGCCAGACGCCGATCGTCGCCTTTCTCACGAACGCTTCAAGCGCGTCGTCGTCGGTCATGCACTGATCGAAGGTGTGGCCTTCGGTGATGACGTTGTTGATCAGGTAGGTGCGGAGCGCGCCGGGGATGTCCATCATCCGTCCTGCGACCTGCGTGATCAGCTTGTTCTTGGTGTTGACGATGCCGAGGGCGCGCACGCGATCGGAATAGGTAGCGGGGAACGGGTCGGTGGATACGGCCTGCATTTCTGGGGTCGCGTAGAGTTTCCCCATCATGCGGAAGCCCTGCATCAGCCGGTCGAGATCGCGGCGGTCCGAGAGCAGATTGAATTCGACCAGCGGCTCGTCGCGCCAGTTGCGTGAGACGAGCTTCACCTCGCCGCGCTCCGAGCAGGTGCGATTGACGAAGATGAGGAACGACCCGATCCGCTCGCCGACCGCGTGCCAGGCCGATTTGGTGACGGACACGGCGAACATGTCGCCGGGCGGGATGCCGTCGATGCCCGACGTGTAGCGCAGACCTACCTGCAGATGGCGTCGGGTGAACGAGTTCATGCGGGCGTGCGACTTCAGATAGGCCGACACCGCGATCGAGGGATGGTCCATCAGCTGCTGGCCGACGCCGGCCAATGCCGAGCGGACCTCGATGCCGAGATCCTTCAGATGCCCCACCGGGCCGATCCCGGCCCGCATCAGGTGCGCGGGCGAGTGGATGGCGCCGCTCGAGAGAATGACTTCCTTCGAGCGAAACTCCTGCGGCCGGCCCTTCACCAGCGCCTTGACGCCGACGCAGGCGGTACCCTCGAACATCAACTCGGACACGACAGTCTCGGTCGAGATCTCGAGGTTGGCGCGCTGGCGTGTGCCCGGATCAAGGTAGCCGATCGCGGCCGAGACGCGGCGCTCGTAGGCGTTCGAGATGGTGAGCGGGAAATAGCCGTCCTCGAACTCGCCGTTCTGGTCGGGGATGTATTTGAAGCCGATGCCTTCGAAGGCCTTGCCGCTGGCCTTGGCGTGTTCGGTCCACAGGTCGGGGAAGATGCGACGGACGGGAATGCGGCCCTCCTTCCCGTGATAGGGGCCGTCGAAATCCATGTCGCGCTCGACCTTCTTGAAGTAGGGGAGCACGTCGTTCCAGCCCCAGCCCCTGGCGCCGCGCTCCTCCCAGATCTGGAAGTCGGTCGGGGCGCCGCGGTTGGCGAGCTGGCCGTTGATCGACGAGCCACCGCCGAGGACGCGCGCCTGCTCGTATTTGCGCAGCGCGGGCTTGGCGGCTTCGTCCGGATTGTTGTGGCTGACGACCTCGGTGCGGACCTTCAGCTCGGTCCAGTGGAAGCGCGGGTCGAAGTAGGCGGTGCCGGGATAGCTGTCGAGGATCTCGGGGGGGACCTTGCCGTGCGGCGTGTCGGGGCCGGCCTCGAGAAGCAGCACCTTGTTGCTGCTGCGGGCGCTCAGCCTGTTGGCCAGCACCGATCCGGCCGAGCCGCCACCCACGATAATGAAGTCGTATGTCATTGCGCCACTTGCCCTCTGCCCGTCGATCGCGAGGGGCCCGACCTTGCGACCGGGCCCTGTCCTTGGGGCGAGCATTGTGACGTGGCGGCGCCGGACTGCAAGCGCTGGTGCACGCGGGCGTTACAAGTCGATCGACTTGCTCCGTATGCCTTTCCGCTCGAGCTCCGCTTTCAGCAGCGCCAGGTTGCGGACGTTGGCGCGGAAGGCCACGTCGAAGGCGTCGCCGACGACGGGGATCGCGCCGACCGTCATATCGATAAGCGAATTACCGATCATGCGCGCGACGGTGAAGCGCGAGGCGCCGATGCGGCGCGCCTCCCAGATGATGTAGGAGGAGATCGCCTGCGAGATCACGTCGCCGATCACCGGCACGATGCCGAGCAGCGCGTCGACGCCGATTCGGACGTTGGTCCCTGGAATGGCGACGATCGAGTCCATGACCTTCGCCAGCGCCTCGACCCGCGCCAGAGCCGCCTCGGCCTCGGCGCGCCCCAGCGGGAGCGTGTCGCGCGCAGGGCTTCGCCAAGGGGTGTCACGGGTGGTCGGCTGCACGTCTCGTCTCCATGATCATGACACCTCCTGATTTAGGACGGACGGGGGCGCGCACAAGGCGTCAGCCCGGAATTGCGCGACCATCGCAAAAATGTTCAAGTCCGCGCCGCGGGCCGCGGGCTCGCATCCCGGCACGAATGGAGAGACCAGAATGGCCCGTATCGCGGTGCTCGACGACTACCAGAGTGTGGCCTTCGAGATGGCCGACTGGTCGCGACTGAAGGCGGCGCACGAGGTCGTCCGCTTTTCGTCGCATCTCGGCGGTGCCGACGCCGTCGTGGCGGCGCTGGCGGACTTCGACGTGATCGCCGTCATGCGCGAGCGGACCGCGTTTCCGCGCGCGGTGATCGAGCGGTTGCCGAAGCTCAAGTTTCTGGTGACGACGGGTCTGCGCAATGCCTCGGTCGACATGAAGGCCTGCCAGGAGCGCGGCATCGTCGTCAGCGGTACCGAGGGCGGGAGCCACGCGACGGCCGAACTCGCCATGGGGCTCATTCTCGGTCTCGCCCGCAACTTTCATGTGGAACTCGCCAACATGCGCGAGGGGCGCTGGCAGACGACGGTCGGGCAGGATCTGCGCGGCAAGACGCTCGGCATTCTCGGGCTCGGCAAGCTCGGCGGGCAACTCGCGGAGTATGCGCGCGCTTTCCGCATGAACGTGATCGCGTGGAGCCAGAACCTGACGGACGAGAAGGCGATCGAGAAAGGCGCGACGCGCGTCGAGAAGGACGACCTCTTCCGGCAGTCGGACTTCATCTCGATCCATCTCGTGCTGTCGGACCGGAGCCGGGGTCTCGTCGGGGCGCGCGAGCTGTCGCTCATGAAGCCGACGGCTGCGATCGTGAACACGTCGCGCGGGCCGATCATCGACGGCGCCGCGCTCGCGTCGGCGCTGAGTGAAGGACGGATCGCCGGCGCGGGGCTCGACGTCTACGACGTGGAGCCGCTGCCGGTGGCCGATGCGTTGCGCCGCGAGCCGCGTGCGATGCTGACGCCACATCTCGGCTACGTCACGCGCGAGACCTACGCGCAATTCTACGGCGGTACGGTGGAGGCGATCGAGGGCTGGCTCGCGGGCAAGCCGGTGCGCGTCATCGGCTGATCCGTCCGGGCCTGCGGATCGCTATTCCTGCTCTTCACAATGCAACGAGGCCGCCTGATAGGCGGCCTCGTGTCGTTTCAGGTGCTGGCAGCCGGGATCAATCGAGCATGCCCCAGCGGCGCGGCAGGTAGAACACCAGCTCGGGGAAGTACATGCAGAGCGCGACGGCAATGAGCTGCAGCGTGATGAACGGGATGATGCCGCGGTAGATGTGGCCCATGTTGATCGACGGCGGCACCGTGCCCTTCATGTAGAAGAGCGCGAAGCCGAACGGTGGCGTGAGGAAGGCCGTCTGCAGGTTCACGGCCAGCAGCATCGCGAACCAGAGTGTGATCAGCTTCGGATCGTCGATGAAGCCCGGGAAGGTGGACTTCGCGAGGATCGGCGTGAACACGGGCAGCAGGACGAGACAGATCTCCAGGAAATCGAAGAAGAAGCCCATGAAGAACGCCAGGGCCATGACGAAGATCAGGACTTCCCAGCCGGTGTTGATGCCGAAATGATTGAGGATCTCAACCACCAAGTCGTCACCGCCGAGGGCACGGAACACGTAGGAGAAGAGCGTCGCGCCGAACAGGATGAAGAACACGAGACCACAGGTCATGGCCGAGTTCTCGACCATCTCCTTCATGCTGCGGAAGTTGAGGCGCCCGGCCTTCCAGGCGAGCAGTAGCGCGCCTGCGCAGCCGACGCCGCCGGCCTCGGTCGGTGTCGCCCAGCCGCCGAAGATGGAGCCGAGCACGAGGATGATCAGGAATGCTGGCGGGGCGAATGTCACCACGACCATTCTCAGAAGTTCGCTGGCGTTCTGCGGCCCTTCATGCGCGCCGAGCGGTGGGGCGAGGTGCGGTTTGAAGCTCGCCAGGATCACGATGTAGATCAGGTAGACGCCCGACAGCATCAGGCCGGGAATGATGGCGGCTGCGAACAGCAGGCCGACCGAGATCTGCATCAGGTCGCCCATGATCACGAGCATGATCGAGGGCGGGATGAGAATGCCGAGCGTTCCCGAGGCCGCGATACAGCCGCAGGAGAGTTCCTTCGAGTAGCCCTTCTCGAGCATCACGGGGAGCGCGATCAGGGTGAGCATCACGACCGACGCGCCGACGATACCCGTCGTCGCCGCCATGATGGTGCCCAGCAGGACGACCGAGAGCGCGAGGCCGCCTGGAATACGCCGCAGGAGGACCTGCAGGCACTTCAGCAGCTCCTCGGCGACGCCGCTTCGTTCAAGCACCGTGCCCATGAAGATGAACATCGGCACGGCAACAAGCACCTGATTCTCGACCCCGCCGCCGTAGATGCGCGGCAGCAGGTTCGCGAACTGCACCATGTTGAAGACGCCGAACCAGACGCCGAGGTAGCCGAAGATAATGCCGACGGCGCCGAGGACGAAGGCGACGGGATAGCCCACGAACATGATGAACGTGAGCACGAGGAACATCAGAATGGCGAGGTGATCGCCGATCCATTCGATCATTTGCGATCCCCTCTCAATGCACGGCTTTGGCGGCTTCGGGCATCGCTTCACGCGATACATCCGGTGAGCCGAAGAGGAAGACGAAACGGCGGATGAAAACCGAGATCGTCGCGAGCAGGATCGAGATGAAGCAGAAGTAGAGGAAGCCCTTCGGGATCCAGCGCCACGGCAGGCCGTTCGGCGCCGACGAGCTTTCGTTCTGGAGGAACGAGACCATGAAGAAGTTATGCGCGTAGGGGAGCGCCGTCAGCACGTAGGGAAATGCGAAAACGATGCAGCCGAACAGCTCGAGCCAGGCTTGCGAGCGCTGCGACAGGCCGCCGGTCACGACGTCGATCCGCACATGGGCGTTACGGATGTAGCAATAGCCGATCCAGGTGAGAAAGATCAGCGAGTGGAGATGCCATTCCAGCTCCTGCAGGCGAGTCGAGCCGAGATCGAGGCCGAACAGGTTGAGCTGGAAACCGAACTTTCGCGTGATCACGTCGAAGATGATGACGAGAACGAGCACGGGAAGGAGCCACGCGAACAATCTCGCTATCGCTCCCAACACCGCATCGATGGTGTCGCTTATGCGCAGTAATCCTCGCAAGACCGTCTCTCCCTCGATTGACGTTGCGGCATCGGCGGCCCTTTCTGGGCTGCTTGTTCTGCGATACCGGGCGTTTCCCCTCGACCCGCGGTCATGATCGTTTACGATCACCGCACGGGCCATCTCAACCGGCCGAGTGCCGGGGCCATATCTCGTTGGAAATTCGGGTGGTTCGATCTGTGAATTCGACCTTTGCCGTCGGACAAAGGGCCGAACCGGCAAAACAAGTAGGGCGGAGGCTGCTTCCGCAATCTCCGCCCCGTCCGGTCGTTATTTCAGGTATCCGTTCTCGCGCCAGATGGCGTATTCGGCGCGGAACTTGGCGTAGGAAGCGTGGATCTCCTTGAAGGCCGGGCTCTTGGCCGACTCTTCCACGATGACCTCTGCCCACTTCTCCTCGAGTGCCTTCAGGATCTTCGGGTCCCAGGTCTTGATGTTCACGCCCTTGCCCTGAAGTTCCTTCATGGCGCCGGCCTGCTTGGCGTCGGCTTCGGCGACTTCGTCGAGCATCTGCGCCTTGCAGGCGAGCTCGATCACGTCCTTCTGCCAGGGCGAAAACTGGTCCCACTTGGTCTTGGAAATGTAGAGCTGGGCGAGCGACGTCTGCTGGTGCCAGCCGGGGAAGTAGTAGTACTTCGCCACCTGATGGAAGCCGAGGCTGATGTCCATCGTGGGCATCGAGAACTCGGTTGCGTCGATGGTGCCGAGTTGCAGCGCCTGGAAGATTTCACCGGCCTGCAGGATCTGCGTGGCGACGCCCATCTTCTGCATGACGTTGGCGCCGAGGCCGAAGAAGCGCATCTTCAGGCCCTTGAAGTCGTCGACCGAGTTGATCTCCTTGCGGAACCAGCCGGACGATTCAGGCGGGATCAGGCCGCAGTTGCGGGCGACGATGCCGTACTTCAGATGCAGGTCCTGCATCAGCTTGTTGCCGCCGCCGTGCTCGAACCAGCCGTAGTATTCCGAGGCGCCCGGGCCGAACGGAACGGCCGTAAACATCGCGAAGGCAATGTCCTTGCCGGTGAAATAGCCGGCGGCCGTATAGGCCATATCGAGCGAGCCGTTGGCGATCGAGTCGAAATACTGGTTGCCGGGGACGAGCGCGCCGGGCTCGAAGAACTTGATGTCGATCGTACCGTTGGACAGGCGCTTGATGTAGTCGATGGTGCGAAGCTGGGCCGTGCCCAGGATCTGCATCGTCGAGGGGAAGGCGCCCGCCAGCTGGGCCCGAACCTTCTTTTCCTGGGCGTCGGCCGGTGCGGAGCCCAGCAGAGACGCAGACGCAAACGTTGCCACCGTAGCGGCGGCAAGCCACTTCTTCATTGGTATTCCTCCCAAGGCGAATTCGATGACGCGACTTCTTGTTTTCGATCGCGATAGGGGGAGGCTAACCGGTGAAAATCGGGAGCGCAATGGCCTCGATGCGGCTCCGAGGGAGCCGCATTGCACAAATGTCGAGCAGGTTCGGGATGGTGCAGCGCCGTCGGTGGTGTGTCAGTTGAGCGGAAATCCGAGCGCCTGAAGGGCCGCCTTGAGCTTGTCGCGGCCACTGAGCGCCTTCACCGTTCCCAGCCGGTTGAGCACGCGCTCGGTCCAGCTGTATTGCGTCATTTCGTGGGTTTTCGAGTATTCGGCGAGCGCTGCGTCATACTTTGCGCGGATGGCGGACTCGGCGGACGTGTCGTAGCGATTGCGATAGAGAATGCCCGGCTGGGGGAGGCGCGGCTTGACGGAGCTTTCGGCGCCGGGCTTCGGATAGCCAACGCACAGGCCGAAGACCACGACGGCGCCCGGCGGCAACGCCAGCATCTCGGCCACGCGCGTGACGTTGTTGCGCATGGCGCCGATGTAGACGGTGGAGAGGCCGAGCGACTCGGCTGCGACGACGGCGTTCTGTGCCGCAAGTGCTGCGTCGATCGCCGCGACGAGGAACGTCTCCAGGTAGGGCAGTCCTTCGAGCTTCACCCCCTCGGCCAAGCCCATCCGCTCGTTGCGCGAGACGTCGGCGACGAAGCACAGGAACAGAGGGCATTCGACGATATGCTTCTGGTTGTTGGCGATCGTCGCCATCTCGGCGCGCATCGCGGGATCGTCCACGGCGACGACCGACCAGGTCTGCAGGTTCGAGGATGTCGCCGCCGACTGCGCGGCCGCGATCAGCGTCTCGAGCGTGCCCTGCGGCAGGGGATCGGGCTTGTAGCCGCGCACCGAACGATGCGTCAGCAGCGAGGCGACGACGTCGTTCCAGGGGCCGGCGGCCGGCACGGCGTCTGCGCCGTAGCGTGCGGCAAGGGCGGCGGCCTTGGGATCGTGCTTCTGCATGACGGATCGGGTCCCGGGTGTGCGGATGACTGGCTGATACTGTCCCTATGCCGGTGGAGCGATGGCCACAAGACAGGTTTTCTCGGCTCGGGCTGAGGAAACCTAATGTATCGCTGCCGCGTCGACCGGCTCTTCGGCGGACGGCCCCGCCTCCATGCGCTGCATGCGGCTTTCCAGATAGGGCGCCGAGCGCATTTCGATCAGGCGGCTCGCCGTGCGCTCGAACAGGAACGACTGGTCGCCGTCGGGGTGGAGGTCGTCGGGCTCGGCCTCGGCGGACGCGATGAGGCCAACGCGGGCGTCGTAGAGCGTGTCGATCAGATTGATGAAGCGGCGCGCGGCGGAGCGGCGCTCGGGCACCAGGCGGGGAATGCCGGACAGGATCAGCGTGTGGAACCGGCGGGCGAGGTGGAGGTAGTCGAGCGCGCCCAACGGCCGGTCGCAGAGTTCGTCGAAGGTGAAGCGCGCGACGCCGTGAGCCGCCTCCGGCACATGCAGCGTGCGGCCCTTCACGTCGAGGTCCATGGGCTTGCCGCGGGCCATACCCGTGAGCCGGCGAAAGGCCGCGTCAAGCGCTTCGGCGGACGCCCTGTCGAGAGGCGAGAAATAGAGCTTCTGGCCCTCCAGCTTCTCGAGGCGGAAGTCCTTGGCCGAATGCAGTTCCAGTACGTCCATGTGCGCTTCGATGAGTGCGATGGATGGCAGAAAGAGCTGCCGGTTGAGGCCGTTCTTGTAGAGCCCGGACGGCGGCACGTTCGACGTTGCGACCATCACGACGCCGCGATCGAAGAGGCCCTTGAACAGACGGCCGAGGATCATGGCGTCGGCGATGTCGGTGACGTGCAATTCATCGAAGCAGAGGAGGCCGGCACTGGCGGCGATCTCGGCTGCGACGGTGGGAATGGGGTCGCCGTCCACGGTCTTGCGGGCGTGGCCGATCCGGTCGTGGGTCTCCGCCATGAACTCGTGGAAATGCAGGCGACGCTTCGACGGAACGGCGGAATTCTCGAAGAACAGGTCCATCAGCATGGTCTTGCCGCGGCCGACCTTGCCGTGAATGTAGAGGCCGTGGGGGGGCGGCGCAGGCTTGGCGCCGAACAGGCTGCCGAGGCTCCAGCGGCGCGCTCCACGCCACGCGGCGAGGGCCGTCTCCAGTTCGCCCAGCCGACGGGCTGCCTCGATCTGCGCCTCGTCGCGGTCGACCTCGCCGGCCGCGACGCGCGCTTCGAGGATGTCGAGGAGACTGTTCGCCATCGCATTGCTCTCGGGAAGGATAAGGCGCGACGCGATTGGGAAACGGCCCCATCGGTCGCGTCTCGAAGACCGAGCGTTCGGCTAACTTGTCGGGGGCGGGCGGTCAAGCGTCTGCGCGGTGCGCGCTCTCCCGCGGGCGCGGGGCAGCCATTCGCACAATCGCCATTGTGCAATGCAACAAGGACGCTCAAACGAAGACGGTCCCGTCGGCCATATCGACCGGCCTTCGGCCTTTGGCAGTGATCGATACGCAGGGGGCGCAACCATGAGAACGATGCAACCGGGAGACGGTGTCGTCCGCAAGTTGCTTGCGAGCGAGCGGGAACGATTTCGCGATCATCTCCTGCGGCTCGACAAGGACGCGCGACGGCTGCGGTTCGCACACGCGGTCGCCGACAGCTTCATCGAGGACTATGCGCAGCGCATGACCGACATGGGCGGCATCGTGGTCGGCATGATCGTCGACGGCGAAGTCAGGGCGGCGGCCGAATTGCGCAAGATCGGCGACAACTGGGGGCGGGAAGCGGAAGCGGCGTTCTCGGTCGAGCGCGCCTACCAGGACCAGGGCGTCGGGACGGAGCTGATGGGGCGCATCATCCGGGCGGCGCGAAACCGGGGCGTGCATCTTCTCTACATGAGCTGCCTCGCAGAGAATGCGCGGATGCAGGCGATCGCGCGCAAGTTCGAGGCGGAGCTGCGCTTCGAGTATGGAGAGGTGATCGGCGAGATCGTGCCGGATGCGGCCGACTATTTCTCGCTTGCGGCCGAAGCCGCGGAGGATCGGGTCGCGTATCTGATGGCGGTGCTCGATCTCACGGCGCGGCTCGTCCGTGCGGCGTAATGCGGCGTGCCACCTGATCAGGCCAGCGCGACCTTGAGCAGGATGTGCCACGGGGCGAACAGGACCTCGGTATAGGGCATGTTGCGCCCACCGATGGATGCGCCGGCGTCGCCCCAGCGCGACAATCCGAAGGCGCATCCAAGCCACATGATGCCGCAGTAGATCCAGGTCTGGGCCAGCGATTGCGGGTTGAGCCGGTAACCGCGGCGGGACAGGCTGTCGAGCAAGAGCACGCCCAGCAGTCCGAAGTTGGCGACGATGGCGATGAACCCGTAGAACGCCAGCGGAAAGACGACCATGGCGGATATGAGACTGAACATCGGTATGGCCATGACGGCCGCGCCGACGCAGGCTGTGATCAGGCGGGTACGCGACATCGCTCTTCGAGCTCCCTCAGGGGACGCTCGTGAGGGTGGCACAGTCGATTTAAGTTGGCGCTAATGCCCGATCGGCAGCGCCTGAGAGGCGCCGCCATGACGGGGCTGAGGGCGCGCAAAGCCCTTCGACCGGGGAGACGGGCCAGCGGCAAATGCCGGGCCCGTCGCTGGCCTCAATTGTCGAGGAACGAGCGGAGCTTGCGCGACCGGCTCGGGTGCTTGAGCTTGCGGAGCGCCTTCGCCTCGATCTGGCGGATGCGCTCGCGGGTCACCGAGAACTGCTGGCCGACCTCTTCCAGCGTGTGATCGGTATTCATGCCGATGCCGAAGCGCATGCGCAGCACGCGCTCCTCGCGTGGGGTGAGGGACGCCAGCACCCGGGTCGTCGTCTCGCGCAGGTTCGACTGGATCGCCGCGTCAATCGGGAGCACGGCGTTCCGGTCCTCGATGAAGTCGCCGAGGTGTGAATCCTCCTCGTCGCCGATCGGCGTCTCGAGGGAGATCGGCTCCTTGGCGATCTTGAGGACCTTCCTGACCTTCTCGATCGGCATCGCCAGCTTCTCGGCCAGCTCTTCCGGGGTCGGTTCGCGGCCGATCTCGTGCAGCATCTGCCGGCTCGTGCGCACGATCTTGTTGATCGTCTCGATCATGTGCACGGGAATGCGGATGGTGCGCGCCTGATCGGCGATCGAGCGGGTGATCGCCTGCCGGATCCACCACGTGGCGTAGGTCGAGAACTTGTAGCCGCGGCGGTACTCGAACTTGTCGACGGCCTTCATCAGGCCGATGTTGCCCTCCTGGATGAGATCCAGGAACTGCAGGCCGCGGTTGGTGTACTTCTTGGCGATCGAGATGACGAGGCGGAGGTTGGCTTCCACCATCTCCTTCTTCGCCTGACGGGCTTCGCGCTCACCCTTCTGGACGGCCTTCACGATGCGGCGGAACTCGGGAATCTCGAGGCCCGTCTCGGCGGCCAGATTATGGATGTTCTCGCGCAGCTGCTCGACCTGGCCGCGCTCGGCCTTGATCAGCCGCTCCCAGGACTTGGTGCCGCAGGTGGCGCGACGGTCGAGCCAGGTCTGGTCGAGCTCGTTGCCGTAGTACTCGGTGATGAAGTCGGCACGGGCCACGCCGTAGCTGTCGGCGAGCCGCATCAGGCGGCCCTCGAGGCTCACGAGGCGCTTGTTGATGGCGTAAAGCTGCTCGACGAGGCTCTCGATACGATTGTTGTTGAGCGAGAGGCTCTTGACGTCCTTGATGATCTCGTCGCGGAGCTTGTCGTAGGCCTTCTGCTCGCGGCGGTTTCCCTGCTCGCCGGCAACCTGCTGCTCGAGCTTCTTGTCCTGCTGCTTCCTGAGCTTCTTGTAGGTATTGGCGATGTTGTCGAAGGTCTCGAGCACCTTCGGCTTCAGCTCGGCCTCCATTGCCGCGAGGGAGAGCGCGTTCTCGTACTCGTCCTCGTCGTCCATCTCGCCTTCGGGGGCTGCACCCTCCCCGTCGGCGCCCGGTGCCTCGGCCATGGGGCCGTCACCCGGCCCGGCCATCGGCGCGGACTTCGCCTCGGGACCCTCGTAGGTCGCCTCGAGATCGATGATGTCACGCAGCAGAATCTTGCCTTCGTTCAGCTCGTCGCGCCAGATGATGATGGCCTGGAACGTCAGCGGGCTTTCGCAGAGGCCGGCGATCATCGCCTCGCGACCGGCCTCGATACGCTTGGCGATGGCGATTTCGCCCTCGCGCGAGAGCAACTCCACCGAGCCCATTTCGCGCAGGTACATGCGGACGGGATCGTCGGTGCGCTCGGTCGGCTCGGCGCGCGTCTCGGCCTTGGCGGGGACGTTGTTGACGATCAGCGAGCGGTTGTCGTCCTCCTCGGGCTCCTCCTCGGTGGCCGCGACCTCGTCGGTCTCTTCCTGGTCGACGACGGAAATGCCCATCTCGCTGAGCGTCGCCATGGTGTCTTCGATCTGGTCGGGGGTCACCTCCTCCGACGGCAGCACCGCGTTCAGCTCGTCGTGGGTCACGTAGCCGCGCTGCTTGCCGAGCTTCAGGAGGCGCTTCACCGACTGGTCAGTGAGATCCAGAAGCGGGCTGTCCTTCTCGATCGTTTCGGTGGCGGCGCCGGCCTGTTCCTCGGATTTCTGAGCCATGTGCATCCTCGATGCTGGAACCGATCGCCACGGCGACCGTTTCTGGGCGACTACTGCGTGCGGCACGCGTCACTGGCAACCCGTTCAGACGGCTGACCCTGAACCGACCTCCACCCCTCGCGACGCCAGCCAGGCGACCGATCCATATCGGCGCCTGACGATGTCGACAGCCAAGGGCAGGACCAAGCGGGCGAGACCGCGCCCGCGTGAGCACGTTCCCCTCAACTGACGATCTCATCGGATGACGGCTCCATGCCGTCGCTCCGGTTGAGCTGCGCCTGCAACTCGCAGATGCGGGCAAACGCGTCCTCGCTGCCCTCATCCAGCCAAGCCTGCTCGGCACTCGCCAGCTCACGCCGCAACGCCTCCCGACGATGGAGGGCCACGGTATGATGCCAACCTGTCTCGACGGCGGCCCGGTCAGCCTCTGGTTCGGCGAACTTGTCGCCTTTATGCGTGATCGCACGCTGTACGAGGGCCAAGACCGGAGCCATGCCTGTGCGCGTGAGATGGGAACCCATGGCTTCCCTGTCAAGTAGATTCTCGTCCATGGAGGCGGACAACAGGGCGTCACGGAGACGCTCGAGCCCGGGCTCCGAGAAGGTCAGGTCTGCGACCGTCTCCGACTCGTCGAGAAGCAGCCAGGGATGGTTGAGCAGGGTCAGCAGCAACAGGGCCTCACGGCGTGGCGTTTGTTCCGTGTGGGCAATCAACTCGTTGCTGGCCATGGCAGGCAGAATAGGCCGGGTCTGCCGCGCCTGATCGTGGCGGGCGCGCTCGCGCAGCCGCCAATCGAGTTGGGTGTTGTCCCTGCGTCGGCCTGCCGCAGCGGTCATGCGTCGGCCGCCGCCCCCGGTGACGGCGCGAATTTCTTTCCGGCTCTTCTCCCACAACGTCTGGCGCAGCTCGGCTTCGTACTGGGCGCGCACCGTCGGGTCGCCGATTCGGGCCACCAATGCCTTCAGGTTGACTTCGAGAGACGCGCGCTGATCGGGGGTCATGGCATTGCCGCCGGCCAGAGCCTCCTTCTCCATCAGGACGTCGAAGAGCGGGCGGGTCCGATCCGCGAGCACGCTCGCGAAGGCATCGCGGCCGCGCGCGCGAATGAAGTCGTCGGGATCGAGGCCATCGTCGAGGAAGGCAAAGCGTACGGTGAAACCCGGCTTCAGGTGCGGCAGCACCGTATCGACGGCGCGAAAGGCCGCCTTCTGGCCGGCGGCGTCGCCATCGAAGCAGAGGATCGGATCGGGCGACATGCGCCAGAGGAGCTGGACCTGATCCTCGGTGAGGGCGGTTCCCAACGGGGCGACGGCTTCACGGAAGCCGGCCTCGGACATGGCGATGACGTCCATGTAGCCCTCGACCGCGATGATGCGGCCCGTCTCGAACGCCGCCGGCCGGGCCCGATGTGCGTTGAAGAGGATGTGGCCCTTGTGAAACAGGGGTGTCTCGGGCGAGTTCAGGTATTTGGCCGGCGCGCCTGCGTCGAGCGCGCGACCGCCGAACGCAATGACGCGGCCCTTGGCGTCGGCAATCGGAAACATGACGCGATTGCGGAAGCGATCGTAGGCGACGGGAATGTCCGGCCCGGCGATCAGCATACCGGAGAGCGCCATCTCTTCGGCGGTGAAGCCTTTGGCTGCCAGCGCGTTCTTCAGCTCATTGCGGCCGGGCGGCGCGTATCCGATCCGGAACTCGGCGATGGTTTCACGGCGAAGGCCGCGCTTCACGATGTAGCGCCGTGCCTCCTCACCGGCCGGGCTCGCGAGACAGGCCTCGAAGTAGCGCGCAGAGGTCTCCAGAAGCTCGAGCAGGCGCGTGGTCTGATCGGCGGCGGCGCGCGCCTCGCGGCTCTGGGCCGGCGCCTTGGGCAGCTCGAGGCCTGCTTCTCCCGCCAGCCGCTCGACGGCCTCGGTGAACGTCAGACCCTCGGTTTCCATCACGAACTTGAAGATGTCACCGTGCGAGCCGGTGGCGAAGCAGTGGTAGAAACCCTTCTGATCGTTCACGAAAAATGACGGCGTGCGCTCCTGCTTGAAGGGCGACAGACCGCGCCATTCACGGCCGGCCTTCTTCAGCTGGACCTTGCGCGCCACGACCTGACTGACCGGCAGGCGCGCGCGAATCTCGTCCAGGAATTGTGGTGTGAAGCGCATGCGGGGAGCATAGGCGATTCTTTGTGGGATGGCGGGGTGGAGGGGACGGGAAAGGGGGCCGTCACCGAAATCCACAGGTCAGCCATCGCAGGCGTCGTGTCGCGGCAGACAGGTTCAGACGCCGAGCTTGCCTGTGTCTTGCAGAGTGCGCAGGTCGGCATCCTCCCGATAGAAGCCGCGGCCGTGACCAAGGGACTTCCTTACGCCATCAGAGCCCAGAAGGAGGACCGCCAGCGCCTTGGCGAAACCCTTGAGCCGCGAGGGATGCGCGACGGCCGCCCGGCCGAGAGCGGCGATCGTCTCGGCAAACCGGCCGTCGGCGCGGAGGGCGGCTGCCTCGGCGAATACGGCGCGGCTGAAGGCCGTCGACAGAACCCTCCGGTCGCGGGGGGCGAGGTCCGGCCGTTGCAGCAAACGCTTGAAGATGGAGGCGAGCCCCGCCTTTGCCGTCGCGGCCTTGCGGGCGGCCTTGGCAGTCAGGGCCAGATCAGGGTCTTCTGCGACCCGGCGGGCACGGCAGACGAGGGTCGAGGTGAACGCCCACGGGCCGAACATCGCCAGCCGGGCGAGGAGGTCGAGATCCTCGTACATGCGCAGCGCCGGATCGAAGCTGCCCGCCGCGTGGAACCAGTCGCGACGGCAGGCGATCGAATCGAGCGACAGGCCGCTCACGACCAGCGGCAGCGGCCAGTCGACCAGCCTCGCCGTCGTGTCGGGCACCGAGATGCCCCGGATCGAGAGCAGTCGCGTCTCGTAGTCCGAACCCTCGAGCATCAGGTCCGCCACATGGACACCGACGTCGGCCATGGCCGTGTCGCGTGCCAGAGTCGCGAGCCGGTCCGGGAGCCAGAGGTCGTCGGAATCGAGAAAGGCGAGCCAGTCGCCCGTCGCGCGTGCCACGCCTGCGTTGCGGGCCGCGCTGACGCCTGCGTTCGGCTGGCGGACGACGATGATCCGATCGCCGAAGGCGGCGAGCACCTCGGGTGTCGCGTCGGTGGAGCCGTCGTCGACGACGATGATCTCGTGGGGGGGAACGGTCTGGGCGAGAACGCTGGCGACAGCTTCGGCGACGGTCGCGGCGCGATTGTAGGCCGGGATGACGACGGAGACGTTCATCGAGGCTAGCCTTCCCGCGCGGCGAGGCGCCCGGCGCCGGGAATCCGGATGCGAGCCGACCACTTGCGGGCAAAGTCGGCCAGTCGGCCGCCGCCCTCGATGCGCGTGACGATGAAATGCAGGCTCCCCAGACCGAGGGCGACAGCGCAGACGCTGCCGACGATTGCCTGCCAGAGGACCGAATGGCGCGCCGCCAACATGGTGATGCTGCCGGAGGCGAGGAACGCGAGCAGCATGAGAACCGTGCCGCGTCGCCAGATGAAGCCGTAGGTCCAGTAGGCGACCACGGTCTGGAGCACGAGAAACATCGCGCAGGCGATGGCGAACGCCATGCCGGTCGCCACGAGACCGAAGTGAGGCAATCCGAACACGACGAGGCCCAGCAGCGCCGCACTCCAGACGAGTTCGATCAGCAGGAACTGGCTCGACCGGCCGCGCGCCATGGCGAGGAACGCGACAGGCCAGCCCGCGAGCTTCATGAGGTTGCCGAAGGCCTGCCACTCGACGATCTCGATGGCCGGGGTGAAGGCCCGGGAATAGAGCAGCGGCACCAGCAGCGGCGCGAGCGCCAGCATGCCGACCAGCGCCACGCCGCCGATCGCCATGCCGAGCTGCGCCTGATCGTTGACGAGGCGGATGGCGGCCGGGCGGTCGCCGACGATGGCGGTCAGCCGCGGGAAGTAGTCGGCCGACATGGCATTCAGCAGGAAGCCGATATAGATGACCGACATGGTCCAGGCGGCATGGAAGTGGCCGGCGGCCTCGATGCCGAGGTCGTGGACGACGATGGCCCTGATGACGAGCGGCACCAGCGCGAGGACGAGGAAGCTCAGCATATAGGGGCTTCCCTGGCGGACTATCCGGCGCCAATCGGCGGCGAGATGATGCCAGGACAGGCGCCCTGTGCCACGGTTGGGGAGGTTGGCAGCGAACGCCGTGGCGAGGATCGCCGCCAGAGCGGGCTGGGCGAGGACCAGCAGGATCAAGCCGGCCAGCCCCCAGAGCCAAACCGCCGCGAGGCCGAATGCAGTTCCCAGAATCGCGCTCAGGATGTTGACGCGCGCGATGTCGTTGACGCGCCCCAGGCCCTGCAGCTGGGCGATCTGGAGGCCGGCTACCATCGAGCATGCTACCACGATGCCGAGCAGCCCGACTTCCCAGGCATAGTCGGTGCTGCCGAACGCCCAGCGGGCGATCTCGGTCCGGAGCAGGTAGAAGGTCAGTATCGCGATCGCGCCATGGACGATGGCGATCGCGGCCAGCGCGCGGCGTACTCGGGCACGTGCTTCGGGATCTTCCTTGTCGAGGGCGAGCTGACGGGTTCCGCTGGTATCGCTGCCGAGGGCCGTCAGCGTCGTACCGGCACTCGCGATGCCGGCGAACACACCCAGCAGCCCGATGCCGGCAGGCCCGACCAGCAGCGCCAGTACCTTGACGCGAACCACGCCGACGAGGGTCGTCACGGCGGACGACGAGCCGATCACCAATGTCGATCTGACGAGGCTCTTGAACGACATCGCCAGTTGGCCCTCCGGCTATTCGAGGGGGCCGAGCAGATAGTTGCAGTTGGTCGCATAGCGGCGATAGGAGGCGAGGACGCGGTAGCCGAGCGTCGCCGTCATCGAGAGGAAGGCTGAGCTGTTCGCGTCGTCGACCTCGACGAACACCTTCGGCCGGAGGCGCGTCAGCGTGGCTTCGAGGCCGCGCAGCACCTCGAGTTCCATCGCCTCGGTGTCGATCTTGATCAGCGACGCTTGCGGCAGGTCGGCCAGCGCCTCGTCGCCGCTCATGACGATGCAGTCGGCGCCGGTCTCATCGGCGGAATGAGAGACGCGGGTGCTGCCGAGGTCCTTGTGACCGGGCGCCACCAGATGTGCCTTCGAACGCCGGTCGGAGAGGCCGACGAGGCGATGCTCGACGCGGGTCGAGAGACCGTTCAAGGCGACGTTCACGGCCAGGATCTCGGCGGCGACGGGATTGGGCTCGAAGGCGATGGCGCGCTCGACGCCGAGGAAGCGGAGCATGTAGACGGTGTGGTTGCCGACATTCGCGCCGACGTCGACCAGCGTTCCGCCATGGACGTGCCGGGAGATGAGATCCAGCTCCTCGCGCTCGTAGAATTCGCCCCGCAAGTGGTGCTTCTGGATGTAGTCCCACTCGTTGAGGACGAACATGGCGACCTGCTCGCCGTTGGTCTCGAAGCGGGCGACGATGCCACGGCTGAGGTCGGCGTTGCCGCCGACGTTCTTGCGGATCACGTCGTAGCCGAGGCTACCGGCGAGGCCTTTGACGGCGGTCTTGATCACGGCTCGGATCTCGTATTGTTGCCGCAGCAAGCCATGAAGCCTGGCGCTGCGGACGGCGGCGGACTGGTGGGGATGGTAACGTTCATTGGCGAATCAAACCTTACCCGCGCCTCACGAGGCAGCCGGAGGAGCCATGCCGACGCCCAATCGCCCGAGGATCTATCTCGCTGGTCCGGAGGTGTTCCTGCCCGACGCCCTCGCCATCGGGCGCGAGAAGTGCCGGCTGGCCGACGAGGCGGGCTTCGAGGGGCTGTTCCCGCTCGACCAGGCGCTCGATCTCGCGGGGCTGGCGCCGCTGGAACAGGCGCGCCGGATCTCGCTCGCCAACGAGGCGCTGATGCGCAGCGCGGACCTGCTGATCGCCAACCTCACCCCGTTCCGCGGGGTGGACATGGATTCCGGAACGGCGTTCGAGGTCGGCTACATGCGGGCGCGGGGGAAACCGGTCTTCGGGTACATAAACGCCCTCGGCGACTATCGGGTTCGGGCCGAAGCCTACCGGCGGGCCGGCTCGGGCGCGGCCTGGGGCGATTGCGATGGGCCTGACGTCGCCATCGAGGACTTCGGGCTTTCCGAAAACCTGATGATCGCGGTGGCGATCCTCGAAAGCGGGGGCAGCGTCGTCGCGGGACCGGCCGCTGCAGGCCGGGAGATGCGGGACCTCGCGGCCTTCCGCCGCTCGCTCGATGAGGCCCGACGGCTGCTCCTCGCCTGACGGACTCCGTTACCAGCCCTTGAATGGCGTCTCGGGGACGGGCGTCAGCGGCGGCTTTCGCTGCTTGTAGGCCATCAGGTTGTCCATGGTCAGATTGCCCATCATCGTCCGGGTGTGGAGCGATGCCGAGCCGACGTGGGGCAGCAGGGTCAGGTTCGGGATCGTGAACAGGTCGGTGTCGATGCGCGGCTCGTTCATGAAGACATCGAGGCCAGCCGCCAGGATGGTGCCGTTGCGGAGTGCCGTCTTGAGCGCGGCCTCGTCGACCACCGACCCCCGCGCCATGTTGATGAAGACGCCATTGGGGCCGAGGGCCTCGAGCACGCGGGCGTCGATCAGGTTCTGGGTCGCGGGGCCGCCGGGCAGGATCGCGATCAACGTGTCGACGTCCTCGGCCATGGCCACGAGGTCGTTGTAGAATGGATAAGGGACATCGGGCTGGGGCTTGCGGCCGTAATACGAGAGGGGAATGCCAAAGGCCTCGAGCCGGCGCCCGATGGCCTTGCCGATGCGGCCATAGCCGACGAGCCCGATGCTGCGATCGCGCAAGCTCGGGGTGTAGGGATAATCGACGCCGGTTGCCGCCCATTGGCCGGCTCGCAGCCACGACTCGGCGCGGGACAGTTCACGGACCGTCATCAGGAGGAGGCCGATGGTCGTGTCGGCGACCTCTTCCGTCAGCACGTCCGGCGTATTCGTCACCACGATGCGGCGCCGGCCGGCCTCGGGCAGGTCGATGGAATCGTAACCCACACCGTAGTTGCTGATGATGCGGAGCGACGGGAGCCGCGCGATCAGGGAGCGCTCGGTGCGCACTCCGGTATGGGCGCCCGTGCAGATGGCCTCGATCCTGCTCCCCTCGCGCGCGATGAAGGCTTCGAGGTCGTCCAGCTCGTTCATCCAGTAGGGCTCGAACTCGGCGTGCAGCCGTTCCGTGACGGAGGGCATCATGGGACCGGTCACGAGAACAGGTGGTTTCGACATCAGGCAGCCTCAAGCAGGGGACAGTGCGGAAATGCGGATTTTGCGGACTGACAACCCGCATTCCCATTAAATCATAATCAACGCCGCGATGCTGGATCAGAATGGTCGGGAGCCTTACCAAGGATCGGTCGGTGCCGCACCGGGACTCGCATGGCGCTCGGCGCGAGGGGTCGAGCGTGCGGCAGCGAGCAGAACGGGTCGCCTGGTCTCCAGGCGGCCCTTCTTGTTTCATGGGCGTCGCGTAGCACTTGCGGCGCTCCGCCATTCCGGCTTCAAGCTAGCGCCATGAGCAACACACCCTGGGACGTCGCGATCATCGGCGGCGGGCACAACGGTCTCGTCGCGGCGGCCTATCTGGCGCGGGCCGGCGCGCGTGTCGTGGTGCTCGAGAAGAACGACGTCGCGGGCGGTGCGGCGCTGACCGAGGAGTTCGCGCCGGGGTATCGGAACTCGGTGGCCGCCTACACGGTCAGCCTGCTCAATCCGAAGATCATCCGTGACCTCGATCTGTCGCGGCATGGGTTGCGCATCGTCGAGCGGCCGGTTGCGAATTTCTGGCCCGTCGACGCCACGCGCGGCCTCCTGATGCCCTACGGTCTCGCACGGCGGCAACAGGCCATCGCCGCCTTTTCGCCGCGCGACGCCGAGCGCCTTCCGGCCTACGACGCGGCGCTCGAAGGGGCGGCCGCCGTGCTCAGGGATCTCGTTCTCGAGACGCCGCCCAACCGCGGCGACGGGATCGGCAGCCTGATCCGGACGGGTCTCCTCGGGCGGCGGTTGCTGCAACTCGATCTGCCGCGCCAGCGGGTGGTCGCCGATCTCTTCACGAAGAGTGCCGCCGATTTCCTGGACGGCTGGTTCGAAAGCGACGTCGTGAAGGGGGCGCTGGCGTTCGACGGGATCGTCGGCGCGTATGCCGCGCCCTCGACGCCCGGGACCGCCTACGTGCTGCTGCATCATTGCTTCGGCGAGGTGAACGGCAAATCCGGCGTCTGGGGACATGCGGTCGGTGGCATGGGAGCGATCACGCAGGCCATGCAAAAGGCCGCCGAAGCTGCCGGAGCGGTGGTGCGCACAAGAGCGGCCGTGCGCGAGGTGACCATCAGCGGCGGGCGGGCGACGGGCGTGTTGCTTGCGTCTGGCGAGACGATCCACGCGCGTGCCGTCGCAGCCAACGTCGGCCCGAAGCTGCTCATGCGCGACCTCGTGCCGGACGGCGTCATCGATCCCGACATGCGGCGGCGGTTTCTGGGGATCAAGACCGGCTCGGGCACGTTCCGCATGAATGTCGCGCTTTCGGAATTGCCGGACTTCCTGTGCCGGCCGGGTACCGACGCGCAAGACCACCACGGCGCGGGGATCGTGATCGGGCCGACGCTCGACTATCTGGAGCGGGCCTATCTCGACGCGCGTCTCGAGGGCTGGTCGCGGCGTCCCGTCGTCGAGATGCTGATCCCCTCGACGCTCGACGCCTCGCTCGCGCCCGCCGGCCGGCATGTGGCGAGCCTCTTCGTCCAGCACGTCGCGCCACGCTTGCCGGAGCCTCGGTCGTGGGCCGATCCGGCCGAGCGCGAACGGTTCGCCGATCTCGTCATCGATACCGTCACGGAGCATGCGCCGAACTTCCGCGCGGCCGTGATCGCCCGTCAGCTGTTGTCGCCCCTCGACCTCGAGACGCGCTTCGGCCTCGTCGACGGCGACATCTTCCACGGGCAGCTCGGGCTCGATCAACTGTTCTCGCTTCGGCCTATGATGGGGTTCGCGAGCTACCGGATGCCGATCGCCGGGCTCTATCTGTGCGGCTCAGGCGCCCATCCCGGCGGCGGCGTGACCGGCGTTCCGGGGCACAACGCAGCGCGCGAGATCGCCCGGGACCTGAAGCGGCGGCGGTGAGCGGGTCAGTCCGGCTGGCGCGGCGCGACCAGCATCCGGCGCAACAGGCCGTCGCCGAGCACGAACTGATGGCGGAGGACGAGGCCGATATGGCCTGCAAGCGCCGCCAGCAGGACCCAGCCGCCAGCGATGTGCAGCCACTTCGCGCCCGTCGCGAGCGTCGGCCAGGCGCCAATGGGATTGGCGATTTCGAAGCGGCCGAACAGCAGGACGCCGTAGCCGCCGGCCATCACGTAGACGAAGCCCGACAAGGGCATGACCAGCATGGCGGCGTAGAGCACCTGCTCGGCGCGATGGATGAAGCCGCGCTCGGCGTCGCTCAGCGTCGGCGCCCAAGGGGGCAATTCGCCGAGGCGCCTGTTGACGAGGCGCACGACTGCCAGACCGAGCGCGAGCAGTCCGATGGTCTTGTGCCAGTTGAACCACGACGCCTGCGAGAGGCCGAGGGCCGTCTCGGCCGGGCCGATCCGGGTCATGATGCTGGCAGCAACGTATTGGAACGCAAACAGCCCGGCGATCGACCAGTGCAGCGCCTTCGTGAGCGCGCCGTAGCCGCCCAGGCCGTTGAGAAGGCTCACGCGAACCTCGCCTCGACCGAGCCGAGAGGGCCGAAGTCGGCGCGGACGTGATCCCCCGGCTGCAGTGCGATCGGCTGCATGCACGTGCCGGTGGTGACGACTTCGCCGGGCTCGATGGAGAGGCCCAGGGCCGAGATCTCGTTGACGAGCCACGTCAGGGCGATGCGCGGGTCCCCAAGCACGTTGGCGCCAGAGCCGGTGCGCGAGAGGCCGCCGACGATGGTGCCCTCCACGGCATGCGCCGCGAGATCGATGTCGCGCCAAGACGCCATCGTGGGCTTTCCAAGGACGATCTGATGGGCGCAAGCCAGGTCGGCGATCAACTGGGGGCCGCCTGCGGTGGCGAAGTCGGCGAAGCGGCTGTCTGGGATCTCGAGGGCCGGCAGCACGCTGTCGACGGCAGCCAGAACCTCCGAAACCTCGTAGGCCTCGGGGCGTGCATCGAGGCGGCGGGCGAAGCGGAACGCGAACTCCGGTTCGGCGACCCGCATGCGGTTGCCGACGAGTGACAGCTCGGCTCCCGATGGCGACGTCCGCTCGCCGAGGAGACGACCGGCGAGCGGGCCGTCGACGCCGATGTGCGCCTGCCCGGATTTCGAGGTGGCCGCAATCTTCCAGCCGGTCGCCTGCCGCAGGCTGCGGGCCACGACGCGGGCCTGGATCGCATAGCCGCTGCGGCGATCAGCCGGTCGTACGTGCTCGGGCAGCGCCTGCATGGCAGCGCCATCCTGCCAATGCTGCCAGATGGCCTCGGCGGCCTCGCTCGCGCGGTCGGGTGTCATCATTCGGCAGCGTCCTCGGTAGCGTTCCGCGCAGGCGCGATGGCGGGAACCTCGCATCCCGTCGCGCAGCAGCGCCCCGGCTGCTTCGAGACGCGCTGACCTTGATCCAGAATGCCGTGGTCAAGCAGATGGCCGACGAGGCTCGCCTTCTCGCCGACCGGATAATTGCGCCAGATCTCGCGCTTCATGGCCTCGGGCGAGCCGCCGCCGTGGAGCGAAATGACGCTCATCCAGCCGCCCGTGTAGGAGGCGGTCAGGTCCTCCATCAGGCGCGCGACTTCCATGCGGCGGGCGGCGGGCACATCGGGACGGCCGGCGAGGACCGCCGAGAGCGATGCCGCCGTTTCGGGGTTGTGGTCCTCGTCGGGGCCAGGTAGCGCGACGACGAGCCCGCCCGACACGTAGTGAGCGAGCCGGTGCATGTCGTAGATCTGCGTGGCAAGCAGCAGTTTGCCGACGTTCGAGAACACAGTGTCCGGCATCACCGAGCCGCCCGGGTCCTTCATGGCGTAGACCGAGGCGGCCACGCCGCAGGCGAAGAAGCCCTCGACGATCTTGATCAGCTCCACCATCGCGTCGCGGACATGCGAGTGGCGGTCGGTGTCGAGGCCGTTGGCCTCGATCATCAGCGCGCCGGCACCGATGAGCAGATCGCCGAAGCCCGCCCTCGCTCCGATGCAGGAATGGCGGTGGTGCGTCGCGTAGCTGGTGGTCATGAAGCCAGCTTCTTCATACTGGCCGTCGATGAAGATCCGGTCGTGGGGGACGAAGACGTCGTCGAACTGCACGACGCCGGTCGACTGGCCGTACCTGGCCGAATACTTGGCGGCAGGATCACCCGGACGGCCAGCAGGACGCGAGATGATCGTGACGCCCGGCGCATCGGCCGGCACCGCGCAGGCGACGGCGAAGTGCGCGTCTTCCTTCGTCATGGTGCGGCAGGGGAGGACGAGGAATTCGTGCATGTAGGGCGCGCCGGTGACGATCGCCTTCGTGCCGCGAATGACGATGCCGTCGGGCCGACGCTCCTTGATGTGGACGTAGACGTCGGGGTTCGCCTGCTGGCCCGGGCGCTTCGAGCGATCACCCTTGGCGTCGGTCATGGCGATGCCGTGCGACCAGTCGTTGTCCTGGCTCTCATGCAGGTACGCGAGGAAGCGGGCATGCCGGTCCGTGCCATGCTCGGCGTCGAGGCGCTTCGTCGCCTGATAGAGCGCGTTCAATGCATCGTGCGAGAGGTAGCGCTGGGCACAGCCCGATTCCCGGCAGACCAGCCGAACCGCCTCCAGCTTGTAGAGAAGATCCGTCGAGTTCTCGTCGATGTGGAGCATCCGGTTGACGAGTTTGCCGCTCGTGCCCTGGCGCGCCGTCATCAGGGGCTTATGGTCGTCGACGAGGGCGAAGTCGTAGGCGACACCGGTTGCGGCGATGCCCGGCGCCAGTAGTGGTTCGTCGGCCACGCTCGCCACGCTCTGGCCGTTGACAAAGACCCTCGGGCGGAGGCGGCGCAGGCTGTCCCTGTAGGCGGCTGCAGACATCAACATCTGGGGGCTCCGGAATGACTGTGCGGCGCAACCTAGATGTGACCGGCGGCCACCGCAACCGCCGCTTCGATCACAGTCAAGCTATGCAGAAAAGGGAGACGCCACCACCAGATCGCCTGTAGTGGTGGATGCAATCCGGACTTCGCTTCAGCGGCGCGGTGGGATATTGTCCGCCGTCGGCGCATTGCGTCCCGGCGCGTATCGAGGCGATCGAGCCCACGTGCACGCATGGAGGCGCGGGCGCCGTCACGAGATCAGCCAACAGGAGAGCGACATGGCAGACGTGGACTATTCCAAGGATATCCAGCTCTACACGTCGTCCGTCAATGCGGCGGCGGTGGCCGGGATCGTCAAGTTCCTCGGCATCGCGCTCAGGGGGAAGGACGCGTCCTACGTCTCGTGTTCGTCGAAGAGCGAGCTCGACACCGTGCGGGAGAGTTTTCTCAAGCGGAAGCTCAAGATGACCGAGGACGACGCGGCGCTCGACGCGCGGATCAAGGCGGTGTGCGAGCAGATGAAGGCCGACACGAGCAAGCACCGGGTGACGTTCTACTACCTCCTTGCCGAGAAGGCCGGGAAGCTCGGCGATCTCTGAGGCTCACTCAGCGAGACATCCCAAAAACAGAAGGGGCCGCGTCTCGAGCGCGGCCCCTTCGTCGGGTTCGTCCTGAGCCGGTCGTTCAGGATCAGCCCTTGCCCATGACGTAGTTCGGCAGCCAGAGCGCCAGGTCCGGGAAGGCCATGAGCAGGCCGATCAACACCATCATGGCGCCGACGAACGGGAGCGCACCCTGGATGACGTCGGACACAGGCCCTCGTTCGCGCATGCCCTGCACGACGTAGAGATTGAGGCCGACCGGAGGCGTGATCAGCGCGGCTTCGATCAGGATGGTAAGCACGATGCCCCACCAGATCGGATCCCAGCCAACATTGGTGACGATCGGGAAGATGAACGGTGTCGTGAGGATCATCATGGAGATCGTTTCCATGAAGCAGCCAAGCACGAGGTAGAACACCACGATGACCAGCATGGTTGTGATCTTGCCCAACCCCATCGATTCCATGGTCTTTGCGACCGCATCGGTGATGCCGATAGCGGCAAGCACGAAGTTCAGGAACTGGGCGGCAATGATGATCATCATGATCATGGCCGTCGTGCGCATGGTGCCTTCGCCCACGGCGCGCAGCATCTGGAGGGTCAGCTTGCCTTCCCACCAGGCGAGAATGAGCGCCGCAACCACGCCGAGCGATGCCGCCTCGGTCGGGGTCGCGATACCGGCATAGATCGCGCCGACGACGACGAGGAAGATGAACATCGGCGGGATGAGGCTCGGCAGGACGCGGAACCGCTCCGACCAGCTCGTCTCCATCTTCTCGCCGCCCTTCTTCGGGTCGATGAGGCAGGCGATGAGCACGATCACCATGAAGAGGCTGGCGAGCAGTGCGCCGGGAATGAAACCGGCGAGATAGAGGCGCGGGACACTGGTGCTCGTCAGCAGCCCGTAGATGATGAAGTTGATCGACGGCGGGATCAGGATGCCGAGCGTGCCGCCGGCTGCGATCGTGCCGAGGAAGAGGCGTTCGTCGTAGCCCCGCTTGGCGATCTGGGGGATCGCGACCGTGCCGATGGTGGCCGCGGTTGCAACGCTCGAGCCGGAGGTCGCGGCGAACATGGCCGAGGCGCCGATGTTAGCGTGCATGAGGCCGCCAGGGAGCCACGACAGCCATTGCGCGATGGCATTGTAGACCCGCTCGGCGATACCCGCCCGCAGCAGGATTTCGCCCAGCATGACGAACAGGGGCACGGCGATCAGGATGTATTCGCTCGACGAGTTCCAGAGGATCTCGCCCATGGCCCGCTGCAGCGGCATGAACGAGAACATGTTGTCGAGGGCGATGCCGAGCACGCCCATGACGGCGGCGACCGGCACCGAGACGGCCAGCATGAAGAGGAGGAGGAGAAGGGCTGTCGCGAGCATGGGTGGCCGATATCCCTAGTGTTGGCGGCGCTCGATGCCGAGGCTCTGGAGCTCGCTCGCGATCTCTTCGTCCTGAGATGCGACGCCAGCGATGGAAGCTGCTTTCGCGTAGTCGCCAGAGACGAGGGCGACGAACGTGCGGAGCACAGCGAATGCAAGGGCGACCGCGAACAGCACGAAGCCCGCCAGCCAGGGGATCTGGGCCCATGCGAGCGGGATGCGAAGGTTCGTGTTGGAGCGGTTGTACTCGAGGAAATTGATGATCGTGACGTCCCAGGCGCGGTACACCATGGCGGCGACGAAGACGCCGAGCGCCAGCAGCGCCACAAGGTCAAGCCAGCCGCGCACGCGCGCGCCGAAATTGATGTAGAGGGCGTCGATGCGGATGTGGCCGCGCGTGCATAACACATAGGCCATCGACCAGCTCGTGCCGATCGCGAACAGATAGCCTGAGATCTCGTCGGAGCCGGAGAACGTGAACTGGCGGAACCACGCCTGATTGGCGGCGGCGTCCACGTTTGCGCCGAACAGTCCCAGTAACGAGCCGCCCATCTCGACGAGGCTTGGGAGCAGCTTCCGTAGCAGAACTTCGGCAGTCACGATCAACGCCGCAGACAGCAGCATGGCACCGCCACACCACACGGCAAACCGGGATAGTGCGACGATCCCGTTCCAGATGCGATCCATCGTTGCTTGGCCCCCGAGCCGTGCGTGCACGGCATCATACAGCGTCGACCCAGAGCACCAGGGCCGGCAGAGTTGGTTTGATTGGCGTCATATCGGAAAAGGCCCGGCCGAGGACGGCCGGGCCTCCAAAGGTGGTGCCGTTCGGGTCAGTCCGCCTTGGCGTTGAGACCGTACTTCTTGCCGATGAGGTCGTTCCACTTCGCTGCGCACTCGGCGCCGCAGCGCTTCGCCCAGTTCTTCAGAACGACGTCGTTGAGCGCCTTGTCGCGCGCCTTGAAGTCAGCCTCGCTCGGCAGGTTCAGCTTGAGCTTGCCGGGTTCGCCGGCCGGGCACTTGCCGGTGCCGGTCGTGCAGAACACGCCGTCTTCCGTCTCGAGCTGCGTCGACTTCCACGAGCGGTCCTCGAGGTCCTTGGCAGCCTTCTGGATGAGCGCCTGGGTGTCGGGCGAGAGCTTGTTCCACATCGTCAGGTTGGCGACGAGGAAGCCAGCCGTGAAGCCCACCGGCATGCGGAATAGCGAGTTGGTCACTTCGGGCCACTTGGCCTTGTAGGCCGGCATGGTGCCCGTGATGCCACAGTCGACGACGCCCTTTTCGAGAGCCGGAACGACTTCGGCGAAGGCGATCGTCACGCCAGTACCGCCCAAGGCCGCCACGAGGTCGGACTGCGACGTGCCCTGCACGCGAACCTTCTTGCCCTTCAGGTCCTCGACGCTCTTGACGTCGCCACGGCAGTAGAAGTCCTGCTCAGGCCACGTGTGCGTGCCGAGGATGATGGCGTTGTGCTTCTCCTTCATGACCTTCTGCATCTCGGGCAGCCAGATCTCGGAGATGTCCTTGGCCATCTTGTAGTCGCGGGCGACGCCGGCGATGTCCAGAGCTTCGATGATCGCGCCACCGTCCTCGACGTAGATCGGGAGGGCGAAGACCATGTCGAACACGCCCTGCTTGAGCAGGCGGAGCAGCTCGGTGCCCTTCAGGTTGAGCTCGTTGAGGGCCTTGACGTTACCCTTGAGCTTGCCGTCCGACAGCTTCGGCAGCTCCGTCTCGAAGAACGGCTTCTCGAGCACCTGATAGTTGGTGAGGAAGTTCCAGGTGCCGACGACGTTGAACGTCTTGGAGTCGATAGTCTGGGCACTCGCGCTACCGGCAAGACCCATAGTTGCGGCAAACAGCGTTGCCGCCAGGATACGACGCATTCAAACCCTCCCAAGTGACCTTGTAACGGATCCCCGGCGGGATCATGTCCGTACTTTGAGCGGAAAAATTCAGAAGCTGCAAGCGGGCATCGTTGCCCCTTGTGATCGTTGGTTGGCTGGGAACGATGTTTTTTTGGGCAGATGGCCATGGAGCCCGTGGTTACCTCACGGCGCCCATGCCATGTGTTCGTGGCGGCGATGGCGATTACGGGCGATGAGCAGGAGTGGGCAATGGAGCGGCCGGCTGTATCGGTGATCAAGCAGCATCTCATCGACCCGGAAATCTGCATCCGCTGCGGGACCTGCGAGGCGACATGCAGCGTCGGCGCGGTGAGCCATGACGACAACAACTACGTCGTCGATCCGGAACTGTGCAACGGGTGCCTCGACTGCATCGCACCATGCCCGACAGGCTCGATCGACAACTGGCGCATCGTGACGACACCCTATTCGCTGGCAGAGCAGTTCTCCTGGCAGGAACTGCCGGCGCAGGGCGACGTCGGGGGGGATCTGCCTGTCGAGGAGGCGGTCGATCCGGAGGCCGGAGCGTTGATCGCGGCGGCGCATGCCGGCGGCGGTGGGCGCGCGGTGGCGCCCAAGTCGGCGGCGAAGCCGGCCGTCAACGTCTTTCCGCGGTCGAAGCCCGTTGTGGCTACCGTGCAAGGCAACTACCGAATCACGGCGGTGGACGCGGAGAGTGACGTCCGACATATCGTCCTTGGGCTCGGCGACGTGCAGTTTCCGGTCCTCGAGGGGCAGTCGATCGGCATCGTGCCGCCGATCAGCGATCCCGATGGAAAACCCTATCCGCTCAGGCTCTACTCGGTCGCGTCGGCGCGGGACGGGGAGAAGCGCAACGCCAACAATCTCGCGTTGACCGTGAAGCGGGTACCGGGCGGGCTCATCTCGGACTGGCTGTGCAACCTGAAGGTCGGCGACCGGGTCGCCGTTACGGGGCCGTTCGGTGCCACGTTCCTGATGCCGGACGACCCGAGCGCGAACGTGCTGATGGTGTGCACGGGGACGGGCTCGGCGCCCTTCCGGGCCTTCACGGAGCGCCGGCGACGGGCGCAACCGGGCGCGCCGGGCCGCATGGCGCTCTTCTTCGGCGCGCGCCGGCCGGAGGAGCTTCCCTATTTCGGGCCCTTGCAGAAGGTGCCCGACAGCCTGCTCGAGAAACATCTCGTCTATTCGCGCCTGCCGGGACGACCGAAGGAGTACGTGCAGGATCGCATGCGTGCCGAGGGTGAAAGCGTCGGCCGTCTGCTCGGCGATCCCAAGACGCACATCTTCGTCTGTGGCCTCAAAGGCATGGAGGAAGGCGTCGAGGAGGCGCTGGCCGAGATCGCCGCCCGGTCGGCGCTCGATTGGGACGAGCTAAAGCCCCGCCTCAGGGCCGAAGGGCGCTTTCACGTCGAGACGTACTGAGCCAGCCCATTCCGGTGAGGGGGTGTCGGTCGTGTTCGCCGTTGACAGGAGGTGATCGCAGTCGACAGCATCGGTTCCGGTCGGGCTGCGTCACGAGCGTTCGCAGACCGAACCAGATCAGAAACCGAGCCAACACACGAGGCGCGCCCATGCCACCGCCATTCCTGAACGGCCCCGGGCGTCGCGCGCGCATCGGAATCGTGATGCCGAGCGTCAACACCGTCATGGAGCCCTGGGCTTCGGGCGTCGTTCCGGAGGGCGTGAGCGTTCATTTCTCGCGCATGTTCATTCCCGCCGACACGACGGCCGAAACATTGATCGAGATGGACCGGACCGAGGGCAAGTCGGCTGTCCGGCAGCTCTCCAGCATCTTTCCGCACGTGATCGCCTACGGCTGCACGGCGTCGAGCATCGTGCAGGGCCTCGCCTATGACGCGCATCTGCGTGCCGAGATCGCCGAGGGCTACGACGTGCCCGCGACCACGGCGGCGCATGCCATCCTGAGCGGCCTCAAGGCCGTCGGCGCGAGCCGTATTTCCATCGTCTCGCCCTATCCGGCCAAAGTAGACGAGGCCGAGCACGACTATTTCACGAGCGCGGGCTTCGATGTCCGGGGGGGTGCGTTCCTCGGTATCTCCGACGGCTTCCGGCTGGCGGAGCCGGAGCCCGAGACGCTCTTCGATCTCGGCAAGCGGGGGTGCGATCCGACGGCCGATGCGCTTGTCATGTCGTGCCTCAACACGCGCTCGCACACGGTGATCGCGCCACTCGAGGAGGCGCTCGGCAAGCCCGTCATCACCTCGACGCAGTCGACGCTCTGGCAGGCGCTGCGACTCGCCGGCATTGCTGACCGGATCAGCGGCTTCGGTCGCCTGCTGGAGCAGCACTGACCGGGGCGCGAAGACCCATGCGCTCGAGCCGTGGCACGACCTCGGCGACGAAGTAGGGGATCTCCTTCAGGTAATCGAGGAACGCGACCGAGCAGCCGGCGAGGCCTGCGGCGGCCATGCGGGCCATGTCGGCCGCAACATCGTCGGGCGTTCCGACCATGGGGAAGGTGCCGGGATAGGCGCCGTCGTAGCGTTTCCCGGACTGGCGCATGAAGCGGTTCTCGAGGGGGCGGCCTGCCGTTGCGGCGCCGACGCCGACCTTTGTGCCGCGCTGGCGGCGATAGTAGGCCTGTCCGTCCGCGTCGGCGTGCTCCTCGGCGAAGTAGTGGTAGAAGTCATCCGCCTCGGCGCGGGTCGGCCGGCAGACGACGTGCCCCATGACGTAGACGGGCACGCTCCGGTCGTAGCGGGCCATGTGGGCTGCGACATCTGCCAGGAAAGCGGGGGCCTGTTCGAGATCGGTCATCGTCGTGAACAGCGCGTCGGCGGCCTGGGCGGCGAAGTCGCGACCCTTCGGCGAGAAGCCCGCAGACATCACCAGGGGCCGCGGCTTCTGGACCGAGAGCGGGTCCGTCGAGAGCCGCTTCAGGTCGAAGAACTCGCCCTTCCAGTCGAACTCCGGCCCGCCTTCGAGCAGTTTCGACCAGACCTTGAACCATTCGAGGCCATGCTCGTAGCGGCGATCCTGGTCGATGGTCACGCCGTGGAGATCGAACTCCTCCTGGTTCCAGCCGCAGACGATGTTGAGGCCGGCGCGGCCGTGGGTGACGTGATCGATGGTCGCGAGCGCCTTGGCGCCGAACGCCGGCGTCACGAGCGGCACGTGGATGGTCGAGAACACGCAGATGCGTTTCGTCAGGGCGCCGATCGCGGCGCTGTGGGTCAGCGTCTCGTAGGATCGGCCGTAGATGTTCGCCTTGCCCTGATAGCCCCGCCATTTGGCGACGGGAAGGATGAACTCGAGGCCCGCGTCGTCCGCGATCCGGCACATGGCGACGATATCGTCCCAGTCGGCCCGCCAGCGCTCTGGCGCAAGGCTCATGGTGAGGCCGCCGTCGCAGTTGGCGCTGAAGATGCCGAGCTTGAAGCGGTTCGGGCCGCGCATCGGGTTCGTCGGGTCGGGGTCACTCACGGTCATGTCCTCGCGTGCGGGGGTGTCCGAACCTTCCCGCGGCCCGCTACGCCTTTCAAGGTGAAACGGCGAAACTCGTAATGACGCTTCAGTCCGTCGCCGCCGATGCAGTCGCGGCAAGGGCCTCGCGGTCGACCACGCGAATGCCCCGGCCGCTCTCGATTTCGATGACGCCCGCGGTCTGGAGGCGGCGCAACACGCGGCTCACCGTCTCTATGGTCAGGCCGAGGAAATGGCCGATCTCGGTGCGCGAGAGGGGCAGATCGATGCGGGACGCCGGCTTTGCCTCCGTGTCGGCGCCGCAGCGCGGCTCGAGGCGGTCGATGCACAGCGCGATGAAACTCGCCAGCCGCTCCGCCGCCGACTTGTGGCCAAGGAGGAACATCCATTGCCGGGCCGCGTCCAGGTCCTCGGTCATGCGTGCCATGAGAAGTCGGCTCAGGCCGTCGTGCTCACGCAACAGGGCTTCGAACCGGCTCTTGTCGAACAGGCACACATCCATGTCGGTCGCTGCTTCGACCATGTTCGCACTGCCGGCCGCATGGGGGCGGCCGATGAAGTCGCCCGGGAAATGCAGGCCGACGATCTGTGTCCGACCGTCGGCGGATGTCACCGACGTCTTGGCCACACCGGCGAGCACCGTCGCAACCGTGTGGTCGCCATCCTCGGCGGCGAACAGTGTCCGGCCGGCGGTCAGGTGTTTGCGGTGCGACAGGCGATTGATCTGGTCGAGCGCCTCGGGCGGGAGGGCTCGGCAGACCGCGCTGGGTCGGATCGCACATGTGCGGCAAGTTGGGCGCATGGCTCTAGGCTTCGTCCGGAGGCAGTTGCCGGACAGTGTTGGCCCGAGGCCGCTGCCTCGCGGTTTGACCGGGATCAATCGCCAAGCGTCTCCACGGTCCGGCCGGTCCGCGATACCGGGATTTGAGATGGGTCAAACGCCGGCTGATCGTCCACGCCTACGGTTTGTCCAGATGCCGCCCGTGCAGATGGAGAGGTCATGGACACGACGACTGATGCCGCACTCGTCCGGCGCCATGCCCGCGCCCTGCCGCGCTACACGAGCTATCCGACGGCCAATCACTTCAAGCCCGAGATCGGGCCCGAAATCTACGACGGTTGGCTCGCGGCGCTGGCGACAGATCAGCCGATCTCGCTCTACGTGCACATCCCGTTCTGCCACGCGCTCTGCCACTACTGCGCCTGCAACACGAAGGCCGTGCGCCGTTACGATCCCGTGAGCCGTTACGTGGAGGCGGTCGTCGGAGAAATCGGGATCGTCGCCGCCCGGCATCGAGCCCGGCTGACGGCTTCGCATCTGCACTGGGGCGGGGGCTCGCCGAGCATGCTCGAGCCAGGTGACATCCAGCGGCTCGCGGGCGCGTTCGCCGCAGCCTACGACATCGATCCCGACGGTGAAAATGCCGTCGAGGTCGATCCCCGGCACCTGCGCGAGGATCAGGTGGCGGCATTCGCGGCGGCGGGCGTCAACCGGGTCTCGTTCGGTGTGCAGGATTTCGATCCGGCGGTGCAGGCGGCGATCGGGCGTCTCCAGGACTTCGCCGTGACGCAGCGCGCGGTGGATCTCTTCCGGGCGCACGGCGTGCGATCGGTCAACGTCGATCTCGTCTATGGTCTCCCGTTGCAGACGCTCGACAGCCTCGGCCGGACGCTCGACGACGTGCTGCGGCTCGAGCCCGAGCGAATCGCGACGTTCGGCTATGCCCATCTGCCGGAACGGATGCGCCATCAGCGCCTGATCGACAGCTCGACGCTTCCCGGCGCAGACGATCGCTATGCCCAGTCACAGGCGATCGTACGCCGGCTGGTCGATGCTGGCTATGCGCGCGTCGGCATTGATCATTTCGCCCGCTCCGGCGACAGCCTCTCGTCGGCTGATCTCAGGCGCAATTTCCAAGGCTACACCAGCGACGGGGCCGATACGCTGATCGGCTTCGGAGCCTCGGCGATCGGCAAGCTACCGGGTGGCTTCGTGCAGAATTCCGTCGCGGCGGGCGAGTACGAGCGGCGCATCGGGAATGGGGAACTGGCCACGGCGCGGGGCTTCGCGGTGAGCAGCGACGACCGGGTGCGCGCGTTCCTCATCGAGCGGCTGATGTGCGATTTCCGCGTCTCGATGCGTGCCCTCGTCGACCGCTTCGGCGAAGCGGCGCGCCCGGTGCTCGCGCGCATCGGCGACGTCGCCCGTGGCGATGCGGACGGCCTCGTGGCGCTCGATGACGACCGGCTCGAGGTGACGGAGCGGGGACGGCCGTTCGTGCGCAGCATCTGCGCCGAGTTCGACGCTTACCTCGGAGGCAGCCGGGCGCGTCACTCGATGGCGGTCTGAGGACCATTGGGCCGTGCCGCTTGCGACGGTCCGCCGCGCGGCGGCTCCGTGGCGTGGCGGGCAGGCGTTCCGCTTGACAGCCGGATGCCGTCGCTCGATAAGACCGTTCTCTGGCGAGCCTTCAGGCTCGGGCGCGTAGCTCAGCGGTAGAGCACACCCTTCACACGGGTGGGGTCACAGGTTCAATCCCTGTCGCGCCCACCAGGAAAATCAAGAAAAAACAACGGCTTGTGGATGCAGCGCAGCCGTACGACCAAGGTCGCTTGGGGCACAGGAACCACATAGGAACCACTCGGGTGGCTCGTCCTAACGGATAGGAAAGCATGGAGTTTTCCGGGAGTCGTCAGCGCTAGCGCCGAACACCGGGCTAGCTGCCACTCCCTCACTCGCATCGGGTGGTGTTGATGGGACCGTTCAGGCCGCTCGAGTGATCGCGCGCCGACGTCGATGTCTGGTCGCATGCTACTACCGGACGAGCATTGGGTTTCTGTTCTGGGCCAATTGGATACCAAGTGCGCAAGTGGCCCACCGAAGTCAGCATTCGGCAGCTGCGAACATAGGCGCGGATCACAGGAACGAAAGCCTGAGTGACGCTGTCGAAGCGGGCGGCGCAGAGCTGCGCTCCTTGCCGCCTTCTTCCCCGACCTCAATCTGATCGATCAGGTCTTCGCCAAGATTGTAACGGTGCTGCGCAGTACATCTGCATGCATTGTCGCGGAACCGCAGGATATGATCGGTTGCCCCGGCTCGGCCTTCGGCGTCAGGCGAATGCCAAAGCCGCCACTGCATTCGGGACTACGCGTAGTCAACCTGAACCTGCGCCAGCCGCTCCGGGCGATGGCTTGCGCGATCGTTTTGGCGGTTTGCCCGATCGGCCTCGATGATCAGTCGTTGCCCATTGGGACAACGGACCGAGGAGCGCCGACTTCTTGGCAACGTGCCGGTCCATCCGATGAAGAATGTTGTCGAGGAACCGTACCGTTTCGACGGCATGCTCGCCCTTGTTGAGCATGACGCACTCGGCACGCTGCGCCATCGCGGCATCCGTCGCCTCGGCACGGCTCGGGATCCCCGTCTTCAGCAGGTTGTCGAGCACCTGGGTTGCCCACACGACGGGCACGTGCGCCGCTTCGCAGAGCCAGAGCATCTGCTCCTGGACCTCGGACATGTGCTGCAGCCCGAGTTCAACAGCGAGATCGCCGCGCGCGATCATCACTGCGGTCGGCTGGCGACCGGCAGCCGCCACAATCAAGTCGGGCAGATTGGCGACGCCCAGTCGCGTCTCGACTTTGAGAACGAGCGGCGGTAGCAGTCTCTCGCCAAGGCGCTTTGCGAGTTCCATCTGCAGCAGCTGCACGTCGGTGGCGCGCTGCACGAAGGAGAAGCCGACGATATCGGCATGTGCGGCGATGAAGTCGAGGTCGACCAGATCCTTCGCGGTCAACGGAGGGATCGCGAGGTCGAGGTCGGGGAAGTTGAGCCCTTTGCCCGGTCGCAGCTTGACGCCCTTTGGCCGGACCGCTTCGACCGTCAGTCTGACGCGCTCGTTGTTTTTCTCCGCGACGACGCACACGACCTTGCCGTCATCGATCAGAACCTTGTGCCCTTTCTGGAGCAGTTCGAGAGGTACCGCCTCGCTGCAGACGGCGACGAGGCCCCGATCGTCGTCGGCACGCCCGGAAAGCGCCACGAGCGAGAACGTGTCGCCGAGGTGGACGCGCTTTCCATCGGCCCCCTCCACAGACGCAATGCGGACCTTGGGCCCGGCGATGTCCATCAGCACACGACAATCGCGCTCGAGCTTGGCGGCGGCCTGACGCGTGACGCGGATCATCGCCTCCCAGATCTCGGGACCGTCGTGGGCACAGTTGATGCGCACGCAGTCGGCGCCTGCAGCAATCAGGCCTTCGACGAGGCTCCGATCGTGGGCCGCGCTTGTGCCGAGCGTCACCATGATCCGGCTGCGGGGACCCGAAGGATCGCGCCCGAAGATCGCCTCGACCTGCTCTTGCAGTGGAACATCACGGGCGCGCTTCCAGCCGGCTGGCGGAAGACGATCGGGTTCCTTGCCCTCGATGCGGGCCAGCACGGCGGCGACCGCGTCGAGATTGCCCAACACGTTGGCCTCACATCGTCCGAGAGAGGACAGGCCCGCCTCCGAGAGATCGAGTTGCAGTTCGCTGAGGTCCTCCGACCTCAGCGCCAGATAGCAGGCGAGGTTTTCAGCCGCCGGTCGGAAGCTTTGCCGTTCGATCACTGGAGCCCAGCCTGCGATGCGGTCGCCACCTTGCCGGCGCACACGGTCTGCAAGCTCACGGATCCGCATGTGAAGGTCAGGGACGCGTGTGCGAACGGCGCCGACGTTACGACGATTGTGCTTGGCGTTGGTCACGACCGCAGCTCCTCATGTTTCGTGGCATTGCGCGTCTTGAAGAGCGAGTACAGGACGCCGCCGATCAGGATGGCGATGACGAATACGTTGTCCGTCTACGGAGCTTGCTCGACCGCGAACCCGGTGGGAGTCTCCATGCCGGCCAGGTTGCCGAGATGCCACCACAGCCAGGCGCCGAACCCGAGGCCGAGACCGGTGTAGACGGCCGACGGCAGGAGGCTTTCGCCAGCCGGGATCTCGCGCTGCGCCTGGTGGCGCACGCCGAGATCGAGGATCAGGAGCCACGTCACTGATCCGAAGACGGCAAGCCAGATCCAGACCGGCTTGCCGGGAAACAGCCCTGTCAGAGAAGGCTCGAAGAACTCCATCTCGCCCTCTCCGATGCCAGCGATGCATCTGCTCATCTGCCGACATCGCAGTCCCGCACGGACTGCCAGAAGGACCCGGCTTCTCCGACCGCCAATTGGGGAGAAAGTCACCTCTCGACAAGGGTCGTCGGATCGATTGGTTTTTCCGATGCCAGAACTGGAGAGCATGCTCTTGTGGCGATCGAAATTGCTCCCAAATCACGGGTGTTGCTGCGGAACCGGGCTCCTCTGACAGTGCCTTGCGCGCTGTGATGTCGGACCGCATCGGGTATGCCCGATGCCTCTACCGGCTCGAGCATGCCTCCAATCATCCGATGGAGGACGCCGTATGCACCAGACTCTCACCCATGTTTTGAACCGGACCAGCCAGATTCGGCGCCAACTGGAGCGCGAGCGGCAGCATGCCCGGGCATTACCTGCGCGGTTGCTGCGCCTTCAAGCGTTGCTGCTTCGAGCGCAGCGGCACCTCATCGAAATCGGCAACCCGGCGGTGCTTCGACCAGTGCCGATCATGAACACGCCGACCCGCCGCTGATCAATCAACGCAATACGACAGGAGGACCACATGAGCGTGCTCATCTGCCCAGTCTGCCAGGGCGCAATGAAGGAGATCAACAAGAGCGGCGTGCTGATCGACACATGTACCCAGTGCCGCGGCGTGTGGCTCGACCGCGGCGAGCTCGAGAAGCTGGCGACGGCGGTCGGTGGCGCGGAGCAGCGGAGCTTTCTCGGCGGTGCACTGCCGCCGCAACGCGATCGGCGCCCGCGCGACGATGACGACGACGATGACGACCGTCGCTATGGTCACGGCCAGTCGCCCAAGCGCCGGAAGTCGTTTCTCGACTTCTTCGACTGAAAGAGGCCTGAGCCGGGAGGGTTGAGCCGTCTTGCAAGCGCACGCCAGCTGACGGCGCACCGTTGCGCTGACACATCGGTGCTTGATCAGGCCGGACCGAGAGTTCGCGCGGCTTGTCTTTATCTGCCAAGAATGGGGAAAGCAGGCGAGAACATTTCTGCTTTGACTGTCGAAACTCGCCGACTACGGGGCAAGTGCGTGCCTCAGCGGAACGACCGGATTGTAGATCAGCGCAATCAAGTCGAGTTCAATGAGGAACTCCTTCACTCTCAGGCGCCGCTATTCAGGCGGACAGGGCGCTGGGTCAGAATGTCGAGGCTCTGTCCGGTCCGTGGGAATGGACTGACGAGGGACGACGCCTGGATCAGATCAGACGCGAGATTGAAGAGAAGCCGGATTGAACGACGATGCCGGTCGTGAACATTCGCCGCCGATTACTGTGTGCCTCCAGCGCGGTTGCGACCGGGCCGACGACGCGATCGACGGCGCGGCGGGCGGGCTCCTCCAGCTTATGGGCGTAGATCGACGTCGAGCTGTTGTCGACCTGGCCGCGTGACCTTGCCCCCACAGGGAACTGACCCACAACCTTATCACGCAGTCGGTCCTGTTCGCGGTCGCAAATCATACCGCGCCGTTGCGGCGCGCCAGGTCGTCGGCCGCCGCGAGGCTACGTCGAGCCACGGGCGGGGCCGCGCGGCCCCGCCCTTTGTGCATTGCCCATACGGTTCGGCTCCGCCGGGGTGCCGCGGCCACGCCTCGATCAATTGGCGCGAACCGCGGTCCATGTGTCGTCGAGGGCGCTCCGCATGCGGCGTGCAATCTCGCGCACTTCGCCCTCGGTGATGATCAGCGGCGGCGAGAAGGCGATCCGGTTGCCGACGAGGCGCAGGATCAGACCGTGCTTCTTCGCGTTGCCGGCGAGAATGTCCATGACGCCGACGTCGGCCGAGAACATCTCGCGCGTCTCCTTGTCCTTGACGACCTCGAGCGCACCGATGAGGCCGATGCCACGGAATTCGCCGATCAACGGGTGGCTCTCGAGCGCCTTCAGTTCCGCAAGAAATGGCTTCTCGACCTTGCGGACGTGGCCGACCATGTCCATCTCGTCGTAGATCTTGAGCGTCTCCAATGCGACAGCCGTCGTTACGGGATGGCCGGCGTAGGTGTAGCCGTGCGCGAAGTGCCCGACCTTGTCGCTCTCGATCATGAGAGCCTGGAAGACGCGTTCGTTGAGCAGCAGCGCAGAGATCGGCGCCAGCCCCGCCGAGAGCGCCTTGGCGCAGGAGATCATGTCGGGCTTCAGGTCGTAGGTCTGCGAGCCCCACATGTTGCCCGTGCGGCCGAAGCCGCAGATGACCTCGTCGGCGACGAACAGGACGTCATACTTCTGCAGGACGGCCTGGATCTTCGCGAAGTAGCCCTTCGGGGGCAGAACCGCGCCGCCGGCGCCCATCACCGGCTCGGCCCAGAAGGCTGCCACCGTCTCCGGGCCTTCGGCGATGATCAGGTCCTCGAGCGCTTGCGCCATGCGGGTCGAGTAGTCGTCCTCCGTCTCGCCGGGAAGCTGGTTGCGGTAGTAGTTCGGGAATTCGGTATGGCGGAAGGCGTCGAAGGGAAGCCCAGATTCCTGATGCATGTCGGGCTTGCCGGAGATCGACGCGGAAGCACAGGTCGAGCCGTGATAGCCCATCTTGCGGCCGATGATCTTGCGCTTCTCGGGCTTGCCGTGGGCGTGCCAGTAGTACCAGACGACCTTCACCGCCGTGTCGTTGGCTTCCGAGCCCGAGCACTGGAAGAAGACCTTCGACATCGGCACCGGCGCCATCTCGAGGAGCTTGGCGGCGAGTTCGATCGCGGTCTCGTTCGAGGCCGAGCGGTAGATGTGATAGTAGCCGACCTTGCACATCTGGTCGTAGGCGACTTTCGCCAGACGCTCGACGCCGAAGCCGAGGGACGCACACCAGAGACCGGCCGCCGCTTCGAGGTACTCGCGGCCATCCTCGTCGTAGATGAAGATGCCTTTGCCCTTCGCGTAGATCGTCGGGCCTTGCTCCAGATGCTTGCGCAGGTTCGACTGAGGATGCACCAGGCTCGCAACGTCCAGCGCGTGCAAGCTGTTCGGCAGACGGTTCATGTTCCTACCCCTCGACGATGACACTCGGTGCTTCCCACCGGTGGACACGGGTTCACTATTGTATACAGTGGTACACAAAGCAAGATCGACGACGGTCGCCGTCGCGTGTGATGGCTTTCACCTCGGGGATCAGGACGCAGTGGCAGTCACGGGGCAATCCACAGTCGATGACTTTGAAGGCAGCTCGCGGGCGGAATATGCCTATCGGATGCTGCTCGACGCGATCCGGGACCAGGCACTCAAGCCGGGTGAGCGCGTGCGCGAGGACGAGGTGTCGAGGCTGTTCGGCATCAGCCGCACGCCAGTTCGACAGGCGCTGCAGAAACTGCAAACGCGTGGCCTCCTGCGACAGGCGCCGGGGCGGGGGTTGGTCGTGGCGGAGCTCGATCGGCAGGAGGTCGTCGAGATCTATGCCATGCGGGAGCTGCTCGAGGGTGCGGCGGCCCGTCTTGCGGCCCAGCACGCCGGTCCAAGTGACATCGCGGCGATGCGGCGTGTGTTGCAGGAGTTCGCGCGAGCCGCGCCCGACGCGCGCAGTCTGGCGCGTATCAACCGCATCTTTCATGCGACGATCCATGAAGCTGCCCACAACCGGTATCTCAGTCAGTCGCTCGACGATTTCAGCGATACGCTGGCGCTGCTCAGGGGGACGACCTTCAGCCTGAAAGGGCGCTGGAAAGCCGAGCTCGCCGAGAATGCCGAACTCGTCGACGCGATCGAACGCCGGGATGCGGAGGCTGCCGAAACGGCCGCGCGTCAGAACATGCGCAATGCGCTCGATGCGCGTCTCAGGATGCTGTTCGCGACGTGATCGCGGGCGCGCCACAGGTCCAGCCGGCGGTTGTTCGCCGTGTCGTCAAGCGAGGGGCAGTGAGTTCATGATCCGAGTGGCATTCGACATCGGCGGCACGTTCACGGACTTCGTTCTTCACGACAGCCGATCCAACCGAACGATCACCGGAAAGGTGCCGACCACGCCGGATGATCCGAGCGTCGCAGTGGAGGCCGGCCTCCGGGATATCCTCGCCTCGGCCGGAATCGGTGGTGGTGATCTCGCGGCCGTGCTGCACGCGACGACCGTTGCGACAAACGCCGTGCTCGAACGCAAGGGCGCGGCGACCGGCCTCATCACCACCGAAGGGTTTCGCGATGTGCTGCTGATCGGGCGGCAGAAGCGGTATGAAACCTACGATCTCTACATCAACAAGCCCGTTCCCCTTGTGCGTCGCCGGCACATCTTCGAGGTGCGCGAGCGCGTCGCGGCGGACGGTAGCGTGGTGACGCCTCTCGACATGGAGAGCGTCGATCGGGTCATCGACGCGTTGCTTGCGGCGGGGCGCCAATCCATCGCGATCGCGTTGCTGCACGCCTATGCCAATCCGGAGCACGAGCAACGGATCGCGGATCGCTTGCGCCAGAAGGCGCCGGGTATCGCGGTGACGCTATCGTCCGACGTTTCGCCGAAGTTCCGGGAGTACGAGCGGACGAGTACGGCCGTGACGAACGCCTACGTCATGCCGATCATGGACCGCTATCTGATGCGGCTCGAGGCGACGCTCGCGGACCTCGGCTGCCACGACAGACTGCTCATCATGCAGTCAAATGCGGGCCTCGCCTCGCCGGCGATGGCGCGGGACTATCCGGTGCGCGTGATCGAGTCCGGTCCGGCCGCCGGCATCCTGATGTGTGCGGAAGTGGCGCGATCGATCGGACGGACGGACGTGGTCACGTTCGACATGGGCGGCACGACCGCGAAGCTCGGCGCCATCGACAACGGCACGCCGGCGATCATGCCGACGTTCGAGGTCGATCTTGTGCGATCCCGGCGCGGCAGCGGCCTGCCGCTCAATCTGCCGGCCGTCGAGATGCAGGAGATCGGGGCGGGTGGCGGCAGCATCGCGCGGGTGGAAAAGGGCATGATCGCGGTCGGGCCGGACAGTGCCGGCGCCGTGCCGGGACCGATCGGCTACCGCAAGGGCGGCACACGTCCGACGATCACTGACGCCAACGTGGTGCTCGGGTACATCTCACCGGACCGATTCAACGCGGGCACGATGACGCTCGACGTGGCGGCCGCGACCGAGGGCCTCGAGACCCACGTCGCGCGGCCGCTCGGCATTTCCGTCGCGGAAGCGGCGTGGGGCGTGCACATGATCGCGACGACGAACATGGAAAACGCCCTCCGTCTCGTTTCAGTCGAGCGAGGTCGCGATCCGCGCAACTACGCGATGGTGGCGTTCGGCGGCGCTGGGCCGCTCCATGCGGCGCGGCTCGCTCGGCGAGCCGGTGTGCCGCAGGTCGTCGTGCCCAACGGCGCGGGTGTCGGCTCGGCCATCGGACTTCTGCAGGCGGCACCTCGCATCGATGTGTCGACCACGCGCGTGATCCGGCTCGATGGCAAGGATGCCCAGACGTCGCTCGATCAGCTTTACCGGCAACTCGAGGTGCAGGCGCGGAACGAGATCGGGCGCGTCGGTCAGGGCGGCGAACCGCAGTGGTCGCGCTACGCGCAGATGCGCTATGTCGGGCAGGGCTTCGAGATCCATGTCGAGCTTCCGGATGGTGCGATCGACGCCAGCTATCCCGGCAAGGTGATCGAGGCGTTCCGACAGGCCTACTTGCGAAAGAACAAGTTCGTCGACGATCAGGGCATCGTCGAGGGCGTCGACTGGACGCTCGTTGCGACGCATGCGCGGCACGGCAACGTCGATATCCGGATGGCCGAGAGCGGGGCAGGTCGCGGCGCGCCGGTCGTCATGCGCAAGGCATGGTTTCCCGAAGCTGGCGGGTTCACGGATACGCGCGTCCTCGATCGCGCCGCGCTCTCCGGGGCTGCGCCGTTCGCCGGTCCCGTCATCATCGACGATCCCTACTGCACGATCGTGGTGCCGCCCGGCGACACCGTGCACATGAACGACGCAGGACACATCATCATCGACATCGATCCGGAGGGACGCTCATGACGGCCTCGTCCATCGACACCAGCGCGAAGGTGGATCCGATCACGCTCACCGTGATCTGGAACACTGTCCTCTCCATCGCGGAGGAACTCGGGGTCACGCTGCGGAATACGGCGTTCTCGGAGGCGGTGCGCGAGGGCGACGATTTCGCGACGGCGCTGTTCGACAAGGACGCCGTGATGATCGCGCAGGGCAACTACAGCCCGGGCCATCTCGGTTCCATGCCGTTCATGGCGAAGCAGGTGCTCGACTACATTCCGGCCGGAACGCTGAAACCCGGCGACTCGATCATGGTCAACGACAGCTTCATCGGTGCCGGCCACTTCCCCGACGTCTATCAGATCATGCCGGTGTTCGTTGAGACGCGGCTGGTCGGCTACGTCTGTTGCTCGGCGCATCAGGTCGACATGGGTGGCGCCGCACCGGGCTCGCAGAAGGTGCACGGGGTGACCGAGGCGTTCCAGGAGGGGCTGCGCATCCTGCCGGTGCGTTTCGTGCGCGAAGGGCGTATCGACGACGACATCATGCGGATCGTGCTCGGCAACGTGCGCGTTCCGGACAAGGTGCGCGGAGACCTGCTGGCGCAGCACACCGCGAACCTCTCGGCCGCGGCGCGGCTGCAGAAGATGTTTTCGGACTATGGTATCGCCACTGTCGAGAGCGCCTACGCCACCATTCTCGACCGCTCGGAAGCCACCATGCGCGAGACGTTGGCGAAGGTTCCGGCTGGGACGTACAGCTTCGAAGACTACATGGACGACTACGGCCCGAATACCGATCCGATCAAGATGGCCGTCGACATCACGTTCGACGGCAAGGGCTCGGTGGAGTTCGATTTCTCGCGCTCGTCCGACGCGGTGCCGGCGGCGATCAACTCCTACATCAACTACACGCGTGCCTACGCGGTGTTCGCGACGAAGACGTTTTGCAACGCGCTCGAGCCGCAGACCGAAGGCAGCATGCGGCCGATCAAGCTGACGGTGCGCGAGGGCTGCTTCTTCAATCCGCGCTTTCCGGCGCCGTCGGGCGGGCGGCCGATCCTGCAGATCCGTATCTTCGACACGATCAACGGGGCCATGGCCAAGGCGTTGCCTGAGCGCGCCATGGGGGCGTTCTCGCACTGGTCCAACCCGAACATCGGCGGCATCGACGACCGGACCGGGCGGCCTTTCGTCATGTACGACGTGTCGCTCGGCGGCTATGGCGGCCAGTTCGGCAAGGATGGCGTCGAGGGCATGACGCCCGTCATGAACTGCTCGAACATCCCGGTCGAGGTGCACGAGACGCACAATCCGGTGCGCATCCACCGCTTCGGGTTCATTCCGGATTCGGGCGGGGCCGGCCAGTGGCGTGGCGGCTGCGGCGTGCAGAAGGACATCGAGCTTCTCAACTCGACGGCGACGCTGTCGCATCTCGGCGATCGCCACGTGTTCGCGCCCTACGGCATCTTCGGCGGCAAGCCGGGTGCGCTCGCCGAGAGCATTCTCAATCCGCAAGGGAACGGCGAGCGGCTGCATTCCAAGGAGACGCGGCCGATCAAGCAAGGCGACATCCTGAGCTTCCGGCTCTCCGGCGCAGGCGGTTATGGGCCGCCGGAGAAGCGCGATCCGAAGGCCATCGCCGAAGATCTCGCGGACGGCTTCGTCACCGAGGAGCACGCCAGGCGCGAGTACGGGTGGGGTGGTAAGGAGCGCGGGTGAGCAATTAACGGGGATCTAGGGAACCTCTGAACAACCTGCCGATCATGGCATGCTGTCGTCCTTGATTCGAGGGGACGGCGGATGGCCGATCAGCTGAGCTTTGCGTCGCTGGAT
>LNEM01000023.1 GCA_001464955.1 Rhizobiales bacterium Ga0077537 | reverse complement strand
ATAACTGGAGCACGGTGATTCACTACTACAACGCAGCGGGCGTCCGCACGCTCACGACGGGCGTCTACGACGCGGGCGGCACGTTCTCGTATTGAGGGTTTGTTACGCCGGACGAAGTGGTGCCATATGCGCCGCTCCGTCCGGTTTTTGCTGAGCGATGGTCAACACCGCAGTGCGTCGCGCGTTGGCTGCGCCACCGTCCATCTGCGAGTACAGCCGCTTGCTGGTGAGTATGCGTGGTTTGGAGATTCTGTCTCCGCCGTAGTTGAAACTGTGACTTGACCGTATCGCAACCCCTTTCACCTGCTGGCAAATGCACGCATCGGATTGACGTGCAAAGCGAATCTCGGTGGCTGTTGCGTGCGCGGATGTCTGGATCCTTGGTGGGCTTGCCTTCCTCGACCCGTTGATGTGCGGCGGGTTTGATCTTCAGGGGGTGGCAATGGGGTTTGTCGGACGCGTTTGGCATTTTGCTTCCGCTTACCCGGTCGCGACCATCTCCTCAGTTGCATTCTATGCCTTGATAATTGCGGCTTATGTGCCGCGGTTCCGGCAGCATATCGTGCCGCGATTCAACCATCCAATTTCGCCGCAGCAATCGTTCCTCTCAGCCATGGACGCCATGCGTGGGTTCGCAGCGACCCTTGTCGCCTTGGGTCACTGCTTCTATTGGACGTATCCCGTCTTCTACAAGAGCCAGCTCCGGGTGCCCTTGCTCGCGTACGGGGCCAAGGCCGTCCCGATGTTTGCCATTCTCAGTGGCTTTCTCATTTACAGATCCGCTCGGCGGATCAAGTCCGACGCCGACGTAAAGCACTTTGTGGCGCGCCGGTTTTTCAGAATCTACCCGCTCTACCTGCTGTCCGTCATCGTTTGCCTCGCCATGGGGCAAATCGTATCCGACAGCAAGGACGTCGGTTCACTCTCCTATTTCATGGCCGAGTCAATGATGCTGCGGGCGCTGGATTTTCCCCAGTTCGCCAATCCGGTGACGTGGAGCCTCTATGTCGAGGTTTTATTCTACGCGATCCTTCCCGTCTATCTGATGGTGATCGGATCGAAGCGGTTCCTCAGCGTCACGTTCTTCGTGCTGGTTGTCTTGATCGTTGCCGATCAAGTGCCGAGCCGTGAGTTGCACCTCTGGAAATACTTCGTCATGGGGATGATCGCCTCGGAGCTGTCGCTGCGGCACCGGGAGTTGCTCCAGGGCGTCGCCGGAAAGATCATTCTGGCCGTCGGACTGGCCCTGCTCCTGATCGATCTCGTGGGACCGAAGACCGACTGGGTCGCTCATATGGGTCTCGTGAAGCGAAATCTCGCCGAGTACACGATCGGGCTCGGTCTTGCGTTCTCGCTCATCGCGGCGTCGATCTCGTTCGTGCCGCTGGCGGGCCGGCTGCTCGACGTGTTCCCGATCCGGTTCATCGGGGTCGTTTCCTACAGCATCTTCATCGTGCATCCGTTCTATCTGCTGGTGAACTTCCCGGAACTCGTCCTGCGCAAGGTCGGGACGCAAACGGAGTACTTCAAGACGCTCGAAGCCCTGCCCGACTGGTATCTGCCGGTTTTGTTCGTGCCGGGGATTTTCGCCTGGGCGGCGGTCACATTCCTGCTGATCGAGAAGCCAGCGCTGGTCGCCGGCAGCCGGTGGATGGAGCGGCGGCAGACGCACGAGGAGCCGCCGCGCGCCACTCCGGACGCCGTCGTCGCCAGGTCCGGGAGCTGAACCGGATGATCGCGCGAGGCCGTCGTCAGGTCCGTTCGAGACACCACGGCAATTCCGTGTCGCCGTGGGTCGCGGCGCGGATCACGAGCTGAAGCGCCGGCTGGCGGATCGCCGAGCTTGAAAACCGGGTCGCCGCCTCGATGGTCATGCGCGCGGCCGGGCTGGTTGCGATCCAGGCGGGGCCGCTGGCCGGAGAAAGCTGCAACCGGCCATCCGGCAGGCTCGTCGCGATCGTACCCGGAGGCAGATGAAAGCGGACCGCGACGGGCAAGTCGCGTTTCAGGCGCAGCGTGCCGTGCGGCGGGCGCAAGCGATCGCAGCCTTCGAGGCGGGCACCGTCGGCCGACAGCGTCAATGTTCGCTCGTGCACGAGGCCGTGGGCCGCGAGATAGCCGTCGTGGGACGCGACCAGCACCAGCGCGCCGTCGCGCTCGTCGATCCGGGCCGAGACGCGCTCGAGGCCCGTCAGGGGCGGCGCGCCGAGCAGCCGGTCGAGCGTCGGGGACTTCAGCAAACGCGCCGACGAGCCGTCGTCGAGGCAAAGTGTCGAATGGCTCGCGGTGGCGCGTGCGTCGGCTGCAGCCTGGCGGTTGGTGCGGCCCGGAAAGCCGGCGTTGGCGACGATACGGCGACCCGCGTGCTCGAGCTCGAACGAGAGGCAGCCGGCGTGGGCGTCGGCAGCAAACAGGAGCGGGGGCGGCGGGGCGCAGTCGACCACGAGCGTGGTGGCGCCGCGAGAGAGCCGTGCATAGCCCGACGCACCGACGTTCGATGCTGGAGGCGACGGTGGGGCACTCCCGATGGCCAGCGCGGTCGCCACCTCTTCGAGCCTGCTCCCCGTCACACCATTGAAACGCGCCAGTTCGCCGCTTTCGAAAACGAGAGACCGCAGGTGCTGCTGCATGCGCGCGATGTGCCGGGCCATCTGATCCGGCGCCTCACGGATGTCCGCTCCATAGCATTCGCGGATCGGCAGCAGATCGATCAGGATGTCGGCCACGACCTCGGGATTGCGCGAGGCATGGCCGCCGTCGGGCAGAAGCTGCTGGTCGAGTTCCGCAATGAGCCGCGCTTCGAGGCGCGGCAGGCTGCGCTCGCGACCGGCGAGCGACAATCCGGCGAGCATCTCCGCCAGAAGGCACGCGAGTTTCGGGTAGCCGAATGCGGCATGCCGGCTCGCGGCGGAGAGGGCTTCGATCTCGAGCGCGAGAGCGCGCGTGAAGCTCGAATAAAACTGGTCGTCGGCGCCATCGAGGAGGAAGCCCGACGAGGTGAGCCAGGCCGTTACGCGACGGGCCGCGACCAGCGGATCGGCAGCCGTTCCCATTCCGCCCGGGCTCGCCCGAAACCGCTGGCGCCAATCGTCGACGAGTTGGCGCGCCAGTGCGGCGGCTTCCGGGAGTTCTGCGGCCCGAAGTCCGCCGAGCCAGGTGAAGCCGTGCAGTTCGCGGGCCCAGGCGAGCGTCGGTGGCGCGACCCCGAACGGTGAGCGGCCGGCGATCTCCTGGACCGTGCCGGCGAGGCCCAGATGCCCCGATCGGAGTTCCTCGAAGACACCGGGGTCGACCGAGCGGAGATCGGAGGGGACGACGCGGATCGTACAACCGACCGTGCGCATGGGGGCGAGGCGCGAGCGGAACGCCGCGCCCATGGCGGCACCCGCGGTGCGTACGAAGCTCCGAGCGGCCAGATGGCCGATCTCGAGGCGCTGGTTGAGGTTCGGCGAGGCCATTCCGCGGAACGCTCCCAACTCTGGGGCCGGCGCGTCGCTGCACCGGCCGAGGCGATCACGATCCGCGTCGCCCGCCTCGTTGCGATAGCCAAGGCGCTGCCGCGAAACAAGGGCCAGCGACACGTCATGCACCACTCCAAGTCCGGGTCGGGCCCGGTCGGTGCTGCGGCTTGGTGTTGACGGCGACGGGCGCAGCTGCCTTCCTCAGCCTCCTGACCTCAACCGCCCAACGCACAGGAGATCGCCGGCCATGATCGAGCTGCCCAAAACGCCATCGTTCAGGCTGGATGGAAAGCGGGCTCTCGTCACGGGAGCCAGCAAGGGGATCGGGCTCGCCGCGGCGGCCGCCCTGGCGGAGGCCGGAGCCCACGTGCTTCTCGCAGCGCGCACGCGGGGCGATCTCGAAGAGGTGCAGGGGGCGATCGCCAAGGCCGGAGGATCGTCGGAGATCGTCGTGCTCGACGTGCTCGACGATGCTGCGGTGCGCCGCGAGATCGACAGTCGTCCGCCGTGCCATGTGCTCGTGAACAACGCCGGGATCAACAAGCCGCAGCCGTTCATCGACTTCAAGATCGAGGATCTCGACCTGCTGCTCGATCTCAATCTCCGGGCGGCGTTCATCGTCGCCCAGGCGATGGCGCGGCGCATGGTGGCGACAGGCACCCGGGGGGCGCTCATTCACATCTCGTCGCAGATGGCGTTCACGACGGGGCCGGGGCGCACCGCCTATTGCGCGACCAAGGCCGGGCTCGAAGGGCTCTCACGGGCGGCGGCGGCGGAACTCGCGCCGCACGGAATCCGTTCGGTGACGATCTGCCCGACGTTCGTCGAGACGCCGCTCGCCGCGCAGATGCTGGCGAAGCCCGAGTTCAAGGCGTTCGTGCTCGAGAAGATCAAGCTCGGCCGCATCGGGCAGGTCGAGGATCTGATGGGAGCGATCGTCTATCTCGCGTCGGACGCGGCGGGCCTCGTCACGGGGACGCACATGCTCGTCGACGGCGGGTGGACGCTCGGCTGAGGTCGTGGCACGGCGCGATGTGTGTCACGAGCCGCGCCGGCACCCGCTGACAAGCGGAGACGCGATCAGCTCGCGATATACTGTCCGCCGTTGGCGTCGAGGCAGGCGCCGGTGATGAAGCCGGCGTCGTCGGCTGCCAGAAACACGACGCAGCGCGCGATTTCTTCGGCCGTGCCAAGCCGGCCGACCGGGATGAACGGCAGGATCTTCGTCTCGAGCACGTCCTTCGGCACGGCCGCCACCATCTCGGTGTTGATGTAGCCGGGCGCGATGACGTTACAGGTGATGTTCTTGGCCGCGCCTTCGAGCGCCACGGCCTTGGTGAAGCCGAGGAGGCCGGCCTTGGCGGCGGAATAGTTGGACTGGCCGAACTGGCCTTTACGGCCATTGATCGACGAGATGTTGACGATGCGTCCGAAGCTGCGGCCGCGCATGCTCTCGATCACGAGGCGCGTCATGTTGAAGGCGCTGTCGAGGTTGGTGCGGATCACGTCACCCCAGTAGGTGCGCGTCATGCGATGGAGTGGCGCGTCACGCGTGATGCCGGCGTTGTTCACGAGCACGTCGATCGGCCCGAGGTCGTGGGTGATGCGGGCGACGGCGGTCTCGCAGGCGTCATAGTCGCCGACGTCGAACTTGTAGACGGGAATTCCGGTCGCTGCCGAAAACCGCTGTGCTGCCTCGTCGTTGCCCGCGTAGGTCGCGGCAACGCGATAGCCCTTGTTCCGCAGGGCCAACGAGATGGCCTCGCCGATGCCACGAGTTCCACCGGTCACGACTGCAACACGCGCCATTGTACAAATCTCCCTTTTCGACGATGCCGATTATGTTTCGGTGCCACTCGGGAACCGTTTTTCGTCACAGTGGGCCGCCTCGCCGCACGTGGCGAGAGGCGGCCCACGTGACTTCTCATCATGGTGAATGGGCGCCGGGAGCCCGGCGCCCGGAAACGATCAGTCGCGCTCGACGCACATGGCGATGCCCATGCCGCCGCCGATGCACAGCGTGGCGAGGCCCTTCTTGGCGTCGCGGCGCTGCATTTCATAGAGGAGCGTCGTCAGAACGCGGGCGCCCGATGCGCCGATCGGATGGCCGATGGCGATGGCGCCGCCGTTGACGTTGACCTTGCTCGTGTCCCAGCCGAGGCCCTTGTTCACCGCGCAGGCCTGGGCGGCGAAGGCCTCGTTGGCCTCGATCAGGTCGAGGTCGGCGACCGTCCAGCCGGCCTTCTCGAGCGCCTTCTTCGACGCCGGGATCGGGCCGGTTCCCATGATCGAGGGATCGACGCCCGCGTTGGCCCACGACACGATCCGGGCGAGGGGCTTGATGCCGCGCTTCTTGGCCTCGGCCGCGGTCATGAGCACGACGGCGGCGGCGCCGTCGTTGATGCCAGATGCGTTGGCGGCCGTGACGGAGCCGGCCTTGGAATCGAAGGCGGGGCGCAGCTTGGAGATGCCTTCGAAGGTCACGCCTTCCTTGATGTACTCGTCATCGGCGACGATCGTCTCGCCCTTGCGGGTCTTGATGACGACCGGGACGATCTCGTCCTTGAAGCGGCCAGACTTCTTCGCGGCCTCGGCCTTGTTCTGGGAGGCGACTGCGAACTTGTCCTGCTCCTCGCGCGTGATCTGCCACTGGCGGGCCACGTTCTCGGCGGTGGTGCCCATGTGATAGCCGTTGAAGGCGTCCCAGAGACCGTCCTTGATCATGGTGTCGATGAACGAGGTGTCGCCCATCTTCGTGCCGTCGCGAAGGTGCATCGCGTGCGGTGCCTGGCTCATGCTCTCCTGACCGCCGGCGACTACGATTTTGGCGCCGTCGAGCACCTGCTGGGCGCCGAGTGCCACGGCGCGGAGGCCGGAGCCGCAGAGCTGGTTCATGCCCCAGGCCGGGGCATCGACCGGGATGCCGGCTGCAATCGACGCCTGGCGCGCCGGGTTCTGTCCGGCCGCGGCCGTCAGGATCTGGCCCATGATGACCTCGTCGACGTCACCGGCTTCGACATTGGCGCGCTTCAAGGCCGCTTCGATGGCGACCTTTCCGAGTTCATGCGCCGGCACTGCGGCCAGCGAACCGTTGAACGAGCCGACGGGCGTGCGGGCGGCGCTGGCGATGACAATGGTGGTTTCCGGGTTCATGCAACGTGCTCCTTACATATCGGGCCATGTCTTTTCGGGCCGTGTCGTGCGGGGGCGGACAGCCTCTGCTGCTCCGCAGCAGTCTCTTCCGGCTCCCGATCAGGCGCCGACTCGGGGGCGATCGGACGCTCGGACGTTGCCTTAACGGTTAGAGGGTTATTTGACGCACCGCAATTGCCGACCAGCGGCCAGGTGGCACAAGTCCGGCATGACGCCAGCTTCGTCGCGGGGCGGCGGCAGGGGGCCGAACGTCCGCCATGATGGTGCGTCGCTGCCTGCGACGATTTGTTTCCCCACGGGGAGCAATGTGCTATCCTTTTTCGCAGGTGCAGTAATCGGTATGGGCGCGAGATGCTGAACAAAGCCGAGCAATCGAGCGACAAAAAAGAACCTGTCGTCGTCAAGAAGTACGCCAATCGCCGCTTGTACAACACCGAAACCAGCACGTACGTCACCTTGGACGATCTGGCGACGATGGTTCGCGCCGAGCGCGACTTCGTCGTTTTCGACGCAAAGACTGGCGAGGATCTGACGCACGCCGTGCTCACCCAGATCATCGTCGACCAGGAGAGCAAGGCAGGGACACAGACGCTTCTGCCAATCCCGTTCCTGCGGCAGCTGATCCGGTTCTACGGCGACACCATGGAGCGGATGGTTCCGAGTTACCTGCAGGTGAGCCTCGAGACACTCGCCAAGGAGCAGGAGCGGTTCAGAAAACAGTTCACGACCGCGTTCACGCCGCAGGGGGCCTTCGAGGCCTACCAGGAGCAGGCGCGAAAGAATCTCGCGATCTTCGAGAATGCGATGACGATGTTCACGCCGTTCTCGCCGCCCATGAAGCCGGGTGCGCCGAACGAGCCGCCGCGTGCGGAGCCGCAGCGTGGGGCAACCGCACCCGTGGCACCGGTCGCCGCGAGCCCGATGGTCAAGCCCGCCGCGCAGAAACCGGCGGAGAAGCGCGCGCAGGGCGGAACGGAACTCGACGAGCTCAAGGCCCAGTTGGCCCAGATGCAGGCGAAGCTCGAAAAGCTCGCCGAGCCCGACAAGTAGTCATCGACGACCGCCCGACGGCGCATCAGTTGCGATTTGGCGATGCGCCGCGCGGAGATGGCGACCCGATCACGGACCGCCATCCCCTGCCCGGCTATTCGGCTGCCGTCTGGTGGCGCGCCAGAACCTGATCGGCCAAGCGTCCCGTCAGCTCGGCCAGATGATCGAAGCTCGCCGTGAACGTGCCAACTCCCGAGGTCGCCGAGCGCAGCTCGACGATCAGGTCCTGGATCTCGGCCTCCGGCATCCGCGCTTGCACCACATCCCAGCCGGGCCAACCGGGTCGTGCGTCGAAGCCGAGGATCTGGCCGCGGCGCTGGGCGATCATGGCGTTGATGCGCGACGTCGCATCGTTCGGCACCGCGATCCGGACGTGCATGATCGGCTCCAGGAGGACCGGCTGGCATTTCGGCAAGCCCTCGGCCATGGCGAGGCGTCCGGCCTGCCGGAAGGCCATGTCCGAGCTGTCAACCGAGTGATACGAGCCGTCGGTCAGGGTCACGGCGACGTCGACCACGGGGAAGCCCAGGGGCCCGCTCTGGATGTAGTCCCTGACGCCGATCTCGACCGAGGGAATGAACTGTCGCGGCACGACGCCGCCGTGGATACGCTCTTCGAAGCGAAAGCCCTCGCCGCGTCCGACCGGTGCGATCTCCACCACCACGTCGCCGTACTGCCCATGGCCGCCGGACTGCTTCTTGTGCCGCGCGCGGATGGTCGTCGTCCCGCGGATGGTCTCGCGATAGGGGATCTGGCGGCGCTCCGTTCCGGCGTCGATGCCTGATTTGCGCCTGAGACGCTCGAGCGTGACGCGAATGTGCATCTCACCCTGTCCCCACAGCACCATCTGGTGGTTTTCGGCGTTGTGGTCGAGGGCGAGCGAGGGATCCTCCTCCATGGCCTTGGCGAGGGCCGTCGTGAGTTTCACCTCGTCCTTTCGGTCTTTCAGCGACAGGGCGACGCCGAGGACGGGGAACGGTCGCTCGGGTGCGCCGAGTTGTGCGATCGGCGTGGCGGCGGTGGTCAGGGTGTCGCCGGTCCGGATCTTTTCGAGCCGCGCGAAGGCGACCGTCTCGCCGGCCGTCGCGGGGCCCCGCTTTCGCGCCTCGGCCCCGAACATCGAGAGCACGCCGGCGATCCGCTCCTCGTGATCCTTGCTCGTGACCGTATCGCCCTCGGAGAAGCGGCCCGTGAGGACGCGCGCGACCGAGAGCTTGCCGCCGTGGGGCGTATGCAGAGTCTTGATCACCTGGGCGGCGGAACCGGGCGCCGCCACACCGAGGCGACGGACCGTCTCGTCGACGAAGGGTACTTCATGGCGGAGCGCTTTCAGGAGACGACCGATGCCATTGCCGTGGGCGGCTGAGCCGACGAGCACGGGGCAGATCAGGCCTTCCTTCAACTCGCGGGCGAGGTCGTCGAAGATGCGGTCGCGCGGAGGGGCCATGTCGGACAGCAGCTGCTCCATCAACTCGTCGTCGTAGTCGGCCAGCTTCTCGAGCATCTCGAAGCGCGCTGACTGCTCACGTTCGGCAATGGTCGCCGGCATGGCTACGATCTCGGACGGGGCGTGCTCGCGATACACGAAGGCGCGCTCGAGAGCGAGGTCAACGAAGCCGGTGGCGATGCCGTTCTCCCAGATCGGAATCTGACGCAGAACCAGCGGCTTGGTCGATGCCGGCTGCAGCATCGGCAGAATTTCGCGCACGGGCGTGGCGAAGGTGTCGATCTTGTTCAGGAACAGGAAACGGGGGACGCCGCGGTCCTCGAGCTGCTTCAGGATCACCTGAAGGGCCGGGACGCGCTTCGGGTCGGGCTCGGTTACGACGACGGCGGCATCCACCGCCGACAGAACGGCATCGGCCTCGGACTGGAATTCAATGGAGCCGGGGCAGTCGACGAACGTGAATCGGTCGCCGAGGTACTCGACGTCGGCGATGTTCAGCTCGGTGCTCATCCTGTGGGTGCGCGCCTCATCGGAGGCGTCGCCGACCGTGTTGCCATCGGCGACGGCGCCTTGCCGCGAGAGGGCGCCCGATCTGTGCAGTATGGCTTCGAGCAGCGTGGACTTGCCGGACATGAACGGGCCGACGAGTGCGATGCAGCGGGGGGTACGGCCCGCCCCGCCATTGGCAGTGCCCATGGCTACGCTCCTTTGTCTCTCAGGCAGCCGAACGCCATGCCGCGCCCGCGCGCCTGAGAATAAGGACGCGACACACTCATGTTGGACCTGCATTCGCGCATTGCGCAAGTGTGTTCTGTGACGGATCGATGTCATCGGATCCGGGGCTGTCCGGCTCCCCGTGACGGGTGCGCATGGCGGCCGGGCAACGATGCGGGGAACTTCGCAGCGCGTGGCGCCATTTTCATTTTCAAGCCGCAATTGCTGGCCACAGACGCGGGCGCGGAACAGTAGGGGTCCGCCGAGACACGGACGGGGAGCTTCATGGCAATCAATTCGGTGGTACGGGCGTGCGTTGCGGCCGGCGTGCTTGCCGTCACGGCAAGCCTGGCGCAGGCGCTCGAAGAGCCCAAGGGGGAGAAGGAGGCGCTCAAGGCGTGCGAGCGCAGCCTGTGCGAACTCGTGACCAAGAAAGCGCCGACGACCGGCGACTTCGCGTGCGCACTTTCCAAGACCTGGGCCAAGAGCGAGCTCAAGGAAGGCTCGGCGGCGGGCAAGATGAGCTGGGGCTTCGGCGACGCGCAATGCACCGTCGACCTGAAGCTGGCGCGGTCGGTGATCGTCGCAGCCATGACCGATCCGAAGACGACGCTGCAGTTTCCCGACCATACGGTGAAGTGCATCATCGAAGGCGAAAAGGAGCCGACCAACGTCACCGCGACATTGGCGCCGAAAGCCGAATTCGAGGGCGGCAAGGTCAAGAAGGTGTGGGTCAACCTGAGGTCGGTCGAGGGCTCTTCGGTGATCAAGGGCCTCGCCTTCACGGCCGCCAAGCTCGAGGACAATCTCGGCGTGTTCCACAAGCCGCTCGTGAATGCCGTCAACAAGCTCCTGTCCGAGAAGTGTCCGAAGGTCGTTGCCCAGAATTGACGTGGTTGCAGGCTCCGGCGAGGTGCCAGATCGCGGCCCCGGCTCAGCTCACGCCTAACGAAAAACGGCGCATCCCCGAGGATGCGCCGTTTCGAATTCCAGATCCGACAATACGAGGGGCGGCTCAGTTCGCGGCGGGTTCGCCCTGCTCCTTGAGCATCGCTTCGTGGCGCTCGCGGTCTTCCTTGCCCTTCACCGAAACGTCGCGATCGACGAGTTCGATGACGGCGCGCGCGGCGCTGTCGCCGTAGCGGAAGCCGGCCTTCAGCACGCGCGTGTAGCCGCCAGAGCGGTTCTTGTAGCGGGGTCCGAGCACGTCGAAGAGCTTCTTGACCATGGCCTCGTCCCGCATGCGCGAGGCGGCGATGCGGCGGGAGTTGAGATCGCCACGCTTGGCGAGCGTGATGTACTTGTCGACGATCCGGCGCAGATCCTTGGCCTTCTCCAGCGTCGTCACGATCTGCTCGTGCTTGATGAGAGAGGCGGCCATGTTCGAGAACATCGCCTGACGGTGTCCGCTGTCCCGATTGAAACGGCGGCCGAGCATTTTGTGTCGCATGTCGTGACCCTTAGGTTGTTTGAACGGGGAGGTTCTTCGGCCTCACCTCGTGTCGGTGCAGTGGGTAGTAGTCAGGTAGTCAGGTAGTCAGGTAGTAGGCAGAAGTGGGGGTGATCCACTTCCGCCTGTCGCGTCAGTACTGGTCCTCGAAGCGCTTGGCCAGATCCTCGATGTTGTCCGGCGGCCAGTTCGGCACTTCCATGCCGAGATGCAGGCCCATGGATGCGAGCACTTCCTTGATCTCGTTCAGCGACTTGCGCCCGAAATTCGGCGTGCGCAGCATCTCGGCCTCGGTCTTCTGGATGAGGTCGCCGATGTAGACGATGTTGTCGTTCTTCAAGCAGTTGGCCGAACGGACCGACAGCTCGAGTTCGTCCACCTTCTTGAGCAGCGCGGCGTTGAATGCGAGTTCCGGATGGCTCCGCTCCTCGACCGCCTTCTTGGGCTCCTCGAAGTTGATGAATATCGAGAGCTGGTCCTGCAGGATGCGGGCGGCGAGGGCGATGGCGTCCTCGGCGCGCACCGAGCCGTCGGTCTCGACAGTCATGGTGAGCTTGTCATAGTCGAGGATCTGACCCTCGCGGGTGTTCTCGACCTTGTAGGAGACCTTCTTCACGGGGCTGTAGAGGCTGTCGACCGGGACGAGGCCGATCTGGGCATCCTCCGGGCGATTGCGCTCGGCGGGCACATAGCCCTTCCCCATCGAGGCCGTGAACTCCATGCGGATCGACGCGCCCTGATCCAGATTGCAGATCACGTGCTCGGGGTTCAGGACCTCGACCTCGGAGCTGGTCTCGATGTCACCGGCGAGAGCCGGGCCAGGGCCTTCCTTCTTCAGCACCATCCGCTTCACGCCGTCCGAATGGACGCGCAGCGCGATATCCTTGATGTTCAGGATGATGTCGGTCACGTCCTCACGAACGCCCGGGATCGACGAGAACTCGTGCAGCACGCCGTCGATATGAACCGACGTGACCGCAGCGCCCTGAAGCGAGGACAGCAGCACACGACGCAGCGCGTTGCCGAGCGTCATGCCAAAGCCACGCTCGAGCGGCTCGGCGACGACGGTTGCAATCCGGTCGCGCTGGCGCCCGGTCTCCACGTGGAGCTTCGATGGCTTGATCAGGTCCTGCCAGTTTTTCTGCAACATGCGTCACCCATCGATTGAGGCACACACCGAAACCGGTGCGGCGGGCGGCAAAACATCAAGGCCCCGATACGCAGTGACGGCCGCAGTGCGGCCGCCGATCGGCATCGGGAGTTCGACGGCGGCGTTGGCGGCTCGAACAAGCGGACAAACCGCCAGGCCACCGGGCGCCGTCTTCAGACGCGGCGGCGCTTGCGCGGGCGGCAGCCGTTGTGCGGGATCGGCGTCACGTCGCGAATGGACGTGATCTGGAAACCCGCCGCCGACAGGGCGCGCAGCGCCGACTCGCGACCCGAACCCGGGCCGCACACTTCGACCTCGAGGGTCTTCACGCCGTGTTCGGCGGCCTTACGGCCCGCGTCCTCGGCAGCAACCTGGGCGGCGTAGGGCGTCGACTTCCGCGAGCCCTTGAAGCCCATCGTGCCGGACGACGACCACGAGATGGTGTTGCCCTGCGCGTCGGTGATGGTGATCATCGTATTATTGAAGGACGCGTTCACGTGTGCGACCCCCGATGCGATGTTCTTCTTTTCGCGGCGGCGGACTTTACCGCGGCCCTGCTGCTGCTCTTTGGCCATTATCGGGGCTCCGGAACGAGGGATCTGTAAGAGGAACGATCGCCGCTGCGGCTCGACGGTTGACGTCCGGGCGATGGCCGATGCCGGCCGATCGATCTCCGGACGCGCGCCGCCGCCAGCGACGTCTGATTACTTGGACGCCTGCTTCTTGCCGGCGATCGCCTTCGCCGGGCCCTTGCGGGTGCGGGCGTTGGTGTGCGTGCGCTGGCCGCGAACCGGCAGCCCCTTGCGATGACGGAGACCACGATAGCAGCCGAGGTCCATCAGCCGCTTGATGTTCATGGCCACTTCGCGCCGAAGATCGCCCTCGACGGTATAGTCGCGGTCGATGGCGTCGCGGATCTGGGCCACTTCGACGTCGGTCAGTTCGTTGACGCGGCGCTCTGCCGGAATACCGACGCGCTCGCAGATCTCCTCAGCGAACTTCGGACCGATGCCGTGAATATACTGAAGGCCGATGATGACGCGCTTCTGCGTCGGAATGTTCACGCCTGCGATACGGGCCACGTTGTTCTCCTCGTATCTCCCCGTGTTCAGGGAGGTCCCGCCTCAATGCCTCGGGCGCACCGGGTTGCCGGTGTCGCGCCGTCTCTCGTTCCTTGCAGACCATCCCCAATCGCAATGGGCTGCCGCCCAAGCGGCGCAACCCATGCGAGCCGGAAGGCGGCCCAATCGACGTTTTCCGTCCGTCCAACCAACGGATTCGCCGGATCGTCACCCCACGAGCCGGCGCCAAGGCCCGTCCCGAACGGTGACTGAAACGGCTATCGCGCCACACATCACGACGCGCGCGCCGGGTGCGGTTGCGATCTGTTGGCGATAGCGAAAGCGGTTCCTTGTAGCGAAGGTGTCACGGGGCGTCAACACGCCCTTGTCAAGGTTTTTCGCTCGTGACGGCCGTCATCAGACGGGAATCCCGGACGTCGCGTCCTTGCGCACCTTGTAGTAGGCCCACAGGAGATGAGCTGCAACCGCGCGCCACGGCCGCCAGCGTTCGGCAAACTCGGCCAGCTCGTTAGCCGTGGGGCGGGCGTCCAGACCCGCCGCCATCTGCAGGGCGACCTGCAACGCGAGGTCGCCGGCCGGAAACGCGTCGGCACGGCCGAGACAGAACATCGTGAACACATCCGCGGTCCAGGGACCGATGCCTGTGATGGCGGTCAGGGCTGCCCGCACATCCTCCTCGGGCTCCGACGTCAGTGCGGCGAGATCGAGGCCTGACGCAACGGCCGCAGCCGCAGCCCGAAGGGTGCGGATCTTGCCCGCCGAGAGACCCGCGGCGCGGAGCGCGTCGTCCGGGCAGGCCGCGAGGCTTTGCGCCTCGAAGGGGACGACCGTCACCGCCGTGCGACTCCAGATCGCGGCGGCGCTGGCGACCGAGAGCTGCTGGCCGACGATGATGCGGGCGAGGCCCTCGAAGCCCGGTTCGCGGCGGCGCAGGGGGGGCATGCCGGCTGCGTCGTGCATATGCCGCACGACGGCACACTTGCGCCGCAGCGACCGGATGCCTTCCCTGAGGTCGTTTTCCGTCTCGAGAATGCGGGGTTGATGGCGGCGTTTCGGTGGCATTGTGGAGGGGGCTCGTGGTTCGGGGGCGGCCGCCACCCGGTAAAATTCGCGCTTTGACGAAGCATGGTAGTCGGAGATGATCGAGCTGTCCGCAGCAACGCGTGGTTCAAGGCCGGATGCGGTGCTGCGCTTCGCGCCGAGCCCCACCGGGCGGCTGCATCTCGGGCATGCCTATTCCGCGCTCCTCAATCAGGCCATCGCGCGCCATCTGGGTGGCCGCCTGCTCATCCGCATCGAGGATACGGATCAGACCCGGTGCCGGCCGGAGTATGTGCAGGCGATCCTCGATGATCTCGCATGGCTCGGCATCCGGTCGGACGGTGTCGTCAGGGTGCAATCCGAGCATGGCGACGCCTATCGGCAGGCGCTCGCAGATCTGGAGGCGCGGGGGCTGCTCTACCCCTGCTTCGCGACCCGCCAGCAGATCGCCGCCGCGGCGACGCCGGGTCTCGTCGATCCGGACGGGGCGCCGATCTACCCGGGCCTCTGCCGGGGGCTCGATCCGGAGGTGGCCCGGGGCCGGATCGCCGCCGGCGAGCCCTATGCGCTGCGGCTCGACATGGCGGCCGCCATCGCGGCGGCGGGGGGTGACATGACGTACACAGCTCTCGGGCCGTCGTTGTCGCCGTTCAGTGTCACGGCCTGCCCGTCGCGATGGGGCGACGTGGTGCTGCAGCGCAAGGAGACGGCCGCCAGTTACCATATCGCTGTCGTGGTCGACGACGCCCTGCAGGGGATCACGCATGTGGTGCGGGGGCAGGACCTCGCAGCGTCGACGGATATCCACCGATTGTTGCAGATGCTTTTCGGGTTGCCGGCGCCGGTCTATCTCCACCATCCGCTGATCGTCGATCAGCAGGGGCGGAAGCTCTCGAAACGGGACGGCGACACCGGATTGGCCACACTCAGGGCTGGCGGGGCAACGCCTGCGGACATCCGGAGGCTCGTGGGCATTCCGGACACAGGGGCCGATTCATAGCCTTTACTCACTTGTAACCGTAAGTCCGGACAAATATTCTCCAAATGCACGCGTGGGGACGGCTACGCGGCGCGAACTGATGAGCCGCCCGGGGACGAGCCACGTGAAGAAGCCCGGCAAGTCGAGGCGTCCGAAGCCGCGAAAGAAGCCCTCAGAGCGGGCCGCTTCGCACGTGGCCTCGCGCGCTGTCGCCGGACGCGTCGCTGTCTTCGCGCGATCGCGGACCGGGGTGGGTAGCAGCGAGACGTCGGGTCGGGCTGCGCCGTTCGTGGCGGCCCTCCAGGCGATCGCCGTGCTTCCCGCTGGTCGCGACGACCGCATGGTGCTGGCGTTGCTGTTGGCGCCGTTCCTCATCGTCGGGCTGTCACTCGGCGTCGAACGTACGGCCCGGCACGTGGCTTCGCGGGCACCGCATTACATCGAGGCTGCGCGGCCGTCGACAAGCCCCAGCGCCATCGAAGCCGGTCGACACCATGCGGCTCTCGAGGTGCCTGTCGCGCCGGCTCCGGCGTTGCCGCGCCTGGCGCATGTGATCGACCCACCGGCTCCGGCGTTGCAGCGTCTGGTGCATCTGATCGATCCACCGGCTCCGGTGCTGCCGAGGTTGACGCACGTGATCGATCCACCGGCTCCGGCGTTGCCGAGGTTGGCGCATGTGATCGATCCTCCGGCTCCGGTGTTGCCGAGGCTGGCGCATTTGCTCGACCCGCCGGCTCCGGCGTTGCCGAGGTTGGCGCATGTGATCGATCCACCGGCTCCGGCGTTGCCGAGGTTGGCGCATGTGATCGATCCGCCGGCTCCGGCGTTGCCGAGGTTGGCGCATATGATCGACCCGCCGGCTCCGGCGTTGCCGAGGTTGGCGCATATGATCGATCCACCGGCTCCGGCGTTGCCGAGGTTGGCGCATGTGATCGACCCGCCGGCTCCGGTATTGCCGCGCTTGGCACGCCTCATGGCGCCGTCGTCGCTGGAGCCCTTGCAGCAATGCCTGCCGAAGGTTGCGGCAGCGCCGCAGGTGGCGCCGCGTGATCCAGGGCAGTTCGGGCTCGCGCTCGCCCATGCCGCCCGGGATCAACTTGGCACGCTCGTCATCTACAACGCAAAGTATGTCCGGATGAGCTATCCGATGGGCGACGTGGCGCCGCTCTACGGGGTGTGCACCGACGTCGTCGTTCGCGCCTACCGCGCGCTCGGGATCGATCTGCAGGCCCTGATCCACAAGGCCCGCGTCGGCTCGGGTGACCGCAATATCGATCATCGCCGGGTGGAGGTCGTCAGGCGGTTTCTCGCCCGATTCGGCGAGTCGCTTCCGGTGACGGCGTTTCACGAAAACTACCGGCCCGGCGACATCGTCACCTACTACCGGCCGCAGAACCGCGCCTCGACGTCCCACATCGCCATCGTGACGGACAAGCTCGGCCCCTCGGGCCGGCCGATGATCGTCCACAACCGGGGCTGGGGACCGCAGATCGAGGACGCGCTGTTCGTCGACAAGATCACCGGTCACTATCGTTTCAGTGGTCTGGAGACGACCGCGAGGAGCCAGACGACGGCGGACAGGCGGCAGGTCACGCGGCGCTGAACTTTCGAGAACGCCGTCGGGTTTCGAGGCGCTGCCGGCTCAGCCTGGTCGAGGCTCGTTTCGCCCCACGCAGACCGTGAATCGCCTGTCGTCGGCGATGATCGACGCGGCGCCCTTGAATGCCGCCTCGACCAGTTTCAGGACCGGCACGCGATGCTGGACGACGACGAGCAACGATCCGCCGGGCGCGAGATACTTCGGCGCAGTCTCGATCAGGGCGTGCAGAACAGCATGTGTTTCCGCTCGACCCTCGTGCAGCGGCGGATTGGAGACGATGAGGTCGAATTTCTGGCCGGCGACGGCCGCCAGACTGTCGCCCAGCACCGGGCTCGCGGCCGGAACGTTCTCACGGGTCGCTTCGAGTGCCAACGCATCGCGTTCGAGGAGCGTGAGCGCGACGCCCGGCGAGGTCTCCGCGACGGCGGCGGCGACGACGCCGGTCCCGGCGGCGAAATCGAGGACGCGGGCTCCGGAATGCAACTGTGGGAGTTTTGCGATGAGCAGTGCGGTGCCGGCGTCGAGGCCGCCCTTGGCGAACGTGCCGGGATAGCTGACCCACGAACGTTCGCGACCGGCGAGGGACAATCGCGTCGTCGCGCGCCACTCGGACAGGTTCGCCTTCAGGCCGGCGATCGTCGCGCGGCAGCGCCCGACGAGCACGCGGGCATGGTGCTTGACGCGGACCGTCTCGACGCCATCCGCGACGGCGGCCATCTGGCGGGACGCCGAGCGGATGCCTTCGTCGTTGGCGCCGAACACGACGATCAGTGCATCGGGTGGCAGCATCGCGGCGCTTGCGTGCAGCGCCATGTCGAGCGCGTCCTTCGCCTTCGGCAGCCGGATGAAGGCAGCGTCGTGCGGATGGGCGGCCGGCCAGGGGCGGGCGTCGGTCGTCGATCCCGTGCGGTGCTCGCGGAGCCAGGCCGATGCGCTCGCGCCCTCAGCGCGGAGGGCCGCCACGATGAGGCCGCTGGCATCGCCCACGACCAGCGGAGCATGCGTCGGTGGGAGATCCGCCAGGCATTCGAGGAGCGCCATCACGGCCGGGTCGTTGGCGAATGTCATGGCCCGTTCCGTCAGGCCACGATCTTGTCGGGGGCCGCGCACAGGTCCGCGATCGGGCATTGCGTACAGAGCGGGCGCTGGGCCTTGCAGATGTAGCGGCCGTGCAGGATCAGCCAATGGTGGGCATGCTGGAGGTAGTGGGGCGGGATCACCTTCAGCAGTTTCTGCTCGACCTCGTTCGGGGTCTTGCCCGGGCCGAGACCCAGCCGATTGGCCAGCCGGAAGAGGTGCGTGTCGACGGCGATCGTCGGTTCGCCGAAGGCACTATTCAGAACGACGTTCGCGGTCTTGCGGCCGACGCCGGGCAAGGCCTCGAGCGCCGCCCGGTCGCGGGGAACTTCGCCGCCGTGATGCGCCAGCAGAGCCTCGGAAAGCGCGACGACGTTCTTCGCCTTGTTGCGGAAGAGTCCGATGGTCTTGATGTGCTCGCGGACGGCGTCCTCGCCGAGGGCGACCATTTTTGCCGGCGTGTCGGCCGCGGCAAAGAGCCCGCGCGTGGCCTTGTTGACGCCGGCGTCGGTCGATTGCGCCGAAAGGACCACGGCGACGAGCAGCGTGAAGGCGTTGACGTGCTCGAGTTCGCCCTTGGGCTCCGGATTGGCGGCGGCGAAGCGACGGAACATCTCCTCGATGGTATCTTTTCCCGGCCGAGGCACCTTGGCGCGGCTTCGCTTCGCCGGCTTCACGCGCAATTGATCGTCGGGGGACGCTTTCGCTCCGGCCTTGCTGGTCGAAGTGGCCGTTCGTGCACGTTTGACGGGCTTGGCTGGATGCATGTTCCGTGATCTAGACTGAGGCCGGGGAGCCGATTAGGACCTCACCACATGGACGAGAAACTCACCGATGTGCAAGAGCCCGGCAACTTCCGGGCCGTGCTTGCGCCCCATCGTTCGCTGCCGCCCGCCGGCTTCCTGGCGCTGATGGCGTTCGTCGGTCTCGTGAGTTTCGGGGCCGGTATCGCGTTCGCGCTCATGGGGGCGTGGCCGGTGCTCGGCTTCTTCGGCCTCGACGTGCTCATCGTCTATGTCGCGTTCCGTCTCAATTACCGGTCGGGGCTCCTTCGGGAGACGGTCGAACTCTTGCCGGACGCGCTCACCGTCACGCGCTTCCATCCATCGGGGAAGCGTGAGGAATTCTCGTTCAATCCCTACTGGGTGCGAGTGGAGCTTCTCGAAAGCCGCGATGGCCGGACGGATCTCAAGCTCAGGCTCCACGATCGCGTCGTGTCGTTCGGGCGGTTCCTCACGGACGAAGAGCGGCGTGATCTCGCCACGACGCTGACGGGTGTCCTCGCCGAAGCGCGCCGCAGCTTCCGGATGTAGGCGTCGAATTCCGTCGAGAGCGTCCGGAATCGGGTCGGCAGCAGGGTTGGCGCGGTCTATTGCTCCTCGACAGCCGGCTGATACCGCCGGTCGAGGACAACCGCCATGCTCGCCAAAGCCGATATCGCCATGACAACCGCACCTTCGAGCCCCCGCGACTACGATCTCGTCCGCCGGGCCCTCGTCTTTCTCTCGACCAACTGGGAGGAGCAGCCGACGCTCGAACGGCTCGCGGCGCATCTCGATCTCTCGCCGGCCCATACGCAGCGCCTGTTCAAGCGCTGGTGCGGGCTGTCACCGAAGGAGTTCGTGCAGGCGGTGACCATCGATCACGCCCGACAGCTTCTCAGCGGTTCGGCCAGCGTGCTCGACGCGGCGCACGAGGTCGGCCTGTCCGGTGCCGGACGTCTGCACGACCTCTTCGTCGATCACGAGGCGATGACGCCCGGCGACTACAAGCGGCGCGGCGAGGGCCTAGAGGTGGCCTACGGGTTTCACGAAACGCCGTTCGGCGACACGCTGATGCTGTCGACGGAGCGGGGTATCGCGGGTCTCGCGTTTGTCGACGAGGACAAGGGGCAGACGCGCGCCGAGGCCTTGGCCGACATGACGACGCGCTGGCCAAAGGCACGTTTCGTCGAAGCTCCGGAGCAGACGGCCGGGCATGTGCGGCGCGTCTTCGATCCGGCGCGATGGAGCGAGGCGCAGCCGGTGCGGCTGGTGCTCATCGGCACCGACTTCGAGGTGCGCGTGTGGGAGGCGCTGCTCAAGATCCCGATGGGGCGCGCGGTGACCTATGCCGACATCGCCCGCCATCTCGGCCAGCCGACGGCTGCGCGCGCCGTGGGTTCCGCCGTCGGGCGGAACCCGATCTCGTTCGTCGTTCCCTGCCATCGGGTGCTGCGCGGCGACGGGCAGCTCGGCGGCTACCATTGGGGGCTGACCCGCAAGCGCGCGCTGATCGGCTGGGAGACGGGGCGTGTCGCGCAGGCTTCGGCCTGACGCAAGGTCGAAGATCTCAGCTCGCCTTGGGCAGTTTCAGCGCCCCGGAGGCGACGAGCGCGTCGATCTCGTCGCCGGCGAGACCGGCTTCGGCGAGCACCTCGCGGCCATCGGCGCCGAGGCGCGGGGCGTGCCGGCGATAGTCGGTCGGAGACGCCGAGAAATCGAAGGGGCTCGCCGTGGTCCGGATGGCGCCTTCGGTCGGGTGCTCGCGCGTCGTAAAGAAGCTGGTCGCGGAGAGGTGCGGATCGTCGAAAAGCTGCTCAAGGTCGTTCACGGGCATCGCCGGGATGTCCGCGCGATCGAAGAAGGCGAGCCAATCGGCGGTCGTGCGCGTCGGCATCACCTCGGCCATGATCGCCTGAATGGCCGGCTGGTTGTTCGCGCGCCCCTTTGCGGTGGCGAACCGCGGGTCCTGCATGATCTCCGGACGTCCGATCTCGTCGGCGAAGGCGCGCCAGTTCTTCTCGTTGTAGACGAGGGCGCAGACGTAGCCATCCTTCGTCGCGTAGGGGCGACGATCTGCCGACAGGATGCGGCTGTAGCCCATGCTTCCGCGGGGTGGCACGTAGGAGTGCTCGAAAAGATGCTCGGCGAGCCAGAAGCCGGTAATCGTTTCCAGCATCGGCACCTCGACGGACTGGCCCTCGCCGGTCCGCTCGCGATGGAGAAGTGCGGCCAGCACGGCCATGCCGAGATGCAGGCCCGTCGTCTTGTCGACGATCAGGCTCGGCAGGAAGCGCGGCGGGCCACCGTCGACGCGGGAGGCCAGCATGGCCGCGCCGCTCGCGCCTTGCACCAGATCGTCGAAGGCTGGCTTCCTGCCGTATGGACCATCGTGCCGGTAGCCGACGCTGTACGCGTAGACGATGTCCGGCTTGATGGCCTTGACGGCCTCGTAGCCGAGGCCGAGCCGCTCGATCGCCTCGACGCGCATGTTGTGGACGAACACGTCGGCGGTCGCGATCAGACGTTTCAGGGCCGCCAGCGCCTCGGGCCGTTTCAGGTCGAGGCACACGGCGCGCTTGTTGCGGTTTATCGCGAGGTAGATCGGCCCCATGCCTTCGGACGGCGCGTTGCCCGGATTGCGCATGATGTCGCCTTCCGGGGGCTCGATCTTGATCACATCGGCGCCCATGTCGGCGAGATGCATGGTCGCGACTGGACCGAGCACGACGGCGGTCATGTCGACGATGCGGTATCCGGAAAGGGGGCCGGGCATGGGCAAGTCTCTTCTCCCTCTCCCCGTTCCTGCACTGCAACGGGGAGAGGGTGGGGGTGAGGGGCAGATCGAGGCTCGGAGCGCGTCGCTGCCCCTCACCCTGACCCTCTCCCCATCGAGTACAGAGCGATGGGGAGAGGGGACAAGAAGCGGTCGTTGTGTCTTTAACGACCCTTGTAACTCGGCTTGCGCTTGTCGAGCATGGCGTTGACCGCCTCGTTCTGATCCTCGGTCGACTGGGCGAGCGCCTGCATGGCCGAGGCCATCTCGAGGGCCACGGGCAGGCTCACGCCCTGGCTTTCACGCAGGAGACGCTTGTTGAGGCGGATCGAGTGCGGCGGGAAGGCCGCGATCCGCTTGGCCAGCGCCATGGCCTCGTCGAGCAGCTTGTCGTCCTCGACCACCTTCGAGACGATGCCCCAGCGCTCGGCCTTGTCGGCGTCGATGACGTCGCCGGTAAGCGTCATCTCGTAGGCGCGCGAGAGGCCGACCACACGCGGCAGGAACCAGGCGCCGCCGTCGCCCGAAACGAGGCCGACGCGGAGAAAGCTCTCCGCGAACTGGGCCTTCTTCCCCGCGATGCGGATGTCGCACATCAGCGTCGTGTCGCAGCCGGCGCCGATGGCCGCGCCGTTGACGGCGCAGATCGAGGGCACCTCGAGGTCGTAGAGCGCCTTCGGGATGCGATGGATGCCGTGCTGGTAGGCGCGGCGCATGTCGACGGGGGCGCCGCCGAACAGGCCCTTCTTCTCGCGCATCTCCTTGACGTTGCCGCCGGACGAGAAGCCTTCGCCGGCGCCGGTCAGGATCATGCAGCGCACCGAGGTGTCGGCGTTGATCCGCGCACACGCGGCCACGATGCCGTCGATGATCTCGTCGCCGAGGGCGTTCCGCGTCTTCGGGTCGTTCAGCGTGACGAGGACGATGCCGTCGCCCTTTTCCTCGTAGAGGACGGCGTCAGTGGCGGCCATGGTGGTCTCCCTGGTGTCGTGGATCGGAGGATTTCTGATGGTTGGACGGTCGCCCTGCCTGGGGTCAGTCCCTGGCGAGCAGCGACCAGAGCGGCTTCGGATCGGCGATCTCGGGCAGCGCGCGGATCAGGCGGGCCAGTTCGATGGCGTCGCGGCTCGCATAGCGGCCGGCGACGTTGTCGAGGAACTTGGCCTCGATTTCCGACGGCGACAAGGGCTCCTGCGGGTCGCCCTTCGGGAAATCGCGCTGGCTCGTGAGCCGCCGTCCGTCGCGGGTGGTGATCGTCACGCGGGCCGGGAACTTGGTCGGATACTGGGCCGTCAGTGCGTCCACCGCGACGACCTCGGTCTCGGCCAGAAGGCGCTGCACGTCTTCGCGCATCACGCGATCCGTGGCGAACTGGGCCTGGCCGACGCTGCGATCGAGGGCGGCCACGGCACAGCAATAAGGCACGCTCACCCGGGCGCCCATGCCCGTCGTCACCGTTTTGGCCGAGAAGTGCGATTTCACCGTGCCGTAGGTCTCGTTGACGATCGAGGCGATATCGGCGGGCTTCAGGTCGTGCGTCGTGACCACGTCGAGCGTCGCCTGGATGGCGGCGTGGCTCGCGAGGATCGAGGGGAAGAACTTGAAGCCGTTCTGGAGGATCTCCCACGTCGTGCCGAGGCCGGCCGTCAGGGCCTCGGCCTTGGGCTCCAGCGAGTAGGCGGCGAGATAGCCCTTCTCGTGCTCGAGGATCGTCGGCGGGCTCGTTCCACCGATCTCGGCGAGGCGTGCGCCGAGCGTGCCGTTGAACGACGCCTTGCCCGGATGCAGGCTCTTCGTCAGATCGCCGTAGGTGAAGAACGTGTTGAGGCCAGCGGCCTGCGTGCCTGCAAATCCGAGCGCCATCAGCGCGCCGGCCTTGTCGAGCCGCATGGCCGAGGCGGCGGTCGCGGCGGCGCCGAAGGTGCCGTTGGTCGCGGTCGAGTGCCAGAAGCGATAGTGCGTCGGCATCACCGCCATGCCGACGCGGACGGCGACCTCGTAACCCGCGACGATGGCCGTCACGATGTCGGGGCCGGTCAGCCCGCGTTCTTCGCCGAGGGCGAGGGCCGGGGGCACCACGACGGAGCCGGTGTGGAGGAGCGCGCGCTTGTGCGTGTCGTCGAAGTCGGCGGCGTTGGCGAGGATGCCGTTCGCCATGGCGGCGATGGCGGCGTCAGTCCGCTCCCCGCCACCCCAGATCGTGGCCTTTGGCGCGGCATGGAACGAGCGGGCGAGGCCGCGGGCGATCTCCGCCTTCTCGCGGTCGTCGCGCCAAGAGGCGATGCCACAGCCGACCGTGTCGAGGATGATGTCGCAGGCCTGGGCCGCCACGTCGGACGGCAACTGCTCGAAGCGCAGCGCGGCGACGAACTCGGCGAGTTTCTGGGTTGGGGCGGCGACAGCTACGGCGGACGTGGGGGACATCGGGGCTCCTCTCAGCGCGGCGCGCTTCTGGCACTGAGATTGGCGCACGCGGCGAGGCGGGTCGAGCGGAGCTATCGCGGCAATCAGTCTCGGTAGGAGGATTCCGCAACCCTGTTTGGCTCTTCGCGGATCGTCCTCCAATATTCCTCACGCACATCTTCATCGATTTCGATCTGGCCGGTGCCGTAGAGCCGGTCCCCACCTCGCTTTTTTGGCCCAGAGATCCAGTACTCAGTACGTGTCTCCACCTCGTAATAGTTGGACTTGAAGCCTTGCAGTGGAGCGAAGGTTTTGCCCGCGTAGGTCAGTGAGCGGCCGGATTTTGAGAATGTGACACGACCTATCCGGGCCGGCCCATTCATACCGGCACTCTTGTTCTCGATGTACATAATGCGGGACTTGTGGCTCGGCATGACACGCTGGCCGCTATGGAGGACTCTAGGGGCGCGCTGTCTATGGCCCGGCCGCAGTTAAACTTCTCTTGGCCAATTCTGTGCGAGACGATCCAATTGGTTATCACAGAGGCGGCGCCACCACCACGGTGCCGCGCTTGCCGCCCGCCTCCACGGCCTCGTGGGCCTCGGCCGTCTCGTCGAGCGGGAACGGGCCGACGACCCGGTGCAGGCGGGGCGCCTCTTCGAGCCACCGTAGGATATCCGACTGGGCCTGCCGGCGCGCCGCGTGGGGCGAGGTCGGCAGCATCACGCCCGAGACGGTCACGTTGCGGCGCATGAGGGCCGAGAACGGCACCTCCGGCGCCGGATTGCCGCGCGATGCGTAGGCCGCAATCGTACCGTTGAGCGCGACGGCGTCCTTGGTCCACCCCAGGTTGCCGCCGAAATCGACGTCGACGATGCGGCTCGCGCCCTGCTCGTCGGTTTCCGCCAGGATGCGAGCGGCGAGGTTCTCGTCGTCACGGTCGAGCACGATATCGGCGCCTGCGGCGATGGCGTCCTCGCGATGCCAGGCGTGGCGATGGCCCACGGTCGCGATGACGCGCGCGCCGCCCCATTTCGCGAGCGCGATCGCATAGTTGCCGACCGCGCCGCCGCCCCCCGTCACGACGATCCACTGGTCCGCCACCGGGCCACCACCGAACACGCAGCGATGGGCGGTCATGCAGGGAATGCCGAGGCAGGCCCCGGCCGCTAACGACACCGAGGCGGGCAGTTGGGTCACCAGATCGGCGTCGAGGGCGATCAGCTCGGCGCCCGTGCCGAGGAAGCGGCCGTTGCGTTGGCCATTGTAGAGCCAGACGCGGTCGCCTTCGCGGAACCGGGTGACGCCCGCGCCCACCTGATCGACGACCCCCGCGCCGTCGCTGTGGGCGATGACATAAGGATGCTCCATGCGATAGCCGACGCCACCGCGGCGGTTGCAGTCGGCCGGATTGACGCCCGAGGCTTCGAGCCGCACCCGGACCTGGCCCGCGCCGGCCACGGGATCTGGCTGCTCACCGACGATCAGAACGTCGCGGGCGGGGCCCGTCCTCTCGTACCACACTGCCCGCATGATCCGGCTCCGCCCGTGTCGAGTATTGGGTCCACTGGGTCTGTGTTGGCGGCTCGGTCGCGGCCGGAGTGCCGTGCGCCCTTGCCTCGCGCCCAGTCAGTTGCATACTTGCCCCATCCAGCCAACAGCCCGAGAGCACCCGGCCCCATGCCGCAATTCGTCTTCGAGCCCGTCAAGCTGCCGCCGGAAGCCGTGAAGCTTCGGACGGAGGTGCGCGCCTTCCTTGGGGAAGAGCGCGCGAAGGGCAGTTTCGTGCCTGCCGTCGGCTCCATGGTGGAGGCCGACGAGGCGTTCTCGCAGAAGCTCGGCGCACGGGGCTGGCTCGGCATGACGTGGCCGAAGCAGTACGGCGGCGGCGAGCGGTCGACGCTCGAGCGCTACGTCGTGGTCGAGGAACTGCTCGCGGCCGGCGCGCCGGCGCTCTGCCACTGGATCGCGGAGCGGCAATCCGGGCCGCAGATCCTGCGCCACGGCAGCGAGCGGGCGAAAGCCATGATCCTGCCCGAGATCGCGGCCGGCCGCTGCTACTTCGCCATCGGCATGAGCGAGCCCGACACCGGGTCCGATCTCGCCAGCGTCAAGTCGCGGGCGGTGAAGGCCGACGGTGGTTGGCGCATCACGGGCCGCAAGGTGTGGACCAGCTTCGCGCACCGCGCCCACTACATCATTGCGCTCGTGCGCACCTCCGGCACGCCCGACCAGCGGCATCACGGCCTCACGCAGTTCATCGTCGACATGAAGTCGCCGGGTATCAGCGTTCGGCCGATCTACAATCTCTATGGCGGGCACGACTTCAACGAGGTCACCTTCGACGACGTGTTCGTGCCCGAGGACATGACCGTCGGCGGCGAGGGGCGGGGCTGGGAGATGGTCGTCTCCGAACTCGCCTACGAACGCTCGGGGCCAGACCGGTTCATGTCGAGTTATCCGCTGCTGGTGGAGGCGATCGACGAGCTTGGCCGCGATCCGCAGCCGATGCAGGCCGCCGAGGTCGGCCGGCTCGTCGCGCATCTCGCCACATTGCGGCGGATGTCGACGTCCATCGCGGGGATGCTCAACGATGGCAAGTCGCCGGTGACGGAAGCGGCGCTGGTCAAGGATCTCGGCACCACGCTCGAGCAGGAAATTCCGGAATCCGTGCGCAAGATCCTGCCCATCGAGGCGCGCGGCCTGCCCGAGAACTCGGCCTACAGCGAGCTGCAGCAGCTCTCGCAGATGCAGTGCGTCTCCTATTCCATCCGGGGCGGAACGCGAGAAATCCTGCGCGGCATGATCGCGCGCGGCCTCGGGATGCGGTGAGGGAACCATCATGAGCGAGATGCGAGACGAAATGCTGCGGACCCTCGACCGGATCGTCGAGGACCATGTAACGACGGCGATGCGCGAGGCGGCCGACGAGAAAGGCAGCGGCGGGGCGTCGGCCGGGAGCAACGCGACGGCAGCACTCTGGGCGGCCCTCGACGAGGCCGGGATGACGGCCATCGGCGGCGGCGGCGAGGACGACGTCGCGTTCGGCGACGCCATGGAGATCGTGCGGCGCGCCGGCTATCACGCGCTTCCGGTGCCGCTCGCTGAGACCATCATCGCGCGCCGGATACTCGGTCGCGTCGGTATCGAGGCGCCGGCGGGCGCGCTCTCGATCGCCGTTCCGGGCGCCGGCGAACTTCCGCGGGAGACGCAGGGCCGGCTCGCAGGAGCCGCGAGGTCGGTTCCCTATGGACGATCGGTGGCGCACGTCGTCGTCGCGAGCGAGGGCAAGCTGCATCTCGTCGCGGTCAGCGATGCCGTTGCGGCGACCGGCTGCAACATGGCCGGTGAGGCGCGGGATACGCTCGATCTCGGGCGGGCTCGGGTTGTCGCCACAGCCGCGAACGCCACCGCTATCGCAGACCTCGAGGCGGAGGGCGCTTTGATCCGGGCGGTCGCGCTTTCCGGCGCGCTGTCGGCGGCGCTCGATCACAGCCTCACCTGGGCGAACGACCGGATCCAGTTCGGCAAGCCGATCTCCAAGCATCAGGCCGTGCAGCATCTCATGGCGCAGATGGCGGAAGAAGCGGCTGCCGGCGGGGCCGCGGCGGACCTTGCCGTCGAGGCGTCCGAAGCGGCTCCAGATCGTCTCGCCATCGGCATCGCCAAGGCCAGGACGGGTGAGGCTGCGGGCAAGTCCGCGAACCTCGCACACGCGGCGTTCGGAGCCATGGGCTTTACGAGAGAGCATCATCTGCACTATACAACTCGTCGGCTTTGGGCGTGGCGGAACGAGTTCGGGTCCGAGGTTTTTTGGCAGGCCGAGATCGGTCGTGCCGTCGCACAAGCCGGTGGCGCACGGCTGTGGCCCATGTTGACCGGTCACGCCTGAGGACTTTGCGACCGTTCGAGCTGCCGGTGGATGCAAAATTTGCCGGCAGCAGGCAGTTGGCTTTTTCTCATCTTCAAAATATGGCGACGCCTGGCGTTCGCCAATTGGCATCGTGGGGCAGTCCAGTTTTGATCGGATTGCGCTCTGTTACATTATCGTCACGATTATTGTAATTGAGCCGCGGCGATCACATTTCCACATTTGCGCGGGCGAGAATCGGCCACCCTGACCTCGCGTTGCGCATGTTCGCTTTCCGCAGGTCGATCGACGACGAGCGAAGAACTTATCCTCTGACTGCGACGGTGCCTTACGATGGGCAAGTCAAGCAGTGCCGGTCCCGGGCCGGTAATTCAGGCAAGGATGCGCAGTTGGGCGGCATGCCCGCCCTTGTCGAAGGTGGTTGCTAGCGGGAACTGCACGTGGGTTCGGCAGTCAGCTGGCGATGGCGCATCGTTGCAGCGCGATCACCGGAACGTGCGCCCAATGAGGCAACATGTGATCGATTTTGCGGCATGGGCTGCCATCACGCGGGCTCGATTCTGAGATAAGCTGGTTTGGTCGAGTCAGGGCTGACGCTCGTAGCGTCGGAGGCGCAGAGGATAGGGGCAGGCACGAAAGCAAGAACAGAGGCTTCAACCACCGCAGGGCAACGAAATGGCGACGACGGGCAGCGAGATCTTCGACCTTTATTCTCAGGCCTACGACCGGCAAAAGCAGGTCGTCATGTCGATCCGCGAGTATCTCGAAGGGTGCAAAAAGGACCCGACGATGTACGCAACTGCTGCGGAGCGCATGCTGGCGGCTATCGGCGAGCCGAGGGTGGTCAATACCGCGGACGAGCAGCGACTGGGCCGCATCTTTCTCAATCGAACCATCAAGGTCTACCCGGCCTTCAAGGATTTCTACGGTCTCGAAGAGACGATCGAGCGCATCGTCGGCTACTTCCGGCATGCCGCACAGGGGCTCGAGGAGCGCAAGCAGATCCTCTACCTTCTCGGACCGGTCGGCGGCGGCAAGTCCTCGCTCGCCGAGCGGCTCAAGGACCTGATGGAAAAGTGCCCGATCTACGTGCTCCAGGCGGGCGACGAAATGAGCCCGATCTTCGAGAGCCCGCTCGGGCTGTTCAATCCCGACACCATGGGGTCCATGCTCGAAGAGACCTACGCCATTCCGCGTCGGGCGCTCACCGGCTTCATCAGCCCTTGGGCCGTCAAGCGGCTCGACGAGTTCGGTGGTGACATCTCCAAGTTCACCGTCGCCAAGATCTACCCGTCGAAGCTTCGCCAGATCTGCGTCGCCAAGACCGAGCCGGGCGACGAGAACAACCAGGACATCTCGGCCCTCGTCGGCAAGGTCGACATCCGGCGGCTCGAGCATTTCGGCCAGAACGATGCGGACGCCTATTCCTACTCGGGCGGTCTCAACCGCACGACGCAGGGGCTTCTCGAGTTCGTCGAGATGTTCAAGGCGCCGCTGAAGATGCTGCATCCGTTGCTCACGGCGACGCAGGATCGCACCTATGTCGGTACGGAGAACGTGGGCGCGCTGCCGTATCAAGGGATCATCGTCGCCCACTCGAACGAGAGCGAGTGGTCGTCGTTCCGGGCCAATCGCACCAACGAAGCCTTCCTCGACCGGATCTGCGTGATCAAGGTCCCGTACTGCCTGCGCGTCGAGGAAGAGCGCCGGATCTACGAGAAGCTGCTGCAGTCGTCCGAACTCGCCAACGCCTCGTGTGCGCCGGGCACGCTCGACATGCTGGCGCAGTTCTCGGTTCTGTCGCGCCTCAAGGAGCATGAGAACTCGCAGCTCTACTCGAAGATGCGGGTCTATAACGGCGAGAGCCTGAAGGACACCGACCCTCAGGCGCGGACCATGCAGGAGTACCGTGACGCGGCCGGCGTCACCGAAGGCATGGACGGCGCCTCGACCCGCTTCGCCTACAAGATCCTCTCGGAAACCTTCAACTACGACAGTCACGAGATCGGCGCCGATCCGGTGCACCTCATGTTCGTCCTCGAGCAGGCGATCAAGCGCGAGCAGATGCCGGAGGAGACCGAGAGCCGTTATCTCGAGTTCATCAAGGAAGAACTCGCACCGCGTTACGCCGAGTTCGTCGGCAACGAGATCCAGAAAGCCTATCTCGAGAGCTACAACGACTACGGGCAGAACCTGTTCGACCGTTACGTGGCCTACGCGGACGCATGGATCGAGGATCACGACTTCAAGGATTCTGATACCGGCCAGCTGATGAGCCGCGAGCTTCTCGACCAGGAGTTGTCGAAGATCGAGAAACCGGCCGGCATCGCGAATCCGAAGGACTTCCGTTACGAGGTGGTGAAGTTCTCGCTTCGGGCGCGGGCGCGGAACGGCGGCAAGAACCCCGACTGGACGAGCTATGAGAAGATCCGCGACGTCATCGAGCGGCGCATGTTCAGCCAGGTCGAAGATCTGCTGCCGGTGATTTCGTTCGGGGCAAAGAAGGACTCGGACGCCGAGCGGAAGCATCACGATTTCGTCGAGCGGATGGTGTCGCGAGGCTATACTCAGCGGCAGGTGCGACGGCTCGTCGAATGGTACATGCGGGTGAAAAAGGCCGGCTGATGCATGCCCGCCGGCGTCTGGCAGCCGGCGACAGGGTCCCATCGAACGGGGTCCTGTTGCCGGACCCAGGTCACGTGTTACGCCATCGCTGACGCCGGCTGCCTACTCCCTCGCAGAGCGGAGCTTCCCTTTCCATGAACATCGTCGACCGCCGCCTCAATCCGAAGTCGAAGTCGCTGGGAAACCGACAGCGCTTCGTTCGCCGCGCCAAGGCGGACATCCGGGACGCCGTGAGAGATGCGCTCAAGAAGCGCAAGGTGTCCGGTGTAGAGGGCTCGGAGCAGATCAAGATCCGCTCCAAGAGCGTGCGCGAGCCGTCGTTCAATCATGGTCGCGACGGTGGCATCCGCGACTATGTCCTGCCGGGCAACCAGGACTACAAGGCCGGCGACATGATCCCGAAGCCGCAGGGTGGTGGCGGCGGCAAAGGTGGCAAGGCGAGCGCCGATGGTGGTGGCGAGGACGATTTCGTCTTCACGCTTTCCAAGGAAGAATTCCTCGACCTGTTCTTCGAGGATCTCAAGCTGCCGAACCTCGTCAAGAATCGGCTGAAGGACATCAAGAACCCGCTGCCACATCGGGCCGGCTACACATCGGATGGTCCCCCCGCCAAGCTTGCCCGGGTGCGGACCCTCAGGCGCTCGCTGGCACGCCGCATCGCCCTGAAGCGGCCGAAGACCGAAGAGGTCAGGGCACTCGAGGAGGAGATCGCGCGGCTCGAGGCCGAGATGCCGCGCAACGAGCCCCTCATCGCCGAGCTTCGCGCGCGGCTCGAGCACGCCATCCGGCTGCGCAAGACGATCGCCTATGTCGACCCCATCGATCTCCAGTTCAACCGGTTCGATCGCGTGCCGCGGCCGACCACGCAGGCCGTCATGTTCTGCATGATGGACGCGTCGGCATCGATGACCGAGAACCTCAAGGATCTCGCGAAGCGCTTCTTCATGCTGCTGCACGTGTTCCTGTCGCGGCACTACAAGCAGGTCCACGTCGTGTTCATCCGGCATACGTCGACCGCCGCCGAAGTCGACGAGGAGACGTTCTTCCGGGGTGTGGAGACGGGAGGCACCGTCATTTCGACGGCGCTCGAGGAAATGGATCGTATCGTGCGGGAGCGGTACTCGCCGGCGGACTGGAACATCTATGCCGCGCAGGCGTCCGACGGTGACAACATCCCGGACGACATGGGGCGCTGCATCGACCTCGCAGAGAACAACCTGCTGCCGGCCTGCCAGTACTACGCCTACATCGAGGTGTCGGAGCACTCGGGGCCTGGTGAGACGGTCGCGTGGAGTGGGTTCTCCGAGCTGGCGCAACGGCACTCGCATTTCGCCATGCGGCGCGTCACCAACCCCGGCGAGATCTTTCCCGTCTTTCACGAGCTGTTTTCCAGCTCGGCCGGCGCCTGAGGAGATCCCGCAGCATGACGGCGGTTCCCAACAAGCCCCTCTTCGACGGACCGGAGTGGGACTTCGAGCTGATCGGCCGGACCTACGACGCCATCGAGGAAATCGGCGTCGGCGAGATGGGTCTCAGTCTCTACAAGAACCAGATCGAGGTGATCACGGCCGAGCAGATGCTCGATGCCTACTCGTCGATCGGCATGCCGCTGATGTACCGGCACTGGTCGTTCGGAAAGCGCTTCGCGCGCGACGAGATGATGTATCGCAAGGGCGCGCGCTCGCTCGCTTTCGAGATCGTGATCAACTCGGACCCATGCATCAACTACATCATGGAAGAGAATTCCATGACGATGCAGTGCCTCGTGATGGCGCACGCGGCCATGGGGCACAATCACTTCTTCAAGAACAACTACCTGTTCCGGCAATGGACGCAGGCCGACGCCATCCTCGAGTACATGGCATTCGCCAAGCGCTTCGTCTCCGAATGCGAGGAGCGGTTCGGGCTTGCCCAGGTGGAGGCGGTGCTCGATGCCGCACACGCGCTGATGAACCAGGGCGTCAGCCGTACCGCGGGGGCTCGGCGCAAGTTCGATCCGCGACGCGAGCGGGAGCGGGAGCAGGCGCGGCGCGACTACGAGATCGAGATCTACAACGAGATCTGGCGGACGCTGCCGAACAAGGCCGAGAAGAAAGAGGAGCGGCCCGACGAGAACCGGGCCGAGCAGCGGGCCTTGTTACTGCCCGAAGAGAACATCCTCTATTTCCTCGAGAAGCACGCGCCGAAGCTCGAAGGCTGGAAGCGGGAGCTGATCCGCATCGTTCGGGTGCTGGCGCAGTATTTCTATCCGCAGCGCCAGACCAAGGTCATGAACGAAGGCTGCGCCACCTTCGTCCACTACGAGATCATGAACCGGATGTACGAGAAGGGGCTCGTCACCGAAGGCTCCATGCTCGAGTTCGCGCACATGCACGCCGCTGTCGTCTATCAGCCCGGCTTCAACGATCGCAACTACAGCGGCCTCAATCCCTATGCGCTCGGCTATGCCATGATGCGCGACATCAAGCGCATCTGCCTCGAGCCGACCGACGAGGACATGCGCTGGTTCCCCGATTTCGCCGGCAACCAGGACCCGATGGGAACCCTGCGGCAGGCCTGGGCGGATTTCCGTGACGAGAGCTTCATCCTGCAATTCCTGTCGCCGAAAGTGATGCGCGACATGCGGCTCTTCCATCTGCGTAACGACTCGGACAATCCCGCGATGCGCGTCGAGGCTATCCACGACGAGCAGGGCTATCGCAAGGTGCGCCGCATGCTGGCCCGGCAGTACGACGTCTCGACGCAGGACCCGGACATCCAGGTCACCGACGCGGATCTCTCGGGCAGCCGGCGCCTCGTCCTCACGCATCACGTGCGAGATGGCATCGTGCTCGACAAGGAAGAGACCGATCGCACGCTGATGCACGTCGCGCGGCTGTGGGGCTATCGGGTGCGGCTGGTCGAGGTCGAGGCCGGGACCGGACGGAAACTCAAGGAGCACGAGACGCTGCCGCTGCCCTAGGCGACATCGCAGCGCCGCGCAGGCCGTTAACCTGTCGTTAGGGATTGGACCTTCAGCCTCGTCTTGCCGACTGCCGATTCGCGGCGGCTCGGTGAAACCCGGCAGGAGGCCAGTGCATGGTTCTCGACGGATCTCAAAGCCTCGACGTGGCGGGTGTCGCGCACGGCAGCAGCCTCGTCGCCTTCACGGCTCCTGCTGTCGGCCTGATGATCGCGCGTGCGTCCAGTGCAGCGCCAGTGATGGAGCGCTTTCTCAACGAAGACCCCGGCCCGGCGCGCGATCTCCCGGGTGACGCAGCGAGCGTCCTTGCGAGCGGGCGTCTGATCGTTGCGTTGCAGTGCGAAGCAGCCGCCCTGCTTCGCGCCGCCGATGCCGATCTCGCCCTCCTCACGGACGAGATCAGCGTTCCCTGAACCGGTCAGGCGGCGGCTTCGTTGTGGCCGTCCTCGGGTTCGGTCGTATCGGCCGTATCGGACCGGAGCGCCGTCCGTGCCGCAGCCAGAGCCGAAGCCGCCTGATAGTCGGCCTTGCCGGAGCCAAGGAGCGGCACCCGATCCACGATCAGGATGTCGGCCGGTACCGCCAGTTCGCTGACGCCCACGATGCGTGCATGTCGCAGCACCTCGCCGCGGGTCGCCGTCTTCTGCTCGGTTATCAGGACGAGCCGCTCTCCCTTCCGTGAATCGGGCTGCGATACGACCACGGACAGCGCCTGAGGCCAAAGGCCGGCAGCCATCGCCTCTACTGCCGACAGCGAGACCATCTCGCCACCGATCTTCGCGAAGCGCTTGGCGCGGCCCTTGATGCGGATATAGCCGTCGGCGTCGATGGTGACGATGTCGCCGGTATCGTGCCAGCCGTCCGCCGGTGGCTCGAGCACACCCGGATTCTCGGTCCGATAGTAGCCCAGCATCACGTTGGGGCCGGACACGTAGAGGCGGCCGCCCTCGTCGATGCCCGGGACCGTATCGAGGCGCGCCTTCATGAGGGGCGACAGGCGGCCGACCGTGCCCGGCCGGTTGGCGAGCGGGGTGTTGATCGCAAGGACCGGCGCCGTTTCCGTGACGCCATAGCCTTCGAGGATGCGCACACCGAAGCGCTCCATGTAGACCTGACGCGTGCGCTCCTTCACCGCCTCGGCGCCGGCCATGATCATGCGCACGTTGTGGAAGTCGTAGGGGTGGGCCGTCCGGGCGTAGCCGGCGAGGAACGTATCGGTGCCGAACAGGATGGTGGCGTTGGTCTGGTAGACCAGTTCCGGCACGATCCGGTAGTGCAGCGGTGAGGGATAGAGATAGACAGGGATGCCACCGACCAGCGGCATCACGAGGCCGCCCGTCAGACCGAACGAGTGGAACACGGGTAGCACGTTGAAGACCTTGTCTTCGCCGTCGGCCGCGATGCGCGCGAGGCTCTGGGCCGCATTCGCCAGCAGATTGCGATGGGAGAGGACGACGCCCTTCGGCGTGCCTTCCGAGCCGGAGGTGAACAGCACGACGGCGGGATCGTTGGCGTCGCGATGCGCGAGGGGACGGCTGCCGCGAAGCAGCGCGCGGAGCTTGTCCACGAGGCCGATGGTGGCGCGCACGTCTTCGAGATAGCGGACGTCGAGGCCTGCGACCTCGAGGCGTTCGATGAGCGGCATCAGGTGCCCGCGCTCGACGAAGGCGCGCGACGTGAGCACGACGCGCACCTCCGCCGCCTTGCAGGCCGAGACGACGTTCTGGGCGCCGGCCGTAAAGTTCAGCATCGCCGGGACACGGCCGGCGGCGTGCAGCGCGAAGAACGTCACCGCCACGCCGGCCGAGTTCGGCAGCAGCACGCCGACCGCTTTGCCTTCCTCCGCCATGGGCGCGAGCTTTTCGGCGAGCACCTGCGCTCCGAGAATCAGCTTGCCGTAAGAGAGGCGCGTGCCGAGGGCGTCCTCGACGGCCGGAGACTTGCCCGTCGCGCGGATAGCCTTCGCCTCGACCAGCGCAGAGAAGAGCGTCTGGTCGATGCGGGCGGTCTCGACGGCGGTGTCGACCATGATGTCCTGCAGGCGTGCCCCGGCTGCCTGGCGCCGTGCCTTGCCCTTGAGGCCGGCATCGAGGCTGAGCTTGCGCGGGGGCAGGATGGTCACCGTCGTCTTCGGGAACCAGGCCTTGCGGATCTGCGTCGGGCGCATGTAGCTGAAGCTGGAGCGCTGCGGGCCCTCGATGCGAACCGGTACCACCCAGGCGTCGGCCTTGTCAGCGATCATCGCCGTGCCGTCGTAGACCTTCATCAGTCCGCCGGTCACCGTCAGGCGGCCTTCCGGAAAGATCACGATGGTGCGCCCGCTCTTGACGATGTTGACCAGTGACCGTGTCGCCAGCGGCTTCGTCGGATCGAGAGTGAAGTAGTTGATCAGCTTCAGGAACGGCTTCACCCAGGACTTGGCGGCCATGCCGGTGTCGATGGCGAAGGCCGCGTGGCCGGGCAGGACAGCATGCATGATGGGGCCGTCGAGCAGGCTCAGGTGGTTTGGCGCGATGATGGTGCGCTCGCCTGCGGGCGGCAGGTTCTCGAGGCCCTTCACTTCGAGCCGAAGAAACACCTGAAAGACGAAGCGGGCGAGATCCTGCACGCCGTCGCGGCCCCAGGCCCACAGCACCAGCGCCGTGACCACGAGGTTGCCGACGGCGAGGCCGAGGAACAGCGTGTCGAGACCGACGCCCTGGGCCTGCAGCAGCGCGACGGCGAGCCCCGATACGGTCATGTAGGCGGCGTTGAGAATGTTCACGGCGGCGACCGAGCGTGCGCGGCGTTCGGGGGCGGCCCAGGCCTGTACGGCGGCGAACGAGGGGACGATATAGAGGCCGCCTGCGAATGCGAGGCCGAGGAGGCCCGCGAGGAGCGGCCAGCCCGAGAGGCTCGCGAGAAATTCGGTGGCGCCGATCGGGGCTGCGGGCGGTGGGGTGGTCCAGACGAGATAGGCGAGCTTGGCCGAAAATGCCGCCATCAGCAGCGCACCGACGGGCACGAGCGCGAGGTTCGGGCGGTGGTGGCTGGCGCGCGCTGCGACGAGCGAGCCGAGCGCGATGCCGATCGTGAATGCCATCATGGCCAGCGTCACGACGCCTTCCGTACCGCCGAGGCGATCCTTGATCAGTGTCGGCAGCAGCGACAGTGCGACGGCCCCGACGAGCCAGAACCACGAGACGATCTGGCCGCCGATCCAAAGGCGGCGATCGGCCTTCAACTCGCCCAGCAGGCGAAAGGTCGATGCGAGCGGGTTGCGCGTGATCGGCAGGTCCGGCGCGCCGGCATTGGTGGCGGGGATCATGCGGGCCGACAGCCAGCACGCGACGGCCAGCGCGAATGTGATGATGGCGATGATCGAAGCGTCGATCCGCTCGCCGATGACGTATCCGGCCGCAATCGCGCCGCCGAGGATGGCGAGGAACGTGCCGCCTTCGACCAGCGCGTTGCCGGCGGTCAGTTCCTCGGTCGAGAGGTGGTCCGGCAGGATGCCGTACTTGATCGGGCCGAACAGGGCGCCGATGACGCCATAGAGGCCGAGGGCAATGAAGAGGACCGGCACCGATTCCAGCATGAACCCGGCGCCGGCGATGACGGCGACGGCCAGTTCCGCGCGTTTCACCCGCTCCGCGATCCGCGCCTTGTCGTGCTTGTCGGCGATCTCGCCGCCGAGCGCCGAGAGGAAGAAGAACGGTGCCATGAAGACGGCGGTCGCCAGGGTCACCAGGGCCGCGCCGTGCTCGGCGCCGAGCTTGTAGAGCACCAGCAGGCCGAGAGCCGTCTTCAAGAAGTTGTCGTTCAGTGCCGAGAAGAACTGGCACCAGAAGAGCGGCGCAAAGCGGCGCGATCTCATCAGTGTGGTCAGCATAACCGCCTCGCGGGTCGACGCCGGGTTCGGCGTCCAGGTTAAATCACTGTGTCGGATCGATTTTTATCGAGACAACGTAAACAATTACGGCATCGTGGCCGAATACGGGCGTCTGCCTCCCGAAGCCTCGCAGGCCGGCATCGCCAGCAACCATTCGTCGTCCATGGCGAGGTCGGAGACCGTGGCGAGTGGCCCGAGGAGGCGCGCCAGCAGAACGTCATAGAACCGCCTGAGCATCGGAAACCATCCCTTGTCGGTGAGACTTGTCATGGTGGTCTTGTAGCACAGAACTGAACGATGATCAATTTACGTTGTGACGGCTGCGACCGCAAGTCTCTCGGCTTGGTGAATTTGGCGTCAACGGGCCGACGGTGGGGCGTCCCGGTCTGCGACAAGCTCTACGATCAGCGTGTTGGCGCGGGTGGAAACGATGCGGACGGTGGTTCCGCGCGGGCAATCGGGGCCTTCCGCGGTCCAGACCGTGTCGCCCACCCGGATGCGGCCGGTGCCGTTCGCTATGGGCTCAGCGACGCGCGCGAGGCGACCGGCGAGCTGCGCGCCGCGCCGATTGAGTTCGGGCTCGTCGCTCTCGCTGACGCCCGGATGGGCCCAGACGAAGTCGATGACGATATCGAGGGCGATGGCCGTGGCGCCGACAGCCAGCATCAGCCAGCCATGCTCCTGGTCCTGCATGATGCGGGCGCCGCCGATGAGGCACAGAATGAGCCCGAAGATCGGCAGAACGATGCTGATCGCCGCCAGCAACCAGGCAAATGGTCCGGGATCGCCGTCGGCCGACCAAAAGTGTTGACGGAGGCGCTTGCGCATGGAGGCCGATCATCCCGCGATGCCTGGGCAGGCGGGGCTGCCGGCAAACTCGAGTGTGCGTCAGGTCATTGCTCGCATCCGGTCTGCGCCGGTTGCGGGTCAGGCAGCTTCGACGACGAGCACATTGCCACGAACGCCCGTCACGCGCACGCGGGCTCCAGCGGGCGCGTCATCGCCTTCGGCCTGCCACAGCGTGTCGGCGACACGGACGCGGCCTCGGCCACTCTCGATCGCGTTCTCGACGACAACCGTGCGACCGATGTACTGGGCGCCCCGGTCGTTGAGATCGGGTGCGTCGCTCGGCGCATTGTCCGACCGTGCGAAACGACGGGCGATGAACACCGTCGCGACGGAGGCGACCGCGAAGGCCGCGAACTGCCATTGCCAGGCGAAGTCGGTGGCCAGCGCGATCAGGCCGACAAGAATGGCGGCTACGCCGAACCACACGAAATGAATGCCCGGCACAACCGCTTCGAGGCCGAACAGGGCGACGGCGAGGAGCAGCCAGTTCCAGGGGCCGAACTGGGCGAAGAAGGCGACGATCGGCATCAGGGGCTCCGTACGCTCACGAGGCTCAGGTGGCTTTCCACGTGTATTTCCGGGAACCGCCGCCGCTTGCGCGGTGAGGCTGCTCCCGGGTTGTCATGGGTCTTGCGGCCGACGTCGGCCTGCGTGGCTCAGATCCGTGGCACCGAACCACCGGAGCGCGGGCCGCCGCTGTCCTTGCCGAAGGCTTCCTTGGCGATCTCGGCGACGCCGGCCAGCGAGCCGATGATGCTCGAGGCCTCGAGCGGCATCATCAGGATCTTCTGGTTCGGCGAGGCCGCGACCGCCTCGAGTGTCTTCATGTAGTTGTTGGCGACGAAGTAGTTGATGGCCTGCACATTGCCCGAGGCGATCGCCTCCGACACCATGCGGGTCGCCTCGGCTTCGGCCTGGGCCGCACGTTCGCGCGCCTCGGCGTCGCGGAAGGCGGCTTCCTTGCGGCCCTCGGCCTCCAGCACGGCGGCCTGCTTCTCGCCTTCGGCCTGAAGGATCGCGGCCTGACGGTGACCCTCGGCCTCCAGAATCTGGGCGCGCTTGTCGCGCTCGGCCTTCATCTGGCGGGCCATCGAGTCGATCAGGTCGCGCGGTGGAGCGATATCCTTGATCTCGATGCGGGTGACTTTCACGCCCCACGATTCCGTTGCGGCATCGACGACGCTCAGAAGCTTGGCGTTGATCACGTCGCGATTGGAGAGCAGCTCGTCGAGGTCCATCGAACCCATGACAGTACGGATGTTGGTCATCGTCAGGTTGATGATCGCGCCGTCGAGATTGTCGACTTCGTAGGCCGACTTCGCAGCGCTCAGAACCTGATAGAATGCGACGCCATCGACTTTCACCATGGCGTTGTCACGGGTGATGATATCCTGCGAGGGAATATCCATCACCTGCTCTTTCATATTCATCCGGGCGCCGACGCGCTCCATGACCGGAATCAGGATATGCAAGCCGGGCGTCAGCGTGCGGGTGTAGCGGCCGAAATTCTCGATCGTCCAGTTGTAGCCCTGTGGCACGACTTTAACCGTCGACCAGAGGGCGAACACCGCCAATGCGATGAGGAAAAGCCCAAAGACCTCAATTCCGCTCATGAATGAGCCCATTTTCTCTTCTCCCGTACCGGTCGGATCAGATATCGGATAGCGTCGATGGTGTTTCTAGAGATTCGGTGCGAATATTTTGTAAAGTCAGTTCGGGGCTAAAATTCATTCGATCTCAATCGTTGCCTGAGCATCGCACTTTACTCAAGTGAGGGTGTATATCATTGTCGGCGAAATTTCTCGTAGCTCTCGCGGACGGTGCGGAAAATCTGATTCCGGGCGGATTCCTCGTCCATGATCTGGTCCGTTGCCTTCCGGAGCGTCTCCCGCAGCGGACCGGTCAGCGGGCGGACGAGGATGCGCTGAGCCCTGATCCGGTCGAGGACGTCGTTCTGCGTGGTAGGGAAGGCCTGGGCCCAGCGATCGAGATTGCGGCGGCAGGCCTCGTCGAGAAGGCGGCGCTGGGCCACCGGCATCGCCTCCCACGCAGGCCGGCCGATCAGAAGGTCGAAGACGAGGGCGGGACTGTGCACGCCGGGGAAGTGATAGGCCGTCGCTGGGCGCGCGCGACCCAGGAAGGTATCGGTCTCGGGCGTGTACCAGAGGCTGGCATCGATGCGGTTCGCGCTGAAGGCTGAAGCGATCTCGCTCCGGGCATTAACGCGGACGCTCGTCGCTTCGAGCGTCGCGAGCGCTCGCGACATCAGCTCGGGAGCGGCGATCTTCAGGCCTTTCAGATCCGAGGGTGAGCGGATCTCGCGCCGGAACCAGCCGCCGACGCCACCTGCGATACCGCAGGGGATGGCCCGCACAGGGGTGCCGGCATCGGCATAGCTCTGTTCGAGGAGGCGGGTTCCTTCGGCGCGCAGCCAGCGGACGTGCTCCACCGGCCCGAGTCCGAACGGAACGCTTCCCGCCAGAATGGCGCGCTCAGGGCGGTCGCCTGCGGCATGGGTCGGGGTGTGCCAGGCGAAGGTCTGGCGATCCGCGGCGATGCGGGCCGGTGTGGCAATCGCCTGAGCGACTGTCGCCGTCTCGGTCAGCTCGATCTCGAGCTTGCCGGCCGAGGTGCGCAGCAGTTCGGCTGCGAAATCCTGTGCCTGTTCGCCGAAGCCGGCCGATGTGTCTCCCAGGGCGGCCGCGTTCACAGCCTTCCATCGGGCTCGCGGCGCCGCAACGGCCAGCTCGGTGATGTCCTTGTCGCTCAACGCCAGCGGCGGGCCGGACCGTTCGAAAGTTTCAGCGGCTGTCGAAACTGCGGGGGGCACAGTGGCACGTGGTGGCTCACTCGGGCGCGCTTGTGTCGATGCAGGCGCGAGGGGAGGGCGTGCGGTCGACGCGGCCGGGAGGGGCTGTGGCGGGATACGGGTGGGGCACACGCCGAAGACCGACCGGGTGCCATCCTCGCATTCGCGTTCTGTGGCGACGGCGGCAACTTCGGATAGGGGGCGGGGTTCGGTCGTCTGGTTATCGGCGCGGCTGGCGGGCGCCCCTGCGCCGGGCGTCGGTTGTCCGGAAAGGGCGGTGACAGGTGGCTCCGGAGACGGGGCCGCCCCTGCAACCGGCGTCGCGGCGGGGGGAGCGACCGTGCCTGGTACGCCAGCTTCAGCCACGCGCAACGCCTGCAGGCGCCGCCGCGCTTCATCCACATGGCGGCCGCTCGGCTGGTCGCGCGTGTAGCGCTCGAAGGCGGCGGCCGTATTCGTCGCGAGCGCTGCCTGCCACGCGGCCGCGTCACGGGACGGGGCCTCGACGCCGATCCAGTAGGCGAGACCGCCCAGGGCCGCGATGCCCGAAATCAGGGCCAGCACCACGATGGGGCGGGCGGCCTTGGGCCTTCGGATGGGTGGCGGTGGGGTCGCGGGCAGGTCGTCGAAGGACAGTTCGGGGCGTGGCGAGGGCTTGACTGAGAGGCTCGGAGACGCGCCGGGCGCCGGCGTGTCCTTCCGCCCATTGCCGCCCGGCGCGGCGAGGGTGGCTACGGTCGCGCCTGTTCGGCCGCCTGTTCCGAGAAGCATCCGGCGCCACTCGGCGACCGACTGGGGGCGCGCCGACGCCTCCACCGTCATGGCCGCCGAAATGGCGTCGAGAAAACCCTTGCGCCAGGGGCCAGAGTCGCTCGCCGGCATGGCCATGTCCTCGCCGAGATCGCGCGAGAGGGCATCCGGCGGCGACTTTCCCGTCACCAGAAAATAGAGGGTCGCGCCGAGGGCATAGATATCGCTCCAGGCCCCCTGCCGATCGAGATCGACGGCATACTGTTCCTTCGGCGAATAGCCGGGTGTCACAATCGCATGGACTGTCTTCGACTGGGCCGAGAGCGCCTGCCGTGCGGCGCCGAAATCGATCAGCACCGGCGCGTCGCCGTCGCGCATGATGACGTTGGCGGGCTTGATGTCCCGATGCAGGATGCCGGCGGCGTGGACGGCCTCGACGGCCTCGATCAGATCGCCGGCGATCCGATCGAGTTCTTTCTGAGTAGGGGGCCGATGCAGCCGGTTCCGCCACTCCGCCAGGTTCGGGCCCATCTCGAAGTCAAGCACCATGTAGGCGGTGTTATTGGCCTCGAACAGACGTGAAACGCGGACGATGCTCCGGTGCCGGAAGCGGGCCAGGGTACGGGCTTCCTCCAGGAACTTGGCCCTTCCCCAGGCCAGAACGCCTTCCTCGCGGGACGAGCGGGCGACGACCGTCGAGCGACGCTCGCGGAGCGCGAGGTCGGTCGGGAAGTACTCCTTGACGGCGACAGGCCGGCCGAGACGCAGGTCGTCGGCCTTGTAGGTGAGGCCGAAGCCGCCCTGTCCGAGCACGCCCGTGATGCGGTAGTCGCTGGCAAGCACGAAGCCCACGGGCAGGGCCTGCCGGTAATCAGACACGCGCGCCTCCCGCTCCGGAATGGACCTGTCCCGAAAATTGAACGTGGATGAATTAAGCGCGTCATGCAAGGCACACGATGGTCTCAAAATGCGGTGATCGGGGCATGCTTGCAATCCGCACGGAAGCGGCGTCGACTATCGCCACGATTGCTTAGCCCCCAAGGAGCCCTAATCCATGACGTCACGCTGGACGAGCCGCCGCCAACGCTTTCGCCGGGTCATCGAAGGTGACGCCTGCATCCATCCGGCGTCGGTTCACGACCCCATTTCCGGGCGGATCGCGCACGACATCGGCTTCGATGTCGGCATGTTCGCCGGCTCGACGGCCTCACTGACGGTGCTCGGGGCCCCCGATCTCATCACGCTGACGCTGAGCGAGTTCGCCGAGCAGGCGCACCGCATCATGCGCGCGGTCGATCTCTCGCTGATGTGCGATGCCGACCATGGCTACGGCAACGCGCTTTCGGTGATGCGGACGGTCGAGGAACTGGAAGCCGCCGGCGTGTCGGGGCTTTCAATCGAGGATACGGACCTGCCGCAGCCGTTCGGCCTCGGCGCCAAGCAGCGCATGCTGTCGGTCGAGGAAGGCGTGGGCAAGATGAAGGCCGCCATCGCCGGCCGGGCCGATCCCGACCTCGTCATCGCGGGACGGACCAGCGCCCCCGCAATCGCGGGTATCGACGAGACCATCGTCCGGGCGAAAGCCTACGCGGCCGCCGGCGTGGATGCGATCTTCCTCGTCGGGATCAAGTCGCGGGACGAACTCGATGCCGTCATGGCCGCCAGCATCGGCAAGCCGTTGATCCTCGGACATACGCCGCCCGCCATCGCGGACAAGGCCTATCTCGCGTCGCGCGGGGTTCGGATCGCTTTGCAGGGGCATCAGCAGTTCGCTGCCGCCGCGCAAGCCATCCACGACACCCTCAAGGCGTTGCGTGACGGTGTGGCGCCCGCCGATCTCAAAGGCGTCGCCTCGGCCGAGACGATGCGCCGGCTCACGCGGGCGGACGACTATGATCGCTGGGGTCGCGACTGGCTCGGTGGCTGAGCGCGGGACGTGGCAGAGACGGTTGCTCGGCTGTTTCGTCAGGTGCCGCCAATGCGCCGTCGGGCCAACCGGTGCCCGCATGTTTCGAGGCACTCTCGACGCGCGCCGGCACGAATGCCGTCGCGAGCCAGATCGTGCAGCGAGCGAGGAGGTCCGTGACCCGCCTCGACAGGCGATGGACCAGCGAACTGGGAACGGCAGGCCGCTTGGGGCGGGCTTCAGGCGGAGCGCGGTCGGCGGGGGATGCCGTCGGAATGGCCGTGATCGTGACGGCGCGCGGGTCAGCGTCGCGGTAGGCTGCGAAGCGGGCCAGCAGCTGGCGGTCGCCGTAGATGATGGCCATTCCGTCAAGCAGGATCGGCTTCGTCCGGGTCGTTGCATCGAATTGCAGGATCACGACGCGATAGATCCGACCCGCTCGCTCGAGCCAGTAGTGCAACCGGGTTTCGAAGCGGCCTTGCGTGCCGTCGCGATAGCCGGAGCCCTCCGGCTGCTTGCCGGCGACGACATCCTCGACCAGTCGGATCACCACATCCATCATGAGTTTCTCGAAGGCGTCGGCCGTGCGACGGACGGCGCGCGCCCGCTCGGCCAGCGCATCGGACAGGGCGTAAACCTCGATCAGTATCTCGCTCTCGATGACCAATTTCTGCATCTGACATACTCCTCCGGCTCCCCGTGGGCCGACTTCGACGCGTGCGGACATGCGCGGGCGCATGCCGGCCGGAGCGCGAGGGAGGCGAGGGCGTGACGCTCGCTTCTCTCGACTTCATGTCTCCCCGGCAGGCATTATGATCACTGTTCAATCTGGAGTTATTTCGGCCCCGACGTGGCATTTTCTTGTCATGAGACGAAGTCTTGCGCGACCCGGTGCGGGGACATACTGAAATGGTGGCGGCAGCGAGCGTCGGCGCCGCGAACTCGAGGTGGCAATCATGTCCGAGCTGCAGTCCCGTCCGGCCAGTCACGGCAATGGCACCTCCCCGTTCCTCTCGGAGGAGCACGAGATGCTGCGCGACCAGGTGCGCCGCTTCGTGGAGGAGGAGGTCAAGCCGCACGCGGATGCGTGGGAGGTGGCGGGGGCCGTGCCCCGCGACGTGCTGCGGCGGATGGGGGCGCTCGGCTTCCTCGGGATCCGGTATCCCGAGCGGTGGGGCGGCTCGGCGATGGACGAGAGGGCGAGCGTGGTCCTGGCGGAGGAACTCGGCCGGTCGACCTATGGCGGGTTCGCCATCACCGTGCTCGACCACACCGACATGGCATCCGTGCACATCGCAAACTCGGGCAGCGAAGCCCAGAAGGCGCGCTGGATGCGCGGCATCATCGACGGCTCGGTCATCACCGCAGTCGCGATCACAGAGCCGGCCGCGGGCTCCGACGTCAAGGGCATCACCTGCGCCGCGCGGCGTGAGGGCGGCGACCTCGTCATCAACGGGACCAAGCATTTCATCACCAACGGTGTGCTCGCAGACGTCTATTGCGTCGCGGTGAAAACGGGCGAGCAGGGCGGCAGCCGCAGCGTCTCGATGGTGCTGGTGGAAAAGGGGACGCCCGGCTTTCGCGTCGCCCGTGCCTTCGACAAGCACGGCTGGCGGTCGTCGGACATGGCGGAACTCGTGTTCGACGAGGTGCGGGTGCCGGTCGAGAACATCATCGGCGAGGAGGGCCGGGGCTTCTACGCCCTGATGAGCAACTTCCAGAACGAGCGGCTGGTTCTCGGCGCGCAGGCCATCGGGGAATGCGAGGCGGCCATCGCTCTGGCGCTCGAGCATGTGCAGTCACGCAAGGCGTTCGGGGGTACGCTCTGGGACAAGCAGGTCGTGCGGCACAAGCTGGCTACCATGGCGACGAAAGTGGCTGCGGCCCGCGCCTTCGTCTACGAGACGGCGTGGCGGGCGGCGGCCGGGCAGGACTGCGTGCGCGAAGTTTCGATGATCAAGGCGCTGTGCGGGGAGCTTGTGCTTGAGGTCACGCACGGCTGCCTGCAGCTTTTCGGCGGCGCCGGCTACATGACCGGCAGCCCGATCGAGCGCATGGCGCGCGATGCGCGCGCGCACGCCATCGGCGGCGGCGCCACGGACGTCATGCTCGAAGAGGTCGCCAAGAGGCTCGGTCGATGACGGCGCGCGGTCGTCCGCGATCGCCTGGTCTGCGCGGTCAGGCCCGATCGGTCTTGTCGAACACGTAGAACGTGGAATAGACCACGGCCCCCGTGGTCTTGGCCTGCTCGGCGAGGGCGTCCCAGTCGAGCCCGGTCTCGTCGTCCTCTCCTGCAGAGTGGGGCATCACCGTCTCGCGACGCCGGATCTCGTAGCCATCGCGTGCCAGGCGGTCCTCCATGGCGGTGACGGCCGTCGCCTCGGCATCGGCGGCGAAAAGACAGAAGACGAATGCGCCCTCACCCTCGCCGGACATCGCGTGACCGGGCGGAAAGGCAAGCTCGAAACTCGAGATCCAGACATGCCGGCGCGTCATTGCTGGTCCCTGGCCTGGGCCTTGCGACGATCGTGTGCGGCGACGGCCTGCTCTATGTGGACGATCACGGCTTCAGCAAGCGACACGCCGGTCAGCCGCTCGATCATCGAGAGCGATACGTTCGCCGTCACATCGACGACGAGCGGGCCCGTGCGCGACAGCAGAACATCGACAGCGACGAAGCCAAGGCCAATCACGCGGGCGGCCTGCTCGGCGAGGCGGCGGGCGGCCTCGACCTCGGTGCCCGAGCCGGTGATCGCGTGCCACTGGTTGTCGCCATCCAGGGCCGTCGTCGGGGCCTGCTCCAGGCCGACGAGCGCCCGATTGCCGACGATCGCGAAGCGCAGGCGACGGCCAGAGCCGAGCGCACCGAGGCTGTCCGCCAACGTATGCTCGGAGCCCGACTTCACGCGTGCGAGATCGCGCGGGTTGACGGCGATCTCGGGGACGTCGATGCCGGCCGCGGCCAAGGTCTGCCGCAGGACCAGCGCATCGCCCGCCTTCATCATCGCGTCGACGGGGTTGAGCGACAGGGTCCCGAAATGCTCGAGTTGGCGGATGATGGCGAGCGTGAAGTGGCTCGGCGACTTGCCGGCCCTGAAGATGACCGCATCGAGGTGCTCGAGCGGCTCACCGTTGATCAGGATCGCCGGCTCACGGCTCGCAATGTAGAGCGAAACGCGCCGGCGATCGATCACCGGCATGGCATGACCGCGCAACTCGGCCTGCCGGACGAGGCGACGGTTCGAGGGGTTCTCGGGGCGGCGCGACAGGAGACCGATGGACAAGGGTCGGCTGACGGGCTCGCTGCGGGCGGCCGAACCATAGGACCGGTAGCTCAGCTGCGGCTGGCGGAACGACGTCGCCGGATCGACGATCATGTCGGCCCGGACGGCCTGGCGCCCGAGCAGCATGCGGTAGGCCATCTGCTCGCGGCTCGCCAGGGTGACGTCGATGGGCCACTCGCGCTCGCCCATGCGTGCCACGGTGCGGATGACGTAGCGGCGCTCGGCCTCGCCGTTCGAGCTGGTTACGTCGCGCCGGTCGACCACGTCCGCCACGCAGGTGATTTCGACGTCGTCGCGACCGGGAATCGGTCTCACGACGAAGCGAACGCGGGGCTGATCGGACGTGCCGATCTCCTCGATCGCGGACGCCGCCAGCGCCGACGTTCGGGCACCGGTGTCGATCTTGGCCTTCATGGCAGGAAGGCCGAGATCCGGTAACGCCAGCCATTCCTCCCACCCGAGGATGAACTGCTCTTTCACGGCCGCACGGGCCTCCTGATATCGGGCGGCTCCGCAGCCGCACGACTTCACTGCTAGCCCAGCGTCGCCTCTGCCGCAATGCAAACCCCGTCCATGCGGGGTAGCGGATGGCGCCTCGGTCGACGACGCGTGTGGCGTCGGCTATCGACGGCCGGGGCGATCACGGTCCGATGGCGGATCTTCACGTCCTCGCGAGGTGCCTTATGTCTGCTCGGTTTCGATGCTATCGAGCGATGATCCCCCAGCAGAACCGGACCGACTGGATGTTTCACGGCCGCCGCATCGCCGTCGTCATTCCTGCCCTCAACGAGGAGAAGGCCATCGGTCGCGTGCTGGCCGATCTCCCGACCTTCGTCGATCGGGCGATAGTGGTCGACAACGGCTCGACGGACCGGACGGCAGACGAAGCGCGCCAACATGGTGCCATCGTCGTCGCCGAGCCGGAGCGCGGCTACGGTGCGGCATGCCTCACGGGTCTCCGGCATATCGACGGCGCCGAGATCGTCGTGTTCATGGACGGCGACTACTCAGACCACGCCGACGACATGGCCAAGCTGATCGCGCCCATCGCTGAAGATGTCGCCGACATGGTCATCGGGTCTCGGGTTCTCGGCGATCGGGAGGCCGGCTCGCTGACTCCGCAGCAGCGCTTCGGCAATTGGCTCGCCACGCGGCTGATCCACCTCATCTGGGGCACGCGCTACACGGATCTCGGACCGTACAGAGCCATCTCGACGCTTGCGCTCGATCGTCTCGGCATGGCGGACCGCAACTATGGCTGGACCGTCGAGATGCAGATCCGGGCCGCAGTCCACGGGCTGCGGACCCAGGAAGTCCCGGTGAACTACAGGGTCCGCATCGGGCAATCGAAAGTCTCGGGGACCGTGCGTGGCACGGTGATGGCCGGGATCAAGATCCTCTCGGTGATCGGCCGCTTCGCCCTCGCGCCGCCGCGTGTCGCGGCCGAAGGCCGAAGCGGTCCCTAGGAGTCGCCACCGGCCATCGGCGTAAGTCGGACCGAGGCCGCAATCCCGCTTTGCGGATGGGCGGTTTGATGTACCCTTTGCCTTCCGGACCCGGAGGGCCACCCCATGACGCGCGATCGGCTGAGCTTTCTCTATCTCAACATCGGTCATTTTCTCGACCACCTGTTCACGCTGGTCTTCGCGACAGTTGCGGCGCTGGCGCTCACGCGTGAGTGGGGGCTCACCTATGCGCAGCTCGTTCCTTACGCGATGCCGGGATTCGTCGCCTTCGGGCTCTTCTCGCTGCCGGCCGGTCGGCTTGCCGACAAGTGGAGTCGGCACGGCATGATGGTGGTGTTCTTCATCGGGATCGGGCTCGCAGCGATCGCGACCGGCTTTGCGCGCTCCCCGTTCGAGATCGGTGTGCTTCTGTTCGTCGTCGGGGTGCTGGCGGCGATCTATCATCCCGTGGGCCTCGCCATGGTCGTCGACGGGGCAAAAGGCTCCGGGACCGGCATGGCCATCGGCATCAACGGCGTCTGGGGCAATCTCGGGGTCGGCTCGGCGGCGCTGATCACCGGCTGGTTCATCGACAACGGCGGGTGGCGGGCGGCATTCATCGTGCCGGGCGTCATTTCGGTGCTGATCGGCTTCGCCTACTGGTGGCATGTGCGCGACGATATCCGGGCCGCCGCCGACAAGCGCCGGCTCCGCGCCACGTCACCCCCGGCTCAGACAGCCGCAGTGCCACCAAGCGCGAGCAGCGGACGCGACGAAGCACGCGCCGCGCTCATTCGGCTGACGGCCATCGTGTTCTTCACGACTGCCGTTTCGAGCCTCGTCTTCCAGTCCACCACATTCGCGCTGCCCAAGGTCTTCGATGAACGGCTGCAGGGGATTGCCGGCTCGGCAACGCTCGTCGGCTGGATGGCGTTCGTCGTCTTCGCCATCGCATCGATGGCGCAATTGGTGGTCGGCCGGCTCCTCGACACGCTCGGGCCTCGCCTCGTGTTCATGGGGGCAGCGGCGCTGCAACTCGTGTTCTTCGCGGCGATGCCGGGGCTTAGCGACTGGACCGCCCTCGCGGTCGCTCTCGGGTTCATGCTCGGTGCGTTCGGGCAGATCCCCATCAACGACTACATGATTGGCCGAATGGCGAAGTCGGACCTCAGGGCGACCGTCTACGGCGTGCGCTACGTGGTGAGTTTCAGCGTGCTGGCGGCCGCGTTGCCGCTCATCGCCTGGATCCATGGCCGATGGGGGTTCGACACGCTGTTCTATGTGCTCTCGCTGGCCGCCGCCGCCATCCTGGCTGCAGTCTCGCTGTTGCCACGCCAGATCCCCGACGGCTCCGTCGCGATGGGAGGGGTCGCACAGCGCGGATGAGTGCAATTCCGGCGCCGATATCGGTGATCGGAGCAGCCCGGACCCTCCGCGCGCAGACTTAAGGCCGCCTTAACGGGGGCCCGCGTATTTTACCGTTCGGACCGTGCCGGGTGGAGCCGTGCGGTCGCGTGTCGGTGGGGGTGGCGTGGACGGAGCGGTGCAGTCTTCTGGCAGCAGCGGCGAGCCGTCCGCTCGCGGCAGCGATGCTGTCGGCGCCAAATCGGGCGTCCGCGGCTGGCTGCGCCGGATGCCCTGGTACAAGCGGGTTATCCTTCTCACGCCGTTCTATGCGATCGCGATCTGCGGGCTGCTGTTTGCCGTCCAGCTCATCCATTACACGATCCGCTTTCCCGATCCGCGTTCGCTTCGCACCAACGAGGCGGGGCCGACGCTGCGCATCCTGGGCCGTGACGGCTCGGTGATCGCCGAGCGTGGCAACGACGCCGACTTCATTCCTGTCGATCGCATGCCGCGCCATCTGGTGGATGCGGTGATCGCCATCGAGGATCGCCGCTTCTTCTCGCATTTCGGGGTCGATCCGACCGGTCTTGCCCGCGCCGCGCTCGCCAATCTCAGGGCTGGCCGGGCCATGCAGGGTGGTTCGACCCTTACGCAGCAGCTCGCAAAGAACCTCTTCCTGTCGACCGACCGGACGCTGGCACGCAAGCTCGAGGAACTGGTGCTCGCGGTCTGGCTCGAGCTTCGGCTCAGCAAGCGGGACATCCTGGAGCTCTATCTCAACCGGGTCTATTTCGGTGGTGGCGCCTATGGGGTCGAGGCAGCGGCAAAGAGATTCTTCAACAAGTCGGCGCGGCACGTTTCTATTGCGGAGGGCGCCGTCATCGCGGGGCTCCTCAAGGCGCCGTCCAAATACTCGCCCTTCGCCAATCCGGGACACGCCCGTGCGCGCGCCCGCGTCGTCATCGGAGCCATGGCAGCGGCGAAACTCATCAGTCCGATAACCGCGGCATCCTCGAACCAGCAGTCGGTGCGTTTCGTCGAGGCGGAGACTGGGCAGCGCGGGAGCGGGCTCGAATATGCCATCGACTTCATCTTCGACGAGATGCCACCGCTCGCGAGCGTCGGCGGACGGGAACTCGTCATCGAGACGACGATCGATCCCGATGTGCAGAAGCACGCGCAGGCGACGCTGGCGCAAACCCTCGCGCGGGACGGCATCGCCGCCCGCGCCGGACAAGGGGCAATGGTCATTCTCGACACCTCGGGGGGCATTCGCGCGCTGGTCGGCGGGCGGTCCTTTGCGGAGAGCCAGTTCAACCGCGCGGTCAAGGCCCGTCGGCAACCGGGTTCGGCTTTCAAGCCGTTCGTCTATCTCGCCGCCGTCGAAAACGGCGCCTGGCCGGACACACCCGTCGTCGATGCCCCGATCTCCATCGGCCAGTGGAGTCCGCGCAACGAGGATGGCCGGTTTCGCGGGCCGATCACGCTGACGCAGGCGCTGGCGCATTCCGTGAACACGGTTGCGGTTCGCCTGCAGCAGGAGGTCGGCTCGGAAAAGGTGGCGGCCGTCGCGCGGCGACTCGGCGTCCGCTCGACGTTGCGCGCCGATGCGTCCATGGCGCTCGGTACCTCGGAGGTGGGGCTGCTCGAGATTTCGGGCGCCTACGCCACCCTGGCATCCGGCGGCACGGCGGTCGAACCGCACGTCCTCACCCGGATCCGGACGAAGGACGGAGAGGTGCTGTTCGAGCGCGCGCCGGGGCGGCCGCGGATGGTCGTCGCTCCTGACCACATCGGCAGCCTCAATACGATGCTCAACGCGGCGCTCGTTTCAGGCACTGGCAGGCGGGCCGTCTTCCCGCGCCATCAGGCCGCTGGCAAGACTGGCACGACGCAGGACTTTCGCGACGCCTGGTTCGTCGGCTACACGGCCCATCTCATCGGCGCCGTCTGGCTCGGAAACGACGACGGCAGCGCAATGAACAAGGTTGCCGGTGGAGGATTGCCCGCCACGATCTGGCGCAACGTCATGGAGAGTGCGCATGGCCGGCTCGTGCCCCGTGCCCTTCCTGCCATCGACGGCGGGCGTCTCGAGACCATCCCCAGCCGGGTCGGTGGCGCCGTTGCGGAAAGCGCGCGCCCTCAGCCGTCGGCGATCGGCATGGCGGTCAAGAGCCGGGCGTTCACGACGGCCGACCACGGCACGGTCAGAGAGGTCAAGCCGCCAGCGCCCCAGGCCGGGCGCATGCCGACCGAGCCCATCGATGCCGACCTGTTTCTTCGCGCGCTGGAGATGCCGCCCGACGTGGCCAAAGGGCCGTCGACCGCGCAGCCGTCGCCCGTATCTCGGCTAGACCCAAAGCGAATTCGCGATGCCCTCGCCGGGCACGACTGACACCGGATGCCACGCGGGCGACGCCGCGCGAGGGGAGCCATCCGAGCGCAGTCGCCAAGTCTTTTTCATTTGGTGCGAGGATGCCGGGCTGCGCGCGCCGCATCCGCCTCCACCCGGAGAACCGTTGCGAACGGTTCCTCGGCGCCGGGGAGTGGACCGCCGCCGACGTCAGGTTTCGCCCCGATCACGTCTCCGACAGAGCGAGGGTCTCAGGCTGGTCTGAACCGGGCCCTCGTCATCACGCCTGATAGCCCTGAAGTCCAAACGCCGTCGGGTAGCCGAAGAGGCCGACCGAGCCCCCGGTGTGAAGGAACACGATGTTCTCGTGCTCGCGCATCTCTCCCTTCTTGATGAGATCGATGAGGCCGGCCATGCCTTTCCCCGAGTAGACCGGATCGAGGAGGATGCCCTCCATTCGCGCGACGAGCTTCAAGGCTTCCACCATGCCCTCGGTCGGGATGCCGTAGCCCTGACCGACGTAGTCGCAGTTCGCGACCACATGCTCCCGCTTCATGATGCCCGCCAGACCGAGGTGCGCGGCGGTCTTCTCGGCGAGCGCCAGCACATTCGCCTCCTGGCGGTCCTTCGGTGCACGCACGCCGATGCCAAGCACGGGAATGCCGCTGTTGAGCGCGACGAGGCCCGCAACGAGGCCGGCCTGAGTCCCGGCGCTCCCCGTCGCATGCACAAGGAGGTCGATCTTGAGGCCCATCTCATTGGCCTGATTGAGCAGCTCGATCGCGCAATTCACATAGCCGAGTGCTCCGACCGCAGTGGAACCACCGCCGGGGATCACGTAAGGGCGTCCACCCGTCTTCCTGAGATCGGCAGCGACGCTCTCCATCTCCGCCTGCATGTCCGCGCCGCTCTTGCGCTTCGAGATCGATGCCCCATGCAGCTGGTCGAGCAGGACGTTGCCGTTCAAGGTGTAGGCCTCGTCCGTGTAGCCGGTGCGATCCTCGAGGAGGATCATGCACGCCATGCCGAGTTTGGCGGCAGCGGCCGCCGTCTGCCTCGCATGATTCGACTGCGTCGCGCCCTGTGTGATGACGACGTCGGCCTTCTGGGCCAGCGCCTCGGCCATCAGGAACTCGAGCTTCCGCGTCTTGTTGCCACCGCTCGAGAGACCCGTGCAGTCGTCGCGCTTCACCCAGATGCGAGGTCCGCCGAGATGCTTCGACAGGTTGTCCATCGGCTCGAGCGGTGTGGGCATGTGGCCGAGGCGGACACGCGGAAAGCGAGCGAGGTTCATGGGGGCTCCGATAGTGGGCGTCGGCAGAAGCCGTGATGGCGAGGTCTGGCACCGATGGCCGGACGCTGAGTGTCGTCCGTTCCCGTGGGCGCGCCAGACTAGCAGCAGGCTGGCGTGTCTGTATCCTCTCATCGCGCGATCGTCGCCAGACGCCCAAAAAACCAACCTCGCCGATCTGGTGGCCGATGCGGAAAAGAGCACGCCGCGAACTCGCGTCACTCCGCTTGCCCACGTCGGCATCACCTTGGTCCGCTGCTCAAAAGGACAGCACCGATCGATCGCCCGGCACGCGTCGTTGCGCTCAGCTCATGAGTTCACAAAACTGTGAGGGCAACCAACGGCAAAGGCTTCGGCAGCGTCATGGACCTGACCGCGGTCGACCCTATCTTCCTGTCAGGGCGCCGTAGCATCAGCCCCTGCCCAGCGACACGAGCACGAAACCGAGCCGGAGAGGACGTGACATGACCTCCATGCTGATGAACCGCCGCCACCTGATCGCTGCCGGTGCTTGCGCCATCTCGACCGGCGTGCCCGGCCTCATCATTCCGGCCAGTGCGCAGGGGCTCGCTCCCACTCCATCCATGCGAGGCGGATCGAACAATTATCGCCGGGGCGCGCCGATCGTCGACAAGATCGGCGGTGGCGGCTTCTGGATGACCGGTACCGTCCGTCGCGCCGGTGATGGAGCGCCTCTACAAGGCCAGCGCATTCAGATCTGGGCGCATACGACCGAGGGATATGAGCGCGACCCCCAAAGTCACGGCGCAACGTTGACCGACGAGAACGGCGTGTTCCGGCTGGAGATGCCGCAGATCGTTCCGGCCTTTGGTCAGCCGCACGGCCACCTCGCCTACGACAGCGGTGACTTCGAGACCGTGTTTCTGCGTCCGGTCATGGCCAGCGCCCAGCAAAAGGCTCTCGAAGCGCATTTCGTCCTGAAGCCTGTCTGATCGGCGGCGTGGCAGCCCCCGTGTCCCTCATCCGCCCGATCCTGATCTGGTCGATTCTCGGCGTCGCCGTTCTGGCGCCGCTCGTCGCCGCAGCCGCCAGCCCGCTGCTCGCCTGGCGTAGCGCCGTCTATGGCGCGGCCGGATTCGCCGGTATCGTGGCGATGGCGTTGATGCTGGTGCAGCCACTCCTGGCCGGCGGTTATCTGCCGGGGATCACGCGTTTCCAGGCGCGACGCATGCACCGGTGGATCGGCTCAGCCATCGTGGTGGCCGTCATCGTCCACGTCGTGGGGCTTTACGTGACGAGCCCGCCAGACGTCATCGACGCGCTGCTGTTCGCCTCACCGACGCCATTCTCGAACTGGGGGGTGATCGCCATGTGGGCGATCTTCACTGTTGCGGTGATGGTGGCGCTCAGGGATCGGATCGGCCTCCGCCCACGCACATGGCTGATGATGCACACCGGCCTCGTCGTCGTGATCGTCGTCGGCACTGTCGTCCACGCCGTCCTGATCCAGGGCACCATGGAGAGCGTCACCAAGATCGCACTTTGCGCGCTACTGGTCATCGCCACGCTGAAAGTGGTCGCCGATCTTCAGGTTTGGCGAAACCGGAGAGGCAAGCGCCTCGAGCAGGCCGGGGTGGAGCGGTGACCGATCGACAGGAGTTCTGGGTGATAGATGTGAGGTCAGGCACGGTGAGGCACGGTCGTGGCCTTCAGCGTGCCCGCTCAGCCGCGCAACCGCCTGGACCGGCCCGGCACTCTGCATCAGCGTTCGGGCCTCGATCTTCTCCGCCAATCCTTTCCTCGCCGGACATCCACGACCTCATCAGCTCTCGGAGCGTGACATGAAACTCTGGTCTCTCATGACCTGGCTCGCACTTTGCACCATCGGGCTCGCGCTGCCGGTCCATGCCGAGAAGACGACCCTGCGCCTCGCGACGGCGACGGAGGGCGGCGGCTTCCGACTGTTCGGGACGAACATGGCCGAGGTCGTCAATGAGATCGAGCCGTCACTGAATGTCGTGCCGGAGAGCACAAAGGGGAGTGGCGAGAACATCGAGCTCTTGGTGCGCGGCGCGTCCGATATCGGGCTTGTCCAGGGTGTCACCGCGCACGAGGCGTTCGCCGGCATCGGTATGGCCGCAGTCGATCTCAAGGTCATCTCCGCGATGTATTCCAGTCCCGGAATGTTCGTCGTGCGCGCGGACAGTCCGGCTCGAACGGTTCGAGATCTCACCGGAAAGCCTGTTGCCTGGGGCACCCAGACCTCGGGCCTGACGATCATGGCCCGCTACATCATGGAGGGGCTGGGCCTCGACCGCGACACGGACTTCGCGCCCCGGATTCTCAAGAAGGCCGGTGATGGACCAGAGCTCGTTCTTTCTGGAGAGGTAGCGGCGTTCTGGGGCGGCGGGATCGGCTGGCCGGGCTTCACGCGGGTCATGGAAGCCGGTGGCCGCTTCATCGGGTTCAGCGCTGACGAGGTCTCGCAAGTGAACGCGCGGCACGGCTTCCTGAAGCCGATGACCGTGCCGGCAGACGCCTATGTGGGCCAAAAGGACCCGATCCAGACGATCGGCGTCTGGAACTTCATTCTCGCCCGACCGGATCTGCCCGACGACGTCGCCTATCGCCTGGCCAAGGCATTGCACAAGGGGCAGAGCCTGCTGGCCACACGCTTGCCGCAGGCCCGCGAGACGACGCCCGAGAACACGCGTGCGGGTGCTGACGGACACAGGATTCACCCTGGTGTCATGAAGTATCTCAAAGAGCTTGGCCTATAAGCTCCCGGCGCTGCGTCGCTGGTGGACTGGTTCGGAAGCGCCGAGGCATGCGGACCGCAGGGCATCCAGCTCGGATACGCGACGCTTGGCGGACCGGTCGCGGACGCCGCTGCCGGAAGAGCGGCCCTCGGCATCACTGCGCTCGGCGACGCAAGACGCGCAGCCGGTGCGACGTCTGGTGCAGGATCAAGAGCTTCAGGCGAACAAATTTACGATCTGTCGGCTGCGGCAATGGTCTCGCGCCTCCGCAACCGGGCGGCATCGAGAAGCATCTGCGCGGCCCACCGGTAGACGTTGCGCTGGCGCACCAGATCGCGCATCAGCCGCATGCGGTCTCGCTGTTCGTCGGCCGACATGTTGAGCGCAGTCCTGAGCGCATTCGCCATCCCGCGCGTATCGTAGGGATTGACGATCAACGCTTCGCCGAGTTCCCGCGACGCGCCGGCGAAGCTCGAGAGAACCAGAATGCCGTGTTCGTCGTCGCGGGCGGCAACGAACTCCTTGGCGACGAGGTTCATGCCGTCGTGAAGGCTCGAGACGATGCAGATGTCGGCTGCTCGGAACAGTTCGAAGACCTCGGCCGGATCATGGTGCCGGATATTGAGGAGGATCGGCTTGTAGCCGTCGTTGCCATGCCGCGCGTTGACTTCCTCGGCGAGTTGCATCGCTTCGGCCTGCAACGTGCTGTAGGCGTCGAGCTTGCTGCGCGTCGGGGCGGCAGCCTGGATGAAGACGAGCTTTCCGCGCCAGTCGGCATCCCGTGTCAGAAGGTCATCGATGGCCCGGATCCGGTCGAGAATACCCTTGGTGTAGTCGAACCGCTCGATGCCGACGGCGATCCGCGTCTCGGCCGACAGAGAGAAGCGCTCCCGCACCGCTTCGCGGCACGCGGTCACCGGCGCCTGATCTGCGAGTGCAGCCGGCGGCCATTCGATCGAGATCGGATAGGGGCGGACCAGAGTTTCGTGACCACCGAGGGTGACCGATGCGAACTCGCGATCGATCCGGCTCTCCATGAACCTGTCCGCGGCCTCGAGGAAGTTGTTGCAGTGGAACTGCGTATGGAAACCGAGGATCGTGCTGCCGAGGAGCCCGTCGATGATCTCCTCCCGCCACGGACAGATACTGAACGTCTCGGAGTTCGGCCAGGGAATGTGCCAGAAGGCGATGACAGTAGCCTTCGGTAGCCGCTTTCGGATCATCCGCGGCAGCAAGGCGAAGTGATAATCCTGCACGAGCACGATCGGCGCATCCGTCGTCGCCTCGGCGACGACGGCGTCGGCGAACCGCTCGTTGATGCGGACGTAATGGTCCCAGTCCGCCTCCCGGAACACGGGGCGCACGAAGGCGATGTGGCAGAGCGGCCAGAGCCCCTCGTTGGCAAGACCGTAGTAGTAGCCTTCCTGCTCCTCCTCGGTGAGCCAGATGCGTCGCAGCGTGTAGGTCGGACTGGAGGGCGGCACACGCAGCCTGTCGTTTCGGTCGACGGTCTCCCGGTCAGCACTTCCCGAGCCGTGTGCGATCCACACGCCCCCGCAGGCCCGCATCACCGGCTCGAGCGCCGCGACGAGACCGCTCGCCGGGATCTGGAGCTTGATGGCGCCGTTCTCGTGATTGTGGATGTAGGGCTCCCGGTTGGAAACGACGAGAACCTCGGCGCCGGGCAATTCCTCCTGGAGCAGGAGATGCAGTGTTCTGGGCGACCATTCGACATGGATGCCCTCCGTGAACCGCCGCTCGAGCCGAACCTCGGCGAGGACGGCGTGCACCTCGCGGCTGATCGGCAAGTCGCTCCGCCGCAACGTCGCGGAAACGCCGCTGCCGGCCTGCACCTCGACGATCGCATTGTGGATCGATCGAGCCCACGTCCGCATCAGGCCGAGAACGATCGCGGTCGCGAGCAGGCCGAGACCCGTCGCTACGCCGATGAGCGCCAGCATCGCATAGAGGCGGGCCTCCCCGGATCGAACGTCGATATAGGAGAGATCGTGCAGGACCAGCAGATGACCGCTGGTCGTGCCGGTCGTGATCGGGAACGCGCTGACGTGAATGCGCGCGTCACCGTCCCTGACAGTCACGAACGTGTCGCTCTTGTTGCGTTGGACGGTCCGGCACGTCACCGCCTTCGGCAGCAACCTGGTGCTGTAGCGGAGTTCGCCTTTGGCCGTACAATAGCCGAGCGCGAGAATGCGCTCGTCCTCCGCGAGGCGTTCGAAGCGCGGGACGAGCTGCGGATCGAGATCGGCGGCCATCCCGGTCGCAACCTGGTCGCGGATGGAGCGGAACACGAGGCGGGCGCGCAATTCGAGGTCCCGCTGCGACCACCCCTCGACCATCACCGAGGCCAATGGCGACAGGGCCGCGATCATCATGAGCGCGGCGGCGAGCGCGAGCGCGACATAGCGCATGAGCGGATTGCGCCAGATCCGGTTCGAGCGGACCTTTCGCGCCAGGGACTGCCAGGATGTCCACAATTCGGTGGGGCGGCTCATCGCGCGCTTTCCCAGCCCTCGGACAATCGCATCGCCGCGACGATGATGCCGACCATAGAGTACGTCTGGGGGAAGTTGCCCCATAGCTCGCCCGTTTCCGGTGCGATGTCCTCCGACAGCAGCCCGACGTGGTTCCGGCGCGCCAGCAGATCCTCGAAGATCTGTCGCGCCTCTTCCCGCCGTCCGATGGCAGCCAGTGCGTCGACATACCAGAACGTACAGATCGTGAAGGCGACCGCCGGAGTGCCGAAATCGTCTGGTGCCGAGTATCGCAGAAGATGCCCTTTCCGAAGCAGTCGGCGACCGATCGTGTCGACGGTCGCCCGAAAGCGCTCGTCGTTCGCGGACACGATGCCGAGTTCGTGCAGCAGCAGGACGCTGGCATCGATCTCGTCGCTGTCGAGGCTGCCGGTGAAGCAGCGCTCGGCCTCGTTCCAGGCGCGCTTCAGGATGACGTCGCGCAACCCGTCTGCCGATTGACGCCAATGCCGGGCGCGATCCCCGAGGCCGATGTGCTGCGCGATCCGGGCCAGTCGGTCACACGCCACCCAGCACATGGCCGCGGAATGCGTATGGACCCGGGCCCGGCCCCGGTATTCCCAGATGCCGGCGTCGGGTGTCAGCGCGTGGCTGAGCGCGTGCGTGCCAAGAGGCTCGAGGAGATCGAAGAGAGCCTTGTCGCCCTTGTTCGGCAGCCGCTCGTCGAAGAACATCTGCGATGCCGCGAGGATCACGCTGCCGTAGACATCGTGCTGGACCTGCTGCACGGCGGCATTGCCGATGCGCACGGGACCGAAGCCGCGATATCCCTCGAGCGCCGGTGCATCCCGCTCCTCGAGCTCCTTCTCCGGCAGGATCGAATAGACGGGCTTCAGCGCCGGTCCCTGCTCGTGCGCGATGACGTTGGTGATGTAGTCGATGAAGCGTTCCATGGTGCGCGTGGCGCCGACGCGGTTCAGCGCGTGCACGGTGAAGTAGGCGTCCCGTATCCAGCAGTACCTGTAGTCCCAGTTTCGACCCGAGCCGGGGTCCTCCGGCACCGAGGTGGTCAGCGCTGCGACGATGGCCCCCGTCTCATGGAAGCTGCACAATTGCAGGGTGATTGCCGAGCGGATGACGGCCTCCTGCCACTCGAACGGCAGGTTCAGGCTTCGCACCCAGTCCATCCAGTAGTCGCGGGTCTGATCCTCGAATTCGCGGGCGATGCGCGGGATCGAATCCGTGAAGCTCTCGTCGTCATGCAGGATGAATGTCAGCGGCCGCGCGAGCACGAACGCGCTCTCGTCCACGACGTAGCTGATGGGCGCATCTGTCGTGAGCCGGAACGCGCCCGCCTCTGTCACGTATCGGATATGATTGCTGCCGGCCATCGGCGTTGCGTAGAGGCGCCCGCAATCCATCCGCGGGCGCACGCGTACACGAATGCGGCACAGCCCCGTGAGTGGTTCGATCCGCCGGATGAGCATGGATGGTCGGAATGTGCGGCCAAATTGCCGGAACCGGGGCGCGAAATCCATGATGGCGAAGGACGCTCCGGAGGCCGACGTCACAACGGTGCGCACGATCGCCGTGTTGCGGACATAGCTCTGCGTCGACGTCGCATCTTCGTCGAACCCGATCGAGAAGAAGCCGGCATTCGGTGCATGGCCGTCGAGGAGGGCGCAGAACACCGGATCGCCGTCGATGCGTGGCCAGCACGTCCAGACGATCGTGCCCGAACGATTGATCAGGGCGGCGATATTGCTGTTCCCGACGACGGCCAGATCGAGTGAAGGATTGAAGGTCATGTCTCTAATCTCCTGGCCTCGGCCTTGAGCCAGGCAATGACGTCGGATGTCCCGGAAAAGTCGGCCTCTGCACGGGAGAACCGCTCGCCCGCGACCTTCAGGCCATTGCCGCCGAGACTCACGGCGGCCCTCATGGCCGATATGTCGGTGATGTCGTCGCCGACCATGATGGGACGGCGGCCCGCGAAGCGAGGGGTGTCCATGATGACTTCGAGCGCCACGCCCTTGGAGATCTGACGCGGCACGATTTCCAGTACCTGTCGGCCATGTGCGAGAACGAGGTGATCGCGCCGCCCGCCCTGCAGGAGGCGAGCCATGGCCAGCTCGAGTACCGGTGCGAGCGCTGGATTCCGTCGATAATGCACGGCAACCGAATATCGCTTCAATTCGAAGTAAGCGCCGGAGTGACCCGACGCCACCTCGCGGACGGCCTCGACGATGTCGTCCTCGATCGCCGCTACACTCGGTATGATCTCACCGCCTGGCAGCGGCCGGATCTCGGCCCCATGCACGCCGGCCGCCACGGGCGCCAGCGGCGCAAGAAGCCGATCGACGTCAACGATGGGGCGCCCGGTGATGATCGCGAGCGCGCCATCGAGACCCTTCTCCAGCCGTTCGAGAAGGTTCGGAAGCTCTTCCGAAATCGTCACGCCATCCGGCGTGGGAGCGATGTCGATCAATGTCCCATCGAGATCGAGGAAGAGCGCGCAAGCAGCAAGATCTAAGTCCATGATCGCGCCAGTTTGGCAGCTGAGACCATCAAGGCAAGTGGTTTATGGGCAATCGAGGTGCGAGCGAGCCGCGTCACTGCAGAGCGACTGCTGAATTCCTCGTTCCGTTCTGCCCGTGAGACTTCGGCTATCGTTTCCTTGCCCTCAACGACGGTCGGTCTCGCGTCGCGCCGACGACTGGTGGGAGCGCGCTCGATGTCGTGTGTCCGGACGGCCTGCAGAGAGGTGTCCAGTGACGGTCACGGACCGGTCGCATCTCGGCTCACGGAGAAACTCCTCAATGCTCCGGTGTGAGAGGACGACGCTTGTCGGCGCCTGATGAGCGTGCCTGGCATCGGCGTCATCGGTTCAAGCATCGTCGTCACCGCGATTGGGAGCGGCGGGACCTTCGAGCACGGCAGGGATTTCGCCGTCCGGCTCGGTCTGGTGCACACGGGGGCGAGAACCAGGGAGGTCGGCGCCGATCCTTACCCGATCAACTTGCCCGACGCGTCGAAGAACGGGTGCGGTCCGGGGAATGTGCCGATCGGCACCACGTGTGTCACGAACCGGCCGAACGGCTGGGTGGCGTCGGGCTGCCACCGGTGCAGATGGAGGCCCGGCGGCTCGAGGTGGAAAGTCGGTGGTGCGTCGGGACAAAGCGCCAGGCTCACGGCATGCGCAGGGCTCGGCGCTATGGATGCCGGGCGACCGCAAAAGCTGGTGAAGACGCTGCGATGGACGTGGCCGGCGACGACCGTGAGCACTTGCGGGTGGTTTGTGAGGACCTCAGCCAGGCCATCCGCATTCCCGCAGTTCTGCACGTCCATGTGCTGAATGCCCGTTACGAACGGCGGATGGTGGAGCGCGACGATCGTCGGCCGGTCCGCAGCAGCTGACAGCGCGCGATCGAGCCAGGACAGACGATCCGCGCACATCAGGCCATGCGGCTTGCCGGGCACGGTCGAGTCCAGCATGACGAGCCGGAGTGGGCCGACATCCCGCACAAAAGACAGGTGACCGGAGCCGGGCAGCTGGACCCATTTGCGGACTGCGTCGGCGAAGGCTTCGCGGCGATCATGATTGCCAGGTATCGGCAGCAGCGGCATAGCCAGCGGCGCGACGATCTCCAGGAAATGCGCGTACTCTTCAGGTTCGCCGAAGTCGACGAGGTCGCCGGTGATCATCAGCGCGTCGATGTGCGCCAGATTCGCAGCAATGAAATCCACGGCGGCCGCAAGATGGGTCGCGGTGTCGACGATACCGTAGGCGCGCTCGCCTTTGGCTCGAATGTGCGGATCGGTCAGTTGGGCGATGAGCATCAGGGAGTCTCACAGCATGATGAAATTCGACGGGTCGACGGCCAGCCCGACTTTGGTACCCGGAACGAGGTCGAGACGGCTGTTTCCGTCGACGATGAGCGCAAGCCCGCTCTCGGCATGGCGCAGATAGACGCGCTGCGTCGCGCCGAGGAAGTGCACGCGCTCGATTTCGAGGGTGAGGCCACCCTGACCGGCGGGCACGAGCTTGGCGCTTTCCGGACGGAAGCGCACTGAGGCGCTCGCGGCGTCGGCCGCACGGACCGGGAGGTGACCCGCAGGGCAAGCCAGCATGCCGCCGGTGATGGGGCCATCGATGCGGTTCATGCTTCCAATGAAGCCGGCGACAAAAGTGTTGGCAGGCTTGAAGTAGATGTCCCGCGGCGAGCCGGCCTGTGCGACGCCGCCCTTCTCCATCACGATCACGCGATCTCCGAGCACCATGGCTTCAGCCTGGTCGTGGGTCACGTAGATCGTCGTGATCTCGAGCGAGCGAAGGAGGGCATCGATCTCGGCCCTGAGTTCGTCGCGCAATGCCGCGTCGAGGGCGGTCAGTGGCTCGTCGAGAAGAAGCACGCCAGGCTTCATGGCGAGCGCGCGTGCCAGTGCCACGCGCTGGCGCTGACCGCCGGACAGCTGATCGATGCGCCGTTGGGACAACTCACTGAGCCGCATCATGTCGAGAACGCGCCGCGCCTCGGCATGCCGCGCCTGCCGTGCCATGCCGCGCACCCGCAAGCCGTAGGCGACGTTGTCGATCACGCTCATATTCGGAAACAGCGCGTAGGACTGGAACACCATGCCGACGTTGCGCTTCTCGATCGGCAGGCGCGTCACGTCCCGGCCGTCGAACAGGACGGCCCCACCTCGGTCGGGATGCTCCAGCCCGGCGATGATGCGCAACAGCGTCGTCTTTCCGCAGCCCGATGGGCCCAGGATCGCAAGCTGCTCGCCCGCCGCGACGTCGATGGAGACGGGCCGCAGTGCCTGCGTTCCATCCGCGAACGTCTTGCCGACGCCCGCGACGGAAATGGAGACGCCGCTGGTCATGGGTGCTTTCCTTTTCTGCTGCTTCCCGACGGCCCGGCACCGCCGAGAAACGAGCCGAATATCTGCAGGCCGACCAGCAGCGGCACGATCATGAGGAAGAAGACGAGCGTGTAGGCGCTGGCGATTTCCAGCCGCATCGACGCATAGCTGTCGGCGAGCCCGACGGGGAGCGTCTTGGTCAGCGGCGTGTGCAGCATCCACGTCAGGTTGAATTCGCCGATCGAAAGCGTCACCACCATCAGTGAGCCGGCGAGAATGCCAGGCACGATATTCGGCAGGATCACGTGCAGAAAGCGCTGCAACGGACCTGCGCCGAGGCTGGCCGCACCCTCCTCGAGCGTCCGGGCATCGATCGAAGCCAGAACGGCCATCACCGCGCGGATCATGAACGGCAGCGTGTAGAGCACATGGCCGACGAGGATGAACGCCCAGCTCTTGCGGAATTCGCCGGCCGATCCGTAGGAGATCAGCAGGGCCAGCGCGATGGCAAGCCCCGGGATCGCCAGAGGCAGCGTGACGATCTCCTCGATGGCGCGGGACAGGCGCGACGGATGCCGGTTGAGCACGTAGGCCGCCGGAACGCCGATGGCCAGCGTGGCTGCGAGCGTCGCAATGGCGATCTTCAGCGAAAGCAGGATCGTGTCCGCATAGAGCGCCCAAACCTCTGCAACCCACTGCAGCGTGACGCCGCTTCGCAGGATGCCCTGGAAGTAATTCACGGTCACGCCCGCCATCAGCGAAAGCACCATCGGGACGACGAGAAATGCCGTGACGAGGATGGTGGCCAAAACCTGAACCGATCGAAGGAGAGTGGCTTGCATGTCGATCACCCTGCCGCCGCGACTGACGCGCCAGAGGCTTGGCGCGCGATTGCGAGCGCCAGCCAGGTGATGAGGCCGAGCACGATCGAGAGCGCCGCCGCCATGGCGATGTTCGCGTTCAGCGTGAACTCCGTGTAGATGACCATCGGCAGAACGTCGATGTTGGTCGCCAGCGTGAAAGCTGTGCCGAAGGCTCCCATCGCAGTGGCGAACGCGAGCGCGCCCGAGGCGAGCATGGCCGGTCTGAGTGCCGGCAGAATGATGTCCGAAAGGACGCGCCAGGGGCCGGCGCCCAGCGAGCGCGCCGCTTCCTCGAGCGCCGGATCGAGCTTTTCGGCCGCGGCGACGATGGTGAGCAGCACGCGGGGAATCGAAAAATACAGGTAGCCGACGAGCAGGCCGGTCATGGAGTAGGCGAACACGAGCTTCTCGCCGGTCGCCAGACGCGTCACTTCACCGATGAGACCTTGCCTGCCGGCGAGCAGGATGACGAGGAAGCCGACGACGACGCCGGGAAAGGCCAGCGGGAAGGTGAGCACGGCCAGCAGCAGCGACCGGCCGGGAAAGCGCGATCTGGCGAGCAGGAGCCCGACCAGTGTCGACAGCGCAAGCGTGATCACCGTGGTGAGCGCCGCCACGATCAGCGTGGCGCCGAGGCTCGACAGGTAGCGCGGCGTGGCGAGGATCTCGGCGTAGGTGATGCCGCCGTTGCGCGAGACGAAACTGCGCGCGAACAGCTCGGCCATCGGCAGGAGGAAGAACGCGACCACCACGATCGTCAGCGGCAAGATCAGAATGACGGAAAAGCGCGTCGCGGACGTCATGGACGAGGCCTCTCGCTTCGGCGCTCGACCAATGCGGTCGAGTTGGAGGGAGCACGGCGACTGATTCCGCCGTGCTCCAGACAACAGGCCAGCCTCAGCGAACCTCGGCCAGATAGCGGTCGGAGAAGGCCTTCTGGACTTTCTCCATCTCGGCGTAGTCGAGCGGCGTGGCGCGCGCATACTCGCTGTCGGGCAGGAAGCGCTTGGCGACCTCTTCCGGCAGCTGCACCGGACGCGCCGGCTTGAGGTAGGCGTTGGTCCAAAGCGCCTGGCCCTTGTCGGACAGGAGGAAGTCCAACACCTTCTTGGCGTTCTCTGCCTTCGGTGCGCCCTTGGTCAGGCTGACCACGTAGGGCACGACGACGGTCCCCTCGCAGGGAATGACGAACTCGAACTTGCCCTTCTCGGTGTACTTCGCGCGATAGGCGTTGAAGTCATAATCGAACAGGATCGGGATTTCGCCCGATACGACGCGCGCATAAGACGTCTGCTTGGCGACGATCGGCTTGTTCTTCAAGAGATCCTTGAAATAGCCGATCGCCTTGTCGAAGTTGCTAAAGTCCCCGCCGAGGGCGCGATTGACGGCCACGGCGCCGACGTAGCCGACGAACGCCGACGACGGATCGAGGTAGCCGACGAGGCCTGAGTACTCCGGCTTCGTCAGGTCGGCCCAGCACTTGGGCACCGGCTTGCCGCCGAGCGCGTCGACGTTGACGAACAGTCCGATCGTGCCGGAGTGGATCGTCACCCAGTGCCCCTCGGGGTCCTTCAAGCCGGCCGGAACTTCGTCGAAGCCCTTCGGCTTGTAGGCCTGCGTCACGCCCTCGGCCTTGGCCTTGATGCCGAACGTCACGCCGTAATACGCGAAATCCGCGACCGGGTTGGCCTTCTCGGCGATGAGCTGGGAAAGCGTCTGGCCCGAGTTCTTGTTATCGTGCGGCACTTCGAGACCGAGCTCGGTCTTGATCGCCTTCAGGACGGAGGCCCAGTCTGCCCACTGCGGTGGGCAATTGTAGCAGATGGCGTCGGCTGCGAGCGCCGGCATCACGCCGCCGACCATCACTGCCGCGCCAAGCGCTGCAGCACGCATTGTCCTCAACATGGATCACTCCTTGATGTGCTTTCAGGACTTGCGCCGGCGGCGCTCGCGACCGCCGGCATTTCCACCTGGGACAGGGGCGAGCGTCCCGCCCGGGCGAAACTCGTAGCGAAGCAGCTCGACCGCATTGCGCGCGGGAACCGATCCGGAAATCTGCTCGAGGAGGCGCTGCATCGCGCGCTCTCCCATCGCGAGCGTAGGAGTGTCGATGGTGGCGAGGCCGGGGCTCAGCATCTGCCCGATGGCGATGCCGTCGAAGCCTGCCACCGAGATATCGTCCGGAACCGACAGGCCCAGCACGCGCAAGGCGGCGATGACCGAAATCGCGAGAAGATCGTTCGAGCACAGAAACGCTGTCGGCTCGCCGAGCCGCGGCATCGACTGGCCGATGACGGTCGCGTGTTGCTCGATGCTGTCGAGGTAGTCGAGCTCGAGTAGTCGCGGCGCCGCCAGCCCCGCCGCCTCGAGAGCGGCCACGCATCCCTCAAAGCGCATGCGTGAGCGGTCGGTGGTCCCGAAGCGGCCCCCGAGGTAGGCGATGCGGGTGTGCCCGAGCCCAATCAGGTAGCGCGTGAGCTCGGCGGTGGCCGCGAAATTGTCGACGGTGACGGCCGGCCGGCGCCGCAGCCGCGGCTGATTGTACAAGAGGACGTAGGGCATGCCGACCTGATCGAGCTGGTCGAGTGCTGCGCTCTGCGAGGCGTCGGCGACCGTGAGCGCGATGCCGTCGACGCGCTGGCAGAGGAGCGTCTCGATGATCTCGAGTTCGCGCGCGCGATCGTATCCGGTGCTCGACAGCAGCAGCGGCCGGCCGGCCTCACGGGCGACGGTTTCCATGCCTGCCACCGAGGCGGCAAAGACCGGATTGGTGAAGCTCGGTACGACGACGCCGATGGCGCGTGACGACTGCCGCCGCAGCGACTGTCCCAGGCTGTTCGGGCGGAAGCCGAGTTCGATTACCGCCGCCTCGACACGCGCGATCGTCGTCGCGCTGGCCGGTCCCGACCGGTTGATCACTCGTGAAACGGTCGAGAGCGAACAGCCGGCCCGTTCGGCCACCTGCCTGATGCTCGTGCGCTCGTTCCTGTCGTCGGCGACCATGTGCGTGCTGTCCTGGAAACGTTTCCAGGGGCGTAGCGGCGCCCGATGACGTCGTAATGACAGGGTGTGGGGCACGGAACCGGCCTAAACGGACCGCCTGACGACACTGCAGTCTTTCCGGGCGCTCTGGTCTGGACGAGATGCGTCGATCGGCAGACATGATTCGGGGCTGGCCGATCGCCGCTGGATGGATCTGCGCAAAACAGGCTTCGTCTCGAAAGACTGCATTCGGGCGTCGACGTCGAGACACCAAGGGTCGGTCCCGGGCGACCGCCACGGTCGAGATGATCGCGAGCTTTGGGCCGCGTCCGGCCAAGCGTTCAGTTCACCTCGATTCAGGCTTCGCGCTCACACCATGGGGCACCTGCCGGTACGTTGGGCGAGGCCTCAGGCCGAGCTGCAGGTCTCGTCCGGTCCCTCGCGCGATACGGCACATCGCGAAGTCGGCCGGCGTCTCTCTTGCTCAAGATGCCAAGATCGACGGGGCTAACTGCAATTCATAAACCCTGACTATTGTCGTCATTATATCCGACGCGCACTCGAGGATCTGCGCCGAGTGCCTGCCGATGATCAGACCAAGCCAGAGACTCGGCTCTCAGAAGCGATCGAGCAAATTCGCGCAAAACGCCGGGCAGATGGCAAATGGCCAATGGACTGGGCAACGCGCGGTCGCCGTTGGTTAGACCCCGAGGACGGAACGCGACTGCCGTCGCGCAGGACCTCTTCGCGCGCGTTGCACGTCCTGAAGGTGTGGGACTCCGCTCAGGCTCAGCGGCGCCGCGCATTTAAAGCAGCCTCAGTGAGAGGCCACGAGATCGTGTGTGCGAGACGCGCCTGGCGTGTCGGCGGTCTCTCCGCGAGCATTCGACCGGGACAGGATGCATACAGGTCGAGAGCTACGCATCTCGGGCCTCCTCGAAGTGATGGCGTGTGTCCTACTCGCGCTCCAATCGCAAGCACGACGATACGGGCTCCAAGATGCGATCGGGATGGCACGTCGGCGCGCAGCGAGAGATCTGCACCGCCATCGAGCTTCAAACGTTCGCGCGACTGCTGCCTGCTTGCTACCACTCTTCCGGCCTCTCACATCGCACAAGGCAACCAGCACCATCTGGAGATACTCCGGCACAATGCTATCCGCATCGCGATTGCCTTTTTGCAGTCACAGGTGAGTGCCCACCAGATGGACGCCGGTCACAATTTCGGAACTCCAAATGTAAGCTGGTTCAACCGACGGCGGCAGGTGCAGGCCTCGCGCCTGAACTCGACAACGGGCGGCCCGATGCTGCAGTCTCGGGCCGATACAGACAAACGGGGAGAGATCGATGCGTGACTATCTGGCATGGCGGCTGGCTTTCGGCATCACCACGCCGTCAACCAACACGGTGGTGCAGCCCGAGTACGACGACATGCGCCCCGCTGGCGTCACCAATCATATCGCCCGCATGGTGATCGCGGACAACCCGGTCAACTCGGATGCAGATTTCGAGAAACAGCTCGAGAGTATCAATGCGTCACTCGAGGATGCCGTCGCCCGCGTCATGGACGCCAAGCCCAATGCTTTCATCCTGGGAATCTCCGCGCTGTCTGTCTGGGGTGGCACAGTCGCATGGGGCGAGGATCTGAAGCGGCGCGTGCGCAAGGTCGCAGGTTGGGACATCCCGGTCACGATTTCGTCGGATGCCATCGTGGCTGGGCTCAAGGCGCACGGCATCAAGAAGAAGATCGCCGTCATGGAGCCCTACTATCCCTGTATCGAGCCAAGGTTGAAGGGCGTGCTCGGAGCGCACGGGTATGAGATCGTCCGGTTCTGCCACATGCGCGGCAAGAGCCCGGCGTCCTACTCCGTGCTGACGGCGCAAGACATGATTGCGGCAGCGCGCTCGATCGACGGCGATGACATCGAGGCGCTGGTCGCCTTTGGTGCCAATCTTCCGTTTGGCAAGCTCGCCGACGAAGCGGAGCGCTGGCTCGACAAGCCGGTGTTGCAGGTCAACGCGACGACCTACTGGCACGCGCTGCGCTCGGCCGGCATCACCGACAAAGTCTATGGCTACGGCTCTCTCCTGGCGCGGTTCTGAGCACGCGCGCTCGCGAGCCTCGGGTCCATCACAACGGCGGGCCGGCTGGATCGGCGGCCATGCAACCTCAAGCCACTTTCCAACGGCTACCTCCGACGAGGTGTCAATAGCTGCGTCCGCTGGCAACGGCAGGAAGAGCCAGCTCGCGGGGCCATATCGGGGGGGCTCGCGCCGAACCTCCAGGCGGGGCGACGCCGGTACTTCCTGTGCCCCGCCGTAGGGTTCCATGATCCGGCGGGCGCGCCTACCTGTCGACACCCTCGCCAAGGTCACGCACGGTTTGCATGGCCAGTCCGATGGCGTTCGAAAAGCAGACGAGTTCAGCTTTGAGCGATGTCTACGCAACCGGCTGCACGCCAGACTGCCATGGGCTCGGCCCGGTGCTGCTGCTAGCGGGCAGCGGGTGGCACAGATCAGCACGTTCGGAGGATGGTCCGCAAATGGACCCGACGCTCTCATGCGCAACCGGAACGAATGGTGCCAGTCCCGGTCTTGTTGTTCGTTTTTTGTGTTCTGTTCCAAATGTTTGGTGGAGAGGGCTGGATTCGAACCAGCGTAGGCGAAGCCAACGGATTTACAGTTTCCCACATCCGTATTGACGGCGATTTCGGCCGTTTCTTGAGTTGAGACTTTTCAAAGGCTTGCGTATTCGTGTATTGCTCGTCGTTCCTGTTTGTTCCTATGTATTCCAGTGCGCCGGGTCCAATATGGGTCCAATATGGGTCCAAATCGACGGCGCCAAAGCCAAAGGATTTTCGCTCAGTGCCCACCTTGCGCATCACGAGATCCGCCCTCGACAAAGAGGTCATACCGCTCGACGGCCGAGAAACTTTTTACTTCGACGACGCTCTCCAGGGCTTCGGCGTTCGGGTGTCTCCCAAGGGTCGCCGAGTCTTCATCGTCCAGGGCCGCGTCGGCCGGGATAAGGTCAGGAAGCGGCTCGGCACCTATCCGGCGGTCTCACCGGAAGAAGCACGGAAACGCGCGCAGACGATCCTGTCGGCGATGGCTGCGGGCATCGCCCCTGAGCGGGCCGTCGACATCTTATCGACCGCCGACGCCGCGCGGCGGTGGCTCGCCGAGCACGTCTACACGAAGCTGAAGCCTCGAACCCAGAACGACTACCGGCGCCTTATTGAAGGCACGTTGCTGCCGAGATTTGGGACGCGCCCGGTGAAGTCGATCGGCCGCGAAGACATGGCGGCACTGCATCACGCAAAGCGGGCGACGCCGCGCGAGGCGAACCACCTCATCGCGGTCGCCAAGTCGTTCTTTTCGTGGTGCGAGGATGCCGGGCTGCGTGCGCCGGAGACGAACCCAGCCCGGCGGATCAGGCCATACCCCGAGAACCGGCGCGAGCGGTTCCTAGGCGCCGACGAGCTTGCGCGCGCCGCCGACGCAATCGACGCCCTCGAGACCGCCGGCCGCATCAGTGTTCACGCTGCCGCCGGGATCCGGCTATGCATTCTGACTGGCGCGCGCCAAGGTGAGATTCGCACGCTCAAGTGGCGCGAGGTCGATCTCGAACGGCGGATGTTGCTGCTCGAAGACTCGAAGACGGGGCGGAAGCCGATATTCCTGAACCGGCCGGCGATCGAGATCCTCGCAAACCTGCCACGCCTCGCCGGCAACGCCCACGTGATCGTCGGGGCCAAGGCGGGTGAGGCTTACAATAGCCTGTCGAGGGTCTGGGAGAAGGTACGCCAGGAGGCCGGGCTCGATGACGTTCGCCTTCACGACTTGCGCCATACTTTTGCGAGCTTCGGCGCCGCGGAGTCGATGTCTCTCCCGATGATCGGGCGTCTGCTCGGCCATCGTGTGCCCGCTACAACTGCACGGTACGCGCACCTCGCGCACGACCCCGTTCTGGAAGCCAACGAACGCATCGGAGATCGGCTCGCGTCTGCCATGGGTCGCGATCGGCCGCGCGCAGCTGGGGGCGGCGACGATGTCCAGTGAGCGCCCGGAAGTGTGGGTTCCCTCACCGGCATGGTCTGTCGGCGCCGACGAGGTCAGCGCCGTGATCAATGGGGCTGGAGTGACCCTGGCCCCTCTCCCGGACGGTTCGACCGATCGGGGGCTGTTGCTTGGCCGCGCCGCGTTCGTGCTGTCGGAGCTGACAACGGTTGGAATCGCGATCCATCTCTGCGCCGGCCGGTCGGCACTGCGGCAAGAGGAAATCGACGACCTTCGCCGCGATCTGCGGAACGCCGAAGCCGTTCGTCGCGGCCAGGTGCAACGCGCGAGTAGGGCGAGCCTGTTCGCGCGCGCCTTCGATGCGACGCTGCCATCAATCGACGCTGTGATCGAGGATCTTCGGCGGCAGCTGGTCGATGAGGATCGGAGGCTCGACGAACTCGACCGTTTGCGCAAAGCCGCGAGCTACCGCAGCGGGCGGAGCAGCCCGCTGAGCGTCTTCGTTCGTGTGAGACTTGCGCCGGCATTTACGTTGCTGACGGGCTCTCCATTCAAGCCGACCGAGAAGGATGGCCGCCCCACGAATGAGGCCGCGCGATTCGCCGTTGCATTCTTCGCCGAGTGTCTCGGCGTCGCCGTAAACGCCAAGACGGTGAAAAATGCCATGGGCTCGAACGGCTAAGTCTTTGAACTACCATTCTGCCCCAATTTGCCGTTTTTTCTTTTTTTGGGGCTCCTGACGGGGTGATCAAATCTCGGCAGCTTCACCGCAATTCCGCAGGTGGAGAACGAGATGGACAGCATTTCCCTTGATGTATCGGAGCAAGGTCAGCCGGAGATCAGCGATCGGCCGCGACGGAAGGCGCCGAACAGGTCAACCGTCGATCTCGGTGCGCTGGACGCGGATTGCCTGTTGATCCCGCGGGAACTCGCGGCGCTGACCGGGATGAGCGAATCCTACTTGGCGAAGTGCCGGATGGAGCGAGGCCGCGGCCCGCTGTTCATCAAGATCGGGCATCGCGTGTTCTACCGCGTGGCGGCCGTGCGCGACTGGCTTCGTTCGAACGAGGTCGCGTCGACACTTGATTGCAAACCGCCGTCATAACGAGAAGCCCCGCCGTCGAGACCGGCGGGGCTTCGAAGCGTATTGCGTGAGCTAATCGCGAATCACAGCGACAGCGTCACTGGTAACTCGTCCGCACGTGGCGCGCAAACTGAGCGCGTGAAATGACGAAGTTTTCCACAACCCCGCGACATTCCGGCTTCGCCCATGAGGTGACGCGATGAGTGTCAGGGTCATGGCGATGGTTTGGGACGCAGATTTCCCGTCGATGGCGTCCAAGCTGGTCGCGTTGAACCTCGCCGACCATTCGAATGACGACGGCGAGAATATTTATCCGACAGTCGCCAGGCTGGAGGACTTCTGCGGCATCTCGGAGAGCGCGGTTCGCGAAGCTCTGGCCGATATGGAGGCGGCCGGGCTGTTGTTCCAGACAGGTCTGAAAGCCGACGATCGCCGACCGCCGCGGCCGGGGCGGGCTCGGCCAATCCGCGCTTTCGACCTCGAAAAACTGGAAGCGCTGAACCGCAAACGGTCGACGCTGCAGTGGGTGCGCGTCGAAGTGCCCGTGCACGACCTGAAGAGCGGAAACCCCAAGACGAACACCGACGGCTCTCCGAAGATGCGGCCGGCTTGGCGGCTGGTCCCGATTGGTGAGAGTGGGGTCCAGCCAGCGGACCCCGGGGGGTCCAGCCAGCGGACCCCGGGGGGTCCAGCCAGCGGACCCCGGGGGGTCCAGCCAGCGGACCCGGGGGGTCCAGCCAGCGGACCCCCTAGTGCAGTACAACCATCCTTTGAACCGTCCACACACCCGTCAGACCGGCGTGTGCGTGCGAGTGGGAGCACGCTGCTCGAAGATCTGGAGGCAGAGGCAAAGCATCCTCATGTCGTCGAGCACTTCATCCGGCCCCTTGTCGGCGCGCTGCGCTTCGACGGCCGCGACGACCCCGGAACCCTCGTCCGGGCCATCCGGGACCAGCTCGCTCCCTTCGCCGATAAGGCGCTGGCAGATGCCGCGCAGACACTGCTCAGGTCGCGGTCGGTCTGGCCGTCCGCCGCCAAGGCGCTGGAGGCGGTCCAGGAGGCGCAGAAGCGCCACCTCGTTCGGATCGTGCCGGGTTCGCCGCAATGGTCCGCGTGGTCGGCGGAGTGGCGTGCAAACGGCGCTGAATTTCTCGTGCGCCGGTACGAGGCGGACGGGTTCGCAATGGTCACGCGAGAGTTCCCGGTTCGCAATGGGGGGCGCCGATGACGCGGTCGATCGGACAGCCCCTATCGCCTCGTGTCGAAGCCTTTCTCGCGGCCAAGCTCGCCGGTGCCACGCATGCGCAGGCGTACGTCGCTGCCTATCCAGAAAAGTCGCCTGGCCGGGCCGGGAAAGCGGCTGGCCGCCTCATGGCGCGGCCGGCCGTGCGCCGACGGCTGGCCGCATTGAAGGGCGAGCCGCCGCTCCCGTTGCCGCCTCGGCATCGCAGACCTCGATCGGGAACCGATCCGTCTCATGACCCTGATCTGTCGCGTTTCTGCAAACTCGTTGCCGCAGGCGCGCTGGGCGTATCGGCATTTCGCGACGTGTGGCCGGATATGTCCGCGGCCGACTTCCGTCCGAGCGAGCGCGCGCGACGCCTGCTGAGGCAGCCAGCCGTGGCGGGGTACATCGCCGCGCTCAGGGGTGAGTCGCCCGCGCCTCATCCGGCCGCGAGCCTCGCCCCCGAGCCGATCGCGCCAGCGCGTGGCGCTGCACGCTCCGATAACGATCGCGCCGCGCTGGGCACGTCGTCGGCGGTCCCGGATCTAGCCGCCGAACTTGCGCTGGCGCTTGGCGATCTCGAGGCGGCGCTCGCCGTCGCGACGGATCTCGCGCGGCCAGACCGCGAGCGCGCCATGGCGGTGAAAGTGCTGCGCGCTGCGCTGCGGTCGCTCACCGCCGGCGGCCGGGTCGCGCGCGTTTCGCTCCGTGTTCCCGTCGATTGCGCTCAGCACGTCGTCGACGCTCTGCCGCATGCGCCGGCCACCGGCCAGTTTGGCCGGCGGGATGGTTCAGGCGGAGGTCTGTCGTGATCGGGCCGCCGCCATCACGTCGCCATCTCGCCGCCTCGCCACATGGCCGAACGCCATGGCGGCCGATCTCGGATGTCGAGCTGGCGGCGATGCTCGCGGCCCGCCGTGATGGCGCCACGTTCGCGGAGATCGGCCGCCAGTTCGGGCGGAGTCCGGGAGCGGTCGAACGCCGGCTATCGCGGGAGCGGCGCCGAACGGAAAAAACCGTCGCCGTTCCCCAAAAGCCACAGCAAGCGGTAAGCGATTCGCTGACCGTTGAGTGAGTTTCAGGAGCGGGCTCTGGGGAGCGTCATGGGTGTGAAGATCGGAGCAGCGCTCCGCCGGCTTGTTGGCACCGATGTCGAGCGAAATCCGGGCGCGGACTCGCCCCGCGCGCCATCGACGGACAGCGCCGCCGCCGCCGACTCCGCCTTGCGGCCATCGGAAGTGCCGTCCGCCTGTGAAGCCGACTCGGCCGACCCCGCCGAGCATGCCCGGCGACTCCTTCACTGGCTCCAGGCTGATGGCGGCGCGGTCGGTGAGGTGCTGGCAAAAGACGTTCAAGGGGGCTACGCGGACATGTGCGCCGAGCTGGCATGGGCGCCGATCACCTGGCTCCGCGTTGGCCGCGAGTTCGGAAAAATCACGGGGCCTCGCCGCTACCGGGACGTGATCCAGCGCGGCCGGCGCCACCGTCTGCTGACGTACGTGATCCCGCGTCCGGGAGAGGTGTTCGCCAGCGACGAGGCTCGCAACCGCCACCCTGCAGCGCCGATGCCGGCACGGCTGACGGCGATAGAGAGCGAGATCGCGCGGCTCGCCGAAACCGTCGGCACGCTCGCCGCTGCCGTGGCCGCTGCCGACCGCGCTGCGGGCGCTGGGCGGGTAGATCAGTCGAGCGTCATCCACATCACCGACGGGAGGCGCTGACCATGGCGCGCGAGACGACGAAGCAGCGGAATGCGCGCATCGCGCGGGACAACGCACGCCGGGACGTCAACGAGACGCGTCGTGTCGAGGCGCAGGCGGCGCTTGAGCGCTCACGAGCCGAGGCTTCTGCGGCCATCGCCCGCGCCGAGGCGGAAAAGGCCCGCGTTGCGGCCGAGACGAAGCGCATCGAGGCCGAGGCGGCAGCGGCGAAGCGCAAGTCCGACGCCGAGCAGGCCGAGCGCGAGGCGAAGGCGGCGCGTGAGCCGATGGAGCGCAACTACCAGCTCGCCCTTGCGGCCGGCGCGCCGTTGCTGGGCTACGTCGCTGGCGCGAAGCTCGCCGCGAGCCTGACGAAAAAGCACGCGGCGGGGATCGCGGCGGCGAACATTCAACTGGCTAGTCTGTCGACCGCGGCTATCAAGGCCATGCCGAAGGCCGGTAAGCCCTCGGCGACCGCTCTCGCGAAACTCGGTGGGATCGTCAAGGCGGCGGACGCCGCAAAGTTAGCCACGCGGCCCGCCGCGCTGGGCCTCGCGACCGCCGGCATCATCTTGGCAGAGGGCGCGTTCGCGCGGTTCGTCATCGCCCCGAAGCTGTCCGAAAACAAGGTCGCAATGGAAGCCGCAGGCGCTGTCGGGACGGCCTCGATCTTCGCCGCGACGACCATGATCGGCAAACGGCTGATCGCCAACGCCACGACCACGGCGCTGCCGGACGCGAAGTCGGTCGCCGTCATCGAGGCGGCGCGCAACATGTTCCCGAAATCTTCGGCCACTGCCCCGGCAGCGCCCGCGTCGACCGTCACGAAGGCCGTGAAGGTCGCGGCGTCGGTGTCAAAAGCCAAGGCCGCCGCGGTCGCGCTGGCGGCCGGCGGCGTTGCCGCCGTTGCAGTCGCGGCCTCCAACTCGGCACAAGCGCGGGGCGCACCCGGTGTGCCTGCAGCAGCGACGGCCGGGGCGTCGATCGCCCGTGGCGCAGACATGGCATTGACGACGGCCAGCACGGCAACGGCCGTGCGCCTTGCGACAAGTCCCGGCGTGCGCGCGGCGGCCGGCTTGCTCTCGAAACTGGCGCTACCTGTCACGGCCGCGGTCGCCGTGGCCGGTGCCGTCAGTGGCTACCAGAAGACCGGCACCTTCGGCGGCACGCTCGAAGGCGCGGCCGACGGCGTCACCGGCGGGGGGTACTCAGCGCTGCGAGACATGATCTCGGCCTCGCTTAAGAGCGCGCCACCGGCAACGGCCGCAACGGGGAATGCGGCGGTCGCCCTGATGCGCGACGCCTCCGGCCGCGTGTTCGCCGACATGCGGAGCGCCAACACGCTGGCGCCGAGCAAATCTTCCGCGCCGTCCCGGAGTGACGGACGTACGGATGGCTACACGCGGACGCAGAACGGCAAGACGGTGTTCGTGAAGGGCTATCAGACCCCGGCGCGGTGAGGGACACATGCAGATCGTCGTGACGATGTGTCGAGACTGGATCGCGCCCCCCGACGCGCGGGGTGATGCGCTGTCTTACGCGAAGGGATGGTACGGTGAAATGGAAGACGATCTCGCCGCGTTCTGCATATCGACGGGATACGCAACTGCAGCTCATGCGCTGCCGCATGAAGTCTCGGCAGCGGTCGCCCTGCTTCGCGAGGTGGTCGAGCATTTCCGAACCGTGGAGAGGGTCGAGCCGACCTACTTCGACGTGTACGGCGCCGTCGCTCGGCTCGAGCAATCATGGGCGGGGGCCGCGTGATGCCGGGCGTGACCCACACGGCTGCAGCGCCGACGAGCCGTCGAGATCGCCTCGGGGCGCTGGGCGCTGCCGCCTTGACGGAAGAACAGGTGCAACGCGCCGTCGTGGCGCATCTCGAGCGACGCGGCGTCGTCGGCCTCGTGTTCTTCGCCGTACCCAACGGCGGCGGCCGATCGCGCGTTGACGCCGCCGTGCTGAAAGCCACCGGCCTGACGCCAGGCGCACCCGACTTGCTCGCGTTCCTCGGCGGCCAAGCGTTTGCGCTGGAGCTGAAGCGGGAACGCGGGGGCCGTGTGTCACCCGCGCAAGCTGCAATGCATCACGCGCTCGCCGCCGCCGCGGCCGGGCTCGACGAGGCGCTTGAGACACTGGAAAAATGGGGACTTATACGATGAGCACGGTCACGGAGTTTCGAGAGCGAGTCAGCGAGCGAGAGCGCTACGGCGAGTCACTGGGCCGCCAATCTGGAACGAGAGACGAGCGGGCAAGGTGTCGCGCGATCCTCAGTTCAGGAGAGGCGAAACTGCGATTCGCCTTTGCTCGCCATCTGGCTCTGGAGACTGATCTAGATTCCGATGCCGCGATCGCAATCCTACGTGCCGCACCTGTCGAGCGCGACGGTGCGTCGTCGGCGAGCGGAACTAGGTCCGACGCGGACTTCTACGCCGCCACTGCCGCCGCCGCGCGAGCGGGTTCTCCGGGGCGTGAACCCGGCGACGAGCCGGGGTTGAAGTCGCGCTTCGTCCGTGAGGCCGAGAAGCTCCGGGCTGAAGGTAAATTTCCGACTCCGCCGAGGCAGCGATGATGACGAAGCCAACAGAAGCAGCGTTGAAGGTCACGGCGCTCGAGGAAGCGATCGAGGCCAAGCGCTTGGCCAAGTCACGGTTCCGCGCCAGCGCGGCAGCCGCGGCCGACGCCGCCGCGACGGCCGCCCGTGACCAGGCTGCGGCACTCGTCGCGGGTGATCAGCAGGCGCTCGACGCCGCCGCTGCTGCCGAGCAGACGCACACGCGCGAGGCCCGAAACGCCGCCGCTGCCGCCGATCTCGTCGCCGCCGATGTCGCCGCCATCGCGGCGCAGCTCGCAGAGGCCCGAAAGGCACTGGCCGCCGAGGTCGAGGCCGACCGCGTCGAGAAGATCCGCGCGGCACTAGCCGATCTGGCCCTTGCCATCGCCGATCCGCTCAAGCGCTTTGCGGCCGTGGCTCGCGAAAGGGAGGTCGAAGCGCTCGGCGCGAACGTGGCGCGCGCTGTCGGGGTGGGGATGGCCGGGGGATTTCTCGGGGGGCGTGGTGATTGGAAGGCCGAGACGCTCGTGCAGGCGGTCCAGAATGCCGCCGCCGAGCTGTTGCCGAGCTTGCCGAGCGTGTCGTCCGAGTCATGGGACGGCATCGAGATCGGGGAGCCGATCGCCATCGCCGCGCTGCGGCCAATCGCATGGGCGCTGCCGGGCGGAAACACGTTCGATGTGCCAGCAGGGATTTGCGCCAACTGTCCGGCCCTGTTCGCTGAACAGTTTATCGCGCTGGGCGTCGCCGAGCGCGTCTCTGAGGGCCCGCTCGATGCTCAGTCAATCGCGAGCCGGTCGTCCGGGAATGCGCCGTGGCGCACCAGCATAAGACCGCGCAGTGCTCGCGTTTATCTCGGCCATCCGTCTCGATGGCCGAACAGCGTCGACGGTCCGATTGTCGATCGCGAGCAAACGTCTCCGCCGGGCGGGGTGACGCACGCCATGGCGCGCTCGGCGGCGGCTGCGAGATGAGAAATTCGCCCGGACTGACAGTCTCGCGTTCACGTCCGGGCGATGCTGGATGCGCGCGGCAGCGTGAAGAACAACGCCGTATGAAGCGACGGCCGCGGGGTGGGTCGCTGCCGCGCGCTACCTGACGGATGAAGGGGAAGACCCGTGCTGGAACGGAGAAGGCAGATCGCGCAAACCGTCGCCGCGGTGACCACAGCAAGAGCGTCGCCGCTCGAGCCTCGCCGGGTCCGCGTCGATCTTGTTTCGCCGGTCCATGGTGGCAAGGGCGAGGTGATCTCGTCGACCAGGCTGCGAGCACCTGACGTGCCGGATCTGCTTTCGGTGCCCGGCCTTGAGATCGGCGCGGATCTGGATCGCGCCCGGCGGTGGGTCGCTCGGCTGACTGAGCTTCCCGCCGATGCTGTTGCGCGGGTCGCCGACGACGATCTGCGGCGGTTGGCCGATCTGATCGAGCCCGGATTGTGGTCCGTTCGCCAGGCCGTGGGCGCGTCGCCGCACGACTTCGAATTGGCCCTCGAGCGGCCCCTGAGGGTTGGACAAGGTCTTCAACTCACGGCCTTGCCCCTTCGGCCGCCACTGGTCAGTGACTATGCGGCCCTGAACTGGACGGGGTGGCTCGATACCTGCCGCCGTATCGGTCCCGACGTCATAGAGGCACGAACGGACTTCGATCTCGTCGCGCGCTGGGCGTCGCAGCTCTCTGGTGTCGACGTAGCCGCGGTGCGGCAGCTGTCGCTTGCCGACGCTCAACGTGTCTGCGGCGAGGTGAGTGCGTTGGTTGTTGGATTCAGCGTCTTCGTGCTCGCGTCGAACTGAGAACGGACATAGCGGATGATTGGAAACGGACAAGCGGCGGTCGGGGCTCGGGCCTCGTCGATCGCGTCGACTGCAGTGGACATGCCTGGCGCACCGGCGCGTAACATCGCCGTGGTCATCGAGTTGGAAACGCCCCTTCCCGGTCACCGGGGCGAGGTCATGACGGTTGAGCTTAGAAAGCCTGAGTTCGGCGACTGGCTCGAATGCGGCGACATCCACGAGACGTTGATCCACGATCCGCGCTCTATGCAGCACGGCGCCGGCGGTGCCGTGCAGGTGAAAGTGAATCATGAGGCCGTGGGGAAGTGGTTCGCACGCCTGTCGGGGTTGCCCATGGGCGCGGTGACCAAACTCTCGATGCCCGACGCGCGCCGCGTGCTGAAGGAAGTTGTGGCGCTGGTCGGGTCGCTCGACTCGGGAAACTGAAATCAGCCGCAGTAGAGCTCTGGCTTCATTGCGGCGTGCCGCCGGAGCAAATCGAACGCATGACGATCGATAAACTACTGTGGTGGCATGGCCGGGCTGTTCAGTTCTTCGAGCAACAGGCGTTGTCAAACTCTGACGCGGCGCTGGGCCGGAATGCGAGGTTCTAACGATGACGACGATGCACGCAGCGGCCGTGATCACCGCCGTCGACCGGGCCTCGGCAGTGTTCCACCGCGTGGGAGCAGCGGCGGCAGCGCAGGCGCGGGTCTTCGGCACGGCGGCCGGCGCTGTCGGCAAGTACACCTCGGCGGCGAGCGGCGCGATCGGAGCGGGAGGACTTCTGGCCGCCGCAGTATCGATCGAGGGGGAAAAGCAGCTCGACACGCTCACGCGGCTGATGCAGTCGGCCGGAGAACTGTCGGCGAGCCAGCGCGACGCCCTGAAAAATTCGGCGCTCGAGGCGTCGCTCAAGACCGGCGTCAAGGCGCTCGAGCTGATCCAGGCGCAGCGGGAGGCAATTCAGGGCGGCATCGATCCGCAGACGTCCATGGCGATGACGGAGACGTTCGCGAAGGTCTCCCGCGCAAACGGCATTGAGGCCGCCAAGGTCGCCGAGGATGCGATCAACGTGTCCAACGCCCTCGGCTTCGCGATGGGAACGATTGAGGAAAAAGTCGCGTCGCTTGAAAAGTCCATGAATTTCATGAGCGTGGTGCCGAACCTTTCGACTGAATCATGGGAGGGTCTTAGAACGTCGCTTAAGTACGCCGCCCCGGTCGCCGGTGCGCTCAAGATCCCGATCTCGGAGCTTGGCGCGGCGCTGTCGATCCTCGCCGACGCTGGCTTCAAGGGCGAGCAGGGCGGCACGGCGCTGCGAACGATTTTGCTGAGGGCGATCGCCCCGACGCGCCAGGCGCGTCTGGAAATGCGCGCGCTGGGCATCGATCTCGACAAACTGTACCGCTTCGATCCGAGCAAGCTGGGGGATACGCGCGGACTGGCCGAGCGTGTGCGCGGCGCCGGTCTCGGTCAAGGCGTCGACCTGGAGCGCGTGTTGCGGCCGCTCGGCGATCCGTCCAAATACGAGGGCGTGTATGCCTGGCAAGACGCAGCGCAGGAAATTCTGTCAAAGGCCCTGAAGATCAGGAAGGGCGACGCCGAAGCGAGGGGCATCTTGAACAAGGTGCTGGGCGGCCATGTGAACGCCGCTAACAGCGGCTTCGATTTGGAAACGTTCTTTCGCGGCATTGCGAAGATGCCTATCCAGGCGTTGAAGGAGCTGACGGGAACACAGCGCACGGCACAGGCTGAGTCGCTGCGCAAGAAAATCAACGAGATCCTGAAGCTGCCGAGCGGCGAGAGGGTCAGCCGGCTTCGCCACCTTGCCAACGAGTTCGAACGCCTGATGCCCGGAGCCATAGACCGGCGAGCCGAGCCCGTGATGGAGGGCTTCGCCTACGCCGTCGACCGCGCCGTCGCCGCGCTGACGCGACTCCGAAGCGCGGTGTTTGACTCCGGCGTCGGCGGCGGTCTGGCCGACATCCTCGGGAAGGCCGCGACATCGATCGAAAAGTTCTCGAAGACGAATCCGCAAGCGCTGCGAGACATCACGATCGCGCTCGCTGGACTCGCCGCACTCGGACCGGCGGCGTTCATTCTGAAAAGCGTCGGCGGCGGCCTGACGATGATCTCTACTGCGGTGGCCCGGCTGGGGGCCTCGCGCCTGCTGCTCGGTGGCGGCCTGGGGGCACTGCTGCTCGGCGACATCGGCAAACTGTTCGAACCGGACACCTTCGATCCGTTCGGCGCTGCCGAGTCGCCATACGATCGGCTGCGAGGCGCGCTTGTCGGGTTCGGCGGAGAGGCTGCCGGCGCGCTGGGCGATCTGAGCCGCGTCGCCGGAGAGGCGTACACCGAAGTGAAGGCCCTTTTCGGGTTCGACGGCAAGGGGTCGCTGTTGCTCGACTCCATCAATGCGCTCGTCAAAGCCCTGGAGATCGGGACGGCGTCGATCAAGTTCTGGCGCGACAACGTCCCCGCGATCCTCGGCGGCAAGCCCGGCGTGCCGGCCGGTGAGCAGGGAAGCTGGATCCGCGACGCCTGGAACAAGTCGAACGGCCTTATTGACCAGCTCAGATCGCCGACAGCAGAAGCGAACGGCGGCGCCGGGCGCTTCGCCGAGCCGCGCCTGATCGGTGACGTCGGCCGGTTCGCGGCGCCCGGCCTCCTGGCCCCGCAACGGGTCGACGTGCAGGGCGAGGCGCAGGTCAAGGTGCAGAATGAAATCACCGTCAAGGTCGAGGGGCCCGGCGTCGTCACGCAGCAGCGCGGCGGGACGGGCACCGCGACCGTGCCGCTGAACGTGGGCAAGTCGATGCCGGACGCGGGGGCCAACTGATGGCGGGGGCAGTTCGGATTGCAGACGGGGGCGCGTCGGGCGGCCGTGTGTTCGCCTCGGGACGGCGCCAGACTACATACAGCGTCGGCCCTTTCGACGGCGTGACGATGGCTGAGGCCCGTCGCCTGCACAAGAGTGGGGCGCTCGACAACTATCGCGCCACGGTGTCGGAGACGAAACACCCGCGGCAGGGCCGGTACATGGCAGGGCCGATCAGCCTCAAGGTCGATCTGACGGAGATGAGCAAGGTCGCGCGCGGCATGCACGGTGTCGCAACCGGCATCGAGCGCGGGCATCAGGTCATCTCGCGATCGATCAACCACGGCCTGCGCAAGTTGCAAACTGTGCTCACGCGGGATCTGCGGACGTGGACGGGACTGCGGGTGCAGAAGAAGATCCGCGAGTCGATGAAGTTGCATTTCGCGCACCCTGGCAACCTGACAGGCTTGCTGCGGATACGGGCCGGCCATACCGCCGTGACCCGTGAGTACTACGGCGCGACGTGGAACCGCTCGAACCCCGGCGCCAGCCATGCGGCCTGGAACAAGCGGCAAATCGCTGTCGGCACCTTCATGATTCCAGGCGTGAAGCCAATCATGCGCCGACTGCCGGGGGCGAAGAAGGTCAAGAACAAACATGGGAAGTGGGTGACCCTGCCTATTGCGCCGATATGGGGACCGAACCTGGCGCGCGAAGTGGATAGGCATAGGCCGGCGGTCCAGATGCGCGTCGACGCCGTGGGGCGCAAAGTGGCAGCCGAAGCGGCCCGTTTGATGCGGATGGAGATCGCCAAGGCGGGCCGTTGATGCGGTGCGCGGCGTCTCACAATGGGCGTCGTTGAACGGTGTTTTCTGCCCCTGAAGGGGTCCAAAGTGTTGCAGAAAAGCCACTCAAACGGGTCCCTTTTCAGCCGTTTTGTTGGGCGGGACAACGCTGCCGCGGCTTTTGGCTAGGTAAGGTGGTCGAAAATGTGTTGACGGGCAGTGGTTTAGGGCAGTTTTCGCGAGTCGTTGGCACGTGTTAGGGAATGCAACATGACCGTCCGAATCGTGTCGCGCCGTGAGGTTTGCGAGGCGCTGAAGATCAGCCGGCAGCGCCTTCACGTGCTCATCGCCGAGGGCCGGATCGAAGAGACGGCGAGGGGCATAGATCTCGAAAAGGCGATCGAGAGCTACAACGGCACCATCGATCCGGCGCGGCGGGCGGCATGGGAGGGCGCGACCGTCGCCGCACCGGAATTCAGCCAGCACCGGCGGCGCCGAGGGCCGCCCGTCCAGACGGTTGACCCCGACACCGGCAAGCCGATCGATTTTTCCGAGGCTCGCACTCGCAAAGAGATAGCACACGCGCAGCGCGCTCAGCTCGAGTTTGCCATCCGGTCGGGCTCGTACCTGTTGCGCGATGAGGTAGCAGCGAAGGAGTTCGCCATCGCCCGAAAGTTGCGCGACCGGCTGCTCGGCATCCCCTCCCGTGTCGCCAACCTGGTGCCGCCCGACGCCATGGCCGCGATCGTCGACGAGTGCGAGGCCCTCGTCCGAGAGCTTCAGGACGAGATCGCGATCGTCGCGGAGGGTGAAACTTAGGCGAGAGCGACAAACGCGGGCCGACCGAACGGCGACGCCATGCCGGCGATGGCGGCGAGCCCGGCCGCGAGCGCGACGGTGCCGACCTCGATCAGCTCGAGGCGCCCGGCGGCGGAGGATTTCGAGCGAGCATCGGCGGGGGGCCAGGTCGCATCGCGAACCCAGCGGACCAGCACGTCGGCGAGAATCGCCGCGTCGCCGATTGTGTTGGGTCGGCTGGTGATGACGGCCCGCTCGATCGCGGCGCCGCGTGCAATCAGATCGCAACGATTGCCCGGCTGCGCCGTGTCGTACTGTTGCCACGTGTCAGCAAGCTCGGCGGCGGCGGCGGCGACGAAACGGCCAGGCGCATCGCCGTGCGTCACGTCAGCCGAAGCGAGAAAGTTCGCCAGCGTGTCGAGGGCGTGCTCGATGTCATCGAGGATCGCCGAGTTCGATCCTCCGGCGAGCGTTTCGCCGAGGATTTCAGCCAGTGTGGTGGCGTGAACCCGCGCATCAGCAGCGGTCGTTGGCTCGCTCACGAGCAGAGCCGTCCGCAACGCGCGGACCGCGAAAATAGGCCCGAAATTGTCAGAAATGCCGGCGTGCGTGGCGGTGGCGCGTGCCTCCGATATCCGGTTCGCAATCTCGATATGAAGTGACATTCTCGACTCCCCATTGCTGCAGAGATTCCTGCAAAAATTGACCGTTAGGCTCGGCCGTGAACTCGGCGATGCCACGCCCGAAGCGCGAGCCACGTGACAATGTGAAACCCGGCCGAGATGGCTCCGAAGATCGCCAGCCATTTGATCGCGCCGGCGAATTCGTGGGCCGAGTCGCTCGCTATAAACGCGATGGCGGCAAACGCCGCGAGAGCTAAGAGACGCCACACCGAGGCCGCCGAAAGTGCGTCGCTCGCCGCGTTGGCATCGAGTTCCGCCTCGATCCGGCGGGCCTCGGCTGCGGCGCTTGCGAGAATGCGATCGGTCTCGTCGTCAGCCGTCATCGGTCGGCCCCCACGTGGCTAGCGCTTCTTCTTCGGCTCGTGCGCATCGAGAAAAAACTCGATGGCAGCCTGGATGACCGCAGTCCTCGTCGGTGCGGCCGGCTGATTCTCACGGAAGGCGTCGAGGCGCTTCACAAGCCTCGGGGGCAGCTTCACGCCGATCTGCTCGCGCTTCTCTGGTGCTCGGTCTGTCATGATGCGAGTGTATATACGTGATGCGTCATGTCTATTCACGTAATTGTGATATCCACAGTCATTGACGTATATACGTAGATATATCATAAAGGCGGTTCGGGACGCGGCGCCAACCGCGCCCCGAGCCTTGATCCAACCCCTTCATGCACAAGAGGTGAACCCATGATCTCCGTATCCCATTCGCGGCATCGCCCGCAACTTCTGAGCGCCCGCCAATGGCTTGCGCTCGTTATCGGCCTCGCGACCCTCGGCGTCACGGTCGGGCTCATGCTCGACGACGTGGCCCACGGCGCCGCGTGGACAATCGAGCACACCTTCGGCCTCGCATTGCTGTTCTGCATCCCCGCCGCTGGTCTCGTCGGCCGGTGGGCGCTGGCGCACGGCGAACGAGGCCCCGGCATCGCCTTCCTCGTGGCGGCGGTGCTCGGCTCCGTGCTGATCGTCTACCTCAGCGCCGGGCGGCAACACGAAAGCCGAGCCGAGGCGCAGTCCTCGGCCATCAACGCCAACGCCTCCCGCGCCTCACTGGAGGCCGAGAAGCTCCGGATAGAGACCCGCATCGCGGATCTTCGAAGCGATCTCGCCCGCCTCAACGGAGTGCGGTCGTCTATCGAGGTCAAGGCGGCTCTCGATACCGTGGTGGGCAACGGGCCGGGCAAGGTGTCCCCGAAGGCCTGGCGCCACACCAACGGCTGCGCCGCCGATCGGATCAGCGGCCCGGTCAACGCCGCGGCATGTGATCCGGTGTCGGCACTGCGCATCGAGAACGGCAAGGCGCTCGAACGTGACAGCCTTCGCCGCCGCATCGATGCCGCCGAAGCCGACCGGGCAAAGGTTGTCGGCAAGCTCGAAGCGGCCGGCGGTGAACGTGTGGTGCCATCCAAGGCCCGCGCATTCGCCGAACTGGTGGGCCTGTTCGGCCTGAACGCCGCCCGCGTCGAGATGGTGGCCTCTCGGCTCGATCTCGTCATCCGCACGCTGTTCCTCGAGGGCCTCACCATCGTGGCCCTCGAGTACGCCCTCGCCGGCGTCGGCCGCCCGGCGTCGGCGCCATCTTCGAGTGTCCCGGCTGCTCCAGTCTCGGCGCCGCGCTCGCCGCGGCCCAAGGGTCAGGGCCGCCGAGGCCGCAAGGCTGATCCGGTCGTGGTCGACTTCGTCGCCCGGTTCCGGGAAAAGCACGGCCGCCCGCCGTCGGGCGGCGAGGTCAGAAGCGCTTTCCCGGAAATGCCGACTTCAACCGCGTACGAGTACGCCAAACGCGCCTGATTCCGGGAAATCAGGGCGCGAGGCCCGGCCGGGATGCTTCCTGGCAGGGCCTTTCTCGTTTGGGCGCTGTTTCCGGGAATTCGGCCGCGATGGAGTCGGATCATTGGTGGATTCTGGGAAATCCGACGCCAATCGGAACCATCCGCTCGCCGCCGAGCCCGTGGGGCGGTATCCTTGCTCATGCACCGATCGGGTTCGACATCACCAAGTGCCGCGACACTCGCCGACCACGCTGCAGTGGGCTTCGGAGTCGTGCCGACATGCCGGGGTTGCTGGCACGTCGGCGCGCAGAGAGATCCGGCGACGTTCGCGGCAGAGCATGGCTTGCCGCTCGAAACTGAGCATCCCGCCGTCGAGCGCCGCCTCCGGTGTTCCCGATGCGGCGAGCGGCGCGGTTATCTACAACTAATAAATCCGAGTGTCGTCGGCGTTCGGCCTTAGCCATCTCTTTCGGCGCGCATTCCGGCCAGGTGGAGGGGTGGGAGGCGATTGCCGAGATGCGTTCAAGTCATGCCCGGTCGCGCTCCTTGTGTGCCGCAGCAACCAACTCCTTGGCAACCGTGGTCAGATCAAGCGGCAGCGCCGAGAGATCCTTCGCCTTGAACTCGAGGTTGAGGTAGTCGGACGCCACAAAGGCAACGGCACGCGCCTGAGCGGCATCGCGTCGGCGCTTGGTTGGCTCTCTGCTGTTCTGCCGCGATACCCAGTACTTGTGCAAAGCGAAAGCTCGTGGATCGATGCAGGACACCCAGAGCGGCCGTCCATCGGACCCGATGACAATCTCTTCGAACTTTGGCGCGTTGATCAGCCACTGCAAGCCAAGTATCGCCGCTGCCGCAAGGTCATCGTTGGTGTCCCCAAGTCGGATTGCCGCCTCGCTCGCCTCATGTGCACGGAAGGGGGCAATCAGATCGACGTAGTAGCCATCGTCATTGGTCGCACGAAATTCGTCGGTGCGGGTGAATGATCGGTCTGCCTTTCGCAGCAGGCCCATGATGCCCTCGGGCTTCACGTCCTCTGCGACCGCCAAGCTCATGTGCTGGCGGGCATCGACAAGAAGATCGAGGTCGGACGTGGCGGTCAGATCGGTCTCAAAGCGCACGCCGGCCTTGGCTTCGTAGGCGTAGAGGGAATGGGTGCCGACTAGGAACAGCTGATTGCCGAGCAAGCCGGCCTCGTCGAGCTTTCGCAGCACCTTCGCTGCAGTCGCAGGCATGCGCCCGATCCCATGCGCGCGGTTGAGGCGTGCCATCTTGTCCAACTTTCCCGAGAGCCGTCGCCGACGCTCGCGAAGGCGAGTACGTTGGCTCTGGTAGTCAGCCAGTAGTCTCTCGGTTTGGGGCGAGCGGGGTCCCAGCGACTTTTCGACCTTGCCTTGGATGCGATAGAGATACTCGTGCCGGGCGATCCGACGCCATCTCATGCCGCCACGGTAGCTGTGACGGAACTCGCGATCGGCCTCCCGCCAAGCGTGGAACGCCTGCTGGGCGTCGATCAGCTGGCGGCGTTGGTCATTGGACATCTCGGCGAGCATGGCGCCCTCTAACTCATTGATCCGATCGAATTTACCCGATTTCCGCCGGGTCTTCAATGAAATCGGGTAATTCAAACCAATTCAATGATTTAGGTTTGTCTATGCGCTGCTTGTGCGGAGGGTGAGGCGAGAAGCCGCCAAATTTGCGCCAGGACGGGCGATCTCTTTTGAGCGGCCATTCGGCCCGCCAATCGCAAGCGCCCGCCAGCGGCGCGGAAAACGGCCCCGGCGGTGACCTTTCTGCCCATGGCGGCAGCGGCAGGTGCTGTCATGCGCGCCCGCCCCCGACACGATGGCAGATTCCCCCGCCATGCCGGCGGGGGCTGCCACGAGCACGGCCGGGGGCCGGCGCTACGCCGGCAGCGGGTGGCACCGGCCGAACGATGCTCCGAAAATGGGTCCAACTCTCTGATCTGTTATCGGATTGACCGTCTTCAGATGTGGCCCTGAAATTCGCTCTTTTGTCTTTTGTTTCAGGATGTTGGTGGAGAGGGCTGGATTCGAACCAGCGTAGGCGAAGCCAACGGATTTACAGTCCGTCCCCTTTAGCCACTCGGGCACCTCTCCATCACGCGCGGGTCTATTGCCCGGCGGCGGCGACTTTTCCGAAGTCCAGTCGCACGATAACGCGCCGCTCCCGTGGCGGCGATGTGCGAGGGGTTATGCTGACGTCGTCCGCCGGTGTCAACTGCCAACCGTCGGCCAACCGCTGCCGCGCGGCACGCGTCGCGCCCGGGCCCGCCTGTCGAAACGCGATCGGGCCTGCTATAGTCATTGGCCTTCGGGCTGGGAAAGTTCTGACATCAGTGCGCAGCGAATTCGAGATCGGTGGCTTCAAGGTACCCGCTGGAACGCGGGCGCTCGTCGATCTGCACGTCTCCAAGCTCTCGAACCATACGCCCGTCACCCTTCCCGTCCACGTCCTGCATGGGCCCCGACCGGGACCGGCCCTCTTCATCTCGGCCGCCATTCATGGTGACGAGCTCAACGGCGTGGAGATCATCCGCAGGGTCCTGCGGACAGTACAACCGGGAAACATATCCGGGACGCTGCTCGCCATCCCGGTGGTCAACGCCTATGGGTTCATCGGCCGGTCTCGCTATCTTCCGGACCGCCGTGATCTCAACCGTTCGTTTCCGGGATCTGGAAGCGGCTCGCTGGCGGCGCGTCTGGCGCATCTCTTCCTGAAGGAGGTGGTGCAGCGCTGCCAGGTCGGCATCGACCTGCATACGGCGGCCGTACATCGGGTCAACCTGCCGCAGATCCGGGCCGATCTCTCGAGGCGTTCGCGCTGCCGGGAACTCGCCGAGGCGTTCGGGGCCCCGGTCGTGCTGGAGAGCCCCGAGCGGACCGGGTCGCTCCGCCGGTCGGCGCGCGAGGCCGGCGTCGACGTCCTCGTCTACGAAGGGGGCGAGGGATTGCGGTTCGACGAATTCGCGATCTCGGCCGGCGTCGATGGCATCGCCAACGTCATGCTGAAGATCGGCATGCTCGAGCTGCCTGACGGGTTCGAGCCGCCGGTGGCGGGCGAGCTTCGGCGGCCCGTTTTCGCCAACGCCTCGAAGTGGGTGCGGGCGCCGGACGGGGGCGTGTTCCGGTCACTGAAGCGGATCGGCAATGCCGTGAGCGAGAACGAACCCATCGGTGTTCTCGCCGACCCCTACGAGGGTAGCGAGCTTCAGATCCGCAGTCCGCGCCGGGGGATCATCGTCGGCGCGACGACGCTGCCGATCGTCAACATGGGAGACGCCCTCTTCCATATCGCATGGGCCGACGAACATGGCCGCACGCGCACCGGACGCCCGATGCCTGAGCCGGAGGCGCGCCCCGCGACGAGCCCGGTCGATGCCGAGCCCGAAGCGATCATGGACGAGGACGAGATCATCTGACGTGGCGCGCTACTTCAGCTCGATCTCGATGAAGACGAACTCGAAGTCGTTGGCGTTGACGACATTGTGCTCGACGCCCGTCGCACGCGCGTAGGGCTTGCCGGTGACGAGGTCGGCCGTGCGCGACGTGCCGCCGGGCTCCTCGAGGAGCAGTTTCCCCGTCGACATCGGGATCACCACGTAGTCGTGGCCATGGCGATGCCAACCCGTTTCGCCGCCAGGGGGAAAGCGCCACTCGGTCGCGATCGTGCGGGCGTCGTCGAGCAGCACGGTCGGCACGGCTTTCGGGCGGGGGGACGTCATCGGATTTCACCTTTCACAAGTGTCGCGGGTGCCGTGCGCGGCGTGCGGGCGCTCAGGTCTTGCCTGGGTCGTCGGTGGCCGCCATTTCGGCTTCCGTCGGCGGCGTCCAGGGCGCCTCGAGGTCAAGCTCGCACCTCGGGCAACGTTTCTTCGTCCCGATCGACAGGCGACCGGTCCCGATCGGGCCGGAATGCCAGAGAAGCGGGTTGAGGCAGCGCGGGCAATGGGCAGCCGATCGCGACAGCAGCGCCACGATCAGCATGCCGACGCCGCCGATCATCAGGATTGCCGACAGAAACGGATAGAGCACCTTGTGGATCGCGGCGAGCATCGCGATGAAGAGGATCGGTATCGCGATCGCAACGCTGCCGACATAGAAGCGCCGGATCTGCCGGAAGCGGTCATTGGGAATGATGGAGATCGGTGTTTCCGGCTGCACGGGCGGTCCTCAGTAGCTTTTCGGAAGACCGAGCTGGCGCTCGGCGATATTCGACATGATCAGCTCGCGGCTGATGGGAGCGATACGGCAGAGCATCACCTCGCGCATGTAGCGCTCGACGTGGAATTCCTTCGAGTACCCCATGCCACCGTGCGAGAGCACCGCCGTTTCACAGGCCTCGAAGCCGGCTTCGCCGGCCAAGTACTTGGCGGCATTCGCCTCGACGCCGCAGGGCTTCCCGGTGTCATAGAGAGAGGCGGCCTTGAAGACCATCAGATTTGCCGCCTCGAGGCTCATCCAGGCCTTCGCCAGCGGATGCTGGATACCCTGGTTCTGGCCGATCGGGCGGCCGAACACCACGCGGTCCTTGGCGTACTGCGTCGCCCGCTTCAAGGCCACGCGGCCTAGTCCCACCGCTTCGGCCGCGATCAGGATGCGCTCGGGGTTCATGCCATCGAGGATGTAGCGGAAGCCCATGCCCTCCTCGCCGATCCGATCCTCGACCGGCACAGGCAGGCCGTCGATGAAGACCTGGTTCGAGTCGACCGCCTTGCGCCCCATCTTCTCGATCTCGCGCACCTCGACGTACTTCCGGTCGAGTTTGGTGTAGAACAGCGACAGGCCTTCGGTCGGCTTCTTCACCTTGTCGAGGTCGGTCGTGCGCGCCAGCAGCAGCACCTTGTCGGCGACCTGGGCCGTCGAGATCCAGATCTTCTGGCCGTCGATGCGATAGCGGTTGCCTTCGCGGGTCGCCTTCGTCTTCAGGCGGGTCGTGTCGAGACCAGTGTTCGGCTCGGTGACCGCGAAGCACGATTTCTCCTTGCCGGCGATCAGGGGGGGAAGCATCCGGCGCTTCTGCTCCTCGTTGCCGTAGAGCACGACCGGGTGCAGGCCGAAGATGTTCATGTGCACGGCCGAGGCGCCCTGCATGCCGGCGCCGCTCTCGGCAATCGTCTGCATCATGAGGGCGGCTTCGGTGATGCCGAGGCCGGCACCGCCGTACTCCTCCGGCATGGCGATGCCGAGCCAGCCGTCTGCTGCGAGCGCCTGATGCAACTCGTTGGGAAAGCCGCCTTCCTTGTCCTTCTTCAGCCAGTAGTCGTCACCGAAGCGCTCGCAGATGCGCTCGATCGCGGTGCGGATTTCCATCTGTTCGGGGGAAAACTCGAAATCCATCTCGTCCTCGTCCTCGCGTTCGTGGGCCGGCGATCGAGCCGGACTGCTGTGATCTGGTATCTCTCTATCAGGCGATGCCGGCGACGCCACTTCGCAGAAGCTCCGAGATCTCGACTTCGGAATAACCGATGGAGGCGAGCACGCTCGCCGTATCCGCGCCAGCCGGCCTGGGCGGAACATCGAGGACGGGAACCGTGCGGGAGAAGCGCGGCGCTGGCGCAGGCTGCTGGACGCCATCGCGGACGACGAAGGTTTCGCGCAGGGCATTGTGGGGATGGTCCGCGACTTCGGAGATCGACAGGACGGGGGCGAAACAGGCGTCGCTCCCCTCGAACACGGTCTCCCATTCGGCCCGGGTCCGCGATTTGAAGATCTCGGTGAAGCGCGCCCTCAGCACCGGCCAGCCCTGGCGATCGTGCTGAGCGGGGATCGTCTCACCGGTCAGGCCGAGGCGCTCGAGCAGGTCCGCGTAGAAGCGTTTCTCGATCGAGCCGATGGACACGAACTGGCCGTCCCTGGTCTCGTAGACGTCGTACCAGGGAGCCCCGGTATCCAGCATGTTGGTGCCGCGCTCCTCGCGCCAGATGCCCTCGGCGTACATGCCGTGGAACATCGCCATCAGGCTCGCCGCGCCATCGACCATGGCGGCGTCGACGACCTGCCCCTTGCCTGATCGCTGCGCCTCCAGCATGGCGCACACGACGCCAAATGCGAGGTACATCCCGCCGCCGCCGAAGTCGCCGACGAGGTTCAGCGGATGGGCCGGGCGCTCGCCCGCGCGTCCGAGATGAGACAGCACGCCCGCGAGCGCGATGTAGTTGATGTCGTGGCCAGCGCGGGCGGCCATGGGGCCCTCCTGGCCGAACCCGGTCATACGCCCGAACACGAGCCGCGGATTGATCTCAGCGAGGACATCGGGTCCGAGACCCAGACGTTCCATAACGCCGGGCCGGAAGCCCTCGATGATGGCATCGGCGTTCGCGACCAGCCGCTTCACGACGGCGACGGCCTCCGGCTTCTTGATGTCGACGGCGATCGTGCTGCGGCCGCGGTTCATGACCTCGAAGGCGGGCTTCCTCACCACGCCGAGATCCGCCTTCTCGCGGCGATCGACGCGGATGACCTCGGCTCCCATGTCAGCCAGCATCATGGCGCAGAACGGCGCCGGGCCGATGCCAGCCATCTCGATCACGCGGTAGCCCTTCAACGGTCCCATGCTCGCTCCCGTCCTGCGATTGCGGCCTCGTTCAGCCCGTCCTAGCCGCTTCGATACACCGGTCAACCTCCGCTTAAGCCTAGTTCATGCCGGCAAAGGTTTATCAAGGGCCGCATGGTGTCATCCGCGGGCGGTGCCGTGCAACCCCGCCAGGAGACCCGTGGACAAGCGTACGCCCAGGTTCGTGGACATGGTTCGCCGTGCGCAGGATGCGCTCGGGCGGTTGACCCGTCGTGCGCGCCCGCCGGCTCTGCCCGGCGTCGGGGGCCCCAGTCCGGTCGGCGACCGCATCGAGCAGCTCAAGGACCTCGAGTGGGTCATTTCTGAAAACGAGATCCGCTACAAGGACTTGCTGGACAGCCATAGTGATCTTCTGATGCGGGCCGAGCCGTCCGGGCGCGTCACGTTCGTCAACAAGGCGTTCTGCCGGACGTTCGGCGTCGAGGCCCGCGACGTCCTCGGTACATGCTTCTCCCTCGCCATTCTCGAACGCGACGAGGTCGGAGGCGCGGAGGCGGCTGCGAGCCGGCGACGGACCTACGAAGCGCTGATCGATACGACCGAGGGGCCGCGCTGGTTCGTGGTCGAAGTCCTCTCGATCACGCACGAGGACGGGCGCGGCGAAGAGGTGCAGACGATCGCCCGCGACATCAGCGAACAGCGCCGGGCCCGGCTGGAGTTCGCCCGCGCCCGCGACGAGGCCGAGGCGGCGAACCGAGCCAAGTCGCGGTTCCTCGCAGCCATGAGCCACGAGATCCGGACGCCGATGAACGGCATTCTCGGCATGACCGGGCTCCTCGCCGAGACGTCTCTCACGGCGGAACAGCGCTCCTATGTCGATGCCGTCGATCTTTCGGCGAAGAACCTGCTGACGATCATCGACGAGATCCTCGATCTGTCGAAGATCGAAGCCGGCAAGCTCGAAATCCATCCGGCGCCGTTCATGCTCGACGATTGCGTTCAGGGTGTCGTCGAACTCATGGCGCCCCGTGCGCGCGAGAAGACCGTCGATCTCGCCTGGCGGATCGATCCGGGGCTGCCCCGTGTCGTGGTCGGCGACGAGACGCGGGTGCGCCAGATCCTCCTCAACCTGGTCGGCAACGCCATCAAGTTCACCGACGCCGGCGGGGTCAGCGTCCGCGTGACGCGGCGGTCGACGATCGATCCGATGCACGTCGGGGCCGAGATCTCGGTCGCCGACACGGGCTCGGGAATGACCGAAGCGCAGATCGCGACGCTGTTCACGGAGTTCGAGCAGCCCGACGAGGTGGTGCGGCGCAAACGCAGCGGGTCCGGGCTCGGTCTTGCCATCTCGCGGCGGCTGGCGCGCGCGATGCAGGGGGACATCACCGTCGAAAGCACGGTCGGGTCCGGTTCCACGTTTCGCGCAAATCTGACCTTCGGCCGTGCCCTCGACGGGCTCGCAGCGGGCGTCAGCTCGACCAGCGGGGCCGCACGACGCGTCATCATCGTCAGCGACCGGCTGCAACAGCGGCAGGTGCTGTCGGAAATCCTGCAGGCGGCGGGTCTGATCGTCGAGTGCCGCTCGGTCGGGGATGCCTTGTGTCGCCGCGGCGCGGCCGGGCGAGATGACGCCCATGGCCTCGTCATCGACGTCGAAATCGGAGCCGCGGCGATCGGGACGATCATCGGTACCCTCGATGGTGGCGACGGGCGACCGCCGCGAACCGTGCTGGTCGTCGATCATCCGTCGCAGGGTCGTCAGGACGAGTTCCGCACCACCGGGTGCGACGCCTATGTGGTCCGCCCGGTACGACCTTCGGCACTGCTGGTGCAACTCAACGTCGAGGTCGGCCCCGAACGTCGGGACCCCGCGAGGCTGGAATTGCATGCCGGACGAGTATCGGGGGACGTGGTGGTCGATGCCGAGCCTCGGCGTATCCTCCTTGTCGAGGACAATGCCATCAATGCGATCCTCGCCCAGCGGATGTGCGAGCGGTCGGGGTGTGCGGTGCACCACGCCCGAAACGGACGATTTGCGGTCGAGTACTGTGCCGGGCTCCTCGAAGGAGGCCGACCGGCGCCCGATCTCGTCCTCATGGACATCCATATGCCGGAGATGGACGGCTTCGAGGCGGCGCAGCGGATCAAGGCCCTCTATGCCGCCGCCGGGCTGCCTTCGCCGCCCGTCGTGGCGCTGACGGCGAACGCCTTTGCCGAGGATCGCAAGCGGTGCCTCGACGAAGGTCTCGACGACTACCTCGCCAAGCCCTTCGAGCGCTCGGACCTCGAGGCGCTGCTCGAGAAGTGGGCGACGACGCGCATCTCGCACCGCAACGGCAGGCTCGGCGGCCACGCGGCCTGACGCTCCCGGGGAGCGGCGCTCGTCGGAAAAAAGTGGCATCCGGCGGCCGGGCAGCCTAGCCTCGCGCAGCCCGGGGGCCTGCGCCTCCACCCGATCAAGTGCCGACGAGGAAACGCCAATGCGCAAGAACAAGCTCCGCCAGATCGTGAAGGACGGCGGACGCATCATCAATGGCTGGTGCGCCATCCCGAACAGCTATTCGGCCGAGGTCTACAGCCATTGCGGCTGGGACAGCGTGACCATCGATCTCCAGCATGGACCGGTAGATTTCCAGTCGGCCGTGCCGATGCTGCAGGCCATCTCCACGACCGACGCCGTCCCCATGTGCCGCGTGCCGTGGAACGATGCGGCGATCATCATGAAGCTTCTCGATGCGGGCGCCTACGGGCTCATCTGCCCGATGATCAACACCAAGGCCGAGGCGGAGCAGTTCGTCTCCTATGGCCGTTACCCGCCGATCGGCACACGCTCCATGGGGCCGAACCGGGCCGTCCAGTACGCCGGTGCCGACTACTGGCAGGGCGCCAACGACGAGGTTCTGCTGTTCGCCATGATCGAGACGCAGGCCGGTCTCGACAACCTCGAAGCGATCCTGTCGGTCAAGGGTCTCGACGGCGTCTACGTTGGTCCGTCCGACCTGTCGATGGCGATGGGCAAGCCGCCGACGCTCGATCCCTCCGACAAGGGCGTGATCGATGCGATTGCGCGCATTGCCAGCGTGACGCGCTCGAAGGGCATGATCGCCGGCGTCCACACCGACGGCCCGGCCACGGCCAAGAAGCGGTTCGACCAGGGCTATCAACTCACGACGCTGATGAACGACGCCCGGGTGCTCGCGGTCGCCGCGACCAACATGATCAAGGAGACGCGCGGTCTCGCTCCGAACGAGACCGCCAAGACCTACTGAGGCGCCGCTCGTTCGATCTCAGTCCTTGCCAGTTCCGGCCGGCTCCAGCGGGGGCCGGCCGTCCTGTTTTTTCGGTCCGCCTTTCGGCGGCTTGGCGAGTGCAGCCGCTTCGGCCGAATCCTCGCGGAAGATCTGCTCCAGCTCCTCGGCAAAGCGCTTGGCGTTGAGGCGCAGCTTGTCGGCATCCGAGGCGTGCTCGTAGTCGTCGTAGAGGCGCTTTCGATCGAGCTCCGCAAAGGTCTCGGTGATGCGACGCGCCTCGGCCGAACTGATGCCCAGGCCGAGCAGCAGGTCTCGGGTCAGTTCGATCGAGGCCAGAAACGTCTCGCGCCGCATCTCCTGGATGCCGAGGTCCATCAACTTGTGGACGTGCTGGCGGTTGCGGGCGCGGGCGTAGATCGGCACATGCGGGAAATGCTGGCGGACGATCTCGGCCGTCTTGAGTGACGCTTCCATGTCGTCGATCGCAAGCACGAAGGCGCGCGCCTTCTGCGTCTGGGCGGCCTCGAGGATGTCGAGGCGACTGGCGTCACCGTAGTAGCCCTCGGCGCCGAAGCGGCGGACCAGCTCGATCTGCTCGGGGCTTATGTCGAGCGCCGTGAAGCGAATGCCACGGGCGCGGAGTATGCGGGCCACGATCTGGCCGAACCGCCCGAGACCGGCAATAACGACATGGCCTTCGTCGGCTGGCGGGGCGTCGAACAGCGGGGCGACGCGACTGGTTTCGGTACTCCGCAGCCAGTCGTCCATAAGCAGCAGTACCGGCGTCGAGGCCATCGACAGCGTTACGACGACGGCCATCAGGTCCACCGTCTCCTGGGCCAGCAGACGGGCGCCGGTGACCAACCCCAGGATCACGAACGCGAATTCACCGCCCTGAGACAGAATGATCGCCAGCCGCCGCGACTGCGGGGTCGTCAGCCCGGACAGGCGACCGACCGCGAACAGGACGCCGGCCTTGATGAGGACGAGCCCCGACACCAGCATCAGGACCAGCTGCCATTCCCGGACGATGAGGCTTAGATCCAGCGACATGCCGATGGCCGTGAAGAACAGTCCGAGCAGGAGGCCTTCGAACGGCTGGATGTCGGCTTCGATCTGATGGCGATACTGGCTGTCGGCGAGGATGGCGCCGGCGATGAAGGCGCCGAGCGCGGCGGAGAGGCCTGCGAGCTGCATGACGAGAGCCACGCCGATTACCGTCAGCAGAGCGGTCGCGGTCATGGCTTCGCGAATGCCGGACAGGGCGACCAGTTTGAAAACGCGGTTCAGGACGAAATAGCCGAACGCGATCACGGCGACGACGGTGCCGAGTGCCGTTGCCGTCGAGAGGAGCGCCTGGCCGGCATCCGTTGCGCCGCGGGCAGCCAGCATCGGGACCACGGCGATCAGCGGGATAGCCGCAAGATCCTGAAAGAGCAGGATCGAGAAGCCGAGGCGGCCATGCCGCATGTTCAGCTCCTTGCGCTCCTCGAGCACCTGGAGCGCGAACGCCGTCGAGGACATCGCCAGCGCCAGACCGACCACGATGGCCACGCCGACGGTCGTGTAGAAGGTCGCAACCAGCCCAAGCAGAAGACCTGTGACCAGCACCTGCCCGCCGCCGGCCCCGAGGATCGAGCGACGCATGGTCCACAGGCGGATCGGACGCAACTCGAGGCCGATCAGGAACAGGAGGAAGACGATGCCCAGCTCGGAAATGTGGAGGATGTTCTCCACATCGGTGAAGAAGCCCAGGAGATGCGGCCCGATCAGGACGCCCGCCAGAAGGTAGCCGAGCACCGAGCCGATCCTGAGGGCGTGGGCCAGCGGTGCCGCGACCGCGGCCGTTGCCAGCAGCACCACCGCCTGCAGAAGATAGCTCTTGTCCATCGGCAGATTTCCCTCCCAGGGTCACACAAGCTGATCGCCACCCGCCCCTTCGGCATATCGACCGCCGCGCCGACCAAACCACCTTCGTGAAGTGGGGGCGCGCGGCAACCCAAGGCCGGGCGAGGGGCGGGCGGCATATCGTCCATGGCGACAGGCGTGCCTGTTGCTGTACTGTGTCGACATGAAAAGCGCCATGCCGCCGAGCCATAGCACTGCTGAAACTTTCGGCTACCGCAGCGTCGATGCCGCCGAGCGCCAAGGCCTCGTGAACGAGGTTTTCGCAACCGTCGCGGAACGCTACGACCTGATGAACGACCTCATGTCGGGCGGTTTGCACCGGCTGTGGAAGGACGATCTCGTCACCCTCATCAATCCGCCCCGCAGCGACGCCCGGTTCAGGGTTCTCGACCTCGCTGGCGGTACCGGAGACGTGGCGCTCCGGGTGGCGCGTGCCAGCGGCACGGGCACCGAGATCGTCATCTGCGACATCAGTCCCGAGATGCTCGACGTCGGGCGTCGGAAGGTCGCCGACGCGCATCTCGACGGCCGCATCTCGCTCGTCGAGGGCAATGCCGAGCAGCTCGCGTTCCCCGACCGCAGCTTCGACGTGGCGACGATCGCGTTCGGCATCCGCAACGTGACGCGGATCGATGCCGCGCTTTCCGAGATGTACCGGGTGCTGCGGCCGGGCGGGCGGCTTCTTGTGCTCGAGTTCAGCCACGTGGACGTCGCCATCCTCGATCGGGTCTACGATCTCTTCTCCTTCGAGGTCATCCCGCGGCTCGGGCAACTCGCCGCTGGCGCCAGTGAGCCCTACCGCTACCTCGTCGAGAGTATCCGCAAGTTTCCGAAGCAGGACGTGTTCGCCGACATGATCCGGACGGCCGGCTTCGAGCGGGTCAGTTATCGCAACCTGACCGGCGGCGTCGCGGCCATCCACTCCGGCTGGCGGATCTGACGGGCTGGTGTCCCGATCGCAAAGTTCGTCTCATTCTTTGGCGGGCTCAAAACGAACTTTGCGATCAGAGGGACACTAGAAAAAACATTAGCTTAGTGTGGCGTCATGCTTGGAAGTCCGCTTTCAGAGGGTGCCGAAGGAATGAAGCGGACTTCCAAGCCGCCACACTAGGGAGCGGCGACGCGCCCTTGCCGCGGGGCGGTCGAAGGTCGATATGTAGGGGAAATGCCTTCGACCCCGTGTGCCATATGAACGATGCTGCCCGATCGACCAAGCTGTTCGCCTTCGACAACAGCTATGCCCGGATGCCGGAGCGCTTCTATTCGCGGCTCAGCCCGACACCTGTCGGCCGGCCGCAGCTGATCCGGCTCAATCAGGCGCTCGCGGCGGAACTTGGCCTCGATGCGGCGGCGCTGGCCAGCCCCGAGGGTGTCGAGGTCCTGGCCGGTAACCGGGTCGCGGACGGCAGCGAGCCGCTCGCACAGGCCTACGCCGGGCATCAGTTCGGCGGCTTCGTGCCACAACTGGGCGATGGGCGGGCGATCCTGCTCGGCGAGGTGGTCGACCGGAGCGGGCGGCGGCGCGACATCCAGCTCAAGGGCTCGGGACCGACGCCCTATTCCCGACGGGGTGACGGGCGGGCGGCCCTCGGACCGGTATTGCGCGAATTCATCGTCAGCGAGGCCATGGCGGCCCTCGGCATCCCGACGACGCGCTCGCTGGCGGCTGTCGCGACGGGCGAGTTCGTGCTCAGGGAAGACGCGTTGCCCGGCGCCGTTCTCACGCGTGTCGCGGCAAGCCACATCCGTGTCGGCACGTTCCAGTTCTTCGCCGTCCGCCGTGATGTGGACGCCATCCGCGCGCTCGCCGACCACGTCATCGGCCGGCACTACCCCGAAGCCGCGAATGCCGCCAATCCCTATCGTGCCATGCTCGATGCGGTGATCGCGCGGCAGGCGGACCTCGTCGCCCGATGGCTCGGTGTCGGCTTCATTCACGGCGTGATGAACACCGACAACATGTCGATTGCGGGCGAGACCATCGACTATGGTCCCTGCGCGTTCATGGACGCCTATCACCCGAGCACGGTCTTCAGCTCGATCGATGCCAACGGCCGGTATGCCTATGCGAACCAGCCGCAGATCGCGCAATGGAACCTCGCCCGGTTGACGGAAACCCTGCTGCCGCTGCTCGGCGAGACCGAGGACGAGCGCATGGCGTCGGGGCAGGCGGCCATCATGGCGTTCGGTGGCCTGTTTGAGGCGGCCTACAGCGGCGTGATGCGGGCCAAGCTCGGCCTCTCCGAGCCGAAGGCTGGCGATCTCGATCTGGCGCACGGGCTCCTCGACCTGATGGCCGCGAGCCGGGCCGACATGACGCTGACCTTCCGGGCGCTGGCCCAAGCCGTGGACGATCCGGTGGCCGATGCGGTCGTCGCGCAATCGTTCACCGACCAGGGAGCGTTTGCCGAGTGGGCTCTCAAATGGCGGGGGCGGCTGGCGCTCGAAGCTGTGTCGCCCGAGGCGCAGAAGCAGCTCATGACGTCGGCCAATCCGGCGTTCATTCCGCGCAATCACCTCGTCGAGGAGGCGATCGCCCACGCGGTGCGCGATGGTGATTTCGGGCCGTTCGAGACGCTGGTCGACGTGCTCGCCCGGCCGTTCGACGAGCAGCCGGGGCGTGAACGCCACCAGTTGCCGCCGCGGCCCGAGGAAGAGGTGAAGCAGACGTTCTGCGGCACCTGAGATCCATTTCGCCGGCGTTTCGACGCCCCCTACGCTCACACCGTTCGCGGTCCCGGAGGTTCGCCATGGCCGACTTCGCCTATGTTTCCGCCGCCGATCTCGCGCAAATGATTCGAGAGAAACGCGTGTCGGCGCGCGAGGTCATGGCGGCGACGTTGGCGCGGGCCGAGAAGGCGCAGCCGGTCCTCAATTGCTTCATCACGATCGCCGTCGATCAGGCGATGCGGGATGCCGCCGCCGCCGATGAGCGGCAGGCCCGGGGAGAGCTGCTGGGACCGCTGCATGGCGTGCCGCTGCACGTGAAGGATCTGGTCAATACGGCGGGCGTCCGGACCACCTTCGGCTCGTATATCCACGAGCACAACGTGCCTACCACAGATCAGGTTTCCGTCGCGCGTCTCAAGGCTGCGGGCGCAATCCTGTTCGGCAAGACGACGACGCCGGAGTTCGGCCACATGTGCTGGACCGAGGCGCCGCTCTTCGGGCGGACGCCGAACGCCTGGGACCAGACCCGGACAGCGGGCGGCTCGTCGGGAGGCGCGTCGGTCGCGTGTGCCGCCGGGATCGGGCCACTCGCCGTCGCCACGGATGCGGGTGGGTCGACGCGCATTCCGGCCTCCGCCAACGGGCTCGTCGGCCTGAAGCAGTCGATCGGCATGATCCCGCATGATACAGCGCCGGATGCCTTCTCGAACATGAGCTACATAACGCCGACGACGCGGACCGTGATGGACACGGCGCTGATGCTGGAAGCGATGGCAGGTTGGCATCCGTCCGATCCGCATTCGTTCGGCATGTCGGCTGCCGGTTCGGTGGCGGCTGCCCGGCCGGAGGGTGATCTCAAGGGCGTTCGGGTCGCGTGGCGGCCCTACCTCGCCAACAGTGTCGCGGACAGCGAATATCTGACGCTCTGCCAGGAAGCGGCCGAAGCGCTCGGCGATCTCGGTGCCGTCGTCGAGCCCATGGGCGACGATCTCGAGCCGACGGAACCGTTCTGGCTGACGCTCTCGACGGCGCTTTGGAACGCGCGGTTCGCCGACGTCGTGCCCCAGTGGAAGGACGGCATGAGCCCGACGCTCATCGCCCAGATGGAGCGTGGCGTCGGACAGAGCGGCGAGGACGTCGGCCGGGCGCTGATGCTGCGCACGAAGCTCTACCGTCAGGTCCAGGGATGGTTCGAGCGATTCGACGTGATCGCCATGCCGGCGCTGTCGCGGACGGCGCTCGGTATCCAGGAGGCGCTGTTCGAGCCTATCGTGATCGAGAACAAGAAGGTCGATACCGTGCGGCGTGCCTGGTATCCCTACACGCACCCGTTCAACCTCACCGGGAACCCGGCGATCGTGCTGCCGGCGGGGTTCCATTCGGATGGTCTTCCGGTCTCGATCCAGTTCGTCGGCCGGCGAGGTGAAGATCAGAAGCTGCTCAGAGTCGCGGCGCTGTTCGAGGCGGCCCGGCCATGGGCCGACCGGCGACCGTCGATCCCGGGTCTCGATTGAGGCCGGAGCCCATCGCGACGCCATGGGGCGGTCTCTTGCGGCCCGGGCCGCGTGCCGCTAAGGGCATGACGTGCGTCATGTGACGCCTGCCGCCAGGATTGCCCGACCATGAACGATGCTCCGCCACCCGACATGCCCGACGCGCCGGCGGCGGTAGCGCACGTCAAGCGTGGCATTCCTGCAGAGATCGCTCGGCGACGGACGTTCGCGATCATCTCGCATCCGGACGCCGGCAAGACGACGCTGACGGAAAAGCTGCTCCTCTTCGGCGGCGCGATCCAGCTCGCGGGGCAGGTCAAGGCCAAGAAGGACAAGCGGTCGACGCGGTCCGACTGGATGGCCATCGAGAAGGCGCGCGGCATTTCGGTCGCCACCTCCGTCATGACCTTCGAGTACGGCGGGGCCGTCTTCAATCTGCTCGACACGCCGGGCCACGAGGATTTCTCGGACCACACATACCGGACCCTGACGGCGGTCGATTCCGCGATCATGGTAATCGACGGGGCGAGGGGCATCGAGGCGCGGACGCGGAAACTCTTCGAGATCTGCCGCTTGCGCGACATCCCGATCATCACCTTCGTCAACAAGATGGATCGCGAAAGCCGCGAGCCGCTCGAGTTGCTCGACGAGATCGAGAAGACGTTGGCGCTCGAGACGGCCCCCATGGTCTGGCCGGTGGGACGCGGCCGAGGGTTCGCGGGCACCTACGATCTCGCGACGCCGCGCATCCGCCAGATCGACCGCGACGACGCGGGGCTCGAGGTCGAGGGGCCGGACGATCCCAGGATCTCGGCATTGCTGACCGAAGAGGCCGCTGAACTCTGGCGCGCCGAGATCGATCTCGTGCATGGGGCGTGCAACCCGTTCGATCTCGAGAAATTCCGGGAAGGCACGTTGACGCCCGTCTATTTCGGTAGCGCGCTCCGGAACTTCGGTGTGCGAGATCTCCTCGATTCGCTCATCGCGAATGCGCCCCCGCCGCGCAACCAGACGGCGGCGACGCGCGTCGTGGTGGCCGACGAGCCGTCGATGACCGGGCTCGTGTTCAAGATCCAGGCGAACATGGATCCGAACCATCGCGATCGCATCGCCTTCATGCGGGTGTGCTCGGGGCGTCTCACGCGCGGCATGAAAGTGAAGGTCGTGCGGACGGGCAAGACGACGGTGCTGCAGGCGCCGCAGTTCTTCTTCGCCCAGGACCGATCTCTCGCCGAGGAGGCGTTTGCCGGCGACGTGGTCGGCATTCCGAACAAGGGGCTGCTTCGGATCGGGGACACGCTGACCGAGGGCGAGGACCTGACGTTCGTCGGCATTCCGAGCTTCGCACCGGAGATCCTCCGCCGCGTGCGGCTCGACGATGCCATCCGGGCCAAGAAGCTCAAGGAGGCGCTCCGCGAGATGGCCGAGGAGGGTGTCGTGCAGCTCTTCGCGCCCATCGACGGGACTGCACCCATCGTCGGCGTGATCGGGGCGCTGCAGCTCGACGTGCTCGGTGACCGGCTCGCCAACGAATACAGCCTGCCGATCGGCTTCGAGGCTGCTCCGTGCGCTGCGGTCCGATGGCTCAAGTCCGACGACCCGGCGGCGCTCGCGCGATTCGTCGCCAGCAAGCGGTCGGCCATCGCGCTCGATCTCGACGGCGACCAGGTCTATCTGGCGGCGACGGAGTTCGACGTCCGCTGGACGGCTGAGCGGAACCCCGAGATCCAGCTCGTCGACATCAAGGCCTCCACCGCAAAGTGAGCCCACTGTCCCACCGCGACCTTGGCCCGGGTCCGAAGTGCGTGACGATCGCCTGTTACTTTTGCGGTAATATATTACCGAAATGCTGCCTGTGCCATTAGGGAGCTGGCATATAATAAGCCTCGCAGCTATTCTGCGGGCATCATGACCGCCGACCCTTATCTGTCCCGCTCGCTGGGATTCCTGCTCGCCGATGTCTCGCGGCTCGTGCGGCAGCGATTCGACGCACGGGCGAGCCGCCTCGGGCTGACCCGGGCGCAATGGCGCGTGCTGGCGCAACTGCGGCGCCGCGAAGGGATCAACCAGACCGCGCTGGCCGAGATCCTCGAAGTCGAGCCGATCACGCTCGGGCGGCATATCGACCGGCTGGTCGAGAAGGGCTTCGTCGAGCGACGTCCCGACCCAGCCGACCGGCGCGCGTGGCTTCTCCATCTGCGGGCCGAGGTACAGCCGGTTCTCGATCGCCTGCGTGAGATGTCGGCCGAGACCCGCATGGAAGCGCTCGCCGGATTTACCGACGCGGAGGCCGACCGGCTGATCGAGATGCTCTTGCAGATCAAATCCAACATGACGCGCCTCGACGGCGCCGGAGAGGCGGCCGGCGACGGCCGACCGGGGACGCGAACGTGACAGCCATGGAAAAGAGCGGCGCTGCGGCGAACGGCGAGAGCAAACCACTGGCCCGGCGATTCGCCTCCTTCGGGGTGTCCCGAATCGTCGGGACCGTGCTCATCGGCCTCATCGGGCCGGCTGTGGCCGCGGCCATCGGCGTCTACATCTACATGATGGGCGGCCGCGTCATGTCGACGGACAACGCCTATGTGAAGGCCGACAAGATCGCGGTCAGCTCGGACGTCGCCGGACGCGTCGCGGAGGTCGCCGTAAAGGCGGACCAGATCGTCGCGCGGGGCGCGCTCCTCTTCAAGATCGATCCGGAGCCGTTTCGGATCGCGCTCGACCGGGCGGAAGCCCGGCTCGATGCGGCGGTGCAGGAGATCGACGCGTTGCGGGCGCTCTACGAGCAGAAGGTGGCGCGGCTCAAGCTCGCGACCGGCGATCTCGAATTCCATGAGCAGAACCATGAGCGGCAGGACCGGCTGATCAAGTCGGGTGTCGTGTCGCGGTCATTGATGGATACGGCGGAGAAAGGCCTGCGCAACGCACGCGATCAGACCGCGATCATCGAACAGGAGATCGCGGAGGCGAGAGCGAAGCTCGGTGGCGATCCGAAGCGGCCGAGCCTCGAGCATCCCGCCGTGAAAGAGGCGCGGGCGCTCAGGGACGCCGCCGCGCTCGATCTCAAGCGCACCGAAATCAAGGCGCCGGTCGCGGGCATCGTGACCAACTTCGATCTCCAGCCCGGCGAATACGTCACGGCCGGCAATGTCGTCTTCAGTCTGGTCGGCACCGAGGAGATCTGGGTCCAAGCCAACTTCAAGGAGACGGAGCTCACCTACATCCGTGATGGCCAGATCGCGACCGTCCACGTCGATACCTATCCGGATCACCACTGGCGGGCGCGGGTGACGAGCATCAGTCCTGCGACGGGCGCCGAATTCGCGATACTTCCGCCGCAGAATGCCACGGGCAACTGGGTAAAGGTGGTGCAGCGTCTGCAGGTTCGTCTGCAACTCGAGCCGCTCGAGGGGGCGCCCCCGCTACGCGCCGGCATGAGCGCCGTCGTCGAGATCGACACCGGACACCAACGACCGTTACCGCGCTGGGCCGCAACCTTGCTCGGGCGAGCCAAGGCATCGCAATGACGCGGGGCGCGACGGCGGGAGCAAGCGCCGAAGACACCATCCTGACCGGCATGCGGCTCAAGCTGGTGACGATCGCGCTCATTCTCGCGCCGCTCGTGCAAGTCTTCGACACCGCCATCGTCTCGATCGCGCTTCGCCAGATGCAGGGCGAGCTTTCCGCGACGCAGGATCAGGTCGCCTGGGTTCTCACGTCGTACCTGATCACGCTCTCGGTGTTCACACCGCTCTGGGGCGCGATCGGAGCTGTGTTCGGTCGCAAGCGGTTGCTGTTGATCGGGATCGCCGGATTCACGACCTTCGCGCTCCTGTCGGGGCTTTCGACGTCGCTCGAGGAGATCCTCGTCTGGCGCGCACTGCAGGGCTTCTTCGGTGCGGCGTTGCTGCCGCTCGCCATGTCCACGTTGCTGTCGATCTACAAGAAGGAGGATTTCGGCATCGCCATGGCCTGGTGGGGCGTCGGTGTCATGTTCGGGCCGGTGTTCGGGCCCACCGTCGGCGGCTATGTGGTCGAGTATTTCAACTGGCGCTGGGCGTTCTATCTCAATCTCCCGATCGGCTGCGTGGCGCTGCTCATGGTGTGGATGCTGGTGCCGAGCGGTGGCAAGCGGCCGCATCGGCCGTTCAACTATTTCGGCTTCGTCACACTCGGGATCAGCATCGCCACGCTGCAGTACATTCTCGATCGCGGCGAGCGCATGGACTGGTTCGCCTCGACGACGATCCTGACCCTCACGCTCGTGGGTGGGGCGGCGTTCTGGCTCTTTCTGGTGAACTCCTTCACGTCGAAGACGCCGTTCATCGATCCGGCGATCTTTCGCGACCGGAACTATCTCGGCGGGACGCTGCTCAGAACGCTGTTCGGGCTTCTGCTGTTCGGCAGCCTCGTGCTCGTGCCGCCGTTCGTCCAGGACATGGGCGGGTATCCGGTCCTGACATCCGGCTTCGTGATGGCACCTCGCGGCGCGGGGACGATGCTCGCCTCCTTCTTCGTCGGCTACATCCTGAAGTATGTCGATCCGCGCAAGGTCATCGGCGTGGCGATGGTGCTGATCGCGGCCACCATGTGGCAGCTCTCGACGTTCACCGAAGACATCGACATGCCGACGATCGTCATCAACAATTTCATCCAGGGCCTCGCCTTCGGGGCCTTCGTGGTGCCGCTCAACTCGGTGGCCTTCACGACGCTGCCGTCCGATCTCCGGGACGCGGGCACGTCGTTCTATGCGCTCCTCAACAACATCGGCCGCGGCTTCGGCGTCGCGATCTTCTCGACCTATCTCGCGATCCTGAGCCAGTCCAACCAGGCCATTCTCTCGGCCGGGGTGCGCGCCGACAACGAGGTCTTTCGTCATCTGACGCTGCCGCCGGTTTGGAGCTTCACCGATCCCGCCGGGCTCGCGGCGCTCGACCGGCTCGTCGTGCGCCAGGCGAAGCTTCTCGCCTATATCGCGGACTTCCAGTTGCTCGCGATCGTGATTGCAGCGTGCATCCCGGTGCTGCTTTTCATGAACAACCCGCACAAGCTCGGCAAGCCCGTGGTCGCAGGAAGCTGATGGCAGCGCACGCTATCTGAGCGACGCCGCGCGAGCCGGACGCGCGGCCCCGGATCGCCGGGTGTCGCGCTCGAGATCAGCCAGCAAGGCTTCGACCAGTGGCGCCAGCAGTGGGCCCGCGTTCAGCCTGTTGGCGAATGGCTCGCGCGTGGACGCGGTTCCGATCTGGACGACGTAGGAGTAGCTCTCGCCGCCATCGAAGCGGATGCCGCCGGCGATCCAGGTGTCCACCGTCTGCGACGGGTCCTCGGTGGTGTCCGTCCCCGTCTTGGCGAAGTGCAGCGAGACGCCCGGGCGCGCCGCGGCGCACCAATGGTGCAATGACTTCAACGTGCCGTGCGGCACGCCGTTGGCGCGATAGCAGAGCGGCGCCGAAAGCACCGTGCGCAGGAACGGCACGGCGTGAGCGGCGACGAGCTTCGAGGGGACGATGACATCGACCGGGGCCGGCTGGTTCGCGCGGCTCGACAGATCCCAGGACTTGATGAGCGTCGGTGCGGGGAGGGGGCGGGCACCGCGGCCCGTCATTGCGGCCAGCAGGACGCCGGCCATGTGGTGAACGCGACGCGGCGAGCCGGCGATGATGCCGCGGGCGATCGCGGTCGACGGCGGTGTCGGTTCGCCCGATGCCGACGGTGGCGGCATCGCAAAGCCGAAGCCGTTTATCAGGCGCTCCAGCGGTCTCTGGCCGAGTACCGCGCCGCGCCACTCCATTGCGGGGCTGAGCGAGCAGGCGAATGCGACTTCGGCGGTTCGTCCCCGGCGCAGCGTGCCGTCGCCCCGAGCGCAGGTTTCAAGGCCACGTGGCGGAGCCTTCGGGTCGACATAGAGGGTTTGTGGTCTGTCGCGCCCCTGGTTCGCCAGTGCGAGCGCCAGGAGCATTTTCGCCGTCGAGGCGATGCGGCGGGGCTCGTTCTGCGGGAGGTATTTCCCCGTCTCCCGGCTCCGCGCGGAGGATGAGCCGAAGTAGGCGGCCGTTTCGCCCGATTCCCAATAGCGGACGATCTCGCCTTTGGCGTTGGCTGCGACGATCGAGATGTTGGGCAAGCGGCTGGCCGTTGTTTCGGCTGACGTCGCGCGAGGATCGAGTGCATAGCCAGGGTTGAGGCGAGCCTGATGCTTCTTATGCAGGGCTGCGAGTTCGGTCCCGATCGTCGCCGAGAATGCCAGATTGGCGCCGACGTCCAGTGTGGTGGCCAGCCCGCGGACGTCCTCGCGCCAGCCGAGGCCAAAGCGCTGCTTCATCTCCTCGCGCATGCCGAAGCGGGCTTCCGGCAGGAGCGCTGCGGCGCGGATCATGGGATTGGCTGTCGCCCGGCGAGCGAGACCCGGCGCATGTCGCTCCAGGGCCTCCTGCAGCACCGGTCGGACGCGTGGATCGGGTGGGCCATTGGCGAGGCCGATCAACTCGAATAGCACTTCGCGCTTGGCCGTCTCGTCCGCGATCAGGCGCTCGGCGCACGTTCTGGCACGCACCTCGATGATGTAGCGCCAGTTGGCGTCACGGGCGCTGTTCAGCCGCTCGTTGCCGTCGAGCAGGATGATGGGCTTGTTCACCGCCGATGCAAGCACGAACTGCTCAGCGATGGTGAGGTCGCGGGCTTCCTTTCCGAACACGACGCGCGCGGTCATTTCGACGCCATGCAGCGGCTGGCCACCGGTACGTTGCGCGAGCCAGAGGTGATTGGCGGTCCACTGTTTCAGGGGCGTATCGTCGCCGCCGCGGGTCAGACCGTAGTAGATGACCGGCGCCAGCCACCATTCGCCGACCTTGCGGCGAAGCTTGCCGAGGCTGCCTTCGGCGTGGCTCGGGGGGGTCTTGTAGATGACGCGGACGAGCTGCATCGGCAGCGTGGATCCGCCGACGCCCAGGGTGGGGCGCCGGAGCTGAATCGTGCGCACGATGCTCGTGTAGGGGATCTTGAGCACGCCGACGAGGTCGATGCCGAACGGGTTCAGAATGCCGCCGATGTAGCGGTCCTCGTGATGGGTCAGGCACTGCCAATAGTGGGGTGGAACTTCTCGGACCGGAATCGACTTGTGGTCGGGATTGGCCGTGTAGCCGGCGAGTTCCACGGATGCGCCGGTCCAGTTCACGTCACGCTGGCTGTCGAGGTTGCCATCGAACGTGCCGACGAAATTGCCCTGCCGGTCATAGAGCGCGGTCGCCAACCATCGCTCGGCATCGTAGGCGAGCTTCTCCCCCAGATAGTGATGTCCGACATAGCCGCGCACGGGAGCGACCAGATAGACGAGTACGAAAGCGAACGCGATGTAGGCGCAGCCGGCCGCGAACAGGGGGCGCAGGCGGCCGAGGCGCGGGTTGAACGCCACCGAGACGAGGGCACCTCGAAACAGCCAGCGCAGCGAGGCGGAGACCGTCTCGACGGCGAAACTGACCGCTCTCAGCAGAGCCAGCACGTCAGCCCCCTCGTTCACGCTACGTCGCGGCGGCTGAACGTCATGATCCAGCAGCTCAGCCGATCGTTAGCGGGGTTTTGTGGCGCGGCTTCGTTGCGATTGCGGCGAAGCATGGCGCCGGAGTGAAGGATCGTTCAGCCGCGGCCGGCGACCGCCACGAGAATGACACCGGGCACGATGAGCGCGATCGTCCAGAGCGTGCGGGCGGTGATGACCTCGCGGCCGAACCAGAAATATCCCATCAGCATGGTGAAAACGGGGGTCGCCGAGACGATCGGCACTACCGCGACCAGATCGCCGATCTGGAGGGCACTATTGAGAAACTGCAGCGACAGCGCATTGGCGACGCCCGCCCCGATGAACCACATATGGCTCTGCCGGGTCCCGACGAAGGGGCGGCTCTGCATCTTGAAGGCGGCGAGGGCGACCATGAGCGAGACGGTGTTCGAGACCATCACCGCAAACGAGGGGCTCGGGACCTCGACCAGGCCGTACTTTGTCACGACGTGGCCGAGAGCCCGGATCAGCGAGGCGCCGAGAGGGAGGGACAACGCCCACAGCGGCCAGCTGCGCTTTACGCCCTGGGTGCTCCAGGACCCGACGACGGCGCCGGCCACCACGGCCATCGTTCCGATGGCGATCGGCACTGTCAGTTGCTCGCCGAGGAAGGTGATGGCGAAGAACGCGCCGAACAGCGGTGTCGCCGCCGTCAGTGCGCTGGTCAACGTGGGTCCCATGATCTTGATCGACGATGTCGCGAGCACCGAGGACAGCGATGGTCGGATGATGCCCACCGCCGCGAAGAGCAGGCAGGCCCAGGTCAGCCAGTACCAGCTTTCGACGAAGATCGGAGAGATCAGCCAGTAGACGATCGCGGAGGCCGCGATCGAGACCAGTGTGCCGGTCCGCGCGTCGGTGCCTTCGAGGCCGATGTTCGTGAAATGATTGGAGAGGGCGAACAGAAACGCGGAGCAGAGCGCATAGACGGGTGCCAGATAGGCGAAGCTGGTCATTCGCCGGAGCCCTCAGGATCGCGTTGCGTCGGTACTGCGTACATGGCTTCCGCTTTCCGCTTGTAGCGCCGTGCGCCGCTGCGCAAGCCGATCGGCACCGTCAGCCGCGAGAGAAAGTGGCGCGGCGTCGTCTCGCGGGTCAGGTCGAGGCGCGTGCCGCCCGCGATATCGACCAGCACGAATCCTACGTAATCGTCGTCGCCTTCGATCAGTGCGGGATCGGTGCCATCTGGGAGAAGCCGGTAGAGGATCGCCTGACCTTCGCGCTCGTCGGCAATCATGGTCATCATGGTCAAGGAGTGGGCGCCGGCCAGGATCTGGACCCGATCGACGCCGGGCCTGCCGGGCACGGGCTGGCTGACGACGCGCAGGGGAAAGCGGCCGTCGAACGCGATGTCATTCGCTTTCAGCATGCTCCAGACGATGTCTCGGGGAGCTCCGATATCGATTGCGTACTCGTAGCGCCGCCGGTCCCGTCCGCGCATCGTATCCGAGATGGCGATCGACAGATCGCGGATCAAATATGCGAGGGCCATTATTAGCCTTGCTGCTACGCTGATTTGGTGGGCCGACTGGCGAGGTTCACGAAGAAGGCGGTACTCGGATCGCTGATGCCGCTAGCTCTCGATAATTCTCACTGTTTGAATTGATGGTTTCTTGTAGGAACGATAGGCGAGGAACCAGAACAACGGCAAGCTGATGGGCCATAGGGGGATAAATATCCCAAGCAAGATGAATATCAGGGTGCTGAATTTGAAGTTTCCATCGGAGATGACTGTAGTGGTTTTGACTGTTTTTGTCTTGTCTTGGGTCTCTGTTGTTGATGTGTGGCGATCTGATGTGTGCGAGTGGGCTTGGCTTGATGGCGAAAATGCACCCCGGGCGTCGTATTGAGATATTGGAGAAGGCGGTGGTGTCATTGGTGGTGCGGTCGCGAAAATTTGAGAAACGAGTATCCAGCTGTTGATTTCAGGGCACCATAGATGGTCTGTCGGGTGAAGTTCGCCGCGTTTATATCGATCCTGAAGTTCGCCGGTCGATATAGGACCAAACTGCTGGCCGTTTCGCGATATATACCAAGTCGTATTCTCCAATTTCGGTTGCATTAGTGCTCCCCACTGTGTCCGACTTCCTGAGCTACGGAGCTATTGTCAAAACTAGGCACTTCTACAGGCGGTGATTGGAGTTCACGGAGTCACATCGTGGCACCGATGACCCAGGGCACGTACTCGGCGTCGCCGTAGCCGAGCTGCTCGGACTTCGAGCGCTCGCCCGAGGCCATCCTGAGCAGGAAATCGAAGATCTCCTGCCCCTTCGCCTCGATGGTGACGCCGTCGACGATGTCGCCGCAGTTGATGTCCATGTCGTCGATCATGCGGTGATAGATGTCCGAGTTCGTCGCCAGCTTGAACGACGGCGTCGGCTTGCATCCGTAGGCGGAGCCGCGGCCCGTCGTGAAGGCCAGAACGTTGCAGCCGCCGGCGACCTGACCCGTGGCCGACACCGGGTCGTACCCCGGCGTATCCATGAACACGAAGCCCTTCTCGTTGATGGGCTCGGCGTAGCGGTAGACGGCGTTGAGGGTCGTGGTGCCGCCTTTCGCGGCGGCGCCGAGCGACTTCTCGAGGATCGTCGTCAGGCCGCCGGCCTTGTTCCCGGGCGATGGGTTGTTGTCCATGCTCATGCGGGCGCGGGCCGTGTAGTCCTCCCACCAGCGGATGACGTCGACCAGCTTCTCGCCGACTTCGCGGGAGCGGGCGCGGCGTGTCAGCAGGTGCTCGGCGCCATAGATCTCCGGCGTTTCCGCGAGAACCGCGGTGCCACCATGGTGGACCAGCAGATCGACGGCTGCACCGAGCGCGACATTGGCTGTGATCCCCGAGTAGCCGTCCGAGCCACCACACTGGAGGGCCCAGACCAGTTCGGAGGCGGGCAACGTCTCGCGCCGCGCCCGGCCGGCGATCGGCAGCATGTTGCGGATCGCCTCGACGCCGGCCGCGATCGTCTTTTTCGTGCCGCCCGTTTCCTGAATGGTCATCGTGCGGAAAGTGTCGCTCTCGACGATGCCGTAGGCGTCCTTCATGCGGGCGATCTGGAAGCCTTCGCAGCCCAGGCCGACGACGAGCACGCCCGCCATGTTCGGATTGCAGGCGTACCCCCAAGTGGTCCGCTTCAGGACCTCGAAGGTCTCGCCATCGCTGTCGATGCCGCAGCCGGTCGAATGGACGAGCGGGATCACGCCGTCGATAGAGGGATGATCGGCAAGCAGGCCGGACTTGTTCACCGCCTCGGCGATGAAGCGGGCGACCGTCGCGGAGCAATTCACCGAGGTCACGACGCCGATGTAGTTGCGTGTGCCGCATTTGCCGTTGGCGCGGCGGAAGCCCTCGAACGTGGCTCGCTTCTCGACCGGTAGAATGGCTTCCGCGCGGGCATCGCGGGCGAAGGCGTAGTCGCGCTCGAAGGCTGCGAAGCTGCAATTGTGGGTATGGACATGGGCGCCGGGGGGGATGTCCTCGCTGGCGAAACCGATGATCTGGCCAAACTTCAGGACCGGCTCGCCCTTGGCGATGGCGACGGACGCCATCTTGTGGCCCCTGGGGATGCGGGCGGCAGCCTTCACGCCGCGGGCCGTCAAGCCGACGGGGAGCGCGTCCACGGCGACGATGATGTTGTCGCGGGCATGCAGCGACAAGGTCCGCGGCTCGGCGCCCGTCGTTCGAGTATCCTTGGAAACCATCGGCTCGCATCCCGTAGCGAAGGGGTCTCTTCGGCAGCCCCCCGTAGGCTGACCGCGACCCATTGTGCTATACCTCAGCCCTTCCTACGACAGAAGAGTTCGCCCTTGCCGGGGAAGTTCGATCCTCGGGCAGGGCCAAGAGACCGGATCTTGAGGAGGATCGCCATGAAACTCACAGACGCTCAGGTCAAGCAGTTCGAAGACGAGGGTTGGCTGTTCCTGCCGGAGCTGTTCACGGCCGACGAGATCGCGGTTCTCAACGCCGAGGCCGAGCAGATCTACAAGCAGGAACGAGAAGAGATCTGGCGCGAGAAATCCGGCGCCCCGCGCACGGCCTTCGCCGCGCACCTCTACAACGAAGCCTTCGGCATCCTCGGCCGGCACCCTCGGATGATCACGCCCATCGAGCAGTTGTTCGGTGAGCAGGTCTACATGCACCAGTTCAAGATCAACGCGAAGGCGAAGTTCAGCGGCGACGTCTGGCAGTGGCACCAGGACTACGGGACCTGGGCTCGCGACGACGGCATGCCCGAGCCGCGCGCCATGAACATCTCGATCTTTCTCGACGAGGTGTTCCCGTACAACGGCGCCTTGATGCTCATTCCGAAGAGCCACAAGGAAGGTGTGCTCGCGGCCGGCCACGACAAGGCCACTACGAGTTATCCGCTGTGGACGCTCGACGAGGCAACCGTCCAGCGGCTCTACGATCAGGGCGGGCTCGTCGTGCCGACCGGCAAGGCGGGCGGCATGCTGCTGTTCCACGGCAATCTGGTGCACGGCTCGGCGGGCAACATCACGCCGCTGCCGCGGAAGATCGTCTACCTCACGCTCAACGCGGTCTCGAACCACATCCGCAAGCCGACGCGGAAGGAGTGGATCGCGCATCAGGATTTCACGCCGATCATGCCGTGCGCCGACGATGCGCTTCTTCAGTTCGCAAAGCGCTACAAACAGGCGGCCGAGTAAGGGCCGAAACGGGGGACGGTCGCCGTTGTGCGATCGTCCGCTGCCTGGGGGCCAGACGGTGCGTCGTCAGCGCGGCGGCGCGCGTCTACCCAGGATGAGCGCCAGCGGGATCGCGATCAGCGACGCGATCATGTACATCGTGAAGGCGTTCAGGTAGCCGATCAGCGCCGCCTGACGGTTGATCTCGCGTGCGAGACGCGCCATGTCGGGCAGCGTCTCGACCGACCAAGAACCGACCACCCACGGCAGGTCGAGCGATCGATTGAATGGGGAGACATTCTCGACCAGCCGGCTGAAGTTGGCACCGGTAGCCCGGACGATCTCGGCCACCGACAGCGAGATGAAAAAGCTCGAGCCGATGTTGCGCATCAGGTGGAATACACCCATGGCCTCGGCCCGGTAGCTCGGTGCCAGCGTCCGGAAGGCCGCGAATGACATCGGCACCCAGATGATCCCGATGGCGACGCCCTGGATGAAGCCGTTCGCGGCGAGCACCGAGTGCGGGACGTTCAGGTCGATCTGGGATAGCCACCAACCCGAGAGCGCATGCAACGCGAAGCCGCCGGCCATGCCGATGCGCGGGTCTATCCGCGCCAGCCGATCGGAGATGAAGAAACCGATCACGGCGCCGAGGCCGCGCCATGCGATGATGTAGCCGATGAGCGAGTCCGGGAAGCCTGCATGGGCCTGCAGCAGTTGCGGCAGGAGCACCATCGGCGTGAAATTGAGCATTCCGAACACGGTGACCAGAACGAAGCCCAGGACGTAGTTGCGGTCGGTCAGGATGGTCGGCGACAGGAAGGGTCGCGGGTGCGTCAGGCAATGGGCGATGAACACGTAGAGCGCGATGGCCGCCAAGGCGGTCGCGGCGGTGATCTCGACGGATTCGAACCAATCGAGGCGCTGGCCGCGCGACAGCACGAGCTGTGCGAGCGACAGGGCGATCGCAAGGGACAGGAACCCGGTCCAGTCCAAAGACGGGCGCTGACCCGGTTCGTCCTTCGGCAGGGTCATGCGAAAGGCGAAGAAAGCGGCGACGCCAAACGGCACCGTCAGGTAGAAGACCCACCGCCAGCTCCAGGCCTCCGCAATGTAGCCGCCGACCGACGGTCCGATCACCGGGCCGGCCATGTTCGCGACCCCGAAGACCGAGATCGCCAGCCCGTGCTGGACGCTGGGAAACACGTTGAGCAGAATCGTCTGGCCGAGGGGCACGAGCGGTGCCCCGCCACCGCCTTGCACGATGCGCCAGAAGACGAGGCTCTCGAGCGAGGTCGCCAGCCCGCACATGAGAGTGCCGAGCGTGAAGATGAACACGCTCCAGACCATGACGCGGCGGGCGCCGAAACGGGCGGTCAGCCAGCCCGTCATCGGAGTGACGATGGCGGTTGCCAGGATGTTGAACGTGACCGTCCAGGCGATCTCGTCCTGGGTCGCGGACATCGCGCCCTGCATCTGGGGCTGGAGGCCCGATGCGACCAGGATGGTGGCATTGTAGATGGTCGAGCCGAGGACCACGGCCCCGAGGATCAGCCATCGGCGCGTCACGGATACGTCGACGACCGGGTCGTTGACAGTGGTGTCAGTCATCAGTGCGCTGGAACTCTCTCGGGCGATCGGCCGTCAGGGGAGGATGGACCACGGTCCTGGCCGACGAGACACTAGCGGGCCATCCCTGGAACGTCACGCATTCGCACGCATTCATCTTGCCGGTAAGGTGGGCTTGTGCTGCCGTGTCATGCGGCATCTGCCCTAAATCGTGTTCCGAAAGACAACCCCCATGTCCCTCTCCCGAATGCTCGCCGAACGAGCGGCCGCCGGCCGGCCGATCCGTATCGGCCAAATCGGCGCCGGCAAGTTCGGCACCATGTTTCTCGCCCAATGCCGCCTGACCACGGGCATGCATCTGGCTGGCCTCGCCGATCTCGTGCCGGCGCGGGCCCGGGAGCGGCTCGAGGGCGTCGAATGGCGCCCCGAGCATATCGATGCCCGCAGCCTCGACGAGGCGATTACCAAGGGGAAGACCTTCATCACCGACGACGCCATGGCGCTGATCGCGGATCCGCGGATCGAGGTCATCATCGAGGCGACCGGCGATCCTGCCGCGGGCATCCGCCATGCGCTGGCGGCGATCGACGCCGGCAAGCACGTCGTCATGGTCAACGTGGAGGGCGATGCGCTGGCGGGGCCGCTGATCGGCCTGCGCGCCAAGGAAAAAGGCGTGGTCTATTCGATGGCGTGGGGCGACCAGCCGGCGCTTATCGCGGAGCATGTAGACTGGGCGCGGACTTGCGGTTTCCGGGTCGTGGCGGCCGGCAAGGGCACGCGCTACGAGCCGAGCTACCATCGCTCCAATCCCGATACGGTTTGGGACATTCTCGACAAGTACCTCAACATCAAGGACCGCTCGCACATCAATCCGAAGATGTTCAACTCGTTCATCGACGGGACGAAATCCGGCATCGAGATGACGGCCGTGTGCAACGCGACGGGGCTCGAGGCGCAGTCCGGCGGGCTCTCGTTCCCGCCCGCGTCGCGCTTCGAACATGCCGAGATCTGCAAGCCGAGGGCGGACGGGGGCGTGCTCGAGAAGGCGGGTGTGACGGAGGTCACGTCGTCGGTCAATCGCGACGGCTCGAACGTGGCGCACCATCTGGCCATGGGCACCTATGTCGTGATCGAAAGCGACAGCGCCTACGCCCGGCAATGCTTCGGCGAGTATTCGATGCTGCCGGACAAGTCCGGCCGCTACGCCTCGCTCTACCGGCCGACGCACATGATCGGCCTCGAGCTCGGTCTCTCGGTCGCCTCAGCCGTCCTGCGTCGCGAAGCCACCGGTACGGCCATCTGCTTCAACTCGGACGTGGTTGCGACCGCTAAGCGCGATCTGAAGGCCGGGGAGGTGCTCGACGGCGAGGGGGGCTTCACGGTCTGGGGCAAGCAGACGCCGGCCAGCGTCTCCATGGCGGAGGGGATGCTGCCGCTGGGCCTCGCGCACGGCGTGACGCTCAAGACCCCGATCAAGGAGGGGCAGCGCCTCAAATGGTCGGACGTGGCGATCGACACGAGTGACGTCACGTACAAGTTCCGCCGCGAAATGGAGGCGGTCTTCGGACGCCGCAATCTGACCTGAGGATGTGATGGCCAAAGCATCGAAGGCGCCCCGCATGGGTGCGATCGTAACCGGTGGTGGATCAGGGATCGGCCTTGCGACGGCCGAACTCCTCCTGGAGACCGGCTGGAGCGTGGCACTCGTCGATGTGAGCGATGCCGCTCTGGACGGAGCGAGGGGGCGGCTGGCAAACGCCAAGGGTGCTCATTTCCTGGCGGCCGACGTCACCGACGAGTCGGCCGTGGAGCGGGCGGTTGCGGAAGCGGCGCGCATGGTCGGGAAGCTCGCTGGCGTCGTGAACTGCGCCGGCATTTCAGCCGACAAGCACGTCCTCGAGACGCCCGCTGCTCTGTTCCGCAAGATCCTCGACGTGAACGTCATCGGCACGTTCATGGTCGGCAAGGCGGCCGCGCGACTGATGCAACACAGCGGCGGCGGCTCGATCGTCAACATCGCGTCGGTGTCGGGCCTCCGGGGATCGAAGGGCCGGGTGGCCTATGGGGCCTCGAAAGGGGCCATCGTCACACTCACCCAGGTGATGGCCAACGACCTCGCCGAATTCGGCATTCGTGTGAATGCCGTGGCGCCGGGGCCTGTCGAGACGCCCATGGTTGCTGCGATCCACACCGAGGACGATCGCAAGCTCTATCATCGCTACATCCCGATGAACCGCTACGCGGAGCCGGCCGAGATCGCCCAGGTCATCCGCTTCCTGCTCGATCCAAGCCAGTCGAGCTATGTCACGGGAGAGATCATCGCGGTCGATGGCGGTTACCGTGGCGCCGGCCTCGTCGTCGGGCGGCCCTGACGCAGCGGCCGTCGGGTCGGTTCAATCGGCGGCAGCCGTCGATTGCACTTGCGCGCGGTCGTCGGCACCACTCATTCGCGAAAGCGCGACGGGTCGGGCTTCAGACCAGTGACCCGCTCGAGGGCGATCGCGGCAAGGATCCGATCGGACAACGTCTTCTTGAATGGTGGGGGCGCCAACGCAGCCTCAGGGCCCGATTGAGCCACTCCGAGGCTTGCCGCAGGGCCGAAGTTGGTCCCGAGAGGCTTCTCGTTGGCACAGCCCGCCAGCAATGCGGCGATCACGAGTACTGGAGCGCTTCGAACAAGCACGACGACATTCCCCCGTTCGGCTACCCGGCCTACTGACTTCGGCCGCCGATCGATCCCCGTTCCCCCGTGGATCGTCGTTTCCCAGACCCAATCCGTGTAGTTGCCGGCACGGGGATAAGCAAGCCCTTGACAGGCTCTTTGCGCTTGAAATCGCCGCCTCGCGGCCGCGCGACGGTGCCAAGCGCGGCCATTCCAAGGCATTCTCGCGGCATGGTTAGCCCAAGGTTTCCAAGATCCTTTTCAACTGATTGACGAAGCTCGATTTTGTCATGTTTTGGAGCGCTTTCGAGACAATTCCTGCGCTTTCTGCCGGTTACGGCCCGCGAGGCTCCGGGGGGCGTTTACCAGTTCTCATGAGACTTGCTGGCATCGTCCGTCTCGCACTCGATCCGACCGCGTCCTATCGGGTCGCTGTGGCCGGTGAGTTCGAGCTTTCAGGAGGTGACCCATGGCACGGTTCGATGTTGGCAGCAGTGATGCGATGTCTTCGATGCTCGACTCCGGCATGCCGGACGCGCTTCTCGATCTGGGCCTCATGTACTCGGCCGGACGGGGCGTCGAACTCGATCTCGTCGAAGCCCACAAATGGTTCAACATCGCGGCGGCTCGCGGCAACGAAGCGGCGCGGCGCTACCGGAGCGAACTTTCGAGCGAGCTTTCGCGCAGCCAGATCAGCGAAGCGCAGCGCCGCGCCCGGGCCTGGATGGCGCGCGGCTGATCGGTGCGTCAGTTCCGACCGGCCCACCCGCTTGGGGCAGGTTGCCGTCGGGCCGGGCGACTACTTGCAGTCGCTCAGCAACGAGCCGATGCAGCGCCACGTCTGATCCGCCAGCTTCGACAGGCCCTTGCCGGCCTTGGAAAGCGTTTCGGCTGACGATTTGCCCATGTCCTTGACGACCTTTTCCAGCGTCGGTTGCGCTGGCGGCTTCGGCTTCTCCGCCGGAGCAGCCGGGGTGGCGGCGGCCTTGTCTGCCTGAGGCGCGGCGGGTGCCGGACCGGGAGCAGCCTTGGCCGATGAAGCTGCTACGGGAGCCGCAGGCATCGCAGGCGGCGCGGCGATCTGGGCGGCGGCCTCGCGCGCGTCCAGACGCCGGATCGGCCCCTTGCAATCGAAAACGGTCCCGCCCGTCACGCTGCACGCTTCGTGGTTTCCCTGCCGCGCCAGTGCGCCGGTACAGAGCGTCTTCAACGTGAGGCCAGTCGGGACGGCCTTGTCGAGCACGCAACGATAGGTGGCGTCAGGGCCCTTGCAGACCACACAGAATTCCTGGGCGTCGGCCGACCCGGCCGTCAGCACCAGGGCTGCGGCCACCAGGCCCGTGCCTCGCAAGCCAGCGAGGGCAGGGCTCCAGGCCGCAACGCGCCGAGGTGCCGGCGACATATCAGGGCGTCCCGTTGCGACCGTGCCGCATGAACGCGGGGCGTTCGGACAGACGGTCGTAGTAGGCCTCCAGAGCCGTCAGCTGCGGCTTCGGGAACTCGATGCCGAACCAGCGATTGGCAATCAAGCCAACCGGGATGTCGGCGACGGTGAACGCGTTGCCCGTGACGTAGCTTGTCCCGTTCGCAAGATGCCTGTCGAGGCGGCTCATCTGCTGCGTCCACTCGCGAATACCGCCCTCGATCGCTTTCGCATCGTCCTTGAACTGGGCCATCTTGACCTGCAGTCCAAGGAAAACGGGCCTGATGCCGATGTAGGCGTCGGTCGCGGCCCAATCCATCCACTGCTCGATACGGGCGCGGTTGCGCAGATCGGTCGGATAGAGATCGTCCCGGCCGTGCTTGGTCGCCAGATAGCGGACGATCGTGTTCGACTCGCGCAAGATGAAACCGTCGTCGTCGACGACGGGGATCACGCCAAAGTCGGATACTTTCCGGAACTCGTCGTCATCGGTCGGCCGATAGCCGCGCCCCCAATCCTCGCGCTCGAACGCCTCCCCGACTTCGTCGCACATCCACAGGACCTTGCGGACATTGATCGAGTTGGCGCGACCGTAGATGCGAAACATCGATCCGTTCCCCCTTGGACTGTGACGCTGTGCTTCTGGCTCGCCATCGGGTCGGCGCAAAGGCGATCGTACGCCCATCGGGCGGGCTCTGCGAAAGCCGCCGAAGGGCAATGTACGGGGATCGCGAAGGCGCGTAAAGTTCGGTGGGGCAGGGCCGGGGGGTGGCATGCGTGCAATCGGGATTCGGCGGTTCGGCGGGGTTGACGCGCTGGAGGCCATGGACCTGCCCAAGCCAGAGCCGGGACCGGGAGAAGTCCGCGTCAAAGTTGCATTCGCGGGCGTCAAGCCGACCGACGCCCACGTTCGCGCGGGCGCGTTCGTCGACAACCATGCGAGCGGGCGGTCGTTTCCGTTCGTCTTGGGCTACGAGGGCGTCGGCCATGTGGACGCCGCCGGCACTGGTGTGGACGGACTGGACGCCGGCCGCCGCGTCGCCTGGTGTGGGCACGGGGGCAGCTATGCCGAGTTTCAGATCGTGCCAGCCTGGCGCCTCGCCGACATTCCCGAAGGCCTGGCACTCGACATCGCGTGCGCCCTGCAACTCGACGGTCTCATGGCGCACGCGCTCGTTACTTCGGCGTTTCCGGTCCGAGACGGCGACCGGCTTCTTGTTCAGTCCGGCGGCGGCGCCCTGGCTGCCATGGTGGTGCAGTCGGCCGTGCAACGCGGAGCGCATGTGATCGCGGTCGCTCACGGCGCCTCAGAGGCAGCCGCCCTGCGGAGAGCCGGCGCCGGCCATGTGGTCGTTGCTGCTGACGATCAGATCGTGCGCGAACTCATGCTTCTTTCGGATGGCAAGGGGTACGACGCGGTCATCAATTGCGACGGGGGGAAGACGCTCGAGACCAGCCTCAGATGCGCTCGTCGCCGGGGTGTCGTGCTTTTGCCAGGTGGCGGTCGGCAACCGACGGCTCCGCTCAAGCCCGAACTATTGGGGGCCTCCGGCTCGGTCTATCTCACGTATGTACATCTTCCCGATTATCTCCAGGACGCGCATGAGATCCGATGGCGGACGGGGGAGGTGTTTGCGGCTGTGGAGGCAGGGCGCCTCGATGTGCAAGTCGGACGAATCATGCCGCTCAGCGCCGCCCGGGAAGCTCACCTGGCGCTCGCCGCCGAAGTCTACGGTGGAACGCTTCTCCTCAAGCCATGAGCCGCTCGGCTTCGACCAATGCGTTCAGGCTTGAAATCAATCGCGAATATCCATCAGCGGTTGCCTGTGGGACCTTGCTGTCCGGGGGCCGCCAGATCATTTCCTCGGTGTCAATTCTCGGTGACCTTGCCGTGAGGCCATTGGATCGAGGATAATCTGCCCGATATGACGATGGATTGAGAGTGGTGCTGTTCTTGCATCGTCATAGCTGCCAGGTCATGGGATATTCGAAGCATGCAGGAAAAAGTCTATCTCGGTATCAAGAACCACGATACTGGGGACTATCATGTGGTCGCCTGCACGCTCCCTGCCCAGATCGGGCGGCAGGATGATATGCGAAATCAAGTTCTTCTCGATCCGAAGTACCGGACCATTTCCCGCGTCCACGGCATGATCGAGCGAACCCCCAGGGGGTTCGTCTATACCGACAGCTCGACGAGCGGCAGCCGGATCGGCGGGCTCGTCGTTCGAGACAGTCGTGTGGCGCTGTCGCCGAACTTCGAGATCGAGATCGAGAACTACACGGTCAGCCGGGTCGACGTCACACCGTTCGTCGTCCTGAGTACGACCGACAAGCTCAACGAAGTCCAGCGGTTCGAAGTGCTCCCCGGACGGGGTATCGGCCTTGCAGACGCGTCCGCGATCAGCAGCCGTCATCCCGACCGCAAGCTCACCGTGGCGCTCCCCGGCGCCAGCATCGAGATGATCGATCTCAACCGGTGGCCGAACTGGGATATCCCGATCCTCGGCCGGTTCGAGCTGACGGATCAACATCCGGTCTGGGTCGTGAGCGAGCAGAACCGATATCCCGTCAAGCGGAACAAGTCGCCGGCGCCGGCCGGACAGGCCCGGACAACCCTCGCCGCGCTCGATGTCCTCGAAGTCGGGCCGATGCGCTTCGAGATCCTCCACCCGCACGAGCCGCGTGTCGTTTGTGGCTACGATCGCTGCCACCTGCTCAATCCACCTCCCCTGGAAGCCAATTGCCGCTTCTGCGGACGCCATCTGGCGAACGCGGGTGGTTTCTCACGCATCCTCTAGCTCCGCCGCGGTGCAGCGATGCCGGTGCTGCGCCAGTGACAGTCAGACCGACCCCAGGGTTCCATCATGCCTATCGAGATCAGCTGGCAGCATTCCGGTCGCCTTGAACGGCGAGCCCTCGACGGTCGAGGTCCATTCCGCATCGGACGGTCGCAGAGCGTCGACGTGATGCTGGATCACCCGCAGGTTTCGCGGGTGCACGTCGAAGTCATCGTCGACGGCGCCTCGGTTCGCATCGAGGACAAGGGCAGCCAGAACGGGACGAAACTCGACGGACGCGCCGTCACGGCGGCCACCTGGCAGCCGGGCGAGAGCCTTCAGATCGGGCCGTTCTCGCTTCGCTATTCGTGGATCGCGGAGGTGCCGGAGCTGCCTGACGAGCCGGTGGTCGAGCCCGTGGAGGCCGCCCCGCACGCCGATCGAGGAGCCGCGGCGGCCGTGGGCTCAGGGGGCCGTACCGGTTTTCCGGGGGCGCTGTTCGAAACGCGCACCGTCGCCATCAAGGACATCAAGGCGACCGGAAAACTCGCCGGTGAACCCGACTATCTCGCCGTCGGTGGCGGTTGCGGCAGCTTCTGCTGGGTCGATCACCTGCGCGTCTATGGCGTGCCGGCGTCGTCCATCCGGGTGCTCGGCGTTGCAGCCGACAGGAAGCCCTATGCAAAGTGGGGACGGCTCTGTCGCGTGTCCCAGATTCCCGAGCACGAGCGGATCCGATCGAATTCGATCTCGACGCCCGACAACATCTGGGGCTTTCCGGGCTACGCGAGCCGCGAGTTCGTGCGTGACGTCGTGCACGGTCGCATGGTCGGCTTCAAGCACATCCTGCAGGTCTTCGGTGAGCCGGTTCTGACGGAGAGCTATACGCCCCGACTCGGCGACGTGTTCCGGTCGTTCGACGCGGAAGCGCAGCGGATCGGCTGGAACGACATGTGGGTGCATGGGCAGGTCCTCGCCATTCGCAAGACGGACGACGAACGCTATGTGATCGCATACCGCATCCCGAGCGAGTTCGCGCCGACGGCCTCCCGCGACGAGCGCGAGCGCTTCATGGTGGCGCGCTACGTGCAGATTTCGACCGGCTATCCGGCATCGAACTTCCTGCCCGACCTCCAGGAGTTCAAGCGTGCCCATCCCGACGTGACAGCGGTGGTGAATGCCTACGAGGAGCACGACGAGATCTACCGCATCCTCGAGCAGAAGGGCGGCACGGTCCTTATTCGAGGTCGGGGCATCGTGGCGTCCCGGGTCATCCAGCGGCTCTGGGAGGCGCGCGACAAGAACAAGAACATCCGAATGCTGCATCTCAACCGGTCGGCAGTTAACGAGGGCGCAAAGTACGATCTCGCCCAGCGTCCCGTACGCGCCGACGTCCAGCAGCAGCCGTTCAACTGGCCGAAGGCGTGTTGGGGTGGCACGCTCAGGGAGCGGCTCGAGCGGGCCAGTCCCGAAGAGCGGGCACAGTTGATGCGGACCTGGGGTGGTACGACGACGGCCGATCGCGACGACTGGAACCGGATCGTCGAGGAAGGGACGCGGGACGGTTGGATCAAGAACTTCTATGGCAGTGTCGCTGCCATGGAGTACCGGGACGGGCGTGTCGTGACGCGCCTCGAAGGGAAGGAGAAGTTCCAGGAGACCGTCGATCTCGTCGCCGACTTCGTCATCGACTGTACGGGCCTCGTCGCGAGGGTCGACGAGACGCCGCTGATCTCGGACCTGATCCGCATCTACGACCTGCCTCGCAACAAGGCAGCCGGCGCCGGGGCGGAGTTGAGCCTCGCCGGCCTTGCAGTTTCCAACTCGTTCGAGGTCAATGGGCTGCAGAATGGGCGTGGCCATGTCTGGGCCGCCGGTGTGGTGACCTCCAGTGGGCCCTACGCTGCCGTGGACAGCTTCCTCGGCCTCCAATACGCCGCGTTGAGGTCCGTCGATCAGCTCGGGGCTCTCAGGGCGCCCAGTGTATCCCGCTTCGGGCCGGTTCGTTCGTTCCGGCAGTGGCTGCGCTGGTGCTCGGGCCGATCACCGGGATGACGATGCTTTCGAACGCAAGCCTTGCGGTTCCTACCGCTTCACATTTCTCCAGCTGCCTCGCAGGTGAGACGAGACCATGACACCGACCCTCCTCGGACGCTGGCATACCCGGTTGCTGCTCTTCATCTTCATCGGGCTCCCCGTCACGTTCCTCTACGCCTGGTATCTTGCGGCGTGGGGCGGATCCAGCCAGTTCACGCTGGCCTGGCCGTTCTCCGAAGTCTGGTTGAGGCTGCCACCGATCGAACTGTCGATCTTCCAGGATCCGTTCAAATTCCTGGTCGCGCTGCTGATCGTCGGCCTCGTGCTCGACGTCGGCTATATCCAGATCCAACGTTTCCACTGGGATCAGGACTGGCCGTTCGTCTATCAGTTCTTCTTTTCGTGGGTCGAATTCTTCCTCGTCTTCTATGCAATGGACTTCGGCTTCCTCGACTTCATGTTCCCCGACGGGCGCATACCGTTCTCGACGGCCATCTGGCACTTCGTGTGGGTGTTCATCCCGTCATTCATCGGCGTGCTGGCGCTGGTGCAGATCTTTCTCGTCCGGTGGCGCTTCAAGGGCGGGGAAATCGGACGGCACGCTCTCCAGTAGACGCCGTTCGAATTCATCGCGGCCCGAAGTGAGGGGTATCGGGGATAGTGGAAAAGTAGCTCTTGCGCTCGTTGCGGCGGCGCTCTAGGAAGGCGGGGCGCGGCGTCATGGACGCTGCGTCTTCCCAATTGGTTCAGGGGCCGTAGCTCAGCTGGGAGAGCGCGTGAATGGCATTCACGAGGTCAGGGGTTCGATCCCCCTCGGCTCCACCAATCCTCTTCCAAGCCCTTTGAAACATTGAGATTTTTAATGCCGAGTCCCAAACCTGTCGAAGTGGTTTGGGAATCCGTCGTCGGCCTCTGTGGCGATAGGCGGCGCATTGCGGACTGGGCGAGCTTCCGCTGTTCGGCCGCCTTGGTGTAGCGCGACACCTCTTGCAACGTGGCATGGCCCGTGATGGCTGCGATCTCGTTCGCGGTGCAGCCTGCTTCCGCCAGACGGCGCGCAGCCGCCTTCCTGAGCCCATGCGTCACGCAGCGCTTTGGAAGTCCGGCCTTGTCGATCTTGACCGCCATGAAGCCGCTGCCAAAGCCGTTCGAGGTAAATGGTTGGCCGAAAGCGGTCTTCAGGATCGTGCCCTCGATCCCACCGGCGGCAATGAGCACCTCCTCAAGTGCCGGGTGGATCGGGATCCATAGCTTTACACCGCTGGTGCGCCTGGTCTTGAGCGGCGTGACGCAGATGGTGCCATCACGCACGTCATCCCACGACATCGTCACGACGTCGGAGCGGCGCTGGCCTGTGTAGAGCAGCAGCGCGAACGCCAGCCGCTCGGTCGTGCCGATCGGCCAGCGCTTCTCGTACTGCGCGATCTCGTCCTCGGTCCAGGTGTGAAACTCGCCCTTGGCGAACTTCTTGATGCGCAGTGTGGGGTCGTCCCTTCGCCACCCGCTGTCGATGGCGAAGTGGATCAAGACCTTCAGTTTCTGCAGTACACTGTTGGCCGCACCGGGCGTCTCGGAGCGCTTGGCCAAGATGCGCCGGACCTGCTCCCGGCTCATCTCGCGCACGACGCGATGGCCAATGCCCTCGTCGAGCACGAGCTTCTCGATCACTGAGCGATAGGTCTTCTGGGAGGACGGCGCCAAGAGCAGATACTCGGGCGAGGTGAAATAGTCCTGCACCAGACGATCGAAGGTTCCCGGCGCTCCGCGCTGTTTGGGGCCTTTCTCAGGCATCTCACCGACGACGGCGCGCTCATAGGCAGCCATGAACTCCGGAGTACCCGGCTGACCAGGCAATGGAATGCGCGGTCCGCGACCCCGCCGGCAGTAGAAGCGCTCTCGGCCGTGGCGGTCGATGAACCGGTCGATGTATTTCAGCTTGACCAGAGTCATTTGTAGTCCGCCCAGGTGTTGCCGCCCTCGCCCCCGAATGGTGTCTCGTCTCTACCCTCGCGCGGCAGTGCTTTGAACGCAATATCGAGCTCTTCAACATCCCAGATGCGGCGCCCGCCAACGACCCGCGGTCGCGGCATCACGCCCTGATCGACAAGCCGGCGAAAGAACGACGGGGACAGCGACAGGTAGATCGCCGCCTCGGGTTCGGAGAGGCCCCTGCGTACTGGCAGTGTGGCCGACATTATCGACTTCTTTGGCATGGGTGCTGCGAGGTCTCAGTTGAAGCGAGCCACTTGCTGCACCAGTGAACGAGTCAAAAAAACGCGGCCGACGACATTCGTGCTCCCAATCTGCGGCCATCTATTCATGCCGCGTTCAGCGAAGCATAGGCAGTCTTGTACCATTCTATCCTGAGACCCGGGGGGACCGCCTGCACAAGCCGCCCAGCGTGATGAACGCCGTCGGAGCTATTGCGGGGGCCTGCGTGAGGCCACGCCTCGGGCGGTAGGGACAGCGGAGCCGCGACGGCGACGGGAACCCGAATTGACCTAAGGTCAGTCGGCGCACAGTGTCGCGGGCGTCCATGATGGCATTTGTCCCGCGACATCCCCAAACAGCGAGGTACCCTCGCTATCGTCGCGAGCTGTAACATGGCCAACTTGATCACATTTCTCCCGGCCCGCCTGGTCGCTCCGGTACTGCGCCGGATTCCACCGAACTACTTAGCCTGCACTTCTCCCAGCCGCACTGACGTTGTCGTCGTCTGACGATGGTTGAGGGCCGCCGGTCTCGACGATCCGCTGGGCCGAGCCCGATCGTTG
>LNEM01000022.1 GCA_001464955.1 Rhizobiales bacterium Ga0077537 | reverse complement strand
TCCAGCGACGCAAAGCTCAGCTGATCGGCCATCCGCCGTCCCCTCGAATCAAGGACGACAGCATGCCATGATCGGCAGGTTGTTCAGAGGTTCCCTAACTGCTCGGGGTGACGAGACTGACCGCATCGTCGGGCTCGAGATGGGCGCAGATGATTACATGACGAAGCCGTTCGGTCCCAATGAGTTGTTGGCGCGGATCAAGGCCCTCCTCAGACGGGCGCGGATGGTAGGCGGATTGGCCGTTGGGGATCGGAAGCGATCATTCTCTTTTGACGGCTGGCAACTCGATACGGCGCGGCGTGAACTTCGGAATCCTGATGGTGTCATCATCGATCTGTCAGTCGGCGAGTACGACCTTTTGCATGCCTTTGTCGAGTCACCCCAACGCGTCCTCTCACGCGAGCAGCTTCTGGAAACTGCACGCAATAGGTCGGCGCCGGCGTTCGATCGCAGCATTGATATTCAGGTCAGTCGGCTCAGGCGTAAGCTCGGCTGCTTTGATGATGGCGACAGCCTCATAAAGACGGTGCGCGGAACAGGCTACATGTTCGTTCCGGCAGTGGCTCTTCGATGAAATGGGCCACCGATACGATCGCGGGGCGGACGATCATTGTTCTGCTGTTCGGTCTCGGCACGATCCTGGGCTTCGCCCACTACCTCTATCAGAAGGGTATCGAGCACGAAGTTGCGGTCGGCAACATCGAGCGCGTTGTCGATAGATTGATCTTTTTGTCGGACACCATCACAACGCTTGCGCCCGCAACGCGCGACAATGCGGCACACAGGCTCTCCGGGGGGCCAATCGAGCTACACTGGGCTCTCAAACCTTTGGCCACGGCTGGAGGTTCCCTGGACGCCGAAACGAAGGCTCTTCGTGAGCGTTTGCTCGAACGCTTGCCCAAGTTGTCAGATGGGGGCTTGATTGTGGGCTCCACCAGGATCAGCACAGCTGATCAAGGCAATGACCCGCATACGACGCTTCTGTCCTTTGCGCTCGCCGACGGGAGCTGGCTCAACGTGACGCTGGTGAAAGGCGTGGGTAGGAGAGCGGCTTCATCGAGCATCTTCCTTTCCGCCGGCTTTGGTGCCCTCGGCATCATAGCTATTTCGGTCCTCATGGGACGTTGGTTGACGCGTCCATTGGAGCAACTCGCCATCGGGGCACGACAATTATATCGAACCTCTTTCAATTCCGACCTGCCTGAGACAGGGACACGCGAGGTGCGCACTCTCGCGGCAGCAATCAACGAGCTGCAGCACCGAATCGGCGGACTTATGACGGCTCGCACACAGACGCTTGCCGCTGTCAGCCACGATTTACGAACCCCGCTGACAAGGCTTCGGTTGCGTTCGGCAAGGATTCACGATCTGGATATCCGCCAGAGCATCGAAAATGATCTCGACGAGATGGAAGCCATGATCGATGCGGCTCTCGAGTTTCTCAAAACTGACAAGGAGGCAGAGGCGATCGAGCGTGTCGACCTCCGGGCGATCCTCCAGACGATTGTCGACGATGCAGTCGATGCTGGCCACACCGTCGATGTAAAAGCGCCCCGCGACCTCGTCATCCGCGGACGGCACCTCGCGCTGAAGCGCGCACTCACAAATCTTGTGCAGAACGCTGTCAGGTACGCCGGTTCAGCAATTATTGAAGCAACATACAACGCTGACGGAGTGCGCATCGTAGTCCGCGACGAGGGTCCTGGAATTTCGGAAGATCAGCTTGAGGCTGTATTTGAACCGTTTCACCGTATCGAGGAGTCGCGAGGCCGGGCAACAGGGGGGCACGGGCTTGGTTTGACTGTTGCGAGGAGTATAGCACGCGCGCATGGCGGAGACGTCGTGCTAGCCAATCGAACCCCTCGCGGCCTTGACGCCATTGTCACGCTGCCTACTGCAGCGCCTGCGGTTGAGGCTAGCGGTACTTCCAATACAGCTAGACGTACATAGAACAAGAGTCAGGACAATTGCCATTCGCCGGGGGGCCTCCGCCACCGGTGATGATCGATCGTACAAGTATACTGCTCGTGATCCGTTGCCAGTATTAAGTTGGGGCCGGACATGCCGACGATAGTGCGCTTGGGATGTGACGGCATCGATAAACCGAACGATCTCTATTTTCGGGACCGACACCCCAGACTGCAGCTGAGCATTTGGCGAGACCTCATGGCCTCAAAGAGTTGATCATGACACGAATTCCCCTCCTAGATGTTGCGACAGCGCAAAACGCGGTGCCGCCACATTTGAAGAGACCCCCTGTCTTGCATCAATCGCGCCATTTATCGCCTTGGCAAGATAACAAGAACCGAATCGGTAGAGAAGCCAAGAAAAAGTGCCAGTAGTCTACCGAGAAGCTTCGATCCGCCGTGGTTCGTTCTCATTCAATTCGATGGGTAGTACAGTGACCGAAAAACTCCGCCTTGAGATCCCGATCCTACTGCCCGAAGTGCGGGACGCAGCCGATGCCTGCGTCGCTCGCCTTACGGACCAGATCACCGGACGCGAGGGCGTCGAGACGGTACATGTCGTCGGCAAGGGCGGCACAGCCCAGCTATGCGTCCACTATGATCCCGACGTGCTGTCGCTGGCACGCATCCGCGAGTTCGTTACCGCGGCCGGCGCCAGCGTTGCAGAACGCTACGGACATCTGGTCACGAAACTCGACATTCCCCACCAACGTCGGGCGCGCGCGATCGCCGAGCACTTGCGTAGCATTCCGGGAGTTCTTGAAGCGGAAGCCAGCGCCAGCGGTACGGTGCGTGTCGAGTTTGATCGCACACTCACGACGCAGGACACATTGAAACGAGTGCTTGCTAATCTTACGCGGGCGCCTGCGATTTCCATCGCGGCCTCCACTGCGGTCGCCGTTCACGACGGGCACGACCATGCCCCCGGCGCGCACGACGCCGCGGAAAAAGGTCACAATCACCGGCATGAAGCGGGCATATTCGAAACGCAGTCCGAGTTGATCTTCTCGCTGCTGTGTGGTGCATTACTGGCGATCGGATTTGGCGCGGAAAAGTTGTTCACTCCGCCTGGGTGGTTTCCTCTCACCTTCTATCTCGCAGCCTATGTCTTCGGCGGCTTTTATACGCTGCGCGAAGCGATCGAGAATATCCGCGCCGGAAAATTCGAGATCGACACGCTGATGCTGGTCGCCGCAGCCGGTGCAGCAGCCCTTGGGGCCTGGGCGGAAGGCGCGCTGCTGCTGTTTCTGTTCAGCCTCGGGCATGCGCTCGAGAATTTCGCCATGGGCCGCGCCAAGCAGGCCATCGAGGCGCTTGCCGCCCTCGCTCCCAAAACCGCAACCGTGCGCCGTGACGGCCAAGTCGAGGACATTCCTGTGGAGGCTCTGGTCGTCGGCGATACGGTAATCGTCAAGCCGGAATCCCGGCTGCCTGCTGACGGGTTTCTCACCAAGGGCACGAGCAGCGTCAATCAGGCACCGGTGACCGGCGAGAGCATTCCAGTCGACAAGAAGCCGGTCGCCGACGCGGCGGTTGCCCGCGCAGAACCCGAACGACTCGATGCGGCCAATCGCGTGTTCGCCGGTACCATCAATGGGAGCGGTGCCATTGAGATCGAGGTGACCCGGCGTTCGAGCGATTCCTCGCTCGCGAAAGTCGTTCGCCTGGTCAGCCAGGCGGAGACACAAAAGTCGCCGACGCAGCGCTTCACGGACAAGTTCGAACGCGTTTTCGTGCCGGCGGTGCTTGCGCTGGCGGTGAGCTTGCTGTTTGCGGGTTTCGTCATCGACGAACCATTCCGCGACACGTTCTACCGCGCCATGGCGGTCCTGGTGGCAGCGAGCCCCTGCGCGCTAGCGATCGCAACGCCGAGCGCCGTCCTTTCCGGTGTCGCCCGCGCGGCGCGCGGCGGTGTTTTGGTCAAGGGCGGCGGCCCGTTAGAGAACCTCGGCTCACTGTCGGCCATAGCTTTCGACAAGACCGGCACCTTGACCGAAGGCCAGCCTAAAATCACAGATGTCGTGCCGGCCACAAGCGTCACGGAGACAGAATTGCTCGCCATCGCCGTGGCTGTCGAGGCACTGAGCGATCATCCCCTCGCCCGCGCCATCGCGCGCGATGGCCGCACCCGACTCTGCGGAGCAACCTTGCCTGAAGCCACTCAGGTCGAAAGTCTGATTGGACGGGGCGTCACCGCTCAGGTCGGCGGCGAAACCGTCTGGATCGGCAAGGCGGAAATGTTCGGCGCGGATGGTATCGCGCCACTTTCGAGCGAGATGCGCACAGCGATCGCAACCCTGCGCGAGAACGGTCGCACAAGTATGATCGTGCGCAAGGGGACGCGTGATCTCGGCGCCGTCGGTCTCATGGATACGCCTCGAGATGCCGCCAGGGCGACAATTGCGCGCCTGCACGCGATCGGCATTAAGCGGATGATCATGCTGTCGGGCGACAATCAGAAAGTCGCCGACGCCGTCGCCAGGCAAGTTGGCCTCGACGAGGCCTGGGGCGACCTGATGCCCGAAGACAAGGTGGCGGCTGTCAAGAAGCTGCGCGCGGAAGCCAAAGTCGCGATGGTCGGTGACGGCGTCAATGATGCGCCTGCTATGGCACATGCGACGGTCGGCATTGCAATGGGCGCCGCCGGTTCCGACGTGGCGCTCGAAACTGCAGATGTCGCGCTAATGGCCGACGACTTGTCACACCTTCCGTTCGCCGTCGGCCTCAGCCGCAGCACGCGGTCGATCATCCTGCAGAACGTCTTCGTGAGCCTCGGCGTGGTGGCTCTGCTCGTGCCTGCGACGATGTTCGGCCTAAACATCGGCACGGCCGTCGCCATGCACGAAGGCTCCACGCTGCTGGTCGTGTTCAATGCGCTGCGCCTGCTGGGGTATCGGGAGGCACGAGGGGGCTGATGCGTCAATTCAGTTGTGTTGCCGAATTATCGGAAGTGAAGGACAGAACGATCTGTAGGACCGTGCGCGCATGATGTCTGAGTATGCGTTCAATCGAATAGCATAATTATTTTAGAAATATAGATGTTCGCACTTTTTATCGCGCACAGCGAAGAGGCCTCGTCATTCAGTAAACTTACAAATTGGTGCGCAAGCGGTTGAGAAGGCGCCTTGTCGGCGTAAAGTCGGGTTTCAGGCGCAAGGCAGCTTCATAGTCTGCAACTGCTGCACCCTTGTCCCCCATCAGCTCGTACTCGTAACCGCGATTGTGATAGGCGATAGCAAGAGCAGAATTTCGACGAATCGCCTCAGTATATTCAGAAATGGCCTTCTCACGCGCACCAAGTTTAGCGTGAGCGAGGCCGCGATTGAAATAGAGATTTGCGTCATCGGGAGTGATCGCCAGTGCCGCATCAAAATCCCCTATGGCTCTTTTGGCTTCGCCGGAGAGCAGCCAAACCGACCCACGATTTGACAGTGCCACAGCACTCTTCGGATCGCTGGCGACTGCGTAGTCGCAATCAGAAAGGGCAAGAACCAGCTCCCCACGGGCCAAATGAGCCGCGCACCAATTAGCCGCCCCTTTCGCGTGCGTCGGATCGTGTGGCGGGCTTGGAGAGGAACGTTCCTCGGCGTTGCACGCACCACTTGCGGCGATGCCGGCAGCAGCGAGTAGTCCAACCAGCCACAGGTAACGTGCGGTTCTCACTTGGTATTGCCCATGATGCGGTGCTCGACGGAAAGATAAAGGAATACGCCGTAGTCTCGTTTGTCCTCGACAAATCGAATGGGCGCCGCTGCTCCCATCACCACCTGGGTACCACTTTCGAAGTTGAGAGCATATCGTATGCCCGGTGAAAGTGTGAAGCTCCGTTCCCGTTCGCTGCGCGCGAGGTCGTTGACGCTCTCGGTCCAATCGTGGACGCCTTCGAGCATCAAGTTAAAGTTTCCATCGACCGCGTAGATTGCACTGCCGCCGAGCAAATAGCTGGTCGGCGTCTCTCCCCTGACATCGAAGTAATGTGTGAAGCCGGCGTTGCCATGCAGCGTCACACGGTCAGACACGATCTTGCTTACCGGCAGATTGAAATGCGCTCCGTATGAGCCGACACTCAGACCTTTATCTTCACTGCCGGACGGAACAATGATGCTCATCCGCGGCGCAATCGCCGGCCGATTATCCGTCTCCTTGGTCAACTGATAGCGATAGTTGAATTGCAGGTCGCCGAAGCCGCTTTCGCGACCCGCCTCGGTCTTCAGCCAAGCGTAGGGTACAGCATATGAAAACTGATGCGACTGCGAACCTATCGGCCATTCCTGTGTGAATGTATAGAACCTGTCTTTCCCTTGGCGCCGCGCGTTGTTGATATGCTGGACGACGCCTGCTTCCTGATTGTAGGCTTCCTCGATCAGGAATGAATTGTCCTGGATGCCAGCAGCAGGCCGCTTGTCGTCAGTCTCGGCCGATGCGGCACTGCACGACGATAAAGCTGCAGCGACCAGGCAAATTGCAAATCGCGCTGGTGTCCGCGTTTTTTCCCGTTCGTGAAAACGCTGATTTCGGAAATCGCACGAACAAGTTCTCATCGACGAGCATCGTTCGTACCATGTTGCTGCCGTACTTCGGGTGGCGGATTAGCAAAGTGGGCCACGAGAAATGCGGCACCGCGGAGTGCGGTGTCGCTTGCTCTTGATGTCATTTCAGCTTGAAGCGACCCTGAGCAGCCGTTCCGCCCTTGTCGGTCAGGGTGAGAATGGCTGTCGCGCCGGCAGGAATGCCCGGGGCAGCGCCCTCGATGATATTGCCGCTGGCGGGCTTCAGCTCAAACGGGCCCAAACGTTGCGGTCCACCGGTCACGAGAATGCTGGCCTTGAAGCCATCGACCGCGACATCTTTTGCCTCTTCATCGCGCAAATAGAGTGTAACCTTGCCATCTTTGGCGACGAACTCGACATGATACTCGCCGACATCTTGCAAGATGCCACCGTGCTTTGCTGTCGGGTGCTCGTGCTTATGCCCGGCGTGATCGTGGCCCTTCTTCTGAGCCGATACGGGAACCGCGGCCAATGCGGCCGCTCCACACACGAGCAGAGCACTAGTAAGCAGACGAAGGCGCATGATTGATCTCCGTAGTTGCGAGGCTAACGTTTTCTTCTTCCGGCGAGAGATCGCCCTCCCGGTGGAACATCCGGTAGAGGGCAGGGAGCACGAACAGCGTGAGCAATGTCGATGACACGATGCCGCCGATGACGACTGTTGCGAGCGGGCGCTGCACCTCCGCCCCTGCCCCCACCGCGATGGCCATGGGCACGAAGCCAAGCGAAGCCACGAGCGCGGTCATCAACACAGGGCGCACGCGCTTCATGGAACCCTCGTGAACTGCCTGATCGAGCGACATTCCCTCGCGCCGCAGATTGTTGATGAATGAGATGATCACGAGACCGTTGAGCACTGCGACTCCGGACAACGCAATGAAACCGACACCGGCAGAGATCGAAAGCGGAATGTCACGGAGGGCAAGTGCGGCGATACCGCCGGTCAAGGCCAAAGGGACGCCCGTGAAGACGATCGCGGCATCCTTCGCTGACCCGAGGCTGGTGAAGAGCAACAGCAAGATCAAAGCCAGAGCAATCGGCACAACGATAACGAGCCGCTTGGATGCGGAGATGAGCTGCTCGAATTGGCCGCCCCAACCGAGCCAATAGCCGGGCGGCAACTTCACCGCTCTGTCGATGGCCGCCTGAGCGTCAGTGACGAACGATCCGAGATCGCGGCCGCGTACATTGGCCGAGACGACAACGCGGCGCTTGCCGTTCTCGCGGCTGATCTGGTTGGGGCCAGGGGCGAAAGAAATGGCGGCAATCTCGCCGAGCGCGATGAAGCGCGGCATTTTGGATTCGGCCACGAACAACGCCGGGCGGGCGGCGGCGTCCTTGGACGCGTCCTCCTCTGCGGGTAATGCGATCGGCAGTCGCTTCAGGCTCTCGATGTCGGCGCGCCGATCTTCCGGCAACCTGACCAGGATCTTGAATTTGCGGTCACCCTCGTAGAGGGCGCCTGCGACCTTGCCGCCGATCGCCGTCTCGATCACCTCCTGTACGGCTTGCATACTAAGGCCCATACGGGCCAGCTTGGTGCGATCCGGTTTTATGGAGAGGATGGGCAGACCAGTCACCTGCTCGACACGAACATCAGCGGAACCCGGGACATCTTGTAAAACGGTCGAAACGCGGTTGGCGATTTCTACGAGACGATCGAGGTCGTCGCCGAAAACCTTGACACCGATGTCTGCTCGCACACCCGCAATCAACTCGTTGAAGCGCAGCTGGATCGGCTGCGAAAGTTCGTAATTGCTACCGGGGATCTCCTCGATCGCCGCCTGGATTTCCTCGACCAGTTTGGCTTTGGGTTTCTTTGGATCGGACCATTCGCGCCGAGGCTTGAGCATGACGTAGCCGTCCGAAATGTTCGGCGGCATCGGGTCGGTGGCAATCTCGGCCGTGCCGATGCGGGCAAAGGCCTCCTTGACCTCAGGGATGGCGCGAAGACGATCCTCCAGCTGCGCCTGCATCCGGACCGACTCGGTCAGACTCGTTCCAGGCACGCGCAGGGCCTGGATGGCGACATCGCCCTCGTCGAGGCTCGGGATGAACTCGGTGCCCAGCTTGGTACCAGCAAGACCGCTCACTACGACGAGAACGATGGCCGCTGTGGCAACCACAGCACGTTGTGCAATGGCAACACGCAGCAATGGCTCGTAGACGAACTTGACCCCGCGCACGAGGAAGTTCTCTTTCTCAGAGACCTTGCCGGTGACGAATAGGGCAATGCAGGCTGGCACAAACGTCAGAGATAAGATCATCGCGCCAAGAAGGGCCATGATGACGGTGAGCGCCATCGGCGTAAACATCTTGCCCTCGACGCCTGTAAGCGTCAGTATCGGGAGATAAACCACCATAATGATGAACGTGCCGAACACGCTCGGCGTGGCGACCTCCTTGGTCGCGACGACTACAGTGGCAAAACGTTCGCGGCGCGTCAGAAGTCGGCCAAGTGCGTGTTGTTTTTCCGCGAGGAGCCGCAAGCAGTTTTCCACGATTATGACAGCGCCATCGACGATAATGCCGAAGTCGATAGCACCGAGACTCATGAGATTGGCGCTGATTTTGGTTTCAACCATGCCGGTCACAGCGAACAGCATGGAAAGCGGAATGATCATCGCTGTGATCAAGGCCGCCTTAAAATTCCCAAGCAGCAGAAACAGAATCACAATGACGAGTACCGCGCCCTCGAGCAGATTGTTGCGGACCGTCTCGATCGTCGCGTTGACGAGGTTTGTGCGATCATAAACCGTTCGGATGAAAGTTCCTTCAGGAAGACTTTTCTCGATTGATTTCAGCTTCTCTGCGACACGGACAGAAACCGTACGGCTGTTTTCGCCGATCAGCATGACTGCAGTGCCGAGCACCACCTCCTTGCCGTCGTGCGTGGCAGCGCCAGTGCGCAACTCTTTGCCGATCTCGACTCTGGCGACGTCTCGGATGCGAACAGGTACGCCCGAATGAGAGCCGATCGGAATGTCCAGGATGTCGTCGACAGTGAGCAGCTGTCCTGGAGCACGAACAAGGTACTGCTCGCCATTCCTCTCGATATAGCCGGCGCCTACGTTGGCGTTGTTCTTGGTGATGGCCTCGACGAGATGGTGCAATGTGACGTTGAAGGCCGTCAACCGCTCTGGGTCCGGAACCACGTGCAACTGCCGATCAAAACCGCCGATCGAATTGACTTCTACAACGCCCGGAACCGTTCGGAGCTGCGGCTTGACGACCCAATCATGGAGAACGCGCAGATCGACCGGCGAATACTCACCTCCTTCTGGTCGAAGTGCACCGGCCTTAGCCTCGACCGTATAGAGGAAAATTTCACCGAGCCCTGTTGCGATCGGACCCATCGCCAACTCGATGCCTTGCGGCAGCTGATCCTTGACCTGTTGCAGCCGTTCATTGACGAGCGTGCGCGCCCAATAGATGTCAGTCCCGTCCTCGAACACGACCGTGATCTGCGACAGGCCATATCGGGATAGCGACCGGGTGTAGGAGAGCTTTGGTAACCCGCCAAGGCCTGTTTCGATCGGGAACGTGATTCGCTGCTCGGCCTCGAGTGGCGAGTAACCCGGAGCGACAGCGTTGATCTGGACCTGGACGTTGGTGATGTCTGGCACCGCATCGATAGGCAACCGCAGAAAATTGAAGACACCGAACGCCCCGAGCGCGATCGTGGTAAACACGACCAGCCAGCGTTGAACGACCGAAAACGATACGATCTTATCAATCATGTCACTGCCTCAGTGTTCGTGCGTCGCTTCGCCCTTGCCGATCTCGGCCTTGAGCACGAAACTATTGGCTGTGACGACCTTGTCGCCCGCAACGACCCCGAAGATGATTTCGATCTGCTCGTCGTCCTTCATGCCGAACTCGACGTCGCGGGCCTCGAAACCTTCTTTCGTCTCGACGAAAACAACTGGCTTGCCGCTGACGTACTGAATGGCGCTTTGCTTGACGACCACGGGTACGTTCTGCTCGGCCACCAGCACGCGTCCTGTCACGTAAAGACCGGGCCTGAAGGCACCGTCCTGGTTGTCGATGACGGCGCGAGCGAGCATGCTCTGCGTGTCGCTCATGCCGATGGGAGATATGTAATCGATCTTCGCCCCGCGCCTTGTGCCGTTGAGGGCCACGTCGACGGTTTGTCCGAGTTTCAGCTTTGGGAAGTCCTGCTGATAGACGCGAAAATCCACCCACAGCGTCGAGAGGTCGGCGATCACCATCAGCCGCTTATCCTTGTCGGCATACTCACCGAGCGTGCCCTTCCGCTCGATGACGGTTCCGCCGATAGGAGCGAAGACGTCATATTGTGTTAGGCTCTCGTTGCTCTCGATCTTGGCGACGACCTCACCCTTGCGGGCAGCTTCGCCGAGGCGCTTGTTGACGGCGCGCACGACTCCCCCGAAACGCGGCAACACCGCCACGAGCTGTTCCTCGTTCGGCTGCACGATACCGTTGAGAACGAGGGTCTCACGAATGATCCCGGCGGCGACAGGCTCGATGGTCAGCCGGGCGTTGCTCAACTGAGCGGCATTGAGCTTGACAATGCTTTTTTCTGGACCGTGTCCGTGACCGTCGTGCCCGCCATTTTCGCTTCCAGACCCATGCGCGTCTTTGCCCTTTTCCTCGCCGTCATGGCCATGACCACTCTTGGCGACTGGGCGCTCAATAGACATGATATATTTAGCAGCCGCTCCGCCAGCGGCCAGCACGACCAGGATGGCGAGGCCGCGGAGTACATTTGGGAGCATCCTGGATGGCGGGCGCGCATCCGGGGATGCTTCCTTGCCCAAGCTCTCTGTGTTGGACGCATCACTCATCTCACTGTCTCCTGACCACAGCTTGCCAGCTGCTTTGCAATGAAGTCCGCGTCACCAGTGTCTCGATCTTGGCGGCTGCGGCATGACACCGGATGTCGGCGTCGAGCTGTTGAATGTCCGCCTCATAGTAGTCCTGGTTCGCATCGAGCAGCTCCTTTACGGACAGCCGGCCCTGGTCGAAGCCGCTCCGCACGTTTTCCGCTGCTCGACGCGCGATTGGAACGACAACGGCAAGCAACCGGCGGGCCTCGATGCAGCTGGCCTCGAGGTCTCCGAAAGCATCGATCACGCGCCGCTTCAACATCCGCCGCGCCGCCTCGCGCTCGAACTCGACCTTTGCAAGACGACGCTCAGCCTCCTGTATCGCCCCCTCGTTTCGGTCGTAGAAGGGCAATGGGATCGACCCACCAACGCGAAAGGCCGTATCATCCGTCTCATAGATGCGCTTGACACCGGCGCTTGCCGTGAGGTCGGGAACGGCCGTCGCACGCTGCAGGCGAAGCTCACCGTCGCGCTGCGCGTAGACGGCGGCCCAGGCACGTATTACTGGATGCTCATCGAGTCCGCTGAGGAGGCTTTGCGCTGCAGGCAAGGGATGCCCGTTGTGGCGCAGGCGACCGGCCGCGCTCACAGCATCGCCAAGTGAGCCTGACCAGTTCGAAACCAATTGTCGGCGCGCGCCGACCAGTTCGGCTTTTGCTTTGTCGATGGCGACTCTGGCTTTGCCGAGCGCAAGTTCACCGCGAGAAAGGTCTGCAGGCAGCGAGGCGCCAGCCTCGGATCTTCGCCGCAGCAGCGGTAGGAGATCCTCAAAGCGCTTGGCTGTCACTGCAAGCAGCTCGACACGCTGCTGGGCCCCGAGCACCTGAATATAGTCAACCTTGGTTTGTGAGATGATCTCGCGCATTGCGACTGCGATCTCGGCGTTCGCAACATCTTGTTTGCCGATGGCGACGGCAATGCGTGCGTCACGCTTGTCGCCGAACTCGATCTTTTTCTGTATCGATATGGTGAGAACGGCCTTGTTAAAGCCCGCGTAGTCGCCCGTGCCACCGAAATCCTCGATTTCGACGGCCAGCTCTGGATTTGGCCGCTTGCCGGCCTGTATAAGTGCCCCTTCGACGGCTTCGACCTCTAGTTGGCCGGCCGGAATGCGAGGATCAGCGCCCAAAGCCTTACGAATTGATGTCGCAAGGTCGACGGCGAGCGCACCGCCTGGCTCCGCTAGCCAGAGCGGCGCAGCAAGAACCAGCAACGCTAAAATTCGAGTGAAACGTCCTGAGATTGTCGAGTGCATAGCCGACCGATCTAGTGAGTTGCGCGCGTACGCATTGGCCGCGCGCCCGCTCGGGCGGCAGCCAAGTTACGTGGCGACAGCGATCGGTGGGCGATGATTTAGGGATGCCAACCCAAAAACTCGGTGGTCGTCAAATAAGCCATAACTCTGAGTGCCAGCCACAGGAGCCACGACCAGAGAAACTGGCGCCGCCCAAAAAACGTGGGATATCATTGAACACGCTGGGCAATCCAAGGATGCGTGTGGATCATCCTTACTGGGCTCGCTATCAGTCGAGGTTGCATCGCCGAAAATGTCAGCGACGACAATCGCATCCGGCTCGACCGAAGCGCTGGCATGGACATGGAACGTACTTAGCGCGAACACAAGCGTCAACACGAGTGCAAGCACCCCTGTCAACCCTCTTGTGATGTCGCCCTGACGTCGCATACAGGAAGCCCGCTGCGCTAGCTACGGAATCGGTTCGATAGCTCGGACTGTAATGTCGACCAGGGCCGATGATGTCAATGGCGTTGCCCTTCTATCGTCGTCAAATGATCACAAGTGCTTGCCAATTGGCCACCAAGTGCGACCGCTCTCACAATTTGGTGACCGGATGGGGCGCGTTCCAAACGAGCAGGGGCAGCGCGTTCATGGTCACGCGAACCGTCGCGCCAGTTTCGGCCAGGGCCCCCCTACGGTGGTAGTAACGAGGACGATCACCTTGAGCGCGAGCGTGACAGCAATGGTCTGCCCGATGTTGGCCATGATGTGGCGTGAGAGGTCGATCATGGGCGCCACATCGCAGTGACGCCCGAAGTTCGTTTTTTTCTGCCGAACGATGGGCAATGCGTCAAACATGCTGCACTTGCTCAGCACAGTTTGCACTCGTCGGAGCATCTCGAGACATGTGCGCGATCGTGGGCAGCGCCGTCTGCGGGGGACGAGATGACTGCGGGATTACCCCCGCAGTCGCTATTCGTGGGCACGCTATTCGAAGAACGCCAGTCGCTCGTTCTTCAGGATCGGGTGCTGTGCTGCCGCGCGCTCGAAGGCGGCGGCGGGGATGACGTAGTGCGACATGCGCGTGCCGGTCTGCTGGCCGCTCGGCTTGCCAGTTGACGACGGGTGGAGCCCGACACGCTTCATCATCCGACCCCACTCGGCGTTGTGGAACCCGTTGTCGCCGGGTTTGCCGAAGTAGGCCTGCTCCATGTGCACCATCTCGTGGATGAGGATCGAGGCGACCCACAGCGGGGATCCGATCCCGAGTTGGTTGGGGTTGATCGCGATCTCGTCGATGCGACCACCCTCGGCCTTGCGGTAGCGCTGATGCCAATAGAAGCCGCCGGCACCCTCTTTCCGCTGCAGGGTGATCAGCGCCTTGGGAAGCCGGCCTTCGAACAGCTCGGCATTGAAATAGTCGAACAGCGTGTGCAGCTGGCAATGAAGGGCGAGCCCTTCGGGGCCTTGGCAGTCGGACGTGGCCGGACGCCTGGTCACGTCAGGCGGCCGCGGCTTTGGGACGAGCCGTCCCGTGGCGCGGTCCCTGACACACTGGGTCGCATCCGTGCGGCATTCCGGCGGGATGTAGTCGCCGAACAGCGCATCATGGATGTGCACGAGCCGGTCGCGAAGCTGCCAGAAGTCCGAGTGCCAGGTGATCAGAACCATCGCCGCGACGGCGACGAAAGTGGCGCCCAAGACCATGCCGAAGGTTTTGAGCACCTTGCGGCCTCGTCGTCCCGGCCGCGGCTGATGTGGGTCGCTGCGCGGGGGCGAGGACGTCGCGGAGGCGCTCGGTGATCCCACCGTTGTCGCAGTTTCCGCCCGCATCATCGGCCACCCGAGGCGTTTCAGAAAGCTCATGGCGTAACCCTCCCCGGGCGTGCAGATCGGTTCTCTCTGCGACCGCGGATGGCGGTGTCAATCGCTGCCCGCATGGCCCGAGCGGTCCAGATCGGCAGGACGATGGCGATGCCATCAATGCTGAGACTGTGGAGCTGGACACGCGCCACTGCGAGCCCGGCCAGGACGGTAAGCGCGCCGATGCCGATCAGTGCCAGCAGCTCGGCAACCAACAGCACATCACTGAACCTCAGCACGAGCAGCAGGAGGAGGATGGCGAAGGCGATGGCGCCGATCAGAAGCGGCCGGTTGACCTCGACGACGTCGATGTCGGTCAACGAGACGGTGACGCGGTGCGTGCGGACGTTCGTGTCGCTCACCGTGAAGGCGCCCGAGCGCCAGAGAATGGTCTCTTCGCGCATCATGCCCTCCCCTTTCCGCAGAGGCCCTGGCCGTCGAGGCGCGTCATGACGCCGTGGAAGTTGGAGACGCCGGCCGGCTCGACGAAGCGCAGGCTGGCAACCCAGATCGTCTGGTCGAAGCGGGTTTCCGACCGTGCCGCGGATGCGAGGCATGTGCAGCGATCGGCAAACCTCTGGGCGCGGCGGCCAGGCGTTTCCGGCTGCGTCAGGTCGTTCAGGTCTCTGACGACGTCCTTCGGCATCGACGGCGGAAGCGTCTTAATGATGATGTCCACGTACTTGCGCACGAGCTTCTGTTGCAGCCCAGTCTGGACATCAGCCGCGGCGGCGTCAGCGCCAAGTCCATTCTGGCAGGCGGGAATGTGCAGCCAGCCTGCCCGGCGTTGGGCGAAGACATCGCCAAGGCCGTAGCAGAGGACGAGGTAGGCGATCGCTGCAGGTGCGATGGATTTCGGTAGCAAACCGAGTGTGTCGAGCATTGGAAGGTCTCCTGGGGATGGCGGCGACCAGGGAAGCGTCCTGCGCAGAGGCGCTACCCGATGGCACTCATCCGATTGATGGCGTTGGGATGGGAGGGCGGTCGGAGAGGAGACCGCCCTCCCGGTGACACGGATCAGGTGTGGCGCGGGCGCGCAGGACGGGGGCCTTTGCCGGCGGCTGGTGGGTGGTCATGCCCGTCCGCGATGCCGGGATCAGCGTCGAAGTCCGGCGGTGCCGGGGCCGCTGCCGCGCCGGCGGGCGATGACGACGGGTCGGTGTCGGTACCGTTCTTGCGGACGGAGGGGCGACGAGCCTTGAAGTCCCGCACCTGCAGGCACCAGAGCACGATCAGGATCACCTCGAGGCCGAATAGAAGCACCGCGAGAGGAAGCGTCAGATCAAGCCGCTGCCAGCCGACCATGAGTCCTGCCGGCGCCGGGAACGGCGGCAGCGCAACCTTTACTGTCGTCACAGTCTCGAGCGCCCGCTCGAGCCGATCCGCATGCCCGCGCAAATGGGCCCCGACATCGATGCGACCCGGAACGGCGGTTGGCGTCGGGGTCGAGCGAAGCTCGCTGACCAAGCCTCGCGCCGCTGCCGTCGGCACGACACTGGCGATCTCCGTCACCAGGCTCTGGGCTTGGCTGTAGAGGGCGACGAGCTTGGCGCGATTGCTGCCGGTCGCGCCGCCCGCATTGAGCTGCTCCTCGTATTTGGCGGTCAGGCTCTCGAGCTTGCCGATCAAGGCGGCGCGTGGCCGATCCGCCGCCACATAAGCCTGCTCAACGGCAGCGAACCTGGCGGCGAGAGCCCTCAGGCGATCGACCGTGGGGCCGGGACCGGCACGGCCACTGACGGCACCACTCCGGAACTCGCGCTCCGCGATATCGGCGACGTCGCTCTTGCCGCCTGCGATGAGTGGCAAGACCTGCTTTCCGTCCGCCGCCGACTCGCTGACCGCGCGGTTGGCATCGGCCATGTGCTTGCCGGGTTCGCGCAGATTTGCCGCTTCGACGATCTCGTGACTCACGCCGGCAAAGCCGATCGTGCCCACGGTGACTGTCATCAGGGAGAACCAGGCGATGACGAGCGCCGTTGCCACCCTGTCCCCACTCGAAGCAAGGATGGCGCCTTGATGGAACGCGGCCTTGTTTGCAACGAAGCTGAGGCCGCCAGCCACCAAAGCTACAAACAGCACGAGCACATTCCGCGCGATGCCTCCGCCAGGGAGTGTGCTGTTGAGACCCAGCAAAACACTCAGGAAGATGGCGAAGGAGACCCAAGGGAACACGAAGTCGTATCGGTGCTCGGGGCCAAGATATTTGGGTACTCGCTCCGGATAGTCTTCGTTCATCTCCCCAAAGCGTCCATTCTCTTTTTCTCTGTCGTCCATGATGCGATCACTCTCGGTTTTTTGATCGCGCGAGCTCTGCCGGCCGCGAGGTCGAGGCGGCAAAGCTCTCCCGTTCGGAGAAATCGAGATCTCGCCGGCGGTGCGATCGGGTTGAGGGGATTTGCCCGGGAGGGCGTCAGCTCAGGGTGCGCCGGGGGTTATCCGACGTATTCGGACGTGCTCTTGAAACGAAAGCCGTCGAGCCAGGCTTCCAGGTCCTCCTTGCGGTAAAGCACGCGGGCGCGTTTGCCCGGACCGGCCTTGACGTAGCGCGGCCCTGTGCCCTCGACGCGGAAGCGCTCGAGCGTGCGGTCCGAAAGGCGCAGCAGGTGCGCCGCCTCCGCAGTCGTCAAGAGCGTATGGTCGCTCTCGCCGCCCGGGCTCTGCGATGCGGTCCGCCGCTCCGTGCTGTCTTGGCCGGCAGTTGGAACCGCATGGTTCACCGGCCTGGCCGGCGTTCCCGGTCCCGGGGGCCGCTGCCCCCAGTGTTTCGATGACGACATTCTCGGTCTCCTTGCTGATCTGGCTGGAAGGGCCGGCCCGGGCCATCCGATAACCATCGCGGTCATGCGGGTGTGACTTCGGCGGCCTTCCTCGGCCAAGCTGCAGTTTCGTGACCGGTGAAAGGCCTTGGCGGCTCAACCGCCGATCACGAGAACCAGATGGCCAGATCAGCGGGCTGCCGGGCAGTCGTGTCGCTTCCCGCTTTTTGCAGAAGTTCCCGAAAACTCCCGATGCCCATTGATCGCGATGCCTTGAAATCCGCCCAGTTGCCCGATCGGGGCTACCGACAACAGGTCAGGGGCCGGCTGAAGAAGCACAGGGAGGCCACGGGCTCCGGCGGCGTGATCCTCGCGAAGGCCTGTCTGCGGCTGCTTGACAGCAAGGATTTGCCGCTCGTCGGCGATCTCGCCGACGAGCGGCGCTTGGCCCGACGGCTCGACTACTGGTGCCAAGAGGACGGCGACATCAAGGATGCGCGCGTCGTCGTGCTCGTCGAGGAGTTGCTGCACCGAGTCGAGGGCCGCGTCGACGGCGCCGCTACGCTTCGAGACCAGATCATCAACCTCGGTCGCGGCTTCGCGCGGTTCCTTGAGGCCGGTCCGCCGGCGCCTCGCGCTGCTGCAACATCCTCACCGAACAAATCCCGCGATGCGGATCTCGCGCGCCCCGGCGTCTACGTCGCGACGTCGGGCGATCGTGCAACGAGCCTTCCGGCACCGGGCTCCTACTTCGTTGTGATCGACATCAAGGAACCGGACTTCTACATCGCCCAGCACCTCACATGCCAATGGACGTCGTCGCGGCGGTCGCCGGTTGTCTCCATCGCGTATGTCGGGTTCCTGTTTCCAAAGGCCGATCCGCCGCGTGTTCTGATGCGCGATCCGCTGACTCTCGAGAACAACATCCTGACGCCGTTTGTCAGGCCCGATGCCGGGTCTATCGCCAAGGACCAATCCCAGCTCCTGAGCTACGCCTGGTCGCTCGGCAGCGCCACGGCAGCTGACGATCCTTTCGACAGCTTCGCCGATGTCTGTCGCATCGGGACTACGTCGAGGAGATTGCGCGTCACCGCATGTGGGAGTTCGGGCTTTCGCCGTCGGGAACACTCGGGTCGGCGCGTGGCGGTGTTTCTCATCGGGCGACCGCCGACGAGGCCATCGCGGCGGGCGCGGACCTAGCCGGCTTCGTCGATCAGACACTCGGCAGCCAGGTCAACGCGCTGACACCCTTGCATCGGGCCGCCTTCGAGGCCGACATCGATCTGGCAACGCGATTGATCGCGCAAGGCGTCGACCCCTTGCGTCCCGACCGGATCGGCCGGCTACCCGTCGATCTGGCCTACGCGTCCGGCAGCACCGAAATGGTGGCGCTGCTGGAACCGTTGACCTACCCGGACGGAGCCGGTGCCGTCGAATAGCTGTCAGCGCCCGCGCAGAAACCGGCAGCCGCCAAAGCTGCCGTCACCGTGCGCCGGCAGGGTGATCCAATGGCCGTGCCAGTCGAAATACCGGCACTGGCCGCCGCCGTAGGTCCACAGGAAGAGCGGCTTGCCGAGCACGAGGATCGTGAGGCAGATCATCGCCCAGGCGACGACCCAGGCGCGCGGCCGCAGCGACCAGAGGATGCGACCGGTGGTGCTCGTGAAGGGCGAGCGTGCCGGCACGGCGGTGCGAATTGCACCGAGCGCCATGCCCCAGCCGACGACCGCGAACAGAACCGCCAGGAAGAGCCCGATCGGGTCGCCGTTGACGATGTCGATGACCCACCAGGCCGCTACCCAGAACGTCACGGCCAGGAAGTACTGCATGCTCGATGTCTGTGCCATGGCGGTCCTCCTCAGGCTGGCGCCGTCCGACGCCGGTCGTAGGCCTCGTGGCCGGCGTCGCGGGTGACCAACAGGTTCTCCTCGGAGAGATGACGGACGATGGCGCGGGCATCCTCCTCTCCGGCGACGGCCACGATTAGATCGACGTCGACGCCGGCCTCGCACCAGACCTCCCAGGCATCGCGGTAGGCGTAACCGAGCGTGTGGCCGACACGCTTTTCCTCGCGCTGCTCGAACTTGCCGCGGCGATGCGGCCCGGCACTGAAGCGAATGTCGTGGGCGCCGCGCTGACGGCTGAAGGTGGCGTCGGGCCCGGTAATGGTGACGCCGCGATCGTCGAGTGTGATGGTCAGGGTGTCGATGGTGGTGCGATTGCGCTCCTGCCAGAGGCGATTGCCGTTCCAAACCGTCCAGAAGGCCATGGCGGAAATGACGGGCACGATGACGATCAGGTGGGGATCGCGTCCGAGATGGCCGTTCCAGGCCGTCCACAGGATCGCCACCGAGACGATGCTCCAGAGGATGTAGACGAGGCCCTCTCCGGATCGGTTGAGCGCTTGCGCCAGCTCCGGCGAGCGGAGCGTGGCGGTGACGCGGCTCGTGCGTCCCGGGCCGCGGTCGGTGGCGATGTCAGAGATCCGGCGCATCGAAGCCTCCCTTGAAAAGCTCGTGGCTGTCGTAGTTGATCCGCTGCAGCACGATCGGATCGAAGCTCGAGAAGATCACCAGCTGCCGGCCAAGCGGATCGAACCGGCCGAACAGCCGGGCGATTTCGTCGACGGTCATCAGGGGCTGCGTCTGCACCGACCAGCTGGCGCCCATGCGACCCGAGCGCGTCGCGTCCTGGTCCGACACCTCCGACTTGTTGCGCACGATCAGGCTGGTGGTGCCGAGCCGTTTCGACACCCATTCCAGGGTCTCAAGATCGTTGAGCCCGAAGAACTGCACGGCGCCGGCATTGCCGAGAAACGTCTGCCACCGTTCCTTGTAGAGCGCCTTCAGCTGACCGATGTCCTGGATCACGGTCCACAGCCGGACGCCGAATCCCGCGATCTGGCCGGCGGCGTCCTCGATCGATTTCATGTGGCCGAGCACGGGGAACTCGTCGAGGCAGAGCAGCACCGGCGGATCAGGCTTGACCGGCGTTTCTTCCATCGCAGCAAGGGCCAAGTTGACGAAGAGCCTGAGCCACCGATTGCAGGTGCCCATGCGCATGGCCGGTAGGCAGAGATAGATCGTCACCGGCCGGCCATCTTTGCCGGTCTTGAGATCGGACAGATCGAAATCGTGGCCGCTGACCGACTCGCGGATCTGCGGATAGCCGAGGAAGCGCAGATGGCGCCGCGTGTTCGACAGCACCGAGCCGCGCTCGTCATCGGGCTTGGAGAAAAAGTCCTCCGCCGCATCGATGACAGCCTGGCGGACCGTTGCGTCGGCGGCGTTGTTGCGGCGCATCTGCTCGGCCAGCACGTCCATGCCGGTGACCCCGCCGCTCGTGGCTTGGCCGGCGATGAGATCGCGCACCGTCGCCAGATTGCGCCGGCCTTCAAAGAGCTCGTCGGTGGCAACGAACAGCACGACGCCCTCGATGAATTGACGGGAAGATTCGTCCCAATGCGGGTCCTGCGTATTGCCAGGCACCACGACGGCATCGCCGATCAGGCCGGCATCCTCGACCAAGGTCCGCGAGCCGGGCCTCAGGATCGCCATGGGATTGAAGCGTGCCCGGTATTTGCGCGCCCGCCCCCGCGTGATGCCGAAGGGATCGACGGCCAGGACGTGATGCCCTTGAGAGGCGCGCGCGGCGGCGGTGATGTTGGTCAGTTCGGCCTTGGGGTCGGACGCCAATACGGGGCCGGTGTAGGTCAGCAGCGTCGGCACGATCACCGATCGTCCCTTGCCCGCGCGCGAGCCGGCAACCGTCATGAAATGCGTGTCGTCGCCGAAGCCGATGGCGTGGCCATCATGCACCTCGGTGTGACCGACACGGGCGCCGGGACGCGGCGTGCCATCGACGACGCCGAGGAAGATCTTGGACGGATCGAAGGCCAGCATGCGGGATGAGCGGGCGGACGATACCGGCATGAATGCCGCCTGCGGCATCGCCTGCTGCTCGAGGGACCGGCGCTCGCCGCCCTGCTCCGTGATACCGCGTGGAAAGCCGTCGAAGAGATCGCATTTCTGAGACATGGAGACCGACGCCTTCTGATCCGGAATTGCGTCGGGCCGTGCACCGTTGCGCGACGCGTTTCGCTGTTGTGATCCAGCATTCAGTGTCAGGCGTCGATGCGCAGTCCGGCAATCGCCTCAGTTTGCGCTGAGTTACGCGTGGTCCCTTTTCTGATTGGGCCGGCATCGCACATTGCAGCCTATTCATGGACCATCGCACGGCGCGCGGTCGCTTCAACCCCGTTGGGGTCGGACTCTGCTTCGCAGGCCGCCTCGCCCTTACGGGCTTCGGTTCCTCTCCCGCTTTCACGCCGTGCCTGTGATGGCCATGGCTGCAATGAAGCAGCCCAATAAAAAGAAAAGGAAACACACCATGAGTAACTCAAAACAAAAGCCGATCTACCGGGCCAAGTTCTGCCGCATCATCGGCACCGACGAAGCCGGCAAGGATCAACTGGGAAAAGGCGTCGAGATCGGTGCCGTCTGGGCCCGACGCGAGGCCGAGAAAGGCGCCATTCTCAAGCTCGACATCGTGCCCCAGGACTTCGCCTCCGGCGTCCTGTTCCTCGATCCGGTCACCGCAGAAGATCGGGGGTTCGCATGATCCCCGACATCACCACCAAGCACGGCCCGGGGGCATCCCCGGGCTGGCGCCTTTCGCCCTATCGTGCGCCGCGGGAATACTACCCGACGCCGCCCGAGGCGACCCGCGCCTTCCTGGCCGCCGAGCACTTCGACGGTCCGATCTGGGAGCCCGCCTGCGGCCAGGGTGCCATCGCCATCGAATGCGAGGCGGCCGGCTATGACGTGATCGCCACGGATCTTGCCGACTACGGTTATGGCGAAGCCGGACGCGACTTCCTGAAGACCGAGAGGCCGCTCGCCAAGCACATCGTGACCAACCCGCCCTATGGCGCAGGCCTCGCCGACCGGTTCATCCGACAGGCACTCGCAATGACCGCCAGGACCGGCGGCAAGGTCGCGATGCTCCTCAACCTGGCGAGTCTCTGCGATCCGTGTCGCCACCACAGCTACATGGCCCGGCCGCCGGCACGGATCTACGCGCTCGATGACTGCGTCTGTTATCCGAACGGTGATCCAGGTCTGGCTGGTCCCTACACCCGACGCCACCGCTACTGCTGGATGGTCTGGGAACAGACACCCAAGGTCACGACCACATTCCACTGGCTGTCGACGGCGCCCTACGCCACGCGAGGTGACGCATGAGAGGCGCAACCGACCAAGCGATTTTGCATCATCTGCATCTGCTCAGTGATCAGGTGATGGGGCTCTCCCACGACGCGACGCTGGCCATCGAGGCCATGACGGTCGACCGCAGCCGCAACCAGGCCATCGGCACACTACTGCCGATGCAGGAGCGGCTACGGCTTGCGAGCCAGCTGATCGAGATCATCCTCGCCGTGCACCGCCTTGCGCCGAGCGACGGGCAAGGAGGTGCGCCATGACGCGAGCCAACATCAATTGCCTCGCCGGCATGGCTTGCCCCCACTGCGGCAGCCTCGAGCCCTTCGAGCTGGCGATCACCATCGTCGCAACGATCTTCGACAACGGCGTTGAGGATTTCAACGTGCTCGAATGGGACCGCACGACGGCCTGCCAATGCAGCACATGCGGGCACCTGGCAACTGTTGCCAACTTCGACGCCGGTAAAGGAGGTGCGCCATGACCACCGTGCAAGAGCTGATGGCCTATCTCGAGCGGCACTACCAGCCGGACGATG
>LNEM01000021.1 GCA_001464955.1 Rhizobiales bacterium Ga0077537 | reverse complement strand
GGTTGGCCGCAATCCCGCATCGACGACCTGATGCCATGGGCCTACGCCACGGTCGAAGCAGCCTGAACGGTCAAGGTGCGAGCGGGACACCGCTTACGAACAGGTAGACTGCCTGAGCGCCCAATGCGCGGATGGCGGGTTCGGCCTTCCTGATGCGGGCTACGGGCGTCGTCGCGTTTCACATGATCGTCATGATGCCTCCCGACGAAATAGGCAGGATGGGCGGCTTTGTGGAGAATGCGGACATTCACGGGCGGCGTCGGGCCGGTCTAGCCTGGACTTGGCCGGATCGCAGAGTTGCCCCGATATCGACTGCAGGGGAGCCGACGTTGAGGGCCACATGCGGCCTCTCGCGACACGTAGCGTGATGCACCGCATAAGAGTGGCATCTTACATAAGCCGCTGTAGGGGGCTCGGCGTTGACGTGGGGCACGTCGCAGTCTCGTCAATTCCGCAACCGAGTGTGATCCGGGATGACGGCGCTGCCTGTGAAACCTGCACGTGACCCAGACGGACCTGAGCAGGTGCATCGTGGTCGCAGGGCTTGTGCGGAGTTTGTTTGCCGCCATTCTTTACCGATGCCATCTCGCCTGACGGCGTGACAGGTATTCCCTGCCAGCGCCGCTCGATGGCGGATCCTGACATGCCCCCGCGCCAGAATCATTCTCGACGGATGTGTCGTTGCAGATCACCTGCGCAGCAACGAATGGCTTTCATCGGTAGAGAAGAACAGGCACCTTGCAGGATCGGATCATTTCGGTCGTCGTCGAGCCGATGATCATGTTGCGAATGCGCGAGTGACCGTAGGCGCCCATGACGAGCAGGTTCATGCCGTCCGCCTCCACCACACCAGCGATCGCCTTGTCCGCAGTCCCGTCGATGAAGCGTAGTTTGGCGGATTGGCCTCCGCCCTCGAGCTGCGCCACGGCGCCTTCCATCTGCCGCCGCATGCCCGGATGGTCATTGCCGACGTGGACCAGGTGCAACGTGACGCCACTCAAAAGTGGGGATCGCGACAGCTGGTCTATCGCCTTCAGCACTGATGACCCGCCATCGAATGCGATCAGAGCCTTCCCGATGGGTTTGAAGGCCCGCGCAGCGACAAGAATGGGGCGATGGACCGATCTGACGACGCGCTCGAGGTTCGAGCCGAGATGCGCCTGTGCAAAATCAGCGGCCTCCCCTCGCTTGCCGAGTACGAACAGATCAGTGCTCGCTTCCCGGTCGCTCAAGGCTTCGAGCAGGTCGCCGTGTCGCAAGTGGGCCGTCACGTCAGCGGTCCCCGCAGCTGCGAGGCGCGTCTTGCTCGCATCGAGCAGTAGTCGTCCGCGTTTCTGGATGAGCTTTGCTCGTTCGGCATCGAGCCGGGCGAGTTCCTGCAGCAATTGCTGCTGTGCATCTGCTGCGATGTTTCCGCTGAGATCAGATGAAGATGGTTCGCGGCGTCCCAGAACTTGCAGCAGTTCGATCGATGCCGACAACTGCTTTCCGGCCCAGCCTGCATGATCTGTGACACTGTCGGAATAGATCGATCCATCGATGCAGGCGACGATCCTGGTCATGATCCGTTCCCTCCGCTCAATGTTTCAAGAGGCTGTCCAGGGCGCCCGGCTTGTCGTGGATGGCCAGCTTGTCGACGATCGTTTCGCTCGCCGCATTCATGCCCACCAATTCGACTTCAGCGCCTTCGCGTCGATACTTCAGGACGACCATGTCTACAGCGGCGACGCTGGAGATGTCCCAGATATGGGCCCGGCTGAGATCGATGACGACCTTCGACAGGGCCTCCTTGAAATCGAACGATGAGGTGAAATCCTCGGTGGACGCGAAGAAGAGCTGCCCCTCGACGCGATAGGTGCGGGTGGCGCCGTCCGCCGACAGATCAGATGTCACACGGAACAGCTGGGCAATTTTCCAGGCGAAGAAGATACCCGACAAGAGCACGCCGAGACCAACGCCGATGGCGAGATTGTGGGTGAGCAGGACGCCGGCGACCGTTGCCAGCATCACCATGCTCGACGATCTCGGGTGCGAAGTCAGGTTTTTCAGGGAAACCCAGCTGAATGTTCCGATCGATACCATGATCATGATGGCGACCAACGCGGGCATCGGGATCTGCTTGACCCAAGGGCCGAGCACGACGATGAGGAACAGCAGGAACACGCCGGCCGCAAAGCAGGACAAGCGTCCCCGCCCACCAGACTTTACGTTGATCACGGACTGCCCGATCATGGCGCAGCCGGCCATGCCGCCCATGAATCCTGTGACGACGTTGGCCGCCCCCTGGCCGACGCATTCGCGATTCTTCTCGCTTGGCGTGTCGGTCAGGTCTTCGACGATCTGGGCGGTCATCAGGGATTCGAGAAGGCCCACGGCTGCCACGGCGACCGAGTAGGGGAATATGATCCGCAGGGTTTCGAGATTGAGGGGAACGTCCGGCAGGAAGAAGACCGGCAAAGTCGATGGCAGTTCGCCCATATCGCCGACCGTTCGCACGTTGAGGCCGAACGCCATCGCGAGCGTCGTCAGAACGACGATGCAGACGAGCGGTGATGGTACGGCCTTCGTAAGGTACGGAAAGCCGTAGATGATGCCGAGGCCAGCGGCGACCATCACATAGGTGAGCCAGGGCACGCCGATCAGCTCGGGCAACTGCGCCATGAAGATGAGGATGGCGAGCGCATTGACGAACCCTGTCATCACCGACTTCGATACGAACCGCATGACGTTGCCGAGTTTCAGGAACCCCGCCGCAATCTGGAGAATTCCAGCCAGCACGGTTGCTGCGAGCAGATACTGCAGCCCGTGTTCCTTCACGAGCGTCACCATCAAGACAGCCGTCGCCGCGGTCGCGGCCGAGATCATGCCTGGCCGGCCGCCCACGATCGCCGTCACGACAGCGATGGAGAACGACGCATAGAGGCCGATCTTGGGATCGACGCCCGCTATGATGGAGAAAGCGATCGCTTCAGGGATCAGCGCGAGAGCCACGACAAGGCCAGCAAGCAGGTCGCCCCGGATGTTGCCGAGCCATTCGGTCTTGAGCTTTTCGAAGTTCATGGAAACGCCATCGTCCGCTCCGCTACCCGCATGGCGCGAAGGTGTCAAAGATGCGCAGCCCCAAGCCGAAGTCGCCAGGGCCCGCTACGGGAGAAGTGAGATGATCGGGTTCAGGGTGGCGTGGCCACGCCCATGTGGGTCGATCGAGATGTTCTCATGGTGCCACGCTACATGCCGAGATATCGCGGCGCAACATGGAACTCTGGACCGCATCGCCTCAGATTTCCCGTCGAATCGGCGTTGAACACGCGCAACATGAGAAGCGCTACGCGTCGCCAACGACGAGTGCCACCGTGCAACAGGTACGGAGCCGAGCCGGAATGGCGCCGTCTTCGCGGTCGTGACTCGCATCATCTGGATCAAAACCTGGTTTCCGTTAATGGCCCCAAGCCGAACTGCGCTCCCCGTCCGCTCCCGGATGCACCTCGGCTGCAGCCTTCCATTCACGTCACTCGGTTCTTCGATCAGTCGATGTCCGCTCACTCTGCGGATAGCGTGCCTGCGTGCGGATCACGCTGCAGTTGCCGAGGACCGCTCCGGGTCATTCTGTCGTTTCACGTTCAGTGTCGAACGCGTCAGCTCGGCACCCGCTTGCCGACCGTTAGAGGTGCGAACCGACGTCGCCGACGCGATATCTCCCGCTCCGGAGCAATGGTGCCGAATGGCCAATCGACGTTCAGGGCTGAACTCTATCGTCGCCGAATGGCTGAGCCGATGCGCTGGAATGGTCGCTCTTGGAGGCTCGGCAGTAGATCTGCCGACCACTTGCATCTGCCGATGTCGAGGTGTTCATCGATACGGATCGAAGACACGCACATCGAGCCGGGACGACCTCAACACAGCTCGGCGGCCATTTCTGCCAGCCTCTTGATCGTATTGATGTTGCGTGCGGTGCCGTTCCTGGTGGCCGGCAGTTTCAGTTTGGACGTGCCGATGCCGGCGGGATAGTGGATGTAGATCTCGCGGACGCCGAGGTGCATCTCCTCGTCACGGACTCCGGTCGCATTTGCCAAGGCGTCCGGCGGAGGCGCTTCGTCGAGGAAGATCGCGACCGTCCGGTCTGGGGCTGCAGTCGGGAATGGGTTGCTCGCGATCACCGCCGCCATTTCGGTTGCCGTGCGCACGGCAACCGCGATCGGCTTTCCCGCAAACACAAGCAGTCGGGATTCCAACTCGCCCTTGACGAACTTGGCCGTTGCAGCGCTCTGAAAGACGACGTTGCCACTGGCGATATAGGTCTTCACATTGGTGAAGTCGGCCTCGCGGCACATGGCCTGGAGGTCGCTCATCGGCAGTTTGCCCGTGCCGCCGACGTTGACCGCTCGCAGCAGTGCGATGTAGCTGTGCATGGACAAGTCCTACTTGCCAGTGGCGCTGATCACAACGTGTCGCCCGGGAGCGCCAGGAAGGCCGCTCACGATGAGCGCTACCGTCGACGCGTGGATCGGCCAAGCGCCGGAGGCGCAGCGGGCTCAACTGAACGAGCTGCGCGGGATCATTCTTTCGCTTGCGCCGAACGTGATGGAAACCCTCAAGTGGGGCCAGCCCTGCTACACGCGCAACGCGCTGTTCTGCTACCTTCAGCGCGCCAAATCGCACGTGACGCTGGGGTTCCAGAAGGGCGCGCTGATGTCCGACCCGGGCAAGCGGCTGCTGGGCGACGGAAGTCAGATGCGACACGTCAGGTTCGGGCCGGGTGAGGCGATCGACGCTGCTCTTTGCAGGGCGCTGATCGAGGAGGCGCTGCGACTGGATTGAGCTGGCCGTGAGGCGATCGTCTCGATGCACATGGCTCACGCGAACGGCGCGAGTGTCGCCTGAAGCTTCTTCGGCAGCGAGGCGCGCACGAGCCGGTAAGAAGCGGCGAGACGGTGCCGCAATTCGTCATCCGGCGTCTCCCACGGCAGGTTGATCCAGGATCGGTGAAAGTAGGGGGCTTTCACACCGACGCCCGCCTCGATCAGCATCCCGGCCGTCTCGATGCTGTCCGTCTTGACCGAGACGCCCGGCATGACGGCACCAATGCACGCAAACATCTTGCCGCCGACCTTCCATGCGTCGTGGCCGCCGCCCCACGGATCGGACACCTCGGCGCCTGGAAACGCCTTGCAGATGGCGTTTATTCTATCGCGGCTCATGCTCGAGTGCCTCCTGATATCGCCCAGATCGCGCGTGCTTCGATCAGATCGTACTCCATCGCAACCAGAATCAGATGGCGCGGATCGCCGGGAAGCCGTGCGAACGGGATCGGATCGCTGGCATTGTCGAGCACCTCCAGTGCGAGCCGGCCGAGGTATTGCTTGTCAGCGGTCGTCAGCTCGTTAATGGCCATCGGGTTGCCCGCAATCCTGAAGATGAAATCCACGCTCCCGTCGCCGCCCTATCGGCCCCCGCCGCCTTCACCGGCTGGCGGAGGATGGTCTTGAGCTTGCCGGGCTCGGTCTTGCGGGGATTGCTCAGGTAGATCTCGTGATGCTGGCCATTGAAGTCGAGTTGCTCCGCCGGCATCAGCTCGTCGTGGAGATGAGCCAGGATCGGCCCTTCGTCGTAGCTGCCGATGTGCAGCGTCTGCAACGAGAGGCCTTCGGTGAGGGTTTCGAGCCGCAACGTGTCCGGCGGCGCGCCGAGCTTGGCGCGCGTTCTGGCGAGAGCGGCCTCGTAGAGATCTGCCCCGACGAAATCGGGCACCATGATCATCATGGTCCAGCGCCAGCGGTCCTTGCGGCGTGCGACGAAGTCCGCCGGATCGTCGGCGCCCACAACGCCCGGCTGCGCACGGGATTTCGGAAAGCGCTCGTCAACACGGCGGCGGTGCACGACGTCGCGCTCGGCAAGGCCGAGGCCGATGCATTGGCCAACGTCCTCGTCGTATTCGCGAACGAGCTGTGGTCGCTCTCGCGCGTGACCGAGGGGGCTGCCCCGCTGAGGTCTGCTGTGTGCGCGCAATTGCGCGTCATCGAGCAAAGGGTGACCAGATGACGAGCGATCGGGCCGATGACTGGGCGATGCACAAGCATGTTTTCGTGCCGATATTGCGGCCAATCTCGTCTGGATCAATGCCTCGGAGGTGTTCCGGTATTTGGCGTTCGTGATGCCGATGATGCGTCACGGCGCGGAACGCGCTCATCGTCGGCACGCTGATGTGGTGCGCGATTTTTCTGATCTTCTGGCTCGGGGCTTTCAACATGAACCTCGCCATTCCGATAATCCTTGCGGTGGCGCTGCCGTTGGCGTGGGTCGAAATGGTTGTCGCGGCCATGATCGTCAGGTGGGGCAAGCTGCGGATCGGTGCGTAGAAGCGAGACCCGACAGCGGCAGGTTACATCTGACGAGCGGGTGAGCACGTTGCGCTCGCCGATCGGCATGTCCTGGAGCCACGGTTCATGGCTTGCGTGAAGTCTGCGGCAGAAGGTGGGCCTTGAGCTGAACCGCGGGGTCGCGTGTGCAACGGGCGCCCGGACAACGCATCGCTTCAGCGACAATGTTTCACCGTGGTTCGTCTTTTTGAGCCGAGGTTCGAGGGTTCAATCCCCTCGGCCGGAATCATCTTCAGTCGACTGGATGTCTTCGCCTTCGCCGCGAGCAGCCGTCGCGCCGGCTCGCCGTTCCGGGTTCGCGCATCGGTGAGCGCGTCATCCGCCGGAGCTGCGGCATTGCCGCCAGCTCGCTCTGCGTTCGCAATCTATTGTCGGGAGATCCCGGCCTTTCCCGCCCGCAGAACGTATTTCTGCACCTTGCCCGTCGCCGTCTTCGGCAATTCGTCGACGAAACTGACCCACTGCGGGGTCTTGAAGTGGGCGAGCGCGTTGCGCACGTGGAGCTTCAACTCGTCCTCGGTCGCGCGGGCACCCTGGCGGAGGATGACGAAGGCGTGCGGCGATTCTCCCCAGCGCTCGTGCGGCATTCCGACGACGGCAACCTCCTGCACTGCCGGGTGCCTCAGAAGGCAGCCTTCGACCTCGACGGACGAGATGTTCTCGCCGCCCGAGATGATGACGTCCTTGAAGCGGTCGCGAATCTCGACATAGCCATCGGGATGCACGACGGCAGCATCGCCCGAATGGAACCAGCCATTCTTCATCGCAGCGCGGGTGGCCTCGGGGTCGTTGTAATAGCCCTTCATGACGACGTTGCCGCGGACCGTGATCTCGCCGAGCGTCGCGCCGTCGCGGGGAACCTCGTTGCCATCCTCGTCGACCACTCTGAGTTCGCCCGAGCTGACCAGTTCGACGCCCTGGCGCGCCTTTATCCTGGCGCGGTCCTGCGGCGACAGTGAGCGATGCTCAGGCAACGGCTCGCAGAAGGTGATCAGCGGTGTCGTCTCGGTGAGGCCGTAGACGTGGGTCAGCTCCCAGCCGAGTTCGCGCTCGACCAGCTCGATGGTGGCGGCGGCCGGCGGTGCGCCTGCAGTAAAAAGCCGTACGCCCTTCGGTGCATCGGCCCGCACGTCTGCCGGCGCGTTGGCTATGGCAATCAACACTGTCGGGGCCGCGCAGAACATGGTGACGCGCTCGTCCTTGACGAGCTGGTAGATCAACCTCGGCTCGACGCGCCTGAGGCAGATGTTGGCCATGCCACGAGCGGTGGTGATCCAGGTGAATGTCCAGCCGTTGGCGTGGAACATGGGCAGCGTCCACAGGTAGCGGTCGGCCGGCGTCAGGTGGTGATGCACCAGCGTGCCCATGACGTTCAGGTAGGCGTTGCGGTGGGTGATCATCACGCCTTTGGGACGCGCCGTCGTGCCGCTCGTGTAGTTGATGGTGAGCAGGTCGCCCTCAGCGATCTCCGGCTTGTCGAACCTAGGCGCATGGCCGGAGAGTGTTGTCTCGTAGTCGGCCCAACCGTCGGCGCTCCCTTCGAGCGCGACGAACTGCTCTACGCCTTCCAGGCGGCCGCGGATGCTCTCGACGGCCTCGATATGGTCGCTGTGTGCGCACACCACCTTCGCCCCGCAATGGTTGATGATGTAGTCGAAATCATCGGGGAGCAGGCGGTAGTTGATCGGTACCAGCACAGCGCCGATCTGAGGTACGGCATAGTAGGCCTCGAGATGCGCGTGCGTATTGGGCGCGATGTAGGCGACACGGTCGCCCTTCCTGACGCCCATTGCCTGCAGGGCCGCCGACCAGCGATCGCAACGCTCGAAGAACTGGGCGTAGGTGAGCCGCAGGTCACCGTCGACGACGGCCTCACGGTCGGGATAGAGCCGGCGGGCGCGACGAGCGAACTCCATCGGGGTCAGCGGGATTTCCATTTCGGCGCTCCTGAGCTGCGCGTGGGGGCGGGCCGGCTGATGTTCGGCTGCGCCGGGCGCCCGTGCTGGCTGGTCGTTGACGGGAGTATATGCCCAGGACGTCGGTCTTGCCGAGACGGCATGCTCCAGTGACCTCGGACTGTTCGCTCTCGCCATCGAGGAAACGTTGCGATGTGGTTGCCGTCCGTTTCGGCGATTTGGCGCCAGATGGTGATACCCGATGATGGTGCGTCGGATGTCGGCTTGGCCGGCGGTCCGCCCCTCAGCGGCGGAGGAGCCATTGACACACTCTGAAACAATCGGGAAATCAGCATGAAATCATGCAGGTCTATGGTTGAACCTCGAGCTGTGGCCACGAGGACCAATCATGCTTGCCCGCACCCCGATTTGCAGCGTCGTGCTGGCCTTGTGTCTGCTTGCATGGAGCATGGCGCCGACCCGAGCCCATGAGGGCCATGATCACGGCAAGCCCGTGCCCCTGACGCTTCCGGTGGCACCGCGGGTCGTTGCCGTCACGCCGGACTTCGAACTCGTGGCCGTGACGTCTGGCAAAGGTCGACTGACGGTGTTCCTGCATGCGTTCGCGACCAATGAGCCTGTCAAAGGGGCCAGCATGACCGTTTCCGCGGGCGAACAGTCGATCGAGGCGAGGCCCGAAAGTTACGGCGTGTTCAGCGTGGCGGCCCCCTGGCTCGATGTGGCCGGTGCACTCGATCTCGTATTTGCCCTCAAGCTCGCCGACGGAACCGAGGATCTGCTGACCGGATCTCTCGGGCAGGTGGATGCCCAGGCGGTGGCGCCAGCGGTCGAGAGTGAGTTCTGGCAGCGTGTCGGGTTCGTCGGACGCCCAGAGCTTCTGTTTGCCGCCGGTGCGGGGTTGGTCTCGGGTATTCTCCTGACGCTGCTCCTCGGAGGCGGGCGCGCCTCTCGCAAGGACGTCGCCGAAGGCGCCGCTCCGCCTTCGCCAGGCACGCCACTCCACCCGAACGATGCCGCTGAAGTGCGACCGCTCCGGCGGTCTGCGGGAGCGGTGGTGCTCTTGATGGCCGGTGTGGTGCTGCTCGAACCGGATCGCGCAGCCGCCGCGGATGCGGCGCTGTCGCTCCTGCCATCGGTGCCTTCCACCATGGCGACCGATCTCGCGCAGCGCATGCCCGACGGCACGCTGTTCGTTCCCAAGGCGACACAGCATCTCCTGTCGATCCGCACGATGTTGACGGTCGGCGGTACGGCTGCGCTCGCGACCGAACTGACCGGCACCGTAATGGCGGGCCCGACCAATTTCGGCAGGGTCCAGTCCGGGCGCCCCGGCCGCATCGAGGCGACACCCGAAGGTCTGGCGCATGTGGGCAAGTTGGTGAAGAAGGGCGAGCTGCTCGCCTATGTCCAGACCTACATCGAGGCAGCCGATCGGGCGAACATCGACAGCCTGATCGCCGAGACCGAGGGGAGGATCGAGAAGAACAAGACGATTCTGTCACGCTACATGGTCACGCCGGGCGCGGTTCCTCAGGTCAAGGTCGACGAAGTACGGGGTGAGATCGAGGCGCTGACGCGCAAGCGCGAGGAATTGCTGCCGAGCGTCGCGCGGCGGGAGCCCGTGGTTGCTCCCATCAGCGGCGTGATCTCGCTGTCGAATGCGACTATCGGCCAGATCGTCGAAGCACGCGACGTGCTGTTCGAGATCGTCGATCCTTCGGAACTCTGGGTGGAGGCGCACGGCTACGGCCAGGAGGCCACCGCGCTACCGGCCATGACTGCGGCGTTCGCCATTGATCCGCAGGGACATCGCCTGCGCCTCGCGTTCGCCGGTCGCGGGCTCATCCTGCGCAATCAGGCCAGCATCTCGACATTCAGGATCCTGGATAGGCACGACTCCCTCGCGGTGGGCATGCCGGTGAAAATCGTGATCCAGAGTGCCGCACAGGTCGACGGCGTCGTGATTCCGTCGTCCGCCATCGTTCGTGGACAGACCGGCCTTCCCATCGTCTGGATCAAGACAGACGCGGAGCGGTTCGAGCCGCAAGCGGTCAAGACGGTGCCACTCGATGGCGAGTCGCTCGTCGTCACCTCTGGTCTCGAGGCGGATATGCGCGTCGTGACCGACGGCGTCGCGCTGCTCAATCAGGTTCGTTGAGGAGCGGACATGTTCAACCGTCTCGTTACCGGCAGTCTCCGCAATCGCCTGTTCGTGTTGGCTTTGGCCGCGATGTTGATCGTCTATGGCGCACTCACGATGCGCTCGCTGCCGGTCGACGTCTTTCCGGATCTCAACCGCCCGATGGTCACCTTGATGACCGAGGCCGGGGGGCTCGCACCGGAGGAGGTCGAGACGCTGGTGACGTTCCCGCTGGAAACGGCGATGAACGGAATGCCCGGGGTGGCGCGTGTGCGCTCCGTTTCGGGCGTCGGTCTTTCGATCGTCTACGTCGAGTTTGCCTGGGGCACGGACATCTACCGAAACCGCCAGCAGGTCACGGAGCGGCTCAATATCGTCCGCGAGCAGCTGCCGCGTGGCATCGTTCCGCAGATGGGGCCGATCACGTCGATCATGGGCGAGATCATGCTCATCGCGCTATCGAGCCAGACGGCGAGCCCGATGGATCTGCGCGAGCATGCGGACTGGGTCCTGCGGCCCCGGTTGCTCACGATCCCCGGAGTGGCACAGGTCATCCCCATCGGCGGCGAGGTGCGTCAGTATCGAGTCACGCTCAACCTCGCACAGATGAGCGCGCTCGACATCGCCCAGTCGCAGCTCGAGGATGCGCTCCGCCAGTTCGGGACCAACACGGCCGGCGGATTCGTCGACCAGCATGCCCGCGAATACCTGATCCGGAACATCGGCCGCACGACGCGCCTCGAGGACTTGCGCAATCTGCCGGTCGGCCATCGCAACGGGATATCGGTCCGCTTGTCCCAGGTGGCCGATGTTGGCTACGCCGCGCGCATCAAGCGCGGTGATGCGGGCCACATGGGCAATCCCGCCGTGATCCTGTCGGTTCAGAAGCAGCCGACGGGGGACACGTTACGGATCACGGAAGAGATCGAAGCTGCGCTGGCGGATCTCAAGCGCGTGACGCCGAAAGACGTCACCACCGCGGTTCTGTTCCGTCAGGGCGACTTCATCAAGGTTTCGATCGAAAACGTGCTCAAGGTGCTGGCCGAGGCTCTCGTCGTGGTCGCGGCGGTGCTGTTCCTGTTCCTGCTCAACTGGCGCACGACGATCATCTCGCTCTCGGCGATCCCGATCTCCATCCTGGTGACCGTCATCGTGTTCCACATGCTGGGGCTGACGATCAACACGATGACCCTCGGCGGGCTGGCCATCGCCATCGGCGAACTCGTCGACGATGCCGTCGTCGACGTCGAGAACGTGTTCCGGCGGCTCCGTGAGAACAGGCTCAAGATCAATCCGGACCCCGCCCTTCAGGTCATCGCGCGCGCGTCTCAGGAAGTCCGCTCGGGCATCATCTACGCGACGGCCATCATCGTCCTCGTGTTTGTGCCGCTGTTTGCCCTGTCCGGTATCGAGGGGCGTCTGTTCGCACCACTCGGCATCGCCTACATCGTCTCGATCGTCGCGAGCCTGATCGTCTCGATCACCGTCACGCCGGTGCTCTGCTCTTATCTCCTCCGGTCCCCGAAGGCGTCCGCAGAGCACGACAGCTGGCTGGTCCGGCTGCTCAAGGCAGGAAATCGACGGGTGCTCGGCTGGGCGTTCCGCAAGCAGGCCTTCGTCATGGCGTCGGCGTTCGCCGCCGTGTCGATTGCCGCGGCCAGCGCCTTCCATCTCCCGCGCTCGTTCCTTCCGTCCTTCAATGAAGGCACGCTCACGATCTCGATGCTGTTTCAGCCCGGTATTTCGCTCGCCGAGTCACACCGCGTCGGGCTCATTGCCGAGCGGCTGATCCTTCAGGTCCCGGAGGCGAAGTCGGTCGGTCGGCGGACGGGCCGGGCCGAACTCGACGAGCACGCGGAGGGCGTGCATTCCGCCGAGATCGACGTCGATCTTCATCGTTCCGAGCGTGGCCGCGAGGAAATCATTGCCGATATCCGAAAGCGCCTCGCCATTCTTCCGGCCAATGTCAACGTCGGTCAGCCGATTTCGCACCGGCTGGATCACATGCTGTCGGGGGTCCGGGCCCAGATCGCGCTCAAGATCTTCGGTGACGACCTCGATACACTGCGCGGGCTCGCCGAGCAGGTTCGCTCCCGGATGGAAACGATACCCGGCATCGTCGACCTGCAGATCGAGCGCCAGGTTCGCATTCCTCAGGTTCAGGTGGCCGTCGACTATGCAAAGGCGGCGCAGCTCGGCGTAACGCCGGCCCGTGTGACCGAGGCGCTCGAGTCCCTGCTCAACGGTCGCGTCGTTTCTCAGGTGGTGGACGGCAACCGCCGCTACGATGTGGTGCTAAGGGTCGCGGATCGGGATCGGACCACCGAGGGGTTGGCGAAGCTCCGTCTCGAAACACCGGCTGGCCGCGTACCATTGTCGACGTTTGCATCCGTGGTCGAGACCGATGGACCTAACCAGATCCAGCGCGATAACACCCGGCGTCGCATCGTCGTCTATGCCAACACCGACGGCTCCGATATGGCACGCGTCGTCGCCGCCGTGCGCGGCGCCGCAAACGCAACGCCTTTGCCCGAGGGCTACGTCACGTCGCTCGAAGGGACGTTCCAGGCACAGGAGGAGGCCTCCCGCCTCATCGCGCTGCTGTCGCTACTCTCGCTCTCCGCGATCTTCGTCGTGCTCTACAGTCGATACAAGTCCGCGGTCCTCGCTCTCATCATCATGGGCAACGTTCCGCTTGCCCTCATCGGCAGCGTGATCGCGCTCTGGCTTGCAGGACAGCCGCTCTCCGTCGCCACCATGATCGGTTTCATAACACTCGCAGGTATCAGTGCGCGCAACGGTATCCTGAAGGTCAGCCACTACATCAACCTGGTGCTGTTCGAGGGCGAGCGCTTCGGCCCGCACATGATCGTGCGCGGCAGCCTGGAACGATTGACACCGGTCTTGATGACGGCGCTGTCGGCCGGGCTCGCCCTGGTGCCGCTGATGATCGGTGCGGATGAGCCAGGCAAGGAGATCCTGCATCCGGTGGCCATCACCATTTTTGGCGGGCTGATCAGCGCGACGTTACTCGACACTGTTCTCACGCCCGTCCTCTTCCTCAGGTACGGTGAACCCGCCATCGAACGACTACGCTCGGCCCGCGAAGAGGCACATCCCGGCGAAGCAGTTGCGCAGGCGTACTGACATTCCGATAGGCAACAACCAAGGGGACACAAGTCCATGCTCAAGTATCTCACCATCGCCGCGGCCCTGGCGCTTGCGACACCCGCGCTCGCTCATACCAGCAGCAAGTTCACCAAGGGACCCAACGGCGGCCACATCGTCGATGCAGGCGGCGGTACGCAGCACCTCGAGATGGTGGCGGCTGGCGGCGATCTCACCCTCTACGTCACGGACGCAAACGAGAAGCCGGTGGATACGGCTGGCGGCAGCGCCGAGGCTCAGGTGCTCGTCGGGGGCAAGACCCATAAGGTTGTTCTGTCGCCCGCCGGTGGCCATATCATGAAGGGCAAGGGCGACTTCGCCGCCAAGACGGGCATGCGGGTCATTCTGAAAACGAGCAATGTCGGCGGTGCAAGTCATCAGGTGCGGCTGACGCCACTCAATTGAGAAGCAGGCAACCCATGCCGAGGAAAGAAGACCTGCCAGCCTCGGACGGTCAGTCACCTTCGGGCGCCGAACTGAGGGTGCCCGATGCGCACATCCTCGTCTGCGACGACGACGCCGATCTTCGTCATCTGCTCGGGCAGTTCCTCCTCGAGCATGGCTACGCGGTCGTCGGCGTCGGCAGCGGGCGCGACCTCGATCGGCACATGCGGTCCGGCGCACCGGTCGATCTCGTGATCCTCGACATCATGCTGCCCGGCCAAAGCGGTATCGAAATCTGCCGCGATCTCAGAGCTTCGTCGAACATGCCGATCCTCATGCTCACGGCACGCGGGGACGAGACGGACCGAATCGTCGGGCTCGAGATCGGTGCCGATGATTACATGAGCAAGCCCTTCAGCCCGAACGAGCTGCTGGCGCGGATCAAAGCTCTGCTCAGGCGCTCACGGATGTCGCTCGGGACCGACGTCGGCCAGCGCAGGCGGAATTTCGAGTTCGAGGGATGGCGGCTCGACACATTGCGCCGGGAATTGCGCAATCCCGAAGGAGTGATCGTCGACCTTTCGGCTGGCGAGCACGCCTTGCTCTTCGCATTTCTCGACATGCCGCAGCGCATTCTGTCGAGAGAGCAACTCCTCGAGACTGCCCGCAGCTCCGATGCAACGAACCTCGATCGCAGCATCGATGTGCAGGTCAGTCGACTTCGGCGCAAGATCGATCGCGGGATCGAGGGTGAGAGCTTCATCAAGACGGTGCGGGGGGCGGGGTACATGTTCGTGCCGGCGGTCCAACGCCGATGAGCTGGCTCACAGACACCATTGCCGGCCGCACGATCATCGTTCTGATCGCCGGGCTCGGCTCGATCCTCGCGATCGCGCAGTACATCTATCAGCGGGGTATCGAGCGCGAGGTGACGGCTCTCAATGCATCCGTCATCGTCGAGCGCCTCATCGTGCTCGCCGATACCATCACTGCCATCGAGCCGGGCAAGCGAGACGACGCCGCTCATCGACTTTCCGGCGGGCCGCTCGAACTGCATTGGGGGCCCGAGCCGCTCGCCACGGCGGGGGGCATTCTCGACGATATCGCGGAGCGCCTGCGTGACGGCCTGACCGCACGGTCACCGCAACTGCAGGAGAGAGGAGTGGTAATCGGTACGACCCGGATGCTCGAAGATGAGCCGCACGCCGGAAAATCGGCGGATGAGCGGCACATCACGCTACTCTCTCTTCCGCTCAACGACGGCTCGTGGCTCAACGTGACGCTCGCCCGGGTCGAAGCCGCCCGCGCCGCTGCTCCGAGCGCCTTTCTTTCGGCGCTTGTGGCGGCACTAGGCGTCGTGGCCGTTTCAGTGCTCATGAGCCACTGGCTCACGACGCCTCTGCGCGGCCTCGCCGAAGGCGCCCGGGGGCTCTTCGTCACGCCGCGCAACGCTCCACTGCCAGAGGCTGGAACACGCGAGGTGCGGATGCTGTCGCGCGCCATCAACGAGCTGCAGGAGCGAATTCGCAAACTCATCGATGATCGTACGGAAATGCTCGCCGCCGTCAGCCATGATCTCAGGACACCGCTTACACGTCTCAGGCTCCGCATCGCGGCGCTGCCTGATGCCCAGTCCCGCCAGAAAGCGGAAGCGGACCTCGACGAAATGGAGGAGATGATCGCGGCAACGCTTTCCTTTCTCCGCGACGATCTCCTCAAGGAGAAGGTCGAACCGGTCGACATCATGGCGATCCTTGAGACGCTGGAGGCGGACGCCACCGACGCAGGTGAGAAGGTCTCGATCGAAGGCCCGCGCCACGTTGTCGTTCTCGGCCGGCATCTGGCGCTCAAGCGCGCGTTCGGCAATCTCGTCCAGAATGCGCTGAAGTATGGCGGCGCGGCGCGGGTCAGGGTCTCGCTCGAGAGTGGCCGCATCGCGATTGCCGTGGAGGACGACGGCCCCGGGATTCCGGCTAACCAGCTCGAGCAGGTTTTCGAGCCTTTCGTGAGAGGCGAGCCATCACGCGCACGGGCGACGGGTGGTCACGGTCTCAGCCTAACGGTCGCCCGGACAATTCTGCGCTCGCACGGCGGTGACGTTTCGCTTCAAAACCGGGCGACGAATGGTCTGGTCGCCCGGATCGATCTGCCGTCGCCACCACCATCTTGAAGACGCAGACAAGGAGGAACCAGTCATGAAGAAGACATTCGTTCTCGTCGCCATGTTCGCGGTCGCTGGGAGTTCCTCGGTTCTCGCCCATGGTCCATCGGGGCATCACGGTCACGGTGGCGGCCACCAGACTTCGAGGGAGGGGGCGGCGTATGGTCAGCCAGGCAATCCGCAGCTGCCGTCCCGCACGATCGTCGTCAGGATGATGGAGGCGGACGGCAAGATGCTGTTCGAGCCTGCGAGCATCGAGGTTCGCAAAGGAGAGCAGATCAGATTTCGCCTCGACAACGTCGGAGCCCTGGATCACGAGTTCTTGCTCGGGACGTCACAAGAGATCGAAGAGCACGCCGAGATGATGAAAGCGATGCCCGACATGAAGCATGACGACCCGAATTCAAAGCAGGTCCCGGCGAAGGCGTCCGGCGATTTGCTGTGGCATTTCACAACTGCCGGCCAATTCGATTTCGCTTGTCTCATTCCCGGTCACCGCGAAGCCGGCATGAGCGGCAAGATCATCGTGAAGTGACATGTTGCCGAGGAGAGCGCGCCCGTCCCAGGTCCTTCAGGATCTGCGATGAAGCTATTCGCTGCAGTTGCTCTCATCGTCGGTCCGCTGATGGGGCCCACCACTGTCCACGCCGCGCCGAAGGCTTCTCGGGATCGAACGCAACGAGGCGACGACAGTGCGCTTCGCGCCTGTTTGAAGGCGTTGGCGGCGAAGCGCGGCCGCTTCGGCTATCGGCGTCTGCACCCGATGCTGAAGCGCGGGGGGACGACGGGGAACCACAGGAAGCTGCTTCAGCTGTATCGCGAGGAATAGCTCGTTGTTCGCATGCGCCGCGGTCGCAATCGGGCAGCTGGTTCGGTGGATTGAATCACCTATCGGGTGATCACCGACCAGCTTCCCCGCGCACCGCGACACGCACGCCGTCGGTTACCCGGTCGCTCGGATAGAGGATGACACGATCGCCGCTTTTCAGGCCATCGACGACCTCCGCCGTGTCGCGATTGCGCTGTCCGAGCTGAACGCCGATGCGGCGTGCGCGGGCGCCCTCGATACGATAGAGGGCCCATTTTCCGTCATGCCGGAACAGGGCGCCGATCGGCACCTGCAGCGCCGCAGCGGACTGCCAGACGGCGATCCGTGCGACGACGCGATATTCGTGGCCCAGGCGATGTCCAGCGCCGCTCGCCTCGTCGAGTGCGATGACGACGCGGACCCGCTGTTCCTCGATCCCGAGTGCCGAGACCTTGGTGAAGCCTGCGGTCTCGATCCGCGAAACGGTTCCGGTCAACGTCTCCGTCCCGCCCCAGCCGATGATCTCGACGGGGGCCTTGTCCGGTATTCTGACGGCGTCGGTCGACAATAGCTCGACGACGATCTCGATGGCTTTCGGATCGCCGACCTCGGCCAGCGGTGTGCCGGCCGGGACGACCTGCTCACTCGTCTGGTGCACGCGGAGCACGCGACCCGTGACCGGCGCGTGCACTTCGACACAACAGGCCCCTTCGACGACGCCCCCGATGGTCTCGTCCTGAGGATCCAGGAGGCGGGCCTGCACACTCTCGAGCTGGCGGCGCTTCACGGCGATGTTGGCCTCGGCCTTCTCGACGGCGGCCTTGGCGACGGCCGCCTGATGCTCGGCCTGCTCCATGAGTTTCTCGGATGCGGCTTTCGATTCGAACAGCGAGCGGGCGCGCGCGGCTTCTGCGTCGGCGAAGCGGCGATCGGCGCGAGCCTGGTCGAGTTCGGCGTCGGCGAGGCGCACGGCTGCTTCAGCCGCCTTCACGGAGGCGATCAACTCCATGCGCGTCCTGACATCGAGGAATGGCGGTTGCGCCGGCTGCAGGAGGGCGACGAGCGTCTTCCCCTTCACGACGGGATCGCCCGCGAGGAGCGGCGAGCGGAGCACGATGCCGGACTGGGGGGCCGAGACGACGAAGACATCCTTGATGCGCGTCTTGCCCTCCTCCTCGATGGCGACGGTCATCGGACCGTCCTGGATCGTGGCCGTGTCGACCTTGATGGCCACGGGCCAGAGCGCCCAGGCGCCGAGCGCGGCCAGGACGGCTGCTGCACTCAAGGTCAGCCAAGGGCGGCGGGGCGTGGCGCTGTGCGTGGGCTTACTCGACGGTTGCGACGTCGGCATCGCGTTCACTCCCTGGTCTTCAGGACGGCAACGAGATCCAGCGCCGCGATGCGCTGGTGTACCGTCAGCGCGGATGCGACGGTTGCCGCGATCGTGACGAGGCTCGCCTTGGCATAGGTGGCGGTATTGATGACGAATGGCGTCGTGTAGAGGTCGCTCGAGAAGCTCTGGATGGTGAGCCAGGCGAGCCAATGCCCGATGATCCAGCCGAGAGGCTGCGCGATCAACGCCAACAGCGTCAACTCCGTGAAGAGGACGCGGGAGACTTCCCTTCGGTGAAACCCGAGGACGCGGAGGCTCGCCAGATCGCGGGCACGCTCGGACAATTGAATGCGGGTGCTGTTGTAGACCACGCCGAAGGCCACGACGACGGCGAGGCCGATGTAGATCGAGGTCATCATGTCGATGTTCTCGGCAAGAGTGGCGCGAAAGCGGCTCAATGCGTGGCGCTGCTGCTCGATCGAGGCGATGCGGGGCGTCGCCTTGATCGCGCGAAAGAGCGCAGCCTCCCGGTCGCGATCGTAGGCGATGTGCACGCCGCTGACGACGGGGCCCTCCTCGAGGAGCCTGTTCAACTGGTCCATCCGCATCAGGGCGACGAGACCGATGTAGGATTCGATTATGTCCGAGATGCGCACCATCCGCGTACCACGGCGGCCATCGAGAATGTCGAGCTCCACCAATGAGCCCCGTTCCACGCCGAGGACCTCAGCTAAACGCCGGTTGATGAGAATGCCTGTCTCCGGCACGGCCACAGGTGCGAGCGCGAGATCGAGCTGACGTGTCAGAAGGGTGTCGTCAGGGCGGCCGGTGAGGGTGAGGCGCCTCGAAATCTGGCCGTTACGGATGCGGGCCGCGACGTGGCGAAAGGGCTCGACGCGGAGGACGCCGGGGAGATGGGAGACATCCGTTGTGATGCGGACAGGTTGCTCGTCGCGGAAATTGAGCGTCGCGTCCTGTCGCTGACTGCCGAAGAACGTCGCGTCGATCATGGCCTCGACAGCGTCGAAGGCGAACAGCGAAACGATCAACAGCCCAACCGAGAGCGACAGGCCGAGGCCCGTCATCGCCGAGCGCATCGGGAAACGTACCATGTTGCGCAGTGACATGACCGTCATCTGCGAGAGATGTGCAGCAAGCGCGCTCGCTTCGCCGGGGAGATGGGCGTAACGCTGCGGAGCAGGTGGGCTCATGGCGACGGCCGGAGGGAGTGCCAGTGCCGTGGAGATCGCGCGCAGCGCTCCGGCCACCGCAGCGGCGAGAGTGAGGGTCGCCGCCACGACATAGAGATCGCCGTCGTGCTCGAAGACGAGAAACGGGAACTGGAAGAACTTCCCATAGAGACGCGTGAGGCTCTGGCCGAAGAGCGTTCCGAGCGCGAAGCCGATGGCGATTCCGACCACCGTGATGACGCCGACCAGTTTCAGATAGTGGGCGGCGATGGCGGCGTTCGCGTAGCCGAGGGCCTTGATGAGCCCGATCTGCTCGCGTTCGAGGGCGATCAAGCGCAGCAGCGTCATGTTGAGGAGGAATGCAGAGACCAGCAGGAACACAGGCGGAATGATGCGTGCCAGGGCCGCGAGCTGCTTCAGTTCGGCATCCAGGAAGGCATGACTGATCTGGTCGGCTCGGCCGTAGGCGCCGGTTCCGCCATAGCGCGAGAGTAGCTGGTCTACGCGGGCGATGACTTCCGCTTCACGGGCGCCCGGCTCGAGCTTCAGGCTCACGGCGTCGAATGCGCCGTCGAGGTCGAACACGGATTCGAGCGTCGTGCGAGACATCCAGAGAATGGCAAAGCGCCGGTAATCCGGCATCAAATCGCCGGGACCGATGGCGTAGATGTGCTCCGGGGAGAGAACGGCGCCAACGATGGTCAGCCGCCGTTTCTTGCCATTCAGGATCGCGTCGAAGCCATCGCCGATGCGCAAGCCGTGGGCGTCGGCGAAGGCCACATTGACCGCGACCTCGCTGATCGCACCCGCCTCGGGCAGACGGCCCAATCTGATGTGCGGGCGATTGAGGAGGGGACGCGCGCGATCTGGCAGCGATTGCAGCAAGCCCGTGACCGGCTCGGTCACGCCTTCCAGATCAAGAATCGCATGACGGGTGATGCGGGCTTCCGCAATGGCGACGCCCGGCAACTCCGCGATGCGGCTCTCGAGCGCAGCGGGTGCACGGGTGGCGGACGCGAAGACGTCGGCGAAACCGTATTCGGCATAGTAGAGACGGCGTGTCTCCTCCAGCGACCTGTAGGCGCCGATGGCAAGGATGAGCGTGGCGACGCCGGAGGCCAGGACGAGCGCGATCGCCAGCGCCTGGGGCCAGATGCGAACCAGATCGCGCACGAGCTTGCGGTCGAGCGCGCGAAGGCCATGCAGGCTCAGCATGGCGATGTCTCCGAGGCGGTCACCAGCTCACCTCTGCGGGTGCGAGACGCTTCTGATTGCTGGTCGTTTCCACGATCCGGCCGTCGGCGAAACGACAGAAGCGATGTGCGATGTCCTTGATCGCCGCGTTGTGGGTGATGATGGCCGTCGTGGTGCCGAGCTCGCGGTTGACGGCGGTGATCGCTTCCAGAACGCGAATGCCGGTGTGGCTGTCGAGGGCGCCGGTCGGCTCGTCGCACAACAGGACGTCGGGGCGCTTGGCGATGGCACGGGCGATGGCGACACGCTGCTGCTCGCCGCCGGAGAGTTCGGCGGGGAAATGATCGGCGCGTGCGCTGAGGCCGACCAGATCGAGGGCTTCCTCTGGCCGCATCGGGTGTTCGGAGATCTCGGTGACCAGCGCCACGTTCTCGCGTGCCGTGAGCGAGGGGATGAGATTGTAGAACTGAAAGACGAAGCCGACGTAGCGGCGGCGGAATTCGGTGAGGCCCCGATCGTCGAGCCGGACGAGATCGATGTCGCGAAAACGGCAGAGGCCGTCCGTCGCCCGATCGAGGCCGCCGAGGATGTTGAGGAGGGTGGACTTGCCGGAGCCCGAGGGCCCGAGCAGAACCACGAGTTCACCAGCAAAGAGATCGAGGTCCAGACCGTCGAGGGCGCGCACCTCGACGGCCCCGGTCCTGTAGACCTTGGTGAGACCGCGCGCCTGGAATACGACCTCCGCCATCGCCACTCCTGTCACCCAGGACAAGATGATGGCCGAAACTGTCGCCATCCAGTTGCTCGGGGTCAATTGGGTATCGGCGGCCGTTCGGGTGCTTGCCGAAGCGGATTGCGCGTCAGCGCCTCGCCAATGCGACGAGCGCGGTACGAAGATCGGCCGGCGTGGCGAGCGGCGGGTCGAACCAGATGCGGGCCACGTCGTCGCCGGCCACGAGGTCGAGGCCTTCCGGATCGATGCAGGCCAACTGCCAGCGTGCGGCCGGCCGACCGGCCGCGAGGGCATAGCGCTGGACGGCGTCGGCGTGATCGGAATTCATGTGTTCGACGGCACCGGCTTCGCTTTCCTCGAGCGCCTCGAACCCGTGCATGGATGTGAGTAATTCGGCGGGCGCTGGCGCAAAGGCCCGGCCGAAGCCGCCGTTCAACGACACGCGGATCGGCGTGAAGCGCCAGAACGCGAAGTCGGGGAAGTCGACATAAAGTGACGCCTTCGGGTGGCGCATCAGGTAGCGCGCCTTCAACCGGTCGCGGGTTTCGCCGGGCGCGAGCTTCACGGCGCGGCCGATCAGGGTCATGCGCGGGTGGGCGAGCGGATCGCCCTTGCCGGGCTCGCCGACGAGAAGCGAGCAACGACCATCGGCCTCGAGGTTGGTGAAGTGGCCGGACAGGCGCGAGATGAGGAAGACCGGTGAGCCGTCCATGGCGGTGGCGAGGCTGACGCGGCTCGCGGCCGGCGAGCCGTCGATCGGATCGATCGTTCCCAGGGCGGCATGACGCGCCGTGCGGACGAGGGCCTTGGCCTGCCGGCGGGCGTCGTCGTCGACGGGCTGGAGGACGTCCTTTTTCTTATCGGTCATGGGGCGGTCCCGGGAGGCATTGTAACGGCTGGGCGTGAACTCATTATTATTTTCAATTTCAGTCTACAAAAGAGATTCGTCGCCAGTGCACGACTGCCCGAACACGCGGCACGCCTGCCTGCGATCTTCGCTGTTTCTCGTCGCCTTCACGACATATGGTCGGGCCAGTCACGACACAAGCCATGGGCGACGGGAGGATTGCGTGCCGAAGCGGATCATCGAGACGGACAAGGTGCACAAGGGATCGCTGCCGTTCGCGCAGGCGACGGTGGCCGGCGGCTTCATGTTCGTCTGCTGCGTCGGAGTGGCACCGGATGGGTCCATCGCGCCGGACGTGAAGACGCAGACTCAGCAGTGCCTCGACAACATCCGGGCGCTGGTCGAGACCGCAGGCGGGACGATGCGGGACGTAGTCAAATGTACAGTCTACGTCACGCGCCGGGAGGACTGGCAGCCCATGAACGAGGTGTATTTCGCCAACTTCGTCGAGGAGCCGCCGCATCGGGTGTCGTGCATCGTCGCGGGCCTCGGGAGCACCGATTTCCTGGTGGAGATCGATGCCACCGCCTATCTCGGGCCTGACAAGCCATCGATCGTGCCTTAGCGCGGCGGCACGTCGACGGCGGCGTTTTCGCCGCCCCCCGAATCGTGGTCGGGTGCTGGCGAGCGTGTCGCAGTGACGGCCGCGGAGGCACCTTTGAAGCATCTCGAGGGACTGAACGCGGCCCAGCGGCAGGCCGTCGAGCACGGCATCCGTGACGGTGACGCGTCGCAGGCGGGTCCGCTCCTCGTCATCGCCGGGGCTGGATCGGGCAAGACGACGACGCTCGCGAGCCGGGTGGCGCATCTCGTCGTCAATGGAGCCGATCCCGGCCGTATCCTGTTGTTGACGTTCTCGCGACGGGCGGCGAGCGAGATGGCGCGGCGAGTGATTCGCATGGTGCCGCGCGAGGCGCGGCCCGTGACGTGGTCGGGGACGTTCCACGGCATCGGGGCGCGGCTGCTGCGCATCTACGCCCAGCGGATCGGGCTCAACGACGGCTTCACGATCCACGATCGTGAGGATGCTGCCGACCTGCTCAATCTGGTGCGCCACGATCTCGGCCTCTCCGACAAGGCGACGCGGTTTCCGCAGAAGGCGACGTGTCTCACCATTTATTCCCATGCGGTCAATTCAGGCTTGCCGCTAGGACAGGTGCTCGAGCGCCATTTTCCGTGGTGCAGCCAGCACGAGGAGGCGCTGAGGAGACTGTTCGACGGCTACGTGGCGGCGAAGCAGAGCCAGAACGTGCTCGATTACGACGATCTGCTGCTCTACTGGGCCGAAATGATGCGGTCGGAGGGCGTGGCCGAAGATGTGCGCCTCAGGTTCGATCACGTGCTGGTCGACGAGTATCAGGATACCAACCCGCTGCAGGCGAGCATCCTGCTGGGGCTGAAGCCGGACGGCCAGGGGCTCACCGCCGTCGGGGACGATGCGCAGGCGATCTATGGTTTCAGGGCCGCGACGGTGCGCAACATCCTCGACCTGCCGCAGCAGTTCACGCCGCCGGCCGCGGTGGTCACCCTGACCCAGAGCTATCGCTCGACGCAGCCGATCCTCGCGGCGTCCAACGCGGTCATCGCGATGGCGCGCGAGAGGTTCACGAAGGACCTCGTCTCGGAGCGGGTCTCGGCGCAGAAGCCGCGGTTGGTCACCGTGCCGGACGACATCCAGCAGGCGGTCTACGTGGCGGAGCGGGTGTTGGCGCTTCGCGAGGAGGGCGTGGCGCTCAAGCAGCAGGCCGTGCTGTTCCGGACGTCGCATCACAGCAGCCTGGTGGAACTCGAACTCGCACGCCGGAACATCCCGTTCGTCAAGTTCGGCGGGCTCAGGTTTCTGGAGGCTGCGCACGTCAAGGATATCGTCTCGGTGCTGCGCTGGGCGAGCAATCCGAGGGACAAGGTGGTTGCGTTCCGCGTGCTCCAGTTGTTCCCGGGAATAGGACCGCAGACGGCGGCGCGCGCGTTCGACCGGGTCACCGACGGGGCGCATCCGTTCGCGGCGCTCGCCATCTACCGGCCACCGGCCGCCGCGCTCGCGGTGTGGCCCGCCTTCATCGACCTGCTGCAGGACCTCAGTGGAAGTGCGGCCGCATGGCCGGCCGAACTCGAGCGGGTCAAAGAGTGGTTCCAGCCGTTTTTCGAGGCGCGGTACCCGGATGCGCAGGTGCGGGCCGGAGATATCGACCAGCTCGTCGCGATCGGCGGGCAGTACCGGTCGCGGGAGCAGTTCCTGACGGAACTGGCGCTCGATCCGCCCGAGGCTACCAGCGACGAGGCGGGGCCGCCGCTCCTCGACGAGGATTATCTCATCCTCTCGACGATCCATTCGGCGAAGGGGCAGGAGTGGACGGCGGTCTACGTGCTGAATGCGGTCGACGGGTGCATTCCCTCGGACATGGCGACCGGGCGCAGCGAGGACATCGAGGAGGAGCGGCGGCTTCTCTATGTGGCCATGACGCGGGCCAAGGATACACTGGATCTGCTGGTGCCGCAGAAGTTCTACGTGCATCAGCAGTCGCGCAACGGTGACCGGCATCTCTATGCGTCGCGGACCCGTTTCATTCCGCCGGCGATGCTTGATCGATTCGAGGCGGCCACTTGGCCCGTGCGACGGCGGCAGGACGCAGTGGCGGCCGGGAGCGGGGCCAACGTTGACCTCAAGGCGCGGCTCGGCGGCATGTGGAAGGCGCGGACCTGAGATGCGGCGGGGCCGTCAGTCGCCCTCGACCAGGTAGCCGATCTTCCGGCCCATCCCGCCTCGCATGGCTTCAAGGTGCTGGAGGACTTGGCGCGGGTGCAGCTGACGGCCGGTGTCGCGGATGGACTTGTCCTCGAGCTCCTTCAGGCGTGCGTAGAGTTTCTCGCCGGTCGCATGAAGCATGGCGACGGCGCCGATGGCGCTGGTCGTCATGTTCGGGGGGACCCGTGCGCCGGTGAAGCGGGTCGCTACCCGCTGGATCGAGGCCGGCATCCGGGCCGACAGCCAGCCGAGGCGGCTCGCAAGGTGAATGCCGAACGTCGGGCGGAAGCGATAGCCCTGCACCTCCATCCATTCGAAGAGCTTGGTCATGATCATGTCCTTCAGGCGCAGCTCGGAGGACACGCGGTAGTCCCGCCATTCGGCGACGATGTCGAAGTCGGTCTCGAGTTCCATGTCCGCCGGGGCGAAGGTCTCCATGGCGGTGACGCCGATGCGGCTGATGAAGTCGCGATTGCGCATGGCGAGCAGCGTCGGATAGGTCGGAATGACGAAGCGGCCGTCGGAGGCCATGGCGTAGGCGAGACGCACCAGCTTGGCGCAGAAGAGCTGGTCGTAGACGGGCAGCTCCATCGAGAAGTCGTAGAGCATGCGGGGCGCGATGGTGCCGTCGGCGCGCAGCACGTCGTTGCGAATGAGGTCGGCTGCGGCTTCGGCGAGCGCTCGATTGCGGTGGCGGAACAGGATGGCGCGGCCGATGCCGTGCTCGAGGGCCTGCTGCAGCGGGACGACAACGGAGCCGTCCTCGATCACGGCCTCGACGACCACGAGTTCCCCACCGGGATCGCGGGCGACCATGGCGACGTGGCTGAACTGGGAATCGACGTCGCCGATGCGGGCGATGGCGGCGCTGTTGTGGGCCATGCCGCGCTGGAGGATGACGTCGCCGGGCTCGAAGGTGACACCGGTCGATGCGAAGTCCGGGTTCAGATCTGTGTAGCTCGCCGGGCCGGAGAAGGCCGCACGGACCGGTTCGTCGGGGGCGCGGCGTGGATGGCCGAGGGCGATCTCGCCCAGCAGTTCGTGGGCGTAGCGGGCGGCACGGAACACGTCGCGGAGCGCCACCTGGGCCGCACGTGTCATGCAACCTTGTGCGTGCCACTCCGGAATCCGGCGACGGAGCGCCAGTCCGAGGAGAAAGAGTTCGTCGGCGAGGCGTGGGGCATCGCGGCGAACGGCTGCGATGTCGAAGCCGGCGAAGTCGATCGTGAACAGCGCGCGATAGATACCGTTCAGCTCGAGGATCAGGTCCTGCTCCGAGGCGACCTGACGAGCGGCCAGTCCTTCGGCCATGTCCAGCAGGCCGTTGAGCCCGTCGAGACCTCCGCTCTGCATACGTTCCCCCACCCCAACGTACGACCGACCGCCATCCCCTGCGGGTCGCAGCAGTCGTAGAGCATGCGCGCGGCGTTGCCAATTCACGAGGCGCGGCGCGCCATATAGCGGCAGGACGTCGGGCGGCCTTGCGACCGGCGACGGGCCAGCTTCTACTGGACGACGGTCTGAGCCCGGCCGGATGGCCGATCCAATCGAGAGGACGCACGATGAATTCTACCGAGACGACCGGGAAAGGTCCGCGCCCGATGCTGTTCCAGCCGCTGACCATCCGCGGCGTGACGCTGAAGAACCGAACCGTGCTGGCGCCGATGGTTCACTACCGGGCGCGAGAGGGTGTCTGCGGGACGTTCCACACCGTGCATCTCGGCAAGTTCGCGCTCGGCGGCTTCGGGATCGTGATGACGGAAGCGGCCGCCGTCGAGGCACGCGGCATGATCACGGACATGGATCTCGCGATCTTCAACGAGGCGCAGGCCAACGCGTTCCGGCCGCTCGTCGAGCTGATCAAGGAGGAGGGCGCCGTGCCCGCCATCCAGCTCGCGCATGGGGGACGTAAATCCGGCATGCAATCGGCCATGGAGGGAAATGCGGCGCTCACCGAGGCCGACGTCCGGCGCGGGCGGAAGCGCTGGCAGCCGGTCGGGCCAACGACGACGCCGATCAGCCCGGAATGGCCGACGCCGCATCAGCTTTCAGCCTCCGAGATCGCGGACGTGGTCGGGGCGTTCGCGGCGGCGGCCAAGCGCGCGATCCGGGCGGGGTTCGAGGTGATCGAGATCCATGGCGCGCACGGCTACCTTCTCGCCTCGTTCCTGTCGCCGGTCTCCAACACGCGCAACGATGCCTACGGTGGCGACATCAAGGGCCGGATGCGGTTTCCGCTCGAAGTGGTCGAGGCCGTTCGCGCTGCCATTCCCGACAGGACGCCGCTCTTCTTCCGTGTCTCGTCCGTCGATGGAACGGCGGAAGGCTGGAACATGGACGACACGGTCGTGCTGGCCCGGGAGCTCAAGGCGCGCGGCGTCGACATTCTCGATTGCTCGTCGGGTGGGCTGATGGCGTCGGCGACGGCGGCGCCGGTCTCACGGTCGCCTGGGTTCCAGGTGCCGTTCGCGGCGCGGGCGAAGGCCGAGGCGGGGATCGGCACAATGGCCGTCGGGCTTATTCTGGAGGCCGATCAGGCGGAGGCGATCCTGCAGGAGGGGAAGGCCGATCTCGTCGCCATCGGACGGCAGGCGCAGTTCAACCCGAACATCGTGAACCACTGGGCGCACGATCTCGGAATCAACCCGCACTTCGAGACGTGGGGGCAGGAATACGGCTGGTGGCTCGACAAGCGCGTTCGCTCGATGCAGGGCTTCGCGACGCCGACCGGCCGGCTGATCCGGTCCTGAGGATGGGCGTGGCCCGACGTCGAATGGTCGACGGCGGGCCACGTAATCCGCTCAGCGCTTGGCCTCGATGGCGATTTCGACGACGTGGGGTTTGCCCGAGGCGAAGGCCCGGCGGATGGCGTCGGCCACGTCTCCGGGCTTCGTGACACGGGTGCCCGCAACGCCCATGCCCGCCGCCATCTCGACGAAGCCGAGCGCCGGTCCGCCGAGGTCCATGTGGGCGTAGGGCTCCTGCGATGAGATCTCGAATTTCTGACGGTAGACGTCGATGTTGTGCTTCAGGATCCGGTATTCGCGATTGGCGAGGATCACGAATACGATGGGCAAGCCGGCGTGCGCCGCGGTCCAGAGCGACTGGATCGCGTACATGGCCGAGCCGTCGCCCGTGATGCAGAGCACAGGGCGACCCGGCTCGGCGACGGCCACGCCGAGCGCGCCGGCAATGCCCTGGCCGATGCCGCCGCCACGGGCGCCGTAGTAGTCACTCGGGTTCTCGAAATCGAGCGTGCGGGCGAGGTCGATCGAAGCGGTGATGCTTTCGTCGACGACGATGGCCTTCGGCGGCAGGGCGGCGCGGATCTCGGCCATGACGCGCGGCATGGAGATCGGATCGCGATCCCACGCCTTCTCGGCGCGCATCTTCTGGACGGCGATCTCCTTGGCTTTCAGGTCGGCCAGAGCGGCATTGCGGCGGGTGACTGACGTCCTGAAATCAGCGGTTCCGGAGGCGGTAACAGTCTCGACGAGGCCGGCGAGCGCATGGGGCAGCGAGCCGACGAGGCCGATCGAGGGGACGATCGCATGGGCGAGACGCTCGGCCGTCGGCTCGATGTGGACGACCTTCGCGCCCTTCGGGAACGGCCCGGCGTCGGCGTGCCAGACGTGCTCGAAGAACGGGCCTCCGAGCAGAAGCACGAGATCGGCGTCGCCGAGGGCCTTGGCGATGGAGGCGGGATCGAGGGGCAGGCCCAGGCGGGCGGACGGGTGCGAGGTCGGGAATGCGGCGTGGAGCTTCAGGCCTTCACACCAGACCGATGCGCCAACGGTCTCGGCGAACCGGACCAGATCCGGCACGGCGCCGTGGCGGGCGACGTCGTCGCCGACGACGATCACGGGCTTTGCGGCATTCAGAAGCAATGTCGCGATCTCGGCGATTCCGCGCGGATCGGGGAGCGGGGCGCGCCAGAGACTCGCAGGCGCTGCGGGCTGGGAGGCGGTTTCCTGCTCCATGACGTCGATCGGAAGCGCCACGAACACGGGGCCGGGATGGCCGTCGTGCGCCACCTTGAAGGCGCGGCGGAGAATCGGCGCCATCTCGTCGGCTCGCTCGACCTGGACGCTCCATTTCGTGACCGGGGCGGCCATGGCCACGAGGTCGTGGCCGAGGACGGGGCTGTCGAGGCGCAGGCGCGTGTCCTGCTGGCCGGCGGTGACGACCATCGGCGAGCCCGATCGCAGCGCGCCGTAGAGCATGCCGATCGCGTTGCCGAGACCCGGCGCCACATGCAGCGAGACGACGCCCGCCTTGCCAGACGCCTGGGCGTAGTAGCTCGCGGCACACAGCGCGATGCTCTCCTGGAGCGCCGTCACGTAGCGGATCGAGGGGTAGGCCGCGAGGCTGTCGAGGAGCGGGCTCTCGGTGGTGCCCGGGTTGCCGAAGATGCGTTCGACGCCATGGGCGAGAAGGCTCTCCATGAAGACCTGACGACCGCGCATGAGCTTCACTCCCGGAAAAGTTGCGTTGGTTTTCGTCGGCGTGGAATGGCACGATACGATGCGAGACGTCAGCGCCAGGGTTCCACAAGAGACAGGGTGGGCGAAAATGCTAGCATCGCAACGGGCGGATTTCGATATCCCGCGTGAAGTCGCCTATTTCAACGCGGCCGGGTGGAGCCCGATACCCAACGCAGTGGTTGAGGCCGGCGTCAGGGGAGCCCGGCGCAAGGCGCAACCGTGGACGCTCGCATCGGATTTCGCAGACGCGCTCCACGAGCGCACGCGGGCCGCCGCGGCGGGCCTGATCCATGCCGATCCGTCCGACGTGGCGTTGATCCCATCCGTCGGTTACGGCGTGGCGGCGGCAGCCAAGGGCTTTCCGGTACCGCGGGGCTCGCGTGTACTGGTGATCGAGGACGATCATTCCGCGCCCGTTCTCGAGTGGCTGGGGCGGGCCGACGCGCAGGGCTTCGTCGTCGAGACCGTCGCGCGGCCGGCCGACGGCGACTGGACGTCGGCGGTGGTGGCTGCGATCCAACGGCCGGGCGCTGCACCGCTCGCCATCGCGTCGATCTCGTCGGTTCACTGGTCGGACGGCGGGGCAATCGATCTCGATCAGGTGTCGAAGGCGGTCAAGGCGGCGGGCGCGGCGCTGCTGGTCGATGCCACGCATGCGGCCGGCGTGATGGACCTCGACGTGCGACGCATCGATCCCGATTTCCTGATCTTTCCGACCTACAAGTGGCTGCTCGGACCCTATGGGCGGGCCTTCCTCTACGTGGCCAAGCGGCGGCAGGAGGCCGTACCGCTCGAGCAGCCCTCCTACGCGCGGCGCGGCGTGAAGGCGGAGCAGGCCGTCTATCTTGAGGATACGCGTTACCTGCCTGACGCCCGCCGGTTCGACATGGGGGAGCGCGATCACTTCGTGTCGATGGAAATGGCGGCTGTCGGGATCGAGACGATCGCCGGCTACGGGCAGGCCGCCATTTGCGAGCGGCTGTCGATGCTGACCGGGCTCATGGCTCGCCGTATCGCTGAGATCGGCAACCGGGTTTCGCTGCCGGATGCGCGGTTCCGGGCGCCGCATATCCTCAGTGTCGGATTTCCGGAGGGTATGCCCAAGGGGCTCGTTGCGAGCCTTGCCGCTGCCAACGTCCACGCGGCGCCGCGGATCGGGCGGCTGCGCCTCTCGCCACACGTCTACAACGACGAGGAGGACATCGAGCGGCTGGTTTCTGCATTGCAATCGGCTGTCCGGGCCTAGGGTGGCGGTGGTGGGCTTCGGACTGCTCGAGGGAGGCTCGGCAAGGGTGCTGCGGCTATCTGCGGCTTCTCGCCTAACACCTTGATCAGTTACGGTCTCTGCGCTAGCAGTGGAATCCGCAGGTGAAATGCGCCTGAGGCGGGAGGGAACTTATGTCCGGAGACTTGATCGATACGTCCAAAGGCCATCCAGCCATGGACTACAAGGAACACATCCGGACGTACAAGGGGTTCCTGACCGGTAGTGTCGTGCTGACGGTGATTGTCGCCATGATCCTGATCGGAATGCGTATTTTCCTCGTCTAGTTCCGTTTCCACATATCCAAGAGCTGTTGTGGCGCCTGTCTCGGCAGGCGTCGGAGTCGACCTGCCTTGCTACGGTTCTTGCCCTTCGGTGAGGATCTAACCAGGCCCAGCCCTGCGGAGTTCGCACCATGGTGACGGTAGCCGTCACGCCCGAGACGAACGTCGAGACGCGGACGGCGGTCACGCCCGACGTGGTCAAGAAGCTCGTCGGTCTCGGAAACGAAGTCAGGGTCGTCAGCGGGACGAGCGTCAGATCGGGGATCGCCGACAGCGCCCTCGAGGCTGCCGGCGCAAAGCTCGTGGCCACGGCCAGCGAGGCCGTCAACGGCGCCGACATCCTCCTGAAGGTGCGACGACCCGAGGTCAGTGAGCTGGCGGGACTGAAGCCCGGCGGGCTGGTGATCGCCATGCTGGCTCCCTACGACGAGCGGCCAAGCCTGGAGGCGCTGGCGGCCACCGGAGCCTCGTTGTTCAGCATGGAGTTCATGCCCCGGATCACGCGCGCTCAGTCGATGGACGTGCTCTCGAGCCAGTCGAACCTCGCCGGCTACAAGGCGGTCGTGGATGCCGCGTCGCTGCTGCCGCAAGCGATGCCGATGATGATGACGGCGGCCGGCACCGTGCCGGCGGCGAAGGTGTTCATCATGGGCGTCGGCGTTGCCGGACTGCAGGCCATCGCCACGGCGCGGCGGCTCGGCGCCATCGTGTCGGCGACGGACGTGCGCCCTGCAACCAAAGAGCAGGTCGCCTCGCTCGGCGCCAAGTTCATCGCGGTCGAGGACGACGAGTTCAAGCAGGCGCAGACAGCGGCCGGCTACGCGAAGCCGATGTCCGAGGCTTATCAGGCGAAGCAGCGCGAGCTGGTCGCCAACCACATCAAGACCCAGGATATCGTCATCACGACGGCGCTCATTCCCGGCCGGCCGGCGCCGCGGCTGATCACGGCCGACATGGTTGCCAGCATGAAGGCCGGCGCCGTGATCGCCGATCTTGCGGCCGAGCGCGGCGGCAACTGCGAGCTGACGAAGCCGGGCGAGGTCGTCGAAGCCGGGCACGTGAAGATCTGGGGGCCGGTCAATCTTGCCGGCACCGTTCCCGTCAACGCCTCGTCGCTCTATGCGAAGAACCTGCTGAATTTTCTCGAGACCATGTTCGACAAGAAGACCAAGGCGTTCAGCCTCGACTGGTCGGACGAGATCATCACCGGAACGCTCGTTGCCAAGGACGGGAAAATCGTGCACCCGAACCTCGTCGCCAAGGAGGGCTGAGATGACACGCTCGACCGCTGCCCGCGCAGCCTCGACCATCGCCGCGCTTGCGGTTTCGACGCCGGCGTTCGCTGCAGCCGGTGATGCGGTGAGCCCGTTCGTCTATCAGCTCATGGTGTTCGCAATCGCGATCTTCGTCGGCTACTACGTCGTCTGGTCGGTGACGCCGGCGCTCCACACGCCGCTGATGAGTGTGACCAACGCCATCTCGTCGGTGATCGTCGTCGGCGCCATGCTGGCGACCGGCGTCGCCTTGCTGTCGTGGGGCTCCTGGCTCTCCAAGCTGTTCGGTTTCCTGGCGCTGATCATGGCCTCGATCAACATTTTCGGCGGCTTCCTCGTCACACAACGCATGCTGGCGATGTACAAGAAGAAAGAGAAGAAATGAGTGCCGGCTATCGTCTGCCGAGCTGGGTAGGGCCCCATCTCTTCGGGCTGCTGCTGTCGGGTTTCATGTCGCTGCTCGTCTCGAGCGTGGCGACGATGCGTGCTGTCGGGTTCACGAGCGATGTCGTGACGTTGTGCCTCAAGGCGTGGCTTTCCAGCTGGCCGGTGGCGTTCCTGGCGCTGCTCGTCGTGGCGCCGACCGTGCGCAAGATCGTCGCCGTCCTGGTGGAGGCGCCCGGCGCGCCGCACGCCACGACGCCATCGTCCTGAACCCGGCGGGAGATGAACGATGGCCGGTGGAGAGATCTACTCCTGGATTTCCTTGAACAGCGCATCGACGGGCGCGCGTTCCACGATCGCTTTTTCGACGCCTGGCGCCGTAGCCTCGCGCCGGGATCGACCGACCTGCCGCCAAGCGCCATCGAGACGCTCTTCTTCGTGGTCGAAGCCTATTGTCCCGACCCGCTGCTTCGCGATCACGACAACGGCTACGAAGCCGACGACGCCGAGCTCAGAACCGCCGCCAGAACCGCACTTTGCGCGCTTCAGGACCGCCCACACAGCTAGGATTCCGACATGACCGCCAACGTCGTCGCGCTGCTCTATCTAGCTTCGGGCATCCTGTTCATCCTGGCGCTGAGGGGCCTTTCCAGCCCTGAAACGTCGCGGGCCGGCAACATGTACGGCATGGTCGGCATGGCCATCGCCATCGTGACCACCCTCGGTCAGCTCGGCGCGCCATACGACTTCCTGACATGGTTCCTGATCATCGCCGGTATCGGCATCGGTGGCGCCATCGGCGCGATTACTGCGAAACGCATCCCGATGACGGCGATGCCGGAACTGGTTGCGGCGTTCCACTCGCTCGTCGGTCTCGCTGCCGTGTTCGTCGCGGCCGGTGCGCTCTATGCGCCGGAGGCGTTCGGCATCGGTACGCGTGGCAATATCAACGCGGCGAGTCTGCTCGAGATGTCGCTCGGCGTCGCGATCGGCGCCATCACGTTCACGGGCTCGGTGATTGCGTTCGCCAAGCTTTCGGGGCGCATGAAAGGCACGCCGATCCTGTTGCCGGGGCGGCACTTCATAAATCTGGGACTGGCGCTGCTCATCGTCTGGATGATCTACGAATTCTGCGTGTCGGGCGGCAATGCGTGGCTGTTCTGGGCGATCACGCTTGCGTCGCTGCTGTTCGGTGTGCTCATCATCATCCCGATCGGCGGCGCGGACATGCCGGTCGTGGTGTCGATGCTCAACTCCTACTCGGGCTGGGCAGCGGCCGGCATCGGCTTCACGCTCGGCAACATCGCACTGATCATCACCGGCGCGCTGGTCGGCTCGTCGGGCGCGATCCTCTCCTACATCATGTGCAAAGGCATGAACCGGGCGTTCCTCTCCGTCATCGCGGGTGGTTTCGGTGGCGAGACGGCGGGGCCGGCGGCGGGTGGCGGCGAACAGAAGCCGGTGAAGCTCGGCTCGGCGGAGGACGCGGCGTTCATTCTCAAGAATTCCGCGAAGGTGATCATCGTACCCGGCTACGGCATGGCGGTGGCGCAGGCGCAACATGCGCTGCGTGAAATGGCTGACCAGCTCAAGAAAGCCGGCGTCGAGGTGAAGTATGCGATCCATCCGGTCGCGGGCCGCATGCCGGGGCACATGAACGTGCTGCTCGCCGAGGCCAACGTGCCTTATGACGAAGTCTTCGAACTCGAGGACATCAACGGCGAATTCAGCCAGGCAGACGCCGTCTACGTCATCGGCGCCAACGACGTCGTCAATCCGGCGGCGGAAGAGGACAAATCCTCACCGATCTTCGGCATGCCGGTGCTGCAGGTGTGGAAGGCCGGCACGGTGCTCTTCAACAAGCGCTCGCTCGCCTCGGGGTATGCCGGCATCGACAACTCGGTCTTCTATCGGGACAACACCGTCATGGTGCTCGGTGACGCCAAGAAGATGACCGAAGAGATCGCGAAGAGCGTCTCGCACTGAGGCCGGCGGAAGGGATGGCGGCCCGTCGGCCGGACGATCACGGCTGCGTCGGCATCAGGCCGGCGTTGGCGTGGTCGCCAGTCAGCATATGACCGATGCCGAGCAGATGACCGTCCGGATCGCGGACGTCGAAGTCGCGGAGGCCGTAGGGCGCATCCTCGATGTCGCGGGCGATGTCGACGCCGGCCGCACGGAACTCATGAAGGAGTGCGTCGGCGTCATCGACGTAGAGGTAGGCCGCCCAATACTGGTTGAGCGGTACGGATCGGTCCGCGTTTCGCGTCTTGTCCAGGGCGAGGGTGACGAGGCCGCGCTGGACGATCACGAAGGTCGGCGGATCACCCCAGCGACCATGCGAGCGGAAGCCGAGGCACTCGCAATAGAAGCGCTCGCTCACCATGACATCGGCGATTTCCAGAACCGGCATGGCGCGTCGCATGGCTCGTCTCTCCGTTCATTCAACACCTGCGAGGCGAGCCCTTGCGTGGCCGCCGAACCGGCCTAAGCTTAATCGGCAGGCAGGGAGGCGCCAACACAATGGGCACGAGCTTCGTCACGATCACGCGCGGTCTCGGACCAGAGGGCCGCGTGGCACTCGTGAAGTTCGACCGTGGCAATGCGGTCAATCCGTTGTCGCCGGAGGCGATGCGGCAACTGCGGAATGCCGCGCGCAGCTTCGAGGACGATCTCGAGACGTCCGTCGTGGTGCTGACGGGCAACGCGAAGGCCTTCTCGGCCGGGTTCGATCTCAAGGATGGCGAGCGCAAGCAGAAGTCGGCGCTCGGGCTCGGCGAACAGCGGAAGTCGCAGCGCGTCGGGCCGTCGATGTGCAAGGCCTGGGCCGACATGGAGCAGGTGACGATCGCGGCCATCGAGGGCTTTGCCATCGGAGGCGGCGCGGCGCTGGCGGTGTCGCTCGATTTCCGCGTGCTCGCGAAGGGCGCGCATTTTCGTATCCCGGAGCTCGCGCTCGGCATGAACATGAGCTGGGGTTCCATTCCGCGGATGTTGCAACTCATGGGACCCGCACGGACGAAGCAGGCGGTCATTCTCGCCAACGAGCGCATCGAGGCGGAGCAGGCGCTGGCCTGGGGTCTCGTCGAGCATCTCGCCGACGACGGCAAGGCTCTCGACGTGGCCATGGATCTTGCCTCCCGTGTGGCGGCCATGCCGCCGCTGCCGGTGAAGATGACCAAGGTGACCGTCAACCGGCTCGCCGGAGCGCTCGACGATCTCGCGAGCCACATGGACCTCGACCAGTACACGCTGACGACCATGACGGACGACAGCAAGGAAGGTGTCGCCGCGTTCATGGAGAAGCGGACGCCACGTTTCAGGGGGCGATGAATGCACGGCTGCTCGCGGCTCGAGACGCTGGCGCTGAGCTATGCGGACGAAGGTGTCGTCATGATCGAGCATCTGATGACGGACGCCGAACTTCGCCGTCTCGATGCCGCCTTCGCGCCGGGGGCCGGACAGCGGCAAGACGCCATTCCGGAAACAGTGCGGGCGTTCGTTCGCGAGCACATGGCGCTGACTGCCGTCGCATCGGCCATCGGCGGGGGCGCGATGCGGCTCGTCAGGATCGTCGCGTTCGACAAGACCGCCGAGGCGAACTGGTTCGTGCCTTGGCATCAGGACCGGAGTGTCGCGCTCGCCGAACGACGCGAGGCGGAGGGTTTCGGCGCCTGGACGTCGAAGGCGGGCGTCGTACATGCAGAGCCGCCGGTGTCGCTGCTCGAGCAGATGGTGACGCTCCGGTTGCATCTCGACGCATGCGGCGAGGACGACGGGCCGCTCGAAGTTGCGCCGGGAACGCACCGTCACGGACGGCTGCCCCGAGGTCGCATCGATGCATTGGTCGCTGACGCGCCGGTCCGGCTGTGTCTGGCGGAGCGTGGCGACATCCTCGTGATGAGCCCGCTTCTGTTGCATCGTTCGCAGCGTGCGCGACGGCCTGAACGACGGCGAGTCCTGCACCTCGAATACTGCTCGGGCCGCCTCGCGCCCGGTCTCGCGTGGGCGCTGGCCCCTGCAACGGGAGACCGGCTCCATTGATCCGCACCATGCTTGGCCCGGTCCGCGGACTGTTCGAAAGCGGTGACTATCGACGGCTCTGGGTGGCCGGTGCGCTCACCGGCATCACGCGGTGGCTCGAGTTCATCGCGCTCGGAATCTATGCTTACGAGCTGACGAAATCGCCGCCGCTCGTCGCGCTTCTGGCGCTCATACGCATGTCGCCCTACGCAATCCTCGGGTTCTTTGTCGGCGCACTCGCGGACCGCTACGACCGGAAATCGCTGCTCGCGGCTTCGACGCTGCTGCTGGCGGTGGCGAGCATCGGCATGACGGTGCTGATGGCGACGGGCAACGCCAGCTACGAGGCAGTCGCGGCGGCCACATTCCTCTCGGGCGTGTTCTGGACGATCGACATGCCGGTGCGGCGGCGGCTCATCGCAGACGTGGCGGGGCCGGAGCGGATCGCGACGGCACTCGGGTTCGACAATGCGACGACGTATGCGACGCGGGCCATCGGGCCGCTGCTCGGGGGGGCGACGTATCAGCTGCTCGGTATCGAGGGGATCTATGCGCTGATCGCTGTTTCGTATCTCGTCTGCACCGAGATGGCGGTCCGGCTGACGCCCGCGCCGCCGGCGAGCCGTGGCGAAGGAAAGGGGCTGCTCGCGGCGCTCTCCATTCCAAAAGAGCTGATCTTCAACCGGCGCTTCGGCGTCATCATGGGGATCACGCTCGTGCACAATCTCTGCTGCTTTCCGTTCCTCACCATGGTGCCGGTGATCTCGCAGAAGGACTTCGGGCTGACGCCGTTCTTCGTCGGCGCCATGTCGGCGCTCGAGGGCGTCGGCGGAACGCTGGGCGCGATGCTGGTCGGTGTCGCGGGAAGCGAGCGGTCCCTGTTCCGGTTCTATTTCATGGGCCCGGTGGTGCTGCTGATCGTCCTCTTGCTGCTGTCACTGCACCTGACCGTCCCGACGGCGATTGTCGCGCTGCTCGTCATGGGGGCGGCGGTGGCGTGCTTCTCGGCAACGCAATATGCGCTGGTGCATGTCAGCACGCCGCCGGAGCACAGGGGCCGAGCGACGGGTGTTCTTTCGTTCTTCATCGGCTCGTCGATGCTCGGCCACTACATCGCGGGGCAACTGTTCGGCAATTTCGCGTCGCCCGATGCGATGCGGATCATCGGGGTTGGGGGGCTCGTCGCGATGGCGATCCTCGGGGCGATCTGGGTGACGATGCCGCGCGGCACAGCCGAAGCCGCCAAGGCGGCCGCTCGATACTGACCGAGCCAGAGGCGTGTGTCAGGCGCGGCCGGCGTCGTCGAGGACCATGGCGGCGCATTTCTCGCCGATCATGATCGAGGGCGCATTGGTGTTGCCGCCGACGACCTGGGGCATGATCGAGGCGTCTGCCACGCGCAACCCGCGAACGCCGTGAACGCGCAGGCGCGGATCGACGGCGGCGTCGGCCCCGTGTCCCATGCGGCAGGTGCCGACCGGGTGCAGGTTCGAGACGCCGCGTTTGCGGAGGTCCTCGATCAGGGCGTCGTCGGTTTCGGCTTTCGGGCCGGGCAGGACCTCCTCGGCAACGTAGGGGCGGAGCGACGGTTGGCCCGCGATGCGGCGTGCGAGGCGCATGCCGGCAAGCATGGCCTCGATGTCGTGGGCGGTCTCGAGGAAGCGGAACTCGATCTTGGGCGGGGCGAGCGGATCGGGGCTCTTCAGGCTGACGCGGCCGCGGCCTTCGGGACGCAAATGCACCGGCGAGAGCGAAAAGCCCGGGAACTTGTGGGCGTAGATGGCGCTGCCGTCGCGCTTCTCGATCGACCAGAGGAAGAAGTTCATCTGCATGTCGGGGCGGTCGAAGCGCGGATCGGTGCGGACGAACGCTCCGGCGTAGAGCCCGTTCCCCGAGAGGGGGCCCTTGCGGCCGAAGGCGTAGCGCACGCCAGCCGTGAGCTTCTGCATGGGGCTCATGGCGAGGTCGTTCAGCGTGAGCGGCTTCGTGCAGCGGAAGGCGACGTAGGAATTGAAGTGGTCGTGGAGGTTGGCGCCGACGGCCGGCAGGTCGCGGACGACGGGGATGCCCATTTCACTCAGGTGGGCGGCAGGGCCGATGCCGGACAAGAGCAGGAGCTGCGGTGAGCCGTAGACGCCACCGGAGACGATGATCTCGCCGCGGCAGCGGGCGGTTTCGAGCCCCTTCGGCGTGCGGTACTCCACCGCGACGGCGCGGCCGTCCTCGACGACGACGCGGGTGGCGTGCGCGTTCGGCGTTACGACGAGGTTCCGCCGGTTGCGGGCCGGCTTCAGGTAGGCGACGGCTGCGCTCCAGCGGCGGCCGCCAGAGGCGGTCGCCTGATAAGGGCCGACGCCGTCCTGGGTGGCGCCGTTGAAATCGGGATTGCGCGGAATGCCGGCCTCGACGCAGGCCGAGACGATGGCGTCGACGAGTTCGTTCTTCGGATGCTGGTCGGTGACGTTCAGCGGGCCGCCGACGCCGTGGAACTCGTTCTCGCCGCGCTCCTGGTTTTCGGCCTTGCGGAAGTAGGGGAGCACGCTCTGGTAGTCCCAGCCCTCGCAGCCGCGCTGGCGCCAGCCGTCGTAGTCGGCTGGCGTGCCGCGCATGTAGACCATGCCGTTGAGGGACGACGTGCCGCCGAGCATCTTGCCGCGCGGCTGGTAGGAGGTGCGGCCGTTGAGACCCGCGACCGGTTCGCTCTCGAATTTCCAGTTGTAGTCCGCGTGGGTGAAGAGCTTGTGATAGCCGAGGGGAATGTGGATCCATGGGTAATCATCGCGGCGGCCGGCCTCGAGGAGAAGGACCCGGTAGCGGCCCGATTCCGAGAGGCGTGCGGCGATGGCGCAGCCGGCCGAGCCCGCACCTGTCACGATGAAGTCGAAGGTCTCGCCGCTCATGTGGTTCCCGCCCGGATGGTTCGTTTTTTCGTCGTCGTGACGTCAGGCTACACACAGAACGGCGACGAGGTGAAGCGGTGCTTCGGCGGCAGGCCAGGCTTGTCAATGTCGTTCGACGATGGAGGACCCGATGGCGTCATCACTGCCATTCGACGAAACGACGGTTCGCCTGTCGATCTTCGCAACCATTCTCGTCGTGATGGCGTTGGCTGAAGCGGCGTGGCCGCGCCGGGAGCGCACGCTTCCGCGGCTGACACGATGGCCGAGCAACCTCGCCGTCGTGGTTCTGGACTCGCTCCTCGTCCGGCTGGTGTTCCCCATGACGGCGGTGGCCGTCGCAGCTCTCGGGGAAGCGCGGGGGTGGGGGCTGCTCAACGTAATGCAAGTGCCCGCATGGATCGCCGTGCCCGTGGCCGTGATCGTGCTGGATCTCGTGATCTACCTGCAGCACGTGATGTTCCATGCCGTGCCGACGCTCTGGCGGCTGCATCGGATGCACCATGCCGATCTCGACTTCGACGTCACGACCGGATCGCGTTTCCACCCGGTCGAGATCATGCTTTCGATGGTGATCAAGCTGACGGTGATCGCGGCCCTCGGCGCCCCGGCGCTGGCGGTCCTCATCTTCGAAGTGCTGCTCAACGCGACGGCGATGTTCAACCACGGCAACCTGAGACTGCCATTGTGGCTGGATCGCTGGGTCCGGCTGCTGGTCGTCACGCCCGACATGCACCGGGTGCATCACTCGGTCGTGGTCCGGGAGACCAACTCGAATTTCGGGTTCAATCTCTCGGTGTGGGACCGGATGTTCGGGACCTACCGGGATCAGCCCGAAGCGGGGCACGACGGTATGGCGATCGGTGTCGAGACGATCCGCGATCCCGCCGAGCAACGGTTGGACCGCATGCTCACGCAGCCGTTTCGCGGCAGCGATCGTCGCTATCCGGTCGCGGGGCGCGATTAGCGGTTTCGATCGGTGGGGCGGCGCGGTAGCGTCAGGTTCTATGGCTGGGGACGCGCGAATGCGCTCCACCGGTGCCCGACGGAGCGACGACGATGCCTGACGCAGCCAAGAGCATTTTCCCTCCCGCCGGAGACGACTGGCCGCACGCGGAGCCCACGGCTGTGGGGCTCGACCCCGGGCATCTCGCGGAAGCGCAGGCGTTCGCGCAGGCGAGCGAAACGAAGTGGCCGGCCTCGTTCTACTATCCGGATGGGCGCTACGTCGGGATCGTCGAATGGAACGAGACGGGGCCGTGGAGCGAAGTGGCCGGCGTCATCCGCGCGCGGGGCGGCACGTCCGGGCTGGTGGTCAAGGGCGGAAAGCTCGTCGCCGAGTGGGGTGCCACGCGGCGCGCGGACATGACGTTCTCGGTGGCGAAGAGCTATCTCGCCGTGCTGGCGGGTGTCGCGGTCGGGGACGGTCTCATCAAGGATCTGGACCAGGCGGTCGGGGCGAGTGTCCCGGGGCCGTGGTTCGAGAGCGCGCACAACAGCCAGATCACGTGGCGGCATCTCCTGCAGCAGACGAGCGAGTGGGAGGGCGTGCTGTGGGAGAAGTCGGATCAGGTCGATCACTACCGGCAGGTCGGGACGCACGGTGACAACTCGCGGAAGGGCACGCTGCGGCCCCGGCAGGCGCCCGGCAGCTACTACGAATACAACGACGTGCGCGTGAACCTGCTGGCGCTGGCGCTGCTGATGCGGTTCCGCCGGCCGCTGCCGGAGGTTCTCGCCGAGCGGATCATGGGGCCGATCGGGGCGTCGCGTGAATGGGAATGGCATGGCTACCGGACGTCGTGGGTCGAGGTGGATGGGCGAAACGTGCAGTCGGTGTCGGGCGGCGCGCACTGGGGCGGCGGCATGCTGATGAGCGCGCGCGATCAGGCGCGGCTCGGGCTGCTCGTCGCGCGCGGCGGCGCCTGGGAGGGACGGCAGCTCATCCCGTCCGCGTTCATGGCCGAAATGCTGGCGCCGTCGCCCTGCAACGGGGGCTACGGGTTCCTGTGGTGGCTCAATCGGGGGGACGGGCGGCGAACCGTGTGGCCAGACACCTGCGTCTCGGCGCTGGGCGCGGGCAACAATATCGTCTGGATCGACCGCGAGCGCGATCTCGTCGCCGTCATGCGGTGGATCGACAAGCACGCGGTCAACGGGTTCCTCGAGCGGCTCGGCGCTGCCGTCCGTGCCTGAGGCGCGCTGGGGCCTGCGAGTTCGCGGTTGCCGGTGCGCGACCAAATGGTAACGTTCGTTCAATTGTCGGTGACGGGCATCGGAAGTCGGGTGCCATTCATGCGTGATGCTTTATCACCTTAATTTCGAAGCGAGGCAGTCCGTATATTTTTACTGCATCCGTGTTGAAGCGATGACGAGAGGTGGCCCAATCATGCGCACCCAGACCCGACTTCGAGCCTTCGATGGCTTGGTCCTGCTGACATTGCTGGCGATCGTGGCCCTTTTGCCGGGGCCGCTCCACGCGCAATCGCTGACGCCCGGGCCGGAGGGGATCAAGCGCGGCGACGCGGTGGTGACCGGGTTCGCCGGGACGCTGCCGCCGGGGCCGGATCTGCCGGTCGAGGTGCATCCGCTCGACCGCACAGCGATCGACGTCGAGGGCGTGACGGTGCGCGTGTTCGATCTCTCGCAGCTCGGTGGTGGCCCCGAGGGGCAACTCTCCGACGCGCGCCTCAAGATGGTGCTGAAGGCCAAGGATGTCGGGCATGTGTTCGGCGTCGCGTTCGACGGCGACGGCATGAACGGGCCGCCCAACATCTATCTCACCGCGAGTTCGGCGCACGGCCTGCAACTCGTCGCGCCGGGCGCCGATGGACGCCTCGAGCGCGTGATGACCGGGCGGCCGGGTGCGCTGTGGATGACAGGCGTGTTCGGCGATCGCAACGGCGGCGGGCCGGGAAGCATCTGGAAGGTGGACGGGCGCACCGGCGCCGTCACGCTCTTTGCGGACATCAAGACGGGCGATCTCGAAAATTCCGGCGCGGGGCTCGGGGCCATCGCGTTCGATGCGCGTTCGCGACAGTTCTATGTCTCGGACCTCGAGACGGGGCTCATTTGGCGGCTCGGGCTCGACGGGCAGTTGATCGATGCCTTCGACCACGGCTCGCAGGCCCGGCCGGCCAACGCCCTCGAGCCGGTCGCCTACGATCCGGCGGATCGCACGGATCGCACGCAGGAGACGTTCAACACCGAGAACCCGGCCACGTGGGGCTTCGCGCCGGCAGCGCGGCGCGTGTGGGGGCTCGCGGTGGAGAAAAACCGCCTCTACTACGCGGTCGCCGAGGGGCCGACGATCTGGTCGGTGGGATTGAACCCCGATGGTGGCTTTGCCGACGATGCGCGGGCCGAGATCACGGTCAAAGGTATCCAGGAGGGCAGCCAGATCGGGACGATCCTGTTCGACGGACCGAACGTGATGCACCTCGCGCAGCGTGGCGGGCTGCTCGGCAGCTACGACTACACGACGTTCATGCGGCCGCAGGAAGCATCGGCGCTGCGATACGGCTGGGACGACCAGCAGAAAGCGTGGCTCGCCGAGCCACAGCAGTACGCCGTCGGAATGCCGCCCGACCATCATGGCGTCGTCGGCGGCGTGGCGCTCAACTACGGCTACGACCGGTTCGGGCGGATCGACTATGGCCGCTGCCGGCAAACGGTGTGGCATACCGGCGAGCAACTCAGGGCCGGAACCGACATCGTGCGCGTGACGCGGGGCGGGCCGCGGCTCGTCTCCGGATTGCAGGGCATTTACAAGTCGCGGGTCAGGCCGGACAACGAGCCGCCCTACGAGGCGTGGTTCGTCGACTTCGACGCCAACTACGACGACGAGGACCGGTTCGGGCACGTCGGCAACGTCGCCATCTTCGCGCCGTGCGAGGCGCAGGCGACATACTCGGCCGAGCAGGTCGAGATCCCGGTGTGGACGTCGGGCCCTAACATCGTCGTCGAGAAGCGCTGCGAAGCGGTCGGGCTCGGCGGCAAGGTCCGGTGCGTCATCGTCGCGCGCAACATCGGTGACGGCATCGGCGACGGCTTCATCGACATCTTCGACGAGACGCGCATCCTGTTCGGGCCGGGCGCTGGCGGGTTGCTTCCCGTCGCACTCACCGTGCCGGACGGCCCGGAATGGGTCTGCTCGGTCGGGCTCGACGGGAAGCTCGCGTGCAAGCTGCCGGCGGCGCTGCTCGCGCCGGGGGGCTTCAAGGAACTCGTGGTGTGGGTCGATACGCTCGATCTCGTGCTCGGCGGGAACATCGGCTTCCGCAACTGCGTCGCGATCAACCATCCGGCCGGCATCGGGAAAGCGTGCGCGGAAGGCGGCGTCGGGCTGATCTTCGCGAAGACGGGTCCGGCGGTCTGCGAACCGGAGGAGGATTGCACGTTCAAGCTGACGCTGACCAACGCCAGCACGTCGCCGTTCAAGGGCGAGGTCGTCATCGCGGATCACATGATGGCGGGCGGGAAGCCGGTGAAGGCCGACATCATGAGCATCAAGCCGGCGCTCGCGTGCAAGGCGAAGCCCGGATCGCTGCCGTTCTCGTGCGTGGCCGAGGTGTCGCTGGCGCCGGGGCAAAGCCTGACGCACGAGATCACGGTCGAGATGCCGAAGGCGGGGCCGGCGTTCGTGCAGAACTGCTTCGCGGTGATCGATCCGCTGCTGGCTGCGAAGCCTGACGCGCTGGCACAGCTCTTCCAGCAGGCGGCGTTCAAGGGCTTCAAGGTGGCGGCGGGTGGTGGGGCGCATCCGGCCTGCCTGTGGGTGAAGCTCGACGATCCGGACAAGGTGCTGGCGCCGGCCAAGAAGAGCGCGTCCACGTTCGTGCCGACAACCGGGCTGCTGCCGCCGCCGTTCGTGTGTGCCGATGGCCAGCCGCCGCGTGCCGGTGGGCGTTGCCCGTGCCCGCTCAACGCGCCGTGGGACCCGGAGACGCGGTCGTGCCGCTGGCAGCCGGTCTGCTGGGACAAGGCGCGGCTGACACCCAGCGGGCAATGCTGTCCGCGCGGAACGGTGTGGTGGGCCGCGAGCCGCGCCTGTCGCGTGCCGCCCGTCACGGGATGCACCGACGTGTGGCGGCGCACACCCGACGGCGGATGCTGTCCGAGGGGATCGCGGTGGATCGACGGCGCGTGCCGTCAGCCGGTGGTGGAGGAGCCGTGCCGGGAGGGCTTCGTCAGGCTGATCTCGGGCGTGTGCATTCCCCGCCCGGTGATCCCGCCGATCGTCGTGCCGCCACGGTGCCCGGATGGACGGCCGAGGCTTGCCAATGGTCGCTGCCCGCCTGTCGCGTGTCCGTTGGGGGTCGCCTACAACGCGCGCACCGGACGTTGTGATCCGGGGCATGGAGGCGACAAGGGCGGAACTCAATGCGGGCCCGGACAGCGCCTGATCCGTGGCCGCTGCATCGGGACGAAGCCGCCAGTCGTCACGCCGCCGAAGCCGGATCGGCCCATCGTTTGTCCGGGGCGTCTCGTCCCCGATGGGCGTGGCCGGTGCGTTCCACCGGGTAAGGTCGATGGTGGGAAGCCCGGGTCGGAGACGTCGTGTGGGCCGGGGCAACGGCGGGTTGGTGGGCGCTGCGTCGGCGGCAAGCCTCCGCCTGTGGTCAAGCCGCCCGTCGTGCGGCCTCCGGTGGTGAGGCCTCCGATCGTGAGGCCACCGGTGGTGCGGCCGAGGCCTCCGCGTCCGCCGATCAAAGTGCGGCCGCGACCGGACAGGCCGCCGGTGAGGGTCAGGCCGCCCCGAAACGTCGGGCAGCCCCCGGGTCGCGTGATCCGCAATCCGGGACCGCCGCGACTGGGCAATCCCGGGCGGCCGGTCGGCGGGTTCAGGCCGGGCGGCGGGTCCGGCGGCCGACGATAAACGGTGGCGGCGGCGCGGCAAGGCTCAGGCACCGCGCGCCGCCGTCGCACGATCGCATCGGGATACTTCAGCTGGCGCGGTAGCGCTCGATCCAGCGGGCGATGGAGACCATGCCGGCGACGATGACGCCGAGACCGGCGGTCACGCCGAGAACGGGGATCAGCACCGGCACGAACGCCCAGATCATCGCGGCGGAAAGGAACACCGCCGTGCCGACGAACCAGAGCTGGACGACCTGCCGCATGCGCGCTTCTCCCTCGCTTTTCCCGATTGCGAAACGGTGCGACGGCGCGGCCGGATCGCCATAGGGGCCCCGCGACACATCGGCATCGAGGGGCTGGCTGCGCGTGAACACGTTACGGTTGGCCCGCGGGCAGTCACCGATTGCGTTTTGGCACTAGACGACGCCGCGCCGATCCGCAAGCCTGTCGCGCGGCGCCCAGGGTATGGCGCTCGGAGCCAGATGACGAGGAGAGACCGATGTCCGACGCCAAGGCCGCCTTGCCGCTCTCGCATCTGAAGGTTCTCGACCTCACGGCGCATCGCGCGGGGCCGACCGCCGTCCGGCAACTCGCAGACTGGGGCGCGCAGGTGATCAAGATCGAGCCGCCGGCGGATAGCGACATCGACGCCATGGGTGGCAAGCGGCACGGGTTCGATTTCCAGAACCTGCACCGGAACAAGCGGTCGCTGACTCTGAACCTCAAGAGCCCCGAGGGGCATGCGATCTTCATGAAGCTCGTGAAGGACGCCGACGTCGTGGTCGAGAACATGCGCTCGGACGTGAAGACGCGGCTCAAAGTCGACTACGCGCACTGCGCCGCCGTCAATCCGCGCATCGTCTACGGGTCGATCTCCGGCTTCGGACAGACGGGACCGGATGCGACGCGGCCGGGGGTCGACCAGATCGCGCAGGGCATGGGGGGCCTCATGTCCATCACCGGACTGCCGGGACAGGGACCGGTGCGGGTCGGCATTCCGATCGCGGACCTGACGTCGGGGCTGTTGCTGGCGCAGGCCATGATCCTCGCGCTCTACGAGCGGGAGCGATCGGGCAAGGGGCAGTGGGTGCACACGTCGCTGATCGAGGCGCAGATCTTCATGCTCGACTTCCAGGCGGCGCGCTGGCTGATCGCCGGCGAGGTGCCGAAGCAGGCGGGCAACGATCATCCGACGGGCATTCCGACGGGCGTCTTCCCGACATCGGACGGGCACATCAACATCGCGGCCTCGGGCGACAATCTCTGGGAGCGATGCTGCAAGGCGCTGGGCGTGGCGGAGCTCGTCGCGCATCCCGATTATGCGACCGGCGGCAACCGCTCGAAGAACCGTGTGGTGCTGAACGGGCTGCTCGGCGAGCGGACGAAAACCAATACCAGCGAGCACTGGATCGCGGCGCTCAATGCGGCGGGTGTGCCGTGCGGGCCGATCAACAGCATCGACCAGACGTTCGCCGAGCCGCAGGTCAAGCATCTCGGCATCGCGCGGAAGGTGCGGCACAAGAAGCTCGGCGAGATGCGGCTGGTCGGTCAGCCGATCAACATGAGCCGCTATCCGCAGCCGGAGGCGCTCGGGCCGACGCCGGATCTCGGCGAGCATACGGTGGAGGTGCTGTCCGGGCTCGGCTACGGCGAAGCGGACATCGTGGCGCTGAAAGCCAAGGGGATCGTCTGAGGCCGGATGGCCGGCGGCGCATCGCCGGCCATCACGACGGGGCCCTTGTCGGGCTTCAGATGAACATGTCGCGCAGATTGTAGTTGGCCAGCAGGCGGGCGCGGGTGTCGTCCGACCAGCGGTTCTCGTTCTCGCGGCCGGCGAGGGGCTTGTAGACGAACGGCGTCTCGTCCGGGAAGCGCTGGCGGCGGGCGTCGATGCCGAGCTGGATGAGGCGCGAGCGCTCGGCGATGTGGGCCTCGTCGTAGGTGACGAGATCGCCGTTGAGCTTTTTCGTGGTGACGTTCAGCACGCGGCGGCGTGGGAAGAAGCCCTCGTTCAGCGTGACGCGGCGGTCGGGCGAGGAATTGGCGAACGAGCCGTGCACGCACTGGCGGTTGAGCACCATGGTCTCGCCCGGCTCGCACAGCATGGGCACGGCGCCTGCGATACGCTCCGAGCCGCTTTCTGCGACGAGACGCTTGATGTCGACCTTGCCGAGCTTGTGGCTGCCGGGAAGCATCCAGACGCAGTTGGCGGCGGTCGAGGGGTAGAGCTGCGTCATGAAGTTGAAGCCGTGGGCGCCCTCGTCCCAGTCCGGCGACGTCCAGTGCGTCGTCCCGTCCTGATGCCAGGCGACCGAGGGGCCGAGCCCCGGCTCCTTGACGAAGGTCACCTCGTTATAGGGCACGAAATCCTCACCGTTGATGGCGGCCGCCACGGCGAGCAGGCCCGGATGGCCGTAGAGGCGGAGGCAGCTCTCCATCAGGTGGAGATTGCCGTCGAGAAGCTGGACGGTCCATTCGGGCGCGTCGTCGGCGGGGCGCGCCTCCAGCATCTTCACGGGATGGCGGCCGTTGTTCTTGTCGGTGCCGCCGAGCGGGTCGCTCAGGGGCTTCGCCCAGCGATAGGGCGGCTTGACGATGCCGGCGCCGAGGGCGGGCCGGCCATGGCGATCGACGGTCGCATCCGGCGCGACGGGGGCGCCTTCGATGACGCGGTCGACGTCGGCGCGCAGCTCGGCGAGTTCCTGAGCGCCAACGACACCGGTGAAGACATAAAAGCCGTAGGTCCAGTAGGCCTCGAGGATGGACGGGTCGAGGCGTCCGTCCGGGCCGAGCACGATCGGGCCCCGATTGGGGAGCGCGTAGGCGCGGGCGGTGCCCTCGCGCATGTAATCGGCCATGGCGCGGGCGTGGTCGGCGACGGTAAGTGAGGGGCCTGCTTCGGCGGTTGCGGTAGCGCTCGTCATGGGGTTCCTCCGGGCCTGCTTTTTTGAGCCATTGTGAGCACCATCGCCGGGTCAGGGCAACCGTCGACGAAGAAGTGGCCGTCTGCCGCCTTGAACCGGGGGGGCACATCCCGTCTAATCGTGGTTTCGGCCCGGGCGGGCCTTCCGAGAAACGAGGACCACATGACGACGAGCGGCGGCAATGACGGCAAGCCCAAGTCCAAGCGGCGGACGTCGACCGATATCGTGCATCACGGCCGCGATCCGTTCGCACACCACGGTTTCGTCAATCCGCCGGTCTACCGAGGCTCGACGGTGCTGTTCAAGTCGCTCGAGAGCTTCGAGAAGCGGCAGCAGCGATACACGTACGGCCGGAAGGGCACGCCGACCACTGAAGCGCTTGAGGCCGCGATCGCGCATCTGGAGGGCGGGCACCGCACGATGCTGGCCACGAACGGGCTGGCTGCGATCTCGCACACGATGCTGGCGCTGGTGAAGACGGGCGATCATGTGCTGGTCACCGACAGCGTCTACCAGCCGACGCGGAAGCTCTGCGAGAACATCCTGAAGAAGCTCGGCGTCGAGACGACGTATTACGATCCGCTCATCGGCGCCGGCATCGCCAAGCTGATGCGGCCCAACACGACCGTCGTCTTCACCGAGAGCCCCGGCTCGCAGACGTTCGAGATGCAGGACATCCCGGCCATCGCCAAGGCGGCGCACGCGGGTGGCGCGATGGTCGTCATGGACAATACGTGGGCGTCGCCGCTCTACTACAAGCCGTTCGAGCACGGCGTCGACGTCTCGGTGCAGGCGGCGACGAAATACATCGTCGGGCATGCGGACGCGATGCTCGGCTCGATCACGATGACCCAAGAAGCGGCCGCCCGCATGGCGCCGCAGATCGACTTCCTCGGCATCGGCGTCGGCACCGAGGAGTGCTATCTCGGCATGCGCGGCATCCGCACGATCGAAGTACGGCTCGAGCGGCACTGGCGCTCGGGGCTCGAGATGGCGCGCTGGCTGCAGGCGCGGCCCGAGGTGGCGCGAGTGCTGCACCCGGGGCTCGAAACCGATCCGGGGCATGCGATCTGGAAGCGGGATTTCCTCGGGGCGTCGGGGCTCTTCGCGTTCATCCTGAAGCCGGCGCCGAAAGCTGCCGTCGCGGCCATGCTCGAGGGGCTCGAACTGTTCGGCATGGGCGCGTCGTGGGGCGGCTTCGAGAGCCTCGTGCTGCCGTTCGATGCGAGTGCCTATCGCACGGCGACGAAGTGGCAACCGGAAGGGCCGTGCGTGCGCATCCACATCGGGCTCGAGGATGTCGAGGATCTGAAAGCCGATCTCGATGCCGGCTTCGACCGCCTCAGGGCGGCGAAGGGCTGAGACGCCGACGGCGGGCCGCTCAGAGGAGCGGCTCGTCGTAGACGCGGCGGCCGTCGACGACGAGGCCCTTGATGGCGGTCGTGCCGTCGCGGCCGACGGCTACGATGGCGGCAAGCTTCGCCGTCCGCGCCAGGTTCTCGAGGGCGAGGCCGGTGCCTTCCTCAACGTAGTACCGCTCGATGCCGTAGAGCACGCGACGGCGGGAGTGCCATTGCGTCTTGCCCTTGAGGAAGATGCGGTTGGCGGGCAGGCCGGTCGGCTCGGTGTCGGAGACGGCGACCGGCAGCCAGCTTTCGTCCGGCTGGCGCTCGAGGACCACGTAGAGGGGAATGGTCGCGCCGGGGCCGAAGCGGCGCTCGCCGCGCTGGCGTTTGTCGTCAGGCAGCAGCGCCTTGTCGATCTCGGAGACGTCGAAGGCGAGACGGACATAGTCGCCCTTGAAGAGGTCGCGTGGGTCGACGGGACGGATGGCGAGGACGATCTCGCGGCCGCTCGAGAGGAGCGCGATGCGGTCGATCACCAGCCAGGCGAGGGCGCCGGTCATGACGAGGCCCGAGAGCAGGATGGCAAGGGTCGGGGTGAGGAGGCGGCGGATCATCGGTTTTCCTCCACAATCTGGATCGACTTGCCGTGCAGGCGGAACGCGGCCCAGGCGAGGCCGGCGAGCAGGAGGCCGGTGACGAGGAAGAACGCCGAGGTGCCGAGCATGGTGCCGATCTTCTTCACGTAGAGCGAGAAGATCTCGATCGAGAAGGCGGCATAGGCGAGCCAGAGGCCGGAGCGATTGTCGGTGCGCCAGGCCCAGGCGAGGACGCCGACAATGGCCAGCAGCGTCAAGGCACCGAGCGGGAGCGTCAGCGTGCCTCTGTGGTCGGCGACGAACTGCAGACCTAGCGAGCCGACGAAGGCGATGAAGAAGCCGTAGGCGAGCATGGCGCCGGAAATCTGCCGCCAGCGGTCGATGACCGGGCCGAAGCCGATGCTGGCGCCGACGAGCGTCAGGCCGATCAAGGTGACGAGCAGATGGCCCGAGGCGGCGCGGCCATGCAGTTGACCGGTGTAGGCGAGCTGGATGATCCAGATCGAGAGGGTGATGGCGAGAAGGTGCATGCCCGGGCGCCAGCGGGTCATGGCGACGCCGGCTGCCACGGTGGTCCAGGCCAGCAGGAAGGCCCAATGCGGGCCGTGCCGAAGGCCGTAGCCGAAACTCTCCATCTGCGACCAGAGGGTGAACAGCGCGAGGGCGGCGGCGAGCACGGCGTTTGAACGGGTGAGGAGGCCCATCAGCACGGTGCCCGAGGCCCACAGCAGGATGGCGTCCGGCGGGTGGCCGTCCATGTGGTACATCTGGGCGATCAGCATGATGCCGGCGCCGAAGATGCCGGAGGCAGCGAGGAGCGCGGCATTGGCAAAGTAGGGCAGGCCCCGGCGGTCGAGCCAGATGGCGCCGCCAAGGGTTGTCCACAGGCCGACGGCGATGACCGCGAGACGTGCCAGCTTGGGCATCGCCTGCCAGTTGGCGGCAACGAAGCTCATGACGCCGAAGCACAAGAGGACGGCGGCCAAGGTGGCGAGGACGCCGGCGAGGCCTATGCCGGTGCGACGGGCGGCGATCTCGCTGCGGATGGCCGATGCGCCGTCCGGCGTCACCCACCCGGAAGCCTGCCAGCGGGCGACGTCGTCGAGCAGTCGGTTCTGAGACCGGTACATGCGAAGCCCCTGATCAATGTTCATCGAACACTGTTTAGTATGGGGTGGGATAACTGTCGATTGTGTCGACATTGAGCAGTTAAGGAGGGGTTAACGGTCTCGCGGCGGCCTCGTTGGCGACGGTCGTTAACCGCCGGGACCGATCGGCGGCCGCCATGGCGCCGAGCCAGCCTCAGTGGCCTGAGCTTTGCTCCGTGGAACATCCGGTAACGGATTTTCAAGGATTGGTTCGGGCATGACGTATTGGATGGAGTTCACGCCTGCCGAGTGGCAGGCGATCGGGTATTTCGCGCTCACCCTGGCGCTGCTCGCGCTCGCGCATGCGCCCACTCGAGGCATCGTCAGGCGCGCGGCAGCGGCGGCCTCGATCCTCGCGTGCGGGGCTGCGAATGTGGCGTTCATGGCGAGCTACGGCGGGGAACCGGCGGTCGCCTATCAACGGCCCGGGCCGATCAAGCGCGCCGCCGGGGGCGAGCGCGGGGCTTTCGAGTTCGAAACGGAGGGCCAGCGGGCTGGTGGCGACACGCAGTCCGGTGGCGGCGGCAGTGCCGGGGGCGGCGCCGCGGCGGGGGGCAATCAGGTCGCTTCGGCCAGCGGCGAGGGTGGGCGAGGCTCGACCGGCGGTGCCAGTCGCGCGGGCCTCTCGCCGCCCGACTGCGCGCTCTGTCCCGATCTGGTGTTCATCCCGCCGGGTGCGGTGCGCATTGGTGCAAGGGACAACGATCCGCTTGCGCAGCCCGGCGAGGCGCCCGGCCGGCTGATCGGGTTCGCGAGGCCGTTCGGCATCGGGCGACGTGAAGTATCGGCCACCGAGTTCGCGACATTCCTTGCCGATCAGGGACGCGACGCACCAAGCTGCGCTCAGGGGCCGCCCGCCCCTTTCAGCCCCGCCTCGTGCGTCAGCGCCGACGACGCGCAGGCCTATGTCACATGGCTCAGCGCCCGCACGGGGAGAACCTATCGGCTTCCGTCGGAGGCCGAGTGGGAGTATGCGGCGCGCGGCGCGTTCGGGGTCGAGGATATGCAGGGGAGCGTCGCGGAGATCGTCGGCGGCTGCTGGACGGCGGCATCGGCCGATCTGCCGGGCGACGGATCACCGGCGGTGCGTGCAGGGGGATGCGGGATCGGCGTGCTTCGGGACGGCCACGACGGGGAGGACACCGCGACACGGCGGCTCTCGGCGCGGCGGCCGCTGGAGACAAATGCCCGGCTGCCGGGGGTCGGCTTCCGGGTCGCCAAGGACGTCGACTAAAGCGAAAACTCGGTGACGTGCTCGAAGCCCGGGAGGACGGGGGCTTCGGCGTCGAAGACGCTGCGGCGGTCGAAGCTCATGGCGTAGCGCCGCCATTCGTAGACCTTGCCGACGCCGTTGACGTCGAGGATCGCGACAAGGCGGCCGCCGTCCTTCAACTGGTCGAGGAGCGCCTGGGGGACCTCGCTCACGGTTCCGCCGACGAGGATGCCGTCGTAGGGGCCGCGGGCCGGGAAACCGTCTGCGAGGGCGCCGACATGGATCTCGGCGTTGGCAACGCCGAGCGCCTTCAGCGCCTCGGAGGCCGTTGCGGCCATTGCGGCGTCACTCTCGACGGCGACCACGCGCTTGGCGATCCGGGCGATGACGGCGGTCGAGTAGCCCGACGCGGGGGCGACGTCGAGGATGGTCGAGGTTGGCTCGATCACCAGCATCTGCAGCATCTTGGCGAGCGTGCGGGGGGCAAGCAGGCAGCGGCCGGTGGCCGAGACGGGGAGGTTCCCGTCCATGTAGGCGATGGCGCGGCGGTCCTCCGGCACGAAGGGTTCGCGCGGGGTATCGAGCATGGCTCGGGGGATGCGGCGGTCGGTGACGTCGTTCGGCCGGACTTGGCTGTCGACCATGTTCTTGCGCTGAACGGCGCTATTCATTCTCAAGCCTCCCGCCACGTGTCTCACGTGGCCTTGTCTAGCGGACGGCCGACCTCGCGACCACCCGTCGATGCCGGCCCGACATGCGGCGGCCCGCCGCAAGGACGGCGCGGCCCCGGGGACCCCGACCGGGGCGTCGCCGGTCAATCGCATTGCGTGCAGTCACAGGCCTGTGATACACGCTTCGCGGTGATGCTGGAACGCTCGATCGCGTCCGGCATGCGGAGGGCCACGTGGCGGAGTGGTTACGCAGCGGATTGCAAATCCGTGGACATCGGTTCGAACCCGGTCGTGGCCTCCAATCGTCTCATCCCAGATTGCGCCGGTAGAGCGAGATCAGACGCTCCCAATGGCGTTCGGCTGCCCATTTCTCGTAGATCTTGCGCCCTGGAAACGCAAAGCCGTGATGGGCCTCGGGGTAGATCTCGACCTCGCCGCGCGCGCCCGATTCCTTGAAAAGTCGCTGCAACTCGGTGACCATCGGCATCGGGGCCAATTCGTCGATCTCGGCGCAGGCGATGTAGGCCTCGCCCTTGATGCGGCCGAGCGTCATGTGCGGGCTCTCGACCGCGTCGCTGACGATCCAGGTGCCGTAGAACGAGGCGGCGGCGGCGATGCGGTCGGGGAAGCGGGCGGCGGCGGCCAGCGAGTAGGGGCCGCTCATGCAGTAGCCGTGGGTCCCGACCGTGCCGCGCTTCACGCCCTTTCTGGCATCCACGAAGGTGATCATGGCGGCGACGTCGTCCATCACCGGCGGGATGATCATGCGCGTGCGGACGTGGCGCATGCGGGCGTGCTCGGCGCTTCCGTGGGCGAGGACGTCGGGGCCGTACTTGGTGTCGCGGCCGGCGCGGTAGTAGAGGTTCGGCAGCAGGACGCAGTACCCGACCGTCGCGAGCCGGCGGGCCATGTCGTATAGCTCCTCGCGGATGCCGGGCGCGTCCATCAGCATGAGCACGGCGGGGTGCTCGCCGCGCTCGGGCTGGACGACAAACGTCTCCATGGCGCCGGCGGGGGTCGTAATGTCGAGCGTGTCTTCGATCATCGGTGGGTCTCCTCTAGCGACAAGGCTAGGCAGAAGGACGCCGGTTTGTCATCGGGCGATCTCAGCGGCGGCAAAAAGGGGCGGCGGATGACGGGTGGGAGCAGTGGACCGGGGCGAGGGGCCGCGACGCGCGTCGTTGTGTGCGCCGACGACTACGGGTTCACGCCGGGCGTGAGCGAGGGCATCCGGCAGCTTCTGGCAGCGGGGCGGATCTCGGCGACGAGCGTCATGACGAGTTGCGAGCCTTGGCCGGCCGAGGCGGCGGCGCTCAAGGCCGTCGCGGGGGCGGCGGACATCGGGCTCCATGTGACGCTGACCGACCAGGTGCCCATCGGGCGGATGCCGGAGCTGGCGCCCGACGGGCGATTTCCGGCCATGCCCGCACTCTACAAGGCGGCCGTTCTGCGTCGGCTGCCGCTCGGCGAGATCGAGGCGGAGATCGAGCGGCAGGTGGCGGCGTTCGTCGTGCACTACGGCGCGCCGCCCGCGCATATCGACGGGCATCATCACGTGCACCAGTTGCCGGGCATCCGGGACATCGTCGTCAAGGCCGCGGCCCGGATCGGGCCGGGGCGGACGTGGGTCCGGTGCTGTGCCGAGCGGCCGGCGCTGATCGCCAGGCGCGGGGTTGCGACGGCGAAGGCGCTCGTCATCGGATCGTTCGGCGGGGCGGTCGCGCGGCGGGCGAAGGCGGCGGGCGTGCCGGTCAACGACGGGTTCAGCGGCGCCTACGATTACCTCGGTGCGGGGCTCGACATAGAGGGCCTTTTCCGACGGTTCCTGACGGGAGCACGGCGCAACACGGTCGTCATGTGCCATCCGGGACGCGTGGACGAGGCGCTGGCGCGGCGCGATGTCATGGTGGCGGCACGCGAAGCGGAACTCGCGTTCCTCGCGAGTGAAGCCTGGCCGGCGCTGCTCGCGGAGATGGGCTGCGAGGTCGGGCCGCTCATTCGCGATCGCTAACTCAGCGGCCTCTAGCTCAGTTCCGGCATCAGGTGCGGGTTGTCCGCCGCGATCAGCGGGCGGACAAGGCGGCCGAAGCGCTCCGCCTCGGCGTCATGCGTGTAGCCCGACAGACAGAAGGAGTGACAGCCGGCCTCGATGAAGCGCTGGATGACGGCGGCGCACTGGGCCGGGTCGCCGACGATGGCGATGCCGGCGCCCTGGCGGACGCGGGTCAGGCCCGACCACAGGTTCGGCGCGAGGTGGGGCCCACGCTCCTTCGCCAGTTCCTGAAGGCGGCGGTTCGCTTCCGACGTGACGGTGCGGGCGACGATGCGCTCGCGGTCGGCTTCGGAGCTGTTGGCGATCAGCGCCTCGGCGGCGGCCCAGGCCTCGGCCTCGGTCTCGCGGCAGATGATCTGGAGGCGCATGCCGAAGCCGATCGCGGCCTCGCGCCCGTGAACAGCGGCGAGCTTGCGGATGGCCGCGATGTTGTCGGCGATCCGCTCCGGCGTGTCGCCCCAGAACAGATGCACGTCGGAGTGGCGGGCCGAGATCTCCCAGGCCTGCGCCGAACCGCCGCCCAGATAGAAGCGCGGGTGGGGCTGCTGGAAGCTTCGCGGGCGGATCACGGCGCCCTTCAGCTTGTGGAAGCGACCGTCGAAATGCAGCGGATCGGTGCCGGTCCAGAGCGCCTTCAGGATGTCGACCTCCTCGGCCATCAGGTCGTAGCGGTCGGTCTTGCCCAAGGTGACGCCTTCGGCTTCGACGTCGGTCTCGTTCTGGCCGGCAATGAGGTTGACGGCGATGCGGCCCTTCGAGAGATGATCGAGGGTGGAGATCATTTTCGCCAGCATCACCGGGTTGATGTAACCCGGGCGCGCCGCGATGAGAGGCCGGATGCGGGCGTGGCGCGCCGCCATGTAGGCGCCGGCGATGTAGGCCTCCCAGCAGGTCACGCCGACCGGGATCAGGAGGTACTCGAAGCCCGCCGTCTCGGCCGCCTCGACGATCCGCTCGAACAGTTCGAGAGAGGGGGGAACGTCGGCTGCCGGGTCGTTGAAGACGACGGTGTCGCCGTGGGTCGGCAGGTACCAACCGAATTCGAGGGGGCGCATCGGCTTCTCCGCCAAGGATGGATTTTGCCGGCCATCATGGCGCAGGCACGGTTTCGTTTCCACCCGGCGCGTGCCGGCGAAATGCCGAAACCTATCGCAATGCGTGGCGTCACTTCGCGATTGACACCCCGGCTGGCCAGCAGGTTCATGAGGCCTGCCCAAGTCGAGAAACGCGAGGAGACGTATCCCATGGCCGGCAACAACGAACCAGGTTTCGCGACCCGATCCATCCACGCCGGGGCGGCCCCCGATCCGGCGACGGGCGCGCGGACGACGCCGATCTACCAGACGACGTCGTTCGTCTTCAACGATGCCGAGCACGCCGCGTCGCTGTTCGGGCTGCAGGTGTTCGGCAACATCTACACGCGCCTCGGCAATCCGACGCAGAGCGTCCTCGAGACGCGGATCGCCTCGCTGGAAGGCGGCACGGCGGCGCTCGCGGTCGCCTCGGGGCACGCGGCGCAGATGATCACGTTCCACACGCTGCTGGAGCCGGGTGACGATTTCGTCGCCGGACGGCAGCTCTATGGCGGCTCGATCAACCAGTTCAACCATTCGTTCAAGAAGTTCGGCTGGAACGTCGTGTGGGCGGATTCCACCGATCCCGCCTCGTTCGAGAAGGCGATCACGCCGAAGACCAAGGCGATCATGATCGAAAGCATCGCCAACCCGGGCGGCGTCGTCGTCGATATCGCGGCGATCGCGGCGATCGCGAAGCGCGCCGGCGTGCCGCTGATCGTCGACAATACGCTCGCGTCGCCGTACCTGTGCCGGCCGAAGGAGCACGGCGCCGACATCGTGCTGCATTCGCTGACCAAGTTCATCGGCGGGCACGGCAATTCGATCGGCGGCATCATCGTCGATTGCGGCACGTTCGACTGGTCGAAATCCGGCACGAAGTATCCGACGCTGACGGCGCCCAACGCCAGCTACAACGGCATGGTGCTCGCCGAAACGTTCGGCAACTTCGCCTTCGCCATCGCCTGCCGCGTGATGGGGCTGCGCGATCTCGGGCCGGCGATCTCGCCGTTCAACTCGTTCCTGCTGCTCACGGGCGTCGAGACGTTGTCGCTGCGCATGGAGCGGCACTGCCAGAACGCGCTCGCCGTTGCGCGGCATCTCGAAAAGCATCCCGGTGTGGCGTGGGTCAACTACGCGGGCCTCGAGAGCAACCCCTACTACGCCGTGCACAAGCGCATCTGTCCGAAGGGCGCGGGCGCGGTGTTCACGTTCGGGCTCAAGGGCGGCTACGATGCGGGTGTGAAGTTCGTCGGCGCGCTCGAGATGTTCTCACATCTCGCCAACATCGGCGATACGCGGAGCCTCGTCATCCACCCGGCGTCCACGACGCATAGCCAGCTCACCAAGGAGCAGCGGGCGGCGGCCGGCGCGGGCGACGACGTGGTGCGGCTCTCGATCGGCATCGAGGACGCGGCCGACATCATCGCCGATCTCGATCAGGCGCTGGCGAAGGCGAACGCGTAGGGGCGCCAACGCTGACGCGACCGAAGCGACCCCGGCTCTCGGCGCGGTGCGCCTCGGCCGGGGACGCAGAGTGGGCGGGTGGTCGGTCGTCACGCCGTGCCGCTGCTTCTGCTTCGGCCTCTCCTCTTGCGTTCCCGGGCGAGGCACGGGCCGGAGGCTCGTGCGGAGACCCGGGATCTTCCTCCGGATCGGATGAGCTGGGTGTTCGCGGCTGGCGCATGGTGGGGCAACGGGAGGTGGGAAGGCCCCGGCTCGCGGCGCGTTGCGCCTTGGCCGGGGACGCAGGAGGGGAGTGTTGCGGAAACTCCGTTTCGCACTTCAGATGCCCACCCGCATCCGTGGGCCTTTCGTTGCGCTTCGGATGCCCACTCCGCATCCGCGCGTTGCGCTTCGGTTGCCCACCGGCACCCGCGCGGTTAGCCGGCGAGGAAGGTTGCGAGTTCGGCGATGACGGTCGCGGGGTCTTCCTCGGCGAGGTAGTGGCCGGTGTCGATGGCGCGACCGGTTACGGGGCCGTCGGCGTAGGCGCGCCAGATGGCGAGCGCGTCGTACCAGACGCCGATCTTGCCTTTCGAGCCCCACAGCACGTGCAGCGGGCACCGGATCCGACGGCCCGCGGCGCGGCTCTCGCGATCGTGCACGAGATCGATGGTCGCGGCAGCGCGATAATCCTCGCACATGCCGACGATCATCTCGCGGGTGCGGGCGGCGGCCAGATAGTCGGACAGCGCCTCGGGGTGGAAGAAGCTGGGCGGCTTCGGCTCGCGGGAGGTGTGGGCGCGGAACCAGGCATCCGGCGCGGCGCAGATCACGTCCTCGGGGAACGGGTGGGGCTGGGCGAACCAGAACCAGTGATAGTAGCCGAGCCCGAAGGCCATGTCGGCGCGCTCGAAATGTTCGAGCGTCGGCACGATGTCGAGCACGGCGAGGCGTTCGATCCGCTCGGGGTGATCGATGGCGAGGCGGTGAGCGACGCGGGCGCCGCGATCGTGGCTCGCGACGCGAAAGCGATCATGGCCGAGGGCTGCCATCAACTCGACGACGTCGCGGGCCATTTCGCGTTTGGCGTAGGCGGCGTGATCGGCCGAGGGCGGCGGCTTCATCGATTGGCCATAGCCGCGCAGGTCCGGCGCGACGACGGTGTAGGTCCTGGCGAGGGCGGGCGCCACGGCGTGCCACATGAGGTGCGTTTGCGGATTGCCGTGGAGGAGCACCAGCGGCGGACCGCTGCCGCCGATGCGCGCACGCAATTCGCCATCGCGGACGGCGATGCGCTCGAGGCGAAATCCGTCGAAGACCATGCTGCTTCCTCAGCTCTCGTCGATGGGTCTACTTCTTCAGGGGCTCCGGGCGGAAGCCGAGGATCTTCTCGAAGCGGTCGCAGTATTTCGGCCACGCCTCGGGATTGATGAGGCGCGGGGGTACGCGGCCGTCGAGGATGTCGATCCACTGGTCGGCTGCGAAGATCGCGACGTTGTCGAGCGCCTCATGCGTGATGCCGGCATTGTGCGGCGAGACGATCACGTTCTCGAAGGCCATCAGCGGATGATCGGTCGGCGGTGGCTCATCGAGGAAGACATCGATGCCGGCGCCGGAAATGAGGCCGTCGTTCAGCGCGCGCACCAGATCATCCTCGCTGTAGGTGCCGCCGCGCGATGTGTTGATGAAGTAGGCCGAGGGCTTCATGCGCTTGAACTGGTCGTAGGCCATCATGTTCGCCGACATCTTGTTCAGCGGCGTATGCATGGTGACGAAGTCGGAGGCTTCGAGAAGCTCCTCGAGCCCGACCTTCTTCGCGCCCTTGGCGGCGATCTGCTCGACCGAAAGCAAGGGGTCGTAGGCCAGCACGTTCATCCGGAAGAGGCCGGAGCACAGCTCCGCGACGCGACTGCCGATGTTGCCGATGCCGATGATGCCGACGGTTTTGCCGAGGATGTCGTTGCCGGAATAATGATAGCGCTCGAGGTTCTTCTCGCGGCGCATGGCGGCGTTGGCCTGCGCGATCTTCTTCGAGAGCGACAGCATGAGGCCGAGCGCGTGCTCGGCGACGGCTTCCTTGTTCGCGCCGGACTGATTGCAGACGATGATGCCGGCCTCGTTGCAGTCGGGGACGCTGATGGTGTCGTAGCCGGCACCGAGCGAGCAGACGGCGAGAAGGTTCGGCGCGCGGGCGAACATGCGCTTGTCGGCGAACCACGGTTCGCGGAGTTCGGTGCGGCCGGAGACGTGATAGCAGTGCGTGCGGGCGAGTTCAGCCCAGGTTTCCTCGACGCTGCCCTCCATGGGGCGGTGGTACATGTCGATGTCCGGGCGGAGCGAGCGCAGCCGGGTGGCTGTCGGCTCCATGCGGTAGTGGAAATAGACGATGCGCTTGATGTTGGTGGCCATACGGCGCCGTTCCTGTCGATCGATCTGGATATGACGAAGGCGTCTCCCGAGAGACGCCTTTGGCGGAAGGTTAGCACGAAGACGGCGGTTGATCGCAAGCCCGGTCGCGACATCGGGCAGGTGCGAGTGGCTGCCTTACAGTTTGATCGGTACGGTTGACGCGGGCAACGCGGAGACGCACGCTTTCGCTAGCGTGAAGCCGAAACCGCAAAGGAAGCCGACCATGTCCGAGATTGATCTGCCGCGCCTCTCCGCCGATCTGGAGCGTCTCCTGAAGCTCAGGGCGGCGCCGTTCGGCATGAAGCTCTTCGAGAGCGCGGCGGCCCTCGAGGACATTCCGAGGCTCCGGCGGCCGAAGAACATCCATACGCTCGATCAGGTGGTGGCGCAGGCGGCGCGGCTCGGGTGGACGGTCGGCGTCACGGCCGACAACCTCGTCGGCGCGCAGTGCCGGGCGGTCGTCGGCCTCGGTAACGCCAAGACGGCCGACTGGGCGTCGGGGCGCTCGACGGCGGGCGTCTGGCACGGGACGATAGAGGACGCGGCGGCGCGGCAGGCGTCGCTCACGTGCGTGCCGGACGGAAAGTACGAGGCGCTCGTCGTGTCGCCGCTGGCGGCCGGGCGGCTCAATCCGCCCGACATCGCGCTCTTCTACGCGACGCCCGGAGCGATGATGTACTTCATCAACGGCATGCAATACGTCGGCTACAAGAAGTTCGACTGGGGCGTGGTCGGGGAGACGGCCTGTGCCGACAGCTGGGGCCGGGCGCTCTCGAAGCGCGAGCCGTCGCTGTCGATCCCCTGCTTCGCGGAGCGGCGCTACGGCGGCGTGCTCGACGACGAGATGCTGATGGCCATGCCGCCGGATCAGCTGGAGAAGGCAATCCGGGGGATGGAGAGCCTCGCCAAGAACGGGTTCCGTTATCCCTTCCCGCAGTACGGCATCCAGAACGACGTGCGCGACGGGATGGCCGTCAGCTATCCGGACAGGGCACGAAAGCCGGCGTGACTGCAGCGGCGTGCCCGGACGGCCACAGGGGGATCGGAACGCTGGCGTTCCCTTGGGCTGAAGCGTTCGTGGATTGCGTCCCGCGCCGGGGTTGGCCACTGTCAGCGCACCACGGGCGAGGAGGGTGTCGCGTGGCGATTTTCCGGTTCATTGCGCTGGCTATTCTGGTTGTCACGTTCGCGAGGTGCGACGCCGCTTCGGCGCAGACGCGACGCGCGTTCGTCGTTGGTATCGACGTCTATCGCAACCTGGCGAAAGCCGGCCAGCTCGAGCGCGCCGTGAACGACGCCAAAGCCGTTGCGGTGACACTCGGGCGGCTCGGCTTCAAGGTCACGACGGAGACCAACCTCGACCGCGCCGCCTTCAATGGCCGGTGGCAGGAGTTTCTCGACACGATCCAGAAGGACGACGTTGTCACGGTCTTTTTTTGCCGGGCACGGGATCGAGATCGAGACACAGAACTTCCTGCTGCCCGCGGACATTCCGCTGATCAAGTGGGGCCGGGATTCGCAGCTTCGGCGCGAGGCGATCAGCCTCGCGGAGATGATGATCGACCTCAAGGCGCGAAAGCCGGGGCTCAGCGTCGTCATTCTCGATGCCTGCCGCAACAATCCGTTCCTCCCCGAAGGCGGGCGCAACCTCGGTCCGGGGCGCGGCGGTCTCAACAGTGCGCAAGCGGCGCCGAACGGCGTCTTCATCCTCTACTCGGCGGGGGCGGGCGAGACCGCACTCGACCGGCTCGATGGTGACGGCGAAGAAAAGAACTCCGTCTATACGCGCCGCCTCCTTCCATTGATGACGACCGAGGGGCTGACGCTGGGAGAGCTGGCGCGGCGCGTGCGCGAGGACGTCAGTCTGCTCGCCGCCAGCAACAGTCATCCGCAGACGCCGGCCTACTACGACGGGGTGTTGGAGACTTCTGCTTTGCCGGCTGTCGAGTGCCACAACCGCAGGCGGCGCCGCGCGACGAGGAGCGTGAGTTGTGGAAGGCTTATCGGAAGAGCCGCGATATCCTCGATGTCAGGCTCTATCTGAGGCGGTACCCGCACGGCGCCCATCGGGCCGACGCGCAGGCAGCACTCGTCGCCCACGAGCGGCGCGTGCAGCAGGCCGCCGAAGCGCGGGAGCTCGAGCGGGCCGAGGAACTCGCCTGGGCGCGGGCGTCGAGCGCGGACCAGATGAACGCCTACGCGGACTACAAGCGCGCTTACCCGCAGGGACGGCATGTCGGTGAAGCCGACCGGCGCATCGCGGCGCTGGCGGCGCGCGAGCGGGAAAGCGAGGCCGCGGCGCAGCAGCGCGAGGCGGCGCGACAGGACGAACTCGATTGGGCGCGCGCATCGAGCGCCGATCAGCCGGAGGCGTACGAGGCCTATCTTCGCGTGCACGCGGCAGGTGCTCACGCTGGCGAGGCGCGGGCGCGGATCGACGACCTGAAGCGTCTCGCCGCCGAGTGGAAGGCCATCGAGACCGGCCAGAGTTTCGACGCGCTCGCCGCCTTCATCGGGCGGGCCGGGCGCAGCCAGATCGCGGCGGTGGCGCAGTCGCGGATGGTGCTTCTCGAGCGGCGCGAGGCCGAGGCCTTCGAGCGTGCCGAGCAGGACCGGCTGCTCGACGGCTATCGGCGTTTCGCCAAGGACTGGTCGGACGGACCGAACCACGACAATTCGCGCCAACGGATCGCGGAACTCGAGGCCATCGAGCGGGAATGGGCGGGGCTCAGGACATCGGAGGATGTCGGGAAACTCGAAGCGTTCATAGCACGGCATGGCTGGAGCGAGTTCGGCGCGCTCGCGACGGAGCGCGTCATCGGGATCAAGCGGGGGCAGGCGCCGGCGCGCCAGGACGACGCGGTTGCGATCCTCGGCGCCGACGCGCTGCTCGCGGAGATCGATCGCAAGACGCTGACCCTTGCCGGCGACGGCGGAACGATCACGTTCGATACGAAAGCCAAGCCGGCGTTTCGGGGAAAGCTCGAGGCTGGCTTCTGGAAGTCCGTCAGCCTGGGCGCCATCAAGCACAAGGGTGTGTTCGTCGCCGAAGCCAAGGTCGGCAAGGCGAAGCGCCGGTTCGAAGGGCTCGCGGGTATCTTCGAGAGTGGTGTCGACAAGAGCAGTTATCTGTTCCTGATGCAGATCGTCGGCAACGAGAAGTCGGTGGCCGACATCGACAAGAAGGACCGGCTGTTCGCTTCGGTGCAGATCGCGAAGGACCCGCACGGCCTGACATGCATCGGCACGCGCTGGGCGTCCCTGCTCGGCGAGAAGGAGCCGGAAAAGATCGCGGGGCGCTGCGAGGTGAGTGGCGCACCACGATGAGAGAGGCGCGTTCCGACGCGTCACGTTTTTCAGATCAGCACAGGGGTACAATTGCCATGATGTCATTGCCAAAAAATTTGCGGAAAGAGCCATTACCGACTGCGGTGCGGAGCGCAAAGGCGCGGAGCTGATCCGGTGCGTCGGGGATGCCCTCAGTGGACTGGCTGGCGGTTTGACCCGCGGCGATATCCCTGAGAAGGCGCCTCAAGCCGCACCGGCCGTGCGAACAGCTGCGGGGCAGCTCAAGTCAGCCAAGGCGAAGCCGGCGGCGCTCTCCGTGCTCAACAGGGCGCGGTCGGTGATCAGCGGGCTGGCGGCCAAGTCCTCCGGCGAGGGCCAGCAGGTCTACAATCGCGTCAACCGCGTGTTCTCGCGTGCGATCTCGGTGATCAGCAGGAAAGGTTGATGCGGAGCCGGCGTCGCACAACGCGCGGCGCCGGTTCGTGCATCGTCACGGCGCGTCCTGCATGGCGATCAAGCGATAGACGCCGATGGTTGTCGGCGGGCTCGAGGCATCGAGCAACGCCGGCAGCCGCTCGCGTGCGCGGTCGGCGGCGGCTTCGCTCGTCGTCTCGATGACGATGGCGCCTTCGATCGTGCGATCGGCTTCGCGGCGGGTCGCGGCTTCGCTGGTGCGGTCGTTCTGCTCGGCGGTCGCGCACCAGAGGTCGACGGCGACGACGGCGGGATCGGCGAGCCGCCGGTGCAGATCAGCGGCATCGCCCGGCGAGAGGTCGGCGGGGGACTCGAACCGGGCGACGGTGGCAAACCCGCCTACTGCGACACCGCTCCGCGCCAGTCGCCGGCAGGCGGTGCGGAACATGCCGGTCCAGCGGCTCATGATGCGCGCGGTCCAGGCCGTCGGGTCGTTCAGCCGCGCGACGTAGGCCGGCGAGAACAGCACGTCGGGGGTGTCGAGGTCGTAGAACGTAAAGTACGTGCGGTCGGCGTCGATGGCGCGATAGCGGCGTCCACGCAAAAAGCCCGGCACGGCGAGGCGCTCGGGAAAGTGTTCGGACATGTACCAGCGCTCGTAGAAGTCGGCGTCCTCGTCGGGGTACTCGTTCCACACGGAAAGGATGCCCGTGGCACGGGACAGGCGGGACGGATCGGTCATGGAGCCTCGCTGAGCGGCCGACGTCGGTTTCCGCACCAGTATCTGCGCAAGTGGCGCGCATTGACCAGTAGCCATATCGGCGATGACCCGGCTGTCGGAAGACGGGGACCGGGCCGCTACTGCATCACGAGTTCGACGTGCGCCGTCTCGCCGGAGACGACCGTGAACTGTCGCTGATAGAGGCGGCCGCCGTGTCGGGCGCTCGCGATGTACTGGCCCGCCGACAGGATGTGGGTCGGGAGGGCGCCCTGTGTTTCGCGAACGAGATCGCCCAGCATGGTGTGGACCGTCCATTGCGTATCCGCCTGCGCCTCGCCGCCCGGACGGGTGACGAGCTTCAGGGTGACACGGGCGGCGTGATGGCTCATGACGGCATCGGTCAGCTTGCCGGCCTCGACGGTGATGTCGGCGCTGACCGTGGCGTTGGCGTCGCCCATGGTGCTGACCAGATGGTAGAGGCCGGCGTTGAGCCTTACGATGACGCTCGGGCGCAGACCGCCGACGACCCGCGTGCGGCCGCCGAGCTGATCGGCGTCGCCCTGATAGACGTCATAGGTGACGGCAAGATCCGGCATCTTCTCGTTCGGGCCGAGCAAGGCGGTGACGCGAAGGCCGCCTGCATTGAGGACGAACCGCTCATCCGTGGTCTTGCCCTCCGGCACCGTCACGCGGCGCGTCAGATGGGCGCGGCCGAAGCCGACGTTGACCAGATAACTGCCCGGCGGGAGCGCGAGCGTCGGCGCAGGCTCGCGATTGGTCGCGACGAGCCGGGGCTCGGGCGGCTCGGCTCCCGGCGTTTCCGTGTAGACGCGCCAGATCACTCCCTGGTCGATCTGTTCGCCATCCTGGGTCAGGTACGCGGATAGGGTCAGGCGGGCTTCGGCGGGACGCGGAGGGGACGGGCGATCGGGCGTGGCAGAGGCGCCCCAAGCGTTGGGCGCCGTCGGGGCAGGATCGATGCGGCCGCGGACTTCGACCTCGGGATTCCAAGACGGCACACCCGGCTGCTGCGCCACGGACATCGGCACCAGAAGCGCCATGAAGAGAACAGCTGCGATTGCGCGCACGAGTGACGGACGTGGGCCATTGCGGCGCGTTGCGCGGCCGGGATCAACGGGCTCCTTTGGTCTCGTCGGTGTCATGTGTTCCATGCCCGGACACTGGCTCCATGGGGCAGGTGTTGGACCGATTTGCGGGCAGCATCAAGGCAGACGGTCCGGCGACGCACTCTCAACGCGCCGTGAGGTCCACCACCCGCTCGTCGCCCGCGGCGACGTCGAAGGGCTGCTCCAGCCGAAAGCCGCGTCCTTCCGCCCGCACGCGGTAGCGACCCGCCAGCAGCAACGCCCGCGGATCCGCGCCGAGCCCGGACCAGACCGGGCGCCCCCCCTGGTCGATGACCTCGAAGCCGATGTCGGGGAGCGGCTGGCGGCTCTTCTCGTCAAGGAGCCGGAAGCGGACGCCGCCCGCCGGGTGGTCGACGGCGACGCGCGCGAGATCGCCGGGGGCCACGGTCACATCACGCACGGCCTTGACGTTGCCGAGACCGATGCGGCTTTCGACGCGATAAGCGCCGGCGGCCAAGTCCAGCTCGGCGCGGGTGCCACTCGAACTGTGGACCTCGGCCGGCTGGATATCGACACGCTCGATGCGGTGGGCGACGGGACCTTCACGATCGAGGCGACCGCCGGCCACGCGGACATCTATGGTCATGCGGCCGGCGTCGAGTACGACTTCGTGGCGCTCGGTCTCGCCGCCACGGACGGTCACGCGGTCACGGATCTCGGCTGAACCGAAGCGAGTCACGACGTAGTAGGTGCCGCCGGGGAGCCTGAACGATGGGTCGTCGGCAGCGGAACGGGCGACCTCGCGGCGCCCCTGGGGGGCGTCCGGGTCATCCTCGTAGACGACATAGACCGCACCCGGGGCCGGCGGGCCGCCCTTGCGGGCGCGGGCCGAAAGCTGAAGCACGCCGAGATCGAGCGCGGCCGGGAAGACGACGCTTTTCCCCGCCTCGATGCCGACGGGACGCTCGATGCGGAGCGCGCCGGATGTGACCGAGACGATATAGGTGCCGGCGGGCAGCGCCATCTCGGCGTCCACCTTGCGCAGGATGCGTGGATCGACAGGGCCAGTCGCCTCGACGCGCGAGATGGCCACGAGAGCCCCGTCGAGCACGGTCGGAGAGGCGCCGGCCGGCAGGACACGCAAGGTGCCGGCGTCGAGCACGATCGGCAGCGACACGGGCTTGCCATCCTCGACGTCGATCGATGCCTGGCGGGTGACGAGTCCTGACGCGACCTCGATGTCGTAGCGGCCAGCCGGCAGGATCAACAGAGGCGAGGCGGTGCTGCCCTGCCAGACCGGAAGCGCCAGAGCGCCAGCGCGGCGCACGGTCCAGCGAAGCGGCAGGTTCAGGGGCGCGCCGTTGCGCACCAGCGTGGCCCAGAGTTGCAGGCCGGGGCGCGCTTGCGAGGGCGATGCGGCGGGGGGAGCGGCCGCCTTCGGCTTCGGCGCGGGCACAGCGATCTGCGGGGCGCGCGCCGTTGCCTTGAGGGAGGTGGCCAACGCGGCCTCGATCTCGGCGGCCGTGGAGACGAGATGGTGGCGGCCACCGGTATCCCGGGGGAGGCAGGCGACCGCCCGAGCATCGTCAGGCGACAGGCCGAGCGATACGACGTCGACGCGAACGCCCGGATGGGCCGCACGAAGGTCGGCGATGGCCGAGCAGGGATCCTGCTGGCAGTTGTCGGGACCATCGTGGATCAGCGTCACGGTCGCCGGGGCCGAGCGGGGACCGAGACGAGCAGCGGCATCGCGCAGGGCCTTGGTGATCGGGCCACGGCCGCGCGGATTGAAGGTTTCGAGCGTTTCGAGAACGGCCGTTCCGCCCTCGGGCGCCGGGGGGACGGCGATCTCGACGTCCTGGCAATCGCCGCGGCGATGGCCGAAGGTCACCAGGCCCAGACGGGTGCCGGAAGCCAGACCGGCCATACCGTTGCGGATGGCCTCGCGGGCGAGGACGAACTTCGTCAGGCGCTCGCCGTCGAGCTTGCCCCACATGGAGCCCGAGCCGTCGAAGACGAGGATGTGGGTCGCGGGCTCGGCGGCCCTTGCCGGCGCGGCGAAGGCCAATGTTCCAGCGCCGACGACGGGCGGCAGAAGGGCCAGACGGAGTGTGACGAGACAGAGCTTCAGCATGGCTGTAATTCTATAGCGGACGACAGCCGCGTGGATAAGTGCGCGGGCGTAGCGAACAGCATTCCGGCTGGGGATAGAGACATGAATGAGACGATTGCGCTGCTGGCACGCAGACGGTCGGCCAAGGCGGCACTCCTGAAGGCGCCCGGGCCGACGCCCGGACAGCTCGACGCGATGCTCCAGATCGCGGCGCGGGTGCCGGATCACAAGCGCATGGTGCCGTGGCGGTTCGTCGTGTTCGAAGGCGAGGCGCGGGCGCGGTTCGGCGAGATGCTGGCGGCGACGCTCGTCAAGGAGGACAAGGAGGCGCCGTCCGAGGTAAGGCTCGAGACTGAGCGTCAGCGGTTCCTCAGGGCACCGCTCGTCGTCGCCGTCGTTTCGCGGGTGGTCGACACTCCCGGAGCACCGGAGTGGGAGCAGGTGCTCTCGGCCGGCGCGGCGACGTTCAATCTCTGCCTCGCCGCCAATGCCATGGGGTTCGGCACGTGCTGGATCACCGAGTGGTATGCCTACAGTCCGGGCGTGCAGGCGGCGCTCGGCCTCGCCGCCAACGAGCGGATCGCGGGCTTCGTCTACATCGGGACGGAGGACGAGAAGCAGGCGGATCGCGAACGGCCGGTGATGGCGAACATCGTCTCGCGCTGGCACGGCTGAGGTCGTCCAAGCGGCGACCCGGCGGGCCGGCGAACGGATTTCTGGGGATCGTGGCCTATGCAAGCCGGGTGCGGGGCTGATCCCTGCCACGACTCCGGCTAGGCTTGGCCCGGAAGCGGAGGGACGAGCATGGCTCTGGCGGCGCGCAAATCGCAATTTCCGGAGGGCGGCGCGGGGAACGGCGCTTTCCTCGGTGTGGAGGCGTCGGCGCGCGGGTTCGTGTGGCGGGAGCGGCTCGCTCCCGGCCAGGTCAACACCGCGACCATGATCAGCCAGCAGCATGGGCTGCCGGATCTGCTCGGGCGGATCCTCGCGGCGCGCGGCATCGCCGTCGACGACGTGCCGGTGACGCTCGAGCCGACGATCAAGGCGCTGATGCCCGATCCATCGGTGCTGCGGGACATGGACAAGGCGGCGGCGCGCATCGCGGATGCGATCCAGAAGCGCGAGCGCGTGGCGGTGTTCGGCGATTACGACGTCGACGGGGCGTGCTCGTCGGCGCTGATGCGACGCTTCATGCTGGCGCACGGGCTGGACGCGCGTATCTACATTCCCGACCGCATCTTCGAAGGCTATGGCCCCAATCCGCAGGCGATCGAGACGCTGGTGAAGGAAGGCGCGCGGCTGATCGTGACCGTCGACTGCGGCGTCACGAGTTTCGAGGCGCTGGGCCACGCGAAAGCGCTCGGCGCGGACGTCGTGGTGCTCGATCACCATCAGGCGGACGAACGGTTGCCGGCGGTGGACGCGGTGGTCAACCCGAACCGGCAGGACGATCTTTCGGAGCTCGGGCATCTCTGCGCCGCCGGGGTCACTTTCCTCGCGCTCGTGGCGACGGCGCGGGAATTGCGGCAGCGCGGGCACTACGGCAAAGGCACGCCGGCGCCGGATCTCCTCTCCATGCTCGATCTCGTGGCGCTGGCGACGGTCGCCGACGTGGTGCCGCTCCGCACGCTAAACCGCGCGTTCGTGGTGCGCGGGCTCGACATCATGAAGCAACGGCAGAACGCAGGGCTCAAGGCGCTGCTCGACGCGGCGAGCCTCAACCAGCCGCCGACGCCCTATCACCTCGGGTTCGTGATCGGGCCGCGGATCAATGCCGGCGGGCGGATCGGGGATGCGGCGCTCGGGGCGCGGCTCCTCTCGATCGACGACGATACAGAAGCCGCGAAAATCGCGGCCGTCCTCGACAGGCTCAACCGGGAGCGGAAGATCATCGAGACGGGGATGCTGGAGGCGGCGACGGCGGAGGCCGACCGGCTCGTCGACAGCGATCCCGACCTGCCGATCGTGGTGGTGGGCTCGGACGAATGGCACAAGGGCGTGGTGGGTCTCGTCGCGTCACGGCTCGTGGAGCGGTTCCGCCGGCCGTCGTGCGTCATCGCGTGGGAAAAGGGCGGCACGGGAACGGGGTCGCTCCGCTCCATCGCTGGCGTCGACATCGGGGCGGCGGTCCGGGGCCTCACGGCCGAGGGGTTGCTGGTCAAGGGCGGCGGGCACGCCATGGCGGCCGGCCTCACGGTGGCGCGCGACAAGATCGACGAGGTGCGGGCACGGTTCGACGCGATGCTGCGCGACACGTCGAGTGCGGCGCGGACGGCGACGGTGCTCGAGATCGACGGGGCGCTGACGCCACAGGGCGTCAACGAGGATTTCCTGGAGCTCGTCGAGAAGGCCGGTCCCTTCGGCCAGGGCAATCCGGCGCCGAGGTTCGCGTTCCCGGCGCACCGGGTGCGGTTCGCGAAGGTAATGGGCGAGGCGCATATCCGCTGCACGCTGGAAGGCGGCGACGGATCGAAGCTCGACGCGATCGCGTTCCGGGCCGTCGGGCAGCCCATCGGCGACCTGATCCAGAGTTCGGCCGGAATGCCGATCCACGTCGCGGGCAATCTCCGGCGTGACACGTGGGGCGGGCGGAACCGCATCGAGCTGCAGATCGAGGACGTCGCACCGGTCGGAAAGCCGCGATAAGCGCGGCGTTCCGCTCCGGGGGGATCGCTTCGGCGGCCGGATCAGGCCTTCGGCATCGGGAATTTCGCGGCCGGGTCGAGGAAGCGGTCGAGGACGTTCTTCAGGAGCCGTGAGCAGTCGTTGTCGAAGCCGTTGGTCGGCAGCGAACCGCAGAACGTGATCGAGCCCGTCGAGAAGACAGCGCCGTCGTTCGGTGTCTCGAAGAACGTCAGATCGGCGTGGATCAGCTCGGCGGGCTTCAGGCCGGGGATCGTCGTCAGATGGGTGAGCTGCTCCTCGGGAACGAGCACCCAGGGCGCTTCCGGCTCGTGGCCTTCCGAGCGGGCGAGCACGAGGGCGTGAGCCGGCGTGCCGAGGCGAACGTCGGTGCGGTCGAGTTCGAAGCCGGCCGCACCGTGCCCCGAAAGGCCGTGGCCGCCGAAGGTGTCGCCGGAAATGCCCTCGAGGATCCAGCCGGCACGGGAGGCTCGGCCCTCAGGCAGCACGCGATAATGGTTGCCGACGAAGTTGCCCTGAGCGGTGAAGCCGACGCCGCAGAGGTTCTGGGGCGGGCGGCCGTTCCGGCGCCAGAGGCCGCCATACTGGCCGTCGAAAGCGTTGTAGTATTCGCCCGCTTCGGCGGCCCAGGCACGGATGCCGCCTTCGCCGCGACGGATTTCGATCGCCGCTGGCAGCGACGTGTGGCGCGCGACCTTCCAGTAGAAGCCATTGCCGCCGAGGTACATGAAGCGGCCGCCGCCGTCGCGATAGGTCTCGAGGGCGTCGAGCATGGCGGGGGTGTGGTACTCGGGGTGCGAGCCCGTCACGACGACGCGATAGGGCTTCAGGAGTTCGGCGCCCTCCTCGTCGAGTTCCTTGTCGGTGATCACGTCGTAGCTGTAGCCCTTGGCTTCGAGCCAAGAGATGAGATGGGTGTCGGCCGGGAAGTGGCGGAGGCCTGAGCCGCGGATCTTCTCGTCGGGGTAGGTGATGTAGCCCGAGCGCATGGTCAGCATCGGGCGCAGCCACGATGCGTGGCAGATGCCGCTGCCGTCGGTGTGATAGTTATAGGTGGACCAGCCGTACTCGGGATGATCGTAGGCGTTGGCCTTGTAGGCGCCCCAGTCGGCGGCCTGCTTGTTCCACATCTCGCGCCACCAGCCGGTGCGGGCCTCGGGGCGGGCGTGGTTGTGGTAGACGGTGTAGGTGAACGTCGACATCAGGACGCAGACGTCGGCGGTGCGCTTGCCCTTCGGCGGCAGCACGAAGAACGGGATGTTGTCCTCGTCATCGCCGGATTTCAGGCGGACGGCGTAAACGCCCGAGCGCGTGCCGGCGGGGACCTCCCACGTGAAGTCGGTCGACCAGCCGCAATCATAGAGATCGTCGTCGTGGAAGTGGATGGCGCCGTACTCGGCCGGGGCGTGGCGGAAGCACATCTCGCGGCCGCTCCAGTTCGCGCCCGTCATGGCGCGGGCCGGCAGATTGACGAGCACGCCGTGGGCTGCCGAGGGTCCGATGTCCGCGATTTGCAACGTGTCGAAGTCGCGGGCGAAATCCCAGCGGGCGACGAGCGCGGGGGCGGTCGCTCCAGCGGCGAGGGCCGTCTCGATGGCGCCGGTGTCGAGGGCGTCCCCGAAGATGGCCGGCGCCTCGATCTTGCCGTTGAAATGGCCGCGAACCGGGTGGCCGCCGAGGGCGCCGATCAGCCACGGCATGGTGGCGGGTGGCAGGCCGGTCGGGCCGGCTTCGAGCTTCGTCTCGGCGCTGGTCCAGGAGCCCTGCACCTTGCCGCGCACGAGGCGCGCCTGGGAGATGCTCAAGGTGCCGGCGGCGGGATCGTAGGTGGCGGCGATCCGGTACCAGTGGCGGCTTTCGAGCGGCTGGCGGGTCTTGACGCGGGTGGTGCCGAGAAGCGCCTCGGCGCTGCCGTCCTCGCCGACGGCGAGGGCAAAGCCGATGCGGGTGTTGGGATCGTAGGCCGACAGCACGCCCTGGCGCTTGCGGGCACCGGGAAGCGTCGGCCAGACGGTTGCGACGAACGTCAGTCCCGGGCGCGTGGCGAGGTCGGTCGTCTTGTCGATCAGCCCATAGGAGCCTAGATGGACGGGCTGGTTGCGCCCGGGATAGGTGCCGGCAACCGAGGCTGCGACCGGCTCCTCGACGAGGCCCGGGCCCTTCGGGTTGGCATCGCCCGAGACGACGCGCACGAGGCGCGCCTCGTAGGGGGCATCCAGCTGGCTCGAGACCTTGAACGCAATCTTCTCGCCGGGACGGACGGACAGGCGGTCGGCATAGCCGGCGATGGGCAGCATCCAGGCGATTCCTTCTCGGACGTGGTGATCGTCCGGGAAGTGCGCCCCGGATTTCGAAGGGCGTCAAGGGGTTCGCGTCAAGCCGGCGTCAGGGCGTCGTGGATTTCACGATGATCTCGAAGTGGCGGAAACCCGGTACGAACGACTTCAGGCCCTGGCCGAGGCCCCAAAGCAGCACCGTCAGGAGAATCAGCGCCGGGATGGCAGCCACCACCGCCTTCAGGAAGAAGGCGACCAGATGCAGAAACGGAATGCGCAGGCGCGTGACCGTCACCTGCCCGTCACCGGCCATCTGGTAGTCATAGCCGTAGGTGTCGGCCTGGGCGTGAGACGAGGGCACGAACGCGTCGGCGGCAGGGGCCGCCGCAGCGGCCGCCATCTCGCGTTCACGAGCTTCCCGATCGCGTGCCTCGCGCTCGCGCCGGAAGGTGCGCGGCAGGTCGTCGTCGTCGCTTGCGAAGCGGGGCTCGGCCATGTCTCTTCTCCCGGCGTTCCCCGATTCCGCGACGCAATCGCAGACCGGCGCCGATCAACGGGTTCAATGTCGTGGACGCCGATGTACGTTGTCTTACCATTATGACGATATTCGGGTTTCGCGGCGGCCGAGAGAAAAGTGCCGGGGCGACGATCCGCGCTGCCGGCTGCCGCAACTTCGGGCGCTCGTCCCGTGCGGGCGCACTTGCGGCGGGCCGCGCGAGCCGCCAATAGAGGGCGGAAAGCGGCTCAGGCCCCGTCGAGGAGAGAAACGGCCATGGATTTGAAAAGTCTCGTCCGAACGATTCCCGACTATCCGAAGCCGGGCATCATGTTTCGTGACGTCACCACGCTGATGGCCGATGCGCAGGGGTTCAAGGCGACGATCGCGCGGCTCTGCGAGCCGTACCGCACCGAGCCGGTGGATCTGGTCGCGGGGATCGAGGCGCGGGGGTTCATCCTGGCCGGCGCGATGGCCGATCGCCTCGGCTGCGGGTTCGTGCCGGTGCGCAAGAAGGGAAAGCTCCCCTGGAAGACGATCCAGCAGGAGTATGCGCTGGAGTACGGGACGGATACGGTCGAAATGCACGTCGATGCGCTCTCGCACGGCAAGCGGGTGCTGCTCGTCGACGACCTGATCGCCACAGGCGGCACGGCCGGGGCTGCCGTGAAGCTCATCCGGCGGCTCGGCGGCGAGATCCTCGGGGCGGCGTTCATCGTCGATCTGCCGGAGCTCGGTGGCGCCAAGCTGATCGAGGCCGAGGGGATCAAGGTACACGCGCTGATGGCGTTCGAGGGGCACTGACAGCGGCATTGTCGCGCCGAGCGGCGCGGCGCGCGAACGATCGCAAGCGAGGCCGACATGAAGATCAACGGACGGCACTACCGGACGATCTGGCTCGGTCACGACGGCTGGTCGGTCGAGGTGATCGACCAGACGCTGCTGCCGCATCGCTTCGAGGTGATCGCGCTCCGCTCCGTCGAGGAGGCCGCGCGGGCGATCAAGACCATGCAGGTGCGCGGCGCGCCGCTGATCGGGGCGACGGCGGCCTATGGGCTCGCGCTCGCGATGCGGGACGATCCGAGCGACGCGAACCTTGAAAAGCAGATCGCGTTCCTCAACGCGCAACGGCCGACGGCGGTCAATCTGCGTTTCGCGCTCGAGGAGATGCGGCGCGTGCTGGCGCCGGTGCCACCCAGTGAGCGGGTCGCTCAGGCCTACCAGCGGGCGGCGCGGCTTTGCGACGACGACGTCGAGATCTGCCGCGCCATCGGCACGCACGGGCTCGGGCTCATCCGGGAGATCGCGTTGCGAAAGAAGCCGGGCGAGCGCGTCAACATCCTGACGCACTGCAACGCCGGCTGGATCGCGTGCGTCGACTGGGGCACGGCGACGGCGCCGATCTACATGGCGCACGACGCGGGCATTCCGGTGCATGTGTGGGTGGACGAGACGCGGCCGCGCAATCAGGGCGCGTCGCTGACGGCGTTCGAACTCGGCGCGCACGGCGTGCCGCACACGATCATCGTCGACAATGCCGGCGGACACTACATGCAGCACGGCCTCGTCGATCTCGTGATCGTCGGGACGGACCGGGTGACGCGGAACGGCGACGTCGCGAACAAGATCGGGACGTACCTGAAGGCGCTGGCGGCGCGCGACAACGGTGTGCCGTTCTATGTGGCGCTGCCCTACACGACGATCGACTGGCGGCTCGACGACGGGCGGCGGATCGAGATCGAGGAACGGTCGCCGGACGAGGTGCTGCGCATGACCGGGCGGCTGGCCGATGGGTCGCTCGCGACGGTCGAGATCGGCGCGCCGGGTTCGCCGGCCGCCAACCCGGCCTTCGACGTCACGCCGGCGCGCCTCGTCACGGGCTTCATCACCGAGTGTGGCATTGCCGAGGCGAGCGCGGCGGGGCTCGCCGGCCTCTATCCGGAGATGGCGAAGGACGCCGGATAGACGTCGCGGCGCGTGCGGGTCGTCGGTCACGCCCTTGCAGGTCGGCCGTCCGCGACCCACGTGCAGGGCTCAGGGCAACGCAGAGGAGTTTCCGCATGGTACGCATGGCGCTCACCACAGGCCTGCTCACCCTCGCGCTTGCCGGGGGCGCCGCCGCGCACCACGGCTGGGGCAGCTACGACGCGACCAAGACGGTCACCGTCGCCGGCAAGATCATGAGTTCGAAATTCGAGAACCCGCACGTCACGATCACCGTACAGGGCACCGACAAGGTGTGGACCGTGACGCTCGCGCCGACGTCACGCATGATCAATCGCGGGGCGCTCGCGGAGATGGTCGCTGCGGGCCGCGATATCACGGCCGTCGGCTATGCGTCGAAGGTCGAGAAGGATGAAATCCGGGCCGAGCGCATCACGGTCGATGGCAAGAGCATCGAGATGCGCTGAGGCCGATGATGGATGCCTCGGCTCCGCAGTGGCTGGTTGCGCTGGAAGCGTCCGGGGTCGGGGCGGCGATCCGGCAGTCGCCGCTGCTCTATCCGGCCGCAAATGTGGCGCACGTCGTCGGCGTCGCGGGGTTCGCGGGCGCCGTGGCGGTGCTCGATCTCGTGCTGCTCGGGGTGATCCGTGCTCACGAGCGTTTCCGGCTGGCGCTCGCGGCGCGACGGTTCGCGGTCGGGTTCCTGGCGCTGGTCGTCGCGACGGGGCTGATGCTGTTCGTCGCCGAGGCGAGCCATGTGGCGCTCAATCCGCTGTTCCTGGTGAAGATGGCGCTGCTTGTCCTCGCTGGCGTCAATGCGTTCCTCATTGCAGGTCCAGCCATGGACCGGTTGGCGCTGATCGAGGACAGTCAGCCGGTGCCGCGTCGCCTCCGGGTGTCGGCGGGGCTGTCGATCTTCGTTTGGCTGACAATTGTCGGACTCGGGCGGGCGATCGCCTATTATTGATCCGGTGGCGGCAAAGGTACCGGCCCAAGCGGAGTTGTCTTTCATGCAACCGAACGACGCGGTTCTCATCGTCGTCGACGTGCAGAACGATTTCTGCCCGGGCGGCGCGCTCGCGGTGCCGGACGGCGATGCCGTGGTGGGGATCGTGAGCCGGATCGCCAAGCAGTTTTCGGCCGTCGTCATGACGCAGGACTGGCATCCGGCGGATCACATCTCGTTCGCCTCGCAGCATGCGGGGAGGGCGCCGTTCGAGACGGTCGAGCTGCCGTATGGAACGCAGGTGCTCTGGCCGGACCATTGCGTGCAAGGGACGGCCGGCGCGGCGTTTCATCCCGGGCTCGTCGTGCCCGGCGTGCAGGCGGTGTTCCGCAAGGGGTTCCGGCGCATGGTCGACAGTTATTCAGGATTCCTCGAAGCGGATCGGACGTCGACCACGGGCCTCGGCGGCTATCTGGCGGAGCGGGGCCTCGGCCGTGTGTTCGTCGCCGGGCTCGCGACGGACTTCTGTGTCGCGTGGACGGCGCTCGACGCGCAGGCGCTGGGCCTCGACGTCACGGTGATCGAGGATGCCTGCCGGGGCATCGATGCGCCGACTATTCCGGGCGGGACGCTGGCCGACGCGTGGCGGCGCATGAGCGATGCCGGCGTGCGCAGGGGGCGGTCCGATGGCCTCGTCTGAGCGCGATCTCGCTGCGCCTGATGCGGTCGAGTGGGTGGTCAGCGACCGGCCGGTCGCCTACGAGGCGGCGCTTTCGCTCATGGACCGTCGGGCCGGGGCGATCGCGCGCGGCGAGGCGGCCGAACTCGTCTGGCTGCTCGAGCATCCGCCGCTCTATACCGCCGGGACGAGTGCGCGCGATCAGGACCTGCTGGCACCGGGCCGCTTTCCCGTGCACGTGGCGGGGCGCGGCGGGCAATATACCTATCATGGGCCGGGACAGCGGATCGCCTACGTCATGCTCGACGTGAAGCGGCGTGGCGGCGATGTGCGTGCGTTCGTCTCGGCGCTCGAGGGCTGGGTGATCGACACGCTCGGCCACTTCGGGGTCGAGGGCGAAACGCGGCCCGATCGCGTCGGCGTGTGGGTGCGGCGGCCCGAGAAGGGCGCGGGCGTCGAGGACAAGATCGCCGCGCTCGGCATCCGGCTCCGGCGCTGGGTCAGCCTGCACGGCCTCAGCATCAACGTCGAACCGGAACTCGAACATTTCTCCGGGATCGTGCCCTGTGGCATCGCGGGGCACGGCGTCACGAGCCTCGCCGATCTCGGGCGGATCGTCACGATGCCGGAGGTGGACATGGCGTTGGCGCAGACGTTCGCGGCGCGGTTCGGCCCGATCCGGCGTGTGGTGACGGTGCCGGAGATGACCGAGGCCTGACCGTCAGTTGCTTGCGCGCCAGCAGACGATGCCCCGGCCTGACGCGTCGCCGGTCGTGCACAGGCGGCCGTTGGCCGGGCGCACGGGCTCGACGAGGCGTGGGGCGGGTGCGGGTAGGTTGTCGGCGCTCGCCACCGGACGCGGCGTCGCGGATCGGACGAGGACGGGGGCTGGCACGCGGGCCTGCGTCGGCTGGGGCGCGGTGCCAGCCCGGGCCGCCATCGAGGCCACCAAGGCGCGCTCATGCAACGGGATGCCGGGTGAGACGCCGTCGCGGCGGATCAGGTCGCCGAGTGCGGCCGCGGCGCCGGCGAGGCGCGACGGTTCGGCCGGGGTGAACGGCAGCCGGAGAGTGCGCGGAGCTGTGGCCTCGTCGAGCTTCTCGCGGCGCTCGTCGTAGGCCTCCAGCATGGGGCGGCCTTCGTCGCCGCGATGATTGACGACCTCGAGGCGGGGGTGCGCCGCCTTGACCATCTCGGCCACCAGAATGCCGGCGCGGGCCTGCAGCTGCTGCAATTCGTCGGTCGTGTTCTTCGCCACCTCGATGCCGGGGCCGGCGCTGCCGAGGTTGGTGGCGTGGACGCTCACAACATCGACGGGGGCGGCCTGGATCACGGCCACGTAGCGCAAGCCGGCGGCGTCTATCCCCTGCTTTCCCATGTAGAACGACACGAACACCGATCCGTCGTGGGAGGAGATGGTGTCGTAGGGATCGGTGTTGCGCGAGCTGTTCAGGAATTCATGGAACACGAAGATCCGCATGCGGCGGGGGCTGTGGCGGCGATAGCTGCGGCCTTCGGCGAGGCGGGGGCTGCGCACGAGAAGCACGTACTCGGTGGGGGACAGCCAGATCCGGCCGGGCGGCAGCCAGCCATCGGCGTCGAAGCGCGGCAGGTCGAGGCGGCAGGCTAGATCCGGGCAGCCTGCGAACCGGGATGCGGGAGGGGCCGCCGACGACGTCGCGGCGAGGGTCGCCATGGCTTCGTTGAAGGCCTGCTGGCCGCGGCGCGAGCGATAGAGGGGCCAGCCGTCGACGATCGCCTGGTCGGCCTCACGCCGGGGCGCCGACGTCGCCTCCTCGCGCGAGGTATCGAGATGGCGCTCGCGGATCGGCTGGCGGGCCAGTTCGCGCGCGGTGGCGGCGGATGTTTCGGCGATGGCTTTGGGCACCGGGAGCAGTGTCCCGGCGAGCAGCAGGGCGAGGATGGCCCAGCCGGTGCGCCAGGGGAGCGCCTTGCGCTGCCGCGCGGTGTCGCTTCCGCCGATCGTTTCCGCATCTCCGGTCAAGGACTTCCCCCGTCTCAATGGACGAGGCGAAAGGTGCCGGAGGATCACGGCCGAAGCGGGCCGAGACGTTGGCGAGAATGAGTCCGTGTGCCGATCCGTTGGAGGCCGAGTGGCGGGGGTGATGTTGGGTGCCCGTGTGTGGGGGGCAGAGTGCCGCGTACGGCGTACCCCTCTTTCGCATCTCGTCCCAAGCGACCCCGACTCTCGGGGCCGTGGCCCCTCGGCCGGGGACGCAGTGGTGGGCGTGGGTCGGTGGGACTGTCGCGAAGTGTGAGGGCCCCGGCTCTCCGCGCTCACGCGCTGCGGCCGGGGACGCAGGTGGGTTTAGGTATCACCAGCATGATCCGCGCCTCACCGTGCATCCGCCTCTCCCCTTGCGCTCCCGGGCGATGCGCGAGCAGAAGGCTCGTGCGGAGACCCGGGATCGCTGCGGTGATGATTTCGACGAGGCCGGCCAGAGTGCCCCCGTGCCGCTGCCCCTGACCCCGACCCTCTCCCCGTAAGAACGGGGAGAGGGGGAAGGCCGAAGATCAGACTTGGCGCGCGGCGTGCTCGTCATGCTTGCCTAGCATCCTCGAGCTTGTCGTGAGGACCCATTGTGGCGCGGTGGCACTTCGGCGAGATGGAGGAAATACCGGAAGTCGTACCTATCCGGAATAAGGAGTAGGCTTGCTTATCGTTGGAATAAACTGATCTTTCGAGGCCGACTATGGAGTATATGCACGCCAAGATCGTCAAAGTGTTGGAGAATGACGACGGCAAAGAGAGGGTGAACATCTTGGAGAGAAGCGACGGTCTCTTCGAGTTCCGATCCTACGTTGAACAGACCGAAGATGAGCCATATGCTTCGGGTCCATACTGGTCACCGAGATTGCATTCTGGTCTTTACCTGAGCGCGGAAGAGGCCGAGCGCGATGCGCGGCCTCAGGTGCCGTGGCTTCAAAGTCCAACATGATTGTTTTGGGGTAGCCGCGGGGTCTTTCCTCCGGGCCGTCATCGACGCTGCGGACTGCGCGGCGCGATGGGTCCTCGCGGCCCGTCGGCCTTTGCCGAGGGCAGGCGAGCGCACACCGTAGGCTGGTTGCAAAGCCTTAATTCAATTCGCGTAAATACAATCTGACGTCAATTCACACGGCTCCGTAGGAGACACCGTGTCTACGACCGTTTTCTTGCCCGTGCTTGTGATTGGTGCGCTCGTCGCGATGGTCATCGGCTTGAACCAGCTCGCCAAAGTCGAGTCGCGCTTGAAGGGCAGGGTCAGGCTCGCGCCTACGCTCATCTTCGGGCTGCTCGCTGGTGTGGTTTACCTGTTCTATCTCGACGACGCGATGGTCTCCCCTCGGACCGATGAAACGGTGCGCCGGCTGTTTCATCTGCCCGACGACGTCGTTCTCGTGAAACATGGCCGAGGTGGCGGTGCCTCCTGCTATACTCAATCGACGTACACGCGCACGTCCGTTCAGTTTACACCCGAGCAATTCGCAAGCTACGTCGGCTCCATTCATGATCGCAGCGTATGGCGTCCGGTAATGCCGCCGCACTACGTTGCGGAGAAAAGCAACGTCCGTTTTTCGGACGACGCGCTTGTCTGGCAAACTTTTCCGGAGCCCCAATGGATGGGCAAGCAACAGCTGGTCTGGAACATCGCTGGCGCGCAAGTGCGTCGGGGACTGGCTCAATGCTACGAATTCAGAAGGGTGGAGCAGGCGGCCCAAGAATCCGGCCATGACGGACGCGTCGCGTACAGGGTTGCCGCCTGCAATCCCAGAGCCCGCCCGCTCACGCCAGCGGGTGGCGCGCGCGTGACGGCAGCACTCGATTCCGACAGGCAGCGGTTGGATGTCACCCTGCATTTCGACAGCAAGCCCGACACCTGCAACAATCGCATCTCCAAGTGGCTAAACGCAGCCCTTGGCACGGCGCCCGAAAAGCGAGTGACCGATGTCCCGCGACACTAACCCGCCAGGTGACAAACCGAGCGCGCGCCGCACCCGAATACCATGGGGCTCATTGGCCGTGGCCGGGATGATCGCGTTCGGCTTTTGGCTTTGGCTCAGTCCTGTCTACAGCTTTCATCCGACCTGCATCTACACGGTGAATGCACGCATAACCGCGGACATCGAGGTCGATGGCGAGAAGCTTTCAGCGACGGTCGTCCATCAGAATTCCCGCTCGCGGGCGTGGCTCTCGATCATGAACTCGGCCGGCTGCAAGCAGCGCTACGGCAACGCGCTGACGTACAAGCTGAGAGATGACCGCGTTCTGATGCTTCCCTCGAGGCTATGTTATCGGGGCCAGAAAGCCTTTCCCCGCTATGGCGAGTTCGATGTTCTGCGTGCCTGCGCCGGACAGAGCCAAGGCCCGGACACCGCGTTCATGGTGGATTCCGCGACGCGGCCCGGCAGATGGCAAGTCGTCACGAACGGCATCGATTTTCGGGTCCTTCGAATGACCGCGACGTCCACGTGGAGCAATCCGACCGACGACATCGCATCAATTGCGCCCAATCTGCTGAAAGCGGAGTTCAAGCCCGACCGCCAGCGCAGCTGGACGAGAAGCCCCGAGCCCTTCATCGACTGGCACAGGCGGTACAATCGTAGCGTGCCACCCAATGGCTTCGAGTTCGAGGTCATCAACGAGAGTTTCTGACTTGCGACCACCGAACGAAAATCGGCATCCGGCAGGTGCGACGATTCGGAATCTCTGCCTCACGCCGGACGATCGGTCGAAATCGCCGCCAACAAAGCGACAGCGGCTGCGGAGCGGTTGAATGTGCGCAAATGTGTCAGTCTCGACGCTGCCGAGATCGCGGTGCGATGGGGTCTCGGGACCCGTCGGCCATCGCCGGGGGCAGGCGAGCGGCCGAAATGTGCTCGCCGCCCTTGCGCTCCCGGGCGACGCGCGAGCCGAAGGCTCGTGCGGAGACCCGGGATCGCTGCGGTGATGGCCTCGCCCAGGTCAAGCCGAGCGATCTCTTGTTCGTACTCTGCCTCCCGTCCCACCACAGCGTCATGCCCGCGAAAGCGGGGATCCACGGCGTGTCGAGCCGCCTGCCCGGCCCGTCGTGGGTCCCCGCCTTCGCGGGCATGACGTCACGTTGAGGATGAGGTGAGCCGATAGGGCGGCGAACGTCGTGCGCATCTCGTCCCAAGCGACCCCGGCTCTCGGGGCCGACGCCCCTCGGCGGGGGACGCAGTGGTGGGCTTGGCGAGATCGTCGTCACGTGGGAAGGCCCCGGCTCTTCGCGCTCACGCGCTGCGGCCGGGGACGCAGGGGGAGGGTTTGGGTTGGCTGAGGGGCCGGACGCATCGCGATGCTCGCCGCCCGCCTAGCCGCGGTTCTTGCGCTCGCGGATTTCGGCGAACACTTCCCAGTCGGCGGCGGTTTCCATGCCGAGCTGCTTGCGGATCGCGGCGATGTGGGGGCGCAGGAAGGGGTTCGTTTCGAGTTCCACATCGAGGCGCGTCGGAAGCGTGGGCTTGCCGGCGGCGCGCAGTTTGTCGACTTCGGCGGCGCGGGCGACGAGGGCGGCGTTCCCCGGTTCGATGCCGAGCGCGAAGCGGGCGTTCGACTGGGTGTACTCGTGGCCGCAATAGATCGTGGTGTCGCCGGGCAGCTTCGCGAGGCGCGAGAGGCTCTCCCACATCATCTCAGGGGTGCCTTCGATGACGCGGCCGCAGCCGATGGCGAACAGCGTATCGCCGACGAAGGCCACCTTGGCCGAGGGGATGTAAAAGGTGATGTGGCCGGCGGTGTGGCCGGGCGTGTCGAGCACCTCGACCCTTGCGCCGCCGAAGTCGAAGCTGTCGCCGCCGCCGACGGTGCGATCGAGGCCCTTGATCTTCGCCGCCTCGTTCTTCGGTCCGATCACGGTGCAGCCGGTTTGCGATTTCAGAGGCAGGACGCCCTGCGTATGGTCGGCGTGGTGATGGGTGACGAGGATGTGGGTGAGCTTCCAGCCCTTCGCGGCGAGCGCCTGGCGGACGGGCTCGGCATCGGGCACGTCGATGGAGGCCGTCATGCCGGTAGCGGGATCGTGGATGAGGACGCCGAAGTTGTCGCTCAGGCACGGGAACTGATGAATCTGAAGCGCGGCCACGGAACTCTCCTCGTTGGGGACGGTCAAAGGGGTGGATGAACCGGTGCCGGCGGGCGCGGCGTCGGCGGCAGCGGCGCGGTCAACTCGCTCCACCCGGTCGGACGCCACACTAGCAGCAGAGGTCGCGATTGCAACGTGGGGACACCCAGGGTGGGCTTGCCGGCACGGTCCCCAAAGGCGATGCTATAGTGCCAACCATGCACACGGATATCAGGCAGCTCCTGACCTTCTATGCGAGCCCGCTCGGCACGGTCGCGCGCCGCATCATCGCGCATCACGTGCGGTCGCGGTGGCGGCGGTGCACGGGGAAGACGCTGATGGGGCTCGGCTTCGCGTCACCGTTCCTCGGCTCGTTCCGGGGCGAGGTGGCACGGCTCGGGGCTTTGATGCCGTCGACGCAGGGCGCGGTCGTGTGGCCGCCGTCGGGGGACGTACATACCGTCGTCGTCGACGAGGACCACCTGCCGTTGCCCGACAATTCCATCGACCTGATGCTGGTCGTGCATTGTCTCGAGACGAGCGATCAGGGCCGGTATCTGCTGCGCGAGATCTGGCGGGTGCTGGCGCCGGAGGGCCGTCTGCTGATCGTCGTCCCGAACCGGCGCGGGCTATGGGCGCGCTTCGACGTGACGCCGTTCGGGCATGGGAGGCCCTACAGCCGGCCGCAGCTCGAGCGGCTGCTTACCGAGGCGCTGTTCACGCCGGTCGACTGGGGCACGGCGCTGCACATGCCGCCGCTCGACAATCGTCTCGTGCTGCGCTCGGCCATGACGCTGGAGCGGCTCGGGGCGAGGTTCAATCCCGCGTTCGCGGGCGTGCTGATCGTCGAGGCCAGCAAGGAAGTTATGTCGCCGCTCGGCAAGCCGGCGAAGGCGCGGCGGCTCACCGAACTGGTGCCAGTCCCGGGCGTCTCGACGCAGCGTGAGCCGTCGGCCGACCCGAAAGCGCGCGGGACCGGGGACTGAACGGACTCGTCGCTCAGTCGCGGGTCAGCAGGAACACCGCCTTTTCACCCAGCATGTTGTGGACGAAGAGCGGCTGCCAGCTGCCGAGCTGCTTGCCGGAGGCGTTGAACGCGACCTTCTGTTCGACGCGGGCGTCGATCGTGCCGCACAGGTCCACGAAATCGCGGATCGTGCAGAGGTGGGCGTCGGGGCTGTCGTACCACGGCTCGGGCAGGTTGGCGGTCGTCGGCATGCGGCCGGTGACGAGCAGCTGGCTCCGGATCCACCAGTGGCCGAAGTTCGGGAACGACACGATGGCGTGGCGGCCGATACGCAGCAGGTTCTCGAGCACGGGCTTCGGCCGGCGCGTGGCCTGAATGGTCAGCGACAAGATGGCGTAGTCGAAGGCCTTGTCGGGATACTTGTCGAGGTCGCGGTCGGCGTCGCCCTGGATGACCGAGAGGCCGCGCGCCACGCAGGCGTTGACGCGCTCGCGGGTCACCTCGATGCCGCGGCCGTCGACGTCCTTCGTTTCAGTGAGGAGCTGCAACAGGGCGCCGTCGCCGCAGCCGACGTCGAGCACGCGGGCGCCGCGGGCCACCATCTTGGCGATCAGCGCGTGGTCGACGCGCGACGTGCGGACCGGGGCCATAGTCTCGTCTCGGGCGAGCATGGGTCAGGCTCCGGCAGCGGGAGGGAGGCCGCGCTTCCTGGCGGCGGCGCCGAGGAAGCCGCGGACGGTCGCGAACAGCTCGGGCTCGTCCAGCAGGAAGGCGTCGTGGCCCTTGTCGCTCTCGATTTCGACGAAGGAGACGTTGGCTGCGACGGCATTCAGGGCCTGCACGATCTCGCGGCTCTCGCGGGTCGGGTAGAGCCAGTCCGACGTGAACGAGACGACGCAGAAGCGGGTGCGCGTGCCGTAGAAGGCGTTGGCGAGCTTGCCGCCGTTGTCGGCCGAGAGGTCGAAGTAGTCCATGGCCCGGGTGATGTAGAGGTAGCTGTTGGCGTCGAAACGGTCGACGAAGGTCGAGCCCTGATGGCGGAGATAGCTCTCCACCTGGAAATCGGCGCTGAAGGAGAACGTCTTGGCGACGCGGTTCTGGAGGCTGCGGCCGAACTTCCGCTCGAGGGCCTCCTCGGAGAGATAGGTGATGTGGGCGGCCATGCGGGCGACGGCGAGGCCACGGCGCGGCACCTTGCCCTCGTCGACGTAGCGGCCGGCGACCCAATCGGGATCCGCCATCACGGCCTGACGGCCGACCTCGTGGAAGGCGATGTTCTGGGCGGAGTGCCACGGCGCGGTCGCGATCGGGATCGCTGTGAAGACCCGGTGCTTGTAGCGGGCGGCCCACTCGAGGACCTGCATGCCGCCCATGGAGCCGCCGACCACCGAGAACAGCTGCTCGATGCCGAGATGGTCGATGAGACGGGCCTGGGCCTTCACCATGTCGCCGATGGTGATGACGGGGAAGTCGAGGCCGTAGGGCTTGCCGGTCGCGGGGTTGAGGGAGGCGGGGCCGGTCGAGCCGAGGCAGCCGCCGAGGATGTTCGCGGAGATGACGAAGAATCGGTCGGTATCGATCGGCTTGCCGGGGCCGATCATGATCTCCCACCAGCCGGGCTTGCCCGTCACGGGGTTGCGGCTCGCGACGTACTGGTCGCCCGTCAGGGCATGGCAGACGAGGATCGCGTTCGATCTGTCGGCGTTTAGCGTGCCGTAGGTGCAATAGGCCACCTGGAACGGCGACAGCGACTGGCCGCAATCCAGAACGAGCGGCTGATCGGTGAAGCGCACGACCTCGCTCGACGGCTGGTCGATCTCGCTCGATCGGGCCAACGGCCGGTCGAGGCTCTGCTCCATCACGACGTCTGGGGATTCACGCGACATCCGGCGCCTCCTGCTCCGGCCGGACGAGCCCGGCATGGCGCAGCAAAAAACCCGGCCGGTCCACCCCGCTCGCATGGCCGGGACGGACCCGTTTCCGGGTCGCGCTCTCGGCCTGTTTAGCGATTTCTTTAACGTGGCTGCAAGCCGGCCGGCCAAATCACCACGCGTCAACGGTTATGAGTGAGTCGCGGGCCTGTCAAGGGTGTGTCGGGTGCGGCTTGCCCGGCATTTGCATTCAAAGGGCGGCGGGCCTATCAATCGTGCCCGCGTCGTGCCTCCGGGCAGCCCCTATGACTGCCCTTTCGAACGGATGAACAGCAAGATGTCCGCCACCCTGACCGAGCCGAAGCCGAAGTCCGGTATTCTCGATATCGCCCCCTACGTGCCGGGCGAAAGCTCGGTGCCTGGCGGGCTCAAACCGATCAAGCTGTCGTCGAACGAGACCCCGCTCGGGGCGTCAGCGAAGGCGATCGCGGCCTATACGGCGCTCGCCTCCGAGCTCGAGCGCTACCCGGACGGGGCGTCGCTCGCGCTCCGGAAGGCGATCGGCGGCGTTTATGGCCTCGATCCGGCACGGATCGTGTGCGGGTGCGGCTCGGACGAGCTTCTCAATCTGCTGGCGCACGCCTACCTCGCCCCCGGCGACGAAGCCGTGTTCACCGAGCACGGGTTCCTCGTCTACCGGATCGTGACGCTCGGAAACGGCGCTAAGCCGGTCGTGGTCAAATGCCGGAACCTCGCGGCCGACGTCGACGCCATGATCGCCGCCCTCACGCCGCGCACAAAGATCGTGTTCCTCGACAACCCGAACAACCCGACGGGCACGTACATCCCGATGAGCGAGGTGCGGCGGCTCCACGCGGCGCTTCGGCCGGATACGCTCCTCGTGCTCGATTCCGCCTATGCAGAATACGTGCGGCGCAACGACTACGAGTCCGGGATCGAGCTGGTCGCGACGCAGAAGAACGTCGTCATGACGCGGACGTTCTCGAAGATCTACGGTCTCGCGGCGCTGAGGCTCGGCTGGGCTTACTGCCCGCCCGCGATCGCCGACGTGCTCAACCGCATCCGTGGCCCGTTCAACGTCACGGCACCTGCGATCGCGGCCGGAATCGCGGCGATCGAGGACACGGCACACGTCGAGGCGTCGCTTGTTCACAACGACACATGGCTGCCGTGGACGACGGCCGAGATCCAGAAGCTCGGGCTCGAAGTGACGCCGAGCGTCGGCAACTTCATCCTGATCCACTTCCCGGAGACGGGCGAGCGGACGGCGACAGCCGCCGATGCATTCCTGAAATCCAAGGGGATCATCATGCGCCGGGTGGCGGGTTATGGGCTCCCGAATGCGCTGCGCATGACGATCGGGACCGAAAGCGACAACAAAACCGTGGTCAAGGCGCTCGCCGCCTTCATGGGGAAGGCGTGAGCAGAGGCGCATGAGCAAGCCCGTCTTCGATACCGTTGCCCTGATCGGCATCGGCCTCATCGGCTCGTCGATCAGCCACGCCATGCGCAGGGCCGGTCTCGCGCGGCGGATCGTCGGTCATGCGCGGACGGAGGCGACGCGCGCGACCGCGCTCCGGATCGGGCTCATCGGTACCGCTCATGCAACCGCCGCGGACGCCGTAAAGGAGGCCGATCTCGTCATCCTGTGTGTGCCGGTCGGAGCGTGTGTCCGGGTGGCGGAAGAGATCGGGGCGCACCTGAAGCCGGGCGCGATCCTGACCGACGTCGGCTCGGTGAAGGGTGTGCTGGTGCGCGAGGTCGGGCCGCTGGTGCCGGATGGTGTGCATTTCGTGCCGGGACACCCGATCGCGGGCACCGAGCACTCGGGGCCGGAATCGGGGTTCGCCGAACTCTTCGACAACCGCTGGTGCATCCTGACGCCACCCGAGGGCACCGATCCAGCGGCAACGGAAAAGCTCCGCATCTTCTGGCAGGGGCTCGGCTCGAATGTCGAGGTGATGGACGCCGACCATCACGACATGGTGCTCGCCATCACCAGTCACGTGCCGCACCTCATCGCCTTCAACATCGTCAACACGGCGAGCCATCTCGAGCGGGTGACGGACAGCGAGGTGATCAAGTTCTCGGCCGGCGGGTTCCGTGATTTCACGCGCATCGCGGCCTCCGATCCCACGATGTGGCGCGACGTGTTTCTCAATAATCGCGACGCGGTGCTCGAGATGCTGGCGCGGTTCACGGAAGACCTGATCCATCTGCAGCGATCGATCCGCTACGGGGACGGGGAGACGCTGTTCGAACTCTTCACCGAGGCCCGGCGGACGCGGCGTGGCATCATCCAGGCGGGGCAGGATACGGCGGCGCCGAACTTCGGCCGCCCCGACGGCGGGGCCGCCAGCACGAAGCCGGCCAAGACCTGAGGTCCTGACATGGTGCTGCGCGCCGGCCGGGATCTGTGGGTTTTCGGCTACGGCTCACTCATGTGGCGCCCGGATTTTCCGTTCGTCGAGCGGGCGCAGGCGACACTCGCCGGCTATCACCGCGCGTTCTGCATCGCGTCGACGGTGCATCGGGGCTCGCGGGAGCGGCCGGGGCTCGTGCTCGGCCTCGACAAGGGGCAGGCTTGCCGCGGTATCGCCTATCGGGTGGCGGAGAAGGACGCGGCCGGCGTCCTCGAGTATCTCCGCGACCGGGAACTGATCTACGGCGTTTACCGGGAGGCGCGGGTGCCGCTATCGCTCGTCGCCGAGGTGGGCGTCGTCCACGTCGAGGCGCTGGCCTACACCGTCGAGCGGTGCCATCCGAGCTATACCGGGCCGATGCCCCTCGAGCGGCAGGCGCGGATCATCCGGGGGGCCCGGGGTCGGTCGGGGGCCAATCTCGACTATCTGATCAACACGGTGCAGCACCTGCGGCAGCTCGCCATCCGGGAGCGTCAGCTCGAGCGGCTGATGGCACTTGCGGCCGGTTTCTCGGCAAACGTCGCCGGCGACACGCTGCATCGGTCGTGTGTCGCGGGGCTCCGGCGGGAATGGGCGAGGCGGCCGACGCTGGTTCCGGAGTTGCCCAAGGGCGATCAGCGCCGCTTCGGACACCGGATCGCCATCACCAGCGGGTGAATCGGACACATCCGAGGCCGCTTTGACCCGAATTGATGAAAAGGTAACGGGTCGGCGTCGGTTGGGGGTGGCAAGCGGGCCCGATCCGGATAAAAACGACGCCGGCCGGCGGGCACGTTCGCATCGCGCGGCCTCCGACCGTGTCACGATCCCGAGCCACCCTCCTTGCGAGCCCTGCCATGAACCGTTCGTTGACGACCATCCTCCTGGCCGCCGCGGCCATCCTGATGGGTTTCTATGCCTACCTGCAATCGAGCAACCTCGGGGACGAGGTGAAGCGCGGTCGTATCGTGGCAACCGAGCTTGAAAAGGCCAAGACCGAGCTCAAGGCCGCGATCGCCAAGTCCACCACGGTCGAGACGGCGCAGAAGGCAGCCGGCGAGCAACTCGCGAAGGTCCAGGCCGAACTCGCCAAGCTGCAGCAGGGCTCGGCTTCGTCCGACGGCGCCCTCAAGGCGGCGCGCGACGAGGCGGACAAGGCAAAGGCCGCGCTCGCGGCTGCGCAAGCTGCAGCCAAGGCCATGGAGAGTGATCTCGACGCCCTGCGCAACGAGGCACGTCAGCTCCTGTTCGGCAAGGCCGATGCCGAAGCCGCGGCCAGGGCGGCGACGGCCAAGCTCGCGGCCGAAGTCAAGGCACGCGAAGCGGCCGAGAAGGCGTTGGCCGAGGCGCGCAAGCCGCAGTAAAGGTTCGCTTGCGTCCGATCAGGCGCCGGCCGTTCGCGGCAGGTCGTCCGGAGGGGAGGCAGGCATGGTGTCGAGGCGCATGTCGCGGGCCCGGCCCACGACGAAGACCTCGACAGGAACGTCGTGGCCGCGGACGGTGATGGCTTCGTGACGGCCGCCATCCCCGTCCCAGCCAGCCTCATCGGCCAGGGCGCGAGAGACGATCAACTGGCAATTCCGCTCGCGGGTCGCGCCTTCGAGGCGGCTCGCGAGATTGACCGTGGCGCCGATCACGGTCATGCGCGCGGCCTCGCCGTAGCCGATGTGGCCGAGCACCAGCGGGCCGTAGTGCAGGCCGATGCCGACGCCCAGATGCCGGTAGCCTTCGCCAGCGAGATCGTCCTCCAGGATATCCAGCGCGCGGTCGATGGCGACAGCGGCATTGAGCGCGGAGCGGGCGCCCTCGGTGCCGCCCGTGTCGCGGCCGAACACGGCCAGCAGGCCGTCGCCCATGTATTTGTCGATCCAGCCACCTTCGTCGGCGATGGCAGCGCCGATCCGGGCATAGAAGCTGTTCAGCAGGAAGACGACGTCGTAGGGCAGGCGATGCTCGGCCAGCGCCGTGAAGCCCCGGATGTCGAGGAACATCACGGCGAGACGGCGCTCGACGCCGCGATCCTCGCCGCTGGCGCCGTTGGCGATGCGGCCTGCGGCGGTCGCCACCCCGACGAGGCGGGTGACCGTCAATGGAGCCGTCGGGCGGATCTGGCAGGCGAGGCGCACGTTATCGGGCGCGCCGATGGTGCCGAGGGTGACCGTCTCGGCGAACTCGGGCGGGGGCAGGGAGGCGAGACCGTCGACGACGCGGACGCGGCATGTGGAGCAGCGGGCCCGGCCGCCGCAGATCGAGGCGTGCGGAACGCCGGCCGCGCGGCTCATCTCGAGCAGGGTCGCGCCGACTGTCCCTGAAACGACCGGCCCGGCCGTGTAGGTGATCGGCACCATGGGGCGGCGGCCGTCCATGACGAGACGGGCTGCGATGCGGCCAAGGGCCAGGGCGAGCGCTGCCGCAAAGGCGAGCTGCATGGCGGTCGAGACAAGGGCCAGCTGAGCGAGGCTCGCAGGGGACGGGAAATGGAAGTCCGTCATGAGCTGGTTGCGGGCCTCGGGCGTCGCCGTCATCTCCGCGACCTCGCGCCCGGCGGCCACGAACCCGGCGAGCGCCAGCGCCGGGATCAGGACGGCCACGGCGAGCAACCAGGGTGCGGCACGCGGGAACCACGGCGCCATGCCGAGCCAATGGCGGACGCCGATGCAGGCATGGGTCCAGACGATGAGCACCAGCAGGGTCTGGCGGATGGCGTGCTCGGGCCAGAGGAGGGCCAGGACGGGACGATAGTAGTCGGAGACGCCGAAGAGCAGCGACGCGCCGCGGGTGCCGACGACGTGGTCGATCAGCAGCAGCGGAATGAGGAGGCCGGTGCCGATCTGGACCGCCTCCCACGTGGGCATGCGGGCCGTCCGCCGCTCCGAGATGCGGACCAGTCCGAGCACCATGTGCACCATGGACGCAGTGACCAGCACGAGACCGCCCGGGAGCGAACGGGTGACGGCGAAGCGCAACGTCTGGAGGCGGTCCATCAGCTCGATACCGAAGAGGCCCGCGGCGTGGTTCAGCAGGTGGGTGGTGACGAACAGAACGAGGACGAGGCCCGACAGCAGCCGGGCCTTCTGGGTCGCGGTGCCCGACCAGAGCAGGGACGGGCGCCGGCCGCGCGTCTCTCGGCGCGGCTCAGACAAGCATTTTCCAAGCGTTTCCGTCGGCGACGACACGGCCGGCCGTCGGGCCGGCGAAGTGAGTGCCGATGACGAGGACCGGGGTTCCCGCCAACTCGCCCAGCAGGCGGCGGCGGGTCGCCTCGCCCTCGGCGCGGTCGAAATCGGCGGCCGAACACAACTCGGGACGCGCGAACTGGCAGGGGTGGTGGGCGAAATCGCCGGTGATCAGGGCCTGCTCGCCCTTCGATTCGATCATGACGCTGCAATGGCCTGGCGAGTGGCCGTGGCTCGGCAAGAAGCGGACCTCAGGGCACAGCCGGTGGTCGGCCTCGACCAGCTCGTGGAGCCCGGCATCGACGATCGGCTGCACGCTGTCGGCGAACACGGTCAGCATGTGCTCAGCCTCGGTCTGGTGGGCCCAGTGCTCGAACTCCTTGCGGCCGAAGACGTAGCGGGCCTTCGGGAAGGTCGGCACCCATTTGCCGTCGACGAGTATCGTGTTCCAGCCGACGTGATCGACGTGGAGGTGCGTGCACATGACGACATCGATCTTGTCGGCCGGGTAGCCGGCCTCGGCGATGTCGGCGAGGAAGCGGCCCTGGCGCTCATTCCAGGTCGGAACGCGGCGGCCCTGCTTGTCGTTGCCGAGGCAGGTGTCGACCATGATGATGAGTGTGGGCGTCTCGACGATGAGGGCGTGGATACTCATCTTGAGCTTGCCCATCTCGTCCGCGAAATGGGGGATCAGCCAGGAGATCGGCCGGATCGCCTCGGGGCTGGCGTCGGGCAGGATGAACCGGCTGCCGCCCGTGGTCTCCAGTTCCACCACCTTGGTGACGGTCACGTCTCCGATCGTCCAGCGCATCGCCTGCCTCCCTGTATCGACTCGGGGAGGCTAAGCCGGCGCGCCGCTCCATGCCAAGCGGACAAGCGCGCCGGTGTCGAAGTCTTTACTTCTCCGGCAGCGTTTGCGCGTAGGCCAAGGTGTCGATCGCGTCCTGCAACGGGAATGCGCGCAGATTGATCATCGCGGCGCCCGGATGGGCGTTCCGAATTTTGTGCAGCACTTCCCAGGGCAGGGCCTTGGCCTCGGTGCCGATGAAGCCGGGCTTCTCGGGTGTACCCCAGTTCAGCGCCTTGCCGTCGTGGCCGTGGCAGGCGGCGCAGGTCGTCTGATAGAGTTCCGCGCCGCGCTTGATGTTGCCTTTGACGACGCCGGTCTTGCGGTCGATGACCTTGTCCGCGTCGTGCTGGCCGGAACGGACGAACGCCGCGAGGCGCAGCATTTCGTCGTCGGTGATCATCTCGGGCGTATAGTTGTGCGGGGGGCTCCGCATCATTTTTGCGATGGCCGCGGGCGTCATGCGCTGGGCGCCGCGAATACCTTTGACGCCGCTGTAGCGTTCGCCCATGGGCTGGTCCTTGCCCTGCACGCCGTCCTTACCCTTGTAATCCCAGCCGTGGCATTCGACGCAACGCCATGTGGTGGCGCCCGAACGCTTGCCCTCTGCCGGATACGCGGGGTTGGTCACCTTGGGCTTCTTGCGATCGAGGGCGTCCCACCACGTATCGTAGATGCGGCCGCCGGCTGCGAGCGTCCAGGCGCGGGACGGTGCGTCCGGCGCGCCATGGACGAAGACCTGCAACGAGGAGCCGTGATCGGCCGGCTTGTCCTGGGCGTGCGTGACCGGCACGGAAAGCGCTGAGGCCAGAGCAGCCAGAGCCAAACTGTAACGATGCATGCGGGGCCTCGTCGAACGAACGAAAAGCAGGAACTCAACGTTGCGCGCATTCGACGGCGGGCACAGTGACTTTGTCACGTTGCCCGCCGCAGTCGCGCGCTGGTCCCCGGCTTCACCCCACGTAGGCCTGGCACTCGATCTCGACCTTCATGCGGGGGTCGACGAGGCCCTTCACCTCGACCAGAGTCGAGGCCGGCAGGTGCTCACCGAAATAGGCGATGCGTCGCGGGTTGATCAGCGGGCGCTCGGTGATGTCGGTCATGAAGATCTGGACCTTGGTCACGTGCTCGGGGCCGGCGCCGACGGCCTTCAGGCAAACATCTAGCGCGTTCATGGCGTGCTCGAACTGATCGACGGTCGATTCCGGGATTGAGCCGTCCGGCGCCTCGCCGACGAGGCCGGAGACCCAGACGACGGGGCCGGCCTTCGTCACATGGCAGAAATGGCTGACGGGCTTCCGGAGCTCGGGCAGCAGATGACGCTCGATCTTGGTCATGGGGGGCTTCCTCTCGTCGGGAGTGACGGGGAAGCCTAGCCCGCTCACACCCAGCCCGACAACTCGCGGCGCACGACCGCCTCGATGACGCGCATGCCGTCGTCGCTGTCGTTGAGTGCCGGGATGTAGGCGAAGTCGGTGCCGCCGTGCTCGACGAAGATCTCGCGGTTCTCGACGTCGAGTTCCTCGAGCGTCTCGAGGCAGTCGGCGGAGAAGCCGGGGGCGATCAGCGCGAGGCGCTTGACGCCGGACTTCGCCAGCCGCTCCACCGTCTCGTCGGTGTAGGGCTGGAGCCAGGGGTCGTTGCCGAAGCGGGACTGGAAGGTCGTCAGCCATCGGTCGGGCGAAAGGCCGAGGCGCTCGCGGACGAGGCGTGACGTCTTCATGCACTGGCAGTGGTAGGGATCGCCCTGCAGCAGGTATTTCTCCGGCATGCCGTGGAAGGTGGCGATGATCTTCTCGGGCTCGAAGGAAAGCTTCGCGAGGCTTTCCCGGACGGAGTTGGCGAGCGCGTCGACGTAGACCGGATCGTCATGCCACGGCGGGGCCACACGGACGGCCGGTTGCCAGCGCATGGTGATGAGATGGCGGAAGGCCTCGTCGGCGGCGGTGGCCGTGGTGGCGGCGGCATACTGGGGATAGAGCGGTACCAGCAGAATGCGGTCACAGCCGGCCTTCTGGAGGGCGTCGATGCGGGACGCGGTCGAGGGATTGGCGTAGCGCATGCCCCAGTCGACGACGACGTTCGGCAGCGCCTTCAGCGCCTCGGCAAGCTTTTCTGCCTGCGAACGCGTGATGGTCTTCAGCGGGCCTTCGTTCCGCTCCTTGTTCCAGATGCTGTCGTAGTCGCGGCCCTTGGGGCCGGGGCGTACCGTCAGGATGATGAAATTCAGGATCGGCCACCACTTCCACCGCGGCTCCTCGATGACGCGGGGGTCCGAGAGGAACTGCTTCAGGTAGCGGCGCATCGACCAGTAGTCGGTGGCATCGGGCGTGCCGAGATTGAGCAAAAGGACGCCGACGCGGCCGAGAGGCACGTCGGGGTGGTTGGTCGGCCAGCTCGCCGGCCGCTGACTTGGCATGTTGCGCTGCATGATCGGTCATATAAAGCCTGAGCGCCGGAATTGGAATTGTTCCAGGCTGGCGGCACTCTGCCTCAGGTGAGCGTGCGCAACAGCTCGGCGAAGAGGCGGCACCGGGGGATGAGGGACGACACGAGCAGGTGCTCCTCGAAGGTGTGGGCGCCGGCCCCGTCGACGCCGAGCCCGTCGAGGGTGGCAACTCCGAGGGCGCCGGTGAAATTGCCGTCGCTGCCGCCGCCGAACGAGCCGTGGCGCAGCTCGAAGCCGAGCCCGGCGGCGATACCGTGGGCCTTCTCGAACAATGACATGGTCTCGCGATGTGGCTGCCACAGGGGCCGAACCGGCCCGCGCTCGACCACCACCCGGACGCCGTCCTCCTCGCTCTCGAGGCCTTTCATGAGGGCGAAGACCTCGTCGAAGATGGCCTCGGTCGGGGCGACCGTGAGCACCTGGGCCCGGCACTCGATGGGCATGACGTTGACGAAGGTGCCGCCGGAGATTGTGCCGACGGAGAAGGTCATGCCGCGGTCGAAATCCGTCATCCGCTCGATGCGGTCGATCAGGGACGCCATGGCGCGGATGGCGCTGCGGCCCTGGCGATTGGTGGCGCCGGCGTGGGCCGGGCGGCCGTAGGTCGTCACCCAGAAGCGCTGGAAGGCGAAGCGGCCGGTGACCACGACGCCGTTCTTGCAGGGCTCCGTCACCAGCACGTACTTGTGGCGGCGCGCCTCGGCCTCGATCGCCTCGCGCGACGAGGGGCTGCCCACTTCTTCGTCGGGCACGAGCATGAACGAGACCGGCAGGCGTGGCGCGGTGCCGGCGCGGCGCAGCACGTCCAGGGCGTGCATGGCGATGCGGACGCCGCCCTTCATGTCGTAGATGCCGGGGCCGTAGTAGCGGTCGCCGTCGCGGCGGATCGGGAGGCGGCCCTCGGCGGTGCCCGCCATGTGGATCGTGTCGAGGTGCGACAGGATCAGGATGCCGGCGGAGTTGGTCGGCTCCGTGCCGCCCATGCGGCCGACGACGATGTCGCCGAAGCCGTCGCGTCCGGGCGTGCGCTCGATTTCGGCGCCGAGGCGTGCCAGATCGGCTGATGCCAGATCCATCATGCGGTTGACGCCGGCCGTGTCGTGGGTCGGGCTTTCGCAGCGGACCCAGGGCAGCAGGCCGGCAATGATCTCCTCGGCGTCGAACAGGCTTTCGCTCAGCACGGCGTCATTTCTCCGGGGATGCGGCAGCGGCAACCTTTGACCCCATCCGGCGGGGTAGGTACGGTCGGCTGCGGTTCAAAACGCTCCGCGATAGTGTCTGAAAACGGGCTTGTGATCCACGTGCATAACGACACGCCCGCGGCCGAAGCCGCTGCTGCGACCGTGCATCCGAGTGTGCTCGGCGGATTTGCGCTGGCCGGCATTCTGGTGGCGCTGGTCGTCCCCATGATGACACCCGGGACGGTGCTGATGGTCGGCGTGCCGATCCTCATCGCGGGACTTCGGGCGATCCGGTCAGGCAGCGTCCCGGTCACGCCGCTGGTGGCGGTGCTCGCCGTGACGGCGTGCTACCTGTTCGCGAACGCGCTGTGGTCCGTCGATCCGATCGAGGCGCTCGGACGGGCGGCGCTCTTTACTGCCCTTTCGGCGCTGGCGATCGGCGTGTCGCATGCGCTGGAAACCCTCGATGACGAGGCGCGGGAGCAACTGGGGCGCGGCGTGCTCATCGCCATCGGTGTCGGCGCCCTGTTTCTCGCGGTGGAAACCGCGCTCGGCCAGCCGATCCGGCGGTTCGTCACCTCCGTGCTGCCGTTCCTCAGGCCGTCGCCGAAGCATGCCCGCGTGACGGACGGGTGGGTGACGGACATCGGCCTCTACACGCTGAACCGGAACCTCGGCCTCCTGATCATGCTGCTGTGGCCGACGCTGCTCATCGTTCGGGCGCGTCTCGGGCGCGAAGCCGCGCGGGTGCCGGTCATCGCGCTGGTGATCGTCACGGCCGTTGCCGTGTTCCACTCCGAGCACGAGACATCGATGGTGGCGCTCGTGGCTGGAAGCTGCGTCGTGCTCGCCATGTCGCTCGGTACCGTCATGATGCGGGCGCTGCGCGTCATGGTTGCCGCCGGGTGGGTGATTGCCGCGCTCTTCATGGTGCCGATCGTCGACGGGCTGCACAAGGCGGGGCTGCATCAGGCGAGCTGGCTGCCGCGCACGGCGCGCAACAGGGTCGTGCTGTGGGACGTGACGGCGGAGAACATCGCCAAGGCGCCGATCCTCGGCATCGGCATCGGCTCGACCAAGCCACTCGACGAGGAAGCCGCCACGACGGCGCAGCGCCAGGATGGAAACTTCTACCCGCAGCGCACGGGGCGGCATGCGCACAATCTGTACCTGCAGACGTGGTACGAACTCGGGGCGGTCGGGGCGCTGCTTCTGCTCGCCATCGGTCTCGGCGTTCTCAGGCTTCTGGCGCAACTGCCCGTGGTGGCGCAGCCGCTGCTCTTCGCCGGCTTCGTCGCCAGCGCCGTCATGGCCGCGTTCACGTGGGGCATGTGGCAGCCGTGGTTCATGGCTGCGTTCGGAATGTGGGCAATCCTGATGGCCATCGCCATAGATGCCATCAGGGCGAGTGAGGCGAGACGCGCCTAAGCCTAGACCTTGGGCACGATCTCGCCGACGAAGCGCTCGATCTGTTCGCGGGTCTCGGCGAGCGTGGCGCCGCGTGACCGGACCACGATTTCGCCGAAGCCCAGATCGCGGATGCGCTTCAGGTCGCCGATGATCTCGGCGGGCGTTCCGGTGCCGGGCTCGCGCTCGTCGTCGCGGTTCCGCTTGGCGGCGCCGATGCTGACGAAGATCTTGAACGACAGGGCGATGCTCGCCATGTCGCGCCCCTGATCGGATGCGATCTGGCGGAGGCGCGCCACACGTTCCACGAGGCGCTGCTCGCCGAGCGAGACGGCGAGCCAGCCGCTACCGTGGCGGACGACGCGGCGCAGGGCCGGGTCCTCGACGCCACCGATCATCACCGGCGGATGGGGACGCTGGAGCGAGCCGGGCGCCGAGATGACGGGATCGAACTGGTAGATCTCGCCCGCGTAGCCGACCTCGCCGCCCTTCGCCACGGCCTTGAAGATCTCGATGGCCTCGTCGGTCGCCTTGCCGCGTCGCTTGAAGTCCTTGAAGCCGAGGGCCTCGAACTCCTCCTCCAGCCAGCCGACGCCGGCGCCCAGCACGATGCGGCCGCCGGAAAGCTGGTCGAGCGTGACCAGCATGCGGGCCTGCAGCAGGGGATTGCGGTAGGCCATGACGAGAACGGCAGTGCCGAGGCGGACCCGCTTCGTTGCGCCGGCGAGCACGCCGAGGGTGGCGATCGGCTCCATCAGCGGGTCGTCGAGGCGGGTGGGGAAATCGCCCTCCTTGGCATAGGGGTACTTGGAGGCGAACGAGGCCGGAAACGCGACGTGGTCCGCGACCCACACGGATGCGAAGCCGAGATCCTCGGCGAGGCGAGTCAGCTCGATGATCGGGCCGGGGAGGGCGAGGGGGCCGTAGATGCCGACGTCGAGGCCGAACGAGGACAGGTCCGCCATGGATGCTCCGGTGCTTGGGGATTGCGTTCACCGGAGAGTGCGACGATCGCCACCGGATCGTCCAGTGCCGCGGCTACGGCTTTCGTCTCAGGCGCGCGGCGCTGGTGCCTCGGCCGCGTCCGGCTGCTCGACCTCGGCGGCCGCGTGCGCCTCGGCGACTGTGGCGTGCCAGCTCGCCGCGAATTCGACGCCGGCCGCTTTCGGCGGAATGGCGAAGAGGCGCGCCGCCATGGGGATCGCCATGGCGCGAAGCGCGGCCAGCCGCTCGCGACAGGCGCGGCGGAGGCAGGCGGCATGCTCCCGTGCCGATCCGGTCGCCCGGGTGGCGCGCACGGCGTCGGCCAGCACGATCAGGTCCTGGGCCTTGCCGAGCATTTCGGCCAATTCCTTGGCCGACGCGATCCTCGCGGATTGCCGGGCGGGCCACGCCGCGACGACCAGTGCCTGATGGCGCTGGTAGATCTGCACGGCCTTGCGGAGTTCATGGACATTCTCGTCGGACGGATCGGCCTCGATGTGGGCCAGGGCCTCGCGTCCCTTGCGCTGGGAGGTGGCGAGACCGTCCGCAACCACATCGGCGAGCGTGCCCGACACCTCGAGGCGCGAGAGCCGCCGGCGGGCCGACTTCAGGGCCTTGATCGCGTCCGCGACGAGGTCTTCGGGCGATGGGGTGTCGGGAGCCGCGCGCTTTGGCTTGCGGGGTCGCGACAGGCGCTCGGCGAACCAGTCGATGGCCTCGTCCAGCGCCTTGCCGTCCGTGCCACGCAGGTCGGCCAGGGTGGCGTGCATGACGTCCCTGTCGCGGAGCGCGGAGAGTTCACGGGCGATGGCGCGGGCCGCGTCGTTCTCGGAGCGCCAGACCCCGGGGGCGAGACCGCTCCGCACGCACCGCAGCAGAGCCCGGATGCGCTTCATCGCCTTCCGCGTTTCATGCACCCAGACCGCGCGGTCGGCACCCTCGTGCGGCCGCTTCAGCGCCGCGTCGATCTGATCGCGCGCAATCCGCCTGACGCCTTCGCGCAGGTCATCCTTCAGTTTGAATCTGTACGCCATCACCGCTCCCGAACGCCCGGAAACTGCGACATTAAACTGTCACAAACAAGCCGGGTCGCGATCGATCTTTGCCAGTATGGCGGAGCTTTGCTCCGGTCTCAGGGTGATCGGCGGCGAGCCCAGGCCAGCCAATCGCGGACACGGGCCTCCGGATCGGGGTGGGTGAAGAAATCGGTGATCACGGCCACGCTGTCCGCGCCCGCCGCCACGACGCCGGGGGCCCGCTCGGGCGTGATGCCGCCGATGCAGCACAACGGCAGGTTGCCGATCCGGGATTTCCAATCCGTGATGCGCTCGAGCCCCTGGGGCTGCCACGCCATGGCCTTCAGCTTCGTCTCGTAGATGGGACCAAGCGCGATGTAATCCGGCTTTGCGGCCAGGGCGATGGCGAGTTCGTCGTGGCTGTGGGTCGAGATGCCGAGGCGGATGCCGGCGGCCTTGATCGCCGCGATGTCGGCTTCGGCGAGGTCCTCCTGGCCCAGATGAAGGAAATCGGCGCCGAGCGCGATGGCTTCGCGCCAGTAGTCGTTGACGATGAGCTGGCAGCCATGGCGCCGGCAAAGCGCGAGGCTGCCCTCGATCTGGCGTCTCACCTCGGCGGGGGACGCATCCTTCAGGCGCAACTGGATGGTGCGGACGCCGAGCGGCACCAGACGCTCCATCCACGCGAGGTCCGGGACGATCGGGTAGAAGATGTCGAGCAGCGGGCGCATGGGGTCAGGCCTTGAGATCGAGGTCGAAGAACGGCGTCCCGGCTACCGGGGTCGACGGCGAGGCCATGTCGCGGGCCTCCATCAGGCCGGCAGCGTAGGCAAGGCGGCCCGCCTCGACGGCGCGGGCGAAGGCTGCGGCCATGCGGATCGGGTCGCCGGCCTTGGCCACCGCGGTGTTCAGAAGCACGGCGTCGTAGCCCATCTCCATGGCCTGGGCGGCGTGGCTCGGGGCGCCCATGCCGGCGTCCACCACCAGCGGCACACCAGGAAAATAGGCGCGCATGGTTCGGAGCGCGTAGGGGTTGGCGAGGCCGCGGCCAGTGCCGATCGGCGCCCCCCAGGGCATGAGCACCTCGCAGCCGGCCGCCAGCAGCCGCTCGGCGGCGCCGAGGTCCTCGGTCGTGTAGGGGAACACCTTGAAGCCGTCGCGTGCCAGCGTGCCGGCCGCCTCGACGAGGCCGAACAGGTCGGGCTGCAGGGTATCGTCGTTGGCGATCACCTCGAGCTTGATCCAGTCCGTGCCGAACAGCTCGCGCGCCATCTGGGCCGTGGTGACGGCTTCCTTCGGGGTCCGGCAGCCGGCGGTATTGGGCAGCACATGGACGCCGAGGCCGCGGATCATGTCCCAGAAACGCTCGCCGCCCTTGGCACGGGCCGCCTCCCGCCGCAGCGAGACCGTGACGATCGAGACGTCGGCGGTGCGGATGGCGTCGGACAGCACCTGCGGGGAGGGGTACTGGGCGGTGCCGAGCAGGAGGCGCGAGCGGACCGGCGTCCCGTAGGGCGCGAAGGGGCTGCCGGTCGCCGCAGCGTCGAGATCCATGATCATGTCCGACATCCCGTGATTGCGTTGGCTTCGGCCGAGGGCCACCGGATAGCGAGCCTATGGCCCCCGTCATTCAGCGTCGCGCGCTGTCTTGGCGTCCGCAAGACCGGGCGGCGCCGCGCCGCGTCTCAACCGCCCTGGCGGGGGGCTACAACTTCGACATGGTCGCCGGTGCGCAGCGTGGTTCCCGGCCGGGCGCGCTCGGGGACGAAATCGCCATTGATCGCGGTCGCGACGCGCTGGTCGCCATAGCCGAGTTCGTCCAGAAGCGCGGCCAGCGTCGCGGCCCGCGCCTCGCGTGGCTCGCCGTTGACGACGATCTCGAGCCTCACATCCGTCCGCCCTGCAACTGCCGTCACGCCTCAGCCTCTCGGATCACCTCGGTCCTGCTCACAAGATAGGCGACTTCGCCCGCGGATCAATCGGTTCGCGCAGGTACCGGAGCGTTCTTCGTCTCGAACAGCCGTTGCGCTCCCGGGCCGGGGCCGACTAGCATCGCTGAAACAGACCTCGGGAGGACGCGTTCCATGGGCCAAGAAACCTATGCCTTCGCCGGCGTGGCGACGACGTTCGGCAGGACCGACCAGCCGGGGAAGATCGGCATCTTCCGGCGGCCGTCGAGCGGTGGCGCGTGGGAGCATGTGCTCCCCGACGTCGATACGCACACGGTGGTGGTGCATCCGACAAACCGTGATGTCGTTCTCGCCGGCACGACGGACGGCGTCTGGCTCTCGACCGACCATGGCGCCACGTTCCGCCGAGCGACGTTCCCGGGAAAGACGCAGATCTGGTCGTTTCTGGTCGACCGTCGCGATCCCGACGTCATCCTGGCGGGGGCCTCGCCGATCGGGTTCTATCGCAGCGACGACATGGGGCAGAGCTGGACAGCGCTGCCGGATGCCGGGATCGCGGAGCGCGAGAAGTGCGTGTTCAGCGCCCGCGTGATGCGCATGGTCCAGCATCCGACGCGGCCGGACCAGATCTATGCGGCGCTCGAGGTCAACGGGGTCGTCCGGTCGGATGATTTCGGCAAGACGTGGGTCGATTGCAGCGCGCATCTGGTCGAACTTTCGAAGCTGCCGCACCTGAAAAGCAAGATCCTGACCCAGAACGAGGCGGAGGGCATGCTCGACGGGCACGCCATCACGATCACGCCGGCGGAGCCGAACAGCGTCGTGCTCGCGTGCCGGATGGGGCTCTTCCGCTCGACCGATCAGGGACGCACGTGGGTCGACATGGAGATGAAGCGGTTCTCGCCCATCACCTACGGCCGCGACGTCCGCGTCGCGGTCAACGATCCGCGGACGATGTATGCGGCGCTGTCGGTCGCGGCGGCGAGCCACGATGGCGCCGTGCTTCGCTCGATGGATGCCGGCAAGACGTGGCAGCGGTTCGACAAGGTGCAGGTGCACGGCACCATCATGTGCGTCGGGCTCAATGAGCGGGACCCGGACGAAGTGCTCGTCGGCGCCAGATACGAGGGCGAGATCTTCGGCACGCGCGACGGTGGCAAATCGTGGGAACCGATGCCGCTGCCGGGGCCGGTGCGTGACATCTATTGCGTCGCGGCCGGCTGACGCTGCCGGCGACGTTGGCCGCGTGACTGCGAATCGCTTACGATTCCGAACCTTATCGTCCACCCAGACGGCAGAGGTTCGATGGCGCGATTTCTGGCAGTAGCGAACAGAAAAGGTGGCGTCGGCAAATCGACCGTCGCCGTGATGCTGGCGCATGCTTCGGCCGCATGGGGACGCAAGCGCGTGCTCGTCGTCGACCTCGACACGCAGTGCAACGCCTCGCTGATGCTGATCGGGGGCGAGGGCTGGGACAAGGCGCGGCGCGCGGGCCGCACGATCTCCGACTACTTCTTCGATCGGTTCGAGAAGGTGGCGGAGGACGAGTCGTTCTATGTGGTCGACGGCGTCGGCGACGTCGCGCATCCACGGGCGGCGAACGGTCGGGTGTCGGTGCTGCCGGGATCGCTCATGCTCGAGGACGTGCAGGGCGAACTCTATCTGAAGCAGGCCAAGCGCGGCGTCGATCCGGACAAGGTTGCGCAAGAGGTGCGCAACCGGATGAAGCGCCTGATCAAGCATTTCGGCCACGACTTCGACTACGTCATTCTCGACTGTCCGCCGGGGCTTTCGTTCGCGGCGCTGGCGGCGATCGATCTCGCGGATCAGGTGGTCGTGCCGTTCCGGCCGGATTTCGTGTCGCAGTTCGCGCTCGACCGGGCGGCGCTGCTCATCGAGCGCGTCGAGACGGCGGATCAGCTGGCGACGGTGCCATTCGAGGATCGGCGCTACACGACGCTCCCCAACTACGTGACGGGCAAAGGACGCGAGCGGCTGCTGATCGACCAGATCGCGCTCGATCACCCGATGCTCAAGTCGCGGGTGCCGTTGCTCGACAGCGTGGCGCGGGCCTTCGACTGGGAAGAGCACAAGAAGACGATGGCCGAGAAGTTCGGCGATGCGCTGCCACACCTGAAGGCGCTGCACGACGAGGTGTTCGGAGCCGCCACATGGCTCGCGAAGGCGGGCTGATGGGGTTCGACGCGGGCACCGCGAGACGGGAGGCCGGCCATGGCAAAGCGTAAGCGGATGCTTTCGGGCGGAGCCAAGGACGCCTATCTCGCGCGCATTGCACGGGAAGAGGGGGCCGGCGATGCCGGGGTGGTCGAGCGAATCCTCGCGCGTCTCCAGGACGAGATCGCGCTCGTTTCGCTGCGGCGCGCGGCCGATGCCGGAGCCGGCCGTCGCCGTGGTGGCGCGACCGCCGTCTCCACTCACGCACAGAGCGACGTGTCGGGCGGGACCGCGCCGGCAGATGTCGAAGCGGCTGGTGTCGAGCCCGCCTTGAATGGAGCCGACGATGGCGCGGAGCCTCAGCTGCCGGCCGCGTTCGATCCCTATTCCCCGAACGTGGTCGTCGTCTTCCGGACGCGGGGGCGGGAGGCTGTGCTCGAGGAGCTGACCTCGATCGACGATGTTGCTTCCCTCAGACTTCTGGCGCGCGAACAGCAGCTCGGCATCGCCAACGATCTCGACGAGGCGGCCGACATCCGGCTCGCCATTGTGGCTGCGGCCGAGCGGCGGATCGCGAACCGGCGCGCCGCCGCCAGCTAGCCTCGCGGCGGTCAGTCGCCGAGGGCGAGACCCTCGCGCCGCGGATCGGCTGCGCCCTCGAGCGCTCCGTCGGGCCGGCGCACGATGACCTGGGTTCCCGATGTCAGCGTCTGGATGTGCAGCGCTTGGCGATGTGGCGCGAGCGAGGGCGCGGTTCCAACAATCCCCATCGCGCCGGCGGGGTGGCCGAGCCCGTCCCAGCCGGAGACCATCGGTTCCTCGATCTCGACGTCGACGTTGCGGGTCGCGAAATTCGGCAGAGATACGGCGGTCAGCGCGTCGGCGTTCCAATCGACGACGGCGAGTATCGTCTTCAGAACATAGGGAATGATGCGGGCGCCGCCGGCCGAGCCAGTGACAAGGCGCAGCGAGCCGTCCGGTGCGAAGACGAGCGTCGGGGCCATTGAGCTGCGCGGCCGCTTCAGCGGCTCGACGCGGTTCGCGATCAGACGGTTGTCGCGGTCCGTCGGGCGCATGGAAAAGTCGGTCAGCTCGTTGTTGAGGAGGAAGCCCGCGGCCATGATTCCGGAGCCGAAGGCAGCCTCGATCGTCGTGGTCATGGCGACGGCGTTCCCCGCCGCGTCGACGATCGAGAGATGGCTCGTCCCGTGGGCCTCGACCGTTGCGTCCGCGCCGTAACTTGAGGCCCTGACGCCCGGTGGTACACCCGGCGGCGCTGTCGCGAGAGGGCGCCACGGCATGATGAGCTTGCGGCGTTCCGCGATGTAGTCCGGGGCGAGAAGCCCCGGTGGAACGGGGATGAAATCTGGATCGGCGACATATCGGGCGCGATCGGCGAAGGCGAGCTTCAGGGCCTCGGCGACGAGATGCAGGGGCGCTGGCGAGGCCGAGAGCACTGGCCGAGTTCCGAGATCGAAGCCGTCGAGGACGCCGAGGGTCTGGGCGATGGCGTGGCCGGCCGACGAGGGTGGACCCATGCCACAGACGCGGTGGCGGCGGTAGAGCGTGCAAACGGGCGGGCGCTCGACGACCCGATAGTTGGCGAGATCCGCTGTCGTGACGGTGCCCTTGCCGGTGGTAGCGGCTCCGGTCGACAGCGCCGCCACGATGCTGGCCGCGATCTCGCCTTTGTAGAAGCCGTCGGCGCCGTCCGTTGCAATGCGTCGCAGCGTTGCCGCGTAGGCGGGATTCGTCAGGCGATGACCGGGCGGATGGGGGCGGCCGGCGGCGTCGAAGAAATAGGCGCGGGCAGTCTCCGAGAACGACGCGGGCGCCGAATCCGCCAACAGCCGGTGAAGGCGCGGGGAAACTGCAAAGCCGGCCTCGGCGAGGGCGAGGGCCGGCGCGACAAGGTCTGGCCACGGCAGCTTGCCATGGCGGCGATGGACTTCCGCCAGAAGGCGGACAGTGCCGGGTACGCCGACCGAGAGCGGCGATTTCACCGCAGCCATGAACGGCATCGGCCGGCCCTGGTCGAGGAAACGGTCCGGGCGCGCGGCAGACGGCGCCGTCTCGCGGCCGTCGTAGGTGGTGAGCGCGCCCGTCGTCCGGTCCCAGAAGACCAGGAAGGCGCCGCCGCCGAGGCCCGAGGATTGCGGCTCGACGAGGCCAAGGACGAACTGGGCCGCGATCGCCGCGTCGACCGCCGAGCCCCCCTTGCGCAGGATCTCGCGGCCCGTCGCGGAGGCGATCGGGTTGGCCGTCGAGATCATGTGGCGGGTTGCGCGCGACGAGGTCGTGGCGAGCCAGCCGCTCGCCGCCTCGGGAGCCGGTGGGGCGAGCTGCGCCTCGGCGGGCGCTGGCGCGAGGAAGAGGCCTGCCGTCAGCAGCGCCACGGCTGTCGGTTGCGCAATCCGGAGGCGAGCGCCGTGCCGCGTCGTCGATCCGTCCGGCATCGAAGCATCCTCCCGCCACCAACCGACAGTTTAGTGGTGGAAGCTGGGTTGCCAAGCGGATCCGCGCGGCGGGCTGTGCGTGAGCCAGCGATGTGGTTCGTGGTCGCGGCATGACACGCTCAGTGGAAATCGCGCGAGCGGGGGATGATGCGTGCGTCGCGGGGGTGCCGGTTGGTCGCGGTCGAGCCGCGTGGCTGGCGCGCGGAGCCGGGTTCCGGGCGGAGGACCTCGTCGGCATTGGCGATAGGGATCGGCATCGAGATGTCCTGGGAGATGTCCTGGTCCTCCATGAGCGTCGAGAGGAGATCGCTCCGGTCCTCGATGCTGGCGGAAACCAGATGGATGATCTCCTCGTGGCGCTGGATGCGGCCGCGCACGAGCATCAGACGGGCCGTCATGATCTCGCGCCGATAACGCTCGAGCGTCTTCGGCCAGACGACGACGTTGGCGATGCCCGTCTCGTCCTCGATGGTCATGAACACGACGCCTTTCGCCGAGCCCGGGCGCTGGCGCACGAGAATGACGCCGGCAACGGCCGTCCGGGCGCCGTCGGGCAGGGTGCGCAGACGCGCGCAGGGCACGACACGGGAGCGGGAGAGCCCGGCGCGCAAGAAGCTCATCGGGTGTGCCTTCAGCGACAGACGCAAGGTCTGGTAGTCGCTCACGACATGCTCGGACAGCGGCATCGCGGGCAGCGCCACGGGGGCTTCGGCTCCCGTCTCCCGGCTCTCGCTCCAGGCAAAGAGCGGCAGGGGGGCGCTGCCCTGCAGCCCCTTCACGGCCCAGAGCGCCTGGCGGCGATCCAGTCCGAGCGACCGCATGGCGTCGGCGGCGGCGAGGCGCTCGAGCGTGGCGAGGCGGGCGCCGGTACGCTGGCGCAGATCGTGGACGTCCAGGAACGGCATCGCGCGGCCTGTACGCGCCGCATAGGTGTGGCGGGTTGCGACCATGGTCCGGCATTCGTCCTCGGCCAGGCCCTCGATCTGCCGCAGGCCGAGGCGCAGGGCGAGCCGATCGTCCGATGCCGCCTCCAGCGTCGCATCCCAATCGGAATGGCCGATATCCGGCGGGCGGATCTCGACGCCGTGCTCGGCGGCATCACGCACGATCTGGGCCGGTGCGTAGAAGCCCATGGGCTGGGAGTTGAGCAGGGCCGCGGCGAAGGCGGCCGGATGGTGGCATTTCAGCCATGAGGACACGTAGACCAGATGGGCAAAGCTGGCGGCGTGGCTCTCGGGAAAGCCGTACTCTCCGAACCCCTTGATCTGGTTGAAGCATCGCTCGGCGAAAGCGGGGTCGTAACCGCGTGCGACCATGGCCTCCACCATCTTCTGCTCGAGGCGGCCGATGGTGCCCCGGCGCCGGAAGGTGGCCATGGCCTTGCGCAGCTCGTTCACATCGGCGTCGCTGAAGCGCGCTGCCGTCATCGCGATGCGCATGGCCTGCTCCTGGAACAGGGGGACGCCGAGTGTCTTGCCGAGGATGCGGCGCAGCTCGTCCGGAGGGCCGTGACCGGGGCCGGGCGAGGGGTAGGCCACAGGTTCGAGGCCCGAGCGGCGGCGGAGATAGGGGTGGACCATGTCGCCCTGGATGGGGCCGGGGCGGACGATCGCGACCTCGATCACGAGGTCGTAGAAGCGGCGCGGCTTCAGGCGCGGGAGCATGTTCATCTGGGCCCGGCTTTCGACCTGGAAGACGCCTAGAGAGTCGGCCTTGCAGAGCATGTCGTAGACCGCCGGATCCTCGCGGGGGACGGTCGCGAGCGTGAGGTTGCCGCCGCCATGACGCGCCAATAGATCGAATGCCTTGCGGATGCAGGTCAGCATGCCGAGGGCCAGCACGTCGACCTTGAGGAGGCCGAGGGTCGCCAGATCGTCCTTGTCCCATTCGATGAAAGTGCGGTCGGCCATCGCGGCGTTGCCGACCGGGACGACCTCGATCAGGGGGCCGCGGGTGAGGACGAAGCCACCGACGTGCTGGGAAAGATGACGCGGGAAGCCGGTCAATTCGTCGGCGAGGGCGATGACGCGGGCGAGCAGGGGATCGGACGGGTCGAGGCCGGCCTCGCGGACATGGCTTTCCGGGAGGACGCCGCCGGAGCGGGTGCCCCACACCATGCCAGCGAGCGCCGATACGGTATCCTCGGAGAGGCCCATGGCCTTGCCGACCTCGCGCACGGCCGAGCGGGCACGGTAGGAGATGACGGTCGCGGCGAGGCCCGCGCGGTCGCGGCCGTAACGGCCGTAGATGTACTGGATCACCTCCTCGCGGCGCTCGTGCTCGAAGTCGACGTCGATGTCGGGGGGCTCCTTGCGCTCGGCCGATACGAAGCGCTCGAAGAGAAGATCGATCTCGGTCGGGTTCACGGAGGTGATGCCGAGGCAGTAGCAGACGACCGAGTTGGCGGCCGAGCCACGGCCCTGGCAGAGGATGCCGCGGGATCGGGCGAAGGCGACGATGTCGTGCACCGTCAGGAAATAGGGGGCGTAGGAGAGTTCGCCGATGAGCGTGAGTTCGCGCGCGATCAGATGTTCGACGTGCTCGGGAACACCGTCGGGAAAACGCCGGTGCGCGCCCTCGCGGGTGAGCCGCGCCAGGTGCGCCTGGGGCGTCGTGTCCGGCGGGATGGGCTCGTCGGGGTACTCGTAGACCAGTTCGTCGAGGGAAAAGCGGCAGAGATCGACGATCTCGAGGGTGCGTGCGAGGGCCGTCTCGTGGCCCGCGAACAGGCGCGCCATGGCGGTCGGCGCCTTGATGTGGCGCTCGGCGTTCCGGGCCAGGCGGAGGCCGGCTCCGGCGACCGTCGTCCCGTCCCGGATCGCCGTCAAAACGTCCTGCAAGGGGCGGCGATGGGCGGCGTGGTAGAGCACGTCGCCGGTCGCGACGAGAGGGATGCCCGTCCGGGTGGCGATGGCCGAGAGCGCCGAGAGCCGTGCCTGATCGTCGCCGCGATAGGTGTGGCTCGCCGCCAGATAAAGCCGGGTGGCTGAATGCAAAACACGACGGGCTTCGAGGAGGCACCCCGCGAGATGGGGTTGCGGCGTGGAAGATACGTTCTGCGGCTGGGGGTGTCCGGGTGCGTGCGCGCCTGCAGAGGCGAGCGATGGAAAAGGAACGATCTTTGCCTGCTCGAGCCGTGGCCGGCACGGCGCGGGGGTCGGCGCCGATGGATGGACCAGTTCCTGCCAGTTCCAGTCCTCCGGCGGCAGCAGGATCAGTACCTGGCCGTCCGCGTGGGCTGCGACGTCGTCGATCGTCAGATGGCAGGAGCCTTTCGGAGCGCGGCCCTGGCCGAGAGACAGCAGGCGGCAAAGACGGCCCCAGGCACGCCGATCTGTCGGATAGCAGATGAGCCTCGTGCCGCAGGCGAGATCGAGGCGGGCGCCGACGAGCAGGCGGAGGCCCACCTCGCGGGCGGCGCTGTGGGCTCTCACGACGCCGGCTACGGTATTGCGGTCGGCGATACCGAGAGCCGCAAGGCCGAGCATGCGCGCCTGCGCGACGAGTTCGTCGGCGTGGGAGCCGCCCTCCAGGAAGGAGAAATTGCTGACCGCCTGCAACTCCGCATAGGGCGGCGGCGCGCTGCGGGCACGGCGCATGTCGCGGGGTGCATTCATGGAAACAGGCCATGCATGAACCAGCGCGGGGGCGTGTCGTCCCCGCCGCCGTCGTCCTCCTCCGGCTGGTCGTCCGGCCGATCCTCGTAGAGGCCTTCACGGAAGACCCAATAGCGCGCGCCGGTCGTATCCTCGAGGCGGTAGTAGTCGCGTGTTCCGGGTTGCATTCCGCTTGCGCCCACGTGACGCCACCACTCGGGAGCAATCCGCTCGGGTCCTTCCATTCGCACGATGCGACGCGCGACGCGCCGCCAGACGACGTGCTGGGGAGCGCCTTCCGGCACCTCGGCGATGACGGTGATCGGCTCGGGCGGCACGAGCAGCAGCGGCGGGCGTGGGGGATGTGTGGGCGGCGGGACGCGCGCCGACACACCCGGCAAGGGCGCCTCCATCGCCAGACGCCAGACTTCGGATCGCTCGGGGATGTGGCTTTCGGCCGGCTCGCAGACCGCGACCTGACCACGTCCGAGGCGGCCGACCAGACGGTCGACCAGGGTGCCGATGGCGATACTTGCGTCGTTGGTGCCGGTGGAAAGACTGGATTGGCAGGCCTCCAGCCGCTCGAGGCGCTCGGCCTCGAGGGTTGCGACGTCGATGCCGAAACCCGCATCGAGGCCGGCGAGACGCTCACGCATCAGGCGCAGGGCGTGGGCGGGGTCGCGGCAGGCCGTGCTGGTTCCGACCGACGTCCCGGCGACGGTGCCGTCCACGCGATAGAGCGCGAGGCGGAAGCTCCGGGCCCCGAGGCTCATGTCGGAAAGCTGCGCAGCCAGAAGCGCGACGAGGCGCTCGAGCGCGGCGGTGACGCCTTCGGCCGTGAGGAGAGGGTCGGGGAATGCGAGCCGGGCGCTCGCCTCGGGTGGGGCCCGCATGGGCCGGCGCGGCTCGGCGACGGTGCCGAGGGCCTGGTCGAGGCGCAGCAGAAGGGTCGCTGCCCGGATCTCGGCGGCCTTGCGATCCGATGCCCTGGTTGCCTCACGAAAGCGGGCGGCGAGGGCGCTTCGCGGCAGACCGTAGAGTTGGCCGCACCGCTTCAAGCCCAATCTGACGAGAAGCTGCACGGCCTCGCGGTCGAGGCGCAGGGCTGCGACCGGCAAGCCCGCCAAGGCTTCGCGCTCTGTCGATGGCGGGGCGATGGTCCAGCCCGATCCGGATGGGGAGCCGGCAAAACGGGCTAGAGCGTGGGCGGTGCCGAACGTACCGGCGAGGCCGATCCGGGCCGTGATGCCGGCGCGGCCCAGGCGCTCCGTCAGATCGCGGCAGAGGCCGGCCTCGCCGCCGAATAAATGGGCGACTCCCGTCACGTCGACCCAGGCGCCATCGGTGGCGTCGATGTTGGTCGACGGGCCATAGCGGCCGAGCCAGAGCGCCAGCTTCTGCAGGGCGGTGCCGTCGCGTTCGGGCTCGGAGGCGCGCACGGCGAGAGCCGGCATGGCGGCGCGGGCGTCCGGGAGAGGTGTGCCGAGGGCGACGCCGGCCGACAGGGCCTTGCCGTTGGCGGCGGCGATCCGGAGGCCGTTGCGATTCCTGTCGACGAGCGCGAACGGTTCAGCCTCCGGCACGCTGCCGGGCGTCCCCCGTCGCATGCGTTCGATCGACCAGGCCGGCAGCCAGACTGAAACGATGCGTGACATGACACCACTCGAGATCAAGAGACACGGTTTCGTCCGATACCGGTGCGCCCCGGCAGCGTTCGAGGGTGAGACCGAAACGGGGGATGCCGGGGGCGCGGGCATCGAACGGATGCGGGGCGCTCGGGCGTCGGCTCAGGCGCATGCGGACGGCGGACGACAGGGCCGGTGGCGTGTCGGGACGCGTCATCAGCAGGAGCGGCGTGCGGCCAGCCGCCGCCGACAGGCCCAGCCGGCGGGACGGTGTGAGATCGACTGCGTCGAGAATGCCGACGGCCAGCGCGAGGGCGCCGGAGCGCAAGGCCTCCTCGAGCGTCCAGAGCGCCTCGTTCCGGCGTGCCGTCTCGACAAGAAGGATGGTCTCGGGCGGCAAGCCCAGAGTGGCGAGGCCGGCACCGTTCAAGCGACCGTGCTCGCTCGTCACCGCACGCGTCGTGCACCAGAGCACCTGTGAGGCCGACGCCGCGGGTGCCAGGGATCCGAGCCTGCGCACCGCGAGGCAGGCCGCAAATGCCAATACGCTCGCCCAGTCCGCATGGGTCGCCGGCTTGATCTCGATGGTGGCGGCAGGGTCGAGGCCGCCGCCCGGCAGCCGGGCATCGATCGTGGCCTCGCCGAGGGTCCAATGCCGGGTCTCGGGCAATGCAGAGGAACGGGGAGTTGGCGCGGAGGTCGCCGGCGGGAGGGAAGGGGAACCCTCCGAGGGCATGCCAGCGGCTTCCGCGCCGGGGGGACTGTGGGCGCCGGGAACAGGCGTCTCCGGCGCGCCGGATTGCCAGGGTGGCCGTCGCTCGAGGGCGCGGATCTCGGCCCGCAACCGGTCGAGGTCACGATTGCGGGAGGCAACCGATCGGGGGCTGCCCGGGGGGGCGGACGGCTCCGGGGGAACGGAGCCGTCCGTGGGATCGGGCCGTCTGGCCCACGAGGCAACGCTACGCTTACAGGACGCAGTACGCTTCGAAGCCGGGCATGCCGCCTCCCGAGGGGTGGAGGAGGCTGCAGGCGCAGGGCCGGAACCATCAAAGATCCGTGATGAAGGGCAGCAGGCGGTGGGGATGTCAGGTGCCACTTTGCTCACGGTACGCTCTTCGAGAGCTTGAGGGAGGCCGATCGGGCCAACGCAAGTTCTTTTTTTGTTCTAATTCTCTCGGCCGGCGACGTCAATCAAAAAATAGAACAGGATGGGAACATTCTGCGAGATCCTGGCGACTCCTCGCGTTCTCCGGACCCCATGGAGAAAGGCGCCGCGCGAGCACAAGTCCATCAGCTACCGTCATTTTGTGGCCGCATTCACACACCGGCACGGCAAACGGCCCCAATGCCTGTCAAACATGTAACCGAGGCCCCTCCCACGAGTTGCAGACGAACCTCCGCGAGGCCTATTGATAGCCAACGACGACACAGGGCTAAACGAAGTGTTCAGCATGGCGTGTCAGGTTGCGCGTGTTCACGACCGAACTCGTGACGCAGATACCGCACCCGACAGAATCGCATAAGAACGCCAGCGAGCCAGGGCTGCGCATCGAATTTCGCCCCGACCGACGACGAGATCCTTTGGAGACGAGCATGACCCTCACCCGAACCCTCCGTGCGCTGCTCGCCGGCGCCGCCGTTGCCAGCGCCATCGTGGCCGTGGCTCCCGTGGCTCACGCCCAGGAAGGCTGGCTCTGGGGTGGCGGCTCCGTGCTCGGCGGCAGCGGCCGAGAGACCGTGCGCTTCGCCGGCAACTATTCCACTGGTCAGGTCATCGTCAGCTTCGGCGATCGCCGCCTCTATTTCGTGACGCGACCCGGCGAGGCGCTGAGCTACCCGATCGCCATTCCGCGCGAACAAAGCCGCTGGCAGGGTGTGACGAGCGTCACCATGAAGCGCGAGAACCCCTCGTGGACGCCGACGGCGACCATGCTGCGCGAGAACCCGCGCCTGCCGCGCTGGGTTCCGGGCGGTCACCCGATGAACCCGATGGGCGTGCGCGCGCTCTACCTCGGCTCGTCGGCCTATCGCATCCATGGCACGGACGCGCCCTGGACGATCGGCTCGGCCGTGTCGAAAGGCTGCATCCGGATGTACAACCAGGACGTCGTCGACCTCTATCCGCGGGTGCGGGTCGGAGCGAAGGTGATCGTCACCTGGAACCGCTACTCGACCAGCGCCTCGGCGTCATCCTCGTCGTTCGGCAGCGGCGAAAGCGTGCGTCCGCGCGCCGAGTATCGCAACGCCAAGCGCCGCGTGCCGCGGACCGCGACCGTCGAGCGCCGGACCCGCAGCGCGGCCGTCCAGTAAGACAGAGGGCCCACGAGCCCGACAGCAGACCAAGACTTCGACAGGCGGTCCCCCGGGGGCCGCCTGTCGCGTTTCACACTCTCCTCTGGTGACGCGGGCGCAGGCGCCGCCTATGCTTTACCCGCGACGTGACGCGCGGCGGTCGCCGCCAACACCACAACACCACATCGGAGAGGACGCCCCATGATCCAGGAACTCAGGATCTACACGACGAAACCCGGCGCAGTGGCCGAGGTCGCGAAGAACTCGGGCAGCGTCGCGCGGGAGATCCGCGGCGACAACTACGGCAAGCTCGAAGGCTACTGGATGACCGAGATCGGGCCGCTCAATCAGGTCGTGCACCTGTGGACGTACTCGGACCTCAACGAGCGGGCGCGGCTCCGGGCGGAACTCGCCAAGAACGAGCGCTGGACGAAGGAGTATCTGCCGCTCATCCGGCCGCTAATCGTGCGCCAGGACATCCGCCTGATGAACCCGGTCATCGCCCCGCGGAAGCCCGAGAAAGAGCCGAACATCTATGAGTTGCGCGCCTATCGGTTGAAGCCGGGCGCCGCCAAGGAATGGGTCGGGCACATCATGGACGCGATGCCGGTGCGCGAGAAATACTCGAAGCCGTCTGGTCTGTGGATCAGTGAAGCCGGGCAGCCCAACGAGGTGGTGCACATCTGGGCCTATCCCGATCTCAACGCCCGGGCAGCAGCGCGCGCGGCGGCTGTGCAGGATCCCGGTTGGCAGGCCTTCCTCAAGAAGGCCGGTCCGCTGCTCGAGGAGATGAGCTCGACCGTGATGCTGCCGTCGGGACACTCTCCGATGAAGTGACGGGATTTCCCGTCAGCGGCGCCCGCCCTCGATCACACGCAGGGCGGGGCGGCCGTCCACTTGGTCCGTCTCGACGCTGGCGAGCAGCATCGTGGCGACCTCGCGGGCCGTTTCTGCGAGGTCGTGCATCGAAACGTGCTCGTCCTCGGCCCGATCGGCCAGAAGCCGGCAGAGCAGCGTGGCGTGAGCGCGACGATCCAGCATGGGTCCTGTGAACATGTGCGGCTCCGTCATCCGAGGGTGGTGATGGCAGTGTGTTTCGAGTCGCGCGACAGGTCTCACGGCGCGCCGCCCCTTTCCTCGTTATCCACAGCACTGCGTTGCCCGGCGGGGGCATCCGGCGCCTCGCTTCCCCCGACAACCGGCCACGATGCCCGCGCGGCGCATCGCACAGCCAGCCACAGGAGATACGGCATGACCGAACCCATGACCCGCGAGATGCTGCCGGCCGGCGTCCGATCGCGCATCATCCGCGGCATCAACGGCCTCGACATGCACGTGCTCGAAGCGGGTGGCGAAGCGCCCGGACAGCCGCTGGTGCTGCTGCTGCACGGATTTCCGGAACTCGCCTACTCCTGGCGCAAGGTGATGGCGCCGCTGGCGGCCATGGGCTTTCACGTCGTGGCGCCGGACCAGCGCGGCTACGGGCGGACGACGGGTTGGAGCGACGCCTACGATCAGGATCTCAGGCCGTTCTTCATGCTGAGCCTCGCTCGCGACGCCGTGGCGCTGACGCAGGCGCTCGGATACCGCACGGCGGCGGCCGTCATCGGGCACGACTTCGGCGCGGCCGTCGCCTCGTGGTGCGCGCTGACGCGACCCGACATCTACCAGCGCTGCTGCATCATGAGCGCGCCGTTCGCCGGGCCACCATCGCTGCCGTTCGGCACGGCCAGCGGCGGGGCGCACACGCCCGAGCCGAGCCGCGCGGGTGACGACATCGACGCGGCGTTGGGCCGGCTGGCGCGGCCGCGCAAGCACTACCAGCGTTACTATGCGACGCGGGAAGCCAACGACCACATGTGGCGGTGTCCCGAGGGCGTCGGCGATTTCCTCAGAGCCTACTTCCATCACAAGAGCGCGGACTGGACGGAGAACCGCCCTTACCGGCTCAAGGAATGGTCGGCCGAGTGCCTCGCCGAGATGCCGACCTACTACGTCATGGACCGCGACCAGACGATGGCCGAGACCGTCAGGCCTCACTTGCCTTCGCCCGAGCACGTCGCCGCCAACCGCTGGATGAGCGCCGCCGAGATGGCCGTCTACGCCGAGGAGTACGGGCGGACGGGCTTCCAGGGCGGGCTCAACTGGTATCGCGCGCGCTACGAGCCGCAGCTCAATGCCGAGCTGAAGCTCTATGCGGGGAAATCGATCGACGTGCCGTCGCTGTTCATCGCGGGACGCAGCGACTGGGGCATCCATCAGGTGCCCGGCGCGATCGAGACCATGCAGAGCAAGGCCTTCTCGCGCATGCAGGCCGTGCATCAGGTCGACGGCGCCGGGCACTGGGTGCAGCAGGAGCAGCCCGAGGCCGTGGTGGCGCTGCTGAAGCCGTTCCTCGCCTGAGGGCCGACCGATCACAGGAACGACGGGAGCAAAAGAGACCATGGACACCGGATTTGCAGGCAAGACGGCAGTGGTGACGGGCGCGGCATCGGGCATCGGGCTCGCCATCGTGCGCCAGTTTCTCGCCGCAGGTGGCAGCGTTGCGGGCAGCGACATCAACGGCGATCTCCTCGCCCACGTCGCGAAGGATCTCGGCCCGCGGTTTGTCGGGATTGCCGGCGACGTGACGCGGGAAAGCGACTGCGAGGGGCTCGTCTCGCGTGCGGTCGCGGCGTTCGGGCGGGTTGACGTGGCGTTCAACGTGGCCGGCGGCAACCGGGCCGGATACATCGTCGACCAGAGCGAAGCCGACTGGTCGTTCGTGATCGACTTGTGCCTCAAGGGCGTCTTCCTCGGCATGAAGCATCAGGCGCGACAGATGATCCGGCAGGGCGGCGGCGCGATCGTCAACATCGCGTCGCTCAACGCACACGTGCCGATGTTCGCGGGCGCGGCCTATTCCACCGCCAAGGCGGGCGTCGAGATGCTGACCAAGAATGGCGCGCTCGAGTGGGCGGATCAGGGCATTCGCGTCAACGCGGTGTTGCCGGGTCTCGTCGAGACGCCGCTGACGCGGCCGCATTTCCAGGACCCGGCGCGGCTCGAGGCCTTCAAGGCGCGCATTCCGATGGGGCGGCCGGCACAGCCCGACGAGATCGCGGGACCGGCCCTGTTTCTCGCCAGCGCTGCAGCGAGCTACGTCTCCGGAGCGAGCCTGCTGGTCGATGGCGCCTGGGCGGTCGGCGGCTATCCCGACATGCGGCCGTTCCGCGGGCGGCAGCAGTTCACGGGCTGACCGGGGGCTCCCGAACTTTGCCTTGATCGGCGGCGTTTCGCTCGGCTTTGCGCAAGGATCGGGCTCGCCAGCCGGGCGGCCTTGCGACACACTGAAACGTGATCGGGGCGGGGGGCGCAACACGCCTCGACTTGGCCACGAGTTTGGCCTCAGCTTGTGAGGGGGAGGAGACCCGTCGCCGGAGGAGCGCTGCCGATGCGCCACTGGATGCCTGCACTCCTTACCGCTCTCATGCTCGCCGCTGGCGCGGGGCTCATGCCCTCGGCAGCGCGGAGTGAGCCACTGGCGGCGCCCGGTACTGGCGGCGAGCGCGCGTCGGAAAGGCCGGAAGTCGATCTGCTGCTGGTTCTGGCAGCCGACATCTCGCGCAGTCTCGACGACCAGAAGTTTCGTCTCCAGCGCGATGGCTACGCGGCTGCGCTGACCAACCCGCGTGTCGTCGCCGCCATCCAGTCGGGGCTCATCGGGCGGATCGCGATCTCGTTCATCGAATGGTCGGGCGGCAGCGAGCAGACCATCGTCGCGGACTGGACCGTCGTCGGGAACGCGGAGGAGGCGGGCGCGCTCGCACAACGCATCCGCATGGCGCCACGGGCGTTCATGGGGCGCACCGCCATCGGCTCGGCGATCGAGTTCTCGATGCTGCAGTTCGCGCGGAGTCCGTGGCGTGCCGACCGGCATCTCATCGACGTGTCGGGCGACGGAACCAACAACAGCGGCGTCGATCTCATCGAAGCCCGGACCATGGCGCTGGCGGAGGGCATCACCATCAACGGCCTCGCGATCCTGAGCGAGGTGCCGCTGGCGTTCAATCCGGCGCATACGCATCCGCCGGGGGGACTCGTCTCTTATTTCGAGCGCAACGTGATCGGCGGCGCCAACGCCTTCGTATTCTCCGCCGAGGGGCACGAGATGTTCGGTACCGCGATCCTCGCCAAGCTGATCAAGGAAATCGCGCTGGCCGAAGACGACTGACAGGGAAGCACGGCAGTCCTGCCCGAACGGCGATTGTCAGGCGAGCCGATTGCGGCGATGCTCCGGCCGCATTTTTCCAAAGGCTCGGAACACACGTGACCGCACTCGACATCACCGTCATCGGCGCCGGCATCTTCGGCTTGTGGCAGGCTTTCGAACTGGCTCGGCGCGGCCATGCCGTGACGTTGCGCGAGGCCATGCCGGAGGCCGAGAGCGGCGGCTCGAGCCGCTATGCCGGCGCCATGCTCGCGCCCTACTGCGAGGCGGAGGCCGCGCCGGACGTCGTAAAGAGCCTCGGTCTCGAGGGGCTGGCGCTGTGGCAGGCGGTGTTTCCGCACGTCACGCAACGCGGCAGCCTCGTCGTGGCGGCGGCGCGGGACATGACGGAGCTGCGCCGGTTCGCGCGCATGACAGAGGCCCACGAGAGCATCGACGCGGCCCGGCTCGGCGACCTCGAACCCGATCTCGGCGGGCGGTTTGGGAGCGGCCTCTACTTTCCGACGGAGGCGCATGTCTCGACGCGGCATGCGCTTGCCGCGCTCAGGGCGGCGATCCGTCAGCATGGGGGGCGACTCGTCTTCGGTGAGCCGGTGGCGGAGCCCGTCTGGACGGCGGCGCCGGCCGGCGGGGTGGTGATCGACTGCCGGGGGATCGCGGCGCGTGGCGATCTCGCCGAGCTGCGGGGCGTGCGCGGCGAGATGGCGGTGGTGCGCACGGAGGAGGTACGGCTCAGCCGGCCCGTGCGCCTGCTGCACCCGCGATTTCCGCTCTACATCGTGCCGTGGGGCGAGAACCAGTACATGATCGGCGCCACGGTGATCGAGCGGGAGGACTTCGGCGCGGTGACGCTGCGCTCGGCGCTGGATCTCCTCGGCACGGCCTATGCGGTGCATCCGGCGTTCGGCGAGGCCGAGGTGCTGGAACTCTCGGCGGGTGTCAGGCCGGCGTTTCCCGACAACGTGCCGAAGATCGTGGTCAGGGGGCGCCGGCTGATGGTCAACGGCGCCTACCGGCACGGCTACCTGATGGCGCCGGCGATGGCGCGGATCGCGGCCGATCTCCTGGAGACCGGGGCGCGGCATCCCGAGATCGTCGTCGACTGGTAGCCGCGGCCTGACGTGTCGTCAGAGGACGATGCCGAACGCGTCGCGGAACACCCCCTCGCCCGGGCGGGTGACTGAGAGCGCGCGGCTTCCCTCGATCCGGCGTACCCAGCCGGCGGACAACGCGCGGGCACAGACGGCGGCCCCCAGCGTGCCCGCCAGATGCGGCCGGCGTTCGCTCCAGTCGAGACACGGCCGGCAGAGGACGCGGCGGGTTCGGGCGGTGGAGAGCGGTACAGTGTCGATGCCGAGATCCGCGAGGAACGCGACACCGCCGGGCGTCACCGAGCCCGCATCCTCGGCGAGTTCGACGAACTGGCGGCTAACGAGCGCATCCGTGATGGCGACGCCGAGGCGGCCCGCGAGGTGATCGTAACAGGTGCGGGCGGTGCGCATGGCGGCGTCGCGGGGGCCGGTCGGCACGGGGCGCGGCGGGGCCAGCTCGCTCGCCACCTGCATCATCGCCTCGAGCATGCGGGCCACCGACGGTGCGGCGAGCCGATGGTAGCGGTGGCGGCCCTGCCGCTCGACGGTGACTAGGCCGGCCGTCGCCAGACGTGCCAAGTGGCCGCTCGCCGTCTGCGGCGTGATGCCGGCGACGCGGGCCAGTTCGCCGGCGGTCAGCGCGCGGCCGTCCATCAGGGCATGCAGCATCAGCGCGCGGGCGGGGTCTCCGGCAAGCGCCGAGATCTCCACGAAGGAGCCGGGGGCGGACATGGCGTTCTCCCTCATTGCAGCACGCGCACGGTGGCACACGCGGGCTGGCGACGTTTCGGCGGCAACCGTAACATCGGGGCGATCCGCCCGGCACATTCCGTCTCCGAGACGACGCATGGTGGTGGGATGGAGAGCTTCGGGATGGCGGTTCAGGCAGGAAAGGCGGCGTTCTTCGGATGGCGGGTCGTCGGGGCCGCGTTCGTGCTGGCTGCGTTCGGATGGGGTGTCGGCTTCTATGGGCCGCCGGTGTTCCTGCATGCAGTCCGGGAGGCGCGCGGGTTCTCGCTGGCGCTCGTCTCGGCGGCGGTGACGACGCATTTCCTCGTTGGCGCGCTGGTGGTCGCCAACCTGCCGCGGCTCTACCGGGCGATCGGCGTCGCGCGGATCACGCAACTCGGCGCGCTCTCGCTCGCGTTCGGCGTCGTCGGATGGGCCGTCGCGACCGAGCCTTGGCAGCTCTTCGCCGCCACCGTGCTCAGTGGCGCCGGATGGGTGGTGATGGCGGCGGCAGGGCTCAACGCGATCGTGTCGCCGTGGTTCGAGCGCGCCCGGCCGGCCGCGCTCGCGATGGCCTACAACGGCGCGAGCGTCGGCGGCATCGTGTTCTCGCCCTTGTGGGTGGCGCTGATCGTCGGGCTCGGGTTCCCGATGGCGGCGGTGGTGGTCGGCGTCGTCATGGTGGCTGTCGTCTGGGCGCTGTCCGAACTCTACTTCCGCCCGACGCCCGACAGCCGGGGTGAAGCACCGGATGGCGACGCGCCCGGCTCACCCGCGGCGACGGTCACGGCGTCCTGGGTTCGGCCACTTCCTGGCCCTCAGCTCCGTCAGAACTGGTCGTTCCGGACGCTGGCACTCGGGATGGCGCTCTCTCTGTTCGCCCAGATCGGGTTCATCGCGCACCTCTACTCGCTGCTCGTCCCGGCGCTGGGCAAGGGCACCGCCGGCCTGCTCATGGGGGCTGCGACGGGCGCGGCCATCCTCGGCCGCACGGCAGTCGGCTGGCTGATGCCGGCGGGAGCGGACCGCCGGATCGTCGCGGGGCTGAGCCTCGGCGTGCAGATGGCGGGCGGCGGGGCGCTGGTGCTCGCGGATGGGCAGAGCGTGCCGCTCCTCGTCGCAGGAGCGCTCCTGTTCGGGGCCGGCATCGGGAACGCGACTTCGCTGCCGCCGCTGATCGCGCAGGTGGAGTTCGCGAAGGAGGACGTGGGACGCGTGGTGGCGCTTATCGTCGCCATGGCGCAGGCGACCTATGCCTTCGCGCCGGCCGTGTTCGGGCTCGTGCGAGACATGGCCGGCGCGGGAGACGCCGTTGCCGGCGGGGCGGCGCCGGGCGTGTTCCTGCTGGCGATGGCCGTGCAGGCTACGGCGATCGCGGTCTTTCTCGCCGGTCGCCGTACAGCCTGAGACGGCCGTCTCAGGGCCGTGCCGGCGCGTCGTCTGTGGCTGACCGGCGCGCCGGGCTCGCCGTTGCGCCGGACAGTTCGGCGAGGGCGTGAACCGGCCGGAACAGCTCTTGCGTCACGGTGTGCTCGGTCACTTCGCCATCACCGAGGCCGAAGGTCAGCCGCTCGCGGTTCTTCGCGGGGATGTGGAGCGTCCCGAACAGCCAGTCCCAGATTGCGAGCACGCTGCCCATGTTCTTGTTGAAATGGACGGGGTTGGTCGAGTGGTGGATCTGATGATGGGCGGGGCTGATCAGCACCTTGCCCCAGAAGCCCGTGAACGGAATCCAGACGTGGGTGTGGTGGAGGTGGGCGATCAGGTAGGTGAAGACCACGACGATGAGGTTGGCGTTGGCGATTGTGAGTTGCTGCGTCGGCTGGCCGAGGAGGTAGGTCACGGCGCCGTCCGTGACGCCGAGGAAGACGGCCATGGTGTTGAGCAGCAGCAGGCTTTCCAGCGGATGGACGCGGGAATTGGTCAGCGGGGTCAGCACCTCGGCCGAGTGGTGCACCTTGTGCAGCTCCCAGAGCGCCGGCACGACGTGGCTCAGGTAGTGATAGACCCAGTAGGCAAGCTCATAGGCGAGGAAGAGCGCCACGGTCAGCAGAACGGTGCCGACGAGCGGGGGAATGCCGGTGGGCGATGCCGGGCCGAAGGCCTCGGCCAGCAGATGACCCAGCCCGCCGCTCACCACGCGATGGGAGATGATGGCGCCGGTCAGGATGACGCCGAAAACGAGCAGGTTGAGGAGCAGCAGCCGGGCATCGAGCCAGGCCGATCGCGACAGCCACCAGCGACGCGGAAAGACGAGACGCAGCACGGCGCGAGCGCGCACCGGCAAGCCTGCCCGCAGGTGCCGGCGGGAGAGCCAGCCGACCGCGATGACGAACGCGATGAATAGCGACGGGATCGACAACTCGGAGGCGGGCGCGAGCAGCAGGGCGCTGAGCGCCTTCAGGCAATACGCCGCCATCAGGCCCGGAATCTCGAGCAGCCGATCCAGCATGGCTTTTACCTCTCACGCACACGACGCGGCCCGATCAGGCCTTCGCGAGGACGCTAGCGGGACAAGGATAACATCGCGTTGCCAGCCCGCCGGTCAGGTGGTCGCACGGCGTCGGGCCAGGCGCCGCAAGGTGTGGTGAGGGGGGCGGCGGTCGGGCGTGGGACGCATCTTTACGACCCATTCACCGAATCGCCCCCGAATGGCGGTTGCTCGAGGGTCCTCTCGAGCGGATCGTACGGGCAGGAGTTCGATGGCATGGGTTGGAAGGCAGACAGCAGGTCCTCGCGGGGACGGCGGCTGGCGGCAGTGGCCGCTCACGTCGCGTTGCTGCTCGCCTGCGTCGCCATGCCGGGACCCGTCGTCGCCGAGACGCTGCGCGAGGCGATGAGCAGCGCCTACAGGGCCAATCCGAAGCTCGATGCCGAGCGGGCGCGGCTCCGGGCCACGGACGAGGACGTGCCGAGAGCGCTCTCGGGGTACCGGCCCCGGGTGACGGGTTCAGCCGATGCCGGGCTCAATCGGCTCGATACCAAGCCGGACACGACGAGCGAGGGCGAAGCGCGCCCATGGGGCTATTCGCTCACGGTGTCCCAGTCGGTGTTCAATGGCTTTCGCACACAGAATACGGTGAGCGAGGCCGAGGCCCAGGTGCGGGCGGGGCGCGAACAGTTGCGGGCGGTGGAGGCCCAGGTGCTGCTCGATGTCGTGACGTCGTTCGCCGACGTCGTCCGCGACCTGCAGATCGTCAAGCTCCGCGAGGCCAACGTGCAGGCGCTGTCGCGGGCCGTGACGGCGACCGAGGCCCGGCGCTCGGCGCGCGAAGTCACACGCACCGACGTGGCGCAGGCGCGATACCGGCTGGCGCGCGCGATGTCGCAACAGGATCTGGCGCGCGGCAATCTCAAGGCAAGCCGCGCCGCGTTCGAGCGCGCCGTCGGACGGTCCCCAGGCAACCTGCTGCCGCCGTCGCCGCCGAAGCGCAAACTGCCGCGGTCGCTGCAGGAGGCGCTGGCGGTCGCGGAAAAGGAAAACCCCGTCGTCGTCGGTGCGCTCTATCGGGAGGCGGCCGATCGGCATGGCGTCGGACGGATCCGCGGCGAGCTGCTACCGGACGTCCGGATCGAGGCGAGCTACGGCAACCGCTATCGGCTGCAGGGCGGTATCGACGAGCAGGAGGCGGCGACCGTCACGGGGCGCGTCTCGGTTCCGCTCTACGAGGGGGGGGAAACCTATGCCCGGGTGCGGCAGGCCAAGCACCGCCATGTGGCCCGTCTGCAGGAGATCGAGCAGGCACGGCAGGAAGCAATGGCCGGCGTGACGCAGGCGTGGTCGCGTTTCCAGTCGTCGCGCGGACAGCTCAAGGCCGACGGCATGGGCGTCGAAGCCGCCCGCATCGCGCTCGACGGCGTCCGGGAGGAGGAACAGGCCGGTCAACGCACGGTGCTCGACCTTCTCAATGCCGAGCAGGAACTTCTCGACGCGCAAGTGCAAGTCGTCAACGCGAAGCGGGAACTCGTCGTCGCGGCTTATGCGCTTCTCGGGCAGATGGGGCGTCTGTCCGCCGCCGAACTGGCGCTCAGCGACGACGTCTACGATCCGGAGGCGAACTACGCTGAGGTTCGCAATCGATGGTTCGGCCTCGATATCCGGCACGCCGATGGACGCCGCGAAGAGATCGACGTGTCGGCCGAAAGCGATCCGGATTGGGTGATCGACGATTGATCCCTTGGTTGGTGGGACTTCTTGCCGATGCGGCGTGACTGAAAGGACCCACTCGCCGCAAAACTGCCCCTTGCTGGTCTCGACTCCCATCGAATCGGTGTAGGCGAGAAAGTATAAGCGTGTACCAGCGTACGGAGGGGGCTCCGGTCGACATACCGGTTCGGCTGAAGGCGAGGGCATGATCAGCGACATGACACACGTCGGCAAACGCTCGGTTGTGCGAACATTGGCGGCTACTCTGATGCTCGGGGCAACCCTCAGCATCATCGACGCTGGCATAGCCACGAAGGCGCAGGCACAGGCGCTGCAGGATGTGCTCGCAGCAGCCTATAAATACAATCCTCGGCTCGATGCCGAGAGAGCCCGTCAGCGGGCCACCGACGAAGAGGTTTCGCGCGCTCACTCGGGCTACAGGCCTGTCGTCAGCGGCAGCGCGGACATCGGCTACAACAGAACCGATACCCGCCCCCCGGGCGTCGGCGCTGCCAGTGGCGAGACGCACCCGAAGGGTTACGGCGTGACGGCTTCGCAGCCGATCTTCAACGGCTTTCGGACCTTGAACGGTGTGCGCCTCGCCGAGGCGTCTGTGCGTGCCGGCCGTGAAGCGCTGCGCGGGGTCGAGCAATCCGTGCTGCTCGAGGCTGTCACTGCCTATGTCGATGTGGTCCGCGATCAGGCCATCGTCAAGCTGCGCGAAGGCAACGTGGAGGTTCTGGCGCGCGAGCTGAAGGCGACCAAGGACCGGTTCTCGGTCGGCGAAGTCACGCGGACGGACGTGGCGCAGGCGGAAGCTCGCCGCGCCGCCGCCGTGTCGGCGCTGGATCTCGCTCGCGCCAATCTCAAGACCAGCCGCGCAACGTTCGAGCGCGTGGTCGGATATCCGCCGTCGGCGCTGCGCGACCAGTCGCCGCCGAACAAGCTCATTCCGAAATCGCTCAACGAGGCGATAGACATCACGCTCCGGGAAAGCCCGGCCGTCGTGTCGGCGCTCTATACGGAACAGGCCGCGCGCCACAACGTCGACGTGATCTGGGGCGAACTGCTGCCGTCCGTTCGCCTCGATGCGACGTATTCCAACCGTTTCGACCCCTCACGTACCATCGACGAATCGGAATCAACGACCGTTACGGGTCGGGTCGACGTGCCGCTCTACGAGGCAGGCGACACGCAGGCGCGTGTGCGGCAGGCCAAGCACACCCACGTCAGTCGCCTCCAGCAGATCGAACAGTTCCGTACCGAGGCCAAGTCATCGACCATAGCTGCCTGGTCTTCGCTGACGGCCGCCCGGGCGCAGATCGAAGCTGACCGGATTCAAGTTCAGGCCACGAGCACCGCTCTTGCCGGTGTCCGCGAGGAGGAACGCGTCGGACAGCGGACGCTGCTCGACGTGCTCAATGCCGAACAGGAAGCCCTCAACGCCCGTGTGCAGCTCGTCAGCACGCAGCGTAATCTCGTGGTCGCGTCCTACTCCGTGCTCTCGACGATCGGGCGACTTTCTATTGCGGAGCTCGGGTCGACGGACCTCGCCTACGATCCAGAGGCGCATTATCATGAGGTCCGCCGGAAGTGGTGGGGGATCAGCATCACCTACTCGTCGGGCAAGCGTGAACATGTCGACATGTGGGAAACGCACGGGGTCAAGCACGAGCCGGTGAAATAGCCGCGACCCGACGACCGCCGATCATGCGAACCGGAGTAGTCGCTGCTCCGGTTCTTGCTTTTCCAGAGCTGAGACTGCACGCGTCCTTGCCATCGGATTGCCGTGAAGCGCGGCTAACCCAACCTCGAGTGGTGCGGGATCAGCGGTTTCGTACGGCGAGAACGGTGGATGGCGCGTGTCGGCGCGTTGCGGCGCGGATCGTAGCACGGTACCACCCTACTCAAATCTACGGTTCGAGCCTTTCGGGCGGCAACTGCGGGCAGATGCCGCGCGGACGAGAAGGGGAGCGGAAGAGACATGGCGAACGCGGGCAAGGCCGGCGAACCGAGCATGGACGAGATTCTTGCGTCGATCCGCAAGATCATCGCCGACGATCCGCCGACCGGAAAGCGCCCAGCCGTGCCGCCAGCTCCTGTCGCGCCCGAGTCGCCTGCTGCCGCCGGGCTCGGCGCCAGGAAGTCATCGATCGACGACGTGCTCGGCCTCGAAGGGGACGGGGCGACGACCGGCAGCGCGTCATCGGAGCATGCGGCCAATGGGCGGGCCGTGCCCTCGTGGCTCTTTCCGGGTGCGACGGCCAAGCCGACAGCTCCCGCTCCCGAGGCGCTGGCTGTGCCGCAGCGGGAGCCAGCGCAGCCCTTTTTCGGTTCTCAGGCGAATGCCGGAGGGTCGTCGGCATTCGGTGAGATCGTACCGCAGCGCGAGGCCGCGATCGGTTCGCAGCTATCACCTTCACACGCCAACGGCGTGAAAGGGCCGGCGTCGGGCCGCATCCCGGAGTGGAGCGCGCGGCCTTCGTCTTCCGCACCGATCAACGGCAAGCCGGCGTCCGAGGCAACCTCGAAGAGCGCCCAGGCTGTCGCGCCCGCTGGACCGCGTCCAGGTTCCCTCTTCCCGGATATACGGCCGACGCCGGCGGGTCTCGATCCGATCGTGGTGCCGACGAGCGACGAACCGGCGCGCAAGGTCACATCTGCGTCGTTCACCACCGAAGCGGCGAAGCCACAGGGCGACGCCGCTCCGGCCGCGATGTCCGCGAAAAGCCCGGGTGCAGCCAGTGCCGCAGTGGCAGCGTCTGCAAAGGCGATCGCCACGGCCGGTGAGACGACGGACGCTCGTCCTGCGCCGGTTGGCCCGATGGCGCCACCTTCGGCGATCGCCGATGATGCCGGTACGAGCCCATCGGCGACAAGCGCGGCGGTGGTCGACGCCGTCGCACCGCTTGCCGAGGCCGCTGTCACCATGGCTGCAAGCCAGCCTGCCGCGCCGCAGGTGGATCCCGTTCCTCCGGCAGCTCAACAGGTGAGCTTCGACGCGGCCGTGCCGACGGTCCCGAAGCCGACGGTGCTCACGGTCAAGCCGGCTGCCGTCAAGACTGGGGCCACGGCAACCGGTGATCTTGTCATGAACGGAGCGGCCGCACACGGCGTGCGGACGCTCGAGGATACCGTCGTCGACCTGCTGCGGCCGATGCTGCGGCAATGGCTCGACGACAACATGCCGCGCATGGTCGAGAAAGCGCTCCGCATCGAGCTTGCCAATTCGGTGAAGGCCGGCGACGACAAGCCGAAGCACTAGACTGGTCCAGCGCTCGATTGTTGACACCCTGTCCGGCCCGCGCGTACCACCGCCGGGCCATTTTCCTTTTGTGAAAGCCCGCTGCCGTCATGCTCGAGAAAACCTATCAGCCGGCCGAGATCGAGGCCCGCATCCACGCCGACTGGGAAGCCGAGGGGGCCTTCCGCGCCGGCCGGCCCGAGCGCGCCGGCGCCGCCAGCTACTGCATCGTGATCCCGCCGCCGAACGTGACCGGCTCGCTGCACATGGGGCACGCGCTCAACAATACGCTGCAGGACGTGCTCTGCCGGTTCGAGCGGCTGCGCGGGAAAGACGTGCTCTGGCAGCCCGGTACCGACCACGCCGGCATCGCGACGCAGCTTGTCGTGTCGCGCCAGCTCGCCGAGCAGCAGATCGACTACAAGTCGCTCGGGCGTGAGGCGTTCATCGAGAAAGTGTGGGCGTGGAAGGCCCAGTCGGGCGGGACGATCCAGAACCAGCTCAAGCGGCTCGGCGCATCGTGCGACTGGAGCCGCGAGCGGTTCACGATGGACGAGGGCCTGTCGAAGGCCGTGCTCAAGGTGTTCGTCGAGCTGCACAAGGCGGGCCTGATCTATCGCGACAAGCGGCTCGTGAACTGGGACCCGGAGTTCCAGTCGGCGGTGTCCGATCTTGAGGTGGAGCCGCGCGAGCACACCGGGTCCTACAAGTGGTTCCGGGGGCAGATCGACAAGGACGGCAATCTCGTCTCGTTCAACGCGGGCACGCTCGCCAAGGTGCTCGATCGCGATCCGAGCGGGCACATGTATACGATCCGCTATCCGCTGGCGGGCGTGACCTACGACGCCGACGATCCGGCGACGTACCTCATGGTCGGCACCACGCGGCCGGAGACGATGCTTGGCGATACGGGCGTCGCCATCCATCCGGAGAACCCGCGGCTCGCCCATCTCATCGGCAAGACGTGCGTGCTGCCGCTCGTCGGCCGCGAGATCCCGATCGTCGGCGATACCTATGCCGATCCCGAGAAGGGGACGGGCGCAGTCAAGATCACGCCGGCGCACGATTTCAACGACTGGGACGTCGGCAAGCGCTGCAAGCTCGAGGTGATCAACATCCTCGACGCGCGCGGTCGTCTCAATGACGGCGTGCCGGAGCTTTATCGCGGGCTCGACCGGTTCGAGGCGCGCAAACGCATCGTCGAGGATCTGCATGCGCTCGGCATGCTCGAGAAGATCGAGGTGACGACGCACGCCGTGCCGCACGCGCAGCGTGGCGACGCGATCGTGGAGCCGTGGCTCACCGACCAGTGGTACGTCGATGCGGCGACGCTCGCCAGGCCGGCGCTGGAGGCCGTGCGGAAGGGCGATACACGCTTCGTCCCCGAGAAGTACGCCAACGATTATTTCCGCTGGCTAGAGAACATCCAGCCGTGGTGCATCTCGCGCCAGCTCTGGTGGGGCCACCAGATCCCGGCGTGGTATGGGCCTGACGGCGAGGTGTTCGTCGCGGAGACGGAGAATCTCGCGTTGGAGGCGGCGGAGAGCCACTACGGCACGCGGGTCGCGCTGCATCGCGATCCCGACGTGCTCGACACGTGGTTCTCGTCAGCGCTGTGGCCGTTCTCGACGCTCGGCTGGCCGGAGCAGACGAAGGAGGTCGAGCGCTTCTATCCGACGAGCGTGCTGGTGACGGGCTTCGACATCATCTTCTTCTGGGTCGCCCGGATGATGATGTCCGGCATGCACTTCATGAAGGCGGTGCCGTTCCACGACGTCTACATCCACGGCCTCGTTCTCGACGAGAAGGGCCAGAAGATGTCGAAGACCAAGGGGAACGTCATGGACCCTCTGGAGCTGATAGATGTCTACGGCGCGGACGCCTTGCGGTTCACGCTCACCGCCATGACGGCGCAGGGGCGCAACGTCAGGCTCTCGAAGCAGCGCGTCGAGGGCTATCGCAATTTCGCGACCAAGATCTGGAACGCGGCCCGCTTCGCCGAGATGAACGACTGCCGGCGCGTCGACGGGTTCGATCCGAAATCGGCGCAGCACACCGTCAACCGCTGGATCGCGGGCGAGACGGAGCGGGCGGTGCGCGCCGTCACCACGGCCATCGAGGGCTACAAGTTCAACGAGGCGGCGACGGCGGCCTACGAGTTTGTCTGGGGCACGTACTGCGACTGGTATCTCGAGCTGACGAAGCCGATCCTCGCCGGCGGGGAGGATGAGGCGGCGACGCCGGTTGCTGGTGGGCAACCGAAGGCTGACGCAAAGGCCGAGACGCGCGCCATGACGGCGTGGGTCATGGATCAGATCCTGCCGCTGCTGCATCCGTTCATGCCGTTCATCACGGAGGAACTGTGGGCCAAGACGGCCGCCGAAGGTTCGCCGCGCCCGGCGCTGCTGGCGCTCTCGGCATGGCCGGAGCTGTCCGGCCTCGCCGATCCCGGAGCCGACAGCGAGATCGGCTGGGTGGTGGCGCTCATTTCAGAGGTGCGCTCGGTGCGTTCGGAGATGAACGTGCCGGCGGGCGCCAAGGTGCCGCTCGTGCTGATCGACGCCGGCGAGACGGCCAAGGCCCGTATCGGTCGCCATCACGACACGATCGTGCGTCTCGCGCGGCTCGAGAGCATCAGCTTCGCGGCGACGGCGCCGACGGGATCGGCGCAGGTCGTCGTTGGCGATACGACGGCGGCCCTCGGGCTCGCTGGTGTCATCGACATGGCGGCCGAGACCGCCCGCATCAAGAAAGAGATCGCCAAGGTCGAGGCCGAGGTGAAGAAGGTGACGGATCGGCTCGGGAACCCTCAGTTCATGGCGCGGGCGCCGGACGACGTGGTCGAGGAACTGCGCGAGCGGCAGGTCGAGTGGGAAAGCAAGGGCCAGAAACTGACGGCGGCCCTCGGGCGGCTCGGCGGCGCTTGATATCCGGTTGCACGGTGGCCGCCGCCTGGCGGCCTGCCCGTCCAGATGGAGCGGTATGACGCAGATACATCCGATGACATCGGTTCCCATCGTGCCGTTGCGGACGCAGCCGGACGGCCGGTGGAGTGTCGTCGGGGCCGTGGCGTTCGTTGCGGTCATCATGGCCGTCTCGATGCTGGCGGCGTTCCTCATGCAGACGTGGCACGGGGCGTGGTACGCGAGCCTCGATGTATCCGAACGTCTCGACGTGCCGTCGCCGGGCAGCGCCGAGGTGCTGGTGCCGATCCAGCTTTTCGCGCAGATGCTGCAGGCCGTGCTGATCTGGAGCCTGGCCGGCATCTGGCATTCCGACCGGCGGGCGGCGCTCAACCTCACGCCGGCGGGGCTCAGCGGGCAGCAGTGGCTCGCGGCCGTCGGCATCCTGTTTGCCGTCAAGATCGGCGCCACGATGGTGGCGGCCGGTGTCGTCGGTCCCCAGGTGCCCCGCGATGCCGGGCCGTTCACGGAACTCGTCCGCTCGGATCGCATGTGGCTTCTGTTCCTCGCGACGGTGGTTATGGCGGGGCTTACCGAGGAACTGCTCTTTCGCGGCGTTCTCTCGCGCACGCTCGAAGGCACCGTGATCGGGTTCTGGGCGGGGGCCGGGCTCGCCAGTGCCGCATTCGCGTTGCTGCATTTGCAATACGGAGTAGACGGCCAGATCGTGATCTTCGCCGTCGGCATGGCGTTCGCGTGGATCCGGGCGTGGTCGGGAAGTGTCTGGCCCGCCGTCGCGGTGCATGCGCTGAACAATGCGCTAGCGCTGCTCATCATGCGGGCCATGGTTTGACGAGACGGTCGGGGCGATGGCCGCGTCCGGCCGCGTAGGATCACAGGTTGACGGGGGGGCGACCTCTGTGTTTCGTCTTTGATGTGGATCAAGACGGCGAAGGGAGGCCCAATGTCCGCAGATGGCGGGACGGACGTGCTGGCTGCGGCGGGGCGGATGGCGCTGGCGGAGGCGCTGGAGCTGCGCGAGCGGCATGGTCGTCCGGTGCGCGTCGGTCTCATCGGCGCCGGACAGATGGGCACGGATCTTCTGGTGCAGATCGCCATGATGGCGGGCATCGACGTGGTGGCCGCGTGCGATTCGACGCCCGAACGCATCGAGACCGGCTATGCGATGGCCGGCGCGCGATGCCGGAAGCCCGAGGTGGTGGCGCGTCCGGCCGATGTTTCGCAGGCCATCGCGCGCGGACGGCTCGCGGCCGTGCAATCGCCTGATCTCGTCTGCCGGGCTCCCGAAGTCGATGTCGTCATCGATGCGACCGGCAATCCCAACGCGGGAGCGCTCGTCGCGCTGACCGCCATCGAGGCGCGCAAGCACATCGTGATGATGAACGTCGAGGCCGACATCACCGTCGGCTCCTATCTCGCCGATGCGGCGCGACGGGCCGGCGTCGTCTACACGCTCGGCGCGGGCGACGAGCCGACGTCGACGATGGAGCTGATCCGCTTCGTCCGCACGCTCGGCTATCCCGTGGTGGCCGCCGGAAAGGGCAAGAACAACGCCTTCAACGTCGATGCGACGCCGGACGATCATCGCGAGGAGGCGCTGCGGCGGAACATGAACCCGCGCATGCTCGTCGAATTCGTCGACGGCACCAAGACCATGGTCGAGATGGTGGCGATCGCCAACGCGACCGGCCTCGTCCCCGATGTGCCCGGCATGCACGGGCCGGTGGCGCCGCGGGCCGAGCTGCAGAACTATTTCTGCCCGAAGGAGGACGGCGGCGTCCTTTCGAAGAAGGGCTGCGTGGACTTTTCGCTCGCCAAGGACGTGGCGCCCGGCGTCTTCTGCATCGCGGAAATGGCGCACCCCCGGCTTCGCGAACGGATGAACGACCTGCATCTCGGGCCCGGGCCCTACTACACGTTCTACCGGCCCTACCATCTGACCAGCCTCGAGGTGCCGCTGTCGGCGGCGGCGGCGGCGATCCATCACGAGAGCCACATGCACGCTCTCGCCAAACCGGTGGCCGAGGTGGCCTGTCTCGCGAAATGCGCGCTGAAGCCCGGCGACGTGCTCGGCCGGATCGGCGAATACCTTTATCGCGGCTACGCCCTGACCCGACCGGATGCGCGGGCGCGGCGGGCTCTGCCGATCGGCCTCGCGCAGGGCGCGCGGATCGTGAAGCCGGTCGAGAAGGGCACCGTGATCACGTGGGATGCGGTGGAACTGCCGGAAGGCTCACATATCGCGCGCGTGCGCCGTCTGCAGGACGAGATGATCGGCGACTGACATGCCGTCACCAGAAGCGCCGCCGGCCGCTCCGTCGCCAGGGGCGCGCGGGCGCGTCGGACATTGGCTTCGACGGTATCTGCCGCTCGAGATCGCGGCGACCGCGACGGCGCTCGTCGGCGGGCTCGCGGCCGCCGCGCTCACCAGCAACACGGGGGCAATCGCGTTCGCGGGAACCTGGGCCGAGAACGTCGGCTACTACGGTTTCGCACTGGCCCGCGAGTTGCGCGCTGGCGCGGCCGAAACACCGGAGCTGGGGGCCGGCGCGCGCCTCTGGCAGGCACTGCGGCGTCTCGTCTGGGAATTCGGGATCGCCGAGGCGCTCGACAGTTTCGTTGTCCGGCCGGGAGCCATGTATGCAGCGATCAAGCTGACGGGCTCGACAGGGGCCGGCATCGTCATCGGCAAGCTCGTCGCCGATGTCGCGTTCTATGCCGTCGCCATCATCTTCTACGAGTGGGGCAAGCGGGCGCGGCCGGGGCGGTGAGGCCCCTCATCCGAGCTGGCCGCCGTCGTAGCCACAGGCGATCCGTGCGAGGGCGGCGCGCATCTCCTCGGTCGTGAGACCGGCGGCGATCGCGGTGGCTTCCGGGGATGCCGGATCGAGGCCGCGGGCCGTCGCCAGCAGCCGCGACAGAAGTTCCGTCGGCAGATAGGGCAGGCTCGCCCACAAGCCTCGCGCCAGCTCGCTCGCGAGCCCATGCTCAGGGTGGGCTTCGTTCACGGGCGCCTTGCCGATCTCGTACATGTGCGTGACGGCGGCCCAGTCGCCGCGCTCGGCGGGCAGGCGGGCAAGCACGTCGGCGCACTCGCCGGCCACGTAGAAGCGGTTCAGCGTGTCGTCGAGGCGGAAGACATACCCGGCGCCGAGGAGGATCGGCTCCCAGGCGGCGTGGGCCGGCGCGTTGGTCGCGGGGTCGATCGCTTCCGCAACCACGATCTTCGGGCGGAAGCGCGTCCAGTCGTTGCCGGCGAGAACGTCGGCTTCGGCGCCCTCGACATCGATCTTCAGGAAATCGATGCGATCGACGCCGTGGCGCTCGCAGAGGTCGGCGAGGGTCAACATGGGCAGGGTGACGGTGCGGAACGTGTCGCCGTGGACCTGCGAGCGCTCGGCGTTGGCGCCGACGGTCGTCGAGAGGCCGTGAAGCCGCGGGAACACATGCAGATCTGCTGTCCCCGAGGTGCGTCCGACAAGCCCCTCGAACACCGTGTCGCGGGGGCGGACGCGCGGGTAGAGGCGCGCCAGCGCCGTCTGCGGCTCGACGACGATGCCCTGCCAGCCGCGCTCGTAGAACCACATCGACACGTTGTCGGCGATCGGATGGCCGCCACCGACGTCGATATAGACGCCCGGCTCGTCGCCGCCGAGAGCCAGCCACAGGTGCCAGTCCTCGAGGTTCTGGGTGTAGGACAACGGCTTCCCGGCCGCGACCGTCCCGCCCGTGTTCGAGGTCATGTGTGTGCTCCATCCGCGCTCAGTCATCCGACAGCACGGACGTCCGCATTGTGGCGGAAGCATGGAGGCGGCACGCGGGGGCCGCCTCCGGACAGCTCATGCCGGCTCGGCGTCGCGCTTGGCCCACATGTCCTTGAAGGCCGGGCGCGCCTGACACGTCGCGAGCCACTTCTTGACGTGGGGTGCGCCGTCGAAGAGGCCAGTTGCCGCCGAGGCGTAGCGCACGCATTCGGCGACATTGATGTCGGCCACCGTGAAGCGTCCGCCGACGAGCCAGAGGCTCTTTCCGAGGGCGTCGTCGAGCACCTTGAACGGCGCCTTCAACCCGTCGAGGGCCGTCGTCGCGCCCTTCGGATCGCGCATCACCTCGAGCGCCTTGCCTTCGACCTCGGTAATGGCCCAGATCGACCACATGGTCATGAGGCCGTCTTCGGTCACGTTGGCCGGGGCGAGGGGGCCGCCGTGCTTCTTTGCGAGATAGAGATTGATCGCGAGGCTCTCGTGCATGATCAGGCCGTCGTCGTCGATCGAGGGCACGTGACCGTTCGGGTTGATGGCGAGGAACTCGGGGCTGCGCGAATGCAGGGGGGCTGCGTGCGGCCGGTAGGGTTGCGTCACCGGCACGTGCTTGAAGGGGATGCCAAGCTCGGTCGCCAGCCAGATGTTGCGGGTGGCGCGGCTGCGGTAGACGCCATAAATCGTGAGCATGCTTCGGGTCCTGGGCTCGAGGAGATGAGGCCGGGGCACGATCCTGGGCCGCCCACGGCTCGTCGCCATCGGACCATGGCGCGGGCGGCGCTGGCAAGCCTCGGCCGTCTGGCGTAGCTTCGCGACCATCCGGCGTCGCCGGAGGGCGATGGACGTAGCCAGCGCGCAACGAACGGGAGCGCCATCTTGAACGGCACAGTGCAATCACGGCCCCGACGCGGTTTCGATGCGACGCGAATCTGGATCTTCGATCTCGACAACACGCTCTATCCGGCCGAGTGCAATCTCTTCGCGCAGGTCGACCAGCGCATGGCCGAGTTCATCCAGCAGTTCCTCGGCGTGCCGTTCGCCTACGCCAAGCACCTGCAGAAATCCTACTACCGGCAGTTCGGGACCACGCTCGCGGGCATGATGAAGGTGCACAACATGTCGCCCGACGCCTTCCTCGACTACGTGCACGACATCGATCTGACGCCGGTGCCGGAGCACCCGGAACTCCGGGCCGCCATCGCCCGGCTTCCGGGGCGCAAGCTCATCTTCACCGCCGGCTCGCACGGTCATGCGGAGCGGGTGGCGACGAAGCTCGGCATTCTCGATCTCTTCGAGGACATCATCGACATCGTCGATGCCGGGTTCATTCCGAAGGAGAAACAGGAAGCCTACGACCGGCTGCTCGCCTCGCATGACGTGGCGCCCCGTGAGGCCGCCATGTTCGAGGACATGCCGCACAACCTGGAGCCGGCGCACAATCTCGGCATGACCACCTGCCTCGTGCATTCGAGCTACATCGATCATCCGATCCAGCTCAAGATCCGCCAATGGACCGAGCCGCCGGAGCATGTCCATCACATGACGGAAAACCTTGCCGGCTTTCTCGGCGGGCTCGATGCCGCCGGGAAGCCCGATGGTGCGATCCGGGATTGATGCCCGCGCGGGCCGCGTGCCAAACTTCGACCTGAAACACCCCATCGCGCGGGTGTGGAGGGACCCGGCATGCTGAAGGATCGCTACGACTATCCGCTCTCCACGTCGTCGCCCGCGGCGCGCGACGCCTACGTCAAGGGCGTGGACGCGCTCCTTTCGGCCAACGTTGGCGCGGAAGAGGGGTTCCGGGCGGCGATCGCGGCCGACGAGGGGTTTGCGCTCGCGCATATCGCGCTGGCGCGGACGGTTCAGGTCTACGGGCGCGGTGCGGAGCTTAAGGCGCCGCTCGCCCGCGCGCTCGAACTGAAGGACGGCGCCACGCCGCGCGAGCAGAGCCACATCGCCATCTTCGAGAAGATCCTGACGGGCAAGGCAGCCGAGGCCATCGCGCAGACGCGGGAGCACGTGAAAGACTGGCCGCGTGATGCCTTCGCGCTCGCGCCATGTACGTCGGTGTTCGGGCTCATCGGCTTCTCGGGTCAAAAGGGGCGCGAAGAGGCCCAATTGGCTCTGCTCGAACCGCTCGCGGACGCCTATGGCGACGACTGGTGGTACCGCAGCCTGCTCGCCTTCGCGGAGCTGGAGGTCGGCAAGTTCGACCGCGCCCGGCGCAACATCGATGCCGCGATGGCGCAGTTCCCGCGCAACGGGCACGGGGCGCACATCCGGGCGCACCTCTACTACGAGGTGGGCGAGCGGCGCGACGGCTACGCCTTTCTCAAGGCGTGGGCCAAGGACTATCCGCGAGCCGCGCACATCCATTGCCACGTGAACTGGCATCTCGCGCTCTGGGCCATGGAACTCGGGCACGCGCGCGACGCCTGGGACGTCTACCGGGATGCGCTGCATCCGGGGGCGGCCTGGGGGCCTCAGATCAACGTACTCACGGACTGCGCCTCGTTCCTGTTCCGGGCGGAACTCGCGGGCGAGCCACGGCAGGCGCAGCTCTGGCAGGACCTCAGTCAGTACGCCGCGACGTGGTTCCCGAACCCGGGCGTCGCGTTCGTCGATCTGCATTCGTCGCTGGCGCACGCCATGGCCGGTAACGGCGAGGCGCTGGCCCGGATCGTAGACGGCGCGAAGGGGCCTGCCGCCGATGTCGTCGGGCCGATGGCGAAAGCGTTCGGCGCCTTTGCGCGGCAGGACTGGGACGGCACAATTGCCGCGATCACGCCGCACCTCGACGAGCACGAGCGGCTCGGTGGCAGCCGGGCGCAGCGGGATCTCGTCGAGTACGCGTTGACGGGGGCCATGCTGCGGGCCGGGCGGGCGGATGAGGCGGCGCGTCTCGTCGCGCGGCGGCGACCGCAGAATGCGCACGATGGCGGGTTCCCCCTGCAGGGGCTTGGGCAGCACGCGCACTGACGGCCGGGATGATCGCCCAAGCAAAAGGGGCAGCCGACGGCTGCCCCTTTCTCAGTTTCGACGCGTGCTCCGACGCTTACTTCTTCTGCGGGAAGTAGTGGTCCGCGGTCAGCGTGTAGGGCGGGAACATGAAGCGCTTGGCCGGCACGACCTTGGCCGCGTAGGCCTTCTGGCTGTCGTAGGCCTTCTTGAACGACGGGTTCTTTTCAGCCTCGGCCGTCGCCACAGCGTCCCAGGCCTTCATGAACTCGATGTTGATCTCGGGCGGCGTGTTCAGGATCTTGACGCCGTGCTTCTCGGTCATCTCCTGAATGGCTTCGGCGTTCAGCTTCTGGATCCAGGCGCCCCAGCGGGTGAACACCTCGGTGGCCGCCACCTGGATGATCTCACGCTGCTGATCGGTGAGGCTCTTCCAGACTTCGGTGTTGAACATCACGTTGGCGATCGGGGCGCTCTCGTGCACGCCCGGCGTGTAGTGGTTCTTCCAGATGGTGTGGAGGCCGAGGCGCACGTCCTCGATACCGCCCACCCACTCGGCGCAGTCGATGGCGCCGCGCTCGGCGGCCGGCGCGATTTCGCCGCCCGGCATGTTGACGACGGCCATGCCCATCTTGGCATAGATCTCGGCCGTGATGCCGGTCTGGCGGCACTTGATGCCCTTGAACTGGGCGAGGCCTTCGATGGGCTTCCTGAACCAGCCGAGCGCCTGCGGGCCGGGGCTGTAGAGCGGCATGGCATGAACGTTCATGCGCATGTCCTTCGTGAGGAACTCCTCGTAGAGCGCCTTGCCGCCGCCCTCGTAGAACCAGCCGAGGAAGTCCATGGCGTCCATGCCCACAATGCCGGCGGGCGTGTTCGAGTAGAGCGTGAACGCCTTGTTCTTGCCGACCCAGTAGTAATCGATCGAGACGGCGCCATCGATGACCTTCTTGTGCGTCGCGTCGAGCACCTCGAACGGCGGCACGATCTGACCGCCTGGAGCCGCGTCGATCTTGAGCTGGCCGGCCGTCAGCCTTTCGACCCGCTCGGCCAGCATCTTGAAGGCGTCGTGGGCCGTCGAATTCGCCGGGAAACTCGATTGCATCTTGAGGGTACGGGTCTGGGCCGAGGCGGGGCTGGCCAAACCTACGGCAGCCGTTATCGCGAGGGCGGCCGCGGCCGAGAACAAATTGCCAAGTCGCATTCCGATCATTCCTCCCTGGAGGCCTCACATCGCCGCTCGATGGCAGCTCGGGGGAATGCTAGCCAACGACGGACGAATAAGCCAGAGGCGTGGGCCGAAGCATCGACAGCAAAACAAGAGGGGCAGCCGAAGCCGCCCCCTGAGCCGTCAAACATGATCGAGGATTACTGCTTGGGCGGGAAATAGTGGTTCGCCTGCAGGGTGTAGGGCGGGAACATGAAGCGCTTGGCCGGGATTACCTTGGCGGCATAGGCCTTCTGGCTCTCGTAGACCTTCTTGAACATGGGGTTCTTGGCGCTCTCCTCGGCGGCCACCGCGTCCCATGCCTTCATGAACTCGATGTTGATCTCGGGCGGGGTCGCCAGGATCTTTACGCCATGCTTATCCTGCATCTCGGCGAGCGCCTCGGCGTTCAGTTTCTGCCACCAGATGCCCCACCGCACGAAGGTCTCGGTCGCCGCCGACTTGATCACCTCGCGTTCGACCGGCGAAAGGCTGTCGAAGACGGCCTTGTTCAGGATCAGGCTGTTGACCGAAGCGCTCTCGTGAACGCCGGGCGTGTAGTGATTCTTCCAGATCGTATGGAGGCCGAGGCGCATGTCCTCGATGCCGCCCACCCACTCGGCGCAGTCGATGGCGCCGCGCTCGGCGGCGGGCGCAATCTCGCCGCCCGGCATGTTGACGACGGCCATGCCCATCTTGGCGTAGATCTCGGCGGTCATGCCGGTCTGGCGGCACTTGATGCCCTTGAACTGGGCAAGGCTCTCGATGGGTTTGCGGAACCAACCGAGCGCCTGAGGGCTCGAGGCGAAGATCGGGTAGATCACGACGTTGAGCTTCAGCTCTTTCTGCAGAAGCTCCTCGTAGAGCGCCTGCCCGCCGCCCTCGTAGAACCAGCCGTAGTAGTCCATGTGGTCCATGCCGACCACGCCGGCCGGCGAGTTGGCGAAGAGCGTGAAGGCGCGCTGCTTGCCGATCCAGTAGTAGTCGATCGATACCGCGCCATCGATGACGCCCTTGTGCGTAGCATCGAGCACGTCGAAGGCGCCGACGATCTGGCCGGCGGGTGCCGTGTCGGCCTTGAGTTTGCCGCCGGTCAGCTTGTCGACGCGCTCGGCCCACATCTTGAAGCCATCGTGGGCCGTGGACGAAGTCGGGAAGCTCGATTGCATCTTGAGTGTGCGGGCTTGTTGCGCCAGCGCCGCGTCCGGTATCATCGCGAGTGCGCCGAGCGCGAGGGCCGTCGCCGCGCGCGTAACCGATTTCAACATGAAAACTCTCCGTTGCTCCCGCAGCAGAGGGGCGATCTTGCGATCACGGAACCACCTTCCCGCCGGGTGACGGAAACTACGACGGCGCGCAAACCAGCGAAACGCTCAGCCGGTGCGGACTTGCTCTTTTATTCAGCAAAAACAGCGCGATGATTGAGCGATCAGCCGCTGAACTTGGCACGTTGGCGGGACTGGCGAACAGCCTGTCGATCGTTGTCGCTCCTACAGGCGGTGGTCGGCATACAGCGCGCGCAGATCCTTCTTCGAGATCTTGCCCGTCGCGGTGAGCGGCAAGGCTTCCACGAACACCACGTCGTCGGGCACCTGCCAGCGGGCGAGGCGCGTTCCGAGATAGGCGAGGATCTCCGCCTTGCCGATCGTGGCGTCCTTGGCTTTCACCACGACCAGCAGCGGGCGCTCGTTCCATTTCGGGTGCGGCACGGCGATGACGGCCGCGTTGGCGACGCCCGGACAGCCGATGGCGGCGTTCTCGACGTCGATCGAGGAGATCCACTCGCCGCCCGACTTGACGAGATCCTTGGTTCGGTCGACCAGCACGAGCCAGCCGTCCTCGGTGATGGTCGCCACGTCGCCGGTACCGAACCAGCCGTCCTTGTCCATCGCTGCCGCGGTGGCGGCAGGGTTGGCGTAGTAGCCGCTGATCACGGTGGCGCCGCGCACGAACAGCTCGCCCTGGCTCGTGCCGTCGTGGGGCTGGGGACGGCCGTCGGCGTCGACGATCTTCATCTCGACGCCGTACATGCGGCGGCCCTGGCGGCCCTTGATCGCGACGCGCTCTTCGAGGGGGAGCTGTTCCTCGGCGGCGGAGAGCTGCGTCAGGCTGCCGACGGGGCTCATTTCGGTCATGCCCCAACCGTGGATGATGTCGACGTTCCAGTCGCGCTCGAACGTGGCGATGGTCGCCGGCGACATGGCCGAACCGCCGGTCAGGATGCGGGAAAGGCCGGCAGGCTTGCGGCCGCGCTTCGCCATCTCGTCGAGGAGCCCGAGCCAGACGGTCGGGACGCCCCAGCCGCCCCAGACGCCGGTCGTCTCCATCAGGTCGAAGAGGTTCGCGCCGTCGAGGCGGGGACCGGGCATCACGAAGGGGCTGCCGGTCAGCGCCACGACGAACGGCAGGCCCCAGGCGTTGGCGTGGAACAGGGGCACGACCGGCAGCACCGGGCGGGCCGACGTGAATGCGCCCTGCGCCGAGGCGACGACGTAGAACGAATGCAGCAGGTTCGAGCGGTGCGAATAGAGCGCGCCTTTCGGGTCGCCGGTGGTGCCCGACGTGTAGCAGAGGGCGCAGGCGGTGTTCTCGTCGAACTCCGGCCAGACGATCGATGGGCTCGCGGCGGCCAGCAGGTCCTCGTAGCAGAGGAGACCCGGCAGGTTCGTCTCGGCCGGCATGTGGGCGCGGTCGGTCATCGCCACGTAGGTGCGGATCGGCTCGAAGACCGCCCGCAGCTTCTCGACCAGCGGCAGGAACGTCGTGTCGAAGAACAGCGTCGTGTCCTCGGCGTGGCGGACGATATAGGCCATCTGCTCGGGAAAGAGGCGCGGGTTGATGGTGTGGCAGACAGCGCCGATGCCGGAAATGGCGAAGTAGAGCTCGAGATGCCGGTGGGTGTTCCAGGCGAGCGTCGCGATGCGGTCGCCTGGCTTCACGCCCATGGCGGTGAGCGCATTCGCGAGGCGGGCCACCCGGGCGTGGGTCTCGGCATAGGTCTGGCGATGGATCGGGCCTTCGACGGTCGCCGAGACGACCGGGACGGTGGCGTGTACCTCGGCAGCGAAATCGATCAGGCTCGAGACCAGCAGCGGCCGGTCCATCATCTGGCCCTTGAGCATTGTTGTTTCCTCCCGGATAACGTTGGCGGAAACCGTATCGCTGCGGGCCCGGACCGCCAAGCGCCGCTTGGGCGGGCTCGACAGGCGCCTGCGGCAGCACAGAAGGAATGCAGTCCGATGGCGAAGGTCCTGGTCGAGGCGCTGGGCGACGTGGTGGTGATCCGGCTCTCCAATCCGCCGGTCAACGCGCTCGCCCATGGGGTGCGGCAGGGCCTGCAGACCGCGCTCCGGTCCGCCAGCGCGGACCCAAAGGTCAAGGCCATCGTGGTGACCGGCGAGGGGCGCGCCTTCTCGGCCGGCGCCGACATCGCGGAGTTCCGCGCGGGCCTCAAGGAGCCGGGGCTGCCCGAGGTGATCGACGAGATGGAGGCGGGTCCGAAGCCCGTCGTGGCGGCCGTCAACGGGCTGGCGCTCGGCGGCGGGCTCGAGGTGGCGCTCGGGTGCCATTACCGGGTCGTGCATCGGTCTGTCGGGCAACTCGGGCTTCCCGAGGTCAAGATCGGCATCCTGCCGGGAGCCGGCGGCACGCAGCGGCTACCGCGTGTGATCGGGGTCGAGGCGGCGCTCGACATGATCGTTTCGGGCAACCCGATCGGCGCGGCGGCGGCCGAGAAATCGGGTCTCGCCGAACGGGTCGCGGACGGCGACGTGGTGGAGGCGGCCGTGGCCTATGCCCGCGAGATCGTGGCCGAGGGCAAGGGCCCGCGACCGGTGTCAGCCAAGCGCATCGATCCGGCCAGCATTCCCGCCGACCTCTTCGAGAAGCGCCGGGCCGCGCTCGGCAAGCATCCCTCGGGGCCGATGGCGGCGCGTAACTGCATCGCCGCCGTCGAGGCGGCCGTCGGGTCGGACTATGCGAGCGGTGTCTCGCGCGAGCGGGCGCTCTTCGCCGAGCTTGCCGCCAGCCCCTATGCCAAGGCGCTGCAGTACGCCTTCTTCGCCGAGCGCAAGGCCGCCGACATCCCGGATATCGGCAAGGACGTCATTCCGCGCAAGGTGGAGGCCGTCGGCATTCTCGGCGCCGGTACGATGGGCGTCGGCATCGGGCTCGCGTTCCTGCAGGCCGGTCTGCCGGTGACGGTGGTCGAGACCAACGCCGCGGCGCTCGAGCGCGGACTTGCCCGCATGCGCGAGACCGTCGAGGGGAACGTCAAGCGGGGCCGGCTCTCGCCAGAGGCGGCGGCCAAGCTCGTCGCGAACCTCAAGGGCTCGCTCGATTTCGCCGACCTCGCCGGGGCCGATCTCATCGTCGAGGCCGTGTTCGAGAACATGGCCGTCAAGAAGGAGGTGTTCGGCAAACTCGATGCCGTCGCCAAGCTTGGGGCCGTGCTCGCGTCGAATACGTCGACGCTCGACGTCGACGAGATCGCGACGGCGACGCGGCGGCCGGACGACGTGCTCGGCATGCATTTCTTCTCGCCGGCCAACATCATGCGGCTCGTGGAGGTCGTGCGCGGCAAGGCCACGTCGAAAGCGGCGCTCGCGACTGCGATGGGCATCGCCAAGCGCATCAACAAGGTCGGTGTCGTGGCCGGCATCTGCTTCGGGCACATCGGCAACCGGATGGTCGAGGCGTACCTCGAGGAGGTGCAGTCCATGCTGCTCGAAGGGGCGACGCCGGCCGAGATCGACGGCGCGCTCGAGGCGTGGGGGCTCGCGATGGGGCCGAACGCCATGATGGATCTCGCTGGCATCGACGTCGGCTGGCGGATCCGGCAGGAGCACGCGCTCAGTGACGAGCGGCGCCGGCTCTACCGGGTCACGGATCGCATCGCCGAGATGGGCCGGCACGGCCAGAAAACGGGCGCCGGGTACTATCGCTACGAAGGGCGGAACCGCATTCCCGATCCCGCGATCGTCGCCATGTTCGAGGAGGAGGCGCGGGCGCAGCAGATCAACCGGCGGTCGCTGCCACCCGAGGAGATCGTGGAGCGCTGCCTGCTCCGCCTCGCCAACGAGGGCGCGCAACTGCTCGACGAGGGCATCGCGCTCCGGGCGTCGGACATCGATACGATCTATCTCACGGGCTATGGGTTCCCCGCCTGGCGCGGTGGTCCCATGTGGCAGATCGAGCATGCCATCGGGCTTGCGGCCACGACCGGGAAGGTCAGGGCCTACGAGGCCGTGCATGGCGCGCGCTGGGCGCTGGCGCCGCTGATCGACCGGCTGGCACGGTCAGGCGGATCGCTGGCGGACGCCGGCAAGTCCTAGTCCCCGACGTCAGAGATCGCCCGCGACGCCGAGGACCGTGACGAGTTCTTCGGCGGTCAGTCCGCCGTGATGGCCGTTGAAGGTATTCCCGATCACCCCCGTCTCGTGCCACCAGACGAAGTGGCCGAGATGGGGCAGCACGAGAATATCACCGAGCCGCTCACGGAACGCCGGGGTCACGCCCGACGGCGGCCCAAAGAGGCCGGCCGCGATGGCCGCGTCCATGCGGAGGACTTCGGCGCGTCCCTGCAACTCGCGGCTCAGGAGATCGAACGCAGCGTCGAGATGGGCCGGAGCGATGTGGAGAAACATGTCGCGCGGCGAGCCACAGGGCCAGATCGGCGCACCGGCCGGTGTGTGTTTCAGCCAAGAGCGGAACTGGGGCCAGCGCTCGTTGACGTAGAGGGTCTCGCTCGCGGGCACGGCGATATGGCCATGGTCGGCGGTGAAGAGCCAGAGCGTACGGCCCTTCGTTCGGCGTCCGAGCAGGCGGTCCAGTGCCGCCCAGAATGCGATCACCTCGGCGTCGTGCACGTCCGAGCCCGGACCATGGAGGTGGGCCGCGGTGTCGAGCCCCGCCCAGTAGAAGTTCACGAACGCCTTGCCGGGCCGCTCGCACACCACCTCGTCGATCGCGACGAGGGCCTCGGCGAGCGTGCCGTAGGGCACGATGGTCGCGCCGGCCGAGGCCAGCGAATTATATGGTGAGCCGGCGTAGCTGCGGCCAGCGATCTGGTAGGAGGCGACGCCGTGGGCGGCGAGACGCTGGTGCGCCGTCGGCAGGGTGCTGTCGGTGAACAAGCCCGCGATCGCGTGTCCGTGCTCGGCCGCCGAGCCGGGGCGTCCGCCGAGCCGCGCGAAGGGCAGTGACTGGACCACTTCGCCGAACGCCGGGACGAACATGTTCCATTCGTAGATGCCATGCCGGGCCGGCGGGACGGCGAAATTCAACGAGGTCACGGAGGCCGCGGTCGTCGAGGGAAAAAGCGCCGAGATCGGTGTCAGAACGCCGTTGTCCGCGACATGGCGGAGGACGCGCGAGCCGTCGAGGTAGCGCTGCCAGAATTCCCAGCCGAAGCTGTCGACGAAGACCAGCACGACCTTTTCCGGCGCGGGGTAGCTGCCACCGAATGCGTCGGGCGGGATCAGGGGGCCGATGGTCTCGCCGGTCAGCAGCCGATGCGCGGTATTGGCGATGTTGACGAAGGCGTAGTCGTCGTAGATCGGCTTCAGAAGATGCGCGCCGAGGCGATCGAAGCGGGCGAGTGTGTGGTCATTGATCATGGGCCGGGCACTGGTCCTCTGCGAAGGGCCGGGCTTGCGGCTCGGACCCTGAAGAGCCCTAGACCCAGCGACGGCGAAGGGGAAGCTTCTTGTCATGGTTCTCAGTCGGGCGGAGGGGTGCTAAGCAGTCGCGATACCCACCTCAATTCGCGGATCAAGCGCCATGGCGAACAAAGCTCCCAAGGACTGCGTCGATCTCTCGGACGTGCGCGTCGAGATCGATCGTTGCGACAAGGCTCTTGTCGATCTCATCGGGGAGCGGTTCGGCTATGTCGAGCGGGCCTGGCAGATCAAGCTCGGGCTCGGCCAGGAAGCCAACGTGCCGTGGCGCAACCAGCAGGTGATCGACCGGGTTCGTGCGCAGGCCGCCGAACGCGGCGTGCCGCCGGATCTCTGCGAGGCGCTCTGGCGGCAGATGATCGGCTGGTTCATCCAGTACGAGGAAGAGAAGCTCAAGGACGAGATCGTCGCCAAGGGCAAGGCCGACTGAACGATTGCTTCATCGACAGCCCCGGATACCTCATGCCACCCGATCTCATCGACGTGCTGCTGCTTGCCCTGATGAACCCGGCGACGCTGGCCGCCGGCTTTCTCGTCGGCCGGCGCGCGGACCAGCCGCAGAAGCTCGTGCTGGCAGCGTTCGTCGCCGGTATTGCGGGTGCACTGTTCGCCTGGCTGCTGATCCTCACCGGCCTCTATCCGCCGAAGATTCGGCTCCTCGGCGGGGTGTTCGTCGCATCGGCCGTCCTCGGCATCGGCTGGGCGTGGCTCGGCTATACCTTCCGCCGGCATGTCGAGCCCGAGTAACAGGCTGCTCGGGGGCGTCCGGTTGGCCCCTGTCTCTCTCATCCGGCGAGTGCGTTGGCGATGGCGGCTGCCACCTGATCCGCCGCGGGCTGGCGAGGCATCGGACGCCCGGCGGCGGCGAATACGTTCTCCCCCGCGAGCCAACGGCGCTCGCAATCGGGATCGGCGAGCGTCACCTCCAGCGCGGCGCCGAGTTCGTACGCTTCGGTCGGCAGGCCCGCGGCCAACATGGCGCCCAGAAGGACCACGTTGGCGTTGCTGGCATGGGCCATATGGACGCTGGAAATGGGGATGCGGCCATCCCGGTCGATGCCCTCGAATTCCTCGACGCATCCGGGGAGTGACAGCGACGTCGTCTGCCGGCAGACGAGCGGGCGAACCGTGTAGACGCTGCATGCGCCGTCATTGAGCAGCGGACACGGAAGTTTCCGGCCGACCCGGTCGTCGGGTGCGACGCCGCGCGTCAGCGCCGCCGCCGCGCGGGCGGTTGCCGCATCGACCGGAGCCGACGCGCCAGCGCGAACTGCATCGGCGAGGCGGAATGCCTCGGGTGCGACCACCGATACGAAGCCATAGCAGCAGTAGCTGCACCCCAGGGTGCAGGCGATCGGGGTCTTCGCGGGGTAGGCCTTGAGGGACGTTTCGGCCAGGCGTTGAGCCAAGGCCGCGGCTTCGGTGGCGCGGCGCGGGTTGTCCGTCTCCGCGAGCTTCGCGCGTAGTACCTGCGCCACGGCGATGACGTCCTCGCGCACGGGATTCGCGGACAGACCCCGGGCGAGTGCCCGTTCTCCTGTCTTGAGGCGCTCGCGAACGAGCTTCCGCCGCTGCTGACGCGTCGTCTCGTTCATATCGGCATGGACTCGCAGATGGAGGCTGTTCTACCCGTCCCCCATCCTAATCGAGGGCGGAGCGCCGGACGAGGGGCTGCGACAGTCGCGCCGTGCCACCGCTTGCAGGAGACGGCCGGCCCCTCTACCTTCCGGCCCAACGAACAATCCAAATCCAGAATACCAACCAGAGGAGCCGCCCCGATGTCCGCAGCCATGACGGAGGACGAGCACGCCCGCGAGATCTCGGCGGGCTGGCAGAACCAGCTTTACGAGGCACTCCGCCGCAACGGCGTGTCGCAGTTCTCCTACGTGCCGGACGCCGGCCACCGCATCTGCATCGACCGGTCGATCGAGGACAAGGACGTGCACTCGGTCGCGCTCACCACCGAGGAAGAGGGCGTCGCACTCGCCTGTGGCGCGCATCTCGGCGGCGCGCGCTCGGTGCTGCTGATGCAGTCGTCCGGGCTCGGCAACTGCGTCAACTTCATGTCGATGGTGCAGGGCGGCCGGTTCCCGTTCATGACCATCCTCTCGATGCGGGGCGATTTCGGCGAGGGCAATCCCTGGCAGATCAGCATGGGACAGGCCACGATCCCGATCCTCAAGGCGATGGGCTTCATCGTGCTCGAGATCACCAAGCCCGAGGACGTCGTGCCGACCATCGACGCGGCCTCGAACATGGTGTGGAAATCCGGGCAGGCGGTCGCCGTCCTGCTCACGCAGAAGCTGATCGGCGCCAAGGCGTTCTGAGGGAGACGAGAGCAATGGCTAAAGCAACAGAACGCAGCGCCGGCCCCCGCTACACGCTGGACCGGATCACGGCCGTCCCCGCCCTCGTCGGCAACGCCGACGACTTCCTCGTCATCGCCGGTCTCGCCGGGACGGCGAAGGACATGGCGGCGATGACCAAGGACGGCGCCAACTACTACGGCCTCGCCGGCGCCATGGGGGCCGCCGTCTCCATGGGCCTCGGGCTTGCGCTCGCGCGGCCCGACAAGACGGTGCTGGTCGCGACCGGCGACGGCGAGCTTCTGATGAACGTCGGCGCGCTTGCGACGGTCGGTGTCCTGAACCCGCCGAACCTGCGCATCCTCTGCGTCGACAACGGGCACTACGGCGAGACCGGCTATCAGAAGAGCCACACCTGCCTCGGCGTCGATCTCGAGCAGATGGCGATCGGCGCGGGCATCAAGTCGACGTGCTCGGTCGAAAGCGAGGGGGATCTCGCCAAGGGCGCCAAGATGCTCCGGGAATCGAACGGCACCTGCTTCGTCCTCCTGCGCGTGAAGCCGACGGACGGGCCGAAGTTCAAGCGGAGCCTCGATCCGGCAGCGGGCCGCGTCAAATTCCGGCTCGGGACGCTCGGCGAGGTCTGATCGCCGGGCGACGTTCGAGAGACAAAAGGGAGCCTCCGGGCTCCCTTTTTCGTTCGGCGGCCCGACGTGCCGTTTTCCTCGCCCGACGATTGCGCAATGGCAATGTTCCAAGGCGGACGTTCGACCCATAATGGCGATGTGGCGACGCGCGTCGCTGCGTGGCCAGCGACCCCGGAAGGAGAGTCCCCGCGATGGACCCGACATGGCCCGCCAAGCCAGAGCGCCCGATCCTCGAGCACGATCACACGCGAGAGGGGATCGCGCGGCGGCTCGCCGAGACGACGCGGCCGAATTATCTGCGAGACTGGGTCTACGGCGGGATCGACGGCGCGGTCACCACCTTCGCGATCGTGGCGGGTGTGGCCGGTGCCAATATGGCGGGCAGCGTGGTCGTGATCCTCGGGATCGCCAATCTCCTCGCCGATGGCCTGTCGATGGCGGCCAGCAACTACAGCGGCACCAAGACCGAAGTCGACGAGGTGGCGCGCTTCACCGAGATCGAGCGGCGCCACATCCGTCTCGACGGGGAGGGGGAGCGCGAAGAGATCCGGCAGATCCTCCGCGGCAAGGGGCTCGAGGGCGACGTGCTCGAAGGCGCCGTCGACGCCATCACGGCCCGGGAGGAGACCTGGGTGCAGATGATGCTCGCCGAGGAGTACGGCCTCGCGCCGGTGCAGCGGAACCCGTTGAAATCCGGCATCAGCACCTTCGTCGCCTTCGTCCTCGCCGGCATCGTGCCGCTGCTCCCGTTTCTATTCGGAGCCGACGCCGCGTTGACGCTGGCGCTGGTGATGGTGACGCTCGTCTTCTTCGGCATCGGATCGGCCAAGAGCCTGTGGTCGCTGCAGAGCTGGTGGCGATCGGGCCTCGAGACGACCGCGATCGGCCTCTCGGCGGCCTCCGTCGCCTACGGGGTCGGGTGGGCGCTGCGCAGCCTCGTCTGAGGCGGGTGCGCGCCGTCAAGAAGCTGACGGACGCATCGGCTATGCTGGTCCGGTTGCAAGCTGCCGGGAGACCCGACCGTGAGTATCCGCAATCTCCGATCCCTGTTGGCGCCGTCGTCGGTCGTGCTCGTCGGGGCGAGCGCGCGGCCGGGAAGTATCGGCGCCATCCTCAGCCGCAACCTGCGGGCCGGTGGCTTCGACGGGCAGCTCGATTTCGTCAATCCGAAGGGCGGCGAGATCGACGGCACGGTCTGCCACCGGAGCATCGCCGAGTTGCCGGACGTGCCCGATCTCGCCGTCATCGCCACGCCGCCCGCGTCCATTCCGGGCATCGTCGGCGAACTCGGCGCCAGGGGCTGCAAGGCGGCGGTCGTGATCACGGCTGGGCTGAGTGGTGACGTGCGGCAGGCCATGCTGGATGCCGCTCGGCCGCATCTCCTGCGCATCCAGGGGCCGAACTGCCTCGGGCTGATGTTGCCACCGATCGGGCTCGACGCCACGTTCTCGCATCGCGCGGCGCGGCCGGGCCGGCTCGCGTTCCTGTCGCAATCGGGGGCGCTGATCACGGGGATCGTCGACTGGGCGGGTAGCCGGGGGATCGGCTTCTCGCACGTCGTCTCGCTCGGCGACATGGCCGACGTCGATTTCGGCGACCTTCTCGACTATCTCGCGGGCGATGCCCAGAGCACCGCCATCCTGATCTACATGGAGAGCCTGCGTTCGTCGCGAAAGTTCCTGTCGGCGGCGCGCCGGGCGGCCCGCGCCAAGCCCGTGATCGTCGTCAAGGCGGGCAGGCATGCCGCTGGCGCACGGGCAGCCGCGTCGCATACGGGGGCGCTCGCGGGGGCCGACGCCGCGTTCGAGGCAGCGTTCCGGAGGGCGGGGCTCGTCCGGGTCAATGCACTCGGGGATCTGTTCGAGGCCGCGGAGGTGCTGGCCAAGGCGACAGCCATCGGCGGCGAGCGTCTCGGGATCGTGACCAACGGCGGTGGGGCGGGCGTGCTGGCGGCGGATCGGCTCGCGGATCTCGGCCTCGAGCCCGCGGCCCTGTCGCCGGCGACGATCGCGCGGCTCGACGGCACGCTGCCGCCGACCTGGTCGCACGCCAATCCCGTCGACATCATCGGTGACGCCAACGCCGAGCGCTACCGCGATGCCGTCGATGCCGTGCTCGACGATCCGAACGTCGACGCCGTGCTCGTCATGAATTGCCCGACCGCCATCAATCCCTCGGTCGAGGCGGCGCGCGTCGTGACGTCACTCGTCGGGACGCGGACGGCTGTCGGAAAACCCCGCAAGCCCATCCTCGGGTGCTGGCTCGGCGCGGAGGCCGCCGCCGACGCGCGGGCCGAGCTCGGCGCTGCGGGCATTCCGAGCTTCGAGACACCGTCGGAGGCGATCGACGGATTCTCGATGCTCGTTCGCTACAGGACGGCGCAGATCGAGCTGATGGCCACACCGCCGTCGCTGCCGGATGGCGTATTGCGGGAGAGCGGCGCGGCGGGCGCCATCATTCGCAAGGTGCTCGAGACGGGGCCGCGGATGCTGACCGAGGTCGAGGCCAAGGGCGTGCTCAGGGCCTACGATTTTCCCGTGGTCGAGACGGCGACCGCCGTCGACGCCGAGGAGGCGGGGCGGCTCGCGGCGCCGATCATCGCGGCGCATGGCGCGGCGGTGCTCAAAATCCTGTCGAAGGACATCACACATAAATCCGACGTCGGCGGTGTGGCGCTCGGGCTCGAGACGCCGGCTGCCGTCATGGCTGCGGGTGTCACGATGCTGGCGCGGGCAAAGGCCGCCTATCCGGACGCGACCATCGATGGGTTCACTCTACAGCCGATGATTCGGCGCCCGCGTGCGCAGGAGCTCATTCTCGGCATGAGCGTCGATCCGACGTTCGGGCCGCTCCTCATGTTCGGCGCCGGAGGTGTCGCCGTCGAGGTGCTGCGCGATGCGGCGCACGCGCTGCCCCCGCTCGACCTCAATCTGGCACGCGACCTGATGCGCCAGACACGCGTATGGCGGCTGCTGCAAGGGTATCGCGACCGGCCGGCGGCGGACATCGACGCCATTGCGCTCTCGCTCGTGCGGCTCAGCTACCTCGCTGCCAGGCATCCCGAGATCCGGGAGATCGACATCAATCCGCTGCTCGCCGACGAGCGCGGCGTGATCGCGCTCGATGCGCGGATCCGGATCGAGGACGAGCGGTCGAACCCGCGCGTCCCGCTGGCGATCCGGCCCTATCCGAGCGAATGGGAGACGACTGTTCGCCTCGACGGAATCGGGGACGTTCGGCTCCGTCCCATCCGGCCGGACGACGAGCGGCTCTATGCCGACTTCTTCGCTGGGATCGCGCCGAGTGACGCGCGACTGCGCTTCTTCAGTCCGAAGCCGGAGACATCGCGCCGCTTTCTCGCGCGTCTGACACAGATCGACTATGCGCGCGAGATGGCCTTCGTGGCGCTCGACGGGCGGGACGGCCGCCTGCTCGGCGTGTCGCGGTTCATGGCCGATCCCGATTTCGAGAACGGCGAGTACGCCGTGCTGGTGCGCTCCGACCTCAAGGGCAAGGGGCTCGGCTGGGCGCTGATGCAGCATCTTCTCGCCTATGCCCGCGCGTCCGGTCTCGGGCGCATCTACGGGCACGTCCTTCGCGACAACACGACGATGATCGATATGGCCCGGCAGCTCGGCTTCACCATCACGGCCGACCCCGAAGACGCGACACTGGTGATCGCGGAGCTGGCGCTCAGGGGGGCCGGGCAAGCCTAGCCCGTTCCCGGGTCTGCTCCGGGGGCGAGGGTCTGCCGGGCGCGGGCGAGCACGGTCTCTGGTGATCCGTCGGCATCGATCCGCCGCCAGTCCACGTCGCCGACCCCGGTCGCGATCTGGCGTTCGACGACGGCCGGCGTGGCATCGGATGCGTCGCCGCGGCGGGCTGCGACGCGCGCCTTCAAGAGGTCAGCGGGCGCGTCGAGCCAGATACCGGCGAAGCGGACGCCGGCCTCACGGGCGACGGCCTCCATGCGGCGGCGCTCGTCCGGGCGAGCAAATACGGCGTCGACGATGACCGAGTGTCCGGCGGTCAAGGCGCGGCGGGCGCGCGCTGCAACCCAGGCGTAGGTGCGCGCCGAGGCCTCCGGCGTGTAGCTCTCCGGTGCAAGCGGCTGCAACGCGTCGAGGCCGGCGAGACGCTTGCGCTCGACGTCGCTGCGGATGTGGAGCGCACCGGGGGCTGGCGCGATGTGCGGGGCGAGGTTGGCCGCGACCGTCGTCTTGCCCGTCCCCGACAAGCCCCCGACCGCCACGAGGCACGGGGCAGCCGGGTGGAGATAGCGAACCGCGAGCGCCAGCGTCTCGCGGGCGTGCGTCTCGGTCGCGTGGCGCGTCGCGTCGTCCTGCAACTGGCCGCGGTCGAACGCGACCATGGCCCGGATCGCGGCCCGCGTCGCGAGAAACAGCGGCAGGGCCGCGAGACCGTCGAGGTCGAGATCGCGCGCGGTCGCGCTCAGATAACGATTGAGCACGATGTTGGCTGCCCGCGACTGACCGCGACGGTCGAGATCCATCAACAGGAACGCCAGATCGTAAAGGAGGTCGATGCTGGCGAGCGTCTCGTCGAACTCGAGCGCGTCGAAGAGGGTGGGGCAGCCGTGCCAGAGCACGATGTTGCCGAGATGCAGGTCGCCGTGGCAGCGGCGGACGAGCCCGCCTCGCTGGCGGTCCACCAGCAGCGGCGTGATACGGGCGAGCGCGCGCCCGGCGCGTTCGACGAAGTCCGAGACCGTGGTCGCAAGCGAAGGATCGCGCTCCGCCGCCGACGTCAGGCTCGCCTCGACGTTGGCGAGGATCGACGTGAAGCCCGCGACACTCTCATGCTCCGTCCCGATGACCGGCGCCTTCGCGTGGGCGTCGGACAGCATCGTTGCCAGTCCGCGCGCCAGTGTCTCGTCGATGCCGCGCGTCTCGGCGATATTGGAGAGGACGTCGTCCTGCGAAAAGCGCGCCATGCGGACGCCCCATTCGACGACCGGGCCGTCGCCGTCGAAGCCAAGCCGGCCGCCCGCGCCGCGCGTGATGCTGACGAGGGCGCGGTAGATCTCCGGCGCGTGTGGCGCGTTGATTTCCATCTCGCGCCGGCAGGCCGCGGCGCGCTTCTCAAGGGTCGAGAAGTCGAGATAAGGCACGGAGATGGCGCGCTTGATCTTGATCGCCTCGTCGCCGGCCAGAAACACCAGCGCGGCGTGCGTCTCGATCACCTCGACCGTTCGCGGCCCGGCGGGATAACTCGCCGGGTCCCTCAGGAATGCGATCGTCTCGTGCTGATCGGTGCCGGGTGACGCGGTGGACAACGGTCGTCTCCTCCCCTGAGGTTCATTCGTAGCCCGGCGGTGGCGTGAAGCCCACGATCTCGCGTTCGACGAAGCGGCTGAACGCGGTCGCCCACTTGTCGCGTCCGCCGGCCGCTATGGCCTGGTAACCGACCGGAAGGCCGGCCGTGGTCAGGCCCGCCGGTCCCACTGTCGAGGGCAGATAGAGGACGCCCGAATAGCCCGCCCAGAAGAGCTGGTCGGTGGTCGGCACCTGCTTGTTGTTGACGGTGATCGTGCGCTGCCAGCGCTCGCCCGCCTGATCGTGCGGCCAGGCGGCGGAGGAGGCGGCGGGGCAAAGCACGATGTCCCAATCGTCGAAGAAGGCGTTGAACTGACGGCGCAGCTTCATGCGCTCGTTGTTGAGGCCAAGCCATTCGCGATGCGAGAGCGTGCAGCCCTTCACCATCTGCTCGACGTAGGCCAGCTTGCCGGGACCGGCTGCCGCCCCGGCCGCCTTCCAGCGGGCGATGTCGGCCTCGGGCGTGCGAGCGGACGTGGCCGCCCGGAGGAGCCAGACATAGATCTCGTGCAGGCGGCGGGTATCGATCTCGGGCTCGATCTCCTGCACCTTGGCGCCGCGACGGGCGAGTTCATCGACCAGCGACTGAAGGCGGTCAGCCATGGCGCCGTCGACCTCGGAGTTCGGATCAGTGAGCTTCACGGCGATGCGCATGTCCTTCAGCGACGTCGCCGGGCACGACGGCAGGTCGAGCTTCCAGCAGACGCCGTCGATGTCGTCGGGGCCGGCCATCGCGTCCAGCGCGAGGTCGAGATCCTCGGCGCCGCGCGTCAAAGGGCCGATCGCCGAGATATCACCGTAGGCGACGACACCGGGCAGAGAATGTCCCTTCGGGGAGATGATGCCCCAGGTCGGTTTCAGGCCGAAGACACCGCAGTAGTGCGCGGGGTTGCGGATCGAGGCGCCGATGTCGCTGCCGGCATCGATGCCGGTCAGGCCAGCCGCGAGCGCCGCCGCCGAGCCACCCGACGAGCCGCCGGGCGTGAGGGCCGTGTTCCAGGGATTGTTGGCGGTGCCGTAGATCTCGTTGTAGCTCTGCCAGTCAGCCAGCATGAGCGGCACGTTCGTCTTGCCGAAGACGATCACGCCCGCCTTCTCCAGCCGCTCGACGGAGAGCGCGCTCGTCGCCGTGACGTTGTCCTTCAGGGCCGGATCGCCCCATGTCGTCGGCGAACCTGCGACATTATAGCTCTCCTTGAGCGTCATCGGGACGCCGTGCAACGGGCCCCAGACCTCCCCCTTCGCAAGCGCGACGTCGGCGGCCCTGGCCCGTGTCCGGGCCCGTTCGCGATCCTGCCAAATGATGGCGTTGAGCCGGGGATTGTACTTGTCCACCCGCGCCAGGAAATGCTCGAGGACCTCCACGGCCGTGACCTTGCGGGCGCGGATCGCGCGGGCGATCTCGGCAGCTGATTTCCAGTGCAGCTTGTCCATGGTGGTGGGTTCCTTCCTGAAATCGCGTATTGGCGGCGCAACTGAAAGCGGGCAACGTCGCGCGCGCAGCATTCCGGAGTCATGACATGCGCATCGCCGTTGCCGGGTTCCAGCACGAGACCAACACCTTCGCGCCCGTCAAGGCGGATTATCAGTCGTTCGAGGTGACGAAGAGCTTCCCGCCCCTCTGCCGGGGCGTCGACATGATGGTGAGAGTGCGTGGCAAGAAGCTGCCGGTGGCGGGGTCCATCGCAACGCTCGAAGCCGCAGGCGCCGAGGTGGTGCCGCTGCTCTGGTGCATGGCGACGCCGTCGGCGCAGGTGACGCGTGATGCCTACGAGCGGATCGCGGGCGAGATCGTCGATCTGATCAGGGCAGTCGGACCGCTCGACGGCATCTGCCTCGAGTTGCACGGGGCGATGGTCGCGGAGCACGTCGACGACGGGGAGGGCGAACTGCTCCGCCGTATCCGGGAGGTGGTCGGCCGTGACATGCCGATCGCGGTCGCGCTCGATCTCCACGCCAACATGACGGCCGGCATGATCGAGCATGCCGACTACATGGACATGTACCGCTACTACCCGCACACCGACATGGTCGAGACCGGGGCGCGGGCGGCGACGGGCCTGCTGCGCATCCTCTCGAGCGGGCGGCGGCCGGCCAAGGCGTTCCGTCAGCTCGACTTCCTGATCCCGATCAACGGCGGCTGCACCGATTTCGGACCGGCGCGGGACATCTATCTGTCGCTGATGCCGGAACTCGACAAGACCATCCCCGGCCTGCAGGGGCTTTCGTTTGCGGCGGGGTTTCCCCATGCCGACATCCCCGACTGCGGACCAAGCGTGTTCGCCTACGGGACGACGCAAGAGGCCGCCGACCAGGCCGTAGACCGGCTCGCGGCCGAGGTGCGCCGCCGGGAGGGCGATTTCCTGCCTGCGTTCTATCCGGCCGAGCAGGCGGTGGCGCTGGCGCTCGAGCGCGCCAAGGCGGCGACGAAGCCGGTCGTCATCGCCGACACCCAGGACAACCCGGGCGGAGGTGGGCCCGGCGATACCACAGGCGTGCTCAGGGCGCTGATCGGCGCGGGCGCGCGTGGGGCCGTCATCGGCGCGATCATCGATGCCGAGACGGCGCAGCTCGCGCACGACGTGGGCGAAGGCGCAACCACCCGGTTCGCGATCGGCGGCAAGCGCCTGCCGGGTGACAGCCCCGTCCAAGTTCAGGGGCGCGTGCGGCGCGCGCGCTCAGACGGATGGACCGCCGTCGGCGCCATGAAAGGCGGCATGCCCGTCGATCTCGGCTTGACGGCCCTGATCGAGATCGAGCCCGAGGGTGTGCTGGTCGTCGTCGCGTCGCGGGTGGCGCAGACCATGGACAGCTCGATCTTCCGGCATCTCAGTCTCCTGCCCGATAAGCTGCCCATCATCGTCGTCAAGAGTTCGGTCCACTTCCGCGCCGACTTCACACCGCTGTCGTCGTCGATCATCGTTGCGAAGGCGCCGGGGCCCGTGGCCATCGATCATACCGAGCTGCCCTATCGGCGGCTGAGGTCGGGTCTTCGCCTGATGCCGAAAAAGTCCTGATCCGAAAGGCCCGGCAATATGCCGGGAATCCGGTCGGGCTGGCCGCTTTTCGTTCGGAAATGGCCCTGTGATCGCCCACGCCCGACCTTGACCCTCGCTCCCGCCAGCCCCAAACTGCCAGTCATCCCGAGACCGTCATCCCGGGTTGCCTGCTTTTTGATCGGGCCGAAGAACAAGGGAGTTGTCATCATGAAGTGGACTGCCAAGGTCGCTCTCGCGGCCGCGCTGCTCGCGGCCCCGCTCGCGAGCGCCGAAGCGCAGAAGACGTTGCGTTTCGTGCCGCATTCGGACCTGAAGATCCTCGACCCGATCTGGACGACGGCCTACATCACCCGCAACCACGGCTACATGGTCTACGACACCCTGTTCGCGATGGACGCGAACGGCGATTTCAAGCCGCAGATGGTCGACAAGTACGACGTTTCGGCTGACAAGCTCACCTATACGCTGACACTGCGCAATGGCCTCACCTGGCACGATGGGGCGCCGGTCACGGCCGAGGACTGCGCCGCCTCCATCAAGCGCTGGGCCGCAAAGGACTCGCTCGGCCAGAAGATGATGAGCTTCGTCACGGGCATCGAGACGCCCGACGCCAAGACCATCGTCATCAAGCTGAGGGAGCCGACGGGCCTCGTCATCTCGGGGCTCGGCAAGCCGTCGTCGAATGTGCCCTTCATGATGCCGAAGCGCGTCGCGGAGACCGATCCCAACAAGCAGATCGAGGACTTCACCGGCTCGGGCCCGTTCGTCTTCAAGAAGGACGAGTGGCAGCCCGGCTCGAAGATCGTCTACACGAAGTTCGACAAGTACGTGCCGAGGAGCGAGCCGGCCTCCGGTTTCGCCGGTGGCAAGGTCGTGAAGGTCGACCGCGTCGAATGGCGCCCCATCCGCGATCACCAGCAGTCGGTCAACGCGCTTCTCGCTGGCGAGATCGACTATATCGAAGCGCCGCCGCATGACCTGCATCCGCTGATCAAGGCGGACAAGAATATCTACATGTACAATTGGAATCCCCTCGGAAACCAGTTCACGTTCCGCTTCAACGTGCTGCACAAGCCGTTCGACAATCCGAAGGTCCGGCAGGCGCTGCTCTATGCGTTCAACCAGGAAGATTTCCTGAAGGCCGTCATCGGCGACGCGGAGAACTACAAGCTCTGCAAGGCTATGTTCATCTGTGGCTCACCGATGGAGACATCGGCGGGCATGGACGACAAGCTCGAGTCCAACTTCAAGAAGGCACGCGACCTGCTGAAAGAAGCCGGCTACGACGGCACGCCCATCGTGCTGATGCACTCGACCGATCTGCAGGTGCTCACGAACCTGGCGCCGGTGGCCAAGTCGCTCATGGAGAAGGTCGGTCTCAAGGTCGACATGCAGTCCATGGACTGGCAGACGCTGGTCGCGCGGCGCGCCAAGAAAGATGCCCCCGACAAGGGCGGCTGGCATGCGTTCCTCACCTCCTGGGTCTCGGCTGACCTCCTGAACCCGGTGATGATGGGCTTCCTCAACTCCGGCTGCGAGAAGGCCATGTTCGGCTGGCCGTGCGATCCCGAGATCGAGAAACTCAGGGATCAGTTCGCCAAGGCGACGGACCTTGCGCAGCAGAAAGAGATCGTCGCCAACATCCAGAAGCGTGTCGTCGAGTACCCGACCCATATCCATCTTGGGCAATGGTACAATCATGGTGCGCTGCGCAAGAACGTGTCGGGTGTCGTCGCCGCGCCGGCTCCCGTGCTCTGGAACATCGAGGTCAAGTAATCGCGACCACGTCCGATGCCATGTCCCCGGCTCGTCGCGAGCCGCGGGGCATGGCGGTATCGGTTGACGCTCCAGCCTGACAGGCCCTCATGGTCGGCTATATCCTGCGAAGGCTGCTCGCCGCCGTTCCCGTCATGGGAATCGTCGCGGTGCTCGTCTTCCTCATGCTGCGACTGACGCCGTCCGATCCGGCGGCGATCATCGCGGGCGACTTCGCCAACGATCAGCAGATCGCGGAGATCCGTACCAAGCTCGGCCTCGACCGTCCCATCGTCACGCAGTTCGTGATCTGGGTCGGAGGCATGTTGCAGGGCGATTTCGGCGAGTCTTTCTTCTACAAGAAGCAGGTCGCGGCTCTCATCACCGAGCGCCTGGAGCCGACGCTGTCCCTGTCGCTGCTCGCCATCGTTCTCACGGTCTGCATCGCGGTGCCCCTCGGCACGCTCGCGGCCTACAAGCAGGGCTCGTGGATCGATCGCATCGTGATGGGGTTCTCGGTCGTCGGATTCTCGGTGCCGGTGTTCGTGGTCGGCTATCTGCTCATCTATGTCCTCGCCGTTCGTCTCGACTGGTTCCCGGTGCAGGGCTACCAGTATCTTCGTGACGGCTTCGGCGGCTGGCTGCACCGTCTCGTCCTGCCGGCGCTGACGCTGTCCATCGTGTTCGTCGCGCTGATCGCCCGGATGACGCGGACCAGCGTGCTTGAGGTATTGCACGAGGACTACATCCGGACCGCGCGGGCCAAGGGGCAGTCGGAGCTCAAGGTGCTCGTCCGGCACGCGCTCGCCAATGCGGCGGTTCCGATCCTGACGGTGATCGGCCTGACGTTCGCGACGCTGATCGGCGGCGTCGTCGTCACAGAGTCCGTCTACACGCTGCCCGGCCTGGGGCTGCTCACTGTCGATGCGGTGCTCGCTCGCGACTATCCGACGATCCAGGCGGTGATCCTGCTGTTCTCGCTCGCCTATGTCGTGGTCAATCTGCTGGTCGACGTGGCCTACACGGTGTTCGATCCAAGGATACGGTACTGATGGCTGTCGCGGATACCACGCCCGTCCGACCGCGCGCCTCGGTGCTCCGGCAACTCCTGCGCTCGACCAGCGTCATCATCGGCGGGCTCATTGTCGGGGCCATGGTGATCATCGGCGCACTCGCGCCCTGGCTCGACACACGCGATCCGGCGGAGGTCAATCCGTCCGTCCGCAACAAGCTGCCCGGCTTCACCGCGACGATACGGGATGACGACGGCAACAAGGTGCCCGTCACCTACCGTTTCGGGACGGACAGCCTTGGGCGCGACATCTACAGCCGCGTCGTCTACGGCGCGCGCGTGTCGCTCATCGTCGGGCTCACGGTGTCGCTGATCTCGATCGTCATCGGTCTGCTGATCGGGCTCATTGCGGGCTACGTCCGCTGGCTCGACGGCATCCTGATGCGGTTCATGGACGGGTTGATGGCGATACCCGCCATCCTGCTGGCGATCGGGCTGGTCTCGGTGTTTCGTGCAGGCCTCTTCGCCGTCGTGGTTGCCATCGTCGTTCCGGAAGTGCCGCGCGTCGTGCGCCTCGTCCGCTCGATCGTGCTCTCCATCCGCGAGGAACCCTACGTCGAGAGCGCGATCACGGTCGGCACGCCGACGCCGCTCCTCATCTTCCGTCACGTGCTGCCCAACACCATCGCGCCACTCATCGTGCAGGGGACCTTCATCTGCGCGGCGGCGATCCTCATCGAGGCCATCCTGTCGTTCCTCGGGATCGGCATTCCGCCCGAGATCCCGACGTGGGGGAACATCATGGCCGAGGGGCGCACGCTGTTCCGCGTGTTTCCGCAGAACATCCTCTATCCGGGGATCTTCCTCGCCGTGACGGTGCTCGGGGTGAACATGCTCGGCGACGGGCTCAGGGACGTGCTCGACCCCAAGATGGAGCGGCGAGGCTGATCATGGATGGCGCACCCGGACCCAGCGGCACGCCGGTCCTCGAGCTCGACGGTCTCAGCGTGGCGTTGCCGAAGACCGGCGACCGGACGCATGCGATCGACGGGGTCAGTTTCAGCGTGGGCCGCGGCGAGATCGTGTGCGTGGTGGGCGAGTCCGGCTCGGGCAAATCCGTCACCGCGCAGGCCGTCATGGGGCTGTTGCCGAAGGGGCAACTGACGCTCAGTGGCGGCTCGATCCGGCTCGAGGGGAAAGAGGTCACAACCTGTACGCCGGCGGAACTCCGCGCGCTGCGCGGCGCTCGCATGTCGATGATCTTCCAGGAGCCGATGACGGCGCTCAATCCGGTCGAACGGGTCGGCGCGCAAATCGGCGAGGTGCTCGAGATCCACACCTCGCTTTCGGCCGAAGAGCGTCGCAACAAGGTGCTCGACGTCATGGCGTCGGTGCATCTCCCCGATGTGGCCAGCATGATCGACGCGTTCCCGCACCAGCTCTCGGGTGGGCAGCGGCAGCGGGTGATGATCGCGGCGGCGCTCGTTCTCGATCCGGTGCTGCTCATCGCGGACGAACCGACGACGGCGCTCGACGTGACGACACAGGCGCAGATCCTGAAGCTCATCGCCGAGATGCAGGCGCGGCGGGGCACGGGCGTGCTGTTCATCACGCACGATTTCGGCGTCGTCGCCGAGATCGCGCAGCGGGTCGTCGTCATGCAGCACGGCAAGGTCGTCGAGATCGGGACACGCGACGAGATCATCTCGCGCCCGAAGGCCGCCTACACGCAGATGCTGATCAAGTCCGTGCCGAGCCTCGAGCCGCCGTCGCGCACGCCGAAGACCAGTGCCGTGGCGCTCGCGATCGAGGGGCTTTCGAAGACCTACGTGTCGGGCGGGTTCCTCGCGGGCAAGAAGCGCGTCGTGAAGGCTGCCCAGAACGTCTCCATCGAGGTCCGGCGCGGGGAGACCGTGGGTATCGTCGGCGAGAGCGGTTCGGGCAAGACGACGGTGGCGCGGTGCGTCGCCCGACTGATCGATCCGACCGACGGAGAGATCAAGATCGGCGGCGTCGACGTGGCGCGGCTTCGGGAGAGCGCGCTACGCCCGCACAGGAAGCACGTCCAGATCGTTTTCCAGGACCCCTACCGGTCGCTCAATCCGCGGCGCACGGTAGGCGCCTCGATCATCGAGGGGCCGGTGAATTTCGGCGAGTCGACCGCTGATGCAACCCGGCGCGCGCGCGACCTCATGACGCTCGTCGGGTTGCAGCCGGACGCCCTCGAGCGCTTTCCGCACCAGTTCTCCGGCGGGCAGAGACAGCGGATCGCGATTGCCCGCGCGCTTGCCATGGAGCCACGCCTGCTGATCGCGGACGAGGCCGTGTCGGCGCTCGACGTGTCGGTGCAGGCGCAGGTCCTGGCCCTGCTCGACGACGTGCGCGAGCGGTTCGATCTCGCGGTGCTGTTCATCACGCACGACTTGCGCGTCGCGGCCCAGATCTGCGACCGGATCGCGGTGATGCAGAACGGCGTCGTCGTGGAGCACGGGCCGACGGCCGAGCTGTTCTCGAACGCGCAGCATGCCTATACGCACGCGCTCTTTGCGGCCGCGCCGGGGCGCGGCGTGAAGTTCGGGGCCGGGATCGAGGCGACCACCTGAGGCGGCCGCCCGCGTCAGGCCTCAGGCTCTGGCCAGCGGGGCGTGCTGGTCAAGGACACGCAGGATCTCGTCGCGCGTCAGGTCCGGCACCTCGAGGAGCGCCCGGTCGACGCCGGCCTCGCGATAGCTCTGCAACTTGGCCGCATCGGCGGGGGCCCGGAAGACCGTCATCTGCAAAGAGCGGGGATCGCGGCCCGCGGCCGTCGCTGCCGCGTCCAGGCGGGCGCGCTGGGCCTTGGCGTCGAAAGTGGCCGTCGCGCGCGGGAACCAGCCTTCGCAGAACTCGACCACACGGCGCAGGGTGTGGTCCGTCTCGCCGCCGAGCAGCACCGGCGGATGCGGGCGCTGCACGGGCTTCGGCCACGACCAGATCGGATCGAAGTTCACCAACTCGCCATGGAACTCGGCTTCCTCCTTGGTCCAGATCTCCTTCATGGCGAGGACGCGCTCGCGGAGGAGCCGGAACCGGGTGTCGTAGCGGGCGCCGTGGTTCTCCATCTCGTCGACGTTCCAGCCGCCGCCGAGGCCCATCACGAAGCGGCCGCCGGAGAGCATGTCGAGGCTCGCCACGGCCTTTGCGGTCACGATCGGGTCGCGCTGCGTGATCAGGCAGATGCCGGTGCCGAGCCGGAGCCGGGTCGTGCGGGCCGCCGCAAAAGCCAGAGCGACGAAGGGATCATGGGTGTGGGAGTAGCGCTTCGGCAGCTCGCCGCCGCCCGGAAACGGCGTCCGGCGGGAGGTCGGGATGTGGGTGTGCTCGCAGACGAAGAGCGATTCATAGCCCCGCTCCTCGAGCGCGACCGCCAGCTCGCCGACCTCGATGCCGTAGTCGGTCGGGAAATAGAAGACGCCGACGCGCATGGGATTCCTCCGGTCCGTTTCGATTTGGCCGAGAGCGTAGGCAGGCGACCGACCGGGGCGCAACCCCTATCGGGGGCCGACTCGCCCGGCCCGGGCGCAGTCCGGATCGCCGGAGGCGGCCCACCTTGCGATCAACCCCCTGTCACGCGGCGCTGCAGGCGCTATAACGGCGCCCGGGATACGCGCGGAGACGACCAAGATGGCAGATCACGAGACGGCTGGTGGCCCCAAGCCCGGGGCGGACCCGCAGATGAAGGCTCGCATCCTCGCGGAGGCGCTGCCGCATCTGATCGACTACGACAACGAGACCGTCGTGGTCAAATTCGGCGGCAACGCCATGGGCGACCAGGCGCTGGCCGACGCGTTCGCCAAGGACATCGTCTATCTGAAACTGTCCGGCGTGAACCCGGTCGTCGTGCATGGCGGCGGGCCGCAGATCGGCAACATGCTGAAGCGGCTCGATATCAAGTCCGACTTCGTGCACGGGCTCCGGGTCACGGACAAGCCGACGGTCGAGATCGTCGAGATGGTGCTCGCGGGCGCCATCAACAAAAGCATCGTGTCGGCGATCAACGGGCAAGGCGGCAAGGCGGTCGGCATCTGCGGCAAGGATGCGAACCTGCTGATCGCCCGGAAGATCACCGAGATGCCGGACCCCGAGTCCAACATCATCCAGGCGGTCGACATCGGCTACGTAGGCGATCCGGTGAAGGTCAATCCCGAGATCGTCGAGGTGATCTCGCGCTCGGACCTCATTCCGGTCATCGCGCCGGTGGCCATCTCGGAGACCGGCGAGACGCTCAACGTCAATGCCGATACCTTCGCCTCGGCGCTGGCCGCGGCGCTCAAGGCGAAGCGCCTCCTGCTGCTCACCGACGTGGCGGGCGTCCTCGACAAGGACAAGAAGCTGATCTCCGACCTCACCGTGGACGAGGCGCGCCAGCTCATCCGCAACGGCACCATCACCGGCGGCATGATCCCGAAGATCGAGGGCTGCATCGAGGTGGTGGAGGCGGGCGTCGGCGCCGTCGCGATCATCGACGGGCGGGTGCCGCACTGCGTGCTGCTCGAATTGTTCACCGAGCACGGCGTCGGCACCATCGTGCGCCGGGAGCGCTGAGGCGCGAGAGGGGGGCAATCGCGCCGCCCCCTCCATCTGCGTTGCGGAGTTTGGATCAGCCCTTGCTCTTCTCGTAGCGGGCCTTGGTCTCGGCGTTCATGGGATAGAGGCCGGGGAGTGGCACGCCCTTCCCGACCTCGTCCATGATCCAGCCCTCCATGCGCTCCTGCTCAGGGGCCGTCGCCAGGACCTCGGCCAGCAGCGCCTGCGGGATCAACACCGCGCCGTCGTCGTCGGCGACAACGATGTCGTCCGGGAACACGGCGACGCCGCCGCAGGCGATCGGTTGCTGCCAGGCGACGAAGGTCAGGCCGGCGACGGACGGCGGCGCCGCGCCGCCACGGCACCAGACCGGCAGGTTGGTGCCCATGACACCGGCGAGGTCGCGGACGACGCCGTCCGTGACGAGGCCCGCGACGTTGCGCTTCATCATGCGGGCGCAGAGGATGTCGCCGAAGATGCCGGCGTCGGTCACGCCCATGGCGTCGGCGACGGCGATGCAGCCTTCGGGCATGGCCTCGATGGCAGCGCGAGTGGAGGTCGGGGACGACCAGGATTCCGGTGTGGCGAGGTCCTCACGGGCCGGCACGAAGCGCAGCGTGAAGGCCTTGCCGACCTTTCGCATGCCGGTGCCCGGGCGCAATGGCTGGGTTCCGCGCATCCAGACGTTGCGCAGCCCCTTCTTCAGGAGAATGGTCGTGATCGTCGCCGTCGTGACGGCTTCCAGCGTCTTGATGGCTGCTGCATCGAGTGACATGGGATCAATCCGGTCGGTTGTTTCGGTCGCCCGCCAAAGAAGCAGATCGGGGCGGCGGAGCCAAGCGCCCTGCCGTACGCGCCGCTTTGCGTCGGGTCTCGATTGAGGCAGTCTCCGGGGCAAGCAGGCAACAATCGGGGAGGCAGACGATGGCGCGGAAATCCTTGCGGCAACGGGTGGTCGGCGGCGAGCAGGTGCTCGGGGCCATGGTGTTCGAGTTCTACTCGCCGGGCATGGCGCAGCTGCTCGTCCACGCGGGTTGCGAGTACGTCATCTACGACATGGAGCACACCGGCGCTTCCCTCGAGACCATCAAGGCGCAGGTCGCGCATTGCCGGGGACTTCCGATCGCGCCGATGGTGCGGGTGCCGCGCGGCGAGTACCACTTTCTCGCCCGCGCCCTCGACATCGGCTGCCAGGGCGTCATGGTGCCGATGGTGAACAGCGCCGCGGAGGCGCGCGCCATTGCGGAGGCGACGCACTATCCGCCAAGGGGCCGGCGCGGGGCGGCGTTCGGCTTCGCGCACGACGATTACGCGGCCGGCGATCCGCTTGCGAAGATGAAGGCTGCGGATGCGCGCAACGTCGTCATCGCCCAGATCGAGACCGAGCATGGGCTCGAGGCCGTCGACGAGATCGCGGCGGTCGACGGCATCGACGTGCTCTGGGTCGGGCACTTCGATCTCACGAACTTCCTCGGCATCCCCGGACAGTTCGACAACCCGACCTACATCTCGGCGGTGAAGAAGGTCGTCGCAGCCGCACGCCGGCACAAGAAGGGCCTCGGCTTCCTCGCGGCGGATACGGCGTGGGCGAGACAGTACAAGAAGCTCGGCTTCAACATGCTCGCCACGGGACCGGATCACAGCCTTCTGGTGGCTGGCGTCAGGAACGTGCTCGCATCTGTGGCGGAGTGAGAGGACATGGCATTCAAGGTCGGTGTGACGCGGGATCTGCTGAGGCCGGACGGGACGCCGGCCTTCGACGCCCGCGCATTCGATGAACTCCGGGCCAATCCCGCCATCACGTGGGAGTGGCTGCCGGAGGACGTGCCCGAGATCACGCCCGAGATTGCGGCCCGCTACGACGGCCTCCACGTGAACCTGCCGAAGGTGACGGCGCGCTCGGTGTCCGGCGGCGATTGCCGGGTCAAGGTGATCGCGCGCAATGGCGTCGGCTTCGACAGCTGCGATGTGGCGGCGCTTTCGGCCAAAGGCATCGTGCTCACGAACACGCCGATTGCCGTGCGCCGGCCGGTGGCGGTGGCCGCGCTGACGATGATCTTTGCGCTGGCGGGGCGGCTCCTGAAGAAGAACGAGATCGTCAGGGCCGGGCGCTGGAACGACCGCACGCTCTACATGGGGCAGGGGCTCACGTCGCGTACGCTCGGCGTCGTCGGGGCGGGCAGCATCGGGCTCGAACTTGCGACGCTGTCTCGACCGTTCTTCGGCCGCATGGTGATGGCCGATCCTTACGCCGACGCCGGCCGGGTCGCCGCTGCGGGGGCCGAACTCGTCCCGCTCGACGACCTGATGCGCGCGGCCGACTATGTGGTGGTCGCGTGCCTCCTCACCGACGAGACGCGGCACCTGATCAACGAAACCCGGCTCGGGCTGATGAAGCCGTCGGCGTATCTCGTCAACATGGCGCGGGGGCCGATCGTCGACGAGGCGGCGCTGGCGCGGGTGCTGGCAGCGGGTGGCATTCTCGGCGCCGGGCTCGACGTGACCGAGGTCGAGCCGATCGATGCGTCGAGCCCTCTGCTCGCAATGGAGAACGTCATCGTCACACCGCACGCGCTGTGCTGGACGGACGAGTGCTTCCTCGACATCGCCGCCACGGCGCTGCGGTCGATCGTCGACGTCAGCCTCGGCCGGCGACCGGCGCACGTGGTCGATCCGGCGGTGCTCGACGCCGCAAGGAGTGTCAGCTGATGGCGGGGCCCAGGGACCGTGACGATCGACGCCAGCGCCACTGGCCGGGGCAAGGTGGTTCGGAACGCGGCCGCGCCTCGGTCCGGCCGGCGGGGAGGCCGGAGGCATCCGGCAGCGAGGGTCCGCTCCTGATCTGGGGGCAGCATGCCGTCGAGGCCGTGCTCCGCAACGAGGCACGGACGATCCTTCGTCTGGTTGCGACCGACAATGCCGCCAACCGGCTCGCAGGGCTCATGACGAAGCGGCAGATCACCGTGACCGAGGCGCTGCCGCGCGACATCGACCGCATCGTCGGGCCGGAGGCGGTACACCAGGGCGTGGTCGCGGAGGTGGCGCCGCTCGCGGACGTCGATCTCGACACGGTCATCGCGGCTGCCGAAACGGGCGGACCGATCGTCGTGCTCGATCAGGTCACGGACCCGCACAACGTGGGCGCCATGCTTCGGTCGGCGGCTGTCTTCGGGGCCAGCGGTCTCGTCATGACGCGGCGCCATTCGCCGCCGCTCGGCGGCGTGCTCGCAAAGGCCGCGTCGGGTGGGCTCGAAGTGGTGCCGGTCGTGCTGGTTTCCAATCTGGCGCGGGCGCTCGATCAGCTCGGCGAGGCGCATGTGCAGCGCCTCGGTCTCGACGGCGAGGCGAGCGACCTCATCGACGGTGTTCGGCTCTCACGCCCGCTGGCGCTCGTGCTTGGGTCGGAAGGGCAGGGGCTCAGACGGCTCACGCGCGAGAAATGCGACGGGCTTGTCCGGATTGGCGCCGAGGGTTCGCTTGGAAGCCTCAACGTTTCGAATGCCGCTGCCGTCGCGCTCTACGAAGCGAGCCGGCGAACCCGTCATTCAACTCCAGAATGAAAAAAGGCCGGAGAAACTCCGGCCTTTCTTGTTTTCGGGTGTCGCCCGGCGTCAGTCGCAGTGGGTCGGGCGGTAGCACCGCACGTCGTCCTTGCAGCGATATTCGCCGTAGCGGTTATACCAGCAGCGCTGGCCGACGACGTCGCATCGACGGCGTCCCTCGTAGCACGAGCGCGAATAGTAGCCGCGGTCCCGCGAATGCGCATAGGCGCCGAGAACGCCGAGGCCGATGATTGTGCCGGCAATGGCGCCGGCCACGTGACCGCCGCGCCGGTGTGCTTCCGCCTCGGTCGTGGTCGCGAATGTCGTCGCTGCGAGTAGAGACGTCGCCAGCGCGACCGTCATGACTTTCTTGAGCATGGACCTCATCCTTCTGCTCGCCGCACTCCCGCGGCTCACGTTGCAAGGTTCTGCAAGGCGCCCGCGTGCCTTGATGGGACTATTAAGCGGCCGTCGCCTGAACCGAAGCTGAACGCGAAAAATTTGGCAGTGTCGTGGCGTCCGGGATCATGCCGATCACGGACGCCCTCCAGATCACCAATGCCAGCGATGGATGTAGCCATGGTGGCGATGGTGCCACTTGCGGTGATGCCATTTCCGAGGATAGCCCCAGCTCTTGTAATAGCGGAAGCGCGGCGGCTCGGTGTTCCAATGGTTCAGGTGGGCGCGGTTGCGCCACTTCACGTAGGACGCCTTCTTCCAGTAGTTCGAGCCGTAGTACGGGTAGTACCCGCGCGGGCTATAACGGTAGGCGTAGGGGTCGACCTTGTAGTGGTGCACGTAGCGCGGGCGATACACCCAATGCGTGACGTGATGCGTCTTGCCCCAGCCGTCGGGCTTGTCGCGATGGCCGAAGGCGTCGGCCGTGCCAGCCAGCGAAAAGACAGTGGCGAAGAGCGCCAATGCCGCTGCAACGAAACTTCTCAATCTCATGAGGCGTCACTCCTTGGAGCAGGCGGGACCTACAGAATGGCCGATCCGGGCCGGGCGGATTACGAGGCGTTGCTCGACAAAGCCCGAAAATGACTAACCGACTATGAACTCGACCTAGAAAATTCATCCGGACTGGAACCTTCTGTGGCGATGATTAATCGAATAATCACGGTCGCGACGTCAGATAGAGCCGTCAGTGGGGAAATCCCGGGTCGGCGCCGCCGATGCCTCGTGGCTCCCGAGAGAACCGGTTCATCAGTTCGTGAGCACGTCCGACAACCAGCAGCGGCCGACGGTCGACAGGGTCGAGTTCTCCGGCCCTGACCAGCTGGATCGTGTGCTCATCCATCTGCGCGAGGCGCGTGACCGCGCGCGATCGAAGGGCAAGCCCGGCCGTGCGGGCGCCGTCGAGGAAAAACTGTCGTTCGACCGCGCGCCTGCCGTGGCGCCGCCCGCGCCGCCTGCCGAGCCTCAGGCTAGCCCCGCCGAGCCGCAACGGGACGCTCGGCCTCGCGAACCCGTCGCCCCTCCTGCGTCGCTGGACGTTCCCCCGCACATCCCGCCGGAAGCCGTGCGCCTTGGCACCGCGCCACCAGCTCCGTCCCAACACGCAGCACCATCGCCGCGTCAGCCGCGGACCGGACTTGCCGCCGGACGGATCGCCGCCGCGGCCGCCGAGCGCCTGACGAAAGGCCTCGAGGACACCCCAGCGCGTGTGCCTCGACCGCCGGCGCCCGCAGCGAAGGCCAAGGCCGGGCCATCAGTCGGTACATCGGCATCCGCGCTCGGCCGGAGCGAACTCGTTCGCGCGGCGCTCGAGAGCATGCCGTCGTTCAAGGCCATCGGGTGGTTCAGCTTCGTCTCGAACATCCTGATGCTGGCCGGACCGCTGTTCATGCTGCAGGTCTACGATCGCGTCATGACGTCGGGTTCCATGCCGACGCTCGTCGTGCTGTCGCTGATGACGGCGGCCGTCTACGTCGTGATCGGTGTGCTCGATCTCATCCGGTCGCGCATCATCGTCCGGATCGGCGTCGAACTCGACCAGCGGGTGAGCGAGCGCGTGTTCGCGTCGTCGCTCAGGCGCAGTCTCGCGCAGCCGGGATCGTCGGTGCATGCCTTGCGGGAACTCGATCAGCTGCGGCAGTTCATTTCGGGGCCCGGGCCGCTCACGTTCTTCGACGCACCGTGGACGCCGGTCTATCTCCTCGTGATCTTCCTGACGCACTGGACGCTCGGCGTAGCGGCGACGATCGGTGCGCTGGTGCTGCTCGCACTCGCTTGGGCCAGTGAAGCCAGAAGCCGCCACCCGCTGATGGAATCGGGCAAGGCCAGCAACAAGAGCCTCGAACTCGCGGAAAGCGGCCAGCGCAATGCCGAGGCCATCACCGCCATGGGCATGCTGCGCTCGTTCATGGATCGCTGGCAGGCCACGAACCGGGATTCGCTCGGTTGGCAGGTGCTCGCGTCGGATCGGCTGTCGGGGCTGTCGGCGGCATCGAAGGCGCTCCGACTGCTGCTGCAATCGATGATGCTTGCGATCGGCGCGGCGCTCGCCATCAACGGGCAGATCTCGGCGGGTGCGATCATCGCGGCGACGATCATCTTCGGTCGCGCGCTGGCGCCGGTGGAGCAGGCCGTCGGACATTGGCGCGGCTTCGTGAAGGCGCGCGAATCCTTCGAGAAGCTCCAGGAGCTGTTGCACACCTATCCCGAGCCGCCGAAGAAGACGTCGCTGCCACCGCCGAAGGGGCGGCTCGAAGCGCGTGGCCTCCGGGTGATGTCGCCGGACGGGCGAACGACCATTTTGCAGGGCGTTTCGTTCGCGGTCGAGCCGGGGCAGATGGTGGCTATCATCGGGCCGAGCGCGTCGGGCAAGTCGTCGCTCGTGCGGGCCCTCGTCGGGCTGTGGCCGTCGGCGGGCGGCGAAGTGCTGGTCGACGGCGCGCGGCTCGTCCAGTGGAACGCTGACGAACTCGGCCGCTACGTCGGCTATCTGCCGCAGAGCGTGGAACTCTTTGCCGGTACCGTGCGCGAGAACATCGCCCGCTTCTCGCCGTCGGCGACCGATGCCTCCGTCGTCGAGGCCGCACGTGCTGCGCACGCGCACGACATGATCATGGCGCTGCCGAAGGGCTACGATACGGAACTCGGCGCCTATGGCGCGTATCTTTCGGCGGGCCAGCGTCAGCGGATCGGTCTGGCGCGCGCACTCTACGGCGATCCGGTGCTCGTCGTGCTCGACGAGCCGAACGCCAATCTCGACCGGACGGGAGACGAAGCGCTGGCGGCGGCCATCGACGGCATGCGGGCACGGGGACGCGCGGTCGTGCTCGTCTCGCACCGCGTGCAGGCGATCGGCAAGGCGGACCTGCTCCTCTATCTGGAGCGCGGTCAGCAACGGGCGTTCGGGCCGCGGGAGGATGTCCTGCGTTTTCTCCAGCAGGGCCAGCAGGGCCAGCAGCGCCCGGGTGGGCAAGGCGGCGCGCCGGCCAATTCGGGCCAGACTCGATAGGGGACCAGAGCGATGCTCGCCGGACTGCTGCAGAGATCTGACGCCGTGTCGCTCGACGGCGAACCCGACCCTTACGCGACCGGCCCCTGGATCACGGCCGGCTATCGCGTGCTCGCCGCAATGGGCGTCGGCCTGCTCGCGCTGGCGCTTCTTTCGATCAGCGGCGCGGTGGTGGCGCCGGGCGTCGTCAATGTCGAGAGCAACTACAAGTCGGTGCAGCATCTCGATGGCGGCATCGTCTCGAAGATCCTCGTCAGGAACGGGCAGATCGTGCGCGAGGGCGACGAGGTCCTCCGCCTCGACGAGACGGCCGTCAAGGCCAGCCTCGGCGTCGCCGTGGCACGGGTCAACGATCTCCTCGTGCAGCAAGCCCGCCTCGAAGCGGAGCGCGACCGGAAGGATCGGTTCGAGCTGCCCACCGAGGTGACAGCCATCAAGGGCGATCCGCAACTCGACAATCTCGTCGCGACACAGCGCGCCCTCTTCGAGGCGCGGCGGCAGAGCCACGAGGGCGAGCGGTCGGTGCTCATGCAGCGGACGTTGCAGCTCAGGGACGAACTCAAGGCTGCCGAGCGGATGCTCGTTGCCCGCCAGAAGGAAGCCGCCATAACGGCGCGGGAACTCGCGGCCGTGGCGCCGCTCTACGAGAAGGGCTACGCGAGCCAGCAGCGCTTCCTGCCGATCCAGCGCGAGTCCGCTCGGCTCGAAGGCGAGATCGGCCGGCTGACGGCCGAGACGTCGAAGGTGAAGAGTTCGGTGGCGGAAGCAGAGTTGCGGCTGGCACAGGCCGAGAAGCAGTTCGTCCAATCCGTGGTCGACGAACTCCGGAAGGTCCAGGCTCAGCTCAGCGAGCTCATCGAGCAGCGGCTCGCGCTCGAGGACAAGTTGCAGCGCCTGGTTGTGCGGGCGCCGCGCTCAGGGCGGGTGCACGCTCTTGCTGCGCATACGGAAGGCGGCGTCATTCCGCCAGGTGGGACGATCATGCAGGTGGTGCCGCAAGGCGAGCGGCTCATCATCGACGCGCAAGTCACGCCACAGGACATCGACAAGGTGCGTGCCGGTGGCGCCGCCCACATCCGGTTCCCCAACTTCAGCACCAAGGAGACGCCGCGCCTTGCCGCGAGCGTGCTGACAGTCTCGCCGGCGCAGCTCACGGACCCGCAAGGGCGCAGCTATTTCCTCGCGCAGGTTGCGCTCGCAGACGGAGAAATCGAGAAGCTGCCGCCCGGCTTCGGCCTCGTGCCGGGCATGCCGGCCGAGGTCTACATCGAGACCGGCGCACGCTCGATCCTCAGTTATTTCGTGAAGCCGCTGACCGACGTCCTGTCACGGGCTTTCCGTGAGAGCTGAGTTGCAGGACGCACCGCCGGGCGGATCCAGGCTCTAGGCCGCCGCCATGCCACGCTGGGACTGGCTCGCGTCGATGCGCTCGATGACGGCCAGTACCTCGCTTGCGGGCACCGGGCGCGAGAAGAGATAGCCCTGCACCGCGTCGCATCCAGCCGCCGCCACTCGCTCGAGGTGATCCGTCGTCTCGACGCCCTCCGCGACCGTCGTCATCGAGAGGCTCGAGGCGAGACGTGCGACGGCGCCGACGATGGCCTCGCAATTGCGCCGCTGTGGCAGTTCGCGGACGAACGACTGATCGATCTTGATCTTGTCGAAGGGGAAGCTCCTGAGATGGGAGAGGCTCGAGTAGCCGGTTCCGAAGTCATCGAGCGAGATCGCGATGCCAAGGTCGCGGAGGCCATGCAGGACGGCGAGCGTTCCGGGATCGTCGCCTAGAAGAAGCGTTTCCGTCACTTCGAGCTCGAGGCGTTCCGGGGCAAGGCCCGATGCGGCGAGCGCTTCGCTTGCGATCGCGGCGAGGCTCGGGCCAGCGAACTGGGCGACGGACAGGTTCACGGCCACCGTCATGTGGGACGGCCAGCCGGCCGCCGTGCGGCAGGCCTCGGCCAGCGCCCACGCGCCGATGCCGTCGATGAGGCCGGTCTGCTCGGCCAGCGGGATGAACTCGGCCGGCGAGACCATGCCGCGCTCCGGATGGCGCCAGCGCAGCAGCGCCTCGCAGCCGGACACCCTGCCGGTCTTCATAGAGACGATGGGCTGATAGTGCAGGGAGAGTTCACCGCGCTCCACGGCGTGGGCGAGATCGGTCTCGAGGGCGCGGCGGGTCTGCACCTGGTTCTGGAACTCGGCGTCGAAGAGGCAGATGGTGCCGCGTTTGCTGGATTTTGCGCGATACAGGGCAAGGTCGGCGTTCTTCATCAGGGTGCTCGCCGCACTGCCATGCGCCGGGGCGAGGGCGATGCCGATGGAGCCGCCGATCTCGATCTTCTGGCCGTTGACGAGGAACGGCTCGTGCAACGCGGCGAGGATGCGGGTCGCGAAGGCCCGGGCCGCGGCCTCGTCAGGGCTGCCCGACTGGATGATCGCGAACTCGTCGCCGCCGAGACGGGCGACCACGTCACCCTGCCGCGACGTGTCGCGCAGGCGATTGCCGACGGCTACGAGCAGGCTGTCACCAGTCGGATGGCCCCAGGTGTCGTTCACCTCCTTGAAGCGGTCGAGATCGATGGCGCAGAGCGCGAAGCCGGCTCCCGTCGTCAGGCGACGGGTGGCATCGTCGAGGCGCTCGCGGAACTGATGGCGATTGGCGAGGCCGGTCAGCGTGTCCTCGCTGGCGAGGCGTCGGACGCGTTCAGCCGCAGCCTCGTGCTCGGTGATGTCTTCGTGCAGCGCCACCCAACCGCCCCATGGCAGCGGCTTGATCACGACCTCTATGGTGCGGCCGTCTTTCATGGTCTGCTTGACGCGACCGACGTCGAACATCTGGGTCAGGTCGCGGAGGGCGTTCTCGAGGGCGTCATTGCCCTCCGCTTCACGTCCCGCGAGGCCTGCCGAAATGCGGCTGCGATGCTCCATGATGCGGTCGAAAGGCACGCCGGGCGTGCCGAGTTCGTCCGGCAGGTCGTAGAGGCACAGATAGGTCGCGTTGCATACGACGAGGCGCTCGCTCTTGTCGAACATGGATAGTCCACGGGTCATGTTGTTCAAGGCGATGTCGAGCCAGCGGTTCAGCTCCTGGAGCTTTCTCTGCTGATCAAGGATCTGGCCGGCGTTGGCGCGGAACACGCTGACGGCGGTTGCCATCGAGCCGAGCTCGTCCTGTTCGCCGACGCCTTCGATCTCGATCGCGATGTCGTTTTCGGCTAGGCGCATCATGGCGAGCGAGATCCGCTCGAGACGCTGCAGCATGCGGCGCAACAGGAACAACGCCAATGGACCGATCAGCAGACAGGCGAGCAGACCGATGGCCGCGACCCAGTTGACCAGCGTCCGCGCGCTCGCGGTCAGTTTGCGGGCATTGCGATCGGTGAGCGCGATGCGCTCGCCACGATGCGTGCGGACGACCTTCTGCTGGCGTTCTGCCTCGGCGATGTAGGCGCTGAGGGCGGCGGGGGGCGCTGCCGGCTCGGTCCGCGCTGCGCTGAGCGCCACGAGGCGCGTCAGTCGCCACAGCTCGGGCAGGCCCGACATCATGGTGGTCGAGAACCGCGCGTCGGTCCGGGCGACCAACTTCATAATGTGGTCCGAGACCGCGGTCGCCTTATCGTTCTGGGCCTGGCGCTGGTCGTTGCCCGTCAACCCCGGGATCGCCTCGACGAGGCGGCGATGTTGCTCGAGAAGCTGCTCGATCTCGCTCGCCAGAACGGCCTCGATCAGGCCGGGACCATACGATTGCTCGGCGGCCTGGCGGGTGCTGCTCGCGAAATAGATGGACACCGCCGCCAGCGCGACCACGGCACTGAGGGCCAGGGCGCCGATGAGATACAACCGACCAGCGATCGTCCCCTTGAGTTTTTTCAGCACCACCGGATCGCACCTCGCGGTCGCCGGCCAGTCGCGGTGTGCTCGCTGTCGATCGGATCGAATACGGCCATTGTCCAGACGCCTCGGCTCGCCGGTCTCTCTACGTGACGCTGCTGTTCCTGCAGGGCTGCAATTCAGGATTGTAGATCAAGAGTCTGAATTTCAATCTAAGGTGGTGGAGTGAATTGAAGTAAATGATTGATGGACATGCTGGTCGGCCCCGGATGCGGCCCGTCTCGGGAGGTCTTGGGCGGAATCACGAGAGCGCGCCTCGACCAGAGATCGACCTGGTCGGTGGCGTACAGAGCGGTGCCGCCAAAGGGGGATGACCGGCGCGAGATCTGCCCAGACCATTGCGCCCCCGCCCGTCGCTCGGGTGCCGTCCGCCTGCGCCAGCGTCTGACCGGGCCTCCGCTACGCGCCAGCCAGTTCCGACGCCGGCCATCGACGGTCGGTTTCCAGCTTACTTCCTGGTATCTCAATCAGGGGCAGGGCGATTTCAGGATCGGCTTCACTCGGAAACGGGGAATGCTTCGTTCCGCCTTTCCACGAGGTACGAGATGCCGCCGGCCAGCGTCTCGGAATTTGGGTCACCTATGTCTGCCAGCGCCTGACGAAGGAGGCGCAAAACGCGCAACACGCTGTCCACCTCACCGGCTTTCTTGGCGCGGCGAACGAAATCATCGTATGCGCCCTTGGCGGCGTCGCCGTTGCCTTTCAGCAAATGCAACTGGCCAAGATCGGCATAAGCCCATGGATCGGTCTCCCGGGCGCCCCCAGGGACAGTCTGACCATTCAGCTTCTCGATCGTCCGTTCAATGTCGGCCATGAGGTCAGCTGGCGCTTTCCTCTTTGCCTCGATGAGCATCGAGATCAAGTTGACGGCGCAGTAGGAGGACTTGACCTTCAGTTCGGGATCGAGCTCGAGCTTTGCACCTTGATCAAGAAGATCGAAGGCACTTTCTGGTTCTCCGAGGCGACGATAGTGTCCGGCGATCATGCCGAGACAGTCCGCCCACATCGATGCAACGGTCTGCCGTTCTTCCGGGGCACTCGCGGCATTCTGCACAACCTGGGACCAACCACTCGACTCGATGAGTTCGATCGCCTCCTTGAGCTTCATGATCAGCTGGCCGATCTCCTCCGGCGAGGCATCTTTGCTACGGCGGTTCGAGAGACTGATGGCGGTCGCTACTTGACCGGTGAGGCGCCTGAACGGCATGTCCGGCATATTCAGCTCCTCTATGTGTTTTCATCGAAGCGGGTGATTGCGCCTTCAACAAGCGCCTTCAACTCCGAGTCGATCTCATCGGCATCGAGGATGTGGTTGGCATAAAGTCTATAGTGATGTTCCAATCGCCAGTCTTGTCGGATCGCGTCGACGGTATAGCGATAGTTGATATATAACCAGGCCGCCAACTTGCGCTCGAGGGCCGCCATTTGCTGTTCCTTGAACAGCTTTCGGTTCGTCTCATGATAAAGTACGGATGAGCCTGCGTATCTCGAATCCGGATCGGCCGCAGCGAGCGCTGCGCTTGAGCGCAGTTCGTCCACGACACTGGGCGTAACGGAATAGAGCGTGGCGGCTTGAGCCTGACCGACCGCGTCGTAGACGTGGGCCTCTGGCCGTCCAGCGGTCTCCAGGCTATCGCGGAAGCGCGCGATCATGAGGGGATATTGCTGAGGCGCCGAGCCATCTACAGCGTAGCTGACGGGGTCGAACCGCTCGCGGAGCGCCCGAAAGTGCTGAAGCTGGCTATTGCGCTTTGCAATCGGGTCCGTTTCCAGCAACGTGTCCGGCGTTGCCGAAATACACACGAGGCCACTGCGATTGGACGCCAAGCGAACGCCCAACTCGTAGAACACATTTGGCCTCACGCCGCTGAAGTCGACGATGCACATCTGTGTTCTGCGGATCGCCTCGTATAGTGTCTGAAGCACGAGGCGCGAGGAATCTTCCTCCAACAGCTGCGTGATGACCGGCTGTGGCGTCTTGCCTTCGTTTTGCTGTCTGTATGATTCACGTTCGGTGGGTGGCAGCGTCTCGAAGTGCCGTGTCAGGGCGGCTGACAATTCTCCGTTGAGCTCCTGCCAATTGCCTGACAGGTAGTCGCTTGAGAATGGACTGAGCGCGAGGACCCGGCGGTCGTACGTGATCGACGCAAAGTCGCTGGCTTCGACGCCGAGCTGGCGCACGGCATCGAAGGCGGGTAGGTCGCGGTAAAATGGCAGACGGGAAAGGTCATTGAAGCCACTTATGATCTTGCTGGCGATCACATCTCTCGGCCGTCGCGATTCTGTCGTTGCGGACGTCGGATGGAAAGCCAAATTCAGCATTTGGAGATTGAATGGCACCGCGGTGTTGTAGCCCGCGACACCGTTGCCGCCGACGCTGCTGATTGTGATCCCCTTGCGCGCCACGGCCCTGATGCCGAGCAACATCAGAACGCCGGGTTGGAAATCGGTCAGGTCAAAAAGTGCAATGTCGGCGTTGCTGACAATCTGGACCGTCCTGATCAACGCTTCCCAGCTTTGAAAAGCCGATAGGATATCAAGTTCGGGTAAAAGCTTCAGAGATTTCACGTCGCGCAGGGCGGCGAGCGGCGGCTCTTGCGGATTCGGTACCCGGTCGTAGTTGACCAGTTCGTTGACCTTCTTCCAGATCGCGTCCCCGTGACGGTCTATGGCTTGACGCGTGTGCGTATGCAGGCTGTGCCGAGGCTCGAGGCCAGGGATCTCCGCGCCGATGACCGCGATGCTGACGGTCGAAGGATCGAATACCTGATCGTGATCCGGCGACCAGATCGTGGGTGCGGTGCGCTTTTGGCTTCGTGTTCCTTTCGCATTCTCCCGCAGGTCGCGCACTATTCTCTCGACGTCGGCCTCGAACTCACCAAGCATGTGTCTGTGGCGGATATTGAATGGGAGGGGGATGTCGCACCGCCCCTTTTGCATGAACACCACGGGAACGCCGTTTTCGAAGGCGTGCGTAACCTCGGCCAGAACCCACGGCTTCTGGGTGCTACACGAACTCTGGCTCCACAGAGCGAGAAGCACGTCGCTGGAATCGATGGCCTCTCGAATCTTATGCGCGTAGGCATCGCCGGCACGCAAGCCATCGCGATCCCACCAGACGCCAAAGTCGTTCGTGCTGAGGCTGTCCACCCACGTCGCAATGGTCTCTCGATCGTCCTCGGTGTAGCTCAAGAACACTCGTGTTTTCGTTGGCCCAGCGGTTGATGGTGTCATCACGGCGCGCGTTCCGTACGGTCGACCGGCGCCAACGCCTCTTTCAGAAGCTGCGTGCACAAGATTGCCAACGTCTCCGGTGTGTCCTCGCGGGCAGCTGTCCGCGCGAGATCTCGGGGTAGCATCGCCAGAGCTCGGCGACCCAGTTCGGTCTTGGCTTCGTCTGCGACTGCATGGATCGTCGGGCAGTAGGTAACGGCTGGATCTATCGGGGGTAGGCGATCTTCGTCGTCGAGAAACCCGAGCGCGACAGCGATATCGCGGGCGCATCCGCCGAAACCACCCAAAGCGATGACAGGCTTGCCCATTCCGAGTGTGATGAACGCCTCTTCACCGACGCCAGGTCCATCGCCAGCGTAGCCCGACACCCGACCGCCCAGGACGATCCGAGCGTGGCAATCACTGGCCATCGCCTCGCGCATCAGCGTCAGCGCGAATGCCGGACTAATCGATGCATCGTTCGTGTGCCACAAGGCCTCCAGTTCATGGACGTTGTCTTCTCTGATCTCCTCGCGCTCACTGGAGCCGGCCCGCAGCAAAACAATGGCGTCGTCTCCTCCATTCAGCTCGTGGGAAAGGCCGTTTGCGCAGACGATATGCACTGTCGCCATGTGATTGAATGATCGCACATGGCGCGTCAGCTCTTCGCAGCTCCACGTGCTCCACGTCGAGGCCGCCACGTAGTGATGCACGATCGGCGCAAAAGACTTCATCTCGGCGGTGCGGTAGGCGCGGATGGCGTCGGTCATCATCAGTCGGGTATAATTCCCGGGTCGTAGATCCCCGCCGTATGCGATCGTCGCTCCGGCGTACACGAGCCCTGTCGTGATGGCCGTCAGTGCCCGATCCACTTCACGTGGCAGCAGCCCCAGGCGCGCTAAGTCGGGACTGTCCGAGACCGAGACCGCGATGCGCTTGCCGGCAAGGTGGGCTCGGCTCGTATTGGCAGGCAAAGGTGCGGGCATCAGGGTTCCCGCTTTCTCAGCTCGCTCAGGGACCAGTATTCAATGTGGGGCGCGGCGCGCTGAAGCATCTGGAGTTCATCGTCCCCGATCGGCGGATCTGGATAAATGATCTTCAACTGGTGCGCTCTCCTGCTCTGGATCGAGAGCTTCCTGCGGATCGATCGCAAGTTGCCCTGTCGCGATTGTGAGCGAACCGGTGGCTGTCTCTGTGCCAGAAAATGGATATCGAGGAGTTCCGGTGGGCGCGGCAAGCGGATCGCGTCGCTCAATCCCGAGCGGTTGCAGGCCTCGACGGACATCTCATCCCAGATCACGCAACGCAGGAGTTCCGACAGGATCTCCATGACGAGCCGCTGCACATCGGCATCGCTCGTCGAGAAGACGCGCAACGGGAGATTGCCTGCATAGGGGAACGTGCGCTCCTCCTTCGCCTTGACGAAGCTGGCGAGCAGTATGGGCCGCTTATGTGCCTTGGCCGTCAACAGCTCCCACTGGCAGAATGGGCGAGAGCCGTAAGCGTCGGTATAGAGCGCGATGAAGGCGCTGGCGGCGATCTCGTCCTCGAACTGGGAGCGCCAGTCCCGTCCGTGCGAGAGATCGTACACATCGAGGAATTTATCCAGTCGAAATCTGTGCTTATCGAGAAAGGCGCGAATCAGATCGACAATATGCTTGCCGTCCGAGCGTGCGTAGCTCAGGAAAATCTTCTCCTTCAGTGGATGCGGTGGACGGTTCCCCAGTTCATCTGCCTTCTTTTGGGCGCACCTGCGCAAATGTTGGATAGCCGCAATCATCAGATGGACCGTAAGCAGTCCGGCGGCTTCGGCGACATTGTCCGTGTTTAGGGCGGGCTCGTGGAGGTCGATCCATTGCGCGCGGTCAGGATAGGCAGCAAGCCGCGTCGCCGAGGCGCTCAGCGCCACCGGCAGGATCAGGTCGCGCCCGCCCCGCTCCATCACGGCTCCTGCCAGCCGTTCGAGATAGCCCTTCCAAGAGCCTTCGCTGACGCGCGCCTGAAGTGCCCTATTGTTCAGGACGACAATGATATTGGAACTGGCGCACTGGAGATCTATCGGGCGTGGCTCGCCGGTCTTGTTGCCATCGTATCCCATGAAGCGCACACGTACCGGTACCGAGAGCCGCACGCCGTCCCGGATCATGCCGAGCGAAGAGAAGTTGGCCGCTACGGTTTCCGCCAACCGGCTTCCCAGAGACAGGGTGCGGTCCCACACCAGGTACAGTCTGACCAGATCGACCATTTTGCCTGTTGCCTGATCGAAAATATCGGCCTGCTGCCGCTACCGTGGATGGTCAGCTAAACTAGTCATTGTCCCTCCTTGAAAGCAACCGGCCCAAGGGGACCGAGCGTCACTGCCTGCTCTTGGGTGTTGCTTGCGCGTCAGCGTGCCGGGCACGCGGTGTTCGGCCGTCTGCCGCTGGTACCGTTCGCTGGTGGGGCCTGCTGCCGGTTCCGTGGACAGTGCGTCGAGCTAATCGCGGTCGTTCCTCGAAGGCAACCACTCGCACATAGCCGAGCGTGGAGTGCCTGCGACGGGGATCATAGAACCGCTCGATGTCGTCGAACACGTCGGCCCGGGCGGCGTCGCGCGTCCGATAGACGTTGCCCCACTGGGACTCCGCGCCTACCTCGACAGGCGTCCCACATAAGTCCCTCTCGTCCTTTGCGACAGCATGATCCGTGATATCTTATGCTCCATGGGACATCCTGCCATGCGCATTGGATACGCTAGAACTTCCAACATCGAGCAGGTCGCCGGGCTGGAGGCACAGGAGCGCGACCTGAAGGCGGCCAGCGTCGAGAAAATCTTCCGGGAGCAGGTGTCCAGCGTCGCGCCTCGCCTGCAACTCGAAGCCATGATCGATTTCGCGAGGGAGGGCGACACTGTCACGGTCACGAAGCTCGACCGGCTCGCCCGCAGCGTCCGGGACCTGATGGCCATTGTCGATCGGCTGAAGACCAAGGGCGTTGCCTTGCGCATTCTAGACATGAACATCGACACGGCGACTGCCACCGGCGAGTTGATGTTGACGATCCTCGGCGGCATCGCCCAGTTCGAGCGTACCTTGATGCTCGAGCGCCAGCGCGAGGGCATCGCGAAGGCGAAGGCCGAGAAGAAATACAAGGGGCGGGCGCCGACCGCGCGCTCGAAGGCACCTGAGATCGAGGCTTTGCTGCGCCAGCACATCGGCGCGCAAGAGATCACCCGCCGGCTCGGCATATCGCGGTCGAGCGTCTACCGTGTCATGGAGCACGCTGGAATCGACACGAAGTTGCAGTCGGGGGCAGGGAGGATGGAGGCATGACGGGCACCATCGAGGCGACGATACACGTGGTCTGGGACGAGGAGGGCAACGTCGCCGCCCACGTCGAGGCCGACGAGGCAGCGCAGCTCCTGGAGCAGATATCGAGTGGCCTTTTCCGGCGCGCGGTGGCCATCAAGGTAACGCTGCCAACGGCCGAGCCGATCAAGATTGCAGTGACCGTGCCGGGCGACCACCGAGGTGCATCGGGGGACGTGGTCTAGTTGCGGTCCTGCTCCTCGACAGCAGTCTAATGGTCGAGGCGGGTGCAACTTCACGAGCTGACGCTGGCCGAAGGGCTCAACGGGGCCACTCGCTGCCGATCTTAACTGTTCTGATGATGCACCTCGCAAGGTCGCTGCTATACAGGAGCTGTAATCGGCTGAACCGGCGTTGACGTGCTGGCGGTGCTCGCCGAAGATGTCCGCCGATAAGGCTCGTTCTGCCGAACTGGAAGCGACCGGACTGGCTCCTGTTGACCCAACTCGGAAATCGACCTGAGCCGACAATCACCAACCACGGTGCACTTTTCTACCGAACCCGCCCGGGCTGGGCGCTATTCGTGCGTCTGCGGCACGCGCTGCGTCTGCTGCCGAGACATCCGCCGCCCGTCTATGTTCGTTAGGGGCAGCGATCTGATTGTCACGCGTTGACGTGGTGCGGCGGCCACGCCAGAGCGCCAACAGAAAAACGGCTGCGAACACAACTCCGATGAAGAGCCAAAGAGCCATGGCGACCTCCATATCCCTAGTAAGAACTCATATCACGTGCCAGTCGCGACAACAGCCCATCACCTCTGAGCACCAAGCACCGCCTTCTGCATGGACCAGTCCCTAATCTACCCTCTGGACCAGCCTAGTGGCTCACATGGTGACGGACCAGAGGCAACTCGAACGATGACTGCAAGTGGCCCAATCCGCTTTCATTCTCATCGGCACCTCTTGAGGGTATCGCGTCGCCGTCCGGCGCACCAGCCTGCCCGCAGGCGGACGGTCTGCCGCAGCCGCCAACCTTGGCCGGCTTGGCTTGCAGGTGCGAGCCCGTCGACCTGCGCGCCATCCCACAAGCTGCCATCGAGGGCACAACAATTGGCGGCGCAGCAGGCGCCGCCGAGTGTGTCCGGTTTCGGGGGCCTCATGTCAGAGGATCAGATGTCGGCATTCACCGGCTGCGCGGGCGTGGTGGCGTGAGCCTTGAGCTGCACGGCTGATCGGTCAAGCAGCCAGGTCACGCAACCACATCGCAACGACGATGCAGCGCAGGAGTGACCCGTGGGGCGTTGCGCCTGCAGCGCACAGCACCGCGAACAAGCAACAGCTGTCATGTACGGGACACGTGGAGTTGCTAAGCAGCGGTTCGAACATGATTGCCGCTCGTTCGAACCTCTCGAACAATCTGGCAAGACGAAGGGGATCGGACGATGCTGTCTGTAGCCGAGCTCGAAGTGACATATGCCAATGGTGTGAAAGCGTTGTCCCGGACGAGCGTCAGCTTCGAGAGAGGCAGGTTCATCGTGCTTCTCGGCACATCCGGCGCTGGCAAGTCGACACTGCTGCGATGTCTGAACGGGCTTGTACGCCCGACGAAAGGCGATGTGCTCGTCGAAAGACGCGGCTCCATCTTCCGGTCCACGCGGACGCTTCGTGAGCATCGCCGCCAGACCGGAATGGTCTTCCAGCAGCATCACCTGATCGGTCGCATGACCGCGCTCGAAAACGTACTGACGGGCCGCCTGGCGGCGCATGGCACCTTTCGCACCCTGCTACCTCTCGCGCGCGCCGACCGGATTCTCGCTCTCGAGGCGTTGGCCCGCGTGGGGCTTGCCGAGCGTGCCCTGCACCGCGCCGATCAACTGTCCGGTGGTCAGCAGCAGCGTGTCGGCATCGCCCGAGCCATTGCGCAGCGCCCCGAGATCATCCTGGCTGACGAGCCGGTCGCGAGCCTCGATCCGGAGACGGCGGTAAAAGTGCTCGGCGACCTGCACCGCATCTGTCGCGAGGACGGCATCACGACGATCGTCAGCCTGCACCAGCTGGACCTCGCGCGGAAATTCGCGGACCGGATCATCGGCCTAGCTCACGGCCAAATCGCATTCGATGGCGCGCCTTCCGACCTGGGGTCGAGCGTCCTCGACAAGATCTACAAGGTCAGCTCGCCAGCACTGCTGGAAGCCGCCGAGTAGGACCCAGAAACCAGAGCGAGAGATGTAACCATGAAGCGTCGTAGTTTCCTGGCGGTCGCGCTTGCGGCCGGCCTTGTGGCGACTGCCGGTCCGGCGATCGCCGACAAGACCAACCCGGCCAAGCTGCGCATCGCGCTGCTACCCGATGAAAATGCCTCGACGATCATCCAGAATGCGCAGCCTCTGAAGGCCTATCTCGAGAAGACCCTGAAAAAGGAAATCGATCTTATTGTCACAACCGACTATTCCTCGATGATCGAAGCCATGCGCTTCGGTCGTATCGAGGTCGCCTACTTCGGCCCATTCTCCTACGTGCTGGCAAAATCCAAGGCGACCGAGATCGAGCCCTTCGCTGTGGGCGTCGAGAAGGGCAAGCCCTATTACAATTCGATCCTCATCGCCAATGCCGCTGGCCCCGTGAAATCGATCGAGGACATCAAGGGCAAGCCGTTCGCCTTCGGCGATCAGGCGTCGACCTCGAGCCATCTCGCTCCGCGCACGCTCCTCGCCAAGAAGGGCCTGATCGGCGACGTCGACTACAAGGTCGTCCATCTCGGCAAGCACGACGCTGTCGCTCGCGCCGTCGCCGCAGGTCAGGTCCCGGCCGGCGCGCTGTCGGAATCGATCTTCCGCGTGCTGGTGCAGGACGGCAGGCTCGACGCGTCGAAGATCAAAGAGATCGCCCTCTCCGCTCCGATCCCGAACTACCCGATGACGCTGCAGGGCTATCTGGCGCCGAGCCTGAAGGATGCCATCAAGAAGGCATTTCTCGAACTCGACGACCCCGTCATCCTGAAGCTCTTCCGCGTTGATAGGCTCGCGCCCGCGACGGACAAGGACTACGACGTCCTCCGCGACATGGCGACGACGCTCAAGCTCGACATCGCCAAGCTCTGAGGATCATTCCGATGACGCCATCGCGTGCTTTCGACGCGATCCTGGCCGACGAACGCCGCTCCGCCATGCGCGGAGCGGCACTCGTGTCCCTGATCGTACTGGCCTGCCTCTTCTCCTTGTGGGCCACCGGTTTCTTCGACGCGCAACGGTTTGCCGAAAGTGGCCCCGCGATCAGCCAGCTCGCCTCGGAGATGGTGCCGCCGGACTTTTCGCGCTGGCAAACCTGGCTGAGGCCGCTGGCTGACACTCTGGCGATGTCGATCGCCGGCACAGCCCTGGCCGTCGTCATTTCCCTGCCGCTCGCCATTCTGGCGGCGCCGAATACCAGCCCGCACCCGGCTGTCTATTTCGTCCTGCGCACCTTGCTGGCCTTCCTGCGATCTGTTCCCGAACTCATCCTCGGCGTTCTCTTCGTGGCAGCGGTGGGATTTGGCGCGCTTCCCGGCGTTCTCGCTCTCTCGCTTCATTCAGTCGGGATGGTCGGAAAGTTCTACGCCGAGGCGATCGAGCACGTCGATCCGAAGCCCCTGGAGGCAGCACGCGCCGCCGGCGCCAGTGACATGCAGGTCATTCTGCACGCGGTCCTGCCGCAGGTTCTGCCGCAGCTCACCGATGTCACGATCTACCGTTGGGAGTATCACTTTCGCGCCTCGGCGGTTCTCGGCATCGTCGGCGCGGGCGGCATCGGCTTCGAGCTGATGGCGGCCCTGCGCCTGCTCAACTACGATCAGGTCTCGGCGATCCTGTTGTCCATTCTGGCGTGCGTCGTCGTTGTCGACAGCATTGGCGCATTCTTGAGAAAATCTCTGAAATAAGAAATCCGGAGTCGATCAGAGACAATGTCCCAATTACCGATCGTCGTGCTGACGAATGCGACGTTTCCGGAGACACGCGCGCTGTTCGATGGCATCGCGCTTGTCGTCGCCAATGACAAGCCCGAGCCATGGCCGGAAAGCGTGTTGCACGCGCACTGCCGCGGAGCTTCCGGCATCATGGCCTTCATGACCGACCGGATCGATGCCGGGCTTCTGGACGTCTGCCCGCGGCTGCGCGTCATCGGCGCGGCGCTCAAGGGCTACGACAATATCGACGTGGCAGCGGCAAGCGAGCGCGGCGTCTGGGTGACGATCTGCGAGGATCTGCTTACGGTCCCGACGGCGGAACTGGCGATCGGCCTCATGCTGTCTCTGGGTCGCCATATGGTTCGCGCCGACCGCGACATTCGCTTTGCGGGGTTCCGCGGTTGGCGCCCCAGCTACTATGGCACGGGGTTGGATGGCGCCAGCGTGGGGATCGTCGGTTTCGGAAAGGTCGGGCAGGCGATCGCCGACCGGCTCTTGTGCTTCGGCTGCCGGATTGCTGCATTCGATGCCTCGGCTGCAGGATTTCCGGATCGCTTCGCCGGCCGTATCGCCCGCAGGGGACTGACTGAGGTCGTTGCAGATTCGGACTTCGTGGTTCTGGCCCTGCCGCTCACTGCGGCGACCATGCATATCATCGATGCACGCGTGCTCGCCGCGATGAAGACCGGAGCACTGCTGGTCAATCCGGCTCGCGGCTCTCTCGTCAACGAGCAGGCGGTCGCCGGTGCCCTGGCCTCGGGCCATCTCGGCGGATACGCCGCTGATGTCTTCGAGTGCGAGGACTGGGCACGCCCGGACAGGCCAGCCATCATCGATCCGGGCCTGTGCGCAAGTGAGGCCTCCACCGTGCTGACGCCGCACATCGGCTCGGCCGTGACGAGTGTGCGCAGGCAGATCGAGGCGTCCGCCGCAAACAGCATCATCGACGTCCTCAGCGGACGCCGGCCGGCCGGCGCGATCAACGCCCCCGCCGCCCGTTGACGCAAGGCGTACTCGCGATATCGAACACACCATGCTCAACCTCATTCATGTTCGCACTTATCTTGCCGTCATCGACGAGAAGGGGGTGCGCGCGGCCGCGAAGGCCCTCGCGCTCTCTCCATCGACGGTCGTCGAGCATGTCGACCAACTCGAGGCCGATCTCGCTGCACCGCTGGTGATCCGCAGCCGAGGCGCGACCTGCGCCACCGCTCAGGGTGAGCGCTTCCTGCCCTACGCCCGCGCACTCGTCGGCACGGCACTGCGGGCGCGCGAGTTGATCGCCTCGCCGATCATTCGCCTCGCCGCATCGAGCAATGTCGGCACCTATCTCCTGCAGCAGCCGCTGGCTGCCTTCCGCAAGAAGACGGGGATCGAGATCGAGATGTGGATCGGCTCCAATCCGGCCGTCGTGGAGCGCCTGACGCGCGGCGAGGCGGACCTTGCGGCCATGGAATGGTGGGACAACCGACGGGGATATCGGGCGACGTGCTGGGCGCGTGAGCCGCTCATCGTCATCGTCTCTCCGCGGCACCGTTGGGCTGGGCGCACGAGCTTGGCCATCGACGAATTGAGCGAGGAGCCGATGCTCGGTGGCGAGCCGGGCAGTGGAACCGGCACCCTTCTGCGCGAGCGGCTGGGGCCGGTGGCCGACCGACTACGCACGCTGCCGGGCTATGGCAGTACCGAAGCGGTGAAGCGCGCCGTGCGAGTGGGGCACGGAGCGTCGATCGTACTGGCGGCGGCCGTGAGTGACGAGATCGCGTCCGGCCAACTGGTGGGCCTCGAGATAGAGGGTTCCCGGCTCTGCAAGGACATCTGGTTGGTGACCTCGGACCATATGCCCGCAAGCTCGCCGTCATCGAGCCTGGTGGTGGAACTCCAGGCAGCCCCGTGAAGATGACACCATCCCATTAGCTGCCGTCGAGCGCGTCCGTCATGACGTGCACCGCGTTGTCGGCTGGCGGGTCCGCTGTCGGAGGCATCGCGTCGGCGTTCTCGCTTAGTGCCTCGTTCGGCAGCTTCTCGGGGTCGAGCAGGAGTTCGTCGGGCGATCAGCACTCATCATGCTGACCCACAACGGACCTGAGCAATTGCAACATCGTGGCCAATCGTCGTGCGCTCCTCAGTGGCATCACCATCAGGGTCAGCGAGTTGGCAGTGGAGCGTTAACGCTGGCGACCTCGACAAGGAGAGCCAGGGGATGGAACAGCAATCCTAGCCTCGAGGCTGAAACCGACCGGTTGCGGTCCGAAGCGAAGGGGCAAGTGCCGATTTCGGCCGGGCAGTTAATCTTGAGACGTACCTTGGCTCCAGTCGGTGGGGCCCCAGATGTGGGCAAAATCTATGCGCTAATGTCACCCCTACGACCGACGCCCTGATCCCGCTTCGTACCAGCTTTTGCTGGCATTCACGATCGTGACCAGTGACAGCATCACCGGCACCTCGATCAGGACACCGACGACTGTCGCGAGCGCCGCCCCAGAGGAAAAGCCGAACAGACTGATGGCCGCCGCAACCGCGAGTTCAAAGAAGTTGCTTGCTCCGATGAGCGCCGAAGGGCCAGCGATGCAGTGGATCTCGCCGCTGACACGGTTCAGGAGATAGCTGAACCCGAAGATGAAGTACGTCTGGATGGCAATCGGTACGGCGAGCATCATGATGATGAGCGGCTGCCGAAGGATCTGCTCCCCCTGGAACGCGAACAGCAGCACGAGGGTCGCGAGCAAGGCTACGATCGACAGCGGCTGAAACCTTGCGAGCAACGCGTCCAGGGCTGCCTGACCTCCATTGCGGAGGGTCCGCGCCCGAATGAACTGCGCGAGAATAACGGGCACAACGATATAGAGACCGACTGAGAGCAAAAGCGTGTCCCAAGGGACGATGATCGCCGAAAGCCCAAGCAGAAGTGCCACGATCGGTGCGAAAGCGAAGACCATGATCAAGTCGTTGAGGGCCACTTGGCTCAAAGTGAAGTGAGGCTCCCCCTTGGTCAGGTTCGACCAGACGAACACCATGGCTGTGCAAGGAGCGGCTCCAAGCAGGATCAAGCCGGCGATGTAGCTGTCGATCTGATCGGCCGGGAGGAAGGGGCGAAACAGCCAGCCAATGAACAGCCACCCGAGCAAGGCCATTGTGAACGGCTTGACCAGCCAATTGGCGATCAGCGTCACGCTGATCCCGCGCCAATGTTGCGTGACGCCGCTGAGCGCGCCCGGGTCGATCCGAACCAGCATTGGAATGATCATCAGCCAGACCAGTAGCGCAACCGGCAGGTTGACCTTGGCAACCTCAGCGGAGCCGATGGCCTGGAAGACGCCCGGCATCACCCAGCCGAGCGCGATGCCGATGGCGATGCAGAGTGCAACCCAGACGGTCAGGTAGCGCTCGAAGGTCGACATTCTGTATTCCTTGCTGATGGCTTGTCATTGATATGCGTCAAACAGCATATCTGTTTGAATGCATATCCCAATTCGTGTATATTGAGCGGATGGAAAAGACAACCAGCGTCTTCTCGGCGCTCTCCGACCCAATCCGCCTTCGCTCGTTGGCGCTGATCGTGCGACATGGTGAGTTGTGCGTCTGCGAGTTGGTCGCTGCGCTTGATCTGCCGCAACCGAAGGTGTCCCGGCATCTCGCCGTGATGCGCGAGGCCGGGCTGCTTCGAGATCGCAGGGACGCACAATGGGTGCTTTATGCCCTGTCCCCGGATCTGCCCACGTGGGTTGTACCCGTGATCGAGGCTGCCGTGGCGGCTGTCGAGAAAGAGACTGTTTACGGTAAGGACGCGAAGCGCCTCGCGCGAGCCGAGCGGCCTGCCCGCTCTCGTTGCGGTGCGGTGGCTTGAGGAACCAAACCATGGCACTCGATGAGACCGACCTGCGCAATCCAACCGATAAGTTTGAGACGGCCAAATGGCTGGCCATGGTGGCTGGTTCACTCATCATCTGGACACTGCTCTACTCGCAACTCATTCCATTTGCCGAGTGGGTGGTGTCGCTGCTTCCTGTCGAGCGCAAAAGTCACCTTGGCGAGGCGATCCAATTCTTCGTCTACGACACCCCCAAAGTGCTCCTGTTGCTGACGCTGGTCGTATTCGCGATGGGCGTCGTGCGCAGCTTCTTCTCGCCGGAGAAGACGCGCGCCATGCTCGCCGGTCGCGCGGAAGGCGTCGGCAATGTCGCCGCGGCTGGTCTCGGAATTCTCACGCCGTTCTGCTCTTGCTCGGCCGTGCCGCTCTTTATCGGCTTCGTGTCAGCCGGCGTGCCGCTCGGCGTCACGTTCTCCTTTCTCATCGCGGCACCGATGGTGAACGAGGTGGCCCTCGGGCTCCTGTTCGCGCTCGTCGGCTGGAAGGTCGCACTCACCTACCTTGCGTTCGGGCTTGCGGTCGCAATCGTCGGCGGTTTCGTCATCGGCCGCTTGAAGCTCGAGGGATGGCTTGAGCCATGGGTTCGCGAGATCCGTGCTGGCGCCATCGAGTTGCCCGACGAGCAGATCACGATCATCGACCGTATCAAGGCTGGCATAGAGGCGGTGAGGGATATCGTCGGGCGTGTGTGGATGTGGATCATCGCCGGCATTGCGATGGGAGCGCTCATCCACGGCTACGTACCGGCCGATCTCATGGCGCGGATCATGGGAGCGGACGCGTGGTGGTCGGTGCCGGCCGCCGTCTTGCTCGGCATCCCGATGTACACCAACGCCGCTGGAGTCATCCCGATCGTGGAGGCACTACTCGGCAAGGGCGCGGCGCTGGGCACGACGTTGGCGTTCATGATGAGCGTGATTGCGCTATCGCTTCCCGAGATGATCATCCTGCGCAAGGTGCTGTCGGTGAAGTTGATCGCCGTCTTCGTCGGCGTCGTCGGCACCGGAATCCTTGCGGTCGGCTTCCTGTTCAATGCGTTGTTCCACTGACGGAGGGGCTGGTGAATCCGAACCTGCTATCGAGTCGCTTGAATTTGAGTGCGCTGCTGCTTGGGTTCCTGATCCTCTTAAGTATGCCGGCCCGAGCCCAAGCACCCGATGAATGGTGGGCGCCCGACTGGTTGATAAAGAGTGCCTACTCGCCTTCGTTCGCAGTCAGAGACACGGTCAACAAATATGGCCGCTATGCCGACAAGACGAAGACGATCACGCTCGCCGATCTCATCAAGTTCCATGGCCACTTCTGCGGCGGCCTAGTGGAAAGCGCCGGCGCACTGCGCCTTGCCTTCGACAGCTTGTTTCCGAGCGGTGTAATCGACCGCACGGATTTGCGGATTGCTTCCAACAACTCCGCATGCGGGGGCGACGTCGCCGCCTATCTTACAGGCGCGAGGACACGGTTTGGTTCTCAACTGATCGATCCGAAGCTGACCGAAAGCGAGTTCGTCGTCCAGCAGGTCTCAACCGGAAAGACCGTGAGGGTTCGGGTGCGGCCGGAAGCCTATCCAACGGACGTTCGGACCCAGATGCGGAAGCTTGAATCCGGAAACTTCGAGCCGAAAGATATCGACCTGTTTCAGGACCTGCAGTGGGAGTACGCCAAGAAGATCGTCACCCGGCCGCTGGCAGAGACTTTCGTGATGCTCGACAGCGCTGGTTACGTCTGGCCGGAGGCCCCATGCAAGGCCCTCGGAACGCGGAAGGACAATAGCTTCAAGGCAGCGCCTGTGAAGTGAAGGGCAATAAACAGGAGTGGAGAGATCAGTCATGAAAGATATCAAAGTACTGGGGCCCGGTTGCAAGCGATGTGACACGACCGTGGATATGGTCAAGGCTGAGGCAGCAAGGCTCGCCATCGACGTCAAGATCGAGAAGGTGACCGACTACGCCGAGATCGCCAAGTACGGCATCGCCTCGACGCCGGGGATCGTTGTCGACGGCAAGGTCGTGCACGCAGGCGGGTTGCCGAAGGCTGAGGCCATCGGACCTTGGTTGAAGGGCTGAGCCCGTGATGAGGTTGAGCGGTGCCTTTGTCGCAGCTCTTTGCCTGACTCTGCTATCCCTGCCCGCCTTGGCGCTCGAAACGGTGAAGGTCACCGACGGCATCTATGCCTTCGTCGCCGAGAAGCAGCAGCGCTCACCAACCAATCTCGCCAACAATTCGACGCATGGTCTTAACGTGACCGCGGACGGCGCCGTACTAGTCGATCCGGGCGATAGCTACAAAGGTGCGGAGGCCCTGCATGCGGTAGTGCGCAAGGTCACCGACAAGCCGGTGAAGTTCGTCGTCAACGCCGGCGGCCAGGATCATCGTTGGCTTGGCAACGGCTACTGGAAGGCCCAGGGCGCGCGCATCATCGCGTCAAAGGCCGCCGTTGAGGGCCAGAAGGCGCGTGGATCGATGCAGATGTCGATGCTGGCGCAGCTGATCAAGGACGCGCTGAAAGGTACCGAGCCGACCTACGCGGATATCGTCTTCGACAAGGCGCACGAATTCGAACTCGGCGGCGTCAAAATCGTGATCCGCCACGAAGGCCATGCCCATACGCCGGCCGACAGCTTCGGAGGGGTTCCCTCCAGTAAGACCGAATTCACAGGCGATATCGTCTACGTGGAGCGCATTCTCGGCGTGAACGATCACTCGAAGTCGGGCACGTGGATCACGGCGTTCGAGGCCATGGCTGCCCTGAAGCCAGCGCACCTCGTGCCTGGACACGGCAGCCCGACCACGCTCGCGCGCGCCAAGGCTGACACATTCGACTACCTCGTCAACCTGCGCGCCCGCATCAAGGAGCTACAGGACAATGGAGGTACGGTGATCGACGCGCCGAAGGTCGACCAGTCTGCCTTTAGGCACCTCGAGCAGTTCCAAGCGCTGGCCGGCCGCAATGCCCAGCAGGCGTTCTCCGAGATGGAGTTCGAGTGATGCTCGAGTATCGCGTTTCCGCACGGCGGATCGACAGCCACGGCAGCGAGGCCAGCACCAAGAACGCATCGATCCTGCTCGATACGGATGTCGCGGGTCGTCTCGATGCCTTCAATCCAGCTGAGTTGCTGCTTGCATCCCTCGCGGCATGCATCATCAAGGGCATCGAGCGAGTGCTGCCCATTCTCAAATTCTCACTGCGCGGCGTCGAGGTAAGCCTTCATGGCGTGCGCCAGGACAAGCCGCCGAAGATGGTCGAAATTTCCTATGAAATTTTGGTCGATACCGACGAGCCGGATCGGCGGCTCGAATTGCTCCATGAGAACGTCCGAAAGTTCGGCACGATCTCGAACACGCTCGCCGGTGCCGCGAAGCTCGACGGCGTGATCAGGAGGAAGACATGAGCCACGATCATGCCGCTCATGCACCGAAGAATTTTGGCCCCGCGTTCGCATGGGCGGTCGGGTTGAATGCGGCCTATGTCATCATTGAAGCCGGCTTCGGCTTCATCACCGGCTCGCTCGCCTTGCTGGCCGATGCGGCGCACAATCTCACCGATGTGGCTGGCCTCCTGCTCGCCTGGGGTGCCGTCGTGCTCGGACGAATGCATCCAAGTACGCGTCACACCTACGGCCTGGGACGGACATCGATCCTTGCTGCTCTCATCAATGGCGCCGCGCTGATGATTGCGGTCGGTGCATTGGCCTGGGAAGCGATCGGGCGATTCTGGTCACCAGCGGAGGTCCCAGGCTCGACGGTCTTGTGGGTCGCGTTGCTTGGTATCGGGATCAATGCAGCGACCGCGATGTTGTTCATGAAGGGACGGGAGGGAGATCTCAACATCGAGGGTGCGTTTCTGCACATGGCGGCCGACGCAGCCGTATCGGGGGGCGTTGTTCTGTCGGCACTTGTGATGATGGCCACGGGCTGGCGTTGGGTCGATCCGCTCGCCGGATTGGTGGTCAGCGCAATCATTGCCTGGTCATCGTTCGGGCTGTTGCGGTCCGCCCTTCACCTGAGCCTCGATGGCGTGCCCGACGGGATCGACAAGAAAGCTGTCCAGCAATGGCTTGAAGATCTGCCGGGCGTGGCGAGTGTCCATGATGTTCATATTTGGGCCCTCAGCACGACGACGACGGCACTGACCGCGCATCTCGTCATGCCGAATGGCTCGCCCGGCGATGCGTTCCTTGATGAAACTGCTCACGAACTCGAGCATCGCTTTTGTATCGCGCACGCAACGCTACAGATCGAGCGTGGAGACGGCGCAGCATGTGAACTGGCGCCCGATACGGTCGTATGAGGAGGCGTCGACCGCGCACGGTACGACCTCGAGAGTGTGAGCCGAGCGCAAAAGCTCTGCCACGCATGGCCATCGATAACATCGGGTCCATGGGACGAGCGTCGATTCCAGAGCGGCGATATTCAGCGTGAGGCATGGATGGCGACCTCAGCGACGACTAAATTTCGAAGTTTCCAGAACTACCGTTGAACCGGGCGGCGACAGATGCTATTTGATGGCCATGAAACTTGATGACGCTGCAGCCCGACTTGAGGCGCTTGGCAATCCGACGCGGCTCCGCATCTACCGTGCCTTGGTAAAGGCAGGGGACGCGGGGCTCAGTGTCGGCAAATTGCAGACGACGCTCGACATCGCTGGCTCCACGCTTTCGCACCACCTGAAGTCGATGCTGATCGTCGGGCTGATCGCGCAGGAGCGGCAATCAACGACGCTCATCTGCCGCGCCAACTACGACGTCATGCGCTCACTGGTGAGCTTCCTAGTCGAAGAATGCTGCGTTGATGCTGCGTGCTCGCCAAATATCGCCGTCGCGTGAACCTTTGACCTTTAATTCGGAATTACTGGAAGGATCGTGACATGACGCAAGGTGTGTCGAAGACTGTCGCCATCATTGGAGCAGGGCCCGTCGGACTTGCCGCGGCGGTGCATGCGCTGGAGCGCGGGCTCGAGCCGGTCATTCTGGAAGCCGGACCGTCGGCCGGACATGCGATGCGCGCGTGGAGCCACGTCCGCATGTTCTCCCCATGGGAGTACAATGTCGACAAGGCGGCTGAACGCTTGTTGGCGGCAACTGGCTGGAATGCGCCGGACCCGAAACTGTATCCGACCGGTGGCGACATGGTGGCCCACTACATCGAGCCGCTGGCAACGCGGACGGCACTCAAGGATCGGGTCAGGACCTCAGCGCGCGTCACCTCGATCAGTCGCGTCGGCTTCGACAAGGTCAAGACCAGGGGGCGCGACGGCGCTCAATTCGAGATCCGCTATCAGAACGGCAAGGGGCCCGAAGCGCTCAAGGCAGACGCGATCATTGATGCATCAGGCACCTGGTTCACGCCCAATCCGGCGGGCGCGAACGGCCTGGCAGCAATCGGTGAGGACAACCAAATGGCGCGGATCGCGTACGGCATGCCAGATGTCCTCGGAAACTATCGTGGTCGCTATGCCGGCAAGCGGGTTGCCGTCCTCGGGGCAGGGCATTCGGCAATCGGTACGCTCATCGATCTCGTGCAGCTGAAGCAGGAAGCACCTGATACAGAGGTCGTCTGGCTGCTGCGCGGTGACCGCCCGGAAAAGGCCTTTGGAGGCGGCGCCAACGACAAGCTTGCTGCACGCGGCGACCTAGGGTCGAAGTTCGCGGCTCTCGTGCGGGAGGGTCAGATTGACGTCGAGACGGCTTTCGGCGTGACGCACGTCACGGAGCGGGACGGTCGGCTGAGGATCGCGGCTGGATCGGCTTGTTGCGGGCGTCACGTTATGGCCGACGAAATGGTCGTCGCAACGGGATTCAGGCCCGACGCTTCGATGCTGTCCGAGCTACGGCTGTCGCTCGATCCGGCGCTCGAGTGCCCGACAGTGCTGGCACCCCTGATCGATCCCAACGAGCACAGCTGCGGAACGGTGCGTCCGCACGGTGCACGCGAGTTGGCACACCCGGAGCCGGGCTTCTATATTGCTGGCATGAAGTCCTACGGACGGGCGCCGACGTTCCTGATGCTCACGGGCTACGAGCAGGTGCGTTCGATAGTTGCCGAAATCGCCGGCGACAAGGACGCTGCCGCAAGGGTTGAGTTGGTCCTGCCCGAAACCGGCGTATGCAGTCTCTCGCCGGCAGGGGACCCGGAAGTGTGCTGCGGCGGTCCTGCGCAGTCCAATCCTTCGGCGTGCTGCGCGGAGGATGAGACCGCGAAAATGGCGGTCAAGACCGCTGCTTGCTGTGGACCGGCCGTTACGGCGAGGCAGGAGAAATCGGCCTCCTGCTGTGGATGACACCGAAAAAGGCCGATGGCTGGTGATCGTCGGACACGAAACCATCAATCCCCTTAACGTCCAGCCATGACGCGGTTGCCCTGCTTGCGGCGGCGACATGTCGGGCCGCCGGTGCCAGAACGCCCGGTGTCGTCACAGCCTTGTCTTTTGACTGAGGCACGGCCACGCGCCGGCGACGCGATCCACGCCGGACTCCGCACATTATGCGGCATGATGGTGAGCACCGGGGCGCTCGATGCTGCATTTCGGATCGGGCAACGTCTTGCGGTGCACCGCTTGCCGCGTTGCGCGAGTCTGCTATTGGCCCAGTGCGGGCAACCGGCCGAGTTCTGGAGCGGAGATTTTGGCGGTCGGTCTTGAAGAGGATTGCGGACATTACGGAGATCTATTGGCAGTGGGCTTGTCTGCACCGCTCCGCAGCCCTTCTTGCGACATTGCCGTGTCGCTGACGAGACAGCGACGCGTCTGGAGATCCTCACATCGACCCAAACCTGCCCGCATCCAACGGTGTTGCCAGTCGGTATCCGTAGTGATGTGCTTCAGTCCGCGTTGCGATCACTCGTTCTTCGGCATTGGCGGGTTCTGTCCGCTAGCGAGCGCCGCTAGCCAATCTCGCCACTCCTGAGAGTCGTAAGGCGATTTGCGCATGGTGATACACCAGCTCGGCGGTTGAGGGGCGAGCTTCAGCTCTTCGCGCTCAGAGCGTGTGAGGCAGCGGCCGACTGAGCTTCTGGATATTGCGGCGACTTCGTCTGAGCGGCTGCGGAACACGTGCTCTTGCCCGTCGACTACTATAGGAACCTCTGAACAACCTGCCGATCATGGCATGCTGTCGTCCTTGATTCGAGGGGACGGCGGATGGCCGATCAGCTGAGCTTTGCGTCGCTGGA
>LNEM01000020.1 GCA_001464955.1 Rhizobiales bacterium Ga0077537 | reverse complement strand
GAGGCTACCGGTCAACCCGCACGCTGAAGGCGATTACCTATTTGATCGCCGGCAAGCTCGACCTCAGGCTACCCACGTGAAATAGCGGGGAGCCCAATTTCTGCGCCAGCTTCGGCGAGAACACGCCGCTCGCCGTGGCGCCGAGCGTCGCCCGCCTCGTCAGCGCCACCGCCGAGACGGGCCGCACCTGCGGAGCACTGCTGATGACCATCGTCATTGCGGACGAGACCGACGAACTGGCGCAGGCCAAGTGGGCTCACTACAAGGCCGGCGCCGACATAGAAGCGCTCGATTATCGCGACGCGCAGGCCGCCGACGATCCCAACAAGGACCCACTCAGCCTGCCGGCGCGACGGCACTCGAGCGCGGGCGGGCGAGTGCCGGCGATCTCCGGCATTCTCGTCGGCTCCTACGCCACGGTCGCGCGGATGCTCGACCAGATGGCCGAGATCCCCGGCGTCGATGGCGTGATGCTGATCTTCGACGACTTCATCGAGGGCATGGAGACGTTCGGCACGCGGGTCATGCCGCTGATGCGCTGCCGCGACAAGGTGCGGGCTGCGAACTGATGGCTCAGCCGCCTGCGCTTGTGGGCGCTGGCGCGTTCGCCGAGGTCGCCGCGCCGTTCGGCAACATGAGCGTGATCGCCCAGCACGCGGCGAGCATGGCGGCCGAGCCCAGAAGACAACCCATGATGCCGGCTATCTGATAGAGCAGGCCCGACAGCAGAGTACCTGCGAGGCGTCCGGCCGCGTTCGCCGCGTAGTAGAAGCCGACGTCCTCGGCCGCCTTCTCCGATCCCGCGTAGGCGAGGATCAGATAGGAGTGGAGCGACGAGTTGACCGCGAACGGCAGGCCGAACAGCGTCAGGCCCGCAACAAGCACGAGGTCCGGGCGTGGCAGGTCCGGAATGGCGAGGAGTGCCGCAAGCGCGAGCGGCACGGCCACCAGCGCCAGCGACCAGAGGCGGGCCTCGGGAACCTCTCGGCTCAGACCATCCGGACTGCGGCGGACGAGCCGAGGCGCCAGGGCCTGGACGATGCCGTAGGCGATGGTCCAGGCCGCGAGAAAGGCGCCGACCTCCGCGAATCGCCAGCCGTTGGCATAGAGGAACACCGGGAGACCGACGACGAACCAGACGTCGCGAGCGCCGAAAAGGAAGACGCGGGCGGCTGCGAGCAGGTTGACGCCCGGGGACTTGGCGAACAGTTCCTTGACGGTGCGTGAAGCACTGGCCTTGCCGAGTTCGCGGGGCAGGGAGACGGCCGCCAGCACCATGACGAGCCCGATCAGCGCCGCCAGCAGCCAGAGGGCGCCTCTGAAGCCCACGACCTCCAGAAGCACGCCGCCGCCGAAGAAGCCGAGGCCCTTCATCGCATTCTTCGAGCCCGTGAACCAGGCGACGAGCTTGAACAGCTGGCCGGCCCCCTCGCCGCTCGTCGCCTTGATCGCCGACTTCGAAGCGGTCTTGGTGAAGTCCTTGGCGAGCCCCGCGATCCCCTGCGCGGTGACCACCCACGCGACCGCCAAGGCCACCGGCCACCCCGGCTCGACGAACGAGAGCATCACGAGGCCGGCGACCTGCAGGAACTGGCCGACCATCAACATGCGCGGAATGCCGAAGCGCACCGCGAGCCAGCCGCCCGACAGGTTCGCGACAATGCCGGCCGCCTCGTAGAGCAGGAACAGGAACGCGAGCGTGAACGGCGAGTAGCCGAGCTTGAAGAAGTGCAACAGCACGAGCATCCGCAGCGCGCCGTCCGTGAGCGTGAAGCCCCAGTAGGCGGCGGTCACGATCAGGTAGTTGCGCGCGGCGGCGGTCATGGGCTCACACTCCCTTCGCCATCACGATGGCGGCGAGATCGACCATGCGGCAGACGTAGCCGATCTCATTGTCGTACCACGCGTAGACCTTCACCATGGTGCCGGCGGTCACGAGCGTGGAGAGCGCGTCGACGATGGAGCTGCGGCTGTCGTTGTTGTAGTCGGCCGAGACGAGCGGGCGGGTTTCGTAGCCGAGGATGCCGGCGAGGGAGCCTTTCGCGGCGGTCTGGAAGAGGGCGTTCACCTCCTCGGCCGTCGTCTGGCGTTTCACCTCGAAGACGCAGTCGGTGAGGCTCGCGTTGAGCACCGGGGCGCGAACGGCGTGGCCGTCGAGTCGGCCTTTCAGCTCGGGATAGATCAGCGCGATCGCCGTTGCGCTGCCCGTCGTGGTCGGTTGCAGCGACAGCATGGCCGAGCGCGCGCGGCGGAGGTCCTTGTGTGGCGCGTCCACGACGACGTTGGTGTTGGTCGGGTCGTGGATGGTCGTGATCTGGCCGTGGCGGATGCCGAGGTTCTCGTGGATCACCTTGACGACGGGCGCGAGGCAGTTGGTCGTGCATGACGCCGCCGTGAGCAGGCGATGGCGGGCGGGGTCGTAGAGATGATCGTTGACGCCGACGACGACGTTCAAGGCGGCTGCGTCCTTCACCGGGGCCGCGACGATCACGCGCTTCACTCCGCGCTGGAAGTAGGCTTCGAGTTCGGCCGGCTTCAGGAACTTGCCGGTGCATTCGAGGACGATGTCGCAGCCGAGATCGCCCCAGGCTACGTCACCGGGCGACTTCGCTTCAGAGAAGCCGATGCGTTTGCCCGCGACCGAAATCGTGTCACCCCCCTCGACGCCGATCGGCGTCCGCCAGCGGCCGTGGATCGAGTCGAATTCGAGGAGATGCGCCGTCGCCGCGATGCCGCCCTTGATCTCGTTGACGTGGACGACGTCGAGCCGTGCGCCGTTCCGGGGGTCTCCGTCGGCTCTCGTCACACCGCCCATCGCCGCCCGCAGCGCCAGGCGCCCCATGCGGCCCATGCCGTTGATACCAACCCTCATGGTTCGTCCTCTCATCGCGCCATGCGGGCGCTGTCGCCGAGTTCATCGAGACGGGCCTTCAGTGCCATGCGGTCGAGCGTGCCGAACGGCAGACTGGTGAAGGATTCAAGGCGGCGACGGATCATGCCGTAGAGTTCGTTCAGCAGCGCTGTCCGCTCGATATCGGAGCCCGTGAACTTCGCCGGGTCCGGAAAGGGCCACGCCGCCGTCATCGGACGGGGGCCGAGATCGGGGCACGCCTCGCCTTCGGGCACGTCGCAGAGCGTGATGACGAAGTCCATCCGGGGCGCGTCCGGTCCCTCGAACTCGTGCCACGACTTCGACCTAAGATGGCTCACGTCGTGACCAAGCTTCGCCAGCCGCTCGAGAACCTCGGGCATGGGCCCGGCTACGGGCTCGGTGCCGGCCGACCAGGCCTTGAATCGGCCGCGGCCGACCTTTTCGAGGATCGCCTCGGCCAGGATCGAGCGTGCGGAGTTGCGCGTGCAGACGAACAGGACATTGAACGCGGGCTGCATAGGGCTCTCCTCAGGTAGGTCAGGCAGAAGGCGGGCGATGTCGCCGCACAGATCCGGCCGACCGCCGCAGCAGGTTTCGGTGAGAAACGCAAACAGCGCGCGGAGGCCTGCAAAGCGGACGGCGTAGATGACCTGTCGGCCCTGCCGGGTAGATTGGACCAGCCCGGCATCGACGAGCGCCGACAGGTGGAACGACAGCGTGGAGGGCGCGATGCCGAGCCGGGCCGCAAGCTCGCCTGCGGCGAGCCCCGACGGGCCGCGCTCCGCCAACAGGCGCATCACGTCGATGCGGGTGGCTTGGGCGAGGGCTGCAAAGCCGAGTGCGGCATTCGTTGCTTCCATAATTGTCGAATAGTCGAAATAATTGACACAATCAAGACAGGTGTCCCGCACCGCCTCGGACGGGGATGCCGATTCGACGACTGCCTCCCATGGGGCCGAGGCCGGCCGCGGCGGCGCGGATACTGGCAAATATGACACCCTCGCCCGGCCCGATCGCTCCAGGCGACGGAGCGGTCTTGTGGCAGCCGCGCCGCATCGCTTAGTAAGGCTCAAAGCACCTCGCGCGTGCGAGGGGTTGGCGTGCCCGGAGACAGACATGACAGCTCTTCGACTACTCACGATCGCCGTCGCCACGGCTCTGGTCTGGCAACCGCAAGTGGCCAGCGCGCAGGACCAGTGGGTCGCGGGCAGCTCGCCGGTGTTCCGGAGTGACGTGGAACGGCGTGAACAGGCCGAAGAGGCGCGACGGGCAGAACGGCGCAAAGCCGCCGGGACAGTCACTTATCCGAAGTTCATGAACGGTGGTGAGAAGCCCGACATCGCGCCGGAGAAGCCGCCGATCGTCTATCTCGACAAGGACGAGCCGGCCGGCATGGTGATCGTCGATACAGGCGGACGGCGGCTCCTCTACACGCTGCCGGGCAAGCGGGCCTACGCCTATCCGATCTCGGTCGGCCGGGATGGGTTCACGTGGACGGGCACCGAGAAGATCAGCCGGATCGCAGCCTGGCCGACGTGGACGCCACCGCCCGAGATGCGCCAGCGCCAACCCGGACTTCCGATCACTGTCACGGGCGGCCTGATCAACCCGCTCGGAGCGAAGGCGCTCTATCTGGGCAACACGATCTACCGCATTCATGGGACCAACAACGATCGGTCGATCGGCCGCGCCTCGTCTTCCGGCTGCTTCCGCATGATGAACCAGCATGTGGTGCATCTGGCGACGCTCGCGCGTGTCGGAACCACGGTTCGTGTGGTCGCCAACTATTCCGGGGTCAGCGAAAGCGCCCCCATGTCGTCGATCTTCTCGGCGTTCCTCCCGGCCGACTCGCCGGCACCGGTGGCGGCGACCGCCAAGCAGCAGAAGAAGAAGCCGAAGACGAAGACCAGCCAGCAGAAGAACGGGCCACGCGCTGCTGCGGCGCAAACTCCGGCTTCGCAAACTCCGGTTTCGGTAGCACGCTGAACATGAAACGGGCGCCCTTGCGGACGCCCGTCGTCAGTTCAGGGGGCTTTCAGATCGGCGCGCGGTCAGTCGCCCTTGCCGTCTGACGCGTTGGCCGGGGCCGACTGGAGCTGGCCGTAGTTCTGGATGCCGATGTTGCCGATCAGCTCGAGCTGTGTCTCGATGAAGTCGATATGCTCTTCCTCGTCCTTCAGGAGGCCCTCGAAGAGCGCCATCGACACGAAGTCCTCGCTCTTGCGGCAGATCTCGCGCCCCTTGGTGTAGAGGGCCTGGGCCTCATACTCGGCGGCGAGGTCGCATTCGAGCACTTCCTTGAGGTTCTGACCGACCCGCAACGGCGCCAACGTCTGCATGTTGGGGAAGCCTTCGAGGAAAATGATCCGCGAGACGAGCGAATCGGCGTGCTCCATCTCCTCGATCGATTCCTCACGCTCCTTCTTGGCAAGCAGCGTGAACCCCCAATCATCGAGCAGACGGTAGTGGAGCCAGTACTGGTTGATGGCGGTCAGCTCGTGCCGCAAGGCCTCGTTCAGAATCTCGATGACTTCGGCCTTGCCCTTCATGGAGTGCTCCCTTTGGAATGCGGACGCGCCCGAATCGCGTTCCGGCGCTCAGAACGACTACGTGGGAGTATAGTTTCCGGACCAGCCAAGTCCACTCGTCAGTCGTGGGTCGCTCCCACGACCCGGCGAGACACCGGCGTCGCGACCGGCGCGGATGGCGCCGCCTTGTTGATGATCAGGCGCAGGCGCTTCCTGATGTCAGCACACCGGAAGCGGCAGATCTCGCCGCGCCGCTCGAGAGCTTCGAGGCGCTCGTAGATGACGGTGACGGCAAGCGGCGCGCAGCCGCAGCAGACCATGCGCTTCTGGAGTTCGCGGTAGACCAGCCCCGGTGTCGGGATGGGCGCGTCGGGCTTGCTGAAAATATCGATGAGAACGCGCTCGATATCGGCGTCGGACACGACATTGCAGGAGCAGACGATCATCTGGCGAACTCCGGGCGGGACGCACGCAGTGTCACTCTGGTGATACTCCTGCCGTGTCCCATCTCATGGACATAGTTGCACGGGACGGTACCCGGCGCCAAGAGGGCTGCTTGACCCCGGTCAAGCGGCGTGGGGGCCGCTCTCACTGCAGCACCATGGTGGCTGCCGGCACGTCGGCCGCGGCGGCTACGATCGAGCCCGGTGAGAGCACCTGATCGAGGCCCATCATGGCATCGGCGAAACCCTGAGCCTCGCCTACGACGCCGTCGATGAGAGAGGCGCCCGCCAGCGCGAAGGCACACGCGCGCATCGCCGGGCAGGTGTGGTGCTGGCAGGCGGCGATCATCGAGACCGCGATGCATTCGTCGCGGCAGAAGCCACTACAGCCCTCGGGATAGACCGCGATCTCGCGCTGAGACGCGGCCCCCACGGCCGACACCCAGCTCGAAAGGCGACCGACCGCCACGCGCGCGCCCGCCACCCCGAACTGGCCGGAGTAGAGGTTCCAGGCGCGTTCCCAGCAGCCGACGTCGCCGGTCGTGCGACCCAGCATCCAGTAGCGAAAGCCAAGCCCGACGAGGCGCTCGGGCCCTGGCAGGGACGGGGCGAAACGCAACGGGCAGACCTCGTCGGTACGTGCCCGGAGCAGCTTGTGATTGATCGGCCTGTTGCGCATCGTCGTTCCCTCGAGGAGTGCCGGTGCGGGGGCTGGCAGTCACCGGCCGCCGCCAACAGTGCTCAGGCGCCCGGACCGGCGTCGAAGCCTACCTTGTCCATGATCTCGGATGCCTTCTTGCGCAGCGCCGCGATGCGGTCGAAGGCGATCCTGTCGGCCTTGAGGCTGCCCCAGCTCGACACGATCTGCGACACGGCCACGCCGTCCTTCAAGGGGTACTCGTTGACGCGCTCGGCATAGACGCGCTGGCCTTCTCCCGACGACAGGAACTCGATGAGCTTCACGCCATTGGCCTTGTTCGGTGCGTGCTTCGCGAGGACGGCGCCAGAGATGTTGACGTGGGTCCCGCGGTCGGCTGCATTCGGAAACAGGATCTTGATCGCCGCCGCCCACTGCTTCTGCTCGGGGCTCTTCTCGTTCGTCTGCATGGCGGCCATGTAATAGGTGTTGGCGATGGCCAGATCGCATTCCCCGGCAAAGATCGCCTTCGCCTGATCGCGGTCGCCTCCCGCCGGCTTCTTGGCGAGGTTCGCTTTCACACCGCGCGCCCACGCCTCGGCCTTCTCCTCGCCGGAGTGGGCTATGATGGAGGCCAGAAGGCCGACATTGTAAGCGTGCTGGCCGGAACGCGAGCAGATCTTGCCTTTCCACTTGGGGTCGGCGAGCTCCTCGTATGTGATGCTGTCCTGCTTCACGCGGTCCTTCGCGGCATAGACGACACGAGCGCGCTGGGAAAGGCCGATCCAATGACCCTTCGGGTCGCGGTACTGGGCCGGCACGTTCGCTGCAACCACGTCGGAGACGAGCGGCTGAGATACGCCTTTGCCCTCGGCGGCAGCGAGGCGTGCGATATCCACATCGAGCAGAACATCGACGGGGCTGTTGGCGCCTTCGGCTGCGGCGCGCTCGTTGACGCCGTCCTTCACGAACACGACGTTCGTCTTGATGCCGGTAGCCTTGGTGAAGGCTTCCAGAAGCGGCGCGACGAGCACGGGCTCGCGTGCCGAGTAGATGTTGACGACGCTCTCGGCGGCGGCGGCACCGGCGAGCGACAGGCCCAGTGCACTCGAGGCGAACAACGACGCGGCGAGGCGCGACAGACGGCAGCTCATGGGCAATTCCTCCTCGGTCGTATGCATCGGCCGGGTGCCGATTGTATACTTCTTGATGGAGGATTTACGCGTCCGGAGAGGCGTGTCAAGCGATCCCGGAATAATCCCAACTTATTGGAATTACTCTAATTTCAAGGTGCGCTGCTGCGGCGGGATCGAATGGCTATTTCTGCCTTCAGTTTCCAGTGGTTCGCGCCATCGACCGCGTCCGCGGCTTGGCCACGCCAGATCGGGCACGCGGCAATTCGCGCGCGACCGGCGTCGCGACGGCCAGTTTCGCCGCCGTCGGCTTGCTGGCGGTCATGTCGGCGAGCGTGTGTTGATCGAGCACCGAGACGAAAGCCTCGAGCGCGTCGTCGAGCACGCGATTGACGCCCTTCACGGCGCGACCGGAGGCACCCGCGAGCGGTCCATCGAGATCAATCTCGAAGTCGGTCGCCTCCATGGCGCGGACGATGTCGCCCATGCGGATGAGCTTCGCCTCGCGGGCGAGTTTCACACCACCGTTGCGTCCGCGCGTTGCCGCCACCAGGCCGGCGCGCGAGAGCAGATGCACGATCTTGAAGACGTTCTGAGTGGTCAGATCGAGCGCCGCGGCCAGATCGGCCACTTTTACGAGACGGTCGCCGGCCCGCGCACACTCGATCAGGATGCGGATGGCGTGGCTCGTGGATTTGTTCAGGCGCATTTCGGGCTCGTCCCGTGTTCGAATTCCGACAGTCCCGATTGGTATATGTCGGAACGCGCGATGGCAACGGTGGAGCGGCCGCCCGACGTCGGGAAGGGCGCTCCCGCACAAGTCAGCTCGAAAAACCGACGTCGCTTGTCAAGTTTGCAACACGAGGCGCAACAAGCGGGCGAGATCCGGCTCGTGGACGACGTCCGCGACGGTGCCGTATGGAAACTCCTCGATCCGCCGCTGCGCCTGCTCGCGCCAAGTCTCGAGGCGCCCTGTCACCTGCATTTCGTAAACTTCGACCTCGCACTGGATCGAGCGGCCACCGTCGAGTTGCTTCTCATAGGTGTAGACGCCAAGCGGCGTGCCAGACACGACGCCCACGAGGCCCGCTTCCTCACGCGCTTCAGTAGCCGCCGTCTCCGAGGCGGGCACCCCGTATTCGACCCAGCCCTTGGGGATGGTCCAGACGCCACGCCCACGGGTGGTCACGAGCACGATCGACCGGCTGCCGTCAGAGGCGCGCGCAATCGGTAGTGCCGCGCATTGACGGCCCAGCCCTCCCGGTCCCCTTAGCGGCGCAACGGCCATGGCTCGTCCCTGCCCTCCCCTCGATGCCGGCTGCCCCGCCACCGTCACCCGAGGGTGCGGCGGAAGTCCTCGTAGCCGAACGTCATCAGAACCTCGTAGCGACCGTCCTCGTGCAGGATGCCCAGATCAGGGCGACGCGTGCCGTTGAAGGTATTATTCTTGACCAATGTGTACTGCATCATGTCCGTGAATACGACACGGTTTCCAACCTCGAGTGGCATGTCGAACGAGTATTCCCCAATGACGTCGCCCGTCATGCACGTCTTGCCACCCAGCACGTAGGTGTGCGGTCTCTCTCCCGACATGCCGGCGCCGACGATCAGTGGGGTGTAGGGCACCTCCAGTACGTCCGGCATGTGGCAGCTGGCCGACGTATCCAGAATGGCGATGTCCTTCTCGTTGTGGTGGAGGCCAATCACCGAGGCGACGAGATAGCCCGCATCGACCAGGATGCCGGCGCCGGGCTCGAGGATCACCTCGACGCCGAACTCCGCCCTGAAGGCCTTTATCGCCGCGATCAGCCGGTCGACGTCATAGCCGGGCTTGTTGACGAAATGGCCGCCGCCGAAGTTGACGGCCTTCACGCGCCGCACATAGGGCGCGAGCGTCTTCGCGACATGCTCGATGAGGCCGACGGAGCCGTCCGCAAGGCTTTCGCAAAGCGTGTGCGTGTGCAGGATATCGATCGCGCCCCAGGGCAGGCGATCGATGTCGGCCAGCGTCGTGCCGAAGCGCGAGCAGGGCGCGCAGGGGTCGTAGAGAGCGCCGCCGAGGGTGGCGTTCGAGTAGCCCGGATTGATGCGGACGCCGATCTTCTTGCCCGCCGCGCGCGCCATCCGCCCGAAGCGCTCGATCTGCTCCGGCGAGTTGAAATAGATGTGGTCGGCGAGCGGCAGCAGGCGCTCGACCTCGCCGGGCCCATAAGCCGGTGCATAGACGTGCACCTCCTTGCCGAACTCCTCGGCGCCGAGCCGCGCCTCGAACTCGCCCGAGGCCGTCGTGCCGTCCAGAGCGTCGCGCATCATCGGGAAGGCCGCGGGCATGGCCCACGCCTTCGTCGCCAGCAGCACCTTGCAGCCCGCCTCGCGCCGGATGCGCGCCACGGTCGCCAGATTGCGCTTCAGAGCCGCCGCGTCGAGGACGTAGGCGGGGGTCGCGATGTCGGACGGAAGCTGGGGGGAAAGCATGGTAGCGGCCTCGTGCGCACGGAACGGCCCGGCCGACGCCGGAAGGGACGCGATATGGCATCGCAATGACACAGATTGAAGTCGCGCGTGACGGATTTCTTCGGGTCAGGCGCCGTGAGAGCGTTCGAGCTCTGCTCGAAGCGGGGCCGGCCCCGCGCCCCGCTGGCGGGGACACCCCGCCAGACCGCCCCGTCTTTTGCGGGGACGGGCAGCGGGGGATGGGTCAGGCGAAGGAGAACGACAGCTGCACGGGCTTTGGTTGCCGAGAGCGGCGCTTGGCATTGCCCTTGGCGGGTGGCTCAGGCTCGTTGCGCGGTACGCCGGCGGTGGAGATCCAGCCCGCGACGTCGAAACCCAGATCGCTGAGGACGCGCTCCGTCACGCTAACAGCGTGCGCGTGGTCAGTAGCGCTCATGGCGGTGCGGCCGGCCTTCTTCATCCGGCGCTTGGCGGCATCGAGCCCTGCGCTGTTCGCGAGCCTCACGGCCTCTCTGTAGTTTTTGACCCGCACGAGTCGCCCCTTGTGGTTCCGTGTCTGTTCTACGGCTTGCGCGCCGGGCGTCAAGAGGCGAAGGTGCACCGGACACGGCTATTTCGGACGGTGGCGGGGCATGGCCAATCATCTCTTTTACGGCGACAACCTGGAAGTGCTGCGCGAGCACATCAAGGACGAGAGCGTCGACCTCATCTACCTCGATCCGCCGTTCAACTCGAACGCCACCTATAACGTCCTGTTCCGCGGCCCCTCAGGGGACGCGAGCCAGGCGCAGATCGAAGCCTTCGAGGATACGTGGCACTGGAATAATGCCGCGGAGAAGGCCTTCGACGAGGTCATGTTCGGGCGCAATTCCGATGTCGCCGAGATGCTGCGCGCCATGCGGAGCTTCCTCAAGGACAACGACATGATGGCCTACCTGACGCACATGGCCGTGCGGCTGGTGGAGTTGCATCGCGTCCTGAAGCCAACGGGCTCGATCTATCTGCACTGCGACCCGACCGCCAGCCACTACCTCAAGGTGCTGATGGACGCGGTGTTTGGGAAGGATGCTCTGACAAATGAGATACTATGGCAGAGAACAACCCCTAAAGGATTAGCCTTTACCAGATTTGCATCGAATCACGACGTTATTCTTTTTTACAGGAAAACGAATGCTTTTGTCTGGAATCCTCAATACCTACCTTATTCCCAAGAATACTTGCTTCGATATAATCTGATTGACGACGTTACTGGCAAGCGTTTTCAAGCGACATCCCTCATAAATCCAAACTCAGACCGACCGAACCTCACTTACGAATTTATGGGGCACACCAAAGTATGGCGGTGGACAAAGGAGAGAATGCAACACGCCTATGATAGCGGGAAGATCCATATCCCAGCATCCGGCGGCATCCCTCGTGAAAAGCGTTTCCTAGAAGAACAGGAGGGCGTTCCCCTTTCATCCGTCTGGACCGACATCCCTGCAGTCAATGCAGTGGCCCAAGAGCGCTTAGGCTACCCAACCCAAAAAGCCCGTCGCGCTGCTCGAACGCATCCTCTCCGCGTCCTCCAATCCCGGCGACGTCGTGCTCGACCCGTTCTGCGGCTGTGGCACCACCGTTCATGCTGCCGAAAAGCTCGGCCGCCAGTGGATCGGCATCGACATCACGCATCTGTCGATCTCGCTGATCGAAAAACGACTGAAGGATGCATTTCCTGAGATCAAGTTCGAGGTTCACGGGACGCCGAAAGACCTCGAAGGTGCGCGTGACCTCGCCAATCGCGACAAGTACCAGTTCCAGTGGTGGGCGGTTTCGCTGGTCGATACCGTGCCATTCGGCGGCAAAAAGAAAGGCGCCGACGGCGGCATCGATGGGCACATCTTCTTTCGCTCAGGTGCGAAGACCGTCGAGAAGGCCATCGTTTCGGTCAAGGGCGGTGGCGTCGGCGTGAAGGACGTCCGCGAATTGACGGCCGTCGTCGATCGTGAGCGCGCGAAGGTCGGCATCTATATATCGCTCGAACCCCATACCGAACCAATGAAGAAGGAAGCCGCTGGCGCGGGGCTCTACGACAACGGCACGGGCCGGAAAGTGCCCAAGATCCAGCTTTTCACCATCGAGGAGTTGTTTGCGGGGAAGAAGCCGGAAATTCCCCTCATGGAGCGCGGCTTCAAAGCCGCCGCACGGGAGGAACGCGACGACCAGCCGGAATTCGATCTCTGAGCGTATCGCCGAGTAGCGTTCGAGCTTCGCTCGAAGCGGGGCCGGCCCCGCGCCCCGCTGGCGGGGACACCCCGCCAGACCGCCCCGTCTTTTGCGGGGACGGGCAGAGGGAGGGGCAAGGTCAGGCGCGCTCGAAGCCGGCGATGGCGGGGGACTGCTCGAGGGCCTCCTGGATGGCCGCGGCGACCCGGTCCGTCGGGTCGAAGACGTTGCGGCCGCGAAGCCGCTCGAGAAAGGCCTGCTTCAGTTCCAGCGCCACATGCCCCTCGCGCGGGTCGCTGCCGTCCTCCTCGATCGAGCAGGCGCAGAGATAGGTGCGCCCATCGTCCGTGACGGTGAAGACCGAGCCGTGATCCTCGAACCAGGGCTCGGTCACCGCGAAGCCGGTTTCCTTCAGGACACCGGACAGCCACTGGGCCAGCGCGTCGCCGCCGACGTTCTCGTTCGGGCGCATGGCGCGGCCTTCAGCCGTGTCGACAAAACCCGACGTGGAGAAGGAAAAGACCGTTCCGTTCATCCGCGTCGGGCCTCTCGCTGGGCTGGTCGTCTCAGGTCTTCACCGCGAACAGATCGGCCTGGCTCTGCTCGGTGATTTCCTTCATGTGCCACGGCAGGCCCTGCTTGCCGATCTCGTCCATGAAGGGCTTCGAGGGAAGCTGCTCGACGTTGTAGACGCCGCCCGGCTTCTTCCAGTGCCCCTTGAACAGCATCATGGCGCCAACGACCGGCGGCACGCCCGTCGTGTAGGACACGGCCTGCGCGCCCGTCTCCTTGTAGCAATCGGCGTGGTCGCACACGTTGTAGATGATCGCCCGCTTCTCCTTGCCGTCCTTCTTGCCGACGAAGACGCAGCCGATCGACGTGCGGCCCGAATAGTTCTCGCCGAGCGACGAGGGCGGCGGCAGAAGCTCCTTCAGGAACTCCATCGGGATCACCGGGTTGCCCTTGTACATGACGGGGTCGATGCGCGTCATGCCGACGTTCTGGAGCACCTCAAGGTGCTTGATGTAGTTGTCGGAGAAGGTCATCCAGAAGCGGATCTGCTTCAGGCCCTTGATGTTCTGGACGAGGCTCTCCTCCTCCTCGTGGTAGATCAGGTAGGACTTCCGCGGGCCGACTTCCGGATAATCGATCATGGCCGAGATCGAGAGCGGGTCGATGTCGATCCACTCGCCGTTCTTCCAATACTTGCCGCGCTGCGTCACCTCACGGAGGTTGATCTCCGGATTGAAGTTGGTGGCGAACGCCTTGCCGTGGCTGCCGTCGTTGCAGTCGATGATGTCGATCGTCTCGATGGTATCGAACAGGAACTCCTGCGCGTAGGCGCAATAGATGTTCGACTGGCCCGGATCGAAGCCGCAGCCGAGGATCGCCATGATCCCCTTGTCCTTGTAGCGGTCCTGATAGGCCCACTGCCACGAGTACTCGAACTTGGCGACGTCGCGCGGCTCGTAGTTGGCCGTATCCATGTAGTGGACGCCCGTCTTCAGGCAGGCGTCCATGATCGGCAGGTCCTGGTAGGGCAGCGCCATGTTGATCAGAAGGTCCGGCTTCACCTTCTCGATCAGCGCGACCACCTCGGCGACGTTGTCGGCGTCGACCTGCGAGATGTCGATCGGGGTCACGCAGCGCTTGGCCACGGCCTCACAGCTCGCGATGCGGCGCGAGGCCAGATGGACCTTCTTGAACACGTCGCGGTTCATCGCGCACTTCTGAGCCGTGACCGAGCCGGCAGCTCCCGCGCCGATAATCAAAACGCTGTCCAATTCCGTCTCCCAGATGCTAGGTGCGTCGAGGCCAAGGTGCCGGGCGCTCGCGACAGTTGCGCGACAATTTCGCCGCATGCGGTGGACTTAGTGCAGCTTGCCCCCCAGCACAATCCCCATTGCCCTGGAGGCCACCCGGATCAGCGACGACGGCGGTCGGGCATGCCGAGGTAGCGGGCGAGACAGTCCATCAGGATCTCGTAGGGGCTGATGGCCGGTGTGTCGGCCAGGTCGCCGCCGAGGTTCAGACGTTGCGATGTGAGGCGCACGCGCGTGGCGGTGCCGCCCGGTGCGATCTCGATCGTGGTCATGGAGACGACGATCGGACGGGCAGCATGGGAAATCACGTCCGACGTGACGATGCGGCGGCCCGGGACGAGATCGAGATAGCGAGCGCTGACCTCGAAGCAGGGATCGCCGCGCGGCCCGAAGCGGAGCACGTCCTTGCCGCCGACCCGCACGTCGCTCGCGTCGAGGAGGAGCACGCCGATGTCGCCGGCCGCGCCGAGCAACTGGCGCTCGAGCGGGTCCGTCAACGCCGCGTAGACGCGCTCCGTGGGGGCTACGACGGAGGCGCCGAGGACGACCGTCCTGTGCTCGGTCTCGAATGCCATGCCTCGCTCCGGATGCCACAGTCGCGGGTGAGCCGCTCGCCCTCCGCATCCTGCCACGACCGCGAAGGGCCGGTCGAGGGGCGGCGCGTCGGAGCCCGCGAGCAGATACCGCCCCGGTGACAATGTCACTGACCCCCGCGAGGGGGCCGATAGAGTTGCGCCAGATCAGGGACAACCCAGGCCCACGCCTCATTCATGACCGGCCGCGACCGCACGCGCCAAGCCCGATGGAGCCACCCCCATGACCGAGCCTCGTTCGCCAAAGCGCCGTGTAACCGCCCGCGCTGCAGCGGTCGTACTGCTGGCGTCGATCGCCGTGTCCTCGCCGGCCGGAGCTGCCGAGACGTTCACTGTCCACGTCACGCAGATGGAAGACCTGAAGCAGGTCTTTGCCACGGTGCGCAGCAAGGACCTGATCGAGGCGCGGGTGCGGACGCCCGGCACCGTCGTCACGCTGAAGGTGGACGAGGGCGTGGAGGTTCAGCCGGGGCAACTGCTGGCGACCGTCGCCGATCCCAAGATCGCGCTTCGCATCAAGGCTGCCGACGCGCAGATCGTGGCGCTCGAGTCGCGGCTCACCACGGCAGGCCTCGACTTCGAGCGGGCGGAACAACTGCTCAAGCGCGGGGTGACGCCGCAGGCCCGCGTCGATCAGCTCCGCACCGCGCTCGACGTGGCACGGAATGAACTCGCAGCGGCCCGGGCCGAACGGCAGGTCGCCGAGGAACAGGCGAGCGAAGGCCAGGTGCTGGCGCCAGCCGCCGGCCGGGTCCTCAAGGTTCCCGTGACTTCGGGCAGCGTCGTGATGGCGGGCGAAAGCGTCGCCACGATCGCGGCCAACGCGTATCTCCTGCGGCTCGAGTTGCCCGAGCGGCATGCCCGCTTCATGCGAGCGGGGGACACGCTCCGCGTCGGCGCGCGGGGACTCAGCGTCGCCGATACCGCGACGCCTGTTGGTGTCGCCGGGTCCGCGACGCCTTCTGGTGTCGCCGGGTCCGCGACGCCTTCTGGTGTCGCCGGGTCCGCGACGCCTTCTGGTGTCGCCGGGTCCGCGACGGTGTCCGGCAAGATCGTGCAGGTCTATCCCGAGTTGCAGGGCGGACGGGTGATCGCGGACGCCGAGGCGCCGGGTCTCGGCGACTATTTCGTCGGCGAGCGGGCGCGGGTGTGGATCTCGGCCGGCAAGCGGCCCGGGGTGGTCGTGCCGACCGGCTTCGTCTTCGCGCGGTTCGGGCTCGACTTCGTCGCGGTGAAGGGGAGCGACGGCAAGCCCGTCGACGTGGTCGTCCAGCGCGGCAGCGCGGCAGCGCTCGACGGCGGCGGCGACGGAGTCGAGATCCTCGCCGGTCTCGCGGCCGGCGACGTGATCGTCAAGCCGGAGGTTACCCGATGAGTGGCGCACCCGCACCGACCGGGCTCGGGCTTTCCGGTCATCTGACGCGCGCCTTCATCGGCTCCCCGCTGACGCCGCTGGCACTGCTCGCGGCGCTGGCGCTCGGCCTCGTCGCGCTGTTCGCGCTGCCGCGCGAGGAAGAGCCGCAGATCTCGGTGCCGCTCGTCGACATCATGGTGCGCACCGACGGGCTCAAGGCCGAGGACGGCGTTCGCCTCGTGACGGAGCCGCTCGAGACCATCGTCAAGGCGATCAACGGCGTCGAGCACGTCTATTCCAACACGCTCGACGACCAGGTTCTGGTGACGGCGCGCTTTCTCGTCGGCACCTCGTCGGACGAAGCCATCCTGCGGGTGCACGAGAAGATCCGCGCCAACATGGACCGCATCCCGGTCGGCATTCCGGAGCCGCTCATCGTCGGGCGCGGCATCGACGACGTGGCGATCGTGACGCTGACCCTGACGCCGAAGCCGGGCGCCGCAGACCGCTATCAGGACAACGGGCTCCATCACATCGCCGAGAACCTCGTCGTCGAACTGGCCAAGCTGGACGACGTCGGGCTCTCGTACATCACGGGCGGACGGCCGGACCAGATCCGTGTGGAGCCGGACGCGGCGAAACTCGCGCTGCATGGCGTCACGCTGGCGCAGCTGGTCGGCAAGGTGCGCGATGCCAACCGCTCGTTCCAGGCGGGGCGGGTGCGCGAGCTCGACCGGAGCATCGCGGTTGCTGCCGGACAGACGCTGCAGGGCGTGCCCGACATCGGTCTCATGCTCCTGACGACGCGCGACGGGCGGCCGGTCTACGTGCGCGACGTGGCCACGATCGTCGTCGGCGCAAAGCCACTCGAGCAGCGCGCCTGGCATTACGCCAAGGGCGACGACGGCGCGCTCGTCAGGACGCCGGCGGTGACGGTCGCCTTCGCCAAGCGGGCCGGCGCCAACGCGGTCAACATTGCCGAGCGCATCCGGCATCGCCTCAAAGACCTCGAGGGCACGCTCGTTCCCAAGGACCTCGACGTCGTCGTCACGCGCGACTATGGCGAAACCGCCAACGAGAAAGCCAACGAACTCCTGTTCCATCTGGCGCTCGCGACACTTTCGATCGTGGCGCTGGTGGGGATCGCGATCGGCTGGCGCGAGGGGCTCGTCGTGCTCATCGTCATTCCGGTGACGATCCTGCTCACGCTCTTTGCGTCCTGGCTGATGGGCTACACGATCAACCGGGTCAGCCTGTTCGCGCTCATCTTCTCGATCGGCATTCTCGTCGACGATGCCATCGTCGTGATCGAGAACATCGCCCGGCACTGGGGCATGCACGACGGGCGCAGTCGCCGCGACGCCGCCATCGCAGCCGTGGCGGAGGTCGGCAATCCGACGATCGTGGCGACGCTGACCGTCGTGGCCGCGCTGCTGCCGATGCTGTTCGTGTCGGGGCTGATGGGGCCCTACATGGCGCCGATCCCGGCCAACGCGTCTGCGGCCATGGTGCTCTCGTTCTTCGTCGCCGTGATGGTGACGCCGTGGCTGATGCTGCGGCTCGCGGGCTCGGCACCGGCGGGCGACCATGGCGCGCACGACGGGGGCGTTCTCGGGCGGACATACGTCGCGGCAGCGCGGCCGATCCTCGCCAGCCGACGCTCGGCCTGGTCGTTCCTGATCCTGGTCGGCCTCGCGACGCTGCTCTCCCTGACGCTCTTTCCGCTCAAATGGGTGACGGTCAAGCTGCTGCCTTTCGACAACAAGTCGGAACTGCAGGTGGTCCTCGACCTCCCTCGCGGGACGTCGCTGGAGCGAACCGACCGCGTGCTCGACGCGGCGGCGCGCAAGCTCGGCGACCTGCCGGAGCTGGCCTCGATCCAGAGTTATGTCGGCACGGCGGCGCCGTTCAACTTCAACGGGCTCGTCCGGCACTCCTATCTGCGCAAGGAGCCGCAGCAGGGCGACCTGCAGATCAATCTTACGGCAAAGCATGATCGCAAGCGGGCGAGCCACGACATCGCGCTCGATGTGCGGGAGCGGCTGAAGGGCCTGACCTTGCCGGACGGGAGCGCGCTGCGCGTGGTCGAGGTGCCGCCGGGACCGCCGGTCATCGCGACGCTGCTCGCCGAGATCTACGGTCCCGACGCCGAGACCCGACGCGCCGTCGCGCGCGAGGTGAGGAAGATCTTCCGCGAGATCCCCTTCATCGTCGATGACGACGACAGCTTCGGTGCGCCGGCGCCGCGGCTTCGCGTCTCGATCGACCAGGACAACCTCGAGTTCCACAAGGTGGAACAGCGCGACGTCTACGACACGCTGCAGGCCTATCTCGGCGGGATCGCGGTCGGCTACTCGCACCGGGGCGGGGGGCGGCATCCGGTCGAGATCGCCGTGCAACTGCCGAAGTCGGCGCAGAGCCTCGACACGACCACGCTCTCGACGCCGGTGCCGGCGAACGCGCTGCCGGGCGAGCGGTCGATCGTCGAACTCGGCGACGTCGTGAGCGTGCGGCACGAGTTGGCGTCGCTGCCTGTCTTCCGGCGCAACGGGCGGCCGACCGAGATGGTGATGGGCGAGCTGGCTGGGGCCTACGAAGCGCCGCTCTACGGCATGCTCGCGGTGCAGGACGCCATCGCGAAGAAGGATTGGGGCAGCCTGCCGCGACCCGAGATCCGACTCAACGGGCAGCCGCCCGACGACCGCAGGACGACGCTGCTCTGGGACGGCGAATGGGAGGTGACGTGGGTCACGTTCCGCGACATGGGCGCGGCGTTCGCCGTGGCACTGCTCGGGATCTATATCCTCGTCGTGGCGCAGTTCGGCTCGTTCAAGCTGCCGCTCGTCATCCTGACGCCGGTGCCGCTGACACTGATCGGCATCATGATCGGGCACTGGATCTTCGGGGCGCCGTTTTCGGCGACCTCCATGATCGGGTTCATCGCGCTCGCCGGCATCATCGTGCGCAACTCGATCCTGCTGGTCGACTTCATCCGGCAGCCGCGCGACGACGGCGCGCCGCTCCGGACGGTCCTGCTCGAGGCGGGTGCGATCCGCTTCAAGCCGATCCTGCTCACGGCGCTCGCCGCCATCATCGGCGCCGCGGTGATCCTGTTCGACCCGATCTTCCAGGGCCTCGCCATCTCGCTGCTGTTCGGACTCGCCTCGTCGACGCTGCTGACGGTGCTCGTCATTCCAGCGATCTACATCGCGCTCCGCGATGACGGCCGGCAAGACGACGAACCCGACGGGATGGTTGTCGAGACCGTCCCGACGCCGACCGGTTCGTGACCGGGAGCGCGCGGCAGGTCAACGACGGGACGCGGCCGCGGCGGTCTGACCCGGTCGCAGCTTGTCGAGCTTGTCCTGCACGGGCTGGTAGCGACGCCATCCGGGAACGGGAGCCGAGAGGTTCACGTTCTTCCAAGCAGGGTGGAACGGAGGCTTCTGCAGGTTCGGCAGGCGCTCGAAGATGTAGTCGACGAACTTCACCATGCGGGGATAGCGCTGCGAGCCGGGCGTCCAGTTGTAGACGGCGAGCACGGCCGGAACAGCGATCGTCTCCACCTTCTCGCCGGCCGGGATCAGCTTCGGGTAGTCGGCGCTCTCGAGCGTGGCCGAGAGATAGAGGTCCTCCAATTCCTTCGTGAAGGGGACCGACAGCATCTTGAAACCGGCCGGCCAGTCCTGCGAGGCGATGCCGCCGACGGGCTTGGCCGTCACCCAAACGGTCGCCGCGTAGCGGTCGCTGGTGCGGATCTGGCGCATGACGTCGGGATGGGGATCGAAGCGGGCATCGACCTTGATGCCCAGTCGCTCGAAGACGATGGGCCCCGTGTAGGCGGCTGCCGTCCCCTTCTGATTGAAGTTGACGACCTTGCCCTGCAGGTCGCGCAGCGACTGGATCTCCGGCCGGACGAAGATCTGGAGTTCCGACGGAAACAGGCTTGCGACGTAGTGCACCTTGCTCAGCACGTTCGGGACGCGCTCGACCTTGTCGAAGTGCAGCAGCGTGTCGCCGTAGACGATGGCGGCATCGACGCCGCGCAATTGCAGCAGATCCTCGAAGTTGTCGAAGATGCCTCGCGTGACGATCGGAAGGATGCGCATTTCATCGCCCTCGTTGAGGGCCCGCGCGAGTTCGGCGCCGAACCGGAGCGGAGCGCCTTTCGGAAGTCCGGCGGCCAGCCCGATGGTGAACTGGTTGATGCGCTCCTTGCCGTCTGCTCCCCACCGGTCGGCCCGCGCTTGCGCGCCGACAGGACCCGATCCGGTCAAGACGACAGCCAGAGCCGCGATGGCCTTCAGAAAACGTCCCCCACCCTTCATTCGACATCTCCTCAACGCGATACAGGTCGTACTTGCAATCCGGCCGTGCCGCCCCGGCGTCAGTCGCCGAGTTGCTTCAGGCGATCGGCCGCCGCTGTCGATCCGAGTGCGGACGCGCGCCGATACCAGCGGCGGGCGAGGTCGGCGTCTGGACTCAGTCCGATCGCGCCGAGGCGCTGGAGGGCGCGAGAATCGTAGGTTTCGCCGAGTCGGAGGGCGGCATCCGCGATGCCGGCGTCACTCGCGCGCTCGAAGAACAAGCGGGCACTTGCAAAATCGCCATTGGCCAGAAACTGCTCACCGCGCTGAAAGTAGCGTTGTCCATCAGCCGTGCTTCCCGTGATATCGAGCGCCTTCCGTCGCGCTTCGACCTCGGCGAGACGCTGCGCTTCGGCGGCGGCGGCCTGACGGGCCTCCTCCTCGGCGCGGGCGCGGGCTTCGGCTTCAGCCCGACTTTGCGCTTCGGCGGCAGCGGCCTGACGGGCCTCCTCCTCGGCGCGGGCGCGGGCTTCGGCGTCGGCCCGACGCTGCGCTTCGGCGGCAGCGGCCTGGCGGGCCTCCTCCTCGGCGCGGGCTTCGGCGTCGGCCCGACGCTGCGCTTCGGCGGCAGCGGCCTGACGGGCTTCCTCCTCGGCGCGGGCGCGGGCTTCGGCTTCGACCCGACGCTGCGCTTCGGCGGCAGCGGCCTGACGGGCCTCCTCCTCGGCGCGGGCTTCGGCGTCGGCCCGACGCTGCGCTTCGGCGGCAGCGGCCTGACGGGCCTCCTCCTCGGCGCGGGCGCGGGCTTCGGTATCGTCACGTGCGCCTGCCGCTTTCAGGCGGCTCTCGCTTTCGGCGGCCAGCCGCTTGCTCAGCGCGGCTGCCTCCTCGTCCAGCCGGCGGCGATGCTCGCGGGCTGCCGCCTCGAGCTCGGCGCGCATGGCCGCGGCTTCGGCCTCGAAGCGCTTGCGCATTTCGGCGGCAGCGCGGTCGGCCGCCTCGGCCGCCGCCTTCTGGCGGGCTTCGGCGTCCCCACGCCCCGGAAGCCGGCGCTCGTCGACGAACGACGGCGAGGCGTTGGCACTCTGCGCCGCTGCATCGCTTGCCAAAGCAACGAGATTTGCGCTGGCAAGCGTGACGAGAAGGAGGAGGCTGACGGGGTGCCGGATCATGGTCGGGAGCCCTTCAATCTGGAAATGGACTGATCGACGTCACGGCAGCCACCTCGCGCCTTCGCCTGCTCATAGAGAGAGAGCGCCGTCGCGGCGTCGGCCGGAGCACCGAGACCCGATTCGCTGGCGGATGCGAGGAAGCACAGCGCGACAGGGTCGCCGGCTCCGCCCGCTACGGCCCACAGGAGCCGGGCCGTGGCGTAGTCGGGTTGACCGCCGTCCGGTGTCGCGAACGCGGCGCCGAGCTGGGTCATGGCCCACAACAGCCGTGGCTCGGACAGCCCACGGCTGATCGCCGTCCGGAGCCAGTAGCTCGCTTCATCGCGATTGCGGCCGACACCTTCTCCGTAGAGTGCCTGATCGGCGCGGCGGAGTGCGTCCTCGAATGTGACGCCGTCCGCGGGGCGGCCGAGCGGCGAGCGCGCGGGAACGGCGAGCAGGGCAAGCATGTCGGGCCGGGTCGCCGTCTCGACATTCGACAAGCCGGCCGCCGGTGCCGACGGCACGGGCGGGATGGGCGCCGTGGCGAAGCGGCGCTTCTCGTTCTGAAGCCAGCCGGCCACCGCGCCGACCGTCACGGCCGCTCCGAGCAGGAACGCGAACACCAGCGACCCCATGCTGCGGCGAGGTGGGCGAGGCGCGCGCACAGCGGGTGCCAGCTCCCCCCGGCGCGCGAGCTCATCGACAGGGGCGGCGGCGGCGGCGGACGGACTGCGCAGCGACGGCCGTTTCGCGGGGGCCGGGCGAGGTGCCTTCGAGGCCACGCCCTGAGTTGCGTCGGGCAATCGCGGCAAAGGCAAACTCGGCGGCGGCAGGGCGGCACTGCCGCCCAGCAGTCCAGACAACGGCGGCGCTACAGGCGGGGCGTCGTCATCGCTCCCGACCGTATTGCGTCGATCAGGCTCCGGTTCGCCCGGAAGCGTCAGACGGGAGAGCGCGCTTTCTTCGGCAAGCCGGAGCGCCGCCTCCGAGGCACGCCGCTGGCTTTCGCCGATGGCGTCGGCCTCGCGCCGGGCGGCTTCCGCAGCCTCGAGTGCCGCCAGCCGGTCCGCCTCGGAGCGGGCCGCAAGCTCCGCCGCACGCTGCTCGCCCGACATGACGACGGCCGCGCCGCGACGGGCGGGTGCCAATGCCATGGCCGGCCAATGCACCTCGGCGCGGGCCCCCACCGAGGGGACGGAAATCGCGACGGGCGTGCCCGGCAGCAGGGCGGGAGCCTCGACCACCTCGGCGCCGACGACCAGATCGACGCCGTCGGCCGTAATCCGGGCTTCCAGCGGCTTCAGGTCCGGCGATGGCCAGTCCTCCGGGTCCGACGCCGGAACGTCGTCGGCAATCGGCTCGATGCGTACGATCGAGCCCGGCGGAACCAACGCCACACCCGTCAGCCGGATGATCGCCTGACCGAGGCCGGCCGGATCGGGGTTACCGTGGACCGTGATTTGTACGTCGTTCACAGACCCGTCTCCATACTGTCGAGCGGCGATGGCGCGAAGGCGCCGATCAGCTCAGGTGTCGTTTCCGCGAGTGGACGGACAAGGCCGGGCGCGGCATTGGCGTCGACGAGCGTACGCAAGCCATCCGGCCAGATTCGTGACAGGGGCGGCGGCGGCGTCCGCGGGTCGACAGCCGAGCGAAGGGCGAGCGGCGATCGTGCGATGGGCTGATGTTCGACACGGGCTCGCGCAGCCCCGGTCGCCCCTGGAACGGCAAGGCGCTCGAGAAAGGTGCTGACAAACATCGACGCGGTGGCGGCGAGCGCCGCAGGGGATGCGGCGACCCAACCGTCGGATCGGCCACGCCCAAGCTCGAGCGCCAGTTCGTGGACCAGGTCGCACCGCTCGGCTGCGAGAGCCACCTCGTCAGCGAGATCCGACAGATAGCGCTCGGGAATACCCGCTGCCCGCGCCAGCGACGGGCACTGCGCGCGGCTCTGCAGCGCGGCGCACCAATAGGCAATCACATCCGCGGCGAAGCGCTGGTCCATGTCCAGCTCGGAGCCGGTCCCGTCTGGCGCGACCGTCTGCCACCCGGCGACATCTCCGCCCTCGTGGCGCGCGGCCTTGCCGGCAAGCGCCCGCGCTTCTCCAGGCCTCAACGACAGAGACGCAAGGACTACCCCCAGGCGACCGGCCCGCGCGCCACTCCGGAGCCGGGTCTGGAGGGCGACAGCGGCGCGATGCCGGAGGGCTGCGACCTCGCCCGCATCGCTGTTCGCCCCCCGGCGTAGCAGCCGGGCGCGAAGATCGCGCCGGATACCGGCCAGGCGACGGCGGATCTGGTCGGCACGATCCTCCGGCCGGCAGACAGCGGCGACCGCATCCGCGATCGCGTCAATGCCGCCATCGGAGGCCCATCGTGCGGGATGAGCTTCGGCTGCGAAGTGTGCGAGGCTCAGTGGCCATCGCCGTTCGACGATTGCCGGCCGGCTCGCCGCTCCGGCTTCCTCGGGGGCAGTCGGGTCGAGGCGCAAGGGCCGGGACGGTTCAAGGACGGGGCTTCGGCCGCCATCGTCGTACCAGTGGACGTTGGAAAAGGCCTCACCCGGCGTCCACTCGCGAGGCCAAGCCTGATCAGCGCCGATCCCTCCGACGATCGCCGCCGCGACAGCGTCCGCCGCTGCGTCCCGGGGCGAGGTCGCGTGCTGTGCAAGAGTCGCGGGGGCCACGACGAAGATGCCGGTCGGGGCACTTTCGCGCGCCTCCGGTGTCGTCCCCTGGGTGCGGTCGATCCACGCGGCGATCGGCTCGACGAGCGTATCGTCACCTGCCGTCGCGGGGCCAACCACGGTGACGAGGGCCGTCACGTCCTGCGTGCCGATCGCCGCGCCAAGCACCACGTCGGCCTTGCCACGGACAAGGGCCGGGCCGATCGCGCCGTCACGGGCGCCTCGGGACGGCGCGTCGCGCACCGGGACCGGTGGAAAGACCACCAGATCGGCGGTGGGCTGGCGGGGCAACGTTGGACCCGCTCCCGGCAGTACCACCTCGAGCACCAGCACCGAGAGCGCGGCGCGCGACACGGTCGAGCGATGGCCGAGACGGCCGACCGTCTGCACCACGTCGTCGGCGGCGCACCCGAGACGGACCATCGCGGACGACGTCCCGAGCGGGGGGGCCGCGAACCCAGAACCCAGCAGCGTGTCGCTCGTGCAAGAGACCTCGACCGCGTAGCCGAGCCGGGAGAGCGCGTCGTTGAGGAGGGTGGCTCGGGCGGTCAGTTCGGGGCGCGCGCCCCAGAGCAACGACAGCGCCGATATGCGGGCAGCGGCCGGGAGATGCCCAACCACGTCGGCCAGATCGGACCAGTAGCCGTGGGCGGCGAGTTCGCGCACGAACGGAGCATCGGGCCATGCCGCCTCGATCCGCTCGCGCAACGCATGAATGTCGCGGCTGGAAACGCCGGGCGTCCGGGCGGTCGAGATCGAGCGGCCGACGTCAGCATAGAGCTGACGCAGAGCGCCCAGATCGAGAGGGCGAGCCAGATCCTCCGGCCAGACCCATGCCGCAGCCTGCGCCAGAACGTAGGCTGCGTCGGCGAACGACATCAGGCGGAGCTGGACGGAATGGCCGTCGGTCGGCGGCGGGGCAGCCCCAGCCGTAAGCCTGAGGGCCGTCGCCGCCGTACCATCCCCGACCCGGGCCAGGAGCTGAGTGGTCAAAACCCGAGGATGGCGTGTCACCTGCGGCCGGCTTTCCCGGGCCGATCGCTCCAGCAGGCGGCCGACGAAGCCTTCGGTCGCACGTGGATCCGCCGGCACGACGCCGACGACCGGAGGTCGCGCCAGTGCCGCGCGCAGCACCTCCTGCCCGCGCTCAGCCCGGGAGAGCACGCCGGCGAGCGCCCGGGTCGCGACGCCCGCCCGGGCACCATCGCGTGCCAGCCAGGCTTCCAGCAGCGCCACGTCCTCCGCCGTCCGGCGCAGCAGAAGGGCGATCCGCTGATGGGTGTTCATGGCGTCTCCTCCGCCAAGACAGCGAGGCGCGGCGCGGCGGGATCGGTGGGTGGGAGCAGGGCGATGGTCACCGGATGCTGACCGGCCATCACGGTCGCCACTGCGTTGACGAGGCTCTCCGGTACCGCTTCGAACGCTTCACCGGCGTCATCTCGTGCCAGCATCGCGGTCGCGCGGCTGCCGATGTCCTCCACACGGTGGGGCGCCAGCGGCAACCGGTCCAGCAGGTGGCGGACCGGGGACATGAGCCGGATCGCGCCCCCCGTCAGAAGCAGCACGTCACAGGCATTCGCCTCGATGAGGCCGGAGACCGCGTCGAGCATCGGGCCGGCGTGTTCTCCCAGCATGCGCTCGATCTCACGGGGACGGACCGACACCTGGATTTCAGCCAGATGGAATGCGCGGGCCCCGTCAGCCGCTGCGACGGCATCGAAGTGCCGCGCCGCCTCCGCGAAGGCGTCCACTCCCACGAGCTGCAGATCCTCGAGACGAGCGCGAATGGGGCCGCGCCCCGCTCCGACCGCCAGGTGGGCGGCGACCAGCGCCAGGACGGCGATGGCGACAGGCTCCCAGAGGTGCGCGGCGAGACGCCGGCGCAAGACGTCGTGACCGTCGTCTGCATGAGATGACGGGCCGCCTTCAGCATCTAGCCCCAAGCGGGACAGCTGCGCCGGGCGCGGATGACCCGCCGCCGCCAGCGCCGCTTCGATGGCCGGGACCACGATCCGCTCAGCGATCACGGCGAGCAGCGGGGCAATACCGCGGCGCCCGCTCCAGGCCGGTCCCGGGTCGATACACAGCCGCTGGGTCTCGTCGAGGCGGTAGGCGACGATGGAGAGGCTTTCGGCGGCGAAGCCCACGTCGAGCGTGGCCACGGTCAGGGGGCGGCCCGGGCGCGCGAGGCCCGAGGTCATGGCAGACGACAACACGCTCGCCACGTTACCGTCGAAACGGGTCTCGGCCTCGTCGACGAGGTAAAGTACCTGCGCGGACAGGCCAGCTTCGGCGGCCAGGGCCACGGACGGGCGGGGCGGCGTGATCGGCGAGCCGGTCGATGGCCAACCGTAAGCGGTCCAGACGAGGTCCACCGCATCCGCGAGACGCCGGAGCAGGATCTCGCGTTCGGCGGGTGTCGCGCCGGCCGGGCAGACCGCCAGAATGCGTCGCAGCTCGCGCGGACCGGCGCCAAGCCCCTCCCGGCCGGGCGCATTGATCGCGGCAAGGGCGTGGAGGATCAGTTCGGCCACGAACATCGACACCAGTGACGACGCGGAGAAGCGGGGCCGTAGCGCGGGTGCGGCACCGTTCGCGCGGCCGCGCTCGGTGGTGATCGGCGTGCCATCCTCGCTCAGATGCGCCAGCAGAGGGCCCGATACCATTCGTCCAGGCGCCACTGCGTCGCCGTCGCCGGGAAAGCGCCAGGCGAACGCGCGCTGTCGCGTATCGAGCAGCGCCGACCTCATGCGCGCGAGGCCGGTCGTTCCGGGACTTGCACCCGGACGCCCCGCAAGGGCGGCGGCCTCACTCCCGATACGGGCGAGGCTCGGCCAGAAGAAGGCGTCCGGCCGGCCGCTCACGCGCGATGCCAGGGCGTCGCCGAAGCCGCCCCGATCGAATTCGACCCGGCTGTCGAGCGGGGGAGCACCGATGCGGGTGGGTTGTGACAGCCAGCGCAGGCGGAGAGGTACGCCCGCGCGGGAACGTCCGCGCTCGCCGGCGACCACTTCGCTCCGGACCGCCGCGAGGCGGGCCGCGCACGGGCCGTCGTCGAGATCAAGAACCAGATCGACTTCACTGCGACGCGGGCGGGGCGCGCTTGCGGGCGCCACCTCGTGGAAACGCAGGCACGGAAGCGCGTGGCTCCGGTCCAGCAAACGCAGAAGCGCAATGTAGCGGGCGATGTGCTCGAGCGCGAACCGCCCCTCCGGCGCGACAGGCACCGACGCCGAAGTGCTCCCGGCCGTGCGCCACGTCCTGAAACGGCCGGCGAGCCATCGGTCGATCCACGCCTCGGAGAGAAGCGGCGCCAGAGCCACGGCGTCGGACGCCAGACGGTACTCCGCGCCGTGACGCACATCATCGAGATTGGGGGCGAGATAGGCCGGCGCTGCCGCGCGCGGGGTCTCGTCAATACGGGTGTCGATGGCGAGGACGCCCTTCAGTCGCGTCACGGTCCGGATGTCGGCCATCGGCGATTCGATGAACAGGCGTGCCCAATTGCCCGGGCCACTGTCAAAACGCGGCGCGCCCGCGTGATCGAGCACGACGCGCAGGCATGGCGCCGGAAGCCAGACGCCGAGGTACGGCTCCACGGCGCCGAACCCGGTCAGCCAAAGGGTCTCGTCGGGAGAGAGGGCGCGGCCGGTGGCCGGGTGCCATTCGACGCCGTCGTAATCCGGCCGATCTTCGAGCGGTATCAGGAGTGATCCGTGCGTCGCGTCGTAATCCTCGACGAAGCGCCCGTAGGTCAGCGCCAGCAGCCCGGCCGGAATCTCGAAATCAACGAACTGAATGCCGGAACCCGCCAGCAGCCAAGCCGTCGCACGCGGCGCTGTCGCATCCGCCTCAAACGCCGACACCGTCCCGAACACCTGTGGTTCGAGCCAAGGCCCACTGGCATCCATACGCTCTACGCCTAACGCTACTCGAACCGTGCGGGACTAACGCGACGTGCTGCGCCAGTGCAGCAGACAAGCTTCTGATCAGATCAACGGACAGACCGGCAGCGCGTGCAGGTCATCCCCATCCCCCGATGGCGAAACAAGTCCCGTGCGTCCCGCAACAACTGAATTCTCATTATGGCAAGAATAGGTATCTGAGGGCCGCGCCACGGGCAACTGGCGCTCCGTCGATACGCGCGGAGATTGTTGTCGAGACGCAACACTATCGTTACTCGGCCAAATGGGGCGGCCCTGCCGATGCATTTGCGAGCGGGCTCCATGGAGCCTACAGTCACGCGGAACCCGCTACCGGATGACCATGCCATGACCGATACACCCGCCCCGCACACGCCTCGCGACGAGATCGGCGTGCTCGAAGCTGCCCGAGACTGGCTCGACCGCGACGGCGCCGTTGCGATCGCGACCGTCGTTGACACGTGGGGATCGGCTCCGGTCCCGACTGGCGGCCAGATGGCGGTGGCCAAGGACGGCCGCTTCAAGGGCTCCGTCTCCGGCGGCTGCATCGAGGGGGACGTGATCGCGGAGGCGGAGGAGATCCTCGGCACCGGCGTGCCGAAACTGCTCGAGTTCGGCGTCGCCGACGAGACAGCGTGGCGGGCGGGACTGCCGTGCGGGGGCAAGGTCAAGGTCTACGTCGAGCGCGTCACGGCCGACACCGAGGGCAAGGCGCTCGTCGCGCGTGCGGTGGACGCGCAACGCTTGCGGCGGGGGCTCGTGATCGAGACGCGGCTCGCCGACGGGAAGAAGTCGATCTTCGCGCGTGGCGACAGCGACGTTCCCGACGACGTGGCGCGGCGCTTCGCGACAGCCAGGAGCAGCATCGAGGCCAAGCCCGACGGGGACGTGTTCGTGCATGCGCTCGTCCCGCCGGCACGGATCGTCGTGGTCGGCGCCTCGCACATCGGGCAAGTCCTCGCCGAGATCGCGCGGCTCGCCGGCTACGAGATCCAGGTCGTCGATCCGCGCTCGGCATTCGCCGCGCCGGACCGGTTCCCCGGCATCACGCTTCACGCCGAGTGGCCGCAGGACGTGCTGCCGAAGATCGGGCTCGATCCCTACACCGCCGTCGTCGCGCTCGCGCACGTCGGCCACATCGACGACGAGGCGCTGAAGCTGGCGCTCATCTCCGACTGCCTCTACGTCGGGGCGCTCGGCTCGAAACGCAATCACGCCAAGCGTGTCGAGCGGCTGAAGGAGGCCGGGCTCACGGACGCGCAGATCGCGCGCATCCGGGCGCCGATCGGCATCGACATCGGGGCGCAGACGCCGGCCGAGATCGCGATCTCGGTGATGGCGGATATCGTCAAGGCCGTCCGGGGACCGAAGCAGGTCCCCTGACGGCGGCGGCCGGGCGTCAGGCGGAGAGCGCCCGGGCGTTGTCGAGGAAGCGCAGGTTGGGTGCGCTTTCGGGGCGGAGTGCGATGCGCTCGTTGGCGAGGGCGACCGCCACGTCACGGTTGCCGGCGCGGATGGCGGCCTCGGTCAGCGTCCATTCGACGAGATCCCGCTGGGCGTGAGACCCACCCATGACGACGAGATCGCGGCGCGCGGCGAGCAGGCTCTCGACGGCGTCGGCGTAGCGGCCATCCTGGAACGCGGCCATCCCCGCGACAACGGGAAGCCCGACCGCCGCATAGGCGTGTGACACCTCGGTTCCCGCGGCCGCACTCTGGCGCATGCCCGCGACGATGCGGTCGAGTTCGGCGCCGCGTCCGGCACGCAACGCCGTCATGGCGGCGTGGATGTCGGCGAACATGCACAGGCGGCCGTCGGCGTGCCCCTCCCAGAGCGGCGCCAGTTGCTCCCAGCGGTCGCCGGCGTCGAAGCCCAGCATCTCGAGGCGCCAGAGGAGCGCCGTCGCATTGGTCAGGCTGATCCCGACCGGGCGCTGCGTCGACACCACGGGGCCATCGTAGATCGCCATCGCCTCGGCGTAGTCGCCGAGTTCGACGTGGAATAGCGCCTTGTGCCACCAGATGTGCGTACGGTTGGCATTCTTCTCAGCCGCCCAGAGCGGCTTTCGCTCGTCCATCCACTTGAGGCCGTCGGCGGGGCGGCCGGTCATCTCCAGGACGTGGGAGACGGCGTGGTGGGGCCAGTAGCCGTGCGGCTCGAGTTCGGCTGCGGCCCGACCGACCGCCTCGGAGCGCTCGTAATTGCCGGCCTCCTCGAGGCCGAAGCCGTAAAACGCCAGCATGATCCCGTAGCTCGGCAGATCGTGCGGCCAGGCCGGCAGAGCGCGCGCGGAGCGGTCGCGGACGCAATGGAACCGGCCCTGGAACGCATCGAGCAACAGGGCCGAGTAGTGCCCGATCAGATCGCGCGGGGTTTCCATCAGGTGGCGGTCGAGGATGGCGATGGCCGAGGCACGATGGCCGGCGACGGCATGGCGCAGCGCCGCCAGATGCGCCTTTTCACGGCCGTTGGTGGGCAGTGCCGCCGCGGCGGCAATGAACGGATCGGCCTTGGCGACCAACATGCTGTCGTTGGCCAGCGCCATGATCCACGCGGAGACAATGTGACCCATGGCCATGGCGGGCGCCGCGGCGCGGGCGTCGGCCAGATGCGCGAGCGCGTCACCGTAGGCGAGTGCGAAGGCGCGCGTGGCCTCGTCCAGGTGGCGGGCTCCGTCGGCGGTCGCGCCCGACAGCGCATTCCCCTGAGCGTCGGCAATCATCGGCAATGCTCCGTCGTGGTCGCTCCCCGTGCGTCGTGCGCTCGGGACCGGCTTCTCGCGTGCAAGCTAATCACGTCCCGGTCCCGCGGGACAAGCGAGCGTCGCCGCCTTGTCGAGAATGGAGGCCCGTGGGAGCGTCGGGCAAAACGTCACCCGGGAGCAAACGGCCATGACTGCAGCGCCTCCGACGGTCTCCGGTCTCGCGAGCGGCGAGCGGCTCGTGTCCAAGGCGGCGTTCGAGGACAGGGTGTCGCGGGCCGCCACGGTGCTGGCAGCGCACGGGGCCAGACCGGGGCTCTCGGTCGCGATCGTCATGCGCAACGATCTCGCATTTCTCGAAGCCTCGCTCGCGGCCCAGCGCATCGGCGCCTACGCCGTGCCGGTCAATTGGCATTTCCACCCGGAAGAGATCGCCTATGTGCTCCGGGACTGCGACGCGACCGTCGTGGTCGGGCATGCCGACCTTCTCGCCGCGCTCGGCGGGCGCATCCCGGAGGCGGCGCGGGTGATCGCCGTCTCAGTGCCGCCGGAAGTGCGCGAGGCCTATGGGATGACCGAACCGGCGGCGACCGCTGCCGGCGCGCCGGACTGGGACAGCCTCGTCGCGGCGGCCGAGCCCTATTCCGGTCCACCCGTGCCGCAGACGCTCAGCATGATCTACACGTCCGGCACGACCGGCCACCCCAAGGGCGTCAGGCGCTCGCCACCGACGCCCGAGCAGCAGCAAGGGCTCGATGCCCAGCGCCGGCTGGTCAACGGCCTCGAGCCGGGTGTCCGGGCGATGGTTCCGGGTCCGCTCTATCACGCGGCGCCGAACTCGTTCGCGCTGAGGGGCGCACGGGTGGCCGATCTTCTCGTGCTGCTGCCGCGGTTCGATGCGGAAGCATTCCTCGGGGCAATCGAGCGATACCGGATCACGACGGTGCTGATGGTGCCCGTCATGTTCGTGCGGCTGCTCAAGCTGCCGGAGGCCGTGCGCGCCAGGTACGACGTGTCTTCGCTGCGCTTCGTGATGCACGCGGCTGCGCCCTGCCCGCCCGACATCAAGCGCGCCATGATCGACTGGTGGGGACCGGTGGTGCACGAGTTCTACGGAGCGACGGAAGCGGGCGCGGTGACCATCATCACGGCCGAGGACTGGCTCCGGCGGCCGGGCTCGGTCGGGCGGGCGGCGCCGGGAGCCACGATCCGCATCCTCGGCGAGGACGGACGAGAGCTGCCCGCCGGCGAGATCGGGGAGGTCTATTCGCGGCTCAGCTTCTATCCCTAATTCACCTATCACAAGCTTCCCGAGAAGCGGGCCGAGATCGAGCGCGACGGCCTGATCACGTGCGGCGACATGGGCTATCTCGACGCCGACGGCTATCTCTATCTCTCGGACCGCAAGCGAGACATGGTGATCTCGGGCGGCGTCAACATCTACCCGGCCGAGATCGAGGCGGTGACCATCGGGCTCGAGGGCGTCAAGGACTGCGCGGTGTTCGGCATTCCGGACGCGGAGTTCGGAGAGGCGCTGCTCATGCTGGTCGAGCCGCAGGAGGGCCGCGATGTCGATCCCGAGGCCGTCCGGCGTCATCTGGCGCAGCATCTGGCCGGCTACAAGGTGCCGCGTCGCATCGAGATCCGGCACGGACTGCCACGCGAGGACTCGGGCAAGATCTTCAAGCGACGTCTTCGCGAGCCCTACTGGGCGGCCGAGGGGCGGCGCATCTGAGGCGGCCGCGCGAGGACCACGCACGGGTCGGTTTGGGCCAGATCAATCGGTGGTCCGACGACGTGCGATACATGACCGCCACATCGGCTTGCCCTGACCGGGCATTACCGCCACGTGGAGACCGGACGTGACGCTCAGTGGGCTCGTCGAGCAGATCGGAGAGGGACCAACCCTGGCGTTGGCCGGCCTCGTCGTGGGGCTCGCCTTCGGGGCGCTCGCACAGCAGAGCCGCTTCTGCCTCCGGGCCGCCACGGTGGAGGTCGCCCGCGGTGAGATGGGCCCGAAGCTGGCGCTGTGGCTCGTCGCGTTCGGCGCGGCATTGACCGGCACGCAACTCCTCGTCGCGCTCGGCCTGCTCGACGTCTCGACCGCACGCCAGATCGCCGCGCCGGGGTCGCTCTCGGGTGCGATTGCCGGAGGCCTCATGTTCGGGGCCGGCATGGTTCTGGCGCGGGGATGCGCGAGCCGGCTCCTCGTTCTCTCGGCCACGGGCAACCTCAGGGCGCTCGTCACGGGCCTCGTCGTGACACTGGTGGCGCAGGCCTCGTACCGGGGCGCGCTCTCGCCGCTCCGGGAATGGATCGCCAGCCTCTGGATGATCGACGGTGGAGCGCAGCGCACACTACTTTCTCCGCTCGGTGGCGGGACGGTCGCCGGGATCGCGCTCGGCCTCGCCTGGTTCATCCCGGGCGTATGGCTCGCGTGGCGGCACACGACCGGCGCCTGCCGCGCGATCGCTGCGGCTGGCGTCGGGCTTTGCGTCGCGGCGGCCTGGGGGCTGACCTATGGCATCTCGCAGGTCGCGTTCGACCCCGTCTCGGTGAAGAGCGTCAGCTTCACCGGACCATCCGCCGATACGCTGATGGCGCTGATCAACACGCCATCGATCCCGCTCGGTTTCGACGTCGGGCTCATTCCGGGTGTGTTCCTCGGCGCGCTGCTCGCCGCGGTCGTCGCGCGCGAAATCGTGCTGCAGGGCTACGACGGCGGCGCGAGCATGGTCCGTTATATCGGCGGGGCCGTGCTGATGGGCTTCGGCAGCATGCTGGCAGGCGGCTGCGCGGTGGGCGCGGGCGTCGCCGGAGGTGCGGTGCTCGCGACGACGGCGTGGGTGGCGCTCGTCGCGATGTGGGGCGGCGCGGCCGTGACGGACAGGCTCGTGGACCGACCGCCGAGCGAGGCCACGACCGCCCGACGCGACGGTTCGTTCGCCCCTGTGGCCTAGCGCGACAACGCGGCCATCAACGCGACGCCGCCGAGGTTGAAGACGGCGCTCGCGATCAAGACCGTGAACGTGATCGCCATGCCCGTGACGCGGAGTGCCATGCGCTCGGGGTCCTGGGAGACGCCGTAGGCATGGACGAGGCGTCCCGTCAGAAGGGCGACGCCCAGCCCGTGCAGCAGGAGCAACGGCGCGCCCTGCAGTTCCGCGATGACCAGAAGCACGAGTGCCAGCGGCACGTACTCGGTGAAGTTGGCATGGACGCGCTGCCGACGCAGAAGCATGCGGTCGCCGCCATCGCCGAGCGCGACGCCCGCCGAGCGGCGCGTGCCGATCACGCGGATACTCAGAACGACGAAGAGCAGCGCCAGAAGGCCCGCATAGATGGGAGTGACTGTGATCACGGCGCGGCCCCGGCTGACGGCTAACCGGGATGCAACGGTCCAGCCGCGCGGGCGGATCATCCGGCTCCGTGCGTCAGCCGCCGACCTCGATCACGATGACCGTGGTGTTGTCCTGGTGTGGCTCGCCGCGTGCATCGACCGTCGCCACCAGTGCGTCGGCCACGGCCGCAGGGCCGTGGCGCGCCTGTCCGGTGATCATCGCGCAGATGTCGTCGTGCGGCAGCGTGTGGATGCCGTCGCTGGCGATCAGGACGATATCGCCGGGTACGAGTTGCAGCGGCCGGCGCGGCGCATCCACCATCTCGATCTCGTCGCCGGTGACGGCGGAGCGAAGATAGTGGCGGCGGGGATCGGCCTTCGCCTGCTCCGACGAGAGCTTGCCTTGCTCGACCATTCGATCGATGACCGGGGCCAGTGAGTGGTCCTCGTTGAGCTGCACGAGTTCGCCGTCGCGGTGCAGGTACATGGGGCTGTCGCCGACGCTGATCCAGCTCAGTCCCGCGTCCCCCACAGCAACGCCGACGAGTGTCGCGCCCATGCCCGAGAGGCCCGGATTGGAGCGCACCTTCGCCTCGATCGCGGTGTTGGCCGCCAGAAGCGAAGGCCCGAGTCGCGCCAGCGCGTCACCGTCGGCCGCGACGAAGTGCTCGAGGAACGCCTTGCAGATCGTCGACGAGGCGAGTTGGCCACCCGTATGGCCACCCATGCCGTCAGCCAGAACGGCCACGAGCGACGTGCCCGCCGGAACGTCCGCGGCGGTCACAGGAACCAAAGGTCCCTGGCCCGGCCAAACCGCGGACGAATCCTCCTGATAGGCCCGCGCTCCCTGACTGGCGCGACTGGCGTGGCGCAGTGTCAACATCAGCCCTTCATCTCGGTGAGCTCGCCCCAGTCGAACTCCTGTCCGCAGAACGGAACGAAAACGAGCTGGGTATGCCCCATGGTGATCACGTCCATCGCTGCCAGCTCCACCGCCGACGTCGGCTTGGTGTCGTTCACGGCAACGATGTTCGTCTTCGCCAGATTGGGCACGAGCAGGAAGCGACGGTCAACCGAATCATAACGGATATACGCCTGCTCCTCGCTGGAGATGGCCTCGTCGCCGAAGTCGATCGGGATTCGCTGGGCCGACGAGCGGCCGAGGGTATTGTTGCCCTCATAGATCGGGCGGAAGGCACCGAGACCCGCGCCGCCGATCACGACCAGCCAGCCGACCACCGGATCCTGGTGGAAATCATTCCTCTTTACGGCGCTGCGGCCACGGACGAGCTGCGTGCGGGCTACGGTCGCGCTCGAGGTGCGGGCCGCGGGCTGGCGGGCGACTCGGGTCTGCGGCGCGTCGGCGATCTCGGCGGGTGCCGGCGCGCGGGCCTCCTGGGCCGCCTCGGCCGCGCTCGGTACGCCAGCGCGCTTGTCGGTCGCCGCCGGTGGCACCACCACGTTCGGCGCGGGAGGCTGCGGCAGCGCCTTCAGCTCACGGCCCGCGCTCAAGGCCGGAGCCCCTTCGCTGCGCGCCGCAGCCGCAAGCGCGTCCCGCAACGATCCCACCATGCGTCCCTCGGCCGCCGCGCCGTCCCCCGCATTCCCCGACATGTCGCTCTCCCTGGATCTAGCTCTGCTTCAACGAACATCCCACCGACGCCCGTGACGGGCGCTGGCCATCAGACAAGGCATCCCGTCCCGCCTGCGTGCGCGCCGTCCCGGCCCTCCCGGAACACCACCCGTGACGCGCCGATCTCGATCAGGTCGCCGTTGCGCAGCCGGCCGTGCGCGAGGCGCTCGCCATTCACCGCTACCCCCGGTCCTTCACCCGCGCTGACGTCGAAAATGTGGAACTCGCGATCCTCGGTGCGCTGAATGACGGCATGGGTGCCGGTGATGGAGGCACCAGGAAGCGCCACGTCGCAATCCTCGGCGTGGCCGAGCCGAATGAGTTCGCCGAGGCGCACGGGCGGCATCGACGAGGCCTCGACTTCGATCCAGGCGCTGTGCGGGCCGGCTGAGCGACCAGCCGTCAATGGCTCCTGCACCTGGACGCGCGCCAGTTCGCGACGAGCGCGCAACCGCGCCGGCAGACGGCCGAGCGCCCCTGCCGCCGCGAGGATCGGCACCGCGAGCGCCACGGACACGGCAAGGCGCGCGGCGGGCTGCTGATGAAGACCCGACAACAGGAGTTCGCACAGGCGCCAGATCTCGTCGACCGTTCTGCGGCCGAGGTCGGCAAGATCGGTCGTCGTCACGCCCCTGGACGCGCTTTGGGCCGTAGCACAGGACGCAACAACAAGCGCCGCCGCGCCGATCGCCTTCGGGACGACGGTTCGATCTGCCATCCACCGCCCGCGCAGGGCCACCGGTCGAATCGGCATGCTGTCTCCTTTGCGAGGAGAAGTGCCTCGCGATGACGGCCAGAACATGGCCCGATCGGGGCGCTGCGGGCTGGTGTACAGGACACGCGCGCGCCCGCCCGACGCGTCGCGCACCGGAGGCCTCATGCTTTCGCCATATTATTCGCCAGATATCGTCGCGGGGTGGCTTGCATCGTCGGCGACTCGTCGGCATTCCCGGTGGTGCATTGGCGAAGCGTGAACCGGGTGACCGGAAGCACGACGGCGAGCGGGGAGAGCGACGTGGATCTGGACACAAGGCCGGCCAGAGCCGTGATGGCATGGCGCCGCCCGAACCGATCCTCATGGGGGCCGCCATGAGCGACCTGGTCGCGCTCCGGCCGGGGACCATCCTCGCCGACGACTACCGCATCGAGAAGGTGCTCGGGGCCGGTGGCTTCGGCATCACGTATCTGGCGGAGGAAATCCCGCTCGCGCGGCTCGTCACCATCAAGGAGTATTTCCCCATCGACTTCGCGGCCCGCGACGCCGCCGAAGACGTCGTGCCGCGCTCGCGGGACAGCGAGGGCGATTATTCCTGGGGCCTCGACAGGTTTCTCGCGGAGGCGCAGACGCTGGCGCGCTTCACGCACCCGAACATCGTCCGGGTCTATCGCTACTTCCTCGCCCGCAACACCGGCTACATCGTGCTCCACTACGAGGACGGCACGAGCCTCAAGGGCTGGCTGCGTAACCTCGGACGCGCGCCCCGGCAGCCCGAGATGGACCGGATCCTCGATCCACTGCTCGGCGCGCTCGAGACCGTACATGCCGCCGACTACCTGCATCGCGACATCGCGCCCGACAACATCATGATCCGGCGCGACGGCGAACCGGTGCTGATCGACTTCGGCTCGGCGCGCGGCGACATCGCGAAGCATTCGAAGACGATCTCGGCGCTCGTCAAACCCGGCTACAGCCCGTTCGAGCAGTACGCAACGACGAGCCGACAGCAGGGGCCGTGGACCGACATCTACTCGCTCGGGGCGACGCTCTACGAGGCCGTCACGGGGCGGCGGCCGCCCGATTCGCCGTCGCGACTCGTCGCTGACGAGCTCATTCCACCGGCCGACGCGGCGCTGTCGTCCTACCGACCCGGGTTTCTGGCGGCGATCGGGAGGGCGCTCAAGCTCGACGTCGGAGAGCGGCCGAAGTCGGTCGCCGAGTGGCGGGCCGAGCTTTTCGCTCCGGCACCGCAGAAGCCGGAGAAGCGGACGGGCGCGAAGGACAAGGCTGCCGCGAAGCCCGCGGCCGAGCGCGTGCTCGAGCCCGCAGCCGCCGCCTCGGGCGTGGAGCCCAGGGTGGATGCCGCGCCTCAACCCGGTCGGACTCCCACCGATCAGCCATCACCCAAGGCCGCCGAGTTGCCGCCTCGTCCTCCGCGCGGAGGTCTCGCGGCTGCGTTTCTCGATGGCTGGCGCCGGGCGGCCGCCGCGCCTCCCGCTGAGCCGATCAAGGTGGAAAAGGCGAGCCGCAAGGCGGCGGTCGCAGCAAAGCCTGCTCCGGACGTTGCCGAGCGGGCCAAGGCTGCCCCGGCCGCGCCGAAACGCATTGCGGCACAGGTATCGGCCGAGCCCGTGGTTGCGGCACCCCCGTCACCTCCCCCCGGAGCGCGGAAGGCGTCTCCGCGAGCGATCCGCAGGACGCCGCTCTTCGGCAGCGCGCGAGCGCTCGTGGCCAAGCTGGTGGTCGGCATTGTCGTCGCTGCCGGCGTCGTCACGCTTCAGGATCAGCTTCCGACGATTAGGCGCGAGGGCGGCGGCATCCTGACGGGGCAAATCAATGCCGACGTGCCCCTCGCCGTCATGAAGGGCCACCGTGGCGTCATCAGCGGTCTCGCGTTCCAGCGCGATGGGCAACAGATGGTGAGCGCATCCGCGGACGGCACGGTGCGGGTCTGGGCGGTGCCCGGGGGGCAACTCCTGCGCACGATCGAACTCGACGCCGGGCCTGCCACCGCATTCGCCGCCAGCGGCGAGCGGGTGGTCACGGGGCACGGCGACGGCACGGTGGCGCTCTGGGATACCGAAAGCGGATCGAAGCGCGCCTCTTTCAAGCACAGCGACGCGCCCATCACGGCCGTCGTCTTCGCGGGCTCCGGCGACCGCGTGGCGGCTGCGGGCCAGGACCGCGTCGTCGCGCTCTGGGATGCGTCCAAGCCGCGAACGCCGGAGCATCTGCTCGAAGGCCACGATGGCGTCGTGCGCACGGTCGCCTATGGAGCGCGGGGGCCATTCGTCGCCTCGGGCGATGCAGACGCGACGGTCAAGCTCTGGCGGGCGGGCGACGGGGACCTCGTGCGCACCTATCGGGGCCTCGGTGAGGCCGTCGCCGCCCTGACGTTCGACCCGGCCGGGCGTTCGCTCGCCGCGGCGGGAGCCGATGGCAGCGTGCGTCTCTGGTCGACCTACAGCAATCGGCTGCGCTGGCGCCTGAAGGCCCACGAGGGCGGATTGTCGAACCTCAGCTTTGCCGCGGGCGGGGCCGTGTTCGCCACCGGGGCGGTCGACGGCAGTGTTCGCGTGTGGGACGCCAAGACGCGGAAGCTTCTCCGGACGCTTCAGGGGGCCAGTGGCTCTCTCACCGCGCTCGGGCTGACGCCGGACGGCCGCCGGGTCGCGGCGGGCGCTTCGGATGGCAGCATCCGGGTTCTCGAAGCAGCGCGGGCCAAGGCGGGCTCCTGAGGTGTGGCGGCCCCGCCTGGGCTCGATACCACGAACCGGCAAACACCTTGCCATCCCCGGCGGTGGGGTCTATCCGAGCGCTCGAACGCCTTCCCCCGCCCCCAGACCATCGCCGAGGACCGACATGGAAAAGCCCGACTTCGAGGTGCTGCACGAGATCGTCGCGCCGGCCAAGGCCGCGCTCTCGAAGGAGACATGGGACTATCTGATGGGCGCGGGCGAAACCGAGGCCACGTTGGAGCGCAACCGGATCGCCATCGACAGCCTGGCGTTCCGGCCGCGGGTGCTGCGCAACGTGGCGAACGTCACGACGGAGACGACGTTCCTCGGCCACACGATGCGCCTGCCCGTCATTCTGGCGCCGATCGGTTCGCTGCAGGACATGCACCCGGACGGCGTGCTCGGGCCGAGCCGGGCGGCCGAAAATTTCGGCGTGCTCCACATGCTGAGCTCGGTGGCCAAGCCCGGGCTCGAGGACGTCGCCAAGGCGGTGCCGAACTATCCGAAACTGTTCCAGCTCTATGTGCGCGGCGATGCCGACTGGGTCGACGAGCGCATCGCGACGGCCGTCGCCTGCGGATATACCGGTGTCGCGCTCACCGTCGACCTCGACTATTACGGCCGGCGCGAGCGGGATCTCGCCAAGCGCTACAAGCCGACGGCGCGACGGGCGTCGGGCGGCACGGGCACGGGCGACCCGTTCCAGGCCGCGTTCTCGTGGGATGACATCAAGCGCATCCGCAAGAAGTGCCCGGTGCCGCTGATCCTCAAGGGCATTGCGACTGCCGAAGACGCCATTCTCGCCGTCGAGCATGGCGTCGAGGTCGTCTATGTGTCGAACCATGGCGGGCGGCAACTCGACCACGGCCTCGGCGGGATCGAGGTGCTGCCGGAGGTGGTCGCCGCCGTGAAGGGCTCGGCGAAGGTCGTCGTCGACGGCGGCTTCATGCGCGGCACCGACATCGTGAAGGCCATGGCGCTCGGGGCCGATGCGGTCGGGCTTGGACGCCTCCAGGGTCTCGCGCTGGCAGCCGGTGGCGCCGGTGGCGTGGTCCGTGTCCTCGAAATCCTCGAGACCGAGATCATCGCGACGCTGGGACTGCTCGGCGTGACGTCGTTCGCCGAACTCGATCCACGCTACGTCACGCGAACGAGCCCGCTGGTGCGGCCGATGCCGTTCCCAGCCTTCCCGTTGCTTCGCGACGGCTACTGAGATCTTTGGCCCGGGGGTGCGTGCGCTTCGGCGCGCATCTCGGGTCAGACCCTCAGATGGAGGACGTTGGCGGCGAGCGCGGCCGCCTTCGGCGGCGGGTTCGCTGCCTTCGCCGCCTCCTCGATCAGGCGCCACGACGTGGCCTCGATGCTCTCCTCGATCAGCCGGCGGGCCTCGGCGCGGGGCTTTCCCGGCGGCACCGGTGGCAGGATCTCGACGACGATGGTGCCCGGATATCGGGTGAAGCTCTTGCGCGGCCAGAACAGGCCCGAGTTCAGCGCCAACGGCACTGCGGGCACTGCGAGCGCGTCATAGAGTGCCACGTAGCCGGGCTTGTAGTCGGGTTCGGCCCCCGGTTCGCGCCGCGTCCCCTCCGCGAAGATGACGATTTCCCGTCCCTCGGCCGCCTTCGCCTTGGCGTCGGCGAGCATGGCCTTGAGCGCCACCGCCGCCCGGTCGCGGCGCACGAGGATGTGCTCGAACTTGAGGCAGAACCAGCCATAGAGCGGGATACGGGTCAGCTCGGCCTTCAGCACGATCGCCGGATCGCGAAAGAGAGGGACGAGGGCGAAGGTGTCCCACGCCGACTGATGCTTGGCGACGACGAGGCAGGCGCCGTCGGGAATATGCTCGCGGCCGCGCACCTCGTATTTCACGCCACAAATCACCCGCAGCAACCAGAGACAGACGAGCGCATGCAGCCTCAGCCCCTGCATGGCCCACGAACGGGGACCGATCAACAGCCAGATGCCGAACAGCATCATCAGCGCCGTGACGAGATAGAACGCCAGATTGAACACGGCCGAGCGGACGCCCGTGACGAAGGACGCCATCACCGGAGGCTCCCGGCGGTTTCGGCGACGCCGGCCGGGGCCGTAGGCTGCGGCGGTGCCGCGGGGCGGCTCTGCCCGATCGGCAGGACGGCGCCGGCCATCTGACGAGCGACCGCCCCCAGATACTTGACGTATTCGCCCGCCAACAGGCGCAGGGTCGGGCGATGTGCCCACCACCGGCCGTAGTTCAGGCTGCGTGACGTCGCGACGGGATAGGGTTCGATGATCAGGCCCGGTGCGATGCGGCGGAACTCCGTCAGGCTCCGCGGCATGTGATAGCTCGACGTGACCACGATCAGCACCCGGAAGCCATGTGTCGCAGCCCACTGTCCGGCCTCGGCCGCGTTGCCGCTGGTATTCAGTGCCTCGCGTCCGATGTCGACGCAGCACTGGATCATCTGGAGCCGGACTCGATCCGAGCCTGCGATGCGCCGCTTGAGTTCGGTCGGCATACGGGTCGCGGGATGGACGCCGGAGACGAGAAGTCGGCTGCCGCGCTGCTCGATCAACAGGCGCATGGCCGTCATGATGCGGTCCTCGTCGCCCGTGAGCGCCACGATCGCATCGGCCCTGGGGGACGGGGATGGGGCCTGTGTCCGGATGCCCTCGGCGAAACGATAGAAGCCGCCGCCCGCGGCCAGAATGCCGAGGATCGCCATGGCAAGTACACCTTTCGTCAGTCTCGCCATCGGTCTCCGGCCGGGCTGCCCTCCGCCACGCCGGTCACCCGGATCTCCGGCGCGGTGGTCACTCCAGACGACAGTTCTGCATCAGGCCGCGACAATCGCAAGCCTCGGGCCCCCTGTTATCCAGAAGCATGCGTGCTGCCGGACGCCTCGCCCCCGTCAGTTGTCGGTGACACGCTCGTTCAGGGTCTCGAAGAAATCGAGGGCCTCCTCGCGCAGCGTGCGATGGCAGCTCTTCTTGCAACCAATCCAGGTGCCACCCGGCATGCGCACTTCGCGCTGCTTGCGCCCATCACGAACGAGCCCGGAAATGCAGCGTCCGCCATAACGGCTGCACACCGTCACTTCACCGATGACACGGCCAGAGCCATAATAGCGCGCTTCGGCCGGGGCATCGAACGATGCCGCGCCGAGCAGTGCGGTCAGCACGACCGCCGTCAGCCGGACGGAGCGGGTCGGAGAGCAGGCCTGCATCGGATCACCTCGCGTTATGGTTGGATTCACGGGTACCCCAAGCTCCGCCTGGCCGCAACCCGCAGGACGTCACGCACGAGGACCGACGCCGATGCTATCGGAGCAAGTGTTCCAGTATTGCGAACGGGGCAATGACGGCGGCTTCTGGGCCGAGCCCGTGAACGCCCTCACCAACGCAGCCTTCATCGTCGCCGCCATCCTCGCCGCCGCGCGGCTCCGGACGACGGACGGCGGGTCCTCCGGAACGCGCATGGCGCTGTCGCTGCTCGTCGGGGTGGTGGCGGTCATCGGCGTCGGGAGCTTTCTCTTTCACACCTTCGCCACCCGATGGGCGCTGCTCGCCGACGTGCTGCCGATCACCGTCTTCATGATCGGGTATCTCGTGTTCGCGATCCGCTCCCTGCTCGGGGCCGGATGGGGCGTGGTTGCGCTGGCGGTGGCGCTTTTCCTGTTCAGCGGCCATGCGATCGGCGGCCTCACGTGCGGCGTGGGCCCTGACGGCCGCCCCCTCCCCTGCCTCAACGGTTCGCTCGGCTACGTTCCAGCCCTCGTCACACTCGGGATCGTCGGCGGCCTGCTGCTCCGGTCCCGACCGGCCGTCGGGGGGACGCTGCTGGCCGCGGGGTGCGTCTTCCTGGTCTCGCTCACGTTCCGGTCGATCGACCGCGAGGTCTGCCATGTCGCGGTCCTGCACGGCCATGCGCTCGGCACGCATGCGATGTGGCACATTCTCAACGGCGTCACGCTCTACATGCTGCTGGCGGCCGGGATCTCGTCTCTCGGCAGGCCTGGCGGACGGCCTCAAGCCTAGCCCGGGTGCCGGGCCAGAAACGCATCGAGGTCCGCACGGGTCGGCAATCCGGCCCGGCTGCCGAGACGCGAGCACTTCATGGCGGCGACGGCGGACGCGCGGCGCGCGCACTCTGCCGAGGTAAACCCTTCTGCAAGAAACGTCGCGAACGCGCCATGGAAGGCGTCACCGGCCCCGGTCGTGTCGACGGCATCGACGGGGAACGCAGGCATGCGACCACTGGCACCCCCGGCCTCGCGCCAGAGATAACCCTCCTTGCCGAGCGTGACGCCGGCGTAGCGCGGTCCGCGGGCCAGAGCGAGCGCGAGGCGGTCGTCATCGTCGGCGTCACGGTAGAGTTCGCGCAGTGCGGGGGCCGAGAAGATGGCGTAGTCGGCGAGTTCGAGCAGCTCGGGGAGCGCCTCCCGAGCGCCGAGGTCGGCATCGAGGATGGTCGGGATGCCGAGCTTTCTCGCCTGCCCGAAGACGCTGCGTGTCGCCTCGATCCAGCGCAGATCGGCGAGGATGGCATCGGCCTTCGCGATCCGCTCGAGGGGGAGCCAGCTGGTTCCGGTCGGGATCGTCGTGTCGCGCATGCCGACGACGAGGCGCTCGCCATTGCCATCGACGATGATCGCGGACGTCGATGTTCGACTGTCTTCGAAGCTCTCGACATACCGGACGTCGACGCGCTCGGCCTTGAGGCCTGCCTTGACGATCGCGGCTGCGTTGTCGTCGCCGACGCGGCTCCACAGCTCCACCCGCGCGCCGAGGCGGGAGGCTGCGACGGCAGCATTGGCGGCCATGCCCCCGCCGACCTCGATGGATTCAAGGGCGCGAACTTTCGTTGGTTCGGGCGGGAACGCCTCGACCCGGTAGATGCGATCGAGTGCTGCGTGGCCGACGATGATCAGGCGTTTGGCGGGCATCGGCTCTCCATCCATCGGCGGTGTCGGTCGCTCGCGTTGAACCGCCGGCTTCGCAATCCTGAACAACGGCTTGAACTGTCGAACGTTCGCCCTGGGCCAGCAAGCCGTTTCTCAACCCACGGCCGAACAGCCGTGGACATGTGCGTGCCCCGTGGGCGGCCCGATCAGCGGCCGGCCCGGAGACGGGCGAGCGCCGCCTGGCTGTCCGCCTGGGTCGCGTCGATGGCAACGGCACGCTCATAGTCGCGAATCGCGGCATCCCGACGGCCCAGCGCTTCGTTGATGTGGCCGCGGGTGTCGTAGGCATAGCCGTTTGTGGGCACCAGCTCGATCGACCGGTTCGCATCCGGCAGCGCGTCCGCGGCACGACCGAGTTGCAGAAGAACCCAGGCGCGGTTGTTGTAGGCCTCGGCATGGCGGGCATCGGCCGCGACGGCGGCCGTGTAGTCGGCGAGCGCGGCTTGCCGATCGGCGTCCCCGCCCTTCAGGAAGCGCGCAATGCCACGATGATTGAGGAGATCGGCGGAGCCCGGCTGCAGTGCCAGCGCCGCGGTGAAGTCGGCAATGGCAGCGTCGTAGTTTGCGGCCGCCCGGTGCGCCGTGCCGCGCAGGGTCAATGCCTCCAAGCGGCGGGCCGGCGTGTCGTCGCTCTCGATGACCGGCCGGCAGGCTGTCGCCTTGTCGGTGGCGGGCGCGGCGCGGCAGGCGGCCAACTGGCGATCGAGGGCAGCGCGCCGCTCCTCGGCCCGGGTCAGGTCGTCGAGGCGGGTGCGGGCGGTCGCCGCTGTCGCGGTCCCCGGATGGGCGGCAATGAAACGCTCGATGGCGGCGCGGTCGGTCGATGCCGCGAGCACGGTCCAGGCCTCGCGCGCCAACCGCTCGCGATCGACGGGAGGCTCGACGGTGGCCGAGAGGCGCTGGCCACCGGGCGCCGTGGCGGACTGTTGCCCGCTCGTGCCGGAGCCCTGCGTCGCGCCCGATCCACCAGCGATCGTTCCCTGCGCGGCCCCCCCCGCCTCGCCCGACGATGCAGGGCCCGGCGCCGGCCGCAGGAAGGCGACGCCTGCGATGATCGCCACGATGGCGAGGCCAACGGCCAGCACGAGGCCACCCCGCGTCGGGACGGGCTTGGGGCCGGGTCCGGGCGAGGGACGCGGCGGGTCGGCCGGATCGTCGGTCTTTTCCCGCCGCTCCTTCGCGTCGTCCTTCTCCTTGTCGGAAGGTTCCTTGCGTCCGGGCAGCGGCGCAACTTTCGCCGGCACGACCTCGTTCAGCATGGCGCGCCAGTCCGCGACCGACTGCGGCCGCTCGTCGGGCTTCAGCCGAAGTGCCATGTCGATCGCGTGCATGAAGCCCGGGCGATACTCGGTCTGCGACATGACCGAGACCGGCTCGAGCGTGTCGCCGAGGGCGCCACGACGCGTCGCATCCATCGGCGGGAGACCGGAGATGGCGCGGTACATGGTGGCGCCGAGGGCGTAGATGTCCGTCCACGGCCCCTGCAGCTCGGCCAGACCATGGTACTGCTCGGGCGGTGAATAGCCCTGCTTGACGATGGCCGACACCTTCTGGGACCGCTCGCGGATATCCTCGCGACAAGCGCCGAAATCGATCAGGCAGGGCGAACCGTCCCGGCGGATGATGATGTTGTCGGGGGCGATGTCGCGATGCAGCAGGCGCGCACCATGCACGACCTCAAGGGCATCGAGGAGGGGCATCAGCACGCGATCGAGTTCGCCCTGGGTCGGCGGGCGGCCGAGGCCCGAGAGCCACTGGCCGAGCTGCTGGCCCTCCACGTAACCGAGCACGGCGTAGGCGGTGCCGTTCTCCTCGAAGTAGTCGACCACGTCGACGATGCCCGGGTGCTCGCACTTGGCGAGGGCTTCGGCCTCCTTCAGAAAGCGATCGAGACCCCAGCGGAAGATGCCGCGGCCGTCCGTCGTGCTGACGACGTGGGTTCCCTGCCGGGCCGCGAATTCGCGCGGGAAGAACTCCTTGAGGGCGAACACCTTGGCCGTCAGGCGTTCGTGCCGGGCGAGGTACGTGATACCGAAGCCGCCGGCGCCGATCACCTCCTCGACGATATAGTGGCGGATCCTGAGCCCGGATTTGAGGGCGACGAACTGGGCCGCGGCAGCAGCAGCCGTCGGGCCTGCGGCCGGTGCGGGATTGTCGCCATCAGTCATGCCATGCCTCGTGCCAGGGGGCAGCCCACTGCCTCCATGGGCGGGAACGCTACCCCGAATTCACCCCCGTCCGCTACGGCCCGACGCGGGCGCGCCGACAGGTAAATGCGGGCCGGTGACGCAGTCGTGTCACAGCGTGAATGGAAACATCGGGTTACCTTGGATAGAATCGAAGCGTAATGTCTCCCAATGGATTTCCCCGTACCCGGATCTGCCCCATGAGATTGCCCGCAGTCTTCTGTCTCCTCGCCGTCGCTCTGATCGGCCTTTCCGAGCGTGCGGTTGCGCAGGCGCCGCAGACCGCCGACGAGATCATCGAAAAGCTCAACCGCGCGCCCCCGGCATCCCCGACGCAGCGGCGCACCCGGGGGCTCTCCGCGCCTCCCGGATCGGCGGGACAGGCGCCTGGAACGCCCTATCCGGCACAGCCCACCGCGACCGGGCAGGAGAGCGTCGGCATTCCGATCGAGCCGCCGGGCGAAAAGGCGGCCGTGGAACAGATCTTCAAGGCGCCGCCCCAAACGCTTTCCGTCCAGCAGCGCCAGCAACTCGCCGACATCGCGCAGGAAAAGCCGGCGATCGACCTCACCATCTATTTCGACTTCAACTCCGCGGAGGTCGGCGCCCGGGCCATTCCGGGTCTCGTCGAGCTCGGCAAGGCGCTGTCTTCCGATGCGCTGCGCGGCACGCGGTTCCTGCTCGCCGGCCACACGGACGCCAAGGGCAGCGATGCCTACAATCTGCGGCTGTCGCAGCGTCGTGCCGACGCGATCAAGCGATTCCTCGTCGACCAGTTCCGCATCGACGAGCGGCGGCTCCTCGCGATCGGCTACGGCGAGGAGCAGCTCAAGGTAACGACCGATCCGCACGCAGACGAAAACCGGCGCGTGCAGGTCGTGAACTTCGGCGGCTAACGGGTTCGGTTCACCCGCACGTCTGCGCGAAGGTCCCGGCCGGCGCGCGCCCCTCTCACACAGGGGGAACCATGGCGTACGCGCGAATCCCGACCACCCATGTCGGTAGCCTGCCCAGATCCGACATGGTGAGCGACGTGGTCGCCGCCGAGGAGCGGGGCTCGCCGGTCACCGACGAACTCTTCGACGCGGTCATCGCCGAGGCCGTCGACGCCGACGTCGAACGCCAGAAGCGCATCGGGATCGACATCGTCTCCGACGGCGAGTTCTCGAAGCTGACCTACGCGAGCTACATCCAGCATCGCCTGACCGGTTTCTCCGGCGACAGCCCCCTCGTCTCGCCGGCGGATCTCGACGAGTTTCCGGGCGCCGCCGAGCAGACGCGGCGACGGCGGGCGCAGAAGTTCCAGCGCCCGATGTGTACCGGCCCCGTCACCATGCGCACGCGCGCGCCGCTCGACGGCGACATCCGGCGCATGCGGGCCGCTACCGAAAAGCACACGCCCGCCGGTGCCTTTCTGACGGCGGCTTCGCCGGGGCTGATCGCGATCTTCCATCCGAACCGCCACTATCCAACTCACATGGCCTATCTCGAGGCGCTCGCGAACGCGATGCGGGTCGAGTACCGGGCGATCGTCGAGGCCGGCTTCGATCTGCAGGTCGATTGCCCCGATCTGGCGATGGGCCGGCACACGATCTTCAAGCATGCGAGCGATTCGGCGTTCCTCAATCATGCCGAGGAACAGGTCGAGGCGCTGAACCATGCGCTCGCCGGGCTGCCGCCCGAGCGTGTCCGCATCTACGTGTCGTGGGGCAACTACGAGGGCCCGCACACCCACGACATCGCACTCGCGAAGATCCTGCCCGTGATCTTCAAGGTGCGCGCCCGGACGCTGCTGATCGAAGCCGCGACGCCGACGCACGAGCACGACTGGCGCGTGTTCAAGGATCAGCCGCTGCCGGACGACAAGGTGCTGGCGCCGGGCGTCATCGACGTCACGAACAACTATGTCGAGCATCCCGAAGTGGTTGCCGACCGGCTCGAGCGCTACGCCTCGGTCGTCGGGCGCGAGCGGGTGATCGCGTCGACCGATTCGGGGTTCGCCGCCTTTGCCGGCGACCGGATGGTCGATCCGAAGGTCGCCTTCCGGAAGCTCGAGAGCCTCGTTGCCGGCGCCCGGATCGCGAGCGCTCGGCTCTGGGGTAGCGCCTAAGGACGCCGCTCGATCACGGCCGCGACCCGACGGGCGACCGCACACATGGCGGCGTCCATGCCCGGCGCGCCTGACAGAATGCAGCCGAGAGGCATGCCGTTGGCGGCGGTCGCAACCGGGATGGTGACGATGGGGCCGCCGATGGCCGTCCATGGCGAGATGAAGCGGGGATCGCCCGTCCAGGCCAGCCCTTCGGGTGCGGTGTCGGGTGCGGCCGGCCAGAGATAGACGTCCGTCGGCGCGGCGGCCGCGAGGAAGTCCGTCCGCAATTGATCAAGGCGGGCGCGCTCGGCGAGATAGCGTCCGGTGTCGATGGCGAGCCCTTCGCGGATGGCGCCCATGAACTTCTCGCCGATCTGGCCGGCCGGCAGTTCAAGCGCCGCACGATAGTTGCGGCCGACCTCGTAGAACATGGTCGAGCGCTGGAGTGTGAAGATTTCCTCGAACGACACCGGCGAGGGGCGCGTCTCGACCGCGATGCCGGCCGCTGCGAGGTCGGCCGCGGCCTTGCGCAAGCTCGCGGCCACTTCGGAGGTCGCGGCCGCGAGATGCGGGTCCTCCGGCACCACGATGCGGAGGGGGGCGGCGAGGTCTGCTGATATGGCGCGCGTCGCGAACGGGGACGCGGCGGCCTCGTAGAGAAACACCGCGTCCTCGACCGTGTAGCCGTAGAAGCCGACCGTGTCGTAGCTCGGGGCCAGCGGCGCGATGCCGTGGGTCACGGTCGAGCGGGTCGATGGCTTGAAGGCCGAGATGCCGCAATAGGCCGCCGGCCGGTTGACGGAGGCCACGGTCTGCGTGCCGAGTGCTGCCGGCACCATGCCGGACGCCACGCCCGCGCCCGATCCCGACGACGAGCCGCCGGGCGTGTGCGCGATGTTGTGGGGGTTCCGCGCCGGCGAGGGATCGAAGAACGCGAACTCGGTGGTGTGCAGCTTGCCGAGGACGAGCATTCCCTGCCTGCGCAGTTGCAGCACGATCTCGGCGTCGGCCGACGCGGGCGCGATCATCTCGCGCGAACGGCTGTTGCAGCGTGACGGGAGGCCCGCTGCATCGATGATGTCCTTCACGCCGAGCGGGATGCCGTGGAGCGGTCCCCTGAGGCTGCCGGCCTTGGCTTCGGCTGCCAGGACGGCTGCCTCGCGGCGGGCGCCATCGGCATCAATCTCGCGCCAGGCCTGGACCTTGCCGTCCACCTCGGCAATGCGGGCGAGATAGCGCTCGACCAGTTCGACGGGCGACAGCCGCCCAGCCGCGATGTCGGCGGCCATGGTGGTGAGACGGCCCGGATCACGGACGAACGACTGCGGCTTTGTGGACATGACGATCGCACCCTTCAGAGACCAGGCCGGCGCGGCCCTCGTGCGGCACCGGTCCTCGGGCATCAAGGCTGGCGCGAAGTGCGCCCCGGGACAAGCCCGGCGAACAGGCACTCTGCCCGATCTTCGCCCCTTGCGGTGGACGTGCGGGTGGCGAAATCTCCGTCGAGCAACGGAGATCGAGGCAGGCGAAGGCAAATGACACGCGTTCTGACAGTAGGGGCGGCGCAGCTCGGCCCGATCCAGCGCTCCGATACGCGTGCCGCGGTGGTCAAGCGGCTCGTGGATCTCCTGGAGCAGGCGGCGGCGCATGGCTGCAATCTCGTCGTCTTTCCCGAACTCGCGCTGACAACCTTCTTTCCGCGCTGGTGGATGACCGATCAGGACGAGATCGACAGCTTCTTCGAACGCGAGATGCCGTCGCGCGAGACCGCGCCGCTCTTCGAGGCGGCACAGAGGCACGGCATCGGCTTCTATCTCGGGTTTGCGGAACTCGTCGTCGAGGCCGGCAGCGTCAGGCGCTTCAACACGTCGATCTTCGTCGACGCCCGGGGCCGGATCGCCGGGCGCTATCGCAAGATCCATCTCCCCGGGCACGCCGAGCACGAGCCGTGGCGCGCGTTCCAGCATCTCGAGAAGCGCTACTTCGAGGTCGGCGATCTCGGCTTCGGCGTCTTTCGCAGCATGGGCGCGAACATGGGCATGTGCATTTGCAATGACCGCCGATGGCCCGAAACCTATCGCGTGATGGGTCTGCAGGACGTGGAGATGGTGCTCCTCGGCTACAACACGCCACGGCACAATCCGCCCGCACCCGACCACGACCGCCTTTCTGAATTCCACAACCAGCTTTGCATGCAGGGCGGCGCCTATGCCAACGCCACCTGGGTCGTCGGCGTCGCGAAGGCCGGCGTCGAGGAAGGCTGCGAGCTGATCGGCGGCTCGTCGATCATCGCGCCGAGCGGGCAGATCGTGGCGCAGGCGCTGACGCAGGACGACGAACTCGTCGTCGCGCGCTGCGATCTCGACATGGGGCTCAGCTACAAGCGCTCGACCTTCAATCTGGCGCGGCACCGCGAGCCCGAGCACTACCGCATGATCGTCGAGCGGCGTGGCGCCGTGCCGCCCAAGGACTGAGCGGCGGGCACGGCCTTCTCCCTCACGAGTGGAGGCGAGCGGGCAGTTCCACCGTGCCGGTGCCGATGACCGAGAGTTCGCCATCCTGGTTCACGGCCTGCTGCTCGATGTCAATGAGATGGCGGCCGCCCTCGACGCGCTTTGCCGTCACCTTGCCGTCGATGAAGAGGAGGTCGCCTTCCGGATTGTGACGGCGGATCTTGCATGTGGCGCGACGCAGGAAACCGGCGTCGCCCATCCAGTTGGTCATGTGGTGGGTGAGCCACGAGCAGCGCTCGGGGCCGTAGTCGTAGGCCCCCGGCGCGCCCACCATGTGCGCGAACTCGGGCTCCCAGTGGACGCGCTCGGGACAATCCGGAATGCCGAAGCGGTTCGGGATGCCGAGGCCCTTGTGCCGATGGATCATCTTCCAGGCGAGCTTGTTGGCGCGAATGTAAAGGCCGCCCCAGCCTTGCGCGAAGGCGATAAAGCCGGTCACCGTCATCGGACCCTTGGCCATGGTCGGCAACGTTTCGCCGACGGTGACGTCGTCGAAATAGCGGGGTGTCGCACCGCGCACCTCCTCGGCGGCATAGAGGCTGTAGATGCGCTCGAGCTCGGCCTCGGTGTAACGGTGCGGCGGCTTCGCCTTCAGATCGTTGTATTTCGTCCCTTCCTCGCGCGCGTGGTCGCGGTCGGTGCGGAAGCACCAGCTGTCCGCCTCCGCCACCAGCTCGCGGCGCTGGTTGTAGAACCTGACGTGATAGATCTGCTGCACGGCGCGGCCGGCAAAGCGCGTCTGGTGCTCGACCAGATCCTTCAGGTGCGCCTCGGTGGTGATCTCGTCGTTGCGCATCAAGGGCAGATGCCAAGTCCAGTCCGCGCCCGCCCACATGGCATGGACGCCGGGCAGGCCACCGACGTAGCCCGAGATGATGCGATCACACGCGAAGAGAAACGACGGCGGCGCCACGATGGTGCCGTAACGCGCTTTCGCCGCGTAGGCCGGATCACACCAGAGCGGATTGTCGTCGCCGATGCCGTGGGCGTAATGGCGGATGTTGTCGCGCGTCGCCTCGTGGCACCAGGGCTCGAGCGTCTCGGTGATCGGCACGCCGATGCGCCCGCGAAGGTCGGACAGTGTCTCATCGGTGATCTTCGGGAACAGGCGTTGGCTCGCCGTCATGGGTGCCTCATGTGTTGTTGCTGGCCGATGCCGCGCGCGCCTCACGCTCGCGCAGCACCTTGCGATTGACCTTGCCGGCGGGCGTCTTCGGCAACTCGCCGACGACGGCCACGCGGCGCGGGTATTCGTGCGCCGACAGGCGCGCGCGGACGAAATCCTGGATTTCGCGGACGAAGGCGTCGTCGGCTTGCCGCGCCGCGACGAGGAACGCTTTCACGACGAGACCGCGCGTCGCGTCGGGGACGCCGATGACGGCAGCCTCCTTCACATCGGGATGCTTCAAGAGCGCGTCCTCGATCTCGACGGCGCTCATGGTCCAGCCGGCCGAGATGATCACGTCGTCGGCACGGCCGGCGTGGAAGAACCAGCCCGCTTCGTCGATCCAGCCCCGATCCTTGGTCGCGATCCAGCGGCCACGGCGTTCGAGGCGGATCTCGCCGATCGTGCCGGGCGGACAGGGATTGCCGTCGGGATCGTGCACCTCGACGCGCATGCCCGGCATCGGCAGGCCCAGCGCGCCGTCGGGTGGCGTGAGGTCGCTGGCGCCGGGATAGCTCGCCAGCACGACGCCGACCTCGGTGGTGCCATAGAAGCTCAACGGCGCGGCGCCGAACGCTTCACGGGCGAAGCGCCGCGAGTCGCTGTCGAGGGGTTCGCCGGTGAAGGTGAGCTTCTCCAGTGCGAACCGATAGCGGTGCGCGGTGCCGGCGTTCTTCATCATGCGGTAATGCGTGGCGGCGGCAGAGAGATTGGTGGCGCGGAAGTCCGCCAGCGCGCGCATCAGGCGGTCGGCGTCGAAGCGGCCGCTGTAGGCGCCGATCGTGAGGCCCAGCGCCAACGGCGCCAGCGTGCCGTGCCACATGCCGTGGCCCCAGGCGGGCGACGAGGGACAGAAGAATTCCTCGCCGGGACGGATGCCGGTCGCATAGAGCGCCGCCGCCGCCACGACCACAATGGCGCGATGCGTGTGGCGGATTGCTTCAGGCAGCTCGCGCGTGGTTCCGGATGTATATTGGAACACGGCCAGATCGTCGGCCCGGCTCGACCAGTCGAACTCCGGTGGCAACGCGCCGAGCGTGGCGAGGAACGTCTCGTCCGCGACGATTGTCTCGAGCCCGTCCACGCCGGCCGCGATCGGGGCCTTCTCGGCGGTGGTGAACAGCACCTTCGGCTTGCAGTCGTCGATCCGGAGGCGGAGGCCATCCGGGCCGAACAGCGTGAACAACGGCACCGCGATGGCGCCCGCCTTGATGGCTCCGAAGAGCGTTGCATAGAACGCCCGTGTCGGCTCCAGCATGATGGCGACGCGGTCGCCGGGGCCGATGCCGCGCGCCCGCAGGAAATGGGCGACGCGCGAGGAGGCAGCGCTCAACGCTGCAAACGTGATGTGTTCGTTGCGCCCGTCGGCATAGGCGATACGCACCGCCACGCGATCCGGGGCCGTGGCGTGGCGATCGATGCATTCGTGGGCGAGGTTCAGGCGCTCGCGGTTGCCGTCGAACAGCGCCCAGAGCGCGTCGCTCGTGTAGGCCTGCTGCGCCTCGGCATAGGTGGTGAGGTCGGTCAGCTTCACGCGACTGCCCTCCGGCGCGCTCAGGTCACGCCCACCGATCGCGGCTCGGCCGGGGGCTTCGGCAACCGAGACTAGCGCCGCGATAGCGCGTGTCCAGAGAGAATTGATGTTGCGCGGAGACAATGCTTTAGGGCCCCGCGCGTATCGATGCGCGGTCCCCGATCATGGCGGTTGGCGGGCGCTCGCCGATTGACTTAGCATTCTCCCTGTCACCCGCCTGCCGAGCCCCAAGCCGAGGACCGCCCCCATGAGCAAGACCGTCGCCCGCGTGCTCGCGGAAAGCCTGAAGGCCCACGACGTGGATCTCGTCTACTGCGTGCCGGGCGAGAGCTATCTCGGGCTCACCGACGCGCTCTCCGACATGAATTCGATCCGCCTCGCCGTCTGCCGGCACGAAGGTGGGGCCGCGTTCATGGCGGTCGCGGACGGGCGGATGCGGGACCGGGCGGGCGTCTGTGTCGTCAGCCGCGGGCCGGGGCTCTCGAACGCCATGCTCGGGCTTCACACTGCGTTCCACGATGCGACGCCGCTCGTGATGCTGATCGGGCAGGTGGAGCGGAAAGACTACGGCCGCCTCGCGCTGCAGGAGCAGAACTACTCGCGGCTTCTCTCCGACGTCACCAAGTCGGTGATCGAGGTCAACGAGCCCGAGATGGCGTCGGAGGCGATCGCGCGGGCGTTTCATCTCGCCGAGAGCGGCACGCCGGGGCCGGTCGCCGTCGTCCTCCCCGAGGACATCTTCGCGGACGAGACCGACGTGCCGATCGACCAGCCGCGCCCGCGCGTCTATCCGGGGCCCCGACCCGAGGATCTGGAGCGGCTGGCGGACATGCTGGCGAAGGCCGAGCGACCGCTGGTCTGGGTCGGCGGCGGGCTCATCGGCGAGAGCGTGACGGACGATCTGCGTCGTCTTGCCGAAACTTGGATGCTTCCCGTTAGCCCGACGCACCGGCGGCCCTGTCATTTCGACGCCGCGCATCCGAACTACGGCGGCTACATGGGCATTCGCGTGCCGAAGCCGCTGCTCGACGAGATGAAAAAAGCCGACCTCCTGATCGCGCTCGGCGAGCGGATCACGGATTCCGTCAGCCAGTCGTACACCTTCCCGACGGCGCCGCAGCCGCAGCTCCCGCTCGTTCACGTCTGGCCCGACCCCAATGAGATCGGCCGCGTGTGGCGTCCCGATCTCGGCATCGTCAGCGATCCTCAGGCGCTGATCCGGGGCCTCCTCGCGCGGACGCCGCCCGCCGACGCGGCGAAGCGCTCGGGCTGGGTCGCGGGGCTCCATGCCATCCACCGGAAGCTGATGGCGCCGGAGTGGGAGGCGACCAGCGACGGCATCAACTTCGCGGCCGTCGTCGTCGAGATCGGAAAGCACCTCGCGCCCGACGCCATCGTCACGTCGGATGCGGGCAACTTCTCGAGCTTCATCCACCGCTACATCGGCTTCAGGCCGGGCCAGACGTTCCTCGCCTCGGTGGTCGGCGCCATGGGCGCGGGCATGCCGATGGCGGTCGCGGGAGGCCTCCGATTTCCGGGCCGGCAGGTCGTTGCCTTCGCGGGTGACGGCGGCGCGCTGATGACGGGGAACGAGATCGCGACGGCGCGGCAGTACGGCGCCAATCCGATCCTCGTCATCTCCGACAACAGCATGTACGGCACCATCGGCATGCACCACGAGATGCGCTATCCGGGGCGGCCCTACGTCAACGCGACGCGCCTCACGAACCCGGATTTCGCCATGTGGGCGCGGTCGTTCGGGGCCGAGGGCATCACGCTGACGGCCGCGGCCGACGTTCCCGACGCCGTCCGGCGCGCGTTCGCGGTGAAGGACAAGCCGGTGGTGCTGCACGTCCACACGTCAGCGGACCAGATGAGCGCCTGGAGGCGGCGGGCGTAGGCGGGGGGCTGGGGCGTGGGTGGGCGCGTGGCGGACAACAAAACAGCCGGTAAAGCAACTGGCTCACCAACGGGATCTCTAGCTCTCGTCCCAATTCTGACTGAGCAAGCGACCAACGACAGGAGTGCTGCATCCCTTGAGATCAGGCGGAGTAATCTGCGGATACTCTGCACAAAGCGGATTGATGACTTCCGACAGTAGGGACTCTACCAATCCACCCAGAACCGTAAGCGGTGTCCCGCTCGCACCTTGACCGTTCAGGCTGCTTCGACCGTGGCGTAGGCCCATGGCATCAGGTCGTCGATGCGGGATTGCGGCCAACC
>LNEM01000019.1 GCA_001464955.1 Rhizobiales bacterium Ga0077537 | reverse complement strand
GGTCTCCGCAGCCCGGCCTGTTGCTCACCCCCCAGACGACAGCGTATCAACCCAAAAGACTCTACCCACGGCTGGATGAAACTTCAGGGGCAGGTCAGCTCGGACAGGCACCATCCGGAAGAACGCCCCGCGCGTCGGATTGCTGTCGGCGCATTCCTGATTGATCGCCACGAGGTGACAAACGCACAGTTCGCCGAATTCGTGCGCGCCACTGGCTATGTGACGATGGTCGAACGGCCAGTTGATCCAGGAAAATACAAGGGCGCTCAACCCGATCTGCTCAAACCAGGCTCGATCGTCTTCAAGACGCCGCCAAACGTTACTGGCATGACCGACATGACCCAATGGTGGGCTTATACTCTCGGGGCGAATTGGCGCCAACCGGAGGGGCCGGGAAGCAATGTCACCGGCAGAATGAACCATCCCGTCGTTCATGTGACTTTCGAGGACGCGCTCGCCTATGCCAAATGGAAAGGCAATGAGTTGCCCACCGAGGCTGAGTGGGAGTTCGCGGCGCGGGGAGGACTAGACGGTAACGAGTTCACTTGGGGCAATGAGAAGGTCCCGAGCGGCAAATGGCAGGCGAACACCTGGCAAGGAATCTTCCCGCTCTCGAACGAGATTGCCGATGGATACGAAGGTACGGCGCCCGTCGGTTGCTACGACCCAAACGGCTTCGGTCTTTGGGACATGGCAGGTAATGTCTGGGAGATCACTGCGGACGACTATCGCGATCAGCGTGGGTCGCAGCGCGACATGAAAGTCGTCAAGGGCGGATCTCATCTCTGTGCCGACAACTTCTGCTTCAGATACCGGCCAAGTGGGCGCCAGCCAGCGTCTACTGACGTGGGAACTTCGCATATCGGGTTTCGCACCATTCGGCGAACCGACGCAGTAAGTCCATCGAAGGAATAGCAGGTGAGGAGACGAAGTATGGCGATGAGAATACGTATCGGTAGGCTTGTCGCCACTGCGGCAATCCTGGCTGGAAGTTCAAGTGCTCAGGTGGCCGCTCAACAATCGTCACGACCAAACATCATCATGATCATGCCGGACGACGTCGGCATAACCAACGTTAGCGCCTACTCGCACGGCATGATGGTTCCGACGCCGAACATCGACAGGGTTGCCAAGGAGGGCATGCTCTTCACCGATCACTACTCCGAGCCGACATGCACGCCCGGCCGCGCTGCCTTTATCACCGGACAGATGCCGATCCGGACCGGCCTAACGACAGTGGGGCTGCCTGGCTCGCCTGTGGGCCTCGACCAGCGTGATCCAACTCTTGCGAAGGTTTTGAAGCCTCTCGGTTACCGGACCGGCCAGTTCGGCAAGAACCACCTCGGCGACCGGAACGAGCATCTGCCAACCGTGCATGGCTTTGATCAGTTTTTTGGTAATCTTTACCACCTCAACTCCGAGGACGAGCCGGAGGATCCGGATTGGCCGAAAGACAAAGCCTTCAACGACAAATATCGGCCGCGTGGCGTGCTCGATTGTGTCGCGACCTCGCAGGAAACGAGAGAAGCTCCCGATCCGCGTTTTGGCGCCTGGGGCAAGCAGCGCTGCACCGATACCGGTCCACTGACCCGTAAGCGCATGGAAACTGTCGACGACGAATTCCTAACGCGCACGCTCGGGTTCATTGACGATGCCGCAAAGGCGAAGGAGCCGTTCTTCGTTTGGCACGCACCCTCGCGCATGCATATTTACACGTACATTCGCCCCGAGAACAAACTGCTGACGCAAGGGTTTTCGTCCGCCGATGACATCTATGGCATTGGCATGATCGAGCTTGACCGTCAGGTTGGGGCAATCCTCAAGAAGCTCGATGAGACAGGTCAGCGCGACAACACCATCGTGATGTTCACGACTGACAACGGTGCCATGGCTGCCTGGTGGCCGGATGGAGGCACAACACCATTCCGCTCAGAGAAGGCGACGACGTGGGAGGGTGGCGTGCGGGTGCCGATGCTGATCCGCTGGCCGTCCGTCATCAAGCCGGGTTCAACGTCGAACGGTATCCAGACCCACATGGACCTGTTCACGACGCTGGCTCGAGCAGCCGGTGTTGCCGACGTACGCAAGGAACTTCTGGAAAGCCACAAGGTCAAGATCGACGGCGTAGACAATCTGATGCACTGGCGGGGAGAAGAGGCGTCGAAGCGCGATCATGTCATTATGTACAATGAAAGCCAGTTGACGGCTATGCGCTTCGGTCCCTGGAAATCGCACTTCAAGACGCGAAATGGCTTCTTCGATCCTTACGTCGATAGCGCACTGATTTTCAATCTTCGAATGGATCCGTATGAGCAGCGTGATGGGCACCGCTCGAACCTAGTGGCCATGCGCAAGGCGTTCCTCGGTGGAATGATACGTGACATTCTTGCCGAGCATTACCAGTCTCTGGAACAGTTCCCGCCAAGGCAGAAAGGTGGATCGCTGACGCCGAGGTAATTGCGCCGGAAGGCGACGACAACAATCAGGCGCCGGCTCGCAGCTGGCGCCTTGCTCTCGACTAAGGGGCCGGGATTCTTCCGCGCTTTCAACTGTTCCTGCCCGTTGCCCAGAACGTTTGGTCGACGACGCTGCAAGCATGCTCCGCCTGCTCAGATCCTTTGTGGATCATTTTAGACGGGCGCCACAAACTCGACGGTCGAAATGATCCGAAGGCGCCCGGCCAAGTAGCGCAAGCCCGCCCAAGCACGCTCGATCAGCGATGCAGACGCGATACGCCCGATAGCGACCGTGCTTGCCCGTGGCTGGTGAGCCCGCGGTCGTGCGCCGTCGATGTCTGTTCTATGTATAGTCTCGACGTTTTTGCATTACGTCACGTGCTGCACCGCATGAGTCCGCAGGTGGCCCTCCACGTCGGAGCAAAGACGGTCGGTCTCAGGTCACTGCGTCAATCGACGCGAGCAAGCTCGATTTCGTGTGTCCAGACCGCGTGCAGAGAGGTGTCCGCTGTCGGAGGTGGACTGGCCGCGCCGCTGGGATGCACAGGTTGCGGATGACGGCTGTGCCTCAATGACAGCTTCCTCTGACTCGCAACTGCGGGCCAACATCTGTGGAAAATCTTGTTCGCCCAACAGCATCGTCGCTCAGTAGGAGTCATGGTGCAGTGACGGTCGTGACGGAAACGGCAGCATGGCGGCAAGATCGAAGCTCACGGTAGAAAGTCTCACAAAACTTGGTGCCAAGCGGCTCGCCGAGATCCTGATGGAGGAGGCTGGGCGCAACCGCCAACTCAAACAGGCGGTGCATATGGCACTCGCCGCCGAGTCCGGGTCGGCCGAGGTCGGCCATCAGATCCGCAAGCGGCTCTCCCAAATCGGGCGCTCCGAGACATTCATAACGTCGGATAAAGCCAAGGAGCTGGCGACCGAGCTAGAGCGCCTGAGGACGGCGATCGTCGAGACCATCGGTGCCGGAAACCCCAAGCTCGCTGCCGGGCTGCTCTGGCAACTCATCGATCTGCATGCCTCGATCTTCGAGCGCCTCGATGACAGCAGCGGGCGCGTCGGTGACCTGTTCCGGTACGCCTGCCTGGATCTCGGACCTCTCGTGAAGCGCGCCGCTATCAAGCCAGGCGAGCTCGCGCCGATGGTGCTCCAGCGGATCGTCGACAACGGTTATGGCATCTACGATGGGATCGTGCTCGCGCTGAGCGAAGCCCTGGGGCGTGAAGGACGGAGGGTGCTGCGCCAATTGCTCGAAGAGCGCCGTCAGGCGCATTTCGTCTCAGAGAAGCGGGCCGCAGTCCGGCCCGGTCATTTTGATCACACCCTGAGCGGCCTGCTGCTGGCGCTGCGCGACATTGCCGACTGCGAGAGCGATGTCGATGCGTTCATTGACACCTATGAGGGCTTTGACCTCAGCAATCCAGCCTATGCCACCGAGATCGCCCAGCGTCTTCTGCGCGCCGGCCGCCCGAAGGAGGCACTGCTCTATCTCGACCAGGGCGCACCCAACGAGCGCAACCGCCACTTCAAAGCGCTCGAATGGAGCGATGTCCGGATCGGCGTGCTCGATGCACTCGGACGCAAGGACGACGCGCAGGCCCTGCGGTTCTCTGTGTTCGAGCAGCGTCTGAGTGCGCCGCATCTTAAGGATTATATGAAGCAGCTCGGCGCGTTCGACGACGTTGAGGCGGAGCGTCCCGCCCTCGACCAGGTGGAGCGACACGGCAACGTGCATGCCGCGCTCGCCTTCCTAATCAATTGGCCAGCACTCGATCGCGCGGCTCGCGTTGTCGATGCCCGCATCGAGGAGATCGACGGCGATCTCTACGAGCTGCTTGATCCAGCGGCCTCTGCTTTGGAGGGAAAACATCCCTTGGCGGCAGTTCTGCTGCGTCGGCGTCTGATCGATTTCACGTTGCAGAAGGCGCGCTCTACTCGTTACCGCCATGCCGCTCGGCATGTACGGGAGATCGAGAGCCAGCAATCCGACATCGCTGACTACGGACGGCACGAGAGCCATGTTGACTACATGACGCGCCTCAAGAGGCAGCATGCCCGCAAGCCGGCATTCTGGTCTTTGCTCGCACAATGAGTACGTGTTTCCGTGTCCGGTAATCGTCGTATCGCGATCATGCATAGAAGCCGATCTTACTGCGGATTATCGCACGCGACTGAGGTCGGCTTCCTCTGCATGTCGTCGGCCGGTCCATTGTATCTGAACGAAAATGACCCGTATCGGCGGTCACTCGCCCGAACCTGTGCCATGTCCGGAGTTCAGTTGGCCCGCCATCGAAGCCCCCTCGAATCACTGGCCACAGGCTGCCATGATCCGAGGGTTATTCAGAGGTTCCTTAACGAACTCGCTCTCGCAGGAGAGTGCCGAGGCCGTAGTTCGAAACCCTTCACAGTAGCGGACGCACAATTGGCGAGGTAGCCTCAGGTTGCCACGGGAGCACTTGGAGCATGTCGGATGAAGCGTCTTGCCCTGCTCAGCGCCATTGGCTTGGTCTTGGCGGACTCGCCGGCATTTTCGCAAAATGGTGCCTGTCCCGGAACATCAGCGATTGCGGGAAGCCTTGCGGGGGGCGAGCGGCGGGATGTCTGCGATGCGGCCGCCAGAACCGAGCAGGGTCTGGCGATATGCGGCATCAAGCCTCGACGGTCTTATTTCGTCGAACTTGTGCCGGAAGTTCGCAACACCCGGGTCAATTGCATCTTCGGTCAGTTCCGGGCCGGAGAAAAGGACGTGGCGAGGGTCGCGTCCCCGGGAGCGACAGCCGCTTTGGTCGCGTCGCTACCCGACGACGAGCCCCAGAGTGTGTTGAAACTCATCCCGCGGGCCGAATTCCACCAGAGCCTTCTGGTTCACGAGATCACTCACGCCATCGTGCACCAGAACCTATCGGTGCTACCGTGCCATGCCGTGCACGAATATATCTCGGCAGTCGTGCAACTCGACACGCTTTCGGAAAGCTCCCGGCGGATCTATCTCGATGCCTTTGCCGGCAACAGCGACTACACCACCGAGATGTTCAACGATATCGTCTTGGCCATGGATCCAAGCCGGTACGCCGCGGCCGCCTATCGGCACTTCCAGAAGCCGGAGAACGGCTGCCCGTTCTTGCGACGACTGTTGACGACGGCGGATGTCTTGCCGCGCCTTCCTGACTGAGGCGGCCGTGCCGCGAACGTACGGCCGACGACCGGTGGACCTCTCCCGGAATTCGCCCCCTCCGCACGCCATCGCGCGAGCCAGGTGCGGGCCCGACGCTCGCTGATGCCGAAGCCGGCCGCGACGTCGGCAACCGGGCGGCCGTCCTCGACGATCCGGCGGATCATCTCCGCTCGACCGAGAGGGGGCGTTCGCGCATCCTTGTGTGGGTTGTTCATCCGCGTCGACGGCCTGAAGGTGGTTGCGAAACGCAACACCCGAGGCCACACAGATGAACAACCTCCTCAGAGACCACACCTAGCCGGAGCTGCATCGGATGATGTGACGAAACTTGTCGTCGCTGGATGTCCTGCAGTCGAGCTTTAGTTCGGGAGGCGTCAGTTCAGTGGGCCCTGAAGGCCATGCAACAGCTCGTCGACCCGGCGTGCCGAAGCCGACCAGTGAGCGACGCGCACATAGTTTTCCGTGAGACCGTTGAGGGCACCGAGCACGACGATGAAGGCTGCTGCGGCCTGCATCACCTCGCCAAGCGACAGTCCACCGCTCACATATTTGGGAGTGGCAAGCAGCCATTGCCAAGACCAGCACCGATCATGATCCGGCTCAGCCACCGCGTCTTATTCCGATTGACGCGCCGTTCGCATCTAGAACGCTACGCTATAGTCGACTGCTACCTACACCGATCGGCATTAACTCCTGTAGCCGTTCCAGATCTACCGTTATGGTGCGTCTCGAGCTGGCTAGAATAACGCCGGTACGACGGAAGCGGGCCATAATCCTGCTCAGCGTATCTGGATTGAGCGCCAAATAGTCCGCTATATCGGAACGGCTCATGCCGAGATCCAACTCGAGCCGCGTCGTTTCGGCGGAAGTGTCTCGTTGCGCCTCATGGAAGAGAAAATACGCCAGCCGCTCGTCGCCCGACATCCGGCCCAACATCAAGGCGTGCCGCGCCAAATCCTCCGTCCGTCTCAGCTCTCTGAGGCGCAAGCCGGTATCTGCCGCTGTTGGGCAGAGCGCCTCGACCTCGCTCATGCTCATTTCGAGAAGTTCCGTCGGCTCGGCGGCGCGCGCTTCGATCGTGGGGAGGCTCATCAGGCAATTCGCACCGATGATGTCGCCCCCACGGCAGAGTCCGAGCAAGAGCCTCCCTGTCCCGAGGCTCGCGCCGACATGAACGAGACCGCAGCTGACCAGGAACAATTTGTCTGGATGTTTGGGATCGATCCCGAGTTTCTGATGTCGGGCAAGCCGGACACTTCGGCCGTGTTGCTTGAAACATTCGATCAATGGATCGATGTCCGTCTTGAATCTAACCGCTTCGCCCACATCCTGCTGGTGGATGTCTGAAGGCGTATGGAACGATCTGATCTGCATTCCGCCTCCCTGCCAGATTGTCGATTTTTCATCTTGAGAGATGATCCGGTGAGCCGTGTTGATTCCTGTCAATGGTCGAAATCGGGCCGTGGAGCTGCGAAGCCGCCCATCGGTTCTGTCGCCGAGACTTTGCTGAGCGGTTTGCCGCGGATTCGTTCAAGACGGCATGTGTTGCATGAATGCTGCATGCGCGGACGGACGAAATGCCATGAGAGCTGGGGCTGACGCGGGTCAGACTTTTCGCTTTGCGTGTCGCGCACCCAATTCTTAACGCTGGCTCGAAGCAACTGAATGGGGGAATCACATGCATCAGCTTCGCATACTGGCCATCTTGGGAACGCTGCTGACGGGAGCGGCATCAGCAACCGCAGCTGACCTTGGACGGCCGTACGATGGCGGTAGCCTTAAGGACGAATACGTTGCGCCCGTTTTCAGGTGGCATGGCTTCTACATGGGTGCTCACGCCGGTTATGGCTGGAGCGACAAGGCCTGGACACTGATCGACAACGCTGGCGACGGCGACACGAACCGTATCGGCACTGTGATCACGAGCCACAGCGCCGATGGCTGGCTCGGAGGTATCCAGGCGGGGTTCAATCATCAGGCAGGTCAATTCGTCTACGGTATCGAGGGTGAGTTGGCGTGGACGGGAATGGAAGGCTCCAGCGCATGGGTTGCCGGTCCTGGTGGTCCGAACGCCGGTGTGGCGCGAGATGCAACGACCGATATCAACTGGCTGGCGACGGTTGCCGGCCGTCTGGGGGTTACGTTCGATCGCTCTCTGGTCTATGTGAAGCTCGGCGCGGCTTGGGCCGACGAGGATTATGCCCACACCGGGGGCTCTGTCGCGACGGTTCGTCGGTTCACGGAAAGCGACACGCGCTTCGGCTGGCTGCTCGGCGCTGGCCTTGAGCATGCTATCGATACAAACTGGTCCGTGAAGTTCGAATACAATTATATCGATTTCGGCGATGAGCGCATGTCGCTCACTGATGGCACTCGTACCGCAGTGTTCGACATCGACCAGGACATGCATATCGTGAAGATGGGCCTCAACTACCGTTTCGATTGGGATCGTGCGGCTCCTCTGAAGTAAAAATCAACTATCGGTGGACTTTGTTTCTGGCATGCATCGCGCACCGTCGCGATGCATGTCCTGAGGGAATAGACGGCAAGCAGGAGGGCGACGGATCGAGAAGCTCAAGAGACCTTATGAGGTCACTCCGCCTCGCGCAGTGCAGCGATGATCTCCTCGGTCGACTTGCCTTTCCGTGCCATGTCCTTGTCTCCATTCGAGAGCTTGGAAATAGCCGGATTCGAAACCTACACCTGGCCTCGGATAAAGGGAGCAGGCCATGGTCGTCATCGGCCCGCATCGGCGGCAGTTGCTGCGCGACTTCTTCACGGGCACCACGGCCGAGCGGACGATCCGTGCCGCTGACAGGCCGATCTTGATGGCGAATGCGCCGCCTGCCGCGAGCTATCGCCGCATCCTGATTGCCACAGACCTATCCGATGCTTCGGCGCAGGCAATCAAGGGTTATTTCGGCCTGGAGCTTGGCCGGACTGCCACGGCTACGGCCTTGTATGTATTCGATGCGCCCGCACTCGGCCTGATGGCAATAGGGGGAGCTTCCGACGAAGACAGGCGCCATTATCTGGACTCCGAGCGCCATCGGGCCTCGGTGGATCTCTCCCGGAGCCTGGCTTCGATCGACGGGGGACACCTCGACCAGATCGTTCGTCTGCAGACCACCTGTGCGGCGGACGGAATTCTCGCCCAGGCGCGGGACATGGCGGCAGATCTGATCGTGGTCGGAACGCGAGGGCAGAGCGGTTTCGTCCGCTTCGTTCTCGGCAGCGTGGCCGAGCAGGTCTTGAGGAGTGCCGATAGCGACGTCCTGGCTATCCCGGGGATTTCTGCGTCGGAATAGGTGTTGAATGAGGACCGTGAAGCCGATCGTTTCCTCGCGCATCCACCAGCCCATGCGGTCCGAAGCGAAGACCTTCGCCCGTCAGGCAAATCTCATCCTGTGCCCTGCCGCTGATCGCGATTCCAGGAATTGGGTTGGAGGCCGGTGTCTAGGCTGGCAGGAGCGCAGCGTCGGCCAGGGCAGACGCTGGCGGCAAGATCTCGTCCAGCGCAGCGCTCGTCCTCCGTCGCGCGGGTGTCTGGACGGTCTCTGATCACGCCGACCGTCGAGACATAGGCGCGCTTCAGGTGCCCCATCGCGGCCCATGTGCGGGTACGCAACACAAGCCCAGCGACTCGCGTGCCAAAGCTGCGTCTCGCCGAATGGCAGCTTTGTGGCCAGATCCTGTTACGTTCTGATTTGCGCGACGGTTGTCATCGGGCGAGACCCGACGCTGTGCCAAACACCAGCGGGCCGAGGACGAGAACTGCACCGAACGCGATCAATATCGATACGACATCGAGCACCGCGCCAGCCTTGAGCATCTGATTTGCCGTGACCGCGCCGGTCCCGTAGACGATAGCATTCGGCGGCGTGGCCACCGGCAGCATGAAGCCAAGCGACGCCGCGAGCGCGACCGGCAACACGAGCGTCACGGGATCCATACCGAGGCCGGCAGCTGCAGCACCGCCGATCGGCAGGAAAACGGCGGCTACGGCAGTGTTGCTGGCAAGCTCTCCCAGGTAGACGATGATGCACATCATCGCGAGCACCAGAAGCACAACGGGCAATCCGCGGACGCTGCCGACCTGCCCGCCGATCCATTCCGCAAGCCCCGTGGCTGCAATGGCGTTCGCCAGCGCCAGCCCGCCGCCGAACAGGATCAAAACATCCCACCTGATGCCTTTGACATCATTCCACTCCAGCAATGCCCGCTCTCCCCGCCACTGCGCGGGCAGTAGAAACAGAACAAGTACGGCCGTGATGGCGATGCCTGAATCGGACAGCGAAGTCAGACCAAGCGCGTCGGAAAGGAACGGCCGGGAAATCCAGGCGAGCGCCGTGAGCACCAAGACGGCAGCCACAATCCGCTCTGGACCGGACATCGTCGGAGAAGCGGGCGGAAACCTAGCCTCGGGAAGTTCGCAGTCGGACAGGCGAAAGGTGAAACGGGTCAACAGCAGCCATGTCAAAGGCAAAAGCACAAGCACGATGGGCAGACCAATCAGCATCCACTGCCCAAATCCGATGGCGATACCATGGGTCTGCTCCATGTAGCCCGCGAACAGTGCGTTGGGCGGCGTGCCGATCAGGCTACCCATACCGCCGATCGTTGCCGCAAAGGCAATGCCAAGCATCAACGCTGCGCCGAAGTCATCGCTCCTGTGCGAATTTTCATCGCTGCCGCGTGCAGCAATCAGCGAACCCGCAATCGGCACCATCACCATTGCCGTTGCCGTATTGGATACCCACAAACTCAGGAATGCGGTCGCGCACATCAACGCGAGCACGAGGGCGCGCGGGCTCCGGCCCGAGACGAAAATGGCTGCTAGTGCCAAGCGCCGGTGCAACTGCCAGCGCTCCATTGCGGCGCCCAGCATGAAGCCGCCGAGGAACAGAAAGATGAGCGGATGCGCATAGGCTACCGCCGAGTTCTCGAGGCTCGCTATGCCGGCGAGCGGAAACGCGACGAGCGGCACCATTGCGGTTGCTGCAAGCGGCACGGCTTCGGTCACCCACAGAAAGGCCATGAAGGCGCCGATGACCGCGGCGCGCCTCGCCAGCTCTGGCAAACTCTCCGGCGCAGGCAACGCCAGCAGCAGGCCAGCTGTTACGAGCCCCGCGATCACGAGCAGGAACCTCCGCGATGCCTTCGGCTGCGCCGCTTCGCTCATTCCTCACCCTCCAGTGCCGATGCCGCTTCCCATGCGGGCATCCACACTCGGCGGCATTGGCCTGGGTCAAGTCAGGCAGTCGATGTTCCCTTGGGCTCGCGGGTGGGCATTGCAGCCACTTGCCGCAGTCCCGCTCTCAACTCCAGACTGACCGTTCTTGGCGCAGAACAACAATGCTGACGCATACCCCACATAGATGGCGACTTGCTGCGCTGCAGAGCAACGTCTATCAGGGCCAATGCACGAAGTCGCTGCGCAACAGCCCGCTACGCGGGCGGAACCTGGGGTTGGCGATTGTAACCATCTGAACCGACAGTAATCCCTGCGCCGACAGGGTGCTCCTGAGATCGAGGTGTTCAACCTCACCAGGAGACACCTCCATGACTGACAAGCCCACGACCACTGGCACGACGGCATCCGACGACACCACGGCCCCGTCCTCCGACACAACGGATCCCTTCGCGCCGCGCCCGGCGACGCCGCTGCGCCATCGCATGATCGAGGACATGGCCGCGCGCAACCTCAACCGGCACACGCAGAGGAGCCACCTCTCCAGCTGCAAGCGGTTTGCCGCCTGGCTCAAGCGGTCGCCCGACACGGCGACCGCCGACGAGGTACGTCTGTTCCAGCTGCATCTGATCGACAGCGGAGCCGGCATCTCCAATCGCAACCGCATCATGACGGGGGTGAAGTTCCTGTTCCGCGTGACGCTGCGTCGGCACGATCTGGCCGCCGAGGTCTGGCACCTGAAGGAGCCGGTGAGGCTGCCGCCGGTTCTCTCGCCGGAGGAGGTCAAGCGCCTGCTGACGTGTGCCACCAGCCTAAAGGCCCGCGTTATGCTGACGCTCTGCTATGGCTGCGGGCTCCGGGCCGGCGAAGTGGTCCGCCTCACGGCTGGCGACATCGACAGCGAACAGATGGTCATCCGCATCGTGCAATCCAAGGGGCGCAAGGACCGGCACGTCATGCTGCCGGAAGAGGCGCTCGACCTGCTCCGGGAGTGGTGGAAGGAGCGCCCAACGGATCACGATGCCGCTGTCGCGCCTCGAAGCCGCTGGCTGTTCCCCGGACGCAGCGAGCATCGGGGGCTCACGACGCGTCAGTTCAGCCGGCTGCTCAAGGAGGCGGCCCAGGCGGCCGGCCTCAAGAAGCCGATCACGCTCCACACACTGCGCCACAGCTTCGCCACGCGCATGCTCGAGCGCGGCACGGACTTCCGCGTGATCCAGGCGATTCTCGGCCACGATAAGCCCGAGACGACGGCGCGCTACACGCGGGTGGCGACAGGCCTGATTGCGGCCATCGAGAGCCCGCTCGATGAGCTGTCGCTGCCACCCGCACGTCGCATGAAGCGCAAGACCAAGAAGAAGACCGCGCCATAGTCGACGGCGATGCGTTCGACGCTGGAGGTCGCGGAGATCTTCCGCGACCACGGTCCCGCATGGCGTGAAGCCAATCGCGGGCACGTCAGCCTCGACCAGATGAAGGTGATGAGTGCGATCGAGCGCTGCCGCACGGCGGCGCTCGGCGGCCATGTCGCGCGTTGCGAGAACGCTGCCTGCGGCCACACCGCGGTCAGCTACAACAGCTGCCGCAACCGGCATTGCCCGAAGTGCCAGGCCGCGGCGTCGCGCAAATGGCTCGCCGATCGCGAGGCCGAGTTGCGCGACGTGGCTTTCCAGAACAAGCGCGTCGTCTACGACCTCCTCATGAAGGCGGCAGCCCAGACGACGTTGCAGATCGCCGCCGATCCCAGGCGGCTCGGTGCCAGGATCGGCATCACCGCGGTGCTGCACACCTGGGGCTCTGCCATGACGCACCACCCGCACGTGCACATGATCGTGCCCGGCGGCGGGTTGTCACCCGACGGGACGCGATGGATATCGTCGCGCGGCAACTTCCTCGTCCACGTCAACGTGCTGGCGCGGCTCTTCCGCGGAAAGATGTTGGCCATGCTCGGTGACGCCCACGACGCCGGCCGCCTGAAGTTCTTCAACGGCCTGGCAGGCCTCGCTGACCGGCGTGCCTTCAAGCAGTTCCTCGGGCCACTCCGGCACACCAAGTGGATCGTCTACGTCAAGCCGCCGTTCGCCAGCCCCGAGGCCGTGCTCGCCTACCTGTCGCGCTACACCCACCGCGTCGCCATCTCGAACCGGCGCCTCGTCGCGGCCGATGACGGCGGCGTCTTGTTCCGCTGGAAGGACTACCGGGAGGACGGCCTCGCGCGCTGGAAGACCATGACGCTCAGCTCGCCCGAGTTCATCCGGCGCTTCCTCATCCACGTCTTGCCGAAGGGCTTCCACCGCATCCGCCACTACGGCCTCTTCGCCAATGGCAACCGTGTCGCGTCAATCGCCAAGGCCCGCGAGCTGCTCGGCGTGGCGTCTCGGGTCGAGAAGCCGGCGGACACGTCCGGCGACGACGTCGAGGGCGATCAGCCTGAGACCGAAACGAGATCCTGCCCTTGCTGCGGTTCGGCCATGCGCATCATCGAGGTCTTCGCCCGAGGCTGTGAGCCCAGGAACAAACCCAAGCCGGGCGCGATCAGGATCGACACCTCATGAGCCGTCAGCGCCGCCAAGCCACGAGTGCCGTCCACCACCCAGCCAAGCCGAGTGCTTGCGACGGCGAGGCATGTCCGAATGGCCGCCATTCGGCCCGAAGAGACGCTCGTGAGGGGACCAAGCAGGCTTGGCGCCACACTTCGCGCGCCATCTGTCGTGGTTACCAATACGACGCGCTTGGCGTTCGCTCCGCAAAGGCGTCACCGCGACGACTACGCATGATGCTCAATCCCCATAGAGACCACCGCACCGCCTGAGCGCCACCTCCCGCGACTTCGTGCCTTGGCGCTTCTCCGACGCCGGCCCGGAGAGCGGGGCCAAGCCGTCGTTGGCCGGCGTCCGAGAAACCTGCACAAGAACGCCATAAGCCAGACCCGGAACATCTGATCTGATGTGTTTTCCGTGGACCTTAGTTCGGTGGTCGTGGCCGCGAGAATTGCCGCGGCGCAACATGATGGTGGCCCAACCTAGGCATGGCCTCAGTGACAATGTCGCCTTGTCACCCCAGACCTCGTGCGTTCCAATTTTCGAGGCGAGCCGACATCGGTCGCCCGACGACACGTTTCATCGTTAGCCTGTGCTTTTGTTATGCGCCAGTTGATGGCGTCGATGGTGGGTTCCGGAGGCGATGTAGCAGAAGCAACGCTTTCAGGCTCAGCTGCGACGGCGCAGATAGACGAACCAGTAGACGACCCCGACCATCAGGCTGCCTCCGACCAAGTTCCCGACCGTCGCCACGAGGATGTTGTGGAATGCGGCGCCTGGAGTGATTGTGGGGTAGCTCGCGGACGACTGCCCGATGGCCGTCCAGAACTCAGGTCCGGCCCACGCTTTGACCGCGAGCGCGTAGGGAAGGAGATAGAGGTTCGCGATCGAGTGCTCGAAGCCGGCGGCGACAAACGCGGATATGGGCGGGACGATTGCCACAACCTTGTCGGTGACGCTGCGGGCGCCGAACGACATCCATACCGCGAGGCAGACCAGCACGCTGCAGAGTACGGCAAGGAAGAACAGCGGTACCGTCGGCAGGGACGACTTGGTGGCTGCGATAACGAGGGCTGTCTTGCCGACAGCGCCGCCGCCGAAAGCGTACTGCCCCGAGAGGAACACCAATGCTGCTGTTCCAAGAGCGCCGACCACGTTGCCGACATAGACGAGCAGCCAAGCTCGCAGCAGTTCAGGAATGGTGATCCGGCGGCTGGCGCAGGCCACGATCATCAGCGTGTCCCCAGTGAACAACGTAAGACCCTATGTCCGTCCTCGCCCTTGAGGCGACTCGCCCCCGATGCGAGTCGCAAGGGTTACCCGGAGTGTTCCGGGCCTATCCTCAATGCAAGGAGGGCGAGCCATGGGGAAGCATAGCGAGATTTTCGTTGGATTGGACGTGGCCAAGGCGAAGAATGCCGTGGCTATCGCCGAAGGCGGGCGCAACGGCGAAGTACGCTATCTCGGTGAGATCGAGAACACGCCGGAGGCGACACGACGCCTGATCGCGAAGCTGTCCAAGACCTACGGGAAGATGACGTTCTGCTACGAGGCCGGTCCCACGGGCTATGGGCTGTTCAGGTGGATCTGCGACCTCGGGCACGAGTGCATCGTCGTTGCGCCGTCCCTCATTCCCATGAAGGCAGGCGATCGGGTGAAGACGAACCGGCGCGATGCCGAGAACCTCGCAAAGCTGTTGCGCGCGGGCGAGTTGACGGCGGTCTGGGTGCCCGACGCCCGGCACGAGGCGATTCGCGATTTGGTGCGCGCCAGGGAGGCCGCGGCGCAGGATCAGACACGCAAGCGCCAGCAGGTCACCTCGTTCCTGCTGCGTCACGGTCGCATCTACCCGCGTAAGAAGACGTGGGGTGCGACGCATGCACGCTGGCTCACTGAGCAGGCTTTCGAGCACGTCGAGCAACGCATCGCCTTCGAGGAGCTGGCCATGGCGGCGCGGCAGGCGAGCGAGCGCGTCGCACGGCTCGAAGCGGCTATAGCCGAGCTCGTGCCAAAGTGGTCGATGGCGCCGATGGTCGAGGCTTTGCAGGCGATGCGCGGCATCGATCTGTTGGCCGCCTCTATTCTGATGGCGGAACTCGGTGACCTCACGCGGTTCGACAGCCCGCGCCAGCTGATGGGGTTCCTCGGACTTGTGCCGAGCGAGCGCTCGACCGGCGACAGCGTGCGGCGGGGCGGCATCACTAAAACGGGCAATACCAGAGCACGGCGAGTGCTGATTGAAAGCGCCTGGTCGTATCGGCTTCCACCGAAGCTCGGCACGAGAAAGCGGTTCCTGGCGGCGCGCGCACCGCAGGCTGTGCGCGAGATCGCCCGGAAGGCGCAGACGCGGCTGTCGGCCCGCACACGCGCACTGACGGCCAAGGGCAAACGGTCGACGGTGGTCGTCGCGGCAGTGGCGCGGGAACTCGCCGGCTTTGTCTGGGCGATCGGCCGGGAGGTTGCTCCGGGACGCTGACAAGCGAGCCCGCTCGCACAGTCTCGTGCATCGGCGGGGGCGAGGCTACGGCAGGGGAATTCCTGCCATCGCTTTGTGGCCGGTCGCAAGATCGACGCCCGCTGTAAGACAGGGAAGGCCCCGGACGAATACACGGTCATGCGGTATCCAATCCGCGCATCAGAGCTTGATCACCGACGTCTCCAAGCCCCGCCTCCTCCGATGCACGTTCATCGTATTCCATCTGCGGCCGTGTCAGGCCGAAGACGACCCGCCGCGCCGTCAGTGGTTGACAACGGACATCAGAGCGATCGCCCTCCCCCACCTTCCGGAGAGCGCGGCGACGCGTGATCCTGGCTGGCCATGCGCTCGGATCGTGATGACGTAAGTGATGTGATTAGTGACGACACGAAGCCCGTGCCGTCGCGGCGGGGAGATGTGCTCGCCGGTCCGGAGCGCCGGCGTCGCTGGGCAATGGCCGAGAAGCTCGCCATCGTGAAGGAGAGCTTCGCGGATGGCGCCGTCGTCAGCCACATCGCGCAACGGCATGGGCTATCCCCACAGCAGCTGTTCGGGTGGCGGCGCGAGGTTCGCGAGCTGGTGCTGTGCAAGCCCGAACTCGAAGGTACGGGTGTCGCCAAAGAACTGGACTTCGTACCGGTCGCAGTCGCGAACGTGCCCTCAGCCGCCACATTGGCCACTTCCGAGAAGGCGGCTGACGCCGCGTCATCACCGGCAACGATCGAGATCGAGTTGCCTGGAGCGAAGATCCGCCTCTCCGGCACGGTCGACGCCAAGGCACTCACCGCGGTGCTGAAAGCGCTGAAGGTGCTGGCATGATCGTGCCGCCGACCGGCGTCCGTGTTCTCGTCGCGACGAAACCCGTCGACTTCAGGAAGGGGATGGACGGGCTTGCCGCCTACGTCGAGCAACAGCTGCTCGCGGATCCCTTCTCGGGCGTCATCTACGTGTTCCGGGCCAAACGCGCCGACAAGGTGAAACTGCTGTTCTGGGACGGCACCGTGATCTGCCTCGTCACCAAGCGGCTCGAAGGGGCGAAGTTCTGCTGGCCCGCGATCGAGGACGGGGTCATGCGTCTGTCGCCGGCCCTGCTCTCCGCCTTGCTGGAAGGCCAGCAATGGTCGCGCGTCCACATGCGCCGCGTGCGCGCACCGCAGGCGACGCAATAATCGTGGCGCTTCAGATGCCCGTCTTGCCGAAGGCGAGCCCACTTCCAGATACCCATCCGCGCGTGGACAAGTTGACTCGCGGCAGGATGAACCGCTGACGAACGGCATCGCATTGGCGATGCTCACGAGCATGACGGATTCGACAGGCGATCTCATCGGCGAAGTCGAGCGGCTGCAGGCGCTGCTCGCGGCCGAGCGCGCCGAGAAGCAGCAGATCGCGGGCGAGCGCGATGCTGCACTCTCGGAGCGGAATGCGGCCGTTGCCGAGCGGGATCGCTACGCGGCCCAGAGCGAGCGGCTCGCGCACATGCTGCGCCAGCTCCGGCGCAATCACTTCGGTCGCAAATCGGAGAAGCTCGACGACGACCAGCTCAATCTCGGGCTCGAAGACCTGGAGACGGCGATCGCCTCGGGAGAGGCTGCGGCCGAGAAGGCCGACGCGAGGCTGTCAGCGTCGCGCACCCGGGAGCGCAGAGTCAATCTAGGCAACCTGCCGGCGCATCTCCCGCGCGAGGAGGTCGTGATCGAGCCGCCGGGTACGACGTGCCCCTGCTGCGGCGGCGATCTGCACGTCATCGGCGAGGACCGCTCCGAGCGGCTCGACAAGATCCCCGCCAAATACCGGGTGATCGTGACGCGCCGGCCGAAGTACGCATGCCGGTCCTGTGAACGCACCGGCGCCGACGAGACCGCTGGAATCATCCAGGCTCCGGCACCGGCGCGTCTCATCGAGGGCGGCTTGCCGACCGAGGCGCTCGTCGCCGACGCCGTCGTGCAGAAATACGCGTGGCACCTGCCCCTGTACCGCCAGTCGCAGATGATGATGGCGGATAGCATCCACATCGACCGCTCGACGCTCGCACACTGGGTGGGCTTCGCCGCCTTCGAGCTGATGCCCGTTTACGACCGGCTCGTCGCCAACCTCAAGGCCTCGACCAAGCTCTTCGCCGACGAGACCCGGTGTCCGGTGCTCGATCCGGGACGCGGGAAAACAAAGACCGGATATCTGTGGGCGCTGGCCAGAGACGATCGACCGTGGGGCGGCAGCGATCCCCCGGCCGTCGTCTACATGTATGCGCCGGGCCGCGGTGGCGAGCATGCGACCCGCCATCTCAACGGTGTCTCGGGCGTGCTGCAGGTCGACGGATATGTCGCCTACAGACAGCTCGGTGCTCCCAATCGCGTCGGCGGCCCGTTGCGGCTCGCCAACTGCTGGAGCCACTTCCGGCGGCTGTTCTACGACATCGCCAAGGGCGGCCGCGCCAATCGCGAGCGAGGTGCTCGTGCGCATCGCGGCGCTCTATGAGATCGAACAGGAGATCCGCGGCAAGAGCGCCGACGAGCGACGGGCCGTCCGGCAGGCGCGCACGAAGCCGCTCGTCGAAAAGCTTGAGGTCTGGCTCCGGGAGCAGGTCGCTCGCCTCTCGAAGGGCTCGACGCTCGCCAGGGACATCCGCTACGGCCTCAATCACTGGGCGGGCCTGTGTTGCGTCCTCGACGACGGCCGGATCGAGATCGACTCCAACACGGTCGAGCGATCGATGAGGCCGATTGCACTCAGCAAGAAAAACGCACTCTTCGCCGGCAGCGACGAAGGTGCCGCGAACTGGGCCGCCATCGCCTCGCTCATCGAGACCTGCAAACTCAACGACGTGAACCCGCACGCCTGGCTCACCGACACCCTGACGCGGCTCGTCAACCGCCGGCCAGCCTCGCGCATCGACGAACTGATGCCCTGGGCCTACGCCAAGGCCGAAGCAGCCTGAGCCGTAAACGTGCCAGCGGCACACCGCTTACCGATCGCATCTTGAGCGTTGAGGGAAAGGCGTTGGCATGTGCCGGCCCGCAGCGCTCATGATCGCCGGTGAACTCGTCCACACTCCATCAATTTTATGCTCGGGACGGGCGGGATTGACGTCCATCAACGCCCCAGACCTGCTTTCCTGCTCGGCATTGAACCGATTGTCGCTTGGGCGGGGTGAGCCCCTTCGGACGGAGTGGTCAACATGAGCGGGTTGCTGTCGCGGTATCCACGCTGCCGATTGTTTTTAGTCCTGGTTGTTCAGCTGGCCTTTGTCCATGCTCTTGTCGTGCCCGCCTTCGCACAGCAACCGAGTGTTCCCGAGGCCGCGCCGGAGCGCGTCTACCGCGAGCGCGAGTTGGAGCGGCTCGTTGCACCGATCGCTCTCTATCCTGACGACCTTCTGACGCATGTCCTGATGGCGGCAACGTATCCGCTGGACGTCGTGCTCGCCGAGCGGTGGCGGTCGAGCAACAAGGATCTCAAAGGGCGCGATCTTGAGGAGAAGCTAGAGAATCAGCCGTGGGACGCCAGCGTGAAAGCGGTAACCGCGTTCCCGCAGGTCCTGACCATGATGAGCGAAAAGCTCGAATGGACGCAGGAGCTCGGCGAGGCCTTTCTTGCACAGCCGGATGATGTTTTTGCGGCGGTGCAGGCGCTGCGTGCGCGGGCCGATGCCAGCGGGAACCTTAAGTCGGTCGACAAGATCAAGGTTCGGCGGGATGTAGAGGGGCAGCGAACGGTCTACATCATCGAGCCCTACGAGCCGACGGTCATTTATGTCCCGGTCTACGATCCGCTCGTCGTCTACGGCACGTGGCCGTATCCCGACGATCCTCCCTATTATTGGTATCCGCGCGCCTGGCGGCCGGGGCCGGTGTTCTGGTTCGGAACCGCCATCGCGACCGGCACCGCGCTGTGGGCCTACTGGGACTGGCGGCAACGGAGCGTCGTCGTGCGCCCGCAACGTTACAATACGTTCCTCAAGACAAAAGTCGCCAACCCGACGTGGCGCTTCAATCCGGCAGCGCGCAAAGGGATCGCCTTCAAAACGCCGGCTCTGACGAAGAAATTCGGGCCCGTCGCACCTGCGACAAAGACGCAGCGGCGCATCTTCGACCAGCGCCTCAGAACATCGCCGAAATCGCGTTTGGTGCCGCCCACGATTGGCAAGGCCCCTGCCGTCAAAACGCCGTTGACCAAGGCGCCGATCGCGAAGGGTCCTGGCACAAAAGGGCTGTCTCCGAAAGGGACGGCCGGCACGGTACCAACGATCGCGCCGAAGCTCGAGCGACGGGTGCCGGCCAAGTCACGCGCGTCCACGGTCGGGGTACCGAAGAAAAGCCTCTCGAAGTCAGTACCCAGGTTGGCGCCGAAGTCGTCTGGCCGCGCACCACAGGTGAGGAGGACGGTACCGAGAACGCTCTCGGCGCCGAAAGCGTCCCGTGCCCCGCAGGTACGACGCGCCCCGCCGGCCTCGGTTCGCCGCGCTGTGCCGGCTCCGACGGTCAAGAGGGTGGCCCCACAAACTCAGAAGCGTCGGAATTAAAGGCGCGAACCGTACGATCGGCAGCCTTGCAATAGCGCGGTGAGCGGGGCGCGACAGCTCGGTACATGGCGGAGGGGCAATCAATGAAGCTGCCCTTATCCCCGCGAGCATGGAATTTCGAAGTCAGCCACTGCGTCGCCGCCTCCGAGCCGTTCCAGTTGCCAGTTTCGCGATGACCAGCGGCAAGCCGATCGGCTGGAGGAAGATCAGGTCGACGAGCAGCAAAAGAGCACCGCCGTTCCCGCCGGCGATGCAGGCGGAGTGCCAGATGTATCCAAGTCCCAGGCCAGCGCCGACGATCGTGATGATGAAGCCGGTTCCGAAGCGCCACTGCGCGGTCATCGCGGAGATCTTGCGCTCTTGGATGGGCTCTTGCAGCCAACCGCTGGTGGCGCGCGTTGATGTTGACGGGCATCAACGTCGAGCGACGTCTGTGATCCGAGAATGACCTCGGAGCGGATACGAGTGGTCGGCTGACCATGCCCGGGCGGGCGTAAGGTGGGCATGGCGAGGCGCCGTGCGGCTTGCCGGCATCGCACGAAACATCGGAGCATCATGGGATGATGGGATGGTCGATCTCGCTCGGCCGGTTCGCCGGCACCGAGGTGCGCGTTCACCTCACGTTCTTCCTGCTGGTCGGGTGGTTCGCCGTGACTGCGGGATCGCGCGGCGGTCATGCTGCGGCGATCGACGCCGTCGTGTTCATCCTGGCCGTGTTCGCCTGCGTTCTCGCGCACGAGTACGGACATGTTCTGACGGCTCGGCGCTTCGGCATCGGGACCAGAGAGATAACGCTGCTTCCGATTGGCGGCGTCGCGAGCATCGAGCGGATGCCTGAGAAACCCGGCCAGGAGTTGCTGATCGCGCTGGCCGGACCGGCAGTCAATGTCGTGATCGCCGTGCTGCTCTTTACCGTCTTCGGCGCCCGGATCGATGCCGAGCGAATGGCGGGCGCCGTCGAGGATCAAAGGTTCGACCTCGTCACGCGGCTCGCGCTCGTGAACGTGATGCTTGTGGTCTTCAACATGATCCCGGCTTTTCCGATGGATGGTGGCCGGGTATTGCGGGCGCTGCTGAGCTACCGTCTCGATCGAGCGCGTGCGACGCGCATCGCGGCGTCTATCGGACAGGCGGTCGCATTCGGCCTCGGATTCCTCGGGCTGTTCGGCAACCCGCTACTGCTGTTCATTGCATTGTTCGTATTTCTCGCTGCGAGCCACGAGTCGTACGCGGTGGAACTCGGCGAGGCGACGAAAGGCGTGGCCACGCGCAAGGCCACCATCACGTCGTTTGCCACGCTCGAAACCCAGGCCACCGTCGGCCAAGCCGTCGCGACGTTGCTCGCGACCACACAGCGTGAGTTCCCCATCACCGACGGCGCCGGCCGGCTTCGAGGCGTATTGACCAGGGATGGCATGATCCGGGCCCTGGCTGCGAGCGGCCCGGATACACCCGTGCTCGACGTGATGGAGCGCGAGGTCAAGACGGTCAACAGACGCGCCCCGCTTTCGGAGGCGGTGGAAGCTCTCAATACGAGCGGTCACCCGCTGGTGGGCATTGTCGACGACGAGGCGCGCGTCGTCGGTATCATCACGCTTGAGAACCTTGCCGAGTACATGATGGTCCATGCAGCGAGCCAAGGATGGCCGCGCTCGGATCGATAGCTTCCGCAGCGCGCGATAGAGACCAAAACAATTTCGGTTCGGGAGACCAGGCAAGAGCGGAAACGGATCATAAAACTATCAGTCAGCCAATCGAGCGCCAGTTGCAACGACGAGGAATTCAACAATACTATCGTGCGCTTCTACTCTTATCGCGCCCATGATCCCAAGTTAATGTGCACGGAAAGTACATGCCGTCTGATCGTCCGAGTCTGAGGACGTCCGGAGATGGTCCGACGCGCCGACCGACTGACGGTGGCTATCGGAGCACTGCGTCTTGGTGCGGCGTGGCTGGCAATCGGCAGCTTCCTCTACGCTTCGACTGTTAGCCTCGTGATCACGTAGAAGCCTGCTGCAATGCGCGCCGCTCGCAGTCAATCTGCGCGGTGGTGCGGAGTTGCGTCGTATGCCGATAGGCCGTAGAGACCGTTACGTGCATCCTTGAAGAGCATCAGGTTGGCCTGCTGCCGGTTCTGTGGACGCGCAGTTAAGCTAATCCCACCTTCCGCTCGAACTCAATCGGGCTGATGTAGCCGATGGTCGAGTGCCTGCGGA
>LNEM01000018.1 GCA_001464955.1 Rhizobiales bacterium Ga0077537 | reverse complement strand
TCCAGCGACGCAAAGCTCAGCTGATCGGCCATCCGCCGTCCCCTCGAATCAAGGACGACAGCATGCCATGATCGGCAGGTTGTTCAGAGGTTCCTATACATAGACTTAAACGATTTGAGCTCTGCCAACAAATCTTTCGGCTCCCGGTTTGGCGACTTGGTGATTAATCGATTTGCGAGGGTGGTCGAGTCTGACATGCGAAGGGTGGAGCTGATAGCAAGGAGGCCGGCAAAAGGCGATCGCGCGACCAATCATTTTGAAAACATTAAATCGAGGGACTCAGAGTTTTTTCGAAGAAATACGGGTGGAGATGAGTTTGTTTTCGTGCTTGAAGAAGGAGTCGACGGCGCTGTTGGCTTTTTAAAGAGAATTATCGACAAGACACTTCCTAAAATTGAAAAGGAAATAATCTTGTCCGCTGCTGATCGCCTGGGCGTGGGAGTCGATAGTGTTAACATCGGCTTTTGCGCAGGCATAACAACTATTGAAAAAAGTGATAGCGTCGAAAGTCTACTTGACTGGGCCGAGCAGCTGCTTTGGGATGCCAAGAATGCGAGGCATGATTTGTCGCAGTGCGTTCTCGCTATTGGGTCCCGTTCTGATGAAGCTGGTGCGGTCAGGCTTTTATTTCGTTCGCATCGCCGAGATGAACGCGGTAATTCCGTATGGAGTACCACAAACACTACGTAACTTAAGTTGAATCTGCGGTGTCGTGATGGTCGGGGCACGGGAGCGTCTGCGCCACTTTCGATGCTACACGATGGCACAGCTGCGGAGGGATGTCATGGTCGGCCTGCTGAAAGTCCATCGTGAACAGCGGCTGCCCGATCGCTTGCGGCTCAAGGACGACGATTTTTCGATACAGGCCGTCACGGTCTCCGACCCGCTCTTCTGGATCAGAATCGAGCGTACTTCGTCGCAACCGGTACTGGTGTCGGACATCAAGCGGTCAGGTTTGGCGCCGGATGCGGTCGGTCGTGCGCTGGATGCCGCGGTGGATGCTTGCGCTTTTGCGGAGCCGGTAACAGTCCTTCATCTGCTGGATATTGCGCCTGGCGGCGATCAGGTGGCGGTGGAACGGGAGGCGGCAGCCTTAGCCGCCACACTGGTGGAGTACGCGAGGTTGCGCCACCAGAGGGTGATCGCGATCGACAAACGAACTCGTCAGAAAAAGACCGATCTCATCGTGGCGCTCGACGCGGTTTGATTTACGACTGAAACGGTCGAACGCTCACGTTCTGCTCGATTGAAAAGATCGAGGACGTGACTGTCTTTCAGAAGCCTTAGTACCCGTACCAGTTCGATCTGAACGGAGACATTGGTATTGCGGAAGGCGAGTAGCCTCCCAGTGCCCTCGGAAGCTTCGTGCGCGCGCTCGGGGCGCGTGTTTGCTCTGGCGGGGTCTAACCTGACAACTTTGGCCACCGAGATCTCCTGAACTCGAACGTACGCGGAGCAGCGATACTCACTTCATCCGATTGTGAACTTGGAGTGCGAAAATTGTCTTAATTTCATGAGGTTCCGTTTCTGGCAGGACGTCCGAGCGTCGCTTGGATAACGCTGGTTGAAAGGCGTGACCTTGGGCGGTGAGTGCAGCTGATGAGATCGTGGACGAGCACGACTTCGTGTCCTTACTCTTTGCGCAAACGGGTTTGCGACCTTTGAAGGTCACCACTAGGACCTCGACTACCAAGCAAACGCGAATTCAATATATCGCTGGGCGGGGAGGGCGACGGATGTTGCGCTCGGACATCCGAGGTCGCTTTCGATAGGACGTGTGCGATCGCTGGCCAAGCGACCCCGGCTCTTCGCGCTGGCGCGCTGCGGCCGGGGACGCAAAGGTGGGTCCTGCGGGGTTATCGTGAACGTGGGAAGGCCCCGGCTCTCGGGGCTGTTGCCCCTCGGCCGGGGACGCAGGGAAGGTGGGCGTGGCGCGATATCGTGCCGTTCCGCCGCTGCTTGTTTCTCTCCCTCTCCAGTTTCGTTCCCTCAGCGTCATGCCCGCGCAGGCGGGCACCCACGGCATGTCGTGGGGGTTCGCGGTAGTGTCCAGTTTCTTTCGCACATTCGATTTCGCCTGAGCGGCGTCCGTCCCGGGCTCAGGCGATGGCGTTGGTGGATTGGTGATCCTTCAGCAGGTCCATCTACAGGTACCTCTTGGTCGACCATTCGGTGCCGGCGACGTGGCGCAGGCGGGCGGCGGCCAGATTCAGCGCCGACTGCCCGTCGGGGAACGCGCCAACGACGCGCGTGCGCCGGCGGATCTCGCGCAGGATGCGCTCCAGCGGATTGTTGGTTCTGATCCGCCGCCAGTGCTCCTCGGGGAAAGCGTAGTAGCCGAACGTCTCCGCGACCGACGCCTCGACGAGCTCCGCGGCCCGTGTGAGCCGCTGGTCGCGCAGCTTGGCGGCCACTTGCCGACCTTTTCCTGAGCGGCGCCCAAATCCTCGGCGGCATGGATGGCCTTCAGCATCGCGGCCGCCTCCCGCATCTTCGGACGCGGCACGTGGGAGAAGATGTTCCGGTAGAAGTGGACCAAACACCCTTGCCAGCCTGCATCGGGGTAGAACTCGGCCGCGCTCTCGGCAAGCCCGATGCAGGCATCCGAGATGATCAAGCGCACGCCCTTCAGGCCCCGCTCCTTCAAGTTGCTTCAGGAACCCCGACCAGCCCGCCTTGTCCTCCTTGGCGTCCTCGACGATGCCCAGAATGTCGCGATAGCCCTCGGCGTTGCGGACCTCGCCGGCCCACGTGCGTTTCATCACGATGCCGTCGAGATAGACATACGGATGCTCGCCCTCGATCGGACGGTTCCGCCAGGCGTCGATCGTCGCGTAGATCTTCTTGTTGAGATCGCTGACCGTCGATGGCGACACCCGCGTGCCCCATAGCGCCTCCGTGATGTCCTCGACGCGGCGCACCGAGACGCCGGCCAGATACATCTCGATCAGCGCCTCCTCAACCGAGGCCTCGCGCCGCCGATAGCGCTCCATGATCGCCGTCTCGAAGGTCTGGCGCCGCAGCTTCGGCACCTTCAGCGTCACCTCGCCGGCCTTGGTCTCGAGGTTGCGCTCGTAATGGCCAGCCCGTGTATCGCGCCGCGCCTCGGTGCGCTCGTAGTGCTGCGCATTGCATAGCCGGTCCGCCTCGGCGTCGAGCAGCGCATTCAACGTCTCCTCGACCGTGCCGCGAACGACCCGGTCCAGATGACCCTTGATCCGCTTGTCATCGATCCGGATCACGTTGTTGAGCGGTCCCGGAATCGGCGTATCCTCGCTTCCCATGGTGGCTTCCTTCTCTGGCTCTTCAGGTTGACTTCGCAATCACCAGAAAAGCCCGAGTCGGAGCCGCCAGCCTTCAATCACTTGGGCGAAAGATTCTGTACGTCATCGGTTCGCCGGCTCGACGTGGGTCCCCGCCTGCGCGGGGATGACGTGGAGACTGGGGATAGGCGCGCAGTGACGGTGGGTGTGGGTGCTGCGGGGGTGTCGTGACGTGGGAAGACCCCGGCTCTCGGGGCTGCGCCCCTCGGCCGGGGACGCAGCGAAGGGGAGGGCATGGCGCGAGCGCGCGTTCGCTACACGGCCACTTCCCTCACGTCGTCCTCGATGATGCGTTCGGCGGTGGAGAGGTCGACGGAGACGAGTTGGGAGACGCCTTTTTCGGCCATGGTGACGCCGAACAGGCGATCCATGCGTGCCATGGTCATCGGGTGGTGCGTGATGACGAGGAAGCGCGTCGCCGTCTCGGACGACATCTTCTCCATCAGCGTGCAGAAGCGGTCGACGTTCGAATCGTCGAGCGGCGCGTCCACCTCGTCGAGCACGCAGATCGGCGACGGGTTCGTCAGGAACACGGCGAAGATCAGCGACAGCGCGGTCAACGTCTGCTCGCCGCCTGACAACAGCGAGAGCGTCGCCGGCTTCTTACCCGGCGGTTTGGCGATGATCTCGAGGCCGCCTTCGAGCGGATCCTCGGCGCTCTCGATCATCTCGAGGCGCGCTTCGCCGCCACCGAACAGCGTCTCGAACAGACGGCGGAAGTGGCCGTCGACGGTGCGGAAGGCTTCGGTGAGGCGCTTCTTCGCCTCGCGATTGAGCTGGCCGATGGCGCCGCGCAGCTTGGCGACCGACTGCTCGACGTCGGCACGCTCGGCGTCGAGGCGGGTGTGCTCCTCGCCGATGCGGGCGAGTTCTTCCTCGGCGTTGAGATTGACGCCGCCGAGGCGGTCGCGCTCGGTGCGCAGCCGGGTCAGCGTGCGTTCGACATCGGCCTGCGGCGGCAGCTTGGCGCCGGGCGGCTCGCCGGAGAGCGCGAGGCAGTCCTCGGCGGCGCACTGGAGCGCCTCGCGGATGCGGCGGCCTTCCTCGGTGCGCCGCGCGCGGGCGGCTTCGAGATGCGCCTCGATGCGGGCGCGGGCCTCGCGGGCCTCGGTGACGGCGGCCTGTGCCGCGCGCAGATCCTGCTGGGCCTTGCGGAGTGCGGCTTCGCCAGCAGCATACTGGTCGGCTGCGATGTTGCGCTGGCGTTCGGCGAACTCGACCTCGTCGAAGAGGGCCTGACGGCGTTCGTCGAGCACGGCGGGGAGTTCGGCCAGCTCGGCCAACTCGCGCGACAGGTCCTCGCGGCGGGCGGATAGGGCGGCGCGCTGGCGCTCGGCGTCGGCGATGCGGGCTTCCCAGCGGGTGCGCTCGCGCATGATGATTTCGAGGCGGTGGGCGCGGGCCTGTCGTTCGCGGAGATCGGCGTCACGGGCGGCGCGGAGATCGGCGTGGGCGACGCGGGCCGACTGGGCCGCAGTCTCGGCGGCTACGAGTTCGGCGTCGAGGTCGTCGGCGGCCTCGAAGGCGTCGAGCGTCGTCTCGGTTTCGAGCGCCAGTTCCTCGGCTTCGGCCACGCGGTCGGCGGCGCGCTGGCGGGCTTCGTCGAGGGCCGAGAGGCGGTTCTCGGCCTCTGCTGCGGCGCGGTCGAGGGTGGCGGCGGTCTCGCGCAGGCGATTGAGATCGGCCTGGCCGTCGCGCCACACCTGACGCAGCGCGCGAGCGGCGGTCTCGGCCGATGCGAGCGCGGTCGACGCCTCGACGGCCTCGCGCGCCTTTCGTTCGGCGGTCTCGGCAAGCACCGTCTCGCGGACGGCGAGCTGGCTCAGTCGATTGCGCTCGGCGAGGCGGATGGCGGCGGCTGACGGGGCTTCGGCGGCGGCGACGAAGCCGTCCCACCGCCAGAGATCGCCTTCGCGCGAGACGAGGCGCTGGCCGGGCGCCAGCGCCGACTGGAGGCGGTGGCCATCGGCGCGGTCCACGACGCCGACCTGGGCGAGGCGGCGCGCGAGGGCCGTCGGGGCCGTGACGGAGCGGGCGAGGGGCTCGATGCCGGGCGGGAGCGCCGGATCGTCGGGCAGGGTCGCCAGATGGCGCCAATGGACGGCCGCCGTCTCGTCGAGGGGGGCGTCGAGATCGTCGCCGAGGGCGGCGGCGAGCGCGCGTTCGAGGCCGGCGGTCACTGTGATCTGATCGAGGACCGGGGGGAGGCCGGTGCCGCTGGCGGGGCTGAGCACCTTCGCCAGGGTCGCGATCTCGGTTGCGATCCGGCTCGCTTCGAGGCGCGCGGCGGCGGCGGCGTCGCGGGCACGGCTCGCGGTATCGGCCAGTGCGGGCAGGCGCTGCTCGGCGTCGGCCGTCTCGGTCTCGATGCGGGCGATCTCGGCAGCGAGGGCGGCCAGCTCCGATGTGGCCGCGTCGCGGCGCTCGGTTGCGGCGAGCGCCGGCAAGAGCGTCCGGCGCTGGGATTCGAGATCGAGCACTTCGCGGCGGGCGCGGTCGGCGGCGGTTCTACGCTCGGTCAGTGTGCGTTCGAGGCTCTGGCGGCGGGCGCGCTCCTCGGCAGTCCGGCGGGTCGCGGCGGCGAGACGCGCCTCGGCGGTGCGGAGCGTCGCCTCGGCCGTGTGCAATGCCTCATCGGTGCGGGCTTCGCGATCCACGTCGTCGTCGGCGGCGAGGGTCAGCTCGCTCGCTTCGTCGTCGAGGCGGCTCGTCGTTTCCTTCGCTTCCTCGGCGAGGGCCGCCTCGCGCTCCAGATCGCGCTCGGCGTCGGCCAATCGCTGGGCCAGTTCGGCGCGCCGTTGCGCCAAGCGCTCGGCCTCACGCTCGAAGTTGGTGCGCTCGTTGATCAGGCGCGCGAGCGTCGCGGCCTTGACGGCCTCTGCCTCGCGCAAGGGGGCGAGGCTGTCGGCCAGCGACTGCTCCTCGGTGAGTGCGGCGGTCTCGCGGCTCGTCGCCTCGCCGAGCGTGGTCAAGGCGTCGCGCAAGCCCTGCTCGCCCGCCTCGACCTCGGTCTGGGCTGCCGTCCACGACAGGTGAAAGGCCAACGCCTCGGCGCGGCGGATCTCGCCCGAGAGTTCGCGATAGCGGCGCGCCTGACGGGCCTGACGCTTCAGGCCCTCGATCTGGCTCGTGAGGCCGCCGAGTACGTCGCCGATGCGGGCGAGGTTATCCTCGGCGGCTCGCAGCCGCAACTCGGCCTCGTGGCGCCGTGTGTGCAGGCCGGCGACGCCGGCGGCGTCCTCCAGAATGCGGCGGCGCTGCTCGGGCTTGGCGTTGACGATCTCGCCGATCTGGCCCTGGCGGACGAGAGCCGGCGAGCGGGCGCCGGTCGCTGCGTCCTCGAACAGGAGCTTCACGTCGCGGGCGCGCACGTCGCGGCCGTTGATCCGGTAGGCGGAGCCCATGTCGCGCTCGATGCGGCGCGTCAGTTCGAGGACATCGCTGTCGTTGAAACCCGGCGGGGCCTTGCGCGCCGAGTTGTCGACGAACATCGTGACCTCGGCCCAGCCACGGGCCGGCCGCGACGTCGTGCCGGAGAATATCACGTCCTCCATGGCGGAGGCGCGCATGGCCTTGTAGGAGGTCTCGCCCATGACCCAACGCAGGGCCTCGAGCAGGTTGGACTTGCCGCAGCCGTTGGGGCCGACCACACCGGTCAGGCCCGGCTCGATCCAGAGCTCGGTCGGTTCGACGAACGATTTGAAGCCAAGCAGCCGAAGCCGCGTGATGTGCATCGCACGTCTTCCTCGTCCCTGGCCAAACCGGGCGTGGCGACACCAAGCGCGGCCGCACCAAGAGTGGCGGGCCCGGGCGAGCCGCCTCAGCCCGCCTTGGCCGTCGCCGCGCGCCCGCCCGCGGTCAGCATGGGATCCACGATGGCGCGGATCTCGGCGATGCCGAGCACGGACTTCACGAGCCGGTTGCCGATGAAGAAATTCGGAGTACCGATGATGCCGAGCTGGCGGCCCCGGTCCTTCACCGCGTTCAACGCAGTGATCATTGGCTGATTCCTGACGCAGGCGTCATATTGATCGCGCGTCATCCCCACCTGCGAGGCGACCTTCATGATGGCTTCTGGCCGCACCTCCTGGGACACCCAGACGGCCTGCTGGTCGAGGAACTTGCGATAGAGCGTCAGGTATTTGTCCATCGGCGCGCAGCGGAGTGCGATGGTCGCGTTGCCACTCGTGCGGCCGATCGGGAATTCACGGATGACGAGGCGAACCTTGCCCGTGTCGATGTAGTCGCGCTTCAGGGCCGGAAACGTGTCGGCCATGAACCGGCGGCAATGGGGGCAGGTCAGCGACATGTACTTGACCATGACCACCGGCGCACTGGCGCTGCCGAGCGAGAACTCGGGCAATGGGCCGGGCTGCAGGACTTCGGCGAGCGTCGGGTTTGCGATCACCTCGCGGAGGGGGCGATCAGCGAACCCATCGGTGGCGAAGGGGTCGAAGCGGGCTGCCGGTGAGGCGGTGGCGCCACCGTAAGCGGCGGCTGCGTCTCCGGACGTGCTTCCCGGCGGCGCCGAGATCGGTGGGCCTGACGTGGTGAGGAGCTGGCTCGAGGTGTCGGCGCAGCCTGCCAGAGCGAGCAGGGCCGCGAGGGCGCCTGCCGCAACCGTCGATCGTAGTGCTGGCAAGGCGCGCCCCCGCATGTGGCTATTTCTTCAGGAGCGGCTCGATGACCTGATCGAACGATTCGATCCGATCGGAGCGCTCGCTCATGCGCTTGCCGTTGACGAAGAACGTGGGCGTCGACCGCACGCCGAGCGACTTGCTCGCGTGGTCGCGCATGTTGGTGATGTTCTCAAGCAACTTCTGGTCGATCAGGCACTTGTCGAACGTCTCCTGCGTGAAGCCGTTCTCGCTCGCGATCTTGAACAGCGCCGGAACCGGGTTGCCCTGAACGAAGGCCCACTCGTTCTGCTTGGCGAACAGCGCCGACACCACCTGATAGCTCTTGTCGGCCGGAGCGCACCTGGCCAGCATCGAACCGGCAGCCGCCAGATTGTCCAGAGGGAAGTCGCGGAGAATGAGCCGCGCCTTGCCGGTGTCGATGTACTTTTCCTTGAGCGCCGGCAGCACGCCATTGTGGAAGTTGGCGCAGTGCCCGCAGGTGAGCGAGGCATACTCCACGATGGTGACCGGCGCGTCGGGCTTGCCGATCACGATGTCGGGGATCGCTTGCGGCTTCATGAGTTCGGCCGTGTAGTCGGCCGCCGGTGATGTCGACTGAGCGGTCGCCAAAGATGGCAGGACAGCAAGCGACAGCGCAGCAACGGCTTGCAGCGCGGTGCGGCGCGGGAGAGCGGTCCGGAGAAGACGCTCGGCGAAAGTGATCACGGGGGACTCCTCCGATGATGATCCGGCGAAGAGGTGCCACGCAAACCGATGCTGCGCACACTCGCCTACGATTTAGGGCAAGCCGCTCTGAACGCAGAATGAACTCGCTGTGAGGCAGGGATGCGCCAGGACGCGGGCGCCGTCAAGCCACCGCGAGGCCGCGCGCGCGACGCTGGCCGAGCCCGGCAGCCATGCTTTCGAGAGCCGCGCGCAGACCCGGTTCCTTGATTGCGGCGAGTTCCTCGCGTGGCTTGGTTGCCGCGGGGGCGACCGGCTGCTTCGGATCGGCGCCGGACCGGGCCGGCTCGCGGCGAATCGCTGCCACCTGCACGATGCGCAGATCGGCGACGGCGCGGTAACCGAAGTAGGCATTGATGCGGTCGACGATCTGGGCAGCCGAATACTGCACATCGAGGGCGCGGCCGGCCGCGACCGACAGCATGAGCGTGGCGCCGGGCCGACCCTTCTCGCCATCCGCGACGTCGCCGGACCATTCGACCTGACGCGGCCACTTGAGGCGCTCGGGCATGGTATAGCGCGCCAGATCAGCGCCGACGATGGTTTCCCAGTCGGTGATCAGGGCGGCGGCGGAAAAGCCGTAGCGCTCGAATGCGGGCTTGGTCAGACGGGGGACGAAGCTGCCGACGGACTTCGCCGCGATCGGTTTCGGCGCCATCGGCCGGATATGGACAGGGCGGTCGGGAAGGCGTGCCGCCATGCGAGCCAGCTCCGACGTCGGGCGGCGGTTCGCTGCGGGGCGTTCCGGTCGGTTCTGCATGGTCGCCTGTGTCCCCAAATCGACGCGCGGTTTCCATCGCAGCGCCATATCCTTAATATCGGGTAAACGATTCGCCGTTCTGGCGCGCGGGGGCTCCCATGGGCACTGTGGCAATCGAGCAACCGGTGCGGTTGCGTGGGGCGAAACCGGCGGAGCTTTTGCTCGAATGGTACGATCGCGAGCGGCGCGATCTGCCCTGGCGGTATGGCCCGGGACAGCAGCCAGATCCTTATCGCGTCTGGCTTTCCGAGATCATGCTGCAGCAGACGACCGTCAAAGCGGTGGTGCCGTTCTTCAACACGTTCGTGCGACGTTGGCCGACTGTGGAAAGGCTGGGAAAAGCTGCGCTCGACGACGTGCTCGCTGCCTGGGCGGGCCTCGGCTACTACTCCCGGGCGCGAAACCTGCACGCCTGCGCCCGGGCGGTCGTGGAACGGCATGGGGGGCAATTCCCATCCGACGAGACGGCGCTCCGGGCGTTGCCGGGTATCGGCCCCTATACGGCGGCGGCGATCGCTGCGATCGCGTTCGGGCTCCGGGCAACACCGGTCGACGGGAACATCGAGCGCGTCACGGCGCGGCTGTTCGCGGTCACTGAGCCGCTGCCGGGCGCCAAGGGCACGCTGAGGCGGCTTGCCGAGACGCTCACCCCGCCCGACCGCGCAGGCGATCATGCGCAGGCGCTGATGGATCTCGGCTCGCGAATCTGCACGCCGAAGCGGCCGTCGTGCCTCGTCTGCCCGGTGCACGCCCATTGCGAGGCGACGGCCCTCGGCATCGAGGCGACGCTACCTGCGAAAGCAGCCAAACCGGAGCGGCCGGTGCGCCATGGCGCCGCGTTCGTCGTGCTCAGGGAGGACGGCCACATCTTGCTGCGCCGGCGGCCCGACGCCGGATTGCTCGGCGGCATGCTCGAGGTGCCGTCGACACCGTGGGTGGACCGGATGGTGGCTGCCGAGGACGCGCTGCAGGCCACGCCGGTGCATGGCGACTGGTGGCCGGTCGCCGGTACGGTCAGCCATACGTTCACGCACTTCCGGCTGGAACTCGCCGTCTTCCGGGCCGTCGTGCCGCTGGATGCGCAACTCGACCTGTGGGCCGAGCCCGACCGGTGCCGCTGGGTGGCGCGGAGAAAGCTCGGCGCGGAAGCGTTGCCGAGCCTGATGCGCAAGGTGATCGCGCACGCGCTCGGGGATGTTTGACCGGCGTCAAAACCGGATTGAATTCAATCCGCTGACTAGGTTGCGCCGCAGCACGAGCTATGCCTAGTCTTGGCGCCGTCCGACGGTTGGTGGCACGCCGTTCGCATCCGTTTCGCACCGCACGCGACAGGCGGTGCCGGATGCCGTCACGTCCTCGGCGCCGCGAATTTCGGCGCCCCCGACCTTTCAGCCGCCGTTCCCCGTTCGGGGGCGGAGTGGCACATCGCAGAAGGTTACCGATCACATGAGCCTGAAAAGCCTGAACCCGACCGAGGCCGCGAGCCAGTGGCTCGGCAAGTTCGAAGCGGCACTTGCGAAGGAGGACATCTCCGCCGCCGTCGCCCTGTTCGTTCCAGACGGCCACTGGCGCGACATCGTCGCGTTCACCTGGGACATCCGGACGGCAAGCGGCGCCGAGCAGATCCGCGACATGCTGGGGCGCACGCTGCCGGCCGCGCGGCCCTACAACTTCCGCGTCGCCGAGAAGCGGACGCAGCCCGCCGTCGTGAAGCGGGCGGGCGTCGAGACGATCGAAGCGATCATCGCGTTCGAGACCGCGATGGGACGCGCCAGCGGTATCCTGCGGCTGGTGCCGCTCGCTTCCGACCCGGGCGTGCTCAAGGCGTGGGTGCTGCTCACCTCGCAGGACGAGATCAAGGGCCACGAAGAGCGGATCAACGCGCGCCGTCCGCGGGGCGAGGAGTGGTCGGGCGGATTCGGTGGCGAGAACTGGATGGACCACCGGAAGAAGCAGATCGCCTACGAGGACCGGGAGCCGGCCGTCGTGGTGATCGGCGGCAGCCAGTCGGGGCTCGGGATCGCGGCCTGTCTCGGCGTGCTCGGCGTGGACACGCTGGTCATCGACAAGCACGAGCGGGTCGGAGACGCGTGGCGCAAGCGCTATCACAACCTGACGCTGCACAACGAGGTGTTCGTCGACCACCTCCCGTACATGCCGTTCCCGCCGAACTATCCAGTCTACATCCCGCGCGACAAGATCGCGAACTGGCTCGAGTTCTATGCCGACACGATGGAACTCAACGTCTGGCTGGAGACCGAATTCACGGGCGGCACATACGACGAGAAATCGGGGACCTACAGCCTGACCGTGCGGCGCGCCGACGGTACCGAGCGGGTCGTGCGGCCGCGGCACGTGGTGTTCGCCACCGGCGTCAGCGCCATCCCGATCATGCCGGACCTGCCGGGCATCGAGACGTTCAAGGGCGATCTGCTGCACTCGAGCCAGTACAATTCGGGCCGCAAATGGAAGGGCGGCAAGGGCATCGTCCTCGGCACCGGCAACAGCGGCCACGACGTGGCGCATGACCTGCACGTGAGCGGCGTCCAGACGACGATGGTGCAGCGCTCGACGACGCTGATCGTCAGCCTGAAGGAAGCGCAGCGGGTCTACGAACTCTATCAGGAGGGATCGTCGGTCGAGGACTGCGACCTGATCGCGACGGCCTCGCCGTACCCGGTGCTCGTGCAGGGCTACAAGCTCTCGGCGGCGCTCTGCAAGCAGGCGGACCAGAAGCTGCTCGACGGGCTCGCGGCGCGCGGCTTCCGGCTCGACAACGGGGAGCCGGACGAGACGGGCTTCCAGATGAAGTATCTCCGGCGCGGCGGCGGCTATTATTTCAACGTCGGCTGCTCCGATCTCATCGTCGAGGGCAAGATCGGGCTGGAGCACCACCGCAACATCGAGCGCGTGGTGCCCGAAGGCCTCAAGATGAAGGACGGGCGGGTCGTCGAGGCCAACGTCATCGTGGCTGCGACGGGCTACAAGAACCAGCAGGACGTCGTCCGGCACTTCTTCGGCGACGCCATGGCCGAGCGGGTCGGCGAGGTCTGGGGCTTCGACGAGGGGGGCGAATTGCGCAACATGTGGCGCCGGACGTCGCAGCCGGGGCTCTGGTTCGTCGGCGGCGGCCTGCCGCACGTGCGCATCTACTCTAAGTTCCTCGCGCAGCAGATCAAGGCCTGCGAGGTGGGGCTCATCGATCGTGCCGGTGGCTATGGGCGGGACGCCGCGCCGGCCAAGACGATGCCCAGGGCTCAGGCCGCCGAATAGGTCAGGCGGGCCAAACCGCCCGCGCATCGCTTGTCGACGACATTCACCGGGTCGCGGTCATGCCGCGGCCCGGCTCGTTTTCCGGCTGCCTCGTCGCTCGATCAGGTCGCTCTGGAAGAAGCGTTCGCCTCGAAGAGAGGCCCTCGCCGCGAATTCGGCGCGGATGTGCCGGGCCATCTCTTCGGCGAGTTCGGTCGCTCCGCCGGCCGGGGTCCGCAGGTTGATGGCGAAGGACGGCAGGTCAGGCAGACCGTTGCCGCGGGGCACGACCTCGAACGATGACGGGACCGTCTCGCGCAGCATCACCGACACCGAGATGCCGGCCGCGACCGTGGCGTTCACAGCATCCTGGTTTGCCACCTCGACGACGACGCGCCATTCGATGCCGTGCTGTCGCAGAGCCTCGATCAACACCGGCCGGAACCGACAGCTCCGGCCCCCCACGGCAATGGGCAGAGGTGTCCGCCGATGCGCCTTGCCACCGGGCGAACTCACCCAGACGAGGTCGTCGCGGGCCAGCAGCTCGACGCCACGGCCGCCGGTATCGAGATCGGTGGTCATGGCGAGGTCGATCTTGCCCTGGCCGAGCGCTTCGACGAGGTCGTGGGAATTCAACGCGTTGAGGCTGACGCGAACGGACGGCCACCGCTCGTTGAAGCGGCGCAGGATGGGGGCCGCGTAGGTGACGATGAGGTCGACCGGAATGCCGAGCCGGACCTCGCCTTCGAAGCTCGGCGTCGTCATGCTCTCGAACACCTCGTCGTTCATGGCGACGAGGCGCTGGGCGAGGCCGACGAGCTGCTCGCCTGCAGGTGCCAGCGTCAACCGCTTGTGGCCGCGCTCGAACAGCGGCTGGTCGAGGCTCTCCTCGAGGCGCTTGATCTGGAGGCTGACGGCGGCCTGGGTGCGGTTCAGGATGTGGGCGGCAGCGGTGACGCTGCCGGTCTGGACGACAGCGAGAAAGGCCCGGAGAAGAGCGAGGTCGAGGTCGCGGCGCATGGCTTCACCCATCAATTATCGTTATGCATTCAATTAACAGCATTCGTTTTCATTATGCAACGAGTCGCGATACACGGTTTCGGCAGGCACACATCGCCTGTTTCAAAACAAGGTAAATTCCCATGGCACCCGGTTATTCGCGCGGGTCGGTTTCGGCTGGTCGGCCCGCTCTCGATGATGTCGCAGCGTCGTTCGTGACGCGCGCCGCACGATGGGTCGTTGCAGCCTTTGCCGTCGCACGCGAGCGCCACCAGCTGGGAGACCTCGACGACCGCATGCTGAAAGACATCGGCATCACGCGGCGCATGGCCGAGCGCGAATCAGCGCGTGACCTCCTCGACGTGCCGACGCATCGCATCGGCCACTATTGAGGCACAGGGCGAGGCGAGGCCGGTCCGGGTCTCGCCTCAGCCCACCACCTTCGACGCGCGGAGACGTTCCAACTCCGCCGCGTCACAGCCGATCTCGGCCAGAACAGCGGCGGTGTCGGCTCCGAGATCCGGGGCCGGACGGTGGATGACGCAGGGCGTCTCCGAAAGCTTCACCGGAAAGCCCGTCATGCGGATCACGCCGTGGCCCGGATGCTCCACGTCGATGGCCATCTCCTGGGCCGCGATCTGGGGATCCGAGAACATCTCGGAGATGGACAGGACCTTCCCCGTCGGCACGCCGGCCTTGTTCAGGCGATCGATCCAGTAGTCCTGGGATTCCAGTTTCATCCTGGCGTCGACCAGCGCGTTGAGTTCGACGCGGGCGGCACGGCGCTGCTCGGACGTCTTCAGGTCATCGCGTTCGAGCACGTCGGAGAGGCTGAGCTCGCGCATGAACTTGGCCAGGATCTCGACGGTCGCGGGCGCGACGGCGATGGCGCCGTTCGCCGTATGGAAGAGGCCGTAGGGCGAGGCGATCGGGTGGTCGTTGCCGGTCCGCTCCGGCTCGCGGCCGGTCGCGAAGTACTCGGACGAGAGGTAGGCCAGCATGCTCACCATGCCGTTGACCATGGCCGCCTCGACGCGCTGGCCGCGGCCGTTCAGATCGCGGGCGCGGATGGCGCTGACGACGCCGAAGGCACAGTAGAGGCCGGCGATCAGGTCGGTGATCGGGGGGGCGGCGCGCATCGGATCGCCGCCGGGCACACCCGTGGTCGCCATGAAACCCGACATGGCCTGGGCGATGAAATCGAAGGCCGGCCGGTCGACATAGGGGCCCGTCGAGCCGTAGCCGTTGATCGAAGCGACGACCAGCCGCGGGTTCAGGGCGTCGAGGCGGGCCTGGTCAAAGCCCATCTCGGCGAGGACACCGGGACGGAAATTCTCGACCAGGACGTCGGCGCCGGCGATGAGCTTTCCGAGGATCTCGCGGCCGTCGGGTTTTCGCAGATCGAGGACGATTGACCGCTTGTTGCGGTTGAAGGCCGCGAAATACCAGCTGAAGCCGTGCGACAGGTCGCCCTGGGTCCGGACGGGGTCGCCCTGCGGCGTTTCCACCTTGACGACGTCGGCGCCCATGTCGGCCAGCATCATGGTGGCGAATGGGCCGGAGAGGACGCGCGTCAGGTCGATGACACGGATGCCCGAAAGCGGCTGTTGCGGCATGGAGGTCTCGATCAGTTCAGGTCAGGTTGGTCACGGCATAGCAGCAGCGGCAGACCGAGACCAGCCGAAGCCCAAGATCGATGCCGGGGGCGCCAAGGTCAACAGTTGCGGCTCGCGCATCCGCCGCAGAGCGGTGCTAAGGTCGGCCCGAAGCCGGACGTCGACGCGGGATCGATCCGCCCGCGCGCCGGCGCAACAGGAGGACACCCATGAGTGGCAGCGAGCCCTATACACCCCCGAAGGTCTGGGTCTGGGACAAGGCGAGCGGCGGACGCTTCGCCAACATCAACCGGCCGATCGCCGGGGCGACGCACGAGAAAGAGTTGCCCGTCGGCAAGCATCCGATGCAACTCTATTCGCAGGGCACGCCGAACGGTGTCAAAGTGACCGTCATGCTCGAGGAGCTGCTGGCGGCCGGGCACTCGGGCGCCGAGTACGACGCCTGGCTCATTCGCATCGGCAATGGTGACCAGTTCTCGTCGGGTTTCGTCGCGGTCAATCCGAACTCGAAGATTCCGGCGCTGCTCGATCGCAGCAATCCGGCGAAGCCGAAGCGTGTGTTCGAATCCGGTGCGATCCTGCTGCATCTCGCGGAGACGTTCGGGGCCTTCCTGCCCAAGGATTCGGATGCACGGACCGAGGCGCTCAACTGGCTGTTCTGGCAGATGGGAAGCGCCCCCTATCTCGGCGGCGGGTTCGGGCATTTCTATGCCTACGCCCCGGAGAAGTGGGAGTATCCGATCAACCGCTTCGCGATGGAGACCAAGCGGCAGCTCGACGTGCTGGATCGGCATCTCGCGGACAACGCCTTCATGGCCGGCAAGGACTACTCCATCGCCGACATGGCGATCTGGCCCTGGTACGGGGCGCTCGCCAAGGGGTTGCTCTACAACGGCGGCGAGTTCCTCTCCGTGCAGGATTACAAGCACGTGCAGCGATGGACCGACGAGATCGCGGCACGGCCCGCCGTCAAGCGCGGGCGCATGGTGAACCGCATCCAGGGCGAGCCGTCGAGCCAGCTCCACGAGCGACACGAGGCGAGCGATTTCGAGACGAAGACGCAGGACAAGCTCGGCGGCTAAGCCGTGGTGCGTCGGCCCTCGACCGGGCTGACGACATGGCCGCCACGGGTGCGATGCAACGACCGGTTGGCAGCGGAGGCGGGACGCGGCAAAGTGGCCGCCATCCCGCCTTTTTCCCGCGCCGAGCGCGAGGCAACCCTTTGAGGAGAGACGTTCTATGGCCGATACCAACGCCTGCGATGTGGTCGTCGTCGGGGCCGGCAACGCGGCGTGCGCCGCGGCCTTCGCTGCCAGCGACGCGGGCGCCCGCGTGATCATGCTGGAGGCGGCACCGAAGGAGGAGCGCGGCGGCAACTCGACGTACACGGCCGGTGCCACGCGCATGGTCTACAACAACGTCGACGACGTGCGCTCGCTCGTGGATCTCTCGGACGCCGAAGTCGCCAACATGGATTTCGGTACCTATACCGAGGAACAGTTCTACGACGACATGTACCGGATGACGCGGTACCGCACGGACCAGGAGCTGTGTGACCTCCTCGTGCAGAATTCGCTCTCCACGTGGCAGTGGATGAAGAAGCAGGGCGTCAAGTTCCAGACCAGCCAGGGACGGCAGGCGTTCAAGGTCGACGGCAAGTACAAGTTCTGGGGCGGCCTCTGCATCGAGACGTGGGGCGGCGGCCACGGGCTCATCGACAGCGAGCACGCCATCGCGGAGAAGAAGGGCGTCGACATCCGCTACGAGACGGCCGGCGTGTCGCTCATCACGGACGACGAGGGCCGCGTCATCGGCGTCAAGGCGCGGCACAAGGGCCGGACCTACGAGATTGCCTGCGGGGCCGTGGTGCTCGCGTGCGGCGGCTTTGAATCCAATGCCGAAATGCGCTGCCGCTACATGGGTCCGGGCTGGGAACTCGCCAAGGTGCGCGGCACGCGGTTCAATACCGGCGGCGGCATCCAGATGGCGCTCGATATCGGCGCCATGCCGCACGGCCACTGGTCGAGCGGGCATGCGGTCGGCTGGGACTTCAATGCGCCGGCGTTCGGCGATCTCACGGTCGGCGACAATTTCCAGAAACACAGCTATCCGCTCGGCATCATGGTCAACGCCACGGGACGGCGTTTCGTCGACGAGGGCTACGACTTCCGCAACTACACCTACGCCAAGTACGGCCATGTCATCAAAGACCAGCCGGACATGATGGCGTGGCAGATCTTCGACAAGAAGGTGCTGCACCTGCTGCGCGACGAGTATCGCATCAAGCGCGTGACCAAGGTGTCGGCGAACACGCTCGAGGAGCTGGTGACCAAGCTCGAGGGCGTCGATGCGAAGGCCTGCCTCGAGGAGATCAAGGCCTACAACGCGGCGGTGATGACGGACGTGCCGTTCAATCCGGCGGTCAAGGACGGCCGTGGCACGCAGGGGCTGGCGGTCGCCAAGAGCAACTGGGCCAACGTGCTCAGCGAGCCGCCGTTCGAGGCCTATCAGGTCACGTGCGGGCTCACGTTCACGTTCGGCGGCCTCAAGATCACGACGGGCTGCGAGGTCGAGGACACCGCCGGGCAGACGATCCAAGGGCTCTATGCGGCGGGTGAGCTCGTCGGCGGCCTCTTCTATCACAACTATCCCGGCGGCACGGGGCTCACGTCCGGCGCCGTGTTCGGCAAGATCGCCGGCGAGGGCGCAGGCAACTATGCCCTCGGCGCGGCACAGCGGCGGGGTTGAACCCCTCGATGGTCCCGGCCGTTCCGGGACTATCCTCACGCGCTGGGTGACGGACGAGGCGGATCGACAATGGCCGGGCCGGACGGAGCGGATGCATCTGGTTCGGCCCACGGGACGGCCGCGGCGACGGCACGGCTGGTCGACCAACTCATCGCCGACGCGACGTGGCTCGACGGCTGCTTCACGGTGCCAGGAACCCAGATCCGCTTCGGCTGGGACCCGGTGATCGGCATCGTGCCGATTGCGGGCGATATCGTCGGGGCGGTGCTCGGTGCTCGCCTCATCCTGCGGGCGCGGGCGCTGGGGCTCGGCAAGGCGACGACGGCGCAGATGTTACTCAACGTCGGCGTCGACTTCGCGATTGGGGCCATTCCGTTCATCGGGCCGGTGTTCGACGCTTTCTATCGCTCGAACCGGCGCAACGTCGCGCTCGTCATCGACGACCTGGCGCGGCGGCACGCGAACGCATCGCCGAACACGATCCGAGGGTGACATGCCGCGCCTCCACATGATCTTCGATCTCGATGACACGCTCTATCCGGAGCGCGATTTCGCCATCGAGGGCTTCCGGTCGGCGGCGCGCTGGGCCGAGCAGACGCTCGGCGTCCGCGATGTCGTCGAGGAAATGACGGAGATGCTCGACGGCGGCATGCTGGGCCAACTCTTCCAGGTGATCCTCGAGCGCCACGCGCCGGATCATACGGCGGAACACCTCGCGGCTTTCCGCGAGGCCTATCGGCGGGTCGACGATCCCCGGCTCACCCTGTTCCCCGATGCCGCGCGCGCGCTCGACCATTACGAGCGGCACGGTCCCATGGGGCTGATCACCGACGGCACGCGCGCCGTGCAGGCGAAGAAGGTGGCGGCGCTCGGCCTCGAGGCGCGGTTCGCGCGGATCGTGTTCACCGATGCGCTCGGGCCGAACCGGGCCTACTTCAAGCCGCATCCGCGCCCCTTCGAAGAGATGGCGTCGGCGATCGGCGCGCCCGGTGATCGGTACGTCTACGTGGGCGACAATCCGGCGAAGGATTTCGTCGCGCCGAACGCCATGGGATGGACGAGCGTGCTCGTTCACCGGCCGCATCCGCGCATCCACGACGTGGCGAAGGTCGCGGCCGGCGGCGCGCCGCAGCACACCGTCGAGAGCCTTGCCGCGCTGCCGGACGTGCTCGGGCGCTGATCCGGAGGCTGGCGGGGCGAAGATGCTTTTCCTAGCCCCGAGGCGAACCCTATATTCGGCGACCACCCCACAGAGCGGCAATCCCGGCGCACCATGACATCGACCTCTCCCTCCTCCAACGGCACCTGGCGTCTCGTCGCGTTCGGTCTCGTGGCGGGGATCGTGCTCTGGGGCGCCAACAACCTGCTGCAGACGGCGCTTTTTGCCGAGCGTAGCGCACGCACGGTGACGCCCCGGGGCGAACTCGCGGCCTTCGAGCAGACGGCGGCGGACGTGTTCCAGTCCGTCGCGCCGTCAGTGGTCTACATCTTCACCGAGCAGGCGCGGCGTTCGGCGTTCGGCGAAGAGACGGTCGGGCGAGGCACCGGCTCGGGCTTCGTGTGGGATCAGGCCGGGCACATCATCACCAACAACCACGTCATCGCATCGGCGACGCGGGTCTATGTGCGGTTCGATTCCGGTGACACGGTCGAGGGGCGCGTGATCGGGCGGTCACCGGATCACGACATCGCCGTGCTCCGGGTGCCCGTCGCGGCGGGACGATTGCAGCCGATTCCGGTCGGCCAATCCGACACGCTCCGCATCGGGCAGGCGGTGTTCGCGATCGGCAATCCGTTCGGGCTTTCGCGCACGCTGACGGCTGGCATCGTATCCGCGCTCGGCCGGACGCTGCCGCAGCAGACGGGACGCGATATCGAAGGCGTCATCCAGACGGACGCCGCGATCAATCCGGGCAACTCCGGCGGGCCGCTGATCGACAGCGCGGGCCGACTCATCGGCGTCAACACGGCGATCCTGTCGCAGACCGGCTCCTATGCGGGCATCGGCTTCGCGGTGCCGGTCGCGACCGTCAACCGGATCGTGCCGCAGATCATCACCAACGGCAAACCGGTTCGACCCGGCATCGGCGTGTCGGTTGCGTCGGAGGAGACGGCGGCGCGCCTCGGTATCCGTGGCGTCGTGATCATCGCGGTGGCGCCCGGCGGCCCTGCGGCGCGGGCTGGACTCGCGGGTGTCGATCGCGTCCGTCAGGTGCTGGGTGACGTGATCGTCGCGGTCAATGGGCAACCCGTGGGCACAGCCGCCGAACTCGGCGCGCGGCTCGAGGCGGTCGGCGCGGGGCAGAGTGCGAAGTTGACCATCCTGCGCGACGGCCGCCCCATCGAGGTGAGCGTCGACGTGGTCGACATCGGTGGGTGAGACCGCGGCCGGTCGGGGCCGAGCGGGATGGTCTTTCGAGGACCTGAGATGGCTCATGGGCGTCACTTTGCCGATCTGATCGGCGGCGGAGGGAGGTGCCCTCTCGCCGTGTCACGCGGGCTGTTGGTCTACCACGAGTATGAGGATGCCTGGGTGACGGACGGCTCCGGTCGTCGAAGGTTCGGCTCGCTCTATGGCGACCCGGCATGCGCGGCAATCGCCGATGACGAAAGCTGGTGTGCGGCGGGTGGGGCCGGCATCGTCATCGCGCGCGCCGCTGTCGGTGAATCCGTGTTCGGAGCCGCGTCGCGGGCGGACGTCCAATTTGCGACCGGCGGTGAGGGCGGTACGTTGTGGGTTACCGCGCTTTGGGCATCGGCGCCGCGGCAATTGGGTATCGTCGGGGCCTGGGCCGGTGAAGAGGCGCAACGGCTCTGGTCCCTCGACGTCGATACGCTTGCGCTGTCGCCGGCCGGCTTTCCAGGAGGCGCGGCCGCTACCTAGCCGGGGCACTCAACGGGCCGCTTCGAGCCTCGGCTCGCGCCGCTGGCACGAACGGGCCACGGGCCCGCACCCGTTTGGGGGACGTGTCCCCCAAGCCCCCTCTTTTTTGTCGCGGGGTGACCTGCGCCGTTGCTGGTGGGTAACCGAAGCGCCCGCGCGGTTGCGTCGTGGGCATCCGAAGCGCGAACTAATGACGCGCGGATGCGGAGTGGGCAATCGATGGGTCGCCGAGGAATCCTGCTTCGGGGAGCGAACACTGGCGGGCAGCGGCGCCAAAGCAGGCAGTTTGCACGATCGGCGCGGCTGACAAGCTGTGCGCGAGCCGTCACACTACGGCCGCTGTGGTGGCCAACGCATATGGGAGCTGTTGCATGGATATCGGCGTCTTCATCCCGATCAACAACAACGGTTGGATCATCTCGGCAACATCGCCGCAGTACATGCCGAGCTTCGAACTCAACAAGGCCGTCGTGCAGAAGGCCGAGAGCTACGGCTTCGATTTCGCGCTCTCGATGATCAAGCTGCACGGGTTCGGCGGCAAGACGGAGTTCTGGGACCACGGTCTCGAAAGCTTCACGCTGATGGCGGCACTCGCGCCGGTGACGAGCCGGATCAGGCTCTATGCGTCGACCGCCGTGCTCACGCTGCCGCCGGCCATGGTCGCCCGCATGACAGCGACGATCGACGACGTGTCGGGCGGACGGTTCGGCGTCAACATCGTCTCCGGCTGGCACAAGATCGAGTACACGCAGATGGGGCTCTGGCCGGGCGACGAGCACTTCGCCAAACGGTACGACTACAGTACGGAATACGTGCGCATCCTCAGGGATCTCTGGGAAACGGGCATCTCGGATCTCAAGGGCGAGTACTTCCAGATGGACAATTGTGTCCTGAGCCCGCGTCCCAAGGCCCCGATCAAGATCGTTTCCGCAGGCCAATCGGACCGCGGCATGGAATTCGCGTCCCAGTATTGCGATTTCAATTTCTGCCTCGGCGAAGGTGTGAACGAGCCGACGAAGGCTGCGGCGGTACCCGCACGCGTCCTCGAACATGCGAAAAGGACGGGCCGCGATGTCGGGGCCTACATGCTCTACATGATCATCGCGGACGAGACCGACGAGGCCGCGCTCGCCAGATGGGACCTTTACAACAGGGGCGTCGATCGCGACGCACTCGCGCATCTCATGGGCAAGGCCGCCGAAGACATCAACATGTCCGAGACGTCGACGGCCGCCAAGATCACGCGCTCCGCATCGCCGATCAATTTCAACATGGGTACGCTGGTCGGGTCCTACGCCAACGTCGCGCGGATGATGGACGAGGCAGCCTCGATGCCGGGGGTCAAGGGCATCATGCTCACGTTCGACGATTTCCTCGCTGGGCTCGACACCTTCGGGACGCGGATACAGCCACTGATGACGTCCCGGGCCGGGCGGGTTCCGGTCGGCGCCTGAGGCGGTCGCGCCTCGCGGCGCGATCGGGCCACGGGCCCGTACCCGTTTGGGGGACGTGTCCCCCAAACCCCCTCTTTTTTGTCGAGGGAGCGCGCGGATGCGTAGTGGGCATCCGAAGCGCCACGAAAGGTGCGCGGTTGCTGGCGGACAACTGTAGTGCCGCTCGACAACCCCACCCTCTCGCGTCCCCGGCCGGAGCGCGCAAGCGCGGAGAGCCGGGGTCGCTTCGGTCGGGATGCGAATGACGTTCGTCGCCCTATCGCCCCGCATGCCCTACTCCACGTCATCCCCGCGCAGGCGGGGACCCACGACGGGCCGGGCAGTCGTCGCGACATGTCGTGGGTCCCCGCCTTCGCGGGCATGACGGTGAGCGGGCCGAAGGAGACGCATGAAGTGGAGGCCGCTGGGGTCGACATCCGCGAAATCGCCAGCAAGCGATCCGGGTCTCCGCCCGCGCCTTCGGCCCGTGCGTCGCCCGGGAATGCAAGAGGAGAGGCCCAGGGGCACGGCGTGGGCTGCGCGGTTGCTGGTGGGCAACCGAAGCGCAACGGGCGAGCACAATCGCCTCAGTCGCGGTTCTCCAGGCCCCGGCAGCAGTCCTCGAGGAGGAACGCCGCGAGCCCCTCGATCAGCTCGAACTGGCAGGTGTAGCGGATGCGCCGGCCATCCCGCGTTGCGACCACCAGGCCGGCGCGTTCGAGGGTGGCCATGTGGAACGTGAGGTTCGATGGCGTGATGCCGATGTTTTCCGCGATCACGCCGGCCGCGAGCCCGTCCGGCCGCGCGCGCACGAGCAGGCGCACGATCGCGAGCCTCGAACTCTGAGCCAGCGCCGCCAGCACCTCGACTGCTTGACCGGCCTCCATCATTTCAGTAAATCTTGAAACGTCTTCATCCGCCGATCCAACCTCGCGACGCTCGGCTTTCCGGGGAGCGTGCGTTGCCCTCCAGACTTAGCGCCGAGTAGGCTTTCTGTCTCCGCCCACGCGCGCCTCCCATTGTGCCGCCCTCATGCCAGCGTGGGGGATGCATCCCGGTCCGTCATGTGTCTCCGCCGATCCTGCAACCGGGGCTTCGCCATGAACGATGCTGTCATCGTCGCTCCCCGTCCGCGCCAGCGGGACGTCAATGCGCTCGGTCTCACCGTTCTCGTCGTCTACGGGGTGACGTACTATGCGATCGGCACGGTCGCGCCGCTGGTCGCCGCCGAGTTCGGCGTCGGGGTCGACGTCATCTTCGCGGCGTTCTCCGTGGCGCTCCTCGCCAATGCCGCGATCGCCGCGCATGCCGGCCGCCTCGCCGATCGGATGGGGTGCGGCCGGCTCATGGTGCTCGGCCTCTTCGGGCGGGCCGTTGCGCTTGTCGCGATGACGTTCGCGTTCGACGCCTGGACGTTCAGCGCCGCCCTCATCGTCGTCATGCTGTTCTCGCAGGTGACGGAATACGACATCGCATTCGCCGCCGTGGTCGAGCGCGCGGGCGTGGCCGCCCGGTCCGGCATCAGTCAGATCACGCTCTGGGGCGGGATCGCCTCCACCATCTTCTGGCCGCTGACCCTCTCGCTGCTCGAGGTGCTGAGCTGGCGCGACGTGTTTCGCCTCTATGCGGCGTTGCTCGCCGGGATGGCGGCGTTGATCTGGGTGGTGGTCGGAACGGCCCGGCATGCCCGCGATACGGCGGCCGGCCAGCCCGTGAGCAGCGGCGAACCGGCCGTCGTGGCACCGCAAAAGCGCCTGCCACTCATCTGGCTGACCGTTGCGCTGTCGCTGACCAGCGTCGCCATGGCATTGCCGGTCATCCTGATGCCGGTGTTGACCGGGCTCGGCTTCGGGGCCTCCGCGGTGATTGCCGGCGCCGTCTTCGGCCCCGCCCAGACGGGCGCGCGGATGCTCGAGTTTCTCGTCTCGTCACGCATTTCGGCGTCACTCGTGGCCGTGTTCGCCACCGCGCTACTGCCGATCGCGCTGCTGCTGCTGGTCCTCGGTCCGCCGGGGGTTGTCGTCGCCGTTGCGTTCGCGGTGCTCTACGGCGCCGGCAACGGCATCGCCTACGTCAACCGGGGCACGGTCGCGCTGCAGTTGTTCGGCAGCGGCGACTACGCGGCACTGCTCGGGCGCATGGCGGTCTATCGCCTGATCGTCGCGGCGGCGATGCCGTTCCTGCTCGCCGTCATCATGGAGCGGCTCGGGATGGCGATCGCCATCTATTTCTGTGCCGGGGCCGGTGTGCTCGCAACGCTGTGCTTCATGCATCTGCACCGGCGTTACGGGCACATCAGTCCGCCCGGGGCGTGAAGGTGAGCCTCACGCCGTGCCGGTGCCTTTGGCCTTGACCGTCGCCTGGGCGGCCGAGAGGCGCGCGACGGGCACGCGGAATGGGGAGCAGGAGACGTAGTCGAGGCCAGCGTCGTGGAAGAAGTCGACCGATTCGGGGTCGCCGCCATGTTCGCCGCAGATACCGATCTTGAGGTCGGGGCGGACCTTGCGGCCGCGCTCGGTGCCGATGCGGACGAGTTCGCCGACGCCCGCCTGATCGATCGACACGAACGGGTCGACGTCGAAGATGCGGGTTCGCGTGTAGTCGGCGAGGATCGGGGCCGCGTCGTCGCGGGAAAGGCCGAGGCAGGTCTGGGTCAGGTCGTTGGTGCCAAAGGAGAAGAATTCGGCCCCGTCCTTGCCCGACGCGATCTCCTCGGCGCGGAGTGCGGCTCGTGGCAGCTCGATCATGGTGCCGATCTGGTAGGCGAGTGGGGCGCCCTTCTCGGCCTCGACGGCGGCAGCGGTCTTGCGGATCACGGCTGCGAGCAGGTCGAATTCGCGGCGCCAGGCGACGAGCGGAATCATGACCTCGGGGATCACGGGCTTGCCGGTGCGGCGGCCGGCCTCGATCGCGGCCTCGAAGATGGCGCGGGCCTGCATCTCGGTGATCTCGGGGAAGCGGATCGCGAGGCGGCAGCCGCGGAAGCCGAGCATGGGGTTTACCTCGTGCAGCTCGGCGATGCGGGCCTTGAGCTTGTCGAGGGGCACGCCGAGTTCGGCTGCCACGCTGGCGGCTTCCTTCTCCTCGTGCGGCAGGAACTCGTGCAGTGGCGGATCGAGGAGGCGGATCGTGACCGGCAGCCCGGCCATGATCTCGAAGATCTCGGTGAAGTCGGCGCGCTGCATGGGCAGGATCTTGGCGAGCGCCCGGCGGCGGCCGGCCTCGTCGTCGGCGAGGATCATCTCGCGCACGGCCAGGATGCGGTCGGCGTCGAAGAACATGTGCTCGGTGCGGCAGAGGCCGATGCCTTCGGCGCCGAACTCACGCGCCTGGCGGGCGTCGCGAGGGGTGTCGGCGTTGGCGCGAACCTTGAGGCGCCGGACGCCGTCGGCCCAGCCCATGATGCGCGCGAAATCGCCCGAAAGCTCCGGCTGGCGCATGGCGACGCGGCCCTTCAGCACTTCGCCGGTGGCGCCGTCGATGGTGATGATGTCGCCCTTGGCGAAGCGCTCGCGGCCGACCGTCATGGTGCCGGCGGCGTAGTCGATGCGGAGGCTCGCCGCGCCGCAGACGCAGGGCCGTCCCATGCCGCGGGCGACGACGGCGGCGTGGCTCGTCATGCCGCCGCGGGTCGTCAGGATGCCGACGGCGGCGTGCATGCCGTGGATGTCCTCGGGGCTCGTCTCGATGCGCACCAGGATGACGTCGCGGCCCTGGGCCTTCATCACCTCGGCCTCGTCGGCCGAGAACACGATCTCCCCCGACGCGGCACCCGGCGAGGCCGGGAGACCGTTCGCGACGATCTTCTTTTCGGCGTCCGGCGCGATGGTCGGATGGAGAAGCTGGTCGAGGGCGCCGGGATCGATGCGGGACACCGCCTCGGCGGGCGTGATCAGGCCTTCGTCGCAGAGATCGACGGCGATCTTCAGGGCGGCCGGCGTCGTGCGCTTGCCGTTCCGCGTCTGGAGCATCCAGAGGCGGCCTTCCTGGATCGTGAACTCGATATCCTGCATGTCGCGGTAGTGGCGCTCGAGGCGCGCGAAGACGTCGAGCAGTTCCGTGAACGTCTCTGGCATCACGGTTTCGAGCGAGGGGCTCGTGTCGCCGGCCTCGATGCGGGCGGCCTCGGTCAGCGGCTGCGGCGTGCGGATGCCGGCGACGACGTCTTCGCCCTGGGCGTTGACGAGGTATTCGCCGTAGATCTCACGGGTGCCGGTCGAGGGATTACGGGTGAAGGCGACGCCGGTCGCCGACGTCGGGCCGCGGTTGCCGAACACCATGGCCTGGACGTTCACCGCCGTGCCCCAGTCGTCGGGGATGGCATTAAGGCGGCGATAGGTGATGGCGCGGGCGTTGTTCCACGAGCGGAACACGGCGCCGATGGCGCCCCAGAGCTGTTGGGAAGTGTCCTGCGGGAAGGGGGCGCCGTGATGCTCGGTGACAGCGGCCTTGTAGCGCTCGATCACCTCGCGCCAATCGTCGGCGGTCAAGTCGGTGTCGAGATCGTAGCCGTTGAGGCTCTTGTGGCCTTCGAGAATCGATTCGAACGTCTCGTGCTCGAGGCCGAGGACGACACCCGAATACATCTGGATGAAGCGGCGATAGCTGTCGTAGGCGAAGCGCGCGTCGCCCGTCGCGGCTGCGAGGCCGGCGACGGTCGCGTCATTGAGGCCGAGGTTCAGGATCGTATCCATCATGCCGGGCATCGAGGCGCGGGCGCCGGAGCGGACGGAGACGAGGAGCGGGCGCGCGGCGTCGCCGAAGCGGGCGCCGACGGCCTTGCCGACGACGTCGAGCGCGGCGACGACATCGGCCTCGAGCCCGGCCGGGAATTGGCCTCCGGCGGCGGTGTAGGCGTTACAGACGGCCGTCGTGATGGTGAAACCCGGAGGCACGGGGAGGCCGAGGCTCGCCATCTCGGCGAGGTTGGCGCCCTTGCCGCCGAGAAGGTCGCGAAGTTCGGCGCCGCCGTCGGTTCGGTCGGCTCCGAAGAGGAATACGCGCCGGTCGGTCTTCGGGGCCGTGGTCGAGCCTGCCATCGGGCGTCTCCATCGTCGGTTGGCGCACTTGGACCGTCTTCTATCGTGCCCGGTCGAGGGCTGCAAAACGCATGACGCCGCGCTCGCCGTCGCGTTCAAACTTGGCAAACGGCGCGTTGCTCGCGGACACCTGATTAGTCTTTGACCGGAGACGAAGGTTTGCGCACTGTCTTCCGCACATGGGCAACGTCGGGAAAGGCCGGACGAGAGATGACGGACCAGGTGCATGACGTCTTGAAGCTGCTCGATCGGAGCGAGGATGCGGCGCTCGACCGGCTCTTTGATTTTTTAAGGATTTCAAGCATCTCGACCGATCCGGCCTACAAGGCGGACTGCCAGAAGGCCGCCGAATGGTGCCGGGCGGAACTCGCCGACATCGGCTTTGCCGAGGCCAAGGTGGTGCCGACGACCGGGCATCCCATGGTGGTGGCCCATGACCGCAAGACGCGGCCGAAGGGCATGCCGCACGTCCTCTTCTATGGTCACTACGACGTGCAGCCGCCGGACCCGCTGGACCTGTGGAAATCGCCGCCGTTCGAGCCACGGCTCGCGACGGAGAAGGGCAACGGGCGGGTGATCGTCGCGCGCGGGGCGGAGGACAACAAGGGCCAACTCATGACGTTCTTCGAGGCCGCGCGGGCCTGGAAGGCGGTTGCGGGCGAGCTGCCGATCGCCGTGACGGTGCTGCTCGAGGGCGAAGAAGAGTGCGGATCGCCGTCGCTGCCGGGGTTCCTCAAGACGCATGGCAAGGAAGTTCGTGCCGGGCTGGCGCTCGTCTGCGACACCGGCCAGTGGGACAAGGACACGCCCGCCGTCACGACGCAGCTGCGCGGCATGGCGGCCGTCGAGGTGACCATCAAGGGGCCGTCGCGCGACCTCCATTCCGGGCTCTACGGCGGGGCTGCCATGAACCCCATCCGGGTGCTGACGCAGATCTGCGGCGCCATGCACGGCAAGGCCGGCAAGGTGCAGGTGCCGGGCTTCTACGACGGCATCGTGAAGCCATCGGCCAAGCAACTGAAGCAGTGGAAGGAGCTTGGCTTCGACGAGGTCGCGTTCCTCGGCGGCGTCGGGCTCTCGGTGCCGGCCGGCGAGGCGGGGTATTCGGTCATGGAGCAGATCTGGGCCCGCCCGACGCTCGAGTTCAACGGCATCACGGGTGGCTATCAGGGCGTCGGCACCAAGACCGTCATCCCGTCCGAGGCGTCGGTGAAGATCACGTGCCGGCTGGTCCCCGGACAGGACCCGGCCAAGGTCATCGCGGGTCTCAAGCAGTTCGTCACAGAGCGACTTCCGGCAGATTGCACGGCGAAGTTCTCTGGTGGGCGCGGGAGTCCGGCCATCCGTTTCGACATGGAGGCGGCCTACGTCCGGACGGCGGCCAAGGCGCTCGCGGAGGAATGGGGGAAGCCCGCGGCGCTGATCGCACTCGGCGGGTCGATCCCGATCGTGCAGTCGTTCCAGGACGTGCTCGGCATGCCGTCGCTGCTCGTCGGCTTCGGCCTCGACGACGACCGGATCCACAGCCCGAACGAGAAATACAACCTGACGAGCTTCCGGAAAGGCGCCCGGAGCTGGGCGCGGATCCTCGCCGGTCTCGGCACCGAAGGGTAATCGGGGGACGGCGAATCATCGGCGCCTTGCCTCGCGCCGGTGCGATGTGCTTTAGGGGCGACAGGACGACGTCTGATTTTCTCACGAGGACCGAACGACGATGCGCTTCAGCCGAACTCTTTCCGCCCTGGCGCTCGCCGCCGCAACTCTCGTGCAGCCGTACGCGTCCTCCACCGTCTCGGCGCAGTATGGCCCGGGACCCGGTGGGCGTGCGCCCTACTCGGCGCAGCCGCCGGGCCGGAACGAAGCCGGGCGCTTCGACTACTACGCCATGGTCATGTCGTGGAGCCCGACCTACTGCGCGGGGCTCAGGCGGGACGGTTATGATCCGCAATGCCACAGCCGCGACGGGCGGCGGTACGCCTTCGTGCTCCATGGCCTGTGGCCGCAGCACGAGCGGGGCTGGCCGCAGGATTGCCCGACGCGTGGGCGGCCGTTCGTGCCGCAGTCCATCATCGACAGCATGCTCGACATCATGCCGAGCCCGCGGCTCGTCATTCACGAGTACCGCAAACACGGCACGTGCTCGGGGCTCTCGCCGCAGGACTACTACAAGGTCTCGCGGGAACTGTTCCAGAAGGTGAAGATCCCGCCGCGCTATCAGCGGCCCAATCAGCCGTTCACGGTCTCGCCGGGGGAACTCGTCCGCGATTTCCTCGCGGTCAATCCGGAGCTGAAGGCCGAGAGCATCGCGGTGGCTTGCGGCGGGTCGGGGAACCGCCTCCGCGAGGTGCGCATCTGCTACTCGCGCGAGGGCTCATTCCGGGCCTGCGGGCGTAACGAGGACGCGCGGCGGCTCTGCTCGTCCAACCGGATGTACGTGCCGCCCGTGCGCGGGGGGGGCGGGCCGGCGCCGCTCCAGCCGGGAGAACGGCGGATCTAACGGGCTCTTGCCGCCGCCGCCTGCCACATCCGCGACAAACGTCTCGCCCAGAACCGACGTCTCCGGGGGGGCAAGGCAACAGCGGGGGGCGGAGATGACGTTCGCAGTCGGGCAATGCTGGGCAACCCAGGCCGGGACCGGACCGGGGCGATGGCTCGTCACGATCGGCGCGATCGCCGTATTCGAGGGCGGGCAGCGGATCATCTGCTGCTCGGTCGAGCCCGAGACGGGCGGCGCGGCCGACGCCATCGCCTTCCTGCCGCTCTCCGAGGATGCGTTCGCGGCGTCGGTCGGGACGCGGTTGGGGGACCGTGAGCCGATCGCGGGCTTCGCACGGCAACTGGCGGAGTGGCAGAGCGATCCACGCGGCGGGCGCTACTTCACCGTTGCGTTCGACGGCTCCCTCGACCGCATGATCGCACGGCAGATGGCGGCAATCGTCGAGCAATCCTGAGTGGTGGCCGGATGAGGTCTCGCGAGAACGGCGAGAATTCGTTAACCTCTCATCAATTGATTGAATCTCAATCGCAAAACTCCTGCGTTCCGTGCTGATCTCGCCCACTTTCGCGACGCCCGTTCGGCTGCCGTTAACCATGGCGCGCCATGCTGCAGGAGCCTGGGGAGAGCGGGTCTGTTGCGGGGAGTGCGGGGGTACATGTTTCAGCGGCTTTGGCGTTTGTTGACGGTGCGCGTCGGGTTCCGGGAGACCGGCGAAGAGGCAATTTTCGAGTGCGGTTCGTGCGTGACTGCCGCGATCGCCCCACAGGCGTCGCCAACGGCCGAAAGCTCGCCGTTGCCGCCCGTGACCGTCGGGACGATGCTGGTCGTCGAGGCCACGGTTTTCGATCATGTTGCAGTGGTTTCCGGGCGTGCGGTCGAGCCCGCACGGGAGCCGACTGTGGCCGCGTCACCTGCCGAGGCGCCATCCAACGTGATCGCGCTCTTTGCAGCATCGCGGCCCGACCGGCGACTTGCGGCGCGCGGCCTGGCGGTCGCGAGGCTCAACCCTCCCAAATCACGGGCACCGAAGAAGAGTGCCATCGCGTCGGCGACAAAGCCGATCCTCAAGAGACCCAATCGGCCATCGACGCTCAAGTCGCGTCGCGACCTGGCTGCGCCCCGGGTGCTCGCGAAGCGGGTTCGGACAGCCGACGTCATCCATTTCGACAGGGCTGCCGCATCAGGACGTGGTGATCGCCTGGGGTTCACGGACGTCGCGTCGGCCGGCTAGTCAGCAGCTGCTGCGTCAGGCGGAGCGGCGGAACCGCTCCGGCCGCCATTTCGAAGGGGCGTCGCCCAGCCATCCCGTTGCGACGGGCGGAGGGGCGCGGTCGAGTGTCGTCGGATCGATGCTCCACTTGCCCGCCAGATGCATCAGGTGCTGCTCGGTCGGATAAAGCACGGGGTCGCCTTCGGCATCCTTCGCCGATTTCTTTACGCCCCTCATCTCGTAGAGGCGAATGCCGAGCGTCCGCTCCTCGCGGGTCTGCTGGCCCTTGTTCCAGATCACGCCCTCGTCGTTGATCGCGTAGGCGCGAACGAGCTTGCCGTCGATGACGCGGGCCCAGGCGAAGCAATCGAGGGCCGGGTAGGCCAAGTAGTACTGCACCTCGATGAAGTGACTGCCGAGATCCAGCAGCAGCGGTACGGTCTTGTCTGCGAACGCCTTTCCGAGAGGCTGGGGCAAGGCCAGACCCACCGCGAATGTCCAGCCATTCACCGGCGGCGTGACGAAGATGGCCGTTTCGCCGTCCGTCTCGCTGTAGACGCGGGCGACGCCGTCGTTCCACTCGACGGGTGTGATCGCGGTCAGCCCGAGCCGCTCGGCGACGCCGAGATTGTCGCGGGTCCGGATCGCGAGCCAGCTCATCTGGTAGCCGAAGGCTCTGGCCGGATCGACCGGCTCGGCATCGGGGACGGGGACGGGGGCGGCAGGGGCCTCGGGTTCGGGCCGGCGGCGCGCACGAGGGAACGCAAGCATCGCCGCCGCCGCCACGGTGGCGAGCGTCATGACGGTGATGATGACGACAATCTCCACGTGCAGTGGCCTTTCGCCGATGCCTCGGCCAGCTATCGCCCCGATTCGGGGCGTGTACAAGGCAGCCGGGAGTGGTGCGGCGCCCGGCGAGGCTTTTCGGCGACGGCGGCAGGCCGTCGAGCCGTGACCGTCGTGGCCCGGGCCCACCTGGCGGTGAGCGAGATGGCTGGTTGCCGTAGGGCGTTGCCATCTATATAAGGGCGTTCCCATGACATAGGCGGCGCGAGGCTGGTCAAGCCGAGACGCGCTCGAGGCTCAGGACGGCCCCGCGCTCAATGCAGTCGGGGCGATCGTCGTTTTCGGAGACGTTACAATGTCGCAGACGCAAGTCATCAAGGCCCAGGGGCGGCAGTCGCAGGGCAAAAGCGGCGCGCGGGCCGTGCGGCGCGAGGGTCTCGTTCCGGGCATCATCTATGGCGGCGACACCGCAGGCCAGGATACCATCGCCATCGACCAGAACGAGCTCAGCAAGATGATCTCGCGCGGCCGCTTCCTCGCGAGCGTGTTCGAGATCGAGGTCGACGGGAAGGTGACGAAGGCGATCCCCCGCGACGTGCAGCTCGATCCCGTGCGCGATACGCCGTTGCACGTCGACTTCCAGCGCATCGGCGCCGACAACCGCGTCAAGCTGCGCGTGCCCGTCAAGTTCTTCAACGACCTGCTGTCGCCGGGTCTCAAGCGCGGTGGCGTGCTCAACGTCGTCCGGCGCGAGATCGAAGTCTGGGCGCCGGCCGACAAGGTGCCCGAGGTGTTCGAGATCAATCTGGAGGGCCTCGACATCGGTCGCTCGATCCACATCTCGGCCGTGACCCTGCCGGACGGCGTGCAGCCGGTGATCCAGGATCGCGACTTCACCATCGCCACCATCGCCGGCGCGTTGACGAAGGGTGATGCCGAGGAGACGCCGGCCGCCGCTGCTGCGCCTGCCGCCGATCCGAAGGCTGCGGCCGCGAAGGCGCCTGCCGCCAAGCCGGACGCCAAGAAGAAGTAACGCCGTGGCCGCCGCGCGCGGTGCATGGAGCGCTGAGGATCAGCGATGAAGCTCTTCGTCGGGCTCGGCAATCCGGGAGCGAAGTACGCCCGGAACCGGCACAATGTGGGCTTCCTCGCGGTCGAGCGGATCGCGGATCAGCATGGCGCCGGGCCCTGGCGCAAGAAGTTCCAGGGGCACGTCGCAGAGGCGACTGTCGGGGGAGAGCGCGTGCTGTTGCTCAAGCCCGATACCTTCATGAACGAAAGCGGGCGCTCGGTCGGTGAGGCCGCGCGCTTTCTCAAGATCCCCGTCTCCGACATCGTCGTGCTCTACGACGAGATCGATCTCGCGCCGGGCAAGCTCAAGGTCAAGACCGGGGGTGGCAACGCCGGCCACAACGGTCTCCGCTCGATCTCGGCGCATCTCGACAACGACTATGTCCGCGTCCGGATCGGCGTCGGGCATCCGGGACGCAAGGAGCTCGTCGCCAACTACGTGCTCAGCGACTTCGCCAAGGCCGAGCAGATCTGGCTCGAGCCGCTGCTCGATGAAATCGCGCGGGCGGCAGGTCGGCTGGCGCACGGCGACGGCGAGCGGTTCCTGACCGACGTGGCGTTGGCGCTCGGGCGCGACGACGCGGCGGTTGCCGGCCCTGCCAAGACGGAGAAAGCGGGCGCCGAGGTCCGTGCTCCGAAGCCTGACCGGCCTGCCGCCTCCAGCGGTGGTCATCCGGCGGGAGAGCGCGCCGGCAAGCGTCAATCGGCACTGGCCGACAACCTGAAACGTTGGATGGAAGGCCGCAAGAAGCCGTAAGGCGGCGCCGGCTCGCGCCGGTGGCAGCACTACGCGTTCGGCGGCGGCAAGCACGAGAGAACCATGGGCTTCAAATGCGGTATCGTCGGCCTGCCCAACGTCGGCAAGTCGACCCTGTTCAACGCACTGACGCAGACGGCGGCTGCGGAAGCGGCCAACTATCCCTTCTGCACCATCGAACCGAACGTGGGCGAGGTGGGGGTGCCTGACGAGCGGCTCGACAAACTCGCCGAGATCGGGAAATCCGCGCAGATCCTGCCGACGCGGCTGACGTTCGTCGACATCGCGGGGCTCGTCCGGGGCGCGTCAAAGGGGGAAGGGCTCGGCAATCAGTTCCTCGGCCATATCCGCGAGGTCGATGCCGTCGCCTACGTGCTCCGGTGCTTCGAGGACAGCGACATCACGCATGTCGAGAACCGGATCGATCCGATCGCCGACGCGGAGACGGTCGAGACGGAGCTGATGCTCGCCGATCTCGACAGCCTCGAGAAGCGCCGCACGGCCATCGAGAAGAAGGCGAAGTCCGGCGACAAGGACGCCAAGGCGCAGATGGCGCTGATGGACAAGGCGCTGATGCTGTTGCGCGAAGGCAGGCCCGCGCGCTTCGCCGAGGTGGCGCCCGAGGAGGAAGCCGCGTTCCGGGCGCTGCAGCTTCTCACCGCGAAGCCCGTGCTCTACGTGTGCAACGTCGACGAAGGCTCGGCGGCGGAGGGGAACGCGCTCTCGGCCAAGGTGTTCGAGCGGGCGAAGGCCGAAGGCGCCGGCGCGGTCGTCATTTCAGCCAAGATCGAGGCGGAACTCGCCGCGCTGCCCGCCGAGGAGCGGCAGGCGTTTCTCGCCGATCTCGGGCTCGAGGAGCCGGGGCTCAATCGCCTCATCCGCGAGGGCTACCGGCTGCTCGGCCTCGTCACGTACTTCACGGTCGGGCCCAAGGAGGCGCGCGCCTGGACGATCATCAAGGGGACCAAGGCCCCCGGGGCGGCGGGCGTCATTCATACGGATTTCGAGAAGGGGTTCATTCGCGCCGAGACCATCGCCTACGAGGACTACGTGCGGCTCGGCGGCGAGGCCGGCGCTCGGGAAGCCGGCAAGATGCGTCTCGAAGGCAAGGAATACGTCGTCGCCGACGGCGACGTGATGCACTTCCGCTTCGCGAACTAGGGCGGACAGGTCGCGCGCGTGGCGCGCGGGCGGGGCTAGCCCCGCTCCCCATCGGGAGGCACAGCCTCCCGAACCCACCAGCTTTCATGAGGCGATCTGCACGTCACGCAGTGCCTCTACGTCTTCTCCGCACTCTCCTCTTGCGTTCCCGTGCGACGCGCGGGCCGGAGGCACGTGCGGAGACCCGGGATCGCTTGGCTGGTGATTTCACGGACATCGCCCGAAGCAGCCCCAACTTCATATCTCCCCTTTCGCCCGCTCGCCGCCATGCCCTCGAAGGCGGGCAACCCCCGACATGTCGCGACGGCTGCCCGGCCCGTCGTGAGTCCCCGCCTGCGTGGGGATGACGTGGGGTTGGGCATGAGGCGGGGCGATAGGGCGACGAACGTCTGCGCATCGCGAACCAAGCGACCCCGGCTCTCGGCGCGACGCGCCTCGGCCGGGGACGCAGGTGTTTGGAGGTGGCGGTTGCGCTTCCGTTACTTGCGCTCCTCACGCCAAACAGGGAGATGGAGCCAGCCCATAACGCGGCACATGTTCGCTGCGCGAAGCGGGGCTAGCCCCGCGCCCCATCGGAAGGCACAGCCTCCCGAACCCACCAGTTTTTTCGGGGGCTAACAGCGGTTGCGCAGTCCCATGCTGGGCTTCTGCCTTTCACCTTGCGTTCCCGGGCGACGCGCGGGCCGAAGGCGCGGTTGGAGACCCGGGATTGGCCTGCTGCCGGTTTCGCGGACACCGAGATTGGGTGTTTCATGAAGCCGGAGGTGGCCTATGCAGCGAAGACGGTTCGGGCGTGAGTTCAAGGTCG
>LNEM01000017.1 GCA_001464955.1 Rhizobiales bacterium Ga0077537 | reverse complement strand
TCTCCGCAGCCCGGCCTGTTGCTCACCCCCCAGACGACAGCGTATCAACCCAAAAGACTCTACCCACGGCTGGATGAAACTTCAGGGGCAGGTCAGGCGCGATGATTTTGCGAATTTCGACGTCAAGGGGGCCATTCGCGAGCTTGGCATCGAGCATCTCGTGGACATGACCGGTCATCTGCCGCATTCACAGACCTTGTCGGCCATGGCCGAGGCAGATGCACTCGTGGTGCTGCACACGCCAGGCGCAAAAGGCGTCGTGCCGGCCAAGCTCTATGAGTATCTGGCCACCGGAAAGCCGATCCTCGCACTTGCCGATACCGATGCCGATGTGGCGTGGGTGCTCCGCTCGACGGGGATCAGTCACGAGACCGCCGGCTTCGGCGATCCCCGGCTTGTCGAGGGCGCCGTGATCCGGATCGTGACCGCGATCCGAAGCAACCTGACGAGACCCGGAGAGCCGGACAAGCTCGCGCAGTTCACGCGGGCCGGGCTTGCGCGCACGCTGGCTGGTCACCTCGAGGACATGGTCCAGGCGCACGCCGCCGGGAAAGGCCTTTCGGTTCCGGCCGTCCGCTGACGCATCGTGAACGGGCGGGACGTTGCGGTCATTGGACGTGCGAAGGCCTGGAAGGAGAGGCGGCTGCGGCGACGGTAGCCAACAGCTACGCTGCCGCGATCGGGGATGCTTCGGGTTCGGGTCTGTCGCGTTCAGCCGCCAGCCGACGGCGCCTATGCGTCCGGCAAGGCGCTCGTGACGCCGCTCTGGCGCAGGTGCCTCCACGCCTGATCGATCGCGTCGCGATGGACGCGTTCTCCCTGCAGCACCATGCGGATGGTTCCCATGATGATCTCGATGTCGAGTTTGAACGACGCGTTGCGCACGTACCAAATGTCGAGCGCGGCCTTGTCGGCTGCGGGGATGTCGCGGCCGCCCTTGATCTGGCCCCAGCCCGTGAGGCCAGGACGCACGAGCAGGCGGGCCGAGTAGGCGCGGGCCTGATCGGCCCAAAGCATCGGCCGTGGACCGATGAGGGACATCTCGCCGCGCAGAATGTTCAGGAGTTGCGGGATTTCATCGAGCCGGGTCTTGCGCAGGAAGTCCCCAATCCGTCCGAGCCGCTCGTCATCGGTCAGCATGCGCCCATGGCTGTCACGGGCATCGGACATCGTACGAAACTTCAACAGCTTGAACGAGCGGCCGCCGACGCCGGGGCGGACCTGCCAGAAGATCACGGGGCGTCCGATATCGAGCGCCACGCCGATCGCGACCAGCACCGCGATGGGGGCGAGCACTATCAGCAGGCCCAAGGAGACGACGACGTCGATCGCCCGCTTGACGCGCCAGTAGGGGCGCCGCGCGATGGCGGCGAGTTCGGCATCGCTGAAGACGAACGTGACCTGACCCGCCGGACGTGGCTCGACTTTCGGCTCCCGGACCAATTCCGCTCCGCCCCAATTCACGAGACCGATGTTATCGGCGAACATCTCGACAGGGAGCGTCGACGAGGCGGCGAACCGCTCGACATCCTGCCGACACGTCGCATCGAGCTTCGACATCGGCGCCGTCACGACGAGCCGGTCGACGAAAACGCCATGGACCGCCAGCTCGTTGATGACGTTCTGCAGGCCCTTTTCACCACCGAAGACCGGAAGCTGCTGGACGCGCATGCCTGCGTTGCCCGTCGTGTAGTCGACGATGCCGACGACGCGGACCGAACCCTCGGCGTATTCCTCGGTAGCCTTCACGTAGAGTTCGGCCAGCGGGTTCAGGCCGACCAGAAGGACGCTGCGGACGTCCGTTCCCTCGATCGGGGCGAAGGGCCGCGGGGTGGCCGTCGGCGTACGGGCGCGACGCACGAGAGCGCGGATGCCGACGCTGATCGCCAAGGCGATCAAGCCCTGCAGGGCTGGCGTCGACCGTGAAATGCCTTCGAGGCGATTGAAGAACACCATGGCGATGGTCGCGGCGAGCATCACCACGCCGATCGCTACGGCAAAGCGCAAGTGGTCATTGATCGTCGCGTAGCGCACGGGGACCCGATCCACGCCGAACGCCGACAGTACCGGGATCGCCAGCAGCGTCGTCGCCACCAGAAACGGGATGTGATTGGTCAGCTTGACCATGTCGAGAACAAAATTCTCGCGCACGAACAATGCGATGGGCAGGGCGATAGCAATGATCGCCAAATCGAAGGCCAATACCGCCGCTCGACGCATGTACGCTACTCCTACAAGCGATCATCATTCACGATCGCTACCGACCCAGGCGTGGTGCCTCGTACCGATCCACGGGGTCGCGCGCGGCCCCCTGGTCGTCGAAGCCGCTCTGCCTGACCGTTAACTTTTCGTTACTTCCAGCAAACATCTCTATAGCGCCGAGTGTCAGGGCGCAAGAAGCCGCAATGGGAAATCAATTGTTCTTTATTAACGATATGATTTTTCTTGAGAAAGATCGGGGCCCGGGCAGGGACGCGGTGCGCTTGCCGGGTCGATCTCGTGTCATTCCTACGACAGATTATCACGGATCGCATCGTGAGATCGTCCAACATCTGGTCGTTTTTCCGGACTCCCGTTACCCAGCCAGGCCCGCACCGCACGGCTCAATCGGTCGAGCATCAGGTAGATGACCGGCGTCGTGTAGAGCGTCAAAATCTGCGAGATGACCAGGCCTCCGATGATGGCGATCCCGAGCGGGCGGCGCAGTTCGGCCCCCGGTCCAGTCGCAATGGCCAGGGGGATCGCACCGAAGAGCGCGGCCAGTGTCGTCATGAGGATCGGCCGGAACCGCTCCTTCGCGGCGTTCCGGATGGCGTCGACTGGCGACAAGCGGCCAACGCGTTCGGCTTCGAGCGCGAAGTCCACCAACATGATCCCGTTCTTCTTGACGATGCCGATCAGCATGATGATGGCGATGAACGCCACCAGCGACAGCTCCATGCCGGCGAGCTGCAGCGCGACCAGGGCGCCGAGGCCTGCCGACGGGAGGGTGGAAATGATGGTCAACGGGTGGGCGAGGCTTTCGTAGAGGATCCCCAGCACGATGTAGACGAGCAGCAGGGCCGCAACGATCATCAGCGGCTGGGCGCCGCCGCCGCGGATCGCCGTGCGGGTGTCGCCCGCGGGTTCGATGCGGAGTGTGTCGGGCGGCTGCATCTCGGCCACGGCCGCCATGATCCGACGGTTTGCCTCGTCCAGCGTCACGCCGGGCTCGACGTTGTAGCTGAGCGTCACCGCAGGAAACGGCCCCTGATGATTGACCGCGAGAGGCGCGAGCGTCGGCGTGACGCGGATGACCGACAGCAGGGGCACCTGGCTGCCGCCACGGCCGGGCACGAAAATGCTCGCGAGATCGGTCGGATCGCGCTGCAGGCGTGGGTCAGCCTCGAGGATCACGCGGTATTGGTTGCGGGGGCGATAGACGATCGTGATCTGGCGCTGGGCGAAGGCGTTGTTGAGCGCCGCACCGATGGCGTCCACCGTCACGCCCAGGCGCGCCGCGGTTTCCTTGTCGATGCGGATGTCGAGCTGGCGGGCGCCTTGCTCGCGGTCGGTGGCGACGTCGACCAGGCCCGGCAGCGTGCGGACGCGGGCGAGAATGCGAGGCGCCCAGTCGTAGAGATCCGTGGCGTCGGTGGACCAGAGGGCCAGCTCGTTCGTGGCGCGCGACTGGCCGCCACCACCACCGCGGAGATCCTGGACCGCGTTTACGAACGCCGACAGGCCGGGAATGGCGTTCAACGGCCGCCGCAGTCGCGCGACGACTTCGGCCGAAGTGGCGCCGCGGCGCTCGGCCAGGGGTTTCAAGGCAATGAACATGCGCGCCGAGGAGCCGCTGCTCGAGAAGAACGAGGCGCCGACGGATGAGCCAACGCCCGCTACGGCGGGATCGGCGAGCGCCACCTTGACGGCCTGTTCCTGAAGCGCCTTCATCTGCTCGAAGGACGCGTCCGTCGCGCCCTGCATGAAGACCGAGACGAGCCCCGTATCGTCGGTCGGAAAGAAACCCTTCGGCAGCTTCACGAAGAGAAAGGCCGTTGCCGCCAGTACGGCCGGGACCGTCAGCAGCGTGAGCCAGCGATACTTCAAGGCCACGTCGAGGGAGGACGTATAGGCCGAGAGGATAGCATCGAGGGGACGCTCGACGAGCCGGTCCAGGCGGCGCGAGCGCGGATTGGCATGGCCGCGCACCGTATAGGCGCACAGCATCGGCGTCAGTGTCAGCGACACGATGGTCGAGATGGCGATCGCGAAGAGCATCGTCATCGCGAACTCGTTGAGAAGGCGTCCCGGCAAGCCGCCCATGAACACCAATGGAATGAAGGCCGCCGCGAGGGAGAGCGAGATCGAGACGATGGTGAAACCGATTTCGCGGGCGCCAATCAGGGCGGCCTGCAACGGCGCGAGGCCCTTCTCGAGATTGCGGTACATGTTCTCGATCATGACGATGGCGTCGTCGACGACGAAGCCGACGGAGATGGCGAGCGCCATGAGCGTCAGATTGTTGATCGAGTAGCCGGCGAAGGCCATGGCGGCGAGGGTGCCGGCGATTGACAAGGGTACGGTGACGCCGGCCGCGAACATGGGCGCCGTCCGCCGCAGGAAGACCAGGACGACGAACATGACCAGCGCGATGGAAAGGAGGAGCGTGTGCTCCATGTCGGCCACCGACGCGCGGATGGTCGCCGTGCGATCGGAGAGAACGGAGATCTCGATGCCCGAGGGGATCCAGCGTTTGAGCTCAGGAATCAGGGCTTTGACGCCGTCCACGGTCTCGATCACGTTGGCGTCGGACTGACGGGTGATGAACAAGAGCACCGCCGGCTCGAGATTGAAGAGCGCCGCGGAGCGCGCATTGCGGGTCGCCTCCACGACAGTCGCCACGTCGCGCAGATGGATCGGGACACCGCCGACCGACTTGACGATGATGTCCTTGTAGTCCTCGACGGTCGTCAGCTGGGCATTGGTCTCGATGGCGACGAGTTGCTCGGCACCGTCGATCGCGCCCAGGGGGACGAGTTGCGTCGCGGCAGCGACCGCGCGCCGGACGTCCTCGGTCGACACGCCCATCGCGGCGAGCCGGCGCGGGTCGGTGCGGATGCGCAGCGCCGGCTGCTCGGCGCCCGAGACGTTCACCTCGCCGACGCCGGGTACCTGTGCGATGCGCTGCAGGATGGTGGTGTCGGCGACGTCGTAGACCGTCGAGACGGGTACGGTCTTCGACGTCAATGCGAGGATCAGGACGGGCGCTGCGTTGGGGTTGGCCTTGCGGAACGACGGGGCCGCCGGCATGTCGCTCGGCAGGTCGGCGGCCGCGGCGTTGATGGCGGCCTGGACGTCGCGCGCGGCGCCGTCGAGGGATCGCGAGAGGTCGAACTGCAGGCGGATGCTCGTCGAGCCGAGGCCGCTCGTCGAGCGCATGTCGGTCACGCCCGAAATCTCACCGAGGCGCCGCTCGAGGGGCGAGGCGACCGTTGCGGCCATCACCGCGGGATCGGCGCCGGGACGGTTGGCGCGGACGACGATCATCGGGAACTCGACCGACGGCAGGCTCGATACCGGCAGCGTGCGGAAGCCGACGACGCCGGCGAGAAGCAAGCCGATAGCGAGCAGGATCGTCGCGACCGGGCGCATGATGAACGGGCGCGAGATGTCGACGGTGATGTGCCCGACGTGGGGCGCTGCGGCGCTGCGGGATCTGCCGGGCGTCGTGTCGACCATGGTGCGGCCTCACCCGGCCGGCGCGGAGACGTGCGATCCGGCAAGTGCGCCTGAGTTCACATGCGGATGGCGGGGGACGTCGACGTCGGGGTTCTCTCCGGCGATCCGGGCGCGCAGACGCTCCAGGGTCAGGTAGATCACGGGCGTCGTATAAAGCGTCAACATCTGCGAAACCAGCAGGCCGCCGATGATCGTGATGCCGAGCGGGTTGCGTAGCTCCGAGCCGGCGCCGCTCTCCACCGCCAGGGGCAGGGCGCCGAGCAAGGCGGCCAGCGTCGTCATCATGATGGGGCGAAAGCGCAGGCGGCAGGCTTCGCTGATGGCGGCGCGCGGCGACATGCCCTCGCGGCGCTCGGCCTCGAGGGCGAAATCGATCATGAGGATGGCGTTCTTCTTCACGATGCCCATCAGCAGCACGATGCCGATGAGCGCGACGACCGAGAGGTCGAGGCCGGTGACGTGCAGCGCGAGCACGGCCCCGATGCCGGCGGAAGGCAACGTCGTCAGGATGGTCAGAGGATGGATGGCGCTCTCGTAGAGAATGCCGAGCACCAGATAAATGCAGACGATGGCCGCCAGGATCAGCCAGGGCTGGCCATCGAGCGCGCGCGCGAACTCCGCGGCCTCGCCGGCGAACGTACCTGTGATCGAGGCCGGCAAGCCGATTTCGGCCTGTGCCGTCTCGATCGCCGCATTGGCCTCGGAGAGGGCCGTGCCCGCCGCCAGATTGTAGGACACGGTCGCTGCCGGGAACTGGTCCTGGCGTAGGACGGCGAGGGGGGCCGTCGTGCGGACGATGCGCGCAATGCTGCTCAGCGCGATCTGGTTGCCGCCTGAGGATGGGACATAGACCTGCTCCAGCGCGGCGGGATCGCGATTGAACCGAGGCGAGGCCTCGAGCACGACGCGGTATTGGTTCGCCTGAGCATAGATGGTCGAGATCTGGCGCTGGCCGAAGGCGTCGTTCAGCGCGTCGTTGACCTGGCTCATGGAGACCCCGAGGCGGCCGGCGCTGGCCCGGTCGACCTCGACGATGGCTTTCAAGCCATCGTTCTGCAGGTCGGTTCCGACGTCGACGAGGCGCGGGTTTTCGCGGAGGCGCGCGGCCAGTCGTTCGGCCCAGCGGGAGACCTCGGCCGCGTCCGTGCCGCTCAGCGTATACTGGTAGACGGCTCGAGACGGCCGGCTCGCAATCTGCACCTCCTGCACCGGCCGGAACGTGACGTTGACGCCACCGATGCGACGGGCGGCTCGGCCAAGCCGATCGATGATCTCGGTGTGTGGAGCGCGTTCCTTCCGCGGTTTGAGGGTGATCTTCAGGTGGCCGGCGTTGGGTGTCGGGTTGAGGGCGCTGACACCGAGGATCGAGACGATGCCCGATACATCGGGGTCCCTGGCGAGGGCGTCCGTCAGCTCGGCCTGGATGCGGCCCATGGCTTCGAATGACGTCGCGGGTGCGGCTTCGTAGGTCGCCGTCACGAGGCCCGTGTCCTGGAGCGGCAGAAAGCCCTTCGGCACGTGCACATAGAGCCAGACCGTCGCAACGACCGTGGCCAGCGTCACGAGGAGCGTCGCGCGCTCGCGGGCGAGCACGAACCCGAGGCTTTTCATGTAACCAGCGACGACACGCGCGTCGAAGCGATCGAGCCACGATTTCGGCTTCGTCGATGCACCGCGATGCGGGCGAAGCAGGCGGGCGCACAACATGGGAATGAGCGTCAGCGACACCACGGCCGAGACGACGACCGCAATCGACAACGTCAGCGCGAACTCGCGGAACATGCGGCCGACGAGCCCGGTCATGAAGAGGAGCGGAATGAACACGGCGATCAGAGAAAGCGTCAGCGAGATGACCGTGAAGCCGATCTCCGAGGCGCCTTCGAGGGCGGCCGAGAACGGATCTTTCCCGTCCTCCATGTGGCGCACGATGTTCTCGATCATCACGATGGCGTCGTCGACGATGAAGCCGGTGCCGATGGTCAGCGCCATCAAGGACAAATTGTCGAGTGAGAAGCCCCACAGCCACATCACCGCAAACGTCGCGATGATCGAGACCGGCAGGCCGATGCCGGCAATGAGCGTCGCGCTCCACGACTTGAGGAACAGCAACACCACCAGCACCACCAGCGCCACGGCGAGCACGAGCGTGAACTGCACGTCGTGAACGGAGGCGCGGATGACTTCCGTTCGGTCGTGAACGACGGCGAGGCGGACGCCGTCGGGCATGCCGCGCGCGAGGCGGGGCAACTCCTTCTTCAGAAGTTCGACGGCCGCGATGACGTTGGCGCCGGGCTGCCGCTGGACGTTGATCACGACGGCCGTCTTGCCCTGGTACCAGCCGCCCACCTTGTCGTTCTCGAGGCCATCGGTCACGGTCGCGACGTCGCCGAGCCGGACGGGGGCATTGTTGCGCCACGCCACGACGATGCTGCGGTACTGCTCGGCATTGGTGATCTGGTCGTTGGCCGCGATCACGTAGGACTGGCTGGCGCCGTCGAGCGAGCCTTTCGGGCCCGAAACGTTGGCGGCGACGATCGCGCCCCGCAGATCGGCCATCGAAAGCCCGTAGCCGGCGAGGCGCGAGAGGTCCGCCTGGATGCGCACGGCGGGTTTGACGCCGCCCTCGATGGAGACGCGACCCACGCCCGACACCGAGGCGAGGCGCTGGGAGATCAACGTATCGGCGACATCGGCGAGGGCGCGGAGGGGCAGGCTGTCGGACGTGAGTGCCAGCGTGACGATGGGGGCGTCGGCGGGGTTCACCTTGGCGAAGGTCGGTGGATAGGGGAGGTTGCGGGGCAAGGTCGAGGCGGCCGCGTTGATGGCCGACTGGACGTCCTGGCCGGCCGCATCGATGTCACGGCCCAGGCGGAACTGCAGCGTGATCTGGCTGATGCCGAGCGACGAGGACGACGTCATGACCTCGAGCGAGGCGATCTGGCCCAACTGACGCTCGAGCGGAGACGTGACGAGATTGGCCATTGTCTCGGCGCTGGCGCCGGGAAGCTCCGTCGACACCTGGATGGTCGGGAATTCGACCTGCGGCAGCGACGACACCGGCAACCCGAGATAGCCGAGGATGCCTGCCATCAAGACGGCCAGAGTCAACAACGCCGTCGCGATGGGCCGCAGGATGAACGGGGTCGAAACGCTCATTGCGTCTTGCCTGACGCGGGACTTGTGTAGCGGGGCAGGGCGCCCGTGGCGTCACCGGTCTTGTCCGACTTCGGCGAGGCGGCGGCCGGTGTCTCCTCGCCCGCCGGACGGCGCTTTCCCTTCTCGCCCGACTTGCCGTCGCGGCGCCCCCGGGCAGGCGGGGCGTAGCTCACCGGCGCACTCGCCGGGGCATCCCGCACGACGAGACGTGCGCCTTCGGAGATCCGGGCGAAGCCGGTCGTCACGACCTGCTCCTCGCCTTCCAGTCCCTTGGTGACCACCGCGAGCAACTCGGTCTGAAGTCCGGTCTCGACGGGAACGATCCTGGCCGAGCTGTCGGCTCCGACGGCCCAGACGAACGTGCCAGCCGGGCCACGCTGCACGGCCGCGGTCGGTACGGTTACGACCTGGCGCAAGGTGTCGACCTCGACGTTGACGTTGATGAACTGGCCCGGCCAGAGACGACGTTCGGCGTTGGGGAAGATCGCCTTCATGCGGATGGTGCCGGTCGTCGCATCGATCTGATTGTCGATCACATCCAATTTGCCGCCCTCCACGCGAGCGCCGCCCTCGGCCACGATCGCCTCGACGCGGACCGGGCCGCGGGTGAGCGCGCGCTGCACTTCGCCGAGCCGCTGCTGGGGAATGGTGAAATGGACTGTGATCGGGTCGATTTCGGAAATCGTGACGAGGCCGGCATCGCCCGAACGGACGAGGTTGCCCTCATCGACGAGCCGAAAGCCGGTGCGGCCGGAGATGGGCGACGTGATCCGGGTGTAGCCGAGGATCGTGCGGGCGCTGGCCACGGTGGCGTCGTCGGCCTTGAGCTGGGCTTCGAGCTGGTCCACCTGCGCCTGCTGGGTGTCCATGGTCTTTTGCGCCATGACATTCGGGATCCTGGCCATCCGGTCGTAGTCGCGCCGGGCGTTGGCGAGTTGTGTCGCCGTCACCTCGCGGCGTGCCACGGCCTGATCGAGCGCCGCCTGATAGGTCGCCGGGTCGATCTCGGCCAGAAGGTCGCCCGCCGCCACGTCCTGGCCCTCGCGGAAGGCAACGCGAAGGATGCGGCCGTCGACCTGGGGGCGGATCGTGACGGTCTGTGCGGGCCGCACGGTGCCGACGGCTTCGATCCGGACCGGTACATCCTGACGGGCGGCCCTGTTGGCGAGGACCGGCACCACCGGCGCGCCGCCGCCTGATCCACCGCCGCGTCCGCGCGGACTGTCGCGCGCCTCCTGGACGGGCTCGGGCTTCACCATGGCGTAGGCGACGACGGCGACCAGCCCGCCGAAGACCGCAACGGCCAGCAGTTTCTTCAAGATATTGGCCAAGGTCCAAGCCTCCGGTCGTTGCCGCCGCGTCACGTGGGGCATGGCGATGTAACGGCCCAGACTAGCCGAAACCGTCGGTCTTTTCTGTGAATAAGCCTCGGGGCCAGCCGCCTGAGAATCCGCGGGCAGCGGGCCGTACGAAGCCGGCGGGATTGCCCTTTGCACATTGGTGCCGGATCGCGGACACTGGCTTCCCATCGACGGCCACATCCGGAACTCGCATGCTGAGAAAGATCCTGATCGCCAATCGGGGCGAAATCGCCCGGCGCATCATCCGTACGGCGCGGCGCATGGGCATTGCGACGGTCGCAGTATATTCGGACGCCGATGCAACTTCCCTCTTCGTCCGGGACGCCGATGAAGCGGTGCATATCGGCCCGTCGCCGGCAACCGAGAGCTATCTCAGAGCCGACCGGATCATCGCGGCCGCCAAGGCGACCGGCGCCGAGGCCATTCATCCGGGCTATGGGTTCCTCGCCGAGAATGCCGATTTCGCAGAAGCCGCCACCAAGGCGGGACTCAAGTTCATCGGGCCGAGTGCCGAGGCAATGCGGGCGCTCGGCGGCAAGGCCGCCGCCAAGGACGTGGCGATCAAGGCCGGTGTGCCTGTGGTTCCGGGTTACCAGGGGGGCAAGCAGGACGCCGCCTCGCTCGCCGTCGAAGCCAAGAAGATCGGCTATCCGGTGATGATCAAGGCCGTGGCGGGCGGTGGCGGGCGCGGCATGCGGCTCGTGCCGTCCGAGGCGGAACTCGCGGAGTTGCTGGCGTCGGCACAACGCGAAGCCGAGGGGGCGTTCGGCGATCCGCGGGTGCTGATCGAGAAGGTGGTGGAGCGTCCGCGGCACATCGAGGTGCAGGTGTTTGGCGACGCGCACGGCAACGTCGTCCACATGTTCGAGCGCGACTGTACGCTGCAGCGGCGCAACCAGAAGGTGATCGAGGAGGCGCCTGCACCCGGCATGAGCGAGGCGCTGCGCATGAAGATGTGCGGCGCCGCCGTCAAGCTCGCCAAGGCGGTCGGGTATGAAGGTGCCGGGACGGTGGAGTTCCTGGTTGAAGGTGGGCTCTCTGGTGCGCCTTCAGTTGCCCACCAGCAACCGGCGCAGCTCGCAGGAGACGCCCGCTGGTACTTCATCGAGATGAATACGCGCCTCCAGGTCGAGCATCCGGTGACGGAGGAAATCACGGGGCTCGATCTCGTCGAATGGCAATTGCGTGTGGCATCAGGAGAGGTGCTGCCGCTCGCTCAATCCGACATAGAAATGAGCGGTCACGCCATCGAGGCGCGGCTCTGCGCCGAGGATCCCGGCAAAGGCTTCCTGCCGAGCGTAGGGCCCATCCATGCTTTCGACACGCCCGAGATCGACGGGCTACGGATAGAAAGCGGTGTCGAGGCGGGGGATCACGTCTCCCCGTACTACGACTCGATGGTGGCGAAGCTGATCACGTCTGCCCCCGACCGGGAGGCGGCGGCGGACCTCCTGGTGCAGGCTCTGAAGGAGACGGCGGTCGCCGGACCTGTAACCAACCAAAGTTTCCTGGCCGCTTTGCTGTCGGATGGCGATGTCCGAGCGGGCCGCATGGATACCGGGCTCATCGGGCGCGACATCGAGCGGTTCTCGGCGCGCCCCGACCTCGCGAACGCCGTCGCGCTCGGGGTCGCCACCTTGCTGCAGAATGTCGGCGACGATGCCGAGGAGCTGACTTTCCCCGATCGCGCGACTCCCTGGGGGGCGCGTGACGGATTTCAGCTCGGTGCACCGCGGGTGGAGCGCCGGAGATTGACCGTGAATGGGGTTTTGGCCGAGTTCGAGGTCGAGTGGGACGCGCAAGGTCCGATCGTGACGGGCGGGAACGGGGCCTCCGACATCGCCGCCTATTCCGAGCATCGGCCTGGCCCTGGCCGGCTGCTCGTGATCGCAGATGGCGCCCAGACGGACCTGTCGCTCCCAGTCTACGACGCCGGTTCCGTCAGCGACGGCAATACCGGCGACACGGTTCGCGCGCCGATCAACGGTAAAGTCGCGCGTGTCTTCGTCAGCGAAGGGCATGTGGTCGCCAAGGGGGACCGGATCGCGGTCGTGGAGGCCATGAAGATGGAACATGTGCTGCACGCGGTGCGGGACGGAACCATCGCCAAGGTCGCGGTGCGTGAGGGGCAGCAGGTCACCCAGGGAACGCTCATGGTCAGCCTCGTGGAAGGCTGAGGAGCTTTTTCGCCGCTTCCCTAGGGCGGCTTGCGAGGCCATCGACGCCCTGCAGCGCCAAACTCTACAGCTCGAACTGAGGGCGAGAAACGCATGTCCGACCAACCGCTTGCCATCGATGCCCGCATCCGGGGACGTGTGGCCATCGTGACCGGCGCCACAGGTGGCGTCGGTGTCGAGATCGCGAAAGCGCTGGCGCGGCAGGGTTGCCGCTTGATGCTCAATGGTCTCGGCACGCCGGACGTCACCGATGCGTTGTGCGCGGAGATCAAGGCCATCTCCGGCGAGGCGGTGGCCTTTCATCCGGCGGATCTCGCGTCGGGGGCGGACGTGCAGGCGCTCGCGGCGGCGGCTGCACGGGATCTCGGTCCGGTTGCGATCCTCGTCAACAATGCGGCGACGCGGAACTTCCACTCCGTCGACGACATGCCGGCCGACGCCTGGCAGCGGGCGCTTGCCGTCAATCTCACGGCGCCGTTTCTCCTGACGCAGGCGTGCCTGCCGGCCATGCGGGCTGCAAAGTGGGGGCGGATCGTCAACATCTCGTCGTGCTGGGGGCTGACCGGCACCATCGGGCGCAGCGATTATGTCGCTGCAAAGCACGGCCTCATGGGGCTGACCAAGGCGGTGGCGCTCGAGACCATGGCCGACAACATCACCTGCAACGCCATCGCGCCGGGCTCGGTGATCACGCCGCACGCCGAGCGTCAGGTACGCGAGCGCATGGCGCGGGACGGTCTCGACTGGGACGAGGCCGCCCGGCAGTTCCTCCTGACGCGGCAGCCATCGGGCCGCTTCGTGCCACCGGAGAAGATCGCGGACCTCGTGGTGTTCCTCTGCTCGGACGCGGCCAGCGAAATGACCGGGCAACCCATCGCCATGGACGGCGGCTGGCTCTCGATCTGACGGGCGAGGGCATCCCCGTTGCAGTCGGCGTCGCGGTAGGCAACCATCCGCCCGCGAGAAACGAGAACACATCGGGAGGCGCCCCATGGCCGGGCCAAGACTTCAGGGCAAGATCGCGTTCATCACGGGGGGCGGTGGCGGCATCGGCCGGGCGACCGCCGAGCGCTTCGTCGAAGAAGGCGCACGGGTGGCAGTGGCGGAACTCAATCCGGAACTCGGTGAGGCGGCGGCTGCATCGGCGCGGGCGCGGGCCGGGAATGCGGGCGGGGACGCCTTCTTCATCCGATGCGATGTGACCGACAAGGCGAGCGTCACGGCCGCGATCGCTGAAACGGTGAAGCGGTACGGGGGGCTGCACGTCCTTCATAACAACGCGGGCGGCTCGACCCCCGAGGACGGGCCTGTCACCGAGGCGTCGGAGGAGGAATTCTGGCGCGTCATGAAGCTCGACCTCTTCGGCACGTTCCTCTGCTCGAAGGTCGGAATTCCCGAAATCGCGCGGTCGGGCGGAGGTGCGGTGATCAACATGGCCTCGAACCTCGCGCTGATGGCGGTGCCCGGCCGGGCCTGCTACGGGGCGGCCAAAGGCGGCGTCGCCTCGCTGACACGTGCCATGGCACTCGACCACGCCAAGCAGAAGATCCGGGTCAACGCGATCGCCCCGTCGGTGACGCTCTCAGACCGGGTGAAGAAGCTGCTCGAGGTCAATCCGGCGCTCGAAAAACTCGCGGACAGCCATCTGTTCGGTCTCGGCCAGCCGATCCACATCGCCAACATGGCGGTATATCTCGCGTCCGACGAGGCCGCGATCACCACGGGCCAAGTCTATCCGGTCGACAGCGGGGTCACGATCTACTGACCGGCGGTGCGGCGACCGATCGCATCCCAATCGTTACCGCCGCAGGGCCTCCGGTCATGGAAAATTAACCCTTCCGTGATCAAGCTCCTTCGAGTCGTCGCAGGGGTCGACGTCGATCCGCCGAAGGCCATACGAGGGCCTCAAAGACGTCGAATTGCGGCCCTCTGGTCCGCCTAGGTTCGACAGCGAACAGGCAATCGCAGCGACGGCACGGGGTGGAGCGCGCGTAGATGCGTCGGCAGGCTTTGATCTTTGGACTGGTGCTGTCGGGAGCAGCGAGCGCGCACGCCGCGCCGCAGCCGCTCAGCGACGATGCCCTCAAAGCCGCGGTCAGTGGCAAGACCGTCAGGATCGATACGCCCATCGGCTTGCCGATTACCGTAAATTATGGGGCCAACGGCCTGATGAGCGGTTCGGTCGGGTCCGCGCTCGCGGCATATCTCGGCTCCGACAAGGATCGCGGGCGCTGGCAGATCCGCGATGGCAAGCTTTGCCAGAAGTGGTTCAAGTGGCTCGACAGCGACACGACGTGTCTTTCGATCCAGCAGGACGGGCAGAAGATCTTCTGGCGCAGTGACGAGGGCAAGACCGGCACCGCCATGATCGAGCCGGGCCCACCCGAGCTTTCGGGGGCGGTCGCATCGGGACTTGGAGGGCGCCGGCTCCCGGCGCAGGCGGCTGCGTTGGCGCAACCCGAGCCGGAGCCGGCCCGCTCGGCGGATACACCCGAGCCCCCCGTCGGCACGAAGCCGCATCCCGGGCGCGAACGGGAGGCTGTCGCCTCCGCAGTGAAGCCGGCATCAAGCCCGTCGACGGGACCGGCCAAGGCGTGGGCTACGGTCGCGTCAGCTGCCAAGCTCGTCGAACCTCCGACAGAGGTGCGGCACGTGACGCGGGTGGCCAAAGCGGTCGCGACCAATGCGGACGGCAGGGCAGCAGGGCTGACGCCGCCGCCGATCATGGCGAGCCTTGGTGGATCGCTCCCGACCTTGACGTTCCCCAACTTCAGAGCGGGCCTCGCAGCGGCGGCGACCGAGGCTCACGACGCCATTGCATCGGATCCGTTCCTGGCAGAGGCCTTGCCCATGCGACCGGTCATCGAACAGACGGCTGCGGCTGCGGTTGCGCATCGCTGGTGTCTCCACAATGCTTTCGCGAAAGTCCCGCTCCCTGCAACGGCATTGCCCAACGACGAGAGCTGGACTGCGGATATCAGCTACGGTCCGAGCCTCCTCGCCGTGACGCAGGAGGCGGCGTACGCGGGTGAGCTTCCATTGCACGAGCCGTCGTGTCTCACGGCAGAGCCCGCGATCGGTGTCATGGCGCGCCTGACCGACGGGCTGCGCTGACGCCTCGTCCCACGACGACTTCGAAGGCGCTTGGCGCAGTGCCGGCGTGGTGACTAGCATGTGTCGTCAGAACGCCCGCGAGAAGACGGGCGCCATGGAGGACACGGCTCATGGATCGCGCCTCGGGCATCCCGATCATCAAGAGAATTCTCGCTCATATCGATCAGGGCACGACGGCGATGGCCGAAAAGCCCTGGGAAAACGACGTTTCGGCCTATTACCGCAAGAGTCATCTCGAGGCCGAGACGAAGATCCTGTTTCGCGAACATCCGCTGCTGATGGGGCTGTCCTGCGATTGGCCGGATCCCGGAAGCTGGCGGACCGACGATCTCGCGGGTGTCCCCATACTCATCGTACGTGGCGGCGATGGCGTGCTGCGTGCCTTCCTCAACGTGTGCCGCCATCGCGGCGCAAAAGTCGCTGACGGATGCGGAAAAGTCAGCGTGTTCTCGTGTCCCTATCATGCCTGGACCTATGGCATCGACGGACGGCTTCGCGGCATTCCCGATGAACGTGCCTTCGAAGGTGTGCGGGGCGATCGCCCGGGACTGACGCCGCTACCGCTCGACGAACAGAACGGTCTCGTCTGGGTGATACCGCAGCCGACAGCGGACCGCAGCGCAGCGTTCGACATCACGCCGTGGCTCGGCGGCCTGGGCCCGGAACTCGCGTCCTATCAGGCGCAGGGCTATCACCTCTATGACAAGCGGCGGACGCCCGAGACGATGAACTGGAAGCTCCTCGTCGACACGTTCCACGAGAGCTATCACGTCGCGTTCCTGCACAAGGACAGCCTGACGAGCATTCTCGTCGCAAATGTTTCCGATTTCGAACCGTTCGGACGCAATCATCGCATCGTATTCCCGCGAAAGAAGATCGAGCGACTGAGGGGGCAGCCCGAATCCGAGTGGGATCTGATGTGGAATTCGGCGACCGTCTATTGTCTGTTTCCGAATACACTGTTCGTCGCACAGGGCGATCATCTCGAGATCCACCGCGTCTTCCCCGCCGAGGGACGGCCAGATCGCGCGATCATGGAAACGTCGTTCTATATTCCGAAGCCTATTCAATCACCGGAGGAAGAGCGGCATTGGAAAGCCAATCTGGATCTTCTCCTGAAAGTCGTGATGGGGGAGGATTTTCCGGCAGGACGATCGATGCAGATCGGCTTCGCTTCCGGCGCTCAAACGAGCACTGTTTTCGGGCGTAACGAACCGGCGATGATCCACTATCACAAATCGCTGAGGACGGCGTTGGGTCTGCCCGTGTAGCGGGGGCGCGCTGCGTGGGGCATTCGTCAATCCCGGTTGACAATGAACTGAACGGCTTGCGAGACTGATCGATAAAGCCGAAGCCAGCGTGGCGCGAAACAGCTTGCAAAAGAGCTCAATCGTTCCCCGGAGGACTTACGGCCAACGTCCCGGTCAACGGGTCGATCCAGGGAGGACTGCTTGAGGGCAATGAACAGCCTGCGCACCCGTGTGTGCGCGGCAACGGCGATCCGTGCAAAAAGCACCTGCGTATCCGGCGATCCTCTGGCGGCCGACCCGCCAAGGAGCGTGGCCCCATGACGCTCGCGGCTGTCCAGTCGGCGCAAGAGGCGCAGATCGATCTCTCCGTCGAGGGCGTGGCGAAACGATTTGGCGGCGTTGTCGCATCGGCCGGCGTTTCGATGCAGGTGCCGAAAGGCAAGATCGTTTCCGTCATCGGTCCAAACGGAGCCGGTAAAACCTCGCTCATCAATATGATTTCCGGATTCTATAAGCCCGATACCGGACGGGTGGTGTTCCAGGGGCGGGATATCACCGCACTCAAGCCCTACCAGATCGCAGAACTCGGCGTTGCGCGCACTTTCCAGAACATCGCCCTGTTCTCTGGGCTGACCGTGCTCGACAACCTGATGCTCGGGCGACACGTCAGGATGCGCTCCGGCGTTCTCGCAAGCCTCATCTACTGGGGCTCGGCGCAGAAGGAAGAGATCGCGAACCGAGAGATCTGCGAGGAAATCATCGAGTTCCTCAAGCTCGAGGATCTGCGCAAGCAACAGACGGCGGCGCTCGCCTACGGTCTCAGAAAGCGGGTCGAACTCGGACGCGCGTTGGCGCTGGAGCCAAAACTGCTCCTGCTCGACGAGCCGATGGGCGGGATGAACCAGGAAGAGAAGGAGGATATGGCGCGCTACATCCTCGATGTGAACGGGGAGCGTGGTGTGACCGTGGTGCTGATCGAGCACGACATGGGTGTCGTCATGGACATATCGGACCACGTCGTGGTGCTCGACCGGGGTCGCAAGATCGCCGAAGGCACGCCAGCCGAGGTGCAGCGCGATCCGGCGGTGATCGCGGCCTATCTCGGTACCAAGGGAGACCAGGACGCATGAGCCTCTTGGATTCGGCCGACACCTCGACGCTGCCGAAACTCGTGCTCAGGAATGCGCGCCAGTTCGGCGGCTCACCTGCCATGCGGGAGAAAGATCGCGGCATCTGGAAGACGCTGTCGTGGGCAGATTGCGCGGAGTTCGTGCACCATCTGGCTCTCGGGCTGAGCGACCTCGGCTTCGGCCGTCAGTCGAAGCTGTCCGTCGTCGGCGACAACCGGCCGGCGCTCTATCTGGCCCAGATCGCCGCGCAGGCTCGGGGCGGCATCGCAATCCCGGTGTATCAGGACGCCATCGCGTCCGAACTCGTCTACGTGCTCAATCATGCGGAGGTCTCGATCATCGTCGCGGAGGACCAGGAGCAGGTCGACAAGATCCTGTCGCTGCGCGAGCAGCTGCCGAACCTGAGATGGATCATCTACGACGATCCGCGCGGGCTTGCCGGTTCGAAAGAGCCGATGCTGAAGTCGCTCGAGGACGTCGTCGCCGCGGGGCGGCGGGCGGCGGGAGCGGCCGACGATTTCCTTGCCGAGGTGGCGCTGGGGCAGCCGGGCGACGTGGCGATGATCGCATACACGTCCGGGACGACGGGCAAGCCGAAGGGCGTCCTCCTCTCGCATCGCAACATGATCGGCACTGCCGAGAGTTACGTCCAGGGCGAGACGGTCGAGCGCGGCGACAACTGGCTCGCGTTCCTTCCCATGGCCTGGGTCGGTGACGCCATGTACTCACTCGCCGTCGCGGTGGTGTCGGGAGCGACCGTGAACTGCCCGGAAAGTCCCGAGACCGTGCAGCGCGATCTTCGCGAACTCGGTCCGACCATCGTTCTCGCGCCGCCACGCATCTGGGAGAATCTGCTGACGCAGGTGCAGGTGCGGGCTGCCGACGCGTCACCGTTGAAGCGGCGCGTCTTCAGCTACTTCAAGGACGTGGCCGAGCGGCGGGAACTGCTCAAGCAGGACGCTAAGCCCATTCCGCTGGGTCTCCGCGTCGCCTACGCGCTCGGCGAGCACATGGTTTATGCACCGATCCGCGATCTCCTCGGGTTTCGTCTGTCGCGATGGGCCGTGACGGGCGGCGCGCCACTCGGGCCGGACACGTTCCGCTTCTTCCGCTCGATCGGTATCAACCTGAAACAGGTCTACGGGCAGACCGAGGCGTCAGCCCTGGTGGCCTTTCAGCGTGATGGCCGGGTCGATCCCAATACCGTCGGTGAGCCGTTGCCTGGTCTCGAAGTCAAGATTGCCGAGAACGGTGAACTCCTGGTGCGCGGACCCGGCGTGTTCATCGGCTACTACAAGCAGGATGATGCAACGGCCGAGACATTCACGGCGGATGGCTGGCTCCGGACGGGCGATGCAGCGCAGATCGACCCGCAAGGCCAGCTCGCCATCATCGATCGCGCCAAGGATGTCGGACGACTTGACGATGGCACACCGTTCGCGCCGCAGTTCATCGAGAACAAGCTGAAGTTCAGCCCGTTCATCCGCGAGGCGATCGCGTTCGGAAACGACAAGCCGTTCGTCGCCACGATGATCGCGATCGACATGGAAACCGTCGGCAACTGGGCGGAGCGTCGGGGGCTCGCCTACACGAGCTTCATGGATCTCGCACGAAAACCGGAAGTGGCGGCACTGATCATCGAGGAGGTGCAGAAGATCAATGCGACGCTCCCCGAGGCGACGCGCGTCAGGCGGCTGCTGCTTCTCAACAAGGAACTCGATGCCGACGACAACGAGATCACACGCACCCGAAAAGTGCGGCGCGCGTATGTGGCCGAGAAGTACGGAGCAGTGATCGAGGCCTTCTACGGCGGCAAGTCGGAAGCGGAGGTCAGCGTGGAGATCACCTTCGAGGACGGTCGCAAATCGACCCTCGACGCGACGATCGCCATCCACGACGTGCCGTCCGCCGTCAGCGACCGACGGGCGGCCTGAGGAGATCCGCATGCTCGAAGAACTCGATTTCCTGTTCTCACTCACGGTCAGCGGTCTGTCGATCGGCATGATGTACTCGCTGATCGCGCTCGGCTTCGTCCTCGTCTACAAGGCCACCGACGCGATCAATTTCGCGCAGGGCGAGTTCGTGATGCTCGCCGGCTTCATCACGGCCACATCGCTTGCCGCCGGCGCCCCACTCTGGCTGGCCATTCTCATCGTGATCGCCATCATGATCGGCTTCAGCTTCGCACTGGAGCGCGTCGTGCTCCGGCCATTGCTCGGGCGGCCGGTCGTTGCCGTGATCATGGCCACCATCGGGCTCGCCGCCATTCTCCGTGGCCTGCCTCCGATCACCATCGGTGCCCAGACGCAAACCATTCCGCTGCCGATCAGCGACGAGCCGGTGCAGATCCTTACGACTTCGTTGCCGGCCGTGCAGGTGCTCGGGCTGGTCGTGTCGGCGCTCTGCCTCGCAGCCTTCACCTGGTTCTTCATGAAGAGCCGGATGGGCGTCGCCATGCGCGCCGTCGCCGACAACCAGCAGGTGGCGATGGCCATGGGCATCAACGTCGAGCGCTATTTCGCGATCGCCTGGGCCATGGCGGGCATCGTCGCAGCGCTCGGCGGCATCATCTGGGGCTCGATGCTCGGCGTCGACACGCAGCTGGCGCTCGTCGGACTCAAGGTATTTCCGGTCGTCATTCTGGGCGGGCTCGACTCCATCATCGGCGCGGTCGTCGGGGGGCTCATCATCGGCGTCGTGGAGAGCGTCGCCGCGGGTTATCTCGATCCGCTCGTCGGGGGCGGCACCAAGGATTTCGCACCTTACGTCATCATGATCATCGCGTTGATGTTCAAGCCTTACGGACTCTTCGGGAAGCGCAAGATCGAGCGCATCTGAGGCGCCAAACCGAGACAGGAACCTCGCCAGTGTTCTATCGCGAAGCCGGAAACTTCAAGACAACCTACGCCGACGACATGGCGCTCTTTCCGCTGCCCATCACGCGGTGGAGCGCCGTCGTGCTGCTGGTGCTGGCGGTGGCCGTCATTCCGCTGGTGCTGCACGAGTACTACCTGTCGATCTTCAACCTCATCTTCATCGCGACGGTCGGCGCACTCGGGCTCAATATCCTGGTCGGGTATACCGGGCAGATCTCGATCGGGCACGCCGCCTTCATGTCGGTCGGCGCGTACACGGCGGCAAACCTCGCCGTGAAGCTTGGCCTGCCGTTCTGGATCACACTGCCGGCGGGTGGACTGATGGCGGCGTTCATCGGAGCTATCGTCGGCATTCCGTCGCTGCGCATCAAGGGCACCTATCTCGCGATCGCGACGCTCGCCAGCCAGCTCATCATCGAGTGGATCATCAATCACACGCCGGCCATCTCGGGCGGCGCGGCGGCGGCGATCGAAGTGGCCCGGCCGACGATCTTCGGCTACGAGCTCAAGTCGCAGCGCGACCTCTATTTCTTCACGCTGTTCTTCGCCGTCCTCGCCATCGTGGCGACGCTCAACCTCGTGCGTAGCCGGATCGGCCGCGCGTTCGTCGCGATCCGGGATCAGGATATCGCGGCCGAGATCATCGGCATCAACATCTTCCGCTACAAGCTGATCGCATTCGCCATCTCGTCGTTCTATGCGGGCGTTTGCGGCGTGCTCTACACGTATTACTTCGGCATCGCGACCTACGAGGCGTTCCAGATCGTCGTCTCGATCGACTATCTCGCCATGGTGATCATCGGCGGGCTCGGATCGGTGCTCGGTTCGGTGCTGGGCGCCATCTTCGTCACCGCGCTTCCGGTCGTCATTCGTCTCGTGGTGGAGGCGTTCGGCGGCTACATCTGGGATCCGGCCATGCTGTCCGCGGTCTCGGCAAGCATGCGGCTCGTGATCTTCGGTGCGCTCATCATCTTCTTTCTCGTCGTCGAGCCGGAAGGTCTCGCACGCCTCTGGCGCAACTTGCGCAACTACTTCCGCGTCTGGCCCTTCTCGTATTGACGGGGTGGGCGCGGTCGGCCCGGGGAAAGAAACGACAACAGGGAGTCCCAAGGAGAGCACCATGACACATACGCGTAGACATCGACTGGCGTTCGGTCTCGCCGCCGGAGCCCTGGGATTGGCTTCGACTGCCGCCCTCGCGCAAGAGAAAGAAATCGTCATCGGCGCCCAGTGCGACCGGACGGGGCCGACGCAGATCGTGGGGACGGTCATCTGCCCCGCCTATCATCACTACATGGCGCTGGTGAACAAACGCGGTGGCGTCGAGGGGTACAAGATCCGGGTCGTCGAAATCGACCACGAATACAAGGTGCCGCCGGCCATCGAGGCGCACGAGCGGTTCAAGAAGGAGGGCGCCATCATGACGAGCGCCTTCGGCACGCCGCAGCTCCTCGCACTGCTCAAGAAGTTCGAGGAAGACAAGATGCCCGTGACCTCCCCGGGTATCGGCTCGTCGGCTGCAGCCGACGGCAAGAAGTTCCCTTGGGTATTCCCGATCGCCGCCACGTACTGGTCGCAGGCGGGCGGCGCGGTGCAGTTCGCGAAGGACCGGCTCGGCGGCAATCTCAAAGGCAAGAAGATCGCCTACATGTTCTTCGACAATCCGGCCGGCCGCGAGCCGATCCCGGTGATCGAGGACCTGGCGAAGTCGGAAGGGTTCCAGCTCCGGACGTTCGGCGTTCCTTCGCCGGGCATCGAGATGGCGGCGCAGGTGCTCGACGTCACATCGCGCTTCAAGCCCGACTTCGTGATCGCCCACCTGTTCGGGCGCGCCCCCGCTGTCGCGATCAAGGAGCTCAAGGGCAAGGGCTTCCCGCTCTCCAGAGTGGTCGGCCTGGTCTGGGCGGGCGCCGAGGCCGACATCATCGCGGCTGGCGGATTCGGAGCAGCCGAGGGTTACAACACGATCCAGTACGCCGGCGTCGGTGACAACTACAAGGTCATCAAGGAGATCAAGGACCTCCTGAAGTCCGAAGGCAAGAGCCTCGGCAAGGAGTTCGAGAGCACGGTGACCTTCAACCGCGGCGTCTACCAGGGCGCCGTGCATGTGGCGGCGATCGCCAATGCGATCAAGGCCAAGAATGGTGGCAAGCCGAACGGGGAAGACCTGCGCAAGGGCTTCGAAAGCGTGGCGGCGCTCGATCCGACGCTCGACGGGCTTGCTCCGCCGCTCAAACTGTCCGCCGAGGATCACGAAGGCGGTGGCTGGGTTCAGGTCTGGTCGGTGAAGGGTGGCAAGTTCGTCAAGACCACCGACTGGTTCCAGGGCTTCCGCGCTGCCGTGCAGAAGCACGTCGCGGAAGAGAACAAGAAGTAGTCCCACTCACAGCAGCATCGGGGAGGCGCCGTGGCGCCTCCCTCGAAACATGCCGGAACCGGTTTGCCCATGCTCGCGATCAACAACATCGAAGTCGTCTATGACAACGTCGTGCTGGTGCTGAAAGGCGTGTCGCTCGATGTGAAGCAAGGCGCCATCACGACGCTGCTCGGTGCCAACGGTGCCGGCAAGTCAACGACACTGAAGGCGATCTCGGGCATTCTCTTCACGGAACGCGGGAGCATCACGAAAGGCTCCATCACTCTCGAGGGACAGGCGATCCATGGCCGGCGACCGTTCGAGGTGACCAAGCTCGGCATTGCGCAGGTGTTCGAGGGGCGGCGCGTCTTCGAGAGTCTGTCGTGCGAGGAGAACCTGATCGCCGGCGCGCACATCGAGCGCGACCGGTCGGCGATTCGCGACGGGGTGGAGCGGGTATTCACCTACTTTCCCCGGATCAAGGAGCGCCGTTCGCAGCTGGCCGGGTATCTTTCCGGCGGCGAGCAGCAGATGCTGGTGATCGGCCGGGCGCTCATGTCGCGGCCGAAGGTCGTGCTGCTCGACGAGCCGTCACTCGGTCTCGCGCCGATGCTGGTGGAGGAGATCTTCGGCATCGTGCGGCGTCTCGTTGCCGAGCAGAGCCTCTCCGTTCTTCTCGTGGAGCAGAACGCCACCATGGCCTTGACGGTCGCGGATCACGGCTATGTCATGGAAAACGGCCGCATCGTTCTCGAGGGTAGCGCCGAGCAGCTTCGCTCGAACTCGGATATCCGGGAGTTCTATCTCGGGCTCAACGAGGGCGGCACGAAGAAGTCCTATCGCGACGTGAAGCACTACAAGCGCCGCAAACGCTGGCTGAGCTGAGCGGGCTGCATACCGACGAAATGGCTGTCGCGCACGGGGATCGGGCACCGTCAGGCCCATCCGGCCCATGCGGAGGCGCGGGCGTTGCGTCGTCCCACGGTGACGGATCGGTCATCATGCCACCAATTGCAGCTTTTGCCGTGAAGGGCATCGCGGGATACTGTACGGCGGTCAAATTCCGCGGTGCCCGTATCGAGTGTCATGACGAGATCCAAGTCCGATCGCAGCGCCATGCCAACGCCGCAGACGCGCGGACGGGGCATGCCGACTGTTGCCGGAGCGCGGGCGTTCCGGCGCTTCTGCACGCCGTCGCTCTCGTCGCATCGCGCTCTTGACCACGACCTTCTGGTCGAGCGGTCCCGCTTTCATTTGAGATCGGCGCAACGGGTTCTGGTGCCGACCGTCGCCGGGCCCGTCCAGACCTTCACATTGGCTCCGGTGGAACCGCAGATCGGTGCCAGCGTGCTTCTGGTGCATGGGTGGACGGGCGAGGCCTCGTTCATGAGCGCGCCAGCCGACTTTTTCAGGCGCCGCGGATTTCGTTCCGTCCTGGTAGACCTGCCTGCGCACGGTGATTGCCAGCGGTCGCGTGCCAGTCTCTTCGATTGTGCGCGCGCCGTTGCCGACGTGGCCGCGGTGCTCGGTCCGTTCGATATCGCGTTCGGACACTCGGTCGGTGCGCTGGCGGCTCTCGTGGCAGCGGGTGGACTGGCGCCGATGCATCGGAAGGCGGAGTTCGCCGGCCTCGTGCTCGTGGCGCCGCCGGACCGGTTCCAGGATGTGACGCGGCGGTTCGGAACGGAGGGTGGTCTCGACGCGCGCGGGCAACGCAGCTTCGAGCGGCGGCTCGAGCGACTGGCCCGGCGTCCGATCGCGGCGTTTACAGGAGGGCGTCTTCTGACCGAGGCAGACCGGCCGGCATTGATCATTCATGCGCGGGACGATGCCGAAGTGCCGTTCGAGGATGGCGCACGAATTGCTGCGGCGTGCGGTCGTGCCGAGTTGATGGCCGTCGACGGGCTCGGGCATCGCGCCATTCTCTATGCGCCACCCGTCGCCCGGGCAGCACATGGGTTTGCGACGCGTGTCCTTGCAGAGCGACGCGCCGTGCGCCGGTGATGCACGGGGAGCGGTGACCGGCCGACGATCAGTATGTCAACGCAGCCTTGATGGCGGTGAGTTCCTGACGCGGATCGGCGTACTCCTCGTAGAAGTGACCGGAGTGGCGGTACCAGTACCTGCTGTTCGGCTCGTCCGGCTCCATCTTGTGGAGGCATGCATGCAGCCAGCAACCGGTCGGGTCGTCCTCGTGGCGCTGGGCAAGTGCATGGGCCTCGTTCCACCGGCCGGCAAGGGCGGCCTCGACGGCTGCGATCAACTCCTGGCGGACCGCCATTCTTCCCATCCCTTGCGACGGAGGACACAGGCGGGGCATTGCCCGCAGCCGCGACCCCACGGATGACGCTGGTACATCTCGCCTTCGTAGCACGTTACGGTCTCGGCGACGATCAGGTCGGTAAGGGCGGTGTCGCCGAGCGAGTCGGCCAGGCGCCACGTGTCGGCCTTCGTCAGCCACATCAAGGGGGTCTCGATCGTGACAGGGCGATCGAGGCCAAGGCTCAAGGCCCCGGCCATGGCCGTCATGGTGGCTTGGCGGCAGTCGGGATAGCCCGAATAGTCCGTCTCGCACATGCCGCCGACCAGTGTCCGAAGGCCGCGACGCCAACCCAAGGCGGCGGCGTACGTCAGGAACAGGAGGTTTCGGCCGGGCACAAAGGTGTTCGGAAGCCCGCCTTCGGCGACTTCGAACGCCATGTCGCGGGTGAGGCTCGTCTCGCTGATCGAGGCGAGTGTCGGCAACGGGAGGACATGATCGGCTCCGAGGCGACGGCCCCATTCCGGCTTCATGAGCGCCAAGGCCTCACGAATGACGGGGCGCTGATCGAGTTCGACACGGTGCCGCTGGCCGTAGTCGAAGCCGATGGTCTCGACTGCCGCGAAGCGGTCGAGCGCCCAGGCGAGGCAGACCGTCGAATCCTGCCCCCCCGAAAACAGCACGAGTGCTCTTTGCCCGGAGGCCGGGAAGGGCACGTCGTCGCTCCGATCCTCCCGGTCCGTCACCGTTCACTCCCGCTCCGATCCCGCACGCCTCAGCGCCGGCCTCGTCCTTTGCCCGTCATGCCGCTCTCGACGTCGGGCAGCACACCATCGGCGTCCGGACCTTCCTCGGCGGCGGTTGCCTCGTCGCCCTCGGGATGCGCCAGCAGCTTCTCGGTCACGATGCCGGCATTGGCGCGGATGGCCGCCTCGATCTCGTCCGCGAGCTTCGGGTTGGCCTTGAGGAAGGCTTTCACATTCTCGCGGCCCTGGCCGATCCGCTCGCCCTTGTAGGAGAACCAGGCACCCGACTTCTCCACGATGCCCGCCTTGACGCCGAGATCGACCAACTCGCCGGTCTTGGAGATGCCTTCGCCATACATGATGTCGAATTCGACCTGCTTGAACGGCGGGGCCACCTTGTTCTTGACCACCTTGACGCGCGTCTGACTGCCGACCACGTCTTCCTGGGCCTTGATCTGGCCGATGCGGCGAATGTCGAGACGTACGGACGCATAGAACTTCAGCGCATTGCCGCCGGTCGTCGTCTCGGGATTGCCGAACATGACGCCGATCTTCATGCGGATCTGGTTGATGAAGACGACCATGGTCTTGGACTTCGAGATCGAGGCCGTCAGCTTGCGGAGGGCCTGACTCATCAGTCGCGCCTGCAGGCCGGGAAGCGAGTCACCCATCTCCCCGTCGAGTTCGGCCTTCGGGGTGAGAGCCGCGACCGAGTCGACGACGAGCACGTCGACAGCGCCGGAGCGCACGAGCGTGTCCGCGATCTCGAGCGCCTGCTCACCCGTATCCGGCTGCGAAATCAGGAGTTCGTCGACCTTTACGCCGAGCTTGCGGGCGTAGACCGGATCGAGGGCGTGTTCGGCGTCGACGAAGGCGCAGATGCCGCCCTTCTTCTGGGCCTCTGCGATCAACTGCAGCGTCAGCGTCGTCTTGCCGGACGATTCCGGACCATAGATCTCGATGACGCGGCCCTTGGGCAGGCCGCCGATGCCGAGCGCGATGTCGAGACCAAGTGAGCCCGTGGAGATGGCTTCGACGTCGATCGACTTGTCGTTCTGGCCGAGCTTCATGATGGAGCCCTTGCCGAACTGCTTCTCGATATGCGCAAGCGCGGCTTCGAGCGCCTTCGACTTGTCCATCTTGTCCCCCTCGACCAGTCTCAGATCCGGTGTCGCCATTTTCGCCCCTCACTTATTCCATGCTCAGGATGTGCGTGCAATTCGCGCCAAATGTACTCTAAATGTTCTCATTAAGCAATCTCAATGTTCCAATATGTTCTTATTTTCTGGCTGCGGAGGGTGGGGACGATTCGGGGTGCGAGCGGGGCCTGTGCCTCAGGTGGGGCGTACCTGTCCCCGCCGGGCACTCAGGGGGCTGCGGCGGCCGCAAAGGTCAGCGGCAGTTCCGTCGTGTTCTTGATCTCCTCCATGGCGAAGGCGCTCGAGACCTTTGCGATGTCGATGCGGGAAATCAGGCGCTTGTAGAACTGGTCATAGGCGGCGATGTCCGGCACGACGACGCGCATCAGATAGTCGACGTCGCCGGACATCCGGTAGAAGCCGACCACCTCCGGCATGTCAGCGACGGCGGCGTGGAAGCGTTCGAGCCAGGCGATGCTGTGCTGGTCGGTCTTGATGGAGACGAAGACCGTGACGCCGGCGTTGATCTTCTCCGGGTCGAGGACGGCGACCCGCCGCTTGATGACGCCTGCCTCCTCGAGCTTCTGGATGCGGCGCCAGCAGGGCGTCGTCGACAGGCCGATCGCCTTTCCCACTTCGGCGACCGGAAGCGTGGCATCCCGCTGGAGCAGGGCGAGGATCTTGAGGTCCATGGCGTCGAACATGTCGTGCCCTCGATGGAGGTCTTGGCGTTCGACTTCCCGACTGGAACAAAATGCCCAATAGCGGTGCTCGAATGCCTGGTTTGTGGCAATTTATTCCATTCGAGTCCGTGTTGGCAACTGTGCGGCTTCACAGGTTCAGGAGGATGATGACGCCGATCACGATCATCAGGATGCCGAGGCCCTCGCGGTTGGCGAAGCCTTCCTTGAACAGGGTGCGCGAGACCATGCCGGCGAAGAAGATTTCGACGAGCGCCAGCGTGCGGACCTTCGCGGCCGGCGCCAGTGCGAATGCCAGAAACCACATCTGCGAGGCGAACGCGCCCATGAACCCGGCGACGAGGGACGGGCGCCACGCGGCGAAGATGGCCGAGAGTGTCTTGCGATCGAAAAGAGCCAGATAGACGGTGAGGAACGTCACCTGCATCACGAGGCCGGTGACCAGCGTCGTGGTGGCCCGGACGACGAAATTGGTGTGATCGATGGCGATGACGCCGCCGCGGTAGCCGACCGCAGATGCGCCGAACATGGCGCCCGCCGCCAGGCCCAGGAGTATCGGGCGCATGCCCAGGTTCTCGATGGCGCCTGCCTTCGGCCACGACATGATGAGCACGCCGAGAGTTGCGATCAGGATCGCGGCGGCCAGACCCGGCGTCAGCTTGTCACCGAGGAAGACCAGCCCGAACAGCGCCACGTGGACCGGCTCGATCTTGTTCAGTGCCGTGATCAGCACGAACGACTTCTCGCGCATGGCGGAAAGCAGCATGGCGGTGCCGGCGATCTGCGTTGCGGCGCCGACGAAGGTCCAAAGCAGCATCCGCTCGGACAAGGCTGGAAAGGACGCCCCGGTCGCGGAAAGGACGATGGCGAGAAAGACGAGGGCGAACGGCAGGCCGAACAGGAAGCGGACATGTGTCGCGCCGATGGTCCCGATGCGAACCGTCAGATCCTTCTGCATGGCGTTGCGCAGCGTCTGACCGCCGGCCGCCAATATCGTGAAGACCGCCCACAACCATCCCGACACGTGTCTCGTCTCCCCCGAAGCCCCGTTTCACCGGGACCGAGCCTAGTACCGGGGTGGGATGCCGTCATCGGGGAATTTCCGCTGTCCTGCGGCTCTGGTGGCGACATGTGGATGTGGCACGGAAAGCGCTGCGCAGAGGGCGCGAATCTGACTAACTGTGCCGTGTCGTCGTTGGCGCGCGTGGTTGTGCCGTGAGAAATCCGGAGCCCGCATGCCGAACAGACCACCAGCCAATGTCGAGTCCCTGCCTCTTGGCCCCGCAGACCCCGGAAGCGCGACGGCGCGCGATGTCGACTGGGCCATGGATGCAGGGCTCCTCGATTTCGATGCCGACGATGCCGATCCGATCGAGAAGGTCAGGGATCGGCTGGGGCTCGGTGACGAGGTCGCCGAGGTCACGATTGCCGCCAGCCTCGCCCAGGTCGCCGGGAAGAGTGATCCCAGGGAGCGATGGCTCGCAGCGTTCGGCTCCCCGCTCGGGAAGGTGCTGGCGAGCCGAGGCGGTGATCTCAATGCGGCGCTGGAGGTCGTGCTGGCTCATGCACCCCGACACCAGAGTTGAGTGACAGGTCTTCCGTCAGTCGGTGCCCAAGCGGCGCCCGTCCCACCCCGAGGTTCGTGGACTCCCCTATGAGCGGTTTCAATCCTGATCTTCCACCCGGTATCGCGCTCGTCGCCGACCATCTCGACGCCGTGCTCGCGATCGGTGAAGATCTTCTCGGCGAGCGCCTGCCGCCACGCGCCGATCTCGACGAGGTCGATGCCGATGGGGCGCCCTTTGCGCTCGATCAGTTCGTGCGGCAGTTGCGGCAGCGGGAAGCGGCGTTGCTGTTGAGGCTGCTGCAATGCCGGCGGCTCCTGGTCGACGTCGGTGCCGGCGGGCGGACGCTGAAAAGTGCAGCGACGCTCTTCCGGGCGCAGACCGATGCTCTCAGCGAACTGATCGCCAAGGCGACACGGGAAGAGGCTCGGGCTATCCCTGCCCCAGTGGACAGCCTCTCGTACCTCCGTTCGCGCAGTGTGATCGCGCCCGAGGCCGCCCAGCTTTCGCCATTCGAGGCGGCCGGGGCGACCGAAGCGTTCCGGGTCGGCGGTGTGGCGCCCCTTGGCGCCATCATGGACATGGTCGCAGCGCTTCTCGATCTCCTGGATTCGCACTTCGATCTCTATGGGGACGACGAAGCCATGGTCGGAGGCGTGGTTCGCGGACAGCTGATGGCGGAGGTCGAGGCTGAGGCGGTCGCCGCGGCCAAATCGTTGCACGGCGAGACCGGGGAAACCGTCGACGTCGCAACCGATAGCCGACCGATCTCGGTGTCCGACGCCATCATCGTCGACGATGGCGGGGCGGCGGCCGGCGACAGCGCGCCTGTCTCGGCACCGGCTCTCTGAGAAACCGGCCCGGACGGCTCGCCAGGCCACCGAACACATCGTGAGACGAGAGGGCGTCTGCCATTGGCGGTTTGCATTTCGGCCCGCCACACGGCACTCTGCCTTCCGCTGCAGGTGCCGACGGCCGGCACCAGCCATGGGGCGGGCTTCAAGGAGACCGACGATTTTCGCTTGGCGACGATCCTGCTCGACACGTGACGTGTCATGAGTGGCCGCCATGCCCAGGTGGTGGCTGGTCATATGGCGGCTCACGGTGGGCGGGGGCATGCCGCTACCGAGATCGCGCGCGACGAACGGATCGTTCTCTTCACAACGGCGGCACGGCGTGTTTCCGGGGGCTCGGGCTGGATCGTCCCCGTTCACGGCCGCATCTTCCGGCCGCCGGACAGCCGGACCGCCAAGGCGGCTCTGGCCATCGCGCTCAAGACCGGGTTCGGCGTTTCTCCCGATGCCTTGAACCGGCCGACGTTCGATACGCGATGCGCCCTGATGCTGGCCGACAGTTGCCCGGGGCGGAGGGTCGTCGTGACCGTCGCCGGGGCGGATCACATGCTGCATGCGTCAGACCGCAACGGCCAGTTCCGCGGTGTCTGCGTGGTTCCCGACAGTGCGATCGCAACAGCAGCCAGCGGGCGGCTCAGCATCGAGGCGCGATTGCCGCCACGCGATTCACGCCTCATCGCGGGCACGGCATTGCTCATTGAACCGACCGGGCTGTCGGTGATCTCCGACATCGACGATACGGTCAAAGTCACGCACGTCGCGAGCCGGCGCCGAATGATGGCGCAGACGTTTCTCGAGCCGTTCGAACCCGTGCCGGGGATGGCGCGCGTCTATGGTCGCTGGGCCGAGCAAGGCGCGGCGTTCCACTTCATCTCGTCGAGCCCGTGGCCGCTCTATGAGCCGCTCGATGCGTTCCTTGCAGATGCAGGGTTTCCCGAAGCGACGAAGACGTTGAAGAACGTGGCCCTCAAGGACCGGTCCATCCGCAATCTTCTCTCCAAGGCAACCAAGACCAAGCCGCCGGCCATCGATGCAATCCTCGAAGATTTTCCCGGTCGGCGGTTCGTGTTGATCGGCGACAATGTCGAAAAGGATGCCGAGATCTACGTCGGCGCGGCGCGGCGCCATCGCGGACGTATCGCGAGGATCATGATCCGAGACTGCGGAGGGCGTGGCAAGAATCGCGAGCGGATGGAGCGGGCGCTCGCCTCTCTCGAGGACGTTCCGTCGACGATCTTCCACACGGCCGACGAACTGCCAGTGAGCCTCGCCTGACATCGGGGAAGGCGGTCGACGTTCGGGTCGTGTCAGCTTTCGACCAGATAGAGTGATTTCTTCTCGAGGACCTCGAGCACGCGCTTCAGCTCGTGGCCTCGCTTCAGGATGTGGCCGGTCGCCGAGATGACGCTATAGGCGCCCTGCTTGCGGGCGTTCCTAGGGTTCTTCTCGATGCGGTAGATCGGCCACTCGCTGGTGCGGCGGTAGACAGAAAAGACGGCCGTCTCGCGCCCGAAGTCCATCGCGTAGTCGCGCCACTCGCCCGCGGCCACCTTGCGCCCGTAGAGTGCGAGGATGTCGCTCAGTTCGCGGCGATCGAAGACCGTCGTCGACGTATCCCGGCGCTGCCCTGCACCGTGCTGGGCAGGAGAAGGTGCAGTCCCGGCCTTCGGGCGAAAGATTATCGGTTCGCTGTCGCTCACACGCGCCTCCCTCCGTTTCCTCATGACACTCAGATTACGCTTCGCCCGGGCGTTCGCAACCAGGCATCGGACGCCTGCCGACGAACGCGCGGAATCAGTGGGCTGTCTCCCCTCGATGAACGGATTGTAATAATCAGATATATAATTCACGAAAGTGCCATGATCCGATCAACTGCAAGCCGTATTCCGGGCTATACTGATCTTTGCAAGACGGCTCGATCCTGACCCCGTCTCGGAGCTCAGCCCCCCAGCCCCCTCCGAGGCTCTCTCCCAGGATCGAGCCTTTTTTTTGCCTGCGGCACAGACGTCCATCGGGCAGGGGCGCAGACGATCGTCTGCATAAATCGAGATTCGGCCGCATTGCCGTCGACGGCCCGCCGCAAACCGATTCGACAACATGATCGTTGCCTCCGGGCCCGGTCTTCGCTGGACGGCCCTGGAATTCTCAGCCCCCCAGCCCCCCGGGGCTCACCGCGCGGGCAGGTCCTGGAGGCAACATTCGCGTCCTTTCGGGCCCCGGACATGGCCAATTCGGCGGCCATCCGGCGCGCCCCATGCGTGACCTCGCGGCCACGAACGATCAGAACCCCTTGATCGCGATGGGTCAGCGATCCTATGTGACGGCCGGTTCCAGATCACACCGGAGACGTCCGTCATGCCCAATGACACGGCCACGCCGGCTTCCCAGCATTCGTTCCAGGCCGAGGTCTCGCGCCTCCTGCACCTGATGGTGCATTCGGTCTACACCGAGAAGGACATCTTCCTTCGGGAGCTCATTTCCAACGCGTCCGACGCTTGCGACAAGCTCAGGTACGAGGCCATCGCATCGCCCGATCTGATGGGCGAGGATACACGGCTCGCGATCCGGATCGGGATCGACAAGGAGAAGCGGACACTCACCGTCGCCGATAACGGCATCGGAATGAGCGAGGCGGAGCTGATCGACAACCTCGGCACCATCGCGCGATCGGGGACCCGGCAGTTCCTCGACCGCCTCGCGTCCGATCCGGCGGGGGGCAGCGGGCTCATCGGCCAGTTCGGCGTCGGGTTCTATTCGGCCTTCATGGTCGCGGACCGGATCGACGTCGCGAGCCGGAGGGCCGGACAGGACGCGGCGTTCCACTGGTCGTCGGACGGCGCCAATGGCTTCGAGGTGAGGCCGGCCACCGCAGAGGAGACCGTCGGCCTCGGACGCGGCACTCGCGTGACGTTGCAGCTCAAGTCCGATGCCCACGCCTATCTCGACGGCTGGGATATCGAGCGTATCGTCAAGACCTACTCGGACCACATCCTGTTTCCCGTCGAGATGGCCGGGGAGGACGGCGAGCCGCGGCAGCTCAATGCGGCGAGCGCGCTCTGGCAACGCTCCAAGTCGGAGGTGACACCCGAGGTCTATGCCGAAGCCTACCGGGGGCTCGCGCATCAGGGCGGCGAGCCGGCGCTGACCATTCATTACAAGGCCGAGGGGCGGCAATCCTATGCCGTGCTGCTGTTCGTGCCCGGCGAGCGTCCGTTCGACCTCTTCGACGCCGAGCGGAAAGGGCGCGTGAAGCTTTACGTGCGGCGCGTCTACATCACGGACGAGGCCGAGCTGCTGCCGAGCTATCTGCGGTTCGTGCGCGGCGTCGTCGACAGCGAGGACGTCCCGCTCAACATCAGCCGGGAGATGCTGCAGAACAATCCCCAGGTGGCGCAGATCCGGAAGGCGCTCACCGGGCGCACGGTCGGCGAACTCGAAACGCTCGCCGAGAAAGATCCCGAGCGGTTCGGCCAGATCTGGGAGACGTTCGGGGCTGTCATCAAGGAGGGCCTCTACGAGGATTTCGAGCGACGTGACCAACTCCTCAAGCTGGCGCGATTCCGTTCGACGACGGGCGATGGGTGGCGGTCGCTCGCCGAGTACGTCGCCGACATGAAGCCGGGGCAGACGGACATCTTCTATCTCGCGGGCGACAACCTCGACCGGCTCAAGGCCAGCCCGCAGCTCGAGGCGGCGCTGGCGCGGGGCGTCGAGGTGCTGCTGCTCGCGGATCCCGTGGACAGCTTCTGGACGACGCGGGGCGCCAAATTCGAGGGCAAGGGGCTCAAGTCGCTGACGCAGGGCGAGGCCGACCTGTCGCCGATCCCGTATCTCGACGGGCAGGCGCCGAGCGAGGAGACGGCAGATGCCAGCGCGCTGCTCGCGGCCCTCAAAGCCGGGCTCGGAGACGCCGTGAGCGACGTCAAGGCGTCGAAGCGGTTGGTGAATTCACCGGTCTGTCTCGTTGCTCCCGGCGCGGGGCCGGACCTCGCGCTCGAGCGTCTCCTCAAGCATCGCGAGCAAGGGATCGGCCTGAAGCCGGTGCTCGAGGTGAACACCGGGCATCCGTTGCTGAAGGCCATCGCGGGCAAGGTCGCCAATGGCCGAGGGGACGAGGTCGCGGATCTCGCCGCCATGCTGCTCGATCAGGCGCGCATTCTCGATGGCGAGCCGCCGCTCGAGCCGCACAAGTTCGCCGAGCGGCTGAGCCGCTATCTCACGGCAGGGCTCACGGGAGCGTGACGGGGGCGCGCGGCGCCCGACCTTACCAGCGGGCCCAATATTGCTGGCGCTGACGGAGGCGTCGGGAGGTGTCCGAGCGGCGGCGCGGCGGCTCGACGTAGCCCGAAAGGGCAAGCTGCTCAGCCTTCTGTTTGGCGACGAACTTCGCGATGTTGCGCTTCGCCTGCTCCTCACCCTGCGTCTGGACCACGATGTCGGTGCCGGGGCCGGTCTCGATGCTCTGGCCGAGGTCCGAGATGATCAGGGTCGAGCCGGGCTGCAGGATGGGCATGACGCGAGCCAGCACGGCGTGGGGGATCTCGATGCGGTCGAGTGCACGACGGGCGGTCAGAAGCGGATCGACGGGCGCCGCCGTGGCTGCGGCGGTCTCGCGGCTTGCGGACTTCGACTTGCTCTTCTTCGCCGGCTTCGGAAGGGCGACGGGCGAACCGCCGCCGGGCGTCTCGATGGTCAGGCCCTGCCAGAGATAGGGCGCTTTCGGATCTTCAGCCGCGAAGGCCTTGAAGATGTGGGTGCCGAGCGGTGAACCGGGATCGCGGATCGTGACCGGCACGTCCATGATGGGCTGCGCCGCCTGGCGCAGATAGAGGCGCCCGTTGACGCGGGAGACGAAGAGCGTCACCGGGGCGAGGCGGCGCACCAAAGCACGCACCTCGTTGTGGAGTTTCTGGCGCTTGGCTTCGAGGGCCGCGACGTTGTCGGTGATCGAAATCGCGGCTGCCGTGGTCTGGGCCGCCAACTCACGGGCTTCGGCCTCACGGCCCTGCGCATCGACCAGCTCGATGAGACTTTCGATGTGGGCCGTGATGGCGACAGCGCGCTGTCTCTCGGTGGTCGCGTCGTCGACGGCTTCGGCGGCTTCTCGTGTCCGCTCGACCGCGCGACGTGCCATCCAGAGGGCGCGGCGCAGGATCCGCTCGGCGCGGACCTGTTCGATGCGCTTCGGGCGGACATCGCGCCGGGCTGCCTCGACGCGCTTCGTCGCTTCGGCGAGTTCACGTTCGGCAACGCGGCGACGCTCCTGGAGCGATGCCGTATCGGGGACGACAGTGGGCTTCGGTGCGGCCGGCGGTGCGATCGCATCGAGCGATGCCGGCTGCTCGGGGGCCGCGCCGAGCTTCATCGGCTGTTCGCTTCCGGCGAAAGACGTTGCGGTCACGCCGCCTTCGCGCGCCGCCGGTGCCGGGCGGGGCTCGCCGGGCTGAGGGAGAACGGGATGGCTGATCGGCCGGGGGAGCGCGTCGTGGCCGACGATGACGACGCGGGTCGCGGCGCGGGTCGTGCGAAACAATCGCTCGGCAAATCCGGTCGGAAGACGGATGCAGCCATGCGAAGCGCGATAGTTGGGCACGACGCCCTGATGCAGAGCGACACCCGACCAGGTCAGGCGCTGCATGAATGGCATCTCGGCGTCGTCGTAGAGGTTGGATCTGTGCTCGACCTTGCGCTCGAGGATCGTGAATACGCCTTCCGGGGTATCGAAGCCCCTCCGGCCCGACGACACCTGCGTGCTCGCGATCTCGCCGGTGCGGTCGAACAGCCAGAGGCGCTGGCGGGACAACGACACGACGGCCAGCATCGGGCCGTCGGCCTCGAACGGCTCGAGGCGTTCGCCGAAATCGGCATCAGGCTCGGTGGGAGATTGGGCGAAGGCCGCTGAGATGGAGCCGACGGCCAGAGTCGCGATGACAAGTGCGGCAGCCGAGACACCGCCAAGCGCGCGACGCGCCGTTGCCGCCGAAAACCGTCCAAACCGTACGCCCACGTTCGCCCCCGATCGCCCGGGCCTCCGTCGAGGCCGCATGCCCGTCCGCTCGCATGCTAACGCGACATGACTAAGGGTCAGTTACGACGTGAGCCGGAACGTGACAAGTCCATCCGTGGACATATGAAATTGATCGCCGATCAGTGTGTACCTTAAACAAGACCGGCCACCGGATCGCTCCGGTGGCCAGTCCTGAACGTCGATGAAGGCGTCGATCAGCTGCCGACCTTCTCCAGTACGCACTTCTTGGTGTGGCTGGCCTTGGCAGCGCCGGCGAGCTTCTTGTCCTCGGCCGACTTGCCGCAGGCGGTGGTGGCGTCGGCCTCACACTTCTTCATGAACGAAGCGAGGGCTGCACCAGCCAGCTTCTTGCCGGCCGCATCGGCCTTGCACGAGGACGGGGCCTGAGCCTGCTTCGCAGGCTTGGCGGCTTCGGTCTTGGCGGCGGGGGCCTTCGCCGCCGGCGCCGGCTGGGTCGCGGGAGCCTGGGCCAAAGCGACGGCGGAGGACAGGGCGAGGACAGCGGCAGCGAGTGCGAGTTTCATCGGGGTCATGCCTTTCTCGGCAGAGGGTCGTTTTCCCGGACGGAGCCGGGTGTCTCTCTGCTAGCGCTTGCAAAATGAACGGCGGCTGACAGCGGTCTGCCCCGCTTGCGGCTTCGGCGGCAAAAGACTTATCCCGGCATGGCGCGATGCCCCGAAGGGTCAGACCGCCTTCGCCATCTCGCGCAGCTGGAATTTCTGGATCTTGCCGGTCGACGTCTTGGGGATCTCGGCGAAGACCACGTGGCGGGGACACTTGAAGCGGGCCAGATGCTCGCGACACCAGTCGATGATCTCGTCCGGCGTGGCGGCGGCGCCGGCCTTGAGTTCGACGAAGGCGCACGGCGTCTCGCCCCACTTCTCGTCCGGCCTGGCGACCACGGCGCAGTGGGCGACGGCGGGGTGCTTGTAGAGGACGTCCTCCACCTCGATCGAGGAGATGTTCTCGCCGCCGGAGATGATGATGTCCTTCGATCGGTCCTTCAGCTGAATGTAGCCGTCCGGGTACATGACGCCGAGGTCGCCGGTGTGGAACCAGCCACCGGCGAAGGCCTCGTCGGTGGCCGCCTTGTTCTTAAGGTAGCCCTTCATCACGATGTTTCCGCGCATCATGACCTCACCCATGGTTTCGCCATCGGCGGGAACGGGGGTCATGGTGGTGGGGTCCATCACCGACAGGCCGTCGAGGGCCGTGTAGGCGACGCCCTGGCGGGCCTTGAGCTGGGCGCGCCGCGACGGCTCGAGGGCGTCCCATTCGGCCTTCCACTCGTTCACGACGGAAGGGCCGTAGACCTCGGTCAGGCCGTAGACGTGGGTGACGTTGAAGCCGGCCTCGGCCATGCGCGCGAGCACAGCCTCGGGCGGGGCGGCGCCGGCGGTGACGAACTCGACCTTGTGGGCGATGGCGCGCTTCTCGGCGTCGGGTGCGTTGAGCATGGTCGCCATCACGATCGGTGCGCCGCACATGTGCGTCACCCTGTGCTCGACGATCGCATCGTAGATCGGTTTGGCACGGACCCAGCGCAGGCAGACGTGGGTGCCGCCGACGGCCGAGAGCGTCCAGGGGAATGCCCAGCCGTTGCAGTGGAACATGGGCAAGGTCCACAGGTAGACCGGGTGGCGCGCCATGCCGGCTGCGATGACGTTGGCGTAGCACATCAGGTAGGCGCCGCGATGGTGGACGACGACGCCCTTCGGATTGCCCGTCGTGCCGGACGTGTAATTGAGGCCGATCGCCTCCCACTCGTCGGCGGGCTTGCGCCAGACGAAGGCGGGATCACCCGAAGCGAGGAACGCTTCGTAGTCGATGGTACCGAGGCGGTCGCCCGACTGCGGAAACTCGAGGTCGTCGTAGTCGATGACGAGAGGCCGGACCCTGGCCAGCGCGAGGGCCTCACGCATCAGCGGCGCGAACTCGCGATCGGTGATGAGGACCTTCGCCTGCGCGTGGTCGAGCTGGAAAGCCACGATGGCTGCGTCGAGGCGGGTGTTCATGGCATGGAGCACACCGCCCGTCATGGGCACGCCGTAGTGGGCCTCGAGCATCGGCGGGATGTTCGGGAGCATCACCGAAACTACGTCGCCGACGCCGATGCCGGCTGCGGACAGTGCCGAGGCGAGCCGTCGGCTGCGGTCATACAACTCCGCGTAGGAGCGGCGCAGCCCGCCATGGATCACGGCCGTATGCTCGGGCCAGACGTGAGCCGCGCGGGCCAGAAGCGACAGTGGTGTGAGAGGCTGATAGTTGGCGGGATTCTGCCCGAGATGATCGTCGAAAGGGTGGGCGATGTCGGAGGGGGAAGACATGGGCGAGACCTCGTGCGATCGCCGGCAGCCGGACCGGGCGTTTCCATAAACCCTAGCGAATGCGTCCGGGCTCGACAATGCAGGGGCGGCGGCTTGGCACTTGCGGGCGGGCGGGCTCAAGTGCTCAAAGTCTATCTCGAAAAGCCATTGCCGTCAGACAAGACGCACGCACGCGGAGGAACGCAGGGATGAGCCGGTATCACGAGGTCTACAACGCGTGGAAGGCAGACCCCGAAGCGTTCTGGGGTGAGGCGGCGCGGGATATCGACTGGATCAACCTGTGGGACCGCGTGTTCGATCCCTATGCCGGCGAGTACGGGCGCTGGTTCGCGGGCGCGGAGTGCAACACCGCCTACAACTGTCTCGACCGGCACGTCCTGCGCGGGCGGGGGGCGCAGAAAGCCCTGATCTACGACAGCCCCGTCACGCAGACGGTCAAGACCTACACCTACGCCGAGCTGACGCACGAGGTGGCGACGTTCGGCGCCGTGCTGCAGGACCTCGGTGTGAAGAAGGGTGAACGCGTCATCATCTACATGCCGATGGTGCCGGAAGCGGTCATCGCGATGCTCGCGTGTGCGCGGATCGGGGCCATCCACTCGGTCGTTTTCGGAGGGTTCGCCGCCAGCGAACTCGCGACGCGCATCGACGACTCCAAGCCGACGGCCATCGTCTCCGCCAGCTGCGGCATCGAGGGGGCGCGCGTGGTGCCCTACAAGCCGCTCCTGGACAAGGCGATCGAACTCGCCACGCACAAGGTCGGGATCTCGGTCGTGCTGCAGAGGCCGCAGGTCGAGGCCGCCATGACGCCCGGCCGCGATCACGACTGGGCCGGGGCCGTGAAGGACGCCAAGTCGCGGGGCCGGAAGGCCGGCTGCGTTCCGGTGGCGGCGACCGATCCGCTCTACATTCTCTACACATCGGGCACGACGGGCGCGCCGAAGGGCGTCGTCCGCGATAACGGCGGCCACATGGTGGCGCTCAAGTGGACGATGAAGAATCACTACGGCATCGAGCCCGGCGAAGTGTTCTGGGCCGCGTCCGACGTCGGCTGGGTGGTCGGGCACAGCTACATCGTCTATGCGCCGCTGCTCCATGGGGCGACCACGGTGCTCTACGAGGGCAAGCCGGTCGGCACGCCGGACGCGGGCGCGTTCTGGCGCGTCATCGCGGAGCATCGGATCGCGGCGATGTTCACGGCGCCAACGGCGTTCCGGGCCATCAAGAAGGAAGATCCGGAAGGCAAGCTGATCAAGGACTACGATCTCCGGGCCTTCCGCACGCTCTTTCTCGCGGGCGAGCGGGCCGATCCGGAGACGATCAAGTGGGCCGAGCAGAAGCTTGCCGTGCCGGTGATCGATCACTGGTGGCAGACCGAGACCGGCTGGCCGATCGCCGGTAATCCCGTCGGCCTCGGCCAGCTTCCGGTCAAGTATGGCTCCCCGTCGGTGCCGATGCCGGGCTACGACCTCGCCTGCCTCGATGAAAAGGGCGAGCCAGTGCCGCGCGGGCAACCGGGCACGCTCGCCATCAAGCTGCCGCTGCCGCCGTCGTCGCTGCCGACGCTGTGGGGCAACAACGAGCGTTTTCGCAAGAGCTACCTTGCCGACTTCAAGGGCTACTACACGACGTCCGACGCCGGCTTCATCGACGAGGACGGCTACGTGTTCGTCATGGCGCGCACCGACGACGTGATCAACGTGGCCGGCCACCGGCTTTCGACCGGTCAAATGGAAGAAGTCGTCGCGCGGCACAAGGACGTGGGTGAATGCGCTGTCGTCGGGGTGCACGACGAACTCAAGGGTCAGCTGCCGGCGGGCTTCATCGTGCTCAACGCGGGCGTCAACCGCGACGAGAAGGAAATCGAGGCCGAGGTCATCAAGCTGGTGCGCGACGAGATCGGGCCGGTCGCGGCGTTCAAGCAGGTGATGACGGTGAAGCGCCTGCCGAAGACGCGGTCGGGCAAGATCCTGCGCGGCACCATGCGCGCCATCGCGGACAGCGAGGCGTGGAAGATGCCGGCGACGATCGACGACCCGGGCGTTCTCGACGAGATCGCCGAGGCGCTCAAGGCACGCGGCATGGCGCAGGACAACAAGGGGCCGACGGGCTGACGCGCCCGCCCGGTCCGAAGCCACGCGGATGCGCGCCTCAGGCGGCGCGCACCTCAACGCGAACGTCGTTGTAGCAAGCGCCCTTCGCCAGATCGGCACGGAGTTCCGTCGAGACTAGCGCGCTGATCGTCTGGCCGGTCCGGCTCGTTGCGAGCCAGGCGCCCTTCTCCGAGGCGACAACGCCCGGCGGTACGGCGTCCGTGATCTCGAGCGGGAGTACGACCTCGCCGAGATCGTTCCAGACCCGGACCTCGGTCGCCGACGAGAGATCGCGGGCTGCGGCATCCGAAGGGTGCATGCGGAGCGCGGGCGTATCGGCCGGGTCGCCGCCTTCGCCGAGCAACGTCGATGAGACGCGCGCGTCGGAGGCCGGCGAGATCAGCATCAGGGGATAGCGGTCTTCACGCGGGCGGAAGGCCGGAACGCGGGCGTCCGGTCCCCAGCGGCCCGCCAGCACGTCCGACACGAGTTCGACCTTGCCGGAGGGCGTGGCGGGGCGGTGCGTCTCGAAGAGGGCGAGCGGGCGGCCGTCCTTCGCGGTCATGCGCAGCGCCTTCGTCGGGGAGACATCGCTCGGGCGCGTGCCCTCGAACACGGGATGGGCCGGGTCGAGGGCCTCGTCGATCAGTTCGTGGTCGGTCGTCGTGAAGCAGGGGTCGGTGAAGCCGAAACGGGCCGCGAGGCGACGGAAGATCTCCGTATTCGGCAGCGATTGGCCGACTGGCGGAATGACGCCTTCGGCGCGCTGCAGCCAGTGGTGGCCGTAGGAGGCGTAGATGTCCTCCTGCTCGAAGTGGGTGGCCGCCGGCAGCACGACATCGCAGAACGCCATGCTCTCCGTCATCGCGACCTCGATGCCGACGGCAAAAACGTCATCGCGGGCGAGCCCTCGGCGCATGCGGTTCTGGTCGGCGTGCACGACAATGGGATTGTGATTGTAGATGAAGAGCGCGCGGAGCGGGGGCGCGACGTCGTCGGCGTCGAGGTGGCGGCCGATGTCCATGATGTCGAGGGTGCGGGTCGGGCCGGGGAGGAGATCGGGGCGGGTCAGGCGCGCGTGTGTCTTCGGGAAGGCATTGCCGGCGCCGAGGACGAGGCCGTTCCGGGCATCGAGCTTGCCGAGGAGTGCCGGGAGCGCGATCGCCGCGCGGATGCCGCTGCCGCCGTTGCGGCCACGCTCGAGGCCGTTGCCGAGCGCCAGGACGAGGGGATCGGCCTCGGCCATCCAGGCGGCGAGCGTCGTGATGTGGTCCGGGGGAATGCCGCAGACCTCGGCGGCGCGGGCGACGGTCCAGGGGCGGGCGGCGGTCATGAACGCGTCGTAGCCGACGACGTTAGCGGCGATGAAGGCCTGATCGTGGGCGCCGAGGCGGTCCAGCTCGACGGCGAGGGCGAAACCCAGCACGACGTCGGTGCCGGGCCGGAGCGCGACGTGCAGGTCGGCCTGCTCGGCGATCTTGGTGCGGAGCGGATCGACAACGACGAGGCGGCCGCCCTTGCGCATGGCAGCCCGAACGTTGCGGACGAGATGCAGGTTGGCGACCGTCGCGTTGTTGCCCCAGACGATGTTGAGGCGGGCCTCGGCCGCGGCTTCAGGACCTATGCCGGGGACGAGGCCGTAGGTGCCGGCCCACGCCTCGCTGCGCACGGCGCCGCACATGGAGCGGCGGAAGAGCTGCGTGGCGCCCAGCTTGTGGAAGAAGCGGAGCGACATGCTGTCGGCCGCGAGCATGCCGTGGGGACCCGCGTAGTTCAGCGGCATCACCGCCTCGCGGCCGTGGCGGGCGATCACGTCGGTGACGCGGTCGTGGATCATGTCGAGGGCCGCGTCCCACGCGATCGGCTCGAAGCGGCCTGAGCCCTTTGGGCCAATCCGGCGCAAGGGCTGCGTCAGCCGACGGGGGCCGTGGACGAACGTCGCCGTCTGGCGGGCGACCTTGTTGCAGATGGTGCCGGCCGTGAGCGGCATGGCGTCGGAGCCGCGGACCTTGACGAGGCGATCACCATCGACCGTGACGGTGAGGCTGCAGGTGTCGGGGCAATCGAGTGTGCAAACGCTCGGATGCTCGGCGATGGCCATGGGGGGCTCCGTCCCGGAGAGTGGCAGACGGGTGCCACGATAGACGCCTTCGGCCGGTCTGTCGCTGTCGCGGGTCGGGGCTTGCGACGCACCAAAAGAAAAACGCCCGCGCTGAACACGCGAGCGTCCTTCAGGCCGACATCGATCGGGTCAGCGATCGTTACTTGCAGAGCTTGGCGCGGATGATGCACTCCTTGCCGAGCGCGCCGCCGTTACCGCACTTCTCGCGGTAGTTGCTCACCTTGTAGCCCGATGCCGCCGAGCCGACCTTGGCGCCCGACGTGATCCATGTGAACCACATGCCCCAGTCGGTCGCCTGAAGCACCGCTTCCCAAGCCTGGAACTTGGCATCCGGAACGGTGGAGCCCGTGCCACGGCCACCCTTGTCGACGCACTGTGCTGCCTCGGCGGGCACCGCAACGGCCACGGTCGACAACACCAGAGCGGCGCCGGCAACCAGCGAAATCACCTTCTTCATCGGTATGTCCCCTCGAAAGTCCCCAAGACCAGCAGCTAGGCCACGGCGCAAGGGCGTCGACAAGGGGGGCGTTGCACGCGCATGGGGAGGTGTCACCTTACGGTGACAACGGGCCCCTCGCGGTACTTCGCCACCACGCTCATGTCCGGTTCGACGCCGAGGCCCGGTCCTTGCGGAACGCGGACCTTCCCGTCGCGCGCCTGCATGGCGTCGCCCCAGGGGCTCGCTTCGAGGTTGGCATAGATGTTCTCGAGCAGGGTGTCGGTCGAGAGCGAGGCGACGATGTGGATCGAGGCCAAGTTGCCCGGACCGAAGTAGGCGCAATGGGGAATGAGTTCCACCGAATGCGCCTCGGCGGCGGCGATGATCTTCCGCATCTCGGTGATGCCGCCGATCTTCGTGACGCTCGGTTGTGCGACATCGATGGCGCCCTTCTCGAACTTGTCGACGAAATCGTGGAGGCCGGCTGCGTTCTCGCCGGCGGCGATACGCGTCGTCCCCTCGCGTCTGACGCGGGCGAGGCCCTTGTGATCCTCGGGCGGAAAGACGGGCTCCTCGAGCCAGTAGAGATTGGCCGGGCGGTAGGCCTTCTCCATGGCCAGGGCTTCGGCCACCGTCCACGGGCAATTGACGTCGTTCATGATGGCGACCGCCGGGCCGGCTCCCTCGCGGGCGGCCATCACGGCCTCGACCGTATGTTCGTGCAGCTTGATGTGGCGGAAGCCGTCGGCGGCGCGGCCGGCACAAATGCGGCGGACGGTGTCGGGATTGCCGTAGCGCATCAGGCTAGAGTAGGCGCGGACCTCCTTGCGGCGGGCGCCGCCGAGCAGGTCCGAGAGGGGCAGGCCGGCGCGCTTGCCGGCGATGTCCCATAGCGCGATATCGATTCCAGAGTGGGCATAAACGACGGGGCCGTTGCGGCCGAAGATGTGGAACGACTGGGCGGCCTCGCGATGCAGGGCGGCGATGTCGGTCGGGTCCTTGCCGATGAACCACGGCGCGACGTAGCTCTCGAGTGCGGCCTTGGTCGCGGGAATGATGGTGTGGCCGAAGCCCTCGCCCCAGCCGGTGATGCCGGCGTCGGTTTCGACCTCGATCAACAGGTGATCCATGGTCGGGAAGCGGAGGCCCGCGAACTCCTGGCGCGGGGCGCCCATATCGAAGGGGATGCGGACGTAGTGGGCATGGATGGCAGTGATCTTCATGGGGCTCTCTCCCGGACCGGTGCTCGCGCGGCGCCTTCGGGTTCAGGTTAGCATCAAGGCCTCGGGCCGGAGCAAGGTATCGGCCGACGAGGTGGCTGTCGCCGTGGCCAGCGAGAGGGCCTATAAGGCGCTCGCCCTTGGGAACTTTCGCCGGGGCCTCGCTGCTCGTGGAGTTCCGATGCGCCGTACGCCGATGCCTGATCCGTTGTCCGAGGTTCGCGGCGTGCGTTGGCCCGTCGGGCAAGCGATTGCAATCTATCTGGCGGCCTTCGCGGCCATGACGTGGCCCTGGCTCGGCGGTCAGGCGGCGATCCCATGGGATGCGAAGGCGCATTTCCTGCCGCAGATCCAGTTTCTGGCGGCGTCTCTCGCGCGGGGCGAGCTGCCATGGTGGAACCCGTACGTCTTCTCGGGCAGCCCGCAGATCGCCGATCCGCAGTCGATGATCTTCTCGCCACCGTACCTGCTGCTCGCGCTGTTCAACGGCCGGCCGGGGACGTGGGCGCAGGACGTGACGCTGCTCGCCGCCATGGCGGCCGGCGGGGTCGGGCTCATTCTCTGGTTTCGCGATAAAGGCTGGCATTGGGCCGGCAGCATCGTCGCGGCGCTGGTGTTCACGTTCGGCGCGGCGATGGCGTGGCGGCTCCAGCATACCGGACAGGTGCTGAGCCTCGCTTATCTGCCGTGGGCGCTGCTGTTTCTCGACCGTACCGTCGAACGCGGCTCGCTCGTCGCCGGTATCGCCGCCGGGGCGGTTTCAGCCGCGATGGTGCTCGGCCGGGATCAGGTGGCGCTGCTCTGCTGCTATCTGCTTGCAGCGCGTGTCGTCTGGCTCTGGCTGGCCGCTCCCGATCCGCGCCGACGGATCTTCGGGAGCCTCGCGCCGCTGACGCTTGCAGCCGTCACGGGGCTCGCGATCGTCACCGTGCCGGTGGCGATGACGGTGCTCCTCGCGGAACAGTCGAACCGGCCGACCATCGATTTCGCAGGCGCCGGGGCGGGGTCGCTGCATCCCGCCCATCTCGTTACTCTCGCAGTGCCACAGTTGTTCGGGGCGGCCGGCGACATGGCCGACTACTGGGGGCCGCCGAGTTTCGCGTGGGTCGGGACGGGGCTCTTCACGGCGCAGAACGTCGGGCAGCTCTATCTCGGGCTCGTGCCTCTCGTCCTCGTGCTGGCGGGGGCTGCCAGCGGCCGTCTGTTCGATCGCGAGGTGCGGTTTTTCACGGCGGCGTTCGTGCTGGTGCTCATCTACGCACTCGGCTGGTACACGCCGGCCTTCCGGGCGATGTACGAGCTGCCCGGCGTCAATCTGTACCGGCGACCGGCCGACGCCGTGTTCCTGATCGGCGGGCTCGGCGCGATCCTCGCGGGATACGTCGTTCACGCGTGGTTCCGCGAGCCGTGGGCAGTCCCGAGGCGGGCGGTGCTGGCGGTCGCCGTCGCAATCCCTGTCGTCGCCGGATTGGTCGCGGTGGTGTTCGGCCTTCATGTCGATCGTCTGCCGCGTGTGGCGGGGCCGGCTGGTGTCGCGCTGCTCTGGTATGCGGTGGCCATCGGCGCGCTTCTTTTCGCGGCGTCGCGGGTCGCCTTGATGCCCCGGCTGGCGGCTTTGGCGCTGGTCATCGCGACAGCCGCGGATCTCGGCTACAACAATGGGCCGTCGACGTCGTCGGCGCTGCCGCCCGCTACCTTCGAGGCACTGGAGCCGACGGGGGGGAATGCGACCATTCGGGCCCTCGCGGCCCACGTCGTGAAAGACGGCGTGCGCCGCGACCGGGTGGAACTCGCCGGGCTCGGCTTCCATTGGCCCAACGCCAGCATGACGCACGGGCTCGAGAACACGCTCGGATACAACCCGGTCCGGCTCGGGCTCTACTCGCGGGCGACGGGGGCGGAAGACCACGTCGGGCTGCCGGATCAGCGCAAGTTCTCGGCGCTGTTTCCCTCGTATCGATCGCGTCTCGCCGATCTCCTCGGGCTGCGCTGGATCGCGACGAGCGTGCCGATCGAGACGATGGACAAGGCCCTGCGGCCAGGCGACCTCGTGCTGCGGCAGACCACGGATCAGGCGAACATCTACGAAAACCCGCGGGCGCTGCCGCGCGTCCTGTTCGCGTCGCGAGCGATCGCGGCAGACTTCGAGCGCATTCTGGCGACTGGCGTCTGGCCGGAGTTCGATCCGATGCGCACGGTGCTTCTGGCCCGAGGTGACACGGGCGCCGCGCGGAGGGAGGGGACGGCGCGCCTCGTCGCCTACGGCAATAACCGCGTCGAGATCGACATCGAGGCGCCCGACGGCGGCTTCGCGGTGCTCAACGACGTCTGGCATCCGTGGTGGCGGGCGACGCTGGACGGGCGTCCCGTACCGATCGAACGGGCCAACGTGCTGTTCCGGGCGGTTGCCGTTCCGGCCGGGAGGCATCGGGTCGTGATGACGTTCGAGCCGCTCGCCGGCATGATCGATGATCTGAGGGCTCGGGCCCGGGGCACACCGGCCGGCGCCGCGCGCTGAGCCGGGGGGCCGGGTGCGGGGTCGGTCAAACGAAGAAAGGACCGGTTCCCTTGCGGAAACCGGCCCTTTGCCAGATGCGATTGCCGGCCGACGCGCGTCAGAGCAGGTGCGCCATGCGCTCCTTCTTGGTCGCGAGATAGCGCTTGTTGTAGGGCGACTCCTGCACGATCAGCGAGCGTTGCTCGACAACATTGATGCCCTCGACGCGCAGCGCGTTCATCTTGGCCGGGTTATTGGTCAAGAGTGCGATCCGGCTGTAGCCGAGGTCGAACAGGATGTGCGCCGCGAGATCGTAATCCCGCGCCTCGATCGGGGCACCGATGGCGACGTTGGCGTCGACCGTGTCGTAGCCCTGATCCTGCAGCGCGTAGGTGCGGATCTTGTTCACGAGACCGATGCCGCGTCCCTCGTGGTACGGCAGATAGATCATCACGCCGAGCGGGCTCTTGGTGATGACTTCCATCGAGGCCTGCAGCTGCGGATAGCAGTCGCAGCGCAGCGAATGAAAGATGTCGCCGGTCACGCAGCCGCTGTGAACGCGAACGACCGGCAGCTCGTTCGAAGCCGGGTTGTCGCGATGCACAAGCACCATGGCCTGACAGTGCGGGTCGACGCCCTGGTAGGCGCGTGCCTCGAGGTGGACCTCACGGCCCTGGAACTCGATCGGCATGATCGTCTGGACGGCCCAGTCGATGTCGAGCTCGACGGATTTGACGGCATTCGACTTCATGCGCGCCTCCCGGAGCTGTTCAGTGTGCATTTGGCACCTATCGCGTGAACTTGTGAATGCATGACCATCCAAACCCTCATCTTGCCGTCCGGTTCCATTGGCGGTCCCGGTTTTCTCATGGCTCTCGTTGGCCATGCCCAAGGTTCCGTCTTCCACATGCTCGCTCATGACGACAGTCCCCCGTGCGGTGCCCGATTAACGACAGCGTTGCTGAACCGAGGATGAATAGTCGGTTTATCGAGCCGCCCCGCGGCGCCGGACATCCTGCGATCCGGCTGGCTCCCCCCGTTGTTCCGGCGCCCGTTTCAGGAGCGGCGAAACACGGCGTAACGCATTGAGGCGTAGGCGAAGATTGTGGCGACAAAAGAGGCCAGCGCGAGGGCGACCAGGCGCGGCATCGTGGGCCAAGCGAAGAGAAGTGCGGCGAAGAGGACGTAATTGATCATGGCCGTCGTCGCAGCGGCCGCGACATATCGGACAAATTCGCTCAGGGTCGGCGGACTGGTTAACGCGAACGTCAACGTCCGGTGGGCGAGCCAGGCGGCGACCATGGCGGAAGCTATGCCGGCGAGCCTGCCGAGGAGCGTGGGCCAGCCAAGGACGCGGACCGCTAACTCCATGACCCCGCCGTCGACGATGAAGGCGATGGCGCCGGAGGCGAGGAACCCGCTCCAGTGTCGCGCGGCCGGCACGCCATGGGCGGCATCCTGGCGCGGATGCCCTCCGGGTTCATGCATGGCGGGCCGGGTCCGGAGGCGCTCCGGCGGCGGGCACGGCGCTCCCGGTCATCGCGAGCTTGGCGGGATCAAGTCCCACGACATCGGCCACGATGAAGAGCGGACGGCCCTTCACCTCCTCGTAGATGCGACCAATGTAGGCACCCATCACACCGAGCGAAATCAGCTGAATGCCACCCAGGAACAGGACCGAAATGAAGATCGACGGGAAGCCGGGCACGTCGGCGCCCCAGATCAACGTCTTGAAAAGGAACACCGCCGCGTAGAGCAGGGCGAAGCCGGAAACGAGAACGCCGACGTAGGACCAAACCTTCAGCGGCAGCGTCGAGAACGAGGCGATGCCGTCGACGGCGAAATGCAGGAGCCGCCCGAACGGCCAGCGCGTCGTGCCGTGCGCCCGGGCCGCCACCTCGAACGGGATGCCGATCGACTTGAAGCCAACCCAGGCGAACAGACCCTTGTTGAAGCGCGACCGTTCGTCGAGCCGGTTGAAGACGTCGACGACGCGCCGGTCGAGAAGGCGGAAGTCGCCGGCGCCATCGGGAAGTGCCGTGCCGCTCAGGAACTGGAAGACGCGGTAGAACAGGCGCGCCGACAGCTTCTCCATCGCCGAGTTGCGGCTGCGGTCGGTGCGCTGGCCATAGATCACATCGTAGCCGTCATCCCACAGTTCGACGAAGCGGCCGATCATCTCCGGCGGATGCTGGAGGTCGCCGTCCATGATCACCACGGCTTCGCCCGACGTGTGCTTCAGGCCGGCAGCGACTGCGATCTCCTTGCCGAAGTTGCGACTGAGCGACACGGCCTTGAAACGAGGATCGGCCGCATTCAGGCGGCGGAGTTCCGCCATGGTGCCGTCCGTCGAGCCGTCGTCGACGACGATCACCTCGAAGGGATTGCCGAGCGCCTCGAGCGCCGCGGTCAGGCGGGAGGCAAGGAGCGGAACCGTGCGCTCCTCATTCAGCAGCGGGACGACGACCGAGAGACGGCGCAGGCTCGGTGCGCGCCGCGGCGGCGGCGGATCGGCAATGAAATCGTCCGGCGCCAAGGGCCGGGGATGTCCAGTCGACTGATCACTCACGGTGACACTCCTCAATCCGGCTCGCGGTCGCTGGCGTGCATCGGCGCGCCACACCGGAATGGTCTAATGCCGGAAATGGCGCATGCCGGTGAATACCATGGCCAGGCCCTGCTCGTCGGCCGCGGCGACCACCTCGGCATCACGGACCGAGCCACCCGGCTGGATGACGGCCGTCGCGCCTGCGCCGGCGGCCGACAAGAGGCCGTCGGCAAACGGGAAGAATGCATCGGACGCGACCACCGAGCCGTCGACGTCGAGGCCGGCCATCTCGGCCTTGATGACGGCGATGCGCGAGGCGTTGACGCGGCTCATCTGGCCGGCGCCGACGCCGATCGTGGCGCGGTCGCGGGCATAGACGATGGCGTTCGACTTGACGAACTTCGCTACCTTCCAGGCGAACAGGAGGTCGGTCATTTCACGCTCGGACGGCTGGCGCTTCGTGACCACCTTCATCTCGGCCGAAAGGGCGAGGTCGGCATGCTGGACGAGCAGGCCGCCCGTCACCTTCTTCCAGTCGAGACGGGGCGCGACCTGCGCCGGCAAGTCGCCGACGACCAGAAGCCGGACGTTCTTCTTGGCGGCGACCGCCTCGACCGCCGCCGCGTCGGCCGAGGGGGCGACGATGACTTCGACGAACTGGCGCTCGACGATGGTGCGGGCCGTCACGGCGTCGAGGGGGCGATTGAAGGCGATGATGCCACCGAAGGCCGATTCCGGATCGGTGCGGTAGGCGGCCTCGTAGGCGTCGAGAAGCGAGGGGGCTTCGGCCACGCCGCAGGGGTTGGCGTGCTTGACGATGACGCAAGCGGCGCCTTCTCCGAACGCCTTGACGCATTCGAGGGCTGCATCGGTGTCGGCGATGTTGTTGTAGGACAGCTCCTTGCCCTGGAGTTGCCGGGCCGTGGCGATCGATCCCGGTGCGGCGACCGGCTCGAGGTAGAAGGCGGCCGCCTGATGCGGGTTCTCGCCGTAGCGCATGTCCTGCGCCTTCTTGAGCTGGACCGTCAGTGTGGGTGGGAAGATGGTCGTCGCGGCTGCGTCCTCGCCGACGCTCGTGCCGAGCCAATTCGAGATGGCCGCGTCATAGCCGGCGGTCAGCGCGAAGGCCTTGCGGGCCAATTCGCGGCGCAAGGCAAGCGTGGTGCCGCCGCCGGACTGCATCTCGCCGAGCACCCGGGCGTAATCGGCCGGATCGACGATCACCGTGACCGCAGCGTGGTTCTTGGCGGCGGCCCGCAACATGGCCGGTCCGCCGATGTCGATGTTCTCGACACAATCGGCGAATGGAGCACCCTTCGCGACGGTGGCTTCGAAAGGATAGAGATTGACCACGAGCAGGTCGATGGGCGGGATCGCGTGCTCGGCGGCGGATGCCTCGTGGGTGCGATCGCCACGCACCTGCAGGAGCCCCCCGTGAACCTTGGGATGCAACGTCTTCAGGCGCCCGTCCATCATCTCGGGAAAGCCGGTGTGCTCGGCCACGTCCTTCACCGGCACGCCGGCTGCCTTCAGGGCCGCCGCCGTTCCACCCGTCGAGAGAATCTCGACGCCATGGCCGGACAAGACGCGGGCAAATTCCACGATCCCGGATTTCTCCGAGACCGAGATCAAGGCCCGTCGGATGGGCGTTGCGGCTGTCGTCATGAGACTTCTTGTCCTGATCTGGCTGTCAGGGCAGGGCGTTAGCATGTCTCCGGCGTCAGCGAAACGGGCGAAGTTTCGCGGCGGGCGGGCTGCGGGTCGGGCCGATCAGCGATCGAAGCCGAACTGGCGGCGCAACTCTTCGCGCGTCATCCGGGCCGGCTTCTCACCGCGTGGTGCGACCTGGCCCTGACGGACAAAAACACCGGGCGCCACTTCCACGTAGTGCGGCACGCCGATGGTCGAGCGCTCCTTCAGGTGGGCGAGGTAGTCGTCGAGCGTCCTAAAGGTCTGTCCTTCGGCGTAGGGCAGACCCGCGACGCCGCCTCCGGCTGTTGCGTCGCTCGTGGCGCCCATGGCCGCGAGCACGCTCGCTCCGGCGGCCAGCAACGTGCGCGTGATTCTCGTCATCATCGCTCGACTTCCGATTGTGGCTTTGCGCGACCAAGTTGCATTTATTGCCTCGTGCAATTCGCCAAAGCCGAATAACCCATAGACTGTGCCTTCTAGGCTTCCCTCAATCATGTTAGCAGAATTGCACGCGCGTGCTGCATTCGAGCGTGCGGCGATTGCCGGATCGTATTGCGACGAAAACATCACGGGGTGACACGATGTGTACGATGTGTGGGGGAGCTTCGGCCAGCGGCGGCGGCGCTGCGACGATCGAGTTGTGGCCGTTCCTGTCGCTCAGCGAGGAGGCCATCGCCGCCGGACCACTCGTGACCGAGCAGCAGAGCTTCGTCGCGAGCGACACGCCACCCGCCACGGGCGAGATTCCGTCCGAGATCGCGACCGTCTACGGCGGCACGGTCGGCGATAGCGGGAACGTCATGCTCGAGGGCCTCATCTGGGGCCAGCGGTGGGACAACAGCCAGCCGATCACCTATTTCTTCGATGATGCCAATTCGGCCAGCGCCTGGACGGCGGCGGAGAAGAGCGCGTTCCGTGCGGCTCTCGCAACCTGGTCGGCGGTGGCGAACATCACGTTCCAGGAAGTCTTCACGTCGACCGGCGCGAACCTCGTCGAGCGCAAGCATACCGATTCGCCGGGTAGCCTCGGTTTTCACAACGTGCCGAACAGCACCAATCAGGCGGTCGGGTCCTACAATCAGGTCGGCTACGGCTGGGACAGCAACGGCCTGCAGCCCGGCGGCCTCGGCTTCTCGACGATGGTGCATGAACTCGGGCACGCGCTCGGCCTCGCCCACCCGCACGACACCGGCGGCGGATCGACGATCTTCCCGGGCGTCACGGCGCCGTTCGACAGCTACGGCTCCAACAACCTGAACCAGAATGTCTATACGATCATGTCGTATAATCATGGCTTCAGGACGCAGCAGGGCACGCTGACGACCAACAACTACGGCGATGCGTCCACGCCGATGGCGCTCGATATCGCGGCGATGCAGTTCATCTACGGCGCCAATACGACGACCAACACCGGAAACAACACCTACACGCTCGGCTCGACCAACGGGACGGGCGCCCAGTGGCGGAGCATCTACGATCGGGGCGGCACCGACCAGATCGTCTACAACGGCACGGGCAACGCGGTCATCGATCTGGCGCCGGCGCAGATCAACAATTCGGCGCTCGGCGGAGGCGCGCCGAGCTATGTCACCGGCGTGTTCGGCGGATTCACCATCGCACAAACGGCCGACATCGAGAACGCCAGCGGCGGCTCGGGCAACGACGCGATCGGCGGTAACGCGCTGGCCAACGTGCTCAACGGCAACAACGGCAACGACACGATGGCCGGTGGCGGCGGCGGCGACATCATCAACGGCGGCGCCAACGACGATCTGATCTACGGCGAGGCGTCCCCGAGCATCACCAGGAGCAGCGGCGTCGGGTTCGGCAGCGGGCTGGTCACCAACCCGTCTGGCAACACCGGGACGGCGAGTGCAGTCAACCTCACCAACCTGTTCAGCCTCGCGAGCAACGGGAACATCGTCAATTCGACGACCGTGCCGCACGTCACCGTGCGGGACTCGATCGCCGGCGGGACGCAAACGGTGCCGGCCGCCTGGTATGCCGTGACGGTGAATGCCGGGTCTATCATCACCGTCGACGTGGACGCGACCGCCAATCTCAATTCCGAGATCTACATCGCGGACTCGAGCCTCAACGTGCTCGCCTACAACAATGACTCGCCGATCGATGCCGGATCATCGTCGGTCCTCGACTCCTTCGCCACCACCACCGCCGGCACGGGCGGGACCTACTACATCGTTATCGGTAATTGGAATTCGAGCCTCTCGATGCAGGCCAACGCCACCTACGATCTGCACGTGTCGGTGGCGCCGCCGGTGCAGCCGGGACGCGGTACGCTCGGGACGGCAGGCAACGACACCATCGATGGCGGCACCGGCAACGACACGATCTACGGCGGTGGCGGCGGCGACGTGCTGATCGGCGGCTCCGGCGTCGATCGGCTGTTCGGCGAGGATGGCGACGATACGA
>LNEM01000016.1 GCA_001464955.1 Rhizobiales bacterium Ga0077537 | reverse complement strand
AACGACGACGCCACCAGCCAGCAGACCACCTTCGACATCGCCAACGGCCAGCCCTGGTCGCAGGCCATCACCTATCGCAACGCCGCCGGCCAGACGACCACACAGTCCGTCCTCAACGACGACAACACGTCCGAGAACACCATCTGGGATCTCGCCAACGTGCAGCCGTGGAGCATCGCCAACACCGCCTACGACAACCAGAACCGCACGCTCCGGCAGTCGGTGGTGAACGACGACAACTCCTCGCGCACGACCTTCTGGGACCCGGCCAACAGCCTCGGCCAGAGCTGGGCGTCGATCGACACGTTCTATGACACGCTCGGCCGCACCACGATCCAGTCGACCGCCAACGACGACGGCACCACGCGCACGACCTACTGGGACCCTTCGAACGTCCAGCCGTGGATCTCCGCCGACACGTTCTACAATACCGCCGGCCAGACCACGCTGCAGTCGGTCGCCAACGACAACGGCACCACGCAGAGCCAGTATTGGGACACCACCAACGCCTATAACTGGAGCACGGTGATTCACTACTACAACGCAGCGGGCGTCCGCACGCTCACGACGGGCGTCTACGACGCGGGCGGCACGTTCTCGTATTGAGGG
>LNEM01000015.1 GCA_001464955.1 Rhizobiales bacterium Ga0077537 | reverse complement strand
GGCGGCGAGCCGCTCCTCCAGCTCGATGCGCTGGTCCTCGATGCCGTGCGTGCGCGAGGCTTCACGGTTGCGATCGAGACCAATGGTACACTCTCCGCGCCCACCGGCATTGACTGGATCTGCGTCAGCCCCAAGGCCGGAAACGTCCTTACGCAAACCTCGGGGCAGGAGATCAAGCTGGTCTATCCCCAGAATGGGGCTCTTCCGGAAGACTTCGAGAGTCTCGCCTTCGAGCATTTCTTCTTACAGCCGATGGACGGTCCCGACCGTGCCCGTAACACGGAATTGGCGGTCGCCTATTGCCTCGACAATCCCCGCTGGCGGGTGAGCCTTCAGACACACAAGCTCATGGGGATACCGTGAACAAGCCGCTCGAACCGCTCGATCTCCCCTCGAAAAGACCACCCCGCGACGCCGGCTATTCCGTCGGCCTCACGACACGCATCGGTCGCACCTATCGCTTCGAATCTGCCCACCACCTGCCGAACCTGCCTGACGGGCACAAATGCAAGAACCTGCACGGGCACAACTACCGTTTGGAGATTGTCGTCTGCGGACCTCTCGATATTCGAGGGTTCGTCAAGGATTTTGCCGAAATTGATGCAGAACTGGCCCCACTCATCAAGAAGGTAGATCACCGACTCCTCAATGACGTCGACGGGCTCGAAAATCCGACCGCAGAGAACATCGCCGCATGGTTCTTCAAACGGATTGCCGATTGCGAGCGCGTCCGCGTTTATGAAAACGAAGACTGTTGGGCCGAAGTTGTGGCGGCAATATAGGGGGATATTGACCATGGCGTTCGTTGCCTTGTCCGCCCTATTTTTTGCTCGCACCCAGCTCCACCTCACACGCTGGCCTCCGGGTCGGCATCCCGCCGGAGGGACGCCCTCCAGACCGCTCTTTTTTGGACCAAGCCGGGACGAGCGGACGAGCAGAGTGCGACTTCGTGCGGTGGCCCGAGGCCGAGATCGACGGTCGCAGACCGAATTTCCGGAGCTGAAGGTATCGCGACAGCACCCCGCGTTCGTTCCGCGATTGTCCGAACCTGAGAGTGTCCGAACCTGAGAGTAGACCGCCCGCGCTCGGGGTGACAACATCATCCGTGCTGCTGACCCGTTTGTATGGTCCGGCCGTGCGTCGCAAGGGGAACGTCGATCTGGTTGAACGGTCTTGCATCAATGTATCCGGCCTCTGAGTGGAGCGGCTTATTGCTCCGGGCCATCATGGATATCAGCGCGCGATTGATCTGATTAGCGGACAGGCCTCGAAGTGGGCCAAACGGGTCACCAGTGTTTCGATCGCGCCGGGAAGACCGACCTCCATCGTTCGTTTCCTCTCGCAGACCTCGGCGGGTAAACTCGGATTGCTGCGCCTACATCGGCATCTCCTTCTCGGCCCTCAGGCCATTTCCCCTGTTCGATCGAAAGACCTTTCCCCCGCCCCGACCTGTGCTTGCGCGACGGCCGTGAGCGGAGGGCTCGTCAAGATTGGCCGCCGGATCAAGGCCGATGCTGGGCTCGGCGCTTTCAGGCCACATCTTGATGAGACCGAGCACGCGGCCAGACTCAGGCGGGTTGGGGCGCATCAGCGGTCCTCACGAACTCGAAGTCGCGGCCCTTGGCGAGCACCGCCCAGGTGATGCGGGCGAGCTTGTTGGCGAGCGCGATCGCCAGCACGTTATGGTGCAGGCGTTTCTTTGCTGCCGTAATCCAGCCGTCGAGACCATAGCGTGCCCAGTTATCTGGCCTGACCAGCACGACCCACGCCGCCTGCACGAACAGCTTCCTCAAGTAGCGGTTGCCGCGTTTCGAGATCTTGCCGAGGATCGTGCGGTCGCCCGTCGACATCTGCCGCGGCACGATGCCGAGCCAGGCCGCGAAATCGCGACCACTGGAGAAGATGTCGCCGGTGCCGATCGCGGCGACGGTGGCGCTGGAGATGATCGGACCGATGCCCGGCACTGTCATCGTCCGCTGGCAGTTGGGATCGGCAGCGGCGATCGCCCCGATCTCGCTCGACAGCGCCTCGATGCGTTCGTCGAGCCGCCGCCAGTCGCCGGCCAGATCCTCAATCACGTGCAGCATGCGTGGCGACAGGACGTCGGTGCGCGTCGAAAGGATGATCGGCAGCTCGGTGCGCAGGAACCTGATGCCCTGGCGCACCGCGATGCCGCGCTCGAGCATGAAGGCGCGGATCTGATTGACGATGCCGGTGCGCTGGCCGACGAAGCGCTCGCGCACACGGTGTAGGGCTTGCAGATCGAGCTGATCGGCGGTCTTCGTCGCGACGAACTTCATCATCGGCCGCTGTACGGCTTCGGCAATCGCCTCGGCATCGTTGAAGTCGTTCTTCTGGCCCTTCGCATAGGGCCGCACGTACTTCGCCGGCATCAGCCGGGCGTCATGGCCGAGCGCGATCAGCTTGCGGGCAAGATGATGGGCGCCGACACAGGCCTCCATGCCGATTAGGCACGGTGGCAGATTGGCGAGCCACGTTTCGAGCTGTCCGCGAGAGAACTTGCGGCGCAGCACGATGGCGCCGCGCTTGTCGAAGCCAACGACGTGGAACGAGTTCTTGCCGATGTCGATGCCGACTACGGCGATCTCAGCGCTTGTGGTCTTGGGCATGGGCGTGCTCCTGTTGACGCAGCCCCCAGCCGGGCTCCACTATAAGCTATCGGCGGGGGTAGGTGGGAGCACGGCCGGACCATCCCATTAGCAGACTCATTCGATCGTTCGTGACCGGACAGGATTTCGTCTGCTGTCCGGTCGGTTAGCTGAAAAACTTTATTCTCAGACGAGTGGGGTGTTGTGGCGAAGCTCCCGTGGCAATCGGTGCGTTCCAAACGCTCATCGTCGGCGCTCGTGTCTACCACTTGCCCTGCAGCGTGATACCGACCTCGCCGTTTCCATTCTGCACCACGGTTGTGGAATTGCGACGGCCGAACTGGAAAAGACCGTGGGAATTGTTATTGCCATTTTGCGTGATCGTGCCCGAATTATCCCGTCCACGCTGAAACACGTAGGCGTTGTTGCCACGTCCGCGCTGCGCGATAGCCGCGCCATTGTTCGACCCGCGCTGATCGGTCTTTGAGCGGTTTTTGAGATCGCGGAACATGCCGTACAAACCCAAGCCCTGACGGATAACTTCAGCGCTCTCGCCGCGCGGCCGCAATGTAATGCTGACGCCTTCAGCTTGGGCTGGAGAGAATGCAGCGGAGATCGCAGTGATCGCGACGAGGGGGACGACTGCAAGGCGCTTCAGCATGACACGACCCTTTTCAACCTCGAGAGTTCAACTTCGATAGTGTCGAGAGTAGCAGCGTCTGCCTGAACCGCATTCGAACGGCGCATGCAATCGGCATTCATCTTGAGGCGTCTTCGATGCATGCCTATCGGCTTAGTTCCGGCGCAATCGGGCGTTACATGAGCGGCATCAGGGAGATAGCTCGTGAGCGACGCACAAGACGATCTTTGGCGTGATTTTCCGAGGACGGCAACGGAGTTCGAGGCGCGGTTTGCGACCGAGGAGGATTGCCGGGCCTACTGGATCGAGGCGCGTTGGGGCGGCGAGCCTGCGTGTGCGCGCTGCACGAGCAAACGGGTCTGGACAATCCGCTCGGGCACGACATTCGAGTGCGCCGAGTGCGGTCATCAGACGAGCCTGACGTCGGGCACGGTGCTGGAGAAGACGAGAAAGCCGCTCAAGCTGTGGTTTCGCGCGGTGTTCGAGATCTCGGCGCGGCGTAACGGCATCTCGGCCAAGGACCTGCAACGGATCATGGGGTTCGGCTCCTACGAGACGGCGTGGACCTGGTTGCACAAGCTGCGGGCCTCGATGGTGCGCGAGGAGCGCGAACCACTCGGCCCTTTCGTGCAGGTGGACGAGGCGCTCGTGGGGGGCAAGGGCGGCCCGCACAAGGAACTGGTTCTGCTCGCCGCGGAAGCCAACGGCCGCGTCCGCCTCGCCCACGCGGCCAACAATGACGCAACCACCTTGAAGCGCTTCGCCGACGCCCAGATCGCAGCCAACGCACAGGTCACGACCGACGGGCACGCTGGCTAAAATGCCAGGAGCCTGGGCGACCGGCCGCACGAGGCGCGCATCCAGACCAAGGCCGAACGACGCGAGGCGGACGCGCTGCAGGCGTGCCATTGGACGGTGTTGCTGTTGAAGCGCTGGCTGCTCGGCACGCATGCGGGTGCCATGCGGCGCAAGCATCTGCAAGCCTACCTCGACGAGTTCGCCTTCCGCCACAACCGCCGCAAGACCAACGGCGTCGCCCGCATCTCGGCCCGTTTGATCGAGGGGCTGGTGGCGACCAAGCCACTCACAGGCCGCCGGTTGGTCAAGGACACGATCGCCTGCCGCTGGTTTGCACCGCCACCTCAGCCAGAACTAAGCCGATAGGCATGTCTTCGATGCCCGTCATGCAACGAGCCCGGCAGGTTGCGCCGGGCTCTTTCAATATTTTCGCATTCTTGGCACGCCGTCAGAGAGAGCCGCTGACTCGCTGGTTGCATTCCGTTGTCCGCCCATCGGCGGTGACCGAGAGCCGAGCGGTGTAGGTTCCATTGCCACCAAGGCTGACCGAGCTGACGACAGCCGAGCCGCCACTGACCGAGAAGTCACCGGATTGGTCGATATTGGAACTATTGCCGCCGGATGAGACGACGCGCAGGCGGTAGCTGCCCGAAGTCGCTCCTTGAGCGCTGACGATGGCTTTGAGTCCGACCAAGCTGCCGGAGCGCGACACCTGGATGTCGCACGAGAGCGGATCACGGGCAGCTGTCGCGGGAGTTGCCGGATGGACAAGCGCACCTATGACGCCGACCGTGGCAAGGGCTGCCATGACGACGCCATGGCGCGTGACATAAAGGATCGACATGGCTGCTACTCCTTCGGAAGAAGTGTGAGAAGATGCTGCTTCTCATACACCATAAGATAGAAGATGCAGGATCTCAGTCCTGCACGATCACGGATACGTTGCCTGCACCGACCTGGGTCGTATTCGCTCGATTATTGCGTCCAGCCTGGATCACGCCGACAGCATTTCCATTGCCGTCCTGAGAGGTGACCACGGTATGGCCCGTGCCGAATTGAGCCACGCCAGCGATGTTGCCACGACCATTCTGGTAGGTTGAAGCGGAGTGATGATTGCCGCTCTGACCGACGACGGCACGATTGTGGTTGCCGTACTGGCGGCTGTGGGCCGAGTTACTAGAGCCGTCCTGTTGTACGGTGAGACGATTGCGGTAGCCGCGCTGGCTGCCTGCGGCGCCATTTGCCCAGCCGCGTTGCTGGATCGAGACGTAGCCTTCGGCATGTGCCGGCACAACTGACGTGCTCACGGTTGCGCCGAGGGACAGCGCAAGGGCTGCGAGGGAAAGGCTGAGACGGGACGACATGGTGACACTCCTAAGGGGTTGGGTTGAAGCTCCCAAGCTCGATGGAACGAACCATGCGCTCTATCGGCTGAACCGTGTCTGAAGTGCTTGTTCACCCGCAGTTTATATATCCGGCGCGTGCTGAAGGCAGACTGGCGTGCTGGATGTCCGGAGCTGGAAAATGCGGACGTCGTCGACGACTTGTCAGATAGCGGCGGCTCCTGGCCCACTTGATGAGTGGCCTATCCGCCCACCATCGTCGGCAATCGAACCTATCGCGTCAGGTCCCGAGGGGCATCTGTCCCGTGCACTTGGGGAAAGCTGAACAATGCCACGGCTCTGTCAGATCACTGATGGCTTGGATGCTTCGGGTTTCGGTCGATGGACCATGCTGCAGCTTTGCTCCGGCGCCGATCACGCCATGTATCTCTGAACGATCACCCATAGACCAACGAGCACCATCGCAACACCTGCCGCGCGGGAGATCTTCTCGCCTTGCGGTGCGATTTTCTCGATCAAAACATAGATAGATAGGCCAGCAATCCAAATGAGGTTCATGACGCCGCCTGCAAACAGCAGCGCCATCAGGAACCAGCAGCAGCCGAGACAGTAAAGTCCGTGCTTCCATCCGAGCCGTATGGCGCCTGGGGCACCGGGACGGAAGTGCTCGGCGAGATACTGGACGGGCGACCGGCAGTGCTGCAGACAGGCGACTTTGAGCGGCGTGAATTGATAAAGGCCAGCGGCAATCAGCACCACGGCGGTGAAATAGGCACTGATACTCCACATCATCATCTGGTTCAGGAGCCCGGCACGCTCCAATCCCCATTGAAGCCCCGTCGCGACCACACTGAAGCAGGCCCATGCCAGGAGATAGCCAAGCGCGAAGACGAACGTGGGCACGACCCCATCGGGGAGTTTGCCCTGTCGTTGTTCATGGCGGTAGGCGCGTGCGTAGAGCAAAATCAAGGGGGCTGCGCTCGGCGTCATCATGGCGATCATCATGATCCACCACATAAAGAACATCACGACCGCATAGCCGATCGTCCAATTCTCTGTCGGGCAGTCGTGAAGCGGGGGAGGAAACCGCCACGTCGTCATGTCGAGGGCGCTCATGCCGGTCCCGGAGCCGACGACGATCCATAACCACGCCAGCGCCGTAATCAGCAGCAAGCCGGCCAGGACGATGGTGCGCTCACGCCGCAGGAGCGTCTCGACGGCCGTCGCAGCTGCGGTCATGACAGGTTACGCTTTGCGGCTCTTGACGACGCCGTGGTTGTTGAGGTGGAGCCGGGCGAACTGACCATAGCTGTCCTTGAGATTGAGCTGGATCTTGCCCTGCGTGGTCGCGGTCCCGCTCCCCATCTCGGCGACCTCGTACTCGAACCCGTGCGGGATATCGATGCGAACGCGATGTTCGGTACCCGTGACGGGATTCTTGATCGGCTCGCCGCGGCAGTCGGCAACGCCCGGCACGACGAAGCGCCCCTTGCGTGCGTCGACATCGACGTCGAAATCGATCTTCGAGAAGATGGGGGCATAAACCTCGATCAAGGTCGAAGCGAAGACCGCGAACACGGTCGCGAAAGGGTCGGTATCTTGTCCCGACATGATTTTGAGGATCGCATCGCGCTGAGCCGGATTTGCACGCTCATCAACGAAGGGCTGAGCCTTGCCGTTGCCCTCATGAATGGCCTTGGGCCATTGAAAAATCCCGCCAAAACGCAACCCGTCAAGCTTGACGTCGCCGTAGTGACCTTCGGTGATCTCATTGCAGACAACGGCCTCGCAGTTGCCATAGGTGGGCAGGGCGTTGAACTGGCAGGGGCAGCCGTAGGCGCAGTTGCAATTTGCAAACTCGATCGTACGGATTTCCCACGGTGTCATCGGGTGCCTCCCATGAAGGTCCAGGTCCAGTCTTCGGCATCATACCCTAGTTGTCTATGTCCGGTAAGGTGTCGGGGAACAGATGATCGGCAAGATAATCCGCTCCGTCATTGCAATGCACCCTATTGATGCTGTGGACGGCTCCTCCCGCCGGCGCGTGAGCGCCATGAAGCTGGTTGCCGATGAGGTGACCGCTATTCGGAGGAGCAACTCATGCAAGCAATCGCAATCATCGGTCTCGACATTGCGAAGTCGGTTTTCCAGGTTCACGGCGTTGATGCCGAAGGGAATATTGTCACCCGCCAGCAATTGAAACGCGCGCGGGTTCTGGCCTTCTTCAAGAAGCAGTCTCCCTGCTTGGTCGGCATCGAGGCCTGCGCGTCGTCGCATTATTGGTCGCGCGAACTGCAAGCCCTCGGGCATACGGTCAAGCTCATGCCGCCGGCCTATGTGAAGCCCTATGTCAAACGCCAGAAGAACGATGCCGCCGACGCCGAGGCGATCTGCGAAGCGGTGCAGCGGCCGAACATGCGCTTTGTGCCGACCAAAACTGTTGAGCAACAAGGGTGTCTCGTCTTGCACCGAACGCGCCACTTGCTGATCAGGCAGCGAACCTCAGTCATCAACGCCATACGCGCTCACCTCGCCGAGTTTGGAATTGTTGCGCCGCTTGGCCGCAACGGCGTAGAAGAGCTGCTGGATGTCGTTGCCAATCCGGAGGATGAGCGTGTGCCAGAAACGGCTCGCATGTGCTTGTTACTGCTCGACAAGCAGCTGCAGCTCGTCAAAGCGCAGGTTCTTGAACTCGATCAGCGTCTCAGCGCCTGGCATCGTTCGAACCAGACATGCAAGCGTCTCGATGCGATCCCAGGCATTGGGCCCGCACTCGCCACAGCCCTCGTCGCCAGCGTTGCCGATCCGAAGGCGTTTCGATCTGGCCGCGATTTCTCCGCGTGGATTGGGCTCGTGCCGAAACAGAATTCCAGCGGCGGCAAAGAGAAGCTTGGCAGCATTACGAAGCAAGGCGAGCGCTACTTGAGGAGCCTGTTCTATACAGGTGCAATCTCTGTGATCCGATATGCCAAGATCCACGGAACGAAGTCGAGACCCTGGCTGACAAAGCTCCTTGAGCGTCGGCCAGCGAAGGTCGCGGCGATTGCGCTCGCCAACAAGATGGCGCGCATGGCTTGGGCGATGATGGCCAAGGGCACGAGCTACAAGGAACCCGTCGCCCTGCCTCGATAGGGCTTGGCGACGAAGAGCGAGATCGCGCCGGCAACGGTGTGATGGAACGGTTGGAAAGGGCTGACAGCACGTAATGCAGAACCGGTCGATCCGGTGATCAGGACAACCCATTTGGGCCAGCGCATTGTCGAATGCGTCCTTTTGACCGGGACCTGATCCGCGGAAGGCATTATGGCCAGCAGCCACTGTGCGCTGCATTCAAAGGCCGAACACATGGCTGCTCCGACCAGCGCTGCAACGTGCCGAACCCCTTGACAACCCGGAGCCGTCCACACATGGCCCAGTCCGTTTTTGTAGTCCGCAGCCGTAAGCGTCCGCTGTCCCCCCAATCAGCGGACTATGCCCGTCATCGACCTCGCTCGTCAATGACGACCCGCCCGCCTACTGCCCCTGCCTTGGCCCATAGTACACCTCCGTCACCCGGAACTTCCCGTCAACGCGTTTGCACTGGACGACGATGTCGACCAGCATCGTCAGCAGCCCACGGATGTCGTCGCGCGCCAGATCCTGGCCGCCTTCGCTCTCCTTGACGAGCAGGGTCAACTGCTCGAAGGCGAGGCGGGCGCTGTCGGCGTGGACGGTGGTGATCGAGCCGGGGTGGCCGGAGTTGACGTTGCGGATGTAGTAGAACGCGGTGCCGTCGCGCAGTTCCTGCAGCAGGATGCGGTCGGGTCGCATGCGCAGGCAGGATTCGAGCAACTCTTTCGGTCCGACCTTGGCGAGGCCCTGCGCGCCCTTCGAATAGAACAGCCGCACATGGTTCGGCTGGGGGATGACCAGCTCCGGCGTGTCCTCGATGGTAATTACCCGCTCATGCGCGGGGATCTTCGCGATCAGCGCCTTCGACAGTGTGGTCTTGCCCGAGCCGGTCGCGCCTGAAATCAGGATGTTCTTGCGCGCCACGACGGCGCGCCCGAGAAACTCAGGCCAGGCGCCGCGGTCGTACAGGTCCAACAACTCTGCGTCGGCACGCGGCGCGACCGACGGCGGGCGCACATCTGCAAACAGCCCGCCATGTTCGAGATCGAACAGCGACAGCGTCACGCTCGACGGCTTGCGGATGGTCACACTGACCGTTCCGCGCGTGACCGCCGGCGGGATCACGATCTGGATACGCTCGTCGCCCGGCAGCGTCGCCGACAGAACGGGCCGGGTTTCGTCGATGACCTGCGCCGAGGTGCTTGCGACCGCGCGCGCCAGTCGCATCAGGCGATCGAACGTCAACTCGGGCGCCTCGTGCCGGGTCCAGCCGTCGCGCCCTTCGGTGAGAATTTCACCGGGCGTGTTGACGACCAGCTCGTAGAGATCGGACCGGGCCAGGAGCCGCGAGAACGGCTCCAGAAGCGTCACCACGACGGCCTTGTCTTGATTTCTGGCGGACACTGGCATCAGTCCTTGAGACTGCGGCCGGCGGGAATGGCCGCACCGTATGTTTCGCTGGCTGCCGGACCGAACTCGCGCTGCAGCTCGGCCTGCGACTTCACCCGCAGCCTGTAGATGTGGGAGAAGTCGAGATCGCGCCCGACCATGATGTTGACCAGCTCGCCCTGGTGCTTGATCAGCGTCGGCGGGATATTGATCGACTGCTCGACGGCAATGGCCGCGCCCTGCTTACCGGCCTGTGTGCTGCCATTCGCCTGGATGTTGCTACCCTGCTGCAACTGCTGGCCGGCGAACTGCGATGCGTCGCTGACGATCGACAGCAGCATCGCCGAACCGAAGCGTTCGAGCCAATGATCATCGACGTAGCCATCGAAGCCGGCGCGGCCGATGGCGTCGGTCGCAGGCGAGGCGATGGTGATGATCACGCCTGTCGGCGTCTTGGCACGGTTCCACAACACGAACAGGCGGGACTGGCCGCGCTTGAGGCCGCCACGATACTCGCCGATGACCTGCGTGCCCTTTTCGAGCAGCACAACGCGGCCGTTGTCCGACAGCACGTCGCGATTGATGACGCAGGTGGCAAAGCCCGGCTGATCGGATTGCAGCGCGGTCTCCAGCACGCAGGGTATCGAGGTGCCCATGGCGATGATGGTGTCGCGATTGCCGATGTGGCCGGCGCGCGATCCTTCAAGCACGGTCGGCTTGAGCAGTTTCTCGAACGCTCCGCCGTCCTCGGCGCCCGTGGGCTGAGCGCCGTAGGCTGCCATCGAGGCTGAACTTGCAGTCGCGGCACCCTGCGCCCGGTTCTGACGATTGAAGGCCATGACCGGCGCGCGGCGCGCCGAGTCCATCAGATCGTTCTTCTCCGGCGACGGCGGCAGCAGCGGCGGTGTCGGCAGCGCGGCGGCCGGCACGAACTGCGCGACCGGCGGTTGGGGAGCGGGCACTGGCAACTGCGCCGCTTCGAACGCCGCCGTCTGGCGGATGATCACCTTTTCGGGCGCGACCGCCTTCGTCTTAGGCGTTTTCATGGTGGCCCAGAGCGCAGTACCGGCGAACATGACCAGCGCCGCAACGGCGATGCCGCGTTTGAGCATGACGTTCTGCGTGCCGCCTGTCGTGGCGACATGCTCGCGGCGCTCGCCGCGGATTTCGGACTTGGAATCGAGCGTGACGGTCATCACCGGCCTCCCGTGTTGCGTTGATCAAGTTTGGCTGGCGGCGCCATACCGACGGGCGCAGCCAGAACCGCGGGTGGCGGCAACGGTGACGCCACCGACATAGGTGCTTTCAACGCCGGCCCGGCGACGAGCCGTTCGACGGCCGGTGACGTGGTCTTGGTGCCGGGATCGAGGCCCTCGGGCTTGTAGCCCTCGTTGAAGAGACAGAGGACGTCGTGGCCACGCCGCAGAATGAACTTGGCCGCAATGGCGTGCACCAGGACCAGTTCGCCCTGAACCGACTTCGGCACCAGGCTTTCAGTGCCGTCGGTGTTGACGAGGAAGATCGCCGGGACTTCTGTATTGCCGGCGAAGGCCATCGTCGTCACCTTGCCGTTGTCGTAGACCGACTTCGGCTCGATGGCCTCTGCCCCTTGCGCCGAGTAGCGCCAGTTGCGCGGACCGTAGGTCTCGTGGAAGGCGAGCACTTGGCTCGCCTCTCCGGACTTGGCCACAGCACTGCGCTGTGCCCCCTCCAGTCGGCGACGTTCCGCGTCATCGGTGGGATAGCGGTATTTCACGTAGAAGAACGCGTCCGGCGCAGGACCGACGCTACCGTCGCGCCCTTCCTTGCCTTGGCTCATGGTCAGCTCAAGCTGATAGCTGCGCTTCGAGCCGTCGCGCCGTGTCGTGACGACACTCAGATTGGTGGCGGGCTGGTTCTCTCGCGGCTTGAGGAACAGAATATTGCCTGCCGGCGCGATCTCCCAGGCGACCGTGTTGCCAAGCGCGGCATGGGCGATGTCCTCGTCGGCGGCGAACTCGATCTGCACCGACGAACGCAGCGTGCCGACGATCCGGACGACATTGAATGGCTGGTAGTCGACGAACCGGATGCGGCCATCATCAGGGGCCTGGCGCGGCGTCTCGACGGCGAGCGCGGATGCAGCAATGCCAAGAACAAACAGTCCGGCAAGGAATGGTTTGGTGATCATCATTGCAACACCTCCGGATCGGCGCGGTATTCGGATACGACGAAGCCCAGCGGATTGACGAGCCGGTCGGTGGTCGACATCGGCGCGTTGACGTAGGCAAACGTCAGCGTGGCCACCCAGTGGGTGGTGCGCACGTCATCGCCGCGGGTGACGGTGCGCAGATAGCGGACCGAGACGACCGACTTGTTGATGAGCGAGATCGCCTTGACCGCGATGCGGGCGTTGGCGGTACGGCCATAGATGTTCTGCGGGCTCTCGGGATTGCCGCCACGATAGATCGCGGCGAACCGGGCTTGCTCAGGCTGCGTCGACAGCAGCGAGGCCGTCTTGAAGTTCTCCTCGGCCTCAACAGCCACATATCCTTCACGCGCCCGCACGTAACGGGCCGCAAAGAACTTGGTCACGGCCTCGTCGTAGCGGCCGGCTTCGCTGGTGAGTGCGCTGACGACATCGACGATCCCCGTCGCATTGTCGACCCGGATCACGAACGGCTCGACGGACTTCAACGGTGCCAATGCGGCAACGGCCAACGCACTGCAGGCGGCCAGTACGGCAGAAACGCCAGCGATGCTCCAGGCCGTGCGTGTCGAGCGATAGGCGGTCAACAGCCGGTCCTGATCGAAGCGTCGAGCGCGTTCGAAATATTCTTTCAGTGGCTCTTGGGTCATCTCTGGTCTCCTCACCCACACGCCAGGCGTGACGCGGTATCGTTCAGATCGGAGCGCTTCTCGTAGCTCCAGAGACCCGCATTGAGAGCCCGGCGGGCGCCGCCATCGCAGGACGGCAGCGGGTAGCGGATCGACGCGCAGCCGGATGTGATCGCTGACACGAGCAGCAACGCGGTGAAGGTTCGAAGGGTCATGATGTCTTGCCTTTCAGTTTGGTCCAGGCGGCCGTTGCGGCGCGTCCACTGGCGGACGCTGCCGCCGCACCGGCGCGATAGGGCGTGCCGTTCTTGAGATCACGCGAGGCGCTGTAACCGTAGGACAGCGATGCTCCGCCGGCCGCAAGTGCCGAGGCGATCGATGGCAGCTGGTAGAAGATGATGGCCGCCGAGGTCGACACGGCGCCGACCGACATCGCCGTCATGAGGAAGTCGGCGTAGCCATTGCCCATCCGGTAGACCTCGCCGATCGTGGTGATCAGCAGGGCGCCGGTGGCAACGGCCAGAATCTGCAGCACGACGTAGTTCACGAGCTGCCCGATCCAGGCTTCCGTGAACCGCCGCGTCGCATCGAACATGGCGAGCGCGATGAACGCGGGCCCGAGCGCCAGCACCAGCGCGAGCGCAACTTTGGCGTACAGCGATACGATGAACCCGATCGAGGCGACCACGAACGACGAGATGATGACCAGCATCCAGGCGAGGGCGCTGAAGAACGCCTCACTGATGCTCCAGCTACTGGCTTTCTTCAGGATCGCGTGGGCGACCGCCTGGCCCTGATCGAGCAGCGCGTCGAACGCCGAGGCCGACGTTGTCGCGCCGGAGTTGAGGGCACTGCCGATCTCGTTGGGGATCGAGTGGAAGAAGAGTTCGACGACGTAGGTCTGATAGTCGCCCGCATTGCGAACCAGCATGACGATGACGCCGAGCTTGAGCGTGCGGAACGCAAACTCGGTCAGCGGATCGTTGATGGTGCCCCGGATGATCAGAAAGCCGTAGATGATGACGTAGAGCGTCAACGCCGTGGTCAGCGGTCCGCTGACGTAGGACGCGACGCCCTGGGCGCCGGCGCTGATGAACTGGTTGAGCGGCTCTGTCAGCCGCTGTTCGAGCGTCTGGAAAACGGTGTATCCGGCCATGGCTGTTTCTTCCCTCTTACTGCGACGGGGTGCCGGGCGAGGCCGTACCCATGGTGTCGACCCGGCGACGCCAGTCTTCCTCGCTGCGCTGCTTGACGACTTCGAGCTGGGCCTGCTGGACCATGCGAAGCCCCTGCATGCGCAGCGTGTCGGTCTGCAGGAACGCAATCTCGGCCTGGAGCCGCGCCTGCAGATCCATGGTCGTCTTCGGGTCTTGGGACTGGCCGATCTGTTGGCGAAGCTGGTCAATGCCCTCGATGCGCTGCGTGGCCGCGTCGTACATCTGCTGTCCGATCGACATGGCGCCGGCGTTCTGCCGCCCCAGGCGCTTCAGCTCGGAGGAATAGAAGTCGTTGCCCGGCAGTCCGTAGACGCTGTTGCTGGCCTGGAACTGGGCGGCAGACGCGCCAGCCGGTCCGGTACCCTGGCCGCTCATGAGTTGCTCGACCGATGCAAAATCGGCGGGCAATGCCTTGCGAATGGCCGGATCATTCAAGACGCGCGCGATATCACCCATGTTGGTGATCTTGTTGAGCGAGCCATAGAGCTGCTGCGCCTGTGTCAGCTGCTGGTTCATGGTGTCCAACTGCGACTTCAATTGCACGAGCTGCTCGATCTGCTGGGTCAGCGCCGTGATGTCGAAAACCGGGATGCCCTGCGCCAGGGTGGCGGTTGCCGTACCGACGGCCACCACGGCTGCGATAGCTATCGATGCTGTTGGTTTGTTGCGGATCATGGTCAGCTTGCCTTTCGATCGATAGGGAGCGCAGCGGCGGCGCGCATGCGCTGATGGAAGTGTTTGAGCCAGACGGCCGGGTCGTCCCCGAACTCCTGGCGGAGCGCGTCGACCAGCTCGACGGACGCGGTGCGTCCCGACAGGACCGCCAGCTCCTCGTCAAAACCGCGCAAATTCAGCTCGGCGACGACGCTGTTGTGGCCCTGCTTGACGATGAACCGGCGGCTTTCGGCGGAGAGTTCCTTGCCGATCAGATCGAACTCGCGGTCGGTGAGCTTGAAGCCATCGACATAGTCGCGCCGGTCGCCGCGCGAATTCGGCATGAAGATCTGGGTCGGGCACTGCTCGATGATGGTGTGCGCAATCGGCGACGTGATCGCGTCACGCGGTGATTGCGTCGCAAACAGCATCAGGCCGTTCTGTTTCCGGATGGTCTTCAGCTTGTTCTGGGCGAGATCGCGGAAACCCTCGTCGGCGAGCGCCTTCCAGAACTCGTCGATGACGATGATGATGCGCTGGCCATCGATCAGCTGTTCGACGCGGTGGAACAGATAGCTCATCAGCGGCGTGCGGATTTCCGGGTTGTCCAAAAAATCCGTCATGTCGTAGCCGAGGAAGGTCGCGCCGATGCCGATATCGTCCTCGGCGTTGTCGAACACCCATCCGAGCGGTTGGCCAGCCTCCCAGCGTTTTATGCGCGCAGCAATTCCTTCGGATTCGGTGTTGTTCAGAAACGTGCGCAACGCGGCCAGGCTACGCTGCGTGCGCGGTAGATCGGCGAGGCCGTCGATGGCCATGGCGATGTCACTGAGATCGGAGACCGACAATGGCCGGTCGGTGGCGACGAGCTTGCCGACCCACTGCGCCAGGAACACTTTGTTGGCCGGCGTCAGTTCGAGCCCCTTGAGCGGCGCGCATCCCGTGGGCTGCCCGTTACGCAGCGGCAGATACGTGCCGCCGGCGGCGCGGACGAACAGATCGGCGCCACGGTCCTTGTCGAAGAAGACCATGCGGGGCGCGTGTTTCTGCAGCTGCGCCAGCATGAAATTGAGGATGACGGTCTTGCCGGAGCCCGATGGGCCGCAGACGAACGTGTTGCCGAGGTCGCCGAAGTGGAAATTGAAATAGAAGGGCGAACCGCTGGCGGTCTTGAGCAGCGCCACCGCCGGTCCCCAGGTGTTGCCGTCCTTGCGGCCGATCGGATAGCCGTGGAAGGGCGACAACGCCGCGAAGTTGCGGGTGGTGATCGCCCCCGACCGGGGCCGCAACGAAAAGTTGCCGGGCAACTGCGCCCACCAGGCGGCCTCAAGCCCCAGATCCTCGCGCGAGACCACGGCGCCGCCGTTGGTCAGATGCGCGCGCGCCTTGCCCATGTTGTCGGCAAGCTGCTTGACGGTGTCGGCATAGACGGCCAGCGACAGGTGATGCTCGCCCAGCAGGAAGCGGTTGGACTCGAGATCGTCCAGCGCCTGGGTCAGCTCCTCGATCTGGGAGCCCGCCTTGTCGTTGGCCGAGACCATCTGGTTCTGCTTGCGGCCCATGACCTCTTTACCGGCCGCCTTGGACATGAAGCAGAACGACTGCGAGACGATCAGCTCGAACGGCAGCGTCAGCAGCCCATCGAGCATGCCCGGTCGCGTCCGCGCCGGATATTCCTTGAAGCCGAACAGGCCGGCGAACCGGCTCGTTCCCTCGTAGCGTTGCTCGACGGTCTCGCGGCCGATGATGACGCGGTCCGAATAGATCGCCGAGGATATCGGGCCGTCCGTCAGCGGCACCCGTTCCGGCCGCCCGCCGATCAGGCGGTGCAGGACCTCGGACGGCTCGGAGAACGCAACGCCGTCGGCCTCATAGAGCCCGAGCAGGCGGGGGCTGTAGCGGGCAAGCCCGGCGATCGCATCCTGGGTGGCGTCGTGCAGCTTCTTGTGTGCCTCGACGTCGAGTTCGGTGTGATCGCGACGGACTTTGCGCAGCCGTTTGACGAGCGCACCGACCTTTTCCGTCACGTCGCCGGCTGGCGACCAGACGAGCGTCAGATAGAGATCGTTCTGGAACAACTCCTCGCCGGTCATGCGGGCTCGGTACTTGGCATCGAGACTGGCGGCGAATGCGTTCGAGAACGCGCCGTCGGGATACTCGTTCGACCGGCGCCGGATGATATGCGACCAGAGAGCCAGGCGCTCGTCGCCGATATTGCGCAGCAGCGTATTGAGATCCCGATGCAGCGCGTTGATGTCGCGCACGTCGGCGGTCTCGAACGAGATGCCGTCGAGAGCGACCATTGTCATCAACGCGCGCGATTTGAGCACGATGGTGTGGGCGTCGGCGTGCCGCACGTAAGGAATATACGTCTCGGCCGCCAACTCGCGGGACTTGAGAGTGATTGCGTTAGACATGGCCGAGGTCCCTTTCATCGTAGTGCTTGACGAGGCGCAGTGGCGTGACGCTCGCCCCGCCCCAAAGAGCCGTGTTGCGGGCGCGACCACGCGTATCGAGCCACGCCATCAGAATGCGGAACGCGTTGTGGTCGTAGCGGACGACGGCGCGGCAGATCAGGTGGATGGGAATGGCGACGAGGCCGTAGAGCAGCGATCCGCAGACGAGGAACAACAGCGCCGAGGCGATGACGTTGATCCCCATGGCCTCCATGGTGACGCCGGCGATCATGGCCGGCCGGGTGCAGGCCAGAAACAGCGTGTCGTCTTCGAGTGCACCCGGTTCGGTCATGGCCATTACGCTCCCGCAATCGTCGAGACGATCTCGGAGGCGCCGAAGATCAGCGCGATGCCAAGCACGACGAAGGCGGCTTTGCGCAGGTCCATGTGGCCGAACATCCAGGCGATGCCGGTTGCGATCACGGCAATGATCGCGAGCAGCCTGGCGACCTGACCGGTGAGCATAGTGACGATGTTCTGCAGCACGCTTGGAATATCGGCGTGTGCTGGCTCGGCGCCGAGCACGGATACGGCAAAGCCGACGGCGCAGAGTGCAATGAGGGCACGGGACTTCGAGAGTTGAGGCTTCATTTGCGTTTCTCCTGTTGAGTGAACACCAAGACGGATGCCGTTGTGCCGGCGCCGCCGAACACGTCCCAAGCGGGCACCGCCTTTGGCGCAGCAACGCGCACAGGCGGAACCAACGGTTCGATGGTTTGGGCTTCCTTGCGGGCGTTTGCCGCCCGTACCGGATCGGATTCGCGGACGACGAGAACGGAGAGATCGCTGCCGATCTTGCCGCGTGCCTCGGCAATGTGAATGTCGTAGCCAGCGACCGACGCGGCGGCCGATCTCCCGCCGTACTTGAGCAGCGCGACGCGCTCGGCGGCGGCATCCGCGTGTCCTGCCTTTCGGGCAGAGACAAGATCGCGATCCAGCAATTGCGCCAGCCCCGCCAAATTGCGGCAGGCATCGAACGCATCGACGATGCTGAGCCCGGCGCGGGACAGCTTGCCGCTGTCGATTCCGCCAAGGCCCAGAGCGACGGCCTTGCCTTCGTCCATATGTCCGACGGCGACCGCGACTGCCTCGCCTTTGCTCTTGGGCGTCGGGTCGATCCGACGACCGTCGACGCGGATCGACAACGGCGAAAGCCCGCTCTCGACGCTGATGACGGCCGCGAGCGTCGGCAAAGAGATCTCGATGCCGGGCGCACAGCGGTGCGCCAGCTCCAGAAAAGCAATGTCCATGGGGTCAGTACCAGAAGCGTTGGGTTGATTGGCCGGGCGGCGTCACGTCGACGTAGCCGTAACCGTGCTTGCGATAGAATTTGCCGTCGGTGCCGCTGGTCGAAGCGCTGGCTCCGCTGCAGCTCGGAAAGGCATTGCCGCGCCTCAGCGCATCCCACAGCTTCGAGATCGGCCCAACGCACTCGGCGTACTGCGTCGGGCCGCCGGGGTTCGCGAGACACAGCAGCACCTGACAGCCCCAGTCCTGCGCGTGCGCAGGAGCCGCGACGCCCGCCGACACGGCGACGCTAATGGCGAATGATTTCCAGCGAGTGCGTGCCACGAAAATGCTCCTGCGATTGTTCCTAATTTCATGTCCAGTAACGCGGACACGACAAACGCAATGAGCAACGACACTGATGACCAGGCAGGCTTGACAAGGATTTCTAAAGACGAATCTGCCCGCCAATCTCGTGAAGGCTGGGTAGATCGTCCGCCTCGAACCGGCGACTGGGAATTATCCTCGGGGGCGGCGTTGGAGTGTGGAGACTGGTGGGAATTCTATTTGTTCAGGAGACGCGGATGAAGACACCAGTTTATCTGGTGCTGGCCATTCAACGGGGAGCGCATGGCATTCGACGGCTTCACGATCCGAATCTACGTACCCGACGGCAACCCGGACGGTGTGCGGTTCATCGACCGCATGGCCTCCACCGGGCTCGCGATCTCGTTCCCGCGGGCGCAGTGGCCGCGGATCAGGTCCCGTCCCGAGTTTGAGCGCGCCGGGATCTACGTGCTGACGGGTTATGCGGCAGAGGACCCGGACCTTCCGACGCTCTACATTGGCCAAGGCGACGGCGTCTTGGACCGAATCGACAGTCATTTCGATAAAAAAGTCTTCTGGGACTGGGGTTTTGCTTTCGTCACCAAGTCAAGCGACAGCGGCTTCAACCGGGCGCACATCACGTGGTTGGAGCACATGCTAGTCACACGGGCGCGGTTGGCCGGCCGAAGCCGTCTCGACAACGGCAACACTCCCAGTGAGCCAACGCTGTCTGAAGCCGACAAGGCGGACACAAATCTGTTCCTCAAGGAGTTCCTGCAAGTTCTGCCATTGGTCGGATTGCGCGCCTTCGAGGTTCCCGTGCCGGTAGCGACGCCGAACACTGCAAATGTGGTCCCGGCAACGATACCTATTGCTTCCGACGAACCCGACACGATCATCGCGCCCGCGCAGAAGGATGGCTTCGAGGAGGTGTTCGTCGGCCAGCATGCGTGGTGGGCGATCCGTATCGGCGGTGGCATGCTACCCAAGATAAAATACATCGCGGCGTACCAGAGCCAGCCGATCAGCGCCGTCACGCACGTGGCTCCTGTAGCCTCGATCGAACCATATGGCGAGGACGGCAAGTATAAGCTGATTTTCACGGAGCCCGCCAAGGCAATCGAGCCGATCAGATTTGCCGATGCGCCGACCGGGTCAATGCAGGGGCCGCGCTACACGACCTATGCCCGGCTCATGGCGGCCAAGAAGGTGGCGGAGCTGTTCGTTCGCACTTGATTCAGACCTCGGACGCCTTCGTCACCACGCTGAACGGTACGTCGAGCGCCTCGAAATGTCGTCGACCGCACTTGACCTTGTCGGCTTCCAGCGTTCGCAACTTTTCAAAGTCCGTGGTGCCCTTGGTCTCGCGCACCAGATAGACCGTGCTCTTGTCGTGCTTCACGACAGCCCAGTCCGGATTGTATTCGCCGACCGGTGTATCGACGACGAACCACCGGGGCAGTTTCATGAAGAGCCTGATATCTTCTCGATCGTTCAACTCCGACGCAAACTTGCGCTCGATCTCGGAATCATACGCGACGTAATCGTAGACAGACTTGGTGACCTGGATGGCATTCAAGTAGTCCACCAACTCACCGCCATCGAGCTTCATCATCTCCCAGGCAGAATCGGGGCCCACGCCCAGGACACGCTCGTACTTGATGCCGTCGACCAACAGGCGATGGAGTTCGAAGTTGATTTTTTTGGCCACGGCATCGAGGAACCGTTGCGGGTTGGCGAAGGCATCCTCAAGTCGGCCCGACTGCTGCAGGATCTGGGCCAGCGTCGAACGCGTCAGCTCAGTCTCGTTTTGAAGATAGCTGAGGATGTCAGGCAGACCCGCCGGGCCTGATCTGACTGCCTCATCAGACACGCTCACGGCTTTCGCATCGACGCCGCCTCGCTTGACGGCCAAGGTGCCGGTTGTAACCGTGACCTTCGGGGCCTCGATTTTCTCCATGTTGCGGATCGCCTTCTCAGCACGCCCGACAAGATCAGCGGTTTCAAACTCTACGCGATAAACGGTCTTTGGTTTGATCCGATCCCACAGCGCCTTGAACTCCGGCGTTAGGGTGACTTCCTTCTTGAACCGGTTGGGTCCCTGATCTCGGTCGCGTTTGATGTGGCGTTCTATCTGGTAGCTTCGCAACAAGTCGATGACCGCCGGTTCGAGATCGGCGAGGGGCTTGGGCAGGTTCAACGAGAAGTTTTTCGCCTTTGGGTCAAACGCGACGCCGATCCGACCGTCGGCATCGATCATCTTTGCCTTCACTAGCGCAGCCTTGAGCTTTTCCGCCTCACCCTTGCCGATCGCGATCTCCTGGTCGCCCTCAACGCGCGTGAGCTTGGCCAGCGCGATGACAGGCACCTTGCCGAATGTGACGCCACAATCGTCCTCGTACTCGGTCTGCAGGCGCTTGGCGAAGTCCTCGTAGGATTCGTTGGCCATGACGTAGAGGCGGTTGATCGAGTCGTCGAACACGCGAACGCCGGTCTGGTCCACGGGCAGTCTCAGGCCGCGCCCAATTTCCTGGCGCTTCTTGATGCCACTCGTCGACATGGCCAGAGTGCAGATCTGGAAGACGTTCGGATTGTCCCAGCCTTCGCGTAGCGCCGAATGGCTGAAGATGAAACGCAGTGGCTCGGCCGGATCGAGCAGACGCTCTTTGTCTTTCATGATGAGTGTGTACGCGTCGTCATCGTCCTGGGTGTTGCCTCGTGAATCCTTGAACGCGCCGCCCTTGTCTTTGGCGAAGTAGCCATCGTGCAGCTTCTCAAGGGGGCCTTTGAGCCAGGGGATAGACGCAAACTGCGCGTCTTTTGCGAGTTCGGCGAGTTCCTCCTCGATGGCGAGCGCAAACTTGCCTTTGTCCGGCGGTCCGTTGTCAGGATAGACACGGTAGTTGGCGACCTTGTCGACGAAGAACAGGCTCAGCACCTTGATGCCGCGCGCCTGCATCTTCAGTTCGTTTTCGAGATGACGTTCGACGGTCTTCTTGACCTGCACGCGCCAGAGATCGTCGCGCGGACCGCCGATCTCCTCGCCGAGGCGCAACTTTCGGCCGTTGTTGAACTGGATGTACTCATCGCCGGGTTCGGCATAGATCGCCGTCACCTGATAGCCATCACGATAGTTTGCGCGTTCCTCCGAGCGAACGAACAGGTCGTCCTTGTTCTTGACAGCGATGGATTTCTCTTTCGGTCCATCCCTGCCTTGCACATGGATGCGGACCTTCGCTTTCAGCGATGGTTCGTTGGTCACGCTCTCCAGACGGACAAATGCGTCGTTGGCGGCGCCTTCAGCCACGGCACTCGCCACAATGATCTGCTTCACCAGCTTCAGCTCGAACGCGCGGACAGGGTCTAGCCGGTAGACGAGATTGTACGGATTCCGGTGCGTCGCCGAATAGCGCAGCGTGCAGAGCGGGTTCAGGGATTTGATGGCTTCCTGAGATTTCTCTGTTGCGTCCACGGACTGCGGCTCATCGATGATCACGATCGGTCGGGCCGCCTGCACGAACTCGATCGGTGCCCGACCGCCCATCGACCGGTCCATCTCTTTGTAGATGACGTTACTTTTCTGCTCGTCCTCGGTGCCGGTGAAGTTCTTGCGGAACGCATCAATGTTGATGACCAGGATCTGCAGGCTGCTGGCGGTTGCGAACTGGCGCAGCTTGTTGACGCGTTTGGCGTCGTAGACGAAGTGCTCGACCGGCACGCTGCTGTAGAGCGACGCGAAGTGGTCCTTCGTGATCTCGATTGACTTCAGGACGCCCTCGCGGATCGCCACGCTTGGGACGACGATGATGAATTTCTGGAAGCCGTATCGCTGGTTCAGCTCGAAGATGGTCCGCAGGTAGACGTAGGTTTTCCCCGTGCCGGTCTCCATTTCGACCGAGAAGTGTGGGCACGCGCGCGCCGCGTTGGATGGGCTATCGAATAGCTCCGTCACCTCAAGTGCGGCTTTCTCGTCGGCAACCTCGATGTCGTTGCAGGCCTGGACCTTGCGTGTGTTGGCGAGGAGCGCCTCGGCATCGATCTGGAGGCGGTTGCCACGGCCAAGCTCCGTCTGCTCGACGCCGCTGAACAGGTCATTGGCGTCCAGCGTATTCACGACCGAAAGATCGCCCGTCGACCGCGGTTGGCCGTCGAACACATCCACGACCGCTGCAACGGCGTCGAGTTGGAACTGCTGGTTGGCATCGAACTGAAGTTTCATGGGGCCTCGGTGGCGGTGTAGGCTTGATCGGGGTGATTGGGCTGCTCGGAGTGACGGAAGCGTAGCAACCCCTCTCGGATCATAGGCGTCAGCGTCTTGTTGCGGAGGTTCTCAGGCTTGCGGGCCAGCAAGCCGGCGAGGTCTGCCAGAGATAGGTATCGGCCGCTGCATAGCTCCAGGATCACCGCCCGCATCTCCGCCGGCGCGACTTTGCCTTTGCCGGCGACACGGGCCGAGATGGCCTTCAGCTCCCCTCTTTTGGTATCGAGGTCCTCTCCTTGCGGCTCCGACTCCCCTCCTTTGGTGTCCAAAGGAGAGGAGCTGCCCGGCAAAGGTGAGGAGTTTCGCCCCGTATGAGGGGACCCACTACCCCCATTCTCCGCCGGCGCCGTGAACAGGTCCTGCCTCGGGGCGATGGCGGCCGGCAGCCGATAGCGGGTCCAGCGCCGTTGGTTGTCGGCGACAAGCAGCTCTTTCGACACCAGACTGCGCAGCAGCTTGGTGATGTCGGTCGGGTGGTCGGCAACGAGATCCTGCATCCGGGTATTTGTCACGTCCCCCTCGATCATGGCGGTCGCGAGGGCGATCTGTGTTTGCTGGCTCAAGCGCTCAAACCCCGCGCCGATCTTCTGACGCAAGGTATCGAACGCCCATTGCGGCATCAGGCTGATCATCGGCATGTCGAGCCGCACGCGGTCAGGCCCATGCTGCTCGATCAACCGTGGCGCGCGCCAACGCTGGTCCTTCCAGCCATCCTGGATGCGCGCGAAGCCGGACCCTGCCTGCTCGCCGACGCCGATCAGCATGAACATGCGCTGGAGCGACTTGTTCCGGCATTCCGAGACGCCGCCGCGCCTCAACTGTTCCTGCGAGACGAGCAACGTGCCAGGGTTCTCGATCTGATAGCGGTCATCGTGGCGCATGATCACGATGCCACCGCCAACCTTATAGTCGGCGTGGATCATGGCGTTGACGACGGCCTCGCGTAGCGCCTCGTGGACGGGCGTCTCGTCCACGCGCTGCACGCCTTTCAATGAAAACGGCACCTTAAGGTCGGCAACGACCTTGGGCCAACTGCGCTGGTAGAACTGGAAGAGGTTGGCCTCCCACGTGCCATCTGGGAACAGGCGATCGCCCCAGCGTTCTTGCGGTTTGCGGCCACGATAGTCCCGGAAGTCCACGAGGTAGTTGGGCGCGGCGCCGGGGCTGATGATGGACTGGTGCTTGCCGAACATCAGCAGGCCGGCGAGCGTCAGGCCAGACTCGCCGCTGTCGCGATCATAACGCCAGCATCCGAGTTTCTCGAGTTGGTCTTTGCCCGACAACGCAAGCCATGGGTGACCTGGCTTGGCAGCCTGAAACAGGTTGCGGAACGCGGCGAGCGACGGTTGATCGAGATCGTCGAGGCCGAAACCGTCGAGGATGCGCGCATCGGCGGGAATATTGTCGGCGTCCGCCAGCATGCGGCGGACCTCGTCCGGCGAGCACCTGTAGTCGCCTTCGTGGCGGCGCTTGTAGGTGCCCTCCAGTGGGTTCTGGCCCTTGTAGATCGGACGTTCCTGGCGGGAGACCTGCTGCACGCGAATGGCCAGCAACCAACCACTCTCGACCTCGATGTCCTGCACATCGCCGCTGGCGACTGAGGCGCGGCTAATGGTCTGGCGGTTGTTGTGCTGGTCCCAAAACAACTTCTTGAGCTTCTCAAGTTGCCCGGGGCTCACGCCGTCGAGCACGACCGATGGGCCACGCTCGGTGGCACCGAGCACGATGGTGCCACCGGCCGAGTTGGCCATGGCGCTGAAAGTCTCCCACAGCGACGCGGGGAAGCCGCCCTTCGATGACTTGAACTCCCAATCGTCGTTCTCCCCGATGCGCGCGGCTTCGAGGATGCGGTCGAGCAGGGGTAGTGGTGCAGCTTTGGCCATCACGCGATCCACCGCGCAACAATTCGGCCGCACTTGCATCGGGGTCCGTCAGATGATTCAGTAGTCGCAGTTGATTCTATAGCGGGCACCGAAAAACGTAGTGCCGACCGATAACAAAGCCGGCCGGCACCAGACGCAATCAACCGCGGTTCGACGAGTGCTGATCGCGAATGTACTCGTTGAAGTACTGCCCCGCCGACGAAGCGGTGATCAGCGCCGAGTACTTCCACGCTGGCACACCGTAGTAGGTGTACGTGTCCCCGCTCGTGAACGTGACGTTCAAGTCGAGGTTGCGCTCGTTGTAGGCGACAGCGCTGATGGCGCTGGACTTGAGATAGACCATGACGGTCTCCTTGGGATAACGGAGACCGGGTACTTGAACAGGTTCGCACCACCTGTAACGGTGGCGTCGATAAAGATGCGAGAGGCCCGGTTCCTTGGTGGGAGGGGTACTCGTTTGAGGTCGTCAGGGCTGCAACCCTGGCGGCCTCGTCACATTCAATACGCGTGGGAAGACTCATGGGTGTCCGCACGGCGGTCGTCAACGGCTCCGACTCGATTCTCATATCGTCAAGCCTGTGAATTTTTCTGCCCACAGCTTTTGCCCTACACAGTCATGAACTTGACGACGCCCTTGGACTTGAAGGTCAGGACGGCGTTGGCTTTGAGCTGGTCGTTGTTGGCGAAACCGGCGTCGAGGCAGACGACGCGTTCCGGCTTCAGATCGGCCATGGCGCGGATCAGCTCCAGCGTGAGCGCGCGGTCGAGGCAGACCAGCATCACGCCGTCGGAGATCGAATGCACGGTCTTGCCAGCGATCGTCTTGATCTCGACCTTGGTCGTCAGCGGGAAGCCGCTCTTGAGTAACAGCTCGTAGAGCAAGTCATCGTCGGTACGACCCTGGCGGACGTGGTCGACGGTCCGCTCCAGCAGGTCGCCGAGCGTGTCGCCGTCCTTGGCCTGTGAGCCATCCCAACCGAGGAAGTTCGACTGGTCGAGCTTGAAGACGCGAAACCCGCGGTCCTGCTTGTCCTTGCCGTCCAGGTCGAGTTTCCCGGCATCCTCGGCGTCGAACTTCTTGATGACCCGGCGCACGCGTTCCTTGGTGATGTCGGCAATCGACCGGAGGCCGCGCCGCCATGCAGTCGTCTCGATCCAATCTCCATCCTTAGATTGGCTGCGGGTCGGTTCCGGCAATTGAACTTGGATGAACCGCCGCCGGCCACCGTCACGCCTATTCAATTCTAAAACCGCATGCCCGGTCGTGCCAGATCCGGCAAAAAAATCCAGAATGACATCATCCTCGGACCCGAGGTAGGCGAATAGCCTCGCAAGGTCGTTGTAGTTTTTTGGATTATCGAACACCTTCTCTTCGTCGAAGATCGCATTGAACTCTTGAGCTGCCTTCTGGGCGTAGCTGAATGTCACGCTACCCATCAGTTGGTCTGTTGCCTCGAACAAGTTCCGCCGAAGCGCGGGAACAGTCGTCTCGTCATCTCCAAATGCGACTCTTCCCTTGGCGATCTCCTCGTTCATCCGCTCTAGTTTTGGAAAACGCCACCCACTCACAGGCACTTTGCAGGGCCGCTTCGTTTTGGGGTGCTTGACCTCGTATCGGGGCCCTCCTCCTCCAGGCCAACTGATATCGCCGTCATCGCGATAGGGTCCGCGCTCGTCTACTTTTGTGAAGCGCGCGAGCGGCTTTCTTGGATCGTCTTCGGCGAACGTCTTGTAGTAATCTCGCAGCCCACTCGCAACGAGGCTCCAATCTCGACCATGCTGAACCGCTAATCGGTCAAACTCAGCTCGAACGTCGTCGATCCCTTCTTTGGGGGCGCGTAGCTCAACACCTTGATCGCGAAGAAGGGCCTTATTTTTCGCGTAAACGATCATGTACTCGTGACCGACAGAGAAGAATTTTGCGTCGTTCTTTCTGTTGCGATCGAACACTAGAACTGCAATGCGATTTTCTTCACCAAATACCTCATCAAGAACGCGCTCCGCATTTGCGAACTCGTCATCGTCGATGCTCGCAATCAGGTACCCATCGTCTCGCAGCAGATTGTGACCGAGATATACCCGCGGGTACATCATGTTGAGCCATTTCGAGTGGAAACGGCCGTCGGTCTCGGTATTAGTGCCGAAGCGGCGGCCTTCGGCGTCCACCTGCCCCGTGTACTGCAGGTAGGTCTTCAGGTTTTCGCCGTAGTTGTCCGGGTAGATGAAGTCGTTGCCGGTGTTGTAGGGCGGGTCGATGTAGATCATCTTGACCTTGCCAAGGTACGACTTCTGCAGAAGCTTCAGCACCTCCAGGTTATCGCCCTCGATGATCAGGTTCTCCGACGTGTCGAAATTGACGCTCTCGTCGCGCGCGGGGCGCAGCGTGCCAAGGCTCGGCGCCTGGATCGTGCGGAAGCAGTCGGCTTTGCCCGGCCACGTCAGGCCATATCGCTCGCGACCGGCGTCGACCATCTCGCCCAATGCACGCTGCAGCCGCTCGAAGTCAATCTTACCGCCCTCGGTCCGCACCTCCGGGAACAGCCGCAGCAACTCCGCCTGCCGCTCCGCCGCGATGTCGGCCGACCTCAGGTCCATCTTCTCCGGCTGCTCGCCCGCGTCTGCCTTCTTACCCGCCGCCATTCCAGCCCCTTCACTCAACATCGTCGCGTTCATACCGCGCTCTTATACCTGTGGGACAGCGCCCGACCAACCCGCCATCTGGAGGGCAGCAGCCGGTCCTCACGTGAGGCGCCAGCGGACCGTAAACAGCCGCTCCTGCTTGGTCGTTTGCTCCAGCCGCGCCGCGATGTCGTCGAGGATGCGGTCCTTTTCGGCATCGACCGTCCGCGACGCCTCGTCGAAGGCCCGCCACGCGTCCTGGCGCTTGGCCTCCAGTTTGCGGACGTCGCGCTGCCGCTCCATCTTTTCGGGCACCGTCGGCGCCGTCCGTGCCGACTTCTTGGCGGCCTTGATTTCCTCGTCCAGCTCTTCGAGATCGGCCTTGAGGGACGAGCGACGGTCCTCGGCCCACTTGTCGAGCTTGTCCATCTCGGTCTCGAAGGCCCGCGCGTCGCGTTCTGTCATGCGGTTGAGAATGGCCTGCCGGTGGGTGCCGGTCAGCTGATCGAGTGCGGTCGCGGCATCACCCGCCGCTGCCGCCGGGCCAGAAATCGTCGCCGGTAGATCAAATAACCGGCGAATTTCGTCGGCACCGATTGCACCACCGTCGTCGGTGCGGCCAGCCAACAGGATCTCGTCTTCGGCGTCGAGCGCCGTCACCGTCAGCGTGTCAACGGCCAGCCAGCCACTCTTGCCGACCAGCGGCGCCAAGATCGCCACGTTGCGACCGCTGGTGGTCAGGTTGAACGTGATCTCGGCATCGGGCGTTGCGGCTCGGAGCGCGCCCAGTAGGACGCCCTGCGCGAGCGGGTGGCCGATGCGGTAGGTATTGGCGTCGTCCACGGCCTTGCCCATGCGATAGGGGCCGGGGTTGAGCGTCTCGCCGGGGAACGGATTGGAGTTGAGCACAAAGCTGTATCCGTCGGTCTCGAACGTTGCGTGATCCGCAAGGCGATAACGGGTGAGCGCCCATAGCCGCTTTTGGAACCGGTCGAGGGTCGCGTTGCTTTCCACGCGCACCTTCTCAATCACCTCTTGATCGAAGTTGTCGAGCAACATACTGCGCGCATTGGTGCGGCCTTCGGTAATGCGCTCCTCCAGCTCAGCCTGAAAGGTGTTGAACTCGAATTCAATCTGCTGCGGTGTGCGGCACTTCTGATAGATGCCGGCGATCCGCTTCTCGAACTCGATGCCGCCTTCGACGACACCGAGCACCTCGTCGCTGGCGCCGAAGACGCCATCGAACAGTTTGAATTTCTCGCGCAAGAGCTGGTGGACTCGCACGTCGGCGGCGTTGGCCTTGTTCAAGAAGTTGACCACCACCACGTCGTACTTCTGGCCGTAGCGGTGACAGCGGCCGATGCGCTGCTCAATACGTTGCGGGTTCCACGGCAGATCGTAGTTCACGACCAGATTGCAGAACTGCATGTTGACCCCTTCGGCGGCGGCTTCAGTCGCCAGCAGTATCGTCGCCTCGTCGCGGAAGTGTTCGACCAGGGCCGCGCGCATGTCGGCCGTCGGCGATCCGGTGACGCGGTCGGTGCCCGCGTGCTTCTTGCGCCAACGCTCGTAGACCTGCTTTGAGAGGTCATCCGTGTTCGAGCCGTTGAACATGACAACCTTGCCGGCGAACTCGGTGCCTTGCAGAATGTCGAACAGGTAGTCCTGCGTCTTGCGTGACTCCGTGAAGATGACGGCCTTCTGGCTGAGTGTGGCGGCGCCTTGGTTCGCTTGCGCTTCGGCTGATGCCTTGAAGCCTTTGCGCAACGCAGTCAGTAGCGTCTCGCCCTTTGAGTTTTGCTGGATCGACGCAGCGAGGCGATGGATGGCCCTCAGCGTCGCGATTTCTTCGTGAACGCTGGCAACTTGGTCCGGCGTGTACGCTGACGGGTCCTTCTCGCCGTCACTCTCCTCTTCATCGTCGCCCCACTCGTCAGCCTGTTCGTCAAAGCCGTCGAAGTCGTGCTGGATCGTCTCGGGGATGTCATAGACCGGCGCCTGGACATTCGCCGCGCGCTCCAATTTCGTGACAAGACCGGACAAGGTGTTGGCGATGGCAAACGTCGAGGATGCCTGCAGCTTGCGCAGGATCGACGTCATCAGCTGCCGCTGACCTGCCGGCAGCGCGAATAGTGCTGGCCGTTGCAGGTAGTCCGTCACCTTGTCGTAAAGCTCTTGCTCCTCCGGCAGCGGGAAGAACTCCTGCACGATGGCATGGCGGTTGGTGTACTTGATATACTCCAGCACCTGCCGGCGCAAAGTGCGCTTGCACATCGGCTTCAGCCGCTCTTTCAGTTCGTCGAAGTCGCCCTCGTTGGCGAGGCGCGTGAAGCGCTTCTGGAAGCTCTTCAGATCGCCAAAAGCAAAGTCGTCGATGATGCTGACGAGGCCGTAGAGTTCCAACAGCGAGTTCTGCAATGGCGTCGCCGTCAGCAGCACTTTCGGGAACGGCGCGACAGCGTCTTTGATGGCTTGCGCCATCTTGTTCGACTTCTTGTAGACGTTGCGCAGGCGATGGGCCTCATCAATCACCACGAGATCCCATTGCGTCTGCCGGACATACGGCTCCTTGGACTTGGCGAACTGGTAGGAGCAGATCACAATCTCGGTTTGGTCGAATGGGTTCAGCTTGCCGGTCTTGATAACGGCGTTGAAGCTCTTCGCCTCCAGGATGATCGACGGCAGGAAGAACTTGTCGGCCATTTCCTGACTCCACTGCTTGCGCAGGTTGGCCGGTGCGATGACCAGGAGTCGGCGTTTGCGCTCCGCCCATTTCTGGGCCAACAGCAGTCCCGCCTCGATGGTTTTGCCAAGCCCCACCTCGTCGGCCAGGATCGCGCCCTTTGAAAACGGGTTGCGGAAGGCAAAGAGCGCCGCTTCAACCTGATGCGGGTTCAGGTCGACCTGCGCGTTCGACAGGGCACCGACGAGCCGCTCGACGCTGTCCGAAGCGCTTCGACGAGTTAGTTCAAGTGCGAGGAGTTTGGCGTGATAGTCGGTCAGTCCGGTGGCTACGTCATGCGGCGCGGTTCGCCCACTTCTTGTTTCGCCCGCCATGACGTCCCCGCATCTTTGCCCTGATCACACTGATTCGAGTGTAGTGTGGATCAAGGGTCGCCGGGAAATGGCGATGGTCCGCGATCACCGGTTTTGCGCGAGTTCTGTGGAAAACTTCGAATAATTCCAGGCGATTGGGGCCAATGTGACGGCGATCTCTCGCTAGCGAGTGATCCCCTTGTCCTTCCTCTGGCCATGCGCCAACCGCTCCTGCACGATGCGCTGCTGCCGAGCGGTGTCGATCACGCGCGAGACAGTAGTGAGGATCTCGCGGGCGACTTCAAAGCCCTTGCGCTGCGGTTCCGGCACGGAGGCCAGGGCGGCACGGTCGCCGGCCGACACATTGGGGCCAAGGCGTTTTGACAAGGCTGCCTCAAAAGAGCGCAATTCGGCCTTCGCCGACTCCGGTGTCGCCTTCACGGCCGCATCGAACGCTGCAGCATCCTTGATCTTAGCGAGGCCGTCGAGCGCGGTGGCTGCCGTCTGAGAGAGTCTTGGAACTTCAGTTCGCATCCGGGCACGCCGAGCGTCTTCAATAACGCTGGCCTTCTCGACCTCAAGCGCAAGCGCTGGTGCCGCGAACCGCACGTGGATACTTGCCGTCTCGGCAGCAGCGAGGGCCGCCTTGCGCTCTGGGCCAGCGGACGTGAGCCGGTCAATCAATCGGTCTGAGCCGCGCAACGCCCCGAATTGTTCCGGCGCGGATTTGATGACATCTGCGAGGCGGCCCCGCTGCTCAGGCTTCAGTATAGCGCTTTGCAGCGACTTCGCTGCGGCGGCTGGATCGCGCCAAATCACCGGCGCTAGGGCATCGATCTTGGCCATCTCATTGCGGTAGGCTGGCGCAGCCAGTGCGGTTTCGAGCGCCACATCGGCAACCGCCTTCGAGTGCGTCGTGACGGCCGGCAGCAACGGTCCATTCTCGCTCATGGTTTTCATCTCGATGCGGCGCTCGGCGGCAGCATGCTCGCGACCGAAGCGGCGGATAGCCTCAAACGTTGGTGTGATTTCCTCGAGCCGGCCCCGCTGCTCGGGCGGCAACAGGGCTGAAATGGCTGCGCGGTCCCGGTCGTTCGCATTTTTGGTGAAGGCTCTGGAGCCAAACCGCGCTGTGAGAGCCTCGTTGACGGCCTTCAGTTCGGCAGACGCCTGTTTGTCGGCCAAGATGATCCGCGTCGCGGCGCTGTAAGCCTCGGCGCCGCCTGCGTGACGGGCTGCCTCAATCTCGCCAAGCATCTGATGCGTGCGCTCTGTCATCGCAGGAATCGCCACTGTCATTCTGGGTCTCCGTTTCTCTTCGCGCTCGATCGCCTTCGGCAGGTCGCGCTGATAGGCGAGACCATGGGCGCGGATCGCGGGCACGATCACGCGTGCTGACTCAAGGGCGGCAGCCCGCTCGCGTCGCGCGGACAAGGCATCGACCAGCCGAGCAGAACCGCGCACGACGCCAATCGCCTCCGGGGTCGCGGCAACGGTCTGAGCTATCAACCTCGGATCGGCGCCGGCCCGGGTGATCTTGAATGCAATCGCGGCCATGGCAGCTTCTGGATCGCGGAACACGGCCGCGAGCGCCGGACGCAATTGCTCGGACCGATGCGTCCATTCCGGAGCCCGCATGAGTGCCTCTCGCGCCGCCTCGGCGTCCGACCACTCGGTCGACGCCGCCGGTAGAGAGATATCCCTTTGCAGGACTATGACGGGTAGCGATATCGTTGCCGCGGTTGGTTGCGCCGGTGCGCCGGTGGCTTCCTCTGACATCGCCATTGCCGGCTCAATCGTGCGAGCTTGGCCCCGCTCAATATTGATGCCGATCGCACGCTCCGCGCGCTGCCATAGCTCGGATAGCATTGCGCGCCCTTCTTCGATCCAGGCGCGCTGTCGCTCGATGGTGGCAGCCAACATCGATGCGATCGAAGCCAAGGTTTCGATTCCCCGCCGCTCGGCGAATGCGTCGACCGCGCGGGCGTAGTGCGCCTCATTCTCGAAGTCGAGCGTAGTCGACTTGGCGCCGGACCGGCCGAGGGTTTCGCTTAAGTTTTCAAAGGTCGCAAAGTCGCTCTTGGGTGCGTACAGCGTCACCTGGTCCCGGTGACGCGACAGGGCGACATAGGCGAGGTGCTGATCCATGGTTTTGGTGGCCATGACGAGCACGCGATCGACGGTCGACCCTTGAGACTTGTGGATGGTCGCGGCGTAGCCGTGATCGACATTGCGGTAGGTGGCGGCGCCGAACGCCACCTCGGTCCCGCTGTCGAGCCGAACGCGCATCAGCGCCTCGCCAACAAGGCCCTTCGTGGCGACGACGGTACCGAGCATGCCGTTCTTCACGCTCTGGCGTCCGAGGCGCGGCGCCAGCGGCTCCTCGAAGATTGCGTTCTTGAGGAAAATCATCCGATCGCCGATGGCGAATTCACGTGTTCCCCGCTCGGTCAACACGGTGCGGGCGTCCTGCAAAGCGCCCTGCCCGATCAACGCCGCGCGAATACCCTGATTGAGCGCGAATACGTCAGCGTTGGTGTGGGTGAGCACGAGCAATTCATCGCCCCGATCGGGCTTGCCCGCCGCAGCGGCCTTGGCGGCGATCTCGCTTCGCGCCGACATCCAGTCCGCGACGATCGCGCGCGCGGCGTCGACGCGGTCGGTGGGCTCTCGAATGGCGTCATGCGCGCGGTAGGCATCGAGCGCGGCGCGCACCTGGCCACGCGCCAATTGACGCGAAGCTTCTTGTGCCCAAGCATCTTTCTGGCGGCGGATGCCGCCCAGTTCGAAGTATCCAATCCGCTCGGTGATGGCGCGGAACGCCGCCCCGGCCTCGATCGGCTGCAACTGCATGGCGTCCCCGACCAGGACGATCTTGGCGCCGGCCGCCTTGACGGCTGAAACCACGCGCGCCATCTGCTTTGACGACACCATGCCGGCCTCGTCGATGACGAACACATCGCCCTTCGCGAGCTGGTCGCGGCCGGCGGCCCAGGCGTGCTCCCAGGATGCAAGGGTGCGCGAAGCGATCCCCGAGCTTTGCTGCAGGCCTTCGGCGGCTTTTCCGGCGAGCGCGGCACCGACAACGCGGTGGCCTGCTGCTGTCCATGCGACGTTGGCTGCCTCCAACAATGTCGACTTGCCGGCGCCTGCGAAGCCGACGACGGCGGCAATCGCACTATCGCCGGTCACATGACGAACGGCATCGACCTGCTCGGCGTCGAATTTGAACGGTCGCTTCGGGTCTTTTCCTTCTGTTCTGGCGATGCTCGTCGCGATAATTTTGGCCCCGACCGACAGTCCGCGACGCTGCGCGAGCGCATCTGCGGCCTGCGCCATGCCGTGCTCTGCTCGCACGATCTCGCGGGTCGAGTAGACTGGCGCGGCTGCAACGGCCTTCGTCTCTGCGTCACGGATCTCAGGTCTGATGGTGACGAGATCAGGGCTGGCTTTCACCTTGGCCATCACATCGGCGAACGTGACTGGGTCGTCGACGAGCCGATGCACCGTTTTGGCGATATCCCGCTCATTGAACGTGGAACGCTCGGTGCCGAGGATGGCGAGCACGCGGGCTGGCTGGGCCAGGATTTGAGCAGCGGCCTTGGCGCGTTCAGGGCCGCGCGAGTGGGCCGCGTAAGAGAGGCCGGCTTTGCGCGCGTTTGCCGCGCCGGCGGGACCCAGATGCTTGGTCGGCACCACATCGATACCCTGCGCGGCATAGGACCTCAGATCGATCCGCGTTTCGTGCCCCGCCAGAGCGAGATGCCGGTTGGCCGCAGTGGCCCAAGCCAGGCGCAGGTTTACCAGCTCGTTTCGATAGCCGACGAAGTTGCGATAGACGATCTTGCCGTTGACGCGGATTGGGGCCCCGTTGGCATCGAGAACGGCGATCTTCTTCATGCCAAAACCGCGCTCGGTGACCGGGCGCAACGTATGCATCAGATGGACATGCGGATTGCCGGGTACGGCGTGGACGACCCAGTCCGCAATCAAGCCCTTCGCCGTGAATTCGGTCGCTATGAACTCGCGCATCAGCGCGATGCCTTCCGGCAACGTCAGCTCGCTGGGCAGTGCAATCACGATCTCGCGGGCGAACTGGCCGTTGACCTGTCTCTCCCCGGCAACAACGGCATTCCACAGGATTTCGCTCGCCTTGGCGACACTCTGGCCGTGCAGCGCATCGCGCAGCCAGGCGGGACTGTCCACAGGCAAGGTAATCTCCTCGTGGGCGAGATCACCGGTGTTGTCGTAGCGGAAGGTCCGACCCTGGGACTCATCGTCCATCTGCGTGCGGTGACGATAGGCGGCAGCCGCAACGGGACTGCGCCCTGCTCCCACGATCGTCGCCCGGAAATGTGGAACCGCCACGTCGAGATCCTTGCCGTTCATCGCTGCGGTTTTTGATCGCTCGAAATCCGAGCGTATAATTGCGCCTTACGGACAAGACCTTGCGTTGAATGTGTTGAGACTGGGTTTAATCCCAGCGGACTCTGCGGCGGGAGCCCAATAGATCGAATTGGACGACGGTGATTCCAAATGAGGAGAACAATATGGGCGATCCAAATCTAACAGCGTCTATGGCTGGCATCGACGCCAAGATCGAAAAGCTCAGAGAAAAGAAGAAAAAAATGCAGTTGAGAGCGTCGGAAAGGTTCGTCAGAGCCGCAATCGAGGCTGGGCTGCTCGATATTGAGGTCGATGAAGAGGATCTGCTGAAGGCGTTCCGCGACGTTGCCGAGCGATTTCGCCGACCTGCCACGAAATCCGCTGCAACGGATACTCACAAGGCTCGATCGGCGCATAAGGTTTCTGATGGGGCGGCGGTGGGCCATGACGAACGATGATCGGCGCAAGGACACGCGCGAGAAAATTGCACTTGGCGGCCTCATCGTGAAGGCCGGATTGCGGGACGCCAACAAGGCGTTTCTGCTGGGCGTGCTCGTGGAAGCGGCCACTCACATACCTAGCTCAAGTGAGCACACGCGACTCGAGAAACTGGGCAAGACCGTCTTCGGCGAAGCGCAGGAGTGAATGGCATGATGCACTCAATTCTGACGATCGTTCCCCCGACGGTTTCGGCGGGTTTCTACCTGGCCGCTAGTGCGGCGTGGCCGGTGCTCGCCGTGCAGATTTCGGGCACAAGTCGGTACTGGTTTTTGAGGTCCTTACCCGCCGTGGTTCTGGTGGCCGGGCCCTTGGCAGGTTTGGTGACAGTAGCGATGCTTCCTTTGCATCGCCGCCAGCCTGTGGCCATCGCGGCTTTGCTGACCCTGTTCGTGGTCGCCGCTGGTTATGCCTGGCGTGAATATGAGCGTTTGCTTCCTTTCGCTTCTGCGCCGGGACAGACATGGACAACGGTTTCCCGATACGTCGATGCTTTCGTGATCGCGGGTGCGATCATTGGCTTCTCCTTGTCGGCGGTTTGTGCACGTCTCGCGCTGCCCGGACGCGACGGTTTTCGGCGCGCCAAATCGGCTGTCTTCGGCGACGCCAACTGGATGCCGATGTCGACGGCCGCCAAGCTGTTTCCTTCGGACGGTGAGATCGTGGTTGGTGAGCGCAGTCGCGTCGATCAGACCCGCGTGAAGGGTATCGCCTTCGATCCGGCCGATCGCGCCACTTGGGGTGACGGTGGCTCGGCGCCGCTCCTCACCTACAAGCTCAACTTCGACTCGACGCACATGATGTTTTTCGCGGGCTCCGGCGGCTTCAAGACGACATCGGCGGTCGTGCCAACCGCGCTGCGGTATTCGGGGCCAATCGTGTGTCTGGATCCCGCCGGTGAGGTCGCGCCGATGGTGGTCGGCCATCGCCTGAAGCAGGGTCGCAGGACCTACGTCCTCGATCCGCGACACCCTGAGATCGGCTTCAATGTCCTCGACTGGATTGCGTCATCGTCCTCGAAGGAATCCGACATTGTCGCACTCGCGCACATGTTACTTTCGGAAAGCGCGCGGGTTGACAGCTCGACTGGCTCGTACTTCCAGAACCAGGCGCACAATCTGCTCACCGGTCTGCTCGCGCATGTCATGCTGTCGCCCGAATATGAGGGGCAGCGAAACCTCAGATCACTCCGCCAGATCGTGTCAAAGCCGGAGCCGGCGGTGCTGGAGCTGCTGCGGTCCGTCCAGCAGAATTCCGCGTCGCTGTTCATCCGGGAAACGCTCGGCGTCTTCACCAACATGGCCGAGCAGACGTTCTCCGGCGTCTACTCGACGGCATCGAAGGACACGCAGTGGCTGAGCCTTGAGAACTATGCGGCCTTGTGCTGCGGCAATTCGTTCAGATCGAGTGACCTCGCCGGCGGCGAAATCGATGTATTCCTCAACATACCCGCCGCGATGTTGCGCAGCTATCCCGGCATCGGCCGCATGATCGTCGGCTCGCTCGTCAACGCCATGATGCAGGCCGACGGAGGCCATAAGCGGCGCGCGCTGTTCGTCCTCGATGAGGTCGATCTGCTCGGCTACATGCGTCCGCTCGAAGACGCCCGCGATCGCGGCCGGAAATACGGCGTCACGCTGATGCTGATGTATCAGTCCGTCGGCCAGCTCGAAAAGCACTTCGGCCGCGAGGGTGCGACATCCTGGTACGAAGGCTGCGCATTTGTGTCTTATGCGGCGATCAAAAGCATGGAAACGGCCAAGGACCTTTCGGCCAAATGCGGTGAGATGTCTGTGCATGTCGTGGGGACATCACAGAACGTCGGTTTGATCGGTTCGGGGTCCTCAAGTAGGTCTACCCGCAGCGTGAGCACCCAACGTCGGCCGCTGATCCTGCCGCACGAAATCACGCAGACTATGCGCAAGGACGAGCAAATCATCATCGTCCAAGGCCATCCGCCGCTCAGATGCGGCCGTGCCGTCTACTTCCGGCGGCCGCACTTTCTCAACCAAGCCAATGCCAATCGGTTCGCGTGAACGACGACTCATGATTTGGAGGTCCATGCCCATGCAATACTCAATGGAGCACTGCGAAAGTCCTGTCGATTTTCTTCCGACGGTCTCCGCACTCGATACCGCCGAACTTGTCGCGGATTACTTCCAGGAAGTGATCACCGGCTATGGCGGGACCTATGTCCTGATGTGTCGCGTCCCTCAACCGCACGAGACGCTGGCGGATTGCATTTTGATGGACACCAGACCGCTCGCGTGGGCCCGGCGCTATCGCGACAAGGGTTACGTGATCACCGATCCACTGGTTCTCACCGCGCAACGGCGCGTGACGCCTTGCACGTGGTCGGACGCGATGGCGGAGTTTCCAAACGATCAAATCGCACAACTCATTCACAAGGAGCGGCTCGCCAACGGCGTGACGGACGGTCTTCTTGTTCCGATCCACACGACCAAGGGCCACGGCGGGCTCGTCTCCATCGGGACAATGTCCGCGCTGACCGACGAGGCCCTGCACGCACTGACGTTGATGTCGCTGGTCGTGCACAATCTGCTCTCGGCGATGCAGCAGTCCGGCGCGAGCGCATTGGATGAATTCACCGCGCGAGAGATCGAATGCTTGCAATGGGCTGCGGCCGGCAAGTCCGATGCGGAGATTGCACTGATCCTCGATCTCAGCGCCAAGACCGTATACTTCCACATCAACGGCGCGAAGCGGCGGATCAACGCCTCGTCGCGAACCCACGCGGTTGCGAGCGCCATCCGGATCGGTCTCTTCAATTGACTTCGACGCTCGGCCCTCGCGTCGCGCGATGGCCGAGCGTGTCGATCGCACCGAAAGAAAGAGAAAACGCATGAGACCGTTCGGATCGCAGATCCTGGCTGGCGCCGCCAGACAGCCCGAGTTCGTGATCACCGCTCCGCAGGCTGCCCAGATGATGGGCGTCACGGATCAGGTGCTCGAAGACATGCGCCGCCGTGGCGCCAGCCCGGGCTTCCTGTTGCTCGGGCGCGGCGTCAATCCGACCGTCCTCTATCGCGAAGCGGCCGTTCTCGACTGGCGCAACGGCACTGGTTCCGGCCGGTTACCCGATTTTGGCGGCGGCGCGGATCATCGACACGTCAATGCCGAGCCCCCGCATCCGCGCCCCGCCCCGAGGGAAGTGCTCGGCGATGTCTACATCTCCGCCGTCGAGGTGTGCCGGAAGATCGGCGGCATCGGCAAGAGCACACTCTATCTGTGGATCAAGAAGGGCATCTTCCCGGCCGGCACCCGCGTCGGCCCGCGCCGGACGGCGTGGTCGACCGCGACCGTTGATCTATGGCTGCAGAAGCAGGCGGGCGGCGTTGGAGTGCCGGTGTGATCGTCTTTGGGATCGCGGCCGCACGGTCGAGTAATGGGCCCTACCGGGCAATTCGAGCCACCTCTATCGGTCATTTGGTGAGGGTCCCGGCAAGGCACGCGTGTCCTACAATCGACGTTTGTAGGACAACTGGACAAATGCTGGTTTGTCCTACATTTCCGGAAAGTAGGGCATCCGCATGCAATTCATCGATCTCGCCATTCAAACGACCTGCACCGAGCTGTTCCAGCGTACGCTGGACGCCGACTTCGACGAGCAATTTCCGGAGCGCGGCAGCTTCCGGCGTAAGAAATCCAAGGACCGCTTCTACTGGAAGTTTCAATGGCGCGACGGTGCCAGCGCAAAAAGCCGCTACGTTGGTCCCGTGACCGACAAGGCCATCATCGAGCGCGTCCTTCGGTTCGAGCAGATAAAATCCGACTATAAGGGCCGTCGCCAGCTCATACGGTCATTGATCGCCGCCGGTCTTCCGACGCCCGACCGCCTGTCAGGCGATATCATCGAAGCCATGGGCCGCGCCGGTTTCTTCCGGTTGCGTGGTGTTCTGGTCGGCACACTGGCCTACCAAGCCTACGCCGGCATACTCGGGGTTCGCCTCGGTGCCCGCCAGTTGATGACGCAGGACGCCGATTTCGCGCAGTTCTGGGGCATCTCCGAGAAGGTCAGCGGCGCCATGAAGTCACCACTGGAGATCTTGAAGGCCGTCGATGACAGCTTCAGAGCCGTACAGCATACCGGCGACCCGTTCGCGTCCACCCAGTATCGCAACAGTTCCGTCTATCGCGTGGACTTCCTGACGCCCAATCGCGGCAGCGACGACCATCAGGGCAAGCCCGCCAAGATGAAGGCGTTGAGTGGCGCAGGCACCGAGCCCCTCCGTCACCTCGACTACTTGATCCACCAGCCGGAACGATCGGTCCTTCTGCATGGCGGCGGCGTCTCCGTCGTGGTGCCGCGTGCCGAACGGTTCGCCGGCCACAAGGTCATCGTTGCCGTCGAACGCCGGGATGCCGCCAAGTCCGACAAGGACACCGCGCAAGCCGATACCCTCATCCGTGTTCTCAGCCTCAAACGTCCCCTGGAACTCGCAGAAGCCTGGGCGACAGCCTGAGGGACCGGTGATCGCTGGCGCCAGAAACTGGAATCCGGACGGGCTCGCTTGAGCGACGAGGCGCAACAGGCACTCGATGCAGTCGCCAAAAAGCTGGCTGCCAGTCACAAGCGGCCCAAGCGTTAGCCAACAAATCTCGAGCAATTGCTATGAACCGTTGAGTTCAAGCGCATCCGAGTCGCCGCCGTGCGCCGCAGGTCGTGTGTGCTGCAAAGTTCCGCGCCGATTGACATGCTGAAATCGCCGAGCCCCATCGAGCGTGCCGACTATCCGTGCAAAGGGGGGCCTCGCTGAGCGACGATATCCAGGCCAAGGGGTTGCCACGCCATGGGCCTGGACGAGGCGACCGCAGGCCTCACCACGAAGTGGTCGTGGTGGGTCTTCTCAACACGATGTTGCCGAAAAGTCTCGCGTGCCGGTCCACGAGCGGCCAACGCTGGCCGAGGAGGCCCAGTACCTTTGCGTACCTTTGGCGTACCTTTTGGCGCAAATCGCTCGGTCGTCAAGGCAGCTATGTTTTGTATTTATTGAAGTATTTCAGTGTTTTAGGCTTGGTTGCGGGGGCTGGATTTGAACCAACGACCTTCAGGTTATGAGCCTGACGAGCTACCGGGCTGCTCCACCCCGCGTCACCTGTTCTACAAAACGACAGCCGCGCCGATGGCCTGTCATCGGCGTTGCCTTCCCAGATTTCACCTGACGGTGCCGGCTTGCGCCAGTGGCGATCAGCCAGCTCGGGACGTCGTCTTGCAACGCCGGTCTTATAGCAGGTTTATCGGCGAGTGGAACACCTTTGATGAAGCTTTTTCGACGGTCCGATTCAGCCGCCGTCATGAGGCTCGATCCACCTTGCCGGGAGGGGGGGAATTCGCGGCTGGCAGGGCCGGCAGGTGGTCCTTCGCGAGCACATGTTCGACGTCCCAGCCGAAGGCCCGGAAGACGCCCGGGCGCGTCACGTATCGCTCAACGAGATCCGGGATGGCGTAGTTGCGCTCGGTGTCGAGCAGCAGCGCGCGAGCCTTGCCCGGCGTCGCCGGATCGCGCACCGCGACGTCGACCGTCAATGTCGAATGGCCGACTTCGACCGCGACCTCGGCGCCGCCCGCGGCGTGGCGCTCCGCCAGCTTGAGGGCGAGCGGGTCGATCTCGTCCCGGTGCCGGCCGTCGTCGCCGCGGTTGACGCCCACGGTCTCGAGCGCGGCCCGGATCTCGGCTTCCGACCCTGTCGAGACGGCAGCTGCGTAGCGAAGGTACTGCTTCAGGGTGTTGGCGCCGAGATTGTAGTCGTTGGTGATGGCCTCGGAGCCGATCGACGACACGATCGCGACGTGATGGCGGGCGCGGCTGAAGATCACGTTCAGGCGCTTTTCGCCGCCGGACTGGTTGATCGGGCCGAAGTTCATGCGCATGCGGCCGTCGGCGCCCGGCGCGTAGCCGACGCTGACGATGACGATGTCGCGCTCGTCGCCCTGTACGCTTTCCAGGTTCTTCACGAAGAGGCCGGCGAACTGGCCGTCGACCATGCGCTCGCGCTCGGTTTCGAGCTGATCGGAGAACTTCCGGTCGTCGGCGGCGAGCCGGTCGATCGCGGCCGTGATCGCCTCCGCCTGCGGCTGCGAGAACGCGACGACGCCGATGCTGCGGCCGGCCCGCTTCTTCAGGAGCGCGCGGACCAGGGCCGCGACATAACCGGCCTCGGCTTCGTTCTGCTGGTTGCGATAGGCGCCGCCCTCGATGCGGTGGGCGCTGATCGGACGCTCGAGGACGCTGGCGGCCAGCGCGGCCTCTGCCGGCAACCCCTTCTCTACATCCGAGATCGCGATGGCGGGCATCGACTGCAGGCCCTTGACGCTCGGCACCGTGTTCAGATCGCCGCCGTAGAAGGCACGGTTGCAGAAGGAGATGAGGCTCTCGTGGTGGCTGCGATAGTGCCAGGCGAGGCGTGTCGAGGCGAGCGTGCCGGCGGCCTTGGTCAGCAGGCTGTCGGCGCTGACGGCGTAGGCCAGATAGTCGGGAAGCGGCTCGTCGTCGCCCTCGTTCGAGGAACTGGAAAAGAAGCTCGTCGGCGGCAGCTGCATCTCGTCGCCGACGATGATCGTCTGGCGGGCACGGTAGAGCGCCGGGACGGCATCCTCCAGCGGGATCTGGCTCGCCTCGTCGAAGATCACGGCGTCGAAGAGGTCGTCGGAGAACGGCAGCGTATCGGCGACGCTCAGCGGGCTCATCATCCAGATCGGCTTCAGGTCGCGCAGCACCTGGCCCGGATCGCCGGTCAGCATCTCCCGGAGCGACTTCGACGGCCGCGTCAGCCCGAACTGGTGTTCGAGAACGCGGCAGCCTTCGCGATAGACGACGCCCATGTCGACACCGGAGCGGGCGGTGGCCTGGGCGGCGGCGATGCGCTGGCGGAACCGGGAGCGGCACTCGGCCAGGATATGACGGCCGTTGAGGGTACGGAGATCCGAGAGCGCCTTGCCGAGCCGCGTCGAGAGCTCGGAGAGACGGGCGGCGTCGAAGCTCGCCGTCGCGGGATCGGCGCGGAAGGCGCGGGTAATCGATTCGTGCAGCGTCGCGCGTTCCAGATCGGCAACACCAAGCCCGAGACGTCGCCAGGCGCCGACGAGATCAGGCGCGGTTTCCTCAATGCGGGCGAGGCGGGGCAGGATGTCGGCGGCGGCGTCCGCGTTGGCACCGAGTTCGCGGATGCGTTCGGCGAGACGTGACGGCGTTTCGGCGGCGTACCCTTCGAAGATGGCATCGAGATGCGCGAGGGCAAGCTCTACGGACGCGGCCTCGGAGGCCAGCGCGAGAATGCCGCGGGCCGACGTCGGCGGGGATGCGACCACGGCTGCGACGACGGCTGCTTCAGGTGATGACGGGGATGCCCGCAGGCGGTCGGCGTCCGCGAGAAGCGCCTGCAGCGCGGCGAGATCTGCGTGGCCGTGGCGGTCGGCGAGCGCGGTCGCCTCGGCGAGGTGGGCGGCGCGGGCGGCATGCTCGGCGGACAACTGCTCCAGAAGCGCCGTGTAGCTGACGATCGGTGCGGGATGGCACTCGGCGAGGCGCGCCTTGAGGCGGCGCCAGTCGCCATAGAACAGCGACAGGATCGAGCCTTCGCGATTGCGGGCGACAGCGAGCGCGGCCGCGGTTTCGGCCGGCGTGAGACGGGTCTTCCAACCAGGATTGGTGCGTTCGGCGGCGTCGAGTTCCGCGGCGCGACGGTCGAGGCGCGCGATGGCGTCGTCCAAGCGGGCGCGTTCGGGGGAGAGGGCGTCGAGCACGGCGAGGCTGTCGGATGCCGCGAGAGGACGCAGTTTGGCCGCCAGCGCGCACTGGGCGCGGAGTGTGCCGATGCCGGCTTCAGATCCGGGAGCGAGGCCGAGGGCAAGGCCTCCCACCCGACGCAGCGCATCTAGCGCGGCGCCAGCCTCGGCCAGCGCCGCCGTGAGGTGTCGCGATGGATCGTCCCGGCGGCCGAGATCGGAGCGGAGATGGCGGACGAAGGCGTGGACCGGCATTCCGCCCGGCAGGTGTCTCGCGGCCAACTCCTCGAGCGACGCGAGGCCAGGTCGCGCCGCCGTCATGTCACGCCAAGGGGGAAGGGCGTCACGCGCGGCGCGGTCGAGCGGCAGCGGCGCTGCATCCCGGCGGATGGCATGGCCGATCAACGTACGCAGCGCCTCCGCTTCACCGCGTGGCGGTGAGGTCATGGCGTTCGAGAACGCAGCCAACTCGGCGAGCATGGCGTCGATCTCTTCGAGGCACTGGCGGCGCTTTTCAGCCACGCTGCGCGAGGCGGCCTGACGCCACGTCTCGTAGAGGCGCTTCAGCTCGGCGATGACTTCCTTCCGGTCCTCGCGGGCGTCGTGGACGAGGCACGTCAGGTCGGCGAGGCCGGCTTCGGTAAGACGATGGTGCACGACGTCGAGCGCCACGCGCTTCTCGCAGACGAACAGAACCTTGCGCCCGCGGGCGGCGAAGTCCGCGAGCAGATTGGCGATGGTCTGCGATTTGCCGGTGCCCGGCGGGCCCTGGATCACGTAGCTGAAGCCGCCGCGCGCCGCGAGGACGGCGCCGTCCTGGCTCGGATCGCTCTGCATGACCATGAAGCGCTCGGCATGGGGGACCGACGACGTCTCCGGCATCTCCGGGCGGATCGATGAACTGAAGAGATTATCGAAATTGACGTGGCTCGCCGCGCGGCCCGAGCGGAGTTCGGAGTAGTCGCGGACGAGGCTCATCTTGCGGTAGTTGAAGTTCGAGAGCGTCACCTCGGTGAGATCGATTTCCCAGCTTAGAGGGTCGGCGTTGGCGCCCTGGTCGAGGGCGTAGAAGTCGCGCGAGGCCTCGCGCTCGCCCGTGCGGGAGGCGGCGGCTGCCTGCGCCGTCTGGCCGATCATCTCGCGACCAGGCGCCGGGGTCGTGCGAACGCTGCGATTGAAGATCTGCAGGCCGAGCGGGGCGTAGATGTCAGGCTCGTAGGAATAGGACAGGCCGCCGTAGTCCTTCTGGCCGTGACCGGTCTTGCGGCGACGGCGATTGAAGTCCTCGATCTGGCGGCGGACGGTGCGGTGGATGAGCTGGATGCGCGGCTTCGTGACGAGTGAGACCGTCACGCCGGAATGGCGACGGCCGATCGCGGCTTCGAGGGTGGCGCCGAGTTCGGCGAGGGCTTCGGTCGCCGTCAGGTCGATGGTTTCGGGCAATTCGATGCCGAAGGCGTCGCGCAGGTGATGACGCAGGACGGGGTTGATCTCGGCCTCGCGGGGCGACGCCAGCGGAAGGAGGTCATAGCCGTGGTCGCTGCCGGGCTGCTTGCGCATCTCGACGGGGAGGAGAACGAGCGGCGAGCTGATGCGCTCGTCCCGATCACGCGCCAGATTGTTCCAGCGCAGGAATGCGACGACGAGGCGAAGCTGCGAGAGGCCGTATTCCTTCTGATCGGATCGCGCCTGGAGGCGGATCTTGTCGAGGGTCGGAGCGAGGAAGGGATAGTCGGTGAAGCGGAGGTGCTGCTGGAGCGGCAGCCAGCTCTCGCGTTCGTGGTGCTTGTCGAGGAGGCTGACGAGCCGCTCGCCACCGACGAGGAGCTGCCAGGCGCGGATCGCCCGATAGTCGAGGGTGTATGGCAGCGACCCGAGCGTCAGGTTGGCCGAGCCGGCGGTTTCCTTGAAGTAGACGAGACGATTGCGCCGCGAGATCTCGAACAGGCGATTGCGGAGATAATCCTGGGTGGCGCGACGGCGGGCGGCGGGATCGTCGATGCGGGCGAGGTCCTCGATCCGCTCCTCGAAGTCGTCGGTCTCGGCACGGAGATAGTTCTCGAAGGTGTCGATGATTGCCGTCAGGTCCTGCGCGCGGGACGCACGGCGCAGTTCGGTCATGTGCGAGATGAGGCGGGCGACGACGGGATGAATGCGGGTATTGAGCCGCTGTACGTTGCGGCGGACCGCGATGAAGCGCTGCAACTCCTCGCGAACGGTGAAGTCGAGGCGCGCCGCCAGCGACGCCATGAGCATGCCGAGGGCGAAGATGTCGGCGAGCGCATCGTGGTGGCCGGCCGCCATCTCCCATGTCGTGTAGTCGAGGCAATAGACCGGCTGCACGATTTCGGCGCCGCGCGCGGCGATGGTCGTGTCGTCCCAGGTCACGCCGTCGCCGGCTTCGACCACACGCACCTGCCCGGTAATCTCGATCCCCTCGGACGGCGGGCGCTCGATGGCCGCGATCCTGACGGGGTCGGTGGTAGCATCGCGTCCGTCCGACGCGGCGAACCAGAGTTCGCGGCCTTCCGCCAGCCGCAGGCGGTCGACGCCGTCGAGCGGCGCCACCCGGCCCTGGTCGTGGAGGCGTCGCACCTGCTGCATCAGTGGCAGGATGGCGGCGACGAGATCGTCGGTGCCAACGGAGGGCTCGGCTTTCCAGCGCGCGAGCAGGTCGAGGAACATGGCGCCGGGCGTGGTTTCGGCGCTCTCCACGGGCTCAACCATTCGACTTGGCCTCCGTCCGGCGACCCGAGCGACGCGTGATCCGCGCGACGTCCTCCGTGGCGCTCTTCAGTTCACTGCGCGCGATGCGGGCGAAGGCCTCGTCGATGCCTGCCTCACGGGCGACAGTCATCGCATGCGTGAGGCCGTCCTCGCGCCGCTCCGGATCGACGGTCGCCAGATCGAGCAGCACGTAGGCGAGATAGTCGTGGGTCGCGGCCGACATGGAGGGAAGGGTGACCGGGCCCCGGTCGCGGCCGGGCCAGCGATAGCGCGGGAAATAAAGGCGAATGTGGGCCAGAACGGCGTCCGAGCGGTCGGTGTCGATCTGGGCGAAGCGGTCGGCAATGGCGCGGGTCGTGTCCTCGAGCCCGGACTGTTCGAGGATGTCGAGGGCGGCGAGGTCGATGGCGCCGTCGAGGAGCGGCGTCAATGCGACCTCGAACGCCGCGTCATCGAGTGTCGAGCGGAGCGCCAGCGCCTTGGCGCGCACGTAAAGCTCGGGGTGCGAGCCGCCGCGCGACCGGGACTGGTCCTCGGCGACGATGGCTTCCGCCTGGGCCAGATAGGTGCCGGCGTCGGCATCGCGGAAATCGGCGAGCAGTTTGGCGAGGCTCCGGATCGCGACGTCGCGGTCCCCCGTGACGAGCAAGCCGGCGCAATCGCAGTAGATTTCGGTCCAGAGCGAGAGGCGGCGCGCCGTCTCGAGCCAGACGGCCGGGCATTGTTCACGACGGCAGACCCAGTTCAGGGCGCGGACGGCGACGAGATGGCGGCCCTCGTCCTCCTGATAGAGCCGATAATGCGCCATTTCGTGGCCGAGGACGGTCAGCAGTTCCGGCTCATCGAGCAGTTCCAGCATGCGGCCGGAGAACTGGACCGCGATCTCTCCCGGCAGATAGTGGAGGAACGCATTCGGCGCGCCGGTCGTGTCGAGGGACTGATAGAGCGTGACCGGGGCTTCCAGGGCGAGCTTCGTGCGCGCCGTCTCGGCCAGTTCGTAGCGCCGGACGTTGGCTGGGGTGTCGTCGCGGCCGATCCGAAGCGCCGCCTTGTCGAGCCCGATGCGCGTTTCGCGGACCTGTTCGGCCGTCAGCCGGTCGGAGGCGAACCATTCCCACAGGTGCGGCTCGCGCGTGGCCAGGGCATCCGCGATGCGCCGATGATACGACAGGGGGGACAATTGCATTGCGCGGGCGGCCCATGGGGATCCAAGTCACGGCAGCCGTTGTAGGCGGATCGAATGGCGTGGCAAGGGGGGGGGCCGAATAACCCACCGGGTTACCGATGAGCGCGGATGCAGCCGCGTCGCTGTCCACCGTCGCGACTGGGCAATGGAGCAGCCTAGCCGTGCTGGGAGCACTCCAGCGACAGGACCGGGCTGGAACTCAGATCGAGCAGAATGCGTGTCGAGAGCCACTGCTCGGCGAGTGTCAGCGATTGCACGACGAGGATGGCTGCGCCGGCTCTGACCTGACGCTCGAGTTCGGTGGCCAGAGACGGGGTGCGGGCCGCGCCGGGGTCGTTCCCCCATAGCGCCGGTATGCCCCAGCCGCGCCGCCAGTCCGTCAGAAGCTCGGCGCTGACGAGCAGTGCACGACCGCCAGTTGCGGCTTCGAGGGGCACGAGTCCGTCTGCGAGGCTGTCGATGGCGGTGCGATCACTGACGTGCGGCGATCCGGCCCGAGACGGCGCATGGCCGAGCCACGCATTTACGGTCGATTCCTCGGTGATGAGACGGACACGGTCGGCGGGGATGCCTCGGGCCAGGAGGCTTTCCACAGCCGTGGCCGCCGCCTCGAGTGATTCGAGGACCGACAGTACCAACCTCAGCTTTCCCGCCGCTGCCACCATGCCAGACCGGTCCGGTTCCAGGACGTCCGTATCGCCCGCGCCTCGCCTGATCGCAGTACGGCTCGAGCCGGCTCTCGACGAGTGCATGACAGCTTCTCCCCGGGCTCCGGTCGGTCCGGTCCGCCAGCCCTGTATGGCTGGCAGTGACGTCATCCCCTGCGACCCACCTGACCAGAGCTCTGTGCCAGCTCGGCCAAGGCTGCAGGGTTGCAAATCGTGACGAGGATGCATTGTTCGAGATCAATCACGTGGTCGGTGCGGAGCCGCGTCAGGGTCCGGCTGACCGTCTCGATGGTGAGACCGAGGAAGTCGGCGATGTCCATGCGCGTCATCGGCAGCACGATTTCGGTCGCGCTCTCGCCACGGCGGACGGCGCGACGGGACAGGGCCAGCAGAAATGCTGCGACCCGCTCGGTGGCAGTCCGCTGGCTGACCGTGAAGAGCAGCTCGCGGGCCGCCATCAGCTCGCGCGAGAGGGCCTCGTAGAGCTTCATGCCGAGGCGGTGGTCGGTCTGCGCCAGCTCCCGCAACGTGGCGAGCGGCATGCCGCGAACGACGGTGCGTTCCATGGCCTGGGCGCTCTCGCCATGCTCGCCGAGGGCGCCGAGACCGATGATGTCCCCGGGGTAGGCGAAGTCCACGACCTGACGGCGGCCGTCCGACATCATGCGGTAGATGCACAGATGGCCGACCTCGACGCGGTAGACGTGGGTGGCCCGGTCGCCCTCGCAGAAGATGTGCTCGCGGGCCTCGATGGTGCGGGGAGCCGCCCGTGCAAGGCGATCGTCGAGGGGGTCTCGCGCAGCGGGCGCCGCCGCGTCGAGAACGCTGCGACCGTTGCCGAGATCGCCTGCCGTGGTAAAGGCCGTTGCGAGCATGTTCCACCCCTTCCGTCGTCGGCTCTCTCTGCGAGCACGGAGGGACATGAACAGGGGACGGCAACCTGCCGATGGCCTGCGTGTTACGAATTGTGAGAAAGTGTAACGACGGTTGCAGCGCGCGAAGGGAGAGGGAGGGATGACAGCGGGTGCAGGGGCCAAGACCATTCTCGTCGTCGACGACGAAGCGGCCGTGCGCCAGCTGTTGCGCGACTGTTTCGAGCTCGAGGGCTATCAGGTGGCCGAAGCCCCGGACCGGACCGAGGCGACTCGCCTTCTCGGCGAGTTGGCCGTCGATCTCGTGACGCTCGATCTCAATCTCGGCGGCGACAACGGGCTGGAACTCGCCCGCGAGATACGCGCGAAGCGGGATGTGCCGATCGTCATGATCACGGGCAAGGGCGATACGATCGACCGGGTCGTCGGGCTGGAACTCGGGGCCGACGACTACATCGCCAAGCCGTTCCACGTGCGCGAGGTTCTCGCCCGCGTCCGGGCCGTGCTCCGGCGCTACGACAACGGCCCGACACCGCCGCCGGCCGGGTCGGGGGACGGGGTACCGGATCAGGCCGGCGCGTGGTGCTTCGACGGCTTCGTCCTCGACGAGCCGAGGCGCGAACTCAGGGGCCCGGATGGCGCAGTGCGCGATCTGACGACGGCCGAATTCAACATGCTCGTGATGTTCGTCAAGCGGCCGAGCCGGGTGCTCAGCCGCGATACCATCATGGATCTTCTGAAGGGGCACGACTGGTCGCCCCTCGACCGCTCGATCGATGCACTGATCGCGCGGCTCAGGCGAAAGGTCGAGCCGGTGCCGGATGCGCCGCGTCTGATCAAGACGGTGCGTGGCGTCGGCTACGTGTTCGCCGGAGAGGTGAAGCGGGCGTAAAGACGCAGCTCAGGCGGGAGAGTGCTTCTCCGCCAGAATGCGGCCGCGGAGCGCGAAGACGAGGTCTCCGTGCTGGTTGCGGCCCTGGTTCTCCGTCTCGATCAGCCCCCGGTCCGGCCGCGAGCGCCAGTCGAGCTTGGTGTCGACGCGGCCGCGGAACTCGATGGTATCGCCGGGATAAACCGGCTTCAGCCAGCGCAGGTTGCGAAATCCGGGCGAGGGGCCGTACTGAGCGGGGACGAGGCCACGGGCCAGCATGTCACGCTCGATGTCCTGGCGATAGCGAACGAACTGGCGGATCCAGATGGCGGTCGTGTGCCAGCCGGAGGCCGAGAGGCGGCCGAACAGCGAGCGGCTGGCGGCCTCGTCGTCAAGGTGGAACGGCTGGGGATCGAAGCGGGCGGCAAACTCCATGATCTCGTCGCGGGAGAAGGTGTGGCTGCCGAGCGAGTAGATCTCGCCGATCTGGCGATCCTCGAAGTAGTTGCTCGAGCGATCGGGGGCCGTGCCCGCCATATCCCAAAGACTGACGGCGCGCGGTGTCGACGATGTGGCGCCCGTGCCGGAGGGCGCGGCCGAGCCGGGCGAGCGGACCTTCAGGAGCTGCATCGAATCCCAGCTCATGACGGTTTCACCGGCGCCGTTCAGCATCTCGATCATGAGCTTGGCGAGGCCGACCTCCGGGCGTGAGCCGAGCGCGCGCTTCTCCCGGCAGACGAGGCGCGCGGAGAGCGTATCGCCGGGGCGCACGGGCTTCATCCACTTGACCTCGTCGATGCCCGGCGAGCCGAGCGAGGTGGCATTGGCGAGCACGTCGTCGGCGAGCATCCGCATCAACAGCGCGCAGGAGTGAAAGCCCGAGGCGCAGAGCCCGCCGACGATCGACTTCCGCGCCGCTTCCTCGTCGAGATGGATCGGCTGGGGATCGAAGCGGCTGGCGTAGTCGACGATGTCCTCTTTCGACACTGAAATCGAGCCGAAACTCACGGTGCGGCCGACCTCGAGGTCCTCGTGATGGATGAGATCGGGCGGCACGGGCATGTCGAGCATCGCGGAGGGTCCTTTCCGGCGGTCGGGCGGCGCGGATAACAGCACGCCCGGCGGCGGACGGGCAAGCGCAGCCCAATGTGCGAGGCACGCAGATTCGCCATCTCGTGTCGAGATGGTGCGCTGCTTAACCGCGCTTTAACCGCGCCCGATGCATCATGCCTTCAAGTCAAGGTCGGCGGACATCGCAGACCACGCGTGCGCGTTCGCTTCACAAGGTACAGATCACAATGGCACTCTCGTTCAAGGCGGGGCTGATCACGGCCGCCGCGATGATTGGCTGCGTCGCGCTGCCGGGCATGACTGCGGCCGCCGATCTCTACGGTCGCGGGTCGATGAAGGACGGCTTCACGCCGATGTCCCATTCGGCTCCCGCCATCGCCGGCCCGTGCTACCTGCGCGGTGACGTCGGCTACGCGTGGAACATGGACCCTTCGGCGACCTATGTCGGTAACGCCGGTGGCGCCAGCCCCGACGTTCGCGGCGCGTCCATCGACGCAGGCATGCTCTATGAAGCCGGCATCGGTTGCGGCTCGGGCTCGCGGGGGCTTCGCGGTGAAATCACGATCGGCGTGCGCAAGGACCGCGAGTTCAAGGGCGACGTCGACATCTTCGTGTTCAATCCGATCGATCCGCCGATCAAGACGAAGATCGACAGCTACACGGTCATGGCCAACGCGTTCTACGATCTCGGCAGCTACCGCGGCTTCGTGCCGTACGTCGGCGCCGGCATCGGCGTCGCCCTCCACGACATGCAGCACGTCCACATCGAGCATCCGCTGAGCCCGAACCCGCAGTTCGGCGAGACCAAGGCCGATCTCGCCTGGTCGCTGATGGCCGGCTTCGGCTACCAGCTCTCGAGCCGCGCCATCCTCGACGTCGGATACCGCTACATCAACATGGGCTCGGCTCACAGCGATACCGAGGACGTGGTGCTCGGCGGTCCCAATCCGCGCCTCGTCGTCGACGACATGACGGCGCACGAGTTCAAGGTCGGCCTGCGCTATCACTTCGGCTCGTCCAGCGACTGCTGCGCCTACGCGCCCATGAAGTAAACCTCGGACCCGTCCCCGGTTCGAGCGAAGGCCGGCTTCCCCCGAAGCCGGCCTTCATTTTGTTTGCGCCCACCGAACTCCGGCCTGCCGCCGGACGGATGGTGCAACTCTTGCAGCACGGCCTTCCACTGGGCGCCGCCGGGTTCGACCGTGCGCCAATTCGGGAGGAGTGTTTCAAGATGGCACGTCTGGCATTTGTGGCGGGTTGTGCCGTGGCCACCGTTCTGGTCCTCAACGGCGGTTGGCCGGACCTGCAAGCTTTCGGCGACAAGGCCTGGCTGATCGGCCTCTTCCCGGCGGTCTATCTGTTCGGCTACGCGCTGCTCAAGGACTGACCTCGCGCCAGCCTCCAGCGTTCACCTTGTGGCCGTCCAGCGCCCCCGTTCGGTCCGGCGTCCCACTTTCGCGATTGATCACCGGGCCTCAGGCCAGATATAGCTGTCGCCCTCGATCCGACCGGGCGGCTGCCGGGCGCTTGCGCCTGCATGCCGGCAGGGAGCGCTCGTTCGCGCCGCGGGTCACGATGGCGAGGCGGGCGTGGTGGAACCGGTAGACACGCCAGATTTAGGTTCTGGTGGCCTTGGCCATGGGGGTTCGAGTCCCTCCGCCCGCACCACGGCGGCCCGGGTCGGGGCCTGAAGGAATTTCGAGCCGGCGCGACCGGCGCAGCGGGCCTCTATGGCCTTTGATCAGGGTGGCGAAGAGCACGATGCAGGTTTCAGTAACGAGCGCCGAGGGCCTGAAGCGGACCCTCAAGGTTGTGATCGGTCAGGGCGAACTCGGGGAGCGCTTCGTCTCGCGCCTCGACGAGGTCAAGGGCAACATCCAGCTCAAGGGCTTCCGCCGCGGCAAGGTGCCGACGACCCACATCAAGAAGGTCTACGGTCGCTCGCTGATGGCCGAGGTGCTGCAGAAGGCCGTCGAGGAGACCACCGAGAAGGCCATCTCCGAGCGCAAGGAACGCCCGGCCTTCGAGCCGCGGATCGAGTTCCCGGAGGACAAGGCCGAAATCGATCGGGTCATGGAAGGACAGGGCGATTTCGCCTACTCCGTGTCGTTCGAAGTGCTGCCCGAGATCACGATCGCCGATCTGACGGCGCTGGAGCTCGAGAAGCTCGTCGCGGACGTGCCCGACGAGGACGTGACCAAGGCCATCGAGCAGATGGCCGAGCGCAACGTCAGCTACGATATCCAGGACGGTCGCGAAACGGCTGAGGGCGATCAGGTGGTGATCGACTTCGTCGGACGCATCGACGGCACCGAGTTCGAGGGCGGCAAGGCCGAGGACGCGCCGCTGGTCATCGGTGGTGGCGGCTTCATCCCCGGTTTCGAGGACGGCATCAAGGGCGCCAAGGCGGGTGACGAGCGGGTGGTCAAGGCGACGTTCCCGGCCGAGTATCCGGTGGCGACGCTGGCCGGCAAGGAAGCCGAGTTCAGCGTCAAGGTGAAGTCGGTGGCGGTGCCGAAGAAGCCGGAGATCAACGACGAGTTCGCCAAGGGTCTCGGTGTCGAGACGCTCGACGAGCTGAAAACCCGGGTGCGCGAGCAGATCGCCTCGGAGTACGAGCAGGTGTCGCGCGCGAAGCTGAAGCGCGTGATGCTCGATGCGCTCGACAAGGCGCATGTCTTCGAGCTGCCGCCGACGCTCGTCGATGGCGAGTTCAACGGCATCTGGCAGGACCTCACCCGGCGGATGACAGAAGCCAAGAAGTCGTTCGAGGACGAGGGCAAGACCGAAGAGCAGGTGCGCGACGAGTACCGGAAGATCGCGGAACGGCGCGTGCGGCTCGGGCTGGTGCTCGGCGAGGTCGGGACGGCGGCAAAGATCGACGTGACGCAGGACGAACTGCGGAACGCGCTCTTCCAGCAGGCGCGCCGGTTCCCCGGTCAGGAGAAGATGGTCTACGACTACTTCCAGCAGAACCCGAATGCCGTCAGCCAGCTTCGCGCGCCGATCTACGAGGACAAGGTCGTCGACCACATCGCCGCGCAGGCGAAGGTCACCGAGCGCAAGGTGCCGGTCGCGGAGCTTCTGGCGCCGATCGAGGAGGACGGAGCGCCTGCTGCTCCTGACGCCGTGCCCGACGCCAACAAGGCCTAAGGCTTCGAGACAACAATCCCTGTGGGACGGCCGCCGGCCCTGCCTTGAAGGCGCCGTCTCATTGTATCATGCGTCATCTGCGCCACATTCATTGCTGCGACGGCTCGATTCGACGGACGAGCCGGCGCGGCGCCAGCGAACGAGACCGGGAGCACCGCAATGAGCATGATCACCAGCACTTTCTGGCCGACTGTCATCGAGCAGACGGCTCGCGGCATGCAGCCCTACGACCTGCCATCCCGCATGTTGCAGGAGCGGATCATCTTCGTGGTCGGCCCGATCGAGGACGGCATGGCGACGTCGATCTGCATGCAGCTGCTCTTTCTGGAGGCTCAGAACCCCAAGAAAGAAATCGCCATGTACATCAACTCACCGGGTGGCGTGGTGACGTCCGGAATGGCGATCTACGACACGATGCAGTTCATCCGCTGCCCGATTGCGACGCTGTGCATCGGGCAGGCGGCGTCCATGGGCTCGCTGCTGCTCACGGCCGGTCGGGCCGGGATGCGGTTTGCATTGCCGAACGCGCGCATCATGGTGCACCAGCCGTCCGGCGGCTTCTCCGGGCAGGCCAGCGACATCGAGCGCCACGCCGAGGACATCGTGAAGATGAAGCGGCGGCTGAACGAGGTTTACGTCAAGCACACGAACCAGCCCTACGAGCGCATCGAGCGGACGCTCGACCGTGACCACTTCATGACATCTGACCAGGCGCGCGAGTTCGGTCTGATCGACCGGGTCCTTTCGAGCCGCGAGGAGATGGATTTCGGCGGCGATACCAAGTCCTGAGGCCGCGGAGCGGCGCCCGTCTCCACTGCGCACCACCTGTGATCCATCGGGGAGAGCCGCGCTCGATGCGGCTCTTCGTCGTCCTAGGGGGCCGTGCTTCGGCCCCTTGTCGGGCGTGAACCGCGATGGTCACTTGCCGCCTCTGATTGAAGATACAATATAGGGGTGGCCGTGAGGTCACAGAACTGTATCAATCCCGGGTCGCGTGGCGACGCGCGGTATCGTCCTGTTAATCCATTCTTGATCTCGCAGCCGCTCGCGTGCTCAGATCGCCTTAAATGGATTCCAGCGTACCCCGTGGCCGATTCGGCCGCGTGATCGACACGGGACTGTCTTGTACGGCCGAAACGGCCGATAACCGTTGCCAACTCGAGGTTGCCTTTGGCGGGTGTGCCCGCCGGGCGTGAGAGAGCCGGATGCCAAACGAAAAAAACACCCTCTACTGCTCCTTCTGCGGCAAGAGCCAGCACGAGGTTCGCAAGCTCATTGCAGGGCCGACCGTGTTCATCTGTGATGAATGCGTCGAGCTGTGCATGGACATCATCCGGGAAGAGAACAAGAACACGCTCGTCAAATCGCGCGACGGTGTGCCGTCTCCACAGGAGATCTGCAACGTTCTCGATTCGTATGTGATCGGACAGATTCACGCGAAGCGCGTGCTTTCGGTGGCCGTGCACAACCACTACAAGCGCCTCAACCATGCGTCGAAGAGCAACGACGTCGAACTCGCGAAGTCGAACATCCTGCTCGTCGGGCCGACTGGTTGCGGCAAGACGCTGCTGGCGCAGACGCTGGCGCGCATCCTCGACGTGCCGTTCACGATGGCCGACGCCACGACGCTCACGGAAGCCGGCTACGTCGGCGAGGACGTGGAAAACATCATCCTGAAGCTGCTGCAGAACGCCGACTACAACGTCGAGCGGGCGCAGCGTGGCATCGTCTACATCGACGAAGTCGACAAGATCAGCCGCAAGTCCGACAACCCCTCGATCACGCGGGACGTGTCCGGAGAGGGCGTGCAGCAGGCGCTTCTCAAGATCATGGAAGGGACTGTTGCTTCCGTGCCGCCGCAGGGTGGTCGCAAGCATCCGCAGCAGGAGTTCCTGCAGGTCGATACGACGAACATCCTGTTCATCTGCGGAGGCGCGTTCGCGGGCCTCGAAAAGATCATCTCGCGTCGCAACAAGGGCACGTCGATCGGCTTCGGTGCGACGGTCATCGGGCCGGACGAGCGGCGCACGGGGGAAATCCTGCGCGAGGTGGAGCCCGAGGATCTGCTGAAGTTCGGCCTGATCCCGGAGTTCATCGGTCGTCTGCCGGTGATCGCCACGCTCGAGGATCTGGACGAGAAGGCGCTCATCCAGATCCTGACGGAGCCGAAGAACGCGCTGACCAAGCAATACCAGCGCCTGTTCGAGCTCGAGGGCGTGCAGCTCACCATCACGCCCGACGCGTTCAAGGCGATCTCGCGCAAGGCCATCGAGCGCAAGACCGGTGCCCGCGGCCTCCGTTCGATCATGGAAGGCATCCTGCTCGACACGATGTTCGACCTGCCGACCATGAAGGGCGTCGAGGAGATCGTCATCGGTCCCGAGGTCGTCGAGGGCGGCGCGCGGCCGCTCCGCATCTATGCCGAGCGCGCCGAAGAGAAGGGTGCACCGGCCTGACATGTCGACGGGTCATCGGTGCGCTGTCCGATCAATTCCGGCAGCGCGCCGACGGCAGCCATCGCAATGCCTCAGTGGAGGCCTTGAAGTCGATCTGGGGCGGCTTACCTAAGGGGGCCGCTCATTCGCGGACGGTGCAGAAGACCGAAACCTCGGACGACAAGCGGTTGCACGGCGAGAGGGTCGAAGAAGCCCAGGGGAGGCGCGAACAGCATAGACGTGGCGCGTCGGCCGGATGTGGTCCGGCTGAACCTGTCAGTGACGGGGAGCGCTGCGAGATGGCGGATTTGTTGGAACGGATGGCAAGACGATGACCGACGAGAACCGTAGCAAGGCGAAAGACAAGTCAGCGGGCCGCGAGGTTTATCCGGTCCTTCCTCTGCGTGACATCGTCGTCTTCCCGTACATGATCGTCCCCCTGTTCGTGGGGCGTGAAAAGTCGATCAGTGCGCTCGAAGAGGTGATGAAGGCGGAGAAGCAGATCCTGCTCGTGGCGCAGAAGGATGCCTCCGACGACGATCCTGAGCCCGATGCGATCTACACCGTGGGCACGCTCGCGTCGGTGCTGCAGCTCCTGAAGCTTCCCGACGGCACGGTCAAGGTGCTGGTCGAGGGGACGGCGCGCGCGCGGATCACGACGTACACGACGAACAAGGACTTCTTCGAAGCGGAGATCGAGCGGATCACCGAAGTGACGGGCAACGCCGACGAGATCGAGGCTATGGCCCGATCGGCGGTGTCGCAGTTCGAGAGCTATGTGAAGCTCAACAAGAAGATCAGTCCGGAAGTGCTCGGCACGCTGGCGCAGATCGAGGATCACTCGAAGCTCGCCGACACCATCGCCTCGCATCTCGTGATCAAGATCGCGGAGAAGCAGGAGATCCTCGAGATCATCAAGATCTCCGAGCGTCTCGAGCGCGTCTACACGCTGATGGAGAGCGAGATCTCCGTCCTGCAGGTCGAGAAGAAGATCCGCAAGCGCGTGCAGCGGCAGATGGAGAAGACGCAGCGCGAGTACTATCTCAACGAGCAGATGAAGGCGATCCAGAAGGAGCTCGGCGACAACGACGAGCGCGACGACATCGCCGAGTTCGAAGAGAAGATCGAGCAGACCAAGCTGTCGAAGGAAGCCCGTGACAAGGCGCTGGCGGAGCTGAAGAAGCTCAAGCAGATGAGCCCGATGTCCGCCGAGGCGACCGTTGTCCGCAACTATCTCGATTGGCTCCTGTCGATCCCTTGGGGTGTGCGCGGCAAGGTCAAGAAGGATCTGATCGAGGCGCAGGACGTGCTCGACAAGGAGCATTACGGCCTCGACAAGGTGAAAGAGCGGATCATCGAGTACCTTGCCGTCCAGAGCCGGACGAACAAGCTCAAAGGTCCGATCCTGTGCCTCGTCGGCCCGCCCGGTGTCGGCAAGACGTCGCTCGGCAAGTCAATCGCCAACGCGACCGGACGCGAGTTCGTGCGCATGTCGCTCGGTGGTGTCAGAGACGAAGCCGAGATCCGTGGCCATCGGCGGACCTACATCGGCTCGATGCCCGGCAAGGTCATCCAGTCGATGAAGAAGGCGAAGCGGACGAATCCGCTCTTCCTCCTCGACGAGATCGACAAGATGGGTTCCGATTTCCGCGGCGATCCTGCGGCGGCGCTGCTCGAGGTTCTCGATCCGGAGCAGAACGCGACGTTCAACGATCACTACCTCGAGGTCGATTACGATCTGTCGAGCGTGATGTTCGTGACCACGGCCAATACGCTGAACATCCCGCCGGCCCTGCTGGACCGGATGGAGATCATCCGGCTTGCCGGCTACACGGAGAACGAGAAGGTCGAGATCGCCAAGCGCCATCTCATTCCCGAGACGCGACAGGCGCACGGCCTCGAAGCCTCCGAGTGGAGCATCGACGACGACGCGATCAAGGAAGTGATTCGACGCTACACCCGCGAGGCGGGCGTGCGTTCGCTCGAGCGTGAGATGTCGAAGCTCGCCCGCAAAGCGGTGAAGGACATCCTGGTCGAGAAGCACAAGACGGTGCATGTCACGGCCGACATGGTCGAGACGTATCTGGGCGTGCCGAAGTACCGGTACGGCGAGGCGGAACTCGTCGATCAGGTGGGCGTCGTCACGGGACTCGCGTGGACCGAAGTCGGCGGCGAGATCCTGACGATCGAAGGTGTCATGATGCCCGGCAAGGGCAAGATGTCGGTGACCGGCAACCTGCGCGACGTGATGAAGGAGTCGATCCAGGCCGCCAACGCCTACGTGCGCTCGCGGTCCGTCGATTTCGGCATCCCGGCATCGCTCTTCGACCGCAAGGACATCCACGTCCACGTGCCCGAGGGCGCGACACCCAAGGACGGTCCGTCTGCGGGCGTCGCGATGGTCACGGCGATCATCTCGGTGCTCACCGGCATCGCGGTGCGCAAGGATGTCGCCATGACGGGCGAGATCACGCTGCGTGGCCGCGTGCTACCGATCGGCGGGCTCAAGGAAAAGCTGCTCGCGGCATTGCGCGCCGGGATCACGACGGTTCTGATCCCGGACGACAACGTCAAGGATCTGTCGGAAATCCCGGATGAAGTGAAGACGAAGCTCACCATCATTCCGGTGTCGCGCATGGATGACGTGCTGAAGCACGCGCTGGTACGTGTTCCCGATCCGATCGCATGGGAGGCCGAGACGCCCGCCGTCGCGGCCGCCGTCGACGGGACGCCGGAGCGTCCCAGGGCTCACTGACGATCGGGCTGTTAATGCCCATCCTGAGTTGAATCTCGCCCCGGCAACCGAGATCGGTCGCCGGGGCGACGTTTTTGATCAGACCTATGCGTTATCTGCCCGTTCCGAGACATGAAACCCCTGCTTTCATGCGGGTTTGCGGCCATTTTTTCTTGACCTCGCCATGCAATGAGCGTTGGTAGCCGGACGCTGCCGATCGAGGCGCGCACCATGATCCAGGCCTCCGGTTTCGGGGCCAGTCCACTCATCGCATCTGAGAAGATGGCTTCAGAGGAATTGACACAATGAGCAAGCAGGACCTGATCGATGCAGTCGCCGAGAAGTGCGATCTGACGAAGGACAAGGCGAAGGCGGCGGTCGAGGCCGTCATGGAGAGCATCGCCAAGTCCATGAAGGACGGCAACGACGTGCGGATCCCGGATTTCGGCACCTTCAAGGTCACCAAGCGCAAGGCGCGCGAGGGCATCAATCCGCTGACCAAGGCCCCGATCAAGATTCCGGCTTCCAACGTGCCGAAGTTCTCGCCGGCCAAGAAGCTGAAAGAACTGCTCAACTGAGCATGGCGAGGGGCCGATGCGCCGAGGTCGGCGCGGGGCCCGCTCGAGCACATGATCGAAGCGGCGCCCTTTCATCGGGGCGCCGTTTTGTCTTCGGGCGCGGCCGGCAGCGCGTTCTTCAGGGCTTGCCGTTGCGAGGTTCGCCGGCGGCGGGGCGGGCGGCCTGCTCGCGCGACCAGCGCGCAATCTCGGTGATGAAATCGCGCGCACGTATGCGCGGGGCCTCGAGGTAGGGCAGAGGGCGGATCACCTCGATGGCGGCGGCACCGACGCGCGCCGTCAGCGCGGCATTGAAGAGGCTCTCGCCGAGACGTCGCGACAGTCGGCGAATGAGATCCTGGCCGAGGAACTGGCCGAGCAGGTCCTCGGTCAACGCGATGCCTCCGCTGGCCACGATGTGTGTGAACACCATGCGCGCGAGACGAGTGGTGCCGAGGAAACCCGGGCGGCCGCCATAGAGCTGGGCCAGGGCGCGCAGTAAACGGAGGTTCTCGGCCAGGATCCAGCCGACGGTCAGTAACGCCGTCGGCGACAGTGCGGTCACGACGCTGACGCGGCGGGCGGACGACGCCACCAGACGGCGGGCGCTGGCATCGAGGGCCGGCATCAGGTCGCGGTCGGCGAGGCGGGCATAATCGCCGGGATCGACGGCGGCAGACGTGTGCTCCCTCAGGCGTGCGACGTGCCATGTCAGCTCCGGGCGGTCGGCGAAGCGCGCCACCGCCTCCTCGACCGCGCGTCGCTCGGCGGCGATATCCCGTCGCGCCAGCGCTGCATCGATATCGCGGCGCGTCCGGCCGAGACGGCGGAGGCTCACCAGGCCGACCAGCTCGCGGCCGACGATGACCACCGTCGCGAAGAGCGCGATGCCAAGGAGGCCGGTCGCCGTCCATCCGATCCAGTCCTGGCGCTCGAGTGCGGCGGAGACGAAGCGCGCGAACGAGAGGCTGAGCGCGAGGCTCGTCAGAGCGCCCAGAGCGGCGACGAGCACGGTACCCCAGCCCGCGCGCCTCGTGAGATTCGTCGGGGGCCTGCCGACCGCCTCGCCGGCGACCGGTGCGCCAGGGTCCGGCGCGACGGATGTCGCGATGGACTCGGGCTCAGGCGGCACGACGAGCGCGGGGTCGTCGAGGTCGATGATCTCGGGTTTGCGGCGCGGCCGGTCCGTGGTCATTGGAGGCGATCCCCGATGAGATACTCGATCGCGCGGTCGAGGCGGATATGAGGCCACGGAGCGACGCTGCCGTCGGGCGCGTCCGGCGGAACGCGAGACGGCCGAAAGCGGACCAGCGAAACGTCCTTCTGGCTCGTCGGCTCGGTTGGCTTCTGCATCGCCTCCGCGAGGGTTGCGGGCAGGTCACCAGGATAGAGCGCCGCCTTGCGTCGGCCGTCGAACACCTGGTTGCCAAGCCGCTCACCCGGCAACGGCACGCCGATCAGCGCCGGCTCGCTCGCATCGCGTTTCAGTTCCGCCTCCTGGGTCGCGCGAAGCGCCGCGATGGCCATGGCCTTCACCTCTGCGCCGCTGAAGCGGGCCATGGCGCTGGCGCGCGCCGTGAGGGCGGCGAGGATCGTCTCGAGACGGTCATGGCTCGAGCGTGGCACGTGGTCTGCCTTGGTGGCCGCGAGCAGGATGCGGTCGATGCGGCGCGGCAGGAAGGCCGCCAGCAAGCCGTTGTTGCCGGTCCGGAAGGCGCCGAGCACCGAGACCAGGGTCTGCTCGAGATCCGCAAGCGCGTGCGGCCCGCGATCGATGGCCGAGAGGGCGTCGACGAGCACGATCTGGCGATCGAGGCGGGCGAAGTGATTGCGAAAGAACGGCTTCACCACCCGCTGACGATAGGCCTCGTAGCGGCGGTGCATCATGTCGTGCAGCGTGCCGCGGCGCGGGGCGACGTCGGCCGGCAGATCGAGCGGGAGGAAGGTCAACAGCGGTGACCCTTCGAGTTCCCCGGCCATGAGGAAGCGGCCCGGCCCGAGGGTCGGCTCGAAGGTCCCGGCCGCGCGCTCCGCCAGCAGATAGCGCCGGAAGAGTTCTGCGCCATGCAAGGCCTTCTGCTCGTCCTGCGGCTCGTCGTGGCGCAGGAGCGCGTGATGCTCGAGGAAGGGTGCGGATGACGCCCGCCGTTCGGGTTGACGCGCTGCCTCAAGCGCGGCGCGGGACCAGTCGGGGTACGACTGCTCGAGCAACGGCAGGTCGATCAGCCACTCGCCGGGATAGTCGACGATGTCGAGGTGGAGGCGCCGGGAGCCGAACTGGCGCCAGAGAACGTGATCGGTCGCGTATTCGAGCGTGACGCGAAGTTCCGAGATGCGCCGCGTGCTCTGGGGCCAATCGGGGGGATCGGCGGCGAGTGCCGCCAGATGGTCCTCGTAGGCGAAGCGCGGCACGTCGTCGTCGGGCTGAGGTTCGAGATAGGCGCGAAGGACGCGTTGCTCGGCGGCGGCGGCGAAGAACGGCAGGCGCGTCGGATTGACGAGATTGCGAACCAGAGCGGTGATGAAGACCGTTTTGCCGGCCCGCGCGAGGCCCGTGACGCCGATGCGAAGGGCGGGCGTGGTCAAGCCGCTCAGGACGTTTCCCGGCCCGAGGACCCGCGACAGGGCAGTCCGACTGAAGTCCATCACCGGTCCGCTTGCCTTTCCTTCGTTCGCAGCGCGGCGGCACCGTGGCCAATTCGCGAGGTGGGCGCAAGAGCCCGTTCACGGCCACCACGGAACGATGGGGCGAATACTGAGCTGTTGAAAAAATCAGAGGCGTCTCTATTTAAGAGATCGGCCTACATCTTTTGGCACCCCTTATACTACTTTCGATTATTTCCAAGTCGACATAGCAGTTGATCTTTGGAACATCAAATTGCCTTTGCGCTGTCTCTTTTTTGTCGCGATCCGGTTCAATTATCATCGCATCGGACGTCGATACGAGCAGCGGGCCCGGGGGGGCATTCGGCTCGGACGAACTGGGGGTTACACACAACTCGACCGAACTCGTCAGCCTCGGGCGTACGCCTGCGGCGATGCATCGGAGGATTTTACGGATCGCTCGTGATGGCGCCTCGTCGGCGACGCACGTCAAGAGGTCCTGCCAAACGGACTGATCGTGTCAGGTGCCCCCTGGCATGAACGGTCCGCCCGGGATGGTGGCGGAACCCCGCACCGCCGCCGTCCCGGTACCCTTTCGGCTGGCCGCGGGCATTCGCGTCCGCGATCCGGCCGTACCATCTACCGGGGGATGTCGTCTGGCGCTGCACCGCCACACCTCCCTCCCCGACGCAGCCCCGGCGGCGTCCTCCGGTAGCAGGCATCCTCGCACCACGCGCCACTCTCCACGCCAATCGCTCCGACCGCGGAATTAACCAGCGGTCCGGAATTCGCTGGTGAACTAATCCTCGCTCTCGCCCCCGGCACTAAATTCGGAAAGCCACTAGGCATTCTGTCCTAGGCGGCCCGAAACTCAGGTCTGTCAGACCCGTTTCGGCACCGAATGACGCCCACAAGCCGAGGCGATACGATGGGAATTCAGTTTGAGACATCGCGCTGCTCATTCCAGCTTGTTGCATCACAATCCCACGTTCCGGACGCAGCTCTTGGCAGGCTCAAAGCGACGATCGATACCTCGGTCGCGGTGGTCTACGGCATCGACGTCACGCTGATCCAGGGCAGCTCGCGCGGGCAGGCTCACGTGGCACTGGCGAGACAGGTCGCCATGTATCTCGCGCATTGCGTGTTCGGCATTCCGCATGCCGACGTCGGGCGCATCTTCAACCGGGACCGCACGACCGTCCGCCATGCCTGTGCGCTGGTCGAAGATCGGCGTGACGATCCGGTGTTCGATCGAACGCTTTCCAATCTCGAGGAGATCGTCGGGCGATTGGCGCGGGTCTCGGGCATCGCGGGGGTAGGTGAGCTATGACGACGGCGAAGTCTGGCGGTCGGCATAGCCCGCGCCTGCGAACCGAACTGCCGGCCGTGCTGCGAGATGTCGCGGCGGGTCGCCCCCTGCCGACAGATGATCCGGCTCTCATGGCGGTGATGGCGCAAGGGCTCGTCGTCCGTGAGGAGGGTGGTGAGGCGTTGCGCCTTACGGGAAAAGGGCGAACCGCGCTGCGCCGGTTGCTCGCCATGCGGACCGAGGCTCGGTCGCGGGCTGCGCCGTCGGCAGTTCAGGGCCGGGAGCCTGGGCCACTCCGGCCTGCCATCAATCCATCGGAAAGCCCGCTCGTCTGGCTCCACGCCCGGCGTGACGGGCAAGGGCAGCGCCTCATCTCCGATGCCCAACTTGCGGCCGGGGAGCGGCTCAGGGCCGATTTCACACGGGGAGAGCTTTCACCGCGTGTCACGATGTCGTGGTCGGCGACCCCGGGCGAGGGGGCGAGGGGGGGGCGCGGCAATCCGCAACGGGACATCACCGACGGTGCGGTCGCGGCACGGGAGCGGTTCAACCGGGCGTTGATGGCGGTGGGGCCGGAGCATTGCGGCCTTCTGATCGACGTCTGCTGCCATCTGCGCGGGCTCGACGACATCTCGCAGCGGGAGGGTTGGCCGCGTCGCTCGGCGCGTCTTCTCCTGCAGCGGGCGCTGACCGCGCTGGCGCTCCACTATGGTCTCGAGGAACGGCCGGATGTGGAACGAATGATCGCGCGCCGCCTCCGGCACTGGGGCGCGCCGGGATATCGGCCGCCGCTGTCGCGGGCCGGCGGCGAGGGGCCGGATCAGCCCGACTGAGCCGCGGCCTGCTCCGCATCGTGACGGATGCGGGTCACCATGGCGGCAAAGCCGTTCGAGCGCTGGGGCGTCAGATGCTCGGCGAGGCCGAGTTCGGCGAAGACACGGTGGGCGTCGAGCGAGAGGATCGCGTCGGCGCGCTGGCCGGCGTAGAGAGCCAACAGAACCGCGATCAGGCCTTTCACGATGTGGGCGTCACTGTCGCCGGACAAGGCGAGATGCGGGCCGTCGGGCTGCGGGTCGACGCGCGAGGAGAGCCACACCTGGCTGGCGCAGCCGCGCACCTTGTTGGCCTCCGTGCGCTCGGCCTCATCGTAGGGCGCGAGGGCCTTGCCGAGTTCGATCAGATAGCGATAGCGGTCCTCCCAGTCGTCGAGGAGTTCGAAGTCGGACCGGATGGCGTCGATGGCACTCGTCATGGCGTTCCTCGGCGCGAGGCCGGATGCCGCTGGCGGGCATCCGGGTTCTTCTTCGGCAAGATCCTCAGATCTCGATGACGATCTTGCCCAGATGGGACTGGCTTTCCATGTGCCGGAAGGCCTCGCGGGCCTCGGCGAAGCGGAAGGCCGTATCGATCACGGGCTTCAGGCTGTGGGCTTCGATGGCGCGGCACATGTCCAGAAACATCCGTCGCGAGCCGACATAGATGCCCTGGATACGGATGGAACGGCGCATGAACTGCGCCGGATCTATGGCGCCACCGTGCATCGCGCCGATCAGGGCGATGGTGCCGGCGATGCGCGTGGCGTTGATGGTCTTGGGCAAATTGAGTGCGCCCGTGACCTCGACGGCCAGATCGACGCCCCGGCCGCCGGTCGCCTCGAGGACGGCATCCTCCCAGGCGGGGTGTTTGCGGTAGTTGACGGTGACGGTGGCACCGAGTGCCTTCGCCTTCTCGAGCTTGTCGTCCGACGAAGACGTGACGATCGTGCGGGCGCCCATCATGCGGGCGAACTGCAAGGCGAACGTGGAGACGCCGCCGGTGCCGAGGAGAAGCACCCAGTCGCCGGCCTTGGTGCGGCCGGTCTCGACGATCGCGTTCCAGGCGGTGAGTGCGGCGCAGGGCAGCGTCGCGGCCTCGGTCAAGGAGAGGTGGGCTGGCACAGGCACCACGCCCTCGGCGCGAAGGATCGCCTGCTCCGACAGGACGCCTTCGATGGGGCCGCCGAGGGCGCTCGCCATGGCCTCGGCCGAGCACTGGCCGTCGGTCCAGCGCTGGAAGAAGCACGAGGCCACGCGGTCGCCGACCTTCAGGCCCGAGACGCCGTCGCCAAGGGCCGTCACCTCACCCGCACCATCGGAATTCGGCACGCGCGGGTAGGGAAGGCGGCGCGACACAGGGTCCGTGATGGTCAGGTAGTCGCGGTAGTTGATCGAGTTGGCGTGCATGCGGACGGCGATCTCGCCCGGACCGGGACGGCGCTCGGCCACCTCGTTCAGGCTCAGGGCGGCGATGCCGCCGTCGGAGACGATCTGCCAGGCTTTCATGGAACCCTCATCGGTTGTTCGAGAACGGATGTATCGCAGGCGCCCCAAGTCGCCAGCGCGGCGAGGGCGCGCTCGCCCATGGCACGCTTCTTGTGGGCGGACTTGTCCTTGCCCTTGATGCGGCGGCCGTCGACGTCCCGATCGGGGACGGGGACCGGCGGGAAGAGGCCGAAGTTGACGTTCATCGGCTGGAACGAGCGAGGGCTGCCGGTCGACTCGGGGACCTCCACGTGACCGCCGGTGATGTGGCCCAGCAGCGCGCCGAGTGCGGTGACGGCCGGCGGGGTGGCGCTGGCGCGCCCCAACCGCTCCTCGGCGGCGAAGCGGCCGGCCAGCAGCCCGGTCGCGGCGCTCTCGACGTAGCCTTCGACACCCGTGATCTGGCCGGCGAAGCGGAGGCGCGGCATGGCCTTCAGGCGCAGGCTCGCGTCGAGCAGGCGGGGGCTGTTCAGGAACGTGTTGCGGTGGAGGCCGCCGAGACGGGCAAACTCGGCGTCGGCGAGGCCGGGGATCATGCGGAAGACGCGCTTCTGCTCGCCGTGGCGCAGCTTGGTCTGGAACCCGACCATGTTCCACAGCGTGCCGAGGGCGTTGTCCTGGCGCAGCTGCACCACGGCCCACGGGCGCTGGCCCGTCCTCGGATCAGCGAGGCCGACGGGCTTCATCGGTCCGAAGCGGAGCGTTTCGCGGCCGCGCTCGGCCATGACCTCGACGGGCAGGCAGCCGTCGAAGTAGGGCGTGCCTTCCCACTCCTTGAACTCGGTCTTGTCGCCGGCGAGCAGCGCGTCGACGAAGGCCTCGTACTCGTCCCGGGTCATCGGGCAGTTGAGGTAGTCGGCGCCGGTGCCGCCGGGGCCGGGCTTGTCGTAGCGGGACTGCTTCCAGGCGACGTCCAGATCGATCGACTCGTAATGGACGATCGGCGCGATGGCGTCGAAGAACGCGAGTTCCCGCTCGCCCGTCAGACGGCCGATGGCGTCGGCCAGGGACGGCGACGTCAGCGGGCCCGTGGCGATGACGACGCTGTCCCAGCTCTCGGGTGGGATGCCGGTGACCTCGCCGCGCGCGAGCATGACCAGGGGATGGGCGGTCAGCGCCGCGGTCACGGCCTCGGAGAAGCCGTCGCGGTCGACGGCGAGGGCGCCGCCCGCCGGCAGCTTGTGGCGGTCTGCCGCAGCCATGATCAGGGAGCCGGACCGGCGCATTTCCTCGTGGAGGAGGCCGACGGCGTTCGTCGTCCAGTCGTCGGCGCGGAACGAATTGGAGCAGACGAGTTCGGCGAGGCCGTCCGTCTGGTGGGCGTCGGTGCGCACGTCCGGGCGCATCTCATGGATGATCACGGGCAGGCCGCGGCGCGCGATCTGCCAGGCCGCTTCCGAGCCGGCGAGGCCGCCGCCGATGATGTGGATTGGTTCGGTCATGGCCGTGATTTAGGCCATGTCGCCCCCGAATGCCATTCCCCCGGTCACCGGCTCCGTGTCGGTCGGGTCAAGCCAGCCGATACACTCGCCGCGCCGTGCCGGCGAAGAGGTCCGCTTTCTCCGTGGCCGAGCAGCCGGAAGCCATGCGCTTGAACGCATTGAACAGCGCCTTGAAGCCGATCCCCATCTTGTCGACCGGGAAGTTGCTCTCGAAGTGGCAGCGGCTCGCCCCGAAGTGCTCGATGCACGGCTCGATCCAGGGCCGCCAGTGCCGTGCCAGCTCCTCCGAAGAGGGGGGCGCTGGGATGCAATTGTAGTCGTAGGCGGCGATCCGCATCATCATGCCGCCGAGCTTCATCGAGACGTTCGGGCACCTGGCGAGTTCGGGCAGCTTCGCGCGCCAGACCTTTGCGACCTCGTCGAGCTTGCCCGTGTAGGGCCCATAGCCGAGCGGCATGCCGGTGTGGTTCATGACGATGTTGGCCTCGGGCACCGCCCGCGCCAGATCGAGAATGTCCTGGTGCTGCGTGTGATAGCCGAGCGCGTCCAGCGACAGACCCATCTTCGAGAGCCGCCGCAGGCCGTCGCGGAAATCGTCACGATAGTAGTGTCGTGGTCCGAACCCTTGGTGGTTATTGCCGATCACCGGGTCCTCGTGCCAGCCAGCCGAATTCCGCACACCCCGGAACCGACCTCGGCCGGCCTCGACCATGGCCGCGAGCACGGGCTCGACGCGATCCCCCATCGACAGGTCCGCGTTGCCGACAATCCCTTGCGCAACGCGTGCCTTGCCGGGAAACCGCCGATCGCTCTCGTCGGCGAGCCTGGCCACGGCCTCCACTTCGCCGACGGCCTTGAGTTCGTCGGGCCCGTCCGTCCGGTAGCCGTAATGGCAGTCGATGAAGACGGTGCCCACAACGTTGTGGCCGCTCGAAAGGTCGGCGTGCAGCTCCTCGAGCATGTAGCGGCCGCGGCCAGGAGCCTCCCAGACGTGATGGTGGGTGTCGATGATCGGCAGGTCCGGATCGATCACGTCCTCGGCGGGGGCATTGTCGAGCCAGTCCTGGCGCGGTGGGAAGATGCGGCCGTAGGCAGTGGGCTTGCTGCTGGCGCTCATGGGGTCCTCGGCTTTGGGGTGGCCTCGATCGGCTTGGTTCGTGGCGGCATGAGGAGGCCAAGCCTGCCACCCCTCCGGCCGCGGGTCCACCCCTCCGAGCGGCCGCGGCCGTGGAGAGCGCCACACCGGCGCTTTGGGGCGAATCACTGCTCTGCTAGACGGCCTTGATGGAGACTGACGGGGGCTTCGTGATGCGGCGACTGCTTGCTTCGATGGTGGTGGCCGCTCTGGTTGCCGGATGCACCCACGAGCGGACGGGCTCCGTCGATCGGCACTTCGCCGACTTCAAGAGCCGCGAACCGAAAGGCAACACGGTCTACGTGTGTCACGCCTACGGCTGCAAACTCCAGACGCGGTTCCGCTTCACGGACGCCGACGTAGCCGAAATTTCGAAACTGATGGAGACGACGCGGATTGCCGATACGGCGCACGAAGAGCGGCGCGCCGTGGCCTACGCGATCGGCTGGATGGAGCGGCGCGTCGGCGACGTCATCGGCACCAGCGCCGACCGCCCCGGCATGGATTTCGCCGCGTCCGGCGACCCGACGCAGCAGGATTGCGTCGACGAGGCGACCAATTCGACGAGCTATCTGATGGTTCTCGCGCACAACAGGCTGCTGCGCCATCACGCAGTCGGAACGCCGTTCGCCAAGGAGAACCTGCTGCGCGGGATTTCCGGATGGCCGCACTGGACGGCGGTCCTGCGCGAGAGCGCGACGGGGACGCGCTGGGCCGTCGACAGCTGGATCTTCAAGAACGGCGAGAACCCGGCCATCGTCGAGGCGGACAAGTGGTACATCGCCAGCCTTGACGAGCTGCCACCGTCGATGCGCTGAGCCGGCGGCCATCGCCGGCCGTCGAGGTCACGACGGGCACGCGCGGCGGCGTGCCTCTTGGCGTCAGTTTCTCGGCTGCGGATTGATGGCCTTGTCGCGGTCGAACTTGTCGGTCGACGACGGACGTCCCCACCAGGCGGTGTTGACTTCGGGCTTTTTTGCCGGCGCAGAGTAGTCGCCGGTCAGCATCCGGTTCAGATCGCGCTTCACCGTCGCGGTCAGCTCGTCCGTGCAGTAGTTCTGCTCGGGCGCGATACTCTTCGAGATCGATGCCAGCGTGTAATCGTAGCTCTTTTCCGCCTTGGCCAACTCGGGCTGAGGCGTTCCCTGCTGGGTTTCGTAAGACAAATAGCCTTGGCGGAAGTTGGCCGGGTCGAAGACGTAGCCGCATTTCTGGGCGCGCGCCGCCGTCGTGCCGGCGATCAACGCCCTGTCCGTCGGTGACGCCGGCACAAGGGCGACCGGCGCTTCCTTCTTCTCAGATCCACCGAGCAAGGTGCCGGTCGTCAGCGCGCTGCCTGACGAGCAGGCCGACAGCGCGAGCGCCAATCCCGTGCACCCCAAACCGATTGCCATCCGTAGCCGTGCGGTCATGGCGCGTGGTGTTCCCCGGTCTCGACAGTTGTGATTCCCCGCGCATTGCGTAGCACGGCGCGTGCGAGTCGGGTAGCGCGGGGCGAGGCTTTCCACGCCGCCGATTGGTCCTCTCGCGAGCAAAAGGTGTCGATCGACGTGGTTGCGACGCCGGCTTGTCGTGGCAGGCCTCGGCGTGAGAATGGTGCAGCCCGCGATGCCGGAGGGATGGGGATCATGACAGGGCGCGCCTCGAACGACGTCGCCGCCCGCCGACTGCATATCGTCCAGATCGGGTGGGACCGGGCGCTCCTGACCGGACAGGCGGACAGCCGCGAGCGACAACTCGCCTACGCGCAACGTCTCGTGTCACTGCGCCCCGGCAGCCGCATGACCGTGATCGTGCTCGGGGCGGAAGCCTCCGATCGACCCTGGACGTCCGGCCCGCTCGACGTCCGGCTGCTCGCCGGGCGCTGGCAGAGCCTGCGTCACGTCGGCGGGTTGCTCGGCGCGCTGGACCGGGAAGCGGCAGTCTCGGCGATCGCGGTGCAGTCGCCGTTCGAGGAAGGCTGGGCGGCCCTTCGCTTCGCGCGTCGACGGGTGCCGGTGGTCGCGCAGCTGCACTTCGACATCTTCTCCGATGCGGCGCTGCCCGGCGGATCGATGCCGCGCCGCCTGGTCGGGCAGGCCCGGCGCGCCGTGGCGCTCGGGCTGCTCAATCGCTACCGGGCGGTGCGCACAGTCTCTCCCGAGACGCGCGACAAGCTCGCGGCGCGCGGTGTGCGGAACGTCACCTCGATCCCGGTGCCCATTCTGGATCTCGCCCGGTTCGAAGCCGTCGCCGAGCGGACCCGGGAGCCGCGCGTGCTGTTCGTCGGACGCCTCGAGGCCGAGAAGAACCTGCCCTTGTGGCTCGCCGTGGCGCGGCGCGTCGCCGATCGGGTGCCGGACGCGCGGTTCGATATCGTTGGCGGGGGCCGTCTCGCGTCGTCGGTGGCGGAGATGGCCGGGCGGCTCGATCTCGCGGACCGCGTCGTGCTGCACGGGACCAAGAACCGGGACGCGTTGCCGGAGATTTTCGGGCGGGCGGCCGTGCTCCTGCTCACCTCGGATCATGAGGGATTCGGGCGGGTGCTCGTGGAGGCGATGGCCGCCGGGACCGCCGTCGTCTCCACGCGCACAAGTGGTGCCCGGGAAGTCATCGGCGACAGCGGGGCCGGGCTGCTCGCCGAGACCGGCGACGAGAACGGGCTTGCCGATCATGTCGCGGCGCTGCTCGGAGATCCGGCGTACGCGGTGCACGTCGCGAAGCTGGGGAGAGAACGGGTGCGCGGTCGATATGACCCCTTGAGGCTCGCCGACGCCTGGGTCGATATGCTCATCGCTGCCGCGGACGGCCACAGGGGCCCGATGCCAGAGCCGGACGAGACGCCGTGTCGCGAATCCTGATCGTCACCAACATCTTCCCGCCGCTGATCGGGGGGCCGGCCACGTTCGCCGACCGGCTCGCGGGCGTGCTGGCGGAACGGGGCCATCGCGTCACCGTCGTCTGCTCGTCGAACGAGGCGCGGGATCAGAGCGACGCCGAGCGGCCGTTCCGTGTCGTGCGCGTGCCGACCGGCAACCGCTACGTCTACGAGGTGAAGGTGCGGACGGCGCTGGCGCAGGCGATGCTCGGCCATCGGCGCATCCTCGTCGCGGGGCTCGAGCCTTACGTGCTGGATGCCGTGCGTGTGGTGCCGCGCCGCTACGTTCTTCGCGTACCCGGCGATACGGTCTGGGAGAGTGCCCGCAACTACGGCGTGACGCGGCAGTCGTTCGACGATTTCCAGAGCGCCGGTGAGGTCCCAGGGCTGGTTCGCGGCATCGCGGCGCAACGGCAGCGATACCTGTCGCGCGCCGTGACGGTGGTAACGCCATCCCACTATCTCTCCGGCGTGGTCGGGCGGTGGCCAGGGGTGCCATCAGACCTCAGGACGATCCATAACGGGGTCGAACTCGGAGACTATCCGGAGCGGGTCGGTGCGTCCCGGCGGGGGCGTCCGCTGCGTGTCCTCTTCGTCGGGCGCATGACCAACTGGAAGGGTGTCGAGACGCTGCTTCTCGCCGCGCGTGGCCTTGCGAGCGTCGAGATCGAGATGGTCGGCGACGGGCCGGAACTGCCGATGCTCGAAGGGCTTCACCGGCAGCTCGGAGCGTCGTGCCCGGTGCGGTTCTTCGGCCGCCAGACGGAAAGCGCGGTGCGCGATCGGATGCTCGCCAACGACGTGCTGGTTCTGCCGTCGAACTACGAGGGGCTGTCGCATACGCTGCTCGAGGGGTGCGCCGCTGGGCTGGTGCCGGTCGTGTCGGCCATCGGGGGCAACCTCGAGGTGATCCGGGACGATGACAACGGACTCGTCGTGCCCTACGGCGACCCGGCGGCGCTTCATGCTGCGCTGGCGCGGCTCGCCGGCGACGAGGCTCTGACGGGCCGGCTCGCGATCGCGGCCCGGCGGCGGGCGGCGGCTTTTCCGTTCTCGGCGACGGTCGACCAGTACGCGGCGCTGATCGAGGAGACGGGGACGTGACGGGCTCCGGTCGCCGTCGCGTGACGCACGTCTCGCCCTTCGGCGACTATCCTGGGCAGATCGTCTTCTCGGGTGCCGAGAACCATCTGTTCCAGCTCATGGCCGGGCAGGTGGCGGCCGGCCTCGACGTCGAACTTCTGATGCTGGTCGTCAACGACGGTCCGCGGCTCGTCGCCAAGGCCGCGGAGCTTGAGCAGCAGGGCATTCGCGTGACGCGGCTCGTCTACGACCGGAGCTTTGCGCCCATGCTCGGGAGGGCGGCGTGGGTGGCGCAACTGCCACGTCTCGTGGCGCTGCTCCGGGACCGGCGCGGACGTGTCATCCACACGCATCAGCCGCACGCCTCACAGCTCGGACGGGCCGCGGCGTGGCGGGCGGGTGCGGGGCCGATCGTCGACAGTGTGCACAACGACGAGCCCTATTTCGCGGCGGCGAGCTGGCGCGCGCGGCTCAAGGCGCTGCAGCGGATCACCGCGCACACGATCGCGATCACCGGACGGGTGAAGCGGCATCTCGTTGAGAACGTCGGGCTCGACGGGGCGCGGATTACCGTCATTCCCTATGGCATCGCCGAGGCCGGACATGTCGATCGGGGCGGCGCGCGGGCGCGACTCGGCCTGCCGCGCGACGCGTTCGTCGTCGGCTTCGTCGGTCGTCTCGTTCCGCAGAAGGATCTCGGAACGCTGGTCGAGGCCATGGCGCGCGTGCCGGGGGCGCATCTCTCTATCGTCGGTGCGGGCGAGGAGGAGGCGGCGCTCAGGGCGCACGTGGCACGGCTCGGGCTCGCCGACGTGCATTTTGCCGGTGCGCAGCCGGATGGTGCCGATCTCATGCCGGCGTTCGACGTCTTCGCGCTGTCGTCGAAGTGGGAGGGGCTGGGGTTGGTCCTGCTCGAGGCCATGGCGCGCGGCGTTCCCATCGCTGCGACGCGGGGCGGCGCCATTTCCGAGGTTCTCGACGACGGGGCGCTGGGCCTTCTGTCGGATGTCGGCGATGGCGCGGGATTGGCTCAGTCCATCACACGGCTGCGGGACGACAGCGCGCTCCGGGCCGATCTCGCGCGCCGGGGACTGGAGGCCGTCCGAGAGCGGTACAGCGTCGCAGCCATGGTCAAGGCGACATCGGCGGTGTACGAGAAGGCATAGCTCGCCGAGTCCCCAAGACATCAGGGTCGGCGACGGGGCACCGACACGGCGGGGGAATGCTGTGATCAAGCAGAGCCTGAAGAAGATCATCGGCCGCGCGCGCGAACTCGTCGAACCGTCGGTCAAGCGGCAGGGCGACATCGATTACGCGACCTACCGGAAAATCCAGAACGACGGCTTCAACAAGAAGATCGATGTCGTGTTCGTGAAGGAGCCGAACATCGCGCACATAGCGCGGTATGCGGCGCGGCGCGGGCCGGTCGCATCGGTGCTGTGCCACGGCACGCGGAACGGGGCCGAACAGCGTTTCTTCAAGGCGGCGATGCCCGGTGCTCGCGTCCTCGGCACCGAGATCGGCGACGGCGCGTCACGGTTTCCCGATACGATCGAGTGGGATTTCCACGACATGAAGCCCGAGTGGGCCGGGGCGTGGGATGTCGTCTATTCGAACTCGTGGGATCATGCGCTCGATCCGGAGAGGGCGTTCCGGACGTGGGTGTCCTGCCTCTCGCCGAACGGCATCCTCGTTCTCGAGCACACGGAATATCATGGCGTTCGCCATGTCCATGAGCTGGACGTCTTCGGCGCGACGTTCGCGGGGCTCATCGAATTCATGAACACCACCGTCGCACCCGGCCACAAGGTCGTCGATACGATCACCGACCTTCCCGAGACGCCGAACGACCAACGCGCCATCGTCGTGGCGCGCGCATGATGTCGTGCCACAGCCGCGAGATCGGCAACGGAGCGACGACGTGACCTTCGCCCGCCGTGCCGTCACCGCCGCCAAATCGACGATCGCCATGGCGGCAACGCTGGGTGTGGCCACGCGGCGCCCGGACATGGCGCTTCGCTATGCGTCGCGGTTCCTCACGGATCGCGAGCGGCCTGTCGAACTCGCGTGGAAGGGGTTCAAGCTCACGGCGCGCGGCTGCGATTGGCCGGCGTTGCAGGAAGTCCTGATCGAGAACGAGTACGGGGCGCTCGTCCCCGCGCTGACGGCCAAGCCGGCGCCGTTCGTCGCCGATCTCGGCGCGAATATCGGCACATTCGCGCTGTTCTCGTTCTCGGTTGCGCCCGGCGCGATCGTCCACTCCTACGAGCCGGCTGCCGCGACCTACGGTATTCTCGCAGAGACGCAGGCGCGCAACGGCGGCTATCGCTGGACGACGCATCACGGAGCGGCGTGGCGGGAAGACGGCAGCATCACCTTCCAGAGCGGCGCCGCGAGCACGGCCGGCCGTGTCGATGCGAGCGGCAACGAGACGGCGCCTGCGTTTTCGCTGGCGACGATCCTCGGGCATTGCGGTGGCGCGATCGACGTCGCCAAGATCGATATCGAAGGGGCGGAAGAGGCGCTGGTCGCCGGTCGCGAGAGCGAGATCGCCCGCATCGGCACGCTCGTCATCGAACTCCATCCCGGCCGTTGCGACTGCGCCGCCGTGACGCGGACACTGCGCGCGAGCTTCGGGACGCTGCATCGTATCCCCGGCCGCCGCTCGGCGAAGCCGCTCCTGCTCGCAACGCGCCTGCCGGTCGCATCGGCGCTGCCTGTCTACACGGACGAGGGGCTCTGATGTCCTCTCTTCGCCATCCGGATCTCCGCTCATGATCGTTCTGCCACGGCCGCCGTCGCGGGCGCGTCTCGCCGCGTTCGCCAATCCGCGTTATTCGTATCTGAGGGCACTCGAGTACGAACTGCTGCCGAGCATTCCCCTCAAAGGGCGGGTCCTCGATTTCGGCGGCGGGGCGAAGGCGGGCTATCTCGATCTCCTCAAGGGCAGCACGCAGTACGAGAGCCTCAACATCGATCCCGACATGCAGCCGACGATGCTGCACGACGCCAACACGCCGTTTCCGATCTCGGATGCGCAGTACGATACGATCGTGTCGTTCAATACGCTGGAGCACGTCTATCGGGACGAGTTCGCGCTCTCGGAGCTGTTGCGGGTGCTCAAGCCCGGCGGCACGATCCACATCATCGTGCCGTTCATCTATCGCGTGCATGCCTCGCCATCGGACTTCCACCGGCATACGTCGTTCTGGTGGGAGACGACGCTCGATCGCTACGGCATTCCGCCTGCCAATTCGCGCATCGAACCGATGATGTGGGGGCGGATGACGACGGCATTCTCGTTCCTCGAGTTCACGAGGCTGCGCTTCATGCGCAAGCTGCCGCTTTGGGGCGACATCTACATCAAGGGGCTCGGTGTTCACGAGAACCCGCTCGGTTACTACGTGTCGGGCACCAAGCCGTAACGCAGTTCGCGGTGCTCAGGCGGTCCTCTTGCCGCTGTGGCACATCATCAGCGGCAGATAGTTCACCGCTGCCATGAGCCACGCGGCGGCTGCCGCCGTCGTGGCGTCCAGCCAGCCGCCATACCCGAGCGCCAGGAGCGCTGCCGCCTGCAGAAGCGCTCCCGCCATGGCGAGGAGCCCAAAACGGCCGACGCCGCCCTGCGCGACGAGGCTCGGCCAGAGCCAGCCATGGACGCCGATCGTCACCGCGAGCAGGCCGACCATCACCTCGAAAGCCGAGAGCGCCGGCAAATAGTGGGGATAGTGCGCGGCGGCCAGCGGATGGAGCACGAGCCACGACGCGAGGATGGCGCCGGCCGCGGTTGCGAGGCCGATGGCGATCAGGCGCAGGCGGTGCTTGGCAAACTCGTCCCAGCGCTTGGCGTTGATGCAGGCGACGACGGTCGGTGTGTAGAACTGATGGATGGCGTCACTCAGCCCGGCGAGCGTGTCGAAGGCCTGCCGTGCCACTCGATAGAGGCCGGTCGTCGTGTCGCCCGTAAAGGCCGCGACCAGCAAGGTATCGCCCGAGCGGCTGACGAGCTTCGAGAGCCCCAGCAGCGAACCACCGGCCAGAAAGCGTCCCGACGAGAGGATCTCGCGCAGTGCGTCGAGGCGTGGTGTCGCGAGAATGCCCTGTCCGAGAGCCTTGCGCAGAGCAGGTGCCGCCACGGCGAGGGCGAAGGCGATCGAGACGGCGGCGCCGATGGCAGCGCCTGCGAAGAAGCCGTCGAGGTTCGGCTCGATGACAAGCGCACCTATGGCGATCGCCGTCACGGCGATCTGCGTTCCAAGCCGGAGCCATCCCGAACGGTCGAACGCGCCGACGATCCTGAGATATGTCGTGAGCGCGGCAATGGGATAGCCGACGGCGAAGCGGGCGGTCATCGCGAGCACCCACCAGGCCGCGACGGTCTGGTCGAGGAAGCGGGGCGCGACGATGGCCGCCGTCAGCCACATGGCGAGGCCCGTCAGCACGCCAGCCGCCAGATGTAGCCAGAAACTCGCGCCGAGGATGCCGGCGCGCCGCTCCGGATCGTCCTTGGGGGCTGCGTAATAGAGGCGGGTCGTGAGATCGGGCAGCTTCACGTCGAGCAGGCCCGTGACGACGCCACCGATGGCCGCGAGGACCCCGATGGCGGCGAAGTCGGCCGGCTTCAGGACCGAGAGCGCGTAGGCGAATTGTGCGAAGCCCAGGCCCGCGCACGCGATGTTCACGATCAGCAGAAAGGCGACGGGATGCGACAGGGCTTTTCGCGCGAGCTCCAGGAGACGTGTCCGGCTCATCGGGCGGGGCCGAATGGTCGACGCGGGGCCGGGGCGAGGTCGGACAGCTCCGTGACGATGCGATCCGCGTAGCCGTCGAGATCGTGGCGACCGACGATGCGCGCGCGCAGTGTACCGGGGTCCGCGTGGTGCGTTCCGTCGAGCCATTCGCCGATGCGGCCGGCGAGAGTCTCGGGCGTCGGATCGGGCATCAGCATGGCCGGAAACTCGGCAAGTTCGGTGGCGAAGGCCTCGTTGCTGGTGAGCACCGGGCAGCCGCAGGCCAGCGCCTCCATCACGGTCTTGTCCATGCTGCCGGTGCGGCTGACGTTCACGTGCAGCGCGGCCGTCTCGTAGAGCGCGGCCGTGGCCGCCTGCTCGACGCCGCCGGTGATAGTTACGCGGTCGGAGAGGCCGAGGCCGGCAATCTGCGCATCGAGTTCGCGCCGGTAGGTGCGGTCGTCGTCGGTCAGTTCCGGGCCGACGATGGTCAGGCGTGTGCGTTCGAGGCCGGGGTGCGCCACGACGCGGGCCATGGCGTCTATCAGGAGAGCGATATTCTTCCGGCGAGACACGCGGCCGACCGTGACCACTTCGAGGCCGGGCCGGCGGGTCGCGGGTATCCGGAACACTTCGGTATCGATGGCCTGGCCGATGATGCGGCGTTTCGGCGTCGCGATGCGGAAGCCCTCCGGCGTCGACGTCACGATGCGGGACGCGACGGCACTCGAAAGGTGAAGTTTCCACGGCACCGAGCCGTGCGCATACCAGAGCAGGACCGGAATGCGGCGGACACGCAGCCAGGGCCCCAGCCGGTAGCACCATTCATGTGCCATGTGGACGAAGCAGACGTCGGGCCGAAAGCGCTCTATCGCCGAGATCAGCTTCGGCAGCATCAGCCAGAGCCCACCCAGCGGTCGGGGTACGCCGAAAGGGCGGTGTGGCATCGCGACGAACGTGAGGTTCGGCTCGGGCTCGAAGACGCCCAGCCATTCGGTGAGAACGTGGACGCTGGTCACCCGACGCGCGATGGCATTGGCCACGGCTGCCTGCCACGGCAGAACGGGGCTCGCGGTGTCGAGCGTGAAATTCACGACGAGAACGCGCAACGGCATTCGGCTCGGCGTCGCGCCGGGGCGATCGATGCTGGTGAGCCGTCCACCGTCCACCTCAGGCATGGCGTAGCGCCAATGTCCGGGAGGCCATCTCGCGCCACAGATTGACGTCGTCGCCCATACGTGGCTCGGCGGTGATGCGGAAGCGCTTGTTGAGTTCGTCCTCGGTCGCGAGCCAGAAGCGCATGAACTCCTGTGCCTGATCCGCCGGCACCGTCTTCGCGAGCGACTTGAAGCTTCCCAGATTGTCGTAGCGGTCGGAGGCGATGGCGAAGCCGGCTTCGTCGACGAGACGCATGATCTCGGCGGCAGGGACGCGCGCCTGGTAGCGATCGACGCGGTTGAGGCGCGGCCACAGCCATGCAAGGCGGTTCTGCGCCGTCACCGCAAGGCCGGTGCGCCAGCCGCGCAACTCGTCGAGGTCGAGGGATGTGCGGAAATGGCCGTCGTCGTAGTTGAGATGAAAGACGCCCGTCGGCGCCAGATGCCGCCTGGCATCGCGCATGTAGGCGGGTTTGTCGAAGACGTGCTCGAGGACCGAGAAGCTCACGATGTAGTCGGCCTCGATCGACGCCGCCTGGAACTCGGCCTCGCTCAGGATGCGGGCGCGGGTCCCGGCCATCCTGGAGCGGAGATCGCGATCGGATTCGGGGTCGGGCTCATAGCAGACGAGGTCGATCGCCGGGTGGGCTGAGAGGATCTCCGGCCAGTCGCCACCGCGACCCGCGCCGTAGTCGAACACGCGATAAGCGCTCCGGGCATCTGCGAGCACCTCGGCCATGACCCGAGCTTTTGCCGCATTCCCCACCCAATACAGCCTGGCTGTCATCGTCCCGGCTCCCGTCCCGCCGTTCAATTCCCCAAACCATGCAAGCCGGCCACACTGCGATTGCAGAATGCGCATGCACAAGAGAACGCGTTCGCTTCTGAGGCGTATGGCATAAATTGCGTGCATATTCAGCATCGGTTCAGATGCCGACCGTCATGCAACAGTGGAAGGCGTGACGCAGGCGGCCCATGTGGCGGACCTGGATTGGATGAGAGGGGTAACATGAAGCTGACGAAAATCTCGACGTGGGCGGTTGGGGCGCTGGCGTTGGCCATGGTGGCCGGCGCCGCTGTCGCATCGCCGCTTTCGCTGCGGCAGGGCGTCGACGCCGGCCAGACCAGCGGCGTGACAAAAGTCCACGAGGGCTGCCACTTCGACTGCCGGTACAGCCCGCGTCTCGGCTGGCACAATCATTCCAACGCACAGTGCCGTCCCGAGCCGTGCGGACCCCGCCGCGGCGGCGGATACGAGGGGCCGCGGCTGCAGCCGCGATACGATGATGGCCCGCGTGGGGGCGGTGGCTATCGCGGCGATGGGCACGATCGTGGCAATCGCTGCCATTACGACTGCCGGTACAGCCCGCGCGACGGTTGGCACAATCACTCCAACGCCAACTGCCGGCCTGAGCCCTGCCGTGGACGTCGCTGAGGCGACGAGAAGCGCCTAGTTCCTATGATGCCCGGGTGCGGAAACGTGCCCGGGCATTGCAGTCTGAAGCGCGTCGCCGGTGTATCGAGTAGCCGCTGGTCACACGCCTCTGAACACGGGCTTGCGCTTCTCCATGAAGGCGCGGGTGCCTTCCTTGAAATCCTCGCTGTCGAAACAGGCCAGGACCTTCGCGTCGAGGGCGGCGAGGTCGGCCGTTTCCGGATTGGCCGTCAGGGCATCAACCGACGCCTTGGCCGCCTTGATGCTGAGCGGGGCGTTGTCGGCAATCTCGTTCGCGAGATGCAGCGTTTCGTCGAGGAGTTCCTCGGGCGGATACATGAAGTTGAGCAGCCCCATCCCGTAGGCCTCGTGCGCCATGTACCGGCGGCCGGTGAACAGCATCTCCTTGACCGTCGCCGCCGACATGACGGCGAGCATGGGCTTGATCCAGCGGGGATTGTAGCCGAGCGACAGCTTGGCCGACGGCACCGCGAACGACGCCTTTTCGGAGGCCACGCGCAGATCGCAGCAGATCGCCAGCTCGCAGGCGCCCCCCATGCAGTAGCCGTTGACCATCGCGATGGTCGGCTTGGCCGTGGCGAGGACGGCCTCGTAGGCGGCGTGGTTGATCTCGTCGTAGGCGCGGGCGGCGGCGCCGGTGCGGTTGTCGCCGAACTCCGAGATGTCGGCGCCGGCCGAGAACGCCTTCGTGCCGGCCCCGGTGACGATGATGACGCGCACGTCCGGGTCGGCGTCGGCGGCCGCGAAGTGCTCCGGAATGGCGGCCCACATGGCGCGCGTGAAAGCGTTGAGGCGCGGCTCGTTATCGATCGTTATCCACCGGATCGGGCCTTCCGTGTGCGAGCGGATCTCGCCGGGCTTCGGGGCGGTCATGCGGGTTGGTCTCCGGGCATGTTCGGGACGGTCTCTACAGCAAAGCGGACGCCCGACCGGGCGCCCGCCTATGACTTGCAGCCGATCCCGACGATCCTCAGCTCTTGGGCGGCACATCGGCCATGGCGCGGGCGAAGGTCGACGGCACACCCTCGAATCCGGACTTGGCGCGCTTGCTCAGCCAGTAGCGGAGCGGCGGCGGCACCAGCGCGAAATCCGGATCGGCGCCGAGCTTCTGGGCTGCGTCCATGGGCCAGTGGGGATTGTACATGATCTCGCGGGCCAGGGCGACGAGGTCGGCGCGGCCGGACTGGAGGATCGCCTCGGCCTGGTCGGCGTGGACGATGTGGCCGACCGCCATGGTCTTGACCCCGGCTTCCTTGCGGATGCGCTCGGCGTAGGGGACCTGATAGCCGTAGGTCTTGGCGCGGGCGGAATCCATCGGCGACAGACGCTCGAGCGTGCCGCCGGACGAGCAGTCGATGACGTCGACGCCGACCTTGGCCAGCTCGGCCGACAGGCGCACGCTCTGGTCGAGATCCCAGCCGGCGTCGTCCTCGCACGAGAGGCGCATGAACAAGGGCTTCTCCGACGGCCAGACGCCCCGGACGGCTTCGGCGATCTCGATCGCGAAGCGCATGCGGTTCTTTTCCGAGCCGCCGTATTCGTCGGTGCGCAGATTGGTGACGGGCGACAGGAACTGGTGCAGCAGGTAGCCGTGGGCGGCGTGGATCTCGAGGATGTCGAAGCCGCACTTGTCGGCGCGGACCGCCGCGTCGGCCCACTTGCCGACCATGTCGCGCACTTCGTTGTGCGACAGCGCGCGCGGGACGGCCGACTTCTCGGTGTGCGGGACCGCCGAGGGGGCGACCACCTCCCAGTCGTCCCACTCGTAGACCTCGGGTTCGTCGCCCTGGAGCGGCTTGCCGCCTTCCCAGGGGCGCGTCAGGCGCGCCTTGCGGCCGGAATGGCCGAGCTGGATGCCGGGCACGGCGCCGTTGCCGCGGATGAAGTCGGCCACGCGCTTCATGCCGGGGATGTACTTGTCGTCCCAGAGCGCCGTATCGCCGACGGTGCCGCAGCCGTTGCGGGCGACCTTGGTCGATTCGACCATGACGAAGCCGGCGCCGCCCGCCGCGTACTTGCCCGCGTTCATCAGGTGCCAGTCGGTGGCGAAGCCCTTGTCGGCCGAATACTGATGCATGGGGGCGACGACGATGCGGTTCTTGAGCGTCACCGAGCGCAGCTCGAGCGGCGTGAAAAGCAGGGGCTGGGCCATCGTTTCCTCGTCTTGTTATCGTTGCAGACTGTCGCGATCAGAAGGGAATGCCTTTTGCCGTCAGGCGGGCCTTGAGGCTTGCTTCGGCGGCTGCCAGGCGGTCGGCGTCGGTCGAGCGCAGTACGAGGACTGTGCCATAGACGCGCGCCTCCCGGTTGAACGGGTAGGAGCCCATCGACACATCCGCGAATTCCGCCTGCGTGTCGCCGAGCAACTCCGCGATCTCGCCCTCGGGCCGGAACAGCTCGATTTCAGTCGAGAGCATCTTTCTGCCCGTGCGAAGGCGCGGCGTCACGGCATCGAGCATGACGTGCATGACCGACGGGATGCCGGCCATCACGACGACGTTCTCGAGCATGAAGCCCGGCGCGATCGACAGCCGGTTCTCGACGATTTCGGCGCCGAACGGGATGCGCGCCATGCGCAGGCGCGCTTCGGTCACCTCGACGCCGCGGCGCTCGAAGTTCTCGATCAGGAGGCGCTTCACGTCCGGATGGTGGTCGATGCCGACCTTGAAGGCAGCGGCGATGGAGTCGGCCGTGATGTCGTCATGGGTCGGGCCGATGCCACCGGTCGTGAAGACATAGGTGTAGCGGGCGCGGAGCGCGTTGACGGCGTCGACGATCTCGGCCTCCAGGTCGGCCACCACGCGCACCTCGCGCAGATCGATCCCGATCGCCGTCATGTGGTCGGCGATGTAGCCGATGTTCTTGTCCTTGGTCCGGCCCGACAGGATCTCGTCGCCGATGACGAGAATGGCCGCCGTAATCCGGTCTTCGCCGCTTTGCATGCTGTTTCCCTCAGGATCGCGCGGGGTCACACTAGCCGCAGACCGGGCGTCCGCGCTATCCCCGTCGCGAGACAGATGCACGCGCTCCCGGCGCGCCCCCGAGAGGCCAACTCCCATGCGATTCGAAACGCCGTTGATCCCCGGCCGCCTCGTCAAGCGGTACAAGCGCTTTCTGGCCGATGTGGCGCTCGACGATGGCGGCGAGATCACCTGCACCTGTCCGAACACCGGCTCCATGATGGGGCTCGTCGGGCCGGGGAGCCGGGTGTGGCTCTCGACGTCGGACAGTCCGACGCGGAAGTACAAGCATACCTGGGAGATGGTGGAGGCCGATCTCGGCGAGGGGCCGTGCATGGTCGGAATCAACACCAATCATCCGAACAAGCTGGTCGCGGAGGCCATCGAGGGTGGGCTGGTGGAGGCACTCGGTGGCTATCCGACGCTTCGCCGCGAGGTCAAGTACGGGAAGAACAGCCGGATCGACATCCTGCTCGAGAGCCCCACACGGGGGCTCTGCTATGTCGAGGTGAAGAACGTCCACATGATGCGGACCGCCGGACGCGCCGAATTTCCGGACAGCGTCACGGAGCGGGGTGCCAAACATCTCGCGGAGATGGCCGACATGGTGCGGGAGGGGCATCGCGCCGTGATGGTGTACCTCGTCCAGCGACCGGACGCCCGCTCGTTCTCGCTGGCAGGCGACGTGGACCAGGGCTACGTCGACGCGTTCGCGGCCGCCAAAAAAGCAGGGGTCGAGGCGTTGGCTCTGCGGTGCCGCGTCGGGCCCGAAGAAATCGCCGTCGACGGCACGGTGCCGATCGTGATCTGATCATTCGCTGATCAATTCAGGCGGCCAGCGGGCGGGCGCGGGTGATGGCGGTCGAAGAGGAAACGTCGCGGCCGTCGGCGCCGCCCGCCGCCGCGCAAAGCCTCGGCGCGATCGCGGCGATGATCCTCGCCACGCTCGCCTTCACGATGGGCGATGCCGCGATGAAGCTCGTCGCGGCCAGCGTGCCGACCGGACAGGCCGTCTTCGTGCGCTGCGCCATCTCGGTCATCCTCGTCACGGCGGTCGCCGCCTACACTGGCGCGCTTCGGAATTTCCGCGCGGCGCTGCAGCCGCTTGTGGCGTGGCGGAGTATCGGGGACGCGGGGAGCGCGCTCTTCTTCCAGACGGCGCTCCCGCGCATGACGTTCGCCGACATCATGGGGGTCCTGCAACTGACGCCACTGGCGCTGACCGCCGCGTCGGCGATCTTCCTCGGGGCGACGGTCGGGTGGCGGCGATGGACGGCTGTCGGCGCGGGGCTCGTCGGGGCGATGCTCGTCATCAAGCCCGGCACCAGCGCGTTCAACATCTGGGCCGTGTTCGCGGTGATGTGCGTTCTCTGCGGCGTGCTGCGCGACCTAACCACGCGGCGAATTTCGAATGCCGTGTCGCCGCTCGTCATCATGGCCATCTCGCAGTCGGTGGTCGCGGTGGCGGCGCTCGGCCTCGCGGTGGCGGAGACGTGGGTGTGGCCGTCCGGGCACGTCTGGGTGCAGATCACGTTCGCTGCCATCGCGACGCTCGCGGGGCACCTCTGGATCATCGCCTCGCTTCGGGGTGGCGATATCGCGACGGTGGCGCCGTTCCGCTATGCGGGCATCATCTGGGCGATCCTGCTCGGGTTCTTCCTGTGGGGCGAGCTGCCCGACCTCCTCTCCATCGCAGGCATTGCAATCCTGATCGCGGCCGGGCTCTACACGTTCCATCGCGAGAGCCGGTTGCGCCGGGGAGGGTAACGGACGGGCTCAGCCGCGCCGCTTTCCCGGCCGGAGATCGATCATGCCCGGCGCCTTCCGCGGGTCGGCGTGATCCGGGAAAATGACGTGCTTCTGGATCTTCTGGGTGCCTGTCGTCGGGAGGCCGGATGAGAACCAGAGCCAGCCCGGGGCCTTGTAGTAGGCGAGGCGCTCCATGCAAAAGGCGAAGAGCTCGCCCGCCATGGCCTCGTCGGAGCGGCCGGAGCGGGTGACGACGCAGGCCAGCACCTCCTCCTCGCGCACCTCGTCGCCGACGGCCATGACTGCGACCTGGGCGACGTCCGGGTGCGTCAGCAGAAGCGCCTCGATCTCGGCGGCGGCGATGTTCTCGCCCGAGCGGCGGATGATGTTCTTCTTCCGGTCGACGAAGTGGTGCATGCCGTCGGGACCACGCCAGACGGTGTCGCCAGTGTGAAACCAGCCGCCGCGCCAGGCGTGTTCGGTCTCGGTGTCGTTGTCGAGGTAGCCGGAGAAGGCGCCGCGACGGGGGGTGGCGGCGGAATGGCGGACCAGCATCTCGCCTGGTGTGCCGTCCGGGACGTCGCGGTCGTGTTCATCGACGACGCGGACGTCGAGGCCCGGCACGGCCTTGCCGAAGGCGCGGGTGCCGATCTGGCGCGGGGCGTGGGTGTCGCCGAGCACGCGTACGAACTCGGTCATGCCCCAGATCTCGACCATCGGAAATCCGAAACGCTGCTCGAATTCGGCATGGAGGCCGGGCTCGATGCCGGCGCCGATCCCCAGGCGCACGGCGTGGTCGCGGTCGGCGGCGTCGGGCGGTTGGCCGAGGAGCATCGGGGCGACGATGCCGAGGTAGTGGACGACGGTGGCGCGGGTGGCCTTCACCTCGCGCCACCAGCGACGGGGATTGAAGCGGTCGGTCTGGATCTGGCAGCTGCCCGAGGCCACCGCACCCAGCAGCGACACGATGCCGGCGTTCACGTGATAGAGTGGTAGGGGATTGTAGATCCGGTCCTCGCCCGGGCGCAGCGCCGCGACGCCACCGAGGCGGGCGTACCAGTCGCCGACCGAAACCTCGTAGCCGTGGCTCAGGATACAACCCTTGGGGCGGCCCGTGGTGCCCGACGTGTAGAGGATCTGGGCCTCGGTCGATGGCGTCGGCGTGCCGGGGCGAGCGCGCGAGGGGGCGTCCGGGATGGGCGCCGCCGTCTCCGTGATATGGATCGGGGGCTTATGGGCGCTCGCGGCCAGCGCGGCCTCCGCCTGCGCTTGGCGTTCGGGAACGGTCAGCAGGAGGCACGGCCGGGAGTGGCCTAGCACATAGGCGGTTTCGGCCGGCCGGTAGTCCGGATTGAGCGGGACGCAACCGACGCCCAGCATGTTCAAGGCGAAGCGGTGGAGGACATGACCGGGGCGGTTGTCCATCAACAGGGCGACGCGGCTGCCGAGGCCATAGCCCGCCGCGCGATAGGCCTCGACCAGGGCCGCGATCTCCCGATCGGCTTCGGCATAGGTCAGCTCGCAGCCCTCGGGGAGATAGTTCCGGTCCGGGTTCGGCGGGACGGCGAGGAACGGTCGCTCGGGCCAACGCGCGACGGCCTCGCGCCAGAGATCGCCGATGGTGATGTCGTCGCGTACATCGGTGATGGCCATGGGCGGGTCCGTCGTCACTCGCGGGCAGGACGGGCTTGCGCCCGGAGCGCATGTTATGCTCGCTCGTCAGCCCGTGAAAGGGCCAGCCTGCCCCCACTGATCGCCAGCTCGAGACAGGACATGCGGACGGAACTCTTCGATTTCATTCTGCCGGAGGACCGGATCGCGCTCCGACCCGTCGAGCCGCGCGATGCCGCCCGCATGCTGGTGGTCAGGCCGGGCTACCGGATGCAGGGGCAGGGGTTCGCCTCGCCGCCGGTGCTCGAAGACCGGATCGTGCGTGCGCTGCCGGAGCTGCTGAGCCCGGGCGACGTGCTGGTCGTCAACAACACGCGTGTCATTCCGGCGGCGCTCGAGGGCACGCGGACGCGCAACGGGAACGTGGCGGGCGTCGCGTTCAACCTCATCAAGCGCGTCGACGAGAGCCGCTGGCGGGCCTTCGCGCGGCCGGCGAAACGCCTCGAGGAGGGCGACAGGGTCGAGTTCCAGAGCGAGGGCCGCGTGTGTCTCGCCGGCGCGCTTTCGGCGACGGTTGCGGCCAAGCTCGACGCGGGGGAGGTGGAACTCGCGTTCTCGCTGCATGGCGCCTATCTCGACGAGGCGATCGCGGCGCTGGGCGAGATGCCGTTGCCGCCCTACATCGCGCTCAAACGCCCGCCGGACGAGGCCGACCGCCAATCCTACCAGACGGCCTTCGCCGAGCGGGACGGCGCTGTCGCCGCCCCGACCGCGTCGCTGCATTTCACGCCGGAACTGATCGCGGCGCTCGAGGCGCGGGGCGTACGCCGCGAGACCGTCACGCTGCACGTCGGGGCGGGGACGTTCCTGCCGGTCAAGGCCGCGGATACGGACGAGCACGTCATGCATTCGGAGTGGGGGGAGATCACCCCCGAAGTGGCAGCGCGGCTCAACCGCGCCAAGGCCGACGGCGGGCGGATCATCGCGGCCGGCACCACGGCGCTGCGTCTTCTCGAAGCGGCAACCGACACCTTCGGACGGGTGGGCCCGTTCCTCGGCGAGACGGACATCTTCATCACGCCGGGGCATCGGTTCCGGGCGGTGGACATCCTTCTCACGAACTTCCATCTGCCGCGCTCGACGCTGTTCATGCTGGTGTCGGCGTTCTCGGGCCTCGACGTCATGCACACGGCCTACCGGCACGCGATCCGGAACGACTACCGGTTCTACTCCTACGGGGATGCGAGCTTGTTGTTCCGCCAGATCTGAGGCAGATGAGGCGGCCCTCACCTCGAACCCCACCGAAGGTCATGACCGAACTCAGTTTTCGACTGCTCGCCGAGGACGGCCTGGCGCGACGCGGCGAGATCGCGACGGCCCGGGGCGTCATCCGGACGCCTGCGTTCATGCCGGTCGGAACCGTCGGCACGGTCAAGGCGCTCTATCCGGAGCAGGTCCGGGGGGCGGGCGCCGACATCCTTCTCGGCAACGTCTATCACCTGATGCTGCGGCCCGGGGCCGAGCGGGTGGCACGGCTTGGCGGGCTGCACCGCTTCATGCGGTGGGACGGGCCGATCCTCACCGATTCCGGCGGCTTCCAGGTCATGAGCCTCAGTCAGATCCGGAAGATCACCGAGGCGGGCGCGGAGTTCCAGTCGCACATCGACGGCTCGCGGCACATGCTGACGCCGGAGCGCTCGATCGAGATCCAGTGCCTGCTCGGCGCCGATATCCAGATGCAACTCGACGAGTGCATCGAGCATCCGGCGGAGCACGGCGAGGCCGAGCGGGCGATGGAGCTTTCGATCCGGTGGGCCGAGCGCTCGAAGGCGGCCTTCGACAGGCTGGCCGGACCGGGACAGGCGCTGTTCGGGATCGTGCAGGGCGGCGTCTATCCGGATCTCCGGCGGCGGTCGGCCGAAGCGCTTGTGGCGATGGACCTGCCCGGCTACGCGGTGGGTGGCCTTGCGGTCGGGGAGGGGCACGCCGCGATGCTCGCGACGCTCGAGGAGACCTTGCCGCATTTGCCGCGCGGTAAGCCGTGCTACCTGATGGGGGTCGGGACGCCCGAAGACCTCATCGAAGCGGTGGCGCGCGGGGTCGACATGTTCGACTGCGTGATGCCCACCCGCAACGGCCGGCACGGGCTCGCCTTCACGTGGGGCGGGCGCGTCAACCTGCGCAATGCCAAGCATGCGGAGGATCCGGGGCCGCTCGATCCGGAAAGCAGCTGCCCGGCGGCGAAGGACTATTCCCGGGCGTACCTGCATCATCTGGTCCGGTCAGGAGAGATGCTGGGCTCGATGATCCTGTCGTGGATCAATACGGCCTTCTACCAGGACCTGATGGCCGCCATGCGACTCGCGATCGAGGAGGGCCGGTTCGAGGCATGGCGTCGGGAGACGCTCGCCCGGGTGACGGCGCCGAAGGCCAGCGCGTGACCCACGGAGCGGGGGCGCCGGCCGACGAATAGACGGCGTTCATCATCCGGCCCGGCAGCGTTTGGCAGGGTCCGGGTCGGCCGCTAGAACGTAGACGGTCAAAATTCTACCCTGGTCAGTCCTGCACAGGCGGCGCTTCGCAAAGGCTCGGCCAGCGCCATCATGGGGCGGATTCGCAGGCGGTTTCGAGCGACCCGCAGGGCTAACAGACCGCACAATCGTTCGTGAGGTGTCATGACGGATCAATCTGCGCGCGATGGCGGTGGTCCTTTGCAGGCGGTGAAGCGTGTGCTTCGGCCGCTGCGCTCGCGCGTGGAGCTGACACGCTACAAGCTTGCGGGGCGGGCCTTCGACCGGCTCGGGGGCAACCTCGACCACGGCACGCACGTCGCCGCCGCCATGGCCTGGCTCGAACGGGCTCAGGATGCGGGGACCGATCGCGGGGTGTCCTACGGGGCGGACCTCGGCGGTGGCTTCCAGGAGAGCTATCCCGAAACGACTGGCTACATCATCCCGACGTTCCTTGCGGCCGGCGCGCAGTTCGATCGCGCCGACTGGGTGCAGCGTGCCGTCGAGATGGGCGACTGGGAGATCGCGGTCCAGATGCCGAGCGGGGCGGTGATGGGCGGCAAGCTCAACTCCAATCCCACCCCGGCCATCTTCAACACCGGACAGGTGCTGCTCGGCTGGTCGGCGCTCTACCGGACGACATCGGAGGCGCGCTTTCTCTCGGCGGCTGAGCGGGCCGCGCGCTGGATGATCGAGGTCCAGAACGCCGACGGAGGATGGACCAAGGGCAACTCCGAATTCGCGAGCAAGAGTTCGACCCTCTATAACGTGAAGGCCGCGTGGGGGCTTTGCGAAGCCGGGTATGCCGGGGTCGGCGAGGGGGCCATCGCTGCCGCCCGTCGCAACGCGGACCTTTGCCTGTCGCGCCAGCACGCCAACGGCTGGTATCCGGATTGCTGCCTGCTCTATCCGGAGAAGCCGCTCCTTCACACCATCGCCTATGCCATGCAGGGCCTCATCGGCATCGGGCGGCTGACCGGTGAGGCCAGCTACATTGCCGGGGCGGAGCGTACGGCGCGGTCGCTCGTTCGCCTTATGGACGCCGACGGGACCATCCCGGGCCAGATCGACGCCCGCTTCGAGCGCGCTGCCGACTACGCTTGCCTCACCGGATCGGCGCAGACGTCGATCGTCTGGTCGGAACTCTACGCACTGACCGGTGACGCCGTGTTCCGGGAAGCCCGCATGCGGGTCAATCGCAACCTCATGGCGCGGCACAATCTCACGCAGGACAATCCGGCGGTGCGCGGCGGGGTCTATGGTTCATGGCCCGTCTGGGGGGAGTACGGGCGGCTCAAGGTGCTCAACTGGGCAACCAAGTTCTTCGTCGACGCGATCATGCTGGAGATGCAGCAGGAAAAGATGTCCGGCACACTCCCTCCGGCCCCCTGAGGTCCAGCGACCGTGTCAAGGCGTCGTCGCGGTCTTCGCAGCCTCGGCGCGCTTTCGCGCCTCGATGGTGACGCGCTCGCGATAGAGCAGGTACACGCCCGACGCGATCACGATCGAGGCGCCGATCAGCGTCCATTGGTCCGGTACCTGACCGAAGACCAGATAGCCGCCCGCCGTATGCGTGATCAGGCCCAGATAGATGAACGGCGCGAGCGTCGAGGCCGGGGCATAGCGGTACGCGATGATGAAGATGTAGTGGCCAAGCCCGCCCCAGAAACCCATCGACAAGAGCAGCAGCCACGTCGACCAGTGGTGCGGCCAGACCCAGTCGACCATGGCAATCGGGCCCATGATGAACGTGCCGGCGATCAGCGAATAGAACAGCGTCACCTCGGGGGCGTCGAAGGCCGCGAGATAGCGCGTCAGCAGCATGAACGTCGCGTAGCAGAGCATGGAGCCGAACGCGAACAGCAGCGCCGGCTCGAAGGGGACCGAACCCGGCCGGACGACGACGAGGATGCCGCAGAACCCCACCAGAATGGCGATCATGCGCCGCCAGCCGACCCATTCGCCGAGAAACGGCCCCGATAGCAGGGCGACCACGAACGGGGCCAGGAAATAGACGGTCTGGGTCTGGTCGAGACGCAGGTGCTTCAGGGCCATGAAGTTCATGAGCGTCGAGCCCAACATGAGGCTCGAGCGCAGGAGCTGATGGCCGAAGCGTTGCGTCCGCAGCAGGCGCGGGATGGCGACGATGCCGGTGATGAGGACGATCAGGAAGAACTGGCTGACGAAGCGCAGCCACACGACCTGCGTCACCGGCAACTCGACCACGGTGCCCATGTATTTGGCCGTCGTGTCGAGGCAGGAGAAGAAGGCCAGCGCCAGACACATCAGGCCGATGCCCTTCATGGCATCGGGCGCAGGCGGTTTCAGCGCCACGGGGGCTCGCAGGGGCATGGTGGTGAGCTGCTCGTCGTGGCCAGGGCCGATTCGCGAGATCGGTGCCGCTCCTTAGCACGCCCGGTGCGGCTCAGGGCAGCGCGGCGCGCGCCAGCTTGAGGATGCCGATCACCCAGGAGATCGCGTGATAGGCGAGGTCGAAGACGTCGAGCGGCTTCACGAGTGTGCCCGCCGCCAGCATCTTCAGCTTTTCCCAGATGTGCGGCTCGGGCGTGAACGGGGCGAGACCCAGCGTCGCAATGCCGACGAGGACCATCCACCAGGGGATCTGATCGAGCCAGGTCATGGTCGTTGTGCCTCCGTTGCCGCGCCACGGGATGGGCGCCGCATCGGTGCAGTGGGACATGGTGGTGGGGTCAGGTCTGTGACGGAGGTCACACAGGCGTCCGAGGCGGCCTTGCGCGGGGCGCGATTTGCGGGCGGGCGCGATCCGTCCTAGCCTGTCGGCCGAACCTTCCCAAGATCTTCCCCACATCCAGCCGGAGCCATCCATGACCCAGAAGCCGGTCGTCCTTCTCGTGCCACCGTCCGAGGAGACGGGCGAACTCGCCAAGAGCCTCGCGCCCGCCAGCGTCGAGCTGATCCTCGCCCAGCCGGGGACGGACGCCTTCCAGGCGGCGCTGCCCAAGGCGCAGTTCATGATCTGCTATCCGCACGTGAAGATGGAGGACGCCTTCTACAAGGCCGCGCCGAAGGTCCGTCTCGTGCAGCTGCTCTCGGCCGGCTATGACGCCGTCGACATCGAGGCGGCGCGGCGCGCGAAGGTGCCGGTCTCGAACAACGGCGGCGCCAACGCCATCTCGGTCGCCGAGCACGCCGTGATGCTCATGCTGACCGTCGCGCGCCGGGTCGTTTGGCAGCACGCCTCGGTGTCGGGCGGGCGCTGGCGCGGCAACGGTCCGCCGCCGGCCATGTACGAGCTTTACGACAAGACGCTCGGCATCGTCGGCCTCGGCAATATCGGGCGCAAGGTGGCGCGGCGGGCGCAGGCGTTCGGCATGAAGGTCGAGTACTACGACATCAAGCGGCTGACCGAGGACGAGGAGGACGCGCTCGGCGTCAAGTTCCGGCTGCTGACCGAACTGCTGCGCCGCTCCGATTTCGTGTCGCTGCACGTGCCGCTCAATGCCTCGACGAAACACATGATCGGGGCCCGCGAACTCGCGCTCCTGAAGCGGACCGCGATCCTCGTCAACACGTCGCGCGGGCCGGTGATCGACGAGGTGGCCATGGCCAAGGCGCTCGAAGCGAAGACGTTCTTCGGCGCCGGCCTCGACGTCTTCGACGAGGAGCCGCCGCCGTCCAGCAACCCGCTGTTCAAGCTCGACAACGTGGTGCTGACGGCGCATTTCGCGGGGCCGACCTCGGACAACCACGTGGCCCGCTTCCGCAACGCCTTCGACAACGTCGAGCGGATGATCCGTGGCGACGCCCCGTTCTGGGTGGTGCCGGAATTGATGGGGTAACGTCGATAGCTGGCTCAGGTTTCGCGCGCTGCGCGAAGCGGGGCCAGCCCCGCACCCCGCTGGGAGGCACAGCCTCCCAGACCCACCTGTTTTTGATGAGTTTGTGGGGAGAGCGCGGGCGGGGGCGGAGCGGAGCGAAAGTGGGCAACGGCGGAGCGCGCAGTGCCATGCTGGGCCCGCTTACTGGCCTACAAGAGACATCGCACAGAATCCCGGTTGTCATCCTCGGGCTTGTCCCGAGGACCCATCGCTCCCCGATTGCCGAATGTCGAGAAGGGGCCAGGAGGAAACGTCGTGACTATTGACTGATCGTAGGTGTATCCGCCAGCAGCGCAATGCCGAGCGCGCGCATCTTTTCGGGCGTCATCATTCCCGGTGCAGCCTTGAAAAAGCTTCCAACGAACCGACCCACCGCCCTTTGGATTTCCTGGTCGAGCTGCGAAAATTCAAGTCGCTGATCGACATTCTTAAAAGCATCGCCCCAGCCTCTGATATGGTGATCAATCGATGCAAGGGCCTGTACGAGGCGCGGCTCGGCACGCCGTGGGGCGTTGGCTGTTGCAAGGATCATTCGACGAGAGTCACGAAATTTCGAGGCTATTGCTTCCAGTAATTTTTGCTTGGCCATGCGCGATGGGCTGATCTTCCCATCGTGAAAACGGAACGACAAGAAGTCAAAGCCGTCTCTTGTGAACCCAGCAGATGCCTTGGCACTTCCTGGGAAAGGGGAGTGTGCCTCGAGCCCTAGGCGATCGAGATGGGCCACGGCAGAGGTCCACGCCCGCCGCAGGCTTCTCTCGCTCGTGCCCAACATCACAAAGTCGTCGATGTAGCGCACTGTCGTCAGGCCACGGCTGTTGAACTCCGCATCGAAGTCGCGCAGAACGACATTAGCGCAGAGTGCCGACAGGGAAGACCCTTGAGGCACGCCGACATCGCCGGTGGGAAAGAGGCTGATCCACTCGCGCACCTTGGGCTCTTCAGCATTCGACAGTTCGACGGTAAGGGCGTCCTTCACGAACTGAACAAATGCACTGTCTCCGGTCTGGCCCATCAAGTAGGCGAGAACGTCGAGAGTCGGGACTTTCGTGAAGAAGTTTTGGATGTCCGAGCGGAGATAGTGGGTCGCGCCTTCGCGGATCGCCCGCTGGATCAGCACGACTGCTTCTGGACTGCCGCGTCCAGGTATGCCGCCGACCGACGTCGGCGTTGCCAACACTTTCGGGATGTCACCCAGCCGCTTCGCTATGTCGGGCTTGTCGGACTGTAGGACGTCCAAGATCGCGCGCTGAACTATGCGGTTGCGCACCGGTGAGATGACGATGGGTCTGGGCGTCTTGCCCTTCTTGATCTTCAGGACGCCGCGCTGTTTGTCGAAACGGAAGCGGCCATGGCGCAGGGCCTCGTGCAAGGCGCGAATGCTTTTCGACGGATTCTGATCGATGTCGCGCGCATCACGCAGCGTGTCGTTGTCGCGAGAGAGGAGTGCGCGTTGCCTGACCGAGTGCCATGCGCTCCACAGACTGTCGAGGCGGCGCACCTCCCAGCAGAGATCTCGGGGCTTCTTGGTGGGTTGGTCAGGGTTGATCATGTGCCGCGCGTCCCCCCGACCCCTCGCGGCTGCTCAGCTCCGTGGCGATCCGCACGCTGTCGGCATGACCGACACCGCGCCTAGCCTCCGCACCGCCAACATCTCGCGACTTGGGGCCGAAGCTAGGGAAGGCTGCGGCGACCGCAGAACGCGCGGCAGCCGTCATCGTCGCCCAAACAGGGCGGCTCTTTGTGGGTCTCGTCGGCATCTCGGCAGTCTCCAACCTACCAGGTTTTTGACGATGTCAAGTGCCGCGTGGCCCCCGGCCCTCGCCCGATAAATTGTCCCATTCGCCGTGTGATATGCACGGATGTGCAGCGCGGCCACGGCAGACAGGCCAAGGCTGAAGGGTCGCGGCTGCTCAGCTCCGTGGCGATCCGCACGCTGTCGGCATGACCGACACCGCGCCTAGCCTCCGCACCGCCAACATCTCGCGACTTGGGGCCGAAGCCAGAATTGACGCAAGTTATTTGATTGCTGATTCTGGTCAATTCAAGGCACGAGCAGAGCTCGTCCACACGTCCGCTCCGGGTCAAAATCGGCGTGAGGAGAACGCGGCGCGATGGGTCCTCGGGACAAGCCCGAGGATGACACCTGTGGGTGTGACGACTTCCGGCTAAGGCTCCGACCTCTCTTGCTCCATCCGCACCTTGCTTCGATCTCCTTCTGGATGAAACGCCGCGCCCTGTGCCGCGCCGCAAAGATGTCGGCGGGGTGAGGCGGCACGGGGGCGCCGGAACGAGAACCCTTCCCCTCGTCGCACGGGCGCGGCATTGTCGGGCTGAACAAGCGCAGCCCTTTCCCGCGGAGACCGACCCATGGCGACCCCAGACCTGATCCTCAAAGGCGGACGGGTGATCGACCCGTCGCAGGCGATCGACGGCGTCATGGACGTGGCGTTCACAGGCGGCAAGGTGGCGGCGGTCGGCCGCGACCTGAAAGCGGGGCCCGCCACCGAGGTGCGCGACGTCTCGGGGCATATCGTGTCGCCGGGGCTCATCGATCTCCATACCCACGTCTACTGGGGCGGCACGTCGCTCGGCATCGACGCGGAGGATTTCTGCCGGCTCTCGGGTGTCACGACGTCGGTCGACACGGGCAGCGCGGGGCCGGGCAATTTCGCCGGCTTCAAGAAGCACGTCATCGAGCGGTCGGAGGTGCGCATCCTCGCCTATCTGCACGTGTCGTTCGCGGGCATCTATGCCTTCTCGAAGACGCACATGATCGGCGAATCCAAGAACATCGAGCTGATGGCGCCGCGCGAGGCCGTCGAGGTCGCCGACAAGAACCGCGATTGCATCGTCGGCATCAAGGTGCGCGTCGGGCTGCACGCCTCGGGGGATCAGGGTACGGCGCCGCTCAACATCGCGCTGCAGGTGGCCGACGAGGTGGGCATGCCGCTGATGTGCCACATCGACCATCCGCCGCCCTCCTACGAGGAGGTGATCGGCATGCTCCGGCCGGGCGATGTGCTGACGCACGCGTTCCGTCCCTTCCCGAATGCGCCGGTCAATTCGCAGGGCAAGGTCAAGCACGCCGTGCTCGACGCCCGGCAGCGGGGCGTTCTCTTCGACATCGGCCACGGCAAGGGCTCGTTCGCGTTCAAGACGGCGCGGGCGATGCTCGCCAACGGCTTCATGCCGGACACCATCTCGTCGGACGTGCACGCGCTCTGCATCGACGGACCGGCCTTCGATCAGGTGACGACGATGTCGAAGTTCCTGTGCCTCGGGATGCCGCTCGGCGAGGTGATCAAGCAGTCGACCATCAACGCCGCGATGGCGCTGAAGCGGCCGGAGCTGGGTTCGCTCAAACCCGGGTCGGCGGGGGACGCGACCATCCTCTCGGTAAAGGACGGCGAATTCGACTACGTCGACGCCATCGGCGAGCACATGACCGGCAAGAAGCGCATCGTCGCCGACGGTACAGTCGTCGCCGGCAAGTGGTGGCACGCGGCGGAGGCGGGCAAGTTCGCGCCGGTGAAGGCCGGTTAACTACGCCGGGTCACGCTTTATCAACCTCTCGCGCCCCACTCTTTGCGGTGTGCTGCCGATCCGGCAGCGTCCCGTTCAGGGTGAGGTGCCATGCGATTCTTCCCCTCGACTGCCGGTGGCGACGGTGCGGCCGCGCTCGGTCGTGCCCATGGGACAGGTGTCCGCGAGATGGCGCGTGCCAGTCTTTATGACCGGCTGCTGTCGCTGGTCGCGGCCGAGCACATCTGCGTGCCGCCCGAGGCGTCGATGCTCGCCAATCCGACCGCCGAGCCGCATGTGCCCGGCGTCACGTGGCGCTGCCCGGAGTGCGAGCAGGTCTACGCCCGGGCCCGCGACTGAGCCCGGGGCCGCTCAGCCCGCGATCTTCGAGAAATCGGCGACGGTCTGCGTCGCGGCGCGGATCTCTGACAGGAGCTTCAGGCGATTGGCGCGCAATGCCGCGTCCGGCGCGTTGACCGTCACCTTCTCGAAGAAGGCGTCGACGGGGGCGCGGAGGTCGGCCAGTGCGTTCATGGCGCCGGTGAAGTTCTCGACGTTAAGCGCCGCCACCGTGTCCTGCCGGGCGCTCTCGATGGCGGCGGCGAGTGCAGCCTCTTCCTTCTCGACAAGCAACTTGATGTCGTAGGGCTCGGCGTAGGTGCGCTTGTCCTTCTTCTCCTCGATGGCGAGGATGTTGGCTGCGCGCTTCACGCCCGCGAGCAGGTTGGCGCCGTCGTCGGACTTGAGGAAGGCGTCGAGCGCCTCCACGCGGCGTACCACGAGGGCGAGGTCGTCCTGCCCGCCGAGGGAGAACACGGCGTCGATCAGGTCGTGCCGCGCGCCCTTTTCGCGGAGATGGACCTTCAGGCGGTCGGCGAAGAAGGAGAGGAGGTCGGAGGTCGCAAGCTCAAGACGCTCGACTTCCGTCGCGTTGAGATCGGAGCGCAAGCCACCGAGCATGGTGACTCCGACGCGCTTGCGATGCATCTCGATCAGGGGCACCAGCGGTACCCTGAGATCGTTCTCCAGCACGATGCGGATGATGCCGAGGGCGGCGCGGCGGAGCTGGTAGGGGTCGCCGGAGCCCGTCGGCTTCTCGCCGATGGCCCAGAAGCCAACGAGTTGATCGAGCTTGTCGGCGAGCGCCACGGCGATCGAGACCGGCGCCGTCGGGATCGTGTCGCCGGCGCCGCGCGGCTTGTAGTGCTCCTCGATCGCGGCGGCGATCTTGGGGTTCATGTGCTCGGATTCGGCGTAGTAGCGGCCCATGAGGCCCTGCAACTCGGGGAACTCGCCGACCATGCCCGAGACGAGATCGGCCTTGCAGAGCTGAGCCGCGCGGCCGGCGAGTTCGGGCTCGGCGTCGACGCTGCCGGCGATCTGGCGGGCGAGTTCGGTGATCCGCTCCATGCGGTCCCACTGGGTGCCGAGCTTTTCGTGGAACGTGATGCCCTTCAGCTCGAAGTGCATCGGCTCGAGCTTGCGCTTCAGGTCCTGCTCCCAGAAGAAGCGGGCGTCCGAGAGCCGCGCGCGGATGACTTTCTCGTTGCCCTTGATGATCTCATGCCCGCCGTCCGCCGCGACGAGGTTGGCGACCATCAGGAAGCGGTTGGCGAGCTTTCCGGTCGCGGGATCGCGGAGCGAGAAGCACTTCTGGTGCGCGCGCATGGACGTCGTCAGGCACTCGCCCGGGACGGCGAGGAAGGCCTCGTCGAAGGTGCCCATGTGGACGGTCGGCCACTCGGTGAGGCCGGCGTTCTCGGCCAGCAGCGCCTCGTCCTCGACCAACTCGAGGCCGGCCTTGCGGGCCAGCGCCTCGGCCTGCTCGCGGATCATCTCGACGCGCTCGGAGGCGGGCAGCAGCACCTTCGCGGCGTTCAGCTTCGTGCCGTAGTCCTCGAAGCTCGTGACGGTGATGGGGTGATTGCCGTGGAAGCGGTGGCCGCGCGTGACGTTGCCGCTTGCGATGCCGCCGATCTCCACGTGCACCACCTCGCCCGCGTAGAGGCAGAGGATCGATTGCAGCGGGCGCACCCAGGTGAACGAGCCGGAGCCCCAGCGCTGCGATTTCGGCCAGGGGAACTTCTCGCAGACATCACGAAGCGTGTCGGCGACGATGACCGATGTGGGCATGCCCGGGCGCTCGATGCGGGCGGCGTAATAGCTGCCCTTCTTGCCGTCCTCGATGACGGTCGCCTGGTCGATCGAGGCGAGGCCGGCGCTCTTCAGGAAGCCCTGGATTGCCGCGTCCGGCGCGCCGACGCGGGGGCCCTTCCGCTCCTCGGAGACGGCGGGCGACATTGACGGCACGTCGGCAATGGCCAAGGTCAGGCGGCGTGGGGTGGCGAACGCCAACGCGGTGCCGGTCGTGAGGCCGCGCGCTTTCAGGCCCTCCAGCACGAGGCGCTTCAGGTCCTCGGCGGCGCGGGCCTGCATGCGGGCCGGGATCTCCTCGGAGAAGAGCTCGATCAGAAGTTCGGAGGAGGTGTGCATGGGAGACGCCGCTTCCAGTTGGACATCGATCCGGCAACGGGCCGGGTCCCATCCCTTGCCGTCATTCCATGGCGCTGGCAAGGGCGGCGGTCAGCAACAGTCCTGATCGGTCCAAGGGGCCGGGCCGAGAGGCGGCGGCGGCGCGCGTCGATTGTCGCACAACGTGCAAGGGGGCATGACGGGCGCCCGAAAACCGGATAAGCGATTGTCCGGACAAAAAGCTTGCGGCGGGGCCGAAGCCCTCTGAGGATCGAAGACGATGGCGAAGACGCGCGAAATGGCACTGGTCGGGTTCCTGCAGGCGCAGAACTGCTCGAACTATGTGGGCTCCTGGCGCCATCCCCACTCGATGACGGATTTCCTCGGGCCGCAATACTTCCAGCGCATCGCGCAGACGCTGGAATACGGAAAGTTCCACCTCGGCTTCTTCGATGACCGGCTCGCGATGCCCGACATCCTCGGTTCCGACCATGCCGAAGCGGTCAAGCACGGTATCCGCGTCGTCAAGATGGATCCGGTGACGATCCTGTCGATGATGGCGACGGTGACCAAGAACCTCGGCCTCGGCTCGACCTATTCGACGACCTACTACGAGCCCTTCCATGTGGCGCGCGTGATGTCGACGCTCGACCTGATGAGCGGCGGCCGGGCGGCGTGGAACGTGGTCACGTCGCTGAACAATTCCGAGGCCCAGAACATGGGCCGCGACGAACATCTCGAGCACGATCTGCGTTACGACGTCGCCGACGAGTTCATGGAGGTCGTGCTCGGCCACTGGGACACGTGGGAAGACGGTGCCATAGTCGTCGACAAGGCGACGGGCGTGTTCGCCGATCCGTCCAAAGTTCACCGGCTCGACCACAAGGGCAAATGGTTCAAGTCGCGCGGGCCGTTCACCGTGCCGCGCTCGGCGCAGGGCCGTCCGGTCGTGATCCAGGCCGGCCAGTCGGGGCGCGGGCAGCTCTTCTCGGCGCGCTGGGGTGATCTCGTGTTCTGCGTCTACCCGAACATCGACATCGGGCGGAAGACGTACAAGAGCTTCAAGGACCTGATCGCGAATTGCGGCCGTGATCCCGCCAGCGTCGCGGTGGCGCCCGCCGTCTATTGCGTCACCGGCGAGACGAAGGCCATGGCCGAAGACAAGATGGCCGTGATCGACAAGCTCGCGCAGCCCGTCGACGCGCTGGCGCTCCTCTCGGAAGTGCTCAACTTCGACTTCTACTCGAAGCCGATGGACAGCTCGTTCTCGACCGAGGAGATGGCCGGCATCTCGGGCCTTCGTGGCATCGTCGACCGGGTGGTGGCGCTGTCGGGCAAGCAGAACCCGACGATCCGCGATTTCGTCGACTTCTCGAACCGCGGCACCGTGCGCGAGTTCCCGCGCTTCGTCGGGACGGCCAAGGACGTCGCGGACGGGCTCGAGGAGTGGTTCAACACCTGCTGTGACGGCTTCGTGGTGGCTGCAACGCATCTTCCCGGCGGCTACGAGGACTTCGTCCGGATGGTGGTGCCGGAGCTGCAGCGGCGCGGCCTTCACCACAAGGACTACAAGGGCGCGACGCTGCGCGAGAACCTCGGGCTGCCCAAGGCCGAGATCGGGGACTGGAAGGCGAAGGCGTGACGCTGTAGCGTCGGTTCGCCACGCGTTCGCACGGAGCGGCCGCAGCCCCGGCAGGGGGTGGCCGCCACCCAAGCTCGATGCCCGGGAGATGCCGCGATGGACAGCGCGAAATTCAAGGCCCTCATGCGCCATCAGGCCGGCGCCGTGACAATCATCACCGTGGGAAAGCCCGGAGAACGCACGGGGCTGACCGCAACCGCGATGTGCTCGCTCTCCGACTCACCGCCGTCGGTGCTCATCTGCGTCAACCGCAATGCCAGCGCGCATACGCCGATCCGGGCCAACAAGTGCTTCGCCGTCAACATTCTGGCGCAGGAGCACTTCGATCTGGCGCGGCGGTTCTCGACCAAGCTGGTCGAGGGTGAAGCGCGCTTCGACGCCGACGCCTGGGAAACGCTCGACACCGGTGCGCCGGCGCTCAAGGGCTCGCTCGCGACGCTCGACTGCGAGCTGATGGACGAGCACCAGTTCGAGACGCATTCGATCTTCATCGGGCGCGTCAAGGACGGCACCTTCCGCGAGGACGTGCAGCCGCTCCTCTATTTCCGGGGCGATTTCTGGGACGTGAAGGGGCGCTGAGGCCCTGCAATCCCCGCCAATCCCGCCCCGCCCGTCGTTCCCCGTTGACCTTGGTCGCGCCCTGCACCTAACCTTCCGTTCGACGGTCCGTGAGAACGGTCCAGTCCAACGGAGCCGAAGGGCGCCACACCAAAACAATAGGGAGTGAAACTGTGACATTCACGACAACGCGATTCATCGTGGGCGCTGCGTTTCTGGCGAGCGCGAGCAGCCCCGTCGCCGCCAATGACCTGAAGTTGCCGAAGGAAATTTCCTGGTCGGCCTATGAGACCGGTTCGTCGGGCTATTCGCAGTCCGTCGGTCTCGGCCAGATGCTGACCAAGAAGTACGGCGTCAATCTGCGCATCATTCCCGGCAAGAACGACGTGTCGCGGATGATTCCGATGAAGCTCGGGCAGACGCAGGTGTGCGCCTGCGGGATCGCCGCCTACTTCGCGCAGGAAGGCGTGCTGATGTTCGCGGACAAGCAGTGGGGTCCGCAGCCGGTCTACAGCCTGTTCAACAATATCGGACGTAATGGCGCGCAGCTCGCGGTCGCCGCGGACGTCGGGATCAAGACGTCGGCCGACATCAAGGGCAAGCGCGTCACGTTCGTGAAGGGCGCGCCTGCGCTCAACGTGCAGACGGAAGCGCACCTCGCATTCGCGGGCCTGACCTGGGCTGACGTCCAGAAAGTCGAAGTTCCCGGTTTCCGGCAGTCACTCGAGGCGGTGATCAACGGGCAGGCGGACGTCGTGTTCGGTTCGACGCTGACGAGCGACTACAGCCGCATCGCTGCATCGCCACGCGGGCTCTTCTTCCCGCCGCTTCCGCACGACGACAAGGCCGGCTGGGACCGCGCGCTGAAGGTCGCTCCGTGGTGGTCGAAGACGACGGTGCAGGCCTACACCAAGGGGACGAGCAATCCGGGTCCCTGGGAGGGCGCGACCTATCCCTATCCGCTGTTCATCGTCACCAAGGCGGTCAGCGACGACGTCGCCTACGGCCTGACAAAGGCGGTGATGGAGAACTACGAGGAGTTCAAGGACGCCGGCCCGGGCATGGACGGCTACCAGATCGGCAACCAGAAGCTCAGCTACGTCATGCCGTATCATCCGGCGGCGGCGAAGTACTTCAAGGAGAAGGGCCTCTGGACGGCCGAGAACGAGGCCAACAACGCCGCCATGATCAAGCGGCAGGACGTGCTCGCCGCGGCCTGGAAGGACTTTGCGGCCAAGAATGTCCCCGACGACAAGTTCGCCGACGAGTGGATGAAAGCCCGCGCTGAAGGTCTCAAGAAGGCCAACCTCCCGGTCGTCTTCGAATAATCCAGCCTGATCCAAGTCCTGTTCATCCAGCCGGTCTCACGAGGACCGGCTGGTTCGCACTGCCCGTTGGCCGGTTTTTCCGGTCGAGCGCGCAGCCGCCTCAGGTCCCGCGCGGAGTTTCCACATGGCACTCGACGTCACGGCCGGCGAGAAGAAGGCCGAAGAGATCGATCTTGCACGTTACAGGCGGCTCGGTCCTCTGCCACGAAGTCTCGTCATTGCGGCGGGGATCGGCTCGGTCGCTATGTCGATGTACGTGATCTTCGGCGTAGGGCCGATCCTCGGCTTGTTCGTGCCGCTGGAAACGCAATACTTCTACGCCATGCTGGCGCTGCTGCTGCCGCTGGTTTTCCTGCTCTATCCGTTCGGCAAGGGTGACCGGGACAGCATCCCGATCCTCGACTGGCTGATCGCAGCGGCGGCATTCGCCATTCCGGCTTATTTCGTGTTCCAGAGCGATCCCATCCTCAATCAGGGCTGGGAATACAACGCGCCCTTCGCCGCCAGGATCATGGCCTTCGTGCTGTGGGCTATCGTACTCGAAGCGCTCAGGCGCGCCGGCGGGACGGCGATCTTCGCGATCACGCTGCTGGTGTCGATCTATCCGATCATCGCGGGATATGCGCCGGGGTTCCTGCGCGGGCAGCCCGTCGGCGCGGACATTACGGCAGGCTTCCATATCTTCGGCACCGAGAGCATTCTCGGCATTCCGATGAACGCCTTTGCGAACCTCGTCGTCGGGTTCCTGGTGTTCGGCGTCGCGCTGCAGATGACGGGTGGCGGCGCATTCTTCCTCAACATCGCGTTCGCGACGCTGGGGCGGCATCGCGGCGGGCCGGCCAAGGTCGCGATCATCTCATCGGGCCTCATGGGGTCGATGTCGGGCAGCGTCATCACGAACGTGCTCACGACGGGCGTGCTGACCATTCCGGCGATGAAACGGGTTGGCTTCCGGCCGGCCTATGCGGGCGGCGTCGAAGCGTGCGCCTCGACCGGCGGCGTCCTCATGCCGCCGGTGATGGGCGCGACGGCCTTCGTCATGGCGACCTTCATCGAGGTGCCCTATGCGGAGATCGTGCTCGCGGCCGTCATTCCATCGTTCCTCTATTATCTCGGGCTCTTCCTGCAAATCGATGCCTACTCGGCGCGCTACGGGCTGAAGGGGCTACCGGAGGACGAGCTGCCGAAACTCGGGAAAGTCATCCGTGACGGCTGGTACTACGTCGCGGTGTTCGTGCTGCTGATGGTCATGCTGCTCTATCTGCAGCGCGAGGCGCAGGCTCCCTACTACGCGACCCTCCTGCTGATCGTGATCAACCAGTTCAATCCGGAACATCGGTGGAGCTGGGCCAAGTTCGTGGAGTTCCTCGAGGCGGTGGGCAAGCTGTTCGCGGAGCTGGCCGCGATCCTCGCCGGCGTCGGCCTCATCATCGGTGCGCTCACGCTGACGGGCAAGATCGGCAGCCTGACGTACGAGCTCGTCAACATCGCGGGCAACAACGTGCTGCTGCTGCTCGTCATGGGGGCCTTCACGAGCTTCGTGCTCGGGATCGGAATGACGGTCACGGCGGCCTATCTGTTCCTCGCCGTGACAGTCGGGCCGGCCCTCGTCGGCGGTGGGCTCGACAAGGTCGCGGTGCATCTCTTCCTGCTCTACTGGGGCATGGTCTCGTTCATCACCCCGCCGGTTGCGATCGGCGCCTACGCGGCGGCTTCCATCGCGAAGGCCGACCCGATGAAGACGGGCATGGAAGCCATGCGGCTCGGCTCCATCATCTACTTCATCCCGTTCTTCTTCGTGCTCAATCCGGCCCTGATCGGGCGGGGCAGCCTGCCGGAGATCGCCATCGTGTTGTCGACGGCCGTTGCCGGGATCACGCTCATCTGTGCTGGCCTGCAGGGCTATCTCTGGGGTGTCGGGCGGATCGACGGCAACTGGATGGCGCTGCCGGCCAAGCTGCTGCTCATCGCGGCTGGCCTCGTTCTGGCGCTGCCGGGGAATGCGCTGATCGGGCTCACGCATATCCAGTTGCTCGAGATTGCCGCCGTGCTCAGTGTCGCGGGCGTCGGGCTCGCGTGGCTGGCGCGCGGACACGGGGAGGCGCAGCTCGAGAAAACGGGCTGAGGTGGGGACGGCCGCGGCGCTTCGGTCATCCCTGCGCCTCTCGGGCGATGGGTGACCGTTCGCCGTCCGTCAGCCCTTGCGCTTGAAGGGAGCCATGCCTTCGCGGGCCAGTTCGTCGGCGCGCTCGTTCTCGGGGTGGCCGGCGTGGCCCTTCACCCAGTGCCACGAGATCGTGTGGCGCACGCGGGCGCTGTCGAGGCGTTGCCAGAGTTCGACGTTCTTCACGGGCTTCTTGTCCGCGGTCTTCCAGCCGTTGCGCTTCCAGCCGTGGATCCACTTCGAGATGCCGTCCTTCAGGTAGCTGCTGTCGGTCCACAACTCGACCTCGGACGGCGCCTTGAGGGCCTCCAGCGCCGAGATTGCAGCCAGCATCTCCATGCGGTTGTTGGTCGTCACGGCCTCGCCGCCGGACAGCTCCTTGCGGTGCGGACCCGAGATGAGGATTGCGCCCCAGCCGCCCGGTCCCGGATTTCCGGAGCAGGCCCCGTCGGTGTAGATCACGATCTTCGGTCGGCTCGTGGTGTCGCTCATGTGGCCGCGATCCCCGCGGCAGGCCCGGCCGAGTCGAGGCCATAGCTGGCGGGCGTCGCAACGGTCCGATGGAATGCCAGCCGGCGGACGTATTCGCCCGGGTCCTTCCGCTTCACGAGCGCATCCGGCGGCGTGTTGATCCAATCGTAGGCGCGCGTGAGAAGAAACCGGAGCGCCGAGCCGCGGGCGAGGATGGGCAGCGCTTCGCGCTCCGCGCTCTCGAGGGGACGGACGCTCTCGTAGCCCTTCAGCAGGGCGCGGCTTTTCGTGATGTTGAAGGCTCCGTCCTGCTCGAAGCACCAGGCGTTGAGGCAGACCGCGATGTCGTAGGCGAGGGCGTCAGTGCAGGCGAAGTAGAAGTCGATCAGCCCCGAGACGTGATCCTGCAGGAAGAAGACGTTATCCGGAAACAGGTCGGCATGGATCACGCCGGTCGGCAGGTTTGCGGGCCAGTGGGCTTCGAGGTCACGGAGCTCAGCGGTGATGAGAGCCGCGAGACCAGGACGGATCTCGTCCGCGCGACCGGCAAAGCGCTGGAAAAGCGGCGACCAGCTGGCGAGCCCGAGGCCGTTCGGCCGGCGCAAGGCGAAATCCGAAGCCGCCAGATGCATGCGGGCCAACCCCATGCCCACCTCCCGGCAATGCTCCGGCGTCGGACGGCGCACGGATACGCCTTCGAGAAAGGTGACGATCGCGGCCGGGCGGCCGGCCAGCTCGCGCAGATTGGCCCCATCGCGGTCACGGACCGGGGTCGGGCAGCTCAGGCTGCGGGCCGCGAGGTGTTCCATCAGGCCGAGGAAGAACGGGAGTTCGGCCGGATCCACGCGCTTCTCGTAAAGCGTCAGGATGAACCACCCGCAAGCCGTTTCGACGAGATAGTTGGTGTTCTCGACGCCTTCCGCGATGCCCTTGAACGAGATGACGTCGCCGAGCCCATAGCTCGCGACGAAGGCGGCGAGTTCCTCGTCGCCTACTTCGGTGTAAACGGCCATGTCAGTTCCCGATGCCTCTCATTCGGCGGCCGGCGCATCGCGCAACTCGCGCGGTACGTTGAAGGCGATCCGCTCTTCGGCGGTCCGGACCTGCTCGAGCGTGACGTCATATCGCGTGCCGAGGGCTGCGATGATCTCGTCCACCAGCACCTCGGGGGCGGACGCGCCTGCGGTAATGCCAAGCGTGCGCACACCGGCGAGGCGGTCCCACGGGAGGTCCACGGCGCGCTGGACGAGGATCGACGTGGGGCAGCCCGCCCGCTCCGCGACCTCGACGAGGCGCAGCGAATTGGAGCTGTTCGGCGCGCCGACGACGAGCACGCAATCGGCGCGGGGCGCGATCGCCTTCACGGCGGCCTGACGGTTGGTCGTGGCGTAGCAGATGTCCTCCTTGTGCGGCCCGACGATGGCCGGAAAGCGGCTCTGGAGTACGCGGACGATCTCGCTCGTGTCGTCGACCGAGAGCGTCGTCTGGGTGATCCAGGCGAGGCGCTCGGGGTCGCGGGGCATGAACGTGCGGGCGTCCTCGGCCGTCTCGACGAGGCCGACGGTTCCCGGCGGCAACTGGCCCATGGTGCCGATCACCTCGGGATGGCCCGCGTGTCCGATGAGGATGATCTCGAGGCCTTCGGCGTGATGGCGCTCGGCCTCGACGTGGACTTTCGACACCAGCGGACACGTGGCATCGAGATAGAACATGCGCCGCGAGCGTGCCTCGGCCGGAACGGACTTCGGCACTCCATGTGCCGAAAAGATCACAGGGGCATCCGTATCCGGGATTTCGTCGAGCTCCTCCACAAATACGGCGCCTTTCTGCCGCAAAGAATCGACCACAAACTTGTTGTGCACGATCTCGTGCCGGACGTAGACGGGCGGCCCGTACTTGCGGAGCGCCAGTTCCACGATCTGGATGGCGCGATCGACGCCGGCGCAGAAGCCGCGGGGTGCGGCGACCAGCACGGTGAGCGGCGGTCGGGGGGTGGTTTGCATCGCAGTCGAGGCTCCGGTAACGCGCAGCAGTGCGGCACGGTGGGAAGCGGCGGCGCGTCAGCGCCGCGAGGGATACAGAAGGTGCTACACTTGACATCGACTTCGAACAAGAGTGATGGTCCGGTTGTAGCGGGTGGGGGTGAGGGGTCAGCAGCGCGTCAGATGCTGCGGTCCGAACGGCACGGGGACAGCGTGGCTCGAACAGCTCAGCGCGGATTGTGCGCCGCCGCGGGGACAGTCGGCATCGTCGGCTTCAGTCTGCTCGCAGGCGGCTGCGGCATGTCCTCCATTACATCCGGGATCGGCGGCGGGTTGCTCGGCGGCGGGTCAGCCAGCAAGACAGCCGACAAGGCGGTCACGCACGAGCAGATGCTCGACGCTGCCAAGACCAATGCTCCGATGGCGACCGGTGGAGACGTGGCGGGCGGATGTCCGCGCTTCGCCGTCTGGCCGCGCGATCATCATGTGACCATCTACGAAGCGGGCAAGGTCGGGGATGGCCTCGCGGTCCGGCACCGCGGTGAGATCACACAGACGGCTCGGGAGTGCCAGATCCAGGGCAACCGCGTGACCGTGAAGTACGGCTTCTCGGGCCGGGTCCTGCTTGGCCCCAGAGGCACGCCCGGCACTGTCGCGCTGCCGGTCAACGTGTTCGTCACCGACGCCAAGCGGGCGCGCGTCTCCAACGAGCGGGCCGACGTGCAGGTGGCGATCACCGCCGACAAGCCGGTCGGTTACTTCTCGGCCGTGCGCACGGTGACGTTCGACGTGCCGGTCGGCTCACGGCCTGGCGAGTTCGAGGTGTTCGTCGGCTTCGACCAGACGGCACCCGGCGCAGGCTGAGATACAGCGACAGTTTGCTGACGGTTTGCGATAGGCCGCGTAGTCTCACGGTTCATGTCGAGGCCTGGAGGCGCACGTCGCCGCTCTCGACGACGAAACGTGTCCTGACCCGGGGCCGCCCATCGGGAGACGACACTTTCCCCACAGTCACGTAATCCGCAGTCCACGTGTCGCGGCTGATCGTGTGGCGCACGTAGCCACGCTCGGCATTGACGAACTTCAGGTGGGGGTTGGTCTCCAGCAGCTTCGCGGCATTTGCCGGCGTCGCGCGGCCGTCGCCACCAGACGATATCGATGTGGCGACGAACTCGACGCCGAGCGGCGATCGTGCCGGGGCGTCGAAATCGCGGTGCAGTTCATAGGCCCGGTTCTGGTGGACGTCGCCGGAGAGCACGACGAGCCGCGCGATGGCAGCCTCGTTCACGGCCGAGAACAGTCGATCGCGTGCGGCCGTTGCGCCGTCCCATTTGTCCATGTTGGTCTCGAGCACGGCCGGGTCCGGGTTGCGGTCGTGGCGTGCCATCGGCACCTGCTGCGCCAGAACATGCCAGCGCGCGCGGGGCATCGACAATCCGCTTCGGAGCCACTCCTCCTGCCGACGGCCGAGCATGGTCCGGGCCTTCTCACGGGCGGCCGGGCACACGGCCCAGCCCGCGTCGCAGACTTGCGGGGAGCGATATTGCCGGGTGTCGAGGATATCGAACTGGGCGAGGTCGCCGATGCGCAGTCGTCGATAGGCCAGAATGTCGGGCCCTCTCGGTGCCTGGCTTTTTCGCAACGGCATGTGCTCGTACCACGCCTTGAAAGCGGCGGACCGGCGGTTGGCGAATGCCGCCCGCGAGACGTCGCTGTTCTCGCTGACGAAGCCGGCCCAGTCGTTTTCGACTTCATGGTCATCGAAGCTCGTGACGAACGGTGCCGCCGCGTGGGCGGCCTGCAGATCCGGGTCCAGCTTGTAAATGGCGTAGCGATTGCGAAAGTCGTCGAGGGACAGGCATTTGCCGGGCGCGCCGGGCATCGATCGGACGACTTGCGCTGCGCGATCGGTCCCGGGGGCGATCGCCTTGTACTCGTAGATGTAGTCGCCGTAGTGGATCACCAAATTCGGTCGATCGGTGGCGATGTGACGCCAGGCCGTGAAATGGCCGTCCTCGTAGCGCTGGCAGCCGGCCGAGACGACGGTGATGCGGTCCGCGGAACGCGGAGCCGGCAACGTGCGTCCGCGACCGACCGGCGACCATGCGCCCCCGACCTCGAAGCGATAGAAATAGTCTCGCCCGGGTTCGAGGCCCGCGACCTCGACATGCACCGAATGAGCGTGCTCGGGGCGTGCTGTTGCTGTGCCTGAGGCCACGCGGCGTGTCATGGCCTCGTCCGCGGCGATCTCCCACGACACCCCGACCGGGCGGGCCGGCATGCCGCCGCCTCGTTTGAGCGGCTCGGGTGCCAGCCGGGTCCAGATCACGAAGCCGTCGGTGGCCGGGTCACCGGAGGCGATGCCGAGGCTGAATGGCGTCGCCTTGAAACGGGGCGTGGCCCAGGCGTGCCGCAGCAGCGTTGCGTCGGCCCCGAGCGACAGCGCGACGGCCGCGCCGCCCCAACCGAGTGCGCGGCGCCGGTCGGGTCGAGACAGGCTGGCATCGTCTCGGTCATCGCTCGACATGATGTGGGTCCCGTCTCGCTCTCCAGCGTCACAGGCATCATGTGATTCGCGGGCAGATCGCCAGCCCGACGCTGCGCGACCGGATCAATCCAAACGTTTCAAGTATTGGGCTGCAATGTCGAGGCCGACGTAGTCGGAATAGGCCTTGAGCAGGCGGCTCGCGACGGGTCCCGGAACCTTGCCGTCGCCGATCGTCGCGTGGTTGATCTTCGAGACCGGGCAGAGGCAGAGGCTCGTCGACGTCAGGAAGACCTCGTCGGCGGTGTAGGCGTCGTAGAGATCGATGTCGCGCTCGACGAGTTCGAAGCCCTCCTGGCGGGCCAGCTCGATCACGGTCTGGCGCGAGATGCCTTCGAGCACGTAACGGCCCTGCGGCGTCGAGATGCGCCCGTCCTTGACGATGAAGATGTTGGAGCCGATGCCCTCGCAGAGGTTGCCGTTCTCGTCGAGCAGGACGGCCCAGCTTTCCGGATCGCGGTCGCGGGCTTCGAGGTCGCCCATGATCATGTTGAGGTAGTTGTGCGTCTTGACGCGCGGGGAGAGCGAACCGGGCGGCGTGCGACGCACGGACGGGACGACGACGCGGATGCCGTCGCGGTAATGGGGCGCGCGGGCCTTGAAGGGCAGCGGCATGCAGTCGACCACGACGGTCGGCCCCATGTCCTCCCACGGGTCCATGCCCTCGCCCACGCTCTTGATGCCGCGCGAGACACGCTGGCCGACCCACCAGTCCTCGCCCTCGCCGAGGAGATGGGCGTTGCGGGCCACGACCTCGTGCGTGATGTCTGTCAATTGGCCGGGTGTCAGGCCGATGTCGATCTGCAGGTAGGCGAGCGAGCGGTAGAAGCGGTCGATGTGCTCCTTCACGCGGAAGGGCTTGCCGGCGAAGGTCCGGGTCATGTCGAAGCAGCCGTCACCATAGAGGAAACTGCGGTCGCGGTAGGGGATGCGCACCTCGCCTTCCGGCACATACTTGCCGTTGTAATAGGCAATCCGCTGATTGGTGCGCTGGGTCATGGCGTGGTCCTCGTCAGGGCGGGCGTACGGAGCATCCTAGGCGCGGAATGTCGCTCTCGCCAAGGGCCGTCAGCCCTTTGAAAGTGCGTTGAGACGCAGCATGGCAACGATGCCCAATGCGGGGCCGACCGCGAGGCTCGCCAGAACGAGTGGCCAGCCGACGGCCGCCGCCGCGACAGGCACGATCTGCACGGTCACGATGGTCAAGGCGAAACCGAGCGCGGTCTGGAACGTGAGCAGGCTGCCCGCCACCTCGGGCGGTGCGGCGTCGGCGACGAGGGCGGAGAACTGGGCCGAGTCCGGCACCACGCTCGCGCCCCAGATCATGATCAGCGCGAAGGTCAGCCATGCGGGACCGGCGAACGTGGTGGCGACGAGCAGCGCCGAGGCTCCACTGACGGCCATGGCGATGGCGGCTGTTGTCGCCTTGCCGATGCGGTCGCCGACGAGACCCGCCACGACGCTCGTGGCCGCACCGAGACCGATCGCGAGGAACGCCGTCAGTTTGGCGAGGGTGATCGCTGCGTCGGCGGGCATCGTGGCGGCGTAGGAGGCGGCCGAGGCGACGCCGATCCAGGCCCACATGGCATAGAGTTCCCACATGTGGCCGAGATAGCCGGCGTAGGCGAGGCGGACGCGGCGGTTGGTCCAGGCGACCCAGATGCTCTTCGGGTCGAACGTCGCGGAGCGGGCGTGATGGGGACCGAGCTGCACGGCGAGCCCGACGAGGCCTGCCGCGATGGCGGCGACGGATGATATGGCAACCGTCAGGCGCCAGTCGGCACCGCCGAAGAGCGCCAGCAGATGCGGTGCGGCGGAACCCAGCGTCAGTGCGCCGACGAGGGCGCCGACGAGAAAGCCGCGGTCGCGCTGGCCCCAGCCGACCGCGATCTTCATGCCGACCGGATAGACGCCCGCGAGCAGCGCGCCGGTCGCGAACCGGGCGGCGATGGCGGGGATGCTACCGGGTGGCGCGATCAGGAGGACGCCGTTGCAAAGCCCGGCCGCGATCGCGGACAGGGCAAAGACGCGGCGCGGATCGAAGCGGTCGGAGATGCCGAGGACGGCCGACACGACGGCGCCGACGACGAAGCCCGCCTGCACGGCGCTCGACAGGGCCGCCTGTCGCGCGGGGGAGATGGCCGCCTCGCGGATCATGTCGGGCAGGATGGCGGCGGAGACGAACCAGAGGCTCATGGCGGCCAACTCGGCCACCAGCAACAGCGTCAGCGCGCGTGACTTGCTCATTTCCGGCCAGCGTCAGCGGCGACTGGCGGCGGCGGGATGGTTCGACGGCAGGCGCGGATGGCCATAGAGCTTCTCGCGCAAGGTGCCGGGGCGGTAGGCGGTCTTGTAGCGGCCGCGCGTCTGCAACTCCGGCACGACGAGATCGACGAGGTCCTCGAAACTTTCCGGCATGACGACGTAGGCGAGGTTGAAGCCGTCGATGCCGGTCTCATCGACCCAGTCGATCATCTCGGCGGCGATGTCGGTGGCGGAGCCGACGAGGACGGGGCTGCGGCCACCGATCGCGGCATGCTCGGCGAGCTGTCGCACGGTCCACTGGCGATCGGGATCGGCGGTGGTGAAGCCCTCGAGCGCCGACTGGATCGCCTCGGTCTTGATGTGACGGAGTACGTCGTCGAGGCCGAGCTTCGACAGATCGATGCCGAGCCAGCCGGACATCAGCGCCAGAGCGCCCTGGTGGCTGACGTACTTCAGGTAGTCGGCGTGTTTCTCTCGCGCCTCGGCGGTGGTGCGGCCGACGATGGGGGTGGCGAGGGTCAGGATCTTGAGGTCGGCCGGGTCGCGGCCGGCGGCGCGGGCGGCTTCGCGCAGCGCCTTGACGTAGGGCTTGATGGCCTGGCGCGTCGGGCCGTTGATGAAGATGCACTCGGCGTGGGCGGCGGCGAACTGGCGGCCGCGCCCCGATGCGCCGGCCTGATAGAGCACGGGCGTTCGCTGCGGCGACGGTTCGCTGAGGTGCATGGCGTCGAGCTTGTAGAACGGGCCGTCGTGGCGGACACGGTGGACGCGCGCCGGGTCGGCGAAGCGGCGGGTCGATTTGTCGGCGAGGACGGCGCCGTCTTCCCAGCTCCCTTCCCAGAGCTTGTAGACCACCTGCATGTAGTCCTCGGCCATGTCGTAGCGGCGGTCGTGGGTGACCTGGGCCGATGCGCCCATACCCTTGGCAGCGCTGTCCAGATAGCCTGTGACCACGTTCCAGCCGATGCGGCCGTCCGTCAGGTGGTCGAGCGTCGACATGCGCCGGGCGAAGGGATACGGCGGCTCGAAGCTCAGCGTGCAGGTGACGCCGAAGCCCAGATGCTGCGTTACCATCGCCATAGGCGGGATGATCAGGCACGGGTCGTTGACGGGGACCTGCACGGCGTTGGCGAGCGCGGTGTCTGGCGTGCCGCCGTAGACGTCGTAGACGCCGAGCACGTCCGCGAGGAAGAGGCCGTCGATCAGGCCGCGCTCGAGGGTGCGGGCGAGATTGCACCAGTAGTCGAGGCGCGTGTAATCGCGGCTACGGTCTCGGGGATGGGTCCACATGCCGGGCGATTGATGCCCGATGGTGTTCATGTGGAAGGCGTTGATCAGGATCTCTGCGGGCATGGGGCTTCCAGCGGCGTGCGAAGGTGACCGCGTCAACCCGGATCGAGGCGGCCGTCGATGGTGGGCCGCAGGTTAGACCGCTTTCGGGTCATGTGTGCACGCGAAATTCGCGTGCCGCCGAGTACCGGTTCGTCCGATCATTTCGCGAGGCAGGCCGTCAACGCGCCCGCGAGCTCCTGCATGAGGATCGTGTAGTGCCCGGGGCCTTCCGGAATTGCAGCGCCGAGCGGGTCGAGCGCGGCGCGCCGCACGGTCGAACCTTCGAGAATGCTGTCGATGGCGCGAGGCGGGAACTGGGGCTCGGCGAACACGCAGACGATGCCGTCCTTCGAGAGGCGGGCGCGGATGGCGGAGAGGCGCTTTGCACTCGGCGGCACCTCGGGGTTCACAGTGACGGAGCCGGCGCCGGTGAGCCCATAGCGCCGCTCGGCGTACTGGTAGGCGTCGTGGAAGACGAGGAACGGGCGGCCGGCGAGCGGAGCGAGTTTCGCCGCGAGGGTGCGATCGAGTTCCGTCAGCCGGGTCGCGGCGGCCTCGGCATTGGTCCGATAGAGCGTGGCGCGATCAGGGTCGGCCGTGGCCAGAACGCTCCCCAGATGCAGCACGAAGGCCCGTGCGTTCATCGGGTCGAGCCAGAGGTGGGCATCGAGGTCCGACGGGCGGCCGGCCGCCGTCGACTTCTGCTTCGCTGACCTGGGGTGGCTGTGCCCGTGCTTGTGGCCGTGATCGTGCCCATGGTCATGGGCTTCGAAGCCGGCACCGGCCCGCAACTTGTGGAACGTCATCCCCGTGCTCTCGTCCATCGACACGATCCGCACGGATTTCGGTACCTGCTTCAGGGGGCGCTCGAGGAACGTCTCCAGTCGATCCGACACCCGTACGATGACGTTTGCCTTGCCCAGCCGGCGCACCTCCGACGGCTTCAGGGCATACGTGTGAGGGGACGCCCCGCCGTCGAGCAAGAGGTGCGGCGCACCGGCACCCGCCATCACCTCGGCGACAAGGGCGTGGACGGGCTTGATCGTGGTGACCACGTCGAGGTCGTCGGCGACGGCCGAGGCGGCCAGGCCGAGACTGCACGCCGCCAGCGCTAGGCACCGAGAGATCAACCGCGTTGTGGTCATGGCCGGAGTGCTCCTTCGAAACGACGGGCGCGACGACGGCCGCGGATCGCGCGCGGCGACTGTACCTCTATGCGGTGAATGTTATACTGTTTCAAGTGCGGCGCATTTGCCTTAGAGCGGTCGCGAGCGGCGAGCTATATAGCTGCGTCGCGGCCGGCCGCAGTGGTCGCCGGGAGGCGCCAACCGGAGGATGCACATGGCAGCGAAAGCTCGGCTTGGGATCGGAGCCACCCTGAGGCTCGCCGTAGTCCTCATGGCGACGGGGCTCGCGGTCGCCGTTTCGGCCGCGCAGCAGGCGATGGCACATCCCCACATCTGGGTGAAGGTCCGGTCCGAGGTGCTGTTCGAGAACGGCGCCGTCGTCGGCTTCAAGCACGCCTGGACGTTCGACGAGTACTACACGATCATGGCGATCGACGGTCTCGATGCCAACAAGGACGGCGTCTACACGAAGGAAGAGCTCGCGGAGCTGGCGAAGGTCAACATCGAGGCGTTGAAGGACTTCGGATATTTCACCTTCCCGCGTCTCAAGGAGCAGGCGCTGACGGTCGGCCTGCCTAGGGAGTTCCATCTCGAACATGCGCTGAAGCCGCGCGCGCCCGAGGAACTGCCGGCGAAACCCGAGAGCGAGGTCGGTGCCGCATCGAGCGGGGCTCAGGCAATCAAGGAAGCCGCGGCGAAGCCCGTCAACGTGCTGACGCTGCATTTCACGTTGCCGCTCGAAAAGCCGGTTCTCGCCGAGGCGGAAGGGTTCGATTTCTCGATCGGCGATCCATCGTTCTTCATCGCCTTCGAAGCGGTTCAGGACGCGCCCATCACGCTCGGTCCCGGTGCTCCTCAGACGTGCCGCGTGCTCGCCGAGGAGCCGAAGGCGCCGGGGCCCAATCCCTCCAACCCCGGCGATCTGATGGCCGCCCAGCCGGCGCCGGCCGATCTCACGATCAGCATCTCGTCGGCGCCGTCGTGGCGGCTCGCGTGCAAGGGTGCCGGGTGAGGCGGGCTGCCTCCTCGGCCGCCCGCCGGATGCTCACCACCGAGGCGGCAGGTCGAGGCGCAGGATCTGGCCGTCCATGTCGGGACCTGCCGCAGGATAGGCGCGCGTGACGCGGGCGTCGTGGCCCGGGATCAGCAGGTCGCGGTGGCCGGCGAGGTCGTTGATGCGGCGGTAACCTTCGATCATGCCGGCGAGGTCGTAGAAAATCGCGAAAGGGCGCTCGAAGTCGGTCTCGTCGTAGACGTGGACGGCGTCCGAGGCGAGGACGACCCAGCCGCGGGCCGTGTTGACGCGCAGGACGGCCTGGCCCCGCGCATGCCCGCCGACGAGAATGAACTCGATGCCGGGTGCGATCTCCACGTCGCCGTCATGGAATACCATCCGGTCGGCGTAGACGAGATCGACGAGGTTCTTCACGTCATCCTGGTGGTAGGCTAGCCGGAACGGCTTCATCGTCATGTCGCGGCCGGTGACGTGGATCATCTCCTCGTCCTGGATGTGGAAGCGTGCGGCCTTGTAGTCCTCGAGCGTGCCAACGTGATCGAAATGTGCGTGCGTCAGGATGACGTCGGGCTCGGTCGCGGCGTCGATGCCGATGCGCGCCAAGGCCTCGCTCGGGCGGCAGAGGAACTGGTAGTCGCGCCCCATGCGCCTGGCGATCGCCTCGGTCATGCCGGTGTCGACGATCCAGTGGCGGCCGCCGCCCTTCAGGGCATAGGTGAAGAAATCGAGGCCCTGGATCATCTTGCCATGTGTGCCGCCCATGAACATGTGGCCTTCGTCGCGAAGATCCTGCTTGGCGTAGCGGATGGCGTAGATCTCGTATTCGGGCAGTTTGGCCACGGCGTCCTCCGGCGGAGACAAGTTTGTCCGGACAAGACTAGGCGGGGCGGTCGCGGTTGGCCAGCTTCGACGTGGCGGTGTCGACCAATGTGTGGGCCTCAGGCGCCGGGCCGGACCAGGATGACGTCGAAGTGGCCGGATGGGCGGCTTTCGATGAGACCCGGGAGGTCCGCGACGGGATGGCGAATGGCCTCCGGCAACAGTGTGAATTCGGGGGCAAAGGCTGCCAGGCGCGCCGCGAGATCGGCTGAGTCGGCGGGCTGGTAGCGTGACGGGGTCACTTCCAGTGCGATCGCAACGCAGTCGTCGCGGAGCGCGCGGGCGCCGCCGCGCAGCACCTGCGGTTCGAAACCTTCAACGTCGACGAAGAGGGCGAAGGGCGTTCCCGGCGCGACGATGTCGTCGAGGCGCTTGACGGGCACATCGACAACGTGGGCGCCTTCGATGCTGGATTTCGGGCCGACGAGCGAGTGCCGGCCGAGATTGGTCGGGTGCAGATGGAGGGTCGCGGTGCCCTCGACGTCGCCGGCGGCAGAGTCGAGCAACCGCACTTCGGCGCCAGTGAGGCCCGTCAGATTGCGGGTCAGGAGGGCGTGGTTGGTGGGCTCTGGCTCGACAGCCACGAACCGGCGAAATCCCGCATCGAAGGCGTTGAGGCAGGTCGTGCCGATGTTGGCGCCGATGTTGACGAAGACGAGGTCGGCCGGAGCGTGCCCGTGTGCCCCAAGTGCCGCGACGAACGCCGCCATGTTGGCGCGGCCGAACGAGCCGGTGCGCAGGACCGACGACGCGATCACCTTGTCGCGTGTCGAGAGATGCACGAGGCGGCCGTCCGGGCGGGGCACGGCGATCTCGGTGATGCCGTTGGCGGCGAGGATGTCGAGGGCGAGCCCCGCGCCGTGCTTCGAGCGCATGCCGGTGGCGCCGGAGAGGGCCCGGCGCAGCATCTTGAACAGCCGGCTCTCGCGTTCCTCGTCGCTGTCGTCGCCCACGCGGTCCCCCGTTGCCGATGGCGTGGTGTGCCGCAGAACGGCGCGGGTGGCAACGGCGCTCAGCAGGGCGCCGCGGATGGACGCCACCCGTCACGGGGACCGGAAGGGCGCGGTTGACTTCCACACCTCACGTGCAACGCTTTCGCGGTTCGTCGCCCGCATCGAGGCCCATGTCCCCAACCCGCACCCGCCCGCTCGCAGCACTTCTGGTGGTCTGTCTCGGCACGCTGGCCGCGCCGCTCGACAGCGCGGTCAACATCGCGTTTCCGCGAATCACGGACGCGTTCGGGCTGCCGCAATCCGGCATCCGGTGGGTGATCATCTCGTACGTGCTGACCTATGCCAGCCTGACGCTGGTATTCGGCAAGCTCGGCGATCTGGTGGGGTACCGGCGCGTTTTCCTATGGGGGCTCGTCGTCTCGGCGGCCGGGTTCGGCGTCATTTCGGTCGCGACGGAGTTCGCGGCGCTGCTCGGCGGGCGCGTGCTGCAGGGTGTGGGGGCGGCGCTGACGTGGAGTTGTGCGCCGGCGCTCGCGACGTCGCTCTATCCGGAGAGCGAGCGGACGCGGGTGCTCGGCTTCTACTCGGCGGCGATCGCGATCGGGTCGGCACTGGGACCGCTCGCGGGCGGCCTCCTGGTCGAGCGGTTCGGCTGGCCGGTCGTCTTCTGGGCGCGCCTGCCTCTGGTCGGCCTCGCGATGTCGCTCGCGTGGCTCATTCCCGTCGACAGTCCGCGGGGTGGCGGGCGCGCGATCGACTGGACCGGAGCGTTGCTGCTCGTCGGATGGCTCACCGCCTTCCTGCTCGCGGCGGCGCGGCCCGACATTCCGCACGGACAGGAGATCGCGATCGGGCTGGTGATCGCCGGTTGCGTCATGTTTGCCTTGTTTCTCGTGCACGAGACACGGCATCCCGAGCCCATCATCCGGCCGCAGCTGTTTCGCGATCTGGCGTTTCTCGTCCTCAACGTGGCGAGCATTCTCGTCAATCTCGCCGGCTTCGCGGTGATGCTGCTGGTGCCCTATCACCTCGCGACGACGGCGGGGCTCGGGGCCGGTCTCGGCGGGCTGGTGCTGGCGTCCAATGCCTCGGGCGTCGTGGTCGGATCGTGGCTTGCCGGACGGATGACCGAACGGTTCGGCACGGTCGGGATCGCTGTCGCCGGCGGCGCGCTGTCCGTCGCCGGGCTGGCGCTCGTCGGGCTCTGGGATCTGGCGACGCCAGCCGCCGCCATGGCCGCGACACTCGTGCTGCAAGGCGTCGGCCTCGGGCTCTTCCAGGTCGCCTATGCGGATCGGGTGCTCGCGACGCTTCCACAAGCGGACCGGGGTGTGGCGGGGAGCCTGACGCTCGTGACGCGGACGATCGGCATCGTCGGGGCGGCGGCGGGGCTCTCCGCGCTCTCACGGCATTTCGTCGAGGCCTCACTGCCAACGCATGGGGCCGACGCCGTGCTGGTCGGGTTCCAGTCGACGTTCCTCATGGTCAGCGCGGGCCTCGCGGGCGGGCTCGCTGCCGTCGTCGTCGGCATGCTGTTGTACCGGATCGCCGGGGTGCGGGCGCCCTAAGCTGTGGACAGGACGGCAATTCCGGGCGCTGGGCCGTCCTGCGGGCTTGTGCCCAGCTCTCTGCCCGCGATAGTGCACGGACCGTGGCTGCGGAGCCGCAGTTTGGTCAAAAAGACCGTCCACAAGCTCCGCGTTGGGGAATCGGCGAACACCGAGGCGGCACTCACGGACGGGCAGGCGTGGCGGCCAGCTTCCGTGACACGTGCCGCGTCGTGATGTGCCGAAGTCATGCGACGGGAGCACCATGAATCCGACCGATATCGTACAGCAGACGATTGCCGTGAGCGGTGGCGGTCACTCGTTCTACGAACTGTTCATGCAGGCCCACATCGTCGTCAAGGTGGTGATGGTGGGGCTCGTGCTCGCGTCGGTGTGGTCCTGGGCCATCATCTTCAGCAAGGTGTTCGCGTTCCGGAGCGCGCGCCGCGAGGCGGATCGGTTCGAGCAACTGTTCTGGTCGGGGCAGTCGCTCGAGGAACTCTACACGAACCTGTCGCGTGACCGGACGTTCTCGATGTCGGCCCTGTTCGTCGCTGCGATGCGGGAATGGAAACGGTCAGTCGAAGGCAATATCCGGGCGCTGGGCGGCATCCAGCTCCGCGTCGAGAAAGTTATGGACGTCACCATCAGCCGCGAGATGGAGCGCCTCGAGCGGAGCCTGCTGTTTCTCGCGACCGTCGGATCGACGGCGCCGTTCGTCGGCCTGTTCGGTACGGTCTGGGGCATCATGACGAGCTTCCAGGCGATCGCCGTTTCGAAGAACACGAGCCTCGCCGTCGTGGCGCCGGGTATCGCGGAAGCACTGTTTGCGACCGCGCTCGGGCTTCTCGCGGCCATTCCGGCCGTCATCGCCTACAACAAGTTCTCGGCCGATTCGGCCCGGCTCGCGCAGCGCCTCGAAGCGTTCGCCGACGAGTTCGCCGCCATCGTCTCGCGCCAGATCGACGTCAGATCGTAAGCGCCCCGGCAGCCGGAGCGAGGGGAGCAGACAGAATGGGCGCAAGTCTCGGAGGCGGTGGAGGCGGGCACAGCGGCCGAAGGGGCCGTCGGCGCCGGCATCAGCCGATGAGCGAGATCAACGTGACGCCGTTCGTCGACGTGATGCTCGTGCTGCTCATCATCTTCATGGTCGCCGCGCCGCTGCTCACCGGCGGCGTGCAGGTGGAGCTGCCGCAAGCCAAGGGCCGCCAGCTCGAGGCCAACAAGGAACCGATCGTGGTGTCGGTCACCAAGGGCGGGGAGGTGTTCCTCGGCCAGGAGGACAAGACGCCGGTCTCGCTCGACGAGTTGCCGGCTAAGCTGACGGCCATCGCGCAGGGGCGCGGCGGCAATGAAGAACCTGTGTTCGTCAGAGGTGACAGGGCCGTCGAGTATGGCCACGTGGCGCGCGTCATGGCCCGCCTCAAGGAGGCGGGGTTTCGCAAGATCTCGCTTGTGACCGAGATGGAGAACGGAGGGTAGCACCATGTCCGTGGCGCTCCTCGTATCGATCATGCTGCATGCGTCGCTGATCGGGTTCGCGCTCGTCTCCGTCGCGGGCACGCCGCCGCGCGAGCCGAAGACCCCGTCCGTGGAGCCGATCTTCGCCGATGTCATCTCGGCGTCGGAGCTCAACCGGATGCGGAAGGGTGTCCGTGAGGCCAAGCTCGACGCGGCCGTGCAGAAGGATGTGCCGAAGCCCGACGAGGCGGTGAAGGAGACGCCGCGGCCGCGTCCGACGCCGCCTCCGCCGCCGGCTGCCGCAGCAGAGCCTCCGCCACCACCGCCCGAGCCGGCCAAGGTCGAGCCGCCACCGCCTCCTACGCCCGCCAAGGCCGAGCCACCGCCCCCGGCCCCGAAGCCCGAGCCTGACAAGGCCGCGCTCGACCAGAAGCTCGAAGAGCTGGCGCTGATGAAGGCCGAGGAGGACAAGCTCAAGGTCGAGGCGGAGGCCAAAGCCAAGGCTGAGGCCGAGGCGAAAGCGAAAGCAGACGCCGAGGCCAAGGCGGCCGAGCAGAAGCGTCTCGCCGACGAGAAGCGGAAAGCGGACGAGAAGCGCAAGGCCGAGGAAAAGCGGAAAGCCGACGAGAAGCGAAAGCGCGATCTGGCGGAAGCCAAACGGAAGGCCGACGCGAAGAAGGCGGCCGAAGCCAAGAAGGCGCTCGATACGGGGCGTCTCGCGGCGCTGCTCGACAAGACGCCGGACCCGAAACAGGCGGCCGCGGCGAACGATGCGCCGTTGCAACCGACGACGGCGAAGGGGCCTGTGCGCGGAGACGCGCAGGGTCGCGACCAGACGATCTCGGCCAACGAAGCGAGCTTCCTCGCCGGACTGATGCGACAGGCCGTCAGCCGGTGCTGGAACATCAATGCGGGGCTCGACGGCATCCAGCAAATGGTCGTGAAGGTCGAGATCAAGCTCTCGCAGTCGGGCGACCTCCTCGGCGAACCGAGGGTCGTGAACAACAATCCGTCGCCGGTCTTCCAGGACGCGGCCGCTTCGGCAAAGCGGGCGCTGGTGCAATGCGCGCCCTACACGCTGCCGCCAGACAAGTACGCCGGTGGGTGGGAGCACATGATCCTGACCTTCGATCCGGCGCGGATGTTCTGACGCGGCGGCGAAATGGCCATCCTATTTTGGACACCTTGACACCCGATCAACTGGCTGGCCATCACAAGCCCCGACCATGGACGATATGAGGATACCGGTGCCGACCCGTCGCGATGCTCTCCGCCTGACACTCGGCGCCGCGCTGCTGCCGTCGCTCGGGGCGTTGCACGCCTCGGCGCAGGGGCGGCCGCAGCCACAAGGTGGCGGGCCGCTGCAGGTGGACGTGGATCAGGCCAACCTCAGGCCGCGGCCGATCGCGGTGCCGCCCTTCCTCTCGGACGATCCGCAACTCGGGCAGGAGGTCGCCGGCATCGTCTCTGCCGACCTCGAAAGCTCGGGGTTGTTCCAGCCGCTCGATGCCCGGTCGTTCATCGAGCGCATCGCCGACACGAACGTGGCGCCGCGATTCGCGGACTGGCGTTCGGTCGGCGCGGAAGCGCTGGTCGTCGGCCGGGTCGGGCGGACGGGGGATGGACGGATCCGCGCCGAGTTCCGCTTGTGGGACGTGGTGCTCGGCAAGCAGCTCACAGGCCAGCAACTCGCGACCAGCGCGCAGAGCTGGCGGCGGATCGCGCACATCGTCGCCGATCAGGTGTGGGAGAAGCTGACACTCGAGAAAGGCTACTTCGACACGCGCGTGGTGTTCGTCGACGAGACGGGGCCGAAGCAGAAGCGCGTGAAGCGCCTCGCCATCATGGACCAGGACGGCGCCAACGTCCGCTACCTGAGCACGGGGCAGGACCTCGTCATCACGCCGCGATTCAGCCCGAACAGCCAGGACATCACGTACATGACCTACACGCGGGGCGAGCCGCGCGTGGTGCTCATGAACCTCGAATCCGGACAGCGGCAGGTGGTCGGCGACTTCCCGGGCATGTCGTTCGCGCCGCGATTCTCGCCGGACGGGCAGCGAATCGTCATGAGCCAGGGCGAGCGGGGCCTCACCGGGCTGCTCGAGATGGATCTCAGGTCCCGACAGATGCGCCGGCTGACGGAGCTGCGCTCGATCGATACCGGTCCGTGCTATTCGCCGGACGGGCGGGACATCGTGTTCGAATCCGACCGGGAAGGCACCCAGCAGCTCTACGTGATGGGGGCGGGCGGGGGCGGCGTGCGGCGGCTCAGTCTCGGCGACGGGCGGTACTCGACGCCGGTGTGGTCGCCGCGCGGCGATTTCATCGCGTTCACGAAGCAGCTCGGCGGCCGCTTCCTGATCGGCGTCATGAAGACCGACGGATCGGGCGAGCGCGTGATCTCCGACGGGTTCCACAACGAGGGTCCCACCTGGGCGCCAAACGGCCGGTTTCTCATGTTTTTCAGAGAGCAACCCGGCGCAACGGGCGGCCCGCGACTGCATAGCGTCGATATCACCGGATACAACGAACGGGTGGTGCGCACGCCGTCGTTCGCGTCCGATCCGGCCTGGTCGCCGCTGCTCAAATAGGCACGAGTCTTAAGTCGTCCTTTACGGGTTCCGGCTAGCTTCCCAGATCGCAGCTTCACGGCCACACGGTCTGCGGAGATGTGTGTCGCCAGGGGCTTGGAGGCCGGCAATCTCTGATTCCTGGAGCGTTCAGGACCTCAATTCTCTCGTGGCATTTCGGCATCGGGACAGTTGGAAAAGGCGTTGCGCGTAACCACCGTTCTTGATCTCGGATGCTACCGGGGATACCCCAATTGAGCGATTGCCGATCCAGCTCGAGGAGAGAAAACATGAAGGCTGTCAAGGGTGCCATCGTCGTTGCGGCGATCCTGGCTACGGTTGCTGTTTCCGCGTGCCGTCGTGAGGAGCACCACGCGCCGATGAAGCTCGGCGCCGACGTGCCGGTGGCTGAGAAGGTCGCTCGCTAACGAGTGCTGCCCCGAGGGGGCAAAAGGAGAGAACTATGAAGGGCGCTATCGTTCTTGCAACTGTCCTTGCTGTCGTGGCTCTTGGAGCCTGCCGCAAGGAAGTGGGTCATGAGCCGATGAAACTCGGCGCTGATTCCGCTGTGAAGGAGCAGGTCGCTCGCTAAGAGCAACCAAGTGCGAGAGTACGGCGGCAGCTCCTGTCGCAAGCGTCTTGAGTTCTTGAGGCCGTCCGGTCAATGCCGGACGGCTTCATTGTTTCGGTGCTAGGCCCGCAATGGCCCGCCCTCGGCTCTGGGGACAACGGCGATGCCGGCCTTGCGAGACTCAGCCGATACTGCAAGACCGCTGTTTGGCCCTGTTGAGGTCATAATTTCGAGCCTCGGCTCCGGTAGGTCAATCTCAGTCGACATGCGCGAAACGGCCCGCACTCTCTGCTGCCGTTTCCGAAAGGGGGTCTGATGAGCAATAGAGGCAAGCTGGGTTTGCTGACCCGGACAGCGCTCGTTGCCACGGTGATGTTCGGGCTCGGGGCGTGCGCCAATCAGGCGCCGGGTCCCGACGATGCGCGGCTGGGGCCGGGTGGGCTCGGCAATGCACGCGGCAATGCGAGGCCGGGCACCGCCCAGGATTTCAGCCAGAATGTCGGTGATATCGTCTACTTCTCGACGGACGCCACCGATCTGTCGCCGGAGGCGCAGCAGACGCTCGCCGGACAGGCGCGCTGGCTGCAGCAGTACGCCAACTACACCATCACGATCGAGGGCCACGCCGACGAGCGAGGGACTCGCGAATACAACATCGGTCTCGGCGCGAAGCGGGCCGAATCGGTCAAAGCGTTCCTGGCCCGGAATGGCATCAGTGGCGCCCGCATCCGCACGATTTCGTACGGCAAGGAGCGGCCCGTGGCCGTATGCAACGACATTTCATGCTGGTCGCAGAATCGGCGCGCTCAGACGGTGCTGAACAGCCGGGGTGCCGGTTCCTGACGCAGAGCCATCACGGGGCACAGCCGAACCGGCACCGAAGGGTGCCGGTTTTTTTGTGTTTCATCTCGGACACAGGAGGGCGGCCGGATCTCCGCCATAGCGGCGCTGCCGCAATAGTAGCTCCTGTGCAACAAAAATATGCCCGATTGTCACGCTCTAAGGCAGCAGGCGGGTGGTGTGGCAGGAAGCTATGATCGGTCAGGACAGCATTGCGGCAGGATTGGCAAGGCTCAGCCGCAGCGGCTCTTCACGGCGGCAGCGAACGGGCAGCGCGATCGGTCGTCTGGCGCTCATCGGCATGGCGGTGGCCGTCGTGCATGGGCTGGCCGGCGACGGCGAACTGCAGGCGCAGTCGCGGGAAGTGCTCATCGGTACGACCACAGTCGGCGATGGGCGGTCCGAGCGCGGTGGCGAGAGCGCCGCGCAGATGTTGGCCGAGGCGATCGTGGCGCTCGAACAGGGCGACATCATGCTTGGACGGCAGATGCTCGGGCGGCTGATTCAGGCGTATCCCGAATCGATGGCGGCGAATACGGCGCGGCGTGAACTCGCCGAGCTCTATCGCGGACAGCCGCAGCCCCGGCTCGAGAGCGACCGGGGACCAACACATGGCTTTGCCGGGAATGCAGTGCCGGACGCGAGACCCCGGACGGTGGCGCCGCCGGAGCGTCGGGCCGAGCCGCGGACGACCGAGGGCCTCGGCGATTCGAGGGAGCATCAGGTGCGGGACAGGGCGCTGGTGCGTCTCCGCCAGGAGTTCCAGTTCTCGACGTCGGATCGGGTATTCTTCGCGGACGGGAGCGCCGATCTCGGTGCGCGGGCGCGGGCCATTCTTTCCGGTCAGGCGCGGTGGCTCGCCCGCCATCCGGAGCTGCCGATCCTGATCGAGGCTCACTCGGACGATCACGGCTCGCGTTCGGCGCAGATGCTGCTCGCTGAGCGGCGTGGCGAGGCGGTGAAGGAGCGACTGATCGAGGAAGGTCTCGACGCAGGACGGATCATGCTGCGGGTGGTCGGACGCGATCAGCCCATCGCCACATGCGGCGAGCCGGAGTGTGCGGCCCAGAACCGGCGGGTCGTGACACGCCTCGGCGAGGATGCGATGCCGGTGAGCGGTCGCGGCCGCGGCGCAGATCATCCCGGGCTCGCGACGGCGCCGCGGCTGCAGCCGACTGATCGGTGAGCCGCAGCCAGGGCTCGGATGCTCTGCACAACGGTCTGCTGTGGTTTGACAAACGATGCGGTCAATGGGCACCTAGCCGGACTGATCCAGGCCGACACATGACAGCTGCAGCGCCGAATGGCCGGCGACTGCTGGCGATGTCCGGTGGTCGGCGTGACGCGGTGTGGCGCATCAGGTTCGCGGGGGAAGCGGCAATGGTGTCTCGGAAGCATCTTGGACGATTCGGTCTCGCGGTCGTGCTGGCGGCGGGAGCGGTCTCGACCGACATCGAGCGTGCCGATGCGCAGCAACTTCCGGCAGCGCAGCAGGCGCCGCCGTCACAGCAAGCGAGGCCGCCAGCCCGACCACCGGCAGCCAAGGCGCAGGCCGCAGAGAAGAGCGCGCCGCAGGGCGACACCCAGCTTCGGGGGCGCATCGACCAGCTGGAGGAGCAGCTCTCCGACATGCAGGTGGCGATCGGAACGCTCGAGTCACTGGGGCGGGGTGGGGGTGCGCCAGCCAATGGGGCGTCCCGGGGCGGTGGTGGAGGCGGCGTCGATCAGGCGCGGCTCGACAGCCTGGAGACCCAGATCCGGGCGCTGACCAGTCAGCTCGAGCAGCTCGCCGCGCAAGTCCGGCAGATGTCGGGAGGGCGGCGCGGGGAAGCCGGTGGATTCGGCGGCCCGCCGACGTCGGTCGCGACAGCCCCTCCCGTTGCTCCAGGACCGGCGCCGGGTGGGGGCTTCGGTTCGACCACGGTGACGCCGGAGGGGGGCGATCCGATCGGGCGGATTCTCGGTCGTGACGAGGACAGCGCGCCCGTCACCAGGTCGAGCGCCATTCCTCCGCAAGGCGCCGGCAATCCGCGCGAGCTCTACGAGACCGCCTACGGCTATCTGCTGCAGCAGGACTACAATGCCGCCGAGGTGGCGTTCGAGGAATTCCTGGCGCGCTATCCGGGTGACCGGCTGGCGGCCGACGCGCAGTACTGGCTCGGGGAGACGCTCTATGTTCAGCGGCGCTACAAGCCGGCCGGGCAGGCGTTCCTGACGGTGATCGAGAAGCACAAGGCCAGCTCGAAAGTGCCCAACAGCCTGCTCAAGCTGGCGCAATCGCTCGAGCAACTCGGCCAGAAGGATTGCGGGATCTTCGCCGAGCTCGACAACCGGCATCCGAATGCACCCGCCGACGTCAGAGTAAAGGCGCGGGCGCTCAAGCAGCGGCAGGGCTGCTAGGCGCCGATAACCGGCGCCTGTGACCGGCAGGAGGCGCGCATGACGGGCGATGCAGCGCGCGCGATCGAGGATGACGAAGGCGACGCGCTGCTGCGCGGGCTGGCGGCCTACCGGACGGTGGTGCTCGCCGTCTCCGGTGGCGCCGACAGTCTGGCGCTGGCGGTGCTCGCCGCGCGATGGGGCCAGAGGTCCGGCTCGGGCCCACCGCGTCCGAAGATCGTGATGGCGACCGTCGACCATGGTCTGCGTATCGAAGCGGCCACGGAAGCGCGGTTCGTCGCGGATATGGCGCAACGGTGGGGGATCGCGCACCACACGCTCGTCTGGCCTGGCGCCAAGCCGTCGCGGGGCGTGCAGGCGGCAGCACGGCAGGCCCGGTATGGGCTGCTCGCTGGTCTGGCGCTGCAACTCGAGGTCGAGCCTGGCGCGGCCTGTATCGTGACGGCACACCACCAGGACGATCTGGCGGAAACCTTGTTGATGCGCATGGCACGCGGCAGCGGCCTCGATGGTCTCGTCGGCATGGCCGGGGCTGGCGGTGGGCCGGGATGGACGTCGGTGGCGGTCGAGCGCCCGCTGCTGGCGGTCCCGAAGGTCCGGCTCGAGGCGACGCTCGTCGCGCGCGGCGTTCGGTGGGTCGACGATCCCAGCAACCGCGACCGGATTTTCGAGAGGGTGCGGCTGCGGGCGGCGCAACCTGTGCTGGCGGAGCTCGGCCTGACGAACGACAGGATCGCTCTCAGCGCGCGGCGGCTCGCACGGAGCCTGGACGCCCTCGCCGGGGAAACGCGCCGCGCCTTCGCGCGTGAGGTGGCGGTGTCCTGCGGCGCCATGGCGACCGTCCAGGTAGCCCGCTTGCTCGAGCCAGGCCGGAGCGACGTGCTGATCCGCCTGCTGCAGGCCTGCCTCGGCGCTTTCGGTGGGCGCGGGTGGGCGGCGGATCTCTCGGACGGAGAGACGGCGGCGGAGCGCATCCGGACGGCCGTGGCGGCCGGGACGCCAGCCGCGTTCACCATCGCCGGATGCCGGTTGGAGGTGAGGCCACAGGCTGGCGACGTGCGCCTGTGGCGGGAAGCGGGCCGCGCCGGCCTGCCGGTGGTTCCGCTCGAGCCGGGCAAGCGGGTCGTCTGGGATGGTCGATACATGGTCTCGCTCGCCCCCCAGACGGCAGGCGGGCAATCCCTGGAGGTGCGGGCGCTCGATCCGTCGGTACTGGAGCGGGAGGCCGCCAGACGGCTCGCGGGTGGCGTGCCGCGGCGGGCGCTCGCGACCTTGCCTGCCGTGTGGTGCGGGAGGCGCCTTGTCGCGTTGCCGCCGTCGCTCGCCGGCACTGACGTGGGCCGGCCAGCGGACGACCTTCAAAAAGCCATCGATATCCGATGGTTGGGTCCCGCAGGGTTGGCTTCGGCCATTGACCATTCGCAGTGACGAGGAGCGGGAAGGGCGGTAGGAATTGATTGACGTGTGCTGAGACCATCGCGACAACTTGGCAAGAGTCCTGCACGTCCCTATGTTAGCCGTGCAGGTTTGCCGGGGCCGATCCCGCAAGGATCACTCAGGTCGGCTCCCGAGCATCGCGCGGCTGTCGAAGCGCGCCCCAGGAAGGGACATCGATGAACTCGCATTTCAGGAACTTCGCGATCTGGGTCGTTATCGGCCTGTTGCTGTTCGCGTTGTTCAATCTGTTCCAAAACCCCGTTCAGAACCGTCGCGCCAACGAGATCGGCTACAGCGAGTTCCGGCAGCAGGTCAAAGCGGGCAACATCAACGAGGTGCTGGTCCAGGGTAATCGATACTCGGGCCAGTTCGCCGACAAGTCGCGCTCGTTCAGCACGCTTGGCCCGAACAACCAGGGCGACGTGATCAAGGATCTCGAGGCGCAAGGCGTGAAGATCAACGTGCGCACGCCCGACGAGGACGTGCCCTCGCTGCTCAGCCTGCTGGCCTCATGGTTCCCGATCCTGCTCATGATCGCGGTCTGGGTGTTCTTCATGCGCCAGATGCAGTCTGGCGGCGGGCGCGCCATGGGGTTCGGGAAATCCAAGGCCAAACTGCTGACCGAGCGGCATGGACGCGTCACGTTCGAGGACGTGGCCGGCGTCGACGAGGCCAAGGGCGATCTCCAGGAGATCGTCGAGTTCCTGCGCGACCCGCAGAAGTTCCAGCGGCTCGGCGGGCGAATCCCGCGCGGCTGCCTGCTCGTGGGGCCTCCGGGAACGGGCAAGACGCTGATCGCGCGGGCCGTCGCCGGCGAAGCCAACGTGCCGTTCTTCACCATCTCCGGCTCGGACTTCGTCGAGATGTTCGTCGGCGTCGGCGCCAGCCGCGTGCGCGACATGTTCGATCAGGCAAAGAAGAACGCGCCGTGCATCATCTTCATCGACGAAATCGACGCCGTCGGCCGGCATCGTGGCGCGGGCCTCGGCGGCGGCAACGACGAGCGCGAGCAGACGCTCAACCAGTTGCTCGTCGAGATGGACGGCTTCGAGGCCAACGAAGGCATCATCATCATCGCGGCCACCAACCGGCCGGACGTGCTCGACCCGGCGCTGCTGCGCCCCGGTCGCTTCGATCGCCAGATCGTGGTGCCGAACCCGGACGTGAACGGTCGCGAGCGGATCCTGCGCGTCCACATGAAGAAGGTGCCGCTGGCGCCGGACGTCGATCCGCGCATCATCGCGCGCGGCACGCCGGGCTTCTCGGGCGCGGACCTGGCGAACCTGGTCAACGAGGCGGCGCTGCTGGCCGCACGCCGCAACAAGCGGCTCGTGACACAGGCCGAGTTCGAGGACGCCAAGGACAAGGTGATGATGGGCGCCGAGCGCAAGTCGATGGCCATGTCCGAGGACGAGAAGCGGCTGACGGCCTATCACGAGGCCGGCCACGCGGTGGTTGGTCTCAAGGTGCCGGCCGGCATTCCGGTGCACAAGGCAACGATCATCCCACGCGGGCGCGCGCTCGGCATGGTGAAGTTCCTGCCGGAAGGCGACCGCTACTCGATGAAGTACATCGAATACACCTCGCAGCTTGCGGTCGCGATGGGCGGGCGCGTGGCGGAGGAGCTGATCTTCGGCAAGGAGAACATCACCTCTGGTGCGTCAGGCGACATCCAGCAGGCGACGGCGATGGCGCGGGCGATGGTGACGCGGCTCGGCTATTCCGACGAACTCGGAACGGTCATGTATGGCGACAACCAGGAGGAAGTCTTCCTCGGGATGTCGATGCAGAAGCACACGAACATCTCAGAGGCGACGGCGCAGAAGATCGACGCCGAAGTCCGCCGGCTGGTGGCTACGGGTTACGAGGACGCACGGCGTATCCTCACCGAGAACCATCAGGGCCTCGAAGCGGTGGCGCAGGCGCTGCTCGAGTACGAGACGCTGACGGGTGAAGAGATCCGCCAGCTGCTTGCCGGCGAGAAGATCGTACGCAAGGACGACGACGAGGAATCGAAAGGTCCGATGGGCTCGGCGGTGCCGGTGGCCGGGCGTCAGCGCCCGCCGCGCGAGGAGCCGGATGCCGGGGGGCTGGAGCCGCAGCCGCAGACCTGAGATCCGGCGCGGCGCACCCCTCGATCGACGAATAAAAAAGGGCGGACCTTGGTAAGCGGTGTCCCGCTCGCACCTTGACCGTTCAGGCTGCTTCGACCGTGGCGTAGGCCCATGGCATCAGGTCGTCGATGCGGGATTGCGGCCAACCG
>LNEM01000014.1 GCA_001464955.1 Rhizobiales bacterium Ga0077537 | reverse complement strand
AGCTCTTCTTATCGTCGAAGCGCCGCGTGAGCCGCCGAAACTCGGTGCAACCCGCGTCTCACGCCGTCAAGCCGACGTGCTATTCAGAGGTTCCTTAGCATCATGATTGGCACTGCCGACGACGCACGCAGCTCCCGACACAGATCTAGGCCACTTGCGCCAGGCAACATCACGTCCAGAATGACCAGATCGAAGGTGGCCCCCGCGCGGAAGAGCCGCTGCAATTCACGACCATCAGCCGCAAGGCTGACCTTGAAGCCGTGATCGCTGAGGAACGATGCAAGCAGTTGCCTCAACTGCGGATCGTCGTCGCAAAGCAGCAAGTGGGCATGCGGTGGCGTCGGTTCCGCGGCCATTTTGACCTCGTTCAGCTGAGCGTCCAACGGAGGGCTTGTTTCATCTGCTCGGCGCCGCCCCAACCAGACGACGCCTGCAGGGCAGTTCGGCGCATGGCCGGTGGTTGCCGAGGACAGCGTCGGCCGGGTCGTTAAGATGAATGGCGCGGCATGATCGCGTTGCTGCCGACCTCGGTTCGCAACGCATCACGCTCTCGATTGTTCGCAATGTTTCCTCGCCCCTACTTCGAAGTTTTCACCATCCATTCTTTCATCCAGGCGATTTCCTTCTTTTGAGCGCTGATGATGTCTTGCGCCAGTTTTTTCATGGCGGGATCTTTTCCGAACTTCAGAACAACCTCAGCCATCTCGATGGCGCCTTCGTGGTGAGCAATCATACCCGCAGCAAAATCGCGGTCTGCGTCACCAGTGAAAGTAATATCCATCGCGGCATGCATCTTCGAATTGGCGGCTTGAAACGCCATGCTCGATGGTCCCATGTCGCCTTTGGGATGAGCGTCATGAGCTCCGGACCCGTGCTTGGGGTCGCCATGCATGGCGTGCCCCCCGCCGTGCCCTTTGTGCTGGGCGATGACGATACCGCCCGTCGATATCGTGGCGATTATCGCACCTGCAAGAGCCAGTTTCTTTCTCATCGTCCGATCTCCTTGAAATCGTTATGCAGCTTCACTTACAGCGTAGACATGCCTGCAGGATGCGGCGACGCCGCTCCACACGGTGCGGGCAAGTCTGACGGAAGAGCGTTCCCACGCCTGACGCCGATGAACGCGCGTGCGTTGGTCGCGACGTCATGGTCCAACGATCTCCGCTCGAAGTAGCGTTCGACAATCGGCAAGAGTTCGGCTGACACCCCATCATCAAAAAACCGACCCAGGATGAACCGCGCAAGCTTCTGCTGGAGCCGCCCTAAGCGGGTCGTTGGAGGAAGCATGTGCGTCTCAATCATCAGCAGCCTACCGTCACTGTGGGTATTTTCCCAAATCTCCCTGACGGCTTTTTCGAATAAATCTGCGGGAAGAACACAGAGAGAATAAGATGCAATCGTCGCATTGACACGCTCTTGCAGGTTCAGGCCAACCCCTTCGCGCACGATAAAATGGTAATCAAGCCGCTCATTGGGGGTTGAGCGACCCAATGCGTATTGCGCCATCTTCGGGGACCGATCGACTGCGTAGATCCGACCTTCTGATATGAAATGCCGAATATGACGTAAGCTTATGCCTGTGCCACATCCCCAATCGAGCACGCAGTCGCCAGGCTTTAACTGGAGTTTCCCGATGGCGCTGCGCATGAACGGTTCCTCGCTACCAAACGTGAACAAGTAGACGAGGGAATCGTAGAGTCGCCCGTTGAGTGAGTAGAGATTCATACAGCACGTCCCGTTCCTGGCCTCCGGCGCACGCATGCAGCTTCTTGGATGGCCTACGCATTGTGGTGCCGCCAGTGTGATCGCTTGCGGCACGGCACTTACTCTTGTTTGGTGGCATGAACCGGAGATCGGCTCGGCACATCGACGAACCGAGCGCGATCCCGTTTGCCTTGCAATTCAGGCGCTACTTCACCGTGAAACGAGCCGAAACGCCGTGTCCATCATCGGTCTTGCCGGACAGGAGCACGATCGCTCCCTTGTTGAGGGGCGCGTCGAGCGCGCCGACCAGGTGATCAGCCTCGACCTTGAGCCTGATCTCGGACTTCTTGCTCCCGTCCTGGATCGTCACCTTGATGGCGTTGTCTTTCGCAGACAGCGGTTTTCCGTGATTGCTGAGATACAGTAGGAGCTTCGTTGGCTGGATGACCAGTTCGGCATCGTGATGCCCGGCAACGACGGCCGTCTGACCGCCATGCTTTCCGACCTTCTGAGCCACGGCTGGCCCCGAAAGCGCCAGAGCAAGAGTGAGCAGCGCGGTGTTTAGGATGGTGCGCTTCATTCAGAGTCTCCATGTTGCGAGTTGACTTGGCGTTGTCAGTAGGCTTCGGCTTCCCCGGAATTGCGAGCCTCCACCTCGGTGTCGGCGGCAGATCGCTCGGCAATCAACGCCTCGAGCGGTTTGCCGCCGAACCTCAGAAACAAAAGAGGTGTCAGTACCGTGTCTATGATGGTGGCGCTGATGAGGCCGCCGAAGATCGTCACGGCAACCGGATGCAGGATCTCGCGTCCTGGCTGATCCGCCCCGATCAACAGCGGGATCAGAGCCAGGCCAGCGGCAAGTGCGGTCATCAGAACGGGAGTCAACCGCTCCAGACTGCCCCGGATCACCAGTTGTCGCCCGAACGTCTCGCCCTCGTTGAGGGCAAGGTTGATGTAGTGGCTGATTTTGAGAATGCCGTTGCGCGCTGTGATGCCGGCGAGGGTGATGAAGCCGATCATGCTGGAGACCGATAGCGGCTGTCCCGCGACCCATAGCGCGACGACACTGCCGATCAGCGCCAGAGGGATGTTCATCAGAATGATGGATGCCAGAACTCCCGACTTGTAGCGCGAGTAGAGCACGAGGAAAATCAACGCCAGGGATACGAGCGACAGAAGGCCGATCGTGCGCGTCGCCTGCTCCTGAGCGCGGAATGTTCCGTCCAGGCGGACAACGTAGCCCGCCGGCAATTGCATCTCCACGACGATCTGATTGACGTCTTCGACGATTGCCGCCATGTCGCGGCCGCCATCGCCGTTCCCGAAGAGGAGGATGCGTCTCTGTCCGTTCTCGCGGAGGATTTGGTTCGGACCCACGGTTTCCTGGACTTCGGCTACGTACCGCAATGGCACGAAGCCGGTCGGCGTCTGGATCAAGAGATCGCCAAGAGCCCGGGTCTGTCTGTCATTGTCCGAAAGCCGCACGACCACGTCGAAGCGCCGCACGCCATCGCTGACAGTCGAGACGACCCGCCCATTGGACAGCGCTTCGACCGACGTCATGACCTGGGCAGCGGACAGGCCGTAGAGCGCGGCGTTCTCATTGATGACGCGCACTCGGATTTGCGGAATGAGGGTCTGCTTTTCGACGTTCAGATCGACGAGCCCCCTGACGCCCTTCAGCTTCTTGTCCAGCTGGTCGGCAAGGGTGCGCAGGACATCGAGGTCCGGTCCGAAGATCTTGATCGCGAGCGCCGCTCGCACGCCTGAAAGCATGTGATCGATGCGATGCGAGATGGGCTGGCCGAGCGCAAAGGAAACCGGCAGCACCGAAAGCTTTTCGCGAATTTCCTCGAATACAGCCTCTTTCGACCGCTGCGATCGATGGAGATCGATATCCAGCTCGCTGGCTTGCACGCCCTCTGCATGGCTGTCCAGCTCGGCCCGTCCTGTCCTGCGTCCAACAGAGGCGACCTCGGGGACGGACATGACCAGCCGCTCGGCGATGAACCCGAGGTGGTGGGACTCTGTGAGGCTGATGCCCGGATTGTACTGCATGCCGACGAGCAACGTGCCTTCGTTGAATGGTGGCAGGAATGCGCGCGGCAGCAGGGTCGCGGTGGCTGCCGATAGGAAAACGGCGGCGACGATCGGTAGGACCACGATACGCGGGTGGTCGAAGGCCCAATTGAGAAGTCGCCGGTTGCCCGATTTGAGGATGCGGACGAGTGCGCTGTCGTTGTGTGCGCCGGTGCTCGTCTTGCGAAGGAGGTAGTAGGAGAGGACGGGCGTCACCGTGATCGCAGTGACGAGCGACGCCAGGATCGACACGATGTAGGCAATTCCCAGCGGCGTGAACAGCCGGCCTTCGACACCAGTCAGCGCAAACAGCGGCACAAACACCAAGATGATGATGAATGTCGCATACACGATCCCCGAACGGACTTCCCGGCTCGCTGCCGCGATGACGTCCAGAACGGGCGCTGGGACGGCGCGTTCGGCGTTGGTCTTCAGGCGTCGCAGGATGTTCTCGACGTCGACGACGGCGTCATCCACCAGCTCGCCAATGGCGATGGCTAGTCCCCCGAGCGTCATCGTGTTGATCGTCAATCCGAACGCGCTGAATATAAGAATTGTGACCAGGATGGAGATTGGAATCGCGGTCAGTGAGATCACCGTCGCGCGCCAGTTCATCAGGAAAAGAATGAGAACCACGGCAACGACGATGGCGGCCTCGATGAGAACCGTCGTCACGTTGGAGATGGATGTCTCGATGAACGTCGCCTGACGGAATTGAATGTGGGTCGCATTGACACCGCGCGGCAACGTCTTCTGAAGGGCGGCGAGCTCCACCTCAATGGTCTGCGTCAACGGCAGGGTATCCGCCGTCGGCATTTTCTGAACGCTCATGATGATTGCCGGCGCCCCGTTGAATCCGGCCTCGCCCCGCTTTGTCTTGGGTGCGAAAGAAACATCAGCCAGCTCGTGCAGAAGCACGGTTCGCCCGCGATGCGAGCCGACGGCGATGTTTTTCAACTGGTCGAGCTCAAGCGTCTCGCCGACATTGCGGATGAGGTATTCGCTGCCGTGCTGATCGACGAAGCCTCCGCCGGAATTGGTGCCAAAGCTCCGAATCGCGGCCTCGAGTGCGTCAGGCGTCACGTCGAGAATCTTCATGGCGACGGTGTTCGGAGACACTTGGAACTGCCGGACCTCGCCTCCGATCGGAATCACTTGGGCCACACCGGGTATGGCCAGAAGCTGAGGTCTGATCGTGAAGTCTGCGACCTCACGCAACTCCATCGAGCTAAGGTCGGGGCCCGTCACAGCCACCAACAGGATCTCGCCCATGATCGAGTTGATGCCGCCGAGCGATGTCACCGCGTTTCTCGGCAGCCGGTCACGGATGCCAGACAGCTTCTCGGTCACCAGCTGCCTGTTGCGATAGATTTCGGTTCCCCAATCGAATTCGACATAGACGATCGATAGTCCGATGCCGGAGACCGAGCGGACGCGGCCGACGCCGGGCAACCCGTTCATCGCGGCCTCGATGTGGCGGGTCACCAGCAGCTCGACTTCCTGAGGGGCCATGCCCTCCGCTTCGGTTTGCACCGTCACGATGGGTTTGGTGAGGTCAGGGAAGACGTCGACGGGAACTCGGGGCAGCATGAACAGCCCGTACCCCACGACAAGGGCGGCGAGGAACAGAACGAACTGCCGATGCCGGAGGCTGTTCGTGACGAGAAAATTGAACATCGCCCTGGCCTCAACGAATTTGATTGATGAGCGTCGCGGCCTCGACCGCGATCTTCTCGCCGGGCTCGACACCAGCCGTCAACATTGCGCGGGAGGCGTCGATTTCAACGAACTTGACGGGCTTGGGCTCGAATCGCTCGGGCTCGGCATGTCGAAACACGACGTACTGCCCATTGGGCGCCTGGACCACCGCAGACCGGGGCAGGACGATCCCCGTCACCGCCTCGCCGACTTCCACCAGAACCGAGACGTTACGGCCCAGACGGAAAATGGGGGCATTGCTCTCGACGTCGAACCTGAGAACCGTCGCGTGCTGCGCAAGTGCCGGATTTGCGCCGATGAGCTTCAGATTGGCGCTGGCATGATCCTGCGCCTTGGCCTGGGCTGCGCCCAGTGCGCCGATGTCGAGATTGTCATATGCGAGCGCCTCGACCCACAGGGCATTCGGCTGAATGAGATTGAAGAGCACGTCTTTCGACGAGACAACCTGGCCGATCTGCGCCTGCGATGACATGATAACACCGTCGATCGGGGCGACGAGAGCTTCGCGTCCAGACTGACGCACGTTGAGAGACGAACGCCGCTGTTTCAGGTTCTCCAGTTCGATTTCCGCGGTCCTGATCCGTTCTGCCGGGAAGGTCGATGCGAACTTGCGGAACTGATCGAGCTTGTTCTGGGCCAACGCAATCTGCTGATCGAGGTTGCCGGCGGCCTGCTCGACGTCGGAACGATCGATCGCCGCAAGCACGGGTTGAACATAAGCCAGCACCTCGCCTGCCTTAACGGCCTGACCGATCTGCGGAAACCTGCCATTCACCGGTGCAATTCGTCCATCGACCGTGCTTTGCACGATGGCCGATCCGTTCGGATTGGAAACCACCCGGCCAGAGAGACGAACGGTCCGCCGGGCGGAGGACGGCTGCACGTAGCGTGTGCGAATTTCAAGCAGGCGCTGCGTCGGCTTGGGCAGGAACACCGAACCGTCCGGTAGCCGGCGCGGCAAGTCGCTCGCCCCTGCCTGCGCCTCAGCCCCGTGAGAGTGTCCCTCGTCACCGGAGTGACCTGGCCCCGCGCGAGCATCCGTTCCAAGCGTGACCACCAATGACGTTGCAAGAAGCACCGCTATCGCAGGTAGACGCTTGGCGAACAGTCCACCCAGTATTGCGCCGACGAAGAGGGCTGCCACCAGCGCTCCGGCGCCGAGTGCTGCCATCGACGATCTCCCATGCAGCAAGGACATGAAGCCGGCGCTGACGATAGGAGTGTTCTGAGCCGTGGCGGGTACCGCCAGAACACCTCCGAGCAGGTCGAACTGGTCGCCAGCCTTGATTTCAAATTGCAGGTCGTTCTCCCCGGGCTTCGCGACGTCGTCACTCGGGACGATGAACGTGCCATCGGCTTGTCTTTCGGCAACGAGCGTCTTGTCACCGGTGGTGACAGTGATCGCCGCGTCTACAACGGGCGAATTGTCAGACTCCCTGTCAAGGTACAGCGTGAGGCGACCGCTCTTCAGGATGCCCACCAGTTGAAAAGCCTCCGATGTCGCAATGACGCGGGGGCTCTGGACCGAAGTAGCAGCAGGGGTATCGTGCGAATGACCTTCATCGCCGGAATGCCCGGGGCCGGCCTGCAAAGGGGAACCCATCCCCGCTATCGCGAGGACAAGCAGCGCGACAGCCTGATAATGCCGTCTGTAGTGCACTTTCGAGAGAAGGTTCATCATGTGTGGGCGCCTTGATCCCGTTACTTCGGTAACCGCTCGTCGCATAGTTGGCTGGAGCCTCGCCGATGCCGCCGCACTCAGGCAGACGCCTTTCGCGATCCGCTTCTAAGCCGTGTCCGTTTCTGCAAGATGTCGCAATCGTTTCACTTTGTAACAGCTCGATCCATGATCACCCCCTGCGTGGCGCTCGTCGGCTGCCAGGTTTCAGGCGATCGCGTTCCTGATGGTAAAAAGGCCAATGGCCATGATGGCCGCGCCGGTGAGCGCTTGCAGCGCGCGAGACCATCGTTCGAGGCCAGGAAGGTAACTGCCCACTGCGACACCAAGTCCTCGTCGCGCGATGATGGCCGCAATCGCGAAGAGCGCGATTGTCAATGAAATACCCAGGGCCAGCGAGACCAGCATGACGCCGACCATCACAGCGCTACTCTGCAGCCACGCGAACCCGAGCACCGAGATCGTGAGCGGACATGGCAGCAGACCGATGCCCACTGTGAGCGCATGGGCGCCATCGACACCTGCCCGAGCCGTTCGCCGGCTCTGCAGGATCATGATCAGACCGGAAAGTACGATGAGCCCATAGCCGATGAGCGTGAAAGTCGGCGGGCTTCGGCCAGTGATCGACGGCGCCATGCCAACGATGAACCTCAGAACTAGGAACAGCGTCAAACCCATCAGCACATGCAGCGAAGCCGCCGTCAGGGCCACGCGCAGCCCTTTCCCCAGCCGAGCCTCGCTCCCAAGAAAGTAGGCCGCGAGCGCCGCCTTGCCGTGTCCGGGCGTCAGCGCATGCAGTGCTCCGAGAGCAAATGCGAAGCCAGCAGCTGCGGCACCGCCCGCTCGCAGTTCCGTGGCGAGCAAGCGCAAGAGGCCACCCTGATACTGTCCTAGCCAGACCATCGGCCAATCCGGCATTTGTCAGCCATCCCCTGCTTCGTCGTGGTTGGCTCTGCGCCCATGCGGGCCTATTCTACTCCGATGAACCACCACGCTGCCATCCTCGCTCTGATCTCAGCCGCTTTGTTCGGCCTATCGACACCGGCCGCCAAGGGTCTCCTAGGGGCCATTCATCCGGCCATGTTGGCGGGCCTGTTGTACTGTGGTGCCGGGATCGGCGTGGCGATCCTGCGACGCGTGGCCCGACCGCTTCTGGCTGGAAAAGCTACGTCGGAGGCTCCTCTTGCGTCGCACGACATACCCTGGCTCGCAGCCGCCATTGTGGCGGGTGGAATTGCCGGGCCGTTGCTGTTGATGTTCGGACTTCAAACGACAGATGCCGCCGCAGCTTCCCTGCTGCTGACACTCGAGGGCGTCGCAACTGCTTTGCTGGCATGGTTCGTCTTCCACGAGAGCTTCGACCGGCGAATAGCTCTGGGCATGGTCTGCCTCGTCGCGGGTGCAGTGATCTTGTCGTGGTCTGGTACGCCGACACTCGACAACGTGATCGGCCCTACAGCGATTGTTGGCGCCTGCTTGGCCTGGGGCCTCGACAATAATTTGACGCGCAAGGTCTCGCTTGCCGATCCACTCCAGATCGTCGAGCTGAAAGGCCTGGTGGCCGGCCCCGTCAACATCGTGATCGGTCTGTGGGCCGGCGCCGGGTTCCCGACCATCACCCCTCTTGTTTTGGCGGGTGTCGTCGGCTTCCTCGGCTATGGCGTCAGCCTGGCTCTGTTCGTCTACGCGCTGCGCCATCTCGGAACAGCCCGAACGGGAGCATATTTTTCGACTGCTCCATTCCTGGGAGCGATCGCTGCCCTGATTTTCCTGCAGGAGCCATTGACGTACCAGCTCGCGCTTGCGGGAATACTCATGCTTGTCGGTGTTTGGCTCCACCTGACGGAGACGCACGTGCATGAGCATGATCACGAATCGATGGAACATACCCACGCTCACCTGCACGATGAGCACCACCAGCATGAGCATCACCCAGACGACCCGCCTGGTGAGCCGCATACGCATCAGCATCGCCATGAGCCTATGCGGCACGCACACCCGCACACACCCGACATGCACCATACTCACCGGCATTGATCGAAAGCTTTTTGTGTGCGTCCGAGCAACGATTGCCATCGCCTCTTGTAAGCCTTTGACAACCGCGGGTCTTACTTTGCCAATCAAATCCTGGCCAAAGTCCAGTTTGCAAATAGGCAGTCTTGGTGCGGCGCTTCATTAGCTGTAACTGCGTGGGAAGCGATGGCCCAAGATCGAAGTATGCGGTCCAGCCTTCGAGCGACGCGCGCAGTTGACAAGCGGACGTGCCAACGACAGCAACTGGATGCGTCCGAATTTGGAAGTTTGCTCTATTGTTCCGCATAACTTAGGCATCCTTGAACGTCGGTCTGCGTTGCGCGACCCGACCGGCAGGGATCAATCGGCCCGCTTGCGCATCGTTTCTGCGATTGCGTTACCAACGACATCGGAGAGGTCTTTGATTGGGTCTGCCACGAGATGCGCGTAGCGCTGCGTGGTGAGGCTCGACGAGTGTCCCAGGAGCTTGCCAATCATCGGCAGTGAAGCGCCATTGGCGGCGGCGATGCTGGCAAACGAATGGCGCAGGTCGTGGATACGCACGTCGGCTATGCCGGCGCCCGTACGGATGCGTCGCCACGCCTTCTGCAGATTGACGAGATGGGAGCCGGGCCGTTCGCCGACGACCACGTGAGGGTTGGCCGGCTCCCGCGGCAATGAGGCAAGCAGCGCATTGGCCTCACTGCCGAGATAGACGACCTTCTGTCCGGTCTTGCTATCAGGCAGCAGCAGAAGGCCGCGCTCCAGATCGACGTGCTGCCACTGGAGCTTGAGGATTTCCGACAGGCGGCAGCCAGTGAGCAGGAGGAGGCGGACGGCGGCGAGCACCCCGGGGCGCTCGGTGCCCGAGGTTTCGAGCGCGTCGAGGTATGCCCCCAGCCGTTGTAGCTCGGCCCGAGACAGATACCTCTGGCGCTGCACCTCGCGGAACTTCTTGATCCCGGGGCAAGGATTGGAGCGCGGCGGGCGCAGTTGCCGGCTCTCGGCCCAGGTCATGATCTTGGACAGGACGGCGAGGGCATAGTTGGCGGAGCGCGGGGTTGCTGCCAGCTTGACGTGGAAGGCTGCGACATCGCTTGCGGCGATGTCAGCGAGACGGCGGCGACCGAAGGCGGGCTTGAGAGAGGTCTCGATCAACCGCTCGTAGTCGGCGCGCGTGCGGGATTTGAGCTTCACGCCGTGCTCAGCGAGAAACAAATCGGCGGTCTCGGCGAACAGGGGAGCGCCCCTTGCCGCGGCCTTGGCCTGACCGGGATCGAGACCCTCGTTGATCTTGGTGATGAGCCGCAAGGCTTCCTTGCGTGCTGTTGCCGGCGTCCATGGCGAGCCGTGTGTGCCGATGGTGATGAAGCGCAGGCGTCCCTTCACGCGGGTCTGCAGGAAGTAGGTGGGCGCCGCGGCGGAGCGGCGGCGGGCGCCGAAACCCTTGATCTCGACATCTCGTAAGGTATCGCCCGGCCTTAGGGCATCCACTGCAGTGGCGTTAACGCGGGCGCTTCTGTTCTGCGGCATAATCAGGTGTCCCGTGGGCTGTCTTCCGGCTAACATCGGGCTAACATCTTCCTGCGCAACTGGGCAAGATCGTGACGGTGTACGACGCGTTTTTTTGTTGATTTTACTGATTATTTTCGGACCATGGCGGCTACTGATGGTCGTGCTTGACTGACTTTTAATCAGATGGTCGTGGGTTCGATCCCCACCCCGCTCACCAATGATTTCAGCGAGAAGCCGGCATCGAGATGGCGCGGCAGTGCTGTGCCTCGTCGACCCTCTCTCGAACGACTTGCCTCCAGCAGACCTGCTCGGCTGGTCGTCAGAGTGGTTCATCGGGTGGTGCGGTGCTCCCCGGTGCAAGCGCCGAAGTCGGGTCGTCCGTGGGTGTGCGCTTGAGCCTTTCGCGTTGATCCGGCGTCAGTTTTCCCTGCCTGGCGAGCCATAATTCCCTCATTTCGCTGAAGCGAAGTCCGATCCAGTCGACGCCGAACGTGGTGTTGCACCCTTCGCACGTTCCATATGGAGGGACTGTCATCGGTGGCAAGGCATTGGCGTCGCGGCTCGACCTCTCCCAGCGATGGTGAGCCAGATCATGGCCGCAGACCGGGCATAACTTCGTCTGTTCGATGCGCCAAGCATGGCGAGCGACGCGTTCCACGGCTCCGTCCAGAAGCAACCGACACAGCTCCATCGCAACCGCGCGGTCGCCATACAGATGCGGAACGCGCCAATCCTGGTCCAGCGATCCGAAATCGCCAATCTGCCATTGAACACGTCCACCACGGAACACCGTGAGTGACCCGATCGTCCATCCGAGCCTGCCGGCCGTCGCCGGCTGCATGAGGGTCAACGAGACCGCCGGGAGGTAGGCGAAGGTGCCGCTCTGGTCGATTTCATCGAGGGCATGCGAGAGGATGGCATCGCCGATCAGCGCCGGGCTCGCGAAATATCCGAAGCGATCGCTTTCGGTCGATTGAACCAGCACATCACGGGCGGGCGGTTCGTCTCGACCTAGCATCGCGTTCGCAACTCCCAGTGGCCGGTTCAGGCAGAGCAGCCTGCTCGACCGGAGCAGATCCACGTCGGCGGCAGCGCAAGAACTGATCCGACGCCGAACCTGTGGGCATGGAAAACGAGATCGATTTGTGTGTCACAGGTCATGATCCCGTCCCTGACGTGGCCTCAGTCATACTGAGACTCCCGGGTGTTCATGGCCATTGCCGGGCCGGGTTGCAAACCCGCACGGCGTGAGACCGCCGAGACTCGTGCGCGGGCGATGGCCGTCGGAAGCGACCCGCCGCATTCCGGACAGCCCGCACGCGCGACGCGGCGCATAGCTCTCCGTTAACGCCGACACCGCGACGGCAACGCGGCCGGACGCCGCAACTGAAGTTCGCATGCCCTCGACCGGCACGGACTTCCTCGGCGCTGCTAGTCATGGGGATCAACCTGGTGTGATGGAGCATACGCCGGCAATCGCTGTCCCGGCGCCAGCAGATGCCCTCGACCGGTCGCGATGCCGAGTTCGAGGCTCTGGGCGATCATCCGTGCCTTCTCGATGAAAAGCGCGGCCGCTGCCGGCGGACAGACGTCCCGAGCCGTGGCTTCGAACAGGGCGAGCCAACGGTCGAAGTGCTGCGCATCGACGGGGAGCGGCGCATGCGCCTGCATCGGCCGACCGTGATAGCGGCCGGTCATCAACACGACCGACGACCAGAACGCGCACATGCGGGCGAGATGGGGCGGCCAGTCCGTGATGCGAGCCGCAAACACCGGAGCCAGAACCTCATCACTCCGCACGCGCTCGTAGAAGGAGTGCACAAGCCCAACGATCATCGCTTCGTCGATGCCGGTGCGCGACCCGATTTCCGCCGCGAATGCCGCCCGCCGGGCCGTCCGATCATGCTCACCTTCGTTCGGGGAATTGCCAGACCAACTCATGCTCGCCCTCAAATCGGCATTGTGAGTGCGAATTATGCTGCCTATAATCGGTATCGGCAATACACATTCGGGCCTGCGACCATGAGACTGACGGCTTTCACCGACTATGCTCTGCGCGCCCTGATGCGGCTCGCTGGAGAGCCTGGCCGCACATTCACGACGGACGAGATCGCACGCGAGTTCGATATTTCGCGCAATCACCTGACGAAGGTCGTGCGTCAGCTTGCGGAAGGCGGGTTCGTCGCGACGCATCGCGGTGCCGGCGGCGGCTTCAGGCTCGCCCGATCCGCAGGTTCGATCACCCTCGGCGAGGTCGTGCGGCTGCTCGAGGCCCGCCATGCCATCGTCGAGTGCTTTCGTGCCGATGGCGGGGGATGCGTGCTGACGCCGCGGTGTCGCCTCAAGGGCAAGCTCGCGCTTGCTGCCCGGGCATTCATCTCGGAGCTCGACCGAACGACGCTCGCCGAGTGCGCCTATCCCGCACCTCCAGCGCGCGGCCCGGCTGCGGCGGGACCGACTGCGGCGCGTCGTGTTCCCAGACCGAAGTGAGCGACATCGGGCGGAGCGCCATGCTGCCTTTGTGCCGCACTCGCCTGGCGACCGTTCGCGGCTCAGTCCCGGCCTTTTGCGGACTGCCGCTGGCTGTCGCGTGCGCGAAGCTCCTTTCGAGAGACCTTGCCCGACGTGGTGACCGGGAGATCCGTCACGAATTCGATCTCGCGGGGCACCTTGTAGCCGCCGAGCTTCGCCCTGACGTGGGCTTGCAGATCCGCGATCAGTGCTGCGGTGTCCGTCGGCGTGCGCCGGGGAAGCACGAACGCCTTGACGATCTGTCCCCGTTCGGCGTCTGGAGCGCCGATGACGCCGCAGTCGGCGACCTCGGAGTGACTCGCGAGACAATCCTCGATCTCGGCGGGGCCGATGCGAAACCCTGCGCTCTTGATGAGGTCGTCGGTGCGGCCGCGATAGAAATAGTAGCCGTCGGCGTCCTTCACCGCGAGGTCGCGCGTCCGAACCCAGGGGCCTAGGCGGAGGTCGGCGGTGAGATCGGGACGTCCCCAATAGCCGCGAAACAGTGTCGCGCATTCTTCGCGGGTGACGATCTCGCCCGGCTCGCCGGACGGCACCTCGTTCCCGTCCTCATCGACGAGGTAGGCCCAGTGCCCCGGCAGCTCGAACCCCATCGAGCCGGGCTTGGCAGGCTTCAGTCGCGCACAATTGCCGATCATGTGGTTGACCTCGGTCAGCCCGTAACCCTCGTTGCAGACGACGCCGAGCACTTCGGTCAGCCACCGCAGCGTCTCGCCGGGCAACGACTCGCCGCCGGTCCACACCGTGCGCAGCTTCAGGCCCGGCCACCTCAGTCGCGGCGCATCCACCTGGGCCAGACGCTTCAATGCGGTCGGCGTCATGAAGCTGTGCGTGACGCCATGGCGCGCCATGAACGCGTAGGCCCACTCGGCCTCGAAGCGATGCTGGCTCGCGACCATCGCGTGGCCGTGGAACCAGGCCGGCAACACGGTATCGTTCCAGCCGCCGACCCAGGCCCAGTCCGCCGGCGTCCAGAACACGAGATCCGGCTCGTCCATCTCCAGATTGTAGAAAAGTGATGTCGAGATGTTGTAAGCCCAGAGCACGCGATGCGCGTGCAGGACGCCCTTCGGCAGACCGGTCGATCCGGAGCTGTAGATCAGGAGCGCCGGGTCGTCGGCGGATGTCGCGACGGCTGTGAAACCGTTGACGTCGGTCGCCGCGAGCGCGTCGAATGGTGTCTCTCCGGCGGCTGCGCCATCAGCGACCACCACGTGCCGCAGCGACGGCAGATCGCGCGCGAGGTAGCGCTGCTGCGCCCAGACACGCCCTTCGGTGAGAATGATCGCCGCACCGCTGTCGGCCAGGATGTGGCGCACCGTATCAGGCCCGTAGAGTTGAGACACCGTCACGACGATGGCGCCGAGCTTGTAGACGGCGAGGTGCGAGATGGCCGCCTCGGGGCGTTGGCCCAAGTGCACGGCCACCCGATCGCCTCGTGCCACACCGAGCCCCCGGATGCCCGCCGCGAGCCTCGAGGCTGCGGCGTCGAGCGCCGCGTAGGTCAGCGATTTGATCCTGCCGGCCTCGTCCTCGTAGACGAGCGCGGGTTTGGCTGCATTCGGTCCCGCCGCGTGGCGCCCGACCGTGTCGGAGGCGATGTTCGCCACCGGAGGAATGGCGATCTGATAGCGGCCGTCTTTCAGCGTCGTGAGATTGAGTTGACGCATGAGTGCGCTCGGGATCGGAACGGTCATGGGGTGTCCGTGTCTGGGAGGAACCAGGCGTTCTGGGCGGGATGCGTCGTCGGGTCGGGCGGAGAAGCGAGGCGAACCCGTTCTCCCGGGTGTACGGCATCGAGCCGCATGCCGAGGCGGCCAAGCATCGCGTTCTCGGCTCCGTCGAGCCGGATGAGCGCGACGACGTGCAGAGCGCCTTGGCTCTGCAGTGGCAAGGCCCCCTCGAAGGACGTGACGTGCAGCACCGAACCCATTCCTGTCAGCCTGTGCCAGGCGAGGGGTTGGTCGTGGTCGGGACATCGGCGCCGCGGCGGACACCAAACACGCCCGCATACCGGACAGCGCGTGCCCATGGCTTCGCTGCGTATCAGCCCCTCGAAGAAAGGAGACAGCCAGCCGTGCGCATGGTGATAGGTGAGCCGCACGTCCAGAGGCACGCCCGTCGTCATTCGTAGCTCTCCAACACGTGCACGCAGTTCAACGTTGCAACGCCGCCATGGGCCTCGGCAAGCCCGTGTCGCAATCGCCGCGAGGGCTGCAAACCCGAATGATAGCGGCCTTGCAGCAGGTGCGCGATCGTCGCCACTTGAGCAATGCCGACGGCGCCGGGGCTGCCGCCCTGACCCAGCAGCCCGCCCGAGAGATTGACCGGCAATCTGCCATCGCGATGATGCTGCCCGTCGACGATCTGGCGTGCGCCCTGCCCCTCCGCCGCGAAGCCCAGAGCCTCGATCCCCTGGATCTCAGCCGTGGTGAAGGCATCGTACACTTCCGCCACGTCGATCTCGGTCGCGGGGTTGCGGATACCTGCCTGAGCATAGGCGGCCGCTGCAGCACGGGCCTTTCCCGCAAAGCGCCCGAAGTCTTCCCGGTCGCCGAGGCGCGCCCAGTCGGTGGCCGATGCCGACGCGACGATGCGTACGGCAACGCGCTCGGACTGCCGCGGCGTATCCCGGTCGCGCGACAGGACGAGCGCGGCTGCACCATCGCTCAACGGCGAGCAGTCGAGCCGCTTCAGCGGCGGGGCGACGACGGCGGAGGACAGCACATCCTCGACGGTCGAGATCATCGGCAGATGCGCGTTCGGATTGGCGACGGCGTTCGATCTGTTCTTGACCGCGACCATCGCGAGGTGACGTTCGCTCACGCCATGACGCGCCATGTAGGCCTGGGCCGAGAGTGCATAGAGCGCCGCAGCGGTCGCGCCGAGGAAGCCCTCGACCTCGGCATCGAACGACAGGCCATAGACAAGGCCGACGCCCGACCGATCGAGATGGCTCGCGGCATCGTCAAAGCCCACGACGAGTACGCGGCGGTAGAGGCCACTCAGAATGTGATGGACCCCTGCCCTCACCGCGAGAGCGCCGCTCGCGCCACCACCCTCGACGCGAACAGCCGGGAGATGCGGGAGGCCCAGATCACTGGCCACCACCGGCGCGGGATTGACTTGCAGCGAGACGAGGTCGCTTTCCGTCGCGACCACCAGCGCATCGATGTCGCCGGGCGCCACGTTTGCGTCGGATAGAGCTGCGGTGGCCGCGAGAAAGGCTCGATCCCGCCACGTGCTTCCGTCCTTGCTGCGACCGAAGGGCTGGATGGACGAGCCTGCAACAATGGGCCATTTCGTGCGGTCTGGCGGCATGTCATCTACCCAGCATCTGGTTCGGCAGCCACGTCGATAGCTCGGGGAGAGCGACGAGCAGGGCCAGCACCAGGATCTCGAAACCGATGAACGGGAGCACACCCTTCACGACTTCGCCCATGGTGGTGCCTTTGCCGGCTGCACTCAAGACCGCGAACAAGTTAACGCCGACCGGTGGCGTCACGACAGAAATCTCGATCAGCTTCACGAGCACGATGCCGAACCATATGGGCTCGATCTGGAGCGCGGTCACGATCGGGAACACGAAGGGCAGCGTGACCACCATCATCGACGTCGTATCGAGAAAACAGCCGAGAACCAGATAGAGCACGCAAACCAACAGCATGAACCGTTCCGGCGTCGAGGCGACGCTCGTGATGCCGAGGACGAGGTGATCGATCACGCCAGTGATCACCAGCATGCGTGAGAGCAAAAGGCCGCCGATCAGGATGGCGAACATGGTGCAGCTGATGGCGGCACTTTCGCCGAGCACCGGCATCAGCCAGCCGCGCACACCGCGCCGTCGCGCGACGGCGATGAGGAACGCGAGGAAGGCTCCGACCGCGCCGGCGGCAGACGCTGGATAGAGTCCGGCATAGAGCCCGCCCATCACCGGGACGATCAGCAGGAAAATCGGCCACACCTGTAGCGCCGAGCGCGCTTTCATCCGCCAGTCGACAACAGTGCCGATGGGGGGCGCAAGCTCCGGCCTCAGGCGCACGAAGATCCATATTCCGATGAAGTAGACCAGCGCCGTCAGAATTCCGGGGACGATGCCGGCAATCAGCAGCCGGCCGACCGACTGCTCCGTCATGATGGCGTAGATGACCATCGTGATCGACGGGGGGATCATGGCCGCGAACCCGCCGGTGGCGGCGATGCAGCCGATCGACAGGCTGCGATCATAGCCGAGCTTGACCATCTCCGGATAGGCGATGCGCGTGAACACGACCGCGTTGACGATGGTCGATCCGGATATCGCGGCGAAGATCGCCGAGCCGATGACGACGGCCTGATAGAGCGCACCGCGCATACGACCGAGCCAATCCTGCAACGCCCGGAACAGCAACGCCGTGATGCCGGACGCCTCCGCCAGCGCGCCCATCAGGACGAACATCGGGAGCACGGCAAAATCGTAGTTGTTTACGACAGCGAACGGCAGCGCCTTGAGCTGCGCCACCGTGAATGCGCTGCCGGCCCCGAGCAGCATGCCGCCGATCCCGACGAGGCCGAGCGCCGGCGCGACCGGCACGCCCGCGACAAGGGCGATGACGAGGCCGAAGATACTCGCATAACCGATCGCCAGAGCGGACATCGTCACGTCCTCAATGCGCCGGCGGGAGCGGCGCGCGCTCGTCACTGTCGGGAACGTCCAGGATCACGGCCGCGAGTTCGAGCAGGCATTGCAACGTCATCAGGCTGGCTCCGACGGCGAGCGCCAGCCGTGCCGGCCAGACGGGAAAGTCGACGAGCCCGGCTGCGAACTCCCCCGTCGTCACGGAGTGCATCGCGGCGGACCAGCCGAACCCGGCGATGAGTGCGTAGAAGAGCCCGTGCAGCAGCTGGCGAACCACCCCGATCAAGCGCCCGAAGCGACCCTCCAGAACGGCGCCGAGCGTGACCTGGATATGAGCCCGACGTTGCTGCGCGAGCGCGAGGCCGAGAAACACGGCCGCGACCATCATCGTCGCCATGAATTCGTTCGTCGATGGGATCGGGCGGCTCGGCAGACCGACGACATCCGCATTGGTCGCGATCACGTCAGCGGCGCCGGCGAACATCATGAGAAGGAGAGCCAATCCCGCGAGCCGGGCGGCCGCGACATTGATCCAGCCCTGCACCCCGATCAGCCGGGCGATCACGGGGCGTGCGTTCATTAAGCCCCCAAAAACGGTGCCGGGCGGACCGTTCTGCAGATCCGCCCAGCCTGGATTGTAGCCACGCGCACACTCAACCGCCGACGACCTCTTGCCAGATCTTGACCATCGTTCTTGCAGCATCCCCGCGTCCGGCCTTCTCCTGGGCTGCAATGAAGTCGGCGAAGAAGTCCGGATTGGCGGCCTTCCATGCGGCCTTGTCGGCTTCGGGGAAGGCATGGAACGTGACGCCGGCCGCCTTGAGTTTCTCGGTGGCCGTCTCTGCGGCTGCGACCGTCAGATCCCGATCCTTGATCGCGGCATCCTTTGAGGCCTCTGTCATGACCGCCTGCTGCTCGGGCGTCAGCTTGTCCCAGGCGCCGCGCGCCATCCACACGCCGCTCGTCGGGCCGAGCCAGAGCGTGATGTCATGGACGTGCCTTGCGACCTCGAAGATCTTGTAGTTGACCATCAGATCGACAGAGAACGGAATGCAGTCCACGGTCCCGCGACTCAAGCCTTCATAGAGTTCCGCCAGCCCGAGCGTCACGGGGACACCACCGGCCGCCTGCACCATGCGCGGCATGTCGGAGCCCCAGGTGCGGATCTTCTTGCCCTTGATGTCAGCAAGGCCCTTCATCGGTTGCTTGCAGACCAGCAGATACGGATTCAGGTGATGAAAGAACATCGCCCTGACGCCGTTGCGCTTGGCCTCCTCGTCCATCGCGGGGACCTCCGCGAGGAGACGCTGGATCAGCATCGTCGCGTCCGCGACCCTGGTCATGGCCATGGGAATGGAGTTCGGCGCCGTGAAGAGCGGCAGGTCGGCGCCGAAGTAGCTCGCCGACATGTTGACGAGTTCCACACCTCCGGATCGGATCAGCTGCAGGTTCTCGTTCGCCTTGGCCAGCGTGCCGGCATAGAAGATCTTGACCTTCAGCTGCCCCTGCGTGCGCTTATCGATCTCGGCAGCCCACCAGCGATCCGCTTCGGATGTGACGGTGTTCTCGGTCCATTGGCTCGACATTTTGAGCACTGTCTGGGCCGCGACTGGGGTGCATGCGAATGCGAGACCGGCGAGCAGCGAACTCGCGGCAGCAACAATCTTCATGGAGGTCTCCGCTGAGGTGCGGCCGCGATAGGCCGGCGGGCGCCATTGAGCCAGTGGAGATGACGCGCGCAACAGCTATCGCTGAGGATCACGTCGGATTTATCGGCCGTGATCCCGGTGTCCGTACATCTTCTGCACTCAATCCGCGAGAAGCCGCCGGTGGGCGCCTCGGCGACGTTCCGAGGTGCTCGATCACCGCGCACCGGACGCGCGCCTCGACCAGCACCTCCTCCGCGCTGTCCGCCAGGCGCACGAGTTCATCGAGGCTTGGAGGATCGACGACGATCACGCATGGCCGCACTCGAGCAGAGGGCCAGCCTGGAAGGCGGTCCATCGCGGACGAACCACGAGCAGAACCAACATATGCCGGTCCGTCTCCAGAGATCGCCCGGCTGAAGGCGCCTAGGGCGCAATGGCCGCTGCGGCGGCGGCCAAGCGTCGGTTCGGACCGCTTTTCGGGCGGCTCGCCAGGCGTTCATCGACGAGCGCGACTGCGATGTCGCGACGACGCGCCCTGATGGCTGCCTCGGTCAGCGTCCACTCGATGATGTCGCGTTGCGCGTGACTGCCCCCCATGCGCTGGAGGTTCGAGCGGGCCGGACAGATGTGCCCGACCGTGCTTGAGAAATCGCCCTTTACGAACGCACGCAGGCCGTCGACGACAGGCACGCCGATGTCGCGCCACGTCGGCGACTGCTCGAAACCGCCGCCTGCCGTTTCGACCATGGCCGCTCGCAGGTCGTCGAAGCCCTCGTCGTCACCGGCACGCAGCAGCGTCAATGCGCAGTGAATGTCGTTGAACACCGATGTCGCGCCGTTCGCCCGTCCCCTCCAAAGCGCCGCAAGGTCTGTCCACCGCGCGTCCGCCGCCATTCCCATCATCTCAAGACGCCACATGAGAGCGGTGGCGTTGCACAGGCTGGTACCGAAGGGGCGCAACGAGGCGCGGATCGGTCCATCGAGAAGCGCCGTTGCCGCGGCACGATCGTCGAGTTCGAGATGGAACAGCGCTTGATGCCAATAGATGTGCAGCCGGTTGGCGTTCTCTTTCGCCGACCAGAGCGGCTCGCGATCGGCCATCCATGCGAGGCCTTCGGCGGGACGCCCGGTCATTTCCAGAACATGCGATACGGCGTGATGTGGCCAATAGCCTCTCGGCTCGAGTTCGGCGGCGCGACGCGACACGTCCTCCGCCTGAGCGTAGTCGCCCAGTTCCTCGAGACCGAAGCCATAGAATGAATATAGGATGCCGTAGCCCGGCTGTTCCCTGGACCAATGCGGCAGGGCGCGTGCGGATCGCCCCGCGGTCAAGTGGAAGCGGCCGAGAAATCCCTCGAGACGCATGGCGGACTGGTGCGCGATGAGGTCGAAAGGGGCATCCGCCAAATGCTGATCGAGCACCGCGACGGCGCTCTCCCACCGGCCCATGACGGCGTGGCGAAGGGCCGCGAGATGAGCGCGCTCTCGATCGTTCATCGGCAGGCGATCGAGACCTTCGACAGCGGATCGCGCTGCTGCCACAGCCGTCGGATCGTTCGACATGGCCTGCACCCAAACCTTGCCGATCTCGGCGATTGCACATCCTGGCGCGGCCGCACTGGCTGCATCGAAGTGAACGAGGGGATCACCGTACGACAGGGTGTAGGCCCGGACCGCTGCATCGATGCTGATCGCTGCTTCGGAGTTGGCGCCGGTGAGAGCGTGGCCCTGGGCATCCCGTACCATGTGTTCTCCTCGTGTCGCGGGATCTGCCGCCGGACGCGATTGTGTCCCCGGGACATGCCATTCGTAAACCGGCTCGTAACAGCGAAAGCCGACGCCGGATCAAACTTCAGGTTGTCGTTGCGACGGGAGGCGTCGAGGTAGCGCTTTCAAGCCGACACGTCGCGCCATCGGTGCGCGTCACCAAGTTTCCATAGTCCGGCGGCCGAACCGTCCGGTATCGTTGGTGCCGGCCCGCCGCACGCGACATTGCGCGGCCGTCCGGGGCAACGCAGGAAAGGAAATGTATCATGCGCATCGGCTATCTGGGTGTCGGGAACATGGGGCAGCCGATGGCGGGCAAGCTTCTGGATGCCGGTCACGAGGTCTGGATCCACGACGTGCGCGAAGATGCCATGGCGCCCCTCCTCGAGCGGCAGGCGCGTCGCGCGGCGTCTCCCAAAGAGCTTGCCGATGCCTGCGAGACGGTCGTCATCTCGTTGCCGACCTTGTCGATATTCCGCCAGGCCCTGACCGGTGCAGATGGGCTGCTTGCGGGATCGGCGATCAAGACGCTCGTCAACACATGTACGGTCGGCGGCGCTTTCAGCCGTGAGGTCGAGGCTGCGTGCGCGGCGAAGGGCGTCACCCTGATCGACGCGCCCATCAGTGGCGGCGTCGGAGGCGCCAGGGCCGGAACGCTCACAACGATGGTCGCCGGCGACCCCGCGCGGATCGACGCGTTGTCATCGATCTTCGAGCTCTGGGGACCGACGGTCGTCAATGCCGGCAGCAAGCCGGGTGCGGCGCAGACCATGAAGCTGACCAACAACATTCTCTTCGCCGTCTCGGTGGTGGCGACGTCAGAGGCCATGACGCTCGCTTCGAAGGGCGGCATCTCCGAAGAGGCGATGCTGCACGTTCTGAACAACAGCACCGGCCGCAACTTCTCGACGATGGTCATGTTCCCGAACGCCGTGGTGCCGCGCACCTTCGATTTCGGGGCAACCCTCGAGATCCTGGTGAAGGATGTCGATCTCGCCATCGAGCAGGGCGAGGATCTCGGAGTCCCCATGTGGGTCTGCCAGGCGGCGCGCCTCGTGCTCAAGCACGGCGTCTTCCAGGGCCGCTCGCAGCAAGACCTGTCGCGTACCGTCGAGATCATCGAGAATGGAACGCTGAAATCGTAGATTCGCATAGCATGCCGGCGATGGCGGAACCCACGACGATCATCTTCGACACGGATTGCGTCCTGTGCAGCGGCATGGTGCGCTTCCTGTTGCGGCACGAGCTGGCCCCCACGACCCGCTTCGTCGGCGCGTGGTCGAAAACAGGTCTCAACCTCGCAGCGGCGCATGGGCTTTCACGCGCGGATCTCAATGAAACCTATCTCGTCATCGAGAACGGGCGCAGCTTCACGAAGTCCGATGCCGGGATCGTGCTGGCGCGGCATCTGAAAGCGCCATGGTCGTGGCTCGGTGCGCTGCGGATCATCCCGAAACCGCTGAGGGATGCGTGCTACACCTTCATCGCCCGACGGCGCTATCGATGGTTCGGGCACGAGCCGTCGTGCTTCCGGCCGGCCGCCGGCATGGCCCATCGCTTCGTCGACGATTGACCAGGGGCCTCACGCGCGACGGCGCCACGTCATCGGCAACCCACCATCGGGGCGCAGCGAGAATTTGGCACTCGGCGCCGGAATGGCCGCGAGCGGCGCCGGCTCCCACCGCTGCAGAATGGTGGCGGCCACGAGAGAGGCCTCCATCAGCGCGAAACTCTGGCCGATGCAGACACGGGGCCCCGCTCCGAACGGCAGGTAGGCGAATTGCGGCCATGTCGGTGGGCGACGGAAACGGGCGGGGTCAAACACGTCGGGCCGCTCGAACCAGCGCGGGTCGCGGTGGAGCGTGTAGGGCACGATCTGGACGTTGTCGCTCTTGCGAACACTCACATCGCCGAGCGTCACATCGGCCGTCGCCTGGCGCAGAAACAGCGAGTAGGCCGGCGGGTAGAGGCGGAGCGCCTCCTCGATCGCGGCCGACGTCCAGGCCAACTCGCGGAGATCGGCGAACGTCGGCAGACGCCCGCCGAGCACACTGTCGAGCTCAGCCTGCACCCGGGCCAGCTCGGCCGCGTCGTGGGCCAGCAGCGCAAACAACCAGCCAAGCAACGCGCCGGATGTTTCATGACCAGCGATGAGAAGGCTCATGCTGTCGTTCCGGATCGCGGTCGCATCGCCAGCGTGCTGCTCGATCAGCATGGACAGGAGATCGCCGCGGTCGCGCTCGCCACCCGCCGCGAGATCCTCGAGACGGCGGCGCACCAGCCCCGTCACCGTGCGATCCATCCGTTCCATGGCCCAAAGCTTGCGCCGCTTCGAGGGCAGCGCGCGCCAATCGGGAAGGACCATGGGAGACGTGGACTCGTGAAAGGCCGTGTCGGAGAGCACCTGGATCGCGCGCTCGACCTCGTCGCCATCCGGCAACGGTTCGGCGCCGAAGAGTGTCGTCGTCGCGATGTCGAGCGTCAGTCGCGCCATCGCCGCATCGGTGTCGATGGTGATCTCACGATGCGAGCCGGCGGCCGTTTCCCATCGGCCGGTCAGCCGGTGCGTGTGATCGACGACGGCCGCGGCATAAGCCGGCATACGACGGGACTGGAAGGCCGGCAGCACCTTGCGACGACGCTCGCGCCATTCCTGGCCCTCCGCGAGCAACAGGCTCGGCCCGTTCCATTGCCTGACGACGTCGGTCAGCTTCTCGAAGCGGATGAAATGCTGCCATTCCTTCGTCAGGACCGCTTCGACGAGGTCGGGATGAAAAAGGATCCACGTGCGATAGGGGCCGAGCCGCAGTCGCACGGCGTCGCCATGGCGGTCGCGGAGGTCGCGATAGAAGGTGAGCTGATCGCCGCGGATGCGCAGCAGGTGATCGACACCGAGCAACGCGGCCGAGGGTTGCCGCTTGCCGATCATGGGTAGCCCGATCGCGGGATGCGCTTCACTCGGCATTGGGCACACCTCGCGCTGATGCCGGGGACGACACCCGATCTCGCAGGCCGGCAACGGGCAGCACGATCAGCAGCACCGCTGCACCTGAAAGCGCGCCGATGAACGTCGTATGGTGCAGGGCCATGGCAAATGCAGCGCTGCCCTCGTGCCGGGACACGGCCTCGGGCTCGCACGCATAGGCGAGAGCTTTCGTGTCGCCGGCTCGGAACTCTAGGCCGGTCACGCCGATCGCTTGAAGGCATCTCAGCGCTCGAGCATGCGTCGCGTTCGAGGGATCGTACGTCAGGGTCGCAGGGTGCTTGATCCAGGGACGCCAGCGCGGGCGCCATTCGGGAACATGGGACGTGTATTCCGTCCAACCGTCCGGAAAGCGCAGCAGAAGGTCGTAGCGATGATGCCAACGTACCATGCCGGCGACGAACACCCAGGCCATCAGGGCGGCAGACGCGACCCAGACGTTCTGGAGCACGACGCCGAGGACCAGCCAGACCAAGGCCGAACACAGCTGCATCGGATTGCGCACGAAACCGAAGATGCCGATGCGAACCAGTCGGTCGGTCGGATCGAGCGGGATCGCCGTTCCGTTGCCATAGAGCGCAAACAGCTGCACGGCAGAGAGGCCCAGCACGCAGCAGACGCCCATCGCGACCGCGCCCAAGGTGAGCGCGAGCGGCGGGCGCTCGGAGAGCGCCCAGGCGCCGCCCATCGCCTCCATGATGGCCGACGGCACGACGACGAACGCGAGGCAGCCATAGCCCACTGCCAGGATCGCGACCCGCAACGGCAACTCCCGGCGCGCCGCCGTCCAATTGGCGAGACACAGTGCCGGCAGATGGGCCGTCACGAAGACCAGCAGAACGCCGAAGAACCAGTTGCTGCCGGGGTACAGCAGAGGTGGCAGCGACAGGAACAGGGTACCGTGCAAGCCGATCACGACAGGCGCCAACAGAAGCAGAGGCGACGTCTGCGGAAAAGCGAGCGACAGCATCGGACCGAAGGCCAATGCGCCGCCGATCCAGATATCGGCCGGGATGGCCTCGAACATCAGCGTCTCGCCACCGTAGCGCCACCAGCCGGCCTCCGCTGCAAGCTGGTGCGTGACGAAGATCGTGCCGAGCCCATAGAGAAACGCGAACAGACCACCGATCAGCGCGCGCTTATCGTGACGGCGCTTTCTGGCAAGCAAAACCGTGGCGGCCAGCGGGCCGAGAAACAGCGCCCAACGCAACACCCACAGCAGCCAGACCGGCAGCTTCAGCTCGATCATGCGATGACGAGCCTCGCCAGCGGATCTCGCCACCGGGCCGGCAGACGGGTCTCGAACAGTTCGACGACGAGGAAAACGACCGGCAGGCCCAAGGCGAGATGGAGCGCCGCGCCCGGCAGCGCCATGATCAGCAGCAGATGGATGATCGTGCCGACCCGCATCAGCAGGCCCTCGCGGCTCTCGGCCGGAGGAAACCCGAGCAGGATCGCGATCAGGACGGCCGGGAGAACGACGGTGAGGGGATAGGCCAGAAACTCGTGCTCCGAGCCGCGCGCGAGCCCTATCCCCACGTCGACCGCACGCCAGAACGCGACCCCGACGGCGAGTCCGCCGGACACGAGGATCGCAGTGCGGCGCATCTGGTATGCCATTGCCACGGTCGAGCATGTCCGCAGTCGAGGGAGGCCAACGTGGCGCATAGCGCGATTCGAGCGCCCCAATGTTGCAGCAGCCTATCACAACCCTCGGCGGCTCAGCGTCCGGCCGGGCGATCCAGCTCGCCGAGCCAGCGCGGCCGACCGGCGGCCTGAGTCAGGCGATCGACCAGAATGGCGAGCAGGACGATACCCAGTCCGCCGACGACGCCCTGGCCCGCATCGGAGCGCTGCAGGCCGACGAGGACCGTCTCGCCAAGACCCTTCGCGCCGATCATCGAGGCGATCACGACCATGCCGAGCGCCGTCATCACGGACTGGTTGATGCCTGCCATGATCGATGGGCGCGCCAACGGCAGCTCGACCAGCCACAGAGACAGCCGCGGCGACAGGCCGAGCGCGCGGGCGGCGTCACGCTCGGCATCACCAACGGTGCGGAGGCCGAGATCGGTCAGACGGGCGACCGGTGGAATGGCGACGATCAGGGTCGCGAACAAGGCCGGAGCCGTGCCAAGGCCCAGAAGCATGGCCGCGGGAATGAGATAGACGAAGCTCGGGATGGTCTGCATCAGATCGTAGACGATGCGCGCGACCTGGCCGAACCGCGGATAGCGGGCGCCCGCGATGCCGAGCGGCAATCCGATCGCGACCGCCAGCGCTACGGCCACGACGACCAAGGCCAGCGAGCGCATGGCTTCCGTCCACTGGCCCAGGAGCCAGACCGCGCCGAGGATCGCCGCCATTGCGCCTGCAAACGGGACGGACCTGCCGACACGCCAGGCGAGGCCGGCGACGCAGGCCAGCAACAGCCAGGGCGGTGCGGCCGCGAGCGACCACTCGAGCCATCGCACGGGCGCCGCGACGGCTCTTCCGAAGGCTTCCATGCCGTCCGGATCGAGCTTGACCAGGCGATCGACCCAAAAGTTGACCAATTGGCGCAAGGCCGCGCCCAGTGCCCCGTATTCCAGCTGCCGTCCCCCTCAAAGTGCGGCGGCGACCCGCCGTGCCACCTCGTCCGACACCCAGCGCCGCCAAAGCTCCGGCTTGTCCTTCAGGAAGCGTGCGGCCGCCTGCTCCGCGGTGATTCCTTTGCGGCGCGCGGCCGCCAGCGCGGCCGACGTATCGGCCGACGTCGACCGATAGGCGCGCAGGAAGCCCGTGATGGCGGTCGCGGTCGCGGCGAAGCGCGCATTGGCGCCGATCACCACCTCCGAGACCGGGTAGGCGGTCGCCTTCTCGGGCTTCGTCGCGGCCAGCATCCGCGCCCATGTTTCGCGATCGAAGGGCGGCTCCTCGAGCCGGACGAGATCGTGGGCGCCGACGAGCCAACTGGGGGACCAGTGGTAGAATACGATCGGGCGGCCCCGCTTCAGCGCGGAATCGATCGCGGCGACCAAGGCTTCGCTCGCCCCAGGCCGCACGTTCGTGAAGTGCCGGTCGAGGCCATAGGCCACGAGCTTCTTCGTGTTCACGATCTCGCACTGCCAGCCGGGAACGCAGTTGTAGAACAGGCCTTTCGTCGCGTCGTCGGGATCGGCGAACACGGCGCGGTGCGCCGCCAGATCAGAGACGGCACGCAAGGCCGGGGCCTTGGCGGCCGGTCCCTCGACCAGACTACGGGGCACGTACCAGCCTTCCGTCGCATCGGGGAACGTGGTGCCGAGGCGGACGACCTTCCCGTCGCGTTCGGCGTCGAGCCAGGCCTGCACCGGGTTCGCCAGCCAGATCTCCATGATCACATCGACATCGCCGCGCGCGACGCCGTTCACGAGCGGGATCGTTGCGCCCGGCACGCGGTCCGTGCGGCAGCCATAGCCCTTCTCGAGGATGGTTCGAGCGATGGTCGTGTGAAACGCCGCCGAGTCGTAATCAAGACCGGCAAAATTGATCGGCCGGTCGACCTCGCAGGCCGCGGCTGTTCCGGTCGCCAGCATAGCCAGGCCCAAGGCGGCCAAGAGCTTTCGAAGCATGCGTATCCTCTTTGAGCCGCGGAGATTGGACCGCCATGTTATTTCTGCCACCCGGCCATGGCCAATACCAAACGCAGGTGGCGGCGGGGTGGACCGGGCAACCGGCACCGTGCAAGCCAAATCTTGTTGATCGGATCGGGCGCGCAAGCCTTAGCCAATCGGCCCGGCGAACCTTGCGGAACCGATACCCGCCCACGATAATGCGGGATCTACGTCTGCCGGGACGGTCCGGCATGTCATGTTCCATTCCTTCATTCAGGGTCATAGGCCGATGTCGCAATTGGTTTGCCTGGTCAATCCCAATCAGGTGCAGCCCGGCATCACGCCCTATGCCCTCGACGTCCTGACGACGCACCTCGAACAAGCCGGCTTCGAGGTGGAGGTTCTGGACCTGACGTTCCCGGAACGGAGCTGGCAGGCCGACGTGGAAGCCTACTTCGCGGACCGCAGCCCCATGCTGGTCGGCGTCACGCTGCGGAATACCGATACGGTCATTCCGCAGGAACAGCGCACGTTTCTCGCGGACCACAAGGCCATCATCGACGCGATCAAGGAGCGCACGACCGCGCCGATCGTCGTCGGCGGCGTCGGCTACTCGACGATGCCGAGCGCGATGCTGAGCTACCTTCGCGTGCCGTACGGGATCGCCGGGCCCGGTGAAGTCGCGCTGGTCAAGCTGGCGCAGCGGCTCGCCTCCGGAGCTTCCGCCGACGACATTCCGGGGTTGCATGTGCTCGAGGGCGACGACGTCCGCATCGTGCCGGCGGGCGGCGCGCGTACTCCGGCTGAAGCGTGGCTCGACATAAACGAGGGCGTGGCGTTCCGACGACGCTCCAACCAGCGCTACCGGGTCGACAATCGAAAGTATTACGAGCGCGGCGGCCTCGGGAACATTCTCACCAAGAACGGTTGCCCGCTCGACTGCGTCCACTGCTCGGAGCCCTTCGCAAAGGGCCAGACGCTCTCTCGCCGGACCGTCACCGCCGTCGTGGACGAGATGGAGCAGCTCACCGACCAGGGCGTCCTCGACCTGCACACCACCGACAGCGAGTTCAACGTCGGCATCGGACATGCCAAGCAGGTGCTGCGCGAGATCATCGCGCGGCGGCGGCGCGACAGTTCGTGCTCACTCAACAAGCTCAAGCTGTGGACGTATCTGCAGCCGCGCCCGTTCGACGAGGAACTCGCGGTGCTGATGCGCGATGCCGGGTGCCAGGGGGCGAGCGTCGGCAGCGATCATACGAACCCCGAAATTCTGGCCGGCTTCAAGGTGACGCAATCCGGGAAGCCGTTCTACACGGTGGACGATATCCGCGAGACGAACCGGCTGCTGCTCGAGAACGGCATGCTTGTGACGCAGGAGCTGATCCTCGGCATGCCGGGCGAGACGCTCGAGACCATGCGCCAGTGTCTCGACGACATGCTGGCGCTGAATTCAACGGTGCTCGGCATTACGTTCGGCGTGAAGGTGTTTCCGCACACGCCGTTCGGCCGCAGGCTGGCGCGGGAGAGTGACGGCAAGCCGATGCCCGGCCTCCAGTCCAATACCGCGATCAGCCCGATCACCCTGCTGCCGCTCGAGAAGTGTCGCGACGTCGTGCATTACGAGCGGCAATTCATGTTCGACGAGCATGACCGGATCCGGCCCGTGTTCTATTTTTCCCCGGATCTGCCGGAGACGCCCGAGACGATCGCGAGCCCGAGCGGGCGCTGGCGGAAGTCGATCGAATTCATCTGGAACCACATTCCGGAAAGCGAGCACTATCGGGTTTCGCTGCCGACGCTGCCCGGAGATTCCAAGGACGACAACAACTACGCCGACAATCCGTTCCTCAGGTGCTGGGTCAGCCTCGGCTATCGCGGTGCGTTCTATTCGAAATGGCGGGAGCGCGACCAGATCATCCAGGATGCCATCGACAAGGGCATCGCGCGGATGGGTCCCGACAAGAGGTTGATCTTCGAGACCACATCGACCTGACGTGCGGGGCCGGCGCGCGCCTTGTCAGCCTCAGTCCACGAAATCGTGGACGCTGAACAAGGCTCGCTCGTCCGTCCAGACATGGCGCGGCTGCCACCCGGCCTTGCGGCCCAAGGCCCGGAACTCGTCGATCGAGAACTTGTGCGAGTTCTCGGTGTGGATCGTGTCGCCCGTCCGGAAACGATAGCTCTGGCCGCGCACGGTCACGACCTGATCGCAGGTGCTCTCGAGATGCATCTCGACCCGGCCCTTCTTCTCATCGTACCGGATCAGGTGCCGGAAACGGGTGAGATCGAAGTTGCCGCCGAGTTCGCGATTGATGCGCGCGAGCAGGTTCAGATTGAAGGCCGCCGTCACACCGGCCGCATCATCGTAGGCCGGGACCAGAACCGACAGATCCTTTTTCAAGTCGGCGCCGATCAGCAGGCGACCCTTCGGCGACAGCGTGGTGCGAAACGCGGACAGCAGCCCGATCGCCTCGTCGGGCGCGAAGTTGCCGATCGTCGAGCCGGGGAAGAAGCCGATACGAGCCAGTCCTTCGGCATGGAGCGAAATGGCGGTCGCCTGGGTGAAGTCGCCGACCACGGGTCGGACGTCGAGCGCCGGGAAGCGGTGTGCAAGACGGGCAGCCGCGGCAGCAAGGGCCGACGCCGAGACATCGATGGGGATATAGCGGACGATGCCGGGAACCGCTGCGAGCAGCAGCTCCGTCTTCAAGCTCGAGCCGGAGCCGAACTCGACGAGCACGGCAGGTCCGCCGCCCAGGCTGCGAGCGAACTCCGGGAGGCAGGCGCGCAGGATGCCGGTTTCGACCACCGTCGGATAGTACTCGGGAAGACGCGTGATCTCCTCGAACAGCTCGCTTCCACGCGCGTCGTAGAAGTAGCGGCACGGCAGCGTGCGGGGATGCGAAGCGAGCCCTTCGGCCACGTCGCGGGCGAAACCGGCCTCGGCGTCGAGGTCAGATGGCGACGGTGCCGTTCCTGCGGCGAGGCGCGATCTCGACGGCATCAGACGTCCTCCGCCAGTCGAAGTCCGAGGAACTGCCAGCGTTGCATCGGGTAAAAGAAGTTACGGTAGGTGGCTCTCGAGTGGCCGGCGGGGGTGACGCACGAGGCGCCGCGCAGCACCTGCTGGCTGACCATGAACTTGCCGTTGTACTCGCCGAGCGCGCCCGGGTTCGGGCGATACCCCGGATAGGCCTGATAGGAACTCTGCGTCCATTCCCAGACGTCGCCGAACATCTGGCGAGGGCGGCCATTCGACGGCTCGCTCGTCGAGACCGGCTGGAGGGCGTCCGACGACAGGAGGTTGCCGGTGACGGGAAGACCGGCGGCTGCGACCTCCCATTCGAATTCGGTCGGCAAGCGCTTGCCCGCCCAGCGGGCGAACGCGTCGGCTTCGTAGTAGCTGACGTGGCAAACGGGGGCCGAGAGATCCACGGGCACGAGCCCATTGAGCGTCATCACGTGCCACGTGTCGTCACGCTTTTCCCAGTAGAGGGGCGCCGTCCACTCCTCGCGCTTCACGGTGCCCCAGCCGTCGGCCAGCCAGTGGGCCGGCTGGGCATAGCCGCCGTCGGCCATGAATTCCTGCCATTCACCGTTCGTGACCAATCGGTCGGCTAGACGGAACGGATGAACGTAAGTGGTGTGACGAGGGAGTTCGTTATCCCAGGCGTAGCCGCCGCCGTCATGGCCGATCTGGTGCAGGCCGCCTTCGAATGCCAGCCAGGATGCCGGCGTCGCTTGCGTCGCGGCGCTCCTCGGGGCGCCTTGCGAGCGATAGGCGGGGCGGAGAGGATTTGCCGACAGAAGCGCCAGAATGTCGGTCAGCAAGAGTTCCTGGTGCTGCTGCTCGTGATTGATGCCGACCTCGACGAGATTGGCGACACGCGGGTCCTCGAGCCCACCCTTATGGTCGAGTTCCCGCAACGCCGCGTCGACGTGCCGCCTGTAGGCCAGCACCTCCTTGATCGGCGGGCGGGTCAGAAGCCCGCGAAGCTGTCGTGGCTGTCGGGCGCCCTGCGTTTCGTAATAGGAATTGAAACAATAGTTGAAGGCAGGATCGAACACGCGATAACCGGGCAGCTCATTTTCAAGGATGAAGCGCTCGAAGAACCACGTCACGTGCCCGAGATGCCATTTGGTCGGGCTGGCGTCGGGCATGGCCTGGACGACCATATCCTCGTCGGAGAGCGGCGCCGCGAGCTGGAGCGTCAAGGCGCGCGCCTCGAAAAGCCGGTCGGCCAGGATCTGCTTGGTCGTGCTCATGTCTTTCCTGCATTCAAATCGAGGAACGGGCCGTCGGACGCCCATCGGCGCGTCGGACCATCTCAATGGACGGTGGCCGGGATGCGGCCCCAGGCAAAAGTTTTCACGGAGGTTCGCCGGCCGGCGCACGCCTTCACCCCCACATCATCGATGCAACACCCAGACGATGACCATCTGAATACGTTACGCCAGTAAATGCGATGTCACGACCGTACAAATGCCCCCTGTCCAATCTACACCATCGCCCGACGGACGATGTGCCGGAGACGGGGGCAGCCGTGGCATTGAGACCCACCGTCCTGCATTTCGGTCGCCCAGCCGCTCGTTCAAGCCACCTCACCGATGGTTGATCGAGCGCCGGCCGCATATCGGCTTACATGGCGGTGACCAGGCGATCGTCGCTGAGGAGCGACGCCGTCTCGCCGGCGACGGCCGACAAAAGCGAGCCATCGCGGACGAGCCGGCAGACGGTCGCCACATCGAGGGACACATTGCGGTCCTCGGCCATGAACGGAACAGCCTCGCGCAGCCGGTCATAAGCCGCCCGCGTGCCGCGCCCGAGCGTCGTGCCCTCGCGCAGGTCGATCGCCTGCGCCGCGGTCAGCATCTCGATCGACAGGATCTGCTCGGCCGCCTCGATCTGATCTTCCAGCTTGCCGACGACCGTCGTCGCCATCGTCGAGTGATCCTCGATCGAGCCGGCGACGGGCATGAAGTCGAGCGAGGCGGGGGCTGCCAGATAACGGACCTGGGCATTGAGCATGGTGACGGTCTTCTGGAGCACGCCGAGGCCGGAGTTCAGCCCCGGACGGGCGATCAGTTGCGCCGGCAAGCCGGTCATGGCCGGATCATTGAGGCGCAAGGTGCGGCTCGCGGCAATGCTCGCGAGATGGGCAATCGACAACGACAACGTCTCGAAGGCCAGGGCGAGGCCGGCGGGATGAAAATTGCCGTTCGAGACGATGTCGCCCACCTCGGGCAGGACGACCGGATTGTCGGTGGTCGAGTTGAGCTCCATCTCGACCACACGGCGCGCGACCGCCAGCGTCTCCTGACATGGGCCGTGGACGTGGGGAATGCAGCGAAAACTGATCGGGTCCTGGAGGCTGCGGCGAAAACGCGGATCGTGGCAGCTGCTGCCTTCGAGCAGGGCCCGCAGCCGCATCGTCGTCAGCACCTGGCCTTGGTGCGGACGCACGGTGATCAGACGTTCGTCCAGCGGTGACGGATTGGCGAGAAACGCGTCGATGGAGAGCGCAGCAGCGAGATCGGCGTGGCTCAGCAGCTTGATCATCCGCGCCAGCACGAGGGCGCCGTGACCCGTCGCGGCCGAGTTGGCGCTGACCAGCGAGACGCCGTCCTTGGGACCGAGCGCAATGGGTGCGAGACCGGCACTCGCAAGTGCTGCGGCTGCGGGCATGCGCTGGCCGCGATACCAGACCTCGCCTTCTCCGACGAGCGGGAGCGACATGTGGGCGAGCGGCGCGAGGTCGGCCATGCCCACCGAGCCGCGACGCGGGATCACCGGCACGATGTCGCGATTGAGCAACTGGAGGAGACGATGGAACACGGCCGGGCTGACGCCGGCGCCGCCGCGCGCCATGCCATTGAGGCGCGCGAGCATGATCGCCCGCGACACGTGCGGCGGGTAGTCGGGCGGTATGCCGACGGCGTGGCTCAACAGAATCTTGTGCTGGAAGGAGGCCGCATCCTCAGGCGTCACACGGAAGGAGCGGAGTGCGCCCAATCCGGTATTCAAGCCATAGACCGGGCGATCGCTGCCCGCGAGCGCGTCGACCACGGCGCGGGATGCCGCGAGGCGTGCCTCGGCCGCCTCGGATACCGTCACCGGTCGCCGCGCGAACGCAACCTCGACGACCTGCTCGAGGGTAAGATCCTGACCATTCAGGACGACGTCGCTCCGTCGCTGCATGCGATAGAGGAGGCGGTCGAGACGCGCCCGGGCCACGACTTCCGATCCGTCCGGCTGGCCTGAGCGCGGCGCCAGCGGATCGTCATCGCTCACGAGCCCGCGCAGCCGGCCCGACAGGAAGCCCGCCAGCATGCGGTAGAACCGGCCAGCAAAGACCGGATCGCGCGCCAGCTTTTCGTCGAGGCGGGTGTTCGGGAGACGGAACACGCGGCTTGGCGACGTCGTCATCACCGTCGCGGTCGCGCCCTTCTTGTCGATGAAGGAAATCTCGCCAAGAAGCTCGCCCTGCTCGATCAGGGCGAACTCTCGGCCGCTCTCCGGGTCGAAGACGCGCGCCTCACCGTCCAGCAGCAGGATGAGATCGCTGTCGCGCTGCCCCTTCTCGATCAGGACGGCGCCGGCGGGGAGCACCTCGGGAATGCCGGCGGCGAGAAGCCAATCGACGTCGAGCTCGCTCAGTTGCGCGAGGAACTGGAGACCGAGTTTCACGCCTGCTGCTCGCTCACACTGATTCGCTCCGTCTGGATTCGCTCCGCACACTTTCATCCGAGGACTGAGGCCGATCAAGCGCGCTCGACAGCGCAGTCCGGGCGCCAGGTCGCGGCCAGCCGCCGCCTAGCCCGCCGCCGCGCTTGTGCTAGCCTCGCTGCCGCCCCCGAACCCCACACCGTCGCCGGGTCCGACATGCGCAGAGCCTTGAAGTTCATCCACACGGTCGCCTCCTCCGGGATCATCGGCGGCCTGCTTGGCTACATCGTCATACTCGCGCTGGCCCCGCAGGCGACGCCCGTTGCCTACGCCGAGGTCCGACAGACGATCGTCGCCGTGTGCAACTACATCATCCTGCCGTCGCTGGCGGCGGCGCTCGTGAGCGGGCTCCTCGCGATGGCGGCTCACCGGCCATTCTTCGATACCCGCTGGGCCTGGGTCAAAGCCCTTCTCGGTCTCCTGATGTTCGAGGCGACACTCGGGCTGGTGCAGGCCAAGGCGACCGCCGCCGCCGCCGAGGCGGGCAGACTAGCAACGGGGCAAGGCGAGCCGGGCGCGCTCGGCGAAGTGCTGGCCAACGAGTGGCTGTCGCTCGGCGCCCTCATGGCGCTATCGCTCGCACAGGTCGCGCTCGGCGTGTGGCGGCCGCGCCTCTCGCGGCCTTGAGGGGGGCTCGAGCGCGTCGTGCGACGGGTTGGCCAATCGCCCGCAATCCTCTTTCCGCGCCGAGCCAGGCTGCATTAATAGAAAGAAGGTGCCCTCAGCGGAGCAACGGGCCACGGCGGCGGGATGGTTCAGAGCATGAGAACAGCGGAAATTGCCGGCGCGGGGCTTGCCGGTCTGGCGCTCGCCGCCGGCCTCGGGCAGCGCGGATGGCAGGTGGTCGTCCACGAGGCCGGCCCTGTGCTGCGATCCGGCGGCGGCGGGCTCTACCTGTCACGGGACGGATTTTGGGCGCTCGACCAGCTCGGGCACAGCGAGACCTTCCGTCGTTCCTCGTTCGAGCCGCGCGGCTTCGAGACGTGGATCAACGGCCGCCTGCATCGGGCGCACGAGAACCACGGGGTGTTCCGGACGACGCTGCGGCAGAACCTGCACAACATTCTGGCGGATGCGGCGCGCACGGCCGGCGTCGAAATCCGGACGGGGTCGCGCGCGACGGGGGTCGATCGCGCGGGCGTGCTCCTGCTCGAGGACGGCACGCTGCGAGCGGCCGATCTCGTCGTCGCCGCGGACGGTGTCGGCTCGCGCATGTCCGCCGCGCTCGGCCTCACGCGCGACCACATCGTGCATGACGACGGGCTCGTGCGCGTGCTTCTCGACCGCACCGGACTGCCGCCCGGCGAGTGGGACTGGAGCAAGGACTTCTGGTCCTACGAGGGGACGCCGCTACGCATCCTCTATTCACCGTGCAGCGTGGATCACTGCTATCTGGTGATGATGACGTCTGCCGAAGATGCGGTGCGACTGACGCTGCCGCCCGATCCCGCATTGTGGACACCGGCATTCCCAGAACTCGCGCCGCTCCTCCATCGCGCGCCCAAGGAGACCCGGTTCGACCGCTACGGCTCGATCCGGCTTTCGGCGTGGGCGAGTGGCCGCGTGGCGCTCGTCGGCGATGCCGCCCACGCCATGCCGTCCAGCCACGCGCGCGGGGCCAATATCTCGATCCGGAATGCGGTGAAACTCGCGCACGCGCTGACGGCCACGGACGACATCGATGCCGCGCTCGCGGCGTGGCAGGCCGAGATGCGGCCCGCCGTGGACGCGGACCAGCGCGAGGCGGAGCATCTCGCGGCTTCGCGGTCACTGCATCGCGGCCGGCCGCAGATCGATCTCGACGAGCTTGTGCCGTCGAACATGAAGACAGCCTGACACAGGAGTTGGCGATGTGGCTCGAACCGGACGACGAGCGTTGGCGCCGCCATATCGGCGAGCTCGCTACGTTCCACGCGGGTGCGACGGATCTCACGGGGCGGCCCTGGGCCGAACATTTCCGCCGCGTGGCGACGCGGCTCTGCCTTAGGTATCCGAAGCCGGGTCGCGATCAGCTCGAGGCCGCGCTCTTCCATGATGCGCTGATGGCGCGCGGCGGCGGCCTTGCCCGTCTCGAAGCGCTCGGGCTGTCCCCGGCCGCGATCGAGATCGTGCGCGTGACGACACCGCCGCCGAATGCCGACTACTACCGGGACTTCCGGGCGGTCACACCCGAGGACGACGCCGGCTATCTGGTTTACGTGCGGGATCTCGTCGCGAGCGGAAACATCGCTGCGATCGAGATGAAGCTCGCGGACGTCTGCGACACGATCGACCAGATGCGCGTGCAGCGCGATCCCTTAATCGTGCCGCAGGTTCCGAACCGCTACGAGCCGAGCCGGGCGCTTCTGGAAAGCGGCCTCGAAGCGCTCTACCGGGGCGGCTGAGCCGAACCGGCGCAGTTCTCGGTTCGTTAGCGGCTTGGCGCTATCGTGCTGCGCCACAGGATTCGCCGCGCCAGCATTGCGCGAGACAACGGAATGCGAGAGACGGGATGGCGCGGGCAGTCCGATGGGTCGGGGCTATGGTTGCCGGCGCGGCCCTGCTGGCCGGCGTCGCGACATGGCAGTTTCGTTCGGTCAAGCCCGCTCCATCACAGCTTTATCGCGCCTGGCTCGACACCGCACCACCCACGGCCGATCGCGGGGCTGCGCTGATGGCTTTCGGCAACTTCGGGACACTCGATCTCGACACGCTGGAAACGTCGGCGCTGCCGTGGACGATCGTCGCGACGGCACTCGCCTTGCGCACGACGGGCGGGGACGCCGAGCGGGTTGACATGGGGGCCGTCGCAACGGCGCTCAAATCGTTCGGGTTCCTCTATCCCCAGGTGATTGCCGGGCATCCGGATCTGAAGCCTTCGAAGGTCACGCCGCTCGGTCTCTCGGTCGGTGACATTGAGCGGACGGTTCCTCCGATCCGCGTCACGGCCATGACGCTCGGGTGCGCCGCATGCCACGCCGGTCCTGCCTACTGGCCCGATGGCACGCCCGATCCCGACACCGCAGTTCTCGGGCGTCCCAACAGCTCGCTCGATCTCGAAGCGTTCGCGCAGACCACATACACTGCCGTGAAAGTCGCGCTCGACGAGCCTGCCAAACTGGAGCGGGCGATGGCGCGGCTCTTTCCCGACATGACTTGGCGGGACCGCGCGACGCTCGACTGGGTCGTGCTGCCGCGGCTCCGGCAAAAACTTGCCGATCTGTCGCGGACCACCGACCGGCCGTTGCCGTTCAACAATGGCGCGCCCGGCCTGACCAACGGCGTGGCGGCGCTCAAGGGGCAGCTCAACCTCGTTTCGCCGCACGTATTCGTCGACGGCGCGGGCTTCGTCTCGATTCCGGATCTCGCCGACCGCGCGTTCCGCTCGGCGCTGCTCGCCGACGGCGCCTACGCCGAGAAGGGCCGGCCGCGCTTCCGGCCGATCGACGCCGCCGAGGCAGCGCAACGCGACGCCGGTGCGATCGCCGGCATTGCGTCGTTCTTCATGGTGCCGTCGATGGGGCTCTCGTCGTCACGCGCGGAGAGCGCGATCCCGGAGCTCGTGCCCGTGATCCGATATCTCGCACGCGCGCGGCCGGCGGCATTCCCCGGCCCGATAGATCCGGCGCGCGCCGACGCGGGCCGCCTCGTCTATGCGCGGGCCTGCGCCACCTGTCACGGGCGCTACGAGGAGAGCCTGACGCAACCCCGGCTGGTCTCGTTCCCGAACTGGGCCGGCGACGTCGGAACCGATCGGTCGCGGGTCGACGCCTTCGACGCGCGTCTCGCGGCAGCGGTCGCACGAACGGAACACGGTCGGCGCCACATCGATGCGGCGCACACGGGTGTGATTGCAGCGCCGGTCCTCGCCGGCCTCTGGTCGTCAGCCCCGTACCTGACCAACGGCTCGATCCCGACCTTGCGACATCTCCTGGAACCCGACACGCGACCGGTGCGCTTCGTCGTCGGGGGCCATCGGCTCGATTTCGAGCGCGTCGGGATCGCGGGGGCGACAGACGCCAGCGGAACGTGGGCCGACCGGACGAGCTATCGACCGTACTCGACGCCGGTGACGATCGACACACAGAAGGCCGGCTTTTCGAGCCGCGGCCACGAGGCCGAGGTGCGCGGCCTCAGCGACGAGGAGCGGACGCAGCTGCTCGAATACCTGAAGTTGCTATAGGCGGTGGCTAGACGATCAATTCGTCGACGGGGAGCCTTGCGCGGTCGCGGGACGGTGTGCCCTGCGGCCGGCCGATGCGGAAGACGTTGACGATCGCGCGATCCGGGGCAAGCCCATGCAGGCGGTGCAGCGCGTTGCGCGCCACCGGCCAGTCAGCCAAAACCGACATCGGCACGGCCCCAATGCCGCACGTCTCCATGTCGAGCCACGCGTGATAGAAGGCCCGGCCGGACAGGATGGCGTCCTCGCCAACCGGACGATGAAAGAGGGCGATGGCGGAGGCTGATCGCGTCCTGGCGCTCTCGGCCAGCAATCGCGGCGCGAGACCGAGCCGATCCAGCGCCGGGAACAACGGCCCCAGCACAAGACCCGCGCCGAGGGCTTCGACCGTGCCGAGCCCCATGGCGTGTGCGTTCAAGCCGTCACGCGCGAAGCGCGGGTCCGACGTCGACAAGCGCATCCACGCCAGCAGCTCACGGCGATGCGCTTCGTCGCGAAGAAAGTGGAGGCTCGCCGTGTCGCCGAGCCGCGCTGCGTGCGCAATGAAAGCTTCGTCACGCACCAGAACGAGATCGCTGCGCCATGCCGCAAGACGGTCCAGCGCGTCGTGCATCGCCGGATCCGAAGGCTTGAACGCGCCGCGCCAGCTCACGCGCGAGTGTTCCGGTGCGACGTCGGGTGCGGGCTCGGAGGACGGCTGCAGCGTAGCGATGGCGGCGCGTTGCAGCGGGCCGTCCGGTGCCGGCGCGCTATCGCAGGGAAGATACTCGATTGCGATGGCGAGGCCGCGGCGTTGGAGTGCGCGGGAGAGGCCCTCGAGTGACGCGCCCAGCGAAAGCCGCCAATCGCGACCGCTCGGATCGGCGACAGGGACGGTGCGGGTCCGGTCGCCGTAAAGCTCGATGACGCCACGGCGATGCCGCCAGCGAGCGGGCTGGATATTGTGCACACTCGGCGCGAGGCCAGCCTCGGCGACGACGGCTTTCAACACTTCGGGTGCAAGCTCGATCACGACGCGGCCCCCAATGCTTTCGTGAAGAGGGACAGGCGGTGCAACGGTCGCGCGCCGATCAGGCGCATCTGCTTCAGGCTCGCGGCGTTGACGTCGGCGATCCAGGTCGTTCCCAAGCGACGGTAGCCCGCGGCGCGCGCGGCCGTGACGACGCGCTTCAGCATGATGCGATTGAGGCCGCGGCCGTGCAGCTCCGGCGTGACGGCGTAATAGATGATCACGGCCCGGTCGCGGGTCATTCGGTGGCGCAGAAAATGCCACGGCGTCGTCCAGCCGATGCGGCTGCCGCACGCGGCGAGGAACGGGTTGAGGTCGGGAATGCACACGATCACGCCCGCCGGACGCCCCGCATGGTGCACGACGATCGAGAGACGCGGATCCATGATCCACATCATCTCGCCGGCCTGGAAGGCATACTCGGCCGCCGTCACGGGAACGAACATGGGGTTGCGATCGAAGCCGGCGTTCAAGACGAGCCGCGCGTCTTCCATGCGGGCCTTGAAGGTCGAGCGCTGGATCGGGAGCCAGGTGAAGGCCGGATCGGTTTCGGTGGCGGCGTGGCGGGCGTCGGTCAGCGCGGCGACGTCGACCGCCGTGAGATCGGTCTCGAACGTGGTCATGGGAAAGGTTGGCGCGTAGCCCCGTCGGGCCAGATGGCGCGCGATGTGGGGCGGCGACCACATCATGTCGGTGTAGGGGCCATTCTCGAAGCCGGCGGTCGTCACGCCGACCATCTGCATCGCCGTCAGGTTGAAGTTGCCGGTGAGTTCCGTTGCGCCACGGGCCGCGACCCAACCCTCGGCGGCGTCGAGAAGTGCGTCGACGGCTTCCTGATCGTCGGCGCAGTCGAAGAAACCGAACTGGCCGCTGCGTGTCCCATGCCGGCGGTTCGACGCATGATGCATCGTGGCGACGATACGGCCGACGGGCCGGCCGTCATGATGGGCGGTGAAGACCTGCAGTTCGCCGTGCCCATCGCGGCAGAGCGGATTCTTCAAGGGGTCGAGAAGACGATGGAGGTCCGAGCGCATGGGCGAGACGTAAACGGACGCGGGGCCGTAGGCGACGAACGGGGCCTCGAAGGCCGCGCGTCGGTCGCCACTGCGGATCTCGATCATGACGTGGCGCTCCGCGCGAAGGCGATCTCGCCGGCGAGGCGCGCGAGGTGGATGTCGCTCTCGGACCGTGCATCCCGTGCGATCGGGGGAAGAGCCACGGCGAGGACGCGCAACGGCTCGGCCGTCAGCAGGACGAGGTCCGTCGCGTCGTGCGCGGTCATCAGCGAGAGCGCGCGTTCGACACCATCGTCGATGCCGGGGCGGCCCCAGGGAGCCGCATCGCGCCGCAGGACTCCGGTCTCTTCCAGCAGCGTGCGAAAGGCGGGATGGCGGACGTGGTCGAGATCGGCCCCGGACAGGAGACGCGCGCCCGACAGCAGCGGATGCGCGGCGAGGCCGGCTTCGAACGCAGCCGGTGTGCGAGCGCGGAGCAGCGGATCGAGCGGGCGGTTGCGCTCGCCGCGGGCACCACGCGACTCGGAGAATATGGCTGCGCACAACAGACCGGAGAGCGCGACGACGCCCGCGCGGAACATCTGCGCCAGCTCGCCCCAGCCATTGGCAGCGCCATAGCCCAGCGCCAGCAACGCTGCGATCGCGCCGAAGCCGAGCACCGTCGCCGCGCGTTCGCCCGCGCTCGCCCGCAGGTTGCCGGAACCGAAGCCCAGATAGAGAACGAGCAGAGCACCCATGGCGCCGAGACGGACCGGCACATCGGGCCAGATGGAGCGGAAGTCGGTCACGATCAGAGGCGCCAGCACGAGCATCGCCAGGAGCACGCGCCAGACGGACGCGTTCTCGGCATCGGTGAGGCCTCCGGTTTCGCGGGTCCACAGCAGGGCTGCGATCGAGGCATAGCCGCCGACGACCGTCACGATGAGCAGCGCGCTGACCGCGCCCATGGGCACGAACGGCAAGGCTTTCGCAGCCACGAGCAGCAGCGGCCCGGCGATCAGCGCCCATTTCATCGCCCGTTGCGCGTGGCGGCGGATCAGGCCCTCTGCGACGAACAGCGAGACGAGCGGCGTCAGAGCCGCCAGCACGTCGGCCAGATGCAAGGCGAGCGCGCTCTCCATGGACCACGCGAGGCTTCGCACGAGAAACATCACGGCCACGAACCGGAGCGCGAAGCTGATGCGGCGGGTCATCGGGCCGCGCGGGTCCTGCCGCTGTGTCTCGAACGCGAGCACGAGCGCACCGACGGCGCCGAACAGGTTGACGAGGCAGTCTGCGACGATGGCCGGCGCGAGGGTCATGGCGGGCCCATCATGCGCGCGAGAAAGCGGCGGACGACGGGCTTCAGGACGGCCTCGACGATGCGTGGCCGGGGTCGCTCGACCGCCGGACGGTAGGGATTGAAGAAGTAGCCACGAAAATCGGTGCCGGTGGGCTTGCCGATGATCAGGGCCAGCGTCTCGTAGGCCATCAGCATGCCGGTCGAGATGACCATCGGCGCGAACGACATGCGGCTGCGCTTTCCGGCCGCGACTTCGCCGGCGGCCTCGACGTCGATGTAGTGGCGGGACGTCGAGTGCACCAGCACGTGGATGGCTTCGGCCTGGAACGCGGCGGCCCGATCCGCCGGCGTCACCGCGTCCCACGCTTTGCCCGCCGTCGGATAGCCGAGACGTTCCTCCGGCATCGGGTCACGGGGGTGGGTGACATAGACCGAGGGGAGCGGCGAGGCGTAGGCGTCGATCACCGGGAGGCCCGCGCGGCGCGCCGTCCGATAGAGCAGGAGGCTCGCTGCCAGATCGTCGGTTCCATTGACGATCACCTGCACTTCGCCTGCGATCCGGTCGAGGTGTCGCGGCCAGTCATCGTGCAGGACTTCGATCGCCATCCCGGGATTGATCTTCCGCAGAAGATCGGCACTCGCTTCGGCCTTGTGGCGGCCGACCGTATCCGTGAACGCGAACACCTGCCGGTTCAGGTTGGAGACCTCGAAGGCATCGAGATCGGCAATGATCACGTGACCGACGCCCGCGCGCGCGAGCGCCATCAACGCCGCGCCGCCCATGCCGCCAGTTCCGCACACGAATACCTTGGCGGCGCGGATCAGGCGTTGCTCGGCCTCGGAGACGAAGCCGATGTTGCGGGTCATTGCCGCCGCATAGTCGAAGGTGACGGTCATGTTCGCCCCCGTGGGACGTTGGCGGGACGCAGGATGCCCCACGCCCGGTCGGTGGTCATCCAGTGGACCAACGGCAGGATCATGCGGTTGAGCGTCACGAAGGCCAACGCCGCGAGGACGCCGGGAAGGGAGCGGCGCGGGACGTCCTTCAGGATGAAGCGGTGCGCGGTCTCGAGCGAGAGCTGGCAGAGCTGCAGCACATCGTCACCGCGGGTGTAGTCGAGCTGCTGGCGGCAGTAGTCGTTGTAGCGCGCGTCGCGGTGCTTTGGCGCGGCGTCGAACGACTTCTTCAGATGGTCGGAGCCACCGGTGTAGGCGTTGGTGATGACGAGCCGCGCCTCGTCGAAGCCGGCGTCGGGGCCGACGCCGAAGACGTGGCGATGTCGCGCCATGATCTCGCGGGCTAGCAGCAGGTGCTCGAAGCTGCGACGCGCCTTCGGGTCAGGCGAGGGGAAGACGTTCGAGAACGTCTCGCTGACCATCCCGACGATGGCGGGGACCTGCGTGACGTTGGACAGCCACAAGGGACGCATCTGGTTGCGGAAGAAGAGAACGAGGCATGTCAGCCCGTAGAGGACCCACGAGAAGCCTTGGCTGCGCACGCCCGGATCGACCATCACGAGCCCCATGTGCAGGACCTCGGCCGGCTTGCCGTGCAGTTCGACGTCCATGGCCGCCAACGCATTGAACGCGACGGGCGCGCCCGTCCGGCGATCGTGGAGGATGGTGACGATGGACTTCTCGAGGCGGTCCTGGTCACCCGTCAGGATGCCATAGTCGAGGTCGCCGTCGGGGAGAGTCCGGCGGGCGATGGCGCGCAGGTCCGCGAGCAGCGCCGCCTTCGCCTCGGGCTGCATCCAGAGCCCGGGCCGCTCGACGATCCGGGCCGTGACGTCGGTGCCCGGACGCAGGCTCAGGTCGAGGTAATCCTGGGTTAACGCCTTCCACCAGACTTCGAACATGGCCGTCCCCCCGGCGAAGGAGGCAACCTACGTCAACGGCTATGAATTCCGTGTAAAGAGGGCCGTTCATGCGTCAGATGGCGGCGGCAGTTCCAGGCCGGCGCCCGTCGCCGCGAGCCCGGTGCCGCTCTCGTCCTTCAGGCCGACGCCGGTCGTCCGGCGGGCCAGCGCGGCCTCGGCGAGCCAGGCAAGGCTCGCGGCCGCCGCCTCGGGTGCGAGGCCGCCGGCGCGGACGTTCGAGATGCAGTTGCGCTCGGCGTCGGTGCGGCCCAGTCGCGGCGCGTAAGTCACGTAGACGCCGAGGCTGTCGGCCGCGGACAGGCCGGGACGCTCTCCGATCAGGACGATCATCAGTCGGGCGCCCATCGTTTCGCCGACCTCATCGCCGAGCGCCACGCGCGCGCCTTCGGCAATCACAACCGGCCCGACGACGAGGCCGAGCCGCGTGACGTGGGGCGCCAGTTTCTCCATCAGCGCCGGAGCGTTGGCCGCGACGGCCGTTGCCGAGAGCCCGTCGCCGACGACGATGGCCACGTCGCAGGTTCGGCCCTCCATGGCCGCGACCAGCCGATCCCTCGACGCGGCGTCGAGACGACGGCCGAGATCGGGGCGGCGGAGATAGATTGCACGATCTGTGGCGCGGCTCGCGACCAGAATGGTGTCGAAGCCCAGCGCCTGAACGTGGCCCGCCAGAGCTTCCACGTCCAGCCGGGCATGCACCGCATCCCGGGCCCTCGCGTGCGACAGCGCGAAGGACAGCACCTCGCGGGTGGGCAATGAGGCGCCCGTCCGGCCGATGGCGATGCGGGCGGGCGTCAGCGACGACATGGCCTGCCAGGGGTCGCGCGCGATCCCGGTCATGACGGCAGCTCCGGGAGACCCGCGGCGGCGTGCACGTCGGCGACCAGCGCATGCGTCGGCGAGGCTGGCAGCAATCGTCCGTCTGTGTCCGAAATCCCCATCCCGGCGAGCCACGCCTCGAACTCCGGCGCCCGTTTCAGGCCGAAGACCTCGCGGACGTAGAGCGCGTCGTGGAACGAGGTCGACTGGTAGCCGAGCATGACGTCGTCGGCGCCGGGAATGCCCATGACGTAGGTCACGCCCGCGGCGGCCAGCGTGGTCAGCACGACGTCCATGTCGTCCTGGTCGGCCTCGGCGTGGTTCGTGTAGCAGACGTCGACGCCCATCGGCAGGCCCATCAGCTTGCCACAGAAATGGTCCTCGAGCGCGGCCCGGAGGATCTCCTTGCCGTCATAGAGGTATTCCGGCCCGATGAAGCCGACGACCGAGTTGACGAGCAGGGGATCGAACGCGCGGGCCACGGCATAGGCGCGGGCTTCGCAGGTCTGCTGGTCGATGCCGTGGTGGGCATCGGCCGAAAGCGCGGAGCCCTGTCCGGTCTCGAAGTACATGACATTCGACCCGACCGTGCCGCGCTTCAGGGAGAGCGCGGCCTCGCGGGCTTCGCGCAACAGGTCGAGGGTGATGCCGAACGACCGGTTCGTCGCCTCGGTGCCGCCGATCGACTGGAACACGAGGTCCACCGGCGCGCCCTTCGCCATCAGATCGAGCGTCGTCGTCACGTGTCCGAGGATGCAGCCCTGCGTCGGGATGCGATAGCGCCCGATGAGGTCGTCGAGGAGGCGGAGCAGCCGCTCGATCCGGTCCGGGCTGTCGGTTGCCGGATTGATGCCGATGACGGCGTCGCCGGCGCCATACATGAGGCCGTCGGCGATGGACGCCATGATGCCTGCCGCATCGTCGGTCGGGTGATTGGGCTGCAGGCGGACCGCCATGGTGCCGGGGAGCCCAATGGTGTTGCGGAAGGCAGTGACGACGCGGCACTTGCGAGCGGCGAGAACGAGATCCTGGTTGCGCATGAGCTTGGAGACGGCCGCCGCCATCTCGGGCGTGACGGCGGGTGCGAGCGCGGCGAGGGTCTCCGGCGTCGTCGCGTGAGAAAGCAGATGCTCGCGAAAGGCGCCGACCGTCATATGGGCGACGGGCGCGAAGGCGCGCGGGTCGTGGGTGTCGAGAATGAGACGAGTGACGTCATCGGTCTCGTAAGGGACCAGAGGCTCGGCGAGGATCGTCTTCAGCGGCACGTCGGCGAGCGCCAGCTTGGCGGCGACGTTTTCCTCGGCGCTCTCTGCCGCGATCCCCGCCAACCGGTCACCGGCCCGGGGTGGTGACGCCCTGGCGAGCAACGTCTTCAGGTTCGGAAAGGTGTATGTCGTCGTGCCGACGCGCTGGCTGTAAGCCATCGAAGCCCTTTCCCCGGTCGCCGTCGCGCCTCATGCGCGCCCTGGCCGGGCAGCGACCTCACCGCCCAGGAGCCACCGTCCTGCATAGCGCAGAACGCGCGAAATGTCGGCCCCGATCCCGACCAACGCCGGCAGGACAAAGAGCAACAGCACCGTTGCGAAGCCCAGTCCCCACGAAAGAGTGATCGCTATGGGAATGAGAAACTGCGCCTGCAGGCTTTTCTCGAACAGGAGCGGCGCCATGCCGCCGATGGTCGTCAGCGTCGTCAGCAGGAGCGCCCGGAACCGATCCGTGGCGGCGCCGACGACGGCTGTCTCGATCGGCTCACCCTCGGCCATGCGTTCGTTCATGCGATCCACGAGCACGATGGCGCCGTTGACGGTGATCCCCGAGAGGCCGAGCAATCCGACGAGCGAGAACAGCGCCAGGTTGAACCCCATCGCGTAGTGACCGACCACCATGCCGATGAAACCGAACGGAATGATCGCCATGACCAGGAAGGGCTGCAACCAGCGTTGGAAGACGTAGACGAGGATCAGGTAGATCAGCGCCAGCGCGAGCAATCCGCCGACGCGGAGGTCCGCGAATGTCCGGCGCTGGGTTTCCGCGCGCCCCTCGAACGATGCGGAGATGGCGTACTTCGCCTCGATGGCCGGGAGCGGGCCGGCGCGCAGAGCCGACAGCACCTGATCGGCTGTGGTGACGGCGCTGTCCACGTTGGCCCGAACGCTGACGGCGAGCTTGCCGTCATAGCGCTGCACGACCGAAAACGCCTGCTGTTCGGCGACGCGCACCACTTCGGACAGCCGCACGTTGCCACCTGTCGGAGAACGCAGGTTGAGGGCGAGCAGGCCATCGAGACCGCGTTTGCGGTCCGCCTCGGCGCTGCGGACGCGGATCGAGACCTCCTCGTCGCCGCGGGCGAACCGCACGGCGATCGCGCCCTGATAGGCGGCGCGCACCTGACGCGCGACCAGTTCCGTCGTGAAGCCCAGCGACTGGCCGCGCGGCGTCAACTCGAGCACCACCTCGGCCTTGCCGTAGGGCAGATCGTCGTCGAGCCCGATCAGGCCGTTGAAGCCTTCGAGCGTGTTGCGCAACTCCAGCGCCGCTTCCTTCAGCCGATCCAGAGACTGACCGGTCAACCGGATATCAACGTCGAAGCCCGGCGGGCCGACGCGACGTCCGAGCACGGCAACATTGTCGATGCCGACGATGGGAGGAATGGCCCGTTGCCAGGCGGCAATGAAGCGGGGCGTGCGGACGCTCCGCTCCTCACCGGGGGTGAGTTCGACCTCGACGCGGGCGAGGTTCTCGCCGCGGCTCTGGTCCTGCTGTCCGAGGGTCGTGTAGGCGAGCAGCATCAGCGGCTTGCCGTTATTGTCCGGGACGAGCCGCCGCTCGACGTCGCGCGCCGACTCTTCGATCCGCTTCAAGGCGGCCATGCGATCGGCTTCGGGCAGCCCCGGCGTGAACGTGACATTGGCGAAAACGACCTCGGCCTCCGGCACGGGAAAGAACGTGAAGGCGACGCGCCCCCCCGAGATCAGCCCGAACGCCGACATCATGCCGGCGATCGCCAGCGCCAGCGTGACGTAGCGCCAGCGCACCGCGCGCGCGATCAGACCGGCGACGAGATGATCGCGAAACCACGTGAAGCCGATATCGAAGCGGCGGCGGAACGCCTGTCCGAAGCGCGCGACCAAGGAGGGTGCGCGGCGCGCACGGATCTTCGCGGCTTCCATCGAATGCATCAGATGCGAGGGCAGCGTCAGGAAGCATTCCACCAGTGACGCCATCAGCGCGACGATGACGACCATCGGAATGGCCGCGAGAATCTGGCCGATGACGCCCGTAATCAGCAGCATGGGCAGGAAGGCCGCTTGCGTCGTCGTCGTCGATGCAAGGACGGGCAGGAACATGCGCCGGGCGGATTCGAGTGCGGCATCGAACGGCGCCGCCCCGCGCTCGGTTCGTGTCACCGTCTCCTCGCCGACGACGATGGCATCGTCGACCAAGGTGCCGAGCACGAGGATCAGTGCGACGAGGGAGATGGCGTTGATGCTCTGGCCGGAGGCCAGCATCAGCGAGAATGTCGCCAGCAGCGCGATGGGAACGCCGAGCGCGACCCAGAAGGCCACGCGCATGTTGAGGAAGATCAGCAGGACGAGAATGACCAGCGCAAATCCCTGCAGCGCGTTCGTCGCCAGCATGCGGATGCGCTGATCCACGACCTTGGCGCGAATGTCGAAGACGTCGACCTTCATCGTCGGTGGCAGCGTGGCGCGGACTGCTTCGACCGTATCCAGCATCAGGCGCATGGACTTCAGCGTGTCGCCGGCGACAGTCCGCTGCACGTTGAGGAGGAGCGTGCCGTTGCCGCTCTGGAAGTGCCGGATGGCGCCTTCCTCGAACGATTCGCGCACGACGGCCACATCGCGCATCAGGATCTTCTGGCCGGTCTCGAAGGCCTTCAGCTCGATGCTGGCGACGCCGTCGGCTGTCACCGTTCGTCCCCGGGCGCGGAGCTGCTTTTCGCTCGCGCCTTCGAGATTGCCGAGCGGCAGGTTCTGGCTGACGAGGGCGATCCGGTCGGCCACGTCGCGGGCCGACAAGCCGAGCTGGTGCAGCGTGGCCGCAGGGATCTCGGCCCAGATCTCGCGGTCACGCTTTCCCGAGAGCGTCACGCGGTCAATGCCGGCATTGAGCAGCCGATCGCGCAGCGCCTTCGCCGCATCCTGCAGCACGCCCTCCTCGAAGGGACCCGACAACGCCACCATGCCGACGGTCTCGTAGAGCAGAATGCGCGTGATGACGGGGCGCTCGCTGTCCTGCGGCAGGGTGGTGATCGCTGCCATGCGGCTCTCGACATCGGAGAGCGCGCGTTGCATGTCGGCTCCGTCCTTGAACTCGAGCGAGATGCGGACGAGGCCCTCGACGGCGTAGGACGTGACCTTGTCGATGCCGTCGATGAAGCGCACCTCGGGCTCGACGATGTCGGTGATGCCTTCCGAGATCTCCTCGGCGCTGGCGCCGGGCCAGACGATCTGGATGGTGATCGTCGGCACTTCGGTCGAGGGGAAGAACTGGGTGTTGATGCGCCCGAGCGCGACGAGACCCAGCACCGCCATGACGATGGCGACGAGGTTCGGCGCCACCCTGTGCTCGAGGAATGCGCGGATCAGGCCGCCGCCGCGCTCTGGCCGTCGCGTGTCACTGCTCATCGGCGTGTGCTCACCGGCTTCGCACGAGCACGCCCGGCCCGGCGTCCGCCAGGCGGGTGGTCATAATCTCGGCGCCGTCGGGGAAGGCTCCCGACAGGAGAACATGAGCGCCGTCGTAGGCCTCGATGCGGACGGGGATCGGCACGAGCCGGCGATCCTCGCCGACACGGAACACGACATCGCCGGGGTGGACGGCGCTCTGCGGCAGGCGCACCACGTTGCGGAAATCGATATCGGGAGTGCTGACGTTGACGAACGCGCCGGGGCGCAGAATGTCATTCGCCTGAGACCGGTCGAGGCGCGCGAGGACGTCGAAGCCGCCGGTTGCCGAGGCCACCACGGGCGATACGCGATCGATGACGCCGGGCACCTCGCGGACGATCGTGCCGCCACGCCACACGACCGTTACCTTTCGGCCTTCCAGCTTGCCGCCGTCGGACGTCAGCCGTCCGTACTGGCCATCGGTGAGCATGAAGCGGACTTCGAGGCGATCGACGTCATAAAGCGTCGCAACGCGGTCGTTGACGTTCACCAGCCGGCCTTCCTCCGCGGCCACGTTGGAGACGATGCCGTCAAAAGGCGCGATCAGTTGCGTGTTGCGGATGTCGCGCTCGGCCTTGCGGACGTTCCACGCAAGCCGTTCGAGGGAGGCCTGCTCGCGCGACACCTGGGCCTCGAGGATCTTGATCTGGGCGTCGCGGGCCTCGACGGCTGCCATCGCCGACGTCATGCGCAGACGGCTCGCGTCGAGATTGGCGTCGCTCGTCGCGCCCTTGTCCTGCAACGTCGAGAGGCGTTTCAGTTCGCGCTCGGTGATCGCTTCCTGCTCGGCGGCGCGGCGGCGCGCGGCCTGCTCGAGTTCGATCCGGGCGCGGGTCTCGACGATGCGGGCCTCGGCCTCGGCCAGTTCTGTTCGGGCGCGGACGAGGGCGCCGTCGTACTCGAAGCGATCGACGGACACGAGGACCGCATCCTTGCGCACCCGCCCTCCATCGACCATCGACGACGAAACGCTCGTCACCTCGCCACCGACCAGCACGCGGAGGTCGACCGTCCGGCCGGCAACGATCTGGCCGTAGAGCGACAGGGTGGGTCGCTCGGTCGACGGGCGGACGGACTGGATCTCGACGGTGCGCACACGCTCGGCCGCGACGCGCTTCGGCGCCACGGGCTTGGTCGCGACGAGGTAGGCCTGAAGCCGTTGGGCACCGAACAGCGTGAGCGCAACAAGCGCAAGGGAGACAAGGCCACGGAACAGTCGTCGCCGCCAGCCGACCGCGGCGCGACCGACGACCGGCGCCGACACGCCCTCGTGGGCCGCATCGAACACCGGGGCGCCACGCTTCATGGAACTCGGCTCCATCAACTGCCCCTTCTGCCGTCACGCCGTGAAAGCCCGAACTCTTGTACGGCGCAGCAGTACCTCCGGTTCACGGTGAACCGATAGCACCCACGGACTGGTGGGGAGAACGCGGGGCGTACGACGATCCGTCGTTGCCTTTATGCCACAGAACGATCCACACGTCGCCGTCCGGCGCAGGAAACGGTCATGTGGTCGCAAAACCCGTAAACGGCGTGGGTACCCGCGACAGGTCCTGGATCAGGTCCGGCGGCAATCCGGCGACGGCGATCGTGTCCGTTACCGTGGCGAGGTGGCGCTCGACGAGGGATTTCAACTCGTCGTACCGGCCGGAGACCGCGAAGAGATCAAGCACATCGTCACTGATCTCGCCCGCCAGCTCGGTCCAGCGGCCTTCGCGCGTCATGCGGTTCAGCTTCGCGCCCAGATCCTCCAGACCATGCACCTCGAGAACCGGGAAATAGGCCGGCGTGGAGCCGTAGAACCCGACCCGGCCGCGGACCCACTCGCGCATGCGGGCGACGGTCTCGTCGTCAGGCCCTGTCGCGATGAAGCCGCCGCCGGCGATCTCGAAGCTGCCTCGCGTACGGCCCGTGCGGGCGAGGCCCTCGCCTATGGTCGGCAGCACGACGGTGTCGATGTAGCGACGGGTCGAAAACGGATGCAGGCGGACGCCATCGGCGACCTCGCCGGCCACCTTGAGCATGGCCGGCCCCACGGCCGCCATGGTGACGGGTGGCGTGCGCAGGCCCTGGCTCTCGGGCACGAAGTAGGGCGGCATGAGCGTGAAACGGTAGTGCGTGCCCTCGAAGGCCAGCGGCTGACCGTGACGCCATGTGCGCCAGATCGCCTTCAGTGCCAGGATGTACTCGCGCATGCGGGGCGCGGGCGGGGTCCAGGGCACGGAGAAGCGGCGCTCGTTGTGGGCCTTCACCTGCGTGCCGAGGCCGAGGACGAAACGGCCACGGCTGCCCTCGTTGAGGTCCCAGCTCGCATTGGCGACCGCCATCGGGGAGCGCGAGAACGAAATCGCGATCGCGGTCGCCAGCTCGACCCGCTCGGTCTCGACGGCGGCAACGGCGAGCGGCAGGAACGGATCGTGCTTGTTCTCCATCGTGGTGACGACGGCGTAGCCTGCCGCCTCGAGCGCCGTCGCCGCCGCCTTCACCTTGCGCAGATCATCCTGGGGAACACTCGCCGCGATGCGCATCTCGTCTCCTCTTGGCTTTCGGCCTCAGGGGGTCATGCTGGAGTACATGGGCTGGCCGGGATGCGGCATCTCGGCGACCAGCACGTTGCCGGACAGCGAGTTGGTGATGAACAGCGACCGGTTGCCGGCGCCGCCGTAGGCCATGTTCGTCGTCAGCTTGCCGCCATCGCAGGCGGTCACCCGGTAGAGCGGCAGGCCGTCGGGCGACCAGACCCAGACGGCTGCACCACCCGCGTGTGCCATCAGTACGTTGCCAGCGGTGTCGACGGCCATGCCATCCGGTCCCCAACCGCCGACGAGCTGGCAGAAGAGCCCGACGCGATGCACCGAACCATCCCCCCGAATCGGCACGCGCCACGTCGCGTTGGCCCGCGTCACGGCGACGTAGAGCATGGTCTCCTTCGGGTCCATGACGAGGCCGTTGGGGCTCGGCACATTGCCGACCAGGCAATCGAGCTTGCCTTTGGTCGTGAGCCGGAACACACGGCCGGTCGGATCGTGGAAGCCGGTCTCGCCCTGATCGGTGAAGTAGAGGTCGCCGTTCGAGGCGAAGAAGAGGTCGTTGAGGCCCTTGTAGCCGGGCAGCTTGTCGGCGCCGAGGAAGGTCTCGACCTTGCCGCTGACGGGGTCGACGACCATGATGCCGAGCTTGCGGTCGGTGACGAAAATGCGGCCGTCGGCATGGATCTTGAGGCCGTTCGGGAACCCCGCGTACTGGGTGACGACGGACCACTCGCGCGACGGTGACAGCCTGAAGATGCGGCCGTGGGCGATGTCGACCATCAGAAGATTGCCGGACCGGTCGAACGACGGCCCTTCGAGAAAGGAACCGATGCGCTGGCCGTGGAACATGTCGCGGGTGAAGTCGCTGTCGCGGTCGTCGAACTGCAGCTCCTTCGGAACGGTCGAGAAGACCGTCGTCTCGATCACCTTGGGCTCAGGCACCATCGTTCGTCGCTCCTCGGGCTCGTGGGGTCGTTCACCGACCACTCGTTCGATTGTTGGCGGGGGCACCGGCAGCGTCAAGGTATGGCGACACCGGCCGTTGACGGGGCGGCTTGACAAGAGCGCCCGACGGTTCACGCTTTAGCCGCCCGATGCCAAGCGGAGACGCCGCAACCCGCGTCCGCCAACCCGAGTGATGCCCATGCGCCAAGTCCATTTCGTCGCCTTCCTGCAGGCCCAGAACTGCACGACGCTGCCCGCCTCCTGGCGCCATCCTCTGGCGCGCACCGACAGCTACAGTCCGGCCTACTACCAGCACATCGCGCGGGTGCTGGAGGAAGGCAAATTCGACTGCGGGTTCTTCGACGATCGTCTCGCGATGCCGGACATGTACCTCGGCGATCACGCGCACACGGTGCAGAACGGCATCCGCTGCGTGAAGCTCGATCCGATCGCGTGCCTGATGACAATGGCGGCGGCCACGACGCGGCTCGGGCTCGGCGCGACCTACTCCACCACCTACTACGAGCCGTTCCACGTGGCGCGCATGTTCCAGACGGTCGATCTGATGACCAACGGCCGGGCAGCGTGGAACTGCGTCACCTCGGTCAACGACAACGAGGCGCGCAACATGGGCCGGACGGACGGCGCAATGGAGCACGACACGCGCTACGACCGGGCGGACGAGTTCATGGAGATCGTGCTCGGGCACTGGGACAGCTGGGACGACGATGCGATCGTCGTCGACAAGGCGAACAATCTCTATGCGCATCCCTCGAAGGTGCGGCGCATCGACTACTCGGGTCAGTTCATGTCCTCGCGCGGGCCGTTCACGGTGCCCCGCTCACCTCAGGGCCACCCGGTGGTGATGCAGGCCGGCATGAGCGGCCGCGGGCAGAGGTTCGCGGCGCGCTGGGGGGAGCTGCTGTTCGTCGCCCACCACAATCTCGCAGCCGCCAAGGCGGCCTACGACAAGTCGAAGGCCGCCGTCGCCGCCAACGGACGCGACCCCGACAGCCAGAAGATCTGCACGCTCTTCTATCCGGTCGCGGCGGCGACAAAGGCCGAGGCCGAGGACAAGCAGGCCGCCTACGACAAGCTGCCGAACGACATCGATCAGCTGTCGCTCCTGTCGGAAGCGCTCAACTACGACTTCTCGAAGAAGGGGCTCGACGAGGCATTCTCGGACGAGGAGATGCGCAACATCAGCGGCATGCAGTCGATGCGCGACCGCGTGGTGCAGGCCGGCAAGGCCAATCCGACCGTGCGCGACTTCATGGAGATCACCGGACGCGGGTTGCTGCGCAATGCGTGGGTCGGGGGCCCCAAGGAGATCGCCGATCGCATCGAGGAGTGGTGGTCGACGCCGGCGTGCGACGGGTTCGTGGTCGGGCCGACGCACCAGCCGGGCGGGTTCGAGGATTTCGTGAAGTTCGTCGTGCCGGAGCTGCAGCGGCGAGGCATCTACCGGAAGGAGTACACCGGGTCGACGCTGCGCGAGCATCTCGGCCTCGCGCGGCCGGAGATCGGCGCGTGGCGCACCAGGAAAACCGCGGCCGAGTAAGGCCCGTCGCGTCAGAGCCCCTTGGTGGCGCCGCCGTCCGCGTCGATGGTGGCGCCCAGAATGTAGCTCGCGCGGCCGGAGCAGAGGAACGCCACCACGGCCGCTATCTCGGCGGGCTCGCCGAAGCGGTCGATGCCGTGCTCACGGCGGGCCTGCTCGAGCGCTTCGGCATATGTCAGCGCGTGCTCGGCCGCGCGCGCCTCGACGCGGCGACGCAGGCGATCGGTGACAATGTGGCCGGGGTTCACGGCGTTGACGCGGACGCCGTCGCGCAGGCCGCGATCGGCCATGGCCTTGGTGAAGTTCAGAAGTGCTGAATTGACCGGGCCGCCGATGGTGAAGTCCATGGCCGGCGTCATGGCGCCGATGCCGGAGATGTTCACGACCTTGCCTCGCGCCTCGACGAGATGGGGCCACGCAGCCCGCGTCATGCGTACGGCGGCATGGAACTTCAGGGCGAAGCCGTCCTCGAAATCGTCGTCGCTGAGAGACAGGAAATCGCCGCGCTTGGTCGCGCCCGCGTTGTTGACGAGGATGTCGAGACGGCCGTGAGCATCCCGTGCCGCAGCCACGACATGCGCCGCCGCCGTTCGGACGCGCAGGTCCGCAACGATCACCGCGGGCGCAACGCCGCTAGCGCGGGTCACGTCGGCCGCGACGCCCGCGAGGGCGTCGGCGTCGCGCCCGGTCAGCGTCAGGCGCGCACCGTTGGCGGCCAACTCGCGGGCGATGGCGGCGCCGATGCCGCGGCTCGAACCGGTGACGATGGCACTCTGGCCGTCGAGATCGCGCAGGCTCACGTCACATCTCCCCAGGTTTCGCCACGGCTGCTTCGTGCGGTGGAGCCGGAACGTCGCCGATCGTCCGGCCGGGCGCAAGGCGACGTCAGTCGGGGATGCGATCCGGAATGACGATCTCGAAGGTGGCGCCGGGCGTTCGGTCGAGAAGGCGGAGCGTACCGCCGTGGGCGACGATCAGCTCCTGAGCGATGGCGAGACCGAGGCCGGTCCCGCCCTTCCGCACCGAGCCCTGGAAGGCCTGAAAGAGATGCTCGCGGGCCTTCGGCGGGATGCCGGGCCCGTTGTCGGAGACGGTGATCGTCACCGATCGGCCGAGCCGCGATGCGGCGACACGTACGCAGGGCACGTCGCCGCCCGGCTGGGCTTCCAGCGCCTGAATGGCATTACGGATCAAGTTGTTCAACACACGGAAGAGATGTTCGCGGTCAGCATCGACCCGCAGCGCCGCATGCACCGCGACGTCCCAGCCGATCCCACCCTCCCGGGGCAAATCCAGTCCGTCCGCCACCTCGTCGACAAGCTCGCGGAGAGCGATCTCCTCGCGCTCGGGCGGGCGTTCGGCAGCCTTGCCGAAGCGGAGCGTGTCGTTGCAGAAGGCGATGGCGCGGTCGAGCGAAGCAATCAGCTTCGGCGCGAAACGCTGGACCGTCGGATCCGGGGTCGATGTCAACCGGTCGGAGAGAAGCTGGGTGTTGGCCAGCAGGTTGCGCAGATCGTGATTGATCTTGCTCACCGCAAGGCCCAGCGCGGCGAGCCGGCTCTTCTGGCTCAGGAGCTGGGCCAGCTCGGTCTGCATGTGGGCGAGTTCGCGTTCGGCGACGCCGATCTCGTCGCTCCGCGCCGAGGGAGAAATGATCCGGCTCCGGTCCTCCGGGTTCTCGGCGAAGCGCACCATGTTGCGTGCGATCCGCATCATGGGACGCACGAGAAGCTGGTTCAGCGCCATGTAGACGAGCGCCGCCGTGATGATCGAGATGATCACGGAGAGGCCGAGGATGTTCAACGCGAACCCCCACATGGCCTTGCGCAGCGGCGCCTCGGGAATGACCATCTCGATCAGGTCGCCGGCGTCGTCGGCGGGCTGGCCGATGATGCGCAGCATGCGATCGCCGCTCGAGACAAGCACGCCGAGAGCATCGCCAATGGCCCCCAAGCGGCCCACGAGGCCACCTTTCTTGAGCTGTGTGAGGTCGTAGGTCTGGTCGATCGCAACCGGCATGTCCGATTGCAGGACGAGCAGGCGCTGGTCGTTCCGCTTCAGGGCGACAGCGCGGACCTGGGCCGTGCGCAAGAGCTCGGCGCGGAGCTTCTCCGGCACGGCGCCCGTGGGAGAGACTTCAGCCGCCAGCGATGCCAGCTGCGCCGCCATGAGGCGATCGAGCAGCCAGTTGTTCCGGAAGTTCGCGACCGAAGGCACGAAAATGAGGACCTCGGCCAGCATCACGAAGAGGGTCGTGAGGACCAGCAGCTTGGCCGAGAGGCCCAGACGCGTGAAACGCGCAGGAGGGGCGGTCGTACCGCCCCTCCGCGCCAACTCCACCCGGTCCGTCGTGTCGACCTTCTGGTCCAACCGCCAATGCTCCCTGCCGTTCCCGTTTCCGGGCCGGACCAAGGCTCGTCACCCGAGGCGCGACAAGAACGAGATGACGCTGCGCACGAACGGGCTGCCCGCTTTGGACGCATAGTACCGCAGTGCGGCCCGCTTGTTGATCTCGCTGAGAGTCGGGTAAGGGGATACCCATTGAGCCATATCGGTGATCTTCATCTTCTTCGAGATGGCGAGCGACCACATCTGGATCAGCTCGCCGGCGTGCTCGCCGACGATTGCGGCACCGACGATCCGGTCGCGCTTGTCGGTCACGACCTTGACGAAGCCCTCCGTCGCGCGCTCGGCCTGGGCGCGGTCGTTCTCGTGGTAGGGCCAGCGATAGACATTGGCGCTGCCGTGGCGCTTCCTCGCCTCGTCCTCGCTCAGGCCGACGTTGGCGAGTTCAGGCTCGGTGTAGGTGACCCACGGAATGTGATCGGTGCTCGCCTTGGCCGGCAGCTTGAAGCAGATGCGGCGCATCACGATGCCGGCATGGTAGTTCGCGACATGGGTGAACTGGAGGCTGCCTGCCACGTCGCCGATGGCGTAGACGCTGGAGTTGGTCGACAGGAGATTGGCGCCGACCGTGATGCCGCGGCGATCGTAGGCGATGCCGGCGGCTTCGAGGTTGAGCCCCGCGACGTTCGGCTTGCGACCCGTCGCCACCAGAATGTGGGTGCCTTCGATCACGTCCGGCCCCTCCGGCCCCACGACGTGGACCTTCACGACGCCCATGCGGCTTTCGACGCGCTCGACCTTGGTCCCTTCGCGGATCGACATCCCTTCCTCGACGAGGTGCTTCAGGACGACGTCCGTCAGCTCCGGATCGTCCTTACCGAGCGCCTTCATGCCCTCGACGACCGTGACGCGCGCGCCGAGGCGCATGTGAGCCTGGGCCATCTCGATGCCGATCGGACCGCCGCCGATGACGATCAGATGGCCGATCGGCGTGGCATTCTCGAAGAGTGTCTCGTTGGTGAAATGCGGCGCCTGATCCAACCCGGGGATCGGGGGTACGAAGGGCGACGAGCCGGTCGCGATGCAGAATTTGCGGGCGCGCACGAGGACGTCGCCCGCCCGCACCGTGTTGCGATCGACGAAGGCGCCATGGGCCTCGATGACGCGGACACCCAGCCCCGTGAAGCGCTCGACCGAATCATTCGGCGCGATGGCTGCAATGACCTCGTGGACGTGGGCGTTGACGCGCGCGAAGTCGATGCGGGGCTCGACCGGCTCGACGCCGAAGGGCGCCGAGGTGCGCATGTTGTGGGCGCGCTTTCCCGCCGCGATCATCGCCTTCGAGGGGACGCAGCCGTAGTTCAGGCAGTCGCCGCCCATCTTGCCGCGCTCGATCAGCACCACGTCGAGGCCGAGTTGCGCGGTCGCGGCTGCGAGCGACAACCCGCCCGAGCCAGCACCGATGATGCACAGGTCCGCCTTGATCTCCTCGCGGACAGGGCCCGTCGCCGGTTGTGTCCCGGCGCCAGTGGTGGTGGCGCCGGCAGGGGACGTGGCAATCGAATCAGGCCGCTGCATTGCGCGCTTTCCACTTCTTGAGGGCGACGGGGATGAGGGCGACGAGGCCCAGCAAAGCGAAGGCGATAATCAGTTCACGCGTCACGAGGGCGCTGGTGTCGATGCTGTAGGGACAGGCCGCCGTGGCGTTGGCGCCGGCCCGGGCGAGACAGGCCTGATAACTGGCGTTCTGGGCCTCGATCACACTGCCGAGGCCTGCTCCCGCGAAAGAATAGGCCGTCGAGCCAGGGATGATGCCCAGGAACGTGCCGAGGACGTAGGTGCGCAGCGGCACCCCCAGCACAGCCGAGGCCAAATTCACGACGACGAACGGAAAGACGGGCACCAGACGAAGAAACAGCATGTAACTCAGCGCGTTCTCCTGAAATCCGGCCTTCAGGCTGGCAATGGCGGGGCCGGCTCGCTCAGCGAGGGCATCGCCGAACGACGACTTAGCCACCAGGAAGAGAACCGTGGCGCCCAACGTCGCGCCGATGATCGTCGCCGGGGCGCCGATCTGCCAGCCGAACAGAAGGCCGCCTGCAAGGGTCATTATCAGGGCGCCGGGGAGCGACAGTGCGACCACCGCCACATATGCCAAAACATAGAGCACCAGCGCACCCGCCAGGTTCTGGCCGATGAACGTGCGCAGGTATTCGTAGTTCAGGCCGATGGTCTTGAACGACAGGTACTTGTGCCAGCCCATGGCGAAGACGAGGGCGGCCACCGCGGCGATCGCCAGGAGCGGCAGCCAGCGGTTCAGCCCACCGGACGGGGCCTTGCCTTCAGCGATCATCGGAGCGACCTCCCGACAACGGGGTGAAGAGCGCATGAATGGGCCCACCTGCTGCGGGGCCGTGCAATGTCGCGCATCCGGCGCTCAATCCTTCGCATCGTTCAAGCTCCAATCGTAGTAATAATCGCTGATACGGGTCGCACCAGCCAGCCTTTCCTTGAGGCCGACGTCGGCATAGCGGCGAATATGCTCGAGAATACTGGCATCCGAGCTGCCGAAGTCCTCCTTGAACCATGAGAATATCTTGGATGCGGTCACGACCTTGCCCGTCACGGTCACGCCACGCGTCGAGTTCACGAAATCACGCCCCCCCTTCTCGAGCTGGGCGTCAAGGCGACTGCCGACGAGCGCTTCTCCTGCCAGATTCGGGCAGCCGACGGAGGCGCAATTGACGGCGAAGTGCACGCGGTAGTCCTTGAAGATGCCGCGCATGATGGTGTGCTCGATCTCGTCGAGGCTGAGGCGCTGGCCGGATACGGTCACGACCTTGGCCTTCCAGGGGCCACCCGTGAGGGCCGCGAAAAGCCCGCCGCCCAGGTTGATGTCCCGGATCGAGGCCACCGGATAATGGTCGAGGACAATATCGATCGTCTTCGAGTTGTAGAGATTGGCCCAGAACGCGAACTGGTCGGGCCGGGAGAGCCGCGCGACGTCGACAGCCTCCAGCGACTTGACATAGGCCTTGAGCCGGCCATGGGCCTCGGCCTTGAAGCGGCGGTAGTTGACCCGGTTCAGCCCATTCTCCGCGGGGCGGACATAGGCCTTCAGCAGGTTATCCCACTCGGAATTGTCGACGGGCACGCTGCTCGTCTCGGCGGCGACGGCGAAGATCGTCTCTATGCTGCCAGAGGCCGGTTGCGAGACGGCCGGCAGGGCGAGCGTACAGATAAGCGCGAGCGGCACGAACCGCCTCAACAGCAGCATGGCTTGACGTCCTCCGGAGTCCCACGGCGTATGCCGCGTCGGTCTTGGCAGGCCGCGGGCCGAGCGCTCTTGGGGCGCTTCAGGAGCCGCGATCCGCATCGTCTACCGCAATCGAAGGGTCATTTCATCGGGGGCTCAAGCAGACTTGAAGCGGCCGCATCTTTCGTGATCCGGTGTGATCGAACGACCGTCTCCGAGGTGTCAGCCACCCGGGCGGAGGATGGATCCGGCGCATGAAACGTCTGGCATGGCCGAGGCAGCCCCGAGGGGCGTTGACTGACGCGCTCGCGAGACCTATAAGCCGTGCATCCTCCGACAGGTGGCCTTTCGCGGCCGTGGACGCATGGGCGTCAGCACGGGATGCGTCGGGTTTGTCGGCAGGCTGCACCGCCGGTTCGCGAAAGGACGCAGGCAGCGGCAGCGGTCGGTATCCCGCAGGGACGCGACCGATTCGTTACCATTCATCTCCGGCGCGGGCCGTTCTGCCGCCGCCGGATCAAATAGCCGACGGAGACGTGACGTGAAGAGGACTTATCAACCGAGCCGGCTCGTTCGCAAGCGCCGCCATGGTTTCCGCAAGCGGATGTCGACCGTCGGTGGCCTGCGCGTCCTCGCGCGGCGCCGGGCGAAGGGGCGCAAGCGGCTTTCGGCCTGAGTGCCCGGCTCGCGGCCTGATGCCCTCGGCCCGACGGCTGGCAATCGGACGCGGATCAGGATACGGGGCCATCAAGCGATCCCGGGCGGCAGGCGCGATGGAGGCTGTGTCATATGGCCCTCGTGACCCTGAAGACGTCCGGACAATTCAAGCGGGTCAGGGGCGGTGCGCGCTGCGCAACGCCCTTGTTCATTATCGAGGGTAAGCCTCGAGCCGGCGAGGACGTTCCGCCATCGGAAGCGCGCTTCGGTTTCATCGTTTCCGGCAAGGTCGGCAACGCGGTCGTCCGGAACAAGGTGCGGCGGCGGCTGAAAGAGGCGCTGCGCTCACTCGAGGGTGCTGCGATTCGTGCTGATCACGACTATGTTGTGGTTGCCAGCGCGGCAGTGCACGACTATCCATTCGCCGGTCTGCAGGATGCCCTCAGGCGCGCTTTCGACGACCTTTCGCGGCAGCCCGCCGGGGGTCGACATCGACGGAGCGTGAAGAGCCATCCCGCCGCCCCCCGACGACCGGGAGGCGACGTCCAGCCGGCGTGCACAGACGTCGTGGAGCGCGGTGCGCGTGAGAGGTCTGATCCGTCACACTCCAAAGACGAGCGCACGTCCACCCGAGATCCAGCATCAGGCGCCCGAACGCGCCGGTAGCTCGAACCACTGAAGGCCGAGGCCCAATGCAGCAGGACGACACACAGAAGAACCTCCTCCTCGCCGTGGCACTGTCGGCGCTGGTGCTACTTGGATGGCAGCTCTTCTTCGTCAATCCGCGCATCAAGGACGAGCAGGCCCGAAAGGCTGCCCAGCCAACGGCGACACAGCCGCTACAGCCAGGAGCCGCACCCGGCTCCGTGCCCGGCGCGGTTCCGGGGGCCGTGCCCGGTGCACTGCCGGTGAGCCCCGCGCTGCCGGTCGTAACCAGCCGCGAAGGGGCGCTGGCGCTCTCGCCGCGGGTTTCGATCAAGACGCCCGCGCTGAACGGGAGCATCGCACTCAGGGGCGGACGCATCGACGACATCAGTCTCGTCGACTATCACGAGAAGCCCGACCCCAAGAGCCCGATGGTGACGCTGCTGTCGCCGTCGGCGTCGCCGACACCCTACTATGCCGAGTTCGGCTGGCTGGCGCCCGCAGGCCTCGCAGCGAAGCTTCCCGATGCGACGACCGAATGGAAGCAGACCGGCTCCGGCGCACTCACGCCAGAAAGCCCCGTCACCCTCGAGTGGGACAACGGCCAGGGTCTCACCTTCACGCGCCGCATCTCGGTCGACGCCAGCTACATGTTCCTGGTCGAAGACAGCGTCACCAACACGGGGACGGCGCCAGCGATCCTCGACCACCGTGCCGTCATCTCACGGCACGGGACGCCCAAGATCGAGGGGTTCTTCATTCTGCATGAAGGCCCGATCGGGTTCACGGGCGAGAAGGGTCTGCAGGAGATCACCTACTCCGGCGCGCTGACCGACCTCAAGGAAGGGGGGCAGCTCACCAAGCCGTTCGAGAAGGTCACCGGCGGCTGGTTCGGCATCACCGACAAGTACTGGGCGACGGCGCTCATCCCCGACCAGACGGCGGCGATGGACGTCTACCTCACCGGCTATCAGAAGAGCGGCCCGCGCAAGGAGAGTTATCAGGTCGATTACTTCAAGCGCGGCATCGCGCTGCCGCCAGGGGAGAGCAGGAGCGTCGCGACGCGGCTCTTCGCGGGCGCCAAGAAAGTCGACGCCATCGAGGCCTACCACGACAAATTGGGGATCCTGAAGTTCGACCTGATGATCGACTGGGGCTGGTTCTATTTCATCACCAAGCCGCTGTTCCACATCATCGACTGGCTCGCAAAATTTTTCGCCGGCCTGGGCTTCACCGGCCACTTCGGCCTCGCGATCCTCGCGACGACGGTTCTCGTCAAACTCGTCTTCTTCCCGCTCGCCAGCAAGAGCTACGAGTCGATGGCGAAGATGAAGAAGCTGCAGCCCGAGATGGAGAAGCTGCGCGAGCGCTACAAAGACGACAAGATGAAGCAGCAGCAGGAGCTGATGGCGCTGTATCAGAAGGAAAAGATCAACCCGATGGCGGGTTGTCTGCCGATCCTGCTGCAGATCCCCGTCTTCTTTGCGCTCTACAAGGTCCTGTTCGTGACCATCGACATGCGTCACGCGCCCTTCTACGGCTGGATCAAGGACCTGTCGGCGCCGGACCCGACCTCTCTCTTCAATCTGTTCGGGCTGCTGCCCTACGCCGTGCCCGACTTCCTGATGATCGGGTTGTGGCCGATCATCATGGGCATGACCATGTGGGTCCAGATGCAGCTCAACCCGCAGCAGCCTGACCCGATCCAGCAGCAGATCTTCAACTGGATGCCGGTCATGTTCACGTTCATGCTGGCGTCGTTCCCGGTCGGACTCGTCATCTACTGGGCGTGGAACAACATCCTGTCGCTGATGCAGCAGTATTACATCTCGAAGAAGCACGGGGCCGAGATCCACCTTTGGAAGAACATGGGTCTCGAAAAGCTGCAGGCCTGGATGCAAGCGCGAAAATCCGGCAGCCGAAGCTGAACGGCGCGGCGGCTGCCGCGCCCCGAACTCCTCGCGGGGCCTCGACCCATGACGACCGACGCTAGAGTTCCCCGGACAGACGACAGGGTGGCGGTGGAGGCCGTCGCCGGCCCCTTCATGCGGGGCTGGCGGTTCATGAAGAGCGTGCCGTCGCTCGAGTTCCTGCCGCCGTCCGGGCCGATCGAGATCGCGCTGGCCGGCCGTTCGAATGTGGGCAAGTCGAGCCTCATCAACGCGCTCGTGCGGCACAACGGCCTCGCACGGACGTCGAACACGCCGGGGCGCACGCAGGAACTCAACTACTTCCTCACCGACTGGATGCCGCCGTTCTACGTGGTCGACATGCCGGGCTACGGGTTCGCCAAGGCACCGAAAGAGAAGGTCGAGGCGTGGACGCGGCTGGTCAAAGACTACCTGCGCGGGCGCCAGACGTTGGCCCGGGTGCTCGTGCTGATCGACGCGCGCCACGGCCTGAAGAGCGTCGACAGCGAGATCATGAAGCTCCTGGACGGGGCGGGCGTCACGTTTCAGATCGTCTTGACCAAGGCCGACAAGATCACGCCCAAAGCACTCGCCTACGTGATCGCCGCCACGGAGATGGCGCTCAAATCGCATCCGGCTGCGTTCCCCGGCATCATCGCGACCTCTTCGGAAACGGGCATGGGGATCGCCGAGTTGCAGGGCGCAATCACGGACCTCGTCGCCGAACGGGGCTGAGAGACGACCATGTCGGCAGGCCGGGCTTGCGGTCGAGCAGCCGGAAGACGACATTAGGTGCCATGAAATTCTCAATCTTCCCACTCGCCGAAGCGACGGGCACCGTCCTCGCCCATTCCGTCGCCACGGCAAAAGGCACCCTGAAGAAAGGCCGCATTCTCGGGCCCCAGGATATCTCGCGCCTCGCGGAAGCAGGATTGCACGAGGTTGTCGCGGCGCGTCTGGAACCGGGTGACGTCGCGGAGGACGATGCGGCGGCGCGGATCGCGCGGGCGGCGGCCGGAGCTGGCGTCCACGCCGCAGCTCCGTTCACGGGGCGCGCCAACCTGTTCGCCGCCGGCACCGGTCTCGCGACGTTCGACGCCCCGCGCGTCCTTCGGATCAACTGCCTCGACGAGGGGCTCACGATCGCGACGCTGCCCAATCTCGAGCGCGTGACCGCCGGGCAGATGATCGCCACCGTCAAGGTGATCACGTTCGCGCTGCCGGAAGCGGTCGTCGCCGAGGCCGAGCGTCTGCTCGGCGAGGGGCCGAAGCTCGCGACGGTGCACGCCTTCGCAGCCAGGCGGGCCGGGCTCATCCTGACGCGCATGGCCTCGACCAAGGCGAACGTGCTCGCGAAGAGGCGCGCGGCCATCGAGGATCGCCTCACTGCGGCTGGATCGTCGCTCGCGCATGTGGAGATCGTCAGCCATACGACGCCCGAGGTGGCGGCGGCGATCCGCAGGATGACGGACGTCGGCGCCGATCCCATTCTGATCTTCGCGGCCTCGGCCATCGTCGACCGGGGCGATGTCATTCCCTCGGCGCTGGTCGAGGCAGGAGGGGAGATCGTTCGCCTCGGCATGCCGGTCGATCCCGGCAACCTGATGCTGATGGGTCGGCTTTCCGGCGCCGACGTTATCGGAGCGCCGAGTTGCGCCGCCAGCCCGAAGCTCAACGGCTTCGACTGGGTGCTCGAGCGGCGGCTCGCCGGCCTCGAGGTCAGCGGCGCCGATATCGCCGCGATGGGCGTCGGGGGGCTTCTGAAGGAAATCGCGACGCGGCCGCAGCCGCGCGAAGCCCGGCCCACGGGCGGCGACGCCAGCGAGGGCGACGGCGGAGCGCGGCATCAGCCGAAGGTGGCGGCGCTGGTGCTGGCGGCCGGGCGCTCGACCCGGTTCGGCACGTCGAACAAGCTGCTCGCGGATCTCGACGGCGAACCGGTCGTGCGGCGGAGCGTACGTGCCGTGCTGGAGAGCCGCTCACGGCCGGTCATCGTGGTGACCGGTCACATGGCCGAGGACGTCCGGGCAGCGCTGGCGGGGCTCGACGTCCAGTTCGCCGAGAGCGCGCACTACAGGGACGGGCTCTCGGCCTCGCTCAAGGCGGGGTTGGCGGCGCTGCCCGCGGGCCTCGACGGCGTGATCGTGGCGCTCGGCGACATGCCGGGCGTCACCGGCCACGACATCGACCGGCTGATCTCCGGGCTCGAGCCGAAGGAGGGGCGCGCGATCGTCGTCCCGACGCACCGGGGAAAAAGGGGCAATCCGGTGCTGTTCGCAGCGCATCTCGTCGCTGAGCTCGCAGAGGTGGAAGGCGACGCAGGGGCCAAGCACGTCATCGTCCGGCACGGCGACGAAGTCGCCGAGGTGGACATCGCCTCCGACGGGATCTTCGCCGACGTCGACACGCCTGACGCGCTGGAGCGCGTCCGGCAGGGCCGAAACGTCAACAAATCCTGAATTCCGGCGCGCAATCCGTTCAGTGAACCTCAAGCTTTGGCGCGTAGGCTCCCGCGATCATCGGGCTAATCCGGAGTATCGCGTATGGATGCCGCCGCCGTAGGCCAGCGTCTCGCAGAGCGGCTTGCCGCATCGCGGGACAGCAAGGCCCAGCTTCTGCTGTTCGCGGGAACGCTGTTCCTGTCGGCGCTGCTCCTGTTCTCCGTCCAGCCCATGTTCGCGCGCATGGTGCTGCCGCGCCTCGGCGGCTCGCCGTCGGTTTGGGCGGTCTCGATGTGCTTCTTCCAGGCGGCGCTGCTCGCCGGCTACTGTTACGCACACCTCCTCAACCGCCACGCGCCCGCCAAGGCCGCGCCGCTCATTCATCTGACGCTGATGGGCGTGGCGCTCGCCGCGCTCCCCATCGGGCTTCCGTCCGACTGGCCCGAGCCGCCCGCCGGCGACGCCTACCTGTGGCTCATCGGGACGCTCGCCGTCGGCGTCGGCCTGCCGTTCTTCGCCGTTGCCGCGAACGCGCCCCTCATCCAGTCGTGGTTCTCGCGTTCGGGCCATGCGCAGGCCAAGGACCCCTATTTCCTCTACGGCGCGTCGAACCTCGGCAGCCTGATCGCGCTCGTCTCCTATCCGCTCCTGCTCGAGCCGATGAGCGGTCTCGGGCAGCAGGCCGCGCTATGGACGGCGGGCTTCGTGGCGCTCGGGTTCGGGCTCGCCGCCTGTGGCCTCGTGATGGCGCTCAACGTCGGAGGGACTGCCGGGACCGACACGGCAGCGAACCTCCGCGTGACCGAAGCAGCACCGGCGGCCGGAATTTCCTGGTCGGCTCGGCTCAAATGGATCTGGCTCGCGGCCGTGCCGTCGGGCCTGCTCGTCGCCTTCTCGAGCTACGTCACGACCGACATCGCGTCGGCGCCGTTCCTCTGGGTGATGCCGCTCGGCGTGTTTCTCGCGACGTTCGTTCTCGTCTTCACGGAGCGACCGCTCCTCTCGCAGCGGTTCCTGCTCATGGTGCAGCCGGCGCTGGTCGCGGGCCTGATGCTCGGCCTTGCGACGCCCGGCGCCAAGGGGTGGACGATGGCACTCGTCGCAGGCTGTGGCGCGTTCGTCGTGACGACGCTCGTCGCGCACCGGGAGCTTTACGAGCAACGCCCGGCGCCCGAGCACCTGACCGAATTCTATCTGCTGATGTCGCTCGGCGGCGTGCTCGGTGGCATCTTCGCAGCCCTCGTCGCACCGCAGATCTTTCCGACGATCTGGGAGTTCCCGTTGCTCGTTGTGCTCGGCATGACGTGCCGGCCGGGCATCCTCTCGGCGCGGCCCGACCGCGACGCGCTGCGCGACGCCCTGACGATCCTCGCGATCGGTATCGGAGCGCTCGCCGCGATCGCGTTCGCAATGCGCGCCGGCCTGATGCCCGCCACGACGCTGCCGCGGCTCCTCTTCATCGGCGGGTTCGGCGTGCTGGCGATGCTCGCCGCGCGCCAGCCGTTGCGTCAGCTCGCGGCCGCCACCATGGTCGGCGCGACCATCGTGCTGCTGCCGTCGGCGTTCAACGTCGGCAACGCGGAACGGAGTTTCTTCGGCGTGCATCGCGTGACGCTGACGCCCGACCGCGAAATGCGGATCCTGATGCACGGCACGACGATCCATGGCGCCGAGCGCCTGGTCGATGCCGCGACGGGTGCGCGGCTCACGACGCCGCAGCCGGCGACCTACTATCACGCCGGCAGTCCGATGGCGCGCGGCGTCGAGGTGCAGCGGGCGATCAAGGGCGCGGCGGGCGGCGGCCTCAACGTCGGCATCGTCGGGCTCGGCGCTGGCTCCATGGCCTGCTACAGCCGCACCGGCGAGGCGTGGCGCTACTACGAGATCGACCCGGTCGTCATCCGTATCGCTCAGGATGCGAGCAAGTTCACGTTCCTGTCACGGTGTGCGCCGCGGGCCGACATCGTCGTCGGCGACGCACGGCTGACGCTCGCCAAGGAGCCGGCCGGCCGGTTCGATTATCTCGTGATCGACGCGTTCTCGTCCGACGCGGTGCCGGTGCACCTGCTGACCGTCGAGGCCGTCGCGCTCTATCTCGACAAGCTCGCGCCGGAAGGCCTGCTCGCGATGCACCTTTCAAACCGGCATCTCGATCTCGTCTCAGTCGCGGCGGCTGTGGCACGCGCGATCCCCGGCGCCATCCCGGTGCTCGCCGACGACCGGACGCCCGATCGCGGCCTCGATACGGCGCAGAGCCACGTGCTCTACGTGACGCGGTCGGCCAAGGTTGCAGAGGCTGTCCGTGCCCTACCGTTCCACGCCGAACTTGCCGCCACGGCGATCCGGCCCTGGACCGACGACTATTCCGACATCCTTTCGGCCATGTGGCGCAAGCGCCATTGAGCGGAGCGGCTTGCCGCCGTCGAGGCAAGCCGCTATCGCTCGGCGATGCGCATCGAATATCACCGCACGCTGGTTGCGGACCGCCTCCGCAACGCCGCGTTCCACGAGGCTCTTTCACGCGTCGTCGTGAAGGGCCGGACCACGGTCGCCGACATCGGGACCGGGACGGGGCTGCTTGCCTTTCTCGCGGCCGGCCTCGGCGCGAAGAAAGTCTGGGCCTACGAGGCCGCCGAGATCGGCGCCGTCGCCGTGCGGCTCAAGGCGCTCAACAAGATGCGCGCCGTGGAGCTGATCCCCGGCCGATCGACGGAGATCATCGAGCCCGAGCGCGCCGACGTCGTGGTGACCGAGACTCTCGGCAACTTCGCGCTCGAGGAGTTCCTCGTCGAGACCATGAACGATGCCCGCGCGCGCTATCTGAAGCCGGGCGGCATTCTGATCCCGGGCGTCGTCGAGCAATTCGCCTGCCCGGTCGTGGGGCCGCGCATCCGGGACGATCTCAGCGTCTGGGACCAGATCGGTTACGGGCTCGATTTCTCGCCGGCCCGCGAGATGAGCCTCAACAACGTCTACATCCGGACGCTGAAGCCCGACGAACTGCTCGGCGGTGGCGCGTCCGCGCAGATGTGGGACCGCGTCGATTTCTCGGAAAAGAACCGGCTGTCGCGGCGCGGCACCATGCGGTTCGAGGCGCCGACGGCGTTCACGGTGCATGGCCTCGCCGTGTGGTGGACGGCGGACCTGGTGCCCGGCGTTTCGCTGACGACCAGTCCGCTCGCGCCGCCGACGCACTGGGAGCAGCTGTTCTTTCCAGCGCTGGAACCGATCGCCGTCAAGCCGGGCGACACGCTCGTCGCCGAGATCCGGGCACGGTCGACGGAGGAAGCCGGAACGGACCTCGCGTGGACGTTCAGCGTCAGCGGTATCAAGGGGCGGGAACGTGACCGGCAGGCGCTGAGCCTCAGCAAGGGCTTCCTGCCGTAACCACGGCCGGAACGCGCCAAGTGGTCACAGTCCGGTTTGATGCGGATCAAGACCTGCCGTTCGCGGCACGGCGAGGCTGGCGCAGCTTCCAATCTGGAGACGCGCCATGGCCCACGCTACCGCACATGCCGCCGAGCAGTCGCTGATCGACCGACTGCTGGACCGGATCGAACGCTGGGCCGGGGGAACCGAGATCGAGCGGATGAGCGCCGCCGACGTTCGCATTCTCGCCCACGATATCGGGCTCGACGCCTCGGACCTCACGCGGCTCGCCAAAGAGGACAACAACGCGGCGCACCTCCTCTACAGCCGGCTCGAGCAACTGGGGCTGTCGGTGGCGGAGATCGAGGCGGCCGGCGTCGGGACGCAGCGCGACCTCGAGCGGACCTGCGGCCTCTGCGCCGACCGGGCCGTCTGCGAGCACGACCTCAACGAGCGGCCAGAGTCCGAGGCGTGGCGCAAAGTCTGCCCGAACAACTGGACGTTCGACACGATGGAGGGCCTCAAGCGTGCCGGGAGTTGAGGCATAGCGCTCGACGATCGGCCGACCTCGCCTGTTGAGCGGTCGACCATTTGCGCTAAAACCGACATATGAGTCGCGAGGCCGAGACCGAGACGAGCCTGACGCCGTTCCAGCGGTGGATGATTCTCGTCTCGGTGGTGCTCGCGACGACGCTCTATTCCACGACGATCCTCATCGTTTCGACCGTGCTGCCGCAGATGCAGGGGTCGATGTCGGCGACGGCCGACGAAGTGTCGTGGGTGATCACGTTCAACATCCTCGCGACCGCCATCGTGACGCCGATGACCGGCTGGCTTTCGGGCCGCTACGGCGTGCGCAACGTCATGATCTGGAGCATCTTCGGCTTTACGGTCACGACCTTCATGTGCGGCGTCGCGGGTTCGCTCGAAAGCCTGGTCGTCTGGCGCATCCTGCAGGGCGCGTTCGGCGCGCCGTCGACGCCGCTCGCGCAATCGATCCTGCTCGACACGTTTCCGAAGCGGCAGCACCCGATGGTCCTCGGGCTCTTCGGCTTCGGCGTCGTCATCGGCCCCGTCATCGGCCCGACGCTCGGCGGCTACATGGCCGAGACGTACTCGTGGCGCTATGCGTTCTACGCCATCGTTCCCGTCGGTGTGCTCGCGGTCGTGGGGCTCAGGGCATTCCTGCCGCCCGACGGGGAGCGTGTGGCACGGCCGCTCGACTGGACGGGATTCCTGACGCTGTCCGTGGCGCTCGCGGCGACGCAGCTCGTCCTCTCACGCGGGCAGCGGCTCGACTGGCTCGAGAGCCTCGAGATCCGCGTCGAGATCCTGGTCGCGGTGGTGGCGTACTGGATCTTCGCGATGCACATCGTGACGGCGCGACAGCCGTTCCTCAACCCGCGCCACCTGCTCGACCGCAACTACGCCATCGGGCTGCTGCTGGTGACACTCTACGGCATGCTGAACTTCACGCCGGTCGTGCTGCTGCCGGCCCTGCTCAAGGCCCACGCCAACTATCCCGAATCGATCGTCGGCGAGATCGTCGCGAGCCGCGGCATCGGGGGCTGCATCGGCTTCCTGATCGCGGGGTTCGCCAGCCGGATCGACGCGCGACTGTCGATGATGACCGGATTCGGCATGCTGCTCGTCGCGGGCCTGTGGCTCATGAGCATGGATCTCAACGTGCGGCCCATCTCGCTCGCGGCCAACGCCGCGTTGCAGGGGCTCGCCATCGGTGCGATCTGGGTGCCGCTGACGGTGGTCACGTTCGCCAACATCGCCGAGAAGGATCGCGCGGAAACGAGCGCCGTGTTCCACCTCCTGCGCAATCTCGGCTCGAGCTTCTTCATCTCGCTCTGCGTGGCCGAGATCGTGCGCTCGACCGGCGTCAACTACAGCCGCATGATCGAAGGCATCTCGGTGTTCAATCCGTCGCTGACGTTGCCGTGGGTGGTGGGCGCCTGGGACATGAACTCGCTCGCCGGTCTGCAGCGGCTCTCGAACGAGGTGTCGCGGCAGTCGGCGCTGATCGCCTATCTCAACGCGTTCGGGCTCTTCACGGCAGCGTGCGCCATTACGATCCCGCTGATCCTGCTGGTCGGGAACGGGAAGCCGAAGCCGGCCGCCGCGGCGAAGCCATAGCGCGCCGGACCGCGGCGCCGGGCCGGCTCACGGGCGGCCCTCGTCGAGGAACGACTTCAAGGCGCGGAGCTGGAGCGTGCGGTTCTTCACGATCGTGACGCGCTGGTCGGACATGACCGGCCCCCACATGGTGCCCTGGAGCTGTCTCAGGATCTCCTCGTGCAGGGCGTACTCGCGATCGCGTTGGGCGATCCAGGCGCGCTGCGCCTGCTTCAAGGATTCGAGAGCCTCGTCCTTCAGCTCGGCCGACAGTGCCTTGTACGCCGCGTTCAGCTCAGCGTCCCAGGCCGCTTCTGCCTCACCGGCGCAATCGAGCATGCCGGCGGTCGAGGGGTCCTTTTCGATGCAGGCCTCGTAGGCGGCGTCGACCGGGTCGGGCTTCTCCTTCTCCTCCTCGGCGACGGCCGCATGGCCGATGGCGAGCCAAAGAACCATTGCCGGCGCCACGCGGCGCAGCACCTCACGAAGACCGATCCTGGACGTCATGTCAGCACTCCGCGGCAATCTTCCCGATCGGGACAAGCTAGCCGGCAGTCGTCGTTCACGCGACCTGACGCAAGCGCGCATCCTCGATGATCATCGCCGCGCCCTTCTCGGCGATCATCATGGTTGGCGCATTGGTATTCCCCGACGTGATCGACGGCATGACGCTCGCGTCGATCACGCGGAGGCCCTCGAGGCCCTTCACGCGGAGGCGCGCATCCACGACCGCGTTGTCGCCGGGCCCCATCATGCAGGTGGCGACGGGATGGAAGATGGTGGTCGCGATGTCGCCTGCCGCCTGCGCGAGCGCCTCGTCGCCGTCGATCTCGGGGCCGGGGCGGAACTCCTCGGGGCGGTATTTCTGGAGGGACGGCATCGAGACGATGCGGCGTGTCACGCGGACGCTGTCGGCTGCGACCCGGCGGTCGTCCTCGGTCGCCAGATAGTTTGGGCGGATCTCGGGGGCAACGTCGGGGTTGGGCGAGAGGATGCGGACCCAGCCGCGACTCGTCGGGCGCACGTTGCACACGCTCGCGGTGAAGGCCGGGAAGGGATCGAGCGGATCGCCGAACTTCGGGAGCGTGAGCGGCTGCACGTGGTACTGGATGTTGGGCGTCTCGCGCGAGGGATCAGACCGCGTGAAGCAGCCGAGCTGCGACGGCGACATGGTCATCGGGCCGCGCTTCCAGAGCGCATATTCGAGGCCGATCTTCGCCATCTGCAGGTAGCTCTGGTACTGCTCGTTCATGGTCGGCACGCCGCTGACCTTGAACGCGCAGCGGATCTGCAGGTGATCCTGCAGGTTCTCGCCGACGGCCTTCATCTCGTGGTGGACGGTGATGCCGTGGCGCTGGAGCAAGGCGCCCGGCCCGATGCCCGAGACTTGCAACAGCTGCGGCGAGCCGATGGCGCCGGCCGACAGGATCACTTCGCGGCGCGCCGTCACTGTGCGCGTGGCGTTGTCGCGCCGGTAGACGAGGCCGGTGACACGCTTGCCGGCGAGCGTCAGCCACTGGACTTGCGAATTCGTCGCGATGGTGAGATTGCGGCGATGGCTGATCGGGTGCAGGAAGCCCTTCGCGGTATTCCAGCGGACGCCGGACTTCTGGTTGACGTGGAAGTAGCCGCAGCCCTCGTTGTCGCCGCGGTTGAAGTCGTCGGTTTTCGGGATGCCGGCCTCGAAGGCCGCCTCGCGGAAGGCGTCGAGGATCTCCCAGCGGACGCGCGCCTGCTCGATGCGCCACTCGCCACCGCGCTCGTGCAGGCCGTCGAAGGCCGACGGCTCCATGGCGCACTGGTCCTGATGCTTCTTGAAGTAGGGCAGGATGTCGTCCCAGCCCCAGCCGGGATTGCCCATCTGCCGCCAGAGGTCGTAGTCGCGGGCCTGGCCGCGCATGTAGATCATGCCGTTGATGGACGTGCAGCCGCCGAGCACCTTGCCGCGCGGATAATTGAGCGCGCGGCCGTTGAGGCCGGGCTCCTCGGCGGTCTTGAAGCACCAGTCGGCGCGCGGGTTGCCCATGAGGTAGAGATAGCCCACCGGAATGTGGATCCAGTGGTAGTTGTCCTTGCCGCCGGCCTCGAGCAGCAGCACGCGGCAATCCGGGTCGGCCGAAAGCCGGTTGGCGAGAACCGAGCCGGCCGACCCCGCGCCGACGATGACGTAGTCGTAGGTATCCTCGGGGCTCGCCATGCCTGTCTCTCTCCCGTTTCGCGACGTGGCGCCCGCACGGCGCATTTTTCCGCACGAGTTAGACCGGCTCCGGCCGGGGACCGTCAAGCGGGTTCGGTGCCTTTGAGACCCGCCCGCAAGGCCGACGAGAGGCGCAGCACGCGCCCCGCGACCGAGACCAGCACCACCGTGACCTCGGCTTCGCACAGCACCTCGGCGCCCCGGCTCACCGTCTGTCCGAGGACGAGGGAGGCTGCCGTCAGCGCCTTCACCCGTGTCGTCACCTCGAGCACGTCGTCGATGCGGGCCGGCCGAAGGTATTCGAGATTGAGCCGGCGCACGACGAAGGCTGCTTGTTGTTTTAGTTGCGCCTTCGGTTGCCCACTCGCATCCGGCGGGGTTGTTAGTTGCGCCTCCGGATGCCCACTCGCATCCGGAGGGGTTGTTAGTTGCGCCTTCGGTTGCCCACCAGCAACCGGCGCGAAGAGCGCGCTGTGCTCGGTGCCGATCAGGCGCAGGAAGTCGGAGCGGCCGCGCTCGCACCAGCGCACGTAGGAGGCGTGGTAGACGAGGCCGGAGAAGTCGGTGTCCTCGAAGTAGACCCGGATCGGCAGCACATGGACGCGGGCGCCGTTCTCGCTGCCGAGGCGGCCGGCGAGGTCCGGCCACTTCACCGGCACGGCCGACGATGGGGCAGCGTCCGCATCGCGTCCGGTCATGACGACGCGACCATCATGTCCAGCACGAGCCCCGCGAACAGCAGCCAGCCGACGAACCGGTTGGACTTGAAGCGGGCGAGGCAATTCGACGGGTCGGTCATGTCGAGCGTGGCGATCTGCCAGATGAGCAGGCCGGCGGCGGCCACGAGCGCGATGGCGGTCATCACGCCAGCGCCCGCCATCGCCGCCGCGACTGCCCAGAGCACAAGTGCGGCGCCATAGAGGCCCGTAAGCCAGGGCTTCGTCGCATCGCCGAACTTGATCGCCGTCGATTTGAGGCCGAGCGCCAGATCGTCCTCCTTGTCCTGGTGGGCGTAGATGGTGTCGTAGCCGACCGTCCAGAGGACGCAGCCGGCGTAGAGGAGGACGGCCGGCCATTCGAGCTCGCCACGGGCCGCCGTCCAGCCGACCAGCGCGCCCCACTTGAACGTCAGACCCAGAACGAGCTGGGGCCAATAGGTGAAGCGCTTCATGAACGGGTAGATCGCGACCAACGCCAGCGACGCGATGCCGAGCCAGATCGTCACGGTGTTGAACTGCAGCAGAACCGCCAGCCCGACGAAACAGAGCGCCACCATGAACAGGGCCGCCTGACGCGGCGTCACCTCGCCCGAGGGGATCGGACGGCCACGGGTGCGAGCGACGCCAGCATCGATGTCGCGGTCGACGATGTCGTTATAGGTGCAGCCGGCGCCCCGCATCACGAAGGCGCCGACGAGGAACAGAACGAGGTGCCAGACGTTCGGATAGGTACGCCCGGCGGCCAGCTCGCCCATGGCCTGCCCCCACCAGCAGGGGAACAGCAGAAGCCACGCCCCGATCGGGCGATCGAAGCGGGCGAGGCGCAGATAGGGACGCCAGCGACGCGGCGCATGGCGGTCGACCCAGTTGCCGGGTCGGGCGTCGGGAACGGTCGGGGCGATGTCGGTCGGGCTCGTCATGGGCGGACCCTAAGGCGAGGTCCGCCTGCCCGCAATGGCGCGCCGAATGACCAGGGTCAATGCGACGCGCCGGGTTGCATGGCAGATGTTGAGCGGCGCCGATACGCAAACCCGGAGGTGCACCATGAAGCCAGTTCGTACGTGGATCCTGATCGCCGATGCGGGACGATCGCGGGTGCTCGAGACCCTCGGGCCGGGCAAGGGCGCCCACGAGGTCGCGGGCATGACCAGCGACGCGGATCTCGCGGCGTCGACGCACGAGATGGTCGACGATCGGCAAGGGCGGTCGTTCGAATCGTCGGGAGCTACCCGGCATCCGCTCGTGCCGCGCACCGATCCGCGCGATCTCGCGAAGCGGTCCTACCTCGAAGGTGTCGCGGAACGCATCGACCAGAGTGCGAGCGACCGCGCCTTCGACCGTCTCGTGGTGGTCGCGCCGCCGCAGGCGCTCGGCATCCTGCGCGCGGCGTTCAGCGACCGCGTCAAGGCGGCGATCGTGGGCGAGGTGGCGAAGGATCTCACCAAGGTGCCCGATCACGACCTTGCGCCGCATCTGGCCGACCACGTTCGCCTCTGAGCCGGCGGGCAAACCATCCCGGCGGCGCGGAGTGGCGGGAGCGGCGACATCACGCTAAAGAGCGGCGATGAGCGACGATTATGATTTCCGCGCCCAGCGCCTCTTCGTTCCGGACGACCTCGGCGCCGGGGGCGTGGTCGCGCTCGGCCGCGATCAGGCCAACTATCTGGTCAACGTGCTCCGGCTTCACGACGGGGCGGGTGTGCACATCTTCAACGGGCGCGACGGCGAGTGGCTGGCCCGGCTCCGCCGGGAGGGCCGCCGGGACGCGTCACTCGTGATCGACGTCCGGACCCGGGTTCAGGCCGGGGGACCGGATCTCCACTATCTCTTCGCGCCACTGAAGAGGTCGCGGCTCGACTACATGGTGCAGAAGGCGACGGAACTCGGTGCGGCCCGCCTGTCGCCGGTGCTGACACGGCATACGATGGCCGAGCGGGTCAACCTGGACCGCATGCGCGCGAACGTGATCGAGGCGGCGGAGCAGTGCGGCATCCTGAGGGTGCCCGAAGTGACGGACCCGATGCCGATCGCCAAGGCGCTCGCCACGTTCGAGTCGACGCGGACGCTCGTCTTCTGCGACGAGGATGCGCCCGTCACCAGCCCGATCGACGCGCTCGCGAAGGTCGCACGTGGTCCCGTCGCGGTACTGATCGGGCCCGAGGGTGGCTTTGCCCCCGATGAACGCGAGCGGCTCGTCGCCATGCCGAACGTCGTCAGGCTGGCGCTCGGGCCCCGCATCATGCGGGCGGACACGGCAGCCGTCGCCGCGATGGCGCTCGTCAACGCGGTGCTCGGAGACTGGCGCTAGGGCACCGGTGCCGCCCGCGCTGGATACTTGAGGTTTTCTAACGCGACACTCGCGGAAATCTCATGACTGCCGGTGTCTCGATCTTGAAGCCGGCGGGTCTTGTTTATCGGCGCCGCGACGGCCATAAGAGCCGGCATGGCCCAGCCGTGGGCGAACGAAGCGGCGACACATTCGACGACCGAGGACCTGCAGCATGTCGACACGCCAGGACGGCGACGCTTCACCGCCGATCGGCTCGCGGAACGATCTGATCGAATGGTTCGCCGTCGGCTCGAAGCCCAAAAGCGACTGGAAGATCGGCACCGAGCACGAGAAGATCGGCTTCCAGACCGACGACTTCAGGCCGATCCCCTACGGCGGCGAGCGCGGCATCCGGGCGCTGATGGAAGAGTTGATCGCGCGCTACGGCTGGGAGGCCATCCGCGAGGGCGACACGATCATCGCGCTCAAGCGTCCCGACGGCGAGCCGGCCGCGACCGTGTCGCTGGAGCCGGGTGGGCAGTTCGAACTCTCGGGCGCACCGCTCGCCAACATGCACGAGGTGGCCGCCGAGACGCACTCGCACCTCGAGCAGGTGAAGGAGATCGGCCGGGATCTGAAGCTCGGATTCCTCGGTCTCGGCTTCTCGCCCAAGTGGAAGATCCCCGAGACGCCGCGCATGCCCAAGCGCCGGTACGCCGTCATGACCCGCTACATGCCCAAGGTCGGCGCGGGCGGGCTCGACATGATGTACCGCACGGCGACGATCCAGGTGAACCTCGACTTCGCCAGCGAAGCCGACATGGTCAAGAAGCTGCGCGTTTCGCTGGCCCTGCAGCCGGTGGCGACGGCGCTCTTTGCCTCCTCGCCATTCCGCGAAGGCGTGCCGAGCGGATTCCTGTCGCTCCGCAGCGAGGCGTGGCGGGACACCGACAAGGCCCGAACGGGGCTTCTGCCGTTCGTCTTCGAGAGCGGTATGAGCTTCGACCGCTACGTCGAGTACGCTCTCGATGTGCCGATGTACTTCATCTATCGCGACGGCGAATACATCGACGTGGCCGGCGCCTCGTTCCGGGATTTCATGGCGGGCAAGCTTGCGGAAAAGCTCGGCCGATCGGAGCTGAAGACCATCGAGCCGACGATCGCGGACTGGTCGGACCACATCACGACGATCTTTCCGGAAGTGCGCATGAAGCGCTTCCTCGAGATGCGCGGCGCGGATTCGGGCCTCGAGCCGCAGATCGCCGCGCTGCCGGCGCTCTGGGTCGGGCTCCTTTACGACCAGACCGCGCTCGATGCGGCGTGGGACGTGGTCAAGGGCTGGACCGCGGAAGAGCGCGACACGCTGCGCTCCGGCGTGCCGAGGACGGCGCTCGCGACCCCGTTCCGGCGCATGAAGCTGCTCGACATCGCACGGGAAGTGTCGGCGATCGCCCACGAAGGGCTGAAGGCCCGGGCGATCCGGACGGACAAGGGAGACGACGAGCGCATCCATCTGGCGTACGTCGCGGAGACGGTCGAAAGCGGGCGGTCGCCTGCCGAAGCCATGCTCGAGGTCTACGAGCGGGACTGGAGGCGCGACATCGATCGCGTGTTCAAGAGCGACTACGTGTTCTGACGCAGTATCTTGCCGTCAGGGCCCGCGCACCGGCGGCAGCCCGAGCGCACGCGTCGCCGCCTCGAAGGGGGTCGACGCCCCCGCGAGGACGGCATCGGCGAGGATGTCGATCGCGGCATCGCCGCGGCGGATGCGGCGGGCGACAAGGTCTGCCGCGGCGCGGGCAATGAGATAGCGCGCGCGACGGCGGCGACGCGCAACGAGGCCTTCCGCCAGACGCCTGGCCGCCTGCGACGTCATCTCGCGCCAAAGCTCCGCGACGCCGGCCCCGGTCATGGCCGTGGTCTTGAGTACCGGCACATCGCCGGAGGACGCGCGAAGGGCCAGCCCGGCCTTCAACTCCTCGACCGTGCGGTCGGCGCCTTCGCGGTCGGATTTGTTGACGACGAGGATGTCGGCGATTTCGAGAAGGCCGGCCTTGATGGCCTGGATGCCGTCGCCGAGACCGGGCGCCGAAACCACCAACACCACATCGGCCACCTCTGCGACATCGACCTCGCTCTGGCCCGTGCCGACCGTCTCCAGCAGAATGAGGCCGAACCCCGCCGCATCCAGAACGTCGATCATGCGGACGGCGGCCGGCGTCAGGCCACCGAGCGCACCGCGCGAGCCAAGCGAACGGACGAATACGCCATCGTCGTCGAGCGCCGACGCCATGCGAATGCGATCGCCGAGGATGGCGCCTCCCGTCACCGGCGACGAGGGATCGACTGCGAGAACCGCCACACGCAGGCCCGAGGCGCGCGCTTCGGTGATGATGGCGTTGACGAGCGTCGACTTGCCGGCGCCGGGCGGCCCGGTGATACCGGCGACGGTGGCCCCGCCCAGATGCGGAACGAGGCCCGCGAGAACGTCGCCGGAGCCGGCGGCCTCCGCTTCGAGGGCGGATAGCGCCCTGGCAATCGCCCGCCGTTCGCCAGCGACGACACGGCTAACGAGTTCGGACGGCGATGGGGTGTCGATTGACATCGGGCGTGATTAGGCGGTCGCATCCGGGGATGCAACCGCCTCGACGCGTCTCACCTCCGCCACGTCAGTTCGTGCTCGGCGGCTGCTCGGGAGGCGGCTGGCCGCCGCCCCTCTGCAGTGACGGTCCGCCGCCGCCGGAGCGGTCGCGGTCGCCGCCCCGGCGCGGTTCGGTCTGGGGTGGCGGCGAGGGGCGCGGCTCGCGCTGGGGCTGAAGCTGGGGACGCGGCAGGAACTGGGGCTCGCCCCGCTGCTCGGGCGGCCGCTGACGGTCAGGCCTGCCGAAGTCCGGACGACGATCGTCAGGGGTGTCCTGAACCCGAGGACGCTCAAACCGCGGGATCGGCTTGGGATCGACGGGACGGCCGAAATCCGGACGCCGGTCGTCAGGGGTATCCTGGACCCGCGGACGCTCGAAGCGTGGGGTCGGCTTGGGATCGGCGGGACGGCCGAAATCGGGTTCCCGACCGCGATCGGGACGGCGTGGCGCATCGGGGTCCTGAAGCCGCGGGCGTTCCCACTGCGGCGGCGTGGTGGGCGTCGGGCGCGCTTCCTCGCGCCGCGGGCGCTCGTCCGGCCGCCTGTCGCGCCAATCCTCGCGCGGACGCTGGACGGGACGCCCATCGCGGCCGTCGCCACGGGGACGATCGAAGGGCCGCGCGCCATCGCGCGGCAGGCCGGTCACGCGCGGCCGGTAGACCGGAATATCGCCGCCGTCGCGACCACGCGGGCGGCCGCGATCCGCCCGGTCGGACGGAACCAGGCGGCGCGAGGCGAGCGTGCGGCCCGTGAGGCGCTCCCAACGGCCGCGATCGAAGCCGCCGTTGAAGAAATAGGGCCGCGAGCCGCGCCGATGAGGGATGAAGCGGGTGCGCGCGAGGTACACGCGGTTGCGGCGCGGAGGCGCGATATGGGTCCAGAGCCGCGGCGCGGTCAACATGGCAACGGGCACGAAGCACCAGGCCGGCGAGAAGCGCGGGCTGTCGTAGAAGCTCGTCGCGTGGACGATCTCGCCGTCGCGGTACTCGGCTTCCGGCGGCAGCGGCGCCCAGCCCACGTTCTCGTCGTCATAGCGCCAGGCGACCCATGCCGGGCCCCATTCGTCGCCGGGGACCCACGCCCAGCCGAGATCGTCGTCGAGGAACCAGCGGCCATAGTGGAACACGGCCCAGCCGAACGGCTCGTCGCTCTCCCAATACCAGCCGTGCTCCTCGGTGTGCGCCCAGGTGCCACGCGAATAGGGGCGCCAGTCGGCGTCCACGTCGGGTACCCAGACCTGGCCGTAACCGGCGTGATCGACCCAGCGGCCGTAGGGCTCGAGTTCGCGCTCGAAGGACTGGATCTCGTCGGACTGGGCGGCAGCCGGGTTCGTCGCCATGGCGATTGAACCGAGCAGCAGCATGACGGCCATCGACAGGCGGCGAAACAGAGTGAAAACCTTTGCAGCCATCGGTACCGCCCTCCCGAGCCTCGTCGCTCGAACGTCGACGATCGATGGCACGATGCCGGTCGATCACGGCGGAGCGATGTCATAGTCGCCGTGAACCGCGGCTGAATGGAGAGCGCGGCGCGGGTCCGCGAGCGGGCGGTCGATCAGAACCAGATTCCGAGCGGGCGCAGACGTGGCGTCATGGCGCCGAGCCCGTGGCCCACCATCGTGAACATCGGTTCGTTGCCGTACTGGAGAGGTCTCGCCAGGCTCGGCCGCTTCTCGAGCTCGCGCAGGCGGGCGATGCGGTCGGCCGTCTCCGGATGCGAACGCAGGAGTGATGGCTGCGGAATGCGGCGGGCGGGGACGGGCATCATCATGTCCTCCCAGAAGCGGCCCTGATAGCGCTCGAGCGACGCCAGCGCGGACGCGAGCGCGGCCGGATCACCGGTGAGGCCGGCCGCCTCGAGGTCGGCGTCGTACTCGCGGGTGCGCGACAGGCCCATCTGCAGCAGGCTCGTCAGGGTCGGCGCGAAGTAGAGGAGCAGGATCGCCGGCCAGGGGAAGGTGTGCCAGTCGAGCAGCATCGCCGGAATGTTCAGCACCGCCATGAAGACGGCGAAGTAGGCGAGGAACTGGGTGAACCGGGTGAGGCTATCCGCGATCGCCATCACGCTCAGGTCGTTATTCCGGATATGGCTCATCTCGTGGGCGATGACGGCGGCCACTTCGCGCAGGTCGAGACGGCGGAGGAGGCCCTCCGTGATGGCGATCACCGCGTTGTCCTTCGTGCCCGTGGCGAAGGCGTTGAGCGTCGTCGAGGGAATGACGTAGAGGCGCGGATGGCGACGCAGCTCGGCACGGTCAGCGAGGATCTCGACGATGCGGAGGAGCTGGGCACCATGGCGGCGGTCGACGGGGATCGCCTTGTAGAGGCGGAGAACGGCCTCGGGCGGCATGCGCGGGCCGAGGACGGCGAGGCCGACCACGATCGCCACCGCCATCACCGCGGCGGGCCATGACCAGATCAGCGCCGCCGAGACCATGACGATGAGGCTCATCCCGCCGACGAGCAGGAGCGACTGCATGCGGTTGCGCCCGCGATGCTCCGCCAGTCTCTCACGATCCAGAAACGGGCCCATCAGCCGCTCGCTCGCTCCCTGCCAGACGCGGTCACACCGACGCCGTTTACCACGTCGATATAGGGGCGGCACGCGACCGTTTGGAGGCGGCGACGTGTCGACGCGAGGCTGCGACGCGGCGCTTAGCCCGACATTTTTGGAAACTGGCCCGTCGACTGCATACTTGCTAGTCTACGCGTATTGCAGGGGTTGGCGATGACGGTCCCGACAGTCTGGCTCGAGGATGAAAGCGGGCGGCGCTGGCCGCTCGCGCAGACGTGCTCGCTCGGTCGCTCGGCCAGCAACGACGTCGTCATCGAGGACGGCAAGGTGTCGCGGCGGCACGCGCTCGTCCACAAGCAGGATGATGCCGAGCACTGGGTGATCGACCTCGGCAGCGGCAACGGCACCTATCTCAACGGCCGGCGCGTCATTCAGCCGACCCGGCTCGACGACGGCGACGCCCTGTCGCTCGGCGACCATTCGCTGAGGTTCCGCCGCGTGACGGGCCGCATCTCGCAACCGCGTGAACGCAGCCACCTCTCGGCGCAGACCATCATCAACATCAAGAGTATCGATTGCTGGATGCTCGTCGCCGACATCAAGGGATCGACGGCGATGGCCGCCTCGCTGTCGCCGACCGACATGGCGATGCAGGTCGGTCGGTGGATGGCGACCTGCAAGGAGATCATCGACACGCACGACGGGGCCATCAACAAGTTCCTCGGCGACGGGTTCTTCGCCTACTGGCATCATGAACCGGAGACGCCGCGCCAGTTCGCCTCGGCGCTGACGGCGCTCATGGCGCTGCAGCGGAACCGCTCACCGCGATTCCGGCTGGCGTTGCATCGCGGCGCGGTCGCCTTCGGCGGCGGCGGATCGCTCGGAGAGGACAGTCTCTCCGGGGTCGATGTCGTGGTTGCGTTCAGGATGGAAAAGATGGCCGGCTCGCTCGGCTGCGACGTGCTCGCGAGTGACGAGATCAAGGCCGGCCTCGCTGGGCTGATGACCTTGCGCGATCTTGGCCAGCACATCGTGCCCGGGCTCGAGAATGCGGAGCGACGGCGCTTTCACGCCGTCGATTGAACAGCCCGGCGGGCGGCCCTCACTCCTTGCCGCCGCTCTTGTAGCTTTTCATTTCCGTCGTCGAGAACACCAGCCCAGCGGCTCCGAAGCCGCCATCGACGTTCAGCGTCTCGCCATGAACGAAGCGGCAGTCGTCGGAGGCGAGGAAGACGGCCGCCGAGGCGATGTGCTCGGCGCGGCCATAGTCGCCGGCCGGAATGCGGTCGAGGTAGGCCTTGGTCTGCTCCGGACCGTGGTTCGTGATCGGGGTGCGGACCGGGCCCGGCGCGATGGCGTTGACGACGACGCCGAGGGGCGCCAGCTCGACGGCCATCACGCGCGTCAACTGCATGAGGCCCGCCTTGGCGGTGCCGTATGCCGCGCGGCCGGTCCCACCGCGCTGGCCGGAGATCGAGCCCATGTTGACGATCCGTCCCGACCCTTGCGCGACCATGCGGCGGGCTGCCGACTGCGCGGTCAGGAACTGGCCGGTGAGGTTGACGCGAAGAAGGCGCTCCCAGTCCTCCAGGGAGGTGTCGAGGAACAGCCGGTGAAAGGCGACGCCGGCGTTGTTGACGAGGATGTCGATGCGGCCAAAGGCGTCGACGGTCGCGGCAACCTGCGCCTCGCAATCGGCAGGGATGCCGACATCGGCGCGGGTGGCGGCACCCCGACCGCCGGTTGCCGCGTTGATCTCGGCCGCCGTCGCGGCGGCGGTCTCGCCATTCCGGTCGGCGCACATGACGTCAGCGCCTTCGGCGGCGAAAGCAAGCGCGATCGCCTTGCCGATGCCACTACCGGCGCCGGTGACGAGAGCGGACTTGTTCTGCAAGCGCATGGTGATCCTCCGTTCGTGGCTGCGGGCCACCGACGCCCATGGCCGCGGCCGGCTGCCGTGCCGCGGTCGCGCGACATGGCCATCACTTCAGGGTATGACCTGGAGCGCGGGTATGCCAATCGCGGAGTGCGCGCATCGGGCCAGCGCGGCAACGCCGCTACTCGAGCGCCAGAATGAAGTTGCGCACGACGGGGTAGACCTCGCGCTCCCAGCGCTTGCCGTTGAAGACGCCGTAGTGGCCGGCATTGGCCTGCAGATGGTGGCGCTTCAGGTGCGGCCGGAGCGACGAGCAGAGGTCGTGCGCCGCCGTCGTCTGGCCCAAACCGCAGATATCGTCGCGACCGCCCTCGACGGTGAGCAGCGCCGTACGCCGGACGCGACTGGTATCGATGGGGACGCCGTGATGCTTCCACTGGCCGTTGGCGAGTTCCGCGCGCTGGAACACGCGATCGATGGTCTCGATATAAAATTCCTCGGCCAGATCGAGTACGGCGAAATACTCGTCGTAGAACTCCTTGATCTTCGCCGCCTCGGCCAACTCGTTCGCGGAGAGAAGCGCGTAGAGCTTGCGATGGGCCGCCTGATGGCGCTGCATGTTCATGGCCATGAAGGCCGTCAACTGCACGAAGCCCGGATAGACGCGCCGGCCGCGGCCCTCGAAGCGGGACGGGACGCTGGTGATGACCGAACTCTCGAACCAGCTCAGCGATTTCTTGACGGCGAGTTCGTTGACCGAGGTCGGGCTCTGCCGCGGGTCGATCGGACCGGCCATCAGGGTCATCGAGCGAGGGGTCGCCGGATTCTCGGCGGCCGACATGACGGCGACGGCGACAAGGGTCTGCACGCACGGTTGACACACCGCGAGCGTGTGCGCGCCGGGGCCGATCGCCTCGAAGAAGCGGATCAGATAGTCCACATGGTCGTCGACGCCGAACCGGCCCGCGGAGAGCGGCACGTCTCGCGCGTTCGTCCAGTCCGTGATGTAGACGTCGTGATCCGGCAGCATGGTCTCGACCGTCCCACGCAGGAGTGTGGAGAAATGGCCGGAGAGCGGCGCCACGATGAGGATGCGCGGTTGGGGAACGTCGACATCCTTCGAGAAGTGGAGAAGGTCGCCGAAGGGCAGGCGTAGCGCCACGCGCTCCACGACAGGCACGACGCGGTTGCCGACACGGACCGACGGTATGTCGAAAGGCGGCCGCGTGTGTGTCAGCTTGAAGCGGCTCAACAGCTCCATCGCCGCCATGAAATGGCCGGGAGGGGATGCCGTCGTCTGTCCCGACAAGGCGGCGGTCCACTGCATGGATGCCGAGGCAAACTGCCGGAACGGTGCGATCAGATCGTCCTGCATCTGGTAGACGTGGTAGAGCATTCCGTGTGAGCCCCGCAAACGAAGCCTTGCCGCACTGCAAAAAAAGATAGTGCAATTCATATCGCACTGCGAGACAATAAATTTGCAGCCGAGCCGGTCACTCAGGCAAACGCAATCATTCGCCCGCGTGCCCAGCCGGTCCTTCGTCAAATCTCGCGCGCTTTCCGGACGTGGGCCCCCGGACACGTCCTCCGGCACAGGTGACGGTCAAGCATGGCGTCAGCATCGCTCACGATCTCGTCCAAGAACTACTCCTCGTGGTCGCTCAGGGGCTGGCTCCTGTGCAAGATGGCCGGGCTGGAGTTCGAGGAGCAGAGGGTCGCACTCGACGATCCGGGCGCGCGCCAGGAACTGCTGCTGCTGTCGCCCTCGGTCCTGGTGCCCCGCCTGACGCACGGGAAAGTCGTCGTCTGGGATACTCTGGCGATCGCCGGATATCTGAACGAGGCGTTTCCCGAGGCCGGCATGTTTCCCGCCGACATCGCTGCAAGGGCGCATTGTCGGGCCGTGTCGGGTGAAATGCATTCCGGTTTCTACAATCTGCGCTCGGCGCTGCCGATGAACCTCAAGGCGCGGCACAAGACGTTCAAGGTGTTCTCCGGCGCCCGGCCGGACATCGAGCGGATCAAGACCATCTGGACCGAGTGCCTCGAGACCTACGGCGGGCCGTATCTGTTCGGCAAGCTCAGTATCGCGGATGCGATGTATGCGCCCGTCGTGACCCGGTTCCGGACCTACGCGGTCGAATTGAACGGGCCGCTCGCCGCCTATTCCGAGCGCATCCTGTCGTGGCCGCTCCTGCAGGAATGGGAAGCGAGCGCGCTCACCGAGCCGGACGAGATGATCGAGCTCGAGGTGGAATTCTGAGCCGCGCCGGATCAATGCCCCGCTTTGCGCACAGGGAATGGCTTCGTTAACCGTGACAGGGTGATTCCGCATCTTGTCGCGCCCGGCCTGTCATGCTGCGATGCAGCAGAACCGACGTTCGGAGCATTCTTCGCGATGCAATATCACGCCTACGAGATGGCTCGCGTTCTGACCGCGCCGTGGCGGCTCGCGGCAATGAACCTCAAGCGGTCGCTCGAGCTGCCGTTCAATCCCATGGGGCAAACCTACGCCGCAAAGCAGGTCGCCGCCGCCTGCGAAGTGTTCGAGAAGATCACGCAACGCTATGGGAAGCCGGAATTCGGCATCACCGAGACGCGAATCCACGGCTTTCCGGTGCCGGTACGCGAGACCATCGTGCTGGAGAAGACGTTCTGCAACCTGCTGCGCTTCGAGCGGGACGAGGCGGTCATCGGACGGCGCCACGACCCCAAGGTGCTGCTGGTCGCGCCCATGTCGGGGCACTATGCGACGCTGCTGCGCGGCACCGTGAAGGCGATGGTGCCCGAGCACGACGTCTACATCACCGACTGGAAGGACGCCCGCGACGTGCCGTTCGCGCTCGGGCAATTCGATCTCGCCGATTTTGTCGACTACCTGATCGAGTTCATCGAGTTCCTGGGGCCGAACACGCACGTCATCGCGGTGTGCCAGCCGTCGGTGCCGGCGCTGGCCGCGACGGCCGTGATGGCGCAACGCGGAAGCGACTGCCAGCCCTCGTCGCTGACGCTGATGGGCGGGCCGATCGACACGCGCCGCAACCCGACGGTGGTGAATCAGCTCGCCGGACAACGGCCGATCGAGTGGTTCGAGCGCAACGTGATCGCGCGGGTGCCGTTCCCGAACGCCGGGTTCATGCGCTCGGTCTACCCGGGCTTCATCCAGCTCACCGGGTTCATGACGATGAATCTCGAGCGGCATACGAGCGCGCACGTCGAGCTGTTCCGGAACCTCGTGAAGGGCGACTGCGACAGCGTCGAACAGCATGCCCGCTTCTATGATGAATATCTGGCGGTCATGGACCTGACGGCGGAGTTCTATCTGCAGACGGTCGAGACGGTGTTCCAGGCCCACGACCTGCCCGACCGTCGCATGCGGCACCGGGGCGAACTCGTCGATTGCGCGGCGATCCGCAAAACAGCGCTGCTGACGATCGAGGGCGAGCGGGACGACATCTGTGGTCTCGGACAGACCGAGGCGGCGCACGACCTGTGCCGGAACGTGGCCATCGACGAGCGGTACCACTACGTGCAGCCCGGCGTCGGCCATTACGGCGTGTTCAACGGGACGCGGTGGCGCACCGAGATCCAGCCCCGCATCCGGGAAATGATCCGCACCATCCAGCTCAAGCGGCGGATGGGAAACACGTCGCTCAAGTTCGCGCTGCCGTATCGCAATCTCGTCGAAACCCGCGAGGCCGAGATCCCGTGGCAGACCGAGACGGGCGAGGCACAGATCGACGGCGCTTCGGCCAAGGCCAGCACTGCCAAGGGCAAAGGCGTGCCGCCGGGAGAGTGACGTCTCGCGCCACGCCGATTGCAGCTCAGTCGGTGCGGGGCTTGTCGCCGGCCTGCATATGGCGACCGGTATCGAGCAGCGTGCTCATGTATTGCTCGTAGGTGACGCCTGCGGCCTCGGCCCGGCCGACGCGGAAGCGCATGACGGACATCGACGGATTTTTCCAGGCCTCCCGATGGGCCTTGCGCCAGCGATAGCGGACGAATGCGTCGTTGATGGTCTCCTCGAGTGGAGGCCCGTTATTGTGCCCGATGCCGGCCGGCGCCAGGTCGCCCAGCCCCCACGCCACGATTTCCGGTGGGCGGCGGCCCTTCAACCACGGCGGGCGCGGCCCGCGCACCAGTCGGCTGACCTCGACCCTGTCGCCCATCGCGACCGCTCCCGAACTTCGGCGCTGCGCACGCCTTCATTGGCGAGGTAATTGCCTCGACCCAGGCAAGACAAGCCTGTGTTTCGGGCAGATTGCCCGCTTCGTGGTCACTGCTTGATGGTGCGAGCCGTCAGCACTGGCGGACCGCTGCCCGATTTTCTGGCCTGGGCCAGTACGCGGTCGCGCACGTCGGAGACGGACAGCGACGCATCGCTGGACATGAGACCCGCCGCGAGCACCGTCACGATCGTCGCCGCCCGTGCGTGCGGAGCCGCCGCGGTCCCCGACGGACCCGTCGCGTGTGCAGGATCGTCGTCGTGGACGACGACGTCGGCCGACGTCTCGTGGCCGCTCTCGGCGGCCGCGACAACGAGAAGGCCCGATCGATCGGAGCGCGGCTCTCCGCTCGCGGCGACCCGGTCGGCGGGGACCACGATCAGCAGCCTCGGCAGTTGACGGGCCGCGCCCTCGAGATCGGTGCGCCGCAGCGGGGCGCCGGGCTCGGCCGTGACGAGCGCGATCCGCGCCGGCGTCGCGCTTGCGAAACGCAGCCCGAGGGCGATCTGATCCTGGCGCCCGGGTGCGACGCGCGCCAGCACCAGGCGAGGTGGCGGAGTGGCAGCCATGAGGGCAGCCAGTTGTGGTGCGTCGGGGTTCTCCCCGCGCACAAAGGGCCGTGGCTGATTGTTCGTGAAATCCCAACCGACGAGATCGCCCTCGCCGTCGCGCGCGAGGCGCGCGGCGATGTCGGGCCGCGTGTAATCGGCGCCCGCACCGATGATCGCGACGGCGACGCCGCCCGGATCGAGGCCGGCGGGCACCCTCGGAGGCGCGTCCTGGGCCATGGCAACGGCGATGGACAGGCCGAAGAACGCGCCTGCGAGACGGGCGACGGTCGACATTCCGGCTCTGTCCTTTCCGGCTCGGCGCATGGCTCATTCACTCCGGACGCGCAGGGACGGAACGATCTTCGCGCATGCGGTTTCGCAGGGTTTCGACGAAGTCGGCAACCGCTCCGATCTGATCGATCTCGAAGACCGGCCTGCCGGCACCATCCGTCGCGTGATCGGCCACGATGGCCACGACCCACGGGTCGTCAGGGGCCAGTGGAACCTGTGACGCCGATGCACGGCGCCGGATCTCGATCTTGGACACCGGCGCCGACTTGAAGCCTTCGACAACGAGGACGTCGCAGGGGTCCAGCATGGCGATCGCGTCGCGCAATCGCGGCTCCGGGCCGGGGCCGGTCTCCTTGATCACGGCGATGCGCGCGGACGACACGATGGCCACCTGCCGCGCGCCGGCCTCGCGGTGTCGCGCGCTGTCGGTGCCGTCGACGTCGATGGCAAAGCCGTGGTGGGCGTGCTTCACCGTCGCGACGGAGAGGCCGCGCGCGGTCAACTCGGCGACGAGGCGGGTGACGAGCGTCGTCTTGCCGGAATTCTTCCAGCCGACGACGGCGACGATCGGTGTGCCGCCCGGGCCCGCGAGGGGTGTCATGGGGCGATCCATCGCGCGACCCTCTCGGCGGCTTCCCATTCTGCCGGTGTGTTGGCGTTGAAGAAGGGATCGATCGGACCCTCGGGCGACACCGTGAGCGGGAAATCGACCGGTGCGGCACCGTGCTCGTCGGCCCAGGCCTCGACCTTGCGTGACCCCGCGGCAAGGCTGGCGGCGAGACGAGGGGCGAGGGATACCGGCCAGAGACCGATCACGGGATGGAGCCTGCCGCCCGACCGGGCGAGCGCGATCGGAGCGCGGCCTCTCACCCGCCCGGCGGCCAGTTTCCGATGGAGATCGAGCGGCAGGAACGGCGCATCGGCCGAGACCGTCAGCACATCGGTCGCCGGTGGCGTGCGGGAGGCGGCCCAGCGCATCCCGGCCAGAACGCCCGCGAGGGGGCCCGGGAACCCTGGTACGGGGTCGGCGACGACCGGAAGGCCGAAGGCGTCGAACCGGTCCGCGTTGCCGTTGGCATTGATCACGACCGAGTCGACCTGCGGGGCGAGGCGGGCGAGGACGCGCTCGAGCATCGTCGCGCCGGCCAAGGGCAGCAACGCCTTGTCGCCGCCGCCCATCCGGCGAGAGAGGCCGCCCGCAAGGATGACGCCAACGACGGGCGTTCTGTCATTCGATGTCATGCCAGAGACTTAGGGCCTCGACGGGAAGAAGCCAAGGCTCCTCGGCGAGGCTGGGTGGCCCCGGCGGAGCCCATCGCCGAGGGACGACGTTGACGCCGTTGCTGCGCCGCAGCATTATGTCATCTTGCGGTCATGCTGCCGTTCCGGGACACGTACCAGACGCGCCCCGGCGCCCTGCAGCAGAGTAGAGGTTGCCATGCCCAGTCTCGGCGAGCCCCGCGCTCTCTTCGATGCGCCCTGCGAAGGGGGTGCGTCGGCCGTGCACACCGAAGACAAGCGCGTCCACGTGAAGACGTTCGGCTGCCAGATGAACGTCTACGACAGCGAGCGGATGGGTGAGGCTCTCGGCGCCGACGGTTTCCGCAATACGGACAGTCCGGAAGATGCCGATCTCGTCATTCTGAACACGTGTCACATCCGCGAGAAGGCCGCCGAGAAGGTCTACTCCGAGCTCGGGCGCATTCGCGCCATGAAGGTCGAGCGGCAGCGGCTCGGGCGCGACACGGTGGTGGTCGTCGCCGGGTGCGTCGCACAGGCAGAGGGCGCCGAGATCATCCGGCGGGCGCCGGTCGTCGACCTCGTCATCGGATCGCAGAGCTATCATCGGCTGCCGGCGCTGGTAGCGCGAATCCGGGCGGGCGAGCATGGCATCGTCGAGACCGAATTCCCCGAGGAGGACAAGTTCGAGCACCTGCCGCAGCGGGCCGACCCGGTGCGCGGCAAGCGGGCGCCGGCGGCGTTCCTGACCGTGCAGGAAGGCTGCGACAAGTTCTGCACGTTCTGTGTGGTGCCCTACACGCGCGGGGCCGAGGTCTCGCGACCCGTCGAGCAGATCCTCGCGGAAGCGCGCCGGCTCGTGGCGCAGGGCGTCCGCGAGATCACGCTGCTCGGCCAGAACGTCAATGCCTACCACGGTCGCGGCAGCGACGGCCGGCCCTGTTCGCTGGCGATGCTCATCCGGGCACTCGCCGGGATCGAGGGTCTCGAGCGGCTCCGCTACACGACGAGCCACCCGCGTGACATGACGGACGAGCTGATCGACGCGCATGGACGCGAGCCGAAGCTGATGCCGTATCTGCACCTGCCGTTCCAGTCAGGCGCCGACCGCATCCTGGCCGCGATGAACCGCAAGCATACCGCCGCCGAGTATCTGGCCCTCGTCGACCGCATCCGACAGGCACGACCCGATATCGCACTCTCGACCGACGTCATCGTCGGCTTTCCAGGCGAGACGGACGACGAGTTCGAGGCGACCCTCGAGATGGTGCGGAAGGTCGGCTACGCACAGGCGTACTCGTTCAAATACAGCCCGCGCCCGGGCACGCCCGCCAGCACGCTCGACAGCGTGGTGGCCGAGGACGTCAAGGCCGAACGGCTCAAGCGACTGCAGGATCTGCTCGACGCGCAGCAGGCGGCTTTCTCGACGTCGCTGGTCGGCCGGGTGCTGCCGGTCCTGCTCGAGCGTGCGGGGCGCAAGCCTGGCCAGCTCGTGGGGCGATCCCCATATCTGCACATCGTTCACGGCGACGCAGCGCCAGAGCTGCAGGGCTCGATCGTGCCGATGGAAATCGTGGAAGCGCGCGCCAACAGCCTCGCAGGTGTCATAAAAGGGCTCTAGCCAACGGGCGGTGACGGGCCGATTCCATTGCGGACCGACGCTCGTTCGATGCTAGTCTAGTCGCTTGCCGGCTGGCATGCTGAGGGCTGGCACGTGCAGGAGAGACAGGATTGACAGAGGCGCGGGGACCGTCCGCACGCGGGCCGGTCAGGCCAGAAACGGCCGAGGAAAGCGGTGAGCGGGCGACCGCAGCGCACCGTGTGGTCAAGACTTTCGATGACAACCGGCTGTTGCCGCACGTGCTCGGCGAATACGACGCCCATCTCGCACAGATCGAAAGCCGGCTCGGTGTGACCGCTCATGCGCAAGGCAATGTCATCACATTGACAGGGCCGAGAGCCGACGCCGAGGCGGCCGGTGCGGTGCTCATGTCCCTCTATGACAGGGCTGCCAAGGGCGAGCCGATCACCGCCGGCGAGATCGACGGCCTCATCCGGCACGTCCGGTCGGGCTCGACGCAGGGCGAGGGCATGGCCCAGATCCGCACGCGGCGGCGCATCGTGACCGCCCGAACGCCGATGCAGAGCGCCTACATCCGCGCGCTCGATGCCTACGATCTCGTGTTCGGCATCGGTCCGGCGGGCACCGGCAAGACGTATCTGGCCGTCGCCTACGCGGCCGCCTGCCTCGAGCGTGGGCTCGTCGAGCGCATCATCCTGTCGCGGCCGGCGGTCGAGGCCGGTGAACGGCTCGGGTTTCTCCCCGGCGACCTGAAGGAGAAGGTCGATCCCTATCTCAGGCCGCTCTACGACGCGTTGAAGGACGTGCTGCCGCCGGAAAAGGTGGAGAAGGACCTCGCCACGGGCGTCATCGAAGTGGCGCCGTTGGCGTTCATGCGCGGGCGCACGCTGTCGCATGCGTTCGTGATCCTCGACGAGGCGCAAAACACGTCCAGCATGCAAATGAAGATGTTCCTGACGCGCCTCGGCGAAGGGTCGAAGATGGCGATCACCGGCGATCCCAGCCAGATCGATCTGCCAAGGGGGCAGGACTCAGGGCTCGGGGAGGCCGTGCGGCTGCTCGACGGCGTCAAGGGCATCGAGGCCGTCCGGTTCACTGCCGCCGATGTCGTGCGCCGCGATCTCGTCGCGCGTATCGTGGAAGCCTACGACCGTTTCGAGCGGTCGTCGCGCGCCACCACGGACTAGGGAGCCGTGCTGCAAACGATGCCCACACCGGGTGACATATCCCCCTTGCCGAGCCCGTCGTCCTGTGGCCGAGGAGGGCTTGTCGTCGATGTCGTGATCGAGAGCGAGATTTGGCTTGCCGCCGGAGACGTGACGCTACTCGCCGACGCGGCGGCGCAGGCTCTGGCGCGACATCCGTCGACCATGCCCGCTCTCGCTCCACCCGCCGAGGCGTGCGTCGCCTTCTCCGACGACGCCGCGGTGCGCGATCTCAACGCCCGTTTCCGGCAGCAGGACAAGGCAACCAACGTCCTGTCATTTCCGGCCACCCCGGGGATGCCGGCTGAACCCGGGCAAGGCCGTCCCATCGGCGACATCGTGCTGGCGGCTGGCGTCGTGGCCGCAGAGGCCGATGCCCTCGGCATTCCCGTCGCTCATCACATCCAGCATCTCGTCGTGCACGGCCTGCTGCACCTCCTCGGCTACGATCACATGACGGAGGCCGAGGCCGTAGCCATGGAAGCGTTGGAAACCGAGATCCTCGCGAGCCTCAATATCCCCGATCCCCATAGCCTCAACACGTGAGCCCAGACGATCAATGCCGAGTTCAAGCGACAGTCCAACCACCCCGCAAGCAGCCGAAAACGGCCAGTCCGGGGCGCCGTCCGGCGATGGCCCGCGAAGTAGCAGCGCACAAGGCTGGCTCGCCGCCCTCAGGGCGCGACTCGGTCTCGGTTCGCAACAGACCCTCCGCGAGACACTCGAAGAGGCGGTGCGTTCGGAAAGCGCTGCGGACGACACCTTCTCGGCCACGGAGCGCGACATGCTCCTGCGGCTGCTGCGGTTCGGAGGGCTTCGCGTCGAGGACGTCATGGTGCCCCGGGCCGACATCATCGCCATGGACCAGGATGCGACCGTCGCCGACCTGATGATGCTTTTCGACGAGGCCGGCGTTTCGCGCATTCCGGTCTACCACGAGACCCTCGACGACCCGCGCGGGATGGTTCACGTCAAGGATCTGCTCCGCTACCTCGCTTCGCCGACACGGGACGCGGCCCGTGTCGAGGCCGTCGATACGGCAGGCGTGGCGCGCGAGGCGGCACTGGCGCGGGCCGCCGGCAATCTCGATCTGCCAGTCCGGTCGGCGGGCCTTCTGCGACCCGTCCTCAACGTGCCGCCGTCGATGCCGGCGATCAACCTGCTCATCCGGATGCAGACGACCCGCAATCATCTGGCGCTGGTCGTCGACGAGTACGGCGGGACGGACGGGCTCGTCACGATCGAGGACCTCGTCGAGCAGGTCGTCGGCGATATCGAGGACGAGTACGACGTCGAGGAAGCAGCCAACATCACCGAGGAGCCGCGGCAGGGGCTGGTGGCGCAGGCCCGGACGCCGATCACGGAACTCGAGCAGCGGCTCGGCGTGAAGCTGCTGACCAGCGACGAGGAAGGCGAGATCGACACCTTGGGCGGCCTCGTCGTCGTTCGGCTCGGTCGGGTACCGGCTCGTGGGGAGCTTGTTGCGCACGAGTCCGGTCTCGAGTTCGAGGTTCTCGACGCAGATCCCCGTCGCATCAAACGGTTGCGTATCCACCGGCAAAAGATGCCGGCGCCTGCATCCGAGGTCGCGAACGAGAGAGACGGCGAACGTCAGCCGACGGCACCGGAGCCGGTTCGGCCCGCGTCTCCGCCCCAAGAGGCAGAGGGGGTCGGGCCATCCGTGCCGGAGTCTGCCGGCGAGACCGCACGCGATGTGTTCAAACCCAGTTAACCAACTCGCGACGCATTGAAATATACCGTCCACGTCGTGGTGGCGCTTCAGTCCGCATTAGGAACATTGCCCATATAACCGGCGCGTTCGGTCATGATCGGGTAAACTATGTTCAGAAGCGCAACCAAATCCGTTCGGGCGTTATGGGACAATCGTCATGGAACGATTGCTCCTATCCTGGCCTTGTCGCTCCTGATGGTCGTGGGCGGCGTGGGCCTCAGTGTCGATGGCGCCCGGATCTATCGTGCTCAGCAGAAGCTCCAGGCCTCGGTGGATGCGGCGGTCCTGGCGGCCGCGCGGCGCGCCGTCGCGGATGGCAACGACGAGTCCGTCAACGAGGTCTTCTCGCGCTTCCTCGCCGCCAGCGGCATCGCGACCGAAATGGAACTGCTCGGTGCAAGTCCAGATACCTCGGTCGACCGTCGCGTTGCGGCCGACGTCTACGCCTATCTGCCGACGGTCCTGATGCCCGTTCTCGGCGTCGACAAGGTCAAATTGCGGGCCTTCGCGGCCGTGGAATATGGCTTCACCAAACTCGAGATCGCGCTCGCCCTCGACAACACCGGCTCCATGGCCGGCGCGAAGCTCGACGCCCTCAAGACCTCGGCCCGGAGCATGGTCGACACACTTCTCGACAAGGCTCCGAACGACGGCGACATCCGGATCTCGCTGGTTCCGTTCGCGCAATACGTGAATGTCGGCCTCGAGAATCGCAACGCCCCCTGGATCGACGTCCCGGCCGACTACAGCCAGACGCAGGAAGTGTGTGGCGATGTCACGCCGGTCATCTCGACCTCGAACTGCCGGACCGTCCCCTACAGCTATACACAGGACGGCGTCACGACATCCGGCACGACCACCCAATGCGACTACCAGTACGGGCCGCCCGTCTATCAGTGCAACACCTACACGTACACCTACACCTGGTATGGCTGCGTCGGGTCGCGCACCTATCCGCTCAATGTCCAGGACAGGAACTACGGCCAGCGCATCCCGGGCCTGCTCAACGTCTCGTGCCAGAACCGTATCCAGCCGCTGACCTCTTCGCGCTCGGACCTCACGACCGCCATCGACGGCATGGTCGCAACCGGCGACACCTATGTACCGGCCGGTGTGATGTGGGGCCTGCGCACGCTCTCCCCAACGGCACCCTACTCCGAGAGCGAGGGCGAGAAGACCGACGGTGACGGCAATAAGCTGAAGAAGGTCCTGGTCCTGATGACCGACGGTGAGAACACCCGCTCACCGCAGTATCCGAACCACAATGGCTCCGACGCGACGCTGGCCAACCAGCTCACGACCGAGGCCTGCAACGCCGCCAAGGACAAGGGCGTGCAGATCTTCACCATTGCCTTCAGCGTGACGAGCGAGCCGATCAAGGACCTCATGCGGTCGTGCGCCTCGTCGGCCGGCAACTTCTTCGACGCAGCCAATTCGGCTCAGCTCGACGCGGCAATGCAGGCGATCGCCGGCCAGCTTGGTGGCTTGCGCCTGACGAACTGAGATCGCCGACGCGATGCCTGGCCAGCCGGCCGCCACGAGCGGCCGGGCTTCGCATGCGGTGTCGCCTCAGGCGCCTAGCCGCTTGTTCTGGCGATTGTCCACGAGGTCCGTCACCACGGCCGGATCGGCGAGCGTCGAGGTATCGCCGAGGTTCGAGAAGTCGTCCTCGGCGATCTTGCGCAGGATGCGCCGCATGATCTTGCCCGACCGCGTCTTCGGCAGGCCCGGGGCGAACTGAATGAGGTCCGGCGTCGCCGTCGGTCCGATGTGCTTGCGCACCTCGGCGACCAGTTCCTTCTTCAGGGCGTCCGTACCCTCGGCACCCGCGATGAGGGTGACGTAGCAGTAGATGCCCTGCCCCTTCAGATCGTGCGGGTAGCCGACGACGGCCGCTTCCGCGACCTTCGGATGGGCGACGAGCGCGCTCTCGACCTCGGCCGTTCCCAGGCGATGACCGGAGACGTTGATGACGTCGTCGACGCGTCCCGTGATCCAGTAATAGCCGTCCTCGTCGCGGCGGCAGCCGTCGCCGGTGAAGTACATGCCCTTGTAGGCGGAGAAGTACGTCTCGACGAAGCGCTTGTGATCGCCGTAGACCGTCCGCATCTGGCCCGGCCAGCTATCCAGGATGACGAGGTTGCCGGTGGCGGCACCCTCCAGCATCTGGCCCTTGTCGTCGACGAGGGCGGGGCGGATGCCGAAGAACGGGCGCGTCGCCGAGCCCGGCTTCGTCGCCGTCGCGCCGGGCAGAGGCGTGATGAGAATGCCGCCGGTTTCCGTCTGCCACCACGTGTCTACGATCGGACAGCGTTCGTCGCCGACCACGCGGCCGTACCACTCCCAGGCCTCGGGATTGATCGGCTCGCCGACCGAGCCCAGAAGGCGGAGCGAGCTGCGGCTCGTGCGCTTCACGAAGTCGTCGCCGGCGCCCATCAGGGCGCGAATGGCGGTGGGCGCCGTGTAGAAGATGTTGACCTTCCACTTGTCCACGACGTGCCAGAAGCGCGACGGAGTGGGGTAGTTCGGAACGCCCTCGAACATCAGCGTCGTGGCGCCGTTCGCAAGCGGCCCGTAGAGGATGTAGGTGTGGCCGGTCACCCACCCGACGTCGGCCGTGCACCAGTAGATGTCGCCATCGTGGTAGTCGAAGACGTACTGGTGAGTCATCCCGGCGTAGACGAGATAACCGCCCGTCGTATGGAGCACGCCCTTCGGCTTTCCCGTGGAACCCGACGTGTAAAGGATGAACAGCGGATCCTCGGCGTTCATCGGTTCGGGCGGACAATCGGACGATACCTTCACCAACTCGTCGTGGAGCCAGAGGTCACGGCCGGCCTTCCAGGGCACGGCATTGCCCGTCCGCCGTACGACCAAAACCTTCTCGTCGCCCTTGCCACACATCGCGAGGGCCGCGTCGGTGTTCTGCTTCAGGGGGATCGGCTTGCCGCCGCGCAGGCCCTCGTCCGACGTCACGATGAATTTCGATGCCGCATCCTCGATGCGGTTGGCGAGGCTTTCCGGGGAGAAGCCACCGAAGACGACCGAGTGCACCGCGCCGATCCGGGCGCAGGCGAGCATGGCGTAAGCCGCCTCGGGGATCATGGGCAGGTAGATCGTGACGCGATCGCCCTTCCTGACGCCGTTGGCCTTCAGGACGTTGGCGAATTTCGAGACCCGTTCGTGGAGCTGGCGATAGGTGATGCGCTCGTCCACGGTCGGGTCGTCGCCTTCCCAGATGATGGCGATCTGGTCGGCGCGTTTGGCCAGATGACGGTCGACGCAATTGGCGCAGACGTTCAGAACGCCGTCCTCGTACCACTTGATCGAGACGTTTTCCGGCGCGTACGAGGTGTTCTTGACCTTCGTGAAGGGCTTGATCCAGTCGACGCGGCGACCCATCTCGGCCCAGAACGCGTCCGGCTCCTCGATCGAGCGGCGGTACATAGCCTGGTACTTCTGATCGTCGATCCAGGCGCGGGCGGCCCATTCGGCGGGCACGGCATAGAGTTTCTCTGACATCGGTCGCACTCCTCCCGGATGAACGCTTTTGCGTCCTTTCTAGCTGCCCCAATGCGACGAGCGCAATCGGCAGTTGACCCGCAATGCCCGACGCCCAAGCGGTCGCGGACGGTGCGATCAGCGGTCGACGAAGGCCCGCTCGATGACGAAATGGCCGGGTTCGCCGCTCGAACCTTCGATGAAGCCCGTGCTCTCGAGGAGGCGCTTCAGGTCGGCAAGCATGCCCGGATTGCCGCAGATCATCACCCGATCCGTCGCGGGATCGAGCGGGGGGAGGCCCAGCTCGGTGGTCAAGCGGCCGGACGCGATATGATCGGTGATGCGGCCCTGATGATGGTAGGTCTCACGCGTTACGGTCGCATAATACCGTAGCTTATCAGCCGCCATCTCGCCGAGGTATTCGTCGCTCCGCACGGCCATCACCGTCTCGGTCGCGAAGGCGAGTTCGGCGGCCTCGCGGCAGCCCTCGACGGCAACGACGGTCTCGAAGCGCTCCCAGGTCTCGGGATCGCGGATGAGGCTCGCGAACGGGGCAAAGCCGGTGCCGGTCGCCAGCAGATAGAGGGTGCGACCCGGCAGGAGATTGCCGAGCAGCAGCGTGCCGGTCGGCTTGGCGCCGACCAGAAGCTCGTCGCCGGGCACGATGTGCTGGAGGCGCGAGGTCAGCGGACCGTCGGGGACCTTGATCGAGAAGAACTCGAGGTGTTCGTCATAGTTGGCGCTCGCCATCGAATAGGCGCGGAGCAGGGGCTTGCCCTCGACCTCGAGGCCGATCATGACGAACTGGCCGCTCTCGAAGCGCAGGCCCGGGGAGCGGGTGGTGCGGAAGCTGAAGAGCTTCTCCGTGTAGTGGCGGATCGAGAGAACGCGCTCCCGCGTGATGTTCGACGAGGCGCGGCGCGAAGGGGCGGCGACGGACGGGCTCGTCGAGGGGGCGTCATCAAGCATCGGGAGCGGCTCGCGATAACGGTGGGGCTGGCGTCAGACAAATCCGGAACAACGTGCTCCGTCGTTGACGACCATCAACTGCGGGCTGCGGCACTCGAACGCAGCCGCGGCGAAGCAGTCACGGCAGGCCGTACGCTCCGAGCACGGCGCCCTGGATCAGCATGACGCCGAGCCAGTGGCCGCTGTCGATCAGCGTCAGCAGGGCGCGCTGCATCTGGAACTGATGGTTGACGACCAGCGTCGTCAGGATGAAGCCGAACCAGATCGTGAACCCTGTGACGAGCCCGGTGCGGATCGACACCGGAACGCCCGCCCGCGACAGGTGGAGCAGCAGGCCGGCCAGCATCCACGCCATGACGATCTGGGCGAGAAAGGTGATCACGAACGGCAGCGGCGACGGGCCGTTGGCTCCTTTGATGCGCTCCTCCGTCAGGCCGGCCGCGTCCATCCATTGCCGCGAGAGCGCGCCGTACCAGATGCCGCCGAAGACAAAACCCGCGATGGCGGCCATCACGATGCCCCACAGACTGAGGCCGGAAAACAGCATCTGCATGAGTTTGCCCCCGTTGCTCCGGCGCGCACGTTTCGGGTCGTGCGCTCCGGCTGCGTCGCCTAACGGTACGGCTGACGCAGGAAGATGCGCCCGATGCCACATCGAACATGAGAGGAAAATGCATGTCCATTCGTTTTGTCGCCATGGAGACGGCCGACGTGGAAGCCCTCCGTGTGGGTGCGCCCGATGCCCACGGCATCCCGGCCGAGCGCCACATTACGCCCGTCGACGGCTATCCCTGCCGCCACTGCCTGGCGCCGATGGCAGCCGGAGAACCTTTGCTGATCGCGGCTCACCGGCCATTCCCGGCCCCTCAGCCCTACGCCGAGGTCGGGCCGATCTTCCTCCATGGCAGGGCCTGCCCGAGAGGGGGCGGCACCGCCGTGATTCCAGCCTTTCTCAGAAGTCCCGCGTACATCGTTCGCGGCTACGGCGCCGACGACCGGATCGTCTACGGGACGGGCGGCGTCATCGAGACGGCCGCGATCCCCGCACGGGCCGAGCAGCTCTTCGCGGATCCAGCCGTCGCCTACGTGCATGTGCGATCGGCATCCAACAATTGCTTCCATTGCCGGATCGATCGCGCGTGAGCTTGCCGGCGCCTGCCGGGCTCACGCTCCCCGGATCAACGTGACAGCGCCACCAGCGCCATCACGGCAATGGCCGCGATCCACGATCCGGCGATGCGCGCCGCAAGTGCCACCACCGGGCTCGAGAGCAGAACGCGCGGAATGCCGAGCAGCGAAAAGCCGACGGTCACAGCCAGTGATATCCCGAGTGCCGCTTCGATCAGGCCGCCTGGCCCGCTCCGCTCCGGGGGAACTCCGATGCCGAGGCAGAGGCCGCAGGCCAGCGCCGCGAGCACCAGAATAGTGCGGGTCGGAACCACACCGGCGGCCAGCCACGCGCCCGACAGAGCCGCGATCGCGAGAGGCCAGCGCCAGAGCCCCGGAACGGCGACGACGTGGGGTTGGAGGAGCAGTCCGGGGACTGCCGCGAGGCCGACGATCACGGCGCCCGTCGCCAGCGCAGTGAGATTGCCACGGCCTGCCGCCAGCATTGCGGTCGCGACCAGCACCAGAGCGAGATCCACGGCCACGAACGGATGGAGCGCCAGAGACGCTATTCCGGTGACGCCGGGGATGATCTCGTGCGCCGCCGCTGTCCCGTGCGCGGCCAGCAGTGCACCGGCGGACAGGAGCACGATGCCAGCCTGTGCGAGACGTCTTTCGCCAGTCGCCGGGATCACGCCGAAACGCCGGGCGGTGGCCCGCCGAGGGTCGCCGCCTCGAAGACGGCCAGCGCCTGGTGGGTCGCGGCGACATCGTGGACGCGCAGGATGGCCGCGCCCTGCATGGCGCCCCCCAGAGCCGCCGCGAGGGAGCCGGGAACGCGGTCGGCCGGATCGACGGCGCCGCTGAGGCGGCCGATGAAGCTCTTGCGCGAGGCCCCGAGGAGAATGCCTACGCCCAGGGTGTGGAACAGGGAGAGGCCCGCCAGCAGCTCGAGGTTGTGGGTCAGAGATTTGCCGAAGCCGATACCGGGATCGACCAGCAGGCGCTCGGGCGGAATACCGGCGCGCGTCGCGGCTTCGATGCGCGCGGCCATCTCGTCGAAGACGTCGAGCAGCACGTTGTCGTAGCGCGGATCCTTCTGCATCGTCTTCGGATCGCCGCGCGCATGCATGAGCACAACCGGCAGCCGCGTCTCGGCGGCGACGCGGAGGCTCGCCGGATCGTAGGACAGGGCCGAGACGTCGTTGATCATGTGCACGCCGGCGAGCGCGGCGCGGCGCATGACCTCGGGCTTCCGCGTGTCGATGGACAGGCGGGCTGTTACGCGCCCAACCAGACCTTCAATGACGGGCATGACGCGCCGCAACTCCTCGTCGAGGGGGACGGGATCGGAGCCGGGTCGAGTCGATTCCCCGCCAATGTCGAGAAAATCGGTGCCCTCGTCGGCCAACTGGCGCGCGAAACGGATCGCGTCGCTGGCCGTGGAGAAGGTGCCGCCATCAGAAAAGCTATCCGGCGTGACGTTGACGATCCCCATCAGGCGCGGTCGATCCAGCGCCAGGCCAGCGACGGATGGCCGGGGGCGCGTGAGTGCCGCGAGCGCCGATCGCAACTGCTCAGCCTTACGGCCACCCCGTTCGATCTCCGCCTGGATCTCGGCGAGCGAGGCGATGCGGCGGTCGACGACGCCGTCGGCATGGCGATGGAGGTGCTCGAGGGTTGCGAATGCCAGATCGGCGCGGCCGGCCACGTGCAGAACGGAGCCCGGCCTGGTGCCGACGCGCCCGGGTGGCAACGTCAGACGGCCAAGCGGCCGCAGATAGGAACGTTCGATCATCTCGACCCCGCTGCCCCTGGGGCGCGCTCCCGGTCATCGCGACCCAGCCATGGACGACAGAGGGCGCACGCTATCAGGCCGCGCGGCGGCCGCAAATGACTGCGATCAGGCGACAAAAAGAGCGTCGATGCGCGGTGCGGCAACCGCATGTGTCAAGGACGGGCGATGCCGGCCGACGGACCGATCGCCTGTTGTGATGGTGCGCTGTTTCCGAGCCACGCCAAACCGATCAGTGCAACCGACGCCAGTGTCAACGCGACAGCAATGGCGATGTCGCGCGTGCCCCGCTGGGCACGACGCCGGTATTCGCTCAGAGATGAGTCGGACCGCGTTCGCATGCGGTCATTAATGGTAACGCTGCGTGCCGCGACCAGAGCGCCGTTGGCCGCGCGACAGAAGAACACAGCGCACCTTGACGTGCTCCGTCCGCGACTACTCCGTCAAAGACCGCGCACGATGCAGCCGATGACCAGCACGAGATGCGCGAGCAGCAGGATGCCGAACTCGTTGCCGTTCACGAATGGAACTGACGCGTGGGCGTATTTCGAGCCGGCAGCCACGACGACGAGAACGACAGACGCCATGAACGTGATGATGCCCGGTGCCTTCAATCCCATCGCGTCTCTCCCACTGTCCAGCGAGGCCGGCCTCGCCGCGCGCTCGTCCCCTCATCGTCAGGCAGTGTGGACCGATAGCGATCGGACCGAGTCGGCTGCCTCGAAGCCTCGACTAGCAAACATGTCCGTGCGTGGCCAGACGTCGAAGCAATTCCTTCCACTGCTTGATGTTTTCGTGCTTCTCGACGTCGTGCCGAGAAACCTGCCCGAGACGCGACCTCAGGACGACGGTGGTGTGGCCGCCGAAGCAGGCCGGCGACCGGCCACCGCACGCCAGAGAAGCGCCAGCAGTGCCAGCCCGAACAGGGCCAGACCGCCGAGCGCGATCGGGTAACGCCAGAGCAGAAGGCGGGGCGATACGGCGCCGGAGCGCACGCGCTCGATGTCCTCGACGAAATGACCGGCGTCGAGAAGATCGCCCTGGCGCAGGATCATCGCCACGGCGGCGGAATGGTCACGGCTCGCGAGCACGGCCTCGCGGACGGCGGCCGGCGTCAGCGCGGTCATCAGGGTCGGCGTCTCGGCGACGGCGGCCAGAAGCCTCTTGCCGGCCGGTGCCTCGAGGCGGGACAGATACCCCGCGAGGCTTTCGAGACCTTCGGATGTGACTGCACGGCCGAGACGCCTCAGGTCGGCGTCCTGCAAGTCGAGCAGTGGGGCTGCCGCCGATGCCGGCAGAGCGGCCAGGCGCGGGGTCGCGATGCGATCGTCGAGCGCCAGGGCCCGCTCCAACGTGCGGCGGGTCAGACGGACCGGGTCGGCGAGGCGGTGGAGTTCGTGGACGACGACGCTCGGCACGAGCTTGTCGCCCGCCAGAGCACGCCACTTGAAACCCTGATCAAGCGAGCGGCGATCCCGCGCGATCTCGAGCACGGCATCGGGCCAGCGCTCCACGGCCTCGATCAGGGAGCCGTCGGCCGCCCGCGCAAGAAGGCGCGGCTCGCCGCCCGATGCGAGTTCCAGCGCCACGACTTCGTCCAGACGGCCGAGACGTTCGGGTGAAATGCCGTCGAGCAGCCGCTTGAAGCCCGCGTCGCGCTCGGCCAACTCGAGCACCTTCAGATGGGCGCGGCGGAACTCGTGCCAGATCTCGACCACCCGCTCCGACGTGCGCTTGCCGATGTCACGGAGATGAGCCTCGATTTCCATCGAAACCGTGCGTGCAAGTTCGGCCTGCACCTTGTCGCGCGTCGCCGGGGATTTCATCTCACTGGCGATGATCGGGAGCACGCCGTTGCGAAGCTCCCAGATGTCCTTCGCGATCAGGACGACGCCGACACCACCAGCGACGACCGACACGAGGCGGCCGAGTACGGCGCCCGCGATGCGTTGGCCGACGCGGGAGGCGAGATTGCCGAGCTGACGGCGCATGATGACCGCGACCAGCCCCGCCAGGCCCTCCTTGTGCTCGGAGATGACAGTCCCGCGCGAGACGGTGGCCGTGCCGCGGGCTGCGTCGACTGCGAAATCGCGGCCGGCATCGGTTGCCACGATGCGGGCGACGGTGGAGCCATAGCGGGGGCCGAGAAAGGCCTCGAGGCAGCGTGTCGTCGGTTCGGCGGTGTCGGACGTCGCAAGCTCGAGGCGCTCGCCGACGACGCGTCCCACGCCGATCGCCAGCCCTTCGATGGCCTTGCGCATATCCTCGGAGTTATAGACGCGCTCGGCGGCGGCGCGCGCCAGGCGCTCCTGGGTCTCGCGGGAGGCGAGGCTGGTGATGAGTTCGCTCCAGCTCGTTTCCTGACGCAATTCCTCGAGGGCCAGATCCACCCGGCGGGCCATGACCTCGTCGATGCCGCCCCGGCGCCACGCCTCGGCGACGATGGGCGTGTAGTCGAGCCCCTTGATGGAGGTCTCGAGGGAGGCGATCGTCACACGCTCGATGGCTTCGCGAAACGCCTGCTCGTCGCGTGCCTGGCAGGCTTCGTATTCGCTGCGCGAGAGCCCCTGTGCTTCGGCAGGCGGTGCCACGGCCAGCAGCCAGAGGGCCAGCAAGAGCAACCAGATCGACCGTCTCGAACCCGACACGCCGCGCGCCCCCGTTCAAGCGATGTTACCGCCCCTCGTGCCGTCCCCGCAGGTCCCAAACGTCGGGGTCCCGCTCCGGCACGGGCGAGGGATGCCCCGCCGCAGTGGCACAGGCGTGACAAATACGTGACCCCTGCCGAATTTACCATTTCCAAATCGACGGGGATCGCCATCGCGGGCCTTGGCGAGACGGGGCCGACCGTGGCAACGATTGGCGATCGGCGACGGTCGCCGCACGTCTTCGCCTCTCCGGAGCCGCTCCACCGTGAACACCATCGCGCTTGCCGGTATCGTCGGCTACGTGCTGCTTCAGTTCGCCATCGGCGCCTGGGTGTCGCGACGCGTATCGTCGGATCAGGACTACATCGTGGCGGGCCGCTCGCTCGGCGGCACACTGGTCGCGTTTTCGGTCTTCGCCACCTGGTTCGGCGCCGAGGCCATCGTCGCGTCGGCCGGCGAAATCTATACCAAGGGACTGGCCGGCGCCGTGACGGATCCGCTCGCCTACGGGGTCGCGGTGCTGCTCGCGGGCATCCTTCTCGCAGGGCCGTTATGGCGGCGTGGCATCGTCACCTACGCCGACATGGTGCGGGAGCGCTACTCTCCGACCATCGAGAAGCTGTTCGTCGCCGTCCTGCTCCCGGGATCGATCCTGTGGGCGGCGGCGCAGGTGCGCGCCTTCGGCCAGATCCTCGGCGCCACGACGGGGATCGAACTCGCGACGGCGATCCTGATCGCGGCGGTCCTGGTCGGCGCATACTCGGTCGTGGGCGGGCTCCTCGCCGATGCCGTGACCGACGTCGTCCAAGGCATCGCCGTGATCGTGGGCCTCGTCGTGCTCGCGGTCGCGGTCGCGGGCGCACTCGGCGGGGCGGGGGCCGCGATCGGCCAACTCGAGCCCGAACGGCTCGCAGCCAGCGCCGTGGTCAAGGATGGCTACCTGCCGCTCATCGAGCGGCTCGCCATCATCTTCTGCGGCAGCCTCGTTGCGATCGAACTCGTCTCTCGCTTTCTCGGTGCCAAGTCCGCCAAGGTGGCCGTGTTCGGGACCATCACAGGGGGCCTGATGTACATCGCGATCGGGACCTTTCCCGTCTTTCTCGGGCTCGCGGGGCCGCTCCTGATCAAGGACCTCGCCGAACCCGAACAGATCGTGCCGAAGCTCGCGGAGGCGTATCTCTCGCCGCTCGGGTATGCGCTGTTCGTCGGAGCGCTGGTGTCGGCCATCCTGTCGGTCGTGCACGCGGCGCTGCATGCGCCCGCGGCCCAGCTCTCCCACAACGTCATCCTCAGGCTGAAGCCCGGCCTCACGGATCGGGCCCGGCTCAATACCGTGCGGCTGTCGGTGCTCGGGCTCAGCGTGGTCGCCTGGGTGCTGGCGGGATCGGTGGAGACGATCAAGGAACTCGTCGAGATGGCTTCTGCGTTCGGCAGCTCTGGCGCGATCGTCGTGGCGCTGTTCGGCCTCTTCACGCGCTTTGGCGGGCCACGAGCGGCACTTGCGGCCCTGATCGCGGGCGCCCTCGCATGGCCACTCGGCAAGTTCGCGGCCGACCTGTCGTTTCCTTACCTTGCGGCCCTCGGAACGGCGCTCGCCTGCTATGTCGGTGTCGCCCTGTTCGAGGACCGCGACCAGGGCCGGGTGTGATGTGGTCCGGCTGCGGCAAATCGGTCACGCGGTCCGCCCGCCGTCACGGTGCGGCCCGATTTTTTCGTCAATCCGACGCGCCGTTACGTCGCTGGCGCAGACCCTGTGTTGCGCTGCGCGCGTTAACCATATGCTGCGAAGACCATTCCGCGCCGTCGTACAGTCGGCGTACCGGACTCAGCCTGCTGGCGAGGCACAGTGGCACAGCACTTGCCTTCGAGTGGAGAGGCGCAACCCGGGGGCGATACTCACATGAGCCGGTTAGTTGTGGCTACGATCATGGGGCCATCGTTCGACGATGGCGCACGAGACCGCCATGCCACCTCAGCGAGATAGAGCACGCATGAGTATCTCTGACGACACACGCGATCGGAGCACGTTCCACCTGGGCTCGCGCGTCGGGTTCCTGCTGATCCACGGCATGGGCGGGACGCCTGTCGAGATGCGGTACGTCGCGAACGGCCTCGCGGCCGCGGGCTTCACCGTGTCCTGCTGCCAGTTGGCCGGGCACTGCTCGACCGCCGAGCGGCTCATCGCGTCGACGTGGCGCGACTGGTACGCGAGCGTCGAGGCGGCGCACGACGAGTTGCGCAAGCACTGCGACGTCATCATCGCGGGCGGGCTCTCGATGGGTGGCATTCTGGCCGCCAACCTGGCGCTCAACCGGCCTGACGAGGTGCACGGGCTCGCCTTCTACGCGCCGACGCTGCGGTTCAACGGCTGGGCGATGCCCTGGTACAGCCAGATCCTTCGCTTCATCCGGCCGTCACGGCTCAAGGTCAGCATGACGCTCTCAGAGCGCGAACCCTATGGCCTGAAGGACGAGCGAATCCGCGGGATCGTCGTCCAGAGCATGCAGGGCAAGGACAGCTCGGAGGCAGGTCTCTTCTGCTGGCCAGTGCGATCGCTGTCGGAGTTCAACGCGCTCTGCGATCAGGTCCGGCCGCGCCTCGGCCAGATCAAGACACCTGCCCTCATCCTGCACCCGCGCGAGGACGATCTCGCCGACATCGACAACGCGTTCCATCTGCAGCGGCACTTGGGCGGCCGGGTCGACATGGTGGTGCTCGAGGACTCCTATCACATCGTGACACTCGACCGGCAACGGCAGGTGGTCGTCGAGCGGTCCGTCGCATTCGGCAACGAGCGGGCCCGGGCGCACGCAGGCCTCCTCGGCGCGGCGAGCCTTCGTCGGAGCGAGACGCGTACCGCCGCAGCGGCGGAATGACGGGCCGCCCGACGCCTGCTGACGCCCCAACGGAGGGAGGGAGCGCGCCGGGTTATGTCGCCGTCGAGTTGCCCGGTGTCGGCGCCATCGCCGAATCCGACTGGACGCGGCTCTTTCCGGACGACGCCGAGGGCTGGGCCTATTACCGGGCGGTTGAAGGCGAGCCGCCGGAGGGCCTCCGTTTCGAGGCCATGGTCGTTGAGCGCGACGGCCACGTCGTGGCGGCAGCGCCGGTGTTCCATGCCATCTACCGCCTCGACACACCGCTGCAGGGCCGTCTCAGGCCGCTCGGCGACTGGCTCTATCGCGTTTTTCCGGGCGTCGTCGCGCATCCCGTGATCGGGTTCGGATCGACGATGGCCGAGCGCTGCCATCTGGGTGTCGATCCGGCGCTCTCGCCGACCGAACGTCGCGATGCGGTTGTGGCTCTGTGTGCCGGGCTCGAGGCGAAGGCGCGGCGGGAGGGCGTGCGCATGCTCGCCATGAAGGATGTCGCTGAAACCGAACCGGCCGACATCCATGCGACCATCGCTGGCGCGGGCTTCTCCCGGATCGCGGGGCTGCCGGTCGCCGTGCTCGACCTGCCGTTCGCCGATGTCGAGGGATACATCCGGTCGCTTTCGGCCAACATGCGCTCGGCGCTCCGGCGCAAGCTCAAGACAGCCGGCGCGGTGCAGATCGAAATCGTCAGCTCGATCGACGGGATCGAGGACGAGATCTACGGCCTCTACGAGGCGACGCGGGCCAACAGCAGCGTCGACTACGGCGATTTCGAGCAGCTTTCGCCCTCGTACTTCCGTCACGTCGTGACGGCGCTCGGCCCCGATCGCTGCGCCATCATCCTGGCCCGCGTCGACGGACGGCTGCTCGCGATGCAGCTTTGCTTCCTCGAGCGCGAGCGCGTGATCTTCAAGTTCTGGGGCATGCGATACCCTGAAGGGCGCGAGCACAACCTCTACTTCATCGCCTGGGTCGAGGGCGTGCGGCTCGCCCTGTCGCACGGCGCGAAGACCTATCAATCGGGGCAGACGGCCTACACACAGAAGGCGAAGCTCGGCAGCCGGCTCGTGCCGGTCTGGATCTATTTCCGCCATCGCTGGCCGCTGGTGAACCGGATCTTCCGACTGGCGGCGCCGCACCTTGCGTTCGACAAGATGGATCCGGAGCTCGCCGAGATCCGGAAGCGTGCCGGCGACGGCAAACCGACGGGCACCTGATGCACGCGGCGCCCGCGTGGCAGCCGGTCGCGCTTGAGCTATGGTCTGGGGACCGAACACCCCTTCGCGGACGGGCGACATGACCAACATCTTCGCGCGCGACGCGCTCACGGCGAACGGCTGGCGATCGAACGTGCGGCTCTCGATCGCCGACGGTCGCATCACGCGGCTCGCGGACGCGGTGCGGCCCGAGGCCGGCGACGACGTCGTCGACACATTGCTTCCGGGCGTCGCCAATCTGCACAGCCACGCCTTTCAGCGCGGCATGGCGGGGCTCGCGGAGGTGCGCGGCGACCGGGCCGACAGTTTCTGGACGTGGCGCGAGCAGATGTACCGGTTCGCGCTCGGGCTCGGGCCGGACGCTGCCGAATCCGTGGCGGCGCAGCTCTTCGTCGAGATGCTCGAGGCCGGCTTCACGCGCGTCGGGGAATTCCATTATCTCCATCACGCACCCGATGGCCGGCCCTACGACGACGTCGCGGAGATGGCGGGGCGGATCGCCGCTGCCGCCGCGGCCACGGGGATCGGCCTCACGCTGCTGCCGACGTTCTATGCGCACGCCACGTTCGGCGGTGCGGACCCGATCGACGGGCAACGGCGGTTCGTCACGTCGCCCGATGGTTTCGCGCGGCTCGTCGAGGCCTCGCGGCGGCACGTCGGCGCACTCGACGGCGCACTCGACGGCGCCGTCGTCGGCATCGCGCCGCACAGCCTGCGCGCGGTGACGCCTGAGGAGCTGGCCCTGATCCTGCCGATCGCCGGCGACGGGCCGATCCACATGCACGCCGCCGAGCAGACCAAGGAGGTCGACGATTGCCTCGCCTGGAGCGGGATGCGGCCGGTCGAGTGGCTGCTCGCGCACCAGCCGCTCGATCGCCGCTGGTGCCTGATCCATGCGACGCACATGACCGAGGACGAGACGCTGGCGCTCGCGAAGCGCGGCGCGATCGCCGGGCTCTGCCCGATCACCGAGGCCAATCTCGGAGACGGCATCTTCAATGGCGCCACGTTCCTCGGGGCCGGCGGACGGTTCGGGATCGGCAGCGATTCCAACATTCTCATCGGTGTCGGCGACGAACTGCGGCAGCTCGAGCACGGCCAGAGGCTCCGGCAGCGCGCCCGCAACGTCCTCGCCGAGGCCGGCGGCTCGACGGGCGAGACCCTGCTGCGCGGCGCGGTTCAGGGAGGCGCTCAGGCCCTGACGCCCGGCGCGGCGGCCGGCATCTGCGACGGAGCTTCAGCAGATCTCGTGGCGCTCGACATGGCGCACCCCGCATTCGCGGGTCGGCGACGATCGGCGGCCGTCGACGCCTGGATCTTCGCCGCTCACGGTGGCGTGCGGGACGTCTGGAGCCGGGGACGACATGTGGTGCGCGGTGGACATCACATCGGACGCGAGGCCATCGCGGCGCGCTTCCGCACCGAGATGGACCGCTTCATCGCGGCCTGAGCCGCAGGCGTCAGGCGGCGGCCGGCGGTCCGCTCCCGCTTCGCGCCGTTCGCGACGCCAGAATCTGCTGCACGCCCGGAATGATCGCCAGCGCCAACCCGACGAGTTCGGCCGAGCGTGACGGCACCGCCATCAGCACGCCGCCGACCCCGAGCATGATACGGAGCACCATGGGCATCGGGGCCCTCGCGTAGCCGACAAAGGCGATGCCGAGCATGAAGATGCCCAGCGCACAGGTGGTGGTGGTCTCTAGGAACTCGGGCCAGTTCCAGCCGGGAAGCACCAGCAACATCACGGGCGAATAACAGAACACGAACGGTACCATGATCTTGCCGTTGGAGAGCTTGAAGGCCGCGGCCCCCGTCTTCCACGGGTTCGAGTTCGCGATCGCCGCCGCGGCATAGGCGGACGTACAGACCGGCGGCGTCACCTCGGAGATGATGCCGTAGAAGAGGACGAACATGTGGGTGGCGAGCGGCGGCACGCCGAGGTTCGAGAAGGCAGGCTGCGCCACCGTCACCAGCATGATGTAGAGCGCCGTCGTCGGCACGCCTGCTCCCATCAGGATGCACGAGATGGCGATGAAGACCATCGACAGGAACAGCGTGATGTCCTTCAGCGTGAAGATCTCCCATGGGAGAACGCTGAACGCGGCATGGAAGTAGCTGGCGAGATCCTGGGCCGCCCCCGTCACCATGAAGCCGAGGCGGAAGGCGAGGCCCGTCAGCGAAACGACACCGATAACGATGCCCACAGCGGCGCAGATCGCACTGACGGCGAGCGTGCTGCGCGCGCCTTCCTGGAACGCATCGACGAATTCGCGCGGCGTGACGCGGCGCATGGGATTGAAGAGCCCGACCAGGACCGCGACCGTGATGCCCCAGAACGCAGCCATGTAGGGCGTGTAGCCGGAGAACAGCACGTAAAGCAGCACGGCGAGCGGCAGGATCGACGGCCAGCCGCGCGCCAATACGGGCCCGATCTTCGGGATGTCGGCCGCCGCGAAGCCCTTCAGGCCTAGCCGCTTCGCCTCGAAATGGACGATGACGAGCACGCCGAGGTAGTGCATGGCGGCGGGAATGACCGCCGCAAGGGCGATCGAGCTGTAGGGCATCTTGAGGTATTCGGCCATGATGAAGGCGGCCGCGCCCATGATCGGCGGCGTCACCTGTCCGCCGGCGCTGGCTGCCGCCTCGACACCGCCCGCGAAGTGCGGCTGATAGCCGAGGCGCTTCATGTTCGGGATCGTCAACGCGCCGGTCGAGACCACGTTGGCAACCGCCGAGCCCGAAATGGTGCCGAACAGCGCCGACGAGACGACGGAAACCTTCGCCGGCCCGCCCGTGAACCGCCCCGCGAGCACGGTCGAGACATCGACAAAGAGCTGGCCGAGCCCCATGCGCTGCGCGACGGCGCCAAAGAGCACGAAATGAAAGACGACGGTCGAAGCGATCCAGAGCGCGATACCGAAGATGCCTTCGGACGGGAAGTAGATGTTGTTGATGAACTGCCGCCAGCTGACGCCCGGATGCTTGAGGATCTGGAGCGGCATGTAGGGCCCGTAGAGGGCGAACAGAATGAAGCAGATGACGATGATCGGCAGCACCCAGCCGACCGTCCGTCGCGTCGCCTCCAGCACCAGAACCGTCAGGATGGTACCAAAGATGACGTCAATGTCGGCAGGCGCGCCCTGGCGCAGCGCCTGCTGGACGACATCGAAGGAAATGCCGAGCCACTTGAGGTCGAAACCTTCCCACGAGACGCCGATCCACAGCGCCGCGAGCACGCAAGCAACGCCTGCTGCCCAGTCCCAGACCGGAACGCCGAGCACGTGGAAGCGTGAGCGGGCGGTCTCCGCGCCAGGCTTCCGGCCGCGCGCGGGATAGAGCAGGAACACCAACAACATGACGCCGGAGAGGTGGAACCCCATGTGCCAGTGGTCGATGGGGATGCCGATGCCGGCCGTGATGTAGTGATAGAGGGCGAAGAGGGCCAGAAAGACATAGACGACGGATGTCAGTGCCGGCGCAACGGGGCGCGTGCGCCGCTCGCTCTCGAATTGTTCCTCGATCTCCTTGGCGCGCCGTGCGTCGATCATGTCGCTATCGGACATCGTGTTCCCTGCCATGGCGGGCCTCGGTCGATCTCGGAAACAAGTCGGCCGGCGCCCGATACCGAGGTGCGCCGGCCGGATCAGGTCAGGTTCGCAGGCCCGTCCTCACTTGAGGACGCCCTTCTCCTTGTAGAATTTCTCCGCACCCGGATGCAGCGGGATCTTGACGGCCTTCAGTGCGGAGGCGAGCTGGATCTCCTTCGCCTTGGAGTGGCCGTTGTCGAGGAGCTTCCTCGTGTTGTTGTTCCAGAGCGCGGTCGTCACGTCGTAGACGAGCTGCTCGGGGACGTCCGAGGACACGATCCACTGAGCGCCGACGGCAACCGACTTCGCCTCGGCTTTCTGGCCCTCGTAGCTGCCGGCCTTGATCGGGTCGGCGTAGTAGTAGGGCAGCGCCGTCAGGAACTTCTCGATCTCGCTGTCCTTCATCGAATACAGCTCCATGCCCTTGGTCGAGGCGAGCTGCGTGATGGCGGCGAGCGGCGTGCCGCCGATGATGAAGAAGGCGTCGAGCTGGCCGTCCGCCATGCGATCCGCGCTTTGCTGCGGGCCGAGCTCGGACGTCTGCATGTCCTTCTTCTCGATGTTGAACTGCTTCAGGAACTCGAGGATCGCGACCTGAGTGCCCGAGCCGGCCTGGAAGACGCTGACGCGCTTGCCGCGCAGATCCTCGATCCCGCCGAGCTTGGCACCCTTCGGCAGCACGAGATGGAGGTGCTCAGGGAAGAGGTTGGCGATGACGCGCAGCTTCTCGTACTTCTTGTCCTTGAAGGTGCCGAGGCCGTTGTAGGCCTGATAGACGATGTCGGCGGCGGCGAGACCCGACTCCATCTGTCCGGTCTGGACGCCGGTGCAATTGGCGACCGACGCGTTCGATGTCTGGGCGATGGCCACGAGGCCCGGGACGCCGCATGCGCCGCCCTTGTCGCAGGGAGTCGAGCCGGGGGGAGCCGAAATGGCGTTGGCGAGCAGACCACCGATCGGGAAGTAGGTGCCGCCCGCGCCACCCGTGCCGATGCGGAAGAACTTCATCTCCTGGGCGAACACCTGGCCCGGCAACGTCGCTGCCATGGACGCCAGAGCTGCTGTTGTCAGGAATTCTCGACGCGTGGTCATTCAAACCTCCCTTGGGTCGGCACTGCGAAAGGCCGGCATAACAATGACCTCGCGAAAAGGCCAATGCAATCGCGAGGGATGACGAATGATCTGCCGGCCCGCCCAAAACGACGGCAGGACCGACTATCTTGCGGTGACGGACCAGCCACAGGGGCACCGGCGTGACGCCAGCGCAACGGTCGGGCGCGCCCGGACGTGGTAGGGAGCGCTTACCGATGGCCGCATTGCGATCCTGCCAGCAGCGCGTCACGGCGTCGGCACGGACGTGGCGAGGGCCAACCGGTGGTCCGGTTGCGGGGGATGGAGGGACAGGGGTGCGCTTGTTTCGCAAGTCGGCGCTCACGATCAATCTCGCGCTGCAGGGCGGGGGCGCCCACGGCGCCTTCACCTGGGGCGTTCTCGATCGGCTGCTCGACGAAAGCGACATCGAATTCGGCTGGATCAGCGGGACGAGTGCGGGTGCGGTCAACGCCGTCGCGCTGGCCGACGGGCTCGCCGAGGGCGGCCGGGCGGGGGCGCGCGACCGTCTCCGCGCGATCTGGGAGGGCGTGATCGAAGCCGGCGTGCCGGATCTCCTCCGGCTCAACCCGTTCCTCTACGGCATGAGCCGGTCGCCGGCGATGGGCCAGATGGCCTCCATGTTCTCGCCCTACGAACTCAATCCGCTCGGCTTCGATCCGCTGCGCAAGCTGATCGCGGCGCAGATCGACTTCGAGCGCCTCAGAACGACAACCGGCGTCGAACTCCTGATCGCTGCGACCGACGTCGCGACCGCGCGGCCCCGCCTGTTCCGGCGCCGCGAGATGACCGTCGAGGCCGTGCTCGCCTCCGCGTGCCTGCCGCAGGTCCACCATGCCGTCGAGATCGAGGGGCGAGCCTACTGGGATGGCGGCTTCACGGCCAATCCCGACCTCACCACGCTCGCCGACCAGAGCCCGGTCGGGGATACGCTGATCGTCCTTCTGAATCCCGTCGAGCGGACCATCCAGCCGCGGTCGGCGCGGGAGATCGCGGCCGATCTCAACCGGGTGACCTTCAGCCAGCCGCTGGTCAGGGACGCGATGGAGATCGTCGCTCACAGGGACCAGCGCGGGTCACGCTGGCGCAAGCCACGCACGCGGGCCGAACGACTGGCGCGCCACCGTTTCCACCTGATCGAGGCGGGCCGTCACACCAACGCGCTGCCGCCCGAGAGCAAGATGCGGCCGGAGCGAGCACTTCTCACGTATCTGCACAATTCCGGGCGCGAGGAGGCCCGCCGCTGGATCGCGCGCGCCAAGGATCAGGTCGGGCGCCGCTCCTCGATCGACCTCGCGGAGCGATTCCTGGCGCCGCTCACCTCGATCGCCGGTGCGCCCACCGGCGCTCCCGAGACAGCTGGGGGCGAGATGGAGGAACCGAAGCTCTGAGCATGCCGCCCGCGATCAGTTGCATCTGCATCGATGCGCGCGACCGGCGTCATTTCACCGATGACACCCGATCCGTCCGGAGCTTCTGCCATCAGACGTTGATCTGGTGCGTCGGACTCGCGCCTTAACGACAGGACATGAGGCCGATTGCCGGGATACCGTTCGGAGGGTATTCCACCGGATGCTTCATGCGATGGCTGCGATCGTCATCGATTTCGATATTCGCGGGATGCCGGATGGATACACAGTGGCTCATCAAGAAGGCGGGCAGAGTCCTCCAGAAGGGCCCCGCGACGGCGCGTAACATGGCGCTGAGCAAACTGGACATGTGGCCAGTGCGACGCCTGCGGAACGCCGATATCCGTCGCATTCCGGTCTATTGCATCAGCATGCCGCACGAAGTCCGGCGGCAGCGGATCATCACGAAGCAGATCGAGACGCTCGGCTTCGAGACGTTCCAGTTCGTGGAGGGGTTCCGCGGCAAGGACTACACCATCGGGCAGCTCGAAAAGATGGGCCTCTATGACGACAAGGGGGCCAACGAACTGCACCACCGCTCGCTCAATCCGAGCGAGATCGGCGCAACGATCTCCCACTGCCAGACCTACGAGAAGATCCGAGCCCACGGCCATGACATCGCGCTGGTGATCGAGGACGACGCCCTGTTCATGCCGTCGCGTCTCGACAGCATCCGGCTGGCCGACCTGCCGGAGGGCTGGGACATCGCGTTCCTCAATTCGTTCATCGAGAACGGACGGCCGCGCCGCCGGATCGCCGGCAATCTCTTCGAGGGCGACGCCTATACGGGATCGGCGGCGGCCTATTTCCTGTCGCGCAAGGGCATCGAGACGCTCGCGACCAACTGGAAGCCCGTGGTGCTCGGAGCCGACGGCTATACAGGGCGCAACGACATCAAGCGCTACATGTACTACCCGGACTGCGCGCTGAACGGCTCCGTCGCCTACTATTACAATTCCGCCGTCGATTTCGTGCGCCCGAAGTAACGGCCCCTTACCCGGGCTCGCCGACAGCGCAGCATGTCGTCAGTCGAGGTCGACGACGGCCTTGACGAGGAATGTGCGCAAGACTCCGTCGTGCTCCTTGATCGACACGTACTCGCCCGGCGCGAAACGGTGGTCGTTGAAGCGGTAGCCGGTCTCGTCGTGGGCCGCGTCGCCGTGAATATCGTAGTGGAAAGCCCAGGCGCCGCCGCTCTTGTGAACGAGATGGCCGACCTCGCTCGGATCGTCACCCCAGACTCGCTTGACACGGCACTTGTCGCGGACCTGCCGCCATGCCTCTGCTACGATATGACCGTTCGCGTCGAGCGGAGCGATGAACTCGTAGCGGTGGCGCGCGCTCCCCAAGGGAAAGTCGTGGTCGCGAGCGAGTTCGAGATGCACGTGGCGCAGCAATCGCTTCGCCGCCGCCTCGGTCATTGCACTGGCCGTCATGGTGGGTCTTCCTCGTAACGCCTATAGGGCATGTGTGACCCCTATCCGGCCTCCAGACGTTGACCAGAATCAATCGCCCGGCGGCATATCCAACTAGGTGATGATGACGCCGACGCCGCCTCGACGGCGATCAGCGGGGGAGAGCGCAGGACGATGAGCAATCCTGGGATCGACGACGCCGGACGGCAGGTTTCCCCCGGCGCACCCGACGTCGAGCTGCATCGGAGCCTCGGCCTCGGGCTGCTCGTCCTCTACGGCCTCGGGGTCACGGTCGGCGCCGGCATCTACGTCCTGGTCGGAACGGCAGCCGCCCGCGCCGGCGTTCATGCGCCGATCGCATTCCTCGTCGCGGCATCGGTGATGGCATTTTCGGCCGCGAGCTTTGCGGAACTGGCGGCGCGGTTCCCGGTCAGCGCCGGCGAAGCCGCTTATGTGAAGGCCGGGTTCCGCTCGGACGCCATGGCACTCGTCAGCGGCCTCCTCGTGGTGACGGCCAGCGTCATCGCCGCCGCCGCCATCAGCAAAGGAGCGGCGGGCTACATCGGCGTGCTCGTGCCGCTCCCGTCCGCCGTACTCACGGCAGCCGTCATCCTCGCCATGGGCGCGGTCGCGGCCTGGGGCATCAAGGAAGCCGTCGGCGTCGCGGCCGTGATGACGCTGATCGAGATCGGCGGTCTTCTGGTCATCGTCGGGGCAGGGCTCTGGGCGCAGCCCACGATCCTCGCCGATCTTCCGCTTGCCGCGAGTGGCCTCGGTTCGGCAGGGGCCTGGAGCGGCGTCCTCGGGGCCAGCCTGATCGCATTCTTCGCCTTCATCGGGTTCGAGGGCATGGTGAATGTCGCGGAGGAGGTGAAGCGGCCGGAGCGGACACTGCCGCTCGCCATCGCCATCGTGCTCGCCGTCAGCACGCTGCTCTACATCCTCGTCGTCTGGGTGGTCATCCGCAGCGTGCCGCAGGCCGAACTCGCAGCGTCGCAGGCGCCGCTCAGCCTCGCCTACGAGCGGCTCACGGGCGCTTCACCCGTCATCATCTCGCTGATCGCCATCTTCGCAACCATTAATGGCGTCATCGTGCAGACGATCATGAGTTCGCGCGTCATCTACGGGCTTGCCAGCCAAGGCCTCTTGCCGCGCGCCCTCGGCAAGATCTCGCCGCTCACACGGACGCCGCTCCGAGCCTCGGTCGTCGTCGTGGCCATCGTTCTCGTCCTGGCGCTGTTCTTTCCGATCGGCCGCCTGGCGGACATGACGACGTGGGTGATGCTCACCGTGTTCACGCTGGTCAATGCAGCGCTCGTACTCCTGAAGATCCGGGACCCGGCGCCCCCCAGGGGACTATGTTTCCCGATCTGGATGCCTCTTGCCGGCGCGACGAGCTGTGTCGCCTTGCTGGTGGCCACCGCGCTCTGGTGAGCCGCACGACCGAGGCCTGTCGACACGCTCCGGCATCCCATGGCGAGCGGCCTGGATCGCGCGCTCACCCTGACCGCACTTTATGGCGGGCGGCCGGCAGAGCGGGATCGCACCCCGAAAGCATTGCGGCTAAGATGCGAGCCGTCGGTTCGACACCCGGCGGCGGTCTCACGGGGCATCAACAGCACGTGAGCGGCGGATAAAACGGTCCGATACGGTTCGAAATATGTCGCGCGCCGTCGTGAAATCCGGTACTGTGATGCTCGTGCTTGCGTTTCATGCTGCCATCCGTCGCCCCGCCGCGCCATAAAGAGACGAGAGAATGGATTACCGCGAGGTCCTCAAATCGAACACCGTACTTGACCGAAAGTACCGCATCGATCGGGTGATCGGCGCTGGCGGCTTCGGTATCACGTACCAGGCGTTCGACATCGGCCTTGCGGCGCCGGTCGCGGTGAAGGAGTACTATCCGGCGCAGTTCGGAATGCGGGACACCTCGCTCAGCATACGGGCGCGCTCCGAGAGCGACCGGCCGCTCTTCGACCGCCTGAAGGCGAGCTTCCTCCGCGAAGCGCGCACCCTCGCCCAGTTCGACCATCCCGCCATCGTCCGCGTGCTCAGTGTCTTCGAAGCGCACGGCACCGCCTACATGGTGATGCGGTTCGAGAGCGGTCCGAGCCTCAAGGCCTGGCTCCGTGACAACGAAGACGCGCCGAGCCAGGCCGATCTCGACCGTCTCATCTGGCCGCTGCTCGATGCCATCGAGCTGATGCACAGGGCGGATTTCCTGCATCGCGACATCGCACCCGACAACATCATCGTGCGGGCCGACGGAGGGCCGGTGCTGCTCGATTTCGGGGCTTCGCGGCGCGTGATCACCGACATGAGCGGCACGCTGACCGGCGTCGTCAAGCAGGGGTATTCGCCGCAGGAGCAGTATTCGAGCGACGTCAGGGCGCAAGGGCCGTGGACCGACATCTATTCGCTCGGCGCGACGCTCTATCTCGCGGTGACGGGCAAAGTGCCCGCCGAGGCGACGGCACGCATGCTCGACGACGGGATGAAGCCGGCGCTCGAGGCGGCGCGCGGCAGTTACCGCGCCGAATTCCTCGCGGCGATCGACGAAGCCCTGCGCCTGCATCCTCGCAACCGGCCGCAGTCGGTCGCGGAATGGCGCGAGATGCTGTTCCTCGGGGCGGGCCCCACCGCTGCGCTTCTCGAGCCGGGAAGTGGACTGCTCGGTCGCCGCTCCGGGCCGACGGCAGGCCGGACGGGCGAGACGACGCCGCGCTCCGCGCCGCAGAGTGGTCCTGGGCCGCGCGACCGCAATGCCCGGTCGACGCCAACGCCCAACTCGACGCCGTCGGCGCGGCCATCGCTCGAGCGGCAACCGAGCCAGCCGCTCGCGGGCAGCCAACCTGTGTCGGGCGCCGCGATCAACGGGTCACAATCGATACCGATTTCCGCGCCGACCGCCTCCATGGGCGAAAAGGCGGCCGATTTCGCACTCAGCACAAAGGGCGCCGTCGTGCTCGGTGTCGCGGCGATGCTGCTCGGTGGCGGGATGCTGCTCGCGTTCGAGCCGAGCAACCGGGTCAACACCATCCGCCCGCCCATCGGTGATCTCACGACGCCCGGCGGGACACAGCAGGCGTCACTCCAGATCGATGCCGAGAGGCAGCGTACCGAAGCCCAGCGCAAGGCCAAGGAGGACGCCGACCGCGCCGCCGCCGAGGCCCAGCGCCGTGAGGCCGATCGCCTCGCCGCCCTTCAACGCCAGCAGGAAGCCGACCGGCAACGCGCCGAGGCTCAGCGCAAGGCCCAGGAAGACGCCGACCGCGCCGCCGCCGAGGCCCAGCGCCGTGAGGCCGAGCGCCTCGCCGCCCTCCAGCGCCAGCAGGAAGCCGACCGGCAGCGCGCCGA
>LNEM01000013.1 GCA_001464955.1 Rhizobiales bacterium Ga0077537 | reverse complement strand
GAGGACGCCGACCGCGCCGCCGCCGAGGCCCAGCGCCGTGAGGCCGAGCGCCTCGCCGCCCTCCAGCGCCAGCAGGAAGCCGACCGGCAGCGCGCCGAAGCCCAGCGTCAGGCCGACGAGCAGCAGAGGCGGGCCGCCGCCGCGGCTGCGGCGCTTTCTGGCGTGGCACCACTCCGGCAGATCGCGTTCACGGATCCGCAGTCGGGGGCCGGTGCCTTCGCGCAAAAGATCGCCGTCAGCCGGGAGATGGTTCTTGCCGGTGGCATGGACGGACAGATCCGTCTGTGGAATCCGTCGAGCAACCAGATCGCGGGCTTCGCGCAGCGGCAAGCGGGCGCCGTCTCCGCGCTCGCCGTGGGGCAGGGCGAGGAGCGGGTCGCGACCGGATCGTGGACCGGCGACGTCGTCATCTGGGACGCGGCCAACGGCGCGCAGCTCCGCACCGTGCAGGGCCCGCGCACGCCGGTGGTGGCCCTCTCCTATCGCACCCAGAACCGGATCAACGCGCTGCACAGCGACGGGACGTGGCGCATCCTCAATCCCGAGGACGGCCAGACGCTGATGACCAGCAGCAAGCGCAAGGCCTACCAGGTGACGAGCGCCCAGTTCACCGCCGACGGCAGGACGGTGTTCGCTGCGGTCAGCGACGGTCCCGGACAGCACACGATCAAGGGCTGGACGCCCGCCGACGGAGGCGTGACGCGCGAAGCCGGCGAGTTCGCCGGGCATACGGACTGGATCTACGGGATCGCCGTGTCGCCGGACGGGCAGACGCTGGTCAGCGCCAGCGCCGACCGGACGGTCAGGGTGTGGTCGGTGGCGACGCGCCGCGAAATCCGCCGCCTCGACGTTCCTGACGGCCACGTCCGGACGATCGCCTTCTCGGCCGACGGCTCACTCATCGCCACGGGTGGGGACGCCGGCATGGTCGACGTCTGGCGCACGGCCACGGGGGCGCGAGTGGCGCGGCTCGCCGGCGCGTCGGGCACGCTCCGCAGCGTCGCATTCATCGGCGGCAACACGACACTCGCGGCAGCCGGCGACGACGGCGCAATCCGGCAATGGGCGGTAAGCGTGCAATGATGCAGACGATGGAAAGCACTCGTGCCGTGACAACCAGCGCACAGACCGTGGATCGCAACGCCCGGTGGACCTGGCGGACCATGGCCCCGGCATCAGCCCGTCGCATCGCGTGGGCGACCCTCACCTGCCTCGTGGGGCTCGCGATCCTCATCATGGGCGGCCGTGTGGAAGCGCGCGCGCAGTCGCACGTGGCGCTCGTCATCGACGGCACGGGGGCCCCGCAGGGGGCCACCCGCTCGCAACAGGTGGCGGACGCCCTCAGCGCGGTCAACTATCAGGTGACACGCGCCGGGGCAGGGGACGTTCGATCGCTTCAGGTGGCGTTGGGACAATTCAGAGTGGCCTCGGCGTCGGCCGACGTCGCCATCGTCTATTTCAGCGGAACCGCAGTCAGCATCGGTGGGCGCAATCGGCTTCTCGTCGGGACCGCGGCGAACCTCTCCGATCTCACGGCCGTATCGCTCGCCCTCGACGAGGTGATGGCCGCCATGGTCGCGCAGCGCGGCAACGTCATCCTGCTCGACGCGAGCGTCCGGAACGGGCCGCTCGCTTCGGCCGTCAACGCGGGCCAGAGTGACGTGCGGCTTGCGCTCGGCGAACTCACGCGGCGGCCCGGGTTCCTCGTCGCGACGGCGACCGTGCCCGGACAGCTTCCGACGCCCGGCAGCGAGGGCGCATTCTCGGAGGCGCTGATCGCGGAGCTGATGCGTGGCGATGCGGGTTGGCTGGAACTGGCCGACCGCATTCGCTGGGATACCTTCCGGCGCACGCAAGGCGCCGAAGTTCCCTACGTCCTGAGCAGTCTCGACGGTCAGGTACGGCTGCTGCCGCCGGGTGCGGCGGCTCCTGCGGGCCCCGGTGGCCTGTCCCCCGACAGTCGGCGGGTTCTGGTCACGCGGTTGCAGGAGGCCCTGATCGAGCGGCGCTGCCATGGCGGACCGGCCAACGGCGAGGCGGGCGACGCGGCCTCCGGTATCGCCGAACTGCGACGCGTTTATCGCGCCACGCCACAACTCGATCCCGAAACGGCTGGTCCGGGTGATTTCGAGACGTGGTCGCGATGGCTCGACGGCACCAGCGACGCCGTCTGCGCCGCGCCACGCCCGACGATCGCGGCGCCCGTCGTCCCACCGCGTTTCGAGCGTCCGGCCCCGCCGGAGCGCGCCGAGCCGCCGCGTCGGCGGGCCCAGCCACGCCCGGCACGGTCAGACCCGCCGCCCCGCAGACGCGAGCCGTCCGCGCCGGCGCGGCGTGCCCCGTCGGGTGGTGGTGGCGGAGGTGGTGGCGTGCGCGTCCCCGCGTTCTAGGCCGACGCTTGCACACCTCGCCGGCCCGGACGGCGGGCGACGGCTACAGGTCGCGGGCGGCCCAGCGCGGCTGCGAGCACTTCGACGCCTCCATCGACGACGTCCCGCCAGCTCAGACGACTGAAACCGGCGGGCTCACGCGAGGGGCGACGGGCGTCGACCAAGGTCGACGGCAGATGCACGAACCCCGTGCGGACGGGCGCTCCGAAGGCGCGGGCGTTCTCGAGAGACCGGTAGAGAACCGCGTTGCAGAGGTATCCGCCCGCATCGCGCGAGATCCGGCTCGGGATGCCGAGACGCCGAAGCCGCTGGACGATGTGCGCAGACGGCAGAGTGGCCGAGAGGAACTCCGGGCCATCGCGCGACAGGCAGCGGTCGAACGGCAAACGGCCGGCGGCGTCCTCGGCGAGCGTGCACAGGTTGCGGCCGCGGACCTCGATCTCGAAGCCGGAGGCGCGGGACGCGACACCGAAGTGGAGCGCCACCACCGGCCGGAGGCGTCCGGTGTGCTCGTCGAGAAGCGCGAGGCTCGCCTCCCATTCCGTCGGCAGGATGAGGTCGGCGACCGTCACGCCGGGCAGGACCTTACGGGCTGCCTCGGCGATCTGAGGAACAAGCACCGAAGTCGCATTCGCCGGTACGCCGGGGAACGGGCCGAACCCCGTGAGCAGGACCACCGGCCGGTCACTGCGGGCGATCGCCGACGGCCGCGTCACGACGCCCCTCGCGCCTGGGCGAGGCCAGCGAGAATCTCTTCGACGGCGAGGCTCGGCGCCAGCTTGCCAGCGGCGACATCGGCCTCGATGGCGGCGACGCGGACTTTCATGGCCGGCGTCTCGCGCACCATGTCGAGGAGACGATCCGTCAGCATGTCACGCATCCAGGTCACCGCCTGCCGGCGGCGACGCTCGGCCAACTCGCCGGTCGCGGTCATGATGCGGCGATGGTCGGCAATCCGGCGCCAGAGATCGTCGAGCCCCCGATTGTCGCGTCCGGAGACGGTCAGCACGGGAGGCTGCCAGTTCGGAGAGGCAGGCGTCAGGATGTTGAGCGCGCCCTGATATTCGGCCGCCGCACGGGTCGCCGCGTCGACGTTGCCACCATCGGCCTTGTTGATGGCGATCATGTCGGCGAGTTCGATGATGCCCTTCTTGATGCCCTGCAGATCGTCGCCGCCGCCGGCCAGCAACAGGACGAGGAAGAAGTCGACCATCTCGGCCACGGCCGTCTCGGACTGGCCGACGCCCACCGTCTCCACGATCACCACGTCGAAGCCGGCCGCCTCGACGAGAGCCATCGTTTCCCGCGTGCGGCGCGCCACGCCGCCGAGCGTCCCCGACGTCGGGGAGGGGCGGATGAACGCCGCAGGGCTCTGGGCAAGGCGTTGCATCCGCGTCTTGTCGCCGAGGATCGAGCCGCCAGTCCGGCGCGACGTCGGATCGACGGCCAGCACGGCGACGCGATGACCGGCCTCGATAAGGTTCATGCCGAGCTGGTCGATGGTGGTCGATTTGCCGACGCCCGGAACCCCCGTGATGCCGAGCCGGATGGCGCGGCCCGTCTCGGGCAGAAGGTCCTGCACCAGCTGGCGCGCCTTCGCCTGATCGGCGCCGCGGGAACTCTCCACGAGCGTGATCGCCTGTGCGAGGATGGCGCGGTTGCCGGACCGGATGCCCGTCGCGAGCTCTGGCAGCCCCAGCGCCGGCCGGGTCCTGGCCGCCGAAGCGGGGTTCGCATCCGGCGTCATGTCGAGGGTGGATCTCATCGGCACAGAATGCTGGGGATCGACGCGGCCGGCAAGGCGCAGCGACATCAAGACCCGCTAGAAACCCGTGGGTAGCGGGTCATCTGCTGAACATCTGTCACGCCACGAGGTCAAGGCAGTGCCATAGTTCTGCTGCAAGCTCGACACTGAGTATTTCCGATGTGCTGACAGTGGGGACAGCCGAATGACATGGATCCAGGCTCTGAGATCGGCCGTTGCGGCCGTGATCGTCGCCATGGCTGGCGTGACGTCCGTCAGTTCCGCCCCCTACATCGAGAAGATCGAAGGCCGGGCGCTCAGCGGCACGGCTTATGCGCGCCTCACGGGCCTCACCTACAAGCAGTGCGAGACGCGCTGTCTCGGCGACCAGCGCTGCGTGGCGCTCGAGCACATGCCGGCGAAGGACGAGCCGCCCCAGCTTGCGCGTTGCTCGCTGTTCAGTGCGACGCGGACAGCGCGCGCCGACGCCGACGCGGTGATCGGCTACAAGCGGGGTGTGGTCGCGGCCCGTCCGCAGTCCCCGGGCTCATCGGGCGTCACTGACGGCGAGCGCAAGGCTCGCGAGGATGCGCGACGCGCGGAATTTGATTCTGCACGCAGGGACGCTGAGCGGCGGCAACAGCAGGAAGAACGGCAGTCTGCCTCAGCCGAGCGCGCCGCTCGTGCGAATGCCGAGGCCCAACGGCGCGAAGCAGAGCACCTCGCGGCTCTCCGGCGACAAGAGCTCACGGCTCGCCAGCGCGCCACCGCAGAAGCCCAGCGAGGCGAGGCCGAGCCCGAAGCTGCGCCGCCGAGACCCCGGACCGGCGCGACGCGGTCGATCACCCCGGTCAATCCGCCTGTTGCGGCCGCTCCCGCGCCGGCGCCGACCACGCGCGGCATTTCGCCCCCGATCGTCGGGTCCGGCTCCCCTGCCGCCGCCGCCAAGGCGACCGAGAACAACGACAAGTTCCACATCGTTCCCGTCTACTACGGCACCGACCGGAATCGCGTCGACGGGCGCCCGCGGTTCAATTACGCCAACGACCGCGCGCGCCGTCTCGAGCTGGGGCAGGCGCTGGTCAGCGTGCCCCTCATCCACAAGGTTCCGAACATCGAGCGGCCGCGCGCCTGGACGGTCCCCTACCTCGGGACGATCCAGTTCGAGAAGGAAGATCCGGCCAAGCACTTCACGGTGCGCCAGATCCGGACGCTGTCGAAGGCGGAGCTGCTCACGCTCGTCAAGGAGAGGTTGCGCGCCTCGTCGACGTTCCGGAACCAGGCCATCGTGTTCGTGCACGGCTACAATACGAGCTTCGACGACGCACTGTTCCGGACGGCGCAGATCACGTTCGATCTCCAGTTCGACGGCGCCTCGTTCACCTACAGCTGGCCATCGGCGGGCGGAGTCGCCGGATACGTCTACGACATGAACAGCGCCAAGCAGGCGGAGCCGTATCTCTACCAGTTCCTCGAGATGGTGCAGAACGAGACCGGCGCCACGTCGATCAACATCATCGCCCACAGCATGGGCAACCAGATGCTGCTCGAGGTGCTGCGCACGCTCAAGCTGCGGGCGCCCGCGGTATCGAAGATCAACCAGATCATCCTCGCCTCGCCCGACGTCGACCGTGACGCGTTCGAGAACATGGCGCGCGAGATCAGTGGCGTGGCGAAAGGCATCACGCTCTATGCGGCGGCCAACGACCAGGCCCTCAAGGCCTCGCGGATCGTGGCGGGGAACAAGCCGCGCGCGGGCGACGTGCCGCCGGAAGGGCCGATCATCGTGCCTGGCGTCGATACCATCGACATTTCGGCGCTCTCGACGAGCTATCTGGCGCTGCATCACTCGGGCTACGCCGAGCACACGGACCTCCTCACGGATATCGCGCACCTCCTGAAGCGGGGGACGCGGCCGTGGAGCGAGCGCCTGAAGGCCTACTCGGAGCGCCGGCTGCCGACCGGGACGTACTGGGTCTATACGAAGCGATAACCGGCATTAACCGGGCGTTAGCGCCATCGATGCGACGGTAGGGGCTGGAATATTGTCCGGCCTCCCGGCGAAGTGATGGCCAGCGCCTACCATGACCAAGGTCTATCGCATCTATCTCAGCCGTTCGTGGATCGACTGCGGCAAGCGGGACGAACTCCTGGCGCTGTTCGATGCGCTGCCGGATTTCCTCTATTCGGCGACGGCGATCGAGGACGGATCACCTGAAGTGGCGCTGCGCGAGACGGCGGCCCGCCGGGCTGCGCTCAAGATCGCCATGGCGCAGTGTCACGTCATGCTGGCGCCCGCTTCCCCGCCGACGGCGGCCGACGAGTGGACGGCGCTCGAGACCGCAACCGCGCGGTTCGGGCTCCGGCGCGCTATCCCGATCGTCGGGATTGCACTCGACGCGCTGCCGGGCGTGACGCCGCACCGGCCGCTCGGCTTCGGAGCGGTGGCGCCCTGGAGCGGCATCGACATCGCGCGGGCGATCACGGAGACCGTCAAGGCCGCAAGCGATGCCGCGGGGCTTCGCGATGCATTGCTGGAGGGCGGCACGTCGGTCGGCAGAGTGGGCGCGACCGGCAGATCGGCACGGCCGGTCCCCTACGCCGAGATCGCCGCCGCATTCCACCGCCATCGCGGGACGCGGTCAGGGTCGGAAGCCGACTGATCGGCGAAATGCCAGGACGGTCCCCTTCGGCGACCGTTCAAGCGGCCCGGCCAGAGCGGACATGCACACCGGGAGCCGGGCGTTCGAGCAGCACCTCGCGGCGGAAGCGGAAGGTCTTGGCCGGGCGACCGCCCGTATTGTTGCGCATCTCACCCGTCGGCTCGACGAGGCCCGTGCTTTCGACGAGACGCCTGAAATTCTGCTTGTGAAGTGTCGGGCCGAGCACCGCTTCCACGACCCGCTGCAGTTCGAACAACGTGAACTCGACCGGGAGCAATTCGAAGACGACGGGCCGGTTGCGGACTTTCGATCGGAGACGACCGAGCCCGGCCGCCACGAGGCGCACGTGGCCTGGACAAAGATCAACCGTGGACACGGCCGGAAGCAAGCCCGCCTCCAGCAAGAGATCGAAACGCTCCACGACGCGCTCGTCGTCCCAGCTGCGACCACCAACCCCGAACGAGACGGCTGCACGCTCGATCCGGCTCAGTTCGTTCTCGCCGGAGAGTGCCGACGGCTCGCTACCGCCACCACTCGCCGACCACGCCTCGAGCGCAGGAATCAGGACATCGGCGAGGATCTCAGGCCGTCCGCTGCGAAAATCCTCCCAGGGCAGAACCTCGTACACATCCAGCCAACGCGATCCAGCCCGTAGCGGTATCGCGTCGGCCCGCGAGAGCGACAGATAGCTCACCGACAAACGCCGCGCCGATGCCGACGGACCCTCGTCCGAATGAGTCGTCGTGCGATCGTAGTCGGTCAGAAGTTGCTCGAGGTAGCCCAGTGACACGCCCGTTGCCTGCCGGACCTCGTCGCGGAGCGCACCCTCGAGCGACGGCTGGCGTCCGGGGCAAAAGCGACCGCCAGGAAGAACCGCGTAGCGATCCGAGGTGTCGGTCACTGACGCCGGGCGCGTCGCCATCACAACGGGACGCTCGTTGCGCACCGAGAGCACGACTGCCGTCAGCGATACCGTCATGGCGTAGCTGGTCGCTGCTCGGTGGCCAATCGCGTCCTGTTCGGCAGCGTGCCAGTTCCGCGACCCTGCTTCGTAGGGCCCGTGGCCCGCTGTCGTCGCATCATCCTGCATGGGCAATCTCCTCATGCCGGACAGTCCGTTGCGAATTCGACGATTTTGAGAAGAAAGCGAGGCAAAGCTCACCAAATCGGCCATGATTCGGACACAGGCCGATCACGCCTCCGCCACGGTGGCGAACGCCGTCAGGAAAAGATGCTGCGCGTCGGCCACCGCCAACGGCTCGGCCGAGCGGAGGCTTGCGGCGAATTCCTCCGGCAAAGCTTCGAGCGGTCCGAAGTACCGCTCCGCCTCCTCCAATGAAAAGCCTGCAAGGCCTGTCGCCTCGTAGTAGGCCGCAACGCGATCGGCGCGCTTGATTGCGGAGCGCACGGCATCCGGTAATGGATGCGGCAGGCTGAACCTCGCATGAATGGCCGCCTGGAGGCGCTCCTCGAACGCCTTGTAATCGAGCCCGATCGCAGCCTTGAAGGGGCTGATCAGATCGCCGATCACGTATTCCGGCGCATCGTGGAGAAGCGCCGCCCGCCGCCACGAAACAGCGAGGCCAGGATCGATCGCGACGGCGATGTCGGTCACGAGGACGGCGTGCTGGGCGACCGAGAACGCATGCTGGCCGCGTGTCTGCCCGTTCCATCTCGCGACCCGTGCGAGGCCGTGGGCGATATCCTCGATGGCGATGTCGTCCGCTGAAGGGTGCAGCAGATCGAGGCGGCGGCCGGAGAGCATCCGCTGCCAGGCGCGCGGTAGCCCGGTCTTTCCGGCGCCCGTCGTCATGTGGGCCCCCGAAAGGCCCGTTGCAATCCGGCGCACGGGGCGTGGCGATGGCAGGTCACGAGGTGGTCGTTGACGAAGCCCGAGGACTGCATGAAGGCATAGATCGTCGTCGGGCCGACGAAGCGGAATCCCTCCTTCTTCAGCGCCTTCGAGATGGTGGTCGACAGGTCGGTCGATGGCGGTACCTCCGCCATGGCGCGGCGCTCGTGGATCAGGGGGCGGCCGTCGAGGAAGCCCCACAGGAAGGCGGCCAGCGTCGTGCGCTCGCGGAGTGCGAGATAGGCGCGGGCGTTGTCGATCGCGGCCTCCACCTTCAGACGGTTGCGCACGATCCCCGCATCCGCCATCAGCCGGGCCTTGTCGCTGTCGCCATAGCGGGCGATGCGGGTGGCGTCGAAGTCGTGGAACGCCGCGCGAAACGACGGGCGCTTGCGCAGGATCGTCAGCCACGAGAGCCCCGACTGGAAGCCTTCGAGAAGCAGTTTCTCGAACAGCAGCCGATCGTCGGCGTGGGGAACGCCCCATTCCTCGTCGTGGTAACGCTGGTATTCCGCATCGGCGATGCCGACCCACGGACAACGGACCATTGTCATTTTCGGGTCCCCGGACAGCGCAGGACGCCTCACCCCATCACCGAGAAGCCGCCATCGACCGGAATGGCGGAGCCGGTGACGAAATCGGACGCGGAGGAAGCGAGGAACACGGCGATGCCAGCGAAGTCCTTGGGCTCGCCCCAGCGGCCGGCAGGGGTGCGGCGGAGCACGTTCTGGTGCAGACCGTCCACCTGCTCGCGCGCCTTCTGCGTCAGCTCGGTATCGATCCAGCCGGGAAGGATCGCATTGACCTGGATGTTGTCGACCGCCCAGGCGGTAGCGAGCGCCTTCGTCATCTGGACGATGCCGCCCTTGGACGCCGCATAAGGTGCCGCGAACGGGGCGCCGAAAATCGACATCATGGAGCCGATATTGATGATCTTGCCGCCGCCAGTCGACTTCATGGCGGGCTGGGCCGCGTGCGAGCAGTAGAACGCGCCGTCGAGGTTGATCGACAGGACCTCGCGCCATTCCTTCATGTCGTAGAGTTCGGGCCGCTTGCGAATGTTGATTCCGGCGTTGTTGACGAGAATGTCGAGACGCCCCATCCGCTCGACGGTCGCAGCCACCATGGCGCGGGCGGACGCCTCGTCTGCCACGTTCACCTCGACGACGGCGGTGCGTACGCCGAAATTCGCCAGCTCAGCCGCTGCCGCCTCCGATTTCGCTGCCTGTCGGCCCGCAATAACGACGTCCGCGCCAGCGGCGGCCAGGCCACGCGCCATGCCGAGGCCGATGCCCCCGTTGCCTCCGGTGACGAGCGCCACCCGGCCTTTCAGATCGAAGAGCGACATCGAGCCTCCTGAAGATATTCGTGCTAGCGTTCCGGCGAACACGTTAGGTGGCCGAAGGGGATACAAGCAAGCTCCGACGGACTGCACGTCAATGCCGCGAGCCGCTCAACCATGCCAGCCTACAACTGCCAGAATTGCCCCGGATACTGCTGCAGCTATCCTCTCATCAAGCTCGATCGCCGCGATGTCGCGCGCCTCGCGCGCCATCACGGTCTCGGCTTCGAGGAGGCGCGGGCGAAGTTCACCAAGGAGGCGCACGGCGCCAAATACGCGATGCGACGCAAAGCCGATCCGCACTATGGAAAGATCTGCCGTTTCTTCGATACCGAGGCCCGGCGCTGCACGATCTACGAGGCACGGCCCTCGATCTGCCGTCGATTTCCGGGAACCTCGCGTTGCGGCTACTACGACTTTCTCATGTTCGAGCGGCGTGCACAGGACGACGACACGTGGGTCGCCGTCACAAACAACGGATAATGTGCACGACATATATCTGCCGGCGACTGGTCAGCCGCCGCGAAATAGACCAAGGTCGAGCCTAACCCGACAGTGACAGTTGTTCCGACGAGTGTGCGCGCACCGAGCCGAGAGCTTCGCGATGGCAGAGCCGCAGAAGAAGGTCGATATCACAGCCCGGGTCATCGACCTCGGCGATCGCGTCATCCAGCTCACGCATGTCGTCAGCGCGGGCAGGACGGCCGTCTATCCATTCCGGCCAGCCGGTATCGCACTGTTCCTGTTCGGCCTCGCCGCCATCGGGTCCGAATTCGCGCTCCGGGGCGGTGGCGCCATGGCGCTGTCGAGCGGTGGATCCCTGTCGCTCTGGCTCGGCTTCGGCTGCCTCGGGGTCGGCATCTTCCTCTTTCTCTTCGCACGGCGGCTGTTCATCATCCGGACGGCCGACGGAGCGCGGACCGTCCTGCCGACCGAAAGCGACGAAGCGGGCGACGACCTGCTGCAACGAATCCGGGTCGCCATGGAAGCCGCTGGAGGTCCGCGGCCTGCGCTCACGGCGCCCGCGACGGCGCTGCCAGCCGCTGATCCCGTGCCCGCCATCGCGGCACGCTTGCAGACACCGATCAGTCTTCCGCAAGCAAGCGCGCCCATGCTTCGCAGCCCGCCTTCCGGCGAGGTGCCCCAGACGATGCCCGCGATGCGACGAGGGGAGCCCTACGCCAACGGGCACGCCTCGCGCGGTGCTTACGGCGGAAACATCGATACGGGCAGCAAGGGCGCTGGCGGCACCGACCCCCGGACAGGGCCGCGCCAGGCCCCGGCCCAGATGTCACCGTCCGGCGGCATGCCCAGCCTCGAGACGGCACCACCCGGCGACTGGCGGTCGGCCGCCGCGCCTACGGGCTTCGGACCGCTGGATCCGGGCCCCGGAACCATCGGCCCCGGAACCGTCGGCCGCGAACCGATGGGTCTGCCTTCGGCCGTGGCGGCTACGGGCCTGCGCGACGATGCCCACACCGACCTGCTGGCTCTGATCGAGCACGTGCGACGGGCCGACGTGCAGCACAAGGACGCGCTGCTCGACCTCCTGCGCGTGGTCGACGACTACTATCGCGGCCAGACGAACCGCGACGAGGCCGTGGCGCACTGGCGCAGCTTCGCCGATTACGTCGCCCAGTATCTGGCCGATGTCGACGGGCTCAGCTTCCACACCGACCGCTTCGGACGGCATCTGACGCCGCGCTGAACGGGTCCGGACGCGGGCGCTTCGCGTTGCCGCCCCTGGCAGGCCGGCCTTGGCAGGGCGCCCTCGGGCTGCCTACAGTTCGTTCGCTGCGCCCCACCGACATCGGGCCGTGACCGAAGGATGCCCGCCATGACGCACCGTCCCGAGCCGAATCGCTTCCAGCGTACGGATCCCCAGTCCGTCGGCTTCGATCCCGCCCGGCTCGCGCGCATCCGCGAAGCCCTCGAGCGGGACGTGAAGGGCGGGCTCCTGCCCGGCGCCGTCGTCGGGATCGCGCGGCGTGGCCGCATCGCCTACCTCGAGGCGATCGGCCAACGGGACGCCGCGACGGGCCAGCCGCTCTGGGCCGATGCGATTTTCTCGATCGCCTCGATGACGAAGCCGATGACCTCGGTCGCCATCATGATGCTGCACGAGGAAGGCCGTCTCCTGCTCGGCGATCCGGCGTCGAAGTTCCTGCCGCAGCTGGCCGGCATGAAAGTCGCGAAGTCACCCGGCGCCGACACGATCGAGACCGTCCCGACCGAGCGCGAGATGACGGTGCAGGACCTCCTGCGCCACACGTCCGGCCTCACCTACGACAATCGAGGCACCAGCGCTGTGCACCGCGCCTATCCCGGATCGTCGGTGTCGGCCGCGGTCAAACTCGGGCGCGACGCGTTCCTCGAGACCATCGGCAAGGTGCCGCTGCTCTATCAGCCGGGGACCGCCTGGGAGTACGGCTTCTCGACCGACATCCTCGGGCACATCGTCGAGGCCATCACGGGCGAGACGCTCGGCGCGTTCCTTAAGGCACGGCTGTGGGACCCGCTCGGCATGGCCGATACCGCGTTCGCTCTCTCGGCCGGAGGTGAGGCCCGCTACGCCCGCGCGTTTCCCAAGTGCCCGCTGACGGGCGTGCCGCTCAGCGTCCATCACGCGACGGGGCAGCAGATGAAATGGGATTCGGGCGGTGGTGGCGCCGTCTCGACCGCTTCGGACTACCTGCGCTTCGTCGAGATGCTGCGGGCCGGCGGCACGTTCGGCGGGCAGCGCATTCTCGGCCGCAAGACCGTCGAACTGATGCGCGCCGATCATCTCGGGCCGGAGATCGAGAACCGGATCACGTCCATGGATCCGGCCTGCAACGGTTACGGCTTCGGCCTCGGCTTCGCGGTGCGCCGTACGCCCGGGATCGCGGCGCAACTCGGCTCGGCCGGCGACTACTACTGGTCCGGCGTCTATGGCACCTACTTCTGGGTCGATCCGGTCGAAGACCTCGCCGTCGTGTTCATGGCCGCCGCACCGGGCCAGATGCGGCTCCGCTACAGGCAGCTCATCCGCGGTCTGGTCCTGCAGGCCATTGTCGACTAGACCTCACCGCATACCGCCATCTGCGCCAGAAACAGGGACAGGACCCAGCAATGTCCGACTACTCCGGCCTTCAAGCCATGGTTCGGGGCGAGATCATCTCGCCGTTCACGCGTCTCCGGCGGTTGCTCGACGGGGTCCCGCCCGGGCATGCGCGACCGATCGAGATGACGGCCGGCGACCCGCGCGAGACCATGCCGGGCTTCGTGATGGACCGCATGGTCGAAGCGCAGTCGTTGCTCGGCACCTATCCCCCGACGCGCGGCGCCGACGACATCCGCACCACCATCGGCCAGTGGATCGAACGGCGCTACGGCCTCGCCGGCCTCGTCGATCCGCTGAAGGACGTCATCGTTCTGAACGGGTCGCGCGAGGGGCTGTTCTACGCCATCCTGCCGGCCGTCGGGCGCAAGAGCGTCACCGGCAAGCCCGCCGTGCTGCTGCCGAACCCCTACTACCACGCCTATCTCGGCTCCGTTTCGGCCGTGAACGCGGAGCCGATCTTCCTCGACGCCACCGAGGAGACGGGACATCTCCCTGATCTCGACGCGTTGAGCCGCCAGCCCGAGATCCTCGAACGGACGGTTGCATTCTACCTCTGCTCGCCGGCCAATCCCCAGGGCGCCGTGGCGCGTCCCGACTACATCCGGCGCGCGCTGGCGCTTGCCCGCCAGTACGACTTCATGCTGTTCTTCGACGAGTGCTACTCGGAGATCTACACCGGCGAGCCGCCGACCGGCGGTCTCGAAGTGGCTGCCCACACGCCGGAGAAGTTCAAGAACATCCTCGTCTTCAACTCGCTCTCGAAGCGCTCGAACCTGCCGGGGCTGCGCTCCGGGTTCGTCGCCGGCGACCCGGAATTCCTCGAGACGCTGGCCGAGGTGCGCAACCTCACCGGACCGCAGATGCCGGGCATCATCCAACAGGCGTCCATTGCGGTGTGGTCGGAAGAGCAGCACGTCGCCAGCATCCGGCAGGCCTACCGGGCGAAGTTCGACGTTTGCGACGAGGTGCTCAAGGGGCGGCTCGGCTACCGTCGGCCTGCGGGCGGGTTCTTCCTATGGCTCGACATGTCCCATCTCGGGGGCGGCGTTGAGGCTACGGTAACCCTATGGAAACGAGCCGGTGTCAAGGTGGTACCCGGTGCCTACCTGGCGCAGCCGAACAGTGCGGGAACGAACCCGGGAGAGCGGTATGTCCGCGTCGCCCTGGTGCATCCGCCGGCCACGATCAGGGAGGCACTCGAACGTGTGGTGTCTCTCTAGGTTCAGCAGGCGTACGTGTCGATGCAGGGTGAGCGTAGCGGCTTCGAGCCGAAGCGACTCCTGCCGGAGAGCCTCGAAAACAGGCTCATCGGCGGGCTGACCACGGGTCTCGGGCTGGCGCTCGTGGCGCTGGCCGCGGCCGGCTGGCTAACGCTCCTCACCTGGTCCGCCACCGATCCTTCGCTCACCCACGCCACACCCGGCCTCACCCGCAATTTCCTCGGGCCTGTGGGCGCGATCGTCGCCGATCTCGCGTTGCAGATGCTCGGCTTCACGGCGGTGATCGCATTCCTCGGCCCAGCCTGGGCCGGCTCCGAGCTCATCTTCAAGCGGCGCATCGCCTATCCGCGCCGCAGGCTGGCCTGGTTCGGGCTGGCGCTGCTCGCGCTCGCAGGTGCCTTGTCCAGCATTTCGCCGCCTGCCGCCTGGCCGATCAACCACGGCCTCGGCGGCGCGGGCGGCGATTTCGTCTTCACGACCGTCGCCACCGTCATCGGGACTCTCCTGCCGCGCCAGGCCTCGGCTCTCGCGGGTCTCGCTCTGTTCGCAGGGGGCATGTCACTCCTCTCGGCGGCGCTGGCTCTCGGCCAGCGCGACCTCGCCGTCCTCGCCCAGTCGAAGCACTGGTCACGGCCCATCGCGGAGCCCGTGCTCGCATCGGCGCCGATCTATGCCGAACCCGATCGGCACGACGGTCACGACGACTTCCCGGACCATCCCCACCACCCGACGCACCGGCACAGCCATGCCGTGCATCGTGACGACGCGGTGCGACCTCGCGAACCCAAACCGGAGCGTCCATTCCCACCACAGGACGCGGGTCGCGGGCATGCGCCGGGCTTCGACCAGGCGACGGACATGGCGAGCCAGTCCATCGCCGCCCGATTCGCACCTTCACAAGCGGGAGAATCCCCGAAGGCACCTCGTGCCGGCGCCGCCACCGCCGTCCTCGGCGGGCTGATGTCGTTTCGAGGCAAGAGCAAGGACTACAGGCGTCCCTCGCTCAACATCCTCAAGCGGCCACCGCCGCAAAAGCCGGGCGCCGAGCACACGCAACCGGTTCTGCGCGGGAGCGCGCGGCTGCTCGAGGACGTTCTGGGCGACTTCGGCGTCAAGGGCGAGATCAAGGGCATTCATCCCGGCCCGGTCGTGACGCTGTTCGAGCTCGAGCCGCAACGGGGCACAAAGGCCTCCCGCATCATCGCGCTGGCGGACGACATCGCGCGCTCGATGAGCGCCGTGTCAGCTCGCGTCGCCCCGATCCCGGGGCGGAACGTCATCGGGATCGAGCTGCCGAACGTGCGGCGCGAGACGGTGTTCCTGCGCGAACTGCTGGAAAGCGAGGCCTGGCGGTCCTCCGAGGCACAGCTTCCCATCGCCCTCGGGAAGGGAATCGGCGGCGAGCCCATCATCGCGGATCTCGCCCGGATGCCACATCTCCTGGTGGCGGGCACGACGGGATCAGGCAAGTCCGTCGGCGTCAACGGCCTTATCCTGTCGCTTCTCTTCCGGCATTCGCCGGAGGACTGCCGCTTCCTGATGATCGACCCCAAGATGCTCGAGCTGTCGGTCTACAACGGCATTCCGCACCTGCTGGCGCCGGTCGTCACCGATCCGCATCGGGCGGCGGCGGCGCTCGGCTGGGCCGTCTCGGAGATGGAGGAACGCTACAAGCGGATGGCGGAAGCCGGCGTCAGAAACATCGAGATGTTCAACGTCAGGGCCAAGAACGCAAAAAAGCGCGGCGCGATGGTCGGCCGAACGGTGCAGACCGGTTTCGATCCGAAGACAGGCGAGGCGGTCTACGTCCAGGACCAGCGCGAACCGCAGCCAATGCCGCATCTCGTGATCGTGGTCGACGAGTTCGCGGATCTGATGGCGGTCGCAGGCAAGGAGGTCGAGGGTGTCGTGCAGCGGCTCGCCCAGATGGCGCGGGCCGCCGGCATCCACCTCGTTATGGCCACCCAGCGCCCGAGCGTCGACGTCGTCACGGGCACCATCAAGGCGAACTTCCCGGCGCGTATTGCATTCCGGGTGGCGTCGAAGGTCGATAGCCGGACCATCATCAACGAGCAGGGCGCCGAGCAGCTTCTCGGGGCAGGCGACATGCTGTTCTCACCGGGCTCCGGCCAGCTCCTCAGGGTGCATGCCCCCTTCGTCTCGGACGAAGAGGTGGAAAGCGTCGCGGCGGCGCTCCGGGAGCAGGGGGAGCCGAACTACATCGATGCCCTGCAACGCCACATCGAAATCACGGATCAGGTGGACGGAGGCGGTGTCACCCACACACCCGTCGACAGCGCCGACGATCTCTTCGACCGGGCCGTCGCCATCGTGCACCGGGATGGCAAGGCTTCGACCAGCTATCTGCAGCGCCGGCTCTCCATCGGCTACAATCGGGCTGCCGATCTCATCGAGCGGATGGAGGCCGAGGGCATCGTCAGCCCCGCCGACCACAGCGGGCGGCGACGCGTGCTGATCGGCGCCGAAGCCCAGTCCGACGGGGCTGACTGACGGCCTGCCGCGTGGCCGTCAGCTCCGGCCAGAGCCTGTCTCTCCCCGATCGTGCAGCTTGCGGTCCGCGCGACTGCAGGCGACCGGGGCCAGGGTCACGACACGCAAGCTATCCCCGCATTTGCAGCCGCGCCGCCGCGACCAGACTTGCCCTTGTAAAGTCGGAATTGTAGGGACTGTGCAACCGAGGGTGAGCGGTGGGGGACCTATGGCGCGCAAGATGCGAACTTCAGGCAGTATGTTTTCATGTGCGTTCGCTGCGGCTCTGCTGCTCGGGCCGGATACGGCCGTGGCACAGGACAAAGGCGCGCCGGTCGCGGCCCCAGCCTGGAATACCCAGACCTCGACGCAGGCGGATAGCAACGGCATCACTCTCGAGCCGAGGCAGGTCGAGATCGTGAAGCTGGTGAGCAGCTATTTCAACGGCATCGAGAACCTCAAGGGCACCTTCGTCCAGACCTCGCCGGACAAGAAACGGCTCCGGGGCAAGGTGTTCATGAAGAAACCCGGCCGGATCCGGTTCGAGTACGCGCCGCCAAGCCGGCAGTTGATCATTTCGGACGGCAAGCAGATCGCCATCCAGGATCTCGACATCAATACGGATGACCGGGTCATGGTCGACCAGACGCCGTTCCGGATGCTGTTGAAGACGGATGTCGACCTGCTGCGGGACGCCCGTATCCTCGAGGTCCAGGAGGACGCGGACCTTCTCATCGTTTCGGTGCAGGACAAGTCCAAGGACGCGACGGGGAAGGTGCGTCTGTTCCTGCAGAGCAAGCCCGTCGTGGAACTCAAGGAATGGGTGACGACCGACGCCCAGGGCCTCGACACGCGGCTCGAAGTGGCCAACCTCGACAAGTCGGCAACCGTCGACGCCGATCTCTTCAAGATCACCAGTCCACAGCTCAAGAACCTTCAGTAGCCCGTTGGTGACGCTCGTTCATCCAGCCTCCAGCGACGAGCGCCGGGCCGGCTGAAATAATCGGTAAAGAATCTGTGAATGATTTGGTGTTGCCCTTGAAACTCAGTCAAGTCGTTATATCTTCCATGACAGAGCAGCAGCACCGATCCTTATCGCTAGTGCCCCCCGTCTAGCCGAAGGTGCTGCTCGCCGCGCTGGAATCCCTCCCGGCGCAAGCGCTTAGGCGCTATGGCGCCCGACCTTCCCCCGAGGTCGGGCGCTTTCCTTTTGTGCCCTCCACCCCCGATCTTTCCACCTCTCCGCGGACCCCGGCGTCAAGCTCCGCGGGACCATGGACGGCATTTCGGCGGGCCGTCATCACTCCTGAACAGCGATCTGGGGACGAGCGGAGCACCAGAAACGACAGGGAATCGATGAAACGCCTCTTTATGTATATTTTTCAATGTTTTCATATGTCACAAATCCATTGCGACCGTACTCTAAGACCATCCCAGCCGGGACGACTTCACCTGGCGCGAATTCTGGAGGGTCCAGTGATTACCAACCGTAAGTCCGCCGCGACGCTGTCGGTCGCCGTCGCCGCTCTCGTGGCGACCACCGCCATCGCCGCCGCACGCGATCAGATCCGCATCGTCGGATCGTCGACGGTGTATCCGTTCACCACCGCTGTCGCCGAGCAGTTCGGCAAGTCCGGCCTCGGCAAGACCCCGGTCGTCGAGTCGACCGGAACGGGCGGCGGCATGAAGCTGTTCTGCGCCGGCGTCGGCGTCGGGCATCCCGACATGACGAACGCCTCGCGCGCCATCAAGAAGGGCGAGTTCGAGGACTGCCAAAAGAACGGCGTCACGGATATCGTCGAGATCAAGGTCGGCATCGACGGCCTCGTCCTGGCTCAGTCGAAAGGCGGCACCCCGCTGAAGCTGACTCTGGAGCAGGTTTTCCTTGCTCTCGCCGAGCAGGTCCCGGGCGCCGATGGCAAGCTTGTCGCCAATCCGCACAAGAACTGGTCGGACATCGACAAGTCGCTGCCCAACGTCAAGATCGAAGTGCTTGGTCCGCCGCCGACGTCCGGCACGCGTGACAGCTTCCACGAACTCTACATGGAAGTGGGCGCCAAGAAGATCGCCGCGCTCAAGGACATGCAGAAGGCCGACGCGAAGGGCTTCGAGAAGCTCTGGAAGTCGCTCCGCAAGGATGGCGCCTTCGTCGAGGCCGGCGAGAACGACAACGTGATCGTCCAGAAACTCGAGGCCAACAAGAACGCCGTCGGCATCTTCGGCTACTCGTTCCTCGAAGAGAACGCGTCCAAGTTGCGCGGCGCGTCGATCAACGGCGTCGAGCCCGACTACGACACGATCTCCGGTGGCAAGTTCCCCGGCGCCCGCCCGTTGTTCTTCTATGTCAAGAAGCAGCATGTCGGCGTGATCCCCGGCATCGCCGAGTTCGCTGCCGAGTACGTGTCTGACAAGGCCATGTCCAAGGACGGCTACCTCGCCCGCAAGGGTCTCGTCGCTCTGCCGAAGGCCGAGGCCGAGAAGGTCGCGGCTGCGGTCAAGGCGATGAAGCCGCTGACGGCTGCCGACGTGAAGTAAGACCATCGAGCCTGGCGGCCATTCCCATTCGGGCATGACCGCCGGGCCTCCCTGTCAGGTCCATGCCTGCCGGTTCCGTCCGTGATCCTTTCGCCCATCGGGCAATCGCCACCGAACCAACAGGCCCGTTCGTGCCAGATCCAGCGCCCCTTGCGAAGGGCGTCGCTTTTCCTCCGTTGGACCTCGAGCCCGCAGGCCAAGCATGACCGCACTCTACTTCGTGACGCTGGCGATCCTGGTCGCTGCGGCGTTCCTCATCGGACGGCAACGCGCTCAAAGCCTCATCACGGCAGGTGCGCCGTCGCTGCATTCGCTGCCCTCGTACCATGGCATGCTGCCGATGGCAGCCGTGCTTGTCGCCATGCTCCTGACCTACGCCATCGGCACGACCGTGGTCGCGAAGTATGCCGAGTCCAGCGCGCTGGCGGTTCTTGGCGCAGAGACGATTGCAGATCCGCTCAAGCGCTCTGCCGGGTTGAGGGATATCCAGAATATCGCCACCGGCAAGCATTCCGGCGAGCCGTCCGCGCTCCTGAAGGATGCGGCGCAGCAATTCGCCAGTGCTTCGGCCTTCGGCAAATGGGTGGTGTACGGGCTCGGATCCCTGCTCGGCCTGATCGGGATGGGCTACTTCATCTCGCGGATTTCTCCCGTCTATCGGGCGCGCAATATCTTCGAGAAGCTTATTCTCGTGATCATGGGCATCTGCGCCACGGTCGCGATCCTGACGACGATCGGCATCGTGTTCTCGGTTCTGTTCGAGACCTTCCGCTTCTTCTTCGATCCGGCGCTCAAAGGGCGCCCGACCGTCAGCCAGTTCCTGTTCGGCACCGAATGGAACCCGCAGGCCGCACTCCGGGCCGACCAGGGCGACATCAAGACAGCGTTCGGTTTCGTGCCGCTCCTGACGGGCACACTCCTCATCACCACGATCGCCATTCTCGTGGCGGGTCCTCTAGGGCTCTTCTCGGCTATCTACCTCGCCGAATATGCCTCGCCCCGCTTCCGGGCCATCGCGAAGCCGATCCTCGAGGTGCTGGCCGGCATCCCGACCGTCGTGCTGGGCTTCTTCGCGGCCTTGACTGTCGCACCGCTTATCCGGGGCTGGGGCGAGCAGTATGGTCTCGACGTCGCGTCGGAGTCGGCGCTGGCTGCGGGTCTCGTCATGGGCATGATGATCATCCCGTTCATCTCGTCATTGTCCGACGACGTGATCAACTCCGTGCCACAGTCGCTCCGTGACGGTGCCTACGCGCTCGGCGCGACCAAGTCGGAAACCATCAAGAACGTCATATTGCCTGCGGCGCTGCCGGGGATCGTCTCGGCGTTCATGCTGGCGATCAGCCGCGCCATCGGGGAGACGATGATCGTTGTCATGGCGGCGGGTCTCGCGGCCAATCTGACCGCGAACCCGCTCGAGGCCGTCACCACGATCACCGTGCAGATCAAGACGATCCTGGTCGGTGACCAGGAGTTCGACAGCGCCAAGACGCTGGCGGCTTTCGCCCTCGGGTTCGTGCTCTTCGTCGTCACCCTGATCCTCAACGTCATCGCGCTGCAGGTCGTGCGCAGATATCGAGAGCAATATGACTGACATCGCTGGAACTGACGGACCGGCCTTCCGCCTCGATATGACGTCCGACGCCGCCAAACGGCGCATCCGGAAGCGTTATGCAGCGGAGGCGCGGTTCAAGGCCTACGGTCTCGCAGCCCTGGCCGTCACGACGCTCTTTGTCGCCGCCCTTGTGTTCGACATCATCCGGAACGGCATTCCAGCCTTCACGCAGCATTCTCTGATGATGGATGTGGCTGTGCCGGCCGATTTCGTCCCCGCCGACAAGCGGAGCAATCCGGTGGCCATCCGGAGCGCCGACTATTTCCCGGTGACGCGCGATGCCCTCAAGGCCGCCATCCCTGGCATTCAGTCGCGGCAGGGCGAGCGTACACTGGTGCGCCTGCTCAGCTCGGGCGCGGCGGACGAACTGCGCGACCGCCTCGTTGCCGATCCGGGTCTGATCGGAAAGACGGTCCGGGTTCCGCTGCTGCTCTCGGACGACGCCGATCTCTACTTCAAGGGTTCGGGAACGCCGATCATCAAGCGCAATGGCGTCGGGACCGCTACGCCGAGCGGAACGACAGGCGAGATCACCATCCTCACGTCGTCGAACGACTTCGCCGCGGAAGTCGTGGCCATCAAGCAGGCGGCGAAGGCCAAGGCCGACACCCTCGCAATCGAGGCCGCCCGCCTGGCGACCTTCGGTGGGCAGAGCCTTGCGCCGCGGATCGCGGAAATCAATGCCGAGATCGCCGAGTTGAGGGCTCGCGTCGACAGCCCGAAAGTCGAGGAAGTTCTCGACGGGAAGCTGCCGAGCAAGCTGGTCGAGATCAACGGTGGACTCGTCAAGCTGACGAGGCTCACGGACATCTCGGTCGCAGGCGAGGTGCTCCTGCCGCTGACCTCCGCGGCCGAAGCCAAGCCGGGCAATTGGAGAGTGGTCACGTACGCCACCCCCGAGAGCAATCGGAAAGTCTCGGACCTCGAGATCGGTTACCTTGAGCGCTTGCGCGAGAAGGGCTTTGTGGAGAATCGATTCAACACGCGCTTCTTCACGGCGGGAGACAGCCGGGAGCCCGAGCTGGCCGGCATTCGCGGCGCGCTCATCGGCAGTCTGCTGACACTGGCCGTGACCCTGGTGCTGTGTGTTCCGATCGGTGTGCTCGCGGCGGTCTATCTCGAGGAGTTCGCCGCCAAGAACCGACTTACCGACATCATCGAAGTCAACATCAACAACCTCGCCGCCGTCCCGTCGATCGTCTTCGGCCTGTTGGGGCTTGCGGTGTTCCTGAACTTCTTCAACTTCCCGCGATCGGCCCCGCTGGTCGGCGGTCTCGTCCTTGCGTTGCTCGTGCTCCCGACCATCATCATCGCGGCCCGGGCGGCGCTGAAGGCCGTGCCACCCTCCATCAAGGAGGCCGCGCTTGGCGTCGGTGCCTCGCACCAGCAGGCAGTGTTTCATCACGTGCTGCCGCTCGCCATGCCTGGCATCATGACGGGGACCATCATCGGCATGGCGCATGCGCTCGGCGAGACGGCACCGCTGCTCATGATCGGCATGGTCGCCTTCATCGTGGATGTTCCGGGCGCACTGACCGACGCCGCAACCGTGCTCCCGGTCCAGATCTACCTCTGGTCGGATCTGCCCGAGCAGGCCTTCAAGCTGAAGACAGCTGGCGCTATCATGGTGCTTCTCGGCTTCCTGTTCCTGATGAATGGCGCTGCGATCTACCTTAGAAAGAAGTTCGAGCGCCGCTGGTAACACAAGGGCAGCTCAGCCTCGGCTCGCCGCCGAGGCTGAGGGGTCCGCAACCGACACTTGACTCAACCCCGGCGGCAATGCCTGTCCGGACCGATGCCGGAGCGATGCAGGATGGATATGTCTCAGCAAACGATGACTGCGGCCAGGCCGGCGACAGGTCCCGCCAGCGTCACAGCAAAGGTTGTCGCGCGCGACGTCAACGTCCACTACGGCGAGAAGCACGCCCTCAAGGATGTCAATATCGATATCCCGGACAAGGGTGTGACGGCCTTCATCGGCCCGTCTGGCTGCGGCAAGTCGACGTTCCTGCGCTGCATCAACCGGATGAACGATACGATCCCTGTTTGTCGCGTGACGGGAAAAATCACGATCGACAACCAGGACATCTATGATCCGGCACTGGATGTCGTCCAGCTACGCGCCCGGGTCGGCATGGTGTTCCAGAAGCCGAACCCATTCCCGAAATCGATCTACGAGAATGTCGCCTACGGCCCGCGGCTGCATGGGATCGCCCGCTCCAAAGCCGACCTCGACCAGATCGTCGAGATGAGCCTGAAGCGCGCCTCGATCTGGGACGAGGTCAAGAACCGGCTGCAGGAGTCGGGTACGGCCCTGTCCGGCGGCCAGCAGCAGCGCCTGTGCATCGCGCGCGCCATCGCGGTCAGCCCCGACGTCATTCTGATGGACGAGCCCTGCTCGGCCCTCGATCCGATCGCGACGGCCAAGATCGAAGAACTCATCGACGAGCTGGCGAAGAACTTCTGCATCATCATCGTCACGCACTCGATGCAGCAGGCAGCGCGCGTCTCCCAGCGCACCGCCTTCTTCCATCTGGGTCTCCTGCTCGAGGAAGGGGAGACGAACCAGATGTTCACCAACCCCAAGCACGAGAAGACGCAGGCCTACATCACGGGCCGCTTCGGCTGAGCCTGCTGCCTCAGTCCTAAGCCGTTTCGGTCCGTCCAGCCTCTGGCGGCCAGACCGAAACTCACGCTTTGCCATGGCCACGTCGAAGCCGCTATCCTCTCTTCGGACAGCACAGCATCGGCCGAGGGTAGCTGGCATGGACGACTATCAAGGAAGCGAGCCGACGGGCTGGCCCGAGCGCGCTCGCAGCGTGACGGACGTCCTCAAGTCAGCGACTTCGCGTATCGAAGAGGCCCGGGAAATCCCGGCCGATGTCATGGCGGCGCTCGTCGACGCCGGACTGTTCCGGCTCCTGCTGCCTCGATCGATCGGTGGCGCGGAACTCGATCTGGCCACGCTCGCGGAGGTGACGCGGATCGTCGCCGCGGCCGATGCCAGCGCCGCCTGGTGTATCGGACAGGGTGCCGGTTGCGCCATGTCGGCAGCCTTTCTCGATGCAGATACAGCGCGCGAGCTGTTCGGCCCCCGAAACGCCGTGCTCGCCTGGGGTGCCGGAGTCGCCGGTACAGCCCGGGAGGTGCCCGGCGGCTACCTCGTCAACGGGACGTGGTCGTTCGCAAGTGGAAGCCGTCACGCGACGCTGCTCGGCGCTCATTGCAAGGTTCTCGCGCCAGAGGGTCAGCCGCGCCTCAGGGCCGATGGACGGCCAGCTGATCGAACCGCCCTCGTCCGGCGGGATCAGGCCATCGTGCACGACGTGTGGCACGTCGTCGGCCTGCGCGGCACGGGCAGCGACAGCTACGAGTTGCGCGACGTCTTCGTGCCAACCGCACACACCATCGACCGCGAGACGCTCAGCACCGCGATGGTTGCCGGTCCCCTCTACAAATTCCCGACGACGATGGCCTACGCAGCGGCATTCGGCGGCGTCATGCTCGGCATCTCACGGGGCATGCTCGATGATCTCAAGGCGCTCGCGCTCACCAAGACCGCGCGCGGGGCCGTTTCATCGCTCCTCGACAGCGCGACGTTCCATCTGGATCTGGCCCGGCTGGAGGCCCGCTGGCGAGCGCTTCGTGCCTATCATCTCAGTACCTACCGCGACATCTGGACGGCGGTCGAGGCCGGCGCGCCGCTCACGCTCGACCAGCGAATGGCGGCGCGCATGACGGCGACGCACGTGATCAGCGAAGGCTGCCAGATCGCTGTCGAAGGCTATCGGCAGGCCGGACAGAATGCGATCTTCGAGGCGGCCCCCTTCGAGCGACGGCTTCGCGATGCCCTTTCTGCATCCCAGCAGGTGCAAGGGCGCGCGTCGCATTTCGTCACCACCGGACGGCATCTGCTCGGACTTCCGCCCGACACGACCATGTTCATCTGAAAGGTACATCATGCGCGTCCAGCGGCTCAGGCGATCGCTGCTCATCACACCCGGGGACCGTCCCGAGCGGATCGCGAAAGCTGCCACCCTCCCGGCCGACGGCGTGGTGCTCGATCTCGAGGACGGCGTCGGCCCGGAACAAAAGGCTGCGGCCCGGGACGCGATCCGCTCGGCGCTGGCGACGCTCGATTTCGGCCGGCGGGAGCGCATCGTGCACTGCAATGGGGTCGGGACGGATGCGCACGCGCTCGACCGGGCGGCGCTCGATCTGGCGCGCATCGACGCGCTCTTCGTTCCGAAGGTCGAGACGGCCGAGCAACTCCGAGATCTCGCGGCGTGGCTCGATCAGGAGGAGACCGGGCTCGGCCGGAGCCGCCCCATCGACATCATCGCGACCATCGAGACACCCCGCGGGCTTTTCAATGCGCTGCCGATCGCCGACGCCACGCCGCGCACCAGCGCGCTCTTCTTCGGCTCGGGTGACTACACCGCCGCGACCGGTAGCGCGGTGACGGAGCGCGCACTCGCGGTGCCACGGGCGCTGATCGTGGCGGCTGCTGCGGCGGCCGGTCTCGATGCCATCGACGCGGCCTACTTCATTGCCGTCAAGGACGTGGCGGCGACGCGGGACGACGCCCTGATCGCCCGGGAACTCGGGTTCACGGGAAAACTCCTCTTCCATCCAGACCAGATCGCCGTCGCCAACGACGTGTTCTCGCCTTCCGATCGCGACATTGCCCGCGCCGAGCGCATCCTCGCCGCCTACGAGGCCGCCCGGCGCGAGGGGCGCGGGACGGCGTTCGTCGACGGCGAGTTCATTGCGGTGGATATCGCGCTGATGGCGGAGCGGACGCTGGCGCTCGCGCGGCAAGCGCGGGATATCGATAAGCGCGGTTCGTCGTGAGCGGGTTCCGTCAGCCTTCGAGGTGTCCGATGAGGGTTCTCCGCCTTCTTTCGTGGTTGTTGTTGCCGATCGTCCTGCTTGGCGCGACTGGTCCGGCGCTGGCGGAGCGTCATGCCTTCATCGTCGGCAATTCCGCCTATACGCGCGCGCAGCCCCTGCCCAATCCCGTCAACGACGCGCGCGACCTCGCCAGTCGGCTGCAGACGCTCGGCTACCGGGTTTCACTCAATCTCGATGTCGGGCGGACGGCATTTCTCGCCAACTTCCAGAAATTCATCGCCGACCTCAAGCCCGACGACGTGGCGCTCTTTTTCTTCGCCGGTCATGGGTTGCAGATCGGCGGCGAGAACTATCTCTTCCCGATCGACGCCAACGTGGAAACGGAAGCCGACGCGCGCGGACGCCTGATTGCGCTCAATGCTCTCATCTCGGATCTATCGCGGGCCTCGCGGACACGGATCGTGATCCTCGACGCCTGCCGCAACAATCCCTTCTCGGAGCAACTCGGGCGCTCGCAGGCCACGCGCTCGGCGGGCGTCGCGCAGGGCCTCGCGCGCGTCTATGCCGGTGTCGGCTCGTTCATCGCCTATTCGACGGAACCCGGAAACGGGGCGCTCGACGGCGATGGGCGGAACAGCCCGTTCACGGGCGCGCTCATCAAGCACATGACGGTCACGGGGGCGGACGTCCACGCTGTCATGCGGCGGGTTCGCGCCGACGTTCAGAAGGCGACGGCCGACCGGCAGATCCCGTGGGAGAACTCCTCGCTCGTCGCCGAAATGGCCTTCGCGGAACCGCCGCCCGACGAGGTGGCACCAAGCCCGCCGCCGACACAACCGCCTTCCGCGCGGCAGGATCAGGTTGCGGCCAACGACACGAGCCGGCCCCGTTTCCTCGCCGCAAGTTACTCCTATGTGACAGGCCTCGATCCGAAGGGCGACAATTTCCTGGCGCTCCGCACGGCTCCCGGCTCGGGTGGCTCACGCATTGCGACGCTCGGACCGGACACGCTGCTGACGGTACTCGAAACGCGTGGCGTCTGGCGTCGCGTACAGCTTCTCGACGGAACGTCGGGCTGGGCGCACGGCAACTGGATCGCCTGTTGCCGTAGCGTCGCGTCCTTCAGGCCCCCGCAGCCGACACCGCCACCGGCGTCGGGCGGCGAAAGCTGCGCTGCACTCTGGACGCAGCGAAATGCGGTCTGGCATCGTTACGGCTACTGCTTCACAACGGCGCGCGGACAGAGCGCCTTCGGAAACCAGGGCTGCTTCCGGGATCAGGCGGCGGCGCGTGCGGCGATGTCGGCCAGTGACCGCAGCCTCGTCGACGCCCTGGCGGCGCGGGAGAAGGCCCTCGGCTGCCGCTGAGCCGTCGAGCGTGATCAGGGGGTTCGGCCAACCGCTGCATGCAGAACATGGGAGTGAATGAGCAGGCCCGCGTCACGCGCCGCATCGCGTGCGCTTCGCCAGGCGCGCTCCTCGTCCGCGGTCAGCAGACTTAGCAGATAGTCCTCGCGATAGCGCCAGATTGGTCCGTCCGGCTTATCGAGAGTGATCAAGGCCGGACAGGGCACGACATCGACGAGACCGGCGCGGCGCATGCGCGGGTAGAGGCTCTTGTCGGCACAGCCTCCCGACCCGACCGACTGCGGCGGTCGCGCGGCCCGGTCCGCCAGCGCTGGCGGCACGTCGAGACTCCACCACTGCGGTACGTCGATCGCCCTGACCGCGATCGCGACCCGGCCGCCCGGCTTGGTGACGCGTCGCATCTCGGCGATGGCGCGGTCGGCGTCGCACTCCTCGAGCACGGTGGCCGAGAACACGCCATCGAACGTGGCATCAGGAAACGGGAGGTCGGTTGCGCTGCCATGCCCGAAGCGGATGCGGTCGGCCACACCTTCGGCTGCCGCAAGTTTACCGGCCTCGGTGAGGAAGAATGGATTGATGTCGACAGCGTCTATGCGTGCCCCCTCGCCCAGTCTGGTTGCGAGCATGCGGTCGAGCGCACCTGATCCACATCCCACGTCGAGCACGCGGGCGCCGGGCGTCAATTCCATCCGATCGACGAGGCCGGTGAACATGGCGCGATACGTCGGCGCGCTGGCGCGGTCTTCGAGCGCTGCGATGCCGCCGACATGCGGTCCGCCGACCACGACGACGGTTGCTCTTTGCGACAGGGCATCGATGGCAGGCGTCCACTGGGACGGCGCGAGAAAGAACGGAAACAGCAACAGCACCGGCCCGGCGCCGGTGGCCTTCCACGTGAGCCCCGCGTGCGCGCCCGCCCCGCCGAGAGTCGCGCCACCGACGTTGCGCAATGACACGGATGCGCGTTGCGCCGCGATGAACGTCGACATGAGGTCCACGATCTCGGATGTGCGCTCGGCCACGACGTCCGACCAGCCGGTTGCCGCGTAGTCAGCCAGAACCGAGCGGCGAGCAACTGGGTAAGATGCGGCTGCCCGCGCCGTGGTCTCGACGGTCAACCCGCTTGAGCCAGACACGAGCAGCAAACGGTCCGCCACGGCTTCGAACGGTGCCGGGTCGAGGCGTGTCGGCACGCAAAGGATCAATCCGGAGATCCGGTCCGGCATCGCCTTGGCGAAGTCAGCCAGATCCGCCGGCATCTGGGTTGCAAGGATGGCCTTCTCCAGGCCGAGATGATCGAACAGCGCTGAGATCCGATCGATCAGCTTGATGTCAGGTCCGCCCGCCATTCCGTACCGTCTCCTCGTGGCTCGGCGCTGCCGCGACGCCCCTTCGTGGCCGCGGACGCGACGAACGACACGGGACCTATCGGCACGCCCCTTTCTGCAGCGTTGCACGGAGACCGGCCGCGCCGCAACGCGGCGCGGCCCGACGGATGGCTAGAACTTGCCGACGATATTGACGAACACGCCACCGTCGTCGTGGGTGAGGTCGCTCACATCGTCGGAGAACCTGCCGAAGTTGTAGCCGACGCCGATCTTCATATCCTCGCGGACGTGTCGATAGACCGCCGAGACGAAGCCGTACTTCGTCGTATCGATCTCGGTCGTGTGGAGCGCGCGGAGTTCCATCATCAAGTCCCAGTTCTTCACCACGTGGAGGTCAGCGCGGACAATGCCGAGATGAGCCGATGACTCCTCGAAGTCCCTCGAGCTACGTGTGTGCGACACCTCGCCTATCCGGAAGCCATACTTGGCTCCGAGTGTCAGGTACCGATTGATCCCATAGTTGCCGTCAGCCGAAAGAATGTAGCTGCGTTGGGCCGGGCCGAGCTTGTTGCCTGCCGCGTTGATCTGATCCGGTCCGGGCAGATCGTAGATGAAGATGAACTTGAAGATACCATTCAACCAGTCATAGCCGACCGGACGGAATGCATAACCGACACTGCCCTTGATGTAATCGCCATCGAGGATGCTGATCTGGTCACTGTCGGAAATGGCCGCGTCGAGGCCTGCGAGGAACTTCCAGTCGGAATTCATGGCGACGGACAAACCGGCGACGGCCAGATACGTCGTACGGTCCTTGGCGATGTCCGGCGAGTCGTCGAAGCGCGCCTCGCCCTTCAGGCGCCAGCTGATGCTCTCTGGATCCTTGAACCCGATGGAGATCGACGGCGCGATGCGCTCGATATCACCGGTGCCGCTTCTGTCCTTGATGTCACCGTACTCGACACCGCCGCCGATGCTCCACAAGGCAGACGGCGTGTAAACGACCCCGTAGGTGCTCGTCAGAACCTGGCGAATGCCGAACATGTCGTAATTGTTTTCCGCGTAGGCGGAGACGTTCTCGGAGAATTTGTGACGTGATCCGACGATGAAGCGGCCGCGGTTCGTGCCGATGAGTGGCTGCCCGAGAGAGATCGAACGATCAGGATCGAGGGTGTAGCCGAAATAATTCCGGTCATCGGGCGTCGGATCGTAATTGATCGCAGCCAGACCGCCCCAGCCGAGAGAGCCGTACGAAAGCTCACCCGCAAGGCCGATCTTCTCGGTCACGCGAAACTCGGTTCCAACGCCGCCACGATCGTTACGGCTGATGTTGCCACTCCGCTCGACCGTGCCCTGGCCGAACACATAGTAGTTCCGATCCTCGTTGACCTTGTGCGTCAACTTTACACCGGCGTCAGTACGGCCGCCGTCCTGCACGAGCAGTCCCGGAACACCGAGACCCGGAAGCGAGACATCCTTGTGTTTGACGCCGACGCCGACGATCCAGTGCGGTGTCCAGTCGTATTCGATCTGGCCTCCACCCTCGCGCTCGCTCTGGCCGCCCTCGTTCCAGTAATCCTTGTACTTGAGCTTCAATCGAACGCCTTGGCGGATCTCGAGATCCGCCAAGGCGCCGTACGTCCGCTGATCGTTGCGCGTGTCATATCCCAGCGACGAAAACCCCGCGTCTCGCCGCTCGTAGAACGCGCCGACCGCTCCCTTGTTCGCCACGCCGAAATCGGCGAGATCGAGGTGTGCGCGGGCGCGATCGGCATAGGCGGTCCGGTTCCTGTCGCCGACCAAGCCGCCGCCCGTGATGGTCAGGCCGCCGTTGATCGAGGATGAGCTGCGGAATCCGGGCCCCTCGCTGCGGGCCGTCTCGGCTTCGACATAGGAATTCTTGCTGAGGCGCAGATGCGCGTCCGCGGAGACGATCTCCTGGGCAGCCGCTCCAGTCTGCTCACTGATGCCCGACATACCAGCACGGAAGTTGTCCGTAACCCAGCCTTGCACACGGCCACCGCTCGAATACCCCTTCACCTTCTCGACTGCCGGTGTGTATTCGTACTGGACCATGAGAAACTGCTGGTTTCCTCCAAGCGTCCCGTCGGAAATGATATCGCCCGCGCGCGTGGTCGACGACAAAGGCCTCTTCAGAATTATGACACCTTGCACGTAATTGATGTCGTAGTCCTCACCGTAACGCAGGGATCGACGTGTCAGAACGACTTCGCTCACGATATCGCGCACTTCGACCGTCACGGTTTCAGAGCCACGATTGATGTCCTGGCGCGACAGGAAATAGACGGAACCGCCAGTTCCGAGCAGGCTATCCCGCTGCGGCAGCGTGCCGGGTCGAGACGCATAAGCTTCGGCCTCCATGCGGGGGCTGCCGTGCGATGTCGACGTCTCGGACTGATAGCGGCCATGCGCGCCGTAGAGCTTTCTCTCGTTGCGCGCGAACTCCGTGCCGCGAATGGTCGTCTTGAAGCGCCCCCAGAGGACGTGGCTGCCGTCCCGCTCGAGGCGGACGTAGAATTTCCCGTCGGTCGGCGCATCCTCGATCGCGGTCGAATCGTCACCATAGACCGGGTAGAACGTGTCGGGATCGATACGTCGGATCAGTTCCTGAGGGCCCTTGCCGTCGGCATTCTTGAAGAGATTCTGGACTTTCTCTTCGCCTGTATCCGCCGACGCAGTCAGGAGATATCGGCCTTTGATCTTGCCTTTGAGATAGAATGCCAACCGCCCCCTGTTGTAGACGCTCTCATATTCTCCAGGTGCTGCCGGAACGAGCTCCTTGCTGCCGAAGCGTTTGCCGACGGTCAGGTCGGCCATGCCCACATAGAACCATTCGTTCTCGGGAATCTCGATATCGCGAGAGAAATTCAGGTGACCGTCCTTTGCGCCCTTCACGTCGATATCGACGGTGTGGGCTCCCGGCGGAAGTATGCGCTGGACGACGAAGGACCCGCTCGGATCGAGCGGAACGCTTTCGCCGAGCGCCGTGACCTTGTACGCGGCGGGCACATCTCGTCCAAAGATCGTGACCGAGCCGCCGTGGATCGGAATGTTGCGGATCGACGTCCGATCTTCGGCGCGCCCCGCCGATACGGGCCGCATCTGCGGGGCCGTGGCATGGGTGGAAAAATCACGGGCCGTGCGTTGCAGGGCTAGCGGGACGGTCTCGTCGAAGCGGCCTTTCCCATCGTAGACGCGCAACACATAGACGTACTTCTCCGGGCCTTCCGGCGGCATGACCCAGTGAGCATCTTCACCGATGCCTTTCACGTCCACGAGGTACATTGGCCGACCGGACATGCCGTGCTCGGCATCGTAGATCCGGATTTCGGCTTTCTTGATCCAGTTCGGATAGTTTGTGGTGACATTGAACGAGATGCGCTCGTTCGCAAGATAACTGTGGCGCAGATCGACAGTCGCGACATTCAAGATCGGCCGGGCGTCCAAGCCGTCGAACTTGACCTGGATGTCCACAGCATTGAGTGCGAGATCGGTCTTGCGAGCTGCATCGACGGGTCTCGCATCACCAGCCAGCCGATCGCCGTCAACGCTGATCGAGAAACCGACACCACCCGGATCTTCGGCCTCCCCGCTTTTCTCAGTGTTCTCGCCGACGTCGATCGAGGACGACTGGCCGCGGCCTGGCTGCAGGCTCCCTCCATGATCCGCGGCCGGTTCACCGGCATGGGCTGCCGGAGCAACGATGATTGCACCGATCGATCCCAGCCCCATGGCGAGGAAAAGTGCCTGGATCGAAAATCGTGAGGTCGGCAGCATGAATCTGGTGTCCGTCTTCATCGCGCGCCGCCTCACTGTTCCGTCACGGTTCGTGTTTCGATATCGAGCCGATATCGTCCGCCGGCCTTCTGCCAGCGTTCACTCAGTAGACGAGATACGGTCTTGAGGCGTTCTGCTGCATTCTCGCTCGGCGCGACGGCCCGATAGCTGAGGCTCACGACGGTCGGATCACTCGTCAGGAGTTTTTCGACGAGTTGATCGATGGCACGGGCCAGCCGGGCACCGGGCTCGCTCGTCTGGCCGACGAACGCCCCGGCGTTGAGATCGATGCGAACGACACTTGAAATGCTCGCACCAAAGTTCGCGACGGAGAGCTTGCCCCGGGTCAATCGCATGACCCTCGGGTTTTCCGTCGTCACCCGATAGCCGGTCGGCAGCGTGCGGGTGTCGATCTTGAGGATGAAGTTCGAGCCGATATTCTCGTCCGGGATATCGGCGCATGGGACATTGAAGCGCCCGTGCTTGTCCGTGGTGATCAAGCGACCGCGGGCCGTCACGACGCGAACACCGGGCAGTCCTGGCTCGCCCTCGTCGGGATATCCGTTGCGGTTCTTGTCGTCGAAGACCTTGCCGACGATCTCGCCGCAATCGAAGACGTGCTCGAGTTCGCGCTTCACCACGGCCTTTCCAGTATTCGAGATGCGATTGCCGCTGATCGGATCCTCGGCCCAGGCCAGATTGACGAACTCGCTTCCGGCGGCGGCTGCACCTACGCCGAGATTGAACGTGATCCTAACGGTCGCGTTCGCCGGTATCGTCAGGTTGCGCCATACGACACGCCGGCCGCTGAGCGTCGGCTCGTTGGCCACGCCATCAACGCGACCCGTCGAGGGCCGGTACGTGAAGCCGGCAGGCATGAAGTCAACGATGTCGACGCCGACGCGATCGCGGGTGGCGGGATTCTTGACGGTCACCGTGTAGGGGATCACGTCGCCGAGACGGGCCGTGGTGCGCTTCGTCGCCTTCTCCACCACCAGCTGACCGAGCGCGTCCGGCGATTGGGCATCGACCGATGCGGTGGCGATGGCAGGCGCTACCGGCAAGCCACTCAATGGAGACTGTCCGCCGGCAGTGACGGTATTGACGAACGTGCCGCTCGTCGTCACCCGCACGTCGACCTGGAATTCGACGATGACTCTTTGGCTCGGCTCGAGAATACCACCTGCCGTCAGGAGATTGATGTCCGACGCGCCATTGAACGCCGGGTTATGGCCCGCGGTGAAGCCAATCGGGGCTTCTACGAGTGCCACGCGACTGACGACGTGATTGCCGGCGCCGAACACGGCGTTGAGATCGTCCGTCAGGGTTGCGTTGCGGACCTGCGTGCTGCCCGTGCTCTGGATCGTGGTGCGGAACGTCACGCGGGTGGCACCGCTCGACAGCAAGGTCGGCGTTCCCACCAACTGCTTTGCTGCCGATACCGCGGGCACGCCGCAATGCATGAGGGGGATGTTGTTGTTGAAGACTGTCGGATCGTTCTCCTCGATATCGAAGACGCGATAGAACCTATTGCCTGCCGCCGTGAAATCCGACAGCCGAGCGGTTGAGCCGACTTCTCCGCCACCGAGCACGGCAGGATTGGCCGGCAACAGCGACGTGACGTCGAGATCTCCAGCCGGCAGTCGAGACGTGCTCGCCACACCCGTCGGCGGCAGATCGTAGGAGAGCACATAGCGCCCCGGCGCGCTCACGTGGAACTGATAGCTGCCGGCGGCACCGTCACGAACGATGGTGATGTTGTTCGACGTTCCAGCGCCGCGCTGCGTTCCAAGCGGACCGGTGACGGAGACGAGGCCACCCGTCAGGATGTTGCCGGTCTCCTCGCAGTAGAAATAGCCGGTCGGATCGTAGTCGCGGTTGTCCGGCGTGCCGTCCCCGTCACGATCGTTCGTGTCGGATTCCCGGGTGTCGGGCGAGCCGTCGTTGTCGGCATCCTGCGCCGGGTCCGGCGTCGGATTGGTGTCGAGCGGATTGCCCGGCGTGATCGTCGGGTCGTCGGAGCGCACGGGACCGGGAACCTCGGTGGACGACGCGTACGCCGTGTTGCCCTGCCCAACGGGCGGGAAGCCATTGACGAAAGAGACGCGGGCTCGAATTCTGACTTCACCGGTCTGGCTCGGCAGCAGTTCAGGGTTGCCAGACAGCAACTCCGTGACGGCCGAGCCGTCGAAGCCGGCATTCACAACCGGCGTTCCGGAGAAGCCGATGATCGTTACGGCAGGCGCCGACAGGAGTTGGCCGGGCGTCAGCGCCGCACGCAGATCGTCCTGCATCCGGACCTGGGAGACCAACGTGTTGCCGGTGTTCTGCAGGCGCAGGGTGTAGAAGACTTCGTAGACGAACGGATAGATCTGCGTCGTCTGATCGAGGGTCTTCTTGAGTTGCAGCGCCGGCGCACGCGGGATGGTCACCTGAGTCGGATCGTCGTTGCCGGGTGTCGGCTGGCTCTCGTCGGACAGATCGCTGACCGTGCCACCGCCGGGCACGGAACCGGTGGCCGACGCGCGGTTCGTGACCGTACCCGAATTGATGTCGGCCTGGGTCAGAGCGTACGGCGCCGTGAAGGTCACGGTCTGTCCGGGCGCGATGTCGGTCGGCGTTCCGAGGCCGCCATCGAGATCACCGCCACCCGAGGCATACGCCGGCGAGGGCAGCGTGCCTGTACCGGTGAAGTCAGCGGGCGCCTCGGTGATGGCCACGTTCGTGAGCGTCACGTTCCCGAGATTCGTTGCAACATACGTATAGGTGATCACGTCACCGGGGCGCGGCGGTGTCGAAAACGCAGCCGTGCTCGCGGTTTTGACGAGACCGATAGCCGGTGACCGCGTGATCGGCGTGTCCGTCGGGTCGTCGGTCGTGTTGCCGTCGGTGTCGATGCCGTCGTCCGAGACGTCCGTCACGGCCGGGCCTGTCGGCGGTGTGCCGCTGCCTGTCGCGGTGTTCGACACACCGCCGGCGTCGATGTCGGCCTGCACCAGCGTGTACGCCGCCGAGAATGTCGCGGTCTCGCCGGGCGCCAGGGTGCCTGCCGGAGAGGCGCCCGAGTTCGACACGAACGTCGGCGGCGTCGTGAGCGTCAGCGCGCCGCCGCCGAGACGGGTCAGCGTATCCGACGCGATGCCGACCGATGTCAGCGTGACGTTCCCCATATTGCGTATGGTGATCGTATAGTTCACGGCGTCGCCGGCGTCCGTGGCCGTCGCATTGGCACCGGCCGTGACGGTCGCCACCGCGGTCTTCGTCGTCTCGATGGATGCCGTCCGGGCGATCGCCGTTTCGGTGGGGTCGTCGGTCGTGTTGCCGTCGGTGTCGATGCCGTCGTCCGAGACGTCCGTGACGGCGGGACCGGTCGGCGGCGTGCCAGTGCCCGTCGCGGTGTTCGACACACCGCCGGCGTCGATGTCGGCCTGCACGAGCGTGTAGGCGGCCGAGAACGTCGCCGTCTCGCCGGGCGCCAGCGTGCCGGCCGGAGAGGCGCCCGAGTTCGACACGAATGTCGGCGGTGTGGTGAGCGTCAGCGCGCCGCCTCCCAGACGGGTCAGCGTATCAGACGCGATGGCGACCGCCGCCAGCGTGACGTTTCCTGTATTCCGAACGGTGATCGTATAGTTCACCGCATCGCCGGCGTCGGTCGCCGTCGCACTGGCGCCGGATGCCACGGTCGCTACGGCAGTCTTGGTGGTCTCGACCGAGGGCGTCCGAGTGACAATCGTCTCCGTCGGATCATCCGTCGTGTTGCCGTCCGTATCGATGCCGTCGTCCGAGACATCCGTGACGGCCCCGCCCCGTTGCCGTGTTCGACACACCGCCGGCGTCGATGTCGGCCTGCACGAGCGTGTAGGCGGCCGAGAACGTCGCCGTCTCACCCGGCAACAGTGTTCCGGCCGGAGAGGCGCCCGAGTTCGACACGAACGTTGGCGGCGTCGTGAGCGTCAATGCGCCGCCGCCGAGACGGGTCAGTGTATCCGACGCGATGCCGACAGTCGACAGGGTGGTGTTGCCTGTATTCCGGATCGTGATCGTATAGTTCACAGTGTCGCCAGCGTCCGTGATGGCTGCATTGGCGCCGGATGCTATCGTTGCAACAGCTGTCTTGGTGGTCTCGATGGACGGCGCCCGTGTGACGATCGTCTCTGTAGGGTCGTCGGTCGTATTGCCGTCCGTGTCGATGCCGTCGTCCGAGACACCCCGCCCCGTTGCCGTGTTCGACACACCGCCGGCGTCGATGTCGGCCTGCACGAGCGTGTAGGCGGCCGAGAACGTCGCCGTCTCACCCGGCAACAGGGTTCCAGCCGGTGAAGCGCCAGAGTTCGAGACGAACGTGGGTGGCGTCGTGAGCGTCAATGCGCCGCCGCCGAGACGGGTCAGTGTATCCGACGCGATACCGACCGACGACAGACTCGTGTTGCCAGTGTTCCGCACAGCAATCGTGTACGTCACCGTGTCGCCGGCGTCGACGACGGTCGGGCTGTTGCCTGCCGCAACCGAGGCGATCGCTGTCTTCGTGACTTCGATACCAGGTGCTGACGCAATAACCGTCTCTGTCGGATCGTCCGTCGTGTTGCCATCGGTGTCGATGCCGTCGTCCGAGACGTCGGTCACTGCGGGGCCTGTCGGCGGTGTGCCGCTGCCCGTCGCGGTGTTCGACACACCTCCGGCGTCGATATCCGCCTGCACCAGCGTGTAGGTGGCCGTGAACGTCGCCGTCTCGCCGGGGATGAGGTTTCCAGCAGTGGACGCGCCGGAATTCGACACGAACACCGGCCCTGACGTAAGCGTCAATGCACCGCCGCCGGTCCGGGTCAGAGTATCGGAGGCCACGCCGACGGCGCTTAAAGTGGTGTTGCCGACGTTACGGAGAGCAATCGTGTAGGTCACGGTGTCGCCGGCATCGACGACCGTCGAGTTCGCACCTGCGGCCACCGTAACTGTCGCCGTTTTCGTTGCTTCAATCGCGGGCGCGCTTGTGATCTGCGTTTCGGTCGGGTCGTCGGCGGTGTTGCCGTCCGTGTCGATGCCGTCGTCCGAGATATCGGTGACAGCGGGACCGGTTGGCGGCGTGCCCGTGCCAGTCGCCGTGTTCGACACGCCGCCCGCGGCGATGTCGGCTTGCACGAGCGTGTAGGACGCCGTGAACGTCGCGGTCTCGCCCGGCGCGAGCGTGCCGGCCGCAGAAGCGCCGGAGTTCGAGACAAAGGTGGGCGCGGTGGTCAGCGTCAACGCGCCACCACCCAGGCGGGTCAAGGTATCGGACGCGATGCCGACCGATGTCAGCGTCACGTTGCCAGTATTGCGGACAGTGATCGTATAGTTCACCACATCGCCGGCATCAACGAGTGTGGGAATTGCGCCGCCGGCCAGGGTGACGGTCGCCGTCTTCGTCGTCTCGATCGACGGCGTACGCGTGATCGCTGTCTCGGTCGGGTCGTCCGTCGTGTTGCCGTCGGTGTCAATGCCATCGTCGGACACATCAGTCACGGCCGGCCCAGTCGGTGGTGTTCCGCGTCCTGTCGCCGTGTTCGCCACGCCTCCGGCGTCGATGTCGGCCTGCACCAGCGTGTAGCTCGCCGTGAACGTCGCGGTCTCGCCGGGCACGAGTGTCCCGGCCGGGGAGGCGCCCGAGTTCGACGTGAATGTCGGGCCGGACGTCAGCGTCAGCGCACCACCGCCGAGACGTGTCAGCGTATCGGAAGCGATGCCGACCACCGTCAGTGTGACGTTGCCGGTGTTGCGGACGGTGATCGTGTAGTTCACTGCATCGCCGGCATCCGTCAGTGTCGGGCTCGCGCCGGCGGCGACGGTCGCGATAGCCGTCTTGGTGGTCTCGATCGACGGCGTGCGGGTGACGATCGTCTCGGTCGGGTCGTTCGTCGTGTTGCCGTCGGTGTCGATGCCGTCGTCCGAGACGTCGGTGACTGCTGGCCCTGTCGGGGGCGTGCCCGTGCCCGTCGCGGTGTTGGACACACCTCCGGCGTCGATATCCGCCTGCACCAGCGTGTAGCTCGCCGTGAAGGTCGCGGTCTCGCCGGGCACTAGGGTGCCGGCCGGAGAGGCGCCCGAGTTCGACGTGAACGTCGGCCCCGAGGTCAGCGTCAGTGCGCCGCCGCCGAGGCGCGTCAGCGTGTCCGACGCGATGCCGACCGCCGTCAGGGTCACGTTGCCCGTATTGCGGACGGTGAGCGTGTAGTTCACGGCATCGCCGGCATCCGTCAGTGTCGGGCTTGCGCCGGCGGCGACGGTCGCGATAGCCGTCTTGGTGGTCTCGATCGACGGCGTGCGCGTGATGGTCGTCTCGGTCGGATCGTTCGTGGTGTTGCCGTCGGTGTCGATGCCGTCATCCGACACATCGGTCACGGCCGGGCCCGTGGGCGGTGTGCCCGTTCCCGTCGCGGTGTTCGACACACCTCCGGCGTCGATATCCGCCTGCACCAGCGTGTAGCTAGCCGAGAACGTCGCCGTCTCGCCGGGCACAAGGGTCCCTGCCGGAGAAGCGCCCGAGTTCGACGTGAACGTCGGCCCCGAGGTCAGCGTCAGTGCACCGCCGCCGAGACGGGTCAGCGTATCCGACGCGATGCCGACCGCCGTCAGGGTTACGTTGCCCGTATTGCGCACGGTGATCGTGTAGTTCACGGCATCGCCGGCATCAGTCACAGTCGGGCTCGCGCCTGCGGCGACCGTCGCGATTGCCGTCTTGGTGGTTTCGATCGATGGCGTGCGAGTGATCGGCGTCTCTGTCGGATCGTCTGCCGTGTTGCCGTCGGTATCGATGCCGTCGTCCGAGACGTCGGTGACTGCAGGTCCACCGGACGGGGTCCCTGTGCCGGTTGCCGTGTTGGACACACCTCCGGCGTCGATGTCCGCCTGGACGAGCGTGTAAGTCGCCGTGAACGTGGCCGTTTCGTTCGGCACCAGTGTGCCCGCCGCCGAGCCACTCGAGTTGGATACGAATGTCGGACCGGTGGTGAGCGAGAGAGCGCCGCCGCCGAGGCGCGTGAGGGTGTCGGAGGCTACGCCAACCGACGTCAGCGTCGTGTTGCCCGTATTGCGGATAGTGATCGCGTACGTGACCACGTCGCCCGCGTCGGTGATCGTGTTGTTCGTGCCGTTGGCAACGGTCACCGTCGCGGTTTTCGTCGTTTCGATCGACGAGATGCGCGGGATGACTGTCAGCGGCGCGGAGGCCGCGGGACCTATACCGCCGGCGGTCGTAAGCGTTGAAGTCGTATTGACGTAGTTTCCGGCCGCATTCGCTACAACGTTAATGCCGATCGTACAGGTTCCGTTAGCTGGTACCGTACCGCTGCGGACGAAAATGCCCGTGTCTCCAGGTACAGGGGCAACAATGTTCGGCGGACTACGAAACACGATACCGCATTCGCTCGTGATTCCCGGCACCGGGGCAACGACCATCGCACCTGGGGACACAGGGAAGATATCGGTGAAACCGGGCGTCCCGACCCACGCGGCAACAGGGTTCGGGTTGGTCAGGACGAACGTCATCCGGACGGGCTCGTTGACGGCAACGCTGGCAGCCGCGAACGATTTCGTCAGAGTGACAGGCTCCAGTACGCGTAGCTGAGCGACGTTCGACGGCGCGCCGGCGCCGACAGTCTGATTGCTGGTCAAGCCCGTCGTCTGGTTGTCGTGCAGACCAACGCTGGAGCTCGTCACATCGAGATCGATGAAGCAGCTTGCCGATGGCGCCAACGAGATGTTGGACGCGATGAAGCTCGCTCCGCCGATTGCGGCGTTGTGCGTCAAGCCCGTGCACGATCCGGCGACGTAGAGCGGCGCGGCGATCGTCATATTGACGAGGGTGTCCGAGAACGAGACACCGGTCAGGCCGGTCGGCGCCAGCGTCGCATTGTTCGGGTTTGCGATCGTGAAGCGAATACGGCTGGTGCCGGCGATCGGGATTGCGGTCGTGAGGAAGGACTTGGTGATCGTCGGCGGCGCGATGACACGCAACGTGGCGCGAGCCGTGTCCGGATTCTGTGCGCCCGAGAGCGTCGTCAGCTCACCGGCCAGGATCACGTTTTCATAAACGCCGGAGGCAGCCGCGGTCACCTGCGCGGTGACCTGGCACACATTCTCGGCGACGAACGTGCCGCCGTCGAGACGGATGAACTGTTGGCCTGCCGTCGTGCCGGTCGAGACCGAGCCACCGGCGCAGTTGGTCGTCGGCGTTCCAACGATGGTGAGGCCCGCCGGCAGCGTATCGATCAACGCCGGGCTGGCGCCGGTCTCGTTGTTGGGCGCGACGTTCGTGTTGTAGAAGTCGATCGTCAGCGTCGACTGCTCGCCGGCCGCGATGATGTCGGGCAAGAAACCCTTGCCGACGTTGACCTGGCGTCCGACCGTCAGGGTCGCGGCGACGTTCGAGTTGTTCGTCACGCCCTCATTGGTGATCAAGTCACCGGCAGACAACGTGTTGATGTGGTTGCCGCCTTTGAAAGCCGTGACGTTGAACTCGAGCTTGCAATTGCGGCCGGCGTCGATCTGGGCGCCTGTCAACGTGAACGAGCTGGCGCCGGGCGCCCCCGTGAATACGCCGCCGCGACAGCCATTCGCGTTGGGATTGCCGGCGAGGTCGGTGAACGTCGGGTTGACGTTCGAGTAGAGCCGCATGTCGGTACTGGCAAAGCTGTCGGTGAGCGACACGCCGGTCAGGTTGATCGCCGTCGGCTCGACGTTCGAGAACGTGATGGTCACGCGCGATGCGGCGCCGCCGTTGATGGCAGTGGGCGTGAATTCCTTGTTCGCGCTGACGCTGGTGGCACGGACGGTGAGGTTGGCCGATTGGCTCTGGTGCAGTTGCAGGTTGTTGTACGGTGCCGGCTGGCCGTCATGGATGGCGGTCAGCTGAGACGGCGATCCCGGCACAGCGCCGATGATCGTGTTGGTGAAATTCTGCGTCGTCGCAGGCGGCGTGAGTGGCGGCGCCTGGACGTTCACCTCGATCACGCACTGTGTTTGACTGCCCGTGAAGGCAGGAATGCTGCCGCCGGTGAGAATTATCGACGTATCACCCGGGTTGGCGATCAACGTCCCGCCGCAGCCGTTCGAGATATTCGGCACCGCAGCGATCTGGAAGCCGGCCGGCATATTATCGGTCAGCGCGAGGGCGCTCGTGGACGACTTGTTCGTCGTGCCGTAGCGCAACACCGCCAGGCGCAGCCGGGTCGTACCGAGCGGGCCAACAATCGTCGGCGTGAAGGTCTTCTGCAGCCGGATTGCGGGGTAGAGGCGGAGCTGGGCCGTGACGTCGAGCGGAAAGACCTGTCCCGTGTTGCCTGGCGTGTCGAACGTGACGTTGCCTGCCGGCACCCTGTTGGTGCGCGTGGAAAAAGACAGGAATGCCGGCCATGCATCGGCCGAGATCTGCACTTGCACGGTCACTGTGCACGTCGACGACGGCGCGACAGACATGTCGTTCAACTGGAACGACGTGGCGTCTGCGACCACCACGGGCGTGGCGCCGCACGTGTTGCTGACGACTCCAGCACTTCCGATACGGAAACCCGTGCCCATGGTCGCGAGCATATTGTCGGCCAGATCTATGTTGGAGACCGTGACCGTGGGCGAAGCGTTGGTCAGCGTGAACGTCAGATCGGTCGTGTCACCCTGATAGAGCTGAGACCAGTTGCTGAAGGCCTTGGAGATTTCGAGAATGCGACCGGAGACGTTGAGGATTGCTGAACGGGCGTCATACTGGAAACCTCCAATTGATCCGGTGCTCGCGGTCCCTTCCGGAATGCGGTTGGTGTACGTGCCCGCCGATGGATAGCTGACCGTCGCCTCCACGGCGCACGATACTGTTTGAAGCCCGGCCGCGTTCGCAGTGGCGCCGGCCAGGTTCGCGCCGGACATATCAAGACTGGTGCCAGTGGTCGCCGTGCCGCCGCAGGTGTTCGAATTGATCGAATCCACAGTCATCTGGGCCGGACTGGTCGGCATGACATCCGACAGACTGAAATTCGAGACCGGAGTCGTAACGTTGTAGTTCACGAACACGAGACGCAGCTGCGACGTCGGCTGCGTGATGAGATTCACCGACGAATTCGTTGTTCCGTTGAACAGTTTGGTTACGGAAACGCCCGTGTAGGTTGTCGCAGCGTAGAATCCCGCCGCGGAGTTGGTGGCGCCTTCGTTCGTCGAGATGGCGTTGATCGGAATGGTTTGACTGAGACCCGTAGCGTTGTACGGCAGCTGGGGGTCGCGAGACGGCTCGACGGTGAACGTCACCGTGCAAGAGCCGTTCGCCGGAATGACGCCGCCAGCAAGCGCAATCTGCGATGTGGGGCCGAAAGTCGACGTGCGCGGCGGTCGCGGCGTAATGTTGACGGTTCCCGCGCCACATGTGGTTGCGCCCGCATCCGTTGCGCGCAGGTGGTAACCGTTCTGCCAGAGATCGTGAATGAAACTCGTGCCGGTCAAAGGCACCGGGTTGGGGTTGGTCAACGTGATTGTGTAGGATGTCGTTTCATAACCCTGGACGGTGCCGCCCAGACCGACGGCGATCGAATAGGTCAGGTCCTGCAGGATGACCGCCAGCGTGCCCTGTGATGCCTGCGTGTTGGCCTCGGGCGAACCACCGGTCACAGCGGTTACCGCACCAATGGGGATTTCGTTGATGTAGGTGCCCTTGCGCGACGAATAGACGTCGACGCCGATGAGACACACGCCGGGGTTCGTGCCGTCACCAGCCGGGATCGTGCCACCAGCCAGAACGACCTCGCCCCGTGTCGCCGTATTGGATGGCGTCGTCGTGCCACCGCAGGTCGAGGAGAGGTTCGGCGTGCCCGCGATAAACACATCGTCAGGGAAGACGTCGGTCAGATTGACACTGGTCGACGGCACAAGCGCCGAGTTCAGCAGGCGGATCTCGAGGCGGCTGATCTGCCCCGGATAGCGGGTCGCCGGAGAGAAGCTCTTGTTGACGTCGATGGCAGCTTCCGCCGAAGCGGCGAGACCAAGCAATGCGATGGCGAAGCCGATCAAGCCCGCCGCGAATGCTCTTGCCGTAATTCTCATCGTCCCGCCCGTCGCGTTGCTTCACGCCTCACAGTCGGCGACAACGCTGCCGGACAATTCGTGGTCTGCCTGCGCGCTCAATCGAACCCTGCGCGCAGCACTTAAACCGATAATGCGGACACACATCGTCTGAACCCATTGGACCGTGATTAACTGATTCGACGCGGTTTTCCAGTTGCCCAATTACTGCAACGAGTTTGAATCACTTATGCACAATAGTTGCTTAGGCACCACATCCAGCATAACGCTGGAAATTCGGCATTTGCCGCAGATTTTTGGGGTGCGCCTCGATGTGCGGCAGGGCGCTTCGGGGGCGTATCTTTGGCCCTTGACAGGCTCCGCGCCACAAACTGGAAAAGCCCCCGATTTATATATAACGTACACAGATCGTAACATTTTGGAGTTTTCATTGAGATAGCAATCATTGGTTGTGCATTTGAAGTTTTCTATTTTGGGGAGCAGAGCCTCCCGGGGCGCTCAGCCGACCGCAACGAGACCTGTCGTCTGCGCAAGCTCGAGAAGGCGGATCGCTTGGGCGTCGGCATGCCTGGCTCCGCACTGCAGGATAGAACTGGGCCGCGTGGGGCGGGCTCGGGCATGGGCGCACACCATGACGCCAATCGCCAGATCGGTGCCTCGTCGTTTGACGAGACGTTCCGTTCAAACCTAGAACGGCACATCGGAGGCGCTGGAGAGACCCATCATCGTTGGTTGACCGTTCCGCAGCCGACTCGGCCCGCAGATCGCCGTCGCGCCGACGACTGGGCCCCACGTGGCGACACGATACCCGTCGCGATCCAGCCGTAAGCCCGCTTGGAGGACAACGCCAATGACCGCCGCCCCGCATGCTCTCGAGACCACCACCCCTTCCGGTCTGCGCGTCGGCACGGCGCGGCGATCGCGGCACGTGGCGCCGGATTGCCGGGGTCTCAATTTCTACGATATCGACCCGAGCGTGAGCAGCCTGTTGCCGCTGTACATGGACGCTCCTCTGCTCGCCCATCTCGAACCGCACCTCCGGGAGCTCGGGGCGCTTGGAGGCGGGCGGCTCGGGGCGCTCTCCGATGCGGCTGAGCGGCATACGCCGACACTGCACTATCGCGATGCCTACGGACGAGACGAGGAGTGGGTCGAGTTTCATCCCGCCTACCGGGAAATGGAGGCGATCGCTTTCGGGCGCTTCGGCATGCACGCCATGACGCACCGGCCCGGCGTGCTCGGCTGGCCGGCCAAGTTGCCGCCGATCGCGAAATACGTCTTTCATTACCTGTTCGCGCAGGCGGAGTTCGGGCTGCTCTGCCCGGTCAACCTCACGGACAGTTCATCGGAGCTGGTCGACCGGTTCGGGACGCCCGAGATCAAGGCGAAATACCTCGCGCCGATGTGGTCGCAGGACATGGGCGAGCTCATGAAGTGCGCGCAGTTCATGACCGAGAAGGCCGGAGGCTCGGATGTCGGAGCGGCAGAGCTGACGGCCGTCCGTGACGGCGATCATTGGCGGCTCCACGGCGAGAAGTGGTTCTGCTCGAACGTCGACGCGGAACTCGCCGTGCTGCTCGCCCGGCCCGACGGTGCAGTAGCCGGCGGCAAGGGCCTCGGGCTCTTCCTGATGCCGAAGACGCTCGACGACGGCACCCGCAACAGCTACCGGATCATGCGGCTCAAGGACAAGCTCGGCAGCAAAGGCATGGCCAGCGGCGAGATCGTCTTCGAGGGCGCGGTCGCCTATCAGCTCGGCCACCTCGACCAGGGGCTCAAGCACATGCTGGTCATGGTCAACTCGAGCCGCATCTCGCACCTCACACGGGCAGCGGGCATGATGCGCCGCTGCCTGAACGAGGCCATGTGCGCCAGCCGGTTTCGCAACGCCTTCGGCCGCGCCGTGATCGAGCATCCGCTGATGCGGCGGCAACTCCTCAAGCTCATGGTTCCGACCGAGCAGGCGCTCTCCGCCATGCTTTATGCCTCCTACGCTTCGGGCCTTGCCGACAGCGACAGTCGCTACGAGCAGATCCTGCGCATGCTGACCCCGATCGCCAAGTATCGCGCCTGCCGCGACAACGTTCCGGTGGCGACAGGCGCCATGGAGGCGCGCGGCGGCAACGGCTACATCGAGGACTGGCCGAATGCCCGGCTCGTGCGCGATGCGCATCTCGGTTTGCTGTGGGAAGGGACCAGCAACATCAACGCGCTCGATGCGGTACAGCGCGCCGTCGGCAAGGTGGGCGCACACCGGGCGCTGCGTGAGGATCTCGGCCGACGCCTCGACCAGGCGCCTCAGATGCCGGGACAATTCCGCACGCGCCTCGAAGGGGGCGTCGCCGACGCATTCCGGCTCGCCGAAGAGGTGGCGTCCGATCCGGGTAACGAGCGCTTCTGCCGGATCGCTGCGGCGCAGCTCTATCATGCGACTACTGCCGTGCTCATGGCGGTGGAAGGCTGCGCACTTGGTGTCACAGGCGGGGATGCGCGACGCATGCTGCTGTCGCGTCTCGTCCTCGAGCACCGCATGGGCCAGAGCCGGCCGCAGAGCCTGCAGAGCCTCAAGTGGGAGGATGCGATCACGGATCGGCTGCTTGACGAGGCGCCAGTCTCTCTCGACCTTGCCAACGCACTGCTCGTCGCCTGACGCGGCGAGTCCAATCCGCAGCCAGGGACGAACCGATGACCAGCACGCATGTTCGATACGACGTCGTCGAGGGAATAGCCGAGATCGTCCTCGATCGGGCGCCCGTCAACGCGCTCAGCCTCGAGCTGATCGACGACCTCATCGCCGCGCTCGATCGCGCCCGGAAGGACGACGGCGTGCGGGCGGTCATGATCGCGAGCGCGCACAAGGTGTTCTGCGCCGGGCTCGACCTCGACATCGTCAAGGGCAAGGGCGCGCTCGAGGCCAAAGGCTTTCTCGAGCGCCTCTATTTCGCGCTCAATGACATCCAGTACCGGATGGGGAAGCCGACGCTGGCCGCCATCGACGGAGCGGCGCGCGCCGGCGGCATGACGATCGCCATCTCGTGCGACATGATCATCGCCGGGGAGGGATCTACGTTCGGCTATCCCGAGATCGATGTCGGCCTTATTCCGGCGTTGCATTTCGTGCAACTGCCGCGTCTCGTCGGGAAGCATCAGGCGTTCGGGCCATTGTTCCTGGGCGAGCCATTCGATGCGCAGACCGCGTTCCGGATGGGGCTGGTCAGCGAGATCGTTCCGAAGGGCACTGCGCGCGAAAGGGCGCGAGAGTTGTGCGGGCGGTTCAAGGAGAAGTCGCCGGTCGTCATGAAGCTCGGGCGGGACGCGTTCCTCCGGGCCGTCGACGCCGACTATCGACGCGCCATCGAGAATGCGGCCGAGACCTTCGCCATCGTCGCGACCACCGAGGACTGCCAGGAGGGCCTCACGGCCTTCGTCGAGAAGCGCAAGCCGCGCTACAAAGGCCGATAGCACGCGCTGCCGGGCTGCGTCGAAATCAGGCCATCTGTCGCCGCGCCATCATGTGCGCGCGCGGCGCGTTGATCGCGTCGACCGCCAGCAATCGATCGCCAGCGAAATAGTTGACCGCGAATGTGCCGGTCGAAGGATCTCCATCGACAGAGATCCGATCGTGGCCCAGCGACAGGCCAGCGATCTGGAGCTTGGTGTCGTACTGGTCCGACCAGAACCAAGGGACCGGATCATAGATGTCGGAGGCGCCCAACATGGCAGCGGCCGCGGCGCGCCCCTGATCCGCCGCGTTCTGTACGCTCTCGAGGCGGATCGATGTGCCGTAGCGACGCGAAGGGAACCGCGCACAATCTCCGGCCGCGTAGATCCCGTCGGCCGAGTGGCAGGCGGCATCGACGACGATGCCGTTCGCCGTCTCGAGACCAGCGGATGTGGCGAGGTCATCATTCGCCACGCTGCCGATCGCGACCAGCACGATGTCCGCCGGGAAGCGCCCTGCGCCCGTCTCCACCGCCTCGACGCGGTCGCGTCCCACAATGGCCTCGACGGTCGCACCGGTGAAGATCCGCACGCCCTTCGCGCGATGGAGTTCCGAGAAATAGTGCGACACCTCGGGGCTGACGACCCGCTGCAGCAACCTATCCTGCGCCTCCAGGACCGTTACATCACGCGACATCGTGCGCAGGACGGCGGCCACCTCGAGACCGATGTAACCGCCACCCATGATGACGATGCGGGCCGCGTCGCCGAGAGAACTCCGCATGGCGACCACATCGTCGATGCTGCGTAGCGCGTGGACACCGGGCAACCGCGCGCCAGTGATCGTGAGGCTGCGTGGTCGCGAGCCGGTCGCCATCAGCAGGCGACCAAAGGGCAGTGTCCGCCCGTCGCGCAACGCGACGCTCCGACGGGCCCGATCGATGGCGATCGCCTCGGCTCCCGTCATCAGTTCGATGGCGTTCTGGTCAAAAAATGCCGCCGGCGCCAGCCAAAGCTGCTCCGCCGTGCAGTCACCCGACAGGAACTTCTTCGATAGCGGCGGCCGTTGATAGGGCGGATGTGGCTCGTCGCCGACCATCCGGAGCGGGCCGTCGAAGCCGAGGCGCCGTAGCGTCTCGGCACATTTCAAGGCGGCCTGGCCCGCACCGATGATGACGATCGGTTCCTGCATCCGCTTCCCTCGCGCCCCGCTGTCAGGCCGCGTGCCGGAAGCCGCTCTCCATGGGCTGTCCTTCGTCGCGCGACCACTCGTTCCGGGAGGCACGGTACATCCGTACGTCGCCTATTGCAGCCTCCTTTATCGCGAGGCAGACGCTGGACACGCAAGCAGACTGGAGCGACAGAGACGAACCGGTGTCGGTTCGCCTGCGCCGACCGTCGCGCCCGTGCCGTCGCGGCAGTGCTTGTTTCTTCGTGGTCTCGAGCAGATTATCTCGCCGCCCCCGTGCCCGCCCGTTCATGCAGCCGGACACAGGTTACTCATCACGGCGTCATGCGCTCCCTGTTCTCCCGCAGCGTGTCATCGAGCATTGGCGGACGGCCTGTCGATGGCGGCGAGTCAACGACCTCGCCCGTTGCGAGAACAAGGGTCACGTCGCTTACGACCTGCGTGCCGTCGGACAGGAGCGCAGAAATGCGCAACGACAACGTTTCACTTTCCAGGGGAACCTCGGCCAGATAACTCCCTGTTTCTGTCGCTCCGATCCAAGATGGCAGTGGACTGCCGTCTTGCAACGTCATGCGATAGGCGACAACGCCATCCAGACCGTCGGCTGGCCGTATCGTGTCGATCCCGATCAGCAGGATCCGATCGCGAAGGAGCGTCCGGACGACAATTTCTTTCCCGTCCGGATCGGCGCCATCGCGGCGGTCGACGGCCTCGATCCTGAGAGAGTAATCCGGGAGGAGCCTCGCATCCAGATCGGAGGCCGATGTCGCGATGGGCTCCGCCCCCCGTGTCGACCAGGCGGACACCGACAGGCTCGCCATGATCGGCGCCTGATAGCCACCACCCGGACCTTCGATCTGGCCGAGCAGCGCGACGCCCGACAGCGCATTGACGGTGCCCACGACAATTCCCTGCGTCCGATAGGCCAGTGACTGATCCGGATCGAGACCGAGCGCGGCCAACGTTTCCAAGACGATGCCGTCGACGACGATACTGTCCTGAGCGACCGCAACGGGGCCCTCGATGGCGCGGATCGCGGTGTCACCGGGAACGATCGGCCCCGCAATCGGCGAAACGTCCAATGACACGAGCATGTTCGTCGTGCCCCCGCGGCCGTCCGAGACCTGGACGACAAAGCTGTCTTTGCCCGAGAAGCCAAACCTCGGCGTGTATGTGAACTCGCCATTGGCATCGATCGTCACCGTCCCGTTCGTGGGTCCCTGAATCGGCCCCGCGTATTGGAGGGGATCGCCATCGACGTCCGTGGCGGTCAGAGCGCCGGTCACGGGGGCGTCCTGCTTCGTCGAAACCTCGAGCGGCGTCGCAACCGGCGCGTCGTTGATGTCGGCCACCGAGATCGTGACGGGCGACGGAGCGCTCACCGCACCGTCGTCGTCGGTCACGGTGAAGGCCAGCGGCACGGGGCCGTTGAAGTTCGGCGCCGGGACGAACACGAGCGCGGCGGCCTGGACCGGGGTGAGTGGCGCACCGGCGACGACCGGCGTGATGCCGTCAGCCAG
>LNEM01000012.1 GCA_001464955.1 Rhizobiales bacterium Ga0077537 | reverse complement strand
TCGGCGCCGGGACGAACACGAGCGCGGCGGCCTGGACCGGGGTGAGTGGCGCACCGGCGACGACCGGCGTGATGCCGTCAGCCAGATAGAGCACGCCCTGCGTTGCAGGCGGCAGCGCCGTCACCGTCACCGATGCGATGGTGCCGTCGAGGTCCGTGCCGGCGAGGGCCACGGTAATCGGCGTATCCTCGTTGCCGGAGGGTGTCGGCGAAACGGCCACCGGCGCGTCGTTGACATCGACCACCGAGATCGTCACCGGCGAGGTGGCGCTCACCGCACCGTCGTCGTCGGTCACCGTGAAGGCCAGCGGCACCGGGCCGTTGAAGTTCGGCGCCGGGACGAACACGAGCGCGGCGGCCTGGACCGGGGTGAGTGGCGCACCGGCGACGACCGGCGTGATGCCGTCAGCCAG
>LNEM01000011.1 GCA_001464955.1 Rhizobiales bacterium Ga0077537 | reverse complement strand
GTCTCCGCAGCCCGGCCTGTTGCTCACCCCCCAGACGACAGCGTATCAACCCAAAAGACTCTACCCACGGCTGGATGAAACTTCAGGGGCAGGTCATCTTCAACCGGAGTTCCGGGCTGAAGTAGATGTACGGAATGTCGCCGTGACGCCGAATGTGGGTGGTCTTCAGCTGGCAAAGCTCGTTCAGCCGCGCTCCCGTATGGAGTCCAAGGTGCGTCAGCCAATAGAGGTGCCCGGGTAACTGTGACGCGAGGAGCTTCTCGAGTTCGTCCTTGTCGAACACATCCCGTTGAGAGTTCGCAGGCCCTCCGTTCCCGATGACGAGAGCCTCGGCCACAAAAGCGTTCTGTAGAGAGTGCTTAACAGCAGCATGCTTGAATACGCTGAAGAGGATCGTCCACTTTTTACGGATCGTCTTCGGAGCTTGAGGGGTGAGCCCGAGGGCGGCAGCCCTCGCAGCTGCATCCTTCAAGGAAAGATCACGCATCCCAGGCTTCTTGTTCCAGTTCCCGGGTAGGTTTCGCAGAATTTCCTCATAGGCTTCTGCATCCGACGACGTGTAAGCGTCGACAGGCTTGTCGCCCACGACCGAAACGAGGTCACGGACGGTCGCCCGGATGGTCTCGGCTCTTTCCACGCTGAGGCTGTCGCCGCGCCTTGCGACATACTGGTCGGTGAACTGGGACAGTAGGGGAGCTGACGGTAGGCGAGACACTGACGCGCCTTCTTCCGTGCTGGCCGTCACTGTGACCATTTCCGGCATCAGTTCTTCATCATCATCGATGAGCTGACGGAGCGCTTGGACCCTGGTCCTAGTCATCTCCCTCAAGCATCGAGAGCGGTCTTCCGCCTGCCCAGCACCTTCTCGTTCGATGAGTTTGAGAAACCAATCCGAGTGACTGTGGTCGAGTATGATGGCTTCGGCCCGCGCATGCTTCAGCGCGCGATCCAGACGCGTCCTAAACTTCTCGGCCAGTTCCACCGGGTCCCAGCCACGAGCCGTGTCCGATCCTCGTCCGTCAACGGATCTGCCGATGCTTCCTCTGGCTGCGTGCGCGTCCTCAAGGCGAGCTTGGCGCTCCCCATTGATGATGTAGTCGCGATACCGGTCGCAGGCTTCCTTGATTGAAATATCGCGGAGCTTGGGTTCAGGAGCATAGAGCGACGACACCCCCTGCCCGACGGCTCGCGGTTCTGGTGTGTCTGCAACAGTAGCGCTCGGGGTTAGCCGGATGCATTCGGCGTCGAACTCAGCTTGGAGATCGCTATAAGCGGTAGGAAGGCGCCGGTGGGCTTCGGCCAGATCCCGAGTTTTCAGCGACCGTGAGGTATGAGTGCCCCTGAACTTGCCGCCCTGAGCGGGAGGGGGGACGCGCACGCGGATCTCGTAGGTGAGGCTTCCGTTGCGGCGCGTAGGCCGAGGCAGGGGTTTCGGGTAGCTCGGCGAGTCAACCAGCTTTTGCACGTATCAAGCTCCGGGTGTGCAGCAACGGTGTGCAGCAGGTACCCTATCGCGGAGCCAGTAAATGCCGGGTTTCCAAGTAATTCAACGGCCTAGTGGCCGAATGGTGCGGTCGAGAGGACTCGAACCTCCACGCCTTGCGGCGCTAACCCCTCAAGCTAGTGCGTCTACCAATTCCGCCACGACCGCATCGTTGGGAAGGCGCACTCGATAGCATTGCGAAGGCCAGCTCACAAGCAAGTTCTCTGGGCAGGGCAGGAAAAGCTACGCTGTGGCGCTCATTCACTGTCCCGGTCGCCAGCGACTGGCCGCCATTACGGCAGAGCCTCGCCGACGAACGGCTTGAAGTGCCGGCGGATGGTCTCCTCGGGGAGGTCCCTGGTAATGAACACGACCCGCGACTGGCGGCGGTCGCCCTTCCAGCTCTTCAGGGTATCCGGGGGATAGAAGATGTGCTGGACGCCGTGGACGACGAACGGCCGGGGCTGATCCTTGACGTTCAGGATGCCCTTCACGCGGAGCAGTTTCGGGCCATAGAGCTGCGCCAGCAGGCTCAAGGCATTCGACATCTGGGGGCCGTCGAGCGGCTCGGCGAAGCTGAGACAGAACGACCCGATGCCGTGCAGGTGGCCGTGATGGTGGTCCGGATGCGCACAGTCGTCGCCGCAATCGTCGTCATGGTTGTGGCCGGCGGCGCCGTGCGCATCGTGGTGATGGTGATGGCCGGCATGATCATGGTCGTGGGTGCAGCCGGGGCCGCACGCGTGTTCTTCGGCTGCGTGATGATCGCGACCGGCGGCCGAGCCAAAACTTCCCGCCGCCAGCCAGCGCTCAGGATCGGTGCCGACGAGGGCTGGCTCGTGAGCGCCGAGGCCGATCAGTTCGTGGGCCGGTACGTCACCGAGAACCGCCTTGCGAATGGGGGCTGAGCGGTTGAGGGCTCTGATGCGCCCTTCCAGACGGGCAATGGTGGCTGGATCGGCCAGATCGACCTTCGTCAACACGATGCGATCGGCGACGGCGATCTGCTTGGCAGGCTCGAATTGCTGGTCGAGTTCGGCGAGGCCGTGCTGGGCGTCGACCGTCGTCACGACGCCGTCGAGCTGGTAGATCCGGAACAGTCGCTCCTCGGTCATCACGGTGTGGACGATGGGGGCCGGATCGGCCAGGCCGGTCGTTTCAAGCACAACGCGCGAGATCTTCGGGATGTCGCCCCAGAGCGAGCGCGTGTGCATCCGCTCCAGGCTTTCGATCAGGTCGCCGCGGACCTCGCAGCAGACGCAGCCCGAAGGCAGCAAGACGGCGTCGTCGTCGAGCTTCTCGACCAGGGCATCGTCGATGCCGACTTCGCCGAATTCGTTGATGATCACGCCTGTTCCCGCCATCTGCGGGTCTGACAGGAGCCGTTTCAACAGCGTCGTTTTTCCGGACCCGAGGAAGCCGGTCAGAACGGTGAGCGGAATGGTGTCTGTCATGGCGGTTGCGTCTTGCCTCGCCTTCGTCAGGTCGATATCTCAGCGCAAGTCTACCGCGTGGCTTGGTCCGCGGGCAGGAAATTCGTGTCTACGAGAGTGTCGCGCATGACGATCGACGGTCGGGATGGCGAGCACAGCGAAAGTGCCTTGCGGCGGTCGGTGCTCGATGCCGCACTCGCGATGAGCCGGCGCGGACTGTCGCCGGGCCGATCGGGCAACATCTCGTCGCGGTTCGCCGATGGCATGCTGATCACGCCGTCCGGGATGGCCTATGAGGGGCTCGAACCCAGCGACATCGTGTTCGTCGGGCGCGACGGTGGCCTCAGGCCCGGTGAACGGAAACCTTCGAGCGAGTGGCGCTTCCATCTCGATGTCTACGGCGCGCGGGCCAACATCGGCGGGATCGTCCACACACACTCTATGCACGCCACGGTGCTCGCCTGCGCGCACATCACGATCCCCGCGTTCCACTACATGGTCGCTGCGGCTGGGGGAAAAGAGATTCCGGTCGTGCCCTATGCCACCTTCGGGACTGCTGAACTTTCGCGGCACGTCGTCAAGGGGTTGACCAAAACCAACGCCTGTCTCATGGCCAATCACGGCCAGATTGCCGTCGCGGCTACTTGCGAGCAGGCCTTGGAACTCGCGGCGGACGTAGAGGTGCTGGCCGAGCAGTACTGGAAGTTGCTGGCGGTTGCCGAGCCCAAACTGCTGCCCGACGACGAAATGAAGCGTGTGCTGGCTCACTTCAAAGGCTACGGCCAGAATGCGCAGGCGTCGCGGGACGCGACTACTCCGCCAATCGATCGGCAGCGACTACCGCCAGCCAAGCGCATCTCGACCTGATTGCCCGGCCAGACTGGTCGGCCGTCGGCACCGGCCGCATTGATCTTCGCGTGGTTCGCATGGACGCGTCCATTTCGGCGGCGTCCCTGCGAAACGCCGCCGAAGATGCGATCGTCGTTCAGCGCGTCGGGACCGGCTTGTCGCCGCGATAATCGTAGAAGCCGCGCTGGGTCTTGCGCCCCAGCCAGCCGGCCTCGACGTACTTCACCAGGAGCGGGCACGGGCGGTACTTCGAATCCGCGAGACCTTCATAGAGCACCTGCATCACCGACAGGCAGGTATCCAGGCCAATGAAATCGGCGAGTTCCAGCGGTCCCATCGGATGATTGGCGCCGAGGCGCATGGCCTTGTCGATCGCTTCCACCGATCCCACGCCCTCGTAGAGCGTGTAAATCGCCTCGTTGATCATCGGCAGAAGGATGCGGTTGACGATGAATGCGGGGAAGTCCTCGCTCACCGCGGTCTGCTTGCCGAGGCTCTCGACGAACTTGCGCGATGTGGCGAACGTGTCGTCCTCGGTCGCAATGCCACGGATCAGCTCGACGAGCTGCATCACGGGCACCGGGTTCATGAAGTGGATGCCGATGAACCGCTCCGGAGAGACGGTGGTCGAGGCGAGGCGCGTGATGGAGATCGACGAGGTGTTGGAGGCGAGGATCGCGTCGGGGCGCGTCTTGCCCTTCAGATCCACGAAGATCTTGCGCTTGATGCTCTCGTCTTCGGTAGCCGCCTCGATGACGATGTCGCAATCACCCAGATCTTCCAGGGCGGGGGCGTAACGAATGCGGCCGACCGCGCCCGTCATGTCCGCCTCGGTGATCAGGCCCCGGCTGACCTGGCGCACCATGTTGCGCTTGATGCTGTCCAGCGCCTTCTCGACGGCGTCCTTCTTGAGATCGTTGAGAAGGACATCGTATCCGGCAAGGGCACAGACATGTGCGATGCCGTTGCCCATCTGGCCGGCGCCGATGACGCCGACCCTCTTGATGATCCCCGGCGGTGCAGCGCCCGTCGCGTTCTTTGTCTTCACGATTGCATCCATTATCGTTCTCGCGAGCGCTCGCCGCTTTGCCTCGAGGTTACTTGCCAGCCTTATCGAGCTCGGTGCCCAATTCCGGCAAGGCCGTGAAGAGATCGGCGACAAGTCCGTAGTCGGCGACCTGGAAGATCGGAGCCTCGGCGTCCTTGTTGATGGCGACGATGATCTTCGAGTCCTTCATACCGGCCAGATGCTGAATGGCACCTGAGATGCCAACAGCAATGTAGAGTTCCGGCGCCACCACCTTGCCGGTCTGGCCGACCTGATAGTCGTTCGGCACGAACCCGGCATCGACGGCAGCACGCGAAGCGCCCATTGCCGCTCCCAGCTTGTCGGCGATCGGCTCGATGTACTTCGTGTAGTTCTCGCCCGACTGGAGGCCGCGGCCGCCCGAGACGACGATCTTCGCAGCGGTCAGCTCGGGGCGATCGGACTTCGACAGCTCGGCTTTCTCGAACGTCGAGAGGCCAACGGCTGCCGGAGCGGGCGCTGCCTCGATGGGTGCCGAACCCGTCAGGCCGACCGCCGGGAACGAGGCCGTGCGCACCGTCATGACCTTCTTGGCTTCGCCGCTCTGGACCGTCTGGATGGCGTTGCCAGCGTAGATCGGACGCTCGAACGTGTCCGGAGAGACCACCTTGATGACGTCCGAAATCTGCATGACGTCGAGAAGGGCAGCCACGCGCGGCAGAACGTTCTTGCCGGCGGCCGTCGACGCCGCGACGAGAGCCGAGTAATTCGCCATCATCGGGACGATGAGGGCTGCCATCTCCTCGGCAAGGCCGTTGGCGAGGTTCGGCGAATCCGCGACCAGGACCTTCGCGGCGCCATCGAGCTTCGACGCCTGCTCGGCGGCGGGGCCGCAGCCCGCACCGGCGACCAGCACGTGCACGTCCTGGCCGAGCGCCCTGGCCGCGCTCATGGCCTTCAGCGTGGCAGAGCCGAGCGCCGCATTGTTGTGATCGGCAAGAAGAAGAACGCTCATCAGATGGCTCCCACGTCCTTGAGCTTCGCTACGAGCTCGGCCGGTGACCCGACCTTGATGCCGGCCTTGCGGCCCGGCGGCTCCGTGGTCTTGAGAACCTTCAGGCGGGGAGCCGTGTCGACGCCGTAGTCGGCGGGCTTCTTCACATCGAGGGGCTTCTTCTTGGCCTTCATGATGTTCGGGAGCGATGCATAGCGCGGCTCGTTCAGGCGCAAGTCCGTCGTGACGATGGCCGGCATCTTGAGTGCAATCGACTCGAGGCCGCCGTCCACCTCGCGGATGACCTTCAAGGTCTCGCCTTCGATAGCGACCTTCGAAGCGAAGGTTCCCTGTGCCCAGCCCGTGAGGGCGGCGAGCATCTGGCCCGTCTGGTTGCAATCGTCGTCGATCGCCTGCTTGCCGAGGATGACGAGCGACGGCTTCTCGGCTTCGACAATGCCCTTCAGGAGCTTGGCGACGGCGAGCGGCTCGACCACGTCGTCGCCGGTCTCGACGAGGATGCCCCGGTCCGCACCCATGGCGAGGGCCGTGCGGATGGTCTCCTGCGCCTTGGCTGGCCCGATCGAGACCGCGACGATCTCGGTTACCTGGCCTTTTTCCTTCAGACGGATGGCTTCTTCGACGGCGATCTCGTCGAAGGGGTTCATCGACATCTTGACGTTGGCGAGTTCGACGCCTGTCCCGTCGCTCTTGACGCGGATCTTGACGTTGTAATCGACGACCCGCTTCACCGGGACAAGAACCTTCATCGTCTCCTCACTCTCCAGCTCGAAAGCACTCACTATCCGTTCCGAGGGGCAATCGATCGGCCGATCAGCGTGGCCTGCCGCACCCCCGACGACGGGCGCCCAACCAGCGGACGCCACATGGGGCGTGCCTGCCGTGGACGCTTCACCGTGCAACGAGACCCGCAGTTCGGCAGCCACCGCCGAACCGCTCCCGTAGCCTTGGCGCGCCAAACTATATCCGGAAATTGTGCGGTGCGACAGTTTGTTGGCAGGCGAGGCAATTTGCCCCCTCGATCCCCACAGATCAGCCATGTTCTAGGCGAAGGGCGCGTCGATCAAGGACGTCGACGTGCGCGATGGACCGCCCACACGCACAATCCGATCAACGGGTTCACTCGGAGCCCGCCGGCGCCGGGCGGTCGAACAGGGGCACGTCTGGCCGCTTCATCGGCACGATGAGCAGAGCGCCAGCGATCACGCCGCCGATGTGGGCCCACCACGCCACCGGTCCGACTTCAGGCAGCAGCACCATGACGAACTGCATCAGGATCCAGGCCCCGAGCGCGAACAGGGCCGTGATCCGCAACGGTATGAAGCGAAACGCAACGACCCATACCCGCACGTGGGGATGCAGCATGAGGTAGGCGGCGATCACGCCGGCAACGGCTGCGCTGGCCCCGATGAGGGGGATCTGCCCGGCCGGGATCGCGGACGTGGCGTTGTTCATGAGAACTGCCGCGACACCAAATTCGGCGGACAGGGCGTGCGCCAACCCACCCGCGATACCGCAAAGCAGATAGAAGGCGAGGAATTTCAGATGTCCCATGGCGTCTTCGATGTTGTCGCCGAACACCCAGAGAAAAAGCATGTTTCCCGCAAGATGAAGGGGATCTCCATGCAGGAACATGTAGCTCAGCAATGTCAGGCCTTCGGGGACCGCCAATCGGTCGAGCGGACCGTTGGCGGGCCCGCCGACGATCCCGACGCCGAACAGCTCGCGCGGGATGATGGCGAAACTCGCCGCGACGTGCTGTCCCGTCGTCGTCAGTTCGAGAAGGAAAATGATCACGTTGGCCGCGATCAGCAGGTAGGTGACGTACGGCCGCGCGATGGATCGCAGGGGGTTGTCGTCTGAAATGGGAACGAACATGCCGCGCGATCCAGTTTGCGTCTGCGGGGCCGCCGGCTCAGCGGTTCTGTCCGGGTACCCAGAGAACATCCGAGCGGCCGCGCGCGTTCACAAAGCGGCTGGCGACGAAGAGATAGTCCGACAGGCGATTGATATAGTGCATGGCGGCGGCGCTGACGGGTTCGTCCGGCAGGGCGGCGAGTTCGGCCATGTGGCGCTCGGCGCGGCGACAGATGGTGCGGGCAACATGAAGGGCCGCCGCCGCCGGTGAGCCACCTGGCAGTACGAACGAGCGGAGCGGCTCGAGCGCGCCGTTCATGTCATCGATCTCGGCCTCGAGGCGCTTGACCTGATCGGCGGTCACCCGGAGGGGGCGATAGTCGGGGCCGGCCCAGGATGGTGGGCTGCCGCGGTCCGGAATGCACAGATCCGCTCCAAGATCGAACAAATCGTTCTGGATCATGGCGAGACGGCGGTCCAGATCGGGCTCCGACGCCATGCTGATGCGGGCCAGCCCGATGGCGGCATTCGTCTCGTCGACCGTCCCGTAGGCCCAGATGCGCGGCGCATGCTTCGGGACGCGCTCGCCAGTGCCGAGAGCGGTCGTGCCATCGTCTCCCGTGCGGGTGTAAATTCTGTTCAATACGACCATGTCGTTCCGTCCATCCCGCCGATGTCAGGGCTTGGCCAACGCGAGAGCGACCATTGCCACCACGACCGCCACGAACTGAAGGCCGACTCGCCAACGCATCAGAGTTTGGCTGAGGCTCGGGCTGGTGCCCTGTCGGCCCATGTTCCAGATGCCCGCGATCAGCACGCCGAACACGACGAGCGCTATCAGGCCTGTCAGATTTACCAGTGCACCGCTCATACCTGCGTCTCCTTGCGGTCCGGGGGGCAGCCAGGGTCGAGGCCAGCTAGCCCATGCCGCTCTCGAAGGCCTCCATAGAGGCATCGATATCCGGCAACTTAAGGCAATCGCCTCGCGATGGTTAGCCAAACTTTAATTCGATGGGTGCGCTACATTTGCCGTATTGTGAGGCTCAACTGATTCAGCCTTGGCAGGCGTGTGCTGCTCTGGACCGGTTCTTGCGTGGGGCTACCCGAGAGTCGAGCCAGAACAACGTGTGATCCGCGGGCGCATGAAGTTGTGGGTTCCGGATGGGCCCGCCTGTGGTTGAATCATTGATTGGAGGACGCGTTGCGCTCCACGACGCGCATCAAGCCGGGTGGGGTGTGCGGGCCGGACTGGCGATCCGGACGCGCACGCTTTCGCTTCAGGCTGACGGCTGGCGGAGGGGCCGCCTTGCTTTTGATCACGCTCGGCGCGGGGCCAGCGACGTCTCAAGGCGCCGCAGATCCGGTGCGCAAGACGGTCGAGGCAGCCCAGGATGCGCTGAAAGAGAAGCGGGCGGCCGAAATGGCGCTCGCGTCCGACATCAAGGCGCTCGCAGCGGAACGCGAGCGTATCAATCAGAGCCTCGTCGAGACTGCGCATCTGATCCAAGCGAGCGAGGAGAAGCTCAGCTCCATCGAAGAGCGCATGGGGGAGCTGGAGGCGCAGGAGAAGCTGCTTCGCGGCTCACTTTCAGAGCGCCACAGTTCCATCGCGAAATTGCTGGGCGCCATGCAACGAATGGGGCGTGACCCACCGCCGGTCATGATCACCCGGCGCGAGGACGCCCTCGTCATGGTGCGGAGCGCAATGATGCTCGCCGTCGCGTTTCCGAAGCTCCGGTCGCAGGCGATGGCTCTCGCATCACGGCTCGAGGATCTGGCGCGCGTCATGGGCGAGATCCGCAGCGAGAGCGAGAAGCTCAAGGCGGAGACCCAGAAGCTGACGGACTCCCGTGTCCGGATTTCGGCGCTGATGGAGTCCAAGAAGCAGTCACTGGCCGACCGGCAGGGTGAATTCGACAAGGTGCGACGCGAAGCGGACGAGATCGCGCGCAACGTCAAGGATCTCAACGAGCTGATCAAGGACGTGAGCGATCTGGTCGTCAGGAAGACGGGCCAGCCGATGCGGGACCGAGCGCCGGCCGCTGCTCCGCCGCCGCTGAAGCCCGCAATTGGCGAGACCAGCGAAACCCGGACCGCCGTCCTCGTGCCGCCGCCCTCGCCTGTTCCGCCAGCGGCGAGCCAGCCGGTGCCGGGCGCCATCCTCGAGCCGGTTTCGGCTCCCGGTCGGGTGCCGAATGCAGGGCGAATGACACCCGCCATGCCGTTCGACCAGGCGAAGGGCCGGACTCCGCTCCCCGTACGCGGCAAGCGCATCCTGAGTTTCGGCGACAAGGCGCAGACGAACAAGGCCAATGGCATCATCGTGGAGACCCGCGCCGGTGCGCAGGTCGTATCGCCGCTCGACGGCTGGGTCGTGTTTGCCGGTGTGTTCCGCAGCTATGGTCAAATCTTGATCATCAACGGCGGCGACGGTTATCATATGCTATTAGCTGGACTGTCGCAGATCGATGCGCAGCTCGGCCAGTTCGTACTTTCGGGCGAACCGGTCGGCCTGATGGGCGGTGGCGCTCAAACCGCAAAGGCAAAGGCGCAACAACCCGCGCCCTTGCTCTATATAGAACTCAGAAAGAACGATCGCCCCATCGATCCCGATCCGTGGTGGGCGAAGGACGGCACACAGAAGGTGCAAGGCTGATGCGCAAGACAGACTATGCGTTCTGGACGTTCGTGGCGCTGGCCGGCATGGCGGGCCTGACCACTGTGCTCAATGTCTCGCGGACCTACTCGGCGACGACGCCGAATGCCGAGATCTACAAACAACTGGATCTCTTCGGTGACGTGCTGGAGCGGGTGCGCTCCGATTACGTCGAGAAGCCCGACGATTCGACGCTCATCGACAGCGCGATCAACGGCATGCTGGCCGGACTCGATCCGCATTCGGCTTACCTCAACCCCAAGAACTACCGCGACATGCAGGTGCAGACGCGCGGCGAATTCGGTGGTCTCGGCATCGAGGTCACCATGGAGAACGGCGTCGTGAAGGTGGTGTCGCCGATCGACGAAACGCCGGCTGCGAAGGCGGGGCTGCAGGCCAACGATCTCATCACGCACCTCGATGGCGAGCAGATCGTCGGATTGACGCTCGAGCAGGCCGTCGAAAAAATGCGCGGCCCCGTCAACACGCCGATCACACTCACCATCGTGCGCAAGAGCGCCGAGGACCCGCTCGAGATCAAGATCGTCCGTGACGTCATCCGCATCAACGCCGTCAAGTCTCGGCTCGAGGGGGATGTGATCTACGCCAAGGTGTCGACCTTCAACGAGCAGACGCACACCAATCTGGTCAAGCAGATCGATGCGCTGAGGAAGCAACTCGGGAAGCCGGCTCGCGGCATCATCATCGACCTGCGGAACAATCCCGGCGGATTGCTGGATCAGGCGATCAACGTGTCAGACGACTTCCTCGATCAGGGCGCGATCGTGCTGACCAAGGGACGCAATCTCGAGGAGACCCAGCGTTCCAATGCGCGTGCCGGCGATATCGCGGAGGGCAAGCGCATCCTCGTGCTGATCAACGGTGGGTCGGCTTCGGCATCCGAGATCGTCGCTGGTGCCCTTCAGGATCACAAGCGCGCGCTCGTCATCGGCACGCGGTCGTTCGGGAAGGGTTCCGTGCAGACGATCATCCCGCTCGGCCAGAACGGAGCGCTCCGACTGACCACAGCCCGCTACTACACGCCGTCCGGCCGGTCGATCCAGGCGAAGGGCATCATGCCCGACGTGATCATCGAGCAGGAGTTGCCCGAGGAGTTGAAGCCGAAGCGGCCGGAGCGTCCGCGGGGCGAGGCGAGCCTCAGGGGCCACCTGAAGGGCGAGGACGCGAAGAACAAGAAGGAGGAATCGGGGTCTTCGGCCTATGTCCCGAAGGAGCCCGAGAAGGACACGCAGCTCCAGTACGCCCTCAAGCTGATGCGTGGCGAGATCCCGGAGCCGACGATCCTGCCGCGCGACGACGAAGGCAAGTCCGGAGAGACGCCTGCAGCCGGTACCAAGGCGCCAGCCGCGACGAAGAAGCAGTAGGCCGGTCAGCCGGGTCAATTATGCATGATGCCTGGGACAGCCGAACACTGTCCCAGGTTCTGCCGCCGATGAACGGGTGCGGCGCGGAGCAGGTAAGGGGCGGCATCGGAAACGTGGAGGCGTCGATGGGCCAACGCAGCTCCCGAGTGCGCAACTGGGGCTTGCGGCTTCTGATGGTTGCCGGCGTCGGCGCATTGGCCACGACCGCTTACGCGCAGTCCACCTCGCCCTCGACGCCGCCTCGCGATGCCCTGACGAGCAAGCTCGAATTGATGCTCAGATCGATGCGGATCGCGCGCGACTGGCACGTCGAGGCACCGACCAAGAAAGTTCTGGTGACCGGCGCGATCGACGGTCTGCTCGCCCGTCTCGATCCCGAGGCCGAGTTCTATGCTCCCGCCGAACTTCGTCGATTCACCCGCGTGCCGACGGGTGCGACCGCCGACGTGGGTCTGATCGTTCGGCGCGACGAGCGGCGCCGGAGGTCGGGGAGCCTCGGATATCGCGTGGTGACGAGCCTCGATGGCAGCCCCGCCGCTCGCGCCGGGCTCAAGTCGGGTGATCTCATCACGCATGTCAATGGGCAAGCCGCCAGCGATCTCTCGTATCTGATGCTGACGCAGACGATCCTGTCCGGCAACGCTGCACAGGGCATCGCACTGACGGTCGAACGGGCGCCCGACGCCGCGCCAGAGACGCTTCGGCTGGCGCGCGAGACAGTGCCTGTCGCCCGCGCGGCAGAGGTCGTCGGCGTTGCGCCCGGCGCGCTCTATGTCAGGCCTGCCGAGATGACGCCTGCCGTGGCCGCCGATATCGAGGATCGGCTTTCGCGGGGCGGAGACGAAGCCACGCGCGGGATCGTTCTGGACCTGCGCAGCGTCGCACTCGGCACGGCAGACGGCGCGGCGGCGATGATGGACGTCTTCCTGTCGGATGGCCCGTTGGTCGCGGTCGCGACACGTCGAGACGACGCCGAGAAGCGACCCCTTGCACGGCCGGGTGACGCCGCCCAGGGCCGTTCGCTCGCCGTGCTCGTCGATTCGGAAACGGTCGGACCGGCCGAGGCCGTGGCTCTCGGGCTTCGGCGAGCGAACCGCGCCCGCCTCGTCGGGACTGCGTCGGCCGGGCGGTTCGAGGTGCGAACGCTGGCTCCGCTGGGACGACGCGGCGAGAAAGGCGCGATCCGGATCGTGACGGCGCGCTACGCCCCCACTCAGGCACCCGATCCCGACACCGGCCGTCGGGCCATCGTGCCTGACGTCATTGTCGAGCAGGCGCCGGCGCACGCACTGTGTCGCGGTGTCGATCTTCCTGACGTGCAGGCCGGGCAGCCGATCTGTCGCAAGAGGCAGCTTGCAGAGGACGAGCAGTTGCGCCGCGCCCTCGCACTCCTCGACGATGCCGTCATTGCCGCACGGCCCTGATGCCGGTATGGCGATGCGAACCATCAGCCCACAGGACGTCGCCGAGATCGCTGGCCGCGGAGCTTTGCAACCATGACGACCGATGCCCTTCCCTACCGGCCCTGCGTTGGGATCATGGTCGTCAATCATGAGGGGCTGGTGTGGATCGGCCGGCGTGCGAACCGCCCCGAAAAGGAGATGACGGGCGGGTGGTGGCAGATGCCGCAGGGTGGCATCGATCCCGGTGAAGAGCCGGCTGTCGCTGCCCACCGGGAGCTGGCCGAAGAGACGGGAATGCGGTCTGTCACGCTCCTCGCCGAAAGTCGCGACTGGTTTCCCTATGATCTGCCGGCGGAGATGAAGGGCCGTATCTGGGGCGGTCGATACCGTGGCCAGACGCAGCGCTGGTTCGCGTTCCGCTTCGAGGGCCACGATCGCGAGATCGATCTCAGTCCGCCGGGGCACGAGCCGGAGTTCGATGCCTGGCGCTGGGCGCCTCTGGACGAGGTGCTCGGCCTGATCGTGCCGTTCAAGCGCGACGTCTACCGCAGCGTTATCGACGAATTCCGGCCTGTGATCGCGCCGGCGACCTAGGGTTTGCGCGGGGCGGCCCAGGACAGGTCGCCATCGACGTAGTACCAGCGGCCCGCCTCTCTCACAAAGCGTGAGACCTCGTGCAGGACGTGATCGCGCCCGCCCTGGCGCGAGCGGGCGGTGAACTCCACGGTCGCCCGATCCGCATCCGTGGTGGTCCCCTGGACGCGGAGCAGCAGCCACTGCTGGTCCGCGTTCAACGCAAAGTCCGCCGGCCGTGTCGAGGGATGCCAGGTGGCCAACAGATAGTCGGCCTTGCCGAGGGCGTATGCCGCGTATCGCGAACGCATCAGGGCTTCGGCGGTCGGCGCCACGGCCCTGCCCGCATGGTACGGCTCGCAGCACTTTGCGTAGGTCGTCGTCTCACTCTTCTTGCGGCACGGACACCGCGTCGGCGGATCGATCACGTCAGCGTCCGTACTGGATGCGCTTCGCCGCCGGCCACACGACGCGGTAGCCGAACTCGATCGTGCGCTCCTCGTCGGGGGCGAGCGTCTGGTCCCAGGCCATGACGCCGCGCTTGTCGTCCACGTCGCGACGTGTCGGCTGGCTGCGGGTCGTCAGCTCGACCTTGATGTCCTGATTCTGCGAGACGGGGACCTGATCGAGGACGGTCAACTGGATCGGCCGGGAATGGGCGTTCTTCACCGTGATGCGATAGTTGCGGGCATCCGTCCTGGAGGAGCTGATGATGCCGCTCTCGCCGCGCTTCTCGTCGACGACGGCGTGGCGGACGCGGACGGCATCATCGGCGCCGAAGCCCAATTCATGGTCTTCGCCGGGCGTCAACTGGGGAAGGCGGCCGTTGCCGACGAAGGTGCCATCGCGAAACAGCGCCACCTGTCCCGGCAGGTAGGGGGCGCCGGTCCTGGGGGTGGCCAGTTTGGCGTAGAGATAGGCTCGGGCCTCGATGCGTGGCGTGGTGCGCACGACGAGTGACGGATCGATGGCGGTGGTCTCGAGTTCGACGCGCTTCTGCTCGCCGTTGCCGGGCACGCTCAATTTTGCCGGCACCTTGAACGTGGCCTGGAAGGCTCCGGCCTCGATGGTCGACTGCTGCATCTCGGCGGCCTTCATGGCCGGCTCGGCGGCGGCGTCAGCCATCTCGGCGGTCGCCTGGCGGCCTCGCAGAGAGCGGCTCATGGTGGTTGGCGCCGGCATGGCCATCGGGCGGGGGGGCGGCGCGTCGGGTTCGAAGTCGACGGTCGTCGGCTCCAGCACAGGGGCCGCAGTCCCGGTGCCCGGACGCGTGGTCGAGAGCTGGAGGGCGACGTCGGCCCAATCCTCGCCGGTGCGCTGCTGGATCGTCGCGCGGCGCACGAGCGTCAGCTTCGGGGCTGCCGTCTTGCTTCCCGTCACGAGGCGCGCATCGTAATGCGGGATCCATTGCGCCTGGCCAACCTGATAGAGGATGCGCAGTTCGAGATCGACCTCGCCGCCGGACTGGACGAAGACCTTGACCTCGGTGCGCTGCTGCTGGCCGGGAGCCAGCGAGGCCAGCTTCTTTTCGAGATCGGCGATCTGGCGATCGATGGCGCGGATCTTTGCCGTCGCCGCGAGCTGGGCGCGCTCGGCCTCGGCGAACCGCGCACCGACGAGACCGAAGATCTGGTTCCAGTCTATCTGGCCCGCGGCCGGTGAGCCGGGCTGGGGAGACACCGTCGGCAACTCGGTCAACTTCGTGATGAGGCTCTTCTGGATGTCGGCCGCCTTGACGTCGGCCTCGATCCCGGCGCGGTCGTCACGCAGCTTCTCGATCTCGGTCTCGAGGCGCCGGCGCTCGCTCGCCTGTTGTGCCGGATCGGCGTGGGGCACGAGGATGCGGCGGGTGTCCACCGAGCCGATCACGAGGTTGCCCGTCGACATGCCCTCAACCCGGACAGATCCCGGGATGGCCGCCGGTGGCAGCTCATCGACCACGACAGCATGCTCGCCCGCGGGCACCTTCACCTTCGCCAGACGCACCACCTCGGCGCCGGTCGGGAACACCGTGACGCCCGAGATCGTCGAACGCGCCGCGATGTCGGCGGCATAGGCGGGAGCCGAACCGAGCACGGCTGCGAACACGACGACTGGCAAGCGACGCATGGATGATCCTCGATGCGAATGGCGGGGCTGATCCCGTTCATCTCTCGGACTGAATTTATCAGGGAACGTGACGGCATTGTGGAGCCGACGCAGTACCCGACTCCGGTTCAGTCCAGGCCGGCGTCACTCCGTTTCGTGTGATCGCGGAAGCAGTAGGGCCAGAAGTCCCATGGCCGGCAGCCAGGCACAGATCTGGAAGACCGGCAGGATGCCGATCCGGTCGGCGAGGACACCGAGGGCTGCGGCCGCGAGCCCGCCCAGTCCGAACGCGAGGCCGTAGAACAGCCCGCCGACGAGGCCGACGCGGTGCGGCACGAGGTCGATCGCGTAGATCAGGATCGAGGCGAACGCGCTCGCCATGATGAGGCCGATGATGATGCTGAGCACGCCGGTCCAGAACAAGTCCGCATGAGGGAGCATCAGGGCGAAGGGCAGGGCGCCGAGAAGCGAGATCAGGATCATGCGGTTGCGGCCGATGCGATCGCCCACCATGCCGCCGACGATGACGCCGGCCGCGCCGACGACGAGATAGAGGAACAGCATGATCTGGGAGGCCTGGACCGTGATCCCGAACCGCTCGATCAGATAGAAGGTATAGTAGGATGTGAACGCGGCCGCGTAGGCGTTCTTTGCGAAGAGGAGCGCGATCAGGATCGTCATCGCCAGCAGGAGACGGGTCGGCTGCACCCGGGCGCCCTCTCGAGCTGGCGCTGCAGGGGCGCTGGCGCTGCGAGTCGCCTGGACACGGCGCATTTCGGTGAACCGCGAGCCGGTCCAGCCCATCAACACCATAGCGACCAGGGCCACGATCGACAGCCAGATCAGGCTGCCTTGCCCGCGGGGCACGACGAGCGCCGCCGCCAGCAAGGGACCGACCGCATAGCCGACGTGACCGCCGATCTGGAAGATGCCCTGGGCGAAGCCCTGCTGGTTCGCCGCCGCGTGCCGCGCCATGCGCGTCGCCTCTGGATGGAAGACGGCTGAACCCAGCCCGACCATGGCGGCTGCAATCAGAATCCCGCCATAGCTGCCGGCCTGCGACAGGCCGATCAACCCGGCCAGCGTCGCGGCCATGCCGGCCACCATGGCGTAGGGCCAGGGGCGCCGGTCGGCGATGAAACCGACGAGGGGCTGCAACAGCGAGGACGTCACCTGAAACGCCAGCGTGATCACGCCGATCTGGGCGAAGCTCAACGCGTAGCTCTCCTTCAGGAGCGGATAGAGCGCCGGGATCATCGACTGAATGAGATCGTTCAGCAGGTGAGCGAAGCTCAGCGCCACAAGGATCGGCAGCGCCGGGCCACGAGCCGTGGCGGCAACGGTCGTCATCTCACTCTCCGAAGCACGATGCCAAGGGAAACGGGCAAGGGTCGACACTGCACCCGGGACGCGTCGTCTGCCAAGGCAAAGATCGGGCGACCCGGATACGGGCTCAGCCCTTCGCCTTGACGTAGGAGCCGGGGGCGTCCTCGATCACGCCGAGCGTTTCGCCGGGACGGCGGGCGGGGACCATCGCGCCGGATCGAGCCGCCAGCCACTTGCCCCAGTGCGGCCACCAGGAGCCCGGGGTTTCTTCGGCATTGGCCAGCCACTCGTCGAGCGTGTCCGCCTTCTTCGAGGACGTCCAGTATTGGTACTTGTGCTTCTTGCCGTCAGCCGGCGGCGGGTTGACCACGCCGGCGATGTGGCCCGATCCGGAGAGGACGTACTCCACCGGCCCACCGAAGAGGCGGGAGCCGATGAACACGGACTTCGCCGGCGCGATGTGGTCTTCGCGGGCGGCGAGTTCGTAGATCGGGAGCGTCACCTTCTTCAGGTCGAGACGGACTCCGGAAACCGACATCTTGCCGAGGGCGAGCTTGTTCTCGTGGTAGAATTCGCGAAGGTAGAAGTTGTGGTTCGCTGCCGGCATCCGCGTCGAATCCTGGTTCCAGTAGAGCAGGTCGAACGGGAACGGCTTCTTGCCGAGCAGGTAGTTGTTGACGATGTAGGGCCAGATCAGATCGCGCGGGCGGAGCATGTTGAACACGGTCGCCATGCGCGAGCCGTCGAGGTAGCCGCGCTCGGCCATCATCTCCTCGAGCGACTTCAGCTGGGCGTCGTCGATGAACAGCAGCAGATCGCCCGCCTTGGTGAAATCCACCTGGGCGGCAAGGAACGTCGCCGAGGCAAACTGGTCGCGTCCGGTTGCGGCGCTATAGGCGAGCGTGCTCGCGAGCAACGTGCCACCGACGCAGTAGCCCAGAATGTTGGTCTGCTTCTGGCCCGTCTCGCGGAGTACGGCATCCGTCGCGGAGAGGATGCCCTCCTTCATGTAGTCCTCGAAGGTCTTGTGGGCGAGGCGCTCGTCGGGGTTCACCCAGGACGCGACGAAGACCGTGAAGCCCTGATCGACCAGCCATTTGATGAACGATTTCGGCTGGGTCAGGTCGAGGATGTAGAACTTGTTGATCCAAGGCGGGATGATCAGCAGCGGGACCGCGTGCACCTTGTCGGTCGTCGGAGTGTACTGGATGAGCTGCAAAAGGTCGTTCTGATAGACGATCTTGCCCGGGGTCACCGCGAGATTGCGCCCGACTTCAAACGCGGACGTGTCTGTCTGGCTGATCTTCAGGAGATCGCCCGAGCGGTCGAGGTCGGAAAGCAGCATCTCCATGCCGCGCACCAGATTGGCGCCGTTCGACTTCAATGTTTCGCGGACCACCTCGGGATTGGTCGTCGGGAAGTTCGAGGGCGAGATGGCGCTCGATATCTGGCGCAGATAATACTCGGCGCGCTGCTTCGTCCGCTCGTCGAGGCCCGACGTGTCCGATAGCGCCTTCTCGGCCCACTGCGTCGTGATCAGGTAGTTCTGCTTCCAGAAATCGAAATAGGCATTGCTCGACCATTCCGGATCGCGGAAGCGCGCGTCGCCCGCTTCAGGCTTTGCCACCGGATCAGCCTGCTGGCCGAGCATCCGGCTCATGGTGCTCGTCCAGACGTCCATGTAGCCACGGACCAGATCGGATTGAGCTTCGAGCGTGCGGGTCGGGTCCGACATCCACTGGCGCGCCACCTCGCTCATGACACGGCTGGCTTCGGTCATTTCCGTCGCGGCGCTGTAGGGGCCGTTCTTGCTGTCGGCACGCTCCAGCATGGTCGCCATGGCCTTGCCGCCTTCGGCCCACAGCAACAGCATGTTGCGAACGAACTCCTCGGGATCGGAGACCATGAGGGGTTGCTCGGTCGTCGGGCTGTTGTCGTTCGGCTTCTGCATGCGTGGAATCCGTCTGAAGTCGAGCGGGAGCGTCGGCGGAACCGGCAAGGTCAAATCGAGCCCACGCCAGCCAAATCGATAGATCTATACGTAAACCCTTGCCAACGATGTGACAATGTGACCGACAAGACGTTATCGACGCCCGGCCTTTGACGCACGGCGCGACGCGGCGTAAGAGCAACTGAGCGATTCGCGCCACTCTTTGCAACGAGCTGCCCCGTGATCGACCAATACCACCGCATCAAACGCCTGCCACCCTATGTCTTCGCCGAGGTCAATCGGCTCAAGGCCGAGGCGCGAGCGCGGGGCGCAGACATCATCGATCTCGGGATGGGAAATCCGGATCTGGCGGTTCCGAAGCACATTCTCGAAAAGATGACCGAGACGGTGGGCAAGCCGCGCACCGATCGGTACTCGGCATCGAAGGGCATCCCCGGACTGCTCCGGGCGCAAGCGGGCTATTACGGCCGACGTTTCGGCGTCAAGCTGAAGCCCGAGACGCAGGTGGTCGCGACGCTCGGATCGAAGGAAGGCTTTGCCAACATGGCGCAGGCCATCACGGCGCCGGGCGACGTGGTTCTGGTGCCCAATCCGAGCTACCCGATCCACGCGTTCGGATTCCTGATGGCGGGGGGCGTGATCCGGTCAGTGCCGGCCGAGCCCACGCCCGCTTTCTTCCCGGCGCTCGAGCGGGCGCTGATCCATTCGATTCCGAAGCCGATCGCGGTCGTCGTCTGCTATCCGGCGAACCCGACCGCCTACGTGGCGACGCTCGATTTCTACCGGGATCTCGTGCAGTTCGCCAAGAAGCACGACATCATCATTCTTTCGGATCTCGCTTACGCCGAGGTCTATTTCGACGACGCGACCCCGCCGCCCTCCGTGCTGCAGGTGCCGGGTGCGATGGATGTGACGGTCGAGTTCACCTCGATGTCCAAGACGTTCTCCATGGCCGGCTGGCGCATGGGGTTCGCGGTCGGAAACGAGCGGCTGCTCGCGGCGCTTGCCCGCGTAAAGAGCTATCTCGACTACGGCGCCTACACACCTATCCAGGTGGCGGCCGCAGCGGCGCTCAACGGCCCCGACGACTGCATCAAGGAGATGCGGGCGACCTATCGCCGGCGGCGCGACGTGCTGGTGGAGAGCTTCGGCAACGCCGGTTGGGACTTCGGCCCGCCGAGCGCATCGATGTTCGCCTGGGTGCCGATTCCGGAGCCGTTCCGCGAACTCGGCACGCTCGAGTTCTCGAAGCTTCTCGTCGAGAAGGCGAGCGTGGCGGTGGCGCCGGGCATCGGGTTCGGAGAACACGGCGAGGGGTTCGTCCGTATCGCTCTCGTCGAGAACGAGCAGCGCATCCGGCAGGCTGCCCGGTCGATCAAGAAGTTTCTCTCGCAAGGGCCGGGAACGATGCACAACATCATCCCGATCCGCGATACCGGAACAGGCTGAGCGTCGACGACGGGCGGTCAGTGGCAGTTGATCAGGTCGTACTCGTCGACATTGCAGGTCCGGCCGTCGCGCAGCTGGCACTTGCTGCCGACCCAAAGCACACCTGACTCGCACGACGCATAACCCGATGGCGATTGGGTCTGGCGGGGCGGCACCCTGCGTTGCTTTTTCTCGGCGACGGACGTCTTTTTCTTGCGCTCGGTCTGCTGGGCCTGCAGGTCGGTTGGGGTGACCCATGCGAAGGACGCGACGGCCATAACCAAAAGGACACGACAGGAAATCGAATTCAGCATGCCGCAAGCCTACGAGCGGTTAACGATATGCTTTCAGGCTAGCCAGAGTTTCCGTCATGTTCAAGGCGTCCCCATGCAGAGCGGAGGAACCATGGGGCAATGATCGGAGACGATGCCTCGGCTGGCTCACAGTGGGGCTTCCAGACCGATCGATGCCCTGCCGGCTACGTCGCCGTGGTGGGGACAGTCCCCGCTCCAGAGCCCCGTATACCAGCCGCGGACGGCGTGATACCTACTCGATCCGCTCGATTTGCTACTCGAAAGATCTACCCTCATGACCGAGCCTCTCAAGATCGCCATCGCTGGTCTCGGCACCGTCGGCGGAGGCCTTCTCCACCTGCTGGAGGCGCATGGACGCCGGCTCGCTGAAAGCGTCGGCCGCGAGATCGACGTCGTCGCCGTCTCGGCACGTGATCGGTCGCGGACGCGCGGCATCGACATCGCCCGCTACAAGTGGTTCGACGACGCCGCGAAAATGGCCGTCGATCCGGATGTCGACGTCGTCGTCGAACTGATCGGGGGCGACGAGGGGATCGCGCGACGGACGGTCGAAGCAGCGCTCGGCGCCAAAAAGCACGTCGTGACGGCGAACAAGGCGCTGCTCGCCAAGCATGGCGTGGAATTGGCCCGGCTTGCCGAGAAGAACGGGGTCGCGCTCAATTTCGAGGCCGCAGTCGCCGGTGGCATTCCGGCGATCAAGACGATGCGCGAGGCGCTTGCCGGCAATCAGGTCCGGCGCGTCTACGGCATTCTCAATGGCACCTGCAACTATATCCTGACCAAGATGCAGGAAGAAGGACGGGCCTTTTCCGACGTCCTGAAAGAGGCGCAGGACAAGGGGTATGCCGAGGCCGATCCGACGTTCGACATCGGCGGGTTCGATACGGCGCACAAGCTGACCCTGCTCACTTCGCTCGCCTTCGGCACACGGGTCGCCTTCGATCAGATCCATATCGAAGGCATCCAGTCGATCACGGCGGCAGATATCGAGGCTGCCGACGATCTCGGCTACCGGATCAAGCTGCTCGGCGTCGCGGAACTGACCGATACGGGGATCGAGCAGCGTGTTCATCCCGCAATGCTGCCCAAGGATACCGCCATCGCCGAGGTTGCGGGGGTCACCAATGCGGTGGCGATCGACGCGGATTTCGCCGGTAACCTTCTGCTGGTCGGCGCCGGGGCAGGTGCCAAGCCGACGGCTTCGGCCGTGGCCAGCGATATCGCCGATATCGCGTCGGGCTTCGTGCTGCCCCCGTTCGGGACGCCGTCTTCCAAGCTCAAGGTCTACAAGCGCGCGCGCCTGGGGCAGCATGCCGGGGCCTACTACGTGCGGTTTTCGGCCTACGACCGGCCCGGCGTCATGGCGGCCATCACGCGCCGGATGGCTGAGCGGGACGTTTCTCTGGAAAGCATCGTTCAGCGTCGGGCCAAGGGCGCCGATGCGCGTGCGCCGGGTACTTTCGCCACCATCGTGGTCGTGACCCACGAGACCACCGAGGAGGCCATCCGGCGCGCGCTCGATGCCATCGAGGCCGATGGAAAGGTTTCCGAGAAGCCGCAGATGATCCGCATCGAGAAGCTCTGATAATAGGCGTGAAGCCGGAACGGGTTGCCAGATCGGGACCCAACAGAAACGAGGAGGCGCGCGTGGCCGCAGAATTGACCAAGGGTGGGCTCGACAGGGTGCTGGTGCTGGAGGTCGCGCGGGTCACGGAGGCGGCGGCCATCGCGGCGGCGCGACTGCGCGGACAGGGCAACAACAAGGGTGCGGACAAGGCTGCCGTCGACGCCATGCGCCGGCAACTCGGGCGGGTCAATATCCGCGGGCGGGTCGTGATCGGCGAGGGTGAGATGGACGAGGCACCGATGCTCTATATCGGTGAGGAGGTCGGAACCGGCGACGGACCGCGCGTGGATATCGCCGTCGATCCGCTCGAGGGCACGACAATCTGCGCCAAGGACATGCCCAACGCGTTAGCCGTGATCGCGATCTCCGAAGAGGGCGGCCTTCTCAACGCGCCCGACATGTACATGGACAAGATCGCCATCGGGCCCGGATATCCGGAGGGCATCATAGATCTGGACAAGCCCGTGGCCCAGGTGATCGCCGATCTGGCGAAGGCCAAAGGAGTCCCGCAGCGGGAGATCACGGCCTGCATCCTGGATCGGCCACGGCATCAGGAGATCATCGATGCCGTGCGCAAGGCCGGGGCGGGCATCCGTCTCATCCCTGACGGTGACATTGCAGGCGTGATCTGGACGACGGATCCCGATCAGACGGGCATCGACGTCTATCTCGGGTCGGGTGGAGCCCCGGAGGGCGTTCTCGCGGCCGCAGCACTCCGCTGCATCGGCGGGCAGATGCAGGGCCGGCTCAAGCCGTCGAACGACGAGGAAGTCAAGCGCGCCCACTCCATGGGCATCAAGGACATTAAACGGAAGTACTCGATGTCCGACATGGCGGCGGACGACGTCATCTTCTCCGCCACCGGCGTGACCTCCGGATCGCTGCTCGAAGGCGTGCGGTTCCACGGCGAGTTCGCCAGTACCGAGACGGTGGTGATGCGCTCCAAGACCGGCACCGTGCGGCGGATCAAGACCACGTTCCGGGATCTCGAAATGAAGGGCTGGGGCTGAGCGTCGCCCACGGCCCGGCGCCGGATGTGAGAAGGGGAGGGACAGCACGCTGCCCCTCCCCTTCTCGTGTCTGCTGTCGGCAACCGTCGGCGTGCGGCTCCTTCAGAACTGGAGGCGGTTGGCGCGGATTACCATGGGCAGCGCCTTCACCTTCTCGAGCACCGCATCCGTGATCGGTGCGTCCAGGGCGACCAGACAGATTGCGTCGCCGCCCGGCCGGTCGCGACCGAGGTTGAGCGTGGCAATGTTCACCTCGGCCTCGCCCATCAGGCTGCCGAAACGGCCGATGAAGCCTGGTTTGTCGGCATTGCGGACGAACAGCATGTAGGGCGTGACCTCGAACTCCATGTCGATGTCGCGCACCTGGATGAACCGTGGTCGCCCGTCGGAGAACACGGTCCCGCCGACCGATCGGTCGTACTCGGCGGTCTTCACCGTCAGCTTGACGTAGCTTTCGTAGGTGCCGTCCTGGCCACGCGTGGTGGTCTCGATCTTGACGCCCCGCTGCTCGGCCAGTGAGACGGCCGAGACCATGTTGACGCCGTCGCCCATGTGCCACTTGAGCACGCTCGCGACGGCCGCCGCGGTGATCGGCTTGACGTTGAGGTCGGCGACGGCGCCGGAGTACTCGATCCGGATGCCCTTGATGGTGGTTTCCGTGAGCTGGCCGGCAAACGATCCGAGTTGCTCGGCGAGCTTGACGAACGGGCGCAGACGCGGCGCCTCCTCCGCGGTGATGGAGGGGAAGTTGACCGCATTGGTGATGGCCCCTTTCAGGAGGTAGGCAGACATCTGCTCGGCGACCTGAAGAGCCACGTTCTCCTGCGCCTCGCTCGTCGCCGCGCCGAGGTGAGGCGTGCAAATGAGATTGGGCGCGCCGAAGAGCGGGTTCGCGGTGGCGGGCTCCTCCTCGAACACGTCGAGGGCGGCGCCGGCGACATGGCCAGAGCGCAGGGCGTCGAGCAGGGCCTTCTCGTCGACGAGGCCACCGCGGGCGCAATTGACGATGCGGACGCCCTTCTTCATGCGTGCGAAGGCGGCCGCGCCGATGATGCCTCGCGTGCGATCGGTCAGGGGGGTGTGCAAGGTGACGAAGTCGGCGCGGGCGAGCAAATCGACGAGTTCGACCTTCTCGACGCCGATCTCCATCGCCCGCTCCTCGGACAGGAAGGGATCGTAGGCGATGACCTTCATCTTCAGGCCGACGCCGCGATCAGCGACGATCGAGCCGATGTTGCCGCAGCCCACGACGCCCAGGGTCTTGCCGAACAGCTCGACGCCCATGAAGCGCGACTTCTCCCATTTCCCGGCCTGAGTGGAGCGGTCCGCCTCGGGAATCTGGCGGGCGAGCGCCATCATCATCGAGATGGCATGTTCGGCCGTCGTGATCGAGTTGCCGAAGGGTGTGTTCATCACGATCACGCCCTTGGCCGTCGCAGCCTTGATATCGACGTTGTCGACGCCGATCCCGGCGCGACCGACGACGCGGAGGCGGGGCGCGGCCTTCAGGAGCTTCTCGGTGACTTTCGTCGCCGAGCGGATGGCGAGGCCGTCGAACCCGGGGATGAGCTGCTCGAGGCGCTCCTTGTCCTTGCCGAGCTTGGGTTCGAACGTCACATCGATGCCGTTGGTCTTGAAGATGGCGACGGCGGCATCAGAAAGTTCGTCGGAAATCAATACCTTGGGGGCGGGCATGGGAAACTCCACGGTCGGAGGCACGGGCCGCGCCGGGGCGCGACCTCGTCCTCGAAGCAGGCGCCAGGGCGCCCGGGGTTCGGCAGATCAGGCGGCTTTGGCGAGCTTGGCGGTCTCGGCGGCGTAGGCCCACTCGAGCCATGGGATGAGCGCTTCGACGTCGCTCCGCTCGACCGTCGCGCCGCACCAGATCCGGAAGCTCGCCGGGGCATCGCGATGGTTGGCGATGTCGAACGCGACGCCTTCCTTCTCCAGCGCGCCGGAGATGGCCTTCACGACGTCCTTCTGCTGGTCGTCAGTCAGGCCCGACAACTCCGGAGCGACGAGCTTCAGGCAGACGCTGGTGTTCGAGCGCGTCGCCGGGTCGGCGGCGAGGTTCTCGATCCAGGGCGTGCGCGCGGTCCAGTCGAACAGCACCTTTGCGTTCGCATCCGCCCGGGCGCACAGGCCAGCAAGGCCGCCGGCAGATTCGGCCCAGGCGAGCGCATCGAGATAGTCCTCGACGCAGAGCATCGACGGCGTGTTGATGGTTTCGCCCTCGAACACACCCTTGATGAGCTTGCCGCCGCTCATCAGGCGAAACACCTTCGGCAGCGGCCACGCGGGCGTGTAGCTTTCGAGCCGCTGGACGGCACGGGGCGAGAGGATCAGCATCCCGTGTGCCGCCTCGCCGCCGAGGACTTTCTGCCAGGAGAAGGTGAGTACGTCGATCTTCGACCAGTCGACAGCCTGGGCGAACACGGCGGAGGTCGCATCAGCGAATGTCAGACCCTGCCGATCGGCCGGGATCCAGTCGTAGCCGGGGACGCGAACACCGGATGTCGTGCCGTTGGCGGTGAAGAGTACGTCGCGCGCAAAGTCGACTTTCGCGAGGTCCGGGATGGCGCCGTAGGGGGCTTCGGTCACGCGCGTGTCCGGCAGCTTCAGCTGCTTCACGGCGTCGGTCACCCAACCCTTGCCGAAGCTTTCCCAGGCCAATGCTTCCACGCCGCGGGCGCCGAGCATGGTCCACATGGCCATCTCGAAGGCGCCGGTGTCGGAGCCGGGAACGATCGCGCACAGAAAATCAGAGGGGACGCCCAGGATCGACTTCGTCTTGTCGATGGCGAGCTTCAGCCGCGCCTTGCCTTCCTTGGCGCGATGCGAGCGGGCCACGAAGGCCTTGTCGAGGGCTTTGGTGCTCCAGCCAGGTCGCTTGGCGCAGGGGCCGGAAGAAAACGTCGCGCACGCCGGGCGCTGCCCGGGCTTCGTTACGGTCGTCATGGCCTATCCTTCCAGATAGATAGCCTCCCGTTGGGGGGAGGTGTCCCGCCGCGGGAGGTACGCGAACCGCACGTCACAGTCAATTGCGACCTGATTGTCTGCTTTCGGAGGTCTTGAGGGGTGTTGCCGCAAAGCCGGCATACACGGGGGATATGCTCGACAAGGAATTGAGTGGGTCCTACAGATCGGGCTCGTCGGCGGACGGCGCGGACGACTTCGGGACCACGGCGGTGTGGGGGGAGCATGTCGACGGCACAGGCGACAGGCAGGCTTTCGGCGGTAGCGCCGGCACCTCATACCCCCATCGCCAAACGCGAGACGGTCGGGCCCAGTGCGACGGCATCGCCAGTCGCCCCTGCAGGCGCTGCGGCTCCGGCGCCCGAGACCGATTTCGCCCGGATGTCCAGCGGCGAGAAGGTGCGGGAAAAGTTCATTCCCGTCACGCCGCAGGCGCTGATGGACCGACTGGCGCAAGCGGGCGCATGGCCGAATGGCGACGCCCAAGTGGCGCGACGGCTCTTCATGTATCTGGCGCAGTGGCGCAAGCAGCAGTACGGCGCCAAGCTCATCGAATTGGCTCGGCTCTACGAGCCTTTCAGCCCGGATAGCGATCTTCTCATCACGCGGACGTTTCAGGAGGCCGAGCGCGCGTCCATGGAAGGCCGGCTGGTGGCGGGGGTCTGCGAGTTGATGCAGCAGGCCAACTACACCCGGATCGACCCGACCCAGATCGACATCATCCTGACCAAGGACAGCCACTACGGTCTCGATCTGCACGTCGATCTCGATGCCTTCGACGAACTCGAAATCTATTACCGGGGTGCGGTATCGAAGCGCGGCTCGCGGCGGTCGGCCAGAAAACTCTATCTCCGGCACGAGGAATTCGAGGTCCCGGTCTTCCAGAGGCTCGCGATCCTGTTCAAGCTGAAGCCCGAGGACAAGCGCATCGTCGAGGTGATGGCGCGGGACAAGATCGATCGCGCGACAGCTGAGCGACGGGTGCGGCGCATGCGTGGCCTGATCTCGGACCAGATCAAACCTGAATTCGTCTATATCAAGCTGTTCAAGAACATCCCGCGGACCGACCTCGAGATGTGCTTTCCCAACACCAAGATCCGCTTCCGGCTGTTCGACAAGATCAAGCTCGGGGTAACGGCCGGCGGTGGCCTCGGCATGGGCGTTGCCGGTACGCTCTCGAAGATCGCGGTCGCGTCCAATCCGATCGCGCTCGCGGGGGCGGTCGCCGGGCTCGGCGGCATCGCCGTGCGCCAGGGCGTGAACTTCATGAACCAGCGCAACAAGTACATGGTGACGATGGCGCAGAACCTCTATTCGCACGCGCTCGCCGACAATCGGGGCGTCATGACACTCCTCGCCGAGCGTGCGGCGGAGGAAGACGTCAAGGAGGACGTACTGCTCTACAGCCTTCTCGCCAAGGAGCGGGTACACCTCAGCCAACTCGGCGAGGCGGACGCTGCCATCGAACGCTATCTGTCGAGTACGTTCGGCATCGAGACCAACTTCGACCTCGATGATGCGCTGGAGCGTCTCAAGGGCGATGGGCTCGTCTCGGTGACCGCCGATGGGATGATCGAGACTCTCGCCCCGAGCGCCGCCGCCGGGCGCATCGATCAGCTCTGGGATCGCTTTCTCGACGATCTCGTCGACGGCTCGGTCAGCGAGGGGATCGAATACGAAGGCGAATCGCCGGAGCGGCTGAGTTGAACAACGGAATGGGATCAGTGGGATTCGAGGCGAGCCCGACCGACGATGCGCGCACGCTGTTGCGCCTCCGCGTGACCGTCGCCGATGCGGACGAAGGCCGACTGGTGGCGGATCTGTTGAGCGCAGACGACGGGGGAGCCGCCTCGGCGCTCGCGACGGCGTTCTTCGAGATCGAGCCCGGCGGGGGCTGGATCGTCGATGGGTATTTCGACAGCGGGACGACCGAGGCCATGGACCTGCTGATGCGGCTCGCTGGCGGGCTGCCGGTGGGAGCCGGAGTGACCCTCGAAAGCGTTCCCGAAGAGAACTGGGTCGCGATCAGCCAGGCCGCACTGCCACCCGTCGAGGCCGGACGGTTTCTCGTCCATGGCGCTCACGACCGGCTGCAGGTGGGGCGACGGCGCCATGCCATCGAGATCGAGGCCGGCGAGGCGTTCGGGACGGCGCATCACGCGACGACGCAAGGCTGTCTCGAGGCGCTCGACCGTCTCGGCCGAAAGAGGCCACCGCGGCGCGTCCTCGATCTCGGGTGCGGATCGGGCGTGCTCGCAATCGCCGCCAGCCGATTGTGGCCGCGCGCCAGGGTCGCCGCCAGCGATATCGACCCCATTGCCGTCGATGTGACACGGAGCAACGCGCGGCTCAATCGCGCGGGGCCTCGTATTCGCGCCATTGCGGCTGCCGGGCTCGATCACGCGGCGTTACGCAACCTCGGTCCGTTCGATCTGGTGGTCGCGAACATTCTCGCCGGCCCCCTCATCATGCTGGCGCCACGCCTTGCCCGTGCGATTCCAAGGGGTGGGCGCGTCGTCCTGTCGGGGCTGCTCGGGGAGCAGGCGCGGGAGGTCACGGGCGCCTACCGGATGGCCGGGTTCCGGCTCGAGCGGCGGCAGATCCGTCACAACTGGGCCACGCTGGTCCTGGTGCGGGGCTGACTGCGTTCGGCGCCGGTCGCGATCCGGGATACGACGGTACTCAAAACGAGAAACGGCCGGCGCGATGGCGCCAGCCGCTCCCTGTTTCGAACCGCGACGGCGGGTGTCGTTCAGGCCCAGTAGCTGGCCGGAACAGTGCCCTTCGTGCGGATGTGGCGGATCTGGTCGGGCGAGAAGCCCATGTCCGCAAGCTGGCCGTCCGACATGCGCTCGAACGTGGCCTGAACGCGGGCGACACCCTGGCGGGTGCGAGCCTCGATGAAGCGCTCGAAGAAGCTCTTGCTCGGCGTGGACGCCGTGGCGGCTGCGGAGCCGTGGCTGAATGCTGCTGTGGTGCTCATGATCGTAATCCCCTCAACTCTTGTGTGAGGTTTCTGTTTGCCGGCGATCGTTTTCGAACTTCCGGCCCCGTCGCGGTGATCGACTTCGATCCCGCTCGGCTGAACAGTAGATATTGGTTTATGCGGCGAGCCGGTAGAGGGAATGCGGCAGTGCAGCATTGCAAAAAACGCATAGAAACTTCGTCGTAGTTTCATGAAGTTGTCGTTGGCCGAGGCGCTTTTGTAATGTGTTCGACATGTGGCGTGATTCGCCTCGTTGCGAGGCTTGCCCGGCCGCTCTACTAATGGGCGATGTTCCAGGATTTCAGCTCTCCTTCCGATCCGATCGCGGGCGCCAACCGGACCCGTACCCTGCAATCGCGCCTCCGTGGGCTCGGCCTCGACGCCTTCGTCGTCCCGAGAGCCGACGAGCACATGGGGGAGTACGTCGCCGCGTGCTCCGAGCGACTGATGTGGCTGACGGGGTTCTCCGGCTCAGCGGGGCTCGCGGTCGTCGGGCAACGCTTCGCGGCTCTGTTCGTCGACGGCCGCTACACGCTGCAGGCGGGAAGCCAGGTCGATCCGAAACTGTTCGAGATCGTGCAGATCCCCGAGACGTCGCCGAGCGAGTGGCTCGCCGGCAAGCTCAGCTCAGGGGCCGTGGTCGGCTTCGATCCGTGGCTGCATCCGACAGCCTGGGTCAAGGCCACCGAGGCGGTTCTCGCGGGGGCCGGCATTCGTCTCAAGGCGGTCGGCCGCAACCCCGTCGATCTCCTCTGGGGCAGGGAGCGGCCGGCAGCCCCTGTCGGTATGGTGCAAGTGCAACCACTGGCGCTCGCAGGCCAGAGTGCGGAGAGCAAGATCGCGGACTTGCAGAAAGGGCTCAAGGCCGATGGCGCGGACGCGACGATCCTCACGCTGCCGGATTCGATCGCGTGGCTCTTCAACATCCGCGGCTCGGATGTGAAGCACAACCCGACGGCGCTCGCGTTCGCCATCGTGCACGCTGCGGGAAAGCCGGAGCTGTTCCTCGACAAGCGGAAGATCGGGCCGGCGGCGAAAGCGCATCTTGGGGCTCTCGTCCGGTTGCGGGAGCCGGGAGATCTGGCGGAGCGGGTCATCGCACTCCGGCAGGGCAAGAAGCGGGTGCGCCTCGACGAAGCGACCGCCGCGCACTGGTTTCGCCGGACGCTCGGGGCGCGGAGCCTCCTCGTCACCGACGCGCGAGATCCCTGCATCCTGCCCAAGGCGCGCAAGAATGCGGCCGAGATCGCCGGCAGCCGGACCGCGCATGAACGCGACGGGGCGGCCATGGCCCGCTATCTCGCATGGCTCGACCGGGAAGCGCCGAGCGGACGGGTCGACGAGATCTCGGCCGTGCAGAAACTCGAGCAGATGAGGGCCGAGACGCAGGCGCTCAAGGAGATCTCGTTCGATACGATTTCGGGCTCGGGGCCAAACGGCGCCATCGTTCACTACCGGGTGACGGAAGCGACGAGCCGCCTGCTCGGCAAGGGTGAGCTTTTCCTGGTCGATTCCGGGGCTCAGTATCAGGACGGTACGACGGACGTGACGCGGACCGTCTCGATCGGCAAGCCGACGGCGGAGATGCGCGAGCGGTTCACGCTGGTGCTGAAAGGCATGATCGCCATCTCCATGCTCCGGTTTCCGAAGGGCACGACCGGCGCCCATATCGACGCGTTCGCTCGGAAGGCGCTCTGGGACGCCGGCCTCGATTTCGATCATGGAACCGGGCATGGGGTCGGCAGCTATCTGTCGGTGCACGAAGGGCCGCAGTCGATCTCGAAGCGCGGCCATGTGGCGCTCGAGCCCGGGATGATCATCTCGAACGAGCCGGGCTACTACAAGGCGGGCGCCTACGGCATCCGGATCGAAAACCTCGTTCTCGTCTCGGAGCCGGCTGCCATCGAGGGCGGGGAGCGCGAGATGATGGGCTTCGAGACGCTGACGCTGGTGCCGATCGACCGGCGGCTGGTGGACGTCAAGCTCTTGACCGCGAGTGAGCTCCTGTGGCTCGACGCCTACCATGAGCGCGTCCGGGCCACGATCGGCCCGCAGCTGACCGGGGACGACCGGATCTGGCTCGAAACCGCGACAGCGAGATTGGGGCGCGGCTGACGGCAGCGGGGGTGATTGTCTCATGTGGAGGCGCGTGCTGATATGAGGCGTGCGCTGCCGGAGAGACGACGCCCATGCCCGCCCGCCGTTACATCACCGACGACATGATCGAGACATTCGCCCGCGACGGGGTGGTGCTCATTCCGGGGCTGCTCCGCGAGCACGTGGGCGCGCTCGCCGCGGCGGTCGAGGACAACATGCGCGACCCGAGCCCGTTCCAGCGCTCCTATCAGCCCGAGGACGGGTCGGCGCCGTTCTTCCAGGACTACTGCAACTGGCAAAGGTTTCCCGCCTATCGCCAGGCGATGCTCGACACCGACATGGCCGAGGCGGCGGCGCTGCTGATGCGGTCGCGGACGGCGCGGATCTTCCACGAGCACGTGCTGGTCAAGGAACCCGGCAACTCGATGAAGACGCCGTGGCACCAGGACCAGCCGTATTATCTCGTCGAGGGGCGGCAGTCGGTCAGTCTCTGGGTGCCGCTCGATCCGGTGCCGCGCGAGATTGCGCTCGAGTACGTCAAGGGATCGCATCTGTGGGGCAAGGATTTCCGGCCGCAGCGGTTCGACGGGACGGCGCTCTACCAGGGCGATGCAAGCGAAGCCGTCCCTGACGTCGAGGCCAAGCGCGAGGACTGGCCGGTGGCCGGCTTCGCGATGCGGCCCGGCGATGCCGTGGCCTTCGATTTCCGCACGCTGCATGGAGCGCCGGCCAACTCCACCGGGAACAGGCGCCGCGCGATCTCGTTCCGGTGGGTCGGCGATGACGCGCGCTTCGCCAAGCGGCAAGGCCGGACCTCGCCGCCGTTTCCGCATCTCGAGTTCGAGGACGGGGCACCGTTCGAGGGACCGGACTTCCCTGTCGGCTGGCCGCGCGCTCTGCCGCAGAACGGATGAGCGAGGGCGGCGGTCTTGCGAGCATCAGCCCGCGCCAGTGGCTGATCCTGCTGATGGTTCAGCTCGCCACGATGCTGAACGGCATGACCATCACGCTCGCCAACGTGGTGCTGCCGCAGATCAAGGGCGCGATGGCGGCGACGCCGGAGCAGATCGCCTGGGTCGTGACCTTCAATCTGGTGGCGACTGCCGTCGCAACGCTGCTGACGGGCTGGCTGGCGCTCAGGCTCGGCTGGCGCAACGTCATGTTCATCTCGGTCGCCGGGCTGACGCTCTTCTCGTTCCTGTGCGGCGTGGCGCAAAGCCTCGAGACGCTGGTGCTGTTCCGGGTCGGTCAGGGCCTTTTCGGGGCGCCGATCATGCCGATGGGGCAAGCGATCCTGCTCGCGACGTTTCCGCGTCATCTGCATCCGGTCGTGATGATGATGTGGGGGATCGGCGGCGTCATCGGGCCGGTGACCGGGCCGGTGCTCGGCAGCATCATCAGCGAGGCGACGAACTGGCGGGGCGCGTTCTTCATGGTCGTGCCGCCCGGCATCCTCGCGACCGCCTTCGTCTGGATCGCACTCCGCGACCGGACCGAGCGCAATCCTGCCGGCTTCGACTGGACGGGCTTCATCGCGCTCAGCCTCGCCATCAGCGCGACGCAGCTCATGCTGGACCGAGGGCATCGGCTCGACTGGTTCGACAGCACCGAGATCGTGATCGAGGCCATCGTCGCGGTGCTGGCGTTCTGGGTGTTCATCGTGCACAGCCTGACGAGCGACAAACCGTTCGTCGACATGCGCATCCTGCTCGACCGGAACTTCTCGATCGGGCTCGTGGTCGCGTTCGTGATGGGGATGCTGAGCTTCACGCCGATGGTGCTCTTTCCCGGGCTGCTGCACGATCTAAGGGGCTATCCGGACGACGCGATCGGGATGCTGCTCGCCGGGCGCGGGCTCGGCAACTGGGCGTCGTTCCTGATCATCGTGCCGATGACCAAGTACTATCCGCGAACGGCGCTCGCCTGCGGGCTCGGGGCGCAGGCGGTGTCCGGGTTCGCCATGGCGCAGCTCGACATCAACCTGACGTCGAGCCTCGTCTTCTGGACGAACTTCGTGCAGGGCTTCGGCTTCGGGCTCGCCTTCACGCCCATGTCGGTGCTCGCGTTCGCCACCCTGCCGGTGCGGCAGATCACCGAGGGAATGGCGCTCTTTCATCTCGTGCGGAATTTCGGATCGAGCATCTTCATCTCGCTCTCGATCCTGCTTCTGGTGCGCTCGACGGCCGCCAGCTACTCGGGGATGATGGAGTTCGTCACCGACTTCAACAAGACGCTGGCGCTGCCGGAGGCCGTCGGGCTCTGGAGCACGGCGACACCGCGCAGCCTGTTCGCCCTTGCCGGAGAGATCCAACGGCAGGCGGCGATGATCGGCTACATCAACGCCTTCTATCTGTTCGCCATCACCGCGACGCTCTCCATCCCGCTCGCGCTGGCGATGCGGGCGCCGCCGAAAACGCGGGATCCATGAGCCCGCCATGATCCGAGGGGGGCCGCATGGTGCGGCGCCCGGCCTCCAAACCGACGAGGAGCCTTCCCGTGACCGAACTGACCGAACGCCTGCGCAAGAACCTGCCGCCGTTCATGCGGCTTCTCGGTGTCGAGGTGGTGGACGCCACGCTGGACCGGATCGAGGGGCGTCTCACGGTCACGTCGGACATGGGCAACGGCAGCGGCATCCTGCACGGCGGCGTCTACATGAGCTTCGCAGATTATCTCGGGGCGTCCGGCACGGTCGTGAATCTGCCGAAGGGGGCGGGCACGACGACCATGGAGAGCAAGACCAATTTCTTCCGGCCCGCGAAGATGGGCGATGTGATCACCGGCGTCTCAGTGCCGCTGCACAAGGGCCGGCGCACGATGGTCTGGCAGACGCGGCTCACCAGCGCCGACGGCAAGCTCCTCGCCATGATCACGCAGACGCAGATGGTGATCGCCAAGGAGGCGTAGAACCAGAACCCAATGGCAGCGATCCCGGGTGTCCGGGCGCGCTATCGCGGCCCCTCGCCCGGGAATGCAAGCGGGAGGGGGGCCGGCAACCGAAACACCGTAGGCAATGTCCAGCGTTCAGCGGCGCCGGCTACTCTGCGGCGTCCTTCTTGGGGGCGGACCTGGTGCCGGCCTTCTTTTTCGGGGCCGACTTGGCGGCTGCCTTGCGGGGGGCGGGTGCAGCATCGGTCTTGTCAGCCGCCGCCTTCGGCTTGCCGCCTGACGTCTTCTTCGGCTTGCCTTTCGATGGCCCCTTCGCCGCGCGCTCGGCGAGCAGCAGCACGGCCTCGGCGGATGTCACCTCGGCGGGCTCCTTGCCGCGTGGCACGTTGGCGAACACCTTGTTGTGCGAGATGTAGGGGCCGTAGCGGCCGTTCAGGATCTCCATCTTGCCGCCGAACTCGGGATGCTCACCGAGGTCCTTCAACACGTCACGCTGGGCCTGGCCACGACCAAAGCGGCCGCCCTTGCCGGCGGCCTTTTCGGCGAGGACCGTCACCGCGCGGTTGATGCCGATCGTGAACACGTCCTCGATCGATTCGACGTTGGCGTAGCGCTTGCCGTGCTGGACGTAGGGACCGTACCGGCCGAGGCCCGCGTTGATCATCTCGCCATCCTCGGGATGGGGGCCGACTTCGCGCGGCAGGTTGAGCAGCATGAGCGCGCGCTCGATGTCGATCGTGGCCGGATCCCAGCCCTTGGGCAACGACGAGCGCTTGGGCTTCTCGTCCTTGGACTTGGCCTCGCCGAGCTGGAGGTAGGTGCCGAAGCGGCCAGTGCGGATGGTGACTTCCTCGCCTGACGTCGGATCGACGCCCAGCACCCTGCCGTCGACGAGACCGCTGTCCGGGCCGTCACCGGACTGGGAGAGCTGGCGGGTGTAGCGGCACGGACTGGTCTCGCTCGCGTAGTTCGAGCAGCCGACGAACGCGCCATTGCCGCGCGAGATCTTGAGCGACAGCGTGCCGATCCCGCACTTCGGGCAGGTGCGCGGATTGGAGCCGTCGCCCTTGTCCGGGAAGATGTGGGGGCCGAGCAGGTCGTTCAGCGCGTCGAGCACCTCGGAGACCTTCAGCTCCTTCGTGCCTTCGACGGCCTCCATGAACTCGCGCCAGAATTCGCGCAGGACCTCTTTCCAGGCCAGCTTGTGGTCCGAGATGAGATCCAGCTTCTCCTCGAGGCTGGCGGTGAAATCATACTCGACGTAGCGCGAGAAAAAGCGCTCGAGGAAGGCGGTGACGAGCCGGCCCTTGTCCTCGGGGACGATCTGCTTCTTCTCCATGCGGACGTACTTGCGATCGACGAGGGTGCCCATCGTCGAGGCATAGGTGGAGGGACGGCCGATGCCGAGCTCCTCCATGCGCTTCACGATCGAACTCTCGGTGAAGCGGGCGGGCGGCTGGGTAAAGTGCTGGTTGGTGTCGATCGTGCGCGGCGTGAGGCGTTCGCCGCCCGACAGCGCGGGGAGGCGGCTCTGGTCGTCCTCGTCGCCGGACTTGTCTTCCTTGCCCTTTTCGATGGCGCGCTGGCGATCGTCGCGGCCTTCCTCGTAAAGCTTCAGGAAGCCGTCGAACTGGATGACCGAGCCGGTCGCCCGGAAGCCGTAGCGCTTGCCGTCGGCGCCCTTGACGTCGATATCGGCGGTGGTCTGCTCCACGTCGGCGGATGCCATCTGAGAGGCGACAGCGCGCTTCCAGATCAGCTCGTAGAGGCGGGCCTGGTCGCGATCGAGATAGCGGGTGACGTCCTGCGGCCGCCGCGTCACGTCCGTCGGGCGGATGGCCTCGTGCGCCTCCTGGGCATTCTTCGCCTTGGCCTTGTAATCGCGGATGAACGGCGCGACGTAGCGGCGGCCGAAATCGCTCTCGATCTGACGCCGGATCTGGGCGATGGCCTCGGGAATGATCGTGACGCCGTCGGTTCGCATGTAGGTGATGAGGCCTACCGTCTCGCCGTCGAGATCGACGCCCTCGTAGAGACGCTGGGCGACCTGCATCGTCTGCTTGGCGGAAAAGCCGAGGCGGCGCGAGGCGTCCATCTGCAAGGTCGAGGTCGAGAACGGCGCGTAGGGATTGCGCTTGCGGGCCTGCTTCTCGACGGACACGACCTCGAACGCGCGGCCGTCGACGGCGGCCTTGATGGCGCTGGCGGAGGCTTCGTTCTTGATCGCCAGCCGATCGAGCCGGCCGCCGTCGATCGCGTGCAGGCGGGCTTCGAATTCCTCGGCTTTGGCGGTCGCGAGGCGGGCGAGGATGGTCCAGTACTCGTCGGTCCTGAACTTCTCGATCTCGAGTTCTCGGTCGCAGATGAGCCGCAGCACGACGGACTGCACGCGGCCCGCAGACGCGGCACCGGGCAGCTTCCGCCACAGCACCGGCGAGAGCGTGAAGCCGACGAGATAGTCGAGGGCGCGGCGGGCGAGATAGGCCTCGACGAGCGGCGCGTCGATCTCGCGCGGGGCCTTCATCGCATCGAGGACGGATTGCTTGGTGACGGCATTGAACGTGACCCGCTCGACCGGCGTGCCCTTCTTCAAGGCCTTCTTCTCGTTCAGCAACTCCAGGATGTGCCAGGAAATGGCTTCGCCCTCGCGATCGGGGTCGGTCGCCAGAATGAGCTTGTCGGCCTTGCGGACGGCTTCCGTGATCTCGCGCATAACTTTGCGCGACCGGTCGTCGTCGGACGACCAGTGCATGGCGAAGTCGTTCGCCGGCTCGACCGAGCCATCCTTCGACGGCAGGTCCCGGACGTGGCCGAAACTCGCGATGACCTTGAAGCCAGAACCCAGATACTTGTTGATGGCTTTCGCCTTAGCGGCGGATTCGACAATTACAACGTTCATTGGCGTCCGATCGCTGAATTCGCTGGTGTCTGTCCAAGGTGTCTGAGCGCGATGGCGCGCTCTCGGCGGCCCTGACCACCTCCCTCGATATGGTTGACGGGGGACTTCCTGTCAAACCCGGTTTGACTACTGACAATTACGTGTGGTCTTATTTTTTGCGCAACCTTTGGTTGGCGTCTGCGTTAAGCTGGCGGCGGGTGATCGCGATTCGATTGCGGCCAATATTCACGATGGAGGCCATTCCAATGACGATGAACCAGAATACCCATTCGCAAGCTGTTGATTCGATTGCAACCACGTCATCGGATGACCGCGATGACCGCCATGACCGCGATGACCGCGATGGCCGAGGTGCCCTGGCCGGGCAGTCGCACGAGCCCCACAACGAAGCCGATCAACTCGCCTATCTCGCAGACCTTGCTGGAGAGCTTTCGGAGATTGCCGAGCGTCTCCGCTGCCCGACCCTCGCTGGGCTTCTGGTTCTCGCCCAAACCGAGGCCAATCTGCAGATGAGGCGTCGCTGACGGCAGGCGCTTCCGTCGCGGGAGCGCCTGAAAGTACTCCCTCACGGGTCCTTGAGCGAAACCAGCTGGTTGCCGTGCTGCTCGACGCGTCCCGCCAGCGACAGCTCCATGAGCGCAGTCTTTACGGCTCGGGCGCTCAACCCGGTCGCGCGGGCGATATCGTCGATGGTCGCCGGGGCGGGGCTCAATGCCGAAAGGACCATAGCGTCCGCGTCCATGCCGCCGACCATTCCGGCGTCTGGCGGAGGGCGGGTCGTCGAGGATGGCGTTCGGTCAGCAGAGGAGGTTTCGTCCGGCTGTTCGTGGCCGTTGGGTTCCCAGATCGCACCGGGACCCGCCTCGGCCAGCCGCCCTCCCGGACCCGACCACTTGCGTCGCATGGGCTCGAGCACCTCTAGCACGTCGTTCGCCGAGGTAACCATGGTGACGCCCGGCTGGCGCAGCAAGCCATTGGGGCCTTCCGACCGAGGGTCCAGGGGATGGCCGGGAACGGCCATCACGACACGTCCCTGCTCGTTGGCCGAGTGGGCGGTGATCAGGCTGCCGGAGCGGCGCACGGCCTCGATCACGAGGACGCCGAGCGACAGGCCCGAGACGATGCGGTTGCGCCGCGGGAAGTCCTGGCCGCGGGGCTGGAATCCGGGGGGCATTTCGGTCACGAGGCAGCCGCTCTCGGCGATCCGCGCGTGAAGCCCGGCATTCTCAGGCGGATAGACGAAATCGATGCCGCCCGCGAGAACGGCGATGGTGCCCGTCGACAGCGATGCGTCGTGGGCCGCGGCGTCGATACCACGGGCGAGACCGGACGCGATCATGAAGCCGGCCGTGCCGACGCGACTGGCCAATAGTCGAGTCATGGCGATGCCTGCCGCCGACGCATTGCGCGAGCCGACGATCGCGAGCGCATCGTTGGTCAGGAGCTCGGGTCGGCCCTTGACGTAGAGCATCGGTGGCGGAGCCGCGAGGTGGGCGAGCGCCGGAGGATAGCCCGGCTCGATCGTGAACAGGGGACGGGCGCCGTGGCGGGCCGCAGCCGCAAGCTCGGCCTCGGCGCGATCAGCCGGACAGATGACGATCGGCCGGCGGCGTCCGGCGCGTCGAGCGAGTTCGGGTAAGGCGTCAAGGGCCTGGCGTGCGCCACCATAGTGATTGATCAGATCGCGAAACGTGACCGGGCCCACGTTCTCGGAACGTATGAGGCGCAGGCAGGCTAGGCGCTGGGCATCGTCGAGGGGAGCGACGGGAAGCGGCGCGGGGGTAAACAGGTCGGCCGAGTTATCCCTTGGCGCCAATCTTCGACTCCGTCCCCGCCAGCAAGCGCCTGATGTTCTCCCGATGCTTCCAGAACAGCAAGGCCGATATCAGCGCGGCAATGGGCGCAACGAACGGCCCGCCGGTCGCAGCCAGGTAGACGAAGACGACGACGGTCGCGACGAGGGCCGACAGCGAGGAGTAACGCGTCGCGGCGGCCGTTGCCAGCCATACGGCGGCAAACAGGAGTGCTGCCGGCCATACGGCGCCGATCAGCACGCCGATGTAGGTGGCCACGCCCTTGCCGCCCTTGAAGCCGAGCCAGACGGGAAAGATGTGCCCGATGAAGGCGCCAAGGCCGGCCGTCATGCCAGCGACGAGCACTGCAGCGCCAGCCTTTGCCTTGGCCACGATGATATCGGCGCCGATGCCGCCGCTTCCTGGTGCGAACGGGTTTTCGACGACGTAGGCCCGGGCGGCGAGCCAGGATGCGATCCAGGCGCCGAGCAGGACCGCGGCCGTGCCCTTCAAGGCATCCAGCAGGAGCGTCAAAGCCGCGAGCTTCTTGTTGCCGGTGCGAAGGACGTTGGTCGCCCCGATATTGCCGGAGCCGATCTTGCGGACGTCACCGAGGCCGGCCGCGCGTGTCAGCAAGAGGCCGAACGGGATCGATCCGAGCGCATAGCCGACGAGCAGCATGAGGGCCGTCTGGGCGAGGGGGTTCGAAAGCACGGGGCAGGCTCTCCAAAGGCAGCTCGACAGACAGCGCGTCGGGGCTCAGTAGCGATCCGTCACTCCGTACTGGTAGACGGTCCGTCCATCGACCATGGTCCGCAGGACGCGCCCCTGCACCTTCTGTTCGTCGAACGGGGAGTTCTTCGAACGCGCGCGCATCTGCTCGCGGTCCACGACCCACGGCGTGTTCAGATCGATCAGGGCCAGATCCGCCGGGGCGCCTTTCGCGAGCCGGCCCGTCGGCAGCCCGAGCAGCTTCGCCGGATTGATCGTCATGGCGCGTAACAGGGGCACCAGACCGACCTCGCCCGAATGAAAGAGGCGGAGGGCTGCCGGAACGAGCGTCTCGAGGCCGATGGCGCCGTCGGCCGCCTCGGCGAAGGGGCGCCGCTTCACGTCGGCGTCCTGGGGGTCGTGGCTCGAGACGATGATGTCGATGTCGCCGTCGGCGAGGCCGCGCACGAGGGCGGCGCGATCGTCCTCGGAGCGCAAGGGCGGTCGCAATTTGAAGAATGTGCGATAGGGGCCGATGTCGTTCTCGTTCAACGTCAGGTGGTTGATCGAGACGCCGCAGGTGACGGGGAGCTTCTTCGACTTGGCGCGGCGAACGACATCGAGGCTATCGCGGCAGGAAATGGTCGCGGCATGATATCGGCCGCGCGTCATCTCGACGAGCCGGACGTCACGCTCGACCATGATCACTTCGGCGAACGTGTGCACACCGGGGAGGCCCAGCCGTGTCGACATCTCGGACGAGTTCATGGCCGAGCCGGACGACAGATGCGGGTCTTCCGTGTGGTGGACGAGGAGCGCGTCGAAATCGCGGGCATAAAGCAGCGCGTTGCGCATGACGCGGGCATTCGCGATGGACGACTTGCCGTTGGTGAAGGCGATGGCGCCGGCGCGCTGGAGGAGGCCGAGTTCCGCCATCTCCTCGCCTTTGAGGCCGCGCGTCACGGCCGCCATGATGTGGACGTGCACGATGGCGCGTTCGCGGGCACGGCGCTGGACATAATCGACCAGAGCCACCTGATCGATGACCGGCTCGGTGTCGGGCATGCAGATGATCGTCGTGACGCCGCCGGCCGCAGCAGCGAAGCTCGCCGTCTTCAGGGTTTCGCGGTGTTCCTGACCCGGATCGCCAGTGAACACCTGCATGTCGACGATACCGGGACACAGAACGTGGCCGTGACAATCCACGACCTCGGCGCCCTGGGGGGCGTTGCGGCGCAGATGGCTCCCGAGATCGGCGATCGTGGAGCCGGTCACCAGCAAGCCGCCGGGCTCGTCGCGACCGCTTTCGGGATCGATCAGACGTGCATTGATGAAGGCCGTGGCACCGGGCGCCTCGGCGGTTTGAAGTGCTCTTTTCATGGCTGCCTCAATGGTTCGGCAACTTGCGCGCCAAAGCCTCGAGCACGGCCATGCGCACGGCAACGCCCATCTCGACCTGATCGCGGATGACGCTGCGGGAATGGTCGGCGATGGCGGATGCGATCTCGACGCCGCGATTCATGGGGCCCGGGTGCATGATCAGCGCGTCGGGGCGGGCCTGGGCGAGCTTTTCCTGGTCGAGGCCGAAGAAGTGGTAGTACTCGCGTGTCGAGGGCACGTAGTTGCCTTGCATGCGCTCGCGCTGCAATCGCAGCATCATCACGATGTCAGCGCCCTCGAGGCCCTTCCACATGTCGGTGAAGACCTCCGCGCCGAGGCGCTCGATGCCCGTTGGAAGAAGTGTCGAGGGCGCCACGAGGCGCACACGCGCGCCCAGAGTATTGAAAAGATGAATGTTCGAGCGGGCGACACGGCTGTGCAGGATGTCACCGCAGATGGCGACGGTCAGGCCCGCGATGCGGCCCTTCGCGCGGCGGATGGTGAGCGCATCGAGCAGCGCCTGCGTCGGATGCTCGTGGGCACCATCGCCGGCATTGATGACGGAGCAATCGACCTTCTGCGAGAGCAGCTCGACCGCGCCGGCCGCATGATGACGGACGACGATCATGTCGGGGCGCATGGCGTTCAGGGTCATGGCCGTGTCGATGAGCGTCTCGCCCTTTTGCACCGACGACGTCGAGACGTTCATGTTCATGACGTCGGCGCCGAGGCGCTTGCCGGCCAGCTCGAACGACGCCTGGGTGCGGGTCGACGCCTCGAAGAACAGATTTATGAGGGTCCGGCCACGCAGAACGTCGCGCTTCTTGTTGACCTGTCGGTTCAACTCGGCAGCGTGATCGGCGAGGTCGAGGAGCGACGTTATCTCCGGAGCTGTCAGCCCCTCGCATGTGAGGAGATGGCGGCGGGAGAAAAGCGCGGGCGCTGTTGCCTGGATGGTCATTAAAGTCGTGCTCTTAAAGGCCCGCGCCCAACATGGCAAGTGGAGGGACGGCGTTTCCCACCACATGGTCATCGTAATGTTGCCTGAGGCGGTTCCGTCGAGGCCGCGAGGTAACGGATCGCGCGATTCTTCAGCCGTGTCTCAGCGCCACCCGCGTGGCGGTGACGCCGGCTTCCGAGCGAACGAGGAATTCTTCCAGCGCGAGAACCGTCGCCCGGTCCCTCAGCAGGGGGGCGTGGCCCTGGCCGCGCGTGACATGGGTTTCCAGCCGCGGGTGGGCGATGGCCATATCGCTCAGCGTCTCCTGCGACAGCACGTCGGAGAATTCGCCCCGGATGGCCATGGTCGGGATTCGCGACAAGGCTCTGAATTGAGGCCATAATTCCGGCATCGGGCCATCGGTCAGCGACGACGACTTCGAAAGCTCCGGATCAAAGCCACGGGCGGGGCGGCCGTTCTCCTCGTTGAACCACTGGCGGGCGATTTCGGTCCAGTGCTCCTCGGGCACGCCGGGGAACGCGCGGTGGTGCATATCGCGTACGAGGGTTGTCGCTTCGTCCCATGTCGCCGGCAGAGGAACACGGGACACGTAGGCGATCAAACGGACGAGGCCGTCGCGTTCGATGATCGGACCGATATCGTTCAGGACGACCGCGCCAACGGCGCCGGGGCGAAGGCAGGCCATCATCATGGCGGCAAGGCCACCACGGGAGGTGCCGACGACGGCAACGTCCGAGAAGCCAGCGATCGTGAGCAGGTCGAGTGCGTCCTGCATCTCGATCTGGATATTGTAGTTTCGCCAGTTGGGATCCCACGCCGACAGACCGCGGCCGCGGTAGTCGACGGCGAGCACGTCGCGGGACGCGGGATTGCGCGGATCCGACAAATGGCTTGCGAGAACGTGGAAGTCGCGCGCGTTACGGGCGAGTCCGGGAAGGCAGAGCACAGGCCGCCGGTGACCGGCCGCGGCGGGATAGTACCGGGCGTGGAGGCGCAAGCCGTCCTGCGACGTGAAATAGACGTCGTTCCAGTTCCGGTCCGTCGCGCGCGCTGTCATGGCCGTTCCGAAGGGCTCAGGGGTCGCGGCGACCCTGCACGAGGCAGTGTCCGGGGGCAAGGCGGACCGGGCAGGCATCACCAGAATGATGACCGCCCCGGACGCGGGGGCGTCCGAGGCGGGGGATGAGAAGCTCGAACTGTCGTCGAGAGGTGCGGCTCAGGGCGCCTTGCGGTCGATGTCGCCGAAGATGCCGGCGCGGGGAGCGGTCGCCTGGATGTCGGCGAAGGGCGAGCGCGGAGCCGTGTCGCGGATCTGATCGAAGGGCGAGCGGGGCGCGGTGTCTGCGATGTCTGCAAAGGCGCTGCGCGGGGCGGTCTCGGCGAGGTCGGCGAACACACCGACGTTGGCTGCGCTGGCGGCGCCGGCGAACAGGCCGAGGGCGAGGATGGAGGCGGCGATGGTCTTCATGGCATGGCTCCTTTTGTATGTTATGTCAGCGAGTTCGTTGATCTTCGTGTCGGTCTCTCGCTGCCGATGACACACAGATAAGTCGCCAAACCCGCAGTTGGCCATAGGGTGTCACGGACCAGTGACGAACAGTGATCAGCCGCCCATCGGACGTGATCCGAGGGGCGAATTTCGTGATCGGCGGCACACGCTTGGTTGAAGTGTTCCGGGCGCTCGGCCAAACGGGGGCAAGCTTCCTCCGTGGGGTGCCGATCATTCCGACGTAGCGCCAGACCTCCACAGCGCCTTCCCCGTCCTAGCGTTGGGCGAAACCTGGGGTGGATCGGGTGCGGGCTTGGGGCGTCGAGCGGAGATCGATCGACGGACTCGCAAAAAAATCCTTATTCATCAGTATTTTGATTTTCCTGAACGCCGATCACGGACATGTGATAATAAAACAATACGCATCGGCTCGATTTCATGTATATTGAACGCAGATCAGAACGCGGTGACCACTACCGACGACACTCGACGGAAGCGGCACCCAATCTGAGAAATCGACAACTGGAGACCAGTCATGAAACGCGCATTCGTCTTCGCTCTCGTTGCAGGTGTTCTCGCAGCCACGGCGTCCATCGCGCCGGCGGAGGCCGGGTACCGCCACAAGGGCCATCACTTCGGGAAGTTCCACCACTTCAAGGCCTACGGACACCGGCATCACTACGGCTACCGCGTCTACAAGCCGGTCTGCGCGAAGCGGGTGTGGGCCTATCACTACGGTCACAAGAAGCGGGTCTGTGTGGCCTGGTACTGAACCGATCCATCAATTCAAAGCCCTGAAATCAGACAGCAATCCAAATTCTCTCAAGGAGATATCGTCATGTTGAAGAACATCGCACTCGCCGCCGCCCTCATCGTCGCAACGGCCGGAATGGCAACGTCGGCAGATGCCGGCTACGGCCACAAGAAATGGGGCGGGCACGGCTGGAAGGGCAGCTACGGTCACAGCTACAGCTACAAGTATCGTCCGGCCTACGGCTATCGCTACTACAAGCCCGCGTACCGCTACTACGCTCCGACGTGCAACCACTACGGCTGGGTCTGGCGGCACGGCTACAAGGTTCGCGCCTGCATCTGGTAAATCGGGCCAACGGTGACCGGCGGTCTTCCCCGGTGCCGGCTCACCGATCGTGCTGCGCCCCTCGGTCCTCAGGACCGGGGGGCGATGGCGTCCGGCGCAGCCGTGACCAGCCCCTCGAAGCGCGACAGGGCTCCCGGCACAAGTTCGAGGACGAGGATCCGAGCCGGATCGGCCGGCCCGGGCAAAACGATCCGCGGCGGAGGAACGGCGACGAACCCGAGCCGGCCGTAATAGGGCAGGTCGCCGACCAGCACGATCAGTTCGCGGCCAGCCTGACGGGCATGTTCTGCTACCTCGGCAATGAGCCGGCGGCCGTGGCCCTGATTGGCGAACTCGGCATCGACCGCAAGTGGTCCGAGCAACAAGGCGCCCGGCTTGCCGCCGATGAGGATCGAGGTCATGCGGATGGCTGCAATGACGCGCTCACCGGCGATCGCCACCCGGCAGAAGTCCGATATGTCGCGTGTTCCCTCGCGGACGCGATAGGCGCTGCGGGCAAAGCGTCCCGGACCGAACAGCCGAACGCTCAGGTCGTGAATCGCGGGCATGTCCGACTGCTGGGCGGGTCGTGTGGCGATCTCGGGAACGGGGGCGGTCATCGGGGGGCTCCGGGTATCCGGGCGCACGGCTCGCGGGGAGCGTGGGCGGTCGATCGCAGACGAGAAAGTGGGGTGGAGTGGTCGCGAGCAGGCGCGGCAAACGTGCGGCCAAGGCGAGGGCCGGATCAGTTGCATCGTCGCTGGTGCAGGGCCTCGGCCCGAAGATCACGATCCATGGCGGGTCGATAGCATGCGTTCCGGGCAGCGTCGAGCCGTCCGCGGGCAAGGGGGGGCGGACGCTACCAGTGCGGCGACGGCTGCGCGCCACGCAGGAGCTCATCGAGGCGACGACGTGTGCCGGGCGTCGTCGCTGCAGGGAGGTCGTCGACCGGAAAGAAGCCGGTCTCGGCGATTTCGTTGTTCGGCCGGGGAACGGATGTCTGATGCCAGCCGGGGATGCGATAGATAGCTACGTGATCGCCCGGGTAGATCGTCCAGTTCGAGTAGATGCCGAACAGCACGGACGGTGCCGTCATCTCGATGTTGGCTTCCTCGGCCAGCTCGCGGCGCAAAGCGTCCTCGACGGTCTCGCCGTACTCGACGCCGCCGCCCGGGAAGATCCAGCCGGACGCATAGGTCTGCCGGACGAGAAGAACGCGGCTCTTCTCATCGATTACGATGCCGCGAGCACCGAGGGTCAAGCCGCGCTGCCAGCGCCAGTATCGCTGCAGACATCGCCGAATGACGTGCTCGCCCCTCATCGTCGCCCCCGATGGCCTCTCGTTTCCGCGCGCCGCCGCTCATGCCACGTCTGCGCCCACGTGCCGGTGTCAGCGACCCTTTTCACGGCATTCTTCCGTCAATATAGACGGTCGGCATGGGGCACACGTTCACAATCGCACATCTTTCCGATGTTCATCTGCCGCCGCCGCAGCTTCCTTCGCTGCGCGAGCTCAATGCCAAGCGACTGCTCGGCGTCGTGAACTGGTTCTGGCGACGGCGGCCGCATCACACGGTACGGACGACCCAGCTCCTGCTCGCGGATCTCGCGGCGCAGCGGCCCGATCATGTCGCCGTCACGGGGGATCTGGTCAACCTCGGCCTCGAGAGCGAAGTGGTCGCAGCGCGGCACTGGCTCTCGCATGTCGGCCCGCCGGAGGAAGTGAGCGTGGTTCCCGGCAATCACGACATCTATACCGACCCGGGGGCGGGGGCGTGCCTCGCGGCCTGGTCGTCATACATGGCGGGATCGGCATCGGGTGCCGAGTCTGCGGGGGGGGCTCGGTTCCCCTACGTGCGCCGGCTGGGGCATGTGGCGATCGTCGGGCTCAACTCAGCGCTTCCGACGCCACCCTTCCGGGCGTTCGGCGAGATTGGCCATGGGCAACGGGCGCTGCTCGCGACGCTGCTCGATCAACTCGAGCGCGAAGGCGCCGTGCGCGTCGTCCTGATCCACCATCCGCCGCTACCGGGGCTCGCCAAACCCGATTCTGCGCTCCGGGATGCGGATCAGCTCGCCGACGTGCTGCGCCGGCATGGCGCCGAGCTGGTGCTGCATGGCCATAATCATCGGGCGATGTCGACAATGCTCGACTTTCCCAACGGCCGCTCGTCCGTGATCGGGGTGCCATCGGCGTCGATCGCCGTCGCGCACGGACAGCAGACGCCTGCCGCCTACAACCTGTATCGGATCAAGGCCGATCGGCAGCAGCCGATCGAGATGATCACGCGGCGGATCACGGCTTCAGCCGACGGCTTCGAGGAGATCGGGCGCGTGGCCCTCGGCAGCCAGGTCGATGCATGAGAAATCCGAATGTCTCCCATAGGAATTTCTAAGCAGGGGGATCGGATTTTTCGTGCCATAAGGCGGCCGAAGATTCTTCGGGAGAGACGACATGCAGGCCAAGTCCGACGCCGCGACGCCAGCGCCCGGCGCCTCCCGTCCGTTGTGGGTCATCATCCTCGCGGCCGGCACGATCGTCGCCCTCGCGATGGGGTTGCGGCAGGTCATGGGGCTCTATCTGACGCCGATGACGACCGAACTCAACGTCGGCCGGGAGCCGTTCTCTCTTGCCATGGCCATCGCGAACCTGATCTGGGGCGTGGCGGCGGTTCCACTCGGCGCCATCGCCGACCGGTATGGGGCCGGACGGGTGCTGGCGCTCGGTGCGCTCTCCACCATGGGCGGCATCTGGCTCATGTATTCGGCGCAGAGCGGGTTCGACCTCATCGTCAGCGGTGTGCTGCTCGGCATCGGCGTAGGCGGGACGGGGGTCACAGCGCTCGTCGGTGCCGTCGGACGGGCCGCGCCGCCGGAGAAGCGGCCGCAGGCGCTCGCGGCACTCGGGATGGCCGCCGGGATCGGTGGCTTCATCGCTTTCCCCTATGTCCATCTCTTCATGGAGCTGCTCGGGTGGAAGGGTAGCCTTCTCGTCATCATCGCGACGCTCTCGCTGATCCTTCCGCTGGCGTACTTCCTCTCGGGCAAGCCGCAAGCCTTCGTCGGGCTGCAGCGCAGCCAAGGCCTTGGCGAGGCGGTTCGTGAGGCGCTCGCATATCCGAGCTTCTGGCTGCTCGTGCTCGGCTTCTTCGTGTGCGGGTTCCACGTGGCGTTCTACAGCGTGCATCTGCCGGCGTTCGTTGCCGACAAGGGACTGCCCCCGACGGTCGCGGTGGCTGCCCTTACGGCGGTGGGCGTTGCCAACATCCTGGGCACCTACCTGGCCGGGCAATCGGCAAAGTGGGCTCCAAAGCGGTATGGACTAGCGTTCATCTACTTCATGCGGACGTTCGCCTTCCTCGGGCTGCTGTATCTCCCGATCAACAGCGTGACCATCATCGGGATCAGCGTCCTGCTCGGGCTGTTCTGGCTGTCCACGGTTCCGCTGACCAGTGCCATGGTGGCCACATTTTTCGGCCCGCAGTGGATGTCGATGCTGTTCGGGGTCGTGTTCCTGTCGCACCAGCTCGGTTCGTTCACGGGGTTGTGGCTCGCCGGCCAGATCTATGACATGACGAAATCCTACGATATGATGTGGTGGATCTCGGTGGGTCTCGCCTTGTTCGCGGCCCTCGTGCACTTGCCGATCCGTGAAAAGCCCGTCGAGCGTTCGAGGCAGGCCGCGCCCGCCGCGGCATAAGTCCAGGGGAGGCTGCTGACATGGAAACCAAGTCCGGCCCCACCGACGGCGCAACGGACGCAACGGCGCCCCGTGCCGTGCGATACGCCGTTGGCGGCGGATTGGGCCTCCTCCTCGGCAGTGCTGCCTATCTCATCAGTGTTCGTGGTGAAGCGCTCTTCGTCGACCTCGCCAGCATCGGCAGCCGGGCCTGGTGTTTCTGACCCGCAAGTCCCTCGCACCATCCGTCGCATGATCGTTGCCCTCGTGGGCCGCGCTGTCCGCTCTTGCCTGTTTTTCCGGCAAAGTGATGGGCGGGCAGCACTTGTGGCAATGCATCGAATGCCACACGATATCCGCTCTCTCGACAGAGCCTTATTCGAGATGGTTCAGGATCGACCGCACCATGGTCAACGATACGCTGCAGGGTCCGGCCGATGGGCCATCCGACCCTTACTATTGCGAGCTGAACGGCGACCGCGGAAAGCGAATCCCGCAGCTCGAGCGCGTGCGCGAGCGTCTGAAGAACCTCGACATTTCAACCCTTGTGGCGCGGGCCCGCGAGGCGGAGAACGAGCTGTTCAATCTCGGCATCACGTTCACGGTCTATAGCGACAAGGATGCCATCGATCGGATCCTGCCGTTCGACGTCATCCCGCGCGTGCTGACAGCGGGTGAATGGCAGATCATCGAATCAGGCGTGGTGCAGCGCGTGAAGGCGCTCAACCTGTTTCTCTGGGACATCTATCACGACGGCAAGATCCTCGCCGACGGCGTGGTGCCAAAGGCGCTCGTGCTCGGCAACTCCAACTACAGGCCCGAGATGCGCGGGCTCGATCCGCCGTGCGGGACCTACATCCACATCAACGGCACCGACATCGTGCGTGACCGAGAGGGGCGGTTCCGGGTGCTCGAGGACAACGGACGGGCCCCTTCGGGGGTGTCCTACGTGGTCGAGAACCGACACCTGATGCAGCGGGCGTTCCCGGACCTCTTGGCCGGGCTCAAGGTGCGGCCGGTATCGAACTACGGCGAGCAGCTGATGGCGCGCCTCCGGGAAGTCGCACCGGGCGGGATCTCCGATCCGTCGATCGTGCTGCTGTCGCCGGGCGTCTACAACTCCGCCTACTTCGAGCACATCTTCCTCGCGCGTGAGATGGGGGTGCCGCTCGTCGAGGGGCGCGATCTCGTCGTGGAAGATGATCGGGTCTACATGCGGACGCTGGCGGGGCTCGCTCGCGTCGACGTCATCTACCGGCGGATCAACGACGACTTCCTCGATCCCGAAGCGTTCAATCCCACGAGCATGCTCGGCGTTGCGGGCCTCATGCGGGCGGCGCATGCGGGACGGGTCACGCTCGCCAACGCGGTCGGGACCGGCGTCGCGGACGACAAGGCCGTCTATGCCTACGTGCCGCAGATCATCCGCTACTACCTCGCGGAAGAGCCGATCATCGACAACGTCGAGACCCATATCTGCGGCACCAAGGAGGGGCTCGACTATACGCTGGCCAATCTCGAACGGCTGGTCGTGAAGCCGGTCGGAGAATCGGGCGGCTACGGCATCGTCGTCGGGCCGAAGGCCAGCCGCACCGAGATCGAGGCCTGCCGGAAGCAGATCCTCGCCGATCCCGACAACTTCATCAGTCAGCCCATGATCGATCTCTCCGTCTGCCCGACGCTCGCGGGCGACAAGGTGCAGCCGCGTCACGTCGACCTCAGGCCCTATGCGGTGACCGGCAAGGAGACGTGGGTGCTGCCGGGTGGTCTGACGCGGGTGGCGCTCAAGGAAGGCTCGATCATCGTGAACTCGTCGCAGGGCGGCGGCACGAAGGATACCTGGGTGCTCGTGGAGGACGGAGCATGAGCCTCCTCGCGCGCTATGCCGAACATCTGTTCTGGCTCGCCCGATATCTGGAGCGAACGGCAAGTCTCGCCCGGATCATCGAGACGCACGTGGCGTTCGATCGCGTGCGCGACGACGACGTGTCGTGGGCGTGGCTCGTCGCGTTGCATCGCGATGAGGAGGAATTCGCAAAGCACTACGCCGATCCCTCGCTGAAAAACGTGATCAAGTTCTACATCGCCGATATCGACAATCCGGGATCGGTGCGGTTCGCGATCCGTGCGGCGCGCGAAAACGCGCGGGCGCTGCGGGCGGTGATCCCGACCGAAATGTGGATCCAGCTCAACGAGTTCTACAACCGCTTCCTGGTGTTCTCGGATCGCGATCTCGATCCGATCCGGATCGCGCGGACGTGCGACCAGATCAAGTCGGGCTGCTATGCGCAGCTCGGGATCGCCGACAGCACGCTCTATCGCGACGAAGGGTGGCGCTTCTTCAGGCTCGGCCTGATGATCGAGCGGGCGGACCAGACCAGCCGGCTGCTCGACGTCAAGTTCGCGCAGATCGCCACTGGCGCCGGCGGTCACGGGAGGGCGGTCGACGAGACCTTCTGGTCGCTTGTGCTCCGCTCGGCGGTCGCCTACCAGGCCTTCCACCGGTTCGAGCCGCGGGGCGCCGACCCCAACCGGGTCGCGCGGTTCCTGCTCATCAACTCGAGTCATCCACGCTCGGCGTCGTCCTGCATCATCGAGGCGCAGCGCATGCTCGGCGAGTTGCGCTCGGGCTTCGGGCTCCGGGGGGTGTCGCGGGCGCAGGAGGAGGCCGAGGAACTGCTCGAGCTCCTGCAGACTGCGGCGGCCGACACGGATCTGGTGCGTCGTCTGCACACGGTCAATGACAGCCTGCAGCGCCGCCTCATGAATCTCACGGGCAGCGTCGGCGTGGCCTTCTTCGGATACACGCCGGTCCAGCAGCAATCGCAAAGCCAATCCCAGTCCTGATACCGGTCGTTCCCGGGTCGGATGCACCTCGCTGATCAGAGTAACCAGGTCGCCCCATGACCCTCAACGTCGCGCTCACGCATCGCACGACCTACCGCTACGACCGGCTCATCGGTGTGTCGCCGCAGGTGATCCGCCTCAGGCCCGCGCCACATTGCCGGACGCCGATCCTCAGCTACTCGCTGACGCTGAAGCCGACCGAACATTTCATCAACTGGCAGCAGGACCCGTTCGGGAACTTCCTCGCTCGCGTCGTCATTCCGAACAAGACGGAAGAACTGACCGTCACGGTCGATCTCGTCGCCGACATGTCCGTCATCAACCCGTTCGACTTCTTCGTCGAGGAGAGCGTCAAGGATTGGCCGTTCAGCTATGAGGAAGGCCTCGCGAAGGAGCTGCAGCCCTATCTCGTGCCGGACAAGCCGGGGCCGCGGCTCGCCGAGTACATGCGCAAACTCGACCGGCATACGCGGACGACGATCGATTTCCTCTGCGATCTCAATCGTCAGTTGCAGCAGGAGATCCGGTATCTGATCCGGATGGAGCCGGGCGTGCAGACGCCCGAGGAGACGCTCGGCAACAAGTCCGGATCGTGCCGGGATTCGGCGTGGCTCCTCGTACAGATCGCACGGCACCTCGGCCTCGCGGCGCGGTTCGTGTCGGGCTACCTCATCCAGCTCGCCCCGGACGTGAAGGCGCTCGACGGGCCATCGGGAACGGAGACCGATTTCACCGATCTGCATGCCTGGGCCGAAATCTACGTTCCGGGGGCGGGATGGATCGGGCTCGATCCGACATCCGGACTGCTGGCCGGCGAGGGTCATATTCCACTCGCCGCCACGCCTGCGCCCTCGAGTGCCGCACCGATCAGCGGCAGCCACGAGGCGGCCGAGGTGACGTTCGGTTTCGAGATGAGCGTCAAGCGGATCGCGGAAAGTCCGCGGGTCACCAAGCCCTATACCGACGACCAATGGGATCGCATCGTCGCCGCCGGCCATTCGGTCGATCAACGACTGGAGGCGGGTGACGTACGGCTCAGCATGGGCGGCGAGCCGACGTTCGTCTCGATCGACGACATGGACGGGGCGGAGTGGAACACGTCGGCCGTGGGGCCGACAAAGCGGCGGCTCGCCGAGGATCTAGTGCGTCGTCTCCGGGACAAGTTCGCACCGGGCGGGCTTCTGCACTACGGGCAGGGCAAGTGGTATCCGGGCGAGCAGTTGCCGCGCTGGGCCTTCGCGCTCTACTGGCGTGCCGACGGTCAGCCGCTCTGGGAAGACCCGGGGCTCATCGCGCGCGAGACGGAGAAGCGCTCGCCGGCCATCGCCGACGTGCAGCGCTTCACGAAGGTGCTGTGCGACCAGCTCGGGCTCCCCACCGACAGCGCCATCGCCGCCTACGAGGATGCGGGGCACTTCGCGCTGATCGAGCAAAAGCTGCCGATCAACATGTCACCAACCGAGAACAAGCTCTCCGATCCGGCCGAGCGCGCGCGGCTCGTCAAGGTGTTCGAGCGCGGGCTCGACACGCCGACCAGCTACGTGCTGCCGATCCAGGTCTGGCATACGGAGGACCGAGGACGGCGCTGGGTGACCGAGCGCTGGGCCATTCGCCGCGACAAGCTGTTCCTGGTGCCAGGCGACTCGCCGGCCGGCTTCCGGCTGCCGCTCGGTTCGCTGCCGTGGTTGCCGCCAGCGCTCACGCCTCAGATCCAGCCGCGCGATCCGTTCGATGCGCCGGCGCCCTTGCCCGAGCGGCGCACGCTGCTGCAGCGGCGGCGCACGGTGACACTCGAAGCGCCACCCGCACCGCCGTCGGGCCCCAGCGAGATCTACGGGTCGGTTCGCACGGCCATGACGCTCGAAGCCCGGGACGGCCGGCTCTGCGTGTTCATGCCGCCGGTCGGCGACGGCGAGGACTATGCGGCGCTCGTCGCGGCCGTCGAGGAAACTGCGAAGATCACGGGACTTCCGATCCATCTCGAGGGGTACACGCCTGAGTACGACAAGCGGCTCAACGTGATCAAGGTGACGCCGGACCCCGGCGTGATCGAAGTGAACGTGCAGCCCGCGCGCAACTGGAGCGAGGCGCTCGACATCACCACCGCGCTCTACGAGGAAGCGCGTCTGTCGCGGCTGACGACCGAAAAGTTCATGCTCGATGGGCGGCATACGGGAACGGGTGGCGGCAATCACATCGTGCTCGGCGGGATGACGCCGGCGGACAGCCCGTTTCTCAGGCGGCCCGATCTGCTCGCGAGCATCGTCGCCTACTGGCAGAACCATCCGTCGCTCTCGTACCTCTTCTCCGGGCTCTTCATCGGGCCGACTAGCCAGGCGCCGCGCGTCGACGAAGCGCGGCACGAGAGCCTCTACGAACTCGAGATCGCACTCGAGCAGGTTGTGGCCCCGGGCGCGCCCTATGTGCCGCCGTGGCTCGTCGACCGCCTGTTCCGGAACCTGCTGATCGACGTGACCGGCAATACGCATCGGGCGGAAATCTGCATCGACAAGCTCTATTCGCCGGATGGGCCCACGGGGCGGCTCGGTCTCGTCGAGTTCCGCTCGTTCGAGATGCCGCCGCATGCGCGCATGAGCCTTGCGCAGCAGCATCTCCTCAGGTCGCTGATCGCGATGTTCTGGGAGAAGCCCTACCGGCAGCCGCTGGTGCGTTGGGGGACGGCGCTGCATGACCGGTTCATGCTGCCGCATTACGTGTGGATGGATTTCGAGGACGTCGTCCGCGAGCTCCGGGCTGCGCATCTCCCCGTCGAAGCCGAGTGGTTCCATCCGCATTTCGAGTTCCGGTTTCCCCGGATCGGCGCCATCGAGGCGCGCGGTGTCGAAGTGGAACTCCGCCAAGCGCTCGAGCCCTGGCACGTGCTCGGAGAGGAAGGCGTCATCGGGGGGACGGCGCGCTATGTCGATTCGTCCCTCGAGCGGATACAGGTGCGCGTGAAGGGGCAGACCGGAGAACGGTACAAGGTGACCTGCAACGGTGTGCCACTGCCGCTCACGGCGGCCGGCGCGGTCGATCAGCAGATCGCCGGCGTGCGGTTCCGAGCCTGGTGGCCGCCGTCGGCGCTGCATCCGACCATCACGCCGCACGTGCCGCTGACATTCGACGTGGTCGATACGTGGACGGGGCGTTCGATCGGCGGCTGCCGGTATCACGTCGCGCATCCCGGTGGTCGGAACTTCGAGCTGTTCCCTGTCAATGCCTACGAGGCCGAGGGCCGCCGGTTGGCGCGCTTCGAGGACACGGGACACACCGCTGGGCCAATGGTGACCGGACCCGTGCGCGTCAATGCCGACTACCCGCTGACGCTGGATCTCAGGCGGCGCTGACGCGGCGCGCCGTGACCGTCGGTCGGCGCGATGCAAGCCGAGGGTGCGGGCGGCCGGTTCCGGCGCCGCGTGCCGCAGGAAAAGTGTTGCAGATTTGCCAGTGGGGCGACTCGAGCCATGTGCCGAGCGCTTCCGAAGTGGTTAACTGCGCATAGCTTAGGGGATTGATTCGACACATTGTCGCGCACACCGGCCGCCTGCCGGTAACATCGCGAAAGTGCGACTTCGGTGTGACACCATCGCAATCTTGGAGTGATATGGTCTCAGGGAGTTGCATGGCGAGCTTGCGTCGAGATCGCTCGTGCTCTCACCAGGAAAAGCGCACAGATGACCAGCGAAGCACGGCAAGGACCGGTGAGAGAAATCGATCTGCTGCATGGCTATCGGCCTGCGTCTGCCGGCCACGACGAACTCCTGGATGCGAACAGGAACGCCAAGCCGCACTGGCGCGCGCTGATCCGGGCCTTCGGAGAGATCGGGCCGCGCGACCGGCTGGCCCGCGCCACCCGGCTCGATCGGCAAGTGAGGGAAACCGGCCTCGTTCACGACCTCTTCGCCGACCCGGACCGTCCGCGCCAGCAATGGCGGCTCAACCTGATGCCGCTCGTCGTGTCGCCGGGAGAGTGGCGGTGGCTTGAAGGCGCCATCGCACAGCGGGCGAGACTGTTCGATGCGATCCTCGCAGACATCTACGGCGATCAGGCCCTTCTGAGCAGCGGCCGTATTCCGCCGAGCCTGATCTTCTCGGATCCCGCCTATCTGCGGGCCTGTCACAGCGTGAAGCCGGCGCGCGGGCACCTCCTCTTCTACGCCGCCGATCTCGCGCGCAGTCCGGACGGGCAGTGGCGCGTCATCGACAACCATGCAGAAACGCCGGCGGGTGTCGGCTACGCGGTCGCCAACCGGGTGATGCATGCCGACGTGGCCGACGACGTGTTCGTCGAGTGCAACGCGCGCCGGCTGTCGCGACATTTCGTCGACCTGCGCGGCGCGCTCGCCGAGCGGTCGGGCCGCACCGATCCGAATGTCGTGCTGCTGACGCCGGGGCCGGGACACGACGATTACTTCAGCCATGCCTATCTGGCGCGCTATCTGGACGTCGGGCTGGTGGAAGGTGGTGATCTCAAGTCGGTCGGCGGTGACGTCTACCTCAAGACCCTCGCGGGCCTGAAGAAGGTCGACGCATTGATCCGCTGCATCGAGGGGGCCGACTGCGATCCGCTCGAGCTCAATCCGTCGAGTTTCAAGGGCCCCGCCGGTCTCGTGAACGTCTGCCGCAAATCGCCCGATCTCGTCGTCAACAGCCTCGGGGCGGCGATCGTCGAGAACCGTGGGCTCGGGCCGTATCTGCCGGCGCTCTGCCACCATCTGCTCGGCGAGGACCTGATCCTGCACGATGCGCCCCGTTGGTGGCTCGGGGATCCGGGCGCTCGTGCCCATGTGGAGCAACGTCTCGGCAGCATGGTCATCCGGCCGTCGCGCGAAGGTACGGGGCGGCCGGGACAGGCGACCCGCGGGCGCGCGGCCGTCGAGATGACGCCCGACGAGCGGGCGCGACTGATCGACGACATCGGCCAGAATGGCGAGAGGCTCGTCGCGGAGGAGCGCATGGGCGTCGGGACGATGCCGTCGCTCTCGGCGCAGGGACTGGTTCCGCGCGCGTTCGCGCTCCGGCTGTTCGCTGCTGCCGGTCGCAGCGGATTCGCCGTGATGCCGGGCGGTATCGCCATGGGCGTCGATCCGAACGCGGCCGTGGCGCTGAGCGCGGTCGACGGAGAGACGCATGACGTCTGGGTGCTCGGTGAGAAGACGGAAGCGCAGCATTCGAGCCTGTGGCGGCCGCGCGTCGATACGGCCCTCGTGCAGCGTTCGCAACGGACGCTGCAAAGCAGCGTGGCCGACAACCTGTTCTGGCTCGGGCGCTATCTCGAGCGGGCTGACTGGGGGATGCGGGTCATCCGGGCCGGGCTCGGCCGGCGGCTCGAGTATCTCGATTCCGGGCCCTCCCGGCATGGCGGAGAGCTTGTCCTCGAGCGACTGATCATGAGGGGGCGAGATCCGAACCGAAGTGATCCAGCGCTCTCGGCACCCGGTCGCAGGACGGTGTCCCTCGCCGGGCAACTGACGACGGATCGCACCAGCCATTACAGCCTGATCGGCTGTTTCGAGGGAATCTACCGGATCGCCAGCCTGACGCGGGACCGGCTCTCGCTCGAAGCATGGCGGACACTCTCTTCGTTTCGCGTCGACGAGGCGTGGCGGCGGCGGATGGTCGATGCCAGCGCCAGCGAACTTCAGGACGAGGTCGAGGACAAGCTGGCTCTCGTCGCGACGTTCAACGGGCATATGCACGAGAACATGACGCGGAATTTCGGATGGTCGTTCCTGGACATGGGGCGGCGGCTGGAGCGGGCCTACAACCTTTCGGACACGCTCGAACTGCTGTTTGCCGAGCGTGCGCCGGGCGACGACGAGAACGAGCGTCTCAATTTCATCCTGCGCCTCGCCGACAGCTACATCACGTACCGCTCGCGCTACCGCCTCCAGCCGATGCTGCCGCTCGTTCTCGATCTGCTGCTGATGGACGAGGCCAATCCGCGAAGCGTCGCCTATCAGCTCGCCAGCCTCGTCAGTCAGCTGGAGCGGCTTCCGCAGGCCAGCGAGGGCAACGCCATGTCGCGAGAGCGACGGGTCGTGCTCGGATTGCAGACGGCGGTGCGTCTCACCGACGTCAACGAAGTGTCGGCGGTCGACGCCGACGGTCGTCGCAGCGCTATGCAGGCCCTTCTCGAGAAGGCGCTTGTCGAGATACCCCAGATTTCCGACATGATCTCGCGGCGCTACTTCAGGCTCATCGAGGATACGCCGCATCGGGCCGGAATGGCGCAGGGCACGCGCACATGATCTACGAGATCAGTCATCGAACGGCTTATCGCTACGAGTTCGAGGTCACGCAGTCGCAGCATCTCGCGCACCTCGCGCCGCGGCGCGTCTCCCGCCAGAAAGTCATTCGCCACAATCTCGTCGTCGAACCCGCTCCGAGCTGGCGGAACGACTTCACGGACTATCTGGGCAATCCGGCTTCCATACTCGGGATCGACGAAGAGCATCGCGAACTGGTGCTGCATGCCCGCTCCACAATCGATGTAAAGCCGCGAGCGACGGTCGATCTCGTCCATGGTTGCCCGTGGGAGCAGGTGCTCACGCGGCTGACTTCGGGCAACGCGGAAATCGACCTCGACGTGGTGCAGTACGCGATGCCCTCACCGGCGACGATGCCTGTCAGGGAGGCCATCGCCTACGGCGCCCCGTCGTTCACGCCGGGCCGGCCGGTGATCGCGGCTGCGTGGGACCTCACGTGCCGCATCTTTGCGGACTTCGCCTTCGACAGCCAGGCGACCGACGTCACGACACCCGTCTCGGAGGTGCTCGCGAAGCGGCGCGGCGTCTGTCAGGACTTCGCGCATCTCGCGCTGACGTGCCTCCGGGCGCGACGCGTGCCGGCGCGGTATGTTTCCGGCTACCTGCTGACGCGCCCACCCGAGGGCAAGGAGAAGCTGCAGGGCGCCGATGCTTCGCACGCCTGGATCTCGGTGTGGACACCCGAAGCCGGCTGGGTCGATCTCGATCCGACGAACAAGGTGGTGGTGAGCGACGAGCACATCACATTCGCCTACGGCCGGGAGTATGGCGACGTCAGCCCAGTCAGCGGCGTGCTCCTCGGCGGCGGCACGCATGCCGTCGCCGTGGCAGTGGACGTCGACGTCCTCGATCCCGCGTGACGCGTAACGCGTAACGCGGTCAGCGGCGGGGCGGGGGCGCCGTGTCGACGTAGGACGGGCGCGCCGTCAAGCTCGCCAAATAGCGGCCGATCCCCGAATAGCCAGACACAACCTCGGCGGCCGCCGGATACAGCATCGCGGTGGCGAGCATGGGGACGATGTTCATGTCGGCGTAGCTCAGGCTCCCGCCGGCGAGATACCCGGTCTCGGCTACGGCGCGATCGACGACCTGCATGCATTTGTCGATTTCGGGAAGCGCCGCGGAGATGCGCGCCGTATCGGGGCCCTTGGCCTTGTCGAAGAAGGCCGACGGGACGACGAACTCCCGCATGATCCAGCGGTCCACCTTGGCGTTGGTGTAGGAGACCCACTGCTCGACAAGGGCTGCACCGAGCGCATCCTCGGGGATGAACTTCGGTCCCGGGAAGGCCTTGTCGATGTAGGTGGCGATGGCCTTCGATTCGAACAGCGACACATCGCCGTGGCGCATGACGGGAATCTGGCCGGCGGGGTGAATGGCCAGGACTTCTGGGGACTGCGGTCGGGCGGACGTGTGGGTATAAGCGACGCCCTTTTCTACGCACAACATGCGTAGCGAGCGCACATAGTTCGAGAACGGAACACCGATGATCTCGAGGTCTGCCATGGTCGATGTCTCCGCTTGTCGCGTGTTTTCACGCAGGTTGGGCGTCAGCCTACGACGGCGTCGGGGATCGCATCAATGCCCGGCCGATAGGGCTTGATGTCGACGAGCGGCGTGCCGTCCAGGAAATCGATGGCATCGATCGTGACGATGCCGCGGTCGTGATCGACCGAAAGAATACGCGCGACCGTCAGGCCGATCGGGTTGGGACGCACAGGCGAGCGCAGCGCAAAGACGCCGCGCGGGGCGTCGGCGTGGGGCGGGTGGATCACGATCGGATCGCGCCGGGCGCGATGCAGCCACGCGAGGACGACAACGTGACTGAAGCGCTCCAGGCCATCGAGGCCGGGGCGGAAGGGCGGGTCGATCTCGAGATGAGAGGCCTCGCCGGATGCGCGGGCTTCCGTCGGGTTCTTCGGTCGGGGCGCGCCGGGCTGCCATGGCGAACGGATGCGCCCGATGAAGACGAGGCTGGCGTCGCCGGCCGCCTGGGCGGGGTCGTCCACGAGTGCGCGCTCGCCCGGTCGCAAGTCCTTATCGATCATTCTTGTTCTCTCATGCGGTGGCGGCGTCCCGTTCCGGCCCCGATGTTCCAGACGGGGCGGCGGCGTTGGCCCAGCCGTAGGCCATCATGGTCATGATGGCCGAGGCGGCAAAGAGATAAACACCCGGCAGGACCTGGGCTTCCGTGTAGCCGGACGAGTTCATGTAGAAGACCATGAGCGCCAGCACCATGACATCGGTCATGGAGTAGCGGCCGAGCCATTCCATGGTCGAGATCGAGCGGGCGCGGAAATCGCCGGAAATGTTCGGGGAAAGCGAGAGTGTGAGCAGGTAGAGCAGCTTCAGGAACGGGAAGAGCACCGAAAAGACGGTGATCACGGCGCACAGAAAGTACTCGCGGGTCGCGTAGAGGGCCCAGATGATCGATGCGATCGAGTGCTCGTTCTTCCAGACGTAGACCGTCGTGAACCGGATCGACGGCAGAACGACGCCCATGGCGAAGCAGATCGCGGCGACCAGAATGAACAGCGCCAGCATGAAGTTGCGAATGGGCGAAGCCGGACCGGCGATGCCCGGCCGATCGATGCGGCGGCTCCTTTCGCGAATGGCATTGAGCGAGAAGATGTTCAGCCACGCGTAGGCGAGGATCATGAAGACGACGGCGAGGGTGAAGAAGTAGACGCCCGAGAGACTCGTTGCGTCATAGATGCCCTGGCTCTTCACGAAGAAGATCATCAGCGCCAGCACGAGCACGTCGTGCATCGACCATTTGCCAAGCCATTCGAGAGTGCGCAGCCGGCGATACTGACGCTCGAGGGTCTCGACCGGCATCGTCGTCAGGATGACGAGATAGAGGATCTTGAAAACGGGCAGGACGATCGAGAAGACGAAGACGAGCGCGCCGATGAAGATCTGGTTCCGGGCGATCAGGCTCTGGACCGTGGAGATCAGCGAGTATTCGGTCGAGAAGAAGAAGAACTTGGTCAGCTTGATCGACGGCAGCGCGATGCCGAGGGCCAATGAAATCGATGCGGCGATGATCAGGATGCCGAGCACGAACCGGCGGCCGCCGAGGGCGACCGTATGGATGCGGGACGTGGTCGTGGGTGGCGGTGTCTCGACGGGCGTCAATACGGGTGCGGCGGGCTCGGACATGAACCCGCCCTCCCGCACCTTGAGCCCGTTGCCGGTCGCCCGCGTCACGCTCCGCCCCCGCGATGGCTTCGCCCGGTGATCTCACCGGAGTGCCGCCCCCCCATGCCCCGACCGATCCAGGGGGCAGGCTTGCGGCGGCATCATGGCATGGGGTGCGTCGGTGGTGGGCGCCAAATCAAAGCGGCGCGGTGCGAGCCGGCGATAACCGCCCGGCCCGGCACCGCGCCGAATCAGATCAGGCCGACGTCCCGGCCGAACCGGCGGCTCAGGCCTGCATGGTGCCTTCGTTGTGGGTCACGCCCTTTTCGGACAGCATCTCCTGCAACTCGCCGGCCTGGAACATCTCGCGGACGATGTCGCAGCCGCCGACGAACTCGCCCTTGATGTAGAGCTGGGGCACGGTCGGCCAGTTGGTGTAGCTCTTGATGCCTTCCCGGATCTCCATGCTCTCGAGCACGTTCACCGGCTTGTAGTCGACGCCCAGGTGCTGGAGAATCGTGTCGACCTGATGCGAGAAGCCGCACTGCGGCATGCCCTTCGTGCCCTTCATGAAGAGGACGACGTCATTGTCGCTGACGAGCTTGGCGATATGGTCGTGAATGGCCTGCTGACTCATCGTGTCTGTCCTTCCTAAAGCGGACGGCGGTTCAAGGGCGCCTGACTGCCCATGATGTGCGGCGGGTGATCAGTGCTGTCAATCGGGCGGCGGCAGAATTTGTCTGTGGTGCGCCTGGCCACGTACCGATCCGATGGCGGTGCTGGCAGGGCGCCGGCTACTTCGCGGCCGTCGTGAGGGCCAGGGCGTGCAGCGTGCCGCCCATGCGCCCGCCCAATGCCTCATAAACCATCTGGTGCTGCTGCACCCGGGACTTGCCGGCAAAAGACGACGAGACGACGTGCGCCGCGTAGTGGTCGCCGTCGCCGGCCAGGTCCTTGATCTCGATCGTGGCATCCGGAAGAGCGGCGCGGATCAGCCGCTCGATCTCGTTCGCATCCATGGGCATGGGGTCATTCCTTGTGTTCTTGGCCTTGTGTTCTTGGCCTTGTGTTCCTGGCCTCGTGTTCCAGAGCCGTTGGGCCAACTATAGCTCGCAAATCGACCGCCGCGCAGCCTGTCGGGGTGTCAGGACGCCAACTCACCGGCCATGTAGGCCGGCAGCCAGGCCTCGCGCGACGTGCGCAGCCTGAACAGGTCGATCGGCGACTCGCCCTTGAGGGCGAGGCCGTGGCCGCCGACCCGACCGACGATACGCGCGGGAAGCGCCAGCAGACGTGCGCGCTCGGCGATCTCTTCGGCGATGGACGGCGCACAGGCGATCAGATAGCGGCCCTGGTCCTCACCGAACCAGACGGCGTGGGCGGGCAGGCGTCCCTCGTAGGGGAAGAGTTCGACGCCCATGTCGCCGGCGAGAGCCATCTCGGCCAGACCGACGAGGAGACCGCCGTCCGACAGGTCGTGCACGGCCGTGGCCTTGCCCTCGCCGATCAGGCTGCGGACGAGGGTTCCCGCCTTGAGTTCCTCGGCCAGGTCGACGGGAGGCGGCGCGCCTTCGTTGCGGCCCGTCTCGATGAGCTGGTAGAGCGACTGGCCGAGATGGCCCTGCTCGCGGCCGACGAGAACGATCAGGTCGCCATCGTGCTTCAGGGCGAGGTCGGCGGTTTTCGACACGTCGCGGACGAGGCCGATGCCGCCGATGGCGGGCGTCGGGGGGATGCCCTTGCCATTGGTCTCATTGTAGAGCGACACGTTGCCGGAGACGACCGGGTAGGAGAGGGCGAGACACGCCTCCTTCATGCCTTCGACCGCGCCGACGAACTGGCCCATGATCTCGGGCCGCTCGGGGCTGGCGAAGTTCATGTTGTCGGTGATCGCGAGCGGCTCGGCGCCGACGGCCGTCAGGTTGCGCCACGTCTCGACGACGGCCTGCTTGGTGCCCATGACAGGATCGGCGAGGCAATAGCGCGGCGTCACATCGCAGGTGGCAGCAATGCCCTTTCGTGTGCCGTGGACGCGAACCACGGCGGCGTCGCCACCCGGCCGCTGGATGGTGTCGCCCATCACGGTGTGGTCGTACTGCTCCCAGATCCAGCGGCGCGAGCAGAGGTGCGGCGTCGCCAGCATGCGTTCGAGACATGCGAGGACGCCGTCCGGGGCCGGCACCCATTCAGGCAGAATGAGCTTCGGTGTGGGTGTCGGCACCCACGGCCGCTGGTAGAGCGGCGCCGAGTTGGCGAGCTTGTCGACGGGGAGGTCGGCCTCGATGGCACCCTTGTGCCTGACGATCAGCCGGCCGGTATCGGTCGTGCGGCCGATGACCGCGAAATCGAGGCCCCACTTATGGAAGATCGCCTCGGCCTCCGGCTCGCGGCCGGGCTTCAGGATCATCAGCATGCGCTCCTGGCTTTCCGAGAGCATCATCTCGTAGGCCGTCATGCCAGCTTCGCGCTGGGGCACGTGATCGAGGTCGAGATCGATCCCGACGCCACCCTTGTCGGCCATCTCCGAGGTCGAGGATGTCAGGCCCGCGGCGCCCATGTCCTGGATGGCTATGATGACGTCCGTCGCCATCAGCTCGAGACAGGCTTCGATCAGCAGCTTCTCGGTGAAAGGGTCGCCGACCTGAACCGTCGGGCGCTTCTCGGCCGATTTGTCGTCGAACTCGGCGGAGGCCATCGTGGCGCCGTGAATGCCGTCGCGGCCGGTCTTGGAGCCGACGTAGACGACCGGGAGACCGACGCCCTTGGCGGCCGAGTAGAAGATCTTGTCGGTGCGCGCGAGGCCGACGCACATGGCGTTGACCAGGATGTTGTTGTTGTAGGCCGGATCGAAGTTGGTCTCGCCGCCGACCGTCGGGACGCCGACGCAATTGCCATAGCCACCGATGCCGCGCACCACACCAGATACCAGATGCCGGGTCTTCGGATGGTCAGGGGCGCCGAAACGCAGGGCGTTCAGGTTGGCCACGGGGCGGGCGCCCATCGTGAACACGTCGCGCATGATGCCGCCGACACCGGTCGCCGCCCCCTGATAGGGCTCGATGTAGGACGGGTGGTTGTGGCTCTCCATCTTGAAGACGGCCGCATCGCCGTCGCCGAGATCCACGACACCCGCGTTCTCGCCGGGGCCCTGGATCACCTGCGGCCCGGAGGTCGGCAATTGGCGGAGCCAGAAGCGGGAGGATTTGTAGGAGCAATGCTCCGACCACATGACCGAAAAGATACCGAGTTCCAGAAACGTCGGCTGGCGCCCGAGGATCTCCAGAAGGCGCGGAAACTCGTCGCCCTTGAAGCCATGCTGGGCAACCACTTCGGGGGTTATGGCTGGATAGTTGGCGCTCATGATCGGCTCGACCGTCTCGTGGGGCGGAGGGTTCGATCGGGCTTATAGCTGTCCTCCGGCCGCTTGTCCCCGACGCATGATGTCGGGCATGGCGCAAAAGCGGTCGTGAATTGTGTTCAATCGCCGGGTATCCGGCGCGGGCCTGCGGTTCGGCACTGCAAAGTCGACGGATTTGCGTTATATTGTTCCTAAGATCGTCGGCTTTGAACCGAAGGATTGGCCCCGCGATGACCACCCAAGCCGCGCCCCGCGCGCCCAGACCCCGCCCCAAAGTGTTGTCCCTGACGCCCGCCGCAGCCGAGCGCGTGCGGAAGCTCATGGAAAGCAAAGGGCCGACCGTCGCCGGCCTCAAGATCGGCGTGAAGAAGGGCGGCTGCGCGGGCATGGAATACACCATGGACTGGGTGGCCGAGGTGGCCAAGTTCGACGAGATCGTGGAGCAGGATGGAGCCCGCGTGATCGTCGATCCGCAGGCGGTGCTGTTCCTGCTCGGCACCGAGATGGACTGGAAAGTCGACACGCTGTCGGCGCAGTTCGTCTTCAACAATCCCAATCAGTCGAGCGCGTGCGGATGCGGCGAGAGCGTCGCGCTGGTGCCGGCGTCCAAGGAGCGGCTCGAAGCGTTGGGTCGGTGATGGAGCGCAGCGGCAGTTCTCGAGGCGAGCCGGCCTGGGTGGGCGAGGTCATCGATTTCTGGCTCGTCGAGACATCGGCCGAGAAGCGGTTCGCTAAGGATGCGGACCTCGACGCCGAGATCGAACGGCGATTCGCCAAGCTGCACGCGGATATCTCCGAACGGCCGTTGGCGTCGGACTCCATGACGGCGCGGGAGGCCCTCGCGACGGTCATCGTGCTCGATCAATTCTCGCGCAACATGTTTCGTGGCTCCGCCCGGGCCTTCGCGTCGGATACTGCCGCGCTGAGCCTCGCCAAGGCGGTCGTGGAACGCGGACTGGACGCCGAAGTCGATCCGGCCGGTCGGTTATTCCTCTATCTGCCCTTCGAGCACAGCGAATCGATGGCCGACCAGGACCGCGCGGTGGCGCTGATCGCGACGCTTGGCGACGCGAAGCTCGATGCCTATGCCGTGGCGCATCGCGACATCATCGCGCGCTTCGGCCGGTTTCCGCATCGCAACGATGCGCTCGGTCGTGTTTCGACGCCCGAGGAGATCGCCTTTCTCGCGCGGCCGGGAAGCTCGTTCTGATCGGGCCACGGGGGCGGTGCCATGATTCCCAGCGATCTCATCGAGCAGCTGCAAGATGTGCTGGCGCCGCTCGGTCCGGTTGTCGTGAAGCGCATGTTCGGCGGGGCAGGCCTGTTTCTCGACGGCCTGATGTTCGCGCTGGTCAGCGACGACGCGCTCTATTTCAAGGTGGACGGCGACAACCGCGGGCGCTTCGAGGCCGAGGGCATGGCCCCATTCTCATACGCGAAGTCGGGCGGGCGTACTGCCGTCATGAGCTACTGGCAAGCGCCAGAGAGGCTGCTCGACGAGCCTGACGAGATGTTGGCGTTCGCGCGGGACGCGGTCGGCGCTGCCCGACGCGTGGCGGCGCGCAAGGCGGGCAATCCACGCCGGCCGCGCAAGGGAGCCTGACGCCGCCACTGGATGGACTGGCGCGATCCGATGCGTCCGCATAGCCTTGATGGTTCGAGCCAACGTCAACAGCCAGAACCGCTTCAGGGAGGCCCTATGTCCGCGCCCTTGCACCTCGTCCATACGGTCGAGGCCTACAACGTCTCGCACGCGTCCGAGAACAAGATCCACGACGATACGGTCGCCGCGCGGCTCGGCTTCTCGGGCGGCCTCGTCCCGGGCGTGGAAGTCTTCGCCTACGCGAGCCATCTTCCCGTGCGCCGCTGGGGACGCGCGTTTCTCGAGCGCGGCGAAATGACGGCGCGGTTCGGAAAGCCCGTCTACGACGGACGCATGGCGACGGCATCGGCGGTCGAGACGGGCGACGGCCTCGCGCTCGCCGTCGACAGCGAGGGTGTGTCGTGTGCCACGGGCGAGGCGCGTCTCCCCGCTGCGGCCGGTGTCCTGCCGGCGCTCGCCGACTATCCCTACGTCGCGCCTCCGGCGCTGGACGCCCGCCCGCCCGCCGACGAACTCAGCCTCGCCGAGGGTACGGTCCTGTGCTCCCTGCCCGGGATTTACGATCGCGTGCGGCACGAGACCTATCTCGCTGACGTCAGGGAAACCTTGCCGCTCTATGCCGCGGAGGGAATCGCGCATCCGGGCATCCTGCTCCGGCTGTGCAACTCGGCGCTGCGAGAGAATGTCCTGCTCGCCCCGTGGATCCACGTCGGCAGCAGCATGCGTCACCTGTCGCTGGCGCGCGTCGGAGAAACGCTCGCTGCGCGCTGCCGTGTCGTTTCCAACTACGAGCGCAAAGGACATCGACTCGTCGACATGGACTGTCTGCTGACTGCGAACGAGCGGCCGGTCGCGCACGTCCTGCACACCGCGATCTACAAGCTCAGGCATCTCTCGGCCTGAGCCCGACACGAATGATCTATCGGAGGAACTGGGAGGCGTCGCTCTCCGCCTTGCGATCGACGGTGATCGGGCGCTGCTCGTCAGTGATGTCGGCTGAGACTGCAGACGCTTCGGCGAGGTGGATGTCGGCTTCGATGGCGCTCAGGCGACGTGCCATCTCGCCAGCGATCACGTTCATCGGCGTACCATCGATGATGTTGGTGTGATTGGCGTCGAGGGGGAACGATTCCACCATATCCCCAACGAGGCCGCCCCAGCCCAGTGTCGGTCCGGCGGCCGAATACTGCACGCCGTCGTCAGACGCGCGGAACAGGACGATGCGGGTGTCCAAGGGCTCGAGTCGGTAGCGGCGCTGGGCGGCCACGAAGCTGCGGAAGAGTTCCGTTTCGAGCGCCAGTGCCGGCTCCGGCGGACGATAGCTGCGACGAAGCTTCATGAACGGGTGAACAACCGGACCGACAACCTCGATAAGCCCGTAACGCGCCTTGTCGAGCATCTGCCGGATGCCCCGCCGGCGGCCATAGCGGAGCCAGTCCGACAGGCGCGGCCAGATCTCATGCGTGGGGCAGAGCGTGTCGATCATGGCGAGCAGCGGAGCGTCCTTGCCCTTCGACCGCAACTGGCGCGTCATCTCGTAGGCGATGGTGCCGCCTCCCGAGTAGCCGAGGAGGGCGAAGCGCCGGCCCGGAAGCTGGTGCAGCAAGAATCCGACATAGCGCTCGGCCATCTCCTCGATCGTCCGCAGCGGGCGCTGTCGACCGTCGATGCCATACGCCTGCAAGCCGTACACCGGCGTCCCCGGCGGCAGGTGCTCGATGAGGCGCTGCGCCCAGAAGACGTTGCCACCGGCACCATGCACGCAGACGAGCGGTGTTCGCCCGTCATCGCCCTTCGACAGGCAGACGAGAGGTGACCAGGTGCCAGGCCGGCCGGGTGAGAAGCGGTCCCAGCCGGTTCGGTCGCCGACCGGCGGTGGCAATCCGAGCCGCTCCATGGCCACGGCGTCGAGCCGATCGGACAGGTTGCGCACGATCACATCGATGGCGGGACTTTCGATGATGGTCTCGTGATCGGCATCGAGCGGAACAGCGTCGAGGCGGCCGGTGACGTGAGGCGCCCAGCCGAGGGTCGGACCAGCGCTGCGGAACGCTATCCCGGAACGGACAGCGCGGAACAGGGTGACGTTCCCGCCGTAGGGCAGCATGTGGTAGCGACCCTGGGCTCGCAGATAGGCTTCGAACGTCAGCTGGGATGCCACTATGAGAGCGTCGGTCTCGTGCTCTACCGGATCGTTGCGATGCCGCTTCCAGCTCAGCATTTCGAGGCGGACCTTCATGGCGTTCTGCGCCTGTGCAGCCACCGATGCGAGGCCCTCGTCGCGGGCAAACTTCACCCAGTCGCGGAGGCTGGCGCCGCTCGCGTGCGTCGGTGACAACGTATCGATCATGGCCAGCAGATCGACCTTCTGGCCGATCGCCTCGAGCTGACGCGCCATCTCGTAGCCGATCACGCCGCCGCCCGAATAGCCGAGGAGGCAATAGGGGCCCTCCGGCCAGAGTTCGCGAATGGCCGCCACGTACTGAAGCGCCATGTCCTCGATCTTTTCCTGCGGCGGCAGGCGTCCATCGACGCCCTGGGCCTGCAAGCCGTAAATCGGATGGTGGGCCGGCAGCGCATCGGCAAGCGCCTGGATCGAGACGACATTGCCTCGGGCCCCGTGAATCCAGATGAGCGGTGGTCGCCCTGGCTGGCCCTCTCGAATGCGAACCAGCGGGTTCCATTCGCCGGCCTTGCGACGGCGGACCGATTTCTCCGAGGGTGCGGAAGCCGGCTGCACATTGGATTGCGTGGGGCCGGGAGCCGGCCGGGGCGGGCTCTCCTGGACCGTCCCGGTCGCTTCATCGACAAAGGCGGCGAGCGCGCGCACCGAGGGCGCCTCGAAGAGCGTCGAGATCGGCAGATCTGCCCCGAGCTGGCGGCGAATTCTCGCGAACAGCCGGACGGCTGCCAGCGAATGTCCGCCGAGGGCCAGGAACTCGTCGTCGAGGGAGACTTTCTCGAGGCCCAGAAGATCGCCGAACATTTCCGAGATCGCGCGCTCTGTCGCCGTGGCCTCGACCGCTACGATGGCAGAATTCGGCTCGGACGATGCGTCGTGGCGCGGGGTCGCGCCCGGCTGGCGCTCTCTCGGCGTGGCCAGGCTGCGGTAGAGTTGCTGGAGGCTCTGCAGCGCGATGGAGCTGATGACTGTCCGACGGCCGGGCGCCGTCAGGGCCATGGCGAAGACCTTCGCCTCGTCTCGCGACCGGATGCCGGCGGCGATGATGCTTTCGACGATCGCCTGAACGTGCTGGCGCTCAGCGGTGCGAGCGATGAAGGTCCCGCGTCTGACGGCGCGCAACTCGAGGCCTTCGATCCTCGCTACGACGCGCCCCTGCGCATCAGCGAGCTGGACATCGAAGCGGGCGACGTGATCGGCCTCGTAGGCGACGAGATCCGCACGTGCGTGGATCACGTGCGGCAGCGCCTTCAAGGCCACGACACTCGTAACGCGGGCGGGAACAAACAAGGACGTGGCGAGGTCGGCCGTCGGCAGCGCATGGAGCCCGATCGTGGCCGCCATGTCGAGCAGCGCCGGGTGTGCGCGATGGATTTCCGTCTCGGATGCGAAGGGCTGTGCAAGGGCGAGTTCGGCCCACGTCGAGCCGTCGGTCATGCTCAGCTTCCGGAAAACGTTCCAGCGCGCGCCGAACTCGACGGCGGAACCCTGGGCGATCAAGGTCGCGGCTGGAAGCTCCCGGGCTTCGGCAGGCGGTGCTGCAAGGATGTCGTCGAACAGCCCGACGATCGTTCGGGCGGATGCGTTGGCGTGCTCGATCTCGTCAGTGCCGTCGGGAGCGGAACTCTCGATCCGGGCCGAGGCCGCGCCCGACGCATCGATCTCGATGGACGTCCGGACCCGACGCAGCGTGCCGAACGGTACGGCGAGCGGGCTCAGCAAGCGAACGTCGTCGAGCTGCCATGAGGTCAGGCTGCGCAGCTCCGCCAGTGCGCCGAGCATCATGTCGATGTAGGCGGTGCCGGGAATGACCGGGACATCGTCCACGACGTGACCCGAGAGGACCCACAAACGCGAGGGGTCGAGGACGGCTTCGCAGACGATCCCGTCGAGTGAGCGTTCAAGAACGCGACCGAGCAGCGGATTGGCCAGCACCGTTCCCGTGCCGGCGCGCAGCGTTTCGGCCTCGACGGATGCGGCGCGGAGAGCGAGGCCCGTATCGCGCCATACACCCCAGTCGATCGAGAGGCCGTCGGACCGGGATGCGGCAAGCGCCTCGACGTAGGCGTTGGCGGCCGCATAGTCGATCTGGCCAGGGGGGCCGAGCAAGGCGCTCGTCGACGAGAACACGGCGAAGAGATCGATCGAGCCCTCAGGCAGGAGGGCATCGAGAATTTGCGCGCCTTCGACCTTGGCTGCCATGACACGACGAATGTCGGTCACCGACTTGGTCGCCAGCGGTGCGTCGTCCATTGCGCCGGCTGTGTGAAACACCCCGTCGATGGTGCCGAACTTCCGACGGGTTTCGGCCAATGCCGCCTCAATGGCGGCGGTGTCGGTCACGTCGGCGCGGATCCAGAGCGAACGGTCGCCCCACGCCGAGATGATCGATCGGGTCTCGGCGTCCAGTGCGTCTAGCGACTGGCGTCCCACGAGAGCAACGCGTGCGCCCAATTCCTCGATCAAGTGACGGGCGAGACGCCGGCCAAGGCCACCGGCCGCGCCGGTCACGAGGTATGTCCGGCCGGGGCGAATGCGCGAGGTTGCTGCCTGGTCCAAGCGGGACGGCTCGAGAACCTCGACAAAGCGACGTGGGCCGCGAAGCGCGACCACACTATCGGGGGTAGTCGCGAGCACTTCATCGACGATCAAGGCGGCGGTTTCGACGTGACCGATCTCGACGCCCGGTACGTCGACGAGTGCCGCGCTTTGCCCGGGCGTCTCGTGCGGCCAGACCCGGACAGGCGCACTCAGCATGGCGTTGGCCGGCCGCAACCTCTCGTCATTGGCAATCGCGGCCGCACCCGATGTGACGACCGTCATTCGCATCGGATGATCCCACCCGGCGAGCGCCATCGCCTTCATGAACGCAAAGAGGCCACCGAAGCGATGGCCGTCGTCGACCGGTCGTTGGCGTTCGCGCGGATCCGAAGCGGCCAACGACCACAGATGCACAATCAGGTGCGGCCGCTGTCCGCGCGCTTCGAGCGCATCGATGAGGGATTGCCAGTGGGCGGGGTCGTTCGGGTCCACGGCGAAGGCCGATCCCTCCGTGAGGGACAACTCGGCGGCGGCCACGACACGCACCGCCGTTACCGCGCGACGGCGCAATTCGTCCTCGATCCGGGACGCCAAAGGCGAACCGTCGGTGAGGAGGAGGGCCGTTCGCGCTTCAGGTGTCGACGGCTCTCTCCCTGCCAGCGGAACCTCGCGGAAGACCGGCGACAGACGCCAGTCGTCCGGGTCGGGGATCCGCGTGATCGCGGGGAGAGGCGGTGGCGCCTGTGCAGCGGGGGCGGCGATGTCCGGCGTCGTCGCCCTCCTGGGCGGGTCGATCCAGTGACGCTGCGGCTCGAAGGCGTAGGTCGGCAGCGACACGCGCCGATGCGGGCCCTCACCGAGCCAGGGCCCAAGGTCGACGGGGATACCGGCCGCCCACAGATGGCCGGCCGCTGTCGCCGTCGTCGACAGATCGTCGTCGTTCTCGATGGCAGATCGGGTGGTCGGAACGATGGCGCGCGGAGCATTCGCCGCATTCGCCAGCCGCGCCAGCGCCGACAAGCCCCGACCGGGGCCCATTTCGACGAGGACGCGCCCCGGCTCCATCAGCACCTGCGCCAGGCCGTCACCGAAGCGAACCGTCTCGCGCAGGTGGCGGACCCAGTACTCGGGCGAGGCGACGTCGTGTGGTGCGGCCCACGTGCCGGTCAGGCCCGAGACGAACGGGATACGGGCGGGCGACAGGCGCAAGCGCGCCAGTTTGGCCCGGAAGCGATCGAGGAACGGATCGAGCATGCGCGAGTGGGCGGCGACGCCGATGCGAACGCGGGTGTTGTCGATGCCCGCCTCGTCGAGTTCGGCGGCCAGCCGCTCGATGGCGTCGATCTCGCCGGACGCGACCGTCAGATCGGATGCGTTGACCACTGCGATATCGAGGGTGTCACCGACACGGTCGCGAACGGCTGCCTCGCTTTCGGAGATCGACAGCATGGCGCCGGGTGGCAGTTCGGCGAAGATGTGGCCCCGCTCGGCGACAAGGCCAACCGCATCCTCCAGCGACATGACGCCGGCGACGACGGCGGCCGCATAGTCGCCGGCGCTATGGCCGATCACTGCCGAGGGCGTGATGCCATGGCTCTCCCACATCCGGGCGAGAGCATAGCTGACCGTGAACACCGCAAGGATCGACAACAGTGGATGCTCGAGACGCTCGCTCGAGACCGGGTTGCGACTGCCCGGGCCGAACAGGAGGTCGCGCAACTCGCCAGCTTCTTGCGGAACAAGCGCGAGGCAGGCGTCCGCCGCCTCGCGGAAGTTTGATTCCGTGCGGTAGAGATCGCGGCCCGCGCCGGCGTACTGCGCGCCGCCGCCCGGGAACATGAACACGATCGATGGCGCTCCGCTGCTCGCCAGCGAGCGGGCGAGCCGGCGTGGTGTCCTGCCGGTCAGGAGTTCAGACAGCTCGGCCGACGTCCGGGCCGCGATGGCGAGCCGATGCTCGAAGGCCTCGCGACCGACCTGGGTCGTGAACGCCGCGTCGCGGAGGTCGAGATGCAGGTTGGGCTGCGCGAGGTATGCCCGCCATTTCTCGACCAGGCGGTCAAGAGCGGCGGGGGTCTTGGCGGACAGCGTGAACAGTGCCGGGCGTTCGTCCACAGTCATGGAGCGCGGCGGACGCGGCGGCTCGGGAGCCTCTTCGATCAGCGCGTGGGCGTTGGTGCCGCCGACGCCGAGCGAGTTCACTCCGGCGCGGCGAGGGCGTGACGAGCGGCGCCAATCGCGGCTCACGGATGCGACGCGGAAGCCGTTCGGCTCGAAAGCGAAGCGGCTGTTGGCCTTGCGGAAGTTCAGTGTCGGCGGGATCTTGCCGTGCTCCAGTGCCATCACGACCTTGATCAGCGACGCGACGCCGGCCGCGGTGTCGAGGTGGCCGATGTTGGTCTTGATGGAGCCGACAAGGAGGGGAGAGGCGCGGGCGCTGTCGGCGTAGGCTTGGGACAGTGCCTCGAGTTCGATCGGGTCGCCGATCAAGGTGCCGGTGCCGTGGGCCTCGATGTAGTCTATCGTCGCGGGCTCGACGCCGGAGACGGCGACTGCCTCGGCGGCAGCGCGTGACTGGCCTTCGACGCTCGGAGCAAGGTATCCGGCCTTGGTGGCGCCGTCGTTGTTGACGGCCGTACCGAGGATCACGGCGCGAATGTTGTCGCCGTCGCGGAGCGCGTCCTCGAGCCGGCGCAAGACCACGACAGCGGACCCGCTGCCGAACACCGTGCCCTTGGCGTCGTCGTCGAAGGCGGCGCAGCGGCCGTTGGGCGACAGGATCTCGCCTTCAGCCGCGATGTAGCCGAGGCCGTGCGGCACCTCGATCGAGACGCCGCCGGCCAGCGCCATGTCGCATTCGCCGGACATCAGGCTCTGGCAGGCGACATGGACGGCGACCAGCGACGTCGAGCACGCCGTCTGGATGCCGATCGAGGGGCCGGTCAGGTTCAGAAGATAGGAGACGCGGGTCGTCAGGAAGTCCTTGTCGTTCCCCGTATGACGCAGAAGGAACATGCCGACGTTCTCGCGCAAACGCGCGTTCGGCATCAGGTTCTCGGCCATGTAGGCCTGCATGCCGCAACCGCCGAAGACGCCGATCGCGCCGGGAAAGCGGCTCGGGACGTGGCCGGCATCCTCCAAGGCTTCCCAGCACGTTTCCATGAAGTGGCGGTGCTGCGGATCGAGGATCTGGGCTTCGCGGGGGCTGAAACCGAAGAACGAGGCGTCGAAATTCTCCATGCCGGGCAGCACCATGGCCGCCTTGACGTAGTTCGGCAGGGCGAGTTCTTCGCGCGTGGCCCCGGCTTTGAGCAGCGCCTCGTCGTCGAGCCAGGTGGTGGCTTCGCGACCATCTTCGAGAATGCGCCATAGCTCGCCGGGCGAGCGTGCGCCTGGAAAGCGGCCAGCCAATCCGACGATCGCGATGCGGCCCGAGAGGTCCGGAAGCTCAGCCATCGGCACCTCCAGGCGATGCCGGCCCGGTGCCCGATCTCGTTCGGGCGCGGCGCGTCATCTCGAGGCGCATGCGGGCGCGATCCTGACCGGCTACGGAGGCGACCTTTTCCGGGGGGGCGGCACGGCTCGCATGGCGCGCCAGGGCGACGACGGTCGGATAGCGGAAGATGTCCGTCAACTTGAGATCGAGGCTCAGCTCCGACACCAGGGTGCGATGCAGCTCGACGGCAAGCAGAGAGTGGCCGCCGAGGTCGAAGAAATTGTCGGTGTGCGCGATGTCGGCGCGGCCGAGGAGGCGGGCCCATACGTGGGCGATGCGCTGCTCGCTCTCGTCGGTCGAACCCGGGGTGGCAGCCGCAAGCGGTGCCGGGCGGCCATCGTCTCCGGCCGTCGGCGAAACCACGGCAGGGCGCGCCGGCGTCGTCGTGCGTTTGGCCAGAGCCGTGCGATCGATCTTGCCGTTCGCCGTCTGCGGCAGGCGATCGAGGATCGTGAGGCTCGCGGGGACCATGATCTGCGGCAGCCGACGAGCGACTTCGCCCAACAATGTCGCGGCTGTCGGAGCCGCGCCCGGGGCAGGAACAACGAAGGCCGCGAGTTCCGGCGTGCCACCGGTCGACTGGCGCGCGACGACCGCCACCTGGGCGATCTCTGGACTTGACGCAAGCGTGGCTTCGATCTCGCCGAGTTCGATGCGGTGGCCGCGGATCTTCACCTGCTGATCGATGCGGCCGAGATACTCGAGGGCGCCGGACGGATGACGCCGCGCAAGATCGCCCGTGCGATACCAGCGGCTCGTGCCTGCCTCCGTCGTGCGCATGACGAAGCGTTCGGCCGTCAGTTCGGGGCGGCGCCAATAGCCGTCGGCGACGCCGAGGCCGCCGATGACGAGTTCGCCCGCGACAAGGGCCGGCAGCGGTTGCCCGGCTGCACCGACGATATCGATGCTCTCGCCCGCGAGCGGTGTTCCGAGCGGAACGAACGGCATCGCCGGCGCCAGCTCGGCCGCCGTCGACCAGACCGTCGTCTCGGTCGGGCCGTACATGTTGAGCACCGGGCCGGAGACCGTTCCAACGAGAGCCTCCGCCATGTCGGGTGGGAGCGCCTCGCCGCCGACGAGCATGGCTCGAAGGCTCCCCAGGGCATTGCGGCCGTCGTCATCTGCCAGCAGCATCGCGGCCATGGAGGGCGTGCACTGGAAATGCGTGGCGCCGTGGCGAACGATGTCGGCGGCGACGGAAACCGGTTCCGGCGGGCGGGCGGCGCCAAGTTTCGTGCCGACCTCGGCCAGTTGCGGCAGGCTCGCGAGGACAGCATCGGTGTCGACGCCAAAGTCCACGAGGCAGGCCAATTCGTCGACACCGAGCGCCTTCAGGCGGCGGGCGAATTCGGCGCATCGATCCGGTGTGCCGAACAGGCCGCTCGACCCATAATAGCGGTCGAAGGCGTGTTCGAGGACGGCATCGAGATCCTCGGGGCCCAGGTCGGCGGCGGTCAGGCGCTTCTTCGAGGCCGCCAAGCCGCCTTCGCCCTTGCCGACGAGGGTCGGGAAATTCCATTCCGCCGCGCGCACGATGTCGACGGCGGAGGCGAGATACCGCTTCATTGGCTCGCGGACCGCGTTGCGCACGCTCGCGTCGTCGGGGCCGACGAAGGTGTGCAGCATCAGCGTGACGCGTCCCGTCCCGGCGTGACCGGCTTTGGCCCATGCGCGACGGTAGGTGGCGATGTTCTCGGCCATCTCCTCGACCGACATGCCGAGGAGGTGGGTCAGGACGTTGGCGCCACGCGTTCCAGCGATCTCGAACGTCTCGGGATTCTTGGCGGCGGTCAGCCACACGGGGAGTGCCGGCTGCACGGGGCGCGGCAACGTGCCGATCTCGGCCATTGTGCCGTCCGGCTTCGGACGGGCGACCTTCTCACCGCGCCAGAGGCGCGCGATCGTGTCGATGTGCTCGAGCATGACCTGCTTGCGCCGCTCGAAGGCGTGCGGCGCCAGAACGAAGTCCTCCGGCATCCAGCCCGACGCGACCGCGATCCCGACCCGTCCGCCGGACAGATTGTCGATCACGGACCAGTCCTCGGCGACGCGGATCGGGTCGTGGAGGGGCAACACGATGCTGCCGGCGCGAATGGCGATGCGCTTCGTCACCGCGGCCACGGCGGCTCCGGTGACGGCGGGGTTCGGATAGATGCCGCCGAACGCATGGAAGTGACGCTCCGGCGTCCACACCGCCTCGAAGCCGTGGGCGTCGGCGAAGCGCGCGCCCTCCATCAGCAGGCGATAGGTGTCGGGGGCTTTCGCGGTCGCCTGGCTCTCCGGGGGGGCGGCTGCGAAATAGAACAGGCTCAGAGACGGACCGACGTCCCGGCTCGCGCTATCGTTCGCCGGCTCCGGAACCTCGGAGTGGAGCGCGACGGTGAAGCCGCGGGTGAGGGTCCAGAACAGTTCCAGCACCGAGATGTCGAAACTGATCGACGTCACCGCCAGCCAGACGCCGTCGCGCGGACCGGGGATGCGGGCGTCCATGGCGGCGAGAAAGGCTGTGACGTTGGCGTTCGTGACGCACACGCCCTTGGGCTTCCCCGTAGACCCTGACGTATAGGCGAGATAGGCGAGATCGGAAGGGGCGCGGGACGGCGGAGTGGAATTTGCCATCGCGTCGACGACGGGCGGAGCGGACAGCGCCTCGCCCATGACATCGAGGACGATGGCGCCGGCTTGCGCCGCCTTGGACTGATCGTCGGTGACGAGCAAGCGAGCGCCCGAGTCCTCGAGGATGAAGGCGCTGCGCTCGGCCGGAAACCGCGGATCGACCGGTACGTAGGCGGCGCCCGTCGTCAGGATGGCCAGCAGTGCGATCACCATGGCTGGCGTGCGGTCCATGGAGACGGCGACGAGGCTTCCCGGTCCGCTGCCGTGGCTGCGCAATACTCCAGCGAGGCGGTCGACCTGTGACTTGAGTGAGCCGTAGGTGATGGTCCGCGTGTGCCAGCGCAGGGCCACGCGATCGGGCGTGCTCGCTGCTCGAGCGTTGAAGGCAATAGCGACGAGGCCCACCGGCGCGAAGACTTGGGTGGCGTTGATCGCCTCGAAGACGTCGTGCTCGGTTTGCGGGACAAGCGGGAGGGCGTCGATCCGGCTCGTCGAGGCCCAGGCCATGGCATCAAGCAGGTGGGCCAGGTGGCTGGCCATCACGTCGGCCGTGGCGGGGGTGAACATCGCGGCGTCGACATCGAGGACGACGCGGTCGGTGCGCGGGTCGAGGACGAGCGTCACGGCGGCGGCGCGCGGTGAGGCGCGATCGGATTGATCCCCGACGACGAGGCCGATCAGCGGTCGCGGCAGGCCGGCCAACGGGGCATCGGTCAGGCGGAGGCGTGCTTCGAGGTCGCGGGCGATGGGGCCGGCGGCTTCGGTTGCGGCGACGAGCGCCTCGATCCCGGTTGCGATCTCACGACAGGTGCTGGCGCCCACGGCATCGACGGCGAGGAACCGGTCGCTGCGAAACAGGGGCTCGACGCCGGCAATCGCATCGCGTGTCGCGGGCGTTTCCAGAGCGACGAGAACCGACGGCGTGCCGGAGAGGCGCGCGATCCATGTCGCGAGCCCCGCCAAGAGGGCTGCGGTCTTCGAGCTGTCGATGCCGCCAGCGACACGCGCGACGTCGATCTCGAGCGGGACCTCGATGCGCGCCAATGAGGCGGCTTCGGATGATGTCGGGGCGACCCGCGTCGGATACGGCAGATCGACGTTGGGGACGGCGGCCCATTGGCGCAGACTGGCGTACTCGCTGCGAGCGGCGGCACGGCCGGCCGCTTCCAGTCGCTCCCGCGGCAGGGTCTTCGGCGCGCTCACCGAAGCGCCGGGCAGCAAAGTCGAGGCGGCCGTTACGTCGACCGGCCGGCCATCGGCGTAGCTCAGGCCGTCGAGGCGGGCGGCTCCGTCGCCCGTCGCGATGACGATCGCATCGCGTTCGCGCGCGAGGATCGTGCCGGCGGGTGCTGTCGGGGCGGCGCCGGCCAGGGCCTCTGCCGATCGGACCAAGACCACTTCACCGGCAACCAGCAGCTTGGCGGCCGTAACGGGATTCCAATAGGGGCCGTGATCCAAGGCGTGCACGAGGCGGACGATCGCTGCGGCGGCTTGGCCGGGGTCGATCAGGCCGAAGCTGGCCGGGCGGTCAGAGCGGCGCAGCAGGCGCGGCGTGCCGATCTGCTCGCGGAGGTTCAACGTGCCGCCCTCGAGGCCCGCCAGAAGACGCTCGAACGTCGTGAGGCCGGCCTCGTAGCACTTGGCATTCAACGAGAAGGTCGTTTCATCGGCGGCGATGACGATCGGCTCGATCTCGGCGATGCGGCCTGCGTCCACCGAAGGTGTCATCTCATGCCAGGTGACGGCGTGCGTCCGACGGCCTTCGAGAAGCGCCCACACCGGCGCGTTGAGACCACCGAGATCGGGCAATGGCCCGTCGTGGAAGTTGAGTGCGATGCGACGGGCCGCGCGCAGAACGGCGGCCGGAAGAACTTCGAGATTGGCGACGCTCAGGAGGATGTCACAGGTGAGGGCGCCGAGGGCTTGGTCGAGGGGGCCGGCATCGCGATCAATGAACGTTGTTCCATTTTCCGCGCACCAACCTGCAATCTGGCGGTTGCGCGACGCGATCGCGGCTATGGCGTGGCCGCGAGCGATCAGGTGATCCGCACAGCGGATCACCAATGTCGAATCGCCGATCAGAATGAATGCGATACGCAACTTCGTTACTCGGTTCGATGTGCATCCCGGCGCCGAGCCGGCGGACGCGACGCCAATACAATAGTCAGCCCGACGATCGGGCGCCATCCGACGTGGTAGCAAGTCGCGTTCCACATGGCGGTCGCCGTTCGTCCACCACCGCGAAGAGCCTCGTTCGCAGTGGCTCATGCGGCTTCACAAGGCCGATGCCGAAACCGCCACTGCGGTTCGCGCGAGCCCCTTCCGCGCATCGGTCGCCGACATCCATGGCCTCTGTCGGAGGCCCCCGAGAGCCGTCCAAGGGAGCCAAAGCGTCATGTTCGTCCGGAAAGCGCGATATTTTCGTGAGCCAGATCAACTTCTGTCATGTAAGTGATACATAAATTTAAATTCGGCGCGCGAAAAGCGAGTGAACCGACAATCCCTGCACGAACAGACAGATCGGCAAGCTGCCATCCGTCCACGGCCAACTCCGACGGCCAACTGTTCGGACGGCAAAGTCTCGCCGGCAGCAGCGGCACTTCGATCTGGTCGGGTGCCTGCGTCAGGCCGCAACCGAGCCCCTTGAGCAGCGCTTCCTTGCGGACCCAGGCCCGATAAACTGCCACGTCTCGCTGAGACGACGGGAGTGCCGCCCATGCCGCCCGTTCGTCTCGAGAGAGGATCGATGAAGCAAAGTCGGCCACCGGGCCAGCCTCGTGCTCCAGATCGATACCGAGACTGTCGCATTTCGCGACAGCGACAGCCGCCATGTTGCGGCTGCGGGTCATGTTGAAGGCGAGCGGTGGGCTGTTCAATCGGACGAGCCGAGGCTTGCCGAATGGTCCACTTTCGATCGTCAGCATCGATGGCTGTTCGTGCTGGAAACGAGACAGGATGCGGCGCAGAACGGCCCTCCCGGCGAGACGGCGGCGGCCGAGCAAGGGGGCGGCCGCTTTCGTCGCATAGAGGATGTCCGCCGGAGCGACATCGGCCCGAAGCGCATCGTCCGTGTCGCGGACCGCGTCGAGGTCGATGATCCAGACATCGACCTGCAACGGCTGATCCCGCGACGGACGTCGAGGCTGCTCCATGCCGGGCACTCTGGCGCTTCAGCGCGTCGCCGGCAGGCGACCCCAGACAGGGGCGCCCGTCATCCGCGCCAGTGTGTCGGCGGACCGGATGCGCGGGTCGGCGAAGTCGACGAGCAGGGCCAGTCCCAGCCCCAGCAAACCGCCGGCAGCCACAGTCATGAGGAGGATCAGCGTCTTGCCGACGCGCGGGAACTCGGGGTCCTTCGCGGCATCGATGATCGTGATCTGCTCCGGAGCTCTCAGGATCTGGAACTTCTGTGAAGCGATGGGCGTGCCGAAGCGGCGCTCGGCCTCGACGAAGCGCTCGCGGGCGATCTCGACCTCGGCGCTCAGGTGGCTCAGCTCCTTCGCGAGTTCGGCAGACGACGACGAGGCCTGGCCGGTCGCTGGCCGCGTGACGCCGGCGATCTGGGTCGTCCTGTTCTCGAACTCGCGTTCGAGGCTCTGGAGCTCGATGAGGCGCTCAAGTTGTTTCTGCGCGATCGAAACGTCCATGCGCTGGGCGTCATTGCCGGAGCCAAGTTGCGCCAGCTTGGCGCGTGCGGCGTCGATGTTCCTGTCGAGCGGCGTTTGCGCGGCGTCCTGCAGGGCAAGCTCGGCCCGGAGACCCTGGATCTGCTTGTGGGTGCGGCGCTGGGCGGCTAGAAGCTCCTCGAGCGCCCGATCCGTCAATGCGGTCGTCGACAGGTCGCGGACCTGCTTCAAGACCGTCGCATACGCGCGCTCGGCAGCGGCCAGTTGCTCGCGGCGACGCTCGACGACGAGGCGCGGCGCGGTCATTATGACGTCACCGGGGGCGAGCAAGCTTTCCAGCAGCCGGACCGTGATGGTCTCGAGCTTCTTGCCGAGACCTTCGGCCTTGCTCCCGCGCAGCCGAACCTCGATGATCTCGCTGCTCAACGGTGTGATCGTGATGGCTTCCTGGAGTTGGCGAACCTCGATGCTCATCTGCTTCGAGGTCATGGGCGACTTATCCTCGGCGATCTCGCGCACGACGGATTCGAGGACGCGATCACTGCGCAACAGGGCCTGAAGGCCGTTGAACCGATCCTGGCTCTGGTGCGGCGCGACCTGCGTCTCGCGGCCGAGAAGCCCGGGGCCTCCCTGCTCCTGAAGCAGCAGAAGGGTGCGCGACTGGAACGACTTCGGCAGCAGGAAGCCGAGGCCGATGCCGATGGGAATGCTCAGCAGAACAGGCAGCAGAAGCAAGCGCCGGCGGACCCAGAACAGCGAGGCTATCCTCTGGATGACGACGGCGGGGGTGAGCGTACTTTTCATCTTGTTCGGTCCTTGCTTCGTGAACGTCGATGCCGATCCGGAAAATCGGCCGTAAGCGTGATCAAACTCAAAGGGGGTTCGGCGCGGGAGAGGCGGGTCGTCGGCGGTCCGGCGGTGATCGAGGAGTGCGCGGTACGACCCGTGACCCGGCTGCCGGGGCGACGATGCCCGGCCGCTGCTCGCGGGCAGGGTCGCGCTCGGCAACGGTCGCCACGGCGGCGGCGAGGGCCACGAGCAGGTACGGTGTCCAGCTCACGTGGTGGCCAAGGAAGGATCCGGCGACACAGAAGCTCGCCATGGCCGCGATCAGGCCGATCGTGATCACATAGGAAACGACATCGTCCGGACGGGCCCGCAACGTTGCGAGGGATCTGCGTAGCGAAGTGAACGACAGAACCAGCATGGTCACGATCAAGACAAGGCCTGTCATGCCGCCCTCACCCAGCATGCCGAACCAGGTGCTGTGCGGCGCCATGTTCTTGAAGATCCACTCCGGAGTGTAGAAGTAGAACGCATCCTGGAAGCCGGCGTAGCCAATGCCGCTCAGCGGATTGGCCAGGGCCATGTTGATGGCCGAGCGCCAAGCTAGGATGCGGTGATAGCTCGATTCATCGATGCCGCTGCCGGCAAGCTCCTGGAAGCCGCCCGACTGCCGACCTCCGATGCCCATCGCGGCAAAGAGAACCAGGCCGACGCACGCGGCCAGTCCGAACACGATCGCCCGTGAGCGCACCTTGTAGAGCGCGATGACGCCGATCGCCGCGATGACGCCGAGGAGACCGCCCCGGCTCTGGGTTACCGTGATCGCGGGGATCAACACAGTCATCGCTGCAAACGCGAGCAACCGGACCCATGCGCCCGGAGCCATCGCCGCGAGAGCCATCGCGAGACTGGTCGGAATGAGCAAGGTCAGAGCGAGGTCGTTCGGGTCGGCGATCGGAGAGCGGAAGGCCTGACCGATCGTGACGCGCGTGCCCTCTACGAGGTCGATGCCGTGGTACTTGTTGTAGAGCGCAACAATCCCGATCAGGATGCCGCTGACGATGATCACCGTGGTGGCTGCTCTGAGGTCGCCCCGTGTCCGGATCAGCCAGCTCAACGCCAGGGACGCGACAATGATCTTCCAATAGATCTCGGTGAGAAACGTCCAGGTGCCGGCCTTGTTGATCGCCGTCACATAGCCGACGAATCCCAGCACCAGCAGCGCCAGCATGATGACGAGCGTCGGTCGCCAGACCATCTGGACAGTGCGGGCCAGGACGGCGTGCCAGAAAAGCGCCGCGATGGCTAGCGCGCCCGAAGCCAGTGTAATCTGGGTCTCGCGCAGAAGCGGGTAGGCGTCCGGCAGCCGAAACGTCGACATGGCCATGAAGATCAGACTCCATGACAGCGGGAATGCGAGCGCCAGCCAGAGCGCGAGGGGCACGACGGCCAGGACGTAGGGCGGCACGCCCTGTACAGCGCCGATAACCATGATCGCGAGCGCCATGACGGCCAGGGTCGTCTGGCTGCCCTGGGACTGAACCGGCCCCGTTTGTTGCAATACGCTCATCGTCGGTTCACCTCTTTGGGGCGCCAGCAGCGTCATTGGCCGCGGAACCGGTGAAGCCGAGTGCTTGCAAGTGCCGGGCCGCCTCCTGGCGAAGGGCATCCAGGTCGCTCTCGGTCCAGGGCTGGCGGGCGTCGTGGCCAATCGCCGTCCGCTGCAACAGATCGGTGTGCCAGACCCGCGCACTCGTCCGCGCCGGGCCGGGCTCGGCGGCATCGATCGCCTGGCCGAGCGCCATCACCGTCCGATAGTCGACGAGGCCGATCCGGAAGGTCAGCAGATCGAGTGACGGCCGCAAGCTGCCGTCACGATGCACGAAGGCCGCAAGATAGTCCTCTTCGCGACCGTCGAGGCCGTACCATGGGTCGGCGCTCGGGATGCTGTAGGCATACCGCATCAGGCCACCGCATCCGACCTCACGCATCTTCAACAGGTAGAAGCCACGTTCGAAGCGCGAATTGCGATTGTAGAGGGCGCATTCGCTGCCGCTCGCGACGATGTGGCGAATGGCTGCTTCCGAATGGTGATTGAGGTAGATCCGGTCGACCTTGCCGGCGAGCGCAGCTTCCGGGTCCTTCGGCGTCGTGAAGCTGGTGAAGACGGCGGAGCGGGCGCGGGGCCTCGCCTGAGCCAACGCCTCGGCGGCGGCAATCGAGTCGCCGATCGCGCTGCCTTGCGGTTCGTCTCCGACCACGAAGCGCAGCGGCAGCCATCCCTGTCCTCGCCCATGCAGCTCGATGGCGAGAGTGATCTCTCGGATTGCCGTCTGGTAGTCGCGGCCGAGCGCGCCCATGGTGTCGGTGACGCGGCTCGTGGTCAGGGCGCCGCCAATGTCGAAGCCGTCGTAGGTCAGGACTTCGCCCCGGAAACGACGCCGGATCGCCTGCATGGCGATGTTGGCGTTCGCAAAGTCGATCTGGGGGGCGCCATTGAAATATCGAGACACCTCCAGGCTGCCGAGGCCGCCGGAAACGGCCGTCATGCCGCTTTCGGCCAACAGGTCGATGGAGGCCCGCATGCCGGCGATGCGGCGCTCGAGCACCTCGGGGTAGGTCGTCGACGGATAGGCCGGCGCGACGCCGAGGAACCCGACGGGGATGTCGGCTGCCGGCAGCGTCCAGGGATAGATTTCCACCGTTACCGGCAGCGTCGTCGTCTCGCCGGTCGCGAGGCGCAGCGCGAGGCTGCCGGAAACAGTGCCGGGCTTCGCGTCGGGAGAGACGGTCATGTCGAACCACAGGCGGCGGTTCGTGCCCGCGCGGAGGCGTAGGGGCGAGGCACCGGAAACGGCCAGTGGATCGAGCAGGCGCGGCAGGCTCTCGTAGACCGTTCCACTGTCGGTCCGTCGCGTGGCGCGGTAGCGGACCTTCTTCGGGGCGATGCGCACACCCGGCACGTCGAGTTTCGCCTCGATCAGATCGACATCCTGATCGACGTAGAGGCCGACGGTGAGTTCCTGGACATGCCCTTTGGCGAGCGCCGATCGCAACGACGTGCGCAGATCGCTGCCGGCGGGCTTGAAGCCGGGGGGGGAGGCCTCGGTCGCGGGACGCTGGAAGACCCAGGCTTTGCCGCCCAGAGCATTGGCGGGCGCGGTCGGCGCGGGCGACGGTGGTGACACCATCTGGCGGTATTCGGCGTCGAACTGTCGCTCGAGACGGCGCTCGAGGTCGGCCATGAAGCGATCGCCGGCATCCTTGCGGCCTTTCGGATAGATGACCACACCGGCGATCGTCGCTGCGAACGGATGGCCATTCGAAGTGAAGCGGATCGTCAGGCGCCCGCCCTTGACGGTCGCCTCGTAGCGTTTCGGCGCGTAGCGATCCTTCACATAGCGCGCCCAGATGCGGTCGCCGGGCCAGTCCTCGTCGTCCGAATGGCGGAAGTAGCGGTCGAGGAAATCGTTCGCCAGCCGACGATCGACCTCGACCTCGCGCTCCTGAATGATCACGGAGCGCTGCGTCCAGCTCGGGTAATAGGTCCAGTAACCGGCGTCCTCCAGCATCAGCCAGACCACGTAGTCGCCATCCGGCAGGTCGAACTGCAGGCCGCCGCCGATCACGGAAATCCAGTCGCGATTGAGGCTGTCGGGATGCCGCCGGTCCTCGGTGCGCGCGAACCGCGTGCCCGGAATGAAGCCCCAGCCGCGTTCAGCGCGATAGATCGAGCCGCCGGTCATGCGGCGAAAACCGTTCATCACGGGGCTCGCGTTGCTCCCCGCATCGAGGGCGACAAGCTCCGGGAACAGGCTCTCGACGGGCGGCTCCTGTTCGAGGCGCACATCGTCGACGGCGATCTCTGCCTTGGTCTGCGAGAAGGCAAGGTGGCGGATCGTATGCAGTTCGAGGCGCCGGGTTTCGACGACGGCGTTCTTCTCGCCGACGAAGGCCTGCAGCGGGATCTCGACCGTCGAACGGCCAGGGGGCAACGACGTGTACCAGTTGACCCGGCTCCAGTAGCCGGTCGTCTTGTCGTCCCAGATCTCGATGGCGAGCGGCTGCACTTCGGAGGTTGGATTGCTGGCCTCGAAACGCAACCAGTCGTAGTCCGTCCAATCCTGCCGCAGGCCCGTGGCGCGGGACGCGGCGATGTACTGGCCGGGATAGATCAAGCCCGACGAACTGCCCGAAATGGGGCGGGGCGCGCGAGGCACCGAGGCCGGAAAGGGGGCGTTCTGCTCGAAGTCACCGATCACCCGCGGCGGCCGTGCCGGCGTGGCCACCGTCAGGCGGCTTACTGCGTCCGAGGACGCTGCGAGGCGGCGGCAGAGGGGCCTTGCGGCGTAGCCGGGGTCGGTGCAGTAGCCGGAGAGAACGAGATCCTCGTCGTCGAGCGGGGGAACGAAGGCGAGAGGCTTCTCGACCGTTTTCGCTACCGAGAAGGTATCGCCCGTCAGGGCGCAGTTCGCGACACGCTCGAGGCGCAGATCATCGAAGAAGACACGTCCGCTGCCGTAGTGGAACAGGTAGAGGATCGTCTCGGTCGTGCGGATCGTCGTGAACGTCAACTCGAAGCGGCGCCAGTCGCTGTCGCCGGTCGCGACCTGATGCGTGATGTTCCTGTCCCCGGCGATGGCCAGATGGATGGCACCGGCGAGGCCGTAAGGGTTCGGCGACGCGCCGAAAGCCGCCGCCGACCCTGTCAGTCGCCATGAGCAGGCCGGAAGCTGGAGTCGCTGGAACAGTGCCTGCTTGGCAACTCCGAACCCTGTCAGAACGACGGAGCGCTCGCCAGCGGAGCGGGTCCCCGACGTCGGCTCGATGGTACCCTCGCCTTCCCAACGGTAGGGCGTCCAGCCATCAATCGCCGAGCCGGATACGACCTCCAGATCGCCGTTGCGAAGCTCCGTCGCCGACGCGACCATGGGGAAGAGGACAGCCGCTAGGAATACTGCGAGGCGCGCAAGCGCGACACGATAGCGGCGTGGCTCGAGGTCAATGCTGTACGGCATCGTCGACCCGCGGTTGCCAGTGCTTCAGGCGAATCCCGAGCATGAGCTGCAAGGATCCGATCAGAGAGGCAAAATGCCCCTCCACCAGATAGCCGAGCCACGACAGCAATCGCGGTGTCGAAGGCGTCCGGACGAGTATCACGATCACGGCCGCGGCCAAGGCCGACATCTCGATCAATAAAAGCACGAGATAGACCGTGTGACCAAGGCCGGCCAGGATCGCCGTCAGGAGGATCGCCAACAGGCCGACGAAGGGCATGAAGGGGCGCGAGCCCTTGCCGGAGGCGAACGCGAAGGCGAGCCAGGGACGGCGCGGGTCGAACAGCTTCGTCAGCCTCAGGGTTTGCTGCATGTTGCCGGCGCCGATGCGAACGCGGCGCTTGAATTCCTGCTCGGACTGGGTGCGCTCGAGTTCGCTTGCGACAATGGATCGGTCGTAGACGCCGCGACTTCCGCTCGCCACGATGCTCATGGGCAAGATGAAATCGTCATTGATCGTGTCCGGGGGCATCGGTTGCCAGCAGGACCGGCGGATGAAATAGAGTGCGCCATGACCACCGATGGCGCTGTCGAGCGACGACTCGTCGTCCTTCAGCTTGGTTTGATAATCCGTGTACCGGCGTTCGCCTTCGCTGCCGGCGTCGATCAGATTATACGTCGCGAATACGACGCCGACGTCCGGCGAAGCCATGTGGGCCGCCACCTTGCGCAGGCAGTCCGCCGGCATCAGCGCCGACGTATCGGTCAAGGCCACGATCTCGGCATCGACGTCGCTGATGCAGTCGTTCAGAACCGCTACCTTGCCGCGATTGCGCGGAAACACGATCAACTCGATGCCGTGACCTGGTGGCAATCTCGACAGGGCCTCAATCGCCCGCTCCCGCGTCGCGTCGCGGCTGCCGTCGAGCGCGATCACGATGCGCAGACGATCACGCGGGTAGTCCAAAGCCGCGAGATTGGAGATCTTCTCGGCGATGTAGCGCTCTTCGTTATACGCCGGCATCACCACCGCGACGTTCGGCAATCGGTCGGCAGGAACGTCGGCGGGGGACGTGGGGCGTGACGCACCGCGGCGCGCGCGCGCGAGGCGGTCCAGGAGGATCGGATAGATGATGTGGTGATAAAGCAGGACCCAGAGCGCGAGCACGAGCAGGGACTGCAGCCAAATGTCGTTCATGCTGCTGCAGCCCTCACGTCATCGAGCTTGCGTGTCGTGGCGGCGAGTGAGAAGCCGGCTTCGACGAAAGCGCGGGTCGCGTCCGAAGGCGGCGGAGCCGCCAGAACGTCCTGTATCGCGCGGGCCAGGCCCTCGACGTCGCCGACCGCGGTCAAGCGGCCGCCGGGCGCGAGGCCGCGCGAGACGCCACCGACGTCGCTCGCGACAGCCGGTATGCCGCACGACTGAGCCTCGAGGAGGGCGCGGGGAAGCCCCTCGGCGAGCGAGGGAAGACAGAAGACGTCGAAGGCGGGAACAATCCGCTCGAGATCGGAACGCAGGCCGAGAAACCTGACGCGCTCCGCCACACCCTGTGCTGTGGCCTGAGCCTCCAAAGCCGGCATTTCCGGGCCGTCTCCGACAATGACGAGGACGACGTCGGTGGGCAATTTCTGCAGCGCCGCGACCAGATGCGTCTGCCCTTTGACGGGTACGAGGCGGCCGATGGTCCCAACGATGCGTGCGGCTGCCGGAAGCGCGAGCGCGTGGCGTGCCTGTCGGCGGTCGGCGGGAATGAAGCGCGCCGTGTCGACGCCTGGAGGAATGACGGTCACGACGGCGCCGGGAACGACGTTTCGAACGCGCTCGGCGACGGCGTCCGAGACTGCGATGCGACGCGGGCGCACGAGGCGTTCGCAGAGGCGCGCGATCTTCTGATGCTTCGGATCGTCGTAGTGCCAGGCGTCGTGCTCGATGTGGATGATCTGATCGACACCGGCCAACCGGGCCGCAAGTCCGCCATGGAGAAGCGGGCCGATATGGTGCAGGACGACGACGTTCGGCCGCTCACGCCGGAACAGCGTAAAGAGGCTTGCGAGCACCGAGAGCGCGGAGCGCTTGCCCTGCTCCAGGGCGAAGAGTGGCGCAGTTGATGCCGCGAGCGACGGCCACGCGGCCACGAGGCCGTCGCGGTCGCCGGCGAGGCTGACGATCGGACCGGCGAACTCCGCCGTCGCCGCCAGATCCAGCGCCATCGTCTCGATCCCGCCAGGGCTCATCTTCTGGACCACCTGCATGGCGCGCTTTCTCGATCCTGGCAGCATGGTGGAGGGGGGGCCGCCTTTTTCATTGTTGGTGCGGGGCATTTCGTTCCCCATTGCAGCAGCGCTCATTCCGGGGGATGCTGAGATGTCCGGAGCGCCGCGTTCATAAACATGCGCGCTCCGCCGACGTCAAAGATTTGACGTACAAAGACTTAACAGCAATGGGCACGGGCTCAGAGCCGATACCGGCGCAGCCCGAGCACGTGCTGCAAGGTGTCAGATCGCCGGCTGGCGCGTCCGTTCGGTCCTGCCCAATCCATGTGTCGGGACAATGTGCCACAACCAAGGCGAAGTGACGGGCGATCCGCGACAAGAAGGTTGAAACTGTGTGTCAAAGTTATTAAGGATACAGAATAAAGTGACGACCGTCATGCTTGACAACATGTTAAATCAGTGGTCGTTGGAATGCGAAATCGGTCCGTTATCGAACTGATCGAGCGTGACGGGTAGGACTGCCGGCTCCGGTGTGACGGTCCTGATCATCAACCGCTCGAACTCATACGGAAATATCGACTTCGCGCGGCGGCCGCCGGTTTGCACCCGAGGTGTCATGGGCCGGTCGCGCAAGAGTGTAAAAGCGGAACCGAAGCGTATCCGCTCCAAGTATCAGTCGGGGTAAGCCGCAATGCGCATGTGCTCAGTCCTTCCGCTTTCACTCTCTCGGCTCGGCCTCGTTTCGGCCCTTTCGCTCGCACTCGTGGCCGGCTGGTCTTCGGTCGGGACGATCGTCTACGCAGATAGCCGCGGTAACGCGGAATCGAGCGCCAAGTCGGCCAGTGACGGCATCCCGCTCAGCAGCGCCGAGCGCGTCAGCGTTCGGGTCCCCGAGTTCCCGGTTCTTTCCGGCGAGTACCGGATCAACGACGACGACACCATTTCATTCCCGATCGTCGGCCGCCTCAAGGTGACCGGTCGCACGCCCGTCGATCTCGAGCGTGTCGTGGCCGAGGAAGTCCGGCGCCGCGCCGGTCGCGAGGCGCAGGTCACGCTCGAGGTCATCGAGTACAAGCCGATCTTCGTGAACGGTTATGTTGTTCGCGCCGGCGCCATGCCGTGGCGTCCCGGTTACACGGTGATGCATGCAGAGGCACTGGCCGGCGGCGTCTTCCGTCCCACCGATAGCCGCTCGGCATTGCCGGCCGAGACCGAGAGGGCACGTGCCGCCCGCGCCGCCGCGGATCTCGCGCGCGTGCAGGCCAATCTGGCGCGTCTGAATGCCGAGAAAGCCGGGCAAACCGTCGTGCAGATGCCGTCGGGCCTGACGGAACTCGTCACGCCGGTCGAAGCGCGCAAGCTGGTCGCCGCCCAGAACACCATGCTGGGCAGCCGGCGCGCGGCGTTCGATGCCCGTATCAAGTCGCTCGAGCGCGGCCGGGGACTGGGCGAGGAAGAGATCAAGGCGCTGCACGCGCAGGTCGTCCGACTGGACGAGCAACTCAAGCTGCGTCATGAATTCAGCAAGAGCGTTAAAGCCTTGAATATCAAAGGGTTGGTCCGGTTCGAGCGGACGCTCGACGAGCAGTCGCGGATCGCCGAACTCGAGGAGCGGCGGACCAACGTGATCGTCGCGCTGGCCCGGGTGCACTCGAGCGTGTCGTCGGTGCTGCGCGAACTCGACGTGATCAACCAGGAGCGGACGGCCAGCCTCGACGAGGAAATCCTGCGCCTCGAGCGGGATGCCGCCCAGCATCAGATCGACGTCGACTCGGCCCGCGACGCCTACAGAAAGCTTACCGGCCAGAATGTTTTGACGGACAACCAGCAACGGGTTTCTTCTAATCTCTCGTACGAGATCGTGCGCAACGACAAAGGTGCCGTGAATACGTTCCCGGCTCTTCCGCTCACTCCGCTGCTGCCGGGTGATCTGCTCGTCGTTCGCCTGCAGGAGCAACCTTCGCAATGACCGAACCGACCGTCACCCACGCCGGCGATACCTCCAGGCGCCGGCGCGTGATCGAGCAGATCGCGCTCACCATCCAGACGTCGGGCGTGCGCTCGATCGCAATCGGGTCCGTGAAGTACGACCCGGCGTGGAGTGCGATGGCGCGCGACGTCGCCAGCGTCTGCGCGAAAGCCGGGCTCCGGTCGGTGGTGGTGGACGTGTCCGGTTCCGAGATCGGCCCGAGCTGGATGCCGGGTGACGGGCGGGCGCAACCGGCGCCCGACGCAAACGATTCCTCGATCGACGTGGTCAGCGCTGCGAACAGCGTGCAGGCGCGTGCCGCATTCAACAATCGCTCCCGGCTTTCGGTGGGGCTCACCGAAGAACTCGCCGGCTACGATCTGGTTGTCCTCAGCCTCGCCGGTCTCGGCGAGGACCGCGATGATCGCGTCAACGCGGTGGCTGCGGCGTCGGCTGCCGACGGCGTCCTGCTGGTCTGTCCGACCAACCAGGTCGTGCAGTCGGAATTCCAGGACACGATCGACGCCGTTCTCGGTGCCGGCGGTACCATCATCGGCACTGTCATGGACGATCGCTCGAACCCCTTGCTCGGCGACGACATGGCTCGCGTCGCGCAACGCGTGCTCGGCATAGTGCCACCGCTCGCGCGTTGGGCGGCCAAGCGCCTGCGCTCGAGCGCAGTTCTGAACAGCCCCATCTACTCATGACGGACGCGGGCCGTCGCCGGCCTGCCGCCTCCACCCCCGGCGCGATCTGGCAACTCGTCGACACAAGCTCTGTCGGGGGCATCGAGCGTCATGTCGCGACGTTGGCCGATGGGCTCAGACGGCGGGGCGGCGATTGCGTCGTCGTTCTCTATCAGGATCACGGGCGCAATCCCTGGCTGGCGCAGCTCGCCGACGCCGGGCTTCCTGTGCGCATCCTCGACGGGTCCGTGGTGGGGCTCTATCGCGCCCTCAGGGAGGCGCGACCCGCAATCCTCCACACCCACGGCTACAAGGCGGGGATACTCGGCCGGATCGCAGCGCTTGCGGCCGGCACACCGGTCGTCTCGACCTTTCATAGCGGCGAGGACCCGCCGTTTCCGCTGAAGCTCTATTATCGGCTCGATGCCTGGTCGTCGCTGACGTCGCGGCGCATCGCCGTCAGCGAGGTGATCCGCCGCAAGATCCCGTGGCGCTCCGAGCTCATTCCCAACTATCTCGTGCCGCCGAGCGCACCTCCCAGTGCGCCGTTGCCCCGGCGCGTCGGCTTCGTCGGCCGGCTCAGTCATGAAAAGGCGCCCGACATCTTCTGCGAACTGGCTCGACGCTCGCCGCCGGGAATCGAGTGGCATGTCTGGGGCGACGGGCGCATGCGGGCGGATCTCGAAGCCCGCTTTGGCGATGTCGTCACATTCCATGGCGTCGTCACGGACGTGCGGCCGGTCTGGGACAGCATCGGATTGCTGGTCATGCCGTCAAGGGCCGAAGGCCTGCCGCTCGCGGCTCTCGAGGCGCTCTCCATGGGCGTCCCGGTTCTCGCAAGTCGTGTCGGCGGGGTGCCGACGATCGTCCGTCCGGGCGAAACCGGGTGGCTCATCGACGTCGGCGACGTCGACGGCGCGTTGGCGGCGGTGGCCGACTGGGACGCGATGGGTATCGAGGCCGGGCGCGAGCTTCGGCATCGCTGCTGGCGCCATGTTGTCGACCATTTCTCGGAGCAACGGCACCTGCCGGACATCCTCGGGGTCTACGAGCGTGCCGGTGTTGCCGTCGCGAGGGAGCCTGTCACGCCGGCGGTCGACTGACCGGTCGTTGCTCCGTCGTTCGATTTCAGGGCGATCGACGATGACGCTGGTGTTGCCGCCAGCTCGCCCGGTGCTCGCCGACCATCACACCACACCGTATCTGTCGCCCCTCGCGGCCGTCAGGCCAACAGTGTTTTCGGAGGTGGCTTCCGCTTGATGAGGCTGCGTGCCGCATAGATCGTGTCGCGCAGGATCGTGTTGCGGGCGAAGAGAGCGATGGTGAGGACGTAGGAGATGCCGCCCGAGGCGACGGACGCCAGTACGCGGATCTCAGGCGCCTGAGCGGGCAGAGCATGTCGTATCGCGAGCACCGCGATGGCCATCGCAAGCGTTGCAACCGCAATCGGCCAGTGAAGTCGCAGCATGCGCAGGACGCCAAGTCCGGTCAGATGCCGCGTCAGGTGGACCAGTCCGAAAACGACGAGCGGGTAGGCTACCGACCAGGCAATGCAGACGCCGATGATTCCATAGAAGTAGCCGCCGATGAAGAATGCGGGCGGCATGATCGCGACACTGGCCCCGGTGTACCGAAGGCTGATCTCGGGCCGGCCGATGGCATTGAGAAACGGGCTGAAGAGAGCCGATAGCGTCATCAGAATTCCGGTCGGGACCAGAATCTGGGCCGGCAGCACGGCGCCTTGCCATTGGTCGCCAAGGCCACTCTTGACGGCATCATCCGCGACCAAAGCAAACCCGACCAACGCGGGCACAGTGAACAGCGACACCTGCAGCATCGCGCGGGCGAACCAGTCCTGCATGCGACGGGCGTCGTCCTGCATCCGGCTGTAGGCGGGGTAGGCGATCTGGTTGACGGCGAGCACGATCTTCTCGGCGGGCACCGACATGATCTGGAGGGCCAGCCAGTAGTAGCCGAGCTGAACGGTATTGAGCAGGAACGTAATGATTGCGAGATCAGCGTAGCGATAGACGAACCACAGCATGTGCGTGGCCGCGACTGTGAGGCCGAACATCAGCAGCGGCTTCACCTCGCGCGTCGGCATGGCAAGGCGTGGACGCCAATTCGCGGCAATCAGCAGCCAGAGGGTGGTCAGGATCGTCCCGACGATCATCGAGACGGCAAGCGCCCAGACGCCGAAGCCGAGGACGGCGAGCGTCAACAGCGTGGTCGCCTGGATCAGTCCGACCACCGCCAGCATCGCGGTGATACGACCGTACTGCAGGCGCCGTTCGATGAGGGCGAAGCAAATGGCCTGGAAGGGCGCCACGAGGATGAGCAGGGCAAGGGCGCGGACGAGGGGCTCGACGAGAGGATTGTTCAGATGCGCTGCGAACGGCGCCGCCAAGGCCTGTGTGACGAGACAGGCGGCGATGCTCAGCGCGAGCATCAGCGTGAATGTCTCGGCGACGTCGCGCTCACCCAGCTTTTCGCTCTGGACGAGGGCCCGCCCCATCCCAGCTGTCGCCAGCACCTCGATGAAGCCGGTCAGGATGTAGGCCGTCGCTATCAGGCCATAGTCCGATGGGGCCAGAATCCGCGCGACGCCGAGCGTAACGACAAACTGGACGAGTTGTGTCGCGGCGCGCATCGCCAGCATGATCGCACCGCCGCGCGCGACGTGATCGCCGTCCACGGACTTGGCCGTGCCAAGCGGATCCTTGGTCCCTTCGACCGGGCCGTCCCCTGATGATCCCGTGGTGTTCAAGTCTGGGTGCCCTTCAAGATCGCCTCGTCCGCCATCCTCGCGGGGCGGGATGGCGTCATACCGGCGGCGAACCGCTGAGGCGAATGCATCAATCCCACCGTATCGATCACGATCTTGCTCAAAAACTGGTTGGGATTGATTTTTCTGAACTGTCGGTGTGCGACAAGAAAGACCACGATGTCGGCCGCGATGCGCGCCGCATCGATGTCACAGAGTTCAACGCGCCCCGTCGCCGCAAGCCCTGGCGGCAGCGCCTCCAGATTCGGCTCGCACACCAGCAGCCGCGCGTCGGTCTTCTCGGCCAGATGCTGCACGATCTCGAGCGCAGGACTTTCGCGCGTATCGTCCACATCCGGCTTATAGGTCAGGCCATAGCAAGCGACGACGGGATTGCGGAGGCGATGCATCGACTTGGCGATGCGCTCGAAGACGTAGCGTGCCTTGCCGTCGTTGATCTCGCGGGCGGTGCGGATCAGGCGGCTCTCGTCCGGCGCGCTATCGACGACGAACCATGGGTCTACCGCGATGCAGTGGCCGCCGACGCCGGGGCCGGGGCTCAGGATCGATACGCGTGGATGCTTGTTGGCCAGCTCGATCGCATGCCAGATGTCGATGTCGAGGCGATCCGCGATCAGCGACAGCTCGTTGGCGAAGGCTATGTTCACGTCGCGGTACGAGTTTTCGACGAGCTTGACGAACTCGGCGGTGCGACAATCCGTAAGGAAGACATCGCCGCGAACGAAAGTCGCGTAGAGCTTCGCTGCCGCTTCGGCGCAAGCCTCCGTCATGCCGCCGATGACGCGGTCGTTGGTGACGAGTTCGCGCACCATGTTGCCCGGCAGGATGCGTTCGGGGCAGTGGGCAAGTCGGACATGGCCGGGAGGCGAGGTTTCATCGGTGTGGCGCGGAAAGTGTAGGTCGGGGCGTGCGCCGGCGAGCATGGCGGCGATCCGCTCGGTCGTGCCGACGGGGGAGGTCGATTCGAGAATGATTGTGTCGCCCGGTCGCAGTAGCGGAGCGATCGAGCGAGCCGAAGCTTCGACGAACTGCATGTCCGGCCGCTTGCCGTCCATGAACGGGGTCGGGACGGCGATGATGAAATAGTCGGCCTCCGACGGCGTCGACTGGGCCCGCAGACGCTCCGTCTTGATAGCCGCAGCCAGCAGCATCTCGAGGTCCGGCTCGTCGAAGTGGGATTTCCCTGAATTGATGCTCGCGACGATGGCGGCGTTGATATCGCAGCCGACCACCTCGTGCCCGGCGCTCGCCAGCATGGAGGCCGTCGGCAGGCCGATGTAGCCCAGTCCCAAGACGCAGATCTTGCTCATGTCAGGTCACTGCTCTCAATCGCATCGACGATCGCTTTCGCAGCCGTACCGTTGCCATAAGGGAAGGCCACCCGTGCACACGCGGCATAGGCGACCGGGTCATCCAGCAGCCGCTCCACGCGCGAGGCGATTTTCGCCGGGTTGGTCCCAACAAGCTCGACGACGCCGGTGGCGACGGCTTCCGGACGTTCAGTCACATCCCGCAGAACAAGAACGGGCTTGCCGAGCGCCGGCCCTTCCTCCTGCAGGCCGCCCGAGTCCGTCAGAAGGATGGTCGCGCGCTTCATGAGATAAACCATCTCGGCGTAGCCGACCGGATCGACGAGGCGGATGCGGGGGTGTGCGCTCAGCAATTGCATCACCGTGGCCCGTACGTTCGGATTGGGATGAACCGGATAGACGATGTCGACGTCGGGCCGGCTCGCCAGTCGCAACAGGGCCGCGCAGATATCGCGGAAGCCCTCTCCGAAGCTTTCGCGGCGATGCGCCGTCACCAGAACGAGATGACGGTCTGAGGACTTGTCGCCATGGCGTGCGTCAAACGCATGACGCAGTGCCGGCTCGGCATCGAGGCGGTCCGAGATGTAGAGAAGGGCGTCGATCCCCGTGTTCCCGGTGACGACCGTGTGAGCACCATTGGAGTACTCGCGATCGAGGTTCATTGCGGCCGTCGCAGTCGGAGCGAAGCGCAGGGCCGATATGCTGTCGATCGTGACGCGATTGAATTCCTCGGGCCAGGGGCGACCGAGATCGTTCGATCGCAGGCCTGCTTCCACGTGGCCGATCGGTATACCCTCATAGAAGGCCGCCATGGCCGAAGCCATGGCTGTCGTGGTGTCGCCGTGCACCAGCACGAGATCGGGTCGAGCGGTGCGGATCAGATCGGACATGGAAGTCAGGACGCGAGAGGTCAGGGTGGCGAGAGATTGTCCGGGCGTCATCAGATCGAGATCGACGTCCGGTGTTTCGCCGAACAGCTGCAGCACCTGATCGAGCAATTCGCGGTGCTGGGCCGTCACCACGACGACGGTTTCGAACGATGGATGGCTACGCAGCTTTCGGACGACGGGCAGCATCTTGATCGCTTCCGGGCGCGTCCCGAAAACCACCATCGCGCGTCTCTTGCGCTCGCCCACCTGCATATGTCTGAACACGCGGTCATCGATTGGATTCACGAGACAGCGCTTAGCACGAGTAAATCGGTTAACACATCGCGAGGGGTGATCGCAGTTAATCCAGCAGGCTGACGAATTACATGAATCCATTATCTATCGACTGAAGAATTGGTGCAGACGTTCTGCTCGTCTGATAAAGGGATATTGGTCATGGTCTAATGATCGGTGTTCGGTTTGTCTCATTTGCCGCAGTCGATTGCAGAGCGGCGTCCCAGTACTGTGGACGTCAGAGCATGATCCTGATCTTCTTGCGGGTGCGCTGAGATGCGAGCCATCGGCTCACCGATCGAAGCTTCCGACGCCGCGCGCACGTTGCGAGCCAATGGGCGTCGACGGGTTCTTCTCATCACCTATCATTTCCCGCCAGACGCCGGCAGTGCCGTGCATCGCGCGCTCGGGCTCGTCACACATCTCCCGAAGAACAACTGGGATGTGGCCGTCATTGCCCCTGACCACGAACCGTGGGATTCCGTCGATCCGGCGCTGTTGGCGCGCGTGCCGGCCGACACCCCGATCTTTCGTGCTCCCTACCCTGGACCTCGGGCGCGTTTCCTCGTGGGTCCCTATGCCTGCTGGTGGGGGCCGGCGTGGCGCGCCATCGCCGAGGCGATCGAGACATTCCGCCCCGACTGCATCAAGACCTCGAGCCCGCCGGGGACCGTGAATGTCCTCGGCTATCTTGCAAAGAAGCGATATGGCCTGCCGTGGATGGCGTCGTTCCGCGATCCCTGGGTGACGGGGGCGAGCGAGTATCAATACTCGCGGTTGCGTCGGGTCGCCGACAGCTTCGGCGAGGCAAGGACGTTCGCGGCTGCCGACCGGATCTGTGTGAACACGCCCACCAACCTCGAAATCGTGCAGCGCGCCTACCCGCGGTTTGCCGAGAAGATGTTCTTCGTGACGAACGGATTCGATCCCTTGCCGGCTCGGCCGGCAGACGCTACGGCGAAGCCTGCGTCTGATCCGATCACGTTGCTGCACAGCGGTTCGATCTATCTCCGGCGCGATCCACGCCCCATTTTTCGTGCCTTGAAGACGATCGCCGAGACGCGCCCGGATCTCGGCGTCGTGCGGCTGAAGCTTGTCGGGCGTGACCTGCCCCTGCAGAACTCCTCCAGTCTGAAGTAGAGTCCGAACCCGAGAGAGGGACGGACGATGAAGAAGAGCCGATTTACGGAAGAGCAGATC
>LNEM01000010.1 GCA_001464955.1 Rhizobiales bacterium Ga0077537 | reverse complement strand
CGGAGGGATGGCCTTGGATCGAACAAAGGGATGGTGCGGGAGGACAGAAGGCTCGGGCTCAGCTGGTCAGGTCACCCACTCGGAACAGCGAGGAGGCAGAAATTGTAGTCCGCGTACTGGGCGGCGAATTTGGTTCCGGCATCGCTCTGCGCCGCACAGATGATGGGGATCTTGGCGGTCGGCAGCGGGCTGCACCGGCAGTCGTCCATCTGGAAGAACTGCCCTTTGAGGTCAGACCGGCCCGTCGCCCACAGCTCCTGCATGATGGTGACGTACTCGGCGCAGTACTCGTAGCGCCGTCTGTAGTGCTCCGGACCCGGCCAGAGCCCCATCTGCGAGTACTCCCGCCGCTGCCATCCGGAGACGATGTTCACCCCGAAGCGCCCGTGCGAAATGCTGTCGATGGTCACCGCCATGCGCGCGGTGATCGGTGGCGGCATGGTCAGCACGGCACAAGTCGCAAAGAGCTTGATGCGGCTGGTCTGGCCAGCGATACCGGCCATCAGCGTGAAGGATTCGAGATTGTGGTCCCAGTGCTGCGATGGCCCGCCGAACCCGTGCAGCTTGATCATCGACATCGCGAACTCGAACCCGAACGCCTCGGCCTTCTGCACGATGCCGAGGTTGAGGTCGTAGCTCGGCATGAACTGCGGTGACGTCGTGGAGATGATCCAGCCGTTGTTCCCGATCGGAATGAAAACGCCGAGCTGCATTTCGAATTCTCCAGACCATCACGACTAACCGCGACTTCTCGCAAGCATCGCCGCCGGCAAGGGCGTGCGGGCAACACCGTCGCCGCAGGGCGGTCAGGCCGCTCTCGCGTCGACTGTGGAATGACTGCCGGACCCAGTAAAGCACAACCTGTTCGCCGGCACGACACCGGCTCGCAGGCGGATCTGCCCGCATTCCGAGCAGTTGACGCGCGAGACACACCGCCGATGAGACCCTTCGGCAACACCCGACCGGCGTCGAGTGGGTATACTGATCCCATTGTGGGAAGGCCACGCGTGCCTGAGTGGGATGTCTCGAAGTCATGCAGGACAATTCGGATTCGATGCGGCAGGGCGATGGTCCCGCTCTGCCACCCGGAGATTACGCGGGGGGCCTGGTGAACATCGGCGACGCCTTGCGCGTGCTTTCGTCTCGCGCCCCGTACCCGCGATCTTGGCCCAACGGAAAAATCGACAAGGTTTACTTCAACGTCGATGCCTACTGGCTCGACCATGCCAAATTCGAGGCGAACGGCGGTGGTCGCTCCGCCAGAATGCGCCGCGAAGTCTTCGAGCGCGGCGATTCGGTCGGAGTGCTCCTTTATAATTCTGAAACCGACAAGGTCATCTTCGTGAAGCAGTTCCGGGTCGCGACGCTCGTGACCAAGGGACGCGATACCATGATGGAGCACGCGCCGGGCTGGATCGAGGAGACGATCGCCGGCGAGGTCAAGCCCAAGGACGAGAGCACACAGTGGCGGACACCCGAGGAGGTGGCCATCGCCGAGGTCGAGGAGGAGGCCGGTTACGGCATTACGGAACCCGAGCCTATTGCGTCGTTCTATTCTTCGCCCGGCGGCACGTCCGAGCGGATATTCCTCTATTTCAAGGAGGTGACGAACAAGGATCGCGTGCCACGCGAGGGAGGCGAAAAGACCGAGGACATTCTGGTCGTCGAGCAGTCACCGAAGGATCTCGCCGCACGCCTTCGAGCCCGCCAGATCCACGATCCGAAACTGGTCATTGCGATTTATTTTCTCGCGAGCCGCCTCAACATCGATATTCACAAGCCGACCCCTCTGAGCGCGGGAAAGCACGAGGCGGACTACATTTACCGGGGAAAGATGGACGCAAACCTGGATAAGGGTCAACTCTCGCCGAAAGACCAGACTGCAGCCCAGGTGTCGAAGGTGAAGATCCGCCTGAGGACGGGAGACATTCTCGGCATCAAAGGCGTCGACGTGTGGCTGAACCCCGAAAACAGCTACATGATCATGTCGCGCCTCTTCGACGAAGGCGTGTCCGCTCGCATTCGTTGGGGAGGCGCGGAGAAGACCCCGAGCGGCGCCGTTGCCGTCGACACGATCGGAACCGCGATCCGCGTCGCGATGAAGGACCGGATCGAAGTCAGCGATCGCGAGATCATCGAGACGACGCCGGGTGAACTCCGGAACTTGAATGGTGTCCGTCGCCTGCTTCATCTCCCGGTGGCGCGGCCGGTCATCCACGCGACCGGCACCGAGGTCGTCGACATCGAGCCGTCGCGGATCGGTGCTCTGGTGAAGCGGGCGCTCTTCGACGTGCACAACGGCAACACCTCGATCGAACGGTGTTGGGCCCGATTTCGCGAGCGGCTGCTGGGCAGGCCGGGCGTGTGCCGATCAGTGCTCATCCCGTTGATCGGCGCCGGCGAGGGGCGCGTGGCGCCACAAACGTCGGCCGCCCAGATTCTCCAGGCGATCGAAAGTTTCATGACCGACGTCGAAGGCAATACCGCGATCACCGACATCCATTTGCTCGCATACACGGATCGTGACGTCGAAGCCTACCAGCGCGCACTCAGCGGCGCGTACGTGGCGGCTGGCGCGGAGAAGGACGCCGCCCCGGCCGGGGCCACGAGCGCGTCTTGAGGGAGGAGCGAGCGGTGCGAGATCCCCGACGTGCGTCCGAGATAGCCGTCTACATATCGCACCAGATGTGGCTCTGGTTGAGCCGGACGGCGTACGCGGTCCACGCGTTGCCGCTGGTGATGTCGATCGGTATTGCGGCCACTCTGTCGTCCCTTCCCCAGGCACGCGAGCTTTACCTCGTCTATATTCTCGGAGTGGCCAATCCGGCCCCGGGCATGTTTGCGGGCCATGCCGCGCAACTGGGCTTGGCCCTGACAGTGCTCGCGCTCTTGAGCTTCGCGCTCTACATGCTGAACCGTGCGCTCGGCCTTGTCGGCGTCAACCACGTTTTCAGTGATCACGCCTCGAAGCTCGTCGATCCGGCCCTCGCGAGCCGCGTTCGGGCGGTGGGTCTGATCGCGGCCGCTTTGCCCTGGTTCGGCCTCCTCGCCGGTCTCCACTTTGCTCTGGCTGAAGCCGTTGCAAGCGGCGAAAAGCTCCTCGCCGCCCAGCTCCATTTCGAGTTTGCAGCCGGCCTGGCCGTGGGCCCCGGGGACTTTGGAGCGCTGCACGGTTTCCCTGTCGATCACGAACAATTCGTCAAGAAAATGAAGGCTCTCGGAGCCGCCACTCGATGGTTCGCGATCGGAGCGTTCTCGCCCTACCTCGTCGTGGCCTGGATCGCAGTTGTCGTCGCCGGCTCCATGGCGAGCCAATGGCCCAATGTGGGCAGGCTCATGCGGCGCATCCCGAAGGAACCGGGTCGGGTCATGGGCGACTGCGGTTATGCCCTCGTCGTCGCGCTCGCGTTCGCCAGTCTTTTCGTGCCCCTTGTCGTCACCCGAGTGTTTCCCGCATCGCCCGACGGCGGATCCGCAACGGCGGATCTGGCGTGGGTCGGGGTGCTCACCGGGCAATGGTCCAGTTTGCGATCGCCAGTCCTTGGGCCAGCGTCGGCTGGCACGGCTGTGGCGTTGTGGGGCCTCCATCTGGGACTATTGGCGGTCCTGTTCTACGGCCAGCTGCGTTGGCGCGGTTCGATTATCAGCACGTCTCGCTCTTCGTCCCGCGCACGCATCGCGCTCGCCGTCGCCCTCGTTGCGACAGCCCTCCTGTTCGTTGCGTCTCTCCTGACGGGCTTCATGCACTTCAAGTGGGTGGACATGTCGCGATCGATCGGCCCGCTCGCGATGCTCCTCGTGCTCTGCCTCGCATCACTGTCCCTGGTGGGCATGCTCTGTCTGGCGGCACGCGAAACCAGCCTGCCGGTCGTCCTTGTGCTCGGGCTGGTGGCGCTGGTCGTGATCATGAACAAGCTCGAGCTCGGCCAAGCTCAGACGTGGATCGTCATGGTTGGGCTGCCTGTACTCGTCCTGATCGGCCTTGCCCGGCAGTGGGCGACATTCTGGGTCGTGGTCTTCCTGGTCGTGATTTCTCTGGTTGGAGCGGTTCATGTTGCCGGCGTGTCGTTACCGGCACTCGCTCTGCCCGCCGGGCTGCTGATCGGCCTGCTCTGGTGGCAGAGCTGGCCGGCTCGAAGGCCTGTGCCTGCCGCGTTGCTGCTGACGGCGCTCGGCCTCGCGGCGGCCGGGAGCACGTACCTCGGATGGGCGAATTCGGCTCCCGAGCGCCGAGGCGAGACGCCAGCCCGCACGTCCGGTTCCACCTCTGCGAAGGCCAGCACCAGCGAAAACCGTTTCGATGCCAGGTTCGGGGAATGGCTCGAGGCCCGAATAGACGCTCGCGAAGCCTATGCCCGCGTTTCGGGCTCCAAGCCCTATCCGGTGTTCGTGATCGCGGCCGAGGGCGGCGGCATTTACGCAGCGGCCGCCATCCAGGCGTTCCTCGCCCAGATGCAGGTCAGCTGTCCGAGTTTCGCCCAGCACGTCTTCGCGATCAGCGGTGTTTCTGGCGGCGCCGTGGGGGCCATGGTCTTCCAGGGTGCGTTGGCCAATGCGATGACGTCGTTTGCCATCGAGGGCTGCTTGGCGTCGGGTGCCACGGTCCCGCGGGACTTTGTGGCGAGGACGGCCGCGGTCGTGACGGAGGATCACCTCTCGCCGCTGGCGGGCCTCATCGTCGCGGACGTGCTGGGCACGATGCGTGACCGCGCCGAAGGCCTCGAGATCAGTCTGGCCGCGAGCATGCAGCAGCACCTCCTTCCGCTGGCCGTGAACGCGGCTGCGAGGAAAACGCCGTGGGCCGAACCGTTCGACCGGCATTTCGTCACCGACCGGCCAATGCCCGCACTGGTGTTGAATGCAACCTGGGCACGCGTCGGCAACCGGGTGGTTTTCGCTCCCTTCGATGTGGGAAACCTGAAGTCTTTCACGATCAACTCGTTCCATGAGTTGGCGAAAGACCATCATTGGCTGGATGGTGACACGACGCTCGCCAAGGCGGCGGTCGTGAGTGCGCGGTTCCCCGGTGTCGTCGGCGCCTACGAAGTAAAGAATGCCGAGAACAATCGCTGGTACTTCGTGGACGGCGGTTATGTCGACGCTTCCGGCGCCCTCACCGCACTGGACATCTACAACGGCCTTCTGGACTTCCGGGAGAAGCGCCGCAAGACGAAGTTGGACGACGACTTTGATCCGCGCCTCATCCTGTTGACCAGCTCGCAATCGGTCGACGCCGATGCGGTGACGAAAGGCGCGCAACTGAAGGACCTCGCCGCGCCCGTGGAAGCGCTGTTCGCAATCCGTCAGCTGTTGTCCCGGATCGCGGTGAGAGAGACGGTCCTCAAGCTGGACGGCCAGACGGCTCGCGATGGCGATACCGAAAAGGACGGCGTCGAACTGCGGGGCCGGGCGCAACTTGGACTGACTGCAGGCTGGAACGTCGCCGTTGTCGAACTCGATCACGACCAGATCAAGCTTCCCCTGGGCTGGAAGATGTCGCACTTCACCTACGACATGATCCGCCAGCAGCTGGGACACGCCGAGTTGTGCGACAGAGCGAAAGCCGAGGCCTTCGCGCGCCGGGCCTCGATCCAGCGCACCACGGCCACCGACCCGCCGCCGCCACCCGCACTCGAAATCGCAAAGACGATCCGCGCCAACAGCTGCGTAATGTTCGCCGTTGAGGAATTGCTGAAGGGCCGCCAGGCGCACGATCCCCGTTGAGCGAGCCTCCGCCATGGCGTCGTTTCAGGCACGCGTGCCGTACGTTCGGCCTCTCCGGTATCTTGCGCGGCCATCGCAGGCCCGTGTACCGTCGCGGAGCGATCCTCCTGTCGATCGGGGTAAGCCGATGTTTTCCGATGAACGAAGCCGTCGCGTCGTGTTCGTCTCTCACTGCATTCTGAATTCGAACACCAGGGCGGACGGACATGCCGGCGTAGCCGGCGTCAACCGGCGGGTGCTGGAACTGCTGATGCAATTGAACATCGGCGTCGCGCAGATGCCGTGCCCCGAGTTGATGTGCCTCGGCCTCGACAGGGGCGACGTCAAGGGCGGAGAGCGCCCGGTCCTGCTCGAGAACACCCGGATCCGCGCCGGGATGAAATCCAATCGCTCCGCCGAGGTGATGGACGCCATGATCGCGCAGGTCGTTGCGCAGGTCGAACAGTACGTCGAGCACGGCTTCAGCGTGCTTGGCATCATCGGCATCAATCGATCGCCGAGCTGTGGCGTCGATACGACGACCGTCGGCAACGAGGAAGTCAAAGGCGAAGGCGTATTCATCGAGCGTCTGCGCACCTCGCTCGAGGCGAAGGGCTTCTATCTCAATCTCGCAGGCACCAAGGTCTCGCAGATCGACGAGGCCCTCCGGTCCATCCGCGCCATGGTCGAGAAATCGGAAGCGACCTATGCCAAGGCGGCGGGCCGGGCACTCAGCTCCGAATTCCGCGACGCCTGAGGGCCGTCTCCGGAGCCGCATCCGCGCAGTTCAGTTCCGGCGAGCGGGCTCGGAGATGGCCCAAGCCGGTCTGAGCGCCGTCGCGACGCAACGGCGCGCGACCGGAGCGGAATGAGCGCACGCAGGCTCGACGACGACCGCCACGCTGCCGGCAGGCCCCGCAGGGACTGAGCCCGACGCACGGCACGGCCGCAACGTCGCTCTGACCCTGCCGACAGGAGGACATCGAGCGCCGTTTGGTCTGGGTCCGACGATCAACGTCACGTCTGACCATGCGAGCAGGATCTCGAATGCATGAGACTGGTCCGACCCGAGTTCGGCGCAACCGCTCATACCCGAGCCCTGGATAGCGAAGGGCCGTAGACGACAACGAAGCCACCGAAGCCCAGCACCCAAGCGGCGGCCGAAATGCCGAGGAGAATGTCTGGCCAGAGGCCGAAAGCAACGCCGATCCGTGTCAGCGCCGCAACCGCGACCGCACAAAAGAGCACCGTTGTCTTTGAGGTCGCCACCAATGGCTGTCCTGTATGCCCGAGACTGGCGCGGGTCATGACTGCCAGCGTCATCAACCCAATCGCGCCGACAGTCCAGGCGTGAACTGCGCCCGATGCAGCCATGAGTGACGGCGAAAACACCGATAGCGCGACGAGGCCGAAGCCGATCGGTACGAAGCTGAAAGCTATGTGCAGGACCAGAACCAGAGGCTCTGCTGTCGTTCTGTGGCCCGACCAGCGCGCAAGGCGCCAGCCGGTGGCTGCCATGGCGCCGAGCGCCAGTGCGGCCGTTACGGGGAGGTTCGGCCGCGACACCCAGCTGGCGAGCGCGGCAATAGTGACCAGCGTCGCCGCCACATCGAAGCGGCCAAAGGGCTCCGGCATGGCGGGAGAAGAGCGCTTTGCCAGCCAATTGCGCGTAAAGCTCGGCACGATCCGGCCACCGATCAGGTTGATGAGCAGGATCGTGCCGGCGATCCCGATACGAACACCGTAGTTTCCAGCGGTTCCACTGTAAGCCTCGACGTGAGACACCGCATTGCCGACGGCCAGAAGAGTGATGACGGCGAGGACTTTGAGATTGCGCGTGTTGCCGGCCGCTATGATCTCGCGCGCGATGACCGCGCCGAGCGCGACGAGAAAGGCGACATCGATCACCGCCGTGATGAGCGGACCGATCTGGGCCGACACCAGGAGCGCGATGCGCCCGCACACCCAGAGACCGAACAGCAGCGCCAGACGGACCCCGACCACGGGCAGACGTCCCGTCCAGTTCGGAACGGCCGTGAGCAGGAAGCCCGCAACGACCGCCGGCACGAGGCCGTAGATCATTTCATGCGTGTGCCAGGCGACGGGCGTGAATGTCGAGGGCAATGATATCGACCCGCCGAGCGCCAGAATGAATACGACGACCGCCGTCGCCGACCAGGCAGCGCCTAGCAGGAAGAAGGGACGAAACCCGTAGCTGAAAAGCAATGGCCCATCGTAGGCGCGGATTTGCTGCGCGCTGGTTGCCATCAGGTGCCTCGCATCTGGGTGTTGACACCGTTTGCCGTGTCATGGCTCATTCTGGCTGGCCCGCAGCCGCGCGCACATGCCACCCGGCATCTGCTGCTGGTAGAACTTCGGCAACATACAGGCCTATGGTCGCGAGAGCCGTGGCTTCATCCTCGGGCCGAAGCGACTCGGCCGCGACTTCGAATGCATGGTCGCCGGCGAACAGCCGCCAGCTCTCGATGTTGCGCCAAGGCACGGCGATCAGCACGGGAATGCCAAACTCCAGCGCATCGGCCACGAGTGAGCGAAATCCACCACCTTCGGCTTCGGTCTTACCGAACTTGTTGATGACGAGGACATCCGGGCGACCCTGGATCGCCGTCATGGTCGAAACGATCGACTGTGCCAACGCATCCGCATCGAGTCGACAACCACGCGCGAGCGGCCCCCGATCCTCGGAGATCTTCAACCGGTCTCCTGTTGCGAGGCACTCGAGGACCATATCGCATTTCACGCGGCCTTCCGGTGGTGGCTCGTCGCGCTGGATGAACCCGGCGCAGCGCGCACCGGCTGCCGAGAGCGCGGCGGCGAGGCGCCGCAGGACGTCAGCAGCGCGCTCGCCGTCCGTGTAGGTGATGGCGAGGATACGTCTGTCGGCAGTCGCATCGGGCATGGGGAAACCTCTTAGCGATTGGGCCGGAAGGCCTGGCAATGAGCCGGATCAGTTTCGAGGCGCGGGCCGCCGATGAGGTCGATGCAGTAGGGCACGGCCGCGAAGACGGCATCGAGGCACGTCTTGATCGACGTCGGTTTGCCGGGGAGATTGATGATCAGGCTCGTACCCCTGATGCCAGCCGTCTGCCGCGACAGAATGGCGGTCGGCACCTCGCGCAGGCTCACCGCGCGCATCGCTTCGCCGAAGCCCGGCATCAGGCGCGAACAGACCTCCGGCATGATGTCGGGTGTCACGTCGCGCGGCGCCGGACCGGTCCCCCCGGTCGTCAGGATGAGCGGACATCCGTCCACGTCGGCCAGATGCACGACTGCCGCCGCCACGAGATCCCGTTCATCGCGCACGATCGTCTTGATCGGCCGCCAAGGGGTCGTGAGCGCGCGTTCGAGATAGTGGATGATCGCCGGTCCGCCGAGGTCTTCGTATTCGCCAGCGGCCGCGCGATCCGAACTGACGACGATGCCGACCGGGATGATGGCCGCCATTTCAGCATTCCTCCGTGCAGGCATGGCCGTGCATCTCCGTGGGGAGGGGGCAGGCCAATCCTTCCATCGCTTCCGGCCCGAAAGCGGCGAAGGCATCGATCGCCTGACGCCGCATGGCACTGATCGGCTCTGTTGGATTGCGAACGCGCTCATCGATGGAGGGGAGCGCGTCGCGCTCCTCGACCGAGGAAAGATGCGGCCCGAGATCGCGCAGCAAGCCGTCGCGGATGGCATAGATCCAGCCGTGGAGATTGAGTGTCTGCCCGCGGCTCCATGCGTTCTCGACGATGGGTGTCGCCGCGATCCGGCGCACCTGCATCTCGATGTTGAGTTCGCACATGCGGTCGAGCCGCTCCTGCTCATCGGCGATGGCATCGAAAAGCGCGCGATGCTTGCGATAATACATCGTCAGCGGCTGCAGCCAGTGATCGAGCATCGCGCCGCGATCCGCGGTCAATGAGCGAGCGACGCCACCGCATCCATAGTGCCCGCAGACGATGATGTGCTCGACCTGCAGGTAGTCGACAGCGAACTCGAGCACCGACAGAATATTGAGATCGCTGGTGTGGACGATATTGGCGATGTTCCGGTGCACGAACACCTCGCCGGGATCGAGGCCGAGGACGTCGTTGGCCGTGACCCTGCTGTCGGAACAGCCGATCCACAGATAGTTCGGCCGTTGCTGCTCCGCCATGCGCCGGAAGAATTCGGGATCGTCCCGCCGCTTGCCGACGGCCCAGATGACGTTCTGGTCGAGGAGATGATCGAGCGTCCGGGACATCAGGTGGGAACTCCGCGTCTGGCCTTCATCGAATGAGAGAGCGCATCGAGGTCTTTCGGCGAGAGCCGCTTTCGCGCCATGACCATGACGATGCCGTTCTCTATGGCGAGATGCCGCTGCTCGGTGCGGACATATTGAGTAGCCAGCTTGGCCGCGGGAGGTCCGAGCGCCACCCGCTCGCCACTGGTGTTGATGCACAGCGCCGCCGCGAGCTTCTTTGCTGATGCCTCGCCGCGCCCATGATCGTGCGAAAGCTGCGCGAGCAGCGGCTCGAGCCCATCCTCGGCGTGAGCCCGCGCCCGGAGCAGCGGGAACAGATCCTCGTCCTCGTCGCGGTGGTGCAGCGGGAGATCGTGCTGCATGGCATCCGCAATCTGTTCCGCGACGCATCCCGGGATGTCCTGCCCGGCAGCAAGCATTCGCAAGGCACGGCAAATGCGGCGCTGCCGGAAATGGTCCTCGCAGATGTACTCGATCGGGTCGGCCAGAAGTCTCAGCGGCGGCGCCATGATCTCTTCCCGGGTGACAGGCCGGAACGGCGCTGAGAATTCGCGTCTGGCTCGGGCCATGACATCAGCCTCCGACGATGCTGGTCGCCTCGCATGAACAGCTGTGCGCTTCGGGTGCCGGTGCCGCATCGCGTGCGATCGCCCACCGCGCTATGTAGAGCATCGCGGCCTGCCCTGGATCCGGCGCCCGCTCCATGGCCGCGACGAGAGCCAGCCAGGACTCGTCGCCGGCCATCGACGCAAATTGACCGGCGCTGGCTGCGAGATACTCGCCGGGCTGCTCGCCGTACCGCTCCGCTGCTGCCACCACTTGGCTGTAGACCACGAGATCGCCGAGAGCCTCGAGTGCGTCGGCCGTGCTCTGCTCGGTCTCGAGCCGAGCAAACAGAACGCCGAGATCCATGGAGCGCTCCTATCGAACCAGAGGGGATGGACTTGCTTCGAGGTCGATGCCGGCAATCGTCGCGCGCCCCGCCAGCATCGCGATGTATTGCTTGATGGCAGCATTCTGTGAGCGTTCGATCAGCCAGCCCGAGATCGCCTCCCGCACCAGCTCAAAGGGAAGCGCCTGCCCCTCGCACTTGTGATCGACGAAGACGACATGGGCGCCGTAGCGCGTTTCGATCGGCGCTTCCGCCACCTCGCCGACGGGCGCGTCGGCGAGCCCCGCCTCGAACTCGGGTACGGTCTGCCCGCGCGAGATCTGCCCCAGCGCGCCGCCTTGAGCCTTCGATGAACAGGCCGAGTGAGCGGCCGCCAGCTGCGAGAAGCAGCCAGGATCGGTCTTGACCATCGCGATGATCGCCTCGGCTTGCTGGCGCGCCTCGGCCCGCGCCGTCGGATCAGCAGGCGGTGCGGCCAGCAGGATGTGCCGGACGCCGTAGAGGTCCGACGAGCGGAACGCCTGCCGCCGTTGCTCGTAAACGCGCAGGCATGTCTCCTCGTCCGGTTCGGGAGTGACGACTTCCTGCTCGATGAGTTGCCGAACGACCGCCTCCTCGTCTGTTTCGCGACGCCCCTCCGCGTCCACTTGCGGGGTCGGAGTGATGTCGAGGCGTTTCGCCTCCTGCAGCAGCAACTCGCGAATGGCGAGGGCGCGGGCCGCCGCTTGCCACGCCTCGATCGGCTTCGTGGCCGGGTGGTGTTGGGTCTCCCGCGCGATCTCTGCGCGCGGGATCACGACACCATTGACTGAGACCGGCTTGGAGCGCGTCAGCTCCGGGCGTTGAGCAGAGGCCGCAGGCGGCGCAACACGTGATGTGTCGAGAACCGTGGTCATGAGCCGTTACTCCGAAGCTGGTTTGTAGGCGCTGCCCGAGGCATGACCGCCGAGCGGTCTCCGCGTACGCACGACCTGATATCCGCGCCGCGTCACGAACTTGACGGGGGCCGACCAGATGTGGACGAGGCGCGAGAACGGGAAGAGCAGGAAGATGGTCATGCCCAGCACCAGATGGACCAGGTACGGCCAGTCGAGCCCCTGCAGGGTCCTCGCGTCGACCGGCTGGACGGTCACGATCCCCTGGGCCCAGTGCGACAGCTGGATCATGACCGAGCCGTCGGTGTGCCCGAGTGAGAAGGGCACCGTGATCAGACCCAGCACCAACTGCACCCACAGGATGATGAGGATCGACAGATCCATGTATGTCGAGGTCTGGCGGATCCGCGCGTCGGTCAGCCGACGATGCAGCAGTAGCGTCAGTCCGACGAAGCAGACCGTACCGGCAATACCACCCGCCACGATGGCGATCAGCTGCTTCTGCTCCGGCGTGATGAACAGCGAATAGACCGCTTTGGGCGTAAGCAGGCCGACGGCATGCCCAAAGAACAAGAAGATGATCCCGAAGTGGAAGAGATTCGAGCCCCAGAACAGCTGGCGCTTGCGCAGTAATTGGCTGGAGCTGGCTTTCCACGTGTACTGCTCGCGATCGTAGCGGATCAGGCTCCCGAACACGAACGCGGAGATGCACACGTAGGGATACCAGACGAACAGGATATGAAAGAGCGTGTCTTGCATGGCGCATGCTCCTCAGGTGCGAGGCGTTGCGGATGTGGAGATGACGGTCGCGGGCCCCTTGCGATGCGCATTCTCGAGACCTGGAGCGGGGCGCCGCCCCTGCCGGATCTTCGCCGCGAGACCGTCGACGCCGCACTGGGCTGCCGCCCCGGGACCGAAGGTGACTTCCTCTTCTTCCCAGGCTGCATCTAGGGCTTCGAGGTCGTCTGGCTCGGGGTCCGGTTCCGCTCTCAGCGCCGCGAGTTGCGCCGAGTCGAGCTTCACCTTCGCCAGTGCCACGAGCGCGGCAAAGGCTGCTTCGTAGGGAGAGCCACGTTTCGCAAGGCGCTCACGAAGTGCCGCCAGCACATGGCCCGGCTGTCCGACGAGCTCGAGTGCCTCAGCCGCGGGGCGCGTCGCGGCGAACTCGAGAAACATCGGCAGGAAGTCGGGCAACTCGGATGCGGTGGTCTCGTAACCCGCATCCGCATAGACGCCCATCAGGTCGACCATGGCCTGGCCGCGGTCACGGCTTTCGCCATGCACGTGCTCGAAGAGATGGAGCGACAGGGACCGCGTGCGGTCGAAGAGCAGCACGTAGCGCTCCTGCGCATCCAGGAGATCGCGCTGCGCGATGTCGTCGACCAGCTCGATCACGCCCTGGAGCTGCGAGCGAGGCAGGATTGCCTCGCTCCGAAGGACCGCAGTGAGTTCGCGCGCTGCGGCTTGCAGTTCCGGGGTCGGATAGGTCAGGAGCGCGGAAAGAACCTTGAGCGTTTTCATCAGTAGGCTCCCATGCGCGGCTTGTCGTTCTTCACCTTGACGCCACCGAAGAGGTTCGTCCGCTTGTCGCTCGGCAGGCAGCCGTCGCCGAACGAGAAGCCGCATTCGCCTCTGAGTTCGTAGGCGTCCTGCGTCACTTCACGGTGCGATGTCGGGATCACGAAGCGGTCCTCGTAATTGGCGATCGCCATCACGTGGTACATCTGCTCGATCTGCAGTGCGTTCAGCCCGACGCGCTTCGCAACGGCTTCGTCGATGACGCCGTCGACGGTCTTGGCCCGCATGTAGGCCCGCATGGCCAGCATCCGCTCGAGGGCCAGCGCCACGGGCGCCTCTTCGCCGGCAGTCAGCATGTTGGCGAGGTAGCGGAGCGGAATGCGCAGCGACCGCACATCCGGCATGCCGCCGTCCGTGCCCATCTTGCCGGCCTCGGCAGCTGCCGTGATCGGCGAGAGCGGCGGCACGTACCAGACCATCGGCAGCGTCCGGTATTCGGGATGGAGCGGGAAGGCGACCTTCCATTCCATCGCCATTTTCCAGACGGGCGAACGCTTCGCGGATTCGAGCCACGCATCGGGGATGCCGTCCCGTCGCGCCTGCTCGATCACCTTCGGATCGTTCGGATCGAGGAAGATCGAGAGCTGTGCCTCGTAGAGCTTGCTCTCGTCCTTGACGCTCGCGGCGGCTTCGATGCGGTCCGCGTCATAGAGCACGACGCCGAGATATCGGATGCGACCGACGCACGTCTCGGAGCAGACGGTCGGCTGGCCTGCCTCGATCCGCGGATAGCAGAGAATGCACTTCTCGCTCTTTCCGCTCGACCAGTTGAAGTAGATCTTCTTGTAGGGGCAGCCTGAAACGCACATGCGCCAGCCCCGGCACTTGTCCTGGTCGATCAGGACGATGCCGTCTTCTTCGCGCTTGTAGATCGCGCCCGACGGACACGACGCGACGCACGCCGGGTTGAGGCAGTGCTCGCACAGCCGCGGCAGATACATCATGAACGTGTTTTCGAACTGCCCGTAGATCTCTTTCTCGATGCCGTCGAAATTCTTGTCGGCTGATCGCTTGGCAAACTCGCCGCCGAGAATTTCCTCCCAGTTCGGACCCCATTCGATTTTCTCCATGCGCTCGCCGGTGATCAGCGAGCGCGGGCGGGCTGTGGGGAAAGCCTGGCTCTCCGGCGCCTTCTGCAGGTGGTCGTAGTCGAACGTGAAAGGCTCGTAATAATCATCGATCTCGGGGAGATCGGGATTGGCGAAGATCTTCGAGAGAATGCGCCACTTGCCACCGATGCGCGGCTCGATCTTTCCGTTGGCCTTCCGGCGCCAGCCACCCTTCCAGCGGTCCTGGTTTTCCCAGTCCTTTGGATAGCCGATGCCCGGCTTCGTCTCCACGTTGTTGAACCAGGCGTATTCCATACCTTCGCGATTGGTCCAGACGTTCTTGCAGGTCACCGAGCACGTATGGCAGCCGATGCACTTGTCGAGGTTTAGAACCATCGCGATCTGAGCGCGGATTTTCATGTCGTTGATCCCCTGATCACTCGGCGGCTTCTGGTTTGTTGTGACGTGCGGCAGGCTCCTGCTTCCCCTTGAAGGGCCGCTCCAGCCAATCCACCTTCCTGAGTTTCCGAATGACGACGAACTCGTCGCGGTTGGTGCCGATCGTGCCGTAGTAGTTGAAGCCGTAGGCGAGCTGCGCATAACCACCGATCATGTGGGTCGGCTTCAGAACCGCGCGCGTGACCGAGTTATGAATGCCGCCCCGTTGCCCCGTCATTTCGGAGCCCGGCACGTTCACGATCTTCTCCTGGGCGTGATACATGAAGAGCGTACCGTCCTTCATGCGCTGCGAGACCACCGCGCGGGCGACAAGCGCGCCGTTGGCGTTGTAGGCCTCGACCCAGTCGTTATCGACGATGCCCACTTTCCTGGCGTCGGTCTCGGAGAGCCACACGATGGGCCCGCCGCGCGACAGCGTGAGCATCAGCAGGTTGTCGGTGTAGGTGGAGTGGATGCCCCACTTCTGGTGCGGCGTGATGAAGTTGAGGACGATCTCTTTCTCGCCGTTGGGCTTCAGTCCCTGCACGCCCTTGATCGCCTTCAGATCGATCGGCGGGCGATAGACACAGAACCCTTCGCCGAAGGCCCGCATCCACAGGTGGTCCTGATACAGCTGCTGGCGGCCCGACAGCGTCCGCCACGGAATGAGTTCGTGCACGTTCGTGTAGCCGGCGTTGTAGCAAACCTTCTCGCTTTCGAGGCCGGACCACGTCGGAGCCGAGATGATCTTTCTCGGCTGTGCGACGACGTCGCGAAAGCGGATCTTCTCGTCCTCCTTCACCGCTGCCAGATGCACGTGGTCACGCCCGGTGGTCTTCGAGAGGGCGGCCCACGCCTTCACGGCGACCTCGCCATTGGTCTCGGGCGCGAGCATCAGGAGCATTTCGGCCGCATCGATGTCGGTGTCGATGCGGGCCATGCCCTTGGTCGGGCCCTCCTCGGTGACCACGCCGTTCAGATGCTTGAGCGCATCGACCTCGTGCTCCGTCTTCCAGGCGATGCCCTTGATCCCGTTCCCGACCTTCTCCATGAGCGGGCCGAGCGCGGTGAACCGCTTATAGAGATTGGGGTAGTCGCGCTCGACGACGGTGACGGCCGGCATCGTCTTGCCGGGAATGGGCTCGCACGCGCCTGTCTTCCAGTCCTTCGGCTCGAAGGCTTGCGCGAGCTCGGCCGGTGCATCGTGCATGATCGGTGTCAGCACGACGTCCTTCTCGACTCCGAGCACTTCCGGTGCCACGCGCGAGAACGCCTTGGCGATCGCCTTGTAGATTTCCCAATCCGACTTGGCCTCCCAGACGGGGTCCACCGCGTTCGTCAGCGGATGGATGAAGGGATGCATGTCCGAGGTGTTGAGATCGTTCTTTTCGTACCAGGTCGCCGTCGGGAGCACGATGTCCGAGTAGACGCATGTCGTCGACATGCGGAAATCGAGCGTCACGAGGAGGTCGAGCTTGCCCCGCGGAGCCTCGTCGTGCCAGCGGACCTCCGTCGGCTTGGCGCGGCCTTCCTCGCCGAGATCCTTGCCGAGCACGCCATGCGACGTCCCGAGCAGGTGCTTCAGGAAGTATTCGTGGCCCTTGCCCGATGAGCCGAGGAGGTTCGATCGCCAGACGAACAGGTTGCGCGGATAGTTCCGCGGCGCGTCCGGATCCTCCCAGGCGAATTCGAGATCGCCGGATTTGAGCGACTTGGCGACGTAGGCCGGCGCTTCCATGCCGGCCGCAGCCGCCTTGCCAGCGATTTCGAGCGAGTTCTGCGTCAGCGTCGGATAGGCCGGGAGCCAGCCCATGCGGATCGAGCGCATGTTGTAGTCGATGATCGTCCCGTCCCAAGGCCCGGGAGGCGCGGTCGGAGAAAGGATCTCCTTCACGTCGAGCGTCTCGTAGCGCCACTGGTTCGAGTGCAGGTAGAAGAACGAGGTCGAGTTCTGCTGGCGCGACGGCCGCGACCAATCGAGACCAAACGCGAGCGGCGCCCAGCCGGCTTGCGGACGCAGCTTCTCCTGCCCCACGTAGTGCGACCAGCCGCCGCCCGATTGCCCGACGCAGCCACACATGACCAGCATGTTGATCACGCCGCGGTAGTTCATGTCGGCGTGGTACCAGTGGTTCATTGCGGCCCCGATGATGACCATCGAGCGGCCCTTGGTCTTCTCGGCGTTGGTGGCGAACTCGCGGGCCACCTGCACGATCTTGTCCCGCGTGACGCCCGTGATCTTCTCCGCCCAGGCCGGCGTGTAGGGCGTGTCATCGTCGAAGGAGGCCGCGACATTGCCGCCGCCGAAGCCGCGATCGACGCCGTAGTTCGCGAGGAAGAGATCGTGCACGGTCGCGACGATCGCCTCGCCGTCGGCGAGCTTGAGCCGCTTCACCGGAACGCGGCGCTCGAGGACGCTCGCGTGATTCGTGTGTGTGAAATGCTCGTGCGCGATGTTGCCGAAATAGGGGAACGCGACCTCGGCGAACTCGTCCTTCACGTCCGCGAGCGACAGCCGGAGCTTCGTCGGATTGCCGCCCGACTCCTTCTCCTCGATGTTCCACTTGCCCTGTTCGCCCCAGCGGAAGCCGATCGATCCGTTCGGCACGACGATCTTGCCGGAGACCTCGTCGAGCCCGACCGTCTTCCATTCCGCGTTGTTCGTCTCGCCGAGAGAAGCGTCGAAGTCGGACGCGCGCAGCAGGCGATCCGGCACCAGCTTGCCGTTCTGGGAGACCAGCCGCACCAGCAACGGCATGTCGGTGTACTGGCGCACATAGTCACGGAAATATGGGACCTCCCGCTTTACGTGATACTCGGTGAGGATGACGTGACCCATGGCCATCGCCAGCGCGGCGTCCGTGCCCTGCTTCACGCTGAGCCAGATGTCGCCGAACTTCGCCGCCTCCGAGTAGTCGGGGCAGATCACGGCGGACTTCGCTCCGCGATAGCGTGCCTCGGTATAGAAATGCGCGTCGGGCGTCCGCGTCTGCGGCACGTTCGAGCCCCACAGGATGATGAAGCCGGCGTTGTACCAGTCGGCGGATTCAGGCACGTCCGTCTGCTCACCCCACGTCTGCGGGCTCGACGGCGGCAGATCGCAGTACCAGTCGTAAAATGACATGCAGACGCCGCCGAGCAGCGACAGATAGCGCGACCCAGCTGCATAGGAGACCATGGACATTGCGGGGATCGGCGAGAAGCCGATCACCCTGTCGGGACCATAGGTCTTGGCCGTGTAGGCATTGGCGGCGCCGATGATCTCGGTCACCTCGTCCCAGGTCGCGCGCACGAAGCCGCCATGACCACGAACCTGGATGTAGTCGTTCCGCTTCTCCGGGTTCTCGACGATCGATTTCCACGCCGCCACCGGCGCCAGCGTCTTCCTCGCCTCGCGCCAGTGCCGGACCAGCCGCGAGCGGATCAGCGGGTACTTCACGCGATTACCGGAGTAGAGATACCAGCTGTAGCTGGCGCCCCGCGAACATCCGCGCGGCTCGTGGTTCGGGAGATCCGGGCGGGTCCGCGGGTAGTCGGTCTGTTGCGTCTCCCAGGTGACGATGCCGCCCTTCACATAGATCTTCCACGAGCACGATCCCGTGCAGTTGGCGCCATGCGTCGAGCGGACGACCTTGTCGTGCTGCCAGCGCTGGCGATAGCCGTCCTCCCACTGGCGGTCCTCGTTCGTGGCGATGCCGTGGCCGTTCGAGAACGCTTCTTTGGTTGATCTGAAGTATTTCAGGCGATCGATGAAATGGCTCATGTGCGTGCCTCGATGGTGCTGATGTCCAAACTATTCGGCTGGGCTGGTCGCGTTTGACGGTGTCGATGGCCCGCCCCGTTCGATGTCGAACAGCAGGCCGCCGCGCCGCGTGTAGAACCACCACGTGATGGCGATGCAGCTCACGTAGAAGGCGAGGAAGCTGTAGAGCGCGAGCTCCGCTCCCCCGGTCGCCGCGATCGAACTGCCGAAGCTCTTCGGGATGAAGAAGGCGCCGTAGGCCGCGACCGCGGAGGTGAAGCCGATGATCGCCGCGGCTTCCTTGTCGGATTGGCGGACGCGCTCGGCAGGCGACAGGCCCGGCTCCAGTCGCGCGACCTCTTTCCGCATGATCGCCGGGATCATCTGGAACGTGGAGGCGTTGCCGATGCCGGTCGCCGCGAACAGGAACAGGAAGCTCGCGAAGAAGATCGTGAAGGATTGCGGGCTTCCCTTGAGGCCGATGGCATAGAGGATGCCGACCACGCCAAAGCTCATCGCGATGAAGACCCACAGCGTGATGCGGCCGCCACCGAAGCGATCGCAGGCCTTGCCGGCTGCGGCCCGCGACAAGGCGCCGACCAACGGCCCGAGGAACGCATACTGGAGCGCGTTGATCTCCGGGTAGAGCACCTTCGAGAGCAGCGGGAAGGCTGCCGAGAACCCGATGAACGAGCCGAATGTGCCCGTGTAGAGCCAGCACATCACCCAGTTGTGGAAGCGGGTGAAGATGATCGACTGATCGGCGAAGCTGGCCTTCATCGTTGCGATGTCGTCCATGCCGAACCAGGCGGCGAAGGCGGACGCGACGATGAACGGCACGAACACGTAGCCTGCGTTCTGAAGCCAGAGCGTGGTGGTGACAGAGCCGATGGTAGCCGTCTGCGGCGCACCGCCCAGCCAACCGAATACGCCGGCGGCGATCACGAGCGGGACGACGAACTGCACGACGCTGACGCCGAGATTACCGAGACCGGCGTTGATGGCGAGCGCGTTGCCCTTCTCGGCCTTCGGGAAGAAGAACGAGATGTTGGCCATCGAGGACGCGAAGTTTCCGCCGCCGAAGCCGCAGAGCAGCGCGAGCGCCAGGAACACCCAGTAGGGCGTGTCCGGGTTCTGGACGGCCCAGCCCATGCCGATGGCCGGAATGAGCAGCGACCAGGTCGCGAGCGTGGTCCACAGCCGACCGCCGAAGATGGCCGGCATGAAGCTGTAGAAGATGCGGAGCGTGGCGCCGGACAATCCCGGCAATGCGGCCAGCCAGAAGAGCTGGTCGTTGCTGAACGCGAAGCCGACGCTCGGCAGTTTGGCGACGACCACCGACCACACCATCCACACGGCGAACGAGAGCAGCAGGCAGGGAACCGAGATCCAGAGGTTCCGGCGCGCGATGGCTCGGCCCTTGCTGTCCCAGAAGTCGCGATCCTCCGGCCGCCAGTCCTGGAGCGGGCCGGAGGCCGCGAGCGCGCCCTCCGTTCCCGGTCCGTGGATCGGCTGCATTTCGGGGAGCTGCGGCAAGCGGCTGGCCGGAATACCTTCCGCCGCGGCGGCGGCCTCCATCTGCTGGATCGCGAAGTGCATCCAGACGAGCGACACGGCCACGATCAGGAACAGCAGCCAGAAGCAGCTCTGCCAGACGCCGGTGAGGTCGTTGAGCGCACCGAACGCGATGGGCAGAATGAACCCGCCAAGGCCACCGACGAGACCGACGATGCCGCCGACGGCACCGACCCGATCCGGGTAGTAGACGGGGATGTGCTTGTAGACCGCGGCCTTGCCGAGGCTCATGAAGAAGCCCAGCACGAATGCCGTCACCACGAAGCCGACGAGGCCCATCCGGGTAGAGAACTCGACCGGCCCGCGGATGCCTTCGATGACGTATTGCGTCGGCGGATAGGACAGGATGAATGTGCACACGACCGAGACGATGAACGTCCAGTACATGATCGTACGCGCGCCGTACTTGTCCGAAAGATGGCCGCCATAAGCCCGGAAGATCGAGGCGGGAATGGAGTACATGGCGCCGATCATGCCGGCCGTGGTGATGTCGAGGCCGTAGACGCCGATGAGGTAGCGCGGCAGCCACAGGGCGAGCGCCACGAACGCACCGAAAACGAAGAAGTAGTAGAGCGAGAACCGCCAGACCTGCACGTTCCTCAACGGCTCGAGCATGGCCGAGAGCGGCTCCGGCTTCTCCCCGCTCGCGCGCCGACGGGCCAGATCCGGATCATCTTTCGTGAACAGGAAGAAGAGGAGCCCCGTGATCGCCAGGACGGCGGCCCAGACCAGCGCCACCGTTTTCCACCCGTAGGCGATCATGATGACGGGAGCCGCGAACTTCGTGACGGCAGCACCGACGTTGCCGGCGCCGAAAATGCCGAGGGCCGTGCCCTGCTTCTCCTTCGGGAACCACTTCGCGACATAGGCCACGCCGACCGAGAACGAGCCGCCGGCAATGCCGACGCCGAGCGCCGCGAGGAGGAATGTCGGGTAGCTGTTGGCGAAGACGAGCAGCGCCGTCATGACCGAGGCCGAAAGCATCGTCAGCGTATAGACGACGCGCCCGCCGTACTGGTCGGCCCAGATGCCGAGCATGAGGCGGATCAGCGAGCCGGTCAGGATCGGCGTGCCGACGAGCAGTCCGAATTCGGTATCCGAAAGGCCCAGATCCTTTTTGATCTGGATGCCGATGATCGCAAAGATCGTCCAAACGGCGAAGCAGACAGTGAAAGCGAAAGTGGAGAGCCACAGGGCTCTGCTTTGGTCGGATGTGCTTGGCGTAGCCGCTGGCATGAACGCCCCCTGTTTTGATGCGACCCACGCGGGGTCGAAGGGACGCTCGTGCGATGAGCCATGAGGCGGCTTGATGCACGTCAAGAACGGCAGCAGGAGCGCCATTTTCAAGGCGAGCGATGGCACGCATCAGCTTGTGCACCGACGCCGATCAAGTCATCGACTATGTCTTGCGCAAGTCATTCATTGACAATAATCAAGAAGAAGGTTGTCTCGGTCGCGGGGCTTGGAAGTCGGGAGCTGATCGGATGCGAACAGCGGAAATCGAGGAGATGCGTGGGCTGCGCATTTTCCAGGACGTCGATGAGCGACGGGTCGATGCCATGCTCAAGACCTCTTTCCTGCAGCGGTTTCCGGCCGGTGTGGAGCTCGTGCGCGAAGGCGAGATGGCCGACTTCCTGCATGTCGTCGTCGAGGGCAATGTCGAGGTGTTCTCCGCCTATCGGGACAGGGAGACGACCGTGTCGGTCCTGGGACCTGGCAGGTGCTTCATCATGGCGGCCGTCGTCCTCGATCGCGTCTACCTCAAGTCGGTCCGGTCGCTGACACCGGCAAGAATCCTCCTGATTCCGGCCGATGCCGTTCGCCGCCACTTCGCCGAGGACGCCGCCTTCGCGCGCGGCCTCGCGTGCGACCTGGCGGAAGCCTATCGGATGGTCGTCAAGGAACTGAAGAACCAGAAGCTCCGCTCCGGCCTCGAGCGCCTCGCCAACTGGCTGCTCGCCTACCGCGCAGAGCACGGCGACATCAACCGCATCGAGCTGCCGTTCGAAAAGAAGGTGCTGGCATCCCGCCTCGGAATGGCACCCGAAGTGCTGTCGCGCTCGTTTGCAGCTCTTGCGCCCTATAAGGTTCGCGTCACCGGTCGCGTCATCGAACTTCGCGACATCGAGGCTCTGACCACGCTCGCGCGCCCCGCGCCGACCATCGATGATCCTTCGACATGACTTCTGCTTGACGTCAGCTGGTCATCTGAAAGCCGACACGTAGGCTTCGGAGCACATTGTCACTTCCCGGCCCGTCGCGTCACGCACCGTGCGGTCGGTTTCGGCGTATTGCGTCTGCGGAGATGGAGCCGTCGTGTCGAAGATTCCCGCTGCCAGTTTCCGGTGAAGTCCGCAGAGGGGCGGTTCGCGACCGCTCGTCGACGTCGATACTGGGACGCTTCGCCGGATGCGACCGAGTTCGGCCTCGTCTGCATCTCTTCAGGGGTCAAAGCGCTGTACTCGCGTTCAAGACCGCCGCGACGGTCGCTCTCGCGGACCTCGACGCGATACGACCGCATCAAGTTGGATTAGGGTCGCGCTTAAGTTTCTTCCTGCGCACAGGCGGGGCAGCGGTGACGACGACACCGCGATCTCGGGGCGAGAAAGTCCGCAGCTTCGGCGATGCGCGCTCGGCCACAGAGGGCGCTGGGTAAGGCCTATCGCCGCTCCTGCCGCCCCTCCGAACACCCCATGCTCGCCTCCTCTAGATAGAGAACGACCGGATGCCTTCAACCGCTATTTGGCCCCTGCGCACGCCGAGGCGGTCGGCGTGCGGGGGAAACGACGCGAGAACCTGGATCGCAGCCGCATGATCGTGGCGGAAGCATTGGCACTAGATTGGCACTGCAAACCAATCGGCCAACTAAGCGTGATCTAAGTTCTTGATTTTAGTGGCGCGCCGGGAAGGATTCGAACCCACGACCTTCTGATCCGTAGTCAGACGCTCTATCCAGCTGAGCTACCGGCGCCAAACCTGCCGGGCGGCAGGCTCTGCTGCGGGAACGCGAACGTCCCGCTGCAAGGAGGCCTCTAATAGTCCCTCCCCCGGCGCATTGCAAGGCATATTGGCACCGCCTTCTGCTCGCCCGCCCATCAGGCGACGCCGACGAGCCCGGCGTGGCGAGGCGCAGCTTCGACACCGCCGCCGAGGCCGCGGTCCGCGCCTGAAGGAAGCCTTTGGCCCATAGCCCCGCCGCTGTCGAACGGCATCGAGCGAATCACCGTGTGAGATCGATGTCCGGCTCTCAGGGGCTGCCTTCGCGCAGCGGCCCGAACGGATCACGACGCGCCTTCTTGGGCGGCGGCGCAGCACTTGCTTTCGGCAGCGGCGCCCTATCGACAGGCGTGGGAGCCGACTGGAGCTCGGGCAGCGTCCCGGGCGGTGTGACGGCCGTACCGGCCGACAGCGGCGTCGTCGTGCCCGTAGCCGCCGCGGGCGCGACGGGAATCGTCGTGGCGGTGGGTGGGCCGGTCTGAATTTGTGGCTCGCGGGCAGCGGCTGCCTGGGCGGCCGCCTCCCGCCGGGCCTGCTCTTGCGCCTCGGCCTCGCGAGCGCGGCGTTCCGTATCTTGCCGCGCCCGCTCCTCGTCGAGCTTGCGCAGGCGCTCGAGTTCGATGACCTCGCGCTCGACCTTGCGCACCGTCACCTCGCGTTCGAGCGCATCGAGATCGATACGCGCCGCGGCCGCGCCGACACTCGCAAGCTCGCCCGACCAGTCGACCGTCACGGCTGGCAATTCGGGCTTCTCGGGCAGGTCGGGAGCCTTGGGCGTATTGCGGGGCTCGATGCGCCATTGGGCATCGAACGTCAGCTTGTCGAGGTCCGCGCTGGCGCGCCCGGTGAGACGCCCTGTTCCCGTATTCACCACCCATGACGCAGGTTTCACGGTCCCATCGGCGACGATCACGGGCAGCTTGGTCGAACCGAGCGTCGTGCCCGAGCCCACGAGCGCCAGTGTGAGCTGCTGCCGAAGCGTCCCCTCGGGGAGTTCGCCGCGATGGGCGAAGATGGCGTTCGCTGCTGCGTTGATGGCCTCGGGGCTCCAGCGTGCGAGACGCACCTGCGACAGCGCCACCTCGCCCGTGCCGGCGAGACCGACGATCAGGCCACGTGGCGAGAGCGCCACACTCTGCATCTTGAGCGACAGCGCGCCCGTGCCGCTCACGACCGCTCGGCCGGCGTCCGCGCCGACGAGCTTGTCGAGCTGCACACCCGCGAGGGTTCCCTCGACGGCGAGGCGTGCTCCCGCCGGTGCCTTGTCGAGCGCGATGACACCCGCGACGAGACCGCCGAGCGCCTTCGCATCGCCGACGCGAACGTCGAGGCCACCCGGGCGCGCGCTGACGTCGAGCCGGGCATCCCGCGCCTCGAGCCCGGGCGACAGCGCAAGCTGCGCGACTTCGACCCGGAGACGGCTGCCGACGAAGCCGTCGGCAAGGGCAAGATCGAGTGCGCCTTCACTCCAGACCGAAGGTCTGTCGTCCCCGCCACGGCTCAGCCGCCCGCCGGTCGACAGCGCCGCAAGGAAACCCGGAACACTGGCGCGCCCGAGCTTGAGGTCGCCGCTCACGCGACGGGCTCCATCGTTGCCTTCGATGACGATGCTGCCCGCGACGGGACTGCCGAGGAACACCAGCGAATCGGTCGAGAGTTGCACGCGGCCGCCCTTTCGCGCGACCTTGACACGCCCGGACACCGCTCCGGAAAGCGCAAGTTTCGGGGGCAATCCGAACAGCGGAAGCGTCCGCTCGATGGCCTTGCTCTCCGCGGCGATCTCTCCCTCGAGCCCGACAGCGCCCGTGTCGTCGATCGTGAGTTGACCCGTGTAGGCGCTCTCGAGCCCGCCGCCGTCGAGCGCGACGAGCGCGACGAGCCCGTCTCGGGGGCGGCCGACGGCGCGGATGGTCGCCGTCATCTGCCCGGTTTGCGCCGCGCCCTCGGGCTCGGTGCTCGTCGCGCCGGCGAGCTTGGCGACGAGCCGTGCCACCTTGGGACCGGTGAGCGTGGCCGCGACGTCGGCATTGCGGTCCTGCCAACGCGGGGCGCTCGCCCCCAGCCTGACCGTGCCTGCGAGCCGCGACCCGGCAACGACACCGTCGAAGCCGAATTCCCGTGTCCCCGGCCCCTTTTCGCCGACCCCGAAACGACCGGCGATCCGGAGGCCGGTGACGGCGCGCCATTCCTCTTCCGGCAGCACCGCAACAGGGAGACCGAGCGATAGCGCCAGGGCCTTCGCTCCCTCCGCTGACGTCGCCGCGACGAGGCCGGCAATGGCACCCTTGGCGTCCGGCAGCGTCACCGATGCGACGTCACCCCGCACGTCGATCTCGTAGCCCGCGTCGGAGACGAGACGGAGCCGTGGCACGCTGAGATTGCCGCCCGTGATGGCAAGGTCGACATGCGCATCGCGGTAGGCGACCGGGCCGGCCAGCACCTTTCCGAACCGGAGCTTCATGACGATGTCGGACTTCTGGAGGACACCACCTTTGCCGTCGGCCCCGCCGGCGACGGCCCGGGCCACGGCCTGAAGGGGTGGCAGTCCATCCTCGACGAACGGCGTTGCGTCGAGCTCCGAGCCGTCCAGATCGATTTCGACCACATGCCGCCCTGTCGTCGCCCAGCGACCCCGTCCGGTCATGGTGTTGCGCCCGACCTGCAGGGCGAGACCTTCGGCGGCGACCTCGGTCTTGCCGAGAACGACGTCGCCGGACGCAGCGAACGGCCCATCCCGCGCGGGAAGCTTGAAGGTCCGGTCTCGAGAGGCCCACGCTGCGAACCGGGCGAGGCTCGCGCCCCTGAGGTCGAGCCGGCCCGTGTAACGGAAATCGGCGGCGTCACCCTCGAAGGCGCCCGAGGCGGAGAACCGCGCGCCACCCGGCAGTCCGGCGGCGAGGCGGCGGATCGCGAGCCGGCCCCCCGCTTGCTCGAGTTCGGCCGAAAGGCCGCTGACCACATCCCCGCCGAGCGTGGCCTGCTCGAGCGTCACGCCGGCCACGGTTCGCCCGTCCGTCGCGAGCACGCGCGAGATGCCGAGTGCGAGGCCTTGCGCGAGTTCCACGGGCCCCGCGCCGAGACCGGCCCCCGCGATGCGGTCGAGATCGAGCCATTGCGAGGCGAGTTCGACATTCACTTCGGTCGCACCGACCCACGAGACTTTTGCCGAGCCCGTGGCGAGCTGCGGTCGCCCGTCCTGCTCGAACGACAACGCGAGATCGCGGAGCGTGAAGCCGGTGGTGTCCCCTTTGAGGGCGGCCCGTACGTCGAACTCGCCGGAGCCGCTCTTGGCGTCCGGCGCCGCGCCTGTCGTGGCTCCCGTCGCCTTGGCGACGAGAGCGGCCGGCAGCGGCAGACGGGCATGCAGGTCCCCCTCGATGGCCACGGCCCCGAGCACGTCGCGAGCCAACCCGTCGAGGCTGTAGCTGACGCCGGACGAGGGATCGCGCACCGTTCCCTTGAACCGCACGCTGCGATCTTCGGCCGGCTTGGCGGTCGAGAGGCGGATCTCCCGGTTGGCGGCTCCGATCGCGTAGGTGGCGGCGAGGCGATAAGGGCCCTCCAGCGCCTGCGCAGAGAACTCGCCGGAGACGGACTTGAACTCGGTCTTGGGCGATCCGTCGGCACCCACGATGGCGAGCATCCCGTCGGTGATCCGGACGGCGTTGAAGGCCATGCGTGCCGGTGTGAACGTGCTGCGCACGGGCGGCTCTGCAAGGCTCGACCAGTTGCCGCCGCCCTTGCCGTCCAGCACCAGCGTCACGACGGGTCGGCGCACCTCGATGTCGCTGGCGTCGAGCGCTCCGGAGAGGAGGCCGCCGACCGACAGCCACACGGTGAAATCATCAGCGGCAAAGAGCGGCCGCCCGATACCGCCGGTCGTGTCTGCAACCCGAACCTTCTCGATCCGCACGTAGGGCGTCGGGAGGAGCCGGAGATTGATGGCTCCGCCGACCCGCACTTCGCGTCCGAGCAGGCGTGTCGCCTCTTCCTCGAAGACGCCGCGATACTTGTTCCAGTCGACCATCGCAGGGACGGCGAACATCAGCGCGAGCAGGCCGACAAGCAGGCCCCCGATGGCGAGTAGTAGCCGGTTCATTCCGCGTCGATGCCTCACGGCCGCACGGGATCAGGAGATCCCGTGTTCCTTGCCCCATGCCCCGCCGACGGCGGGGTGTCCCTGAGCACGCGGTTATGCCATAGGCACGGCCGTTTTTGGACCGTCATTTTGGTCGCCGGAGCCGTCGCACGCCGTTATTCGACAGCTTTCAGGGTCTTGCGGGCCGCGGCTCAGGAACATGTGAATGGTGACCCTGCCGGGCCACCGTCGCCGCGTTCGAAACGGGCCTCAGACGACCGGGCAGAGGCCCCCGTCGACATTGAGGGCGGTGCCATTGATGTAGGACCCCGCATCGGAGGCGAGGAACAACGCCGCGTTGGCGAACTCCTGCGCCGTGCCGAGGCGCCCCATCGGGAGCGTCTTGCCCATGTCGGCGTAGTAGGCTTCGAGCGTCTGGTTCTTGCCCTCGCTGCTGTGCCGGCGCACCCACTGATCGCTCTCGATGCGCCCGACGAGGAGCGCGTTCACCAGCACGTTGTGCTTCGCGCCTTCTCCCGCGAGGACCTTGGTGAGTGCCATGCCCGCCGCCCGCGTGACCGCAGTGGGCGCGCCTTCGGCTGGCGGAGCCTTGGCGCCGGTGTTCAGGATGTTGATGATGCGCCCGAACCGCTTCGCCTTCATGTCCGGCAGTGCGAGGCGTGCGAGGCGGATGGCGGCGAAGAGCTTGAGGTCGAGGTCGAACTGCCAGAGCTCGTCCGTGATGCTCTCGAACGGTCCGCGCTGCGAGGTGCCCGCGTTGTTGACGACGACGTCGACGCCGCCGAGACCCGCAACCGCTTCCTTGTAGGCGCGCTCGCAGTCCGCGGCCGTCGCGACGTCGGCCGAGATGGCAATTGCTTTCGGGGCGCCAGCCGCGGCGATGCGCACGCGCGCCGCCTCAAGCACGTCCGGCCGGCGGGCGACGATGGCGACGCTGGCGCCGGCGCGCGCGAATGTTTCGCCGATGGCGAGGCCGATGCCGAGGCTGCCGCCGGTGATGAGGGCCCTGCGGCCGTGCATGGTGAACTGCATGACGTGGTCGTCCTTCTGTCGCTGCGAGTTGCTGGAGGTCGGAAGTGCTGTGGCGTCGGATCTATGTTTCCGCGCCGCCATTGACCTGGATGATCTGGCCGTTGATGAAGCCGCCGTCGTCGGATGCGAGCAGCGCCACGACGGCTGCGACCTCGTCGGGCGTGCCGAGCCGCCCGAGCGGCACGCGCGCCTTCATCGGCGAGATGTGTGCGGCCTGCACCGCGTCCTGCGCTTCGCCCATGATCGGGCCGGGCGACACGATGTTGGTGGTGATTCCCTTCGGCCCGAACTCCTTGGCGAGCGCCTTGGTGAGGCCCCACGCAGCGTGCTTCGAGGCCGAGACGTGCGCCCGCCCGTTGTAGCCGTGGATCGCGTTCATCCCCGCGAAATTGATGATGCGGCCCCAGCCCTTGCCGATCATGCCGGGGAGCGCGAGCCGGCTCAGCCAGAACGCGGCGTCGAAGTTGACCGCGATGGCATAGCGCCAGTCGTCTTCCGAGATCTCCAGAAAGCCGCCGTCGCGCCGGATCGCGGCGTTATTGACGAGAATGTCGATCGTTCCGAATTTCGCCAGCGCCTCGCTGGCGAGGCGGTGCGCGTCCTCGCGCTTGCCGACGTCGGCCATGACCGCAATCGCCTCGACGCCGAGCGCGCGCGCTTCCGCGACGACCTTGTCCGCCGCGCCCCGATCGCTCGAGCCGTTGACGACCACATTGCATCCCGCGCGCGCGAGATGCAGCACCGCGGCCCGTCCGATGTTCTTGTTCGATCCGGTGACGAGGGCCGTACGCCGAGCTGAGGGCATTGTCGTTCCTGATTGCTGAAGGAGGCCTGGATGGAAAGAGGCCCGATCCTAGTCGCGTCTTCGGCGTCGGAGCAACGGATTGGCAGAAAGGCCGCCGTCGGCCTAGGCTTGGGGACGCGACAGACCGGAGGCTCCATGCTGAAAGATCCCCCACTGCTCACCGTCAATCGGCACTGGGCACGCCCGTCGCCGGAAGCCGTCCTGAAGCTGAAGGGCGCCCAGACCGGGCAGATCACCGATGCTCGGGATGGTCGCGGGGCCTTCTCGGCCGACATCAAGCCGTTGGATGCCGACTGTTGCCTGATGATCGGCACGGCGATCACGTGTGAAACAGGCCCGAACGACAATCTCGCCATTCTCGCAGCCCTGGCCCTGGCCCAGCCGGGAGACGTGCTCGTCGCCGCGTCCGAAGGTTTCTCGAACTCGGCCGTATTCGGCGACAACACGGCGATGATGGCGCGGCACAAGGGAGTGGCCGGCGTCGTCGTCGACGGCATGATGCGCGATCTCGCCGGCCTGTTGCCGGTCGGTATCCCGCTCTTCTGCCGCGGCATCACGCCGAATTCGTGCGTCAGGAGCGGTCCCGGGCGGGTGGGTTTCCCGGTTGTTGCCGGCGGCGTCCGCGTCGCGTCTGGCGACGTCGTCATTGGTGACCGCGACGGCGTTGTGATCGTGCCCCGGGAGGACCTCGAAAATCTGTTGCCTCGGGTCGCCGACATCGTCCGCGCGGAAGCGGAGATGCAGTCCAGGATTCGCGACGGCTTCACCAACCTCGGCGGGATCGAGGAGCTTTTGAAGTCGCCTAAGGTGCGCTACGTCGAGTGAACCTTGAGGGCTATTTGTTCCCGCGCCGGATACGCACGCAACAAGGAAAAATGCACATGCTCTTCCCCGAACACTTCCTCGCCGTCCGCGCCAGCGTGAAGCCGGACCGCGATGCCGACTTCAACCGCTGGTACAACGCCGAGCATACGCCGGACGCCGTGCGGGCCTTTCCCGGCTGCATCGGCGGCGCGCGCTACAAGGTGCAACTGGGCGACGGCTCGCATCAGTACGTGGCGCTCTACGCCTTCCCCTCGGCGGAGGTGATGGACAAGGCCCTGAACGGCCCCGAAGTGAAGAAGCTGATCGCCACGTACGATGCCGACGTCGGTGCGTTCTCGACCCGCGACCGGACGACGTACTCGAAGATCTTCGAATTCATGGCACCGTAACGCGGAGACGTTAATTCACCCGAGAGCCGCGGGGCCCATGTAGATCCGCCGGCATCCACAAGCGACGCGCGAGGGACACAGGTGGCGATCGAGACCCCGACCGGGCAGCCAGACGCGAGGTCTTCGCCGGCTGAGGTGTTCCGTGTGTTCCTGCGCCTCGGGCTCACGTCGTTCGGCGGGCCGGTGGCCCACATCGGCTATTTCCGCGAAGAGTTCGTTGCGCGCCGCAAATGGCTCGACGAGCGGGCCTACGCTGACCTCGTCGCGCTCTGCCAGTTTCTGCCCGGCCCGGCGAGCAGTCAGGTGGGCATGGCCGTGGGACTGTCGCGGGCCGGCTATCTCGGAGCCCTCGCCGCCTGGACCGGCTTCACCCTGCCGTCGGCCATCGCGCTCGTGCTGTTAGCGTATGGCGTTGCGGCGATCGGTGGTGTCGCCGGCAGCCCGTGGCTGCAGGGACTGAAAATCGCGGCCGTCGCGGTGGTGGCGCAGGCCGTCCTCGGCATGATGCGAACGCTGACGCCGGACAGGGAGCGCGCGACGCTCGCCGTCGCCGCTGCCATCCTCGCGATTGCGGTGCCGACCGCCTGGGGACAAGTCGGCGCCATCGTGCTCGGGGGCGTCGTCGGCCGTCTCTGGCTTCGGACCGGATCGCCAGTGTCCGATGGCATCGCCCTGCCGCTGACCGTCGGACGGGCGGCGGGCGCCGTGTGGCTGGCACTCTTCTTCGCGCTCCTCGTCGCGCTGCCCATTCTCGCGGCCAAGACCCAGAGCCTTCCCCTCGATCTGATCGACGCCTTCTATCGCTCGGGCGCTCTCGTGTTCGGCGGCGGCCACGTCGTCCTGCCTCTGCTGCAGGCGGAGGTCGTGCCGCCCGGCTGGGTCGCCAACTCGGAGTTTCTGGCCGGCTACGGCGCCGCGCAGGCCGTGCCGGGTCCCTTGTTCACGTTTGCCGCCTATCTCGGCGGCGTCATCGGCGGCTGGCCGATCGCGGCGCTCTGTCTGGTTGCCGTCTTCGTGCCGTCGTTCCTTCTCGTCGCCGGCGCGCTGCCGTTCTGGGAGGACCTCCGCCGCCGCACGTGGGCACAGTCGATGCTGCTCGGCATCAATGCGGCTGTCGTCGGTCTGCTGCTCGCGGCGCTCTACAACCCGGTCTGGACATCCGGCATCACGAGCGCAAAGGACTTCGCGTTGGCGATGGCGGCGTTCCTCGCGCTTTACATGTGGAACGTCACGCCGTGGCTCGTGGTGCTGCTGTGTGCCATCGTGGCGGGCGGGTTCGCAGTGCTGCCGACCGGCATCTTGTGACGTCGTAGGATCGGCAGTCTGAACGGGCACGGAGATCGACGGATGAAAGTGACTGCTCTGGAGACGATCCGCTCGGCCGAGCACCCGAACCTCCTCTGGGTCGAGGTGCTGACGGACGAGGGCCTGACCGGCCTCGGCGAGACGTTCTACGGCCCGGCGGCCGCGGAAGGGCACATCCACGGCACCATTGCGCCGTACCTTATCGGCAAGGACCCGTTGAACATCGAGGCGCATCAGGCGCATCTCACGGGCTACATCGGGTTCGCCGGCGCCTCGGCCGAGATGCGGGGCCGGTCCGCGGTCGATATCGCGCTGTGGGATATTGCGGGGCAGGCGAGGGGACTGCCTCTCTGCGACCTGCTCGGCGGCCGGGTCCGCGAGAAGATCAAGGTCTACAACACCTGCGCCGGCTTCTCCTACGTGCAGGACAAGGCGACGCAGGGGACCTCCAATTTCGGCCTCGCGAGCCGCAAGGGGCAATACGAGGATCTCGACGCCTTCCTGCACCGCGCCGACGAACTCGCCCACTCGCTCCTGGAGATGGGCATCGACGCCATGAAGATCTGGCCGCTCGACTACGCGGCCGAGGCAACCCAGGGCTATTGGATCGGACCCGCAGACCTGAAACGCGGCCTCGAGCCGTTCGAGAAGATCAGGAAGGCCGTCGGCGACCGGATGGACGTCGCCTACGAACTTCACTCCCTGTGGAGCCGCCCCCAGGCCATCAGGATCGCCCAGGCGCTCGAGCCCTTTGGCCCGATGTGGGTCGAGGACCCGGTCTTCATGGACCACATGCAGTCGATCGGCGAGGTGGCGCGGGCGACGCGGTCCCCGATCGCGGTCGGCGAGACGCGCGGCGGCCGCGCCGATTTCCGCTACCTTCTGGAACTGCAGGCGCTTTCGATGGTCATCATGGACGTCGCGTGGTGCGGCGGCGTCTCCGAGGCGAAGAAGATCGCCACCATGGCCGAGACCTATCAGACGCCCGTCGCCTTCCACGACTGCACCGGCCCCGTGGCCCTGACGGTCTCGACCCATCTCGCGCTCAACGTTCGAAATTGCTGGGTGCAGGAGATCGTGCGCGCCTTCTACTACGGCTGGTACGAGAGTTACGTCGGCCCCTTGCCGCCGCTCGTCAAAGGCGAGATCACGGTGCCACCGGGACCCGGCCTCGGCGTGTCGCTCCAGCCGGACGTCCGCCGCCGGCCGGGTGTCACGGTGCGCCGCACGACTCGCGACGACGTCTGACGGTGTCGGGCCTGTCGTTGCACCGTCATTCCGCCTCGCGTAGATTGCGACGAGGCGTCCGTAGCTCAGCTGGATAGAGCATCTGCCTTCTAAGCAGAGGGTCGCAGGTTCGAGTCCTGCCGGACGCGCCAGGCTGTCGGTCGGGCACCCCACGCCGTCGAGAGTGAGAACCGTGCGATCGCGCCGATTGTGCGCGGTTGCGCGCAGCGGTCGGCTTGCCCTCGTTGTCGAGCCAGACCAGCGCGGTGCGTCCGTCGGCGGTCTGGTGGCGGGCGGCCGCGCGAGCGCAGAGCGCCTTCTTCTCCAGCATGACGAAGAACATCAAGACTGGCCGCTCCTTCGTCACCGCGGCGAGGCCGGGCCTCGGCGAGCCCCGTCGCCTCCAGTTGCCCGATGGCGTCCCGGACGGGCGTCCGAGAAACGCCGAACTTCCGCGCCATATCGGTCTCGTCGTGCTGGATGCCGGGAGGATGACGGCCGTGCACGATCTCCTCTGTGAGGAGTTGGGGGACGTCCTCGGCCCGCGTCGGCGAGCCCTGGTCGAAGCGTAGCTGGCTGATGCCGCCAGCTTAAGGTCAACTTCGGGTGCGGAGCAAGTATCGGCGCGAACCGGCGGCCCGTCGCGGAACCGGCGGATACGGCAGGAACAACAGGGGGATTAAGCGATGACAACGGCAACTCGGGACGCCCGCTTCTGGGATCGCACCGCGCGCAAATACGCCACCGATCCGATCGCGGACATGGCCGGCTACGAGCGAAGCAGGGAACGCACGCGCGAGCTTCTGTCTGCGACGAACCAAGTCCTTGAAATCGGCTGCGGGACGGGGACCACGGCGCTGAGCCTTGCTCCGTCCGTCGCCCGGATCGTGGCGACCGACGTCTCGTCCGAAATGATCGCCATCGCCCGCGAGAAGGCGGCTGCTGCCGGCTGTGGCAACGTCGACTTCCAGGTGGCCCCGGCCGAGGCGGCACCCGGGCATCCCGGCGGCTTCGATGCTGTGCTGGCTTTCAACGTGCTGCATCTGCTTCCAGACCGCGCGGCCGTACTGGCTCATATTCGGGAAGCGCTCAAGCCCGGCGGCATTCTTGTTTCCAAGACGACGTGCCTCAGCGAGATGAACCCGCTGATTCGCCTCGCCGTGCCGGTCGCGCGGCTCGTCGGGAAAGCGCCGCATGTGGCATTCTTCACGGGGGCCGAACTGGAAGCGGACATCGCGCGCGCGGGGTTCAGGATCACCGAGCGTGCGCGTCACGGCTCGGGCAAGAAGGACCCGCGGATCTTCATCGTCGCGACTGCACCTTGATCACCTCGCCCCTAGCGCCGCTGGCGCGAACGGGCCACGGGCCCGTACCCGTTCGGGGGCGTGTCCCCCAAGCCCCCTCCTTTTTTGCGCGGTTGCTGGTGGGCAACCGAAGCGCGAACTAAAGCCGAGCGGTTGCTGGTGGGCAACCGAAGCGCGAACGAAAGTCGCGCGGTTGCTGGTGGGCAACCGCAGCGCCGGTCCCTCTGATCTGCGTCCCCGGCCGCAGCGCGCAAGCGCAGAGAGCCGGGGTTTTCGCCCATCTCGCGGGCACACCCCTGCGCCAACTGAGTGCGCCGAGCACATCCGATTTGGAGGAAGATCCCGGGTCTCCGCCCGTGCCGTCGGCCCGCGCGTCGCCAGGGATCGCAAAAGGCGAGGTCATTTGGGTCCCCCGCCTCGCGCAGCGAACTCTTGCGGCGTCAGGGGGGGGCGGAGCCATCTCCTATCTTGCCTTGTTGAGCATGGGCAACCGAAGCACACCTGAACACCAACCGCTCACTTGCGTCCCCGGCCGGAGCGCGCGAGCGCGGAGAGCCGGGGTCGCGTCGGTTGATTTGGGCAGAACGTCATCCAAGCGATCCCGGGTCGCCGCTCGTGCCTTCGGCCCGCGCGTCGCCCGGGAACGCAAGGAGCGAGGTCATTTGGGACCCCCGCTGCGCGAAGCAAACCTTTACGACCGCGCGATCCGCTCCAGGCCGCCCATGTACGGCCGCAGCGCCTCGGGCACGAGGATCGAGCCGTCGGCCTGCTGGTAGTTCTCCAAGACCGCGATCAGCGTGCGGCCGACGGCGAGCCCTGATCCGTTGAGCGTGTGGACGAATCTCACCTCACCTTGCTTGCCCTTCGGCTGCCCGCCAGCAGCCGGGCTGTCGCCTTTCGTCCGATACCGCGCCCCCATGCGGCGCGCCTGGAAGTCGCCGCAGACCGAGCACGACGAGATCTCGCGATAGGCATTCTGCCCCGGCAGCCAGACCTCGATGTCGTAGGTCTTCTGGGACGAGAACCCCATGTCGCCGGTGCAGAGCAGCACGGTGCGATAGGGAAGCCCGAGGCGCTCGAGGATGGTCTCGGCCGACCGCGTCATGCGCTCGTGCTCGGCAAGCGAGGTCTCGGGCGTGGTGATGGAGACGAGTTCCACCTTGGTGAACTGGTGCTGACGGATCATGCCGCGCGTGTCGCGGCCCGCGGAGCCCGCTTCGGCGCGGAAGCAGGGCGTCGCGGCGGTGACGCGCATCGGGAGCGCATCCTCGTCGAGGATCGCGTCGCGGACGAGGTTCGTGAGCGAGACTTCGGCCGTGGGGATGAGCCAGAGCTTGCGATCAAACTCTTCTGACAAAAGTCTGTTCCGCCACGCGACCTGTCGAGCAAGCGACTCGCTATTTATCGCTGCAGTCGTTGCTTGGCGGCGACGAAACTCTTCAAATTGGGCATCGCGCGCTGCCTCGTACTCCGGCAAGAAGCGGTCCAAATCCAGAGTGTGCGTAGCGAACAAATCCTCCGCGAACTTTGGCAGGTTCCCGGTGCCGAAGGCGGCCTCATCACGCACCAGCAGCGGCGGATTGACCTCGGTGTAGCCGCCGATGCCGTCCTTGGCCTCCGCCGTGTGGATGTCGAGCATGAACGCGGCGAGCGCGCGCTCCATGCGGGCGAGCGCGCCCTTGAGATAGACGAACCGCGCGCCCGAAACCTTGCCGGCAGTCTCGAAGTCCATCAGACCAAGCGCTTCGCCGAGTTCGAAATGCTGTTTCGGTTGGAAGGCAAATGCGCCGGGGTTACCCACCCGCCGCACCTCCTTGTTGTCGTGCTCGTCCTTGCCGAGCGGCACGTCGTCGAGCGGCAGGTTCGGGATCTGCGCCAGCAGCGCGTCGACCTCGGCGGTCAGCTCGCGCTCCTTCGCTTCACCAGCCGCGAGCTGATCCTTGAGCGCGGCCACCTCGGCCATCAGCGCGTTGGCGGTCGCCTCGTCCTTGGCCTTCTTCGCGGCGCCGATCTCCTTCGAGGCGGCGTTGCGGCGCGCCTGCGCCTCCTGCAATGCGGTGACGTGCTGGCGACGCGCCTCGTCGAGCTTCAGGATCGTCGCCGACGAGAACTGCCCGTCGCCATCACCGAGAATGCCACGCCGCCGCAAGCCCTCGTCGAAGGCGGCGGGATTGTCGCGAATGGCCTTGATGTCGTGCACGGGAGAGCCCTCGGTTGGACGGTCGGAGCCCCGTCAGAACGAGGCTCGCGGTGTCTTATTCCCGGAGCCGGGCCGCGTCCAGCGGCCGCCGTCAATCCGCAGCCTTGGCGGCCTCCGCGTCGCGCTTGGCGAGGCGGTCGATGATGAGGATCGAAACCTCGTAGAGCAGGATCGTCGGCCCCATCATGGCCAGCATCGAAAAGGGATCGGGCGGCGACAGGATGGCGGCGGCACCCGTGATCGAGACGATGGCATAGCGCCGGAAGCTGCGCAGCGAATCACCCGTGACCACACCGGCGCGCGCGAGAAGCGTCAGGATGACAGGCAACTGGAAGCAGATGCCGAACCCGAAGATCAGCGTCATGATGAGTGAGAGATACTCGGACACCTTGGGCAGCAGCTCGATCGCCGCCTTGCCGTCGCCCGCCGCCTGCGGCGTGATGTCGAGCGAGAACATGATCAGCATCGGCATCACGAGGAAGTAGACGACGAGCGAGCCGAGGAAGAACAGGATCGGCGTCGCGACGAGGTAGGGGATGAACGCCTGCTTCTCGTTCTTGTAGAGGCCGGGGGCGACGAACTTGTAGACCTGGTTCGCGACGATCGGAAACGAGAGGAACGCCGCGCCGAACATGGCGAGGCGGATGTTGGTGTAGAGCTGCTCGAGGAAGTGCGTGGCGATCAGCTTGGCCTTCTCCTCGCCGACGACGCGGACATAGGGCCAGACGAGCACATTGTAGATCGGCTTGGCGAAGAAGAAGCAAAGGACGAACATGCCCATGAACGCGAACAGCGACACGATCAGGCGCTGACGCAACTCGGTCAGATGCTCGATCAGCGACATCCGGGACTGGTCGATATCCTCCTGGCCGTCGCGGGACGGTTCGGCCGGGCTGGAGGCGGCGCTCGCGGGCGTCATGTCCTGCATGTGGTCAGGCTCCCGCTTTCGGCGCCGTACCGTCCGACGCGGCGGCTTCCGCAACCGTCCGGTCTTCGCTCAGGGCTGGCTGGGGGGGCACGACGTCCTCGGGCGGTGGCGGGATCGCCTCGATGGCGCCCGGGTCCGCCGTGACCAAGGTGCCGGGCGTCGTCTCTTCGGTCGGTGTTGCCTTCCCGGCATCAACGACGGCCCGGTCGAGGTCGTGCATCTGTGACTGGAGCGAGCGCGTGGTCTCGTCGAGCGCCGATTTGGTCTCGGCGCCGAGCGTCTCGACTTCCTTTTTCAGGTCGGCGAGTTCGCTCTGGCGCATCGCATCGTCGAACTGGGCCCGGAACTCGTCGGCCTGCCGCCTCAGCATGCCGAGGAAGCTGCCGAGCGTGCGCAGGAGCGGCATCATGTCCTTTGGACCGACGACGATCAGCGCCACGACGGCGAGAATGATCAGCTTCGACGACGTGAGATCGAACATCGTACCAGTCTCTTGGGGCCCGAAACCTGATTGGCGGAGCTCCGGCACCGATCGGCCGCGCCGAAGGGCGCACGGCGCTTAGGGCGTCTCGCGGCCGTTTCAGGATGGGCGAAGGGGCGAAGTCGCCCCGAAACGGCTCAGCTCGTCTTGCTGCCCGTCGTCGTGTGCACTTCGCCCTGCTTGTTCGCCTCGATGGTGCGCGGCGTCGTCTCGGCGGGCTTTGCCGCCTCGTCGGCGTCGTCCTGCAAGCCCTTTTTGAAGCTCTTGATACCTTTGGCGAAATCACCCATCACGGCCGAGATCTTGCCCGAGCCACCGAAGAACAGAAGTGCAACGGCGAGAAAGATCAGCCAGTGCCACACGCTCAAGCTGCCCATGGTCGAAGATACTCCTGCGGGCGCCCGCTGGCGCCAGTTTCATTTAGGTCACAGTATCGCAGACCGCTCCCCTCGCCGCAAGTGACGGAGCGGCAATCTTAATCCCCCGAGCCGTCCTGCGACCGGGGGCAAGGGAGGCTGGCGCAGTCGCCCTAAAGATCGTCCGCCGGAAACACGAGCACCCGCCCCGGATCGATGAGCACGCCCACCTCGACCGTCCGTTGTGGCACCTCGCTCTCGCGCATCCGGGCCCGCAATTCCTGGTCGAACCCCTGCACGGCCAGATCGACGAGTGCTGAATCCCCGAGCGGCTTCACCCTCACGATCCGTCCGGGAAGTCCCTCGCCGACCGGCGCCAGTTGGACGGCGCGCTGGCGCACGCACAGAATGGCGTTGTCGCCCTCGGCGAGTTCCGGCACGAAGAAGGGGCCGATCGGCGTCCTGAGCGCTCCCCCCGACACCGTCCACGGGATCTCGTTGATCTCTGAGAAGAGCCGCGCCACGAAGAGGTCGGCCGGATCGCGATGCAGATCATGCGCCCGCCCCACCTGGACGATGCGGCCGTTGCGCATCACGGCGATCCGGTCGGCCAGGCGCATGGCCTCCTCCGGGTGGTGCGTGACGATGATCGAGGTGGCCCGCGTCTCGCGCAGGATGGCCAGGGTTTCCTCCTGTAGCCGCTCGCGCAGATGCACATCGAGCCCCGAGAACGGCTCGTCCATCAGCATCACGGCAGGCCGGGGCACGATCGCGCGCGCGAGCGCCACCCGCTGCTGCTCGCCCCCCGACAGCATGTGCGGAAACTTCTCGGCGTGCCGTACCATGCCGACCCGGGCCAGCACGCCGCGCGCCTCGCGCTGCGCCTCGGCCGGCGCGAGGTGTTTCAGGCCGAACGCCACGTTGTCGACGATGGAGAGATGCGGAAAGAGCGCGAAGTCCTGGAACATCAGCCCGACGTGCCGCTTTTCGGGAGGCACGAACCGCTCCGGCCCCGCCACCTCGTGGCCGCTGATCAGGACGCGCCCCCGCGACGGCTTCTCGATCCCCGAGGCGATGCGCAGGAGCGTCGTCTTTCCGCACCCCGACGGCCCGAGCAGGCACACGATCTCTCCCGGCGCGACGTCGAGCGCCACGCCGCGCAACGCCATCAGCTCGCCGTAGCGCCGCTCGACGGCCTCGAACGTCAGGCTCGCGGCGAAAGCGGCACTGGCGCGGGGCGGCCGACCTTTCGGTTCGGCGGGCGGAGCGGCTTCGGTCGCTCGCGGGGTGAAGAAGTCGGAAAGTTTCACGGCTCGCTCTGGGTCGGCGGCGGAGCGCCTTGTTCGCTGGCCGGGACCATAGGGGAGTGGCGAGGTTGCAGCAATGCGCCGCTTCCCCCTAAAGTCGCCGCAACCTCGTGTCGAGGTCCCACCCGAGAAGGAGCCCCCCGAATGTCCCCCGACGTCAAGGCCGAGCTGGCGCCGAAAGGCGTGCTGCGTGCCGGCATCAACATGTCGAACTTCCTGCTGGTCACCGGCCGGACCCCCGAGGGCGACCCGACGGGCGTCTCGCCGGACATGGCGGCTGAGGTCGCGCGGCGGCTCGGCGTGCCGTTGAAGCTGATCCCGTTCAAGTCGCCGGGCGAACTGGCCGACGAGGCCGGTAACGACGTCTGGGACATCGGCAATATCGGCGCCGAGCCCCAGCGCGCAGCCACGATCGCCTTCTCGGCGGCCTACTGCGAGATCGAATCGACCTACCTCGTCCCCGCAGGCTCCCCGATCACCTCGATCGATCAGGTCGACAAGCCCGGCATCCGGATCTCCGTGACAGGCCGCAGTGCCTACGGGCTCTGGCTCGAGAACAACATCAAGCACGCGACGCTCGTTCGCACCGATACGCTGGACAGCTCGTTCGACAAATTCGTCGAGGAGAAGCTCGAGGTGCTGGCCGGCCTGAAGCCGCGCCTTCTGACCGACATCGAGAAGCTGCCGGGCGCGCGCATCCTGCCGGGCCAGTTCTCGGCCGTACAGCAGGCCATGGGCACGCCGAAGAAGAACACCAAGGCGGCGGCCTGGCTGGCTGCGTTCGTCGAAGAGGCCAAGGCCTCGGGCTTCGTCCAGAGCCTCATCGACAAGCACAAGGTGAAGGGATTGTCCGTCGCGCCGCCGGCGTGATGGCGTGGTCGCGTGGCCGCTCGGGCGGGCACGCGACCTATCGAGAAGCCGGGAGAGGAAGCGATGATCTACGAGTTCCGAACCTACACCCTGCATCCCAGGACGCAGGGCGAGTTCATGAAGCGCTTCGGCGACGCGCTGCCGAAACGGCTCGAGTTCTCGCCGCTGGCGGCGTTCTGGTACACCGAGATCGGCCCGCTCAATCAGGTGATCCACGTCTGGCCGTACAAGGACGCCGACGAGCGGAACCGAATCCGCACCGAGAGCGTGAAGGCGGGCATCTGGCCGCCGAAGACGCTGGATTTCATCGCCGACGTGCGCTCGGAGATTCTGGAGCCGCTGCCGTTCTCGCCCCCGCCCGTGCCGTCCGAACACGGGCCTTACTTCGAGATGCGCTCCTACCAGCTCCGCGTCGGCGGCGTGCCCGAGATGGCAGCCAACTGGGAGAAGCACCTTCCCGGCCGCCTCGCGCTCTCGCCGCTTATCGGCGTCTTCACGACGGAAATCGGCGGCCCGAGCCAGTGGGTGCACATCTGGGCCTACAAGAGCCTCGACCAGCGCATGGAGGTGCGCCGGACCATGCAGGAGAAGGGGATCTGGCCCCCGCCCCCGCCGACGCCGAGCATCCGCATGGAATCGAAAATCATGCTGGCCGCCCCGTTCTCCCCGATCCGCTGACGCGAGCCGTCAGCCGACCCGTATGTCGAGCCAGCCGTTGTCGAGGACCCGCGCCGTATCGCCGGCCTCGACCAGCACCGTGGTCGTCGGCCCCTCGATGAGGGCCGGTCCCGCGATGGATTGACCCGGCGCCAGGGCATCGAACGGCAGCACGTCGATCTCGCGCCATTCGCCGAGATGGACCCTCTGCTGGCGAACCGGTCGTGCGGGGGCGCGAGCCCCGAGCGTCGGCTCCTTCGGCAACTCGGGAAGCTTGCCGATCGCCGCGACGCGCGCATTGACGAGCACGACCTCGTTCGTGCGCTGGGCGTAGGTGTAAAGCTCCTCGTGCCGCTGATGAAACGCGTCGGCGACCGCACGCCCGAGTTCCGGCGTATCCCAGTCGATGTGGTCGAGGGGCACGTTGATCTCGAAGATCTGCTCGCCATAGCGCATGTCGGCGCTGCGGCCTATGGCGATCGGGCCGTTGAAGACGGCGGCGAGCCGGCCCCGCGCGTCGGCCTCCATCTCGGCGAAGATGCGCCGGAGCCCGTCGGTCGTCATGGTCGTGGCGTCGCCGATGTGGCTGCGTGTCGTCTCGAACCGGATTTCGCTCGCGAGCATGCCCCACGCGGACAGCACCGAGGCAACGCGCGGTACGATCACGCGCGGGATCGAGAGCTGCCGCGCCACCGCCGTCGCGTGCAGCCCCGCGGCGCCCCCGAATGCCAGCAGCGCGAACGCCGTCGGATCGATGCCGCGTCGGACCGAGACGAGGCGGATGCCCTCGGCCATCCGACCGTTGATGATCCGCTGCACGCCCGCCGCCGCGGCGATCGCGTCGAGGCCGATCGCGCGCCCGAGACGCCCGAGGGCGGCGTCTGCCGCTTCCTTGTCGAGCCGCATGCCGCCAGCGAGCAGCCCTGACGGGTCGAGAAGTCCGAGCACGACGTTGGCGTCCGTGACTGTCGCCTCCGTGCCGCCGCGCCCGTAGCAGGCCGGACCCGGCGCCGCCCCGGCGCTTTCCGGGCCGACATGCAACACACCGCCCTGGTCGACCCGCGCGATGGAGCCGCCGCCGGCCCCGAGCGTCACGATGTCGAGGCTCGGCAGTGCGATACGCTGGCCGGCGATCCCTCGGTCGATGGCGAGCCCGGGCACGCTCTGGCGCACGAGCGAGATGTCGGTCGACGTCCCGCCCATGTCGAACGGAATGAGATTGGGCACGCCGAGCAGGGTGGCCGCATGGATCGAGCCGGCAACCCCACCTGCGGGACCTGACAGCACCGTGGCTGCCGCGAGCCGGATCGCTTCCTCCACAGGCGCGACGCCACCGTGGCTCAGCATGATGAAGAGCGGCCCGGTGTACGCCGCTTCGGCGAGCCGTCCCGAGAGCCGTCCGAGATAGCCGGCGACAACGGGGCCGACGTAGGCGTTGACGACCGTCGTCGAGACCCGCTCGTACTCCTTGATCTGCGGATAGACCTCTGACGACGCCGTCACGTAGGCGCCGGGCATGCGGGCCCGGACCCGCTCGGCCGACGCAGCCTCGTGAGCTGCGGATTTCCAGGCATGCAGGAAGCAGATCGCGACCGATGTGACGCCCTCGGCGATCAACGTGTCGATCGCCCGGTCGAGCGAGGCATGGTCGATCGGCGTCAGCACCGTCCCGTCGGCGCGGATGCGCTCGGTGACGCCGAGCCTCAGCCGGCGCGGCACCAGCGGCTCCGGTGGTGCGAGCCTGAGATTGTATCGATCCTCCGGCTTCAAGCCTTCCCGCATCTCGAGCACGTCACGGTGACCGGCCGTGGTCAGGAGGCCGACCTTGGCCCCCTTCCGCTCGAGGAGTGCATTGGTTGCAACCGTCGTCCCGTGCACGATGCGCTCGGTCTGCCCGAGCATCGTCGACCGGTCGAGCCCCAGCGCGCGCGCCAGCACGGCGAGCCCTTCGAGGACCCCGATCGATGGATCGGCCGGTGTCGACGGGCTCTTGGCGAGGGTCGATTGGCCGGTCTCGTCGACGGCCACGAGGTCGGTGAACGTGCCGCCGACGTCAATTCCGATGCGAAACATGAGAGCCCTCAGATCTTCGGAGATGGCGCGGGCGTCGGCCCGACGAGACCGTTGTCGACATCTCGCTGCCGCGCCTCGGCCGTCCGCTGGGCCGGATCGCCCCAGCCGCCACCACCGCCCGAATGAATGAGCAGCCGATCGCCCGGCTCGATGGCAACGCCCACCATCTTTGTCCCGAGCACGATCTCCTCGCCGGTCGCAGCCCGCCGGAGGATGTAGTGATGCGGCTTCCCGTCGCCACCTCCGAGCATGCCGCGTGCGCCGTGCCGGATACCGTCGCCGGCCGTATTGCCGAGCGCCGGGACGGCGGTTTCGACGACCATCTCGAGTTCGCCGCCCGTGCCGCCACGGAACATGCCGTCACCCGCCGAATCGGGGCGGAACTCGTGATGCAGGAACAGGAACGGGAAGCGCGCCTCTGCCACCTCGATCGAGCCGAACTTGATGCCGCCGGCCGAGTGCCATTCGCCGACCGAATTGTAACCGTCACCCGCCGATGATCCCCCGCCGCCGGGCCGCGCCTGGAAGAGATGCCAGATGAACGGCCGCTGCGTGCGCGGGTCCTCGCCCTTGATGGCGATGCGGAAGCGCCGCCCCCAACCTCCCATGGCGCGGTCGGGGCACGCCGCCGAAAGCGCGACGACGATCGCCTCGACGATCTCGTTCGAGCAGTGGCTCGTGCACATCGTGACCGGCAAGCCGTCGTTCGCCCACACGATCGTGCCCGGCCGTGCCTTGACCTTCAACGGCCGAAACGAGCCATCGTTCTTCGGGATGTCATGATCGATCAGGTACGCGAAGGCCATGGCGCACGCCGACTGCATGTTGGCGTGCGAGGAATTGACGAAGCTCTTCGCCTCGGCATCCGACTGGGTGAGGTCGATCTCGAGGTCACTGCCCGAAACCGTCACCTTGGCCCGGATCGCGACGTCGTTCCGCCCCCGGCCGTCGTCGTCGAGCCAGGCTTCCCCGAAGTACGTCCCGTCCGGCCACGCCTCGACGATCGCCCTCGCGCGGCGCTCGGCGCCGTTGAGCATGGCTTCGATGGCAGGGCCGAGCCGCGCTGTGCCGAGTTCGTCGATGAGCGCAAGAAGCCGCTTCTCGCAGAGTTTTGCCGAACCGATCATCGCCGCGAGATCGCCCCGGAAATCGCGGCTGTGGCGCACGTTGGTCGCGATCATGCGGATCAGGTCTTCGCGCGGGGCGCCACGATCCGTGATGCGCAGCGGCGGGATGCGCAACCCTTCCTGATAGATCTCGGTCGCCGCGGGATTGTAGGCGCCGTGTGTCGAGCCCCCGATGTCGCTCATGTGCGCCCGGTTGATCGACCAGAAGGCCAGTGTCCCGTCCGCGAACACCGGCACGAACACCGTGACGTCGGGGAGATGATTGCCGCCGAAATAGGGATCGTTCAGCAGGAACACGTCGCCCGGATGGATGTCGCCGGCGAACGCCTCGGCGATCGAGCGGGCGGCGTAGGGCAACGCGCCGACGTGCACCGGCACATGCTCGGCCTGCGCGATGAGGCGGCCGCCACCGTCACAGATGCCCGTGGAGAAATCCCGGCTCGAGTTGAGGATCTGCGAATAGGCGGTGCGCAGCATCGCCTCGCCCATTTCTTCCACGATCGCATGCAGGCGATGCTGGACGACGGCGACCGTGATCGGGTCGACGCTCTGCGACGCGTCCTGGCGGCTTGGCGAGGGGGGAGTTGTCGGCTGGTCCTGCAAGCGCGCCTCCGGAAGGAGAGTGACATCGGGTGACCGGCGGATCGTCCGCGCTCCGCCAGCGCTCCGAACCTTAGCAGGGTTCATCCGTCCCGAAAGCACCAGGCAAGCGCGATCCAGCGCCGCGCGGCGGCCGATTATGTGCGTGACCCGGCACCCCGGGTTGACTCGGCATCCCTCGATCAGCCTTATGGGCACCTCGACACGGTTAACGACGGTGGGAGAGCCATGACGTTGGCACGTGCGCCTTTTGGTCGGCGTCTTTTGGTCGGCGCTGTATTCGTGGCGCTGATCCCGGTCCTCGTGGCTGTCGCGCTATGGACCACCCCGGACGTCTCGGCCCGCAACGCGGCCCAGATCGCACGCCAGGGCGGTATCCCGACGACCCGCGCCGAGCGGGCGGTGCTCATGGACGCCGAATCGGGCGCCATCGTCTTCCAGCACAACGCCGACGAACTGGCGCCGCCGGCCAGCATGAGCAAGCTGATGACCCTCGCCGTCGTCTTCCGGGCCATCAAGGCGGGCGAGATCAAGCTCGACGACGACATCCTGATCTCGGTGAATGCGTGGCGGCGCGGCGGCGGGCCGTCCGGTACGTCGGCGATGCTCATTCCGGTGAACACGAAGGAGAAGCTCGACCTTCTGCTCCAGGGCATCATCGTCCAGTCTGGCAACGACGCGTCCATCGCCGTCGCCGAGGCGCTGGCGGGATCGGAGGAGAACTTCGCCCGCCTGATGCGGGACGAGGCCCGCCGCATCGGGCTGACCAAGGCGACCTTCGGCAACGCAACGGGCCTCCCGCACGACGACCAGCTCATGACCGTGCGCGAACTGGCCGAACTTGCCCGCTTCCTGATGCGGGAGTACCCGGAGCACTATTCCCGCTTCAGCCAGCGCGAACTGCAGTATCGCAAGCATCGTTTCCTCAACCGCAATCCTCTGGTCGGCGTCGCCGGCGTGGACGGGTTGAAGACGGGCCACATCAAGGCCGCCGGCTTCGGTGTCGTGGCTTCGGCGAACCAGGACGGTCGTCGCCTCATCCTCGTGCTGAGCGGCCTCGAGAAGCGCGAGGATATCCGGACCGAGGGGCAGCGGCTGTTCGAGTGGGGCTTTGCCAACATCGCCGACGCTCGCCTGTTCGATGCCGACGAGGTCGTCGGCGAGGCCAGGGTCTGGGGCGGTGATCGCATGTGGGTGCCGCTCAAGGGCAAGGGCCCCATCAGCATCGTGCTGCCCAAGTTCCCCGCCAATCAGAAGCTGAAGGCCGAGATCGTCTACAAGCGTCCCCTCAAGACGCCCATTGCCCGCGGCGATCGCGTCGCCACGCTGCGGGTGACGTCGTCGACCAAGGCGATGAGCGAGATACCGCTCTATGCGTCCGAGGAGGTGAAGCCCGGCGGCATCGTGCGTCGCGGCATCGATACCCTCGTGCATATGACATTGGGCTGGCTGTTGTGAGCGGTGCCCGCCGCCTGCGCGACGTGACATCCGGAGTGGTTCGGCTTGAGGGAGGATGACCTGTCCGGGATCGCATCGAGGATCATTCCGCTCTACGACCGCCATGCCATGGCCTGGGATCGCCTGCGCGGCAAGCACCTCGCTGAACGCGCCTGGCTCGATCGCTTTTGCGCAGCGTTACCGGTCGGTGCCCGCATTCTCGATCTCGGCTGCGGCTCCGGTGAGCCCATCGCCCGCCATCTTTCCGAGCGCGGCTTCCGCGTAACCGGCGTGGACAGCTCGCCGGCTATGATCGCGCTGTGCCAGCATCGCCTGCCGGGACACCACTGGGTCGTCGCCGATATGCGGTCACTGGCGTTGGCCGAGAGCTTCGACGGTATCCTGGCGTGGGACAGCTTCTTTCATCTCCCGCGGACCGAACAGCGGTGCATGTTCAGGGTCTTCGCCGCCCACTCGGCCCCGGGCGCGATGCTGATGTTCACTAGCGGACCGGACGAGGGCGAGGCGATGGGGAGCTTCGAGGGGGAGCCCTTGTTTCATGCAAGCCTCTCACCGGCCGCATACCGCGAGGTTATGGCTCGTCACGGTTTCGAGGTCGTGGCGCATACGATCGAGGACGCCGACTGCGGCGGCCATACGGTCTGGCTCGCACGATTCGCCACCGGTAGCGCGGTTTGACAGGCCCGGGGTGTCCGCCTACCACTGCTTCATGACGGGCAGGTTCATCACGTTCGAGGGCGGCGAAGGCTCGGGCAAGTCGACCCAGGCCCGGCTTCTTGCGACGTATCTCCGGTCTCGGGGCATTGCGGTCGTCGAGACCCGCGAGCCGGGCGGCTCACCCTTCGCGGAAGCCCTGCGAAACTTCATCCTCGACCCCGCCACGCCGCCGCACGCGCCATTGTCCGAGGCGCTGCTCTTCACCGCCGCCCGGGCCGATCACCTGGACGCCACCATCCGGCCGGCACTGGCGCGGAGCGATTGGGTCATCTGCGACCGCTTCACCGATTCGACCCGCGTCTATCAGGGGGCTGCCGGCGGCCTCGCTGACGCCGCGCTCGCGACCCTCGAGAGCCTCGTTGTCGGCGACACCCGCCCGGACCTCACGGTGCTCATGGACCTCGACGCGGCAACGGGCCTCGCCCGGGCGCGCGAGCGGGCAGGGGGCGCGCCGCCTGACGGGTACGAGGCGCGCGGGCTCGCCTATCACGACCTTCTGCGAAAGGCCTTCCTCGCCCGTGCCACCGCCGAGCCGAGCCGGATTGCAGTCATCGACGCAGCGCGTCCGATCGATCTGATCGCCGACGGCATCCGCAGCCTTGTTGCGACCCGCTTCGGGCCGGCCTGATGGCGCGCCGGCCCACCGCCGAGGAACCGGAAATCCTTCCCGAACCGGATCGGCTGGAAGGCGTCCCGCATCCACGCGCGACAGCTAAACTCTTTGGCCACGAACGGGCCGAGGCCGAACTCGCCGCCGCGTTCGCGTCGGGGCGGATGCACCACGGCTGGCTGATCGCGGGCGACGAGGGGATCGGAAAGGCGACGCTCGCCTATCGTCTGGCGCGGTATATCCTTGCAGCGCCGGCCGAACGGGACCCGGCGCTGGGCACACTCGATATACCCCGCGAAACGATCGCGGCGCGCCAGGTGCTGGCCTTGTCCCATCCCGGCCTCCTGGTGCTCCGGCGACCCTGGAACCAGCAGACCAAGCGCTTCATGACCGTCGTGTCGGTCGAAGAGGTTCGCCGTCTCCGCAATTTTCTCACGCACACCGTCGAGCGGGGAGATCGCCGCGTCGTCATCGTCGACACGGCCGACCTGCTCAACATCGCGGCCGCCAACGCCCTGCTGAAGTCGCTCGAAGAGCCTCCGCCGAACACCTATTTCCTGTTGCTGACGGCGGCCCCCGGGCGCCTGCTGCCGACCATCCGCTCCCGGTGCCGGGTGCTGGATCTCCATCCCCTCGGTGAAACCGATCTCCGGCGCGCCGTCCTCCAGGCTCTTGATCTGGAGCAGCGTGAGCCCCCCGGTGCCGGCGACTGGACGCGGCTCGTCGCGCTATCCGAGGGAAGCGTTCGGCGCGCCCTCACCTTGTGGCTGGGCGACGGCCTGAAGATCGATGCCCGACTGATGCAGCTGCTCGCGGCGCTGCCGCGGCTGGATTGGCAGGCGGTCCACACGTTGGCCGATGAACTGGCCTCGACCGCGGCGGCCGAGAAGTTCGAACTCTTCTACGATCTCCTCCTGAAGGCGCTGGCGCGGCTTGTCCGGGGAGGCGCCGGCCTGCCGGTCTCCGATGCCGAGACGGGCCTTGCACGTCGCCTGGTGCCGGAGCCGAGGCTTGCCTCCTGGGCTGAGCTGTGGGAAACAATCGCGCGCGAAAAGGGCGAGGCGCAGGCGCTCAATCTGGACCGCAAATCATTGATCCTGCAAACGTTCAACCGCATTTCGATTGTGGCCCGCGCCTGACCCGGACGGCGGCGCGACGTGCCACGACACCCGAGAAAGCCGTCGCCCATGAGCGCCCGCACGTTCTACGTCACGACGCCGATCTTCTATCCGAACGGCGTTCCCCACATCGGCCACGCCTATACGGCGCTGACCACCGACGCCATCGCACGCTTCGCTCGCCTCGAGGGGCGCGACGTCCATTTCCTGACCGGGACGGACGAGCACGGCCTCAAGATGAAGCAGACCGCCGTCCGCGAGGGCCTGACGCCGAAGGAACTGGCCGACCGCAACTCCGCCGTGTTCCGGCGCATGGAGGACACGCTCGACTGCTCCTATGACGACTACATCCGCACCACCGAGGCCCGCCACTACGAGGCCTGCACCGAGCTGTGGCGGCGCATGGAGGCGTCGGGCGACATCTACATGTCGAAGTACGCCGGCTGGTACTCGGTGCGCCAGGAGGCCTACTTCGACGAGAAGGAGACCGAACTCGGAGCCGACGGCGTGCGCCGCGAGCCGCTCGGCTCGCCGGTTGAGTGGACGGAGGAGGAAACCTACTTCTTCCGCCTCTCCGCGTTCCAGGACCGGCTCCTCGCGCACTACGACGCCAATCCCGATTTCATCCTGCCGCCGGAGCGCCGCAACGAAGTGCGTTCCTTCGTCGAGGGCGGTCTGCAGGATCTCTCCATCTCGCGCGCGTCGCTGGATTGGGGCATCCCCGTTCCCGGCAATCCGCGCCACGTCATGTACGTCTGGGTCGACGCACTGAACAACTACGTCACCGCCACCGGCATCCTGAACCCGGGCGACAATCCGGCCCGCCGCTTCTGGCCCTGCGACGTCCACGTCATCGGCAAGGACATCGTCCGCTTCCACGCCGTTTACTGGCCCGCGTTCCTCATGTCGGCCGGGATCGAGCTGCCGCGCCGCGTCTTCGCCCACGGCTTCATGCTGAGCCGCGGCGAGAAGATGTCGAAATCCGTGGGCAATGTCGTCGACCCGTTCGACCTCGTCGAAGCCTATGGCGTCGATCAGGTCCGCTACTTCTTTCTCCGCGAGACCGCGTTCGGCCAGGACGGCAGCTACAGCCCGGAGGCGATCGAGACCCGCATCAATGCCGATCTCGCCAACGGGCTTGGCAACCTCGCGCAGCGTTCCCTGTCGATGATCGCCAAGGGCTTCGAGGGCCGCGTCCCGGCGCCCGGGCCCATGACGCCCGCCGACGAGGCGATCCTGCAGGCCGCAGACGCCATGTATCCGGCCGCTTCCGCCGCCATGGACCGCCAGGCCATCAAGGCGTGGCTCGATACGGTCTGGGCCGTGATCTCCGACGCCGACCGCTACTTCGCGAGCGAGAAGCCGTTCGACAAGACGCTCTCGGTGGAGCGGAAGGGGACGATCCTCTACGTCACGGCCGAGGTCGTGCGGCAGCTGGCTCTACTCGTCCAGCCCGCCATGCCGCGTTCTGCATCGAAGCTGCTCGACCTCTTGGCCCAGCCGCCCGAGGCCCGCACCTTTGCTGCGTGCGGTGCCGCGGGTCGGCTCGCGCCGGGGACGGAGCTGCCGCCTCCCGTCGGCGTCTTCCCGCGCTACGTGCGGCCCGTCGACGAGACCGCCGATGCGCCGCCACCCAAGCCCCAGAAGAAGCCCAAATCGAAGGACAAGGGGGCGGTGGAGTGAACCTCGTCGATCACCACTGCCACCTCGATTTCCCGGACTTCGCGGAGAACCGCTCAGCCGTCGTCGAGCGGGCGCGCGCGGCCGGCGTCGGCGTTCTCGTCACCATCTCGACGCGCATCCGGAACTACGACACCTACCGCGCCATCGCGGAAGACCATGACGACGTTTACTTCACGGTCGGCACCCATCCGCACGGCGCCCACGAGGAACTGGATATTCCCGTCGAAGAGATTGTCCGCCTCTCGGCGCATCCGAAGTGCGTCGGCATCGGCGAGGCGGGGCTCGATTATTTCTACAAGAAATCGCCCCCCGAGGCCCAGGCCGAGGGCTTTCGCCGTCACATCGAGGCAGCCCGAATCACGGGCCTCCCACTCGAGATCCACACCCGCGACGCCGACGACGACACGGGCCGCATCCTCGAGGAGGAGATGGCCAAGGGGCCGTTCACCGCCATTCTCCATTGCTACACGGGCGGTGCCGAACTGGCCCGTCGCGCGGTGGCCCTTGGCCACTACGTGTCGTTCTCCGGTGTCGTGACCTTCAAGAAGTCGGACGCGCTGCGTGCGGTTGCCGCCGAGGTGCCGCTCGATCGGCTTCTCGTCGAAACCGACGCGCCCTTCCTCGCCCCCGAGCCCTATCGCGGCAAGCGCAACGAGCCGGCCTTCGTCGCCCACACGGCAACGGCGTTGGCAAGGGTCCACGGCGTGACGCCGGATGAGCTCGCGGCAGCCACGACGGCGAACTTCCATCGCATCTTCCGCAAGGCATCGCCGGCGTCTGGCGGGGCGACCGCATGAGCTACCGGCTGACGCTCCTTGGATCGGGGTCGTCCGGCGGCGTGCCGCGCCTCGGCAACAACTGGGGCGCCTGCGACCCGACCAATCCCCGCAACCGCCGCCGGCGCTGCGCCGCGCTCGTCGATCGCATCGCGGGTCGTGGCCGGACATCGTTCCTGATCGACACTCCGCCGGATCTGCGTGAGCAACTCCTCGACGCCAGGGTCGGCGCCATCGACGGCGTCGCGTTCACCCACGATCACGCCGACCACACCCACGGCATCGACGATCTGCGTATCCTGGCCTTCAACATGAAAAAGCGCGTCGATGTGCATTTCGACGCCGCGACGGGAGCCTCGCTGAAGACGCGTTTCGGCTATTGCTTCGAGTCGCCGCCCGGTTCGAGTTATCCGCCGATCCTGACCGCCCACGACATCGTGCCGCCGGAGCCGATCACCATTCACGGCGCGGCCGGCCCGATCGTCGCGACACCCGTCAATCAGGCGCATGGCGATCAGATGTCCCTCGGCTTCCGGATCGGCGACGTCGCCTACTCGCCGGACATCAGCGGACTCGATGCGGCCTCCGAAAAACTGCTGTCCGGTCTCGATCTCTGGGTGGTCGACGCCCTCCGCTATCTCCCGCACCCGAGCCATTTCTCGGTCGCGGAAGCCCTCGAATGGATCGAGCGCCTGAAACCGCGCCGCGCCATCCTCACCCACCTCCACATCGATCTCGACTACGCGAGCCTGAAGCGCGAGCTGCCGCCCCACGTCGAGCCCGCCTACGACGGAATGGTCGTTCACTTCGACTGAGGTGGCGCGGAAGGAATGAAGCCGTATGGACGTGCTCGGGTTGGACGTGTGGCAACTCGGGTTGATCGCGGTGACCGCGCTCGCCGCTCAGGTGATCGGCGGCATCGCCGGCTACGGCACCGGCCTCCTGATGCCGATGGTGCTCGTCCCCATCATCGGCGCGGAGGCGATCGTGCCCGTCATCAGCCTGTCGGCCCTGATCACAAATCCCACCCGCATCCTCGTCTTTCGCGAACATCTGGATATCCGGCGGGCGGTTCTGATCGCGGCCTTCGCCATCCCGACGACGATGCTGGGCGCGTGGCTTTACACGTCGCTATCGGGCCGTGAGGCGGCCCTCGTCATCGGCCTGTCGCTGCTCGCGATGGTGCCGCTCCGACGCTACCTCGCCAACCGGCAGTTTCGCCTCTCTGGCTCAGGCGTACCCGTTGCCGGCGCCGTGTATGGTTTTCTGTCGGGCGGCATGAGCGGGGTCGGCGTGCTCCTTATTTCCATGCTCATGGCCATGGGGCTGACGGGAAAGGCGGTCATCGCGACGGACGCGCTGGCAAGCACGCTGGTCGGGCTCGCCAAGACCGGGGTGTTCGTCGCCGCCGGCGCCTTGCCGGCAAAACTCTGGCTGGTCGCGATCCTGATCGGCGTGATGGCGACGCCCGGCACGCTTCTGGCGCGCTGGATGACCAGCCGGTTCTCGGCCCGCCTCCATGACACGATGATCGAAGCGACGGTCGTGCTGGGTGGCCTGATGCTCGTCTGGCGCGGGATCACCGGCTGACCGCGCCGCTGGCGATGGCGCGATCCCCATTGCCCCGTCTCGCAAAAAGGGGCGAAACTCCCTGCACCGGCACTGCCGACGACCTCGGCAGCATCAACGACCGGAACAAACTGGGAGGAAGTCATGTCGATGAAACCGGCGGCCACTGCCGTTGTGGCCGGATTATCGCTTTTTGGAATAGCAATCGTTCCGTCGATCGCGCAGGAAGGAAAACGAGGCGGCACCCTGCAATTCGCAGTCACGGCCGAGCCGGCAGATTACGATTGCCACGCCTCGCAGACGTTCGCGCTCCTGCACCCGATCAGCCCGTTTTACTCGTTCCTCGTTCGCTACGACGCCTCGAAGGGCGGTGCGATCACCGGGGATCTGGCGAAAAGCTGGACCGTGACGCCCGACGGGCTGACCTACACGTTCAAGATCCATGACGGGGTGAAGTTCCACGACGGCTCACCGCTCACTTCGGCGGATGTGAAGTTTTCCTTCGAGCGTATCCAGTTGCCGCCCGAAGGGGTTGTTTCGCTCCGCAAATCGCTGTTCTCCGACGTGAAGTCCATCGAGACGCCCGACGCGACGACGGTCGTGTTCAAGCTGTCGCTGCCGAACGCGACGATGATGGACAACTTCGCGAACCCCTTCAATTGCATCTTCAGCAAGGCGAAGGTGGAGAAGGAGCCGCGCTTTCCGGCAGCCAATATCGTTGGCTCAGGCGCCTTCCAGTTCGTCGAGCACGTGCGCGGCTCGCATGTCGTCGCGAAGCGGTTCGACGACTATTTCCTGAAAGGACGGCCTTACCTCGACGGCTACAAGGCCTACTTCGTCAAGTCGGGTGCCGTTGTCCCGGGCTTGATCGGCGGCCAGTTCGACGCCGCCTTCCGGGGGCGCACCCCTGCCGAGCGTGACCAGCTTCTGAGAGCCGATCCGAACCGCTGGACCGTGCATGAAGGTCCGTGGGGCACGGTCAATATCGTCATTTTCAACACCCGCAAGAAGCCCTTCGACGACGTCCGCGTGCGCCGCGCCCTGTCGCTCGCCATCGATCGCTGGGGCGGCAATGAACAATTGTCCCGCGTCACCTTCGTCAAGGCGACGGGCGGCATGCTGCGTCCGGGCTACGACATGGCGCTGAGTGACGCCGAACTCGAGAAGATCCCCGGCTATGCCCGCGACATCGAGAAGTCGCGGGCAGAAGCCCGGCAACTCCTGAAGGAGGCGGGCGCCGAGGGCCTCAAGGTCCGGCTCCACAACCGCACGCTCGATCAGCCCTACACGCCGACGGGTGTGTTTCTGATCGACCAGTGGCGCCGCATCGGCGTCAACGTCGAGCACACCCAGATCGAGACCAAGGCCTATTTCGGCAATCTCGTCTCGGGCGACTTCGACGTGGCGCTCTATCCGGTCACGGTGGCCGCCGACAATGCCACCGAGAAGCACCAGTCGCATCTGACGAACGAGAAGTCGCCGATCAGCTACTCCCGCCACAACGACAAGAAGCTGGATGAGCTCTGGGACCGTCAGTTGCGCGAACTCGATCCGGCAAAGCGCAAGACCTTGATCCAGGACTTCGAGAAGCACCTGTTGACCCAAGGCTATTCCCTGTCTGTCAACTGGTGGCAGCGCATCATCGTGCTGAACAAGAAGGTGAAGGGCTGGAACTTCTCATCGAGCCACTTCCAGGGCAATGATCTGGTCAACGTCTGGCTGGATCAGTAAACCCCCGCCGACAGCCAGTGCAGGCCCGCTGGATCCCTCCGGCGGGCACTCTTTTGAAAGGCCACCGCATGAGCCATCCCTACGTCATCGATCGCACGTCGAATGCGCGCCGCACCGCCGTCGAGGAGAAGATCTGGGGCCTCGACCTCGTTTCGCCCCGCCTCCGCGACGACATCGTCACGGCCTGGGTGACGACGTGGTCGGCGAGCCCCTACGAGCGGCTCGAGGACATGCCGTGGACCGAGGGCGTCGATTACCCGCTTCTGGCGCACGTGAACGAGGTCACGCGGACAGGGGTCGAACTGGCGAAGCGCGCGACATCCGAGTGGTCGCTGGAGGTTCCCCACGACGTGCTGGTCCCGATCCTGATCCTGCACGACGTCGACAAGCCGCTGATGTATGCCCGCGTCGGCGGCGCTGTCGTTCGTTCGCAACTGGCCGACGAGATCCCGCACGGCGTGGTCGGCGGCATGCTGCTGAAGGAGTTGGGTTTCTCTCACCAGGTCGTGGCGACGGTGACCACGCACTCGCCGAAGATGCCCTATCGCGGGCGCAATGCGGCGGCCTACGTGCTCCATCACGCCGATATGTTCTCGGCCGACCATGCGCTGATGGCGATGGGAAAGACGCCGTTCTACGTGCGCCACGGCTGAGGACGCGGACTGAAAGAAGGCAAAGCCGGGAGCAGGATCCACCCCGCCCCCGGCCTGCACGTCATTCTTCCTGCATGTAGCGGCCGATGAGGCCGCCGATGACGCCACCGATGATCGGCGCCACCCAGAACAGCCAGAGCTGCGACAGCGCCGTCGTACCGCCGAAGATCGCGGCGGCCGTGCTGCGGGCCGGGTTGAGCGAGGCGTTCGTCACCGGAATGGCGATGATGTGGAAGAGCGTCAGGGCAAGGCCGATGGCCAGCGGGGCGAAGCCGGCCGGCGCGCGGCGGCTCGTGACTCCGACGATGACGACGAGGAACATCGCGGTGATGACGACCTCGAACAGGAACGAGCCGACGAGCCCGAACTGACCGCTGCCGCCGAAGTGGTTCGACGCGCCGGCGAACGTGTTGACCTTGGCGCCGATCCCGCTCGCGAGCACCAGCGAGAGGATGAGGGCCGCGGCCGCGCCGCCGAGTACCTGCGCGATGATGTAGCCGGGAGCCTTCGCCGAATCGAACCGGCCGGCCGCGATGAGCCCGATGGTCACCGCCGGATTGAAATGGCCGCCGGAGACATGGCCGAACGCGTAGGCCGTCGCGATGATGGAGATGCCGGCCGCGAACGCGACCGACATGAGGCCCGCCGACGGCGCGGCGAAGAGAGCGGCGCCCACGATGGAGAGCACCAGGGAGAACGTTCCGAGGAACTCGGCGACGAGAGATCGGGATGTCATGGCAGTTCCTTGATCCGGAATTGAAATCGGCGAGTCTCCCGCCGATGTCCGCAGCTACACCTCTGCAACCCCGCCGCGACAAGCCGTCGCTGACGCACATCAGTTTTACTGCAGGACCAGCAAAGCTCCGAGTCCGAGGCCACCGACCGCGATCCGCCACCACGCGAACGGCGCGAACCCGTAGCGGGAAACGAACTCGAGGAGATACCTGACCACGATCACGCCTGAGATGAACGCGACCACGAACCCGATCGCGATCGACTGGACGGCGGCCGGGTCGAGGAGATGGTAGCTCTTGTAGAGATCATAGGCGAATGCGCCGGCCATGGTCGGCATGGCGAGGAAGAACGAGAACTCCGCCGCGGTTCGCTTGCTGAGGCCGAGCAGCATGCCCCCGACGATCGTCGCGCCGGAACGGGAGACACCCGGTACCATCGCGAGACATTGGCAAAGGCCGATCTTGACGGCCGTCAGCGGGGTCACCTCTTCGACGGTGTGCACGGAGGGTGAGAGCTTCATCCGGTCGACGATCAGGAGCACGATCCCGCCGACGATGAGCGTGACGCAGATCAGCATCGGCGTCTCGAACAGCACCTGCTTGATGAACTTGTGGAGAAGCACGCCGACGAGCGCCGCCGGCAGGAAGGCGAGGAGGATTGCAGCCACGAATCGCCGCGTCGCGGGATCGCGCGGCAGGTCGATCAGCATCGACCAGAGCTTGCCGAAATAGACGGTCAGCAACGCCAGCACCGCGCCGAGCTGGATCAGCACCTCGAATGTCCGCTCCGGCGATGGAATGCCGAGGAAATGCTGTGTCAGCAGCAGATGCCCGGTCGAGGATACCGGAATGAACTCCGTCAGTCCCTCGATGATCCCGAGCAGGATGGCCTGCAGCGTCGTCATGCGGTATCGCCCTCTCGTCTCGCGGACGGCCCCCCGGGCGCGTCGCCACACCTGTAGCAGAGCCGGCAGCAGGGTCGGAGTGGCCGATTGTCCTCACGTCTCGACCAGCGGCCACGAAATGGCCGCCATGAGAGGCTGGATGTGCGATTGTGTCTGATCCTCGAACGAGTGCCGATCGTCTCCATCATGGCCCGCCTCACCCACTTCAAGCTCTGCCCGATGTCCCGCTCGATCCGGCTGCTGCTGGGCGAGATCGAAGTCGATGCAACTTTGGTGGACGAGATGCCGTGGGATTGGCGCCCCGCCTTCCTCGCGCTCAATCCCGCGGGGGATCTGCCCGTCCTGGAGTTCGAAGGCGGCCTCGTCATCAGTGGCTGCTACGCCATCTCGGAGTATCTCGGTGAGATGCTCCGGCGGGGTGAGCCGGACGAACGCCGTCGCGATCCGTTTCCCGGCAGTGACGAGGATCGCGCCGAGGTCCGCCGCCTCGTGGACTGGTCGCACCGGAAACTCCATGGCGAGGTGACCCGCGAGTTCCTGCGCGAAAAGATCGAAGCGCGGCTCCGGCCTGAACTCGCACGCAAGCAACCGGACAGCGATCTGCTGCGCGCGCTGCGCACCAACCTGCGCTATCACATGAGCTATCTGAGCTATCTGGCCGGGCAGCGCCGATGGCTCGCCGGCGACGAACTGAGCTTTGCCGATCTGGCGGCAGCCGGGCAGTTGTCTTGCCTCGACTACATCGACGAGGTCCCGTGGGACAGCTACCCCCCGACGCGCGACTGGTACGCGCGCATCAAGTCCCGCCCCGCGTTCCGGCCGCTGCTCGCGGACCGGCTGCCGGGCATCGTGCCGCCGGCGCACTATGGCGATCTCGATTTCTGAGATCCGGCACCCCCCGAAGGAGCTGGACGTGAGAGAAGGCGTACCGAGCCGGGAGGATCGGATCAGGGCGGTGCTCCAAGAGGCGGGCTTCGACGCCGTCGGGTTCGCCCGGGTCGATGATTTCGGCCCCGTCCACGCAGGCCGCCTGGCCGAATTCCTGGATGCGGGACACCACGCCACCATGCACTGGCTGGCCCGTGACGCGGCGCGCCGCAGCCATCCGCGCGCCTTGTGGCCCGACGCGTGCTCGGCGATCGTCGTCGGGCTGAACTACGGCCCGGACTTCGATCCGCTAGCTGTGCTCGGGCAACCGGACCGCGGCGCAATCTCGGTCTATGCCCGGGCGCGGGATTACCATGACGTCCTGAAGGGCATACTGAAGCAGGCCGCCAGCAAGGTGGCAGTCCTGACCGGGAAGGCTGAACTGAAGGTCTTCGTCGACACCGCGCCCCTGATGGAAAAGCCCCTCGCGGCGCTGGCCGGCATCGGCTGGCAGGGACGCCACACCAATCTGGTCTCTCGCGATCTCGGGTCGTGGTTGTTTCTCGGCGTCATCCTGACCGCGGCCGAGTTGCGACCCGATCCCCCCTCCGAGGATCGATGCGGCAGTTGCCGGCGCTGCCTCGACATCTGCCCGACCGACGCCTTTCCGGCCCCCTACCGCCTCGACGCCCGTCGCTGCATCTCCTACCTCACGATCGAGCATGCGGGCCCTATCGACCGCGCGTTGCGGCCTGCCATCGGTAATCGCATCTACGGCTGCGACGACTGCCTCGCGGTCTGCCCGTGGAACAAGTTCGCCGAGGCAGCCGCCGAAGCCCGGTTGACCGCCGGTGATGCCGTCCGCGCCCCGCCACTCGGGGAACTCCTCGTGCTCGACGACCCGGCCTTCCGCCGACGCTTCGCGGGCTCTCCCGTGAAGCGCACAGGGCGCGATCGGTTCGTTCGCAATGTGCTCATTGCCGCCGGAAATTCTGGAAATCCCAACCTGCTGCCGGCCGTCGAGGCGCTGCTGGCCGACCCGGCACCGGTCGTGCGCGGAGCCGCCGTGTGGGCCGTCGCCCGGCTTGCCGGTCCGGCGCGGATCGCCCAACTTGCCTCGGCCGCCCGCGCCGGCGAAACCGATCCCGACGTTCTCGACGAATGGCAAACCGAGTTGCACCCATGACCGACCCGACATCGTCCGCCTCACCTTCGGCGGGACATCTCCTGTCCATCGGTCTCGGCTATTGCGCGACGGCGCTGTCGAAGCGGCTGGCGCCGCGCGGCTTTTCCATCTCCGGCACGACCCGTTCCGGATCTGGCCGCGAAGCGATCGAGCGGCAGGGCTGGCAGGGTCTCGTTTGGACGGGCGGGTCACCCACCGTCGAAATGGGGACCGCTCTCGGTGAAGCGACGCACCTCCTGCTCTCCGCCGCCCCGGACGAGGCCGGCGACCCTGTCCTCCCGCACGTCGCCGACATCCTCGGCCGATCGCGGAACCTCGCGTGGATCGGCTACCTCTCGACTGTCGGCGTCTATGGCGACCGTGCCGGTGGCTGGGTCGACGAAACGACGCCCATCGCGCCCGCCGGTGTCCGCAGCCGCCGCCGCGCCGAGGCCGAGACCCAATGGCTCGAGCTGGGGCAGAAACTTGGCTGCCGGGCGCAGATCTTTCGTCTGCCGGGGATATATGGCCCAGGACGCTCGGCCATCGATCAGATGCGTGCCGGAACCGCGCGCCGCATCGTGAAGCCCGGGCAGGTCTTCAATCGCATCCACGTCGACGATATCGCGCGCGCGCTCGAAGCCGCCATCGTCAGTTCGACCGCGAGCCCCATCTACAACCTCGCCGACGACGAGCCCGCCCCCGCCGACGAAGTCGTGGCTTACGCGGCCGAACTCCTCGGCATGACGCCGCCCCCCGCCATCGACTTCGCCACCGCCACGCTGTCCCCGATGGCCGCGGGCTTCTACGCCGAGACGAAGCGCGTCTCCAATCGGCTGATGAAGGCCGAGTTGATCACCAGCCTCACCTATCCGACCTATCGCGAAGGTCTGCACGCCATCGCGAGTGAAGACCGCTAGCCGCAGGTCCGTCCCGGCGTGCGGCCACAAATTCACACAGCGTTCACCGGCTCACCGCTTTGCCGTCAAAGTTCGGCGCTATTTTCGCCAATGGTCGGCGCCTTGACGTAGCTCGGTCGGCGCTGTGAGGGATGGGAGGCAGGCTCATGCGCACGCTGGCACGGCGCTGCGGCCTTGTAGTTTCGGCTGCGATACTGACGATTACACTGTCTGTCTCGAGTGCAACCGCGGACGGCGGAGAAGCCGACGCTCGTGCGATCGCCGAGCGTTTCGCGGCAACGGCCGCACAGGGAGCGACGCCCTCCGGCAATCGCGCTGTGGTGCCAGCACCCACGCCGTCTGCCGCCGACGAACGCCGCGTGATCGAAGAAATCGACATGCTGACCCGCGCCCGGGCCGAGGCGGAAGACCGCCGTCGTGAGGCCGAGGAGCGTCGGGCGGCAGACGAGACTGATCATCAGGCGAGAGCGGACGCCGAGCAGGCCGCGAAGGACGCGACGGCGAGAGCAGCCGAACTCGAAGAGGCACGCGCCGCCGCCACTGCTGCCGCCGCGAGGCAGGCCGAGGCCGAGCGCCGCGAGAAAGCACGCACCGAAGAGACGGCAGCCCTCGAGCGGAAGCGCACCGAGGAGGCCGAGGAAGCGCGCCTTGTCGCCGAGCGCGAGGCCGAGGCGGACCGGATCGATGAGGCTCTCCGCCAGGCGCGTGCGGCCCGCGACGCGCGCCGTGCGACGGCCGAGACGCCGCCGACCGCGCCCGAGCGGCGCCAGATCGAGCCGGCGGTCGTCGCGGCGGACCCGCGTCCCGCCATCGACGACACGGGCGATCGCACCTCCACGCGCGTGACCGTCCTGCTGCTGATGGAGCCCGGCGACCGCGGCATCCGACGTCACAACAAGACGGCAGACCCGGTGCTCTGCGGCGAGCGCGGCTGCTACATCGGCAGTGGTAGCGCCAGCGACGCCGACCTGCTCCCGACCCGCCGCGCGCTGGGCGCGGGGCGCACGCTCGGCGACCGGGCCGGCGCCTGCAGCAACGCGCTCGGTTGTGTCTATCGGGGCGTGGATCTGCTGGCCTATCCGGCCGTGCTGCAGCCAATCGATATGCGTCTCGTCCGCCACGATCGCCGCGAGCCGCAAGTCCTGCACGAGGCATCCGACTGTCGGCGAACCGTCACCGGCCTCGCCTGCACGACGCTCGAAGGCCCGGACTACCGCATGTGGATCGTCCCGGAGCACCTCGCGGAAGCCGCCGGTCCGGAAGCGCTCCTTGCGGCGCTGCGCGACGGTCTCCCGTCGGCAGCACGCTGAACCCGAGCACGCGTCGGCGTCCGCACCCGGACGCCGTCCTCAGGCGAGGATCGCGCCGGACGCCAGCAGATCCGCGGCGCTGGTATCGTACACGCCCTGCAGCATCACCACGTCGACGAACTTGCCGCCCATGTCGACCGACACCATGGAGCCGAGCTTGCCCTCGGTAACCCGGACATGGTCGTGACGCTCGTCCGCATCGAACTTCTTCAGGATGTCGCGAAGGTCGAGCATGTCGCCCGTCGAGAAGTCCGTGATGGTGTCGACGCCGAGATGCGTCTTGCCGCTCATCACGTCCTTGGCGAACCACTGGAACGTATCGTTGCCCTCGCCGCCGGAGAGCACATCGGCGCCTCCGAGGCCGCGCATGAGATCGTCGCCGGCCCCGCCGTCGAGATTGTCGGCGCGGCTCGAGCCCTTGAACGTGTCGTCGTGGCTCGAGCCGACGATCTTCTCGAAGCTCGTGAACGTGTCCGTTCCCATGCCGACGGCGGTGCTCTTCGACACGTCGATCGCCATGCCCTGGCTGGCGCCCGAGAAGTCGAGCGTGTCGAAGCCCGAGCCGCCCGAGTAGTAGTCGTCGCCCTCGCCGGCGAGCACGGTGTCGTTGCCTGAGGACCCGTAGACCTTGTCGTTGCCGGCCCCGTCGGCGAGCACATCGTTGCCGCTGTTGCCATTGAGGGTGTCGTTGCCTGCGCCGCCCTCGATGACGTCGTTGCCCTTGCCGCCGAGAAGCGTGTCGTTGCCTGCCGACCCCACGATCCGGTCGTCTCCGTCGCGACCATTGATCGTGTCGCCCCGCACATCGACGTCGACGACGAGATCGGCCGTCACGGTGGCGCGGGAGCTGTTGGCTTCCTCGGTGGTTGCCTCGATCCGCAGCGTCACGTCGTCGGTGAGAACCCCCGACATGCTGAGGCCGGCGAGGTCACTGGGCGCGAGCGACCAGCTGCCATCGTCGTTGCGCGATCCAGCCGAAAGCTCCGCGTCGTCCGGCACGCCCGTGATGCGGATCGAGAGGGTCTCCGAGCCGTCGGTGTCGGTGAGCTTGGCTCCGATATCGAGCGCCACGGTCGTCTTGCCGCCGCCGTTGCCGACCAGGACGTCGTTGCCGCGCCCGCCCGTGATGACGTCGCTGCCCGAGCCACCGGCGAGGTGCCCGCCGGGCTTGGGCGCGAAGAGGGTCTTGCCGGCTTCGGCCGCGATCGACGCGCCGGCCACCGCAAGATTGGCCGCATCGGCGCGCGCATCCACGGCGACGCGAACGTCCTGCTGGACGACATTGCCGAAACTGTCCCGCACCGAGATGCGAAAGTTGTCTTCGCCTGCCCAGTGGGCGGCCGGTGTGAACGTGTAGGTGCCGGTCGCCGCGTCGATCGCGACTGTGCCGTTGGCGGGCCCTTGTGCGACGCTGAAGGCGAGCGCGTCGCCGTCCGCGTCGCTAGCCTCGACAGTCCCCGTCAGCACCTGGCCCTCGGTCACCGCGAGCGTCACCTCGCTCGCGACCGTCGGTGCCGCATTGAGCAGGCTGTCGAGCGCCACTTCCTGACCGTCGACGAAAAACTTGACGACCTCGATGGTCTGCATCGTGACGCCGAGCGCCGAGAGCGTCACCGCCGCGCCCTGCGACTGGACGGCGAGCGCGGTCTGACTGCCGGCGGCATCCAGCTGGCCCTGCATGTAGGCCTTGAGGGTCGCAAGGTCGGCACGCACGGCAGCGGTGACGTCGGCCGCCGTCATGTGGATTTCGAGCGTGTCCGTGCCCGCATGGCCGAGCATCTGGTCCTGGCCTTCGCCGACCACGTGGATCAAGCGATCGTTACCTGACCCGCCCCAGAGCACGTCGCTGCCGAGGCCGCCATTGAGGATGTCGTTGCCACCGTCGCCGACGAGACCGTCATCGCCATCCTGGCCGAGGATGACATCGTCGCCGCCACCGCCGTAGAACTGGTCGTTCCCGGCCCCGCCGTGGAGTGTGTCGTTGCCGGCTTCGCCGTAGATCAGGTCACTGCCGTCGCCGCCGTCGACGAGGTCGTTGCCCGTGCTTGCCAGAATCCGGTCGTTCCCGGCTCCGCCATTGATCTGGTCGTCGCCCGTCGACCCTGTCAGGGTGTCGTTTCCGGCGGTTCCATTCAAAGTAGCGACCATTGACCCACGCTCCACGCCATCCCCGGACCTAGATCCGGTCTCCCGATGGTCCAGGAATAGCGCAGGACTTTTAAGAACGTGTCCGGAAGTCCCGCACAACTTTATGCAAAACCGGGATGACCGGAGGCCGTCCGTAGCGCTTTCGCCAGCGCGGGACGCACGGCCGAGGGCTGCCGAGCCGCCGGGGCCGGAAGGGCCCGGATTTCGGTCACGGTCCAACGCGTCGCGCGCAGTTCCATGGCGATGAACCACTGTCGGCGCTTGGGGAACGTATCCCCGATGACGATCTCGATGCGCCCGGGTGACACGAGCGCCAGCCGCTGGACCTTCCGTGCAACGCCGAGCGCCCGGCCGAGGCCGGTGCCGGCCAGGAGACCTGTCCCGTCGCCCGCAGTTTCCGGAACGCTGGTCCCGACCCGGTTTCGCCACGACTGACGCCAGGAATAGAGCTTCGGCGCCGCTTCGGCCGTGACATAGCGGTCGATCAGCGGGTCGCTCACGAAGGGCAGGGCGGCGGACTTGAACCGCGTCCAGAGTGACGGCTTCGGTGCGCCGGCCGCTTCAGTGATTTCTGCGAGCACCTCGCGTGTCTCGCCGATCGAAGACTTCAGCGAACGCCGGACGCTGGCCCAGTCGACGCGTTCCTGCAGCGTCACGATATCGCCGTTTCGCATTGCCTCGCGCACTTGCCATGCCGCCAGGAGGGCGCTCGCGCCATAACCGGCTATTGCGGCGCAGATCAGCGCGACGACGATCAGGGAACGCCGCAAGAACATCATGGCGGGCGAAATCTCCGGCTTGCAGAGAATTGCTCGTCTAGCCGGCAACCATGGTCAAGCCGTGGCCCCGCCCGGGGTGCGGCGGTCGCTGTGGAAAAACACTTGGTCCGGGTGCGCGGCGAAGGGAATGACCCCACCCCGCAACCGTGACAGCAGGAAGCGCGCCTCCCGCGCGTCGGCATGGGGCGCGAGCAGATAGAGCGTTCCGAGCCGGAGCGCACTATTGGCAAGCGCGTGGCGCAGGTACTCGGCCGTCGTCATCTCGAGCCGCAAGGGTGTCCCGTCGAGTGCCGTCATGCCGGCAAGTCGCCGCAGGACCCCGGCCCGGTACCACGCCGCGATCACGGCCATCAGGAGTCCGGCCGCAACGCCGATCCCGGCCATCAGCAGCGCCTCGTGCGCCGAGAAGTCCGGCCATGTCCATGCTCGGCGGGCGGCCACGATCTTCGGCCCCATCGTCGCGCCGAGCGCAAGGACCGCCCCGAGGTACACGCCGACGAAAAGCAGCCAGGCGACGAGGAACCGCCCGAGCAGAACCCGCGCGTGCCCCCGCACGGCAAGCACATGCGTGCCGATCCGCATGCCGTCGACGAACTGGCGGTGAATCATCACTTGTCGGAAAGGGATGATCCACCCGAGGGTCGGCCCGATCGCCAGCGCGGTCAGAAAGTGGCGGATGGCATAGCCATGCGGCGATCCGCCAAGCGCGCCGGTCGCCCCGTTCAAGGCCGTCCGCTCGAGGAGCCAGGCCCGCGCACGCCATGCGGTGAGGCCCAGGAGATAGACCAGCGGGATCGTTACGAGGAGCCGCCATGGCGACGGCGTGATCCGGGGCTTCGGCACCGCGAGCAACTTCGCAATCAGAAGCGCCAGCCCCGCGACCAGAATGAAGCCAAGAATGGCGATCAGGGGCCGCAGCAACTCGGAAACCGTCCCGGTATAGGCGAGGGCCGATCCCCGGATGCGAAGCGATGACCAGACCCAGCGCCTGAGCCGCGTTCGCGTCACCGCCTGATGGAGCCCGAGCGTGGCGAAGCTCAAAAGAGAGTCTCGCAGAAGGCCGTGGTCCGGACCACCCGGGTCTTGTGGGCCCGCTTCGACCCACTCGAGCGCCGCGATGGGCTGTGAAGCCGTGTGCCGACCGCCGGTGCCTGCAACGAGGGTCTGGTCGCGGCCCACGAGAGCGCTGTCACTGTCGTCGATCAGAGCCACGCGAGCCTCGGCGGTTGCAGGTTTCCCGACCATGCCCGTCCGGCGTTTCAAATCCCTGAAGCAATCCGTCAGGCAACCAGCGGCCTCTGCAATCCAGCAACGGCTCGATTGCCACGCGATTGCCCCTTTCGCGCCGCCGCCGCGCCAGCTTGAGGGGCTAGCCATGGTCGCCGACGGACCGAGCGCCCCTGGGCGCTGGCGGTCGAAACGAGAAACGGACGGTCCCTCATGGGTCTATCGACGTACCGTTGGCCCGACGCCACCATGCCGGTCTTTGCAGCCATGGCAGCCGTGCCCACGGTCGCCAATGCCGGGAGCGGAGGCGTCTTTCCTGTCGACCAGACACTGGTCCCCATCGTGGTCGCTGCAGCCTTTCTGCTTCCGGCTCTGGTCGCTGGCGTGGTCTCCGCACTCTTGCGCGTGGTGCGCAACCGCTTGGGTCTGCTCGGCGCCGCCGTGGTGGTGATCGGCGCCGCCCTGGCCCTGGCGACGCCGGGCGGCTGGATCTCGATCCCCTGGAGCTGATCCTCACGCTTCTCGGTGAGTGTGGCCAACACGACACTGTGTGTGTCGCCGGACGCCTCTTTTGGGCCACAAACCCGGACGAAGGTCATCTCAGATGATGTCACGGAATTGGTCCGCCAGTTGCTTCGCATGGTGCGTGTCGGCAGAGCATCGGGGAGTATGCCAATTGGCGAGGACCGGACGAAACCTTTGCTGCACGGGCCAGTGCCGGTCCGGAGCGTTAGAACGGCAGTCTCAGGAATGACGATGGACTTCGAAAACCCGGGACATGAACCGACGACGAGGCACGGGGCCGACGCGCTGTCGGTCTGGTGCGCCGAGCGGGGCCGCGATCTCGCCCGCGGCGTGCTGGCTACCATCGTCGCACTGATGTTGCTTGGTCCTGCCGGTGTGTCGGCCCGCGAGCAAGTCCGCTTCGTGTCGCCCGAAGCCGCCTTTGAGCAGGGGCTGTCGGCCCATCGGGGTGGCAATTTTGCCCTGGCCGAGCAGGCCCTTCGCTTCGCCTCCGAGCGCGGCCATGTGCTGGGCCGGTACGCCCTGGCGCGGCTCTACGCGGACTCGAACGCCCCCTTCACGAATCATGAGCGCGCCTACGAGCTCTACAACTCGATCGTCGTCGAGCATTCCGCCCGGATCGACGTCGACGACGATCCCCGCGCCGTCTATGTCGGCAAGGCCCTGACGGCGGTGGCTGGGTACGTCCTGCGTGGCATCCCTCAGATCGGCCTGCTGCCGAACCCCGAGCGGGCCGCCGGCTACTTCCAGGAGGCGGCGACGTTCTTCCGCGACCACGATGCCCAGTTCGAGCTCGCCAAGCTCTATCTGGCCGGCGAAGGTGTGCGCCCCGATACGCGCAAGGCCGTGCACTGGCTCTCCACCCTGAGCCAGGCAGGTCATCCCGGTGCGCAGGCGTTCCTCGCGGATCTCTATTGGCGCGGCAAGAGCGGCCTGCCCAAGAGCCCGGATCGGGCCTTGGCGCTGATCACGCTCGCTGCCGAGAATGCGCCGCCGCACGAGCGCATCTGGATCGAGGACATCTACCAGAGCATCTACTGTGGCCTCTCCGCAGGGGTGCGGGAAGGGGCCGCCGGCCTCATCGCATCTTTCCGGCATCGATACGCCCCCAGGCCTGGAACGGAGCCGCGCGATACGATCGGTCTGACGGAGCGCCCGTATCGCTCGTGTGCCGATGGCACGTCGCTGCCCGCGCTCGAGGCGCCGGGCGAGCCGACGCCGACCGAGACGGCGCGCCGCACCCCCACTGCCAGTGAGCGGCAGCCCGTTCAGGGGAACATGCTCGATATCGGTCGCATCGAAGGTCGTCGCTGAAAGCCTCGGCACGACGCATCGAGACTGGGCAGTAGCATTCGTGCGCCTTGCCGCCAAATCCCCCAGCTGATCCCCGAGTTGCATGATTATCTGGCGAGGTGTGCTGCCTGCCGACAGGTTCGGCGGCAAGCGTCCCGTTCTGAGTGTCAGAAATTCAGACATGTTTCGGCTTGTGCAGGTTTGGCACACCGTTTGCTGTGTCCCACCCGACAGCGCGCGCGATTTCCTCGCGCGGCATCGATGTGTGGGGAGCAAATCGGATGAGCTTCAAGAACCCGTTCGACTCGGAGTCTGATCTGTCGAGCAGCGGCTGCAGCTGTGGCGGCCATGCATCCCAGTCCGATCACGACAAGGCTGTGGCGGCGGATTCCGACGAGCGCATCAAGCGGGTCGTCGAGAGTGCCGTTGTGCGGGCCATGTTTCCGAACGACATGCAGCGGCGTGCATTCCTGACGGCGGTCGGCGCGTCCACGGCGGCAGCCGCCATAAGCCAGTTCCTGCCGCTCGGCAACGCCATGGATGCGTTCGCACAAGGCACTACCCCGGAGAAGACCAACCTCAAGGTCGGTTTCATTCCCATCACCTGCGCCACGCCGATCATCATGGCGCACCCGATGGGCTTCTATAAGAAACACGGCCTCGACGTGGAGGTGATCAAGACGGCCGGTTGGGCCGTGGTGCGCGACAAGACGATCAACAAGGAATACGACGCAGCCCACATGCTCTCGCCGATGCCGCTCGCCATCACGATCGGCGCCGGCTCGAACCCGATCCCCTACACGATGCCGGCCGTCGAGAACATCAACGGGCAGGCCATCACGCTGGCTATGAAGCACAAGGATCGCCGCGACCCGAAGACGTGGAAGGGCTTCAAGTTCGCGGTGCCCTTCGACTACTCGATGCACAACTACCTGCTGCGGTACTACTTGGCCGAGCATGGCCTCGACCCCGACAAGGACGTGCAGATCCGCTCCGTGCCGCCGCCCGAGATGGTGGCGAACCTGCGAGCAGACAACATCGACGGCTTCCTGGCACCAGACCCTGTCAACCAGCGCGCAGTGTTCGACGGCGTCGGCTTTATCCATATTCTTTCGAAGGAGATCTGGGATCGCCATCCCTGCTGCGCCTTCGCCGCCAGCCAGCAGTTCGTCACCGAGTTGCCGAACACCTACAAGGCGCTGCTCAAAGCCATCATCGATGCCACCGCGTTCGCGACCAAGGCCGAAAACAGGAAGCAGATCGCCGAGGCGATCGCGCCGGCCAATTACCTGAACCAGCCGGTGACGGTGGTCGAACAGGTGCTCACCGGAACCTTCGCCGACGGCCTGGGCAAGGTACAGACGGTGCCGGATCGCATCGACTTCGACCCATTCCCCTGGGAGAGCTTCGCGATCTGGATCCTGACGCAGATGAAGCGCTGGGGGCAGATCAAGGGCGACATCGACTACCAGAAGGTGGCCCAGCAGGTGTACCTCGCCACCGACGCCGCCAAGCTCATGAAGGAAGTCGGCCTGACGCCCCCCACGACGACCACGAAAACCTTCGTCGTCATGGGCAAGACGTTCGATCCGGCGAAGCCCGAAGCCTATATCGAAAGCTTCGCGATCAAGCGGACCTGATCAGCCATGGCAGGCTCGCAGCAACTCAAGGCGGCGATCGTCTCGATCGCCCTTCTGGTCATGTTCCTCTTGGCCTGGCAGGTGGCCGTGTCCGGCAGCGGACCGACGCAGACCCTCGATCCCGAGTACGCAAAGTTGCTGGGACAGACCGCAACCCAGGGCAAGTCCGCCATGCCGGGTCCGCTCGACGTCGGCGCCAAACTATGGGAGCACTTGCGCAGCCCGTTCTATGACAACGGCCCGAACGACAAGGGCGTCGGCATTCAGCTCGCCTACTCTTTGGCCCGGGTTCTTCTCGGTTACGGGCTGGCCATTCTGCTGGCCGTTCCGCTCGGCTTCCTCATCGGCATGTCACCGCTGATGAGCCGGGCGCTGGATCCGTTCATCCAGCTCCTGAAACCGATCTCGCCGCTCGCCTGGATGCCGCTCGCCCTCTACACGATCAAGGACAGCAACACGTCCGCGATCTTCGTGATCTTCATATGCTCCGTGTGGCCGATGTTGCTCAACACCGCGTTCGGCGTCGCGACCGTCCGCAAGGACTGGATCAACGTCGCGCGCACGCTCGAACTCGGGACGTGGCGGACGGCCTTCAAGGTCATCCTGCCTGCGGCCGCTCCCACGATCCTGACCGGCATGCGGATCTCGATCGGCATCGCGTGGCTCGTCATCGTCGCGGCCGAGATGCTCGTGGGCGGCACCGGTATCGGCTATTTCGTCTGGAACGAGTGGAACAACCTGTCGATCACCAATGTGATCATCGCCATCCTGCTGATCGGATTGGTGGGCATGTTGCTCGACCAGATGATGGCTCGCCTCCAGCGCTACGTCTCGTACGCCGATTGACGCCAGGGGGAACCATGACCAAGAAGCCACTCATCCGCGTGGAGGGCCTCGCCAAACGCTTTCCGGAACCGAGAGGCAAGGGGATGCTGACCGTCTTCGAGAACCTCTGGTTCTCGGTCGACCCCGGCGAGTTCGTCTGCATCATCGGCCACTCGGGTTGCGGCAAGTCGACGATCCTGAACATTCTCGCGGGTCTTGACCGGCCGACCGAGGGCGTCGTCATCGTCGGCGAACAGGCACTCGATGGCCCGAGCCTCGACCGCGCCGTGATCTTCCAGAGCCACGCCCTGATGCCGTGGCTTTCGGCCGAACGGAACATCGAACTCGGCGTCGCATCGCGCCATCGCGACTGGTCGGCGGCCAGGGTGAAGGAGCATGCGCGGCGCTATCTGTCGCTCGTGCATCTGGAGGGCGCCGAGGCCAAGAAGCCGGCGCAACTATCGGGCGGCATGCGCCAGCGCGTCGGCATCGCCCGCGCGCTCGCCGTCGAGCCGAAGATCCTGCTGATGGACGAGCCCTTCTCGGCGCTCGATGCGCTGACCCGTGGCTCGCTCCAGGACGAGGTCCTCTCCATCCGTCGGGCCACTGACCAGACCATCTTCATGATCACACACGACATCGACGAGGCGATGCTCCTCGCCGACAAGATCGTGCTGATGACGAATGGCCCGCGGGCCCGCATCGCCGAGATCGTCGAGAACACGCTCCCCGCCGACCGCCAGCGGACGGAGATGCACCGTCATCCGAACTACTACCCGCTCCGCAACCACCTCCTCGAGTTCCTCGTCACCCGGTCCCGCGAATTGGCCGGCGGCGTCGGGGCCGAGAAGGCCAACTACCGATCGCCCCCCATCGTCCGCCCCGTTGCAGGCGAGACACGTGCCAATGGACCGACCGATGCACCGACGACCCTCGTCTCCCAATCGACCCGTTCGCGCCCCGACCCGCGCCGTTCGCGCCCGGCCTTCCCCCGCCTCGTCGCACGCGGCGACGGACGGACCGCCGTCCTTGAAGGTTCTGGGCCGCCACGCCGAAACCGCCCCTTCACCGAAACCCAGCCAAGAGGCAGATAGACCGATGAACCGTCAGCAGCTCACCGAGAAGATCCTCGACATCAAGCGTGAGAAGGACTGGACCTGGGCCTACATCACGAGCGAGATCGGCGGCATGAGCCCCGTGCTCGTCGTCGGCGCGCTGCTTGGCCAGCACAAGCTCGTGAAGCCCCTCGCGAAGAAGGCCGCCACGCTGTTCGGCCTGTCGCCGCTCGAGGAGAAGATGCTCAACGAGGTGCCCATGCGTGGCACTGGCACGCCGATGCCGCCGACAGACCCGCTGATCTATCGCTTCTATGAACTGGTGCTGGTCAACAGCCCGGCCTGGAAGGTCCTGATCGAGGAGCAGTTCGGCGACGGCATCATGTCGGCGATCGACTTCGACATGCAGATGGAGCGTCTGCCGAACGAGAAGGGCGATCGGGTCAAGATCACGATGTCCGGCAAGTTCCTGCCGTTCAAGTACTACGAGAACGAGCAGGGCGTTCCGGCCTACGGCTTCAAGGAGGAGTGACACGCGGCGGGGCGCGGTGAACGGCCGGTGCCTCTGTCGGGGGCGGGGGTGCCGGCCCGCCACCGTGCGCCGACGCCGCGCTCACACGTCGAGTTCGATCCAGACCGGCGTGTGATCCGACGGCTTGTCCCAGCCGCGCGGCGCCCGGTCGACGCCCGCTGCGACGAGCCGGTCCGCCGCGCGTGGCGACAGCAGGAGATGGTCGATCCGGATGCCGTTGTCCTTCTGCCAGGCGCCGGCCTGATAGTCCCAGAACGAGTAGACGCCAGCCCCCGCATCGCAGGCGCGCACGGCATCCGTGAAGCCGAGGGCCAGAAGCCGCCGCCACGCCGCGCGTGACTGCGGTTGATAGAGCGCGTCGTCGACCCAAGCGGCGGGCGTCTTCGCGTCGGCAGGCTCGGGAATGATGTTGTAGTCCCCGCAGAGAACGAGCGGCTCCTCGAGTGTCAGCAGGTCCTTGGCGTGCGCCTCGAGCCGGGCGAGCCACGCGAGTTTGTACGTGAACTTGTCGGTCCCGATCGGGTTCCCGTTCGGCAGATAGAGGCCACCGACGCGAACGACGCTCTCGGGCAACGACACTACGGCCTCGATGTAACGCGCTTGCAGATCGTCCGGGTCACCGGGTAGTCCCCGCCGCACGTCATCAAGTGGGTGCTTCGAGAGAATGGCGACGCCGTTGAAGCCCTTCTGTCCGTGCACCGCCACGTTGTAGCCGAGCGCCTCGATATCGCTTGCCGGAAAGCCCTCGTCGACGCTCTTGATCTCCTGCAGGCAGACGACGTCCGGCTCCGCGAGGCGCAGCCACTGGAGCAGCGTGTCGATGCGTGCTTTCACGCCGTTGATGTTCCAGGTCGCAATCCGCATCGCGAGGCTCCGCCGTGTGTTCGGGCGCCAGAACGACGCGTCGGGCGGCCGAAGTCAACGTTCATGTGAGCCGCCCCGCCGCCGCGATCGGCACGGACAGCGCGTCACCGCCGCCACCACCACCCCATCCAGCGGCTCCACCAGTGCCACGGCCACATCAGCGAGTCGGCCGCGTCACGCGCCTGCTCTGCCGGGCCGGCGGGCTGAGCCAGTCGCCCGACCAGAAACCAGCCGGCGAGAAATCCGCCGACGTGGGCCCACCACGCGACTCCGCCTGTCTGCCCCGGCATGAGCAGAGTGCCGGCGCCGCTGACGAGTTGGGTGAGGAACCAGAGCCCCGCGAACACCATCACCGGCAGCATGAAGAAGACGGGAATGATCCCCACCGGTTGCAGCAGGTTGACCCAGGCATAGGGGAATCGCCGCGCGTATGCTCCGATCACCCCCGCGATCGCCCCCGAAGCGCCGAGCGCCGGCACGGTGGAGGAGAAGTTCGTCACGAGGTGGAGCAGTCCTGCGGCGAACCCCGCCAGCACATAGAGCGCGACATAGCGGGCGACGCCGAGCCGATCCTCCAGCGCCGGGCCGAGAACCCACAGTACCCACAGGTTGGAGGCGATGTGCAGAAGTCCGCCGTGCAGGAACATGCTCGTGAGGAAGGGAACCAGGTTCGTGCGGTCGAGGCCATGCTTCGCCGCGAAGGCACTGTCTGTGTAGCGCGCCGGTACAAGGGCGTAGTCGAGGAGAAAGCGCTCGACCTGCGGGCTGCCGAGGGTCAGCTGGTACCCGAACGCGAGGACGCAGAGCGCTATGGCGCCATAGGTGGTGACCGGCGTGGCCGAATAGGCAATGCTGTTGTGCGTCGGAATCATGTGCTGAAAGCTCCGGCCACGGGCTGTCACGTCGCCCCAACCATGGACCGGGCAGCCAGCGTGCTCAACCGACGACGGTGATCATGGTTCCACCCCGTTCCTATGCTCGCCCGAGATCCTGTCGAAAAGTGCCGTCAGCGGCCGCGATGCCACCACGACCAGCAGGATCACGAGCGCCGTCGACGCGAGCACGACGCCGAAGATGGTGAGCCTCGTCCCGAGCGGCGCATCGGCCGCCGCGATCAGGTTCATGCCGAGGAAGCCGGTTGCCACCGTGCCGATCAGGCCCAGGATCGTGACGGCCGTGAGCCGGTGCATGGAGCCGGTCTGCCGCCGGAGCACGTCGCTGTCGAGGTACTGCACGCTGTCGAAGATCTCGCTTCTGAGATCGCGGTAGGTCGCCTCTGTGTCGAGCTGCCGGCGCAGCATGCGGAACAGATCACGAGCCTGATCCTGGTGCGAAGCGTCGCCGATCCAGTAGCGCTGCGTGAAGCTCATGAACGCTTCCTGCAAGGCATAGATCTCGGATCGGAAGCGGACGGTCGAGCGCGAGCTCTGCACTTCCAGGCGCTTGATGGCCGCGACCAGTCGGTCGGAGAGCATCAGCAGTGCCGCTTTGTGGAAATGTGCAATCAGGAACAGCAGGTAGTACTGGTGGCGGAATTGCCCGAGCAGGCCCCGCTCGTTGTCGTGCGCAAACGCGGCATCCGCATCCGTGACGACCGTGAACGCGTGTCCGCAGAGCAGGAACCGCGTACTCGCCGTGCCGTCCCGCGGGTTCTCGTAGAAGAACCGGTCGTAGCAGTGGTTGCGCTCGAAATCCGCAAGGTGCCGGTCCGAGTACGGGAGGCCCCGGCCCGAGCCGGAAGCGAACGTCAGCCGGATGTACTCCTGCCGGTCGAGCGCCGCCATGTCCGGGACCGACAGGAACGCCATCTGCGGCAGACGATAGTACTCGATCTGCCGGAACTGGAGCGTACCTGCCCTCCGCGCGCCGTAGGGTGTCAACGGCGCCAGCAGGAACTCCCAGTGCGCCGAGAAGGCGGGCGACCGGGCACGACCAACGGACTCCATGTATCGGGCCCGGTTCTCGTAGTCGGACCGCGCCAGCACCAGACCCTCGCCGTCGAGCCATTCGACGAGCGCCGGGCAGTGCAGTGGCTCCCCCGTCTCCGACCAGCCGGGCGGATAGGCGCGCCCGAACCGGTACATGATCTCGTGCGCCACGTTGAGCGGCACGTCGTCGAGAGCCAGCTCGCAGGCGAGGATCGCCACGTCGACGTCGTGGAAGAAGTGGAGATCGAGATGGCTCACCTGCGCAACGACCGGTTGCTCTCCGGCCCTGAGCTGGATCCTCACCGACTGCACGTCTTTGCGCCGGTAGACTCTGAGCGGCGCTTCGCCGGGCTTCAGATCGCTGATCCGTCCCTCGACGTCGCCATAAATGAACCGCTGCACGTGCGGCAGGAAGCTGACGAATTCACGGTAGTGGCGCTCCTGCAGCGGCAGGTCGGGATTGCCGATCTCGTCCTCGACGACCTGCCAGACGCCCCGACCGGCGGCCTCGAACCGCGCTTCGCACGCAGAGCTGTCGGGGTGCACGTCACGGACGACCTCGACCGGCCAGATGACAATCGATCTGAAGTGCCGCACGGTGACGTCGGTGCTGGAGGGACTGTGCGGCATACCGGGCTCCGGTCGGAACGTCTGTCGATGAGGCGGCGAGATCGCCGGGGTGCTCTCACGCAGCACGGCCTTGCGAATTTCACATGACACCCGAAGGCCACGATTCTCCGCCAGTGCATGACGCCCCGCCCTGTCGTCGGCGTCAAACGAGAAAAGGGCCCGCGATGCGGACCCTTCTCTGCAACACACTGTCCGGCTGACGTCAGCGCTTCGAGAACTGGAAGCTCCGGCGGGCTTTCATGCGGCCGTACTTCTTGCGCTCGACGACGCGGCTGTCGCGGGTGAGATAGCCACCCTTCTTGAGCACGCCACGCAGGCCGGGCTCGTAGTAGGTGAGCGCCTTCGAGAGACCATGTCGCACCGCGCCGGCCTGGCCCGAAAGTCCACCGCCGGCAACCGTCGCGACAATGTCGAACTGGTCCATGCGGTTGGCAGCGATGAGCGGCTGCTTCAGGATCATCTGCAGGACGGGACGAGCGAAGTAGGCCTCGAACGTCTTGCCGTTGACCGTGATTTTCCCGGCGCCGGGTTTCACCCAGACGCGCGCCACGGCGTTCTTCCGCTTGCCGGTCGCATAAGCGCGGCCGAGCGTGTCGAGCTTCTGGACATGGACGGGACCTTCGCCGGCGCTCGTGTCGCCCGCCTGTCCCTTGAGTTCGCCGAGGTCGCTCAGCGTCATCGGTTCGGTAGCCATGGTTTTCAGGCCCTCGTGTTCTTGCGGTTCATCGCGGCAACGTCGAGCGCCACGGGATTCTGAGCCTGATGGGGATGCTCCGCGCCGGCGTAGATCTTGAGGTTGCCCATGATCTTCCGCTGCAGGGGACCGCGCGCGAGCATGCGCGACACGGCGAGCTCGATGACCCGCCCGGGGTACTTGCTCTCGAGGATGCGGCGCGGTGTCCGCACCTTGATCCCGCCCGGGTGTCCCGTGTGGCGGAAGTACTGCTTGTCCTCGAGCTTGTTGCCCGTGAACACGACCTTCTCGGCGTTGATCACGATGACATTGTCACCCATGTCGACGTGCGGCGTGTAGGTGGGCTTGTGCTTGCCCTTGAGGCGCATGGCGATGAGGCTGGCGAGTCGCCCGACGACCAAACCCTTGGCGTCGATGACGATCCATTTCTTTTCCACCTCGCCGGGTTTGGCGGAGTAGGTCTTCATGCAGGGTTCTCCCGAGTGGAGCCGGCGCCTCGAAAAAGGCCGCCTGGCCGCGTGCAGCGCAAGCCGCAGGGCAGCGTATAGGGCACGCCGGATGGACCGTCAATCCGAGTATTGCTGAGGGTGCGGGGAAAACATAAGTCGAATCAATGTGTTGCGAAATAGGTCGTATATTACCTCAAAGACGGTAGGATAAGACCACATCATTTCTCCGAGGGCAGCGCGTAGGTCCCGGTGGCGTGCGCGACCATCCCGTCACGACCGGCGGACGTCAGGGCAACCTCTGCGTAGGCGGTGCGCCGGCCGATGCGGATGAGGCTGACATCGGCGAACGTATCGACCGGATCGGGCCGCGACAGGAAGTTGATCGAGAGATTGCTCGTCACGGCAGGAATGGCGCGCGGGCCGAGCGTGGCGAGCAGCGCGACATAGATTGCGAAGTCGGCGAGCGTGAACAGGGCGGGCCCGGAGACCGTCCCTCCCGGGCGAAGGTTGCGCGGATCGGCTGCCATGCGCACGCGAGCCTGCGACAGAGCGACGGATTCGATGCTCATCAACCGTCCAGCAGAATGGATCTCGGGAAATGCGCTGTCGATCAGTTGCGTCACGGCCTCGGTGGTGAGAGGAAGTTCGAGGGCGGTATTGCTCGTCATCGCTTTTATGTCCCAATTGTGCGGTCTAACGCGCGCCGAGGATCTATAGCCGTGATCCGCTCCCTCTGAACACCCAGGAGATGGTTGCAATGAAGCTCATGAGACAGTTTCTGGCGGCCGTTCTGGCCGTGTTTGCGTTCGCGATGATCGAGCCGGCTTCGGCCCAGCAGCCGCAGCAGCAGCAGGGCGAAGAGCCGGCCTTCAAGCAGATCAAGCTCAGCGAGCAGGTGATCAAGAACTACATCAAGGCGCAGTCCGAGATGGCGGCACTCGCCGGCCAGCAGGGCGCCCAGCCCTCCGACAAGCCTGATCCCAAGGTTCAGGCCCAGCTCGACGCGGTCGCCAAGAAGAACGGCTTTGCGACGTTTGCCGACTTCGACGACGTCGCCTTCAATGTCTCGATGGTGATGGGCGGCCTCGATCCCCAGACCGGCGCCTTCACGGACCCGATCTCCGCGATCAAGAAGGAGATCGCCGAGATCACCGCCGACACGTCGCTTCCCGAAAAGGACAAGAAGCAGATGCTGGACGAACTGAACGAGGCGTTGAAGTATACGCCGCCGTTGCAGTTCCCCGAGAACGTCGATCTCGTCAAGAAGCATCGCGCCGAGATCGAGAAGGTCCTCCAGTAAGCCGGCGCGCCGCGGCCTCGTCGCGGCCTGCCACCTCCAGAGAGTGTTCGAACATGCAGGACAGGCCCGCTTCCCAACCCTCGACCGCAATTCTGCTCGAGGACCGAAGCGGCGCCGTCGCTCGGCTGACCCTCAATCGCCCGGCGCAGCGCAACTCCCTCTCCGAGGAACTGATCGCCGCCTTGCAGGCGGCCATCGACCGCCTGTCTGGGGACCCGTCCGTGGCCGCGGTCGTCATCGACGCCAACGGGCCGGCATTCTCTTCGGGCCATGATCTGAAGCAGATGACGGCACGGCGCGCCGATGCCGATCGGGGCCGGGCCTATTTCGAGCATCTGATGAACCAGTGCGCGCGCATGATGATGTCCATCGTGCGCTCGCCGAAGCCGTTCATTGCGGCTGTGGAAGGTGTGGCCTCGGCGGCGGGCTGTCAGCTCGTCGCCACCTGCGATCTCGCCGTAGCGGGCGCATCCGCCCGTTTCATCACGCCCGGCGTCAACATCGGGCTCTTCTGCTCGACCCCCATGGTCGCGCTCTCGCGCAACGTGCCGCGCAAGCAGGCCATGGAGATGCTGTTGCTGGGCGAGATGCTGAGCGCGGTCGATGCCGAGCGTTACGGGCTGGTCAATCGCGTTGTCGCCGAGGGCAAGGCGATCGACGAGGCCCTCGCCATGGTCGCGATCATTGCTGGCAAATCGGCCGCCACCGTGGCCATCGGCAAGGAAGCATTCTACCGCCAGCTCGAGATGCCGATCGCCGAGGCCTATGCCGAAGCGGCCGCCGTCATGGTCCGGAACATGCTCTTCCGCGACGCCCGGGAAGGCATCGACGCCTTCATCGAGAAGCGCCCGCCCGTCTGGATCGGGAGTTGACGGTGGCGCCACTCCGCCTCGGCATCGTGACCCTCGGTGTCGAGAACCTTGCTCGGTCTCGGGAATTCTACGTCTCGATGGGGCTCGTGCCGTCGTCGACCAGCAACGACCATATCGTGTTCTTCGATACCGGCAGCTCTGTGCTCGCGCTCTATGGCCGGCACGCCCTCGCCGACGATGCCGGTGTCCCGGCGACGCCAGCGGGCTTTCGGGGTGTGACGCTCGCCTGGAACGTTGGGAGCGAGGCCGAGGCGGATGCTGCGCTCGCCCAGGCCGTCGCCTGTGGCGCAACCCTCGTCAAGCCGGCCCGGCGGGCATCCTGGGGCGGCTATAGTGGCTACTTCGCAGATCCCGATGGCCATCTCTGGGAGGTCGCCTACAATCCCTTCTTCGGTCTCCAGCCGAACGGCCGCGTCGAGCTCCCTTGACCGGCGCTGCTGGACCATCGCGACGCCGAGGACGCCCTTGATGAACCACGATCGCTACGACGATGCCTACATCTCGGGCATCCTCTCGGAAACCCGGACCGTCGCCATGGTGGGCGCGTCTGCGAACATCAACCGGCCGAGCTATTTCGTGATCAAGTATCTGCTCGGCAAAGGCTACGCCGTGCACCCGATCAATCCGGGCCTCGCGGGCAAGGAGATTCAGGGCTGTCGAGTCTACGCGTCCCTCGCCGAAGTGCCGTGCCCCGTCGATATGGTCGACATCTTCCGCAACTCGGAGGCGGCGCTCGAGGTCACGCGCGAGGCGATCGCCCAAAAGGCCCGGCTCGGATTGAAGTTGGTCTGGATGCAGCTCTCCGTTCGCAACGACGAGGCCGCCGCCGAGGCCGAAGCCGCCGGTCTGAAGGTCGTCATGAACCGGTGCCCCAAGATCGAGTACGGACGTCTCTCCGGCGAGATCGGCTGGATGGGCGTCAACGCGGGTGTGGTGTCGTCACGCCGCCCGATCCTCGGTGCCGGCGTGCAGAACCAGATCCTGGGCGGCGCGTTCAAGAAGACGCCGTGAGCGGCCTCACCCGCCGAGAAACTCGCGCCTGAGCCGCGCCGTATCCTGCCCGAGTTTCGGCACGGGCTTGCTCTCGCCCATGGCGCCATCCCAGATCGCCGCCGGCGACGGCAGACGCGTCATGCCCTTGGCGAACGGTACGTCCATCAGCCTGAGATGCGGGTGATCGCGCAGCGCCGCCCAGTCGGACACGCGCCCGAAGGCGATATCCGCGCCATCGAGCCGGGCAATCGCATCGCCGACGTCGGTCGCCGAGAACCACGTCTGGATCAGTGCGTCGGTCGCCTCCCGGTTGGCGACCCGGTCCGAGTTCGAGGCGAACCGGGGATCCTTCGCGGCGTCTGGCTGCCCGATGACCTTCTCGCAGAGCGACCGCCACTCGCGCTCGTTCTGGATCGAGATCAGAACCGGCTGGCCGTCTCGTGTCGTGAACACCCCATAGGGTGCGAGCGCCGTGTGCCGGAGCCCGATGCGCGGCTGTGGCGACCCCTGGATACCCTGGAGCATCGGCACGCTCATGTACTCGGCCATGGCGTCGAACATCGAGATGCGGATGTCGGCGCCCCGGCCCGTGGTCGCCCGCCGGAGCAGAGCCTCGAGGATCGCCTCGTAAGCGAGATGACCGGTCGTGATATCGACGATCGATATGCCGACACGCGACGGTTCGTCGGCGCTTCCCGTCACCGAGGCGAGGCCCGACTCGGCCTGGATCAGCATGTCGTAGGCCTTGCGTTGTGCGAAGGGCCCGGTGTCGCCGTAGCCCGAGATCGAGCACGCGACGAGCCTCGGGTGCCGCGCGGTCAGCACGTCCGTCCCGAGGCCGAGCTTCGCCAGTGCCCCAGGCTTCAGGTTCTGCACCAGCACGTCGGCCTTGGCGACGAGCGCTTCGAACAGCGCCCGGTCCTCGGCCTTCGCGAGGTCGCAGACGACCGACTCCTTCCCCCGGTTGAGCCACACGAAATAGATGCTCTCCCCGTCGAGCAAGCGGTCGTAGGCCCGCGCGAAATCGCCTTCCGGCCGCTCGACCTTCACGACCCGCGCGCCGCCGTCGGCGAGAAGCCGCCCGCACATGGGGCCGGCAATGGCTTGCTCCACGGAAATGGCGAGCAACCCTTCGAGTGGTCTCATGCGGCGCATCCTTCGTTTCGTGTGGCCCGCAAGGTGGAGGCTCCGGCGCATGGCCGTCAAGCGACCTCGACAAACCCTCGTCCATTTGGAAGGCTCGCGCGCACGAGCCGGCTCGACCCGGCGTGACGAGGGGAGGCGGCACGGTGCGGCAGACGACGGGTGGGCGACTGGACGGGCACGTGGTTCTGGTGACCGGCGCTGCAGGGACGCTCGGCCGCGCCATCTCTGCCGCCGTGACCGAGGGCGGCGGCATTGCCGTGACGAGCGACCTCGCTGGGCGAGAGGGCATGGACTTCGCCCTCGACGTCACGTGCGAGGCGGACTGGCAACGCGCCATGGCCGAGATCGCGGAGCGCCACGGCCGGCTCGACGGCCTCGTCAACAACGCGGGTATCGTCCTCGTCGGCGACGTCGAGGCGACGAGCCTCGCCGACTGGCGCCGCGTGATGGCCGTCAACGCCGATGGCGTCTTTCTCGGATGCAAGTCCGCCATGACGTTGCTGGCGCGGTCCTTGTCTCCGTCGATCGTCAACGTGTCGTCCGTTTCGGGCCTCGTCGGGGGCGCCAATCTCGCGGCCTATAACGCTTCGAAGGGAGCTGTCCGCCTACTTACGAAATCGGTGGCGCTCGCCGGCGCGCGGCGTTCGCCGCAGGTGCGCTGCAACTCGGTGCATCCTGCGTTCGTCGCAGGCGACATGGTGGACGGCCTCGCCGCCGCGGCCCGCGATCCTGATCGCGCGAGGGCTCGCATGGCAGCCGACATCCCGCTCGGTCGACTGGCCGAGCCGGCTGAGATCGCCGAGGCCGTGGTCTGGCTCCTGTCGCCGGCCTCGGCCTTCATGACCGGCGCCGAGATGGTGCTCGACGGCGGCCTCGTCGCGCGCTGAGCGATCCTCGCTTGATGGGCGTCAAGGTGCCGAGCGCCAGGGCCGCAATTCTTGGAACCCCGTCGAGCGCGACGCTCCCGTGACGGCCAGCGAGAACGCCGGAGGACCCATGTCGAAGCCCATCACTGACCAGGCGGAGGTCTCGATCGATTTCCCGGACAAGTTCTTCATGGGCTCGTTCAGTCGTGGCAGCCGCTACGATGTGACTGCCGACCGGGACGGCGTCCACCTCCACCTCGAACGGACTCACGGCGAGAAGCGCCGCGTCGGGTTCCACGTCCATTATTATTTGCTGGCCGAGTTGCTGACCGCCACGGCCGAAGCCGTTGCTGGCGTTGATCGCATCGACGAGGAGCAAAAGAAGGCACTGAAGGAAGCCGCCGCACTGCTGCAGAAGCTTCCCTGATCCATGCGGGTCGGTCTTCTCGGGCCGATCGGCCCAGGCGGCCATCCGTCCCTTGTTCCGGTCGAGCAGGATCGGACGCACCATGCGGTGGAACCGCTCGGCTTCCGCGTCATGGAGATAGCCCGACAGACAGAACGAGTGACAGCCGATGTCGATGTAGTTCTGCAGCACGCTGGCGCATTGCTCCGGATTTCCGACGATGACAACGCCAGCGCCGGGACGCGCCTTGGCGAGCCCCACCCAGAGGTTCGGCGCGATCACGTCGCCCTTGGCGCGCAACTCCTGCACCCGTCGGTTGGCGGCTGAACCCGCGTAGTAGGTCTTGATGTAGGCCTCGCGCTCGGCCCCGACATTGCGAATGAGGCCGTCGGCGGCGTCCCATGCCTCCGCTTCGGTCTCGCGGCAGACGATCTGGAGCCGCATGCCGAACCCGATCTGATCCTGTCGCCCGTGCTTGGCGGCAAGCTGGCGGATGGACGTCATGTTGGCCGAGATCGTCTCGTAGGTGTCGCCCCAGAAGAGATGCACGTCCGAATGCTTGGCGGAGAGATGCCACGCCTGCCCGGAGCCGCCGCCCAGATAGAACTTGGGGTATGGCGTCTGATAGGGCTTCGGCGTCAGCTCCGCCTGCTTCAGGGTGTAGAACTTTCCCGACCAGTCGGTACGGCCGCCGCCCTGCGTCCACAGCGCCTTCAGGATCGAGACCTCCTCGTCCATGATCTCGTAGCGCTCTTCCTTCGACCACTTGACGCCCTCGGCCTCGTTCTCCTGGTCGCTCTGCCCGGCGATGAGATTGACCGAGATTCGCCCGCCCGAGAGCTGGTCGCAGGTCGAGATCATCTTGGCGAGCAGCACGGGATTGATGTAGCTCGGCCGCGCCGCGACCAGCATCCGCATCTTCTTCGTCTGACCGATCATCAGCGCGCCCGTCATCCAGGCATCCCAGCACTGGTGCCCGACCGGGATCAGCATGTACTCGAAGCCGGCCGCCTCGGCGGCCTTCGCGACCCGCGTGAACATCTCGTTCCCGGCCGGAACCTTGAGGGGGTCGCCGTAGTCGTCGGTGTCGCCCCGTGTCGGAAGGAACCAGCCGAACTCGAGTGGCCGCATGTCTCTCTCCCAGATGTTGTTTTGTCTGCCGGCAGTTCAGCGCATCGGCAGCACGCCTTCAAGCGTCGCCTTGATGCCGGTCAAAGGCCTTCGATGCAGTAGATACGGGCCGGCGCGCCGTCAGCCCCGGGGATCTTGAGCGGCGCAGCCGAGAAGAAGACCCGGTCGGCGCTGATCTCGGCCGTGTTCACCACATACTCGATCATGTTGACGCCGGCCCGGAGCAGGACGTCGTGCGTGGTCATGTCGGCGAGCGGGCTCTTCTTGCCGGAAAGCGACAGCCGGATCGCATGGTCCTGCGGAAAATCGTAGGCGACCGTCCTGATGCCCGACCGCAGCAGCCAGTCCGCCGCCGACCGGTCGAGCCACGGCGCGTCGAGCCAGAACTCCTTCGTATAGGGCGAGCGATGCCGGTCCCAGCCGGTCTTGAAGAGCGCGATGCCCCCCGCCTCCAGATGCCCCGCCCGCGCCGCGAGCCGCTCCGCCCCGATCTCCTCCATGGGCTTCACGTCCATGAGATCGATGACGGCCGCGTGCCCGACCACATCGCCGAGCGGTGTCGCCTCGATGGTCGCGCCATCAAGGAACATGTGCCGGCGCGCATCGACATGGCTGAAGGCGTGGCACGACACGGTGAGCCATGTGACGCGGGCCGTGTCGCCGTTCGCGATATCGCCCTTGAAGGACACGTCCGTCTTCCAGCGCGGATGCGCGTCGGAGATGGGCATACTGAGATCGATGATGCGCATGGGGCTCCCTCAGACGTTGGCCGTGTGCCCGATACGGTAGACCCGGCAGGCGGTATCGTGAAAGAGCGCGCGGCGGTCCGCTTCCGGCAACCCGTGCGTGACGGCCTTGTAGACCGTGAAGATCTCCTCGAAAGACCCGGTGAGCCCGTCGACGGGAAAGTTCGAGGCGAACATCGCGCGCGACGGCCCGAACGACTCGATCAGTGCCTCCACGACAGGCTGCTGCAAGTCGACACTCCACGGCTCACCGGGGACGCCGATGCCGGAGATTTTCATGATCGTCTGCGGTGCCTCGGCCGCCCGCCGGATGGCGCGACCCCAGCCCGCCATGGCCTCGGGAGAACGATCAGCGGGAAGGAACGCGTGATTGATCACCACCGTCGTCTCGGGGTGCGCGGCCACGAGGCCGAGAAGCTCGTCCACATGCCACCACGGTGCCTGCAACTCGAAATGCAACCCGTTCCGCGCGAGCGCCGCATAACCGCGCCGCCACCAGGGGTCACCGAGCCCGCCCGGGGCATTTGGTTCGATCCGGTCGGGCGAGGGGGCCGCCGTCGGCTTGTGCCGGATGCCGCGCACGATCGGGCACGCGGCCTGGCGTGCGATCTGGTCGGCGGCCCCGGGGGCGTGAAGGAACGTCCGCGCCACATGTGCCGCCGGCAGCGTCGTGTCGGCCTGATGCTGCCGGTACGTCCAGTCCGTCTCGTCGACCAGCCGCGCCTCGGCCCACTCGGCTTCCATCGTCACCGTCGCGACGACACGATGTCGGCCGGTCGCGCGGCGATAATCGGCCTGCAGGAAATCGCGCCGGATCGGCCCATAGTCCCCATACCGGAACGGAATCCAAGGCGGCTCGGTGAGCCACGGCTGGGCGCCGAGCGACAGATCCCATAGGTGATGGTGGGCATCCACGATCGCGATGTCGTCGTCGCTCACGCCGGCCTCCCGAGCCACCCGATGCGACTACGCCGCCGCGCCGAGCACCGCCTTGGTCTCGAGGTACTCCTCGATGCCGAAGCGGCCCCACTCACGGCCATTGCCCGACTGGCGGTAGCCGCCGAACGGCGCCTTCGGATCGGCCGGTGCGAGATTGACCGTCACCATGCCCGCCCGAAGCCGTCGCGCGATGGCCGTGGCCTTGGCCGCATCGGCGCCCGAGACGTAGGCCGCGAGCCCGAACGGGTGGTCGTTCGCGATCTCGACGGCCTGATCCGTGCTGTCGTAGGCCATGATCGCGAGCACCGGCCCGAAGATCTCCTCCCGCGCGACGGTCATGGCCGGCGTCACACCCGCGAACACGGTCGGCTTGACGTAATAGCCCTTCTCGAGCCCTGCCGGCCGCCCTGGTCCACCGGCCACGGTCTCGGCGCCGTCCTTGGCCCCGCTCTCGATCAGCGCCTGAATCTTCGACCACTGCACTTCCGAGACGACGGGACCCATCTCCGTTGCCGGATCGGCCGGCGAGCCGACCTTCATCACTTCGGCCACGCCTTTGGCGAGGGCGGCGGCCTCCGCCATGCGCGAGCGCGGCACCAGCATCCGCGTCGGCGCGTTGCACGATTGGCCGGAGTTGCGGAAGCAGAGCTTCACGCCCTCGACGACCGCCTTCTCGAAGTTCTCGTCGTCGAGAATGATGTTGGCCGACTTGCCGCCGAGTTCCTGTCCGACGCGCTTGACGGTCGGCGCCGCACGGATCGCGACGTCGATGCCGGCCCGCGTCGAGCCCGTGAACGAGACGCAGTCGATGCCCGGATGCGCGGCGATGGCCTGCCCGACGGCGGCATCGCCGTTGACGAGGTTGAACACGCCCTTCGGCACGCCCGCTTCCTCGAGGATCTCCGCGATGAGCAGAGCCGAATAGGGAGCCACCTCCGAAGGCTTCAGCACCATCGTGCAACCGGCCGCGATCGCCGCTGCAACCTTGCAGCAGATCTGGTTCGCAGGCCAATTCCAAGGCGTGATCATGCCGATGACGCCGATCGGTTCGCGCACGATCTCGGTCGCCCCGTCACGCTCGACGAAATGGAAATCCTTGAGCAGGTCGCGGGCGACGCGGAAGTGCCCCATGCCGGCGCCAGCCTGGAACCGGGTCGCGAACGAGATCGGCGCCCCCATCTCCGCGCTGATGGTCTGCCCCATCTCGGTGAAGCGCTTCTTGTAGACGTCCGCGATCCGCCCGAGGAGATCCATCCGCTCTTCGACGCTCGTCCGGCTGAATGTGTCGAACGCCGTCCGGGCCGCCGCGACGGCCTTGTCGACGTCGGCCGAGCTCCCGAGAGCCACCTTGCCAAGCGGGGTCTCGGTCGCCGGATCGATGACGTCGATGGTCCGCGCTTCGACTGGCGCGACCCACGCCCCGCCGATGTAGAACTCGAGCGCGTGCTTGCTGGCCATGGAACTGTCCTCTGGTGCTATTGGGCTGCCGGAAGTGCGAGCACAGCCGGCAGCCCAAGTCAATCGGCCGCCGGTCACTGGCCTCCACCACGCACGATGCAGCACGCCTCTTTCGCGAGCGGAGCTCGCGGTGATCGATAAGGCCCATCGAGCATATGGCGGTTGCCGCACGACGGTCATCGCCCTTCGGCTGATGCTGCGGACGTTCGTCCGAACCAAGGAACTGGCCGTGGCGCCTTGGGCGGAGTTCGGTATCATGTGGAAGGTGTTCGCCGGCGCGTCGTCATCGCCACCTTCTTGATTGCGAGATGCCGCGATCAAGCCCAACCCGGCCTCGGCATGCGCGCTGTCGACGCCAGGGGCCGCCGATACGGAAATGCGTCGGTAGATCCTGGGTGGCTGTGTCGCGGCGCCGGCCGTGACAGTCGGAGGACGCGCGGTGTAGCGTGACGACCGGAAGCATGCCAACTGCCGCCGGAGGAGAACTCGCGTGAAGACGCCCGTCGATCCGATCGATTTCGAGCTGTTCAAGAACGCCGTGTTTTCCATTGCCGACGAGATGGCACTGACGATCTTCCGCACGACCTATTCAGCGGTCCTGAAGGACAACATGGACTATTCGACGGGCTTTGCCGACGGTGACGGCCGTCTCGCCGCCCAGGGCTTGACCCTGCCCGGCCATCTCGGCTCCACGCCCACCGCCCTCGAAGCCGTCATGCGGCACTTTCGCGACGACATGGCCGACGGTGACGTCTTCATCATGAACGACCCCTTCGACGGCGGCATGCATCTGCCGGACATTTTCGTCTTCAAGCCGCTTTATCACGAGGGCGAGCGGCTCGCCTTCGCTTGCACTGTTTGCCATCACACGGATGTCGGCGGTCGCGTTGCCGGCTCCAATGCGTCGGACTCGACGGAGATTTATGCCGAAGGGCTGCGCATCGCTCCGATGAAGCTCTACGACAAAGGCGTCCTCAACAAGACGCTGATGACCATCATCGAGAAGAACGTCCGCGTGCCGGTGATGGTGTTCGGGGACCTGCGTGCCCAGCTCGCCGCCTGCCATACCGCCGAAGTCCAGTTCGCTGACGTCGTGGCGAAGTGGGGCCCCGGCATGACCAAACGCATGCTGGACGAGACCATCGACTACGCCGAGCGTTTGACGCGGGCGGCCTTGCGCGACCTGCCCGATGGAGAGTGGACCTTCGAGGACTGGATCGACGACGACGGCGTCGATTTCGGCAAGCCGATCCGCCTGTTCGTGACCTTGCGCAAGTCCGGCGATAGCATGATCGTCGATTGGACAGGCACCAATCCGCAGGTGCGCGGCGCGATCAACAATACGCTGTCCTACACCAAGTCCGCCTCCTACTGCGCCATTCGCTCGGTGCTGCCACCCAACATCCCGAACAACGAGGGCGTGTTCCGCGCCATCGAGGTCATCTGCCCGCCAGGCACGGTCGGCAATGGCGTGCTGCCGGCAGCCTGCGCCGCGCGTGGTCTGACCGGATTTCGCATGGTCGATTGCATGTTCGGCGCGCTGGCCATGATGCTCCCGGAGAAGGTCAAGGCGGCGGGCGACGGTGGCAACACGGGCATTTCGGTCGGCGGCTACTATCCGGACCGCACACCGTTCGTCTACGTCGACTTCACGTGCGGAGCTTGGGGCGCCCGTCCCTGGGCTGACGGCCTCGATGGCAACAGCCACATGTTCGCCAACATGGCGCTTCCATCGGTCGAGGTGACCGAGGCCGAGCAGCCGATCTCGGTGCTGGCCTTCGAATTCGTCCCCGACAAGGCCGGCGCCGGCAAATGGCGTGGTGGCGTCCCTTACATGCGCGATTATCGGCTCAACACCGAGGATGCGACCTTGCAGGTGCGCTCCGACCGCAAGACGTTTCGCCCGTTCGGCCTCTACGGCGGCAGTCCCGGCGTCGCGAGCGAGAACTATCTGAACCCGGCGACGGACTGTGTCCCGCTCCCGTCGAAACTCACCCGCGATTTCAGGAAGGGCGAGGTCTTCCGGCATGTGCATCCCGGAGGCGGCGGCTGGGGCGATCCCCTCGAACGCGATCCGCAACTCGTCCTGCGCGATATCCGCAACGAGCTGCTGTCTGCTGCCAAGGCTGCGGCCGACTATGGTGTCCTGGTCGACACGGCGACGTGGACGATCAATCAGACCGCGACCGAACGCGCCCGTGCTGCGATCCGTCTGAAACGCAATTGGACAGAGGTGCCGAAGGTACAGCGCGAAGAGATCTCGCCACTCGAGCGGGCGGCGGAGTGATCATCATGAGCCAGGGCACCTCAAGCTATCTCGTCGGCGTGGACATCGGCGGCACCTTCACGGACATCGTGTTGTTGGGTAACGACGGTACGATCCACACCAAGAAGATTTCATCCAACGTCGGCAACTACGCTGCCGCGATCGTCGAAGGGCTGGCGCAGGTTTTCGCCGAGTGCGGCCTCGGCGGCGGCGACATTCACGAGATCCGGCACGGCACGACCGTTGCCTCGAACGCCATCCTCGAGCAGAAAGGCGCTCGCGTCGGCCTGATCACGACCAAGGGCTTTCGGGACGTGCTCGAGCTGCGCACATTGCGTATGCCGCGCCTTTACGACATGAGCTGGGAAAAGCCACCGCCCCTGGTCGAGCGATACCTGCGCCGGGTGGTCGACGAACGTATCGACGCCCACGGCAACATCGAACGCCCGATGGACGTGGTCGATGCCGAGACGCAGGTCCGGGCACTTCTGGCCGAGCGCGTCGACACGATCGCGGTGTGCCTGCTGAACTCGTTCGTCAATCCCACGCACGAGTACGAGATCAAGGCGGTGCTGGCGCGTCTGGCGCCGGACCTCCCGGTGTCGATCTCCTGCGAGGTCCTCCCGGAGATCAAGGAATATGAGCGCACATCGACGACGGTCATCAATGCCTACGTCATGCCGATCGTCGCGACCTACCTTTCAGCGTTGCGCAAGGGCCTTGACGCCAGCGGCATCCCCGCGCGCGTTCTTCTGATGCAATCGAATGGTGGCCTCACCACCGACCGGGCTGCCGCCGAGCGGCCGATGAACATCATCGAGTCCGGGCCCGCCGGCGGTGTCGTCGGCGCCGAGAAGCTGGCGCGTGTGCGCGGGTTCGACAAGATCATCACCTTCGACATGGGCGGTACGACCGCCAAGGCCTGCATGGTCGAAGGCGGCCAGGTGATGCGCGCGCAGGAGCAGTCCGTCGGCGCCGGCATCATGGCCGGCTCGCGCCTTCTCACGGGCGCCGGCTACATCCTCAAGGTGCCGGCAGTTGACCTCGCCGAGATCGGCGCCGGCGGCGGCAGTCATGTGCGCATCGACGCCGGCGGCGCCATGCAGGTCGGCCCCGACAGTGCCGGCGCATCGCCCGGGCCGGTCTGCTACGATCAGGGCGGCAAGATCCCGACCGTGACGGACGCCAACGTCGTGCTCGGCTATCTCAATCCGCAGCATCTGGTCGGCGGCGCGCTGCGCATCGACGCGTCGCTGTCGCGCGCGGCCTACGAGCGCGAAATTGCCCTGCCGCTGGGCCTCTCCGTCGAGCAGGCGGCGCTGGGCGCGCATCGGATCGCCGCGTCGAACATGATACGGGCGCTGCGGGCCGTGTCGACCGAGCGCGGACGCGATCCCCGCGAGTTCGCCTTGTTCGCGTTCGGCGGCAATGGGCCGTTGTTTGCGTGCGGCCTGGCGCAAGCGCTCGGGATCAGGCAGATCATCGTGCCGCCAGCCGCTGGCCTCTTCTCCTCGTTCGGGCTGCTGTACGCCGATGTCGAGTATCATTTCGCGCGCACGTTCCGTCGCCTGCTGCGCGGCAGCGCCTTCGATCCGGTGGCCGAGGCATGGGCGGCACTGACGGCGGCGGCGCGCGAACGGCTGTCGGCCGACGGCTACAGCGCGGGCCAGATGCAGATTTCGCGCTCCGCGGCGCTCCACTACAAGGGACAGAGCTTCGAACTGGTCGTGCCGGTGCCTGACGGTCCGGTCGATGCCCGCATGGCTGCGTTGCTGGAGGAGGCCTTTGGCGCTGAGCATGAGCGCGTCTACGGTCATCGCGCAGGTCCCGACGAACCCGTCGAGCTGGTGTCGATTCAGGTCGTCGGTCGCGCCCGGTCCGACCGCAACGCGATGCCGGCGCAGTTGCGCATGAGTCGAGCCGAGCCGAAAGCTTCGGCGCCGAGAAAGGCCTATTTCGGGACCGATATCGGCTGGGTCGACACGCCCGTGCTCGGCGGCCGCTCCGCCTTGCGCACGCCGTTGATTGGACCAGCCATCGTCGAGGAGTATGACGCGACCGTGCTCATTGCACCGGGGGCCGAGGCACGTCTGGACGCGAACGACAACATCGTCATCACGCTGTGACAGGTGCCGTCATGATCAGGAGACGCTGTTTGCCGCCTCGGCAAGCAGCGACATGCGCGCCGAGCCGACAGGCTCCGGCCGCCACCATTCGTGGCGAACGCCGCTGCCGCGGGCGTGCGAGGGTCTCGACGTCCTGCCCTTGATGTGCCCGGACCGGCGTCCGCGAAAATCCAGAAAGCTGACATTGACGCCGTAGTGCAGACGTTATCTGCGCTCGCTTCAGGAGATCTGCTCTCAGTGGCGTCGCGCTGGTCCGGTGCCCGTGGATTGGCGCTCATCGTTTTCTGTCGGCAAGCGTTAGGCCCGATCTTGTGGACGCAGGATCGCCCACCCTCTGGCGGGTAGCCCGAAATGTCCGGTCCTACGGTATCGCATCAGTTCGCGGCACCAAGTTCTGTCCGCACGCGCCGGATCAGGATCTCGATGTCGCCGTCTCTCAGGCAGGTTGGGCCCATCACGATCACACCCTCGCGCGCTCGGCCATGATTGACATGAACGGACGGATCGCTGTCCTGCAGCCGCTTGATGAGCTCGGCCGCAGAGAAGCCGAGCCGTGCCCGATCCACACTCAGATGTACCTCCGGCACACCCTTGCCGTTGTTCTCGACAAGCGTCACCGCTCCGCCAGGGATGCCGAGCAAGCCGGTGGTGATCTCCTGGCACACCCCGAGATGCCGTTTGTGCTCCCGCTCGTGATCCTGCTCGAGGAAGATCCTGAGCGCGGTCAAGAGACCGACGATCTCTTCCTTGCCGCACTTGGCAACGCGCCCGATGCCACTTGCGGGAAGGCCGACCAGCTGTGACTTGTCGAACAGACTGGCGGGCGGACTCCACTGATCGAAGAAGGTGTCGTGGTCGAGTTGCTGGAGTGCGGCCGACTGGATCAGATCGCGCCGCCCGGCGAGGATTCCGGAGGCTTGGGGACCGCCCAGGGCCTTGCCTCCCGAGAAAGCCACGAGGTCGGCGCCCTCGGCAATGAAGCGCTTCAGGTTGGCGACGGGCGGCAGCTGAGCAGCGGCATCGACGATCACTGGTACGCGACGCCGACGCGCCAGCTCGACGATCCGCTGCAGCGGCGGCTCTGCATGCCCCTGAGCCACGAAAAGGATGGCTGCCGTACGCTCGCTTATCGCAGCCTCGTACTCCCGGATCTGCGCATCACGCACGCCGGCTCCGGAAAAGCGGTCGGGTATCCCGACTTCGATCAGTCGCGCGCCAGCCTGCGCCACTGCGTGGTCGTACATGTTGCGCTGGCTGCGCGCGACGATCACTTCGTCAGGCATGCCGGCTGTATCTGGGAGCCGGTTCATCCGTGCCGGATCGAGCCCGGCGAGACATGCCCCGGTGGCCAACATCAGGGCAGCCGCGGCACCGGCCGTCACATATCCGGCTTCGGCTCCGGTCGCCTCCGCAATCAGCTCGCAGGCGCGGCCCTGCAGTTCGCCGAGGTCGACGCACCACTGCGAGGCCTCCACCATGGCTT
>LNEM01000009.1 GCA_001464955.1 Rhizobiales bacterium Ga0077537 | reverse complement strand
TCTCCGCAGCCCGGCCTGTTGCTCACCCCCCAGACGACAGCGTATCAACCCAAAAGACTCTACCCACGGCTGGATGAAACTTCAGGGGCAGGTCAGGCCCAATTGGAAGGCTCCAGGACGGCGTTGCCTCCCTCGTTGGCGAAGACGACTCATTTTATGAGGGCAAGTACAACAATCGGACCCGTTACATCCCATCGTCTGACGGCGTGCTGGCGACACTTCCGTTGCGACTCGTCCATCAGGGCTACTCGACGACTGTCGCCCGGGAGTTGACCGTGGGCTCGACGGTCGTCGAGATCGGTTGTGCGGGTGGCATCGACTGGTTCGCAAAGCGCTATCGCATGATCGGACTGGACCTGTCCCGTGCAGCACTTCGCTCGGCCGGGGAGCGCTATGCAGCCGTTGCGCAGTGTGACGCGACGCGCATGCCACTGGCCGACCAAAGTGTCGACGGCATCGTCAGCTCCTGCCTGTTCGAGCACTTGCTACCCGATCAGAAGAGCCGGCTTCTCAGTGAAGCATACCGGGTACTTCGGCCCGGCGGAAAAGTCGTCTTCTTCTACGACATCAAGACCGACAACCCGCTCATAGCCCACTATCGCAAGCAGGATCCGGACCTTTATCAGCAATTGTTTCTCGATGGAGACGGTCACCTCGGCTACGAGGATGTCGATGCCAATCGCAGCTACTTCGCGAAGGCGGGCCTCACGATTGTTTCGGAGGCATTCCACGAACGGACGCCGGTTCTCGCAAACTCCGTCTGGCAAAAGCTTTCAGAGTGGCCGGGCCGGCCGGGCTATATCGCGCGTATTGGGAAGGCATTGACTGCCGGCCCCATGCGCATACCAGCGCTCGCGGCCATATCGGCCGTGGATGGTACACTCGGCCGTCTCATGCCGACCCGATTTGCCCGCTGCCTGACGACAGTGGCACGAAAGTCATGAAAATACTCGTCGTCGGTCGCTTCTTTGAAGAGGGCTTCGCGAGCTTCGTCAGTCAGGAACTCAGCGCCGCAGGTCATCAAACCGTACACTACGCCCTTGGGCCACCGCTCGTGAACTTCGGCTCGAGGACGCGATTCTACCTCAATCGTGTCGTCACCAAGGCCCACTCCGCAGTCGAGAATGCGCGCGCGACGCTCGGTCTGAACGGGACGCAATCGCAAATCCGCAAGCTCGTCTCGACCCAAGCCCCGATCGACCTCGTCCTCGTCACGCACGACTACCTGACACCCGCCGATGCGCGGCTGATCAGATCGCTGACGAAGGCGCCGCTCGTGCTCTGGTATCCGGACCCGATCTGGAGCTTCCAGAAGCACATGTTCCTGAACGCCCCGTTCGACGCGATGTTCTTCAAGGACCCGTACATCGTCGACATGCTGCGGCGAAAGCTCGACGCGCCCGTCTACTACATGCCCGAGTGCTTCAGCCCGCGCTCCCTGAACCACAGCCCCCAGATCGCCACCGACCCAGACTACGAGTGCGACATCTGCACTGCGGGCAACCTCTACGCTTACCGCGTCGCCTTCTTCAGCCATCTCGCCGACCGGCACGTCCGGCTCTGGGGGCTCCCCCCGCCGCTCTGGCTCGATCCGGGCCCCGTCGCGCCGATGGTCGAAAATCGCTTCGTGGCCCACGCCGAAAAAGCCAAGGCCTTCCGCTCAGCCAGGATCGTCCTCAACAATCTCAATCCAGCCGAGATCTGGGGCACGAACGTGCGCACGTTCGAGATCTGCGGTGCCGGCGGCTTCCAGATCACCGACGCGCGTCCGGGTCTCTCACAGCTCTTCGAAATCGGCCGCGAGCTCGTGACCTTCGACGACGTGGCGGACCTCCGCGCCAAGATCGAGCATTATCTGGCGAACGAGGATGAGAGACGGGAGATTGCGGCGGCCGGCAAGCGCCGCGCGCTGCGAGAGCACACCTACGCCCATCGCTTGCCGCTGTTGCTGGACACGGTCGCCGGGCGCGCCAAGGGCTATCCGGAGCCTCGCATCACCTGGTCGGAGCATCATGCGAGCTGAAGCGATCCAACGGGTCATTGCGGCCCCGAACAGATCCACTCCCCGGATCGCGGCACTGGCCTGCGTCGGCCTGTTCGGCGGCGTGGCCGGGCTGAACATCTATGGCGCGATGGCCGGAGAGAGCCTGTCGGGCCCGGGCTTTCATCTGATCATGGCCGGCCTCTCGTTCTATCTGCTCCTCGAGTGCCTGCGCCACATCCGCAGCACCGACGCCCTCGGCCTCCTCGCGCCACCCTTCCTGACGTCCATCCTCCATTTTCTTCTGGCCTACGCATTGCCCGCGGGAGGCACGCTGTTCGATCCCTGGATCCTCGACCGCTTCGGCTCCTTCTACGTCAACCAGTCCGAGCAACTGAGCGAAGCCGGGCTCGCGACCGGTCTTGCGGCGTTCTGCATGTGGCGGGGGTACGGCCTGGCGCTCAAGCCGGCTCGCAAGCTGCGCGCGCGTCTGCAGCGCGGGCGCCTGCTCCGCCGCGGGTCGGAGCCGAACTTGCTGGCGGTCGTCGGGTTGCAGGCCGTCTACTTCTCCTTGGTCGTGTACGCGATTTCGATCGGCGTGTTCGGAATGACGGGAAGCGCCGCGTTGCGGGAGCAGCACATCGCGCTCCTCGACCTCCTGAACCTCGGCGTGGCGGCGGGCTCACTGTCCCTCTTCCTGCTGCTGACCTACCTGTTTCGGAGGCGCGCCGCCGGGCATCGCGAGGTCGTTCTGTCGGTCGTCTGCGGCCTCGTCGTATTCCTGCACCTGACGGTCGGAGCGCTCTCCGGATTCAAGTCTCAGATCGTCATGCCATTCGTGATGCTGGCATTCTCGCGCTTCGTGGCGACACGACAGATATCGATCACCTTCATTGCCGCGGCCTGCGCCGCACTCTTCTTCGCCTACCAGATCATCGAGCCGTTCCGTGCCTACATCGGTCAGAACGATTTCCGTGGCGCCGCCGACATCGGCAAGGTGCTGGACGCGCTCCAGCAATCCCAGCAGCAGAAGGATCTCATGCACGAGACGGACTTGTCCTGGGGGACCCAGGTCGTCTCGCGGTTCGATCTCGCAGGCATGACGTCCGTCGGCATCGCCTTCGCCAAGGACAACCCGCTCGTCGACGAAAAGAGCGCCGAGTTCGCCGAGAGCTTGTACCTGTCACCGCTTCTGGCCTTCGTTCCGCGCGCCCTATGGCCGGACAAGCCGAGCTACTCGACGGGGGTGTGGTTCAGCAATGTCGTCCTGGGCAAAATCGAAGATCAGACAACGTCCGTCGGCATGGGGCCGGTCACATGGCTCTACATGCTCGGCGGGCTGCTGGGCGTCGGCTTCGGCTTCTTCGCGATCGGCATCGTCCAGGCTTTGCTGTTCGAAGGGGTCGCCCGGGCCGGCGCGGGCGGGTTCATCGTCTTCCTGTCGGCTGTCAACGCCCTGGTCATGATCCCGACCGACGTCGGCCCCGCGTTCACAGGCATGCTGCGCCTTTTGTCCATCGCGATCGTTGCGCAATTGGTTCTGCTGCGTCCGGATCGGCCGGCAAGGTGACTGTGAAATGACGTCGCTGATCGCGGCACCTTATCAAAATGCCGGCAACGACCTCGTGCTTTCGATGGTCCCGGCGTCGGCCCGCCGCATCCTCGATGTCGGGTGCGGAGCAGGCGACAATGCACGTCGCGTTCGCGAGACCATGCCGGACGCGCGATTGGTGGGGATCACTCATAGCGAAGAAGAAGCCGCCCTAGCCGCTGCACACTTCGACCAGATCGTTGTCGGTGATCTCGAGCTGCTGGACCTCGAAGGAGTGCCTGGACCCTTCGATCTCCTCGTCTTTTCGCACGTTCTCGAACATATGCGCGATCCGGTGCAGATTGTTCGCCGCCTGCTTCCGCTCTTGGCTCCCGGCGGCCATGTGCTCGTCGCGGTCCCGAATGTCCTCGAATGGCGCAGCCGCCTCGCATTGACGCGTGGCCGGTTCGACTATGCGGCACACGGCATCTTCGATCGGACCCATCTGCGCTTCTTCACGTTCGACAGTGCGCCACGCGAACTGATTGCGCCCCTTCCCGAACTGGTTCTCCTCGAGCAACGGGGATCTGGAGCAGCGCCGCTCGGGCCCCTTCGAAACAGGCTGTTACCGGCGCCTCTGCGGGCCCGGATCGATGCGCTCGCCGTCCGGCGCTACCCGAACCTCTTCGCCCGGGAAACGGCAATGCTCGCCCGACGCAGAACAGACTGGCGATAGGGTCAAGGCACACCACTCCATGCGATTGGGCATCACATCGATTTCCGACGTCGCGACAACCGCAGGCTACTTCCTCTCCCCGGCCGAGCGGGGCGGCCATGACGTGCGCCTCATCAGTGCGCTGCTCTCGATCCGATGCACCAATGTTCCCATGGGTGGACCACCCAGCCGCACTGCTGGCGAAAGTCCTTTGCGCAGGTCGAGCCGCGTGACGGTCCATGGAACAACCTGACCGACCGCGGGCAGCGGCTCGCGAGACGCTGCTCCGAAGTACGCTGGCGATGTTGGCCGCGAGTGTCGGACAGCGCGCAATGGGACTCGTGAGTATCGTCGTCCTCGCGCGCATCCTCGACGCCCGCGGACTCGGCAGCTACACGTTCACCCAGTCGGTTGCTCAAGCATTTGCGGGTTGGTCGAGGACTGGCCTGGATTTGGGATTGCAGGTCAGCTTGTCGGGAGACACTGACCGTGAGCGCGCCTCGGCGATGATCGGACAGACGCTCACACTCACCGCGATCATTGCAATCATGGTGGCTACAGCTCTTCTAGTCGCGGCGGACTTCATTGCAGGACGCTTGTTCTCTGCCCCCGAATTGGTCACCTTTGTTGCGCCCGCTACAGCAATGTTCGCTGCCCTGATGCTCTTTGGCGTCATTTACTCGATCCTGGCGGGGCTCGGTGCATTTCAAGAGCATGCTCGCGCGGCGCTGCAAGGGAGTGTTGTTACTCTCGCCGCGACGGCGGGCGGCGCGCTTATGGTCGGGCCCATTGGCGCCGCATGGGGACTCGCCATCGGACAAGTGTCGATGGCGACCTTGGCCACAGCTGCGATGATCCGCGTGCTGCGAGCGCACGACATCGCTCTCTGCCCGGCTTGGCCAGGCCGAGAGGTGCTACAGGTGCTGACCCGAGGCCTACCCTACTTCATGAGTACCCTACTCCTGCTTCCAGTTGACTTCGCTACACTCGGCATTCTTGCGCGTGCCGGAGGCATCGACGCACTTGGCGAGCTTCGAGTGACCCAAGCGATCATGGCTGCCGCCTCGGCACTTCCAACGGCACTCATGGGACCGATCCTGACCCATCTGGCCGCCGGCTATGCCAGCGGCAGCGGCCCGGCAGACGTGCGCCAGCACCTCAGATGGCTCTGGACGCTGAGCCTCTCGCTGGCAGTGGCCGTAGCCGCACTGTGGACCCTGGCCGTCGATGCCGTCGCAGGTTCAGCCTATCCGCTGGCCCGCCACATGGGCGACCTGGCGCTCATGGCGTTCGTGCCCGCCATGCTCCTGAGCGTCCTGCACGGGGCGCTCATGGCGCGCGGGAAATCGAGCGCGGCTTTGCTGATGGTGGGTGCCGTGCAGGCTGTGACGGTCTTCGCCAGTGCGTGGTTCCTCATCCCCCGCTTCGGGCTTGCCGGATACCTTCTGGCGCAGGCCATGGGCTTTGCCGCGGCCGGTCTCGTGGCGGCCCTGGCCTGGGGCGGGAGCGGCGCGATACGAGGGACACGTGTGATCGTGCTGTCCGGCCTGACACTGGCGCTCTACGCAGCTCTGCTCTTCGATCTCGCTCATCCGACGAGCTTGCCCGTCCGCTTGACTGCGGCGCTGATGGGAGCGGCCGTCGTCGGAGCACTCGCCTGCGTCGTTCTTCTCACCCCAGGCGAGCGCGCCAGTCTCTCGGCCGGCCTGGTGGCCATGTGGCGCCGGCTACGCCGACCACGTCCCGCGAGGCCCATATGAACCACAAATTGGAACTGAAGATCGCGATTGCGTCACTCGGTCGGTTTTTCGTCCTCGATCTCGCGCGCGAGCTCGATCGTCTTGGCACTCATACGCGGTTCTACTCATACGTGCCGGTATCCAGGGGAGAGAAGTTCGGCCTCCGGCGCCAATGCCAACGGAGCGTCCTGCCGCTGCTGGTCCCGCTCGTCGCGTGGCAATACTACCTGCCCCGCCTTTGGCCCGACATCCATGAACGGTTCATGTTTCACGCGCTCGATGCCGCCGTCAGCGCCCGTCTCGAACCCTGCGACGTGTTCGTGTGCATGTCGGGTGCCTACCTCGGCGCGGCCCGCTATGCCAAGCGACGCTACGGCGCCCAGATCTGGCTCGAGCGCGCCAGCCGCCACATCCTCTCGCAGCGCGAGATTCTGGCAGAGGTTGGAGCACGAGGCCCGACAGACTTCACCGTCGCTCGTGAACTCGCCGGCTACGAACTGGCCGACCGCATCGTCGTGCCCTCGAGCCACGTCGTCGAGAGCTTCCGGGAAAAGGCCCCGCATCTGGTACCGAAGCTGTTCGTCAATCCCTATGGCGTCGATCTCGAGCAGTTCCCGCAGCGGCACGAGACGCCACCCATGACGCCTCCGACCGTCCTCTTCGTCGGCGGCTGGAGCATTCGAAAAGGCGCCGACGTTCTCGTGGAGGCCATCCGCAAGCTGGGTGGCGTGCGCCTTCTCCATGTCGGTGGCATCGTCGACGTCCCGTTTCCCGACGATCCCCGCTTCGAGCACGTGGACCCGGTGCCTCAGTGGCGATTGACCGAATACTACCGGCGCGCCCACGCCTTCGCCCTCGCCTCCCGCGAAGACGGCTTCGGCATGGTGCTTTCTCAGGCGCTGGCGAGCGGTCTCCCGGTCGTCTCCACCGATATGACGGGGGGAAGCGACCTACGTCTAACCCCAGCACTTGCGGACCGGATCGCCGTTACGCCGGTGGGAGATGCCGACGCCATGGCGAGAGCCTTGCAGATCATGATCGACCGCGCGCTCGCGGGCCAAGTGCCACAACTCGCCGACGCGGATCGCAATCTCCTGAGCTGGTCCGCTTATGGGGCGCGCTACGCTCGTGAACTTGCAGAATGCCGACGTCGCAGCGAAGCAACAACCTCGACAGACGCGGCCTCTGCACGATGAGCCCGACGTCCCACCTGAAGCCTGATTGGGCCACGACCCGCGGAGATGCCCGGTGACGTCCTTCAATCTGACTGCCAGACGGCTCCTCGAGACAACGACGCGAAACTGGTCGTTCAAGCGACGGCTCCAAACCGATCGTGGTGACCAGACGATCGTGGTCAGCCCTTCTGCAGGCCTGAAGTATCTCTTCAAACCCCTACACGCTGTCGATAGCTCCCTGCTTCGCAACGCCGCCGAGATTGTCGGCGCCGGGGATACCGTCTGGGATATTGGTGCCAATGTCGGACTGTTCACGTTCGCTGCCGCGGCCCGTGCCGGACCAACCGGGAACGTCGCAGCCTTCGAACCAGACGCGTGGCTCGTACAGCTACTGCGCCGATCCGTGCAGCTTCAGACCAAGAATGTCGCGCCGGTCATGGTCGTGCCAGCTGCCATAGGCAAGGAAGTCGCTATCCGATCGTTCTCCATTGCGAGCCGCTCGCGCGCTTCGAATTCTCTCGAGGGCTACGGTCACTCCCAGCAGGGTAGCATAGCAGAACTCCAGTCGGTTGCCGTACTCGACATCCCGACGGTGCTGAAGTCGCTTCCAGCACCGAACGTCGTGAAGTGCGACGTGGAAGGCGCTGAATGCGAAGTGTTCTCGAACGCCGCACCTCTATGGGATCACATCCGCCCGGTGATAGTCTGCGAGATCGGTGCGGAAACCGCCCCCCAGATGAAAGCAATCCTTGGACGCGCGAACTACCGACTCTTCGACGGGGAGCGATCATTGCGGGACGCAGCGCAGATATCGGGCCCGGCATGGAGCACTGTCGCAATACCCGCGGAAAAGGTCCTACGCTACACAACCTCACCTGCGTCGCTCGATTGATCTGACAGTCGACGAAAGGACACGGCGCGAATGAGCGTCACCGACAGCACATCTCGCGCCCCAGGCTGATGCCACCCCCGCTTACAGCCCTCCAGGTCATCGCCTCGCTCGACAACCCGGCTGCGGGGCCGAGCTATTCGGTGCGGCGGCTGGCGGAAGCGCTGGCGGCCCGCGGTGCGCGTTCGGAAGTCTGTTGCACGACGGTGCAGTCGGCACCGCCCGCCTCTCTCGTCCCGGTTCAGGCCTATCGCCAGGAGGGTGCAAGCCTGCCGGTCGCCGCGAAGCTCTACCGCTGCCGAGCCTTGTCGACCGCCATCGATCGTGCAGCGGCCGACGGCGCGCTCCTCCATAGCCACGGGTTATGGACGCTGCCGAACCTCTATCCGGCAACGTCCGCCCGACGCCATGGCGCGATCCACATCGTTTCTCCCCGTGGCATGCTCGGGAAGGGCGCGCTCAAGTTCTCGCACCACGCCAAGCAGATCTTCTGGCACCTCGCCCAGCGCCGCGCGATGATGGACGCCACCTGCGTCCATGCAACCAGTCGCGCGGAGTGCGAGGATGTTCGAGCGATGGGCATCACGCGGCCCGTCGCGATCATCCCGAACGGCATCGATGTGCCACCTGCCGAGGACGTGGCCATCACCAAGAAGGACCGCGATCCAGCCCGTCGGACCATCCTGCATCTTGGCCGCCTGCACCCGAAGAAGGGTATCGACCGCCTGATCGCAGCGTGGGCGAGGCTCGAGCCCCGGTACCCGGATTGGTCCCTCCGTATCGTCGGCCCGTCGGAGAACGGCCACGGCGAAACGCTCGCCACGCAAGCGGCCGCCCTGGGGCTCCGCCGCGCCGAGATGATGGCCCCGATGTTCGGGCGCGAAAAGGAGATGGCCTATCGGGGCGCGGATCTCTTCGTGCTGCCGACGCTCGACGAGAACTTCGGCATGGTCGTTGCGGAGGCGCTGGCAAACGGCACGCCCGTCGTCTGCACGAAGGGGGCGCCATGGGCGGGCTTGCAAACAAATCACTGTGGCTGGTGGGTCGAGCACGGAGTTGACCCGCTCGCCGCCACACTCGAAGCCGCGATGCAGATGCCGCGAGATGCCCTCGATGCGCTGGGCCGGCGCGGTCACGCCTGGATGGGGGCAGAGTTCTCGTGGGATAAGGTCGCGACCGACATGGAAGCCGTGTACCGGTGGTGCTTGGGCGGACTGGCAGGCAAGCAGACGCCATCGACGATCGATAGAGCCCGATGACCGCGCCGCTTCCTCGACCTGGCCGCCTGCATCCCGAGCCGCCGCCGAGCACCGGTGACAAGGCCCGCCGCCTCGCGTGGCTGACGGTGCAGGCGACCCTCTATCGCTTCTCGCCGACCCCGCTCCACACGTGGCGCTGCTTCCTGCTCCGGCTGTTTGGCGCCGAGGTGGGTCCCGCCGCGCATCCCTATCCCTCCGCACGCATCCGGGCACCATGGAACCTCGTCATGGGACCCGGAAGCTGCCTCGGCCCGCGCAGCATCTGCTATTCCGTGGGCAAGGTACGGCTCGGCGCCGACGCAATCGTCAGCCAGGGCGCCCACCTGTGCGCTGCGACCCATGACCATCGCGATCCAGCCTTCACGCTCCTCGTCGGCGACATCGACATCGAGGCGGGCGCCTGGGTCGCGGCGGACGCGTTCATCGGCCCCGGCGTCCGCATCGGCGAACGCGCCGTGGTGGGGGCGCGTGCCGTCGTGATGAAGGACGTGGCGCCACAAGCAGTCGTCGCCGGAAATCCGGCCCGGGTGGTGGGTGAACGAGGCGCGCGCCCCGGATGATCTCGGTCCTCATTCTCACGCTCGACGAGGAGATCAACATCTCCGACTGCATCGCCTCGCTGCCCTGGCGCAGCGACGTGCATGTCCTCGATTCCGGGAGCAGCGATCAGACAGAGCCACTTGCGCGGGCGCTCGATGCGAAGTTCGTGGTGCGCCCCTTCACGAACTATGCCGAGCAGCGCAACGCTGGTCTTGCGCTCCCGTTTGCGCACGACTGGATCCTCATGATCGACGCCGACGAGCGGGTGACGCCCGCGCTCGCAGCAGAAATCGAGACCCGGATCAAGACCGCAGAAGCCGATCTGGGCATGCTGCGCGTTCGCCGCAAGGACATGTTCATGGGGCGCTGGCTGCGCCGATCGTCCGGTTATCCGACCTGGTTTCCACGCCTCATGCGCCGCGGGATGGTTACGGTGGAGCGCGAGATCAACGAGGTCTATCGATGCAGCGGCCGTACGGACGAACTTCGCGAGCATCTCGTCCACTATCCTTTCAATAAGGGCATGGATTGGTGGTACGAGCGCCACTCCCGCTATGCGACGGCGGAAGCTGAGAAACTCCTCGGAGAGGAGCGCAACGCGCGGCTACGCCTTGGCCAACTGATCGCTCGCGATCCTGGGGCCCGGCGAGCAGCCCTGAAGCGCGTCGCCTACCGCCTGCCTGGGCGGCCGTTCTTGACGTTTCTTTATCTCTACGTCCTTCGGCTCGGCTTCCTGGATGGCGCGCCGGGCTATCACTACGCGACGATGCGGATGGCTTACGAGGTCATGATCGATTCGAAGTCAGCATTCTCTCGCCAGCAGGACCAGAGCCAGGCCCACCTCACGGCTCCACCACCACGTAGCTGATGGTGCTCGTGTCGGATGTCGCGATGGCGTCGGCGGCGTCGCGCGACGTGATCGTGAACGACCCGGCGCCCGGCGCCACCTCGTAGGTCACGCCGGGCGTGCCGCCCCGGGCCGAGCGCGTGACGACGACGCGGGCGTTGGCGGTCATGACAGCGTTGGAGACCGTCGCCTGCCCCGCCGTCAATGCCACCGTGCCATGGCGGATGCCGGTAAAAAAATTGCTCTTCGGCCCGATGTTGATCGAATCGCCGCTCGACGTGCCGAGGTTCAACTGCTGCGCCGCGTTGTACTGCAGGAAGTTCCGACCGGTCGCCGTGATGTCCCGCAGGATGAAACCGCCGCCCGGTTGCGAGGTGATCAGGTAGCGCCGGCCGTTCGCCGCCGTGCTGTTGAAGACGAGGCCGCACTCGAACACCGACCCGGACGACTGGATCATGGCCGCGATATCGCCGAAGCCGACGAGATCGAGTGGACCCGCCGAGAATTGCGTCGTGTTGTCGCCGGCCTTGAAGCGGTTGGCCCGGTTCGAGAATGCGACACCGCCGACCTCGACGCCCGGACGCGCCGGCCCCACCTGAACCCGGTCGTGGCGCGGCTGCGCCAGCGGGCGCATGAACGCGCCGCCGATGAACCCCGTCTCGCGCAAGAAGACCGTCGCCACCGCGCCGAAGTAGAAGGTACGCGGATGCGTCGATGTCGAAGGCCCGTCACCGTTCGACATGAGCCCCAGGTCCCACGCCTCGCGCCACGCGCCCATGATCCGCGCCGTATCGACGAAGCAATCCCCGTTCGTCTCGGCGTTGGCCCGGAGCGCCGCGTCGTAGGCGTCCTGATCGACAGCACCAGAGTTCGAGACGCGGTTCGCGCCGAACAGGACGAGCGGCGCACGCCGCGCTGCGAGCGGGATCGTGTCGGCGAGCGTGCCGTTCCACGCAGAGGCGTTGGCCGGTGAGACGGTGGCCGGAAACGCATCGCGGATGCCGTCTATGACGGTGTCGATCATCTCGGCGACCGTGAGCCCCGTCGATCCGGACGAGTCACCGGGGCTGTCCAGGAAGCTCGTCATGATCATGTCGGCGGGCGTCGCCGAAGCAAGCTCGGCAAAGCGGGTCGAGGCGACCATGTCCGTCAGGGCGAGGCCGCCGACGTGCCAGTTGTGGAACACGATGCCCGAACTCGCCGCCACCAGCGCACCGACGACGTAGCAGTCGCCACCGGAGACGTGGACGAAGCGGATGCGGCTCGCGTCGATCGCCGCGACCGTCACCTCCTGGTAGACGAGGCCGGTCGCGCCGCTGGTGTCGACGGCCGTCAGGCCCGTGACGTCGGTGTAGACCTCGGCCTGCGTCTTGGTCGAGGTCTGCACCTTGAACGTGCCGCCGCCAGACCGGCGCGTGAACCAGACGCCGATCCGCGTGCAGGCGGCGGGCGCCAGCGCCACCTGATTGTGCCACTCGGGCAGCGGGTTGTCGTTGGTGGGGTTGCCGACCTGGAAGTACTTCGATCCCCCGGATGCGAGGTTCCAGAAGGCGCCGTTGGGCGAATGCGTGAAGTCTCCCGTCACCTGGGTGATGCTGGTGCCGTTGCCGTCGTCGCCGAACCCGGTCTCGCCGGACAGCCGGCCTGCAATGCCGCCATTGACCCACTCGAGCTTCATGCGCTGCTCGATCAGCTCGCGCAAAAGCGGCATGACGCTGTCGCCGAGCGTGACGACGTTGAGCCGGGCGTTGGCCTCGCCGCGCAGGATGGCGCCGAGCTTCGCCCACGGCCGGCGGAGGTAGGGGTTGAGGACGGGCTGGACGGCCTGCGTCGCGGCGCCGTCGAGCGTCGTATTCGGGAACGAGACTTCGCCTGTGCCGCGGTCGACGACGATGGCCTCGTGCCAGTCGACGCCATCGGGCGAGACCTTGACATGGAGATCGTCATCGCCCGAAGTCCCGATCTCGGCGCGCCCCCCATAGGCGGTCTGGAAGAGCATGCTGGCCGTATCGGCGGCGGTCGCCTTGTTGATCTTGTGCTGATGCCCGCCGCTGGTGTCGTGATCGAACAACGTTGCTGCCGACGCGACCGTCAGGCGGTTCGTCGCATCAGCGGTGGCATTGATGCCGACCAGCGGAATCGCATTCAGCCCCTCGCCGACACCCGTGGCATCGATCCACGCGCCGTCATGCCAGACGACCAGGCGCTCTTCGTCCGCGATCCAGGCGAGCCATCCGCCGCGGGGAACGTGGTAGAGCCAGCCGCCATCCTGGAACGACGCCACATCTCCAGACCGACCCGTCCAGATCCCCGTAGCACCGGGCCCGACGATGTAGCGCGCGCCGTCAACTGGCGACGCCGGCGCCTCGCCGAGATCGCGATCGATGACGCCGATCTGGACGACGGCATCGAGCGTCGTCAGCGCCTCGTTGTGCGTCACGTGCTTCTGGGCCTGGGCCTGGGCGATGAAGGGCAGCGCGAGATTGGGCGAATGATCCACGAATGGTCTCCTGCGGGGTCGGCTCGTGGACCAGAGCCTAAGCCCGCCGCACATCGCGGGGATAAGTCTTCCCGGAAACGGCCCAAAGTCTCACAGCCGTGCCTCGCCTGCGCCCCGGACTGAGCCCGCCCGCTTCCGCCCCGCCGCAACTTAGCCGCCGACGATCTCCGAGACCGCAGCGACCGGCACCCGGACCTTCACGGGACGGTTGAGCACCGTCATCAGGATGAGGAGCCGCTCATTGTCGTCTAGACCGATGATCTCGGCGACAAGCCCGTCGAACGCGGGCAGATTGAGCCGCACGGTCTGGCCGAGATGAAACGGCGTTCCAGGCCGCACGATCAACCCGTCGACCTCGCGTGCGCGCAGCGCTTCGATGAAGGCATCGGGGACGGAACCGGGTGACGCTCCTGTCGTCACCACGCCGCACACCCCGTACGTCGACAGAATAGGTCGCCAGCGCTGCGTTTCGCGGTCGATACCGACGAACAGGTAGCCGGGAAACATCGGGCGACGGACATCACGCGTCTGGCGTGCGTGGCGCACCCGCCGCAACAGCATGGGGCAGTAGGCCTCGAACCCCTGCCGTACGAGATTGCGGACAGCGACATTTTCCCTGTGCGGCTGACTTCGCACAACCACCCATTGCGGCCCGCTCATCGGAACCTCGAATTGTACGCTTTACGCAAGGCGCCCCACCACGATCCGTATAGCACATATGGTGATCCACGGAGAACAAGCGGCCGCCGGAATGTGCGTTCCTGCCCCCGAAGCTGCTCATCCGGAGCACGTTTCGCCCCGGAGATGCGTCGAGACATCAACGTTCGCCGGCGCCGGAATTTACCATTGTCGGTCAAGTCGAAGCGCTGCCTCATTGCGGCCATGTCAGAGAATCATTCACAGATGGCGGCGGCGGGGCAGAAGGTGGCTCCCCCTGTGCCGCACGAAGGGCAGGCAATGACTTCAAGTCGAAGACGAGAGTGGCTGGCGTTGACGGCCGGGATCGTACTGGTCCTGCAACTCGCCTTCATGGCGCACGCCATCAGTCTGTCGTCCTCGGTCGGCGGGCGCGTGGCGAAGATGGTCGCACAACCACTCGAAAGCCGCTTTCAGCGCCTTCCGGAGCATGAACTCGCAGGCGTCAAAGGGCTCGTGGTGCTCGGTGGCGGCATCGAACGGTTGCGTGAGGCCGGCCGCCTCGCGAGACGATGGCCCCATCTGCGTGTGTTTGTCAGTGGAGCCGGACCACATGCCCAAGTATGGCACGGCCTCGGTGCGGGTATCGATCCAGCCCGTGTGACCATCGAGACGTTGTCCCAAACCACTTACGAGAACGCCCGCAACTCAAGCCGCCTCGTCGAACGGCAAGCCGGGGAGAGATGGCTTCTGCTCACCTCGGCCGTCCATATGCCCCGTTCCGTCGCGGTATTCCGGCGGGTCGGGTTCGACGTGCTGACGTGGCCCGTCGCAGACCTGCCGGAGGCTCCGGAAAGCGCCATTCGTTCATCGCTGCACGAATGGATGGGCTTGGCCTGGTATTGGGTCCGCGGCCGGGGCAGCGAACTGCTCCCGACGGCTCAACTGGGCTGACCGACCGGAGGGATCCGCCCCCTCACATCGCCAGCGTTCACCCTCCGATCTTCTCCGACGGAGCCTCGAGTGCGCGCGCCGCTTCACGAACTGGTGGGAGTGGGGTCGTCAACCCCGCGACCCGATCGCCTCCAGAACCAAACGCCGGCACACTGGCAGCTCCCGAAAGAACCGTCAGTTCTGAAAGCAGCGAATGCCACTTCAGGGTCGCGATCTGCAGTGTGTAGCTGGCGTCGAACGCACGCCGCGCCGCGCCTCCGAGCGTCTCCCGAAGTCCTCGATCGGCGGCGAGCCCGAGAATGGCATCTGCCAGCCGCCCCCCGTCGCCAGCGGCCACGGCGACACCGCATCCGAACCGATCGACGAGACGCGCCACTTCGCCGTCCCGCGCACCAACGAAGAGAACTGGCCGCGCCGCCGCCAGGATGCCGTAGACCTTGCTGGGCACGACGAGCCCTTCGTACTCGGGCCGCAAGGTCACCAGATGCACGTCGGCGCTGGAGAGGAGAACCGAAAGCCGCTCTTGCGGCTCATAGGGGCGAAATTCGACATTCGTCAGCCCGCGCCGGGCACACTCGGCCTTGAGATAGGCGCGCTGAGCTCCACCCCCGATGAAGGCGAACAGGATATCCGGCAATCCGTCGGCATTGCGGCGCCGCGAGATGCGCTCCATGGCCTCGAGAATCGTCTCGGCGTCGTGCACGCGCCCGAAGTTTCCGGAGTACGCGACGACCATCTTGCCGTCCCAACCCCACTCGACACGGCGTGCGACGGCCCCCTGGTCGGATGCCTTGATCACTTGGCCGTCGGCCCAATTGGAAATGACCCGGATCCGATCGTCGGCGACCCCGAGGTCCCGCAACCGTGCACGCATGCCCTCGCCGATGGCGACGCTGCGCTGGGCCAGCCGGATGCTCCAGTTGCGCACCGGCACAAGAGCGCGAAAGATCAATCGGCCGAGCCCGCCACCGATCTTCGAATGGGCGGCGACTTCCGGAAATATGTCCTGCATCCAGTTGACGAGTTGGGCGCCCTTCAGGAACGCAACCGGCCACAACACGATGGAGAGGAGCGGCGGGTCCGTCTTCGCGACGATGATATCGCCACGCCGCACCTCGACCAGCAATCGCAGCAAGACGCTCAGGTAGAACGTGATGTAATCGCAAGCCCGTCCGGGCACGCTCGATCGGCCGAACCGGCTCGAGGCCACCCGTGAGACGGCCACTCCCTCGATCTCGTCGCGGGGAGCAAGCGACGCGCCGGGATTCTCGTAGAGTTGCCGGCTCGTACACACATGGACATCGTAGCCGCCGCGCGCCAGCGAGAATGCTATTCCCGACAGGACTTGGCTGGTCGCGGAATGATCAGGCGCAAAGTACCGATTGACGAAATGAACTCTTGGACCACGCATCATGGACTCCAACGCTATAACGCGAACAAATCCGGATGAGTACTGAAGCGTGGCAAATCTCGGCATGGCACACGACGCGAATACAAGCGGCGCCGGCACCTGTCCCCCGCTGCAGTCGGTCCCACCCGACGGCCAATCAACATTTCGTAGACTAGCTTTCAGTCATCCGAGATCGAGTGGAATTCCGTGCGTTTCCGAAGAATGCTCTCGCACTGTGGTGTTTACGCATCAATCGAATCGGCAGGTCATCGAGTGAGACGCATCGGCACACGCGATATGACCGTGTCGGCGGCCGCCCGAGGGGCGACGCGTACCCTCTGACGACGCATAGAGGCGAGCAGCCGAAATCCGCATGGTGCTAGAGCGACCGCGGCGGCCCGGCGCGATACGTGAATTGCACGCCCCCGAGCGACACGCGATCCCCATCCTGCAACTCGGCGTGCTCCTTCTCGACGCCATTGACGAGGATCGGGTTCGGCTCCGAACGTACCGCGGTCTGGTTGTGGATCTCCGCCTTCCCGTCGGCGAGCAACAACCGGGCATGGTGACGCGACACCCGCACGTCTTCGACGCGAATATCGTCCTTGCTGTGTCGCCCGATGACGATCTCCGGCTTGTCGATGGCGACAGTCCCGAGCCGCTCATCGAAGATCAGCGCCGGCCCACCGACAGTCCCGACCGCTGGCGCAGGAGAACGCACGGTCTCGACAGGTTCAGGCACCCGCGGGTTCGTTGCGGCATCGCCGAAACTGCGGTGGCAGAGGCGCGCCAGCGGCACCGTGATCGCCGTCGAGATCAGCGCCACCAGCACCAGTGCCGAGAAGGTCGTCGGCCCCAGCACGCCCTTCTGGTAAAGCACTGTCACGACGACAATTTCCATCAGTCCCTTGCATTGCATCAAGACCCCGAGCGTCAGCGCGAACGGGAACCGCTCGCCCGACAGAAGGAGCGGCGCAGCGATCCCGACGAACTTCCCGCCGACGCAAACCAGCATCGCGATGCCCACGACGGTCCACACCGCCGGGTCCGCGAAACTGAAACTCGTCTTCAGGCCCGTGGCGAGAAAGAGAAACGGAAGCAGCAGCAACGTAACCGGAGTATCAAGCCGATCCTCACAGAGGTGACGGATCTTGTCCGGTAGCAGCAACCCGACCAGAAAGGCCCCGATCGCAGCGTGGAGCTGCGTCGCCTCGTTGAGCGCAGCTGCCGCGAAGAGCGCGATCAACGCGAGGGAGATCAGGAACCGTTCCTGCGCTTCCCGGTCGATCAGCCGCTGCAGGTAGGGCGTGATCACATAGACCAGCGCCAGCACCGTCACCACGGCACCACCGGCCGCGACCGCGCATGAGAGGAGCGCATTCGACGAGCCGGCGGCAAACGGCAGGATGATGGCGAGCGCGCCCCACAGGAGCGCATCGTCGATACCTCCGATGGCGAGCGCGATGGTCCCGATCGGCTTCACGTTGAATCCGATCTCGCGCAGGATGACCACCAGCACCGGCAGCGCCGTGACGGCCATGCAGAGCCCGAACGCGATGGCGTAGAGAGGCGTATTGCCGAGTTCGCCGACGAGACCCGGAATGGACGCCTGCCCGAGCAGGGCGAACGCCGCCGCGGTGCCCGCGACCCACGGCACCGCGACCCCCGAAATGCCGGTCGTGAGCACCATTCCCGCGGCGCCCCGAAGCACCTGCCGATCGAGTTCACATCCGGCTAGAAACACGAAGAGCACCAGCGCCACGTTCGAGAGCGTCTCGACGCCCGAAAGAACCGCCTTGTCGAAGAGGAACGTGTAGGCCTCAGGCGCCAGCGCGCCGAAGATCGAAGGTCCGAGCGCGATCCCGGCAAAGATCTGGATGATCGGCAGCGGAAACAACCGGCCGAGCCCCAGCGGTCCCCAGAGCATGAGCGGCAGGCCGACCACGATGACGACCTGCAGGAACAGCATTACCTTGGCGTCGACGACCATGGGTCTCTCTGGGGCAAGCGAAAGCGTGCGTGCGGGAGGCTGCGCGCGACGCAACGTGGAGCTTCGAACGGTGCGTCGAGAGCAGCAGACGGTTCATCAGGGGCGCGACGGACGACGCGGGCGCGACTTTCACCGCTTCCTGCCACTGTCGTCAATGCCACGGGCACCCGCCGTCACACCTTGAGCGTTCACACGGATCGTCCGCCGGAACCGGCGGCGCAGCCATAAGCCAGGCGGAAGCGATCGGCTGATGCGAGCCGAACAAACCAGATCGACCCGCCCTCGATATGCATGGGCTGCGACGCCATCACCGCAGTCTCTAGTGCCTGAGCGCAGCGTCGGTTGTCGAGCTGAAGATTTGCGCAGCGGCACCAGCCGCCCCGAACACCCACAGTACGAGAGCAAGCATCAAGTTCGGTCGCATGTGCCCATCCCCCATCCCAATAGAAGGCTCGCTTGCCAACCGGACGCAGTGCGCCATGCCCGTTCGCCCTGGTCCAACCGGGTCGAATGCCATAGGGCCGTGGGGCGGATGACGCGGCGGGACCTGCGGTTGAGCGCAACGCCATGAAACAACAAAAAGAGTGTGGCGGATGGGGAGGGATTCGAACCCCCGGTGGCCTTGCGACCACGCCGGTTTTCAAGACCGGTGCCTTAAACCACTCGGCCACCCATCCAAAACTTCGCGAACAACGACTTCGACGCCAGCACCTGCCTCGGTCCGGCTCCGTTGGCACCCGAATGCGCCCGCCGATCCATGCCTTTAGCGCGCCAGCACCCGCGCCACAAGCGGCTCTGCCTCATCCGCCGCAATCCCCCTGCATGCCCCCGAGTGCGTGAACATGGCGCTGCAACGCGCAGCCGGCCGGACTGCACCCGACAGGCTCTGAGACGGGCTCCGGGAGTGGCCCGGGACGAGAAGCCGGCGAGGCAGAGTATCGATGTGCAGCATCGTCAACCCGGACAGCGCGCCTGACGACCATCACCCGACAAGAAGGCGAGCGGGATAGGCATCAGGCTGCGAACACCACCGGCTCGATCCGGGCGCGCGCGAACGCCGGACGGCTCGTCAGACGCCCCCACCAGTCCGCGCACCGCGGGTAGTCGGCGAGGCGGATACCGCGCTCTTCGTGTTCCCCGAGCCTGACGATGTACGGCGAGAGATGGATATCGGCGAGCGAGAAGGTATCGCCGGCGAGCCACGGGCCGCGCCCGAGATCGGCCTCCATGCGATCGAGTGTGCGGCGAATGTTCGCGACGGCGTGGGCTATCTCGGCCTCGCTGAACGGCTCGCGCGCCATCCGGCGCCAGTCTTCGCGGCGATCGGGCACGGGAACGGCCTTGAGCCGTCGCTCGACCTCCTCGTCACTCCACGTCCGCGCCGTCGGGGCCATCATGCGGTTCCAGTTCGCGACCTGAAAGGCACGGATGACCACCTCGTCGGTCCACTTCGCCCACACGCGCATCCGGGCGCGGGCGATCGGAGCCGCCGGTCGAAGTGACGGCGAGGGATGCACCTCGTCCAGGTACTCGCAGATCACGCTGCTCTCGATCACCGGCTGTCCGTCGTGCACGAGCGTCGGCACGAAGCCGTTCGGGTTCAAGGCGAGATACTCGGGAGAGTGCTGCTCGAACGCCAGCAGGTTCACGAGAATGCCCTGATAGCTCAGCTCTTTCTCCTCGAGGACGAAGCGCACCCGGCGCGAGGCGCTGGACACCCAGGCATGATAGAGTGCGAGGCTTGACGTGATGCGGTCCATGAGTGGGACTCCTTGGCTCGGCGAGCCCGCTCGGCGGAGTGGGCACGGATGGGTCGAGTGTGGCACGCCCGATGATCGACGTGCAGTCCATTCTGGCCCGCTCCCCCACATCCTCGCGAGCCTCGCGTCCAGCCAGGACCGGCCGGCGTTTGCGCCGACGCGAGCTTGCGCGCCCGCCATCCGTATGGCCTATGCGCCAACGGACGACCCGGAACCCGAAGGCCCCATGATCCATCTCGACAACATCGCCAAGCAGAACGGTCACCAGATCCTGTTCACCGGCGCCTCGGCCGCGTTGCTGAAGGGCGAGAAGGTGGGCCTCGTCGGCCCCAATGGCGCGGGCAAGTCGACGCTGTTTCGCATGATCGTCGGCGAGGACCAGCCCGATGAAGGGCAAGTGTCGGTCGAACGTGGCGTCACCATCGGCTACTTCTCCCAGGATGTCGGCGAGATGGCCGGCCGTAGCGCCGTGATGGAGGTGATGGATGGCGCCGGACCGGTCAGCGCGGTCGCCGAAGAACTCACCGAACTGGAGGCGGCCATGGCTGATCCCGATCGGGCCGGCGAGATGGATGACCTGATCGAGCGCTACGGCCTGGCGCAGTCCCGCTTCGAGCAGCTCGGTGGCTACGCGCTGGAAGGGCGTGCGCGCGAAGTGCTCGCCGGCTTGAGCTTCAGCCAGGAGATGATGGACGGCGATGTCGGGGCCCTGTCGGGCGGCTGGAAGATGCGTGTGGCGCTCGCCCGCATCCTGCTCATGAGCCCCGACGCCATGCTGCTCGACGAGCCGTCGAACCACCTCGACCTTGAAAGCCTGATCTGGCTCGAACAATTTCTGAGGGCCTACGACGGCGCCCTCCTGATGACGTCCCACGACCGCGAATTCATGGATCGGGTCGTGACGCGGATCATCGAGATCGATAGTGGCGAGCTGACCAGCTATTCGGGCAACTACGAATTCTATACCCGCCAGCGCGGGCTCGCCGAGAGCCAGCAACAGGCGCAGTACGAGCGCCAGCAGGCGATGCTCGCGAAGGAGCAGCGGTTCATCGAGCGATTCAAGGCGCGTGCGTCCCATGCCGCGCAAGTGCAGAGCCGGGTGAAGACACTCGAAAAGATCGAGCGTGTCGCGCCACCGAAACGGCGTCAGTCCATCGCGTTCGAATTCAAGCAGGCGCCGCGCTCGGGCGAGGACGTCGCGACCCTCAAGGGCATCGCCAAGCGCTACGGCAATCATGTGATCTACGAGGCCCTCGATTTCCAGGTGCGCCGACGCGAGCGCTGGTGCGTGCTGGGCGTCAATGGCGCCGGCAAATCGACCTTGCTGAAGCTCGTGGCCGGCGCAACGGAGCCCGATGCCGGCGTGGTCTCGATCGGACCCAGCGTCAAGAAAGGGTACTTCGCACAGCACGCCATGGATCTGCTCGACGGCGATCGGACCGTGTTCCAATCGCTCGAAGACGAATTCCCCCAGGCGGGTCTGGGCCAGCTGCGCACGTTGGCCGGCTGTTTCGGGTTCTCTGGAGACGACACGGAAAAGCGGTGCCGCGTGCTGTCGGGCGGCGAGAAAGCGCGCCTCGTCATGGCCTTGATGCTGTTCGATCCGCCCAACTTCCTGGTGCTGGACGAGCCGACCAACCATCTCGATCTGGCGACCAAGGAGATGCTGATTGCGGCGCTGTCGCGCTACGAGGGCGCCATGCTGTTCGTTTCGCACGACCGGCACTTCCTGGCGGCGCTGTCGAACCGCGTGCTGGAATTGACGCCGGATGGCGTTCACGCCTACGGCGGCGGCTACACCGAGTATGTCGAGCGCACGGGCCACGAAGCACCGGGCTTGCGAAGCTGAGGCGAGCGGGCGGCGGCTCGGCGAAGCGTCACAGCAGCATGCCTCCATCGCTCGCGCTCGCCGCCGGAGGGCGGACCGCCGCGAGCGTCAGGTTTGGCAGCGGTCACACCTCCTTCGCCGCCATGCAACCGACGCGCATCCGACCCCACCCGACACGCCACCCGCTCGAGAGTCAGCCGAGCAGTTCCGCGACGGCGTCGCGAAGTGCGGCCTCATCCTCGGGGCACTGCGCCGGATTGCCGGCCCGGTGCCCCCAGATCGAGCGGATCGGGCGGAGGAACGCGTTGGGCATAGACTTGGTCTCGGCCGCGCTGTCGGCAACCGTGAAGTAGAGATCAGTCGTCGACGGCATGACGATCGCGCGCGCCGTGATGGCGCCGAGCGCCGCCGACAGGTCGCCCCGGTAAATCGGATTGTCCGAAATGTCGGACCTCATCCACGTCTCGATCATCGACAACAGGTCTTCCGGCTTCCGGCGAAGGAAATTGGCCTCCCAGGCGCGCACGAGGTAATCCTCGAGGGAGGAAAAGCCGATCTGCGACCACACCCGTTCGCGATAGAACTCCTGGCTCATGGCCCAGCCTGCGTAGACCCGACCGAAGGCCCTGAGCGCCCGCACGGGCCGCTCGGTGAAGTAGCCGTCTCGATAGGACGCATCGGCAGTGAGCGTGGCGCGTATCCCCTCGAGGAAAACCTTGTTGTGCGGGCTCGTCCGCGCCGACGTGCACACGGCGCAGAGACTGTCCACGCGTTCCGGAAAGATGGCGCCCCAGTGCAGCGCCTGCTGTCCGCCCATCGACCAGCCATAGACGAGGCGCACGCGCTCGACGCCGAAGCGCTCGCGCAGAAGACGCTCCTGGACCTGCACGTTGTCCCAATGGGTGAATATCGGGCTGCGGCCGAGACCGAACGGCTCCGGCAGGTTGCTCGGCGACGTCGAGAGGCCATTCCCGAGCTGGTTCGGGATGACGACGAAGTACCGCGTCGGATCGAGCACGCGCCCCGGCCCGATCAGCCAGTCGATATCCGTGTGGTGGGCGCCGTACGATGTGGGATACAGGATGACGTTGGATCTGTCGGCCGCCAGAGTGCCATAGGTCTTGAAGGCGATATGCGCCTTCGGCAGCGTGAGACCGCATTGCAGCACGAGCGGGCCAAGCTCGAAATTCTCGTGATCCGACATGGGTGATCCCCGGTGGGCTCCAGCGACGAAGTCGCCAGCATAGGCGTTCGAACCGGCAGTGTCCCATGACATGCCCAGCCGGTCGCTCCCCGAAGGGACATTCCCGCGACGGGTGATCCTTACCGCATCACGAGCCGGCGCCGCACCGCCCGCTGCGCGATGGCCATCCTTCGTGCCCATCGAGCGAAGCATCACCTCGACAGCCTCCACCGGCGCAACCCTCGGTCGTCTCGGCCGTCCCGGGATTCTCGCGCCGCCCCGAGAACCCTCTTGCAACCCCCCACTGGAAAGTCTCAACCTGTCCGTTCTGCTCAGGCGCCGCACACGAGAAGGAACAGGATCGTGGCACAGAGGATCAGGGTCGGTCTCGTCGGCGCCACCGTAACCCCGGGAGGAAGCGGCTGGGGCGCCACCGCACACGTTCCTGCCTTGCAGGCCTTGCCGAACTTCGAGCTGAAGGCCGTGTGCACCGCGCACGAGGAGACCGCGAAGGCCTCGGCGGCGAAATTCGGCGCCGACCTCGCATTCCACGACATCCGACAGATGGCAGCGCATCCCGAAGTCGACCTCGTCGCGGTTGTCGTTCGTGTACCGAGGCACAAGGAACTGGTGATGGCCGTCATAGGCGCTGGGAAGCCGGTCTGCTGCGAATGGCCACTCGGAGCTCATCTCGCGGAAGCCAAGGAAATGGCGGACGCCGCGAAGGCCGCACGGCTGCCGACGCTGGTCGGCCTTCAGGCCCAGAGCGATCCGGCTGTCATGTATGCCCGTGATATCGTCGCCAATGGCGAGCTTGGCGCCATCGTCTCCGTCAACATGCGCGTCATCGTCGATTCGATCCCGGAACGCGGCGACGGTCGCATCTGGCAGGGCATCCGGAAGAACGGCGCCAACCCGATGACCATTCCGGGCGGCCATGCGATCGATGCCCTGTGCCACATCCTTGGCGAGTTCGCCGAAGTCAGTGCGCGCGTCACGACGCGGATCACGATGTGGAAGCACGCCGTCACGGGCGCCGACTTCCCCGTCGACGCGCCGGACACCGTCTCCGTCGTGGGTGTGCTTCGCAACGGCGCCGAGGTCTCCTGGCAGGTGGCGAGTGTGCCCCACCACGCCAGCGGGATACGGTTGGAAGTCTACGGCCACAAGGGCACGCTCGTGTTGACCTCGAAGTCGGTCAACATCGGACCGAGCCAGCTCCAGCTCGGCATCGGCAAGGGCGAGATGAAGCCGGTCGCCGTGCCAGCCAGCTATCGGCTCGCCCCCGCCGACATGCCCCAGAGCCCGGCGATCAACGTGGCCCAGGCCTACGCCCGGTACGCCGCGGCAGTGGGAGCCGGCGCGCCGCCCGCGCCCGACTTCGACCACGCCGTCGTACGCCACGCCCTGATCGACGCGCTCGAGCGATCGCATGTCGAGGGCAAGGTCATCAGGCTGGGTTAGCCGGGGTCACCGTGTGAACCCGCCGTGTTGCGAGGCTCAGCTGCCCCGTCAAGCCGGGCAGTCTGGAACGGGTGGAACCTGCGACCGTACCGAGCCGGTCGCGCGACGCTCGGCGATGCCGCGCTTCGGGGCTACTGCGCCCCCGCCTTGATAGGGAGAATGCGATGCCGAGCCTGCAGGTCAACGGAACCGAGATCCATTACGCCGAAGCCGGCGCCGGCGGCCGACCGCTGCTGATGGTGCATGGGACGCTGGGCGACCAGCGGAGCTTCGCCGCACAGATGGCGCCCCTCGCCGCGGCGGGGTTCCATGTGATGGCGCTGTCCATGCGCCACTGCTGGCCCTCGAAGTGGCCGGCCGAAGGCGGGGATTTCCGCATCGACACGCATGTCGCCGACGTCGCCGCTTTCATCGGTGCGTTGCGAAAGGGGCCGGTTGCATTGCTCGGCCATTCCCGCGGCGGTCACATCGCCGTGCGCGTCGCCGAACGGCATCCAACACTGCTGAGCGCGCTGATCCTGGCTGAACCCGGCGGCGAGCTTGATGAGAGCCTCGGCGGCAAGCCTGCAGCGGCCGGCCAGGCCAGTGCCTTCACGAAAGCCGCCGATCTGGTCGCGGCGGGCGATGAGGAGGGCGGGCTGAAGGTCGTCGCCGAACACACTGGCGGCCCCGGCGCATGGGAGCGGCGACCGGAAGAGCGCAAGGCGATCAGCCGCGCGAATGCGCGCACCATGCTGGGCCAACGCAACGAAGAGCGCCGCCCATATTCCTGCGCGACGGTTACGACGATTCGCATGCCGACCCTGTTCTTGTACGGGGCCGACACGCGTCCGAACTTCGTGGCGAATGTCGAGGCACTTTCTGGCGCGATTGCAGGGTCGAAAGTGGTCGTGGTCCCCAACGCCACGCACGGCCTTCCTTACGAGAATCCGACCGACTTCAATGCAGCGGTCGTCCAGTTCTTGCAGGCCAATTGAGCAGGGGAAGTGAAGCGCGCGACTGCCGTCGAGCCCCCTATGCGAGCGGCAGCGCCCATGCCATCGTCCACGACACGCCGGTGATCGTTTCTATGTGGCACGAGGGCGCGCTGCGCCAGCGGCATCATGCGACGAGCGACATGACGGCAAGACGGAAGCCTCGAGCGAGGAACGAGCATGTCCCAGGCAATCCCCACCTCCTATCGCCGCGTCGTGCTCGCCCGACGCCCACCTGGTGAGCCTGCCGAGAGCGACTTCCGCATCGAGACGGTGCCCATGCCGACCGTCGGCACCAATCAGGTGCTGGTGCGCGTCGTCTACATGTCGCTCGACCCCTACATGCGCGGGCGGATGCGCGACGTGGCGTCCTACGCCAAGCCCGTCGGCATCGGTGAGGTGATGGAGGGAGGCACCGTCGGCGAGGTCGTCGCCTCGAACAATCCGGCCTTCAAGCCCGGCGACCTCGTCGAGGAGCGGCTCGGCTGGCAGGAGTATGGCCTCAGCAACGGCCATGCCCTCCGACGTATCGATCCGTCCCTCGCACCGATCTCGACGGCGAACGGCATTCTCGGCATGCCGGGTCTGACAGCATGGTTCGGCCTCTACGAGATCGGGCAGCCGAAGCCGGGCGAGACCGTCGTCGTCTCCGCGGCCTCGGGCGCCGTCGGACAGGTGGTGGGCCAGCTTGCGAAGCTCTCCGGTTGCCGCGTCGTCGGCATCGCCGGAGGTGCGAAGAAGTGTGCGTTCATCCGCGACGAACTCGGCTTCGACGCCGCCGTCGACTACAAGGCTGGAAACGATCTCGAAGGCGCGCTCCGGCACGCCTGCCCCAATGGCATCGACGTCTATTTCGACAACGTCGGCGGGCCGGTCACCGATGCGGTCATCCCGCTCCTCAACTTCTGGGCTCGCGTTCCCCTCTGCGGCTCTATTTCCGCCTACAACGCCGAACGTCCCGAGATGGGCCCGCGGCTGCTCTGGCCGATGGTCGGCCGCCGCGTCACCATGCGCGGCTTCATCGTCTCGGACTTCGCACCCCGTTTCGAGCCGGCACGCCGCGCCATGGGCGAACTCGTGCGCAGCGGCCGCGTGAAGTACAGGGAAGATATTGTCGACGGTATCGAGCGGGCACCGCGTGCCTTCATCGGCCTCCTGCGCGGCGAGAACTTCGGCAAACTGCTCGTGCGCCTTGGCCCGGATCCGACGACGATGGGGCGCTGAGTTCGAACGGGCCATAGGCCGTCATCCGGTCCTTACGGCGTGCGGCAACCGTCCGAAGATCGTCTCTGGCCTGTCGCATCGGGGGGCCACCAATCCTCTGGCGGCCTCACCGAGCACCGTGAATGGGCGACTGGACGTCAGAGGCAAGCCTTCAGTGACTCCTCGAAGATCGAGAGGCCGAGATCCAGGTCGGCATCCGAGATGGTGATCGGCGGTGCCAGCCGGAACACCCCGAGATTGCCGCGCACGATGCTCGTCGACAGGCCGCGATCGAGGCAGCCGTTCATGACACGGAGCGCGAGGTCAGGCGCCGGCTCCTTGGTATGGCGGTCCCGAACCAGCTCGATCCCCATCAGCAAGCCGCGACCGCGCACGTCGCCGATGACCTCGTAACGCTGCATCATCGCTTCGAAGCCGTTGCGCAAACGCTCGCCTGCAATGCGAGCCCGATCGGCCAGCCGGTCGCGCAGGATGATCTCGAGCACCTTGAGCCCCACCGCTGCCGGGAGCGGGTCCGATGCGTGCGTCGTGTAGAAATGAAACTTGTTCTCGAAGCACTTTTCCTCGATCTCGGGCGTCGTCAGCACGGCGGAGAGCGCGAGCCCGGCTCCGATCGTTTTCGAAAGCGTGATGAAATCGGGCACGATCCCATCGTGCTCGCAGGCGAACATCTGGCCGGTGCGGCCGAGACCTGTCTGTGCCTCGTCGACGATCACCAGCATGCCGCGTTGGCGCGCGCGCTCGGTCAACGCCTTGATGTAGCCGTCGGGCGGTACGATGACGCCCCCCGATGACAGGATCGACTCGACGATCAGCGCAGCCGGATTGCCCGTCGACTGGCGGTCGTAAAGGTCGAAGCCATAGTCGAGTTCCGTCTGCCAGTCGTAGCTGTCGCCTTTCAGGAATGCGGGGCGATACGGCATCGGAGCCGGCAGCACGAACGAGCCGGGCGCGGCGGGGCCATGCCCCTTCCGGCTGCTGTTGTAGGTCGCCGACGCAGCGCCCTGCGTGACGCCGTGCCAGGATCGTGACAAGGCGAGGATCTCGTAGCCACCCGTTGCCGTCTTCGCCATGCGCAAGGCGGCTTCGTTGGATTCGCCGCCCGTCGAGAGCAGCAGCACCTTGCTGAGATGCCCCGGCGCCACCTTGGCCAGCGCCTCCGCGAGATCGATCACCGGCCGCGACAGGAGTTGGCTGTAGAGATGCACGAGGTCGCCGCACTGCTCGCGGATCACCTCCGTGATCTCGGGATGACTATGGCCGAGGATGGCACTCATCTGTCCGGACGCGAAATCGAGCAGGCGGCGACCGTCGGTGGTGGTCATGTAGGCGCCCTGCGCCTTCTCGATGATCGCCGGCTGGAAGAAATGACCGTAGCGCACGAGATGCCGATCGGCCCTGGCCCAGAGCGCCTCGGAGTGGGGGACGGTTTCGGTGCTCATGCTCGTCGGGGCTCCATCTGGGGCGGGGTTGGCGGTCGGGCGCGCGGTGGTTTAGAGGATCTGGCTCAGGAACTGGCGCGTGCGGGGATCGCTGGCGCTCTTGAAGAAGCTCTCGGGCGGCCCGTGCTCGACGATGACGCCGCGGTCGGTGAAGTAGATGTGATCGCCGACTTCGCGGGCAAATCCCATCTCGTGGGTCACCAGCATGCAGGTCATGCCGTCCTCGGCGAGCTCGCGGATCGTCAGGAGAACCTCCTTGACGGTCTCGGGATCGAGGGCCGCGGTCACCTCGTCGAACAGCATGATGTCGGGGTTCATGGCGAGTGATCGGGCAATGGCGACGCGCTGCTGCTGGCCGCCCGAAAGCTCGCCTGGGTAGGCCGCCTCCTTGCCTTCGAGCCGCACTTTCTTGATGAGCTGCCTGGCTTGTGCCTCGACCTCGTCCTTGCCGCGCTTCAGGACGTGCAGGGGCGCCATCATGACATTGTCGAGCGCGGTCTTGTGCGGGAAGAGATTGTAGCTCTGGAACACCATGCCGACCTTCTTGCGCAGCTCCAGCTTGTCCAGCGCGGGATCGTGAACCTCCCGGCCCTCGACCTTGATGGAGCCCTTGTCGATCGGCACCAGCGCGTTGATGCACCGGAGCAGCGTCGACTTGCCGGAGCCCGACGGCCCGATGACGCACACCACCTCGCCCTTCGCAACATCGAACGTGACGCCCTTCAGGACCGCGTTGGTACCGAACGACTTGTGCACGTCGACGATGCGGATGATGGGTTGATCCGGTGTCCACCCGGCGGCCACGGTCATGCAGCAAGACTCCTCAAGATCGCACCGCGAACTTGCGCTCGAGATAGATCGTCCACCGCGCGATCGGATAGCAATAGACGAAGAAGAACACGAGCAGCAGTCCGTACATCGGCATCAGCAACTCCGAGCGCTGCTCGGCCGCCAGCGCGTCCTGCGTCAGCGTCATGGCATCGTTGACGCCGACGATCGAGATCAGCGGGGTCGCCATCGTCAGGATCGCGTACCAGTTCATCCACGGCGGCGTCATGCGCTTCACGCATTGCGGCAGGATGATCCGCCAGATCGTCTGCATGCGCGTGAAGGCGAGGCTTTCGGCGGACTCCCATTGGCTGGTCGGGATCGAGTTGATCGAGCCGCGCACGATCTCGGCGAAGTTGGCCATGACGGGCAGCGACAGGCCGAACGTCGCCTTCAGCCAGGCTGGAAGCGGAATGGTGTAGCCGGCGATCTTGATCTGGAACGGCGTCAGCAGCATCACGAAGAACAGCAGGACGAGCCACGGAGAATTGCGGAAGAACTGGGTGATGGCCCACGAGACCTTGCGCACGGCAGGGCTCAGGGAAATCTGGCCGATGCCGAGGAAGAGACCCGCCACCGTGCCGATGGCCATCGCAAGGAAACTGACAGCGATGTTGAGCGCAAAGCCGCCGAACTCGCGCGGTGGGCCGAAGAGGATCAGCGGCGTCCAGGCGACGAGTGTGGCGACGATGCTCCGGCTCGGTCCGCCTGAACGCATCTGCGCCAGTGCTTCACCCGCCAAGACCACGACGCAGAAGACGCCGAGGACGATAGCGAGCGCACGGGGCGTGAAGTTCGCGGCCGTGTAACCGCTTTCGCCAGCCGGAGGCGCGGGCTCGGCGGGACCTGCGCAACTCGCGTCGCCCTGATACCGCCTCATCGCCCGAACCCCGGCACATGGAGGGCGCGTTCGACACGGGCCATGATCCACACGAACATGCCGACCAGCAGCAGGTAGAAGGTGAGCAGTGTGATCATCATCTCGAAGACATTGATCCGGTCCGACCAGATCTGACTGGCGACGAACAATGTCTCGGGCACGGCGATCGCATAGGCTTGCGTCGTCGTCTTGGCTAGATTGACGAGATTGTTGTTGAGCGCCGGCAGGCAGAAGCGGATGGCCAGCGGCAGCACGACGTACCAATAGATCTGAAGGCGGTTGAAGCCGAGCGAGTCAGCCGCCTCGACGGTCGATTTCTGCACGGCCTCGATGCCGGAGCGGAAGATTTCGACATTGAACGCGCCGGCGAAGAACGACAGCGACAGGACAGCCCATTCGAAGCTGCCGAGCATCGGCTGCGCAATGCCGTGCTCATTGACGATGCGCGGCATCTGCGGCCCGAGCGCGAAGTAGAAGAAATACATCTGTACCAGCGGCGGGGTATTGCGGAAAAACTGGATGTAGCCTTGGACCAGCGCTTTCAGGAGCTTCAGGCGGCTACCCTGCAACCAGGCCCCGATCATGCCGATGACGACGCTGAGCACGATACAGATCACCGCCAGCTTGACGGTGGTCCACATGCCCCGCAGCAACCGCCCGCGTTCGAAGCCATCGTAGAAATGGACGAGATTTATCCCGTAGCTGTCGTGAAGGCCCCGCAGAAGCTCCCAGAAACTATCCATGCGCAACTTTCGTGATCATCCGGCGTGTCATTGCGAAGTCCCGGTCGCCGCACCACGCGGATTGTGAACAGTCGGGGCCCCGGTCAGAGCACTGCGAGAGCCGCTCCGGCGTCCCCGAGCCGATCGACTGCAAACTCCCGTCTCGCCTGCGGCCAGGGCACCAGGCTCCACTCCCGAGCCGGTAGAGCCTGCTCCCGTCGGCACTCTCATCCCGCATCGACCAGAGCCGAAGTGCGCCGATCATCGCCTGTCGGGCTCTCGCCGCCCACCGGACGATGCCGGGACGGAGCCTGACCCCGCTCCTTGGAGCGCACCTGCCGCCATGCTGACGACAGGTGAGCTGAATGCCGACGCCGGGAGGCTGTCCGCCGCATGGCCCGGCTGTCACCACCCGGGCCCCAGCGAAGAGCGATTACTGCTTGGCCTTCGCCGTCGCTTCGAGCAACCAGGGTGTATTGCTGCCCACCCACTTCTTCTCGAGCGCAACGAGGGTGCCGGATTTCAGCCAGTCCGTCACGGTCTGCGCCATGAACTTGCCCCACGGCGCCGAAATCTCGTCGATCTTCACCGCGAGGCCCCAGGGGACCGGCTTCCACTCCGTCAGCTGGACGACCTCGAAGCCCTCCCATTTCTTTCCCTCCTGCGCCTTCTTCCAGACCAGGACGACGTCGTCGTAGACGAAGCCCACGCAACGGCCATCAAGCAGCGCCTGCTCGGCCTCGGGCAGCCCCTTGAAGGCGACAAGATCCTGGCCGGTGTACTTCGATTGCAGCTCGTTGTTGTAGAACGCGCCCTGCAAGGCACAGACCGGCTTGCCCTTGAGATCGGCGGCGGACTTCACATTGGCCTTGGCGTTGGCGAGGATCGCGACGCCCGAGGCGTAGTAGACGGGGTCGACGATGCCGACGACCTTGCGGCGCTCCGGCGTGTCGCTCATCGTCGCGATCATCAGGTCGATCTTGCCCTGCTGCAGGAACTGCATGCGGTTCGACGAGACGACGGACACCAGCTCCAGCTTGACGCCGAGCCGCTTGGCGACGTCGGCCGCCATGTCCGGCTCCATGCCGACGATGGCGCCGGACGAGTCGCGCATGCCCCACGGCGGATAGTCCGTCTTTACCCCGACGACGAGCGTTCCCCTCTTCTTGATGTCGTCGAGTTGATCGGCAGCGGCCGGAAAGGCCGTCGGTGCGACAGCGACGGCGGCCAGGACGGCGGCCACCAGGCCTAGCGATGTTCTCATGCGTCTCTCCATGTCATTGCGCGGGGCTAGAGGCACCGGACCGGCCGTGCCCCGCCGCCCGATCGACGCAGCTTCGCATGCTTTCTGCGCCGGTGTCGCCAGGCAGGTTGCCCAAATTTGGCTCAGACATGAGCTGAAACGCGCTCTTCCTCCGGCCACGGCGGCCAACAGCGGAGCGTTGCGCGGCGGCGCAGGGCGCGCCTCGGGACAAGCAGGCACGGCGGCAGACTGGCTATCGATGATTGTCCGTACCCGTGCGCCGAACCGATCACTTCCGTGTCGGCTCTGGGGCGAGTGCCAGAGGACACGCCTCACCCGGAGCCATCCTGAGGCGAGTGGAACCTAAAGGAGAAGACTGGCGAGGAACCGGCACACCACGACCGTCATGAATACGGCGAACGACAGCTCCAGCCGGCGCTTCGAGAGCCCATGCGACAGGCGCGCCCCGATCGGGGCCGCGAGCAATCCGGTCGGGATCGAGAGCGCCGCTCCGAGCAGGCTGACATAGCCGACCGAGCCCGGCGGCAATGCGTCCGCGCCCCACCCGGCCCAGATGAAGCCCAGAACCCCCGGCACGGCAATGAGCGGCCCGAATCCGGACGAGGTCGCGACCGCCTGCTTGAGCCCCCGCCCATAGAGCGTCATCAGCATGACGACATAGGCGCCGCCACCGATGCTCATCAGCGTCGAGATCGTGCCGATGCCGACTCCGTAGAGTTCGACGAAACGACTTTTGGGAATGTCCGGCCCGAGCCGCCACTCGTCCCGGCCGAGAAACATCCGGATGGCCATGAAGGACCCCATCACCACCCAGACCCACTTGAGCACGTCGCCACCCGATTGCTTCGCGACGAGCGAGCCGAGCACGACGCCGAAGATCACCGGGAGCGCCATGCGCTTGACGAAGGCGAGATCGACCAGACCGTGCGCGCGATGCGCCGCGAACGACCTGAGCGTGGTCGGCGCGATGATGGCGAGCCCCGTGCCCGTGGCGAGATGCATCCGGACGGCCTCGTCGACGCCCATGATGCGGAACGTCTCGTAGAGCGAGATGACGACGACCGCACCACCGCCGACGCCGAGCAGCCCGGCGAGAAAGCCCGAAAGAAAACCCGCCGCGGCCAGCGCGAGCGCCAGCAGGGCGAGTGACGGCCAGTCGAGTGCGGTCATGAAGGATCCAGGTCAGCAGCGTTGCGTCGGCGGCACTCGAGGGACGCGCGGGTCCACCTGGCCGGATCGCGGTGAGAGGGAAGGCAGTGAGCCTCAGCTCGGCAGCGCCGTCAATGACACACGGCCCGGACCGCGATTGATCTCGCGCAACATCACCCGGCCGGGACACCGGCATTCCTTGACCAAAGCTCGAACCTGAGGAACCCGGCCCCATGAACCATCGCCATCGCAAGGTCCTGCACGCTCTGTTCGCCCATCCCGTGAGCGCAAACATCGACTTCAAGGACGTCGTCCACGTGCTCGAGGACCTCGGCGCCGAAGTCGAGAACAAGTCCGGAAACCGCATCGGCGTCACCCTGAAGGGACACACCGCCGCCTTCACCCACGCCCACCACAGTCTCCCGAAAGAGGAGGTGATCCAGGTGCGCAAGTTCCTCGAGATGTGCGGCGTCGATCCAGCCGCGTATCCTGCGTGAGGGATGCTCGACAACGGATCATGAGGGCAGGGGAGGGTACAGCCATGTCATGCCGAGCCACGCGAGGTCGCCGTACGCTCGTCGCCCTGATGGCTGCGGCGGCCGCCGCTCTGGGGACGCCGGCTGTCGCCCAGACACCACCGCCCGCGCAACAGACACCGCCCGCGCAACAGTCACGACCCGGCCCCGACTATTGGCAGCCGGACTGGATGGTGCGGGAACTCTGGGGACCGGGACGCATGCCGAAAGGCATGATGACCCGGCTCCTCCGGCACACGACCTACATGAACTATGGCGTCCCGACGGACTACGATGGCGCCCGCTCGCCACTCGCCCCCGGCCCCGAGACCACCGCGCGCGGAGCCCGGATTTACGCCACCCAGTGCGCGTCCTGCCACGGCAAGGATGGCCTCGGTGACGGCGACGCCGAGAACGCCGTTTCGCCTTCGCCGGCGCTGCTGGCCTTCATGATCCGGCGCCCGATATCGATCGACGAATACCTGCTGTGGTCGATTTCGGACGGCGGGGCACAATTCCAGTCGGCGATGCCGGCGTTTCGCGACAAGCTCAGCCGCGACGAGATCTGGGCGGTCATCGCCTACATGCGCGCCGGCTTCCCGCAGGTGGGCACCGACGAGAAGAAGTAGCGGCCACCACGGGCTACTTCTTCGATCCAGCGCGCTGGCGCATGACCTCGCAAGGGTCGGGGCGAACGATGGCCGGTGTCACCACGACGTAATCAGCCAGCGCCCGGCCAGTCGCTGAGCCCCGCACATAGTCGGTCGCCAGCGGCTTCTCCCCGGACGCCTCGACGAACAGGATACTCACGATGCTTCGGCCCGGTGCCATCCGGCCGAGATGCCACGGCACGCCGCGATCGGCCCGGACATGCCCATTGCCGGCGATGAGGACGACGGAACCATGCCGCTCTCGCGCCGTGACCATGGCTCGGGCCAGGTGCGCGTCGCGATAGCGCTGCGCATCCGCCATCCCGCCGAACGCCGACGCCGGCATCACGCCGCAATGCGATTGAACGAGTTCATCCAGCAACTCGGCCTGTGACGGGGCATCGAGCGGTGTGGCGAGCCCAAGTGCATCCAGTTCGACGGAGGCGAGCACAGCCAAGCCCTTTCGCGCCACCTCCCGCACCGAGCCTCGCGCCGGATCGCCGGTCGCGAGGACGAAGCCGCCCTCGATGGCCGCCCCGAACAGCGGCTCGAAGAGGTCGGCAGCCGGCCAACCCGACGACGCCCAATCGACGGCCGCCAGAAGCGCGCTCGCCTGAAGCCCCGGATCGAAACGACCATCCGCTCGCCGGAGACCGTCGAGCGCCGGCCCCTGGTCGGCCCGAAGATGCTCGAACACGACAGCGCCCGGGCGGGCGCCCCCGTTTGGGGGAGCCCGCGCCGCCGCGATCTCCCGGAGCAGCGCGCCCCGCAGGCGATGGTGATGGGGGTTGTCGTGAATCTCGCCGAGGAGCACGAAGTCGGCTGCCGCGAGTTCGCCGACGGGCAGCCCCGTGGCACCTGCTGTCGCCGCGACGAGGACCCGTGACGCACCGCCGCCGGCGCCTGTTGCCATAGTGACGCAGGCGGTGGCTGGCGGCAGTCTCGCGCGCTCGGCCGAAGCCGCGGAACAGAGGGGATGCACGGTGTCGCTGGCCCGGACGGATGCCGCCCCGACGCCCCCGATCAGCACAGCGGTGAAGACCAGGCGCCCCAGCGCCGAGCGCCTGAGCCAGGTCCGTGGCGATGGCGACCGAGACATCGTATTCATGGCCGTCACCCGGGGCGATCGAACAGAAGCGGCGGCCGGCTCATCCCTCCGGCAGGGCGGCAAGTCCCTTGCGCGCGCGCATCGCGTTGACGAAGCGGATGAACAGATAATGGCTGTCCTCGGGGCCCGGCGACGCCTCGGGATGATACTGGACCGAGAACACCGGCTGGCCCTTCACCCGGATGCCGCAGTTGGAGCCGTCGAACAGCGAGACGTGCGTTTCTTCCACGCTCGCCGGCAGCGTCTCGCGATTCACCGCGAAGCCGTGGTTCATCGACGTGATCTCGACCTTGCCCGTTGTGAAATCCTTGACCGGGTGGTTCGCGCCATGATGCCCGTGCGGCATCTTCATGGTGCGTGCGCCCAGCGCCAGCCCGAGCATCTGGTGTCCGAGACAGATGCCGAACGTGGGCAATCCCGTCTTCAGGAGCGCCTTGATCTCTGGAACGGCGTAGACGCCGGTCGCTGCCGGGTCGCCCGGGCCGTTCGAGAGAAAGACGCCGTCCGGCTTCCGCGCGAGGATATCCTCGGCCTTCTCGGTCGCCGGCACGACGGTCACCTTGCAGCCGACCGTCGCGAGGCAACGCAGGATGTTCCGCTTCAGACCATAGTCGATGGCGACCACATGCAACTCGGGTGCGGTCTGGCGCGGATAGCCCTTGCCCCACACCCACCGCATCTCGTCCCACGTGTAGCTCTGTCCGCTGGTGACGTCGGGAACGAGATCCATCCCGACGAGCCCCGGCCACTGCCGCGCCTCGGCCTTGAGCGCGTCGAGATCGAACACACCCTTCGGGTCGTGTGCGATGACGCCGTTGGGCATGCCCGTCTCGCGGATGAGCGCCGTCAGCGCCCGCGTGTCGACACCGGCGATGGCGACGATCCCGCGCGCCTTGAGCCACGCATCGAAGTGGCCGCCGGACCGGTAGTTGGAGGGCTCCGTGATGCCCGCGCGCAGCACGACGCCGCGCACGCCGGTGCGGGCAGCGAGGTTCGATGTCTCGGTATCCTCGGTGTTGGTCCCGACGTTGCCGATGTGCGGAAAGGTGAAGCAGACGATCTGTCCGGCGTAGGACGGGTCTGTCAGGATTTCCTGATAGCCGGTGATCGCGGTATTGAAACATACCTCGCCGACGGCCGAGCCGGTCGCGCCGAGCCCGGTCCCGACGATGACCGAGCCGTCCGCGAGCACCAGGCGGGCCGTCGTCGGCGCCTCGACCCAGGCCGCTGGTGCGGTCGTGCCTTTGCTGTCGGACATGGCTCTCTCTCCTCGTTCGGGCGCACCGCAGGCGCGCGCGGGCACGCACTCGGCGGCGGACCCTATGCGAAGGGCATCCGGGGGTCAAATGACGCAGCGCAGCAAAGGCTGCGCTTACTCGGGCCGATTGGTCGCGGCCTAGCGCTGGGCCTTGCCCTCGCGGGGCCGAGACGTCACTGTCGCCCGACCTCGCGAGAAGGAGAGCATCATGCTGCGCCAGCGCCTCAACGACGACATGAAGACCGCGCTCAAGGCCGGCGAAAAGGAGCGGCTCGGCGTCATCCGCCTGATGATTTCCGCCATGAAGTCGGCCGACATGGAACCGTCCGCCAAGGGGCCGATCGACGACGCCGGGATCGTCGCCGTGCTCACGCGCATGGTGAAGCAGCGCCGGGACTCGATCGAGCAATACAACGCGGGCGGCCGGCCGGAGCTGGCAGCCAAGGAGGCGGCCGAGATCACCATCATCGAAGCCTACCTGCCGAAGCTGATGGACGAAGCCGCGACGCGTGAGGTCATCACCACCCTGATCGCGGAAACCGGCGCCGCCGGCCCGAAGGACATGGGCAAGGTGATGGGTGCACTCAAGACCCGCTACGCCGGCCAGATCGACATGGGACGCGCGAGTGGCCTGCTGAAGGACCTGCTCAAGGGCTGAGCCAGTCCTCGCGCCACCCGCGATCCCGCGCCGTCACGGCACCAGGATCTGCCGCACGCTGCCGCCGTCGGCGAGCCGGTCGAAGCCTTCGTTGATCTGGTCGAGACCGATCCGCTCGCTCATGAGCCTGTCCACCGGCAGCAGACCCTGCTGGTAGAGGCTGATGAAGCGCGGGATGTCGCGCCCGGGCACGCAGCTCCCGACATAGCTGCCCTTGATCGTGCGTTCTTCGGCGACGAGGTTGGTCGCCGGCAGCGCCATGGTGTGCGTCGGGTGCGGCAGGCTCCCGGTTATGGTCGTGCCGCCGCGCCGCGTGATCTTGTAGGCGAGTTCGAGTGCCTTCACCGACGACGCCATCTCGAACGCGAAATCGACGCCGCCGCCCGTCAGGTCGCGCACCTGCTCGACGCACGTCGCCTCGCGGGCGTTGATCGCGTGCGTCGCCCCGAGCTGACGCGCGAGCGCGAGCTTGTCGTCCAGCATGTCGATGGCGATCACCGTCCGGCAGCCGGAGAGCTTCGCCGCCAGCATCGACATCAGCCCGACGCCGCCGAGCCCGACGACCGCGGCCGTGGTCCCGGGCGGAACCTTGGCCGTGTTGATGACGGCGCCGGCCCCGGTGATGACGGCGCATCCGAAGAGAGCCGCTTCCTCGAACGGCAGCGAGCGGTCGATCTTCACGACACTCTCGCGGGCAACGACGGCGTATTCGGCGAACGCCGAGACACCGATGTGGTGGAAGACGGGCTTGCCGTTGTGCGAGAGCCGCATCCCGCCGGAGAGCAGCGTGCCCGCACCGTTGGCCTTGGCGCCGGGTTCGCAGAGCGCCGGTCGGCCCTCCATGCAGGGCAGGCAATGGCCACAGCTCGGCACGAACACCAGAATGACGTGGTCGCCGACGACGAGATCCTTGACGCCCGCCCCGAGCTCGACGATCTCGCCAGCCGCTTCGTGGCCCAGCGCCATCGGCATCTGCCGGGGACGGTCGCCGTTGATCGTCGACAGATCCGAATGGCAGAGACCGGCCGCCCGGATGCGGATCAGCACCTCGCCATCACCCGGCGGCGCCAGATCCAGCTCCTCGATCACGAGCGGACGCGAGACCGCATACGGGCGCGGCTGCTCCATGGCATAGAGAACGGCGGCTCTGGTCTTCACGGCAATGGCTCCTCGCCCGCTGAACCTTTTTCCGTCTGGTGCGTTGCACCCGGCCTTCCCAAGGGCCAGCACATCGTCGAGACAGGGCGGCACCGTAGCCGAGTGACCGCCCCCGTCAACGTGCGGCGCTCCCTGGTTCGCCCGCGCGCCATCACGTTCGAGGTTCCCCGTGCCAGCCCTGTCCAGCCCCATGCTGATCGCCATCATCCTCGCGGTGACGCTGGTTCTCTTCATCTGGGGCCGCTGGCGCCATGACGTGGTGGCCGGTGGCGCGCTGCTTGCCGCGGTTCTGCTTGGCGTCGTCGATCACAAGGTGGCCTTCACCGGCTTTTCCGATCCGGCCGTGGTCACGGTCGCGCTCGTGCTTGTCCTGAGTGCCTCGATCCGCCAGTCGGGTCTGCTCGACAGGGCGGTCGCGGCTGCTGGCCCGATGATGGGCACGCCGGGGCTGATGATCGCGACGCTGACCGCGATCACGGCGATCCTCTCGGCCTTCATGAACAACGTTGGCGCGCTCGCCATTCTGCTGCCGGCTTCGATCGTCGCCGCCGAGAAGGCGGGACGCTCTCCGGCCATCGTGCTTATGCCCATCGCTTTCGGGTCGCTCCTCGGTGGGCTCGTCACGCTCATCGGCACGCCCCCGAACCTCCTGATCGCGGCGGTCCGCAAGGAGGCTGTCGGCACGCCGTTCGGCATGTTCGATTTTGCCCCCGTCGGCCTCTCGATCGCACTCGTCGGCATCGTGTACCTCGCCTTCGCGTGGCGGCTGCTTCCCGCCGACCGTCGCGGCGCGCCGCTGCCCGAGGCCCGCTTCAAGATCGAGGACTACGTGACGGAGGCGAAGATCCTCGAGGGCTCGCCGTTGATCGGCAAGACCGTAGGCGACGTCGAGAACGACGGCGACGTGGCGGTTCTCGCGGTCATCCGGGGCGACGTGCGCCGGCTGGTGCCATGGACCACGATGAAACTGCAGAAGAGCGACGTTCTCGTCCTCGAGGCGAGCACAGCCGCGATCAAGCGCACGGTCGACGAGCAGAAACTCGAACTGGTCGGCGCCAAGGAAACCGATCCCAAGCTGCTGACCTCCGAAGGGTTCGGCATCTCGGAAGTCGTCGTGATGGACAGCTCGCCCCTGATCGGCCGCTCACCGCTCGACTTCGGCCTGCGCGGCTATGGCGTCAACCTGCTGGCCGTCAGCCGTCGCGGCGTGCGGACCACGAACCGCCTGAAGCACTACCGGTTCGCCGCCGGCGACGTCCTCGTGCTGCAGGGCAAGCTCGACGAGATGCCGACGACCCAGGCCGAACTCGGCTGCCTTCCGCTCGCCGAGCGAAAGATCTCCCTCGGCCGCCCGAGCCAGCGCTATGTGCCGGCGGTGGCAATGCTCGGTGCGGTCTGCTTGACGGCTTTCGGCGTGCTGCCGGTGACCGTGGCCTTCTTCCTCGCCGTGATGGTGATCGCGGTCCTCCGCGTGATGCCGCTCAACGACATGTACGCCGCCATCGACTGGCCGGTGATCGTCCTGCTCGCAGCCCTCATTCCGGTGACGGCGGCGCTCGAGACGTCGGGCGGCACCGACGCCATCGCGCAATTCATCGCGGCGCAGGCGCAAGGCTGGCCACCTGCCGCAGCCCTCGCGCTGTTCCTGATCGCCACGCTCGCCGTGACCCCGGTTCTGAACAACGCCGCGACCGTCCTGCTGATGGGCCCCATCGCCGCGAAGTATGCGAAGGCGACCGGCCTCGACGTCGATCCGTTCCTGATGGCGGTCGCGATCGGCGCCAGCTGCGATTTCCTGACCCCGTTCGGCCATCAGTCGAATACCCTCGTCTACGGCCCCGGCGGCTACCGCTTCTCCGACTACGCCCGTCTCGGACTGCCGCTGACCGTCATCGTCATCGCCGTGGGGCTTCCCGCAATCCTGTTCTTCTGGCCGCTCGTTCTGCGCTAGTGTCCCGACCGCGAAGTTCGTTTCATTTCGCGGCAACCCCTCGACGAACTTCGCGGTCGATAGGACGCTAGCAAAGTCATAGGCTTAGTTTGGCGTCATGTTTCGAAGCCCGCTTTGAGAGTTCACCGAGCGAATGAAGCGGACTTCGAAACCGCCACACTAGGCACGCCTGCCATTCTCGCGCCATGCGGGATCTGCCATAATCACCGACCGAAGGGCCGGCATGGCCCGATGGGGTGGCAGGCGAGGGGAGCCGGGGGCGTGACGACGATGTTGGGCGGGGTGGTCGTCTCTGTGACGCGTATCGTTGCGCTTGGGCTGCTCCTGCTGGGCTTCGGCGCGCTCGAAGCGCAGGCCGAGAAGCGCCTCGCGCTGGTGATCGGCAACAGCGCCTACGCCCACACGTCCGTGCTCTCCAACACCCTCCACGACGCCAAGGATGTCGCCGCCGCCCTCGAACGCACCGGCTTCGAGGTCATTGTCGCGACGGACGCCGACAAGCGGCGCATGGACGGCGCGCTCCGCGCCTTCGCCGAAAAGCTATCGGAAGCCGATGTCGCGCTATTCTTCTACGCCGGACACGGCCTCCAGGTCGGCAACGAGAACTTCCTCGTTCCCGTCGACGCCCGTCTCGGTTCGCAGCGCGATCTCGAATTCGAGGCGGTGAAGCTCAACTTCGTCCTCCGCCAGATGGAAATCGACCGCGAAGGCAAAACGACGATCGTGATGCTGGACGCCTGCCGCGACAATCCGCTGAGCCGCAGCCTCGCCCGATCCATGGGCACGCGCTCGACGGCCGTCGGTTCGGGGCTCGCGCCGGCCTCGACGGGCGTCGGCACCTTCATCGCCTACGCCACCCAGCCGGGCAATGTCGCACTCGACGGCGACGGCCGGAATTCGCCGTTTACGTCGGCGCTCCTCGCCAACATGGAACGCCGCGGCCGCAACCTCAACGCGACCATGATCGAGGTCCGCAAGGCCGTGCTCTCGGCGACCGGCGGCAAGCAGGTGCCGTGGGACCACAGCGCACTGACGGGCGATTTCTATTTCGTCCCCGGCGAGGTGGCGACCGGCTCGCAGACGGCAGCCCCGCGCGGCGGCACCGAGGACGTCAACGCGCTGAAGGCACGCCTCAAGGCCCTAGAGGACGCCGAGAAGAAGCGACAGGCCAGTGCCGACCCCACCCGCGCCGGCGTGAAGCTCCTGCCGCCCGAGACCCTGAACCGCATTGCCGAGCAACGTGCTCGCCTCGCCGTCGCCGAGGACAAGGCGAAGGACCTCCAGCGCCGCCTCCTCGAAGCCCGGCGCATCGAAGGTCAGGCGCGAACGCCCGAAGAACGCCAAAGCCGGCTGCAGGACTCGATCCGCATCCAGCGCGAGATGACCGAGGCAGGCTTGCGCGCCCGCCGCCTGCGCGAGGAGATCGCCGCACTCACGGCCCCACCCCCCCCCGTACCGCCGACCGCCGCGACGCCGACGCCCTTGGCCGTCGATCTCGCACCGAGCCGGAAGGAGCGCGGCTTCGATATCTACGAGTGGGCAGCCGTCGCCGGCGACGAGATCAAGGTCTCGGGCGCCGATTCGCTCAACGGCTGCCTCAATACATGCCGCAACACCGCGGGCTGCGTCGCCGGCGCTTATCAGCCGTCGGTGCCGCCCCGCTCGTCGTGCAGCGTCTATCGCAAGGTCGTCCGGCTGAACCGCGACGCCTCGGGCGGCACCGCCTTCGTGAAGCCTGCCAATATCGGCCAGGCGCCCTGCAGGCCCCTCGGAATCTCGTTCGCCGAGGCCATAACCCTCAGCCCCGGCCTCTCGCTCTGCAATGGCATCGGCCAGCACGAAGTCCGCGTCGAACGCATCACCGAGACGGCGGTCGCATTCACGTCCGAGAACGGCGACTTCACCTGCCGGCCCGGCGACCTCTGCCAGTTCTCGTGGCCGGGTGCGCCGTTGTTCAACGTCCGCATCTCGGGAGGCGCTGGATCGCCCACCGAGGCAACCCTGACGCCCGCCCGCCGCTGACCCCGCCGAGGACCCCACCCGATGCCCTGCCGCACCATCCCCCGCGCCGCACTGCTGAGCCTGATGGCCGCGCTTACGCTGGCCGGCACACCGGTAGCGGCCCTGGCACAGGCCACCCGTCCCCCACCCGGCGAAGGTCTCGACCGCGTCGACGAGGGCGTGTTCCAGCTCCGTCAGGGCAAGTCCGTCGACCTGACCAAGCACGCGATCCTGCTGTCGCTCCGCGCCGAGCAGGCTGAGCGAGATACCGAGAAGAGCCAGTTCTACATCCTGATTGCGGGCGATTCGAAGCGCGTGAAGGTGGGCGACCGGGTCGATCTCCGCCGCGTTCGCCGCCTGGAACGTGATCTGAAATCGAAGGACCAGTGTTACCTCGACATCGTCGACTTCGTTGCCCCCCGCGGCGCACCTGCGACGGCGACGTTCAGGATCAATTGCATCTAGGAAGAGCCACGTTCCGCCGATATGGAACGACATGCGGCCAACAGCCGGAGGCATCGGCCATGACATCGTTCAAGTGGACGGCGAGAATTCGCATCCTGTGCAATCTGGCGCTGGGCACGCTTCTGCTGGCTTGGCCGGCGGTCCCCTTCGAATGGCTCTCCGAAGTGACGCCGAAGCCGGTCTGGATCGCCAGTCTCGCCGGCGTCTGGCTGATCTACGCCGCACTCGCCCACATCGCCCCGGCGATAGCGCCCGGCATCGCCATGTCGAGCAATCTGTTCGTCGTACTCGGCCCGATCGTCCCGATCGTCGTGCTGGCCTGGCTCGGCCTCACCGTACCGAGCCGTGCGGCCCTCGCCCTCGCGATCTACGAGACGATTTTCGTCCTGCTCCTCAGCCGCACGTTGCAGCGCGGCTGGCTCGCCGATCTCGCGACGAAGCCCTGATCACGGTCAATCAGAGAAGAACGACGCCGTAACGTCGATCCGCTATGGTGACACCGCGTCCGACTTCCGGGGCCTGCGGGCGCGCCCCAGCGGACCAACGCGCTGATGCAACACGACACCGATCCTGAAGCGAGCAGGAAGCCGGGGCGAGGCCTCGGCAACGGCCATATCCGGCGGGGTACGGCGACGCGCTGGGCGATCCGCACCATCCGGGTCGCGCAGCGGACCTTGAAGCTCACGGCCGAAGTCCTCGTCGCCATCGTCATCGTGTTCGAGGAGTGGGGCTGGCGTCCCCTAGCAGCCCTCCTCGCCCAACTGGCACGGTTCGAGCTGATCGCGCGTCTCGAGCGCGGCGTCGCGGCACTGCCGCCGTGGCCGGCACTCGGTGTCTTCCTCGTCCCGAGCGTCCTGTTCTTTCCCTTGAAGCTGGTGGCCCTCTGGCTCATTGCGGGCGGCCATGCCGTGAGCGCAGCCCTCGTCTTCGCCTTCGCCAAGGTCGCCGGCACGGCGCTTTACGCCCGTATCTTCCAGCTCACCCAGCCGGCCCTGATGCAGCTCGCGTGGTTCGCGCGGCTCTACAACTGGTTCATGCCGTGGAAGGAAGCGATCGTCGCCGCCGCCAAGGCGACGCCCGTCTGGCGCGCCGCCGTGGCCCTCAAACTGGCCGCGAAGGACCTGGGACGCCGCATCGCTGCACCGCTCAAGCCGGCGGCCCTGGCGCTCGTCGCCCGTCTCAGGGCCGCTTTCGGCCGCTAGGCATCGCGCCGCGCTCCCGCCGCGACGTGCTCCTCGCGAGAATACCCCTGCAGATAGAGGAGGGCCGTGAGGTCACCGTGCGTGATGCTGGCGCTCGCCTCTGCAGCGACCACGGGCTTCGCCCGGAACGCCACACCGAGCCCGGCAGCCCGGATCATCGCGAGATCGTTCACCCCGTCGCCGACCGCGAGCGTCAACGCCGGATGCAGGCCGCGCCCCGCCGCGAACTCCTGAAGGAACGCGAGCTTGGCCTCCCGACCAAGGATCGGCTCCTCGACGTTCCCCGTCAGCCGCCCGCCATCCATCAGCAGCGCGTTCGCCCGGTCCGTGTCGAAGCCAACGGCCCGCGCCACCCGGCTCGTGAAGAACGTGAACCCACCCGAAACGAGGGCCGCGAAACCGCCGTGCGCCCGCATCGTGCCCACCAGCTCCCGGGCGCCGGGATTGATGGTGATCCGATCGTCGAACACCCGTTGCAGATCCGCCGTCGTGAGGCCCGCCAGCAGTGCCAGCCGTTCCTTCAGCGCGCCTTCGAAGTCGAGTTCCCCCCGCATCGCGCGCTCCGTGACGGCCGCAATCCGGGCCTTGATGCCCAGCACGTCGCCCATCTCGTCGATGCATTCCTGGCCGATGATGGTCGAATCCATGTCGGCGACGAGGAGGCGTTTCCGGCGAGTCGCGAGATCGGCCCCGACGAGGTTCACGTCGACCGCCGCCGCGCCCAGCGCCAGCCGCACACGTTCCAGCAGGTCTCCCGGCGACCCATCGTCCGGCAACGCGAGCAGCGCTTCCCAGGCGTCCCCGGGGGCGAGCCACCGCTCGTCGAGGAGGGTCCCGCCCGCGATTTCGCTCCGCGCCGTCTGCATCACGGAGCCAATGACGGCGCCATGTCCCGGAGCCCCGGTCAGCACCAGGGCGAACGCAAGCGTATCCGGCATCTTGGGGCCTCGTGCTCGGGTGGACGTGTCGAGCGTGATAGGGGAGGGGGGGCTTGCGGGCAAGCCGCCGGGTGCCCTGCGGCCAAACGTCCGTCAACCAACAACCACACCCGGGTGCTTTGCCGGGCCCGCCGCCTCGGCTAGAACCCGCACCAACTTGCCAGAAACCGGAGCACCACCATGACCGCCATCGTCGACATCATCGGCCGCGAGATCCTCGACTCGCGCGGCAACCCCACGGTCGAGGTGGACGTCGTGCTCGAGGACGGCTCCACCGGCCGCGCGGGCGTTCCGTCCGGCGCCTCGACGGGTGCCCACGAGGCGGTCGAACTCCGCGACGGTGACGCCACACGCTATCTGGGCAAGGGCGTTCTCAAGGCCGTCGAGGCCATCAACGGCGAGATCTTCGACGCGCTCGCCGGCATGGACGCCGAGGACCAGCGCCACATCGATGCCTCGCTTCTGCAACTCGACGGCACCCGCAACAAGTCCCGTCTCGGCGCCAACGCCATCCTCGGCGTCTCGTTGGCGACCGCCAAGGCAGCAGCAGCCGCGCGGTCGCTGCCGCTCTATCGCTATGTCGGCGGCACGCAGGCCCACATCCTCCCGGTCCCGATGATGAACATCGTCAACGGTGGCGCCCATGCCGACAACCCGATCGACATCCAGGAGTTCATGATCATGCCGGTCGGCGCGGACACCTGCCGCGACGCGATCCGCATGGGCTCCGAGATCTTCAACACCCTCAAGAAGGGCCTCGCCGCCGCCGGCCACGCGACCAACGTCGGCGACGAGGGCGGCTTCGCACCGAACCTCAAGTCGGCCGACGAAGCGCTGGGCTTCATCATGACGTCGATCGAGAAGGCCGGCTACAAGCCCGGCGACGACGTGATGCTCGCGCTCGATTGCGCCGCGACCGAGTTCTACAAGGACGGCAAGTACGTGATGGAAGGGGAGGGCAAGAGCCTCGCCTCCGAGGCCATGGCCCGCTATCTCGCCGACCTCGTCGCCCGCTATCCGATCGTCTCCATCGAGGACGGCATGGCCGAGGACGACTGGGCAGGCTGGAAAATCCTGACCGACCTGATCGGCGCCAAATGCCAGCTCGTCGGCGACGACCTCTTCGTCACGAATACCGAGCGCCTGTCCCGCGGCATCGCCGAGGCGACCGCCAACTCGATCCTCGTCAAGGTGAACCAGATCGGCTCCCTGACCGAGACGCTGGCCGCCGTCGACATGGCCCATCGCGCGGGTTACACGGCCGTCATGTCGCACCGCTCGGGCGAGACCGAGGACGCCACGATCGCCGACCTCGCCGTCGCCACCAACTGCGGGCAGATCAAGACCGGCTCGCTCTCCCGCTCCGACCGCCTTGCAAAGTATAACCAGCTCATCCGCATCGAGGAGCAGCTCGACGACGCCGCGCGCTACGCCGGCCGTCAGGCCCTGAAGGCGCCCCGCGCCGGGGCCTGAGACCGGCGCGCCGCCTTAATTTCGCGTTAATTCAAGGCTTTACGTCCACTTTACCCCAGACTGCTAGTGTCCTGATCGCGCCACGAGCGATCGGGGCTCTGTCAGTTCTGCGTAAAGTGTGAGTAAGCGGTATGCGTTCGCGTCGGCGATGGCCGGTCCTGTTGTGCGCCCTGGGCGTGCTCGGCTACTTCGGCTACCACGCCGTCGAGGGCCGACACGGCCTTGGGGCACGCACGGCCCTGGAAACCCGCGCCGCGCGGCTATCGACCGAACTCGCAGCCCTCGAGACGCATCGGAGGCAGCTGCAACGTGAAGTGAAGCTCCTGTCCGAGGAGGCCCCTGATCCCGATTATGTCGAGGAACTGGCCCGCACGCTCCTCGGATACGCGCGGCCCGGCGACCGCATCGTCATAGACAGGCCCGCCCGGACCGCCACCGCAGGCTGACCGGCGGCACCCCGTCCTTATTTCGCATCCGCCATGTCGGCCAGCTCCGAGAGCAGGCCCCTGACGCCCTTCATCCGGGCGCCCGGCTTCTCCCAGTCGCCCTTGAACAGCAGCTTCATCTCCGGCGTCTTGCCGCCCTTCGGTGGCGCGCCACTTCCGGGCTGTTGCAGCCGCACGAGCCCCTTCGACGCCGTGATGAACCGGACGAGCCCGTCCGGGTTGGAGAATTCCCCCTTCCGGAAGGCGAGCGACGCGCCCTTCGTGCCCGCATCGAGTTGTGCCACGCCGGCGCGCCGGCAAAGCGCCTTCAGCTCCATGACGTCGAGCAGCGCCTCCGCTTCGAGCGGCAACGGCCCGAACCGGTCGACCAGCTCCATCGCGAACTGGTCGATCGCCTCCCGTGTCACGAGGCCCGAGAGACGCCGGTAGAGGCCGAGCCGCACCTGCAGGTCGGCGATGTAGCTCTCCGGCAGCAGCACCGGCATACCGAGCTGGATCTGCGGACTCCACTGCTCGGCGTCCATGCCGTCGATATCGCCGCCCTTCAGCGCCTCGATCGTCTCCTCCAGCATCGACTGGTAAAGCTCGAAGCCCACTTCGCGGATATGCCCGGACTGCTCGTCGCCGAGCAGATTTCCCGCGCCGCGAATGTCGAGGTCGTGCGAGGCAAGCGAGAACCCCGCGCCGAGCTGGTCGAGCGACTGCAGGACCTTGAGGCGCTTCTCCGCCCCTTCCGTGAGCCGCTGCCCGACCGGCGTGGTGAAATAGGCGTAAGCCCGCGTCTTCGAGCGCCCGACCCGCCCGCGAAGCTGATAGAGCTGCGCCAGCCCGAACATGTCGGCCCGGTGCACGATCAGCGTGTTCGCCCGTGGAATGTCGAGCCCGCTCTCGACGATGGCCGTCGACAGGAGCACGTCGTACTCGCCCTCGTAGAAGGCGGTCATGACGTCCTCGAGTTCGGTCGGAGAGAGCTGGCCGTGCGCCCGCGCGACTTTCAGCTCCGGCGTGTGCTCCGCGAGGAACTCCGCCACGTCGTCCAGGTCGGAGAGCCGGGGCGCGACGAAGAACGACTGCCCGCCCCGATGCCGCTCGCGCCTGAGCGCCTCTCTCAGGATCACCGGATCGACAGGCGAGATGTACGTTCTGACAGCGAGACGATCCACCGGCGGCGTCGTGATGAGAGAAAGTTCGCGAACGCCCGACAGCGCGAGTTGGAGCGTGCGCGGGATCGGCGTCGCCGACAGCGTGAGGACGTGGACGTCTTCCTTGAGCTGTTTGAGGCGTTCCTTGTGCCCGACGCCGAAATGCTGCTCCTCGTCGATGATGAGGAGGCCGAGGCGCGCGAACTCGATGGTCTTCGAAAGCAGCGCGTGCGTGCCGACCACGATATCGAGCGTCCCGTCCTTGAGGCCGGCACGGACCTCCGCCATCTCCTTGGCCGGAACCATGCGCGAGGCGCGCCCGATCTTGAGCGGCAGTCCCTGGAAGCGCGCCGCGAACGTCTTGAAGTGCTGCCGCGCCAGCAGCGTCGTCGGCACCACGACCGCCACCTGCAACCCCGCCATGGCCGCGACGAATGCCGCACGCAGCGCCACCTCCGTCTTGCCGAAGCCCACGTCGCCGCACACGAGCCGGTCCATCGGCTTGCCCAGCGCCAGATCCTCGACGACCGCCTCGATGGACGCCGCCTGATCCTCTGTTTCCTCGTAAGGGAACCGCGCCACGAACTCCTCGTAGGCACCCTCGGGCTTCAGCACGACCGGTGCTTCGCGGAGCTGGCGAAGTGCTGCCACCTTGATCAGCTCCGACGCGATCTCGCGGAGCCGCTTCTTCAGCCGCGCCTTGCGGTTCTGCCACGCCGAGCCACCGAGCCGGTCGAGTTCCGCCCCGGTCTCGTCCGAACCGAAGCGCGAGAGCAGCTCGATGTTCTCGACGGGAAGGTACAACTTGTCGCCGCCGTGATAGGCGAGTTCGAGGCAATCGTGCGGCGCGCCGAGCGCGGTGATCGTCCGGAGGCCGACGAAACGCCCGATGCCGTGATCGGTATGCACCACGAGATCGCCGACCGAGAGGCTCGTCGCCTCCGTGATGACGTCGACCGCCTTCTTCGACCGGCGTCGCGGCCGGACCAGACGGTCGCCAAGAATGTCCTGCTCGCCGATGACTGCGAGATCCGGCGTCTCGAAGCCTTCTTCGAGGCCGAGCACGGCCAGCATCGGCGTCGCGCTGGGCGTCAGCAGCGCCTCGGCGTAGGTCTCGACCTTCTTCGTCGCGACGATGCCGTGCTCGCCGAGCAGCGCGCCGAGCCTCTCGCGGGCACCCGGTGTCCAGGCGGCAATGATGGTCCGCTTGCCCTGTCCCGTCAGGGCCTTGATGTGGGCGGTCACCGCATCGAAGAGATTGACGCCATCGGTCGACCGCTCCGGCGCGAACGACCGACCCCGCCGGCCGTTGAAGGTCCGGATCGTGCCCTTGGCGTCCTCGCTCTCGAACGCGGAGAGCCGCGACACGCGCCGTCCGGTGAGCGCCTTCGCCCAGTCCTCCCGCGTCAGGTACATCAGGTTCGACGGCACGGGCTTGTAGGGCGGCGCCCCGAAGGTCGCGACTTCGAGCGCATCGACGCGGGCCTGATAGTGCTCATCGATCTGCGCCTGCCGGTCGGCGAGCGACTGCTCGGCCATGTGATCGAGCGACAGGGGCGAGTCGGGGAGATAGTCGAGGACCGTCTCGAGCCCCTCGTGGAAGAGCGGCAGCCAGTGTTCCTGGCCAGGGAACCGGTGTCCCGCGCTGACGGCCTCGTAGAGCTGATCGCCGGGCTGTGCCGGGCCAAAAAGTGCCACGTACTGCTGTCGGAAGCGGCTCGTCGCCGCCTCGCCGAACGCCAGTTCGCTCATCGGCGTCAGCAGAAGGCGCTGCACGATCTTCTGCGTGCGCTGCGTTTCGGGATCAAAGCTCTTGATGCTCTCGAGCGTGTCGTCGAAGAAATCGAGCCGCACCGGCGTCGCGCGTCCCGGCGGAAAGAGATCGATGAGGCTCCCGCGCACGGCGAACTCGCCCGGCTCCATCACGGTGCCGCTGCGCACGAACCCGGCCAGCGCCAGCCGCTCGATCAATTGCCCGCGATCCACCCGTTGCCCGGGCGCGAGCTGTCGGAGCGCACTCTTGACGAAGGCGCGCGGCGGCAGCCGCTGCAACACGGCATTGACCGTCGTCAGGACGACCGTGGGTTCCTTCCGCGTCCCGGCCGCCAGGATCGCCAGCGTCGCGATCCGTTTCGCGACGAGATCGGCGTTGGGACCGATCCGGTCGTAAGGCACCGTGTCCCAGGCCGGCAGGCTCACCACTTTGGTCTGCGGCGAGAAGAACGCGATCGCCGCCTCCAGTTCGCCGAGCCGCCGGTCGTCGCGCGCCACGTGCAGGAGCGCCATCGGGCGGCCCGCGATCGCCGACGCTTCAGCCGCGAGCTGTCCGAGGACGAGCCCGTCATAGCCTTCGGGCACACCGAGCAGCGTTTCGCTGCCCGTGGGCAACGCGGTGCGGGTCTCGGCCTTGGCGGTCTTGGCGCTGACGGACGTCACGAGCGGTCGGCCTCCCCCTGCGAGTTGAGCCCATGATACGCACGGATCCGGGCAACCAGCGGCGTGAGATCGTTGTCGCCCTTGGTCTGGCCCGTCATGATCCAGCTCTGCAGATCCGGATCCGGCAGCGCGAGCAGCCGTTCGAGCACGTCGAGATCGGCCTCCGTCATGCCGGCGAGGTGTGCGTCGGCATAGCGCCCGAGGAGCCAGTCCATTTCCTTGGTCCCCCGGTGGGCGGCGCGGTAGGCGGCGCGCCGGCGGCGCTGGTCCATGTCGGTCATGTCGGAACTCTCGGCTGGCGCATCATGTCATCCACAGTCGCTGGGGCCTTGCCGGGCCCGCGCTGTCCACCTGTGGCGTCCGCGTGATATAGCGCCCAAGGCCCAACCCGCAAAGATTGGCGAGCCGAACCCCATGCGGCCACCGTCGCTTAATCCCCTGTTTGCATCGGCCGAGGCGCTGACCGGCATCGGCCCGCGCCTGCTCGTCCTGTTGAAAAAGGCGTTGGCGCTGCCGCCCGGCGTCACCGCGCCCCGCGTCCTCGATCTGCTGTGGCACCTCCCGAACGGCGTCATCGACCGGCGCGCCGAGCCGTCCGTGGCGGACGCCGTGCCGGGCACGATCGCGACGCTCAGGGTGCGCGTCCTGAAGCATCGCGGCCCCCCGCGCGGCAACACGAAGGCGCCCTACAAGGTCGCTTGCGAGGACGAGACGGGCCGCCTCGACCTCGTCTTCTTCCACGCCGAGCGCCGCTTCATCGAGAGCCAGCTGCCCGAAGGCGAGCTGCGCTACGTGTCGGGCCGCGTGGAGCGCTACGGCGATACGCTGCAGATGTCGCACCCCGACTATATCGTCCCGCCGGAGCGCCGTGCTGATCTGCCGCTGCTGGAGCCGGTCTACGGACTGACCGCCGGCCTCTCGGGCAAGATCCTCGGCAAGGCCATCCGCCAGGCCGTCCAGAACGTCGCAGACATGCCCGAGTGGCAGGAGACGGGATGGCGCGAGGCCCGCGGCTTCCCCCCGATCCGCGAGGCGCTCGAACGCCTGCACCGGCCGACCGACGCCGCCGACGTCTCGCCAACCAGCGTCGTCCGCCAGCGCCTCGCCTACGACGAACTGCTCGCCGGCCAGCTGGCACTCGGCATCGTCCGCCAGGGCGACCGTCAGCGACCGGGCCGTTCCACGATCGGCGATGGTCGCATCCGCGCCCGGCTTCTCGGAGCTCTGCCGTTCAGCCTGACTGGCTCGCAACGTACCGCCCTGACCGAGATCGAGGCCGACATGGCGGCCCCGACTCGAATGCAGCGGCTCCTGCAGGGTGACGTCGGCTCGGGCAAGACGCTCGTCGCGCTGCTGTCGATGGCCATCGCGGTCGAGGCCGGCGGACAGGCAGCCCTGATGGCCCCGACGGAAGTTCTCGCCCGCCAGCATGCGGAGACGATCGCGCCGCTGGCCGAGGCGGCCGGCCTTCGCATCGGTCTTCTCACGGGACGCGAGAAGGGCCGCACCCGCGCCGCCGTCCTCGAGCGCCTCGCGACGGGCGAGATCGACATTCTCGTCGGCACGCACGCGCTCTTCCAGCCCGACGTCGTCTATCGCGACCTTGCGTTCGTCGTCATCGACGAGCAGCACCGCTTCGGCGTCCACCAGCGCATGGCGTTGCAGGGAAAGGGCGGTGCGCTGGGCGTCAACGTGCTCGCCATGACGGCGACGCCGATCCCGCGCACGCTCCTGATGACGCACTACGGCGACCTCGACGTCTCCCGGCTGACCGAGAAGCCGGCCGGCCGCAAGCCCATCACCACGACGCTCGTCTCGACCGATCGCCTCGAGGAGGTGATCGACGGCCTGAAACGGGCGATCGGGCAGGGCGCCCAGGTCTACTGGGTGTGTCCGCTGATCGAGACCAACGCGACGAGCGAGATGGCCGCCGCCGAGGAGCGCGCCGCCCATCTCGCGCAGACATTCGGCGATCAGGTCGGCCTGATCCATGGCGCCATGGCTGGTCCCGCCAAGGACAAGGTCATGGAGGCCTTCAGCGCCGACCGGCTGAAGGTGCTCGTCGCGACGACGGTGATCGAAGTCGGCGTCAACGTGCCGAACGCATCGATCATGGTCATCGAACACGCCGAACGATTCGGCCTCGCCCAGCTGCATCAGTTGCGCGGCCGCGTCGGCCGCGGCAGCCGGCAATCCTATTGCGTTCTCCTGTGGAAGGGCCCGCTCGGCAATGCCGCGACGGCCCGCCTCGAGATGATGCGCGACACCGAGGATGGCTTCCTCATCGCGGAAAAGGACCTCGAGTTGCGCGGCGGCGGGGAGGTGCTCGGCTCCCGCCAGTCAGGTGCCCCGGAGTTCCGTATCGCCGAGGTCCCCGGCTTCGAGGAACTGCTGACGGCCGCCCGCGCCGACGCGCAGATGATCCTCAACGCCGATCCGACCCTCTCGTCGCCACGCGGCATGGCGCTGCGCACCCTGCTTTACCTGTTCGAGCAGGACGAAGCCGTGCGCCTGTTCCGGGCCGCCTGAAACCGGATCGCCCGCCTCGCCTTGCCTCTGGCCCACGGGATCAATCCTGCTAGGCTCGCGACAACGAACATCGAGGAGGAGGCCTCACCATGGGCATCGAGCTTGACGGCGATCTGGTACTCGCAGGCGCAGGGAACATGGGCGGCGCCATGCTGGCCGGCTGGCTGGCGAACGGCCTCGACCCGAAGCGGATCCTGGTCCTCGACCCGTCTCCACCCGCGGCCACCAAAGCCCTGATCGACAAGGCCGGTGTGCGCAGCGCCGCGACGCTGCCGGACGCCATGCCCCCGCCGGCCGTGCTGTTGATGGCCGTGAAGCCACAGATCATGGAGGAGGTGTTTCCCCCGCTGGCGACGCGCTGCACGAGCCGCTCGCTCGTCCTCTCGATCGCCGCCGGCAAGACCATCGCCTCGTTCGAGCGCCATCTGGCGCCCGGCATCGCCGTCGTGCGGTCCATTCCGAACACCCCGGCAGCCGTCGGGCGTGGGATCACGATTGCCTCACCCAATGCCCACGTCACGACTGCCCATCGCAGCCTCTGCGACGGCCTTCTCGGCGCCATCGGCGAGGTCGGTTGGGTCGAGGACGAGGCGTTGATCGACCCGGTGACGGCCGTCTCCGGCTCCGGCCCCGCCTACGTGTTCTATCTGACGGAGTGTCTGGCGGCGGCCGGCGTCAAGGCGGGGCTCGCCCCCGATCTGGCGCTGCGCCTCGCCCGCGCCACGGTGTCGGGCTCCGGCGAACTGATGCGCCAGTCGGACCTCGGGCCGGACCAGTTGCGCAAGAACGTGACGTCCCCGAATGGCACCACGTACGCGGCCCTTCAGGTGCTCATGTCCGACAACGGCCTCGGCCCGCTGATGGACGAGGCGATCGCCGCCGCAACGCGCCGCTCGCGCGAACTCGCGAGCTGACCCGGCCGCTCAGCCGGGCAGCAGCACGGTCGCGGTCGCCATGGCGGCGATGCCTTCCCTGCGGCCCGTAAAGCCGAGCTGCTCCGTCGTCGTCGCCTTGACGCCCACCCGATCGATGGCAATGCCGAGGAGACCGGCGATGGTCTCCCGCATGGCGTCCCGATGCGGCCCGATGCGCGGCGCCTCGCACAGCACCGTCATGTCGACGTTGCTGATCCGTCCGCCCCGCGCGCCGACCCTTCGGACGGCATCCTCGAGAAAGATCCGCGACGCGGCGCCCTTCCATTGTGGATCGCTCGGCGGGAAATGCTGCCCGATGTCACCGTCACCGATCGCGCCGAGCAGGGCATCGGTGAGTGCATGCAACACGACATCGGCGTCGGAGTGACCGTCGAGCCGATGCGTATGCGCGATCCGAACGCCGCCGAGCCACACATGATCGCCGGCAGCAAACCGATGCACGTCGAAGCCCGTCCCCGTCCGCACGTCCGGCCACCGTTCGGCCCGACTCAGTTCATCCTCCGCCACGTCGAGATCCTCCGCTGTCGTCAACTTTCGATTGCGCGCACTCCCCTCGACGACGCCGACCGTGAGCCCAGCGTCCTCCGCGAGCGCCGCATCGTCCGTGAAATCATCCCGTCCGCGGCATTCGGCTGCGGTGTGCGCGGCGAGAAGAGCCCCGAACCGGAACCCCTGCGGGGTCTGCGCCCGCCAGAGCCCGTCACGCGGGATCGTCCGCGCCACTACACCGTCCGGGCCCACGCTCTTCAGCGTGTCCGCGAGCGCGAGGCCAGGAACGACGCCGTCGTAGCCTGAGAGAGCCAAAACGACGCGATCGATCACATCCGCATCGACGAACGGACGCGCCGCGTCATGCACGAGCACGAGATCCGGGCGGTGAGGAACGAGCGCTCGCAACCCCGCCAGCACCGAAGCCTGGCGTGTCGCGCCGCCCGTGACGGGACTGAGCACGGCCGACCCCAGTCCGGCCGCTGCAGCCGAGAACGCCTCCCCGTCGTCGGCGTGGATGACCGCCTGCACGAGCCCCGCGCACCGCGAGGCGACGAACACGTCGAGCGTCCGCCGAAACACGGTCACGCCGTTCAGGCTCACGTACTGCTTCGGCAAACGACCGCCCCGGCTGGCACGTGCACCCCGTCCAGCACCCACGATTACGGCAGCGATCCGCACCGGTCGACCTCCAGAATTGCTTCGTTCTCTCCAAGTAGTCCGTATCACCGAGACTTGCAAAACCGCACGATGGCTCAACTTCGCACTTGCGAACGCGCCAGAGCGACCGTAGATTGCCACAAGAACAGGCAGAGAACCATGACGCCCATTAATCAGGCACGCTCGGCAGAACCCGCCGGCACCGGCCCGAGAGAGCCGGCGCGGGACGATTGCGGCCACCCGCTCGACCCCGTCCCGAAGCCCGAAACGGGCGCTTCGCCAATACGTATCGGCCACCACACCCTTCCGAACAACGTCCTCCTTGCCCCCATGTCGGGTGTGTCCGACCTGCCGTTCCGCCGCCTGGCGCACGAGCTTGGCGCCGGCCTCGTCGTCTCGGAGATGGTCGCCAGCCGCGAACTGGTCGGCGCCCGGCCGGACGTCGTCCGCCGCGCCTCCGGCGACGGTCTGAGCCCCCACACCATACAACTCGTCGGCTGCGAGGCCCATTGGATGGCGGAGGGCGCCCGCATCGCGGAAGCCTCCGGCGCCGAGATCATCGACATCAACATGGGCTGTCCGGCGCGCGAAGTGACGGGCCGCCTCTCCGGCAGCGCCTTGATGCGCGAACCCGATCAGGCGTTGGCGCTGGTCGAAGCCGTCACCAAGGCCGTCCGTGTGCCCGTGACACTCAAGATGCGGCTCGGCTGGGACGACAGATCGGTCAACGCGCCCGCCATCGCGCGGCGCGCCGAGGAGGCCGGCATCCGCCTCGTCACCGTTCACGGCCGCACCCGCAACCAGTTTTTCAAGGGAACCGCTGACTGGCGGCGCGTCGCCGACGTCAAGGCGGCCGTGTCCATTCCAGTCGTCGTCAACGGCGACATCACGGGCCCCGCTGAGGCGCGCGACGCAATGAGCCGTTCCGGTGCGGACGGCGTGATGATCGGACGCGGTGCCTATGGAGCGCCATGGTTGCCGGCCCGGATCGCGGCGACGCTCTCCGGTGGCGACGATCCCGGCCCGCCATCACTCGCGCGCCAGCGCAGCATCGCCCACGCCCATATCAGCGACATGCTCGAACACTACGGCCGCCAGCTCGGCCTCAAGAACGCGAGGAAGCACGTCGGCTGGTACATCGCCTCGAGCGGCATGCCCGGCGAGGCGGCCCGGCTCTGGCGCCGCCGTCTCTGCACCGAGGAGTGCGCCGAGAAACTCTTGGCCGGTCTGCACGACTTCTACGTCGAAGCCGAGGAGCATGCTGCATGAGCGCATCCGACGTGCCTCGCCCCCTGGCCCCGCCCGTGACGACGGCCCGTCGCCACGTCGCGCACGACTTGCTGCTGGCGGCGCTGCCTCACCCGATACTCGTCCTCGCCGAGGACGAGCGCGTGATCTACGCCAATACCGCCGCCGAGATCTTCTTCGAGGCGAGCCAGGCGCTCCTGAAGCGCTTGCGGATGGAGGAACTGGTCGCTTTCGGATGTCCGTTGGTGGCGCTCGTGCGGGACGTCCGCCGGACGGGGTTCACCGTCAACGAGTATGGCGTCGGCGTCGTCACGCCGAAGACCCAGACCCAGCGCATCGTCGACATCCACGCCGGGCCGTTGCCCGAGAGCCAGGAACTGACGCTCGTCATGCTCCAGCAGCGCTCCATGGCCCAGATGATCGAGCGCCAGCTGACGCACCGGGCAGCGGCCCGCTCGGTGTCGGGACTGGCCGCTGTCCTCGCCCACGAGATCAAGAACCCCCTGTCGGGCATCCGCGGCGCAGCCCAGCTCCTCGAGCCGTCGCTCAACGACGAGGACCGCCAGCTCGCCGAACTCATTTGCAGCGAGACCGACCGCATCCGCGCCCTCGTCGACCGCATGGAAGTGTTCGGCGACGAACGCCCGCTCGTCACCGAGCCGGTGAACATCCACGCCATCCTCGATCATGTGCTCAAGCTGTCGGGCTCTGGCTTTGCGCGCGGCATGCGCCTCGTGTCGGACTACGACCCGTCCCTGCCGCCGGTGTCCGTCAATCGCGACAAACTGGTGCAGGCCTTCCTCAATCTCGTGAAGAATGCCGCCGAATCCATCTCGAGCAAGCAGGACGGCGGCCGCATCATCATGCGCACGTCGTTCCGTCCTGGCGTCCGCCTCTCCGTCAAGGGCAGCCGCGATCGCGTGTCGCTGCCGCTCTGCATCGAGGTCGAGGACGACGGCCCGGGCGTTCCCGACGGCATGCGCCCCCATCTCTTCGATGCGTTCGTCACCTCGAAACCGACGGGCACGGGCCTCGGCCTCGCGCTCGTCGCCAAGATCATCGGCGACCACGGCGGCATCATCGAGTGCGAGAGCGAGCCTCCGCGCACGATCTTCCGCGTCCTCCTTCCCATCGGCGACCGGCCGGTGCGGAAATCCTCAAGAGACGATCAGGGATAGCATCATGGCGCGCGGTACGGTCCTCATCGCAGACGACGACGCAGCGATCCGCACGGTCCTCAACCAGGCACTGGCTCGCGCCGGTTATTCACCACGCGCCACCGGCAACGCCGCCACGCTCTGGCGCTGGGCCGCTGAAGGGCAGGGCGACGTCATCATCACCGACGTCGTCATGCCGGACGAGAACGCCTTCGACCTCATCCCGCGCATCAAGAAGGCACGCCCCGAACTGCCGATCATCGTCATGAGCGCCCAGAACACGCTCATGACGGCGATCACGGCAGCCGAGCGAGGCGCCTTCGAATACCTCCCGAAACCGTTCGATATCGCCGAGGTGGTCTCCATCGTCGGCCGCGCACTGGCAGAACCTGGCCGCCGGCGCGAGCGCCCCGCCGATCCCGAGGGCGAGGAACTTCCGATCATCGGCCGCTCGCCGGCGATGCAGGAGATCTACCGTGTCCTCGCCCGCCTCACCCAGACGGATCTCACCGTGATGATCACGGGCGAGTCCGGCACCGGCAAGGAGCTGGTCGCCCGCGTCCTCCACGACCACGGCCGCCGCAAGCACGGCCCCTTCGTGGCCCTCAACATGGCAGCGATCCCCCGCGAACTGATCGAGAGCGAACTCTTCGGCCACGAGAAGGGCTCGTTCACCGGCGCTCAGGTCCGCAAGGAAGGCCGCTTCGAGCAGGCCGAGGGCGGCACGCTCTTCCTCGACGAGATCGGCGATATGCCGCTCGAGGCCCAGACCCGCCTTCTCCGCGTCTTGCAGGAGGGCGAATACACGACCGTTGGCGGCCGGACGCCCATCCGCACCAACGTCCGCATCATCGCAGCCACCCACCGCGACCTCAGGACCCAGATCCAGCAGGGCCTCTTCCGCGAGGACCTCTACTACCGCCTCAACGTTGTGCCGCTCCGCCTCCCGCCGCTCCGCGAGCGCCTCGAGGACATCGGTGATCTCGCCCGTCATTTTCTCCGCCACGCCTCCCGTGACGGCCTTGGCGAACGCACGCTGACGCCCGCCGCCATCGAACGGCTCAAGCGCCACTCCTGGCCCGGCAACGTGCGCGAACTCGAGAACGTCGTCCGCCGCCTGGTCGCCCTCTACACCCAGGACACGATCACCCCCGAACTCGTCGAGAGCGAACTGGCCGAGGCGACCGCCAGCCCGCGTCCCGACGACGCCATCGGCGAGACGACGGCGTTGTCCGAGATGGTCGAGCGGTATCTCGCCACCCATTTCGCCTCGTTCGGTCGCGACCTGCCGCCCCCCGGCCTCTACCGGCGCATCATCCGGCAGGTGGAGCAGCCCCTCATTACGGCGGCTCTTGCCGCGACGCGGGGCAACCAGATCAAGGCCGCCGAACTTCTGGGCCTCAACCGCAACACGTTGCGCGAAAAGATCCAGATGCTGAACATCCAGGTCTTCAAGGGCCCGACCGCCGGCTGAGATGAGCCGCCGCGCCTAATTCGCGGCACGCCCGAGAGAATGCGCGCAGGGCTGAGCATCGGCGACGCGCGAAGCGTCAGGCATCACTTGACGGTCGCGGCTCACAAGGTTAATTCAGCCGAATGTCGCGAAAAAGTCACAGTGTGGCGTCTCATACTGACCAGCCGATTTTCACCGCTCGGGCACCATCGCGACACCAGCCCGGCCCCGTAGCCGAAGCGCGAGAACAGAGACCTTGCAGGACCCCTCGACCGACCATTGGCTGACGGCGCTGAGACAGCGACTGGCCGGCGCGTGGACGGCGTTCCGGGGCCGTCTTGCGGCTCTCGGCGACCGCCTCCGCGCCGATGAGGTTCAAGAGGACAGCGGCAGCGACGCCACGGCCATTGCGCCAGCCTCCGACGACCTCGCCATGCCGGCATCCAGCCCGCGCGCCTTCTGGACCGGTCTCGTCATCGTCGTCCTGTCACTCGTTTCGGGGCTCGCGACCTATCTGATCCTGACCGGTCTGACGCCGATCGCGCCGAGGAACGACATCGTTCTCGGCGTACTGGCGGTCAACATCCTGCTCATTGCGGCCATGTGCGCGGTCCTCGGCGTTCAGGCCGTCGGTTTGTGGCGCGCATGGCAGAACAAGGTTGCCGGCGCCCGCATCCATGTCCGCATCGTCGGCCTGTTCACCATCATTGCGGCGTTACCGGCTCTCCTGCTGGCGATTGCAGCCACGACGACGTTCTCCCGGTCGCTCGACACGTGGTTCTCGAGCCGCACGCGCACCATCGTGGCGTCGTCCCTCGACGTCGCCAACGCCTACCTCGCCGAGCATGGGCAGGTGATCCGCACCGACGTCGTCAACATGGCCAAGGACCTTGACGACGTCGCCGCCGAGAAAGCGGTCGGTGCGTCCGGCATCGCGCGTCTCCAGAACGTGATCATGGCGCAGACCGGTCTCCGCGATCTTTCGTTCGCGGCAGTCATCGATGCGCGCGGCCAGCCCGTCGTGCTGCAACAGGCAGACAGCCGGGTGCCGTTCACGCCACCCGGACCGGAGGTCATGAGCCGGGCCGCCGCCGGCCAGGTCCAGCTCCTGATGCCACGCGACACCTTCCGCGTCGGCGCCGTCTCCCGGCTGGCCCACCTGCCGGACCATTTCCTTTACGTCGCCCGCAGCGTGAACCCGACGGTGGTCGGGCATTTGCAACGCACACAGGCCGCCGTCGACGAGTACGAGCGCCTCCGGCGCGCCCGCGGCGGCCCGAAGCTCGCCCACGGCGTGATGTATTTCATGATCGCCTTCACCGGCATGCTGGCCGCGATCTGGGTCGGCCTCTGGTTCGCACGCCATCTCGTGGCCCCGATACGCCGCCTCATCGGTGCCGCCCAGCGCGTCGCCCAGGGCGACCTCGACGTCGTGCTCCCGTTGCGCCGCGGGGAAGGGGACCTCCGGCGCCTGTCGCGCGACTTCAACAACATGACGAGCGAACTCTCCCGCCAGCGGTTCGCCCTCGTGTCCGCCAACGAGCAGCTCACCGAGCGCCGCCGCTTCATGGAAGCCGTGCTGTCCGGCGTGTCGGCTGGCGTCGTCGGCCTCGGCCCCGACAACGTGATCCGCCTCGTCAACCCGTCGGCCGAGAAACTGCTCGGCATTTCCGCCACCGAGGTCACGGGACGCGCGCTGCCCGAAGCGCTGCCGGCCCTCGCCGCCGCTCTTGCCGGAGACGGCACGGGTTTCAAGCCCCGCGGCCCCCACGACGTCGCGCTGTCCGTCGACGGCGAAGACCGGCGCTTCTCGATCCGCATCACCGGCGAACAGGCCGGCGGCGGCGGTGGCAGCGTCATCACCTTCGACGACATCACCGACCTCGTCGTCGCCCAGCGCTCCTCGGCCTGGGCCGACGTTGCACGCCGCATCGCCCACGAGATCAAGAACCCGCTCACGCCGATACAACTCTCGGCCGAGCGGCTGCGGCGGAAATACGCCGGCTCCATCCAGACCGATCGCGAGACTTTCGAGAAGCTGACTGACACCATCGTGCGCCAGGTCGGCGACATCAAGACCATGGTCGACGAGTTCGCAGCCTTCGCCCGCGTGCCGCGCCCCGAGATCGAGATCTCGGATCTGAAGCCCGCCGTTCAGGAGCCGGTCATTCTGTTCCGCGAAAGCCACCCCGCCATCACCTACACGCTCACCATGCCGGACGGCCAGGTGTTGGCCCCGATCGATCGCCGCCTCATCTCGCAGGCACTGACGAACCTCGTGAAGAACGCCACCGAAAGCGTCGTCTCCGCCGGCGAGAGCGCGGACGCGGCGCCGGACTGGACCGGTGCCATCGAGACCATCATCCGCCCGAGCGGCGACAAGATCGACATCGAGGTGATCGACAACGGCCTCGGCTTGCCCCGCCAGCAGCGCGCCCGCCTGCTCGAGCCTTACGTCACCACCAAGGGCAGCAAGGGGACGGGCCTCGGCCTCGCCATCGTCCAGAAGATCGTCGAGCAGCACGGCGGCACGCTCTCGCTTGAAGACGCCCCGCCCGGCCCCGGCCGGACCCGCGGCGCGCTCGTCCGCCTGTCCCTCCCTGTGAGCCGCCGCCCCGCCGACGTTTCGGGCCCGGTCCCCTCGAATACCAGTGCCGGGTCTACCCACCCGGTGCGCGCCGAAGCATGACCAACGCGACCAAGGAAGCCAGGAGCGAGACATGGCAGCCGACATCCTGATTGTCGACGACGAGACGGACATCCGCGAGCTGATCGCGGGCATCCTCGAGGACGAAGGCCACGGCACGCGCTCGGCCCGGGACGCCGACGAGGCGCTTCGCGCGATCGAGGACCGGCGCCCGCACCTCGTCATCCTGGATATCTGGCTGCAGGGAAGCCGCCTCGACGGCCTCGAGGTGCTCTCGCACATCAAGCGCGCCCATCCCGACCTGCCGGTGGTCATCATCTCGGGCCACGGCAACATCGAGACCGCCGTCACCGCCATCCGGCGCGGCGCCTACGACTACATCGAAAAGCCGTTCAAGGCCGACCGCCTGATCCTCGTGACGCTGCGCGCGCTCGAGGCGTCCCAGCTCCGTCGCGAAGTGAAGGAGCTGCGCGAGCGCTCGACCCAGAGCAGCGACATGGTCGGCAAGTCGACCGCCGTCAACGCCCTGAAGAGCCAGATCGACCGCGTCGCTCCGACGAACAGCCGCATCCTGATCCGCGGCTCGTCCGGCACCGGCAAGGAACTGGCCGCGCGCGCCATCCACGCCAAATCGCTGCGCGCTGAAGGCCCGTTCGTGGTGCTGAACGCCGCCGCCATGGCCCCCGATCGCGTCGAGGAGGAACTGTTCGGCACCGAGGATCGATCGGGACCGCGCAAGGTCGGCGCCCTCGAGGAGGCCCATGGCGGGACCCTCTACATCGACGAGGTGGCCGACATGCCGATGGAGACGCAGGGCAAGGTGCTTCGCGTCCTCGTCGAGCAGAAGTTCCTGCGCATCGGTGGCGCCAACAAGGTCGCAGTCGACGTCCGCATCATCTCCTCGACGAGCCGCGACCTCGAGCGCGAGATGCAGGACGGCCGCTTCCGCCAGGATCTCTACCATCGTCTGTCGGTGGTCCCGCTGCGCGTGCCGAGCCTCGCCGAGCGCCGCGACGACATTCCCGCGCTGATCGAGTACTTCGTCGGCCAGCTCTCGTCGGCGTCGGGCCTCGCGCCGAGGAAGATCGGCGACGACGCCATCGCGGTGCTGCAGGCCCACGACTGGCCGGGCAACGTCCGCGAGCTGCGCAACAACATCGAGCGGCTGCTGATCCTCTCCGGCGGCGAACCGGGCACGGTCATCACCGCCGACATGCTTCCGGAAGAGATCGGCTCGAACGTGCCGCTCCCCGTCAATGGTGGCGCCGAGCATCTGATGTCGATGCCGCTGCGCGAGGCCCGCGAGATCTTCGAGCGCGAGTACCTGCTCGCCCAGATCAACCGCTTCGGCGGCAACATCTCGCGAACGGCCGAGTTCGTCGGTATGGAGCGCTCGGCGCTTCACCGCAAACTGCGCGCCCTCGGCGTCGGATCCGACCAACGAACCGGCGACCAGAAGCCGGCCTGACGGGCCGATCCACCACCAGCCGCAATCGCGAGCGAGATCTTCGATGACACGTGCCGTCTATGTGAATGGTGCCTACCGCCCCTATGCCGACGCGGCCGTCCATGTCGAAGACCGCGGATTTCAGTTCGCCGATGCCGTTTACGAGGTCATCGAGGTGAAGGCCCGTGCCCTCGTCGATGCGACACGGCATCTCGACCGATTGGCGACGTCGCTCGCCGCGCTGTCGATCCCGGCCCCCATGAGCAACGCGGCCTGGCGCCTCGTCATCGCCGAGACCGTGCGCCGCAATCGCGTGGCCGACGGCCTCGTCTACCTGCAGGTGAGCCGCGGCGCCCATCCGCGCGACTTTCTGTTTCCTCCCGCCGGCACCCCGCCGACGGTCGTCTGTCTTGCGCGTTCGATCCCGCAGGCAAAACGGGCGGCGCGCGCCGCCCGCGGCATCTCGGTCCAGACCGCGCCCGACATTCGCTGGCACCGCTCGAACATCAAGACCGTGATGCTCCTTCCCGCGAGCCTCGCCAAGGAGGCCGCCAAGGCCGCCGGCGCCGACGACGCCTGGTTCGTCGACGCCGACGGCCACGTGACGGAAGGCGCGTCCTCGAACGCCTGGATCGTCGATCGCGAAGGTCGTCTCGTGACGCGCGCGCTGGGCCCCGCACTGCTGCCCGGCATCACCCGCCGCACCCTCCTCGACCTCCTCGCGCGGGAAGGTATCGCGCTCGTCGAGCGCCCGTTCACGGTCGCCGAAGCCCAGACGGCCCGCGAGGCCTTCACCACCTCGGCGACCAGCCTCGTCATGCCGGTCGTCGCCATCGATGGCCGCAGCATTGCCAACGGCGAGCCTGGTACGCTGACGCTTCGGCTGCGCACGCTCTTCCACGAGGTCGCCGAGCACACCCCCTTGAGCTGATGTCTGCGCCGAAGGTCAGGCAACGCCATTATCGTCCGTTGGCAACGCACTTGCGAAGGGAGCGGTGACAATTTACGGTGAGAGATTGTCAACCCGCGATATTTGCATGGCCCGAGATCGAGACGAGCCCGCACGCCCGACCCGCAGCCGGACCGCACCAGTCGTGCGCCCGGACGCAACGACCGCGACCGCCGGCTCTGAGCCGGCAGCCGATAACAAGAGCGCCAAAGAGAACAAGAACGGAAAGCAAATGGCCGCCGAACGTCCCCAAAGCCTCCAGGACACGTTCCTCAACTACGTCCGCAAGAACAAGACGCCCCTGACGATTTTCCTGATCAATGGCGTCAAGCTCCAGGGCATCGTCACGTGGTTCGACAATTTTTGTGTGCTCTTGCGCCGCGACGGCCACTCCCAACTCGTTTATAAGCATGCGATCTCGACGATCATGCCGGGTGGACCGGTCCATCTGATGGACAGCGATCCGGCAGACGGCGCACAAGGGTAGAGACAACTCATCAGCGACGACATCGAAGACACCGAACCCGCAAGACCGAAGCGCGCACTGGTGGAACGCGACGTTCCCCCGACCCGCGCTATTGTTCTGGCGCCTGTCCTCACCCGCAACACCGGCAACGCTGGCAACGGCACGGTGCCGCGCGTCTCGCTTCATAGCCCCGAGGATCGCCTCGCCGAGGCTGTCGGCCTCGCCCAGGCCATCGATCTCGACGTTGCCGAGAATCTGATCGTGCCGGTGCCTTTGCCGAGACCGGGCACGCTGTTCGGCTCCGGCAAGGTCGAGGAGATCCGTGTTCTCGTCGAGGAGAGCCACAGCACGCTCGTCATCGTCGACCACGCCGTGACGCCGATCCAGCAGCGCAACCTAGAAAAGGCATGGAACGCCAAGGTCGTCGACCGGACGGGCCTCATCCTCGAGATCTTCGGCCGGCGGGCACGCACGCGCGAAGGCCGCCTGCAGGTGGAGTTGGCCCACCTCACCTATCAGAAGAGCCGTCTCGTCCGCAGCTGGACCCATCTCGAGCGCCAGCGGGGCGGCGCCGGCTTCCTCGGTGGCCCGGGCGAAACCCAGCTCGAACTCGACCGCCGCCTGATCCAGGATCGCATCGACGCGCTGAAGACCGAACTCGAAGCCGTCGTCCGCACGCGCGAACTGCACCGCGCCGGCCGCCGTCGGGTGCCATACCCGATCGTCGCCATCGTCGGCTACACCAATGCCGGCAAGTCCACGCTCTTCAACCGGGTGACCGGGGCGAGTGTCTTCGCCAAGGACCAGGTCTTCGCCACCCTCGATCCGACCATGCGCGAGATCCGGATGGCAAGCGGCCGGCGCATCATCCTGTCCGACACCGTCGGCTTCATCTCCGATCTGCCGACCATGCTCGTCGCCGCCTTCCGCGCCACGCTGGAGGAGGTGATCGAAGCCGACCTCATCCTGCATGTGCGCGACATTTCCCATCCCGAGAGCGAGGCTCAGGCGGCCGACGTCCTGCACGTGCTCACCGGGCTCGGCGTCGCCACCGACGGCCCGACTGCTCACATGCTCGAGGTCTGGAACAAGGTCGACCGCCTCGACCCCGACCGCCGCGAGGAAATCACACGCGCGGCGCGGCGACAGGACCCGCAGCCGGTGCTGCTCTCGGCCATGACGGGCGAGGGTGTCGAGGCACTCCTCGGTGCTATCGATATGCGCCTCTCGGCCGCCGACGTCCTCCTCGACGTCGTCGTCCCGCCCGAAGACGGACGCCTCCTCGCCTGGATCTACGAGAATGGCGAAGTCGTCTCCCGCGAGGCGGATGCCGACGGCGCGGCGCACATGAAGGTGCGCGTACCGGCCGAGCACCGCCACCGCTTCGAGAGCCGCCTCAAGCTCTAGCCCTTCCGCTCGCCGGCCTTGGCCTCGTTCCAGAGCCGATCCATCTCGGCGAGATCGCTCTCGGCAGGCGTCCGCCCGGTCTCCGCAAGGCGCGCTTCGATGGTCGAGAAACGACGGACGAACTTGGCGTTGGTGCCTCGCAGCGCCGTCTCCGCGTCGATGTCGAGATGCCGCGCCACATTGGCGAGGACGAAGAGAAGATCACCGAGTTCGTCCGCGATCCGTTGCCGCCGCTGATCCGGGTCACCGTCGGCTGGTACCCGGACGGCCTCTTCCAGCTCTCCGATCTCCTCCCGCACCTTGTCGAAGACCGGCGCGAGCGACGGCCAGTCGAACCCGACCGACGCGGCTTTGTCCTGCAACTTGAGGGCGCGAGACAGCGCCGGCAGCGCCATCGGGACAGACGCGAGGAGACCGACCGTCTTCGCCGCGGCGTTCGCCTCCGGCTCTGCGCTGGTCTCCGCTGCGAGACGCTCCGCCAGCCGCTCCGCCTTTTCTTCCCGCTTGATCCGCTCCCAGCTCGCCTTCGCCTCGCCGGCCGAGGGCGCGAGGCTGTCGCCGAACACGTGCGGATGCCGCCGGATCATCTTCCGCGTGATGCCGTGCACCACGTCGCCGAAATCGAAGTGCCCGGCCTCCTGCGCCAACTGCGCGTGATAGACGACCTGCAGCAGCAGATCGCCGAGTTCCTCCTTGAGATCCACGAAGTCGCGCCGTTCGATCGCGTCCGCCACCTCGTGCGTTTCCTCGATGGTGTAGGGAATGATGCTCTCGAAGGTCTGCTCGAGATCCCACGGGCAGCCCGTGACGGGCGTCCGCAGCTCCGCCATGATCTCGACGAGACGCCCCACGTCCCGCCCCGGCGTCATGCCCTTGCGTCCGTTCATGTCGTACGCCTGTGTCGTTGCCGTTTCGCTGTCCAGGAGTTACCTCTAGCCGAGCGACGCCGGGCTGTCGAAACCTGAAGCCCGAGGCGCGGGGGAACGGCCGTGTTCATCATCCACTTCATCGTCAACGTGCTGATCGTTGCGGTGGAGATCGCGCTTGCCGCCGCCGCCGGCTGGCTGGCGTGGCGACACCCGCTCATCTTCGCCGGCGTGTCCGCGGCCCTTGCAACACTTCTGGGCCTCCGCCTCGAAGCCCGCCGCCTCGCCTTCGAGATGCCCTTCTATTTCCAGGGGAGTGGACCACTCGGCCGTTTCGTCCGCCTGATCGTCGGCACCGCGCAGGCCGTCCTCAAAGGCCTTCTCGCCGGCCTCATCGCCGTGATGACGTTCTCGGGGACCGGCGAGAGCCGCCTGCAGTTCGTCGCGGCGCTCTTCGTCGTCGGCCTCCTGATCGGCTCGACCGTCCTGCGCCGCCTCACGATCAGCCTCCGGGCGCGCCCGACACACTGGGGCTTCTTCCGCATGTCGCTGCCACTTGGCCTCCTGTTCTCAGCCGCCGTAAGTTTCATCCCCGCGCCGTCGTCGCTGCAACTCGCGCGACAGGTACTGATCGACCTCCCGGAACGCCCGGGCATTGCACAGGCAGGGGAGGCGCTGTTCAGCCTGCGCCTCTGGCTCGACGATCTGATCGTCCGCCTGATCGCGACCTATACGGGCCCGGACTGGGCCAAGCTCGCAGGTATCGTCATCGGGTCGAACGTCCTGGTCGGCTTCCTGATCGCGATATATGCGGTCGTGCTGTCCGAGATCGTTCGCACGCTCGAGGAAACCCATTGGCGCGCCCGCGGCTATCGGGTCCAGTAGCCCGCCCGGAAGACGTCCGGCGACGGCCGCGTGATAGGCCGAGGCATAGGGGACGTGGCACGTCAGCTGCCACACCGGCCGCGGCGATCACGGAGCCGGAAGCCGAACCCGACATCAGGCCAAACCCGCCAGCACTGCCGGCGTTGACCGCGTCTCCATTCCCCTGGCATCGTTCGCATAATATATATTATGGAAAATATCAGATATCACGCAATCAATTACAACAGCTTACGCGATCTCTGCAACCTCGCCGCTCACTCGTAATGCGACGTCACGAGCTGATCAAGCAACCGGACGCCCCATCCCGAGCCCCAGCTCTGGTTGATCTCGTCGCGGCTCGAATCAAAAGCCGTCCCGGCGACGTCGAGATGCGCCCACGGCGTCGTCGCCTCGCGAATGAAGCGTTGCAGAAACTGCGCCGCCGTGATGGCGCCGCCGAAACGCCCGCCGATGTTCTTCATGTCGGCGTTCTTGCTGTCGATCAGCTTGTCGTAGGCCGGCAGCAGCGGCATGCGCCAGACCCTCTCCCCCGTCGCGATCCCGGCATCCTCGAGGTCGCGGGCCAGCTTGTCCGTGTTGCAGAAGAGACCCGCGTGCTCCTTCCCGAGCGCCACCATGATCGCGCCCGTCAGCGTCGCAAGATCGACGATGGCCCGCGGCTTGAAGCGCTCCTGCGCGTACCAGAGCACGTCCGCGAGCACCAGACGGCCCTCCGCGTCCGTATTCAGGACCTCGATCGTCTGCCCGGACATCGAGGTCACGATGTCGCCCGGACGCGTCGCGCTTCCCGATGGCATGTTCTCGACGAGCCCGACGAGGCCGACGACGTTCACGTTCGCCTTCCGCCGGGCGAGCGCCAGCATCAGGCCGGAGACGCAGGCGGCGCCGCCCATGTCGCCCTTCATGTCCTCCATGCCCGCCGCCGGCTTCATGGAGATGCCGCCCGTATCGAAGACGACGCCCTTGCCGACGAAGCACACGGGAGGCTTCGACTTGGCCCGGCCTTTCGCGCCGTTCCATTGCATGACGACGACGCGGCTCTCGCGGACGCTGCCCTGCCCGACCGCCAGCAGCGCCCCCATCTTGAGGCCTTGAAGTTGCGCCATGTCGAGCACCTCGACCTCAAGCCCGGGCACTTCGAGCGCCGCAAGGCGCGCCGCGAATTCCACGGGCCCCAGGACATTGGCGGGTTCGTTGACGAGATCGCGCGCCAGATAGACGCCGTCCACGACCGCCGCGCGCTCCGCGAACGCAGCCTCGGCCGCACTCGGATCCTCGCAATGCACGAGCAAGGTGCCCGGCCCTTTCCCTCCCGAGCCGTCGCCACCGTCTTCCTGTTTGCGTCGCGACTTGTACTTGGTGAACTGGTAGGCCCGCAGCAGAACACCTTCCGCGAGGCGCGCCGCCGCACTGGCGGTCCCCTGCGGGGTATCGAGCACGAGGCTCGCACTTTCCCCCGGTCGATTGGCGATCTGGCCCCAGATCGAGCCGCCGATCCGCATCCAGTCGAGAGGTTCGAGCGATTCCGCCTTGCCGACGCCGGCGAGCGTCACCCGCCCGACCTCGAGCCCCTGGGGCGCCAGCACCTCGACGCATGCCCGCGCCTTGCCCTTGAAGCCGGCTTCGGCAGCCGCCCGCCTGAGGCTTCCCCCCGACTGAGTGTCGAGCCGCCTCCCGATACCGCCGAACTCCACGTCCTGCCCGACGGTCAGCACGACACTGCCCGCAAGTGGGGTCGACAGCGGAACGAAACGGATATCGGGTCTCTGGGTCATGCTCTGGCTCGGGCTCGGCGCGCACGGCACGATCCTCGGTGTATCGACCGACGGCGTGACGGGTTGGCTCCTGTTAGGTGACGGCGCAATCTGCTTTAAAGGCTAGGGACGTTGCAGACGAATCGCAAGCACCGCCAGCCACGCAACTGGGGACCGACATGGACGACCGCGGACAGGCGAGGCCGCAGTTCGGCCACGGTCGCATGCGAACGCCGTAGATCATGAGACCTCGCCCGCATGGCGGGGAGACCGGGGGCAAGAGAGCATGTGTGGCACGACGCGTGACCCGCGCCAGCGCCGATCGCGCCGCACCGGCTGGGGCCGATCGGCTCGACGCGCCGCGTCTCGGCCGACGCTGCAGGCAGGGGGCCGCTGATGCCCGGCATTCTCTTCCGCTACATCTTCCGGCAGGCGGGCGGCTCGGTCGTGATGATCCTCTCGTCGCTGACGGGCGTCGTCTGGATCGCGCTCGCGCTGCGCCAGCTCAATCTCGTGACCTCGCAAGGCCAGGACACGTGGATGTTCATCAAGATGACGCTGCTGGCCCTTCCCAACCTCATGGCGCTGATCGCGCCACTCGCCCTGCTGGTCGCATCGATCCACGTCCTGAACCGCCTCAACGGCGACAGCGAGCTGATCGTGACCACGGCCGGCGGCGGCACGGTCTGGACCATCGCCAAGCCCTTGCTCGTCCTTGCCGTCCTCGTATCCATGGCCGTCAGCTTCGTGAACCACGTCGCCATGCCGTGGAGCCTGCGCCTGCTGCGCACCTACGTCGTGCAGGTGCGCACCGACCTCATCTCCCAGGTCATCCAGCCCGGGCGCTTCTCCACCCCCGAGCCGAACCTGACGTTCCATATCCGCGATCGTGATCTTTCCGGCACCCTGCTCGGCCTCGTGATGCATGACAGCCGCGACGAGAAGATCGCGAGCACCTACCTCGCGGAAAAGGGTCACATCATCAAGCAGGACGGCACCGGCTACCTGCTGATGCAACAGGGCCACATCCTGCGCCGTCCGCGCAACGGCGATCCCGTACAGACGATCGTGTTCCAGAGCTACGCCGTTGATCTCGCGCGCTTCGAGCCGAAACAGCAGGGCGTCGACCTGAAACCGCGTGAGCGATATTTCAGCGAACTGATCGCGCCCGATGCCGATGACGTCATCGCCAGGCGCCAGCCGGGCCTGCTGCGCGCCGAGTTGCATGAGCGCCTGTCCAGTCCCCTCTACCCGTTCGCCTTCGTCCTGCTTGCAGTCGCCTTCATCGGCCATGCGAGAACGACCCGTCAGAACCGGATTCAGGCCATCGTCGCGGCGTTCCTCGTGGCGGCGGGAGCACGTCTTGCCGGCCTCGCGGGCACGAACGTCGTCGCTCTGAGCGCGGGCGCCATCTGGCTCGTCTACGCCATTCCACTCATCGCGGGTGGAGCGGCTGTCGCCATCATCGCCTCTCGCCGCACGTTACGGCCCCCATCGCGCTGGGCCCGCTCGGTCTCCGACCTTGTCGGGACACTGCTGGAGAAACTGTCGTCCCTCCTCGTGCGCCGGCCTCGCGCCGGTCGTACCGCCTGAGGAGAACCGATGGTCGCTCCCCGCATCCTCCGCCGCTATCTGGCCCTACGCTTTGCCGCCGCGACCCTCGGCACGTTCGCGTTGTGCTCTCTCTTGATCTTCATGATCGACATCGTGGAACTCCTCCGTCAGGCCGGAAAATTCGGCCGCGTCCCCTCCGCCCGGATCGCCTGGATCGCCGTCCTCCGCCTCCCTGCCTACACCGAGTTGCTCCTCCCCTTCTGCGTTCTCGTCGGGTCCATCGGCACGCTGCTGATGTTCAACCGGAAATCGGAGCTGACGGTGATGCGCGCCGCCGGCATGTCGGCGCTCCAGTTCGTGCGCCCCGGCATCACTGTGGCGCTCCTGTTCGGCATCTTCTCCATCGCGGTCTACAACCCCGTCGCCGCGTGGGCCCGCGAGGAATCCGAGCGCCTCTTCGCCGAGGCCTTCGGTCGCGAACAGACGGTCCTGCGCAGTGACGGCAACGGCGCCTGGCTTCGCCAGGAAGGCAGTGACGGGGCCTCTGTTCTGCATGCGGCGTCCGCGCATTCGAGCGGCACCATCCTGCACGAGGTGATGTTCCTTCAGTTCGACCCGCAGGGCCGCTTCACGGAACGCATCGATGGCTCCCGTGCCACTCTGTTCGACGGCTTCTGGGAGATCAATTCGGCGACCGTCACCCGAGCGGGCCAGAAGCCCGACTCCTACGACGTCTACACGGTCTCGACGGCGCTCTCGCCGGAGCGCGTGGCCGATGCCCTCGGCAGCGCCATCACGGTGTCTGTCTGGGATCTTCCGGCACTGATTGAAGTAACGGAAAAAGCAGGATTATCGGCGCACCGCTTTCGCGTTCAATACGCGCTCCTGCTAGCCCGTCCGGCGCTGCTCGTCGTCATGGTCCTTTTGGCCGCCACTGTGTCTTTGCGGTCATTCCGCTCGGGTGGCATCCAGACTATGGTCGGCATAGGGCTCGTGGGAGGTTTCGGATTCTTTCTCTTCTCGGAAATCTCCCGGCAGGTGGGGATAGCAGGTTTGGCGCCGCCGCTGCTCGCGGTGGCGACGCCTGTCGTGTTGGGATTTTGTGGTGCGCTGCTCGTGCTGTTGCACCAGGAGGACGGCTGAGTGGCGCGTAAGGGGGATACAGCGCTGGCGGAGAGGGTGCGCGCAAGCCTGCGCGCCTTCGCTTGTGCGACCGCCCTCGCCGTCGCCGCGACCCTCGGCGTCGCCCCAACACCCGTTGCGGCTCAGGGCACCTCGAGCGGCTTGAGCCCGACATCGCGCTCGTCGCAGTCGAGCTTCCCGTCGCAGCCGGGCGGCCCCCTCGGCGGTCCCATCCAGAAGATCGACAAGTCACAGCCGCTCTATCTGCAGGGCGACGAACTGATCTACGACACGCGGAACAATCGCGTCATCGCGCGCGGCAGCGTCGAGATCTATTACAACAACTACGTCCTCACCGCCGACGAGGTCATCTACGACCAGGGCGCCAACACCTTGACCGCCAGAGGCAATGCCCAGCTCAAGGAGCCCAACGGCAATATCGTGAAGGGCGACTCGATCGACACCACGGCGGACTTCCGTGATGCCTTCATCCAGAGCCTGAGCGTCATAGGCAAGGACGACAGCCGCATCGCGGCGCGCCGGGCCGTGCGCAAGGACGGCAACGTGACGGAGTTCGAGCAGGGCAAGTTCACGCCCTGCAAGAGCGATCCCGGCAAACCCCCGCTCTGGTGCATCAGCGCCGCGCGCGTCGTCCACGATCAGCAGGCCGCGACGATCACCTATCAGGACGCCCAGTTCGAACTGTTCGGCGTGCCGATCGCCTACCTCCCCTACTTCCAGCACGCCGACCCAAGCGTGAAGCGCCGCACCGGCTTCCTGCTGCCCGACTATTCGAGCTCGACCAACCTCGGCTTCGGGGTCACGCTGCCGTACTACTTCGCTCTGTCGCCGAACTACGATTTCACCTTCGCGCCGCAGTACCTCTCCAAGCAGGGTGTGCTCTATCAGGGAGACTGGCGCCACCGCGTGGCCTTCGGCGACATCACCGGTCAGTACAATTTCAAGATCGCCGGCATCGAGCAGGACGGCGACGCGCTGCCCGACGACACCTCTGCCGACAAGCGCCGCCGCCTCGACGGCTGGCGCGGCAGCATTCAGACTCGCGGCGTGTTCTCGCTCGCGTCGTGGTGGAAATTCGGCTGGGACGTGACGCTGGAAAGCGACGACACGTTCCGCCGCTTCTACAAGCTCGACAGCATCCTGCAGACGGACCGCGTCAACACCGCCTGGCTCCAGGGCCTGAGCGACCGCAATCACTTCTCGATGCAGCTCTACCAGTTCGGCGGCCTTCTCATCGAGGACAGCGCTGCATCCGAGAGCCGCGTCCACCCCGTCATCGACTGGAACTACGTCGCCGGCAAACCGGTCCTTGGCGGCGAGCTGAGTTTCAACGCCAATGCCCAGAGCCTGTCGCGGAGCGACGGCACGGATTCCAACCGCATCGCTGTCGACGCTCATTGGCGCCGCAAGCTGATCGACGGCGTCGGGCAAGTCTGGACCCCGTTCGCCTACGCGCGCGCCGACGTCACCCAGTTCACCAACGGCTTCGACCCGGATACGTCCCGTCCCATCGCGGAAGATACGGTCACCCGCGCCATCGGTGCCGTCGGCATGACGTACTCCTACCCGTTCATCGCCCACAGCCTTCTCGGATCGCACGTGGTCGAGCCCGTCGGCCAGGTCATCGCACGGCCCAACCACGTTTCGCAGCGCCGCCTGCCGGTCGAAGACGCGAAAAGCCTCGTCTGGGATGACACCCTGCTGTTCGACGTCGACAAGTTTTCGGGCTGGGATCGCGTCGAGACGGGAACACGTGCCAATGTCGGCATGCAGTACACGTTCCAGAGCAACACGGGCGGATATGCCCGCCTGATCGCCGGCCAGAGCTTCCAGCTCGCAGGCACCAATGCCTATACAGATCCAGGCAAGTCGCCCTACGAGACGGTCGATTCCTACGGCAACCGCTACTATTATCCGGACGCGACGGCCTTCTCACCGAACAGCGGCCTCGACCGCGACCGGTCCGACTACGTGCTCGGTGCCTACATCGCACCCGTGCAGTCGTTCCGCATCGTGGCCCAGAGCCGGTTCGACGAGGATGACCTTTCGCTGAAGCGTCAGAACCTCTATTCGCAGGCCGTACTCGGCCCGGCGACGGTGCATGCCCAGTACGCCTACACCCGCGACGACCCGGCCATCGGCAACTTCCAGTCCGAGCAGGAGATCATCGGCGGCCTCGGGCTCAAGCTGACCGACAACTGGTCCGTGCTCGGCATCGCGCGCTACGACCTTGACGACAAGCTGCGCTTGCAGGAGCAGATCCAGGTCAAGTACTCCGACGAGTGCTTCGTCCTGACGGCGTCATACATCGAAACGCACATCAGCAATCCGACGCTCGACATCAAACCGGACCGCACAATCATGCTCCGGTTCGAGCTGAAGCATCTGGGCCAGTTCGGCTACAAGACCGACTCGCTCGATCACGTCTTCACCGAGAATCAGGCCCCGGCGAAGTAACGCCGCTCCGCCCTGCCTTGGCCCGGCACCCGCGACCGCAACGGTCTCCCGCCGCGGCCATCGCGAGCGGAACGCCGTCGGCTCGGCCTCATCGAGACATGAATCGTTCGCCTTGCCGCTTCAACGCCATGCTTGGTGTGGATAAACTCCATTGAGCGCGCCGGAAGCGGCTAAGATCAATAGAGCGAATCGTCGGCCTACCGGCGCAGGACGCAGTCACGATGGCGTGGGACATGGCACACCACAAGAAACCACAATCTCACCGCAGTGCCTCGACGGCGCAGCGATTGACGGCTCTCCTTGCCGTGGCCGGCGTCTCGGCGCTGCCACTCACGGTGGCCGCTCAGCAAGCCGCGCCATCGATCCCGGGATTGGTCGTTGCGGCTCCGTCAGGACCGGCTCCCGGTCCGGTTGAGGCCCCCCCCGGCCTGTTCGTCTCGCCACCGACGCCCACGGCATCGATCGACCGCGCCGCGCCCAAGCCGGCACCCAAGCCCAAGCCCGCCGCCGCCAAGCGCCCGCCCGCCAAGCCCGCGGACGGCGACCAGGCGCGCGCCAGCACCCGCATCGTCGCCCTAGTCAACGACGAGCCGATAACCGGGTTCGCGGTCGAACAACGCGCCCGGTTCATGGCGCTCTCGAGCAACATCGGCGAGCGCGCACGCGCAAACATGCAGGCCATCGCCAAGAACCCATCCACCAACGAGCGCCTCAAGGCGATCCTGGAGGAGACCATCAAGGCCAACCGAGGCAAGACGCGCGAGCAGGTGATCGCTGCTTTCGAGGTGCGCAAGAAGTCCTTCGTCGAAAGCCTCCAGCGGCAGGCCGTCGAAAGCGCCCGCTCCGGCATCATCCCCACCCTGCGGAAGGACGCGCTTCAGGAACTCGTCGATGAGCGCCTGAAGCTGCAGGAAGGTCGGAAGCTGTCGATCCCCGTGCCCGAAAGCGACGTCGACAAGATTTTCGCCCAGATGGCCCAGCGCAACAAGATGTCCAGCGCCGAGTTCTCGGCGCACATCGCACGCCAGGGCGCCAATGCCGAGGTCGTCAAGTCGCGCCTCCGGGCCTCTCTCGTCTGGCGCGAAGTGGTGCGCAAGCGCTACGGCCACCAGATCAACATCAGCCAGCGTGATATCGAATCCCTCGCTGCCCAGGCCGGCGGCGACGAGAGCCAGGAGCTGAAACTCCAGCTGATCACCATCGAAAGCCCCGGCAAGGTCGATCAGCGCGCCATGGCCGCCCGCTTGATGGAAGCCAACGCCCTGCGCGGCGAATTCAAGGGCTGCGGGAGCATGGCCGGGCTTGCCAAGGGCCGCGCGAACGCCAAATTCCAGGATCTGGGATGGCGAAAGCCGACCTCGGTCGCGGAGCCGACACGCAGCCTCCTGCAAAGTGCCAAGGACGGCGAGATCCTGCCGGCGAATCTTTCCGGCGCCGGGGTCGAGATCTATGCCGTCTGCGCTCGCCGCACCGTGAAGCTCGACGACGAGAAGCGCCAGGCCGCCGAAAATCAACTCCAGATGAAGGAGTTCGAGAAGCTCGCGTTGCGTTACCTGCACGACCTGCGCAAGGATGCCCTCATCGAAATGCGGTGAGGACCTGATGACGGCCGAAGCAGCGTCGCGGCCCGAGGCCGCCAGCCCGGATCGGGCGTGGATCGCCGTCTCCATGGGCGACCCGGCCGGCATAGGTCTCGATATCGTGCTGGCGGCGTGGCACAGCCGCGCCCTGTCGCCACTCCCCCGGATGGTCGTCTACGGCGACCCCGACGCCCTCGCCGACCGCGCGCGGCGGCTGGGCATTGATGCGGACTTCGAAGTTGTAGAAACGCCCCGAACGGATCGAGCTGGTCCGGCCCAGGCCCTCGAGGTCGTACCCGTCCGCCTGGCGGTCCCCGCCGTGCCCGGCCGCCCGGATAGCGCCAATGGTCCCGCCATCGTCACCGCGATCGAACAGGCGACCGCCGCTGTCGCTTGCGGAGCCGCCGCTGCCATCGTCACGAACCCGATCGCCAAGTCCGTACTCTATGCGGCCGGCTTCGCGCATCCGGGTCATACCGAATTCCTCGGCGAACTGGCCCGCCGCCACTACCCGCACCTCCCCGCCGATCCCGTGATGCTGCTCGCCACCGACGACCTGCGCGTCGTCCCGCTGACGGTCCACATCCCGCTGGCAGACGTGCCCCGCGCGGTGACCCGGCGGCGTATCCTCGACGTCTGCCGCATTACAGCCTTCGATCTCCGTCGTCGCTTCGCGATCCCCGAGCCTCGGTTGGCGATCGCCGGCCTCAACCCCCACGCCAGCGAGCAGGGCACGATCGGCCGAGAGGAGATCGACGTCATCGGCCCGGCGATCGCGGAACTTCGCGCCGAAGGCATCACCGTGACCGGCCCCCATTCAGCAGATACGCTCTTCCATGCCGCCGCCCGCCGTCGCTACGACGTCGCGATCTGCATGTTCCACGATCAGGCGCTGATACCGATCAAGACCCTCGCCTTCGACAGCGGCGTCAACGTCACCCTGGGTCTCCCGTTCGTTCGCACATCCCCCGATCACGGAACGGCCTTCGACATTGCCGGCTCCGGCCGCGCCAATCCCGAGAGCTTCATCGCAGCCCTCCACCTTGCCGCACGGTTGTCCGCCCCCCACCGGGCGGCTCGATCGTGAGCCGCGACCAGACGCCACCCGACGAGCGCGACCCACAATCCCCTCGCCCCGGCGCCAGTCCCGACGGCCTGCCGCCCCTGCGCGACGTCATCGCGGCTCTGGACCTCGCGGCCAAGAAGAGCCTCGGCCAGAACTTCATCCTCGACCTCAACCTGACGCGCCGCATCGCCCGTGCCGCCGGCCCGCTCGACGATGCCCTTGTCATCGAGGTCGGTCCGGGCCCCGGCGGCCTCACCCGCGGTCTGCTGCTGGAAGGCGCTCGCAAGGTCATCGCCATCGAGACCGATCGTCGCTGCGAGCCGGCACTCGCGGCCATCGGCGAGCGCTATCCTGGTCGTCTCGTCCCTCACTTCGCGGATGCGACGGACGTCGACTGGCGCCACCTCGTGGGTGAAGATGCCGGGCGCGTGGTCATCGCAGCCAACTTGCCCTATTACGTCGCGACCCGCCTCCTCGTCGGCTGGCTAGAGACCGAGCCCTGGCCGCCCTGGTGGCGGCAAATGGCACTGATGTTCCAGAAAGAAGTGGCCGAACGCATCGTCGCGGCTCCAGGCACCAAGGCCTACGGCCGTCTCGCCGTCATCTCGCAGTGGCGGGCCGAGGTGCGGATCGCCCTCGCACTCGGCCCCGAGGCTTTCACACCGCCGCCGAAAGTTGCATCGGCTGTGGTGACGTTCGTGCCCCGACCCGTCTGTGAACCGGCCTGTAGCGTCATCACGCTGGGGCGCGTCACGGCAGCAGCCTTCGGCCAGCGCCGGAAGATGCTGCGCCAGAGCCTGAAGCAGCTCGGCCGCGACCCTCTGGCGCTCCTCGCCGCCGCCGGCATCGAGCCCGAGCGACGCGCGGAAGAGCTTTCGCCAGCCGACTTCGCCCGCCTCGCGGCGGCCGTCGACGCCGGCATCTGAGCCCGGCACGACCCTACCGGCCCGGGCGCGCCGCGAGATCCGAGAGCATGCCCGTCGCCAGCGCGCGCACTCCGAGTTGCCGCCGGGGCCGGGCCCGCTCTGCAGCCAGGATCGCCTGCAGCGTCTCGAGACTGGCGTCGAGTTGCGCGTTGACGATGACGTAATCGTACTCTGCCCAGTGCGCTATTTCCGCTGCCGCACCCGCGAGCCGCCGCTCGATGACGTCGGGCCCATCCTGATTGCGACCGATCAGACGCTGCTCGAGAACCCTCGCCGATGGCGGCAGGATGAAGACCCGGACCGTGTCCGCAACTGCCTTGTGCGCGAGTTGCTGCGCGCCCTGCCAGTCGATATCGAACAGCACGTCCTGCCCCGCGCTCAGACGATCAGCGACGTCCGCGGCCGGCGTCCCGTAATAATTGCCATGCACTTCCGCCCACTCGAGAAGACCGCCGCTGTCGCGCAGCGCCAGAAATTCGTCAGGCGTCCGGAAATGATAATCCTTTCCGTCCGTTTCGCCCGGACGCGGCGCCCGGGTCGTGACCGATACCGACATCGCGAGCGCGGGATCGCGCGCCAGAATCTCGCGACTGAGCGTCGTCTTTCCCGCTCCCGACGGCGACGACATGACCAGCATGAGACCGCGGCGCGGCGCGTCCGGGGAGACAGAACGTTGGCTGGCGGACATGGTTGTCACTCGATGTTCTGTACCTGCTCGCGCAACTGGTCGATCACGGCCTTGAGCTCGAGCCCGAGCCGCGTCATCTCGACGTCTCCCGACTTCGAACAGATCGTGTTGGCCTCGCGATTGAACTCCTGCGCCAGGAAGTCGAGGCGCCGGCCCGCCGGCGCCGTCTCGCCGACGAGCGCCTGCGCCGCCGCGATGTGCGCGCCGAGCCGCTTGATCTCCTCCTCGATGTCGGCCCGAGTAGCGATCAGGATCGCCTCCTGATGCAGCCGCTCAGGCTCGAACGTGACACCCGTTCCCGCGAGCCTCTGGACCTGTTCGGAGAGCCGCGCCCGGATGGCCTCCGGAGTTCGCGACGGCAAGGCCGTGATGCGCGCCACGAGATCTCCGATACGCTCGATCGAAGCCCGCAGAACAGCCTCGAGTCTCGCCCCCTCGCCCTCGCGCGCCACGCCCAGCGCCCCGAGCGCTGTTTCGAGCCCCGCGAGGAGCACCGGCTGGGCCGCCTCCACGTTCACACTCGGCCCTTCACCCACCTCGAGGACGCCACGCAGCGCCAGCACGCCTTCCGGCCGCACATTGTCCCAGCCATGCCGAAGTCTGAGCTGCTCTGCTGCGGCCGATACCGTCTCGAGTGCGCGCTCGTTGATTCGCACCTCCGAGGACGTCGCCCCCTGGTCGATGCTGAGGGTCAGCGCGACATTCCCCCGCGCCACATGCCGGCTGACCGCCTCTCGCGCCTGCGCCTCAATGGCCTCATAGCCCGGCGGCAAGCGCAGCCGCACATCGAGACCACGTCCGTTGACACTGCGCAGCTCCCAGTGAAACCGGGTGCCCGCGATCGAACCGTCGAACCGGGCAAAGCCCGTCATGCTCCTGAGCGCCATGAATCCTCGGCCGCGCGACTGGATGCACCGCCTTTAGCGAACTCATGCGACCCGCACAACCCGCGAGGCGCCATGAAGGCGAGGTCGTGCCCTCGACCGATAGCCTCAGGGTTGCTTGTCCTTCTGCTTCTTGTCCGGACTGGCCCGCTCACCCGCCTTGCCCGAATTGATGACCGAGGCCGGCCGCGACTTGGCCACCGGCCCTCCGGCCTTCTGAGCCTCCCCGGCCGACGCCGCGGCGGGCGGCTCGGCCACACCCTGCCGCGCCCGTTCGATACGCCGCCAGTTCTGAACAGCGGCGTTATGATCCTTCAGCGTCGACGTGAACGCGTGTCCACCCGTCCCGTCCGCAACGAAGAACAGATCCTGCGTCTCCGGAGGATTGAGCACAGCCGCAATCGACGCGCGCCCCGGGTTGCAGATCGGACCGGGCGGCAGCCCATCGATCTGGTACGTGTTGTATGCCGTCTTGGTGTCGATATCCGAGCGCGTGATCGACCGGCCGAGCGGACCTTGCCCGCCAACGATACCATAGATGATCGTCGGGTCGGACTGCAGCCGCATCCCTTTGCGCAGCCGGTTGACGAAGACGGCCGCCACGCGGGGGCGCTCTTCAGCCAGCCCCGTCTCCTTCTCGACGATCGACGCGAGTATGACGGCCTGCTCCGCCGACTGCACCGGAATGGCCGGATTGCGCTGCGCCCACAGCGCCTCGACCAGCTTATCCCGCTCGGCTCGCATCCGATCGATGATCTCCTGCCGGCTTCCGCCCCGCGAGAACTTGTAGGTATCGGGCAACAACGCGCCCTCGGGCGGCACCTCGGCGATCGTCCCGGAGAGGCTGGGCTCCGCATTGAGCCGTTCGACGATCTGCCGGCTCGTCAGTCCCTCGGGGATGGTGATCTTCTGCAGGATGCCCCTGCCGCTGATCAGGGTGTCGAGGACCTGGCGCACACTGGCCTGCGGCGTGAACTCGAACTCGCCCGCCTTCAGGCTCGCGCGGTCGGCGCCGCCAGGAGCCCCGCCACTGTAGAAGCGTGCCACATAGTACTGCAGCATGAAGACCCGGCGATCCGCAACCACGCCGGCCTTCTCGAGCCGCTCGGCGATTTCGAGTGCACCTTCACCCCGTGGGATGACGACGGCCGCGGTCGCTGGAAGCGGCCCCGGCGCATCGAAGCTCTGCCGCATCCACACCGTGAGGGCAGCCAGCAGGAGAAAGCTGATGAACACGAACGACAAGGAGCCGTCGATCAGGCGAAGAAACCCGTTCAGCTCACGCGGCTCGCGCTCGTGACGCAGTGTTTTGGGCGGTCTGGGCGGCCGAGTCGGCATGGCGAGCTCCGTCGGGCTTCGCGGTGCGGGGCCGGTGCGCAACGTGGCGCCGCTGAGCCGCGGCTCGATTTTGGCGGCGGTCTGGGCTTTGGCTTTCGAAGCCTTCATCGACGAGTATCCGTCCATCCAGCAAGGAACCCCGGCAGCGCGCGATCACGAGACACGCGTGGCCCGATTCCCGCTCCGGCTCCTGACAGAGGAACCTACGCACAATTATGGCCGAAGATCGAAGACTAGCGACTGAGATCCACAATCCAGCGTAATGGCGCGACGGCCGTGACCCTCAGGCCGCATACCGCCGCAGGATCAGCGACGCATTGGTGCCGCCGAACCCGAACGAATTCGAGAGCACGGTGTCGATCTGGCGCGGCTTTGCGACGTGCGGCACGAGATCGATCGCCGTCGCGACCGACGGATTGTCGAGATTGAGGGTCGGCGGCGCGATGTTGTCGCGCATCGCGAGCACGGAGAAGATCGCCTCGACGGCGCCAGCCGCGCCGAGCAGGTGACCGATCGCCGACTTGGTCGAGGACATGGCCAGCTTGGAGGCCGAATTCCCGAACAGCCGCTCGACCGCCCCGAGCTCGATCTCGTCGCCCATCGGCGTCGAGGTGCCGTGCGCGTTGACGTAGTCGATCTCGCTGACGTCGATGTCGGCCCGCTTCAACGCGGCCCGCATGCACCGGAATGCCCCATCCCCGTTCTCGGCCGGAGCCGTGATGTGATAGGCGTCACCCGACATGCCGTAGCCGATCACTTCCGCATAGATGCGCGCGCCACGCGCCTTGGCGTGCTCGAGCGATTCGAGCACCACGACGCCCGCGCCCTCGCCCATGACGAAGCCGTCGCGGTCCTTGTCGTAGGGGCGCGATCCCTTCGTCGGTTGGTCGTTGAACCCCGTCGACAACGCGCGACACGCCGCGAAGCCGGCCATCGCGATGCGGCAGATGGGGCTCTCCGCGCCGCCGGCAACCATCACATCGGCATCGCCCAGCGCCACGAGGCGGGCGGCGTCACCGATGGCGTGTGCCCCGGTCGAGCAGGCCGTCACCACCGCGTGGTTCGGCCCCTTCAGCCCGTGCTTGATGGAGACGTAGCCCGACGCCAGATTGATCAGCCGCCCCGGGATGAAGAACGGCGACACCCGGCGCGGGCCCTTCTCCTTGAGCAGCAGCGACGTCTCGGCGATCCCGTTGAGGCCCCCGATACCGGAGCCGATCAGGACGCCGGTGCGCTCCTGCTCGTCCGGCGTCTTCGGCGCCCAACCCGCATCGGCCAGCGCCTCGTCGGCCGCGCCCACGGCGTAGATGATGAAATCGTCGACCTTGCGCTGCTCCTTGGGCTCCATCGCCTTGTCGGCGTTGAAAGTCCCATTGGAGCCGTCGCCTCGCGGAACGAAGCACGCGATCTGGCAGGAAATGTCGGAGACTTCGAACTCCGTCACGCGCCGCGCGCCGCTCTTGCCGGCGAGCAACGCCGACCACGTCGGCCCGATTCCGGCTCCGAGCGGAGTAACCAGCCCGAGACCCGTGATGACGACGCGGCGCATGGCCACCCCCGTTGTTGCGAGACGACGATCAGACCCGTGCCGGCTCAGCCGCCGTTGGGCTGGCCCCGTTGCAAGTGTCGAGGCCTATTGGATGCGATGCCGCGCCTCCCCCGGGCTGTTTCGCCCAGGGTATCGCGTCGGACAGTCGAAGGCGAACGTCTTCAGGCGGCCTTGGCCTGCTTCTCGAGGAACTTCACGGCGTCCCCGACGGTCTGGATCTGCTCGGCTGCATCGTCCGGGATCTCACAACCGAACTCTTCCTCGAAAGCCATCACCAGCTCGACGGTATCGAGGCTGTCGGCGCCGAGATCCTCGATGAAGCTGGCGCTTTCGGTGACTTTGTCGGCTTCGACGCCCAGATGCTCGACAACGATCTTCTTCACCCGGTCCGCGACGTCGCTCATTGCGTATTCCTCTAGAAGTTCTTGTTCCTGCCTGCCGGCGTGCGCCGGGACCCAGCATGACTACGGTGGACGTTTCCTCCCCGGAGTGCCTCTCGCGAAGCGAACCGGAGCTCGGCTTGATTTGGACCCCGCAGCCGCCCGGGTCGTAACCCATGACGCGAGCGCGTGATTGCTTCGGGATCCGTCGCTGATCGCCTGCCTGAACAGCACGATACGCGTCTTGCCCCGAGGCGCAAACCGTTAACCGCGGGTCGGTAACACACTTCCGAAACCTTGAAAAGCCGGCTGACGGCCTTCACCAACACACGCCGTCCGCCGGAATCAGACCATCATCATGCCGCCGTTGACATGCAGCGTCTGGCCCGTCACGTACCGGCCCTCCACCGACGCCAGATACACCGCAGCAGCGGCGATGTCTGCCGGCTCGCCGAACGACTGCGCCGGAATGTTCTTCTTGATCTCGCCCGTGAGCTGTTCGTTGAGCACGTCCGTCATCGCGGTCTGGATGAAGCCCGGCGCGATGCAGTTGGCCGTGATGCCCCGCGCCGCGACCTCGCGAGCCAGGGATTTGGTCATCCCGATCATGCCTGCTTTCGAGGCGGCGTAGTTGCCCTGTCCGGGATTGCCGATGATGCCGGAGACGGACGAAATGTTGATGATGCGGCCATAACCGGTCTTCGAGCGCAGCATGTGCCGGGTGGCGGCGCGCATCAGCATGAACGTCGACGTGAGGTTGACGGCGATCACGTCATCCCACTGTTCGTCCTTCATCACCATGAACAGGTTGTCCTTGGTGAGACCCGCGTTGTTCACGAGGATGTCGAGCCGCCCGCCGAGGGCCTTGATGGCCTCGTCGATCAGTTTGCCGACCTGCTCCTTGTTGGCGAGATCGCACGGCACCACGACCACGCGCTCCCCGAGTTCCGTCTTGAGCGCCTCCAGCTTGTCGACCTGTCGCCCCGAGATGGCGACGGTCGCGCCCTGCGCATGGAACGATCGCGCGATCGCGCCGCCGATCCCGCCCGTGGCACCCGTCACGAGCGCGGTCTTTCCAGCCAATGAGAACATGAAGCACCCTTCGATCGCGGCCACGGCCGCGCGTTACGTTACGAACCAGACGAACCGAACAGTCCCCGCGCCGCTTCGATATCGGCAGGCGTCCCGATGGCCTGCGCCTTGAGGCTCTTGTCGATTCTTCCCGCGAGCCCCGTCAGAACCTTGCCGGAACCGGCCTCGATCAGCGTTGTCACACCGGCAGCCGCCATGGCGAGGACGCATTCGCGCCAGCGTACAGTTCCCGTGACCTGCTCGACGAGCCGCGCCTTGATCTCCGCCGGATCGCTGATCGGCGCCGCCAGCACGTTGGCGATCACCGGCACGACCGGACGACGCACCTCCACCTTCCCCAGCGCCTCGGCCATCGCGTCCGCGGCCGGTTGCAGCAGGCGGCAATGGAACGGCGCCGACACCGGCAGCGGAATCGCGCGGCGGAGCCCGTGGGCCTTTCCGACTTCTGCGACGCGATCGATGGCGGTCTTGTGTCCCGACAACACCACCTGCGTCGGTTCGTTGTCGTTGGCTATGTCACAGACGTCGCCTTGCGCCGCATCGGCGGCAATCTTCCGCGCCACGTCGAGCCCGACACCCAGCAGCGCCGCCATGGCGCCCTGCCCGACCGGCACGGCCTTCTGCATCGACTGGCCGCGCAGCTTGAGCAGACGTGCGGCATCGCCGATCGAGAATGCACCCGCCGCCGCCAGCGCCGAATATTCGCCGAGCGAGTGCCCGGCAACGAACGCCACCCTCTCGGCGATCCTGAAGCCGAACTCGGCCTCGAGAACGCGAACGACGGCCATCGAGTGCGCCATCAGCGCCGGCTGTGCGTTCTCGGTCAGCGTCAGCGTTTCCTGCGGGCCCTCCCACATGATCTGCGACAGCTTCTGGCCCAGCGCCTCGTCGACCTCGGCGAACACGGCGCGGGCGGCCGGAAACGCCTCGGCGAGCTCGCGGCCCATGCCGACGGCCTGACTGCCCTGTCCCGGAAACATCAACGCCAGGCTCATCGCGCCGGACCCCCTCTGCGTGTGCGGTATGGGCGGCGTGAAGCATGGCCGGGTTTACGCTGTCAAGCCCACTGTTGAGACCCTGACTTGTCCCGAGGGCCACCCATCCCCGGCTCCGCCCGCTTCCGGCATACCCCCGCCCTCCTGTTTCGTCTTGCGTCTGCGCCACGGGTCTGGCATCTAGCGCGCTCTACCCGTCTCGGCTGGAGGCTGAACGGGAGCTTGCGTTCGAGTTGCCGCTCGAACGGTGGGTGGTCTGCCATTCATGCTCCCCGTGTCTCCGCTCTTAGGGTCGTCTTTGGGCCTTCCCCCTCGTGTGGGCGGTCCGGGAGAGGCTTGGCGCCGAGGCGGACAACCAGGGAAGGAAGGCTACCATGCCGCTTTACGAGCATGTGTTCCTTGCACGCCAGGACGTGTCCCAGACACAGGTCGAGGCGCTGACCAAGGAATTCACGGACGTCATCGAGGAACTCCAGGGCAAGGTCACGAAGACCGAATACTGGGGCGTGAAATCGCTGGCATTCAAGATCAAGAAGAACCGCAAGGCGCATTACACGCTGCTCAACATCGACGCCCCGGCGGCTGCCATCAACGAGATGGAGCGCCGCATGGGGATCTCGACCGACGTGCTCCGTTTCATCACGGTCCGCGTCGAGGAGCATGAGACGGAACCCTCGATCCAGATGCGCAAGAGCGATCGCGACGAGCGCGGCGAACGCGGCGGCGGCGGTGGTTTCGGCCGTGACCGTGGCGGCCCCCGCGGCGACCGCGGCCCGCGCGGCGATCGCCCGCCTCGCGAGGGCGGTGGCTTCCGCAGTGGAGGCGACCGTCCCCCCCGTGAGGGCGGCGGCTTCCGCCCGGACCGTGGCGGCGACCGGCCGCCCCGTGAAGGTGGCTTCGATCGCGGTCCCCGCCCCTCTAATCCGACGGAGAGAACCTGATGGCCGAGGCATCGACAGGTGGCGGCGCTCCAGCACGCCGTCCGTTCCATCGTCGCCGCAAGACCTGCCCCTTCTCGGGCGCCGGCGCACCCAAGATCGACTACAAGGACGTGCGCCTTCTGGGTCGCTACGTCTCCGAGCGCGGCAAGATCGTGCCGAGCCGCATCACGGCCGTTTCGGCCAAGAAGCAGCGCGAGTTGGCCCGGGCCATCAAGCGCGCTCGGTTCCTCGGACTGTTGCCCTACGTGATCAAGTGACCTGAGGTCGGCTGCGGTCCGGCATCCGGCCGGATCGCAGCCCCTCGATGTTGGACAGGGTGAGCCCCTGCCCTAACCGCCGAGAGCGGGACAGCGAACCATGATGCATTTCATCCCCGTCGGCCTCTTCGCGGGCCTCGCCACGGCGCTGCTTTTCGTGTCGGCCAGCGCTGGCGGAATGACCGGGCGCATAATCCTGTTCTTTCTGGCCCCCCTCCCTTGTTATCTCGCGGGCGTCGGCTGGGGTGCGGCCTCGGCTGCCATTGCGGCCGTCCTGAGCGCCCTCATCACTGGCGCTCTCATGGGTGCGCGAACCGGCGCCGTCTTCTTCCTGAGCCAGGGCATTCCACTCATCGTGCTCTGCCACCTGGCTCTTCTGAGCCGCCCTGTCACACCCGATCCCGCAGGCACACCGCCGCCAACGCCGTTACTCGAGTGGTACCCGACCGGACGCATCGTGGCCGCGGCCACCCTGATGTCGGGAGCGCTGGCGTTCGTCACGATCCTCCTCCTCGGCGCCGACCTCGAAAGCTTGCGCGCCCTGATGCGCGAGATGGTCGACACCATCGTCACCAAGCAGATGCCGAACATCTCGACGACACCCATCGGCGAGACGGAGCGCGCAGCCTTTGCCAACCTGCTGCTTCATGCCCTGCCGGCCGCCTCGGCGGTCCTGTGGCTCGGCGGCTTCCTTCTCAACCTCTGGCTGGCCGCCAAGATCACGCAAATCTCGGGCCGCCTGCACCGTGCCTGGCCCGACGTGTCGCTGCTGCGCTTTCCCCAGGGCTTCTCGCTGGGCCTCGCGCTGGCCATCGCGCTCTCGCTGCTACCCGGCCTCCCCGGCCTTCTAGCAACGGGCTTTTCCGGCGCCTTTCTGTTCGCCTACTTCCTGATGGGTCTGGCCATCATCCATTGGGCCACGCGGGGAAAGTCGGCCCGCACGTTCATCCTTTGGGGTCTCTACGTGACGCTGTTGCTGTTCAACACGTGGGCCGCCCTGATCATCGCCCTCGTCGCCATCCTCGAACCCTTCATGTGGTACCGCCGGCCGGATCTTCCCGACCACAACCCGGCGCCACCCCCGACCACCTGAGTCCGGGCTGCCCGCTTTTCATTCAACGCAAGACAAGAAAGGACCACCCATGCACGTCATTCTCCTCGAGCGCATCGGCCGCCTCGGCCAGATGGGCGACGTCGTTCGCGTCAAGGACGGCTACGCCCGCAATTTCCTGCTCCCGCTCGGCAAGGCGCTGCGCGCGACGGATGAGAACCGCAAGCAGTTCGACACCCAGCGCGTCCACCTCGAGGCCCGCAACCTCGAACTGAAGAAGGAAGCCGAGGCCGTCGCCGAAAAGCTCGCTGGCAAGACCTTCGTGACCATCCGCCAGGCGGGCGACACGGGCCAGCTCTACGGCTCGGTCTCGACCCGCGACATCTCTGAGGTCGTGACCGCTGGCGGCTTCTCGATCGAGCGCCGGCAGGTCCTTCTCGACAAGCCGATCAAGGCGCTGGGCGTGCACGAGATCAAGCTGCAACTCCACCCGGAAGTGACGGTCACGGCCAATCTCAACGTCGCCCGCTCGACCGACGAAGCGGATCGCCAGGCCCGCGGCGAGGACGTCACGGTCATCCGCGATGAGGCGCTCGACCTCGAGACCTTCAGCGAAGACGACAACTACGATCAGCCCCGCGGCACCGGCGAGCAGCCGGATGATCCCGACGCCGACCGCTGATCGCGACAGCACTCTTCGACAGACCGAGGCGCAGCGACGATACGGTCGCTGCGCCGTTTTTGTCGGGCGATCACACCGGCGCCTGTTGCTTCCCGAACACCTGCAACAGCAGACATGCCCCCCTGTTGATTACGGGGACCATCACCCTTCCCCGCCCGATCGCCCCACCCGGCCCTGACCGGAATCGGCTATCCCGAGGGCATGGCAAACAACACCCCGCGTACCCGACAGACCGCCCCCCGCGAAGAGGCTCAGGACCAGCCGAGCTTCCGCGCCGCGCCGCACAACATCGAGGCCGAGCAGGCGTTGCTCGGGGCGATCCTCGTGAACAACGACGCGCACGAGCGCGTGTCGTCGTTCCTCAAGAGCGAGCATTTCTTCGATCCCCTCCATGCGAGCATCTTCGAGACGGCGGGCAAACTCGTCGCGGCCGGCAAACCTGCCACGCCGATCACGTTGCGCACCTATTTCGAAACCGCCGAGCCGATCGACCAGAACCTCACGGTTCCCCAATATCTCGGCCGCCTCGCCGCCAACGCGACGACCGTCATCAACGCCGTCGCCTACGCGCGCACCATCTACGACCTCGCGATTCGCCGGCAGCTGATCCTGATCGGCGAGGACATGGTCAACCTTGCCTACGACAGCCCGATCGACGCGCCTCCGGACGAGCAGATCCAGGAGGCCGAGACGCGGCTCTTCTCGCTCGCGGAAACCGGCAAGTACGGCCAAGGCTTCCTCTCGTTCGAAACGGCCCTGACGACGGCCATCACCGTCGCCAACAACGCCTTCCAGCGCCAGGGTGGATTGTCCGGCGTCTCGACAGGCTTGCGCGATCTCGACGCCAAGATGGGCGGCCTGCAGTCATCGGACCTGATCATTCTCGCCGGCCGGCCATCGATGGGAAAGACGTCGCTCGCCACCAACATCGCCTACAACATTGCCAAGGCCTATCGCGCCGAGACGCTCCCCGACGGCACGACCAAGGCCAAGGACGGCGGCGTCGTCGGCTTCTTCTCGCTCGAAATGTCGGCCGAACAGCTCGCAACCCGAATTCTCGCCGAGCAGGCCGAGATCTCGTCCTCGAAGATCCGCCGCGGCGAGATCAGCCCCGAGGAGTTCAAGCAGCTCGTCCTCGTCTCGCAGGAGATGGCGCGTTGCCCGCTCTACATCGACCAGACCGGCGGCATCTCCATCGCCCAGCTCGCCGCCCGCGCGCGGAAGCTCAAACGACAGAAGGGCCTCGACGTGCTCGTCGTGGACTACCTCCAGCTCCTGACAGGCTCGGCGAAGCGTTCTTCCGAAGGACGCGTACAGGAAGTGTCCGAGATCACCACTGGCCTGAAGGCCCTCGCCAAGGAGCTCAGCGTTCCGGTCATCGCCCTCTCGCAGCTCTCGCGTCAGGTCGAAAGCCGCGAGGACAAGCGCCCGCAGCTGTCGGACCTTCGTGAATCAGGCTCGATCGAACAGGACGCCGATGTCGTCCTCTTCGTGTTCCGCGAGGAATACTACGTCGAGCGCACCAAGCCCTCCGAAGGCACGGCCCAGTTCCAGGACTGGTTCGCCAAGATGCAGATGGTCCAGGGCAAGGCCGAGGTCATCATCGGCAAGCAGCGCCACGGCCCCGTCGGTACCGTGACGTTGGCGTTCGAGGGGCAGTTCACGCGCTTCTCCGACCTCGCCCACGAGCACCACATGCCCGACCGCGAGGAATGACCCGTCTGGGTGCGCGGCCCGGCGTCAGGTTGCGAGCGCTGCCCGGACGGCGTCGCCGCGCGCCACCGTGACGAATTGGCCTTTGACGAGCACATTGTCGACCGGCAACTCGTCGTGGCCCGGCTCCGGGGCCGTCGTTCCAGCGACCCGATCCATTAGCGCTTCCGTAGCGTTCGCGCCGACGAACCGAACACCGAGCATGCGCCCGTCCCTGCGCTTCGCCTCGCAGACCGCCGAGAACCCCTTCGCCTCGATATCGAGTCGGAACCGGTCCGGCGCCACGAAATCCGCCTTGAACTCGATGAGCGCTCCGGTATCCGAGAAGTTCCGCACCACGCAAGGCTCCGCCCCACGTCCCGGCAGACGCGCGATGGCATGGATGAAGCTCTCGCGCCGGCCGAAGGCCCGTCGCTCTGCCGTCGGCGCCGTCCTGAGCATTCTCATCTCTCCTCGTCTCGTCGGTCTCCGACAGTTCCCCAAACGCATCAACATTCGATTAAAATGAGAACTCGCCGCATCTCCGCCCGCCCATGGGCGCGCCACTGACACCCTGCTATGGTCCGCCCATCAGGGGAGCCCCGCCGTGATTCTCGAAGGTCAAACCATTCCGCCCGACGCCAGGTCCGTCCTGACGATCGACCTCGCCGCGTTGGTCGCGAACTGGCGCCAGATCGCCGATCGCGTTCACCCAGCCGCATGCGCCGGAGTTGTAAAGGCCGACGGCTACGGTCTCGGCATCACAGACGTCGCGACGGCCCTCGCCCGTGCCGGCTGCAGCACGTTCTTCGTCGCCACTCTGGCCGAGGGCCGCGCCGTACGGGCAGCCCTGCCACCAGCCATCGTCTACGTCCTCGACGGCCTGCTGCCTGGCGCCGCCGCCCATTATGCGGCCATGGACCTGCGCCCGTGCCTCTCCAGCCTCGAAGAGATCCGCGAGTGGGCCGCGTGGTGCGCCGCCGACAGTCGGCCCGCTCCCGCCGCCATCCACATCGACACCGGTATGCAGCGCCTCGGTCTGACGGCGGCCGATGTCGACACTCTCGCCGGGCCCGAGCGCGAGATCTTGAGTACCTTTCCGATCAGCCTCGTGATGAGCCATCTGGCCTGCGCCGACGTCGCGGCTCACCCTTTGAACGAAACCCAGCGGACGGCATTCCTGGCTCTGGCCCAGCGCCTGCCCCGAGCCCCGCTCAGCCTGGCCAATTCGGCGGGCACCTTCCTCGATCGCGCCTACCATCTCGACCTCGTCCGTCCGGGAATCGCGCTCTACGGCGGCCGCGCCAGCACCGATATTCCAAACCCGATGCGCCCCGTCACCCGCCTCAGCGCCCGCATCCTGCAGGTCCGCACTGTCGCCGCGGGAACTCCCGTGGGTTATGCCGCCACCTTCACGGCCCCGGACGCGCGCCGCATTGCCACGGTCGCCTCTGGCTACGCCGACGGCTTCCTCCGCGCGCTCTCTGGCCCGACCGAGCGGCCCGGCCCTCTCGTGACGCTCGATGGTCATCGCGTTCCCGTCGTCGGCCGCGTCTCCATGGATGTCATCGCGCTGGACGTGACGGGCATCCCGGAGCGCGAGGCCTGCCGCGGGGCCTGGGTCGAACTGATCGGACCGACCAGCGGCCTCGACGATCTGGCGGACCACGCCGGCACCATCGGATATGAACTGCTGACCCGCCTCGGTCGCCGCTCGCATCGCGTCGTCCTCGACGGTTCGGTCTGATGGCGAAGGCGCCCCGCACCACCTACGTGTGCCAGAGCTGCGGTGGCGTGACGCCACGTTGGGTCGGCCGCTGCCCCTCCTGCAACGAGTGGAACACGCTGGTCGAGGAGACCGACGCCGGTCCACCTCCCGGCTCCGGCGTCACACGCCAGACCCGTGGCCGCGTCGTCAACCTCGAAACGCTCGACGCCCGCGGCGAAGCCCCGCCCCGCATGCCGACCGGCATCGCAGAGCTCGACCGCGTCGCCGGTGGCGGTATCGTTCCGGGCTCGGCGCTCCTGATCGGTGGCGAACCGGGCATCGGCAAATCGACGCTGCTCCTGCAGCTGTGCGCCTCGCTGGCGAAGGCCGGTCACCGCACCCTCTATTTCTCCGGCGAGGAGGCAGCCGCCCAGGTACGTCTGCGCGCCGAGCGCCTCGGCCTGTCGAAGTCCCCCGTGCTGCTCGCGAGCGAGACCAACCTCTCGAACATCCTGGCGACGCTCGGCGACGACAAGCGCGCGGATCTGGTCGTCATCGATTCGATCCAGACTCTTTGGGCCGACATGCTTGACGCAGCTCCCGGCACCGTCAGCCAGGTGCGCGCCGCGACCGGCTCCCTCATCCGCTACGCGAAGCAGTCGGGCGCGGCGCTCCTCCTCGTCGGCCATGTCACCAAGGACGGCCAGATCGCAGGCCCCAAGGTCATCGAGCACATGGTCGACACCGTGCTCTCCTTCGAAGGCGACCGGGGCCATCCCTTCCGTATCCTGCGGGCCGTCAAGAACCGCTTCGGCGCCACCGACGAGATCGGCGTCTTCGAGATGGCGCAGCAGGGCCTCCGCGAGGTCTCGAACCCCTCCGAACTCTTCCTCGGCGATCGCGACGCGAACGCTCCGGGTGCAGCCGTCTTCGCGGGCGTCGAGGGAACGCGGCCGCTTCTCGTCGAGATCCAGGCGCTGGTCGCGCCCTCCGCCCTCGGCACGCCGCGCCGCGCCGTGGTCGGCTGGGATGCCAACCGCCTGTCGATGGTCCTCGCCGTTCTCGACGCGCGCTGCGGCGTCAGCCTCGCCCAGCACGATGTCTACCTGAACATTGCCGGCGGCCTGAAGATCACCGAGCCCGCAGCCGATCTCGCGGCGGCAGCGGCCCTCCTCTCGTCGCTGTCCGGATCGGTTCTTCCCGCAGATCACGTCTACTTCGGTGAGATCAGTCTCTCCGGCGCAGTCCGCGCGGCGGGGCACATGACGACACGCCTCAAGGAAGCCCAAAAGCTGGGCTTCAAACGCGCCGTGCTGCCGGCTGCAGGCGAAATCGAGGCCGGCGGTGCAAAGATCACTCTGCAGCGCCTTTCCCACCTCAAGGAACTTGCCGAACAGATCGGTCCGTGCCAGTGACACCACGTCGGCAGGCGGTCACGGGCGCCCCTCCGACCCTTCAGCAACAAGAGGAACGAAGCCGGATGCTTGGGCCTCTCTCCTACCTCGACGCGGGCCTCCTCGCGATGACGCTCTTGTCGGGCCTCCTCGCGATGTACCGGGGCTTTACGCGTGAGGTGCTCTCGATCCTTTCGTGGGTCGCAGCCCTCGGAGCCGTCCTCTACTTCGTCCTCTACCACAAGCCGGCCGCCGAGGACCTCGCCCGCCAGTTCAGCGTGCCCCTGCCCGTCGCCCAGATCGTCATGGGCGCGATCATCTTCCTCGTCGTGCTGATCATCGTCCATCTGTTGACCGCCCGCCTGTCCGACACGATCCTCGACAGCCGTGTCGGCATGATCGACCGCATCCTGGGCTTCGGCTTCGGGGTCATCCGGGGTTTCGTGCTGATCGTTATCCCCTACATGTTCTACGAGCAGTTCTTCCCCGATCCCGGTAACCAGTTCGATTGGGTCCGCAACGCCAAGTCGCTGCCCTACATCAAGAGCGCCGGCAATTCGTTCCGAAACGTGCTCGTCAAGGTGGTCCCGTCGTCGCTGACCGAGCCAAAGGGCGAGCAGCAGGGTTACGCGCCGCAAACCAACATCCGCGTCACGATCACGCCGGGGCATGGCCAACGCCATCAATTCGTCATATATCCCGTCGACGTGCCGCGCGCCGGGTGATCTGGTCGCTGCGGATCAATCGAAGGCTCGAGGGCTCTGGAGCGGATCGATGACAGACGCCACCGTTAATCCGGCTATCCCGACCGACGCCAGGGACAGCCAGACGGGTCCCCCGTTGAGCCTCCCGGGGACACCGCGTCCCCGATATCCCGACGACCGCCTTCGCGAGGAATGCGGCGTCTTCGCTGTATTCGGCCACGAGAACGCAGCAGCCATCACGGCGCTGGGCCTCCACGCCCTTCAGCATCGCGGCCAGGAAGGCTGCGGCATCGTCACCTACGATGGCAAACGCTTCAACCAGGAGCGCCGCCTCGGACGTGTCGGTGACAGCTTCTCGAGCAAGGAAATCATCGCCCGCCTCGCCGGCTCGATGGCCCTCGGGCACAATCGTTATTCGACCACGGGCGATGTGGTGCTGCGCAACGTGCAACCGCTCTTCGCCGACCTCGACCAGGGCGGCTTCGCCGTTGCCCATAACGGCAACCTCACGAATGCCCTCACCCTCAGGACCGAACTGATCTCGTCTGGAGCCATCTGCCAGTCGACCTCGGACACCGAGGTCATCCTTCACCTCATTTCCCGGTCCAAGAAACGCCGCATCGTCGAGCGCTTCATCGACGGCCTTCTGCAGATCGAAGGCGCTTACGCGCTGGCCTGCCTGACCAACGACATGATGATCGGGGCCCGCGATCCCGTCGGCATCCGCCCGCTGGTGCTCGGCCGCCTCGGCACCGCCTACGTCCTCGCCTCCGAAACCTGCGCCCTCGACATCGTCGGCGCCCAGTTCGTGCGCGAGATCGAGAACGGCGAAGTCGTGGTCATCACGGAGAACGGCGTTGAATCGCATCGCCCGTTCCCGCGCCGCCCGGCGCGGCCCTGCGTCTTCGAGTACGTCTACTTCGCGCGTCCCGACAGCATCATCGGCGGCCGCAGCGTCTACGAGATGCGCAAGCACATGGGCGCCGTCCTGGCCGAGGAATCGGGCGTGCCCGCCGACGTCATCGTGCCGGTGCCCGACAGCGGTGTCCCCGCTTCGATCGGCTACGCGCAGGCTGCCGGCATCCCGTTCGAACTCGGCATCGTGCGCAATCACTACGTCGGCCGCACGTTCATCGAACCCGAACAGAAGATCCGCCAGCTCGGCGTCAAGCTGAAGCATTCGGCCAATCCCGGCGTGATTCGCGGCGCCCGTGTGGTCCTGATCGACGACAGCATCGTGCGCGGCACCACCTCGAAGAAGATCGTGGCCATGATTCGTGAGGCCGGCGCCCGCGAGGTTCACATGCGTATCTCGAGCCCGCCCATCCGCTTCCCGGACTTCTACGGCATCGACACGCCCCGCACGACGGAGCTGCTCGCCGCGACGCACAGCATCGCCGAGATGCAGGCCTATCTCGAGGCCGACAGCCTCGCGTTTCTCTCGGTCGACGGCCTCTACCGGGCGATGGGTCAGGATCGGCGAGACCCGGCCCAACCGCAATTCACCGACCATTGCTTCACGGGCGACTATCCCACCCGATTGACCGACCAGACTGCGCAAAGCTCACGCCAGCTCTCGCTCCTTGCCGAGGCGAGCTGACGCGCCCCACGGCCTCAGACGGCCGCCTCGCCCACCCGGAACCGATCCAGCGCCCCGCGATCGATCTCGACCCCGAGCCCCGGCGCGTCGGGAATTGCCACCCGGCCGCCCCGGTGCTCGATGGGCTGCGTCAGCACGGCCTGCCGAAACGGATGCTCCGAGCGATCCATCTCGAGAAGGGGCTGCAGGGCGCGCGTCCGCGGCGGTGACGGGGGCAGCACCGCGAGAAGTTGCAGGGCCGCTGCGAGCCCGACACCGGTCCCCCAGACGTGCGGCACGTACCGGACCCCGAACGCCGTCGCCATGTCCGCGATCTTCTTGCACTCGGAGAGGCCGCCGGCGGCGCACGTGTCCGGCTGGATGATGTCCATCGCCCGCCGTCTCAACACCTCCCGGAACCCCCAGCGCGTGAACTCGCACTCGCCCCCCGCGACCGGAATGGGTTGCCCGCGCCGAACCTCCTCGTAGGACCCGAGATCGTCGGGAACGACAGGCTCCTCGAACCATCCGATGTCGTGACGGCTCGCCCGCCGCCCCAATTCGATGGCCTCGATGGCATCGAACCCATGGTTGGCGTCGAGCATCAGGCCGCAGTCCGGTCCGATCGTCTCCCGCACCGCCTCGATCAGCCGAAGATCCTCCTCGACGCCGAAGCCGATCTTCAGCTTCACCGCGCCGAAGCCCTCCCGCACATAGCCGCGCACCTCGTCGCAGATGTAGTCCCGCGCCTCGCCCGTACCGCGTCGGTACGTCCCCGTCGCATAGGCCGCCACGTCGCTCCGGAAGGCCCCACCGAGCAACTGCTTCACCGGAGCCCCGAGCAACTTTCCCTTCAGATCCCAGAGCGCGATGTCGACGCCCGACAGCGCCGTCACGACGAGGCCCTTCTGCCCCTGATCCCGGAACTGGTTGTAGAGCGTCAGCCAGTGCACATCCGTCGCCAGCGGATCGCCGCCGATGAGGAGCGGCCTGAACGCCGCGACGATCGCTGCATTGAGACGCGGCGGTCCGTAGCACTCACCCCATCCGGTCGTACCGTCGTCGGCGACGATCTCGACGAGGCAGGCGCCCCGGACGGACGTCGCGTTGAACGACCAGGCGAACGGTTCCGAGAGCGGCGCCTCGAGCACGTGTGTCCGCACAACCTCAATTCGGCGCGGCTGCATCGCTTGGCTCCCGTCGACGTTGCTGCCACCCCCGAATCGAGGCAAGAGGCGTTGTATCGCCATGGGCACGCGGGGGAGGCTCCAATGAATATCATGACACCGCCGGCACGGACTGCCCAGCCCGACCTCGGCTCCATAGCCACGGCCACGTCCGAGACCTGCATCGCAACGCGCGTTCGCCAGTTGAGCCGCATCGTGACCCGCGTCTACGACGACGCGCTTCGGCCGCACAAGATCACCGCCAGCCAGTTCACGCTGCTGACGCAGCTGGCGCACACCGACGGCATCACGGCGGCCGAGATCGGCATCGATCTCGACATCGAGAAGTCGACGCTCTCGCGCAACCTGAAGCGACTGCTCGCGCTCGGCCATATCGAGATGGACCCACCCGCCGGACGTCGCGGCCGCGGTCTCCACCTGACCCCGCGGGGCAAGACGGTCATTCGGGAAGCCTACCCCTTGTGGCAGGAAGCCCAGCGCCGCTCGACCGAGGTCATGGGTGTCGAGGCGCGCTCGATCCTCGACGGTCTCCTGAGCCAGGCTGAGAAGCTCGCCGCACCCTGACCCACCGCGGTACGGCGACGGTTCACCACCACTAACACTGTTGAACACCACCGGCCATCGCTCTAGCCTCCCCAGGGTGGCAACAGGAGAGCGGTGGTCGTGATGTTTTCAAGCGAGCTCAACGAGGCGGCCCGCGCTCTCCTCGGGGCCATGCAGGCACAGTCGCTGCAGATCGCGACCGCCGAAAGCTGCACGGGCGGCCTCATTGCGGCTCTACTGACCGAGGTTCCAGGTTCTTCGGCCGTCGTCGACCGAGGCTTCGTGACCTATTCCAACGACGCCAAGCACCAGATGCTCGGCGTACCGACAAGGCTGCTCGCGGACCATGGCGCCGTCAGCCGTGAAGTGGCGATGGCGATGGCGGAAGGTGCCCTCGCCCATGCGTCGGCCGACGTCTCCGTCGCCGTGACCGGCGTCGCTGGCCCCGGCGGTGGCAGCCCGGAGAAACCAGTCGGCCTCGTCCACATTGCCGTCGCCCGACGCGGGACCGCCACACTCCACCGCGAATGCCGCTTCGGAAACCTCGACCGCGCGACCATCCGCCTCCGCACCGTGTCGACAGCGCTCGAGATGGCGCTCGACATCGTGCGCGCGTCGAGCCGCACCTGACGGAACGGCTCACGCCTCCACTCGCGAGCCGCGACGACGAGCCAGCGGTTGCCGCCACGCGCCCGAGACGATAGCGTCCGCCGACGATCCATCGGAGACAGGCATGACGGACAAGAAGCCACTTGCGGGCCGCATCGCACTCGTGACCGGCGCGTCGCGCGGCATTGGGCGAGCTGTGGCGCTGGGCCTTGCTGGCGCGGGCGCTCACGTCGTGGCGATGGCCCGCACCGTCGGCGCCCTCGAGGAACTCGACGACGACATCCGGAAGGCCGGCGGCACCGCGACGCTCGTCGATCTGGATCTCAAGCGCACCGAGAAGCTCGATGCCCTCGGGCCCACCATCTATCAGCGCTGGGGCCGGCTCGACATCCTGGTCGCCAACGCGGGTATCCTGGGGCCGCTCTCCCCCCTCGGCCACATCACATCCGAGGCATGGCGCGAAGTCATCGACGTCAATCTGACCGCGAACTGGCATCTGATCCGGGCACTCGATCCTCTCATCAAGAAATCCGACGCTGGTCGTGCGGTGTTCGTGTCGTCGGGCGCAGCGCTCGCGCGAAATGCCTACTGGGGCCCTTATTCCGTCTCCAAGGCAGGCCTGGAAGCCCTCGCCAAGACGTGGGCGCGCGAACTCGCGAGCACTCCGGCGCGCGTCAATATCGTCAATCCCGGCCCGATCCGCACCGGCATGCGCGCCAAGGCGTTTCCCGGCGAAGACCCGCAAAGCCTCAAGACCCCCGAGGAGCTGGTGCCCCTGTTCCTGCGTCTCGTCGATCCCTCGTTCGACGAGAGCGGCCGCGTGTTCGATTTCAAGACCGGAGAAACCCGCTGATCCGGACGCGCCGCGCCGAACGATGACAGATCGACGTCAATCCCGTTGACGACGGCCGCACCGCTGCCCCATCCTGTCCGGACAATAAAGACGGCTACAGGCAGCTCCTGCGTCGGAGCGATCGAGGCAGCCGCTCCGGGGTGGAAACGACACCTGCGCCGCAACGCGGCTTGACGAGGCGCTTGTCGTCGAACCTGACGGATATCTGAGAGCACCTTCGCGCGGCCTCGCGATCGCGCACGTCCCCGATCGCTCGGCATCGGGACCATCCTGCGCCAGACGGAGACAACGATGCAGTCACCTTCCCCCACCGGCAAACCCGCCCTCGCCGGCATCAAGGTCGTCGATCTCACTCAGTTCGAAGCCGGCACCTCGATCACCGAGACGCTGGCCTGGCTCGGCGCCGACGTCATCAAGATCGAGAACCCCGTCGGCGGCGAACAGGGACGCAATGCCTCCTCCGAGCGTGCCGACGCCGACAGCTATTACTTCATGCTGCTCAACGCCAACAAGCGATCGGTCACGCTCAATCTGAAGTCCGAGCGCGGCAAGGCGATGCTGCGCGACATGATCCGCAAGGCCGACATCTTCGCCGAGAACTTCGCCCCCGGCGTCATCGAGAAGCTCGGCTTCTCCTACGAGGAGGTCTCGAAGCTCAACCCCCGCATCATCTACGCGACGGTGAAAGGCTTCGGCAAAGGCAGCCCCTACGAGAAGCACCTCGCCTTCGACATGATCGCCCAGGCCTGCGGTGGCGTCATGTCGATCACCGGCGAGCCGGACGGCAAGCCGATCAAGCCCGGCGTGACGCTGGGGGACACCGGCACCGGCCTCCATGCCTGCATCGGCGTCCTGGCGGCCCTCTATCAGCGCACGGCCACCGGGCGCGGCCAGAAGGTCGAAGTGGCGATGCAGGACGCCATGGTGAACTACGGCCGCATCGCCTACGCCTCGCAACTTCTCCACAACAAGCCATGCCCCCGCATGGGCAACCAGGTGGTTCTCGGCACCAACGCGCCGTCCGACGTCTTCAAGTGCAAGCCGGGCGGCCTCAACGACTATGTGTATATCTATACGAGCCGTGCCAACAATCAGCAGTGGGACCGCCTCTGCAAGATCATCGGCCGGGAGGACCTCAAGGGCGACCCCGCCTACGCCACACCGCAGCTCCGCGTGAAGCAGGTGGCGAAGATCAACGAGTTCATCGAAGCCTGGACCATCAACTACACCAAGCACGAGGCCATGCAGACCCTCGGCGAGGCGGGCGTGCCGTGCGGTGCCGTGCTCGATACCAGTGAACTCATGAACGACCCGACGATGCGCGCGCGCGAAGTGTTCGTCGAAGTCGACCATCCGGTACGCGGCAAGGTGGTCATCCCCGGCTGGCCCGTGAAGATGACGGACAGCTACGTGCCGGTTGAGGCTTCTCCCGTCCTCGGCGCCGATAACGGCTCAGTCTACAGCGAATGGCTGGGCCTGACGGCCAACGACATTGCGGCCCTGAAATCCGAAGGCGTCGTCTGACGCCGCCCGGATCCCCCAAACCAGTTCAATCTCGACCCCAAGCAGGAAGGACGATCGAATGGCAATCGGCTCGGACATCGTAGCCAAGGCGCTGAAGCACGAGGGCGTGAAGGATTTCTTCTACATCATGGGCGGCCCCATGCTGGCCGTCGAGAAGGCGTGCCTCAATGAAGGCCTGCGCGGCATCGACGTGCGCCATGAGCAGGCCGCCGCCATGGCCGGCTTCGCCTACGCCCGCCTGAAGAACCAGATCGGCGTCTGCATGGCCGCCTCTGGTCCGGCAACGACGAACCTCGTGACGGGCGTCGCGCACGCCTGGGCCGACTGCACGCCGATCCTGGCGCTGGGCGGCGCCGCACCGGTTTCGACGTGGCATCGCGGCGCGTTCCAGGACACCGACCAGCTCGCCCTCTTCAAGCCGATCACCAAGTTCGCCGAACGGGTCCATCACCCGAAGCGGATCCCCGAGCTGATCAATCTCGCCATCTCGCAGGCCATGACCGGCCGCACGTCCCCGGTCTATCTCGATCTCCCCGGCGACATCCTCTACCAGGAGATCGACGAGAAGACCGTCGAGTATCCCGACCCCTTCGACTATTCGAAGCGCGCGCGCCCGGCGATCAACAGCAACGACGTGAAAGCCATCGTCGAGCTGATGGCGTCGGCGAAGCAGCCCGTTCTCGTGACGGGCTCCGGCGTGCAGTGGTCCGAGGCCGACCGCGAGATGCTCGCCTTCGTCGAAGCCTCGGGCATCCCGTTCTATACGACGCCCCAGGGCCGTGGCGTCATCCCCGAGGATCACAAGTATTCCTACCTGACCTCGCGCGCCGCAGCCTTCAAGGACGCCGACCTGATCCTCGTCGTCGGCACGCGCATGAACTACGTCATCGGCAACGCGGCGCCGCCGCGCTGGAATGCAGGCGCCAAGGTCGTCCGCATCGACATCGACCCGATGGAGATCGCGACCGCCCCGCGCCGGCTCGATGTCGGTGTGGTGGCCGACGCCCGCGTCGCCTTCACACAGCTCACCGAAGCGATCCGCGGCAAGGTCACGCCGGCGAGCTACGAGACGTGGCGCGAGCGTCTCCGCTCCCGTAACGTGCAGAAGCAGGCGGAAGCCGAGCAGGCACTGTCCAACAACGACTCCCCGATCCATCCGCTGCGGCTGTGCAAGGAAGTCCGTGACATCCTCGATCGCGACGCCGTGCTCTGCGTCGACGGCCAGGAGACACTCAACTACGCCCGTCAGGCCATCCCCCAGTACACGGCCCGCCACCGCATCAACTCGGGCGCCTACGGCACCATGGGCGTCGGCATGCCGTTCGGCCTCGGCGCCAAGGCCGCCTGCCCGGACAAGCAGGTTGTCGTCCTGCACGGTGACGGTTCGTGGGGCATGAACTCCATGGAGTTCGACACCTGCATCCGCCACAACCTGCCGGTGCTCGTCGTCATCAGCCAGAACGGCGGATGGACCGGCGATCCCGACAAGAACGACCCGGTGAAGGCGAAGCCCGGCCGCGAACTCGGATACCCGCGCTACGACAAGTTCGCCGAATGCTTCGGCGGGCATGGCGAGTACGTCGAGAAGCCCGAGGACATCGCTCCGGCTCTCGAGCGCGCCAAGAAAGCCGTCGCCGCCGGCAAGTGCGCCATCGTCTGCGTCGTGACGGACTGGAAGGCCCGCGCCACCACGACGGCGTTCACGCGCTACGCCACCTGATACGAAAAAGGCGGGGGGCATCACGCCCTCCGCCTTCGCCAACCTTCAGGGTCCGCCACGATGCGGGTCGGGCTTTCCCCACCCGTCAGTAGAACAGGCTCGACACGCTCTCGTTGCGCGCCGTCCGCGCAATGCCCTCGGCGAGCAGCCCGGCGATCGAGAGCACGCGGATGTTGCGTGCCGCCTTGACAGCTTCGGTCGGCATGATGCTGTCCGTGATGACGAGCGTCTTCAGCTTCGAGTTGGTGATCCGCGATACCGCCCCGCCCGACAGCACGCCGTGCGTGATGTAGGCGTGCACTTCTGTCGCTCCCTGCTTCAGCAGCGCATTGGCGGCGTTGACCAGCGTGCCGCCGGAATCGACGATATCGTCGACCAGCACGCACTTCATGCCCTCGACGTCGCCGATGACATGCATGACCTCCGAATGCCCCGCCCGCTCGCGACGCTTGTCGCAGATGGCGATCGGCACGTTCTGCCCAAGCCGCTTGGCGAGCGCCCGAGCGCGCACCACGCCGCCGACGTCGGGCGACACGACGACGAGATCGTCCGACGGATAGTTGTCCTGGATGTCGCGCGCGAAGAGCGGAGCGGCAAAGAGGTTGTCGGTCGGGATATCGAAGAACCCCTGGATCTGGCCGGCGTGCAGATCGAGCGTCATCACCCGGTCGACGCCCGCCCGCTCGATGAGGTTTGCGACCAGCTTCGCGGAGATGGGGGTGCGCGGCCCGGGCTTCCGGTCCTGCCGCGCATAGCCGAAGTAGGGCATGACGGCCGTGATGCGCTTGGCCGATGCCCGCTTCAGGGCGTCGGTCAGGATCAGCAGTTCCATCAGGTTGTCGTTGGCCGGAAACGCCGTTCCCTGGATGATGTAGACATCCTCGCCACGGACGTTTTCCTCGATCTCGACGAACACTTCCATGTCCGCGAAGCGCTTCACGAACCCCTTGGTGAGCGGCGAACTCAGGGCTTCGCTGATCGCTTCCGCCAATGGACGGTTGCTGTTACCCGCGACGAGTTTCATCGATGGCCCTCCCGGCCCCCACTGGTGCATACGAGCGTCGAACGGCATGGCCAAGCCTTCCTCAGCACCGGTTGTCATCAGGATGACACGCGCCGCCTCATAGCAAGCGGGCCCGGGCGTGTAAACGTCCCGGGCCCGAAGCTGGTTGTGATGCTTTCGCGAACCCCGCTGCGCCCGGAGGCGTCAGTTGGTGGTTCGGGCAGCCGATTGCTGGGGAAGAAGCTTGATGATGCCCTGCGCGGCAGCAGCTGCTGCGGCATCGGCCGTCTGCCCCCAGGAGCCGTCGAGCGAACCCGGCGGAATGCTGTTTTTCTGGGTGACGGTGCCAACCGAGGCACCCTTGGCGTCCTTCACCCGCCAGTCGATCTGGATAGACTGCTTGCCATCCTTGACAGCCCCGACGATCACCTGACCCTCGACCCGGTAGCCGCGGCCGGCCTGACCATCCAGTGGCACGCCCTGACGCTGCATTTCCCGGCTCAGCGCCTGCGCCAGCGCCGAGTTTCCGTCACCGGGCGCACCACTGACGATGGGGAGCGTTCCGGCGACGCCCGGCGATACCGATGCCGTCGCGGTCGGCGAAACGGCGACCGACGCAGTCTGGACGGCAGGTGCGGCTGGCGCTGCGGACGCGATGGGTGTGGCCGCTCGGGGCTGTGTCGGAGCCCATGTCCCCAGCTGGCCGGCAACCTTCTCCGCCACCGACTGCAGGATCGTGGGTGTCACCGACGCCCAGGGCTCTTTCGCGCCCGGAGCAGCTGCCGCCACTTCCTCACCTGTAATCCGGTTGACGCGCTTGCCGCTCGGATCGGTCACATCCCAGATGTATGACACCTTGACCCCGCCCCGATCCCGGGCCGCGACGAGGTAGCCGCGCATGCCGTAATCGGCTGACGGATCGCGATCCGCAAGGATGCCGATCCGGTTGCGTTCACCGGCCTGGGTGATCTGATCTCTGAGTTGCTGTGCCACAGCGTCGGGGGCACCGATGATGGGGGCCAGCGCGAAGCGCGCGGCCATCACAGGTTTCGCGGGGGCCGCTGGCGGTTGCGCCACCGTCTCCGTCGAAATCTCGTTATTACCACCGAGAATGTTGCCCGCTGTCTCGCAGCCAGCCATTCCGATGCAGACCGCGACGACGCCTGAGGCGACACCGAATGTCCGAAGTCTCGTCCACGCCGTAGCAGCGCCGAAGTCCGTCACGACGACGTCCCCTTCTTGCCTGTCTTCCCGCTGACACTCGGCGGCCGGCGTACAAACTTAGCGGCCAACGTGCGCGAATCTCTTGTGATTCAGCGCTTATTTGCCCTCTAGCCCTCCCCCCCCCGGTCGTCCAGCCCCAGATCGAACGTTTTCACAGGCCGATCCCGGTAAAGGCCGGAAACTCCCCTACACATCTGTGGATAAACTACAGCAAAACGATGGCAGACACCTGCCGACCGTAATCCGGCTCGCCCCGATGCGTCGCTCGCCGATAGCTGAACAGCCGCGTCTCGTCCCCATAGGTGCAGGCCGTCGCGTTCTCGACGGTATCGAGACCGAGCCGTTCCAGCCGTGCAAGGACGTAGCCCGGGAGATCGAAACGCGGCCGAGCCTCTGGCGTCGGCCGCCGGAAGAACCGGGCATTCTCCGCGCCGGCTGCAAGGAACCGCTCCTCGAACTCCGGACCGACCTCATAGGCCTCCGGCCCTATGCACGGCCCGAGCGCTGCCCGGATCCGCCCAGGCTTCGCTCCGAGTTGCACCATGGCCGCCACCGTCGCCTCCAGCACGCCGGTCAGCGCGCCCTTCCATCCGGCATGGGCGGCACCGACGACACGTGCCTCAGGGTCGGCGAAAAGAATCGGTGCGCAATCGGCAGCCAGCGCACCGAGCACCAGCCCGGGCACACGCGTGACCATCGCGTCGGCCTTCGGATTTTGCCCGATCTCCCACGGCTCGGTGACGATCACGGCATCGGCGCTGTGCACTTGATGGCAGGTGAGGAGGCTTTCGGCACCGGCCCCGAGATGGCGCGCCACGCGTGCCCTGTTCTCGAGCACCGCCGCCAGCTCGTCGCGCGAGCCGGCCCCGCAGTTGAGCCCGGCATAGATCCCCGTCGAAACGCCACCTTCGCGCGTAAAGAACCCATGATCCGCAATCTTTCCGATTTCGGCGAGGCAGTCGGCAGTGATCGGACTAGGCATCAGGTCCCCTCTCTTCAGTTCCCCGGGCAACGATCAGCGCGCGTCTGGTGCCGGCGCAAGCCCGGGCAGCAAATCGCCGTAGCCACGCCTCAGCCCGAGCACCTTGAACCGGCCGCCCATTCCCATCGGCGCCATCAACCTCGCGATGCCGGTCTCGATTTCCCCGGCGCGACCGGGATTGGCTGACATCAGGCGTGAGGCCCGCTCGCTGACGCCGAGCATACCGAGAAACCGGGCCTGCGTGACGGGACCGTCGACCGCGAACCCCGCGCGACGCGCCAGCGAAGACACCTGTGAGAAATCGACCTGCGCCGTCAGATCCGCTTCGCCGGGCGACGTCAGCGGATGCTCATGGCGATGCGCCCGAACCGCCTGCAGCGTATCGCCCACGGCGGGTCCCTCGTGGCCGTAGTCGATGAGGAGGCAAGCCGTCGGGCTTCGTGCCGCACGCCGCGCCATGGGCGCCAGCAGCGGCCCGTAGTCGCCGACCTCGCGCACGTCTCCAGCCTGGCCATTGCCCACGGCACCCGCCTCGTCCGGCGGCGTGACGGTATCCCCCGCGACGAACGCCAGCCGTCCCTCGCCATCGACACCGACGGACCGTCGCGCCCAACCCGCGTCCGTCCGCACGTACTGATCGACCGGCGCCACATCCAGGAACTCGTTGCCGAGCATGGCGCAGGGCGCCCCACCGTCGGCGATGTCATCCGCCGTCTCGTGCCAGGAGATGTCGGCGTGCGACCCGGCGAGCGTCTGTTGTTGTGCGGCGCGGAGGACGGGACTGACTTCGACGAGATGGACTCGTATCGCAGTCCGGAAGCCCGGAACCTTGCTGGCCGCCCTGAGCGCATCCGCCATCAGCGTGCCCCGTCCCGGCCCGAACTCCACCAGATCGAACGGCTCTGGCCGCCCCATGCCCGTCCAGACCACAGCCGCCCACAGCCCGAGCAACTCGCCGAACACCTGGCTGATCTCCGGCGCCGTCACAAAATCTCCGTCCCGTCCGATCGCGGTTGCTCGGCGATAATAGCCATGCTCGGGATCCGAAAGACAAAGCCGCATGTAGTCGGAGACTGGCATCGGTCCCCGCTCCGCGATCGATCGAAGCAGCCGACTGGTGAGCGGCGTCGGCCTCCGTGCGAGCGGGTCGTAGCTCATGCCGCCGTCTTGCTCCCCCGCGTCACGAGCAGGATCGCGACGACACCGGCGGCGATCATCGGCAGCGAATAGATCATGCCGAGCGTCAGCGGCTGGATGCCGAGCCTCGCGGCATAATCGTCCTCCTTGAACAGTTCGCACGCGATCCGGAACACGCCATAGCCGATGAGAAAGATCGCCCCTGTCAGGCCCGGCGTCCGGAGCGTGCCACGAGCGTGGGTGGCGAAGCGGAGCACGAGGAACAGCACGATGCCCTCGAGCACCGCTTCGTAGAGCTGCGCCGGATGCCTCGGCAGCGGCCCCGCTCCGGGAAACACCATCGCCCACGGAACGTTCGTGATCCGGCCGAGAACTTCCGCGTTGATGAAGTTCGCCACCCTGCCGAAGAAGAGCCCGAACGGCACCGCAGCCGCCACGAGGTCCATGATCGAGAGCGGATTTGCCCCGTTGCGCCTCGCGAACAGCCACATCGCCACGATCGTGCCGGCGAGCCCACCGTGAAACGCCATCCCGCCCCGCCAGATCGCGAAGATCTCCAGCGGATGGCGCGTGTAGTACGCAAGATCATAGAGCAGGACATTGCCGAGCCGCCCGCCGATGACCACGCCGAGCGCCACGAAGATGAAGAGATCGTCCGCTGCCGCCCGATCGATCGGCGCCTTCTCGCCCCGCCACAGCCGAGGTGTCGACAGCAGGCGTCGTATATACGTCCAGCCGAGCAGCAGTCCGGCCGCATAGGCGATCCCGTACCACTTGATCTCGACCGGCCCGAGCGACAGGGCTACGGGGTCAATGGCCGGATAGGGTATGACGAGCATCGAGCATCCTCTCGCGTGACGGCGCCGTGTCGACCTTTCGGCGACGCTGCATCAGGAAGCAACGCCGCTCCGGCCCTGTCGGTGATCCACTCCGGCCCCCGTGTCAACCTGCCCCAACGGCGCCTCCGCCCTTGCGGCGCATGGCCCGCCTGCCCATAGTCACCTCGATCGGATCGTGCCACGGGAAGCGAGCTACCATGACCCAGTCGAACAATCGCGTGCTCGACGAGTTTGCAAAACTGATGACGGATGCCGCCGGAGCGGCCCAGGGCCTGCGCCGTGAGGTGGAGACGGTTTTCCGTGCCCAGGGCGAACGGATGCTGCGCGAGATGGATGTGGTCTCGCGCGAGGAATTCGAAGCCGTCAAGGCCATGGCCCAGAAGGCCCGCGACGAGAACGATGCACTCGCCGCGCGGCTTGCCGCGCTGGAAGACAGGCTTCGTTCGTCAAGCGCCGGCCCTTCCAACTGACGGCCGTCCATCTTCTCCCCATTTCATCCACAGCTCGTCCACAGGCCATGGCACGCCGACCCGGGCCAAAGTGCCGAAAACAGGACCTCTGACGTGGTCCGGCCATTGCCGGTGGAGAAGCTCAGGGTCGCCTTGCGACTCGTGCCCCCGTCCGCTTAGGTCACGCTCCAAGACAACGCCCCTGGGTCGCCGTTCCGGCCGCCCGAGAGGAGTGGAGCCCGCGATGGCAATTGCCGATACCGGATTTGGCCGCGTCAACAATCCCGTCGACCTGATCGAGCAGGTCGCCTCCGCGCAGGATTGGGCCGCCGAGCGGACGAACGAAGACGAACTGACGATGTCCATCGCCGGCACGTGGGCGGATTACAACGTCTCGCTCAACTGGCGCGAGGATCTCGAGAGCCTGCACATCGCGTGTGCCTTCGACTTCAAGATCCCCGACAACCGCATGGGTGAGATCTACCGTCTGGTGGCGCAGATCAACGAACAGATGTGGGTCGGCCACTTCGACGTCTGGGCCTCCGAAGGACTGATCATGTTCCGGCAGGCGCTGATGCTCAACGGCACGCTCGCGACGGTCAGTCAGTGCGAGGCCCTGCTGAAGGCAGCGCTCGAAGCGTGCGAGCGTTACTATCAGGCCTTCCAGTTCGTGGTCTGGGCGGGCAAGGATTCCCGCCACGCCCTCGCCTCGGCCATGTTCGAGACCGAAGGGCGCGCCTGAGCCGCCAGGTCGCGGTGCCGCGTCTTGCTAGGCGGTAACCGGAACACGTGCGTGCGCCTTGCCCTCGGCGGCCAATTGCTTCAGGCGAGCCTGAGAGTCGGGCGTCACCATGCCCGCCGAGAGGATGATCTTGGCGGCATCCTCAATGCTCATGTCGACCAGCGTGACCTTTTCCCGGGCAACGAAGACCGTGAACCCGGAGGGCGGCATCAGATGCGTGGGCATGAAAACCGAGATCATGTCCTTGCCTGGCACGACGGCCTTGATGGGCGCCGAAGCAGCGCCGGTGATGAAGACGAGAGCATAGATCCCCGGTGACGGGAACTCCATCACGCCGACCTTCTGGAAGGCCTGCTCGGGACCTGTTGCGGACACCACCGATTCAAAAAGCTGCTTCGTCCCCCGATAGACGTTGCGCACGATCGGCATGCCGTCGAGCATCTGCTCACCGGCGCCAATCAGGCTGCGTCCGATCAGGTTGGCAGCCAGCGCCCCGATCACGATGAGGCTGAAGATGGCGAACAGGAGACCCGCACCCGGGACCGGAAAGGGCAAGTAGTTGTCGGGGTTATAGTCGCGCGGGATGTAGGGCTTCACCCAACTGTCGAACAGATGGACGATGTACCAGGTCACATAGAGCGTGATCGTGAGCGGCCCGACGACCACGAGCCCCGTCAGGAAATGGTTGCGAAGCCGCGCGCCAAAGGACAACCGGCTCGGCGCAGCATCGGTCAGGCTGCCGGGCCTGCGCAACGCTTCGCGCCGCCTCCGCCGCTCGGCCTGCGCCTCGAGCCGCGCCTTTCGCCGCTGAGCCCTTCGGCTCGCCGCAGGCTGCTTGTCCTCCATGACCCCGCTCCCAACGAGGCCAGCCCACCGAACCGGCAACCACGGCGACCCCGGCTGTCACAATTAGCCTATTTCGCAGCCGCTTAGAATGCCCGGCAGCACAAATCCCACCTAGCGTTGCGCGACCATGCAGTCGACGCCCTTCTGCCGGAGCGAGGCACACAGCGCCTCGGACTCGACCGGGCTCTTGAAGGCGCTGATCTGGGCCCGGTAGAAGCGGCCCATGTTTCCGTAGACCGCCTCGTTGACGGAGATCGTCCGGCTGCCGAACACATCGGCGTGCATCTTGCGGGCTTTCTCGGCCATGGCTTGCGCCTCCTGCCGCGTGCGTACGGCCCCGAGTTGCAGGACGTAGGTCCCGGCCGCCGTCTGAGACGCCGGGGGTTCTACGGTCAAGGCAGCCGCCCGCGGAACAGGCGCCGGCGCCGCGCGCCGCTCTGCCCGTTTGCCGGTCGGCGCATCCTCGGCGCGCTGCGGCTCCGAACTGCTGAGAGCGGCTGCCCGATCGCCAGTGTCGACTGGCAGCGCGGCCGTCTGCGCACCGTTCCCGCCGCTGGGTTTTCCGCCCGTGAACAGATTGGAAAAGAACGAACCGATCCCCGGCGAAGACGCCGCCGCGGTCTCTTGCGCCGGCTCGGGCTTTGCCGCCCCACCTCGACGCTGCGGCGCCCGCTCGGGTGCGGCGGCGACAACGCTGGCACTGCCGGCGCCATCTGCCGGCACAGCGACGCCGGCCTGTTTCCGAGCCTCGACGCGCGCCGCCGTGGCGGCATCACGCTCCGCGCCCGCGAGCCCGCCCTTGACCCACAACGCGCTGTCGAGATCCGAGAGTGCCTCCGCGACACGGCCGGACTTCAGCCGAGCCTCGCCCCGCACTGCCAATGCCCGCGCGGTGTTGCGGGGTGTCTTCGAGGCCGCGCCCAGCACCTGTTGTGCGAGTTCGGCCGCAGCGTCGTGCTTGCCCTGTCCGAGAAGTGACCGCGCCTTCTCGATGGCGACCTCAGGGTCGACGGCCTCGGCCGCACTCTTGTCCGACTGTTTCGCCGTTTTGCCGGCCCCTTGCCGCTTCTTTTCTGGCGCTGCTGTGACGGTCTGCGCCTCGACCACATTCCAGCCGGCGCTCGGCCCAACCAATCCCAGACCCAGGCCGAGGACGATGACTATGCCGCTGCCCCGCATGGTGCGTCGCTCCCGTGCTCCCCCAAATCCCACGAAGCGTCAGACCGCAACATTAAGGCGACGGATTGACGACCTGGCCATATTCCGTCGCCGGGCCGTTATTCCACGGTCACCGATTTCGCCAGATTGCGCGGCTGGTCGACGTCCGTACCCATGAGCACGGCCGTGTGGTAGGCGATGAGCTGCATCGGCAGCGCGTAAACGAGTGGCGTGACGAACGGATGCAAGGCCGGCATCCGGATGTGCGCCGCTACCTCGCAGCCGATGCTGTCACGGTCCGCATCCGAGACCAGCACGATCTGCCCGCCGCGTGCCGCCACTTCCTGCATGTTGGAAACCGTCTTCTCGAAGAGATCGTCGTTGGGCGCCACGACGACAACCGGCACCTTCTCGTCGATCAGCGCAATGGGCCCGTGTTTCATCTCGCCGGCTGCATAACCTTCAGCGTGAATGTAGGAGATCTCCTTGAGCTTGAGCGCGCCCTCGAGCGCGATCGGATAGGAGAGCCCCCGCCCGAGATAGAGCACGTCCTTCGCCTTCGAGAACCAGTGCGCCAGTTCCTCGTAGCGCCGCTCGTCCCTGAGCAGCGACGTGAGATGCCGCGGCACCTCCACGAGTGCCCGCACGAGTTCCCGCTCGCGCTCTTCGCTGAGCTGCCCCCGCGCCCGCGCCACGGCGAGAGCGAGGCAGGCCAATGCCGAAAGCTGGCACGTGAACGCCTTCGTCGAGGCGACGCCGATCTCCGGCCCCGCCAGCGTCGGCAGCACGACGTGGCTTTCGCGCGCGATCGTCGAATTGCGCACGTTCACGACCGATACGATCCGCTGCCCGGCAGCCTTGCAGTAGCGCAGCGTCGCGAGCGTGTCTGCCGTCTCGCCCGACTGCGAAACGAAGACCGCAAGCCCTCCCTCAGGCATCGGCGCCTCGCGATAGCGCAGCTCCGACGCGACGTCGATCTCGACCGGAATGCGCGCGTACCGCTCGAGCCAGTACTTCGCGACGAGACCCGCGTAGTAGGCCGTGCCACACGCCGAGATGGTGATGCGCGGCACCGTCGCCAGATCGACACCGAGGTCGGGGAACCGCACCGTTCCCGCCGCCATGTCCATGTAGTTCGTGAGCGTATGACTGATCACCTCGGCCTGCTCATGGATCTCCTTGAGCATGAAATGCCGGTGATTGCCCTTGTCGACGAGGAAGCCCGAAGCCTGGCTCGTGAGCATCGGCCGCTCGACCTTGCGGCCCTGCCGATCCCGGATCTCGAAGCTCTCGCGGTGCAGGACGACCCAGTCACCCTCCTCGAGGTACGTCACCTTGTCCGTGAACGGCGCCAGGGCGATGGCGTCCGAGCCGAGGAACATCTGCTGATCGCCGTGCCCGACCGCCAGCGGACTACCCTCCCGGGCTCCGATCATGAGGTTGTCGTGACCGGCGAAAATGATGGCGAGCGCGAAAGCGCCCCTGAGGCGGCCCAGCGCGTTACGCGTCGCCTCGACAGGCTCGGCCCCCTTGCGCATCTCGTAGCTGATCAGGTGCGCGACCACCTCGGTATCGGTGTCGGACGCGAACACGGCGCCGGCCCGCGTCAGCTCCTCACGGAGTTCCCTGAAATTCTCGATGATGCCGTTGTGGACGACACAGACGTTCTCCGACATGTGCGGATGCGCATTCCGCTCGCTCGGCGCACCGTGCGTCGCCCAGCGCGTGTGCCCGATCCCGGCCTTGCCCGCGAGCGGCTCGCGCATGAGCCGCTCCGAGAGGTTCCTGAGCTTTCCCTCGGCACGACGGCGCTCGAGATGACCATTCTCGACGGTCGCGACGCCAGCGGAGTCGTAACCTCGGTACTCGAGGCGCCGCAGAGCATCGACGAGATCTTCAGCTACGGGCTTGGCGCCCAGGATTCCAACAATTCCACACATGGAAAGTCACCTCCAGGGTCGCTCGACCCGCCACTCCGATCCGGTCCGATCCCTCGGTCCGGCCTTTGCCTCAGACGTGCACGACGGCCGCCACCCCGTGGCCGGCTCACCCGTGGGAACGAGACCCGTCCGACAGCATCGACGCGAGACGACCACACGAACTGCGGCGGTCAGCTATCAGCCATCCGACGTTGCACTGCAACATACTGCCTGCACATAAGGTTTCCGGATACGGACGGTCTATCGACCTCATCCCTTCCCGGAAGCTGCCTTGCGACGCAACATGAGGGTCCGGAACTTCTCGGCCCAGCCGACACGCTCGCTCTGTTCCGCCCGAGCGATACCGAGCGCTCCGGGTGTCACGTCGCGGGTGATCACGCTACCAGACGCCACATAGGCCCCGGCGCCGATCGTGACGGGTGCAACCAGCGAGGAATTCGAGCCGATGAAGGCGCCGTCGCCGAGTGTCGTCTTGTGTTTGGCGAACCCGTCGTAGTTGCAGAAGATCGTGCCCGCGCCGATGTTGGCACCGGCACCCACTTCGCCGTCGCCGACGTAGGCGAGATGATTGGCCTTCGCCCCGCTCCCGAGCCGCGCCGCCTTTACCTCGACGAAGTTGCCGATGTGCGCCTCACGCCCGATATCAGCGCCCGGCCGGAGTCGCGCGAACGGGCCCACTTCCGCGCCTTCGCGAATGACGAGGCCGTCCCGGCTCTTGCCGTCGATCCCCTGGAAATGGCAGTTGGCCTTGATCGTGACGCGGTCCTCGACCGTCACGCCCGGCCCGAAGAAGACGTTGGGCTCGATCGTCACATCGACGCCGATGCGCGTATCGAAGCTGAGCCAGACCGTGTCCGGCGCCGTCATGGTCACGCCCGCGAGCATGAACTCGCGCCGCCGCGCCTCCTGCCAGAGCCCCTCGGCGACAGCGAGCTGATCGCGCGAATTGACGCCCATGACTTCACGCTCGTCGCAGGCGACGGCAGCGGCCCTGAGCCCGTCCTGCCGCGCCACTTCGACGGCGTCCGTCAGATAGAATTCGCTCTTGGCATTGGCATTTCCGATGCGCCCCAGCAGACCGGCGACGTCCGGCAGCCGGAACGCTATCACGCCCGAGTTGCAGAGCCCGATGCGGCGCTCGGCGTCGCTCGCGTCCTTCTCCTCACGAATGGCGAGAAGCGAACCGTCGTCGCCCGTGACGAGGCGTCCGTAGCCGGTCGGATCGGCGGGCCGAAAACCGAGGACGGCGACACTCGCCCCATCGTCCAGTGCTTCCCGCAATCGCTTGAGCGTCGCACCGGTGATGAGCGGCGTATCCCCGTAGAGCACGAGGACGTCGCCGCGATGCCGCATCAGGCGCTGGCGGGCCGCGAGGACTGCGTGCGCCGTGCCGAGCTGCTCCTCCTGCACATGAACGTCGAGATCGCCCTGGTCCAGTTGTGCGACGCGCGCCACCTGTTCCATGCCCGGCCCGATGACCAGCGCCGTCGACGACGCACCCGCCGCGCGCGCGGCCCGCAGCACATGGGCGACCATGGCCAACCCGCCGACCGGATGCAGGACTTTAGGCAGCGAGGACTTCATCCTCGTCCCCTTGCCTGCCGCGAGCACAATCGCCAGCATCTCGTGCATGTTACCGTCCCCTCGTCAGCCCCGCCGCGCACCTCGGCAAATAGGCAGCGTACGCCGCACTCGACTGCACGCTCCATGCCAGATCGGACAGAGACGCACATCGTCAGGGCGCACCGACTGGTAAACGCCAGCTTAACGGCGCTTCGGAGGCGGCACGAACGCTCCCAGACCCGCTCCGCACATCCCGGATTTTACAGATTCTGCGCGTTGAACGTATCGCAATCGCGAATCTGTGCCGTTTCGAGCCCCTTCCGGAACCAGCGTACGCGCTGCTCCGAGGACCCGTGCGTGAACGCATCCGGTACGACCCGACCCGTCTGTTGCCGCTGGATCATGTCGTCGCCGATGGCGGCGGCCGCCCTCAGCCCCTCCTCGATGTCGCCCGGCTCGAGCCGGTTCTTGAGCTGATGGTTTCGCGCCGCCCACACCCCGGCGAGGCAATCGGCCTGCAACTCCATGCGCACCTGAATCTGGTTCGATTCCCGTTCCGACCGGACCCGCTGCTTCGCCTGCTGCACCTTTTCCGAGATGCCGAGAATGGTTTGCACATGATGCCCGACCTCATGCGCGATGACGTAGGCCTGCGCGAAATCACCGGGCGCCCGGAAGCGTCGCTTGAGTTCCTCGTAGAACGTCAGGTCGATGTAGATCTTCCGGTCGAGCGGACAATAGAACGGCCCCATGGCGGCCTGCCCCGTCCCGCACGCGGTCGGGAAGGCACCGGAGAAGATGACGAGCTTCGGCTCCTCGTACTTGCGGCCGAACGACTGGAAGATCTGGTTCCAGACGTCTTCCGTGTCGGCCAGCACGCGCCCGACGAACTTCTTCATCTCGTCCTGGCCGGGATCGACGTTGGCGGTCCCGCCGCCCGGCAATCCCGGGATCTCGAAGGGATTCTGGCTGGTACGCGGGCCCGGGTCGGCCTTCGGGAACTGCGGGAAATCGATGCCCCCGGTACCGCCGCCACCGACACCGCCACGCAGGATGTCCAGTGGATTGACGCCGAAGAACAGCATCAGGGCGCCGACGATCAGCAACGTCGTCAGGCTGAACCCGCCGCGCCCGCCGCCGCCACCACCCATCGGAATCCGGAAGCCACCTCGGCCGAAGGGCGAGCCACCACCTTGGCCACGACGATCCTCGAGATTGCTGCTCTCGCGATCCTTGTCGTCATACCGCATCTGGCGATCCTCTCCCGCAGTGCCGCAACCCTGTCAGGCAGCGACCGTCACACTCCGCATCCCGCTGGAATTCAGCACGCCACCGATCCGGCGACAAGGCACTAAACCCCGCACACACCCGTCCGGTTCACGACGACTTTCCGCCGTCGCCGATGGCGCGCGTGATCGGTCGCGCTGCCCGGTCGGCCAACACCATTGCCGCTTCGGCCGTCTTCGATCGGGACCTCGGCGGAACCCGCAGCAGACCCTTCACGGCGCGCGAGCAGGCGATCTCGCCGTCGTTGGCGTAGGCTTCGTGGTGCCGCTCGATGTCCTTCAGCTCGTAGAGGTAGTTGACCATCAGGCCGTGCGCCTCGCGGAGGCCCTTCTCCGAGACGTCGCCGAGCCAGTTGATCCGCTCCAGCCGCGCACCGTTCCCGAGATGGAACCGCGCCACGGGATCGACCGCCCGCCCATCCCCGGAGCGGGCTTGCAGAAAGTAATGCGCCGCCAGCGCCAGAAGCACCGGCTTCAGCGCCTCCGCCTCGTCCGGATCGTCGAGCCAGCCCGGATCCCCGAGCATCTGGAGCGCCACCCGGTCCGGACCCGTCACCACGCCGCTCTCATCACTCGCCATCGCCCGGTCGAGCCAACGGGCGAAATGTGGAATGGGCGACAGGGTGACGAACGTCTTGAGCTGCGGCTGCTCGCGAACCAGCTCCTCGACCACCTGCTTGATGAGGAAGTTGCCGAACGAGATGCCCCTGAGCCCTTCCTGGCAGTTCGAGATCGAATAGAAGACCGCCGTCGTCGGTGGTCCGCCGGCTTCCGTCGCCGCCACCGGCTGCTGCCCGATGAGGCTCTGGATCTGGCCCGGAATCTCGCGCGTCAGCGCCACCTCGACGAAGATCAGCGGCTCGTCGATGAGCGAGGGATGAAAGAACGCGAAACACCGCCTGTCCGACGGCTCGAGCCGCCGCCTGAGATCGTCCCAGCCCTGGATCTCGTGCACCGCCTCGTAGCGGATGATCTTCTCGAGCACGACGGCAGGCGTCTGCCAGTCGATCCGCCGGAGCACCAGAAAGCCGCGGTTGAACCACGACGAGAAGAGATGCGCCATGTCCTCGTCGACCGCCGAGAAGCCCGGCTCGCTCTTGCCGAGCCGAAGCAGATCCCGCCGCATGGCGACGATTTCCGCGGTCGCACCCGGCGCGAGGTTCAGGCGGCGGAAGAATTCCTGACGTGGGCTCTCGACCGCATCGCGGAGCTTGAGCAGCGTCGCCTCGCCGGGCGCCTCGACATAGGCCCGCGCGGCAGCCTGCACCGCGGCGTCGTTCGGCTTGAAGTGATCGGCAACGAGCCGGAAGAAAGCCTTGCGGTCCTCGGGGCCGAGCCCCCGATAACGCCCGAGGAGTTCCCGGGCAATGGCAACGCCCGAGGCTTCACCCCTGCCCGAGAGGAGGGCTTTGGCCAGTTCGGCAACGCCTTCCTTCTGCTCCCCGAGGAGCGCCGACGGCAGATACTGCCGGCCCTGCTCCGCCACGGTCGTCAGGAGATCCTGGAGGAAGGAGACGTTGATCGGCATAGCCAAATGGCCCCCCTGTTCGTCCTCTATAGCGCTGCCCGATCGTCTTTAGGCGCTGGACCGCCGCCGTGCAATGGCGATCGGCGGCCGCCTGCTATTCACTCGACCGGCTCTCGTGAAGCGGGCATCCTCCGACCATCCATTGCAAGGGAGATGACGCCGTGAACGAGACGTACGAGATCCTCGCACTGAAGTACGGGGAGAATACGGCCCGCAAGGCAGCCGACAACTTCATGAACCCGCAGGCCGACGACCACGCCTCGGCGATGCCGATCGACTACTACGTGTTCGTCATTCGCAATGCCAACCGCACGATCCTGGTCGACACCGGCTTCGACCACAAGGAAGCCGCCGCTCGCGGTCGCAAGATCACCGTCGAGCCGATCGAGGTCCTGAAGCGGATCGGCATCGCGCCGGAGAGCATCAAGGAAACCATCATCACGCACCTGCACTTCGATCACGCGGGAACGATGGACCAGTTCACCGGCACGAAGTTCCACCTTCAGGCCTCCGAGATGGCCTACGCGACCGGCCCCTGCATGTGCGAACCGTCGATGCGCGTGCCGTTCACGGCCGAGCACGTCTGCCAGATGGTGCGCCACGTCTATTCCGGCCGCGTCCAGTTCCACGACGGTGACGGCCACATCGCACCCGGCATCACCGTGCACCATTGCCCGGGCCACTCGAAGGGCATCCAGGCGATCCGGGTGGCGACCGAGCACGGCCCTGTCGTCCTCGGGTCCGACGTGGCGCACTTCTACGCCAACATCGAGCAGCGCCGGCCGTTCTTCATCACCATCGACCAGGAGGCGACGCTCAGGTCCTACGACCGCCTGACCGAACTCGCGGACGGCAAGTTGCGCAACGTCATCCCGGGCCACGACCCGCTGATCCTGAAGCGCTACCCGGCCTGGAAGCCTGAGACGGACGGCCTCGTCCACAAGCTCGACGCGCCCCGGATCGGCTGACGACTACGTCGACTGCGGTGTGCCGCGCCACTGGTTAGCCCGCTTGTTGCGGGCCGCCTCTGCCGCGGTGATCTTGATCCGGGCCGCGCGCGTCTTCGGCAGCTTGGCCTGGATGATCCACTCGAGGATGCCGCGGCGCGCGGACTTGGGAAATCCGTCCCAGTTGGCCCGCGCTCCTTCCTGAGCCTCGAGCGCCGTGACGAGATCCGAGGGCAGCACCAGATCGTCGATCGTCTCGAGCTTGCTCCACGTACCGTCCTGTTTAGCCTCGGCAACGCGCTGCAAGCCATTAGCTTGCATGAGCCCGGCAGCCGTGAGCGCCTCGATCCGCTGCCGGTTCAACTGCGACCAGGCACTGCCTGTTTTACGCGGCGAAATGAGGAGCATCGTCCGGGCCGCATCGAGCTTGCGTGGACGGCTGTCGATCCAGCCGAAGCAGAGCGCCTCCTCGACGATCGCGTCGTAACCGACGTGACGCGGGTCGCCCTTCTTCCACGTCACGAGCCAGATGCTCGTCGCCGTCTTGTGATTGGCCGCGAGCCACGCGCGCCAATCCTCGCGGCTTTCAACCACGACCTCGGGTAACGCGATGTCTTTCGCGATCGGCCTCGCCGATACGCGCCCTTGCCTGCCCCTCAATAGATCGTCTCCTGCAGTCGCTTCGGATAATTCGCGTCGTAGGTCTTGCCGTCGAACTTGCCTTGCGTGAGCGCCTCGAGGATCTCGCCCGACGACGGCAGTTCCGCCCGGTCGACGTGGGACTTCGGATCCCACAGCCGCGACCGGATCAGCGCCTTCGGGCACTGGAAGTAGACCCGCTCCGCCGTCACCTTGAGCACGGTCCGCGGCAGCTTGCCGTTGAAGGCGAAGCTCTGGTTGAGTTCGGGATCGTTGAGGATCTCGGCCGTGCCGTTGATCCTGAGCGTGTTGCCGATCCCCGGAATGAGGAACAGAAGCGAACAGCGCGGATCGCGTATGATGTTGCGCCACGCATCCACCCGGTTGTTGCCGAGCCGATCGGGGATCATCACCGTCTTCGGGTCCACCACCCGAACGAAGCCGGCCGGATCGCCGCGCGGCGAGCAGTCGAGACCCTCGGGCCCCGCCGTCGCAAGCACCACGAACGGCGACCGATCGATGAACGCGCGGTAGTGGTCCGAGATGTAGTCGATCTCCTTCAGCACGGCCGCCTCGACCGGAGCCCCGTAGATGGCTTCGAGATCGTCGAGGCTCGTAACGCGTGTCATGCGCTCTCTCCTGAAGTTGCCGCCGTCGGGCTCACCGTACTGCGTGACATCCCGGGGAAGGCTGTCTAGCATTTGTCCAGACAAGAGCCGAGGGAGCAGAAACCATGCCCGCAACACCACGCTTCGGAGTGCAGATTGGCGCTGTCGACCGCCTTGGGGCAAGCGATTCCGACATGTATCGCGAAGCCATCGTCGATGCACGCACCGCGCAGGCGCTGGGCTACGACGCCGCATGGCTGGTCGAGCACCACTTCTCGGACTACTACCCCACTCCGAACCCCTTGATGTTCCTCTCGCACCTCGCAGCCGCCTGCCCGGGCATGGGCCTCGGCAGCGCCGTGATGGTGCTGCCCTGGTACGATCCCATCCGCTTCGCCGAGGACGTCGCCATGCTGGCGACCCTGACCACCGGCCCCTTGCACATCGGCATGGGACGCGGCACGGCGAAGCTCGAGTACGACGCGCTCCGCATCCCGATGACCGAAGCCCGCGACCGCTTCCGCGAGTGCTGGGAGGTGACCCAGCTCGCCCTCACCGGCGAGCCGTTTACCTACGACGGGCGCCACGTGAAGCTCGACCGGTCGATCACGGTCCGCCCGCGCCTCGATCCTGACCGGAAGATCAACTTCTACGGCGCCATCGGCTCGCCGGGCAGCGCCGAGATCATGGCCGACATGGGCCTCCCGCCGCTCTCGCTCGCCCAGTTCCCGGACTACATGCTGGTCAAGATCCTCGAACGCTGGCGGAACCGCATGGCATCGCGCGGACTGCCGACCAACGTCACGCTCCCCGTCTCCACGAAGTGCTTCATCGCCGACACCGATGCCGAGGCCCGCGAGGAAGCACGCGGCCACATGGCGCGCTTCTATCGCCTCCAGGCCGAGCATTACACCACCGACACGACGCCGTGGGGCGATATCCCGGGCTACGAGCAGTTCGCCAAGATCTTCGCCAACATGCGCCTGATGGGCGACCCCGCGCAGAACGATCCGATCCTCGATCGCAACCTGATCGGCTCGCCCGAGACCGTCGCCCGGCGGATCAACGAGCTACGCGCCATCGGCTTCGACTACGTTCTGATCTCCAACGCGACGCACGGCGTGGACCGCGAGACGCGCCATCGCATGATGCGTCGCTTCGCGACCGAGGTCGTGCCGCTGGTGAACAGCCTGCCCGTGCCCGAAGCGCCAGTCTTCGAGAAGGTTCGGGCCGCCGAGTGACGGCCCACCTCTTAGAACCCGTTCCCCGAGAGCCCGCGACCGAGCGAGGACGTCGATGACCGAAAAGAGCGAACTCTACAAGAAGGGCGAGGCCATGCGCCGCCGCCTCCGCGGTGACGCCGACTTCGCCAAAAATCAGAGCGAGTACGCCCAGGACCCGATCACCGAGGAATTCATCGGCGTCGTCACGGAGACCGTGTTCGGCGCGCTCTGGTCCCGCCCCGGCCTCGACCTCAAGACGAGGACACTCGTGTGCGTCGTCTCCGACGCCGCCACCGGACGCCATCCCGAGCTCGACATCCATCTCCGCTTCGCCCTACGCCAGGGCTGGACCGAGCGCGAGCTGACCGAGGTCCTGTTGCAGCTCTCCGGCTATGTCGGCGTACCGCTGATCCGCGAGGCCATGATCGTGGCGAAGGACGTCTTCGCCGACGAACGCGCCAAGGCCGCCAAGGCCTGAGCCAACCGGGGATTGCCGACGCCATGAGCCAGAGCGTGCATTACATCGAGAACCGGGCCGACTGGCTGGCGCGCCACCGGGAAGACCCCCTCGACCCGGGCTTGCCCATCGTCGACCCCCACCATCATCTCTGGGACCGTCCGGGCTGGCCCTACATGCTGCCCGACCTGCTGGCCGACACCACGACCGGCCACAACATCGTCGCGACCGTGTTCGTCCAGTGCCGCGCCTTCCACCGGGCCGACGGCCCGATCGAGATGCGGCCGGTCGGCGAAACCCAGTTCGTCGCCGGCGTCGCCGCCATGGCCGAGAGCGGCATCTACGGCGCGACGCGCGTCTGCGAGGGGATCGTCGGCCATGCCGACATGCTGCTCGGCAAGGCCGTCGAGCCTGTCCTCGAAGCCCACGTCCGGGCCGGCAACGGCCGCTTCCGGGGCATTCGCCATATCACGGCGTGGGACCCCGATCCCGTCGTCATGAACCCGGCCTACACCCCGCCGCGCCACGCGCTGCAGGATCCGACATTCCAGGACGCGCTGCGTGTCCTCGGCACCATGGGGCTCACCTTCGACGCCTGGCTCTATCATCCCCAGATCGACGATCTGGCCGCTGCCGCCGCGGCGGTCCCGGGTACACGCTTCGTCCTCGATCACGTCGGCGGCCCGCTCGGCATCCAGGGTTACGCCGGCCGGCGCGACGAGGTGTTCAACGACTGGCGCGCCGCCGTCCGGCGCCTCGCCGAGCGGCCCAACGTCTTCATCAAGCTCGGCGGGCTCGGCATGCGCATCAACGGCTTCCGCTTCGAGGACGCCGCCGAACCGCCGACCTCCGAAGCCCTCGCGACGGCATGGAGGCCCTACGTCGAGACCTGCATCGAGGCCTTCGGCGCCAGCCGGTGCATGTTCGAATCGAACTTCCCCGTCGACAAGGGCAGCTACAGCTACGGCGTCTTCTGGAACGCCTGCAAACGCCTCGCCGGCGGCGCCAGCGCCTCCGAGCGCCTCGACCTCTTCGCCGGCACCGCCCAGCGCTTCTATCGTCTCAGCCCCACCGCCTGATCCCGCCTGCCAGAAGGACTGCCCATGACCGCCGACGCCAAGCCCGTCTCGACCACACCCGTGCTGACGATCACCGAGGGCAAGGCGCTCATCCGTCTGCATCGACCCGCCGAGCACAATCGGCTGGAGCCCGCCGACCTCGATGCCCTCATGTCGATCTACGACCGGATCGCGAACGATGCCACGGTCCGGGTGCTGGTCATCACGGGAACGGGAAAGAGCTTCTCGTCGGGCTTCCATATCGGTGCACTGAAGGAGCGCAACGAGGGCCAGCAGTCCGACTACGACCCGAACGCCTTCGAGAAGATGGTCGACAAGCTCGAGGACCTGCGCGTCCCGACCATCGCCGCGCTCAACGGCGGCGTCTACGGCGGCTCGACCGATCTGGCGCTCGCGTGCGACTTCCGCATCGGCGTCGAGAGCACCCGCATGTTCATGCCGGCCGCCCGCCTCGGTATCGTCTACTACCAGAGCGGATTGCGCCGGTATGTCTCGAGGATCGGCCTCGACAACGCCAAGCGCATGTTCCTGACGGCCGAACCGGTCGAGGCGCCCGAGTTGCTGCGCATGGGCTATCTGACCGAAATCGTGCCCGCGGCCCAGTTGATGCAGCGCGTGGATGCCCTCGCGTCCCAGATCGCAGCCAATGCGCCCCTGGCCGTCGCCGCGACGAAGAAGGCGCTGAACGACGTCGCAGCCCAACGGCTCGATCTCGACTGGCACGAAGAGGCCCGAGCCGCCTGCGCGCGTTCGGACGATCACCAGGAGGGACTGAAAGCCTGGGCCGAGAAGCGCAAGCCCGCGTTCAGCGGTCGTTGAACGCGCCGGTATCCTCGCCGACCCTGTCGCCGGTCACCCCCGTCTGGGCAGGCGACGGCCACCACCGACGCCCCGCCGACGGCTGGGCCGGCGGCGATCCACGCGCATAATCGTCGAGGCGCCGCCGGGTATCGAGGACCTCGAGGAACTGCAGCCGCGACAGATGCAGCGCACACCTCAGCTCGTCCTTCTCGATCGAGTGCGCCTCGACCAGCTGGAACGTCTCGAGGAGCCGCAGCGCCATGGTGATCTCGTCGCGCGTGATCTGGAGCAGATGCTCGATCCGCCCAAGTTGCAGGAGCTTTGCGTCGCCGGACCGCATATAGCGCGTCAGGTGAGCCGCGAGGCGCATGGATTCGCGGGTCCCCCAACGCGCGACGATGGCGTCCCTCAGCCAGATCTCGGCCGCGAGCCCGATTTCGGACCGGCTGAGCTCATCGATGCTGGCGAAGCGAACCCGCCTCTGCTCACGCCCGTCCCCGTGCCCGTGCCCCATGACTGCCCCCCCCCCCTGCTCCTGCTCAAGGTTCTACAGGGCGAGCAGCCAACAAATCCTGAATTCCCACAGTTCCGCACACTGCCGATCGGTGGGGACAGTTCCGCCCCACAGGCACCCGAAACGCAAAACGGGGGCCCGAGCCCCCGTCGTCGCGAAGTCGGCCGTGAGGCGGCTCTACTCGGCCGCCGCCGTCGCCACCGCCGCGTCACGCTGTCCCCGGCCGTCCCGCTCCAGCTTCAGCAGGTCAGCCACAAGGAAAGCGATCTCGAGCGACTGCTCGGCATTGAGGCGCGGATCGCAGAGCGTCTCGTAGCTGCGGGCGAGATCCTCGTCCACGATCTGGACCGCGCCGCCCGTGCACTCGGTGACGTTCTGCCCCGTCATCTCGAGATGCACACCACCGGCATGCGTTCCCTCCGCCCGGTGGATCGTGAAGAAGCGCTCCACCTCCTCCTTGACCCGCTGGAACGGCCGCGTCTTGTGGCCGGTCGTCGCCGTGATCGTATTGCCGTGCATCGGATCGCAGGACCAAACGACCTTGCGCCCTTCGGCCTCGACGGCCCGGATGAGTGCCGGCAGGTGCTTCTCGACCTTGTCCGACCCGAACCGGCAGATCAGCGTCAGCCGCCCGGCCTCATTGGTCGGGTTGAGAAGATCGATGAGTTGCAGAAGCCCTGAAGGCTCCAGCGACGGCCCGCACTTGAGCCCGATCGGATTGGCGACGCCCCGGCAGAACTCGACGTGGGCATGATCCGGCTGCCGCGTGCGGTCACCGATCCAGATCATGTGCGCCGAGGTGTCGAAGTAGCGGCCCGATCCCATCACCTCGTCACGCCGCGTCATGGCCTGCTCGTAGCCGAGCAGCAGCGCCTCGTGGCTGGTGTAGAAATCGGTCGAGACGAGTTCGCGCGTGTTCGACTCGTCGATGCCGAGCGCCTTCATGATCTCGAGCGTGCGCCCGATCTCGCTGGCAAGCTTCTCGTAGCTCGCCTCGATGGGCCGGTCCTTCATGAAGTCGAGCGCCCACCGGTTGACGTTCTGCAGGCTGGCGAAACCACCCTGCAGGAACGCCCGGAGGAAGTTCAGCGTCGCAGCAGACTGCCGATAGGCCTCGAGCTGGCGCTGCGGATCCGGGATCCGCGCTTCGGGCGTGAAGTCGAACCCGTTGATGATGTCGCCGCGATAGCTCGGCAGCTCCAGCCCGTCCCGCTTCTCGATGTTCGAGGAGCGCGGCTTGGCGAACTGCCCGGCGATCCGCCCGATCTTGACCACGGGCATACCGCCCGCGAACGTCATGACGAGCGCGGACTGGAGGAACACGCGGAAGTAGTCACGGATATTGTTGGCGGAATGCTCCTTGAAGCTCTCCGCGCAATCTCCCCCCTGGAACAGGAACGAGCGCCCTTCCGACACCCGCGCAAGCTTGGTCTTGAGCGCCAGGACCTCGTTGGCGAAGACGAGCGGCGGAAACTTCGCAAGCTTCCCTTCGACGTCGCGAAGTGCGGCGAGATCGGGGTAATCGGGGACTTGGACGATCGGCTTCGATCTCCAGCTTTCCGGGCTCCAGGCAGCCGGCATGGGACGTTCCTTTTGACATAAAGCGAAGCCCGAGGCTCTGCAGCGACCGCAGACCCATCCCGCTCCGCACCTTCCATGAACACCACCAGTATAGTCGATACCGCGACACGCTGCCAGCGGGCCTTCCGACAGCTATAGTCTGCGCCACCCGGCCCGGAGGCGGAACATGGCTGACGCACCGACGTTCACGTTCGGCATCGAGGAGGAGTACCACCTCGTCGATCTCGCGACCCGCGATCTCGCCTCGGCGCCGCCCGAGCTTCTGGAACGTGGCCACCAGCGCCTCGGCGGGCAGGTCTCCCCCGAATTCCTCCGCTCCCAGATCGAGATCGGCACGCCCGTTCTCCGCTCGTTCCGGGATGCGAGAGCCGAACTCGCCCGGCTCCGCGCCGGGATCATCGCCCTCTCAGCCGAGCACGGCCTGGCACCGATCGCCTCTGGAACCCATCCGTTTGCCGACTGGAGCCGCCTCGAAACGTCGCCCAAGGCCCGCTATCAGGCGCTCGCCCGTGACCTCGCCGTCGTCGGCCGCCGCCTCGTGATCTGCGGCATGCACGTCCATGTCGGCATCGAGGACCCCGAGCTGCGCATCGATATCATGAACCAGGCGCGCTACTTCCTGCCCCACCTGCTGATGCTCTCGACCTCCTCTCCCTTCTGGATGGGCGACAACACAGGCCTCAAGAGCTTCCGCCTCGCGCTCTCCCAACAGAGCCCACGGACCGGCATGCCCGGCCGCTTCAATGGCTGGGACGAATATCGCCAGTCGGTCGACGTGCTGGTCGCGGCGGGCGTCATCGAGGATGCGTCGAAGATCTGGTGGGATCTGCGCCCCTCCGCGCGCTTCCCGACGCTGGAGCTGCGCATCACCGATGTCGCCCCCCGTCTGGATGACGCCGTGAGTGTGGCGGCGCTCTACGTCTGCCTCTGCCGCATGCTCTGGCGCCTGCGTCGCGCCAATGTCGGCTGGCGTACGTACCCGGTCTTCCTCCTCGAGGAGAACCGCTGGCGCGCCCAGCGCTACGGTATCAAGGACAGCCTCTTCGACCTCGGGAAGGGCACGCTCGTCCCCTACCCCGACCTGCTCGAAGAAATCATCGCGCTCGTCGCCGAAGACGCAGACCACTTCGGCTGCACATCCGAGATCGCCCATGCCCGCACCATCGTCGCGGACGGAACCAGCGCCGATCGTCAGGTGGCTGTCTACGCGGCGGCGAAAGCTGGCGGCGCAGCCGATGCCGAAGCACTCCGGGCCGTCGTCGACGCCCTGATCGCCGAAACCGCGACCGGCACCTGATCGCGGCCTAGCGCCGCTCGGCCTCGACCTCGATCGCGATTTCGACCTCGTCCGAGATCAGCGGCGCGCCGCGACCGAGGCCCCATTCGCTGCGCAGGAGCTTCGTTCGTGCCGAGAACCCCGCCACGAACTTGCCGGCGAAACTCGGATTGACGAGCCCCAGCGGATGCTCGCCCTTGAAGTTCCAGGTGACGTCCAGCGTCACGGGCTTGGTGACACCGAGGATCGTCAGCTCGCCCATCACAACGCCCTGCCGCTCGCCAGTGACCGTAATTCCCGTCGAGCGAAACCGAATGTCCGGATGCTCCGCGACATTGAAGAAATCCGGTCCCCGCAAAAGCCTGTCGAGTGCTGCGACACCACTCGAGAGGCGCGACGGTTGCAGTCTCGTCTCCACCGTCGACGTCTCGACCGCAGCCGGGTCGAACGTCAGCGTCCCCTCGAACCCGACGAGCCGCGCGCTATGCCGCGAGAGGCCCGCATGGCTCCAGCTCACCACGACCGTGGAATGGCTTCCGGCCAGCGAGTAGGTCTCCGCGAACGCTGGCAGAGCCGCGAGGGCCTGAAGCGCCGCCGCAAGAAGAACGGCACACAGCCCCGAGAACCGACGGTATGTCACCTGCAACGCGCGATACTCCCAATTTTGGCCGCCGCCGACGCCGCTCAGAGCTGAGCCGACATACCACCGTCGACGACCAGTTCCGTCCCCGTGATGAAGGACGCCTTGTCAGAGGCGAGAAAGACCACGGCCGCAGCGATCTCGTCGGGACGACCGAACCGCCGCATCGGTGTCTTGTCGATCAGCGCCTTCGAGAACGCGGGCATGCGCAGCACCCGCTCCGTCATCGCGGTCTCGACGAACCCCGGCGACACGGCGTTGACCCTGATGTTGAACGCGGCCCATTCGACGGCGAGCCCCTTCGTCAAGGCGATGACCGCGCCCTTCGTGGCGCTGTAGCCGACGAGCTGCCGCATCCCGTGATCGGCCATGATCGACGCGATGTTGACGAGGCTCCCCTGTCCCGACCGTCGCAGCAGCTCGAACCCCTCCCGCGCGAGCCGCACCACGCCGTCGAGATTGACCTCCCGGATCCGGTCCCAGTCGGCCCCCGAAAGGTGCCGAAAGTCGGAGCGGACGTTGAGACCGGCATTGTTGACGAGCACGTCGAGCCGACCGTGGCGGGCATCGATATCCCTGAGCACCGCGAGGACGTCCTGCCCCAGAGCGACGCTGCCCGCATGTGCGAAGGCCGACATCCCGCCGGCCGTCAGTTCGGAAGCCACGCGCTGGGCCGCCTGACCATCCACATCGAACAGATGAACGGTTCCGCCTGCGGCTGCCAGAGCGCGGGCAACTGCCTGGCCGATGCCGTTTCCGGCCCCTGTCACCAGACAAATACGACCATCGAGAAGTGCCATCGCACCGTGCCCTGTTCAGTCCGGCAAATGCCTTACCGTTCCCTCGCGCGCGAGGCAAGCACATGATGAACGTTGATCACCAAACAGTAAAAAACGAACGGGCCGATGCTTGCCGCACCGGCCCGTCATTACCTGCACCGACTTCCGCTACTTCAGCGGACCGCCCCGGCGGCGATAATCCTGCGGATGATCGTAGTCGTGCTTGTAGTCGTGCCCGACCCGGAACTTCACGCCGAGGCGGAACATGTGCGAGTCGAACGAGGCATTGTGTTGGACGCCGGCGATATTGAACTTGGCGTCGTCGTAGGAGCCATAAAGCCACTCACCGAAGAGGATGATGTGGTTCCAGTCGACTTCGGTACCGGCGCCAGCGACGAACCCGGTCAGCGTTTCCACGGCCTTGTTGCCGATACCGGGCTCTTGCATCTCGACGCCGAGATAGCCGACGCCTGCCGTGCCGTAGAGCAACCAGTAGGGTGTCGGGTAGACACCGAGCTTCGCCCGCGCCGTGAAGAGATAGTCGAAGCCGTAGTCAGTGATCCCGGCCTTGTCGCGCGCGTCACCGAGGCTGCCGTCGATCTCGGCGCCGATCAGCAGCGCTCCCCAACGATAATCGTAGCCGGCCGACACGCCACCACCGAAACCGCTCGGCGACGCCGAGGCGATGGCCGGCAGCGACTGGTCGACATCGAGCCAGTTGCCTTGCCCGAACACGCCGAACTTCACGACACCGGAGCCATCATAGTTCTGTGCGCTCGCAGCGAAAGCACTGCCCGTCAGCAACACCAGCGCTGCCGCAGCGCGCATCAGAAGTCGGGCCATCATCGGCTTCCCCCAGAATTGTTCGACGCTCTCTCCGTTTGCGTCTGTCAGCAATTGCTGATTCGGGGAAGTCTGCCGCACGTCGTCCGGTCAACAGCCCGCCGCCCTGGCGCACGCGGGCCACACATTGGGCGTCAGGAGGAGGATGACGCCGGCGGCTGCCACTTCTCGCGCATCGTCACCAGTTCCTCCGCCGCACTCGGATGCAGCGCCATGGTGCGGTCGAAGTCCGCCTTCGTTGCACCCATCCGCATGGCGATGGCCGCCATCTGCACCATCTCACCGGCATCCGGTCCCACGATGTGGCAGCCGAGCACGCGATCGGTTTTCGCGTCCACGATGAGCTTCATGAGCATGCGCTCCTCCCGCCCCGAGAGCGTACCCTTCATAGGCCGGAACCGGGCCTTGTAGAGGTCGATCTCCCCGTGCGCCGTGCGCGCCTCGGCCTCGGTCATGCCGACGGTGCCGACTTCCGGCGTGGAGAACACCGCCGTCGGGATCATCTCGTACTCCGTCGTCCACGCCCGCATGCCATAGAGCCGGTCGGCGAGCGAGTGGCCCTCACGGATAGCCACGGGCGTCAATGCGACCCGATCCGTCACATCGCCGACCGCATAGATGCTCTCGACGTTCGTCCGCGACGCAGCATCGACCTTGATCGCGCCGCCCCTCGCCAGTTCGACGCCGGCCGCCTCGAGCCCGAGGCCTGTCGTGTTCGGGCTGCGGCCGATGGCGAACATGATCTGGTCCGCCGCGAGCGTGCCACCGCCCGTCATGTGGCCAACGAGCCCATCGGCTGTCTTCTCGATGCGCGTGAAAACCTTCTCCGTGACGATGCGGATGCCGCGCCGCGGCAACTCCTCCATCAGCGAATCCCTGACATCCTCGTCGAAGCCCCTGAGGATCTTCGGCCCCCGGTAGATCAGCGTCGTCTCGGCGCCGAGACCCGCAAAGATGCCCGCGAACTCGACCGCGATATAACCGCCTCCGGCGACGATCACCCGCTTCGGCAACTCCTTCAGGTGAAACGCCTCGTTCGACGTGATGACGTGCTCGCGCCCTTCGAGCTCGGCGTCGACGTTCGGCCAGCCGCCCGTGGCGATCAGGATCGTCTTCGCCCGCACCGTCTTGTGCGACTTTAGCAGACGCACCGTATGCGGCCCCTCGAGCACGGCCCGGCTCTCGAAGATGGCGACGCCGGCCCGCTCCAGGTTCCGCTTGTAGATCCCCTCGAGCCGGTCGATCTCCTTGTCCTTGTTGGCGATCAGCGTCGACCAGTCGAAGCGGCTCGCACCGACCGTCCACCCGAAGCCCGCCGCATCCTCGAACTCGTCGTGGAACCGGCTCGCATAGACGAGGAGCTTCTTCGGGACGCAGCCGCGGATGACGCACGTGCCGCCGAACCGGTATTCCTCCGCGATCGCCACCTTGGCCCCGTGCGTCGCGGCGATTCTCGCGGCGCGGACGCCGCCAGAGCCGGCGCCGATCACGAACAGATCGTAGTCGTAGTGCGTCATGGGAGCGTGCCTATCGTCAGGAATGCGTTTGCCGGGATCAATCCACCGAGCGATCGACCTGAAGCGTCCGGACACCATCCGGCGTCGCGATGTAGGCGAGGTCGCAGATGCCGAGGAAGAGCCCAGTCTCGACCACGCCCGGCACCGAGCGCAGCAGTTCGTCGAGCAATTCCGCCTCGTTGATGCGTCCGAGCTTGAGATCGATGATGTAGTTGCCGTTGTCGGTGATGAACGGCTCGCCGCCGGCCGCAAGACGCAGCGCCATGCTGCCGCGCGCTCCCGCCTCCTCGATGCACGATTCGATCCACGCCTCCGTCGAGCGGAAACCGAAGCGCACCACCTCGACCGGGAGCGGGAAGGCGCCGAGCGTCGCCACCTGTTTCGAGGCGTCGGCGATGACCACCATCCGGTCGGACGCCATGGCGACGATCTTCTCGCGAAGCAGCGCGCCGCCGCCCCCCTTGATCAGCCGCAGGTCCTCGTCGATCTCGTCGGCGCCGTCGACCGTCAGATCGAGCTCCGGCGTTTCCTCGAGTGTCGTCAGCGGAATGGCGAGGCTCTCGGCCTGGATGCGCGTCGCGTTCGACGTCGGCACGCACAGCACGTCGAGCCCCGCCTTCACCCGGTCGCCGAGCAGTTCGACGAAATGCCGGGCCGTCGATCCGGTGCCGAGCCCGAGACGCATCCCCGGCTCGACAAGTTCAATGGCCTTCAGCGCGGCCTGACGCTTGAGATCCTCGCTCGACACGGCGGTCAGATCCCGCCCATGAGCATGTACTTCAGCTCGACGAACCCGTCGATGCCGTGGCTCGAGCCCTCCCGACCGAGACCGGATTCCTTGACGCCGCCGAACGGCGCCAACTCGGTCGAAATGATGCCCTCGTTGATGCCCACCATGCCGTACTCGAGGCCTTCCGCCACGCGCCAGACCCGGCCGATATCACGGGCATAGAAGTAGCAGGCGAGCCCGAACTCGGTGTCGTTCGCCATGCGGATCCCCTCCTCCTCGGTCTTGAACTTGAAGACCGGCGCGACGGGGCCGAACGTCTCCTCACGGGCGCATTTCATGTCGGGCGTCACGTTGGCGAGCACCGTCGGCTCGAAGAACGTGCCCCCGAGCGTGTGCCGTTTGCCGCCCGTGACGATCTTCGCACCCTTGGCGACCGCATCCGCGATATGCTCCTCGACCTTCGCGATGGCCGCCGGATTGATCAGCGGCCCCTGCGCGACACCGGCCTCGACGCCGTTGCCGACCTTCATGGCGGCAGCGGTCTTGGCGAGCTTCGCGACGAACTCGTCGTAGACGCCTTCCTGCACAAGGAAACGGTTGGCGCAGACGCACGTCTGTCCGGCGTTCCGGTATTTCGACGCCATGGCGCCCTCGATCGCCTTGTCGATGTCGGCGTCGTCGAAGACGAGGAAAGGCGCATTGCCGCCGAGTTCCAGCTCCACCTTCTTGATGGTCGAGGCCGACTGCGCCATCAGCACCTTGCCGATTTCGGTCGAGCCCGTGAACGTGATCCCGCGCACCTTCGGGCTCGTGGTCAGTTCCTGTCCGATCTCGGCCGACTTACCCGTGATGACGTTGAACACGCCCGGCGGAATGCCGGCCTGCCGCGCGAGCTCGGCGAGCGCCAGCGCCGTCAGTGGCGTCTCGGTCGCCGGCTTGCAGACGACCGTGCAGCCCGCCGCGAGTGCCGGCGACACCTTCCGCGTGATCATGGCGTGCGGGAAGTTCCACGGCGTGATCGCGCCGATGACACCGAGCGGCTGCTTGATGACGATGATCCGGCTGCCCTGCTTGAAGGTCGGGATCGTCTCGCCATAGATGCGCTTCGCCTCCTCGGCATAGAATTCGGTGAACGCCGCGCCATAGAGGATCTCGCCCCGTGCCTCGGCGAGCGGCTTGCCCTGTTCGCTCGTGAGGATCATCGCCAGCTCGTCGGCGTGCGCCACCTGGAGATCGAACCAGCGCCGGAGGATCGCGGCGCGCTCCTTGGCGAGCATCCGGCTCCACGGCCCGAACGCCTTCTCGGCGGCGTCGATCGCCTGCCGGGTCTCGGCTGCCCCGAGGCGCGGCACCTTGGCGATCTCTTCGCCCGTGGCCGGATTTGTGACGGCGATCTCCGGCTTCCCGACCCACTGGCCGTCGATGTAGCACTGCGTCTTGATGAGCGATGCGACCTTCTTGTCCATCTGAGCCTCCGGCATGAGGGGTGGGGCGCCCGGTCCGGGCGATCATGACGCTACAGGTAGGCCCCGCCGACCGATCACGCAAGCAGACGCCTCCCTCATGGGATGCTAGATGCAGTGCACGAACGTCCCCGAACCTGGAGCATCCGACCCATGCGCGACCTCACCGTAGTCTTCGATCTGGACGGCACGCTGGTCGAGACCGCGCCGGACCTGATCCGCTCGACGAACCACGTGCTGGCACTCGCCGGGCTCGCCCCCGTCGAGCCCGCCGCCATCCGCCCGTCGATCAGCTTCGGCGGCCGCGCCATGATCGTGAAAGGCCTCGAAATCCGCGACGCCCGCCTGTCCGAAGCCGAGGTCGACAAGCTGCTCGACGTGTTCCTCGACCACTACGCGACGAACATTGCCGTGGAAAGCCACGCCTTCCCCGGCCTCGAGACCGCCCTCGACACGCTCGCTGCCGCCGGCGCTACCCTCGCGGTCTGCACGAACAAGCGGGAAGGCCTGTCACGCACCCTGCTCGAGACCCTCGGACTTGACCGCCGCTTCGCAGCCATCGCCGGCCGCGACACGTTCCCCGTCTACAAGCCGCATCCGGACCATCTCCTCGGCGCCATCCGGATGGCTGGTGGTGACCCGGCCCGCGCCGTCATGGTCGGCGACAGCGACACCGACATCAAGACGGCACGCGCTGCCGGTGTGCCGGTGATCGGTGTCCCCTTCGGCTACACCGATGTGCCGATCGCCGATCTCGCGCCCGACGAGGTCGTCCATCACTACGACCATCTCGTACTCGCGATCGAACGCCTCACCAGCGGCCCGCGTTCCTGAACGACCTCTTCAGGTTGCGGCCGATTTCCAGTCATAATCAAAGCGCAGAACCGTGTTCGTGAGTTGAGGGCAACGACGAACAAGGAACCACCGATGATCATGCGCATGGCAACCGCAGCCGCTCTGAGCCTCCTCGTCGCCGGCACGGCGATGGCCCAGCAGCCCGCCCCGACGGCGCCCGCGATCGAGCAGACGCAGACGCCTCCGGCTGCAGCACCGGCTCCCACCCCGGCGCCGGTCGAAACACAGGCCGCACCGGCTCCGACGGAACCCGCCGCCACGGCGGAAGCGACCGTCGACCCGACCGCGACCCAGACGTCGCTCGACAACTGCATCGCGGCAGCCGCCGAACTCGGCCAGTCCGCGGAAGGCAAGCAGTTCTCCGATGAGAAGCTCGAGAAGCTCGACGAGCTCTTCACCAAGATGGAGACGATGTGCGACGCCAGCAATTTCGAGCAGGCCGCCTCGCTCGCCAAGGACATCCTCGGCGTGATCGAGAGCCAGTAACGGCCGGCTGAGGGTCGTGAGTTGGAGGGACGGTCCGGAAACGGCCGTCCCTTTCTCGTTCACGCAAAGGTTCAGGCAGAGAGCGCGATGTCCGCGACGAACCGGTCGACGGTTTCGGGCGTCGTGTCCCAGGCACACATCAGCCGGCAGCCCGTCTCGCCGAGGAACGTGTAGAAACGCCAGCCCTTGGCCCTGAGCCGCGCCTGAACGGCGACCGGAAGATCGGCGAACACCGCGTTGGCCTCGACCGTGTGCAGCAGACGAACACCCGCGACAGGGGCGAGTCCCGCCGCCAGCCGCGCCGCCATGGCATTGGCATGCCGCGCGTGTCGCAGCCACGTATCGTCTTCGAGCATGGCGAGCCATGGCGCCGCGAGAAACCGCATCTTCGACGCGAGCTGCCCCATCTGCTTGACCCGCCACGCGAAGCTTTCGGCCAGCGCGGCATCGAAGAAGACGATGGCTTCGCCCAGCGCCAGCCCGTTCTTGGTGAGCCCGAACGAGAGGACATCGACGCCGGCGCGCCATGAGGCATCCGCCGGCGCGCAACCCAGTGCCGCCACCGCATTGGCGAACCGCGCGCCGTCCATGTGGACGCGAAGCCCGTGCCGCCGTGCCACCGCCGAAAGCGCACCGAGTTCCGCCAGCGAATAAATTGTCCCGAGTTCCGTCGACTGCGTCAGCGAGAGCGCCCGCGCTTTCACGTGATGGAAGCCTTCGTACCGACGCGCGGCCGCGTCGACCGCGTCCAGCGTCAGCTTGCCGCCGGGTGTATCGACGGTGAGCAGCTTGGCGCCGCCGGAGAAGACCTCGGGCGCTCCCGCCTCGTCGGTCTCGATGTGCGAAAAGGCATGGCAGATCGTCGCTTCGAACGGACGGCAGAGCGCCGACAGCGCCAGCGCGTTGGCCGCCGTGCCGTTGAAGACGAGGAACGTCTGCGCCGTATCCGTTTCGAAGAGGCGGCACATCCGCTCCCTGAGCGCGACCGTCCAGCCGTCGTCGCCGTAGGACGGCACGTGCCCACCGGCATTGGCTGCAACGAGCGCCGCCAGCGCCTCGGGACAGATCCCGGCCTGATTATCGGATGCGAACTGCTGGGCGGGCTCCGTCATCGCGCTTCCTCCAGCACATGCGTGGCCGCCGCCCGCTTCGGTACCAACGACCGAAAGAGCGCGATCGACGCCGGCAATATGACGAGCTGCCCGATCAACGACACGAAAAGACAGAACCCGGCGAGCTTCCCGAAGAGGCGCAGGGACGGCAGATCCGAGAGGATCGTCACGCCGAGACCCAACGCGAGCACGATTGTCGTCAGGACGACGGCCGGCCCGATGTGATGCACCGTCCGGAGCAGCGCATCGGCCGTGGAGGTGACGTCGGGCCGCGCTTCCTCGAGATGGAACCGGTTGAGGAAATGAATGGTCGAATCGATCGCGAGCGCGAACGCGACGGTGATCGCGATGATGGATGCGAACTGCAGCCCCTCCCCCGACCAGTGCAGCAGCGCGCCGGTCGCGAAGATCGGGAACACCGACGGGAGGATGCTCGCGACGCCCGCCAGCAGCGAGCGCAGCGCAATACCGAGGAATATGAAGATCACGAACATGTCCCCGACGAGCCCCCAGTTGAGCTCCCCGATGAGCCGCGCCGAGTTGCGAGCCGCGATGGCGGGGAGGCCGGTGACGGAGATCTCGAACCCGGGATGCAGCTTGCGGACGGGATCGAGCGCGGCGTCGATCTTCTCGACGACGGGCAGGATCTGGCTTGAATCGACATCGGGGAGCCGGCCGGTCACCAGCACGGCCTTCTCGCCCTCCGCGATGAAGCGGCGGACGAGATGTTCCGGCAGCACCTTGACGTAGCGCTCCACCGTCTCGATGCGCGTGTCGCCCGCGTCGGCGAGCCAGCGCCGAAGGCTCTCCAGCGACCAGACGTTGCCGAGGCCCGCGGTCTTTTCGAGCACCTCGTGCGCCGCCGCGATGGTGCTGACCGTGGCCGGATCGTAGAGCCCGTGCGGCCCGGCCCAGCGGATCATGACGTGCACCGGATTGGCTCCGGTGAGCTTCTGGTCGAGCCGCCCCGTCGCGGCCAGCGCCTGCTCCTTGTCGGGCACCTGGTCGGCGAGCCGGTATTGCGGGACGAGCTGCACGTATCCGGCGGCCGCGATCCCGACCGCAGCCACCGATGCGATGGTCCAGCCCAGCGGGGCCTTGATGACCGCGCGCGCTATGCCGTCCGTGATCCGTCCGACGATGCCGATACCGCCGTCGCTGTTGGGCTCGACGGCTGGATCGGCCCTGGGCTCCTTGCGGATCAGAAGCGCCGCCAGCGTCGGCACCACCACGGCGACCGCGACATAGGAGATGCAGACCGCCAGAAGCGCCGCCGTTCCGAAGGTCCGGATCAGCGCGCTCTCGGCGAACGAGAACGACAGAAGTGCCAGCGCTGCGTTCATCGCCGTCAGCAGACATGCAGGCGCCACGTCGAGGATCGCGTTGCGCGCGGCCGTCACGCGATCGACGCCCGCCATGATGTCCCGCCGGATGGCGAACACGAGGTGCATGGAATCGGAAAAACCCGACACTAGGATGAGCGGCGTGATGACATTGATGAAGAGATTGAGCCGGTAGTCGAGCCCGCCGACGACACCGAGCGTCCACAGAATCGCGATCGACGGCCCTGCGATCGCGATCAGCGTCAACGACACCCGACGGAAGAACAGGAAGGCAATGCCCGCACCGATGAGGAAACCGAGACCATTGTAGATGAGGCGGTCACGTTCCACGGCATTGCGGATCTCGAGTTGCATGACCGGCGCACCGGTAAGTTGCACCTTCAGACCCGAGCCCTGAAGCGCCGTCTCGACGGCGGTCCGGATCGCGCCGATGACGGCCTTGGCCCCCCTCTCTTCGACCAGGGTGCGATCGAGAGAAAGAACGGCGAGTGCCAGCGTTCCATCGTCCGACAGGAACTTGCCGGTGACGATCTCGTTGCTCCGCAGCCGCTTGATCACGTCGTCGTAGGCGGCCCCCTGCGGCAACTCGTCGGGGACGACGGGCGGCGCGTAACCCGTGGCGTCCGGCTTCCCGCGCGCCGAGAGCATCGAGACGAGGCCTTTGACGCCATCCGTCAGCTGCAGCTCGACCATGGCCTCGCTGAAGGCCGAGAGCTTCTCGCGCGAGAGCAGATCCGCCCCCTCGACGACGACAAGCACGTCGTACTCGCTCGACGGAAACAGCCTGTCGATGGCCTCGTACTGGCGAAATTCTGCTGTATTTGTGCGGAAGAGTTCGGAGAGACTGTCGTCCACCTTGAGCCGCAGCACCCCGACCACGGCCAAAGCCGACAGGGCGAGGATGAGGACCGCCGAAAGCCACGGCGCGCGCAACGCAAGAAGCCCGAGCCGCTCCAGCCCGAACGTGAAGACGAACGATCGCCTCGGCTCGCCGGCGTCTGCCATCCATCCCCCACGTCCGGGTACAAGCCCCGTCTGCTCCAACCTCGGCACCGGCCCCGACGCACCCGTCGAGAGCCCGACTCGCGGCCGGCAGGACACTGCAACGATGTTACCTCCCGTGCAAGCGCGGTCCGGTCGGCGTCCGCGGACGTCGGGGCGCTCCGGACGGCCTCGACGCCACGGTCACCGTGACGTAAAGCGGGCCCCACACACGCCGACCCCACCCGGGACCATAGGCCCATGGCAGACAAGCTCGTCGACGCCCGCGATCTCAATTGCCCGCTGCCGATCCTGAAGGCGACCAAGGCCCTGCGGTCGGTCGCCCCGGGGGGCACGATCGAGCTGCTGGCGACCGATCCGGCAGCTGTCCGGGACGTGACGGCGCTCTGCGAGTCGGGCCGGCACACGCTCGTCGAGCAGGCAACGACCGGCGGGGTCTACCGGTTCGTCATCCGTCGGGATGTCTGAGCTACCCGACCACCGTCAGCGATTGAAGTCGGGCTTGCGCTTGGCGAGAAAGGCGTCGACCCCCTCCGCGAACTCGGGACTGCCGAAAGCGACCCCCTGCGCGATCGCTTCCCGCTCGAGGAATTCCTCGAAGCTCGATTCGTAGGCGCGCCTCATCATCACCTTCGACATCGTGAGCATCGCCCGCGGCCCCGATGCCAGCTCGTTAGCGGCCGCCATGGCGGTGTCCATCAGCGCCTCGGGCGCGACGCACCGGTTGACGAGGCCGATCTGCACGGCTTCCTCGGCCGTGTAGCGCCGGTTGAGCAGGATCATCTCGTTGGCGCGAAGGCTACCGATGGCCCAGGGCAGCGTCTGCAGCACACCGATATCCGGGAGCGCCCCGAGCTTCGAATACCCGCTCATGAAGTAAGCGCTCGAACTGGCGATGACGATGTCCGCGAGCAGCGCCAGCGCGAGGCCGCCCCCGACGGCCGCACCGTTGACGGCCGCGACGACCGGCTTGTCCGCGCCGAGCAGCGCTTCCGTCCACGTGTGGACGGCCTGCATCCGCCGCCGGACCGCGGGTGCCGTGCGCCCAGCCGGGTCCTGCATCGCGCGGATATCGCCCCCGGCGCAGAACGCCTTCCCCGTCCCAGTCAGCACGATGCACCGGATGCTGTCGTCCTCGAGCACCTGCGGCACCTTCTCCTGCAGGCCCGCCTTGATGCCGGGCGAAAGCGCGTTCATGACGGCTGGGTCGTCGAGCCTCAGAATGGCCACGGCTCCGCGCTTCTCGAGTTTGACGACATCCATGCATAACCTCCGATAGCAACAACGAACCGAATGCACGCGGCATTGTGAGCCACGACGACCGTCCGAGTCGAGTGCCATGGCGCTGGGCGCGCCGCCGACGTATATAACGGGCCGCAGCAAAGGCCCGCCCATGACCGACACCCCCGACATCCTCGCCCGTATCACCCGCTACAAGCTGGAAGAGATCGCGCGCGCGAAGGCCGAGCGTCCGCCGGCCGCCATTGAGGAGGCCGCCCGCCGGGCAGCCCCCGTGCGCCCGTTCGCGGCCGCCCTCGAGACCCGTATGAAGACCGGTTATGCCCTGATCGCCGAGATCAAGAAGGCGAGCCCGTCGAGGGGGCTCATCCGCGCCGACTTCGATCCGCCGCAACTGGCTCGCGCTTACGAAGAGGGCGGCGCCACGTGCCTCTCGGTGCTGACCGACGCGCCATCGTTCCAGGGAGCGCCGGCCTTTCTCGAGGAGGCCCGCCGGGCGACGCGCCTGCCGGCGCTCCGCAAGGACTTCATGCTCGACACCTACCAGGTCGCCGAGGCCCGCGCCTGGGGCGCCGATTGCATCCTGATCATCATGGCGCAGATCGACGATACGACGGCGCTGAGCCTTGCCGGCGCCGCGCGCACCTACGGCATGGACGCCATTGTCGAGGTCCACGACGAGGCCGAACTCGAACGCGCGCTCCGCCTTCCGTGCCGCCTCATCGGCATCAACAATCGCAACCTCCGCACCTTCGAGACGACGCTCGCGACCACCGAGCGCCTGGCGCCGCGCGTGCCCGCCGACCGCATCGTCGTCGGCGAGAGCGGCATCGCCTCGCACGCCGACCTCGACCGGCTTGCGGCCGTCGGTGTCCGTGCCTTCCTCGTCGGCGAGAGCCTGATGCGCCAGCCCGACGTCGCCGCCGCGACCCGCCGCCTTCTCGAAGGGGAGCCCCGATGAGCCGCCTCTCGCACCTCGATGAAACCGGCGCCGCCCGCATGGTGGACGTCTCGGAGAAGGCCGTCACCAGCCGCACCGCGCGCGCCGAGGGCTTTGTCGCCATGGCGGCGGAGACGCTGGCGCTCGTCACCACGGGCGAAGCGAAAAAGGGCGATGTCCTCGCGACGGCGCGCATCGCCGGCATCATGGCAGCCAAGCGCACGCACGAGCTGATCCCGTTGTGCCACCCGCTGCTCCTGACCAAAGTCACCGTCGACCTCGTCCCAACGTTGAGCCCCACCGGCATCGCCGTCACGGCCGAGGTCAAGGTCTCCGGCCAGACCGGCGTCGAGATGGAGGCGCTGACCGCTGTCTCGGTGGCCTGTCTGACCATTTACGACATGCTGAAGGCGGCGGACAAAGCCATGGTCATCGGTCCGATCCACCTGCTCGAGAAAACCGGCGGCCGATCGGGAACGTGGCGCCCGGCCGAGAACCAGCCGCCGGCGGGGACCTGAGACATGCAGCCGGCACTGACCGTAGATGAGGCGCTGGCGAGGATCCTCGCCGCCGCTGCTCCGATCGCCGACGTCGAGCGCCGTGACCTTCTGGCAGCCCACGGCCAGGTCCTCGCCGAGCCGCTCGCCGCGCGCCGCACCCAGCCCCCGTTCGATGCCTCCGCCATGGATGGCTTCGCCGTGCGCGCAGCCGACATCGCCGCACTTCCCGCGACGCTCCGCCTGATCGGCGAAGCAGCGGCCGGCCGCAGTTTCGGCGGCACGCTCGGAGCGGGCGAGGCCGTTCGCATCTTCACCGGCGCTCCCGTTCCGGCGGGCGCCGACGCCATCGTCATCCAGGAGGACGCGGATCTCTCCGGCACGACCGTGACAGTCCGTGAAGGCAAGCCCAGCATCGAGCACATACGGCCGCGCGGGGGAGATTTCGCGGCAGCCGACGTGCTTCTCGCAGCCAACCGGAAACTGACCTCGCGCGACATCACGCTCGCCGCCGCCATGGGCTACCCGACGCTCCCTGTGCGTCGTCCGCCGCTGGTCGCCATCCTCGCGACCGGTGACGAACTCGTCCTCCCCGGCATCGAGCCGGGACCAGACCAGATCGTCTGCTCCAACACGTTCGGCGTTGCCGGCATGGTCCGCGCCGCCGGCGGCACGCCACGCCTCCTCGGCATCGCGCGCGATACCGAAACCAGCCTCGGCGAAGCCGTCGACCGCGCCGCAGGCGCCGACGTCCTCGTCACGATCGGCGGCGCCAGCGTCGGCGACCACGACCTCGTCGGCCCCGTTCTGAAGTCACGCGGCATGAAGCTCGACTTCTGGAAGATCGCCATGCGGCCGGGAAAGCCGCTGATGTACGGAAAACTCGGCGCCCAGCACGTCCTCGGACTGCCGGGGAACCCGGTCTCGTCCCTCGTTTGCGCCCGCCTCTTCCTGCGGCCGCTCATCCGCGCCCTCTGCGGCCTCCCTCCCGAGACCGACGTAGCCCTCATGGCCCGGACCACGACCGCCATCACAGCCAACGGACCGCGCGCCCACTACATGCGGGGAACCACCAGCCGCGCCCCGGACGGCACCCTCGAGGTCACCCCGGCAGCGAGCCAGGATTCCTCGCTCATGCGCCCCCTCGCCGGCGCCGACTGCCTGATCGTTCGACCCATCGGCGCGGCAGCGGTGGAGCGTGGCGGCGAGGTGCCGCTGTTGCTTCTGGACTTCTGACGCTCGCCCCTGACGACGGAACGAGCCGATTTTCGTTGCGGAACACTTCACGAACGTCTAGCGTGTTCTCGATTTGTACAATCCGCGGCCCACTGGTCCCGGTGCGTTCCGTGGGCGGCCAAGGGGGCGAGAATGCTGACGTCGAAACAAAAAGAACTGCTCATCTACATCCACAAGTGCGTGCAGCAGACGGGCGTCCCCCCGTCGTTCGACGAGATGAAGGAGGCGCTCGACCTCCGATCGAAGTCGGGCATCCACCGGCTCATCACGGCGCTGGAGGAGCGGGGCTTCGTTCGGCGCTTGCCGCATCGCGCACGCGCCCTCGAGATCATCAAGCTCCCGGACGCCCTGACGGAACCCACGGCCCGCAAGACGGGCTTCACGCCGAGCGTGATCGAAGGCGGAGGCCAGCGCGCGCAGCCGGAGCGCAAGCCCGCCGAGGTGCCGGTGGCCGGTGGGGGCATTGCCGTTCCAATGATGGGTCGCATCGCAGCCGGCGTGCCGATCAGCGCCATCCAGAATCACAGCCAGGACGTCATCTGCCCGCCCGACATGATCGGCAACGGTGAGCACTTCGCCCTCGAGGTGCGTGGCGATTCGATGATCGACGCCGGCATCCACGACGGCGACGTCGTGATCATCAAGCGCACCCAGTCGGCCGAGAGCGGTGATATCGTCGTGGCCCTCGTCGAGGACGAGGAAGCGACCCTGAAGCGCATCCGGAAGCGCGGTAACGCCATCGCGCTCGAAGCGGCCAACGCCGCCTACGAGACGCGCATCTTCGGTCCGGACCAGATCAAGGTCCAGGGACGCCTCGTCGGCCTTCTGCGCCGCTACTGACCGGGCTGCGCGCCCCCGGCGCCTGTCGTGCCGACCGCCGGCCCGAACGTACGACCGGCGCTGGCGGGAACATCGAGAACGCCTTCCCCTCGATCACCCGGCGTCCGCCAGCCGCAGCGTCAAGGCGTGAGCGCGGGCTCTGGAGGCGGGCGCCCGGGCGCGCCCGGTACGCTCGACGCCCGGGCTTCCGGCGGCACCCGGATAGGTGAGGCGGGCACCGTCCACGGTCGGACACCCCGCAATGCGCCGACACTGACGAGACGCAGGCCGGGTCCGCTGGTCCAGCCGATGTGGGTTCCAGACTGCTCAAGATCGCGACGCGTCACGATGCGCGGCCCGATTCCCCCGGTCGGGCAGACGGGCGCGCCGGCACCGGTCCAGATGATCAGACCGGACCGGGCGCAATCGGCCTCCAGGGCGGCGGCGTGCTTCGCCACCGCGATCCGCACGGCCCCGGATCGCGCGCTGCAGCCGTCGTGGTCACAGATGAACGCGCGCTGCCCGACCACGTCCTCGATCCGGCGCGGATCGCCATCGTGCTCCAGCCAGCGTGCGAGTTCGAACCGCGACCGGCCGAGTTCGAGTGCCGCGAGCCGACCGTCACGATCCCGGACCGCAACCAGCTCTCCCCGCCCCCCGATCAGCACATCGGGTGGCTGGCGAAACGGCGCGAGACCGATCCCGACCAGGATCGGAACCAGCCCGAAAAGCCGCAGCCTCGACTGCCAGAGGCAGAGCCACAATCCGCCGACCACCATGGCACTGAACGCCTCGACCGGGATCGCCGCGACGAGCACGATCGCCCCCGGGATGGCGGCAACCCGCTCGGCCACCCAGGTCATGGCGTCGATGCCGGTCCCCATGACGGCGAGCGGCCACGCCTCGAGCCCGAACGGCATCATGACGAGCGTCGCGAGCGCCGCCGGCATGACGAGGAGGTTGCAGATCGGCACCGCGATCAGGTTGGCGATGATCCCGTACTGCGTGGACTTGTGGAAGTAGTAGGCGGCAAAGGGCGCTACGGCCAATGTCGCGATCAGCGTGGTGAGCGCGATCGAGCCCACGAAGGCGAGCACCACACCCGAACCGTATCCCGCCGACCGGGTCTCCACGGTACCGGCCCGTAGCCTCCACGCCCGCCACGCATCGAGGCCCGAGATCAGCGCCACGACCGCGGCGAACGACATCTGGAAACCGACATCGATCAGGCTCGGCGGTGACAGCGCAAGAATGACCAGCGCAGCCACGGCCACGTTGCGCAGCGCCAGCGCCGGGCGATCGAGCAGTACGGCGGCAAACATGACGGCCAGCATCGCCGCCGACCGCACCGCCGGCGGCGACCCGCCCGAGATGAGCAGATAGCCAGCGGTCCCGGCAAGCCCCGCCATCGCCGCCCACTTCTTGATGTCGAAGCGCAGTGCAAGCGCCGGGACCAGCGAGAGCAGGAACCGGATCGAGAAATAGACGGCCCCCGCGAAGACCGTCATGTGCAGCCCGGAGATCGACAGGATGTGGAAGATGCCGGAGTCGCGATAGGCAGCGTTGGTCGCCTCCGTGATGCCCCCGCGTTCCCCCGTGATCAGCGCACTCGCGATCGCCCCCCGCTCACCATCGAGCGCGGCTGTGATGCGCCGGCTGATCGCGTGCCGCACCCGCTCGACGGGAAGCCAGAGGCGGAGGTCGAGCGGCAACGGGGCGGCGATCGGCGTCGCCATGGGCCGTCCCGTGCTCGAGCCGACACCGCCGAGGCCCGAAAACCACGCGGTGCGTGCGAAGTCGAAGGCCCCGGGCAAGGCAGGCCCCGCCGGCGGCAGAAGGCGAACGACGCTCGTGACAGCGGCGCCGGGAACGAGCGGCTCCCCCGCCCCGACCGGCACCGAAAAGCGGACGCGCCGCGGCGTGACTTCCGGCGCGACACCGTCGATGACATGAACCCGGAGCAGCACGCGCTCGCCGCCCCGCGCGCGCGGCTCCACGAGTTCGACCCATCCAACGACCCTGACGGGCGGCAGACCGGCCGGAACGACGGGTGCCGCCACCCGGTCGCTGGCGAGCTTTCCGGCGGCAAATCCGAGCACCAGACTGGCGAGTGATCCCCCGATGACGAGCGCCGCGAGACCTCGTCGCCATAGGATCCAGACAAGCACACCGATGGCGGCCGCCGCGAGAACCGGCCCCCTCCCGGGCTCGGTCGGCACGCTCAGATAGGCGAGGATGCCAGCCCCGAACAGCACCGGCACCCAAAGCACGAACCGATCCTGCTCGCCCGCGAGCGCCCCGTGCAACGATGTCGAATACCGCGCCAGCGTGGCCCGCCCCCGATGTGCCCCGACCTTACCCCGCCCCGTCGAGTATGCTAGACGCGGCCCGAATATCTCGCGCAGCCTACAACAGAAGACGGCCCCCATGACAAATGCCGCCAGAGGATCTTCCGTTCGCCCCGTCGTGACGCGCTTCGCGCCCTCACCGACCGGGACGCTCCACATTGGCGGCGCCCGCACGGCGCTGTTCAACTGGCTCTACACGCGTCACACCGGCGGCCGCTTCCTGCTGCGCATCGAGGACACCGACCGCGAACGCTCGAAGCCCGAGCACGTCGCCGAGATCCTCGACAGCCTCCGCTGGCTCGGCCTCGAATGGGACGGTGAGCCGCTCTACCAGTTCGCGCGCGCCGGCCGCCATCGAGAAGTCGCCGGCGAGTTGCTGGCGAAGGGCCTCGCCTACCGCTGCTATCTGACGCCCGCCGAACTCGACGCGATGCGCGAGGCGGCCAAGGCCGATGGCCGGCCGCAGGTGATCGAGAGCCCCTGGCGTGATCGCAACCCCGAAGACGCGCCGGCCGGCGTCAAGCCCTCGATCCGCCTGAAGACACGCCGCGACGGCGACACTCAGGTGGCCGATCTGGTGCAGGGGGACGTGGTCTTCCCGAACAAGGATCTCGACGACCTCATCATCCTGCGCTCGGACGGCGCGCCGACCTATAATTTCGCGGTTGTGGTCGACGACCACGACATGGACGTCAGTCACGTCATCCGCGGCGTCGATCACCTGACCAACACCGCCCGCCAGACGCAGGTCTACGATGCGCTCGGCTGGGAGTTGCCCGCCTTCGCCCACATTCCGCTCGTCCACGGTCCCGATGGCGCCAAGCTGTCGAAGCGCCACGGCGCCCAGGGTGTCTCGGAGTACCGTGCCATGGGCTACCTGCCGGCGGCGCTGCGCAATTACCTCGTGCGGCTCGGCTGGAGCCACGGCAACGACGAGATCTTCTCGACCGAGCAGGCCATCGCGTGGTTCGACGTCGCCGACGTGGGAAAGAGCCCCGCCCGGTTCGACTTCGCCAAGCTGGCCGACCTCAACGGCCATTACATCCGACAGTCGGCGGTCCCCGACCTCGCCGCCGCGCTCCGCGCGCTGATACCCCACCTGCCCGCCGGCGCCGAACTGGAGCAGCGCTTCTCCGCCATCGGCTGGGACCGGGTCGAGGCGGCGCTCCCGAGCCTGCGCGAGCGCGCCAGGACACTCCTCGACCTCATCGACGGCATGGCCTACCTCTCGGCCACCCGGCCGCTGCAGCTCGATCCCAAGGCGTCGGCGTTGCTTGACGCGCCGGCCCGATCGACGCTCGCGAGCCTCCATGCGGCGCTTGCCGATGTCACCGAGTGGACCGCCCCGGCCCTCGAGGCGACCGTCCGCGCCTTCGCAGAAGCGAACGGTCTCAAGCTCGGCCAGGCGGCCCAGCCACTGCGGGCAGCCCTGTCGGGTCGGACCGTCTCCCCGCCCGTCTTCGACGTCATGGCCGTTCTAGGGCGCGAGGAAGCGCTGGCGCGGATAATTGATCAGACTACGGAGTGATCGCTCCCACGCTCCGCTCTGCGGGCCACCGCGGCGTTATTAGGACAAATTCGCATGATCGGGGATGACGCCCCTTTTCGTCATGCTGCTGTGCGGGATAGAGTGTGGTAGCCTGCATAAGTCCGGACGACCGACGATCCATCGCCGTGTTGCCACGGGTGCTTGTGAAGGACGGCAGGAATGGCGCCCCAGGTCGTGGGTGCAAGGATCGTGGGCGCAGGGATCGAAGGAAAGACACGATGAGCGAGAAGGCCGGGACAGTGACGTCTGACGCCAGCCGGGCGGCGACGATGATCATCAATAACAAGCAGATCCAGATGCCGGTCCGATCGGGCTCGATTGGTCCCGATGTCATCGACGTCGCGCGACTCTACCGCGACACGGGTTGCTTCACCTACGATCCCGGCTTCACGTCGACGGCCAACTGCTCGTCGAAGATCACGTTCATCGACGGCGAGGAAGGCGTCCTCCTCTACCGCGGCTATCCGATCGAGCAACTCGCCGATCAGTCGAATTTCATCGAGGTCTGCTACCTGCTCCTGAATGGCGAGTTGCCGAACAAGGCCCAGCTCAAGGACTTCGACAACACGATCACGCGCCACACGATGGTGCACGAGCAGATGACCCGGTTCTTCACCGGCTTCCGTCGTGACGCCCATCCGATGGCCGTCATGTGCGGCGTCGTCGGCGCGCTGTCGGCCTTCTATCACGACTCGACGGATATCAACGACCCTACCCACCGCATGATCGCCTCGCATCGCTTGATCGCGAAGATGCCGACCATCGCGGCCATGGCCTACAAGTACTCGATCGGCCAACCGTTCATCTATCCGCGTAACGACCTCGACATGGCGTCGAACTTCCTCCAGATGTGCTTCGCCGTGCCATGCGAGCCCTACGTGGTCAACCCGACGGTCGCCAAGGCCCTCGACAAGATCATGATCCTGCACGCCGACCACGAACAGAACGCCTCGACGTCGACGGTGCGCCTCGCCGGCTCGTCCGGCGCCAACCCGTTCGCCTGCATCGCGGCCGGCATCGCCAGCCTCTGGGGTCCCTCGCACGGCGGCGCCAACGAGGCGGCACTCAAGATGCTCGAGGAGGTCGGCTCGGTCGACCACGTCGCGGACTTCGTCAAGCGCGTCAAGGACAAGTCCGAAGGCGTCCGCCTGATGGGCTTCGGCCACCGCGTCTACAAGAACTACGACCCGCGCGCCAAGGTCATGCAGGAGACCTGCCACGAGGTGCTCGATCTGCTCGGCATCAAGAACGAGCCGATGCTGAAGGTCGCGATGGAACTCGAGCGCATCGCGCTCCAGGACGACTACTTCGTCGAAAAGAAGCTCTACCCGAACGTCGATTTCTATTCGGGCATCGTCCTGAAGGCGATCGGCTTCCCGGTCTCGATGTTCACGCCGCTGTTCGCGGTCTCCCGCACCGTCGGCTGGATCTCGCAGTGGAAGGAAATGATCGAGGACCCGGAGCAGAAGATCGGCCGTCCGCGCCAGCTCTACATCGGCCCCGCACAACGCGACATGACGCCCATCGAAAAGCGCTGAAGTCGAAACTCCTCCATGATCAGCGGGCGTCCCTTGCGAGGGGCGCCCGTTCTCGTGACGGTTCTGACGTGCAGCTCCCCTCACCCTGACCCTCTCCCCAAGGGGCGTCGAGCGGCACGGAATTGGGTCTCTTGCCGCTCACTCTCCGTCGTCGCCGACGAGAACGTCCATCGCCACGAGGCCCAGACGCGCGCCCGCGATCAATCCGGCCGTCGTGATCAGGCCTCCGACGGAGAGAACGGAAAACGCGCTGAGCCCCTGCCCGATGGTGCATCCGGCAGCCGTCGCACCACCGAACCCCATGAGAACGGCACCCAGAGCCGATCGTGCGAGGTCGCTTCCGTTCGCGAACACCCGCACCCGGAACTGAACCGAACCAAGGGCCGCCACCCCCGCGCCGAGCAAAGTCCCGAGCACCAGCGCCACGGCAAAATCCAGTCCGCCACTGCCCGTGAGCCAGGCCAGCGCCCGCGCCGACGGTCCGACGAACGTCAGGCTCTGCAGGCCTTGCGGCTGGGGCTTGAACGGATCACCGAGAGAAGCCGTCACAGCCCACCCGATCGCGACGAGGACGCCAAGGCCGACGCCTGCGGCAAGAAGCCCGGCCGCCCCGCGAGCGCCTCGCGATCGAAGGCACCAGAGGGCGAGGCCCGACGCGAGCCCGAACCCGACGAGCGCGGCCGCGTGCCGCGCCTCGACGCCGGTCAGCGACGCGAAGACGTCGCCGAGCCCCGATCCCGAACCGGTGACCTGGAACGTGCCGATCTCGCGGAGCACATCGCGAAACGGTGCCAGCGGACCCTGGAAACTCGACGTGGCAACGATGGCCGCAGCAGCGACCACCAGAAGCGCGCGCAGATCCCCGCCACCGGCGCGCACCAGATTGCGCGACAGGCACCCGCCGGCGAACACCATGCCGAAGCCGAACAACACCCCGCCGACCAACTGCCCGAAACCAGCGATGCGCGGCTCGAGATACCCCGTCGCGCGGACGTCGAGCCCGGTCGCGAGCACCAGCACCTGCGTCCCCAGGATGGCGACGGCAATCGCCATGGCCCACGTCCGCATCCGTCGCCAATCACCGATGAGCACCACGTCGCTGATGGCGCCCATGGTGCAGAACCCCGACCAATGCACGAGCCAACCATAGGCGCTACCGATTAGAAGCCCGGCGACAGGAAGGCTCCACGCCGTCTCGATCATGCCGCTCGCTCGTCTCCGCGATGCCTGAGACCCAATGCCCGTCCTCGCTCTCGATGGGCCTGCGACCCTGCGGCCGTTGCGGCGTCGGCGCCGCAGCCCTACCGCCAGACGAGCCTCGAACTCGCGCCGGCACAACGACCGTCGCCAGCCACCAGGAACCGTATGCCGCCCCTCAGCATCGTCATACTCTCCGACGACCGACCGGGACACTACCACCTCGCCGATGGGGTCGCCGCAGCGATCGGCCGCCGTGTGCCGACGATAGTGACGCGGATCGGTATCGAGCGCCGCAAGCTGACCCCGGGCCGTGTCCTCGCATTGGCGCTGTCCGCGGGCGTTCCCCCCTCATGGGTGTTGCGCGTCGGCTATGGCCTCGCTGCCGACGCCGTGCCACCGGCGGATGTCGTCATATCGGCGGGCGGCGACACGCTCGCAGCCACCATCGCCGCCGCCCGGTGGCGCGCCGCGGACAGCATCTTCTGCGGCACGCTGCGTCACGTGCCGCCCGAGCAGCTCTCGCTGGTCGTCTCGTCCTACGCCCGCCATGCGGCCCTGCCGCGCCACATCGTGACCCTGAAGCCGAGCGGCCTCGATCCCGACACGCTTCCCCGTCGCGCACCTCGAAGGGCCGAACCGCGCGCCGGTCTCCTCGTCGGTGGACCATCCGGCCTCTTTCGCTGGGAGACGGACGAATGGGAGGCGCTGCAGACGTTCCTCGCGGCGAGCCACGCCGCCGACGGCACCCGCTGGATCGTCTCGACATCGCGCCGCACACCCGACGCGGTTGCCGATGCCTTCGCCGACCTCGCGAGACGTTCCGACGGCCCCATCGGCGAACTCATCGATTTCCGCTCCGCAGGCCCGGGTACATTGCCGCGCCTCTTTGCGTCCGTCGATCACGTCCTGGCGACCGAGGATTCGAGCACCATGATCTCGGAGGCGATCGCGGCCCGCCTACCAACGGTCGGCGTCTCGCCCCGAACCCACGCCTTCAAGCCCGAGGAACGCGACTATCGCGATCTGCTGCGTTCCGAAGGCTGGTTCCGTCCCGTGCCGCTCGCCGATCTGACCCCGCAGCGGTTCCGCGCGGCACTGGCCGAGGTCCGGCCCATCGAAGGCAACCACCTCGATCGCCTCGCGGACCTGATCGAGGCCCGCCTACCCCGGCTTTTTCAGACTACCCGCCAGGCTGCCATCGGCAATGCCGAGGGCTGACCCCTCCCGCGTCGCCGTTTTCACCCGGTTCCGCACACCCGTGACGATGAGCGCCAGCACGAAGAGGGCCGCCTGCACGAGGACGATGGTCGGCCCCGTCGCGCCGTCTATGTGGAAGCTGATCAACGTCCCCGCAATGCTGGAGAATACCGCAACGGCCACGGCGACCCGCAGCATCACCTCGAACCGCCGCGCGACGAGCAGCGCCGTCGCCCCCGGTCCGACGAGCATCGCCACCACGAGAATGATCCCCACCGCCTTCAGGGCCGTGACGATGGTCAGCGCCAGCAGCACGAGGAGACCATAGTGCAGCACCCGGACCGGAAGTCCAATGGCCCGCGCGTGCTGCGGATCGAAGCAGTAGAGGAGAAGATCGCGCCGCTTCACGATCACCGTCGCCAGCACGGCCCCGCCGATCACGAGAACCTCGACGAGATCGCGCATCGAAACACCAAGCACGTTCCCGAACAGGATGTGGTTGAGGTGCTGGTCCGTTTCGACCTTCGTGAAGAGCACGAGCCCGAAGCCGAACATCCCCGAGAACACGATGCCCATCACCGTGTCCTCCTTCACGCGGCTGTTCTCCTTCAGATAGCCCGTCGCCACCGCAGCCGTCAGTCCCGCCACGAACGCCCCGATCGCCAGCGGCACGCCGAGGACGAATGCGATCACGATACCGGGCAGCACCGCGTGGGAGATGGCATCCCCCATCAGCGACCAGCCCTTGAGCACGAGGTAGCAGGAAAGCACCGCACAGACGGCCCCGACCATCAGCGAGACCGCGAGTGCTCGCTGCATGAACGGAAACGACAAGGGATCGAGAATGAGCTGCCCGAGATCCATCAGTGCCGCGCCTCGGCCATCGCAGCTGATCGGCGCCGGCGCTGGGCGAGAAGGCCGTGCCGTGGCGCCAGGACGAAGGCGGCGAGGAAAATCAGCGTCTGCAGCGTGACGATGACGCCACCGGTGGCCCCATCGATGAAATAGCTGAGATAGGCACCGACGAAACTCGTCCCCGCGCCGAGCGCGACAGCGATCCGCAGCAGCGAAGGAAAGCGATCCGTGAGGAGATACGCCGTCGCGCCCGGCGTCACCACCATGGCGATCACCAGGCACGCACCGACCGTCTGCAGGGCGGCGACGGTGGCCGCCGAGAGCAGCGTGAAGAAGAGGATCTTGAGCGGCCCGGCCGCGAGCCCGACAGAGCGCGCATGGCCCTCGTCGAAGAAGACGACCATCAGATCGCGCCACTTGAGAAGCAGCACCCCGAGCGTCACGGCCGAGATCACCACGACCTGCATCGCGTCACCGTCCGAGATCGCCAGAATGTTGCCGAGCACGATGCTCTGCACGTTGACCGAGGTCGGGTTGAGCGAGACGATCAGCAGTCCGGCCGCGAAAAAGGCCGTGAAGACGAGACCGATCACCGCGTCCTCGCGAAGCCGCGTCTGGCGCTTGACGAAGGCCATGCCTAGCGCCGCGAGCCCGCCTGCGACGAACGCCCCGAGCGAGAACGGCAGGCCGGCGGCATAAGCGAGCGCTACCCCCGGCACGACGGAGTGCGCCAGCGCGTCCCCCATCAGCGACCAGCCCTTGAGCATAAGGAACGCCGAAAGAAACGCACAGGTCGCGCCGACGAGGGCCGACACCCACATCGCCTTCACCATGTAGCCATAGGCGAACGGGGCCATGAGCTCGCCCATCACCCACCCTCCCGCTCGCCCGTCGAGAGCGGCTTGTCCGAGCCCTTTTCCGCGCCGTAGAACACGACCGGCCGCTCGTCGTCCGTGAGTACGGTGACGCCCCGCCGGTCGTCGTCGTCGTGGAGTTCCGACCCGCCGATCCGGAAATGCCGGAGCACGCCGCCAAACGCCTGCTCGAGATTGGCCTGCGTGAACGTCGTCGCCGCCGGCCCCGCCGCAACCACGCGCCGCCGCATCAGGATGACCTGGTCGCAGAATTCGGGAACGCTGCCGAGATTGTGCGTCGAGACCAGCATCAGGTGGCCTTCGCGCTTCAAGTCGCCCATCAACCCGACGATCGCATCCTCCGTTGCCACGTCCACCCCCGTGAACGGCTCGTCGAGGAGAATGACTTGCCCCTCCTGCGCAATGGCGCGGGCTAGGAACACGCGCTTGCGCTGCCCGCCCGAGAGTTCACCGATCTGCCGCTTGCGGAACGCCGCCATGCCGACCCGGTCGAGTGCCGCGTCGACGATCTCACGGTCACGCCGCGACGCGATGCGGAGGAACCCCATGTGCCCATAGCGTCCCATGGTGACGACGTCCTCGACCAGAACCGGAAAGGTCCAGTCGACCTCCTCGACCTGGGGCACGTAGGCGACGAGACCGACTTTCTGCGCCTCCAGCGGCGCACGGCCGCTGATCAGGACACGCCCTTCCGACGGCCTCACGAAGCCCATGATGGCCTTGAACAGCGTGGACTTGCCCGCGCCGTTCGGCCCGACGAGACCCGCGATCGTTCCGCCGGCAAGCCGGAACGTCGCCCGCTCGAGCGCCAGTGAGCCGTTCGGATAGGTGACCGACACGCCGTCCACGTCGAGCGACGCCACTGTCGACGGCGTCCCGCCCACGTCGCGCGCATCCGCCACCTCGACCCCGGCATCCATCAGGTTCCGAACCCCTTGGCGATCGTCTCGACCGTCACCTCGAGCAACTTCAGATAGGTCGGCACCGGTCCCCCTGGCTGGCTGAGACTGTCGACATAGAGAACGCCGCCATAACGGGCCCCGGTTTCACTCGCGACCTGCCGGGCGGGACGGTCGGAAACGGTACTCTCGCTGAACAGGACCGGTATACGCTCGCGCCGGACGGTATCGATCACCTGCCGCACCTGGCTCGGTGAGCCCTGCTCATCCGCATTGATGGGCCACAGGTAGAGTTCCCGCAACCCGTAGTCGCGCGCCAGATAGCTGAATGCCCCCTCGCTCGTCACAAGCCAGCGGGAGTTCTCGGGGATCTTGGACAACCGCTCCCGCAGCGGCCCGTCGATCGCCTTGATCTTCTCCGAGTAGCGCGCGGCGTTGCGCTGATAGACCTCCGCGTTGGCGGGGTCGTGTTGGGTAAGCGCCTTCCGGATGTTCTCGACATAGATCAGGGCGTTCGACGGCGACATCCAGGCGTGCGGATTGGGATTGTTCTGGTACGGCCCCTCCCGGATCGGCAGCGGCGTAATCCCCTCCGTCACCAGCGCGGACGGCACATTCTTGAGATCGGCGAGAAACTTCTCGAACCAGCGCTCGAGATTCATGCCGTTCCAAAGGATGAGCCCTGCACCCTGCGCTCGCACGATGTCCTGCGGTGTCGGCTGATAATCGTGGATCTCGGCCCCAACCTTCGTGATCGCCTCCACCGTCGCCGCATCGCCGGCGACGCTTCGCGCCATGTCCTGGATCACCGTGAATGTGGTGACGACCCGCAATTTTCCGGATCGCGCCTGCGCCGCGGCCGGCGACGCCGCGAGCCAGACGACGAGCCCGGCGCAGAGAACAAGGCACCCGACCATCGCGCGGATGAGACCGCGACGACGCCACGGCCGTACATAACTAGAAGCACACCGCATGCGGCGACCCTCCTTGATCCAGATCCCCATTACAATATTAGTCCCACCGCGAAGATTTTGTATCAGCTAAATTTCTTGTCAAGGGCATCGAACGGTGTCAAACGATCCCTGGACGACACGGGAGGAGCCAATGGCGGACAGCGAACGCGTCGAACGCCCGGCGTCGCATAGGTTCAAGGCGGTGCGCGAGGCGCATCAGACTGAACTCGCCGAGGACTACGTGGAGTTGATCGACGACCTGATCGCCGAACTTGGTGAGGCACGCGTCGTCGACCTCGCGGAACGCCTCGGGGTCTCCAGCGCCACCGTCAACAACGCGATCCAGCGCCTGCAGCGCGACGGCCTCGTCACATCGAAGCCCTACCGCGCCATCTTTCTGACGGATCGGGGGGCCGAACTCGCCAACCAGGCCCGAGAGCGCCATCGCGTCGTGGTCGACCTCCTCGTCGCGCTGGGCGTCGATCCGGCGACCGCCGAGGTCGACGCGGAAGGCATCGAGCACCACGTCAGCGACACGACGCTCGCCGCGTTCCGGGCCTTTCTCACGCGCCCGCCCGGCAAACCGGACGCCTCGAACGCATGAGGCGCCCGACCATAGCCCGACGCCTCGTCAAATCCATACAAACGCGTCGAACGATCAGGCCGGCGGAGCGCCGAACAGAAGCACCGCGTTGAGCCCGCCGAATGCGAACGAGTTCGACATCGCGTACTTGATCGGCATCTCGCGCCCGACGTTCGGCACGTAGTCGAGATCGCACTTGGGATCGGGATCGGTCAGATTGATCGTCGGCGGCGCAAAGCCGTCGGCCATCGCCTTGATGCAGGCGATCGCCTCCACCGCGCCACCGGCGCCGAGGAGATGGCCCGTCATCGACTTGGTCGACGAGATCGCGAGCTTCGACGCGTGCTCGCCGAACACCATCTTGATGGCGTTGGTCTCGTTCGCATCGTTCAACGTCGTCGCGGTGCCGTGTGCGTTGAGGTATGCGACTTCGCCAGCGGTGATCCCGGCGTCGTCGAGCGCCATCTGCATCGCGGAGCGTGGCCCCTCGACGTCCGGATTGACCATGTCCTTGCTGTCCGAGGAAACGCCGTAGCCGACGATTTCCGCGAGGATGTTGGCCCCGCGCGCTTTCGCATGCTCGAGATCCTCGAGGACGAGAATACCGGCGCCCTCCCCGAGTACCGTTCCGTTGCGCCGCTTCGAGAACGGGAAGCAACCGTCCGGCGACAGGACGCGCATGGCCTGCCACACCCGCATCGAGCCGTACGTCAGGACGGCCTCGCTCGCGCCGGTCACCGCCACGTCGACGACGCCATTCCGGATGTAATCGAGGCCGATACCGATGGCGTGCGTCGCCGTCGAGCAGGCAGAGCAGGTCGCGAACGTGGGACCCTTGATGCCATACTCGATCCCGACGTGCGCCGAGGCCGAGGACCCGATGATCCTGAGCAGCGTCAGCGGATTGGTCGCCTTCTTGTGATGGACGAACAGGTCCTTGTAGGCATTCTCGATCGTCGAGAAGCCGCCGGCGCCCGATCCGATGATCGACGCGGCTCGGTAGGGCTCAGGATAGGGATTGGCGAGCCCCGACTGCGTCCAGGCTTCTTCGGCCGCCCGTCCCGCGAACCAGGAATAGCGATCGCCGTACTGGATCTTGCGGCTCGAGACGTGCTTGGCCGGATCGAAGTCGCGGATCTCGCCGGCGATCTTGATGTAGAGATCTTCGAGCGGGAAGTTCTCGATCGGCTTTACGCCGCAAGCCCCGGCCCGCATCGACGCCCACATCGTCTCCGCATTGATTCCGATGGGGGTAACCGCGCCCATGCCGGTCACGACGACGCGGCGCCGATCCTTCGTTCCGCTTTTCAAGTGGCGATCCTTCGATCATGTCGCGGCGCGGGACGCGGCACGCCGTGCCCCCGCATCGCAACGCTGGTCCTGATGGCATTGTGCGCGGCGGCTCTGCCACGCCGGCCGCTTACGCCTTCGCCGACGCGGCGGACGTGCTGGCGATGACTTGCTTCACGCGCTCGACCACCGAGCCGACGCTCTTGAAGGCGGCTGCCTCATCGGTATCGTTCGCGTTGTAGGGGATCTCGATCCCGAACGTGTCTTCGAGTTCGAACACGATCATCGCGAGATCGATCGACTCGATCTTGAGGTCGGCGAGCGCGGTCTCGAGACCGATATCGTCTCGCGGCTCTTTCATGTGCTTCTTCAGGATCTCGACGATCTTGGTTGCTGTGTCGTCCATTCTACTCTCCCGCCCCGTGGGTTGCATGCGCACTGGAGCCTGTCTAGCGCCATTTGCTAGAGCATGCCGGCGTCCAGGGCAAGCTTAGGAGATAGATAAACGTAAACGGCATTCATTCGCATCGATTGCCTCTGCCATGGTGAATGAAGCCCTCGACTTTGCGAATACAGCAGCGCTGACTGTCGGGAGCACTGGCGGATACCACGATTTCTGTGTTGAATGGTCGCAGGAGCCGCGGGCTGCGAGCCCGGCGCCGATGGCGCCCGAACGAAGCGCCCACCGAGGGAGCAGAGCCCATGCCGAAAGTGGCGAACGCCAACGCGGCTCAACCCGATCTCGCCGTCCGCTATCCCTGGTTGCGAAGCTATCCGCCGGGGGTCGACTGGTACCAGCCTTTCGAAGGCCATCCCCTGTGGCGCCTTATCGACGACGCCGCGAAACTGCACGGGGCTCGCCCGGCCACCAATTTCCTGGGCCGCCAGACCACCTACGGCGAGATCGCCGCCGACGTCGATCGCGCCGCCGAAGGACTCCAGAAGCTCGGCGTCGTCAAAGGGACCCGCGTCGGGCTGCTGCTCCCCAATTCGCCGACATTCATCATCTACTACTTCGCCGTGCTGAAAGCGGGCGGCATCGTCGTCAATTGCAATCCGCTCTATACGGTCGAGGAACTGACCCGGCAGGTCGAGGACAGCGGGCTCGAGCTGATGGTGACGCTCGATCTCAAGGTGCTTTTCGACAAGGTCGAGGCGCTGCTTGTCGCGCGCACGCTCCAGCGCGCCATCGTGGCATCGTTCCCGGCGCTTCTTCCCGCGGCAAAAGCCGTCCTGTTCCGCCTCCTGAAGCGCCGCGACATCGCGCGCGTGGCGGCGTCCCCGGTCGCCGGATCGATCGTGCTCGACACCACGGTGCGCGCCAACGCAGGCCAGCCTGCGCCCATCGAGGTGTCGCCAGAGAACGACATCGCCGTGCTGCAGTATACGGGCGGCACGACGGGCGTCTCGAAAGGCGCCATGCTGACCCACGCCAACGTCTACATCAACGTGCATCAGGCCCTTGCGTGGGTCCCCGGCCTCGAGCCCGGGCGCGAACGCATCCTCGGCGCGTTGCCGTTCTTCCACGTCTTCGCCATGACTGGGGTGATGAACTTCGCGATCGCGCTCGGCGCCGAGATCGTCGTCATGCCACGCTTCGTCCTCGACGACGCCATGAGCCTGATCACCAGGACACGTCCGACCCTGATGCCGGGTGTGCCGACCATGTTCGTCGCCATGCTGAACCACCCGAAGCTCAAGTCCTACGACCTCTCCTCGCTGAAGTTCTGTCTCTCCGGCGGCGCGCCCCTGCTGCTCGAGACGCGCCGCCAGTTCGAAGCGCTGACCGGCTGCAAGGTCGTCGAGGCCTACGGGCTGTCGGAAACGTCCCCGGCCGTGACCATCAATCCCGTCGGCGGCCCGCCGAAGGACATGTCGATCGGCCAGCCCATTCCGGGCACCATCGTGTCACTCCGCGATCCCGACAATCCGCTCCAGGAAGTGGCGCACGGCGAGAAGGGCGAAATCTGCATCAAGGGGCCCCAGGTGATGAAGGGCTACTGGCAGCGTCCCGCCGAGACCGCCCAGCAGAAGACGCCCGACGGCTATCTGCGCACCGGTGACGTCGCGCGCATGGATGACGACGGTTACTTCTACATCGTCGACCGGATCAAGGACCTGATCATTTGCTCCGGCTACAACGTCTACCCGCGCAACGTCGAGGAAGCGATTTCGTCCCACCCAGCCGTGGAGGAGGTGACCGTCATCGGCATTCCCGACACCTATCGGGGAGAGGCGCCGAAGGCCTTCATCAAGCTCAAGCAGGGGGCATCGGCCGATGCCGACGCGATCCTAGTGCATCTGGAGCCGAAACTCAGTCGCATCGAGATGCCGTCCGAAATCGAGTTCCGCGCGAGCCTGCCGAAAACGCTGATCGGCAAGCTCTCGAAGAAGGAACTGAAAGCTGAGGAGGCGCAGAAGCGGCAAGCCAGATGACGGACCCTCACAAGCGCACGACCAGCGTGAAACGGACCACGCCCCGCCGACAAACCTCCGAAGAAGCGCCCTACAAGGCGCGCCCACCGCCCAAGACCCAGTACTCCATCGGTGAACTGGCGAACGAATTCGCAATCACGACCCGCGCGCTCCGCTTCTACGAGGTCCGCGGCCTTCTGACCCCCGACCGCCGGGGCACGACACGCGTCTACTCGCCCGACGACCGAAAGCGCCTCGCGTTGATCCTGCGGGCAAAGAACCTCGGCCTCAGCCTCGACAGCATCGGCGACCATCTCGCGATCCACGATCATGCCCGCGCCGGCCCTGCCGAACTTGAAGCGCTGCGCGAGAGAACGGACCAGCACATCGCCGTTCTGACGACCAAGCGCAATGATCTCCAGAGCACGCTGACCGAACTGCGCCGCCTCCGCGCCGCCATCGTCGCCCGCTTGCCCCCGGCCCGATCGCGAAACTGAAGCGCGCCGCGCCTCAGGCCCTCGCGCTTTCGAGGATCGCCGCGACGCCCATGCCGCCCGCGGTGCAGACGGAGATGAGGCCACGACGGCCGCCCGTTGCGAGAAGCTTCGACAGGAGCCCGACGATGCGCGCGCCCGTGGCGGCGAAGGGATGTCCGTAGGCCAGTGACGACCCCATGACGTTGAGCCGGCTCCGGTCGATGGCGCCGAGCGGAGCGGCTTTGCCGAGCCGCGTCCGGCAGTAGTCGGCATCCTCCCACGCCGCGAGCGTCGCCAGAACCTGCGCCGCAAACGCTTCATGAATCTCGTAATAGTCGAAATCCTGCAGCGTTAGCCCGGCACGATCGATCAGGCGCGAGACGGCGAGCGTGGGGGCCATGAGAAGCCCCTCGCCCGCGACGAAGTCGTTGGCCGACGTCTGCCCGTGCAAGAGATAAGCCTGCGGCACCAGCCCGCGTGCCCGGGCCCACTCCTCCGAGGCGATGAGCACGCCGGCCGCGCCATCCGTGAGCGGCGTCGAGTTGGCCGCCGTCAGTGTGCCCTTCTCACTACGTTCAAAAGCCGGCTTCAGCGACGCGATCCTGTCGAGGCTCATGTCTGGTCGGAGGTTGTTGTCGCGCCAGACCCCGGCGCACGGCACGATCAGATCATCCATGAAGCCCGAGCGGTAAGCCTCGGCAGCCTTGGCGTGGCTCGCGAGCGCGAGTTCGTCCTGCGCCTCCCGCGACACCCGCCAGTGCTGCGCCATGAGTTCGCAGTGCTGACCCATCGAAAGTCCCGTGCGTGGCTCGGCCACGGACGGCGGCTGGGGTACGAGTTCCCCCGGCGAGAAGCCCTTGAAGGCGGCGAGCCGCTGGCCCGTGGTCTTCGCCTGCTGCGCGGCGATGAGCCGTCCGGAGAGCCGCTTGCCGACCACGATCGGCGCGTCCGACGTCGTGTCCGAGCCGATCGCGATCCCGCTCTCGATCTCTCCCGTGCCGATCTTGGCCGCGATCCCGAGGGCGGCCTGCAGGCTCGTGCCGCACGCCTGCATCATGGTGATGCCCGGTGTCGACGTCGCGAGGCGTGATCCGATCACCGCCTCCCGCGCGAGGTTCCAGTCCTTCGAATGCGTGACGACGGCCCCCCCCGTCACCTCGTCGACGTGCACGCCCGCGAGGCCGAACCGATCGACGAGCCCTTCGAGCACCGTCGTCATCATCTCGAGGTTCGAGAGGTCGGCGTAGAGCGTGTTCGAGCGGCAGAAGGGAATGCGAACGCCCCCGAGGATGGCAGCACGGCGGATCGCGGTCGGCATGGGCGTCACTCCCCGTTCGGGTGAATTCGGTACGCGATCATTCCGAAGCCTTGCGCGGCGCCGCGCCACCTTGAGCGGCACGGTAGTGCAACGGCCCTCCGCGGAACGGCGCGAACCCGGTCCCGAAGATGATCCCCGCGTCGGCAAGATCCGCTGTCTCGACGATGCCGTCCGCCAGCGCGCGCTCGGCTTCCGCGATCAGTGGCTCGACCAGTGCCTTGCCGAGCGTGGCCAGTTCTGACGACCCATAAGGCCTCACGGCCTTCACGGGCTTTCCATCCTTCCACGTGTAGAAGCCCTCGCCCGACTTCTTGCCGAACTTCCTCGACGCCACGAGTTTCGCGAGCCGCGAGCCCTCCGCGTCGTAGCCGAGGATGCGCCCGACGTTGAGACAGATGTCGAGGCCCACTGTGTCCGCGAGTTCGATCGGACCCATCGGCATGCCGAACGCGCGCGCCGCCTCGTCGAGCTTCTCGGGAGCCTCCCCCGCCTCGACCCGCTCCATGGCGCGCATCATGTAGGGCGCGAGCACGCGGTTGACGAGAAAGCCCGGTGCGCTCTTCACGATCAGCGGAAACTTGTCGATCGCCGTGACGAAGGCGCACCCCTTGCGCACTTCGGCCTCACGGCTTCCCGCCCCCCGGATGACCTCGACGAGCGGCATCTGCGCCACCGGATTGAAGAAGTGGATGCCGATGAGGCGGCCCGGATCGGCGAGCGCCGGGGCGATCTCCTCGATCATGATCGAGGACGTGTTGGTCGCGAGGATCGCGTGCGGCGCGAGCTTCGCCTCCAGATCCCGGAAGAGTGCCTGCTTGACGTCCAGCCGCTCCACCACCGCCTCGATCACGACGTCGGCGCGACTGGTCATCTCGCCGCGGGGGTCTGCGATCAGGCGCGCCTTGGCGGCGGCCTTGAGGGCCCGGGTCCGGAACCGGCGCGAGAAGAGCTTCTCCTGCGCCGCGATGCCTTTGTCGATCGCCTCGCCCGAGAGATCCTGCAGCGACACCTCGTAGCCCTGTGCCGCGCACCATCCCGCGATGTCGGCCCCCATGACGCCCGCGCCGATGACGTGCACGCGCCGCACCGTGAACCCGAGATCCTTGGGCGCCTGAGCCTTCAGCGCCTCCGAGAGTCGGAACACGCGCCGCAGATTGCGCGACGTCTCCGACACCATCAGTGGTGCGAAAGCAGGCGTCTCCTCGACCTTCATCGTCGTGAGGTTGCCGCCCGTCCGCTCGAAGAGATCGATCAGGCGATAAGGCGCCGGATAATGATCCGACCGCGCCTTCTTGGCCGTCTCCGCCCGCATCCGCGACACGAGAATGGGCCGGATCGGAAACTGCCTGAGCATGGATTTGAGTAAAGGCGCCGGCTTCGACCGGCGGCCACGCGCGATCGCCTTTCGCGCGGCCCACGCGAGATTGTGCTGCGACGGAACGAGTTCGTCGACGAGGCCTGCCGCCCGCGCGGCCGTCGCCCGCAGCATGGAGCCGCTGAGCATCGCCTGCATGGCGGCGACCGGGCCCGCCTGCCGAATCGACCGCCAAGTGCCGCCGAACCCCGGGAAGATGCCGAGCCTGACCTCCGGAAAGCCGAGCCGCGTCGCATCGTCCCGGGTCGCTATCCGCCAGTGGCAGGCAAGTGCCAGTTCGAGGCCGCCACCGAGGCAGAACCCGTGGATCGCCGCGACGACCGGCACCGGCAGCGCCTCGATGCGATCGAGCATCGCGAGCACCGGCCGGATGGCGGCGATCACCTCAGCCTCGCTCGAGAACTGCTCGAACTCGCGAACGTCCGCCCCGACGATGAAACCACCGGGCTTCCCCGACAGGAACACGAGCCCGCGCACGGCCTTGTCGCTTGCCGCCGCCTCCACGTGCTCGACGATGACCAGCAGTTCTTCGAGCGGCCGCCGACCGAGCGCGTTCTGGCTCTCGCCCTCCCGGTCGAAGACAGCCCAGGCGATGCCTTGGTCGTCGATCGAGAACCGCCAATCGCGAAGCGACGTCACGTCTGCGGCCATCTCGCGTCACCCTTTCCGCGCCGATTTCTGGTTAGCCTCGCGACCTCTCGAGGAGAATGATCATCATCAGCCCGAGCAGCGCCACGACCTGTTCCTCCGGCAGGATAGGGCCAAGCTGCTCGATCTCGAAATCGGTCTCGAAAAGTGCCGGTCGCTTCGTCATGCGCAGGACCGCGCTGCCGTCACTGCGCGAGACCAGATACTTCGGATTGAAAAAATAACCCGACAGCGCTCCGAGGAGCGGGATCTGCCCGACGATACTGTCGGCAAGTCGCACCCAGGCGCTCTCCTCGTGAACCTCGAACACCGGCGCCTCACCGAACCCGATCAGATAGTGCGCCCGCCAGAGCGACCGCATGCCCTGCCGCCGGACCCGACCGAGAGGACGCCCCTGGGCGTCTGCGAACGCATAGTTGGCGGTGAAGTCGATGATCCTGTCGGCCCGGATCGTGTAGATCGGCCGCGCGAGGGTATCGTCCGAGTAGACCGTCACGTCCTCCTTGAGCGCCAGTAGCTTCTGGCGGACGTGACCGATACTGGCGCCCGCCGCATCTCTTACGTCGAGCTGCGGAATGAAGGTCAGCAACCGGAAGCTGATGCGCAATGGGAACTGCATGGCCGACGGGAACCTCACATTGCGTCCTGAGCGCGCCTGATCGGGCTGCCGACCTGAGCCCTTCCGTAGCATTCCACTCCCCGCGCCGCCAAGGACGCCCTTACCAGCGACGGGGCAGGTCGAAGCTGCAGCGCACGATGGCGGCGAGCAGCAGGCACTCCCGCTCCAGTGCCGTCAGCTCACCCACTTCGTGAATTCGAAAGTGGAGGTCGAACGCGAGGCGGGTCTTGACGATGGAGAGTACCGCTTCGCCCGTACCGGCACGACGGGCGACGAGCCGTGGCTGGACCAGTGCCCCGAAAAGGGCGTTGAGAACGGGGATCCCGGGCATGAGCACATCGATCCACGACAGGCCGGGGCTATCATCCTCGAAGCTGAACCGCGGCTCGGACCCGACATGCACGAACCGCCCGGCCGCCGTCGTCACGCTGCCGAAATGGCCGAGTCTGGCCCCTTGCGCTGTCTCGAACCACTGATTGTAGGGGTTGTCGGCCCCGATCACATAGAGCGGCCCCGAGAGCGACCGATCCGAGTAGACCGTGAAGCGTTGTTTCGGCCCCCCGAGCAGAGGCGCGTAGCCGATCACGCGCCCGGATGCGTCCGTGATCGCGAGCTTGACGTGCCAGCCCAGCCGCTCGAAGCGGAGATCGATCGGGAACAGCATCGCCGTGTCCCCGGCGGACGTCATGTCTCGGTTGACCGCTGGGCGCGTAGCGCGTTGTGTCCCGCCGCCATGTAGTTCGGCTTCACCTCTGCCGGGTCGAAGTGATCGACGGCGATGACGCGCTGCGTGAGGGCCTCGAGCTTGCGCAGAAGCGCGGCCTCGTCGGCCGAGAGCACACCTTTCGCCTCCGCGTCCCCGATCCAGTCGTCACCGTGATAGCGCCGGACGACGCCCTGCCGCACGGCGCGCTCGAGCTTGCGCTCCGCCTCCTCCGCCGCGACCGCAGTCTCGAATGCGACTTCGAGCACGCCCGTCGGATCGTTCGGGTCGCGCGACACGAAGATGTCCCGCGTCAGCCGGTCCCTGACCTCGCCCGGCACCGTGACGAGCCGCACGACCGCCGACGTGAGGCTGTCGCTCGCCGGCCGGTAGACCTGCCCGAACGGGAACACCAACGCCTTGAGCTTGAACGCGATGAAGCGGTTCGGAAAATTGTCGATCGCCCCGGCAAGCGCCGCCTGGCAACGGAAAAGGCTGTTCCTGAGGCACATCTCGACGATCGGCCGGTCCGCGTGCGGGCTGCCGTCGTCCTCGAAACGCTTGAGGACGCAGGTCGCGAGATAGATCTCCGAGAGCGCGTCAGCCATGCGTCCGGCGAGCTTCTGGCGGGTCTTCAGACCACCGCCAAGGGTAGCAACCATGGCGTCGGCGACGAGCGCGAAGTTGTGCGATTGCCGCCAGAGCTGCCGGTACCAGTGCTCGTGCCCCGCGCACTTCTCGGGCACGACCCCGAACGTGCCACCCGTGACGTTGTGGAACAGGGACGCGAACACGTTGGCAAGCGTGAACGAGGCATGCCCCGAGAAGGCGTCGTCGAATGCAGCGACACCGCGCCGGCGATCCGTATCCTCGCACGCCTTGATCTCGCGGTAGAGGTAGGGATGCGCGCGAAGGGCGCCCTGGGCGAACGTGATCAGCGACCGCGTGAGGATATTGGCGCCCTCGACCGTGATCCCGACCGGCACCATCTGGTAGGCCGATTGCAGATAGTTCGCCGGGCCATCGCAGATGCCGCGCCCGCCATGCAGGTCCATCGCATCGTTGACGGCCTGCCGGAGCCGTTCCGTCGACTGGTACTTCATGATCGCCGAGATGACGGCTGGCCGCTCACCGGCCGACACCATCGAGGCCGTCACCGCTCGCCCCGCCTCGTTGACGTAGGCGGCCTCGACCAGCCGCGCGAGCGGCTCCTCGAGCCCCTCCATGCGCGCGATCGAGAGCCCGAACTGGCGGCGCACGCGACCGTAGGCCGTCGAGACCCGCAGCATGGACTTGGCGCCCGCGGCCCCGGACGACGGAAGCGAGATGGCGCGGCCCGCCGCGAGGCACTCCATCAGCATCCGCCAGCCCTGTCCGGCCATGGTCGAACCGCCGATGACCCAGTCCATCGGAATGAAAACGTCCTTGCCCCAGTTGGGACCGTTGGGGAACGCCGCCCCCGACGGCAGATGTCGCCGCCCGATGTTGACGCCCGGATGGTCTGCCGGAATGAGCGCGACGGTGATGCCGACATCCGCGCCCTTGCCGAGCAGGTTCGACGGATCGAAGAGCCGGAACGCGAGCCCGACCAGCGTCGCCTTCGGCCCGAGCGTGATGTAGCGCTTGTCCCATGAGAGCCGGATGCCGAGCGTCTCCTGTCCGCCAAGAAACCCGCGCTCGACGACGCCGATGTCGCGCATCGTCGCCGCGTCCGAACCGGACGTCGGCCCGGTCAGCGAAAAACACGGCACTTCGAGCCCCTTGGCGAGCCGGGGCAGATAATGATGCTTCTGCGCGTCGGTACCGTACTTCTCGATCAGTTCGCCGGGCCCGAGCGAATTGGGAACCATGACGATGGTCACCACATCGGGCGAGCGGGACGCGATCTTGCCGAGGATGAGCGACTGCGCCTGCGGCGAGAAGCCGAGCCCGCCGTGCTCTTTCGAGATCAGCATGCCGAGGAAACCGTGCGCCTTGACGAAATCCCAGAGCGCGTCGGGGATTTCCCGCTCGCCGTGCCGGATCTGCCAGTCGTCGATCATCCGGCACAGCTCGTCCGTCGGACCATCGAGGAAGGCGCGCTCCTCGGTCGTCAGCACGATCCCCGGCAAGCCCCGGATGCGCCCCCAGTCGGGTCGGCCGGAGAAGATCTCGGCATCGAAGCCGACGGTGCCCGCTTCGAGCGCCTGTGTTTCCGTATCGGAGACGCGCGGCAGAATGGCCTTCACCGTTGCATGCAGCGGCGCGATCAACGCCGCACGCCGCAGGGGGCCGACGGCCAGGAGGCCGAGCACCACGGCAGGGACGAGGCCGAGCCAGCCGAACACGCCGGGCCAGGACGGCGCGAAGGAGCCACCCGGAATGCCCCATTGCACGGCGAGCGCCAACAAGCCTGCTAGAGCGGCCCAGGCCCAGATCGGCGCCCGCTTCATCGCCAGCGCGAACACGGCCGCCAGTCCAACGGCTATCGCAAGCACCATCGCCATCGGTCACCCTCGTCATGCAGCCGTCGCGGCCCGAGTCTCGACCGCCATGCCGGACAGCCGAGCGGCGAGCCCCAAGACGGGAATCCGACGACCGCTTATACATCAGCCCTCTTTCCCGGGGATAAACAAACGCCGTCCAGCCGCCGTCAGACGCCTGTTGCAAACGCCTGCGTCCATCGCCGGACCTTGCGAAACCGTCATTTGACAGATGGCGCTCCGGCTGGGGAGGATAGTGTCTGATGATTGGTGGAGGAGGTCGGCGCACGATGGCGCGCATCTGGGTGACGAACCGTCGAGAGGTCCTGCTGGGTGCCGCGTCGGCCGCGAGCCTGCTGGCGCTCATCTCCGAAGTGGCCGCTCAGACCCCACCCCCTGCCGCGCCGGCCGCGACGCCCCCCGAGGCATCGCCCTACGAACAGGCGCTCGACAAGATCCTCGGCGACGCCAAACCCTCTCCCGGCAAGATCAACATCGAGATCCCCGAGATCGCCGAGAACGGCAACACGGTGCCCTACGCCATCAGCATCGATAGCCCGATGACGGCGACCGACCACATCAAGACGATCCACGTGCTATCGACCGCGAACCCGCTCCCCTACGTGGCCTCGTTCGGGTTCACGCTCCTGTCGGGGAAGGCCGCGGTCTCGAGCCGGATGCGCCTCGCCAAGACGCAGGAGGTCGCGGTGATCGCCGAGCACAGCTCTGGCCGCTTCATCGCGGCGAAGCGCACGGTGAAAGTGACCATCGGCGGCTGCGGTGGATAGGCGGGTGACCACCACCGTGCGTCCGCGACGTGACAGGATCGGGCCGAAAGCCTTCAGACCATGAGCCTCAGACCGCGCATCAAGCTCCCCGAGACGATTCGGATCGGCGAGATCATCGAGGTGAAAACCTTGATCAGCCACACGATGGAAACGGGCCAGCGGCGCGACAAGGACGGCAAGCCCATCCCGCGCAAGATCATCAACGCGTTCCGCGCCACGTTTGACGGTGCGCCGGTCTTCTCGGCCGAGTTTCATCCCGGCACATCCGCCAACCCCTATCTCGTGTTCCACTTCAAGGTGCCCGGTCCGGGCGAACTCGAATTGGCGTGGTCCGAGGACGGAGGTGCCGTCGTCAGTGAGCGCCTCAAGATCAACACCGAGGCCTGAGCCCGTCGCAAGCCGCCTTGCCACCCGGCGAGCGATCCTCTAGGCCACCCCGAATTGCGTTTGCCCCCGTCTACCACAGGAGGATTGCATGTCCGACGAACCCGTATGTGCCCAGAAGAGCCCCTTCCAGGTCGAGCTTCAGGCCGGACGCGCCTATTTCTGGTGCACGTGCGGCAGGTCGGAGAAGCAGCCGTTCTGTGACGGCGCCCACAAGGGAACCACCTTCACGCCGCATCGCTTCGTCGCCGAGACCGGTGGCACGGTCAACCTGTGCGGGTGTAAATCGACCGACGACAAGCCGTTCTGCGACGGCACGCACAATATGCTCTGAAGACGGCGTCGCGTGCCCGAGATGCGGGGCACGTCGCCGGACGCGTTGGCCGATTGTTGCGGTCAGTTTCCGAACAGCATCTGGAAGAGCGTCTTCGGCTGCTGCTGCGGCCGGCGCCCCTTCTGCTGAGCGTTGCCGCCTCCACCCCAGAACGGTTCACCGCCCCACGGCACCCAGGCCTGATCGGACGGCCGAGACCGGGGTCGGGCGGCTGGGCGCGGCACCGCCGGGACGGCCGCCACGGTCTCACGCTGGGCACGGCCTTTGAACGGATAATCCTGCTTGAAACCGTCGAGGCCGGTCACGACAAGTGCATCCTCGCCCCATTCCCAGTTCGCGGACTGCGCCCCTTGCTGCAGCGTCTCCACAGCGAGCACGGTCTTGAGTTGCAGATCGAGCACGGCGCCGTGCTGGACCTCCTCCCGCCCGCTCTCCCCATCGACGGTCCCGGCCGAAAACCGCAGGATCGCAAGGCCGGCGTGCTCGCCTCCCTTGACCTCATAGTCGACCAGTTGCGGCGCGCTCCCCTCGCTCATGGTCTCGAGCGGAACCTGCAACCCCTTGAGGTCGTCGTTGGCGGCGTAGGACCGGCCCTTCCTCGTGAAGACCCGCCAGCCATGCAGTGCCTGCCCCGGCACCTCGACATCCCGCTCCTCGATCGCACCCAGCCGCTCGAGCGCGAAAGCAGCCTCCCGCAGCGTGGGCCGTCCCTCGAGTGCCAGCCGCAGTTCAGCGACCGCCTCGTCACGCTGGCCAAGGGCCTCGAGCACCTCCCCGCGCGCCCATTTCACCTCCGGCCGGGTCGCGTCGAGCCGCATCGCGCGGTCCAGATCCTTCTCTGCGAGATCCACCTGCCCGAGGAGTTTGTAGACGACGGCCCGATAGGCATAGGACCGAGCCGAACGCGGGTCTGCCTCGAGCGCCCGCGCCAGGCTGTCGAGGGCATCGTCGTGGCCGCCGGCCCGCGACTGGGCCAATGCCAGCCCCTCGAAATTCGCCGCATCGCGTGGCGCAAGCTCACTCGCGCGCTGGAAATCCTTGATCGCAGACGGCACGTTGCGCGCTGCCAGATACCCATAGCCCCGCGCCAGATAGAGCGCCGCGTTGCCGGGATCGAAGGCGACGGCCCGGCTCAGATCCGCGATGGCCTCGTCGAACTTGCCGAGCACGGTATGGGCCTCCGCTCTCAGCCTGTAGGCGGCACCGAACCTCTCGTCGCTCTTCACCGCCCGGTTGAAGTCGCGAACTGCGGCATGCGGCCTGTTGGCCCTGAGATGAAGCCGTCCCCGTCCCGCGTAGGCCGCAGCCGTGCGCGGCGAGAGGCGCGCCGCGTGCGAGAAATCCCTCATCGCCTCTTCCGCCTCGCCGGCGAGGAGACGCGCATGCGCACGGTTGACGTAGGCGGCGGCATAACCCGGAGCGAGCGCGATCGCGCGGTTGAAGTCCTTCTCCGCCTCGCCGCTCATGCCGAGCCCGATCAGCACCGTCCCGCGATTGTTGTAGGTCGATGCCCCCTCCGGAGCGAGCCGGACCGAGGCGTTGAAATCCTCGATGGCGAGCTTGCTGCGCCCGCTCCGCGCATGGGCGACGCCGCGATCGTTGAGCAGCGCGGCGCGACGGTCGTTGGAAAGGGAGGGCGCAGCGAGCGCATCAGTGAACAGCTGCACGGCCTCGTCGGCCCGGCCTTGCTGGAGCGCGAGTGCTGCTTCCTTGGCCCGGGCCAGACCGGCGTCAGCCAGCGACGGCCCCGTCACGGAGACGATCACCAGGAGCGCTCCGCCGGCGGCCGTGAGACGTCCTCGCATGCTCAAACCCCAAGTGCTCCGAACCGGCCCCACCCGCCGGCTCTATCGCGACTCGCACGCCGGGCAATCACGCCCGCCCTCTGGATATCACGGCGACAGTCGCGATGCACCGGCATTGCCCCTGCACATCGAAGGGAATGCCGACGTCACCTGTCGCCAGCCGCCCGATCAGGTGAATTCCGCCGGCCTCACCCGCCGCGCAAGTTTGTCGAGCACACCGTTCACCACCCGCGGCTCGTCGTCCCCGAGAAACGCGTGTGCGGTGTTGACGTACTCCGTGATGACTACCCGGGCGGGCACGTCCGTTCGCTCGAGCAGCTCCAGCACGGCAGCCCTGAGGATCGCCCGCAGGATGGCGTCGATCCGGGTCAGCCGCCAGCCTTCCGCCAACTGCTGATCGATCATCGGATCGATCTCGCGCTGCCGCCGGACGACGCCGCGCACGAGGCTGCGGAAAAATTCCCGATCGGCGTCGGCGAGCAGCGCATCCTCGGCCTTGGCGCCGAATCGGAACGCCTCGAACTCCCCGATCACGTCGTTGATGTCAATGGCGGCGACGTCCATCTGGTAGAGCGCCTGCACCGCCGTGACGCGCGCCGCGGTACGGGGCGCAAGCGGCAGCCGGGACGCTTCTTCGGGTGTCATGTCTGGCGTTCCTCGAAGGCGCGCCGGATCTCTATCAGCCGGAGACAGGCCTTTGCTGCATCGCCGCCCTTGCCCTCGCGACCGCCCCGCGCCCGCGCCATCGCCTGATCCTTGGTGTCGACCGTGAGGATCGCGTTGCCGACCGGCAGCCCTGCTTCCGCCGTCGCCTCGTAGAGCCAGTGGTTGGCGTTGTTGACGACGATGTCGTAGTGCGATGTCTCGCCCCGGATCACGCAACCGAGCGCCAGCACGCCGTCGAACGCGAACATTCCCTCGCCGGTCATGGCCAGAACCTGTGGAATTTCCAGCGCGCCCGGCACGGCGATGCGCTCGTAGGTCGCCTCAGCGGCCTCGATCTCCGCCACGGCGCCGGCGAGCAACTCCTCCGCGATATCCTCGTAGTAGCGCGCCTCGATGATGAGGATGTGCGCGCCCGGCACCTTGCCCTCGGGGCCGCCACCGCCCGTTCCCTTGCCTGCCATGACCTAGTCGACCCTCCGCGTTCCAACGATCTTGAGCCCGTACGCTTCGAGCCCCACGTAGCGCGACTGCGGCTGGTTGGTCAAAAGCACCATCTCTCCCACTCCGAGATCGCGCAGGATCTGCGACCCGATGCCGATCTCCACGAGCCGCCGCTCTTCGGTCCGCCCGGCGCGCGGATCGGGCGAGCGGGTGGCGATCCACTCCGAGACCGAATGCGGCCTGAGATCGCGAATGAGAACGATGACGCCGCGCCCCTCTTTGGCGATGAGCTCCATGCTCTTCTGCACCGAGCCCCGGATTCCGGTCCCGATCCCGAGGAGATCCGCGGCGACGCTGACGGCGTGCACGCGAACCAGTACCGGTCCGGGCTGCGTCAGATCACCCTTTACGAGGGCCAGATGCTCGACCGGATCGACGGTCGTCACATAGCTGTAGAGTTCGAACTTGCCGCCGTAGGCGCTGTCGACGGACGTCGTCGCCTTGCGGTCGACGATCCGGTCGTACTTGAGGCGATAGGCAATGAGATCCTCGATGGTGCCGACCTTGAGCCCGTGCCGCTGTGCGAACGGGACGAGATCGGGCATCCGCGCCATGGTGCCGTCATCGTTCATGATCTCGCAGATCACGCCGGACGGATAGAGCCCCGCGAGCCGCGCCAGATCGACCGAGGCTTCCGTGTGGCCGGCCCGGACGAGAACGCCTCCCTCCCGCGCCACGAGCGGAAACACATGTCCCGGCGACACGATGTCGGTGTGGTCCTTGGTCGTATCGATGGCCGTCGCGATGGTCAGCGCGCGGTCGTGCGCCGAAATGCCGGTCGCGATCCCTTCACGCGCCTCGATCGAGACGGTGAACGCCGTACGGTTCCGCGCCTTGTTGTTCCGCGTCATGTATTCGAGCCGAAGCTGGTCGGCGCGCTGCTCGGTGATCGACAGGCAGATCAGCCCACGACCGTGCTTGGCCATGAAGTTGATCGCCTCGGGCGTCGCCATTTGCCCCGCGATGACGAGATCACCCTCGTTCTCCCGGTCCTCGGCATCGACGAGGATGATCATCCGCCCGTTGCGGAAATCCTCGAGGACATCCTCGATGGGAGAGATGAACCCCTTCCCTTCCGCGTACTCGACCTTTTGCATCGTGGCTGTCCTGCCTTGTTCGATTCAGCGCATCTCGAGGAGCCGGGCGACGTAGCGCGCCAGCGGATCGATCTCGAGGTTGATCCGGTTGCCGACCGCCTGCCCGCCCCAGGTGGTGACGGTGAGCGTGTGCGGGATGAGGTTGATCCCGAACGTCGTGGCGTCCACCTCGTTCACGGTGAGCGACGTACCGTCGAGGGCGATCGAGCCCTTCGCCGCGATGAAACGGGCCAGCTCAGCGGGCGGCTCGATGGTGAAGCGGCGGGATTCACCGTCCGCCCGGATGTCGCGAATGATCGCCGTGCCGTCGACATGGCCCATGACGATGTGCCCACCGAGTTCGTCGCCGGCCCTGAGCGAGCGCTCGAGATTGACCCGGCGCCCCGGCTGCCACGTCCCGAGAGTCGTTTTCGCGAGCGTCTCGTTCGACACATCCAGTTCGTAGATGCTGCCGGCACCTTCGGCCCGGATCTCAAGGGCCGTCAGGCAGCACCCGTCGTGCGCGATCGAGGCGCCGAGCGCGATGCTGCCGGCCGCATACCCGGAGCGGATCGTGAAGCGGCCACCGTCCCGGGCCACGACCTCTCCCACATCGCTGATGAGACCCGTGAACACAGCTTGTTTCTCCTCGTGCCGCAGTTCGGCGCTCGACGCGCGGCGGTCGTTCACCCGGGCACCACCACCGGCAGATACCCGGCGTGATCCACGATCTTGCCCTTTGCCCCGGCCTCCAGCAAGGCGCGTGCCTCGTCAGGGAGCGGCGCGCTCCGAAAGACGCCCTTTTCGCCGTGCACGTGGACATAGACCGTATCGGCAACGACCACGGCTTGCCCCTCATCCGGCCGCCTCAGCTCGAACCGCACGTCGAACGACGTTCGCCCGAACCGCGACACCCACGTCGCGATCTCGATCACCTCGTTGAAATGAAACGGACCGAACCACTCGATGGTTTGCTTCTTGAGCTGGATCTCGAAGCTGCCGTCGAACGGATCACGGCCGGGCATCGAGGCCATCAGGAACTGCGTCACGGCAAGGTCGATGTAGTCGCCATAACGGGCGTTGAACACCACGTGCTGGCTATCACAGTCCTGGTAGCGGACGCGGACGTAGTGGCGGAACGGCATGTCACGGGCAGAAGCTGTCATGGCGACTCGCGGCGATAGACGAAAAGCTTGTCCTTCCCGAGCGACCGCTGCCGATGCGCCACCGGAAGAAGGCCATAGCGCCCGAAGAATGCGTCCCGATCCCCGGTCACGACCGGGATCGAAGGACCGGTCGTCAGTCCGTCGCCCACGACGAGGGCCACCTCGTCGGCGAGCCCGGCAGCGAGGAACGCGAACCACGCGGTCGGCCCACCCTCGACGAGAAGCCGCGTGAGGCCGTTGCCGGCGAGCGTCGCAAGCAGCGCCTCGATGTCGAGCGATCCCCCGTCCATCGTGCCGACGTCGAGCAGCATCGCTTCGCCGTGGACGCCCGAGGTTTCCGTGACGTCGAGCGCGGCCGCCACCCACACTCTCGGCCGGCTCCCGCCCTGCCGGTAGACCTTGGCCGTCGGCGGTGTCCTGAGCCGGGTGTCGAGAACGATGCGATCCGGCGAACGGTGCAGCAGCCCCGGCAACCGGCACGTGAGTTCCGGATCGTCGGCGAGGACGGTACCGGCCCCGACCAGGATGGCATCGGCGCGGGCCCGCAGCAGGTGGGCGTAGGCGCGCGCTTCCGGCCCCGTCACCCAGACCGGCGCGCCGTCTCCGGCCGCGACCCGTCCCCCGTCGTCGAGCGCCATCTTGAGCTGCACGAACGGCCGCTCCTCGGTCTGGCGCAGGATGTGGCCGAGTGTGACCCAGCGCGCCTCGTTCGCGAGATAGCCCACATCGACCTCGATGCCGGCCGCGCGAAGCTGCGCGAAGCCACGCCCCGAAACGATCGGATTGGGATCGGGAATGGCGCAGACGACCCGCGCGAGGCCGGCCGTCACCATGCTGTCGGCGCACGTCGGAACCCGGCCCGTATGCGCACACGGCTCGAGCGTGACGTACATCGTCATGCCCCGCGCCCGCTCGCCAGCGCGCGCCAGCGCCTCCTTCTCGGCGTGCGGACGCCCGCCCGGCTGTGTCCATCCCCGAGCAATCACCTCGCCAGTCGTCTCGTCGGCGATGACGGCGCCGACCGAAGGATTGGGCGCGGTCGAGCCGAGGCCGCGCCGCGCCATGCGGATCGCGACGCCCATCATCTCGGTATCGAAACGTTTCCGGCGGTCGGTCATGCGGTCAATGCTTGCGATCGAGGGGCCTGCCGGCACCGGGCTCGCCGCCCGCCACTGCGTCGACCGGGGTCGCCGCCGCGATCTCGCCCAGCACCTCCTGGAAATCGGCAGCTTCGCGGAAATCCCGATAGACGGATGCAAATCGCACGTAGGCGACCGCGTCGAGACCGCGCAACGCCTCCATGACGAAGCCGCCGATCACGGACGACGGCAGCTCGCTCTCACCCATGCTTTCCAGTTGCCGCGCGATCCCCGAGATCATCCGCTCCACGCGATCCGGATCGACAGGCCGCTTGCGCAACGCCACCTCGATCGATCGGGCGAGCTTGTCCCGGTCGAACGGCACACGCCGCCCCGAACGCTTGATGATCGTGAGCTCGCGCAGTTGCACGCGCTCGAACGTCGTGAAGCGCCCGCCGCAATCCGGACAGATCCGCCGCCGACGGATGGCGGCGTTCTCCTCGGTCGGGCGACTGTCCTTGACCTGGGTGTTCTCGCCCGAACAGTAGGGGCAGCGCATTGCATCGTCTCCGCGGGGCTGCCCCGGCTATGGCAGAGGTTGGTCTGGACGTCAGCCGTAGATCGGGAACCGGCCGCAGAGCGCGATGGCCTGATCCTTGATCCGGTTCTCGATCTGAGCGTCCCCCGCATCGCCGTTGCGTGCAAGGCCGTCGAGCACCTCGACGATCATACGCCCGATCTCCTCGAACTCGCCAACCCCGAAGCCGCGCGTGGTTCCCGCCGGCGTCCCGAGCCGGATGCCGGAGGTGACGAACGGCGAGCGGGGGTCGAACGGCACGCCGTTCTTGTTGCAGGTGATATGCGCCCGCCCGAGGCCGATCTCGCCGGCCTTGCCGGTCAGATCCTTGGGCCTCAGATCGACGAGCAGCAGATGGTTGTCGGTGCCACCCGCGACGATGTCGTAGCCGCCGGCCTTGATCGTCTCGGCGAGCGCCTTGGCGTTGTCGGCGACGGCCTGCGCATAGGCCTTGAACTCCGGCCGGAGCGCCTCGCCGAACGCGACGGCCTTGGCTGCGATGATGTGCATCAGCGGCCCACCCTGCAGGCCCGGGAACACGGCCGAATTGAACTTCTTGGCCAGCGCTTCGTCGTTCGTGAGAATGAGCCCGCCGCGCGGCCCCCGCAGCGACTTGTGTGTCGTCGAGGTGACGACATGCGCATGGGGAACCGGCGAGGGATGCACGCCACCGGCCACGAGCCCCGCGATGTGCGCCATGTCGACCATCAGATAGGCGCCGACCTCGTCCGCGATCTCCCGGAACCGCTTCCAGTCCCAGAACCGAGAGTAGGCCGTGCCGCCGGCGATGATCAGCTTCGGCTTGGCCTCGCGCGCGATCCGCGCCACCTCGTCCATGTCGATGAGCTGGTCCTCGCGCCGGACGCCGTAGGGCGCGACCTTGAACCACTTGCCGCTCATGTTGACGGGCGAACCGTGCGTCAGATGCCCGCCCGAGTTGAGGTCGAGCCCCATGAACGTGTCGCCGGGTTGCAGCAGCGCCAGGAATACGGCCTGGTTCATCTGGCTGCCGGAATTGGGCTGCACGTTGGCGAATGCGGCGCCGAACAGCTTCTTCGCCCGTTCGATGGCGAGCGTTTCCGCCTCGTCGACGTACTGGCAGCCGCCGTAATACCGCTTGCCCGGGTAGCCCTCGGCGTACTTGTTGGTCATCACCGACCCGGCCGCCTCGAGCACGGCCCGCGACACGATGTTCTCGGACGCGATCAGCTCGATCTCGGTCTGCTGGCGTTTGAACTCCCTGAGGATCGTGCCGTTCAACTCAGGATCCGCCTCGGCAAGCGAGGCCGAGAAAAAGGCGCGCGTGGCCGCCTTGGACATGCTGGCGTCGTTCATTGGGCGTTCCTGCTGCTCCGGATCGCCCCCGATTACCACGCCTCTCGCGCCGACAACAAGCGGCGGGCCGTGTCATCCCGGCATATCGGCCCTGCGCCGCCGTCGTGATCCGGTTGACCGCCCCGCCTCGATGTGCGACCGCCGCCCTGAGCCCACCCTCCCCTCCGAGCCGAGATGTCGCCCAACGCCTCGATCCTCCGCACGACCGACCTCGCGCTCCGGGTCACGCCCGATCCGTGGCCGTTCGCCACCCGCCACGCATCGGCTGTCGCGGCCTATTGGGACGCGCGCTCGGCCGCCAATCCGTCTCTATACGATGGCCGCGTCTTCGTCCTCCGCCGCCTCGACGTGGACGGCCGCCGCGTCACGGCCGCGTTCAGCCTGGAGCGCTTCTCGGCCTTTCTCGCTTGGCGGGACGGCGGGTTGCCCGACGACGGCACGACACTCGACGGCTTCGGCTCTGCCATCGTGCAGACGGCCGACGGTGCCATCCTGCTCGGCCGGACGGCCCTCGACACCATGAACCCCGGCCACGTCTATCTGCCGGGCGGCTTTCTCGACGCCCGCGACCTCGCCGACGCCACGACCATCGATCTCGACGCCAGCATCGCCCGCGAATTGGCCGAGGAAACGGGCCTCGACGCAGCCCGCCTCGAACGCCGCCCGGGCTATATGGTCGCTCGCCACGGCCGCCACTGCTCCTTGGCCATTGAATACCGCACCCGCGAAACGGCAGCCGAGATCACCGATCGCTTCGCGCGTGGCCGCGCCGGAAGCACCGACGGCGAACTGACGGCGCTACACGCCGCGCGGAGCCTCCAGGATCTGGACCGGATTGGCGCGCTCCCGCACGCGCGCCATCTCTGCCACGCGATCCTCGAAGGCACTGTCTGAGCGGAGATCGCGCTTGGAAGGCGACGGCCTTTCCGGCATTGTCCGCGCAATCTCAGCAGCGGCGGATGCCTCATGCGCCTGAAGTTCAACACCCTCGACGTCTTCACCACCCGACGCTTCGGTGGCAACCCCCTGGCCATCGTGCATGGCGGCGACGAACTCGAGACGGTCGACATGCAGGCCATCGCCCGCGAGTTCAACCTCTCCGAGACCGTCTTCGTGCTCACCCCGGAGAACCCCGCGCACTCGGCCCGGGTCCGCATCTTCACGCCCAACGCCGAGTTGCCGTTCGCCGGCCACCCGACCATCGGCACGGCCATCCTGCTGGCGGAACTGCGCGCCCCGAGCCTCGGCGGCGGTCGAAGCGCCATCATCTCCCTCGAGCAGCGGATCGGTATCGTCCGGGTGGGCGTGCGCATGCGCGACGGCGAAGCCGCCTACGCCGAGTTCGACTCGCCGAAGCTGCCGGACGAGCAAGGCGCCGTCTTCGCGGTCGAGGACCTCGCGTCGGCGGTCGGCCTCATCCCGAGCGAGATCGGCTTCGAGAACCATCGCCCGACGGCCTTCACGCTGGGCCTGCCCTTCACGTTCATCCCGGTGCGCAGCCTCGCGACGATCGAGAAGGCGCGCCCGGTCACCAGCCGGTGGGACCGGGGCCTCGCTGCCGGCGGCGCTGCCTACGTCTACTGTCGTGAGACCGTGCATCAGACGAGCCAGTTCCACGCCCGCATGTTCGCCCCCGCTCAGGGTATCAGCGAGGACCCGGCGACGGGTGCTGCCGCCGCCGCCTTTGCCGCCGTCATCGCCCGCTTCGACGATCCGCCGGGCGGCGAGCATCGCTACCAGATCGAGCAGGGCTTCGAGATGGGCCGCCCGAGCCTCATTCACCTCTCCCTCGTCATGAACGACGGCCGCCTCCAGACCGTCCGCATCGGCGGCCACGCGGTCCGCGTCGGCGATGGCGAGATGGAGGTGTGAGAGGGCGGGCCGCTGCGGCGACGACACGGCGAGACGAGAAAGCCGCCCCCGGTCCCGCGAAACCACGGCCGCGCATCTGAACGACGGCTAAACGACAGCTTCAGGTTGGGTACATCCCGCGTGGCGCATAAACGCGTCACGCCTTGCTGCGAGGCGATCAATCGCAGCGAAGTTCAAAGGGATGATCCACCAGATGTCCAAGAAGCTCATCGCCGCTGTCGCGCTGTCGGTTGCTTTCGCCGGTTCGGCCTTTGCGCAGGGCGCAGCTCCTGCCGTGACCACGCCGGCTGCGAAGCCTGCCGAAGCTGCAAAGCCGGTCGAGGCCGCGAAGCCCGCGACGCCTGCCACCACGGCGACCGCACCGGCAAAGCCGGCTGAGGGCGTGAAGGCCGCAAGCCCGGCGAAACCCGCTGTGACCGCTCCGGCCGTCGCAAAGCCGGCTGAGGGTGCAAAGCCCGCCGACGCCTCGAAGACGGCAGCTCCGGCTACGACGGCTCCGGCTTCGACGACCACGCCGGCCCCGATCAAGAAGTAAAACCAGCTGTCCGGCGAGCGGGACCGGCAGACCCCGGCGGAGCAATCCGCCGGGGTCCTGTTTTTTCGTAGTCGAGCTGTGAGGCGCTTGGCGCGCCACCGCGCACTGACCGCCACGCAATGCGACCCCGCAACCGGGACTGTGAACGCTTCGTCTACCTGTTTCGGCTACGCTCGGAGGTTAAACACACCCAAATCGCGGTTCGGGGGAGCAGGCACGATGGGTGCCATACTGGAACAGCTCTATCTGACGATTGTCGCCGTCGTCAGTTTGGGCGGGTTTCTGGCCTTGGCCCGTTACATCATCTACGCCAGCAATTCCCGTTGGCGCGAGTACGAGACCCTCTACTCGGCGTCAGGCAACAAGAAGCCCCTTGCCCGCAAGATGACCGGCATGGTGCGCATTTCGCAGCCGGGTTATCGGTGGGGACACCTCTCGGGAGATCTCAAGTCACATCGTCACCTGCCGGTGTTCGTGGGCGTGCAGGGCCCTTTTCGTCGCATAGCCGTATTTTCGACGCGGCAAGCTGGGCGACGACGCTGGGTCTGTATAGGCGTTTGCCTGGCTCTACTTTGTCAATCGCTACTCTCGGGATGGGAAGGGGCGAGCAATCTAAATAACTGGCGGATATTTCGCTATCGCCTGACGATTATCGCGGTGGTTGACGGTAAGGAGCGCACTGGGACCTCAGTTCTGGAAGTTCGGTACTGGCTTCCCCGGAGAGGCCCGATGTCCTGCTGCGAGCATACTGTTGACGGAAGGGCACCGATCGTCGACCTCGGAGACTCCGGTTGGCTCGTCGCACATGATGCGAACAGTGATCATTTTAAGACCGATAGTAGCGTAGTTGTATCTAGCTTTGTGGGGTTGCCGACGGAGACATTCGGTGTGCCACCTCGAGACTTACCGTCGCAAGCAAGCGCAACGAACCTTCTCCAGAGGACTGTGAGGAAGGACTCAAGACTAGTCGTTCCCGGATTGGCATGGCTTCCTAGGGACACGATTTCTGGCGAGGACGCCGTGCCGATCCACTGGTACGGAGTGCAGAAGGTATCTGGCTTTCCGGTTGAGGTGATATCGATCTTGTTAGAGCCAACGATGGACCCCGTTTCGCGGCTAGATCAGCCGGCACCTCAATGGCTGCAAAGTCTGCGGAGCAAAGGATGCGGCGGACTAGTCTGGGCAGCAGATAGGGGTGCGCTTCGGCTGGAAGCATGCAACATCGAGAAGAAGAGGCATTACTGATATGGGCGCGTTTCATCACGGCTCCGGCAGCGGAGTCTATGATGCTCCGAAGGCGCCGACTGCCACTGTTTCGGCTCCGGTCGAACGCCCAACACGCCAAAATTGAGGTTCGAGGGAGCAGGCCCGATGGGTGCCGTACTGGAACAGCTCTATCTGACGATTGTCGCCGTCGTCAGTTTGGGCGGATTTCTCGCTTTGGCCGGTTACATCATCTACGCCAGCAATTCCCGTTGGCGCGAGTACGAGACCCTCTACGCGGCGTCAGGCAACAAGAAGCCCCTTGCCCGCAAGATGACCGGCATGGTGCGCATTTCGCAGCCGGGTTATCGATGGGGACACCTCTCGGGCGATCTCAAGTCACACCGCCACCCGCCAGTGTTCGTGGGCGTGCATGAGACGGGTCTCTCGCTGTCGATCGTGCCGCCGTTCAAGTACGGCTGCCGCGATCTGTTCCTGCCCTTCGACAGGATGACGATCGAGCCGGCGCGCTGGGATTTTCTCGGGAACGAATACGGCGTTCGAATGCAAGGCGTGGATGACATCGAGATCCTGATGTTCTCGAACATCCTGCAATGGGCGGCACAAAGGTCCGAAACGCTCGATCTGATGCTGCAGCGGGCTGAAATGGTCCGCGCGTCGCAAGTCGCCTGAGAGTTTCGGCGACCATCCTCCCTCCCGGACACTGCATTGGCGCAAGCACTTCCCCCTCTCCCCATTTCCCTTCTCGAATGGGGAGAGGGTCGGGGTGAGGGGCAGCCCGATCCGATGCGTCAGCGATCGACCCGGCCTCAACTGTCAGCAAGCATCCCGGTTCATCCCCGCGCGAGGCGGCCAACACCTGCAGATGATGACCGGAGACGGAACGACCCGGCACCCCGGCCGGAAACGCAGCGGCGACGAGCCGCGTCGATGGCCGCATTTTCCCTAAGGGATCCGCTCGCCCTTGAGCGAGCGCACTTCACCGCGAAGCGCCTGCAATTCCTGAAGGATCAGTTGGAGGTCTTGTGGCCTCGGACTGGCCTCAGCGCCCTCGCCTGAGCCTGACGCCGTGGCATTTTCCGCCTCGCCCGCCGCGGTCCGTTGCTCCTCTTCGGCGGCCTTGGACATCGCGTTGACGACGATCGCGATGAACAGGTTGAGGACTGCGAACGTGACGATCAGGATGAACGGCACGAAGAACATCCACGCGTACGGATGCACCTCCATCACGGGGCGGGCAATACCCATCGACCACGACTCGAGCGTCATGATCTGGAACAGCGTGAACAGTGACGCCCCGACGGTGCCGAACCAATCGGGAAACTGGGCACCGAACAGTTTCGTCGCCATGACCGCGGCCACATAGAAGATCAGCGCCAGCAGCGCGACTACCGATCCCATGGCCGGAATGGCCGATAACAGCGCCTGCACGACGAGCCGCATCTGCGGCACCATGGAAATCAGACGGAGCGCGCGCAGGATGCGCAGCGAGCGCAGCACGGACAGTCCTTCGCCCGACGGCATCAGCGCGATGGCGACGATGACGAAGTCGAACACGTTCCAGGGATCGCGAAAGAACGCCAGGCGGTAGACGTAGAGCTTGGCCACGATCTCGACGATGAAGATCGTCAGCGCGAGGAGATCGACAGCGGCGAGAAGCCCGCCCGCAGCCGCAACGGCCGTTTTCGACGTCTCGAGCCCGATGGTGATGGCGTTCGCGATGATCACCGCGATGATGAAGAATTGGAACCGCTGCGACTCGAGGATCGACCGCAGCCTGCTCGTGAAGTCGCGGTCCCCCGAGACGTCTTCAGTGCCGCTCATGGCATTCTCCGATGTTCCCTCTTGTCCGGCCGGCGCGGCGTCGCGACGTCACAGACGGGCCGAGGAACTTGCCTATACCCCGAATGTTCGCCGGTGCGAACACCGGCAGACCGCACGTCGGTCAATTCTCATGTTGATTGCGACCATCACAACCAGACGACCCGACACCGTCCATCACCTCGCGATGCTGCACCTCACCGAGGGGTCCAGGGGCCGGCCCCTGGCCGGGGAGCGCGAGAGGCCGGAGGCCCTTCGCAGGCCGAAGGCCCGACACCCCACCCACGAACAGAAAAAGGGGCGGACCATCCGATCCGCCCCCTCACTATTCCGTCAAATACCGCTCGCTCAGTTCTTCGCCTTGTCGACGAGCGCGCCCTGCTTGATCCAGGGCATCATGGCGCGGAGCTTGGCGCCGACTTCCTCGATCGGGTGCGCGTCGTTGAGGCGGCGGGTCGCCTTGAACTTCGGCTGGCCGGCCTTGCACTCGCGGATCCACTCGGTGGTGAACTGGCCGCTCTGGATGTCCTTGAGGACCCGCTTCATCTCGGCGCGCGTTTCGTCGGTGATGATGCGCGGGCCGGTGGCGTACTCACCGAACTCGGCGGTGTTCGAGATCGAGTAGTTCATGTTGGCGATGCCGCCCTCGTAGATGAGGTCGACGATCAGTTTCACTTCGTGCAGGCACTCGAAGTAGGCCATCTCGGGCGCGTAGCCGGCTTCGATCAGCGTCTCGTAACCGGCGCGGATCAGCTCGACGAGGCCGCCACAGAGCACGACCTGCTCACCGAAGAGATCGGTCTCGCACTCTTCCTTGAACGAGGTCTCGATGATGCCGGCGCGCCCGCCGCCGATCGCCGAGGCGTAGGAGAGGAAGAGGTCGTGCGCGTTGCCGCTCTTGTCCTGATGGATGGCGATGAGGCACGGCACGCCGCCGCCGCGCTGGTACTCGGAGCGGACCGTGTGGCCGGGGCCCTTCGGCGCCACCATGCCGACGTCGAGGTCGGCGCGCGGCTCGATCAGGTTGAAGTGGATGTTGAGGCCGTGCGCGAAGAGGATCGCCGCACCCTGCTTCATGTTGGCGTGCAGGTGGTCCTTGTAGATGTCGGCCTGCAGTTCGTCCGGCGTGCACATCATCATGACGTCGGCCCACTTCGCGGCCTCGGCGACTTCCATCACCTTGAAGCCGGCGGCTTCGGCCTTGGCGACGCCGGCCGAGCCCTTGCGCAGCGCGATGGCGACGTCCTTGACGCCTGAATCGCGCATGTTCTGTGCGTGCGCATGACCCTGGCTGCCGTAGCCGATGACGACGACCTTCTTGCCCTTGATCAGGTTCACATCGGCATCACGATCGTAATAGACGCGCATGACTTGGTTTCCTTCCCTGGTTGAACGTCTAGGCCCGGCGGTTTGCCGGGGACTTCCTCGCTCCATGGAGCGCGAGAAACTGTTCGGTCGCGCGACGCGCATCCTCTGCGATGTCGCCTTCGCTCATGCGGATCTTGTCGCCGAGCAAGAGCCGGATCTGCACGTCGCGGGCGACGAGCCCGAAGAACGTGCGGAACGCGGCTTCCGTATCGTCGAAGGCGAGGAGACCCGCGTCGCGGGCGGCCTCGAGCAGCGGCTTCAGGCGCTCGCCGATCGCAAAGCGGCCGTTGGCGAGCACGATCCGCCCGAGATTGCTCCGGCCCGATGCCGCATGACCGATCGCCACCCGGTTGAGCGCGATCGAGGTCCGCGAGGAGATCACCTTGAGCCACGTGACGGCGTAGGCCTCGAGACCGGCGCGGAGAGCGAGCCCGTCGAGCCGGCCGTTCTCGTAGGCGCCGGCGCGCACCTTGGACGCCTGCCACTGCACCGTCGCCGTCAGCAGGCCGTCCCGGTCACCGAACCACTTGTAAAGCGTTTCCTTGGAGCAGCTCGCTCGGCGCGCCACGGCCGACATCGTGAGCCCGTCGGCGCCTTCTGCGAGCAGGTCGAGCACGGCATCGAGCACTTCACCGCGACGGGCGCTGCTGTCCCGCCCCGGCCGTGTTTCCGCCTCGTCCTGGACCGTACTCGACACGATGCAACCCTTGAACGCCGACCAACCACGTACCGTACCGTACGTTACGGCGCATGTCGTACTGCGTCGCCTTCACGATTGGCAAGCCGAAAAATGCAGGAGCAGTCGCCGCTGCCTACCGGGGCAGCGCCGCGATCGCGGCTTCGTGCGCGATGGCAAGCGACAGGAATTCCGCCACGTAGGGCAAGAAACTCCGCCCGACCTCGACGTGGAACCGATCCGGCGCGCGCCGCCAGAGGACCACCTCCGACTTGCCGAGCAGCGTCCGCGTCGCGCGGTCCACCGGAAACCGGTCGATCGTCAACGGCAGCGCGATGCCGGCCGCGAGCACCGCCTCGACCGAAGGCCCGGCGACGACGAGACTGCCGCGCGCGTGGCTCACGTCCACGATCGAAACCGCACCCGCGCCCGCCGCCGCCCCGAGACGCGCGCCGAGCCAGGGATCGGCCTCCGGCTCCGCGATGAGGAGCCATTCGTCGGGTCCGAGTTTCAGGACAGCGCACCCCGGCGCCAGCCGCGCCGTATTGATCCGTCCACCGAGATCGAGCCCCGACGCCGCCCCGAGCAGCGAGGCGACGTCAGGCCGGCACCGGAGCACGATCCGCGCCGCAGCGGGCCCGTTCTCGATGAGCGCCACGCTCGCGACGCCCGCCGCGATGCCGGCCAGCGCGCGTTCGGGCTCGGGCATGTCCGCCATCTCTTCAGCCATGGAGGCGTCCGCCTTTCGGATCGTAGAACGCGGGCGACACCACCTTCACCCGGATCACGCCGCTCGGCATCGGCACATGGAACGTCTCGCCGAGGTGCGCGCGACCGCCTTCGATGACCGCAAGCGCGATCGAACGGCCGAGCACGGCGCTATGGTAGGCCGACGTCACGTGCCCGACAGCATGCGTGCCGACGGCCGGCGCGGAATCCCGCGTGATCTGCGCCCCTTCTTCGAGCACGACGCGGCCATCCTCCGTCTCGAGCCCGACGAGTTGCGGCCGGTCCGTGACCAGCATGTCGGACCGCGAGAGAGAGCGCTTGCCAACGAAGTCCGCTTTCCGCTCACCGACCGGCAGCCCCAGATCGCGCGGCGTCAACGTGCCGTCGCTGTCCTGCCCGACGATGATGTAGCCCTTCTCGGCCCTGAGAACATGCATCGCCTCGGTCCCATAGGCCGTGCCGCCCACCCGTTCCGCGGCGGAGAGCAACGCCGACCACACCGCACGCCCGTAGCCGGCGGGAACGTTGATCTCGTAGCCGAGTTCGCCCGTGAAACTGACGCGGAACACCCGGGCCGGGACACCCAGCACCCGACCCTCGGTCTGCGCCATGTGGACGAGAACGTCCGGCGCCAGATCGACGTCCTCGACGAGCGGCGCCAGCACTGCGCGCGCCCGCGGTCCCTGCACCGCCACAACGGCCCATTGCTCGGTCACCGACGTCAGCCAGCAGCGCAGCTCCGGGAACTCGGTCTGGAGATAGTCCTCCATGTGCGCAAGCACCCGCGCCGCGCCCGTCGTCGTCGTCGTGACGTGGAACCTGACGTCGGAGAGCCGCGACACGATCCCGTCGTCGATCACGAAGCCCGCCTCGTTGAGCAGGATCGCATAGCGGCTCCGGCCGACGGGCAACGACGCGATGGCGTTCACATACATGCGATCGAGGAATGTCGCCGCATCCGGACCGACGACCTCGATCTTGCCGAGCGTCGAGGCGTCGAACACGCCGACCGAGGTGCGCACGGCGAGGCATTCCCGCGCCACCGCCTGATGCATCGTCTCGCCCGGCTTCGGGAAATAGCGCGCCCGCTGCCATGGCCCGACGGCCTCGAAGATCGCGCCCCGCTCCCGCGCCGCCGGATCGATCGGCGTCAGGCGGACCGGATCGAACAGCGTGCCCCGGCACTCGGCGGCGAGCGCACCGAACGTCACCGGCGTGTAGGGCGCGCGGAACGTCGTGTGCCCGATGTCGCCGACGGGCCGGCCGAGCACACCCGAGACATGGCTCAGCGCATTGACGTTGCTCGTCTTGCCCTGGTCGGTCGCCATGCCCGTCGTGGTGTAGCGCTTGATGTGCTCGATCGAGCGGAAGCCTTCCTGCGCCGCGAGCCGGAGATCCTTCGCCGTCACGTCGTTCTGGAAGTCGATGAACGAAGCCGCCTCGAGATGCCGCGCCACCGGCGCCACCGGCACGACGGAATCAGCGGGTGGGAGTGACTGCATCGACGCACCGAGCGCGACGGTCCCCACGCCGCTCATGCCCAGCGCCGCGAGGGCTTGCACGCCGGCTGCCGTGCCGCTCTCGAACGCATCGTCCACGGGCGCCTCGACGAGCCCCGTCGCAGCCCCCGCCAGCGATACGCCCCCGAGCGGATCCTGGGCGAGAAACGCATGATGTCTCGCGTCCCACACGAGCCGTCCGCGAAGCTGCGAGAAAAGATGCAGGGTCGGCGAACGGCCGCCGGACATCAGCACGCTGTCGGCCTCGAGCCGCTCGCGCCGTCCGTCACGCAGCGCCAGCCTGATGCTGGAAACGCGAAGCCGTCCGCCGGTCCCGAGTACCGACACGCCTCCGTGGATCGGAATGCCGGCCGCCCGCGCCGCCGCCTCGGCTGCCTCCCCGGCGCGGCCACGCAGATCGGCGATGGCCTCGATCCGGACCCCATGTTCCGCGAGGTCGGCCGCAATGCGATACCCGCTGTCGGTCGTCGTCACCACGACGCTGCGCGTCCCTACGAGAACGCCGTAGCGGTGCAGATAGGTTGCCGCCGCCCCCGCCAGCATCACCCCCGGCCGATCGTTACCCGGAAACACCAGCGGCCGCTCGAGCGCCCCCGTCGCGAGCACCACATGCCGCGCCCTGACCTGCCAGAGCCGCTCGCGAGGCACCCCACGCCCCTGATCAGGGAGATGATCGGTGAGCCGCTCGACAAGGCCGAACAGGTGATCCGGATAGGCCCCGAACACGGTCGTCCGCGTCAGCACGGTCACGGTCTCGAACGACATCAGCCGCGCCAACGCGCCCTCGCGCCAGTCCGCCGCCGGCTCCCCGCCGATCATCACATCGGGAGCGCCGAGAAGACTGCCGCCGGCCTCCGCCTGCTCGTCAGCGAGCATGACGCGCGCGCCGCCCTCCGCAGCCGCCAACGCCGCAGCGAGGCCCGCAGGCCCAGCGCCGACAACAAGGACGTCGCAATGCGCATGGCGCGAGGCGTAGCTGTCGGTGTCGCCGTCGACAGGCGCCCGGCCGAGCCCTGCCATGCGCCGGATCACCGGCTCGTAAATGCGTGCCCATGCGCCGGAAGCACCACGTCCGAACCGCTCGGGCCCCATGAAGGTCTTGTAGTAGAAGCCGGCCGGAAAGAGCGGCGAGAGCCGGTCGTTCAGCGCGCCGAAATCGAACCGCAGCGAGGGAAACCGGTTCTGGCTGACGGCATCGAGACCGTCATGGATCTCCACCTCCGTCGCACGCAGATTGGGCGTCGTCCGCCGCCAGTCGCGCCGCACCGTGACGAGCGCGTTGGGCTCTTCGGGCCCGGCCGCCACGATGCCGCGAGGACGGTGATACTTGAACGACCGCCCGACGAGATGCACGCCGTTGGCGAGCAGCGCCGAGGCGAGCGTATCGCCCGCATAGCCCTGATACGCACGTCCGTCGAACGTGAAGCGCACCGGCTGCGAACGGTCGATACGGCCGCCGCTCGCGGTTCGAAAGCGGTTCCCGCCCGGTCCCTTGTCGTCCTCGATCACGGCGTCGGGCCTTGCTGGTCGTCAATGGTGGGGCGCGGCTCGCCGGGCTTGTAGGTGACGGCGATCCGGTCGGTCACGGTGTGCCGGATGGCGTTCAGGAACCGGCCGCAGCCGTGCACATGATGCCACCGCTCCGCGTGCCAGCCCTTCGGGTTGGTGCGCAGATAAAGGTACTCGGCCCACGCCGCATCGCTCTCGTCCGCCGGCAGGCGCGCGCGCACCACATGCGCTTCACCCGCGTAGCGGAACTCGATCTCGGGTCGATCCTCCCCGCACCAGGGACAGCGGATCTGCAGCATCGGGCTTCGACTTTCCTTGTTGTTGGGCCGCCCTCAGTAGAGCGTGCCGTCCTTGCGGTAATAGCGGAAGATGCCGTCCGCACCCCCGACCCCGTGCATGTCGATGTCAGGGTAGGTGACGACGTCCTCCCGCGTCTTGTCCCCGACGACGAGAAACACGACGTCCTTCTCGGTCTTGTTGACGAACCGGTGCGCGTCGCCCGTGCCGGCCGGAAACGTGATGTAGGTCCCGGGCGTCACGATTTGCTCGCCCTCGTTCGTCTCGAGCGTGATGTCGCCGTCGAGGATCAGCACCACCTCATCCTGCTTCAGATGCGCATGGCGTGCCGACGACTGCCCGCCGGGCTCGATCCGCACCAGATTGACGCCGAAGTTCGTGAGACCGCCGAACTCGCCGATCCGCCGCGCATGGCGCATCATGTTCATGGCCCGGTAGGGCTCCGGATAGCCGGTGGCATTGCTCTCGGGCACGTCCTCGGGACGGAACACCTTGGTCGCCTTGGTCATCTGTCGCCTCCCTCGCTCAATGCGAAACAGCCGCCGCAGCCGCCTCGTCGATGAGCCGCCCGGTGACGAACCGGTCCAGCGTGAACGGCGCCGCGATCGGATGGGGCTCGTCCCTGGCGAGCGTCGCCGCGAACACGTGCCCCGAGCCCGGCGTCGCCTTGAAGCCGCCCGTGCCCCAGCCGCAGTTGACATAGAGCCCCGGCACCGGCGTCCGTCCGATGATCGGCGAGCGGTCGGGCGTCACGTCGACGATACCGCCCCAGCTCCGGAGCATCCGGAGCCGCCGCGTCACCGGGAACAGCTCCGCGATCGCCTCTATGGTGTGGCGCGTGACGTGGAGCCCACCCGTCTGCGAATAGGACACATAGGCATCCGTCCCCGCCCCGATGACGAGTTCGCCCTTGTCCGATTGCGACATGTACGCATGGATCGTGTTCGACATGACGACGCACGGCATGACCGGCTTCACCGGCTCCGAGACGAGCGCCTGCAAAGGAAAACTCTCGAGCGGCATCCGGACGCCGGCCATCGCCATGATGACCGACGTATGGCCTGCGGCGACGACGCCGATCTTGCCGGCCCCGATGAAGCCGCGGCTCGTCTCGACGCCCGTCACCTCGCCGGAGGGTGCCCGCCGGATACCGGTCACCTCGCAGCCCTGGATGATGTCGACGCCGAGTGCGTCCGCGCCCCGCGCATACCCCCACGCGACGGCGTCGTGCCGCGCAACACCGCCGCGCCGCTGCAAGGCCGCCCCGAGCACCGGATGCCGGAGCCGGGAATCGATGTTGAGGATCGGGCAGAACCCCTTGGCCTCGGCCGGATCGAGCCATTCGTTGTCGATCCCTGCCAGACGGTTGGCATGCACATGCCGCTTGAAGATCCGAACGTCGTGCTCGTTGTGCGCGAGCATCATGACGCCGCGCGGCGAGTACATGACGTTGTAGTTGAGCTCGATCGCAAGCCCCTCCCACAGCTTCATGGCATGCTCGTAGAGCGCTTCCGATTCCTCGCAGAGATAGTTCGAGCGGATGATCGTCGTGTTCCGCCCCGTGTTCCCGCCCCCGAGCCAGCCCTTCTCGAGAACGGCGACGTTGCGGATGCCGTGCTCCTTGGCGAGGTAGTAGGCCGTCGCGAGGCCATGCCCTCCGGCCCCGACGATGACGACATCGTAGGCCGGCTTGGGCTCCGGCTCGCGCCACTGCCGCGGCCATCCCCTGTGGCCGCTGAGCGCCTCCTTGAGCAATGTCCCGAATGAGAACTTCATCGCCTCAGACCGTGAGCGAGTAAGACGTCGTCGTTTCCATGTCCTCGCCATACCAGCACGAGATCGCAGCCTCCCGCGTGCCGAGATAGCTGATCTTGCCGCCGTCCTGCGTCATGGGCAGATCGTGCCCGGGCACGACCAGCGTGCCGGACTTCCGGCGCCATTGCGACCAGATCATCTCGATCGAGGCGCGGCTCACCGCCGCGTCGTAGGTCATGTCGGTGTTGCGCGAGACGAGTTCGGCCCGGTTCTTCGCGGCATCGCCCGTGAAGATCACGTCCCGTTCCGTTCCATGCAGCAGGTAGACGAGACAGCCCGGCGTATGCCCCGGCGCGATATGCGCCGTGATGCCTGGCATCACCTCGTCTCCGTCGCCGATCCGCACGAGCGTCGGCCACGTGTCGAGCCGCTCGACATAGAGTTCAGGCACCGCCGTGAGGCCCCAGGGCTGCGCCAGCGCCCAGTCCATCTCGACCTTGCCGAGCACGATCCGCGCATCCTTGAAGAGCGTCCAGTTGACCGAGTGATCCCAATGCGAATGCGTGAGCAGAAGATCGGTGACGTCGGTCGGCTTCAGGCCACGCGCCTCGAGCCCCGAGATGATGAGCTTGCGCATCGAGAAGGTGCCGCAATCGACGAGCGCGATCCGCCCCCCGCGCCGGAGGAGCACGACGCTGCTCCAGCCGAGGGCTCCATGGCAGACACTCTTGCCCGGAAACCCCTGCACCAGAATGTCGATGTCCCAACCTTCGATCTGCACGTCCCGCTCCCGTCCTGCCTCCGGCTCGCGGCGACCCTAGACGAACGTCCGCCCCGCAAGCCAGCCCCAACTTGGAGCTTGCCGGCGGAGGCTCACACTTCGGTTAAGGTTTCTCAGGCCCAAAGCCTCACTCGTAGGCTTTCTCTGCCTCGAGCGCCTTCTGCACGGCGGGCCGCTTGAGCATGCGGTCGTGATGCGCTTCGAGCGCCGGATAGGTGCCGATCGGCGCCTCGATCCCGGGCCGGAACCGCCAGTAGACACGGAACAGATGGATGTCGGCGATCGTGAAGCGGCCGATCGCCCACTCGCGCGATCCTAGCTTGCGGTTCGCGACGTCGAAGGCTGCAGCGACTGCCTCCGGCCCTTTGGCGCGCGACCCGTGCATCGACGAAGCGGCGAACGACATCCACGAGATCACCTGCGCTTCGGCTTCGAGATCGCCTTCGGGCCAGAGCCCCGCCGCGGGGTGCGAGCGCGCGATGTAGTAGAGCGTCGCGGCAACCTCGGTCAGGACGTTGCCGCCCGCCGTGACGAGTGCCGGCACCTTGCCGTCCGGATTGAGCGCGAGGTATTCGGCCGACCGCGTCTCCTGCCTGGAGAGGAGCCTCGGCACCAGTTCGAACGCCGCGCCGGCCTCGATCAGCGCGATGTGGGTTGCGAGCGAACTCGTCGACGGCGAGAAATAGAGCTTGAGCATCTGAGCCTCCCTGGCATGCTGGGCAAAAGCTTCGGCCACCCGGTCGTCGAGGGCAAGTGCGTTCGACGCGCCCCATCCGCCGACCACTGCCCGAGGATTTGGCAGACCAGCAATGAGCCGCCATTCCGGGACTGGTCTTTGCGCGAACGCCTGCTAGCTTCACGCTGGACTGGACCCAAGCCCCCCCTCAGGATCTCCCACCCATGCTTCCGCTGCTCGGCTGGCTCACCGGCGCGCTGTTCTTCTTCTACGCCTGGGTCCTTCGCGTCTCCCCGAGCGTGATGGTCGAGGAACTCATGCGCGACTTCGCCGTCGGCGGGGCCGCGCTCGGCAACCTGTCGGCGCTCTATTTCTATGGCTACGCCGGAATGCAGATCCCGGTCGGCCTGATGATCGACCGCTTCGGCCCCCGCCGGCTCTTGACGGTCGCCGCCACCATCTGCGGCGCGAGCTGCCTTCTCGTCGCCTGGAGCCCGACGCTCGAAGGCGTGGCCCTTGGCCGTTTCCTGATCGGGGCGTCGGCCGCGTTCAGCCTCGTCGGCGCCTTCGCTGTCGCGGGCCAGTGGTTCCCGCCGACGCAGTTCGCCATGCTGGGGGGACTTGCGATGGCAGCCGGCATGGCCGGTGGCGTGCTCGGACAGGCGCCGGTCCGCGTGCTGGTCGAGGCCCAGGGCTGGCGTCCGACGGTCGCCATGATGGCGATCGGCGGCTTCGTCATCGCGGTGATGGCGTTTGCGACCATCCGCGACAAGACGCGCGGCACGGGCGGCCTCGGCAGCGTACTGGGCGGTCTCGGCCACGTGCTCTCGAACCGCCAGACATGGCTGATCTCCATAGCCGGCCTCGGCACCAACGGCACGCTGCTCGGCTTCGGCGGTCTCTGGGGCGTGCCGTTCATGCAAGCCGCTCACGGTCTCGAGCCGACCAAGGCCGCGTTCATCACGTCCCTGCTGATCGCGGGGTGGGGCTTCGGCGCACCGTTCTTCGGCTGGCTTTCAGGCCTCATGCAGCAGCGCCGCCTGCCGTTCATTTTCGGTTACGCGATCTGCGCACCGGCGTTCCTCACGCTGATCTATGGCCCCTCGCTCTCCGCCGAGGTCGTTGCCGTGCTCACGTTCCTGACGGGCTTCGGCGGCGCCGGCCAGATCGTCTGCTTCGCCACCGTCCGCGAGGTCAATCCGCCGCTGCTCTCGGGCACGGCCATCGGCGTCGTCAATGCGTTCGTCACAGGGACAGGGGCGGTCTACCAGCCGCTCATCGGCTGGCTTCTGGATCGCGCGTGGTCGGGCACACTGGTCGGAGGCGCCCGCGTCTATGCGGCCGACGACTATCGCGTCGCCTTCACGGTGCTGGCCGTCGGCCTCGCGGTCGGCTTCGTCTGCACGTGCCTGATGCGCGAGACCCGCTGCAAGCCGGTCGCGTGAGACCATCCTCGAAATGAAAAAGGCGGCGCAGCCTCGGGCCACGCCGCCATCGTCATTCGAAAACCAGACCGACTTACTCCGCCGCCTTTGCCTTCAGCAGTCCCGCGTGTGCCAGCGCGGCGTCGACGGCCTTCTTCGTCGACTCCATCAGCGGCGCCAGCGGCAGTCGGCACTCCGGGCTCTCGATAAGGCCGAGCCGCCACGCCGCATACTTCACCGGCGCCGGGTTGGTCTCGATGAACAGCGCGTCGTGCAGCGGCATCAGCAGATCGTGCAGTTCCAGCGCCCGCGCCCAGTTTCCCGACAGGCACGCGTTCTGGAAATCGGCGCAGAGCCGCGGCGCCACATTCGACGTCACCGAGATGCAGCCATTGCCACCATGCGCGTTGAAGCCCAGCGCCGTCGCATCTTCGCCGGAGAGGTACGAGAACGGCTTCTTGATCAGGAGACGATGCTGCGACATGCGCTCGACCTTGGCCGAGGCGTCCTTCACACCGGCCACGTTCTTCAGCTCGGCGATCCGGGCCAGCGTCGCCGGCAGGATGTCCACGACCGTACGCGGCGGCACGTTGTAGACGATGATCGGCAGATCGACGGCGTCGCTGATCGCCTTGAAGTGGAGGTAGAGCCCCTCTTGCGTCGGCTTGTTGTAGTAGCCCGTCGAATGCAGGGCCCCCGTGGCGCCGGCCGACTTGGCGAACCGCGTCAGGTCGATGGCTTCCTCGGTCGAGTTCGACCCCGCGCCGGCAATCACCGGCACCCGCCCCTTCGCCACCTTCACACAGAGTTCGACGACCCGCTTGTGCTCCTCGTGGCTGAGCGTCGGCGTCTCGCCGGTGGTGCCGACCGGGACGAGCCCGTGCGAGCCCTCGCTGATCTGCCACTCGACGAGCCGCTCGAACGCCGCCTCGTCGACCTTGCCGTTCTTCATCGGCGTGATGAGTGCCGTATTGGAACCCTTGAACATGCCGAGCGTCCTCCCGGTTGGACGGATGTGTCGCCGCTCTTCCGGATCGCCCATTGAGACGTGTCGCAGGACACATCGCGCCACGGGTCACAACGGCCGAGCCTGCCGGCGGGAATCGCCATCCGTCAGTTGTGGCAGCGACATTATGCCGTCGCACGACAAGCCGCAAGCCGCCCCCCTGAGCCGTGATCCGTCGGCGCACGGGGCAGCAGCACGTCGGCCGGCAACGGCGGGGATCTTTTGCTCATCTCGCCACATTTCGACATCCTAATGTCTGTAGAACCGAATCGCGCCGCACCAGCGGCCGTCTCCGATCCGCCAGAGCATGGGGACGCCCGATGCCGACGAGACTTCCGACGCTCCTTGCCGCCGCGATGTTGCTCGTGATTTCGGCCACGGCGCATGCCGAACAGCCCAAGACCGGGAGCGCCGCAGAAGCCGCCGCGACCGCGTCACCGACCGTCGCACCGCCGCGCACCCTGCCCGCACCGGCCTACGAGAGCGCCTACCGCGCCAGAGTCCGCGCCGCCCTCGCCCCTTTGCTCACGCCCCCGCCCGGCGCCGATGCCGTGCGCGATCTGAAGGCGGCCCTTCGCCAACGCTCTGCGACCGCCGGCGACAGCCTCTCGGACCCGATCGCCCGCAAGCTCGTCAAATGGCAGATGCTGAAGGCCGGCCTCGGCGAGCCGAACGAGTTCCGCGCGTTCTCGGCCGCCAATCCCGCCTGGCCCGACGCCCACATCCTGGCCCGCCGCGCCGAGGAACAGCTCTTCACGAGCGGCGGCAACTCGGCCGACATTCGCCGCTTCTTCGAGGGCCGCACGCCCGTCAGCGGCGCCGGCTGGGCCGCGCTTGCCTCCGCCGAGCTGGCCGAAGGAAATCAGGAGGCCGCCCGCAAGCACGCAGCCCGCGCCTGGACGGACGAGGAGATGTCCGCGACCTTCGAGACCGGCTTCCTTGCGCGCTTCAAGGGGCTTCTCACCACCGCCGACCACGAGCGTCGCCTCGCCCGCCTCCTCGTCGACCGCGTCCGCTTCCGCGCCGAGCGCCAGCAGCAGGCGACCATTGCTCGCCGCGTCATCGCCCTGTTGCCGGAGGATCGCAAGAAGTCCGCCGAGGCCCGTCTCGCCGTCTTCCTCGGCGCGGCAAGCGCCGGCAAGCTCCTCGCCGCGCTGCCTGCCGACACCACACCGCCGAGCGACTGGGGTGTCGCCTTCGCGCGCGCCGTCAACCTCCTCGACGCCGACCGCCTCGCCGAGGCAGCGACCATCCTCACCGCCATCCCCGACGACGCCGACAAGCTGGTCAATCCGGACGCCTGGTGGCTGACGCGGCGCGAAGCGGCCTACGACGCACTGCGCGCCTCCCGCTTCCAGCTCGCCTACGACCTCGTCCGCCGGTCGGGTCCCCTGTCGGTGAACCCGCTGAAGGAGCAGCTTCACATGGCGGGCTGGATCGCATTCCGGAAGCTGAAGCGCCCGAAGGACGCCCTCCCTCATTTCGAAGCGGCGATGAAGGCGGCCGACGGTCCGCTCAGCCGAGCTCGCGCAGCCTACTGGACCGGCCGCACGCTGGAAGTGCTTGGACGGAAGGACGAAGCGAGGCAGCGCTACGAAACCGCCACCCGCGACCCCGACACGTTTCACGCGCTCCTGTCGCGCCAGAAGCTCACCGGCTCGACCCGCACCGAGCTGCCCGTGAGGCCGCCCGCGATGCCGACACCGGAGCAGATCGAGCGCTTCCTGTCGCTCGATGCGGTGCGCGCAGCCGTTCTCGCCAACCGCGCCGGCCTCGACCGCAATATCTTCATCGGGCTGATGGCCGGTCTGCGCAATCATCTGGCGACCGAAGGCGAACTGGCGCTCCTAGCCGAACTGGCGGCGAGCCTGGGTGATCCCCAGACGTCGCTTCGGGTCGGCAAGGCCGCCATCGCGCGAGGCCACAACCTGATCATGTACGGCTATCCGATCGATCCGTTCCCGATCTACGACCCGCTTCGCCCGCCGCCGGAGACGGCCATGCTGCTCGCCATCACGCGCCAGGAGACCGAATTCAACACCGGGATCGTCTCGAGCGCCGGCGCCCGCGGCCTGATGCAGGTGATGCCGATCACGGCGCGGCACGTCTGCCAGCAGCACAAGCTGAAATGCGACGTGCCCCGGCTTCTCACCGACCACGCCTACAACGCGCGCATCGCCTCGGCCTATATCGGTGATCGCATGGCGGAACTCGGTGGCTGGTATGCCGTCGCACTCGCCGCCTACAACGCCGGACCGGGCCGGGCCCGGCAATGGATTCGCGAGAACGGCGACCCCCGCACCGGCGCCATCGACCCCATCGACTGGATGGAGCGCATCCCGATCGAGGAGACGCGCCACTACGTCGAGAAGGTCCTCTCGAACATCCAGGTCTATCGCGCCCGCCTCGGCGAGCCGAAGCCGCTCCGCCTCACCGAGGACTTGACCCGCCCGACCGGGGCGCGGGCCGCGCCCGCGCCGACCGCGGTCGACTGACGCCCGTAATCAGCCCGGCGTCTTGCCGTAGTCCGCGTCCGATACCGCCTCGAGCCACACGGTGCCTTCGCCCGTGTCGCTGACCTCGGAAAGCGCGAGATGCGCGAAGAGCTGCCCCGGCGCCGAGCCGTGCCAGTGCTTCACATCCGGGGGGATGATGACGGTGTCGCCCGGCCGCAGTTCCTGAACCGCCGCGCCCTCGGCCTGATAGCGCCCGACGCCGTGCAGGCAGTAGAGCGTCTGCCCGACGGGATGCGTGTGCCAGTTGGTGCGCGCACCGGGCGTGAACGTGACCCGCGTCCCCCGCATGCGCGAGGGCGGTTCGCCCACCACGACCTCGTCGGCATAGACGGTCCCGACGAAGCTCGACGCCGGCTGTGTCTTGGTGGCGCGGGCGCCCGCGCAAATGATCTGGCCCATGTGTTCCGTTCCCTGATCCCGAGGCATCAACCGAGATGGCGATGCACGAACTGGATGATCCGCTCCGTCCCCGCCGTCTGGTTCGCCGGGTTCTTCGGTTGCCGCGTCACGAAGCCTTCCACCTCGCCCGCATAGAGCGCAAGCTCGATCTCGCCGCCCTTCTCCCTGTAGAGCCTGACGAACCGGTCGAGATGCGGCCTCGGATGCATCCGGTCCTCGTCGCCCTGCAGATAGAGCACCGGCGGCATGGCAACGGCCTCGCCGCGCTCCAGCATCGCCGGCGGGCTCGCTTCTTCCATGGCCGCCTCGCTGCCCCAGTAGACGTCGTGGAGCGGAATGACATTGTCGATATTCTTCGGATAGTCGCCGCCTTTGGCAATCAGCTCCTTGCCGTAGCGATAGCGCCCGATCGGATCGATCACGGGCCAGCAGAGGACGACGCACTGGACCGCCACCGATCCCTTGACCACGCTCTCGGTCGCGTGCACGCCATAATGGGCGTCGTCCGGCCGCATGCCGAGCAGCATCGCCTGATGCCCGCCCGACGAGATGCCGACCAGCCCGATCCGGTCCGCCTTCGCGCCAAGGCGCCCGGCATTGGCCTTGATCCAGCGGATCGCGAAATGGATGTCCTGCAGCGAACCCGGATACATCGCCTCGGGAGGCATCCGGAAATCGAGCGCCACCACCAGAATGCCGGCCCGCGCCATGGCCTCCGAGAGAAGGGTGTCGGTGGTGCGGTCCTGATTGCACCACGCCCCGCCATGCAGATCGATCATCACCGGATGCGGCCCCGGCCCATGCGGCTTGTAGAGGCGCGCCAGAAGCGGCTTCCCCGCGACCGTCAGATACGTCACGTCCTCGAAATCGACCGCCGACGCCGCGCCCATGGGAGCCCTCCCGTTTCAGTCTCGTCTCTGCCGGAAGCTTGGCACGCGTCCGTCATGGCGTCGAGCCGGCCCAAACCGTTTGACCCGCGACGAGAGTTCTCTAAGCTTCCGCACATTCCCCAGCCTCGAGAACACTGGACGCTCCCCCGCGCATGCCGACTGTCGCCGAGACGATAACCATTCCCTCCCCGCCGGACGCCGTCTGGCCGTTGCTGTCCGATCCGGCTCTCGTGGCCTCGTGCATCCCAGGCGCGACGCTCGCGCCCGATCAGGACGGCGAGAGCTGGAAGGGCTCGATCCGCGTCAAGTTCGGCCCGACCGTCGCCGTGTTCCGTGGCGAGGCCGTGCTGAGCTACGACCACGACCGCCGCCGGTGCACCATCGAGGGCCGTGGCATCGACCAGCGCGGTGCCTCGCGGGCGCTGGCCAACGGCGTCGTCGCCGCCAGCGGCACGACCGAGACGCAGCTTGCCGTCGAAGGCGAGTACACCGTCAGCGGCCCGCTCGAGACGTTCGCGAATGCCGGCGGCGTCCACGTCGCCCGCGCGCTCCTCGCCGAGTTCGCAAAGAACATGCAGGCCCTCGTCGCCGAGCGCCAGGCGGCGGCGCCGCCGCCGGCAACACCGGAGCCCGTGGCGCCGAGCACCGACCCGCAACCCACACCGGCCGCGATGGTCCCGACTGTCGCGCCCGCCGCCACACCGCCCCCGCCGCGACAGGCGGCCGAACTCAATGCCTTCACCCTTCTCTGGGCCGCGCTGAAATCGTGGCTCGCGAGCCTCTTTGGAAAACGGAGCTGACCCCCATGAGCAAGCTCAAGACACAGGACATGCTGGCCCTTGCCTTCGAGGCGGAGGGTGTCGACACGCTCTTCACGCTGATGGGTGACGCCAACATGTATTGGTCGACCTCCATGGCCCAGCGCCCGGGCATGCAGGTGATCCACGCCCGCCACGAGAGCTGCGCCGTCTCCATGGCCGACGGCTACGCCCGTTCCACCGGCAAGGTCGGCGTCGCCTCTACGACGTGCGGCCCGGGCTTCACCCAGATCATGACGTCGCTGGTGATGGCGTCGAAGGCCAATTCCCCCCTCGTCATCTTCGCAGGCGACAGCCCCATCGCGGCGAGCTGGTATCTCCAGCAGATCGACATGGGCCCCCTCACCCTCGCGACGGGCGCCGCCTACGTCCCCGTCCGCCACATCGACCGCCTGCTCGACAACGTCCGCGAGGCCTTCCAGATCGCCCAGGTCGAGCGCCGCCCCGTGGTGCTCTCCGTGCCCATGGACATGCAGAAGCTCGCATGGCCGCACCTGACCGACTACATGCCGTCCTCGGACATCGTGCCCGTCGCGCAGCGCCCGCAGGCTGACCCGATCCTCGTCGACAAGATCTGCGACATGATCGCGGAAGCTGAAAAGCCCATCATCCTCGCCGGCAAGGGCTGCGTCCGCACCGGCGCCCGCGAGGCGATCGAGGCACTGGCCGACCGGTCGGGCGCGCTGCTCGCGACCTCGCTCCTCGGCAAGGGCCTCTTCCACGGCAATCCCTACACGATGGACATCGCCGGCGCCTACGCCAGCGACTGGGCCCGTGAGCGCTACGCCGAGGCCGACCTCGTCATCGGCTTCGGTCTCGGCCTCGGCCATTACACCACCGAGAGCGGCTACCTCTATCCGGGCGCCCGAGTCGTCCAGGTCGACACCAACCCGCGCGGCTTGTGGCAGGGCCTCCGGACCGCCGACCTCCACGTCCGCGCCGACGCCCGCGCGGCGGCCGAACAGATCCTGAACCGCCTAGAGCAGCGCAATATCAAGGTCACCGGCTTCCGCACGCCCGAGATCGCGGCGGGCATCGCAGCCGACCACCCCGACCGCAAGCACTATGACGTTCAGGCCGGCACGGTCGACCCCCGCCGCGCCATCGAGGAACTCGACCGCACCATCCCGAAGGACTGGGACATCGTCGTCGGCGGCGGCCACTACTTCTCGATCGCCATGACGCATCTGCAGAACCGGCCGGCCGACAAGTATCACGTGTTCGTCGACTTCGGCGCCATCGGCTCGGCGCTTCCCGCAGCCATCGGCATCGCGCAGGCGCGCGGCAACGGCAAGGTGTGCCTGATCGAGGGCGACGGGAGCCTGATGATGCATTGCCAGGAACTCGAGACCATCAAGCGCCACGGCATCCGCATGCTGACCGCCATCGTCAACGACGGCGGCTATGGCGCCGAGTTCCACAAGTTCCGCGCCAACAAGGTGGATCCGTCTGGCGCCATGCACGGTCGCGGCGACATCGCGGCCATGGCTCGCGGCTTCGGCCTGCGCGGCGCCAGCATCAAGGGCCTCGGCGAGATGGCCGGCCAGTTCCAGGAGCATCAGGGGGCGAACACCGCCACCGTCTGGGACATCCACTCGGACGACCTGATCCCGTCCCGCGCCTATCGCCGCATCCACTTCGGCGAGGCATGATCCCTAAACGACGAAGGGCGCCCCGACCGGGCGCCCTTCTCGCATCAGATGTCGGATGCGTCAGATCTTGAAGTGCCGGCTGATGCGCCGCTCCATATCATCGCTCAGCACATTGCCGTGCGTCTGGAGATAGAGCGCAACCTCACGCTCGACGCGCCGCTGCTGTGCAGCCATGAACGCGTCGCCGATGGACCGCAGCGTGCGCTTCAGGGAGAAAGGGCTCGGCCGGACGTGTTCGGAGGGGTCGGGTGTATCGACCGCATAGCCCGCCACGAGGCTCAATGAGACGTTCGTCATGATCAGCTCCTGAACTTTTCGTTCTTTTTGGAGCCCGATCCTCAGGTTCGTTTCCGCTCATGTCCGAGGGCCTTGTCGACCCCCGATTTCCTGTCAAAGATGGGCGAGTCCGACCCGGTCGACCAGACACAGCTCGACAATGCTGCAATGCAATATTGAACGGACAGCGTTCACCCGACGGCAAGCAACCAGAGCCCGCGCACCAGGAATACGACGGCCACGCCATGCACGATGCGCCGGCTCCAGGTCCTGAAATCGGCATCCGTCATCCCCTCGAGCACCCGGGCGGCCAGCGTCGTCCCGAGGAAGGCGAGCGCGAGGGCCGCGACGATCGCCCAGACCGGCACGTGGCCTTCGAACGACTGGGCGAGCGAGCCGAAATAGAGCACCCGGAAGAGATGCGCCGTCGTCTGGCAGACAGCCTTGGTGGCGACGATGCTGCGCCGGTCGAGCCCGCTCCGCTGGAAGAACATGTCGAGGATATGCCCCGCTGCCCCCGCCATCAGTTGCAGAACCATGATGACGATGCCGCAGAGATAGGGCCCCGTCGGCCGCGTGATGTCGGGCCAGTAGCGGCGCGGGAGTAGCTCGGCAGCGAACGGCAGCACGCCGAGCCCGATGTAGAGGAGCGCCTTGTCAGGCACGAACGCGACGAGCCGCATGACGAGGAACGCCGCCGTGGCGCCAACCAGATACCGCGAAACGAGCGCCCACTCGACCCGCGCCCGCCACAGGAACGCCCGCCACCCGTTGGCGCCCATCTGGATGATGCCGAACAGCACCATCGCCGGCACGACGTCCATGAAGAGGAGCAGCACGCCGAGCAGGATGAGCCCCCCGGCCATGCCGAAGATGCCCGAGAGGAACGACGTCCCGAGAACCGTGATGCCGACCAGCGCCAGCGCGGCGGGCGTCATGGCCTTAGGAATAGGCTGAAGGCGAACGCCAGCACCAGAGAGCCCAGCATCACACTGGCGGAGATCATCATGCACCAGTACTTCCAGGCAATCGCCGCTTCCCGCACCCGCCGGATCTCGCTCACATCGTTGAATGAGATTGCTTTCCTGTCAGGCACCAGCCCAACGAATGCTATGACGGACGCCACGATCAAGCATACCACCAGGAAATAGGATGCGCCTTTGTGCAGGATCGTCTTGTCGGCAAAGGCAGTCAGGATGCCGACGAACGCGCAGTTGATGGTTACAAGCTGTTTCAGAACATCGATCAAAGTCTGATAGGTCGTCTTGCCTGCCTCTTTGATCCAGTCGAGCAGAAACAATTCCTCTTCACTCGGTGGGCGACCGCGCGGAATGTCATCTCCGCCCGCATCGCTCACGAGAGCTTCCCATCGAAGTCGACCATATTGATCCGGCCGCACTGAGGGTTTGTGCACTTCACACTAACCGTTCGCTTTCCATAAATTACAATATGGGGCGGAGGGTCCTTGGGACGCTCAACGGTAAGAATTGTGTCGCAATAGTCGCACTTCCTTTTCATGACGGACCCCTTGCGCAAGCACCTCTGGTTTCAACATCGAAACGGCCAACCGCCACGCTAGGCATGGGCGCACCAATTGGAGTCGCTCAAACCTTGAGCCCCCGGAGATGCTTCTCGCGCGCGCTGGCTGCCTGCATGAGGAACGGCAGGTCGTTGCCGGCGAGCACCATCTTGACGCCCATGCCGATGTACTTGGTGAGCCCCTCGTCCGTGTAGACGCCACCCATCCCCGCCCACTTGCCGTGCCTCTTGCAGGCGTCGACCACGGTCTGGTAGGCGGCCACGACGTCCGGATGCATGAGCTGGCCGGGCAACCCCATCTCGAGCGTCAGGTCGCTTGTTCCGATCAGCAGCACATCGACGCCCGGCACGGCCGCGATGGCGTCCGCGTTCCGGATGGCGAGCGGGCTCTCCAGCATGACGACGACGATCAGGTTGTCGTTGACGATCTTCGTCGACTGGTCCGGCGGCATGGTGGCGAACCCGAGCTGCGGCATGGTCCCGCCGATCGAGCGATGCCCGACGGGCGGATAGCGGAGCCGGTCCGCGATGGCCTTCGCCTCTTCCGGCGTATCGACATGCGGCATGACGATGCCGTAGGCGCCGCCGTCGAGCGCCCGTGTCGCCATGTCGAGCTGGCCCTGTGGCACCCGCACGATCGGCGAGATGCCGGCGGCGTTCGCCGTGACCGAAATCTGCACCGCCATGTCGAGCGTCATCGAATTGTGCTCGCAATCGATGAACAGCCAGTCGTAGCCGCACGTCTTCATCGCCGGTGCGATGTCGACTGTCCGCGCCTGCCTGAGGCCGACGCCGAGCGCCAGTTCGCCGCGCGCCAGCTTCTCTCGCGCCGGGTTGAGCCCGACGGTCGATGTCGTTGTCATGGGATGTCTCCTGCCCTGTCCTGACCCAGACTAGGCCCGCCGCGGCCGCGAGATCAACGCTCGAACGCGAACAGGGCGCGCCGCCGTGCGACACGCCCCGTGAAATCGCCAGGATGCAGGCGTCGAACGCCTACTTCCACTCGATCTTGAGAACCTCGTAGCTGCGCGAGCCCTTCGGCGTCGTGACTTCGGCGGTCTCGCCCTTGGACTTGCCGATCAGCGCGCGCGCGATGGGGCTCGAGATGGAGATCAGCCCGTCCTTCACGTTGGCTTCGAGATCGCCGACGATCCGGTACTTCACCTTCTCGCCCGTATCCTCGTCCTCGAGATGCACCGTGGCGCCGAACTTGACGGTCGTTCCCGACAGCTTCGTCGTATCGATGACGTCCGCGCGCGAGAGTTTGTCCTCGAGGTCGGCGACCTTGGCCTCGTTCATGCCCTGAGCTTCCTTGGCCGAGTGATACTCGGCATTCTCAGAGAGATCGCCGTGCGCGCGCGCCTCGGAAATGGCTTGAATGATCCGCGGGCGTTCCTGGGATTTGAGACGATGCAGTTCGGCCTCGAGCTTGGCGAAGCCCTCCACCGTCATCGGCACCTTTTCCATCGCCATCGCTAACATCTCCACGTCGGCGCACCCCTGGCGGATGCGCCTTGACTGTCAGTCTCACCCATATGCCGGGATTTGACTAGACCTTTGCCCACAGCAGGAGCGGGCCGCGCTGCCTGGAAAACCCGCAGTCTGGCGGCTCTCGCTTCCGCTGCTCTAGGCCTGATAACTCTGCAAAGGGGCAACTTTCAGGTTGTCCGCCTTCAGCGCCCGGATCGCTTCGACCACGGCTACGGCCCCGGCTAATGTCGTATAGTATGGAATTCGGTTCAAGAGGGCCGTCCGCCTGATGTCCTTCGAGTCGAGCAGCGCCTTCGACCCCTCCGTCGTATTGACGACGAGATGGACCTCACCGTTCTTCATCATGTCGACGATGTGGGGCCGGCCTTCGAGCACCTTGTTCACCTGCTCCGCCGGTATTCCGTGCGCCTCGAAATGCCGCCGCGTCCCGCGCGTGGCGACGATGCGGAACCCCAGCTCCACGAGATCACGCATCGCGCCGAGAATGTGATCCTTGTCGCTGTCGCGCACCGAGACGAAGACCGTACCCGTCGTCGGAAGCGCGGTGCCGGAGCCGAGCTGGCTCTTGGCGAACGCGATGCCGAATTCTCGGTCGATCCCCATCACCTCGCCCGTCGAGCGCATCTCCGGTCCGAGCACCGGATCGACGCCCGGGAATCGCGAGAACGGGAACACCGCTTCCTTGACCGCGACATGCTTCGGTCGCGGCGGCTTCAACCCGAAGCTCTCGAGCGACTGCCCGGCCATCACCCGCGACGCGATCCCCGCGATCGGAGTTCCGATCACCTTGGCGACGAACGGCACCGTGCGCGAGGCCCGCGGATTGACCTCCAGAATGTAGATCTGCCGGTCCTTGATGGCGTACTGCACGTTCATCAGGCCCACGACGCCGAGCGCCAGCGCCAGGTCGCGCGTCTGCTTCTCGATGCGCACAGCGATGGAGCTGTCGAGCGAATGCGCCGGTAGCGAGCAGGCCGAATCGCCGGAATGGATGCCGGCCTCCTCGATGTGTTCCATGATGCCGGCGACGTACGTGTCCTTGCCGTCGCTGAGACAGTCGACGTCCACCTCGATGGCGTCGGCGAGATACCGATCGATGAGCAGCGGCCGCTTGGCCGAGACCACCAGCTCCGACGGTCCCCTCAATGTCGCCGACAGCCGCTTGATGTAGCGGTCGAGTTCGCCGGCATCGGCCACGATCTCCATGCCCCGCCCGCCGAGCACGAACGACGGCCGGATCAGCACCGGGAAGCCGATCGCAAGCGCCACGTCGGTCGCTTCCTCCGGCGAACGCGCGATACCGCTCTCAGGCTGCTTCAGCCCGAGCTTCTCGACGAGCGCCTTGAACCGGTCCCGGTCCTCGGCGAGTTCGATCGCGGCCGGCGACGTCCCGAGGATCGGCACGCCGGCCTCACCCAGCGCCTCCGCGAGCTTCAGCGGCGTCTGTCCGCCGAACTGCACGATGACGCCTTTGAGCGTCCCCTTCTGTTGTTCGACCCGGATGACTTCGAGCACGTCTTCAGCCGTCAGCGATTCGAAATAGAGGCGGTCCGACGTGTCGTAGTCGGTGGAGACGGTCTCGGGGTTGCAGTTGACCATGATCGTCTCGAACCCAGCGTCCGAGAGCGCGAAGCACGCATGGCAGCAGCAGTAGTCGAACTCGATGCCCTGCCCGATCCGGTTGGGACCGCCACCGAGGATGATGATCTTCTCCCGCTCGGACGGCATGGCCTCGGACACGGGTTCGTCGAAGAGACCACGCTCGTAGGTCGAGTACATGTAGGCGGTCGGCGCCGCGAATTCCGCCGCGCACGTATCGATGCGCTTGAAGACGGGATGCAGTCCGAGCTCCACCCGGTGCGCCCGGACATCCGCTTCGCTCATCCCCGCCAGCTTGGCGAGCCGGGCGTCCGAGAAGCCCATGGCCTTGAGGTCGCGCATAAGCTCGCGCTGCTTGGGCAGCCCGTGCGCCTTGACCCGCGCCTCGACGTCGATGATCTCCTGCATCCGGGCCAGGAACCACGGGTCGATCCGGCACGAGGCGTGGATCTGCTCGTGATCGAAGCCGAGCCGCATGGCCTGCGCCACCTTGAGCAGGCGGTCCGGCGTCGGCCGTCCGAGTTCGGCCCGGATGACGTTCTTGTCGTCGCCCTGCCCGAGCCCTTCGAACGTCACGTCGTCGAGCCCCGTGAGCCCCGTCTCGAGGCCCCGCAGCGCTTTCTGCAGGCTTTCCGCGAACGTCCGCCCGATGGCCATCACCTCGCCGACCGACTTCATGGCCGTCGTCAGCGTCGGATCGGAGCCGGGGAATTTCTCGAAGGCGAACCGCGGGATTTTCGTCACCACGTAGTCGATCGTCGGCTCGAAAGCCGCCGGCGTGGCGCCGCCCGTGATGTCGTTTTCCAGTTCGTCGAGCGTGTAGCCGACCGCGAGACGCGCCGCCACCTTGGCGATCGGGAAGCCGGTCGCCTTGGACGCCAGCGCCGACGAGCGCGACACGCGCGGGTTCATCTCGATGACGACGAGCCGGCCGTCCGCCGGGTTGACCGCGAACTGGACGTTGGAGCCGCCCGTCTCGACGCCGATCTCGCGCAGCACCGCGATCGAGGCGTTGCGCATGATCTGGTATTCTTTGTCGGTGAGCGTCAGCGCCGGGGCGACGGTGATCGAATCGCCGGTGTGCACGCCCATCGGATCGAGGTTCTCGATCGAGCATACGATGATGCAGTTGTCCGCCTTGTCGCGGACCACCTCCATCTCGTACTCCTTCCAGCCGAGCAGGCTCTCGTCGATCAGGATCTGCCCGACAGGCGAGGCGTCGATCCCGGACCGGGCGATGGTCTCGAACTCTTCCCGGTTGTAGGCGACGCCGCCACCCGTGCCGCCGAGTGTGAAGGCCGGTCGGATGATCGCCGGCAGACCGATGGTGTCGAGCGCCTTCAGCGCTTCGGCAAACCCGGCCGCCCGGTCGTAGCCGACCGTCTGGCCCTGCGCGTTGCGGATCGGGGGAGACGAGGCGATCGACGCCCGCGGGCTCTCGAGGCCGATCCGGTCCATGGCTTCCCGGAAGAGCTTCCGGTCCTCGGCCATGTCGATGGCGGCCGCCTTGGCGCCGATCATCTCGACCCCGAAGCGGGCGAGCGTTCCGTCCCGCTCGAGCGCCAGCGCCGTGTTGAGCGCGGTCTGCCCGCCCATCGTCGGCAGCAGCGCGTCCGGCCGCTCCTTTTCGATGATGCGCGCGACGATCTCGGGCGTGATCGGCTCGACGTACGTCGCATCCGCCAGTTCCGGATCCGTCATGATCGTCGCTGGATTCGAATTGACGAGGATGATCCGGTAGCCCTCCGCCCGCAACGCCTTGCAGGCTTGGGTTCCCGAATAGTCGAACTCGCAGGCCTGCCCGATGACGATCGGCCCGGCCCCGATGATGAGGATGGATGTGATGTCTGTGCGTTTCGGCATGAGGCCGCTTAATATGCGAGGCTCGGGGCTTTGGCTATCCCATTTCAGCCGCAGTCCGCGCTTCCCCTCACCCGGCTGGCCATGCCCGCCGACCCGCTTCGATCGTAGCGATCGGAGCCGTCGGCGCTTTCCGATCTGTTAACCATAGGACGACTGCAAAGTTGTAGGCGCGCTCGGACGCCCGCACCACACGGCCCTTCAGAGGTGGTGGGAGACGTGTGAATGCGATTGAACTGGAAGCGTGCGGGGGCGCGCTGTGCACTGGCGTTGTCCGTCATTGGTGGCGCACTGGCGGCATTTGCGGCTGCGGCAGAGGCCAAGGCCCCCGGCAAGCGCCACTGCTACAAGGGGGTCTGCCACCGCGTCATGACCCTTCCCGAGACCCGCGCCGCGCTCGGCAAGATGAAGAAGCTCGTGGCCTCGCACTACGACCATTGCCGGAAGGACAGGTTCAATCCTTGCGGCCTGACGAGTTCCGGCGCGCGCTTCGAGGCGTCGCGGCCGGACAACACGGCGAGCGCCATCCACCCCGACGGCACAATCCTCGTTGTCCGAAATCCGCAGAACGGCGAGGCGGCCGTTGTCCGGGTGAACAACTTCGGCCCGTTCCGTGGCAACCGGAAGCTCGACGTCTCGCGTGCCACCGCCGAGCGGCTCGGCTTCGCCCGTCGCGGCGTGGCGCCGCTCGAGGTGCTGGTCGTCCATGCGCCGACGCCGGAAGAGACCCGCTACAAGCGCAATCGCCGATACGAACCGGTTCCCGGCCCTCTCGGCCGCCTGGCGAGCATCGAAAGCGCGTTCATGCGCTATGCCGACATCACGGCGAGCCAGCGCCTCGCCGTCGCCGAGGCCTCGGCCTGCCGGATGAACGGACGCAAGCGCCCGCCCGCCCTGGCGCTCGTTCCGGGCGTACTTCGCCTCGCGGCACTGGCACGCTGAGAAGCCACAGGCGCTTGCGACCGCGAGAAAGACGAACGGCCGGACCCTCGGGCTCCGGCCGTTCGCACTTCAAAGGAGGCCCCGTCGCCCTCAGCGCGCCGGCATCGCGGTCTCGACGAGCCTCGCCCAGAACGACACGCCGGCCGGAATCGCCTCGTCGTTGAAGTCGTAGGCCGGATTGTGAAGCCCCGCCGTGTCGCCGACCCCCATGAAGATGAACGCGCCGGGTCGCGCTTCCAGCATGTACGAGAAATCCTCGCCGCCCATGACCGGCGGCGCCGCATCGTCGACCGCGCCAGGACCCGACACGTCGCGCGCCACCTTGGCCGCGAACGCGGTCTGGTCGGCGTGGTTGCGGGTGATTGGATAGCCCCGCTCGTAGTTGAGCACGATCTTCGCCCCGTGCGCGGCCGCGATCCCGTCGACGATCTGGTGCATGCGCGCCTCGATGTGGTCCCGCACCTTGGCGTCGAGCGTGCGAACCGTCCCCTGCAGGCGGCCGGTCTCCGGAATGACGTTCGACGCCTCACCGGCCTGGAACATCGTGATCGAAACGACTGCGTTCTTCAGCGGATCGACATTGCGAGACACGATGGTCTGCAGCGCAGTGTAGAGCTGGCATCCCACGGCGACGGGATCGATGCTCAGATGCGGCCGCGCCGCGTGCGCCCCATGCCCCGTGATCCGGATATCGACCCGATCGGCCGCCGCCAGCATCGGCCCCGGCCGCAGCGAGAAGTGGCCGACCGGCAAGCCCGGCGAGTTGTGGAGGCCATAGACCTCCTGCACGCCGAAGCGGTCCATCAGGCCGTCCTGCACCATCGCCTGGCCGCCGGCGCCGCCCTCTTCCGCCGGCTGGAAGATCACGATCGCCGTGCCGTCGAAGTTGCGCGTCTCGGTCAGATACTTGGCGGCCCCGAGCAGCATCGCGGTATGCCCGTCGTGCCCGCAGGCATGCATCATGCCCTTGATCTTCGACGCGTAGGGGAGCCCCGTCGTCTCCTGCATCGGGAGCGCATCCATATCGGCGCGGAGCCCGATGACCTTGCCCGAGCCGGTGTCACGGCCCTTGATGACAGCGACGACTCCGGTCCGCCCGATCCCGGTGACGACGTCGTCACAGCCGAAGGCGCGCAACTTCTCGGCCACGATCCCGGCCGTCCGCTGCACCTCGTACAGGATCTCCGGATTCTCGTGGAAATCGCGCCGCCAGGCGGTGATCTCCTCCTTCATGCCTGCGGCCCGGTTGATGATCGGCATCACGACCTCTCTGTTTCGATCTGTTTCTCTTGACTGTTTTCAGCTTGCACTGTGGCCAGCACGACCCCGAGGTGGCGGAGCACACCGTGCCCGGCGACCACGCCCGTCGCGAAACACCCCTGCAGCAGATAGCCACCCGTCGGCGCATCCCAATCGATCATCTCGCCGGCAACGAAGACGCCGGGCAACGCTGCGAGCTGCATGTCCGGACCGATGTCTTCGAGCCGCACGCCGCCCCGGGTCGAGATGGCGCGGGAGAGCCCCGCCAGCCCGGATGCGTCGAGCGGCAAGCCCTTGATGAGCATGGCGAGATCATCGGCCGCCGCCGGCAAACCACCCGGCGAAACCTCGCGCAGCAGGCCGATCGCGACGGGTGATAGCGCCGCCGCCTTGCGCAACCACGTCGAGACCGACTGCTTGCCGCGCGGACGTATGAGCCGCGCCAGAAGGTCGTCGAACGTCAGGTCGGGCCTGAGATCGATCTCGAGCCGCGCTTTCCCGGCCCGCCCGACTTCTTCCAGGATCTCGCGATTGAGCTGGTATACCGCGCCGCCTTCGAGCCCGCCGCGGGTCACCATCGCCTCACCCCGCACACGCCCCCCGGCACACGCGATCGCGATCCGCTTCAACGGCTCACCCGCAAACCGCGACGCGAACGTCTCGCTCCAGGCGATCGCCGCACCCGCATTGAACGGCGCGAGATCCGCCACCCCGACGCCCCGGGCGCGCACCATGTCGACCCACGACCCGTCCGAGCCGAGACGCGGCCAGCTCGCCCCGCCGAACGCCAGCACGACGGCTCGCCCCTCGAGCCGCTCCGAAGCGCCCCCGGTATCGATCGTCACGGCGTCCGCGCCTTCGATCGCCGTCACCCGGCATCGCGTACGGACGGTGACACCCTGTCGCGCAAGCCGCGCGAGCCACGCCCGGAGCAGCGGTGACGCCTTCATGGCCTTTGGAAACACCCGCCCCGAGCTGCCGACGAACGTCTCCTGCCCGAGATGGCTTGCGAAATGGCGCGCGGCGTCCGGTGCGAACGCCCCCACCGGTCCAGCCATCCAGTCCCGTGCCGCGCCGTAGCGCGTGAGGAACACTCCGACGGGTTCGCTGTGCGTGAGGTTGAGCCCGCCGCGCCCGGCCATCAGCAGCTTGCGCCCGACGCTCGGCATGGCATCCACCACGATCACACGCACGCCGGCCGCCGAGATGACATCGGCGGCCATGAGCCCGGCCGGGCCGCCACCCAGCACGAGGACCGGCCTGTCGTCCGCCATCGGCGGCACCGACCCGCCGCCTTACCAGACCCCCGTATTGGGCATGGAAGCCCACGGCTCGGCCTTGGCCTTCGCCTCGCCCTTCTGCAGGATCTCGATCGAGATGTTGTCGGGCGAGCGCACGAACGCCATCCGCCCGTCGCGCGGCGGCCGGTTGATGGTAACGCCCGCCTTCATCAGGCGGTCGCAGGTCGCATAGATGTCGTCGACCTCGAAGGCGAGGTGCCCGAAGTTCCGCCCCCCGCCGTACGCCTCCGGGTCCCAGTTGTAGGTCAGCTCGAGCAGCGGGGCCCGTTTCTCCCGGCCCGGCCCCTCGTCCTCGTCGGCCGCGAGGAAGACGAGCGTGAACCGTCCGCCTTCGTTCTCCACGCGCCGTACTTCCTTCATGCCGAACTTGTTGCAGTAGAAGTCGAGGCTCGCCTCGATGCTCGTGACGCGCACCATGGTGTGCAGATAGCGCATGATCGGTTCTCCTGGGATGGGCTGGGGCTGGCGGCCATTTAGCGCTGAGAGCTGTCCCCACGCAATGCACCACGGGGTACCGGTGCACCGCATGCCTCCGATCGTGGCGCTCCGTCGCCAGCAGCTGCCTGGACGGGTGATTCGCCGGATTGGCCGCCCACACCCTCGTGCGCCACCTTCCCGCCACACTTCCGCTCCGCTTTTCCCACCGCTTTGCACAAGCCGATCCGAGAGCCCTTGAACACGTGTTCTTAACATATCGTTAACCAATAATTACAAGCAACTAGGCTGTATTTCCTACAGTTCCGTGACACCCCTCGGGGAGGCCTCCCGCCCACCATCACGACAAAAAACCGACTGGACATTGCGGCACGGCACATGGCTATTTCGGCCCGTCACGAACGGCCAGTCGCGGCGAGGGGGCATCTTTCCGCAACAGGTCATCGGGACGGGCAGCGATCATATAGGGCTGATCGCCGACCCGAGTTCAGAACCGTAGAAAGTAAAGCGGGGTATACGCATGGGGGATGCAACGAAGTTGCCTCCGGATCTTCCCGAGTTGTTGCAGGATGATCTTCGGGGGGACGTCGCTGGTCTTGAGGTCTTCGAGATCGCCGGCTCGATCAAGTGGTTTGACGCTTCGAAGGGCTACGGTTTCATCGTACCAGACAACGGCCTGCCGGACGTTCTGCTGCATGTGACCTGCCTCCGTGCCGGAGGCCACCAGACCGCCTACGAGGGCGCCCGGGTTCATGCCCAGGTCCTGCGTCGGCCGAAGGGGATGCAGGCGTTCCGCATCCTCAGCATGGATGAAAGCACGGCCATCCACCCCTCGCAGCTACCCCAGCGCACCCACGTCATCGTGGTCGCCGAGAGCGGATGGGAGCGGGCCATGGTGAAGTGGTTCAATCGCATTCGCGGCTTTGGATTCTTGACGCGCGGCGAGGGAACACCTGATATCTTCGTCCACATGGAGACGCTGCGCCGCTTCGGGTTCACCGAGCTTCGGCCCGGCCAGATCGTTCAGGTCCGCTGGGGCATGGGCGAGAAGGGTTGCATGGCGGCCGAGATGCGTCCCGACGGGCTGACATCGACGCTACCGCACGCGCACTGACGCGTCGAGATCGCTGGCGGCCCGCTCCTGGACTTTTGAGGTGACGGGTTGCATGCGGCGCACAGGTACGACAAATAGGGCATGGGCTGCGATCCTCGCAGCCCTGCTTGTTTTTGCGCAGCTCGCATTCGTGCCCGGCGGCGCTCCCGGGGCGTTGGCCGAGATGCGAAAGGACCCGCTGAAGATCGTCACCACGAGCGGCGAACACGTCTTCGAGGTCGAGGTCACCGAAACGCCCGAACAGAAAGCGCGCGGCCTCATGTTCCGCCGCTCGCTCGCCGATAACGCCGGCATGCTCTTCCCGTACCTGCCTCCACAGGAGGCGACGATGTGGATGCGCAATACGTACATTTCACTCGACATGGTGTTCATCAAGGCCGACGGCCGCGTTCACCGCATCGAGCACGGCACCGAGCCGTTCTCGGAGACCGTGATCGCATCCCGCGGCGACGTGGCAGCCGTCCTCGAACTCAAGGCGGGCGTGGCCGCCAGGATCGGTCTCTCACCCGGTGATCGCGTCATCCACAGCCTGTTTTCGGCCGCCACACGCTAGGCGGACCGCGCCGATTGGAGGCGCGTCTTGACGCCGACGCGCGAAGCGGGCACACGAAGGCAGCAAGTCACGGGGCATAGCTCAGCCTGGTAGAGCGCCTGCTTTGGGAGCAGGAAGTCGGGAGTTCGAATCTCTCTGCCCCGACCACATCGCCTCTCCCCCGGAGAGCGCCGTCAGACAGCAAGGCCGAGCCGCCGATGGTCGCCCGCATCTACAAGCCCGCACGTACCGCCATGCAGTCCGGCCCCGCCCGGACGAAAGAGTGGGTTCTGGAGCACGAACCCGAGCGTCCGCGCGAGATCGATCCCCTGATGGGCTGGACATCGTCCCGCGATACCCGCACGCAGGTCGCGCTCGCCTTCGACACGAAGGAAGAAGCCATCGCCTACGCCGAGCGGAACGGCATCGCCTACCGCCTCTCCGAGCCGGCACCCCGCCGCACGCAGCGGAAAAGCTACTCCGACAACTTCAAGTTCGGCCGCATCGGCTCCTGGACGCATTAGGTCCGAAGCTCAGCCCTATCGACACAAAAAACGCCATGCCGCGAAGCGACATGGCGTTCGTCGTTCGAGACGCTGGGCCTGAAGGCCGCCACGCCAATAGTCAGGGCGCCAGACCCTGCGCCGGCGGTGGCGGCGCGTCCGGATCGTGTTCGCGATCCCCGCTCAGTTCATTGAGCCCGTCGCGCCCGTAGATATCCGGGCGGAAAAAGGCATTGCCCTTCTCGTCCGCCCACGCCGTCACGTAGGCGAAATAGACCGGCACCGGCCGCGCCAGCGTAATGTCTACAGGTGTGCCTCCCGCGATGATCTCGTCCACGCGGCGCCGATCCATGCCCGGCTCGTCCCGCGCCAGCCATGCTGCCAGATCGAAGACATCCTGAACACGCACGCATCCAGCGCTGAAGGCGCGCGATGCGCGCCCGAAGAGCGGCTTCATCGGAGTGTCATGCATGTAGACACCGTGCTCGTTCGGCATGTCCAACCGGACGAGACCCAGCGCATTCTGTGGCCCCGGATCCTGCCTGAGCTTCGTCGTCTTCGAGTCGAACTGCGCCCAGTTGATCCGCGTCGCGTCAATTTCGGGACCGTTGAAGTTGCCCGAAAGCACCCGGATCTGCTCCTTCTGGAGGTAGTCAGGCTCCTTCACCAGCCGCGGCGCCACATCCAGCTGGGCGATGCTGTCCGGAACCCGCCAGAACGGGAAGAAATTGAGCGCCCTGACGAAAGCCTTCACCTCGGGCGTTTCACGGCCGGGCCGCCCGGCGATGACACGATGCCGGAGAACGGCCTTGCCGCCTTCGACGGCCTCGAGCTGGTAGCCGGGTACATTGACGAAGACGTAGCGATCTTCGGCCGGCCCCGTTCGCTCCATCATCTTCGAGATACGATCGTAGTTGAGCTTGATCTGCGCCATGCGCGCCTGCACAGGCACGTTCAAGGCCGCGATCGTCGGTCGATCCACGCGCCCGTTGACCGCAAGCCCATGCGATGCCTGGAACCGGCGCACTGCCGCCTCGAGTTCGCCGTCGAACGTGAAGCTCTGGAACCCCGACGAGCGCAGCTCACCGGTCGCCAGCAGTCGGCGCCGCACGATCGGCACGCGCTCGTCGTCGTCCCCCGGTCGCATCATGCGTTGCGAAGGAATGCTCGGCCAACCACCCCTCTGCGCGATGGCCTTGTAGCGTCCATAGGCGAGGTCGAGCGCCGCCAGCATGGCTTCACTGCGCATCGGTATGTCGCCGGTGCGGAGGTCATCGGGGTTCTGCACTGCGCCTTCCACAGCCGCCGGCCGCCGCTCGTAGGACGTCGTCGTGGTCGGTACGCCGAAGATCTTGTTGGCCCATTCCATCTGCGCCGCCGCAGGTGCGGCGGTCGAACCCACGACGAGGGCGGAGATCACGCCGGCACACGCGAGCCTACGCACTGCCCCGCATTCGACCGGGCGGGCCAGCGGCGCGGTGCGGCCTCTTGCCCCGGCGTCGAACGGGTTTCCCATAATGGCCATGCTCCCCCCTGCTCCACCTGACGACGCCGCGCGAACAGCGCCGAATGACGAACGTGGCACTGTCGCGAAGGTTGCGGCCCCATGGGGACCACAATGAGGCAATCCCGTGACCATGCCGACAACCTGCGCCATTCCTTGTTGCATCTATACCCATTCGCGCGCCTCGGCCAGACACGCGCCTGTGAGCAGCAGCCATCTGGAAGCTGCATGGCTTGGCACGTCACCGTCCGCCGACACGCGCCGTGGTCCATACGTCACGCCGCCCTGTCTGGACGCGGCCCCGTCCTCGCACCATCATTCGCATCGAACCAAAGCAAAGAGGAACGCCATGTCTGAACCCGCCATCCTGACCAACCTCGACGCACGCGGCGTCGCGACCGTGACCTTCAATCGCCCCGAAGTGAACAACGCCTACAACGGCGCCTTCATCCAGGGCGTGCTCGATGGCATGGACGCGCTCGGCAAGGAAAAGGGGCTCCGCTGCGTCGTGCTGCGCGGCAACGGCCGTCATTTCCAGGCCGGCGCCGACCTCAAGTGGATCAACTCGGTGCGCCCCGGCAGCCCCGAGGCGAATCGCGACGTATCCCGCGCGACTGCCGAGGCCGTCGACCGCCTGAACCGCTTGCCCGTGCCCGTCGTGGCCCTCGTCCAGGGCGGCTGCTTCGGTGGCGGCACGGGCATAGTCTCCGCCTGCGACGTGGTCATTGCGGCCGACAACGCGATTTTCTCGATCGCCGAGGTTCGCTGGGGCCTCCACGCCGCGATCATCGTGCCGCACCTGAATGACGCCATCGGCGTGCGACAGGTCCGCCGCTACGCGATCACTGGTGAGCGGTTCGGCGCTGACGAGGCGCGTCGCATCGGTCTCGTCCACGAGGTCGTGCCCCTCGACAAGCTTGAAGCCCGCGGCGCGGAGATGGTGGCCCAGATCCTCGAGAACAGCCCGACCGCCATGGCGAAGACCAAGCAGCACATTCTCGAAAGCGCCTGGGGCGGCTTCGACCGCGCCACATTCGACGCTCTCGTGGACAGTCACGCCACGGCCCGCCAGAGCGCCGAAGCGGCCGAAGGTCTCGCCTCCTTCGCCGAAAAGCGCCGCGCTGCCTGGGCGCCGAAGTCCTGATCGGGGCGCACGAGAAAACGCGCGGCGGGCCACACGCCCGCCGCCCCTCGAGCCGTCAGCGGCCGAGCGGCAGCGCGCCGGTGTGCTTCACCTGGCCCAGCGCGAAACTCGATTCGATATTCGCGATCCCGGCCACCCGTGTGAGCCGCGCTTTGACGAACCGCTCGTAGTCGGCGAGATCGCTCGCAACGACCCGCAGCAGGTAGTCCCTCGGCCCCGTCATGAGGTAGCACTCGAGCACCTCCGGCCAGCTCCGGATCGCATCCTCGAAGGCCCGCATGGCGTCCTCCGATTGCCGCTCCAGCTTGATCGAGACGAACACCGACACCGGCAGCCCGACCTTCTTCTGGTCGAGCAAAGCCGCATACCCACGGATCACGCCGCCCTCTTCGAGCAGCCGCAGCCGCCGGAGGCACGGGCTGACGGTCAGCCCGACCCGCTCCGCGAGTTCAGTTGCCGTGAGCCGGCCATTCTCCTGAATGGCGGCGAGCAGGCGCCGATCTATGTCGTCGAGTTCCGGAATTGGCATTTGCAGGCCGCGATCGCGTCATGGAATTGCAGATTCTGCCAATACTGCCCCAAGGATTGGCGAAATTCAGCAATAATTGCCGGACGAGTCGCGATATTCTCACCGCCAGCCCACAGGAGCCCCTCATGCCGGCCCTCGGTTCCAGCACGGCCCTTCCCGTGACCATTGATGACGTCCAGGCAGCCGCCGGACGGCTGGCCGGCGCCGTGCTCGACACCGACTTCGATCCGAGCCGCACACTCTCCGACATCCTCGGCTGTGAGATCTGGCTGAAGTTCGAGAACCTCCAGTTCACGGCCTCGTTCAAGGAGCGAGGCGCCCTCAATCGCCTCCTGCACCTGACGGACGAGGAGCGCCGCCGCGGCGTGATCGCCATGTCGGCCGGCAATCATGCCCAGGGTGTCGCCTACCACGCTCGCCGCCTCGGCATTCCCGCGACCATCGTCATGCCCCTCGGCACGCCGATGGTGAAGGTCGAGAACACGCGCGGGCACGGCGCCGAGGTGCTCGTCGAGGGCGCGACCCTCGAGGATGCCGCCGCTTATGCCCGCGCCACGTCCGACGCCCGCGGCCTCGTGTTCGTGCACCCCTACGACGATCCCCACGTCATCGCCGGCCAAGGCACCATCGCACTCGAGATGCTGCGCAACGTTCCCGACCTCGACACCCTCGTCGTCCCGATCGGCGGCGGTGGCCTCATCAGCGGTATTGCCGTCGCAGCGCGCGGCATAAAGCCCTCGATCCGCATTGTCGGCGTGCAGGCCGGCCTCTATCCCTCGATGTACAATGTCATGAAGGGCGGCGATCTCCCGATGCGCGGCGATACGCTTGCGGAAGGCATCGCGGTGAAGGCGCCCGGCCGCCTGACGAGCGAGATCGTCCGCGCCCTCGTCAACGACATCGTCCTCGTCAGCGAGGCCGATCTCGAGCACGCCGTGAGCCTCCTGATCAACATCGAGAAGACCGTCGTCGAAGGGGCCGGAGCTGCCGGTCTCGCCGCCGTCCTCGCGAACCGGTCCATGTTCCGCGGCCAGAAGGTGGGGCTCGTTCTGTGCGGCGGCAACATCGACACCCGCCTGCTGGCCTCCGTCCTGACGCGCGAACTCGCCCGCGAAGGTCGCCTCTCCGAACTCGCGATCGACCTCGTCGACCGCCCCGGCCAGCTCGCCAAGGTCGCGAACCTGCTCGGCGAAGCAGGGGCCAACATCGTCGAGGTCTCACACCAGCGCGTGTTCTCCGATCTCCCCGCCAAGGGCGCCCTGCTCGAGGTCGTGATCGAGACCCGCGACCGCGCCCATCTGGACGCGACCGTTGCCCGCCTGCGTGAAGGCGGCCTCGAAGTCGACGTCGTCACCAATCCCGGAGGATCCCGCTGATGGAAGGCTCCCGCATGACGTCCAATGGTCCCGTCGTCGACCCGGCGACGCTCGCCATGCTGTCCGAGCTGGAGCGCAAGGTGCTCTGGCTCTCGACCTACATGATCCACCACGCCAATCACGAGATCGAGCGCCACGACGGCCTCAAGGTCGGCGGCCACCAGGCCTCGTCCGCCTCCCTCGCGACGCTCATGACGGCGCTCTATTTCCACGTCCTTCGCCCCGAGGACCGGATCGCCGTGAAGCCGCACGCGAGCCCTGTCTTCCACGCCATCCAGTACCTCCTCGACCATCAGTCGGTCGACAAGATGAAGAACTTCCGCGGCTTCGGCGGCGTGCAGTCCTATCCGTCCCGCACCAAGGACAAGGCCGACGTCGACTTCTCCACGGGCTCGGTCGGCCTCGGCGTGGCCGCGACCGGCTTCTCGAGCCTCGTCCAGGACTACGTCCACGCCAAGAGCTGGCGGACGAGCGATTGGCCCAGGGGCCGCCTCGTGGCTCTGATGGGCGACGCCGAGATCGACGAGGGCAACATCCACGAGGCGTTGCTCGAATACTGGAAGCACGGCCTGAAGAACTGCTGGTGGGTGGTCGACTACAACCGCCAGAGCCTCGACAGCGTCGTCTCCGACCAGCTCTTCATGAAGGTCGCGGGCCTTTTCGACAACCTCGGCTGGAAGGTCGTGCTGATCAAGTACGGCAAGCTCCTCGAGGCCGCGTTCCGCGAGCCGGGCGGCGACCGCCTCCGGACGTGGATCGACGACTGCCCGAACCAGCTCTATTCCGCGCTCGTCTTCGAGGGCGCCGCCGGCTGGCGCCGCGAACTCGAAAAGGACTTCGCATCCGACGCCGAGATCCTGGGCCTCGTCCGCGGCCGCTCCGACGCCGAACTCGCCCGCCTGATGACCAATCTCGGCGGCCATGACATGGAGACCATCCTCGAAGCCTTCGCCTCCGCGCCGGCGGACCAGCCCGTCTGCTTCATCGCCTACACCATCAAGGGGTTCGGCCTGCCCCTCGCCGGCCACAAGGACAACCACGCCGGCCTGATGAACAAGACCCAGATGCAGGCGTTCCGCGCCGCGCACGGCGTCAATCAGGGCGAGGAGTGGGACAAGTATGCGGGCTTGCGCCTGCCGCCAGCCGACGTCGAGCGGTACCTGAAGCGTGTGCCGTTCGCGAGCCGGGGCACCCGCACCCTCACGGCGCCGAAGATCCCCGTTCCCGCGATGCCGTCGATCGAGACGAAAGGCAAGGCCGCGACGCAGGCCGGCTTCGGCCGCATCCTCGACGAGATCGCCAAGCGCGGCGGACCGCTGGCCGACCGGATCGTCACCACGTCGGCCGACGTCACGGTGTCGACCAATCTCGGCCCATGGGTCAACCGGCGCGGCCTCTTCTCGCTCGAGAGCAAGGAGGACGTGTTCCGGACGCGCGGCCTCATGAGCCCACAGCGCTGGGAGATGAGCCCGGACGGCCAGCACATGGAACTCGGCATCGCCGAGATGAACCTGTTCCTGATGCTGGCGGCCGCCGGCCTCAGCCACGCCCACTACGGCGAGCGGCTGCTCCCCATCGGCACGCTCTACGACCCGTTCATCTCGCGCGGCCTCGATGCCCTGAATTACGCCTGTTACCAGGACGCCCGCTTCATGGTCGTCGCCACGCCGTCGGGCCTGACGCTGGCCCCGGAGGGCGGCGCGCACCAGTCCATCGCGACGCCGCTGATCGGGATGTCGCAGGACGGCCTCGCCTCGTTCGAGCCCGCCTACCTCGACGAACTTACTGTCGTCATGGGCTGGGCCTTCGAATACATGCAGCGCGAGGGCCCCGAGGACGGCAAGAAGGGCTGGCAACGTGAGGAAAAGGGCGGCTCGGTCTACCTCCGTCTCTCGACCCGCCCGATCGAGCAGATCGCGCGCCCGCTGACCGAGACGTTGCGCGACGACATCATCGCCGGCGGCTACTGGCTCCGGCCCCCGACCGCCTCGACGACGATCGCCATCGTCTACATGGGCGCCGTCGCGCCCGAGGCGATCGAGGCGGCCGGCCTCCTCTCCGACGAGCGCGGCGGCGTCGGCGTCCTCGCCGTGACGTCGGCCGACCGCCTGTCGGCCGGCTGGCATGCCGCCGACCGCGCCCACGAACAGGGCGACCGGAACGCGACCTCTCACGTCGAGGACTTGCTCTCCGCGTTGCCGCGCGACGCCGGCATCATCACGCTCTGCGATGCCCATCCCGAGACGCTGTCCTGGCTCGGCGGCGTCGTCGGCCATCGCGTCCGGCCGCTGGGCGTCGAGCACTTCGGCCAGTCCGGCTCCATCCCCGAGCTCTACGCCCATTACGGCCTCGATCCGGCGGCCGTGCTCCGCGCCGCCGAGACCCTGACCGGCCGTCCCGTCCGCTATCGCCGCGACAGGTGAGGTCCCGGAGCACCAATGGTAACCGCCATTTAAGGCTTCCTCTCTAGTCTCCGGCCCACGGAGTGGTGGGGTCGCCGTGTGTGCCCCCGTATGCGTAGGGGAAGACCGACGTGGTGCTGCGAGCGGCCCGAATTCTGCAGTCTGTAGCGCCCGCCAAGGCTGAAGCAGCAGGGCGCGCGCCCGCACAGCCGAAGCCCGAAGTGCTGCCGCAATTCAAGGCCCCCCGCACCCGCGACATCGACCACCTCGAGCGGCTGCGCAAGATCGCCGCCGAGAAGGCGACGACGAAGGCCGATAGCGACGCCCCCTGCAATCGCCGCACCCGCCGCAAGCAGACCGCATTGCCGGGCCTCCTCACGTTCAAGACGATGCGCCTCCAGTTGCCCTGCCAGATCGTGGATATGTCGGGGACCGGCGCGCGGCTCGCGCTGCCCGAGGCCTCCATCAAGAATTTCGGCGATCTGAACCACCTGCCGGGCACATTCACCCTCGTCATGCGCACCGATCGCATGCAGGTCGAATGCGAGGTGAAGTGGCGCAAGACGACGACCATCGGCGTACGCTTTCTCGGCGCGCCCGTCCCGCTTCCGAAGCCCGCGCGTTAACCGGTCGCAAACCGGACCGCAGCGTCGTCGTTCCATTTCTGTCGACCGTGTCGCCGCTGCTCACTAGGTTGCAGCTCTGACCAGCCGTCCGCGGGGCCACGCTCCGCGCGTCACACGGAGACAACCATGCACACCGTCGATCGCGAGGCCGCCGTCGGCCGCCTCATGCGCTTCCTGTCCGTCGAGGGCGTCACCGGCCAGGAAGCCGCCATCGGCCGCGAGATCGTCGCAGCGCTGCGCGAGGCCGGCGTCTCCCAGCGCGCGATCCGTTTCGACAAGGCGCACAAGCAGATCCCGCTGCCGACCGAGACCGGCAATCTCATCGTCGAGATCCCGGGCCGTGGCGCACTGAAGTCCGCGCCCCGCCTGATGTTCATGACGCATATGGACACCGTCCCCCTTTGCGCCGGAGCAAAGCCGCGCATCAAGGGCCGCCGCATCGTCAACGACGCGCCGACCGCGCTCGGCGGCGACAACCGCACGGGCTGCGCGGTGCTCGTCACGCTCATTTCCGAACTGCTCACCCATAAGCCGTCGCACCCACCGCTGACATTCCTCTTCACCGTGCGCGAGGAGAGCGGCCTCTGGGGCGCGCGCTTCGTCGACCTCGAAAACCTCGGCGCGCCTCGCATGGCCTTCAACTTCGACGGCCGCTACGCCACCGCCGTCACCATCGGCGCCGTCGGCGCCGATCGCTGGGAGGTCGAGATCATGGGCCGCGCCAGCCACGCGGGTGGCGCTCCCGAGCGCGGCATCTCCTCCACCCTCATTCTCGCCGAAGCCCTCGCCGATATCAGGAAGGGCGGCTGGTTCGGCAAGGTCATGAAGGGCAACAAGGCCGGCACATCCAATATCGGCCCCGTCATGGGCGCAGACGGCGGTCCGGCCGGCCAGGCGACCAATGTCGTCACCGACTACGTCAAGGCGCGTGGCGAGAGCCGCAGCCACGACGCGAAGTTCTTCAAGGAGATCACGGCCGCCTACAAGGCAGCCTTCGTCGATGCGGCCGCCCGCGTCACCAACAGCGAAGGCAAGGCGGGCAAGGTCAAGTTCACCGCCCACACCGACTACCATCCCTTCCTGCTGAAGGAGACCCTGCCGGTCGTGAAGCGGTCGATCGCAGCCGTCGAGGCGACCGGTCTCGCGCCGATGGTCAAGGCGGCGAACGGCGGTCTCGATGCCAACTGGCTCGTCCGCCACGGCATCCCGACAGTCACGTTCGGCGCCGGTCAGGTGGATCCCCACACCGTCGACGAATGGGTCGACCTCGACGAGTTCGACAATGCCTGCGCGCTGGCGATGACCCTCGCCACGATGGAGTGACGCGCTCCCGGGCGGCGCGCCTCGAAGCGCCGCCCGCTACTGCGCGCACCGCACGAAGTCAAACTCCAGGACATCGTCGTAGGGGCTGCCCGGCCGGCACGACGACGGATCGAGCCCGCGCACGGTGCCTCTGAGGATCACGCGCCGCTCTCCTTCGAGCTCACCCGAGACGCTGTATTCCCGCACCCCGCACCGCTCCGAGAAACGCCGCGCGACGCCTTCGTAGCGATCGCCGACGCGCTCTCCGTTGAACAGAAGCGTCCCCTCCCGAATTCCGATTTCGGCGAGCGACGGCCGCGGCGCCACATAGCGGAACGACCGCTTGCGTCCCTCCGCGAGCAGCAGCATCTCGCTGCCGTTGTGTGTCCAGATCGTGCCCCGCGTACACGTGGGGAGTGGCTGCGTCGATGGCACCGGCGGCGTCGGTGCGGGCGCCGGGGCAACGACAGCGGTCTTCCGCACGCCGTCGAGCCGGATGCGCGCCATGTCGCCGTAGAAGCTGTTCCCGAAACGGCGAATGAACGCCTCCAGAACGGCGATGTCCGAGCTGTCGCGCACGTGCGGCCACGCGTCGGCGGCCGCGGCCTCCACCGATGCCGATGGCGCCGGCGCGGGCGAGGCTGCCGACGGTGGAGCAGCCGGCGTCGCTCCGCCCGCACGGAGCACCACCGGGCCCAGCAGCGATGTATGTTCCCACGGCACCTGCTTGCCGCCGGTCGCCGCGACCACCTCGCCCCTGACCGCCGCGAGCGATGAGAGGACATCCCGGCCCGGCGCCTCCAGATGGCGAAGCAGCGCCGCCGTGTAAGGCGAATTCCGGCCCGTCCCATCGAGCGCCACGTTGCCCGGCTGCGTCGAGAAGCTGATCAGGCTGCCGAGCCCCGTTCTCACTTCCGCAAGCCCCTGCCCGACCGACTGGCTCCGCGTCCCCATGGTCCGGGCGAGGTTCCGCGCCAGCGGATTGTCCCGGCATGCGTCGAGCAGCACGAGGCTCGTTTTCGCGCGCCGCTCCATGCGCGTCAGGATGAGGTTCAGCGACAGGCTCTCGAAATCGATGTCGCCCTCGGCCGCGAGCCGCGCGTCGATGGGCACCAGATGGTTCTGCCCGGCGACCTGCACCCCGTGCCCGGCGTAGAAAAAGAGGGCGAGCGTCGCGCCCTCGAGCTGCTGGTCGAACTCACGGATGAGCCGCTCCATCTGCCGCTTCTCGAGATCGAGCCCCTCGAGCACCTGGAACCCGAGCCGACGGAGTGCCCCGCTCATGTCGAGCGCGTCATTGCGCGGATTGGGAAGTTGCGCCGTCTCGCGATAGGCGCCGTTGCCGATGACGAGCGCCACGCGCTTGTCCTGCGCTACGGCCGGCTGGGCGCCAATCGCCGCCAACACGAGAATGAGACCCGTCAACAAACCACGCAGCATCGCAACGCCCCCCACGCCTGTCGCCAAGTGATCTCATGCGGCGTCGGGACGGGCAACGGGTTGATGGCTCAGCGCGGAGATAAGGTCGGCGCGCGTGGGCTGTGGACACCAGTGGTGGGCCCGGCAGGACTCGAACCTGCAACCAAGCGGTTATGAGCCGCCGGCTCTAACCATTGAGCTACGGGCCCCACTTGCCGTCTACAGCAGAATTCTGCCCGCCCGGCAACTGTCGCTGTCCGGACCAGGCCTTGCCGTTCTGGACTTTTCCCGACCGCGCCCGCACGCTAGACCATCGACATCGGGCCAGGGCTGTCGCGCCGCGCCCAGACATTCATACGAACGAGGCACTCCATGCGTCACGGCGGCAAGATCCTTGTCGATCAGCTCGAAGCACAAGGCGCATCGGCGGCCTTCACGGTGCCGGGCGAGAGCTTTCTGGCCGCCCTCGACGGCCTGCATGATTCGAACCGCATCAAGACGGTGATCTGCCGTCAGGAAGGCGGCGCCGCGATCATGGCCGAGGCCTGGGGCAAGCTGAAGGGCGAGCCCGGCATCTGCATGGTGACACGCGGCCCCGGCGCCGCCAACGCCATGGCCGGGTTGCATATCGCGCAGCAGGATTCGACGCCGATGATCATGTTTCTCGGCCTGCCCGGCGAGAAGCACGAGGACCGCGAGGCGTTCCAGGAGATCGAGACCAAGTCGCTGTTCGGCTCGTTCGTGAAGTGGGCCGCCGTCATCCGCTCGACCGATCGCATCCCCGAGTACGTGAGCCGCGCCTACCACACGGCGATGAACGGCCGCCCCGGCCCCGTGGTGCTGGGTCTCCCCGAGGACATGCTGTCGGCGGCGGCCGAAGCCGGTGACGCCAAGCCCGCCCGGTTCGCCGTGCCGAGCCCCTCGCAGAACGACGAAGCCCAGCTCATCGCCGCGCTCGGCAAGGCGAAGAAGCCCCTCGTCATCGTCGGCGGCCCCGGCTGGAGCCGCGATGTCCAGAAGAAGGTCGAAGCCTTCGCCACGCGCTTCGACCTGCCTGTGGCCGCTGCCTTCCGCTTCCAGGACTACATCGACAACCGCCACCCCTGCTACGTCGGTCACGCCGGCATCGGCCTCGACGCCAAGCTCGCCGACGCCGTCCGCAACGCCGACCTGCTGCTGGTGATCGGCGCCCGCCTCGGCGAGATGACGACCTCCGGCTACACGCTGATCGACATTCCCAATCCGAAGTCGTTCCTCATCCACGTCCATCCCTCGGGGAACGAACTGGGCTCCGTCTACAGCCCCGACCTGCCGATCAACGCCACTGCCGCCAGCTTCGCCGATCTGCTGACGCGTCTTCCCGCCCCGGCTTCAATGCCCTGGGCAGAGCACCGCAAGATGCTCCGCGTCGCCTACGAGGCATATGTGAAGCCGGTCCCGACACCGGGCCTCGTGAAGCTGGAGGAGGTGGTGAAGACGGTCTCCGACATGCTGCCCGAAGATGGCATCGTCACCAACGGCGCCGGCAACTACGCGGCCTTCGTCCATCGCTACACCCAGTACAAGGGCTACCGCTCCTGCCTCGCCCCGACGTCCGGATCGATGGGCTACGGCCTGCCCGCGGCCATCGCCGCCAAGCTCGCCGACCCGACCCGCACCGTCATCAACTTCGCTGGCGATGGCTGCTTCATGATGACCAGCCAGGAGCTGGCGACCGCCGTCCAGTACGGGCTCAACGTTGTCACGGTCGTCGTCAACAACGGCATGTACGGCACCATCCGCGCCCATCAGGAGCGCCAGTATCCCGAGCGCGTGTCTGGAACGACCCTCGTCAATCCCGACTTCGCAGCCTTCGCCCGGGCCTTCGGCGCGCACGGTGAAACCGTCGAACGCACGGAGGACTTCAAGCCGGCCCTGCAGCGCGCCCTCGACGCCAACAAGCCCGCCGTCATCGAGGTCAAGACTGAGCAGGAGGCACTGACACCCCGCCAGACGCTGTCCGAGATCCGGGCAGCCGGCAAGAAGGCGCAGGGCTGAGAAACGAAAACGGGTCCCGGCAGCCATGCGGCGGCCGGGACCCGAACATCTCAACCGGTCGGGCGTGAGGGGCCCGCCGGCGGGCCTACTGCCCGCCGAGCCGGCTCGCCATCGCCGCGATGGTCTTCACGTAGACCTCGGCCTTGTTCCACTCCCGGATCACGTTGTGATTGTGGGTGCCCTCGCCCCACGGCTGCCCGGCGCGCCATCCCTTCTGCTTTAGATAGTTCGCCGTCGATGCCAGCATGTCCGGAACGCTCCCGAATAGATCTCGCCGTCCGTCACCATCGAAATCGACCGCATACTTGACGTAGGACGACGGCAGGAACTGCATCGGGCCGATCTCGCCGGCCCATCCGCCCCGCATGCTCTCGTTGGCGATGTAGTTGCGATCGATGATGCGCAGGGCGTTGGTCAGTTCGTTCTCGAAGAAGGCGCTGCGCCGGCAATCGTAGGCGAGCGTCGCCAGCGACTGGACGATCGAGAACTTGCCGCCGCTGTCGCCCCCGTAGTTGGTCTCGAGCCCCCAGATCGAGATCAGGATCGCGCCCGGCACGCCATAGCGGCTCTCGATCTTGCTGAGCAACGCCCGGCGCTGGCTGAGGATCCCCTGTCCTCGCTTGATGAGCGAGGGCGAGACGCGCCGCTTGTAGAACTCATCGAACGACAGCTTGAACGACTTCTGCCCACGGTCGAGGCGGATCACGCGACTGTCGTAGCTGACACCCTGCAGTCCGCGTGCAATCGCACCCTGCGAGATGCCTTGCGCCTGCGCCCGTGCCTGATAGGCCCCGATCCAGCGACTGAAGCCTTCCGGGCCGTTACCGCAGGCCTGGGCCCGGGTCGGCTCGGCGAGCGCAGTCAGCATCGCGGTGCCAATGAGGCCAGTAGCAAGCAGCGTCCGGGCATTTCGCATCGTGTCGATCTCTCATGCTGGCGGCGGCCGTGGAGCCGGCGGCCCTGAGGTGGTTGGGCGAAGAATTGGGGCGGCGCTCACGTTCGGGTCAAGTCTATTTCATCCGATTGCGGCGGCGAGCAGGGCCGATGTCGGATGGCCGTGCCGAATTGGTTAACATCACTGACGCGCACCGCGCCGCGCGACTTAACAAAACATGAAGTTAACATTTTCACGATTAAGCAGACGGGCACTGACGATTAGACTGACGACTGCATCTGGGTTACTGATTACTCAAGTTGATGCGGCGTTCACCAAGTCAAGGCGGGTCATGGATCTTCAGGAGACGAAGCGCGAGAACGGCAAGGACGGCCGCCTCATCCGCTTGGCGGCTCTTGTGTTCCTCGTGATTGCCTGCGGCCTTCTGGTGTCCTCGCTGCTTCATCCGACCCGGGCCGACGGCATGCAGACGCCGGTTGTCGTGTCCGGAACCTGACGGCGCTGGCGGCGCCTTATCCGCCAAGAGTTCACTCGACGCTCCCTGACTTCCAACTCACAGAACGGCCCCTCCCTCGAAAGAGGCAGGGGCCGATTTTTTTTCCGGCTCTCGGGCTAAGCTACGCGCGGCTCAGTCGTTCTCGGCGAAGCTGAGCTTGAAGCCATGCTCGCTGGCGAGCTGCTCGACCGCCTTCGCCACCTCTTCGCGCGGCATCTCGGTGAACGGCGGCCTGACCTCGCTCCACCCCTGATCCTGCCGATAGTGCGCGATGATCCCCTTGAGCACGGGGATCATCGGATAGGCCTGAATGGCCTTGCGGAGCGCCGTCACCTCGCCCTGCAGCCGATCGGCATCCGCGCCTTGCCAGTTGTTGTAGAGGTTGCGGATCGACTTGGCGGCGACATTCGCCGTTGCCGAAATGCAGCCGGCCGCGCCGTTGCGCAGCCCCTCGAGAAGGAACACTTCCGAGCCGGGGAACACCTCGAAACCAGGGAACGCGTCGAGGATCGCCTTGGTGTTCGCCCAATCGCCCGAGCTGTCCTTGAGACCCACGACGGTCTGCGGAAACTCGTCGCGCAACCGCTTGATCAGGCTCAGCGGGAACCCGACCTGCGCCACCGGCGGGATGTGATAGAGGTAGACTTTCAGGCTGTCGTCACCGACTTCCTCGATCACCTCGGCGAAGAACCGGAAGAGGCCCTCCTCGCTGGGGTTCTTGTAATAGAACGGCGGCAGCATCAGCACGCCGCCACAGCCGAGTTCGATGGCCTGCTCCGTCATGATGATGGCATCGGCCACCGAGCACGAACCGGTGCCCGGCATCAACAGCTTCGGATCGATGTCCGCGTCGACGAGCTCCTCGAGCAGCTCCATCTTCTCGTCGATACCGATCGAGTTGCCCTCGCTCGTCGTCCCGAACGGCGCCAGCCCCGTGCAGCCGTCTTCCAGCAGCCACTCGCAATGCTCGACGAAGCGGTCGACATCGGGCGCGCCGTCTTCGCCGAACGGCGTCACGACGGGCGCGATGACCCCTGAGAACCTGCGGCTGTCATTCATGCTTTCAACCCCTGTCGAAAGGGAGACCGCAGCCGCGCGACCGAACGGCCTACGGCATCGGGATTCCCGGTTGTTTGACCGGCACGTCGTAACCGCGCTGGACCGCCGGTCGTGCTGCGATTGCCTTATACCAACGCAGCACGTTGGGATACTGTTTCAGATCGATCGTCTGCCACTCGAAACGCGAGATCCAGGGCCAGATCGACATGTCGGCGATCGAGTACGCCCCCGCGACGAACTCGTTCGCGGCGAGCTGCCGGTCGAGCACGCCGTAGAGCCGGTGCGCCTCCTTGAGGTAACGCTCCTCGGCGTAGGGGGCCTTGCCCTTGTTGTATTTCACGAAGTGGTGCACCTGGCCGAGCATGGGCCCGACGCCGCCCATCTGCCACATCAGCCACTGCACGGTTGCCCATCGCGCCTTCGGCTCCGTCGGCAGGAACTTTCCGGTCTTCTCCGCCAGATAGAGCAGGATCGCGCCCGATTCGAACAGCATCTGCCCCGTATCCGTATCGACGATCGCCGGGATCCGGTTGTTGGGGCTGATCTTCAGGAAGTCCGGCTTGAATTGCTCGTCCTTCGAGATGTCGACGGCATGCACGGAATAGGCGAGGCCCATTTCCTCGAGCGCGATCGACACCTTTCGCCCGTTCGGTGTCGACCAGGTATGAAGCTCGATCATCTAACGCCTCCTCGCCTTGCTACTGATGCCCGGCGCGAGACTATCGCTGCCCCGCGTCACCTGCAACGTCGGAGGCCAAACGTCTGCCGGCCGCATGCGCGCAGGCCGGCAGACCTGTTCGCCGGAACGCCCTCAGTAGATCGGCCGCTCGAACCGCCGCGGCCCGTCGCGGAAGGCATAAGGCCGGGCATGGGCGGGCTCGACCAGATCGGCCCGGATCAGAAGGCCCGAGCAGCGATCGACCTTCAGCCGGTAGAGATCGCCGTTCGGCCGGCGCGCATTGACGTGCGCCGCGCCCGGCCCGAGGTCGAGCGCATGGAACTCGCCCCAGCCTTCGTCACTGAGGCGGCGCTCGATCACGTGACGTGGCACGCAGGCCTCCCGCTCGCGCCAGTCGCGGCGACGTTCCCACTCGCCGACGCGGTGCGGTGGCGGCAGATCGCGGTAGACGTAGGCCGGCGGCACGGGCGGCAACGGCCGCGGATCGAACCGGTAGTCGCGCCGCGGCTCCGGACCATAGAGATCACGGTAGCGCGGATCCTCATAGGCCGACGAATGCCTGTCCGGCGGCGGCACGTCGTCATAATCGAGATCGGCGGCGCGCACCGTGACGCTCCCCACCGACACTGCAACCGCCATCACGGCGGCCGCCACCAACGTCGCTTTCATGAACGAGGTCCTCCTGGCGAACTGGGATCAGAGCCCTCAGCCTCCCTCGCTTGGCAGAATGTGGACCTGCGCATGAACGGGACCAAAAGAGCGCGTTCATCCCGCATTCAGTGCCACATCACAGCCAACCCCGTGACGAGAGTATCAGCGCGGTTCCGGTCGCAGAAGACATCGACCCTGAGCATAAGCCCGCCGCGTGGCGGAAAAGGCACGCCTCGACCGGCGACGGGCTGGCGGTCGGCAGCCGGCGGCATGTAAACTCACGTCCACCGGCCAGTTCCGATGGCCGTCCCGTCCAACCGAGGCGCGCGTGAACCGAGACCGATCCGATCTGACCGCCGGTGAGCCGACGCCGCCTCCAAGACGTTCGTTCGCCGACTACCTGCCGCCGGCCTTCGCCAAGCCCCGCTTCCGGCTCTTCGCCGCCGGACAGGCGCTCTCGGTGATCGGAAGCTGGATCCAGCAGGTGGCTCTCGCCTGGCTCGTCTACCGCATCACGGGCTCCGTCTTTCTCCTGGGCCTGACGGGTTTCCTGCTCCAGATCCCCCACCTCTTCATCGCGCCGGTCGCCGGCATCCTGATCGACCGCCTGCCGCGCTCCACGTTGCTGATCGTGATCAACATCTGGCTCGCCACGCTGGCCGCCGCGCTGGCCACCCTGGCGCTGCTCGGCGTCGAGCGCATCGAGTTCTACCTGGCGCTCGCCGTACTGATCGGCATCGGCAACGCCTGGGAAGCCCCGACCCGACAGTCGCTGCTCGGGGCAATCGTCGAGGACCGCGCGCTGCTGCCGAGCGCCATCGGCTTCAACTCGGTGCTCTTCAACACCGGCCGCATGATCGGGCCCGCCATTGCGGGCATGCTGCTATCCAAGTTCTCCGAGGGCGTCTGCTTTGCGGCCAATGCCGTCAGCTTCATCGGAATACTGGCGGCGCTCGTCGCGATGCGCCTTCCCGAGACGCAGGCCCTGTCGCTGAAGTCGGCGCAAGGCGGGCTGCCGTTTCGCGCCACCATTGCCCGCCTCGCGTCCATCCCGACGGCGCGCTACCTGCTCCCCTCGGCCTCGGCCGTAGCGCTCTGCGCGCTCCCCCTCAACCAGATGATGCCGTCGGTCGCGGTCGCCTTCTTCGGTGGCGAGGCGACCCTCGTCGGCATCCTGCTGAGCGCGTCCGGCGCCGGCGCCCTGACCGCGGCACTGCTCCTTTCGATGCAGCGCAGTCCCCGGCTGCAACTGCATCTGGTCCAGGTTGCGCCGATCCTCGCCGGCCTCGCACTGATGGGCTTCAGCCAGTCTCGTACGCTCTGGCTGTCGCTGCCGCTGCTCGCCGTCGTCGGCGCCTTCGTGCTCACGACGTCGGTGTCGACCAACACGCTCCTGCAGCAGTCCGTCGAGGACAGTTGGCGCGGCCGCGTCATCGGCCTCTACATGACGTTCTTTCTCGGCATGACCCCGCTCGGCAGCCTCGCCACCGGCTGGCTGGGCACGCACCTCGGCCTCGGGACGGCTCTGCTGCTCAATGGCGCCGTGATGGCCGGCGCGGGCCTGATCGCGCAGCTTCGCCTTTCGACAACGACGGGTGCGCGCGACGCGTTGCGCGACAGCGTCCGCCTTTAGCACCGCTTCAAGGAAGCGTCACCGCCGCACGGCACGGTGGGTTTCTGCGGTCGCGCGGACCATTCGGAGTAGCATCCGGATAGAACGTCCGGATGCCCGTCGCGCGTCGGACAAAGACCGTCGCGAACGTATGCCCGTCGTCGGCGACCTGCAGGATGCAACCGCCGCTCTCCGGCCCCTCACCCGGGTTCTCGGCGAAGGCTCGCGTCACGACCTTGATGAGGTCCTCGCCGCTGAGCGTCAGCCCGTAGCCCTTGACCGCGTCGCTGACGAAGCGGCCGCTCGCGTTCTTCATGATGACGCCGGTCGTATAGATCACGCCGGGACGCACCTCGTTCTGTGCGTGATTGCCCATGCGGCACGCGTCGCCGCTCTCCTGGAGTTGCAGATAGCGGCCATGGAAATGCAGCCCGCCGATCTTGCCGCCCTGTGACCCGGGGTTCGGCTCGCCGCAGAAGATGTGGTCGAACGCCTTGATCGCGAACCACGCCGCGGTGAGGTCTTCGAGATACGCTTCGCGCGACGTCGCGGCCGCCTTCCCCGCGAACACCTTGCCGCCCGTGAATGCCTGCACCCGGTCGAGCACGTCGGGGTGTGCCCGCATCATCGCCTTGAATTCCCCGGCGGCAACGACCTTGCCCGGCGCGCCGCACGTCGCGTTGATCGCCCGATCGAACGCGTCGAGCCGGGGCGGCTTCGGCGTGATGTCTGCGACGCCGTTGCCGACTTTCACCGTGGCGTCGCTCTCGTCGAAGAACGGCAGGCACTGCGAGGGTGCGCCGGACGCGGCTTTACCGGGCCGCGCCTTCCCCTTGTCGGCGAGCGACGCGTCCTCCGGCCCGAGCGTCCCGCAGCCGATCTCCAGCCACTTGCTGCGTCCCCCGATCTCGACGAAGACGTGGCTCGGATCGGTCTTGCGATTGGTACCGCGCGCGACGACGACGTCGCCGGGCGCGACCGTCTCCGGCTCGGCCTGCCGCCGGAACGACGCATAGGCCTCGCACGCCTTCTCGATGGTCATGGCGCGAGGTGCGTCAAAGAACTCCTGAGCCGCCGCCGGCACAGCCATCACCCCGAGCACCGCCCCCGCGAGCGCCGAACGCAATCGCCGCATGCTCATTCCCCCTGCCCTCGATCAGCTCCGGCGCGTCGTTCCCGAAAGCGCGTAGTTGAGCATCTTCGCCGCGAGATGCGCCGCCAATGCGTCGTAGGCGTGGAACCCCGGAATGGGCGCGAACTCCACCATGTCCATGCCGACGATCCGTCCGACCTCGGCCGCCCGCTTCAGGATGGCGAGAAGATCCGGATAGGTCATGCCCCCGGGCGTCGGCGTACCGGTCGCGGGCATCACCGAGCCGTCGAGCGCATCGATATCGACCGTGACGTAAACGGGCTTGCCGGCGAGCGGCGCCAGCATGGCCTCGATATCCCAGCGCGGCCGGTCGACAGCGAGATGCATGGCGACCCGGTGCCGGTTGGCGTCGTAGAACTCCGCTTCCGGCTGCGACAGCGCGCGAATCCCGACCTGCACCATCGACACGCCCGGATGGTCGAGCACCCGGCGCATGGCGGCGGCATGACTGAAGTGCTCGCCGAGATAACCGTCGCGGAGATCGGCATGGGCATCGAACTGCAGCACGACGAGATCCGGGTAGCGCTGGACGAATGGACGAATCGCACCAGCCGTCAGCGAATGCTCGCCGCCGAGCACGAACGGGAACCGACCGGCGTCGAGCACCGCGCCGACCGTTCTATCGAGCAGCGCCAGCGCGTCCTCGATCCGCTCAGGGATAGCGGGCTGCCTCAGCGCCGCGACGCCATAGTCGCGATAGGCTTCCCGCCACAGTTCTTCATCGAAGAGTTCGAGCTGATGCGACGCCTCGATGATGGCCATCGGGCCATCCTTTGTCCCGCCGCCGTAGCTGACCGAGGCCTCGAGACCAAACGGAATGACCACGGCGCGCGCCCCATCCGGCTGCCCGGCGTCGAGCCTCAGCGGATCCAGAAAACTCGCCTCGCCGGGAAGATAGTCGAACGTCACGCCGGTCATGCGGGGCTCCACACCAGACAAGCAAACGGCGGGCGCATGCCGAACGCACACGCCCGCCGGAAATGAGAAGACGCGATCAGGCTGCTGCCCCGCTCCGGAGCTGCGTGCCGTACATCGAGTACATCGGCGGGTCCTGGAAGATGACCTCGTCGTACTCGCCATAGCCGTTGAACCGGCCGGCGATGGCGCGCGCGTAGGCGCCGGTATTGCCGATCTCGATGTAGTCGCCTTCCCGGATGGCGTCGGGCAGCAGGAACGGCCCCTTCATGTGGTCGATCGAATCGCAGGTCGGTCCCCACAGCTCGAACGGCTTCAGCACATTGGGCTCCGGCACCGTCCGGCCGACGAGCCGTACCGGGAACACGAACCCGAGATGTGCGGCATCGAACAGCATGCCGTAGCTGCCGTCGTTGATGAAGAGATCGTTCCCGCGCCGCGCATCGACGCGCACGACCAGGCTCTCGGCCTCCGCGACCAGCGCGCGACCCGGCTCGCACATGATCCGGCAGCCGTCGGCGACCGGCAACCGGTCGACGCCGTCGTGGATCACGCGCATGAACTCGACGAGCGGCGTCGGCTGCTCGTTCGTGTAGCGCGACGGAAACCCGCCGCCGACATCGATCCGGTTGACGAGCACGCCCGCCTTCACGATGAGCCGGCCCACTTCCTCCAGCGCCGAGCCGTAGGCATCCGGCGTCACCGTCTGCGACCCGACGTGGAACGTGATGCCGAGTTCCTTCGCCACCTGCCGCGTCTTGACGAGCAGTCGGGCGGCCTTCGTCCCCGTGATGCCGAACTTCCGCTCGAGCGGCACCCGGCTGTTCTTCGCCGGCACGGCGATCCGGACCCACAGCACGAGGTCCTTGGCGCCCTTCGTCTCGTGCAGGATCTTGGCGAGCTCGTCCTCGCTGTCGAGCGAGAACGAGCGGCAGCCGAGGCTGAACGCCCGCCGGATCGCATGCCGCGACTTTACCGGATGCATGAAATGGAACTGCACGTCCGGAATGGTCTTCGCGTCCTCGAGTTCGGGCAGCGAAGCCACGTCGAAATGTCGAATCCCGGCGCCGTAGAGTGCGCCGAGCAGGAACACGTTGCTGTTCGCCTTGTAGGCGTAGGCGACATCGCCCTGGAAATTCTCGAGGAACCATCGTGCCGCCTGGCCAGCCGCATGCGGCCGGAAGCCGATCACCGGCTGCTCGGGCCGGCGGGCCTCGATCATCTCGTTGGCAGATTTGAACGTGTCGAGTTTCGCCATCTCATGAAACCTCCGGGGCGGTGCGATTTGGGGAGCATTTCGCAAGCAAGGCCACTGCAATTAGGGCCACTTCCCCCCCCTGTAAAGACCGAGCGCCCCCCAGGGGGCCCCGCTCGGTAAATATTCTGCGACCGTGGCCTCTTTGGCGGCTCATCCGGGGCGGCCGAGCGCATACTCCGCGACGATCCGCGCCGCCGCCTCGCTCGGCGCGCCGGCCTCGAGCACCATGCGCCCCGGCACCTCGCCGAGCGCTGCAAGTTGCGCAACGCGAACCGGACCGTCCTCGATCACCGCGACCAGCGTATCGGCGAGCTTCGAAGGTGTGCAGTCGTCCTGCATGAGTTCGGGGAACGCCCGGCGCGCGAGCACGAGGTTCGAGAGCGCGAAGTGCGGCGTCTTGACGAGGAACTGCAGGTGCGCGGCGATCCCGTCGACCCTGTACGCGACGACCATCGGCGTCCCGGCGAGCGCGAGTTCGAGCGTCACGGTGCCCGACGCCGCCAGCGCGGCACGAGCCGCCCGGAATGCCTGATGCTTCGCCGCCTCGCCGCTGACGATGTGCGGCTTGACCGACCAGCGCCGGCCCTCTGCCTCCACGAGCGGCCGCACACTCTCGACGGTCGGGATGATGACCGAGAGCGCGCCCAGCCGCGCCCTGACGTCATCGACGGCCTGCCCGAACGGCCCCATCAGACGCTCGACCTCCGATCGCCGGCTTCCGGGAAGGACGACGAGGATCGGCCCCCCCTCGCCGATCGCGAGACTATCGATGAGCGGCTTTGGGTCGGCCCCGGCAAGGAGCGGCAATTGCTCGATCAGCGGATGGCCGACGTAGGTGCACGCCGGCCCGCCGAGCCGTGCATGCACTTCGGGCTCGAACGGCAGGATTGCCATGACGTGATCGACGTAGGCCCGCATGCGCGCCGCCCGACCCGGCCGCCAGGCCCACACGCTCGGCGACACGTAGTCGATGATGGCGACGTCCGGCATCGCCTTCCGTATCCGGCGCGCGATCGGGTGCGTGAACTCCGGACTGTCGACGATCACCACCACATGCGGCCGGAACGCAATTCCCGCACGCGCCGCATCCGTGACGCGCCGGTAGAGCCGCGGCAGCGCCTTGAGGATCGCGACCGGCCCCATTACCGCGACGTCCGAGAGCGGAAACAGCGACGCAAACCCTTCCGCCTGCATGGCCTCGCCACCGACCCCGGCAAAACGCACCGGCCGTGGCACGATCCGCCGCAGCGCCGCCATGAGCTTGCCGCCGAGCGCATCGCCCGAGTGCTCGCCGGCGACGATGAATACCCGCAAGGCGTGATCGCTGCGCGCCGCCATGGTCACGCATCCACCTTCGGACACATGAGGAAGACCCCCGCTTCGTCGGCCCACGCCGTCACCTGACCACGGGCTTCACCGGCTGCAATCGGCGCCGAGACGACGACGCCGGCGAGCCCCGCCGTCATGGCAGCGCGAAAGAGGTCCGCATCGAGAAGTGCTTCCGGGCTCTCGGTGCCACAATCGACGACCAGCACCCCGAGCCGCGCACCGAGCCGCCGCCGTCCCCACCCGCGCGACGGCAGATGCGCGGCCAATCTCTGGCTGAGTGTCTGACGGTCGAAGACGGCGAGCACATGCTCCCGCTCGACGAGCGCCGCGATCCCGGCCTGGTGCGCCGCCAGCACCCGGACGACCTGCCGCCCGATGGCGCCATCGGCACGATCCGCCGGGGTCGGCGCGCGGCGACCGACCAGTTCCATGTGCGGCATCGAGGCCGCAGGTGAGGCTTCGATGGCCGCAGCACTGTCGGGCATCGTCGCCCCGTAGACGAAGATGCCGGCCTGGTTCGCATCGTCGAGCACGCCGTCGCGATCGAGCACGATCGTACCGCCGTCAGCGACCGCGATCCCGACGAGACCGGCCTCGATCGCCCGCGCCACGGTCTCACGACCGATCGTCGGCAGATCGATCCGCATCTCCTGGCCGGGCTTCGGCAGCTTCACCAGCACCCCGCCTCGGCCACGCCCGGACAGGAGGCCGTCCGTGCCGAGATCGCGCAGCATGGCATCGGTGCCGCGAACCCCCTCGACGCTGACCACACCTGCTGGTCCGACGACGACGGCCTGCCCGATGTCGAAGCGGCCGAGCGCCGCCACCAGTTCGCGCGCGGCGGCGATCCAGCTCATCTCCGCATCCGTCGGCGACCGTCGCGTGGCCGGACCGGCCGCCGCGAGCAGTTTTGGCGCAACCTCTCCCGCCCCGACGACCTTGAGCCCCTGGCCCTCGAAGAACCGAACGACTCGCCTGAGCACACTGTCGTCCCCGCCACGCGTGAGCGCGAGCACGGTCGGCAGATGGCGCACGAACCCCCAGTCGATCCTGAGCTGCAGCAGATCGGGCCGCTGCATGGCGCCCGCGATGACCATCTCGTCACAGCCCGCGCCCCGGAAGCTGCCGAGGATGCGTCCCACCTGGCCGAGACTGACCCACTCGTGCGGGAACGCTTCGACATCACGTCCGGCGAAGCCCGTGAGCGCCACGATGTGCACGGGCCGCCCGCGCGCGCGCGCCGCCTCGGCAACCTCGATGGGAAGCACGCCCTCGGCGGCGAGAATACCGAGCGGACGGAGGATACCGTCCGGAGCCCGCCCGTCAGTCATGACCTTCGCGCGGGGTGCAGATCGACCGCTTGCCGCCCTCGCGGATGAAAGCGACGATTTCTTGCACGATCGCGTTGTCGCTGAACTCGATGGCGACATCGGCCACCCGCTCGCCGAGCGTACCTTCGTCCGCAAAGAGCAGGCGGTAGGCGCGGCGCAGGCTGTGGATCCCCTCGCGCGGGAAGCCGCGCCGCTGCAGTCCGATGATGTTGAGGCCCGAGAGATAGGCCCGATTGCCGAGCGCCATGCCGAACGGAATGAGATCGTTTTCGACCGCCGACATTCCGCCGACAAAGGAGTGCGCCCCGAGCCGCGCGAACTGGATGACGCCCGCCCCCCCGCCGATGATCACGAAATCACCGATGGTGCAGTGTCCGGCCACCATGGCGTTGTTCGAGAAGATGACGTTGTTGCCGACGCGGCAATCGTGCCCGACATGGCTGTTGGCGAGGAACGCGCAGCGATCGCCGACCGACGTCACGAGGCCGCCACCTTCCGTGCCGGGGTTCATCGTCACCCCTTCCCGGATCAGGCAGTCTGCGCCGATGCTGAGCGTCGAGATCTCACCCTTGAACTTGAGGTCCTGCGGCTCGTGCCCGAGCGAGGCGAACGGAAAGATCCGCGTGCGCGCCCCGATGGTTGTCCGGCCGGCCACGACCACGTGCGAAATGAGCCGGCAGCCTTCCCCGATCTCGACATGCGGCCCGATCATCGAATACGGGCCGATGACCGCCCCGTCCCCGATCTTCGCGCCATCCTCGACGATCGCCGTCGGATGGATCTCAGGCTTTGACATGTTCCGGGTCCACGATCATGGCGCTGATCTCTGCTTCGGCGACGACCTGATCGTTGACGCGCGCCTCGCAGTAGAACCGCCAGACCGGACCACGACTCCTCACCTTCTTCACATGAAGATGGAGCTGGTCTCCAGGCACAACCGGTTTTCTGAACTTCGCCTTGTCGATCCCCATGAAATAAACGATGTGGGGAATGTTGGTCGCGCCCGCGTGATGCACGCAGAGCGCGCCTGCTGTCTGCGCTAGCGCCTCGATGATGAGCACGCCCGGCATCACGGGGTACTTCGGGAAGTGGCCCTGGAAGAACGGCTCGTTGATCGTCACGTTCTTCAGGCCGACGGCGCTCTCGTCACGCACCATGTCCCGGATCCTGTCGACGAGCAGGAAGGGGTAGCGATGCGGCAACAGCTGCATGACCCGCGCGACATCGGCGGTCCCGAGTTCACCTGGCACTTCGCCCTCGGTCAGTTTCTGCATGCTCCGCCAACCTTCTCAACGGGCAGCCGCCCTGGGCCACCAATCAGCAATCTGATCCACCGTCGACGCCCGCCGGCCCTTTGCGAGCCAGCCGCCGTACGGCCGCGACTTCTCGGGCCCACTCCCGGAACGGCCGCGCCGGCGTGCCACCCATTCGTGCGCCAGCCGGAACGTCGTCCTTCACATGCGCCATGCCCGCGATCTGGGCGCCATTCCCGATTCGCACGTGACCGACGGCGCCCGAATGACCACCCATCACGACGAAATCCCCGAGTTCGGTCGAACCCGAAATACCGACTTGCGCCACGATCACGCAATGACGTCCAAGCACCACGTTGTGCCCGATTTGCACGAGATTATCAATTTTGCTCCCCTCGCCGATGATCGTATCCTTAAGAGAGCCGCGGTCGATCGTCGTGTTCGCCCCGATCTCGACGCCGTCCTGGATGATCACCCGGCCGATCTGCGGCACCTTGACATGCCCCTGCGGCCCCATGGCGAAACCGAAGCCATCCTGCCCGATTCGGGCGCCGGCATGGATGATCACCCGATCGCCGATCAGCGCATGCATGACCGACGCGCCAGCACCGATGTAGCTGCCGCGACCGACCGTGACCCGGTAGCCGACGACGGCCCCCGCCGCAATCGTCGCACCGGCGCCGATCACCGCCTCGCGACCGATCACGGCACCGGGTTCGATCACCGCTCCGCTTTCGATCCGCGCCGTCGGGTGCACCGGCCCATCGCTGGCCGGCGCGGCAGCCGCCTTCGGCGTCATCGCATCCGGGTAGAAATGCTGCAGCGCCCGCGCGAACGCATGATAAGGCGCCCGCACGACGATCGACTGCGTCGCCCCCGGCACGCGCGCAGCGAGGCCCGGAGATACCAGACAGAAGCTCGCGCGCGTCTTGCCCAAAGCTTCGACATACTTGCGGTTGTCGATGAAGGTGAGATCACCGTCGAGCGCCAGGTCGAGCGGTCGCACGTCGCGAACGGCTGCAGCGGCATCTGCAGCCGGTCCGAGTTCTCCCCCCACGAGACGCGCCACGTCGCCCAGAGAAAACGGGCCTCGCCGATCGAAAAATCCCGGGTGTTGCATGCCCTGCGGCGTCCTGTGAACTTCCTGCCCGCGCATCTTTAAGCACGGGCCGGACGGCTGGACCAGAACCCAGTTTCAGCGACTGCCATACGCCACCGAGCCAGCGTATCCAAACGTCGAGAGGAGCCCGAAACGAACCGGGCCCCATCGGGGCCCGGTCGGGATCGCATCGAGCGATCAGAACTTGGTGCTCGCGCCGAAGCGGAAGAGCTGATCCTTGTCGTACTCTTCCTTGATGACGGCCCAGCCGAAGTCTGCCCGCAGCGGTCCCATCGGCGAGTCCCACATCAGACTGGTACCGATCGACACGCGCGGCGAGTTGTCGTCCGCGAGGCAGATGTTCGGTGGTTGGCCGGCTGCCGCCACGACGGTGCATTGCGTCGAGGCCTGCTTGACCCAGTCACTGACACCGAACACCGAGCCGACGTCGACGAAGACGGCGCCCTTGATACCCAGATCGTCAGGCAGGAACGGGAACGGATAGCGAACTTCGGCGGTCGCAGCGTAGTAGGTCTTGCCGCCGAGCGCGTCACCCGTCGCAAGATCCCGCGGACCGAAGCCGGCTCGATTGAAGCCGCGCACCGTCTCGCCACCCTTGTAGTACATGTCGATCAGGCGAACGTCGTCACCCCCCCAACCCTCGATGTGTCCGGCCGTGACACGACCGACGAAGGTGATGCCCTCGGTGATCGGATAGTAATAGCGCCCCTCGGCCGACAACCGGGCGTACTGCACGTCACCACCGACACCGGCGAAGTCGACGCCACCGGTCAGGAAGTAACCCCGGTTCGGATTGCGCGGATGATTGCGCTGGTCGTAGCTGAGCGTCGTTCCGATCAGCGATGTGATGCTGACGCCCTCGGACTGGATGATGGCCCGCGACGCGATGCGGCCGTTGCTCAGGTCCTTGTCGACGTCATAGATCTCGTCACGAGACAGCGTGTAGTACGTCTGCGCCCAGAGGTTTTCGGACAGCGGGAACCCGAGCCGCAGTGTCGCGCCCGTACGACGGCTCCGGTAGACCGAGCTTTCCGCACCGGACACTTCCTTGTGGAAGATGTCGAAGCCCGCGGCGAGGTTGCGATCGAGGAACCTCGGCTCCGTGAAGCTCAGATCAACCTGCAGGCGCTCGAAGGAACCAGACAACCGCAGGCGCAGGAACTGACCGTTGCCCATCAGGTTGCGCTCGGTGAGCGAGATGTCACCGATGACACCTTCGCTGGTCGAGTAGCCCGCACCGAACGAGAGCTCACCCGTCGGCTGTTCGAGCAGCTCCACATCGAGCAGCACGCGATCCGGGGCCGACCCTGGACGGCGCTTGATCTCGACGGTCTTGAAAAACCCGAGTGACTGGAGCCGTTTCTTGGCGCGATCCACCAGCAGCGGGTTGAAGGCGTCGCCCTCGGCCAGCCGGAACTCGCGACGGATCACGTGGTCACGGGTGCGGGTATTGCCGATCACGTTGATCCGCTCGATGTAGATCCGCGCCCCCTCGTCGACAGCATAGACGAGGTTGATCGTGCGGGAGGTCGCATCGCGATCGGCTCGCGGCCTGACGCGAGCGAAGGCGAAGCCCTGCTCGGCGGCGGAGAGCGTCAGCCGCTCGACCGTCTTGTCGATGTTCGAGGCGTTGTAGGTTGTGCCGGGCTGCGTCAACAGTTCGCCTTTGAGCGACTGCCCGTTGAGTCCTGGGAGACCGCTCTCCACTTCGACGCTGCCGAAGGAATAGAGCTCCCCCTCCTCGACGACGAACGTGATGAAGAAGCCGGAGCCGTCACGATCCAAGTCCGCGCTCGCCGAGACGATACGTGCATCCGCATAGCCGTTTTTGAGATAGTACTGGCGCAGCAGCTCGCGATCGAGCGCCATGCGGTCGGGATCGTAGAATGACGCGTTCTTGAGGAAGTCGAGCCAACCGGACTGCTGCGTCGACACCACGTCACGAAGCTGGCCGTCGGAGAACGCCCTATTGCCGATGAACTGGATCGCCTTGACCTTCGTCGAGCCGCCCTCGGCGATCTCGAACACCACGTTGACGCGGTTCTGGTCGAGTTCGATCACCTTCGGCTCGACATAGGCCGAGAATTTGCCCTGACGCCGGTAGACGTCGAGAATGCGCTGCACGTCACCCTGCACTTTTGCGCGGGTGTAGACCGAGCGGGGCTTCAGCTGGACTTCGCCGCGCAATGTGGCGTCGTCGATGTCTCGATTACCCTCGAACGCCACCTGCCCGATGACCGGGTTTTCGACGATCCGCACCTGTACGGTGGAGCCGACCTTGTCGATTGACACGTCGGAGAACAGACCTGTCTCGAACAGCGCCTTGACGGACTGATCGACCTTGTAGGCGTCGTACGTGTCGCCGACGGAGAAGCGAAGATAGGAGCGAACGGTCTCGGGCTCTATGCGTCGGTTGCCGCTGACCTGGATATCGCGCACCCGGCTTTCCTGGGCGACGGCGATGTCGATCGGCAGAGCCACCGGACCGACACTCGCCCCCGCGAGCATCGCCAGCGCGACCCACAGCCTCGGTCCCCCGACCGTGATCATCCGCAGATTTGGCATACTTGGCGTCTGCCTTTTTGTTTGCCGATCCCCCGGAAACTTCTCCAGCCGGCCACTGAAAGAAGTCTCGACTCGTTGCGATGCCGTCTTGTCCACCAGCCACGCCCCGTCCCTGGACGCGTCTCAGAACGGCACACACTTACCCGAGTCTATTAACCGACCCTACCAACTTTTTAACGAGTCATGCTCCCTCAGGGAAGTGGCAAGAATGCCCCACAGTGCCCCCAAATGCGCCCGGTTTCCGGCCCTTAGCCGATCCCGAGCTTCCGCATGATGTCACCGAAAATGGCCGCGAACATCATCGTGCCGAGGATTGCGAGCCCGATCCGGAACCCGATCTCCTGGTTGCGTTCGTCCAATGGTTTCCCGCGTATGGCTTCGACGGCATAGAACAGAAGGTGACCGCCATCGAGAATCGGGATCGGCAGCAGGTTCATGATTCCGAGCATGATGGAAAACACGGCAATCCATCCGAGCGTCCCGGCAATGCCTCCTTTACTGGCATGCGCTGTCATCTCGGCGATCGCGATCGGCCCGCCGATTTCGCTCTGCCGCTGCCCGCTGAGCGTCTTCATGATCGCCCCCGGCAACTTCGGCAGGCTGGAAATGATCTGCCACGACACGAAGCCCGTCTCGCTGAGGCCCATCGCGGTCGCCTCGAGCAGGCCGTGGGTCTTGTGCTCCCAACGATCGTTGCCGCCGAGCCGCTTGATGCCGATCACGCCGACCTGAACCTTGTTCCCGATCGGATCGGTGATCTCGCGCAGCTCCGGTGTCAGCTTGAGACTGATCTCCTTGCCGTCGCGCACGATGACGAAATCGAGCGCCGTCCCCGGGCTCTGGCTGACCACGCGCTGGAGGTCGGCGAACCGTTCCACCTCGCGCCCCTGAATCTCGACCACCTTGTCACCGGGCTTGAGACCGGCCCGCGCCGCTGCGCTGTCCGGCAGGATCTCATCGACCACGGCAGCCGTGCTGTAGGTGCCGACGAGCCAGAACGTCAGGATGTAGATCAGGACCGCCGAGGCGATGTTGAACGCAGGCCCAGCAGCAACGACGAGGGCGCGATTGCGCAGCGGCTGCGATTGAAACGCCCCGGCGCGCTGCGCGGGAGAGAGTTTCTCCAGCGCATCCGGGGACGACGTGCTCGCCGCGGTTTCGTCGTCGACGAAGCGCACATAACCGCCGAGCGGGATCCAGCAGAATTTCCAGCGCGTGCCGTGTCGATCGTTGAAACCGACGATCTCCCGGCCGAAGCCGATCGAGAACGCCTGCACCGTCACGCCGCACCAGCGCGCCACGAGGAAGTGCCCGAGTTCGTGAATGAACACGACGAGCGTGAGCACCAGCAGGAATGGACCGGCAACCGAAAGCACATGCAGGAGGGTATCCACCAGTCACTCCATATCTCAGGTTGCTCGCCCGACCCGAACGCGCCCGATCCCGATGGTCGGTGCGGCCCGGCAGCGACCGGAACCGGCAATGCGTGTGCCACGTCGAACGTCCCATCACACGTGCGGCATCGGGAGGGCGTTTTCAAGACTTGATTGACGCCCTCTCCCGATCTTCAGGCGAAGGCGAGGAGAGCAGCCCCCTGCGACGCCGCCCCCGTCCACAGGACGTAGACCGCGGCGGCCACGGCTGCGAGCAGGAGACCATCGACCCGATCGAGGAAGCCGCCGTGCCCGGGAATGAGACCGCTCGTGTCCTTCACACCATAGCTGCGCTTGATGCCCGATTCGACCAGGTCCCCGAACTGACTGATCACCGCGAGCCCCATCGAAAGCCCTACGACGCTGAGCGGCGCTGAACTTCCGAGATTGACGGCCAGCGTGTAACCCGCGACGGCCGACAGCGCGACACCACCAATCAGGCCGGCCCACGTCTTGTTCGGCGACACGGCTGGACAAAGCTTCGGCCCCCCGACCAGTCGCCCGACGATGAAGGCGCCGATGTCGGTCGCCCAGACAGCGATCAGCACCATCACGATCGCGGCAAACCCGTGCACGGGATCAGACCGAAGCCACACCAGCGCCATGGCCGGTAGCCCGATATAGAGGACGCCGGCCCCCTCCAGCAGGCTCTTCTCGCCGAGCCGCCCCGCCACGCCGACTCCGGCGGCCGTGAGACCAACGAGCGCAAGGCCACCCGCCGTCGCCCCCCCGGCTGCGACCGCGGTCGCAGCCACGAGACCTGCCGCGGCCGCGATCGTCATCATGTCGAAGCCCCGGCTGCGGACGACGCACCCCCACTCCCAGATCGCAATGACGGCCACGGTAGCGACGAGCACGGCGAACGGCCATGGCCCGCCCCACGTCAGCAGCAGCGTCGCGACCGCGAGCACGAGCCCCGAGGCGGCCCGCAGGCCGATCTCCCGCGACGTGAACGCCCGTCCACGCGCCGCGCCTGCGCCTGGAGCCTCAGGAGCGCGTGGCATGATCTCTCCACCCGCTCGTCATGCCGGAGCCATGCTGCCGACGCCGCCGAATCGCCGCGTCCGGCGCCGGAAAATCTCGATCGCCTGCTCCAGATGTTTCTGCGCGAAGTCGGGCCAGTAGACGTCGAGAAAGACGAATTCCGTGTAGGCGCATTGCCAGAGCAGGAAATTCGAGAGCCGCACCTCGCCGCTGGTCCGGATCAGCAGATCCGGATCGGGTATGCCCGCCGTGTCGAGTTCGCCCGCCAGTCGATCCGCCGTGACGTCGGAGGCCGCGATCTCGCCTGTCTGCACCTTGAGGGCGAGCGCCCGTGCTGCCTTCGCGATCTCGTCACGCGCGCCGTAATTGAAGGCGATGACGAGTTCCAGTGTCGTGTTGCTGGCCGTCCGCGCCTTGGCGACCTCGATCAGCTCGAGCAGCTCCGGATCGACCTTGTCGGTGCCGCCGATGACCCGGATCCGGACACCTTTCTCGTCGAGATCGTCGAGGTCGTTGCGGATGAAGAACTTCATCAACCCCATGAGATAGTTGATCTCGGACAACGGCCGCCGCCAGTTCTCCGACGAGAAGCTGAAGATCGTCAGCACTGGAATTCTGAGCGCGATGGCGGCCCGCACCGCTCGCTTCACGGCGTCGACGCCACGGCGATGACCTTCCGAGCGCGGCAACCCCCGCTCGGCAGCCCAGCGACCGTTGCCATCCATGATGATGGCGACGTGGCGCGGACCTGGCGCCAAGGTGCGTTGAGCCTGATCGTCGGCTGGATTGCTCACTGGCGGTTCCGGTTCCCCCCGGGGTCTCGACGCGACGCCGGCCTGCACATCACACCGACCGACCAGGACAAGAGCAGTCGCAACGGATGCTAGACCTGCTTGATCTCGGTTTCCTTCGCCGCCAGCATCTGGTCGATTTCCTTGATCAGCTTGTCGGTCAACTCCTGCACCTTCGTCGAGTTCTTGCGCTGATCATCCTCGGTCATGGCATGATCCTTCTCGAGCTTCTTGAGAAGGTCCATGCTGTCGCGGCGGACGTTTCGCACGGCGATCCGGCCACCCTCGGCGTACTTGTGGGCGATCTTGACCAGTTCCAATCGCCGCTCGGTGCTGAGCGGCGGGATCGGAAGCCGGATCGTGCTGCCGTCGATCACCGGATTGAGCCCGAGATTCGATTCGCGAATGCCCTTCTCGACCGCCGCGAGCTGACTCCTGTCCCACACCGCCACCGAGATCATCCGGGCGTCCGGCACGGACACCGTGGCCACCTGGTTGAGCGGCATCCGCGCGCCGTAGATGTTGACGCTCACCGGCTCCATCATGGCGGCGCTGGCCCGCCCCGTCCGCAGCCCCGAGAACTCGCGCTTCAGCGTGTCGAGCGCGATCCGCATCCGGCGCTCGATATCCTTCAGATCGAAATTTGCCGCGGCCATGATCTGCCTCCTCGCTGTCTCTCGAACCCGTCAACGTGTGTGATTGCGGCGGGCGATTGCCCTGGCCACCCGCTTGCTCTCAACCGGAGCCGGCGCGAGTTGTGATCAGGCTCGACCGGGCTTCACCTGCCAACATCTTGGTGATGTTACCACTCTCTTCGATGGAGAACACGACGAGCGGCATGTCGTTGTCGCGCGCCAGCGCAATGGCGGCCATGTCCATCACATTGAGGCTGCGCCTGAGAACGTCGTCGTACGTCAGACGGTCGTAGCGCTCGGCCCCCGGCTCCTTCTTCGGGTCGGCGGCATAGACGCCGTCGACCTGCGTCGCCTTCGCCACGACGTCGCAGCCCATCTCGATGCCGCGAAGCACCGCCGTCGTATCGGTCGTGAAGTAGGGATTTCCCGTCCCGGCCGCGAAGATGACGACCCGTCCCCGCTCGATGTGGTGCAGCGCCTTCGACCTGACGTAGGCCTCGCAGACGGTCGGCATCGGGATCGCCGACAGAACGCGGGCCGCAACCCCCTGCTGCTCGAGCGCGTTCTGGAACGCGAGCGCGTTCATGACCGTCGCCAGCATGCCCATGTAGTCGCCGGTTGCCCGGTCCATGCCGCGTGCGACACCGCTGAGGCCGCGGAAGATGTTGCCGCCCCCGACCACGATGGCGATCTCGGTGCCGCCCGCGACCGCTTCCTTGATGTCGCTCGCGAGGCGCGTGCAGACGGCCATGTCGATGCCGTAGGCTTGGCGCCCCATCAGCGCCTCACCGGAGAGCTTGAGCAGCACCCGACGATACTTTGCCGACCCGGGTCGCGCACCAGAGGCCGCCGCGCTGGTCGTGCTGCTCGGCTCGCTCATGACGCTGCTCTCCTGTCTCCGCTGCCGGGCCACCGCCACACGCGGCGCCCTGAAGGCGCCCGCACTGTCGATTTAGCCGCCTTGCACCAGTTTCGCCACCTCGCTGGAGAAGTCGTCGGCCTTCTTGTCGATGCCTTCGCCGAGCGCAAAGCGCTTGAAGCCGGTGACCTTGACGGGGGATCCCGCCACCTTCTCGGCACCCTTGATGTACTGCTCGACCGACATCTTTCCGTCGCCGCCAGGGCCAAAGAAGACCTGCTGCAGCAAGACCACCTGCGCGAAGAACTCCTTCCGGAGCCGCCCCTCGACCATCTTCTCGACGATGTCCGCGCTCTTGCCCGAGGCAAGCGCTTGCTCGAGATAGACCTTCCGCTCGCGCTCGACGAGCGCCGCATCGAGATCATCGACATTCACGGCCTGCGGGTTCGCGGCCGCGATATGAAGGGCGACCTGCCGGCCGATCTCGGCGACCGCGTCGGTCGCGCCCTTCGACTCGAGCGCCACCAGAACACCGATCTTGCCGAGTCCGTCCGCCACGCGGTTGTGCACGTAGCTCGCTACGAGACCGTTCGGCGCGGCGAGCGAATCCGTCCGGCGCACGGACATGTTCTCGCCGATGGTCGCCACCATTTCCTTGACGTGCGTCTCGACCGAGTTTGACGTGCCCGGATAGGTCTGCGCGGACAGCTTCTCGAGGCTGCCACCAGCTCCGACGGCCAATCCGGCGATCTCGCGCACCATGTCCTGGAACTTGTCGTTCCGGGCCACGAAGTCGGTCTCCGAATTGACCTCGACGAGCGCGCCGACGGTTCCCGCAACGGCGGCGCCAATCAGGCCGTCGGCAGCGATCCGGTCGGCCTTCTTGGCGGCCTTCGAGAGCCCCTTGGTGCGCAACCAGTCGACCGCGGCCTCGATATCGCCGCCGGTTTCAGTGAGGGCCGTCTTGCAGTCCATCATGCCTGCGCCGGTCTTGTCGCGCAGTTCCTTGACGAGGGCAGCTGTGATCGTTGCCATGGTGGGGACGCCCCGTGTTGGGCGGACGCCACCGGCGCCCGCGGGCTTCAAGCGAGTGGCACCCGGGAAAGTTTCCCGAGCGCCGTGACTGGCAGATGACGCCCCGCGATGTCGCGGGGTGTGCGTGGGCCGTCAGGCCGCTGCGGCTTCGACGAGCTTCTTCGCCTGCGCCACCCAGCCGTCACGCGCAATACGGCCCTTGGTGTCGAGCGCCCTGTCGAGAGCCATCATCTCGTCCGTGCCGAGGTCGGCGATCTGCCAGAAGTGGTAGACGCCGACATCGTTGAGCCGCTGCTCGAGCTTCGGGCTGATGCCCGTGATGCGCTTGAGGTCGTCGGCTTCGCCGCGCGGCGCGTCGATGCCCTTGAATACCGCAACCTCGGCAACCTCGAGATTCTCCTCCGGCGGCGCCTCGGATGCCCCGACGTCGATGCCCGACGAGCCCTGGCTCCGCTCGATTCCGTCGATCGCGGCCCGAGCCACGAGATCGCAATAGAGCGTTATGGCGCGACCTGCGTCGTCGTTGCCGGGCACCGGGTAATCGATGCCATCGGGATCACAGTTCGTGTCGACCACGGCGACGATCGGGATCTTGAGCTTGCGCGCCTCCTGGATGGCGATCGATTCCTTGTTGGTGTCGATCACGAACAGCAGGTCAGGCAGCCCACCCATGTCCTTGATGCCGCCCAGCGACTGCTCGAGCTTGTCGCGCTCGCGCTGGATGTTCAGGAGTTCCTTTTTGGTCCGGCCCGTCTGGTCGCCGGCCAGGATCTCGTCGAGCTGCCGGAGACGGCGGATCGACTGCGAGATCGTCTTCCAGTTGGTCAGCGTACCGCCGAGCCAACGATGGTTCATGTAGTATTGAGCGCTCCGCTTGGCCGCCTCGGCGATGGCCTCGGACGCCTGTCGCTTGGTACCGACGAAGAGCACGCGGCCACCCTTGGCCACCACGTCCGACACCTGCAGCAATGCCTGATGAAGAAGCGGCACGGTCTGGGCGAGGTCGACGATGTGGATGTTGTTGCGGGCGCCGAAGATGTACGTCGACATCTTGGGGTTCCAGCGGTGGCTCTGGTGGCCGAAGTGAACGCCAGCCTCGAGCAGCTGACGCATGTTGAACGCGGGAAGCGTCATGGTATGTTCCTTTTCTCCGGTTGGTCCTCCGCATCCCCCAAGAAGGCTCGACGGCCTGAACGGCCCGAGCCCACCGGAACGTCGAACGGGGTCTTGAGACCGTTCAGCGCCAGGGACACGTGTGAGATGGCCGCCTCTTTATAGGTTAGGCGTCCCGATGACAAGGCCGGAGCACGTCTCAAGGCGACAGGCGCCCCGGAACGCCCTGAGTTGTCGAAACACAACGGCCGTGGCTGCGGGCCCGTCCGATGCCCGCGCGCCCACCGTCAGGCAAGACTGCCACCCCTGTCCGACCTCGCGCCCGCCGCAGCTCAATTGATGCTTCTGCTGGCCGAACTGTGAGCGTATAAGCGGGGACTCATTCCGATACAGCCACCCGGCAGCCCGAGCTCGGAGACAGAAAGTGGCGCCTGCCTCAACGACGTCCGCCAGTTCCGAGAGCGATCACCACCACGCCCACGGCAAGCAGTTCTGGCTCCTGACCCTCGGAGCCATCGGCGTCGTCTACGGCGACATCGGAACGAGCCCACTCTACGCCTTCCGCGAATCGGTGACACACGCGACCAAGCACGGCCTGTCCGGCGAGTACGCCGTGCTCGGCGTCCTGTCGCTGATCATCTGGTCGCTGCTGCTCGTCGTCACCCTCAAGTATGTGCTGATACTGCTGCGCGCCGACAACAACGGCGAAGGTGGCACGTTCGCCCTCATGGCCCTGGGCCAGTCCGTCGCGAAGCGGTCGTCTCCGCTGCTGTTCGCCCTCGGTGTGATGGGTGCGTCTTTCTTCTATGGCGACGCGATTCTGACGCCGGCGATCTCGGTGTTGTCGGCCGTCGAGGGCCTGAAGCTGGTCACCCCGGCCTTCGAGCAGTTCATTCTGCCGCTGACGGTGCTCATCATCGTCGGCTTGTTCGCCATGCAGGCGAGCGGCACCGATCGCGTGGCGCGCTATTTCGGCCCGATCACGCTCGTCTGGTTCCTGCTCCTCGCGCTCGGCGGTCTGTTGCACATCGTCGACGATCCCCGGGTGTTCAATGCGATCAACCCGTATTACGGGCTCGCGCTGCTGACGCAGAACGGCATTCTTGGCCTCGCGATCCTGGGTCTCGTGTTCCTCGCCGTGACGGGCGCCGAGGCACTCTATGCCGATCTCGGCCACTTCGGCCGCAGCCCCATCCAGCTCGCCTGGAGCAGCATCGTGCTGCCTTGCCTCGTGCTCAACTATCTTGGGCAAGGCGCACTCGTTCTGTCCGACCCGGCTACCATCGCCAACCCGTTCTACAAGCTCTATCCGTCGTGGGCGCTGCTGCCGATGGTGATCATGGCAACGGTAGCCACGGTCATCGCCAGCCAGGCCGTCATCACGGGCGCGTTCTCGATCACGCGGCAGGCCGTGCAGCTCGGACTGCTCCCGCGCTTTGCGATCCGCCACACCTCCGAGAGCGTCGCCGGCCAGATCTACATGCCCCGCGTCAACCGCCTCCTCCTGATCGGCGTGCTGATCGTGGTGTTCATCTTCCGCGAAAGCTCAAACCTCGCGGCCGCCTACGGCATCTCGGTCACCGCCACGATGCTCATCGACACCGCCATGGCTTTCTTCGTCATCTGGAAGCTGTGGCGCTGGCCGCTCGGCCTTGTGCTCCTCCTGATCGTCCCGTTGTTCCTGATCGAGCAGGCGTTCTTCCTCGCCAACGCCCTGAAGATCTTCGAAGGCGGCTGGTTCCCGCTCCTCGTCGCCCTCAGCATGGCACTCGTCATGTTCACCTGGGTCTACGGCACGAAGGTCCTCGCCCGGGCAACAAAGAAGAACGAGGCCGAGATCGACTGGCTGGTGCGCCACCTCGAGGCGAAGCCGCCGCATCGCGTTCCCGGCACGGCCGTGTTCCTGACCGGAGACCCCTACTCAGCGCCCACCTCGCTGATGCACAACCTGAAGCACAATCGCGTGCTCCACGAGCGCAACATCCTGCTTTCGATCCGCACCGAGGATAAGCCCCGCGTGCCCCGCCATGAGCGTGTCCAGGTCGAGCGGATCTCCGACGGCTTCATCCGCGTCATCGCGCATTACGGCTTCATGGAAACGCCGAACGTGCCGAAGATCTTCGAGCAGTGCCGCCGCAAGGACCTGAATGTCGACTTCCCGGCGACGTCGTTCTTCCTCTCGCGCCGCTCACTGAAGCCCACGTCCAAATCGCAGATGCCGCGCTGGCAGGAGCAGCTCTTCATCAAGTTGGCCGGCCAGGCCGACGACGCCAGCGCCTACTTCCAGATCCCGCCGGACCGGGTCGTCGAGGTCGGCACCCAGGTGCAGGTCTAGGTTGCCTGTCCGATGGGGCCCTAGGTGTAGGGCCCCGTGAGCGTCGAGAGCGAAGGGCTCTCAACGGTCGGATCGGGCGTGGCGGTGGGCCGGATCGGTTGCCCTCCGGCCGCCTGGCGCCTCACATGCCGGCGATGCCAGAGCGCCATTGCCTCCATGCAGAGGAATGCGGCGAGCGCCGCCGTGAGCATGACCACGTTGCCGAGCGACCACCCGAACTGATCGACCACCGCGGCAAAGATCGTCGGCGACAGCGCGCTGACGATCAGGATCGGGGTCGCGATCAGTCCCATGACGACGCCGAACCCCTTCGGTCCGAAGAGCGCCAGCGGCACCGCGCCCCGCACGATGGTGATCACACCCTGCGCCGCCCCCATCAACAGGGTAAAGGCGAGCAGCGCCCAGAAATTGCCCTCGCTCACATAGAGGAGCCCGAACGCCGCCGCCATCGACCCGAGTGCCAGTCGCGCCACCGCCATGGCGCTGAGATTGCGGCCGAACGCAAGTTCCACGACACGCCCGCCGAACTGCGCGACGCCCTTGAGCGAGGCCATCCACACGGCGGCTGCCGGGCCGAGCCCGGCTCCTTCGAGCACGGGCACGAGTTGCACCGACAGTATCCCGAACACGAGCCCCGACAGCGACATCACGAGCCCGAACAGCACCATGCCGATCACACGGGCCACGCCCTCGAGCGGCGGCTCACCGGGCTGCGTCGCTTGCGCCACGCCCGGCTTCCCGGCTGGCGTCGCCACGTCCCCCTCGCGCCGCGCGAGCCCGAACCAGTGGAGCGGCAGGCAGACGAGGATGTTCAGAGCCGCGAACACGACGATCGTCTGACGCCAGCCCATGGCCTCGTCGAGGTAATGCCCGATCACCCAGAAGATGGACGACGCGAACGCGCCGTAGAGAGTCAGATAGGAGATCGCCAGCCGTCCGCGTGTGGGTGTGACTTGGACCAGCGCCACCATCGCGGCGTCGTAAAGCGTCAGCCGCATGCCGACACCCACCAGCGCCCAGACGAGCAGATAGGCCCAGTCCGTGGTCACCATCGACAGCAGCAGCAGCGCGGCGGCGAGGACGACCGACCCGACCGTCATCACGATGCGCGCGCCGACGCGATCCATCATGCGCCCGACGGCGGCGGAGATGAGGGCCATGACGAGGAGCGAAACGGTAAAGCCGAGGAACACGAACCCCCGGCTCCATCCGAACTCCTTCGCGATCGACGGCGCCAACACGCCGAGGCAGTAGTAGCTGGTCCCCCAGGCGGTGATCTGCGTGATACCGAGCGCCGTGACGGCGACGGTCATCGGCTCGGTCAGCCACCCGAGCCGGCTGCCTGGCCGGCCGCGTTCCGTTTCAACCGTCAATCGCGTCTCCCGTCGAAGCCGAACGCCACGTCAGACGATCCGGCTCAACTCCGATAATCAGCGTTGATTGAAATATAATCGTGCGTCAGATCGCATGTCCAAATGGTTGACGAGCCGCGCCCGATTCCGAGCCCGACCCGAATTTCTATCTCGGAGTTCTTCATGTAGGCGGCCATGGTGGGCTCGTGGTACTCCTCCGCCCGCTCGCCGTCCCGCGCGACGATTTTGTCGCCGAACCAGATCGAGAGCTTGTCCCGGTCCGCCGCCTCGCCGGCTTTGCCGACGGCCATCACGACCCGGCCCCAGTTCGGGTCCTCGCCCGCGATCGCCGTCTTGACCAGCGGCGAGTTGGCGATCGAAAGCCCGATCACGCGCGCCGCGCGGTCGCTTTCCGCCCCTTCGACCCGGATGGTGACGAATTTCGAGACGCCCTCGCCGTCCTTGGCGACGAGGATCGCCAGTTCTTTCAGGAGGTCGTGCGCCTTGGCCCGGAAATCGGCGAGCGCCGGATCGCCAACGGCCTCGATGCGGCCCTGCCCGCGCTTGGCCGCCGCGCCCGTCGCGAACATCAGACACGTGTCGCTCGTGGAGGTGTCGCCGTCGACCGTCATGCAGTTGAAGCTCGACTGCGCACCCGACGCGACGATCTCCTGCAGCACGGCCGGGGATACGGCCGCGTCCGTGAACAGGAAGCAGAGCATGGTCGCCATGTCCGGCGCGATCATGCCGGCGCCCTTGCAGAAGCCGTTGATCGTGACGTCGACGCCGCCGATCTTCGCCGTCCGCGTCGCGAGCTTCGGGAACGTGTCCGTGGTCATGATGGCGCGCGCCGTGTCATGCCAACCTTCGGCCGTCGCGGACTTCGCGAGCCCGCCGAGCAGATACGCGAACTTCTCCGCCTCGAGCGGCTCGCCGATGACGCCCGTCGATGCGAGATAGACCTCGCCCGGCTGGCAGCCCGCGGCCTCGCAGGCGTACTTCGCCGTCAGTTCCACGGCCGCCCGGCCCTTCTTGCCGGTGAACGCGTTCGAATTGCCCGAGTTGACGACCAGAATACGCGCCTTGCCGCCTTTCAGGCTCTCTCGGCACCAGAGAACAGGCGCCGAACTGGTCTTCGACTGCGTCAGCACGCCGGCCGCGACCGTCCCTTCGTCCATGATCGCGACCATCAGGTCGCGACGGTTCTTGTACTTGATGCCGGCTTCGGCCGAGGCGAAACGGACGCCGTCGATGGCCGGCACGGCGGGCAGCGAAGCAGGGGCGAAGGGCGAGATCTTGGCGGCGCCTGAGGCCATGGGCGGCGATCCTTTGCGGCGTTGCGGGGCGACGCGGCCCGACACCGGACCGCGAAAGGCCGCCAGAGAACGTGAGCAGCCCTCCGCTTGTCAATGCCGGGCTGCGCGAGCCATGGGCCCGCGCGGCGACGGCTATTCAGCCGCCTGGAGCTTCCCGTCAGGGCCCTCGACGACCCGGGTCGCGAAATTGGCCGGCGACACGATCTCCAGCACCTCGAAATCCTCCGAACACGCGATCTCGCGATGCGGGATGCCGGGCCGTTGGTTGATGCAATCGCCCTTCTTGATGGTGCGCACGCCCTCACCCTGGTACTCGAAGGTCGCCCAGCCGTTCAGCACGTAGACGAACTGGAACGTGCAGTCGTGCACGTGCCACTTCTGCACCTGGTCCGCGACCTTCTTGCCGTTGTGGCGGATGACGTGCGCGACGTAATCACCGTTGGTGCTGTCCGTGAAGCCGAGATCCCGGTACTCGAAGATCTCCCGAAGCCCGGGCGTCCACTTGGCTTCGCTGGCCTGATTGTGGCTGAATTTCCAGTTGTCTTGCGACATGATTTCCTCCTTGGCGCCGAGCCCGCTTGACGAACCGGCTCGATCCGCAAGAGTTTCGACCATCCCGTGGCGTCTTGTCGAGCCCGACTGTCGCGACAATGACCGCCACCAAGAACACAAAGCCGCCGGCCGACCGGCACGCGGCGGCAGATTGAGGTTGAGGCACGCTCGATGGCGAACGACAACGCATATTCCGGACAGCCCGAGACCGGCTGGCAGCCCGAACTCGACGAGTTGCAGCGCCGCCAGGAGCTCGCGTCGCGTCAAGGCGGCGTCGACAAGGTCGCGCGCCAGCATGCGGGCGGCCGTCTCACCATCCGCGAGCGGATCGAGCGCCTCGTCGACCCCGGCACCTTCAACGAGATCGGCGAGCTGGCCGGCCGCGGCGTCTACGACGACCGGGGCCGCCTTACCGACTTCACGCCCGCCAACCGCATCACTGGCCGGGCCATGCTCGACGGCCGCCCGATCGTCGTCTCCGGCGACGACTTCACGGTGCGCGGCGGCTCGGCCGACGCGACGATCCCGGGCAAGACCACCATCGCCGAGCGCATGGCGGCGGAGCTGCGCCTGCCGATCGTCCGCATCATCGAAGGCTCCGGCGGCGGCGGCTCTGTAAAGACCATCGAGACCAAGGGCTACACCAACCTGCCGGGCGGCCTCGACGGCAACCCGGACCGCTACAGGTTCCTCGCCGACAACATGGGCCGCGTACCTGTCGTCGCCCTCGGCCTTGGCTCCGTCGCGGGCCTCGGCGCGGCGCAGGTCTCGGCGAGCCACTACTCGGTGATGACCAAAGGCACCTCGGCGATGTTCGTCGCCGGTCCCCCCGTCGTCGCCCGCATCGGCGACAAGCAGGCCCTCGACAAGCAGGCCCTCGGCGGCTGGCAGATCCAGTGCGAGGCTGGCGCCGTGGACGATGCCGTCGACACCGAGGACCAGGCCTTCGAGCGCGCACGCCTGTTCCTCTCCTACATGCCGTCGTCGGTGTGGTCCGTGGCCGAACGCCGGCCCGCCTTCGACCCGCCCGACCGCCGCGAGGAACGCCTCTTCACCATCGTGCCCCGCGACCGCCACCAGCCCTACAAGATGCGCACCGTGTGCGATGCGGTGTTCGACCACGGCTCGTTCATGGAGATCGGCCGCCACTTCGGCCGTCCGGTCATCACCGCGCTCGCCCGCCTCGAGGGTCTTCCCGTCGCCGTCATCGCCTCCGACCCCTTCCACGCCATGGGCGCCTGGACGGCGGACGCCTGCGAGAAGGTGATCCGCTTCGTCGACATGGCGGAGACGTTCCACACGCCGGTCGTCTACATGTGCGACTGCCCCGGCTTCATGATCGGCCTCGAAGCCGAGCGCCGCGCCACTATCCGCTACGGCGTCCGCGCCATGGCCGCGATCAACCAGTCGACGGTGCCGTGGTGCACGATCATCACGCGGAACGTGTTCGGCGTCGCCGGCGCGGCCCACGTGCCGGCCGGCCGCTTCTCGGTGCGCTACGCGTGGCTATCGGCCCAGTGGGGCTCGCTCCCCCTCGAAGGCGGCATCGAAGCCGCCTACCGCGCCGAGATCGACGCTGCCCCCGACAAGGCCGCGAAGATGGCCGAGATCGAGGACCGGCTGACGGCACTGAAATCCCCGTTCCGCTCGGCCGAGGCCTTCGGCATCGAGCGCATCATAGACCCCCGCGACACCCGCCCCCTCCTCTGCGACTTCGCCCGCCTCGCCGAACCATTGCGCACGCCGGGGCCAAGGGCGTTTTCGATGCGGCCGTAGGGGAATCTCCTGCGACCATCCCCACCTGATCAAATGAGTATCCCGAATAGCCGCGCTGCCGCTGGAATTCCGGAAATGCAGGAGTGGGTGACTTGCGAAAGCAGGCATAAGGCACGAGACTTTGCTCACCGCTAGCGATAAACACGATAGGGCGCGACGATGCCGGGATTGAACAAGTGGTTGCTCCCGATCTTGATCGGGGCGATCGTCTTGTTTCTCGTTTATAGCGGAGTATCGATGCCAAGTTTAGATGGCAAAACAAGCCGAGTTGTAATCAACGAAGCTGTAGTTGATCAAGCAGACCCTCATGTAATCGTCGAACCGATGTGGTGGTCCGTTTCCATCTACGATGGACCGGCAATTTATCACCGCGACTTGCAGAAGTTCAGCCAGCCGCAACGTTACCTGTTGGCCATCCTATGGTACGAGGCCGAGGTAAATAATGGAGGCCATCACCAATTTTATCTAAATTCGACGGGAATTGTCTGGAAGGACGCACTTAGGGGCTTTCAAGAGATAGGAGCCAACGAGCACGCGCATATCCTTCAAGAATCAGCCAACAAGCTGGGAGGCTTGCCCTCGCTCGATCATGATGCGCGACAATTCCAGCTGAGGAAACTCGACCTAGACGCGTTCGAAGAACTTGACAATCGATTCTACGAAAAACCTTTTCATAATTACCTTGTGAAATATATCAAAGCGAACCGCGCTGATTTCTATTTTGATGGTGTCGTCAATAAACCATAGAATTCAAAACAACTTTCTTCCTCAGACATTCTCAACTGTTGGATTTTACCCCGATTGTCGGACGTAAAAAAAGGGTCCGCCTGATTGCGCCGTGGCGCTTCCCCACAACTCCATGCCTGCTTCGCATGGGCCACCGTCCCATACTCGTTCGGGGAAACACCGCACTCCCTTCCTTCTTCGTCGACAAGCACGCCGCCCCTCTCCCCAATCTCCGTCATGCCCGCGAAGGCGGGCACCCAGGACGGGAAGCGATACGGGGTGAGCCCGACGTGGGTCCCCGCCTGCGCGGGGATGACGGGGTGTGGGTGGCGTGAGCCATGAGGATCGTCAGCGACCGCCCCACGCGCCTGCGGCGCATGGGCCACGGGCCCATACCCGTTCGGGGAGGCCCCGACCCCCCTTCTTTTTGCGACAAAGTGAGAGCCGCAGCGACCGGCTCACCTCGAAAAAAGACGGGCGGTTTGGCGGGTGTCCCGCCAACGGGACGCGGGGCTGCGCGGTTGCAGGGTGGGCAACCGAAGCGCAACGAAAGCGCCCCCCTCGCGCCAGAGGCGCGACACGGAGGCCGTGCCGACCTCCACCAGAAAACGCGACCCCGACGCACTATCGATAAAATTGTAGTTTTTCCATCAAGTGGATCTCAATTTCTGAGGGTCTAGTTTCCTAACAACTCATTGATCCAGCAGCGAGGCGCAACCAACGTGCTGACCATAACTTATTCATATTTCGGTGGGCCCACAGCTGTCATCGAACTGGCTGAAACGACCTCGCCAGGCGACCAGACGGCGGCGATACAGTCCGCCCTCGATGCCGTTGCCGGGCTCCCCGGCGCAACAGTGTCCCTGTCCGAGGGAATTTTCACTGTGGTGGGCACCGGGACAGCAGCCGATGGCGCGCTGCGCATCGGAAGCGAGACCACGCTCGAAGGCGCCGGAATGGGTCTCACCACCATCAAGCTGGCCGACGGTTCGACCGCCGTAACCGGCATCGTGCGAACCGACAGCGGGGACGTGCTTGCCGACGGGAGGGTCACGACGACCTCGAACGTCACGCTCCGGGATTTCACCATCGATGGCAACATGGCCAACACCACCGGTTCGACCGATGGCTTCTACTGCGGACCGCAACCAGGGACCGCGCAATACGACTCGAACATCACAATCGACAGCGTCGAGATCATGAACGCATCTCGCTACGGCTTCGATCCGCATGAACAGACCGTCGGCCTCACCATCACGGACTGCGTGGCTCACCACAATGGCGTGGACGGCTTCGTCATCGATTTCTGCTCCGACGTGGAAGTCATCGGCGCCACCGCCTTCTCGAACGGGCGGCATGGGATCAACATCGTCACCGGCTCTACCGACGTCACCATCATCGACGCCACGGTTTACGAGAATGGCGGCTCGGGTATCGTCGTTCAGACCGGCGATAACGAGATTCGCGGCTTCACAAATGACGTGACCATCATCGGCGGAACCGTCACCGACAACGCCGGAATTGGCATGGACGTCCGTCAAGCGACCGATATCCTGATCCAGAACGTCGACATATCCGGGAACGGCACGCACGGAGTGAGCCTGCTCGGCGTCGAGCGGGCGATACTCGACGGCAACACGATCACCGACGTGCCGGCCACGAGCAAAGCCGTCCGGCTGGACGGCTATCTCCAGGATTTCGATGACACCGACGCAGCGAACGACCGCTACATACCCTCGTCGAACATCACCATCGATGGCGTGCAGCAGGCCGACACCAAGCTCCCCGCAGGCGTTACGCTATGGAACTACCGGATCAGTGACGGCGACGATGTGATCAACGGCAGCAATGGCCGGGATACCGTTGCAGCCGGGAGCGGCAACGATACCGTGTCCGGAGGCAAGGGTAACGACGTCCTCTACGGAGAGGACGGCAACGACTCCCTCTATGGCAACGACGGCAACGACACCCTCGTGGGTGGCACTGGCGATGACACCGTCTTCGGTGGGGCCGGCATCGATACACTGATGTACTCGGGTGGCCTGGATCTCCTAGACGGAGGTACTGGAAACGACACCGTGGATTTCTCGAAATCCGGACCATCGGTCTACGTCAATCTGGCCGCAACATCAGGATACGAGGCATGGACCTCGGGCACCTGGAAGAGCGATGCCGGGAATGCGACCATCGCAATTGCGGATATCATTGGAGTGGAGAACGTCAGGGGATCTTCCCATTCCGACACCATCATCGGCAACTCAAGCAGCAATATGCTCGAAGGTGGCGGCGGTAACGACACGATCAGCGGTGGTAGCGGTAATGATACGCTGCTCGGCGGTGCTGGAAACGATCTTCTGAATGGCGGTACTGGAAGTGACAGATTGACCGGTGGTTCCGGCGCCGATGTCTTTCAATTCAATACGAACTGGGGCACGGACACGATCACCGATTTCGCTGATGGAATCGACAGGATCGCGTTCAACGGCGTTTCCGGACTGGATGGCTTTTCCGATCTGAAGATCACGTCCAGTTCGGCAGGCACCACCATAGCCTATGGAAAAAGCAGCATTGTCCTGCAAGGGATAAGCATATCGAGCTTATCAGCCGACGATTTCATTTTCTGAGGCCAAGCCGCGCCACTTCGGCTGCCTCTCGTAAGCTGCCGCCTCGTAGGTCTCCGCCAACCTGCGTCTGCTCACCGGCACCTGTTCCATGATTTGCACGGGCCGGCGGCCCGGCAAGCGCCTGAGGCGCATCGGCCCAGGCGCGCACCCGCTTGGAGAAACGCTGCCCCCCTTCTTTCCTCATCGCCGAACACGCCCTCTCCCACGTCTCCGTCAAGCCCGCGAAGGCGGGCACCCACGACGGGGAGCGATAAGCGGTAAACTGGACGTGGACCCCCGCCTGCGCGGGGAAGACGGGGTGTGGACGGGACCGGGCTTGAAGAGCGTCAGCAATGGCCACTGTCGCCGACGGCTGTCACACCGGGCCTAGTCCCCGCGACCAACCCCCTCGAAAAAAGACGGGTGGTTTGGCGGGTGTCCTGCCAATGGGGCGCGGGGCAGCGCGGTTGCAGGGTGGGCAACCGAAGCGCTACTGAAGCGCCCCGCTCACGCGAAGCGTGAACCAGCCCAACGCCCCCGGTTGCCATCCGCGCCGACCGAGCGCAAAAGAACCACCACGGAAACCGCGTCGCGCCTGCCGCGACCCCAGAGCCGCGGAACGCAGCCATGCCGGTGAAGATCGCCCCGTCCATCCTGTCCGCCGATTTCGCACGTCTCGGCGAGGAGGTGCGCGCCATCGACGCCGCCGGCTGTGATTGGGTCCATGTCGACGTCATGGACGGGCATTTCGTGCCGAACATCACGATAGGCCCGGCGGTGGTCGCAGCGCTCCGGCCGCACACGACGAAGCCTCTCGATGTGCATCTGATGGTGGCGCCGGTCGACCCTTACGTGGAGGCGTTCGCGAAGGCAGGCTCCGACGTGATCACGGTCCACGCCGAGGCAGGCCCGCATCTCGACCGGACGCTGCAGCTGATCAAGAGCCTCGGCAAGAAGGCGGGCGTGTCGCTGAACCCGTCAACACCGCCGGAGATCATCGAGTATGTGCTCGACCGCCTCGATCTGGTGCTCGTGATGTCGGTCAACCCGGGCTTCGGCGGGCAGGCGTTCATCCCGGCCATGGTGCCGAAGATCCGGCGCATCAGGGAGATGATCGGCCGCCGCCCGATCCACATCGAGGTCGACGGCGGCGTCAACGTGGAGACGGCGGCCGCCTGCGCGGCGGCGGGCGCCGACGTGCTGGTCGCGGGCAACGCGGTGTTCTCGGGCGGCAAGTACGCCGAGAACATCGCTGCCATCCGCGCCTCGGCCGACCGGGCCGCCGGCTGAGGCGAGCCCCCTGCCGACGTCGTTACGCCTGATCGGGTCGCCACGGCGTCAGCGCCACGCGTTGGCCCGCGAGGCCCGCGAACGACTGCTCGCGGCAGGTGAGCACGATCACCTGATGCCGCTCGGCCGCCGCTTCGAGCGCCCGGTGCATGGCGACGATGCGCCGATCGTCAGAGTAGACGAGCGCGTCGTCGAGAATCAGCGGCACGTCGAGGCCCCGGTCCGCGAGAAGGCGGGCGAACCCGAGCCGAACGAGTACCGCGATCTGTTCCTTCGTGCCGTCGCTGAGCCGGTCGAGCGCCTCGGTGCGCTCCCCGCGCCGCACGCCGCTGACCGAGAAGCCTTCCGCGAGATCGAGGCCGGCGCCCGGGAAGACGAGATCGAGAAACGGCGCCACCCGTTCGCTCACAGGCGCGAGGAAACCGGCGCGAAGCGCGTTCTCTTCCGCCGCCAGCTCGGCATCGAGCAACTGCAGCGCCTGCACCTCCTCCGCCAGCCGGTCGCGCGTGCCCAGCGCCTCGGCCAAGGCGCGCTCGAGCGTGGCGACACGGGCTTCGATGTCCTCACGATGCTGCACTTCGAGACTGCCCTCGATCCGCGCCCGATCGGCATCGAGCGCCGCCGTCTCCTGACGCGCGGCGTCGATGGCGGCCCGGGCAGCTGCGACCTCAGCCTCGGCAGCGGCGACGGTCGGACCCGCTTCGAGCTTGGCACTCCACGCCTGCAGCGCCCGCGCCGCCTCGTCGTAGGCGACACTTGCGTCCTTGGCGGCGGCATCCAGCGACGCGAGGCGCGAAGCCCGCTCACTCTCGGGAGGGAGCGCTGCCGAAAGCTCGGCAAGACGGCGGCTTCGCTCGGCGGCGCGTCCTTCAACGAGCGCAAGACGGCGCACCACGTCGTCGTGACGGGCACGTACCACCGTCAACTGCTCGCCAACGTCACGGAGTTCAGTCCGGAGCTGATCCAGATCGAACCCGACGGTTGTGCCCGCTTCATCCCCCTCGCCGCCGATCTCGGCGATCCGGGCCATGACGTTGCGCAGCTGCTGTGCCAAGCCCGAAGCACCGCCCGGCGCCACGGCATCGAGGCGGCCCCGCGCCTCGGCCAACTCCGCCGCGAGCTGCCGCGCGAGCGCGAAGCGCGCTTCCAACGCGTCGAGCCCGTCGGCGCGCGCGGCTGCAAGGATCGCCGCGAGCGCCGCCTCGTCGCGCGTAACGGCCTCCCGGACCCCGTCGAGCCCCGCCCCAGCGCCCGGCGCGACGGCGATGGTCGCAACGCCGGGAATGTCGAGCACGATCTCGGCGCTGGCGACGAGACGCGCACCGTCGGCGACGACATCGCCGTCGCGCCGGATGACCGGCGCCACGCCCGGTGCGTAGCGCACCGTGACCAACGAGGCCGCCGCTTCGAGCCGTGCCCGCGCCCCGTCGATCTGACGCGCGAGACGCCGCGCCTCGCCGAGTTGCCGCTCGTCGGAGGGAAGATCGCGCAACTCGGCATCGAGAGCGGCCACGCGGTCCCCGAGCGCCGCCGCGGCCGAGAGCCGCGATTGCAACGCCGCCCCTTCCGCTCGAAGCAGCCCAACCTCATGGAGACGCTCGGCCTCGGCGACATCGGCCGCCAGTTTTCGACGCCGCGCATCGAGCGCTTCGATCCGCTGCGCAGCTTCGTCACCCGCTTGCCTGTCAGATGCCGTCGTGGCGACATCTTCTCGCGCCGCGGCCTCCAGCCGCGCCGCCTCGTCGAGCCCACCCCGGAGCCGATCCAGGACCGCATCCGCCTCGTTCTGGCGGGAGCGGGCCTCGCCGACCACGCCGCGCGCACGGTCCACCGCCGCCAACGTGTCGCGCGCCGTCGCCAAGGCCGCTTCAGCTGCAGCCAGTCGCTTCACACGCGCCGCATCCGCCGTCGCCGACACCAGCTCCCGGGCCCGCCCGTCGAGCGCACCGAGCCGTTCGAGCAAGGCATCCACTTCGGCGCGCTCGCTCCGGGCAGCGTCGAGATCCCGCTCGCCGCGCGTCACGGCCTCGATGGCTTTCAGATACCCGCCCTTGGGCTGCCGCCGCGCGCCGGTGACATGCTCACCCAGAGCCTCGAGCACCTTCTTGCGGATGGTCCGCGCGAGGTCACCGCCCGCCGCCGACGACACCTCCCGCGTGATGGCGGCCCTGAGCGCTGCCTCGCCGGTGGCGTCAGGCGTCTGATTCTTGTCGAGCGTCGCCCCCTGCTTCAGCCAGAGAAGCCCGAAGCGCCCCGCGCCCGCGTCCTTGCCGAGGAGAGCGTCGATCCGCTCTTCCGCGTCGTTGCCGCGCGCGACGCTGCCATCGGTGAGGGATCGGATTTCGGCCATGCGCTCGGCCAGGAACCGTTTCCGGATGCGATAGCGGGTACCGCCGGTCTCGATGTCGATCTCGATCATGGGCGCGCCGCCCGTGTAGGGGCGCAGCGCCTCGAGTTCACGACCCGTCGAGCGATGACGCTTCGAGATGACAGTCCACAACGCTTCGACGAGCGTCGACTTGCCGGCCTCGTTGGGCCCGACGAGAAGATCGAGCCCGCCGCTGAACCCTTCGAGCGCTACCGGCTCGGTGAACCGCCCGCATTCCGCGACCCGGATGGCGAGGATCTTCATGGCTGCGGCTCCGTCTCCGCAACGAGCCCCGCGAGCAGCAGCATCGCGCGTCCGGCCGCCGCCGCCTCGGCAGGATCGCTCGTCTCGGCCCGATGCTTGAGGCGGCTTGCGACCCTCGCCAGTGCGGGATCGGAGATCGCCGCCACGTCGTCGCCCGAGATGGCGATGCCGAGCCGTCGCCGGTCGATGTCGACGGCGACGGGCACCGACGCCAGCCGCGCCAGCACGGCATCGATGAGCCCGGCTTCGCGCACCGACACCCGCCCCGAAAGAGCGAGTGCCAGCACCAGCCGACTTTGCCGCGTCCCGAGGCGCCCGATCTCCTGCTCGATCGGTTCGAGGTCCGCGGCGCGCGCCATGACGGCCCGTCGCTCCATCCAGATCAGCGACGCCGTCTCGACAGGCGTCACGGCGGGCGGCGCGCCGCGCCCTTTGATCCCGACGACGATCGCATGGCCGGGAGCGTTGTCGCCGAAGCTGTCAGGCTCAGGCGTCCCGGAGTACCAGACCCCGGCACCGATCTCCTTCAGACCGTGCCAATCGCCAAGTGCCAGATAATCGAGACCCGCCGATTGCCGTCGGCCCGCATCGATCGGTACCGCCGCCTCGCCGAGGCTGCCGAACCCGCGCACCGATCCATGAGCCACCCCGATCCGGATCGCGCCATCCGGTACCGGCGCGGTGTCGAACCAGGCTGTCGGATCGCTGCTGGTCTCCTTGGCGGCAAGCGGCGCCGGCAGCAGTACGACGCCCGGCTCGATCTCGGACGGCTGGGCTTCGAGCAGTGTCACGACATTGGCCGGCAACCCGAAGCGCTGTACGCGCCCCCAGATGCCGCCCGCCCGTGCCGGATCATGATTGCCCGGCAACAGGTGCCATCGGATGTCTCCGTGAACGGCCATGCGCCCGAAAGGCTCCCGGAGCGACCGGTCGTCGATGTGCTCGCTGTCGATGACGTCACCGGCAACCAGCACGTGGCCCGCGCCGTGCGTCCGGGCCAGCGCGGCCAGTGTGTCGATCGCATCGAGCCGGGCCGCACGCAGCCGGACGCCTCCTTCGGCCGGAAAACGTCCGAAGGCCTTGCCGATCTGCCAATCGGCCGTGTGGATAAAGCGGAACGTCATGATCCCCCGGCGTTCGTCCAATCCCCGGATGGTTTTAGTTCCTTTTTCGTTCCGCGCAAGCCGCCAGCCGACGCGACCCAGATCCCGCCAAGTGGACCGTCCCTCTTGAAGCGAAGGACAAGGACGTCCACAACGCTCGCCGGAGTTGATGGGCGGCAAAGGTCGGAAAAGGAAACGCTGAAGATGACGGATCGCTCGCAGGTAGGTCTCGTAGGCGTCGGCAACATGGGCGCCCCGATGGCGCGTTGCATCGCGAAGACCGGAACGCCGGTCATGCTCTTCGATACCCGCCCCGAGGTGGTCGCGCCGCTGACCGCCGAGACCAACCTCTTCACGGCCGCGCCGGATCTGGCGACGCTCGGCGCCGCCTGCCGCACCGTCATCGCGATGCTTCCCGACAGCAAGGTCGTCCGCCGTGCGACGTTCGGCGACGATGGCGCAGGCGGCTTCGCGGCCCGCCTCGCCAAGGGCAGCACCGTCGTCGACATGAGTTCGTCCTACCCGCTCGACACCGTGCGTCTCGGCGAGGAACTCGCAGCCCGCGGCGTCGCGCTCGTCGATGCACCGGTGTCCGGCGGCGTGCCGCGAGCCGTCACGGGGCAGCTCGCCATCATGGTCGGCGGCGAACCCGCCGATATCGACCGCGTGGAGCCGATGCTCCGCGCCATGGGCACGGTGCATCGGACCGGCAAGCTCGGCTCCGGCCACGCCATGAAGTCGCTCAACAACTACGTCTCGGCGGCCGGCCTCGTCGCGACCTCCGAAGCCCTCGTCATCGGTCGCAAGTTCGGTCTGGAGCCGAAGCAGATGGTCGAGATCCTCAACGCCTCGTCGGGCCGCAACAACACGACCGAGAACAAGGCCGAGCGCTACATGTTGTCCGGAACGTTCGACTCGGGCTTCGCTCTGGCGCTGATGGACAAGGACGTCGGCATGGCGCGACGCCTGTCGGAGGAGATCGGCGTCGAGGCGGGCGAGTTGAGCTTCGTGTCGGCGCTTCTGGCGCGCGCGCTCGCCGATCTTGGACCGTCCGCCGATCATACCGCCGTCTATCGCTGGGTCGCCGGACTGACGGACGAGCACTGAGTGCAACCGAAACTTGTGCGTTTCCCTCCGGGAAACAGCACTCCTTTCCGATTGATTCTGCGCAATACGAAAACATTCCAGTGGCATAGTCATTTTCGCTGAATTTGCTCCGTATTCATATCTTGTTCGCACAATGATGGGGCGCGTGCTTGAAGATGGACTTGAATGTTCTATTTTTGTTCCTAGGCCAACGATCGCCGGAGTGAAGCATGGACCTGGAGGCTGAGTTGAAACAACTCAAGCGACGCGTGGACGATCTGGAGGGCGCCGTGAATGTCCTCGCGGGTCAGTTCCGCTCCGTGCATCCGGATGTGGCCGACCTCAAGCTCGAGACGATGCGCCGCCTCGACCTGGCCGAGCGCCAACTCGATCGGATCGTATCCCGGCTCGACACCGTCAACTCACAGGTCTGGAGCCTGCGTGACGATCTGCCGACGATCCTTCGCGACGCATTGAGCGGCTCATCCACCAAATTGGGAGAACCCGATCTCTGATCCGTCCAACGACAGGCAGGTTTTCCGCGCGGCGACGGGAGCCCCGGTCTGGCGTGCCATGAACCGCCGCATCGCCGCCATGGTGCTGCTCTGCGCCAGCACGTCGTACGCCGCCGCCGAGGACCCGGCGTCTGCGGCAGGTGCGCCGCCCGCTGCTGCAGCCGCTGCACACGCCCCTCCAAACCCCGCGGCCGTCGTCGACGGCAAGGCCGCGATGGACCTCTTTCTCGACCGCCTCATGATGGCCGAATCCGGCGGCCGCGACGGCGCTCGCAATCCCCGCTCGACCGCCCTCGGTCCATTCCAGTTCATCGAATCCACCTTCCTCGAGGTGGTGGCGCGCCATTTCGCCGCCGAAACCGCGAAGCTCGAAACCCCCGCCGTCCTCGCCCTGCGTACGGACCGCGCGTTCGCCCGCCGCGCCGCCGAAGCCTTCACCCGCGACAACGCCGCCCTGCTCGTGGCTGCCGGCTTGCCCGCGAGCTATGCCAATCTCCGCCTCGCGTTCTTCGCTGGCGCCGAGGGCGCCATCCGGGTCCTGAAGGCCGATCCGGCGACACCTGTGAGGCAATTGCTCGGCGCAGCCGCGATCGGGGCCAACGCATTCCTCGCCCGCATGACGGCCGGCGATGTGGTTGCCTGGTCGGCCCGCAACCTGGCGGCCTCGCGCCTCTCTTCCGAAGCCGTCACGGCAGATCTATCGCGCCTGTCGAAGGCAGGCCGCGCCCGCAAGGCCACCGTCGCGGCACGCTGTAACCGCCGCCTCGTGAGTTGCCGCCGCTGGATCGCCCTGGCTACGCGGCGGATCGACAGGCGGCAGGCTGCGAGCCTCCCCAAGAGGACGCCGAATGCGCCTGCCGTCCTGCGCCGCTCGTCCCTGCGGAATTGACCACAGGCCCCATTGCCGGTTACGTCTCGGCGCCGCCCGTCAGGGTGTCGATAGCGATGAGGCGCGACCATGGCCCGTTCCATCCCGATGCCCGCGCTCGCCTTTGCTCTTCTCGTCGCGCTCACGGCGAACGGGGCTGTCGCCCAGCAAGCGGCCTGCGACAAGACCGAGCTCCGTCGCGTCGTCGACGAGGCAGGCGCCCGGCTGCGTGTGCTCACGGCCGAAACGCAGCCGCGCATCCAGACCGCGCTTCGCCGCCTGAAGGAGGCGCGTGGCTGGTCCGACGCCGAGGGAGACGAGAAGGCTGCCGCTCTGATGTCGGACGCGCGCACGATCGAACTGGACAGTCGATCGTCGGCGTTGCTCGCCCGCATCGACGAGATCGCCGAGACCGACGCCAGGGCCGAGGATTGCACCCGCCTCGACGAATTGAAGGCGACCGCATCGGAACTGCAGGCGACCGTCAAGGCGAAATCACAACACCTGCTCGCCGTGCTGGAGCGCGAGGCAGGCGGCCCCGCTGGCTCGCCCCCGCCCCCCTTGAAGCCGCGCGTCGCTGACGAGACGTCCGCCGCGCCGCAGACTGCCGAACCTGTTGCACCGAAGGCCGCCGCCTCGCCTGACCCGACGCCGAAGAAGGCGCCCATGCCCCCGCCGCCCCCCCGCCGCCAGGCCGATGCCACCGCCTCCGACCGGCCTCCCCAGGTCGAACCGCCACGCGCCCCGATCACCGGCTGGACGCCCGAGACCGTGGAACGCACGCCGCCGCCGCCGCAGCTCCCGACCATTCCACAGCCGTCGGCCGACGGCTTCTCGCAGGACGAGATCCGCGAAGCGTCTCGCGGCTTCTTCGGCACCATCTCGAGCGGGCTCGCCAACGTGATGGAGCACGCGTTCTCCACCCTTGGCCGCCCGACGGCCTACGTCATCGGGAGCGAGGGCGGCGGCGCCTTCATCGCCGGCTTGCGCTACGGCAAGGGCACGCTCGTTCTGAAGGACGGCGGCAAACGCGAAGTGTTCTGGCACGGACCGTCGATCGGCTACGACTTCGGCGCATCCGGCGCCAAAACCATGTTTCTGGTCTATAATTTGAAGAACGAAATCGATATTTTCACGGGCTTCAGCGGCGTCGAGGGCTCGGCCTATCTCGTCGGCGGTGTCGGCATGACGTTGATGACCGACGGCCGGACCGTCATGGCTCCGATCCGTTCCGGCGTCGGCCTCCGTCTGGGAGCGAGCATCGGCTACATCCGCTTCACGGCGCGCCCGACCTGGAACCCCTTCTGAACCAGCCAACCTCCACGACGACGCCACCAGCTCGGCATTGGCGACGTGGCGCCACAATCTCGGCCGGAAAGCAGCCGCACCGGACAGGTTCAGGTTGCATTCATATCGATCGGACTATCGGCTGGAGATGGTCGGGACCCGACACGCCGACGTGCACCATTGGCCGCGAGCGACTTGTATCGCCGACCAAGCGTGCCGAGTGCGGCATGACGGCTCTATTCCGGGGGACTTTCCGTGCTGAAGCGAGGCATCCGAGGGCTATGGGCGGCGGCGCTGATCGTCGCACTCGCGGGCCTTGGGCTGCACGCCGCAACCGCGCCCGACCGCAGGGCCGATACGCCTCCGGAGACGCGAATGCCGGTGGCCGTTCAATCCGTCGTGAGTGACGCCACCACCTGCGCCACGCAGTGCCAGGTGAGCCACGACCGCTGCCGCGTCCAGCGAAAAGGCAGCCCGAGCTGCGACGCGGATCGCCAGCTTTGCCTTGAGACCTGCCTCCGGAACAAGCGTCGATAGGCCGCCTCAGCTCTCGACCGGCCCCACGACGATCACGTGCAGCCGTCGCGGGCCGTGAGCACCCGTGACCAGCCGCCCGCCGACGTCGGCGGTGCGCGAGGGCCCCGAAACAAGGTTGAGCGTCCGCGGCATGGTGCCCATTCCAAACCGCTTGCGGACGGCATCGAAAGCGCTCTCGTAGGGCCCGACCAGATGCCGGGCCTCTACGACGATGATGCTCGTCTCCGGCAGAAACGTGATCGTGACCGGGTTCTCGTGACCCGACGCGAGCACGAGCGTCCCAGTCTCGGCCACGCCCGCGACGGCGTGCGTCACACCGACGTCGTCGCTTCCCTGCGCCCGGCCTGTTTGCACATCCATGGCGCCCGCCCGTGTCCAGTCGAGCGCGGACAGATACGCGTCGTCGCCCGTTCGCACCACCAGCGGCAGATTCTGTCCTCTGAGGTACGCCGCGATGGCCGCCGGCACGTCGGCCGACGAGCCCACGGTCTCGACCGTCGCGTTGGCCGCCGTCAATTGCTCGGCGAAGAGCCGGCGCAGCTCCGCGCGACCCTGCTGCGCGCGCTGCGGCACGAGATGCGGACCTTGCCCGCCGAGACGCGCCGCGACCGCCTCCCGGCGGCTCTTGTCACCCGTGTCACCGAGTCGGCTCCGGATGGCCCCGAGCACCCGCTCCCGACCGGTCTCTCGCGTCGGCCCGCTCATCTCGGCACTCCCCGCTTCTGCTCGGCCCAGAGCTGCTGGAACGTACGGCCTTGCGGAGCGGCGAGATCACGATGCCGTGTCCACCCGCCCGCCATCGGCAGCCACCGGAATGCGCCGCGCTGCCGGCCCGCTGCGCCGAGCGCCAGCATGCCGAGCCGCGCCGCCGCATGATAGAGGCGTGGCCTTCGCGCAAGCGCACTCCACATCGAGAGCGCAAACCGCCCGACCTTGCCGCCGCCACCGGCAGCGAAATCGCGCTTTCGCCACTCCCGCATCAATCCCGGCAGCGGGATCTTCATCGGGCACACGCTTTCGCAGCGCCCGCAGAACGTGGAGGCGTTGGGCAGGTGCGACGCCTCCCCGAGCCCGATGATGGCCGGATTGATCACGGCCCCGATCGGACCCGGATAGACCCAGCCGTAGGCATGCCCGCCGACCGCCCCATAGACCGGGCAGTGGTTCATGCAGGCCCCGCAGCGGATGCAGCGCAGCACTTCGCGGAACGGGGTATCGAGGAGTGCCGACCGGCCGTTGTCGAGGACGACGACATGATAGGCCTCCGGCCCGTCGGGATCAGTCGGCCGGCGCGGCCCGGTCGAGAAGGTCGTGTAGACCGAGAACTCCTGCCCCGTCGCCGACCGCGCCAACAGCCGGAGCAGCGCTGCGGCGTCCTCGAGCGTCGGCACCACCTTGTCGATCGACGTGACGACGACATGCACCCGCGCCAGCGACTGCGTCAGGTCACCGTTCCCTTCGTTGGTGACGATGATCGACGAGCCAGTCTCGGCGATGAGGAAATTCGCCCCCGTGATGCCGACGTCGGCCGTGATGAACTTTTCGCGCAGGATCTCACGCGCCTCGCTCACGATCTTGACCGGCTCGTCGAGCGGCCGGTCCTTCGGCAGGTGCGTGTGCTGGCGCCGGAAGTCGGCCTCGATCTGGGCTTCGGTGAGATGGATGGCGGGCGCGATGATGTGGCTCGGCGTTTCTTTCCGGATCTGCACGAGATATTCGCCGAGATCCGTCTCGACCACCTCGAGACCCGCCGCCTCGAGATGCCCGTTGAGCGCGATCTCTTCCGAGACCATCGACTTGCCCTTGGTCACGAGTTTCGCGTTGGCCTCGCGGCAGATGCCGAGCACGATCTCGCGGGCGTCTGCCGCCGTCGCGGCCCAATGCACATGAGCGCCCGCCGCCTTCGCCTTCGTCTCCCACGCCTCGAGATAGAGATCGAGATGCGCCAGCGTGTGGTTCTTGATGTCGCGGCCGATGTCGCGCAGTTGCTCGAACTCGGGGAGCTTCGCCCGCGCCGCGGTCCGCTGCGCGACGAGGCCCGTCGGCAACCCCGAAAGCGCCCGTTGCAGTTGCAGATCCTTCAGCGCAGCCTTGACGTTCGACTTGAAGGCGTGGGCGGTGACGTCCATGGCGGGGTTCCAGCGGTTCCGGGAAGACGTTTTCGGCAGCGATCGGCCGAGCCTGGCAGAGCGGCGGGACGCGGCGGATTCGAGCCTACGTCGCGCGGCCGTCACCAGCGAGAAAAATGCTCGCGACGTCCGACCTCGGCTCCTTGAAGCGCATCGTCAGCGCCACCTGTTCGACGGCCGCAAGCACACCGAGAACGGCCGCGATCCTGAACGGCCAAGCCGTGATGTCAAGCAGCAGCAGCACGAGACCGAGCGCCGCGATCCCGACCGCGATCTTCACGAGCCACGTGTGATAGCTGGTGAGCTGCCCATACTTGGCGAGGCCGGCGACGGCGGGCAGAACGAGGCTCGCGAGCAGCAGGAGGAAAACCCAAAGCTCGCGCACGACGATATGCGGAAAGAGCAAAATCACGGACACGCCGATCACCGTGTAGCAGACGGCGTCCGCAAGCGAATCGAGCCGCGAGCCGAACACGGTCCCCCCACCCGTCCACCGGGCGACGAACCCATCCGCCGCATCGCTGGCGAAAGACGCACACACGAGCCACAGGAAATGTGTCGCCTGCCCGGCGAACGCCAGCCACAGCATGACCGGCGCCGCCAGCAGCCGGAAAGCTGTCAGCAGGTTCGCAGCAGTCAGCCTGCGGCCGGTATCAGGCATGCTTCGCATCCTTGGAGCCGCCCGTCAGGGCAGGCCGCATCTCATCCCGTCGTTCAAGCTCGTTGGCCGCCGGATCGCATCCGGCAGCAGTCGTGACATGCCTTTGCGCACAAAGTGTCACACGCTCCCCTCAAGGCATGAGCGACCCGGGCCACATAGTCAAGCCGGCCATGGCCACCGACCACCGGAACGTCTCGATGCGGGCTGACGATCGCCGGGTTGTAGGAGGCAAGACAGCGGACGCGCCTTCACTCTGCGGGCACCCCCCTCTTGCGCCCGAGGGGCTGACTTGGGATATCCGGGCGAACCGTGTCCCCCGAGGAACTCCCGTCATGACTCTCGATGCCATCCGTACGATCGACAGCGCCGATGTGGCCGGCAAGCGTGTCCTCGTCCGCGCTGATCTGAACGTCCCGGCCAAGAACGGCAAGGTGACCGACGCGACCCGCCTCGAGCGCCTGCTTCCCGGCCTCCAGGCCCTGAGCCGGCGCGGCGCGAAGGTCATCGTGCTCTCCCATTTCGGCCGCCCCAAGGACGGCCCTGACACCGAGAACTCGCTGGCCCCGGTCGCAGCCGAATTGGCCCGCCTTCTCGGCACCCCCGTCGCGCTCGCGCCCGATTGCATCGGCGAGGCCGCAGCCCGCTCGGTCGCCGCGATGAAGCCCGGCGACATCGTCGTCCTGGAGAACACCCGTTTCCACAAGGGCGAGGAGAACAACGACACGGCGTTCACGGCCGAACTCGCGAAGCTCGGTGACATGTTCGTCAACGACGCCTTCTCGGCCGCCCACCGGGCGCATGCCTCGACAGCCGGCCTGGCCGATCTGTTGCCCGCCTACGCCGGCCCGCTGATGATGGAAGAAATCGACGCGCTCCGCTCAGCCCTCGAGAAGCCAGAGCGGCCGACGGCCGCCGTGGTCGGCGGCGCCAAGGTCTCGACCAAGATCCCCGTCCTCATGAACCTGCTGCCGAAGGTCGACAAACTCATCATCGGCGGCGGCATGGCGAACACGTTCCTGCTCGCCAAGGGCGTTGCCGTCGGCAAATCACTCGCCGAGCCCGACCTCGCCGCGACCGCGCGCGAGATCATGGCCACCGCCGCGTCCCGTGGCTGCGAGATCGTGCTGCCGACCGATGCCGTCGTCGCCGCAGAGTTCAAGGCCGGTGCCGCCGCGACCACTGTCCCACTCGACAACGTCCCCGCCGACCAGATGATCCTCGACGTCGGCCCGGCGTCGGTCGCGCACCTCGTCGCCGTCATCGGCGCTTGCAAGACGCTCCTCTGGAACGGCCCGCTCGGCGCCTTCGAGATCGAGCCCTTCGGCGCCGGCACCTTCGCTCTCGCCCGCGAGGCGGCACGCTTGACCCGCGAGAGGCGTCTCGTCTCTGTCGCTGGTGGCGGCGATACCGTCGCCGCGTTGAACGCGGCAGGCGTCACCTCCGACTTCACCTATGTGTCGTCCGCAGGTGGTGCATTCCTGGAATGGCTCGAAGGCCGTGAGCTGCCCGGCGTCGCGGCCCTCGCCCGACCGGCCGCCTGACGTGACCAGCCCCGCAGCACAGCGCTACCCGACGGCCGTCGTGTTCGATCTCGACGGCACGCTGGTCGACAGCGCACCGGACATCGCGCTGGCGATCAACGCTGCTTTCGCGCCCCTCGGCGTGCCGGCGTTCGATCTCGCAACGGTCAAGACCATGATCGGCGGCGGCGCCCGCGCCGCGATCGGGAGGGCGGCTGGTTTGGCCGGCCTCACGCTGACGACGCCCGACGAGGAGGCGGCGCTCGCCCGCTTCTATCCCGTCTACGCCGAGGCGTCCGCGAAGGGGCGCGGCCTCTATCCGGGCGCCCGCCAGGTGCTGGACGAATTGGAACGCGCTGGCGTCGTCCTCGGTCTTTGCACCAACAAGGCCGAACCCATCACCGCGATCGCCCTCGAGGCGCTCGGCATCGCCGGCTATTTCCGGTCTGTCGTCGGCGCCCGCGACGACCTGCCGAAGAAGCCGGACCCGACCATGCTGCGCGCCGTCCTTTCGGGGCTCGGTGCCGCCCCGGCCGACACCGTCATGATCGGCGACACGACGGCCGATATCGGCGCGGCGCGGGCTGCCGGATGCCGCAGCATCGCCATCGGCCACGGTTATGCCCGCGTTCCCGTCCACCAGCTCGGCGCCGACGCCACGGTCACGTGCCTCCCGGAGGTTCCGGCCGTCCTGGCGCGCCTCGGGGCAATCGGTCACGGCGCCTGACGCCAGCTTGATTTGCCAACGGCACGCCGCAAGCCTAGGCCAGTCGTGACGACAACTGCGAGGGAGACCCCCACTCGATGCTCGCCGATCTCTCCATCTACGTGGGTGTGGCGCTGGCCGGACTGGTGAGCTTTCTCTCGCCCTGCGTGCTGCCCCTTGTGCCGCCCTACCTCGGCTATCTCGGCGGCATGACCCTGGAGCAGATGTCCGGCGAGAAGGACCTCGATCGCCGGGCTCACCGCCGCGTCGTGATCGCCGCCCTGTGCTTCGTCCTCGGCTTCACCACGGTCTTCGTCGGCCTCGGCGCTGGCGCATCGGCCTTCGGCCAGCTCATCCAGACCTACAAGGCCGAACTCGCCATGCTGGCGGGTCTCGTCATCGTGCTGTTCGGTTTGCACTTCCTCGGCATTCTGCGCATTCCGCTGCTCTATCAGGAAGCCCGCTATCACACCGACGTGCAGGGCGCGAGCTACCTTGGCGCTTATGTGATGGGGCTCGCCTTCGCCTTCGGCTGGACCCCGTGCGTCGGGCCGATCCTCGCCACCGTGCTGACCGTCGCCGCCAACGAGGCGAGCCTGACGACGGGCGTCAAGCTGCTGGCGGTCTATTCGCTGGGCCTCGGCATACCCTTCGTGCTTGCAGCGGTCGCCATCGGCCCGTTCATGGGCTTCATGAAGCGCTTCCGCCGCCACATGGGCCGCGTCGAGAAGGTGATGGGCGCGGTGCTCGTCGTCACCGGCCTCCTGTTCGCAGGCGAGGCGCTCGGCTGGATCAAGACGGCCATCGTCACGGCCGCCCCGGCACTCGCCCCCTTCGCCGGGTGGAGTGGCTTCGCTCTCGTTCTGGCCGGGATCGTCCTCGTCATGCGCGACACGAACGCGCTGCGCTACAGCGGGCTTGCCGGTCTCGTGGTCGGCATGATCCTGATGGGCGGATCGATCAACGTGCTCGGCCAGTGGCTGATCGAGAACGTGCCGATCCTGGCACAGCTCGAGGAGCTGACCACGTCGAAGTCGCTCCAGACCGAGATCCTGAAGCAGGGCGCGGGCGGCAACTGAGCAGAAGGCATCGAAACCCATGCGGCGCGCCATAGCCCTGACCATCGCCGGCTCGGACAGCTCCGGCGGAGCCGGCATCCAGGCCGATCTCAAGACGTTCGCCGCCCATGGCGTCTACGGCGCGTCGGTGTTGACCGCGCTGACCGCCCAGAACACCAAGGGCGTCCAGGGCGTGCACGCCGTGCCGCCGGATTTCGTGGCGCTGCAGATCGCCTCCGTCCTCGACGATCTCGCCGTCGGCGCCGTGAAGACCGGCATGCTGGCCGACGCGCCGATCATCGAGGCGGTCGCGGCAGCTCTTGAAACCCGCGCCGCGCGCATCCCGCTCGTCGTCGATCCGGTGATGGTGGCGACGAGCGGCGACGTCCTGCTGGCGCCCGAGGCCATCGCCACGCTGAAATCCCGCCTGCTGCCGCTCGCGACGGTGATCACCCCGAACCTGCCGGAAGCCGCCCAGCTCCTCGGTGTGCCCGTCGCCGAGACGGAGAACGAAGCCCGCGCCCAGCTCGATCGGCTGCGCGAGTTCGGCGCAAGGGCGGTGCTTCTGAAGGGTGGCCACGGCACCGGATCGACGGCGGTCGACTGGCTCGCCGTCGATGGCCATGTGCTGCGCCTCGAAGCGACGCGCATCGCGACACGCAACACGCACGGCACCGGCTGCACCCTGTCAGCAGCCATCGCCGCCGAACTCGCCCTCGGTACGCCATTGCAGGACGCCGTCCGCCGCGCCAAGGACTACGTGCACCGTGCCATCGCGGCCGGCGCCGACATGCCCATCGGCGGCGGCCATGGCCCCGTCGACCACCTTCTCGGCGTGCCGAACGGGGTCGTGACCCGCTGAGCCGCAGTTCGCCTCAGGCCCGGTATTCCTGCTTGCCTGTACCGCGATAGAGGACGCGCACCTGCTCCTCGCTCACTTCCTTGTGGAAGGCCACGGCCGCCGGCTCGAGATCGCGGCTCGGCCGCGGCTCCGGATCGAAATGCCCGAACGTATCCACGCCGCGCACGAGCGTCGCCCAGTCGCGCGATCCGACCGCCTGCTTCACGTGCGTCGGGATGTACCGGATGGCGAGGCCGATACGCCGATCGTCCGACTGGTTCGGCGCCGAGCCGTGGAACAGCAGCACGTGATGCAGCGACGCCTGCCCGGGCTTCAGTTCGGCATAGACCGCGTCCTTTTCATCGACGTCGACGGCGATCTCCTGCCCCCGCGTCAAGAGGTTGTCCTTGTGGAACGTGTCCGCGTGATCGACCTGCATCTTGTGCGTGCCGGCGACGAACTTCATGCAGCCCGAGACCTTGTTCGCGGGCGAGAAGGCGAGCCACACCGTCATCACGTCCGGCGACGAGAGCCCCCAGTAGGTCGCGTCCTGATGCCACGAGACGAAGCCCGGATCGCGCGCCTCCTTGATGAAGAAGCTCGTGTTCCAGCAGTAGAGGTTGGGTCCGAGCACGTCCTCGACGGCGTCGAGGATCTTCGGATGCCGCACCATGTCATTGACCCACGTGAAGAGGACGTGGCTGCGGTGCCGCATGGCGCCGCTGATCGGGCCGCCGCTCTCGCGCTCGTAGGCTTCGAGGTGCCCTCGGAACGCGGCCACCTCGGCGGGTGACAGGACGTCGATCGGGAAGTGGTATCCGGTGCGGTTGTAGTCCTCGACCTGTTGGGCGGTGAGCACGTGCGGCATCGTCGGCGTCTCCTGTTGGCGTTGGTGCCGAGCCTAAGTCCGGGTGTCCATCGCGATCAAGCGGGCTGTGCGACGGGCCGCGACACACTTCGTCCGCGTGCCTTGCCGCGCCACAGGATGAAGAGCACGATCGCCACGTTGATCGCGTTCCACGCGACCCCGTTGAGGAATGCGGCCTGATAGTTGCCGGTGACGTCGTAGACGACACCCGACATCCATCCGCCGAACGCCATCCCGATCATGGTCGCCGTCAGCACCATGCCGACCCGGGCGCCGGCCTCCTCCGGTGGGAAATACTGGCGCACGATCAGCGCGTAGCTCGGCACGATGCCGCCCTGGAAGAGCCCGAACAGGCCCGAGATGATGTACAGCGACATCAGGCCGTCGAACGGCACATAGAGAAGCAGCGCCACGCCCTGCAGGACGGAGCCGAGCAGCAGCGTCTTGGTGCCGCCGATCCGGTCCGCGACGAGCCCCGAGATGAGGCGGCTGACGATCCCGAGCCCGAGCATCAACGAGAGCATCTCCGCGCCACGCGCCACGCCGTAACCGAGGTCGCCGCAGTAGGCGACGATGTGCACCTGCGGCATCGACATCGCGACACAGCACGCGACACCCGCGACGATCAGCAGGATCTGCAGGACGCCGAGCGGCACCGGCGGAGGTTGCGGTGCGTACGTCGACGTCTGGTCCGGCCGGCCCGGCGTCGAGACCGGCACCGCATGAGCCCGTGGATGACGCCGCTTGAAGGCGAGCGACAACGGCACCATCGCGACGATGCAAAAGAGCCCGAGCCACACGTGCGTCTGCCGCCAACCGTAGGTGGCCACCAGATGCTGCACGATCGGTGGCCAAATGGTGCCGGCGAGATAGTTTCCGCTCGCACAGATGGCGACCGCGATACCGCGCCGTCGTTCGAACCAGTGCGAGATGTCGGCGATCATCGGCCCGAAGCTGACCGAGCTTCCGAGGAACCCGATGACCAGCCCGTGCGCGATGGCGAACTGCCAGATGTTCGACGCATAGGCCGTCGCGAGATACCCGAGCCCGAGCGTGAGGCCAGCGCCGGCGATCGGCCGGAAGATGCCCATCCGGTCGGCGAGATTGCCCATCAAGATGCCGCCGAAGCCGAAGCCCAGCATGGTCAGCGTATAGGCGAACGACGCTTCGGCGCGCGAGATCCCGAAATCCTTCTCGATCGCCGGCAGCACGACGACGACCGACCACATGCCGACGCCGCCGACGGTGCTCACCGCCAGCGCCGCCAGCAGCCTGAACCACGCCGGCCACAGGTCGATATCCGGGCTGCGGCCGGCCGCGTGCGCCATCTGGGAGCCGTCAGCCACGGACGTTCTCCTCGGAGACAGCTGCAGGACGGCGGACTTCAGACATGAGGACCGTCACGACCGGATGCGTGCCACGTCGCACGGCCAAAGGGCCGGCCGAGTCTGGTCGAGGAACATGCGACGTCTCCACCCGGCCGTTATGGTTTGAGTTCGCGCGCGGCCATTGCGCACCATTCGAGCGCAACCACGCGACCGAAGCAATACGATCTTCCCGTGCCGCGACCGTGGCGTGGGGATGAACGCCACATTCATCTGTTGACAACATGCCGGTTGCGCATGGCAAGCAAATCGCGCGACGATTTTGCGTCGTTGGCGCCGACCGTCGCCGACGTGATCGATCAAGGAGGCGCAATGACCAGCGACGACACCGGCGCTCCCGTCCCCTACATGGAGCGGACGCGGAATTACTACCGGGCGCTCGGCTACGACAACGATTATGTCTGGGCCCACTTCGACGACGCGCCGTTCGCGCCGTTCACGAAGCGCCTGTCCGAGGCCCGCATCGGCCTCGTCACGACGGCCGGTCCGCCCGACCGCTCCAATCGTGACGCCAAGGGCCGCAAGCAGGTCTGGTCCGGCGACGTCAACGCGCCGCCCCGCACATTCGACACCGACCTCGCCTGGGACAAGGAAGCGACCCACACCGACGATCGCGAGACCTTCCTCCCGACCGAGGCCATGAAGAGCCTCGTCGCGGCCGGCGTGGTCGGCAGCCTCGCGCCCCGCTTCCATGGCGCCCCGACCGACTACAGCCATGCGAAGACGCTCACCCACGACGCGCCCGAGATCCTGGCGCGGCTCCGCGAGGACGGTGCCGACGCGGCCTTGCTCACCGCTCTTTGACCGGTGTGTCACCAGACCGTGAGTCTGGTTGCCCGTTACCTCGAGGCCCATGGCCTCCCGACCGTCATCATTGGCTCGGCACGCGACATCGTCGAGCACTGCGCCGTGCCGCGGTTTCTGTTCGTCGACTTCCCGCTTGGAAATCCGTGCGGCCATCCCTGGCGGCCCGACATGCAGCGGGAAATCGTCCGCCTAGGCCTCGGGCTTCTGGAAACGGCGACGGCCCCGCGCGAGACCGTCCGTGCGCCCTTCGAATGGCGTCCCGATCCGGGTTGGCGCGAACGCTACAATCGCGTTCGCCCCGAGGATCGCGAACGCCTGCTCGCCATCGGCGACGAACGGCGGCAGAAGCGCGGACAAGCCCCGCGCACGTGATCGAGACGGCGACCCGGGCGATGCGCCCGGGCGCCCCTCAATGGAAGATACGCCCCGCGTCGATCACCACCGTCTGCCCGGTCATCGTCTCGGTGCGGCACATGGTGACGGTCATGTCGGCGCAATCGTCCTTGTCGGCGGCCTTGCGGAGAAGCGACGTCGACGACGAGCGCTCGATCTGTTCGGCGCGGAGGTTCGCCGTCGCCCGCGTCCCTTCGAGCAGCCCCGGCGCCACGCAGTTGACCAGCACCTCCGGCGCCAGCGACACTGCCATGCACTTGGTGAGGTGAATGAGCCCCGCCTTCGACACCGCATAGGCGATCGACGAACCCGTCGGCCCGAGCCCCGCCACCGACGAGATGTTGACGATCCGGCCCGAGCCCTGCTGCTTCATCACCGGCGCCACCGCCTTGATGAGCCGCATCGGCCCCGTGAGATTGACCGCCAGGATCTTGTCCCAAAGCTCCATCGTCATGGCGTCGAGGTCGGGAAACGGCACCGACTTGTTGAACGCCGCATCGTTGACGAGGATGTCGATCCGCCCGAAGCGGGCGACCACCGCCGCAACCAGCGCCTCGACGGCCGCCTGATCGGTGATGTCGCAGCCGAACGCCGCCGCCGTCACCTGATGCGAAGTTTGCAGCTCCCGTGCGACACCTTCCGCCTGCTCGCGGCTTTGCGCGTACATGACGGCGATGTGCACGCCTTCTTTCGCCAGCGCGTGACAGATCCGCTGCCCTAGCCCGCCGTTGCCGCCCGTGACGAGCGCCACCTTGCCGCGTAGATCCATCCCTCGACCTCTCCTGCCGTCGGCGGGGCTCGACGCCCTCTGCCCGTCGGGTCGAGTGTGCCGCCTAACCGGCGTTGCAGGCAAGCCGCCCGCTGAGGCTGACCTCGCTGCTGATCAACCGGAACCGGCCGCCGTGCTGCGTCTCGCCGGGTCGCTGCGCCGTCTCGATGACGACGGTCACCGGATCATCGACCGGCCCGACCATCAGGAGCATCCGGAGTTCGCCGTCCCGGTTCCAGAACTGCGCCGGACGCTTGCCGCCGAGCGACCAGAGCCGCCGATCCTTCGGCACCTTCTGGTGATGGATCTCGAGCGTCCCCTCCATTCCCCCGGCCCCCGGCGATCCCGAGCCATCCGGAGCGAGCGGCAGATAGAGCCGGAGCGTCATGCTGAAATCGGCGACCTCGCACGACACGCTCGACTGGTAGAGCTGCGCCTCGGCAGACCCGCCGACGACGATCACGACGAGCGCCGCCGCCCCGAGCCGCACCCTCATCGCTTGTCACCGAGATACTTCGGCCCGGCGCCGGTTAGGCTGTCGATGTAGGCGACGAGCGCCTCGACGCCCTCGAGCCCGAGATCGAACATCGGCATCTCCTCATGCCCCCCGACGATGCCGGTCTTGAGCGCGTCCACCAGCATCGGGATCGGATGATCCTCGCCGAATGTGCGGAACGGCGGCGCGACCTTCTGCGGGCTCGCATCGTCGACGCCCACCGCATGGCACCGCCCGCACGTCTCCGCCGCGATCGCCGACCCGCGAACGGCGAGGTCGGAGGCGTGGGCTTCGACGTGCGTGACGGCAGTCGCGACCACCGCCACGAACGCGACGGCGAGGACAGATGTCGACCCCATTGGTCAGCCTCCCGATTTGCGATCCCGCGACGATACCGCCCGCCGCAGGCCACTCACACCAACCGGCTCTGCTCCATCGCCGCCCCGATGAAGCTCGCGAACAGCGGATGCGGCTCGAACGGTCGCGACTTGAGCTCGGGGTGATACTGCACGCCGATGAACCACGGATGCGCCGGGATCTCGACGGTCTCCGGCAGCAGTCCGTCCGGCGACAGACCGCAGAACTTGAGCCCCTGTGCCTCGAGCCGCTCGCGGTAGCGCGCATTCACCTCGTAGCGATGCCGGTGCCGCTCCGAAATGCGCGTCGCGCCGTAGATGTCGGCGATGCGGCTGCCCTTCTCGAGCTTGGCCTCGAAGGCCCCGAGCCGCATGGTGCCGCCGAGATCACCGTCGGTGCGCCGCCGCTCGAGTTCGTTGCCGCGCATCCACTCGGTCATCAGGCCCACGACCGGCTCCTCGCTGGGGCCGAACTCGGTCGACGAAGCCTTGTCGATGCCGGCGAGCGTCCGCGCCGCCTCGATGACGGCCATCTGCATGCCGAAGCAGATGCCGAAGTACGGCACGCCCCGCTCACGCGCGAATCGCGCCGCCTGGATCTTGCCTTCCGCACCCCGCTCGCCGAACCCGCCCGGCACCAGAATGCCGTGCACGTTCTCGAGATGCGGTGCCGGGTCTTCCTTCTCGAACACCTCGCTCTCGATCCAGTGCAGGTTGACCCGCACCCGGTTCGCGATGCCACCGTGCACCAGCGCCTCGATAAGCGACTTATAGGCGTCCTTGAGGCCCGTGTACTTGCCGACGATGGCGATGTTGACTTGCCCCTCGGGGGTCGCGACCGCCCGGGAAATGCCCTCCCACCGATCGAGCTTCGGCGCCGGCGCGCCCTCGATGCCGAACGCGGCGAGGACTTCCCTGTCGAGACCTTCGCGGTGATAGGCGAGCGGCACGTCGTAGATGGAGGCGACGTCGAGCGCCTGGATCACCGCGGTATCGCGCACGTTGCAGAACAGCGCGATCTTGCGCCGCTCCGACGCCGGAATTTCCCGGTCCGACCGGCAGAGCAGGATATCCGGCTGAATGCCGATCGAGCGCAGTTCCTTCACCGAATGCTGCGTCGGCTTGGTCTTGAGCTCGCCCGCGGAGGGAATGAACGGCAGCAACGTCAGGTGGATGTAGACCGAGTGCCCGCGCGGCAGATCGTTGCCGAGCTGACGGATGGCCTCGAAGAACGGCAGGCCCTCGATGTCGCCGACCGTGCCGCCGATCTCGACCAGCACGAAATCCACGTCGTCGTTGCCCGCGAGCACGAACTCCTTGATGGCGTCCGTGACGTGCGGGATCACTTGCACCGTGCCACCGAGGAAATCGCCGCGCCGCTCCTTGGCGAGGATCTCCTGATAGATGCGCCCCGTGGTGACGTTGTCCGACTTCTGCGCCGGAACGCCCGTAAAGCGCTCGTAGTGTCCGAGATCGAGATCGGTCTCCGCACCGTCGTCGGTCACGAACACTTCGCCGTGCTGATACGGGCTCATCGTGCCCGGATCGACATTGAGATAGGGGTCGAGTTTCCTCAACCTGACTGTGTAGCCGCGGGCTTGAAGGAGCGCTCCGAGGGCCGCTGAAGCCAGCCCTTTGCCGAGCGATGAGACCACGCCGCCGGTAATGAAGATGTACCGCGCCATGGACCTTAACGTTACAGTATCAGCCGCTGATTCGAAGAGATATTTTCGCGTTCGTCCACCGTCGTGTCGAAGCGGCCGCCCCCGGCCCTACTCCGACTTGGGCGGCGACGGCAGCCTCTGCTTGCCCTGTTCCAGGCTGTCGAGCACACCACCCTTCGGCGCCGGGCTGCCCGGAGACGAGATCGGCGCATCGAGCGGCGACACCGGGCGCGCGCCCTGCCGGGCCAGCAGCGTCAGGCTGATGCTGGTGACGAAGAAGGCCGCAGCCAGTCCGGCCGTCAGGCGGGTAAGGAAGTTCGCCTGCCCGCGACCGCTCATGAGGCCCGACCCACCACCGCCGATGCCGAGGCCTCCGCCTTCCGACCTCTGCAGCAGAACGACGGCGACGAGGCCGGCGGCGATCATGAGATGCACGATGAGAAGAATGGTGGCCATGCCAGTGCCTGTCCGTGGATCGTTGCGGCGCGATCGAGCGCGCCTGCCAAGTGTTCGTCGGCGCTTCTACACGAGCCATCCGCCTGTGGCCAGCAACAACCCTCAGCCACGGTGCGGTGCTAGTTCGTCACGCCGGAGGTCTTGGCCGGCGGCCGGTACGCGTCATCGGCCTTCGCCTTGGGCCTCGGCGATGCTTTCGGCTTGGGCTTCGGCTTCGCCTTGGCGTCGGCGGACGCCGGCTCGGCCGGTGCCCCTTTCGCCGGACGGGGACGCTGAGCCTTGCCTTCGGCAGCCGTCGCCGGCCGCGCCGCCCTGGCCTTGCTTCCCGATCCCGACTTCGCTTTCGCCGCTGCAGCGACACCAGCACCCGCCACGGCCCCCGCCGCGGCCGCCGTGGCCGCACCCGGCCCACCCTTGGCAGCCTCCCCTTCCGGTGGTGCCGGAGGCGCGGCCCTCAGCTTGGCATGCCCGCAACGGAAGAGCAGAGCTTCTTCAAGCGCGAGAAACCGTCGGGCTTCAGCGAGCCGCTCCGGGGAAGCATTCTCGGCCGCCCACTGCGGCCCCTTGCGGACGACCTCGGGCACCCCGCCCGCCACGAGCTTCCCATGCTCCTCGACGAGCGCGTCGCAGCGCTCCTTCTCGAAGGGCTCTGAACGCGCGGTGCCGCAAGCGCAAAGAAGCGCCAACGTCGCGGCCCATAACCGAGCGGCCTGCCGGCTTCTCATGGCGCAAATCCTCCGGGATGGTTCCCAACCTGCTTCGCGGCCGGCGGGAGCGGCTCGGTGTCAGCGGTAGGCGTCGAGAATGCCGACGAAATCGGCAGCCTTGAGGCTTGCCCCGCCGACCAGCGCGCCATTGACGTTCGCGACCGCCATCAGTTCGACGGCATTCGACGCCTTGACGGACCCACCGTAGAGGAGCCGCATCCGCGCCCCCTCCTGTCCATAGCGCGCGACGAGCGCCTTCCGGATCATGCCGTGCACCTCGGCGACATCGCCAGCCGTCGGCGTCAGTCCGGTTCCGATCGCCCAGACGGGCTCGTAGGCGACGATCGTCGTGGTCGCCGTCGCCCCGTCGGGGAGCGAGCCCTGGAGTTGTCCTGCCACCACATCGAGCGTCCGGCCCGTCTTCCGCTCGTCCGCCGTCTCGCCGACGCAGACGATGGCGACGAGCCCCGCCCGATGCGCGGCCTCGCATTTGGCCCGCACGATCGCATCGCTTTCGCCATGGTCCGCCCGGCGCTCCGAATGCCCGACGATCACCGCCGTGGCACCGGCGTCCTTCAGCATTTCGGCCGACACGTCGCCGGTGTGCGCGCCCGACACCTTGGCGTGACAGTCCTGCCCGCCGATCGCGAGCGCGGTACCCTTGGCCCGATCCGCGAGCGCGCTGACCAGCGTCGCCGGAGGGCAGATCATGACATCCACCCCGCCATGGACGCCTTTAGCGAGGGCGCCGGCCAAGGCGTCGATCTCGCCGAGCGAAGCACGGGTACCGTTCATCTTCCAGTTGCCGGCGACCAGGGGCCGGACGGTTTCGCTCTGAGGCGCCATGGGAAAACTCCTGCGGGGTGCCGGCGCCGGGCGGCGCGTGCGTGAGAGGCGAGAAGCGGCGGCCGCGATCGGCGCGCTTCGCCTTGCGAGAGACGAGCCGGATTCCTATGATGGACGGGTCGGCCTTTCAACCCGGGGCTTGCCGCCGCTCCCGGCTGCGGCGATATGTGTCGTGATTGACCGGTGCCACCCGGCACGGTCTAAGGCACAAGGGCGCCCGACTGCGGGTCTCGCGGAGCCATCGGCCTGATCGCGATCCCGCGGTCGCCCGGACGGCGCGGCGCGATCGCAACTCGCCCTGTTGTCGACATGATGGCTCTGCTGCGAACGAACGGAACACCGAATGTTTGAATCCCTGAGGCGCGGCGTCGTGAAGGTCATGGTCTTCGCGCTCTTTTCCGTCCTCATCCTGAGCTTCGCCGTGTGGGGCATCGGCGACATGATCACGTCGCGCGGGCAAGGCCCCATTGCCGAGGTCGGCAAGACCAAGATCCCGGCGACGCAGTTCACGCAGGTTCTCCAGCAGCGCCGCCAGATCATCTCGCAGCAGTTCGGCCAGCCCCTGACGGCCGAGCAGTCGCGCGCCTTCGGCATCGATCAGGCCGTGCTCGGCGAACTCGTCAGCGCCGCCGCGATCTCTAACTACGGCGAGCAGCTCGGCCTTCGGCTGTCCGACCAGACGATCGCCGAACTGATCCGCTCCGATCCTGTGTTCTTTGGCCCCAATCAGGTCTTTGATCGTCGCACGTTCGACGAGCGGATCCGGCAGGCCGGCTACACCGAGCAGCGCTATTTCGCCGAACGCCGCCGCGACGAACTGCGCGAGCAGATCACCGAGGCGATGGTCGAGCCGGTCACCGTGCCCGACGCCATGCTGAGCGCCCTGCACAAGTACCGCGAGGAAACCCGAACGATCTCGTTCGTGCGCCTCGACCCGTCGAAGCTCCCGCCGGTCGCAGCACCTGACGAGGCCGCGCTGAAGGCTTTCTACGAGGAGCAGAAGACCGCCTTCACGATCCCCGAGCGGCGCAGGCTCGCCATCATGCTGCTCGAGCCCGAGACCCTGAAGACCCGGCTCGGCGTGACCGACGCGGACGTACGCGCAAGTTGGGAGCAGTCCCGCCCGGCGTGGGACGTGCCCGAGCGCCGCCGCATCCAGCAGATCTCCTATCGCACGAAGGAGGAAGCCGAAGGCGAGGCGAAGGCCATCGCCGCCGGCAAGAGCTTCCTCATCGCCGCCCTCGAAGCCAACGGCGCCCAGGGCCGCGTCGACCAGGGCCTTATCGCGCGCCGCGAGATCTCCGATCCGAACTTCGCCAAGACGGCATTCGAACTTCAGCCCAACACGGTATCCGCTCCGATCCAGGTGCGCGGCGGCTACCTCGTGATCCGCGTCACCGAGATCCAGCCCGCCCGCACCCGGACCTTCGAGGAGGTCGCGCCCGAAGTCCGCCGCAACCTCGAGGAGACGCGGTTGCGCGACAAGATCACCAAGCTGCACGAGGACATCGAGGATCGCCGCGGCGCGACGGCCGAGACCGAGAAGTACAAGAAGATCGCCGCCGACCTCGGTCTGCGCGTGATCGAGGTGCCGAGCGTCGACGCCCGCGGACTTGGGCCCGATGGCAAGCCCGCCATTCCCCATTCGGCCGCCGACCGGATCCTCGCGACCGCCTTCCAGGGCGAGAAGGATCTGCCCAGGGAGGTGCTGGCGCTCGATGACGGCATCGAGGCCTGGGTCGAAGTGGTCGACGTCCTCCCCGCGGCGACCCGCCCATTCGACGAAGTGAAGGCCGACGTGGAGCAGAGGTGGCGCGAGCGCGAGGCGCGCCAGGCCCTGACCCGCGAGAGCCAGAAACTCGTCGACCGGATCAAGGCCGGCGAGCCTCTCGACAAGATCGCCACCGAGACGGGCGGCAAGATCGAAGTATCGAAGCCGTTCAAGCGGACCGCGCCGCCGGAGGGAGTTGCCCAGGGCGGCGCGCGTCTCGCCTTCACCTTGCCGAAGGGCGGCGCCGGGAGCGCCATGAGCGCCGACGACCAGACCCGCATCGTCATGGTCGTGACGGACATCGCGGATGCTCCCCCTCCGACCAAGGAGCAGACGGACGCGCTCCGTGCCCAACTCGTCCAGGATCTCCAGCGCGACGTGATCCAGAGCTTCGTCACCGCGCTCAGGGACGAGCAGGGCGTTCGGATCGATGATGCCGTCTACAGGCGCGCCGTCGGTCTGGACCAGACGCCGTGACGAAAGTGACCGTGACGAGTGAGCCGAGCGATCGAAAGGACCGTCCGGTGACCAGCACCCCTGTGACCGCACCGACAGGCGCCGCCGACGGCCTCGAGATGGCGCCGGATTTCGCGACGTTCGCCGACAGCTATGGGGCTGGCACGCCGAGTGTGGTCTGGGCCCGTCTCGTCGCCGATCTCGAGACGCCGGTCTCGGCCATGCTCAAGCTTGCGCATGGCCGTCCGATGAGCTTCCTCCTCGAATCTGTCGAGGGCGGCGCCGTGCGCGGCCGCTATTCCATCATCGGCCTCGAGCCCGATCTCGTCTGGCGCGCGTTCGGCGACCGCGCCGAGATCAACACCAGCCCGGCCGCCGCCCCGGACGCTTTCACGGCCGAGCCCGAGCCGACCCTGGCATCGCTCCGGAGCCTCCTGGCCCGCTCGCGCATCACCCTCCCCGAGGAACTGCCGCCCATGGTGGCGGGTGTCTTCGGCTACATGGGTTACGACACCGTCCGCCTCGTCGAGCATCTGCCCGCCATTCCGCCCGATCGCCTCGGTGTGCCGGACGCCATTCTCGTGCGCCCGACGATCATGGTCATCTTCGACGCCGTGAAGGACGAGATGACGGTGGCCTCGCCCGTCTTCCCCTCGCAGGACGAGACCGCCGCCGATGCCTACGCAAAGGCTCTCGCGCGGCTCGAGAGCGTCGTCGCCCGGCTGGAGGAACCGCTGCCGCACGGCGCGCTACCGGCAACCGGCCTCGAGGCGCCAGCCCCGGTTTCGAACACGCCGGCCGCCGACTATCTCGCCATGGTCGACCGCTGCAAGGAGTACATCACGGCCGGCGACGCCTTCCAGATCGTCGTCTCGCAGCGCTTCTCGGCGCCCTTCGCACTGCCCCCGTTCGCGCTCTACCGCGCGCTGCGCCGGACCAATCCGTCGCCGTTCCTGTTCCATCTGGACTTCGGCGACTTCGCGCTCGTGGGATCGAGCCCGGAGATCCTCGTCAGGGTCCGCGACGGCCGCGTCACTATCCGCCCGCTCGCCGGCACGCGCCGCCGTGGCGCCACGCCCGAGGAAGACCGCCGCCTCGAGGCCGAGCTGATCGCCGATCCGAAGGAGCGCGCCGAGCATCTGATGCTGCTTGATCTCGGCCGCAACGACGTCGGCCGCGTCGCGCGCATCGGTACTGTGGAAGTCGCCTCGAGTTTTGACATCGAGCGCTACAGCCAGGTCATGCACCTCTCCTCGACCGTCAACGGCGAGCTCGATCCGAAGCACGACGCGATCGATGCGCTTTTGGCCGGCTTCCCGGCCGGAACGCTCTCAGGAGCCCCGAAAGTGCGCGCCATGGAGATCATCGACGAACTCGAGCGCGAGAAGCGCGGCCCCTACGCCGGTTGCGTCGGTTATTTCTCCGCCGACGGCAACATGGACACCTGCATCGTGTTGCGTACCGCGATCGTCAAGGATGGCCGCATGTACGTCCAGGCCGGCGCCGGAATCGTCGCCGACAGCGTGCCCGCCGACGAGCAGAATGAGTGCGTCATCAAGGCGCGCGCACTCTTCCGGGCCGCCGAAGAGGCCGTGCGATTCGCAGGCCGCGCACGTCGCGGCAATCGGTGATCGAAGTGCTGTCCGGGTGCGATCGATCCGCGCGCATTCCGCACGCGCGCCGGGCGCCTGAGGAAACTGATAGAAATCGGCGATCTGCACTTGCCATGCGCGGCGGGAATAGCCACCATGCGCTCCCGACACGACCACGCCGCGTTTCCAGCCTCCCGCAGAGCGCACCAACGGCCGCCGCGATCGAGCGGCGCCATCATGGCTGACCGCCTCAGGTCTGCGGCATGATCGCGTGCCGACGTTGGCCGAGGTGGCAGGAGAAGGACGAACCCGAGATGCGCCAGATCAGCCTGTTCATCGCCCTGTTCCTGTTCTGGCTCGCGCTCTCCGGCTACTACAAGGCGTTCCTGCTCGCCGCCGGTGTCGGCTCGGCCATCTTCGCCGTGTACTTCGCCCATCGCATGACCGCCGACGACGAGGAAGGCCATCCGACACAGCTCTTCCTCGGGACCCTGACCTACTATCCCTGGCTCGTCTGGGAGATCGTCAAGTCCTGCTGGGCCGTAACGAAGCTCATCGTCGATCCGCGCCTTCCGATCTCGCCGACGCTGACCCGCGTCACTGCCACCCAGAAGACGACGGTCGGCCTCGCCACCTATGCCAATTCCATCACGCTGACGCCCGGCACGATCACCGCGGCGGTCGATGGCAACGTACTGACCGTGCACGCGCTGGTTCGCGACGGCGCCATCGACCTCGAGGGTGGCGGCATGGACCAGCGCGTCACGCAGTTCGAGGAGGTACGCTGATGTTCGCGGCCGCTACGATCGCCCTGCTCGTCGCCCTGTCGCTGGCTGTGGTCCGAGCGCTGAAGGGGCCGACGGTCTTCGACCGCGTCCTCGCCGGCAACACCATCGGAACGCTCGCCATCCTGCTGCTGGCGACGGTCGGCTTCCTCACCGGCCGTCCGGAATGGCTCGACGTCGGCATCACGTATGGACTTTTGAACCTGATCGGCACCCTGGCCATTCTGAAATTCTTCCGCCACGGCGATCTGGCCTACGACGTCGAGGAGGACACACCGTGACGCTCATCGTCGACGTCGCGAGCTTCGTCCTGATCCTGGCTGGCTCCTTTTTCATCGTGGCCGGCGGCCTCGGCCTGATGCGGATGCCGGACGTCTTCACCCGCATGCATGCCGCGAGCGTCATCGAGACCCTCGGCGCGGGCCTGCTCTTCATCGGGTTCATGCTGCAGGCCGGCTTCACGCTGATCTCGGCAAAACTGCTGTTTCTGCTGGCGCTGATCTTCTTCACCGGTCCCGTCGTGACGCACGCCCTCGCACAGGCGGCCCTCCAGGCCGGCATCCGGCCCTATCTCGCCGAGGACCGGTCCGACCGGCCCGATGGCCCGCCCAAGGGCTCGTCGGGGCCGCGCCGCCCAGGCGAGGAAGGCTAGCCCCATGGAAATGCTGATCAACACGGCCCTCCTCACCATGATGGCCGCAATCACCGTCGGCATCGCGCGGCAACGCAATCTGTTCGGCGCGATCATCCTCGCCGGCATCTACAGTTTCCTGATGGCGAGCATCCTCATGTTGCTCGACGCGCCCGACGTCGCGATGACGGAAGCTGCGGTCGGCGCTGGTGCTTCGACGGTCTTCCTGATCGCAGCCCTTCATCTGACGGGCAGCCGCGAACAGAAGACCATGAAGACCCCCGTGGTGCCGCTGTTCCTGGCCCTTGGCGTGGGTGCCGCCCTGGTCTGGGGCACCGTGGGGTTGTCGCCATTCGGCTCCCCCGATGCGCCGATCCACAAGCACGTGGCCCCGACCTATCTCACGAACGTCAGAACGGACTCTGGCATACCCAACGTCGTCACCGCCATTTTGGCCGACTACCGCAGCTTCGACACGCTCGGCGAGACCGTTGTGGTGTTCACGGGAGCGATCGGCGTTATGCTGCTGCTGCGCGGCTCCGGCCGTCGGCGCAGGGAGGAGCGGGAGGCTGCTGAAGGCAAGGGCACGAGCGAGACTGGGGAACGCACATGAGGCTCGACGTCGTTCTCCGGGTCGGCAGCAAGCTGATCCTGCCGTTCATGCTGCTGTTCGCCCTCTACGTGCAGTTCCACGGCGAATACGGGCCCGGTGGCGGCTTCCAGGCCGGCGTGATCTCGGCCGGCATGATGATCCTTTATGCACTCGTCTTCGGGGTCGCCAAGGCGAAGCTGATCGTCCCCCAGCGCCTCGTCGAGTTCATGGTGCCGCTCGGCGTCCTGATCTACGCCGGAACGGGTGTCCTCACGATGCTGCTCGGGCAGAATTTCCTCGACTACGGCGTGCTCGATCCGAGCCCGATGCACGGTCGTGAACGCGGCATCTTCTGGGTCGAGGTCGGCGTCCACGTCACGGTAGCCTCGACCATGCTCGCCATTTTCTACGCCTTCGTGGAGCGCGGTCGATGAGGGACGCCATCCTGCGCTTTGCCGAGCATTACAACTACGTCGTCACGATCTTCCTGATGGTCGCGGGCCTCTTCATCGTGATTGCCCGCGGCAACATGATCAAGAAGCTGATCGGCCTGTCCGTCTTCCAGACCTCGGTCTACCTGCTCTACGTCGGTCCCTCGAAGATCATCGGCGGCACGGCGCCCATCCTCGACCCGGCCTTCAAGGTCTACACGAACCCCCTGCCTCACGTCCTGATCCTGACCGCCATCGTGGTCGGCGTCGCCGTTCTGTCGCTCGGACTGGCGCTCGTGGTTCGCATCAAGGAAGCCTATGGGACCATCGAGGAGGACGAGATCTTCGCCCAGGAGACCGACGAGTGAGCGCCCTCGAGAGCCAGCTTCCGATCCTTCAGGTCATCGTCCCGCTCGTCGGCGCCGTGCTTGTCGCGTTGATGCGTGGCGGTCGCTCCGCGTGGGCCGTCGCGCTCGTGATCACCTGGACGATGCCGGTGATCTCCATCCTGCTGATGCGGAAGGTCCTCGCCACGGGTCCGATATCCTATCACCTGGGTGGCTGGGCGCCCCCGATCGGCATCGAGTATCGCGTGGACCTGCTCGCCGCGTTCGTCCTGGTTCTGGTCTCGGTCGTGGGCGCGGCCCTGATGCCCTTTGCCCGCCGCTCCGTCGCGAGCGAGATCGACGGTGACAAGCAGGTCTGGTTCTACACCATGTACCTGCTGTGCCTCGCCGGCCTGCTCGGCATCACGATTACTGCCGACGCCTTCAACCTGTTCGTCTTCCTGGAGATTTCGTCTCTCGCGACGTACGTGCTCATTGCCCTCGGCCGCGATCGGCGCGCGCTGCTGGCCGCCTACCAGTACCTGATCATGGGCACCATCGGCGCCACCTTCTACGTGATCGGCGTCGGCCTCCTCTACCTCGTGACGGGTAGCCTCAACATCTACGACATCGCGAGCCGCCTCGCCGATCCGGCCATGCAGAACCCACGCCCCGTGATGGCGGCGCTGGCCTTCATCGTCGTCGGCATCAGCCTGAAGCTCGCCCTCTTCCCGCTCCACGTGTGGCTGCCCGGCGCCTACGCCCACGCGCCGTCGTTCGCCTCTGCCTTCCTGGCGGGAACGGCGACGAAAGTGGCGATCTACGTGCTGATCCGCTTCGCGTTCTCGGTCTTCGGCGTCGCGATCAGTTTCGAGACGCTACCCTTGACCGAGGTGCTTGTCGTCCTCTCGCTGGCCGCCATGTTCATCGCCTCGATCATCGCGGTGTTCGAGACCAACCTGAAGCGGATGCTCGCCTACTCGTCGCTGGGCCAGGTCGGCTACATCACGCTCGGCATCGCGCTCGCCAACACGCAGGGCCTGACCGGCGGCATCGTCCATCTCCTGAACCACGCCCTCATGAAGACCGCGCTCTTCATGGCCCTCGGCGCCATCGCCTACCGTCTCGGCAGCGTGAAGCTCGACGCCATCGCCGGCATCGGCCGCCGGATGCCTTGGACCATGGCAGTCTTCGTGCTGGGTGGTATGGCGCTTGTCGGAGTACCCGGCACCGCGGGCTTCGTCTCCAAGTGGTATCTCGCCATCGGCGCAGTCGAAAAGGGCTGGTGGCCGCTCGTTTTCGCCATCCTGATCAGCTCCCTCATTGCCGTGGTCTACGTGGGTCGCGTGGTCGAGGTGGCGTGGTTCCGCGAGCCTTCGCCCGCCGTCGAGAAATGCACGGACCCGCCGCTCTCGATGCTGATCCCGATGCTCGTCCTGACTGCAGCCACCATCTACTTTGGCATCGACACCGAAGCGTCCGCCGGCATGGCGTTGAAGGCGGCCGAGACACTGCTCGGGGGATTGAAGTGATGCTCGGCTTGTCCCCCGAAACGACGATGCTGGCAGCCGTGGTCCTGCCGTTCATTGGCGCGATCGCGATCGCCTTCCTGCATCGCTCGCCCAACCTTCGCGAGGCCGCGACCCTCGTCACGGCCGTGCTTCTTGCAGCCCTCGTCTGGTCCCTCGCCGGTCCCGTGATGGCGGGTGCCCGACCCGACGTCGCCCTGATCGAGGTTGTCCCCGGCCTTCCACTCGCCTTCAAGGTCGAGCCGCTCGGCCTGATGTTCGCACTCGTCGCGAGCACGCTCTGGATCGTCAACTCGATCTACTCGATCGGCTACATGCGCGCCCACGACGAGCCGCGCCAGACGACGTTCTACGTCTGCTTCGCCATCGCGCTCGGCTCCGCCGTCGGCCTCGCCTTCTCTCGGAACCTGTTCACGCTGTTCCTCTTCTACGAGTTGCTGACGCTCTCGACCTACCCGCTCGTCACCCACAACGGCGACCGCAAGGCGCTGATCGGCGGTCGCATCTACCTGATGCTGCTGATCGGCTCGTCGATGGTTCTGCTCCTCCCAGCCATCATCGTGACGGCGTTCCTCTCCGGCACCACCGAGTTCACGGCAGGCGGCATCCTGCCGAAGGGGCTCGACGCGACGATCGTCGGCCTCCTGCTGGCGCTCTACGCCTTCGGCATCGGCAAGGCCGCGCTGATGCCCCTGCACTTCTGGCTGCCATCTGCGATGGTCGCGCCGACGCCCGTCTCGGCCCTCCTGCACGCGGTGGCCGTCGTGAAGGCTGGCGTCTTCACGGTCCTCAAGGTCGTCATCTACGTCTTCGGCGTCGAAACGTTGACCGCTGGCGGCGCCCGCGACTGGCTCGTCTACTTCGCGTCGGCGACCCTCATCGCCGCCTCGCTGGTGGCCCTCACGCGCCAGAACCTCAAGGCCCGCCTCGCCTACTCGACCGTGAGCCAGTTGAGCTACGTCGTGCTGGCGGCCGCGATCGCCACCTCCAGCAGTCTCATCGGCGGCGGCATGCACATCGTCATGCACGCTGCCGGCAAGATCACGCTCTTCTTCTGCGCCGGCGCCATCTACGTCGCGGCCCACAAGACCGAGATCGGCGAACTCGACGGCATCGGCCGCCGCATGCCCGTGACCATGGCCGCATTCTTCATCGCATCCCTGTCGATCATCGGCTTGCCTCCGTTCGGTGGCGTCTGGAGCAAATGGCTGATCGGCGCCGGCGCCCTCGATGCCGGCTTCGCCTTCGTCGTCGGCGTTCTGATGGTGAGTTCGCTGCTGAACGTCGCCTATTTGCTACCCATCGTCGGCCGGGCCTTCTTCCTGCCGCCGAAGCCCGACGACCACGACGTCCACGGCGAAGCGCCGCTGGCCTGCCTCATACCGATCGTCATCACCGCCACGTTGTGCCTCGTGCTGTTCTTCGCCGCCGGCACGATCGAGGAGTTGTTGCGGCCCCTCGTCACCGCCAGGCCCGGCTAGATGAGACCTTGGAGAGCACCCCGTGGAAGCTGGTGACATACACTCGAAGTCTGCCGCGCCCATCCCGACCGACGATGCCCCGCGTCGGCCGGTACCGCCTCCGTCTCCGGCCCTGAAGTTCGGCGTCGGGTCCGCTGTCGTGTTGCTCGCCTTTGCCGATCTCTTCATCCAGAAGCACGGGTCCTTCGCGATCGAGCACACCCCGGTGTTCTATGGCAGCCTCGCGTTCCTCGTCGCCGGCGCCCTGATCATCGTGGCGGAGGCGCTCCGCCACCTCCTGTCCCGCCCGGAGGACCATTATGATCGGTGAGATGTCCCCCGGACTGATCCTCGTCCTCGGCGCGGTGCTCGTCCCGTTTCTCAAGGGCCAGGCCCGGGCCGCCTGGATGCTGGCCCTCCCGATCATCGGCCTGATGCAGCTCCTGTCGCTGCCGATGGGCGACCTCGGCCAGACGACCCTCGCCGGCGTCCCCCTGACGACGATGCGTGTCGACGGCCTGTCGTGGCTGTTCGGCTTCGTCTTCCTGTTCGCCGCCTTCATCGGCATTCTCTACAATCTCTACCACGACGATCCGCTGCAGCACGCGGCCGGCCTCGTCTATGCGGGCTCGGCAATCGGCGCCGTCTTCGCCGGCGATCTCGTGACCTTCTTCCTCTATTGGGAAGGCACCGCGATCGCGTCCGTGTTCCTGATCTGGGCTTCGGGCACCGAACGGGCCTATCGCGCCGGCATGCGCTACCTGATCATCCAGATCGGCTCCGGCGTCATCCTGCTCGCCGGCATCCTGATCCACCATCACGCGACGGGATCGCTGGCCTTCACGAAATTCGGCCTCGACGCGCCCGGCGCCATGCTGATCTTGCTGGCGATCGGCATCAAGTGCGCTTTCCCGCTCCTCGGGAGCTGGCTGCCGGACGCCTACCCGCAGGCGACACCCGGCGGCACGGTGCTCCTCTCGGCCTTCACGACCAAGCTCGCCATCTACGCCCTGGCGCGCGCTTTCCCCGGGACCGGCATCCTGATCCCGATCGGCCTCGTGATGGCGGTCGTCCCGCTGATCTACGCCATGATGGAGAACGACCTCCGCCGCACCCTGGCCTATACGCTGAACAACCAGCTCGGCTTCATGGTGGTGGCAGTCGGCATCGGCACCGAAATGGCCATCAGCGGCGCCGCCGCCCAGGCTTTCGTCCACGTCGTCTACAAGTCGCTGCTGTTCATGGCGATCGGCGCGGTTCTCTATCGGACGGGTACCGCCGAAGCGAGCGCGCTCGGGGGTCTGCGCGCCACCATGCCGCTCACCGCCGCCCTTTGCATCATCGGCGGTCTGTCGATCGCATCGCCCCTGCTTGGCGGCTTCGTGGCCAAATCCCTGATCCTGTCGGCGGCCATGAAGGACGGTTATTTCTGGGTCTGGCTGATCCTGCTCGGGGCGAGTGCCGGAGCGTTCGTCGCCACCGCGATCAAGATCCCCTACGCGGCGTTCTTCGCGGCCGACAGCGGCAAGCGCCCCGAGGAAGCCCCGAAGCCGATGCTTGCGGCCATGAGCCTGGCGGCACTCGCATCCCTTATCGTGGGGCTCTGGCCGAGCCTGCTCTACGGCGCCCTCCCATTCCCCATGACCTATGACGCCTACACGCTCGAGCACGTCGTGACGCAGTTGCAACTCATGGCCTTCGCCACCCTCGCAATGGTGGTGATGGTCGCGCTCGGCCTCTACCCCTTCGAACGGCCGGGCCAGCTGCTGGGCGCCGACTGGCTCTATCGTGGGCTCGGCTACCGGCTGCTCCGGTGGATCGAAGCGGCGGCCAACGCCGCGTGGACCTCGATCGTCGGGGGCGTCACGTCGGCATCGGGAGCGACGGTCGCGTGGGCGCGGTCTCTCCATGGCCCGGACGGACTGTTCGGACGGACCTGGCCCACGGGCACCATGGCGCTCTGGACCACGGTGATGCTCGGCGCATACCTGATCCTGGCGTTCGTCTGATGTGTTTGCCCGACAGGCGCCTGAAACGACAAAGGGGCGGACGGCCCGGCCGTCGCCCCGTTGAACATCGCCCATCGACCGGTGCGCGACCGGTCCTAGTTGCGGTAATCCTGGATGCGCGTCGCCCGAAGCCCGGCGAGGCCATGCCGGTCGATCGACCGCTGCCACGACAGGAACTCGTCGACGGTGAGCTTGTAGCGCTCACACGCTTCCTCGAGGCTGAGGAGACCGCCGCGAACGGCTGCCACCACCTCTGCCTTGCGGCGGATAACCCAGCGCTTCGTGTCCCGCGGGGGGAGGTCGGCGACAGTCAGGGGACTGCCGTCGGGGCCAATCACATAGCGCGCGCGCGATCTGAACTGTTGATCGGTCATGATACTCGGTACACTCTCTCTGACCTGAGGTGACACTACCCGAACGCCATTAATTCGCACTGAAGCGGCAAGGTTAAGACGAAGCCACCTGATGCGCCAATTTTATATGATTTTTCTGCGACATAAACCTAGCCGCTACCAAATGGTAAACGCTCGCACCGACAAGATCCATAAATGGCCTCACGGATAGATCAAATGTCGCAGCCCCCCGTTCAGCAGTCGTGATCGCCCCCGCACCACAACGCTCGACCAGAAAAAAAAGTTCCGGGACGGGCGACCGTGCGCTTCGATCGACCAGCCGACCGAACCCGCCCCGCCCGAGGCGAGCCGCGCTCTATCCCCGGCGTCGGCGATGCTGCACCCGGATGCTCTAGGCCCTGAGTCCATCCTGTATGGCCGCGATCTCGGCCATGGCCTCCGTCGGCAGCGGTCCGGCGAGCACCGATTGGGCCCCGGCCTCGAACTGCTCGACTGTCGCAATCCCGACCTGCAGCGTCGAGACGGCCGCGTTGCTCGCCACATAGCGGATGGCGAGATCGACGGTATCCCGCGCCCCGGCCCGTGACACGACCGGCTGGAACCGCCGCGCATTGGCGGCGTCGACCGCATAGTCGGCGCCCGAGCCGATCGGGGCGACGACCGCCATGCCGAGCGGATGACGCGCCACCTCGCCGGACAGCGCACCGCCCGCGATCACCCGGATGACGATCGTCCCCATGCCGGCATTTGTGGCCGCCTCCAGCAACTTCCCGTAGTCCTGACCCGGATAGCCGACGGGCAACGAACGGCCCGCACTGGGGTTCAGCAGGTTGTAGACGATCTGCGCCGTGGCGAAGCGCCCGGACGTGACCACCCGGTGCAGCGCGTCTGTATCGCCGATGGCAGTGATGCCCCCGTGACCGATCTTGCCCGCCGCCTTGAGCCGCTCGAACGCCGGCGCGACCTCGCCGAGCACGACGTCGGGGTGTAGATCGCGCGGCTTGCCGGCCGTCGAGATCGAGTTGTGGAGTTGCAGGAGGTCGACCCGCTCCCGGCCGAGCCGCTCGAGGCTCGCCTCGATCGACCGCTCGATTGCCCCACCGACGTCACCCTTTTCGTCCGGGCCGACGTTGACCTTGGTCCCGAGCACGACGTCGGCCCCGATTTCCCGAAGAATGCGGCCGATGTTCCGCTCTGATGCGCCATCGCCATAGAGCGGCGCCGTATCGAAAAAGTTGACCCCGAGCGCCAGCGCCCGCTCGACGGCTTTCCTCTGGTCGGCCGGGTCGCCCTTGGTCATCAACCCGCCGACGGCCCCACACCCGAACGTGAGCAGCGATACGTCGAGGCCCGTGCGGCCGAGCTTTCGCATCTGCATGATTGTTTCGATCCTTGGAATTGTGAGTGGAGTAGCGCGGGCGCCCTTATTTCGGCGCGGCCTTGGCGCGAAGCGCATCACGCTCGGCCATGCGAGAGATATGGAATCGCTGGAAGTTCTTGTCCTGCTCGTAGGCCTTGATGCGGATCCACGCGAAGAGGTCGACGAACGTCGCCGGCCCGAACCCGAGCGGCAGCCGCGCCACCTCCAGCGGCGCCCCCCACGCCGCCGACTGCCCCGTGACGTCTTCCTTGAAGAACACCACCGTCGGTGTGAACAGCACGCCCCACCGCTCCGCGAGCTTCTTCTCGGGCATGCGCGTGCCGTCGAAGTCCGTCACGTCGCGCGAGCCCCACAGATCGAGCTGCACGATCGCGAAGTTCTCCCGCACATAGTCGTTGATGTAGCGCTGCGAGAGCACGTCCGTATGCATCTTGGTGCAGTAGATGCAGCCCCGCTGCTCGAAGATGACCGCAAAGCGCTTGCCGGCGGCCTTGGCCTCCGCGTGATCGTCCTTGAGGTCGAGGAACGACTGGACGAACCAGGTCTGATGGAAGAGGCCGTCCTCACCCTTCACGGGCGCCACGCGCGGCTCGACGATGCCGTCGATAGGCGGCAGCGGCAGCGGCGATGTCGCCCGCCCGGTGGAGACGCTGGTCACCACGGCGAGCAGCGTTGCAAGAACGGTCGAAAGGAACGGTTTGCGCATGGCTCGGCCCTCGGATTGAGCGCGCTACACTAGGCCGGAACCGGACCTCCGCCAATGCGCCTCGTTCATGTCGGCCCTGACTTGCCGGCAAGGCAGCGCATGTCGATAGAGCCCCGCGCCCGGGCCGCGACGATCTCGGCGAGACGCCGAATTCGAGGCTCCGGGTTGCGTGGATTCCGGGTCGCCGGGCTCGGCAGCGACACGGCGAGCCGCGCCGCCTCGTCGCCCGTCAGCCGGCTGGCCGGCTTGCCGAACGCCTGCCGCGAGACGGCCTCGATGCCGTAGAGCCCCGGCCCCCACTCGGCGACGTTGAGATAGACCTCGATGATGCGTCGCTTGGGCCAGACGGCGTCCACGACCAGCGCCAGCGGCAATTCGATTACCTTCCGGATGTAGCTGCGCTGCGGCCACAGGAACACGTTCTTCACGACCTGCATCGTGATGGTGCTGGCCCCGCGAGGCCCGTTGTCGCCGGCGCTGTCGATCGCCTCCTGCAACTCCTCGAAGTCGATGCCGCGGTGACTGCAGAAGCGGCTGTCCTCCGACGCGATCACCGCCCGCTGGAGGCGTGGCGACACCGCGCTGATCGGCACCCAGCGTTGCTGCACCGGCTCCCCGGCGAGCGCGCGCGCGAGCATCGTCGGTGTCCAGGCCGGCATCGCAAACCGATAGATCACGACCAGCGCCAGCAGCGCCACGACGGCGAGCCCGGCGAAGGTCGCCGCCCACCGGACCCAGCGCCAACGCCGGCGCTTCGGCGAACGGGAGGCGGATCGCGTCCGCGACGCACGTTCGGTCGGCGCCGTCCGCACGCGCTCCGACCGCGTCCGCGGCCGGGTCGGCGCGGTCGCCGGGCCCGTGCGGGACGTCTTCGGATCACGATCACCGCCGCCGCCTGAGCCGGCAAAATCCATCACGCCACTCACCCGTGCTCATACCCCGGCGCTGGTGCCGGACCTGCTGTCGACGACGAGGACCGATGCCCGTTCTGATGATCCCGGACCCGGGCCGTTCCACGGCCTCTTGCGAGGCTCAGCCCGGCTCGGCCCCCTTCGCGTCGTCGCCGTCCACCTCATCGTCGTCCGTATCGGGCTCCAGATCGAGCGCCCCCTGCGCGTCCTGGGAACCGTCATCGAGTGGCAACTCGTCGGGCATCAGCGCCGCGACATCGATCGGCTGCGGCACCCGGAAGCCGGGCGGCAGCGTCGCATCGAGCAGCCCGGCGGCCTTCAGCTCCTGTACTCCTGGCAGATCGCCGAGACCTTCCAACCCGAAGTGATCGAGGAACGCCGGCGTCGTCCCGAACGTCAGCGGCTTGCCCGGCGCCTTGCGACGCCCCCGCGGCCGCACCCATCCGGTCTCCAGCAGAATGTCGAGCGTGCCCTTGGAGGTCTCGACGCCGCGGATCTCCTCGATCTCGGCCCGTGTCACCGGCTGATGATAGGCGACGATGGCGAGTGTCTCGAGCGCCGCCCGGGAGAGCTTCTTGTCCTCGACCGCATACCGCTCCAGCAGATAGCCGAGATCGCGAGCCGTGCGAAACGCCCAGCGGCCGGCAACCCGAACCAGATTGACCCCACGCCCGGCATAGAAGCCCTTGAGCTCCTCGAGCAGAGCCCGGACATCCGTTCCGGCATCGAGATGCCGTCCGAGGAATGCCTCGTCGAGCGGCTCTGACGCGGCAAAGAGCAACGCCTCGACGATCCTGAGGCCGTGCCCCCGATCCGCCGACGGCAATGCGGCGATGTTTGACGTCGGCTCCTCCCGAACCGGCCCCGTGAGTGGCACGGTGTCGTTGTCGGCCGCACTGGTCTCGAGGGATACGACCGGCGCGGACGCGGCCTGGGGCACAGCCGGCTTCGCCGCCCCCGTCCGTTTTCGCTTGCCTTTGCTCGTCCTCGACACGCCTCACAGCCTCCTTGCCGACCGACCCGAAGGCCGCCCGTCTCACCTCCTCAACCCCGCTCCGCCGTGCGCCCCCGCATGAAGATCGGCGCGAACGCGCCATCCTGCCGGAGTTCGATCAACCCCTCGCGCGCCATTTCGAGCGTCGCGCCGAACGAACTTGCGAGCGCCGTACGGCTGACCTCCGCACTCGGGAGATACGCTTCGAGGAAGAGATCGAGTTGCACCCACCCGCCACCGACAGCCCCCGGCCCGACCAGCCGCTCGAGCCGCATCCGCGCCTCCTTGATCGACCAGACGACCCGCCGCCGCACCACGTGCGCCGTCTTCACCGTGCCCCGCTTGCGCTGGTCGGCATAGGCCTTGAGCAGGTCGTAGAGGCCCGCCGAGAAACGCTTCTCGCGGATGGTGCGCGCGCCTTCCGGCATGCCGCGCGGAAACACGTCGCGCCCGAGACGCTGCCGCGTGAAGAGCTTCGCCGCCGCCTCCCGCATGGCCGCCAGCCGCTGTAGCCGGAAATGCAGCCGCGCCGCCAGTTCCTCCGGCGTCGCTTCGTCGCCGGCCGTCTCGTCGCGCGGCAACAGGAGGCGCGACTTCAGGAACGCGAGCCACGCGGCCATCACCAGATAGTCGGCCGCAAGCTCGAGCCGGAGGTGTCGCGCCTCATCGATGAAGGCGAGATACTGCTCGGTCAGCTTCAGGATCGAGATCCGGGCGAGATCGACCTTCTGCGTCCGCGCCAGTGCCAGCAGCAGGTCGAGCGGCCCTTCGAAGCCTTCCAGATCGATGAGGAGGATCTCGTCTGCCGATCGCTCGTCCTCGCCCCAACCGAGGTCCTGAGCCAGCGCACGCACCCCCGCCGAACCGGCGGCCGCATCGGCGCCGGCTGGGTCGGGTCGATCCTGCTCGCCTCCAGCCATGCGGGGTTCCGGTCCAAGTCTCAAGACACGAGCACAAATGTTAGCAGCCACGCATGTTTTTGGCGACCACGCGACGTCCCCTCACGCGCCTGCCACAACCATGGCGGCGATCCGTGCCCTCGCTGCTTCGACGTCGAAGGGGCGTGGCACCCCCTTGGCGACCCCGAGAGCCACCTCGAAGCGTCGAAGTGCGTCACCGGCGAGCGCCGGCGCGGATGCCGCGACGTCTCGCATCTCACCGAAGTTGCCACTGCAGTGGAGTGCGAGATCCGAGCCCGCATCGAGCACCGCCCGTGTCCGCTCGGCGAAGGACCCCGTGAGCGCCTTCATGCCGAGATCGTCGCTCATCAGGAGGCCGTCGAACCCGCAATGGCCGCGAATGACCTCCGTCGTCACCCGTACCGACGTCGACGCCGGGGCGGCAGCATCGATGGCCGGAAACACCACGTGCGCCGTCATCGCAGCCGGAATCGCCGGCGCGAGCGCCCGGAACGGCGCGAAATCGGTGGCCTCGAGAACGTCCCGAGCGGCGGTCACGACCGGCAGCTCCAGATGGCTGTCGGCGAGCGCGCGCCCATGGCCCGGCACGTGCTTCATGACCGGCAACAGGCCGCCCGCGGTGAGCCCCTCGGCGAACGCGCCGCCGATCGCGATCACCTCGGCGACCCGCTCCGAAAACGCCCGGTTCCCGATGATGTCGTGTGCACCGGGCGCCCGCACGTCGAGGCACGGCGCGCAATCGGTATTGAAGCCCAACGGCCGCAGATCCTCGGCCGTGAGCCGCGCCGCCGTCCCCGCAAGATCGGCAGCCAAGGCGATATCACCCCGGGCATGCGCCAGAAACGCGGCTGCTGGTGGAAGCAAAGAGGCGAGCGGCGGCCTCAGCCGCTGCACCCGCCCGCCTTCCTGATCGACCAGCACCAGCAACCGATCGGTGCCACGGGCCTCGACACACGCCGCGACCAGCCGCGCGATCTGATTGCGCGTCACGAGGTTCCGCTGGAACAGGATGATCCCGGCCGGCTGCTGCGAGCGGAGCAGAACTCGCTCGTCCTCAGTCAGCTCGGGGCCGGCGAGCCCGGTGATGAAAGCCTTCGTCATGGCCACGTCCGCCGCTGGTCCGGAAGCTTCGGAACTGGTATGGCCACGCCTCTTCAGAAAGCGACCGGCCAGCAGTCCTTCATGCCTTTTTCCTTGAGCTTCACGCACAAGGTCCGGGCGGCTTCGCGAGAACCGGGCGGACCGGCGATGAGGCGATACCACACGCCCTTGTCGCCGAGGTTGGCTTCCTTCACGTCAGGCGTCACCCCGGCCAGAACGTCGGGATACTGCGAGTGCAGGTCGGCGAAACTGTTGAGCGCGTCCTGCCGCGACTTCTTCGACGCCAGAACCGCGACATACCCGCTGCTGCTGGTGGAGGCGGCAGGTCTCCGCGGCGGTGCCGCACCCGCGCCTAGCCCGGCCCGGGCTGCCGCATCGCCACCCTGCGGTGCCGCGAAGTCGTCTCGCACGGCAACGGCCTTGGTGCGCGCGGGCGGAGCCCGATCGGCGGCCGGCGGCGGCGCAGAGTTGGTCACGCGTGGCAAGGGCAGATCGGCCACCCGGGGCGGCGTGGACGGTGCTTCGGCGTTGATCGTCACGGGTGGCGGCGGCAGCGCGGCGCGCGGCGGCGCTTGCGGGCTGCCCTGCGGTCCGCTGGCGCCGCGCAGCGGCGGCGGTCCGGGCGGCGGTCCGAGCCCATCGAGCACGAGCCCGGGCACACCCGACGTCGGCACCATCACGCGGCCTTCGCCGGCTGCGGCGGTCTGCCCGTCGCGATTGACCACGATCGGGATCGTCGCGACTTTCTTCGCGCTCCCCTCGACGTCACTTGCGCCCTGCCGGTCGCCCGAAGACGACCCGTCGCTCGGCAGCCGATTGAGAAACTTCTTGTCGCTGTGTTCGATCGTGCGCCCGCCCGGATCGGACGGGCGCTCCTTGATCGGCGAGCCGGGTGACCGAACCTCGGCGATCTTCGCCGTGTTGCTCGCACCGCCACCGAACTGCTTGTAGGCGAACGCCAGCCCACCACCGAGCGCGATGGCGCCGACGAGGGCACCGACGATCATCAGCGTGCTGGGCGAGCGGCGCTCGGGCTCGGCGGCCTCGTAGTCGTCCTGATCGTAACCAGCCTCGCCATGCTGCGGATCGCGCGCGGCGAGCGCCGGATCGAGATGCGGCTGGCCGTAGCCGGGATGTCCATGATCGCCATAGCCGGGCGCAGGCGGCTGACCATGCCACTGGCCGGGCTGCGGCTGGCCCCACTGCGGATCGTGCCCGTGGGGTTGCGGAGCCGGTGGCCAGCCCGGCGGGGCCGAAGCCGGCTGATAGGCTTGCGATGGCTGCGGCTGCCCGTAACCGTCGGGAATCTGCCCGGTCTGATAGTGCGACAGATCCCACGACTGATGCTCGCCGCGCCCGCCGTGCGCCGCGGCCCTCGGATCGTGATCCGGATAGCCGGCTGGTGGCTGCCCATGGGAAGGCGGCCAGCCCTGTGGCGTATGCCGAGGATCGTGTGCCGGCCCACCGCGCATCGGATCATAGCCGTGCACGTCGCCGGCGTGGTGCCCGGCATGCGGATCGATCAGCGACGGCTCCCCGCGGCCGAACTGGGCCGGCGGCGCGGCGTGTCGCGCATAGGGGTCGTGTGGATCGGGCGGCGGATTGAAGCGCTCGAATTGCGGGGCGTAGCTCGGCTGACGGCCCGTCGACGGATCGGGATAGGCGGCTTGCGCAGGCGGATAGCCGGGCGGGGCATGGCCGAAATCGTTCGGATGTGGCGGCGGATGGCCCGCACCCTGCGCATGATGGGGCGGAGCCGCGGGATGACCACCGTGCTGATGCTGCTGGAGCTGCCAGCGCTCGAATTCGGCGGCTCGGGCGCGCTCCTCGTTCTCACGCACCCACTGTGCGTCCTGACCACCACGCTGCGACGGAGAGCCGTTCGACCCAGCCATGATCTTCAATCCCCTCGCCGAGTTGCACATCGCCCCGATTCGGGCTGATTATCGCATTTCCTCGGGCGCCCCCACGCCAAGGATTGCAAGCCCGGACGCAATCACCTGTGCACAAGATTGGGCCATGGCAAGTCTCGCCAAGGTGACGCTCGGCTCGTCCGGACGTATGAAGCGCAAATGTGGCGAATCGTTGCCTCGCGTCCAGTGCCCGTGGAACAGCTGTGCGAGATCATGCAGATAGAATGCGATCCTGTGGGGCTCATGAACCCGCGCAGCACCACTGATCAGCCGCGGAAAGAGCGCCAGCCGCTTCAGGAGTTCGAGTTCGCCTGCATCTGTCAGGCATGAGACGTCGGCCGTGCGGATCGCCGCTGACGACAGGTCCACATGGGGCATCGCATCGCGCGCTGCCCGCATGACCGAGTGGACCCGGGCGTGCGCGTACTGCACGTAGAAGACCGGGTTGTCCTTCGACTGCTCGACCACCTTCGCGAGGTCGAAGTCGAGTGTCGCGTCGTTCTTGCGGTAGAGCATCATGAAGCGGACGGGATCGCGACCGACCTCGTCGACCACCTCGCGCAGGGTGACGAACGTCCCGGCCCGCTTGGACATCTTCACAGGCTCGCCCGCGCGCAGCAACCGCACGAGCTGGCACACCTTGATGTCGAGATCGGCTTCCCCGCCCGAGAGCGCCGCCACTGCCGCCTGCATGCGCTTGATGTAGCCCGAGTGATCGGCCCCGAAGACGTTGATCAGGTGCCGGAACCCGCGCGCGAGCTTGTTGTGGTGATAGGCCATGTCGGCGGCGAAATAGGTGTAGGTGCCGTCGGACTTGAGCAGCGCCCGGTCCACGTCGTCGCCGAACGCGGTCGCCCGGAAGAGCGTCTGCTCGCGCTCCTCCCAGTCGTCGGCGTCATGCCCCTTCGGCTTCTCGAGTACCCCTTCGAAGACGAGACCCTTCGCCCTGAGTTCGCCGACCGTCTCGGCCACCTCGTCCTTCGCCCCCTGCGTCAGTGCGCGCTCGGAGAAGAACACGTCGTGGCGCACGTTGAGCGCGGCGAGATCGTCCCGGATCATCGCCATCATGGCGTCGATGGCGATGCCCCGGACCTTTGGCAGCCACTGCGCCTCGTCCTCGCCGAGAAGACTGTTGCCGAAGGCATCCGCGAGCGCCTGCCCGACCGGTTTCAGATAGTCGCCCGGATAGAGCCCCTCGGGGATGTCGCCGATGGCTTCACCCAGCGCCTCCCGGTAGCGGAGGAATGCCGACCGCGCCAGCACGTCGACCTGCCCGCCGGCATCATTGATGTAGTATTCGCGCGTCACGTCGTGGCCGGCGAATGCGAGGAGATTGGCCAGCGCGTCCCCGAACACCGCTCCGCGGCAATGCCCGACATGCATCGGCCCCGTCGGGTTGGCGGAAACGTACTCGACGTTGACCTTGCCCCCGGCGCCGAGATCGGCCCGCCCGTAGCCGAGCCCCGCCCCGAGCACTTCCCCGACCGTCGCCTGCCAGGCCGAGGGCGCGAGCGTCAGGTTGATGAACCCCGGCCCGGCGACCTCCGCCTTCACGACCATCGGATCGGCCGCGATGAGCCCCACCAGGGCATCCGCGATCTCACGCGGCTTCCGGCGCGCGGCCTTTGCGAGCACCATGGCGGCATTGCACGCGAGATCACCGTGTGCCGCATCGCGCGTCGGCTCCAGATCGACGTTCCGCGTGTCGATGTCGGACGGCAGGGTGCCGTTCGCCTTGAGGGTGTCCAGCGCGGCGAAGATGCACGCCTCGATATGCGCAAGTGCGGTCATGAAGAACCTCGGCAGCCAGCAACGGCGCGCGTTTGCCCGGGCCTTCGAGCCCCGCACGGCCGTCCTTGCGGCCTAGCCGAGATCGGGTGTGGCGTCAAACAGCCGCCGATGCTCGGCTTCCGCGAAGCGATCGGTCATGCCGGCGATGAAGTCGGAGATGGCCCCCGCCCGTCGTGCCTCGTCGAGCCCGACCCACAGGGCTCCCCGCTCACCCGGCAGCGCCGACGGTTCCGCGAAATAGCGCTCGAAAAGATCCCCGACGATCGCCTCCGCGGCCCGCATTGCCGTCATCACCCGTTCGTGGCGGTAGACGTGCGCAAAGAGGAACCTCCGAAGGCCCGCAACCTCGACCGCCATCCCGTCGGAGAAGCCGATCACCGGTCGCGGAGCCCGCCTGAGCGCGTCGACCGTGCCGATGCCACCCGCAGCGATCCGCTCGCGCGACGCCGCCAGAACGTCCTCGATCATCGCCGTGATCATGCGCCGGTTGATCTCGTAGTAGCCACGCCGCGTGTCGCCGCCAGCCGCCCTTACGGCCGCATCCCGCGCGAAATTCCCGGCGATCGGGACATCACCGAGATCCTCGAACCGCAAGAGCCCCGCTCTCAACGCATCGTCGATGTCATGATTGTTGTAGGCGATGTCGTCGGCGATCGCCGCGCACTGCGCCTCGCCCGGGGCCTGCAGATCGTCCTCGATCCGCCCCGCGAGCCCAGCCTCCGCGACGGCGCGCGCCAGGAGCGGCTCCGTGTCGGATCGCACCGGCCCGTTGTGCTTGACGAGCCCTTCCAGCGTCTCGAACGTCAGGTTGAGGCCGTCCCAGCCCCAGTACTTGCGTTCGAGCCGGGTCACGACCCTGAGGCTCTGCGCATTATGGTCGAACCCGCCCCATCGGCCCATGGCGCGACCGAGCGCGCGCTCGCCGGCATGTCCGAAGGGCGGATGCCCGAGATCGTGCGCGAGGGCGAGCGCTTCCGCGAGATCCTCGTCGAGCCCCAGTTGCCGCGCGAGCGCCCGCGAGATCTGGGCCACCTCGAGCGTATGCGTCAGCCGGCTACGATAATGATCGCCCTCGTGCAGGAGGAACACCTGCGTCTTGTAGTTGAGGCGCCGGAAGGCCGTGGCGTGTACGATCCGGTCGCGATCCCGTTGGTACGGCGTCCGCATCGGACAACCCGCCTCCCCGTGGACGCGCCCCCGGCTCAGCGACGGCTCGAGCGCCCATGGCGCCAGTCCACGCGGGGCGGGTTGCCAGAATGGTGTTGTCGGTTGCATGAGCAGGCTCCCGGGGCTCCGAGCCGCTTCTTATCAGTGATTCCATGCCCTGCCATTTGACACGCGCCGGCCGATGTCTATGTAAATACCGACTGCGCCGGTCGGGTTCCGGACCCCACAGTCCCCGATGCGCGAGACAACAAGAGGTCACCATGACCGCAACCGCGACGACCGAGACGACGATCGTGCTGACACCACGGGCCGCAGCGCGCCTCAATGAGATCGCCGCCGGCGACCCGGGACGCCCGGTCCTGCGCGTCGCGGTCGAGGGTGGCGGCTGCTCCGGCTTCCAGTACAAGTTCGATCTGGTGCCGGCGAGCGAGCCCGACGATCTGGTGATCGAGCGCGATGGCGCCGCGGTCGCGATCGATCCCGTCTCGGTGCCCTATATGGAAGGTTCGGAGATCGACTTCGTGGACGACCTGATCGGTGCCTCGTTCCGGATCAGGAATCCGCAGGCCACAGCGGCCTGCGGCTGCGGGACGAGCTTCTCGATCTGACGCGGTCCTCTCTAGTGCCACTCCTGCGGCGCCAGATGATACCAGCCGATGACGAGCGCCAGCATGCCGATCGGCAAGGCGACGCAGGTGAAGGCCAAGGCCTTGCGCCCGACCTTGAGGCTCAGCCACGCCCCGCAAATGCCGAGCAGAGGCACCACCCAAAGCAGCACGAACGGATACTCGACGAGACCGAGCAGTCCATAACCGCGATTGATGGGCATCCAGGTGGCCCACGCGAGGGGCTCGGCGACGAACAGGCTGACGAACGTCCAGGCGAACACGATGCCACCAGACATGACGGCATTGACGACCATCAGGCCGGCCATCAGCATCGAAGCTTTCTTGGGAGCGGCTACGCCGTCCTCGTAATAGCTGATCAGCATGACACCTCGCCGGTGACGATCTTCCCACTGAGATAGGGAACAGCGTACATTTGTCCCCGCATCATGCTGTTTTCTGATTAACATTTCCTTTCGGATGAAGAACTTTTTCGCGTCATCAAAGCGACAACAGATATGCGACCAGCGCCTTTCGCTCATCGGCGGATAGATCGCTGCCGTAGGCATGTCCCTCCTTCGAGTTTCCCGGCCGAGCCGTGTCGAAGCACCACCCGTCGGGGCTAGCGACAGCGACCGGGTTGCATGTCGGAGCCCGATACCCACCACGCACCGTGTCGATCTCGTCGAGCCCCCGCAGGAAGGCGCGCGGCCGTTCGGCGGGCGGCTTCAGAAGGTCGTCGAGCGTCGGGACCGAGCCGTTGTGCAGATAGGGGCCCGTCAGCCAGATGCCGTCGAGCGGTTGCGCCAGGTAGCCGTCGTTCTTCTGGAACTGACTGAAGACCCATGGAAATGCAGAGTTTTTTCCATCCCGGTCATAGGCATTGTAGGCCGCCGCCGCGGCCGGCGTCCACATGTCGATCCGGCCCGGGTCCGTCCCGATCTCGGCGCGCGGGATGATGGTCATCACGCGGCTGCCGTCGCGCCCGTGACAGGACGCACACCGCTCCGCGAACAGCACACGCCCCCGCCCGGCAGCCTCGGCATCGACCGGGAACGGCGCCTTGGGCGACTTCAGGGCCTCGAGATAGCGCTTGATCCGGTCGATGGTCGCGTCGCGATACCCGAATTGGGTGACGCCGTCCCCGAGCGCGGAATTGACGATGACTTCCCGAAGGTCGGAGCTGAGCCCATCCCAATGCCACGGCGTCGGCGAGCGCAGCCGCTGTTTCTCGACGACATTCCACACCGGCATCACGTCCGCATGGTCGATCGTCTCGTCGACCGGTTGTTCGAGGTAGTCGAACTTCACCGGATTGAACGGCGATAGCCGCCCCGGCCCCCAGTCCGGACGGCTCCACGTCCAGTGGAATCGCGTCCCGAGGCGTGCCCGCATCTGGTCGCGCACCACCGGCAGGATGGCGTACCGCAACGCCTGCCGCTCGAGCCAGCCCGTCTGCGGAAACCGCTTCTGGATGACGCCGACGACCCTCGCTGGCTCCATGTCGGGCGAATCGGCGCAGGCCCCGAGGAAGCGCGTGTAGGCGAGCGCATCCAGCCTGTTGTTCGCCCCCCCGACGAAGATCCGCGTCACGCTCTCGCCCGGCAGCTTGTAGGTCTGGACGTGACATGCGGCGCAGGTGATGGCGACCACCTCGGTCGCGAGCGGCGGCAGCCCGAGCCGAGTCCGCGAAAGACCGATCGGCTGCACCCGGTCCTTGCCGGTCGCCGGGTCCGTCTCATACGTGAAGCCGAATGCCCGATACCCCTCGCCGCGCCCTTTCGGCATCAACTCCGAGCACACGTCAGGCAGCACCGCCCAGAGCTTGAAGGGCAGGCCATCCGCCCCCTCGTTGCCGATGGCGCCGTACTTGAAGAACTCGGCATCACCCTCCGGCCCCGACGGGATCGCATCGACTGGAGCCCGCGGCAGCGCCTGATCGTTGACCGCGACGGCGAGGTTGCCCCGCCCCGCCCAGATCTCGGTCGCAATCACCTGGCCGATCCGGGCCGTCATGGCAGCATGCCGCGGAAACGCCGCGGCGAGTACGACGAGCAGCAGCACGGCCACGGCCCAGGCGATGCGCCGGACGGACCGCCTTTGCCTGCCTATTCTGCCTGACTTGGTCGCCATTCCCGTCCCGGCCCCCGCGAGGCCCGCCTCCTCGTGTCGAATTCAGAATGTCAGCAGATAGCCGATGAGGTCGCTCTTCTCGGCCTCGGTCAGATCGGTGCCGTAGAGATGGCCGCCGTTGCCGTTGCCGGGGAGCGTGGTGTCGAAGCAGAAGGCTGCCGCATCCGAGGCAACGTCACCGCCCGGCAGGCACGCCGGCGCGACGAACCCGCCCGCATCCGGATCGAGCCGCAGCAGCTCGGACTGCGCCGCATCCCGCCCGCGCCCCCTGAGAAAAGCCCGTGGCCGCTCCTCGGGGCGACGGAGAAGATCGGCGAGCGTCGGCACCGATCCGTTGTGCAGATAGGGCGCCCGCGTCCACAGCCCGTCGAGCGGCATGTTGGCGTACCCGTCGGTCTTCTTGAAGAAGCGGAACCGATGCTCCGGCTCGGTGCAGAACAGCCGGTCCTTCTGGTACTTCTCCATGGCCCGCGTGTAGCTGTCGAGCCGCCCCCGGTCGGTCGCGACATAGGCGTGCGGCTCCACGCGCCCGAGCCGCTCGCCCTCGAAGACGTACCCCTTATCCGCATCGTAATGGCCATGACAGCTGGCGCACGTCTGCATGTAGATGGCGCGGCCCCGCTCGACGCGTGCGGGCTCCGGCCGCCACGGGCCTTCGAGATAGGGGCTCGGCGGCGGCTTGAGTGTCCGGAGCCAAGCCTCGAGCCTGCGGATCGAATCATGATCGACCGTCGCTTCGCTCACACCCGCCCCGAGCGCCGCCGACAGGTTCCGCTCCCGGAGACTGGCATTGTTGCCGTCCCAATGGAGATGCATGCCCTTGTCACCCCGTGGCCCCTGCAGGAAGATCGACGGAAAATCGCTCGCCGCGGCTCGCTCGCTGGGTGCGAGGCAATCGGCGTCGAGGCCGAAGTTCATCATCTTGTAGGGGTTGAACGTATCGACGCGGCCCGGCCCCCAGCGTGTGACCTGCGTCGGACGCGTCGGCGCCACCGGCTGATACGGGATGTCGAACGACGCCGCGCATCCAGGACGCGGCGCGGGATTGGGACGGCAACTCGCGGCGTCCCGCGCCCTCGACGGCCCCGCCGCGCGGGGATCGAGAAGCGCGAGCAGCTCGCTCCGCCGCCGGATCAGCGTGCTCCGCGTCACCGGCACCACGACCCAGTCCCACAGGAGCCGCTCGCCGCCGCCAAGCCGGTCGCCCGGCGCATGCGCGGCTTCGAACGCCTCGAGCGTGAAGCGCTTGTCGACCGCCATCTCGAACAGCGCGAGGAACAGCCGCTCGAGATTGACAGTGTTGGCTGGCATTCCCGGCACGATCCGGGGTCGCGTTCCACCGGGCGGAATGACGACGCCCGTATGGCAGACGGCGCAGTTGAACCAGCCAACCTCGATACCCCGACGCCAGCCGCTGGCGAACCCGATCGGCAACCCCCGCGAGAGACGCGGATCGAGGCTCGCCGGCACCACCGCGCCATCCTGGTAGACGTCGTAGCGCGCCCGCCCGTCGCCATCCTTCTGGCCTTCGAGGATCAGCCCGAAATGGCTCCAGTCGCCGGCGGCGCCGAAGTGCTCGGGAAACACCTTCGGCAGCACGCGCAGGATGCGCAGCGGCATGCCACTCTCAAGTTCGGCGCCGATCGAGCCGTGCTTGAAGTGCGCCTCGATGTCGGGAAGCGACCGCCCGCCCTGCCAGAAGAACATCCAGACGGCCATGGTGCCGACGATCGCGAGGAACGTCGCCCCGAGCAACAGCGACGTGACGAACAGCAGGAACCGGCCGTGCTCCCAGCGGCCACGCGAGCGCGCCTGCCGCCGCTGCACCTCCGTGATCGCCACTTCGGGCGGTACGCCGAGTGTCTTCTTCCAGGCCTCGACCGACGGATCGCTCATGGGGCGCCAACCGGTTCAGGCGCGGGCCGGTAGACGGCGAGGATGCTCTCGATCATCGCCTCGGGATTGCCGTCGAAGCGCGCCGGCTCGTAGCAGCCGAGCGGGTTCTTCGGCGCGTTGAGCAGGCACTTGTTGCAGTGCGTGCAGGGCCGCGGCGGCACGTCGAGCCCGGCCTCCCAGTGCCGGACGAGATCCGGATTGGCGATCAGACCGCGCGCGATCGCGACGGCGTCGAACGCGCCCTCCGCGATGTGCCGATCGATCAGGCTCCGCGTCTGCCAGCCGCCCGTCGAGATCACGGGGACCTTGACCGCGCGCCTGATGGCGAGCGCCTCGTCGACGCTCACCCCCTCGACGCTCCGGCGCGCCTTCATCCGGTTCCACAGCATCGCGAACACGGGCCGGAGCGTCGGGTAGCGGAACAGCAGGTAATTCCGGAACGTGTGCTCGCCGCTCGACAGCATCGCATCGTACGTCGTCGCGACCGTGTTGAACGCGAACGCGCCCGGCGGATTGAGCGGATGCGGAAAGAGCGAGCCGATGGACACATGGAACGCATCGACGCCCGCCGTTTCGGCCCAGCGCGCCACCGTGATCGTCTCGTCGAGCGTGTTGCCCGGGCGCTCGGACAGGATGACGTTGTTGAGGTCGATGGCCGAGAGCTTCACCTGGAGATGAAAATCGGGGCCGACTTCGGCGCGGATCGACTGAATCACGTCGAGTAGGAACCGCGCCCGGTTGAACAGCGACCCGCCATACCGGTCACGCCGGTCGTTGATCCCCGACGACAGGAATTGCGAGAAGAGATAGCCGTTCGCGGCGTGCAGTTCGACGCCATCCATGCCCGCCTCGCGCGCCCGCCACGCCGCCCGGCCGAAGGCGTGCACCATGTGCTCGATCTCGCCGAGGGTCATGGCCCGCGTCGGAAACCCGTGGAGGCTCTCGGCCTTGTTCGTCGAACTGAGCGTCGACTGGTGGATGTTCTGGATCCCCGGCACATCCATCTGCCGCCCGCTGTGCGAAAGCTGCATGATCAGGCGCGCGCCATGGGCGTGCACGGCCTTGGCGATACCGGTCCACGGCGCGATGAGCCGGTCCTCGTGGATCGTCGCATAGCCCGCGATGATCCGCCCGCTCATGAGCACGGGCACATAGGACGTGATGATGGCCCCGACCCCGCCCTCGGCGAATATCCGCTCCCAGTTGAGGCGCGTTTCGGTCGGTGTGCCGTCCTCGAGATCGAACCGGCCCGAGATGCTCGACCGCAGCACCCGGTTCTTGAGGTCGAGCCGCCCCAGCCGTAGCGGCGCAAGGACGCCCGTCGCGTTCTTGTCCGCGCTCATGCCCGCGTGCCTCCCCTCGCGATGCCGACCGCCGCCTGCGCGACCGCCGAGAAGAGAGCCATGACGTAGCGCCGCGCCGGGCATTCGGACCACTGTCCGGCAGCGAACTCGGTGCCGGACGGCGCATCGTCCGCGAGCGCCCGCCGCGTCCGGAGCAGAACCAGCGTCCGCGGCGGCACCCGGCCCCTGACATGCGGCAGCGTGCTTTCCCGCTCGCCGGACTGGCGCACCACGAGATCGGGCGCCACCCGCACGGCCGCCCACGAGAGATCGCTGACGGAAAGTCCGCCGCGCTTCATCTGCACCGCTGCCGCTCGCCGCATGCGCAGCAGCATGGCGTGCGCATTGGCGAGCGTGATCTCGACGGCATGGACCCCGTACTGGTCGTTGCCGAGCCGTCCCAGAAGCCGCCGCCGGATCCTCCGGTCGCTGCCGGTCAGCCGCATCACCCATCCGACCGGCGATAGCGGCGCCCGCGCCCGGACAGTCCACCGATGCTGCCGCCAGAGCGAGCGGCCGATCGGCTGGAAGGCATCGTCGCGCGAGGCCGCCTCCGGGTGATCGGTCAGGAACGGCAGCGCCACGAGATAGGCGAGTGCTGCTTCCGCCCCCCGCCGGTCCTGCCCGTCGGCGACGAAGCGCGCGAGACGCATCAGCGGCTGATAGGGCCAGTCGCCGGCCTGCGCGATCCCGTCGAGCTTGGCGCCGAGCGCCACCTGGCGTTGCTTGCGCCGCGCGTCGACCCGCGGCCGGAACGCATCGAGCGGCACGCCGTCGAGTTGTGTCTGGCGGATGATCTGTCCGGCCAGCAGCCGATTGACGATCCGCCCGTCGGCGACGAACGCCCGGTCGAGCAGCGGATGCGATGCGAGCGCCGCCACCTCGTCGGCACGGCTGGCGACGACGACGGACGCGAGACCCGGCACGTTGAAATGTCTGGCCATCCTCCCCGTCTCCGCCCGCCCTGTTGCCACTCCGCCCGCGCCCGTCAGCCGTCAATCGCTGGGCCACGGATTGAAGCCGTTCTTGACCCGCTGCACCTTGTGCCGGAGCTCCGGAAAATGCCGTGAGACGACGCTGTGGAACGAGCCGTCCTGGATCCAGCGCATGCCCTGCGGCGTGTAGACCTGCTCGTTGAAGTCGTCGGTGAAGAAGCGATCGCTCTTGATCCGCCGCGTCGCCATCACGACGAAGATCCGGAACGCGGTATCCGAAAAGCCGAAGCCCGGCGGCAGTGGCTCCGCAAGGCAACCGACGAGAAGATCGACCTCCTCGACCGTCTCGTAGACGGAGGCGAGTTCCTTCGCGATCTGCCGGTCTCCGCCGGCCAGTTCCTCGAAGCTTTCGGGCACCGGCATCCGGAGCTGCCGTCGCATCTCGCAATACCGCGGCACGCCCCGCTCCCGGTCGCGCAGGATATCGACGGTGGCGAGATCGAGGATGTGCGGGTCCGGCCCCTGCAGCGTCAGCCGCCGAAGCGTGTTGGGATAATTGTGGAGCCGCATGGCGCCGACGTTCATGGTCGCGAACGAGTAGAGGACGTCCGTCAGGCTCGCGTCTGCGTAGACCTCGCGCGTATGCCGCCCGGCGCAGAGCGTCAGCAGCCGCCGCGTGATGATCGAATGATCGCCGTGGCGCCTGAAGACGAGTTCGTCCGGCAGCAGCGGATGCATCCGGTAGACGGCGACGAATTCTTCCGTGATCGCGAACGGCACGCCGTGGTGATCAAGTTCCGAGCCGGGAATGCCCGTGATCCGCTCGCCGAGCCCCTGCCGGCCGTGCGCCTTCTCGTAGGCTTCGCCGAGGAGCCCCCACCAGTTGCCCCGCATGCCGAAGCGCAGGACGGGCGTATCCAGGATCGCTGGCGTCCACTCGACAGCGTGGATCTTGGCCATCAGCGCCGCGTTGACGAGCCGGGCCTTGCCGAAGATCCAGTCGCCGCTCGCATCCGGGTAATCGATCCTGAGATGGCGCGCGATGGCGTTGTGTTCGCGGATGAAAAGGTTCGTCAGCACCGAGAGGCCGAGCCACCAGCTCTCGTTGAAGCCGGCGAGTTCCACGCCTTCGCGCCCGTCATGGCCGAGGAGCCCGTTCGGATCGAGATAGACGAGCCCGTCGGGCAGCAGCTCACCATCAGGCGAGGAGCGCATCTGCCGGACCCGCGCCTCGCTCGAGCCGTAGATCTGCGATCCGTCCCACCAGTGCGTCACGTCGTTCCGGAAGGTCGCCGGCAGCCCCTCGTCGGCCTCCGTGCGCTTCGTGTCGGCGAGCGTCGCGTGCACCGAGAGATGCCCCGGCCGGTTGGTCGGCCCGCCTTCCCAGCGATCCCCCTCGGGGAGCGGCACGTCGATCGGGCGCGTGGGATCGTTGTCGCCGTGGCTGAACCAGTCGTGCGTCATGAACTGAAGCCACGCCGCCGTCAGCAGATTGAGGTGCGGCACCGGCTGGAACGCCCGCCGCGACAGCAGCGCGTTCGAGACGACGCGCGGATTGGGCTTCAACAGCGTTCCCGCCTGCTCGGCGTAGGCATATCGGAGCGGAACGTTGCGCCCGAACCGCGTCCCGCGCATGCCCATGGCCGGGCACTTCAGGTCGTTGTATGACCCATCAGCCGTCCGCATCCCCCGGATATCGCGGTCACCCGGCTCCGGCGCGGTGATCGCGGGATCGGCCCCGCCATGCAGGTTCCGGCGTCTGAGGTCCCGCTGGATCGCGAGAATGTTGAGGATGGACATCCAGAACGGCATCGCGTGCCACGGAATGCGTCGGTTGAGCAGCCGGAATATCGCCCCCACCATACGCCGCATGCCGAACTCTCACTCCGCGGCGACCATCAACGGCCGCTCCACTCGCTATCACGCCCCGTCACGGCCCAGTTTACCGGACACTGCGGCCGATCCGAGGAATTTCCGCGGCCGCGTCGTGCCATCCGGCCACGATTGATGCATTGCGGCCACGCGACGGCAATATCGGCCTAAAGCCGCCCGTCCTTGATCCGCTCGCCTTCGAGCCGCTTCTCGGCCTCCAGCGCCTGCGCCAGTTCCTCCCGCGCCCGCTCGGCTTCCCGTTGCCGGTTCCAGAGCGAGGCGTAGAGCCCGTCCTTCGCCATCAGCTCGCCATGCGTCCCCTGCTCGACCAGCCGGCCCTTCTCAAGCACGATGATCGTGTCCGCCGAGACGATGGTCGACAGCCGGTGCGCGATGACGAGCGAGGTCCGGTTCCGCGACACCCGGTCGAGCGCATCCTGGATCTCGCGCTCCGTGTGGCTGTCGAGCGCACTCGTCGCCTCGTCGAGCATCAGGATCGGCGGCCCCTTGAGGATCGTCCGCGCGATGGCGACGCGCTGCTTCTCGCCACCGGACAGCTTGAGCCCACGCTCGCCGACCATGGTCGCATAGCCCTCGGGCAACGCCCGGATGAAGCCGTCGATCTGTGCGAGCCGCGCCGCGTCCTCGACCTCCTCGTCCGTCGCATCCGGCCGCCCGTAGCGGATGTTGTAGAGAATCGTATCGTTGAAGAGGACGGTGTCCTGGGGCACGACGCCGATCGCCGCCCGCAGCGACGCCTGCGTCACGTCCCGGATGTCCTGGCCATCGATCGTGACGCGTCCGTCGGCCACGTCGTAGAACCGCATCAGGATCCGGCTGATCGTGGATTTGCCGGCGCCGGACGGCCCGACGATGGCCACCATCTTGCCCGCGGGCACCTCGAACGTCACCCCTTCGAGGATCGTGCGGCTCGGCTCGTAGTGGAAGCGCACGTTCTCGAAGCGCACCGTGCCGCCCGAGACGACGAGCGGCTTGGCGCCGGGTCGATCCGGCACTTCGGGCTTCTGGTCCAGCACATCCATCATGCGCTCGATGTCGGTGATGCCCTGTTTGATCTCGCGGTAGACCATGCCCATGAAATTGAGCGGCATGAACAGCTGCAGCATCAGGGCGTTGACCATGATGAACTGTCCGACGCTCGCCTCCCCCGCCACGACGGCCCGCGCCGACAGCGCCATGCACAGCGTCAACGCCAGGGTGAAGATGACGGCCTGCCCGGCATTCAGGATGGCCAGCGACGTGTAGGTGCGCACCGCGTTCTGCTCGTAGCGCGCGACGGAGCTGTCGTACCGCGCCGTCTCCCGCGCCTCGGCGCCGAAATATTTGACCGTCTCGTAATTGAGCAGGCTGTCGATCGCCTTGGTGTTGGCGTCGGTATCGCTCTCGTTCATCTGCCGGCGGATCTCGACCCGCCACTCCGTCGCCCGGATCGTGAAGGCGAGGTAGGCGACGATCATGGCCGAAACGATGGCGACGTAACGCCAGTCGAACTCGTAGGCGAGCACGCCGAGGACCAGCACGAACTCGAGGATCGTCGGGACGAGCGTCATCAGCGTCATGCGCGTGATGTTCTCGATGCCCGTGCGACCTCGCTCGAGAACGCGCGTCAGACCGCCCGTCTTGCGTTCCAGATGGAACCGCAGCGAGAGCCGGTGCATGTGCTCGAACGTCGAGAGTGCCAGCTTGCGGACGGCGTTCATCGCGATCTTGGCGAACAACCCCTCCCGCGCCTGTGTGAGGAGCACCATGGCGATCCGCGCCAGGCCGTAGACGATGGTTGCGAGGACCGGCGCGGCGATGAGCCAGGCCGCTTCTGCCGCCGGCACCTTGCCGCCCGACGCCGCGACGAGGGCATCCGTCGCCCACTTGAAGGTGAACGGCATCGCGACCGTGACGAGCTTCGCCGCAATCATGAGGCCGAGCGAGATCATCACCCGCCGCTGCAGATCGGGTCTGTCGTGCGGCCAGATGAACGGCGCCAGCGCCTTGAGCGCCCGAAGCTGGCTGTCACGGGCTGGGCCTCGCCCGAACCACGACCACAGCCAACCCCAGCCCTTGTCGGGCGGGCTGGCGTCAGAGTTCTGGGGACTGGGTGGAGCCGATCGTTGCATGAAAAACGGTCATAGACCCCAAGGCCAACGTTGTCGAATGCCGGTGCGCGCTTTCCACGCATCACGGCGCAAACCCTCCGCAACGCCGTGACCTGCTCACGATCACTTGATTACGAAACGATACGGACCCTATTTACATTCGATCTGAACGATGTTTATATTCAATCCATCGAACGGGGCACACAACGAGGCCGCTTCCGCAGCCACCCCGAACCAGACACAGACGGAGACTTCCCATGAAGACCATCGTCGCCTCCATCATCGCCCTCGGCCTCCTCGCCGGCGCCGCTTCGGCCTCGACCTCCACGCCCGTCCACGCCGACATGACCACGGCCGACTGGTGCAACCCCTACTACGGCAAGTGAGGCGAACCTCCTTGCCCACTCCGGTTCTCTTCCGCGTCGCCGGACGACACGGATCATTCCCGGCAGGTTGACGTGTCTGCTGGTGATTTCGGAAGAAACCCACCCCGGAGCTCTGCTCCGGGGTACTTTCGTTTCGGCTGGAGCGTGCAGCCTCTCAGCCCCGTCTCACGCGCGCGCGGCTGCCGCGGCATAGGCGCCGAGATCCTCGTCATGGACGGCGAGGTCCACACCATCGGCCGTGAGTACGAGCCCCTTGTCCTTCGCCTCCAGCGCCCGGTCGAGGCGGAGCATCGCCAGCGCCGACGATCCGGCCACCGTACCGACCCGCCCGATCACCGCTTCGCCAAAGAGAATGTCTGAGCCCTCGCGCAACGCGCCGTCGGCGGCAATCCGCACGACACGCTTGCGCACGACGGTCTTGTGCTGCATGCGCGCCACCACCTCCTGGCCCACGTAGCAACCCTTCGTGAACGACACCCCGGCGAGGAGATCCATGCGCGCCTCGTGCGGGAACGTATCGCCGAGCACATAGTCGCGCCCGGCCTCCGGCACCCGGAGCGCCACACGTCTGAGATCGTAATCGGCGACGTCGGCGCTCGCCTCCGGGACCTGGTCGAGCGCCACGATGATCCGCGAGCCGAGCCGCCCATCCCGCGGATCCGGCCACGCCACGGCGCCGGGAGGCAGCGCGCCGTCCGGCCCCCACGCCGCCAGCACCGCTGTCCGGTCCGACAGATCCTCGAACGTCACCTTGGCCCGGAGGCGATAGAGCGTGAGCCGCTTCATGAGCGCCGGAACACTCGACCGCGCGGTCTCGAGCAGGAACCCGTCGCCACGCGGCACGATGAAGAACGCAAAGAGGATCTTGCCCTGCGGCGTGAGCAGCGCCGCATGTATCGCCCGTTGTCGATCGAGAAGTTCGATGTCGTTCGTGACGAGATTGTCGAGGAAACCTTGCGCATCCTCGCCCATAACCGCAATCACCCCGCGATCGGACAAATCCGCTATGCTCGTCCCAGTCATGGCCGCCCTCACTTGCCGGTCCGCGGGCGCGCCTTGGGGCTTCTACCTGGACCTGGAATGCGCTAACTCGACCCCACAGCAACATCCGCCGCCGAGCGGCCGAGCCGAAGCGAGCACCGAGGCATGTCAGACACCTATGACCTGATCGTCAAGGGCGCAACCGTCGTCAATCATGACGGAGAAGGGGTCCGCGACATCGCCGTGCGCGATGGCCGGATCGCGGCCGTGGGCCGGCTTGGCGCCGCCCGCGCTGCCGAGATCATCGACGCGAAGGGGCTGCACGTACTCCCAGGCGTGATCGACAGCCAGGTGCATTTCCGCGAGCCCGGCCTGGAGCAGAAGGAAGATCTCCACACCGGCAGCCGCGCGGCCGTCATGGGCGGCGTCACGGCGGTCTTCGAGATGCCGAATACGAAGCCTCTGACGACGAGCGCCGAGGCACTCGCCGACAAGGTCGCCCGCGCCCGCAACCGCATGCATTGCGACTTCGCTTTCTATGTCGGCGGCACCCGCGAGAATATCGACGATATCCCGGCCCTCGAGCGGCTCGAGGCCTCCGCCGGCATCAAGGTCTTCATGGGCGCCTCGACCGGCGACCTTCTGGTCGAGGACGAGCCATCCCTCGACCGCATCGTCGGCCGTATCTCGCGCCGCGCGGCGTTTCACTCCGAGGACGAGGCGCGACTTCGCGCCCGCGCTGGCCTCCGCGAGCATGGCAATCCGGCGACCCATCCCCTCTGGCGCGATCCCGAGGCCGCGATGATCGCCACCCGCCGGCTCGTCGGTCTCGCCGAGAAGCATCGCCGCCGCATCCATGTCCTGCACATCTCGACCGCCGACGAGATCGCCTGGCTCCGCGATCACAAGGATTGGGCGACGTGCGAGGTGACGCCGCATCACCTGACGCTCGTGGCGCCCGACTGTTACGAGCGCCTCGGCACCTTCGCCCAGATGAACCCGCCGGTCCGCGACGAGAGCCATCGCCGCGGCATCTGGGCCGGCATCGCCGACGGCACCGTGGATGTGATCGGCTCGGACCACGCCCCGCATACCGAGGAAGAGAAGCACCATCCCTATCCCGAGAGCCATTCGGGCATGACGGGCGTGCAGACGCTGGTTCCCTTGATGCTGGATCACGTCAACGCCGGACGCCTGACGCTCTCGCGCCTCGTCGACCTGACCAGCGCCGGCCCCCAGCGCATCTTCAGCATGCAAGGGAAGGGGCGCATCGCCGTCGGCTACGACGCCGACCTGACCGTCGTCGATCTTGGCCGTGTCGAAACGATCACCAATGCCTGGATCCAGTCGCGGTCGCGCTGGACGCCCTACGACGGCGTGCGCGTCAAGGGCTGGCCGGTCGGAACATTCGTCCGCGGCCGCCGCGTGATGTGGCAGGGAGAGATCGAGGCGAGCGCCGGCGGCGCTCCCGTCCGGTTCCTGGAAGGAGCGCCGTAAGCCTCATCTTGGCCGCACCGCGCCGGCTGCCGTCAGGGTCAGGACCCCTGACGGGCAGGCGGCCGCGATATGGCCGGAATCGCTTCGGCCGCCCGAAGGTTCGGCACCACGACGACAGCGGCGCCGATCTGCACCCGCTCGGCCAGATCGACCACGTGTCCGTTGAGCATCCGGAAACAACCCGACGAGGCAGCACGCCCGATGCTCTTGGCGTCATTCGTGCCGTGGATGCGATAGAGCGTGTTTCCGAGATAGATCGCTTTCGCGCCGAGCGGATTCTTGACGCCGCCCGTCATTTTTTCCGGCAGCTTCGGATCGCGCTCTCGCATTTCGGCCGGCGGATGCCAGTCCGGCCACGCCGCGATGCGGCTGACCTTTTCGGTACCCGTCCACGTGAAGCCCTCGCGGCCGACCGAGATCGGATACCGGAGCGCCGTCCCGCCCTGCTGGATAAGCAGCAGCTGCCGGCCTGCCGTGTCGATGATGATCGTCCCGGCCGGATGCCGGCTCTCGTAGGCGACCGACTGCGGTGCGATCGGCTGTACGGCGGGGCGCCCGCCACCGTCCATCAGCTTCGGAAACGGCCGCGCCTGCCGCTGCGGCCGCGGCTCGTCGAAATCGTCCTCGTCGTCTTCGTAACGGTCATACCCACGGCCATAGCCGTAGCTTGGCGGCGACCGGTACGAGTAGCCGGGTGGATAGCCGTAGCTCCGCTCACGGTACTCCCGATACCCCCTGTCACGCGGCGCCGTATCCCACCACCACCCCTGCGCGGCGGCTGGCACAGCACCCAGAACCAATGGGATCAAACTGAGAAAAACTCGCGATATCATGGCGCTCTACTCCCTCGCGCTAAGATATGGTATTGAGACCGGTGTTGTGAAGACGGTCTGTCGCGAACGTGAACGTGTCGCGCCCGTCCTGGTGCCACCCACAGCAAGAACCGCGCCGTGACGACGAAGCCCCCGCCAGCGACTGGCGAGGGCCCGAGGTCGACCGAGAATGCTGATCTGACGGTCGATCGCGCGGCTCAGCGCGCCTCGGCCGTCCGTGTTCCCGATCCACGGACCACGACGACCCGCGTGCCGACGCCGACCCGGCGCGCCAGATCGATCACATGGTGATTGTGCATCCGGAAGCAGCCCGACGACGCAGCCCGCCCGATGGACCGCGCGTCGTTGGAGCCGTGGATGCGATAGAGCGTATTGCCGAGATAGAGCGCCTTGGCCCCGAGCGGATTGCGGATGCCGCCCGTCATCTTGATCGGCAGTCTCGGATCGCGCTGCCGCATCTCGGCGGGCGGGTGCCAATCGGGCCAGTTCGCCATGCGGCTGATCCGCTGCGTCCCCGTCCAGGTGAAGCCCTCGCGACCGACGGCCACCGGATAGACCAGCGCCGTCGTCGCCGACTGCACGAGATAGAGCCGGCGCGCCGCCGTATCGATGACGATCGTCCCCGCGGGATGGTTGGACACGTACCGCGTCGATTGCGGCGATTGCGGCGCGATCGACGGACGCGCGCCACCCTCGAGCAGTGCGGGCCCCTGCGACTGGCGCTGCGGCCGTTCGTCCTCGTCCTCGTCGTCGCTCCACCAGTTGAACGACGGGCTGGTGCTCGCCCTCGCCGTGGCCTGAGGCTTTGGCTTGGCCTTCTGGGCGCGGCCGGCCTTCGGGTTGGCTTTGCGCGCCGGCTGCGACGAGACACCCGGCTGCTGCCATGGCACCCAGGTCTGGGCCTCAGCCGGAACGATCAACAGGAAAGCGAGTACGAAAGCAGTGAGCAGCTTGATCATCGGATCTCTCATTCGGGGTGTCGAGTACTGGTAAATGATCCGCCGCCGTCGCGACATACGGCAGGCCTCGACATGGTTACCAGCGAACACCGTACACTCACCGCCCGAGGCGATGCCACGTCCCGTCAGCGCCGATCGAAAGTGTGAACCCCTCATAGCGCCGCGCCACGATCATGCGTTGCGCCTCCGCCTCGCCGACGATGCGCACCAACTCAATTGTCTCCGCCGTCGAGAGCGTTGCGAGGTCGCGTTCTGCGAAGTGCGGCCAGACATACATCCGGTTGTTCTCGATATCGCGCCCCAAAGGCAACACGAGGGGTTGGGTCTGGAGGAGCCGCCCGATCTGGACGAGGACGTCCCGCCCGCTGCCGTCAGCGGAGAGGGTCTTGATCCCCGCGACGAGATCCGCGGGCCCCGTTCCGTCGCCGATGATCGGCGGCAACTCGTTCAGCTCCGACGCGTGGCGCATCTCCTCGACGTCCTCCGTCGCAGCCGCTTCGGCGATGGCATCCCGCGTCGTGGCGACGGGCGTGGGCAGGGTGACCGGCGGCAACTGGCCCTGCGATGCGGCCTGAGCGTCACGCGGCGGCAAACTCTGTGCAGGAGCCGAGGCCGGTGCATGGACAACGAACCCTATGCTCACTACCAGTAGAGTCCGAAGGAGGGTTTTCGGCGCGAGGCCGGACGCCATGGGGAGATCTCCGTTTGACAATCGCACACGGCACTCGCCGGACAGTACGCCGCGCCGCTGCTCGCCACCATCGAAAGCCATCGCCATCCCTGCGCTGCCTGACCTCTCCGGGCACAGCGCCACCGTGCGAGGGTCAGGCGTGCTGACGAGCCTCGTTCCCAATCCTCTGATCATTCCGGTCGGCTTCATCATGGGCGTCCTGATCGCCCTCCCGATCGGCCCGATCAATCTGCTGGCGCTCCAGCGGGCAGCCGAACGCGGCTTCTTCGGCGGCCTGGCCGCCGGCATCGGTATCCTGTTGGGTGACGCTCTGCTGGCTCTCATCGCCGCGTTCAGCGTCAAGGCGCTATCCGGCGCCGTGACGCACTATCGCGGCGTCATCCAGATCATCGGCGGCGTTGCCCTCATCGTCTCGGGCACCAAGCTGTTTTTCTCCCGCAACACGTTCCGTGACGTCCACGAGGCCGCCAACGCGACGCTCGCCGACTACGCCTGGGACATCCCGAAGCATCTCGTGCTCACCATCACCAATCCTGGGGCCGTGCTGGCGCTCATTGCGATTTTCGGCGCCGCGAGTACCTTCGTCGAGGTCGCGACCCGTGCCGACGCCATCGCCATCACATTGGCCATCATGGCCGGCAGCTTCGTCTATTGGCTGATCGCGTCCCACCTGATCAATCGCGTGCGTCACCGCCTCGACAACAATTCGATGACGCGCATCAATCAGGTCGCCGGCCTGCTGCTCGCAGGAGCCGGCGCCGTGCTGGTCGGAGAACTGGTCTGGAAGGCGCTCTGATTGCGCGTGTCGCCGCGTCGGCCTACTGGCGCACGCGGTAGAGTGTGAACTCGCCCGACTTGACCCGGTCGACGAGGCCGCCGGCGAGATCCGCGACCGCGTCCTCGCCGTAACTCGCCACGAGATCGGAGAGCGCGGTATAGATCGCGGCGTAGGCCATCATCTCGGGCGCGACGCCCTTGGCCGTACCGGTTTCCCAAGCCTCGAGAATGCAATCCAGCGCCTGCAGGCTCTCGTCGCTGCTGTCGCCAAGGCCAAGCCCCGTCGTCATGGCCACTCTCCGTCGCCGTCAGAATTGTCCGATCCGTAATTGCGGACTGCGCCGTGACGCAACCCGCACCCCGGCGGCTCACCTAACACGACCGACAGGCTCGTGTGGGACTTGCAACGATAAGGGTTAAATTCCGGCGCCGTCGCTGCGAAGGAGCGCGGACAGCAAGCAGCGCGTCGCTTGTGGACCGTGAAACGCCGTCACGGCACCGACTTGACAAGCCCGTCGGCGATCTGCGCGCCCTCGGCGAGAAACCGCCCGATCGCCGTCTGCGCGGTCGGCGTGCACGATTGATACGTGCGCCCGTAACTGCGGTAGCCGTTGTTGAAGCTGCGTGTCAGCATCGCCTTGCGCAGCGCGCTGCCGCCGTCCGCATCGAGGATCTCGCGCATTCGGTCCCGCCACTTCTGGCCGTCGGCCTGCCCGCACAGTTCCCTCAGATAATGCACTGCGCCGAGGATTTCCGAGAGCCGCATCAGCCGCTCGTCGTAGGGCCTGGGATCCGGCGGTCGGCCGACGTCGGCGGCAGCCGATTGCGCCGGCTGGGCTTGGACCGGACCACACGCACCGACTGCGATCCCGGCGCCAACCAGCACCGCGCCACCCATCGCCGCTGCCCTGATCCGGATGCCCATGGCGTTCCTTTCCATCGTCGGCAGTGTCGCTGCGCAATCGGTCGAATCAACGGCCGGCGGCGAAGAGCGCCGCAGCCTTTTCGATGAAGCCGGTCGCGCCCGGAGTCAACGGCACCGCCGTCAAGCCGTCGAGCGGCACGAAGCGTGCGGCTCGGCAATCACTGGCCGCCACCGGCTCGCCGCTGACCCAGCACCCGAAATAGACGGTGATGACATAATGCCAGCTGACGTCGCCGGTCCCACCGTCGCGCTGGATCACCTCGTTGAGATCGACGAGCCCCAGCACCTCGCAGACGACCCCGGTCTCCTCGCGAACCTCGCGGCACGCAGCGTCCCGTGTGGTCTCACCCGGCTCGACATGACCTCCCGGCAGGCTCCATCGGCCCGCCATCGCGCCCTTGCCGCGCTCGCCGAGCAGGATCGCGCCGTCGCGAAACACCGCGCAACTCGCCCCCACTCTCGGCCAGATCGGCCTCGGCTCGATCTCGATCGCCATCCCGCCCGATCCTCCGTTGCCCGCGCCCGACGACCGCATCTGTGGCCGTGCCCGTCGTGCTAGTCAATCAGAGTGCTGCCCCCGACGCCGGCAGCCGCCGCTCCGGGAGACGGACCCCGATGTGCTCTCGCTACGCCCTCTTTTCGACGCCCGACGTCGTGCGAAGCGCCTTCGGCCTCTCGTCGATCGAGACGTTCCCCCCGCGCTACAACATTGCGCCGGGAGAGCCCGTGGCGATCGTGCGACCGGACCACGCCGGCCAGCCGGCCTTCCGCCTCGTGCTGTGGGGCCTGCACCCGTCCTGGTCGAGGAAGCCGCCCGAGAAGCCGCACCTCTTCAACGCCCGGGCCGAAACCGCAGCGACCAGGCCGGCCTACCGCGGGGCACTGCGCCACCGCCGCTGCCTCATTCCCGCCGACAGCTTTTATGTCTGGACGGGTACGGGCCGCGCCCGCAGCGTACACCGCTTCTCGCCCCGCGTCGGCGGCCCGATGGCTCTCGCGGGGCTCTTCGAGCACTGGCTCGGCGCCGACGGCAGCGAACTCGAGACCATGGCCATCCTGACGGTCGCCGCGAACGCCACGGTGCAACACTTCCATCCCCGGATGCCGGCGATCATCCAGCCGGCGGCGTTTGCCCGCTGGCTCGACTGCAGCGCCGGCGATGGCCTCGGACTGGATGATCTCCTCGCCCCGGCGCCGGACGATCTGCTGCAGATCTCGGCCGCCAACCCGGCGCTCGCCGACCCGGCGCGAGAAGGCGTCGAACTCCTCGGCCCCGGCGACGATCGCCTCCTCTGACACCGCCGGCAGCGCTAACCCATTGACGGAGGTAACGTCGTTAGCGTCACAGGCCTCGAAATCGTCGCAGGAGGCGGCTATTGTAGAAGTCGGGATACGAGATGAGCCGTCCGTGTGCCGAATACGGCGGACCATTGACGACCCGGGTGTGGGCCCGCGGGATGTTGCCTCGCACGAGCGACAGGCCCCGCGCCACCGGGACTGGGCCGCAGGGCCGAGAGCGAGACCGCGCAACCGGACGTGACGGCAGGATTGAGCGTTTTCAAGTTGCAGCGCCCCGACGGCGCGCTGGGGAGTGACGACGATGCAGTACAAGGGTGACGATCTCGACCTCCGCGTGCCGCATGCGCGCATGCCCCGCGAGCCCTATCCGGCCGACTACGACCAGCCAGCCATGAACGGCCGCTGGACGCGGACACCGGTCTACCCGACAGCCGCGCCCGAACCCCTCTGGGTCGACGAGGTCTTGCTCGCGTGCTGCAACTACGCCTTCGACGTGGCCCAGGCCAACGGCGCCGCCGAGGTCGACCTCGAGCATCTCGTGAATGCACTGACCCGCGTCGACGCCGCCGCCCGCGTGCTCGAGGCGCGCAACGTCCGCGAAGGCCAGCTCCGCCGCGAGAGCGCCGCCCTCATCGCCAGCGAATTGCCGGCCGCCAACGCCGGTGATGCGCTCTCGCCGCGCCGCTCCGGTGATTTCGAGGATGTGCTGCGCAAAGCTTCCGACATTGCTCATCGCCGGGGCGCCGCCGCCGGTGTCGAGGACGTTCTTTGGGTGCTGCTGCAGTATCCCCGCGACCTCCCGGTCGTCCTGCTTCTGCGTCGCCTGACCCCGGACTGGCAGCGCGCCGACTGGGGCCGCCTTCGCGACTTCGCTCCGGTGGAACCGCCTCATCGCGGCCGCGATCTCCAGCCCGTCGACGTCGTCCCGAGCCGCATTCTCGGCATCGAGGACAGCATCCGGATCATGCAGCAGGAGTTCTCGGCCGAGCGGAAGTTGCTGATGGATCTCGTCCGCGACATCCAGCGCGACGTCGTCGCCCAGCGCGGTGACGGCGCGGCGTTCCGAAGTGATCTCGGCCAACGGCTCGAAGGCCTCGAGCGAATGGTGCACAACCGCGCCGAGCCGGCACGCATGCAGCAGATCGAGAAGTCGTTGCAGCTGAGCCTTGCCGAGCTGACGCGTGGCTCGCGCGACCTCGCACAGCGCCTCGCCAGCCTCGAGACGAGCCTCTCCGACGCGCGCGAGCGCCCCCTGGACAGCACCGTCGCCGACCGCATGACGACCCTCGAGAAGGCGGTCCACAGCGGTCTCGGCGAGGGTGCGCGCAACTGGGCGCATCTCGGCCAGCGGCTCGCCACGCTCGAGCAGGCCCTGACATCTCCGCGTGAGGAGACCGCGAACGCAATGGTCGCCGAGCGCCTCGTCACGCTGGAAAAGACGATTCAATCCTCTCTCGCCGACAGCGCGCGCAGCCTCAATGCCATCGCGCAGCGCCTCTCGGGCTTCGAGGCGCGTCTGGCCGAGAACGAGCCGGCTCGCATCGCGGAAACCGTGGAACTCCGTCTCGCCGGCATCGAGCACCGCTTCGAAACCATGCTGGCGAGCCCGTCTGGCGCGTCGCCAGACTTTGCCGACAAACTGGCCGGCCTCGGCCGTCTCGTCGAGGCGACGGGGTCCCAGCACGAACGCCTCCGCACCGACCTCGCCGAGCGACTGTCGTCGATCGAGACCTATCTCGCATCTCCCGGGACAGAGGATTCGGCCTCTATCCGCGAGTTCGTCGACCGCGTCGGCGGCCTCGAACGGGCGGTACGCTCGGGGTTCGGCGAGGCCGCGTCGTCCGTCGCCCAGATTGCGGACCGGCTCCAGACCGTCGAGCGCCGGCTCGGCGAGCAATCCGGCAACGATGGCGAAGCTCTGCTGCTGCTCGACGAGCGCCTTGCCTCCATCGAACGCGTCGTGGATACGCGCGGCAACCAGACGCTGAGCGCGACCGCCCAGATCGCCGAACGCCTCCACATCCTGGAAAGCCGCCCATTGCAGTCGACGGACATCGACGTCTCGCCCCTGATGTCGCCCCTCGACGACCGCCTGCGCGGCCTCGAGGCCATGACGACGACCAAGGTCGAGACCATGCAGGCGACGCTGGCCGACATCGTCGTGAAGCTGGGCCAGCTCGACGAACGCATCCGCGCCGAGGCCGTCGTCACGGAAGAAGCCCTCCGCGGCCGCGATCAGGATTTCGATTTCATCTACGGCGAGATCAAGCAGCTCGGCCAGAGCCAGACAACGCTCAACTCGGCCGTCAACGACTGGCGGACCGAAAGCCAGACCAACTTCGGCACCGTGACGTCCCGGCTCGACAAGCTGCAGACACTGACGCTGCAGGAGCCCACTGCGCTCGCCCACAAGCCGATCGAAGTCGCCACAACGACTGGAATGGCCACCTCCACAGGCGGCGTCAACGGCAGCCATCCGAGCGGCGCCGCCACGACGAAGGTGTCGGACGCCTCGTCCGTGAAGGCCGATGACTATGCGCTGGCGCCCCGCCAGGACGGCTTCTGGTATTGGCTCTTCGGCACCGACAGCGTACTGCGCGCCAACCGTGAGACCGACCTCAAGGCCGGTCGCATGCAGCAGAACATCAAGGAAGCGCGTGAACGAAAGCGCATGCAGGCTTGAACGGCCGGCCGGTGATCATCGTTGGTCACCGGCCGCCGCCACGATCAATCGAACAGGATCACCTGCCGGACGACCTGGGCATCGGCCAGCCGGTCGAAGCCCTCGTTGACGTCGTCGAGCCCGATGCGCGCACTGAGCAGCCGGTCGACCGGGAGCTTCCGGTCCTTGTAGAGCTGGATGTATCGCGGCACGTCGCGGGCGATGACGCAGCCGCCCATGTAGCTGCCGAGCACCTGCCGACCATCCTGCACCATCTGGTAGTGCGGCAACGTCAGCTGCGCCGCTGCCGGAGAGAGCCCCGCCGACACCGTCTTGCCGCCGCGCACCGTGATCTTGTAGGCGAGTTCCATCGCCTTCACGGTCCCCGCCATCTCGAACGCCGCATCGACGCCGCCGTCCGTCGCCGCCAGTACCTGCTGCACGCAATCGGCATCGCGCGCATTGAAGGTGTCCGTGGCACCGAGCTGCCGCGCCAGCGCCAGCTTGTCGTCGTGGACGTCGATCGCGATCACGCGCCCGGCGCCCGCGACGATCGCACCGAGCAGACACGAAAGCCCGACGCCGCCGAGACCGACTACCGCCACCACGTCGCCGGCCTTCGTCTCGGCCGTGTTGACCGCCGCGCCGACGCCTGTCACCACCGCGCATCCGAAGAGGGCTGCATCCGCGAACGGCACGTCGGCGGCGATCCGCTGCACCGAGTTGCGCGGCACCACGGCATACTCCGCAAAGCACGAGAGCCCGGCGTAGTGCGCGACGTCCTGCCCCTTCAGCTTGAGGCGCCGCCCGCCGGTCGCGAGATCACCTTTCTGCTTGGCGGCGTTGAAGGTCGTGCACAGGTTCGGTCGCCCGCTGATGCACTGCCGACACCCGCCGCAGCTCGGCGCGAAGATGAAGACCACGTGGTCGCCGGGAGCGAGATCCGTCACCCCCGCGCCGACCTCCGCGATCTCGCCCGCGCCTTCGTGGCCGATCACCGTCGGCAGCGGACGCGGCCGCGCGCCTTCGATGGTCGAGAGGTCGGAGTGGCAGAGGCCGGCCGAACGCACCTTGACCAGCACCTCGCCCGCCCGCGGCCCTTCGAGATCCAGCGTTTCGATGTGCAGCGGCCGACTGGTTGCATAGGGCCTCGGCAGACCCTGCTGATAGAGAACCGCGCCCTTGACCTTCATCGTCTGACTCCTTCGCGAGGCACATCCTCGTTCGGGGCGGCACTATAGTGGGCCGGCACGGGTTGACCAGACGAACGCGCGCCGGGAGCCGATCGGCCGCGCCGGTCAGCTCCGGCGTCGGGCCTCTACGGGAAGATGCCTGACGTCGCCCCCGAGCCAGCGATGCTTGGTGGGGACTTCGACGGAGCCCGCGTCCGGCGGCGCGCCGAAGCGATGGGTGTAGAGCGCGAGCCAACCGGCGCCGGTCCCGGGCGGGCGCTCCTGGCGGACACCGGCCAGTGCGTCGAACCGTGACGGGTCGGCGAGCCCCCCGATGCTCGCCGCAACCAGGCGATGCAGCGCGCCACCCCGCAAGCCGTACCAGTCCTCGCCACGCCCGGCCGCCAGTTCCGCCATGACCACCAGCGGTGTCACCCCGAACGTGTGATAGTGGAGAGCACGCGCCCCTCGTTCGAGTTCGAGCGGCAGCGTACCGTCGCGCCCGATCTGCCCGGCGGCTTCCTGCGCAACGGCACGCGCCGCCGCCCAGTGCCGCTCGCTCCCCGTCGCCAACGCCGTCGCCGCCTGCCCGAGCCCCATCCAGTAGACGTGGTTGTTCCGCTTGCGCCCATCTCCGTTCTGGAACGCCGCCACCACGTCGGCGAACCGGATCAGCCACGCCTCGATGACCGCCTGCTGCGCCTTTGTCGCGTAGGGCTTGAGCTTGAGATACGCGAGCGCAATGCCGGCATGATCCCACTTGCGCTGATACTCGGCCTGCTTGGTGTGCATGGCCCCGAGCCAGGCCTCGCCCTTGGCCCACGTCGCGATCCACGAGAGCGGACACGCGGCCAGCGCCGCATCCCGCCGCGCCAGCGCCTTGTCGGTGTCGGCCACCACGCGCCGCAGGAAGTCCGTGAGCGGCGCGACAGCCGCCTTGTGGGCCGCCGCAAGATCCTTGTCGACGGCGCTGCCCGCCGCATCGTTGTAGAAGCGCGGCAAAGCGATGTCGCGTACGGGCGGCGGCGGTGATGCGCACTGGGGAGCGGCGACAACTTCGAGGCCACCGCCAAAGACACCGAGGGCCACCGCGGCGGCACCGACGACACGGGCGCGTCTGCCGGACATGTGCGAACCCTCCGCTGTTGGGCACCGAAACCGGAACGCTCGCATGCCCGTCCTAATGATCCGTTGCGGTACCACGTCCGCAATGCCAACGTTCGCGCCATCCCCCACGTATCGAGCAATCTGTCAGAGAGGAACCAGTCATGAACTTCGACTTCAAGGGCAAGCGCGTCGTCGTCTGCGGCGGCAGCCGGGGTATCGGCAGGGCGATTGCCGAGACCTTCGCCGCCAACGGGGCAGCTGTCTCCATTTGCGCCCGGGGCAAGGCGGGTCTCGACGCGGCAGCAGCCTCCCTTGCGAAGCATGGCGGCAAGGTCCACTCCGCACCCTGCGACCTCTCCGATGGCCCGGCCGTAAAGGGCTACGTGGCCGCTGCCGGCGCCGCGCTCGGCGGCATCGACGTTCTCGTCAACAACGCCTCCGGCTTCGGCCACGCCGACGACGAGGCAGGCTGGGCGGCGGGCCTCAACATCGACGTCATGGCGACGGTCCGGGCGTCCCACGCCGCGATCCCGTTCATGGAGACGGCCGGCGGTGGCGTCATCATCAACATCTCGTCCATCTCGGGTTTCGGGGCGTCGGTGCGGAGCGCGCCCTACGCCGCCGTCAAGGCCGCCATCAACAACTACACGGCGAGTCAGGCCCTCGCGCTTGCCCCGAAGCGCATCCGCGTCAACGCCATCGCCCCCGGCTCGATCGAGTTCCCCGGCGGCATCTGGGAGCAGCGCAAGACCGAGAACCCGACGCTCTACAACGGCACCCTGAAGTCGATCCCCTGGGGCCGCATGGGCAAGCCCGAAGAGATCGCGAACGTGGCGGCGTTCCTCGCGAGCGATCTCGCGGGCTGGGTGACGGGCCAGACGCTGATGGTCGACGGCGGCCAGATGCTCTGAGCGGTGGCGCTGGCTCGCGGCCTGTTTCCCCGGCCGCGAGCCTCCGGCATCAGCCGCCCAGAACCTCCCGCATGACGCGCGCCAGCTCGGCGCGGCTATAGGGCTTGCGCAGGATCCGAAGCTCCGGGATCTGTATCTCCTGCAGCCTCAGCATGTCGTCGGGATAGCCGGACGCCAGCAACAGCCGCGTCGCCGGCCAGCGCGTGCGGATTTCCCGCGCCACGTCGAAGCCCGACAGCCCCCCGCTCATGATCACGTCACTGAAGACGAGATCGACGTGCCCGAGTTCTGCCATCCGGCCCAGCGCGTCCGGCCCGTTGACGGCCTCGACCACCACGTAGCCCAGCGCCGCAAGCCGCTTCTGCGTCACGTCGCGCACGTCGGGATTGTCCTCGACCAGCAGGACGGTCTCGCCACGCCCCATGGGCAGCTCTGCATTGAGGTCGCGCACCTCGGCCGTGACCTCGTCGTCGACCTGCGGCAGGTAGAGGTTCACCGTCGTCCCGATGCCCACCTCGCTGTAGATCGTCGCCGTCCCGCCGCTCTGCTCGGCGAACCCGTAGATGGTGCTGAGCCCGAGGCCCGTCCCCTTTCCGGGCTGCTTGGTGGTGAAGAACGGCTCGAAGGCGTGGCCGACGATCTCGGGCGTCATGCCGGTTCCGGTATCGGACACCGACAGCCTGACATAGCACCCCGCCTCCAGCCGCTCGATGGCGCCGACCTCGCCGCCCTCGACCACGACGTTCGCCGTCTCGAGCACCAGCCGTCCGCCACGCGGCATGGCGTCCCGCGCATTGATCGCGAGATTGAGCACGGCGTTCTCGATCTCGCTCGGATCGGCCCGGACGGTCCAGAGCTTCGGCGCCAGACGCGCATTGAGATCGATGTCCTCGCCGAGCGTACGGCGCAGGAGATCGACCATGCCCATGACCTGCTCATTGAGATTGAGCGGCGCCGGTGAGAACTGCCGCCGCCGCGAGAACGTGAGCAGCCGGGACGTCAGCCGCGCGCCCATCTCCGCGGCCTCGCTCGCGCGCTTCAGGAGGCCTCTCGAGCGCTCGTCCTCGAGCCGCATCTCGAGCAACTCGAGGTTCCCGGTGATCACGGTCAGCAGATTGTTGAAGTCGTGCGCGATCCCTCCGGTCAACTGGCCGAAGGCTTCCATGCGCTGCGTCCGGACGAGTTGCGCCTGCGTCTCCTCCCGCCGCTCCATCTCCGCCTTCAGCTCGGCCGTGCGCTCGGCGACACGCCGCTCGAGTTCGTCCCGGCTCAGCGCCAGCATGTCGAGCACGCGCTTGCGCTCCGAAACGTCGCGAAGCACCACCGTGAAGATGCTCTCTCCGTCGATCGTGATGTGCGAGATCGACGCTTCGGCCGCGAACTCCTCGCCGCTCTTGCGCAATGCAAAGATCTCGCTGCGCTCCCCCATGGCCCGCCCCACGTTGCCGGTCGCACCGAACATCTTCATGTGGGCGTCGTGCCCAGTGCGGAGACGCTCGGGGAGCAATGTCCCGAGCGGCTGCCCGACGATTTCGTCTGCCCCGTAGCCGAAGATCGCCTCGGCCCCGCCGTTGAAAAGCCTGATCCGATGCGCCCCGTCGACCGAGATGATGGCATCGGCGGCGATCGACACGATGGCCGCGAGCCGCGCCTCGCTGCGATCGGTCTCGATCTCGGCAAGCCGGCTCTCGCTGACGTCGCGCACGGCACCGCAAACCCGCTCGACGGCGCCGCCGACGGCTTCGAGATGCCCGTAGACGGCGACCCAGTGCGGCGCCCCCATGCGGTCGATCCGGGCCTGGAAATCGATCGTGCCGTCGCTGCCGGTGGCCATGGCTCCCGAGAGCGCATCGCGCACGATGGTCCGGTCTTCTGCGACCACCAGCGCCTCGAGATCGAGGAGGTCGTACCTCGCGTCCTCCCCGAGCCCCATGATCCGTCGCGCCGTCGCATCCCACGCGATGCGGCCGCTGGCGCGTGACCACGTCCAGATCCCGATGTCCGCGGCTTCGACCGCGACCCGGTATCGGCTCTCGAGGGACGGCTCGTCAGTCATGGGGCGATCAACGGCATGGTGAGGGGCTCCGGCGGTCGCCGGACGCTAGCGCTGATCCGGAGCGCTGTCGAACACTGGCCGGCCTTGTCCTTACGGTTTGTACACGCCTTCGGATGACGGACGTCAGGCCGAGGCTCCCGTGACCGGCGCACCCTTCGCGAGCCAATCCTCGACCGCCTCGATCAGCCCATCGATGGGCCGGAACCCCTGCGTCACCAGCGCATAACCACTCTCCTGTGTCCCGGCGGCCAGCAACGGGAACCCCTCGACACCGGATTGCTTGGCCATCAGGAAATCGCCGAACGTCTCGTTGCGGCAATCCTCGCTGACGAGTTCCGCCCGGAACGCCGCCCGATCGAGCCCCGCCTCGGCTCCGATATCGGCCAGCACGTCGTCGTCCGTCACATCGCGGTTCTCGGCATAGAATGCGGCCGAGACGCGCGACTTGAACGCCAGCGCCTTCTCCGGCGCGAGCCGCCGCATCGTGACGACGGCCCGGCACGCCGGCTCCGTGTCGTAGGTGAACGTCTCCCGATCGAAGAACGCCTCGTCGAATGGAAGCCCCGAGGCCTCGTGAACGGCCTTCCAGGCGCCCCGGATATAGTCGCGATCCTTGTCGCGCATCGGCTCGCGGTTGCCGGCGCGAAGCCCGCCCATCACGAGCCGGACCGGCAGGCGCCCTTCGAAATGCCCGGCGATCTGCTGCATGACCGGCCCGAAGCCGTAGCACCACGAGCACATCGGATCGGCGAAGTAGATGAAATGGGGTACGGACATGCTGGCCTCAAATTCCGTTGCCGGCACTTTGGGCGTCCAGACGTTGCCGGCCAGTCACGTGGCGCCCAAAGCTGGCGATGAGCCGACAGTAGCAGCTTCGCCACCAGACGATGCAAGCAACTCGTGCGAAGTCCATGTCTAGCCTTTGCAGGCAGCAATCGCTTCGTCGAGGCATCTGATCCAGTAAGCGTCGTTGTTCGGCGCCATGCATTCCTGGAGGTTCAAGAGCCCGGGCAACAGGGAAGGGTCGCCGAGGCTCGCGCAGGCGTCGAGATGCCCCGCCGTTACCTCGCCGACATCTCCCGCCAGCAGCGCTCGAAGAACCGTGAGCGCTCGTGCATCTTTTCGTTCAGCAAGGCCAGCCACAGCCTCCATGGAAATCTCCGCATCCTCGTCATTGAGCCGCTCGGCGAGCGCTGCCCGCACCGCTGGATAGTCCGCCGTGCTGATGGAGCCCAGTCCGAACGTCGCCCAGTTGCGAACCTCCCGGTCCGCATCGCGCGAAAGCTCGATGAGCGCATCGCTTGCCCGCCGATCGTCGATCCTCGCCAATCCAAAGGCGACCCCCTGCCGCACCTGCGGATCTCGATTCGATACATGGGAAAGCAACGGCGAGATCGCTCGATCGCCGTCGGGGATGTGTCCGATTGCTGCGGCAGCCGCAGCGACGACATCCGCTTCTCTATCGCCGAGCAAAGCAATCAGTGTTTCAGTCCGATCCGGCTCGTACCGCGCCGGGTCAGAGTATCCGATCTGCGCGAGGATATTGGCACCCGCAGTCCTTGCGCGTGGTCTCGCGTCTTGAGCCAATTGCAGCGCCCCTCGGTAGACTTGGTCGCCGCCCCGACGAAACAACTCCGAGATCGCATCACGCATCTGCTCCGCGTCCACATCGCCAGAGACCCACATCGCCAGAGACGATGCGAAAGAGTTCCTCTGTCGGCGTGTCGGCGGAATACGTCATCGTGGACCGGTCAGCCTGTGGCAGCGCCCGGCGCTCCTTCCGACAGCTCCGTCGCCCCGTAGACGTCGACCATACTAAGCTGGGCACCGAGCCGATCGAGCTCGATCGCATCGCTGAGACGGTCGAAATCCGAGCTGATCCAAGTGCCCTGCGGGCTGCGCGTCAGCAGCGTGGCCGCGACGCAGCGCGAATCGATCAGCAGGATGTAGTCGAGACCAAGCTGCTGATATTCGAGCAACTTGCGCTCCCAGGCGACGCCGACATTCGACTTCGACAGGACCTCCACGACCATACGCGGCTCCAGCGCCTCGTAGACGTCGCCCTTGATCGCGGCGCAGTTGACCGTCACGTCAGGCCTGCGGACACCGCGCTCCTTGGTCCTGAGCGCAATGTCGGCCGTAGTGGGCCGGCAAGGGGTGCCGCGCAGCGCCGTACCCAGCAGCATCAGGACGTTCACGACGATCCGATCGTGCACGTCAATAGCCCCAGTCATCATCTCGATGGGAATGCCGTCCACCAACTCGTAGCGGACGTCCTTCTCCTGCTGCCAGTGGATGAACTCGTCGGCAGTCATCAGTTTGACGGCAGCGCTGGCCATTCCGGGCTCCCGATCCCGCTTGCAAGTCAAGATTGCCCAAACCATAGCAGATATGTCGACTGACGGCACGCGAGCAGCCGCCTTGAGCCTGCCCCCCCGATCCGCTACATAGCGGGCAATCCCAGAAACATCCCGGCCTCGCCCGGTTGCGTCAGGGCGGAGCCCGGCTCCGCCGGGACCCGGGCAGCTGAAGGCCGACCAACCCGGCCGGTTTGCACAAGTGGGCAAGCCGAAGGGACCACCATCACGCGCCGGTTGCGCAAGTGGGCAACCGAAGGCGCAAACGAAAGGAGCCCTCCGTGGCCAATCCGCAATTCGTCTATCACATGCACAAGTTGTCCAAGGCCTATCCGGGCGGCAAGCAGGTGCTGAAGGACATCAACCTGTCGTTCTACCCCGGCGCCAAGATCGGGGTCGTCGGTCTGAACGGCTCCGGCAAGTCGACGCTCCTGAAGATCATGGCCGGCACCACCGACGACTTCCTCGGCGAGGCGCGCCCGGCCGACGGCATCAAGGTCGGCTACCTGCCGCAGGAGCCCGAACTCGACCCCGAGAAGGACGTCCTCGGCAACGCCATGGAAGGCGTGGCGGAGAAGAAGGCCAAGCTCGACCGGTACAACGAGATTGCTGCCAACTACTCCGACGAGACCGCCGACGAGATGGCGCGCCTCCAGGACGAGATCGACGCCGAGAACCTCTGGGACCTCGACGCTCAGGTCGAGGTGGCACTCGACGCACTCCGCTGCCCGCCCGCCGATGCCGACGTGACCAAGCTCTCCGGTGGCGAGAAGCGGCGCGTGGCGCTCTGTCGGCTGCTGCTGTCAAAGCCGGACATACTGCTCCTCGACGAGCCCACGAACCACCTCGACGCCGAATCGGTCGCGTGGCTGCAGAACTTCCTCAAGGAGTATGCCGGCTGCGTCATCCTCGTGACCCACGACCGCTACTTCCTCGACACCATCACCGAATGGACCCTCGAACTCGACCGTGGCTCGGGCGTGCCGTGGAAGGGCAACTACTCGTCGTGGCTGGAGCAGAAGGCGAAGCGCGAGGAGACGGAGAAGGGTACCGAGGAATCGAAGGCCAAGACCCTCAAGCGCGAGCTCGAGTGGATCCGCTCGTCGCCAAAGGCCCGCCAGGCCAAGAGCAAGGCGCGCATCACGGCCTTCGAGAAGCTGCAGGAGGAGGCCGGCCGCGACGAAGTCGGCAAGGCCCAGATCCAGATCGCCCGCGGGCCCCGCCTCGGCGAGCAGGTGATCGAGGTCGACGGCTTGTCAAAGGGCTTCGGCGACCGCCTGCTGATCGACAATCTCTCGTTCAAGCTGCCGCCGGGCGGCATCGTCGGCATCATCGGCCCGAACGGCGCCGGCAAGACGACGCTCTTCCGCATGCTCACCGGCCAGGAGAAACCCGACAAGGGTGAGATCAAGTTCGGCAACTCCGTGAAGCTCTCCTACGTCGACCAGAGCCGCAGCCATCTCGATGACAAGAAGTCCGTCTGGGAGGAAATCTCCGGCGGCCTCGACATGATGAAGCTCTCCGACAAGCGCGAGATCAACTCCCGTGCCTACTGCGGCTGGTTCAACTTCAAGGGACCGGACCAGCAGAAGAAGGTCGGCCTGCTCTCGGGCGGCGAGCGAAACCGCGTCCACCTCGCCAAGATGCTGAAGGAGGGCGGCAACGTGCTCCTCCTCGACGAGCCGACCAACGACCTCGACACCGAGACGCTGTCTTCTCTTGAAGCGGCCCTCGAGGACTTCCCCGGCTGCGCCGTGGTCATCTCGCATGACCGCTTCTTCCTCGACCGCCTCGCGACCCATATTCTCGCCTTCGAGGGCGACAGCCACGTCGAGTGGTTCGAGGGCAACTTCGAGGACTACGAGGCCGACAAGAAGCGCCGCCTCGGCGACGCCGCAGTCGAGCCCCACCGCATCAAGTTCAAGAAGTTCGAGCGGTAGTGGAGCGCCGGCGCCACGACGGGGACGGGACTTGGCCGACGCAATCGAGACGCGGCGACTGCGCCTGCTCCCCGTGGCCGCTGGCGACGTCGATGCGATCTGCGTTCTTCTCCGGCTGCCCGAGGTCCGCCGCCACCTCGGTGACGGCGAGCATCTCTCCACGGCGACCGTGACCGGCTGGATCGCGGACAGCCTCACCCCGTCGTCCGTCGCGCGCTACTGGCGGATCGGAACAGCGGATTCACCCACCGCAGGCCTGATCGGCCTTCGGCCTCCTGCGACGCCCACGCTGGCGCTCCGAGCCATCGGGTGGCGCAGCCTCGAACTGGTCGTTGCCTTGGCCCCGAGCCACCGGGGACGCGGGTTCGCCGCCGAGGCCGTCGAGGCCGTCGTCGCGGAAGGCCTCGCAGACGGTGTCACGTTCGCCATCATCGGCGCCGTCGATGCCCCGAACGAGAGCGCACACGGGCTGATGGCGCGCTGCGGCTTCGCCGAACTCGGTCGCATCGACGGACCGTCACGCACGCTCATCGTCTACGAGCGCTCATTGTAATCGGAATAAGACGAAGCCGTGCCGTCTCTGCGTCACAGTTCGATGGCATCGGACACGCGGCATCCGGCAGCACCTGCGCGCGGGTCGAAGGGGAGGGTACGATGGCCGAGGCTCGTCGCGACGTCCGCAAACCGTCGTTCGCTCTCCAGGTGCTCGGCAAGGTGCTGCTTCTGGCGCTGACGATCGTGCTGGTCTGGATCATCTACGCCTACCTGCACGCCTTCCGGCTGGAGTGGCTCGGCTGGTTCTACTCGAAGCTGCTGCCGCTCACGAACGCGCTCTACGCGCTGGTCGAAACGCAGCTTCCCGACGACGTCAAATTCAAGATCCGCGGCGCCATCACCGACGACCTCGGCCAGCGCTCGCTCTTCCTGCTGCTGCTGACGGCGGCGGTCGAACTGACGCTTTATTGCATCTTCAAGGCCGTCGGGGGCCTGGCGTCCGCCATCTTCAACCGCGAGTGATCCCGGTCTGGACAAGCGCGCCGCATCGCGCCAGCCTTGCCGCCGGATCGAAGCGGCAGGGAGACGCCGAATGGCACGGCACGTCGTGGCGCGCGTGGGTGAGATCGAGGCAGGCGGCCGGAAGTGCATGACGCTCGAAGGCCGCGGCGTGATCGTGTTCAACGTCAAGGGCGAGTACTACGCGCTGTCCGAGACCTGCCCGCACAAGGGCGGCAGTCTGGCGAAGGGCATCGTCACGGGGCTGGTCGAATCGTCCGAGCCCGGCGAGTACCGCCACACGCGCCAGGGCGAGATCATCCGATGCCCGTGGCACCAGTGGGAATTCGACATCAAGACGGGCCGCTCCTGGTGTGACCCCCGCCGGCTTCGGCTCATGAAGTTCGACGTCAAGGTCGAGCCCGGTGCGACGCTCGTCGAAGGACCCTACGTGGCAGAAACCTTCAAGGTCGAGATCGAAGACGACTACGTGGTGGTCGAGGTCTGATCGGGCCTCAGTTCCGCCCGCCCTTGGACGGCGCCGTCTGCGACGACCAACCATCGAGCGTTCGCGATTTGGCGGCCGCCCCGCCGCTCTCCGGGCGCCGCGCCGCCTCGGGTTCGCTCGACCGGACCCGTGCCCCGCCGCCCGTCGGCCGCGGACCTTCCCGCGCCGGTGTCACCTGGGGATTGTCCGGGACCATCTGGAAGATCTCTCTGAGCACGCCGGGCGCCACGATCGACAGCGGATTGACGATGACGTTGGGTCGCGTCATGGGGCCGTCGACTGCGAACGTGATGCCGAAGATGCCGTCGCCGCGCGGACCCGTCAGGATCTCGCCGACGAGCGGAATGCCCGCGAGTGCCCGGTTCAGGCCCGAAAGCGGTACGTAGGTCCCCCCGAGCGACAACCGCCCGACGCGGAAATCCATCTTGCCGCGCACGCTGGCCCCGATCAGCGGTCCCGCTGCATTGAGGCTTTCGATCGCCACCTGACCGTTGCCCGTCGCAAAACTGCCGCGCAGCGTCTCGAACTGGATCTCCTCGCGCACGACCCTCCGCTGCGCACGCGGGGTCCCCGTCGCGATCGCCGGACGGCTCTCGTCGGCGCCCTGAACGAGTTCGCTGACGATCGGATCGCCCAGAATGCGGAAGCGCGACACCTGTATCCGCCCCGCGCGCTCGGCCGTACCTCGGCCATCCAGGTAGACCCAGAGTTCGCCCGCCCCGCCGAGCATGTTGCTGTAGATACCGATGGCCCTGAGCGCCCGCCCGGCGTCGGGCGTCGTCACGTGGACGATACGGTTCTGCCCACCACCCGACGTCATCCGAGCCGTGATCGGCTGGCCCGAATCGAGCTGTCCGTCGAGTTCCAGTCCCAGGATCGAATCGCCGGACTTCCGGAGCTTGAGATGCACCGACTTGAACGTCGCGTCGTTGGTGCCGAGCACCGTATCGATCATCGCATCGATCTCGATGGTGCCATCGGGCTTGCCGCGCCGGACTTGCGCCGTCTGATCGACCGTATAGAGAGATTTCAGCAGCTCCGCGCCGTCGAAGGTCTTGCCGCGGGCCTTGATCTCCCATCCCCGGCCGGCTCGCCGCATGCCCTCGATTTCGAGGTTGCTCACGACATTCAGCGAGAACCCCGGGAACTTGTAGGATTCGGCCTTCCCGTCCGGTCCGATCACGATCGTCCCGTTGACCGTGATGCTCTCGCCCGCGATGCGGAACCCTTGCAGTTCGAGCGAGCGACTGCCCTTGATGCGAACGACGTCGAAGGTGAGCCGCGCCGGCCGCCCCGGATCCTTTCGCCAGGCGAGTCCATCGAGCATCAATGCCGCGCCCGTCAGGTTCGCCGAGACGCTCACCTTGCTATGCTCGCCGACCCCTGGGGTGAACTGGACCTCCAGGGGCACCTCACCATCGACGAATTCCTCGATGTCGAGGCCGAGCTGCCGCCGATCCGCCCCGTCGAGACGCGCCGAGATCGTGAGGGGCGCCTGTCGCTCTCCCCCCTCGGAGAGGATCCACTGCCCCGTGGCCTTCGCGACGACACCGGCAAGCAGCATCTCGCCTTTCACGTCGATTGTCCGCTCCGACACGCCGAGTGTGAAATTGGCGCCCGTGACATCGTGGGTTCCGAGCACGTTCGGTATGCGCCCGTCGCTCACACGTGCCTTGGCATCGAGCCGGACGTCCGACAGCGTCGGCCGCCCGGTGGCCGGCATCACGGCCCGCCACTGCGCATCGATCCTGCCCTCGGTGCCGGGCGGCACCTGATCCGGCCTGATGAGGCCGACGGCGTCGTGGCTCGCCAGCTCCATCACCGCCGACAGCGCCCCTTGCATCCGGCCTTCGACTTCGAGTTCCGGCACCGGCTGGTCGAGGCCAGTGACAACCAGCTGTCCGCCCTTGAGGGCGAGCCGCCGATTGCCAGCGAAGGCGATCTGCCCGTCAGGGACGCTGAGTTCGAGCCGCGGCCCGGCGACCGTGATCAAGGCCCTCGGCACAGTGAGGTGCGGCGCCCCGGCGAAGGTCGCGAGCGCAATGTCCTCGGCCGTGAGCGAGAGCGTCAGCCGTCCGCTTCCATCCAGCCCTCGCGGGTCTCCCGAGGCCAAGCGGAACTGCCCGCCGGCGATCCGTCCGCCGACCAGGCGATCGACGACCTCCGCGCGCAGCCGCGGAACGAGCCCCGTCGGCCAGATGCGCCCGAGCCCCGCGACGTCGAACGGGCCGATCCGCCCCTCCAGGGCGGTCGTCCCCGTCCCGCTGCCGCTGTGTGACCCTGTGGCCTCGACGCTGGCGCCACCAGCCTTGAACACGATCCGCTGCAGCTCGGTCGAGCCGGTGACGGGGGAGATCCACCCCTGCACTTCCAGCTGCTCGATCGGAACGCCCGGCGCGCCACCCACCCCTGCGACCGCGCCATCCCGCCCAGCGACCTGGAACTTCCAGCCCACAGGCTCCGCCTGACCATCGGCAAAGACGGGCGCCGCGACGGCCTCGACCGTAACCCAGGCGCCCTCCAGGCGAAACGTGCTCGGCGCGACGACGATGCGCCTGTCCGATCGGTCGTAGCGCGCCACGAGCGTGCCGCCTTCCATGCCGAGAGCAGTTTCGCCGCCGAACGCCAGGCGACCGCCCTCGAACACCACATTGAGTGCCGCGTCGATGACGTCGCCGTCGCTGGTCAAACCGATATCCCCGCTTCCTTCGAGGGCGAGGTCGACGCCCGCGAGCCCGGCGAACTGAGGGATGGCGCGGGCCAACGCCCTCGGCCGCAGCCCGTTGAAGGTCGTCTTGAGCTTCAGCGTCTGCGCCTTCTCGGCTTCCTCGAGCAAGAAACCGAGCGAGAATGTCTCGCCGCCGGGCGCCACCCGCCCCTGCCCCCTGACGACGCTACGGTTCTTGTGGTGATCGATCTCGATCTCGAATTCCGGCACGGTCCAGATCGAGCTCTGGCGGCCGTCCTCGATCTCGAGCACGGCATCACGAACGCCGAACGCCTTCAGGTGCGAGGTCGCATCGCCACCGCGGCGCGCACGCTTGACGAGATCTCCGAGCCATTGCCCGGGATTGACACGCGCGGCGACCGGCGCACCGGGGCCGGCCGCGTTTCCCTCGGCCACGGTGACGGGGCCCGCCGGATGCAGCCCATCGTCGGGCCTCCCGGTCGGCAGCTGTCCCGGCGGGATCAGCGCATGCCTGAGCGCGAGATTGCCGCCCGGCTCCCGCGACAGGGCCAGCCGCGGCGCCACCAGTACGATCCGTGACGCGGCGACGCGCCCCGTGAGCAGCGCTGCCGCGTCGAGCCCGACGAGGGCCTCGTCGGTCCGTACCGCGGTATCGCCCTTCGACGAGGCGAGCGACACGTTGAGCAGCCGGAGTTCGATGCCGCCCGCTGCGTTGCGGAACAGCGCCGCGTCACCGATGCCGATCTCGATCCCGTCGAGCTCCGCACGCAGCGCATTCCGGATCGGCTCGACCATGAAATGAAGGGGAATGGATCCGTACTGAAGCTTCACGTAGACGAGCCCGAGCCCGAGGGCCGCAAGCGGCAGAACGGTCAGCAGCACGATCCCGAGTCCACGCGCCGCGGCGCGCAGCAGTCCGCCGCGGGCATGCTGATGCTGCACGGTTCGGGGCCGCGCCCCTGCAGTCTGGGTCTCCGGCCGGTGCGTGCGTGTGCGTGGCTGGGTGAGCGGCGTCGTGCGCGGATCGACAGGAGCGCTGCGACCGGCAGGCGCCGTCGGCGGCCCGCGATCGTGCCCGCGCCATCGGTCGTCCTCGCCACGCGAAGCCACGCTGCCTCCCCGATCCCGTCCGTCGCGAGTTGGCCGACGCGGCCTCCCCCTGCCGCATGCGCCGCACCGTTCCGGAGCCGCGCACGTCGTCGCCCATCTGGCAAACGCGACTTGCCGCGCCTACCTCACGTGTGCGCATGTCAGTCCGAAAAGAGACGAAAGGAAGGCACGCATGGCACTGGAAGGACAAAAGGCTCCGGATTTCGATTTGCCGACCGACGGCGGCGCCAGGATCAAGCTGTCGAAGTTGAAGGGGCAGCCGGTCGTGGTCTACTTCTACCCGAAGGACGACACGTCGGGCTGCACCAAGGAAGCCCAGGCATTCACGGCGCTCGCACCGGAGTTCGACAAGGCCGGTGTCCGCGTCATCGGCATCTCGCCCGACAGCGTCGCGAGCCATGCCAAGTTCCGCTCCAAGTACGATCTCGGCATCGACCTCGTCGCGGACGAAGAGAAGAAAGCCATCGAGGCGTTCGGCGTCTGGGTGGAGAAGTCGATGTACGGCAAGAAGTACATGGGCGTCGACCGCTCGACATTCCTCATCGACGGCAAGGGCACCATCGCCAGGGCGTGGCGCAAGGTGAAGGTTCCTGGCCACGCCGAAGAGGTGCTCGAGGCGGCGCAGGCGCTGGCGAAATGACGGCCCTCGGCGGCCCCGCCCCACCAACCGACGCTGACCGGGCCACGCCGCCGAAGCCAGCCTCCCTCGTCGAGGCGGCACGCGCGATCGTCGCCACGCCCGACCTCGCCGACAAGGTCGCCATTGCTCGGATCGCGGCAGATGCCTGGCACGCCGGCACATTGTCCCTCGGCGCGCTGAGTACACCAGCACCCATGCCGGAACGCCCCGGCCGTCCCGAGCGGCCGGAGCTGCGCCCGCCCCGTGACATGCCCCGGCGATCGAGTGCAGGCGAGCGCGGCCGCATCGCGCTTCTGCATTCTCTCGCGCACATCGAACTCAATGCCGTCGACATGACGTGGGATCTCGTCGGTCGCTTCGCGCACGAAGCAGTGCCGCGCCGCTTCTTCGACGACTGGGTTCGCGTCGGTCGCGAGGAAGCGGACCACTTCGCGCTCGTGAGCCGCCGACTCCAGGAACTGGGTGCCGCTTACGGCGACTTGCCCGCCCACGATGGTCTCTGGCAGGCGGCTCAGGCGACAGGCCACTCCCTGATCGCCCGGATCGCCATCGTGCCGCTGGTGCTGGAGGCGCGCGGCCTCGATGTCACGCCGGCGATGCTCCGCAGCCTCGAAGCCGCTGGCGATACGGCATCGGCCGCCGTGCTCGACGTCATCTACACCGACGAGAAGAGGCACGTCGCCTGCGGAGCCCGTTGGTTCCGCTATCTCGCCGAGCGCGCCGGACTGTCCCCCGAGCCGCTCTTCCATGATCTCGTCCGTCGCCATTTCCGCGGCCCGCTGAAGCCGCCGTTCAATGACCGCGCGCGCTCGGAGGCCGGATTGAGCCCCGGCTTCTACAAGCCGCTCGTCGCTGTCGGATAGTCGCAACTTGGCCACCCGCACGCGCGAACACCACGGAATTGCACAACTGCCGGTGACCTGCCGGGCGTTCCATGCTAGACGACAGGATCGCTCGGCACCCGCGCACGACGGCTGGTTCGGCTCGATCCTTGATCCGACAATCCGCCATCGGCGTCGAGCCAATGCGTTGTTCCAGTAGGAGTCCGGCCACCGGGGGATGGGCGTGCCGGTCGTGCGAGGGGAGTACGTGGGATGTTCACGAAGAAGCCTGACAAGGAGCCGACCGCGTTCGACATGCCTCGGACGGCACCACCCTTGCCGCCGAGCGGCCCCATGCCTTCACCGTCCCCGACGATGTCCCGGCCGATTGGCGGCAAAGGCGGCGAATCTCGCATCGGCTCCGACCTGACGATCATCGGCAATCTGGTCTCGAAAGGCGAAATCCAGATCGACGGCGACGTCCAGGGCGACCTTCACGCAGCCAACATCATCATCGGCGAAAGCGCCCGCATCACGGGCGGCATCGTCGCCGACGAGGTGATCATCCGCGGCACCGTCCTCGGCTCGATCCGCGGCAAGCGCGTCGTGCTTCAGTCGTCGAGCAAGGTCGAGGGCGACATCTTCCACAGCCAGCTTGCGATCGAGCAGGGCGCCTTCTTCGAGGGCAAGTCCCGTCGCATGGACGACCCGACAGCGGGCATCGAACGCCCGGAGATCCCGCTGCCGCCGGGCTTCAACGGCGCGCGCGCCTGAGCCCTCCCCCGACGGCGATCGCGAACGGCATCGCCGTGACCGGCATGCAGCCCCGCGTCATGCCGCCTTGAGCGTTTCGAGAAACGCCCGAACATCATCGGGCGGCGCCAGCGCCGTGCGCCGCTCGAGGTCGAACACCACGAGCACAACCTCGCCCGTGCCGGCACAGATCCCGTCCTGAAAGATGCCGTGCGCGAGGCTGAACGATTTGCTGCCGAGCCGGGTCAGGACCGTTCCGATCTCGACCTCTCCGGGGTAGTGCAGCTCCCGCCGGTAATCGATCGAGGTCGCCGCCAGCACCATGTCGACGTGCGCCCCATGTGCCTTAAGCTTCGGCGTGATCAGCTGGCATCGCGCCTCCTCGAAGAAGATCGCCGTCGCCGTGTTGTTGACATGGCCGAGCGGGTCGAGGTCGTTGTACCGGACCGGCACCCGGCACCATTGCCGGAAGACCACGCGATCCATCAGCCAGTCCCGGCCCTTGGTTCCGACGCCGTCGCTCATGAAATCTTACCCCTGTTGCCACGGCGACCGTCGCCCGGCGTGATTCCTCAACCCGTTATTAATCGCGACCGTCGCACCGTGGAAGCGGGCGGCGCACCGTCCCGGACGTTCTCGTGCGCGCCATATATGAACGGACGACCGCCGCATGACGCTGCGATATCTATCGGTTTCGCTCGCCGGACTGCTGGCCCTCGCGATCGCGGCCCCCGCCCGGTCCGGTGAGGGTGCGCCGCCGATCGCCGTGCGGCACGGCATCGCCCTCGATCGCTCGCTCGTGGGGCCAACCGCGCACGGCGCCTGGACGCCGGTCACCGCCGCCGGCACCGAGATCCGGGACGGTCGCAATTACCCGTTCGCGAAACGGATAGAAAGCGCTCGCACCTACGACGGCCATCCCGTGTCGGCCCCTCACCTGTTGATCGAGAATGTCACCTTTACGGGGCCGGTCGACGTCTATGCACGCCACCCCGTGGTTTTCCGCAGGGTCTCGATCTCGCCGACGAAGGCAGCGCCCTGGGCGCTCCACACCCGCCCGGAAGCCGGACCGATCCTGTTCCTGTGGTCGGGCACATCCGCCGCGACGGCAGGCCACCTCCAGCGCGGGCTCTATCTCCGAAGCTCTTCCGTGACCGTCTACCGAAGCCACCTCCACCGCGCCGGCGACGGCATACAGATCCACGCCCCGCACGTCCGGGTGCTCGAAACCCTGATCGACGACCTTACGGCTGCACCCGGCGACCACAACGACGGCATACAGCTTCTGGGCCAGGCGAGCGACGTCGAGATCGCACTGAGTCGCATCGTCAACCGCCATCCCCAGACCAGCTGCCTCAATCTTGCCGGGTCGCGCATCACCGTCACGGACACCTATCTCTCGGGCGGCGGCTGGACGGTCTACGGCGGCGCCCAGGTTGTGGCCGGTGGTGGGCGCCCGCCCCACACCGTTCGCATCGAAGGCAACATCTTCGGCCGCGATCTCTTTCCGAAGGGCGGCAATTTCGGCGTGATCGCCTACTGGGACAACTCCCCAGGCGCGGCCAACATCTGGTCACGGAACACTTTTCTCACCGGCGAACCGGTTCTTCGAAGCGATCGATGAAGCTTGGCTCCGACAAAACGATCAAACCGACCGGTTGACCCGTGCAATGCGATGATCTATCGCACTGACACAAATTCGTGATGTATCGGCCGAGCGCTCCAAGCGCGCGGATTGTTTTGCGCCAGACCGGGCCGATGGTTTGTTGGTCGGAGCCTCTCGGGAAGAGGCGATGACGCGTACGAGGGGGCCTGTTCCATGGTCGCGACGAGAGCCCGGGCCATTTTCTTGCGCGTCGCGAAGCTTTGCGGTGCCTTTGCGTTGAGCCGCCGACTGACACGCAAGTCCGTGCGCGTTCTTTGCTACCACGGAGCCTGGATCTCCGACGTGCCGTTCCGCGGCGATGCCATGTTCATCCGACCGGAGACGTTCGCCGCCCGCATGGGGCAACTCCGCCAGCTCGGCTACGAGCCCGTGTCACTCGGCGATGCGGTCGAGATGATGAAGGGAAACAAGCCCGTTCGTGGGACCCCCGTCGTCGTCACCATCGACGATGGCTGGTACAGCACGCTGACTGCGATGGCTCCCGCATTACAGGAACATCGGATTCCGGCAACGCTTTATTGTCATTCGGAACCGGTGGTCACCGGCAACGTGCTACCGAACGTCCTCGCCTCCTATCTCCACCAGCTGAGCGGATATCCAAAGCTGGCCCCTCCGATCGAGGCGGCCATGAAGACCGCTTGCGACACGGCTTCACCAATGGAGGCTCGCCTGTCGGCCGCCAAGGTCGTGGCGGAAGCCCTCGGCTACGATATCGAGAGCATCATCAAGTCCCGCAATTTCGCGTACATGACGCCTGACGAGTTGAAGGACCTGTTCGACCGCGGGATTGTCGACGTGCAACTCCACACCCACACGCATTCGCTGCACGATCTCAGTCCGAACGCCGTGACGGGCGAACTCGACCGGAACGCCGATGCCCTGGTCGAGATCCTGGGAGTGCCGCGCCAGCACTTTGTCCATTTCTGTTTCCCGTCGGGACGCTCGAGCCGGTCGGCCGTCGAGGCCCTGCTTCAGCACGGCATCGAAAGCGCCACGACCGTAGCGGACGGGCTCGCGATGCCAGAGACGCACCGTCTCCTGATCCCCCGGATCATCGACGGCGACAATCTCCATGCTCTCGACTTCGAGGCCGAAATGTCGGGCTTCAAGATGCTGCTGCGCAAGGTGCTGGGCATGAAGTCCGAAGCACAGAAGTATCTGCCCGACCTGGGCGATGTGCCACAACCCGGCACCCCGCCCGGTCGCCTCACCACAACCGAACTCGCCCCCTCGCTCGCGCGCTGACGGCGGCGGCGCGCCGTCATGCACGCCGCCGCCGGATGCCGCTCACGCCGCGACCGCCGCCTCGGCTTCCTCGAGCACCATCGACGCGCACTTCTCGCCGATCATGATCGACGGGGCGTTGGTGTTACCGGATGTCAGCGTCGGCATGATCGAGGCATCCGCGACGCGCAGCCCCGAAAGCCCGCGCACCCTGAGCCGGTCGTCGACGACGGCCATCGGATCATTGCCCATCTTGCAGGTGCCGACCGGATGATAGGTCGTCTCGGCCGTCCGCGTCACGTAGTCGAGCAGTTCGTCGTCCGTCGTCGCCTGCTTGCCGGGTCCGAACTCGTCGGCTTCGAGCCACTTGAGCGGCTCGGATTCGACCACTTTCCGCACCAGCCGCATCGCCGCCAGCACGCAGTCCCGGTCGATGCTCTCGGCCAGGAAATTGAACTTCACCGCCGGCGGTTGCGACGCGTCCTTCGACGTCACGTGGATCGAGCCTTTGCTTTCGGGCCGCATCTGGTGGGTGATGATGGTGAGCCCCGCCTGCTTGTCGAGCCACAGGTCCGGCGTCACGAGGAACGGTTGCACCATGAACATGGCGTCGGGGCTGGCAAGGCCTTCGCGCGTCTTGAAGAAGGCGCGCATCGGCGAGGCCGGCAGCGACAGGAACCCCTTGCCCGTCAGGAAATACTGGAGCCCCTGCCCGAGACCGTTGATGCCGCGGGCGCGCTCGTTGAACGTCACGCCGTGCCGCCCGACCCGCCATTTCATGCGTGGCGCCCAATGGTCGCGCAGGTTCTCGCCCACACCGGCAAGCGCGTGCTTGACCTCGATGCCGAGGCCCTTCAGCCGCTCCGGCTGGCCGATGCCCGACAACTCGAGGAGTTGCGGCGAACCGATCGCGCCCGTCGAAACGATCACCTCGCGCGTTGCCGTGGCTTCCCGCACCTGATCGCCCACGCGGTAGCGAACGCCCGTGCAGCGCTTGCCCTCGATGAGCAGCTTCTCGGCGTGCGCGCTCGTCTCGATGTCGATATTCGGCTTGTGCCGGATCGGATCGAGGTAGCAGCGCGCCGTGCTCATGCGCTGGCCCCTCCGGATCGAGGCCTGCGACATCGCAATGCCTTCCTGATCCGGGCCGTTGTAGTCGTCGTTGCGTTTGATGCCGTTGATCTCGGCGGCCTCGAAGAAGCTGTCGTAGAGCTTGCCGCTCTCGTGGATATCGGAGATCCGCAAGGGACCCTCCCGGCCACGATAGTCGGCGTCTCCGCCCTGGTAGCTTTCCATCCGCTTGAAGATCGGCAGCACGTCCTGGTAGCTCCAGCCCCGATTGCCGAGCTGGGCCCAGGTATCGAAGTCCTGCGGTTGGCCGCGCACCCACACCATGCCGTTGATGGCGCTGGAGCCGCCGAGCATCTTGCCCCGCGGAATGGGAATTTTCCGCCCGCCGGTCGCGGCCTCGGCCTCTGACGAGTAGAGCCAGTTCACGCCCGGTCGGTTGATGAACCGCGCGAACGAGATCGGCACCCGCGACAGGGGATGCGTCTCCTTTCCGGCCTCCAGCAGCAGGACGCGATACTTGCCGCTCTCCGTGAGCCGATAGGCGAGCGCGGCACCCGCCGAGCCGGCGCCAACGATGATGTAGTCGACAACGTGCCGGTACATGTCTCCTCCTCGAGCGCATGTCGTTTACGCGCCGCCTGCCGAGAGGCTGAGACGCTGCTGCGCAACTGTGGTTCTGGATCAGCTCCGCCGCCGGGACGCGGCTGCACCGAAGCTTAGCAAGGCCACGTGTAATGTCCAGACAAGCAAGTTCGCAACGGCGGACCGCTACGGGACGTGCTACGACGCGGCTGGATCTTGACCTTGGGAGAGACCGATGCCCACAGCGCAGAGCCGCAAGGCACGCACCTTCGCGGACCTTCACGCCGCAGCCCCGAGCTTCGTGATCGCGAATGCTTGGGACGCCGGTACGGCCCGGATACTCACTGGTCTCGGCTTCCCGGCTCTCGCCTCCTCCAGCGGCGCGGCGGCCGGCAGCCTCGGCCGGCGCGATGGACGCATCTCGCGGGACGAGGCGTTGGCCCACGCCAGGGCCATCGTCGAGGCGACCGACCTTCCCGTGTCGGCCGATCTGGAGAACGGCTATGGCGACACGCCCGCCGATTGCGCGTTGACGATCTGCGGGGCCATCTCGGCCGGCCTCGTCGGCGGCTCCATCGAGGACTTCTCCGGCCGCAGCCTCTATCCCGAGGATATCGCGATTGATCGGGTCGCCGCCGCCGTCGCGGTCGCCCGCGCCGCCCCCTTCCCGTTCGTGCTGACGGCGCGCTGCGAGAACTTCATCCGCGGCAACCCCGACCTCGACGACACCATCGGCCGCCTGAAGGCCTACGAGGCCGCTGGCGCCGACGTGCTGATGGCCCCGGGCCTTCCCGACCTCGACGCCGTGCGCAAGGTGTGCAAGGCGCTCGGCAAACCGTTCAATTTCATGGGCGGCATGCCGGGCAAGTCGTTCAGCGTCGCCGAGTTGCAGGCGGCAGGCGTCAAGCGGATCAGCCTCGCGACGTCGCTCTATCGCGCCGCCATGACCGGCCTCGTCGATGCCGCCCGCGAGGTGCGCGAGAGCGGCACCTTCGGCTACCTCGATGGCACCCTCAAAACGGCCGAGCTCAACGCCTGGATGAAGGACTGAGCCGCCGCCCGTCAGTCGATCAGTGAGCGACCGGTCATCTCCATCGGCTGCGCGAGGCCCATCAGCGCCAGCAGCGTCGGCGCGATATCGCCGAGGCGGCCGTCGCGAAGCGTGGCACCTGGCCTACCCATGAGCATCACGGGCACAACGTTCGTGGTGTGCGACGTGTGCGGTCCACCGGTCTCGGGATCGCGCATCAGCTCGCAATTGCCGTGATCCGCGGTGACGAGCAGCGCCCCGCCCTGGGCCGCGACGGCGTCCGCGATGCGCCCGAGGCCGGCGTCGACCGTCTCGACAGCCTTGATCGCGGCTTCGAGGCTTCCGGTATGCCCCACCATGTCGGGATTGGCGAAGTTGAGCACGATCAGATCGTGTGTCCCGGAGGCAATGGCGGCGACAGCCTTCTCCGTCAGCTCCGGCGCCGACATCTCCGGCTTCAGGTCATAGGTCGCAACCTTCGGCGAGGCGACGAGGATGCGCGCTTCTCCGGGGTAAGGCTCTTCCCGCCCACCTGAGAAAAAGAACGTCACGTGCGGATACTTCTCGGTCTCTGCCATGCGCAGTTGCGTCCGGCCCGCCTTGGAGACCGTCTCACCGAGACCGAGCACCAGTTCGTCCCGCGGAAACAGCGTCCCGCACACGGGATCGAGCGCATCCCCGTAGGACGCCATGCCGACGGCCGCCGCGATGCGCACTGTGCGCTGTCGCTTGAACCCGTCGAAATCCGCGAGCAGCAGCGCCGCCAGGATCTCGCGCATGCGGTCCGAGCGAAAGTTGATCGACAGGACCGCATCGCCGTCCCGCATGCCGGCGTAGTCGCCGATCGCGGCCGGCGGCACGAACTCGTCGAACTTGCCCTCGGCATAGGCCGCCTCGACCGCCGCGGTGGCGCGGTCGTAGCGCGCTCCGGTTGCATCGACCATCAGGTTGTAGGCACGCTCGACACGGTCCCAGCGCTTGTCGCGGTCCATCGCGAAATAGCGCCCGACGACGGTTGCGATCGGAACCTCCGGCGGCAACTCCGCCGCCAGACGGCGCATGTCCTCGACGGCCGATTGCGGGGGCGTATCGCGCCCGTCGGTGTAGGCGTGCACCACCGCCGGCACGCCGCGGGCCACCATCGCCCGCGCGACCGCCGCGGCATGCGACTGATGCGAATGCACGCCCCCCGGCGACATCAGGCCGACGATATGGCAGGTGCCGCCGCTCGCCTTCAGCTTGGCGACGATCCCGCTCGCCTCGATCAGCTTTTCGAGCGTGCCGTCCCGGGCCGCGAGGTCGATTTTCGGCAGGTCCTGCATCACCACCCGCCCGGCGCCGATATTGAGATGCCCGACTTCCGAGTTGCCCATCTGACCCTCGGGAAGGCCGACGTCGAGCCCGGAGGTCTTGAGGAACGCATGCGGCCCGGCAGCCCACAGCCGGTCGAAGTTCGGCGTCCGCGCCAGCCGCGTCGCGTTGTCGGCTCTCTCCTCGCGCCAGCCCCAGCCATCGAGGATCACGAGCATTACCGGGCGCGGTGCCATCGTCGTCGTCTCCCATGTCGTGTCGTCGACGCCAGAAAAGCGATCGTCCGCCGGAGCGCAAGCCCCGACCGGCCAATGGCCCGCGCTTCATCGTAGCAGGGTGAATGGCGACGCAGTGCGCACGCCAGACCGGGCTTGCAGCCGCCGCCAACTGGCCTAGTCTTGCCCGATCAATCGAGAAACGGCGAGGAGACACCCATGCGCGCTGCGGTCCTTTACGAGGTGAACAAGCCTCTGCAGATCGAGACGATCGACGTCAAGAAGCCTGGTCCGCACGAGGTGCTGATCCGCACGGCGTTCGCCGGACTGTGCCATTCGGACCTGCACTTCATCGAAGGCCTCTATCCGCATCCGCTACCCGTGGTGCTTGGCCATGAATCGGCCGGCGTCGTCGAGGAGGTGGGCTCCGAGGTCCACTACGTCAAGAAGGGCGACCACGTCATCACGTGCCTGTCGGTCTTCTGCGGCGAGTGCGACAACTGCACGGCGGGCCGTCCAGTGATCTGCACGGATACGAGCGTCAAGATGCTCCCTGGCGAGGCGCGACGTCTCTCGAAGGGCGGCAACACGGTCCACACCTTCGCCAACCTGTCCGGCTATGCGGAAATGATGCTCGTCCACGAGCACGCCGTGGTGAAGATCGACAAGGACTTCCCCCTCGATCGCGCGGCGCTGATCGGCTGTGGCGTCATCACCGGGTTCGGCGCGGCGGTGAACACGGCGAAGGTGGCCCCCGGTGAAACTGTCGCGATCTTCGGCTGCGGCGGCGTCGGCATGGCCGCTCTGAACGGAGCAGCGGTCGCCGGAGCGGGCCGCATTTTTGCCGTCGATACGAATCCCGCCAAGCTGCAGCTCGCCGCCAAGATCGGCGCCACCGACCTCATCAATCCGCGTGACGGCGATCCGGTGGAGCGGATCCGTGCCGCGCTCGGCGGCAAACCCTCGGACGGTGTCCACCACGCGATCGAGTGCCTGGGACTGAAGCTCACTGCCGAGCAGTCCTTCAAGGTGCTTCGCCACGGCGGCACAGCGACGATCGTCGGCATGATCCCGTTCGGCCAGAACCTCGAGATCCACGGCGCCGACTTCCTGCGCGAAAAGCGCATCCAGGGCTCGTCCATGGGCTCGAATCGCTTCCGGACCGACATGCCGCGCCTGATCGACTTCTACAAGCGCGGCAAGCTGCACCTCGACGACTTCATCTCGGCCCACATCTCCCTCGACGAGATCAACGAGGGCTTCAAGAACATGAAGGCCGGCAAGGTCGTGCGCAGCGTCATCGACTTCAAGGCGCTGTGAACCGATGAGGCAGGCGGTGGCGGATCGTCCGTCGCCGCCGGCACAACCTCAGGCCGCTGCGTCGTAGACCTTTGCGGCCGCATCAACACCGGCGCCCGCCGGCACCGTGACGCCGTTGCGCCTGAGCACGGCCTCGAGCGATGCGAGGCACCGGAGCACGTTCTGCCGGCGGCAGACGTGCCCCATCGTCCCGATGCGCCAGATGCGGCCGGCCAGCGGTCCGAACGACGTGCCGATCTCGATCCCGAAATCGGTGAGCATCTCGCCGCGCACCTTGTCGCCGTTCCCGCAAACCGCCGGAATGACGACACCCGTCACGTTCGCCATCCGGTGCCGCGCATCGCCGAACAGCTCGAGCCCCATCGCCTCGAACCCCGCCCGGAGGGCCCCCGACGCCAGCCGATGCCGCGCGATGCCCGCGTCGATCCCCTCCTCGAGCACCACGCGCGCGCACTCCCGCGCCGCATAGAGCATGCTCGCCGCTTCCGTGTGGTGGTTGAGCGCGCGCGGGCTCCAGTACTCCATGATCATCGCCAGATCGAAGTAGTTCGACTGGATGATCGGACCGTTGCCGTCCTCGAGATCCGGCGGCCGGATACCCTGCTCGACGTGCCGCCTGCGGCGCAACACCTCTGCGACCCGCTCGTTGAACGTCACGGGCGAGATGCCGGGCGGCCCCGACAGGCACTTCTGGAGGCCCGACGAGACGATGTCGACCTTCCACGCGTCCGTCTCGAACGGATTGCCGGCGAGCGACGCGGTCGAATCGACGAACAGCAGCGCCCCGTGCTGCCGGCATGCCTCCCCCGCCTCGGCGAGCGGATGCAGCATCGTGGTCGAGGTATCGCCCTGGCACATGGCGACGACGCGCGGCCGGTGCTTGCCGATGGCGTCCGCGAGCCGGCCCGGCTCCATCACCCGGCCCCACTCGACGTCGAGCGTGATCACCTCGCCCTTGACCCGCCGCGCGATCTCCGCGAGCAAATGACCGAACCGCCCGAACACCGGCACCAGCACCTTGTCGCCCGGCTCCACGATCGACGAGAGGCAGGCCTCGATCCCGGCCCGCGCCGTGCCGTCGACCATCAGCGTCCACTCGTTCTCCGTGCGGAAAACCTGCCGGTAGAGCGCCATCACCTGGGTCATGTAGCGCCGGAACTCGGGGTCGAACTGCCCCTGGATCGGCACCGACATGGCGCGCAGCACGCGCGGATAGAGATCGACCGGCCCCGGGCCCATCAGCAGCCGCGGCGACGGATCGAGTTCTTCGAACGTCTCTTTTGACGATGTCACGCGGCGCCTCCTTGCGTGGAATTCGGGGGATATACGGAAATCCAGTGCCGGGCGATCTCCAGCCGCGTCGCGAGCCACACCCGGTCGTGGCGCCCCACATGATCGAGGAACCGCGCGACGGCCGCCGCCCGGCCCGGACGGCCCGCCAGCCGGCAATGCAGCCCGACGGACATCATCTTCGGCGCACCGGCGAGCCCCTCCCGGTAAAGTACGTCGAACGTGTCGCGGAGATAGACGAAGAACTGGTCCCCCGAATTGAAGCCCTGCGCCGTCGCGAACCGCATGTCGTTGGCGTCGAGCGTATAGGGCACGACGAGATGCGGCCCCCGCGGCCCGTCGATCCAGTACGGGAGATCGTCGGCATAGCTGTCGGAGGAATAGGCGAATCCCCCCTCCTCCATGACGAGCCGGGTCGTCGCCTCCGAGGTCCGCCCCTGATAGAAGCCGAGCGGCCGCGCGCCCGTCACCTCGGTATGGATGCGGATGGCCTCCTGGATGTGGCGCCGTTCCTCGTCCGGGTCGAAGTCCTTGTAGTCGATCCACCTGAGGCCGTGACTTGCGATCTCCCAGCCGGCGTCCTGCATTGCCGGAACCACGTCGGGATTGCGCCGCAGTGCCTCGGCCACCGCATAGACCGTGACCGGCACCCGGCGCTCCGAGAACAATCGCCAGAGCCGCCAGAAACCGGCCCGCGAGCCGTACTCGTAGATGGACTCCATGTTCATGTGCCGCTGGCCCGGCCAGGGCTGGGCACCGACGATCTCCGATAGGAACGCCTCCGACGCCGCATCGCCGTGCAGCACCGAGTTCTCGGCACCTTCCTCGTAGTTGACGACGATCTGCACCGCGATCGCGGCATCACGCGGCCACTTCGGATGCGGCGGAGATCGGCCATAGCCCTTCAGATCGCGCGGATAGGTTGCCAAGGCGCGGGGTCTCCCGTGATGCCGATCGGACCGCGCGAATGGCGCGCCCTTCGACGTTACCGCCGCGCCACGTCGCCCGCCTGCCCAAACATACGGCAGCGCGGTTTGTCAGCCCTGCGTCTGCCGGACGGCCACTCGCGCCCGGAATTCCTCGGTCGAGTTGGTCCGCGGGAACGGAACGTCTGGCACCGGTACCCCGAGATGCCGGCAGAGCGGCTCCCAGCCTTGCACCACGTCGTAGACCAGCAACCGTTCCGGCGCGATCGTGGCTTTCACCTCGGCCTGATGCGCTTCGAACACCGCCGCCGCATGCGCGGGATCGGCGAGCCGCCCGTCGAACGTCCGCCGCTCGATGATGTCGTAGACCATCTCGCCCATGGCCCTCAGGTGCTCCGTCGGCCGCGAGGCGCGCTCCTTCAGGCTGTCGTGGATGGTCGCATGGATCGATTTCACCCAATCGGCCGTGGGCCGGACTGAAAGGATGACCTTGGCATCCGCATAGTGCGCCGCGATCTCGCGCCAGAAGTAGGCCGATGGCCAATCGACCGTCGAGCCGAAGCCTTGGAACGCCGTTTCCCAATCCGATCGTTCGCCGCGCGCCGCCGCCGCCCAGAAGTCGACCTGCTCGGGTCGGCCGCGCACCTCGAACATGTGGTGACACGGGCCGAAGCCGAGCATCTCGAGCGCGATCTTCAGCGAGTTCGTCCCGGTTCGGCCGAACCCGGTCCCGACCACATCGAGCGGCATGGCATATCCTTGGCAGCAGATCCTCGGCAACTGGAGCGCCCCCAGAATGACTGCCCTCGGCAGCTCCGGCAAGCCACTCGTCGGCCAGCGCCGACCGGCACTTAAACGCCGAAGGGCGACCGCAATTGCGACCGCCCCCCTCAACGTCGATCCGGTGCTCCGATCAAGCCCGCTGCGCACCCTTGCCGACCCGGCCGGTCTCGGCGGTCTCTTCGAGCGGCAGCACGCCATCGACGTCCGCACCGATTTCGCCGCGCCACGGAACCATGCGCTCGAGCACGACGAGGAACACCGCGAGCACCGCCGCAAGTCCGACCGCGACCATCCAGAAGGGCAGCCCGACGAGGGAATCGAATGTCACTTTCGCGCCCTTCTCGGCGAAGAACGCCGTGATGCCCGCGTCGAAGTAGCCGTACGTGATGGCGCCTGCGATGCCGCCGATCACGACGAAGATCGCATCGCGATACCCCGCCCCGATCTGGGCGAGCGACGTTCCCGGACACGCACCGGCCAGCGCGATGCCGGCGCCAAGGACGAGCCCGCCGATGATGTCGGCCTGCCACACGAGCGGCTTCAGCGACAGTTTCACCCCGTAGACGCCGTGCATGACGGCGAGAACCAGCAGCCCCGTGATCACGGCCGCGAGAAACACCTTGAGCATGATGAACGAGCGAAGCTGCATCTGCCCGACGATGATGCCTGGCTCGAACACCCGCGACTTCTCGAGCACGAACCCGAACACGATGCCCGAGGCGAGCCCGATCAAGATACCTGTGAGAACAGTCATGACGATCTCCTGTCCGTCTGGCTCAGACGCGCTTGAAGAAGAGATTGGCGACCAGCATGCCGCCCGCGAACATGGCCGCCACCGCGACCGTCGACCCGACCGAGAGCTGCGCCATGCCCGAGATGCCGTGACCGGAGGTGCAGCCGCCGGCGATGCGAGCCCCGAAAAGCATCAGGAAGCCCGCGACGAACGCGATCGGTGCCCGCGCCGCGAGCGACGTCTGCCCCGTCGCCCTGGCCCAGACCGCCGACACGGCCTGCCGTCGCGCGCCCGACAGGGACATCGAAATGAACGCACCGACGGCGATGCCGACGACGATCGCCACCTGCCACCAGTTCTTGGCGCCCGCCATGTGCGAAGCAAAATACTTGATCTGCGCTACGCCGGGATCGACGATCGACGCGAGGTGCGCGCCGACGGTCACGAACGACGACGAGGCGCCGAGCGCTGTCCCCATGAGAAGAAACGTCGGGATCTGCAGAAGCCCGATGATCACGCCTGCGAAATAGGGCGACCAGGCCTTGTCCGTGAGACTTGGCATCATGTCCTCCGTTCGTTGGAAGCCTGCGTCGGGACGTTCACGGAGCGGCATCCGCCCTTCCGAACTCCCTTCCATGCCAGGATGCGCTTCGGGCCCCGATCCGTATGTGACGAAGTCACCGAGCTCCCGCCCTCGTCACCCGACCGCCGTTCCCCCTTGCCACCGGCACCGGAAACCGCTCGACTTGAGAGAACTGGACGACGCCCGTGAAGGCCTTGCGGCCTTCAACGAGAAGCGGTCGCCGAACGGGTCGGCGGAACGACACCGATACGCCCAGCATTCCGGAGGAGACCTGATGAATTTCGATTTCTCGGACGACCTGAAGCAACTGAAGGACGAGGCGAGGACATTCCTCGAGGACAAGTGTCCGTCCTCCGCCGTCCGCAAGGTGCTCGAGAGCGACTCCACCCATGACGCCGCGTTGTGGCGCGAGATCGGCGCCATGGGCTGGACCGGTGCGGCGATCCCCGAGGACTACGGCGGCGCCGGGCTCGGCCATCTGGGCCTCTGCATTCTCGCCGAGGAGTTGGGCCGCGCGCTGGCGCCGGTTCCGTTCTCGTCGTCCATCTACTACGCCGCCGAAGCCATTCTCGCTTTCGGCACCGATGCCCAGAAGAAGGCGTGGCTGCCCCGTCTTGCGTCCGGCGAGACGATCGGGACGTTCGCGCTCGCCGAGGGCCCCGGCAAGGCGACGCCGAAGCGGCTGCGCGCCACTTTCCGTAACGGCGTGCTCACCGGCGAGAAGTTGCCCGTGCCGGATGGCGAATCCGCCGCCATGACCATCGTCGTCGCCCAGACCGACCGTGGTCTCGGCCTCGTCATCGTCGATCTTGCATCGCCCGGCGTCACTCGCGCGCCGATCGAGACCTTCGACCCGAGCCGCAAGCACGCCCGCCTGACGTTCAGGGACACGCCCGCCGAGTTGCTCGGCCCACCCGGCGACGGCGAGCGCCAGCTCGCGGCCATCGAGCAGCGCGCCGCCATTCTCCTCGCCTTCGAGCAGGTCGGCGGCGCCCAGCGCTGCCTCGAGATGGCGAAGGACTACGCCCTCGAGCGCTACGCCTTCGGACGCCCCATCGGTTCGTTCCAGGCCATCAAGCACAAGCTCGCCGACATGTACGTCGCGATCGAGCTGGCCCGCTCCAACGCCTACTACGGCGCTTGGGCCCTCTCGAAGAACGCCCCGCAACTGGCACTCGCCGCCGCGACGGCGCGCGTCTCCGCCACCGAGGCCTTCCACTTCGCCTCCAAGGAGAACATCCAGGTGCACGGTGGCATGGGCTACACGTGGGCCTTCGACTGCCACCTCTTCTATCGCCGCTCGAAGCTGCTGGCGGTGGCCAATGGCTCGGCGCGCCTGTGGAAGGACCGCCTCGTCACCGAACTCGAGAACGCCAACGCCCCCGCCTGAACCGGAACGCAGCGCGATCCGCGCGCGTCGCCCCACCCGATTCGCTCGAAGGAGCCGACCATGGATTTCGAGGACACGAAGGAAGAAGCCGAGTTCCGCGCCCGCGCCCGGAACTTCCTGCAGAAGAACGCCAGGCCCCGCACCGGCAAGGGCATGCTCTATCGCGCCGCCCAGGCCGACGAGGGCATCCTGCGCGAAGCGCTCGAATGGCAGACGAAGAAGTACGAGGCAGGCTTCGCCGGCATCACGTGGCCGAAGGAATGGGGCGGCCAGGGCGGCACCGCCATCCAGCAGGTGATCTACGACCAGGAGGAAGCCCAGTTCTCCGTGCCCCGCGGCATTTACGACATCGGCCTCGGCATGTGCATTCCGACCGTCTGCACGTGGGGCAGCCAGGACGTCCGCGACCGCTACGCCGTGAAGGCGCTGCGCGGCGAGGAAGTCTGGTGTCAGCTCTTCTCCGAGCCGGCCGGCGGCTCGGATCTCGCGGCGCTGCGCACGAGTGCCGTCCGCGACGGCGACGACTGGATCATCAACGGCCAGAAGATCTGGACCTCCGGCGCGCACTATTGCCAGTACGGCGTCATCGTCACGCGCTCGGATTTCGACGCCCCGAAGCACAAGGGCCTGACCTACTTCTTCCTCGACATGCGCTCGCCGGGCGTCGAGGTGCGCGGCATCAAGCAGATCTCCGGCGCCTCCCACTTCAACGAGGTGTTCTTCGACAACGTCCGCATTCCCGATAGCCAGCGTCTCGGCAAGGTCGGCGACGGCTGGAAGGTCTCGCTCACCACCCTGATGAACGAGCGCTACACCATCGGCGGCCGGGCGGGCGTCGACGTCGACGAGTTCGTCGAGCTCGCCCGCGGCATCGAGATCGAGGACGGCCCAGCGCTGCGCAATGCCGCCATCCGCGAGCGCATCGCCGACTGGTACGTCGCGAGCCGAGGCCTGAAGTATTCGCACTTCCGCACCATGACGGCGCTCTCGCGCGGCGACACGCCGGGGCCGGAAAGCTCCATCGGCAAGCTCGTCACCGGCCGCAAGCTGCAGGACATGTCGGCCATGGCGCTGGACCTTCTGGAGCAGGGCGGCGTCGTGACCGACCCAGAGGTCGCCCCCATGGCGGCGCTCTTCCACCAGACGCTGCTGACCTCGCCGTCGTCCCGCATCGCCGGCGGCTCGGACGAGATCATGCGCAACATCATCGCCGAGCGCGTGCTCGGCATGCCGCCCGACATGCGCGTCGACAAGGACGTCCCCTTCAACAAGGTCCCGACGGGCAAGGGCTGAATTCTCCTCGAATGTCATCCCGGGCCTTGTGCCCGGGATGACACCTCAGCCCGTTTCAAGCCCGATGGATCGCGCGCAGTGCACAGCCTCTCCGATCAGCGTCCCCGGCCGAAGCAGGCGACCGCCAGGTCGCCCTGCGCAGAGCCGGGGTCGCTTGTCCGACGATGTGCCAAACCTCACCCAGGCGATTCCGGCTCTCCGCTCGCGCCACCGGCACGAGCTTCGGCCGGGAACGCAATCTGAATGCAATCTTGTCGTCACTTCTGCGCCGCGCAGCCCCGCCTGGAAAACGCATCCGGCAATAGAACCTTCGGAGATCTCAGCCCATGCCCCTTCTCAAGAACCACATCGCCGCCATCACGGGTGCGGGCTCCGGCATCGGCCGCGCCATCGCCGAGGGCTACGCCCGCGAGGGCGCGCGCATCGTCATCCTAGACGCCGATCCCGAAGGCGCCAAAGAGACGCAGCGGCTGATCACGGCGACGGGCGGCACGGCCGAAATCTTCACCCTCGACGTCACCGACCGCGAGGCCGCACACAGCATCGCCGATGTCGTGGCCGCGAAAGTCGGCCCCGTATCGATCCTCGTGAACAATGCCGGCATCAACCGACGTAACCCGATCACGGGCGAGGACGCCGCCGTCTTCAAGGACTGGGACGACATCATCTCGATCAACGTGATGGGTGTCTTCAACATCACCCACGCGTTCCTGCCGCAGCTTCGCAAGACCCAGGGCCGCATCGTCAACATCGGCTCGATCCAGTCGTTCGTGCACGTCCGCACGCCGAATTCCGCCGCCTACACGACGTCGAAGCATGGCGTGCTCGGTTTCACGAAGGCCATGGCCGCCGAGCTCGGCAAGTTCGGCGTCCGCTGCAACGCCATCGGCCCCGGCCTCATCGAGACGCCGCTGAACGCCCAGACCCGCGCCAGCAATCCGGACCTCGTGCGCATCTTCCTCGAGCACACCCCGCTCGGCCGCGCGGGAAAGCCCGAGGACATCGTCGGCCCCGCGATCTTCCTCGCCTCGGACATGTCGCAGTACGTCACCGGCACCATCGTCATGGCCGACGGCGGCTACCGCACCATCTGAGCGCTGCTTACACCAGCCGCACGCCGGCCTTGCTGAGCGGCACATCGCGGAGCCGCTTGCCGGTCGCTGCGAAATAGGCGTTGAGCACAGCGGGCGCGGCGACGCCAATGGTCGGCTCCCCGACGCCGCCCCACGGCGCGTTGCCGCCCGCTGGCATGACGATCGTCTCGACCTCGGGCATCTGCGCGAGGCGCATCGAATCGAAACTGTCGAAGTTGGTCTCGACGATCCGGCCCTTCTCGACCGTGCAGGCCTGCAGGAACAGCGCCGAGAGGCCATAGACGAACGATCCCGAAACCTGCCGCTCGACCTGCGCCGGGTTGACGACATGCCCCGGATCGGTCGCGGCGACGATCCGGTGCAGCTTCACGCGGCGCCCGTCGTCCGAAACCGATAGCTCCGCCACGGCCGCCACGTAGCTACCGAACGTCATCACCTGCGCAATGCCGCGATGGCGTCCGGCCGCCGGTGGCGTGCCCCAGCCCGCACGAGCCGCAGCCGCTTCGAGCACCGCGCGTCGCCGAACATCGCCGTCGAGCATCTCGAGGCGGAACGCGAGCGGGTCCTTCCCCGCCGCGTGCGCGAGTTCGTCGATGAAGCACTCGAGGAAGATCGCATTCTGGTTAATGTTGACGCCGCGCCAGAAGCCGGGCTTCAGGTGCGAATTGCGCATCGCATAGTCGATCTTGAGGTTCGGCACGGCATAGCCGAAGCGATGCTCGCCCCGCGCCGCGAGACCTTGGAACACCAGCGGGTCCTTAGCAAAGCCGAGGATCGAGTGCCCCGCGAGACGCACCGAGAGCGCCGCGATCCGGCCATTGGCATCGAGCCCGCCCTCGAGACGCGCCTGCATCGCGGGATGATACCGGCCCCGCGCCATGTCCTCCTCGCGCGTCCAGAGCAGCTTGACCGGCGTACCCGGCATCTGCTTGGCGACCAGCACCGCCTGCGTCACGTAATCCTGCGCCAGCCGCCGCCCGAAACCGCCGCCGAGATGCAGCTTGTGCACCTCGCACTTCGCCGCCGGAAGACCGGAGGCGCTAGCCGCCGCTTCGAGCGCCGCTTCCCCGTTCTGCGTCGGGCACCAGACCTCGCAGCGCTCGCCCGTGAACAGCGCCGTGGCGTTCATCGGCTCCATCGGCGCATGATTGAGGTACGGATAGCTGTAGGTGGCCTCGATCCGCTTCGCCGCGCCGGAAAGCCCGCCTGCGGCATCGCCCGCCGAGTTGCCGTCGTTCGCGTCGGCCGCAGCAAGCCCCTCGGTCAACGACCGCGCGATCGAGGCGCTGTCGACGGCGGCGTTGGGCCCGTAGTCCCATGTGATCTCGAGCCGATCGAGGGCCGTTTTCGCCGGCCAGAACCCGTCCGCAACGACCGCGAGCGACGTGTCGTCGATCCGAACCACCTGGCGCACGCCCTTCACGGCCAGCGCCTTCGCCGCATCGAAACGCACGAGGCGGCCGCCCGTGACCGGACAATCCTGCACCAGCCCCGTCACCATGCCGGGAAGCCGCACGTCGAAGCCGTAGACCTGCGCACCCGTCACCTTGGGCGGCGTGTCGAGGCGCTTCAAGGGTTGCCCGGCGATGGTCCAACGCTCGCGCGGTTTGAGGGTGACGCGGCGCGGCACCGGCAGCTTCGCCGCCGCCTCCGCGACCGCGCCGTACGTGAGCGTACGCCCGCTCGGCGGATGCGTGATCACGCCCTTGGCGACCGTCAGCGCGCTGGCGTCGACACCGAGACGCGCCGCAGCAGCAGCCATGAGCATCGACCGAGCCGCCGCCCCGGCTTCGCGCACATAGGGGACGGACGCCCTGAGACCCTGGCTGCCACCCGTCCCGAAATCACCCCACACGCGGCCGCGGGCGAGGTTGGCGGCCGGCGACGCATACTCCGCCGTCACCCGGCTCCAGTCGCAATCGAGATCCTCGGCGACAAGCTGCGCCAGTCCGGTGAGCGTCCCTTGACCCATCTCGGATCGCGCGATCCGCACCACGACCGTTTCGTCAGGACGGATCACGACCCAGGCCGTGACCTCGGGCGAGCCGTCCTCGGCCCGCGCGCCCGGGCGCGCCCCCGGCAACCGGATGCCGACGGCAAGCCCTGTCCCGAGAGCAGCTCCGCCGACCAGGAGCCTCCGGCGATCGATCTGAACCGTTGCCATGTCCTTCGGCCCTCCCGGTTCAGGCTTTCGCCGCGGCATGAATGGCAGCGCGAACCTGCTGGTACGTGCCGCACCGGCAGATGTTCGTCATGGCCGCGTCGATATCGGCGTCGCTTGGCCGGGGTGTTCGCCGCAGCAACGCCGCTGCGGCCATGATCATGCCCGTCTGGCAATAGCCGCATTGCGGAACGTCGTGATCGATCCAGGCCTGTTGCAGGGCATGCAGGCGACCCTTTTCGCCAAGGCCTTCGATCGTCACGATGTCCTTGCCGGCGGCATCCACGGCCAGCACGACGCAAGACCGCACCGCCTCCCCATCGACGAGAACGGTACAGGCCCCGCACTGACCGATGCCGCACCCGTACTTGGCGCCCGTGAGCCCAGCGCCGTCCCGGAGGGCCCAGAGCAGCGGCGTATCCTCCGCCACGTCGAGATCGTGCACCTTGCCGTTGATCGTCAGTTTCGGCATTGCTTTGCCCACGCTGTCCACGCCGACACCCGCCGGTTCGGCAACCCGTTAAGCCCACTGGGTATTTAGGGATACGACAGCAAGATTCCAACGTCCCGTTGCAGGCGTCGTTTACGCACCAGCCCGCCGGGTCATCGCCTCACCCCGCGCAGGCTCCGCCCCGGGCGGTCAGCGACGCCACCTCATCCGACGAAAAGCCGAAATCGGCGAGCACCGTGGCCGTGTGCTCCCCGACCAGTGGCGCCCGCCGCCGCACCCCGCCCGGAGTTTCCGTCATCTTGATCGCCGTATCGGCGATCACCAGCGGATGGTCGGGCACGCCCGGCAACTCGACGTGGGCCAGCATGCGCCGGCTCGCGGTGTGCCCGTCGGCGAAGATCTCGTCCACGCGCAGCACCGGCCCGAACGGAACCTTGCCGCCGAGGACGGCCGCGATTTCAGCCTTGGTCCGCACCGTCGTCCAGGCGCTGACGGCCCCTTCGACCTCCGCGCGCCGCGCCAGACGGTCGGCCGTCAGCGCAAAGCGCCCATCGTCTGCGAGGTCGTGTCGCCCCATGCAGCGCGCCAGGAGCCGCCAGAAATCGTCGTGCGGGCAGCCGATGGCAACCCAACCGTCCTTTGCCGGAAAGAGGCCGTAGGGGCAGAGCAGCGGATGGCTGTTGCCCTCCGGACCCGGCACCGTGCCGTCGATCCCGTGCTGGAACACGATCCGCTCGCAGAGCGCGAGGACCCCGTCCACCATCGCCACGTCGACGAACTGCCCGCGACCCGTTCGCTGGGCGCGGAACAGCGCCGAGACGAGCCCGAACGCACACTGCATCGCCGGCACGATATCGCCGACGCCGGGGCCGATCTTGGTCGGCTGCCCGCCGGCCTCCGTGGACGTGATCCCCATGATGCCGCCCATGGCCTGCGCGACCACGTCGTAGGCCGGCCAGTCGCCGTAGGGGCTCTTTCCGGTGCGGCTGTCGCCAAAGCCGCGAATGGCACCATAGACGAGACGCGGATTGATCTCCGCGAGCGTCTCGTAACCGAGGCCGAGCCGCTCCATGACACCGGCCCGGAAATTCTCGATCACGATGTCGGCATTGGCCACGAGCCGCTTGATCACCTCTCGCCCCGCCTCGGACTTGAGATCGACGACGATCCCGTCCTTGTTGCGATTGGTTGATGCGAAATATCCGCCGTAGCCGCCGTCCGGCATGGTGAGCTGCCCCGGCCGGAACGGCCCGAACTTCCGCGTCTGGTCGCCCCCGGGCGGCTCCACCTTGATCACCCGCGCACCCTGGTCCGCCAGCATCATGGCGGCGAACGGCCCTGACAGCATCTGCGTGAAGTCGATCACCACCACGCCGTCGAGCGCGCCCGTCACACCACCATCGGCCATCCCTGCCCGCTCCATGTCCGTCCTGCTACTCAGCCCGCACGCGTTCGCCCTGGCTGCGCGTCAGGCTCCGCGTGGCCATTTAGGGTCGCCCGTCCGCGGCCCGTCAAGGAGTTGGCTGCGCTACCGACTATGCAGCGTTCACTAAATCTACGCCATGCGCCCGCATGTGCGACATTCAGGCTTGCAACTTCGCCCGATCGCCCTCATGCTCTGTTGATCTGCTGGGAGGCAAGAGGAGGAAAATATGAAGCGTATTCTTATGTTTATCGCCATGGCATTCGGACTTGCCCTGTCGACCGCAGGCCTTTCGTCACAAGCTGACGCAGCCAGCGCTGGCGCTCTCGCAGCCGCGAAGCCCGCCATCGAGGCCACCACCGCAGTCGAGACGGTCCACTACCGCCACCGCCGTCACTATCGCCCGCACGCCTACTACGGCTACGGCGTGCCGCGCGTCTACGGCTACTACGGCGCCCCGCGTCGCTACTACAAGAAGCGCCGCCACTACTACGGCTACGGACATCGCCCGTACCGCCACTACGGCCATCGCCGCCACTATCGTCGCTGGTGATGGGTCTCCGGGACGGACGGGTCAGATGACCTCGTCCGTCTTGTCGTCGGTTTCACCGAACCGACGCAGCGTAGCGGGCTTGGTGCCGGCATAGAGCCGCTCCAGGCCCGGCGCGATTTTTGCGTTCTCACGCTCGAACAGCGAGCGGCCCTCGAGATCGCTCTCGACGATGAACGGGCCGAAGCGCTCGACGTCGAGCACCCAGATGGCCTGCGCGATCCCCACTTCCTCGAGCCAGTGGGCCGCGACCACCTTCTTGATGCCGCGCCCCAGCAGTGCCCCCGTGCCGTACCCGACGGTGGTCAGATAGATCGCACCGTGCGGCACGAAGCTCGACTTGTAGATGTCGCTCGACATCCCGCCCTTGCCGATGATGACGTTGCAGCCCGACCGCTCGAGCCAGCCGTCGATCCATTTCGCGAACCGGAACGACGCTGTCGCGGTCACCGCGCCCACGGTCAGTTCGCCGTTGGGCCCGACCGAGGCCGCGGGCGAGCAGTGGAAGCTCGCCGAGCCGATGGCGTCCGGCACGTTGCAGCGCTCCTCGACGGCGCGCTTGTAGACGCCCTCTCGCGCCGTATGCACCCGCCCGCTGAGGTAGACGATGGTGCCGATCTCGAGCTTGGCGAGATCCTCCCGCGTTGCCGGGAGATGGAGGTCGACGGTCTTGAGCACAGCCATGATCTGGGTCTACCTCGGAATACTGGGATCTCTCGCGCCACGGCGCCACGCACGCCGGCCGACCGATCGATCCGAGTGCGATGTCGCCTTAAGGCTACACGGACCACCAGCCGCGGACAATACGTTGCCGCTCAGCCATCACCGATCGCGCCGCGCTCACCCGCCATCATCCCGTTGCGATCGCCCCGGCACGTCTCCAGGCTCGCGATGAGGTCGGTCTCGTCGAGCATCCCCTGCCTCGCAATGAAGACGAGTTGCGTCAGCAGCCCTTGCCCCCTGCCAACCGGGGCCCGGCCGATCGTCGCGCGGCGCCCGACGAGTTGAAACAACATCCGGTCGGCCGGCCTTTCGGCGAAGGTGACGAACCCCTTCGCGCGGACGAGAGCGCTTCCATGGCGGCCGATCACGGCCTGAAACGCCCCCATCGCCAGCGGCACGTCCGAGGTCCACGAGACGGTTGTAAAGGCGTGCGACGGCCCGCCGGGCGCCAATCCGGGAACCGGCCGCGCACGGCCGGGCTCACCGGCGAACAGCAGCTCCGGGGGAAGCCGGCCGTCGACCATGTCGTGGATCGCATGCACCGGCACATGCCGGCGGACAGCGGCTCTTGCGCGGGCCGTCTCGTCCGGCCCGACCAGATCCGTCTTGCTCAAGGCGACGAAATCGGCCGCCGCCACTTGCGCCTGCCATAACCCGTCCTCGGCCACCACCGGCCGGTCGGCGAGCGCCTCTGCGTCGACGACCGAGATCACCGTCTCGAGCGCCGCCTCCCTCCAGATGACGGGATCGAGGAGCGTCCGCACGATCTCGGCCGGATTGGACACCCCGCTCGTCTCGATGACGATGCCGTCTGGCGGCGGATCGCGCCTGAGGATCGTGCTCAACGTCGTGAGGAGATCACCGAGCAGGCTGCAGCAGACGCAGCCGTTCTTCAGGTTGATCACGTCGTCCGACACGCTGGCGAGCAGCGCTGCATCGATGTTGATGGCGCCGAAGTCGTTGACGACGGCGGCTATGCGCCGGCCGTTCGGCTCGCTGAGGAGACGGTTGATCAGCGTCGTCTTGCCCGCCCCGAGTGCGCCCGCGATCAGCAGGATCGGTATCGCCATCAGCGCGCCTCGCGCCGCACTGGCCGGCCCGGCCGCGCGTTGGGCCTGAGATACCCGTCCGCGATCACCGCCTCGCCGTTCACCAGCACATGCCGCATCCCGCGGGCGGGCCGGTTCATGGCGCTGAACTCGGCCATGTCCCGAAGGTCGGCATAGTCGAAGACGACGATATCCGCGTCGCATCCCGGCTTGATCCGGCCTTTGCGATGCATCTGGGGCGTTCCGGCTTCGAGGATCTGGGCCGGGATCAACGTGCACTTGGCGATCCCCTCGATCAGCGGCATCGACTGGCGCTCCCGCACCCAGCGACTGAGGAAGCGCGTGAACGTGCCGGCCGACCTTGGATGCGAAACAACGCCATCGGGGAGCGGCCACGCGTCACCCGTATATGGCGCGCCATCGATCATCCACGCGATCGCATCCGAGGCGATGGCGCCGCCCGGAAACAGCACCGAGACATCGAGCAGATCGCGATGACGCGGCGTCACGTCGACGTCGAGGAAGTGCCAGAGGATGAGCGCCCCCGGGTCCTGCTCCTGCGCCGCGAGCAAGTCGTCGCGATCGGCGAGGCGCCGCCCCGACTGCAGCAGTTCGATCGTGTCGTAGCCGCCGCCGGTCCGCTGCGGAAACTCTGGATCGGTGAAGAACGCCGCGCCGACGACGGTCGACCCGACACCGTAAGGGTAGGCCTCCAGCGTGACTTTCAGCCCTTGCGCCTGCGCCGTGCGCACCAGCTCCGCCGCCGCCTCCACGTCCTGCAGGCTCGTCGAGTTGAAATGGCACATGTGCATGTGCGCGCCGGTCGAGCCCGCGAATCCGATGAGCCGCGTATAGGCCTCGATGGAGCTCCGCGGATCGACGTTCGACATGTAGGCGATGTGCGTGAAGGTCGGCGCGTTCGCCGACGCAGCCAGCCGGCAGAGCGCCGACATCTCCTTCGCGCCTGCTCCCGGCACGTAGGCGTTGGGAAACCCGATGCCGATCCCGCCCTCGTCGAGCCCCTGGCGAACGCGCGCGATGATGTCCTCGGTTTCCGCCGCCGTGGCCGCCGCCGACGACCATCGCGGATCGCGCATCGCGCGCCCCATGCCCTCGATGCTGGCCTCGACCTGTTGCGCGGTCATGGCCCCGATCCGCGTGAACACCCAGCCTGTCGACGCGCCGTAGTTGAGCGTCCGCCCCGCGCGGCCCTGCTCTTCGTACCAGCGCGCCACCGGCCAGACGCCGAGTTCCAGCTCGAGCGTCGTCGTGACTCCGTCGAACGCCTGCATCCGGTCGGCCGGCAACGACTGGCCGTGCGCATGGAGATCGACGAAGCCGGGCGCGACGACGAGGCCGCCCGCGTCGATCACCTGCGCGGCATCGCCGAGCCCCGCACCGACGGCGACGATCGTCCCCGCCTGGATCGCCACATCCGCGACGCCGTCGTGGCCGCTCTCGGGATCGATGACGCGGCCACCTCGAATGATCAGGTCGTACATCGCTGTCCCTGTGTCAGGTAGGTGCCGCCTGGTCGACGGACCGCAATCTCTGCACCCTGTCGCAGCGAACGCGTCCATGGCAAGGTGCATGCCGTCGCGCTCATCCCCCGGAGGCTTCCGTGTCGTCACCGCTGCACATCGGCTTTCTCGTCTTCCCCCAGATCACCCAGCTCGACTTCACGGGTCCGCTCCAGGTCTTCAGCCGGGTTCCGGGCGCCAAGGTCCACCTGATCTGGAAGCGGCTCGAAGCGGTGCCGAGCGATACCGTGCTCACCATCATGCCGACGATCACCATGGCCGAGTGCCCGCAGCTCGACGTGATCTGCGTCCCCGGCGGCTTCGGCACCGACGAGTTGATGCTCGATGACGAGGTTCTCGCGTTTCTCCGCAAGCAGGCCGAAGGCGCGAAGTACGTCGCGTCGGTGTGCACGGGCTCGACGGTGCTCGCCGCTGCCGGCCTTCTGAAGGGCTATCGCGCCAGCACCCACTGGAGCGCCATGGACGCGCTGAGCATCCTCGGCGCCATTCCCTCACGGGATCGGGTGTCCGTGGACCGAAACCGGCTCACCGGCGGCGGCGTCACGGCCGGCATCGACATGGCCTTGACGATGGCCGCGCAACTCGTCGACCAGCCGACGGCGGAAGCGATACAGCTCGGCATCGAATACAATCCCGCGCCCCCGTTCAATGCCGGCTCACCGGAGACGGCGCCGGCCGCGGTCCGTGCCACGATGGAGGAGCGCATGGCGCCCTCGAGAGCCCGCCGCATCGAGATGGCGAAAAAAGCCGCCGCCCGGATGGTCTAGTGCGGCAGCTCATCGACGGGCGATCGATCGCCAGCGCGCGAACGCCCGTTACGGACCGCGGGTCGCGATCTTTGACGCACACGCGTCACAAGACTGATCGAAACTTGGCCCGTGCGCCTGTGGCAGGCAAATGGTGGGTGATGAAGGATTCGAACCTTCGACCCGCTGATTAAGAGTCAGCTGCTCTACCAACTGAGCTAATCACCCCTTGGCCGTGAACCGGGCGGTTCTGGCCTGACGCCGAAGCGCCACCGGAGACAGAAGTCACCGAGGCGCGTTGTCTATAGCAGATGCCGGGGCAAGTCCACAGCTATGCGCCGGCCCATCCGAAAAACCCTGTGCACGTCATTGGCGCCGGGATCATCGGGCTGACGAGGCCACGGCATCGTCCCTTCGATTGCACCTTGGCCGCGTCGTCCGCCGATACGGCTGAAGAGCGTCCGGCCCGTCGACGCCTGAACCCGCAATGGGGCCACGTCGGTGAGCGGCACGAGGACGAAATCCCGGCCGTCGAGGCCCGGATGCGGTAGCACCAGCCGTCCCCGCGCCGCTCCCGACCGATGCCCGAGCCGCCATCCACGATAGTCGAGAATGTCGATGTCGAGCGGCCGCGCACTCCACCGTGCTCCCGACCGTCTGCCGGCCGCCCGCTCCAGCCCTTTGATCATGCGCAGGAACTGCGCCGGCGGCCACGGAGCGTACCCGGCCACAACCGCATTGACGTAACCCGGTTGCCGCCGCGTCCCCATGGGCGCGGTCCGATAAAGGCGCGAGCGGGCAGTGATCACGAAGCCGAGTTCCCCGAGCCTCCGGACGGCACGATCCACCGCCTGCGCCGGCGCCCCCCAGGCACCGGGAATGTTGGCGCCGAGCCCAAGCAGCACGATCCGGCTTCTCACACGCCAACTCCCATCGAACGTTCGACCGACCGCCAACCCGTCTCTTGCGCGGCCATAGGCCGATAATCCCAGCACGGGCTTTTCCGGCGCGGCAGACTGGTCTATAAGCTGAAGACTTGGAAGGCCTGACGCTAAATGGAGCCGAGGTTACTCGGTCTCGCGTGGGAGTTCATCGACAAAACACTGACAATTCGTTGAACACAAAAGAGATTTGAAGCATCCCCATGCCCCAGATGTTCTTCTATCCGACCGAGAGGATCGCCCTGTTCATCGACGGTGCGAATCTCTACGCGAGCGCCAAGGCCCTCGGCTTCGACATCGATTACAAGCGCCTGCTGTCGGTATTCAAGGATCAGGGCCGCCTCGTGCGAGCGCTCTACTACACAGCTCTCATCGAGGACCAGGAGTATTCGTCGATCCGTCCTCTCATCGACTGGCTGGACTACAACGGCTACTCGATGGTGACCAAGCCTACGAAGGAATACACGGACGCCTCCGGCCGACGCAAAATCAAGGGCAACATGGATATCGAGCTGGCTGTCGACGCGATGGAACTCGCCGACCACCTCGACCACGTGGTCCTCTTCTCTGGTGACGGCGATTTCCGGTCTCTCGTTGCCGCCCTCCAGCACAAGGGCCTCCGAGTGAGTGTCGCCTCGACGCTCCAGACACAACCGCCGATGGTCGCCGACGAGTTGCGCCGGCAAGCTGACCAGTTCATCGACCTCGCCGACCTCGAGCCTCTGATCAGTCGCGATCCGTCGGCCCGTATTCCCCGGGAAGCCCGCGAGATGCGGCTTTCGCAGACCCGCGCGATCGCCCCGGGCCGCGGCGACCGCGATCCCTACCCGGGCCCGGACGATCCCCTCGATCCCTGACGATGAGGCGGCAGGATCCACCGCCACGCCCCGCCCGTCGTGCGGGAGGACCATCCCATGCCCAGACCGTCTGACGACGACCGAGCCGAGCCCGGCCGCGAGTGCCCAGCCTGTCCGCGTCTCGTGGCCTATCGCGAGGACAACCGCAGCGCCGCCACGGACTGGTTCAATTCCCCCGTACCGTCGTTCGGTCCGACAGCCGCCCGACTGCTGATCGTCGGCCTCGCCCCGGGTCTCAAGGGAGCGAATCGAACCGGTCGGCCCTTTACCGGCGATTATGCCGGCGACCTGCTCTACACGACGCTGCTCGATCTCGGGATGGCGACCGGCACTTACCGCGCCTCGGCTGACGACGGGCTGACGCTCGTCGACTGCCGCATTACCAATGCAGTCCGCTGCGTTCCCCCGGCCAACAAGCCCACGCCGGCCGAGATCACGAGTTGCCGCAGCTACCTGTCGGAAACGATAGCGGCGATGCCCCGGCTGAAGGTCATTCTGGTTCTGGGTCGGATCGCGCACGACAGCACGTTGTCGGCACTCGGGGCCCGGAAATCACAATTCCCGTTCACCCACGGCCGACGCCACGGTATCGACGACCGGCTCGCGCTCTACGACAGTTACCACTGCTCCCGCTACAATACGAACACGGGCGTGCTCACGCCGGCCATGTTCCACGAGGTTATGAAGGCCGCCCGCGACGAGACGACCGCCTCCCCCGCATCGCGACGTTAGCGATTGAGCACGGCGACCAGCGCCCGGACATGCCCGCCGTTTTCGGCGATGTAGTTCTCGAACAGCTTGCGCAGGAACGGGGTCATCCAGAACCCGTACACCATGGCATCGCGCACCCGGAAGGTGTTCCCCTGCTGGCTCAGCAGCCAGCGCACGTCGTAGTTCGAGCCGTCCCGCAGCGTGATCACGCTGTCGACCATGATGCCCTGGCCACCACGCAGGCTGCCCGTGATGCGGTAGCTGGCAACTGGAAATTTCGGCGCCTCGGTCGCGGCATAGCGGCCGATGAACCGCACCATGCCCGAGAGATAGCCGGGCCGCTCGGCCGGGCTCAACTGCCCCCTGTAGCTCCCCAGCGAGTAGCTCCCGATGTAGCTGGTATCGGCGTAGCGATGGATGACGGCCGACAGCAGTGCCGGAGACTTCGACCGACTGGCGGAGAGCAACTCGTGCGCGACCTTGTTCATGAACGCGACCGCAGGGTCCGAAGCCCGCGCCGGCATGGCGAGGCCGACGAACATCATTGCCGCCAGAGCCGCAGAGCGGAACCACGCCGCCGCCCAAAAGTCCCGTGTCCCCGCCATATCAGATCCCCGTGGCTCGATCCGCAGCTTCGTGTTGCCCACGAAACCGATTACGTCACGCCGCGCCGCACTGGACCACAGCGGTCCGCGAGCGTCAAAACGTTCGCGGCGGGACGAATACCCTCGATACCCCGCACTGGCGACATTTTTCGGGCAAGCCGTCAGGCCGAGGCCGCCGCCAGTGTTGGATTTTCCGCCGTCCGCGGCGATTGCGTCACACGCCGCTCGTAAAGCGACCGCGCCGGCACCTCTGGCAGCCCGAGATCGCGACTCGCTTCGTCGAGCATCGCCTGCGTCACCTTTTCGGCGCTGACCAGCGTCACGCTGAGCCGCGGCTCGGGATGGACCAGCACGATCTCGTGCGTCAGGCCCGAGAGCGAAGCCCGAATGTGGTGCGCCACGCCGACGAACGCGCTGAGCGGGATCGTCCGCTCGCGTCGCCCGAGCAGTGTCCGCTCGATGACGGAGACGGCGCCCCCCGCCAGCGTGACGCTCGGACGTCCCAAAAGCCGGCCGACGACCCGCATCGCAGGCACCGCGAGCAAGGCCAGCGAAAGACCGATCCCGGCCGCGATCTGGACCACCGCCAATGGACGATCGGCCATGGCATCGACGACGGACGGCTCGATGGCGGACGCCAGCGCGCCCCCGACCAGCAGCAGGCTGGCTCCGGCCAGCGCCGGGATGAGCAGGAGCATCTGCCGCAGGCCCGTTCCCTCGATCATCCGGCAGTCGCGAGCCGTCGACGCCTGAGCCCCGGGCTCGGCAGCCGTTCCAACAGTCGAAGACATCATCACTTCCCCCTGGCGCAATCGGCCGTGACGCTACGGAAATATGCTTTCCCGCCGGTTAAGCACCGCCTCGGCCCGTTCGCAGGAAGCCTTTTCGACAGATCTCGACATGCCCGATCGAACGCCGCTTGACATATAAAGATATCTTTATATTTGTCACGCCAAGTTCCGGGAGGACGCAGTGCTGGACCAACGAACCATGCTGGCGATGTTGCGAGCGGCTGCCGAGCCGACGCGCCTGCGTGTTCTGGCGCTGCTGACCCGCGGCGAGTTGAGCGTCAAGGATCTCACACGCATCCTGAACCAGAGCCAACCGCGCATCAGCCGCCATCTCAAGCTGCTGACCGAGGCCGGCCTCGTCGAGCGGGTGCGAGACGGCAGCTGGGCCTACTTCCAGTTGGTCGATGGTGGCGCACGCGGCAGCCTGCTTCGCGCCGTCCTCGATGCCGCCGACCCGAATGATCCTGTTCTGCTGCGGGACCGTGGCCGCGCCGATACCGTGAAGCGCGAGCGTGAGGAAGCAGCCCAGGACTACTTCCGGGCCAACGCCGCCGAGTGGGACCGCATCCGCTCGCTCCGCGTCACCGAGAGCGAGGTCGAATCCGCCCTCTCGAACGCGATCGGCCCGGGCCCCTTCCACCTTCTCGTCGACCTGGGTACCGGCACCGGCCGCGTCATCGAACTGCTGCGCGGCCGTTATGAGCGTGCCGTGGGCTTCGACATCAACCACACCATGCTGGCCTATGCCCGCAGCCGCATCGAGGCTCTGGGGAACGCGTCCGCAACCGTGCGCCACGGCGATCTCTACGACGTTGCCCTCGACGACGGCGCCGCCGACGCGATCGTCATGCATCGCGTGCTCCACTTCCTGACCGAGCCGGCGCAGGCGATCCGCGAAGCCGCCCGCATCCTCGCTCCCGGAGGACGGCTCGTGATCGTAGACTTCGCGCCCCACACCCTCGAGATCCTTCGCGAGACGTTCGCCCACGAGCGACTCGGCTTCTCGCGACCGCAGATGGCGCAGTGGCTCGCCGACGCCGGCCTCGATCACGAGGCGACGGAGGATCTGGTTCCCGCCGACGTGAGCGACGGCAACAAGCTGACTGTCACGGTCTGGACCGCAACACGGCCGGTGAACGGCAGAAGCCGGCGCATCGCACCCCGACTGAGCAAGCTGGAGGCATGACCATCATGGAGCGACAGGAGCGCCGCAGCCGCATCGTCGGCAACGGTGACATCGAGGTGTCCTTCGAGTTCTTCCCGCCGAAGACCGAGAAGATGGAGGAAGCGCTCTGGTCGTCGATCAGGCGCCTCGCGCCGCTCGGCCCGAGCTTCGTCTCGGTGACTTACGGCGCCGGCGGCTCGACCCGCGAACGCACGCACACGACGGTCGAGCGCCTCGCCCGCGAGACTCCCCTCAAGCCGGCCGCGCATCTGACGTGTGTCAACGCCTCCCGGGCCGAGGTCGACGACGTCGTGCGGGGCTACGCCTCGGTCGGTGTGAAGCACATCGTGGCGCTCCGCGGCGACCCGCCGGCCGGCGTCGGCACCCGCTACACGCCGCACCCTGAGGGCTACGCCCAGGCCGCCGATCTCGTCGCCGGCATCAAGCGCATCGGCGGCTTCGAGGTGTCGGTCGGCGGCTATCCCGAGAAGCACCCGGAAAGCCCCAACTTCGACGCGGACATCGACTTCCTGAAAGCCAAGGTCGATGCCGGCGCCGACCGCATCATCACGCAGTTCTTCTTCGACAACGCCCACTACCTGCGCTTCCTCGAGCGCGTCCGGGCGCGCGGCATCTGGTGCCCGGTGCTGCCCGGCATCGTTCCGATCCACAATTTCAAGCAGGTCGCGAGCTTCGGCGCCAAGACCGGCACCACCATGCCGGCCTGGCTCGCGCGGCGCTTCGAGGGGCTCGACGAGGATCAGTCGACGACCCACCTCGTGGCGGCGGCCGTCGCCGCCGAACAGGTCCTCGACCTCGTCGATCAGGGCGTCCGCCAGTTCCACTTCTACACGCTCAATCGCGCCGATCTTGTCTACGCCATCTGTCATCTGCTGGGACTGCGTGCCGCGCAGCCGGCCGCCGAGCGGGCAGCCTAGACGCGACAGAACGGATTTGGCCGGCGCCGGAACGGTGCGCCGCTGACTGAACCCAACCGGGAAGTGAGACCATGACCGCCAAGACGATGACCACGCCGAAGATCCACCCGGCAGCCGCACGGCTCCACGCCGCCGCCGCCGCCCGCATCCTCGTCATCGACGGCGCCATGGGCACCATGATCCAGCGGCACAAGCTGTCCGAGGAAGACTATCGCGGCGACCGGTTCAAGGACTGGCACCGCGACGTGAAGGGCAACAACGACCTTCTCGTGCTGACCCGGCCGGACATCATCCGCGACATCCACGCGCAATACCTGGCCGCCGGCGCCGACATCGTCGAGACCAACACCTTCAACGCCCAGACCATCTCCATGGCCGACTACGGCATGGAGGAGATCGCCCGCGAGATCAACGTCGCGGCGGCTCGCCTCGCGCGCGAAGCCTGCGACGCGGCGATGGCGAAGGACCCCTCGCGCCCCCGCTTCGTTGCCGGCGCCGTCGGCCCGACCAATCGCACCGCGTCGATCTCGCCCGACGTCAACAACCCCAGCTACCGCAACGTCACCTTCGAAGACCTGCGCATCGCCTACAAGGAGCAGGTCGAAGGCCTGATCGAAGGCGGCTCGGACGTCATCCTGATCGAGACCATCTTCGACACCCTCAATGCCAAGGCCGCCGGCGTCGCCACGCTCGAGGCGTTCGAGAGCATGGGCGTGACATTGCCGATCATGATCTCCGGCACCATAACCGATCGCTCAGGCCGCACGCTCTCCGGCCAGACACCGACGGCGTTCTGGTACTCGATGCGCCATCTCAGGCCGTTCTCGATCGGACTCAACTGCGCCCTCGGCGCCGATCTGATGCGCCCGCACCTCGCCGAGATCGCGACCGTCGCCGACGCCTGTGTCTCGGCCTACCCCAACGCCGGGTTGCCGAACGCCATGGGCGAATATGACGAGACCCCGCACGAGATGGCCTGCCAGATCGAGGCGTGGGCCAAGGACGGCCTTGTCAACATCGTCGGCGGCTGCTGCGGCTCGACACCCGACCACATCCGCCACGTCGCCGAGCACGTGGCGAAGTTCAAGCCGCGCACGCTCCCCGTGATCGCCCCCAGGATGCGCCTCTCCGGCCTCGAACCCTTCGTCGCGGCGTGACAGTGAGGCCTCTCCTCACACGCGCGGCGCCGCTCGCCCAACGTTCAGCCCAAATGTCTAGTGAGACGCCATGACCACCACATCCGGCTCCTCTTTCATCAACGTCGGCGAGCGCACGAACGTCACGGGCTCGGCGAAGTTCCGGAAGCTCATCGAGCAGGGCGATTATCAGGCCGCCCTCACCGTGGCTCGCCAGCAGGTCGAGGCCGGCGCACAGATCATCGACGTCAACATGGACGAGGGCCTCCTCGACAGCGAGCGGGCCATGACGACGTTCCTCAACATGATCGCGTCCGAACCCGACATCAGCCGGGTGCCGATCATGATCGACAGCTCCAAGTGGACCGTGATCGAAGCCGGCCTGCGCTGCGTCCAGGGCAAGCCCATCGTCAACTCGATCTCCATGAAGGAAGGCGAAGACGCGTTCCTCGAGCAGGCGAAGAAGATCCTCCGCTACGGCGCCGCCGTCGTCGTGATGGCCTTCGACGAGAAGGGCCAGGCCGACACCCGGGACCGCAAGGTCGAGATCTGCACCCGCGCCTACGAATTGCTGACGGAAAAGATCGGCTTTCCGCCCGAGGACATCATCTTCGACCCGAACATCTTCGCCGTCGCGACCGGCATCGAGGAGCACAACAACTACGGCGTCGATTTCATCGAGGCCACCCGCGAGATCAAGCGCCGCTTCCCGCTGGTGCACATTTCTGGCGGCGTCTCCAACCTCTCGTTCTCGTTCCGCGGCAACGAACCCGTGCGCGAGGCCATGCACTCCGTGTTTCTCTATCACGCCATCAAGGCGGGCATGGACATGGGGATCGTCAACGCCGGCCAGCTGACGGTCTACGACAACATCCCGGCCGCGCTGCGTGAGCTCGTCGAGGACGTCGTGCTCAATCGTCGGCCCGACGCCACCGACCGCCTGCTCGAGGCCGCCCCCCGCTTCAAGGGCGAAGGCGCCAAGCGCAAGGAAGCCGATCTCACCTGGCGCGAGACGACCGTCGCCGAGCGCCTGAAGCACGCGCTCGTCCACGGCATCACCGAGTTCATCGAGGTGGATACCGAGGAGGCACGCCAGCTGGCCGAGAAGCCGCTGCACGTCATCGAAGGCCCGCTGATGGACGGCATGAACGTCGTCGGCGACCTGTTCGGCGCCGGTAAGATGTTCCTGCCGCAGGTGGTGAAGTCGGCGCGCGTCATGAAGCAGGCCGTGGCGTATCTGCAGCCCTACCTCGAGGCCGAGAAGCGCGCCTCCGGCCTGATCGAGATGCCCCCCAAGGGCAAGATCGTCATGGCGACGGTGAAGGGCGATGTCCACGACATCGGCAAGAACATCGTCGGCGTCGTCCTCCAGTGCAACAACTACGAGGTGATCGATCTCGGGGTCATGGTCTCCGCCCAGAAGATCCTCGACGCCGCCCGCGCCGAGAAGGCCGACATCATCGGCTTGTCGGGATTGATCACGCCGTCGCTCGACGAGATGTGCTTCGTCGCCGCCGAGATGGAGCGCGAAGGCTTCGACGTGCCGCTGCTGATCGGCGGCGCGACGACGAGCCGGGTCCACACCGCTGTCAAGATCAGCCCGAACTACAAGCGCAACCAAGCCATCTACGTGACCGACGCCAGCCGTGCGGTGGGCGTCGTCTCGAGCCTCCTCTCGGAGACGGATCGCGCCGGCTACATCGAGAACATCCGCCAGGATTACACCCGCGCCCGAGAGGCGCACCTGCGCAGCGATGCCCAGAAGCGGCGCATCACCCTCGCCGACGCCCGCGCCAACGCCTTCGCCGTCGACTGGAAGAAGACGCGGATCCGCAAGCCTGACCTGATCGGCACCCGCACCTTCGTCGACTACGACCTTGCCGAATTGCAGCGCTACATCGACTGGACCCCATTCTTCCAGACATGGGAGTTGCAGGGCCGCTATCCGCGCATCCTCGACGACAACGTGGTGGGCGCCGAGGCGCGCCGCCTCTTCGCCGACGCACAGGCCATGCTGGGGCGGATGATTGCCGAGAAATGGGTCTCGGCACGCGCAATCATCGGCTTCTGGCCGGCCAACTCGGTTGGAGACGACATCGAAGTCTATGCCGACGAAACGCGCCAGAGCCCGATCGCGACGCTCCACACGCTGCGCCAGCAGATGGCCCGCGAAAACGCCCGCGACCGCGCCCACACGGCACTGGCCGACTTCATTGCGCCCAAGAGCACCGGCATCGCCGACTACATCGGCGGCTTCGCGGTCACCGCCGGCCTCGGTGAGGAGGAGGCCCTCGCGCGCCATACGACTGCGACCGATGACTACAGCCGTATCATGCTGAAAGCGCTCTGCGACCGCCTCGCGGAAGCCTTCGCCGAGCGCATGCACGAGCGTGTGCGCAAGGAGTTCTGGGGCTACATCAAGGGCGAGCGTCTGACGACCGAGGAACTCATCGCGGAGAAGTACGTCGGCATCCGTCCCGCGCCCGGCTATCCCGCCCAGCCCGATCACACCGAGAAGGCGACGCTCTGGTCCCTCATGGACGTCGAACGCTCGGCCGGCATCTCGCTGACCGAAAGCTTCGCCATGTGGCCCGGTGCGTCCGTCTCCGGCGTCTATTTCTCGCACCCCGACAGCCATTACTTCGGCGTCGGCCGCATCGAGCGGGATCAGGTCGAGGACTATGCACGCCGCAAGGGCTGGAGCATCGCCGAATGCGAGCGCTGGCTTGCCCCCGTCCTGAACTACGACCCCTCGACGCTCCGGGAGAAGGCCGCCTGACGCCGAACGGCGACGAGACCCGGTCGCGCCATCTCGTAACCGTCGTCGACTGCTGTTAGGGTCCACCCGGCGTCGCGGTCACGACTCGCGCGCCGCTGGGGACAATCATACGGGGGAGAGGCATGCTGCCGCGGATCGTACTTCTGATCATCCAGATTGCTGCCGCCTGGACACTGGCGGGCCCGATCAAGGCGGCGCTGCCGTCGCTGCTGGGTCGCCAGTACGACATCTTCGTCTACGCACTGCTCTTTGCGGTGATCATCATGGTGGTGGGGTTCGCCGGATCGCTCGTCCTGAAGAACGTCCGCGTGCCGAGCGTCGGGACGTTCATCGCAAGTCTGTTTCTTGCCGTCCTGCTGGCGGCGATCACCCTGATCCCGCAGATCCAGCAGCCGATCGAGCAGGCGCTGCCGCTCCTCCAGTCCAATCGGTCGCTCTATCCGCTGATCGGCGCCATCGTGGGCTATCTCCTGAAGCGATAGCGACCCGCAGACAACCGGACGAGCCTTCAGACATGAAAATGGCGCGGAACCCTGGGTTCAGCGCCATTTGTCCGTGACGGTCGATGGGGACCGGTCGAGCCCGCTTGCGCCAGTGGAACAGGCCGCAATCCAGCCACCCTGACCGGCGTCAGACCATGCCGAAAACGATCGCGGCCAGGAAGCCGAACGACACGATCGCGGCAAGCACGTTCAGTCTCATTCTGAGTTCCATACTGCCTCCTACGGCGGCTGGAGCACCCTGTCCGGAGTGAATACGCCGCCCTCTCGATGGCGTTCCAATAATCCGGCTGCCTCGTCTCTGCCAAGCGAAAAATGCAATGTCGCCACAATAAGAACCTCTTCCGTTCAAGCAACAAAACCTAATGAAGTGTTGCATCAAGGTTCAGAAGGCCGCAACACCTGACATGACGAAAGTCTATCCGACATTAATACATGATAGACGGACAGATTATTCTGGATCACCAAAGTCAATTCATGTCCGGACATACCAATCCGACCTGTGTTCTCGGCATCACACAGCAGTCGAGGGCTAGCATTCAGCCTCCAATTCAGGCTGGATCGATTGTCACGAACGCTGCGGCATTCAAATTTCTGTCACGATTGCTGTTCCGTGACTGGCGTGACATCAAGGCACCAGATACGCCTCGCGGAGACGTCGCCGGCGTGGCATGGCTGACATGCAGGCGCCGCGTGGCAGCCTCCGGGACCGGCACCGTCGAGCGTGAACAGGAGACGACCGATGACATTCAATGCCTTCGTGCTGAGCAAGGGCGACAAGGGACAGGACCTCGCCTGGAAGTCCGTCGACGAAGCCGAGCTGATGGACGGCGACGTGACCGTTCGCGTGTCCCACTCGACCATCAACTACAAGGACGGCCTCGCGCTGACCGGCAAGGCCCCTGTGGTCCGCCGCTGGCCGATGATCCCCGGCATCGACTTCGCCGGTGAGGTCGTGTCCTCGACCCATGCTGACTTCAAGACGGGGGACAACGTCATCCTGAACGGCTGGGGAGTCGGCGAGACCCACCTGGGCGGCTACGCCGAGATCGCCCGCGTCAAGGGCGACTGGCTGGTCAAGCGCCCTGACGGTCTGAGCGCGGCCGAAACCATGGCCATCGGGACCGCCGGTTACACGGCCATGCTGAGCGTGCTGGCCATCGAGAAGAACGGCCTGACACCCGCGAGCGGTCCCGTGCTCGTGACCGGAGCTGCAGGCGGCGTCGGCAGCGTCGCCGTCGCGCTGCTCTCCCGCCTCGGCTTCGAGGTGATCGCCTCCACCGGTCGCGCCGCCGAAGCCGACTACCTGAAGGGGCTCGGCGCCAGCACGATCATCGACCGCGCGGAATTGGGTGCCGCACCGGCCCGCCCGCTCGCCAAGGAACGCTGGGCGGGCGTCATCGACGCCGTCGGCAGCCACACGCTCGCCAACGCCATCTCGATGACGCGCTACGGCGGCTGCGTTGCGGCCTGCGGCCTTGCTCAGGGCATGGACCTGACGACCTCGGTGGCGCCGTTCATTCTGCGCGGCGTGACACTCGCCGGCATCGACAGCGTCATGGCGCCGAAGGCCCGCCGCGTCGAGGCCTGGAGCCGCCTCGCCCGCGATCTCGATCGAACGAAGCTCGCCGCCATGACCGTCACCCGCCCGGTCTCGGACGCCCCGGCCCTCGCACCCGACATTCTCGCCGGCAAGGTTCGCGGCCGCGTCGTACTCGAGATCCGCTGATCTCCGGCCTCGGCCCGGTGCCAGCACACCGGACGAGGGCGGGGCTCACCCCTTGACGCCGCGAACACGGATCTCGGCCGTGTGTTCGCCGGCCGCAGGCACACTGCCGCGCGGCCGGAGCCGCTCGCCGTCGAGCGACAGCGGCAGATGCACCGTCCGCACCGGACGGTCGGGCAGCGGCTGGATGATGCCGAGCGCGGCCACCTGCGGTTCCTGGTCCATTGTCCGCATGTCGTTGATCGGCCCGCACGGGATTTTCGCCGCCTCGAGACGCTCGATCCAGGTCTCGCACGGCGCGCCGGCGAGGATCGGCTCGAGACGTGCGAGCAGAGCCGGCTTGTTCTCGACCCGAAGCCGGTTCGACGCAAAGCGCGGATCGCTCCCCGCATCCGGGCAGCCGAGCACCTGGCAGAGGCGGGCGAACAGCCGATCGTTGGCGGCGGCGATCATGATCGGCTTCGTCGCCGTCTCGAACGCCTGGAAGACGACCGTGTTGGGGTTGCCCGACAGGTGTCGCCTCGGCGGCCTTCCGGTGACGCTGTAGCCGGCGAAATGGCAGCTCATCCAGCCGAGCGCCGTCTCGAGCAGCGAGGCGTCCACCGTGCCACCTTTCCCCGTCGCGGTTCGCCGATGGATCGCGGCGACCACGCCCAGCGCGGCCCAGAGCCCGGTCCCGAGATCGAGCACCTGCATGCCGACGCGGGTCGGCGGACCGCCGTCCTCGCCGTTCATCATCATCATGCCGGAGAAGCCTTGCAGGATCGGCTCGTAGCCGGGATCCATGGCCTTGGGGCCGACCGCGCCGAACGCCGACAGCGTCGCATAGACCAGCCGCGGATTGATCGCGAGCAGGTCGTCCGGCCCGAGGCCCAGTTCCGCGGCAGCGCCAGGGCGCAGGTTCTGCACGACGACGTCCGCTTCGCCGATGGCCTCCTTGAGCCAGGCGAGCGATGCCTCGTCCTTGAGATCGAGTGTGATCGACCGTTTGCCCTTGTTCACCGCCATGAACGTGGTCGCCGTGTCGCCGTGGACGGGCGGTCCCCAGCCGCGCGCGTCGTCCCCGCCGCCGGGGCGTTCGACCTTGATCACATCGGCACCGAGCTGGCCGAGAATGTCGCCGCAGAACGGACCCGCCAGATTCTGCGCGAGCTCGATCACCGTGATGCCTGCGAGTGGCAGGCCTGCCTCGTTTTGCATGGTGCCCCTGTTAGCCTCGCCCTAGCCGTCGAGCGATGGACGGAACGCTTCGACCCGCAAGTCGTCCCGGCTCAAGATGACGTGACTTTGCGCCGGCACCGCTTCCCAGTCGAGCCGCCCGTCGTCGTAGGGCTCCGATGCGATGAGCTGCCCCTTACGCGACTTGAGTTGCCGGAGATAGAGCGTCTCCGGCTCGATCAGCGTCGAATAGCGGACGGCATGGATCGTCTCGCCGTCCGTGGCAGCGGCCGTGAAGCGCAGCGGCTTCTGGACACCAGCCTCGGCCATCACATGCTCGATCTGGGCAATGGTCTTCCGGAAGGCCCGCCCCGGGTCTTTCTCCAGGCCGTTGGCCACCAGCAGGAGGAAGATCGCCTCGCTGTCCGTCGTCCCGCTGCGATGCCCGAACAGGGTATCCGGAATGCCGTTCTCGATCGGTCGGCGGACATTCTCCCACTCTCCGATGCCGCCGTTATGCATGAACATCCACCGGCCGAGCACGAACGGATGACAGTTGGCGCGCGAGATCGCCGTGCCGGTCGACGCCCTGACGTGGGCGAAGAACAGTCCCGATTTGATCTGGTGCGCGAGCGAGAGAAGGTTCTCGTCGCTCCACGCTGGCCTGAGGTCGCGAAACACCCCCGGCGCCGGTCGTTCGCCGTACCAGCCGATGCCGAATCCGTCCCCGTTGACGACGCTCTTCGCCTCACGGCTGGCCCGGCTCTGCACCAGCAGGCTCTTCTCGGGAATGGTCACGAACTCTTCAATGAAGATCGGCTCACCGTGATACGCGATCCAACGGCACATGGGGTTTCGATCTCCGTGATGAAGGGTCGCAGCCAGCTTGCAGCACGAACACTAGCCCGGACAGGCATGCCCGCAAAGCCGAAGACGCCGCGCATGCAGCGATGCATTGCGGCAGCGCAACACGGCCGATCCAGCATCGACAGCGATGCAGCACGCGCGCCTCCTTGACTGCGCCGGACGCTCGTCGAATTTACCGTCTCTGCTCAAAAAGCATTTCAACAGATTGCGACAAATATCGACTATCGCGGCGCTTTAGGACACTGTAAGTGCACAGAAGGAACGAACTCCGCCAACGTGCCGGTGTGCCGCTTCCGTGCCGCGTGCCGCGGCGGTTGCTGCAAGGAACTGCGTTGATCATGTCGATCCTTGTTTGCAGCGCACTCTGCTCGCCCCGCGTGGTCCCGTCATGCTCGTAAGCACCCTCGACGTCATAACGACAGTGCGGAAGAACCGCCTCACGATCGGTGGCCTCGTCATGGGCGCGGTCATCGCTGCGTGCGAAGTGATCGCCATCATGACGGTCGCGATCGCGTCGGGCGCGGCATGGCATGGCGTCATCTACGGCAAGACCGGCGATCCTCTCGCCTATGCGATTGTCGGCATTCTCGCCGGCATCGTCTATGCCACCCCTTTCTTCTTGCGCCTCGAATACCGGGTGGACGAGTTTCTGGCTGGCCGGCGCTCGGTGGCCCGCATCGTCAACGCCTGGACCTATGCCTTCTTTGCGCTTTTCGTCCTGGCCTTCCTGACCAAGACCACCGGTCTTGCATCGCGTGGCGCCCTGGCGCTGTTCTTCGTCTCGGGCGGCGTAGCAGCCATCGTGGTCGATGCGGGACTGCGTCGGCTCGTCGGGTGGCTCGTCGCGGAGGGCTGGATCCGTCCCCGCCGCCTGCTGGTGGTCGGCGCGGAGCAGGACGTTGCAGGTTTCGTTGCGCGCCACAGTGTGGACACGACTGGCGTCGAGCTCGCCGCCACCGCCTTCCTGTTACCTGCTGATCCGAACGACCTCTGCCTTGATGCCGTCCGCGAGAACGTCGAGCGGGTCGTCGAGACGGCCCGCCCGCTCGGCGTCAACGATGTCCTCATCCTGAAGCGTGACGCCGAGACCTCGCGCATCGCGGCCATGGTCGCCGATCGGTTCATGGATCTGCCCGTCTCCGTGCATCTCGGCCAGCTCTCCCTGGCAGAGCAGTTTCCGGAGATGCACGTCTCCCAGCTCGGCCGCGTGCGCACGCTGGCGCTACGCAGTGCACCCCTCAACCCGTTCCAGATGTACCTGAAGCGCGCCTTCGATGTGGTCGCGGCAAGTCTGGGCTTGTTGCTGGTCCTGCCGCTCTTGGCGGTGATCGGCCTCCTCATCAAGCTGGATAGCCCGGGCCCGATCTTCTTCCGGCAGCGCCGCCGCGGTTTCAATCAGCGCGAGTTCGCCATCTGGAAGTTCCGTACAATGTCCACGATGGACGACGGCCCCGAGATCCGGCAGGCGACGCAGAACGATCCCCGGATCACGCGCACCGGCCGCTGGCTCCGCCGTTACAATCTCGACGAACTGCCTCAGCTCCTGAACGTCATCGTCGGCGAGATGTCGCTTGTAGGCCCCCGCCCGCACGCCGTCGCCCACGACAAGTACTATGAGCGTGTGATCCGTCGCTATGCACGGCGCCTCAACGTCAAGCCCGGCATCACGGGCTGGGCACAGGTCAACGGCTTCCGTGGCCAGACCGAGACCGAGCACGCCATGCGCAGCCGGATAGCGCACGACCTCTACTACATCGACAACTGGTCGATCGTGCTCGACCTCTACATCATCGCCCTGACGATCGTATCGCCGAAGGCCTTCCGCAACGCTGGCTGACGGCGCGCGCTCGCGGCCTCATGCAGCCGAGAGCAACGCCCCGTCTGAGAGATGCACGAGCCGCCCCGCAGCGATCGTGGCGACGACCCGCGGCCGCATGTCATTCCTCGCGTCGACCACGACCACATCCCCCCGCAGTCCGTCCCGCAGCACGCCGCGGTCCGCGAGGCGCACCGCCGCTGCCGCATTCTCCGCGACGAGGGCCCAGGCTTCAGCGAAAGGCACCCCGTGTCGCCGGGCCAGAATGAACGGGGCTTGCAGCAGGGCCGGATAGAAATAGTCGGACGCGAGCACACTGCAGAGGCCCTGCTTGGCCATCTGCGCCGCATCCGGACAGCCCGTATGGCTCCCGCCCCTGAGTACGTTGGGCGCACCGAACACGGTCGGCGCCCCATCCGCGATCGCAGCCTCGGCCACGGCATCTGTCATCGGAAACTCCGCCACCCCGACGCCCAGGGCCGCGAACCAGCGGCGCTGCGCGACGTCCATGTCGTCGTGCGACATGGTCGGAACGCCGGCCGACTGTGCGGCAGCCGCGAGACGCGCGATGGAGCCCGGAACCTCGTCGGCCCGCGCCGACACCCGCTCGACCAGCGCATCGAACGCAGCCGCATCGAGCCCGGACCGCTCGACCATCTTGCGCATCTTGTCGGGCCGGTGGCGAACCTTGATGGTCCCGGTCATGTGATCGTTGAACGCGACCACGTCGATCCGCCGCGCGGCGATCCACGCGACGATCTCGTCCTCGCCGTCGAGGTTGTAGGTCTCATGCCTCAGGTGAAAGCGGGTGTCCGCCGCCAGTTCGCCCCTGAGGTCCTCGATCGCGGCCAGAAGCCGGCGCGCGTTCGCTGCATCCCGCAAGCCCGGCTCCCACGATCGCGTCACGCCATGGAACGCCGTCGTGATGCCGTTGGCGACGAGTTGCTGATCCGTCTCGACGAGTGCAAGCCCGATATCGATGTCGACGCCCGGCCGGGGCATCATCTGGCGCTCGAAGGCGTCGCCGTGGACATCGACCAACCCCGGCAGCACGAGAAGCCCGGTGGCGTCGATGGAGAGACCGGTCTGCACGCCACCGCGATCGAGCCGTATCCGGCCATCCGCGACGACGACGTCCGCCCCGCGCAACTCACCCTCGATCAGCGCCGTACCGCCCCTGACGATCAGCCCCTCAACTGCCCGCATCACGTCCCCCGTCGGCGAAACCTGCTCTGGCGTAAACGGAAAGCACCTTATTTGATTGAAATCCTGAGGGCGAGCTTCGAGAAGCGGAAGGATCGGGCTGGTAGAAGACACGCTCGACCGCCGCTCCGCCAGCATCGGAGAGCCGCGCCCGGGAGTGAGCCGCCGTGACCCGCACGTCAGACATCGAGATGGCCCTCGTGGGCCTTCAGGAGGAACGCTCGGCCTGCGTTCGCCGCCTCGAGGCGATGCTGGCGGCCCAAGGCCCACGCACCGACGTCGAGGCCTACCTTGCGCGCATCCAGAACATCAACGCGGCCCTGGTCCGGCTGGCAGGCGCCCGCCTCGTTCATTGACCTTGCCGGCCCGCCGCGCGCCCGTCACACTCCCTCCAGACGGCCCGCGTCCCCAGACCGGGGCGGTGACGCCCGGCTGCATCGGGGGCTTGCCTAGCCCCGATCGAGTGTGGCATCGCAAGGCCTTGGACCCAAACAAGAAGCATCGGGGGAAGCGTTGGATACCTTCGACTACGTGATCGTCGGCGCCGGATCTGCCGGGTGTGTTCTCGCCAATCGCCTGACGGCCGACGGCATGACGCGCGTCTGCCTCCTCGAGGCCGGCCCTCCCGATTGGCTGCCCTGGATTCACATTCCTGCCGGCTTCATCAAGACCTTCTATCATCCGTCCGTGAACTGGCTCTACAGCATGGAGCCGTCCGAATGGACCGGCGGCCGGCGCATCCACGCCCCCCGCGGCAAGACGCTCGGCGGCTCGTCGTCGATCAACGGCCACATCTACAACCGCGGCCAGCCCCTCGACTTCGACACCTGGGCCCAGATGGGAAATCGCGGCTGGGGCTATGCCGACGTTCTCCCCTACTTCAAGCGCATGGAGCGGCGCGAGGGCGAGAGCGACGCGACCTATCGCGGCCGTGACGGCAGCCTGACCGTCTCCGACATCGACTGGATCCACCCGCTCTGCGAGGCCTTCATCGCCGGCGCCGTCGAGGCGGGTATCCCGCGCAACCCCGACTACAACGGCGGCATCCAGGAGGGCGTCTCGTACGCCCAGCGCACGATCTCCAACGGCCGGCGCGTCTCGTCGGCGCGGGCGTTCCTGCATCCGATCATCAAGCGCCCGAACCTGAAGGTGATCACCGAGGCCCACGCCACCCGGATCATCATGGAGGGCAAACGCGCCCGCGGCGTCGAGTTCGCCAAGGGCGGCCCGCGCGGCGAACGCCAGCAGGTGCAGGCGGCGCGCGAGGTCATCCTGTCCGGCGGCAGCTATAACTCCCCCCAACTCCTCCAGCTCTCCGGCATCGGGTCGCCGTCGCTCCTCGCCGAGCACGGCATCGAGGTGCGCCACGCGCTGCCCGGCGTCGGCGAGCACCTGAAGGACCACTACGCCCCGCGCTTCGTCGCGCGCGTCAAGAACATGGAGACCATCAACGAGCGGGTGCGCGGCCTGAAGCTCGCCTCCGAGGTCACCAAATGGGTGTTCCAGCGCAAGGGGATCCTCGGCCTCTCCCCCACGTTGGTCTATGCCTTCTGGCGCTCCGAGCCGCACATCGCGAATTCCGACATCCAGCTGACGTTCACGCCCGCAAGCTACCTCGAGGGCGTCCAGGGCGAACTCGAGCGCGAGCCCGGCATGACGGTGGCCTCCTGGCAGCAACGCCCCGACAGCAAGGGCTACGTCCGGATCAAGAGCGCCGATCCCTTCGAGGCCCCCGTCATCCAGCCGAACTATCTCGCCGAGGCGAGCGACCGCCGCGTTCTGCTCTCCGCCATGAAGCTCGCCCGCCGGCTGCTCGCGTCCCGCCCCCTCGAGCCCTACTACGCCTACGAGGATTTCCCGGGCAAGAACGTCCAGTCCGACGATGAGCTGCTCGACGCGGCGCGACAGCGCGGCACGACGACGTTCCACCCCAACGGCACCTGTCGCATGGGCCCCTCGACCGACCCGCTGACGGTGGTCGACGACCACTTGCGCGTCCACGGGTTGCAGGGCCTCCGCGTCATCGATGCCTCGGTCATGCCGACGATGCTGTCGGCGAACCTGAACGCGGCCACCATGATGATCGCGGACAAGGCCTCGGACCTGATCCTCGGCAAGGCCGCGCCGGAGCCGATCATCGTTCCGGCAGCCTGAGCCTGGAGAGGACAGCCGCATGGTCGCCGAGTTGCTGGCGCTCGAGATCGCACTGAAGGCGTCCGTCGGCGGGCTGTTGACCCTGCTGCCGCGGACGCTTTCCCGGGTCCTCGGCCTCGCGCCCGTGCAGGAGACCTTCTGGCCCCGTCTGCTAGGTGCAACGCTCCTGGCCCTCGCAGGCGCGACCTTCCTCGAGCGCCAGGCCTCGACCGCCAGCGGGCTCGGCATCGCCGGCCATACGGTGCTGAACCTCGTGGCCGCACTGGCCATCGTCGGCGCGCTCATCCTCGGCAAGGCAGCCCCCACCCGTCGCGGCCGCATCATCCTGACCGTCACAGCCATGTTGCTCGCCCTGCTCGGCCTCGTCGAGCTGGCCTGGGCCTGACGACCGACACGCGTCGGTTTGCGCGCATTGCCGGCGGACAGGCGTTGACGCTCCGGTAACCGCGTTTCGCAGCCCTCGATCCCCCTGCCCTCGCACCTAAGCATTCGGAAACTGCGTCCGCAGATGATCACCACCGTTGTGCCCGGCGGCCATCGGCGCCACCGCATTGGCACACGTGTTGCTTCGTCGATGAGACCGCATGGACGTCTCGAGGGACAGGACACGCATGACACAGCTCACCGTGAGCGAACGGCTGACCGCAGCAGACGCCAGCCCCGCGATGTCGACGCTCGGCACCCGCCCGGACGCGAGCCATCTCATGCCGGCCGGCCCCACGCTCGACCTGGCCGTGGTCGACACCGTCGCAGGCCTCGCCGCCCTCGAAGCCGACTGGAACGACCTTTACGCCCGTGCGGCAACACCAAACCAGATCTTTCAGCAATTCAACTGGTGCTGGCACTGGGCCGCGCATTACGCGACCGGCCCCGACGCCCCGCGCCGGATCGCGATCGTGACAGGCCGCAGCGATGGCCGCCTCGTCCTCCTCCTGCCGCTCGCCGTCCAGACGACGGCGACGCTGCGTGAGTTGCAATGGCTCGGCGAGCCGGTGTCCCAGTATGGTGACGTGCTTGTTGCCCCCGAGGCGTCCCATCCCGCACACCTCCTTGCGGCCTGGTCGCTCGTCGTCAAGGCGACCCGTGCCGATGTCGCGAATCTGCGCAAGGTGCGGGCCGACGCCCCGGCCGTCCTCTTGATGGAGCGGACCGGAGCCGTGGTCACCGCCACCGAGGACGCCCCCTATCTCCGCCTCGACGGCGAGCAGAGCTTTGCCGGGTGGGAAGAACGCCGCCGCCCTCGCGCCCTGAAGAACCGCCGCCGGCAGGCCCGCCGTCTCGCCGACACGGGCCCCGTGACCGTCGAGCGTATGACCGCCACCCCCGAGGCAGGCGACGCAGCCGAAGCGGCCGTCGCCCTCAAGCGTGAAACTCTTGCGGATCGCGGCGAATTCGCGCCCGCCCTGAACGATCGGCGTTTCGCGGCCTTTTTTCGTGACGCCTGCGCCTCGTCCGAGCGTCCCACCGGCGCGACCGTCCACACCCTCAGTTGCGATGGCAAACCCGTTGCCCGCAAGATCCTGCTCGAGACCACGGCGGCGAGCTTCCTGCACGTCGCGGTCTACGATCCTGCCTTCGAGCGCTGTGCGCCGGGCGCCCTTCTGCTCGAAAACGTCATCGGCGATTGCATCGAGAAGCGCCGCGCGACGCTCGACCTCCTGCCGCCGCTTCACGCTTACAAGATGGACTTCGCCGACGGCGTCGTCACCGTATCGGACTACGCCCTCGCCATCTCGACGCGGGGCTGGCTCTATATGAACGGCTATCTGCGCCTGCGCCGCCGGCTGAAGGCGGCCATCACCACCCTGCCACCCTCGGTCCGGCGCCTCGTCACGCGCGCCACGACCTGACGCCTACTCCGCCGCCTCGCGGGCCTCGGCCGCGATACGGTGGTCGATCCGCTCCTCGATGACGGTGCGGAAGTTGCGCAGGAACCCCTGGATCGGCCACACCGCGCCTTCGCCGAACGCGCAGATCGTGTGGCCCTCGACCTGCTTGGTGACGTTGAAGAGAAGGTCGATCTCGCTCTTTTCCGCTTCGCCCTTGGACATCCGCTCCATGAGCCGCCAGATCCAGGCCACGCCCTCGCGGCACGGCGTGCACTGACCACAGCTCTCGTGCTTGTAGAAATAGGCGATCCGGGCGAACGCCTTGATGATGTCGGTGGACTTGTCCATCACGATCACGGCGGCTGTGCCGAGGCCGGACTTCAGCGCCGACATGGAATCGAAGTCCATGAGCAGCTCCTGACAGTCCCCGGCCGCGATGCACGGCATCGACGATCCGCCGGGGATGACGGCCAGCAGGTTGTCCCAGCCGCCGCGAACGCCGCCCGCGTGCTTCTCGAGCAGCTCGCGCAGCGGAATGCTCATCGCTTCCTCGACCACGCACGGCTTGTTCACGTGGCCGGAGATCTGGAACAGCTTGGTCCCCGTGTTGTTCGGCCGCCCGATGCCGCTGAACCACGCCGAACCACGCCGGAGGATCGTGGGAACGACCGCGATCGATTCGACGTTGTTGACCGTCGTCGGCGATCCATAGAGGCCCGTGTTGGCCGGAAACGGCGGCTTCAGGCGCGGCTGCCCCTTCTTGCCCTCGAGGCTCTCGAGAAGGGCCGTCTCCTCGCCGCAGATGTAGGCGCCGGCGCCGTGGTGCACGACGAGATCGAAATCCCAGCCGTGGATGTTGTTCTTGCCGATCAGGCGCGCGTCATAGGCTTCCTTGACGGCCCGCTCCAGCGCCTCGCGCTCGCGGATGAACTCGCCCCGGATGTAGACGAAGCACGTGTGCGCCCGCATCGCGAACGACGCCAGCAGGCAGCCCTCGACGAGATGGTGCGGATCGTGCCGCAGGATCTCGCGATCCTTGCACGACCCCGGCTCGGACTCGTCGCCGTTGACCACCAGATACGAGGGCCGTGGGTCGTTCTTCGGCATGAACGACCACTTGAGCCCCGTCGGAAACCCGGCGCCGCCACGGCCCCGGAGCCCCGAGGCTTTCACCTCGTTGATGATCCAGTCGTGGCCCTTGTCGATCAGCCGTTTGGTGTCGTCCCAAAGGCCGCGCTTCCGCGCGCCCGCGAGGCTCGTGTCGTGAAAGCCGTAGATGTTCGTGAAGATACGGTCTTTGTCAGCGAGCATGACGGCTCCAGGCGATCTCGTTGGCGAAACGTGCTGATCCGGGTCTTGGACCAGCGCCTTCCCGGCTGCGTGGCTCCAGGGGTCAAGCCTTGGGTGGCGCCGCAGCGGCCTTCGCCGCGGCTTCGGCGGCAGCCGCCTCGCGCTCGGCGAACTGCCGTTGCCAGCCACCGGCCTTGGCCCCGTCGTAGAGCGCCGGATCGGTCAGCGTGGTCGCGCCGCCGGCTGGCGACGACGCCGTCCGGCCCGTCTGGCTCCCGGGCGTCGGCGGCTTGCCGTCCGCGAACGCGTCGATGACCTTGCCGAAACCCTCCGGCGTCAGGTCCTCCCACACGTCCTTGCCGATCTGCACGACGGGAGCATTGGCACAGGCCCCGATGCACTCGACCTCTTCCCACGAGAAATCCCCGTCGGCCGACAGGTGATGCGGGTCGTGATGCACCCGGGCCCGGCAGACGTCCATGAGCCCTTCCGACCCACGCAGCATGCAGGGCGTCGTGCCGCACACCTGGAAGTGCGCCTTGCGCCCGACCGGGGACAGCTGGAACATCGTATAAAAAGTCGCGATCTCATAGACGCGGATGTAGGCCATGCCGAGCATGTCGGCCACGGCCCGGATGGCGGGTTCGGTGGTCCAGCCTTCCTGTTCCTGCGCCTTCCAAAGCAGCGGGATGACGGCCGATGCCTGCTTCCCGGGAGGATACTGCGCGATGCGGTTTTCGGCCCAGGCGAGATTCTCGGCCGTGAACGCGAATGTGGCGGGCTGGTCGGGGTGAAGACGGCGAACGGCCATGGTGTCTTTCTCGTTCGTGCGATCGGTCAGCGCGGCAGCGGCGCCAATGGCCTCGGCGCGGTGCCGCTCATAGCACGTTCGCGCTCGCGGATGTCACTGTCGCGATCAGTTGCCGCAGGAGAGGGAACGACGCGGAGATCCCCGGGCACGGTCGCCACGCCATGCACGGCCGCGACATGTGATGCGGCGACAGTCCAGAACACCAGGAGCGCGACCATTGCGCCCGGCGCCAGCAGGAGCGAGACCTGCGATCCGACCCGCGTCAATGCGGTCCATGCGAGGGAGAAGAAGAACCCGAACAACGGCAGCATGACGAGTGACGGCCCTCCCCGCGCGCCGGCATAGAGCAGCGAGACCAGCATGACGAACACGCCGATGGCGATGGGCAGGCCCGGCCGGTCCGCATGCCACGCACCCATGGGCCAATTGTTGTAGACGGCGAACCACCGGTAGGTCGCGAGAGACAGGCCCCAAGCGAACGCTGCAGTGGCCAGCCAGAACATGGCATCGACGGGCATCGCACACTCCGTATCAGCGGCGCGTCGGCGCCGAACTCAAGTCCCGCTCTTCCTTATGATTCGTTCTGAGGAAAAGTGCCAGCCCCGAGATTCGCCCCACCGTCCCCAGGCGCCATCAGGCTTTGCGGACGAACTCGGATTTGAGTTGCATCGACCCGATGCCGTCGATCCGGCAGTCGATGTTGTGGCCGCCGCTTCCGTCCACGAGCCGGATGCCGCGCACCTTGGTGCCGACCTTCACGACCGACGACGAGCCCTTCACCTTCAGGTCCTTGATCACGGTCACCGTGTCGCCGTCCGCGAGCGCCGTGCCGTTGGCATCGCGTACGACGGCTGCGTCGCCGTCACCAGCCTCCACGGCCTCGGCCGTTGCACTCCACTCGTGCGCGCATTCCGGACACACGAGCAACCCGCGGTCCTCGTAGGTGTAGGCAGACGAACACTTGGGGCACGGAGGCAATACGGCCATGAACGATCCGATCTGCTAGTGAGAGCCCGGAATTGCGCCCCGCGCTCCCGAGCCGATCACTTACCTGTCGATCTCGCCGAACACGATGTCGAGCGAGCCGAGCACGGCCGAGACGTCGGCGAGCATGTGGCCCTTGCACATGAAGTCCATGGCCTGCAGGTGGGCATATCCCGGCGCGCGGATCTTGCAGCGGTAGGGCTTGTTGGAGCCATCCGCGACGAGATACACGCCGAACTCGCCCTTCGGCGCTTCGACGCAGGCATAGACCTCGCCCTCGGGCACGTGGAAGCCTTCGGTGTAGAGCTTGAAGTGGTGGATCAGAGCTTCCATCGAGCGCTTCATCTCGGCCCGCTTCGGCGGCACGACCTTCGAGTTGGGCGCCGAGACCGGCCCCTGCCCGTCCGCCGCCATGAGCCGCTCGCAGCACTGCTTCATGATGCGGACCGACTGGCGCATCTCGAACATGCGGATGCAGTAGCGATCGTAGCAGTCGCCGTTCTTGCCGATCGGGATGTCGAAATCGAGCTCTCCGTAGCACTCGTAGGGCTGCGACTTGCGCAGGTCCCACGCCGCGCCCGAGCCGCGCACCATGACGCCCGAGAAGCCCCACTTCAGGCAATCGTCGAGCGACACGACGCCGATATCGACGTTGCGCTGCTTGAAGATGCGGTTCCCGGTGAGCAGCCCCTCGATGTCGTCGCACACCTTCAGGAACGGATCGCACCAGGCGTAGATGTCCTCGACCAGCTTCGCCGGCAGGTCCTGGTGCACGCCGCCGATGCGGAAGTACTTGGCGTGCATCCGGCTCCCCGAGGCGCGCTCGTAGAACACCATCAACTTCTCGCGCTCCTCGAAGCCCCAGAGCGGAGGCGTCAGCGCGCCGACGTCGAGCGCCTGCGTGGTCACGTTGAGAAGGTGCGAGAGAATGCGCCCGATCTCGGAATAGAGGACGCGGATGAGCTGGCCCCGCTTCGGGATCTCGACCCCGAGCAGCTTCTCGGCCGCCATGCAGAACGCGTGCTCCTGGTTCATCGGCGCCACGTAGTCGAGCCGGTCGAAGTAACCGATGGCCTGCAGGTAGCTCTTGTGCTCGATGAGCTTCTCGGTGCCCCGGTGCAAAAGACCGATGTGCGGATCGACCCGTTCGACAACCTCGCCGTCGAGTTCCAGCACGAGGCGCAGCACGCCGTGAGCGGCCGGATGCTGGGGGCCGAAGTTGATGGTGAACGGTCTGATATCGGTCTCGGCCATGGATCTCGTCTCGTCGCAACGGCGATGGGTCGGCAGGCATTGAGTAGTCAGCTGGCGAGGATTTGCCAACCCGCTATCGCGCTTCCAGTGCCGCACCTCGGCCGGCTGCCGCCCCGGGTGCAGACCGCCCGTGGCGCCTCTGCGTCAACTGCGCGGCGGCCGAACCTTGCCTGCCTTGGCCGCCACGCCGGCCTTGAAGCGGTCCCATGGTACGATGGCGCGGGTGTGGGTGCCCTCGCCGATCTTGTCGAGGCCATCGTTCGCCACCACCCGGAACGTGATCTTGCGCCCCTCGACCTTCTCGATGGTCGCCGTCACGGTCACCGTCTGGCCGGGCAAGGTCGCCGCGAGGTGCGTGACGTCGATGGCGATGCCGAGCGAGCCCTCGCCGGGATCGAGATGCGGTCGGAGCAGCTTGGTGCATGCCCCCTCCATCATCACGATCATGTAGGCCGTCGCCAGCACCTCCGGGATGTCGTCGAAGGTCGAGCGGTCCATGGCGAGATGCGGAACCGTGTTCTCGGGCGTCACGCTGTAGCTGTGCGTGTCGCTGAGGCCTTCGGCCAGGGTTGGTTTCATCGATCACCCTTCCTCATCGCGCGAGCCCCGCCATCGTAGCGGGAACACCGGTCTTGACCCAGACGAGGACAAGCCCCGAGAGGCAGGCGAGCCAGACGAGCCGCCGCGCCATGGGCGACAATGTGCGCGGGGCGACCTGCCGGCCGATCATCGCCATCACGACGAGCGGTGGCAGGACGGCCACGAGGCTCCAGAGCGCAAGCCCGAAAAAACCACCATAGCGCCAGTTCACCAACGTCTCGATCAGCGAGCCCATCGGTGAGCGTCACGCCTTCGGCGGCTGCGCCTTCTCGTCGCCCGGGAGCACGTAGTCGACGCCCTCCCACGGGCTCTCGAAATCGAACTGCCGGAATTCCTGCGTCAGCCGCACGGGTTCGTAGACGACGCGCTTCTGTTCGTCGTCGTAGCGAACCTCCTTGAAGCCCGTCAGCGGGAAATCCTTGCGCAGCGGATAGCCGTCGAAACCGTAGTCGGTCAGGATGCGGCGGAGATCAGGGTGATCCGAGAACAGGATGCCGAACATGTCGTAGGCTTCCCGCTCCAGCCAGTTGGCGGTCGGAAACACCGGAATGACGCTCGGCACCGGCTCTGTCTCGTTGGTCGAGAGCTTGACGCGGAGGCGCAGGTTCTTCCTCATCGACAACAGGTGATAGACGACCTCGAACCGCTCCTCCCGCGCCGGGTAGTCGACGCCGGCGATATCCAGCAGCACTTCGAACTGCAGGTCGGCAGCGTCCCGAAGTCGCGTCAGCACATCCACGATCCGGCCGCGCTCAACGGTGAGCGTCACTTCTCCGACAGCGATCTTCGCGTCGACGAGCGCATCACCGACGGCAGCTTGCGCCAGCGCGGACAGTGCTTCGGGGTCTACAGCCATCGGTCTCACTCGGTCGTCGTGGAGAAACTTGCCGTCGGTCGTTCGCCTGCGGGCCGAAACCGACCCAAGCCGTCGCTCGAAACACCGATCTAGCGCTCGATCGTCCCGGTGCGGCGGATCTTCTTCTGCAGGAGCAGGATGCCATAGACGAGCGCCTCGGCGGTCGGCGGGCAGCCCGGCACGTAGATGTCGACCGGCACGATCCGGTCACAGCCCCGGACCACCGCGTAGCTGTAGTGGTAGTAGCCGCCGCCGTTGGCGCACGAGCCCATCGAGATCACGTAGCGCGGCTCCGGCATCTGGTCGTAGACCTTGCGCAGCGCCGGCGCCATCTTGTTGGTCAGCGTGCCGGCCACGATCATCACGTCGGACTGGCGCGGCGACGCGCGCGGCGCGAACCCGAACCGCTCCACGTCGTAGCGCGGCATCGACGCCTGCATCATCTCGACGGCGCAGCACGCGAGGCCGAACGTCATCCACATCAGCGAGCCGGTGCGCGCCCAGTTGATGAGGTCGTCCGTCGTGGTGACGAGGAAGCCCTTGTCGGCGAGCGCGTTGTTGATCTCGGTGAAACCACGATCACCTGGCTTCACGAGGCCCGAGCCGTCGCCCGGCTTGTCGAAAACAGGCCCGTTGGGAACGATCAATCCCATTCGAGAGCGCCCTTTTTCCATTCGTAGATGAAACCGATCGTCAGGATCCCGAGGAAGATCATCATCGCCCAGAAGCCGAACTCGCCCGCCTCCGCGAACGAAACCGCCCAAGGGATGAGAAACACCACCTCGAGGTCGAAGATGATGAACAGGATTGCGACGAGATAGAAGCGCACGTCGAACTTCATGCGCGCATCGTCGAATGCGTTGAAGCCGCATTCGTAAGCCGAAACCTTCTCGGGATCCGGGTTGCGGTAGGCGACCAGGAAGGGCGCCAGCATCAACGCGCCACCTATGAACAGCGCCACGCCGATGAACACGGCGATGGGCAGGTAGTCGGTCAGGAGAAGGTCCATGCGCAATCCGAAGCTTGCCGCATCGCCCCGCCATGGAGCAGGAGGGGCCACGACGGTCGACGCCGACGAAAGGCTGTAGACGATGAGTTAGCCCACTGCACTGCGGGATGCAACCGGTGCCGCAGCCCGTTGCCCGGCAGGCGTGCGGCCAAGCATCGCGCCGGTCCATGTCGCGGAGAGAAGTCCGATCGCCCGGGCGGCCGCCCCGCTCAGGCCGATGGCTTCGCCAGCCGGGTGACGACATCGAGCCCATGCCCGAACATCGAGCCGATCAGCGCCGCCGCGATCCATCCCCAGTCGGCCCCGGTCAACGCCGCCTTGAGCGCCAGCACGAGAAAACCGCCGCCAGCGAGATTGCCCACGAGCGAGAGGAGCCGTCCCGCTCCGTCGCCTCGCCAGAGCCATCCGAGCACCAGCCCCTCGAGCGCCATCACGACGAGAATGACGTCCGCGATCCGGCCGGAAACGATCAGATCGCGCACGTCACGTCTCCTCCGCCGCGTCGGCAGCAAGGTTGGGATTGAGCCTGACGATCGCCAGATTGAGCACCGATGCGAACGTCACCCAAGCCAGATAGGGCGCGAGAAACAACACGGCCTGCCCCGAGATCGGCAGCGCGACGAGCATCATCGACGCGACCGAGAGCCAGAGCACGCCGACCTCGGCGAGCGCCCAGTCCGGACGTCGCATCTTGAAGAAGAGAATACTCCACAAGACGTTCAGAACGCCGTTCAGGACAAACGCGGCCACGATCAGTCCCTGTTCCGCCGAGGACCGGGCTCCGATCCAGCACTCGGCCGTCGCCAGCGCCGTCAGGATGAAGATGAGGGTCCAGGCCGGCCCGAACAGCCAGTCGGGAGGCTGGAACCACGGCTTGCGAAGCTGCCGGTACCAGGGACCGATTTCGGTAACGAGCCCCCCGAGCAAGGCCACGATCGACCACCCGAACGCCGCAATCGCGAGTGGCCATCCCCACAGCTCACCAAGTTCGATCATGCCCGAACGAGGCCGAGGAGATGCGCCATGTCTTTGAAGAAGATGCGAACGTGCGCCATGGGTTTGGACCTGACCAGCCTCTTGTTCATGTAGGAGTCGAACGTGAGGGACTGGACATCCTTGTCCCGGCAGATGGTGACGAACCGCTCACGCCGCTTGTCGCTGCTATACCAGAAGTACTGCATGATCCCCAACACCCAGAAGACCCGCCCGTGCAGCCGCATGAAGGCTTTGCGAGCCCCCGCCAGCGCTCTCGCGTCTCCGGTTTGCAGGAATGCCGCAGCGGCGTCCGCTGCGAGGCGGCCCCCCAGCATGGCGTAATAGATGCCCTCGCCCGAGGCTGGCGCCACCACACCCGCCGCATCCCCCGCGAGCACGACGTTGCGCCCGTCGTCCCATCGCCGGCGCGGCTTGAGCGGAATGGGAGCCCCTTCGCGCCGGATCGTCTTCAGGCCGGCGAGCCCATGGCGCTGCCGCACGTCCGAGACCGCCCCCCTGAGCGAGAAGCCCTTGTTCGCGCTGCCCGTACCGACACTGGTGGTCTGGCCATGCGGGAAGATCCAGGCGTAGAAATCGGGCGACGTCTCGCCGTTGTAGATCACGTCGCACCGGCGACCGTCGAACGGCACGCCGTGCGGTGTCTCGATGATCTCGTGATAGGCGAACACGAACGGCACCTTCTCCGCCGGCAGCGCCACCTTGGCGAGCGGCGACAACGCGCCATCGGCGCCAACGACGACACGCGCCCGGACGCGCTGCAGCCCTGCGTCGGAGCGATAGGTCACGATGGCTGTACCACCCGGCTCGCGCTCGAGATCCTCGAAGGCGCCCTGCACGAGGTGCGCACCGGCCTTTTCGGCCCGTGTCCTCAACCAGGGATCGAAGACCTCCCGGTCGACCATCCCGACGAAGCCGTTTTCGATCGGGATGTCCACGTGCTGGTCGCTCGGCGCGATCATGCGAGCCGCCGAGATGCGCGCCACCAGAAGATGATCCGGGATCTCGAACTCGGAGATGAGGCGAGGCGGAATTGCGCCGCCGCACGGCTTGATCCGCCCGGCCCGGTCGATCAGCAGCACGCTTTTGCCGCTCCGTGCCAGGTCGTGCGCCGCGGTTGCCCCGGCGGGCCCACCGCCGACCACAACGGCGTCGTAGCTGACGTCTCCGTCGGCTCCACCACGTGCGTTACGCATTTCCAAGCCCTTCCCCAAGCCGCACGCCGGGTGCCGCCCGGCCGAACGGCAACCTCTGCTGCGCCGACGTTCCGGTGATGCGCATCGCAACCCCGGCCGCGACGAGGAACATCACGGCCTGCACCCCGAAGACGATCGCATAGGCGATCTCTGGCGCTCCGATGGTGGCGCGCGCCACATCGATCATCACCGTGCCCCCGAAACCACCGACCCCGAACGCGATGCCTTGGGCCGCGCCCCAAAGGCCCATCCGTGTGCCTTCCCAGCCGGGCCGCCCCTCGCCGGCCATGCTCATCATCGTGCCGATGGCCGCGATGGCGAAGCAGCCGTTGGCGACGCCGAGCGCGAATACGCTGGCCTTGAGCGGACCTGCTGGTCCCGCGAGACCGGCGAGAATGACGCAGAGCAACGCCAAGGCTGACGCGATGCAGCCCCCCACTGTCCACAGTTTGAGCGAACCGAGCCACCGCCCCCCGATCGCCGATGCCAGCACCGCGACCCCGATCATGCCGGCGAAGACCCCGCCGTGATGAACGCCGGAAAGCGCCGTCGATTGCCCGGGCGTGTAGCCGAACACGAGACCCGCGAAGGGTTCGAGAATGAGGTCCTGCGTGCTGTAGGCCAGCATCGAGAGGAAGATGAAAATGGTGAGCAGCCGCGCCCGCTGATCGGCCCAGACCTCTGCCAGCGCCTCCTTGAAGGGCGGCCGTGGTGCCGTGTCGACCCGCGCAACCGGCGCAGCGCCATCCTCGATCCGCCACGTGGCGAGGATCGTGACCACGACTGCCAGAAAGCCGACGCCACCGGTCACCGCGATCAGGCGCGGGAACGAGAATGGATCGAGCAGCTTGCCGCAGACGATAGCCGTTACCGCGAAGCCCGCGATCATCATCAGCCACACGATGGTGGCCGCCGCCGCGCGCCGGCTTTCGGCCGTGAGCTTGGCGAGCAGCACGAGGAGCGTCGTCCCCGCGGCGCTGACGCCGAGGCCGATGATGATGAAAGCGACGACGGCGAGCATGAATCCCGCCACGAACGACACGCTCATGAGCGCCGTCGCCACTGCCGCCAGCACCCCGCCACTGGCGAGCACCGCCATCCCGCCGATGATCCAGGGCACGCGCCGTTGCCGGACATCGGAACCGTATCCCATGCGCGGTCGCAGGATCTGCATGGCGTAATGCAGGGCGACGAGCGCGCCGGGCACGATGGCCGGCAGCGCGAGTTCGACCACCATCAGCCGATTGATCGTGGATGTGGTGAGCACGATGATCGCCCCGAGCGCGGTCTGCACGAGACCGAGCCTGACGATACCGATCCAGCTGAGACCACCGCCTGCCATCGTGTAACTCCCGGATTATCTGACCGCGATCGCCGCCACCAGCATCCCGAGCACGAGGAGGCTCACCCCCGTCGCGTTGTACCAGGGTGCATGCGCCTTCGGATCGGTCAGGAGACGGCGCATGCAATGGATCTGCAGCGCGACGGAAAGCGTGATGAGGCCGCCCATGAGCAGATGTCCCCAGACATCGAGCAGCACGATGACCACCACCTGAGGGACGATCATCATGGCGCACGCGACGAGAGCCGCCTTCGGCGCGCCGAGTTGCACCGGCAGCGACCTCACGCCGACCGCGCGATCACCCTCGATCGACTTGAAGTCGTTGAGCGTCATGATTCCGTGCGCGGCGATGCTGTAGAGCAGCGCGAGAAGCACGATCTCCATCGGCGGCCAGCCACCGAGCATGACCGCCGCACCCGTGATCCACGCCAGTCCCTCGTAGGAGAGCCCGCACGCGGCATTGCCGTACCACCCGTTCTGCTTGAGCCGCAGCGGCGGTGCGCTGTATGCCCACGCGAGCGCTAGCCCCGCCAGCGTCGCGACCAGAACGATCGGACCGAGAAACGACGCCACCGCGAGCGACATCAGGCTCCAGGCGACGCCGATGATGAGCCCCCACTGTCCGGGAATCCGTCCCGACGGGATCGGCCGGCCCGGCTCGTTGATCGCATCGACGTCACGATCATACCAGTCGTTGACAGCCTGGCTCGCGGCGCAGACCAGCGGACCGGCCAGTGCCACGCCCGCGACGATCCGCCAGGTGTCTCCGGGCTGCACCGCGACGCCCGACGAGACGACCCCGCAGCCGAACGCCCACATGGGCGGAAACCACGTGATCGGCTTCAAGAGCTCGATGACGGCCGACAGTTCTGGGTGAGACTGTTTCGCGGATGGCAGCATGCGCCGATTATGTGCCACTGTGAGAAAGTGTCAATTTTATTTGTCACTCTGATCGTCACTTTTTTTGGCGCGCGTGGCCTTCGCCTCGGCGTCCCGCGCGATCTCGCGCCGGATCTTCACGAGCTGCCAGATCCCGAACCCAAGGACGACGGTGTAGAAGAATCCGAGCTCGATCAATCCCGCCGTCGCCTCGAAGGACATGACAGCCGCCTCCTCTCGACCGCGCGAACTATCCGCCGCCATCCGCGTGACCCGGCGCGATATGGCGCCGGATACGGCGAACCGCCAGCGCGACGAGAACCGCCACGATGGGCACGCTTGCGGCGATCAGCACTTCCGGGCTGACCGGAAGACCCGCGTAGACGATGCCTTTCGCGAGATAGGCGATGAGGCCGACGACGTAGTAGGTGATCGCCGCCACCGACAGACCTTCGACGGTCTGCTGCAGCCGGAGCTGCAGGAGCGCGCGACTGTTGAGCGATTCGAGCACGTCCTGCGATTGCCGTTGCCGGGACACCTCGACCCGCGTCGAAAACAGCTGTGTCGTCTCCGCGACGCGTTGCGACAGCTTTTCCTGTCGCGTCGCCGTCGCCGCGCATGTGCTCATCGCCGGACTGAGGCGCCGCTCGATGAACTCCCGGAACGTCTGCACGCCCTCGAGCCGCCCCTCGCGCAATTCATCCGTTCGTTGCCGAATGAGCCGATAGTAGGCGTCAGATGCGCTGAAACGTGGTGCGCTGGCAAAGAGCCGCTGATGGATCTGCGCCTCGAGCCGCGTCAGCCGGTCGAGGAGCTTCGGCTCGTCCTGCGCATCTTCTGATGCGAGGGTTGCCGTGATCGATACGAGTTCGGCTTCCGCGTTCGATAGATGCGGCCCGAGTTCGCGTGCGACCGGCAAGGCCATCATCGCGAGAATGCGATAGGCATCGATTTCGAGCAGCCGCTGCACGCTCCGACCGGCCTGCCGCGGCGCCAGCGACGCGTCGAAGATCATGAACCGGCTGAACCCGTCCTCGCGGATCCGGAAGTCCGTGAAGGCGTGCGCGCGGCCGTCGGCGATGCTGGCACCGATCATCACGTTCCCGGCGAAATAGCGCTTGCTGAGGCGCTCGAGATCGAGCGGCTCACGGGCCGCCTGCAGGTGCTCGAGGTGCACGCCCGCGATCAACCGTCCCGGCAGTGCACTCACCCAGGCTTCGGGCACCGCATCCACCGCGCGCACCTCGAACGGCGCTTCGCCCTTCGACGGCACGATGAACTTGTATCGTGTGAACTCGGTATGTTTCTCCCACTTCAGCCGGAACGTGCCGAAATCGGCGCTGAAGTGGTTCGCGCGCGCATCCGGCGGCGCGACGCCGAACTCCCGGCACAGGGCGACGATCGGCGCCTGGTGCACGCTTCTGTCACCACCGGCATCCTCCAGCGCCAGAAACGAGAGCCGGCACGGCGCCATCAGCGCTTCTGGAGGCCGGGCATGAACCTCGTCGTTGAGGGTTCGCCGCAGTGGGTGCTCGCCCGGCAGATTGGTCACGTGTGCCTCCCCGTCCGTTGCTCCGAGATCGCCTGATCGTCAGCGGATGCAAGAACCCGTCCATAAGCGGTCCGCACCACCGCCGCGATCGCACCCGGGTCTTCCTCGTGCGCCAGATGTCCGAGCTTGCGCAGATACGTCACTGAGGCACCCCTGACCCGCCCGCAAACCTCGAACGCGACCTCCGCAGGGACTGCCCGATCCTCGCCGCAGGCGATCATTTCGAGATGCGGCGAGAACTGCGCGAGATCGCGCGCCAACGCGTCGAGGTCCCACATCGCCATCATGTCGAGCGCGGCCTGCACGTGCGCGGGACGCTCCATCAGCTTGCGATAAAACCCGATGCTCCGGTCCGGCGGTCGCCCACCGGTCCCGACGATCATCCGCTCGACCTGTCCGGGCTGCTCGGCCCGCCGCGCGAGGAGCGACGCCGCGAATCCGCCGGATGCCATCAGGCGCGCCAGCGGCGGGAATACGACGCCGGCGAGCCCCGACCACGGCAGAATGGCGCCGTTGATGGACACCACGAGCCGCGGCGGCGGCAGGCACGCGTCGATCACCATCCGGGCCGCGATCGCGGCTCCCGCCGAGTGCCCGACGATGACCTCGGGCGTGCAATTGATCGTGCCGAGCAGCGCCCCGAGATCGCGTGCGATGGCGTCGAGTGACATGCGCGCGCGCGGCACGGCCTGCGTGAACCCATGTCCGGGCAGATCGACGACCGTGAGCGCAAAATCTCGCTGGAGGTCGCCGGCGAGACCCTCCCAGGAATGCGAGGAGGCCCCCGTGCCGTGAATGAGCAGTGCCGGCACACCGCGCCCGAGCCGCTGCACGTGCCACCTGAGATCGCCCGAGATGACGAACGTGCTGGCCTCGGCGTTGGGCCACGCCTGCCCGCCGGGAGGCGGCTGCCTGTCATGTCCCATCGTCCGCTCCAGCGGCACCACGTTCGAAAGGCCCCGCGTCACAGCCTTACCCTCCGGCCGCGCGAACCGCCTCGGCAATCTCGTGCGCTCCCGCATGCGGCAGCGGGATATAGCGTCCATCGAGCGCCCGCGCGAGATCGGCAGCCTTGGCGGCCGGACGCGCGCCCGTGTCAACGAGCACCGAGGCGATCCCGTCCCCCGCGATACGCTTCGCCCATTGCATCGCATCCGCCAGCGCGCGAGCCCGATCCGCGACGCCGTCGATGTCGATATTGGCTCGGCCGTCGGTCAACACGACGATGAGGCAGGAGTGCCCGGCTCGCTGCGCACCGAGCGCAATACGGTGCGAAACGGAGAGCCCGCTCGCGAGCGGCGTCCCGCCACCGCCCGGCAAGCCGGCAAGTGCACGCCGCGCCCGCGCCAGGGCCCGTGTCGGCGGCAACAGGATGCGTGCGTCCCGGCCGCCGAACGCCACGACGGCCACGTGATCGCGCCGCACATAGCAGCGCGACAGGAGCAACTCGACCGCGCCCTTCGCCTCGGCCATCCTGTGGAGCGCCGACGAACCCGACGCGTCGACGGCGAAAATGACGGTCGACGGCGCATCGATCTTGCAACGCACGACCCGTATGTCGTCGGGAAGAATGATGATGCGCCGGCTGGCGCTTCCGCTGCCATCACCACCACCGACAAGCTTCCGCCGGAGCGCCTGCCACGGTGCCGCGCGCTCGAACGTGGCCAGCAGATGCAGCGCTCCATCACGACGCGGATCACCTCGGCGATGACCGATCGGCCGCCCCCGACGCGCGGTCCGCGCGCCGTCCCGTGCCCGTCGCGCCTCCGGCTGCGCCCCACCCTGACGCTTGATCCCCCGGGCTACGATCTCGAGCACCGAGTCGGGCAACAGGGCGGCCGTTGCATCGATGGGCCGCTCTTCGCCACCGCCCGTGACATCGTCGTCGTCATCGCCCTTGGTTCCGGGATCATCGGCCGGTGGTGGCGTCTGATCCGTCATGTCCTCGGCCGGCTCGTCGTCCGGGCCCCTGTCGACCTCCTGCGGCGGTGCCGGCATCCGCCGTGCGCGATGCGCCAGCGAGAAGCGCACGGCCGCGGCTGCATCCTCTGGCGTCACGACGTCTGCGCCCCGCCAGGCCGCATGAGCCTTCGCCAATTGGATAGCCTGCCGGTCGGCCCGGGACGAAGCGACGCCCAGCGCCACCGACGCGCCGACGAGTCCCTCAACGGCCTCGTCATCGATACGAACGGTACCGAGCCGCTCTCGGGCAGCCTTCACCTCTTCGACCCATCCGGCGGGCGCGAGCAGCGTTCGATGATCGATCCCCGTGAAATCCAGCCGCAAGGCCAGCGCCTCGCTGAGAATGGCCGCCCCGGGCCAGGGGCCGTCACACGCGAAATCGCAAGCGACAACCAGCTTTGCGCCGCCGCCCTCGTCGGGCAGCAGCACGTCTGTCAGCCGCTTGAGCCACGCCGGCGAGGCCTGCCCCGCGCTTCGCATCAGAACGACATGGCCCGCGGCCCGCGCGGCGAGACCCGGCGAATGAACCCGTACGCCCTGCGCAAGTGAAGCCGCGAGATCCAGAGACCCGTCGATATCGGCGAGGCTGGCGGAATGCGGCAGCATCATCGGCACCGCCGCCTCGGGCATCAACTCCCCGAGGCACGCGAGCCACGCCTCGGCCATGCCCGCCTCCGTGCCCTCGCCCAGCACGACGCCACCGATCCTGCGCCCGGCCACCGCGAGCAGCGCCGTCGCCAGCAACACGTCCTCGGCGCCCCCGTCGGCAGGATTTTCGCGCGCCTCGCTCATCCCCCGAGCAATTCGCCAGCCATGCGCGCTACCCGCACGCCAGAGCCCGACTCGTCGAGCGGGTTCCTCCGCAGCCGATGCGCCAGCGCGCCCGGTGCCGCGCCACGCGCGTGAGCCATGGAGACCTCGTCGCATCCATCGAGCGCCGCCAGCGCCCGTGCCGCTCGCATCAAGGTCAGTTCGCCCCGCACCCCGTCCGTGCCGAGGGCCACGCAGAGCCGCGCACTGGCCTCGAGAACCGCGTCCGGAACCAGAACATGTGGCAGACGCGCGCGGGCATCGACGATCCGCCGTCGGATTCGATCCTGTTCGTCCGCGAACCGCTCCGCGAACGCCGACCTGTCACGCTCGTAGGCATCGCGCCGCTTGACGATCTCGACCCTGAGCGCGATGTCCTCCGGCGTTCTGACGTCGACCGCGAGCCCGAACCGGTCGAGCAGCTGTGGTCTGAGCTCGCCCTCCTCCGGGTTGCCGCTGCCGACCAGAACGAACTTTGCCGGGTGCCGCACGCTGAGGCCATCCCGCTCGAAGATATTGACGCCCGAGGCAGCCACGTCGATCAGCAGGTCGACGAGATGGTCTTCGAGGAGGTTCACCTCGTCGACGTAGAGAAATCCGCGATTCGCACGCGCAAGAAGCCCCGGCTGGAACGCCTTCACGCCTTCCGCGAGCGCCCGCTCGAGATCGAGCCCACCGAGTACCCGATCCTCTGTCACGCCGAGTGGCAGATCGACCATCGGCACCGGCACACGCCCAATGCTCCGCGAGCGGTCGCGCCCGTGCGCGGCACAATCGGAGCAGACGGAGCCTGACGCTGGATCGCAGGCATAGGCGCAACCTTCGATGACCTCGAGCGGCGGCAACAGCGCCGCGAGGGATCGAACGGCAGTCGATTTTCCTGTGCCTCTGTCGCCGAGAACCAGCACACCGCCGACGCTCGGATCGACGGCCGCCACGAGGAGTGCGGTCCGCATCTCGTCCTGACCGACGATCGCGGCGAACGGATAGGCCGCGGCTCCATCGCTCGCCGTGCGCGCTGACGCCCGGCTCTGGCGGTCCACGAACGCGTCCGAGTGTCCAGTTTCCCCTTCGAGAGCACTCAGATCTGCGCCCTCGCCCTCGATCTTGAGGATCATGCCAACCTCTCGTTCCGGTTCAGGCTGCGAACTGTGCATGGTCCTTCGGCACGAACCATCGCACCTCGGCCCGCACCTTCTCACGAAACGGCACTTGCCCCGGGCACGCGGGCACGGCCTGCAACGCGCGGTCGATGAGGCGGTCGAGATGCGCCACCGCGCCACCGAGGCCGAGGTGATTGACGGCGGTGGGACGCCCGAGCGCAGCATCGCGCCCGACCGGCTTTCCGAGTTCGCCCTCCGTCGACGTGGCATCCCGGATATCGTCGGCAACCTGATAGGCTTCGCCGAGCAACGAGCCGAAATCCTTCCACGCGGCCGCATCCGCGCCCGCACTTGCCGCACCCATCATGGCAGCCGCCACGAACAGCGCCCCTGTCTTTGCCGCGTGATAGGTCCCGACGGCGACCTCCGCCTCCGATTCCCACGCTTGTCCCGCAATGAGCCCCGACGTCATGCCGACCGATCGTGACAGGATCCCGACCATGGCCGGCAGGCGGCGCGGGTCGTCCTGACAGGCCGTCGCCACCGTCTCGAAGGCGAGCACGATCAGCGCGTCCCCCGCGAGCACGGCGAGCGGCTGCCCGAACGCCCGATGTACGGTCGGCTTGCCGCGTCGCGTATCGGCATCGTCGAAGCACGGCAGATCGTCGTGGACCAGCGAGGCGCAATGCAGCATCTCGATCGCCGCGGCACCGGACAGTGCAGCGTCCCCGACGTTGCCACAGGCCTGCGCCACACCGAGGCAGAGGAGCGGTCGTATGCGCGCTCCGCCAGGGAACACCGCGTAGCTCACCGCCGAGGCCAATCCCGGAGGACAGACGTCCCGCGACGCCCGCGACACTGCGGCTTCGAGCTTTCTCTCGACCTCGGCTTTTACGTCCATCGGACCTGAGCCTCCCCAGTGGGAATGGATATGTTACATGCAATCTGTCCAATTATGTTTACACACAGAGCCGCCCAGATCAACGCCGATCTCGCGTCATCGGCGTCGATCGGCACGACCTGCGCGGGCCGCCGGCGGCGACGCGAGCAAGCTGCTGAGTTTTGGGCTCTTTCCGCGAGTGCGGGACTAGCGGTCCCGCTCGAGATCCATCACGACGCGCACGAGTTGCGCCACGCTGCCGACGCCGATCCGCTCCATGACGGTGGCCCGGTAGTTCTCGACCGTGCGATGATTGATGTTCAGGCTCGACGCGATCTGCTTGCTGGTCATCCCCTTGATCATCAGATCGAGGACCTGCCGCTGCCGCTCGCTCAGTTCCGCGATCCGGTCCGAGACGCGCGCATTCTCGCGGCGTTTAAGCGACGCCGTGCGACGCACTTTGGCTGCCGCCTCGATGCTCGCGATCAGCCGCGCCTCGTCGATGGGCTTGGCCACGAAATCGTAGGCGCCCGCTTTCATGGAGGCGACCGCGAGTTCGACCTCGCCATAGCCGGTGAAGAGAATGATAGGCAGGGAATAATCGCGCTGAACCAACACGTTTTGCAGGTCGAGACCCGAAAGCCCGGGCATCCTGACATCGGCGCACACGCAATCGAACGCCACACCCTGCTCGATTTCGTCGAGCAGCGCCTCGCCGTCTCGAAAACTCCGCACGTTCAGTCCGCGTCTGGCCAGCCGCTGCGCGAACTCGAAGAGGAACACTGCGTCGTCATCGACAAGCGCCAGATTGATCCTGGGCTCCATGCGCTTCATCCCTGCTTCAGGTTTTGCACCCTTGCATTTGAACGCCAATGTAGCGTCGTTAAGCCCGGGAGGGAAAGGGGGTGCGATGGGGCCCCTGAACACTCGGTTTCATCGCCGGCTTACGCTTCGGACTTCGCTTGCAGCGTGGCCGCGAGAATGCCTGCCAACCGATGCCTGTCGTAGGGTTTAGACAGCACCGGAATCCCCTTGAAACGACGCGGGCGCTGTCCTTCGACCCCGTATCCGGTTGCAAATGCGAACGGGATTCCGCGCTGCACAAGAACATCGGCGACAGCGAACGATTTGGTGCCCTTGAGATTGATGTCGAGCAGGGCGAGGTCGACGCCATGCTCCTCCACGGCCGCGAGCGCCCGCTCGATCGTGCCGGCCATGTAGACGGCGCCTGCACCGAGCTTCTTGAGCTTGTCCTCGAGCTCCATCGCGACGACGAGGCTATCCTCGACGAGCAGCACCGAATGCCCTTGCAACGGCTCCAGATCGATCTCGACCGGAACCCCCGGCATGGCGCCCTGGCTTGCGTCCCCGGCCCCGATCTGATCGGGCGGCAGCCAGAATTCCACCTTGATCCCATCGGGAGCGAAGTCGATGTTGGCTCGCCCGCCGAGTTCGAACGGCACCTGACGCCCGATGAGCTGCATGCCGAAGCCCATGGCGTTCGGAACGCGCACTGGCGGTCCGCCGCTCTCGTGCCACATGAGCGAGCAACCGCCGTCGTCCGTGAGCGACCACCGGACCGACAGCCGGCCCTCGGCGTTGCTCAGCGCACCGTGTTTCGAGGCGTTGGTCGCGAGTTCGTGCACCACCAGCGCCATGGCACTGGCGCTGGTCTCCCTCAGCGCGACCGGTGGCCCGGCCGTCGTGATGCGGCCCGGCTCCTTACTTGCGTAAGGCGACAGCTCGATTGCAACGAGTTGCGCAAGTTCGAGCGCTCCCGGCCGGCTCGCCAGATCGTGGGCGAGCGCGAGTGCTCTGATTCGCCCCTCGAGTTCACTCACGAAGGCGCCGACATCGTCGTGCTGTACCCGGCTCTGCGCCACCAGCGCTCCGATCAGCGCCAGCGCGTTCTTCACACGATGACGGAACTCCTCGGTCTGTATCCGTTGGCGCCGCTCGGCCTTGGCGCGCTCCTCGGCGACGACCTCGTTGTACTTGAGCACGATCTCGAGAAGCGCGATTCGGAGCGCCTCCCCGGTCAGACAGTCGTGCGGTTCCCAGACGCGCGATTGCCCCCGGACTTCCTCCCGCCAGATCTCGAAGCTGGCGCGGGGTGTCAGCAGCCCATCCTCGCTATCGAACGTCTTCGACGGATTTCCGGCCCAGTCGATGGTGTGGACGAACTCCCGCCGAAACAGCATGAGGTAATGCTCTGGCGCCCGCGAGAGCGGCACGGCCATCAATCCGCTCGCCTGCGGCGCGAAGGCAGCGGCCCCATCGTAGAGTTGGCTGATCTCGTGTGTTGCATGGACCGACGTGGTTCCGCGCTGAGCGAGCACCGCCGCGATTTGCGGAATATCGTCGTCCGGCGGACACGAACCTGTCGTCGTGAGCTTCCCTTCGAACCACAGCGCGACGCCGTCGCAAGGAATGAGCTTTCTGAGCTCCGGCATCTTGGCGGCGAAGCTCTCCGAAAGTGAACCGCCCGGCGGCAGCGACACCACGATCCGGTCGATCGACTGCTTCGCCGCCCTCAGCAATTCCGACACGTCGGCCCGCGCCAGTGTCTGGAGTTGCAGAGAGAATGTCTGCCCGAAGAATTCAGCCGCAAGCCGCGTATCGGCCAGCAGTCGGCGTGGACGTCGATTGTGGCAGGCGATCAATCCCCAGAGCGCTCCGGCCACCACGATCGAGATCGAAAGTGATGCCCCGACGTCCATGTTCTTCAGGTATCGGATGTGGATCGGCGACACGCTGCGCAGCGAGCAGAAGCTCATGTCGAGCGGCGCGGCATCTGCCTGTCCCGCGACGGCGACCGAGACTGCGTCCACGTCGGCGATGTAGCGGAGCCAGTTCTTCAGATAGAGATCCCGCGCCTGCCGGGGAATATCGGACGCCGGATAGTGATGGCCGAGGAACGAAGGCACACCGTCGGCGCGACTCTCCGCGATGACGGTCCCCGCGCCATCGGGGAGAAAACGGTAGACCATGACCCGATCGAAATCGATCAGGGCGCGCAATTGCTGCACGGCGACCGCACAGATCGCGGCGATGGTGTCGGCACCCTGAATGCGCATCAGCATGCTGCGCACCAGAAGCAGCGGCGTACCTTGCACGACATCCGGCGGTGTCGGCTCGAACTCGAAGATCGCGACACCACGATGCACGTGGGCGACGACGTCGTAGTCCCGCCCGTTCGGCAGGCGCACGCCGATGGCACGCCCCGGAAGCGACGGCGCACTGGCGCCGGCAAGCGCATTCGTCAGCGCGTGGAACGCATCCCTGCCGATCACATCTCGCGCATGCTTCCCGATCAGCGCTGGCGGCTCGGGCGCGAATGCGGTTGCGTTGCACGAGATGTGAGAGATCGTCCATGTTTCGCTGTTGCACGCGATAAGGAACCCGAGCGGTTGAATGAGCCCGGGAATGTGGATCGGTTCGCGATCGCACGCCGTAAGATCGAGTGCGAGACCGTCAGGTGCATCGTCTGCCATCGAGACACTCCCGGGCAAACTCGAACGCCATTCTGCCGGCTCTGATGGCACGCATCCGGTCCGTCTCGGCGAGATCTGCCTCGTCCAGCCTCGCGACCGTCTCGCGCCACGCCTCGAGATCCGCCGCCTCGGCCGCCAGGAAGCGGGCCCCGAATGCCGCCGACAGACCAAGCGCCTGGGCTCGCTTGTAGAGAACCCGCGAACCGAGTGCCGCGCCCTCGACGACGTACGTCACGCCGAGGAGATCCGCCGACGACCCGATCTCCAGACGCCCTCCAATAGGAGCCGGTCCCGGCACCAGGCCGAGATCGCCCAGATCTTCGAGCAGGAGTACGACGCGATCGTCATCAACCATGTCGCCGAATCCACCTGCCTGGAGTGCGCGCGCCACCTCGCGATGGAACGCCGTTGTCGCATGCAGCCACGCGCCGTAGGACACACGCGATTTGAAGAACCCCCGTTGCTCGGCCAATTCGTCGAGCATGCGGTGAAGATCCGACGTCTCGCGTTGCAGAACTTGACGCAACGACATGGCAGACACCTGGTTGTTCACAGCCAACGAACTACGGGCGCAGCCGCGCCCTGGATTACCGAGTGTAATCTCAATGTTCCGAGAATCGAAGCCGTCAGAGCGCCCATTGCGCCACGGCCCACCGGCATCACTCGGCGTTATCGAGGTCTCCGAGACCATAGCGCCGCAACTTCAGATAGAGACTTTGCCGACTTACGCCCAACATCTCCGCCGCCGACGCCCTGTTGTCGCCCACGATCTGCAGAGCGGCCTCGATGCACATCCGCTCGATGAGATCCGTCGTCTCGCGGACGATCTGCTTGAGCGGCACCTGCCCGACCAGGCCTTTGAGTTGCGACGTGGTATAGGGAAGCTGCCCTGTATCGGTGCCATCGACGGTCGCACTCGGCCCGGCCGTCCGGATCGCGAGGCCGATGTTTGGATGCGCCGCGTTCTCGACGAGAACGGCCGAGATTTCGACGTCTTCGATCACTCCGAGTTCGCCCCGCACGATCGTGGGGAATCGGCGAACCGAGCCATAGTCCCGCAGACTGGCCACCAGCAGATTGACTTCCGCCGACGACCGCCCGACCCAGCGATCGATCGGCTGCCCCTTGATCTGATCCGGCGCCGCCTGCTGGGTGAGATTGAGGAACGCTTCGTTTCCGGTCAGGATTCGCAGGTCCGAATCGGTCATCACGAACGCATCGGGGATACGCTCGACGAGAAGCTTCAGCGATCCCGTAGAGTCGTCCACCACCGACTGACTCTGCCCACCGACCGGAGCGAGTTGTACAAGGAGTTGAGGGCCACCCTCCTGCCGGAACATGGAGCCCGACACCCGGACGTCGGCCCCGCCCGGCCCAAGCCTGACGGTCACCGCATCCGCCTGACCGCTCGTCCGCAGACTGTCCACCAGCCGTTGCACGTTTGCCTGTCCCGGCCCCTCGAAGAACTCCGTAAACGTCTTGCCGGCGACGCGCTTGGTCAGGGCACCGAGCAGCCGCTGGGCGGCCGGGTTGATGTCCGTGATCCTGAGTGTAGCGGCATCAAGGATGACGCACGCCTCGATCGACATTTGAAACAGCAGCCGATAGCGCATCTCGGCCTGCCGGACCCGCGCATACTCGCGCTCGACCGCCTGTTGCGCCTCGAGGAGCTTCTGCTGGATGACGGAGACCGATCTCAGCTCCCGGCCGAGAGCAATGAAGGGCCCGTTCGGCCGCAACATCATCGTGGCATAGCGGACAGGAAGATCCGGACGGCCAGCCAGCGACGGATGATTGACCTGCCGCCAATTCGTCGCCCCGCTCGAGGCGTCCTTGAGCAGTTGCTCGATCTTCGGCTTGCTCTCGATGGTCACGGTATCGATCCACCGCCGGCCGACCCAGGCACCGATATCCGTATCCTTTGCGAGACTTTCGTTGACGATGGACAGATCCTTGACGATGCCGTCACGGCCGACCATCAGCGTGATATCGGACGCCGTGGTCGCGAGCCGGGTGGCCACGTCACCGTCGAGAGCCCCGATTGATCGCTTCAGATTTTTCACGTGCCTGGCCGCCCGGTCTCACAGCTCACCGTCAAGCAAACGCTTGGTAGGGTCCGGGCTGTGGCAGAACCGCCGGCCCGGTCAGATCGTTGGGGCCTCGGCCACCGCGAGTGGCTCCACGAGACGGCCAGCAATACGCACAGCTTCACCCGCATCTTCTGCCGTTGCGTCTGCGCCCACTCTCGATACAAGATCCGGCCGGCCCTTGAACGCCAACCCGCCGACCATGACCACGAGCGCTCGGTTTCTACTCATCCGGCGAAAACCGTCAATATCGCAAGTCAACTGATCCAGCAAGCTTTCTTGACTCGCTGACAGTCCAATTATGTTGACATGGCGTTTCCGAAGGATGGGCTCGACGACCCGCCGATCGAACGAACCGAGGGTCTCGACATGCCAGCCGAACCAGCGAAAATGCCAATCGAGAATGTTGATCGGGAAAGAATGCTGCTCGCCCTGACACGGCATCAGCACGATCGACCGGAGCTGCGGCGCGAATGTATGCCCCGGCGCCTTCTGATCGATGACGCGAAGCACGGCCTGCAATTGCCCCATCGCGACAGTGACTTCCGCGAACGACCGGGTGTCGTTCTCCCAGAATTCCCCGAGCAGCCTCGCCGCAGGCGCCAGCAGATCGAGAAGCACCCGTGAGGACGGCGTGCCGCGATCCGACAACCCATCGAGCATCAGGCCAATGTCGGCAATGCCGCCCTCGAGCAGCAACTCCGTGAAATGCCCGACCTCCGCAGCACTGATTCCCACGGATGCGAGAGGCAATTCGCTCTCGCCGGCTCCAGCGTGTCGGTTGATCAGCATCAGCCGGGGAATGATTTCGGCTTCGAGTGTCCGTCGCAAGCCCTCGACGGACTCCTGCCGCGCTTCGAGGCCCTTGTTGGACTGACTGACCCCGTCCAGGAAATTCGACAGTCCCGCCCCGGAGCCCTTCTCGCCATAATAGTCCTGGTGCACGTCACGGCTCACGGCTGCCGTTCGGCCATTCTGGATCATTGCGGGCATTGTTGCCCTCCTGTGTCCAGCCAGACGTCGATCGCGTCCGGCGCTTCCTCGCCCCTCGGAGCACCCAGGAAATGAGAATTCCGATCTCGTGACGCCGTTCAGCTCGTTCGGCGCGCCCTGCTTGTGATCGTGCCGCCATGTCGATGAGCCAGCGGGCGCGACGTCTGCGTAGTCCAATTCTGACACTAGGGAGCCATGTGACACACGGCCGCGAAAGATGTAGTTCTACGCAGAGTGTAAAATTTAATTGACGTCAATTTTTAATGACGCGACACTCCACCTCAACAAGCGGTCCACCAGACTGGCTCGTTGGGGGTGTCTACGCGATGCAGTCACAGCATGAACCTGTCGAGTATCACCCCCGAGCGCTCTACACGAGCGAGGAGCGCCGACGCCGGGATGCGTCCCCGTGGACACTCGTGCAGGGCGTGCTGGCCCCTGTCCAGTTCGCCGTCTTCCTGATCAGCTTGGCGCTTGTCCTGCGATTCCTGGCGACCGGTGAAGGCTACGCGATCGCGACCACCTCTATCGTCGTGAAAACCCTGCTCCTCTACACGATCATGATCACCGGCTCGATCTGGGAGAAGCAGGTCTTCGGGCGGTATCTGTTCGCCCCCGCCTTCTTCTGGGAGGACGTGGTGAGCATGCTCGTTCTCGCCCTGCACACCGCCTATATCGCCGCCTTGCTCGCAGGCTGGCTGAGCGCAGTCCCCCTGATGGTGCTGGCGCTCCTGGCCTATGCCTCCTACGTCGTCAATGCCGCGCAATTCCTCTGGAAACTGCGTCAGGCGCGCCTCGAGACGGATCGCACCGATCAGAGGCACCCCCCCCTCGCTGGGGAGCTTGCCCGATGACGACCCTTGCAACCGCACCCCGCACCCAGACGCAACGCACCGTGCTCCGCGAGCGTGGACAGCACGAAGTCTTTTGCGGACTGACCGGCATCGTCTGGCTGCATCGCAAGATCCAGGACGCCTTCTTCCTCGTCGTCGGCTCTCGCACATGCGCCCATCTTCTGCAGTCGGCAGCCGGCGTCATGATCTTCGCAGAGCCGCGCTTTGCGACGGCCGTCATCGACGAGCGTGACCTTGCCGGCCTCGCCGACGCCAATGACGAACTCGATCGCGTCGTCGGCGAGTTGCTGGACCGGCGCCCGGACATCAAACTGTTGTTCCTCGTTGGCTCGTGCCCGTCGGAAGTCATCAAGCTCGACCTCTCGCGCGCCGCATCGCGCCTCGGCGAACGCCATGGGCCCGCGATTCGCGTGCTGAGCTACTCCGGCAGCGGCATCGAGACCACGTTCACTCAGGGCGAGGACGCCTGCCTCGAAGCTCTCGTCACTGCGATGCAGCCGACGGAGAAGGCACCGCCAGCCGCGTCAGGGCCGGACCAGCTGCTCGTCGTCGGGGCCCTCGCCGATGTCGTCGAAGACCAGTTCCGCCGTATGCTTGAGGACATCGGCATCGCGAACGTCGCGTTCCTGCCGCCCCGTCGCAACAGCGGTTTGCCCACCGTTGGCCCCGGAACCCGGTACCTATTGGCCCAACCGTTCCTCGGCCAGACCGCTGCTGCCCTCGAGCGGCGCGGCGCGACACGCATCGACGCCCTGTTCCCGCTGGGTGTTGAAGGCACGTCCGCCTGGCTGCATGCCGCCGCCCGGGCGTTCGGGATCTCACCCGACACCGTGGAACGCGTCATCCGCGCCCCGGCCGCACGCGCCCGCGCCGCACTCGACAAGTGGCGCAGCGAACTCGAGGGCAAGACCATCTTCTTCTTTCCCGACAGCCAGCTCGAGATCCCCCTCGCACGCATGCTCTCGCGTGAACTCGGCCTCGTGCCCCTCGAGATCGGAACGCCCTACCTGCACCGCGACCATCTCGAGCACGAACTGGCGCTTCTGCCGGCCTCCGCCATCCTCAGCGAAGGCCAGGACGTCGACCGCCAGCTCGATCGCTGCCGCGACGCTGCACCCGATCTCACGGTATGCGGCCTCGGCCTCGCCAATCCGCTGGAGCGCGAGGGCTTCACCACCAAGTGGTCCATCGAACTGCTGTTCACCCCAATCCAGGGCTTCGAGCAGGCGGCTGACCTCGCCGCACTGTTCGCCCGCCCTCTCGACCGCCGCACGGCATTGAAGGTCTAGCGCCATGAAATTGACGCTCTGGACATACGAAGGACCTGCCCACGTCGGCGCGATCCGCATCGCGGCCAGCATGCGGGGCGTCCACTATGTCCTCCACGCGCCGCAGGGCGACACCTACGCCGACCTGCTGTTCACGATGATCGAGCGGAACGGCGAACGTCCGCCCGTGACCTACACGACCTTTCAGGCGCGCGACCTCGGCGGCGACACGGCCGAGATCTTCAAGACGGCCGCGCGTGACGCCCATCTCCGCTTCGCGCCGGACCTGATGCTTGTCGGCGCATCCTGCACCGGCGAACTCATTCAGGACGATCCGGGCGGCCTTGCCGAGGCCCTGGAACTTCCGATCCCCGTGGTGCCTCTGGAGCTGCCATCCTACCAGCGCAAGGAGAACTGGGGCGCAGCCGAAACATTCTATCAGATCGTCCGCCGCCTGACGCCCGGAACCGATCGACCGGAACTGACGGACAATGTCCCGACCTGCAACATCCTGGGCCCCACCTCGCTTGGCTTCCGCAATCGCGACGACGTCGTCGAAGTCAGGCGGCTGATCGAATCTCTCGGGATCAAGGTCAACGTCGTTGCCCCCCTCGACGCCTCGCCGGCCGACGTCGCGCGCCTCGGCGCTGCGCACTTCAACGTCGTGCTCTATCCCGAGATCGCTCAGACCGCAGCCAGCTACCTGAAGCGCCGTTTCGGACAGCCCATGACGAGCGTCACCCCGATCGGCATCGGCGCAACCGAGGACTTCATCACCGAGATTACCGCGCTCGCGGGCGTCGCCCGCCCCGCGAAACATCGCGATGCATCCCGTCTCGCCTGGTATTCGCGATCGGTCGACAGCACCTATCTGACCGGCAAGCGCGTGTTCTGCTTCGGAGATGCCTCCCACGCCATCGCCGCAGCCCGCGTCTCGCGCGATGAACTCGGCTTCAACGTCGTCGGCCTCGGCACCTACAGCCGCGAGCATGCGCGTGACATTCGCACCGCCGCAGAAGGCTTCGGCCTCCAGGCGCTGGTCACCGATGACTATCTCGAGGTCGAGCGCGCCATTCGCGACCTGCAACCCGAACTCGTCCTCGGCACGCAGATGGAACGCCATATCGCGAAGCGCCTCGACATTCCGTGCGCCGTCATCTCCGCCCCCTTCCACGTCCAGGACTGCCCGGCGCGCTACTCCCCGCAGATGGGCTACGAGGGCGCCAACGTCCTGTTCGACACCTGGGTTCACCCCTTGATGATGGGACTGGAGGAGCACCTCCTCGCCATGTTCCGCGACGACTTCGAGTTCAACGACACGGCACAACCCTCCCATTTGCCGCGGACCTCGACGGCGCCCGCGACCGCGCCTCCCCCCGCCGAAACCCAGCCTGCCGTAGCCATGACGGAGACGCCGCCCGCCGCCGGGCTCATCACGATCGCCGTTCCGAGCTGGTCTCCCGATGCGGAGAAAGAGCTTGGCAAGGTTCCGTTCTTCGTCCGGGGCAAGGCGCGCCGCAATACCGAGCGCTTTGCGCGTGAGCACGGGTTGGCCACCATCACCATCGAGACCCTGTACGATGCAAAAGCACATTTCAGCCGCTGAGACGACGCGGATACGCGTCGCCATCGTCACCCTGGACGGCCATCTCGCGGATATCGTCGAGCGCGTCGAGGCACGCCTGCGCGAGACGACCTACCCGGGCCTCGAGTTGTCGCTTCACATCGCGGCCGACTGGCACAACGACGCCGAAGCACTCGCGGACTGCCGCGCGGCGATCGCGGCGGCCGACATCCTGATCGTCAACATGCTCTTCATCGACGATCACATTCGTGCCGTCCTGCCGGCCCTCGAAGCCCGTCGCGAGGAGTGCGACGCCATCGTCTGCTGCATCGCCGCCGGCGAGATCGTCAAGCTGACCCGCCTCGGACGCTTCCGCCTCGATCGTGAGGCGAGCGGCGCCATGGCGCTTCTGAAGCGGCTGCGCGGCAGCAGGAAGTCGAGCGACAACGGCTCCTCGGCCAATGCCCAGATGAGCATGCTGCGCCGGCTGCCGAAGATCCTGAAATTCATCCCCGGAACGGCGCAGGACCTCCGCTCCTACTTCCTCGCGATGCAGTACTGGCTCGCAGGCTCGGAAGAGAACATCGAGAACCTCGTGCGCTACCTGATCGGCACCTATGCCGACGGACCCCGCCGCGTCCTGAGGTCGAAGCGGCCTGCTGCCGAGCCCGTCTATTATCCCGACGTCGGCCTCTATCACCCGGACATCAAGGGCCGCTTCGCCGAGGATCTGGCTGAGCTTCCGGCCGCCCCCGGAGCAACCGGCACCGTCGGCATATTGCTCATGCGCTCCTACCTGCTCGCCGGCAACACGGCCCACTACGACGCCGTGATCCGCGCCCTCGAGCACAAAGGCCTGCGGGTCGTGCCGGCATTCGCCAGCGGCCTCGATTCCCGCCCGGCCATCGAGCTCTACTTCGAAGCCGGCTGCGCATCGACGATCGACGCCCTGGTATCACTCACGGGATTCTCGCTGGTTGGCGGCCCGGCCTACAACGACGCACGCGCCGCCGAGCACACGCTGGCCAAACTCGACGTCCCCTACATCGCGGCTCTCCCCGTCGAGTTCCAGACCCTCGAGCAGTGGCAGGTATCCGAGACGGGCCTCCTTCCTCTCGAGGCGACCGTGATGGTCGCCATTCCCGAACTCGACGGCGCCACGGGATCGCTCGTCTTCGGCGGCCGCAGCGGCACGAGCCGAAACAGCAGCACCACCGACATGCAGCCCATGCCGGAGCGAGTCGAGCGGCTGGCATCGCGCGTCCAGCGCCTCGTCGAACTCCGCCGCACAGCGCGTTGCAACAAGCGTATTGCGGTCGTTCTCTTCAATTTTCCGCCGAACTCCGGCGCTACCGGAACCGCCGCCTTCCTCTCGGTCTTCGAGAGCCTGTTCAACACGCTCGGCGAACTGGCACGCGCCGGCTACACGGTGGATGTCCCCGCCAGCGTCGATGACCTGCGCACCCGCATGCTCGAAGGCAACGCCGCCCGCTACGGAGCCAACGCCAACGTCCACGCGCTCGTCACCTCTGACGATCATCTTCGGCGCGAGACGTGGCTCGCCGAGATCGAGCGGCAATGGGGGCCATCTCCCGGTCGCCATCAGGCGGACGGGGCCGCAATCCAGATCCTGGGTGCGCAGTTCGGCAACGTGTTCGTTGGCGTGCAGCCCGCCTTCGGCTTCGAAGGCGACCCGATGCGCCTCCTGTTCGAGCGCGGCTTTGCACCGACCCACGCCTTCTCCGCCTTCTATCGCTGGATCCGAGAGGACTTCGGAGCCAACGCCGTTCTCCATTTCGGCACCCACGGCGCCCTCGAGTTCATGCCGGGCAAGCAGGCCGGACTGTCGGAAACGTGCTGGCCGGACCGGATCCTCGGCGAAGTACCGAACATTTATCTCTACGCCGCCAACAATCCGTCGGAAGGCACGCTCGCCAAGCGCCGCACGGCGGCGACACTGATCAGCTACCTCACGCCGTCGGTGACCGGCGCGGGTCTTTACCGCGGACTGCTCGAGCTGAAGGCCACACTTGCCGACTGGCGCCAGCTCTCGCCCGACGAGCGTTCGCAGAAGGCGGACCTGCTCGCAGCGGTGCAGGCCCAGGCCGTCGCCCTCGATCTCGCCAGCGAGGCGCCGGCGTGGTCGACGGACGACGATGACGCGACGGCACACCTGAGCGCCGCCATTCTCGAGCTCGAGTACACGCTCATCCCGCATGGCCTGCACGTCGTCGGCACCCCCATGACGCCGGAGGCGCGCAACGATCTGCTCGCCGCCATCGAGGACGCGGCCGGCGAAACCCCCGTCGATCGCGCTCAGATCGAGGCGCTTCTCGCCACCGATCACGAGTTGCCGGCTCTCGTCGCGGCCCTCGACGGCAAATACATTCGTCCCGCGCCGGGCGGCGATCTCATCCGGTCGCCGGAAATCCTGCCTACGGGCCGCAACGTGCACGGCTTTGACCCCTTCCGGCTCCCGAGTGCATCGGCCCTGATCGACGGCAAGCGCCAGGCCGACCTTCTGATCGAGCGCTGGCGTGCCGACAAATCGACATACCCCGAGAGCATCGCGATGGTGCTGTGGGGGACGGACAACCTGAAATCGGGCGGCGGCCCGATCGCCCAGGCACTGGCCCTGCTCGGGGCCGAGCCGCGCTTCGACTCCTACGGCCGCCTCTGCGGCGCCATGCTCACGCCGCTCGAGAAGCTCGGCCGCCCCCGCATCGACGTCGTCGTGACGTTGTCGGGCATCTTCCGCGATCTACTGCCCTTGCAGATCCGCCTGCTCGCCGAGGCCACGTATCTGGCTGCTGTCGCCGACGAGCCGCTGGACCAGAACTTCGTTCGCCAGCGCACCCTGGCGCGCCAGCAGTCGTCCGGCTGCACCCTCGAGGAAGCGGCTCTTCGCGTCTTCGCCAATGCCGGGGGCGCTTACGGCTCGAATCTGAATCACCTGATCGAGAACAGCCGCTGGGATGATGGCGACGAGTTGGCCGAGACCTACTCGCGCCGCAAATGCTTCGCCTACGACCGTCAGGGCAAGTCGAGCGCCCAGCCGGACCTGCTCGCGGACGCCGTCGCGCACGTCGACTTCGCCTATCAGAACCTCGAATCCGTGGAACTTGGAGTAACGACGATCGATACCTACTTCGATACGCTCGGCGGCATCGCGCGGGTCGCGAGCCGTGGCCGCGCCGCGGACGACAAGCTTCCGGTCTACATCGGCGACCAGACCCGGCGGGACGCCCGAGTTCGCACCCTCGACGAGCAGGTCGCGCTCGAGACGCGCACCCGTCTCCTCAATCCCAAGTGGATCGAGGGTCTCCTGAAGCACGGCTACGAGGGCGTTCGCCAGATCGAAGCCCACGTCACGAACACGGTCGGCTGGTCCGCAACCACGGGACACGTGCCGCCATGGGTCTACCGCAACATCTCTGAGACCTACGTCATGGACCCCGAGATGCGGAAGCGGCTCGCAGCCCTCAATCCCGTGTCGTCGGCCCGCATGGTCAACCGACTGATCGAAGCACAGCGGCGCCAGTACTGGACGCCGGAGCCCGAGATGGCAGCAGCGCTCGAAGAAGCGAGCGAAGAGCTGGAAGACCGCATCGAGGGCATTCACACCGGAGGCGCCGCAGCATGACGATCGTACTCGACACCAGAGCCCGCGGAACTGCCACGCCATCCCGTCGCGGAGACGGCGCCGGCAGCGTTCAGGTCAAGCTCGACCCGAACCTCATGATCGGCACCGCCGCGAAGGTATTCGCGGTCTACGGCAAGGGCGGCATCGGCAAGAGCACGACGTCGTCGAATTTGTCGGCTGCCTTCTCGAAGCTCGGCAAGCGCGTCCTGCAGATCGGCTGTGACCCGAAGCACGACTCGACCTTCACGCTGACGAAGCGCCTCATCCCGACCGTCATCGACGTGCTGGAAGGCATCGACTTCCACACCGAGGAGCTGAAGCCCGAGGACTTCGTGTTCGAAGGCTACAACGGCGTCCTGTGCGTCGAAGCGGGTGGCCCTCCGGCAGGGACCGGTTGCGGTGGCTACGTCGTCGGCCAGACCGTCAAGCTGCTGAAGGAGCACCACCTCCTCGACGAGACAGACGTCGTCATCTTCGACGTTCTCGGCGACGTCGTCTGCGGCGGCTTTGCCTCGCCGCTCCAGCACGCCGAGCGCGGCCTGATCGTCACCGCCAACGACTTCGACAGCATCTTCGCGATGAACCGCATCGTCGCGGCCATCCAGGCCAAGTCGAAGAACTACAAGGTACGGATCGGCGGCGTGATCGCGAACCGCAGCGCCGCCACCGACGAGATCGATCGGTACACGGCCGCCGTCGGCATGGATCGGCTCGCACACTTCCCCGACCTCGACGCCATTCGCAAGAGCCGCCTGAAGAAGTCGACCCTCTTCGAGATGCCTCCGTCGCCCGAGTTGCAGAAGGTGCAGGACGAGTACTTGCGACTCGCCGCCTCGCTTTGGGCCGGAACCGACGGTCGTGACGTCGTGCCGATGAAAGACCGCGAGATCTTCGATTTCCTGGGGTTCGAATGATGCCCACGCCAAGCTATCTCGATCGCCGCGATCAGCTCGAAACGTACTTCGACCGGACGGCCGTCGACGCCTGGGCACGCCTCACGACCGACGCGCCGGTGGGTCGCATCCGCGCGACGGTGCGCGAAGGCCGCAACGAGATGCGCACGACCATGGCGGGCTGGTTGCCCGAGGATCTGCGTGGCCGGCGCATTCTCGATGCCGGCTGCGGAACCGGTGCATTGGCCGCCGAACTCGCCTCCCGCGGCGCCCACGTCGTTGCCGTCGATCTCTCGGAGAAGCTCGTTTCGCTCGCCCGCGAGCGCTACGGCTCCAGGATCGGCGACGGTCATCTCGATTTCGTCGTCGGCGACATGCTCCACGCCCGTCTCGAGACGTTCGATCATGTCGTGGCCATGGACAGCCTCATCCACTACGACGCGTCCGATATCGTGAAGGCGCTGGCCCTGATCTCCGGGCGCGTGAAGCACTCGATCGTCTTCACGTTCATTCCTCGGACGCCGATCCTGGCCGCCATGCACGCGGTCGGGCGCTTCTTCCCGAAGAGCGATCGCTCCCCGTCCCTTCGGCCACTGGGCGAGACCCATCTGCGCCAGCTGATTGCCGCGGATCCCGCACTGGCCCGGTGGCAGCTCGGCCGGACCCGCTGCATCGCCCGTGGCTTCTACACGTCGCAGGCCCTGGAGCTCTCCGCGTCATGAAGGCCCCCATCGAAAACGTTGCAGGACTTTGGCGTCGGCTGGGACCTCGGTTCCTGCCGTTCGCCGACGGCGCGTCGGAAACGTTGCCGCTGTCGCAATTGCTGCGCCTTTCGATGTTCCAGGTCTCGATCGGCATCGCGCTCGTCCTCCTCAACGGCACCCTCAATCGGGTAATGATCGTGGAACTCGGGGTGGCGACGTCCATCGTCGCCGCGATGATCTCGATCCCGATCCTGCTCGCTCCGATCCGCCTGCTGCTCGGCTACAAGTCCGACTACCATCGCTCGTTCCTCGGCTTGCGGCGCATTCCCTACATCTGGATCGGCACGCTGCTGCAGTTCGGCGGCCTTGCGATCATGCCGTTCGCCCTCATCGTGCTGTCTGGTGATGCGGACGGCCCCGCGTTCGTTGGTCCGCTGTCGGCCGCGCTGGCGTTCCTGATGGTCGGCGCGGGCTTGCACACGACCCAGACAGCCGGCCTCGCGCTTGCCGACGACCTCGCCGATCCGGCGAAGCGTCACCGCGTCGTGGCCCTCCTCTACGTCATGTTGCTTCTTGGCAGCCTGATCGCCTCCGTGAGCCTCGCGTGGCTGCTCTCGAGCTTTTCGCAGATCCGCCTGATCCAGGTGATCCAGGGCGCCGCCGTGGTCACGTTCGCACTGAACATCATCGCCATGTGGAAGCAGGAGCAGCGGCGCCCCGCTCTCACCCACCCGCAGCTGCCCCGCCCCACCTTTGCAGAAAGTCTGCGGGGGCTCCGTCAGGATCACCGCTATGCGCGTCTTCTGACGGCGGTCGGTCTCGGAACGGCGGCCTTCGCCATGCAGGACATTCTGCTCGAGCCCTACGGTGGCGAGATCCTCGGCCTCTCCGTCGCCGGCACGACGCTGCTGACGGCGCTCGCCGCACTCGGCACTCTGCTCGGCTGTGCCATCGCGGCGCGTCGACTGGACAAGAAGGGCGACCCCTTGCGTCTCGCATCGGCAGGCGCGCTTGTCGGCATCCTCGCCTTCTCCGCCGTCGTCTTCTCCTCACCCTTGAAAAGCGTCGAGCTGTTCCGGTTGGGCGCTTTCCTGATCGGCCTCGGCGGCGGTCTCTTCGCCGCCGGGACCCTGACCTTCGCCATGCAGTTGGTCCGCGATGGTCAGGCCGGTCAGCTTCTCGGCGCCTGGGGCACCGTCACCGCAACTGCGGCCGGCGTTGCCGTCGCATCGAGCGGCTTCATCCGCGACACCATCGGCTCGCTCGCCGATGCCGGAGCCCTCGGCGCCGCTATGAACACGCCGGCGAGCGGCTACCTCGTCGTCTACCACCTCGAAATCGGACTGCTCTTTGCGGCCCTGGTGGCCATTGGCCCCCTGGTCCGCTCCGCACCCGCACACAACCACGACCGCTCACAGAGTTTCGGCCTCGCAGAATTCCCAGGATGACAAAAGGAGAAAGACCATGAAGGGCGAAATCATGGGTTACATCGACGTCGCGCAAGTCACGCTCTACGTGTTCTGGGCGTTCTTTGCCGGCCTGCTGTTCTACCTGCTCCGCGAGAACCGTCGCGAGGGCTACCCGATGGAGACCGAGCGTCCCGGCGTGACCAATCGCGGCTATCCGAACCCGCCCGCGCCGAAGACCTACATCCTGCCGCACGGCGGCACCAAGACCGTGCCGGTCGCCGAGCGCGACACGCGCGTGTTCGCTGCCGAGCCGACGGCCCGCTTCCCCGGTGCACCGTTCCAGCCGACCGGCAATCCGATGACCGATGGCGTCGGTCCCGGTGCCTGGGCCCAGCGCGCCGACATCCCGGACCTCACGTTCGACGGCCGCAACCGCATCGTGCCGCTGCGCGTCGACGCGACCTATCACCTCGAGACGCGCGACCCCGATCCCCGTGGCATGCAGGTGGTTGGTGGTGACGGCTTCATCGCCGGCAAGGTGACGGACGTCTGGGTGGACCGTGCCGAATCCCTCGCCCGCTACTACGAACTCGAGGTCACCGAAGGCGTCGAGACACCGGTCAAGGTCCTGCTCCCGGTCAACTTCAGCAAGATCGAGACGGCTCGCCGCCTCGTGCACGTCCGCTCGATCTTTGCGGGCCACTTCAAGGACGTGCCGCGCACCGCGAACCCCGATCAGGTCACGCGGCTCGAGGAAGAGCGCGTCTGCGCCTACTACGGCGCCGGCACGCTCTACGCGACGCCGTCTCGCTCGGAGCCGCTGCTATGAGCCACGACGATTTCGAAGTCGAGCCGATCCCCGGCCTCCCGGCGCGCCCTCCCAAGGGCGAGACGATCCTGTGGCAGGGCCAACCGCACTGGCGCGCCGTCGCCAGGCGGGTGCTCCATCTGCCGATGGTCACGGCTTATGTCGTGCTGGTGCTCGGCTGGCGCATCGCCAGCCTGGTCGCGGCCGGGCACCCCCCCGGCCAGATCGCGGCGGCCATGTTGCCCCTGACGGTGATGTCCCTTCTCGGCCTTGGGGGGCTTGCCCTCTACGCCTGGGCCATCGCCCGCACCACGATTTACACGGTGACGACACAGCGTGTGGCGATGCGCTTCGGCGTCGCGCTGCCCGTCACCTTCAACCTGCCGTTCACCCAGATCGTATCGGCCGGCGTTACGGCCGACCGAGCAGGCAGGGGCGACATCGCGCTGCGGCTCACACCGTCGACCCGCATCGCATACCTCGTTCTCTGGCCACACGCGCGCGCCTGGCGCCTGCGATCGCCGGAGCCCACGCTCCGGGCCCTGCCGGACGTGGCATCGGTCGGCGAGCTTCTCGGCAAGGCACTTCGTGAAACCCTGCCGCAAGAGGCCACGCCGTCGGAGGCTGTCGCAGCCGCTCCGCCAGCCGCAGATCGTCCCGTCCGTGAATCTCAACCCTACCTGGTAGCTGCCGAATGAACCCGATCCGCAACCAGCAGACGCTCCCCGCGCAAGCCGACCCACATGTCGTGCCGCCGCGCATGATCGCCCTTCTCGGCGGCCTGATCCTGCTCTCGCTCGTGCTGGCCGCTACGGCGCGGCTGACCGGCGTGGGTGCCACCCGGATCGCCGAGCCCGTCGGCGGCATCCACGTCGACCTCCGCTTCGAGGATCTGCCCGGTGGCGGCATCCGCGTCGTCGACGTGGCGGCGGTGCTTCCGCCGCAGGTCGTCCAACCGGCCTCGGACGGGTTCATCCGTGTCGCCCTCCGCAGCCTCGCTCGCGAACGGACGGCCGCCGGCGCGAGCGCTGACACACCGTTCCGGCTCGGCCGCCTCGACAACGGACGCCTTTGGCTCCGCGACCTTGCGACCGGCCGCCTCCTCTACCTCGATGCTTACGGCGCCGACAACGCCAAGAGCTTCGGAAAACTCCTCGCAACTGTAAACGGGAACCCGGGATCATGATGGGGATACTCGCACCGCGTACCTCGTTCGACGTGCAGTGCACGATCGACATCGAGAACACCTTCGAGAGCCTCCACGCCCACGTGGTGCTCGACGGCAACATCGAGATCGAAGCCGGGGACCAGGTGCTCGTCCACGGCGACACGATCCGCGTCCCCTACGGCGAAAAGGTGACCCTGCGTCGACAGGCGACGGTCACGCGAGCCGGCGGCGTCGAACGCCTCGCGACCAAACTGGCCGCCCATCTCGAGCTGACCGAGCTCTATGAGGTGAGCTTTTCTTCCGGGAGGAAGCTATGACCATCGAGACCCTCGGCATCGCACCGAACCAGGCAACCCGCATCGCGCAGGAGAACACGCTCCTCGCACCCCGCTTCTACACCACCGACTTCAAGGAACTCGACGCGCTGTCCGTCGACAAGGTGCGGCGCGAGTGGGACGAGTTGCTGGCACAGCTCCGCGCCGATCCCAACAAGGGCCACTTCAAGCGGACAGAGGCCTGGGACCAGGCCGACATCAGCGCGCTCCCCGAAGGCCTCCAGAAAGAGTTCAAGGATTTTCTGATCAGCTCGCTCACGGCCGAGTTCTCAGGCTGCGTCCTCTATGCGGAAATGCGCAAGCGCGGCAAGAACCCTGACCTCGTCGAGCTGTTCAAGATGATGAGCCGTGACGAAGCCCGTCACGCCGGCTTCATCAACGACACGCTCAAGGATTGCGGCATGGGGATCGATCTCGGTTTCCTGACGCGCGCGAAGAAGTACACGTTCTTCCGCCCGAAGTTCATCATCTACGCGACCTATCTGTCCGAGAAGATCGGCTACGCCCGCTACATCACGATCTACCGGCATCTCGAGCGCCACCCGGAAAAGCGGTTCCATCCGATCTTCAAGTGGTTCGAGAAGTGGTGCAACGACGAGTTCCGTCATGGCGAGGCCTTCGCTCTACTGATGCGCGCCAACCCGCATCTGCTCGAAGGACGCAACAAGCTCTGGATCCGGTTCTTCCAGCTCGCCGTCTACGCGACCATGTACGTCCGCGACCACGCCCGTCCGCACTTCCACGAGGCCGTGGACATGGACCCCCACGAGTTCGGCTATCGCGTCTTCGCATTGACCAACGAAATCGTGCGCCAGGCTTTCCCGGTCGTCCTCGACATCGACAACCCGCGCTTCCGCGCCGGCATGGAGAAGCTCCTGGAACTCTCGAACGCCATCAACGAGGCAAGCGACAAGCCGGGCATCGTCGCACGCATGCGCAAGGCGATGTTGTCGGCCCGCGCCGGCGCCACGTTCCTGCGGCTGTTCATGCTGCGCCCGATCGACAATTCGCTGCCCGAGAGCAGCCGCCTCGATCCGGTCTGGTGAGGACGAGACAATGCTCAGCGCCCTTGAGCTCGCAATCATCGCGATCCTCGCCTGCCTCGCATGGTGGGGCTCGACGGGGCTGATCCTGCTCGTGCTGGCGCGCCCCGAGAAGACCCACAAGCGGGCCATGCTCGTCGGCGTGATGCTCGCCACAGCCGCCATCTTCGTGGTCTGGCAGACGGCCGTGTCGACGACGGTCACGGCCATCGTCGCGAGTTTCCTCGCCACGCTCGCTATCTGGGGGGCCATCGAGATGGCCTTCCTCATGGGCTATGTCATCGGCCCCGTCCGCGAGACGTGCCCGCCCGACCTGACCACATGGAACCGCTTCAAGGCGAGCTGGCACGCGCTGTCGCATCACGAACTGGCGCTGGCGGGCGCGCTCACCCTCCTGTTCTTTGCCACCAGGGGCGCCCCCAACACCATGGCCTTCGACAGCTTCGCGCTGCTCTGGCTGATGCGGCTCTCGACCAAACTCAACATCTTTCTGGGTGTCAGGAATGCAAGCGAGGAGCTGCTCGGACCGAGAACACGCCATCTCGCGTCCTATTTCCGCAAGGCGACGATGAACCCGCTCTTCCCCGTCTCGATCACAGCGACGACTCTGGTCACCATTCTGCTTGCATCCGAGGCGGTGACGAGCACGAACGCTGCATCTGCAGCCGGTGCGACGCTTCTCGCCACGTTCGCGGCCCTCGCCGTCGTCGAGCATTGCTTCCTGATGTTGCCCCTGCAGCAGTCGGCGCTATGGCCGTGGCCGACAAAATCCGAAACGCCAACACCCGCACGCTCGGTCGAGATCACGTCTCGCGCCATGAAAACCTAGAGAAACGCCGTCCGAAAGGTCCGGCACGACGATACGCCCGGAGAGGAAACACACCATGCACTACGAGAACCACTTCGAAACTTACCTCCAGACGCTGAAGTCGGAAGGGCGCTATCGCATTTTCGCCGACCTCATGCGCCGTCGCAGCGAATTTCCAGTCGCCGACCGGAGAAACGGCGGCGCCAAGTCGGAAGTGGTCGTGTGGTGCTCCAATGACTACCTCGGGATGGGCCAGAGCCCGATCGTTCTGGATGCCATGCACGAAGCGCTCGATCGCTGCGGCGCCGGCTCGGGCGGCACGCGCAACATTTCGGGGACAAACCACTATCACGTCGAGCTCGAGCACGAACTGGCTGATCTCCACGGCAAGGAGGCGGCGCTCGTCTTTACGTCGGCCTATGTCGCGAACGACGCGACCCTGTCGAGCCTCGCCCAGCTCATGCCCGGCTGCGTCATCCTCTCGGATGAGAAGAACCACGCCTCGATGATCGCCGGCATCCGGCATGGCAACGGTCCGAAACGCGTCTTCCGCCACAACAACCTCCACCACCTCGAGGAGGAACTGCGGCGGATTCCGGTCGACACGCCGAAGATCATCGCCTTCGAGAGCGTCTACTCCATGGACGGCTACATTTCACCGATCGCCGAAATCTGCGATCTGGCCGAGAAGTACGGCGCGCTCACCTATCTCGACGAGGTTCACGCTGTCGGCATGTACGGCCCGCGCGGCGGCGGCATCGCCGAGCGCGATGGCGTCATGTCACGCGTCGACATCATCAACGGCACGCTCGCCAAGGGCTTCGGCGTCATGGGCGGCTACATCGCCGCGAGCCGCCGCTGCTGCGATGCCATCCGCTCCTTCGCACCGGGCTTCATCTTCACGACGTCACTCGCACCAGTGCTCGCAGCCGGAGCCCTCGCCAGCATCCGCCACCTGAAGACCAGCAACGTGGAACGCCAGCAGCATCAGGCCCGCGCCGCCGAAGTGAAACGCCGTCTCACCGCGGCTCGCCTGCCCGTGCTCGAGAACAGCAGCCACATCGTACCGTTGATGGTCAGCGATCCCGTCCACTGCAAGATGATCAGCGACAACCTCCTCGACGAGGATGGCATCTACGTCCAGCCGATCAACTACCCGACCGTGCCCCGCGGCACCGAGCGACTGCGCATCACGCCGACGCCGCTCCACACCGACGCCCAGATCGACCAGCTTGTCGCAGCAGCGTCCCGTCTCTGGGCTGCCTGCCCGATGGCTGGCACCGGGCGGGCCCGCCTCGCCGCCGAGTAGAGTGACGATAATTCGAACCAGCGCCCGACGCGCAGGGAGTGCATCATGACCGAGCCATGTAAAACGCCTCTTCTCGACACGATCGCAACCCCTGCCGACGTGCGCCGGCTACCCGACGCTCGCCTCCGTCAACTCGCCGACGAGCTCCGACACGAAACCATCAGCGCGGTATCGATCACCGGTGGCCATCTGGGCGCGAGCCTCGGCGTCGTCGAATTGACCGTGGCGCTGCACCACGTCTTCGACACGCCCGACGACCGCATAATCTGGGACGTCGGACACCAGGCCTATCCGCACAAGATCCTGACCGGCCGCAGGGAGCGCATTCGCACGCTGCGGCAGGGAGGCGGGCTCTCCGGCTTCACCAAGCGGTCGGAAAGCCCCTACGACCCGTTCGGCGCGGCGCATTCATCGACGTCGATCTCCGCTGGCCTCGGCATGGCGGTCGCGAGCGAACTCTCCGGCAAACCGAACAACGTCGTGGCCGTGATCGGCGACGGAGCGCTCAGTGCCGGCATGGCCTACGAGGCCATGAACAACGCCGGCGCCCGCGACGCCCGTCTGATCGTCATCCTCAACGACAACGAGATGTCGATAGCACCACCCGTCGGCGCCCTCTCGAAGTATCTCGCCCGCGCCACGACCAGCGGCTCCTACCTCGGTTTCCGCGAAGCCCTGAAGCAGCTCGCCCGCAAGTTGCCCAAGGCTTGGGAGCGTCGCGCGGCCCGGGTGGAGGAGTACACCCGCACCTACTGGACGGGCGGCTCACTCTTCGAAGAGCTTGGCTTCTTCTATGTCGGCCCGATCGACGGCCACGACCTCGATCAGCTCCTGCCGATCCTTCGCAATGCTCGCGATGCCCAGCAGGGCCCCATCCTGATCCACGTCGTGACGCGCAAGGGCAAGGGATATGCCCCCGCCGAAGCCGCAAGCGACAAGTATCACGGCGTCAACCGCTTCAACATTGTCACCGGCGAGCAGGTCAAGGCCAAGGCCAACGCACCAGGCTACACGCGGGTCTTCGCCGACGCCCTCGTGACGGAAGCCAAGGAGGACCCGAAGATCGTCGCCGTGACTGCGGCGATGCCGTCCGGCACCGGCCTCGACATCTTCGCCCGCGCCTTTCCGGAACGGACGTTCGACGTCGGGATCGCAGAGCAGCACGCCGTGACGTTCGCAGCCGGCATGGCGACCGAAGGCTACAAGCCGTTCGTTGCCATCTACTCGACATTCCTGCAGCGTGGCTATGATCAGATCGTCCACGACGTGGCGCTCCAGGGCCTGCCCGTGCGCTTCGCGATCGACAGGGCCGGGCTGGTCGGCGCCGATGGCGCAACGCACGCCGGATCGTTCGACGTCGCCTATCTCGGCAATCTGCCCGGCATGGTTCTCATGGCCGCCGCCGACGAAGTCGAGCTGATGCACATGACCGCGACGGCCGTCGCGATCGACGATCGCCCGAGTGCGTTCCGCTATCCCCGTGGCGAAGGCGTCGGCCTCGACATGCCGGCGCGAGGGACACCCCTCGAGATCGGCCGCGGACGCATCCTGCGCGAAGGCACCCGCGTCGCCTTGCTGTCCTACGGCACGCGGCTCGCCGAATGCCTGGCCGCCGCGTCCGCACTGAACAGCCTCGGCCTCTCGACGACCGTTGCCGACGCCCGCTTCGCAAAGCCGCTGGACACCCGCCTGGTGGACCGGCTGGCCAAGGAGCACGAAGTGCTCTTGACCATCGAGGAAGGCAGCATCGGCGGCTTCGGCTCGTACGTGCTCCAGCATCTCGCCATGACCGGGCAGCTCGATCGCGGCATCAAGATCCGCACGTTGTGCCTGCCGGACGTCTTCATCGACCACGACAAGCCCGAAGCCATGTACGCGCGTTCGGGGCTGGATGCGGCCGGCATCGTGCGCGCTGCGACCGGCGCAGTCGGCATCAAGACCGCATCCGACAAGGATACCGCGCGCTTGCGCGGCTGAAGGCGACAGAGCAGCGGGACCGCACGGTGGGTCCCGAAGGAGCGAGATGGCCCGAATGTCGATCGGATCACGCAAGAAGCAGGGCGGCATGAAACTGGGCGCGGCGCTCGCGGCCGGGATCGCTGAACCGCCGGCTGTCCTGGACAGCGAGATCGCGCGCCGCAAGACCGAGCACATCGACATCGTGATGAGCGGCAACGCGGGGTTCGAGCAGCTATCGACGGGCTTTGAACGCTACCGCTTCGAGCACTGTGCCCTGCCGGAGCTGGATCTCGATGCCGTCGACATTTCGACGACGTTCCTGTCCCGTCGCCTGCGCGCGCCCTTCATCATCAGCTCGATGACGGGTGGCCCCGTCCTGGCCCAGCGGATCAATCTCACGATCGCCGAAGCAGCCGGCATTTGCGGCATCGGTTTTGCCGTCGGATCACAACGCATCGCCCTCGAAGGAGCGGCAGCCGCGGGCTTCGGTCGCGATCTGCGCCGCCTCGCCGGCCCGGTTCCGATCATGGCGAACTTCGGCGCCGCGCAATTGAAGGAATGGGATGGGCCATCCGCCGGCGAAGCCGCCATCGAGATGATCGACGCCGACGCCCTCATCATCCATCTCAATCCGCTTCAGGAGGCCGTGCAAGCCGGCGGCGACCGGGACTGGTCGTCCCTCCTCTCGAGGATCGAGGCCTTGGCGCGCCGTCTCTCGAGGCCCGTCATCGTGAAGGAAGTCGGCTCAGGCATCTCCGCGGCCGTCGCCCGCCAGCTCTGCAACGCCGGCGTCAGTATCATCGACGTTGCCGGGGCCGGCGGCACGAGCTGGGCTGCGGTCGAGAGCCAGCGCGCGCCGGGCCCGCGCGAACGCCGGATCGCCGCCGCCTTCCACGACTGGGGCATCCCCACGTCCGAGGCCGTCGCGTCGCTGCGCACGGCCTGCCCCGGCACGACGATCATCGCCTCGGGCGGCATGCGCAACGGCATAGACGCAGCAAAAGCCATACGCCTCGGCGCCGATCTCGTCGGCCAGGCGGCGACGCTCCTTCCCGCGGCGCTCGATGGGACCGAAGCCCTCATCGAAGAGATCGCAATTCAAACGGAGCAGCTCCGGATCGCATGCTTCTGCACCGGCAGTGCATCGCTCGCCACGCTGCGATCAGCCACACTCCTCGACGCCGCGACAGGCAAGGCGACAACATGAGCAGCAGAACGCGCGACAAGGGCCTGACGACGGTCGTCGGCAACGACGAGCGCATGGACTTCGTCTCTTCGAACACGCACGCCCCGAACCCGTCTGCTGAAGGAAAACGCGTTGTCGTCATCGGCGGCGGCTTTGGCGGCATCGCAGCCGCCCTTCGCCTGCGCGCTCACGGCCTCTCCGTGACCCTTGTCGAGCGACAGCCTGCACTCGGCGGCCGCGCCCAGACCTACCATCGTGACGGCTTTCGTCACGACGCAGGCCCAACCATCATCACAGCACCGTTCCTGATCGACAGCTTGTTCGCCTTGTTCGACAAGAGGCGCGAAGACTACGTCACGCTCGTTCCGGTCGAACCCTGGTATCGCTTTCGCTTCGACGACGGCTCGACATTCGACTACGGCGGCAATGTCGAGGACACACTCGCGGAGATCCGACGCCTGTCTCCGGATGACGGCGATGGTTATCTCGCCCTTCTGAAGCACTCCCAGGCGCTTTACGAGGTCGCCTTCGACAAATTGTCGAGGCGGCCATTCCACGACCTCGTGACGCTGCTGTCGAACGCGCCCGGACTGGCGCGACTGCGCGGCGATCGCACGGTCTGGTCCCTGGTGGCTAAGCATCTCAAAAGCGACAAGCTGCGGCAGGCATTCTCGATCCAGCCGCTCCTCATTGGCGGCAATCCGTTTTCCACGACGAGCATCTATGCGCTCATTCATTATCTCGAGCGCAAGAGCGGCGTCTTCTTCGCGAAAGGCGGCACCGGCGCCCTCGTTTCAGCGTTTCACCGCCTGCTCGTCGAGGAAGGTGTGACACTCCGGCTCGGGACCACCGTAACGCGCATTCATGTCGATCGAGGCCGCGCGGCAAGCGTGGAACTGGAGGGCGGCGAGCGACTGGACACTGACCATGTCGTCTCGAATGCTGATCCATTCCACCTCTATGGCAAACTGATTGGAACGCCCCATCTCTCGCTCGCGACCCGACTGAAGATGAAGTCGCGTCTCAGCATGGGATTGTTCATCGTCTATTTCGGGACACGGCGCACCTACCCCGATGTGGCCCACAACACCATCAGTCTGGGCCCGCGCTACAAGGCGCTCCTGGAAGACGTGTTCGACCGCAAGATCATCGCCGAGGACTTCTCGCTCTACATCCATCGACCGACCGCGACCGATCCGAGCTTCGCGCCCCCGGGCTGCGACAGCTTCTATGCCTTATGTCCAGTCCCCAACAATACGAGCGGCATCGACTGGAGCATTGCAGGACCGAAGCTCAAGGCGCGCATCCTCGAGCAACTCGAAAGCACACTCCTCCCGCAACTTTCCCAGCACATCACCGCGGATTTCGTCGTCACACCGGACGATTTCGAGGAAAGCTATCTGAGCCATGAAGGCAACGGCTTCGCCGCGGCTCCTCACTTCCTCCAGTCCGCCTGGTTTCGCTTCCACAACCGATCGGAAAGCCTGAGCAATCTCTATCTCGTCGGCGCCGGCACGCATCCGGGAGCCGGGATCCCAGGCGTCCTCTGCTCGGCCGAAATCGCCTCGGAACTCATTGCAGAAGAACTGGCGCGAACGGGCGTCTCCGTCACGGCCACCACCTGAAAGCGAGCGGCCACTCAGGCCGCGTTACGCGATCAGCGGCTCGGGTGTCCACAATCCGTCCCGCGGTGCCACCTTCCACCAGCGCCGCGCCGACAGGAAACCGACGTCGAGCGCCCCCTGCAGCCCGGATGCGATCTTGCGCCGTTTGCTGGTCACGACGCGCGTGTCGAGCGCTGGCGATCCGATCTCGAGAATCCGGTCGCCGATGTCGCGATAGACCCGTCGCGCCGTCGCAACAGCCCAGCCGGATCGGAACGACAACTCCCCAATTCCGTAGCTTGCCGAGCGATAGTATGCGTCCGCCTCACGCAACAGGCGGGCAACGACCTCGAACAACTGCCGTCGATGGTCGGGACATGCGAGATTTGTGGGTTCGATGCCAGCCTCGACCAGCCACTGCGCCGGCAGATACACCCGGCCCCGCTCCCAGTCCGCCAGCACGTCCCGCGCGATGTTCGTCAATTGGAACCCGATGCCGAGATCGCATGCCCGCTCCAGCGTCGGCCTATCCCTCACGCCCAGGATGATGGCCGACATGACGCCGACCACTCCGGCGACATGGTAGCAATACTTGAGAGTATCATCGAAAGTCCTGTAGACCGCGCCATGCGCGTCCATCGCCATGCCGTCGAGCAACTCCAGCGGATATCTGTCCGGCAATCGATGAAGCCGCGCCACCCGCTGTAGCGCCTCGAACTCCGAAGGCACGCGTTCTCCAGCAAGAGCCGCGACGGTTCCGCCCTTCAACGCCTCCAGCCGAACCGTCGCGGGCCCAGGCTCTTCCCCGCTGCGGAAACCCAGATACTCCCCGTCGATGGTGTCGTCACAGTACCGACACCAGGCGTAGAGAAGCACGATGCTGTCGCGATGTTCGCTACCAAGCAGTCTGGAAGCGGCAGCGAAACTCTTCGATCCGTCTGCCAGCGTCTTCCGCGCCTGCTCGACCAACGCATCCATTCACCAATCCCGCGCTGCAAGACTTCGAAATGCGGTTGGCGAGCCCTTACTTCGCCGGCGAGAATGTCTTGAGGTAGGCGATCACATCTCGCCGATCCGTCTCGTCTGCCAGCTTGAACACCATCCGCGTCGTGCCTGTTGCAAGATCTTCCTTGCCCTTTGATGCGAGGAACTTCTTCAGGAACGGCGCCGGGTCGGCGAGATACTCGAAGATGAGCTCTTCCGTCCAGACGAGACCATTCTCTCCCGCCGCCTTGTTGAGCGGCGAGTACGAGAATTCCGGAACGGTCCCCGCTTGCCGGCCGATGACGCCATTCAAGACTGGACCAACCGCATTCTTGGCATCCGGCCCGACCTTGTGGCACGTCAGACAGCGCCGGAACACCGCCTCGCCATCCTCGGCGTTACCTTGCGCCAGAACACTTGATCCAAAACTTCCGAGTGCCAGAGCACCAGCAAGACCGACGACCACGAACCGCATGTGAAGCCTCCAGATCGATCGGAGTTGCCTCGACAGGCAGCCCCGATCTCGCGTCATTGAACCAATTTCATTCCGATCGCATTCAGTTGGGCGTGTACGCGGCGGGCGCCACCGCATGCTTCACTGCCCAATCGTACCAGTTGTCGACAGCCGTGCCGGTCAGCAGGATACCGATACCGCCTGTCAGAGGGCAAAGAACTGCGAACCACCAGGCCCAGCGATGAATCGACTCCATCGTCGCATTCCAGCCCATCGTCCAGCGCCAGAACAACGCGGCCCGTTCCGATGCCGTTCCACGATCCGTGATTTGCTCGATCTCACGCTCTCCACCGTAGCGGCTGACGGCCAGGATGGTTGCTCCATGCATGGCGAACAGCAGTGCCGAACCATAGAGGAACGCGATCGAAAGCATATGGAAGGGATTGTAGAACAGGTTCCCGTAATTCAGCGAGAAAGAGTTCGTCCAATCCAGATGCGGGAAGATCCCGAACGGAACGGCCTCGCTGAAGTTACCCATCATCAAAGGCCTGATGAACCCGAGGACGAGGTACAGCCAGATCGCGGCTGCGAAGGCCCATGCGACATGTGTTCCCATTCCGAGCGCTCTGGCTCTCACATACATGCGCGCCCACCACAGCAGGATCGACATGGTCAGGAAGAAACCTGCCAGGAGCCACCAGCCACCCTGCGCGAGAGGCGGGAACGACAGGCCATAACGCCGCGCCGGCGGATCGAGCGACAGATACGCCAGCCGCCGGACGAACTCGAGGGGATTCCAGTTGACCGAAGCCAACATGTTGAGCCCGATGATCTCGATGGCGATCACGCCGCAGACGATCGACATCAGCCCGAGCGTCCCGAGATAGACCGGGCCGATCTGCGCATCGCCGATCTTGCCCATCCAATAGGACATCCATGGCTGTCCCCGCCGCGGCTCGTCACGCCGCGGCAGCGGCACTCCCATGTCGTAAGGTCCATGAACCTGAACCCGCGTGAAGATGTTCTGATACTCGGCCATGTCATATCTCCAAGGAAACCCGAGCCGCGATCGGCACACTCACCCCAGCCGGATCAGGGGCCCCAAATCGGCATCGTCAGCCACCAGTTCCACCACTCGGACCACGGCAGGTTCTCAGGCCAGAACGGACCGCTGATCACGATGCAGATGGCACTCCACACGCCGGCATTAAGCGCCAGGAAAAGACCGACGCGGTGAATGCCGAGCGTTCCGACCGAATACCCGATCGCATCGCGGAAGAAGCTGTTCTCATGCTCCGGCGATTTGACCGCCTCACCCTTCTTCGGGTTCGTCGCCGAGAGAATGAGGCCACCATGCAGCGCCAGCGCCAGGCACGTCGTGAAGAAGAACGTGATCGCAATCATATGCGCAGGATTATAGTGGAAATTTCCGTACTTGTAGCCTGTGGCCGAAACCCAGTCGAGATGACTGATGATCCCGTACGGAAACCCGTGCGACCATGAACCCATCATGATGGGACGGATGACCACGAGAGACACATAGGCAAAGATCGCAACGCCGAAGGCGAAGGGCACGTGATACCCGATGCCGAGTTTACGGCAGATTTCGACTTCCCTCAGTGCCCATGATCCGAAGGCTCCGATGGCACAGATCGTCACGATCTGCCATATGCCGCCATCCGCCATCGGCGCCAGCGCCAGCCCGTAACTCGCCGGGGGCGGATTGATGCTGATCTTCCAGATGTTCCAGGTCGGCCCGAGTGCCGCACCCCAGAGAATGAGACCCACACCGACGATGACGAAGAAGATCGTCGTGATCCCGAAAAAGCCCACATAGAACGGACCGACCCAGAAATCGAAAAGATCTCCGCCGATCAACGTTCCACCGCGAACGCGGTATTTCTTCTCGAAGCTCAACATAGCCATTGGTGTGCCCTACCCATCAGCGCCCTTGAGAGAGGATCCAGCCGTTGCCGATCGGCAAGCGTCGAACCACGCCGGGTCGAAGCGGCGAGGGACGGTCAGGCGTACCCGACCGATCCCCCGCCGGCAGTCGTGGATCAACCGATCCGAACCTGGACCGGCAGAACCGCCACTTTCGGCATGACCGACTCGATCGATGCCTTGGGGCGTGTTGCACGCGGCCCCTCGAGCCAGTTGAACCGATCAGTGCTGAGCAGAATGAAATGGATCAGCACGGCGAGGCTGAAGAGAAACGTCGCCATCGCCACCAGCACACGCCGGGGATCGAAAAGCAGCCAGACTTTCCACATGTTCAACCCCTTTAGGCCAAGAACTGCTGGACGAGCGATGCCACGGACTGCGGATCAGCAGCCGAGACATAACCCTTCACGCTGGGCAGCCACGGCCGCCACAGGTAGACGAGGAAATGCGCCACGGCGGCGACGGCCGTGAAAATGGTGAAGCCGGACATGAAGAGGCCATGGAATTCCTTTGCCTCTTCATCTGTAAGTCCGGACATCGACCCGCCTGGTCTTTCTGGCATGTGTCAACCTCCTTCAATTCGGCGACTTTGCCGATGCTGCACCATCCCGGCAGCAGGGCCCGTCGAGGCACTACACCTCGGCGATCTTTGCGGCGACGACCGTGAGCTTCGTCACGACTGCCGCCGTCGAATACCGCTATCCCTTGAATGCGAGCGCGACGCACCGCCGAGCGGCCGCCTGCGCATCGCGTAGCAGCGAGGTGCCCTGGCGCACCGCGCGGCCTCGCCACGACAAGGGATTGAGGCGCTCGAGCGCCCCGAGAATGAGAAACACCGCGAAACACGCACCGAATATCACGGCAAAATCGGCGCGCTCGCGGCCCCTGGGCTTTCGCGACGCCGACACCGAAGGCGCAGCCCGCGACTGCTCATCGACCGACGACGCGAATGGACTGAAACCGGAATTCGATACAGGGATATGCCAGCTCATGGGTGCTCTCCTCATACCCGCTCTATTTCACGTCGAATGTCGTCATGGGTGACACGCGCATTGCGGCCTTCCGACGCCCGGCGTTCGATCCGTTCGCGAAGCGTCTTGGCCGCCGAAATCCGCACCAGAAGCGGCTGCGTTTCGATGTAGCGCTCGAAGTCGATCCGCGCGTCTTCGTCCCACGGAACCGCTGAATGGGCGCGCGTTGGCGTGGCCTCGACGCGATCCATGTCCGTCCCGAGCGGCAGGATGTGGAACAGCGCGTCGAACATGGCGTTGCACACTTCCTGCACGAGGTAGGTTGCCCCGGAATAACCCATGAAGGGCGTACCCGTGTGCCGCCTGATCGCGGCGCCGGGGAATGATGCTGGGATGAACGCCGAGCGCCCGCCACATTCCGCCGCATACATCCGCTCGTTGACACTGCCGAAGAGAACGAGGGGCGACTTTTCGCGCACGAGCTGTCGGACGTGATCGTTATCGGGCTTCACGCCCGGCCGGCGCGAAACAGCGAAGGTGCAGGGCAGGCCCAGTTCGTCGCCCAGGAAGGAGCGCACGCCGCGCGTATAGGTTTCGCAAGCCACGATGCCGAAGCTCGCCGTGCCGAAGAAATCCTGCGTTACGGATCTCCACAGGTCCCAGACGGGCTTGATCGTCGTATGCTTCTCTCGAGTGATGAAAGGCTCGGGATCAAGCTCGAGCAGGGCACCGAGCGACCGCAGGAAGGCCGTCGTGCTGGCAACGCCGATCGGCGCCTGGAGATATGGCCGCTGCAGCGTCTCGCACAAAGCGCGACCGAACTCGCGATACATGCAGATATTGGCATCGGCGTTCAAAAGTTTCGGCACGTCGGCAAGATGCGAGCCGAGCGGAAAGACGAGATTGATCTCGGCTCCGATACCCTCGACCAGCCGGCAGATCTCTGCGATGTCGCTCGGAGAATTGAATACCCCGTAGCTCGGCCCGATAATATTGACGCGCGGCTTCTGCCCGGGCTTGCGGGGCTTCGCGGGTGAGATCTTCTTGGTTCCGAATTCACTCCAGAGCCAGCTCATCGCGCGATTGGCGCATTGCCACTGATCTTCGTCGATGGTGCGCGGCAGGAAGCGCTGTATCCCTGTTCCTTCGGGTGTCACGCCGCCGCCGATCATCTCCGCGATCGAGCCGGTCACGACGACACTAGGCAAGTCCGGATCGAGCGACTTGTGCGCGCGCCGCATGGCGCCTTCCGTGCCGTGCTGCCCGAGTTCGTCCTCGCCGAGCCCTGTGACGACGATGGGAAGCTCGTGCGGCGGCAGCGCGTCGGTGTAATGGAGCACCGACGTGACCGGCAGGTTCTCGCAACCGACGGGCCCGTCGATGATGACCTGCAGGCCTTTGATCGCCGTGAAGACGTAGACCGCCCCCCAGTACCCGCCTGCCCGGTCGTGATCCATGATGAGCATCAGCCGAGCTCCTCGCTCTCGAGGGTTTGGCGTTGCTTGGCGAGCTTCCGCTTGTGGATCTCACGGAATTTGGAGCGGTCTTCCGGCACGTCTCTCCAGACGCCCGCCGTATCACCCGTCCCGACGCCCTCGAAGAAATCCCGCATCGCCTCGAACCGGCCCCGCCCCGCCATCGCGGCATTGACGACCTGTGCAAGCGACCCGGCTCCGGCCGCGCCCATCAGTGGCCGCGCCGAGATCAGATTGGTGAAGTAGAGCCCGGGAATGGCCTTCTGCTTGGCGTGCTGCACGACCGGCGTCGTGCCGATCGCGAGATCCGGGGCGAATTCCTCCACGGCCGCGACGTCCTGTTCGAGCGATGCCCGATAGGTGACGGTAATGCCCCTGTCTGCGAGCCATTCGCGGTCGGGCTCCGACCACGGCGTGCGCGGGCAAGCGGTCCCGACATAACGGACGTCTGCGCCACTCTCGACCAGAAGTCTGGCGACCAGCAACTCCGATCCTTCATAGCCGGAGACCGTGATGCGCCCCTTGATGGGTGCGGTGTCGAGCGCAGTGCGGATCGCCAGCGCAGCCCCGTTGACGGCCGCATCGATCCCTGAGCGCGCAACGCCGTAGGCAGCACCGATGCGCTCGAGCCACGCCACAGTGCCGTCGACGCCGACCGGCGCCGAACCGATGACCTTGCGCCCCGCAGCCTCGAACTCGCGTATGACAGCCGTATAGAAGGGGTGGATCGCCGCCGCGACACCACAGTCCAGTGCCCCGTAGAGTTCGCGCCATTCGCGCGTCGGCACCACTGGCCCTGCGGCGAGGCCCATCGGCTCAAGCAGCCGTCCGATCACCATCGGATCCGCTGGAAACATCTCCCCGATCAGCGCCACCTGCGGCAGCTCGCTACGGCCGGCACGAGGCGCCTGGACCGGCCCCTGCAGGACCTCGTTCCGGGCGAACGACAGCATCGCGCCGGCAAGAATGTCCTTGGCTTCCGCGTGTGTCGGCACCCCGAAGCCCGGCACGTCGATCGTGATGATGCGCACGCCGTTGATCTGCCGCGGCAGCAATTGCAGAGGTACACCCGACGCCGACGGAACGCAGAGGTTCGTCACGACGATCGCATCGTACTTCTCGGGATCGGCCGTCTTGTAGACAGCGTCGCGAATGTCTTCGAACAACTTGCCGGTGACGAGTGACTCGCTGTCGAACGGCACGTAGCCGACCGACCGTCGCGCACCATAGAAGTGTGAGGTGAAAGTCAGTCCATACACGCAACAGGCCGAGCCGGAGAGAATGGTCGCCGTCCGCCGCATGCGCAGCCCGACGCGCAACGACCCGAAGGCCGGGCACATGCTCTGCGGCTTGTCGTGAGGGCCGAGCGGGTAGTCACGTGCATAGCGCTCGATGATCTCGCCCTTCCCGGCAGCCGCCGCCGCCGCGCGCAACTGTTCCTTGCCACCATGGCAGCTCGCCTCGACCGGAGCGGTGCCGGCCGCATCGATCATGGACGGAGCAGGCGCTGCCTGAGGGGCGTCGCTATCCGGAACCGGCACTGTCGCAGTCACACTCGGCGTCATCCCTGACCTCCTGGAGTCAATGGCTTCTCCAACCGGTCTCACACCGCGTCATAGATCACTTCGAGCGAGCGCCTGTTCTCGACCGTGGCCGCACACATGTCTTCGGTCGTCGCCGGCTCGAGCCGCACATCGCGCCCGGCCTGCTCGGTCTTGAACAACGCCAGCAGCGCATCCTGCGACAGCGGGCTCGGCCTGAGCGGCGGTGCGTCGGCGACGTTCTGGGCCAGGCCCTCGAAGACTTCCGACCAGCGGCCACCGGGCCTGCCGATGATTTCGTAGCTGGCACTCTTGCGACGGATATCTTCATGCGCGGGAATGGCTGCCAGCACCGGCACGCCGGCCGCATCGGCGAAGGCCTGCGCCTCGCCCGTGCCGTCGTCCTTGTTGATCACGATCCCGGCCACGCCGACGTTGCCGCCGAGCTTGCGGAAGTATTCGACGGCCGAACACACGTTGTTGGCCACATAGAGCGACTGGAGATCGTTCGAGCCGACGATGATGACCTTCTGGCACATGTCCCGGGCGATCGGCAGGCCGAACCCGCCACAGACGACGTCGCCGAGGAAATCGAGAAGAACGTAGTCGAAGCCCCACTCGTGAAAGCCGAGCTTCTCGAGGAGCTCGAAGCCGTGAATGATCCCACGACCGCCACAACCGCGGCCGACCTCGGGCCCGCCGAGTTCCATGGCGAAGACGCCATCGCGCTTGAAGCAGACGTCGCCGATTGCGACCTGATCTCCGGCCGCCTTCTTGCGGGCGGACGTCTCGAGGATGGTCGGGCAGGCGCGGCCACCGAACAGAAGCGACGTCGTATCGCTCTTCGGATCGCAGCCGATCAGCAGCACTTTCTTGCCCTGCTGCGCCATCATGTAGGAGAGGTTGGCGAGCGTGAAGCTCTTGCCGATGCCGCCCTTCCCGTAGATCGCGATGATCTGCGTCGTTTTCGTCGGGACGCCCGTCGCGACTTGCGCGGGCTCCTCGGCCGCTTCCATCCGAAGACGATCCGCATGCACTTGCATGTCGAGCATGCCGACAGCGGCACCACAAGAAGCGCTCATGAGATTGATCTCCAATCGAGACACATTTTCAGACAGTCGGGATCCTCGAAGGCTTGCCGATAAGCATCCGATGGCCGTCCCGCATCGACCGAGTGAGTGAGGATGCCCCCGAGTTCAAGCCGCCCACTCGCGACGAGCGCGACGACGGCTTCGAGATCGGAGGGCTGCCATTGAGCTGCGATGCGCAATCGAGCCTCTTTCATGAAGGCCGGCGCGAACGCGAATTGAATGGGCTTTTCATAAAAGCCCGCGAGCACGATCTCTCCACCCGGAGCCAATCGCTGCACGAGCGTGTCGAGCACGTCGACCGAGCCGCTGACATCGAAGATGCGCCGATAATTGCGCCGATCGTCGTCGCCCGGGTCGACGACGGGATAGCCGGTCGCGCCATCCCTGCGGCCCGCCTCGCGCTCCCACACCACGGGCGCGGCCGCCCCCATCGCGAGCGATAGCCGTGCAAGCAGCCGCCCGAGCGCTCCGTGTCCGACGATGAGGTCCGGGGCTTCCTGACCGCCGAGCATGGCGTGATAGGCCGTAGCCGAAAGAGCCAACAGCGTCCCGCTCTCGGCCACCGCGTCGGGGAGAACGACGCAGCGGCGAGCCTCGACGACGAGCCGGCGCGCCGCACCTCCGAAAAGGCTGCGGACATCCGTATAGGAATGGGAGCCTGGAACGAAGACGCGCGTCCCTGCGGCAACAGACGCCGATGCCGACTGAGCGCAGACGCGCCCGACGGTCTCGTATCCCGGCACCAGAGGATAGCCCATCCCGGGAAAATCCGGCATGCGGCCGGACCAGAGCAGCCGCTCCGTACCGGAGCTGATGCCTGTCCATTCCACATCGACGAGCACGTCATCTGATGAAAGTTCACGCAATGTGGCGCTTCCAAGCCCTAGCTCGCCCGGTCTTTCAAGAATGATCGCTGGTGTTTGCATCGCCCCGTCACGCCCCGCCCGGAAAGCAAGCAACAGTTGACTATTCGCTCGCCGCAGATTGAAAGCCTAACTGGACACAATAAACTGTCAATCTTTTTTTACATGTTGTTCGTCAGAAACGATTTACCGGCGAGCCGAAAGCATGCTGACCAGCATGGGGCGCGCCGTCGGGACGCGCCTGACGTCGGTAAAGCCTGCGTCGCGCAGCAAGTCCCGGAAGCGCTCGAACGAACGCGGCTGGCCACTGCCCATCGCCAGGAGATAGAAGGCGAAATAGACATCCGCGACGCGTCGCGACTGCGCAACGCCCGCCATCGGCTCGGCGACGAGGAGCACGCCACCGGGCTCCAGGCTGGCGTGAATGTTGCGGAGTAGCGGCACCAGCACGGAATCGTCGTGATCGTGGGCGACACGCACCAGCGTCATCAGGTCATGCCCGGCCGGAAGCCTGCCGTCCGCGAAGCTGCCCCCGATCGCCCGAGCGCGCGCTCCGAACCCGGCCACCTCGAACCCCGCCGCAGCGCGCGCGGCCACCGGCGGCAGATCCAGGAGAGTGAGCGCTAGTCCTGGCACGCTGCGCCCGAGCGCCGTCAGGAACGCGCCCTCACCACCGCCGATGTCGAGCACACTCTTGTGCCGGGCAAACGGATAAGCCGCGATGATGTCTTCAGCGAGCATCGCCTGCGAGGCCGTCATGAGCGCCGAGTATCGCGCCGCGTCGTCGGCGACGACCGAGAACTCGTCGTCTTCGCCGGCGTAGGGCCAGAAGCGCCGGAGCCCCGAAACGTCGGCGCGCCCCTGCAGCAGCGCCACGGGATCGGCAAGATCCGAGTAGACCATCCCATGATGCTCGACCATCGCCGCCACGCCCGAATTGGCCGAGATCGCAGCCCCGAGCGATCCGAGGCCGACCCGCCCGCCCGCGCGCGCCTCCACGAGATCCAGCGCCATCGCCGCATCGATGAGAAGGCGCGCACGGTCCGCCCCGAGCCCCGTCGCGGCGATGGCGTCCTCCATCGCGACCGGCCCCTTCGAAACGCAAGCGAGCAAGCCGCAACGCATCGTCGCGAGCAGCGCCTGCGAATAGACGAAGCCCGCACAGAGATCGAACGCCGCCTGCGCGCGACGCGTCGCAACCCGCCGCGTCAGCGGAAAACGCGACGCCCAGCGTTGGAACACCGGATCGGCGAGCTTGCGGTCGCGCCAGCCGAGGATCGCATCCTCGATACGCATCCGGATCTGCTCGAGAGGCGACCGACGCCGCGGAATAGGCTCAACCATGCGTCGGCGCCTTCGTTCGAGAGGAGAGAATGGACGTCATTCCGAAAAGTGATATGTCCATTGCATTCACCAGACAATATGTAACATCTATTGTGCATTTCGTGTCTCGAATGGAGCCTCGATGACCAATGACAGGATCGTGGTGATCGGCAGCGGCGTCGGCGGTCTGGCGTCCGCCATGCTGCTCGCATCGCAGGGCGTCGAGGTCGTCGTCCTCGAGAAGGAAGCGACGGCCGGCGGCAAGATGCGCACCATGGACATCGAAGGCCTCGCGATCGACTGCGGCCCGACCGTCCTGACGATGCTGCACGTGTTCGAGCGTCTGTTCGCCGACTGCGGATTGTCCCTGTCCAGCCACGTCGCCGTCGAACGCGCCCACCTGCTCGCGCGTCACGCCTGGTCGAGCGATGGCCACCTCGACCTCTTCGCCGACCGCATGGCCTCGCGCGACGCCATCGGACGCTTTGCCGGCAGCGCCGCCACCAAGGGCTTCGATGCTTTCTGCGTTCATGCCGGCAAGGTCTACGAGACGATGAACCCGCTGTTCATGGAGGCCGAACGGCCGACGCCGGTGTCGATGGCGCGATCGGCCGGCTTGCGAGGGCTCGCCGGGCTCGTGTCATCTGCGCCGTTCACGACCCTCTGGGATCTGCTCGGCACCTACTTCCCCGACCCACGCCTGCGCCAACTCTTCGGCCGCTACGCCACATACTGCGGCTCGTCGCCTTTCGAGGCGTCCGCGACGCTGGCTCTCATTCCCCATGTCGAGATGCAGGGCGTGTGGATCGTCACGGGGGGAATGCGGGCTCTCGCCAATGCGCTCGCCGGCGCCGTGACGCGCAGCGGAGCGACGATCCGCTACGGCGTCGAAGTCAGGGAAATCCTGGCGCAGAACGGCAGGGCGTCGGGAGTCGTGCTCTCGACCGGTGAGAGGATCGCCGCGACGGCCGTCATGTCGAACGGCGACGTGGGCGCGCTCGCGAGCGGCCTCATGGGCGCGCCGGCACGGTCCGCGGTCGCCGCCGACGGCATGCTGCCGCGCTCCCTCTCCGCGGCGACGTGGGGCTTCGCGGCCCGGGCGGACGGCTTTCCGCTGGCGCACCACACGGTCTTTTTCTCAGAGGCGTCGAAGCAGGAGTTCGACGACCTGTTCACGCGCCGTCGGACGCCATCCGATCCGACCGTCTATGTCTGCGCCGCGGACCGCCACGAAGGATCGGCGCCGCCCGCGCGGGAACGCCTGTTCATGATCGTCAACGCACCCGCCGACGCCGGCAGGTCACTCGCCCGTCCGGAGGACATCGAAGCATGCCGCACCGCGATGATGAGGACGATGGAGCGCTGCGGTCTCCGGCTGGAGGTGACGGGCGAGATGCACGCCGGCCCGGCGACGTTCGCGGCCCGCTATCCCGGGACGGACGGGGCGATCTACGGGATGGCGTCTCACGGCTGGACGGCCTCGTTCCGTCGCCCGGGCGCGCGGACGAAACTGCCGGGGTTGTATCTCACCGGGGGGAGCGTCCACCCGGGAGCCGGCCTGCCGATGGCAGCCCTGTCGGGACGTTTGGCGGCACAAGCGTGGCTGAAAGACCGCCGTTCGATCTGACCGTCGAGCCCGGCGGCTACGCCTGGTGGTATCTCGATGCACTCAGCGACGATGGCCGCCACGGCCTGACGCTGATCGCCTTCGTCGGAAGCGTGTTCTCGCCCTACTACGCCACCCGGCGCAGGTGGGGCCCAGCCGACCCGGAAAACCACTGCGCCATCAACGTCGCCCTCTACGGCGACGCAGGCTACCGCTGGACCATGACCGAACGCGGCCGACGCCGGCTCGCGCGCACGGCAGAGAGCCTTGCGGTCGGGCCGAGCTCTCTCGCATGGAGTGCCAACGGCGATCTTGTCGTCCACGTCGACGAGATGGCGGTTCCGGTTCCACGCCGGGTCCGCGGCACGATCACGGTAACGCCAATCTCGCCGGGCATGACCGCATTTGCGATCCACCCTTCGGGCAGGCACGTCTGGCACCCGGTCGCGCCCCTCGCCCGCGTGCGCGTCGCGATGGACAGCGAGGGCCCCGGCTGGACCGGCCACGCCTATGTCGACCACAATCGCGGCAGCGAACCGCTCGAGGCGGCCTTCCGCTCGTGGACGTGGTCACGCTCGATCGAGCCCGACCGGACCGCGATCGACTACGACGTGATCGTATCCGACGGGAGCCGCCACGGGCTGCGGGCGACGTATGGCGCCGATGGCGGCCCGAAGGTGGAACCGCCGGGAGGCGGCAGCGATGCCCTGGTCCCGATCGGCACCACGCTCTGGCGCATGCCGCTGGTTGCAAGGGCCACCCCAGGCACCGTGCCACGCCTGTTGCAGAGCTGGGAGGACGGCCCGTTCTATGCCCGCTCTCTCATCGAACACGACCTCGGCGGCAAGCGCACGACATCGGTACACGAATCGCTGTCGTTGACCCGTTTCTCGCAGCCGATCGTCCAGGCGATGCTGCCCTTCCGCATGCCGCGGCGAGGATGATGTCACAATCGACTTATCGAGGAGGAAGTGGCGCGAGCGACGGGACTTGAACCCGCGGCCTCCGGCGTGACAGGCCGGCGCTCTAACCAACTGAGCTACGCCCGCGCATGGCGTCGGGGCGCTGCCCCGGCGAGGCCCCGTTGCTACGGTGTGGCAGGCCTGGTGTCAAGCGCCATCGGAGGCCATCGTGATCAGTGGCCTGCGACGGGCGCGACCTGCGGCTCAGCCGCAATAGGCCTCGAAGACCAGCCCCGAAAGATCGTGCGAGCGCCCGCTGGCGAGGTGGAGCGCCAGGGTTGCAACGTCCGCCGCCCCCCCGATCGCCCCATCCCGGTCTGACGCGAAGGAGAGCGGTACGATGGCGTTGATACGGATGTCGTCGACACTTGCGGCCTCGGCCTCGTTGCGCGTGAAGGACGCCAGAGTATTGCGGGCGATCGCTTCCAGAAGCTGTCCGGCAGCGGCACCCCGTTGCGCCGGGATCAGCACGTTCACGATCGATCCGACGGCCATCATGGTGCGCATCCGGTTGACGGCGACGCGCGTTGCGAGCACCGGCATCGCGAGCGCATCCGACACGAGACGCTCCACGTCGTTTCCCGTCGCGGAGGCCCGGGCATCCGGGCATTGTGCTAGGTTGATCACGCAATCCAGCCCGCCGAACCTTTGCGCGGCATCCCGCGCGAAGCGCAGCATGGCCTCGGCTCCCTCGATGGGGCCAGTGACGAGATGGACGTCCATCGCATGCGGCGCGATGATCTCGGCCATCGCGAGGGTCTCGGGCGAATCCTCGACGGCCTGGACGATGAGCCGGGCTCCCGCCTCGGCGAACGCTCGAACCACGTCGATGCCCACCGCACCGGCAACTCCGGATACGAGAATGCGACGCCCCGCCAGTTCCGGATACTCTGGTGCGAACTCGACATCGTCGAGTGTGCTGATCAACATGGTCCCCTCTCCACGCGATGCGCGGCGCACATCACTTTCGACACGCCGCCGACGGGCTGACAAGACGCGATTCGCTCCTAACGAGATCTAAACCGCGCGGCCTCGGCGGGCATACGACGCCAGCTCCGGCCATAATCGAACGGCCCCTGTCATCGCCCCTGATTCGGGTCGCGCCGGGACCGGAATCGGGCGCCCGGGTGGCATGGGCTTGACGATCGGGGACACTACGGACGCCACAGCGGCCAGCCCGAGACCCGCCGTCGCCATCAATGCGGCGGGTCGGCTTGATCCAGGCTGCCGCGTGGCAGGGCGTGGCCCCTTACGACAACCCCAGCGAGCGAGGAATCGCTTAAAACCCATCTTAGATTGTCGATCTGCCATCACCTCGCGACTCAAGTGTTGATAAAACCTTGACAATCACGAACTCGCGTTGATCGAGATCTGCATTTTCAGCACGTTGCACGTGTCTTGTTGCGGCGACCAAAGGCTTGATCGGGGGATTGGAAAAATGGGATTCAGCGGATCTATGCTTCGCAAGGGTATCGTTGGCGTCGTGCTGGCTGCCGCTTCCTTCGGGATCGCGCCGTCAGCCGACGCTCAGGGCCGTTGGGGCGGCCTTTACGCCGGTGTACACGGCGGTTATTCGTGGGCTGACTCCGATTGGACGCTTGCCTACCCATTCGGCAATCCTCCCGCAGCAGCTGGATTTAGTATCGACGACGCGCTGCTTGGCGGCCACATCGGCATCCAGCATCAGTTCGGTCAGTTCGTCATCGGCGCGGAGGTGTCTCTGTCGAGTGGCCTCGGCTCGCATACGATCGGTGGGCTCGACCTCTGGGCGCCCGGCCTCGGTCAGATCAGGACCGAACTGGATTGGCTGATGACTGCAACCATGCGCGCAGGGTACGCTTGGGACCAGTGGCACGCGTACGTCAAGGGTGGCTACGCTGGCGCGATGATGACCCTCGACGCAAACGATGGTGTGCCGCCAAATTTCGGGTTCTCGGAGCGCGGCATTCATAACGGTTGGACTGTCGGTGCCGGTCTCGAGCGGGAACTCATGAACGGCGTGATCCTGGGGCTCGAGTATAACTATGTGGCGCTCGACCGAAACGTGTCCGTTCCCGTCGTCAGTCTCCCCGCCACGCCGCTCGGCGTCGACTCGACCGTCGACGTGGATACGTCGATCCACTCCGTCGCCGCCCGCCTGACGTTCAAGCTCGGCCGCCCGGAAGCTGTATACGAGCCGCTGAAGTAATCCGACGCGCCTCTCTTGATCCGGCCGCGGGCACCCTAGTCCGCGGCCGTCATTGATTCCAGACCGCGAAAACGACGTTTGCGCCCAGGTCCTCCTTTGCTACCCTCGGTCCGAAGTGGACTGAGCGCCGAGATGGAGATCACGATGGCACCCCTCGACATGAAGCCGAACGAGCTCGAGCCATACTGGCTGCCGTTCACCCCAAATCGGTCGTTCAAGAAGCGTCCGCGCCTGTTCTCGGGCGCCAAGGACATGCACTACATGACGCCCGACGGCCGCAAGGTCATCGACGCCACGTCGGGGCTCTTCTGCGTCAACGCCGGCCACGGCCGCGACAAGATCGTGAAGGCGATCCAGCACGCTGCCGCCACCCTCGATTTCTCACCGCCTTTCCAGTACGCCCACCCGGCCGTCTTCGAACTCTCGAGCCGCCTGACACTCCTGGCGCCGGGCGATCTCGACTACTGCCTGTTCGCCAATTCGGGCTCCGAGGCCGTCGACACCGCCCTCAAGGTGGCGCTCGCCTATCACCGCAATCGTGGCGAAGGCCAGCGCACCCGCTTCATCGGCCGCGAGCGCGGCTATCACGGCGTCGGCTTCGGCGGCATCTCGGTCGGCGGCATGGTGGCCAACCGCAAGATGTTCGGCAACATGCTGGCGGGCGTCGACCACCTGCCGACGACCTACAATCGCTCGAAGCAGGCCTTCTCGAAGCAGGAGCCAGAGTGGGGCGCCGAATTGGCGGACGACCTCCTCCGTATCATCGGGCTGCACGACGCTTCGACGATCGCCGCCGTCATTGTCGAGCCGACTGCCGGCTCCACCGGCTGCATCCCGCCGCCGAAGGGCTACCTCGAGCGGCTGCGCCAGATCACCGAGCAGCACGGCATCCTGTTGATCTTCGACGAGGTCATCACGGGCTTCGGGCGCCTCGGCCATTGCTTCGCCTCCGAGCGCTACGGCATCGTGCCGGACATGATCACCTTCGCGAAGGGTGTCACCAACGCGGCAGTACCGATGTCGGGCGTGCTCGTGCGCAAGGGCATCTACGAGGCCCACATGAACGGCCCCGAGCACATGGTGGAGCTGTTCCACGGCTACACCTACTCCGGCCACCCGCTGGCGGTCGCTGCCGGCCTCGCGACGCTCGACATCTATCGTGAGGAAGGCCTGTTCGAGCGCGCCCGCAGTCTTGAGGGCAAGTTCGCCGATGCCATGATGAGCCTGAAGGGGATGCCGAACGTCGTCGACATCCGCCCGATCGGCCTCATGTGCGGCATCGACCTCGAGCCGATTCCGGGCAAGCCCGGCGTCCGCGGCTACGACGCCCTCGAAAGCATGTACCACGACCACGATCTCTACGTGCGCGTCACCTCCGACACGCTCGTGGTCGCGCCGCCACTGATCGTCACCGAAACCCAGATCGACGAGATCACGGATCGGATCGGGCGCGTTCTGAAGGCGGTCGCCTGACAGCGCAGGGAGTTTTCGGCTGTGCCCTGCCGGGCGGCGGACCTGCTCCGCCGCCCGTTGTCGTTCTTCCTGCATCACACCGACAAAGCACGTTGATAGGTGTGGCCCATAAGCCCCGACCGCCAACGAATGCAGGCATCCACACCAACGAAACTGTAGATGAGCGCCGCGGCCCGATTGCTCCGACGTGGCAAAGCGCACTGACATCGCTGTGGATGAACGATTCTGCGAGCAGCCCCATGCGAGATCCTCACGTGTCCTTCGACGATCGTCGCCAAACGTCGCCGGTCGCGGCTGGCGAAGCTGGCCTGATGCTGATGTTCACCGCCGCAGCAGGACTGCTGGGAGCGACGGTGCACATCGTCGCCGAAACGCCCCCCCAGGTGGCCGCGCTCGCAGCGATGACCACGCTCGCGATCCTTGTCGCCACCAACGCCGTTCTGCGCCGCCGCAGCACGGTGTCGCGCCTCAATGCCGAAATCGAAGCGTTGCGCGCCGAGATCGGGGCTCTGCCTCGCTCTCGCCGCGAGAATGCGGCCATGCCGCCGTCACCTGCCGCAGACGATGCACGCACGTCGCCCGCAGCGACACCGTCGCCCCGGTGGGTTCCGCCCCCCATTTCTCGCCGCGCTCTCGACGTCGCAGGTCAGAAGCCCCGCCCCCTGCCTGACACGCCACCCGGACCATCGCCCGTCGCGATGGCGCGGGCGCCGCAGCCCCTCGCAACGCCGACGGCCCCCGTGGATCTCGACGATCCAGCCGCCATGGCGCCGTTCTGGTCTCTGCGGCCCGGCACACACCGGGAGCCTGTGGCCAAGGTCGCCGACGTCGCGCCCGCACCTGGGGCCGCTGCCGCCGCAGTCCCGGCCGGCCCGCTGCCTATGATCGAAGGCCATCCCTCGCCGTTGCCGTCGGCCGCGCCGGTCAACCGTATCCCCGATGAGCAGCCCCCCCTGGTCGCGACCCCGACGCCGCCCGCGCTCCACCCGGCGCTCGAAGGCCTCCAGATGCCGGCGGACGACGGCGCTCCGAGGTCCATGGCACGTCCGGAGTTGGGCGACTGGCCGCGCGCCAACCCCAACGTGCCGACGGCCCCCCTCGATCTCGACACCATGCAGACGCTCATCGAGCAATTGGCGGCCAAGTTGCATCAGCCTGAAACCGCAGCTCCGCCTGTGGCCGCCCGCAGCAGCGAACCGCCGCCGTTGCGCGCCAGCGCCCCTAAGGCAACACCCCATACCGAGGAGGTATTCGCTGGGGAGCTTGCCCAGACGGCAGCCGTGGCCGGGTCCGGGCAGATGGCGCCCTACGGCCATCTGGCGTTGATCGCCGAGGCCGTGGAAGCCAACCGGATGGACGTCTGCCTCGATCCCATCCTCGGCCTGTCGGACCGTAAGGCACGCCATTTCGAGCTGTCCGTGCGCCTCATCACTGGCACGGCGACGGAACTCGCCCCCGAGGAGTACGAGCCAACGGCGGCCGGCACCGGCCTGCTGGCGCGGATCGACGCGGCAAAGCTCGCTCGCGCCTCCGACGTGCTCCATCGCCTTCGGGCGCGCGGCTCCCGCGCGTCGCTCTTCTCGGCCGTAGCCGGCGAGAGCCTCGCCGACGCCGCGTTCTCCGAGACCTTCGCCGAGATCCTCGCGGGCGAGGAAGGCCGCGCAACCCGCCTGGTGCTCACGTTTGCCCAGGCCGAAGCGCGGAATTTCACCGATACCCATTGGCGGACGGTTTCCGGCATGGCGGCCATCGGCCTCAAGTTCGCGCTCCGTGACGTGACCGATCTCGACATGGACTTCGAGCGGCTGAAGCAGCACGGTTTCGACTTCATCAAGCTCGACGCGTCGGTGTTCCTCGATGGGCTCCCGACCCCCGACGGCCGTATCCCCGCCGCCGACATCTGCCGCCATCTGTCAGGCGTGGGATTGGGCCTCATCGTCGGGGGCATCGTCGAGGAGCGGGACCTCGCCAAGATCCTGGGCTTCGGCGCACTGCTCGGCCAGGGCGCCCTGTTCGGGGGACCACGGTCGGTCGAGATCGAACGCGAGCGCCGGGCCGCCTGACGCGAAAGGCTGCTCAGGCACGGCCGGATCTGCTAGCGGATGCGCCGGGCGATCAGATGCGGCGCCCGCCGCAGAGCGCGAGGTTCACCGTGGTCCCGAATTCCCTCCCCCTGCTCGACAGCATTGCCGGCCTCGCCGCCACATCCGACGCCTGGATCTCCGACATCTGGGGTGTGCTGCACGACGGCCTCCACGCCTTCCCGACCGCCGGGCCGGCCTGCGTCCGGTTTCGCAAGGCGGGCGGCAGCGTCGTCCTCGTCACCAACGCGCCCCGCCCGGCCGAGGCGGTGGCGCGCATGCTGGAGCGCCTCGGCATCCCGCGTGAGGCCTACGACGAGATCATCACATCGGGCGACGTCTCGCGCAGCATCGTGGCCGAGTATCCCGGCCGGCGCCTGTTTCATCTGGGCCCCGAGCGCGTCGCAGCCCTCGTCCGCGACCTCGACGTCACGCTCACCGATGCCGACAGCGCCGAGGTGGTCCTCTGCACCGGCCTCTTCGACGACGAGAACGAAACGCCGGAAGACTACCGCGACACCCTTGTCGCCTTGGCCGCGCGCCGCGTGCCGCTGATCTGCGCCAATCCCGATCTGATGGTGGAGCGGGGCCCGCGGCTGGTGCCGTGCGCGGGCGCCCTCGCCGAGATCTACAAGTCCCTCGGCGGGTCCGTGATCTATGCCGGCAAACCCTATGACGCGATCTACGCCCGCGCCTACGCAGCCATCGCCCGGGCGCGCGGCACGCGCCCGCCGAAGGACCGCATCCTCGCCATCGGCGATGGGATCAGGACCGATGTCGAAGGCGCGGCCAATGAAGGGCTGCGCTGCGTCTTTGTGGCGAGCGCCCTCCATGTCGCTGCCGATGCGACCGCCGACGCCGGGCACCTCGCAAAGCTCTTCGACGGCCACCGCAGCCCGCCCGTCGCGGCCATGCAGGCGCTGCGCTGGTGATGCGCGGACCGCCGGCATGCGCTAGTCTGAATCCGTAACGTCCGCCCCATCCAGGAGCAGCGCGCGATGACGACGATCGATGTCGATGGCGAGGCCATGCCGATACGCCCGGCGCTTGCCGAAGCCCTGGAAGTGGCATGGCAGCGGCTCGCATCGCCAGGAACCTGGTGGACAGGCGCCGAACGCCTCGCCATCGCCACCGAATGCCGCCACGCGTCCGCCTGCAGCCTCTGCAAGGCGCGCAAAGGCGATCTCTCACCCTACGCCCGAACGGGCGACCACGACGCCGCGACCGACCTATTGCCCGAGGCGGTCGAGGCGATCCACCGCCTGACGACGGACGCCTCGCGCATCACGAGCCGCTGGGTGCGCGAGCTGAGCGACGGTCCCCTCGGCGAAGAGCGCTACGTCGAGATCGTCGGTATAGCAGCGACCATCACCGCGCTCGACACGTTCGACCGCGCGCTCGGCCGGCCGATGCGGCCCCTCCCCGCGCCGATCCCCGGTGCCCCGACGCGTCACCGTCCACGCGGCGCCCGTCGCGACCTAGCCGCCGTGGCGACCCTCGCACCGGAGGCGATCGAAGCGGGCGATCCCAACCCCTATCCCCTCCACGGCGACAAGAACATCCACCGCGCCCTGAGCCTCGTGCCGCAGGAGGTGGTCAACTTCTTCGACCTCGACGTGGAACTGTACCTGAAGGACCACGAGATCCGCGACTTCGCGATCGAGCCGCGCGCCATCACCCATCGCCAGATCGAACTGGTCGCCGCCCGCGCGTCGGCTCTCAACCGATGTTATTATTGAACCACCAGCCATGCGGCACTGCTCCGTGAGAGCAGCAAGGCAAACGGTGACGACTACGATCTGGCAGCCATCACCAGCGGTGACGGCGGTGCCAGCGGTGTACCCGGTGGCGACGTGCTGATCGCATTCGTCGAGGCTGTGATCGATGGCGACGCCGACCCGACATCGGCGCGCCGGGCGCTCCGCCACGCCCTCGGCGATGCGGCCCTGGTCGATGCGGCGGCCACCGTCGCATCGTTCAATGCCGTCGTGAAGGTCGCCGACGGCACCGGCATCCCGCTCGAGCCGTGGAAGGCGGAGCGGACCGCCGACATTCGCGCAGCACTCGCGATCGACGACCTCCGCAGCCACGACACCTGACGCAGACGGGTCGTCAGAGGATCTGGAACACGTCGTAGCTCGCATGATCGGGCATCCGCCGCCCGACGCCGACGGCGACGATCCGGTTGAGCCAGTCGTACTTGGCCGCCGATGTCTCGAAGTACGGCGTGTTCCGGAGATAGTAGGAGCCCGGATCGACCTCTTCCCCGGCAGCGATCCGCGCCATGACGTCGGCCGGGCCATGCCGGACACCCTGATAGTGCATGAAGATCAGCGCGTCGTCGGTCGTCCGGAGCACCAGCCGCACGTTCGGGCTCATGGCGCCGTCACCGCGCAACCGCTTCATGTCCATGCCTCCGCCCAGCACCTCGCCCTCGAGACGGGGCCCCTTGAACGTGCCCGCGCCCAGCATGTCGATGTGGAGCGTTCCGGCCGGTGCGCCACCGATGTCGTGCAGCGCCGTCACACGGATCGTGAACGTGAACAGGAATTCGGACTTGAGTTCGGGCATCGGCAACGCTCCTTGCGATCGGGGATGGCTCGGTCGGCCGTCATTCGAGCACAGCCCTTGACGAAGGGCGAGGCCGTGTATGATCCGGCGAACACGAACGGAGAGCGCGCATGAAGATTTCGGTGATCCAGACCAACTCGATCAGCGACAAGGCAGCCAACATCCGGCAGGCGACGGAGTTGATCGAGCGCGCCGTCGCAGCCGACCGGCCCGACGTCGTCGTCCTGCCCGAGGTCTGGAGCTGGCGCGGCGGCACCACGTCGGACAAGGTCAAGGCGGCCGACAGCATCCCCGGCGGCGATGCCTGGGAGGTCCTCGCGACATTGGCCCGCCGGCACCGCATCTGGGTTCACGGCGGTAGCATGATCGAGACCATCCCGGGGTCCACGTCGCAGGTCTACAACACCACCTGCGTGTTCGATCGCGAGGGGCGAGAGATCGCGCGCTATCGCAAGATCCACATGTTCGACATCACCGCGCCCGACGGCGTGGCCTACAACGAGAGCGATACCATCCGGCCGGGCGAAGACGTGGTACTCTACGATCTCGAGGGGCTGAAGGTCGGCTGCACGATCTGCTACGACATGCGCTTCGCCGAACTCTACGTGACGCTCGCCAAAGCGGGCGCCGACATCATCATGGTCCCCTCTTCGTTCACGGTGCAGACCGGCAAGGACCATTGGGAGGTCATGTTGCGGGCGCGCGCCATCGAGACCCAATGCTATGTCGTCGCGCCCGGCCAGTACGGCCCGTTCGTCGACGGCAAGGGCGGCACGCGGCTCTCCTACGGCCACAGCCTCGTCGCCGATCCCTGGGGCCACGTGGTCGCTCGATGCTCCGACGGCATAGGCTTTGCCACTGCCCACATCGACCCGGCGCAGATCGCCCGTGTGCGTGGCCTCATTCCGATGAACGCCCATCGCCGCCTGACCGTGACCTGATGGCCGTCAGGGCCGCAGTAGGCGTGACCGCCGAGTCGCGGTAGGTTCGCCGTCATGAACTGGACGGATGAAGGCATCGTGCTCGGAGTGCGCCCGCACGGCGAAACCGCTGCCGTGGTCGAACTCCTGACACGTGCCCACGGCCGTCATACCGGTTTCGTCCACGGTGGCCGGTCGCGACGCCTGCGTCCGGTGCTCCAGACCGGCAACCATGTCGATGTCGTCTGGAAGAGCCGCCTCGCCGAGCAGCTTGGGCATTTCAACCTGGAACTCCGCCGCGGCTACGCGGCTGAAGCGATGGCCGATGGCGATCCCGGCCGCCTTGCCGCGCTCTCCTCGCTCGCGATGCTGGCCCGCTTGCTGCCGGAGCGCGATCCGCACCCGACGCTCTACGAGATCACGCTTTTCGTCCTCGGTTTTCTCGACGATCCGACAGTCTGGCCGGCGCTCATGGTGCGCTGGGAACTGGCGCTCCTCACCGAGCTGGGCTTCGGCCTCGACCTGACCGAGTGCGCGGCGACTGGGGCGAACGACCAGCTCATCTACGTCTCGCCACGCACCGGGCGTGCCGTCTCCGCATCTGCCGGCGAGCCCTACCGGGATCGCCTCCTCGCCCTGCCGCAGTTCCTGGCCCGGCGCGGGCAAGCCCCGACCGTGACCGACACCGACCTCCGGGACGGATTCGCACTGACGGGCCACTTCCTGGAAACCCGCGTCCTCAATCCGCGCGAGATCGGTATGCCTGACGTGCGCTCGCGGATGATCGCCTACGTGACGGCAAGTCGGGCAATGGCACCGGCCGTCTGAAACCCGTCCGTCGGCGGCGCGCGTCAGTTGCGCACTTCGACCCGGACACGCGCGTCGGAGCCATGCCGGAGTACGAAGCTCATGCCATCCATCGGCGTGTATTCAGTGCCGATGCGCGTCCCGCTGAGCCAGTTGCCCGCAGCCTTGAAGGTGAGCTTGTCGGGATCGCAAGCCTCGTGTGTCGCCGTCTCGCTCGATGCGATCTGATGCGTCTTGCCGGCAAATTCGTAGGTCACCGTTTCAGGACTTTTGTTGGCGATCGAGAACGTGAACGCAAACCGCTTCGGCCGCGCCAGCACCTGGACGATCACGTACTTCGCTTCGGCGCCAGGCGCCCGCGCGACGCCGACGCCGACGTCCGTCATGTGGGCGAGCAGCAGATTGCGTCGGTGCGCTGGCGACTCCTTCCAGCCCTCGGTCGCCGTCTTCGCGAGCCCCTCGATCGTGGTCGCCTGACGCACCGTGGCCGAAGCCAGGTTCTCCGCCACCGCACAGTGCTCGTAGCCGGCTTCCTGCACGCGCGCGGACGGCGTCCGTCCATCGGCTTCGTGCCCGAACCGTCCGGATTTCGCGAGGTACTGCGCAAAGAGACGCGCCGCCTGATCGAGCGCCGGATTGCGCTCGAGCGGCGCCACTCCGTCCGCTCGCCGGAAGTCGTTCGACTCGGCGACCACCACGATCTCGGCCTTGGTCAGCTGGGGCAGATCACTCATCTCGGCACCTTGACGAAAGCACGCTGACGGGCAGGCCCGAGGCACCGAGCGGCCATCGTCGCATCGTTCGAGAGCTGCCAGCTAACCCGGATTCGTCTGAAGCAGCCAAGCCAAAAAGCAGGCCACGGACGACCTGCACGGCACGGAGTTCAGGCACCGCCCGGGCTGCCGCCCGGCAATCAGGCAGAATCTCGACCCGCGCTAAGGCCGGCTGGAGGCGATTTCCGTCGTCCGATACCCGGCCTCGGCCGGAATGACGACTTTCCAGCCCGCGTCGGTCTTGACCCGGGTCGGCCGCACCATCACGACGCGCCGCGCCCGCGCTTTCGCCATGGCCTCGGCGACGCTGTGGCTTTCTGCGAGCAGCTCGAGATTGAGCCGTGTTGCAGGCACCAGCGTCCGTTGCCCGCTCTCGGCCTCGGCGACGATCCGGCCGGGTGGCGTCCAGAAGCAGTCGACCATTTCCCGACCGTCGTGGATCGGCTCCTGTCCTGCCGGCGCCGACACGAGGAAGAAATGCGTGTTGAACCGCTTCGGCAGTCCGAACGGCGTCTGCCAGTGCGCGAAATGAACCATGTGATCGAGTGCCGGCACCAGCTTCTCGGTCCGGATGATGTCAGCGAACGTGACTTTGCGATCGAGCAGTCGGTCGCGATGGTCGACCACCATCTGCCGCGCCCGTTCCGGATCGAGGTCGCCGCTCGTTGCGCCGACGGGACGAGCGATGACGATGCCCGCTTCCTCGAACGTCTCGCGCATCGCCGCCAGCCAGAACGGCAGCTCCGGGCTCTCCTGCGGCGCCGTCAGATGCCCCCAGTTCTCCGGATGGCGATCCTCCTCGTCCACCTTGCCGCCCGGAAACACGACGGCTCCCATGGCGCCGTCCATGGGGCGGTCACGCACCACCATGAAGATCTCGATCCCGGCCGCACCGTCGCGCACCAGCATGATCGTGGCCGAGGGCCGCGAAGGATTGGGGTCGGCGAGATCGGCGGCGTCCGTCATGGGAGAAGCACCTTCTAGGCAAGCCGTTGGCATAGAAATACCGGCAGGCCACATGGCGCTGCCGGCTGCCGAAGCATGACTCCGATGCCCGCGGTTTGGCAACCGGCATCACCCGGTGAAGTCAGGGCTTACGCATCGTCGGGGGCATCGAGGGCGCGGCTCGCGACCGCATAGGCGAAGCCGGCCCGGGCGAGCGAGGCGAGATCCTTGCGCCGGGACTCGGGCGTCATGCCGCCACGACGCAGGGACCCGAGCCGTTTGCGGGCCACGAACCGGCGAGCCTGCTCCAGTTCGTCGATCGTTTCGCCGATGGCCGCCTCGATCGTGTCGCGCGAGACGCCTTTCGCCCGCAGCCCCAGCGCGATCCGAGAGCGCGCCAGTCCCTTGCCGGCCAAGGTCGCGGCCCGGCCACCAGCGAAGCGGGCGTCGTCGATGAGGCCCAACGCCGCCAGTTCGGCGATCGCGGCGTCGATGAGGTCCTGGGTCGGAGCATCGAGCACTTTCACCGCGAGACGCTTCTTCGCCCGCCGCTCGAGGATCTGGCGCACCATGGCGACGCTCGCCGCGCGCTGGGAGACGTAGTGCATGGCGGCATTGCGGAGATAGCTGGCCGTCACCGGACGTGGAGCGGCCGGCTTGGTGGGCCTGGACTTGCCGCTCTGAGGCATGGCGGACGAGGCTCGCGAAATTCGGGGCGGGACGCTGTGGAGCCTACCATCGATCGGGCATCCTTGCTCGTTCCAGGCGCCAGCAGTGAGCCCCTGCCGACGCAACGAGGCCCCGCATCGCATCCGATGCGGGGCCTCGGGTCCTGGCCGCTCAAGTCGTGCCGGTCACTCAGAGCAGCTTGCCCATGGCGACGGCCGTGTCCGACATGCGGTTCGAGAAGCCCCACTCGTTGTCGTACCAGGAGAGCACCGACACGAGCGTCCCGTCCATCACCTTGGTCTGGTCCATGTGGAACACCGAGGAATGGGGATCGTGATTGAAGTCGATCGAGACGTTCGGGCTCATCGTGTAGCCGAGGATGCCCTTAAGCGAGCCGTCGGCGGCAGCCTTGATCGCGGCGTTGATCTCGTCCTTGCTGGTCTTCTTCTTCGAGATGAACTTGAGGTCGACGACCGAGACGTTCGGCGTCGGCACCCGCATCGCGAAGCCGTCGAGCTTGCCATTGAGTTCCGGCAGCACGAGACCGACGGCCTTCGCCGCGCCCGTCGACGTCGGGATCATCGACAGCGCCGCAGCCCGTCCCCGGTAAAGGTCCTTGTGCATGGTGTCGAGCGTCGGCTGGTCGCCGGTATAGGCATGGATCGTCGTCATCATGCCCTTTTCGATGCCGAAGGCGTCGTTGAGCACCTTGGCGACGGGCGACAGGCAGTTCGTCGTGCACGACGCGTTCGAGACGACGAGGTGGTCCTTGGTGAGCTTGTGATGGTTGACGCCGAAGACGACCGTGAGGTCCGCGTTGTCGGCCGGGGCGGAAACCAGCACCCGCTTGGCGCCGGCCGTCAGATGCGCCGAGGCCTTCTCCTTCGAGGTGAAGATGCCGGTGCACTCGAGGGCGATCTCGACGCCCATCGCCTTGTGCGGCAGCTTCGCGGGATCGCGCTCGGCCGTCACCTTGATCGGACCGCGGCCGACGTCGATCGTGTCGCCGGCGACCTTCACCTCGTACGGGAAACGGCCGTGGACGCTGTCGTAGCGCAGCAGATGCGCATTGGTCTCGACCGGGCCGAGATCGTTGATGGCAACGACTTCGATGTCGGTACGTCCCGACTCGACGATGGCGCGAAGCACGTTGCGTCCGATCCGGCCGAATCCGTTGATGGCGACCTTGACTGGCATGGAGTTATCCTCTCGAGGTGAATAGTGAACGCCGTATCACGCGCCGGGTGTCCGACAGAGGCGCACGTCCGGCTTGCCCGACCGGAAGTCGGGATGGCGTAGGTGTGACAGTCCGCGAAATTGTTCACGAAGACACGACCTGTCAATCAGTGATCCGCTTGCTTTATTAAGGGAGATGGCCGACACGGTCGTCTGCGGGTCTGATTACACGCGCCGGCTCGGAACGAGCAATCGGCCGCTTGGGCATTGCCGATCGGTGATGGCCCACCGGGGCTACGGAGTGGCATTGATGGCATCTCGGACAGCCGCCAAGTCGAAAAAGCCGGGCAAAAGCAAGGCCGAGGCCCCGGTCCGTGGATCTGCGGCAAAAGTCGGGCGCACGGCGGCCGGATCGGAGCCTCAGGTCGAGATTGATCGCCTCCGCGCCGAATTGGCGTCCGCCCGCAAGCGAATCGCCGAACTCGAAGCGCAGCATGAGAACCTGGTCAATCGCATTGATTGGGCTATCGATTCGCTGCATAGCTTGATCGAGGAATGACGCACGAATCGCGCGCGCGGGTCCGTTGACGACGGGGGATTTGGCGACGGCCATGGGTCAGGTCACGGTGACGCTGAATGGACGCACGTACCGCCTGCGCTGCGGCGACGGCGAGGAAAAGCGCCTGTCCGAACTCGCTGAACATCTGAGCTTGCGGATCGACCGCCTCGCCATGGATTTCGGCCAGCCGGGCGATGAGCGCCTTCTTTTGATGGCAGCCCTTCTGGTAACCGACGAGTTGCTCGATCTCCGCGCCCGGCTGAAATCCCAGGAGACCGGTCATGCCGGGGAGCCATCCGGCACGCCGTACGAATCGGCATCGCTGGCCCCCACGAGCTTCGGCGTCCCATCCGAGATCCCGACGGCAGAGAGGCCTCCGGTCGCGCCTGCGATGGAGGCGCCCGCCACGGCGACACCGCCCGCCGACGAGAAGCCGGCCCCCGCCCAGACACCGGCCAGGACCTCACTCCAGGCACGCCTCGCGGAAGCCCGCGGCGATCGCGCGGCATCGGCGACCAAGGCTCCCCAGACATGAGGACACCACGCGGCCGCCGGTCGCCACCCGGACCTCTCAGCCGACGATTCGTGCGGCCTTGAGCTTCGCGACATCTGCCTCCGAGAAACCGAGCCATGACTGCAACACGTCCGCCGTGCTCTCCCCGAGCAGCGGCGACGGGGTCACCTGCGGCGGCCGTCCGCCGTGCCGCACCGGCCACGCCGGCATCTTGAACGGCCCGACCTTGGGGTGTTCCATGGTCTGCATGATGCCCCTCTCGGCGAAGGTCTCATCGTTGGTGAGCTCCATCGTGTCGAGCACGGCTCCGGCCGGAATGCCCGCTTCGCCGACCAGCCGCATGGCGTCGTGCTTGGTCTGCGTCCGCGTCCAGCCGGCAACCAGTTCCTCGACCTCGGCTTCGCGCTCGGCCCGCGCCTCGATGGTGGCGTAGCGGGGATCGTCGGCGAGTTCGGGACGGCCGATGACGCGCGCAAGCCGCTTCCAGTGCTCCGGATTTCCGCGGCTCGTATAGATGTAGACCCAGTCGTTAGGCCCGCCGGGCTTGCACGGGAAGATGCCGACCGGCGGATTGGCGCCCGACAGCGTCTTGGCGCCGGCGCGTCCCGCGGCCTTGCCCGTCCGCGCCTGCGTCGAGAATGCAATCCGGATGTAATGCAGCATCGCGTCCTGCATCGCGACCTGCAGGCGCTGCCCCTTGCCCGTACGCTGCTTCTCCACGTAGGCCGAGAGGATCGAGATCGCGAGCAGCATGCCCGTCCCCGTATCGCCGATCGTCGGCCCGGGCTTGATCGGCGGCCCGTCGGGCATGCCGGAGATGCTCATCACGCCGCCGCACGCTTGCGCGATCATGTCGAAGGCGAGGTTCTGCTCGTAGGGGCTGCCTTCGCCGAAGCCTTTCACCTGCGCATAGATGAGCCCGGGATTGATCTTCGACACCTCGTCCCATCCGAGGCCGAGCCGCTCGATGGCCCCTGGCGCGAAGTTCTCGATCATGACGTCCGCCTTGGCCGCCAGATCGAGGACCACCTTCTTGCCCTCTGCCGACTTGAGATCGACCGTGATCGATTTCTTGTTGGCGTTGAGGATCAGGAAATAGTGGCTGTCCTTGTCGGGGCTTCCGTAGACCGCCGAGCGGCCCGGATCACCGAGCTTGGGGTTCTCCACCTTCACCACCTCGGCACCCATCCACGCGAGGGCTTCGGTGCAGGATGGCCCTGCCTCGAACTGCGACAGGTCGAGAATGCGCATTCCCTTGAGGCACTGCAGCGGAACCGGATCGATGGGCATCGGCGTCTCCTTCACGTTTCTGGCGGGGTAAAGGGTAGGACGAGGACGCGCGCGATGCCAACCGGAACCGGCACGCACTGCCGTCGGTTCGTGGCGACGCCGGAGAGGCCCGCTGTTCAGCGCACCATCCGGTTGAAGCTCTGGATCAACTCGTTGTAGTCCCGCGTCAGACGGCCGGGCGAGCCCTCCACCATGGCCCCGCCCCCCGCGTTCAGCAGCAGCTGATCCCCTTTGCTGTAGGGGGTCTTGTCGCGCTGGCGACGCATGAGTTGCTTCGACGTCACGAGCAGCTGCTTTGCCGAGACCAGCAGATCCGTTCCGATCCGGGATGTCTTGTCGCTCGCCGCATACTCTTCCGCCGCCCGCACGATGCTTTCGTACTCGGCGAGCGCAGCCGCGACGGCCGGCACATCGGGCTTCGCGACGGTCTGGATACGCACGAGCCGCTTGGCACCCAGCATCACGGTCTGGACATGATAGGCCTGCTTTCGCCCTTCGGTGCGCTCGATCTCGGCGAGTTGCTCGACGGAGCGTTGCTCCTGCAGGGCATCCAGCCGTTTACGCAGCTTCTGGTCGGCATCGGCGAAGGCGCCCCAGGCCGAAACGAGGCGCGGATGCAGCGTCCGGCCCCTCGCCATCCCGTCGTCCTGGTAGTCCTGCTGCTTGTAGTAGTCGTCGGCCTCCTTGAGCAGCGGTGCGAGCGCGACGACGGCCGTGACGTAGGCAGCGCCCGCCGCCTCGAGCTCCGGATCGCGGGGCTCGAGCTCGGCCACCTCCTTCACGCCGCGCTCGCAGTCGTCCGTCTCGTAGATCGTGTAGGTGCCGTAGATGATGCGCTCCTTGCCGGTGGGTCCCTTCTTGCCCACCCAGCTGAAATAGCGCTCCCGCGACTGGTAGGCACGCTCGGACAGGCGATTGATGCAGGCGACATAGGCGTTGAGCTTGCGCACGATGGCCGGGGCCTCCGAGCGGGCGGGGCTCACATCATGGAAGCAGAAGATCGCGGCCGCGAAGGCCAGGAACAGAACGGCGCGCCGGGTACGCATTAGGAAAGCTCCAGCCGAAAGGCGACACTCCCCCTCGCCCCTGGCCGACGCTAGACGACTGCTCGCGGAGCGACAAGCCCGCCACGGCCGCGCGCGCCTGTCGCCGCCGAGCTGCGCCAGCATGGCATCACCATCACGCAGGACTGGGCGACTGGGGCTTTACGTCCCGGATCGGCAGGTAGACGAGCAGCGCCAAGAGGGACACCACGGCTTGCGCGGCGAACCCCGCCCGATAGGCGATTTCGGGCGGCACCTCGCCCGGCAGCACGAACAGCCCGACGATGGCGCCGAACGCGAGCTGCATCGCCGCAATCGCCATCATCACGCCCATGTTGGCCGTCGAGACGCCGCGCCCCATCAGATGGGGCGGTACGAGCCCCCGCGCATGCGCGAAGACGAGCATCGGAAACGAGGCGAACAAGCCGATGACGCAGAGCAGCCCCGTCACCAACAGCACCGGCGGACGATCAATCACCGCCAGCCCCGCGATAGCGAGCGTCACCAGCGTCATGCCCGTGCCCATCGCGAGCTTCAGCGAGTTCCCGCGACGCGCGATAAGCCCGAGCAGCGTATGGCCCGCGATGGCGCAGCACGCCATCGCCAGCAGCACGTTTCCGCTCTCGATGGCGCTCAGCTGGTGCACGTCGCGGAGATAGGGCGCGCCCCAGACGCCGCTGATCGTGCTGGCGGCGGAAATCGGAAGCCCGGCCAGCAGCAGGCGACCCATGCCGGGTTGCCGGAGGGACTCCCCGACGCCTCGCACCACGTCGCCGATCCGCTCGCCGCGCGCGGCTGGTGGCGCGGCCCCGGGAGGCGCATCACGGACGCTCAGCCAGACCGCGACGAGCAGCACCGCCACGCCGCCCGTGAAGATCCAGTAACTGTCGCGCCAGCCGATGGTGGCGATGAGCGCCGCCAGCGGGGTCGTGGCCGAAAGCGTCCCGATGGCCGCGAACGAGTTCAGCATCCCGACCCGCTGCACGACCTGTCCCTGCGGCAGCCACTGCGCGAGGACGTAGAACGCACCCGTGAAGATGCCGGCATTGCCGATCCCCATCAGGATCCGCCCGACGGTCAGCATCTCGCCGGACTGCGCCCCGGCAAACGTCGCAGCCCCCGCAAACGTGAAGAGCAGCATGCCGGCCAGCGTCATCCGTGCACCGAACCTGTCGAGCAGCATGCCCGTCGGGATCTGCATCAGCGCATAGGCGAAGAAGAACGCGCTTGCGACCGTCGACAGCGCCGTCGGCCCGAGCGCCATCTCCCGGGACAGATCCGGCGCCATCACGCCTAGGCTGGATCGGAGGAACAGGTTCGAGAACCCGAGCACGAACAGCACGGCCGTGATCGCGGCGAGCCGCGACGAGCGCCGGCCGGCCTCCGCCTTGATGGCCTGATCGCCCCAGTCGTTCACGTCAGAGGATCGCGATCGGACGCACCGGGCAGCCCGTCGCCCCCTTGAACTTCACCGCCGACAGCATGAAGCAGAACTCGCGCGCGTCGCGGGCGATCAGCTCGTCCATCACGAGGTTCTCGATGATGTGCACGCCGGCCTCGGCGAGGCAGTGCTGGTGCACCGGCATGATCGCCTCGGGATGGTTGGTGCCCGGCAGCACTTCGAGCGCCATGTTGTCGGCCGCGATCGCCACGCAATCCTGTGCCGTGAGCCACCGCGCCGCGTCGAGATCGATGCCCGGCTCGCCGTGGAGGTACCGGTCGTTGTCCGTCATGAAGAAGCGGCCCCAGCCGGTGTTGATGCAAACAACGTCGCCGGCACGCAGCGTCAGCTTCGCGGCAGCCAGCGCCTTCTCGAGGTCTGCGACCCTGACCGGCCGACCGGACTCGAGATGGTCGCCCCCGTCGTGGCGCGACACGTCGAGGAGCACGCCCCGTGTCACCATCGGCGGCATGTGCTCGATGCCGAGATTGACGAGACCGAAATCGTCGACCGTCTCGGTGGCGCTGTAGCCGCCATAGAGCATGTCGCCCTTCGAGAAGTGCCCGAGCGCATCGATGTGCGTGCCGACGTGCGTCGTCATCTCGATCCGCTCGAGATTGGAGCCCGCGTCGTTCTTCGCTCCCATCTTGCGCCGCCGCCGGATGCTGCCCGCCGACGTCGGCCCGGCCTGGATGTGATAGGGGCTCTGGTTCGGCGCCATCCGGGGCGCGCCGATCTCGATGACGTGGCTCATGTCGACGACATGCCCCGAGCGCACCATGCGCATGGCGTCGAGCGTGCGCTCCGGCGTGAGGAAATGTCCGGCGCCGAGCTGGTCGCCCTTGCCCCACCGTCCGTGATCGTGAATGCAGCTCGTCATCGTGTGCCGTCTCCTGAGCGTTCCCACTCGCCTGCGTGGTCGCTATGATTGCGCGACCCGGGCCGTTCGACAATCGAAGGAACAAGCCATGATCATCGCCGTCGTGCAGATCCCGATGCCGAAGCGGCCGCGCGAAGCCGCGATCGCCGCCCAGACGAAGTCGGCCCCGACCTTCCGGGCGCTGTCGGAGAAGGGCCTGTTGCGCAAGGACTACCTCAACGGCGAGGCCGGCGGCGGCGGCGTCTACACCTGGGCGTCCCGCGAGGCGGCCGAGGCCTGGTACACGCCAGAATGGTTCGACAAGGCCGAGGCGACCTTCGGCGCCCGCCCGACCGTCACCTACTACGAGACCTACGTGACGGTGGACAATGTGGCCGGCCGGACCATCGTCCGCGAGGATTGAGAGGTCAGGCCGCCGCGCCGATTGCATTCCCAGCCCTGCCCCCTACATTGCGACTCGCAGGGCTGCGGGGTGCGTCAGGGCAAATCAACCCGGGGGCCTATACTCTTCGCATGGGAGCTGTCCCTGTCCGGGCTCGTGGGCTTGGACACACGGCGCCCACCTACATAAGTAGGGACCACGCGGGGACGACAGCTCAACGGCCATTGCGGCCCTGCACTTCCCGACACACCCTGTGCCATGCCGGGTGAACGCCGCCGGTGGTATCCCGCTGCAGATGACGCTAGGCTTGCGCCGGTCGATCGCGCCTGGAGCCCCGACATGACACGTTCCGAAATCGACGTCGCATCTTCGAAGAAGGACCTCCGCGCGCGCATGATCGCCGCCCGCGATGCGCTCTCGCCGGATGTACGCGCCGCGGGCGCCGAAGCCGTTGCCAGGATCGGCCTCGATTACACGGCCGCCCGTCCCCCGGCCGTCGTGTCTGCCTTCCTGTCGATCGGCGCGGAGATCGATACCGCTCCGCTGATGGATGAGTTGCAGAGGTCCGGCCATCGCATCGCCCTGCCTGTCATGGTCGGGAAGGGAAAGCCCCTCCAGTTCCGCGCCTGGGCGCCAGGCGATCCGCTGCGCACCGTGCAATGGGGCATCCGCGAACCCGGCGACGATGCGCCCGTCCTGGAGCCCGACGTCCTGCTCGTCCCGCTCCTTGCCTTCGACCGGACCGGTGCCCGCCTCGGTTACGGCGGCGGCTTCTACGACCGCACGTTGCGCGGGCTCCGCGAGCGCCGCTCCGCCGTCGCCGTCGGCCTCGCCTTCTCGATGCAGGAGGTCGACGCTGTGCCCCATCTCGATTATGACGAGCGCCTTGACTGGGTCCTCACTCCCGATGGCCCGATCCGTTGTGGCCTGTGACGGGACCCGCCCATGCGCCTGCTGTTTCTCGGCGACGTCGTCGGACGATCTGGCCGTAAGGCCGTCGTCGACGGCCTGCCGCGCCTGATCGAGCGCTGGAAGCTCGATTTCGTCGTCGTGAATGGCGAGAACAGCGCCGGCGGCTTCGGCATTACCGAGAGCATCTTCCAGGAACTGGTCGATGCCGGCGCCGACGTCGTGACCTTGGGCAATCACGCCTTCGATCAGCGCGAAACCCTGGTCTACATCGAGCGCCACGACCGGCTGCTCCGCCCGGTCAACTACCCGAAGGGCACACCCGGCAAGGGCGCAGGCGTGTTCCGCGCCAGGAACGGGGCCGATGTCCTCGTCACCCAGGCCATGGGACGGGTGTTCATGCCGGAGCTGGATTGCCCGTTCCGCGCCCTCGAGGCCGAGGTCACGGCCTGCCCCCTCGGCTCCGGTGCCGACGTCATCCTGGTCGACTTCCACGCCGAGGCGACAAGCGAGAAGCAGGCGGTCGGCGTGTTCCTCGACGGGCGGGTGTCCTGCGTCGTCGGCACACATACCCACGTCCCGACCGCGGATGATCGCGTCCTCAAGGGGGGCACGGCCTACATGACCGATGCCGGCATGTGCGGCGACTACGAATCGATCGTCGGCATGGATGCCGAGGAGCCCGTGAACCGCTTCCTCACGCGCATCCCGCGTGGGCGATTCGAACCGGCCTCGCGACCAGCGACGCTGTCGGGCCTCGCCGTCGACATCGACGACGCGACCGGCCTCGCGGCGGCGCGTTGGCGCCAGACGAGCCGCTATTCTGGGTTGAATGAGACGTGGAAAAAGGCTCCTCGCGTAGATCCCACACCGGTCGGACCGGCAGTGATCGGGTTGGAGCGCCGATACTCGCGGCGCCCGGATAGCCGTGCACGTCGGGCAACGTGCGCCAGCCGGCGGATGCGACTCGTCTTCAGTGATGACCTGATGATCGCGCCACAAAGGTAAACGAAATCTTAACTTTGCATCCACATCTCGCACCTCGCGGCGGCGCGCACCCCCAACTCTGGATTCGAGCCAGCGACGCGCCTATAACGTCCCACCTTCACCGTCGGCTGTTTCTGGCCGGCGGCAAGCATCGCGAACCACACACCGACGACAAGACAACCGGGAAAGCACCATGGCCGGCCATTCGCAGTTCAAAAACATCATGCACCGCAAGGGCAAGCAGGATGCGATGCGCGCGAAGCTGTTCGCCAAGCTGGCCCGCGAGATCACGGTGGCGGCCAAGACCGGCACGCCCGATCCGGCGATGAACCCGCGCTTGCGCCTGGCGATCCAGAACGCACGCGCCGAGAACATGCCGAAAGACAACATCGAGCGCGCCATCAAGAAGGCCCTCGGCGGCGACGCCGACACGTTCGAGCAGGTGCGCTACGAAGGTTATGCCCCGGGCGGCGTCGCCGTCATCGTCGAAGCCCTGACCGACAATCGCAATCGCACCGGTGGCGCGGTGCGTGCGGTGTTCACCAAGTACAACGGCAACATGGGAGCGACCGGCTCGGTCAGCCACATGTTCGCGCGCATCGGCGAGATCCGTTTCAAGGCCGGCGCAGCGACGCCCGACGCGATGCTCGAGGCAGCCATCGAGGCTGGCGCCGACGACGTCGACAGTTCGCCCGACGGCCACCTCGTCGTGACGGCATTCGAGGCGCTCGGCCAGGTCGCGGGAACGCTGGAGGAAACCTTCGGTGCGCCGGATCAGGTGAAGGCCATCTGGACGCCGACACTCACGACACAGGTCGATGGCGAGCGCGCCGAAACCATCCTGAAGATGCTCGCAGCCCTCGAGGACGACGACGACGTGCAGGCCGTGTTCTCGAACTTCGAGGTCGACGAGGAGACGCTGGCGCGCCTCACCGCCGCTTGACACCCCCACCCGGGCGGGGACCCGCACCGCCGGCGCTCCAAGTGTGGCCCGAACGCATCTCTGCCTGCCGCGCCGTGGCATGTGAACGGCAATTATCCCCCGCCCGACGCGCCGGAGAGCAGTTGGACGCGTCGCCGCGTGCTACCGCGGAACAATGAGCAACACGGCGATTCGCATCATCGGCATCGACCCGGGCTTGAGACGCACGGGCTGGGGCGTGCTCGAATCCGATGGCGTGCGCCTTGTGTATGTCGCGAGCGGACACATCACCTCGGCCAGTGAGGACGATCTCGCTTACCGGCTGCGCGAACTCTACGAGGGCCTGACGAGCGTCATCGCCTCGTTCAAGCCCGTCGAGGCCGCCGTCGAAGAGACATTCGTCAACGAGAACGCCCGCGCGACCCTGAAGCTGGGCCAGGCGCGCGGCATGGCGCTACTGGCCCCGGCCATGAAGGGACTGCGCATCGCCGAGTATCAGCCGAACCTGATCAAGAAGACCGTTGTCGGCGCCGGGCATGCGGAGAAGCGCCAGATCCAGATGATGGTCTCGATGCTGCTCCCGAAGGCTCGTTTTGAATCGGCCGACGAGGCGGACGCGCTGGCGATCGCCATCTGCCACGCCAATCATCGGACGAGCCCCGCAGCCCGCTTGGCCATGGAGAATGCCCGGAGGTAGGCAGCACGCAGCAGGTAGCAGATGGCCGGCTATCGGCAATCGCACACCTGATCAGTTGGCGCAGGACGGCTTGAAACCGGTCTATGGCTGGAGTGGCCGGTTTCTCTCCCGACATCTGATGCCTGCTGCGTTCTGCCCACCCCGGACCACCGGAGAGTTGCAATGATCGGCAAGCTGAAGGGCAAGGTGGACGCCATCGGCGAGGCCCATGCCATCATCGACGTCAACGGCGTCGGCTACGAGGTCCAGTGCTCGTCGCGCACGCTGCGGGGCATGGAACTCGGCCAGGAGGTCAGCCTCACGATCGATACCCACGTTCGCGAGGATGCGATTCGCCTGTTCGGGTTCCGCTCCGAAGTCGAGCGGTCTTGGTTCCGCACGCTCCAGAACATCCAGGGCGTGGGCTCCAAGGTCGCCCTCAACGTGCTCGGCACCATGAGCCCGCAGGACCTCGCAAACGCCATCGCGCTCGGCAACGCGACGCTCGTCGAGAAGACGCCGGGCGTCGGCAAGAAGCTCGCCCAGCGCATCGTCCTCGAGTTGAAGGACAAGGCCCCCGCGCTCACGGTTGCGGGCATCGCCCTGCCACAGGTCGCAGCATCGGCGACATCGAAAGGTGGCGCCACGACCACCAGCCCCGGAGCAGCCGCCGAAGCCATGTCGGCCCTCGTCAACCTGGGCTACAACCCGCAACAGGCGGCCGCCGCGATCGCGGCAGCGCACGGAGAGCTGGGCGACGATGCCGACACCGCGAAGCTCATTCGTCGCGGCCTGAAGGAACTCGCCCGCCCCCTTTGAGCGCACATCGCGTCATCATCCCGCGACCTTCGGCCGGCGCAGGAACAACGCCAGCGGCACCGCGGCTGCCGAGACGACGGTGAACAGCCCGAACGCATTGATGTAGGCGATCATGGCCGATTGGCGGGTGACCTCGCCGGACAACCGTTGCAGGCTCGGCGCCGTCCCCACTTCCCACAGCCCGGTCACCCACGGCAGCGCCATCGAGCGGTTGTAGGGACTGATGACCTCGCTGAGCTGGGCGTAGTTGACCCCCGTCGACCGGATCACCTCGGCGACGCTGATCGAGATGAAGAAGCTCGCGCCGATGTTGCGCAGCAGGTGATAGACGGCGAGCGCCTCCGGCATCTTCTCCCGCGGGATACCGTCGAACGCGACCAGCGTCAGCGCCACGACGAGAATGCCCGTCGCGAGGCCCTGCACCGCCCCGTTGATCTCGAGCTCCAGCGGCGTGACGTTGAGGTCGATCTGCATCAGCCCGAACCCGGCGACGGCTTGAATGAGGAATCCGAGCGCGATCGTGATCCGGGGATCGAAGCGGCTCATGAAGATGACGGCGAAGAAGCCGAGCAGCCCCCCGATGCCGCGCGCCCCGACCACCTGCCCGACCAGCATGTCGGGAAATCCCATGTGGGCCCGCATCAGGGTCGGCAGGAGCACCATCGGCGTGAAGTTGAGCATCCCGAACACGGTGATCAGCATCAGCCCGAGCGCGTAGTTCCGGTTCAGCAGCAGCCTGAGATCGAGAAAAGGCCGTTGCGAGGTGAGGCTGTGGGCGAGGAACAGGTAGAACGAGAGCACGCACACGATGAGCGCGAGCTGGATCTCGAGACTGTCGAACCAGTCGAGCCGCTGCCCGCGCGAGAGCATCCATTGCAGGCTGCCGACCGCGAGCGACAACAGCAGAAACCCGGTCCAGCTCAGATAGGCCGGACCCTTCCGCCCGTCGGCCGGGAGCGACGCCGCAAGGCCGATCGCCGCCACTGCGCCGACGGGAAAGAGCACGTAGAACGCCCAGCGCCAGTTGGCGACCTCGGCGAGGAACCCTCCGAGTGCCGGCCCGATGATTGGCCCGAGCGTCACCCCCATGCCGTAGACGCCGAGCACCATGCGATGCTGCCGCGGCGGGAACACGTCGAGGAGGATCGTCTGCACGAGCGGCACGCTCGGCGCGCCGGCCGCCCCCTGGACGATGCGCCAGAGGACGAGTTCCTCCACGGAATGCGCCTGCCCGCAGAGCAGCATGGTGAGCGCGAAAAGCCCCGTCGACCACACCATCACGGTCCGCCGCCCGAACCGCGCCACGAGCCACCCCGTCATCGGCATGGCGATGGCGGTCGCGAGAATATTGAACGTAACCGACCACGAGATCTCGTCCGGCGTCGCCGAGAACGAGCCCTGCATCTGTGGCAGCACCGTCGAGGCGACCAGGATCGACGTGAAGTAGAGCGCCACTGTCAGGACGCAGGAGAACAGGATCAGCAGACGACGCCCGGTTCCGATCTCGACGTCAGCAGGCTTGTCCGCCGTCATCCGCTGCCTTTCCCGACCGGTCCCTCGGCCCCAGCCCCCGTCATGCGCCCGGCAGTGTGAGGATGATCTTGCCGACGTGCTGGCTGGTCTCCATGCGCCGGTGCGCTTCGCTCGCCTGAGCCAGCGGGAACGTCGAATCGACCAGCACCTTGAGCTTGCCGGCAGCGACCAGCGGCCACACCCGATCCTCGATGGCCCGCGCGAACCCGGCCTTCACCTCCCGCGTCCGCGGCCGGAGCGTCGAGCCGGTGAGCGTCACCCGCTTCATCATCAGACGGGCGACGTTGATCTTGGCCTCCGCCCCCCCGAGCGCCGCGATCTGCACGATCCGCCCATCCTCGGCCGCCGCCACGATATTGCGCTCAGTGTAGTCGCCGCCGACCATGTCGAGGATGACGTCCACGCCGCGCCCACCCGTCGCCGCCCGAACCTCCTTCACGAAATCCTGGCTCCGGTAGTCGATCGCGACGTCGGCCCCGAGCGCCCGGCACGCCTCGACCTTGGCCGCGCCTCCGGCCGTGGCGATGACGCGCGCCCCGAAGGCCTTCGCGAGCTGGATCGCCGTCGTTCCGATGCCGCTGGTGCCACCGTGCACGAGGAACCACTCGCCGGGTCCGAGCCGCCCGCGCTCGAACACGTTGTTCCAGACTGTGAACACCGTCTCGGGCAGGCCCGCCGCTTCGATCATCGAGAGGCCGGAGGGCGCCGGCAGCGTCTGCACGTCCTCGGCGATGCAGAAGGGCGCATAGCCGCCACCATTGACGAGCGCGCACACCCGGTCGCCAGCCTTCCACCGCATCACACCGGCGCCGATGGCCGCCACGACACCCGCGATCTCGAGGCCCGGCAGCGGCGAATGCCCGGGCGGCGGCGGATAGGCCCCCATGCGCTGCTGCACGTCCGGCCGGTTGACGCCCGCCGCCGCGACGGCGACCAGCACCTGCCCCGGTCCAGGCGTCGGAACCGGCACCTCTGCCGGGACGAGCACCTCCGGCCCTCCCTTCCCGTCGATGACGATGGCGGTCATGGTTGCGGGCAGGGTCGTCATGCGGCACTCCGTGTCGAAAGCTGGTTCGGTGACATGACGTCTGTGATGCCTGCTGCGCGGGTCGCGCACAAGTCGTGTTGGCTTCGAACAGGTTGTACGAACCGCCGGAAAGGAGATCAGGATGGACTGGGACGATGTCCGCAAGACCGCGAAACCGTCGCTCGTGATGGGCGAGGATCTGGCCAAGTGGTCGCTAGCCGAACTGGAGGCGCGCATCGCCTCCCTGAGGCAGGAGATCGCCCGGACCGAGGCCGAGATCACGAGGAAGAAGGCGCACAATCAGGCGGCGGCAGCACTTTTCAAGTCGGAGTGAGACGGGAGGCAGCGGGCGGCTGAGCTTAACGACAGGCGTCAACCTAGTGTTTGCCATTAAAGGATCATTTACGTCGGGTCGCTAGAACATGCGCATCCAGCACTTCTGGAGATCGGGCGACACCTGTCGACCGTACTGACGCTCCCATTCGACTGAACGAGCCGCCGCGAGGCGGCTCATCTTTTTCAACGCCTCACATTTCCCGCAATCGAACGGCTCAATTCGAGACAGGTCCTTAACCCGAATTGGCGATGCTCCCCTTCACAGCCGCGCCGATGCCGGGTATGCGAGACGAGCGGCTCGTTCTGGTCAAACTTCGTGTCGAGGTGAATGGTGATTAGCGTAGGTTCGAGCACGGGCGTCACGATCTCTTTCGCCGAGAAGTTCGCCAATTCCCAACAGTTCGATCAGGTGTTCCGGGAAGGCATGGCGCTCGTCGAGGCGACGGCCAACTACCTCGAAGGTCCCGGGCGCCGGGACTCGAAGGCCATCACACCGACGGCCGGCGTCCTCTACGCGTCGGAAAGCATGCGGCTCACGACACGACTGCTGGAACTGGCCTCCTGGCTCGTCATCCGCCGGGCGCTCAAGGCCGGCGAGATCGGCATCGAGGAGGCCCGCACCAAGCGCCGCCGCCTCCGCCTCGCCGCCATCGGCCGCCCGCACCACGTCCCCGACTACGAAAAGCTTCCGCCGCGCCTTCGCGAACTGATCGAGGCGAGCTTCGCCCTCCACGACCGTATCGTGATGCTGGACAAGGCACTCGAGCAGCGCCCAGAGGCCGTCGTGACCGAGATCACGTCGAACCCGGTCGCCCAGCAGGTCGACCGCCTGTCGGCCGCCTTCGGCGCCGAGCGGCTGGCTGCCGGCTGAACCCGGGTCGACCGACACCCGTGACAGCTCCCGAAAACGACGAAGGCCGCCTCCTGGGCGGCCTTCGTGCATCGGATCGGAGTGGTGCGGCGTCCGGAACGGACGCCAGCCCGACCTCAGAACAGGCCTTCGAACTTCTTCTTGAAGCGCGACACGCGGCCCGCGCGGTCCAGGCTCTGCTGGTTGCCGCCGGTCCATGCGGGATGCGTCCGCGGATCGATGTCGAGCGTGATGGTGTCGCCTTCCTTGCCGTAGGTCGAGTACGTCATGTACTCCGAGCCATCGGTCATGACGACCTTCACCATGTGATAGTCGGGATGGAAATCCTCGGTCGTTTTCATGGGCTTGGCTCTCTCGCTCAGGGTGGCGCCGGGACACGTCACCGGGCGGCGGAGCACCAGCGGTCGAACGGTCGACGAATTCCGCCACGCGTATAGCGGATTAGAGCCCGCCGAACAAGCGCGCTCCGCTGACGGGCGAAACGCGAACTGGCGCATTGTGCTGCGGTGCGATATCAACGTGTCCGGACAGGAACGACGCAAAGGATGCTGCGATGCACGGATCACGGGGGCCCACGGCCGGGGTCGGCGGCTCGACGGCCGAGTTTCGCGGCAATGGCGATGCAGTCCTCGATCCCGAGCTTCGCGAGCATCCCAGGACCATCACCTATCTGCACGACCACCATCCGATCGGCGCCGAGACGATCGAGGTCGCGCCGGGGATTCTGTGGGCCCGCATCCCGCTGCCGTTCCGGCTCAATCACGTCAACGTCTGGCTGATCCGGGAGACGGACGGCTGGACCGTCATCGACACCGGCACCGCCGACCCGGCCGCCAGAGCGGTCTGGGACGCCCTGCTGGGGGGCGTGCTCTCCGGCTCGCCCATCGTGCGCATGATCGCCACCCATGGCCACACTGATCACGTGGGCCTCGCGGGCTGGCTGTCGGAGAAGTCGGACGAGCCGCCCTATCTGATCACGCTGACGGAGTGGCTCGCCGCCCAGATGCGGGTCGAGGAGGCCCGCACGCCGCTCGGGACCCACGCGCTTCGCTTCCTCGAGCGTCATGGCTGCGATCCCGAGACGGTCGCCTCGTTCGGCGACGACCGCCGCCGGACGCTGACCTACATGGAGCCGCTTCCCGAGGCGATCATTCGGCTGCGCGACGGCGACGAGGTGCGTTTCGGCGGCCGCAGCTGGCAGGTGATGGTCTGCGGCGGTCATGCGGCAGCCCACGCGTCGTTCTGGTGCGCGGCGGAGAAGATCCTCATCGCGGGCGACCAGGTGCTCTCCAAGATCTCGCCGATGATCGGCGTCTTTCCCGCTGAGCCCGAAGCCAATCCGCTGGCCGAGTATCTCGCCTCCCTCGACCGCTTCCGCGATCTGCCCCCCGACGCGCTGGTCCTGCCGTCGCACGGCCTGCCGTTCCACGGCCTCAGGGTGCGCGTCGAGGAACTCGCCTACCATCACGAGCTGCGCCTCACGGCCCTCCATGGCCTCATGCAGACGCCATCGACGACCATGCACCTTGCCCACGGCCTCTTCCCGAAGGCCGTGGCGGACGGACAGGGCCGGCATGCCTTCGCCGAGACGCTGGCTCACGCCCACTACCTGCTCGAGACGCGCGCCGCCGAGCGCCGGACGACCGCCGACGGCAAGATCGTGTTCGCGCAGTCCTGACGCCCCGCCTTTTCACCGCCCCTGAAACGAAAACGGCTCCCGTGAGGGAGCCGTTTCCATTGGCGGCCGCTTGCGACGCTCAGCTGCGGCCGACGTTGCGGCCGCGCACTGGAACGCCGAATTCCTTGTGGCAGACGTCGGCCAGCACGGCGACGCCTTCCCGGATCTGCGCTTCCTCCGGATTGGCGAAGCAGAGCCTGAGGCGCGACTTCGAGTAGCCCTGGTCCGTCGCCCACTCGACGCCCGGATTGAGCGCCACGCCAGCCTTCGCCGCCGCCTGGAACAGCCTGAGCGTATCCACCTCGTCAGGGAGCTTCACCCAGAGGAAGATGCCGCCATCGGGCTTCTCGAACTCGGCCGCCGTCCCGAACTCCGCCGACAGCGCCTCGATCAGCACGTCGGCCTTCCGCTTCAGCCGCTTGCGCAGATCCTTGACGTGCGTGTCGAAGTGCTTCGACGCATACTCCGCCAGGATCATCTGTTCGAGAGCGCCCGAGCCGGCGTCCGTCTTGAGCCCGAGAATGTTGCCCATCAGCGGCCAGCTCGCGACGAGATAGCCGAGCCGCAGCGCCGGCGCGATCGACTTCGAGAACGAGCCGATGTGAATGACCTGGTTGTTGCCGGCCCCCGCGAGCCCGCGCAGGGCAGCAGGACGCTCGCCCGTCCACGTCAGGTCCGCGTAGCACTCGTCCTCGAAGATCGGCACGCCGTGCTTCGCCGAAAGCGCCAGGATCTCCCGCCGACGGCCCTCGCTCATCACGGTCGCCGTGGGGTTCTGAACCGTCGGGATGGTGTAGATGTATTTCGGCTTGACGCCCTTCGCCGCAAGCTCGTCGAGCGCATTCGAGAGCGCGCTGACGCTCATGCCGTCGTGGTCGACCGGCACGCCGACGATGTTGGCCTTCGCCCGCTTCAGTCGCGTGATGGCGCCGCCGTAGTTGGCCTGCTCGATGATGGCCGTGTCACCCGGCGCGATCAGCAGCTGGTTGACGAGGTCCATGCCCTGCAGCGAGCCGGACGTGATGAGGATGTCGTCGGTCGTGCAATCGATGCCGGCGTCGGTCTTCAGCTTGCGAACGAGGAAGGAGCGGAGCGGCAGATACCCCTGCGGACCGCTTTCGAGGCCGTAGGTTGCGAGCGTCCGGCCTTCGCGCGCCAGTACCGCGTCGGCAGCCGCCCGGAGCCCATCGACGGGAATGCTCGCCGAGTCGTTATGCCCACCGACGAAGTTGTACTTCGGAAAGCCGCCGTACTTGACGGCAGCCGGCGGCAGGCCCGGCGCCAGCAGATTGGCGTAGTCGAACGGTGCGGCAGACATCGACGATCCTCGTTGGCTGTTGAGATGCGCCAACTGTGGACCGCCGCCGCCCCCTTGTCACCCGTCGAGCTGCCATCCCCCGTCGTCGAGGCGGCAGGCGATGCTTTCGATCCGCCGCGAGCGCGCCGCATCGTTGAGGGTCACGACGATGTGCCGGCAGATGCGACCGATCGAATCGCGGAACGACTGGGTCGGCTGGACGAGGCCCGAGAGGCGACCGCCGCGGCGGTACCAGACGTACGTGGAGCCGTCCCCGACTTCCGTGAGCGCAAGATGCACGGCTTCTAGGGCCGCTGCTTCGTCCTTCGCGTCGAAGATCGACCGTGCCTCGCCGATGGCGGCAATCGCCGTCGACTGGCCGGCCTGCGCCGAACCGGGCGCCGCACCTTGATGCGCGCCCCCCCCGCCTTCGAGCGTATCCCCGCCGGTCGCAGGCGGAATGAGCGCTGTCGACATCAGGAACACGAGAGAACCGGCAAGGCATTGCCGGGCAACGCGACGCAACATCAAACGCATGGTTGGACTCGACACTCGGGACTGACCGGGGCTAAGCGATCCGGAGACGCCACAGACGACGTATGCATTGTCGATCAGTGTTGGTTAACACCCGGTTGCAGCGTCGACCGGTAGCCGGATGCCATCAGCCATGAGCGAAACCCCGTCGAATTCTCCCGCGCCGGACGACTTCACCGCCGCGAACGAGCCATTCCAGATGTTCGAGGCGTGGATGGCCGAGGCCGAGAAATCCGAGCCGAACGACCCCAACGCCATGGCGCTGGCGACCGTGGCCCCGGACGGGCTGCCGAACGTCCGCATGGTGCTCCTGAAGGGCCTCGACCCGGCCAGCGCCGGCCACGAGCGCGGCTTCGTGTTCTACACCAACCTCGACAGCGCCAAGGGACGCGAGCTGGCGGCCGCAGGCAAGGCAGCCCTCTTGTTCCACTGGAAGTCCTTGCGCCGGCAGGTCCGGGTGCGCGGTCTGGTGTCGGCGGTGAGTTCCGCCGAGGCCGACGCCTATTTCGCCTCCCGTGCGCGCGGCTCGCGGCTCGGCGCCTGGGCCTCGGCGCAATCGCGCCCCCTCGAGAGCCGCTTCGCGCTGGAAAAGGCCGTCGCGGCCGTCACCGCCCGCTACCCGCTCGGCGAGATCCCGCGCCCGCCGCACTGGTCCGGCTTCCGCGTGACCCCGCTTGAGATCGAGCTGTGGCACGACCGGCCGTTCCGGCTTCACGACCGTGTCGTCTTCCGCCGCGACATGCCGGCCGAAGCGTGGGCGAAATCCCGTCTCTACCCCTGATCAGCCCGGCGAGCGGTGCTCAGAGGCGTCCCTCGCCGAGGATGCCGAGCATCGTGTCGACGGCCTTCACCGCGGTTCTGAGCTCGGCCCTCTCCTTGGCCGGCAACCGGTCGACGATAACGCGCGGCGACAGCGAAACCCCGCGTGCCGCGTCCTCGACCTGCTGCTCGAGCACCGCGGCAAGAAGCGCCTCCTGGCCTTCGATGATGCTGTCGTAATCACTGGCGGCCCCGATGCCGAGAGCCTGTACGCCAGCGAGCCGGTCCCGCGTCGACCGCTCGGCGATGCCGTGCCGGAGCGCGAGAACACGCGCCCCGGTGAAGATCGGCATCAACCCGCCCTTCTTGAGATCCACCCGTCCGTCGACCTTGTGGAAGCCGCCGAACAGCGCCAGCGGAGATCGCCACTGGCGCGCCAGTTCCGTCAGCATCATCAGGAACGACGGCGTCTGCCGTGCACGCTCCCGGGCGAACGCCATCAGGTTTTCCGCGAGCCGCCCGTCGCCATGCACCGGAGCTGCATCGAAGAAGATGTCCACGTCGAGCAGATCCTGCGGCTTCTGCCGCCGGATCCACGTCTCGACCTGCGCTTCCCAGTCCGCCCGCGACCGCCGCCAGAGCCGGTTGCGTGCCATCACCCCGCCCTTGCAGAGCACGATCCCGGCTTCGTCGAGGATGCGGTTCATGCGCCCCGCCATGTCGGCGAACCAGAGATCCTCAGGCCCGCCTTCGGCCCCGTGCTCGTAGACGATGGCATTGTCCTGGTCGGCCGCGAGCAGGCTCTCCCCGCGCCCCGCCGATCCCAGCACGAGAACGGCGTACCGGACCGGCGGCCGACCGCGACCCTCCGCGGCCATCTCGTCTTCCGCGAGTTCCGCCGCCCGCCGCGTGATCGCCTGGATCTCGGCACTGAGGCTCGCCGCGATGTCGCGCGCCGACACGCCGTCCCGGCGCAGCGCGGCCGCCATGCGCGGCGTCTGCCCCCACGCCGCCGCCAGATCGACCGACGACGTGGCGGCGGCAATGCCGTCGCCGATCACGATGGCGTCCATGGCACGATCGCGGAGCAGATTGCGCGGCGTCAGCGCCCCCGTGATCGTGCCGTCACCGTTGCGCACGGCGAGATGGCGGATGCCGAGCCGCGCCATGCGTCCGATGGCGCGATAGACGAAATCGTCCTCCACCACGCTGTGCACGGGCGATTTCGCGATCTCTGCGATCGGCCTCGCGAGCGCGGCGGCTCCATCGCGACCGACGGCGCGCAGGAGATCGCGCTCGGTGAAGATCCCGGCTTCGCCCCCCGACAGCTCGACGAACGCCGAACTGGTCCCGCGCTCCAGGATCAGCCGCAGCCCGTCACCGATCGTGCTCGAGGCCGGAACGAACAGCGCCGGCGCACTCATCACGTCGCGTGCGCGATGCCGATAGGCGAAGCTGTCGATGACGATCGGTGGCTCGGTCTCCGGCGCGCGATCGGTATCGGGCACCATAAGCCCGCCGGAACTGCGCGCCTCGCGCTCGGCGAGGCGGCTCGTCGCGGCCATCGCCTCGCCGAGAGTCCGGACGCCCATCTCGCGCAGCGCCGGCACGAGACGGCAGAAGACCTCCGCCGTCGCGCGCGCATCGCCGATGGCCGTGTGCCGCCCCACGATGACGATGCCGAGCCAGTCGCAGAGCCGGTCCAGGCTATGGTCGGCGAGCGACGGCGCCACGAGCCGCGCCAGCGGCCGGACGTCGAGCGCCCGCGGCATCACCCAGCGCAACCCCGCCAGTTCGTGCTCGCGCTTCAGGACGGTCAGGTCGTAGGCGAGGCTGTGGCCTACTAGGAGGCGGCCGTCCATGACCGTCGCGAGCCCCGGCGCCACATCGGCGAAGCTGGGTTTTCCCACCACGTCCCCGTCGCTGATCCCGTGCACGGCGGTCGAGATGGGGGGAATGGGAATGCCGGGCGCAACGAGCGTGTCCAGCACAGGCTCCGGCGCCACGACGCCGCCCCGGATCACGACAGCCGCGATCTGCACGACCCGCGCCGACCGCGCGTCGAGACCCGTGGTCTCCGTGTCGAGAACCAGCGCGTCCGCCGCAGCGAGGGGCGTCGATGGGTGGGGGTGCCGCATGTCGGATGTCCGTTGGAGCGCGCTGGAGATGCCGTGACGGAAAGGCCCACTCTACCGTAGACGAGGGATCGAAGCCCGCTCTTGATCGGCGTCAGGCGGTGTCGCGATCCGCCGCTGAACGCGCCCTTTGCCGAGATCCCCCGACCTGGGCCACACTCGCCGTTCGGAAAGCCACGGGAGTTCCACTGTGACCATCGACTGGACCGCCAGAACTGCCGAGACCGCCGAGTTGTCGATCCGCTACACGCGCGCCGGCAGCGGCACGCCGGTGGTCTTTCTCCATGGCTGGCCCGAATGGCGGCGCTCCTGGCTCCACACCCTGCCGGCTCTGTCCGCGCACTTCGACTGCATCGCCCCGGACTTTCGCGGCTTCGGCGAAACGCTGAGCAAGGTGCCGCGCCCCGCCGACGGGACGCCACCACAGCTCCTCGCCAAGGACCTTCGCGATTTCCTCGACGTGCTCGGCCTCGATCGCGTCGCCCTCGTCAGCCACGACGTGGGCTCGTTCGTCGCCCAGCAGTTCGCGCTCGCCTGGCCGGAGCGCGTGAGCCGGCTCTTCTTCTTCAACTGCGCCTATCCCGGAGTCGGCAAGCGCTGGGGCGACCACAGCCTGTTCCCCGAGACCTGGTACCAGCAGTTCCACCAGAAGGACTTCGCGGCCGCCCTCGTCGGCTCGTCGCGCGACGCTTGCCGCATCTACTTCCGGCATTTCCTGACCCACTGGACGCACCAGAAACACGCCTTCGAGCCCTACCTCGAGGAGTGGGTCGACAACTTCCTGTCGAACGGCAACATCCAGGGCGGCTTCGACTGGTACGTCGGCGTCAACCGTTTCAGGCGCCGCATGATGCAGGACGGCGCGCTACCGGTCCCGGCGATCGCGGCGCCGACCTATTTTCTCTGGGGCGCCCACGACCCGGTTCTGAAATTCGAGTTCACCGACAAGCTGGCCGACTACTTCACGCGCCACACGCTCGAGAAAGCCGACGGCGCGGGCCACTTCGTGCATTTCGAGGTGCCGGATCTCGCCAACGCGCGCCTTGGGGCGTTCCTCGCGGGCGAGATCGGGTGAGCGGAGGCGCGGTCTGGTCACATCCCCGGACGGCCGGTCTTCCGCTGCCGTCCCTTGCGCTTGCCCTTGTCGTAGGTGCTCTCCACCTCGCGTGTGCGCGTCGGCATGACGGGCGCCTTCGGTCGCTCCGGCAGCTGCCCGCCGAGCGGCACCTCGGTGCGCCCGACGGTCATCTCGTCGAGCGTCGGCTTGCGGATGCGTGACGCGCCGCCCGCGGCGGGACTTCCCGTGTCGAGCACCGTCCCGCTCGGTCCGTACTTCCGCTCGCCGTCGTAGGCGCCGGCCCGATCCTCGATGGCGGTCTGTCGGGCGAGCGGGTCGTCCGCCACGGCAAGTTCCGTCTCGCGCAGCCGCTTGATCTCGTCACGCAGCCGCGCCGCCGTCTCGAACTCGAGGTCCGCAGCGGCTTCCTTCATGCGCCGTTCCATGTCCTCGATCACGGCTGCCAGATTGTTGCCGAACAGCGGCTGCCCGTTCTCCGCCAGCCCCGCATCGACGGTGACGCGATCCTGCTCGTAGACGGATGACATCACGTCGCCGATCGACTTGCGGATGCTTTCCGGCGTGATGCCGTGGGCAGCGTTCCAGGCGAGCTGCTTCTCGCGGCGCCGGTCGGTCTCGGCGATGGCGCGTTCCATCGAGCCCGTCATGTGGTCGGCATAGAGGATGACGCGACCGTCGACGTTGCGCGCCGCCCGCCCGATGGTCTGGATCAGCGACGTCTCCGAGCGGAGAAAACCCTCCTTGTCGGCGTCGAGGATGGCGACGAGGCCGCACTCCGGAATGTCGAGACCCTCGCGCAGCAGGTTGATGCCGATCAGCACGTCGTAGGCCCCGAGCCGGAGATCGCGGATGATCTCGATGCGCTCCAGCGTCTCGATGTCGGAGTGCATGTAGCGGACGCGAATGCCGTTATCGTGCAGGTACTCGGTGAGGTCCTCCGCCATGCGCTTGGTGAGCGTCGTGACGAGCGTGCGGTAGCCCTTCTTGGCCACCTGCCTCACCTCGTCGAGAAGATCGTCGACCTGGCTGCGCGCCGAGCGGATCTCCACCATCGGATCGACGAGGCCGGTCGGCCGGATCACCTGCTCGACGAACGTGCCCCCCGTCTGCTCGATCTCCCAGTCGCCAGGCGTGGCCGACACGTAGATCGACTGCGGGCGCATGGCGTTCCACTCCTCGAAGCGGAGGGGCCGATTGTCCATGCAGGACGGCAGCCGGAAACCGTACTCGGCGAGCGTCGCCTTGCGCCGGTAGTCGCCGCGGAACATGCCGCCGATCTGCGGCACGGTCACATGCGACTCGTCCGCGAACACGAGCGCATTGTCCGGCAGATACTCGAACAGCGTCGGAGGCGGATCGCCCGGCCGCCGCCCGGTGAGATACCGCGAATAGTTCTCGATGCCGGCGCACGAGCCCGTCGCCTCCATCATCTCCATGTCGAACACGGTGCGCTGCTCGAGCCGCTGCGCCTCCAGCAGTTTGCCCGACGCATGCAGTTCGTCGAGACGCTGCTTCAGCTCGGTCTTGATCGCCTTGATGGCCTGCTGCAGCGTCGGCTTCGGCGTCACGTAGTGCGAGTTGGCGTAGATCTTGACCAGCTTGAGTTCGTCGGATTTTTGCCCGGTCAGCGGATCGAACTCGGTGATGGCCTCGATCTCGTCGCCGAACAGCGAGATCCGCCAGGCGCGATCCTCCAAGTGGGCCGGGAACAGCTCGATGGTGTCGCCCCGCGCCCGGAACGTGCCGCGATGGAAATTGGCGTCGTTGCGCCGGTAGTGCAGCGCCACGAGATCCGCGAGGAGCTGATCGCGGCTGATCCGGTCGCCGACCTGCACCGGGAACGTCATGGCGGTGTAGGTCTCGACGGAGCCGATACCGTAGATGCACGACACCGAGGCCACGATGATCACGTCGTCGCGCTCGAGCAGCGACCGCGTCGCGGCGTGCCTCATCCGGTCGATCTGCTCGTTGATCGAGGCTTCCTTCTCGATGTAGGTGTCGGTCCGCGGCACGTAGGCCTCGGGCTGGTAGTAGTCGTAGTACGAGACGAAATATTCGACGGCGTTGTTCGGGAAGAACGACTTGAACTCGCCGTAGAGCTGCGCCGCCAGCGTCTTGTTCGGGGCCAGAATCAGCGCCGGCCGCTGCGTCTCCGCGATGACGTGCGCCATCGTGAACGTCTTGCCTGATCCGGTGACGCCGAGCAGCACCTGGTTCTGATCATGCTGCCGCACACCCGCGACGAGGTCGCGAATGGCATTCGGCTGATCCCCCTTGGGCTCGAAATCCGACACGATCTCGAACCGGATGCCGCCTTCCGACTTCTCGGGCCGCATCGGCCGGTGCGGCGTGAACTCGGGCAGCGTTCCGGCGACCAGCGGATGCGTCGCCATCATCGGCTGCCGCGCGATCAGCGCCTTCGCCTGCTCGGAACGCTCCTCCGGACGTGCCAGCAGCGCATTGAGCCCCGCCGACGGCGAAAAGTCTTCCGGTCGCGGTTTGACCTGCCGCAGCGCCGGCAACTGGCCGGATCCTGCCGAGGCGAAGGCCAGTTCCCGCACCTGGGGGTGGCTGGTCAGGGGACCGTTGGCCGTGAACGCGGCTTGCGGCGCCTCGCCGAACCCGGGCGTGCCGGCGTCGGTCTCGACCGGCGGTCCGGCGGGCTTGCCGCTCTTGCCCCGCGACGGGCGAGGCTTCGGGGTCTGGTCTTTCGGGGCTCGTGCCATGACCGCCAATATGGCGCGCCCGACCGATCCGCGAAAGTGGCTCCCGGGCCACGCCGGGGCAGTATCGCGCCCGCCCGACTCGGCATCCCACTGCGAACCTGAACGGACGCTGACGAAAAAAGTGATCGGTGACAAGGTGTTTAGACTCGAGACTCTGGGCGCAGAAAAGCAGTAAACGAATCGTTACTCGCGATCCGGACGGCGGCCGCGAGCCATCAACAATGGGCAAAGCTCCATGCAGCGCATACTCTCAAAGATCACGATGGGCGTCGCGGCTCTGATCGTATCGACCAGCCTCGCCGCCGCTCAGACGGCACCGGCTCCGGCAGCAGCGCCGAAGGCGGCCACCGCACCAGCAGCAGCCGCACCGAAGGCCCCCGCAAAGGCCAAGGGCGTGCCCAAGCAGGCCTCGACGCCGGAGGGCATCGAGTGCTCGAAGCAGGCGGATGCCAAGGGCCTGAAGGGCAAGGAACGCAAGGCGTTCCGCGGCAAGTGCGTTCGCGACCTCAAGAAGGCCGCGAAGGGTGCAGCCCCGGCCGCCCCTGCGGCACCTGCGAAGAAGAACTGATTTCGGGCTCGTCGAGCCCGCAGACACGACAGCGCATACGGCCTCGCCCGCATCGGGTGGGGCCGTTGCCTTGTGGCGGGTCCGGCTACACTAGCCGCTCGCACCGAAATCGCCGGGCGCACGGCTGATGGTGCACGCCGTGCCCGTTGGCACCCATGACGTGTTGTTCTGCAGCAGATCGCAGCGCGTGATCACCGTGCCGACGTGAGTCGCCATGCACACCAACTCGCCGAGACGGAATTCGCGTCCCTGGAACCGGCAGCGGCAGGGAATGATCCGGCCGTTGCCATCCCGCGCCCCGTGAAAGGGCGAACCCTCGTAGGCCGGCGCCGGAGCCGTCTGGTCCACAGACTGCGCCCTGGCCGACTGGAAACCCGCGCCGACAACCGGGAGCCAAGATGCCCCGGCCGCGACGGCCATGACCACAACGAAGCGTTGGATCGCGATCATGGTGCCAGTGTAGAGCGTGGCCCGCCCTCTGGCGAGACCCCGGGCCGGCGCACCGGTCGATCAGCCGCCTTTCGCGCCGTCGAGGCTCTCGAGCACACCCTTGGCCACCCGGACCGCCTCGAGTGTCACCGGCAGGCCCGCATAGCAGCCGGCATGGATCAGCGCCTCGCGGATCTCCTCCGCCGTGCAGCCGTTGTTGACCGCCCCCTTCACATGCACCGAAAGTTCGTGCGAGCGGCCCAGCGCCGCAAGAATGCCGAGCGTGATGAGACTGCGCTCCTTTCGCGTGAGGCCCGGCCGCGTCCAGAACGCCCCCCAGCCGATCTCCGTCACGAGATCCTGCACGGGCTTGGTGAAAGCGTCGGCGGCGGCCATCGAACGCTCCACGTGGGCCTCGCCGAGGACTTCCTTGCGCAGCTTCAGACCCTTCTCGAAAGCATCGGACATGGTGTGTGGGCTCCTTGGGGTGAACGTCGGCGCTCAGCAAAGCAGAACCCGGCGCGCGACGCCAACCCGCCGTGCGGGGGAGCGAACGTCCTTCTGCCAACACCCTGTAGAGCCGGGCCTCTGTCTCTCCCCGGATCGACCTGCTATGGAACTTTCCCATGGCACAGCCGAGGAAACCGGGCCCCGGACGGGGCAAGCCGCCGAACAAGGCCACTCCACGGACGGGCGGCGTGCCCTCGCGCGAGGAGTTGCTCCACTATCTCGCGAGCGCCCAGGGCAAGATCGGCAAGCGCGAGATCGCCAAGGCGTTCGGCATCAAGGGCGGCGACCGCATCGAGCTGAAGACGCTCCTGGCCGAGATGACGTCCGAAGGCCTTCTCGTCGGCAACCGTAAGGCGATGAAGCGGCACGGCCACGTCCCCTCGATGGCCGTCCTCGAGATCATCGACCGCGACGACGAGGGCGACCTCGTCGCCGTCCCCGTCGCCTGGGAGGAGGATGCCGGCGAGCGTCCTCGGATTCTCGTATTGTCGGCCGAAGGTCGCCATCGTGAAGGCGACACGGCCCTCGGTGTCGGCGACCGCATCCTCGCCCGGGTCGCGCGAAGCGGCCCCGACAGCGCCCATGAGTTTCCCTACGAAGCCGAGCCGACGAAGAAGCTCCCGCGCGAGAAGCGCCGCCTGCTCGGTATCTTCCGCGCCCATGCCCGCGGCGGCGGCAGCATCGACCCCATCGATCGCCGCGACCTGAAAACGTGGCCCGTCCGCGACGGCGGCGCGGGCGACGCCACCGACGGCGACCTCGTGCGCTTTGACATCCTGAGCCGCCACAGCGGCGGCGTGCCCGAGGCCCGTGTCGCCGAGACGCTCGGCAACCCGCGCGACCAGCGCCAGATCAGCCTCATCGCCGTCCACGCCCACGGCATACCGGACGATTTCCCCGAGGGCGTGCTGCGCGAGGTACGCGACCTCCCCGACCTGACGCCCGGCGGTCGCGTCGACCTCACCGCGCTCCCGCTCCTCACGATCGATCCGCGCGATGCCCGCGACCACGACGACGCCGTCGCCGCCGTGCCCGACACCGACCCCCGCAACGAGGGCGGATTCCGCGTCACGGTCGCCATCGCCGACGTGGCCCACTATGTGCGCTCCGGAACGCGCCTCGACCGGGAAGCGGAGCTGCGCGGAAACTCGGTCTACTTCCCCGACCGCGTCGTGCCGATGCTGCCCGAGCGGATCTCGAACGATCTTTGCTCGTTGCGCGAGGGTGAGTTACGTCCGTGCCTCGCCGTGACCATGACGTTCGACCGCAACGGCGTGAAGCGCCGCCACCAGTTCCAGCGCGCCCTGATGCGCTCGGCGGCGAAGCTAGCTTACGAGGACGCGCAAGCGGCCTTCGACGGCAAGCCCGGCGACAAGGCCGCGCCCCTCATGGAGACGGCGCTGGCGCCGTTGTGGGCCGCCTACCAGACCTTGAAGCGGGCGCGCGATGCCCGCGCCCCGCTCGACCTCGATCTCCCGGAGCGCAAGATCATCATGGACGAGGCCGGCCGGGTGGCCCGGATCGTCATTCCCGAGCGTCTCGAGGCCCATCGCCTGATCGAGGAGATGATGATCCAGGCCAACGTCGCCGCGGCCGAGACGCTCGAGCAGAACAACGCGCCCTGCGTTTATCGCGTCCACGACCGGCCGTCGAAGGAGAAGCTCGACACTCTGGGCCGGTTCCTCGAGAGCCTCGACATCTCCCTGCCGAAGGGCGAGGGCCTGAAGCCCGTCGACTTCAACCGCATTCTCGCCCGCGCCCGCACCCTCCCCGTCGCCGATCTGGTGAACGAGGTCGTGCTCCGCGCCCAGGCGCAAGCCGAGTACGCGACCCAAAACATCGGCCACTTCGGCTTGCATCTCCATCGCTACGCCCACTTCACGTCGCCGATCCGCCGTTACGCCGATCTCCTTGTGCATCGCGCGCTGATCCGGGCCTTGCGCATGGGCTCCGACGGCCTCAGGGACGAGGATCGGCCGCGTCTCTCCGATGTCGCCCGCTCCATCTCCGAAGCCGAGCGGCGCGCCATGTCCGCCGAGCGCGAAACCTCGGACCGCCTGCTGGCTGCCCATCTCGCCGACCGTACCGGTGCCGAGTTCCCGGCCCGCATCGCGGGCGTCACGCGATCAGGCCTCTTCGTTCGTTTGAAGGAGACCGGCGCAGACGGCTTCATCCCGATCTCCACCATCGGCCGCGACTTCTGGCACCACGACGAGGAGTTGCATGCCCTCGTCGGCGAGCGGACAGGCGTCGGCTACCGTCTCGGTGACATGGTCGAGGTGAAGCTCGTCGAAGCCATCCCGACGGCCGGCGCACTGCGCTTCGAGATGCTGACCGAGGGCCGCCCCATGGCGGGCGCCAGCCGCTCCCGTCGCCCAGGCCGCCAGCGACGCCCGGGACATCTGCGCCCGCGCCGGCGCTGAACGTCTCCTCAGGCCGGCTCCCGATCGCGGCGCGTGGTCGGCTGCGAAATGACGAGGAACTCGACGGCCTCCGGCCCCTCGTTGATCGCCTGATGCCGCTGCCCCGGTTCGATTTCGAGCCCCTGCTGAGCCTCGATCCGATGCCGCTCACCGTCGAGCTCCATGGTGAGGACGCCGGCGAGCACGAAGAAGAACTGGCGCGCGACGGCGTGCCGGTGCCGCGCCTCGGACCGCCCCGGCGGCATCCGCTCGTGAATGACGGAAAGCGCCTGCCGGTCCACGAGGCGCCAGCCATCGCAGTCGCCGCCCCAGACGTAATGGGGCGCCGTCGCAAGGCTCGTGACCCTGCTCATCGCACGACCCTCCCGGCGGGGCCGCTCAGCGCGGCGGCTGCTTCAGGAACGGCTGGCGCTGCTCGCTGCCGGGAAAAGGCATGGGCATGGGGGCGCCGCTGGCCTTCGCCGCCTTGGCCTTTTCGTAGAGCCCCTGCACGTACTTCAGATTGTCTCGCATGGTCTGGATGCGCGTCTCGCCGGCCGGGTGCGTCGACAGCCACTGTGGCGGCGCGCCTTTGGTGGCAGCGCTCATCTTCTGCCAGAGCGTGATGCCGGCGGCGGGATCGTAGCCGGCCCGGGCGGCGAGTTCCATGCCGATGAGATCGGATTCGAGTTCATCGCTCCGTGAGAACTGCAGCGTGAGCAGGTTCCCCCCGGCTGCACCGATCAGTTCGCCCGCGCCGCCGCCGAAAATCAGCGCCCCGATGATGCGGCCGCCGACATTCGTCAGCGTCGTCTTCGCCGCCCGCTCCCGGGCATGCTCGCGCAGCGCATGCGCGATCTCGTGGCCCATGACCATGGCCACCTCGTCGTCCGTGAGCTTCAGCTTGTCCAGGATACCGGTGAAGAACGCGATCTTGCCGCCGGGCATGCAGAACGCATTGATGTTGCCCGAATTGATGAGCACCACCTCCCACTTCCAGTCCTTCGCGCGCGGATTCCACTTGTCGGCGTGCGGCAGGAGATCGCGGGCGATGGTCCGCAGCCGCACGTTCTGGGGATGCTCGGGTGGGAGGAGTGCGCCCTTGCCCTGCGCCTCGCGTTTCAGCGCGCCGTACTGCTGGCTGGCCGCCTTCTCCAGTGTTTCGGCCGGAACGAGCCTGCGCACGAACGACGGATTGCCGACCCGCACACCTTCCTTGTCGGCGGCCGACTGCGCCACCGCATGCCCGCCAGTCACAAGAGAGAGCGCCACGAGAACCGCAGCGAAGATCCGTTGTGTGGCCATGATCGTTGTCCCGTCCGCGGAGCGCTGTGCCGTTGGCGATATGCGGAAAGAATAGTTCATGCGGTCGCTTTGATCCATCGTGCGCTGCGGCGTTAAGATGTCCGAAGCGGACCAGGGGAGCGGGGCGGCACATGGATCGAACCAGCGGATCGGTCGTCAGGGTGATCGCTGACGTGGCGTCGATCCCGGCGGCCGACTGGGATCGCATCGCGAATCCGCCCGGGATGCCTTTCGACCCCTTCGTCTCGCACGCGTTTCTCCGCGCCCTCGAGGACGCTGGCACCGTGCGTCGCGAAACCGGCTGGCTCCCCCACCATCTCTGCCTCGAGGACGACGGCCGGCTCGTCGGCGTCATGCCGCTTTATGTGAAAGGGCACTCCAAGGGCGAGTACATCTTCGACTACGGCTGGGCCGACGCCTACGAGCGGGCCGGTGGCCAGTATTATCCGAAGCTGCAGGGCGCCGTGCCGTTCACACCGGTGCCGGGCCGCCGCCTGCTGGTCGAGCCGGGTCCCGAGGCGGCCGACCGCGAACGCATGCTGCTGGCCGGCGCCATCGAGATCGCGAAGCGCAACGGCTTCTCGTCGCTGCACCTGACCTTCCTGACCGAGCCCGAATGGACCCGCGCCGGTGCGGCGGGCCTCCTCCAGCGGACCGACAAGCAGTTCCACTGGGCCAACGCCGGTTATGCCTCGTTCGACGCCTTCCTCGAGACGCTCTCGTCCCGGAAGCGCAAGAACATCCGCAAGGAACGCGCCCAGGCCGTCGCCTCGGGGCTCGTCATCGAGCACATCACCGGGAGCGCCATCGCCGAGCATCACTGGGACGCGTTCTTCGAGTTCTACATGGACACCGGCAGCCGCAAGTGGGGCCGGCCCTACCTAAACCGCGAGTTCTTCTCGCGCCTCGGCGCCACGATGCCCGAGCGCTGCCTTCTCGTCATGGCGCGCCGCGGCGACAGCTACGTCGCCGGCGCCTTGAACCTGATCGGCGGCGATTGCCTCTACGGCCGCTACTGGGGCACCACCGAGCCGGCGCCGTTCCTGCATTTCGAGATCTGCTATTATCAGGCGATCGACTACGCGATCCGGCATGGCCTGGCCCGCGTCGAGGCCGGCGCGCAGGGCGAGCACAAGCTGGCGCGGGGCTACATGCCGACCCCGACCTACTCCGTGCACTGGATCGCCGACGCGGGCTTCCGCAAGGCCGTCGCGCGCTACCTCGACGACGAGCGCCGCTACATGGATCAGGAACGCGAGGCGCTCTCGGCCTACGGTCCCTACAAGCGCCTCTCGGCCGACGAGGTCGCCGACTGAACCCCTCCCGAATGCCGCTCGGCGCTCTTGACGATCGAACACTTTGGGATACGCATCTCGTAGTTTGCCGAGCCTCGCGACAGAACAGTGCGGGGCGCACACGTGTCGCGAGGCCCTTACGATGTCTGATCTGCGCTACACTTCCGTCTGCGCTCCACTGCCCGCACTTGTTCCGTTCGTGGGTCCGGAAGCCCAGGAGCGCGCGCGTGGCGAACGCTTCAAGGCGCGGATCGGCGCCAACGAGAGCGTGTTCGGCCCCTCCCCGCGTGCCGTCGCCGCCATGGCCGCCGCCGCCGCCGACTGCTGGATGTACTGCGATCCCGAAAATCACGACGTGAAGGCCGCGCTGGCGACCCACCTCGGCGTCGCGCCGGCGAACGTCGTCGTCGGCGAGGGGATCGACTCGCTCTTCGGCTACACCGTCCGCCTGTTCGTCGAGCCAGGTGACGCGGTCGTCACCTCCCTCGGCGCCTACCCGACCTTCAATTTCCACGTCACGGGCTACGGCGGCCGCCTGGTCACGGTCCCCTACGTGGCCGACCGCGAGGACCCCGCGAGCCTGATCGCAGCGGTTCGCCGCGAACGGCCGAAGCTCGTGTTCTTCGCCAATCCCGACAATCCCATGGGCAGTTGGTGGCCGGCCGACGCCGTGCAGGCGCTGATCGACGCCATTCCCGAGGAGACCGTTCTGGTTCTGGACGAGGCCTACGGTGAGTTCGCGCCGGCGGGAACCGCGCCGCGCCTCGACGTGACGCGCCCGAACGTCATCCGGTATCGCACGTTCTCCAAAGCCTACGGCATGGCCGGCGCGCGCATCGCATACGCCATCGCCGAGGAGCGCCTGGCGCGCAGCTTCGACAAGATCCGCAACCACTTCTCCGTCAATCGCATCGCCCAGGCCGGCGCGCTCGCGGCCCTCGCGGACCGGGCCTATCTCGCCGACGTCGTGGCGAGGGTCGCCGCCGCCCGGGACCGGATCGGCGCGATAGGACGCGCCCATGGCCTGTCGCCACTGCCGAGCGCCACCAACTTCGTCACCATGGATTGCGGCGGCGATGGCGCCTACGCCAAGCGCATCCTCGACGGGCTGATCGCCCGTGGCGTCTTCGTACGCATGCCGGGTGTGGCGCCATTGAACCGCTGCATCCGCGTCTCGGCGGGTACGGCCCGCGACCTCGACATCTTCGCCGAGGCGCTTCCGGCAGCCATCGCCGCGGCGCGCTGAGCGACCTAGTTGGTCTGCACCGCGACGCCGTCCTGCAAAGCCAGCACGTGGCCTGCGAGATAGAGCGAGCCGCAGATGACGATCCGCGCCGGACCTTTGCGGAGCGACCGGATGCGATCGAGCGCCAGTTCCACGGACGGTGCCGTTTCGGCCCTGAGCCCCTGATTGCGTGCGAGAGCGGCGATCTGCTCGGGCTCGGCCGGCGTCTCATGGGCGCCCGGAATGGGCACGGTCACGACCTGCTCGACGATGCCCCGGAACGCGGTGAGAAAGCGCGTGGCGTCCTTCTGCCCCATCATCCCGACGACGAGCCAGACGGGGCGCGGGCTGCGTTCGTCGAGATCGGCGAGCGTCTCGGCCAGTGCGAGCCCGCCCGCCGGATTATGCGCGCCGTCGAGCCAGAGTTCGGCGTCCGCCCCTGCCCGTTCGACGAGCGGCCCGGAGGCGAGGCGCTGCATCCGGGCGGGCCACCGCACCTCGACGAGCCCGCGCGCGATGGCTGCCTCGTCGACACCCAGCGCCTTCGCCTCGAGCGCTGCAGCAATAGCGACCCCCGCGTTTCCGATCTGATGCCGCCCGACCAGTGCTGGCAACGGCAGATCGAGCAACTGATCCTCCTGCTGAAAGACCAGTCGTCCGCCCTGCCGGAACGCGTCGAACTCCTGGCCTGCCCTGACGAGGCGCACGCCCAGCGCCCGCGCCCGCTCCTCGATCACGGCTTCCGCCTCAGGCGCCTGCCGCGCAGTCACGCAGACCGTGCCCCGCTTGAGGATGCCGGCCTTCTCTGCGGCGATGTGCGCGATCGTGGGGCCGAGCCGCTCCACATGATCGAGCGCCACGGGCGTGATCACCGAGACGAGCGGCGGCGGCACGACGTTCGTCGTATCGAGACGCCCGCCGAGCCCCACCTCCAGCACGACGGCATCGGCAGGGCATTCCGCAAAGGCGAGGAGCGCCGCCGCCGTGGTGATCTCGAAGAACGTGATCGGTGCGCCGCCGTTGACCTGCTCCACCCGCTCGAGCAATGCGATCAGGGCGTCGTCGCCGATCGGCGCGCCGGGTTGTCCCGCCGGTCCCGCGATCTGAATGCGTTCGCCGAAGCGCACGAGATGTGGCGACGTGTAGAGGTGTGTGCGCTTTCCGGCCGCCTCGATCATGGCCTTGAGGAACGCCGACACCGAGCCCTTGCCGTTCGTGCCGGCGACATGGATCACCGGCGGCAGCCGACGCTCCGGGTGTCCAAGCTCGCCGAGCAGTCGTTCGATCCGCCCGAGCGAAAGGTCGATCGACAGCGGGTGCAGGACCTTCAGTCTCGCAAGCGTTTCGTCGAGGCGTGCCATGGGCCCCCGCTCCAGTCGTCGTTTCGATGGTCGTCAGAGGCCGCGGTGTCCGGGTCCATGCGAGAAGACGCGATCTAAGTCACGCGGATGGGTGTTTGCGCGAGGTGCTGGATCGCGGCAGCCGGCGATCCCTCACGCCGTCCCCTTGGCCCCGCCCCCGCTCTTGGGCTTGCCGTCGTCGCCGCGCCCGGTCCGCACGTCTGCCTTCCGCGAGGGGAAGCGCTCCTCGTCGGCCACCGGTTCGATCAGCGCATTACCCTCTCGGGCGAGCGCTTCCATCTCCTTGCCGTCGAGCGCCGAACCGTTGAAGTGGCCATTCGCCCGCCCGCGCGCGCCCCGCAAGCCCTTCGCACGCCCTGATGTATCACCCTGGCCGCTCCCGAGCACACGGACGACGCGCGACAGCGTTTCCCGGAGCTTGTGGCGATGCACGACCATGTCGACCATGCCATGCGCCAGCAGATACTCGGCCCGCTGGAAACCTTCTGGCAGCTGCTCGCGGATCGTCTGCTCGATGACCCGCGGTCCGGCGAAGCAGATGAGCGCCCCTGGCTCGGCGATGTGGACGTCCCCGAGCATCGCGTAGGACGCGGTCACGCCGCCGGTCGTCGGATCGGTGAGCACGACGATGTAGGGGAGCCGAGCGGCTCTGAGCCGGCGGACACCGATGGTCGTCCGCGGCATCTGCATCAGCGACAGGATGCCTTCCTGCATGCGTGCGCCACCCGACGCCGCGAACAGGATGAACGGCGCCCGCTTGTCCACGGCATGCTCCATCGCCGTCGCGACGGCCTCGCCGGCCGCCATGCCGAGCGAGCCGCCCATGAACCGGAAATCCTGCGCCGCCGCCACGATCGGGCGACCGTCGAGCGTCCCTTCGCCGATCAGCACCGCGTCCGTCAGCTCGGTCTTGGTCTTGGCTTCCTTCAGGCGGTCGGTATACCGCTTCCCGTCACGAAACTTCAGTGGATCGAGCGGCACTTCGGGCGCCGCCACGATCGTGAACTCACCTTTGTCGAACAGCAACTTCAGCCGCGACTTGGCATCCACCCGGTCGTGGTGGTTGCAGCACGGGAACACGAACTGGTTCTGCTCCAGCGCTTTCTTGTCCGTCATCTGTCCGCAACCGCCGCACTTGCGCCAGAAATCGTCTGGCGGCTCACGCCGCGTCGTGAGCAGGCTGCGGATTTTCGGCGGAACGACGTTGTTGATCCAGTTCAACTCTCTAGGCTCCTTGAACCCAGGCACATATGCCGTTGAGTGCGCCGTCGGAGCGAGATCCGATCAGCCGCGAACCGCATATGACGGCCACGCGCCCAGGGCGTCCGCTCAGCGCGTCCGCAGGGCTTGGCCGAGCTCCTTTACCAAGTCTAGCACTCCGGAGACCGTCCCGGGACCGGCCTTGTCTCCCGGCCCGAGGGACTCCTGCAGTTTGGTTACCAGCGCCGATCCGACCACCACCGCGTCGGCTCCGGCGGCGATGGTACGGGCCTGCTCCGGCGTTCGCACTCCAAAGCCGACCGCAACCGGAAGCTGCGTCTGCGACTTGATGCGCCGGACTTGTGCATGGACGTCGCTTGCCACTGGAGCCGCAGCTCCCGTGATCCCCGTGATCGACACGTAGTAGACGAAGCCGGACGCATTCGCGAGCACTTGCGGCAGGCGGCGGTCATCCGTCGTCGGCGTCGCGAGCCGGATGAACGCGAGCCCCCGGTCGCGCGCCGGCAGGCACAGCTCGTCGTCGGCTTCCGGCGGCACGTCCACGACGATCAGCCCGTCGACGCCTGCGGCCTTCGCGGCATCGAGAAACGCGGGTGCCGGAAAGACATAGATCGGGTTGTAGTATCCCATGAGAATGATCGGCGTGGTCGCGTCCCGTTCGCGAAACCGGGCAACCATCGCGAGTGTCTTCCGGAGCGTCATGCCGGCGGCAAGCGCCCGCTGCGACGCGGCCTGAATGGCGGGACCGTCGGCCATCGGATCGGAGAACGGCATGCCGAGTTCGATGACGTCGGCGCCCGCCGCCGGCAGCCCGTCGAGGATGCGCGCCGACGTTTCGAGGTCCGGGTCACCGGCGGTCAGGAATGTCACGAGCCCGGCGCGACCCTCCTTGCGGAGCGCGGCGAAGCGCGCATCGATGCGACTTCCGGCTGTCATGGTCTCGCGTCTATCCTGACCTGAGTGAACGCACGAATGAGCTTCGCGAGGTCGTAGGCTGCCGGGGTGGCGCCGGTCAACCCCATTCGGGGGCCCCTCCCCGGTCGCGACGGTCCGCCCGGACGTGGGAAAACCATGCTGCATCTGGTGTTCGTCCTCCTCTGCGCCGCCCTGGCGAGCCCCGTCGCGCTGGCTCAGACGATCTATCCGCTCGACCGCGCCGAGATCCTCTCGGGTGCCCGCTTCGACCTGAAGGTCGAGATGCCCGAGGATGCCGCGGATGCCGACGCTGCCGCCGCCCCGGTAGAGATCACAATCAACGGCCGCCCCGCGACCGACGTTCTGGGCCGCGCGCCGCTGACCGTCCCCAACGAGGACGGCAACAGGCATACCGCTGTCTGGCTGCGCGACGCGACCCTCACCGCGCCGGGGACCTACCGCGTCGTGGCGCGCCGCGGCGCCATCTCGGCCGAGGTCACCTGGGAGGTGTTCGAAACGCCCCCGGCCCGCGCTCGCAACGTCATCCTCTTCGTTGCCGACGGCCTGTCCAATGCCCATCGCGTGGCGGCCCGCATTCTGTCGAAGGGCATCCGTCAGGGCCGCTACGGCGGCGAACTCGCCATCGACGACATGCCGCACATGGCCCTCGTCTCGACCGCCGGCACGGACTCGATCATCACAGACAGCGCCAACTCCGCCTCGGCCTATACGACCGGGCACAAGACCTGCACCGCCGCCATCGGCGTCTACTGCGCCCGCAACACCTCCGCCGACGGCCACCCGAAGGTCGAGCTGCTGAGCACCCTTGCGCGCCGTCTGCAGGGCAAGGCCGTCGGCGTCGTCACCAACACCGAGATCCAGGACGCCACGCCGGCGGCGTTCTATGCCCACACCCGCGATCGCCGCGCCTATGCCCGCATCACCGAGATGTTGTTCGAGGCGGCGCCAGAGGTCATCCTCGGCGGTGGCAGCGCCTCGTTCCTGCCGGCGCCGACCGGTCGTCGCACCGACAACGTCGACTACCTCGCGCGTTTCGAGGTCGCCGGCTACCGTCTGGTCGCAACCGGAAGCGACATGACGAAGGCGGCCGCCGATCCCGCGACGCGCCGCCTCCTCGGCCTGTTCAATACGGGCAACATGGACGGCGCCCTCGACCGCCGGCAGCTCAAGAAGGGCACCGTCTCCCGCTTTCCCGAGCAGCCGGATCTGGTCGAGCAGGTGCAGTCCGCCATCGCGCTTCTGGAACGCACTCCGCAAGGCTTCGTGCTGCTGGTCGAATCCGGGATGATCGACAAGTACGCCCACGCGCTCGACTGGGAGCGCTCCGTCTTCGATACCATCATGCTCGACAACGCGGTCGCCGCGGCGAAGGCTTGGGCTGCCCCCCGCAACGACACGCTGATCGTCGTCGTCCCGGATCATACGCACCCGGTCTCCATCATCGGCACCTACGACGACAGCAGACCCGGCACGACGCTCCGGGAGAAGCTCGGCATCTACCAGCATGCCGGCTTTCCGGCCTACGCGGCCCCCGATGCGGACGGCTATCCGCCGAGCATCGACGTCGGCCGGCGGCTCGCGTTCACGTTCTCCGCCTATCCGGATCACTGCGACGCGGGCCGCCCGTTTCTCGCCAATCCCAACAAGCCGGGCGACGAGCAGACCTGCGCCGCGCCGGGCGCCGCGCGCCGCATCGGCAATCTGCCGACCCGCGCCACCAGTGGCGTGCACAGCGGCGAAGACGTGATCCTGACGGCGACGGGGCCGGGCGCCGATCAGTTCCGCGGCCGGATCGACAACACCCGAGTGTTCCGGGCGCTCGCCACGGCTCTGGGACTAGGCGTCGCCCGTTAGCCGGTCAGACCTCGGGAGGGCGCGACACCGGCGGACCGTCGGCCGCCATTGTTCTGCCGCGTCCCCTCACCTATTGTAATGTTATTACATTTTGTCGAGGAGCCGACCCGATGCAGATCCGCACCGTCACGATGATCGCCCTCGTGGCCGCCATGGCGACACCGTCATTCGCCCACGGCCCACGCCGCCACGTCGATGCCCACGAGCACGGCGCCGGCAAGCTCGCCATCGCCATCGAGAATGCGTCGGTGCAGATGGAGCTGGAGGTCCCTGCCCACGACATCGTCGGCTTCGAACACGCCCCCTCGAACGCCAGGCAGCGCAAGGCGATCGAGGATGCCAAGGCGCGCCTCTCGGGCCTCGCAGGCATCGTCACCCCGTCGGCCGCTGCCGGCTGCACGCTCGCCGAGGCGAAGGTCGAGCTGATCGGAGCCGCCGCCGAGGCCGGCAAGGCGGACAAGGCCACCTCAGAACCCAAGCCAGGCGCCAAAAAGGCGGGCAAGGACGATCACGCCCACTCGGAGTTCAAGGCCACCTGGCGCCTCGCCTGCGCATCACTCGACAAGTTGTCGGACTTGACGTTCGGGTACTTCAAGACGTTCAAAGGCGCGGATAAGCTCACCGTTACCGTGATCGGCCCGAAAGGACAGACGAGCACGGAGCTGACCCGAAGGAAGCCGGTGCTCAGTCTGGCCGGTACGATCTGAGGACACCGTGCATCGAGAAGGCCTGATTTCGGTCTCGGACGTCGCCTACCGGTGGACCCGCAGCGGGAGTTTCCGGCTCGACATCCCGGCCTTCCACATGGCGGCCGCCGAACGCGTGCTGCTGGTCGGACCGTCGGGAACCGGCAAATCGACCTTGCTGGCTCTGCTGGCCGGCATTGCTGCCCCGGAAACCGGCCACATCCACGTGCTCGGAACGGACTTGACCACACTCACGTCGGCTCGGCGCGACCGCCTTCGCGCCGAGCACATGGGCGTGATCTTCCAGATGTTCAATCTGCTGCCCTACGGCTCCGCGATCGACAACGTGCTCCTGCCGCTGAGTTTTGCTCCCGAACGCCGGCAGCGGATCGGCTCTCCGGCAGCCCAGGTCGGCGAAGCCCGCCGCTTGCTGCATCATCTCGGACTGCCGCCGGACGCCATCGCCACCCGGCGCGCATCCGATCTCAGCGTCGGCCAGCAGCAGCGCGTGGCGGCGGCACGCGCCCTGATCGGCCGCCCGGCACTGATCATCGCCGACGAACCCACGTCAGCCCTCGATCCCGAAACCCGCGACCAGTTCCTGAGCCTCGTCCTCGATGAGGCGCGCGCTGGCGGCGGCGGTGTGCTGATGGTGAGCCACGACCCCGCGCTGGCCGCCCACTTCGACCGCGTCGTGCCCCTTCAGTCGATCATCCGCGCCCAGGCTGACGTCACGGCTACCGCACCCGCGAGGCATCCATGATCGTCCTCCGGCTCGCCTTGCAGTCGCTCGCCAACCGCTGGGTCACCGCACTCCTCACCGTGCTCGCGATCGCCTTCAGCATCATGCTGCTGCTCAGCGTCGAGAAGGTGCGCACCGGCGCCCGCCAGAGCTTTGCCGACACCATCTCGGGGACCGATCTCATCGTCGGCGCCCGCACCGGCAGCCTGCAACTGCTGCTCTACTCGATTTTCCGCATCGGCAACGCGACCAACAACATCACCTGGGCGAGCTACGACGAGATCCGTCGCCAGCCGGAGGTGGCGTGGGCCGTGCCGTTGTCGCTCGGTGACAGCCATCGCGGGTTCCGCGTCCTCGGCACGACGCCCGAGTATTTCGACCGCTACCGCTACCGGCGGACGAGCACCCTGAAGTTCGCCGATGGACGCCGGTTCGAGGATCTGTTCGACGCCGTCGTCGGCGCCGAGGTGGCGGCCAGCCTCGGCTACAAGGTGGGCGACAGGATCGTCATCGCCCACGGTCTGGGTTCGGTCTCCTTCGTCGAGCACGACGACAAGCCGTTCCGCATCTCGGGCGTCCTCGCCCGCACCGGAACGCCCGTCGACCGCACCGTCCACGTCAGCCTGGAGGCCATCGAGGCCATTCACGTGGATTGGCAGGGCGGCGGCAGAATTCCCGGCCAGTCGGTCACCGCCGAGGAGGTCCGCCAACTCGATCTGAAACCCAAGGCCATCACCGCGGCCCTGATCGGCCTCAACTCGCGCCTCGCGACCTTCCGGCTGCAGCGCGCCATCAACGACTATCCGCGCGAAGCGTTGATCGCGATCATCCCCGGCGCGGCGCTGCAGGAGCTCTGGAGCCTCGTCGGCATCGCCGAGACCGCATTGTCGGTCGTCTCGTGGATGGTCGTCGCGACCGCACTGCTCGGCCTGACCACGATGATCCTGACGACATTGAACGAACGCCGCAGGGAGATGGCTATCCTGCGCGCTGTCGGCGCCCGTCCCGGCACGGTGCTGGGCCTGCTGTCGGCCGAGGCCGGCGTGCTGTCGCTGGCGGGCGTGATCCTCGGCGCCGGCCTCACCTACGCGGGCCTCTGGCTTGCCCGACCTGCGATCGACCGCATGTACGGCTTGCATCTCGCCATCGATCCGCCGACATGGGGGGAGATCGGTACGCTGGCGGCCATCGTGGTGGCTGGCGTGCTGGCTGGTCTCGTCCCGGCGGTGCGCGCCTATCGGTTGTCGCTCGCGGACGGCATGACCGTGCGCGTGTGAGACTGCGAGGGAGGAGACGATGGCTGTCGCGCGGCAGACCCGCAAAGATCCGGTCAGATCCCGGCGCGCCATGGGCATGGCTGTGGCGGCCCTCGCGGCCTGGCTCGCCGCCGGTGTCCCGGCCGTGCATGCGGCCGACCCTCCGCGAGCCCTCAAGTGGGCGGATCTCGTGCCCCCACCGACGGGGCCGAAAGCCGGCGGCCTGAAGTCGTTTCTCGCCAACCGCCCGAAGGACGGCGGCAACCCGAACCACGATCCGCAGATTTCCGAAGGCCGGTGGCTGTCGCCGGGCGCCCTGCCCCAGCCGGGCGCAGGCGAGCCGCCCGCCGTCGTCGAAGCGCTCGATGGCCAGCGCGTCAGGATCGGCGGCTACGTCGTGCCCCTCGACTTCGACGCCACCAAGGTCCGGGAGTTTCTGCTGGTGCCGTTCGTCGGCGCATGCATCCACGTGCCGCCGCCGCCAGCGAACCAACTCGTCTACGTGAAGAGCGAGGCGGGTTTCGAGGTCAAGGGCTCGTTCGACCCGGTCTGGGTCACGGGCCGCATGCAGACCAAGATCGCCTTCACGGGCCTGGCCGAGGCCGGCTATTCGCTCGATGCGGAACTGATCGAAACACGGGCGGAATGATCCGCCCCGGCCCGTCGGAACGGTAATCGAGGCGCTCAGTCCTTCGCCCGCTCCACGTATTCGCCATCCGCCGTGTTGACGACGATGCGCGTGCCGCTCTCGACGTGCGGCGGCACCATGACGCGGACGCCGTTCTCGAGCTTGGCCGGCTTGTAGGACGATGACGCCGTCTGCCCTTTGACCACCGGGTCGGCCTCGACGATCTGCAGCGTCACCCGCGCCGGCAATTCGATCGAGACGGGCACGCCCTCGAACAGCTGCACGTCGCAGCTCATGTTCTCCTGCAGCCATGCGGCACTGTCGCCGATCAGTTCCTTGGAGATCGAGATCTGCTCGTAGGTTTCGGGCTCCATGAAATTGAAGCCCATGTCGTCTTCATAAAGGTAGTTGAACGTCTTCTGGTCGAGGAACGCCCGCTCGACCGATTCGGTCGTCCGGTAGCTTTTTACGATTTTGACCCCGTCAGAGATCCGGCGCATGTCGATGTGCGTCGTGGGCGTACCCTTGCCCGGCCGGATGCTTTCCGCCTTCAGCACGGTGCACAGCGCGCCGTCGATATCGAGCACGTTGCCTTTTCTCACTTCGCTCGCGATCACTTTTACCACGGCGTTCTCCAATCGGGTTCTGGCCCCGCTCGGGGCCGTTGGCAGGCGCGCACGTGCACGGCCAGCGCGGTTCGGCGCGTTCTTAGCCCCTTTGCGCGATATGGGGAAGAGGCGGCCGGCTCAGGCGGGCGCCGATGCGGCGAGACCACGGGCCTCCAGCGCCTTCAGGATGGCTCCGATGTCGTCGACGTCGATGCAATGCAGCCCCCGGAACCCGGTCGGCACCCGCCCGCGCGGTAGTCCCGGCGTCCGGCACGGCACCAGCGCATTGCGGGCTTTGCCGGCCTCGGCCTCGTCCACCACGAAATCCGTCACGTTCTCGGACCAGATCACGACGACGGCCGACGCCCGTTCGAGCATGGCGTCGAGGTGCGCCCGGAAGTTCTGCCCGGCGACGAGGTCCTGATCCCAGGTGACTGCGATGCCGCGCGCCCGCAGCGCCGCCACCAGCGTTTCGGCGATCGTCTGGTCCTCGCGGGCATAGGCGAGAAACACGTAGGGCTCCAGCGCGACGACGGGCTCGGGCGTGGGACGCTGCGACGCGACGAGTTGCAGCTTCTGCTTGAGCCGCCGGGGATCGGGGCTCTGCCCCTTCAATCTGCCAACCATGGGAATGAACCTCGGAACAGGAAGTGAAACCGTGAATGCAAGAGGCCGCCAGACTCAGGCAATGGGCTTCTGGTCGTAATGGCGGAACAGAAGATTGAGCGCTTCGATCCCGAGGGTCTGGATCGACTTCTTGTTCTCGTGCGCGATCCTGTCGAGGAGGTCCTTGGCCAGTGGCTGCATGTAGATGGCGATCGAGCGGCGCCCCTTCCGCCCCTTGCCCGTGACCACCTCGGCGTCGCTATCGCGCCCCGCCGGCGCGCCGCGCTTGACGCCCGATACGGCCTGCAGCTTTGCCTTGAGCGACTGTGGCCCGGCCGCTGGCCTCGCGACTGACTTTGCCTTTCGTGCTGTCATTTCTGCCTCCGTTTGTGGGCTTTCGCGGCCTGCTCGTGAAACGTCTCGATCTCGCGCGCGAGTTGATCGATGGCCCGCGCCGGTTTGCTCCGCGCGCCCGCGCCCTCCAGCACCGAGCGGCCCTTGCCGAGTGACACGCTGTAGGCGCGGTTGTCCTCGATCCGTGTCGCGGCGAGTACGGCACCGAAAGTATCGGCGAGGTCCTCCACCTCGCGGATGCCACCATCCGCGCCGTCGCGGGCCGCATTGAGGACGACCAGGCATTTGTGGATCTTCACGGCTTCGACGAGAAACTCGAGCGTGTCGCGGAGCGAGTTCCGATCGAGCAGCGACGAACGGGTCGGCACGACGACCACGTCCGCGCACGCCGCCGCGAGAAGCAGCGTCCGGTCGAGCGCCCCGGGGCAATCGATGAGGATCGCCTCGACGCCTTCGAGATGCGCCGTCTCGATCATGTCCTTGAGGTTGTCGGCCGAGCCGTGCACGACGACGGGCGCCTCTTCGCCGGTCTCCTGGGCGCGATGCTCGCCATAACGCTCGGCGGATTTCTGCGGATCGAGATCGATGACGGTCGTGATCCGGCCGCCCCGCATGAGCGCCGCCGCCAGATTGATGACGAGCGTCGTCTTGCCGACCCCGCCCTTCTGGTTACCGAACGCGATCGTCAGCGGCGGTTTTGCCGCACGCCGCGCCGCCTTCTGCTCGCTCCTCGCCGCTCGCCCCGTCCCGCGCATCGATCCCCCCTCGCCCGCTCGACCAAGTGCTAGCACGCTATCAATTGTGCACGACAGCACGCCGGCAACATCGTCCTTAAGGCTTTCTTAATGCGTCGATCCGCGCACTGGCAAGCATCGGCGAATCAAAAAACACGCGCGGCGAGCGACACCACATGAGCCCGGCGCTATAAGCGTCTGGAAAGCGATCCCGAAGGCATCGAACACCATGGCGACACCAAATCTCCCCTTCTGGCACCCCGTGCGCCACGCCGACCGTCGCCCGGCCCTTGTGGCTCGCGGCCGCATCAAGGCGGCCCTTCGCCGATGGTTCGAGGGTGAAGGCTTCATCGAGGTCGAGACGTCCTGCCTTCAGGTCTCGCCGGGCAACGAGACGCACCTCCACGCCTTCGCGACGGAGGAACGCACCGAAGCCGGCGTCCGCGCCCCGCTCTACCTCCACACGAGCCCCGAATTCGCGATGAAGAAGCTGCTGGCGGCCGGCGAGACGCGGATTTTCACGTTTGCTTCGGTGTTCCGGAACGGCGAGCGGAGCGCGCTCCATTCGCCCGAGTTCACGATGCTGGAGTGGTACCGCGCGGGCGAGGACTACACTGTGCTGATGCGCGATTGCGCCGAGATCCTCCGCATCGCGGCCGACGTCGCTGGCACGAACCGTTTCGCCTGGCGAGGCGCGACCGCCGACCCCGTCGCCGAGCCCGAGCGCCTGTCGGTCGACGATCTCTTCCGGCGGCACGCCGGCATCGCGCTCCTCGACGCGACGCTGGTCGATGGCGCCGCGAGCCAGACCGCCATGGCCCGCGAGGCGCGCCGCATCGGCGTCCGCGTCGCCGACGACGACACCTGGTCGGACCTCTTCAGCCGCATCCTCGTCGAGCGCATCGAGCCCGCCATCCTCGCCAGCGGCAAGCCCGTGATCGTCGACCGCTACCCGATCCACGAAGCGGCATTGGCCCGCCCGACAGACGACGATCCAAGGGTTGCGGAACGCTTCGAGCTCTACGCCTGCGGTGTGGAACTCGCCAATGCCTTCGGCGAACTCACCGACGCCGCCGAGCAGCGCCGCCGTTTCGAACTCGAGATGGCCGAGAAGGCCCGCATCTACGCCGAATGCTATCCGATCGACGAGGATTTCATTGCAGCTCTCGGCCTGATGCCTCCGGCGTCCGGCGCGGCGCTCGGCTTCGACCGGCTCGTAATGCTCGCGACGGGCGCCCCCTCGGTCGAGCACGTCATGTGGACGCCGGTCGCGGAAACGGGCAGAAGAGCCACGTGACCGAACAGAGACCCCTCCGATCCCTGCGTGACCTGGCGGATGCCGGACTGATGCCGGAGCCGACCGAGGCGCTGCACGCCGTCGCCGGACGCTACGCCGTGGCGATAACGCCGGCCATGTCCGCCCTGATCGACCCCTTGTCCCCGGACGACCCCATCGCGCGCCAGTTCATTCCGGACGTCCGCGAGTTGCAGACGACACCCGAAGAGCGACCCGACCCGATCGGCGACCGGACGCACGAGAAGGTGCCGGGCCTCGTCCATCGCTATCCGGACCGCGTCCTGCTCAAGGTGACGCACACCTGCCCGGTCTACTGTCGCTTCTGCTTTCGCCGCGAGGTGGTCGGCCCCACCGGCGAGCCCGCCATGACCACCGCCGACCTCTCTCGCGCGCTGGCCTATGTAGCCGCCCACCCGTCCATCTTCGAGGTCATCCTGACCGGCGGTGACCCGCTCGTCCTCAGCCCGCGGCGCATCTCGGCGCTGACGGCCGCGCTGGCAGAAATCCCGCACGTCGCGGTCCTGCGCTGGCATTCCCGGGTCCCCGTCGTCGATCCCGGACGTTTGACGCCCGAGGCCATCGCGGCGCTCATCTCTGCCCGCCAGGCGGTCTACCTCGCGATTCACGCCAATCATCCCCGCGAGCTGACACCCGCCGCCCGGACCGTCATCGCCGCCCTGCGCCGGGCCGGGATCATCCTCCTGAGCCAGACCGTCCTGCTGAAGGGGATCAACGACGACGCCCCGACGCTTGCCGAACTGTTCCGCGCCTTCGTGGCGCTCGGAATCAAGCCCTACTACCTGCATCACCCCGATCTGGCGCCGGGAACGAGCCACTTCCGCCTCTCCATCGAGGACGGCCAGCGCCTCATGGCCGAACTGAGAGGCCGCATCACGGGATTGGCCATGCCGGCGTATGTCCTGGATATCCCGGGCGGCCACGGCAAGATGGCCCTCACGCCGTCGGCTTGGGATCGCAACTCAGGCACCGTCACCGATCCGTGGGGTAACGTGCATCCCTATCCACCACGCGACGATGCCTGATCCGCCAAGCGCGGCAAAACCCCACCTCGCTCATCGGGGTGCATGACCTTTAAGTGATGAGCTGGGAAGCGAACCCTGATCGCCGGGATCGGTTGCCGCGCCGCTTGACGCTCGGCGCACGGCACGATCCCATGACAGTCCCGAACACTCTCGCGGAAGGCTCCGTTATGCCGATCACCACCGAGCTGGCGGGGAACCGCACCACGACTGACCCGGCCGAGGACGAGCGCGCCTTGAAGCCTGCCCTGCGGCGCGGCGCGGCGGGGTGCTGCCCGGCCTGTGGCGAGGGGAAGCTTTATGCGTCGTACCTGAAAGTCGTCGACACCTGCGCCAACTGCGGCGAGGCATTGCATCACCAGCGCGCCGACGACGCTCCCGCCTACTTCACCATGGCCATCGTCGGCCACATCGTCGTCGGCGGCTTGCTGGCTGTTGAACGGGCCTACGCACCGCCGACCTGGGTCCAGCTCTCGATCTGGCTGCCCTTGACACTCGTCCTGTCTTTGGCCCTCCTCCCGGCGATCAAGGGCAGCTTGATCGCGGTCCAGTGGGCCTATCGCATGCATGGCTTCGGCAGCGCGGCCGATCCGGCGGCCCCGATGATCGACCCGGCCCAAGCTGCGCTGAAGGGCGACGAAAGACGGCACTCATGACGACGAAGACCCAAGCCACCGACGCGGCTCCCACAAGCGACGGGGAGCAGACGACCTCCGGCGTTGCTACGCGCACGGCGGCATTGCGTCCTCGCGACGCTGCGACCCTCATTATCGTGGATCGCTCGCAATCCATGGCCCGTGTCCTGCTCGGCAAACGCCGCATGGACATGAAATTCATGCCCGGCAAGTACGTGTTCCCCGGTGGCCGCGTCGACAAGGCCGATCGCACGGTCGCGAGCGCTGACGAGTTGGCCACACACGAAACAGCGAAGCTGCTCTTCGACATGAAGGGCGGACCGAGCCACCTCCGGGCCCGCGCCCTCGCGCTTGCAGCGGTCCGGGAAACGTTCGAGGAAGCGGGCATCGTCCTCGGCAGCCCGGTTGCCGGCCACGCGCTTCCGACCGATCGATCCTGGCGCCGCTTCTTCGACTGCGGCTTCGCGCCGAGCCTCGCGCCCCTATCGTTCTTCGCACGCGCCATCACGCCACCCGGGCGGCCGCGCCGCTTCGACACCCGCTTCTTCTGCGTCGAAGCCTCCGCGATCTGCCATCGGGGAGAACCGGTCGAGGACGAATTGTCCGATCTGGTATGGCTGACGATCGAGGAAGCTCGCGGCCTTGATCTGCCACCCATCACGCGCGTCATTCTGGAGGATCTGGGCGATCGCCTGAAGCTCGGCCCTCTATCCGTCAAAGGGGCGCCTGTGCCCTATTACTTCAACAAGAGCGGCACCTTCAAACGTCAGCTGATCGTCAGTCCGGACGACCATTCTACGGCTTGACTTGAACGCACACGCGACTATGACTGACGCTCAACAGAATTCATCCGTACTAGCGACGAGACGAACATGGCAAAGCCCGTAACCCAGAAGATCAAGTTGCTCAGTTCCGCAGGAACCGGCTTCTATTACGTGACGAAGAAGAACCCGCGCACCTCGACCGAGAAGATCGTGATGCGCAAATACGACCCCGTCGCGCGCAAGCACGTCGAGTTCAAGGAAACGAAGATCAAGTAAGGCGCACCCGGCCAAGGCCGGGTGGGTGGTCGACGCCGACCTTCGACGGGCAGATTTGCGCGTCGAACCGGTGGATGAAGTTTGAAAGCTGCATATTTTCAAGGGCCAGGCATGATGGCCCAATCATGACCCACGCGAACGGCGTCGACGCTTTGTTCAGGCTGGGAAACCTCTGAAGAGGCCCAGCCCGTCACTGATCTCGGCAGCGGGGTAAGAAACCGAGCAGTGACGGGCCGGCCGACCAAGCGTCGCGTCAAAGAGGGCGTTGACGTTACGCTCGGCATTGGATCGGGCAGGCGGCGATTAGGTTGTTAACCATCGCCCTATCCGACCTGCGCGTGTCCCGACCAGGGTATGCGGCGGCCCCGGCATGTCACACGGCAGGCGCAGAATAGGCGTCGCTTCTGCCCGTCAATACCCTGCAGTTGGAATTTGGTTAAAGCGTGTCCCTGTTGCACAATGCCAGAATGTCCGTAGTTGAACAAGTCGAACGTGGCACCACGATCCAATGGTGAGACAGCGATTCCCATTTCCTTGGTCGTTGAGTCCCCTGACGAATGGGCTTGTGTGACAGATCCACCAATGGCGTGCCATCAGCGCGCTGAGCACCTACGCGTTGACACGCTCTGATGGCAAAACATTCCGGAACAACCTATAGGCGTCGTCAATTGTTGGATTGACACGCAGCGCGCTTGCGCAACCGGTGTGTGACTCGAGAGATCCTCACGCGGCGTCTGAGACAACGCGGTTGCGGCCTCCGCGCTTCGCCGCATAGAGGGCCGTATCCGCCCGCTTGAACAGCCCATCCGGCGTATCGTCGCGGCGCTCCAGGGTCGAGACGCCTACGCTCGCCGTAACCGGCAGGAGCGTGTCGGCATTGACCTGGAACGGCTCCGCCGCAATGCACGACCTCACGCGCTCGGCGACCTGCATGGCCCGTGCGAGTTCCGTATCGGGCATGATGACGACGAACTCTTCGCCACCGAGGCGGCACGCGAGATCGATCCCGCGCGTGTTCCGCCGGAGACGCGCCGCAAATTCACGAAGCACGTTGTCACCGGCGTCATGTCCGAAGGTGTCGTTCACCGACTTGAAATGGTCGATGTCCGCCACCAGCACCGAGAGTGTCCGCCCGGACTGTACGGCCTGAGCGACGAGCGTGCCGAGATGGCTCTCCATGTACCGGCGATTGTGGAGGCCGGTCAGCGGATCGGTGATCGCATGCTCCATGCCCTGATCGAGCTTGGCGCGGAGAAGGTCGGCATGCCGCTTGCGCTTGATCTGGGTCTTGATGCGGGCGAGCAGCTCGTTACGGTCGATGGGCCGCAGAACGTAGTCGTTGACGCCCATGTCGAGGCCACGCAACAGACGCGCTTCGTCGCCCGGATCGACCATCATGACGATCGGCATGTGCCGGGTGCGATCGAGGGACCGGACCTGCGAGCAGAGCCGGAGACCGTCCGCTCCATCGAGCGACAGGCTCACGATCAGCACGTCGAACGCCTGATCCCCCAGCCGCATAAGGGCGGCCTGCGGATCGCGCTCGACGACAACGCTGTGCGATTTGCTGAGACTGTCGACGATGCGCTGCGCCGATCGGGGATGATCCTCGACCAGCAGCACCCGCCCGTTGGCGGCCGCCTGGGCCCACTCCGCGATCCCGCCGGCCCCGATACCCATATCCTGGGTCGTCGAGGCGCGCATCATGAGTTCGTCCGCCAGCACTTTGAGACGGGCCAGACTGCGCACCCGCGTGATCAGCGCGATGTCGTCGACGGGCTTGGTCAGAAAATCGTCGGCCCCCGCCTCCAGCCCCTCGACCTTGTCGGACGGCTGGTCCAGCGCCGTGACCATGATCACAGGGGTATGGGCATGCTTCGGGCTCTGCTTGATCCGGCGACAGACCTCGAAGCCGTCCATGCCCGGCATCATGACGTCCAGCAGCACGACGTCCACCCGCTCGCGCGCGATGATCTCGAGGGCCGCACGCCCGCTGTTCGCCGTGAGAATCTCGAAATACTCCGCCGAGAGGCGGGCTTCGAGAAGCTTCACGTTGGCGAGAATGTCATCGACGACGAGAACGCGGGCGGTCATCTGGCGGCCTTCCAGGGATCAACTTGTCACTCACGCGTCGCCAATGAAGCGCCGCACGGTTTCGATGAACGTACCGATCGAGATTGGCTTCGAGATGTAGGCCTCGCATCCGCCTTGGCGGATCCGCTCCTCGTCACCCTTCATGGCGAAAGCCGTCACCGCGATGACGGGGATATCCCTGAGCACCTCGTCGTCCTTCAGCCACTTCGTGACCTCGAGGCCGGACACCTCGGGAAGCTGGATATCCATGAGGATGAGATTGGGCCGGCCCTCTCGCGCGAGATGCAGGGCCTCTGTGCCGCTGCGCGCCTGCAGGGTTGCATAGCCGTAGGCATCGAGCAGATCGTTGAAGAGCTTCATGTTGAGCTCATTGTCCTCGACAATGAGCACGCTCTTTCGCGTACCGCCCGAGCGGACTGCGCGTTTGTCGAAACTGCGCACGTTTTCCTGATATGTCATTCGCCTGCCGCCCGCCCGGCGCACCCCACCCGGCTTATTGCACCGATTCGAGGGAGCTGTTCGTCACACTTTGACCGAAGAAGCTCACCAGAGGCTTAAGATGTGGAAACGATACGAGCGCGGGAGATCCCCATGAAATTCGGCCAGAAACCGAAATCGATGACCGCGGAGTACGCTGAGGAAATCGGCTCTCGGGCGCTCCTCTTCCTCGCTGAGGATCAGGGGCGCCTCGGCGCCTTCCTTTCGGCGAGCGGCCTGGACCCGGCCGAGTTGCACAGCCGCGCTCGCTCCCCCGAGATGTTGGCCGCCGTGCTCGGCCACATCCTCGCTGACGAGAGCACCCTGCTGGCGTTCGCGACCAATGGCGGCCTGCAACCGGAAGACGTGGCCCGCGCCGAAATCGCCCTCGGCGGCACGAGCCCGTGGGACAGCGTATGACGCGGGCCGCACCCGACGCGGACGCGAGCCGGCCGCCAAGCCTGATGGTCGGCGTGGATCTCGGCGGCACCAAGATCGAGGCCGCTGCCCTCGATGCGACGGGCCGGGTGCAGGCCCGGCGCCGGATCGCCTCCCCCCGCGGCGACTACGACGCGACCATTCGGGCGCTTGCCGGACTGATCGCCGCCGTCGAGGACGAAGCAGGCGCGCACGGCACCATCGGGATTGCCATTCCAGGCTCGATATCGCCCAGGACGGGACTGATTCAGAACGCAAATTCGGTCTGGTTGAACGGCCGCCCCTTGCACGCGGATCTGGAGACGGCGCTCGACCGCCCGGTCCGTCTCGCCAACGACGCCAACTGCTTCGCCATCTCGGAAGCGGTGGACGGCGCGGCGGCAGGCGCCCGCATCGTGTTCGGCGTCATCATCGGCACCGGTTGCGGCGGCGGCATCGTCATCGATGGCCGTGTCGTCGATGGGCCACGCGGTATCGGCGGCGAATGGGGACACAACCCGCTTCCCTGGACCGACGCGACGGAGCACCCGGGCCCCCAGTGCTGGTGCGGCCGCCGCGGCTGCATGGAAACCTGGGTCTCGGGCACCGGCATGGCTGCCGACCATGCGCAGATCACCGGTGAACGGGCGACGGCCGAGGAGGTCGCCGAACGCGCCGCACACGGCGATGAGCAGGCCCGCGCCACGCTGGACCGGCACGCGAGCCGGCTGGCACGCGGCCTCGCCCAGATGGTCAATGTCCTCGATCCGGACGTGATCGTGCTCGGTGGCGGGCTCTCGAAACTGGCCCATCTTTATGCCCAGTTGCCCGGCCGCATGGCGCCCTGGATCTTTGCGGACAATGCCACTGTCGATGTTCGCCCACCCCGCTGGGGCGATGCATCCGGCGTCCGGGGCGCGGCCTGGCTCTGGCGCTGAGCATGACGGCTCAGTAAGGAATCCGGCTGCCGTCCCACGCAAAGAGCCCGCCTGTATCGGCAGGCGCGAGTCGCTCGATCACGCCGAGGAGGTTCCCGGCGGCCACATCGGCCGCCACCACGTCACGGTCACCCGCGAAGTCCGCCGAGAGAGCGGTTGCCACCGTCCCGGGATGCAACGCCACGCAGACGCTTTCGCGGTTCACGCGCTGCGCCTCGACGGCGAGCGTCCGCACGAACTGGTTGAGCGCGGCTTTCGATGCCCGGTAGCCGTACCAGCCACCGAGCCGGTTGTCGCCGATGCTGCCGACCCGCGCCGACAGGGCCGCGAACACGACCCGCCCGCTGCGCGGCATCCGGGGCATCAGGTGCTTGGCCACCAGCGCGGGCCCGATCGCATTGATCGCCATGATCTCAGCCAGCCGGACGGCGTCGAGGTCCCTCCACGACTTCTCCGGCCCGGCCCCATCCGACGTGCGCAGGATACCGCTCGCAACGATGACCAGCCGCGGCTCCCTGACGCCCAGCGCGAGACGCGCAATCGAGGCCTCGTCCCGCAGATCGACCCTCGACGCGGTGGCTCGGTCCGGTTGCCCCGACACACCGCCCCGGCGTGACCACGCATGCAGGTCACCGATCGTCGGGCGCGCAGCGAGATGACGGACGAACGCCGCCCCGATCCCGCCGCTCGCCCCGACGACGACCGCTGTCGCCGGGAGCCCCGGGCTCGCACTCACTGGTCTTCCCCGGTCTTGGCCCTCGCCTTTCGCCGGGCTGCAAAGCGAGCCACGGCCCGGCTGAGGACTGGTCGCACCGGCAGGAAGGCCCGATACCCGAGCTCGAGAAGCTGAGCCACGCCCGGCAACCGCGCCACCCGCGATAGCACCCGCCATCGCGGCAGGCGCTCCCAGAGCCTGATGAACCCCTGCGCCCCCGAGACCAGCGTCCCGTCGGGGAGCCGCACGTGAAAGCGCGCCATCGCATCGGCCCGGCTCAGGTCCGGCGCCGGATCGTCGGCGCGTCCTGCGACGTCCTCGAACCGCACCCGGCCCTCCGGATCGGACCTCCGATAGACATCGATCTCGGACCGGCAGAGCGCGCACGCTCCGTCGTAGTAGACCGTCACCTGCTTGTCCTGATCGACCATATGCCTCTGGCCTCATCGCACCGAATCGTCGCGCTACCAACGGCACGCAACGCGGTCGGTGGCAAGGAAACGGCAGCCGAAGGCATTCGGATCGTTTGCCGTTACGCCTTGGGGAACTCGAGCCCCATCTCGCGATAGCGTTCCGGATCGTCGCCCCAGCCTTCGCGCACCTGCACGTGCAGGAAAAGATGTACCGGCCGCTCGAAGAGCTTCGCCAGTTCCTTTCGCGACGTCATCGAGATCTTCTTGATGGCGCTGCCACCTTCGCCGAGCACGATCCGCCGCTGGCTCTCCCGCTCGACGAACACGATCTGTTCGATGCGTACCGAGCCGTCCTTCTTCTCTTCCCAGCCCGTGGTCTCGACCGTCGTCTGGTAGGGTAGTTCCTCGTGCAGGTAGGTATAGATCTTCTCGCGCGTGATCTCCGCCGCCGTCGCCCGCTCGGTCGCGTCCGAGATCTCGTCGTCCGGGTAATGCCACGGGCCGAGGGGAATGCGCGTCGCGAGCCAGTCCCGGAGGTCGCCGACGCCGCTGCCGGAGAGCGCCGAGATCATGAACGTCCGCTCGAAGGCCAGCCGCGCACTGAACGTGCTGGCGAGTTCGAACAGCCTCGGCTTCGGGATCTTGTCGACCTTGTTCAGCGCCAGCACGCGCGGCGCCTTGAGTGGCTCGAGCACCCCCATCAGCCGTTCGACGCTCTCGTCGAGCCCCTTGACGCTATCGACCAGCAGCACAACGACGTCGGCATCGCCGGCCGACGACGTGGCGGCTCCGACCATGGCCCGATCCAGGCGGCGGCGCGGCGCGAAGATGCCCGGCGTGTCGACGAAAACGAGCTGGCTCGCACCGACCATCGCAATACCGCGCACGGGGACCCGCGTCGTCTGCACCTTGTGGCTGACGATCGACACCTTGGCCCCGACGAGCGCATTGACCAGCGTCGACTTGCCCGCGTTCGGCGCTCCGACCAGCGCGACGAAGCCGCATCTGGTGTCACTGTGCCCGCCTGCCTCGGAAGCCTCGTCACCGGTCACTCGATCGTCTCCTTGCCCGATTGAACTCTAGGATTTGCCCTTCGCCAGTACGCCCTCGCGGATGAGCATCGCCTCCGCGGCCACCTGCTCGGCCGTCCGCTTGTTGGCGCCGGTACCTCGGGCAGGCTTCCGGCCGTCGATCCGCACCTCGGTGGTGAACTGGGGGGCGTGATCCGGGCCCTCCCGCGCCACCTCGACGTACTTCGGCAGCGCCAGACCCTGTCCCTGCGCCCATTCCTGCAGCATAGACTTCGCGTCGGCAACCGTTTCCGGCATCCCGTCGAGATGCGGCGCCCACAATCGCCGCACGACGTCCCGCACCGCCAGATACCCGCTCTGCAGGAAGATCGCGGCCAGCACCGCCTCCATCGCATCGGCGAGGATCGTGGCTTTGTCCCGTCCTCCGCTTTCGCCTTCGGAGGTGGAGACGATCAACAGCGGCCCGAGATCGAGCCGCCGCGCCACCTCGGCACAGGTCTCCTTGCGCACCATCCGGTTGAAGCGTCGCGCCAGATCACCTTCGGTCGCCGCCGGATCGGTCTCCAGCAGCAACTCCGCGACCACCAGCCCGAGCACGCGGTCGCCCAGGAACTCGAGCCGCTCGTTGTCCTCGCCCTTGTTCTGGTCGGTCCGCATGGACGCATGCGTGAGGGCTTGATCGAGCAGCACCTTGTTCTTGAACTTGTAGCCGAGTGCGGTCTCGAGCCCTTTGAAGTTGCGCCGTTTCAAGCCAGATCTCCCAAACCCCGGCAGCGAAGCCCAGCACCCCGGGCCCACCATCCCGGGGAGGGACATGCCGACAGGCACATGGGGACGCTGGCCCAAGGTTTGCCGGTCACTTTCGCCCCGACCTCGGGCAAACTAGTCCGATGTCCACCCATTGGCCATCACGAACCGCAGCCCGGCGCGGCCTCAACGCACGAGGTTGAAGATCCGCGACCATCTGACGTCGAACGGCCAGGTCCAGGGGCTGGTGATCTGGAACCGGCCGGGTTCGTCGACGGCCGCCGAGAAGAAGATGATGTCGGCGCGACCGACCAGGTTCTCGAACGGCACGAAGCCGACGCCCCAGCGATGCTTCGGCACCCGGCTGTCCGTCGAGTTGTCGCGGTTGTCACCCATCATGAAGTAGTTGCCGGGCGGCACCTTGTAGGGCCCGACATTGTCGAAATCACCATCCGGCCGCTGGTCGACGACCAGATACTTCACGCCCTCGGGCAGCGTCTCCTCGAAGCGTGGCGTCCGTCGTTCGCGACCATCCTCGTCGATCTGCACGAAATCGGACACTCGCCGCCGCGGCACTTCCTTGCCGTTGATGAAGACGACACCCCCGCGCAGCACGATCTCGTCGCCGGGGAGCCCGATGACACGCTTGATGTAGTCGGTGGAGTTGTCGCGAGGCAGCTTGAACACCACGACATCGCCGCGCTTCGGTTCACTCGCCAGGATGCGGCCAGAGAACAGATTGGGCGCGAATGGAAACGTGTAGCGGCTGTAGCCGTAGGAGAGCTTGGACACGAACAGATAGTCGCCGATCAGCAGCGTCGACTGCATCGAGCCCGAGGGAATGTTGAACGGCTGATAGAAGAACACGCGCACGAAGAACGCGATGATCAAGGCATGCAGGAAGATCTTTCCGACCTCCCCCCATCCCTCTTGCTTCGCCAGCTTCCCCTTGTCCGAGCCGGAATTCGATTTCATGCAGCGTTCCGATGCTGGCGGGCCGCCCCCCGACGGCCGGGTCCCGTATCACTTGGCTGTTTAGAATGTTTCATCCGCCCGTGCAATTGCCGGCTCCTCGGCAGGCGAGGACGAGGCCCTATCGCGGATCCGCCTTCGTCGGCAGCGCCGAGATGATGACGATGGCCTGGGCGGTCGGGAAGTCGTCGGTGATCGTGAGATCGATGCGGGCGACGTGCCCGGGCGGCGTCAGCTCGGCGAGGACTTTTGCGGCCCCCCCGGTCAGGACGAGCGTCGGCCGCCCCGACGGAAGATTGACGACCCCCATGTCGCGCCAGAAGACGCCGTTCCTGAGCCCCGTGCCCAGCGCCTTGGAGCACGCCTCCTTGGCCGCGAACCGCTTGGCATAGGAGGCCGCACGGTTGCGTCGCCGGTCGGACTTCCGCCGTTCGGTCTCCGTGAACACGCGCGCGACGAAGCGGTCGCCGAAGCGCGCGAGCGTCTCCTCGATCCGGCGGATGTCGATGACGTCGTTGCCGATGCCGAGGATCACGCCGAGCCTCCGCCTACGCCCGCGTCGCTCCGCGCCTCGTCCATGAGTCGGCGCATCTCACGCACGGCACCGTCGAGGCCCGAGAAGATCGCCTCGCCGATCAGGAAGTGCCCGATGTTGAGTTCGACCATCTCCGGCATGCGTGCGACCGCGCTGACCGTCGCGAACGTCAGACCGTGTCCGGCATGCACTTCGAGACCCTTCTGGTGGGCGAGGCTTGCCGCAGCCGCGATCCGCGCCACCTCCCGGGCAACGCCCGCATGATCGTTCTCGAGCGCCAGTTCGCAGTAGCGTCCGGTATGCAGCTCCACGATGTCGGCGCCGATGCGGACCGACGCGTCGATGGCGGCCGGATCGGGTTCGATGAAGAGCGACACCCGGATGCCGGCCCCCTTGAGCCGGCGCGTGAGCCCGGTCAGATCCTGAGCCCCCCGCACGACGTCGAGCCCGCCTTCGGTCGTCCGCTCCTCCCGCTTTTCGGGAACGAGGCAGCACGCATGTGGCACCACCTCGAGCGCGATGGCCTCCATCTCGCGCGTCGCCGCCATCTCGAAATTGAGCGGCCGCGTCAGTTCGCGCTTCAGCCGCCGGATGTCGTCGTCCCGGATGTGCCGCCGGTCCTCGCGCAGATGCGCGGTGATGCCGTCTGCGCCGGCCGCGATGGCGAGTTGCGCGGTCCGCACCGGGTCGGGATGGTGTCCACCCCGCGCGTTCCGGACCGTCGCGGCATGGTCGATGTTGACCCCTAGTCGCAACTTGCGCGCCGTCATCGGCCTGCTCCTGATGCGCAAGCCCCTGCTGCCACCGCCATCAGACAGCGGAGGGCAACACCGGGCGACGCCTGAGTTCCAATCCTCGGCGCACTATAAAGTACATCGCCGCCGCCGCCAGCAGTCCGAGCGGCAATGCCCCCATGGCAAGCGGATAGAACACCTGCCGCGCCAGATCGGCCGCCGCGTCGCCGACCGCGTCCGCCGTATCGGCGACGGCCCCGAGGCCTGACAGCGCGACCCACAGGTCGCCCACCGTGACGGCTTGGGGGTATCCGAGCAGGACCGCACCCAGATGATAGCTGGCGAGCCACATCAGCGGCCACGTCAGCGGGCACCCGACGAACGTTCCGATCAGGGCCGCGGCAACGCTGGCCCCGAGCATCCAGGCGAGAGCGCCCGAGAGCAGCATCTGGAAGCCGAGAATGGGCTGGAACGTGACGAACACACCGATGGCGAGGCCGAGGGCCAGCGCATGGGGATTATCGCGCAGCCGCACGAAGCGATGCACCATGTACCGGATCGAGCGGCTCCAGCTACGCCTGGGCCACAAGGCCACGCGCAGCCGAACGCCAAATGGCTCGGCCTCCCGGCGGCTGAACAACATGTGTGGATAGTCCCCTCGACGCACGCACCCCAAGCGTCACTGAACAGCCCATACCTCAATAATGCCTTAATCAAAACTCCGTTCGACCTGACTGACGACCGTCTTCGCCTTCAGGCCGTTGATTATCCGGTTGAGGTGGCCGAGATTCCACACTTCCACCTCGATCAGCATCTCGGTGAAGTCGCTGCCGCGCCGGATCATCCTCAGATTATCGATGTTGCCGTCGTCCTCGCCGATCACCTGGGCGATCTGGGCGAGCGTCCCGGGCTCGTTGAGGGCCGTGACCACGATCTTTGCCGGAAACCGATCGCTCCGTTCGCTGTCGACGTCCCACGCCACGTCGATCCACCGCTCATGCTCGAAATCCTTGAGCCGCGGCGAGTGGATCTGGAAGACGCGCACACCTTGGCCAGGCACGAGGACACCGACGATCCGGTCACCGGGGACCGCTCCGCCTTCCTCGAACGTGACGGGCACATCGTTGCGCACCCCGCGGATCGGTAATGTCGCTTCCACCCGTGGCGCAGTCCTGACGGCGGTCGCGTCGCTGTTGCTCGCCGCACCAGCAGGCTCCGTGCCATCGGGCGTCTCGGCAGCCTCCTGCCCTGGCCAGCGGAACTTCAGCCCCATGACCTTCCCGAGATTGAACCAGCCCTCTTCGCTCGCGGCCTGATCGCCGGGACGGCGTGCCGGTGCTCCTGTGCGCGCTGGATCCGCGCCGAGGTCCGGCGCGATGGCGCGCACCGCATCGGCCAGCGACAACTCGCTTCGCCCGATGGCCGCAAGCGCATCCTCGATACTCTTTTGGGCGAGCCGCGACAGCGCCTTGCGCAGCCGATCGTCGCTGTAGTCCTGACCGAGCTTGGCCAGCGCCGAAACGAGCAGCCTCCGGCCGAGTTCCGCATACTGCCGCCTGAGCGCATCCCGTGCCGCCCGCCGGATCGAGGATCGCGCCTTGCCGGTGACCGCGACCCGCTCCCACGCAGCCGGCGGCACCTGCCCCTCCGAGGTGATGATCTGCACTTCGTCGCCGTTGCGCAGTTGCGTCGTCAGCGGCATTTGCCGGCCGTTGATATGCGACCCGACGCACCGGTTGCCGACATCGGTGTGGACCGCGTAGGCGAAATCGATCGGCGTCGCACCGCGCGGCAACGCAATGAGCCGGCCCTTCGGCGTGAAGCAGAACACCTGGTCGTGGAACAGCTCGAGCTTCGTATGCTCGAGGAATTCTTCCGGGTTGTCGCCCTGCAGCAGCGTCCCGACGAGATGGCGCAACCAGAGATACGGCGACGACTGATGCACCAGCGCCAGCCCCTTCGCCGGCACGGCTTCGGGCCTGGCGGCATCGGCGCCCGCATCGCTGACACCGTCCTTGTAGAGCGCATGTGCCGCGACGCCGAGTTCGGCAATGCTGTGCATTTCGCGCGTTCGGATCTGCAGCTCGACCCGTTGATGCCTCGGTCCCACGACCGTCGTGTGGATCGACTGGTATCCGTTCTGCTTCGGCGTCGAGATGTAGTCCTTGAACCGCCCCGGAACGGCGCGCCACGTCGTGTGCGCGATACCGAGGAGCCCATAGCAGTCGCCCGTCTCGGCCACGATCAGCCGGAACCCGTAGATGTCGGACAATTGCTCCAGCGAGATCTGCCGGTTCTCCATCTTCCGCCAGATCGAGTAGGCTTTCTTCTCGCGCCCCGAGACTTCAGCCTCGACACCCGCTTCCGCGAGCTTCGCCGTCAGGCTCTTCGAGATCTCGGCCACGAGCCCTTTGTTGCGCGCCCTGAGCGCCGCGAGCCGATCCGTGACCGCCCGATAGGCCTCCGGGTGCAGCCAGCGGAACGCCAGATCCTCCAGCTCCTCGCGGATGGCCTGCATGCCCATGCGGCCGGCGAGCGGCGCATAGATCTCGAGCGTTTCTTCGCTGTTCCGCTTCCGGCTTTCCGGCTTCTTGTGCTCGAGCGTCCGCATGTTGTGCAGCCGGTCCGCGAGCTTGACGAGAAGCACCCGGATGTCGCTCGAGATGGCGATCAGCAGCTTGCGGAAATTCTCGGCCTGCTCGGCTTTGCGCGATACCAGATCGAGCCGCTTGATCTTCGTCAGGCCGTCGACGAGTGCGCCGATCTCCTGCCCGAACAGCTGGTCGATCTCGGCCTTGGTGGTTTCCGTGTCCTCGATGACGTCGTGGAGCAGCGCCGTCGCGATCGTCGCGTCGTCGAGCTTCATGTCCGTGAGGATGCCCGCCACCTCGAGCGGATGCGAGAAGTAGAGGTCGCCCGAAGCCCGCCGCTGATTGCCGTGCGCGCGCATCGCATAGACGTAGGCGCGATTGATCAGCGCCTCGTCCGCCGAAGGATCATAGCTCAGAACTCGCTCGACGAGTTCGTATTGGCGCATCATCTGAGCGGCATCCCCTGCCCTTCCGGCAGGAAAGGCGAGGAGCCGTCCCCGCGCCTCGCTCCCGCCCGGAGCCGCCCCTTACCGCCCCCGGCTTCCGCCGCCGCCGCCACCACCGCCACCCGATCCATTCGATGACGGCTCCGACGGCGTCAGGCTTTCCATCCCGCGCAGCAGCTGCTCTTCCGTCATGGTGATCTGGTCGACGATCATGTCGGAACTCTGGTCGTCGCGGCCGAGGGTCGGCCGGCGATCCGTCGTCAGCAGAGGCGCGGAGCCGGCTTCCGGCTCGTCCACTTCGACGTTCTTCTGGATCGAATGAATGAGGCTTTCCCGGAGATCGTCGGGGGAGACGGTCTGGTCGGCCACTTCGCGGAGCGCGAGCACCGGATTCTTGTCGTTCTCCGGCTCCACTGTCAGCGCCGAGCCGTTGGCGATGGCGCGGGCCCGATGAGCCGCCAGCAGCACAAGCTCGAACCGGTTGGAGACCTTGTCGACACAATCCTCGACGGTAACGCGAGCCATATGAAACCTCGTCTCTGTTGGCGGCGATCGTTGCCGGGTCTCGGCGGTGCAGCCTGCTTCACCGAACCGCAACGGCGCCGGCCCTTGGCCCCCGGGAACCCTCGCCTCGCGGTCGACGCACGCGCGGACCGGGCGGGGTGTTCGTACGCGAGCCTGTTCTCGGAAGCGGAAGCATATGGCACGAATTCCCGGCCAGGACAAGTTGCATCCCCTACATGGCGCAACTTTGCATGCGCACTGGTCCGCTACGCCTCGAGCAGCAGATGCCGGCGCTGCCCCAGCGTCTCGAGGATGCGCGCGGTCCCTTCGATCACGCAGTGCATCGGCGACGCTGGCACCCGGAACGCCAGCCCGACGCGCCGTTCCATTTCTCGGTCGAGCCCGTGCAGCATGGCTCCGCCGCCGGACAGCGAGATGCCCCGCACCTCCACGTCTTCCCGGATGTCCCCGGGCAGGTCGTCGATGGCACGTCGGATGAAGTCCGCGATGTCGGCGATCGACGTCTCGAGCGCCGCCGCGATATCGGCGGGCGCGAGCACGACGGATTTCGGCGATCCCGTGCGCCGGTCCCGCCCCCTGATCCGGATTTCAGCCGTCCGCGCGCCGGCTGACCGCATGGCGGTTCCGGCCTGGACCTTGATCCGCTCGGCGTTCGCCGGGCCGACGATCAGCCCATGCTCCTGCCGGATATAGCGCGAGATCGCGTCGTCCATGGCGTTGCCCGCACACCGGAACGAGCGTGCCTGCACAACGTCCCCCATGGCGAGCACGGCGATATCCGTCGTCCCGCCGCCGATGTCCACGACCATGTGCGCCACCGGGTCGTCGATGGAGAGCCCGGCCCCGATCGCGGCCGCCACCGGCTCCTCGATCAAGAATACCCGCCGGGCGCCGGCCGAAACAGCGGTTTCGTAGACCGCTCGCCGCTCGACGGGAGTCGCCCCCGCCGGTACGCAGATCAGGATGCGGGGCCGCCTGAACCCCAGCATCGACTTCGCCCGCCGGATGAACTGCCGGAGCATCTCCTCCGTCGCCACGAAATCGGCAATGACCCCATCCCGCATCGGGCGCAGGAGTTCGGTCGCCTCGGGCGTCTTGCCCACCATGTCGCGAGCCCGCTGGCCGACCGCCAGCATCTCTCGCACGCCGCCCCGGTTCTGGATCGCGACCACCGATGGCTCGTCGATCACGATCCCCCGTCCTAGCACATGCACGAGGGTGTTTGCCGTCCCGAGATCGATCGCGATGTCGTCGGAGAAAACTCGCGCCATAGTGCGCCCGACACTCCCTTGGTCGGCCTATCGACCTGCGCTTAGCACATTATCCGCCCACGTGTCGCGGGGCGTACGTGCGATCTTTCACGCCGCCTCGTCCGGCCACAGCACGTCGAGAGCGAAGGTGTGCTCCGAGAATGGCGGCGCCGTCACGGGATCGGCATCCTTGAAGGTGGCGGCGAGCAGCCACTTGCCGCCCGTCAGCTCGAACACTTCCAGCGTGCGCGCGATGGGGTCCACGTACCAAGCATGGCCGACGCCGAACGCGGCGTAGATGGCAAGCTTGTCCGTCCGGTCGATGCGGGCCGTGGACGGCGACAGCACCTCGCACACCCAATCCGGCGCCGTCTCGATGAAGGCCGTATCAGGGAGCCGGGGCAAGCGCTCGCGACGCCAGCCGGCGATGTCCGGCACGACGACGTGTGGGCCGAGGTGCAACTCCGGCTCGGCCAGAAAGAGCCAGCCGCCAGGACCGCCGCGGCCGCGATCGAACGGGCCGCCAATTTCGGAGACCAGCCGCGTGAACGCAAAGGCGTGGCGCGGCGCGGGCCGGGGATGGGCGTGGAGCGCGCCGTAAAGGATCTGGCCGACCATATGGGCCGGCAGCGCCTCCAGATCGGCGTAGGTCGCGGGGCGGTTTCGGGTGACGGCGGTCATGAGAGGAAACTAGCACAGGTTGAGAGTCCGAGCGAGGTGAGGCTTCATTCGCCCTTCGGGCGACATGTGAAGGGCCTTCGGCCCCTCACGCTCCCCGACCAGGGCCATAGGCCCTGGACCCGCGATGACCAAAAGTGCCCCCGGGGCTACATCCACGCGCTGGACGTAAAAAGGTAAAGATCAAGGAGGTAACGTCCTCGCCAAACGGAAGCCGTGGTCGATGATGCGGTTGCCCGGCCGGCCCCTGTCGCGGTTCGCCGAACGGAGGTACTGCGGAACGTCGAACCAGGAACCGCCGCGAAGAACGCGGGAAACGGATGCATCCACATTCGTTCGTGCCGAGCCGTCCGATGGAGCGCCGACGTAGCTCTCGAACCACGCATCCTCGCACCATTCCAAGACGTTGCCGTGCATATCGTGCAGGCCAAAGGGATTGGCCGGGAAGGAGCCCACCTCGGTTGTGCGCTTCCGGTATTTCCCCTTGTTGCCCGATCCGTAGGTGTAGTTGCCATTGTAGTTCGCCTGATCCGTCGAGATCATCTCCCCGAACGAGAAGGCCGTCTCCGTTCCGGCGCGACAACAGTACTCCCACTCCGCCTCGGTCAGAAGCCGGTAGGTCTTGCCCGTCACCTTGGAGAGCCAATCTGCATAGGCCTTGGCGTCGTGCCAGGAAACGTTGATCACGGGCCGGCGCCCGCGCCCCCAGCCTTGATCGTCCGGATTGTGCGGCTTGGAGCCGGCGGCCTTGGCGACGTAGGCGTCCCACTCATCGAAGGTCACCGGGTACTTCCCGACCAGCAGCGGGTATGCGATCATCACCTCATGCTGCGGCCGCTCGTTGTCGCGACCCTGACCATCCTTCGAGCCCATCCAGAATTTACCCGGGGGCACCAGCACCATCTCCGGCGCGAAGTCCGCATCGCGGACGGTATCGCCGGGGGCGAGCCAGCGCTCGGCCTCCGCGCCCGGCAGCCCGACCATCGCACGGAACTTGCCGCGCCGCGCCTCGGCCTGCGGCTGTACCGACGCGCTCACAGCCGGCAGCCGGAGCGACGGCGGTGACACAGTCGGCGGCCGTCGCTGAACCGCCGGCTTGGCCACCACCTCGCCCCGCGCCAGCGCGATCGAGCGCGCCACGCCCGAAACCAGTGTTTCGGCATCGCTATCGAAACTCAGCCGCTGCAGGCGTGCCGCCTGCAGCGAGAGTAGCGGGCGGACGCTCGGGGGGAGATCGGCACTCTTCGGGACCGGCGCGTCGCCCAGAAACACCGGCACGACCGGAATGCGCCGCGCCAGTGCACTCTCGATCTCGACACGCACGAAATCGCGCTCGTCCGGGTCCGAGCGCGCCTGGAACTCCGCAACCCAGGTGCGCCCGATCAGAACCAGCATCAGGTCGCAGGCGGCCACCTGATCATCGAGCCACTTGGCCCACGGAAAGCCGAAGGGAATGTTCCCATCGATGTCCATGAACACGTTCTCGCGCGGGAATTGCCGGACGAGGCGCTCGAACACCCGATCGGCCCAAGCGTCAGCGTCGGTCCGCCGATAGTTGAGAAAAATCTTGGCCGTCATGTCCCGCCCTGCTGCACGAAATGGTGCGGCGCCAAGCCATCCCGCGTCGGACGATGAGACAACGTCGCTCAGTCGTCGCCGGACGCCGGCCGCAACCCGACCCACACCGCATATCCGGTCAGGCCGGCGACCGATGCCACGCCGACGAACGCCTCCACGACCGACAGGTCGGCGAACAAGCGGAGTCGCCCGTGCCACCAGGCCCAGAGCACCCAGCCGGTCGCCGCCGAATAGATCGCCGCCGCGTTGATCGACTGCTGGCGTCCCTCGGGGTCTGGCGGATCGGCCGGATCGAGAAGGCGAGGTGCAACCCATCCGATGTAGAGCGCCTGCCACGCCAGCGAGGCAGCGAACAGGACCGCCGCCCCCTCCCAGAGCAGCAGGAGCGCCATGCCGCCGGCGAACGTGAACACCGCCGTGGCGACGTTCCACGCCGCACGTATGGCTGCCGCCCGTCCGTCCCGCTCCCCGGTCAGGCGCTCGATCGCATGGTCGAGCAGACGCGACATGGCGAAGGCCCGGACCACCAGCAGGCCCGCCACGATGTAGAACGCCCCGAGCAGCCGGAGCGCGATGTCGATACCGCTCATGACCTCCGCCCGACCCGGAACACGGCAACGTCGGCACCGCGAGGGGCGGCAAGCCCCTCGCAGCACGATTTCAGGACGCCATGGCCTGGGCGTTGGGTCCGCGCTGGCGCTTCATGAGGAGCTTGTTGAGCGCCGTCACGTAGGCCCGCGCCGAGGCGACCATGGTGTCCGTATCGGCGCCGCGGCCCGTCACTTCCTTGCCGTTCTCCTCGAGGCGCACCATCACCTCGGCCTGGGCGTCCGTGCCCTCGGTCACGGCCATGACCTGGTAGAGCGGCAGCCGCGCCTCGTGCGGAACGATCGCCTTGATCGCCTTGAAGATCGAATCGACCGGCCCGTCTCCGCTCGCGTCCTTCGAGGTCTGCACGCCGTCGACCTCGAGCGTCACCGAGGCCTTGGGCGGCGCACCGGTGCCCGCCGAGACCGACAGCCCGACCAGCTTGATCCGGTCGTATTGCGTCGCGACCTCCTGATCGACCAGCGCCTCGATATCCTCGTCGAACACCAGCTTCTTCTTGTCCGCCAGATCCTTGAAGCGCCGGAAAGCATCCTGGAAGGCGTTGTCACCCAGTTCGTAGCCGAGCTGCTTCAGCTTGTCCTTGAACGCGGCCCGACCCGAGAGCTTGCCCAGCGACAGCGTCGACTTCGAGAGCCCAACGGTCTCCGGCTTCATGATTTCGTACGTCTCGACGTTCTTCAGCATTCCGTCCTGATGGATGCCACTCTCGTGCGCGAACGCATTCCGCCCGACGACCGCCTTGTTGTATTGCACCGGGAATGCCGATACGGCCGCCACCAGCTTCGAGGCGCGCGTGAACTTCGTCGAATCGACTTCCGTCCAGTAGGGCAGAATGTCGCCGCGCACCTTCATCGCCATCACGACTTCCTCGAGCGCGGCATTGCCGGCCCGCTCGCCGAGACCGTTGATCGTGCATTCGATCTGCCGCGCGCCCGCCCGCACGCCGGCGAGCGAGTTGGCGACGGCCATGCCGAGATCGTTGTGGCAATGCGTCGACCACACGACCTTGTCGCCACCCGGCACCGTCTCGCGCAGCATCTTGATCAGCTCGTAGTATTCTTCCGGCACCGAGTACCCGACCGTGTCGGGAATGTTGATCGTCGTCGCGCCCTGCTTGATCGCGATCTCGCAGCACCGGAGCAGTACGTCGCGCTCCGTCCGCGTCGCATCCTCCGCGCTCCACTCGACGTTGTCCGTGTAGCTCCGCGCCCGCGCCACACTCGCGCCGACGGCCGCCACGACCTGGTCGGCGTCCATCTGCAGCTTCCACTTGCGATGGACGGGGCTCGTCGAGATGAACGTATGGATGCGCGGCTTCACGGCATGGCGCACCGCCTCGCCGGCCCGGTCGATGTCGGCGAAGCTGGAGCGCGAGAGACCGCAGACGACCGCGTTCTTCACGAGTTTGGCAATCTCGGAAACCGCCTCGAAATCACCGTTCGAGGAAATCGGGAACCCTGCCTCGATGATGTCGACGCCCATCTCGTCGAGGAGTTCGGCCACGCGGAGCTTGTCCTCCATCGTCATGGCCGCGCCCGGCGACTGCTCGCCGTCGCGCAGCGTCGTATCGAAAATCAGAACGCGGTCCTTGGGGTCCTTGCCTGCGTTCGCGGCCACCATGCTGGCGGTGTCGTGCTTGCCTGACGTGCTCATTGTGTGTCCTCGTTCCAGCCAGCCCTTGGGGCCCAGCCGGCGCTTGATCGCTGCTGCTGCGTCGTTGATCCCCTGAGCGCCGCTGCGGACCGTCGGTCCTCAGCCTCGAAGGCTCAGGGGCACGTAAGGAGGAGGGTGAGGAGCGGCGCACGCAACGCGTTGCGGCTGCAAATTGCAGTCGTCGTCAACGCGGAGCTGTCAGTCGTCGTGCGCATCGTCTTCCGGTTGGCCGGAGCGCCCCGTAGCCACCGGGCACTCGTCAGGGAGGCGCATGCGCCCCGCTCTCGATCGCCCCATTTAAAGCCTGTCGCGATCCGGATTGCAAGAGCGCGAGGCCGAAAACTTGCCCCCCCGCGGCGCACAACCCTGGGCGGCGTGTCAACAAGGTCTGGCGCCGCCGCCGCCGATCTGCTACATGGCCTCTGAGCTGTACCCCCGCAGCCGACGTCCGCGGCACGCTTGTCGTCGCAGACGCCCGACGCCCGGCCCGATCGTCTTTTGGCTGGTGTCCGAGCACAAAATCCGGAGCGTAGCGCAGCCTGGTTAGCGCACCAGTCTGGGGGACTGGGGGTCGGAGGTTCAAATCCTCTCGCTCCGACCATTTTTTCAACGCGATATCAGGTACTTGCTCTAGCTGCCTGAATCTCGCACGTTTTCGAGATTGCAGCTGCTGCTCGCGCCCGGCCAGTGATTCGCGCTGCGGGGCACCGGCTCCGGTCCGAACCTAATGGCAAGCGAAAAGCCTCGCGTACTGCCTGGCACCGAGTACAGCCTGGGGGAGCGGAAAAGTCGGCGTTCGGCCGTGTCTCCCTGCTCCGGTCGCTCAGCCTGATGCCGCGCGCACCGGGCGGATCGAAGGCCGCGCATCGCGCACGATCGCGTCGAACTGCTCGCCGTTCTCGTCCATCAGACGGAACAACTCGGTGCGCATCCGCGGCTCCCAGAAATTCGAGATATGCTCGGCGGTGGCGGCCACGGCTTCGCCCCGCGGGCGCGACCGCAACGACCGGGCGATCTGGTTGGCCATGTAGACGAGTTTCTCAGGCGACATGGGCGATCAATTTCGGCTGGATGCGGTCGGGATGCGTGAAGCACTCGAAACTCGTCTCGCGCACGACGGCGACGAGCGTAATGCCGGTCTCGACGGCCGTGCGCACGGCAAGGGCCGTGGGGGCCGAGATGGCCGCGAAGAGCCCGGCGCCCGAGACGGCGGCTTTCTGGATCAGTTCCACCGAAACGCGGCTCGTGACGACGATCCCGCCGTCGGCGCCCGACAGGCCACGCCGGAACAAGGCACCGAGCAGCTTGTCGACCGCGTTGTGCCGTCCGACGTCCTCGCGCGCCAGACTGACGCCCTCGCCGGGGCGAAAGAAGCCGGCCGCATGCACGGATGACGTCATGCGATTGAGGGTCTGGAACGTCTCCAGCGATCGCGCCGCTCCATGCACACACGCCTCGGAGAACCTGAGACGGCTCGTGACCGGCGCGAGTTGTCGCGCCGCCGCCTCGAGGCTCTCGAGCCCGCAAAGCCCGCATCCTACGGGCCCGGCCATGCTCCGGCGGCGCTCCGCCAGGCGCTGCGCCACATCCTCCCGCACCCGCACCTGCACATCGAGGCCGAGATCGAAGGCCACCACGTCGATCGCCTCGATGGCGTCGACGTCACGAACGATGCCCTCCGTCACCGAGAACCCTACGGCGAGGTCCTCGAGATCGGCCGGGGTGGCCATCAGGACGGCATGCGTCGAGCCGTTGAAGCTGATCGCTACCGGCGTCTCCTCCGCGAGCACACGAACTCCATCAACGCCTTCGCCTTGGCGCCAGAGTGTTCGCGGATGCCGCGCGCTCGTGTCCATGCCGGTCGCCTATTCCGCCGCTTCGATCCGGCGCGCACGCTCGGCCTGCGCCGCGTACTCCTCCTGCCACTCGGTCGGCCCGTTCGACGGCGTGACCTGCACCGCCGTCACCTTGTACTCGGGACAGTTGGTGGCCCAGTCGGAGTAGTCCGTCGTGATGACGTTGGCCTGCGTCGTGGGGTGATGGAACGTCGTGTAGACGACGCCGGGCGCCACACGGTCCGTGATCTGCGCCCGAAGCGCGGTGTCACCGGCGCGACTCGCGAGCTTCACCCAGTCGCCGTCCTTGATGCCGCGAACCTCCGCGTCGTGCGGATGGATCTCGAGCACGTCCTCCTGGTGCCAGACGACGTTGGCTGTACGCCGCGTCTGGGCGCCGACGTTGTACTGCGAGAGGATGCGGCCCGTCGTCAGCAGCAGCGGGAAGCGCGGTCCCGTCCGCTCGTCGGTCGGGATGTACTCGGTGTTGATGAACCGTCCCTTGCCGCGCACGAACCCTTCGACGTGCATGATCGGTGAGCCTTCCGGTGCCGCGTCGTTGCACGGCCATTGCACCGATCCGCGCTCGTCGAGCATCTCGTAGCTGACATGCGCGAAGCCCGGCGTCGTCGCCGCGATCTCGGCCATGATCTCGCTCGGATGCGTATAGCTCCAGGTCGCCCCCATGGCGTTGGCGAGCAGCTGCGTCACCTCCCAGTCGGCATAGCCGTTCTTCGGCGACATCACCCGGCGTACCCGATTGATCCGTCGCTCGGCGTTGGTGAAGGTGCCGTCCTTCTCGAGGAACGTGCTGCCCGGCAGGAACACGTGCGCGTAGTTGGCGGTTTCATTGAGGAAGAGGTCGTGGACGATGACGCACTCCATCGCCCGGAGCCCCGCCGACACATGCTTGGTGTCGGGATCGGACTGCAGAATGTCCTCGCCCTGGATGTAGATGCCCTTGAAGCTGCCGTCGATGGCGGCGTCGAGCATGTTGGGAATGCGCAGGCCGGGCTCGTCGGAGATCTCGACACCCCAGGCCTTCTGGAACACGGCCCGGACATCGGCGTTCTTGACGTGCCGGTATCCCGGCAGTTCGTGCGGGAACGAACCCATGTCGCACGAGCCCTGCACGTTGTTCTGCCCACGCAACGGGTTCACGCCGACACCCGGCCGCCCGATGTTACCGGTCAGCATGGCGAGGTTCGCGATCCCGATGACGGTCGTCGATCCCTGGCTGTGCTCGGTCACGCCAAGGCCGTAGTAGATGGCGCCGTTGCCGCCCGTCGCAAAGAGCCGCGCCGCACGCCGCATCTCGTCGGCCGGCACCCCAGTCAGCGCCTCGACGGCTTCCGGCCCCATGCTCGGGTCGGATACGAACTCGGCGTACTCGCTGAACTCGTCCCAGTCGCACCGCTCGCGAATGAACGTCTCATCGTAAAGCTTCTCGGTCACGATGACGTGCGCGAGCGCGGTCACGACGGCGACGTTCGTGCCCGGCCGGAGTTGCAGGTGATGCGCCGCCTCGATGTGGGGCGATCGGACGAGATCGATCCGCCGCGGATCGACGACGATCAGTTTGGCGCCCTGCCGCAGCCGCTTCTTGAGGCGCGAGGCGAACACCGGATGGCCGTCGGTCGGATTGGCGCCGATGACGAGCACGACGTCCGACTGCTCGACGCTGTCGAAATTCTGCGTGCCCGCCGAGGTGCCGAACGTCTGGCCAAGCCCGTAGCCGGTCGGCGAGTGGCAGACGCGGGCACAGGTGTCGGTGTTGTTGTTGCCGAACACGGCGCGCGCGAGCTTCTGGACGAGGAACGTCTCCTCGTTGGTGCAGCGCGACGACGTAATCACGCCGATCGCCTCCACACCATGACGGGCCTGGATGCCGCGCAGCTTGCCGGCCGCGAACGTCATGGCCTCATCCCAGCTCACCACCCGCCACGGCTCGTCGATGCTGTCGCGGACCATCGGATTGAGGATGCGGTCCTGATGGTTCGCATAGCCCCACGCGAAGCGGCCCTTGACGCAGGAGTGCCCGCGATTGGCCCCGCCGTCCTTGAAGGGGACCATCCGCACGAGTTCTTCGCCGCGCATTTCGGCCTTGAACGAGCAGCCGACGCCGCAATAGGCGCACGTCGTGACGACCGAATGCTCCGGCTGTCCGATCGCGATGACCGACTTCTCCTGCAGCGTCGCGGTCGGGCACGCCTGCACGCAGGCGCCGCACGAGACGCATTCCGACGAGAGAAAACTCTCGTGCATGCCGGGCGACACGCGGCTGTCGAAACCGCGGCCCTCGATGGTGAGCGCGAACGTGCCCTGCACCTCCTCGCACGCCCGGACGCAGCGCGAGCAGACGATGCATTTCGAGGGATCGTAGGTGAAATAGGGATTGCTCTCGTCCTTCGGCATCCAGCTCGCGTTGAGCGCGCCATCCGAACTCCGGGCCTTGACGTGGTTCTCGCCCTCGTAGCCGTACCGCACGTCACGCAGTCCGACGGCACCCGCCATGTCCTGCAGTTCGCAATCGCCGTTGGCGGCGCAGGTGAGGCAATCGAGCGGATGATCGGAGATGTAGAGCTCCATCACCCCGCGCCGGATGTCCTTCAGCCGCGACGTCTGCGTCTTGACCACCATCCCCGGCGCCACCGGCGTCGTGCAGGAGGCCGGCGTACCGGCCCGCCCCTCGATCTCGACGAGACAAAGGCGGCATGAGCCAAACGCGTCGACCATGTCGGTCGCACAGAGCTTGGGCACCTGGATGCCCGCTTCCATCGCGGCCCGCATCACCGACGTTCCTTCAGGAACAGTAACCGTGAAGCCGTCAACGGTGAGCGTGACCGGCGCTTCGGAGCGGGATGCCGGCGTGCCGAAATCAATTTCGTGGACGAGACCCATGGCGCTGCTACTCCGCTGCCTCTGCGGCCGGTTTACGGCCGATATCGTTGGGAAAATGCCGCAGCGCGCTCATCACCGGGTACGGCGTGAAGCCGCCGAGCGCACAGAGCGAACCGAACTTCATCGTGTTGCAAAGATCCGCGACGAGCGCCGTGTTGGCTTCGACGTCCTCCCCGCGACGGATCTTGTCCATTGTCTCCGCGCCACGCACCGCGCCGATCCGGCAGGGCGTACACTTGCCGCAGCTCTCGATGGCGCAGAACTCGAACGCGAAGCGCGCCTGGGCCAGCATGTCGGCGGTATCATCGAAGACGACGATCCCGGCGTGCCCGATGAGCCCGTCACGGGCCGCGAACGCCTCGTAGTCGAATGGCGTATCGAAGAGCGAGCGCGGGAAATAGGCGCCGAGCGGCCCACCGACCTGCACCGCCTTGACCGGCCGCCCGCTGGCTGTACCGCCGCCGATGTCGTCGACGATCTCCCCGAGCGTCATTCCGAACGCCGCCTCGAAGAGACCGCCGCGCCGCACGTTGCCGGCGAGTTGTATCGGGATCGTGCCGCGCGACCGCCCCATCCCGAAGTCGCGATAGTGATCGGCCCCCTTCGCAAGAATCACCGGCACCGAGGCGAGCGAGATCACATTGTTGACCACCGTCGGCCGCCCGAGGAAGCCGTGGTGCGCCGGCAGTGGCGGCTTGGCGCGAACGACGCCGCGCTTCCCTTCGAGGCTGTTCAGGAGCGACGTTTCCTCGCCGCAGACGTAGGCACCGGCCCCGACCCGGACCTCGATGTCGAACCCGTGTCCGCTCTCCAGGATCGACGGGCCGATCATGCGCGACTGACGCGCAGCGACGAGCGCCCGCCGGATTTTCGCGATCGCGTGCGGGTACTCCGAGCGGATGTAGATGAAGCCCTGATCCGCGCCGGTCGCGAGTGCAGCAATCGCCATTCCCTCGATCAGCACGAGGGGATCGCCCTCCATGATCATCCGGTCGGCGAACGTCCCGCTGTCGCCTTCGTCGGCATTGCAGACGATGACCTTTCGGGCGCCCTTTGCCTCCAGCACGGTCTTCCATTTGATGCCGGTGGGAAAGCCTGCGCCACCACGGCCACGGAGCCCCGAAGCCGTCACCGTCTCGACGATCTCGCTTGCGTTCATGGCCGCCGCCGCGCGCAATCCGGCAAGTCCGCCGTGCCGCTCGTAGTCGGCGACCGAGAGCGGATCGATGACGCCGCAGCGGGCGAAGGTCAGCCGCGTCTGGCGCTCGAGGAACGGGATGTCCTCGGTCGGACCGAGGCTGAGCGGATGCGATCCGGCATCAGGAAATCCGGCATCGAAGAGGCCGGCGACATCGGCCGGCGTCACAGGGCCATACGCGAAACGTCGGCCGTCGATCTCCACCTCGACCATCGGCTCGAGCCAATAGAGCCCGCGCGAGCCGTTCCTGACGAGCCGCACATCGGCGCCCCGCGTCGCGCTTTCGCGCCGGATCGCGTCGCAGACCGCCTCGGCCCCAACGGCAAGTGCGCCCGAATCATCCGGGACGAAGATCGTGACCGTCATCGCCGGGTCTCCGAAATCAGCGCTTCGAGCTGCGGCCCATCGAGCCGCCCGACGGGCGTTCCATCGAGCATGGCGGCCGGAGCACAGGCGCAAAGCCCGAGGCAATAGACACTGCCGAGGCTGACGGAGCCGTCGGCAGCCGTCTCCCCGAAGTCGATGCCGAGCGCCTCGCGGGCTTGCCGCGCCAGCGCTTCCCCGCCCATCGACTGACAGGCTTCCGCCCGGCAGATCTTCAGGTCGTGCCGGCCGCCCACCTCGGTCCGGAAGTCGTGGTAGAACGACACCACGCCATGCACTTCGGCCCGGCTGAGGTTGAGGGCCTCCGCGATCTGGCGCTGCGCCCCTTCCGGAACGTGGCCGAATTCGAGTTGTACGGCATGCAGGATTTCGAGCAGCGGCGCCTCGACGCCCTCGAACGCCCTGAGGATCGCCTGCAAACGCGCGTCGAGATCGGTCTCCGGCAACGGCATTCGCAACTCCTTTGAATCTCGATCATTTTGCGGAATACCGGGACAAGTTCAATAAAGAAATTTCGTGCGTCGATCAGCTTTTTTGATCGATCGGCAGGCCCGCCTTTCGCGCAAGCTTCCGTCCCTCGGGAAAGGCCTTCTGCGCCGCCTTCGCGAACCGGGCCACGATCGGCGTCTGCGTATCGCGATCCGGCAGGATCAACCCGATCGTGTGGCGCACATCCGGCTCGACCAGCGGGATGGCCCGCAGCTGCCCAGGCCGCATGAATTCCTCGGCGAGCCGGACAGGCATGATGCTGGCGAAGCCGCCGGAGCGGACGTGGGCATGCAGGATCAGCATCGAATTCGATTCGACCATGCATTTGGTCGACGAGCCGGCATCCCTGAGATGCCGGTCGATGAGCCGCCGGTTTTGCATGTCCGGCGTCAGCTGACACAGCGCCAGTTGCCCGGCCTCGGCCCAGGTCACCGCAGCGCGCCCCTCGAAGGGGCCTTTTTCCGGCACAAGCAGCGCGTACCGCTCTTCGTAGAGCGGTTGACCGCGAAAGCGGCCGACCGGCTCTGAATCGATGTAGGAGATGCCGACGTCCAGTTCCAGGTCCTTGAGCTTCTGCAGGATCTGGTTCGACGTCAGCGACGTGATGCGGAACCGCACCCCGTCGAAGCTCTCACGGAAGGGGATGGTCAGCTCCGTGACCGCCGGCAGCGCCGTCGGCACGACGCCGATCCGCAACTCCCCCTCGAGCACGCTCTGGCTCGCCTGCAGCTCCTCCTTCATGGCCCGGAGGTCGGCGCTGAGCTGCCGCGCCCAGGCGAGAATGCGCTCGCCTTCGGGCGTGAAGCCACGGAAGCGCGAGCCCCGCTCGACGATCACCACACCGAGCTTCTCTTCGAGGCTCTTGACGGCAGCCGAGAGCGTCGGCTGCGACACCCCGGCGGCCTGCGCCGCCTTACCGAAGTGCCGCTCGCGCGCGAGATGCAAGAGAAGCTCGAGCTTGTCGATCATGACGTTCCAAAGCCGTGGAGGCGCCGAGTATAGGCGACAACCCGGCCGCTCGCGACCCCGCTCACCGCCTCGGAGTGGAGCGAGACAAATCCCGACATCGCCTGATCTGAGTCAAATTGATGGGACAAATTTTGTGTCAATTTTTTATGACACATGGAGGGCCAGCGATGCGTGTCGTTTTCGTTCATCCGAACTACCACTCCGGCGGCGCCGAGATCGCCGGCAACTGGCCGCCCGCCTGGGTGGCCTACCTTGCCGGCCACCTGCGCCTTGCCGGCTTCGACGACATCCACTTCGTCGACGCCATGACGAACCACCTCACCGAGGATCAGCTCCGCGAGCGCCTCGCCGAACTCGACCCCGACATCATCGGCTGCACGGCGATCACGCCCTCGATCTACATGGCCGAGCGCGTCCTCGAGATCGCGAAGGAAACTTGCCCGCGCGCCGTACGCGTTCTCGGCGGCATCCACGCGACCTTCATGTACAAGCAGGTTCTCTCCGAGGCGCCCTGGATCGACGTCATCGTGCGCGGCGAGGGCGAGGAAATCTTCGCCGATCTCGTGAAGACCGTCGCCGAAGGCCGATGGCCCGCCGACCGGCAGAAGATCAAGGGCCTCGCCTACACCGAAGGCGACACGATCGTCGCCACCGGAGCCGCGCCGACCGTCAAGGACCTCGACAAGATCACGCCAGACTGGTCGCTGCTCGAATGGAGCAAGTACACCTACGTGCCCCTCGGCGTGCGTGTCGCCATCCCGAACATGGCGCGCGGCTGCCCGTTCACCTGCTCGTTCTGCTCGCAATGGAAGTTCTGGCGCGACTACCGGGTCCGCGACCCCAAGAAGGTCGTCGACGAGATCGAGGCGCTGGTCCGCGACCACGACGTCGGCTTCTTCATCCTCGCCGACGAGGAGCCGACCATCAACCGCAAGAAGTTCATCCAGTTCTGCGAGGAGCTGATCGCGCGCGGCCTGCCCGACAAGATCAAGTGGGGCATCAACACCCGCGTCACCGACATCATCCGCGACAAGGAGCTGCTGAAATTCTACCGCAAGGCTGGCCTCGTCCACGTCTCGCTCGGCACCGAGGCAGCCGCCCAGCTCAAGCTCGACCAGTTCAACAAGGAGACCCGCGTCGCCGACAATCGCGAGGCGATCCGCCTCCTCCGCGAGGCCGACATCTTCACCGAGGCCCAGTTCATCGTCGGTCTCGACAACGAGACGCCGGAGACGCTCGAAGAGACGTTCCAGCTCTGCTGGGAGTGGCAGCCTGACCTCGCCAACTGGGCCATGTATACGCCGTGGCCGTTCACGCCGCTCTATCAGGAGATCCGCGACAAGGTCGAGGTCTTCGACTTCTCGAAGTACAATTTCGTCACCCCGATCATGGCGCCGAAAGCCATGACGCGCGCCGAACTGCTCGACGGCGTCATGAAGAACTACCGCCGGTTCTACAGTCGGAAGGCGCTGTTCCATTACCCCTGGCGCGGCACCGGCTTCCGCCGCCGCTACCTGCTCGGGTGCCTGAAGGCGTTCCTGCGCGCCGGCTTCCAGCGCACGTTCTACGACCTCGGCAAACACAACTACTGGGGTCCGCAATCGACGAAGTCGGTCAAGTTCGACTTCGACATGACGCGCCAGATCGCGCCGGCCCAGATGGCCGACTGGGAAGCGTCTGCCGATAAGGCACGGAAGGCCGCAGAACGGCGCGAAGCGTTGCGTGCCCAGGGCAAGGCCCGCGCGGCCGAACGCAACGCGGGGCGCGAGCCGGTGATGGCCTGTGGCGGCGGCAGCCAGCAGATGCAGGACGACGTCGACCAGCGTCCCGAGCGTCTACCGCAAGGCCAGCAGGCCATGGCCTGCGGCGGCGGCTCGCAACAGATGCGCGAGGACCACGAACGTGCTGGCCCGGTCGCTTGAGCAGGCCGCGCACAGCGACGCCGCCTCTGGCGCCAATGACCGGCGACGGCCGAAAGACGTCGTCGGTCCGAACGCCATCATCCAGACCGAGGCGGCGCTCGTCGCCGCATGGGGACGCGAGGCCACTGACCGACTGATGGCGGCAGCCGGCCTCGCCCACTATCGCAACGCGCCGCCGACCGCGCTCGTCCCGGAGGCGGAGCCCGCGCGCCTGTTCGCGGCGATCCGTGCAGCGCGCCCCGCCGCCGAGGCCGACGCCGTCCTCCGCGAGGCCGGCCGGTTGACCGCTAATTACATCCTCGCCCATCGCATTCCGCAGCCCGCCCAGCGTCTGCTGCGCGCCCTTCCCCTGGCAATCGCGGTGCGAGCGCTTCTCGCCGCCATCCGCGCCCACGCCTGGACGTTCGCCGGCTCGGGCCATGTGACGATTGGCATCGGCTTCACGGCCAAACTCGCCATCGACCGCAACCCACTCGCGACGCCCGGATGCCCGTGGCACGTCGGGGTGCTTGAGACCTTGTTCCGAAACACCGTCGCCCCCGCGACCCGCGTCACGCACTGCCGCCTCCGCGACACCCACATCTTCGCGATTCAACCAAAGGGCCGTTGAGCCGACCAACTCGCTAACGCCTCACCCGCGCTACGTGCCGCTCGACCAGCCATACTCGCGCTTGGCGTGCTCTTCGGTGACGAAGCCGTCCACGAGATCTTCGGCGATGGTCGTCGCGTGCACTACGGCGGGACATTGCCGGCCTCACCTCGGCAACGCATATTCTGGCGCCGCATAGTAATTTCTAGGCTCACGATGATACGCGTCTACGCAGATTTCAACGCAATGACCTCGGACGATTGCTGCTGGCTGCTGCGTCACGGTGATCGCGACCTGACAAGCCAACTCGAAAACCTTGGGCTTCATGCCGGAAGCCATGTCCTTCTATACCAAGACGAAGATGACTTCGAAGTCGTTGGCGTGCTCGAATACCGCTTCGTTCCCGAGTTCGCGTCAGACATCTGGCTTGCGAAGCCCGATTGGAGCACCTTGCGAAGGATTTGAATATCCAGCCAATGATCAGGAGTTCGGCACGTCTGCACTGTCCTACTTGACACCAACCCAGCCAAGCTTGCCGCACTTTTCGACACGGACTTTGAAAAGCCGGCAAGCCCACAAGCAGCACAGGCGAGCTATGGTAACCGCTGCGCCGCCCCCACGTTGCGGGCCTGGCTCCAGGTCGGCGATGGTCGGGCATGGGGCAGGATCGATACGTCCATATTGACGACCATAGT
>LNEM01000008.1 GCA_001464955.1 Rhizobiales bacterium Ga0077537 | reverse complement strand
ATCCAGCGACGCAAAGCTCAGCTGATCGGCCATCCGCCGTCCCCTCGAATCAAGGACGACAGCATGCCATGATCGGCAGGTTGTTCAGAGGTTCCTTAGGAATGTCAGTCAGGTGGCGCAGCCGGGAATATCTCAATTGGGTAGTCCCTTACGGTTTGGGTCACCGATCCACTGCTTGATCGATCCGATGAAATCCCAAACATCACCAGATGCGGGTCTAACGTAATCGGCATGGTCAGGGTCGCTACCCATGGCGGTGAAGATTGCGCTCCGCCACGATTGCTTACTTCTGGGTACCGGGAGGCTTGCGAGCCAATGCTCAACTTCTCCGCCGCGCACAATGAAGTACCCATGTCGAGCAAGCTCATCAAACAGGCTGTTAGCGGAATCTCGATCGGACTTTGGCAATAGCGCCACACCGCCGTTGCGCTTGAAATACTCTTTTGGATCTGCGCCGCTCGGTGTTGCAGCCTTAAAGGCCTCATAGACAGAATGGCGGTGGCTCTGGAGCGAATTTTCTTGACCAGCCGGAATTTGACAGGCCCGAATGTGTTTCGTCCATTCGCCGCCCACATCCTTGACAACATCGATGTCGACAATACCAACGGCAGTAATGCCAAGGCGCCGGAGTGGGTCGACAATCCGGGGAACGGTCTGCTTCTCTCCGGCATTGAGGAACAACGCATTACCAATCGCACGATCGTCAGACGCCATTATCAACCGATGGTTGATTTCGTCATAAAATGCACGGTCCGTGTCGGCCTCCCCAACTACCACGGCTTCATAAAAAAGCCCCGCTAGTACACCAGTCGAGCGGAGCAGAGGATCGTTCATTAGGGCGATCAGCTCTGCATTCGGCAATAGGCGAGCGGTTGCAGCAGTTCCGTCAAACGTCAATCGAATTATATTTACGTGAGCGCCGGATTGAATCGCGCCCATCACGAACTGTGCACTGTGGGTCGCCACAAAGACGTGCTTTTGCTCCTTGGCGGCGCTGCGCGCGAGCTCAGCGCCCAACTTGTGGGCGAGAGAGGGGTGTAAAAAGGCCTCGGGTTCGTCAACAACAATGATCTTGGGATTACCAGCGAAGACTTGTACAAGGATGCCAGTGAATGCCTTCACGCCATCGCTGACCTGATTGGTCATACGCGCAGTGCTCATCCATTCGGTTGTTTCATCGTCGTGATGCCGCTCATTGGGAGGAGCTGTCCGACCAAATCGGATATGGATCCTGTCGGTAGTATAAGCGTCCAAGCCGATGTGGAGCCCAATTGCATCAAGCACGACTTGGCGCAACGTTATTCGCTTGACGTTATCCATGTACAGTCGAGCGAGTGGGGTTGTTGGTTCTAGTAAATTGCCGCGGCTCTGGGGTTCGAGCAGAGTTGCGCGTGTGGCACCATCGAGCGACAACGTGCGAATGCTTGTATGCAAAGACGCGTGGAGCCCCCGATGCGTCTTTGGATCAGTGCGGCCAAGAATATAATGATTCACACTCATCTGCCGCCGAGTGATGCCGTAGTCCTTTACATAAACATGGCCCTCGGGAGTTGCTTCGCCCTGACGGGGAGCTACTGTCATGGCTGCCAGCTCAGCTTCAGCAGTCGCTTTGTCGACTGCTGGGAAATCGAGGTGATCAAGGACAAGGTTAGAAGTTCCATTGCCCTCCTTGCACGCGGTGTGGATCTCGCGAAGAAGTTGGCTCTTCCCGGAATTGTTCGGACCCACAAATATTGTCACCGACGGGGGTGTCGGGATCGAGAGAGGCGGCTGTCCGGGGGAGGAGCCAGCTCTGAGGTGTAATTGCGTTATCATGCCATGTCCTATCACAAAAATCGTATGGGCTGACTTGGTCAAAAAGGTGGCTTCGATGCATGCTATTTTCATCACATTCGGCTCGCGTGCTACTTCTGAGCGTCGAAGTGAGCTGAAACAAGCGGTGTCGGGCCCGCAACCAAAAAAGATTGGGGAATTCGCAACTGTACGGACGATGTCCCGCGATAGCGACCGCGCGTTGCGATGGGCGCAGGGCTGTACAAGAACGCCGTGTCGCCCACAGCAGCCCCCCAGTTCCCCCGCCTCGTCATTCCTGCTTAGCTCGGGGCTCACCCACGTTCCGGAGCCCGCGCCATGATCACCGCCAGCGTCGTCACCTACGAATCGAAGAACGGCATCGCCGTCATCACCCTGAACCGCCCCGAACGCATGAACCGCATGGACGATGCGCTGATGGACGGGCTCAACGCCGCGTGGAAACGGTTCATGGCCTCGCCCGACGATCGCGTCGCGGTGCTGACGGGCTCGGGCACCAAGGCCTTCTGCGCCGGTGCCGACCTCCAGAACCCGCCGAAAGGTCTCTATCCCGGCATCCCCGGCGTCGGCGTTCCCGTCGACAAGCCGATCATCGCGGCGGTCGCCGGCTGGTGCGTCGGCGGCGGCATGGTGCTCACCACCATGTGCGACCTGATGATCTGCGCCGAGAACGCGGTCTTCACCTATCCGGAGGTGCGCGTCGGCTTCTCGGGCGGCCTCATCACCAATCTCGTCACGCGTATCCCGCACAAGATCGCCATGGAACTGCTGCTCATCGGCGAGCAGATCGACGCCAAACGCGCCTACGAAGTGGGCTACGCCAACAAGGTCGTGCCGGTCGAGGACCTGATGCCGACCGCCATGCAGTGGGCGGCGAAGATCGCAGCCAACGCGCCGCTGCCGACGCGCGCGCTGAAGCAGTGGGCCTCCGAGACCCTGCCCAAGGGCCCGACCGAGCTCGGCAACATCGCGCGGATGCGCGTCGACGAGATCGACAACTCGGCCGACTGGATCGAAGGCCGCGCCGCCTTCACCGAGAAGCGGCCGCCGAACTTCAAGGGCAAGTGACGGCTCCCACGCCGCGCCCATCCACCGTCGACCACAGGCGATGTGTCGCGGAGGGCCGCTCCTCGGCTTGTCTCGCGTTCGAGTAGGCAATACCACTGACCATCTCGAACGGGAGACGAATCGTGAGCGTCCTGGACTCCATTGGCAAATCGCTGGAAATCGGACAGGCCGGCCTCGTGGCCCTGCGCGAAGCCGTCGATGGCCCGCTCGGCGAATCGGTCGTCAAGGCGGCGGGTCGCATCCTGAAGGCGCCGGGCCGCGTCATCGTCACCGGCATGGGCAAGAGCGGCCATATCGGCGTCAAGATCGCCTCGACGTTCTCCTCCACCGGCACGCCGGCCTATTTCGTCCACCCCGGCGAAGCCTCGCACGGCGACCTCGGCATGATCTCGCAGGGCGACGTGGTGCTGGCGCTGTCGTGGTCCGGCGAAACGGCGGAACTCGCGAGCATCATCACCTACTCGCGCCGCTTCGCCGTGCCGTTGATCGGCATGACGAGCCGCGCCGAAAGCGCCCTCGGTCGCTCGTCCGATATCTGCCTGTTGATGCCGCAGGTGGTCGAGGCCTGCCCGCACGGCCTCGCGCCGACGACATCGACACTGATCCAGCTCGCCCTCGGCGACTGTCTGGCGATCGCGCTGCTGGAGGCGCGGGGCTTCTCGGCGCAGGACTTCAAGACCTTCCACCCTGGCGGCTCGCTCGGTGGACGCCTGAAGCTCGTCGGTGACCTCATGCACACGGGCGATCGCCTGCCGCTGGTGCCCGAGACCGAGCCGATGTCGACCGCCATCGTCACCATGTCGGCGAAGTCGTTCGGCTGCCTCGGCGTCATCGACGGCGGCGGCAATCTCGTCGGTGTCATCACCGACGGTGACCTGCGCCGCAACATGGGAAGCGAGCTTCTCGCGGCGAAAGCCGCCGACGTCATGACACGCGGGCCGAAGACGATCGCCGCCGGCACCATGGCGGCCTCGGCGCTGGAGACCATGAACGCCAGCCGCATCTCGGCGCTGTTCGTGGTCGACGGAAACCGCCCGGTCGGCATCCTCCACATTCACGATCTGCTGCGGGTCGGCGCCGGCTGAGCGCGCGCACTCGTCAGACGATGCGCACGAGAAATGCCGCCGCGACCAGCGTCGCCACCGCGATGGCGCCCATGGCCATCTGCTTCTGCCCCGGACGCCACGGCAGGTTCTCGATGGCGAGCACCCGGATGCCGCCGAGGAGATGCACCGCCAGCAGCCCGACGAGCACCGTCTCGGCGACCTTGAAGAGCGGCTGATCCGTCCAGCGCAGGAATCCGTCGAGGCGCTGTTCGCCGTCGAGCGCCAGCGCCAGCGCGAGGAAATGCAGCGGCAGGAAGCAGGCGAGCAGCAGCCCCGAGATGCGATGCACCATCGCGGCTCTCCAGAGCGGCTCGCGCCGGTAGGTCGTGTTGCGCGGCTTCGCCATCTCAGACCACCACCGCGTAGACGGCGCGGAGGCCGAGCACCAGCAGGACGAGCCCGAAGGCCCACATCGCGAGATCGAGCGCGCGCCCCGTCAGCCCGCCCCATTCGCGCAGGATCGCGCGGAGGCCGATGGCGCCATGCACCGAGGCGGCGATGACGAAGACGGCGTAGTAGGCGGCCCAGCCGATGCTGCCCTTGGTGCGGCCGAAGATGTCGGCCGCGGTCAGCCCCTGCCGGGTCGCATAGAAGATGATCGCGAGGTGCCCAAGGATCAGCGGCACCATGAGGAGCGCCGTCGCGCGCTGCAGCACGTAGAGGCGGACGTTCACTCGAGCTCTCCCCGAATGAAGGCCTGCATGGTGCGCCGCTTGAGGCCGGCGATGGAGGCCGTCGGGTTGAGCCCGACCGGACAGTGCTGCTCGCAGCTCTGGTGCGTATGGCAGGCGTGGCAGCCGCCACCTTGCGCCACGGCATGGACGCGGGCGGCGTTGCCCGCGTCGCGCACGTCGTTGACGAGCGTCCAGGCGCGGTTGAGCGCGGCGGGACCCATGTAGTCCTCGTTCCAGCGGACGGTGTCGCAGGCCGCGAAGCAGACGCCGCAGTTGATGCACTCGATGGCCGCGTCGATGATCTTGCGCTCGCGCGTCTCCGGCGAGATCGGCTCGATATCGGCCTCGCGCGTCTTCGAGGGCGTGAAGGCGCCTTTGGCTTCCTGCCACTTCTCGAAGAACGGCGACATGTCGGCGGCGAGATCCTTGATCACCGGCAGGTTCGCCAGCGGCCCGATTTCGATCCGGCCGTTCTCGACCACCTTCGAGACGTGCGTGCGGCACGTCCAGCGCGGCCGCCCGTTGACCGTCATGGCGCAGGAGCCGCAGACACCAACCCGGCACGCGAAGCGATAGGCGAGCGTCGGGTCCAGGTGCCGCTGCACGTGCGTGACGATGTCGAGGACGGTCTGGCTTTCGCGCATCGGCACGCGGAAGGTCTCGTAGCGGCCCTCGTCCCGCCCGCGCCAGATCGAAACCTCGATGGTACCGTGTGCCGCGTCTCTGGGCTTTTCGGTCGTGTCGGCGGCGCTCATCGGACGAACACCTCGATGCTGTGCAGCGAGTTGTTGCCGAACCCCCCCCGGTCGTAGATCGCCTCGGTCGGCTGGGTGTTGCCGGCGACGTCGGTCGCCCGGCACGCGATGTCGTAGCCGCCGGGCGTCGCGTCCCAGGCGAGCCGCCAGCCGCGCCAGGCGAAGCGTCCGGCAGGCGGATCGAGTTCGGCATCCCGCCAGACGCCGTTGATCGACACCTCGACCCGCGCGATGGCCGTGCCGCCTCCGGACCAGGCCCGTCCATAGATCGTGACCGGCCCCTTTTCGACGAGGCGCTTCCGCGAATACCAGTCCGGGATGCCGGGCGGTACCATCAGCGACTTGACCCGCATGGTGGTGATCGGCGTGCCCTGCTCGCCCTCTTTCTGGCGGAAGTGGTAGGTGCCGACCTGCTGATAGCCTTGGTAGGGTGTGGCCCGCGCCTCGATCCGGTTGAGCCACTTGACGCTCGCCATGCCGTACCAGCCCGGCACGATCATGCGCAGCGGGAAGCCGTGCTGCGGCAGGAGCGGCTGCCCGTTCATGGCCCAGACGAGGAGGACGTTCTCGTCGCGTGCGAGGTCCGGTTTCAGGCTGCGGCCGTATTCATGCTCGTTCGACTTGTCGAAACCGCTGTCGATGCCGTGAAACGAGATGTCGATGGTCTCGGGCTTGAGCCCGGCCCGGTCGAGCACCGCCCGGAGCGGCGTGCCGGTCCATTCGGCCGTCCCGACGGCCTCCCGCATCCACGGCATCGATGGCCAGCGCGGCTCGAAGAGGCCCCGCCCGTTGCCCGCGCATTCGAGCGTCACCCGTTGCGTGACCGCCGGCAGCGCCTTGATCTCGGCGAGCGGGATCGAGATCGACCGCTCGACCGTGCCACCGATGCTGAGCGTCCACGCCGCCGCATCCGCCTCGGAGACATAGGGAATGTCGAAGTGGTTGAGCAGATAATGCAACCCGGCCGGCGTCACGTCGTGCCGCAGCATTTCGAGCGCAATCCCGTGGTTGCGGTTGGCAAGTACGACTTCCTCGCGCGCGAAGGGGCCTTCGACAGCGCTGCGCGTATCGGGATTGGTGAAGGGATTACGTGTCGGCATCGCGTGATCTCCGCTGGGGAGCGCTAGAGAACGGCCAATCTGCCGGTTTGCCAAGAGGACTCGTCGCGCGATCCCCGCTGGACGAGGTCCGGAGACCTTTCGGGGGCTTGCGATCGGGCGCGCGATGCCGTCACTCTGTCACCGGACAACGAGGGAGCCGCCGGACGAGTGGGCGCTCCGGGAGCAACGCATGATCGAGCGGCACGAAACCGACATTCTGATCCTCGGCTCGGGCGGGGCGGGCCTCTTCGCGGCGCTGCACGCCCATCAGGCCAATCCCGGCCTCGATATCACCGTGGCGACCAAGGGCCTGCTCGGCAAGTCCGGCTGCACCCGCATGGTGCAGGGCGGATACAACGTCGCGCTCCACAAGGGCGATTCGATCGAGCGCCATTTCATGGACACCATCGAGGGCGGCAAGTGGCTGCCGAACCAGGAACTCGCCTGGACGCTGGTGGTGAAGGCGATCGAGCGCGTGCGCGAACTCGAGAACGAGGTCGGCTGCTTCTTCGACCGGAATGCCGACGGTTCGCTGCACGGCAAGGCGTTTGCCGGCCAGACCTTCGACCGCACCGTCCACAAGGGTGATCTCACCGGCATCGAGATCATCAACCGGCTGATGGAGCAGGTCTGGGCGCGCCCCATCCGCCGTATGGAGGAGCATCGCGCGATCGCGCTGATCCCCGAGAAGGGACACGCGCCGGTTGGCACTGCGCAACCGAAGGCGCCGCCAACGGCCGGAGCGTTGTTCATCGACATCCGCACAGGCAAGTTCCGCCTCGTCACGGCCAAGGCCGTATTGCTCGCGACCGGCGGCGGCCCGACGATGTACAAGTACCATACGCCCTCCGGCGACAAGGCCATGGACGGCCTCGCCATGGCGCTCGACTACGGGCTGCCGCTCCGCGACATGGAGATGGTGCAGTTCCACCCGACCGGCGTCTTGGCGGGCCCCGACACGCGCATGACCGGCACCATCATCGAGGAGGGCCTGCGCGGCGCGGGCGGCTACCTGCTCGACGGCGCCAAGCAGCGCTTCATGTTCAACTACGATCCGCGCGGCGAGCGGGCGACCCGCGATCTCGTCTCCCAGTCCATGTATCGCGAGATGCTGGCCGGCCGCACGACGCCGAACGGCGGCCTCTATATCTCCATGGGGCATCTGGGACCGGAGAAGGTCGCGAAGATGTTCAAGGGCATGGTCGAGCGCTGCCGTGACTGCGGCTTCGACCTGGCGGGCGGCCTCGTCGAGGTGGTGCCCACGGCGCATTATCTGATGGGCGGCGTGGTGGTGAAGGTCGACACGTCGACGGCGGTCACCGGCCTCTATTGCGCGGGCGAGGACGCGGGCGGCGTCCACGGTGCGAACCGGCTCGGCGGCAACGGCGTCGCCAACTCGACGGTCTACGGCGGTATCGCAGGCGAGACGATGGCGGCCGACCTGAAGCGCGGCCTTGGGCCCCGCGAGCCCGACATGGACGTGGTGAAGGCCGCGAGGGAGTCCGCCGAGTTGCCTTTCCGCATCCAGCGGGGGGATACCAACCGCGTTCGCGACACGCTCCTCGACCTCATGTGGGACGACGTCGGCATCATCCGCGAGAAGGCCGGCATGGAGCGCGCACTCGGCAAGCTCGACGAGCTGGAGGCCGACCTCATGGCGGCCGGCGTGCCGGACGGCGACCGCGCGTTCAATCTCTCCTGGCACGACTGGTTGAACCTCCGGTCGCAGATCGCCATGTCGAAGGTCGTGGCGCATGCAGCACTTGCGCGCGAGAACAGCCGCGGCTCGCACTTCCGCGAGGATTTCAAGGACGCGGGCGATCTGGCGACCTCGCGCTTCACGGTGGTGAGCAAGGCAGACGGCAAACTCCATGTGACGACCGAGCCCGTCGCTTTCACGCACGTGAAGCCCGGCGAGACGCTGATCAAGGACCAGCCCCAGGCCGCGGAGTGAGGGCACCGGTAAGTGGCAGGCGGGAAGTCGGTTCATGCTAGGAATGTGAAGCTGTAACAGGCCCATGCTGGACGACATGCTGCACACGAGAGAAAAACCCGCCACCTACGCCGACATCGAGGCGTTGCCGCCGCATATGGTCGGCGAGATCCTTTATGGGGCGCTGCACGCGTACCCGCGCCCCAACCCGCGCCATGCCCGGGCTGCCGGCCGGATGACGGCCGAACTCGATGGCCCGTTCGATCGCGGCCGCGGCGGCCCGGGAGGTTGGCTGTTCCTGCCCGAACCCGAACTTCACCTCGGCCCCCACGTCGTCGTCCCTGATCTCGCCGGCTGGCGGCGCGAGCGGCTGCCGCATTTGCCCGACACGGCCTGGATCGAGACGCCGCCGGATTGGGTCTCCGAGATCCTCTCGCCATCGACGCAGCGCATCGACCGCACCGACAAGCTCGCGATCTACGCCGAGTTCGGCGTCAGCCACGCCTGGTATGTCGATCCCGTCGCCAGGACCCTCGAGGTGCTGACCCTGACCGGCGGCAAGTGGCTCATTGTGGCGACCTTCAAGGATGCCGAGCCCGTCGCCGCCCCGCCCTTCGAGAGCCACACCTTCGCCCTCGACATCCTCTGGCCGCTGGATGAAGCCGCGCCCTCACCCGCAATGGACCGAGACTGCCGATGATCCCCATCTCCCAGATCCAGAAGACCGCTGAAACCCTCATGGCGAAGGCGGCCATCGAAATCCCCGACGACTACCTCGGCGGGCTCCGCGCCTGCGCCAATTCCGAGAAGGGTGATCTCTCCTCGTTCGTCATCCAGGCGATGCTCGAGAACTACGAGGCGGCGAAAGAGGACCGCCGCGCCATGTGCGGCGATACCGGCGTGCCGCGCTGGTATGTGAAGTACGGCAACGACGCCCGCGTCGAGGGTGGCCCGGTGGCGCTGGAGGCGGCGCTGCGCCGGGCCACCGCCAAGGCGACGCAGGACGTGCCGCTCCGGCCCAATCGCGTGCATCCCCTCTGGCGCACCGACCACAACAACAACTGCGGCATCGGCGCGCCCGAGATCGAGTACGCCTTCCACCCCGAGGGCGACTGGATCGACCTCGTCACGGTGCACAAGGGCGGCCTCTTCGGCACCGACTACCGGATGCTCTTCCCCGGCGACGGCATCGACGGCATCAAGCGCTTCTTTCTCGATACCTGCATCGCTTTCGGAAAGCGCGGCCTCGCCTGCCAGCCCGCGATCGTCGGCATCGGTCTCGGCGGCTCGAAGGACATTTGCTCGGTGCTCGGCAAGCAGGCCGCCTGCCTGCGCGTCGTCGGCTCGAAGAACCCGGACCCGAAGATCGCCGCGCTCGAGGACGAGCTGAAGGAACTCGGCAATTCCATCGGCATGGGCGCCATGGGCTTCATGGGCTCCTCGATGGTGGTCGACTGCCACATCGAGGTCGGCTATTGCCACACCGGCGGCATGCCGATGAGCGTGCACATGTTCTGCCTGTCGTCGCGCCGCGCCGTCGCCCGCCTCCACCCGGATGGCCGCGTCGAATACCGGACGGACCCCGAATGGTTCACCGACTATTCGCGCCGCGCGACGGTCGAGTGGGAAGCACCCGGCGAGCGACAGGCCGCCGAATAGTCGGCTGCCCGTCACCCGCGAGAGCCGATACCAGATCAGGAGTTCGTTCGTGGATTTGAAGCTGAAGGACAAGTCGTGCCTCGTCACCGGTGCCAGTGCCGGCATCGGCGTCGGCATCGCCCGCGTCATGGCGGCGGAGGGGACGCGCCTCGCCATTCTCGCGCGGCGTGGCGACCGGCTGGAGGCTTTGGCCGGCGAGATCGAGGCGTCCTGCGGCCGCCGGCCGCTGGTGGTCGTCGCGGACCTCATGGATCAGGCGGCGCCCGAGACGGTGCGCAAGACGATCCACGACGCATTCGGCGGTCTCGACATCCTCGTCAACAATGCGGGCCTGTCGAGCAAGCCCGATCCCATGTCACCGGATGATGTCTGGAACGCGGGCTTCGACCTGAAGTTCACCACCGTCCGGCGCCTGACCAACGCCTTCATGCCGGCGATGCGCGCCGCCCGCTGGGGCCGTATCGTCAACGTCACAGGCATCGTCGAGCCGCTCGCCACGAGTTCCGCTCTGGCGGCCTGCGCCGCTGTCCACGCCTGGGCGAAGGGCCTTTCGCGAGACCTCGCCCGCGACGGCATCACCGTCAACTGCGTGCCGCCGGGCCGCATCGACAGCGAGCAGATCCGCGAGCGCCTGCATCCCGACCCGGTCGCCAAGCAGCGCTACATCGAGCAGTTCGTGCCGATGGGCCGCTTTGGTGAGCCCGAGGAACTGGCCGATCTGGTGGCCTTCCTCGCCTCGCCGCGCGCCAGCTACATCACCGGCACGGTCATTCCGGTCGATGGCGGCATGTCGCGCTTCGCCATGTGAGACGGCGGCCCCGCGCCGCGCTGGAGACGACCATGCCCATCCGCGCCATCTTCTTCGATGTCGGCGAAACGCTGATCGACGAGCATCGCCTTTATCGCGACTATGCCATGCGCATGGGCGTCACCTACGAGTTCTTCATGGAGCGGATCGAGGCGGCAATGGCCCGCCGCGAGCCGGTGAAGAACGTGTTCGCGGCGGTGAAGCCCGGCTTCGATTTCAAGGCGGCCCGGGCCGAGCGCGAAGCCGAGGGCAAGAAGTTCGTCATTGGCACGCACGATCTCTATCACGACGCGGCGCGGTCCCTCGGCGCGCTGAAGGCGAAGGGCTACTTCATCGGCATCGTCGGCAATCAGCCGGCAACGGCCGAGGCCATGCTGCGCGACAGCGGCCTTGCCGCCGACTACATCGCGACGTCGGAAGGCTGGGGCGTCGCCAAACCCGATCCGCGCTTCTTCGAGAAGGTCGTGGAAGCCGCGGGCCACGACCCGCACCGCGTCGCCTACGTGGGCGACCGCGTCGACAACGACGTCGTGCCGGCGCGCGCCGCGGGCCTCGTGCCGGTGCTCATCCGTCGTGGTCCCTGGGGCCGCGCCCAGTGGGACTGGCCGGAATCCGCCAAGGCCCACTTCCGGATTGAAACCCTCGACGAACTGCCGGCACTGCTGCCCGGCCCTCCCGCGGAGTAGCGAGGCCGACCGGGCGCCTCGGCGTCACGCGCCGGCAGCGGCCTCGGCCGCGATCTTCGGCAGCGCGTCCCGCCACAGCTCCGGCGGCTGCGCGCCCGAGATCGCATACTTGTTGACGAGGACGAAGAACGGCACGCCGCGAATGCCCATCCGCAGCCCCTCGTCCTCGAGATCGAGCACGGCGTCGAGGCTGCGTTCGTCCTCGAGCGCTGATGCAACACCGCCAGCCTCGAGCCCAGCGTCCCGGGCGAGCGCGCTGAGCACGTCCTTCCGTCCGATGTCGGCCCCCTCCTCGAAGTAGGCCGTGAAGAGCCGGCGCACGAGCGCGTTCTGTGGCCCGAGCCCTTCCGTACCTGCCTGCCAGATGAGCCGATGCGCAAGGCGCGTGTTGGGCGTTCGCGTCATCTTGTCGAAGGCGAACGTGATGCCCGCCTCGCGGCCGGTCTCGCGCATCTGGTCGTCGAGAGCTGCGGCCTTGTCCGGCCCGAACTTGCGCGCCCGATAGGCCGAACGTTCCATGCCGTCCGCCGGCATGTCCGGGTTGAGCTCGAACGGCCGCCACGCGATGGCGACGGGCTCCGGCATGCCTGGCGCTTCGAGTGCGGCACCGAAGCGACGGATGCCGACATAGCACCACGGGCAGATGACGTCGGAGTAGATCGTCACATGGAACGGCGTCGCTTCGGAAGTGTCGTGAGCCATGATGATCGCCCTTCCTGTCGAGCGGGCCCCATGGCTCTTGCGCCGGCTAGCCCCGCATTGTCGTGGGCAACCATAGCGCGATCTCGGGGAAGACGCACAGGATCACGATCATGATCAGCATGAGAACGACGTAGGGCGCTGATCCCTTGACGACTTCCGAGAAACTGTAACCGCCGGATATGGCGTGGATCGTGAACAGGTTTAGACCCACTGGCGGCGTGATCTGTCCGAGTTCGATCAGGATCGTCAGCACGATGCCGAACCAGATGAGATCGAAACCGAACTGCTTGATCAGCGGCAGGAGCACGGGGAGCGTCATGTAGATCATCGAGATGCCGTCGATGAAGCATCCGAGGACGATGTAGAGCACGACGAGGACCCCGAAGAACGACCACTTCGAAAGGCCGAGCGAGAGCACCCATTCGCTGATGGTGCGGCTGGCCCCGGAGTAGGTGAGCGCCGTCGAGAGGATCTGCGCGCCGATGATGATGAACACGACCATGCACGTCGTCTTCACCGTCGACATGACGGATTCGTTGAAGACCTTCGCGTTGAGATTGCCGTAGAGCGCCGCGAGGACGATCGCACCGGCAGCACCCACGGCAGCCGCCTCGGTCGGCGTCGCGAAGCCGATGTAGATGCCGCCGAGCACCGTCACGAGGAGCCCGAGCACCGGAAACACATGCAGCGCATCGCTGAGCTTCGAGCCGATCTCGCCGGGCGCGCGCGGCGGCTCGACGGGAACCAGCTTCGGGTCGAGGATCAGTCGCGTCGCGATGTAGATCATGAAGATGCCGGAGAGCATGAGGCCAGGGAAAATGCCGGCCATGAACAGCTTCGCGATCGATTCCTCGACCAGCGCGCCATAGAGCACCATGACGATGGACGGTGGGATCAGGATACCGAGCGTGCCGCCGGCCGCGAGCGATCCGAACGTCATGCGCGGCGAGTATTTCCGCTTCATCATCTCCGGGATGGCGACCGTGCCGACCGTCGCCGCCGTCGCCACGCTCGACCCCGAAACGGCGGAAAACACGGCGCAGGAGAGAATGTTGGCATGCAGCAGTCCGCCCGGCAGCCAGCCGAGCAGCACGACGACGCCCCGATAGAAATAACCGCTGACGCCACTCCGCAGAATGATCTCGCCCATCAGCAGGAACATCGGCACGGCGATCAGGATGTAGCTGGCCGAGTTGTTCCAGATCACCGAACTGAGCGCCTGCAGGCCGATCAGGCCCTTGCTGAGATAAAGCACAAGCACGCCGACGGCGCCGAGCGCCAGCGCGGTCCATTGCCCGATCAGCAGCATCAACGTGAGGCTGCCGAGCAGGACGAGAATGATCAGCTCGAGGCTCATGGGAGATCCGGTGTGATGAGGTGGAGGCGTGGCGGGACGATCGTCAGGGCACGTTGCGAACGCGTTCGACGAGGAACGCGACGAGCTGAATGAAAAGCACCGCAAGGCCGATCACCATGACCGATTGCGGCAGCCATTCCGGCGTGTCGAGTACGGAAACGGCCCGCGTGTCCTGGACGAACGCGTACTGCACGTGCTGCACGGCGTAGTACAGGATGGTTGCGATGAACGCAGCTGCGACACTCGTGAAGACCCAGCGTGACAGCATCTTCACGGCCGGCGGCATCGCATCGTAGACCACCTCGACGCGGATGAACCCGCCCCGTGCGAGGGTGTACGCGAGCCCGAGGAAGACGACAGCGGCATTGAGATAGCCCGCGATCTCGTCGGCAACGAGCATCGAGCGCTTGAACTGCCGGAGCCCCACTTCGACGCAGACGAGCAGCAGGATGCCGACGATACAGATTCCGGCCAGAACTCCGGCGGCATCCGAGAGCCAGAGGGCGAAGCGTCCGAACGCCGTCTGTGGCTCTGTCGCGACGTCTTCTTTTGGCGATGATCCGGATTGCAAGGCGCGGCCCCCTTACGGCGTGTGGCGTTGACGAAGACAGGCAGGCCCGGCGGAACGATGAACCGCGGGGCCTGCACAGTGCATGTGGAACAAAGTAGCTGTTACTTGCCGAGCGCCGCGCGGATCTCTTTCACCAAGGCCTCGGTCTCCGGACCCTGCTGCTTCGACCACGACTCCCAGTAGGGCTTCATCTTGTTTGTGAGTTCGTCGATGACCTCTTTCGGCGGCGTGTAGGCGGCCACCTTGTGCGTAGTCGTCAGCGCCTCGACCGAACCCTTCTCGTCGCCGAGGTTCATCTCGGTCATGCGCGGGCCGAACGAGTTGGCCGTCTCGGTGAGCTTCGCCTTGACGTCGGCCGGAAGCTTGTCGAACGCTGCGACGTTCATCAGCAGGTAGTCCGGACCGCCGATATGGATGTCACCCATCCACGCCCACTCGGTGAACTCGTACCACTTGGCACCCATGACGTTGAACGTCGCCGTCAGGAAGCCGTCGGCGACGCCGCGCTCCATGGCGACAGGCACTTCGGGCGTGGTCAGGCTGACGGAGGCCGCGCCCAGCTGCTTGAGCATTTCGGCCTGCTTGCCGTCCGTCGACCGGATCTTCCGGCCCGCGAAGTCGGCGACGGTCTTGATCGGCTTGCCCTTGCCGAACATGTTCTGTGACGGCCACGTCATCCAGAACAGCGTCTTCACGCCGCGCTTGGCGAAGGCGGCCGTCGTCGCCTTGTCGATGAGCGGCCAGACCTTCTTGAGGTCGTCGGGTGTACGCACCAGGAACGGCAGGCTCGCCACGGATGCGATCGGCACTTCGCCCGAGATGAAGCCCTGATAGCCGGCCGCCAGTTGCACCTGGCCGCTGCTCGTCGCCTTCACGACTTCGGTGGCCTTGAAGGGTAGCTCGCCGGCCGGCCTGACGATGATGTCGAGCTTGCCGTCGGTGGCTTTCTTCACCTCGTCCGAGAACATCTTGTAGCGAAGCGTGATCGGATGGGTCACGCCGGTGAACGCGTAGAGGTCCCACTTGGTCTGTGCCGTCACCGGTCCCGCGGCGCCAGTCAACGCCACCGCGCCCGCCACGACGGCGAGCCACGTCCTTGAAAGGGTCATGTCAGTCCTCCCTTGTGTGCCTGGCGGCGACGTCCGCGCCTTGCCGGCGCGGCATGTTTGCGCAAGCGGCCGCCAAGTGCAATCCCAGGTCCGGACATTTCGTGTTCAGGGCGCGACTTCGAACAGCGCCTCCACCTCGATCGGGATGTCGGCATAGAGTTCGGCGACCCCGATGGCCGACCGCGTGTGCCGCCCGGCGTCTCCGAACACGTCGATCATCAGGTCGGAGAAGCCGTGAAGCACGTTCGACGGCGTGTTGTAGCCGGGCGCGCAATTGATGAAGCCGACGACGCGGACCACGCGCGTGATGCCGTCGAGATGGCCGAGGTAGGTGCGGAGCGTCGACAGGCAGCAAAGGCCGGCGATCCGCGCGGCCTCGGCGCCCTGCTCGGTGGTGAGCTCCCGCCCGAGCTTGCCCGTGACATAGGGGACATTGCCGGGCCCGAGTGGCCCGTGACCGCTCATGTAGATGTGATTTCCGGACCGGAGTGCCCGCACCCGGTTCGCCTCGTCCTTGAATGGCGGCGGCAACGTCAAACCGAGCTTCGCCAGTCGTTGTTCGTTGGTCATCGTGCGTGCTCGCTCCCATAAGGCTCAGAGATGCCGAGCCTCGCACGCGTCCGGGCGCGATGCCAGATCCGGCGACGGACTTGACGCGGAGATCGGGCCAGCGCACCAGTCGGCGGGTCCTGCAAACGAGGCTTGCCATGCACCACCGCCTTCCCACCGTCGCTGACGTCGAGGCTGCCGCCGCACGGCTCGCGCCCCACCTGATTGCGACCCCGCTGTTGGAGCATCCGGTCCTCAACGCCCGCATGGGCGGCCGTATTCTCCTGAAGTGCGAGAACCTGCAGCGGGTCGGCGCCTTCAAGTTTCGCGGGGCCTACAACAAGATCGTACAGGTGGACCGGAGCCGCTATCCGGGGGGCGTCGTGGCCTGCTCGTCCGGCAATCACGCCCAGGGCGTCGCGGCGGCGGCGACGTTGCTCGGCGTGCGCTCGGCAATCGTCATGCCGGCCGATGCACCGGCCATGAAGGTCGCGCGCACCCGCGCGTTCGGCGGCGAGGTCGTCCCTTACGATCGCGTCAATGAGGATCGCGAGGTTATTGCTGCACGGCTCTGTGCGGAACGTGGCGCCGCCATGGTCCATCCCTACGACGATCCGGACGTGATGGCGGGACAGGGCACGGTCGGGCTCGAGATCGTGGCTCAGGCGCGCGCCATGGGGGCCGTTCCTGACGCGGTGCTCGTTGCCTGCTCCGGTGGCGGCATGGCCGGCGGCATCGGATTGGCGGTGAAGGCGACCCATCCCGACGCCGAGGTGATGACGGTTGAGCCGGCGGGCTTTGACGACATGGCCCGATCCCTGGCGAGTGGGGAGCGCGAGCGGAACGCCAAGCTCTCGGGCTCGATCTGCGATGCCCTGCTGGCCGAACGGCCGGGCGAGATCACCTTCGCCGTCGGCAAGACGGTCCTGTCCGGCGGTCTCGTCGTCACCGACGAAGAGGTCCGCGACGCCATCCGCTATGCCTTCTCCGATCTGAAGCTCGTCGTCGAGCCGGGCGGCGCGGTGGCACTGGCGGCGATCCTGTCCGGCAAGCTTCCGACACGCGGGCGCACCGTCGTCGGCGTGCTCTCGGGCGGCAACATCGACGCGGCGATGCTGACCTCGATTCTCTCGGCGGCCTGACGCATGTCGAAGCCCGACGCTGCCGTTGCTCCGGGCTTCGCGGGGCGGATCGCCCTGTTCTATACGGCCCTGTTCCTGGTCGCGGGGACGAAGCTCCCGTATCTGCCGCTGTGGCTCGACTGGCGCGGTCTCGCAGCTTCGGAGATCGCCGCCGTGACGGCCGCGCCGCTGTTCCTGAGGATTTTTGCCGGCCCCCTCATCGCGATGCTGGCCGATAGCTGGGGTGACCGGCGGCGCGCCATCGTGGCCCTCGCCGGGTTGTCGCTGTGTGGCCTCGGCCTGCTCCTCCTCGCGCACGGCTTCTGGCCGATCCTGCTCGTCACGCTGCTGACCGCGCTCGCGACGACCGGCCTCATGCCGCTCGCCGAGACGCTGGCCATGAGCGGCGTCCGCCGCGCAGGACTGGACTACGGCCGCATGCGGCTGTGGGGCTCGCTGAGTTTCATCGCAGCGGGCTTTATTGCCGCGGCCGCCATCCGTGCCCATGGGCCGGGCTCGGTCGTCTGGCTCCTGATCGCGGGCGGCGCGCTGACACTGGCGGTCGCCCTGATCCTTCCGGCGGACCCCGAGGGCAAGCGGCCCGCGAGCGCCGGCCTCGACGTGTCGGTCATCGTCCGCACGTTCCGGACGCCGCACTTCCCGCTGTTTCTGCTGGCGGCCGGCGCCGTCCAGTCGTCGCACGCGGTCTTCTATACGTTCGGCGTCCTCGAATGGCAGCGCCAGGGCATCGACGCGAGTTGGTCCGCCGGCCTCTGGGCGATCGGCGTCGTCGCGGAGATCGCGCTGTTCGCCTTCTCCCGCACCGTCGTCGAGCGTGTCGGCGCGGAACTGCTGCTCGTCGCGGGTGGCGTCGCGGCCCTCGTCCGCTGGACGGCCATGGCTTTCGATCCGCCGTTGGCGGCGCTCGTTCCGCTGCAGGCGCTGCATGGGCTGACATTTGGTGCCGCCCACATCGGCGCGCTCCACGTCATGAGCCGAACGGTGCCCCCGGCCGAGGCCGCGACGGCGCAGGCGCTCTATGCCAGTGTCACCTCCGGCATCGGACTGGGCCTCGCAACGTTTCTTTCCGGCCCCGTCTACACGGCGGCAGGTGGTCGGGCCTACGCCGTGATGGCCGTCCTCGGCGCCATTGGAACGCTCGCAATGCTCGTGCTGATGCGTCGGTCGAAAACGCAGCAGCAGCCCTAGCCCCAGAGCCCGGCGGGCGGCGGGTGCATCAGGCCGTCGCGATAGACGGTCGCTGGCGTGCGATCGCGCGCGAGAAGCAGCGGCCCGTCGAGGTCGAGCCAGTCCGCGAACTCCGCGAGGAGCCACGCGGGCGCCATCGAGAGCGACGTCGAGAGCATGCAGCCGACCATGACCGACAGCCCGGCAGCCCGCGCCGCCCGCGCCACGGCGACGGCTTCGGTCGGCCCGCCGGCCTTGTCGAGCTTGACGTTGACGGCATCGTAGCGGTCGGCGAGAGCCGCCACGTCGGCAGCCTGATGGCAACTTTCGTCCGCACAGATGGGAACGAGCCGTTCGACATGACGGAGCGCCTCGTCGCCTCCGGCCGGAAGCGGCTGCTCGACAAGTTCGACGCCGCACTCTCGCGCGATCGCGAGGAGCGGCCCGAGATCGTCCGGCGACCACGCTTCGTTGGCGTCCGCGACCAAACGGGCATCTGGCCGCGCGGCACGGACGGCACGCATCCGTTCGCCGTCCTCGACCCCGCCGCCGAGCTTGAGCTTGAGGAGCGGCATGGACCGGGCGGCGATGGCCGCGTCCACCATACTCTGCGCTGATCCGAGGCTGAGCGTGAAGCAAGTGAGGCGCGGCACCGCGACGCCGCAAAGCCCGAGGTGCTCGGCAGGGCTGCGACCGGCGATGCGGCACTCGATCTCGATCAGCGCGCAATCGAGTGCGTTCCGCGCCGCACCCGCCGGAAGGTCCCGCGCCAGCCGCTCACGCGAGAGCGGCCCTTCGGCGGCATGGGCGCGGATCGCGGCTGCGACGCTGTCCAGACTTTCGGCGTAGCGCGCGTAGGGCACGCACTCGCCACGGCCCTCGTGCCCCGCCCCGCTCACGCGAACGACGATGACGGCCGCCTCTGTACGCGAGCCCCGGGAAATCGTGAACGCCCCGGCGACAGGGAATGTCTCGGTGCTGACGTCGTCGAGCCTGAACATCGATGCCTCCAGCGCTGGGCATGGCCGCCGCAGTGACAGTCCGGTTCAGCATGCCGACGACTGGAGCGCCCTAGGCGAGATGCCCTGTGGCGTGCGCCAGGAAGAGGTACGCCCGGCCGTGATCCGACACCACGTGGCTCTGGGCGAGGCGGCCGGTCGGATCGCGCTGATCGGCTTCCTTCAGGAAGCGCTGGAAGTCGACGAGATAACGGTCGATCTTCTGATGGAACGCGCCGTCGCTGGCGTAACGACGGCTCACATCGTCGTAATGGCTGCGCCCTTCGACCGAATAGATGCTCCGCACCATGATGCCGCGCTGGCCGGCGCGGAAGCGCGACCAGATCGCCGAGGCTGTCGTCTGGTCGAGGGCCCGGGCGTAGGCGGCGAGATCGATCTCACCCTGTCCGACGTCCTCCTGAGAGGCCCGCGCAAGCAGATCGCCGAGCTTCCAGCCGTCCCCCCGTTGCGCGTCGGCCGTTGCCGAGCCCTGCGCCGGAGCGGCGGTGGCTGCGCGACTGTTCCGCGCCGCAAGTTCGGTGGCGAGCGTCTGGGTGATGGACGAGATCGCGCGCGGTTGCGCAGGTGCGGCGGCAGCCTGCGCCGAGGCCAGGGGGCTCGCCGGTGTGGCCACATCAGTCCTCAGCGCTTCACGCTGGGTCAGGCTGGAGAGTTGCTCAAGCGCTCGCAGCTGCTCCTGCAGCGACAGTCGCATGTGTTCCGCCGAGGCACGGGTCGCTTCCGGCAGCCGCTCGAGCTCGGCCTTGAGGCGTGACTGCTCGCTCTCGATGTCGGAGAGCGTGCGGTGCGCGCGCTCGCGCATGTCGTCGTAGCTCGACGAGAACCGGTTCTCGATCGTGCCGATGTGCTGGCTCACTTCCTGCGAGATCGTGCTGAACTTGTTGCGCAACTCGGCCACGGCACGATCGGCCTCGCCGTCGGCGGCACTCCGCAGACGATCCATTTCAGTGAAGGCGGCGCGCGAGCGCTCCTCGACGCCCTTGACGAGCTTCTCGCCTGCCGAGATCGCCCGCGTCTCGAGCGCGTTGACGGTGCCTTCCAGCGCCGCCGGATAGCCCCGCATGACACGGTCGATGTCTTCCGCCTTGCCGGAAAGATGCTCGAGCGTCCGGGCAAGTTCTGTCTGGCGCGCCTGCAGGTTCTGGTCGATCCGGAAGTTGGCCGTTTCCAGCGCGGCGGCCGCCCGCATGATGGTCTGGCCCTGTTGATCGAAGCGGTTGGTGACGCTGGAGATCTGATTGACGAGGTTTTCCGACAGATTGCGCAGCATCTCGGATTGGTTGGCCAGGCCGTCGATCGCCTGCACGGACTGACGGGTGACGTTCTCGCTGGCGCGCCGCACGGCATGAACGCCATTCATGATCTGCTCGTCCATCAGCGACGCCTGCTGGCCGAGCGTCTGCGAGAGATCGTTGGCGTGGTTCTCGAGCGTCTTCGACAGCATGCGCGCCTTGTCGGCCACGGTGCCGTCGATCGCGATGGTGGACCTGAGGACCGTGTCGTCGAACAGCTTGAGACGCTCGGCGAACGCATCGTCGAGAGCTTGTGTGCGCGACAGCAACTGCTGGTCGAGGCCCTGCTGCCGCGCCGCCATCGTGGCATCGAGTGCGCGTGTGTATTCCTCGAGAACCGCCTGCAGCCCCTCGGTGCGCTCGGCGAGTGCCCCCTCGATGCGCGTGGACGTCGTCTCGAGCATGCCCCGGAGCTGATCGGTCCGCTCCGTGAGCGCCTGACCGAGCCCTCCGGCGAAGCCGCCGAAGATCTGCTGCAACTCGTCCGTGTGAACCGCGAGCCGTCCATCGATCTCGTCACGCCCGCCCTGTATGGCCGAGGCGATCTCCTGCGACCGGTGTTCCAGGAGGCCGGACAACTCCGCCGTGCGATCGGTGAGGACCGTGTTGAGTTCACGCGCCTGCGTCCCGACGCTGCTCGCGAGCGAGGTGGCGTTCTGAGCGATCGAGGTCTCGAGCGCGACGAGGTTCTGCCCGGCCTGTTCGATGAACCGTGCCAGCTTCACCTGCTGGTCCGACAGCTTGTCGACGAGGCTCGGGATGTCGGTGCCGAGTTCCTTCAGCGAGTGACTGACCCGCTCGCTGGTGTGCAGCAGCGCATTGCGCTCGCCGGCGAGTTCCTCGAGAAGCCCACGGATACGGTTCTCGTTCTGCGTATACGACCGTTCGAGGCTGGCGACCTCGTTGTGAACGAGCGCCTCGAGTTCACCCGCCCGTCCGAGCGCGCGCGAGACGGCCTCGTTCATGTGGTTGACCTGACGGCGGACCGCCTGGCCGACCGAGGCGATCTGCTGTTCGGCCATGCGGTCCGGCTCCGCGAGGCGGATCGCCACCTCGGTCATGGCCGACGACATCAGCTTGAGTTCATGCGCCCGCCAGATCAGCAGCGCGATGAACCAGAACATGGCGATCGGCAGCACGATCGTCGCCGCGAGAGCGATGGCGGTCGGCCGTGCGAGGACGTCCATCACGGTCGGCAGGCGCTGGAACTCTGGTGCCAGCATGGCCCACCCGAGAAGCAGTCCGCAGAGCGCCCAGATGACGCTCGCGATGGCCGCCACCTGCATGGGCCGCTGCGACGGCTTTTCGTGCAGCGCAAAGATCAGGCCGCCGATGGAGGGCAGGTCATCGTTGGCGGCGATCTGTGTCCGCGGCGGCCCGGCTGCGCGCCGTTTCGCGGGCCGTCGGCGCGCGGCCTCCCCGGAGTTGTCGTCGGCAACGGGCTCGGCGAGGGGCTCGTGAGCCTCACCAGCCGCGGAACCCTGTGAGGCCGGAACCGTGGCTTGGGCTGCGGGTTTCTGCGACGGTGCGCTTGGCGGCGGCGGGCCTGCGGATCGAAGACGATCGGCGAGTGACTCCTGTCCAGGCGGTGGAGCCGACTTTGCAGGAAGTGGTGGCGGTATCCGATCGGTTGCGGGTGCGGGCGCTCCGCTCGCCGCATCGGGAGACGGCGGACCGGTTTCGGCCTCCGAGCGTTTGGACGTCTCCTGAACCATCGAACCGAATGCTCCCGCCGGGGCACTCGCCCGGGTCACGACCGACGGACGTCCGATGGTGCCTGAACCCGCCGCCCCCGCCGGATCAACGGCGCGATGGCAGGTCCGAGCGGCAATTCCCTGATTCCAGACCCCCGTCCAAGGACCCTTGTAGAACGCCTTTTATGGCGAAAGGAAGATGAATTCTGTTCCGGGCGCCATGCTGCCGGGGGAGCCCTGTGCCTCCTCACGGATCGATCGAATTCATCTGCCCGGATTTACGGCGGGTTAGCCCGGATCTGCGAAGATGCCCGTTCGAGAGCCGGCTATGAGTGGTTGAGCGGAAAGAGCAATGAGCCAAGGCCTGTCTATTCGCCGAGAGGTTGAGCCCGCAACCGATCGGGCGGCCCGGGCCGTCCCCATCGATCATGCCTTTTTGTCCCGATACACGTTCGGCAATCGCGAACTCGAATGCGAAGTGCTGGTGCTGTTCGCCGACCAGGCGCCGGATTACCTTGAAAATCTCCGCTGCGCCGAAACCGAGAAAGCCTGGCGCGACGCCGCTCATACGATCAAGGGCTCGGCGCGCGCCGTAGGCGCTCACGAGGTCGCCGAAAGGGCCGAGTTGGCCGAGACGTTGGCCCGGTCCTGCGACGAGGAAGCGCGTCGCAACGCCATTGCCCGGCTGGAGACAGCGCTTGGCGAGGTTCGTCGCTATATCTCGACGCTGTCGGTCCCTGCCTGACCCTGTAACCGAGCCCCGACGCCTGCCCCCGGGTTGAAAGCCGGCCCCGATCCGTCTAAATCACGGCATTGCGGCCGCTCCACTGGCGCTGGGGCCGGTTCGTCGCGCGCGGCTGCCTTGCGGCCTGCGGCAAGATCCTGTCGCCGGAAAGGTCGCCTTCGCCACATGGCCAAGATCACGTTCATTCAGCACGATGGAAAGTCCCAGACGATCGAGGCCGAGAAGGGCCTGACCGTGATGGAGGCCGCCAAGAAGAACATGGTGCCGGGCATCGACGCCGAATGCGGCGGCGCGTGCGCCTGCGCGACATGCCACGTCTATGTGGATCCCGCCTGGACGGGCGTCGTCGGCAAGCCCGCTGAAATGGAAGCGGACATGCTGGACTTCGCCTTCGATGTCCGCGACGAGAGCCGCCTCTCATGCCAGATCAAGGTGTCCGACGCCATCGACGGCCTCGTGCTCCGCGTCCCCGCCAAGCAATTCTGACCCGGTCGGTGGCCGGCGCTTGCCGTCGGCCGCAACCCCGGCCCATGCTGGGCGTCGGCTCACAGGGAGGCAGCGCATGCAACTCGAAGGCAAGTCGGCGATCGTGACGGGTGCGGGGCAGGGGATCGGTCGCGCCGCGGCCGTGGCGCTCGCGAAGGCGGGCGCATCCGTGGCCTGTGTCGACATCAACCCGACGACGGCCCGCGAAGCAGCGGCCGAAGTCGAAGCCCTGGGCCGGAAGTCGCTCGCGATCGCGGCCGACCTCGGCAGCCTTCCGGACATCGACCGGATGGTGCAGGAGACGGTGGCCGCGTTCGGCGCTGTCGATATCCTCGTCAATAACGCCGGCGTCACCCGTCGGGCCTACATCATGGACCTGACCGAGGAGGACTGGGACCGGATCCACCGCGTCAACGCGAAGGGCGTCTTCTTTGCGCTCCAGCGGGTGGCCCGGGAGATGATCCCGCGTCGCTCGGGCATGATCGTCAATGTGGCGTCGGTCGCCGGCAAGGGCTTTCCCGGCACCTCGAATGCGGTCTACGCCGCCTCGAAGGGCGCGGTCATCGCCATGACGTTCACGGCCGCCCAGCAGTTGGCGCCCCACAACATCAACGTCAATGCGGTCTGCCCCGGCATCGTGCGGACGGCCATCGTCGACGACATGTTCCGCACCATGGCCCAGAAGGAAGGCGTATCGATCGCCGAGATCGAGCAGCGGGCCGTGGCTGGCGTGCCCTTGAAGCGGGCCAACGACCCCTCCCACATCGCCGACGCGATCGTGTTTCTCGCTTCGCCCGCGGCCATCAACATCACCGGCCAGACCCTCAACGTCGACGGCGGCCTGATCCCGGGCTGACCACGCCCGATCCCATCCGCCAAACCAGGAGACCAGTCATGAGAACCGTCCAGCAGATGCTCGCCGAAGCCGAAGCGGCCGTTCCGCGGATCACCGCCGAGGAGGCGAAATCCCTCGTCGGAAAGCCGGACGTCGTGTTCCTCGACGTCCGCGAGCCGAACGAAGTTGCAGCGTCGGGCAAGGTCCCCGGGGCGCTCACGATCCCGCGCGGCCTCGTCGAATTCCGCGCCGATCCGAACTCACCGGTCCACGACGCCGCCTTCGACCGTGCCAAGACCGTGGTCGCCTACTGCGCGTCCGGCGGCCGCTCGGCGCTGGTTCTGAAGACGCTGAAGGACATGGGCTACGAGAACGTGCGCAATCTCGGCGGCTTCAAGACCTGGGTCGACGGCGGCGGGCCGATCGAGAAGGCCTGATCGCCTGCGCCGGAGGTTGGATCGCGACGGCGTCGGGACCTGCAGGATCTCCGCGCGGATCGAAATGCGAGGACGTGACGAATGACCGCCACTGAGACTGACACTGGCCCGATCGAGACGGATTGCGTGATCGTGGGCGCGGGCCCGTGCGGTCTCTTCGCGGTCTTCGAACTCGGCCTCCTCGACATCCGCGCCCACCTGATCGACATCCTCGATCGCCCGGGCGGCCAATGCGCCGAGCTTTATCCGGAAAAGCCCATCTACGACATTCCGGCCCTGCCGGTCGTGAGCGGCCAGGGGCTGGTCGACGCGCTGATGGAGCAGATCAAGCCGTTCGAGCCGACGTTTCACCTGGGCGAGCGCGTCGACGCCCTCGAACGGCTGCCCGACGGCCGCTTCCGGCTGCGCACCGACCGCGACAAGGAGTTCGTGACCAAGGTGATCGTGATCGCCGCGGGTGGCGGCTCGTTCACGCCGAAGCGGCCGCCGTTGCCGGGCATCGAGGCGTTCGAAGGCCAGAGCGTGTTTTACTCCGTCCGCCGCATGTCGGATTTCGAGGGGCGTGACATCCTGATCGTCGGCGGTGGCGACAGCGCCCTCGACTGGACGCTCAACCTGCAGCCGATCGCGCGCTCGCTGACCCTGATGCATCGCCGCGACGAATTCCGCGGCGCGCCGCACTCGGTCGAGAAGATGCGCCAGCTCGTGGCCTCGGGCGCCATGAAGCTCGTCATCGGCCAGATGACCGGGCTGGAAGGCGAGAACGGCGAACTCGCCAAGGTGCACGTCAAGACCAAGGCCGGCGACGAGACGCTCGTCGCCGATCGCCTGATGCCCTTCTTCGGGCTGACCATGAAACTCGGTCCGCTGGCCGACTGGGGCCTCAATCTCGAGGAAAATCTGATCCCGGTCGATACCGAGAAGTTCGAGACCAGCGAACCCGGCATCTTCGCCATCGGCGATATCAACACCTACCCGGGCAAGCTGAAGCTGATCCTGTCGGGCTTCCACGAGGCGGCCCTGATGGCGCAGGCGGCGAACCGCGTCATCTATCCGGATCGGAAGGTCGTGTTCCAGTACACGACCTCCTCGTCGAGCCTGCAGAAGAAGCTCGGCGTGCGCTGAGGCGGCGCTGTTCGGTTACGGTTGATAGCGCCAGAAGCTCTCGGCGCCGTCGACCTGCAGCTTGAAATTCTGCGTCCGGCTGTGTGGCGGTCGAATGCCCGCCCTCATGAGCTGCGCGATGTCGTTGAGCAGCGTCGACTGCTCGACGTACTCGTCGTGGCCGAAGCAGAAGTAACAGGTGGTGATCTGCGAGATATCGATGGTATCGACGCCAGCGGCGATGAGCGGGCGGCCGGCGACGACATCGCCCGCGCGCGGCTCGTCCTTGTGCACCTTGCGGGATGCCTCCAGCGCGAAGTCGCTCGATGAGGCATAGAGCGTGAGCCCACTCGCCAGCGACTTCACTTTCTCGGCCAGTTCCCGGAACTCGTTGACGCCGACGTCAGGGGCCGCGAGCACGATCTGGCTGACCTTCGCCCCCGCCACGTCGCGTCCGACGAACTGGCTGAGCGCGTTGAGCAGCGGCACGTTGCCCATGCTGTGCGCCACGATGTGCACCTGCTTGGCGCCCGACTTCGTGATCACGAGTTCGATGAAGTCGCGGAGCCGCCGGATCGCGACCCGCGCCTTCTCCTGATCGTAGGCGTAGTCCTTGAGCTGCCCGGCCGACGGCCAGCTGTAGAGGAACGGTGTGCCGAACGGCTCGATGACGCCGTCCTCGGCGCGCGGCACGCCGAGGTCGTAGGCGATCTGGGCGGTCCGGAATACGGCATCGTCGAAGCCGACGCGATAGCCGTGCACATAGATGAAGGCATGATCCTTGTAGGCGCCCGCCTGCGCCATGTGCCGGGCCACGGCGGCGAGGAAGTCCGCCTCGCTGGAATAGACCTGCAACAGGTTCGGCACGATCACGAAATGCCGCGCCGGATCGCCCGCCGCCGGGATGCGCAGCACCGTCCGCTCCCACCACGTGGGCGTCAGGATCTGCCCGGTCCGGCGTTTGGCGGCGCGTGGCACGGTCACGACGGCGCTGCCGAGTGCCGTCGCCCCTGTGTCCTGCCACGAGAAGGCGACGCGCGAGGGGAGATCGTCCCGGCGGCGGTTGGTGCCGAAGAAGACTCGGACGGGCGTGCACGTGTTCTCGGCCACACACGGCGGTTGCCCGGCGTCGGCGCTCGCCCCGGCCATCACTTCGACTGGGGCTTCGGCTGCGGCGACCTCGGGTGCGCGCTGCACCGGTTCCGGCGAGACCGACCGCGAGACCGTCGGCCGGCTGGCCTTCTTCTTGCCCGTAGAGCCGCCGCCGGTGCCCCCCGCGTCCCGATCTTCCGAGACGACGGGCAGATCCTGCCGAACGCGTTCGGCTTCGGTCGTATTCTGCCGCCCGTAGATCTCGACCTCGGCGCGTCGGCCGGGGGCGACGACGATCTGCAGCTCGATGCTCTCGACGAACTGCCCCTCGGTGGTCGGGTTGATCTCCCGTGTCCGCTCGCCCGTGAGCAACAGGATTCTGCGGTCCTCGAGGTGCGAAGTCAGATCGGTGTAGCGCACGACGGCCCGCGAGATGGTGAGCGGCCCCGCGACGGCCTTGATGCGCAATGCCCGGAAGGCTCCCTTGGCGTCGGCGAGATCGAGTGTGTGCACCCGCTGGCCGAGATCGATCGTCTGCCGCTTGAGGAGAACGAGTGCGTCCTGTGCCAGCACCCCGGCCGACGCGATCATCAGCATCAGCACGCCGACAGCCGCCGATAGGATCGCCTGCATCACTTCCCCCCATCACGGGACAGAGCCCGTCGCCCTCCAACGATCCTGAAGATAGCCCAAGTCGCGCCCATGTTGCTGCAACCCGAGCACGCTTGCCCCGGCCGTGTGGCGTGGCTGCATCACCTGCGCAATCGCCTGGACAGGCGTCAGGGGGCGTGTCGGTCGGTGATCGGTCCGCGGATCACGCGCGTTATCCTGCGGCCGATACAGCCACCGGGTGACTTCCGGCGGACCATCTGCCATAAATCGCGCCCATCAATCCAGAGCGGAGCGGTCTGCATTTAGCGGCCGCCGATCCATCAAGAAAGGCAGGCCACATGGCCGTTACCCAGGCCGAGGTCCTCGCAGCGCTGCGACGCATCAAGGGGCCGGACCTCAGCGGAAACATCGTCGACCTCGGGCTCGTCTCGGAGGTGCTTATCCGCGATGCGCGCGTCTATTTCTCGATCACGGTTCCGGCCGACCGGGCCGAGGAGCTCGAGCCGCTGCGTCAGGCCGCCGAGAAGGTCGTGAAGGACCTGCCGGGCATCGCGGGAGTAACGGCGGTCCTCACCGCCGATGCGTCCGGTCGGCCGCGAACGTCCCGGCCCCCGGAAAGTCGCCGCGTTCAGGAGGCGCGCGCCACGGGAAGCCGCGGTGCGCCGGCCGGGGGCCACGCCCACCATGGGCACTCCCACGGCCCCGCTGCGGCAGGTGCTCCCGCCGCGGGTGCCCAGGGGCGAAGGACCGGCGCCGTCGCGGGCATCCGCCACCTGATCGCCGTCGCCTCGGGCAAGGGCGGCGTCGGCAAATCGACAACCGCAGTAAACTTGGCGCTGGCGTTCCAGGCCAATGGCCTCAAGGCGGGCATCCTCGATGCCGACGTCTACGGGCCGTCGCAACCGAAGCTCCTCGGCCTGTCGGGCAAGCCCAAGGTCGGTGACGACAAGCGCCTGCAGCCGATGGTCGGCTACGGCCTGAAGTGCATGTCGATGGGCTTCATGGTCGAGGAGGCGACGCCGGTCATCTGGCGCGGGCCGATGGTGGTGCAGGCGCTGACCCAGATGCTGCGGGAGGTGAACTGGGGCGACCTCGACGTGCTCGTCATCGACATGCCGCCCGGCACCGGCGACGTGCAGCTCACCATGGCCCAGCAGGTGCCGCTCTCGGGCGCCATCATCGTCTCGACGCCGCAGGATCTGGCGCTGATCGATGCGAGGAAGGGCCTCAACATGTTCCGCCGCACCGATGTGCCCGTGCTCGGCATCATCGAGAACATGAGCTACTTCATTTGCTCGAAGTGCGGCGAGCGCCACGAGATTTTCGGCCATGGCGGCGCGGAGAGCGAGGCCGCCGCGCTGGGCGTCCCGTTCCTCGGCGCCGTCCCGTTGCACATCGACATCCGCACACTCTCGGATTCCGGCCGCCCCATCGTCGCGAGCGATCCCGAAAGCCTCCACGCCGGCATCTTCCGCGAGATCGCGACCCGCGCCTGGGCCGAGGTCGAGGCGTCGGACGGCAGGCGGCCCGACCCGCCGACGCTCCATGTCGTCGAGCAGGCGAGCGCGCTCGACGTCGTCTTCAAGGACGCACGCTATCGCCTGTCCGCCGAGATGCTGCGCGTGATGAGCCCGTCGGCCGAAGTGCAGGGGCATACGCCGTCGCAGCGCGTGACCGTCGGCGGCAAGCGCAACGTCAAGATCCGGAACCTCGAGCCGGTCGGCAATTACGCCGTCCGCATCGCCTTCGACGATGGTCACGACACCGGGCTCTTCGGTTGGGACTATCTGGCGAAGCTTGGTAAGGAAAAGGACGAGCGCTGGGCGGTCTACCTCGGCGAACTGGCGAAGAAGGGCCTCAACCGGGGTTGAGAGGGAGCAGACCATGACGGGTGTGACCGATCGGACGAAGTTCGGCCTTGGCTTGGCAGGGTCGCTCTTCGTGCTCTTCGTTACGATGCCGGCCCTCGCACACGTCGGCGGGCATGGCGCGGCAGGCGGCTTTGCATCCGGCTTCGCCCATCCCCTCGGCGGCCTCGACCATGTCGTCGCCATGGTGGCGGTGGGCCTGTGGGGCGCGGTGCTCGGAGCGCCAGCCATCTGGCTGCTGCCGGTCGTGTTCCCACTCGTGATGGCCCTCGGCGGTGCGCTCGGCGCGGCCGGGATCGACATTCCCTGGGTCGAGGTCGGCATCGCCCTGTCGGCCGTCGTGCTCGGCGCCATGGTCGCCGGTGCGGTCAAGGCCCCGCTCTGGATCGCCGCGATCCTCGTCGGCGCCTTCGCCATTTTCCACGGCCATGCACACGGCACCGAACTGCCGGCCGGCACCGATGCGCTGGGCTACAGTGCCGGCTTCGTCGTCGCAACGGGCTTGCTCCATCTCGCCGGCATCGCACTCGGCAACCTGAACGCGCTCCGGGCCGGCGAGTGGATCGTCCGCGCCGGCGGCGCCGCGATCTCGCTGGCCGGCGTGTTCTTCCTTCTCCGCTGAGCCGCGTTATGCGCGTTCCGTAGCGGCGAAAGATCGCCCCAGCATCACGATCGCCGTGCCGCCCCAGTCGAGCCCGGCGATCTCCTCGAAACCGTTGCGGGCATAGAAGCTGCGGTTGCGTGAGTGCCGCCCGGTCACGAGATGCACGCCCGGGAGACCGGCACCCCGCGCGTCGGCGACGAACGCATCGATCAACGCCGAACCGATCCCGAGGCCGCGAGCCTCCGCCGCCAGATTGATATGGAGATGCGCCGGATAGTGCGGTGTCAGCTCGCCAAGGTGAGCGTAAAAGCCGACGTCAGCGAAATCCGCCGAGCGCGCCGGATCGGCGTGAGCGCCGACGATGTAGCCGACGATCGCGCCGTCCGGAGTGACTGCGACATGCGCGAGGCCCGGCCATCGGTCGAGAAACCGGCCGAGCCATCGCTCGCGAAACGCTTCGCGCGCCACGTCGTCGGCGAACGTCTTCGTCAGGCTCGCCTCGAAGAAGATGGGATCGAGCTGCCGCAACCTCCGGCGCCAGTCCGGCAGCTCCGTGAGGCGATGGATCGTTGCGCGCTTGAAATCCGCGCGACCGCTTGCACTGCTCATGAGCTGTCCCCGGCACGATCGACCGTCAAGGCTACCGGCCGTGCGGCGCGTGGTCTATAGATGAGCCATGAGCGAGCCCCGGGGGACAGAGATGCAGCCCGCCCAACGGATCACGAGTGCCGCACTCCTGGTCTGCACCTACAGGCGGCCGCAGACGTTCGCGCGCCTGATGGAGTCCGTTGCAGCCCTCACGATCCCGCCTGGCCTGTCGTTCGAGATCGTCATCGCCGACAACAATCCGGAGAGCGCGTTCGAGACCTACGTTTCGCCCGCGACGAGCGGCCTGCCATGGCCGGTCCACTACGGCCACGAGCCGGTGGCGGGCTATTCGAGCGCCCGCAACAGGGCGCTGGCCGTGGCCCTCGCCGAGACCCGCGCCGAGGCGTTCCTCTTCACCGACGACGACATGATCCTCGATCCCGGCTGGCTGGCGGGACACGTTCGCTCCCTGGACGAACTCGCCGCCGATGTCGTCAACGGCCGCATCCATGGCGTCCGCGAACGTTTTCCCCACGGGGCCGCGCTCGAGAAGTGCGGCGCCGGCAATGTGTCGTTCCGCCGTCACGTCGTCGACCCGGCTGGTCTCGGCCTCCGCTTCGATCCGGCCTACAACACGCTCGGCATGGAGGATCAGGCCTTTTTCCGCGAGGCGTCCGCCCGTGGCGCGCGCATCCGTCAGTCGGATTGGCCGCTCCTCTTCAACTATTACGGCGAAGGCCCGGTACCGGAAGCCGAGGTCGTCAACAAGATGCGGACGACCGCCACGATGCAGCAGAACGAGGTCGCACTGGCACGCCGCGAGCGGGGATTTCTGCCGGCGGCCGTTCTCGCCAGCAAGGGCGTTGTGTTCGGCTTGAAAGGGCTTGGCCTGATGGCCGAGACTCGCGTCTGGACCCTGCTCGGCAAGACCGAGAAGGCACGCAAGTCGGCGCTCTCTTGCGAGAAGGAACTGCTCAAGATGCGGGGTCGATTCGCCGGCCTCTCGGGCGAACTGGTGAGCCGGCAGGACGTGCGCCGGAGCGATCCGGCGGCCGGAGAGTGACGCGCGGCGCCCGTTGCAGAACGACAGTACGGCGCAGACATGGGAGGCTTCGATGACAGGCACGGTCGACTTCGCCGCGGGCGGATACCGCTATATTCCCTTCAAGTTCCAGTATTCGAGCGGCGTCGCGGCCGCACCCGGCTACACGATCGAGCGCGTCCGCCTGCGCCGCCCGGTGCCGCTCGCCGAAGGCTTCGCCATGGTCGAGGCCTACCTGTCGTCGATCGGCCGTCCGACGACGGCGTTCTGTGCCTGCGAGCTGAGATCTCCGGCCCAGTTCAGCGAGGCCGGATTCATCGCCTTCAACGAGCACTACTGCACGACGCTCGAGCGCTGGGGCATCTACGATCCGAAGACGCGCATCAATCCGGTCGCCCGCTCCAATGTCTGTCCGAAAGTGAACGCGCCGACGGAGCCCATGCTCTATGCGTTCTCCTTCACGGTGCCGGCTCGTGACGCGGCGCCTGGCTTTGTGATCGCGGGGAGTGGGGAGGCGCCGACCGGGGGCGGGCAGTACGGCGATCACATCGTGCGCCGCGGTGAGACGAGCCCGGATGCGATGGCAGACAAGGCCCGCGCCGTGCTTGGCGAGATGGAGCATCGCATGCGCTTCTTCGACGCCGGCTGGGCCGACGTGAGCGACGTCCAAGTGTATACGATCTATCCTGTGCACGGGTTCTTCGAGAGCGAGATTGCGCGACGCGGTGCCGCCGACAAGGGCATCACCTGGTTTCTGGCCCAACCACCCGTTGTCGAACTCGAATACGAGATGGATACCCGCGCCATAGCGGTGGAACGGACCCTCTAGGTCCCAGTGAACAAAAGCGTTGGTGCCTTAGGGCGAGAGGGCCGTGATGCCGGAAAATGGGCGGAACGGCGGTCCGTCCGCCGTCGCCGGAGCAGCCGGACGAGAGCGAGTGACGGACGGCACATGCCGCCGTGCCCGGATGGCACCACCCGGCGGTTGGAGCGTTCCCGGCGTGGCCACAGAGGACGCTGCGGGCGGGACGGTGGTGATTTCGGGCTTGCTTCGGCTCTCGTCGGGCTCGGGCGTCGCAGTTTCTGCCGGCGGCACCGCCACGGTGTCCTGATCCAGGCGAGGGACCTGCACCGTCGGTTCGCTGTCGGAAAGTGGTGGCGATCCGCTCGCGACCGAGGACGAACCGACCGGAGCTGACGGCACCCCGCCAGCCCCATCGATGGCGATCGCGACGAGGAGAGCCGGATAGGGCGTATGATCGGGCGGCATTGTGCCCCCCCGGACAGCAGGTGACGTGTCTGCCGGCAGGGCGGCCGGTTGCATGGCAGCCGTTGGGGTCACCTGACGAGGCGAGACGATCTGCTCCTGCGGTCTGACGGCGGTTAAGTCAGAAGCGGCCGCAGGCGCCGAGGGCTTGGTCGAAAGGGCAAGCCGGTGAGCGTCGATGTCCCGCCAGCCGCCCGACAGCGGGAAGGGCGGCGGCTCGGGCGGCGCGTCCCCGGTCAGCATGCCCCGCACCAATGCCGCGATCGCAGGTGCGCCGACTTTGATCGCCACGAAGCCGGAAAGTGCAAGCAGGCCGATGGTGAGCGGCATCAGCAGTCGGCGACCGCCGGGACGGTCCGGCCGCATCGGCCGCTCGATCTGCTGCAGGGGATCGGAAAGGGTCCGCATCGGGCTACCGGTTCGAGGCACGCACGACGGACACGACAAAGCCACGGGCGAGACTGACAGACGCCGATTCAACCGTAGATTACAAGATTCTGCGCCGATACTCCAAGTTTTCCTGCGCAAGGCGGCAGAGACTGGCGTTGATGATGGCTGATCGTCAGGCGTCATGCCGGGCAAATGGGCGGGACATTGGTGTTGCCTGAAACGTATAGAATTTCTAGTCTGCACGATGACAAGCAAGACTGGGCATAAGTCCGGCAGTCCGTCACATCGATCGGAGGCAGAATGGAGACCGCCTTGCGAGCCACCGGGACCGAGCCTCGCTCATCGAGGCATGGTACCGCGGTCGAACTTGTGGACGTTCACAAGTGGTACGGCGAATTCCACGTGCTCAAGAACATCAATTTGAGCGTCGCCGAAGGGGAGAAGATCGTCATTTGCGGTCCATCGGGGTCGGGCAAGTCGACGCTCATCCGCTGCATCAATCGCCTTGAGGAGCACCAGAAGGGCCGCATCGTCGTCCAGGGAACGGAGCTGACGAGCGATCTTCGGAACATCGACAAGATCCGTGCCGACGTCGGAATGGTGTTTCAATCATTCAACCTCTTCCCGCATCTGACTGTTCTCGACAATCTCTGCCTTGCCCCGACCTGGGTGAAGAAGATGCCTCGGGCAGAGGCCGAGAAGACCGCGATGCATTATCTGACGCGCGTAAGGATACCCGAGCAGGCGCTGAAATATCCGGGACAGCTGTCCGGCGGCCAGCAGCAGCGCGTGGCGATCGCGCGCTCGCTGTGCATGACCCCCCGCATCATGCTGTTCGACGAACCGACGTCCGCGCTCGACCCGGAAATGATCAAGGAAGTGCTCGACGTGATGATCGAGCTGGCCCAGTCGGGCATGACGATGCTGTGCGTCACGCACGAGATGGGATTTGCCCGATCGGTCGCCGATCGCATCATCTTCATGGATCGCGGCGAGATCGTCGAACAGGGTCCGCCGTCTACCTTCTTCAATAATCCGCGCGAGGAACGCACCAGGACGTTCCTGTCGCAGATCCTCAACCACTAGGCTTGGAGCTTCGTTCCAGGGACTGACGGACGTCATCGTACGTTCCGGCACATCGCTGTACTGTCATAGGGAGAGCATTGAGTATGAAGAAACTTCTCGGACTTGGGCTGGCCGGCGCCGTCGCCTTCGCTGGCCTTGCGACGGGCGCTTCGGCGCAACAGAAGACGCTCGACACGGTGAAGGCGCGTGGCACGGTGAACTGTGGCGTGGCCCCCGGCACGCCTGGTTTCTCCAACCCCGACGACAAGGGGAACTGGACCGGCCTCGACGTCGATTTCTGTCGCGCGGTGGCAGCTGCGATCTTCGACGACCCGACGAAAGTGTCGTTCAAGCCGCTGACGGCCAAGGAGCGCTTCACCGCCCTCCAGTCGGGTGAGGTCGACATGCTGTCGCGTGTCACGACCTGGACGCTCAGCCGCGACAGCGCCATGGGCCTCGCGTTCGCCGGCGTCATGTACTACGACGGCCAGGGGCTGATGGTGCCGACGAAGCTCGGCGTCAAGTCGGCCAAGGAGCTGAATGGTGCATCAGTGTGCGTCGCCACCGGCACCACGACCGAGCTGAACCTCGCGGACTATTTCCGCTCGAACAACATGACCTACAAGCCGGTCGTCTTCGAGAAGGCGGAAGAGCTGAATGCGGCCTATGAAGCCGGCCGCTGCGACGTCTACACGACCGACGCCTCCGGCCTTTACGCGCAGCGCCTGCGGTTCAAGGATCCCTCCGCACACATCGTGCTCCCCGAGATCATCTCGAAGGAGCCGCTCGGTCCCGTCGTCCGGCAGGGCGACTTCCAGTGGTTCACACTCGTGAAGTGGACCTATTTCGCGCTGCTGAATGGCGAGGAACTGGGCATCACCCAGGCGAACGTCGCCGACATGGCCAAGTCCACCAACCCCGAGGTGAAGCGCTTCGTCGGTGCCGAGGGTGAGTTCGGCAAGGGTCTCGGGCTCACGCAGGACTGGGCCGTTCGCATCATCAAGGGTGTCGGCAATTATGCCGAAATCTACGAGCGCAACGTCGGTCCGAATACGCCGCTGAAGATCGCGCGCGGCATCAACAACCTGTGGAACAAGGGCGGCCTCCAGTACGCGCCACCGATCCGCTGACATCGTTGCGGCGCACCGGCCATCCGGCCGGTGCGCCTCTCTCGCCCATGATGTGAAGAGGTGCATCCGAATGGCTTTGGCGGATGAGACACGGGTGCCGGGCGCGCCGCGCAACTCGGCGCTGGACTGGCTCTACCGACGCGAAGGCCGCCAGATCATCGGACAGGTGCTGATCGTCATCATCCTCGGAGCGTTCCTCTGGATGGTCGTCAGCAACACCATCTACAATCTGCAGAAGCAGAATATCGCGTCGGGGTTCGGCTTCTGGGACAATACCGCCGGCTTCGACATTTCCCAGACCCTCATCCCCTACAGCGCCACGTCGTCCTATGGCCACGCGTTCTGGGTCGGCCTTCTGAACACCCTGCTCGTTTCCGTCATCGGCATCGTGTTCGCGACCATCGTCGGCTTTTCGGTCGGTATTGCGCGGCTTTCGAACAATTGGCTCGTGGCGCGTCTGGCGACGGTCTACGTCGAAGTCGCCCGGAACGTTCCTCTGCTGTTGCAGCTCTTCGTCTGGTACTTCGCGGTTCTGAAGAACCTGCCCGGGCCTCGCGACAGCATCCAGTTGCCCGGCGGCTCGGTCTTGAACGTGCGCGGCCTCTCGTTGCCGGCACCCGTTCCGCAGTCGGGCGCCGGCATGGTCCTCGTCGCCGCGATCGTCGGCATGGTCGCCATGATCGCGCTCAATGTCTGGGCCACGCGACGCCAGCGTGAGACCGGTCAGCCGTTCGGCAGGCTTTTGCCCTCGCTCGCCCTCCTGCTCGGCTTGCCGATCCTCGCTGCAGCGCTGATGGGCTTCCCCTTTACTTTCGACTACCCGGTCTTGCGCGGCTTCAATTTCCAGGGCGGCATCGTGGTGCTGCCGGAGTTCATCGCGCTGCTGTTGGGGCTGGTGTTCTACACCGGTGCCTTCATCGCCGAGATCGTGCGCTCGGGTATCCAGGGCGTGAGCCGTGGCCAGAAGGAGGCGGCCCGCGCCCTCGGGCTCACCAGCGGCCAAATGCTGAAACTCGTGGTCATTCCGCAGGCCATGCGCATCATCATTCCGCCGCTCACCTCGAACTACCTCAACCTCACCAAGAACTCCTCGCTCGGCGTGGCCATCGCCTATCCTGATCTGGTCAGCGTGTTCTCCGGAACCGTACTCAATCAGACAGGCCAGGCGATCGAGGTCATCTCCGTCACCATGCTGGTCTATCTGACGCTGTCGTTGTCCACATCGGCCTTCATGAACTGGTTCAACTCGCGCATGAAGCTGGTGGAGAGATAGGCCATGACCGGCTCTACGAAGGCAGCGGGAACCTTTGTCGCGGCGGCCGATCTGGCCCCTCCGCGATCCGAAGTCGGCGTCATCGGCTGGCTGTCGAAGAACCTCTTCTCATCCTGGTCGAACTCGCTGATCACCCTCGTGTGCCTCTGGGTGACGTGGCGCGTCGTGATGGGCGTCCTCGATTGGGCGGTGTTCTCGGCGGTTTGGACCGGCAACGACGGGACTGTCTGCCAGAGCGCCAACGTCGGTGCGTGTTGGCCGTTCGTGACGGCGAAGTTCGGCCAGTTCATGTACGGACGCTACCCCGACAGCGAGCGCTGGCGCGTTCTGCTGACTTACGGGCTGACCGCCGTCACGCTCGCCGGCCTCATGATCCCGGCGATCCCGGGAAAGAAGTGGTTCGGCATCTTCGCCGTCGTCGGCCTGCCGTTCATTTCTTGGGGGCTGCTGTACGGCGGCATGTTCGGCTTGCCCGTCGTCAAGACCGAGTTCTGGGGCGGTCTCCTCGTGACGCTGGTCGTGGCCACCGTCGGCATCGCGGGCTCGTTTCCGATCGGCATCATCCTCGCCCTGGGCCGTCGCTCCGAGATGCCGGTCGCACGCTGGGTATCGATCTTCTTCATCGAGGTGGTGCGCGCCGTCCCGCTTATCACCATCCTGTTCATGTCCTCCGTGATGCTGCCGCTGTTCCTCCCGGACGGCGTGTCGTTCGACAAGCTGCTGCGCGCCCTGATCGGCGTCATGCTCTTCTCGGGCGCCTATATGGCCGAGACGATCCGGGGTGGCCTGCAGGCCATCCCGCGCGGCCAGTACGAGGCGGCCGACAGTCTCGGGCTGTCCTTTCCCCAGAAGATGGGGCTGATCGTTCTGCCGCAGGCGCTGAAGCTGGTGATCCCCGGTATCGTCAACAGCTTCGTCGGCCTCGCCAAGGATACGAGCCTCGTCCTGATCATCGGCATCTTCGACCTGCTCGGCATCGTCCAGGCCGGCCTCACCGATGCCAAGTGGTTTGCCCCCGGCACCGCCATGACCGGCTACGTGTTCGCGGCCTTTGTGTTCTGGGTGATCTGCTTCTCGATTTCGCGCTACTCGGCCTGGCTCGAGAAGAGGCTCTCGGTCGGCGATCGGCGCTAGTATTCCGGCGCCGGCCCGGCCTCGGTCCGACAGGGTTTGCGCGCTCGCTCCGAGCGTCCTAGTCTCGCGCCGGATCAACCGGACGAAGAGAGTGCGAGACATGCCGACCAACCTCCAGGTGCAATTGGCCAAGCGCCCGCCGCCGGGCATGATCACCCACGACTGCTTCGCGGTTCGCGAGGTCCCGCTCGCGGATCCGGGCGACGGTGAAGTGCGCGTGAAGATCGCCTACGTCTCGCTCGATCCCGCCATGCGCGGCTGGGTCAACGATACGCGCTCCTACGTGCCCCCGGTCGGCATCGGCGAAGTCATGCGCGCCTACTCCGTCGGACGTGTCGAGGCGTCCCGCCACCCCGACTTCAAGGTCGGCGATGCCGTCCAGGGGCTTCTTGGGGCCCAGCAATATGCGGTGACGAAGGGGAGCCCCCGGCTGGTGAAGGTCGACGAGACGAAAGCGCCACTCGAGCGCTGGGTCGGCGGCCTCGGCATGCCGGGCTGGACGGCCTATTTCGGCCTCCTCGAAGTGGGCCAGCCCCAGCCGGGCGAGACGGTCGTCGTCTCGGCCGCGTCCGGTGCCGTCGGCTCGATCGTCGGCCAGATCGCGAAGATCAAGGGCTGCCGCGCCGTCGGGATCGCGGGCGGTCCCGAGAAATGCGCCTTCGTCACCGACACGCTCGGCTTCGACGCCTGCGTCGACTACAAGGCCCCCGATCTCGAGGCCGCCCTGAAGCGCGCCTGCCCGGACGGTATCGACGTCAACTTCGAGAACGTCGGCGGCGACATCCTCGACACCGTGCTGCCGCAGATGAACGTCTTCGGCCGCATCGCCATCTGCGGTCTCATCTCCGCCTACAACGCCACGAGCCCTCCACCGGGTCCCCGCAATTTCCGGGCGATCCTGACCCAGCGCTTGCGGATGCGCGGCCTCATCGTCACGGACTGGTCGAACCGGGTGCCCGAGGCGATCCGCGATCTCGGCGCGTGGCACGCCGAAGGCCGCCTCAAGATCCGCGAGGATGTGCGCAAAGGCGGGCTCCCCGCGTTCGTCGACACCCTCAACCTGCTCTACACCGGCGGCAACAACGGCAAGTTGATCCTCGAGGTCTGATGTCTCTGCTCCGTGATGGCGTCACCCTCTATTTCGTGCGGCACGGCGAGACGGACTGGAACGCGGTTGGGCGCTTCCAGGGCCAGACCGACATCCCGTTGAACGAGAAGGGCCGCCGCCAGGCGGCTGGCAACGGCGCGACGCTCGCCCGCCTCCTCGGCGAGCAGGCCCGGACCGTCGACTACGTCGCGAGCCCGTTGCAGCGCGCCAGCGAGACGATGCGCATCGCGCGCGGCTCGATGGGCCTCGCGCCCGACGTCTTCCGACGCGAGCCGCGCCTGATGGAGCAGCGCTACGGCGTCTGGGAAGGACGTCTGTGGCACGAGCTTCCCGACATCGATCCGGCGGGCTTCCACGGCCATACGACGGAGCCGTGGACGTGGCATCCGGAGGGTGGCGAAAGCTACGCCATGCTGAGCGAGCGCATTGCGGGCTGGCTCGAAACGATGACGGTCGACGCGGTGGTGGTTGCCCACGGCGCCGTCAGCCGCGCACTGAGGGGACTGGTCGTCGGGATGGCCGGAAACGACGTGGCGCGGCTCGACATACCCCAGGACCGCGTGCTCGTACTGCGCCGGGGAAGTATGGAGTGGGTCTGAGCCATCGGGATGCAGCCAAAGGCTAGGGCGAGACCCGCGCCGGATCGGGGCTTTGTCCTTCGCGCCGCGGCACCGTCGGGGCTGGTTGGACGGGACTGCTGACGCCCTGAGCGCTGCGTGATACGGACGCTGGCTTCGGCCCGCCGAGGGCTGATCGCGTCGCGGTGTCGATCGCGGGCCGCCTGGCCAGCTGCGGCTGTGGCGGCGGAACGGCGGCAACGGCTGTGGCGCTGCGCTTCTTCTCCTCGGCCTCTGCGATCTCGAAGCTTGCCAGCGGGGCTTCCGCTGGAACCCGCCGGACGATCGGCGGCACGATGACCCCCGTGCGTCGCGTCGCAGACACCGGTCCCGGCACGGCACCTGCGCCACGGGAGCTTCCCAATGTGGCGGACTGGTGACGGAGCAGAACTCCCTCGGGAATGATCGTGATCCCTTGGCCGCTGACGGCGAATGCCGCGAGCCGGTCGGCAGTCAGCCGATCGGGACCCAGCGCACCCGTCCCGTCAAGCGCGACGAGAACCGTTATGAATGAAGTGATTGCACCCGCTATCGCCAGCAGCATCCCAGCGAGAATACGCACGCCGACCTCCCGTTCCGCGCCGCACTTACGTGCGCCGACCGCACCCACCATCGAGGAATATCGCATAAAAATTGGCCGGAGCAGCGGCAGCTCCGGCCAATGACAGACGTCGGACATCACGGAAACCCTTCGAGCGGTGCTCAATCGCAGGAATCGTTTCGGGACGCACGTGTCTTGAGTTCGTAGACCAAGGCGGAATGCCCTGGCCACCACCGGTTCGGAGCCTTGTCAGGAACTCAGTCGAGGGGACGCATCCGCGTCGTCCTCTGGCGAGCTCCAAGCTGACCCTGTGACGCACTCGTCTACCGGCTTCTGTCCGGTCTCATCGGCAAACACATCGACGCTGCGAGCCCCTTCGTTTTGTGTTTTGCTCGCAGCGGACGCACCCTTGCGCCGGATTGTAGAATGCTGACACTACACAGGCTGGACCGCGAGGTCCCGACCCGGACGTGCACCAGCAGGTTGTGGTTTTCTCCTTTTTCGCGTGTGGAACGTGAATCACGAGATACGACACTCCGGTGATAAACTGTGCTTCGGGGCCTTGTCACTGACGCACCGGGGCTTGACGGCCACTGCGACTCGCGGCGCGGCTACTTCGCCTCAGCCGTAGTGGCGGCGAGGTCACTAGTTCCACGTCCGGCTGCCGCACCTCAGCCCAGAACGACGGAAGATCGAGAGAATGTCCTTCAATACCTTCGGCCAAGCCCTCCGCCTGACGACCTGGGGCGAGAGCCACGGTTCGGCCATCGGCTGCGTCGTGGACGGTTGCCCCCCCGGTTTGCCGCTCGAGGCCTCCGAGATCCAGGCTGAACTGGATCGTCGCCGGCCGGGCCAGTCGCGACACACGACCCAGCGCCGCGAGCCCGACGAGGTGCGCATTCTGTCCGGCGTGTTCCCGGACGCAACCGGCCGCCAGGTGACGACGGGAACGCCGATCGCCCTCGTGATCGAGAATGTCGATCAGCGTTCCAAGGACTACGGCGACATCGCCTCCAAGTTCCGGCCCGGCCACGCCGACTACACCTACCTCCAGAAGTACGGCATCCGGGACTATCGGGGTGGGGGGCGCTCGTCGGCCCGCGAGACGGCCATGCGCGTCGCCGGCGGTGCCGTGGCGCGGAAGATCATCGACAGGGTGAGCGTCCGGGCCGCCCTCGTGCAGATCGGGCCGCACCGGATCGACCGGAGCCGTTGGGACTGGGCCGAGGTCGCCCGCAATCCCTTTTTCTGCCCCGACCCCATGGCGGCCGCCGCCTGGGAAGGTTATCTCGACGGCGTCCGGAAGGCCGGTTCCTCGGCCGGCGCCGTGATCGAGGTCGTCGCCGATGGCGTGCCCCCCGGCTGGGGCGCGCCGCTCTACGGCAAGCTCGACCAGGATCTCGCATCCGCGATGATGAGCATCAACGCCGTGAAGGCCGTCGAGATCGGCGACGGCTTTGCAGCCGCTGAACTCTCCGGCGAGGCGAACGCCGACGAGATGCGCATCGGCAACGACGGCCGGCCGGTGTTTCTCTCGAACCACGCCGGCGGCATCGTCGGCGGCATCTCGAGCGGCCAGCAGATCGTCGTCCGCTTCGCCGTGAAGCCGACCTCGTCGATCCTCCAGCCCCGCCGCACGATCGACACCGGAGGACGCGACACCGAGATCGTCACCAAGGGCCGCCACGACCCTTGCGTGGGGATCCGTGCGGTCCCGGTCGGCGAAGCCATGATGGCGCTGGTGCTGGCCGATCACAAATTGCGGCATCGCGCGCAGGTGGGCGGGCCCTGAGGCGGGCCTGAACCCCTGCGATCGAAACCATGTCGCCGCGCCATGCTTGACGAACCCGCTCTGTTGGCGACCGTGCCGCGGGGCGAGACCGAGGAGTAGTGATCTCGATGGTTGCGAAAGAGAATGTGAAGGCTCTGGTGTTCGACGTCTTCGGAACCGTGGTCGACTGGCGCGGCAGCGTCATCCGCGAGTTGACGGCGTTCGGCAACGCGAAGGGGCTCGGCGTCGACTGGACCCGCTTCGCCGACGACTGGCGCGGCCTCTATCAGCCGGCCATGGAGGAGGTGCGTTCGGGGCGCCGCAGCTGGGCGATCCTCGACGATCTGCATCGCGAAAGCCTGAAGAAGCTGCTCGAGCGGAACGGCGTCGAAGGCCTCTCGACGCACGAGATCGAGCATCTGACGCGCATCTGGCATCGCCTCGATCCGTGGCCGGACGCCATCGAAGGCCTGCTGCGCCTGAAGCGCCGCTACATCATCTCCACGCTGTCGAACGGCAACACCGGGCTCCTCGTGCGCATGGCGAAGCGGGCCGGTCTGCCGTGGGACTTGATCCTCGGCGCAGAATCGGCCCGTGCCTACAAGCCGATGCCCGAGTGCTATCTGCGCAATGCAGCTCTCCTGAACCTCGAGCCGCAAGAAGTGATGCTGGTTGCGGCCCACAACGACGACCTCGCGGCGGCGGCGAGCGTCGGCTATCGGACGGCGTTCGTGCTGCGCCCGACCGAGTACGGTCCCGATCAGAAGAAGGACCTTGCCGCGAGCCGCGACTGGGATGTCGTGACCGACAGCTTCACGGGCGTGGCGGACGCCATGGGCTGCCCACGCCGCTGAGGCGGTCACCTTCGACGTGCTGCGCGGCCAGCGATCAGGCTGCGCCCGCCGGTTCCGGAACATCCGTGACGGAGCCGGCGAAGCGCTCGAGCCCTTGCGGCACCGGTCCGCCGCACGCCCAGTCCAGAAGCTCGATCGTGTGCACGACGGGAATCGGCGTGCCGAGCTGGATCTGGGAGATGCAACCGAGGTTGCCGGCGGCGATGATGTCCGGCCTCACACTCTCGATGTTGTCCACCTTGCGCTGGCGAAGCTGGCCCGCGAGGTCCGGCTGCAGGATATTGTAGACCCCCGCCGAGCCGCAGCAGATGTGGCTCTCCGGAATATCGAGCACGGTGAAGCCGGCATTCCGCAGGAGTGTCTTCGGCGCTTCGGTGATGCGCTGGCCGTGCTGCATGGAGCACGCTGAATGGTAGGCGACCCGCAGGCTCGACCAGCGGTTCGGCGCGCCGAAGTCGAAGCTCGACAGGAATTCGGTGACGTCCTTGGCGAGCGCCGAGATCTCGGCGGCCCGTCGCGCGTGTCCGGGATGCGCCTTGAGGAGATGCCCGTAGTCCTTGAGCATCGTCCCGCAGCCCGACGCATTGACGATGATGGCGTCGACCGGCGCCCGGCTCATGGTCTTCACCCAGGCGTCGACGTTGGCCTTGGCCTGCTCGATGGCGGCGGCTTCCTTCCCCATGTGATGGACGAGCGCGCCACAGCAGCCCGCGCCCGCCGCCACCTCGACGTCGACGCCACGCCGGGCGAGAAGGCGGATCGTGGCGTCGTTGATCTCCGGGCGAAGCACCTGTTGCGCGCATCCGGCGAGGAGGATCACCCGCTTCCGCCGCTCGTCGCTCGGCATCGCGGTTCCGGGGCCCGCGTATTTGCCCGCCGCGACCTTGCGCTTCGGCGCCAGGTCGAGCATGGCCTGGACCTGCGGCAGGCCGAGGCGCGCGAGCAGGGGCGCGAACGGACGCCCCAGCGGCGCCAGTGCCAAAGCTTTCCGGAAACGGTCCGGGTAAGGGATGAGGCTCGCCAGCAGCCAGCGGATGGCCCGGTCCGGGAGGCTCCGCCGTCCGGTCTCCTCGATATGGGCCCGCGCCAGGTCGACGAGGTGCATGTAGTCGACGCCCGACGGACACGTCGTCATGCACGAGAGGCACGACAGGCAGCGGTCGACGTGATGCTGAACCTCGGGGCTCGCTGGCGCCTCCCGCTCGAACATGTCCTTCATCAGGTAGATGCGGCCGCGCGGACTGTCACGCTCGTCGCCGAGGAGGACGTACGTCGAGCACGTGGCCGTACATAGCCCGCAGTGCACGCACCGTCTGAGAATGCTCTCGGCCTCCGCGAGACGCGGATTGTCGAGAGCCTCCGGCCTGAAATTGGTCTGCATGGGGTCTTTCCAGGTCTAGCTCGCCGCGTACATGCGCCCGCGATTGAGGATGCCGGCGGGATCGAACACCGTCTTGAGGCGCGACGTGATGCGCGCGACGCCGGGCTCCAGCGGATGGAACACGTCGATCGAGCCGCGCACGGCAGCATCCGCGCGAATGAGCGTGGCGTGTCCGCCGTGGCTCGCCATGACGCGCCGGATGTCGGCGGCGCCTGCGTCCGACGTCGGGAGCACCTCCGCCCAGACGAGACCGCCGCCCCAGTCGTACCACGCGTGGCACGTCATGAAGCTGGTGATCGCCCGGACGACCTTGGGGCCGTTTTGTGGTGACGTCGAGATCCGCCAGAGTGGCGCAGTCGTGCCCTGCAGCACCGACAGCATGCGCAACTCGTGCCAGAGCGCGGTGGAACTCTCGGTGCCGAGCACATGCACGTCGCCGAAGAGTTTGAGATCCTGTTTCAGGCGCTCGCAGCGATAGGCGACCGACGGCGTGAAGTTCTCGATGCGAATCGCCGTGACGGCGCTGTGCTCGTCTTTCAGGCCCTGATGCCAGAGCCGCCCCGCGAGTTCCTTCTGGAGATGCACCGCGCCCGAAACTTCGTAGGGCGAGCCGAGCGCGGTCGTCAGGGCTTCGATGGCGATCGCATCGTCGAGGCCGAGCAGGATCAGCGTCGCGACGTCCTCGGGGCGCGGCATCACCTTGAACGTGACCTCCGTCAGCACCCCGAGCGTGCCCCAGCTTCCCGATAGCGTCCGCGCCAGATCGAGGCCCGTTACGTTCTTCATCACGCGCCCGCCGGACCGGAACGCCGTGCCCGCCCCCGAGATGGCCGTGACGCCGAGCAGGTGGTCACGTCCGGCGCCGACGGCGATGCGCCGCGAGCCCGAGATGTTCATGGCGAAGACGCCGCCGATCGAGGCGTAGCCGGCCTCCTGTCCGACGACCGGCGCGAGGTCCACGGGTTCGAACGCGAGCATCTGGCCCTGCGCCGCGAGATCGCTCTCTATGCGCGCCAGCGGCGTCCCGGCCCGCGCCGCCATCACGAGTTCCGTCGGCTCATAGAGGCGGACGCCGGTGAGCGACGTCGTCGTCATGACGGCGCTCGCAACGGTCGGGCGTCCGATGTCGCGCTTCGTACCCGCGCCGACGACTTCGATCGTCGTGTTGGTCTGCGTCGCTTCTGTCAGCAGCCGCTGCAGCTCCCACTCGGTGGCGGGCCGGAGCACGGTCGGATTGTCCACGGGTACGCCTCCTCAGGCGGCTTCGGCCGGCCGGCCGTCGAGCGGAAACACCTTGGCCGGATTGAGCAGCCATTGCGGATCGAGCGCGGTCTTGATGCTCATTTGCAAGGCGAGCTCGGTCTCCGTGAACTGGACGCGCATGAGGTCGCGCTTCTCGATGCCGACGCCGTGCTCGCCGGTGAGGCAGCCGCCGACATCGACGCACAGCTTGAGGATTTCCGCGCCGCAGTGTTCCGCGCGCATCATCTCGTCCGGGTCATTGGCATTGTAGAGGATCAGCGGGTGCAGGTTGCCGTCGCCCGCATGGAAGATGTTGGCCACGCGCAGGCCCTGGCTGGCGCAGATCTCGCCGATCCGGACGAGCACCTCGGGCATCCGCCCGAGCGGGATGGTGCCATCCATGCAGTAGTAGTCGGCGATGCGCCCGATGGCGCCGAAAGCCGACTTGCGGCCCTTCCAGATCGCGGCACTCTGTTCGGCGCTCTCGCTCACCCGCACCACGCTCGGCGCGAACGGCTCGACGGTCTCGACGATCCGTCCGAGCAGCATCGACATCTCCTCCGGCGAACCCTCCACCTCGATGATGAGCAGGGCTTCGACGTCGAGCGGATAGCCGGCCTTGGCGAAGGCCTCGCACACCTCGATGGCAGGTTTGTCCATGAATTCCATGGCGACCGGGATGATGCCGGCGCCGATGATGGCGGCGACGGCGCGGCTCGCAGCCTCGCTCGAGGAAAAGCCGAGCAGCATCGGCCGCGCGCCCTCGGCCTGCCTGAGGATGCGCACGGTCGCCTCGGTCACGATACCGAGCTGGCCTTCGGAGCCGATCAGCAACCCGAGCAGGTCGTAGCCCGGCTGATCGAGCCACGCGCCGCCGATATCGACGATCTCGCCGTCGACCATGACCACCTTGAGGCCGAGCACGTTGTTGGTCGTGACGCCGTATTTCAGGCAGTGCGCGCCGCCGGAGTTGAACGCGATGTTGCCGCCGAGCGAGCAGGCGAGCTGGCTCGACGGGTCGGGCGCGTAGAAAAAGCCCTTGGGGGCCACGGCACCCGTGATCCCGAGGTTCGTGATGCCGGCTTCGACGCGTGCCGTCCGGTTTGCGTAGTCGATCTCGAGCACGCGGTTCATCCGCGACAGGCCCAGCACGATCGCGTCTTCGGTCGGAAGTGCCCCGCCGGAGAGCGACGTACCCGCGCCCCGCGCAATGACCTTGATGCCGGCCCGGTGGCAATAGGCGAGCACCTTCGACACGTCCTCGGTCGAGCGGGCGAGCACGACGGCCAGCGGCATGCAGCGATAGGCCGTGAGCCCGTCCGTCTCGAAGGCACGCCGGCCGTCCCGGTCGGCCACGACTTGCGCGCCACCGACGAGCCGCGTGAGATCTGCGACGATTTGGTCGCGGCGCGCGAGGACCGCGCGGTCCGGCTCCGGCATGGCGATCATGGACACGTCTCTGGACCCTCCCCAACATGGTCTGGCGCTGGCCCGGCCGGCCCGCGCGCGGCCCTCGTTCACCGGAGCCGTCGGTCACGCGTCACGTTGAAATCCACCAATCACATCAACACCGTGATTGATTTGACACGTTCGGGAACATCTCTATTCCTGAACGTTCGAGGCCCGGGACACTCTATTGTCACGAGAGAGCACAATCTACGTTTTGGAGAAAGTCTTGATGTTCCCGCGTCGTAGAACCCGTGAGGAGTCCTCCGTGACCGCCATCACCGATCTTGAAATATTCGCACGTGTCGCCCGCACCGGCAACATGTCTGCGGCCGGCCGCGAGATGGGACTGTCGCCCGCCGTGGTTTCGAAGCGCGTCAGTCTGCTCGAAGAGCGGCTGAATGTGCGCCTGTTCCAGCGGACCACTCGCCAGTTGACGCTCACGGAAACGGGCGAAGGCTACTTCAAGCGTGTCGTCGATATCCTGAATCTGATCGAAGAAGCGGAGAATTTCGTCAATCGCCGCAACACGACGCCGCGCGGTTTGTTGAAGGTGACGGCGCCGACCTCGTTCAGCCGGCTCCACATCGCGCCTTTCCTGCCGGCGTTTGCCGAGAAGTATCCCGAGATCGAACTCGAGTTTCATCTGACCGACAATTTCGTCGACATCATACGCGAGGGCTTCGATCTCGCGATCCGGATCGGCGAACTGCAGGACAGCTCGCTCGTGCAGCGCAAGCTGGCGGCCGACACGCGTGTCATCTGCGCCAGCCCGAAGTATCTCGCCAACGGCACGGTCGGCATCCCGACCTCGTTGGCCGACCTCGATTTCCACAACTGCCTGTCCGCCGGCGCCCAGGACTACTGGCGGCTCGAAGGCCCCGACGGTCAGCATCAGCTGCGGGTGAAGGGCAACATCCGCTCGAACTCCTTCGAGTTCATGCGCGACGTTCTGCTTTCAGGTCTCGGCCTCGGGCTGCGCTCCACGTGGGACATCGGCCCCGAGCTGAAGAGCGGCGCCTTGCAGGTGGTGCTGCCCGAATATCGTGGCTCGGCCAACGCCGCGATCTACGCCGTCTATCCGTGCCGCGATTTCATGCCCGAGAAGGTCAACGTCTTCATCGAGTATCTGGCTGGTCTCTATGGTCCGGAGCCCTATTGGAACCAGGGCCTCGAGCTGCCGGTGGGCGATGGCCGGACCGCGGCAAAGCCCGCACGGAAGAAGGCCGCCGCCGACGCGTGACGCCGGGTTCGGTCGCCGTCCTCAGCGCCGGCTGAGGACGGCGACCGCCTCGAGATGGGGCGTGAACAGGAACTGGTCGATGGCGACCGCGCGCTCCAGCCGGAAGCCGCCGCCGACCAGCGTCGCGAGATCCCGCTGCAGCGTACCGGGGTTGCACGAGACCATCACCACGCGCTTGACCTTCGAGCGCACCAGAGCCGCGCTCTGGGTGCTCGCCCCCGCACGGGGCGGATCCAGGACCACGGCGTCGAAGGCGTCGAGTTCGCGCGGTGACAGTGGATCGCGAAAGAGATCGCGCCGGAGCCGATCGACGGGCTTGAGCCCCTGGGCACGGGCGACGCCGTCGCCGAGCGCCTTCAGCAGGTCCGGATCGCTGTCGACCGCAAGCACGCGCGCCTGCGACGCCATCGGAAGGCTGAGCGTGCCGAGCCCGGCGAAGAGGTCGGCGACCCGCCGCGCCTTGCCGATGCCCGTCATCACGAGGCCGGCAAGCACCTCGTCCGTCGCGCGCGTGGCCTGGAGGAACGCGCCCGGCGGCGGTGACACGTCGACCCCGCCGAAGCGGACGACCGGGGGCTCCAGCATCAGAAACGGCGCGCCGCCGACGGTGATGCGAACGATGCGCGCGCGCCGCGCCGTCTTGGCGATTTCCGCCAGGTCGATCTTCCCCGCCGCGAGTGCGCGCCCCTCGATCGCGACGTCGAGCCCGTTGTCGGCCGCGAGCACCGTGACCCGTGGCGCTGTCGAGCGGGCCGAGACCCGCTGGGCGATGGCTTCGAGAACAGGGAGTGCGTCGACGACCTCCGGCAGCAGGACGGCACAGGCGGTGATCCGCTCGAGTGTGTGGCTGGACGGCCCATGGAACCCGAGTTCCACCCGCCCGTCTTCCCATACCCCGCCGAACGTCGCCCGTCTCCGGGAGCCGAGCGGCACGCTCAACATCGGATCGGGCCGGACCGAGAGGCCGCCCATGGCGAGTGCCTGCACGAGGAGTGAACTCTTCCATGTCCGGTAGAGGTCATCGGACATGTGCTGGACGCGACAGCCGCCGCAGGCTGCCACGTGCGGACAGAGCGGGATCGGCCGCCGGTGTGGGCTCGGTGCGCCGACGAACGACCAGGAATTGTCGCCGGTCCGTCGCGCCGTCTCGCCGGGAAGGATCCCGGGCACGAAGAGATCGCCGTCGGGGCCGTCGGCGACTCCGTCTCCCTGGGCGCCGAGGCGCACGATCTGGTGCAGGGCGTCGTCAGCCATCGAAGACCGCTCCCGTGAGGAATTCCACATTGCCGTCGCCGCCGTGAATGGGCGACGGGATCGTCCCGACGAGCCGCCAGCCGGGTCGGGAAGCGATCCAGCTCTCGATCCTGGCGACCGCCGCCTGCCGCACGTGGTCGTCCTTCACGATGCCGTCACGCGGCACCGTCCCGGCCGGCGCCTCGAACTGCGGCTTCACCAGCACCACGAGCCAGCAGCCGCGCTCGGCCCGGTCCAGGGCAGCAGGAAGCACGGCAGTCGCCGAGAGAAAGCTCACGTCGGCGACGATGGCGCCGACCGCGTCCGGCACGGCGACGGCGTCGATCCGGCGCGCGTCGAACGCTTCCATCGAGACGACGCGCGGATCGGCCGCAAGCCGCGCATGCAATTGGCCCCGGCCGTTCTCGACGGCATGGACCCGCCGCGCGCCGGCTGCGAGCAGAACCTCGGTGAATCCGCCGGTCGAGGCGCCGACATCGATCCCGACACGGCCGTCGGCCTCGAACCCGAAGTGCCGGAGCGCGGCTCGAAGCTTCAGCGCCCCCCGCGAAACATAGTCCGCCGGCCCCGAAACCAGCGCCAGCGCCGCTGTTCCCGCCACCATCATTGCGGGCTTCGAGGCCGGCTGGCCGCCGACGAGCACTTCGCCCCTGAGCACGAGATCGCGCGCCCGTGCCCTTGTCGGCGCGAGCCCCTGGCTGACCAGGGCCTGATCCAATCGCTGGCGTGGCGTGTCTGTGCTCATGGCTCGAAGGGTTGGGCGCGCGCGCGATGCAACGCGATCTGGCGGCTGCCGGAAGGCAGCATGGGCGCTACATGCCACGAGCGGCTTCGAACACCAAAAAAAACAGCTCCGGCAGACGCGCTGCCGGAGCTGCAAAATCCTGATTTCCGCGGGGGGGATGGGGGAAAGCGGATCGTCAGGTACGCACACTATGGAGCATAAGATACGAACTGGGATGGCCGCGGTCCAATGCTTGCACGGAACAACTGCTGTCTTGCCCGGGCCTGTGGAAAAACTCGTTGACAGCGGCGCTGTCAGATCTCGTTGGCCTGTACGCCGCGACCGAGCGCTCCGAGCACGGTCTGCACGATACCCGAGGCATTGAGCCCCGCCCGCTCGTACATCTTTTCCGGCTTGTCGTGATCCATGAACGCGTCCGGTAGCACGATGGGCCGCACCTTGAGCCCGCGGTCCAGCCGCCCATTCATGGCAAGGTACTGCAACACGTGGCTGCCGAAGCCGCCGATCGAACCTTCCTCCACCGTGACGAGAACCTCGTGTTCCCGCGCCAGACGGTCGATGAGCGCCGTATCCAGGGGCTTCATGAAGCGGGCGTCCGCGACTGTCGTCGGCAGGCCGAACAGGCTCAGTTGCTCGGCGGCGGCGAGGCTCTCCGCGAGGCGTGTTCCGAGCGAGAGGATCGCGACGGCGGATCCCTCACGCACGATGCGGCCGCGCCCGATCTCGAGCGGCTGGCCCTCGATAGGCATTTCGACGCCGACCCCTTCGCCGCGTGGATAGCGAAACGCCGACGGCCGGTCGTCGATGGCGACGGCCGTCGCCACCATGTGCGCGAGTTCCGCCTCGTCGGCGGCCGCCATGATCACGAAGTCCGGGAGCGATCCGAGATAGCAGAGATCGAAGGCGCCCGCATGTGTCGGCCCGTCGGCCCCGACGAGCCCGGCCCGGTCGATCGCGAACCGCACCGGCAGGCGCTGGATGGCGACGTCGTGCACGACCTGATCGTAGGCACGCTGCAGGAACGTGGAGTAGATGGCCGTGAACGGCTTGAAGCCCTCTGTCGCGAGACCAGCCGCGAAGGTGACGCCGTGCTGCTCGGCGATGCCGACGTCGAAGGTCCGGTCCGGGAATTCCTTGCCGAAGAGATCGAGCCCGGTCCCCGACGGCATCGCGGCGGTGACGGCGACGATCTTCGGGTCCTTCCGGGCCGACTGGATCAAGCTTTCCGCGAACACTTTCGTGTAGCTCGGCGCATTGGCCTTCGGCTTCGCCTGCGCCCCGGTGATGACGTTGAACTGGTTCACGCCGTGGTACTTGTCGGCGGCGGCCTCCGCGGGGGGGTATCCCTTGCCCTTCTTGGTCACGACATGAACGAGGATCGGACCCTTGCGGGCGTCCCGTGCGTTCTTGAGGACCGCGAGCAGGATGTCGAGGTCGTGCCCGTCGATGGGCCCAACGTAATAGAAGCCGAGGTCCTCGAACCACGCCCCGCCCTGCCAGAGGTGGCGCGTATACTCCTCCATGCGCGCAGCCCGCCGCTCCCAGTGCTTGGGGAGCCGCTTGGCGAGCTGCTTCGCCGACTCCCGGAGCTGGAGATACGCGCCGGACGACGTGATGCGCGCCAGATAATGCGACAGCGCCCCGACCGGCGGTGCGATCGACATGTCGTTGTCGTTGAGGATGACGATCAGCCGCTCGTTGCGCACGCCAGCGTTGTTCATGGCCTCGTAGGCCATCCCGGCGCTCATCGCGCCATCGCCGATCACGGCCACGACGTTGTTGTCGCGCCCGTCGAGGTCGCGCGCGACCGCCATGCCGAGGCCGGCGGAGATCGACGTCGAGGAATGGGCCGCCCCGAACGGATCGTAAGGGCTCTCCGTACGCTTGGTGAACCCGGAAAGACCACCGCCCTGTCTGAGCGTCCGGATGCGATTGCGCCGCCCGGTCAGGATCTTGTGCGGATAGGCCTGATGCCCGACGTCCCAGATGAGCCGATCATCCGGGGTATTGAACACGTAGTGGAGCGCGACAGTCAGTTCGATCACGCCCAGTCCGGCGCCGAGATGGCCACCTGTGACCGAGACCGCATCGATGGTCTCCTGGCGAAGCTCGGCGGCCACGACGGAGAGATCCTTCTCCGGCAGGCACCGGAGATCGGCGGGGGACTGGATCTGGTCGAGCAGTGGGGTCTTGCTGGGCGTGCTCATCGTGCACCGCTGTCAAAGGTCTGAGGTTCCCTCTCTAGGCGTTTCGGCCTTGAAGCGAACCCGGAATGATCTGTCACTCGCCTTACATATAGGCACTCTTCGCGCCGTATGCGCCGGTCGTTCGGTCGCGGGTGCGGAAAACGGCCGTATCTGGCTGCGGGGGACGGTGGCGGCCTCAGCCTTCGGGGTCGAACGGTTCCGTCGCCTTGGGTGCGCCGTCCGGTCCGAACGTCAGCCGCTCGACCTTGGCTTCGGCCTGCTTCAGGAGGCGGTCGCAATGGGCCTTCAGCGCGTCGCCGCGTTCGTAGATCGCGATCGATTCCTCGAGTTCCACATCGCCCCGCTCGAGCCGCCCGACGATCGCCTCGAGTTCCTTCAGCGCCCGTTCAAACGTCATGTCATTGATATCGGCCAATTTTGTTGCCGGCTTTTGTCCCTGCATGTCCAGTCCCTGTGGCTTTGCGGTGCGGGCCTGTCGGCGCCGCACCGGATTGGTCGTCTCAGCTCCCGGCATCCATGAGCACGCCCACATGGGCCGCCGCCGAGCGCGCCAGCGCGGTGAGATTGTAGCCGCCCTCCAGCATCGAGACGAGCCGCCCGCCACAATGCCGGTCGGCCGCCTCGGCGATCTTGCGCGTCGCCCAGGCGAAATCCTGCTCGACGAGTTCCAGATTGGCGAGCGGATCGTCGCGGTGCGCATCGAAGCCCGCCGACACGAGGATCAGGTCCGGCGCGAAGTTGCCGAGGGCTGGCAGGATCCGGCTTTCGAACGCGTCGCGGAAGGGCTCACCCCCGTCGCCAGGGCGGAGCGGCGCATTCCAGATGTTGCCGACACCCGTCTCGGAGAGCGCGCCCGTGCCCGGATAGAGGGGCATCTGGTGTGTCGAGGCGAAGAACAGGTTCTTGTCGCCCCAGAAGATGTCCTGCGTGCCGTTGCCGTGATGCACGTCGAAGTCGACGACGGCGACCCGCTCCGCCCCGTGCGCGGCGCGCGCATAATGGGCCGCCACCGCGATGCTGTTGAAAAGACAGAAACCCATGGCCCGCGCGGCCTCGGCATGGTGGCCCGGTGGCCGGACCTGACAGAACGCGTTGTGCGCGCGGCGCGCCATCACCTCGTCGACCGCGAGCAGCCCCGCGCCGACGGCCCGCATGGCAGCCTCGAAGGTTCCCGGCGACATGACCGTATCCGGATCGAGCCGGACCGGGAACTGGTCGGGGCCGGGCCGCGCGTTCTCGATCGCATCGATATAGGCTTCCGGATGCGCCAGCGCGATCCAGCGGCGGCTGTCGTCGCGTAGTGGCGCCTCCATCCGCTCCAGTCCGGCGAACATCTCGTGCCCCATCACCTTGTCGAGCGCCCGCATCCGGTCGGCACGTTCGGGATGACCGGTTCCCGTGTCGTGTGCCACGAACGCAGGATGCGTGATGAGCAGCGTCGTCATGGATCGATGTCTCTCCCGAGGGCTCAGGCAACGGCAGCCCAGTCTACCGGCAGCACGGGCAGAAGCGCCACGCTGACATGGAATTGAACAAGTGTCCGATTGACAGGGAGCGCAGCCCCGGCCCTAGCTAGCGGCATTGCCAGTGAGGATGAACCCCATGTCCCATGATGTTAGACCAGACCGCAAGTGTCGGACCAGATCCGGCCTCTTGGCCATCGCTTTCGTGGCGGGGCTGGGTGTCGTCCCGGCAGCGGCGGAACCAGCCGCGCTCGAGGGATCGTGGAGCGGCTTCGGCCACGTCGTGTTCCCATCGGGCGAGAAGGAGAAGGCACGCTGTCGGGCCACCTTCCGGCGGACCGGCGGCAACAGCTACGGCATGAGTGCCATCTGCGCTACTGCCTCGGCCCGCGTTCAGCAGACCGCGACCCTCTCGCGCGTGCTGTCCAACCGCTATCGCGGCGAGTTCACGAATGCCGAGTTCGGCGTCTCGGGCTCCATTCGCATCGAGGTGAAGGGCAGCCGGCTCGATGCGTCGCTCAGCGGTGGCGGCGGCTCGGCCCAATTCGCCCTCAGGCGTTGAGCGGGACACTCGATCCACTGGCGCCCGCTTCGAGCAATGCGTCGATCAGCCGGTGCACGCGGAGGGCCTCGCGTCCGTCGACGCGCGGGCGCCGCCCCTCGGCCAAGGCATCGAGAAAGTCGCGCCACACCGCCCGGTGATAGTCGTGTGGAAACGCCATCGGATCGGCGCCGGTGCCACCGGCGGAGCCATCGGCATCCAGCGTTTCGCGCCGGCCATCCGCGAACTGAACTGCGAGTGCCGTGCCGGCGAGGCTCGCCGAGCCACGGGTGCCGGCGATGTCGATCCGCTCGGGGGCGCCGGGATAGGCCGCCGTCGTCGCCTCGATCACGCCGAGCGCACCGGACCGGAACCGCACGGCCGCGACGACCATGTCCTCGGTCTCCATGCGGTGCACCGGTGACGTCGCCGCAAAGCCCCTGACCTCCACGATCGGTCCCGCCAGCGAGAGCATCAGGTCGAGCGTATGGATGGCCTGGGTGAGCAGGACGCCGCCGCCGTCGCGGGCCCGTGTGCCGCGTCCCGGCTCGTCGTAGTAGCTCTGTGGTCGCCACAGGCGGATCGACGTCGAGCAGTTGACGATGTCGCCGAGCGCACCTTCGGCGAGAAGCTGGCGTAGCCGTTCGCCGGCCGGCCGGAAGCGGTGCTGCAATGTCACCGCCATGGTGAGCCCTGAGCTTTCCACGGTCTCGACCAGCCGCTCGGCCCGCGCCGTCGAAATTTCGAGCGGCTTCTCGAGCAGGACGTGCTTTCCGGCCGAGGCGGCCCGCTGCACCACTTCGAGATGCGTGTTCGGTGGCGTCAGGATGCCGATCGCGACGAGGCGCGGATCGCCGAGCACCGCGTCGAGGTCGTCGGTCGTCGGAAACGGGTAGGTCGCAGCAAACGCCTGCCTCCGGCTGGCGCTGGGCGCCACGGCGGCGACGACCTCGCAACGACCATCCGCGACAAGGTCCATCAGCCCACGCGAGTGCGGCGTTACCGCCATGCCGAGCCCGACGATCGCGATCCGTGGCGGCATGCGCAATCCTCCTCGGGGGGCCGGCGAGCGCGATCCGCCCGCGATCGATCGCTCAGCTCTTCGTGATCCGGTCGACCTCCGCGAGATCCTCGGCACTGAGCTGCCAGCCCGCGGCATGGGCATTGGCCTCGACCTGCTCGACGCTGGTCGCCCCCGCGATGACGCTCGAGACGGCGGGCCGCGCGAGCAGCCACGAGAAGGCGAGCTCCAGCAACGTGTGGCCGCGCTCCTTGGCGAACGCCGTGAGCGCTTCCGTGACGCGCCAGTTGCGCTCGTTCAGATACTTGTCGGCCCACCGCTGGGTCTCGGTGAGACGCGCGCCCTGTGGCATCGCATTGCGAGCGTATTTGCCCGTGAGCAGGCCGCACGCGAGCGGGAAATAGGGCAGCAGGCCCATGCGGTACCGCGAAAGCATCGGAATGAGTTCGCGGTCGGCGTCACGAATGAGCAGGCTGTACTCGTCCTGGCTGGAGACGAACGCGTTGAGATTGCAGCGCCGCGCCGTCTCCTGCGCCTCGACCACCATCCACGCCGGATGATTCGAAAGCCCGATGTAGCGCACCTTGCCCGCGCGAACGAGGTCGTCGAGAGCCCGCAGCGTCTCCTCCATGGGAGTGAGCGGGTCGACCTGATGCACCTGGTAGAGATCGATGTAGTCGGTCTGGAGCCGCCGCAGGCTGTCGTCAAGGGCACTCATGATGTAGCGCCGCGACGCGCCCTTCATCTTTCCGGCATCGTCCATCTGCATGCCGCACTTGGTGGCGAGCACGATGCGCTTGCGCTTGCCGCCCTTGAGCACCTCGCCCATGGCCGTCTCGGAACCACCGCGGTTCGAATACATGTCGGCGGTGTCGAACAGCGTGATGCCGAGGTCGATGGCGCGGTCGATGACGCGCCCGGTGGCCGCCGTATCGATACGGCCGCCGAAGTTGTTGCAGCCGATGCCGACGGCCGAGACGCGGAGGCCCGAGCCGCCGAGATTGCGTTCTTGCATGAGACTGGCTCTCCCGAAGTCCTGTTCGGGCGGAGGCTAGCCTACCGGGCGCCGCCGATCCACTGCGTTTGCAGCGCCCGGCAGCCCCGGCCTCTACTCGCGATAGACGATGACGGGCAGCTTGCTGTGCGACAGCAGCTTCGTCGTCTGGCTGCCGAGGATCAGACCCGCCACGCCACGCCGGCCGTGCGAGCCGACGACGATGAGGTCGCAACCGTTGTCGGCTGCGGCCTTGATGATGGATTCGTAGGGCGGATCGCCGACCATGTGCACGCTGGTGCATGCGACGCCGACCTGGCCCGCCATCGTCGCGACCTCGCCGAGCGTCTTCGCCGCGACGGCCTTCATCTGGGCGTCGAACTGGGCCTCGCTGTGGCCGATGGCGATCTCGCTGAGCGCGATCGCGTTCCACGGCGGCGTGACATAAACAGCCGTGACCTTGGCGCCGATCGCTTTTGCGACGCCGAGGCCATGGCGCGCGGCCTTCAGGGAGTAGGGCGAGCCGTCGACGGCGACGAGAACGTGAGCGTACATGACAGTGCTCCTTGTGTTGCGAAAGGCCGGGAGACCGGGCTGAAACGCCCGGCTATCGGCCAAGCAGGACTTTCAGGCTCGCGACGAAGCCCTGGCTGCAGACGTCCTTCGAAACATAGGCGCACGCGATCTCGTGTCCGCCCCGCCACATCATCTCGACCGCCACGTAAAGGATCACGAGGAGACCCAGCCAGGCGATGAACGGATACTTGACCAGAAGCTTCGCGATATAGGTCGCGGCGACGGCCATCAGGATGATAGCGACCAGAAGACCGACGACCAGGATCCACGTGCTGCCCTTCGCGGCGCCCGCGACGGCGAGCACGTTATCCAACGACATCGAGACGTCGGCGATGATGATCTGCATCAAGGCGGGCCAGAAGCCGGCGTTGTGCTCGGCGCTGTCTTTGCCATCGGACGTGGCCGCATCGCTCGAGAGGTCGGGCGGCTCAGCCATGCCGTGCTGGAGTTCGCGGAACATCTTCCAGCACACGTAGAGCAGCAACACGCCGCCCGCGAACGTCAGCCCGACGATGGCGAGGAGCTGAGCCGTGACCGCTGCGAAAAGGATGCGCAGGACGACGGCCCCCGCGATGCCCCAGAAAATGACCTTGGCCCTGAGATGCGGCGCCACGCGCGAGGCGGCGAGCCCGACGACGATGGCGTTGTCGCCGGCCAGCACCAGGTCGATGAAGATGACCTTGCCGAGCGCGATCATGTCGGCGGTCGTAATCCAATCCATACGAACCTCTTGCGATGGGCCGCGGCCGTAGGTGAGCCAAGGGACTGGCGACCTATGGGTCGGCGCGGCTGTGGCGAGATGGGGGGCCGCCTGTCCCTGAGGCGGTGAACGGAGCGTGTCGAGCTGTGGCGGAACCTGTAACCAATTCGGCAAAACCGATAAATAAATCGACGCGAGGCCACAAGCCCCATTCGACCGTCCCCCGCATTGTCGATCCGGTGCACCCGGCTCGCACTGAGCCGACTTTCGGGATATGGAGAGGTGGCCGGATCGCTGCGCAGTCAGGTTCGCGGCGATTCGCGGCGCGGATTCGACGAGGCAGGCATGACGGACAGCGTACTGGGCATCATCGGCGGGAGCGGCCTCTATGACCTGCCGGCCTTCGAAAATCCGCGCTGGGAACGTGTCGTGTCGCCGTGGGGAATGCCCTCCGACGATGTCCTGTTTGCCGAAGTCAACGGCCTTCCGGTCCGTTTCCTGCCGCGCCACGGTCGAGGTCATCGGGTCCCGCCGTCCGCGATCAACTATCGCGCCAACATCGATGTGATGAAGCGGGCCGGCGTCACCGATCTGGTCTCGGTGTCGGCCTGCGGCTCATTGAAGGCCGAGTATCCGCCCGGTCATTTCGTGCTCGTCGATCAGTTCATCGATCGAACGTTCGCCCGTGAGAAGAGCTTCTTCGGCCCCGGCCTCGTCGCCCACGTGTCGGTCGCCGACCCGGTGAGCCCTGGCCTTGCCGACGCGGTCTGGAGCGCGGCATCCGCCGAGGGCATCTCGATGACGCGCGGCGGCACCTACCTCGTTATGGAAGGCCCGCAGTTCTCGACCCGCGCGGAATCGAACCTCTACCGCCAGTGGGGCTGCGACGTCATCGGCATGACCAACATGCCCGAGGCGAAACTCGCCCGCGAGGCCGAGATCTGCTACGCGACCGTGGCCATGGTGACGGATTACGACTGCTGGCACGAGGACCACGCCGAAGTCGACGTCGCCGCCGTCATCCGCGTCCTCAAGGACAACGTGGCGAAGGGGCAGCGCCTCGTCACCCGTCTCGCCCGCGATTTCCCGCGCCAGCACCCCGCCTGTCCGATCCGCTCCGATCGCGCGCTCGACGTGGCGATCATCACGCCGCCCGAGGCCCGCGATCCCGAGATGGTGGCCAAGCTCGATGCGGTCGCGGGCCGCGTCCTGAAGTCCGGTTGAACAGAGCCGTTCCGGCGTCGGGCGCGCTTGCGCAAGGCGGGCCGGATCGCCATTTCGTAGCCAGAAAGCCTGCACCAGCCGAAGCCCGACACATGGCCCTCTTGCCCATCCTGACCCTACCTGATCCCATCCTTCGCGACGTCGCGGCCCGCGTCGAGCGCGTCGACGGCGAGGTGCGCCGTCTGGCCGACGACATGCTGGCGACGATGTACGACGCACCGGGTATCGGCCTTGCCGCCCCCCAGGTCGGCATCTCCCGCCGCCTCATTGTACTCGACGTGTCCGACGACGACGGCGCGGCTCGGCCGTTGGTGATGATCAACCCCGAGATCCTGCATCTCGGCGACGGGCGGCGCAGCTACGAGGAAGGCTGCCTGTCGATCCCGGACGTGAAGGTCGAGATCGAGCGCCCCTCGACGCTGACGGTCGCCTACCTCGACCGGGACGGTGTGCGCCAGCAACTCGACGCGGACGGCCTCCTCGCGACGGCCATCCAGCACGAGATCGACCATCTGGACGGCCGCCTGATCATCGATTTCCTGTCGCGGCTGAAACGCGACATCATCGTCCGACGCTTTCGCAAGTCGGCCCGAACCTGAGGCAGGCGGCTGACGTCTGACGCGGACGTCCGGGACCTGGAGGGAGAGTACGGATGTTGCGCGTCGTTTTCATGGGGACGCCGGACTTCGCGGTGCCGACGCTCTCCGAGATCCTAGCGGCCGGCCACGACGTGGTGGCCGTCTACTCCCAGCCGCCCCGGCCGGCTGGCCGTGGCATGGACGTGCGGAAATCGCCGGTCCACACCTTCGCCGAGGCGACCGCGATCCCGGTCCTGACCCCGAAGAGCCTGAGGGACGCCGAGGAGCAGGCACGGTTCGCGGCTTTTGAGGCCGACGTGGCCGTGGTCGTCGCCTACGGCCTCCTGTTGCCGAAGCCCGTGCTCGAAGCCCCGCGCCACGGTTGTCTCAATCTCCATGGCTCGGCGTTGCCCCGCTGGCGCGGCGCAGCCCCCATCCAGCGGGCCGTGATGGCCGGCGATGCCGAGACGGCCGCCATGGTCATGCGCATGGATGAAGGCCTCGACACCGGCCCGGTCTGCCTTGCCGAGCGCATCAGGATCGGCCCGGACATGACGGCCGGCGAACTGCATGACGCGATGATGCTGATCGGGGCAGGCCTCGTGGTGCGGGCCCTGGCTGCGCTCGAGCGGGGGAGCCTCGCCGCGACGCCTCAGCCGGCCGAAGGCGTCACCTACGCCGCCAAGATCGACAAGGCCGAGGCCCGGATCGATTTCACCGAGCCGGCCGAGACGGTCCACAATCGCATCCGGGGCTTGTCCCCGTTTCCCGGGGCGTGGTTCGAGGCCGGACCGGACGGCAAGCGGGAACGTGTCAAGGTGCTGCGTTCGGCACGCGCAGAGGGCTCCGGTGCTCCAGGCGCCATCCTCGACCCGTCGGGCCCCGTCATCGCCTGCGGGACGGGCGCCATCCGGCTCGTCGAAGTCCAGCGCGCCGGCCGCAAGCCCATGCCCGGCCCGGACCTGACGCGCGGCTTCGATCTCGGCCGCCTGGCGTGAGGGGCACCACCATGCGGATGGCGACCTTCAACATCGAGAACCTCGATCTGCCGGTGGAGGCGCGACTGCCGGTTCTCCGCCCCGCGCTCGAGCGCCTCGAGGCCGACATCGTATGTTTGCAGGAGGTGAACGGCCAGCGTGGCCCCGGCGAGCGCGCCCGCAGTCTGAAGGCGCTCGACCGCCTGCTCGAGGGCACCCGCTACGAGACCTACCATCGCGCCGCGACCGAGCGCGTGATTGGCGAGGGGCCAGCCGAGGTCCACAATCTCGTGACCTTGTCGCGGTATCCCGTTCTGTCGCACGCTCAGATCCAGCACGACCTGATGCCCGCACTCGAGCGGCGTGTTCTCACGGCGGAGCCGCCCTCGGAATCGGTCTCGCCGGTGCGCTTCGAACGACCGGTCCTACATGCGGTGATCGATCTGGGGCCTGCCCGGCTGCACGTCGTGAACGTCCACTTCCGGGCCCCCATCGCCTCGCCGGTGCCGGGACAGAAGCAGAGCCCGTTCGTCTGGCGGACCGTGATGGGCTGGGCGGAGGGCTACTACGTCTCGGGCCTGAAGCGCATCGGTCAGGCACTCGAACTTCGCCTTCTGGTCGACCGTATCTTCGACGCCGAGCCGGAGGCCCTCGTGCTGATCGCGGGCGACTTCAATTGCGAGCTGAACGAGACGCCGCTCCGGCTTCTGGCGGGCTCACCCGAGGACACGGGCAACATGGCGCTGGCATCCCGCTCGCTGGTTGTTCTCGACCGGGCGCTCGACACGTCGCGACGCTTCAGCGCCATCCATATGGGCCAGCCCCAGATGCTCGATCACATCCTGGCGAGCCATGCACTTTTCGGCGAGTTCCGTTCGATCGAGGTCCACAACGAGGCGCTCGGGGACGCCGCCATTGCTTACGGCAAAGGCCTCGAGGCAGCCGGGTCGTATCACGCGGCCGTCGTGGCCAGCTTCTCGTTCTGAACGGACCGCAAGCGCACTTACCGGGTCGGCGCGCGCTCGAACGATTTGATCGCGGCGCGTGGCCGGCCGGACCTCTCCGCGATTTCGCGATCCTGGGCCTCGAACAGGGCACGTGCCGGCTCGTCGCCCTCGAACCCGCCGATGGCCTCTGACGGGACCTTGCGATTGGACGTCATGGTGCCGTCCTCGTAGACCACGTTGAACAGCACGTATTCCTGCTTGCCGGTTGGCTTCTTGCGGGCCATGGGCCGCGTCTCCATCACTGCGAACGTCGTCCCGCACCGGCCCGCTCGTCAAGGCGCGCCGATCGGGACGATGTCCGTCGTTGAAAGCTGCAGGCGTATGTCGGCGCGGGAACGGGTCCCGCGCCCCGCCTCAGTTGGTCACTGGAGCGGTATTGCTCTGAGCGCCCGGCGGACGCTGGCCTTTCCGGTGCCGCTTGCGCGGGCCGCCACCACCACCGCCACCGTTGCTGGCGGCATTGCGGGCCGGGCGCGCGTCGCCACGGTCGCGTCCACCGCCACGCGGGGCATCACCCCGCTGCGAGGAGCCGCCGCTCATGAAGCGCATGTGCCCGAGGTTGGCCCCCGTCGTCTCGCCTTCGCCGGCAGCGCGCGGGCGGCGATCATCACGCCGTCCGGCACCATCCGTCGGCCGGCTGTCGCGGCGATCGTCGCGCCGTGCGCCGTCCCCGGCAGCCCGAGCCGGTCTCGCGCCATCGCGTCGGCTCGCATCGGCCGGCCCGCGGGCCTCCCGGCGCTCGTCCGGGCGACGCGGCTGATCGCCCCGCTGGCCACCGCGATCACCACCCCGATGCGGTCCCCGGCCGCCGGCGCGCGAGGTATCGCGCTCCGGACGTCCGCCGTTCTTCGGCCGGCGATCGTTGCGCTCGCGCGGCACATGGGCGTCCGCTTCGAGGGCCTGATCGTTGCGCCGGTCTTCGGACGGGATGGTCTGCCGCGTCGTACGCTCGATCTGGCGGAGTTGGTCCCGCTCGTCAGGAGCACAGAGCGAGATGGCGATGCCCGTGGCACCTGCGCGTGCCGTCCGGCCGATGCGGTGCACGTAGGCTTCCGGCACGTCCGGCAGCTCGAAGTTGACAACGTGCGACACCTGGTCGACGTCGATGCCCCGGGCCGCGATGTCGGTCGCGACCAGCACCCGGATCTTGCCGTCCTTGAAGTCGTCGAGCGCGATCTCGCGCTGGCGTTGGCTCTTGTTGCCGTGGATCGAGGCTACCTTGATGCCGCAGCTCTCGAGATGCTGGGCAACGCGGTCGGCGCCACGCTTGGTCCGCGTGAAGACGAGGGCGCGCGTCAGCGCGGCATCGCTGAGGAGTTCGGCGAGCAGCGCCCGCTTCCGCGAGGCGTCGACGTGGATGACCCGCTGTGCCACCCGGTCCACGGTCGTGGCGACTGGCGTCACCGCGACCTTCACCGGGTTGGTGAGAAGCTGATCGGCCAGGCTCGCGATCTCGCGCGGCATGGTCGCCGAGAACAGCAGGTTCTGACGGGTCGACGGCATGTCGGCGACGATCTGCCGGATCGGCTTGATGAAGCCGAGATCGAGCATCTGGTCGGCCTCGTCGAGCACCAGGACCTCGGTGTTGCGGAGGTCGCAGTTGCGCTCGCCGATATGGTCGAGGAGCCGCCCGGGCGTCGCGACGAGCACGTCGAGGCCGCGATTGAGCGCATCGATCTGCGGCCGGTAGCCGACGCCGCCGAAGATCACGGCGACGCGGAGACGGAGGTGGCGGCCATAGGTCTCGAAGCTCTCGGCGATCTGCGAGGCGAGCTCACGCGTCGGCGAAAGAACGAGGACGCGCGCGCCCCGGCGTGGCGCCGGTTTCGGATCGGCCTGCAGCCGGTGCAGGATCGGCAGCGCGAAGGCCGCCGTCTTGCCGGTACCCGTCTGGGCGATGCCGAGCAGGTCCCGGCCCGTCATCAGCGACGGAATGGCCTGGGCCTGGATCGGGGTCGGTGTGGTGTAGCCTTCGGACTCGAGCGCCTTCAGGAGCGGCGCAGCGAGGCCGAGGTCGTTGAACGTTGTCACGTTGTAGCTTTCTGAACATGCGCCGAGTGCCCGCGCACGGGGCTTTCCCGGCGAGGCGCGCTATTGGCGCGAGGGTCGGTGACACCCCGCGTGCCCTGGGTTGTCGGTTGGGTCGTTTCAGGGGCGCTCAACAGGTTGGGACAGGGTGGGCCACGACAAACGGTAGGCCGACACATCCCCTTCACGCGGCTGGAGCGCCATCAAGCTCACTATGGAGCCTCGCCCTTCTCTCATGTTGCAGCGCACCCGTCAATCGGAATGCGCGAGGCGGCTGGGCAACGTCGCCGCGGTCGCTATGCTGGACCGTCTGCGATACGAGGAGCCGTCCATGCCGAAGTTTGCCGCCAATCTGTCGTTCATGTTCACCGAGGTTCCCTTCGCCGATCGGTTCGAGGCGGCGGCCAAGGCCGGCTTCCGCGCCGTCGAGTTCCTCAACCCGTTCGAGTTGCCGAAGGACGATCTCGCAGCCCGCCTGCGCGGCAACGGCCTGACCCAGGCGCTGTTCAACATGGCCCACGGCGACTTTGCCAAGGGCGAGCGCGGCATGTCCGCCATTCCGGGGCGCGAGGCCGAGTTCGAGAAGGCCGTCGCAGCCGCCCTCGACTATGCCGAGGCGACGGGCTGCAAGCGCCTGTTCGCCATGGCCGGGCTCCGCCACCACGGCGCCAATCGCGCTACCTACGTCAAGAACCTGAAGACCGCGGCCCGCATGCTCGCGGGCTCCGGCATCGACGTCATCATCGAGCCGATCAACACCCGCGACATCCCGGGCTATTTCCTGAACACGACCGGCGAGGCGCGATCCATCATCCACGAGGTCGGCGCGCCCAACATCGGGCTTCAGTTCGACCTCTATCACCGCCAGATCATGGAAGGCGACGTCGCGACGGCCATCTGCGAGTTCGGCCCCCTTGCACGCCACTACCAGATCGCCTCGCCGCCGGACCGCGGCGAACCCGACGACGGCGAGATGAACTACGCCTACCTGTTCAAGCTCATCGACCAGTCGGGCTTCGATGGCTGGGTCGGGTGCGAATACAAGCCGAGAAACGGGACGGTCGAGGGCCTGAAGTGGGTCAAGGCGCTGGGTGTGAGCCTGTAGGCGCTCGCTCGGCCTGCGGCCCGGAGCCTTGCAGGCGGCGGCGGATCTTGGCACGTTGTCCGGACGAATTCATCGGAGGTCCTCCATGCTGATCGTGACCAGCGCGAGCGAGGCTGCCGCGCGCAGCCGTCAGGTTCATGTCAACGGCCGCGACTACCGGCTCGACGAGTACGTGGGCGCGGCACCCAAGAAGGGCCACTACGTCGCCGGCAACGAGGCCAACGACGACGGCCGGCCGCAGGGCTTTCTGGTCCACCAGCCGCCCAATGCAGTGACCCCCGCCCACTTCCACGAGCCGAACCAGTTCCAGGTCTTCGTCGGCGGCAGCGGCCGCATGGGCGCGGCCCCGGCGAAGCCGCTCACGATCCAGTACGCCAACGGCCACACGCCCTATGGTCCCATCGTCGCGGGCGACGAGGGCGTGCAGTATTTCACGCTGCGCCAGCGCTGGGACCCCGGCGCGAAGTACCTGCCGGCGTCCAAGGATCTCCTTCGCAAGGGTGGCCAACGGACGCGTCTGAAAAGCGGCGTCGGCGTCTCCACCGATGAAGAGCGCCGCGCACGCACCGAGACGGTCGTCGACGTCCTCATGCCCGAGGAGGCGGACGGCCTTGCCGCCTGGATGTGGCGCCTGCCGCCATCTGCAAGCTTCACCTTGCCCGATCCCTCGCGCAGTGGCGGCCAGTACCTGATCGTGGCAGCCGGCGCACTCGCAACCGGTGACCGCGCCCTCGAACGGCTGTCGACGGTGTTCATCTCGCCGGAAGAGGCGACCTACGCAGCCAGCGCCGGCGCCGAAGGCCTCGAGCTGCTCGTCCTGCAGTTCCCGCGCATGGGCGAGACCCTGTCCGGCGGCCCGAGCCGTCTCACCTGATCCCGTGATCTGCCGGTGAGCTGCACGGCGTGGTGGCGTTCAGCGCCACCACTTCGCAGGCACGCGGAAATGCCCGGCGGCCTCTTCGATCACGTGCCCGGCCTGGAACAGCGTCGCCTCGTCGAACGGCTTGCCGATGAGCTGCAGGCCGAGCGGCGTTCCCTCGCCCGAAAGCCCGGCCGGCACCGAGATGCCCGGCAGGCCGGCCATGTTCACCGTGACGGTGAAGATGTCCTCGAGATACATCGCCACCGGATCGCCCGACTTCTCGCCCTGCGCGAAGGCGGGCGACGGCGTCGTCGGCGTCAGTACCACGTCGACCGAGTTCCACGCCTCGTCGAAATCGCGCTTGATGAGCGTGCGCACCTTCTGGGCCTTGAGGTAGTAGGCGTCGTAGTAGCCCGCCGACAGCACATAGGTGCCGATCAGCACGCGCCGGCGCACTTCCTTGCCGAAGCCCGCGGCCCGCGTCGCCTCGTAGGTGTCGATCAGGTCCTTGCCGGGCACGCGCAGCCCGTAGCGCACGCCGTCGTAGCGCGCGAGGTTCGACGAGCATTCGGCCGGCGCGACGATGTAGTAGGCCGGCAGCGCGTATTTGGTATGCGGCAATGAGATGTCGTGGATGGTCGCGCCGGCGCTTCTCAGCCAGTCGATGCCCTTCTGCCAGAGCGCTTCGGCTTCCGCCGACATGCCGTCGACCCGGTACTCCTTCGGAATGCCGACCCGAAGGCCCTTGACGCCCTTGCCGAGCGCCGCCGTGTAGTCCGGCACCGGCGCATCGACGCTGGTCGAATCCTTCGCGTCGAAGCTCGCCATGTGCCGCAGCATCAGTGCCGCATCCTCGACGGTCTTGGCGATCGGCCCCGCCTGGTCGAGTGACGAGGCGAACGCCACGATCCCCCAGCGCGAGCAACGCCCGTAGGTCGGCTTGATGCCGACCGTCCCTGTGAGGGCTGCCGGCTGCCGGATCGAGCCGCCGGTATCGGTGGCCGTCGCCGCGAGGCAGAGATCCGCCGACACCGCCGACGACGATCCACCCGACGATCCGCCGGGCACCAGCTTGGCGTTGTCGGCCTGCCCGTTCCGCATCCGCCGCCACGGCGACACCACGGGGCCGAAGCAACTCGTCTCGTTCGACGAGCCCATGGCGAATTCGTCGTTGTTGAGCTTGCCGAGCATGATCGCCCCGGCATCCCAGAGGTTCTGCCCGACGGTCGATTCGTAGGTCGGCTTGAAGTCGCCGAGCACGCGCGAGCACGCCGTGGTGCGCACGTCCTTGGTGCAGAAGAGGTCCTTGTGCCCGATGGGCAGGCCCTCGAGGGGCCGCGCCGTGCCGGCGGCGATACGCGCATCGCTCGCGCGGGCCTGGGCGAGCGCGTGCTCCGGCGTCGGCAGCACGTAGGCGTTGAGATGCGGGTTGGCGGCTTCGATGGCCGCAATGAAGGCCTCGGTCAACTCGACCGCCGAGAACGATTTGGCGACAAGTCCCTTGCGGGCCTCGGCGAGCGTCAGCTTGGTCAGTTCGGTCATGGTTCGGAATGCTCGATATGGAACGGCAGCCTGCGCGCCCGATGATGTGCCGGGTGGCGGCTCGACTATTCGACGACCTTCGGGACGACGTAGAAGTGGTCGTCCGAGAGGGGTGCGTTGCGGGTCACGTCGTCGGCGATGCCACCATCGGTCACAATGTCGTCGCGCATCCGCAGTTTGATCGGCACGACCCGGGTCATCGGCTCGACGCCATCCGTGTCGACCTCGTCGAGCTGCTCGACCCAGGCCATGATGCTCGTCAGCTCGGCTTCGAGGCCCTTCGCCTCGTCGTCGGTGATCCGGATGCGCGCCAGTCGCGCGATGCGCTTGACCGTCGCCTCGTCGACCTGCATGGCAAACCTCGGCTGAGACATTGTTTAGGTGCCCCGTGATACTGACCGGGCAACCATCTGTCTATGAGGCGTGCGGGCCGGACCGTGCCTCGTTGTCGGGAGACGCCATTTGCCGTCACGCTCGGGACTGACGAGACGCATGCTGCTGAAGGGCGTCGCCGCCCTCGGATTGACGGGCTTCGGTCTCGGCGGCTATGCGCTGGCGATCGAGCCCCGCTTTCGGCTCGGCGTGAGGCGTTACAACCCTTCGCCGCCCGCCTGGCCCCGCGGTGTGCGGTTGCGTCTCGCGGTCCTCGCAGACCTACATGCGGGCGAGCCCTACATGCCGCCGTCCCGGATCGCCGAGATCGTCGATCGGACGAACGGGCTCGGTGCCGACGCCGTCCTCTTGCTCGGGGACTATGGCGCCAGCCACAGGATTCTCACCCGGCGGGTGCCGGCGCGCGAGTGGGCGGCCGAACTGGCCCGTCTCAAGGCTCCGTTGGGTGTCCACGCGGTCCTCGGCAATCATGACTGGTGGGACGACCACGCCGCGCAGGTTCGGGGTCGCGGTCCCGTCGAAGGCCGGCGAGAACTGGAGCGCGCCGGCATCCCCGTCTACGAGAACGATGCGGTCCGCCTGCTGAAGGACGGCCAGCCGGTCTGGCTCGCCGGGCTCGGCGACCAGATCGCGCTCTTCGGCCAGAAGATCGGCCGCTACCGGCAGTTCCGCGGCGTCGACGACCTCCCCGGAACGCTGGCGAAAGTTCCGGCTGGCGAGCCCGTGATCCTGATGGCGCACGAACCGGACATCTTTCCGAAGGTTCCGGCGCGGGTGGCGCTCACCATCTCGGGCCACACCCACGGCGGCCAGGTTCGTCTCTTCGGCTATTCGCCGATCGTCCCGTCGGAGTACGGCAATCGCTATGCCTACGGCCACGTGATCGAGCGCGGCCGCCACCTCGTCGTATCGGGCGGCCTCGGCGTGGCGCGCCTGCCGGTCCGGATCGGGGTGCCGCCGGAAATCGTCGTCGTCGATCTCGGTCCACCGATTGCCTGAGCGCGCGTCTCAGCCACGCTTCAGCATGACCGTTCGGCGTGCGAGGCCGTTGACCACCTTGCGGGCCTTGAGGTGCCGCGCCACGACGTCCCAGACCGGCGGGCCCGAAACGCCCTCGTTGACCGAGCCCCAGCCGGCGACGACGTAGGTGCGCGTCGCGTCGATGGGCTCGCCGGTTCGCGCCAGTGTCATCTCGGAGATGCGTTCCCCCACCGGTGCATCCGGCCGGACGACGAAGCTCATGCCACCGACCCGCACCATGTCGCCGCCCTGTTGATAGTAGGGATCTGGGTTGAACAGGTTGTCGGCCACGTCCTCGAGGATGGTCTTGATGAAGGCGCCCCGTATCGGCGTCCTGTAGGCTGCGGGATAGGTGATCGCCGTGGCATTGTAGATGTCGTCCCACGTGATCGGATCGCCGGCGATCAGCGAGCCGCCCCAGCGAAACCCGGGCGACAGCGCGATCTCCGCGTCGCGCTCGGCCAGCAGCGCGTCGCAGATGAGATCGTCGAGCGTGCCGCCGAGGTTGCCGCGCCGCCAGAGTGCCGTCTCGGTCCGGGCGAGTTCCGTCGCCAGCATGTCGGCATGGGGCGCGCGGATCTCGGCGATGAGCCGCGCCATCTCGGGGTCCGGCGGAATGGCGGCAGCCAGCACCGGGATGAGCGCATAGGTCCAGTCCACGATCTCGCCGCGCCGCATCTCCACATCGAGCCGCGACAGGAATTTGCCGTGCGATCCTGAGGCGATGATCAGTGTCCGCCCGACCCGCGCCGGCCGTGGGAGCGCATCGTGGGTGTGGCCCGACAGGATGACGTCGATCCCGGGAACGCGACCGGCGAGCTTGCGATCGACCGCAAAGCCGTTGTGCGACAGGAGAACCACGATGTCCGCGCCGGCGCGCCGCACCTCGGCGACGGTGCGCGCCATGTGCGCCTCGCGGATGCCGAACCACCATTTCGGCACCATCCAGCGCGGATTGGCGACCGCGGTGTAGGGGAATGCCTGCCCGATGACACCGACTGCGAGGCCGCCCCGCTCGTAGATCTTCCATCCCCGGAAGACTGGCTCCTCGAATTCGGTATCGCGAACGTTGGTCGCGAGAAAGTCGAACGGGGCGGCGCCGGCCCCGTACCGGTTGCCGTAGATCTCCTGCAGGCGGGCCTGTCCGAGCGTGAACTCCCAGTGCCCCGTCGTCGCGGCGACACCGAGCCCGTCGAGCACGCGGACCATGTCACCGCCGGCGGATTGAAGCGCCGTGAAGGAGCCCTGCAGCGCATCGCCCCCATCGAGGAACAGGCAGCGCCCGTCGCCGCGCTCGGCCCGAATGGCGCGGACGAGCGTCGCCATGCGGTCCATGCCGCCGACCCGCCCATAGCGCCGGGCGAGGGCCTCGAAGTCGTGCGACGAGAGTGCATAGGCCTCCGGTGTGCCCGGCGCGATGCCATACGCATCGAGCATCTCCGAACCGGTGAGGTGGGGCGGCTGGCCGTCCATTTCCCCGACCCCGATGTTGATCGAGGGTTCGCGAAAGTAGAGGGGACGGAGCTGCGCATGACAGTCGGTCATGTGCAGCAGGGTGAGCTGGCCCTTGGCCTCGAAGCGAAGCAGATGCTCGAGCCCGATGCGCCCCTGCGCAGCGACGCGTCCGAACGCTGCACCGAGCCCCGAGACGGCGGCGGTGGCGGCGGCGACGGTCGTGAAGTCGCGGCGGGTGAGCATCGGTCTCCGTTTCACTATCGATGCGGCGGGATTACGGCCGGAGCCGACTCACGGACGCGCCTTGCCCTGGGGGAGCGGCGCAGGCTGGGTTGGCTCCGGCTGGGCGCTCGATGCACTGCCGCCTGCAGGCTCCTCCCGATTGACGGGGCTTGCCGGGTCCATCAGCAGTGCCACGAGATCCTTGATCTGCTCGATGCTCAGGATCCCGTTGGCGCCGAACCTCGGCATCATCGAGCACGCCACGATGGCTTGGCTGTTGTAGATCTTCTCGTAGGCGATCCGGGCGTCCTCGGGCCGGAATTTGTGAATCCGCCCGAACCCCTTGAGACTGGCCCCGATCGTCCCGTAGCTGACCTCGTCGGGCGAAAGCTGATGGCAGGCATAGCAGTTGCCGCCGTTCGGGCGCTGAGCGGTCGTATCGGTGAAGCGCATTCCGTAGCCCGACTGGGCGATCGCCTCTCCCCGCCTCCAGTCGCCGAGGAACTGTCCGTCCTGCGGATAGACGATCCGTGCCCGCTCCCGCGCCTTGATCCGCTCGCCGATCTCTTTCGGAACCTCGCCCCGGATGTCCGCACAGGTCGCCATCGTCTCGTCGGGGACGAGCCGCGTTTCCCAGCCGGCCGGCAGCGCCGGAAAGCCGCTCCGCAGCACGCGGCGGACCTGCCGCTCGCCGATCACGGGCCCGGCCGACCGACCGCTGTCCGCCATGACCATTGGCGCGGGCGCGACCAGCAGCACACCGATTGCGAGCAGGAAGCCGATGGCGATGAGCGGCCTCATGGCGATGCTTTCATCGTTTGATCCCGGGGGCCGCAATGACACCGCCTTCGGCCTGCTTCACGAGGTAGGCGGTCAACGCCACCGCCAGCTCCGAGCCGAGTTTGAGTTCCGGCATGCGCATTTGCCAGAAGCAGTCGTACAGCCGGTGCTGGAGCGTCATGACATGTGTCGAAGAGACCCGGTAGGCGGGCCACTCGCCGACCACCTTCCGAGCTTCGGCCGGATCGATCAGCATGGCGAGCCCTTGCCGCCGGATACGCTTGTTCTCGGTCCCGTGGCAGGTGGCGCAGGAGAAATCGAACGGCCCCGAGCGCCGGAAGAACAACTCCCGCCCGAGCGCCAGCGTCGCCTTTTCCCGCGGGTGGCGGAACGGTGCGCCGAACGACTTGCCGTCCGATCGCGAGGCGATCCAAGTGGTAATCGCGCCGAGGTCGCGCACGGGCTGCCCCGATGCCGGATGCGGCGTCTCCGTGAGTTGTGCCGCGGGGATGCCCTGCAGGTGCTCCATGCACCAGATGAGCCGCGTCTCCGTGTCCATGACCCGGCCGGCGTCGCGGAAATAGCGCGGCAACGCCGCGAAGGCGCCGTCGACCACGCCGGGACCCTTCCCGAGGTCGCACCGCTCGAGCGAAACGTTGCGCGGACCCGCCCTCCGCCGCCAGAGCGCCGCCCCCCGGTCCGCGTCGAGGAGCGCGGGATTGGCCCAAGGGTCGGCCGTCATCATCTGCCGGAACTGCTCGAGGCCCCGGTCGATCTCGTCCGGCCCGGCGGCGAGCGCTCCCATGGTCCCCCACGCGAGCCAGGCGACCGTGATCGCCACCCCGGCGAGGCGCCTGACCGATAGTGACAGGGCGTGCCGGCGATACCGCATCGTCGCTCAGAGGCTCCAGGTGCCGGATGTGGCCCAAACCGCCGGTTGTCGGCGGGAGCCGAAAGGTCGTTCGGTCGCCCGCGTTGACAAGTCGGCGCCGACCCCGGAACTATTCGGCCGTGCCTCACCGTCGTCAACCCGTCGTCACGGCCTGGCGCACCTGATTGTGGAGATATCGTGCAGCAGAAGCTCACCGCCCCGGGCCAGCCCCGCCAACTCGACGAGCCCCAGGTGCCGCTGTCGGTTCCCGTTGGCGACGAGGTCAAGACGACGACCTGCTACATGTGCGCCTGCCGTTGCGGCATCAAGGTTCACCTGAAGGACGGTCGCGTCCGCTACATCGAGGGCAACCGGGACCACCCGGTCAACCGGGGCGTGATCTGCGGCAAGGGTGCGGCCGGCATCATGCAGCATTACGCGCCGTCGCGGCTGCGGACCCCGTTGCTGCGCGTCGGCCCGCGCGGCTCCGGTGAATACAAGGAGATCGGCTGGGAGGAAGCGCTGGGCATCGCCACCGGCTGGTTGTCGCGCATCCGCGCCACGGACCCGAAGAAGCTCGCCTTCTTCACCGGCCGCGATCAGTCGCAATCGCTGACCGGCTGGTGGGCGATCCAGTTCGGGACGCCGAACTTCGCGGCCCATGGCGGCTTTTGCTCGGTCAACATGGCGGCGGCCGGCCTCTACACCTTCGGCGGCTCGTTCTGGGAGTTCGGCGAGCCGGACTGGGACCACGCCCGCTATTTCCTGATGTTCGGCGTCGCCGAGGATCACGCATCGAACCCGATCAAGATCGGGCTCGGCAAGATGAAGGCGCGCGGCGCCAAGGTGGTCGTCGTCAATCCTGTGCGCACCGGCTATGGCGCAATCGCCGATGAATGGATCGGCATCAAGCCCGGCACCGACGGCCTCTTCGTCGGCGCGCTGATCCACGAGCTGCTCTCGAGCCAGCGCATCGACCTCGACTATCTGGTGCGCTACACGAACGCGCCGGCCCTCGTCATCGAGAGCCCCGGCAGCGCCGATCACGGCCTGTTGGCGCGCGGCGAAGGCGGCGAGGTTCTGGTCAAGGACCGCCGAACCGGCGTGCTCGTCGGCATCGACAGCCCCGACCTGTCGCCGGTCCTGCAGGGCGAGGTCGAGCTGCCGGACGGCCGCAAGGCCCGCCCCGTCTTCGAGATGATCGCGCGGCGCTACCTCGCGCCCGAGTTCGCGCCCGACGAGGTGGCGAAGCGCACCGGCTTGCCCGCCTCCCAGATCCGCCGCATCGCCACCGAACTCGCCGCCGCCGCCTTCGACAATCCGGTCGTGATCGATCAGCCCTGGACCGACTGGCACGGCCGGCGTCACGAGAAGATGGTCGGCCGCCCGGTCGCCATGCATGCGATGCGCGGCATCTCGGCCCACGCCAACGGCTTCCAGACGTGCCGCATGATGCACGTCCTGCAGATGCTGCTCGGCGCCATCGAGACGCCCGGTTCCTTCCGCATCAAGCCGCCCTATCCGAAGTCCAATCCACCGCGTATCAAGCCGCGCGGCAAGCCCGGCGAAGTGAAGCCGAATACGCCGTTGCCGGGTCCGCAGCTCGGCTTCCCGCTGGCGCCCGAGGATCTGCTGATCGACGACGCCGGCACGCCGCAGCGCATCGACAAGGCCTATTCGTGGGATGCGCCGATCGCGGCCCACGGCCTGATGCACATGGTCATCACCAATGCGGCCAACGGTGATCCGTACCCGATCGACACCCTGTTCATGTACATGGCCAACATGAGCTGGAACTCGTCGATGAACGTGCCGGCGGTGATGGACCACCTGACGGCGATCGACGAGGCGACGGGCGAATACCGCATTCCCCACATCATCTATTCGGACGCCTATTTCTCCGAGATGGTGCCGTACGCCGACCTCATCCTGCCGGACACGACCTATCTCGAGCGCTGGGACTGCATCTCGCTCCTCGACCGGCCGATCTCCGATGCCGACGGTCCGGCCGACGCCATTCGCCACCCGGTCGTCGAGCCGGACCGCGACGTGCGCCCCTTCCAGGACGTGCTGCTCGACCTCGGTTGGCGCCTCGCGCTCCCCGGCCTCACCAATCCGGACGGCTCGCGCCGCTATCCGGGAGGCTACCCGGACTACATCGTCAACCACGAGCGCGGCCCCGGCGTCGGCCCGCTCGCCGGCTGGCGCGGCAAGGATGGCGAAAGCTTCGCCAAGGGCGAGCCGAACAAGGGCCAGCTCGACCGCTACATCGCCAATGGCGGGTTCCACCACCACCCGCTGCCGCACGATCAGCGCTACTTCAAGCTCTGGAACCGGGGCTATGTCGACTGGGCCCACAAGTCCGGCTTTCTCGAGAGCACCGACCGTCTGGTCATGCAACTCTACTGCGAGCCGCTGCAGCGCTTCCGTCTCGCGGCTGACGGCCATGGCGCGGTGCAGCCGCCGGCGAGCCATCGCGAGCGGATCGCCACTTACTTCGATCCGATCCCGTTCTGGTACGAGCCCTTCGAGGGTCAGCTCGTCGACCTCTCGAAGTTCCCCATGCACGCCATCACGCAGCGGCCGATGCACATGTACCACTCGTGGGGCTCGCAGAACGCGTGGCTCCGCCAGATCACGGCGGCGAACCGCCTCTACATGGCACGCGCCAAGGGCGCCGAGATCGGCGTCGCCGACGACGATTGGGTCTGGATCACCAGCCATCAGGGGCGCGTCAAGGCGCAGGTGAAACTCATGGACGGCGTCAACTCCGAGACCGTCTGGACGTGGAACGCCATCGGCAAGCGCTCCGGCGCCTGGGCACTCGACAAGGATGCTCCGGAGGCGGAGAAGGGCTTCCTCTTGAACCACCTGATCGGCGAACTCCTGCCGGAGCGCGACGGCGGCTACCGCTTCTCCAACAGCGATCCGGTGACGGGCCAGGCCGCCTGGTACGATCTCCGCGTGCGCATCGAGAAGGCCGACGCCGAGCCACCCGGCACCAGTCCACGCTTCGAGCCGCTCACGATGCCACGTTCCGTCGCCGGGAGGCGCAAATGACCGCCCTTCCCGCGACGACCAGGAAGAAGCTCGGCCTCGTCATCGACCTCGACACCTGCGTCGGGTGTCACGCGTGCGCGACGAGCTGCAAGGAATGGAACGCGGGCGGCTATTCCGGCCCGCTCACCGACGAGGACGCCTACGGCGCCGACCCGCACGGCGCATGGCTCAACCGCGTCCACTCCTACGAGGTGGGGGAGGGGGCCGAGAGCCGCACGGTCAACTTCCCTCGTTCGTGCCTCCACTGCGAAACGCCGGCCTGCGTCACGGTCTGCCCGACCGGCGCCAGCTACAAGCGCGCCGAGGACGGCATCGTGCTGGTCAATCCGGACACGTGCATCGGCTGCAAGCTCTGCTCGTGGGCCTGCCCCTACGGCGCGCGCGAGTATGATTACACCCACGGCGTCATGAAGAAGTGCACGCTCTGCGTCGACCGGATCTACAACGAGACGCTCGCGCCGGAAGACCGCCAGCCCGCCTGTGTCCGCGCCTGTCCGACCGGCGCCCGCCACTTCGGCGATCTCGCCGATGCGGAGAGCGCCGTATCGAAGCTGGTGGCCGACCGCGGTGGCTTCGATCTCCTCCCCGAGATGGACTACAAGCCGACCAACAAGTACCTGCCGCCGCGTCCGCGCACGTTCGAGGCGAAGGCCGTCGGCCCGGTCGCCGAAAGCGTGCCGCGGCCCGACGGATCGGCGGCCGAGCGCCTTTTCGCCTGGGTCGACCGCGTGCTCTCCACCTGACCTCCGCCAGCGCACGTCACGCCCGCTACCCCGACACGTCACGGCCCGACTGGAACCCCACCGCATGCATCCCGCCTATTCCGTCATTCTCTTCACCACGGCCTCGGGCGCCGGCTACGGCCTGCTAGCCTGGCTGGCCGTTGCGATCTGGCTCGGCGCTCTGGCGCCGACGGGTGCGCCGGCCATCGTCGCGCTGGTACTGGCGCTGGGCCTCGTCACGGTCGGTCTCCTGTCGTCGACGCTCCACCTCGGCCGCCCGGAGCGCGCCTGGCGGGCATTGAGCCAGTGGGAAACGTCGTGGCTCTCGCGCGAGGGCGTGCTGGCGGTCGCCACCTACGTCCCTTCCGGGCTGCTGCTTCTGGTGCAGGTTCTCGCGTCCGGCGTCTGGTGGATCGTGCCGGCGGTGCTGGCGCTGCTCGCTGGCGTCGGAGCCATGGCCACCGTCTGGACCACGGGCATGATCTACCAGTCGCTGCCGACGATCCGCACCTGGTCGGAGCCGCTGGTGGCACCGGTCTATGTCGTCCTTTCCATCGCAAGCGGCGGCGTGCTCCTGGCTCTCGTGATGGCGCTCTCGTCGGCCCCATGGCGGCCGTTGCTCCTCGTCGCCGGTGCCCTCCTGCTCGCGGCCGCCGCCGTCAAGTGGCTCTACTGGAGCCGCATCGACGGCGCGCCACGCACGTGGACGGCCGGCGGCGCCACGGGCCTCGGCCGCTTCGGACGGGTGCGTCCGCTCGACGGGCCGCACACGCAAGCGAACTTCGTGATGCGCGAGATGGGCTACGTCGTAGCGCGCAAGCACGCACATTCGCTCCGCCTGCTGGCGACGGGCGTGGGTTTCCTCGCGCCGGCGGCTCTGTTGCTTCTCGCCTCTCAGTTGCCGTCGGGCGCCGGACTGTTCGCCGTGGCGATCGCGACCCTCGGCGTCGGTCTCGGCGTCATCGTCGAACGCTGGCTCTTCTTCGCGGAAGCCCAGCACGTGGTGACGCTCTTCTACGGCGCCGAGAACGCCTGAGCGCACCTCCCCACTTTGTGTCGTGCGGGTGGCCGTCTCGCGGCGATCCTGAACGTCCCGACATCTCCCGGCCGCACTGACGCCGCTCTCGCCGGTTAACGCTTTCATCTGTGCGCGTGCGTCCCGGATCGGGGGCGGCGCCGCCATGCGGCGGAGCGTTGCCGCGAGCGGTCGATCGAGGGGCGTCAGGGTATGGCGGATCGTGGCGAGGCAGTGAAGGCATCGCGGAGCCGGCTGCTGGCAGGGGCCGATTGGGACGCCCCCTCCGACGGCGCGCCACCGCGTCCGCGGCGCGATTGGAAGCGGCTCCTGCTGGTGATCGGTCTCGGCGCGCTGTCCTGGGTTGCGACTTTCGTCGGCATGCTGGAGCTGATCGAGGCCAACGTCGGCGAACTCTCGTTCGTCAACCGGCTGATCATCATGTTCTCGGTCGCCATGCTGATGATCATGATCGTGTGGCTCCTCGACCAGATCTTCTCCGAGATCGGCTGGACCACGCGGCTCCTTTACGTGTCCGGCTATCTGCTGCTGACCGGCATTTCGGTCGGATTCGGCTTCGGATTCTACTGGAAGGTTCTCGAGAGCCGCGGTGAGGCGTCGCGGTCGGCCGAGTCGGCTGTCGGCCAGGTCCAGAACTCGCTCCACGCCGGCGTCACGCGCCTCGAACAGCTCCAGTCGACGTTGACCTCCCTGACCGCGCTCTCGACCCAGAAGGCGGCGCAGGAGCGCCAGAACGGAACCACCTGTCCCAATTCGCGTCCCGGTGACGGCCCTCGCCGACAGTTGCGTGACGACGACGCCGGCCGCTTCCGCTTCGCTGGCGAATTCGTCAGCGGCCGTATTGCCGCGATCCGCACCGAGCTGTCCTCGCTGACCGGTGATCTGGCGCGCGTCGGCGCCAAGGACGACTCGACGGTCGACAAGGCGACCGGCACCCGCAACGAGTTCATGCGCGGCCTCAACCGTCGCCTGGACATGACCGTGACCGGCTTCAACACGTTCCGCTCCGACCCACAGCTTCGCCAGATCCGTGCCGACCTCGCCGAGCGCGCCGACAAGGTCTCGTTCGCCGATACAAGGGGCGGCACGTTCCTCTGCCCCGACGCCCAGTTGACGACGGCGCTGAAAGGTGTCGTGCGGGCCATTGACGAACTGCCCCTGATGGAGAAGCCCCGCATCGCCGCCGTCGAGGGCTCGGAGGCCGTCATCGAGGCGTTCCGGCGCCTGACCGCGAGCCTCTTCGGCGCACTGACCCTGAAGATGCCGCCGAGCGCCGAGGAATTGCGCGAGCTGCAGAAGAAGGCCGTCCAGTCCGCCGAGGCCTCGCCGCAGACGCAGGCTCGCCTGAACGCCATGGCCGCCGAGGCTGGCCTCTCGAAGCGCGACTACATTCCCCTCGCGATCGCGATTTTCGTCGATCTCTGCCTGCTGCTCGTGTCGATCAAGAAGCCCGCGAGCCCCCTCGAACGGCTGGTGCCGAAGATGCGGGCGGCGGAGCACGGGCCGGTCATCCAGATCCTCTCCCGCTTCAACGAGATCCATCGCGACCGGGACATCCGCGAGAACTTCGAGGTGTTCCGTCACGTCGTCTTCGATTTCCACGGCGCCTACTACGCCGCCATTCCCCTCAACGCGCCGTTCCGCGGCAATCCTCGCAACGGCCGTCAGGCCCAGGGCTACGGCGTCGGCGATGCCGAGGCGCTGGTGCAGGAGGCGCACCTCCTCTCGAACCTGTTCGCGAGCTTCGAGCGGGAAAAGATCTTCTCCCGCGTCCACAATCCGTTCCTGACGACCGGCGCCATCCAGAAGCTGTTGCGCCGTCAGGGCAGCAAGTTCGCCCACGCCGAGGCGTTTCGCATCTATCGCTTCCGCGACGGCGCGTGGTCGGACATCATTCTCGGCGCCGTGATGGGCGCGGCCCGCCGCGTCGAGGGCGAGCACCGCCGTCGCGCGGTGGAAGACGCCCTCCGTGGGGCCGAGCCATCGTTGCCCTACCCTGCGCCGGCCCCGGCCGCACCGGAGCCAAATGATGCTCGTCCCGGCCCTGACCCCGCTCACGCGATGTCGGGCCCGATTGAGCCGATGCCGCCAAAATTCGATGTGGCCGGCAGCCGTCGTGGCCCTGTGCCGCGGCCGCAGTTCATGCCCCGCATTGTGACGGGCGCGGCATCGGCGGCCGATCGCCGCGAGCCGGACTTCGACATGGCCGAACCCGATCTGCCTCTTCCGGCCGTCCGGGAGAATGTCGTCCTCCACCCCGCCATGACGCGCCAGGCTGAAGCCCTCGTCGAGGTCGGGCCGGCGCCCGAGCGCGTAACGGCTCTGCCGCTCGATGCTGATCAGCCCATCGTGCCGCTGCGGCCTGAACTTGTGCCTGCGCCGCGCGTCCCCTCGGCCCCGTCTTCGGAGCCCCGCGCCCAGCTCATCGTCTCGGAGGCCACCCTGCCGCCCTCGCTGTTGGTCACTGCCGGTCTCGCCACCAGAACGGACCATCCGGTCCCTGCCCCCGCAACCTCCGAGCGTGAAAGCGACGACGTCACGATGCCTCCCGCAGCTGCGGCCGGCTATGTCGCCCCGGACGCTTGAGAGCCGCCTCGGCATGACCGCCCGATTGCCACGATCTGGCCCTGCGATCGTCTCAGAACGGCTTGGCCTTAAGCGTTTAATTAACCCGAGTGACGCCTAATATGCGGGCAACGAGGAGCGCGGGGGCCACACCCGCGCCACGAGGGAAAACCATATGCGCGCCAAGACCCCTCCTTTCAGACCATTCGAAACACTCGAGGAGCGCGAAGCCCGACTTAAGGCCTTCATTCAACAAGCGATTGGCGCATGTCCGACGGCGCGGGACGACGCCATTCTCCTGGTCGCACGGTCTCCCGAGAGTGCGATCGTCCGGGCCATCCTCGACCTGTCGTCCGATCTGGCGGCATGCGGAAAAGGCGCCCGCATCGTTCTGGCTGGCGGCGCGGTGGCGCGTGAGGACGAAACCTGGAGTCTGTCGTTCAGCGGCAATTTCGTCCACGAGATCCGGCTGACGTCGTCTCCCCGCATTCTCGATGGTCATGAACAGATCATCGTCGGCGATCACGCGGTGTGGTTTGGCGACTGCATGCGCCGCGATCCGTCGAAACGCGACGCCTATTCGAGCTTCGCAGCCGATGCGCCCGACCTGGCTCGCCAGGGCCGCTTTGCGTTCGGCCACCTGTGGCAGCGTGCGAGCTCAATCTATCGCAACGCCGGCGTATCTGCTGTTGTCGTGACGGCGAGTTCGGCCTCGTCCGGTTCCTTCTCGGGGGTCGCGCACCCCGATCCGGACGACGTCGGCGCGGTCGATTGCACCACGTCGCCTATCGGCCCGATGACCGCCGAGACGCTGGCCGCGTGGGAGCCCTCGACACGCCATTGACGGCGCGTCAGGGGCCCGAATCGAGATTGGCGCGCGGCGGATCATCCGGACGGAGATCCGCCGTTGCGCTGTCGCCCGTCACCGAAACGCGGCGATGATTTCCTCGATGGCCTTCATCTGGTTTCCCGCAGCCGAAGACGGCACGACGATCGGCGTCCTGACGCCCGACGCGTACCACGCGGCGACGCCGTCCCGCACCTCGCGCGCCGTCCCGAATAGCGTGCAGTCGGCAAGCCATCTGTCGGAGAGATACTTCGGCACGTCCCCTTGGCGGCCTTCGGTGACGGCCGTCTCGACCGCCGTCATTTCGTCCTTGTACCCGGCTTCCTTCCAGTAGTTCCGATAGTTGGGAAGAAGCGCGTAGTGGACGAGCATCTTGCGCAGCACGGCCTTCGCCGCCTCCCGGTCCTCCGAGATGCAGGTCGGGATCATGTTGGCGATCGAGAAGGCCTCGTCCCGGCGCTTGGCGTCGGGCAGCGCCGCGAGGCTCGCACCCATGTGCGAGCGCGAGGCGTTGGCGAAGACGACGCCGTCGCCGATCTCGCCGGCGAGCCGCACCATGTTCTGCCGGAGCGCGGCGAGCACCACCGGCGCCAGCGGTCCGAGCCCTTCGCTGGCGCGGTACTTCTCGACGAAGGCGCGCATGTCGGCGAGCGGCTTGCCGGGCGTCACGCCCATGCGGACATGGCTCGGCGCGTGGCTCACCCCGACGCCGAGCCGGAAGCGTCCGCCCGACACCTCGTGAATGAACGCTGCACTCTGCGCGAAGTCGGTGACGGTCCGCATGTAGATGGGCGCGATCGAGGTCGCGAACGGGATGCGCTCGGTGGTGAGCGCCAGGGCTTCGGCGAGCGCCACGTTCGAGAACATGCTCGGCGACCAGATGCCGGTGAAGCCGGCGTCCTCGATGACGCGCGCGGCCTCGAGTGTCGCGCGCCGCCGTCCCGGGACGGCGACGAGGCTGATGGCAGGCATTTGATCGGGCATGGGTGAACCCCTGTTGTCTTCGGATGGTATGCCGGCGCGAGATCGGGTGCCGTCAGGCGTCGGCGATCGCCGGCAGGCGTCGTGCGAGCCGGGCGGCCTCGCCGACCATGCCTTCGATCAGATCCTTCACGGTCGGCACGTCCCGGATCATGCCCGCGATCTGCCCCGCAGCCGATTGTCGCCGCAGCGGCTTTTCCTCGTTGCGCGAGGCGCGAACGGCCCGCATCAATTCCGTGACCTCGGCTTCGGGCGCATGCCGCGCCAACGCCTCCTCGTAAGCCGCGATCTCGGGTGTGCGAATGCACCGCACCGTTGCGCCGGTCATGGAGCGGGTGACGAGCGTATCGGTCTCGCGCATGGCGACGAGCTGTTCCTGGCCCCACGCGTTCATGTCGGATTCGACCGTCGCCATGAACCGCGTCCCCATCTGGATGCCGCTGGCGCCGAGCGCGAACGCCGCCAGCATGCCGCGCGCGTCTCCGATGCCGCCGCCCGCCACGACCGGGATGCGCACCGCATCGACCACCATCGGAACGAGCGGCATCGTGGCGACGGTGCCCACGTGCCCGCCGGCCTCCGTCCCGGACGCGACCACCGCGTCGACGCCCTCGCCCTCCATGCGCCGCGCGTGCTCGACGGTCGGGATCACCGAGACGACCTTGATGCCCGCGTCCTTGAGCTTGCGCACGGCCTCCTCGCCGGGATCAGCGCGCCCCGTGGTCACGATGGGGACGCCGAGCTCGATGCAGGTCCCGACGCACCGCTCCGTGATGCCGCGCCCCATCGGCATGATGTTGACGCCGAAGGGCCGGCTCGTCCGCTCGCGCACCGCCGCGATGTCGGACCTGAGCTTTCCGTCTGTACCCCCGAATGTCGGCAGCACACCGAGGCCGCCTGCTTCCGAGACGGCGGCGACGAGGTCCACGCCGCCGCCCCCCTGCATTGCGCCTTGCAGGATCGGATAGCGGATCGACAGGAGATCGCAGATGGCCGTGTGGAACATGGCGTCGTCCTCCGGCTCAGGCCTTGGTGCCGAAGATCCGGCTGAGGGAGCCGGGAATGAACTCCTCGACGCGGATATCCTTGAAGCCGGCCGCCTCGAAATAGCCGATGACGTCGGCTTCCGAGTGCGCGAGGCCCTCCGACTCCGAGATCGCCTGTCCGAGACCCCAGTAGGCCGGCCCCCAAGGTCCGGTCCGCTCGTCGTTGGTGGTCTCGCCGATGAGGTGCATCTGTCCGCCGGAGAGCAGCGCGGCATGCGTCTTGGCGATCACCGAGGCGATGACCTCGCGGCTGTACATCGGCAGGTTGGACGCCATGATGGCGACGTCGCAATCGGTCGGGAACGGGTCGGTGACGAAATTGCAGGGCGTCGCCGTCACGCGGTCAGCAACGCCGTTCTCGGCGAGGAATTCGCGCGCCACGGTGCAGACGGGCGCGAGATCGAGCACCTCGCCCCGGATGTGGGCGTGCGCCTTGGCGGCCTGGATGCAATAGGCGCCCGATCCGCCGCCGATATCCATGATCTTGGCGCGGCCCGAGAGGTCTACCTGGCGCACGAAGCGACGCCCCGCGCCCATGCCGATCGAGTAGGTGGCCTTGTGATAGCGGCGCGCGTCCTCGACCGTGAAGTCGCCGATCGAACCCATGCGTTTGAGGCGTGGCACCCTGAGGTGCTCCGCGAGCCGGCCCCACTCGTTCCACTGCGGCTTCGTGAAGGTGATCCATGGCCCCATGTAGCCGGCTTCGCCCTCGACCAGGAACCGCTCGACGTCGGCGGCGTTCCGGAAGCGCCCGCCCGCTTTCTCGACGAGACCGGCCGCCGCCAGCAGCACGACGAGCCGCTCCGCGTTGGTCGGCAGGATGCCGACGGCGCGCGCGATTTCGTCGAACGTCCCGGCTCCCTTGGCAATGGCCGTGAAGACGCCGAGTTCGACGGCGGCCATCAGGGCCGCGGATTGGCCATAGGACTGGGCGATGTTCTGCAATCTCACGGTTGTCACCGTGGGGCGTTCGGGCTGCGTCGTCATGGGCCGTCTCCTCGTTTGTTGACGTGATTGTTTCCCACCTCCCCGACCAGTGCAATGCTGAGGCGCAATCGCCCGGCCTGAACACGCAACGGACGCCAACAAGACCACCGGAGGAACGGCATGACGACTTTTGTTCTCATTCACGGCGCCTATCAGGGCGGATGGATCTGGCAACGCGTGGCTGCCCGGTTGCGCGCCGCCGGACACGCCGTCTACGCCCCGACCCTCGACGGGTGCGCCGAGCGGCGCGGCAGCCTGCGTCCCGGCATCACCACCGAGACCCACGGTGACGAGATCGCCCAGCTGTTGCATTTCGAGGACCTCCGCGACGTGGTCCTGGTCGGCACGTCGAGCGGCGGCATGGTGATGGCCGCCGCCGCCGAGCGCGCGCCCGAGCGCGTCGCCCGTGTCGTCTTTGCCGACGCACTCGCGCTTTTCGACGGTGAGAAGATCAGGGACTTCGTCAAGCAGCCAGCCGCCATCAATACCGATCTGGGTCTCGGCCCCTCCGTCGAGGACGCGACCAACCGGCTGTTCGCCGGCCTCGACGAGACGACGAAGCAGTGGGCGGCCGCGCGCATGACGCTGCATCCCCATGCCGTGTTCCATCAACCTGTGAAGCTGCAACGCTTCTGGGACATGCCCTGGAAAGCCTCGGTGCTCTACTGCTCCGGCGCCCCCAATCCCGGCGAGGCGCACATCCGGCGCGCGCACGAGCGCCTCGGCGGTCGCTGGCACGTGATCCCGACGGGGCACTATCCGATGCTGTCGACGCCGGACGAGTTGACGGCGTTCATCCTCGCCGAATAGCCGTGTTATTCATCGATCCTGCAATCAGGGGGCGGGGAAGAGTTGGCGGCGGCAAGCATCAACTACGAGGCCTACACGGATGCGATGCTGGTGCTGGGCACTGCCGGCATCGTCGTGCCCGTGGTCCGTCGTTTCGGCATCAGCCCGGTCCTCGGCTATCTGGTGGCCGGCGCGGTGCTCGGCCCGCTGGGGCTCGGCACGTTCAAGGCCGAGTTTCCGGTTCTCCGCTGGCTGACCGTCGTCGAAGCCGACAACGTGGCGGTCATCGCCGAGTTCGGTGTGGTCTTTCTTCTGTTCCTGATCGGCCTCGAACTCTCCTTCGAGCGCCTGAAGACGATGCGCCGCCTCGTCTTCGGCCTTGGCGGCATGCAGGTCGCGCTCACCTCGCTGGTCCTCTATGCGGGCCTTCTCGCCCTGGGACAGAAGCCCGCGGCCGCCGTCGTTCTGGCGCTGAGCCTGGCGCTGTCGTCGACCGCAATCGTGCTCGAATTGCTCTCGCAGCAGCGTCGCCTCGCCACCGGCGCGGGCCGCGCGAGCTTCTCCATCCTGCTGGCGCAGGACCTCGCGGTCATTCCGCTGTTCCTGCTGATCGCCATTCTCTCGGCGAGCGGCAACGGTTCCGTGATGGTCGGCCTCTTCGTGGCCTTGCTTCAGGCCGGGCTGGCGATCGCCGTCATCTACCTGTTGGGCCGCTATCTGTTGCGCCCGATCCTGCACAGCGTCGCCGGCACAGGTTCGACGGAGCTCTTCATCGCCGCCATCCTGTTCATCATCCTGGGCGCGGGGCTGGTGGCGTCGCTTGCCGGCCTGTCGATGGCGCTCGGGGCCTTCCTCGCGGGACTGATCCTCGCCGAGACCGAATTCAGGAAGACCGTCGAGACGTTGATCGAGCCGTTCAAGGCGCTGCTGCTCGGCGTCTTCTTCTTCACGATCGGCATGCGCATCGACGTGCGCGAGTTGATCGCAAATCCCCTCGCCATTGGAGCGGCGGTGGCCGTACTTCTCGTGCTGAAGGCGTCCATCATTGTCCTCGTGGCGCGCCTCTACCGCATCCCCAGACCGGCCGCGATCGAGACGGGCCTGACGCTGGCGCCGGGCGGTGAGTTCGCCTTCGTCGGCATCGGGCTTGCAACCGCGGCGGGCCTGATCGGGGCGCGAGATGCGAGCTTCGTGCTGGCCGTCACGTCACTCGGCATGGCCCTCATTCCGGGCCTCAACGCACTCGGTCGCCACTTCGCCGGCAAATTGACGGAACCCGTCTGGCACGAGCCCCCGGAACCACCCGGTGCCGAGCGGGGCCATACGATCGTCGTCGGCTTCGGACGCATGGGCCGGACCGTCGCCGACATGTTGGGTCGCCACAACGAAATCTATCTTGCGACCGACAGCAGCGCGTCGACCGTGTCCGCCGAACGCAAGGCCGGCAGACCGGTCTATTTCGGCGACGCCACGCAGCCGGGCTTTCTGGATCGCTGCGGGCTCGAGCATGCCAAGGCCGTCGTCGTCACTATCCACGATCGCGCCGCGATCGATCGCATCGTGGAAGCGGTGCGAGCGTCGCGCCCGGACGTCACGATCGTCGCCCGCGCCAGGGACGCCGAGCACGCGCGCCACCTCTACGCCATCGGCGTCACGGACGCGGTGCCCGAGACCATCGAGGCGAGCCTGCAGCTGTCGGAGGCGGCCCTCGTCGGCATCGGGCTTGCCACGGGCCCCGTCATCGCCTCGATCCACGAGCGTCGCGACGAGTTCCGGCACGAACTGCAGAAGGCGATGGGTACGAGCCGGCGCAACGGCATCCGTGCGCTCCGCAAAAGCAGCCGCCGGCCTGATCAGCCGCCGCCCGGCTGAGCGCGCGGCCTGACGACGAGGCCCCAGACGAGCGCGAGCAGCACATAGAAGTGCCGCCAGTGGTCGGTGTCGATGACGATGCCCTCGACCACGGTCGCGACGAACGCCGCGTAGGCGACGAGCAGGATCGGCCGGGCGGGCGTCGGACGCGCCACGGCGGCGAGGCCCACGACGAGGGTCGACAGGACGGCCGCGAGATAGAACAGGCCGCCGAGCCAGCCGGCATTGAGGAACATCGAGAGATAGACGTTGTGGACGTCTTCCGGGTGAAAGTGTTCCGCGAACTGCTTGGCGCCGAGGCCCAGCGGATTGGCGAGCATCAAGCCGAAGGCCTTCTCCTGACCACCGAATCGGCCTTCCGGCCCGACATCGTAGCCCTGCGTCAGCGCTGAGCGCTCGGCAAGAAGCTTCGCCACCTCGTCGATCTGCAGCGCCGCGACGATCGTCGCCGTGCCGAGCGCGACCCCGAGGAGGGCGATGGCAATGAGCCGTGCGCGCTGGGCCGGCGTGGCCAGCGTGACCAGCGAGAGGAGGCCGAAGATCGCGATCCCGAGCGCGAGATTGATCCATGCCCCGCGCGAGAAGCTGAGCAGCAGCGCCAGCGTGAGAAGCCCCGCTGCCCCGATGTCGAGCGCGAGCCAACGCGACTCGCGATGCAGGATGCGATGCGCGAGGAAAAGGATCGGTGGCACCAGGAATGCGCCGAAGACGTTCGGGTCCTTGAACGTGCCGGCCGCCCGGCCGAAGCGCGTGAAGAGATCGAAGGCCCCGGGTGCGAGACGGAAATAGCCGGCGAGGCCGGCGACGGCCGCGATCAGGGCTGCCAGCACCCAGCCCCTGAGCACGATGCGGCCGTTCGTCACCGGATCGTTGGCGATGTAGGCCGCGAGCACGAAGAACGAGGCGTAGAGATAGAACGAGATCGCGGTGTGCCGGGCCGAATCCCCCGCGTCGAGCGACATGCCCGACGCGACCAGCGCGCCGGCCCCGCACACGAGCCAGAGAAGGAGCTGCAACACCAGTCCCGGCGAGGACCGCTGCAGGCCCGCCACCGGCAGCAGCACGACGAGCCCCATCATCAGGAGATCGATGGGCGCCGGCTCGCTGAACACCACGCCTGAAGCCGCCATCGCCCAGTAGACGGCGAACGCGCCGAGCGTCGAGAGGCTGACGGTGAGACCGCCACGCGCCGTCCCGTGTCCGCCCGCGAACGCGATCGGAAGGGGGCTGGCGGCAAGTGGCGGCGCGGCGGACGTCATGGTCTCCCGGCTCTCAGTAGGCGTTGTCGGTCTTGAGCAGCGCCAGCGGCGTCCGCGCAAGGATCATGATGTCGAGGAGCAGCGACCAGTTCTCGATGTATTCGAGATCGGACTGGATGCGGCCCTCGAGCTTCTCCGTCGTATCGGTTTCCCCGCGCCAGCCGCGGATCTGCGCCAGTCCCGTGATGCCGGGCTTCACCTTGTGGCGCGCGAAGTAGCCGTCGATGACGTCGTGATAGAGCCGGTCGGCGGCCTTGGCATGGAGCGCATGCGGGCGCGGACCGACGAGCGACAGCGATCCGCCGAGCACGTTGAAGAGCTGCGGCAACTCGTCGAGCGAGGTCTTGCGGATGAAGCGCCCGACGCGGGTGACGCGCGGATCGCCTTTGGTCACGAGCTTCGCGGCCGTCTGGTCGCTCGCCTCGACATACATCGAGCGGAACTTCCAGACGTCGATCAGTTCGTTGTTGAAACCGAGCCGCTTCTGGCGAAAGAGGATCGGACCGCGGCTGTCGAGCTTCACGGCGAGCGCCACCGCCGCCATCACGGGCGCGAGCAGGACGATGGCGAGGCCCGCGACGATCCGATCGAACACGGCCTTCACGACACGATCGAGATCGCCGAGCGGCCTGTCGACCACGTCGAGCAGCGGCACCGAGCCGACATGACTGTAGGTGCGCGGCCGGAACTTGATGCCGCTGGCATGGGCTGCGAGCCGGATGTCGATCGGCAGCACCCAAAGCTTCTTCATGACATCCAGAAGCCGGCGTTCCGCCGTCAGCGGCAGCGACAGGATCAGGAGATCGATCTCGTTCTGGCGGCAGAACGCGACGAGCTGATCCACATTGCCGAGCAGGGGATAGCCCTTGAGGCTCGCGGGCACTCGGTCCTCGCCGCGGTCGTCGAACAGCCCCGCGATACGCACGTCGCTGTCGGGATCGGTCTCGAGCCGCTTGACGAGCGCCGCGCCGGCTTCGCCCGCGCCGAACACGACGGCACGGCGCGACAGCCGGCCCGCCTCCGCCAGTCGCCGAAGGACGAGCCGCGCGCCGAACCTGACAACCAGCGCGCCGGCGAGTCCGCTGACCGCCCAGAGCAGCAGCCAGCCACGCGAGAAGTCGGCGCCGGACTTGAAGAGAAAGATCGCCGCGACGAGGACGCCGAGCGTCATGAGCCAGGCTCCGGCGAGCGGCGCGAGGGCTCGGAGCGGAGCGAGCAGCCGTGCGGCGGAATAAAGCTGCAGACGATCGGCCGCGAGCACCGCACCGAGGGCCGTTGCCGCGATGACGACCAGATAGCGCGCGTCGGCGACGGCATCCGCCCGATCGACCCAGAGCGCTGCCGTTACCATGCCGGTGAACGCGAGCACGAGGAACTCGCAGCCCCCCGCGATCGTGGTGATCAGCAGCGGTGAGATGCGGCGGCTGCGCCCGGGACGTGCTCGCTGACCCGCCGCCGGCTGCCGCTCGGGCGCATGATGCTCGTCGAATTGGGCGATGGAGATCGGGGCTTGCAGCATGGGCGTGCGCCTCATCCGGGAACGTCGACTGGGTTGCCGGACGAGGAGCACGGAGCGTGCCAGTTTAACCAATGTCCGTGACGGCGGGAGATGCCGTCGGATCCGGACCGGAGTGTTAATGTCGTGTCCCGTTCTGGGACGTGTCGCGGCGAGACGCTTGGACACGACCCATCCCGATCAGGCAGCGTGGCCGGCGCCGCGCGCCGGGACGGTGAACGGTTGCGAGAGCGTGCCGCGTGCCACGGCGTAGGCATCGAGCACCCCGTCCGCCATCACGCCGACCGAAAAGCGCGCGGCGATCCGGGCCTGCAGCGCGAGCGCGATCCTGAGGCTCTCTTCCGGCCGATCGAGGCATTCGAGCATCCGCTCCGCAAGAGCGGCCGCGTCGCCGGGTGCGACCAGTCGCGTGCCGGTGCCCTCCACGATCTCCCCGACGCCGCCCACATCCGTCGCCACGAGGGGCAGTCCCGCGCCTCCAGCTTCGATCGCGACGTAAGGCAGGCTTTCGGCCCGCGACGGCATGACGAGGACACGACCCAGCCGGAAGGCGTCGCCAGCGGGCATGGCGCCGGCGAACCGCACGGACGTCTCGACGCCGCGTTCGCGCGCGAGCGCGCGGAATGCCCCCTCGTCGGGCCCCGCGCCGACGATTATCGCCGTGACGGCCCGACCCATGGCCTGGATCGCGGCCACGGCCTCGATTAGCACGTCGACACCCTTCAGCTGGCGCAACTCCCCGATGAAGAGGAAATCCGCGGCGCCCGCCGAGTGCTCGACCGTCCGGATTTCGTCGTCGCCGATGCCATTGTGGACGATCCGCGTAAGGCAATCCGGCGTGCCGACGTGAGCGGCATAGACGCGCGCGGCGTAGGCACTTTCGAATAGGAGCCCGTCGGTGACCCGGCCGAGGCGTTGCTCGAGTGCCATGAAGACGCGCCCCTTGAGGCTGTTCGGCGCGTAATGCAGGCTTCCGCCGTGCGGCGTATAGATGCTGGCGACCGGCAGACCGCGTCGCTTCAGCATCGAGCCGGCGAGCCGCCCATAGGCGCCGCCCTTGGCTCCGTGCCCGTGCAGGATGTCGATACGCATCGCGGCGGCGAGGCGGCGGGTCGCCGCGACGGCGGCGGCGTCGTCGAGCCCGATATCGCGCGGCATCGCGATGCGCTCGAGGCCGAGCGCAAGATGGGGGACGAGGGCATCGAGCCGCGACGCCGTCAGCGGGTCGCTCGCCTGCACGTCGCAGAGAACGCCGACGAGATGCCCGCGCTGCGATTGAGCGACGGCAAGATCACGCACATGGCGGAACAGCCCGCCGACGGGCGCGCGCAGACAGTGGAGGATACGCAACCTGATCACGCGACAGCATTCCGTTCAACGGGCCCTCCCCTAGAGGAAGCGCTCGTAAACGAGGAGCGTATCGCCCGGCTGCACCACATAGTCGTCGGGAACTTCGAGTTTCTCGACGAGACCATTGATACGCCGGCTGATCTGAATTTTGCGTTGATTGGCGCGCTCGGAATAACCCCCGGCGATCGCGACCGCGCTTCTGACGGTCATGCCGCTGACGTAGGGATATTGTCCGGCACTGCGCACTTCCCCCAGAATGAAGAACGGCCGCGCCTGCGCGACGTCGATCGTGACTTCGGGGTCCTTGACGTACTTCGCTCCGAGCCTCGCCTTGATCCGGCTCTCCAGCGCATAGGTCGTGAGGCCGCGCGCCGGGACGCGGCCGATCAGGGGCACGCTGATCGCGCCGCCATGGTCGACCGTATAGAGACGCGACAGGTTCGGCTGCCCGTAAACGAACACGCGAATTCGATCGCCGCTGTCCAGAAGATACGGCCCATCGCTGTCGGCGACCGCCTGCGGTCCCCGCAAGCTGACCGGCACGATGGTCGGCTCGCTGATGACGTCTGCCGGACCATCCGCGCTGACGGTGGCCTCCCAACCCTCATGGCCTTCGCCATGCGGTGTGACGATCGTCGCCCAGTGGTTGATGTGCGCGCAACCCTGCAGGCCTACCGCCAGAAGAAGCGCAGCGGCAACGGAACGCCACGACATTGAGACATCCTCTACATGACAACTACCCCTCGACGGTACTGCTCACCGGTTAAAAAATTCTGAGGCGGCGTGCCGCTTCGGACCGTTTAAGGGAATAGTTACGGCCACCTGTTGAAATCCGGGACAGTCAGAAACACCGCGCTGAGTGTTAGCGCGCGGGCCTGGGTTCCGGGAAACACCATGACCACCAGTTCTCCGAGTGCGGGCGCTGAGATCGACGTTGCGATGCTGCCGTCGGTCCTGCGGCGCGCGATGCTGCCGCTGCTGCTGGTTTCGGCGCTCGTCGGAGGCATCGTCTACGGAGCGCTCCTGACGGTCCCGTCGCACTTCACCTCGGAAGCCCAGATCCGCATTGGTGGCTCAAGTGGCATCGGCGACGCCGCCTCCCGTGCCGACCGCGAAGCGATCGCCAGCCGCGTCCAGGAATTGCGTTCGCCCGATCTCGCCCGCAAGCTCATCGACGAGTTGAAGCTGAACCGGCGTCCCGAGTTCAATTCCGCGCTCGACAACGGCGGTCTCGCCGGTGGTGTGCTGCGCCTCGTCGGCTTGGCGGGCCCGCGTCCCGGTGAGACGGAGGAAGAGCGCGTGCTTGCGGCCTACGATCGCGCGCTGCAGGTCTATCAGGTCAAGGACACCCGGGTCATCACGCTCGCCTTCACCGCCCGCGACGGCGATCTGGCGGCCAAGGCGGCGAACCGTCTGATCGAGCTTTATCAGCAGTGGCTACGCGAGCAGGGCGTCAGCGAAACGACCGACGCCAATGCTTGGCTGCTGCCCGAAATCGAGAAGCGCACCCGCGAACTCTCCACGGCGGAATCCGAGGTCGAGCGTTTCCGCACGTCGGCCAATCTCTTTCGTGGCGGCACCGGACAGGCAAGTGGTCTCGCCGAGCAGCAGTTGACCGATCTGACAGCCGAGCTGAACCGGGCCCGCGCCCAACGCAGCGAGGCCGAGGCACGTGCCGCCGCCGCCCGTGAACTCATGAACAAGGGCACGCCCGACGCCATTCCCGATGTGCAGAAGTCGCCCGTGATCCAGGGCCTCATCGCCGAGCGCGTACGCGCCGAGCGTGACCTCGCAGAAGCCTCGTCGCAGCTGCTGCCCGCGCATCCGCGCATGAAGCAGTTGACGGCCAATGTGAACGATATCCGTCGACATGTTCAACGCGAGGCACGCACCATCGTCGACGGTCTCGAGCGTGAGACGAAGGCGCTGGCGTTGCGTGAGGAACTGGCCTCCCGGGCGCTCGATGATGCCAAGTCCCGCCTCGGCGACAAGGCTGGCGATCGCGTCCGTCTGGCCCAGCTCGAGGACGACGCCCGCGCCAAGCGTCGCGAACTCGACGGCCTCCGCGAGCGCTTCGAGGCCGCGCGCTCCCGGGGGACGGTGAAGGCCGTCCCCGTCGAGGTGCAGGTGATTGCGACCGCACTGCCGTCGAGCCGCCCGGCGTGGCCGAAACGGGCACAGATGGCGATGCTCGCGGCCCTCGCGACGTTCGTGCTCGGTCTTTCGCTCGTCCTGCTACGTGCCATCCTCGGTGCCGCGCGCGCGCCCGACGTGAGGACGGCCGGTCGACGGGAGCCGCGCCCCGTAGCCGATGCGTCCCCGGCGATTTCCGAGCCTCGCTTGGATACGATTGCCGCGCCCGCGACCGAGCCGACCCGGCATATCGAGCGCGGTCTCGCCGCGGCGTTTTCGCGTCGACGCGAACCGACAGGAGTGGCGCAACCGACTCCGGAACCGTCCGAGACGACGGCCATTGTCACGCGCCTCCTCGCCAATTCCGATGGCAAGAGCGGCTATCGCACGATCATCGTCGGGAGCGAGCCGACCATCGCGGCGTATGGTGAGGCCGTTTCGATCGCGACGGCATTGTCGGCGCGTGGCCGGGACGTGGTGCTCGTGGAATGCAGCGCGGACGGCCAGGGCCTCGCCGCCATGCTCGACGTCCGTGCGTCGCCGGGCTTCGCCGAACTGCTCACCGGCACAGCGTCCTTCGAAGATGTGATCGCGACCGTGGCTGCGAGCTCGCTTCACGTCATCCCGGCAGGGCGTCGCAACGCTGGAGCCGAGTTCGACGCAAATCGCCTCAACCTGACCCTCGATGCGCTTGATGAGGCCTACGGCGACGTTGTCATAACAGGCAGTCACACCGATGTGCGCGCCTTGTTCGAGGCGATCGAGGGACGTATCGACGCCGGCGTGCTGGTGACCGCTGCATCCGCCGAGGGGGGTGATGATGGCGATGGACGCTTCCTCGGCTTCGAGGTGTCCGAGATCGACGTCCTTCGTCTTGATCATTCCCGGGGAGACGTGGCCGGGCGTCGGCCCACGGGAGTGGACCGGGCATTGTCAGGCGCCGTCGGCGCAGCTTAGCCACGGGTAACCGAAGCCTGCCCACGCCCGTTCCGGGGTGAGCAAATGAAAACGGCGGCTCCGGCGGAGCCGCCGTCTTGATTATGGGCAGCGGGCGTCACGCCTGCGTCAGGCCTGCGTCTTCTTGCGTCGAACAGTGGCGCGCACGACCGTCGGCGTCGTCTCGCCGCCGAGGCTGGCGCCAGTCTCCGTTTCCGATCTGATCACCGGCGGAACGACGGGTGCGATCGGCGTGGACCCGGACGTCTGACGCGGCTCGAAACGGGACTCGGGCCCCTCGGCGTCGGCGTCGCTGTCGTCGTCGGATGACATCGCCGGCATCGTATCGTCTGCGTCTCGCTGCCGCCGGAAGCGCTCTTCCCGATCAGAACCGGCTGGACGTGGCGTGCGGCCGACGCGCGCGATCTGTGCCTGCAGTGTATCGATATCGATGAAGTGGTCGGCGGCACGACGCAGGTCGTCCGCGACCATGGCCGGCTGCGTTTCGATCGTCGAGATGACGGTGACGCGCTTGCCCAGTTGCTGCAGCGCGTGCACGAGGCTCGAGAAGCTCTGCTCACCGGAGAAGAGGATGATGTGGTCGGCCTTGTCGGCGAGCCGCATGGCATCGACGGCGAGTTCGACATCCATGCTCGTGCGGAAGCGGCGCCGACCGGTGGAGTCGGTGTAGCCCCGCGCTGGCTTGGTGACCATCGTGTAGCCGTTGTAGTCGAGCCAGTCTGCCAAGGGCCTGAAAGTCGAGAATTCCTGATCCTCGACGATGGCCGTATAGTAAAGCACGCGGATCAAGTGGCCCTGGTTCCGCAGGTGCTCGAGCAACTTGCGGTAATCGATTTCGAAACCGAGGGCGCGCACCGTTGCGTGCAAATTCGGCCCATCGATGAAGGCGAAGGTGCGCTCGCCGCGATGATTAGTCAATTTCAGAATCCCTTTACGTGAGAACAGAAAGCGGGTCCTATAGAGCACGGGGCGGCATACGACAATACTATAACAGCAAGTCAGCTTTGCACTTTCTGGGCACGCTCACGGACAGTCTGCGGTGCTGCCCAAGCCCGCCCACACAGGCGCCTCAGCAGTCGATCAAAACTGGTACTTCCATCATATGTGGGGTCAGATCGTATCTGGCAACAGGGCATTGGCAGATGACTTGTTCGGAAAATGCCGGCAATCGACGCTGTCGGATGGCGTTCGAGGTGTCGTTTGTGGCAGGAGTTCGCAGGTGACGGCCGTGCTCCGTCTCGAGATCCCGACAAGGGGGCGGCGGGGCAGCGGATCTGTCACTTGCTGGCGACGATGTGTTAACGCTATTGCCACTTCGCCGGCTCGACGGTGGGCTTCCGGCGGCCCTGCGGCAGGAAAATTGGATGGCCGGGGGTGGCTAACCAGCAGAATTCCAGGAAAGTTGCACCCGCGATGAGGTTGTCCGTCGTTTCCTGTCTGAAAGCTATCCTCACTGGGCTCTACGTCACGCGCCTGGACCGGGCAATGGCGGGCCTGACGTCCGGTGTCGGCGTCGTCTTCATGCTGCATCGCGTCCGGCCGGCGGAAATGGCAGCCAAGGGGCCGAACCGGATTCTCGAGGTGACGCCCGAGTTTTTGGACGAGACCATCGTGCTGACGCGCCGGCTCGGCTACGACATCGTCTCTCTCGATGAGGCCCATGCGCGGCTGAAGGGGGGCGAGTTCGATCGGCCGTTCGCCTGCTTTACGCTTGATGACGGCTATCGCGACAACCGCGATCACGCTCTGCCGGTGTTCCAGCGCCATAAGGCGCCCTTCGCCGTTTTCGTCCCGTCCGATTTCGCGGACGGCCGCGGCGATCTCTGGTGGGTCAAGCTTGAGGCTGTGATCGAGGCACTCGATCATGTCGATGTGCGTCTGGACGGTGTGCACCATCGGCTGCCGGCGTCGACGCGCGATCAGAAGGATGCCGCGTTCTCACGCATCTATTGGTGGCTGCGCGCGATTCCGGAACAGGCCGCGCGTGACTTCGTCGCCGAACTTGTCGCACGCACGGGCCTCGACCTGTCGAGCCTTTGCACCGAATTGATCCTGTCGTGGGGTGAACTGCGGGACATGGCCCGCGATCCGCTCGTCACCATCGGCGCCCATACCCGCCGTCATCTGGCGCTCGCCAAGCTCTCGCGCGCCGAGGCTGTGCTCGAGATCGCGGAGGGCCATGCCCGCCTCGAGAAGGAACTGGGGCGCAAGATCCATCATTTCAGCTACCCTTACGGCGACGAAACCAGCGCCGGCCCCCGCGACTTCGAGATCGTCCGCGAGGCCGGCTTTCGCACCGCCGTCACGACGCGGAAGGGGATACTGCAGGCAACCGACAGCGCGTCCCCGTTCGGTCTGTGCCGTTTGTCCCTGAACGGCGACTACCAGAAGGCGCGCTACGTCCAGGTCTTGATGTCCGGCCTGCCGTTCGCGATACTGAACAGCGCCCGTCGCCTGCGCCCGACGCGGGGTTGGATTCCCGGCCTCACCCGTTCGGGGCGCTCGCGCGTCGCGCATACATCCAGCTGACGATCACCCCCGCGACGGGCACCCACGCCAGGCCGGCGACCGCGTAGTAGAGAAATTGCACCAGACCGCCGGCATCCGGCAGCACAGCTGCAGCGAGCAGCATGGCGGCGAACACGTAGATTGTGAGGAACACGACGAGCGCCATCGTCCCGAGGAGGGCGCGGGTCGTGGGCCGCTGCGACTGGGAGGCAGACATTTGAATCCTTTTCGCATGGCGCGACGGTGGTTGGTCGTGTCCTGAGTAGCCTGTGTTGGCGGTCTCGGACCAGTGCCCGCGCGATTTGACGCGTCTCGGAAGAATCCGGGGCCGTGCGACCGAGTGTACGGGAGTGGGTCTCCCCCGCGATGTGCCGGAGGCACAAGGGCGATCGGGGCGGCCTCCAGCACATGACGTTCGGGACGAGGCTCGACGTCATCGACGGAGCGTCCCGCAGAACCAACCGGGCCTCTCGACCCGTAACACATCGCTAGCAGCATTCCATGGCGATCTCATGTCGATCGCTGCCGCGCCATCGCAACGCATTGCAGGTGGCGTCTGACGGACCTAGGTCGAGGCATCGACCGTCGCGAAGGAGTTGCGAGTGGCTTTTGCCGGAACGGACACGCCGCGCCATGCCGCGGGCGATGCTACGGATACGCGGGCCCTGGAGATCTGGCTGATCGTGGTGGCCGCCATGGTGGCCCTGACGGCCGTCGTCGGTGCGGCCACCCGCCTCACGGGCTCGGGCCTCTCGATCACGGAGTGGCAACCGATCATGGGTGTGATCCCGCCGCTCTCCGACGCCGACTGGCAGGACGCCTTCGCGAAATACAAGCAGATCCCGCAATACATCGAAGTCAACCGCGGCATGAGTCTGGCGGCGTTCAAATCGATCTTCTGGTGGGAATGGGCGCACCGGCTGATCGCGCGCGCCATCGGCGTCGTCTTCCTGGTGCCGTTTCTGGTCTTCCTCGCGACGCGTCGCATTCCGGGCTGGCTCGCGCCCCGCCTCGTGGCGCTGTTCCTGCTGGGCGGCCTCCAGGGCGGCATCGGCTGGCTGATGGTCCAGTCCGGCCTCGTCGGCCGCGTCGATGTGAACCCGCTGAAACTCGCCCTCCATCTCGGCTGCGCTGTTCTGATCTTCGCGCTGATCATCTGGACCGCCCTCGAACTCCACGGGCGACGGCACCCTTCGCGGATCAGGCTGGCGACTGTGACGTCGGGCCACGTGTGGCTCGCGACGGGTCTCGTGGCGCTCATCTATCTCCAGGTGATCTCCGGGGCGCTCGTCGCAGGGCACAAGGCGGGCCTGACTTACAACACATGGCCCCTGATGGATGGCCGCTTCGTTCCGGACGGTGTGCTGCGGTTCTCGCCGTGGTGGTCCAACATTTTCCAGAACATCGCGACGGTACAGTTCAATCATCGCATGCTCGCCTATCTGATCGTTGGGCTCGGGCTCTGGCAGGCTCTCCGCCTGGCGCGGACGGCCGACGACGAGCGGGTCCGCCGGTCCTCGGCCTGGCTTGCGGTGGGTCTCCTCGCCCAGATGGGTCTCGGCATCTGGACATTGCTCGCCTGGGTGCCCTTGTCGCTCGGCGTCGCCCATCAGGCGGGCGCCCTCGCCGTCCTCGCCGTCGCGCTGTGGCACCTGCACGCGGTGCGAAACGCCCGCATGCAGTGATGCGGCTTGGCGTCGCGGCATTGCTTGTTTATCGTGTCGTCAACCGCCCTCGAGAGCGGATCGGAGGACGCCATGAACGACCACACCACCATCGCAGGTCTGGACGTCAGACCCTTGGCTGGAGCCTGCGGCGCCGAAATCCTCGGCATCGATCTCTCCCAGCGGCTGAGTGACGAGAGCGTCGCCGGGATTCGCCGCGCGCTGCTCGAGCATTGCGTCGTCTTTTTCAGGGACCAGACGCTGACGGTCGAGCAGCACAAGGCGCTGGCCCGTCGCTTCGGCGAGATCTTCATTCACCCGAACTACAAGGGCACGGGCCCCGATCCTGAAATCGTCGAGATCCGTCGCGAGCCGGGCGACAAGCGCATCGTCGGGGAGGAGTGGCATTCCGATACGACGATGATGGAAGAGCCGCCCATGGGCGCCATCCTCTACGCCCTCGACGTCCCCGCTTACGGCGGCGACACGCTGTTCGCCAATCAGTATGCCGCCTACGAGGCGCTCTCCCCGGGCATGCAGCGCATGATCGGCGGTCTCAGGGCCTATCACACGGATCGGAAGGTGGCGGGCCCCCGGGCGAACAACAACGCCTTTCGCTCGACGAAGGTGCGCGAAGACGACGCCTGGCGCGAGACGGTCTCGCTGCATCCTGTCGTCGTGACGCACCCGGAGACCGGCCGCAAGCTGCTTTACGTCAATCACTCCTACACGGTCGGCTTCGAAGGCATGACCGAGGAGGAATCGAAGCCGCTCCTCGATTTCCTGCTCGCCCACGGCCATCGCCCCGAGTTCACGTGCCGGTTCCGTTGGCAGAAGGGCTCGATCGCATTCTGGGACAATCGCTCGTCGAAGCACCTCGCCGTGCACGACAGCCATCAGGCGCGCCGTCACATGCGTCGCGTTCAGATCTCTGGTACCCGCCCGGTTTGAACCGCATCGTCGCGCGGAGCGGCAGGCGGGGGTCGCCGCCGCAGCGACGAGGCGCCCGCAGGCAAACGAACCTGCGGGCGCCACCTTTTTTGCTGTGTCGCTAAGCTGCCGGCTGCAGGCGCTGCACCGGTGTCGAGAGCGAGCCGGCCCGGGCGAGGAACGGCGCCACCGGGTGTGCGGCCCCGAACATGAACCGGTTGTGCGCCATCTCCCGCCAGTAGCTGCCCATCAGATGATGATTGCGCTGTGGCCGTTCGATGCGCCCGTCGAGGATATCGAGCTTGTAGGCCACGGCCTCGCGGATCTCGTCGGCGGTGTTGGGCACGATGGCGTAGCCCTTCCGATGCGTCACGACGTTGTTGATCAGATAGCCCTGGATCGGCTGCCGGTAGGTCTCGCCGAACGACAGGATACGCCCGCTGCGCCGGTCCGTGAGGCGCTTGGTGATGAAGTCGGTGTCGTCGGACCAGAGCTGCCAGTCGTTCGAGATGGCATTGACGAGAACCATCGGCCGCCCGAACGACAGGCACGCCGTGGTCAGGCCGGAGGTCGTGCCGATCACCATCCGGCTGGTTGCCAGGAGGAAGAGATCCATCGCGGTCGACTTCTGCCGGCTCACCGCATAATCGACGACGTTCTTCATCGGCTGCATCGGCCGCATGGACTTGTCGCCGAGCCGGATGACCCATCCGCCGCGGGCCGTGATCTCCTGAATGGCGGGAAGGTAGTCCTCGATCGAGGCGTTGCGGTGCGTGCTGATGCCGGTCGACGCCTCGGCATAGAACCCGCCTTCGCGCACATGCAAGCCGACGTACCACGCGTCGCGCGGCACCCCGAGCTCGGCCAGCGCCTTCTCGCCGATCGCGCGATCCCGGTCGGCGAGCGTGAGGAGTGGCGCCCGCTTCTGCTCGGCCCAGAGCACCTGTGCCCGCGCGCCGGCCCGTGTCCACGGCTCGGCTTCACCGCCTTCGGCCGGGTAGGCCATGAAGTTGTCGCCGATATAGCGCTGGTAGGGGAACAGGTCGTCGACGAGGGCCGTATCCCGGACGATCGTGTAGTGCTGATCCCAATAGGCGAGATAGTCCGCGTTCGCGACCTTCGCCTTGGGCGCGAGCACGACGAAGTTGGCGTCGGGATACATCCCGAGCTTCGCCATCTTCATGTAGATGTCGAGCAGCCCGATATGGCCGAACTGGACCACCCACTCGTAGGGGAGGAGACGCACGGGCTTTCTGTCGTCGAAGCGCGGGCCCGTGGCGGCAAGCCGGCGCGTGAGGTCAGCCGGAAGCACGAAGCCGACCGCCAGCTCTTTCTGGTAGTCGAGCATGCGCTGGTAGAACTGGAAACTCTCGTGAAAGCGGCCTTGGAGGAAAAGGTCTTCCGCGAACTGCCCCAAGTTGTCGTAGACGAGGAGCTGTCCGGCCCGCTCGAGCTCGAGCGGCTTCGGCTCATAGTTCTGGATGTCGTATCGCCCGGCATAGTTCTGGTGGGCCATCACCGTTGCCGGGACGAGCTGCACCGACCGGTGGAAGGCCAGTTTGGCGCGCACGACGTCGCCGTTGACGAGATGCGCCCGGCCGAGCATCCGATGGTCGATGTAGCTGCCGGAGTTGATCTCGATGGCCCGCCTGAGGAACGAGATCGCGCGTGGCGCATCGAGGGCGTAGAGGTGCGCCGTCCCGACCTCGTGGTTGAGGTAATGGTCCTCGAGCGGCTCGATCTCCGGCATCTCCTTCACGATGCGGTCGAAGCGCATGGTGCGGAACAGCGCCTCGAAATACATGTGGCAGCCGGGCCTCTGGCGTGCTCGAACCACGTGCCGGTGCATCAGGTTGAGCGTCCGCGCGAGCTGCAGCGAACGCTCGGTGTGGCCGGCCGCGATCTGCACGCCGAGCGTCGTGATGTGGACGAAATGCGCGACGCGGAACATGAGCCTCGAGACGAGCCGCGGTCGCACCCGCTCGAGCCGCGTCGCCGCATCGAGGTAGCGGATGCCGAGGCCCGACCGCGCGAGCCTCCAGCTCGGATCGGCGAGCGGCTTGGCGAATCGCCGGACCAGGTCTCCCTGTCGCTGCACGAGCCGGTAGAGCGACGCCAGGACAGTATCGCGCAGCCGACCCGGCAGGGCTTTCGCCCACGCCCGTACATCGCCGACGCCGAGCGCTGTCGGTAGCGCGCGGAGCCTCCTCCAGAGCCACCGCCCGGCCTTCTTCGAGATTGGCGGCAGCAACTCGTCCGCCGTGAACCGCGCCACGCGACGAAGCTGCAGGATCGCAGTCGAGATCCCCAGTGCCGTGGCCGCGGACCTCGCCACCGCCGCCGCCTGTTGGCGCAGGGAGCCTGCGGCGCGCTTCAGCCGGCCGAGCCAGCCCGTCCCCTGCGGGGTCCTCTGGGAAAGTCGCCGGGTCGCTCGGCGAATTCCGCCGAGACGCTGAAGAATGGAAGTGCGGTCAGAACGCATGCACCTGTCCGGTCAACCCGTTACTCCACAGGTCCGCGAGGCCCACGTCGATCTCGTCGGACCACTCGCCACGGTACTGTCTCTATTCGAAGAAAATGAACTCGTGATCGCCAGTGTACCCCGTCTCCTTGAAGACGAAAGCCCATTCATCCGGCGTGTGGAAAGCGCGGCACGTGAGCTGCCAGTAGAGCAGGTTCATCTTCTCGCGCTCGTTGCGGTAGGCCTCGACACACAGGTACTTGCTGCCGCGCCCGACCCGCTCGATCTCGCGCAACGCCGACCAGAGATCCTGGATGTAGAGATTGTGCAGCGTGTTGATCGACACGACGAGATCGAACGACTTGTCGGCAAACGGCAGCGTCTCGGCGCTGCCATGCACGATCTTGTCCTTCACCGACGGCATCGCATGCGCGATCCCATAGCGCGAGATGTCGAGCCCCGCCACCTCGACACCGGGCACGGCTTCGAGGAAATCGTGCAGCAGGAAGCCCTTGCCCGCGCCGACGTCGAGAATCCGCATGCCGGGCTTGATGCCGTAGGCGGCCACCATGGCGTCCGCGACCTTCCGCCAGCGGCCGTCGTACTTGTAGCCGCCGTACCCCGTCTGCCGGCTGCCGTCCCAGTAGTCGACGTCCCATTTGAGTGCCAGTTCGGCGACATCGGCCTTGTCGCGCTCGGTCACGCGGGCCAGGTAGTCGCGCTTCGTGGACTTGTGCACGAGGCTGACGAATTCGCGATAGCTCATGGCGTTGGGTCCCCACCCGAAGCAGTCCGGTGCATCGCATCGGAACGATCTGGGATCTTCCGTGCGCACGCCGTTGCCGGTGTAGGTGGCCGGGCGTGCGGGCGCAACATTGAATCCGGACACACGTCACGCCACGACCGTCGACGTTGCAGGCCGATCGCGTAAGTCAGAGTGGAATTCGATCACTACACCCTGTGGTTGATTGCGCTGGACGGTTGCCTTTGCGATCTAGACGAGCAGGTCTGCGATTGGAGGGGCGCGTGGGCATCGGCATGGCAGACGTTGTGTATCTGTCCGAGCGCGGCCACATTCCGGTCGGCGAGGGGGCAGTGCTCGACATCGGCTCCCAGAACGTCTTCAACGTCACCGTCGATGCGGTCGAAGCGTTCGCCCGGCGCCACGGCTGCGCCATGTCGCCCAGCGAGCTTCGCGACGAAGCCGAGCGCGTCAGCTATTTCTCGACGCCGCGTCCGGGTGAGCGGACGACCTACCTGTCCGAGATCTTCGACCTCGTCCCCCAGATTTTCTACACGTCCTACGATGTGTGCCCGGCTCTGCGCACCGAGATCTTCGATCTGAATACGCAGGACGTCCCCGCGCCCTACCGCAATCGCTTCGATGTGGTGCTGAACTGCGGCACGACCGAGCACGTCATCAACCAGATGAACTCGTTCCGCGTGATGCACGACGCGGTGAAGCCCGGTGGCATCGTCTTCCATCAGGTGCCGAGCGTCGGCTGGCTCGATCACGGCTATTTCACCTACCACCCGACGTTCTTCGACGATCTGGTGGCGGCCAACGACTACGAACTCGTCGACCGCTGGTTCGTTCCCGAGCGCCACATGACGCTCGATCATGCCGCAATCGACGTGCGCAGCCCCTATACGCCCCAGGTTCCGCGCAGCGTCGATCCCGCGCAGCTGCTGGTCCAGGTCCAGTGCTTCAATATCACGGTGATCGTGCGCAAGGTGCGCGACGTGCCGTTCCGCGTCGGGCTCGAACTCGCCACATCGCACGCCGGCGTCTCGGAAGAGATCGGCGAAGCCTACAAGATCGGGTGAGCGGCTGCGATCCGTGTCCAGTGAAGGCCCGCCGAACCCTTCGGCGGACCTGGAGGCGCGCGGCGGGATCTAAGGGTCGTACCCCAGTTCGATGATCAATTTCTGGAACGCCGGATCGGATAGCTTTGCCAAATTGGCCTGGCTCATCCGGCTTTTGTAGATGTCGACTTTTTCGCGCCGGCTGGACGCTGTCAGGCCGGAGCCCAGAATGCCCTTGAGGCGCTCGGCAGATGGCCTCGGACGTTCGAGGTAGGCGCAGATGCGATCCACATGCGGCGTTGCGGTGCGCTCGTCGACGATGCCACTCAGCTCGCTGTAGAGATCTTCGAACCTGATGACGCAACAGGCAGGCGAGTCGATCCACGGATAGTAGCCGTCGAGACCGGTGCGTGAGAGGGACGCGATCGAGCTGGCGATACGGCTCTCGTCGTCCGGATAGCTGGCGGCTCCCATGGTACTGGAGTAGGCGTTCCATCGGCGCATCTTCTTGTACGACGCCGAACTGTAGACGAAATCGACCCAGCTGATGACGAGATCACGCGGGTCTCGGATGATGAACAGCATCTTGTGTTCTGGTCGCTGCATCAGGGCGAGTTCCAGCATCCCGTCGTACTCGGCATGCGACGCGCAATAGTAGCCAGCCGGCAAGGCGCGTGCCCAAAGACCGCTGCCGAGCCGCCGCTCGGCATCGAACACGCCGTTGTCGGAGCGCCGTGCGAGTGAGTTCGAGTAGGTGTGGTAGCCGATGTCGGTGTGCCCGCCCAGGGCCTTGACGAGTTCAGTGATGAGGTAGGTGCCCGCCTTGGGTATCGAATTGCAGATGACGTAGGTGGGCGCGGAGCCTGGTTGTGGCCGACCGGGAAATACCGTGTCGGGTGAGGCGAGACCCGACGCTGCAGCCAGCGACAGCGCCGTTTCGATCCGGCTCAGATTGTGCAGAACGTCACGCATTCCGTCGGCGTCTGCGGCTGGCGCAACTTGGGATCGCGTCGTCTCCCCTCTTGAAGCCTCCAGCTCGGCCTCCAGTTGCGCAACTTTCTCCCTCAGTGCTCCGCGCTGGCCCATGACCGCCTCGTAGCTCCGCCGGTATCCATCGCGCTCGGACTCGAGCGAGCTGAGCTTGCGAACGAGCTCGCCGCGCTCTTCCACGACGACGTCATAGCTCGTCCTGTAGCCTTCACGCTCGGCCTCGGTCGTCGCGAGCTTTCCGATAAACGCCGTCTTCTCCTTGACGCAGGCGTCGTAAGCCGAGCGGAACCCGTAGTAGACGTTCACGAGCTTGTCGATTGCGTCATCGAACGACACGGCCTCGAGCTTGGCGTGCGCGAGCGCCGCCGCCACTTTCCGCTCAGGGTCGCTACCGGGGCTCCATTGCATCATGAGAGGTTCGCTCCATGGGAATCGGCAACAGGTGACTTTCGCTCAAGCACCAATATCGCGCCGGGGCGAGCCCGCAAAGGCGACGGTCGTTGCTGGGCGCGCCCCCCGAAGCAGGGTCGGGACCCGGTGCGCCGCAGCGCCTAGGTCGAGCGCGCCTTCGGAACGAGAAAGCCGAAGTCGGCCCCTTTCGGAGCCTGCAGCACGTTCTCACGAAACAGCCGGTCGTAACCGCGCTCCGGCAGCGGCCGCGCCTCCTTGGCCCACACGGCGCGCCGCTCGGCCAGCTCCGCCTCGTCGACGAGAAGATCCAGCCGCCGCTCCTTGACGGAGAGACGGATCATGTCGCCGGTCCTGACCAGCGCGAGCGGTCCGCCGATGTGCGATTCCGGCGCGATGTGGAGGATGATCGTGCCGTAGGCGGTGCCCGACATGCGCGCGTCCGACATCCGCACCATGTCCTTCACGCCGGCCCGAAGCAGCTTCTTCGGAATAGGCAGGAAGCCGGCCTCGGGCATCGCCGCCGGCGACGCCGGCCCGACGTTCTGGAGGACCAGGAAATCGTCGGCCGTGACGTCGAGGTCAGGATCGTCGACGCGCGCATTCATGTCGTCGAGCCCGGTGAACACGACCGCGCGGCCGGTTTTCTCGAAGAGTTCCGGTGTCGCCGCCGAGCGCTTGATGATCGCGCCATCCGGCGCCAGCGTCCCGAAGAGCGCGACCAGCCCGCCCTCGGGCTCGATCGGGTCCGCGGCCGTCTTGATGACGCGCCGGTCGACCCACAGCGCCTCGTCGGCCGTCAAGCGATCACCGAGCGTCTCTCCGGCGACCGTCATGCAGTCGAGATGCAGCAGCGGCTTCAGCTCGCGGAGCACCGCGCCGATGCCGCCGGCCGCGTAGAAGTCCTCCATGTAGAACTCGTTGCCGACCGGCTTCACGGCCGCGAGCACCGGCGTCGTATCGGAAAGCTCGTTGAATCGATGCAGATCGAGCGACAGCCCGAGCCGCCCGGCGATCGCTGCGAGATGCACGACGCCGTTCGTCGACCCGCCGAGCGCGAGCAGGACGCGCGTCGCGTTGTCGAGCGACTTCTGCGTGATGATCTTGTCAGGTGTCAGTTTCGATGCGGCGAGGCGCACGGCGGCAGCTCCCGTCGCCTCCGCCGCTCTCAGCCGGTCGGCGTGCACGGCCGGGATCGCAGCCGTCCCGGGCAGTGTCATGCCGAGCGCCTCGGCGATGGCGGCCATGGTCGAGGCCGTGCCCATGACGGCGCACGTGCCCGCCGTGGTAACGAGTCGCCCCTCGGCCTCCTCGATCTCCGGCTTCGACATGCCGCCTGCGCGATACTCGACCCAGAACTTGCGGCAGTCGGTGCAGGCGCCGACCCGGTGCTCACGGTAGCGCCCGGTCATCTGCGGCCCTCCGATCAGCTGGATCGCGGGTTTGCCGGCGCTGGCGGCGCCCATGAGCTGCGCCGGAACCGTCTTGTCGCAACCGCCCATCAGCACGACGGCGTCCATGGGCTGCGCGCGGATCATTTCCTCGCTGTCCATGGCCATGAGGTTGCGGAACTTCATGGAGTTGGGCGCGAGCGTGGATTCGTGCACCGAGATCGTCGGGAACTCCATCGCCAGCCCCCCGGCCGACTGGATGCCGCGCTTGGTCGCCTCGACGAGTTCAGGGAAATGCCGGTGGCACGGATTGAACCGGCTGTAGGTGTTGGCGATGCCGATCACCGGGCGCTGCAACTCGTCCATCGAGTAGCCCATGGACCGTGCGAAGGCGCGGCGCAGGTAGACGGAGAAATCCGGGTCCCCGTAGTTCTGAAGACCTCTGAGATAACCGCTTGCGGCCCGCTGTCCGGGCGGCAGGGCGTCGTCGCCGCCCGAAGTCGTCTTGCTCTTCTTGGCCATGCCCATGTCCTCGTGCCTGATGCGCGAATTGCGCGCCGCGCCGCTGTTCGCTGCAAGGATGGTCAGGGATTTAACGGTTCATCAAGACTTAGATGGAAGGATTCTCTTAACCACTTTGGATCTTCAGGACCCATTGCCATGCCGCCATCGCTCGACACCGCCGTCGCGCGCGTCACCTCGTCACTGAACGAGGTCAACAACGACACCGGCCGGGTCGCTTTTTGCGGCCCGTTCGTCCTGTCGGCGATCACCGGCTACTCGATCTCGCGCATCGAGGACGAGATCCGCGCATTCCGGGCGCCGGATACCAACACGAAGTCGATCGTGAAGGGGACGAACTCGGAAGAGGTCGCAGCCGCGTTGCGCCGCTTCGGCTATCGCATGGATCTGGCCGAGACCTACATGCACCTGCCGAGGAAGGAGCGACCGAGCGTCTGGACCTGGATGCAGCGGCCGCGCAACGCATGGACCCATTACATTCTGGCGATCCACAAGGGCAAGGAAGGTCACTGGGTGCTGATCAAGGGCGTCAAGCTCTGCGACACCTACTCGCTCGGCAAGTGGCAGTTCGTCTGCGACGGGCCCCACAAGGGGGCCCGCATCATGGAAGTCTTCGAGGTCCGGAAGGAACTCGGCGTCTGACGTGACGCCAAGCCCCCGGCTGCCGCGTCCAACGTCATCGCACCATCTGGTCCGGCAGCCATGTGATGAGCTCCGGCCAGATCATGAAGATCGCGATCGCAAGGAAGTCGGCGAGCACGAACGGCAGCACGCCTCGGAATACATCCGAGAGCGGGATGTCGCGTCGCACCGCGCCGACCACGAAGCAGCTGAGCCCGATCGGCGGCGTGATGAGGCAGACGCCGACCATCTTCACGACGATGATCCCGAACCAGATCGGATCGTACCCGAGCTTGATGACGGCCGGGTAGAACACCGGCAGCGTCAGCAGCAGCATGCCGATGCCGTCCATGAAGCAGCCGAGTACCAGGTAGACGAACAGGATGCCGACCATGATCTGCCATGGCTCGAGCGGCAGGCTGACCACCCACTCGGAGAAGTGCTCAGGCACACCGGCGAAGCCGAGGAACCTGACGAAGATCAGGATGCCCCAGATGATTGCGAAGATCATCACCGTGAGCTTCGCGGTTTCAAGCAGCGCATCGTTGAGCTGCGCGAATTTCATCCGGTTGATCAGGGCGGCGATGTAGACGACGAACGCGCCGAGTGCGCCGGCTTCGGTGGGCGTCGCCCAGCCGAACAACATCGACGCGAAGATTATGACCACGACCGCGATCACCGGGAGCGTGCCGGGCAGCGAGGCGAAGCGCTCACGCCACGTGAAGCCGCTGATCGCACGCCCGACGTTCGGGTTCCAGGTGCACCAGCCGATGACGATGAGGCAGTAGCAGAGCGCCGAGATCAGTCCCGGAATGAAGCCCGCGATCAGGAGCTTGCCGATCGAGGCTTCGACGATGATCGCATAGACCACCATGATCGCGGACGGGGGAATGAGGCTGTCGAGCGTCGCGCCGGCGGCCGTTACGCCGGCGGCGAGACGGCGATCGTAGTTTTCCTTGAGCATTTCCGGAATGGCGACACGCGCGAACACGGCCGCGGCCGCGGTTGCCGCGCCCGAGACCGCCGAGAAGCCGGCGACAGCGAAGATGGTTGCGATCGCGAGGCCACCCGGAAGCCATCCGAGCCATTTCTTGGCGGCGTCGAACAGCGTCTGGGTCATTCCGGCGTGGAAGGCGAGGTACCCGATCAGGATGAAGAGCGGCAGCACCGAGAGCGTGTAGTTGACCGATTTCGAATGCGGGATGGTGCCGACGAGGCCGGCGCCCGCGTCCCAGCCGATGAGCGCGACGATCCCCAGCAGCCCGACCAGCGCGGCGGCGACATAGACGCGTACCCCGAGCAGGACGAGTGCCAGCAGGGCCACGCAGCCGATGATGCCGATGGCATCGTTGGAAAGCGAGAAGTCCATCAGCGCTGCCCCGCCTTGAGATCTGCTTCGACGAGCGCGGCTGCTGCTTCGGCCTCGCGCCGCGCCATCTCTTCCGTGTCGATGACGAGCGGCACGCCATAGGGCTCGGCATTCGGGTCCACGACGAGGCGCAGATACCCCCAGAGTTCGATCAGGAGCCGGACGAACAGAAGGGCCAGGGAAGCTGATACGATGGCCTTCGACGGCCACACCAGAATCTGCGCGTCCATCGTCGAATCGCCCGACGACCACGACCGGACTGCGTGCGTATAGGTGTAGTAGGTGAGCACCCCGACCACGAACAGGGCGATTGCGACACTCAGGACTTCGAACAGCCAGATGGCGCGCTTCGGCATGAACGTCAGCAGCAGCTCCATGCGAATGTGTCCGCCGAGCCGCTCCGTGTAGGCGAGACCCATGAAGACCAGGAAGGACATCATGATCTCGACCATGTCGATGTAGCCGTGGATCGGAAAGTTGAAGAACTTCCGTCCAAGCACCTGCGCCACGCCGATGATCATCAGCGCGAACACGCCGAAGCCCGAGATCAGCGCGGTGAACTTTTCGATGCGGTGCACGGCTCTGTCGATGGCGCCGAGCGCACCACCTCCGGAGCCGATTGTGGGATCGGCTGCCTGATTGCCCGCCATGAGCGGCCCTCCCTGTCAAATGAGCTGGCCACGGCGCAGGAGCCGTGGCCAGTGTGACGTGCCCCGTTGCTGGCGAGCTTTTATTTCTTGGAGTGCTTCGCGATCGCCTTCTCGGCTTCGGCGAGCACCATGTCGAGTACGCCCTTCGAGTCGAACTTCGACGCGTTGTCGGCGACCCACTTGTCCCAGACCGGGCGTCCAGCTTTCTCCCGGAACTCCTTGAGCTGGGCCTCGGTGTAGAGCACCTCGGTCAGCCGCTTGCGGAACTCCGGCAGGTTGGCGGCGTCGGCCTTGTCATAGGCGGCGAGCATCGCCTCGTAGGCGGCCGGCTTCGCCTCTTCGAGCAGCTTCTGGTATTGCGGCGGCAGCTTGGCGTAGGACGCCTTGCTCGTCACGACGGCGCAGCCGCTGATGGACGGGTTCATGTTGTTCGTGAACCAGCTCGCCACCGTGTGGATCTGGTAGGCCATGTGCGCATAGGTGTGCGGAAAGGCCGCCCCGTCGATCGTGCCTCGCTCCATGGCCGTGTAGACGTCGGTCGCCGGCACGGTGGAAGGCACTGCCCCGAGGAGCCGCATGGCATCGCCGAGGCCACCGCCAGCGCGCAAGCGCAGCCCCTTCCAGTCTTCCAGCGTTTTGGGCGGCTTGCCCTTGCCCATGAATTCGGACTGCGGAAGAACGACGATGTAGTGCGGTTGCGCGCCCCACTGCTCGAGATCCTTGACCAATGCGGGGTGCATCTGGACGGCATCCGCCACGTCGCGCGTGACCTTCAGGTTCTCGAACGGCAGGAACGGCAGCGAGAACACCATCCAGGCGGGCGTCTTGCCGGGGTGGTAGAAATTGCAGATGTCGGCGCTGTCGATCGCTCCGATCTTGATCGCGTCGAGGTTCTCCTGACCCTTCGAGAACACTTCGCCATAGCCGATCTTGATGCTGAAGTTGCCGTTGGTGCGGGCCTTCAGGATCTCGTTGACCTTCTCGATGCCCTCGGTGTTGGCGCGTCGCTTGCCCCAGAGCGAGTGCTTCCACTCGATCTTCGGACCTTCGACGACTTGTGCCGAGACGCCGGACGTTCCGGCAAGCAAAGCTGTAACGGCCAGCAGGGCGCTGGCTGCGCGAATGATCATGGTTTCCTCCCTCACGGGCGAACCGGGTTGCAATCCCGCGTCTCGCCGTCGTTTCCGGGAGGCAGTCTGGCATTAAGCTCGGCGAGTGACAACCCGCCGAGGCAATCCGATCGGCTCAGGCCGCGATCGGCGTTTCCGGGAAGGACAGCTGCTCGCGCGCCCGCCATTCGCTGGTGACATAATTGATGATGATCGACTTGCGCACGCCCTCGATCCGGCGCGGCTCGAAGCCGTGGTACGTGTTGGTCGACGGCACGAATACCATGGCGGCGTTCTGGGCGAACGGCGAGCGGCCGGTATGCCGCTTGTCGTTGTCGTAGATGTCGGTACCGAGATCGTGGTGCGACGGGTCGGCCGACAGATAGAGTAGCATCGTGAACGTCTTCACGCCGAGATCGGTGTGCGGCTCCAGCCAGAACCCGTCGGTATCCTGCGCATACTCGAGCCGGAGGTACGTGCCGTCGAGCCGGGCGCCGAAGTGGCGCGCCACCCCGCCTGTAACCGCGGGTGACTGGAAGGCTTGGGCGAACGCCTCGATGAGCGGGAACCGGGCGCGGTTTTCCACATCGAAGTATTTGCGCGTCGCGTTGTGCAACTCGCGCTTTCCCGAGACGCCGCCCAGTGCGGGCGGCGGAAACGGCAGCTCGGCGAGGTCCGCTGCGACCCCGCTCGGCATGCAATGCGAAAGCAGCCAGTGCGCATAGGGCGCGGATTTCTTCTGCGAGGCGTCGATACTGGCGAGAAGGCTCGTGATGATGGCGTCTGCCTGATTGGCCATGATGGTGTGTCCCCTGCTGCTCACGGCGGTCCCGCTGCGACGGCGCCTCTGCGCACCGGCCCGACGTGATCGCTGCTCCGTCCGACGGAGCCGGTTGCGACGGCGACGCCCCTCAATCCGAAATGCCGTCTCCGGATTTATTGCCCGGCGATGCAACTCGGTGCCCGTCTAACATCGTAAACTGCCCCGTCCCTACTGGACACGGCGTCGCGCGTCGCGCGGGCAGCCCGTCCGTGGTGTGTGCGGTGCGCGGCCCGAGTGCGCCGGGCCGAACAGTGTGTCGCGATGCGGAGTGGGTGGCAGCGGGCCTGAAATGCAGCTTTTCCTCGATATCGTGACCAAGGTGACGCTGCCGATCATCGCCCTTGTGGCGCTCGGCTACGCCCTGCAGCCGCGCCTCAAGCTCGACATCGGCACGCTCAACCGCGTGCAGGTCTACGTGGTGATGCCGGCTTTTCTTGTGCATTTCCTCGCGACCGGCAAGCAGCCGCTCTCCGTCGTCTGGCCGGTCTTCTATTTCGGCATCGTCCAGTTTCTGATTCTCATCCCCCTCGGTTGGCTCCTGGTCATAGCGTTCCGCATGCGGGCCTCGCTCGGCCCCATGATGGGTCTCGGCACCGCCTACGCCAACGTGGGCTTCTTCGGCATCCCCGTCACCCAGCTCGCCTTTGGCCCCGACTACCTGATCTACCAGTCCGTGCTCACTGCCCTCATGGCCGTACTGGTCTGCACGGTGGGCGTCTGGCTTCTGGCGCCGGCGGGCGGCAGCCCGCTGGCCAAGCTGCGCACGGCCTTCGAGACGCCGCTCATTCCCTCGGTCGTGCTTGGCCTCACGCTGCGCGGCTTCGAGGTGGAACTGCCGGTCGTTCTCGCGCAGCCCATGCAGTTTCTGGGCTCGATCTTCACCCCGCTCGCGCTCTACACGCTCGGCGCGCAGGTGGCGGCCGCCCATCTCGGTCGCATCGAGTGGGGACCGCAGGCGCTCATACTCATTCTGAAGTTCGTGCTGGCCCCTCTGCTGACGTGGCAGATCTGCATCATCATGGGGCTGCCACCGGACATCACGGCGGTGATCGTCGTCGCCGCGTCGACTCCGGTCGGCGTTCTCGTCACGATTTTCGCCGCCGAGTACAAGACCGAATCGGAGTTCATATCGACGGCCGTGGTGATCTCGACGGCGCTCTCGCCGCTCTTCGTGACGGCCTGGATTCTGGCCGTCCGCCTCTTGTGAGGGGAAACACTCGGCGCCTCAGCCGCGGGGCTCGATCGGTACGCCCGGCTCCCGCTTGGCCTCGCGCAGGACGACCGTCGTCTTCACGCTGGCGACATTCGGCAGCACGGTGAGCTGGTCGAGGACGAACGACTGGAAGGCCGGCAGGTCGGCGGCCACGCACTTCAGCATGTAGTCGGCATCGCTGGCGATCATGTAGGCCTCGCGCACGAGCGGCCACGTGAGGAGGCGGTTCTCGAACTCGCGCAGTTCCGTTTCACCCTGCGCCCTGAGTGTCACCGCCGCGAACGCGACGACCTCGAATCCGGCGAGCTTGATATCGAGCACGGCATGATAGCCGCGGATGAAGCCGGCCTGTTCCAGCGCATTGACGCGCCGGAGGCACGGCGGCGGCGAGAGACCCACCCGCTGGGCCAGCGCCACGTTCGTGAGGCGGCCATCGGCCTGCAGTTCTTTCAGGATGCGCCAATCAGTAGCATCGAGACGAATGCGCATCGGGAGTAGGGCCTCCGGGGTGGCTGCTTGCCCGCGCGGCGGATTCGCACGCGTGACGCAGCCACACCAGCATGTGCCACGGTCCGCGTCGAAATGAAATCTGCCGCCACGCACCCGGGCATCTGGAATTGGCGGCAGGGGGAGTGATCGATGACTGTCGAGCCATCGCCGCAGCTGAAAGCCTGGCTGATCACCGACGACAAGGCCGGCATGCAGGTGCAGGCGCGCGGCGTCGCCGAGGCGCTCGGCGCCGACTGGGAGTTGAAGGAGGTCGCCCCGCAGGGCTTCTACCGGTTCGCCGCTCCCTACGGACCACCGGACCCGCGTGACGGCGCTGGCAAGCTGCTGTTGCCGCCCTGGCCCGATATCGCCATCGCAACGGGGCGCCTCAGCGTTCCCTATATCCGCGCGCTGCGGAAGCTCGCCGGCTTGCGCACCTTCACGATCGTCCTGCAGGACCCGAAGACCAGCGCCCGCACGGCCGACCTGATCTGGGTGCCGGAGCACGATCGCCGCCGCGGCGCCAACGTGATCACGACCCTGACCGCGCCGCATGGCTACTCGCCCGCCCGACTTGCCGGGCTGCGGGCGACCGAGCCGTCCTGGCTGGCGGCTCTGCCTCGCCCGCGGGTCGCGGTCATTCTCGGCGGCAAGAACGCCGTCTACAAGTTCACCGATGCCGACGACGATCGCCTCGAGGCCTCGCTCGCCTCGATCGCGCGCCTCGGCGCGAGCTTCCTCGTCACGCCCTCGCGCCGCACGCACCAGCGCCTGGTGCGTGCCGTCGATCAGGCGACGTCGGCCGCGCCGCGCTTCTTCTGGGACGGCACCGGCGACAATCCCTATCCGGCCTTTCTGGCCCACGCGGACCTGTTCGTCGTCACCGGCGACAGCGTCAACATGACGGGCGAGCCGTTGGCGACGGGCCGGCCTGTCTTCGTGTTCGAGCCGTCGGGCGGCAGCGCCAAGTTCCGGCGCTTCCACGAGGCGCTGCGGCGCTATGGCGCCACACGCCCGTTGCCCGGTGAGGTTAAGACACTCGACGGGTGGAGCTACCCGCCGCTCGACTCGGCCGCCGAGATCGCAGCGATCGTGAGGACACGGCTTGCCCGTCGGCGGGACATGGTACCGGGCCTCGCACTGGCGGGGCGCTGAACGGACGAGCGGCGGCAGGCGGGCTGATCCCGCGGGCGCCGGATTTCGGAGGGGGTGGGCGATGGGACATCTCAACATCGGGAAGCTGAAGGCGACGCGGATCGAGACCGAGCCCTACAAGTACGTCGTGGTCCCGGGGTTCCTGTCCGCCGAGACGGTTCAGGCGATCAACGCCTCGTACCCGAAGATCGAGAAGGGCGGCAGCTTCCCCGTCGAAAGCCTCGACGGGAGCATGGCCATCAAGGATGTGATTGCCGAACTCGACGGGCCTGAATTCGAGGCCGTCATCTCCGAGAAATTCGACGTGGCGCTCGAAGGCCGGCCGAAGATGTACTCGCTGCGCGGCTATACCCGCGCCAAGGACGGCCAGATCCACACCGACAGCCGCGACAAGATCATCACGGTCCTCCTGTATCTGAATGACAACTGGCAGCAGCCGGGTGGCCGTCTGCGCATCCTGCGCAACGGGCACGACGTCGACGACTACGTCGCCGAGGTGCCGCCGGACAACGGCACGCTCCTCGTGTTCAAGCGTGCCGACAACTCCTGGCACGGCCACCATCCGTTCGAAGGCCCGCGCCGGTCGCTCCAGATGAACTGGATGACGAGCGAAGGCTCCAAGGGCTTCCACGCCATTCGGCACCGCATTTCGGCTGCCGTGAAGAAAGTCATGGCCGGCTGACGGCCGGGTCCGCCCCGTCGCCGTTGCAGGATCGTCGGTTCGCATGCTCTAGTCCGGCCGAGATGCGCTGGAACGACGGAGCGATGCGATGAAGGTCTTGATACTCGGGGGAGCGGGCATGCTCGGGCGGAAGCTCGCAGAGCGGCTGGCCCGCGACGGCCGCATCGGCTCGAACGAGGTATCCTCCCTCACGCTCTACGACGTCGTCGAGCCGCAGAAGCCGGCCGGCGCCAAATTCCCGGTCGCCACGTTGACGGGCGATCTCCCCGCGGATGGCGAGACCGACAAGCTCGTCGCCTCCCGCCCCGACGTGATCTTCCATCTGGCGGCCATCGTCTCGGGCGAGGCCGAGCAGGATTTCGACAAGGGCTATCGGATCAACCTGCAGGGCACGATGAACCTGCTGGATTCGATCCGCCGGGCCTACGCCGACGCGCAGAAGAAGCCCCGCCTCGTCTTCACCTCATCGATTGCCGTCTTCGGCGCGCCGTTCCCCGAGCGCATCCCGGACGAGTTCTTCACCACCCCGCTGACCAGCTACGGCACCCAGAAGGCCATCGGCGAGCTGCTGCTCGCCGACTACACGCGGAAGGGCCTGCTCGACGGCGTCGGCATACGGCTGCCGACCATCTGCGTGCGCCCGGGCAAGCCCAACAAGGCGGCCTCCGGTTTCTTCTCCAACATCATCCGCGAGCCGCTCGCTGGTCACGAGGCCGTGCTGCCCGTCTCCGAGGACGTCATGCACTGGCATGCGAGCCCCCGCGCGGCGGTCGGCTTCCTCCTCCATGCAGCGAGCATCGACGGTGCCAGGCTCGGCAACCGGCGCAACCTGTCGATGCCGGGCCTGGCGGTGACGGTCGGCGAGCAGATCGAGGCCTTGCGCAAGGTGGCCGGCGAGAAGGTCGTGGCTCGCATCCGTCGCGAGCCCGACCCGTTCGTGCAGGGCATCGTCGCCGGCTGGCCGCGCAATTTCGAGACCCGGCGCTCTATCGAACTCGGTTTCGTGGCGGAGCGGAGCTTCGAGGATATCATTCGCGTCCATCTCGACGACGAGCTCGGCGGCCGGATCGCCTGAGGGAGAGCGCCATGACGACTGCTGCAAAGCCGCTGATGCTCCTGTGGGTCGCCGACCCGAAGCCGTTCCACTCGGGCCTTGAGGGCGCCGGCCTCGCCGAGCGCTTCGAGATCGCCCATGTCGCGCCCGGTGCCACGGCAACTCCGGACCAGTTGGCGCGTTGCGAGGTGCTGCTGGCGTTCGGGGTGCCGCCGGGCGCGCTGGACGAGATGCGAAATCTGAAAATGCTCCAGTCGATGACGGCCGGCGTTGACAATTGGCTGTCGCGGAAGGATTTGCCCCCGACGCTGCCGCTGTCGGCGGCGCGCGGCACCCATCGCGTGCAGATGCCCGAGAACATCCTCGGCGCGCTCTTCCACATCACCAAGCACTACCACGCCATCGCCCGCAGCCAGGAGCAGGCGAAGTGGGTGCGCTCGCAATCGACGACGCTCGCCGGCAAGACGCTCGGCATCCTCGGGCTCGGCGCCATCGGTCTCGAACTGGCGCGGAAGGCTGCGGCGCTCGAGATGCGCGTCATCGGCACCAAGCGCAGCGTCGAGCCGGTGCCGCACGTCGATCGGGTCTATGCCCCCGAGGCCACCGCCGAGGTGCTGGCGGCGAGCGACTATGTGGTGCTGCTGCTGCCCGTGACGCCCGCCACCGAGAACATGTTCGACCGGGCGATGATCCGGCACATGCGCAACGACGCCTGGCTGATCAATTTCGGACGCGGCGCGCTCATCGTCGACGACGACCTGATCGCCGCCGTGCGCGAGAAGGAGATCGCCGGCGCGGTGCTCGACGTATTCCGTACCGAGCCGCTGCCCGAGACGCATGCGTTCTGGAAGACCCCGGGCATCATGGTGCTGCCCCACATCGGCGGTGGGCATCCCGATCGCGACAAGTGGGTCGCGTCGCTGTTCGTCGAGAACGTGCAGCGGCATCTGGCCGGCGAGCCACTGAAGGAACTCGTCGACCGGACGAAGGGCTACTGAGGGCCAGCATCGCCCCAGCGGAACAGAGGGTGTGATGTCGGCGTTTCGCGTGTTCCTCGTTGCGGCGTGGGCGAGCCTGATCGCCTACACCGCCCTCGTGATCAGTCGCCACGGCTGGGACTTCCTGAGCGTCTTCTTCGGCGACATGGCGCGGATCGGATGGGCCGGGCAGTTCAACGCCGACTTCCTGCTCATGCTTGCCATCTCGGCGCTGTGGGTGGCGTGGCGGCATGCGTTCAGTGCCGGCGGGCTCGCCCTCGCAGGGGTCGCGTTCTTCGGCGGCGCGGGTTTCCTTTACCCCTATCTCGTCTATCTCACGGTCGTCGAGAAGGGGGACATGGGCGCAGTCCTGCTCGGAGCGCGCCGCGACCGCCCTTGAGGATCGGCCACGGTTTGCGCGCCGTTTCAGGCGAAGTAGCGCTTCTCCAGCATGCAATGGCAGCCGTTGTTGCCGTTGACGAGCTGCGTGACCCGAAGATCGGCGGCGAGCGAGCACAGCATGTAGGCGTCTTCCCGGCTGAGGCCCTTCCGCTCGCCGAGGAGCGCGATCATGAGGCGGAGCGCCTCCTTGGCCGCCTGGTCGAGATCCGGATCGAACGCCATCGTGATGTGATGCGTCGGGCTCTCGGCGCGGGGCCACTTGAGGCCGAGGCCTTTCTTCAGGTTGAACCGGAACGTGCCGGTGAGCGCCGTTTCGATCGCTGTGACGCACACCTCGCCGTCACCCTGCGCCCCATGCCCGTCGCCACACGAGAAATTTGCGCCCGCAACGAACACCGGCAACGTCAGGGTCGTGCCCGCCACGAGTTCCTTGTTGTCGAGGTTGCCGCCGTGCCGGTTCGGTGGCAGCGACGACACCATGCCCCACGGCTGCGGCGGCGCGACACCCATGACGCCGAAGAACGGCTTCAGCGGCACCTCCGCGCCCCACGAGAGCGTCCCGACCTTCCGCTCGAGATCCATCGGGATGTGCACGATCCGGACGTTTGCGAACTCGCCGGGAAGCGCGCCGGCCAGCGGCCGGATGGCATTGTAGCCCCAGTTCTGGCGGCACGTGATGTCGAGGATCTCGACCTCCAGCGCATCGCCCGGCATCGCGCCCTCGACCGCGATGGGACCGGTCAGCACGTGTCCCGGAAGCTTGCGCGGCACCTTGGCGTGGATTTCGAGGAGTTCGGGCGGAATGGCGAATCCGGAGTCGGCCGGCGGCATCACGTCCTGGGCTCCGCTCACGGTCTCCACTGTCACCGTGTCGCCGGAGCGGATTGTTAGGGCTGGCGGCACGGCGGAGTCGAAATAGCCCCAGTGGACGGTCTCGACGGACGACTTGAGGACGTGGTGCGGCATCGCGGAGGCTCCGGCAAAAGAGTGTGTGTTGCTGCGAGGGTGCGCCGCACCGCGAGCGCGCGCAAGCCGCCTCTTCCGGATGCCCGAGCCCAAGAAACCGGCACACGGGCTCTCCGGGACGTCCTGTCAGACGGCGAGGGCCCGAAAGCGATGCGGCGCGGAAGCGGTTCACCGCTCCTGCGCCGCAGGCAAGAAGGTCCGGTGTGCCGGGGCTCAGCGCTCGAGATGGGGCATCGGATCGACGGGCTTCGAGCCCTGCCGCAACTCGAAGTGCACCTGCGGCTGGTCGACCGATCCGGTCTTGCCGGCCTTGGCGATCGCCTGGCCGCGCTCGACCTTGTCGCCCCGTTTCACCAGGATGGCGTCGTTGTGCGCGTAAGCCGAGACCCAGTTGCCCTCATGCCGGATCAGGACGAGGTTGCCGTAGCCCTTGAGTTCGCTGCCGGCATAGGCGACGACGCCCTTCTCGGCCGCGACCACCTCACTGCCGAGCGGCACGAGGATGTTGATGCCGTCGTTGTGCGTGGCATCCGGGCGCGGACCGAATTTCGCGATCACGCGGCCCTTGGCGGGCCAGCGGAACGATGTCGGACCGGCCGTCGAGGCCGCCGCCTTCGACTTGGCCACGGGTGGCGCGGTCGCGGCGGCGTCGTTCATCACAGGTGTCGGCGGCTGGACGGCAGCCACGCGCTCGGGCTTGTCGGCGGCATTGATGATCGTGGGCCGGTTCGTCGTGCCGAACGCCTGGTCGCCACCGCCCAACGGCTGCGACGGCGACGCAGAGCTGACGGGCTCGCTGGCCTGTGCGACCGGGATTTCGCCTGCCGCCCGGCTTCCGGGCACCTTGAGCACGGTCCCGGCCCGCATCTTGTTCGGATGCGTGATGCCATTCACCTCCTGGAGCTCTGCCACACGCACATTATAGCGCTTGGCGATGGCATAGAGGCTGTCACGCGGCGTGACCGTGTGCGTCCCGGTCCAGCCGGACGCTCCGCTGTCTGGGGCGGGCTCACTCGCAGCGATCGGCGCGACCGGCTGCGGCGGGGGCAAACGGCTCGCGACGGGTGGCGCGCTCGCCGGCTCGGGCCGGGTCCTGGCACTGGCGACCTCGGGACGCCGCGCCGGCTGGCGACGGCCCGCGCCCGGCAGAACCAATGTCTGCCCCGGACGGATCATGGGTGTCTTGAGGTCGTTGGCGCTCATGAGTTCCGATATCGAGACCCGGTGCTTGCGCGACAGGCCATAGAGCGTATCGCCCTGGACCACCTCGATGGTGCCACGACGGGAAGCGGCGACCGGCTCGGAAACGGGCACCCGGCGCGCGGAGACGGGCTCACGCCGCGGCGGCAGGCCGTAGTCACGCGACGGGGGAGCGAGCCCCACGGGCTCCGGGAGGCCGGCTTGGCGAACGGGTTCCGGTGCGGCCCCTGGGCCGGGATTATAAGAATAGGGACGGTCCGGCGGGGGCGGCACGCTGTCCGGGAGATTCGATGAGCCATTGCCGCGGAGCGGCTCGCTGGGCACCGGCGCCATGCGTTGGCGCGGCGCGTTCGAATTGAAGCTGGCGCTTCCGAGATCAAGTCTGCCGAGATCGGCACTGCAGCCCGCGAGAAGGGCGGCGATGGTCGCAGCCGACAGCAGGCCAGCACAGGTTTTCGACGCCCCGCCGGACGCCGTGATACGCTGATTACTCGACATTTTTACACCTCTTACCCACCATCAGTTAACCGTGAATGGGTTAACGAGCCGTTAAGGCTTCGGCGGGCCCCCTGTGCAGCGTCTGGTCCTTGCGCGGGGCGTGTCCATCGGATGTCGTGCAACTGGCAAAGCATACGGATCCGGACGCGACGGCGGGCGCCGCCCTGCGCACTTATCGTATGCACCAGGATTATGTGTTCAGCAGGGCTGGTTTCTGTCGCTCCTGCGGCGGAATTCTGAACGCCAGATGACTGGATGTCGCGGCAACTCGTCAGATGCCGGACGTCAGCCGGTGGTCCGCTCGAGCTTGTCCCGGAGGCGTGCCATCATGGTGCGCTCGGTCAGGTTCATGGACAACGGCGTCACCGACACGAAGCCATTGTAGATGGCCCACAGATCCGTCCCCTTGTCGGGATTGGACCGCCGGATCGTATAGCCGAGCCAGTAGTAGGCGTTGCCCCACGTGTCGCGGCGTTCCTCGACGCCGAGGTTCTGCTGGTCGCGCCGGCCCTGCGACGTCACCATCACGCCCTCGATCTCGTCGGGCTTCCGGTCCGGGAAATTGATGTTCATGAGCACCTGGGCCGGCCACGGCTCGGCGAGCAGCGATCGGATGAGGTTGGGCGCCAGAGCGATCGGCGTTTCCCAGTGCGGATGGTCGCCGGCGGCATAGCTGTAGGCCTGCGACAGCGCGATCGAGGGAATGCCGAGCTGGGTCCCTTCGAGCGCCCCGGCGATCGTCCCCGAATAGGTGACGTCCTCGGCCAGGTTGGCGCCCCGGTTGATCCCTGAGATGACGAGATCGGGCCGGCGATCCTTCAGGACGTGCCGGGCCCCCATGATGACGCTGTCGGTCGGCGTGCCGCGCACCGCGTAGACGCGCTCGGCGACTTCCCGCATGCGCAGCGGCTCGTTGAGGGAGAGCGAATGCCCGGCGCCCGACTGGTTCGTCTCCGGCGCCGACACCCAGACCTCGCCGTTGGGTCCCGCGAGGTCCTCCGCGATCTGCCGCAGCGCGTGCAGGCCCGGAGCATCGATGCCGTCGTCGTTGGTGACCAGGATGCGCATGGGGTCGGGCTCCTCGGGGCTCGGAAGTCCGCTTTTCGCGGAGTGAGATCAGCCGATGCATAGCGAGCCGGCGGCCGAAAGTCACCCGCGCGGCGAGGGCCGCAATGCTGGAACAGTCCGGCGGGGCGCGTCGCATGCAACGGACCCATGGTGGGCGGTGAGAGGGTCGAACTCCCGACATCCTCGGTGTAAGCGAGGCGCTCTACCACTGAGCTAACCGCCCGTTACGCACGGGCTTAAGCCGTAAGGCGGGGCCTTGTAAAGAGACCGATGGCCAGCTCAATCCATGAGACCCCGCACCTCGATCCGCAGGCGCGGCAGGACGTCCGTCTCGAACCACGGATTGGCGCCGATCCAGGCGTTGTTGCGCCACGAGGGGTGCGGCAGCGGAAAGAGGCGTGGTCCTGTGTCGGGGGCCGCCTCGGGCCGGTGCTCGCGGACGACCCGGCCGACCCCCGCACGCGCCATCCGGGGCAGGTGCCAGCGATGCGCATATTGCCCGACGAGCAGGATCAGCTCGAGCCGGGGAAGCAGCGCCAACACCTTCCCGCGCCACAGCGGCGCGCACTCCCGGCGAGGCGGCAGGTCGCCGCCCTTCACGTCGAGCCCGGGAAAGCAGAAGCCCATCGGGACGATGGCGATCCGGCTGTCATCGTAGAACTCGGCGAGGTCGACACCCATCCACTCGCGCAGCCGATCGCCTGACGGATCGGTGAACGGCACCCCCGACTGATGCACGCGCGTGCCGGGCGCCTGACCGCAGACGGCGATCCGCGCCGTCGGGCTCACCCGGAGAACTGGCCGCGGCGCATGCGGAAGGGGAGCCCCGTCGGGCGCCTCGACGCAGCGCCGGCAGGCCCGGACATCGCGCACCAGTGACGCCAGCGACCCGGACGGGGCCAGCGGCTTGCCAGCCTCTTTCGTAGCGTCCGCTGAACTTCGTCGCGAGGTCACGGCCCCCGAATGCTCCCAGGCGAGGTCAGATCTCGATGACGAGCCCGTCGTCGGCGAGCAGGATGCCGTCGCCGGTGACTTGGTGGCGCTGCGCCAGCATGTCGGCGTTCATGTGCGTGAGGAGAACCTGCCTTGCGCCGATCCGGGGCAGATGCTGGGAGATGACCTCCCAGCTCATGTGGTAGCGAACGGAGCCGCCGAACGCGTAGCACTCCATGATGAAGAGGTCGGCGCCCGCCCCGCAGGCGACCAGCGCCTCGACCCACTCGGTATCGCCACTGAACGCGAGTGTCCTGCTCCCGGTCTCCAGCCGGAGCGCATGCGATGGTGCGCCGGATGGATGGCTGACCACGTAGCTCCGCACGAGCCCGGCCGCGATCTGGGTCGGCGCGTCCGGCCCCATCTCCACGAAGGAGAGGTCGAAGCGGCGTGCAACCTTGGTCGAGCCTGGAAAGAGGGCCTCGGCGGCGGCTGCGAAGCGCGCCTCTATCCCCGGTGGCCCGGCCACCGTCAACGGTACGGTTCGCTTGGCCACGTGCTGCGCATGGAGGAGCCACCAAACGAGCCCGGCGAAATGATCGCCATGCAGATGCGAGATGACGATGGTCCCGATCCCGTTCGGATCGATGCCGGCGCGATTGAGGCCGATGATCGCGGTCGCCCCGCAGTCGAGGAGCAACTGATGCCCGCCGCTCTCCACATGATAGCAGGTCTGCAGGCGGCCGCCCGAGCCGAACGCATCGCCGCAGCCGACCACTGTCAGTTTCATGACCGTTGCTCCCTTGGGCCGTCCCCGGCCCTCACGCCCGGCGGGACGAAGCTCAGGCCTTGGCGCTCGGCCGCGCCGAGACGGCGGCATACCAGCGTTTGACGTTGCCCATGTCGTCCGGCACGGCGAGACGCGCGGGCTTCATGAAGTCGATGGCGACCATGGCGGTGATGTCGGCCACGGTGTAGGCGTCGCCCGCGACGAACGCATTTCCGGCAAGACCCCGGTCGAGCATGGCGAGCGAATCCATCGCCTTCTGCTTGTTCGCCTCACCCCAGTCCTTGACCTGCGGCACTTCGAGGTGGGCCATCGCGGGATGGAGGTGCCGGAACGCCTGCGAGACCTGCGTCAGGAGCCCGAGTTCCATCCGTCGGTTCCACATCTCGACGTTCGCCTTGCCGATCGCCGAGTGACCAAAGAGCGCCGGCTCGGGCTTGGTCTCCTCGAAGTACCGGCAGATGGCCATGGTTTCCGAGATCGCCGTGCCGTCGTCGAGGACGAGGATGGGAACGCGCTGCGCCGGATTGAGCTGCGTCATCTCGGCCGTCTTGAGAGCGCCCTTCATCAGGTCGACCTCCTCGAAGGGCACCTGGATGCCCTTTTCGGCCAGAAAGATGCGCACGCGCCGGGGATTGGGGGCCAACTTCGTTTCGATGATCTTCACGGGCGGGCCTCTCTCATGGTCGGCTGCAAGGGGCGTCGTGCCTTGGCCCAACGCTAGATAATAGCCACCGCCGGTGCAAGTTGGCTCGCTTCGGGCCGGGTCGATAACGTCAAATTAGCGAGTTCTCAGCAAATTAGGGGCGTCGTGGCGGTGGCGGCAGTTCCTGATAAGGCCGGCGGGGCCTTGGGAGCAGGCGGGTCGCTGCGCCCGGGAGCCGTTGGGGTTGGTCTCGCTTTGAAGCCGGCAGTCTTCATAACGTCGCCACCCGGTGGTCGGACGCAATCCCGGAGCCCTTCTGGCCCGACGACCCAGCACGACCCGGTGCGCGAGGCGCGCGAACGGCTCAACCAGCGCTCCGACGTCAAGCCCGAGTTCCAGTACGAGCTGTTGTCGATGTTCGTGCGCAACGAACTCGGCGCCATCGCGACCATTCAGCTCCTGGCCGTCATCTTCTGCCTTGCGTCCATGTTCTGGGCTCCGATCACGGAGGCCATCGCCTGGCTGCTGCTCGTGATCTTTGCCAAGGTGGCGCTGCTCGAGGTCTGCCGCAGGTTCCTCGCGACCCCTCGGGCGGAGATCGACGTCGACGTCTGGACCCGCCGGCTGGTCATGGCGGAACTGGTCGGCGGACTGGTGTGGGCCGGCTTCGCCCTCGTCGGCCGGGGCACGACGGACCCGGCCAGCCATGTGTTCATCTTCGCGTCGCTGATCGTCGTGCTCGCGATCCGCATGACCTTCGCTTCGACGGTGATGCCGATCCTCTACGTCGGCACAATTCCGATGACGATCGCGGTCGTCGTGCGCCTGATGCTGCTGGGCCACCCGTTCTATTGGGCGATGGCCTCCATGGCGATCGGCGTCCACGTCTACTTCCTGTTCCTCGCGAGGGGGCTCAACGGCACGGCCGTTGCGATGCTCGAGTTCCGGGCCGAGAAGGACGCCCTCATCGGTGAACTCGAGAAGGAAAAGGCGATATCCGACGAAGGCCGTCGGAGAGCCGAGGCGGCCAACGTCGCCAAGTCGCGCTTCCTCGCCACCATGAGCCACGAGCTGCGCACACCCCTCAATGCCATTCTCGGCTTCTCCGAGGTCATGAAGGCCGAGATCCTCGGCCCGATGCAGAACGACACCTACAAGGACTATGCAACCAACATCCACGACAGCGGCCGCCACCTGCTGCACCTGATCAACGAGATCCTCGACCTGTCGCGGATCGAGGCCGGCCGCTACGAGCTGCACGAGGAGCCCGCCCGGTTGCTCGACATCGTGGAGGACTGCCATCGCCTCCTGAAATTGCGCGCCGAGAGCAAGGGTCTCAAGCTCGTTCTCGAGGCCGAGGATGGCTTGCCGATGATCTGGGTCGACGAGCGCGCGATCCGCCAGATCTGCCTCAATCTGCTCTCCAACGCGCTCAAATTCACGCCGAAGGGCGGCACCATCACGATCCGGCTCACGTCCACCCCCGGCGGCGGCCAGATGATGTCCATCCGTGACACCGGCCCCGGCATCCCGAAGGACGAGATCCCGAAGGTCCTCCAGGCGTTCGGGCAGGGCTCGCTGGCCCACGAGACGGCCGAAGGGGGCACCGGACTGGGCCTGCCCATCGTCCAGAGCCTCGTCGAGCTACACAACGGCGTCTTCGAACTGGAATCGGAGTTGCGCAAAGGCACAGAGGTGCGCGTGATACTGCCCCAGACTCGCGTCCTCGAGCCGTTGCCGCCCCTCCAGCCCCTCGGTCAGGAGCGCCATCGCGGCGTCCCCCCGCTGTCGCCGCGCCCCCGCGATCAGGCCGAAAGCTGGCGCCGCAAGCCCCGCCTCCGCACCCGCGCCGGGTAGGACCGTTGCGCCAGCTGCAGCGCACCTTGCGAGCCTTTCACCTGCAACGATTGTTGAACGGCGGGCGAGCGCCTAAATTATGCTCCCATGCCGCGTTTACTGCTCGGTTGGCGCGATAGGTGCATGGTGGTTCGCGAAAGCGCGTCGTCCCGTCGGGGCCAAAAGCCCGCGACGACGACAGGAAGGGCGAGGAATGGGCATTGAAACGCCCTGTGTCGGCATTTGCGTCATCGACGAGCGCTCCGGGCTCTGCACCGGCTGCCTGCGAAGCCGTGACGAAATCGCCGGCTGGATCCGTCTGGTTCCCGAAGCGCGCCGTCAGATCATGGATGCGTTGCCGTCCCGCCGGATGCGCCGGGAGAGGAGCATAGGATGATGCGCCTGTTGCTGGGGTTGATCGTCGTGGGTGGCGTGGCCGCCTACCTCCTGTCCGGTCCGGAATGGGCGCTGTTGTCCAATTGGGTCGCAGGTCCCGACGGCCTCGCGAGGGGCGACATGCACGAGCTGGCGGCGCTTCTGGCCGCCCTGGCGCTTCTCGTCATCGTTGTGCCGTCCCTTTTCGGCGCCTACCGCGGCCGGGTGGGCGGCGCGATTCGCGACGTCGTCTCGTGGTCCGCGATCGGGCTCATTCTGGTCGCCGGTTACAGCTATCGCGAGGAACTCGGCCAGATCGCCTTCCGCATCGCGGGCGAGCTGTCGCCGCCCGGAACCTCCCTCGGCGTCGAACAGCGCCAGACCGGCGAGCGGGCCGTCCGCATTCGCAAGCGCGGCGATGGCCATTTCGTGGCCCGTGTCAGCATCGACGGCGCCGCGGTGCCCATGCTGGTCGATACCGGCGCCTCGACCATCGTTCTCCGCCAGCAGGACGCCAAACTCCTTGGTGTCGACCTCAAGCGCCTGAAGTATTCCGTGCCCGTCCAGACGGCGAACGGCCTGGCCTATGCCGCCCACGCCAAGCTGAGCGAGGTCGCCATCGGCAACATCGTGCTCCGCAACGTGGATGCCCTGGTCGCCCAGCCCGGCGTCCTCAAGGAGAGCCTCCTGGGTATGAGTTTCTTAAGCCGGTTGCGGTCTTATGAATTCGCCGGCGAGTTCCTCACGTTCCGGAACTGAGAACGCTTTGCCCGTGACCGGCCTGGGTACGATAGGTCGGTGCGATGATGTCGTCAGGCGTCCAGAATCTTCTGAAATCGGCCGGCAGCTGGGTGATCGGGCTCGGCGTGATCGCCGTGGTGCTCGTCAATCAGGACGCCATCCGGACGGAGCTGGGGCTGCGTCTGTCACCCGAGGATTTCGGGGTCGTGGCACGCGATAGCGACGCCTACGAGCGCGAACGCGCCGCCATCGAGGACCAGCAACGGGAAGCCGCGCTGGAGCAGCGCCGGTTGCAGCGCCAGCCGGCTGGCAGACGCAGCGCGAATCGTCCGGAGGATCCCCTCTTCAAGACCTCGGTCGAGCTCTACCGCGGCTCCGGCGGCCACTTCCACGCCGATGCCGCTGTCAACGGACGCACGATCTCCGTCCTCGTCGATACCGGCGCCACGCTGGTCGCCCTGAGCTACGAGGACGCGACCTCCATCGGCTTCAGCGTCCGCCCCGAGGATTTCCGCTACGTCTCCAACACCGCCAACGGGCAGGCCCGTTTCGCCCGCGTCGTCCTCGACGAGGTCCGCATCGGCAACGTCAGCGTGCGCAATGTCGAGGCGGCCGTCAGTCAGCCGGGCCGCCTCGGGACCACGCTCCTCGGGATGTCGTTCCTCGGCAAGCTCCGGATGGAAATGACCGGCGGGCGCCTCGTCCTCGAGCAATAGGCGTTTCTGCGCCGCCGCCGCCAATCGGCCGAACTCTCGCCCGGAAGCCATGTCAACGCAGATCGCTCGACCCGATCCACGATTTGCGATAGCGATCGGGCCAGATCCGACCGACCCACGGGGATGTTCATGCTGCCCAAGCCACGCGCCGACTTGAAGCCGAACACCGCCGACTTCGAGCGCCTCCCGCTCGTCAAGCCGACGGGCTTTCGCGAATACGATGCCCGCTGGCTGTTCCCGGGCGAGATCAACCTGATGGGCCTCAACGCCATCGGCCTCGGTCTGGCGACTCTGGTGCATCGTCGTGGCGTGGCGCCGCGCTTCGTGGTCGGCCACGACTTTCGCTGGTACTCGGCCTCCGTCAAGCAGGCCCTGATGACCGGGCTGCTGGCCGGCGGCGCCGAGGTGCACGACATCGGGCTCGCGCTCTCGCCGATGGCCTACTACGCGCAGTTCGCGCTCGACGTGCCGTGCGTCGCCATGGTCACCGCGAGCCACAACGACAACGGCTGGACCGGCATCAAGATGGGCCTCGCCCGTCCGTTGACGTTCGGCCCGGACGACATGTCCGAGCTGAAGTCGATCGTGTTGTCGGGCGCGTTCGAAACCCGGGACGGTGGCCGATACATTCATGTTCCCGATATTCCAGAACGCTACATGGCCGACCTCTCGGCGCGCCCGAAACTGAAGCGGCGTCTCAAGGTGGTCGCCGCCTGCGGCAACGGAACGGCCGGCGCCTTCGCGCCGCAGGTTCTCGAGGCGATCGGCTGCGAGGTGATCCCGCTCGATTGCACGCTGGATCACTCGTTCCCCCGCTACAACCCGAACCCCGAAGACATGAAGATGCTGCACGCCATCAGCGCAGCAGTCCTCGAGCACAAGGCCGACGTCGGCCTGGGCTTCGACGGTGACGGCGACCGCTGCGGCGTCGTCGACAACGAGGGGCACGAGATCTTCGCCGACAAGGTCGGCGTCATGCTCGCCCGCGATATCTCGGCGCTGCATCCGGGCGCGACGTTCGTCGCCGACGTCAAGTCGACGGGGCTCTTCGTCACCGACCCGGTCCTGATCGCCAACGGCGCCAAGGCGCTCTACTGGAAGACCGGCCACTCCTACATGAAGCGCTACACTTTCGAGCAGAAGGCGCTCGTCGGCTTCGAGAAGTCGGGCCATTTCTTCTTCCAGCCGCCGCTCGGCCGCGGCTATGACGACGGCCTCGTCGCAGCCCTCGCCGTCTGCGACATGCTCGATCGAAGCCCCGGCCGCACCATGGCCGATCTCTGCCGCGATCTCCCGAAGACCTGGCAGTCGCCCACCATGTCGCCGCACTGCGACGACGAGAAGAAGTACGGCGTCGTCGAGCGCATCGTCGCGCAGTTCAAGGCGGCCGAGGCGAAAGGCGAGAAGATCGCCGGCCAGTCGATCCGCGACCTCGTCACCGTCAACGGCGTGCGCGTCACCCTGGCGGATGGCACCTGGGGGCTCGTCCGGGCGTCGTCGAACAAGCCGGAGCTTGTGATCGTGGTCGAGAGCCCGGTCAGCGAGGCGAACATGCGCGCGATTTTTGCCGATATCGACGCCCGCCTTTCCGAGTGCCCCGAGGTCGGAGCCTACAATCAGAAGATCTGACACTGGCCCGGCGGTCGGGATCGCCAATGTCGCGAAGCTCTCGCGCGCCTCGATGATCCCGAATCACTGAAGCCGAACGCCGAGCGGCCCGGGGATCCAGGATCCACCGGGCCGCTCGCAAATCTTCGGGCATCGGGCGTCGGATCAGCCGCGCAGTCGTGTCCGTACGATCCGCGGGAAATCGTCACCCGTCATTTCGGCGACGTCCTGCGCCGCAGCTGGGCGGCTCCGGCCATCGCCCGCGTGCTGCGTCCGGGTCTCGTCCACGTTGCCCCAGTACCCGCCTTCGGTCGCGAGGGCCGGCTGCTGCCGGGTCGGCGGAGCGGCCGCGAATGTCGGGGCCGGTGGGGTGTGCCGCACGCTCGCGGTCGGGAGGCCGCTGCCGGCGAACCAGGCCTCCACGAGATCCAGTTCGTCCGCCGAGAGCGTCAGGCCCTGCGCCCGGCAGCGCGCCACGACGAAGTTGCGGAACCGGCCGGCGAAGAGCGTCGCTGAAGCGCCTTGCTCGAACCAGGGATCGGCCTCGCTGACGACTTCGAGGATGAAGCGCACGTCGTCACGCCGCACATCGATGCCGCGGTCGTGCGAGCGTTGCACGATGTTCTGGATCGTCTGCGCACCGATGAGGCCGTTGTCGTTGATCTCCTGAGCGATCAGCTCGAATAGCATCCTGTACTCCGGCGGCGCCAGCGGCGGCGCCTTGCAGGCCTCGTGGATGCGCGCGATGGAACTCTGGATGCTCGGCCCCCCAACCTGCTGAACCGGTGCCGGCTGAACGGGCGCCTCGATCTTCGCCGGCGGCGCCTGCTGGGGCTGCTGCTGGTAGGTCTGCGGCTCGGAAAGAATGCGACGCCTCGGCTGCTCCGCGGCCGCATAGCCTCCGGTCGCGGCGGCTTGGGTCGCGGCCGGGGGCTCGATCTGTCGGCCGATCGGCTGCGACATGAAGGTACGATGGTCCCGGGCCTCGATGCCGATGTCCATGCCGACGTTGAAGTTCGGCCGCTCGGGACGAACGTCACCGATGTCGAGCGACGGCGGCAGCGGCTGTGCTTCGATCCGCTGCGGCTGCTGCGAAATGTGACGCTGGGTGTCGATCACGACGTACGGCGGCTCGCCGGAAAGGCGAAGCCCGGAGGGCAGTCCCTGCGACAGCAATTCGCGGAAGCCGCCTGCTCCCCCCCACTGCGTGCCGATGGTGCGGTCGTGACCGATGGCGCGCACCGCGCGGTCGGCGAGGACCTCGAGCGGCACAGGCGCGTTTGCGGTTCTGACGGCCTGCGCCACCTCGTCGAGGATCGCACGGCGCGTCTGCTCGAGCGACACGGCCGGAGCCGGCGGCGCGATCTCGGCCGGCGCTCCCTCGTCGGCGATCCGGCCATCGATGAGCAGTGAAATGAGGTCGGCCTCGCGCACTTCGCCGTCGCTGATCGCCGTGTACGGCGCGGCCGTGTAGTCGGTCGCATAGATGACGGTCCGACGTGCGTGGGCGCGAAGGCGGTGCAGGACCGGGGTGAAGTCCGCGTCGCCCGACAGGATGATGAACTCGTCGAAGTAGGTCTGGTGGTCCAGATAGTCGCGCAGATCCATGACCATCCGGATATCCGACGAGTTCTTAAGCTGCGCCGTGAGGGGCGGGCAGTCGACCACCTCGAAGCCGGCGCGCAGGAAGTGGTGCCGGATGAACGGGAACGAACTCATGTCGGTCGAGTTGTCGGACGTGTTGCGCCGCGGCACGGGATTGCCGTAGCAGCGGTTCATCACGATTCGCCGCGGCACGTTGGGCGACTGGCCGTTCGTCGGGGTGATGAGAGAGCCGGTCTCGATCTGCTTCAGCCAGCTCATCGCATCCTTGGCGAAGCGCTTTGCAGCCTCTTCGCTCTTGCGCTTGAGCGACATGTAGATGTTGTCGTAGTCGACGAACACCGCGCTCAAGAACGGACCGGACTGTTCCCGCTTCATTGCAACTGCCCCCGTACTGCCCCAGTCGGCGACGAATCGCGCCGTCGAGGGACTGTTCTCTGAGTCGCAAAGGGGGTTCAAGCCGAGGCGACCCATCCAGCACGGGCTATCCCCGGTTCCATCGCCTGGCCTGGACGGAGGGACCTGCAACTGATGCCGGACGACCACATCGATCGACCGCGTGCCGACGAGACCTCACGTGCCCAGGCCGAACGCGGGAGCGTCGCTCGGGCGCAGGCGGCGCTGGGGGGAATGTGATACTCATTTGACAGCTGCTTCGAATGCCGGTGCAGGCATGCCTCGCCGATGCGAAGTGGCAGGCTGGGTACGCGGACCGTCTGACCCGGATCGACGCGCTGAGCTTGGTTGCAGCCCGAAATCCTCGGTTCGAACGATGCCGGTACAGCTACGTCAACGCCTCGAAGTCCTCGCCTATCTCGAAAACGCCCTCACGTCCTATCGTTCGCGCCTGACGGCAGCCGATGTCGCCGGGCTGACCGAGGAGCGCGACGACGTCTTCATGAGGATCGTCACCGAGGTGACCAGTGATCCTCGCGTTTCGCTGCGCCAGCTTCGCTTCTTCCTCGATCATGTGGAGCGGTTCGCGAGCGATCCGGAAGTCCTCGAAGTCCTTCGCAGTGCCGCGAGGGTACAGATCGGCCACGTCGAAGCCAGCCTCGACCGGAAATCGCAGAACGATGGCGCCGCACCTGCCGCCGGCGTCGAGATCGCCGACACGCTCGGGCCGGACGCGTTTCGCGGCTTGGACATGCTCGCTGACCGCGTTGCCGCTTTCGATCGAGACTTTCGCTACGTCTACACCAATCAGGCGAATGGCCGCTTTCACGCCCGCGACCCGATGAGCCTGGTCGGCACGCCGAGTTCGATGGTCGTCGGACACGGCTATTTCGAGCGCGTATCGCGTTCGCTGTTCACGCGGGGGCTCGGCGGCGAGCGACTGAGCTTCTACGCTACTCACCCGGGTCGCGATCAATCGAAGGTCTACTCGGTCACCATTGACCCGGTTCGAGATGTCAAAGGGCGCGTCGTCGCCGTTCTCGGGCTGTCGCGACCGGTCGGCGACCTCCACGTGCCGGAGCACCAGGTCCTGCGCTGATCAGGACGCGCGGCCGTCGCCCGTTCCGGCTCCAGGCTCGAACCCCGGGGCGGCCATCTCGAACCCGTCGAACGAGAATCCCGGCGCGACCGTACAGCCGACCAGTGTCCAGGCGCCGAGCGAGCGCGACTGCTGCCACCAGCCGGCAGGCGCCACGGCCTGCGGCCGCTCGCCGGCCAGGAGGTCGCTCCCCAGTCGCACGGTTTGCGGCCGCGTGCTCGCGTGAGGTGCGAGCGCCAGCTCCAGGGGCGCCCCGGAATACCAGTGCCAGACCTCGCTGGCGTCCACACGGTGCCATCGCGAGACCTCGCCCCGACGGAGCAGGAAGTAGATGGCCGTCGACGCAGCTCTCGCCCCCGGTGCTGTTCCGTCGTCACGGAACGTCTCGCGAAAGAAGCCGCCCTCAGGATGCGGCGCGAGCCCGAGCTCGCGGATGATGTCGTCCGCCGTCATGGGGTGATCCTACAGAGGAACGCGGATGATGGCACGCAGCCCACCCATCCCGCTCTCGCCGAGAACGACGTCGCCACCGTGGCTTTTTGCGATGTCGCGGGCGATCGCAAGCCCGAGACCCGAGTTGCCCTCGTCCTGGTTGCGGGAATTGTCGAGCCGGTAGAACGGGCGGAACACGTTCTCCCGTTCCCCTTCGGGAATGCCCGGCCCATCGTCGTCGACCTCGATCAGCAGCCATTCCCGTTCCGTCGCCGCTCGGATGACGATGCGATCGCCGTAGCGCGCCGCGTTGGAAACCAGATTGCCGATTGCCCGCTTCATGGCATTCCGCTTGAGCGGCAGCACGAGTTCGCGTCGGCGGCGCCGGATCTTGAGCTCGATCGGTACCGCGAGATGCTGGCTTTCCGCGACGATCTCCTCGAGCAGTGAGCGCACGTGAGTCTGCGCGGCCACCTCGCCGCCGTCGCCCTTGGCGAAGGCGAGATAGTCCTCGAGCATGCTCTGCATTTCCTTGAGGTCGCCCTTCATGGCCTGCACTTCGGCCCCCTCGCCGAGGAAGGCGAGCTGCAATCTGAGGCGCGTGAGGACGGTCCGGAGGTCGTGACTGACGCCGGCGAGCATCGTCGTCCGCTGGTCGACGTGCTGCGTGATGCGCTCACGCATCTCGAGAAAGGCGACGCTCGCCTGCCGCACCTCGCGCGCGCCGCGTGGCCGGAAATCCTCCGGAACCGGCCGTCCCTTGCCGAAGGCGTCGGCGGCTTCCGCCAGTCGCAGGATGGGGCGGATCTGGTTGCGCAGGAACAGGATCGCGACCGTCAGCAGAACGATCGACGTGCCCACCATCCACATCAGGAAGATGTGCGAGTTGGATGCGTAGGTCTGGCTGCGCCGCGCCACGAACCGAAGGACCGCCGTATCGAGCTTGACCCGGATTTCGACGTGATCCGACTGGCCGACCGTATCGATCCAGAACGGCTGCGTGAGCTGCTTGTCGAGTTCCCGCGACAGTGTTCGGTCGAGAAGGGCGAAAAACGGCTTCGGCTGCGGCACTGGCAGATCGCCGGGCGGCAGGATGCTCAGCGACAGGCCGAGCCTCTCGCGCGACATCTCGAGCAGAATGGCCTCGCTCTGCTTGCCGGGGAAGCTCTGATAGACATCGATCAGGGCCGCCACGTCACGGGCCGTGGCTTCCGACAGGCGGCGGGTCACGGCTTGCCAATGGCGCTCCATGAAGCTGAACGCGACCACACCCTCCAGCAGCACGATGGGCGTGATGATGATGAGGAGGGCGCGTGCATAGAGACCCGTCGGCGCCATGCCGGCGATCGCGGCCGCGATCCGGCCCACGAGGCCGCCGACGAACTCGTTGACCCGCGTCCGCGCGCTCGCCGCCGTCCCGGATGTCGTCCCCGTCTTGTCGTCAAGCGCGACCAACGCGTTCCGCTCCCTGGCTCTGAGCCCTCAATCGACGTAGAGGATGTAGCCTTTTCCACGAACCGTCTGCAGGTAGACGGGATTCGAGCCGTCGACTTCGATCTTGCGCCTGAGGCGGTTGATCTGCACGTCGATCGCTCGCTCGTTGCCGGTCGACTCGTCGCTCGCCAGCTCATGGCGCGCGATCGGCATCCCCGGCCGGCCGCCGAAAAGGCGCAAGAGATCCCGCTCGCGCTCCGTCAGCTTGATGACCTCCTCGCCGCGCCGCAGCTCGCCCCGGCCCAGATGGAACGTGTACTCGCCCATCCTCACCTCGTCCTTCGGCGCCACGGGCACCGCCTTCGCCCGCTTCAGGATGTTCTGGATGCGCAGCTTCAGTTCGCGCGGCTCGAAAGGCTTGCCCATGTAGTCGTCGACACCCGCCTCGAGACCGGCCACGCGCTGCTCGGGATCGGCGAGCGCGGTCAGCATGCAGATGGGCACCGGCGAGATCGCCTTCAGACCCCGCGCCAGCTCGAGCCCCGTCTCGCCCGGCATCATCACGTCGAGAATGACGAGATCGAAGCTGAGCCCGCGCATCGCCGACCGTGCGGCCTGCGCGTCGGCCGCCGTCGACACGCGAAAGCCTTCCTGGAACAGGTAGCGCGCGATGAGATCGCGGATGCGCTGGTCGTCGTCGACCACGAGGATATGTGGTGCGTCGTCGTCGATCGGCTCTTTTCGGGCAGCGGCCGGATCTATGGTCATGACTCCCCCCCGGGTCTACGGGCCCACCTCGTCCGAAAGCGCCCGCTCCACGAGCTCTGCCGCCTTCTCCGCGTCCGCCGGCGCGATCACGCCCGCAAGGAATGCTGCGGCAGCCTCCCGTGCCCCCGCGCCCGAGCCCGCGAGCGCGTCGCCCAGCTGTCGGGTTTGAAGGGCGAGCAGTCGCGCGGCAAGTCTCTTACCACGTTCCGTCAGGTGGAGGCGTCTCTCCCGACGATCGTTGGCGCCGGTCTCCTGCTGGACATAGCCCTCGTCGACCAGCTGCTTCAAGACGCGCGCCAGGCTCTGCTTGGTGATCTTGAGGATGCCGAGCAGGTCGGCGACACGCAGCCCGGGATTGCGGCTGACGAAATGCAGCACCCGGTGATGGGCCCGGCCAAAGCCGAGTTCGGAGAGGATCTCGTCCGGCCCGGCCACGAAATCCCGATAGGCGAAGAACAATAGCTCGACCATGGCGACGAGCGCCGGCTCGTCCGGTCGCGCGTCTCCCCCGACGCCATGAACCGGGCTCGCAATGACAGAACTCGAATTTACGTCAGTCATGTTGACATATTTGAGGGCGATCGGTACCCATGGCAAGGCATTTCCGGGCTTTCTACGCGGCGCTGACGGCGGCAAACCACGGCCCCTCGGCTGATCTGGCCAGGGAGCGTCATGCTGACGAAACGAGCCTGAGACGACCTTCGGCACTGCAAATGAGGCCTCCGGATGACGGGCGGTCTCGGTCGTGCCGGAACGAGAGCAGGGACCACCTGCCGGCGAGACGGTAGAGGAGACGACCACCTTGGCTGCGCACCGCATGAAGGCCCGAGGCGCCGTGACGGGACGACCGTCGATCGCGGTCCCGTATCCTGCGACCCGTCGCTGCGTCCGGAGTTGATCCGCAAGGTCCTCCGCCACCCGACATCCGACCTGCCAACCTACCCTGCGGCTGAATTGTCCGACTTCCACGGAACGAAAGAGGTGACCGATGACCGCCCGTAGCGACGTCCACTCCAAGGGCCGCCTGCCGTTCGTGGTCGAGAAGAATTCCGCGCCGGTCGCGCTGGCCGAGCGCACCGCGGTGCTGGCCGACCCCGGCTTCGGGCGCGTCTTCACCGATCACATGGCGATCGTCCGCTATACCGAGGGGAAAGGCTGGCACGACGCCCGCATCACCGCACGCAAGCCCCTGTCGCTCGATCCGGCGTCCGCCGTCCTGCACTATGCCCAGGAGATCTTCGAAGGCCTGAAGGCCTACCGCCTCGCGGACGGCTCGATGGCCATGTTCCGGCCCGACGCCAACGCCCGCCGGTTCCGCCACTCGGCCGAGCGGCTCGCCATGCCGCAACTGCCGGAAGAGGTGTTCATCGAGTCGATCGAGCAGCTCGTAAAGGTCGATCGCGACTGGTTTCCGACCGTCGAAGGGGGCTCGCTCTACATTCGCCCCTTCATGTTCGCGAACGAGGTCTTCCTCGGCGTGAAGCCCTCCTCCGAGTACCTCTATCTGGTGATCATCTCGCCCGTCGGTGGCTACTTCAAGAGCGGCGCGCCTGCCGTCTCGATCTGGGTGTCGCAGGAATATACGCGCGCCGCTCCGGGCGGCACCGGTGCAGCCAAGTGCGGCGGCAACTACGCAGCAAGCCTCGTCGCCCAGGCCGAAGCCTCCAAGCACGGTTGCGACCAGGTCGTGTTCCTCGATGCCGCCGAGCACAAGTGGGTGGAGGAACTCGGCGGCATGAATGTGTTCTTCGTCTTCGAGGACGGCTCGCTGCAGACCCCGCCCCTCTCGGGCACGATCCTCCCGGGCATCACCCGCGAGAGCCTCATGGCGCTGGCGCGCTCCGAGGGACTGACGGTTCGCGAGCAGCCCTACTCGTTCGACCAGTGGAAGGCCGACGCGGCGAGCGGCAAGCTGACCGAGGCGTTCGCCTGCGGCACGGCAGCCGTCGTAACCCCGATCGGCAGGGTCGCGAGCCCCGAGGGCGAGTTCCGGATGGGCGCGGGCGGCCCCGGCCAGACGACGATGCGCATCAAGCAGAAGCTCGTCGATATCCAGCGGGGCGTCGCTCCGGACCCCCACGGCTGGGTCCACCGCCTCGGCTGAGCGGCAGCGTCGGCCAGGCGGGTGCGTCCCGTCGGCCACGCACCCAGACCCCACGATAACCCTTCCTCGCCGCATGCGTTGCGGCGAGCCTCATTGTGAGGAAAACTCCCCCGGGCGTCCGTCGAGGCGCTGCGAAGGAGCGAGAACGCCATGGCGCGATCGGGCGAAGGTCGCTTGAGCTGGGCCGCGATCGGTGCGGCCACGATGAGTCTCGGCGTGCTGCTGGCTTGGGCGCCGGCTTCGGCCATAGCGCAGCCGGCCGGCATATCGGGCCGCGACTGCCAGACGGTCCGCACCTGCAACTTCTCCCGGACCGGCGCTGTGCGAGGCTGCCTCTCGTCCTACACGTGCCGCGTCTGCCGCCCAGTCCGGGAGCGCTGCACGGTCGGCAACGCCCGCATCTGCGAACGCCTCGTCTGCCGCTGGGGCGGCTGATCGCCGCCCCCAGCCCTTTGCGAGGGGCCGTATCAGCGCGTCTTGGGCAACACGAACCCTGCGCCGCTCTCGACGATCTTCACCAGCTCCGTGATGTCCTTGGTTTCCATGCCCTGGAACATGGCGTGTTTGTACATCAGCCGCGCCGCCTGACAGACCCACATCGGAATGCCGAGCCGCTCCCCCTGCTCGATGGCGAGATCGACGTCCTTCGTCAGGATGTGCATCGGCGCGCCGTAGGCGAACGAACGATCGAGCACCGACTCCGGAAACTTCGACTGCGTGGCGCTGTTGCGCCCGCTGCCGCGATTGATCGCCTCCGTCATCACTTCGGGATCGAGACCGCCCTTGGCGCCCATCACGTAGGCTTCGCACGTCGCGGCCAGCGCCACCGCCGACAGGATGTTGTTTGTGAGCTTCAGGACCTGTGCCAGCCCGGGCCGTGGCCCGGCAACGGTCACGGGCCCCCAGCGGGAGATGAAGGGACGGATCTGCTCGACGAGATGCGGCGCCCCTGACACCATCACCGACAACGTGCCGGCGCGCGCTCCCGGCGGCCCACCGCTGATCGGGCAATCGACGAGCGCGATGCCGCGCGCGGCAAGCCCCTTTTCCAGTTCCTCGACCAGCGGCACACCCACCGTGCAGGTATTGACGACGAGCTTCACCGCGCTGCCATGGACGACGCCGTCTTTGCCCAGCACCACGTCACGCAGCGACGGCAGCGTCGGCAGGGAAACGTAGACGGTGTGGCAGCGGTCAGCCACCTCCCGCGGTGACTGGGCTGGCCGCGCCTGCTTTTCGACGAGCGGCGCGATGGCCTCCGGACGCGCATCGTGCACGACGAGGTCTTCCCCGCCGCCGATGAGCTTGTCCGCCATGGGCAGACCCATGTTCCCAATGCCGATGAAACCGATAGCCACACGCGCCTCCGCTTGCTCCCTGCCGTCACCGGCAGCTTGTCGCGGGAGATAACGGCGCGCAAGGGCACGATGCGGAGGCGTGGTCGGTTACGGCGCGCGGCATCGCCTCAGGCGGCGACGGCGCGCTGCGCGGCGAACTGGCGGAACGACTGCGGCAGTTGCGCAGCCTCTCGCGCGATATGGTCGAGAAGCAGCACTTCGTTATCGTCGAGCACGTCGCGGTCGGCGAGGCACGACATCAGCCACACGTCGCTCGCTTCTTCGATCACCTCGTTGGTGACGATCTCGAGGCGTTGCCGCTCGAGCCGGGCGAGCGCTCGCTCTTCCGGCGTGAGCAGTGGGCTTGTCCCCCACACACTGACGCCCGAATGCGTCCCGAACGCCCCGAGCTGATCCGCGCCATGTGGCTTCCCCAGAATGGCCGAGACCAGCGACAGCGGCGCCGTCGCGATGTCGCCCGCCACCTCGCGACGCGGTGGCACGCCATGCCCCGTGGAGGCAAGAACGGCAGCGCCGAGGCTCCGCACGAAGAGGGTGCTCCAGGCCGGCGAGGAATTTCCCGGCCCGATGGCGCGGTTGATGGCGAGAAGGGCCTCGGCCTCGACACGCGTCACCGAGATGCTGGTCTCGCCGCCGAAGGCGACGAGGATTCGCTTTGCGAGTTCGATCTCGTCGGGCAACAACCGTCCCGGCACGTCCTCGCGTCCGGCCCGCAACGGCCCGCCACCCGTCTCGACCGCGTGCCGGATCTGGTCCAGCGCGAACGCCGACAGCGACGGTGGCGTCCACCGTGCGGTTTCGAGAACATGGACGAGAATGGCGAGTTCGCTCGATGTGATGACCTGCCCGAAGGCGCTGATCTGTTCGATCAGCCATCGTGCGTTCTGCGCCACGACATAGCCGGAGGGTTCGGCTTGCCGGACGATGTAGTCGGTGATGACTTCGACCAGGAAGCGGCCCCATTGCGGGTCCTGGATCGGGGTTGCGGCGTGCAGGGAAAGGAGGGCTTCCGCATCGGCCCGGTCGAGAACCTCGCCGTTGTCGTAGAGCGCCCGCAGGCGCATCACTTCGCCATCGCGGATGCTTCCGCGCTGACGGATTTCATCGATCGAAATAGCGTCCAGAATGCCCATCGCCACCCACTCCACGCCGTGCGTGATTTGGGAAGCTAGGCGCGCGCGGTTACCAAGTCGCTAAAGTCTGTGTACGGTTGACGCAAGTTGTTGCAACTGCGCAACGAATACTGGGCGAGTCCGTCAGAAGTGGTAGCCGAAATGGCGGATTTCGGGGGCATACCAGTCCGCGACGAGGTCACGGAGTTCCGGCGTGTAGGCGTCGCGATAGTCGCCCTTGCGTGATCGGGACACATTGGTGCGCGGTAGCTCGACCTTGCCGGCGAGTCCGATCGCATCGAGGACGGTGGCGAAATCTGCCTCGAGGGTCTCGTAGCGCCCGACGAAGTCGACGAATGGCCGGTCAGCGTCCGTATAGAGGCTCCAGTTCTCGACGAACGCGCGGCGGCGGTCGGTGTTGAACTGAGCGAAGGTGGGACGCGTGGCCTCCGGCTTCGACTTGGTCTTGTAGTGGTACCAGGAGACTTGACGGTCCCAGGGATTGCGTTCGAACGTGAATTTGTAATACCGCCGCCACACGTCGTCCCCGACGTACGTGCGAATGCGCCACCCGGGCATGTGTTCGTAGAAACCGACCGAGGGATGGTAGTGCCGCTCCGGTCGACCGAGGATGCGCTTCCACAGCGCGCGACTTGGCTTTTCCGGATGCTCGATCCGGTAGTTCTGTGCCGGCTTCTGGCGCACGCCGCGCAACTGCTCGCTCGCCTCCGTGATCACGTCGTCGGCCCCGCACACCGCCGACAGCGCCGCCTCGACCGACGTTGAGCCGGTCTTGTAGGTCTTGATGTAGATGAATCTGTGCTCGTGACTGAGGATCATGGAGGCCGGATCGAGAGAGGTGCTGCGATGCGTGGATGCTAGCCGATTGCAGGCCCCCGTGCATCGGTCTCCTGGTGTAACGCCTCTGACGTTTGGTACCCGCCTGCGGCTAGGAACGTCACCAAACGTCGGAGGCGAAAGCTACACCAGAAGCATTGAGTTTCTCGTGTTCCTTTGGCGCCGACATTTGCTCTCGACCAAGCGGCAGAGGGAAGCAAATGTCGGCGCCGGAACACTGGTCCGGTCCCCGAGCGCGGCGGGTGTAGGTTCCGCGCTGTCGGGAGCGCGCGTATGCGTGATGCCGGAATAGGTTATGATCGGATCGAGAGTTTCACCGAAATCAATTCATTGAAAAAAAAGATCGGCATCCCCCTTGAGGACGAGCGCGGGTCGGACTAGATTTGATCTATTGCGCGCAATGAACTGAATTTTGGAAATCAATACATTTCAGGAGTTGTTTCATGTCGAAGATTGTCGAGATTGCCAAATCCACTCCCTCCACCAACGTCGAGCCCTCCGAGGCCAAGCCGACCGTCCGCGTCGGAGATGGCCTCTCGCCGTGGCGCTCGAGCCCGAAAGTCCGCCTCGGTGACGGCCTGTCGCCGTGGGCGGCGACGCCACGGATGCGGCTCGGCGACGGCCTGATGCCCTGGTAACACAGGCAGTACAGGACTCCCGAGGGGGGGCTTTTGCCCGCCCTCGGGAGGCGTCGATGCGCGTCGAGGACGAAGCCGTCGGACGCCTGTGACGTCCGGGGGGCGAGATCCTCCGGCTTCGATGCCGAATATCGAGTTATTATATTCAAAGAAATTTCGTGGAGACGCGATAATGACCCTGTCTCGGGAAATGCCGTCGGCTGCCAAAACTCCGGAGCCTCGTCAGTCGCTCGTTCGTTTCGTGCAACTGGTCGATGGCGGCCGGCTGCCGCGTCGGGCAGATCGCACGGTCGGTGGAACGTTGCCGGTCCGCGCAATTCGATATTGCGAGCCTGTGGCCGCAGCATCCGGTTTCGGTTGGTACGTCTTCCTGCCGCGCCGTTTCCAGCTTCTTTGGGATGGCCATGAGATTTTCTGGCGCGCTGAAGGTGTGGACGAGTTCCAGCCGCTGCGTTCGTGTCACTATCCCGGCTTCGCGGCGCGGTTCGACTCGGTTGCTCCGCCGGACCTGAAGGGCGCGGCGCCGGCCTTTCTTACAGCGTCGATCCAGCAGGGTCTCGTACAGATCTGGCCAGGCGTCATGGCCACGACCGCAGATGGCTGGAGCCTGCTCGTCCGTCCCGTCGCCAACTTGGCGCGGCCGTCCGGCTTCGAGCTTCTGGAAGGTATCATCGAGACCGACAGCATGTGGTTCGGCCCGCTTTTCACCAACGTGCGCCTGACGCGGACCGGCCTACCCATCGAGTTCGACGACGACGTCCCGTTCATGCAGGTGCAGCCCTTGCGCAAGGGGCATTACGAGGCGGACCGGCTGGATCGCTTCGACGTCGCGGAATGCCTCGAGGACATGACGGAAGACGATTGGCAGCGATATGCCGACAAGGTCGCCCGGCGCTGCATGCGCGACGACCGACAACCAGGCGCTTACAAGATGATGGTTCGCAAGAGCAGCGAACCTCGCGACGACAGCTAGCGCCGCGCCCGTGCAGCCGACTTCGCCAATGCAACAGGCCGTGGCTGCCGCCGTCGCTCGAAGACGCCGGCTGTCCGCATCCGGAGGAGGAACAGCTCGCGGTCGGCTGGGTCCGCGAATGGGACCGTGGCAGCGGCCACCTCCGGATAGCCGGGTTCGAGCTGCAGCAGGTCCGCCGCGACCGCGCGCGCTTCCTTCACGTCGCCGAGGCCGACGAGGCTGACGATCTGGGCTTTCAGTGCTGTCGAGTAGCGTGGATTGAGCGCCCTCGCCGAGGCCGCTAGATCCCGCGCGCCCTCGAGGTCGCCCGCCGCATAGCTGCAGATTGCCCCGAAACAGAGGAAGTTGAACATGAAGCGGTCGGCCGGCGACAGCGACATCCCATAGCGAACCAGCCTCAATCCTTCCTCGCCGCGACCGGTGTAGCCGAGCGTCGCACCGAGCATCAGCCAACCGAGTGGCTCGTTGGGACACGCCACGATGGCCCGAGAGAGGAGCTCCTCGGCACCTTCGAAGTCGCGATGCAGGTAGGACCGCAGATGCCCCGCCGTTGCCAGCGCAATCGCGCTTTCTCCGTCGAGGCGCACCGCCCGCTCGGCGAGATCGCTCGCGATCCGGCGCTCCTCAGCGCGGTTCTGCGTCCAGCCCTGACCGACGCGGATCGAGTGATTTCGCGCCAGCCAGGCGAAAGCGGCCGCATGTGTCGGCTCGATCGCGCTCGCACGGACGAGGTAGCCACGCGCCCGGTCCATGCTCCGCTTGTCCATCCGATGCATGGCGAGCTGCGCCTGGATGCCGAGCTCGTAGGCGGTTGCGTCTCGCGGTCTCCGTCGCAGGAGGCGCGTGATCGTCGCTTCGCGCATCGGCCATCGGATCGTCGCCACGACGCGCGACAGCACATCTCGCTCGAAATCTTCGAGATGGCCGATCGAGCACGTCACCGTGCGTGTCAGCGCCACCTCGCCGGAGCGGACGTCGTGGAGCGACTGACTGAAATACAACTCCTGATCGGCGCGGCAGATCTGGCCCTTCAACACGAAGTCAGCGCCGAGAGACTGCCCGACGACCCTTGGTTCCGTGCGCGGGCTGGTGTCGAGCAGACTTGCGGCATTGATGACGAGGAGGTCGTCGACGCTCGCCAGCAATTCGATCAGCCGGACGGTCACCTTGCGGCCGAACAGCGGCTTCAGCACGCCGTCGCTGACGACGAAATAGGGCATCACGGCGACGCGAGGGACCCGGCCTTCGAGACGTTCGCGACGCCGGCTCGCCAGCTCTTGCGGTGAAGCGATAATGCGATGCATGCCCCGCCTTGCCCGTTTCGTCTCGGCCCATGAGTTGACTGCCCGATCAACGTCGAACTCGTGACGCCGCGCCTGCCCTCGATCGGTGCAGGGTCGACCCCAATCGCACCTCTCAGGTAACCCGGCAAGTCATGAACCGGGCCGCGATGGCGAGCAGTGTTACCCCAGTACTTTTCCCCAACCCGAGTACTATGGTAGCTGCAATGCTGCGGCGCAAGAACGCATTTTTCGCATATTATTCCGTGCCCGGCGCGTCCGGTAGACGGTCCTTGTATTGCGACGCGATGTCCCGCCACGCGAAAAGGGGCCATCCCGTTCGGAATGGCCCCTTCGCCGGGCACGACACACCTCCCTGGCCGCACCCGGCTCGCCGGCGCCTGCGGGACGCCGTCGAGCTGGTCGTCGTCGCCTAGTGACGCGCCTTCCATCGGCGCCAGATGTTCACCTGACGATCGTGGCGCTCGGCCGCGATGCGGTGCGCCGCGTCGTGCTGGGCATGACGGATCGAACGCACTTCGCGTCCCGTCAGTCGCCCGTCGCGCTCGGCCTGCCGCCTGAGATCCGCGATGCGCGCCTGCTCGGCGACGAGGTCGCGGTACTCACGTCGCGTGAGTTGCCCGTTCTTGTGCCCCTGCTCGATGGCGGAGAGTTGCTCGGCTTGCGCGCGGCCGATCGGGCGAACGTCGTGCGCCGCAGCGGTGGTGGCCGTGACGAAGGCGATCGAAAGGCCGGCAAGTGCGAATTTGATCATGGGTTTCGGAACTCCTCTGCCGCGATGTGCATCATGAGAACGAGCGTAGTCCCGAACGCCTGAACCCGCGCTGAAGCGGCTGTTCAAACGGCGTTCACCGCACGCACGGACTCGCGCCATGGTCCGGTCATGAAGCAGCCACACGCGAGACGATTGCTCTGGTCGCTCGCATGTCTATTCTCCCGGCCGAAATGGGCGGAGAGAGATCGATGGAAGCGGACTATGTGATCGTGGGGGCTGGCTCGGCGGGCTGCGTCCTGGCCGACAGGCTCTCGGCGGACGGCGCCAGTGTGATCCTTCTGGAAGCCGGTCCGCGCGACCTGCATCCGATGATCCACGTGCCGGCTGGAATCCTGAAGCTCCTGAAGAATCCGCTCGTCAACTGGAACTACGAAACCGAGCCCGAGGCCGGAAGCGGCAATCGCGCCATTCACTGGCCGCGCGGCCGCGTTCTCGGCGGCTCGTCGTCGATCAACGGCATGCTCTTCGTGCGCGGCAATCCGGCCGACTACGACAACTGGGCCCAGATGGGCTGTCGCGGCTGGACCTACGACGAGTGTCTGCCGCACTTCAAGGCGATGGAGCGCTATGCGCCGGGTGACGACGCGTACCGGGGCAAGGACGGCCCGCTTCTCATCGAGGATTATCGGACGATCCTCCCGATTACCCATCGTTTCGTCGAGGCGGCCCAGCAAGCCGGTCTGCCATTTGCGAAGGATCTGTCCGGCGCCACGCCCGCCGAAGGCGTCGGCTACTCGCAGATGTCGCGCAACGGCCGCTTCCGTGGCTCCACGGCCCAGACGTTCCTCCGCAACGCGCGCAGCCGCTCCAATTTTCGCGTTCTGACTAACGCCACCGCGCTGCGCATTCTCCTGGAGGGGCGCCGCGCCATCGGGGTCCGCATCGACCAGATGGGGCGCGAAATGGACGTCAGGGCGCGCCGCGAGGTCATCGTCTCGTCGGGGTCCGTGAACTCCCCGCATCTGCTGCAGGTCTCCGGCATCGGTCCGGCGGCTCACTTGCAATCGATCGGCGTTGCCGTGGCCCACGATCTGCCGGGCGTCGGCTCGAACCTCTCCGACCACTATGTCGCCCGCGTCTCCCATCGCGTGAAGGACGCGCGCTCCATCAACGAACTCTCGCGCGGCCTCCTGCTTGGCGGCGAAATCGCGAAGTGGGTGCTGACGGGCAAAGGCGCGTTGACCTTCGGAGTATCGAGTGCTCAGGCGTTCTGCCGGAGCCGCGAAGGGCTCGCGAGCCCGGACCTCCAGCTCCTGTTCTCGCCTGCGAGCTACGATCCGGCTGTCTTCGGCGCCCTCGAACGCGAGCCCGGCGCAACCGTCGCCGTCTCGATCGCGCGCCCCGAGAGCCGGGGCAGCATCATGGCGCGCTCCGCCGATCCGCTGGAGCGACCCGCCATCCGCCCGAACTACCTGTCTGCGCCCGCCGATATCCGCGTTATCGAGGCCGGCATCGCCATCGCGCGCCGCATCTTCTCGCAGCCGGCGTTCAACCGTCACTCCGCCGGCGAGATCGTCCCCGGACCGGATGTGCGAACCCCCGATGAGATCCTCGACTACGTGCGCCGGTTCGGCACTACGATCTATCACCCCGTCGGTACCTGCCGCATGGGCGAGGACCCGATGGCCGTCGTCGATTCGCGACTTCGGGTGCGCGGCATGTCCGGGCTGCGAGTGATCGATGCCTCGATCATGCCGCAGGTGACGACGGGGAACACGAACGCCCCGACCATCATGATCGCCGAGAAGGGTGCCTCGATGATCCGCGAGGATGCACGCGCCGCCTGAGGGACAAACCGGCGTCAGGACTGCGGATGGCGAATGATGGCGAGCACGGCGTCCGGCGATGCGGACGGGTCGAGGACCTTGAACTGGCCGGGCCGACGGATCGCCTCCTCGAGGGCGCGATGAAAGTCGGCGCGGTCGAGTTCGATCGTGCCGAACTGCTTGAGGTGATCGGTGACGAATTGCGTATCGAGGAGCGAAAACCCTCCCGCGATCAGTCGCGCCACGAGATAGACGAGCGCCACCTTGCTGGCGTCCGTCTCGGTGGAGAACATGCTCTCGCCGAAGAACGCGCCGCCGAGTGCCACGCCGTATAGACCACCCACCAGTCGGCCGTCCCGCCACGTCTCGACCGTGTGGCAGTGTCCTTGCGCAAAGAGCGCGCCGTAAAGGCTCCGGATGCGGCCATTGATCCACGTCGAGCGCCGCCCGGGCCGAGACGCGGCACACCCCTCGATCACACCGCGGAAATCGGTATCGATGCGCATGTCGAAAACACCGGACCGGATGGTGCGCGCAAGCCGCTTCGGCACGTGCACGCCGTCCAGCGGCAGGATGCCGCGCGACTGCGGCTCAATCCAGTAGAGGGCTGGATCGTCTGCGCTTTCGGCCATGGGAAAGATGCCGCAGGCATAGGCCTTGAGCAGCACGTCCGGTGTGATCTCGATGGCGACGTCGTCACGAGAAGCCATGGCACCCCTGATCGTCAATCGGGGGAAGTATAGCCTGTTTCGCCGCCCTTTTCGAGATATCCGAGTTCAGGTCTTGTGCCCCAGATGCCGTTCGAGCCAGTGGATGTCGTACGTTCCATTGGCGATGTCGGGGTGCCGGACGAGTTCGGTGAAGAGCGGGATCGTCGTCTCGATACCGTCGATGACGAACTCGGAGAGGCACCGCTTGAGCCGCATCAGGCATTCGTTGCGGTTCTTGCCGGCGACGATCAGCTTCCCGATCAGGCTGTCGTAGTTGGGCGGGATCCGGTAGCCCTGATAGGCGCCAGAATCGACCCTGACGCCGAGCCCACCCGGCGGGTGCCAGTACGTGATGCGTCCGGGCGACGGCCGGAACGTTTGCGGGTTCTCGGCACAGATCCGGCACTCGATGGCGTGCCCGGAGAAGGTGACTTCCTCCTGCGTCAGCGACAGCGGGTGTCCGGCGGCGATCCGGATCTGCTCGAGCACGAGATCGAGGCCCGTGATCATCTCGGTCACCGGATGCTCGACCTGCAGCCGCGTGTTCATCTCGATGAAGTAGAACTCGCCGTCCTCGTAGAGGAACTCGACGGTGCCCGCGCCGCGATATTTGAGCTTCTGCATGGCCCGCGCGACGGTCATGCCGATCTTGTTCCGGCTCTCCTCGTTGAGCGCCGGCGATGGCGCCTCCTCGAGGACTTTCTGGTGCCGCCGCTGCAGCGAGCAGTCGCGCTCTCCGAGATGGATGGCGTTGCCCTTGCCGTCCCCGAACACCTGGATCTCGATGTGTCGGGGATGCGAGAGGTACTTCTCGATGTAGACGCTGTCGTCGCCGAACGCGGCCTTGGCCTCGGAGCGCGCGGTCTTGAGCGCCATGTCGAGATCGTCGGCTGTGCGCGCGACCTTCATGCCGCGCCCGCCACCGCCCGCTGCGGCCTTGATGAGTACCGGGAACCCGATCGACTTCGCGACCCGCGCCGCCTGGGCCTCGGTCGTCACCGCGCCGTCGGAGCCCGGGACGACCGGAATCCCGAGCCGCTTGGCGGTCTCCTTCGCCTCGATCTTGTCGCCCATGATCCGGATATGCTCGGACGTCGGGCCGATGAATGTGATGCCGTGCTCTTCGAGGATCTCCGCGAAGCGGGCGTTCTCCGAAAGGAACCCATAGCCGGGATGGATGGCGTCACAGCCCGTGATCTCGCAGGCCGCCAGCAGCCTCGGAATGTTGAGATAGCTTTCGGCTGCCGGCGGCGGGCCGATGCAGACGCTCTCGTCCGCCAGCTTGACGTGCATCGCCTCGGCGTCGGCTGTCGAATGCACCGCCACCGTCGCGATCCCGAGTTCCTTGCAGGCCCTTTGGATCCGCAGGGCAATCTCGCCGCGGTTGGCGATCATCACTTTGTCGAACATGCGTTGTCAGGCAGCAGGCGCGAGCGACGGGACGTTCGGGGTGGCGTCGGCGCCCCGCATGTCCAGGTCTCGCAGCTGATCGCCTCTCCCTGATTACTCGATGACGACGAGCGGCTCGTTGAACTCGACCGGCTGCCCGTTCTCGAAGAGGATCTGCGTGACGGTGCCCGCGCGTGGCGCCGGGATGTGGTTCATCGTCTTCATCGCTTCGATGATGAGGAGCGTCTGGCCCTGCGAGACGCGCGCACCGATCTCGATGAACGTGGCCGCGCCCGGCTCGGGGGCTCGATATGCGGTGCCCACCATCGGCGACCTGACGCACCCCGGATGATTGGCGAAATCCGCAGCGCCGACCGGGGCCGCATCAGCCGACGGGGCCGTCGGCGCCGGCCGGGACGGTGCGACGGGCGCAGCCGGAACAGTGGCGGTGATGGCCTGCGGCGCGGCGTGGCGCGCGACGCGGACCTTGAGGCCGTCCCGCTCGATCTCGATTTCCGTCAGGCCGTTCTCGTTCAGCAGCTTCGCTAGATCGCGAATGAGTGCGCGCTCCATGCCGTCCTTTTCTTTCGCGTCCTTGGCCATGCTCTGTTCCGCAGGATGTTTCTCTGACGCGCGCCGGCCGGTCAGGCCGTCGCCTTGTGGGCGGCGCTCTGGCGCGCCACGATCCGCGCGAGCCCGTCCAGGGCCAGCAGATAGCTGTCTACTCCGAAGCCGCACACGACCCCCACCGAGCCGAGCGAGACGTAGCTGTGATGCCGGAACGATTCGCGCCGGAAGACATTCGAGAGATGCACCTCGATGGCCGGCAGTTCGGCTGCATTGAGGGCGTCGAGGATCGCGACCGACGTGTGGGTGAGGGCCCCCGCGTTGAGCAGGATGCCGCACGCCTTCGTCCGCGCTTCCTGGATCCACGTGACGAGGTCGCCTTCATGGTTCGACTGTCGGAATTCGACAGTCAGGCCCAGGATGCCAGCTTTCGCGCGCACCTGGGCCTCCACGTCGCCGAGCGTATCGCGGCCATAGATCTCCGGTTCCCGAAGCCCAAGCATGTTGAGGTTCGGGCCGTTGAGCACGTAAACGGGTCTGGCTGTCGTCACCTCGTGCGGGCTCCCGTCGCGGCGCGCACTGTGCCCAATTGAGCGGCAGCCAGGCGCAAAGCTGGACGGGTGTAACAGCTTTCGTGCCGGCGCGAAAGGGCGCCGGCCCGGCGTTCGGCAGCTCGCGCGCCGGGCCTGATCCAGGTCAGCAGACGCTACAACCAGACTTCCGGATGTCGGCCACGTGGCCCTTCAGCTGGTCGAGCAGATTGCCGGGAGCACCGGGGATGGCGCGGTCGCCGACGAGGAAGTGTGGCGTACCCTGGATGCCCATGCTCTGGGCCAATTGGCGCACGGTGTTGATTTCGCCGCTGACGGCGTCTGACGCCATGTCCTTCTTGAGCTTGGCCATGTCGATGCCGCCGATCTTCTCGACGGCTTTCAGGGCCGTCTGCTCGTTCACCTCGCCGCGGATGGCGAGCAGCGCCCGGTGCGCGGGCCAGTACTTGTCCTGGAGGCGGGCTGCCAGCGCCACACGCGCCGCTTCTTCCGAGCCCTTCGACAGGATCGGCAGTTCCTTGAGGATCACCTTGACGTTGCTGTCCTGCTCGATGAGCTTGGCCACGTCGCTGAAGGCGCGCTTGCAGTAACCGCAGTTGTAATCGAAGAATTCGACAACCGGAACGTCGCCCTTGGGGTTGCCGGCCATCGGCGCATCCGCCCGCCGGAACAGCTCGGCGGCATGGGTCTGGAGGGCTGCCTTGAGTTTGGCGGACTGAAGCTCCTCCATCTTGGACTCGAGCGCGCTCTGCACCTCGAGCATCACCTCGGGGTTCTTCAGCAGATAGTCCTTGATGATGGTCTCGATGGCCGCCTTCTGGGTGTCGTCGAAGGCAGCCGGCTTGTCCTGCGCCATCGGTGTTGAGGCACCTGCGAAAAAGCCGACCGCAGCGAGGGTCGCGATCAAGCCGCGACGGAAGCCGGCGAGCCGGCCGATGTGAAGCGTCATTTGGAACCTGTCAGCTATGCGTCGATGCGCTTTGTCGAACGGGTCTATAGCGTGCCTTTCGGCGGCTTGTAACTCACGATATCGCCAGCGCGTAGCCCCTCCGGCGAGCCGGCGCGAAGCCCACGCTGTGCGCGCTTGGCGAAAATCTGGGCCTGTTTGATGTTCCCCTCGAGAAAATGCGCCTCCGCGATCGAAAGGTCCGCTTCCGCCACTTTGCCCTGCTTGGCGTAGCCGCTGGCGAGCAGACGGTAGCCCTGTGGGTTCTTGTCGGTGACGAGAGCTTTCCGGACCAGGCCGATCGACTCCGTCACGTTCTGGGGATCGCTCTCACCGTCGAGCGCCTGCGCCAGCCGCACGGCAATGAGCGGTGCGTCGCCGGCGAGACGCAGGGCCGTCCGCAGTGACCCGATCGCCTCCCGTCCCCGGCCCGAGCGCATGAGGAAATCGGCGCGCAGTTCGTGGAAGTAGGCGTTCTGCGGCTGCTCCTTGATGAGTTTATCGACTTCCGGCAGCGCCGCATCGATGCCACGGCCGAAGAACGTCGCGATCGTGCGGGCATAGCGCGCCGGCAACGATTGGTCGCTGGCGCGGTACCGGTTGAATACCACTTGCGGCCGATCGAGGTACCCCGCGAGCTTGGCCCGCATGAGATCATGGCGGAGTTGCAGCTCGGGCTGGTCTTTCGCCGTCGCATAGGGGCTCTGCGCCACCCGCTCGCGCAACTGCGCCAGCCGCGCCGCAGCGACGGGATGGCTGCGCGCGAACGCATCCTGGCTCGCGCCGGACGCGGAAATGTATTCCTGCTGCGCGAACCGCTCGAAGGTCTGCAGCATGCCTTGCCCGGACTGCTTCGTGGCATTGAGGAACCTGAGCCCGGATTGGTCGGCAGCCGATTCCTGCGCCCGCCGGTCCGACAGCAGCGAACGCATGATGAGTTCGTCGCCGCCGACGAGCACGCCCGTACCGACCCCCGAGGTGCCGCCGCCTCCTCCTGCCACCATCAGGCCGATACCGAGCAGCTTGATGAGCAGGCTTTTCGTCTGGTCCCGCGCGATGCGGTCGCGCAGCTGCGCCAGATGGCCACCGGTGATGTGGCCCGTCTCGTGCGCGATGACGCCGATGACCTGGTTGGGCGTTTCGGATTGCTGCAGCATGCCGGTGTGCACGAACACGTTCTGGCCATCGAGCACGAACGCGTTGAACGAATCGTGCTTCACGATTCGCATCGTGATGTTCTGGCTGCCGAGTCCGGCCGCCCGAAATATCGGTCGCGAGTAATCGGCGAGCAGCCGCTCGATCTCGGTATCGCGGATGAAGCTGAGATACTGCGCATTGGCCCGCTGCGGCGCGGTCGCCGCGACGATGGCGACGAGCGCGGTGGCAAACTTCATCGCGCGGGCTGTGCTGCCCCTCGACGTCGCCCGATGCATGGTTGCCGTCATGTCTCGTATCCCCCGCGCTCCCATGGGCGCTGTCGCGAGCTTCGGAGACCGTCTGGCCCGTGGCCGCTTCGATCTCTATACATTGGCCCGCGGCGCGACTCATCCGCCCCATGCATGCATGTGGCCGTCAGGTGGCGATTATAGGGCATGCCCGACAACGATTGGAGGACACCATGACGCGTGGCGATCGCATGACGGCAGCCGCCGCCGCCATGGTCAGGCCGCCGGCGGGCCGAAGCGAGATCGACGCCTTCATCGTCATGGACGTCATGCGTCAGGCCGCCGCCGCCGAGGCGGCCGGCCGTCGCGTCATCCACATGGAGGTCGGCCAACCCGCGACCTCGGCACCGGCCGCGGCGCGCGAGGCCGTGAAGCGGGCCCTCGACCGCGACACGCTCGGCTACACGCTCGCGCTCGGCATGGAGCCGCTGCGCGAGCGGATCGCACGCCTCTACCGCGACTGGTACGGCGTCGCGGTCTCGCCCGAGCGCATCGTCGTGACGACCGGCTCGTCGGGGGCGTTCGTGCTGGCCTTCCTGGCGCTCTTCGACGTTGGATCCAGGGTCGCGCTGCCCGCACCGGGCTATCCGTGTTACCGCCACATCCTGACGGCGCTGGGCGCCGAGCCTGTCAATCTCGAGACCGGCCCCGCGACGCGCTGGATGCCGACGGCGGCCGACATCGACGCCGCAGCCGAGCGGCATGGACTGTCCGGCCTCCTTCTCGCAAGCCCGGCGAACCCGACCGGCACCATGCTCGAGCCGGATCGCCTCGCGGAGATCTGCGCCGTCGCGGCGCGGCGCAAGCTGTGGTTCGTCTCCGACGAGATCTACCAGGGGCTGACCTGGGGCGTGCCGCAGGCGACGGCGCTGCAGTTCTCCGACGATGCCATCATCATCAACAGCTTCTCGAAGTACTTTTCGATGACCGGCTGGCGGGTCGGCTGGATGGTGGTGCCCGACGGCCTCGTGCGCACGGTCGAGCGTCTGGCGCAGAACCTGTTCATCTCGCCGCCGGCCATCTCCCAGATCGCCGCCCTCGGCGCCTTCGATGGTCTGGAGGAACTCGAAACCAACAAGCGCGTCTATGCCGCCAACCGCGAACTCCTGCTCCGCGAGCTTCCGAAGGCGGGCCTCACGGACATCGTCCCGGCCGACGGCGCCTTCTACCTCTACGTGGACGTCTCGCGCTTTACCTCGGACAGCCTCGCGTTCGCGAAAACCATGCTCGCCGAAATCGATGTGGCTGCAACCCCGGGTGTGGATTTCGACCCCGCGCGCGGCCGCCGCTTCATGCGGTTCTCCTATGCCGGATCGACCGAAGCCATGGCCGAGGCAGCGCACCGGTTGCAGCGCTGGGGCAGACTTGGGGAGTGAGGGGAGGGGGCCGGCTCCGTGCCGCGAGGCTTCGGTGGGCTCTGTCGCCGATAGAACGGAGGTCTGGTAGCGGGAGGCGGACTTGAACCGCCGACCTGAGGATTATGAGACCTCCGCTCTAACCACCTGAGCTATCCCGCCGAACCCGTCCCGGACGATCGCGGTGGCGCGTCGCCGTGCCGGCCTTGGCGGCCGACCCTCGGGTGGCCGGATATAGAGACCGCCATCGAGTGCTGTCAAGCCGCGCGGCCATGACCTTCCCCGGAGAGCACTTCGGCGATCGGCCCGAAGGCCGTGACCCGTCCGTTTTCCATGCGGGCACCGAGGGTGCAGAGCCCCCTGAGCAGCCCCTCGTCATGCGAAGCGATGACCAGGATGCCGGCCCGGTCCGTCACCTCCCTGAGCCGGGTATTGGCCTTGTCGCGGAATTGCGCGTCGCCGACCGCGATCCACTCGTCCATGAGCACGATCTGCCCCTGGATCGAAGTGGCGATCGAGAACATCAGCCGCATCGCCATGCCCGAGGAATAGGTCCGCACCGGCAGGTCGAGATAAGGGCCCAGTTCGCTGAACTCGGCGATCTCCTGCCGCTTCGCTTCGATTTCCGTCTCCGACATGCCGAGGATCAGGCCGCGCATGTAGATATTCTCGTGTCCGCTCGCCTCGGCATCGATGCCGAGGCCGATATCGAACATCGAGACCGTCCGTCCCCGGATTTCGGCCCTTCCGCTGGTCGGTGCGAAAATCCCGGCCATGACCCGGAGCAGCGTGGTCTTGCCCGACCCGTTGTGCCCGATCAGACCGAGCCGGTCCCCGACCTTGAGCGACAACGTCACGTTGTCGATCGCCCTGACGGCGACGGCTGAGCCGCTGGTGTCGACCATGCGGCCGCCGATACCGCGCGCCTTGTCCAGCACGGCCGCCTTGATCGAATGTCCGCGCTGCGACGAGGCCACGGGAAAATCGATGCACAGGTGCTCGAGGTCGATGCTGGCCATGGTGTCAGACCCAATAGGCGATGCGGTTGCGATAGCGCGCGTAGACATGGGCGGCGAGCGCGACCGAGCCTGCTGCAAGGCCGACGGCGATGATCCACGTGAGCAGCGGTACGGGCCGTCCGAGCAGCGGGTCTCGCGCCACCGCGATGAGGTAGGCCACCGGATTGAACGTGACGAGGAACTGCCCGACCTTCAGGCGCTCCGCCTCCCACATGATCGGCGACGCGAAGAAGACGAACTGCGTCAGCGCGCCGACCATGGGCGGGATGTCCCGATAGCGCACGCAGAGAAACGCGATCACGACGGCCGCGCCGGCGAGGAACACGTAGTTCAACGCGAGCCCCAAGAGCGACAGCAGCGCCGACGCCGGCAGGCTCCAGCGGAAATAGAGCCAGACCAGCACGATGATGATCAGGTTGTGCAGCAGGATCAGGAAGTTCCGCTGCAGCATCCGCATGACGTAGAAGCTGAGCGGCAGGCTCGAGCCCTTGATCCACGTTCCCGAATTGATCAGCGACGTGGTCGCCTCGTTCGCCACCGACGCGATGAACGTCCACACCACCATGCCGGTCGCGAAGTAGGGAAGGTAAGTGCGCAGATCCTGGCCGAAGAATTGCCCGTAGATCAGCCCGATCGAGATGGCCATGACGCCGGTCGACAGCGTGATCCAGAGCGTGCCGAAGGTGGAGAGGCGGTACTTGGACCGGATGTCGGCCAGTGCCAGCGCCCTCCAGATCCGGCTGTTCTCGACGGTAGAGCGCAGATCCGCCCACGCCCGCTCTGTCGAAGCTTCTGCCACCACCCGTCTCCCGCATTTCCCGGCCACCGCACGCCCCGCGACGGAACCGCGGGAAAGGGCTGCGCGTGAACCGGCTCTATAGCGCCGTTCGCTGCCAAGTCCTATGGCGCGCGTTGCCGCCCATTGGCTGTCGCCTCGCCCGTGATCACAGGGCACGGGCCCTCGTCAACCGTGCCTTCAGCCGCAAAGCGGCCTCCGACATGAGCCACCAGGGCGACATCGGCCTGAGCCTGAGTGCGAGCCACGCCGTCGCCGCGACAGGGGCCAGCCGCCCGAAATGGCGCGCCGCGCCGAGCACCACCTGATCGAGGCGCGAACCGCCGATGATGGCCGAAATCCGGTCAGTGATGGCCGGCGCCCGCGCGATCTCGGTTGTCAGCAGCCGTGCTCCGTTGAAGCGGAGCCGTCTTTCGAAAATGTGGGGATAATCGTGCGGATAGAGCGCCTGATCCTCCTCCGCGAGCACGAGCCGGGCATTGCGGACCATGGCTTCGATGGTCGCCGGATCGGTGGCGGAAGCGACGGAGTAGTTGGCGCCGTGAACGCGCCAGACGCCGAGCACCTCGGGGAGGAACACATAGCCCCATCGGGTGGCGAGCCGACGCTGCTGCATGCCGTCCGAGAGCGAGCCGAGCGAGGCGTCGAAGCCGCCGAGCTGAATGAGACGGCGCCGGCTGTAGAGCGTCACCTGGCCGAGAAAGAAGTTGTCCGCGGACGCAAGCTGCCGCCGGACGTCCGCCGGTGGCACGTAGCGCGCCTGCGCCGTCGGCCTTATGATCGGGCGTTCGCCGGCGATCCTGTCGCCTTCGTCCTTCAGCACGACGCGGCCGCAGCCGAAGCCGGCTTCGGGATGGGCTTCGATCAGCGGCATCAGCGACGCGATGAAGCCCTCGTGCACCTCGTCGTCGGCGCCGAGAAATCCGACGAAGTCACCGCTTGCGAGGCTCAGGCCTTCGTTGAGCGCGCTGACGACGCCGGCCCGTGTCTCATGGCGCACCACACGCACGTGCGGGTTGCCCTTCGTCACGGCGTCGATGATCGCCAGGCTGTCGTCGGTCGACGCATCGTCGATGATGATGATCTCGTCGGCCGGCCGCGTCTGCGCGAGCATGGCGCCGACCGACCGCTCGAGATAGGCCGCGTGATTGTAGTTCGGCATCACGAGTGAGATGCGCACGGCCATCGGCCCTCGACGTATCAGCTGCGCCGCACGGCGCCATGAATGCCACTCGAAAGCAATGCCCGTCACCGGTCGCGCGTGACCGAATGCGAAACAGGTGCAGTCCGAGCGAGAACAACGTAGCTCCGTATACCGCGGGTTGTGCATCGCCACAACGTCGCTCACGCGATGCGGCGCAGTGACCTCGGACTGGGAGGCGTCCGAGCCACGGCGGCGATCGGACGCGGCCGGCGTACGGCCGTTCTGCCCGGACTCTCCAGTGGACCGAAAACGAAGTCGCGTTGCGCGCGCAACGCAATCGGGCTAAGGCCCCACGGCTGCCGCTGGTTCCGGTTGAGATCGTTTGCCATCCTTTCGGACGACATTTGGAGATGCACGCTTTGACGAGCCAGCCGATCCAGTCACCGGTCGAGACGGTTCGGATCGGCATTCTGGGCGCGGGGTTCATCGCGCAGGTGGCTCATCTGGACGCCTACGCCGAGTTGCCGGATTGCAGGGTGACGGCGCTTGCCGACAGCCGGCCCGAACTGCTTCGCCAGGTCGCAGGCCGGCACGGCGTCGAGCGCCGCCACGATCGCCCGGAAGCGTTGCTGGCTGATCCGAACGTCGACGCAGTCGTCGTTGTTCTGCCGCGACGGGCGGTCGGCCCCGCGACCCTCGCAGCCGTGCGCACTGGCCGGACCGTTCTGGCCGAGAAACCCTTCGCCTGCACGCTGGCCGAAGGCCGCGCGATCGTGGCGGCTGCCGAAGCTGCAGGCTCGCCCCTCGCCGTTGGCTACATGAAGCGCCATGATGCGGGCGTCGCTCTGTTTCGCGACCGTCTCGCGGCGCTGCGCACATCCGGCGAGGTGGGCGCCATCGCCCACGTCGCGATTCGCGACTACTGCGCCACCTACGCCATTCCGCCGCCGCATCACGTGCGCTCGCGCGAGCCGCGCTCCTATCGCTATCCGGTGGGCGACCTCGCTCCGGCCGGCCTGCCGGAATGCCAGCATGCGGACTACGAATATACCCTGAACGTCGCGAGCCACGACCTGAACCTCGTCCGCCATCTGCTCGGCGACGCGCTCTCGGCAGGCGCCTTCTCTGTGCGCAGCGGTCGGATGCAGGTTGCCCTGCTCGAATCGACCGCCTATCCCGTGACGCTGACGCTCGGGCGGGTCGACTCCGGCCGCTGGGATCAGACGATCGAGATCGTCTTCGACAAGGCCGTGCTCCGGCTGCACTTGCCGTCGGCGCTGGCCCGCCAGGAGGCAGCCCGTATCGAGTGCGTACGCGGCGGAGCCGTGGTGGTCGAGGAGGCGCCCGTAAACGCCCGGGACTGGGCGTTCAAGGCGCAGGCGCGACACGTCCTCGAGGTCGCTCGGGGAACGGCCGCGCCGATCGCATCGGGACGTGACGCGCTGGTCGATCTGGCGCTCATCGAGGAGCTTTGGATGTCCGCGAAGTGGAGCAGGCAATGACGGTTCGGCTGGCCGAGACGAGAACGACATGCAGGCTGTGCGAGAGCCCCGCGCTCTGGAAGGCCGTACCCTTGAGCCCCTTGCCCGTCGCCTCGCCTAACGTCGGCATGAGCGCCCGGATCGCCGAGACGGCGCCGGCGGATCTCTGGCAATGCCGTGACTGCGGCTTCCTTCAGCTGGCGACCATCGTCAATCCCGAATTCCAGTACCGGAACTTCCAGTATTTCACCGGGATCTCGGTCGGCCTCCGCGAGCATTTCGGCGAGCTGATCGGCGGTCTCGCGAAATCCGGGGATATCGGACCCGGCAAGCTGGTTGTCGATATCGGCAGCAACGACGGCTCGCTCCTGCGCTTCGCCAAGGACCTCGGCGCGCGCGTCGTGGGGATAGATCCGGCCGAGAAGATCGCCAGGGCGGCGACCGAGGCCGGCATCCCGACCATCGCCGATTTCTTCAACCGCGCCATGGGCGCACGCATGGCCGCCGACCACGGCCGTGCCGACGTCATCATCTCGAACAACACCGTCGCCAACATCGACGACCTCGATGATTTCTTCGGCGGCATGGATACGCTGCTGTCGCCGTCCGGGCTCGTCATCATCGAAACCCAGTACGGCCTCGACGTGCTCCAGAAGACGCTGCTGGACGTCATCTATCACGAGCACGTCTCCTATTTCGCCGTGAAGCCGACGGCACGCTACCTCGCGGCGCTGGGCCTCGAACTCGTCGACGCCGAGAAGATCGCGCCAAAGGGCGGCTCGATCCGCTTCCACATCCAGCGTCAGGGTGGCCCGCGGCCGGTCTCGCCGCGCGTGGCGGCCCTGATCGCCGAGGAGGAGGCGGCGGGCCTCTACGGCACCCCGATGTACGAGGCCTTCAACGCCCGTATCGCCGCCATCGGCGCCGAGCTTCGCACCCGTCTCGAAACCTCGCGCCAGCGCACGGGCCGCGCGCTCGCCTACGGCTCGTCGGTCGGTTGCGCGGCGCTCGTCCACTACTTCGATCTCGGACCCCACATCGACGCCGTCTTCGACGACACGCCGCTGACCAACTACATGCGCACGTCCGCCGGCAATGTGCCGGTTCTCTCAGGCCGCCAGCTTATCAACGAGGCGCCGACCGACGTCGTCGTCCTGGCCTGGCGCTACGCCCGCAACATCGCAGCCAATCAGCCCGAGTTCGCGAAGGCCGGCGGACGCTTCGTCCAGGCCCTGCCCGAGGTCGTGGCCGTCGTCTGAGCCGCCCATTCCGTTCCATTGATCAGGAAATCACCATGTCACGCCTCGATGATCTGACTGTCGTCGCCGATATCGGCGCCCGCTATGGCATGCACCCGAGCTGGAACGGCTTCGACGCCCCGCTCCGCTACATCGCCTTCGAGCCCGACACCGAGGAAGCCGACCGGCTGCGCGCGATCTACACGAAGTCGCCGATCTTTTCCTACGAGGTGCACGAGACAGCGCTCGACCGTCAGAAGGGCACGCGCGACTTCCATCTCCTGAAGCACCGCGGCCTCAGTTCCTGCCTGAAGCCCGATCTGACGTCCGAATGCTTCCGCCACCTGAAGCCTGGACAGGCCGAGATCGAGCGCATCATCAAGATCGAGACTGAGCGCGCCGACGACGTCTTCGAAGGGCTCGGCGTGGTGCCGGACTTCCTCAAGGTCGACACCGAAGGCACCGAGCAGGACGTCATCGAGGGCGCCGAGCGACTCCTCGGCAAGGGCGTGCTGGGCATCCGCTCGAGCTGCAACTTCCAGCCCTGCTTCATCGGCCAGAAGCTCTTCTCCGAGAGCCACGACTACCTGCTGGCCCGCGACTACATCCTCCTGAACCTCGACTACAAGGGCTACGGCTATCCGCGCCTCGGCCTCTTCCGGAAGCCCGACCCGATCGAAAACGAGGACTTCCGCTACGGCATCCTCGTCGCCGCCGACGCCGTCTGGATTCGCCGCCCCGAGCAGCTTGGGAAACTGTTCAAGGGCGAGGCCGCGACCATCGCGGCCCTGAAGCTCGCCTACTTCTGCTACCTGAACAACGCGCCCGACCTTGCCGTCGACATCCTCCGCGACGAGGCCGTGGCCGGCCGCCTGACGCCCGCCGTCCGCGAGACGCGCCTCTCGAAGACGCTGCGCCTGCGCACCGCCCGTTTCCTCGGCCGCTACCGCACGGTTCCCGACGAGCAGTGGGAGCGCGCCAAGGGCATCTTCGCGTCGATCTACGGCGTCGAACTCGGCGGCGGCAGCGACTTCTACCCGCAGGTCAACCAGTGGACCCGCGAGCTGAAGGACGCCTCGTGACCGCGCCCGACGCGATCGGCCGGAAGATCGTGGCGGGTCGCGCCAGCCCGTTCACGCCGCGGACGTCCTCGGTCCTGGTGACGGCGGCCGATCCGGTCACCGTCGGCGCGGCCGAGATTGCGGCGGTGATCACCGCTGCGAAGTCTGCGCCGAACGGCCGCGCGCGCCTCATGCTGCACACCGGCGAGGCCGACACGCTGCACGAGATGGTCATCGCGCTGCCGCCGACGAGCTGCGACCATCCCCACATCAACTTCAAGTCGGGGAAGTCATTTCTGGCGCTCTCCGGCCAGTTCGTCGTGATGCACTGCTCGGACGACGGCGCGGTCGTGACGCCCGTGGTGCTCTCGGCAGGGCCCTGGCCCGGCGCCCGCATGACACGGCTACGCGCGCCCGCGTGGCACACCATCATTCCGCTGGCGGGCGACACCGCCTTCCTCGAGACGATCATCGGCCCGTTCGACGGCAACCAGTGGGCGCCGTGGTTCCCGCCGGAGAGCGATCCAACCGCCCGCGCCGCGTTTGCCGAGCGTTTTCGGGCCCTCGCGCGAGAGGCGGCGCTGCAACTCTGACGGCGCGGCTAGGCGGGCACCGGACGGGGGCGCGGCCTCTCGTCCGAACCTCTCGAAAAGTCGCACGCGGCGCTTGCTAAGCCCGCCCCCCATGCCTATTGTCCGCCCCGCGCGCGCCCTTCGTCTATCGGTTAGGACGGCAGCCTTTCACGTTGCAAAGGCGGGTTCGATTCCCGCAGGGCGCGCCAATTTCATATCATTTTGCTATTTTGCAGATTGATCTGAGCAGCGGATTACTCGCTGAATGCGAAAGAGAATTCGGCAAGTGCTGAGTTGCGGAGCTTGGTCAGAAGGCGTTCAGCGCGCTCTCCCTTACCCTCCTCATGCGAGGCAAGATCAAGATAGTAGCGGCTACCCTCGTACTCGGCGAAGACGATCCAGTCACCAGTTAGGCGTCGGGACCGCGAGCGTTCTGCGTACCCATCTACGAATTCGTGGGCGAGGACTCCAGGCCAGATGTCGGGATCTTGCCCGTGTTCGTTGGCAACACCCCCGATCATCTGATCCAAGTCAATATTCCCCTCACCGCGCGCGATGCCCCACCGCTCGCCTACGTTTCGCATCATGTGGCGCGGGGCGAAAAAATGCCGATGCCAGAGTGGATGCAAGGGCGGGTATCGGAACTGGCTGGCCGACTTGATATTGGAGTGCGGCCGCACGCCTTCCAGCGCGTCGATTGCGTCGAGGACATATGGCGCGTCACCTTTCGCTGTGGTGAGGAGGCGGACGATGAGACCTGCGCTCAGTCTCTGCGCGTAGGGCCGCTCTTGAGTTGCCGCTCTCTTAAGGTCCGCCAGTTCCTCCAAGCTGAAAATAATCTTGGCCAGCTCTGGCTGGTTGGGTGAAAAGCCTGCCGACGCCGAGTTCATCCGACGCTCCTGAAATACTTTGCCGATCCGGCTGATGGGTATCCCGATTCGCTCTCGCTGGTTTGAAGAGCCGATGAGTACCGCTTGCAGATTTCTAGGTCTTGACTTTGCCCGACGACTCAACGGAACCTAGCGCGAGGCTGGGCACCTCAGACCTGTCGCCGGGTCAAACGTCCTTCATTCGAGACTTGCACTTCTCTGCATCTCTTTCTGAGGCTGCAGCGTAATCGGCGGACTGCCAGCCTACCGAGGAGGATGCAGTCATGCTGACGTTCAAACTGTGCATTTCTATAACCGCTGCCACGGCCGCTGCGATCAAGCGCGACGTAGCCGAAGCGCTTCCGGGCATCAAATCAAGTCACTTGAGTGAAGCCATAGCACGCGGTCTCGGCTTCAATACGCATGCATCATTGCTTGCCTCCGTCGGCTCCGGCAGTGAGCTGACTTGTCAGATTTCGGCGCGAGCGTATTCAGCTTTCCTCCGCGAGCGGGGACACGATGTCGACGAAAGGCCACTTTGCATTGCCGCTGGGCGGATCGCGATCCGCGCCGTAATGGGCGCTCATCCAATGCTTACGCATTGGGGCTACGGGATCGGGCGGCCAATGAGGAAGTCGGATAGCAAGTGGGAGAGCGCGGTGGAGCATCACGCGCGGTTTCTTGTGGAGCGCGAACGGCTCCTTTCCGATGAGGGGATCGAGGAGTTCCTGCGCAGCTTGGTTCTTGTTCAGCTAATTGTGCCGATGAAAACAATCAATCGACGCAGCGGAAGCTACGGCCTCAAGCATCGGGCAGAGAAATTGAACTGCAGTTACCCTTGCGGCACGACGCTGGGTCCCGACTACGTTGCCAACGGCTCTTTGATCGCGGCGGCCGTTCACGCGGGCTTTGCTTATAAGACCTACGTTGACGATCTCGGCCATGAGGACGTCAACGTAGCGTTCAATATGTCTCAAAACTCGCTGGACGAAGCGTCTTACCGTTTCCTTGCCTCAAAGGGGCTGTCAGAGGAGCAAAAGCGGAGCGCAGCACGTCGTTTGAGCGGACTAGGTGCAGTCGTCGACGATAAGCATGCAAATCCGATACCATAGGAGCTTGCACTTTTTGTAGGCTGCGCCCCCACCCCTTCACTCCACCACCTGCCCCGCCAGCCGATCACGCGCGGCATTGACGCGCTTCAAGGCGGCGTCCTTGGCGGCTTTCTCGCTCGTATCGGCGAAAGGAAAGCGATCCGGATGCAACTCGCGCACGAGCGTGAGCCAGGCGCGCTTCAACTCGGCGGCCGTGAACACCGGCGGCAGGCCGAGCAGCTCCCGATCCGAAACGATGCCGGTCCGAGACGGCTTCCGGCCGCGGGGCGCGGCCCTCAGCCCGCGCCCCGCGCGGAGGACCGCCGCCAGTTGATCGCCGTAGAACGTCGACCATGGCGCCCCCTTCAGGTCCTTCAGTTGGGTCGTCGCCATCAGGCCGGCAGAGAATGCGAGAAACGCAAGAGCCCAGAGCGCAATGGGGCGTTCGGCGTAGTACTGGAAGGTCTCTGCGAAGTCCGTGGGTCGCTGCTCGCCGGGCGGCTGGAGGTCACCGACGAACGTCAGCACGAACAGGCGCGACGCCGCGATGAGCGTGGTCAGGCCGACCACGAAGACGGAATACCCGGCCCGGTACGTCACGCTGTCGCCGAGCCGCCAATGCTGCTCCCAGCGACGAATTGAGGCAAGCGCCCGCCGGGCCGCCGTATCGTTGCCTTGGGCCAGTTGCTCGCTGGCGACCGTGAAGATTCGGCGGATCTTGTCGATGACGCGCTGCTGGCGCCTGCGATGCAGCCAGACGAGCATCACGGGTGCAGCCAGCGTGAGCACCCCAAGCCCCACGTAGAGCCCGAAGAACGGAATACGCTCGGGCGTCCCGTCGACGTAGGCCGAAATGGCGAGCAGCGCGAACATCGCGAGCGCCATCGTCGCAACAAGGCCCGGCGTACTACCGAGCCAAGTTGCGCTTGCCCCGCCGGCTCGCCCGAGCCGTTCCCCGATGCCTTTGAACACGCCGCCCGGCATGGCCCCCGCTCATGCGCCTCGCGAGGGCCGCGCAGTCGCCTGCGCGGCCCGTCGCTCGCTTGCCCGCCCGCGGGTGTATCGCCGCGGCTACTCGAGCTTGATGTTCGCCGTCTTGATCAGGTCGGCGTTGCGCTTCGAGTCGAGTTCGAGATAGGCGCGCATCTCTTCGGGCGTCTGGATTGGCGCTTGCGTATTGATCGCGCGTAGCCGGGCCTTCATGTCGTCGCCCTTCGCCAGTTCGACGATCTTGGCGTTGAACGTGGTGATGATCTCCTTCGGCGTTCCGGCAGGCGCCCACACCGAGTACCAGATGGGCACGTCGGCATCCGGCATGCCGAGTTCGGTCAGCGTCGGCGTGTCCGGGAAATCCGGGTTGCGTGCCGAGTGATTGATGTTGAGCAGGATCAGCTTGCCCGCCTTCACGTGCGGCAGCACGTTGATCTCGTTCATCATCTGGACATTGCCGGGCAGCAGGTCGTTGAGCGCGTCGGCGCTGCCGCGGTAGGGGACATGCAGGATGTCGATCCCGGCCTTGAACTTCAGCATCTCGAGCCGCATCTGCGTTGCGGTGCCGAGGCCCGCCGAGCCGTAGGTGAGCTTGCCGGGGTTCTTCTTGGCGTACTCGACCATCTCCTTGAACGTCTTCGGCCCGACCGAGGGATGGATGACGAAGCCCGTCACGAGGTCGCCGACCCGCCCCACGGGATCGAAACTCTTCATCGGGTCGTAGGGCGTCTTGCGCAGGTTCGGCAGCACCGTCATCGTCGCATTCGGCGTCAGCAGGAACGTATAGCCGTCCGCCGCCGCCTTGGACGCAGCCTCGGTGCCGATCATGCCGCCCGCGCCGCCGCGATGCTCGAGCACGAACTGCTGGTTGAACGCCTTCGTCAGCATCTCGGCCCAGGGCCGTGCCACCAAGTCGGTCGCGCCGCCGGGCGCGTAGGGGAGGATGAACTTGACCGGCTTGTCGGGCCACTGGGCCGCCCGCGCTGCGGTGTGCGGGAGCGCGCTTGCGGCAAGCGTGGCGCCGGCTGCGCCAAGGAATTCACGACGTTTCATGCTTCGGGCCTCTCTTCGTTGGTAGGGGTGGTCGCACACGCCGTGCGACCGGAGCGGTAGTTATTCCTGGAACGCTTGCTCGCGGGTCTTCCGGATGTTCGGCAGGATGACGAGGATCAGCGCGACGAGCGCGATGAGCAGGAACGTCAGCGACAGCGGCCGCTCGATGAATACCATCGGATCGCCCCGCGACAGCAGCATCGCGCGGCGCATGTAGACCTCCATCAGCGGCCCGAGCAGATACCCGAGCAGCAGCGGCGCCGGTTCGCATCCGAGCCGGATGAACACATAGCCGAGCACCCCGAACATCGCCATGAACAGCGCTTCGGACCAGAGATTGTTGAGGCTGTAGACGCCGATGCAGCAGAAGAACAGGATCGCGAGGGCGAGCAGCCGGTAGGGCACCAGCAGCATCTTCACCCAGATGCCGATCAGCGGCAGGTTGAGAATGACCAGCATGGCATTGCCGAGCCACATCGAGACGATCATGCCCCAGAACAGGCCCGGCTTCTGATCCATCACCTGCGGCCCCGGCACGATCCCGTGGATCATCATGCCGCCAATCATCATCGCCATTACGGCGTTGGACGGGATGCCGAGCGTCAACATGGGGATGAACGACGTCTGCGCCGCGGCATTATTGGCGGCCTCTGGCCCCGCGACGGCCTCGATCATGCCGGTGCCGAACTTCTCCGGTGTCGGCGACATCTTCTTCTCGAGTGCATAGGACGCGAACGAACCGAGCACCGCGCCGCCGCCCGGCAGGATGCCGAGGATGCCGCCGAGGAACGTGCCGCGCACCACCGGCATGCTCGACCGCTTGATGTCGTCCCACGTCGGCATGAGGCCGGAGATCTTCGACGAGACGAGGTCGCGTCGCTCGACGTCCCCGAGGTTCTTGATGACCTCGCCGATGCCGAAGAGGCCCATCGCCACGATGACGAAGCCGATGCCGTCGAAGAGATCGCCGATGTCGAACGTGAAACGTGTGTTGCCGGTGTTGACGTCCGTGCCGATCAGCCCCAGCAGCATGCCGAGGAAGATCATGCCGATCGCCTTCACGATCGAGCCCGACGCCATCACCACGGCCAGGACGAGCCCGAGCGTCATCAGCGAGAAATAGTCGGCCGGCGCGAACTGCTGCGCGAGCTTCGTCAGCGGCGGCGCCGCCAGCACGATGGCGAAGGTCGCGACCGTGCCGGCGAAGAACGAGCCCAGGGCCGCGATGGCGAGGGCTGGCCCGGCACGCCCCTGTCGCGCCATCTGGTAGCCGTCGAGCGCCGTCACGACCGACGATGCCTCGCCCGGCAGGTTCACGAGGATTGCCGTGGTCGAGCCGCCATACTGCGCGCCGTAGTAGATGCCGGCGAGCATGATCAGCGCGCCTTCGGGCGTCAGGAAGTAGGTGATCGGCAGCAGCAGCGCCATGGTGGCCACCGGGCCGACGCCCGGCAGCACGCCGATCGCCGTGCCGATGAATGCCCCCATAAAGCACCAGAAGAGGTTCAGCGGCGAGAACGCCACCGAGAACCCCAGTGCGAGATTTGAGAAGACCTGCCCGAGTTCCATGCGTCGATGCGCCCCTCAGCGAAGGAACTTGAGCCAGTCCGGCACTTTCACCGGCCAGACGGGGATCGGCATGCCGAGCAGCCAGATGAATGTCCCGACGGCGAGCGCGATCATGATGAGCAGGAACCCGACGTACTCGGGCCATCGCGTCTCGGGCGTTCCGAGCGCGCAGATCGTGAGCGAGATGACCATCGCGACGATGAGGCCGAGCCCGTCGATGGTGAGGCCGAAAGCGACAGTGGCGAGTGTCACGGCGATCAGTGGCCGCCACGCTGTGCCGGGAACGAGGCGGTCCATGAGCAGGAGAAAGCCGACGACGGCCGGCACCACGGCCCAGGCTGGTCCAGCCCCGACCATCGGGGCTCCGAACGCGACGGCCGCGGCGGCCAGCGCCGCGCCGAGGACAATGGGCAGCGCTCGCTTGAAGACGCCTGCCTCGAGGACGACCGCCTGCGCCAGCAGGACACCGCCCGTCCCGATGAGGCACCAGGAGAGGATCTTCGGCAGCACCCCGGTTCCGGGTCGCTGCGGTGTGCCCATCGGATAGTCGGCGCCGATGTAGAGCGCACCGGCCCCGATCAAAATGAAGAGCAGGCCTGTGGCAAGCTCCTGCCCGGCTCGAACGCGCATGGCCCTCAAGTCCCTCCCGTTTGTCCGCGCATTGCCTGCGCGTGTTCAGACGTCGTGTTTTTTGAAAGTATGGCACGCTGGTGCGCTCGGGCGGAAGCGCCATTCGCCGAAGGATCGTCGTGCCACTGCCGATGAACCACGTCGCTTGCCTGAGCGGGCCGTCGTCTCAGGCCGATCTCACACCGGGATCGCACACCTTCGAAGCGCGGTCCATTTTGCTTGCCCGCCTTCGGCAGGACGGGCAGTGCTACCAGTTGGCGCGCTGGCAATCTTGCGGGCATGCAATCGGCGTGACACGATCTAGCCTTGTTACATTCGGCCCGACCCGCTCGGGTTCGCCGATGGGCCGAGCGTCTATGGGTACGCCGTCGGATCGCCCGCAGTGGCCGCGGATCCGGTTGGGCGGCAGGTTGCAGTGCCGATGCCTCGGCAACTGTGCCGTCGCTGGAGGTCGGAGATACTGACATGCCCATCGAGCAGGTGGACGTGAGCGCTTTATCAGGGCGGCGCTTTGCGGTCGCCTTCACGGTGAGAGGTGGTTTCAGTAGGTTCTGCAACTCGTTTGGTGTGGTCGCAAAGCGAGATCGAGACGATCTGGATGACTATTTGGGTGCCGCAGTTGTAGTCGACGGGTATTATTATCTGATCCAAACATACTTAAAGTACTCAGATGACAGTCTGATTGTGTACCTGCCAATAGACGAGAAACATCGGCGAGTAGCCATTGAGACATTCTTGACTGCTGCAGGTATCGATAGGGGCAATGTGGATATCATGACTGATTGAATTGTGGTAACGGACGAAACGTTTCGAGCAGCCACTGTTGGCTGACCTTGCAACACCACAGTCGAAAGTGACCAATTGTGAAATCAGTAACAAGCGCGATCCGACAAGCGAAATGGAAACGCTTCGGGGTTGGGGCTTCGCTAGTGGCCAGCGGTCTCCTGGTAACCGCGGCACTTGCAGGGAAAATTCCAGAGAGGTATTTGGCTGTGATAGCGTGCGGCTTCCTCATCGCTACGCTTTTTACTCCACTCGTTGGGAAAGTTGTGCCATGCCCACGCTGTCGTTGGAATTTAATGGTTCGCCGTGACGGTTTTGGCGGATCAGTTGGCCGGGTGCCATTGACTTGCCCAAAGTGTGGGCTCGACTTGGAGACAGCGACAATCGTTGGATAGCTAGCCCCCCCCTTCCCCTCAATCGATAACCTGCTTCGCCAGCCAGTTGCGAGCGACGTTGACGCGTTTCAAGAAGAGCCTGAGTTCACATCACCGTTTCATCGCCTTCGTGGCTAACAATTGTCGAGGCCAAATGGGACAGACGCCCAATAGGTACTTCATTCGAGTTAGGGCTATCGCACTCTCGCTCATGGGAATTGGACTTGTACTGGTGATCGGAGGAGTTCCGGTCTTCGGTTTTCACAGCCTATGGGCAATGGCAGTTGTCGCTGCTGGCGCAGCCAGTACTTTCGCGGCAATCTGCCCACGCTGTGGCGCATTACTTATGTATCGCCATGGTTCTCTCGGTTGCTTGTTTTGGCCGCCTGGAGCTGAAAGATGTCAGAATTGCGCTTTGGATTTGAATCGAGAGTACCAGTCCGATCGTCAGTAACTAAATGGTTGTGTCGCAAGCGCGCGTCTCTGGCACGATCGCATCCGCGAGATCACCATAATCTTGGGCGCGCGCGCTTGGAACGGCTTTTCATTCGCGGGAGGCAAGCATGGAAGAACAACACGCCCGGCAGCTACTGATCCGTTGTAACAGGGCTTCGGAAGAGCTGTTTTTGGCTCTTCAGGAAATTGACGGCCGCGTCTCTCCCACCGAGCAGAAGAACTTGAGAAGGGTTCTGGGTAACCGCTGCGCCGCCCCCACGTTGCGGGCCTGGCTCCAGGTCGGCGATGGTCGGGCATGGGGCAGGATCGATACGTCCATATTGACGACCATAGT
>LNEM01000007.1 GCA_001464955.1 Rhizobiales bacterium Ga0077537 | reverse complement strand
CCGCAGGCACTCGACCATCGGCTACATCAGCCCGATTGAGTTCGAGCGGAAGGTGGGATTAGCTTAACTGCGCGTCCACAGAACCGGCAGCAGGCCATCTACCCTCTTTAACGCCTAGCTCGGATGATCTCCGAAGCAAAGGCTGTCGCGGTCCGCACTCGTCGGGTCCGCCTCGAAACCGGCACTTGCGTTCCGTTGTCCAACTGGCATGGCATGCCGTTCTGTAAATTCCAGCGCAAGGTGCGCCGAAGACTACCGCCGCTTTGCGAACTCTTTCACGATGTCCGTTGTGGGCGGTACTGCAGCCTTACGTCGGGAGCTGTCCTCCAAATGAAGGTAACGCTGGATGACTTCCGCAAACTCTGCCTCTCGACGATCAAGCGCGGAGCGCCCAAGGCCGGCCTGCGCTGCCCCTCACGCCACCCGAAAGATTAAGCAGCGCGTGCTGGATTGCTCGCGAACATGTTGCTTGCCTCAACCCGGTAAGCACCGATCGCGGTTCTGGCAACCACTCGAGCCGCCCAGAACATGCCTCAGGGTTTGGGAACGGCCGTGAAAACCTTGCAACTCAGTGCGAGGTTTCGGCAGGTTTTGTAAGGCTAAGTATCTGCTTTCTTAGGTTTTTTTGTGGCCCGAGGAGGATCGAACTCCTGACCTCTGCCGGTCCGCCCCCCGCAGTGAGATGACCGGGTCCCGTTCTGCCAAAAGTCGGCTTTCGGAGCACCGCGATAGTTGCTGGGGCAGTCAACTTCGAATCTGGCCCTAAGCGGAACATCTTGCGGCGAGCATTTGAACCCCGCGAACGTCAGCTCGTCGACACATGAGCAGGCTTGGGACGCAGCCCGCGGCTCACGACCTTGCCGAATGATCCGATAATGGATAGTAAGTGATTACTATCTTAAAAGGGCAGGTCGATGCCACCGCATCTCTCCGCCGAAGAGCGTCGCACGAAGACGGTCGAGACCGTGCTCACGCTGGCTGGGCAAGGCAACCCCAGCGAGATCACGACTGCGGCGATCGCCGAGCATATGAACGTCACGCAGGGCGCGCTGTTTCGCCATTTCCCGTCCAAGGCCGCCATCTGGCAGGCGGCGATGGAATGGGTCGCCGAGACGTTGCTCGACCGGATCGACACGGCATCGCAGACCGCCGCCACGCCGGTCCTGGCTCTACGGGCGATGTTCTTCAGTCATGTCGCCTTCGTGATCGAACATCCCGGCGTGCCCCGGCTGATGTTCGCAGAGTTGCAGCAGGCCGGACAGACACCCGCCAGGCACGTCGCTCACACGCTGATGCAGCGCTATGCGCATCGGGTTTCTGGTCGGCTCGAACAGGCGAAATCGCGCGGCGAGGTTGGCTCCGACACCGACCCGAAGGCCGCGGCCATCCTGTTCATCGGCATGATCCAGGGCCTCGTCATGCAATCGATGCTCGCAGGCAATCTGCGGTCCATGGAAGCCAACGCACCGGGCGTCCTCGCAATCTATCTCCGCGGCCTGGGTGCGGCCTCCGCACCCCTCGAGCAGTGAGGACGACATGAACACGTCGACATCGCCGACACGAACCGACGGCGCCGGGTCCGCATCGAAGCCGCCCGCCTCCCAGTCCAACTGGCCGTCCGTGCTCCGGCGGCCTGTCGCGCGGTACGCGCTGCTCGGCGCACTCGTCGTCGGGTTGGCCTTCGCGGGGATCGCCATCTTCAACAACCGGCCGATCTCCGTCGAGGTGGCCGCGATCGAGCCGAACGTGCCGATCCGCGTCTTCGGGCTCGGTACGGTCGAGGCGCGTGTCCTCTCCAAGGTGGGCTTCGAGGTGGGCGCGACACTGGTCGAGGTCGCGGTCGATCATGGCGACCGCGTCACCAAGGGGCAGGTGCTGGCGCGGCTGGCGACGGGGGAGCAGGAAGCCAAGGTGGCGAAGGCGCGCGCGGCGCTCGCGATCGCCGAAGTCAACATCCTCAAGTCCGCGGCGAACGTCGAGAAGGCGGAAGCGGTCCTCGCCCAGCGGATTGCTGCCAACGCCCGCAAGCAATCGCTCGCCGGCCGGGATGTGGTGTCGGCGCAGACGGCCGAAGAGGCCGCGCGCGACGAAGCCGTGGCGAAGGCCGACGTCGCCGTTGCGAAGTCCGAGATCGAGACTGCAAAGGCGCAGGTGGTTGATGCCCGCGCGCAACTCCTGTTCGAAGAGACCATGCTGCGCCACAGGACGCTGGTCGCGCCCTATGACGGGCTGGTGATCGAACGGCACAAGGAACTGGGTACGGTCATCAAGGCTGGTGATCCGATCTTCACGTTGATCGCCAACGACAGCCATTGGGGGCTCGCTTACGTCGACGAGGCGCGGGCCGGGTTCATCAAGGAGGGGCAGAAGGTCGATGCGCGTTTGCGCTCGCGCCCGCTCGATCAATTCACCGGCGAAGTCGTGCGCATCGGTCTCGAGAGCGACCGCGTGAGCGAGGAGCGCCGCGTCTTCGTCCGCGGCTCCAGCCCGCCGTCGCGGCTGCATCTCGGCGAGCAGGCCGAGTTCTGGATCACGGTCGCGACGCTCGAGACAGCGCTGCTGGTGCCGGAGGCGGCGGTGCATGGCTACGACGGTCGGCAGGGCAAAGTGTGGATCGTCGCCGGCGGTCGCCTGCGGCAGCAAGAGGTGCAGTTCCGCCATCGCACGGAGGACTCGCGACTGGAGATCGTCTCAGGGCTTCCTGATGGCGCCAGGGTCGTGACGTCACTCGTGGCAGGGCTCCGCGACGGCCGGTCGGCTCGATCGTCTGAAGCGCCAGCCAAGGCTGTCCGCGCCGCGGAGGCCGCGAAATGAACCTCGCCTATCGCGATATTCGCCACAACCTGTTCCGCTTCTTTCTGACCTGCCTCGGCCTCGGCCTTCTGCTCGGCGTCGTGCTGGCGATGATCGGGATCTACAAGGGGCTCGTCGTCGACGCGCTGACCATCGCCCGCTCGCCTGCCATCGACGTCTGGGTGGTCGAGGCCAACACACGGGGACCGTTTGCCGAGGCGTCGCGGATTCCGGGCGACACGCGCGAAGCCATCGCTCGCATTGCCGGCGTGACTGCGGCCGGCAGCATCACATATCAGACCGTCGAGGCCGAGCACGGCGGCGGTAAGCTTCGTCTCTACGTCATCGGTTTCGAGTCGGGCCGTCCCGGCGGGCCACCCGAAATTGTCGAGGGGCGGCACATCGGCCGCAGCCACTACGAACTCGTCGCCGACCGTTCGGCCGGCCTCGCGCTCGGCGCCCGCATCCGGCTTGGGCGCAGTACGTTCGAGGTCGTCGGCCTCACCCGCCATCAGGTGGCATCAGGCGGCGATCCGGCGGTCTTCATGACGCTGCTCGATGCGCAGAAGCTCCAATTCGATCTGGCGCCGTCGGCCGCGCGGGTCCAGGTGGCGCGAGGCGTTGGCGGAGCGAGTCGTGACACGGTCAACGCGGTCGTCGCCCGGTTGCAGCCGGATGCGTCCGCCGATGCCGTGGCGTCGTCGATCCAGAGATGGAAGCATCTGGCGGCCATCACGCAGGAGGCGCAGGAACTTATCCTGACGCGCTCGCTCGTCGACCGCGCGCGACGCCAGATCGGACTGTTCACCTCGCTCCTGCTCATCGTGTCCGCGGTGATCATCGCGCTGATCATCTACACGATGACGATGGAGAAGCTGAAGCAGATCGCCACGCTGAAGCTGATCGGCGCCGCCGACAGGATCATCATCTCGATGATCGTGCAGCAGGCCCTTGCGCTCGGATTCATCGGCTTCGCGATCGGCGCGCTCCTGATCGTCAACATCAAGGACTACTTCCCGCGCCGCGTCGTGCTCGAAGCCGACAACGTGATGGTGCTCGGTCTCATCGTTTTCGTGGTGTGTCTCGTTTCGAGCGGGCTCGGCGTTCGCGCCGCCCTCAAGGTCGACCCGGCAACGGCTCTGGGAGGCTGAGATGAGCGGAACGCAAAATCAGCCACCACTCGTTCGCGTGGATCGCGTCTCGAAGCACTTCGGCGAGGGCGAAGCCCGCGTCGATGCGCTGCGCGACGTTTCGATCGAGATTCATCCGGGCGAGGTCGTCGCGCTGCTCGGCCCTTCGGGCTCCGGCAAGACGACGCTCCTGAATGTCATCGGCTGCATTCTCGATCCTTCCAGCGGCTCGATGGAACTCGATGGCGAACTCGTGTTGGAGAACGGCCGTTGGCTGCGGCCGAACCTGCGCAAGCTTAGGCTGGACAAGATCGGCTTCATCTTCCAGTTCCACAACCTCATCCCGTTTCTCGACGCGACCGACAATGTGGCGCTCGTTCTCCAGCTCGCTGGCGCCGATGCCGACACGGCGCGAACCCGCGCGCTCGAACTCCTCGACTACCTCGAAGTCGGACATCGGCGGAACGCCATGCCGGCGAAGCTGTCAGGCGGCGAGGCACAGCGCGTCGCGATCGCACGGGCGCTCGCCAACCGGCCGCGGATCATCCTCGCCGACGAGCCGACCGCAGCCCTCGATTCCAAGCGGGCCGGCATCGTCATGGACCTCCTGCGCAAGGTCGCCGTCGAACAGCAGGCCGCGATCATCGCCGTCACCCACGACGAGAAGATCTTCGACCGCTTCGACCGGATTTTCCATTTGCGCGATGGGCGACTTGCGGTCGACGACACCGCACGTGAGCCCTTCCGGAGCTGAGCACTGCGGACATCATGCGATCCGATCCAGCGTTGGCAGGTCCTGGACCGTCGCGTCAGGCGATCGACGTCGGCTCCCGGTTAGCTGCCGACACTGTCGAAGATGGCTTGCACAGCTGCGCACCGCCTTCTCGCCGAAGCTGCTCAAGCAAGGTCGCAGCTCCCCTCTGCCGTGCCTTTGTTTGCCATGCGTTCGCCAGGCTCGGTTCGTTAGCTTGAAGGCGTTATCTAAGTGCTTGATTTAATTGGTGGAGCCGAGGAGGATCGAACTCCTGACCTCTGCAGTGCGATTTTTTCCATGGCCATTTTCGATGTTCCGGCAGGTTCCGGCATATTGCAATCAAGCCTATGATTTAACGATATAAATTGACAATCTGACCGTACTCTGCGATAACCCAAAAACACCTCAAATAATGCATTCCTGCGTGAACCCAGCGTGAACCGAACGGACCTCTAAACCCCTGACGTCATTCTGTGTTCCTGCAGAGGTCAGGCGCCAGGACGTGTCACGAACGAAGGTCGTGGGGAACTATCGTCATGCCCACTTTGAAGGCCAATCACCGGCAGGTGCTCGCCGCGAAGCCCATCGGCGGCAAGAAGACGAGATACCGGATCGCAGGGGTGCCCGGCCTGTGGCTCTACGTCAGTCCGAGCGGCGTGCGCACGTGGTATGCCCGCTACCAGATCGGCTCCGGCAAGACGCGGCAGGAGCGGTGGTTCCGGATCGGCGACGCGACCTCGATCCCGCTTGCCGTTGCCACCGACAAGGCCAAGTCGGTGGACGTGGAGGTCGACGTCGAGGACCGCGATCCCCATGCCGAGCGTGAGCTGCGGCGCGCCGACACGATGACGGTCGGGCAGCTCTTCGAGGAATGGCACACGCGCTACGCCGTCCCGAAGCTGGCGCGGGCGGTGACCGACGAGACGACGTTCCGCTGCCACATCAAGCCGTCCTTCGCCAAGCGTAAGGTCCGCGAGCTGACCCGGCTCGACATCGGCCGGTTCCGCGACGAGGTAGCCAAGAAGGCAACGCCGCTGACCTCGAACCGCGTGATGGTGCTGTTGAGCCGCATCTTTAACTGGGGTCTCGACGAGGGCATGCTGGAGTTCAACCCGGCTGCGCGCCTGCGCAAGACCGGTACGCGCAAGCCGCGCGAGCGGGTGCTGACCCACGGCAATATCGTCGTGTTCTGGAACGCGCTCGCTCACATGGAGACAATGACCGGCGAGCACATGGCACGCGCCGAGAAGGGGCGCATGCTCTCACGCTCGACGCGCTCCATCCTGCGCCTGCTGCTGCTGACCGGGCAGCGCCGGAGCGAGGTGGCCGGAGCGCTCAAGTCCGAGCTGGAGCTGCAAGGGACGGAACCGGTCTGGACAATTCCGGGCAGTCGAACGAAGAACGGCCTGCTGCATCGCGTGCCGCTCTGCCCGAAGGCCCGCGAGGAGTTCGCGCGCGCGGTGGCCGCGGCGCCGCCGAAGAGCCCCTACGTGTTCGCTTCGCCGGAAGATCCGAAGGCCCATGTCACGCCGCTTGCGATCACCCGGGCGATGGCAAGGCTCGTGGGCGAGCTCGGTATCCCGACGGTGTCGCCGCATGATCTGCGCCGGACCGTCGGCACCGAGATGGCCCGGCTCGGCATCCCGGTCCACGTCCGGTCGCTCGTGCTGAATCATAGTCCGCAGAGCCGGGGCATCACCGAGGCCGTTTATAACCGCTATGCCTACGACAAGGAGAAGCGGGAGGCATTGGCGCTGTGGGAGACCGCACTCACAGCTCTGCTCGCCAAGCCCGGTCCGGGTGATGAAGCGGCAGACGGATTGATCAAGGCAGCCTAAGTCAGAGGAGGCGTCGGCAGGCATGTGGACGGGGCGTGGTCAGGACCTCTGTCGACGCTCGATTCCTCTTGCTTTATTGGTAACATTTATGGCACCATACACTCATGGACATCCGCGAGTACGAAACTGAGGACGGGCGAAGTCCGTTCGCGGAATGGTTCGATAACCTGGACGCGACGGCTGCCGCCAAGGTCACGACCGCGCTCACGCGTCTTGGCCAGGGCAACACGTCGAACGTCAAAGGCGTCGGATCGGGAGTGTTCGAGGTAAAGATCGATTTCGGTCCGGGTTACCGCGTGTATTTCGGCAAGGACGGGAAGGAAATCGTCATCCTGCTTGGGGGCGGCACCAAGAAGAAGCAGCAGCGTGACATCGAGAACGCGCAGGACTGCTGGCAGGACTACAAGGACCGCAAGAAAGGATAGACGACCATGCCTCTTACTCGCTCATTCAAGGACACCGTAAAGGCCCGCGCCGACCGCGACGCGGCGTTCCGCGAGGCGCTTCTCACCGAGGGCGTCGACGCGCTCCTGGCTGGCGACATGGACACCGGCAAGGAGATTCTGCGCGACTACATCAATGCCACGATCGGCTTTGAGAAGCTGGCTGAGGAGACCGGCACGCCGGCCAAGAGCCTGATGCGGATGCTGGGGCCGCGCGGTAATCCGAACGCCCGGAACCTGTTCTCGATGCTGCATCGCTTGCAGAGCGCATCCGGCGTCAATCTGCGTGTTCGGCCGAGCCGGTGACCGCACTTCGAAAGAGGATGCCCTGCAGTGTCTGCAATTGACAAGCAACTGAGCCGCCGCACGATCCTCGCGCTTAGCGGCGCGTGCGTCGCCTTAACGGCCATCCCCTCCGGTTTCTCCGCGGGCGATCTCTCCTCCGCCTCGGTGCCGAAGCTGCCGGTCTGCCCGGATATCGCGCGAAAGCTTCGGGAAGTGCACCGCCTCCGCGCCGAAGCCGTCGAGGTCTACCGGACAACCGGTGACTCCGGCCTGATCTGGAGCTTGCGCCTGACCGCGCGCAATCGGTTCGGGTATTCTCTGGGCCTTCAGGCGCGAAACGAGAAGGACTGGGCGCTGTTTCGTGAGGCGGGAGCTCTCCTCGCAGAGCTGGAAGCAGAGTTTCCGGAGGTGCCTTGGCCCTCCGGCACGAAGGAGCGGTACGCCGTGCTGCGCCGTTGGGCCGAAGCCGGTGGGCAGTTCAACCTCTGCTATCTTCCTGACGAAGCCAAGCGAACAGGCGCGAGCGGCACGCTCGTGTGAGCTTAGGCCGGAGCGACATCTCCTCGCCGGAATCGCGCGCCATCGAGGTTCGGTGGTTGGTCACACCGCCTTGCGGGGGTCGCAAGGCCGGCCTTGATCGCACGCGCGCTTCACGGGGGAGCCATGGCGGACGAAGAGCGGATCGACACGTTGACGGGCTCTCCGAACAGGCTGCGGTTTCAGGAGCTGCTGGGGGAGCGCGCAAGCACGGACGGCCGTCCGTTCGGGGTCGCCGTCATTGACCTCGATGCCTTCGGGAGAACTCTGAAGCAGCTTGGCCTGATTAGCGCGGAGTTGGTGCTGCTGACCATACATTTGCGAATGAAGCGGCTCATTGCGGACGATGCCGTTCTGGCCCGCATCGGTCGATGCCGGCTCGGTGTCCTCTCACAACCCCTGGACGACCCGCGTCTGTTGATGGCGAAGCTCGACGAGATTCGCGAGGCTGTCCGTGCGCCCATCAACTTTGCGGGGCAGACGACTGTGCAGACTGCAAGCATCGGCGTCGCCTTCTGGATACCCGGCGGCCCGGACGGAGATGAAGTGCTTCAGGCGGCGGAAAGCGCCATGCTGATGGCGAGGGACTGCGGCGGCGACCAGATCGAGGTCGTGGCTCCACCGCGCCGGGTCTTCAAGGCCGCGCAGTTCAAGAGGCCGAGTCAGGGACAGGTGTAGACGCGGCCTGCGGCCGAGCGGTGCTGCGTCCACAGCTTGGTGCGCCCATCAGGTCTTTACATCTCCCGCCCGCGATCCCGCCCCCTGTTCTTCGGTCGCCACTTAGCCATGTCGCGTTTGATCTCGTCGGCACGCGAGATGGGCTCCTGGCGGTCGGCCGAGGACTTCGTCCTGTCGGCGGCTTCATCGCCTTTGCTCGTACGATTGGTACGCTGCGCCATCTCCCGCAAGCGCTGCTTTTTGGGGGCATCGATCTCCTTCGCTTTATCAAAGGCGCGCTTGATCCCCTTGAGCTTCCTCAGCCGCTTGAACCGACGCCGGCGGTCGTTCTCTCGGTCCTCGATGATGGCGTCTTTGGCGGCGGCAAATGTAATCGGCGGGGCAGCCCCACGGAGAGCGTCGCGCGCAGCGTGACGTTCGGATTCCTGCTCCTTGCGTAGTTCCTCGAATTGCTCGCGGTGCCGGTCCATGATGACGTCGCGCTGATCCTTGGCATCGCCGCGTTGCTGGCGTGCGAGCGCGCGCTTGTTTTGCTCATGATGTCTCAATAGCTCGGCCATTGGATCTTTTTTGGGACCTGCGGCCTGAGCCATGTCATCCTTCACGGGCGGCGCGCGCTTGATGCCGTTCTTGCGCTCGTACTCGCGGACGCGGGCCTTGTAGTCCTTGAGCTCCCCCAGATAGCGCGCGAGCCTCTTCACCTCCTGGCGCTGTACCTTATACATCTCGCGCCAGTAGGGCCGGTAGTGAGCACCTACCGCACGCATGGCCTCGTCCATCGCGGATTCGGTTTGCTGGTCGAGTACGTCGCGCACTGCGACCTGCTTTTTCCAGAGTTCTCCCTGGGCTCCCTTAATTTCAGCATCGAGTTCGCGCCGCATGGCCTTCATCCGGTCGATGACCTCCTTCTTGTCGAGCCAGATCTTGCGCGAGACGGTCCGGGCTTTGACGGGGACGTAGGGCGCGCGCCCGTCCTGCTCCTTGCTGGCGCTCATGAGAAGGGTGTTCGGGCCGTGCTTGCGGCCCATCAGGAGGTCCGTCGGATCAAGGCGGCGGCTTTTCTGCTTCTCGCGCTCCTCGTTGTTCTTGACGCGCTCTTCGCAGTGAAGGCCGTGTTCCTGCTCGTACTCTTGAGCCCAACGGGAGAGGGCGAGTTTCGAGAACTTGAGGTCTGCCGTCCGGCCGGTCTGGGGATGAACCGTATTTACAATGATATGTAAGTGCGGGTGTTTCTTGTCCGTGTGAGCTGCGATCAGCGCCTCATGCTCGGACAGGCCCAGAGCCTTGAGGCTCGATAGAGCGGCCTCCCGCATCTGGTCCTGCGTCGGAGTCTCCGAAGGCGCCCACGAGAGCGAGTAGTGCAGGACCGGCTTGTCGTTCTTGCGCCCGCGCAGTTCGGTGCCGGATGCCTGCTTCAAGGCATCCTGCGCCCAATAGGTCTCTGTCATCTCGTGCCAGGCCCACTTCACGTCCTGGGTCGAGAGATTGAGGGTCGTGGCCCAGCCGACGCGGTCGTTGGTCGTGGCCTTCTCGACGTCATGAAGCACGTAGGTGCAGGCGCCGGAGAAGCTTCGACCACGCGGATGGAGGCGCGGAATCATGGCGAGGGTCCGAGCTTGGATGGCGAGGTGTCGAGGTCCACGGCGAGGGAGACTGTGGGGCGTCTTGCGATGCCGGCGGAATGAACTGCTGCTCGATCCACTCCGCCATCGTCGCCGGCCGGCGTTCGGGCGGCGCTTCTCTCAACACGTGTGACAAGACATCCGAACGACCTGCAGTCGGCGCGTCGCGGTTGTCGTTCGCAGGCGTGACAGGCGGCGGCATGCCGCGCATGGCCGGATCGCGTGCATCATCATCGCGGTCCTGGCCTACGACCTCCGTGTAGGCCTCCGCATAATGTCTCCGCGTCATCTCGTTGCGGCAGATGACCCTGATGATCTCGGCGAGCACGGTGTGGAAGTGGCTCGGGTCGATATCCGAGCCGGCGTTCCTCGCATGCGCGATCTGGTTCAGGTTGTTGCCGATGCGCTTGAGTTCGTTGATGAGCGGCACCGAGAGCTCGTCCATCTGGCCGCGCACGATCCTGAGCGGCCGGTTCTCGATCAGGTGCTCGACATAGCCGGCGCGCGTGAGCCCTAGCCGCTCGGCGTGCTCGGAGATCAGCTCGTAGGTGTCGTGTGTCAGGCGTGCCGAGACGATCTTCGTGCGCGTCTCGTCGCGGTGCGATCGTTTACGTCCCATCGTTGGTGCCTCCGTGCCATGCCGGCAGCCCAGCCGCGAGAGCGGCCCGGCAGGATGGGTCCAGGGAAGGTGTATACCTTCCTGGCGAGAACAGGATTTGATTACGAAATCAAATCCACATCTCGCTACCCCTCTCAAGCCGCCGGTCCCGTTTCCATAGTCTCAGGCTTGTCAGCCCGTGTTTGCTTTTTGCCGTGCTTCGTACTCATCGCGCAATAAATGCAACCTCAAGCCAAATGCCTGAGCTTCACGTGTCGTCGTTGAACATGGGCGTGTGTCCGTTCGGACAATGAGACGCAAAAAAGCGACGACGCCCGAAGGCGCCGCCGCTTGCGATGATGACGGGACGGTGCTGTCAGTCGTTGTAGTGCTGGAGACGTGGGCGCGGAAGGTCGATGCTGTCGTCGTCGTCCTCACACCACGCGTCGATGTCGGGTGCTGTGCCTTCGTCGGTGACGGAGGCTGCCATGAGGAGTTCGAGTGCGGTCTTGAGGCTGCGCTTGCACCGGCGGAACTCGTCTTCCGCGAGCTCGATGCCGCCGTGTCTGTAGAGGTAGCAGGCTTCGGCGAAGTCATCGACGGCACGGTGGATGACGTGGCCGCACTGGACGATGGACGGGGGCAGCTCCTCGTGCGCGGCGAGGAGGGCGCTCGTGAGGGTGTCGATGGATTCGAGGGCTTTGGCGTTGAAGTGGTTGCTCATGGAATACTCCGGTTCTTTGTTCTGAGGCCGAGCACCGCGCTCGACCGATGAGACCGTAAAAACCGAGCCCGGTCGCCGGATCAAACGCCGCGAAGCGCCCACGCAGTGGGGGCGGAGCTGCACGACGCGAAGCGGAGGAAGCGAGCCGCGTTGAACCGGCGACCGGGTTCGGTTAGGTCCTCATCAATTGGTCGAGCCGTGTGCTTGGCGCGGACATGTCAAAGAAAGCGGAATGACATGTGTGCAACAGGTCGCGGGCAAAATGCCGGACAATCGAAAAATGATCGCGCGCTCATGGCGTAACATCGAAGCACCTGCCTGAACCTCGCCTCACATGGCGGTTCGTTTACAAGCGCCTGAGGCTTCTCATATCCGGAATTCGCTGCGAGCGACGCAGCAGTGATTTCCGGGAGAAGCGGACATGGAGCTTGCAGAGTTTCCGCCGCGCGGGGCCGGTGTCGAGGGACGGGTCGAGACGGCGCCCTCTCAGACCTGGGCTCACCCGTGGCAACTGGGCGAGACGTGGAACTGGTCTCCGGGCAAGGTGCTGCTCGGCCAATGGGAGAACCGGCTTCTGGGCCGGGATGATGACCGCCATGTGGTGACTGTTGCCGGGACACGGGCGGGCAAATCCTCGACCGTGCTCATTCCCAATCTTCTCCGGTATCCGGGCTCGGTCGTGGTGCTCGACCCCAAGGGCGAGCTTGCGCGTGCGACGGCGCAGCGCCGGGCCGCCATGGGGCAGCGTGTCTTCGTCCTCGACCCGTTCGGGGAAAGCGGCTTCAGGACGACCAGTCACAACCCGTTCCGGGAACTCGGCATGGGACGACCGGAGCATGTCGCGGCGGACGCGGCGCAGCTCGCCGATGCCCTCATCATCGGCAATCCCAAGGACCCGCACTGGACGGACAGCGCCAAGAACCTGTGCCGGGGCATTGCGCTGCATCTCCTCGACAAGGAGCCCAAGAAGGCGACGCTGCGGGAACTCCGCCGCCTTCTCAATGCGACCCCGGCTGAGCTCGACCGGCTGTTCGCGGACATGGCGAACGCTTCGGCCTTTGACGGCGTCGTTGCCAATATCGGGGCGGCGTTCCTGGGGAAGAAGGAATCGGGAGGGCGCGAGCTTCAGGGCATCCTCTCGACCGCGCAGGAGCAGACCGCGCCGCTCGACGATGTCGTCCGCATCACGGAGACGTCCGACTTCGCGCTTACCGACCTCGCCGACGGCAAGACCAGCATTTACCTGGTGCTGCCGGGATTGCGCATCGGCACGCACTACCGGTGGCTCCGGCTTGTGGTGCAGCAGGCGCTCGTCGCGATGGAGCGGCGGCCGATCCCCAGGGGACGACACCCCGTGTGGTTCGTGCTGGAAGAGTTTCCGGTCCTCGGCCACATGCGGCCCATCGAGACGGCGGCCGGTCTCATGGCCGGGTTCGGCGTGAAGCTGTGGGCGGTCATCCAGGACCTCACGCAGCTCAAGACGCACTACCCGATGTCCTGGGAGACCTTTCTCGGCAATGCCGGCATCATCCAGGCGTTCGGAAACGCCGACATTACGACGACCGAGCATCTCTCAAAGCTGCTCGGCATGACGCAGGTGATGGAGCGCCAGCAGATCCGGGTGTCGGGCCAGGCGATGTCGCAGGGCGATCTCGGCCGCCGCGAGAATATCCGCAGCGTGCGGCTGCTCGACGGCAACGAGGTGACGCAGCAATTCGCGCGCGAGACGGGACGGCAACTCGTCATCGTCCCGGGACGGCCGCCCATCTACATGCAGCGCCTGCCCTTCGAGAGGAGCTGAGCCATGGAATTCATCTGCGAGCCGGAGGTCCGCCGCAATCCCTCCGGTGAAATCCAGTGGGTGAAGGTCCGGTGGACCGAGGCCAGGGAAATCACCGAATGGGCCATCGAGGGTCTGGGCGACAACCTGTTCTACTTCGGGCCCATCGCGTTCGGCCTCTCGATGCTCCCGGCGGTCGCGTTCCAGATGGCGGGCTTCGCGGTCGCGGGCGGGGTCATCATGATCGCGTCGATGGCGCTCGCCATTCTGCTGTGGCGGCGCCTGCCGCGCATGTCGGGCCGTGAGCGCGTGCTCGTGTTTACGCGAGACGGGAAGATGCGTGCGCCGCTCGGTCTCTCGGCGGGGCGGCTGCCGAACGGCGAGAGCCGCCATCCGCACACCGGCATCCAGTCGATCGAGGCGCGGCACCTGGTCAAGCCCGGTCCGGCGGCGACGACCACCTACACGCACGGCGTCGTCGCTTTCTATTCGTCCGGTGCGATGAACCAGCTTGCGGAGTGGCTGACGCCGGAGCAGGCGCATCTCCTCGCGGTGGTGTTGATGTCGGGCGTCAAGGAATTGCACGACGACCTGACCGCAAGTCCGGGTCAGCGCCGTGAGGGCAGCAACCGGCGCCGCATCGTGGACTGAGCGTCGTACCTCCATGAGAGCGATGCTATGACCCGACTGACGGGAAAGGCCGGTCAGTCGGGCATCAAGCGGCCCGCCCGAATGCGTTTGGCAATATTGCTGCTCACGACCTGAAGCGTGCTCAGTGGATAGAACTGCAACATTTCGTCGATGCGCGCGTCGATCGTCTCCTGCAGAGTCGGCAATTCCGCGATGCGATCCTGCGGGTGGCGCATCTCCCAGACGGAAAGACGATTGTAGAGTACCGAGTCGAGCTTGAAGAGATTCCTTCGATCAAACCCAAGGCCTATCCACGGGGCATAGACGCGGCGGGTGAATTGCGCCGGGTTTTCGCGGCCAGGAACACGGTCCGACCAAAGCTCCGGCGCGGTATCGGGTAAAGTTGGCAACGGCGCCGGGGCATCCGAAGCCGAGAGGCTTTGTGCCAACGCGGCCGCTTGCTGCGGGTCGAGCTTGTAACGCCGGCAGGCACGGGCGAAGGCGCGTTTCAAAAGCGCTTCTGCCTTCTGGTAGTCAGTTGGTGTCTCCGTGGTCATCTGCACGAGACATAACAGATGTATACGGACTACTTCAACTTTTGCGGAAGCGGTAAGGGCGCAGCATGCCGGCTGCGCCCTCGCGCGCTTCACACTCTGGCGTCAGGCTGGGATCTGTGCAGCAGCAGGATTGTTCTGAACAGCGCGTCGAGGTCCGCGAAATCCCGCTCCACCGGCAGGAGCGTGCCGATGGCGAGATTCTGCTCGCCGCGTTTCATGGCCTCGTGCGCCATATTCGCCAGTGTGGAGGCGCGCAGCAAGCGCTCCTCCATGAGGGCGATGCTGGAGCGCATAGTGTCGTGTGTGGAATTGGTCATCGTAAGTCTTCTTTCTCGAAATGGTTCGTAAGGTCATGCCCGGCCGTGCGCTTCGCTCGCCATCCGCAGTCGGTTGGCAAGCGCGTCACCGTCGAAATCGATGACACCGCCCTGGACGGAGAGCGGCAGCTCAGCGAGAGCTTGCGCCATGTCCTCGGTCCGGATGGAACCGGGCCGCAGGACGGTCGGGTCGGCTTGGTAGAGCAATCCGATGAGGCCGAGGCGAAGCTCCAGGGCTTCGGCGAGCAACTGTCCGCCGCCATGGTGGTGGGCGATAGCGAGAAGGCGGGCGCGGTCGAAGCCGCCCCCTCTCGGATGGGCGGTCACGATGGCCGCGCACATGGCGCTGTGCGGGACCTTGAGGGCAATGAGCTGTTCGAGGTTGGTATCGGTCATGAAAATCTCCTTGGGGTGAAACGGTTGAAGGAACGAGACAGGGTCGGCGCACGGAACTCCGCGCCGGAGAGCCACCAGAAGGCTGGCGGGCCGTTGTGTCCGTGGACCCAGACGGCCCAGACGTAGCGGTGCTTGGTGAAGTACTGGGGTGCCGGCCCGTAGCGGTCCTCCGGCCAGCAGACGATGTCGTCGATGGCGTAGAGCCGTGCCGGCGGCGTCTCACGCCACCAGTCGGTGCGCATCGGCGTGCACAGCGAGGCCATGTTGAGCAGCATCGCGACCTTGCCGCCGGTGTACTGCGTCAGCATCAGTGCGCGCCGGACGAAGCGGTCGGCGAGCCCGTAGCCGTAAGGCGGATTGGTCACGATGTGTCTGGCACGGCTTTCGGTCTGCTTCAGGAAATCGACTCCGGACGCGCCGTAGCCATAGGCATGAAGGTCCGTGCTAATCACGGCGTGTCCGTGGTCGGCGAGGACCCTGGCGATACGCCCGTCACCACAGGCGGGCTCCCAGATAGGGCCGTCGAAGTCCTCGACCGAGAGCAGAGCACGGGTTGCTTCCGGCGGTGTCGGGTAGAACTCGTTCGGCAATCGTCGAGGGACGTTGCGAGCGGGCTCAGCTGGAAATCTCCACGAGGCAGGGATGGCGAAGGTCATCGTTGTTCTCCTTGAGTTTGGGTGATGAGACGGCGTGCTTTGTCGATGACGGCTTGCGCCGCCTCGGCTTCGTCGACGCAGTCGGTATCGGCAAGATGTGCGGCCTCGCGCTGCGCAAGCGGGATGAGGGCCTTCAGCGCGGCCACGAGGCGGGCGCGGGTGTCGTGGACGGTGCTCATGGTTGCGCCTCCGCTTCGAAGTGAGAGGTCGCGTGTTCGAGGGCCTGAGTGAAGTCGATGCCCAAGTTCTCCGCCCAGTGGCGGAGATCTGTGAGAACATCGATGAGCGCCTCGTCCGGGGCGAGACTGAAGTAGTAGAACTCTCGATAGGTGGTGATGACCACCTGGGCGCGGAGGCGGCGGAGACCTGTCTGAAGTGGTTTCATGACCGGCCTCCACGGATTGTGTTGAGGCGCGAGACCGGGATGGCAACGAGCGGTTCGCTGCCGGCGGTCACGATGTCGAAGGCCAGTTCGCCTTCGCGGGCATAAAGCGCCTCGGCTCGTTGCTTGGCCTCGCGGGCGCTCGTGGCCTCGATGTTGAGGCCGAGGGTCGTCCAGGTATCGAGCCGGACGTGAAAGTTCTTGAGCTTGGGGGAGGTCATGAGAGACCTCCCGTGCAGCCGAACTCGGCGTCGAAGGTTTCGATGGTGCCGGACCTGCGGCGGAAGGCGGTTTCGCCGTCCAGAAGCCAGAGGTCTTCGGCGCGGCCGATCGGATCGGCCATGAAGGCGTCGGGGGCGTCCCCGACATTCGGGTTCCAGAGGGCGCTCATTCTGCACCTCCGGCATTCGTGTTGCTGTCGTTGGCGTTGTCGAGCTCGCTCACCTCGCGGACCACCACGCGGCCGTGCATCGGGAAGCTGTCGAACTTCAGGTTGGCGCCCTTGGCATCCTTGTGCATCCAGGCGGACCCGACGCGGTTCCACCGCGCTTTGTCGCCTTCGCCGGTCACCTGCCAGATGGCGTGGGTTGGCCGGTTCGGGGTGTCATTGGTTTTCTTGCTCATAATCTGCTCCGTCTTTTTTGTGTGAGACGAGCACCACGCCCGTCCGATGGGTTCGTCTAGATCGAAGCCCAAGGGAGCGCGTCACACAGGCCACACGGGAGCGCCCGGGTTTCCCCCGGGGCGCGAATGGAGCGGGCAGCCTGTTGATCGCTAGCGAGTGGGCGCAGGTAGGACCCATCACAGTGGACGTGCGTGTGCTCCTCGTTCCTCACACCGGTTGAGGACGGAGCATTCGCAAGAGACCAGACGGATCACGGATTGGCTTCAGCCCAGCAGCAGGGAAGCGGATCAGGCAAAACAGCGACTGTTCGGGACGCACTATCTGCCAAGGTCATGCGCCTGCCGAATTCGATCTCTACGGATTCCGGCCATGCGAAGTGACGCGAGAGGAGTGGCTGGCCATGACCGAACGGCGCAGCGAGAAGAACGGGGGCACCATGAGCAAGCCCCTAAAACCGGCAGACGGGGCGCGTTCGTCGAACAACGCCGCTCGCGAGACCGAAGCCGATGAAGCTGGTGGCGATGACAGCAGCCGAGTATCGCGACGAAAGGCGCTCACAATTGGTGCGGCGACCGCGGCGAGTACAGCGTTGCCGATCGAGGCAATGGCAAGAACGATTGCGGGTCAAACGGCGGCGCCGTTGCTCCTGGAGCGCGTGAAGGGCGCGCTCGAAGCCGCCCATGAGCTGCGTGACATCCGGGCCGAGCTTGCGGCCTGTCAGGCGAAGATATTGCGGATGGACCCTCATAGCGCGGCGTCGCGTTCTGAGCAGTCGCGGCAGTTCAGTCTTGCGTACCTTCAGGGAGAAGCTGAGACCCGCGCCTTTAGCACGGCCAACGGCATCAGCAGCAAGGCATCGGCTGCTCTCAAGGCGGACATGCGGGAGCTTGAGATCGTGCTGACCCGATACATTTTCCAGGGAGCGGTTACACCAGTAACGCCTGACTGGGATGCATGGGCGCGGAAACGGGAGGTGGTGTGGAGGCGGTGGCTGGCGGACCGTGCAACGAGGCTGACAGCAGGGTGAGAGAAGGCGGGCAGGGGCCACCTCAACTGGACGACATGCCGTCATGTCTGCATGGCGGCAGTTGGAATTGTCAGAAGGTGGCCGGGCCGAAAATTAGCTCTTGAACCCTTGATTCCGGGTCAGCTACGATTCCCATGTGACGACCAGAGAGACCTACCTCGAACGCATCGACTGTGCCAAGAACATGGCGCGGTACTACCGGCTGTCCGTGGTCGAGACGCTGTTCGGCGAATGGGTGATGGTGCGTGAGTGGGGACGCATCGGTCGACGGGGCCAGTCGCGCGGGCATGTGTTCAACGGATTGGGAGAAGCTGAAGCGAGGCTACGACGGGAGTTGGCCACGCGCACGAAACGCGGCTATGTCCCACAGCAGGGGTGAGTGCGTCTGCTACCTGAGGGGATATGTCGGCACCGCGACGGCACCATTTCGTACCGATGATGCTGCAGCGGCGATTTACGTCGCCGCAGGGCAAGCTGTACCTCTACGACAAGCGGCGTCCAGAGGCAGGGATCTACGCAACCAACCCTGTGAATGCCTTCGTCAAGAAGGATCTGAATACCATTGAGAACAAGGATGGCACGCGCGATGCCGGTCTTGAGCAATGGTACGCAGAGCTGGAAGGCGAGGTCGCGCCGATCATCGATAAGATCGTCGAGAGTGCGCGCCGGAGGCAGAAGCCTGCCTTGACTGAGGATGAGCGCAACACGTGGGACAATTTCGCGTACCACCAGCAGAAGCGCGCTCCTGACGTGTTCGAGCGACTTGGGCTCGTGAAGGACTTTCGGGCTAACTACGAGAGCCACATCGAGTGGTTCCAGAAAGAGGTTCGGCCGCTCACGCCTGAAGAGCGCAGGGACCTGATGTCGCCGGAAACCATCGAGCGCATCATCCAGCATGCGAGCGTGACGGCCCGGGGAAAGGGGAGTGAGGAAGTGATCGAGGTCCTGGCGCAGCGGGGCATCGCCATCGCGGTCATTCTACAACCGAACAAGAGCTTTATCATTGGCGACCATCCGCTTTCGCGTATGGGACCAGGTGGGCATCTCCAACAACCGACGACAGAGCTGTGGCTGCCAATTGCAAGCGACGTAGCGGTCTCGCCGTGGGGACAGGCCGGGGCGGAGAAGCTGGTCGGTGTGACGACCGACGGTATTCGCAAAGTGAACGAAGAGATTTTCAAGCACAGCAACGTCGTTGGAGCGTGCTCGGAGGCACTGCTCGCGTCTCTCGCAAGCATCAAAAAAAGAAAGGCGCCTACGAAGGCGCCTGAAGCTTCTTGAGGTAGGTGACGGCCTCGGACGCCTTTGCGGCGGCGGTGAAGATGGCGCGGCTGTCGTTTTTGAGCAGCGTCAGCCACTGCGAGAGGTACTGCGCATGATCAGCGCGCGGCGCGCCTTCGGTTATGCCAAGCTCGGCACAGAGAACGCGCTGCCGAGTTCGGCGACTTATCCTGACAGTCTGAAATCGCGTGTCAGACGGTGAATAGTGAAAAGTGGTCCTGTAGCGAACGAATACGCAAAACTACTCGTAGCGTGCAAATACCTCCGTCTTGCCATCCCGCTTGAGCAGCAGCACCTCATAAGTTTCGCGACGATCGCCGGACTCCATACCGGGCGATCCGATCGGCATGCCGGGCACCACCAAGCCGATCGCATCGGGTTTCTCGGCAAGCAGCCGCTCGATCTCGCGAACGGGGACATGGCCTTCGACAATGTACTCTCCAATGCGCGCGGTATGGCAGGCCGCCAACGTGGCGGGTACCCCGGCATCCAGCTTGGCACGCATCAGTTGGCCCATTGCCAGGTCTTTGACCGTCACCTCGAAACCAGCGGCGCGCAGATGCCGAGCCCAGGCATGACAGCATGAGCAGCCCGATGTGGTCATCATCTCGACCGAAGCCGCCATCGCAGCTGCCGGAAGAAGGGCAGCGAACAGCACCAGCAAGTGCACGATGCGCTTCATTCCTGCCGTGGCAGCAATTCCATGCGGCCGACGCGTAGTTGTTGTCGTTGTTGTCATCGCGATTGATCCTCAACGGGCTGGGTGGAACTATCTGGGAACAGACTCGCGACTAGAATGGCTGTTACACCGCAGGTGATCGCCACATCGGCCAGATTGAATGTCGGCCAATGCCAGCCGAAGACATGGAAATCGAGAAAGTCGGTGACGAACCCGTCTGCGCTCCTGTCAAAGACATTGCCGATGGCGCCGCCAGCAATCAGCGCAAAGCCGAGACGCTCGATCCAGACCCGCGATCGCAATCCGAGCCAGACGACAAGGACGGTTGCCAATAGCGCGAAGCCGATCAGCAGCGCTCGCGAAAGGTCACTCTCTGCCGGAAAGAGACCAAAGCTGACGCCAGGGTTGTAGCCGAGGCGCAGGTTGAAGAACGGCGTCACCTCGATCGTGCTACGGGTCGGCGCGAGCCATGCGATCATCGCCGACTTCGACCACAGATCCAACATTGCAACTGTTACAACGACAAGTCCGAAGGTGACCGGCGACGATTGCCGGAGCTTTATCGAGCTGTTCATGCGCGGACCTCCGCCGAGCGGAGGCTTCTGCTGTGGTCCCGACCGGAGCGATCGGACTCGCGGCCTGTGAAACGCAGCAGCCGTAGGGCATTGAGGGTTACTAGGATGGTCGCGCCCGTATCCGCCATAATAGCGAGCCACAGACCCGTCGTGCCGGTGATAGTCGTCACGAGAAAGATCGCCTTGAGCCCCAGTGCGATGACGACGTTCTGCATGATGTTGCGCCGGGTGCGTTGGGACAGCTCGATCATGTCGGCCACGCCGGCAACGCGCTCGTGCAGCAGCGCCGCATCTGCGGTTTCCAGCGCCACATCGGTACCGCCGCCCATGGCGATGCCGACGTCGGCAGCGGCCAAGGCCGGCGCGTCGTTGATGCCGTCACCAACCATGACCACGGTGCCTTGTCTCTTGAGGCGCGCGATCTCCTTCAGCTTGTCGTCCGGCAACAATTCGGCTCGAGCTTCCAAGCCCAAAGCCTTGCCGACAGCCGCTGCGGTTCTCTGGTTGTCACCGGACAACATGATCGGCGTAATGCCGAGCAGCCGAACACGCGCGACGGCTCCCGCCGCATCTGGCCGAGGCTCGTCACGCACGGCAATGAAGCCGATCGGCGCCTTGTCCTTAGCGACGATGACCACGGTCTTACCGCTCTCTTCGAGCACGGTGATGGTCGGGTGGGTGTCGGGCACGTAGCCGAGGCCGGCTGCATGGCGGGGCGAGAGAATTTCGATTCGCGCGCCCGCGACCACGCCTTCGACCGACTTTCCGGGTACCGCCCGTTGCTCCGTCGAAGACGGTACGCTGACGTTTTGAGCAGCGGCCCGATCGGTAATCGCGCGGGCGATGGGATGACTTGAGCCCTGCTCCACGGCCGCGGCAAGCCCCAAGAGCGCGTCAGCGGTCCCATCGATCGGCAGAATATCTGTGACGATCGGCTTACCCATTGTTAGCGTGCCAGTCTTATCGAACGCGACCGTGCGAGCGCTGCCAATCGCTTCCAGTGCCGCGCCGCCCTTGATCAGCAGCCCCAAGCGCGCACCGGCCGCAAGCGCCGACGCGATGGCGGCAGGTGTTGAGAGCACGAGCGCGCAGGGGCAAGCCACCAGCAGCAATCCAAGACCGCGATAGACCCAGGTCGACCAGTCGGCACCGAACGCGATTGGAGGCAAAAGCATGGTCAGTGCGGCCGTCAGGATGGCTATCGGTGTGTAATACCTACTGAAGCGGTCAATCAGTCGAGCTGTCGGGGCCTTGGTCGCCTGCGCCTCCTCGACCATGTGGATTATGCGGTTGATCGTATTGTCCTCGACCCGCCGGGTGACCTGAATCTTGAGAGCGCCCGTTGTATTGACGCTGCCGGCAACGACACTGCTGCCGGGGCTCTTCGGCACCGGGATCGATTCACCCGTTACAGCCGCCTCGTCGACATCGGACGAGCCGCTGATGATGGTGCCGTCGACGGGCATACGGTCACCGGGACGCACAAGCACGACCTGACCAATGCTCAGCGTGTCGATCTCGACAGCCCGCGTCGCATCGCCGTCGATCAGCAATGCGGTGCGCGGGATCAGTTTGCCAAGCGCCCGGATGCCATCGCGCGCGCGGCGGGCGGCAAGGCCTTCCAGCAGCTCGCCCAGAAGGAACAGAACGTTGACGAGCGCGGCTTCAGAGCTGGCACCGATCACGACGGCGCCGGCCGTAGCGAGCGAGACCAGCGTCTCGATGCTGAACGGCGTGCCTGCTCGTGCACCGGCGATGGCGCGGCGGCCGAAGTAGGCGAGACCGATGAGTGCCGTCGGCAGGAAGGCAAGCTGCTCGGTTGCAACTCCGCTCAGCCACGCAACGAGGCCAACCGCCGCCGACACGAGGAGCAATCCCATGAGCCGAGCCTTCGGTGTGCTCCACCATGGCTGCTGATCCTCGCCAGCTGCCGGCATTGCTCCCGCACGCGATCCGGCCTGCTCACGACTGTCGAGGGATTCGATGTGCTGGGTGCGATAGCCGAGCTTCGTCACCGTCTGGATGACCGTACCCGGGGGGGTGGTGGCCGCATCCAGGCGAACACTCAGGATCTGTGTCGCGAAATTGACGGCGATGTCAGATGTGCCTGGCAACTGCCGGACAGCGGTCTCGATCTTCGCGGCGCAAGACGGGCAGTCCATACCCTCGACACGGAACCTCTCGTCGGCGCGGGATATCGGCCTAGGCGCTATCGGCTCGACCCCATAGCCGAGCTTGCGGACGGCGTCCCCGACGGCGTCAGGATTTGCACCATCGGCCGGGGTACGAAAGGTCAGAACCTGAGTCGCGAAATTGACCGTGACGTCCGACACCTCCTTGAAGCGCCCCACGGCGGTCTCGACCTTCGCAGCACAGGACGGACAGTCCATACCGCGCACCTGATAACGATGCTCTAGAGGTGTTGGCATGTTGATCTCCTGGCGGGGTGTTCTTGGCTGCTTTTCATCACGCACTACACCAGTATAGAACCTATAGGAACTATAGGTTCAAGGGGGATCTCCAAACCAGAGATCGAAAAGACGCGATCGTGAACTGCGCGTCCATTGACGGTTGATGCCCCTTCGCCGGCATGCTGCCATACAGGCTCGCCTGATACGGGGTCTCACCCATCACCCCAAGCGTCCCAGAATCGGAAAGGTCTCGAGCAGGTAACCCGCGATCAAATGGATCTGTCCGGATATCATGAGTATGCCCATCGCGACCAGGATGACCCCAGCGAGGAGGTTCAACACACGTCCCATCTGGCGCAACCTTCCCAGGCTTGCGGCTCCCGCGCCAAAGAACATGGCTGTGAGCAAGAACGGGATGCCAAGTCCCAAGCCATAAGCCCCGAGTAGGATCGCGCCCGAGGCGGCGGAGCTGACCGACACAACCAGGATGGAGCCCAGCACGGGCCCGATGCATGGTGTCCAGCCAAACGCGAAGGCCAGACCAAGCGTATAGGCTCCTCCGGGCGATCGCACGATATCCGGGCCGCGCCAGCGATAAGTGCCAAGCAGCCATGACAACCGCAGAAGCCCCATCGTTGATAGCCCAAAGGCGATGACGAGGGCCCCGCCGACGAGGTTTGCTTCCTCGCGATAGTGCTGCAGCCAGCCGCCCAGGGCCTGGGAGCCCAATCCCAGGAGCACGAACACAGTTGTGAAACCTGTCACGAAGCTCGCGGCAAGCGTGAGCACCCGCCATCGGTTGCTAGCGCGGGGCGAACAACCGGCGTCGCCGGAGACGAACGAGAGATACCCCGGCACGAGAGGCAGGACACACGGCGACAGAAACGAGATCGCGCCGGCTGCTGTCGCAGTGGCAAGGCCAAACAGTGAGACTTCCATCACAGTCCTCGGCGCGTCTGTTTTGGCAACTCAAGGCGAAGTTAGATGTGGCGCCCGCAGTCTTCGGCCCGGCAAGACGCGGCCCGGTGGCGATGGTTGCGTCACGGCGTTGCCGGCAACCAGAACGACTTGATCACGCTCATAGTGTGGGCACGCTCGGTTGGCATCCAGTCGCCCGGTGAGCGGGCTGCGCCAAACGGGGTTGGTGACGTACCGTCGGCCGCACACCACTACAGTGGGGACTTGCCGCGTACTCTCGAACGCGTCGTAGCCATCTTTGAGCATACGCCAGAAGGGTTGGTGCTCGGACGATGCATTGCGCGCGAGATTGTATGGCGTCATGCGGAACGGAAAGATGTGCACGGGAATGCTGTCCTGGCCGCCAATGAAGGCCTCGCGCGCCAGGGCATACACCTCCTCCACATAGGGGTCGGTGATCGCATAGCATCCGGCCGACGAGCACTTGCCATGAACCATCAGCGCGGTGCCGGTTCGGCCATGGCTGCGATCGAACTCGTTGGGGAAACCGAGATTGAAGGACAGGTGGAAATTCGAGTGCGGATTCATCTGCTGCGGCGTGACGACGTAGAACCCCTCGGGCGACTGCTTGTCGCCTTCGACGGTCTTGGGGCCGAGATCTCCAGACCAGGTGCAGATCGGATAGGTCCGAAAATGCTGGTAGCGGCCGTCGTCGTGCCGCTTCCAGACCTCGAGCTCGGAGTCCTCCTTGAAGATGCGGATGAAGATTGGCTGGTCCAGCCGCAAGCGACGGCTGGCAAGATCATCGAGAGCATCCTTAGGTAGCTGAAGGAGGTGTGCAGGAAGCGAGAGCTGCGACGAACATCCAGCGAGCACGGCAGCGGCGGCCATGATTAATGCGCCGCGCAGCCCGCTTGGGCGACAAGGTGAGCTGGTGTGTGTCATGCCGCAGCGGGGTCTTCCTGACAAAGCGAGTGTGGCTGGTGCCGGGGGGCCAGAGTCGAGCCAAGCAGCAACGGCCCCTCCGCCCGTGCATCAGCTCCCCGGGCAAGACCCTCGACGGCGTAGTGAAGATCAGCCACGGTTGCGGCCAAACCGGCCTAATTTCCCGACCTTACGGAATGCCACCCGCACTCCGAAGTTGACCGGGATGTCGGATCAACACGCAAGCGGGCCACCAGGCATCAGCCTTGACGGCAAAGAAGGGCAATCCGTGCCCTCCGCCACACCCAACCGCTGTACATCGTCGACGCGTCATCCTCGCTCGACGGCATAGCCGATGCTCTCCACCGCCTGCGCGACTGAATCAGAGCTCACGACGCCCGGTTCGAGGCGCACAGTCATCGTCTGGCTCTGGACATCGACTTTAATGTCCGATGTGCCGGCCAGTTTT
>LNEM01000006.1 GCA_001464955.1 Rhizobiales bacterium Ga0077537 | reverse complement strand
AGATGTGCAATCCATTCCCTTGACGCGGAAGCTATGCTCGACGAGGCGAGGCATGAACGGCTCCTTGTGGAGTTGGCGCTAATGTTGGGCCATGCTACTACCTATGGCCACTATAGGTTCAAGGGAAATCTTACATCGATGACCATGCAAGAGCTGAGCATCGGCAATCTCGCCGAGAAGACCGGCACTAACGTGCAGACCATCCGCTACTACGAGCAGGTGGGGCTGATGCCGCGCCCCGCGCGCTCCGAGGGCAACCAGCGGCGCTACACCACGGAGCATATGCGCCGACTGGCGTTCATCCGAAATGCCCGTGATCTCGGCTTCACGATCGAGACGATCACGACGCTACTCGATCTCGCGGCCAAGCCGGATCGACCGTGCGCGGAGGTGATCGGGATCGCGCAAGAAAACCTGGAGGTCGTCAGGGAGCGCCTGGCCAGGCTCCGCGCGCTCGAGCGGGCGCTCAAGCATTTGATCGAGTCATGCGGCGGCGGACGGATGGCGGAATGCCGCATCATCGAGGCACTGAGCGACTCTACCGCAGCGCGCCGGACAGCAAGCGAAACCGATGGCAGCGCGACTATTTCTTCTGCCGAGCGGCCTCGACCAACCGACGCAAAGTCGGCGGATCGGCAGCCCCGCGCTCAATATGTGTCCCGATCACGAAAGCGGGCGTCCCGCTGATCCGCAATGCTTGCGCCAGCGCGAGGTTGCGTGTGAGTGCTGTCTGCACGGTTGGCTCGCGCATGTCCCGCTTGAGGCGGTCAATGTCGAGGCCAACCCGTCCGGCCGCCTCCAGAACGGTGCTCTCCGTGTGGGGCTCGGTACCGACCATCAAAGCATTGTGAAGTTGGATATACTTGCCCTGCCGATTGGCCGCCAGAGCCGCCTGCGCGGCAAACAGCGAAGCAGGCCCAAGGATCGGCAGCTCCTTGTAGACCACGCGCAGTTCTGGGTCTGTCGTTCCGGCAGTAGTGACGTGTGGCGCAACTTGCCGACAAAATCGACAATTGTAATCGAAGAACTGAACCATCGAGACATCGCCTTTGGCATTGCCGCCGACCGGGCTGTCCGGATCGCGCAACAGCGCATCGGCATTGGCATCGATAGCCACTGAGGCTTCGCGGTCAGCGATGGCCTGCTGGCGCGTCTCGTAGCGCTGCAAAGCCTCGACCAGGATCTCGGGATGCTCGAGCAAATAGGCGCGCACCCGATGCTCGAACTCGGTCGCTCGCTGAGATCCAATCGAACCGACATCTCGCGGTCGCGAGCCCGGAAAATTCCAAAAAAGCCCGCCCGCGGCCCCCAATCCGAGAACCAAGAGCAGAACAAATGCTCGCTGTGAGAAGACACGGTACGAATTCATTGAATTCTCGTTTCGTTGTTGGTTGCCGCGCTGATCGCCTGTCGCGCAGCCGTGGTCGACAGACCCAAACCCTTCGTGCAACCGCGCTCAGTGCGAAACTGGCTGCGGCGTCCTCTGTTTGCGGCCGGGCAAGATTCGCCCCAGGTATGATGGCCGTACCTCCGCATTCCCGGTCGCTTGGGTAGTGCGATCACGCTCATAGGGCGAGCAGGACGGCCGGCAGCGAGCACGGCCTTGAGCGGGTCGCGCCAAACCGGGTTGACGACACATCGTTGACCGCAAACGACGACGGTCGGAACTTGCTTGGTCGCCTCGAAGGCAATGCCGATGTCATCCGCGCTGGACGGCATAGCCGATGCCCTCGACCGCCCGCGCGACTGAATCAGAGCTCACGACGCCCGGTTCGAGGCGCACAGTCATCGTCTGGCTCTGGACATCGACTTTAATGTCCGATGTGCCGGCCAGTAGATGTGCAATCCATTCCCTTGACGCGGAAGCTATGCTCGACGAGGCGAGGCATGAACGGCTCCTTGTGGAGTTGGCGCTAATGTTGGGCCATGCTACGACCTATAGTAACTGTAGGTTCAAGAAGATTCTCGCAACAGTGAACAGGTCATACTGAGTGTCGACAACCAGCACGCGCTGACCAAGGGTGAGCCTACTCGCCGTAAATGATCAAGGAACACAACCATGGGCACCACCGAGTTCGAACCCGTCGCACGCTTGCTGCTCGCTGCGGTGATTGGGTTCCTCGTCGGTCTGGAACGCGAGGCCGCTGGACAAGCGGCGGGTGAGCGCACTCACGCCTTGGTCGCACTGGGCAGCGCCACGTTTGCACTTCTTTCTCTCGAGGCATTTCCTGGTGCAGATCCCTCGCGGGTCGCAGCCGGCGTCGTGAGCGGTCTCGGCTTCCTCGGAGCGGGAATGATCCTGAGGGATGCCGATGACCGCATCAGAGGACTGACGACGGCCGCCGGGCTGTGGGGCGTCGGCGCCGTCGGTCTTGCGATCGGAGCGGGCATGTACCTTATCGGCATTGCCAGCGCGTTCATCGCAGCCCTCATCCTTGTGAGCGAAAGGTTCCTGCGTATCGGAGAGCGATTGTCATCCCGACGGTCGCCCGCTGCCAAGGCCCGCGAGCAGGAGAATAGGCCGGGCGGACAAGAACAGGGTGCGCAAGACCCTTGACTTGCATCAACGCGGCGCCGTGAATCGGTGCGTATTCGGTTTGTCCAAGTCAGGGATACCGCCGCGAGCGGAGGTCTCAAGATGTCCCATGTCGTGAAAAGGCTCGTCTCATGAAACCCGGTAGACAGCACCCCGAGAGCGAAGTAGGTCCTTCCTGCAATCTCGAAGGCCGCTCATGCGGATGCGGGAGGCAAGGCACTATTGCAAAGGAGGACTCAAGCTCTGCCCTGGACATCCTCGATGTCCGATTCGCACGCGGCGAGATCGAGAAAGCCGAATACGAAGAAAAGAAGCTGCTCATCTCGCAGCGCACCAGCCCGGTCGTGGATTTGAAGGAACCTCAATCGTCGGCCGTCGCGGCGCCCCAGAAATCACGATCATCCAAGCGGTGACCGCGCGCACTGAGATTTACTCTTTAGTCGACGTGCTCTACCTCTCGCCTCATAGATCCTTGGCGTGATCCTCGGTGCGAAGATCTTTCGGAAGCGAATGGCCACAATTGGAGCGAGCCACTGATCAAATGATCGAGGCTCTGCTGCGGTGGGGGTACATGCCTCTGAGGAGGCTGTAGCGCTCGAGGAAGGAATGCCGGGCGCGGAGACCGACGTGCTGCGTCGCGTCCTTCTCGCACTCGGCAGCTTGACCGGCCCGCTTGATATCGAATGCACCGGACCGACGAAGCAGCACGGCTTGCATTCAATGAAGGCGCAAGACTTCAACACCTCCATTGCAAGTGCCTCGGTCGAGGTTATTCGCAATGCAAACAGCACAGTCAGAGTCTCGCGAACACCGCTTCGAGCTTGGCGCGGACGGTCGCTGCCAGCTCGGTGAGTTCAGGCTTTCCGACGCGCTCCATCGATGCGGACGGGTCGATGGCGGCAACCTCGACACTGCCGCCGCCGAGATCCTGCACGATGACATTGCAGGGCAGCATGGTGCCGATCTTATCCTCGGCTTGTAGCGCGCGGTGCGCGAGCGGCGGATTGCACGCACCGAGGATGCGATAGGGGCGCCAGTCCACGCCGAGCTTGGTCTTGAGCGTCGCGCGGACGTCGATATCGGTCAGAACTCCGAACCCTTCCTCCTTGAGCGCTGCCGTCACCTTGTCGATCGCAGCATCGAACGGCGCCTGGATGGTCTTGGCAATATAGAAGCTCATGACGTCACCTGCCAAGAATGTCCTGTCTGCGCCGCTGATACTCCTCGCGATCGATCTCGCCCTTGGCATAGCGCTCGTCGATTAGGTCGAGGGCCCGGCTGCCGCCAGAGTGCCGCGGCTCATCCGGCCACAGCTTGCGGACGAGGAAAATGACCCCGGCCACGATGAGGCCAAGGAACAGCAGGGGCATCAGCATGTGCCACGGGCCCCACCACCACATCCATTCATGCATTGGCCAGCCTTGAGGATTGGTCTGCGCCCAGCCCGGCCCTGCGAGGACCGGGACAAGCGCCAAAGCCAAGGTGAAGCTGCGGAGCATCGTGGCCCTCACATCATGCAGCATCCCATGCCGAGCAGCTGATCTGCCTTCGCCTTCTGATCCGTGGTCAGCACGGCATAGAGCGCGTCGGTCACCGGTCTCAGGGCTTTGAGGGCCTCAACCATGCTCTCCATCGCCTTGGTATGAGCGTCGAGCCGAGCAACCGCGGTGCCTGATTGCCACGCCTGCATCATCCCCTGGTGCGTGCTCTGCATGGCCGACTGGCGCGCCTTGACTGCCGTGACGTAGCCGTTCCAGGCCGCCGTCTGCGCCTCGGTGATGCCGAGCTCGGCCTTGAGATAGGCGAGACGGCCCTCGATCGCCGGGCCGGTCATCATGCCAGGACCCATGCCGCCGCCCATGCGCATCTGACCCATCGTCATGCCGTGGCCGCCCATCATGGGGCACCCCATCATGCCGCCCATGGGCATGCCTGAACCCATCACGCCCGGCCCATGCTGCATCTGCTGAGTCTGTGCACTGATGGGCCCGGCAAGGAGCGCGGCCGAAACAAGGATGCTCCCAAGGAGCAATTTATGTGTGTTGCGCATGGTCAACCTCCAGACAACGCGGCAGTTTAACAATCTATAGCTTTCATAGCTTGATGGATGCATTGACCGGAGTCAAGCTGCGACCTCCCTGCGCTGGATGAGGTCGCGGCCCTCAGAACCCCCGGATCGCTTTGCGATACCTCGCTCCGCCTCGATCGCTTCCCGCTGCAGCGGCGACAGCCGCTTGGTCCTGAGCAGCTTCTCGCCGTCAGCGATGGCCTTGGCCCAGAGGGGCCGGTAGTGGCTGGTGATGCAGGAGTCGGGGCGGCATTGGGCCATGGTGGTTCCGGATCTGGGAGCTGCAGGCTCCTGAGATAGTCGACCGCCTGTCCGGCCTTGGCGGCGGCGGTGAAGATCGCCCTGCTGTCCGACTTCATCAACTGCAGCCACTGCGCCAGGTACTGCGCATGATCGGGCCGCACATCCTGCGTGATGCCAAGCTCGGCGCAGAGTGTGGCAGCGATGATCTCGGCGACAAGCTCCTCGGCGGCATAGGCGGCATCACCGAAGCGCTTGCCGTACTCGCGGTTGAGGCGCTTCTCTGAGCCGCTCCAATGAATGGATTCATGTCCGAGCACGGCGAAGTAGCTCTCAGAGCGGGTCATGGTGTCGGTGCCGCAGAAGAGGCTCTCGTCCGGCATGTGGATCGTATCGGTCGAGGGGCGATAGCAGGCGCGTCGGGCAGCGCGCCCGAGCGGGTGAATGCGTACATATCGAGTCCCATTGGTCTTTCCTTTCGTTGTGTTGCGTCCCGGAGGACGCGCACCGAAAGGCCGGGCGGGATCGCCGCCGCGGTCACGGGACAACACGGGAGGCGAAGTCGAATGGAGCGGGCCGGACCTTGACCGCGAGGCACCGTCCGGCAAGGTCGCGGCATTATCGAGGGAGGCAACCGGAGAAGGCGCCGAGGGGACGGTCGGAGGTATTCCGGCTGCGCCGGAGCGCAGCCGGAAGAAGACTATCCGGTATGGTCGTCAGTATCGGCCGTAACATCTACCGGCGCGATGCGGAGCGGCTCCGGAATCCAGCCGGTTCCGGCGAGAAGATGCTCGGCACGGACGGCCAGCTCGGACTTCTTGAGCTTGTCGAGCGCAGGGCCATGTCCGCCCTTGGCCTCGTCGATGGCGGCGAGGATTTCAGCACGGGAGACGCGGGTGAAGTAGCCGGCGGCGGTCGCCGTGTAACACGCGGTCATGTCGAGCTTCATGGCTTCGGCCAGCCTGTTGCCGTGCGTGAGGCGTGACGACCCGGCACGGTCTACCTTGCGCTTCACGGTATCGACGGCCGAGCCCGCGGCGAAAGCGAGCAGGTCGAGCAGTTCCGTGGTCGAACGCGCGAGGCACCAGGACCAGAGGTCATGCGGATTTCCGGGGAGGTGGTCGCCGAGACGGTCCTTCGCGGCTGCGAGAGCGGCCAAGCCCTTGCTCGAGTCAGGCTTCGCAATCGAGGCTTTCAGCATCGGCGGCGACACCCGGAGCCTGAGGCAGGTCTGCTCGGTTGAGCCCGGGTAGGCGAGGTCGAGAAGGAGCGTGTGCACGACGGCTGCAAGCGCGACGTCCGGATTGCCCGCGAGAGCCGCACCGATGGCGGCCGACTTCTCGGCAGTCAGGTCCTCGACGAGTCGGTCGGAAAATCCGGACGGCTTGGAAGCTTGCTCACCGACGACGTGAGCCTCGCCGGCTTCGGTATCAGCAGGGATGTCCTGCTTGCGGACGAGACCGCGCTCGATGCGCAGCTCGCCGTTGTAGCCGAGCGATACGATGGCACCCGCGATGGCGAGCGTCCCGGCAGGCCAGGTTGTGGTCATGGCCTGAAGGGCAGTGATCTGCTCGTCGATCTCGGCCAGGCGGTCGGCGTTGGCATCATCGTCGTCGACGAGGCTGTCGTATTCCTCGGAGAGGGCGTCGAGCCGCGCCTGGTCGTCATCGGAGAGGTCAGCCTGCTCCGGATAGCCCCGCGAGAACTGCGCGAGTGCCTGATGGTCGAGCTCGGTGGCGATTTCGGTCCAGAGCCAGCCCTCGGACGACACGTCGGCGGCGGAAGCCTTGAGCTTGTCGTTCACGAGCCGGTCGAGGAGAGCGACATCCTCGATGTAGCCGGTGCCGTCCTCGCAGAAGAGGTCCTGACGGATAGTCCCTCCTGCCGCACGGTATGCGTCGACGCTTACGAAGCGGACGCGCCTGTCGTCGGTCGACACCTCCTGCTCGGTCAGAAGGCGGCGGATGGTGTGTGCCTGACGGTTCCAGTCGGGCAGGTTGGCGAAGACGCGCTCCTGAGCGTCGTGATCGTCGGACACAGCGAAGGCCTGCGCCTCGTCGAGGCCGATTTCGTCGCGGCGGTACGCATCGAGGATAACGGGAGAGAGCTTCCCGAGCTTCATGCGCTTGGCGATCAGGCTCTCGGCGACGCCGAAGCGGGCGGCGACTTCGGCAACCGTCGCGCCGTCATCGATGAGGGAGCGGAAGGCCTCGAACTGGTCGGCCGGGTGCATGGGGGCCCGCACGACGTTCTCGGCGAGGCTCAGCTCGGATGCGTCGACGTTGTCCTCGGCGACGATGCACGGGACGGGGAAGTCCTTGGCGATGGTACGGTCATCCACGAGCTTGCTGAGAGCCAGGTAACGGCGCTGTCCGGCGATGATCTCGTACTTGCCGCGCTTACCCTTGCGGACGACGAGCGATTGCAGCAGTCCGTGGGCGGCGATCGATGCGGCGAGCTCTTCGATGCCGTCATGGATGCCCGTGCGGCGGACGTTGCCGTCCCAGGGCGCAAGGCGGTTCAGAGGGATGGTGGTTGGTTCGGTCATGAATGTCTCCTTCGTTGTCCGGACCCGCCGGGATGGCGGTCTCGGTGCCGGACGAAGGCGACGGGGCTAGGCGGGAGCGGAACCGAGCCCCTTCAGGCGAGGCGGCCCGGCGTAGCCGAAGGCCGAGGGCGAAGCCCTTGAAGCGAGCGCGCACCGGCGCACAGTCGGCACCATGAAGAGACCGACTGGCGGGGGAAGGAGAAGGGACAGAGACTTGACGGCAACCGAACGCATCGCTCAGGAGGTCGCCCTGGGAAGAGGTCTACGTTCGTGACGCTACGACATCGGTACGCGGCAGCCTACCGCAGCATGTCATCAGTGAGCTTCGATGGACAAGCGTTCACGAAGGATTGGTAGCGAGAACAGCATAGCGCCATAAGATGATGTCGACGACGCCAGCCAATTCGCCGGTTTCCTGGGCAATGAGAGCGCACAGAGTGTGTGCGTCCGCGAAACCGTTGCCGACAGCTAGGCGGGCAAGGTGACGATCATTCTTGGCGACATTGAAGCCGAGATTTTTGGCGAGGTGCCACGACGTCGTTGGGCCAATAAAAGGCAAGGCCTGTAGCTTCTCGATCGGGTCGTCGTACAGTTCCGCATGAACGCGATCGAAGCCGGCTTCGCAGATAATTTCCGCAATCTCAGCTATTGCCGAGATCTTGCGCCGGTTCTTGAATTGATGCAGCGCTGTCTCGATACACAGCGACTTGTGCCGGGCGATGGCCTCGGCGGACTCCCAATCGCAGAAGCAAAGCGATACGTAATCGAACACATTACGAACGACGGACTCGCGGAAGCCAGAGCAGAGAACAACCCATGCAGCTTCTCGCAGCAGGTCTTCTTCAGTGAATCCGGCATGCAGGCGCTGACGTTGCCAATCCGCCTCCCAGCCGTAGCCTGCGGAATAGACGCGACTCTCTGCTTGCTCATACAGCGAGAGCGCTCGTACTGTCTGTCGTGCCGAGGTCATGACCATCGAAGCCAATCGCAACCAAAATTGTCGCGGACGAAGAGCTTGAGTTTGACAAGCGGGACCCACGCGCCCGGATGCGAATCGAGGTAACGGCTAATATACACCTTCCGAAGGTGTGCAGCCTTGCCTAGTGTGAATTTCCGATTGGGGATGTCGGCACCTTTCTCAGTCGCTGCGTCATAAATAGCACGGATGCGCTGCAACTCAGGCAATGACACCGCCCGAGCTCCGGCTGTGATCATGCGACATTCTTTCTTGACTAACGCATATTCTGCAAAGGAGACGTGGTGGTCGTGCGCTTTAGACTTCCACTCGCTTTTAAATTGAACCACGGACAGAAAGAAGGCAGTCAAGGTGAGGCACGCGTTTGCGATCTGCGTCGGTAGGCCAAACGTTAGTCGCAGCCCAAGCGTTGGCTCGACGAAGGCGAGTGCCAGCAAATAGGTTGTGGCGGCCATAAGTGAATAATCGAGCCAATTCGCAAGTCGCGCGTTGTGATCACGGAGTTGCGCATGGATGCTGCAGGATTGGTCCGCTTTGCGCTCGATAGATGCGATCTCGGTCTCGATGTTGTCGGCCCGCTCGTTCATTCGTCGGCTCCGAAGAGATCTTCCCACTGAGGGAGCGAGCGCGCCGCCGTGGCATTAGCCATGCGCTTGGCAAGCCGACCAAGAAGGTGGCTCGCTGTCTTGCGTGCATCGCTGTGAGCATCGCCCATGTAGCCATCGACGTGGACGGACTGCCCGGTGCGGTCGGTCATCGGGCGCAGCACGCGTTCTTTCGCGTGCTCGAAGAAGTGGGGCAGCATCGCGGCAGGCGTCATCGTTCCGGTGTAGTTGCGGAACGCATCGATGGCCAAACTCTCGATGTGATAGCCGGAGAGCTGGTGTGCATCTGGGAGCTGAGCGATTACAGCCTTGGCGAGTTTAACTGCTGGGACCAGCTTGCCGGCACACGCCTTGTTGTACTTCGTCAGGGCTTGCTGGAACTTGCCGGGATCGATTTCTGACCATCGGCCATCAACCCGGGCCGACGGAATCTTGACGCCAGCTTCGGTTCGAACTGCGGGGAGGAGTTGGATTTCCATACCGTCACCATAGCGGACGGTCACAGCGAGCTTGCCGGCGCTCACCTCTGCCTTGCCCGCGAGTTTTGCGGCAAGTTCTTTAGCGACAAGATCTCGGGCGGCATGGGGACCCGCAGCTTCTAGGGCAGTATCATTCACAATGACCAGACAATCGACGTCGCTCAGCCCGTCAACATAGGTGCGCTTGGCCACCGAGCCACCGAAAACGAGGTCGAGTTCTCCTTCAGCGACGTCCCGAAGGCCCTCCAACATGTCGTCGATGCGCTGTCGAACGAGGGAGGTGTCGCGGTTGTTGTAATCGCCAAGCAGACCCGTGAAGAGATCAGCGATCTTTGCACCGAACGCCTCGTCGCCGAGTTTCTTCTCGGCGTCGCGAACCTGCCGAGAAATATCGCGGGGGTCAAAGCCTGACCCGAAAGAGCCACCGCTGCCACCCATGTCACACCTCCGTTTCCTCGAGGACTGCCCGGCACGCCCGCTCCAGAAGCGGTCTATGGTGCTCAAAGCTCGCAAAACCCTCTTTGAGAAAGCCGCGCATTTCGCCTTCAAGGCCTTTCATATAACGATAATTATCAAAGCAGCATTTAGCATCAACCAAATGCGCCTTCATATCAATGCCGAGCTCAACAGCTGCGTAATTCTGCCGATAAATCGTCATGCCCTTATAATATGCAAATCGCAACCAAGTGAGGCCGTCGAACACATCAGCGCCGGCAAGGAAATAAAGCGGGGTTGTCACGGTGTCTAGACTGCCGAACACGTGGATCGGCATGCGAGTCAGCTTGACTTTATCGAGAGCCCGCCGGATGCGGGCTATGTTGACCATACGCTCCTTCAGGTTGCCACCCACTTCCTTCTCTGTGATGCCGAGAGCATCGAAGCGGGCCATCATCCCGATGTTGTCGACGATGGCAGATACGTTGACGCGCGTGACTTCAGGTGGTTCGCTCGTACCGCCCGTGGCGACCCGTTCTGGCTTGAAGAGAATCTCGCGAAAGGTATGCGGTCGCTTGGGCAGCATCGCGTCGGCCCGCTCAATCTGGGCGCGGGTCGGCAGGCGGTCCTTCGGGTGATCGTAGCTCACCAAAACGGTGGGCGTGGGCGACTGCCAAGATCCGATAATCCGAGAAAAGTCATCTTGCGACCATTCGGCAGGGGTATGCGGCATGGTACCAAGATCCGATAGCTCAACGTCCTTGCTGGCCTCGTAGCCACCGCTGTCGATAAAAATGGCCTGGGCGAAGTCGTATGGGCCTTTGATCGAGCCGTAGTGCAGATCGTAGGCGCTGATGAGGCAAGGCCCGTCAATGACGTCGGACGTTGCTTCGATGATCTCCTGGACTTCCGGGAAGCCCTTGCTGGAGAACGAAGGCAGCAGCAGAGGCGTTCTGATGATCTCATTGCCATCGAGGTAGAACCCCCTTCGCTTCGCTAACATCCCAACGCCCTCCGGTCGCGGCATGAGGCACACGATCCACACGGCGGAATCGTACCTGATTCGCAACTATACGTTGCTTCGATGGGCAAGCCGGAACGTTGAAAGTACGAATAAATGTCGGGTTTGTGCCAGTCGAGCAGGGGAGCGACTACGTCGAGGCGGCCGCTAGTGTGCTCCTGGGCCACTTGCTTCATCCGCGAGAGAAAGGGAGGAGAGCAATCGTAATAGGGCGTGCCGGCATGAATGCCGATGGCGATGAGGCCGGAGTGTGCGCCGCCCAGGAAGATACCCGACATGACTAGAAAGGCGTTGCGGCCCACCAGTTCGCCGGAACCGAACCTGTTGGGAGCAGATGCCGAGATCGTGGTGACCGCGATGCCGAGGATGTTTGCCAGCGTTGAAACAGCAGTGGCTTCAGGGGCAACGGCAGCCTGCCCGAAATCGATAAAAAGACCTCGTACACGGTAGCCCTTTCGCAAAAGCATGTGTGCGCAAGCGGCCGAGTCCATCCCCCCGCTGAGGAGGACAGCGGCCTCAGCAGTGTCCGTTTGTATCGTCGGATTAGCCATGCCGACCTGCATGTCGTCGTGTTCGCGTCGCATCGTGTTCGCGCTGAGCCTTTATCCGCTCCAGCAGCACCGAGGCGGGTTCATCGTTTGGGTCCTGGGGGACAAGCTCACCACGGAACGCCTTCGCGAGGATGGCCCCATCGAGGCGGGGTAGAAGCCGTTCGGCGAGGGAGTAGTCGCGTTCGATGCGATTGATCCATTCGAAAGCGGTTTCGATCGCGGCGACGACCTGAAGGGCTTCGTCGGGAGGAGCGAGCGGAATCGGAAGCCGTTGAACGCGATCCTTATTTAGAGCGGGTTGATTGTTGCCTGCACCGGAAGTCCGCGTTTTTTCGTAGGAAAGGTAGAGGTACCAATAGACGTACTTCGGAGGATCGCCGGCCTCCGATACCCGAATTGCGGCACAGTTTTGGTTGTTGCAAGCCGGCACGTCGAGAATGGCGGCTTGGCCGCGTGTCTTGCCTTCGCCGATCATGCCAAGGAGAACGGTGCCGGGCGGGTGGATGCGTGTCGAAGCGCTGTTGAGGCCAGCTTGTGTTATGTGCTCCTCGGTGCCGCTAATGCGACAGAACGCAACTTCTCCGCTGCTAACCCAGTTGATGTTGCCGCCCCAATAACCGGCTTCTTTACGACTAGGCGTGGCCCCCACGTAAATGCCGCACACCTGTCCGAGGCTCGCCCAGGTCCACTTATCCGGGAGTTCGTTATCTTCGGAGGCGGCGCAGAGCTGAGCGCGGAGATCCTCATCTGTTGCTATCAATGCTGACTTCTCATCTCGGCCTCGGCCTGCCTCTCCGGCGATCAGCGCAATAAGCTCTTGACGGTCCGCAACGAACTGGGCGGCATCGATTGTTCCGCTGTCAACTGCGCGCCAATTCGCCGTGAGCTCTCCGGAGAACGCCTTGGCGAGGATGGCCTGCTTGTAGCGCTCGATCAGATTGGGGATGCGGTCGAGTTCGTTGCGGGCGCGGGACGAGCGGGCGCGTAGGCCGTCGAGCTTGGCAACGATGCGACGTTGCTCGGGCAACGGCGGCACTGAAACCGGCATCTTTTTGAGGTTGCCTCCAGAGACCCGTTGCCGTGTGGTGCCGCTGGCCTCCCGGTACGAGTAGGTGAAGACGGGATCGCCGAAGATCTGGACGGTGTGAAGCGCCGGGGTCGCGGTGAGGCCGATCTTGACTGCATCGAAATGCTCGAGCACGCGGCGATATTTGGAGACGTAGTCGTCCTGGCTGCGGAAGCCCAGCTCCGCGTCCGACATCTCGCGGTCGAGCAGATAGCCCCGGTGACACTCGTCGATCAGCATGAGGTCGTACTGGTCGATGGGTGGCACGTCGGCGGGCTCGGCGGCGTAGAGCACGCGCTTGACGAGCCCCTGGATCGTGCAGATGTGGACGCGCGTGTCGAGGTCGGGGGCGATGTCCTCAAGGCCCTTCAGGCCGAAGATGTCGGCGAAGGCGCGAGGGCCCACGACCTTGGTCGTCGTGAACTCGTCTCGCGTCTGGTTGCCGAGCGCGCTGCGATCGACGACGAAGCAGACGCGGCGGAAGCGGCCGGCGGCGAGCACACGATAGAGAAACGCAATCGCGAGCTTGGTCTTGCCGGTGCCGGTAGCCATGGCGGCGAGCATGGCGCGCCTGCCGTCCGCGAGGCCGGACTCGATCGCCTCGATGGCCGATTGCTGATAGGGCCGGAGCGGGAACCCGAAATTGAACGGCTCGGTCTTGAGCGCAGCGTCCGCCTTGTCGCGGTCGATCTCCAGCTCGGCTTTGAGCCCCTCCGGCGTGAACCAGTCGCTGAGCGGCCGGACGAGATTGGTAGGCGAACGCGCGTCGCGGAACCAGATGCCGCTCTCGGTCTCGATCTGCTTCAGGTACGGCCGCCCGTTGATTGCGAACAGGAACGGCACCTTGAACTCGCCCCATGGACCGCCGGCAAAGCTGCCCTCGGCGCCGAGCTTCACGCCTTTCGAGTAGCGTTCCGATTGGGTCAGTGCCGCCGAGACGTTCTTGCGCTGACGCTTGGCTTCGACGACGCCGAGCAGTGTCAGGCCGGCAAAGAGGGCATAGTCGGCGGGGCCGGTGGCCGTCGGCCATTCGGCAATCGCCATGTTCTGGCCTTTCGCAGGGCGCGCGCCTGCAGCGAAGGTGAGGGTCCTGCTGTCGGCCATCCAGCCCCGGTTGCGGAGCTGCTGGTCGATGATGGCGCGGGTCGCGGCCTCGTCGAGGTCGATGGCGCGCGCCGCGCTCTCGGCCTTTTCGTGCAGGAACGCGATGGTCTTGGGCGGCTCGGCCTCGGCGCTCTTCTGAAGCGCGGCGAGCTCGGCTGCAAGCTGCAGCTTGTGGGTTTCGGCCTCCTGCGCGAGTTGCTCCCAGAGCGCGCGCTCGGTGGCCTCGCGTCGTGCGGTCTCCTGTGCTGTCTCTTTCTCGCGTGCCTGTTGATCGGCATCAGCGCGGGCCCGCTCGGCAGCGGACTGGCTGTCACGTAGGGCGGCGCTCAGGCGCTCGATCTCGGCGCGCAGATCGTTCGAGATGTCGGACGGCGAGGCGGGCGGGATGAACGGCCCCGGCTTGAAGGCCTTGTCACGACCGAAAGTCGTGTGGAACCAGATCGCGAGCTGCCGGGCGACCTTCAGCGCCGTCAGGGCGTCCGCGTGGTCGTCCTTGTGAGCGTGCGCGGCCGCGTTGCCGACGATGCGCAGTTGGTGGAAGAGGTCACCGGCCTCGCGCGGCATGGCGCGTTCGGCCTTCAGCCGCTTCAGGAGATCGTTGAACGGCTCGTCAGCCGTCGTGTAGAGGCCCATGCGGGCAGCGAGATGCTGGGCGAGAAGCTCGGCGAACTGGCGCAGCTTGATGAGGCAGCTATTGGGGTCGTCGTGAAAGCGCAGCTCGGCAAGCGCGCCGAGCCGTGCCAGCTGCGCGTCATAGACTGCGAGATACGCAAAATTGGACCCCCGGCCCGACATTCCCAACCCCCTCCAGTCGCATCGGTTGGGCTCGTTGTCGTGGTCTAGACGGCTTTCGGACGTATGTTCCCCGAGCTGCAGCGATGCGAGTGATCAGCATAGGACAAAAGCGGGTCGGATTCAAAGGTGCGGACGCAGTCATCTGGGGATGCTTTGCCATAAGCATGGGAGCTTCTTCTTCATCCCCAGGAGCCGTCCGCCGCTCGCTCACCCCGGCTGGCGAGCGCGGCGGCGGAGGGGGATGGCGGCCTCATCCCCTGGTGAGTCCAGAGTGAGCTTGTCTGCGGCGTGCGGCAGACTTCACGCCGGTTGAGCCTTGAGACCGTCGAGCAGGAGTGTGGCTACGAGATTGAGTTCCTCCGGTTCACACCCGACAGCGATGACGCGGTGGCGCAGGTGTCCACCGGTCATCCGCAGCTTCCCGCCGGCATGCTCCTCGAAGCGGTACTGGAGCATGATGCCAGTGGCGGCATCTTGCGTGCTGACCGGCTCGTCGTAGAGGATGCGCGAGAGCGTCACCTCACTGAACACGGGGCGGGCGCGCGGCGCGGTCACGCGGGGCGTGCGCCGGGACGGCCGCCTTTGGCTTTGCCGGCCGCTTGCGGAGCCGCCTGCGCTGCAGGCTCATCGGCGACGGGCACGGCCGGGGCGTACTGCCGGATGCGGCTGCCCTCGAATTCCAACTCATGGCGCGCGGGCACGACGCTGCCCGCGATGTGCAGCTTGTCGCTCTCGGACGGGGAGCAGATGACGGTCCACAGACCCTCGTGCGTCCAGACCTCGCCGATCAGCGTATCAGCGTTCTTCTCCGTGCGCTTGGCGGCCGGGATGCGGTTCAGCTTGATGCGGAGCGGCTCGACGTTGGAGTCGGCATGGAAGTAAGCGGGCCTCAGGCCGTCGCGGTTGAACTGGTCGCGCAGGGTGGTGTCGGCCGTCACGTGATCCTTGTGCTGGGCCTTCAGGTAGCCTTCGTACCAGTGCTCGCCGTCGGCTTCGGTCGAGGGATGCTGCCGGAGCTTGCCGCGGTACTCGGCACCGGACGGAAGGCGCAGGATGAAGTTGAGGTCGGGAAAAACTGCAAGGGGTGGGTAACTCTGTGACATGGCAATGATCTCCAGTATGGATTGAACAAAGAACCGTGTTCATCCAAGCACTCCGGCAAATCACGGCAAGACGCGTTCAGAAATTTGCCCACAGGCAAGTATGCGGCAGTGCAACAATACGTTCGGCTCAATATGGGATCAATTTATCGCCGTGAGGCTCAATTGTAGCGGCTTGTGCCTGCCTTCGCAGTCGGCTGCTGGATCACAGGACGCTCGATCTGGAAGCCGCATCCTTTTTGAATGGCGGCCTTCTCCAAGGCCTCGAACTCGCCTTTTAGGCGCGCGTATTCATTGGCCTGAGGCGTGTCACCGTCGAGAAAGAATAACGCGGGCCAGAAGAGGACAAGACCGATTCCCATCTGGGCGTTATCGTCGCTCGCCGTCTTATTGACCTGGCCAGACACTTCGGAAACGCGACGAGAGAGTGACTGCATTTCCATCTGCATCTGTTTGCAGGTGTAGTCCTGGTAGGTCAGGGGTGAGACGTACTGAGCTTGAATGTCACTGGTGTTCTTGGCGCAAGCGGATAAAATGGCTAGGGCCAGTATGTTCGCTATAATCTTCGTCCTCATCAATTCCTCCAAATATGAATTAGTAATGCACGCTGCGCAAAGCATTTCAATGGAGAAATTGGAATGGAATGGGGCAGGAGCGCATCTGCTCGGAGCCGCCGCGTGCTCCCTGGCCGGTGCATTCGTGAGCGCCAGGGATGGACGCCCGGAGGGCCGAGACCCGCGCGGGAATGACAGATTGCGGGGCTCGGTTCACGAGAGCCCTGTCGCCGCCGGTGGGCGGCGAGGCGCCCTGCTCACCAGGAAGCGGACATCAAACCGGACAAAAAACCGGTCACACTGCAGGGCGTTGGCATGCTAATATGGCCTCAACACATTGCATTGACTGCAGATTCAAGAGGGCCTTGTGGCGCGCAAACAGGACAAAGAACCGGACAAAAAGGCGGGCAAGACACGTCGCCGGCAGAGCGCCGTCGATCGAGGCGAGACCGTCTCCGGGATGGAGCCGTTGCTGATCTCGGAATCGTCGCGACACAGAGCGGGGTTGAGCGACCGCGTCCTCCTGCTGACGCAGAGAGCGGCAGCGTTCCGAAGCCGCTTACCGGAAGGCATGATCGAGCCTCTGTCGAGTCTCGTGCGGGAGATGAACTGCTACTACTCCAACCTTATCGAAGGTCACAACACGCATCCGGCCGACATTCAGCGCGCACTGTTCGGAGAGACGAGCAAGGACCCCAAGAAGCGTGACCTACAGCTTGAGGCGGTTGCGCATATCGCCGTACAACGATGGATTGATGAGGGCGGACTTGCGGGAGCGCCGGCCACGGTCGATCACGTGCTGCAGATCCATCGGCGTTTCTATGACGCCCTGCCGGAAGGCCTCAAATGGGTCGGACAGCCTTCGACGGGAGAGCGCCTGCCTGTCGTGCCCGGCCAGATCCGTCACGACCATGTCGAGGTCGGGCGGCTAATTCCCGTGAGTCCCGGTGCCGTCATGCGCCATCTGGATCGGTGGCAGCAGTCATACGGCAAGCTTGGAAGCTTCGAGACCGTGCTCAATACGGCGGCTGCACATCACCGGCTGCTGTGGATTCACCCGTTCCTCGACGGAAACGGGCGCGTTGCACGCCTCGTTTCATACGCGATGCTGCGGGAAGCACTCGACACATGTGGGCTGTGGTCGGTGGCACGCGGCCTTGCGCGCACGACCAATGCGTATAAGAGCCATCTTGCTTCGTGCGACCTGCCGCGCCGTAACGACCTCGACGGGCGCGGGAATCTCTCGGAGGAAGCTCTGATCGAGTTCACGCGCTATTTCCTGGATGTGTGTCTCGACCAGATCGAATTCATGGAAGGGTTGATGCGACCCAGGGAGCTGCGCGGCCGGATCATGGCGTGGGCCGATGATGAGATTCGGGTCAAGCGTCTTCACGAGAAGGCCAAAGCCATCCTCGATCACATCCTGTTCAATGGCAGTCTAGAGCGGAAGGACTTGCCCGGCCTCGCCGGCACCGACGAACGGCAGGCGCGGCGCATCGCACAGCCGCTTGTGGAGATCGGCATTATCCGAGCGGCGACGACACGTGCGCCCTATACGCTCGCGTTTCCGGCCGAGCTTGCCCCACGGCTGATGCCGGGCCTCTATCCCGGTGTGCTGCCGGGGTGAGGAGGGCATTGCGGGGCTCGGTTCACGAGAGCCCGGTCCCCGCCGGTTGGCGGGGAGGCGCCCATCCCGGTCAGGACCTCCTGCGCCCCTTCGCACGAGGCTTTGCGGCAGGCTTGGCAGCCGCCGTGTTCTTCGCAGATGCCGTCCTGGTGGCAGACGGTTTGTTCGACGTTGCCTTTTTCTTCGCGGGTGAAGCCGTCTTCGTCACCTGCGGCACGATTCTGTCGCCGACGAGCTTGGCGGCCTTCGTCGCCAGACCTGCGGCGTCGGCATGGTCGGACCACTTGGCGATCGCATTCTGGACGGCGGCCAGAATGGCTTCGGCGTTCCTCAGGTCATGTTTGCGGGCGAGCTGCCGCAGGTGGTCCGGACCGGGGTTCCGGCCTTCGCCCATCACGGTCATGGTCTGCTCACCGCCCGGACCCGCGGAGTAGGTCAAATCGTACGCCGGCGCGAGCGACCACTGTCCTGTGAGATCATCGAGCAGGAAGGAGATGTTCTTGGTGTGATCGTCGCGGTTGCGGGCGAGCACGTTGAAGCAGGCGAGACGGAAGGCACGCTCGACCTCGGTTACGTCCCTGGTCAGAAACTGCGTCGCTTTGAGGAAGCCGTCATAGTCGAGTGCGGCGGTGCGGTGATCGGCATGCAGGAGCCCGGAGAGGCTGTGCATGTGAATGCGGCGGTTGCCGTCCCGGTCGAAGCGTCTGATGCCGAAGTAGCGCTTCTTCCCGGCGGTGAAGAGATGCGTCTCGGGCATCACGATGCCGGCGGCACGCGCCATCAGGCTGTAGGCGTACTCGGTCGCACCGGACGTGGCCTCATCGCCCGCGGACGGGAACTTGATCATCCAGTGGGCATAGCCCTTGGGCAGCGTTGCCGGGCCATGAATGATCTGCGTGCGATCGGCACTGACGAGCGCGACCACTTTCGGGCGCGTACCGGCCGAGGCGCCGTTGAGCTTCAGGAGCTTCTCGATGACGGGCCCTTCCTCGCCTTTGAGGACGGTGGCGGCATCGCGCGCAATCGCGTCGAGCTCCAGGACGACCGGGGCGCGGTCACTGTCGCTCAGATCCGGCTCGTAGCTGAGCGCGCCCATGCCGTGCGTGCCGACATGCGCGAGGCGGTCGAGCGGTGTCAGCTCCTGACGCGCGATGCCGATGCGCTCGACGGCGCGGTCGAGAAGCAGCCGTCCCCAGCCGTCCGGCAGGGAGTCGTTGAACACACCGAACAGGCCGTCGAAGACTTGCTTGTCGTCGACCATCACGCCGGGCCGCAGCGGCAGCTGGAACGGCGAGATCTGAAGCCCCGATGCGATGAACGCGGGATCGTACTCGAACAGGATGCGGCGGCCTTGCGCCGCGAGGCGCCCGACCTTGCGGCGCTCACGGCCGTCGAGGAACACATTCAGAAGCGTGGCCGGGCGGTGCGTCACTTGACCCGGCCCTTCTTGCGCGTGCGGCCGGCGGCCAGGACCTCGTCGAGCGTCCGCGTCTCAAGGGACGTGCTATCGTGGGCTGCCAACTTGTCGAAGTCGGCGAGACAGTCGAGCACGAGCGCGAGCTTGAGCAGAGAGTCGAACGCGATGAGGCCGGTCGCCTCGAAGCGCTTCAGCGAGCCCAACGTGACGCCGGAGCGCCTGGCGAGCCCCGCCTGGGTAAGACGCAGCCCAAGCCTGCGCGCCTTAAAGCGGTCGCGGACCTCAAGCTGGACGTCTGTCCGTGTCTTCAGTGTCAGAGCCAATATGTTGTCCCTTGATGGCAATTGTCGCCACATTGGGATAATATATTAGCTCTACGTGGAAAGCAAGCATCGAGGAAGCCGGCATTCGGACGACCGAGGGACTATCAGTCGAGTACGGCTGCCCTGAGGGCATCCAGGGCAGGCTGCGTCGTGATGAGATGGGGATTGTGGGCGAGCAGTGCGGTCGCCATGAGCCCGCCGTCCACATAGCTCGTGTCACGGGTGAACAGGATGCCGTGAATCCTCGCCCGGAGGACAGGGGCACCGCGGGGGCGTGGTGTGTCCTCGTAGAGGCCGCGTATCGGAACGCGCTGCCCGGTCTGCGGATCGGTCCAGTAGCGGCGCAAGAATTCGCCGACGTGAGGGTTGCCGTAGGCGAGCTGGATGCAGTCGCCGTGGTCACCGCCGTCGCCGCCGAGGAAGCCTCGCATGTCGACGACGATCACGTGATAGGGGCCGGGATCGGCGGGGAGAGGAAACTTCACCGGTTGGCCGTCACGGAACACCTTTTCGGTGATCTTCTGCTGGACGAGCAGAACCTCGCCTTCCTCGGAGAGACGCGCATCGTCGTTGTCGGTGGCCAACAGGAGCTGGCTCCAGTGGATACCATCATCATCGACGTGCTGCTGTGTTCCCCGACGCACGGCTTCGGAGGCGCTGATGGAGACAAGCTCGGCAAGAACGTGACCGTACGCGAAATCGACGCTCGTGGCCCCGACCGTGGGACGCTCATACTCGACGGCAAGATTGCGGTCCTTGAGAGACTTGGCAAAGCGAAGCTCGAACAGCAGCGGCATGGTTGCCGTGGAAAGACCGGCGTCGCGGACTGAGCGCGTGAGGGCGGGGAGACACTCCTGCCGTTCGAATTCAGCGAGAATGGCCTCGCAATACGCCGCTTCCCTCCCAGTGAGAAAGTCTACCACTTGCAAACCTCATTGTGGGTGCATGGGCGTGCCTGACGGCAGGGGCATGATAGCCGACTCCCGGTCACGTCGGTTGCTTTCCATCCTTGCGATGACGCGCCTCTGCTTTGAGAATATCGATATGAACGAGGTCGCCGGGCCCACTCGCCAACCCTTCATCCACTGCTTGAGGTCCGCCAGAGTTTTCACCGTCGGTAGTCCGCCGGGTCTTGTGCGGTGCTGCTTGGTCATCGCTCGTTCTCCGATCCCCTGAGCCAGATCGGCGTGATGAGGACGCCATGTTCCGCAACGCGTTGATCATGCGCCTTGATGGCATCGGCATTGTCACGAAGCCACACGGCGGCGAGATCGCTATGTGCGGCGGGGACAGCATCCTTGCCAGCAGGAGCAGTTGGTCCGTCTGTCATGGTGCGTCCTCAGGCGTTGGCTGCTCGAGTGCGAACGCATCCAGGAACTGGCGCGGAGAGAGAATGCTGACGCCCTCGAACGGATGCAGTGCAAGAAGGTCCGCGTCTCCAGTCATGATGATGGTGGCGTCTCCGGACATCGCGAGCGATAGGAACTTGTCGTCTCCTGGGTCACGGCAGGCACGAACGGCCGACACGACTGCAACCCACTCCGCAGTGGCGCAGAGCGCGGCAATCGTGGGCTCGAGTTCGGCGGGAGTGACGAACCGGGACAGCTTGGGGCGTGCCAGCACCGCATTGAGCTCGGATGCGGTCTCCTCCGAAAGCAGGACGGTGCCGAGCTTCTGCGCCAGACTGAGAGCCTGGCTTGGAACAGAACCCGCCTGAACGATCGCGCTTACCAGGACGTTGGTATCAACGACGACCCGAAGGTGATTACGAGACATCTGAGAGGATTTCTTGCAGCTTTTCGTCCGTCAGTCCGCGTTGAGCCGCCTTGGCGGATACGTCGCGCGCCAGCCGTTCGAATTCGGAGACGCGCAAGCCGCGCAACTTATCGAACTCGGCTATTGAGATGAGCACGGCAACACCACGATTTTGCTTCGTGATGATAACGGGCTCCCGCTGAGCGGCGTCAAGGGCTGCGCCGAAGCCCTGCTTCATATCGGTCGATGAAATGGTTTGCATGAGTATTCCTTTCTCTATAAGTTCATTATAGATGAAAGGGCCCATAAGTGCAATAATGACGAAATAGACAAATTGTCTAAAATAGACACTTTCTGATGTGATAATGTATCTTACGGAAACTCGGCGCGGGACGCCGGGCATCGTGCCGCCGGCCGGCGTGGCCGTGACATCGGCGTTGTTCACTGCGCTGCTTTTGAGCGCACGGACCTCGCGCCTCAGCGCGTCGATAGCGGAATCCTGAGCGGCGCCGTTATCATTGCTCGCCTTCAGTCGATCTCAGTTTGCAGCCTGCAATCTCATGGCCGGATGCGCGGCTCAGGGCATTGATGGCGCGGGCGTTGGAACGGGCTGGCACCGGAAGCCGCCGTGCCCGGCGGCGGGTTGCCGTGATCGATGGCCTGGATCGTGGTCCGGATTGAGAGCCCGGGGTCGGTCTGGACGGGAGCAACGAATACGGCAGACTGGGTGCACGTATTCCCGTTCAACCGATACCCCACATATGCGTATTCCCGTATCTGCGGTTCATACTGAAAGGCATTTTCATGATGATCATCACCCTCGCCTCGTCGAAAGGCGGCGTCGGCAAATCGACCACGACGGCCGCGCTCGCGGGTGCCCTCACCCATGCCGGGCACCGTGTCCATATCGTCGATCTCGACAGCAATCACACGGTGTCCCGGTGGCTCGGCGACGGCAGCCGCTGTCCCGCCCTGTCCGTGTCGGCCGGCGATCCGCAGGACCTCACGGAGCATTTGTCGGGACTCTCGAATACGGTGCGGCCGGACATCGTGCTGATCGACATTGCAGGCGCCTACGAGCGGGCGCTGACGGTCGCGGTCGCACGCGCGCATCTGACCGTCATCCCGGCGGCGCCGTCCGAGGCCGACATCTTCGAGGCGGCGCGCGTCGCCCGGCACATCCGGTCGGTGTTCCAGGCGTTCGGCCGTGAGCCGCTCTACCGCGCGCTGCTGACGCGCGTGCAGCCTCTCGCCTCGCACGCGCAGTTGCATGCCGTGAACGAGATCGTGCGCCTCAGGCTCCCCGTACTCAAGACGGCGATCGCACAGCGCGCCGCCTACACGGAGATCGGCCTGTCCGGGCTGCCACCGCACTATGCGGACGCGAGCAGGCCGACGGTCGGCAAGGCCGTCGCCGAGCTCGACGCGCTCGTGGCGGAGATCGGCGCGCTCACCGGCTTCGAGCTGGGCGTATCCCAGGCGATGGAGGTCGCGTCATGAGTGACAAGCCGCTCCTCTCCTTCCGTTCGATCGCAGCGCCGCTCGATGTCGATGATGCGGCGCTCGATGCCATCAACGCGAAGCTCGGCGTGCCGACCATGACGCGGCCGGCCGCACCGAAGGCATCTGTGATATCTGAGCGCCCTGTCCCTGCGGCGGCGGCGGCGCCGGCCCCCTCCCCGGCCCGCGCACCGGCCGAGAAGCTGACCATCGAGATCCCCGACTATCTCGGTCATGCGATCCGGCAGGCGGCCGTGGCCGACCGCAAGACCGCGCGGCACGTGGTGATGGAGGCACTGAAAACAGCGGGCTTCAGCATCGCCGATGCGGATCTGGTGCCGGACGGGCGCCGCAGCCGCGGCAGACCGTAAGCCCGGAGCACCGGGATACCGGACTGCCGTAAGTCCGGGACACCGGTCTTGCAGGTGTCCGGAATTGCGGGAGACCGCAACGCCACAGATACGTACTTGGGCAAGCCTGTAGGTCCGGCGTTACGGCGGCGGAAGACGGACCGGCAGAGCCCGGAGTGGCGGGCTCGGAGACCGGGAGCGATGCCCCTCGATGGGGGCTTGAGTGCTTCGGGGCCTGTGAGGGGCCTGCGGCTGCGCCGGGCGGAAGCTTGCGAGGCGTGCGAGTGCCGAAAGCCAGGGCGTGAGGATGGCGAAGGCCAGGACGGCGGCCCGGAAGCGGGTGCGCAAGGCGGGAGCAGGTGCCGCAATCGATGCGCTGTTGTCGTTGGCCGCGTGAACCGCAGGATGGTCGTGCTCCGGCATGGGCTCGGCCGAGGCCTGGGACGGACCGGTCGCAACCTGCGAACGGTGGAAAGCGCCGGGACGGTTGGCGGCGCGGGCCGCGACGATGATGCCGCCGTGATTTTCCTCCCAGTTCAGCGCCCACGCGCTGAGGGCCTTTTTGGACTGATAGAGATTGGCGGTCAGCCCGGTCACGGGATGCACGGTGTTGACGGCGATGTGGACGTGGGGGTGCGGTTCGTCGTTGTGGGCGGCGACGATGGCCTGATGCTCACCGAGATCGAGCCAGTCGAGGGCGCTCAACGCTGCGTCCATCATCTCGCGGCGGTCCGGGCGCTCGCCGGGATGCCAGGACAGGGTCAGGTGCAGGACGGGCCGCTCGTTGTCGCGGCCGGTGAGGGGGATGCCGGCCGCCCGCTTGAGGGCGGCGCGGTTCTCCCAGGTCAGCATCATCTCGTACCACGCGCGCCTGAGGTTGCCGCCGAGGCCGCAATTGACCGGCTCGGCCCAGGCGACGCGCCTTGCCGTTCGCGCACGGTTCTTGTCATGGAGAATGTAGTCGATGAGCGCCTTGAACGACCGGCCGCGTCCGTCGCTGCGGGCACCGGGGAGCTTGGCGATCATCCGGCTGTGGCGAAACGCCGGGCGAGCCGTGCCGCGCCGTACCTCATGGCGATCCGCCGTGTGATCTGGTCGTCAATCATGAGCGCGAGGAGGTCCCGCATGGCGGCAATGGCCCAGTCGGCGTCGACCATACGTCCCCGGTGGGCTGCCCGCGCGAGCTGGTTGACGTTGTTGCCGGCACGCTGCCACTGGGCGAGGAGCGGGTAGGGGACGAGGTCGGCCGGGGGCTCAGATGCGGCACGGCGCGGCCGCCTGCCGTCGATGATCGCGGTCAGGTAGGCGGAGACGGTGACGCCGGCCGCGCGTGCGGCTCGCTTCACCTTGTTGCGTTGTCTCGGAAGCAGACGGACCGCGAGCATGCTGCTGCGGCGGTTGTTGCGGAATTTTTTTGTTCTCGGCATGGCGATCCTCCTTGTGGCTCCGACCGGACGCACGGGGTGCAGGGGCCTCCCTGCCGAGGGGTGTTTTTGTATTACAAAAACCCAACTCGCACCCGCGCGCATCGTCAGCGTTGGCGACTCGTGCGCGTGCCCCAAGAGGCAAGTTGGTATTTCCCTAAGTTCATCTCATGATTGAATGGCCGGGAGACAAGCCGGCGCATGCCATTTGCGGCAATCGGTTGCCAAGAATATCAGCGCAGAAACCTGTGGATAGTTTTCGCCGTGCGTAAAGGTCGGCGAGTTATGGATAGATCGCCGGGGCTCTGCCCCGGACCCCGGGATATTTGATCAAGGGCGAGGGCAGTATTTACGGAAAAACGAAAGGCGGGGATTGCCCGCCTCTCGCCCTTGGCGGTCATCGCCGTCCCCGGCTGTACCGCAGCGTCGAGTGTAGCGCGTTCGTTCGTTGGGGGAAGGGGTGGTCTCAGCACGGTGCCGATGTCTGCGGCGGTCCGGACCGCAAGCGCGATCCCGGCATGCTGTGTCGACGTTGCCGCAGGCTCCGACCGCCGAGCCCTGCGCCCTTGGGATCAGCGCGATAGCCGGTTACGTGGGCATCGGTGCCATCCGGTCTGCGATCCGCCGCAGATGCTGTGGAGTGGGACCGGTTCTGCCAGCCGCTCCTGCGTCCCGGCCGACCTCGACCGATGGGAAAGACCTTCGGGGTCCACGCGCTGACGCCCGCCAGCCCTGTGGCGCGGGCTACGCGTGGCCTGATGCCGGTCCGCTCACGCGGCGGGATGCTCCGATCCCATTATTATCTATGTAAGAAGGAAATGACCGCAAAGCCACGGAATGCCTGGGGCGCTGAATCAGAAACTGATCAGAAAGAATCAATTCCTGTTCGAATTTGCTCAAAACAGAGCTTGAATTCTGCACAAAAACAATCACACTCATGTTTGAAATTATTCAATCCGGGAGGCCAAAAATGAGCAAAATCGAACAAAGCGGAAAGGCGATCCGCGAAAAGCACGGCATTCCCGTGTACCGGACGAATCCGAGCATACCGGACGCGGCCGAGATCGCGAAATCGAAGCGCGTGCAGATCGGCGACACCAACCGCGGCTTCGTCGTCGACAACGGTACGGGCGAGATCCTGGGACGCGGCGCGGCGTTTGCGTACCAGTTCGAGGAGGTCGATAAGGAGCGCTTCGTGAAGCTCTACCTCGCCGGTCTCAAGCAGGCGGCGGGGCTGTCGAAGGCGGGGCTTGCGGTGTTCGAGTTCGTCTATGCGGCGCTGCGCGAGGCGCCGGGTAAGGACACCGTCAATCTCAGCCAGGACTTCTCCGATCTGGCGCCTGCTACGTTCCGGCGGGGGCTCCGGGAGCTGCTCGAGAAGGAGTTCCTGTTCCGCAGCCCCTACGACGGCACGTTCTTCGTCAACATACGCTTCATGTTCAACGGCGACCGCCTCGCCTTCGTGAAGGGCTATCAGCTCAAGAGCAGCGCACCAGGCCAGGGGACGCTGGCGCTCGGCGCATCGGAGGCAGGGAACTGAGGCAGCAGCCGGGTATGAGGAGTGTAGCCGGCACAGGCTCGGCAATCCTGCTATCCTGCCGCGAGCTGACCGGATGGGCGCGCCCACAACGGCGAGGATTGGAGTGACGAGGGGCATGACATGAGCGAGCCGGTCTCAGTCTATCGGCAGGTGGAAGCGTTCGCCCGGCCCATGGTAGAGCCGCTGTTCCTGCAGGATTTCCTGTTGCGCACGGGGCGGTCGTCGGCGACATCGACGGCGACCGGAACATTCGTGCGGCGAGGTGGGACGCTCTACTGCGTCACGTGCCGGCACGTTGTGCAAAGTGCGGCGTCGGAGACGCGCAATCCCGGCACCACTGCGGGCGTACTGGCCTTTGCACATTCTGCCGGAGCCATTGTGCTCGGGTCGCCGAAGCAAAGCTGCTTCGCTTGTCCGGCCCCGGAGTTCCAGCAGCCGGCGGCTGACATCGCGCTGGCGCGTATTCCGTGGGGAGACTGGGAGACGCTGAAAAGCGACAGGGAGCAGCTCTCCTTCATCGACTTTGATGAGTTCAAGGCGCCGGACTATGGCGGGTTCGTGAGCTGTGCCGCCGTCGGCTTCCCGGACCGGATGAAGGTTGATCGTGATGGGAGGATCAAGGCGAACATCGCCGTTGCGGTTGCGGGAGTGACCAGGCCGATCGGAGCCGGCGACGACGTGTTTCAGCTTCATTCAGAGCTGAGCGAAGCACACGGTATCGGCTTCAGCGGGATGAGCGGTGGCGTGGTCGCGGGGATTGCCGGCGAGAACGAGTTCGTGCCAATCGGCATCGTGTTTCAAGGCGGTCCGAGCGGTACCGGAGATGCGGTGGGTGCAATCGCAGGCCCGCGCGACATCTTCTTCCGGTGCTACCTGTTGACGCCCGCCAGGCTCGATGCGTGGATCGAGCGGACCACGTTTCCTGCTGCAACACCGATCTTCATGGCGGTCGTCTGAGACGCGGTGAGGCCATGATGCGGGAGGCCTTGGCTGACTGTAGAACGCACGGGAGCGGCAGCGAGTGGGAGAAGCGACGGCTCGAACGGCGCGATCGCGCGAGAGCCGGCAGTGCTGCCGGCCCCGTGCTGGCGGCCGTCAGCTGCGGCCACTCCGGAAAGCGCGATACGCCTCGCGGAGGCGGTCGAGCAGCGAGGGAGGCGCGTCGTCGAGGTACCGGTCCGTGTCGTCGGCCGGACTTGGCGGCAGGCCCTGGAAGGGGAGCGTGAGGGGCTGCGCGGCGAGGGGGCGGCCGTATCCGTCCACGGGAACGTACGGCCAGTCTGGCGCGGCGCCGGGCGGGCCATAGGAGCGCTGCGGGGGCCCGTATGGGGTCTGCCACCACGGGGGCCGCTCGTGCTCGGCAACATAGGCGGGCCGGGGATCGGTGTACAAGGGAGCGTCCCGGCTGTCGTAGCCGGACCACGGCAGTGGTGGATTGGCATAGGAGGGTTCGTCGTCCCAGCCGTAGCCGTCGGGCTCCGGTGGCGGGGGCGCCGGCAGTGCCTTGCCTGACGCCGGCAGGCGGCCGGGCTCGCCGGGATCGAGGGCGGCGATGTCGGCATGGGAGAGCGCGCGCTGCTTGACGAGCGCGTCGGCGATGCGGGTGATGAACTCCCGATCGAGATCCATGAACTCCAGGGCGCGCGCGTAGGCGTCGTCGAGCAGCCGTCTGGCCTTCAGGAGGATGTCCTCGCCGGCCGGTGCGCCTTGCCGCGCGGTCGGACCGTGCCAGACGCTGCGTAATGCGAGATCGTCGTAGGCGCGGATGGCGAGCTTGGTCGCCTGAGCGATGTCGGAGGCGGAGTCGCCGCCGGCCCCGCTGCTCAGGTCCTCGCAGTACGTTTCTTCGGCGGCGCGTCCCGCCAGCAGCGCAATGAGCCGGCAGAGCACCTGGAACTCGGTCAGAAGCGGAGACTTGAACGGGGCACGCATGACACCGCCTGACCCGTCTGGGCCGAGCAGCGACAGAGAGACGTCGTCCGACAGGCGCAGCCGGTAGACGGCGGCGGCATGGCCAGCCTCGTGGAAGGCGACGCGCTTTAGCTCCGCGGGCTTGAGCTTCGGGGCATCCTGCTCGATTGCCGCAAGGAGGTCTGCGCGGGCGAGAGGGCGTCCCGCCTGACGGGCGATTCGCCGGGCGTCGCGCACGAGCTTCTCGATGTCAGCGCCGGACTTGCCGGTGCATAGGATGGCGATGGAGCCGAGAGCGCCGGCGGCGCTGCGGTCGGCCTTGAGATGGAAGGCGAGGATCTCCACGAGGTCTTCGGCGCCGGGCAGCGCCAGCTGCAGATGCCGGTCGAATCGGCCCGAGCGCTTGAGGGCGGGGTCGATGCGATCCTCATGGTTGGTGGCGCCGAGGACGATGACGCCGTCCTTCAGGTTGCGCCGTTCCGTGCGCTTGAGAAGGACGTTGACGATCAGCGTGAAGTAGGTGGTGTTCTGGTTCTCGATGCCGCGCGAGGGGATGCTGTCGAGCTCATCGATGAAGATGAGGCAGGGCGCAATGGCGTTCGCGCGGTCGAAGTCGGCGCCGATGGCGGCAATGATTTCTCCTGAATTGCTGGTGTTGCGGGCGCTCCACTTGTTGAAGCCGGTGATGATGATGGGGATGCCGAGCGAGGCTGCAATAGCGCTCGCCAGGGTGGTTTTGCCGGTGCCGGGTGGTCCGGAGATGAGGGCGCCGGGATCGAGCTGGTCCCATCGGAGCTTGCCGGCCCTGCAGGCGTTGAAGTCAGTGATGAGTTGGTCGGCCCAGACGCGGGCGGGTCCGAGGCCGGCGAGTTGATGCACCTTCGGTCCGGTGGGGATTTCGGGCTTGTCGCCATCGTCGGGGAAGTAGGAGGGCGATGTCATGGCGGGTGGTCCGGGAGGATGCGTGTCGTTCGGGTGAGGAGGGCTGCTGCGATGGTCAGGTCAGGCCGGAGGGCGGAGAGCCGCGGCGAGTAACTGCCCTGCATCGGCCGCGGGGTTGGGTAGCGCGAGCGACAGGGCAACGGCCTCGCAGGCGGGGACGGTCCCGACGAGGACGAGGCCCGGCACGTGCCACGCGGCTTCGATCTCGGCGCGCAGGGCCGCTGTGACGGCGGTGACATGGAGAGCACTGGCGCTTGCGGGCGCCGAGAGATCGTGAAGGGCGTCGAAGCTCAGCACGCACGGGGCGTTGCGGCACGCCTCGTCGAAAGCGGCGACGATGGCCTCGATGGCCTGAACGGCAGACTGACGCTTCGCATCACGCCATCCCGACGCGTCGAGCGCGGTGCAATCGAGAGCGAGGGCCTCCGCGATGTCTTCGGCGAAATGCCCATCCGCATCGGCGGGGCCGTGCACGATGCAGGCATGCTCCGTATCGCGCCAGGCCTGAGCGCCCTGCCGCCAGAGCGCGAAGTCGATCGTCAGTCGCTTGCGCCATCGGCGCGTCTGCTCGCGGCCGTGAAGCTGTGTAAATTGTGGCTGCCGGTCGGCGGCGGCAGCGATGCTCTGAAGACGGCTGCGGTTCTCCTGGTGCAGCATGATGCTGGCTCCTCGATCGGAGGCAAAGGGGGGCCGGTCCCGCCCCGGGAAGTCCGGAGCGGGCTCAGTGGCGGCAGGGATGTTCAGAGTTCAGGCGGCCTTGCCGTCGGACCCGCCGGGCTCATTGTCGTTGCCGGGCAAACCAATGATCGGACGCGAGTCGACCCAGGCGAAAATCTCGTTGGCGTCGAACGCAATGCGATTTTGGCCGACGCGCCGGGGCCTCGGAAATCGGCCCTGCCGGACAAGGCGATAGATGTGTTGAGGCGTATACGTTGTGATTTCTGCGACGCTGCGCATGGTGAGCAGGCGGGGAAGCCCGGGAAGATCGGGCTTCCGCTTGTCATTGGACATGGCGGTATCCCTCGTGGGCCACGGGTGTGGCGCGATGTGTCTTCGTTGCGATGTGTGGAGAGGAGGAAGGAGGTTACGCCCCGACTGAGCAGCGTATAACCCGAATGAAGAAAAAATGCAAATTAATTCTTCGATCGCTGATGGCGAGCCTGTAACGTGCTGGCAATTTTGCGCAATTCTTCTTCAGGCATGATCGCGGAGAGAGCCTCGACCTTCCGATCGATGACCTCAGCGAGCGTCGGCAGCTCGTCGATTCGGTCACCGGGATGCCGTGATTCCCATACGGACAACGCCTTGTAGAGCGCGGCATCGATGTCGTGCAGGTGGCGGCGGGTAAGACCCTTGCCGAGCCAGGGCGCATAGATGGTGCGCACGAACCGGGCAGCGTCGAGCTTGGCGAGTTCCGGATCGTGGATGCGGTCGTGCCAGAGTGCGGGGGCTTTGTCGGGCGCTGGCCTTTGAGCCAGGATTTTGAGGATCTCGGGAGAGTACCGCAGCGGGGTGATCATCTTTTCGGCGCGGGCGATGGTCTCCGGGGATGCGGCAAAGCCGAATTCGAACTCTTCAACGGTGTCGGGAGAACTCTCTCGGACACGGCGAGCAAGTCCTTCCGCGAGAGCCAATCGATCAAGGCCGGTCTCGATTGAAAGATCGTCGAGAGTCGATGCGAGCAGATCGATAACGTCGTCGAAATCGAGGCCGTTCGCCTTGAGGGGGCCGTGCTGCCCGCCGGCGTCGGGTCTCCGCGCGGATGGACGGGTCATGGCTCATGGACCGCAGCTGGTTGAAGAATTTGTCTACAGGTTTACGTCAATCCGGGCAAGCGCGCTTGCCCAAATCTCCCCAGGGATTCTGCAACGTGTTGTGGCCCGCGCAGGGGGCGCTCGAACGACCATAGCCGGACCGCCACTTGGCGCGCTCCCCCGAGCAAGTGCAAACACCTGCTTCCTGCGTGAACTCTGCGTGAGCGGCGGATTGTCTGAGGCGACCGAAGATCACTAATGTTTTGATTCTATTGGTGGAGCCGAGGGGAATCGAACCCCTGACCTCTGCAGTGCGATTTCGCTTCCGACAACCGTCAGTGTCCGCCACTAACCCGCAAAATCCAATATTTTCATCTGGTTATTTACTCAGTGGTCCGCCTGTTCTACCCTCCAGATCGCGCCATTCTGTTCGCTAGAGTTAGCTAGCGGCGATCCGGACAGTTTGGACTGCACTGCCACAGGTCCGGAAAACCGCCATTGTTAGCTCGTGTTAGCTGGACCCGATCATGACCATCATCCACACCCGCGTCACCAAACATTCCGTCGACCATATGCGTCCCGGCGAGACGATCCGAGATACCGATCTCGTCGGCTTCGGCGCACGCCGCCAGAAGGGCGCCGCCGTCACCTACTTCCTGCAGCGCCGCATCGGCGCCCGCATCCGCTGGGTCACCATCGGGCGTCATGGCTCACCCTGGACGCCAGAGAGCGCGCGCAAGGAAGCCTACCGGATGCTCGGCCAGCTCGCCGACGGCCGGCTTCCGACGACGCGGCGCGACGACCTCGACACCAAGCCCACCATCACCGACACGGCCAAGACCTTCATGGCCTCCCACGGCACCCACCTCAAGGAGGGCAGCCGCGTCAAATACCAGTACGTCATCGACGCCTATATCGTGCCGATGCTCGGCGACAAGCTCCTCGACAGCGTCACCCGCGCCGATGTGATGCGATTGCACACCGGCATGGCCAAGAAGCCGCCGCTCGCCAACTACGCCATCTCGGTGCTCTCGAAGCTGATGACGTGGTCCGAGGAGCATGGTTTGAGGCCGCTGCAGTCGAACCCCTGCTGGCAGATGAAGCGATACCGCGAGAACAAGCGCCAGCGGTTCCTCTCCAACGCCGAGTATCAACGCCTCGGTCAGGTGCTCGCCAAGACCGAGACCTTGAACGAGGAAAACCTCTTTATCGTTGCCGCGATCCGGCTCCTGCTCCTGACCGGTGCCCGCGTCGGCGAGATCATCACGCTGAAGTGGACTTGGGTCGATCTCGACCGTCAGCTGCTCGTGCTGCCCGACAGCAAGACGGGCCAGAAGATCATCCGCATGAACGGCGCAGCCGTTGCCGTGCTGAAAGCACTGCCGCGCCGCGACGGCAACCCGCATGTCATCTGCGGCCGTCGAGAAGGCGCATCGCTCGTCAATCTCGAAAAACCTTGGCGGCGCATCCGAGCCGAGGCCGGCCTCCAAGATGTCCGGCTGCATGATCTTCGGCACTCGTTTGCGTCGGTCGCTGCCGCACAGAAGGGCTCGCTGCCGATGATCGGCCGGCTGCTCGGGCACAGCAACACCCGCACCACCGCACGCTATGCCCACCTCGCCGATGATCCCGTTGACGGCCTCAATACGAGCGTCGGCGAGGCCATCGCCGAAGCGATCCGAGCGCCCTCGAATTCACACGGGTGATTGGGCTTTCTGCATCAAGTGATGCTTCTGATGCGGGTTTACGCATCAGACGTCGGCTCCGCAGCCTCAAGTATCAGCCGCTCCGCGACCACTGCATCTGTCAGGACCGGCTTTCCCTTCCTGCTTCCAAGTGAAGCGACAGCCGTCGCGAATAGCGGCGACATGTTCCGAGGAAGCTCTCCGACTGTGTCCAGTTTCCATCAGTCGCCGATTTACATCGTCGTATCTGTGGTCAATCGGCACTGTGTGTTTGCGCTTTACCGCAAGTTCTGACTCACTGGGTTCATGAACTTCAGTGTACGGCATTTGTGATCATCTCATTGCTCAATCAGAAAGGCGGCGTCGGGAAAACGACGCTCGCCATCAACCTCGCCGATGCCTTCGCAGCTCGCAAACAGCGCGTACTGCTGATCGATGCCGATCCGCAAGGCAGCGCCCTCGCCTGGTCCGCCATTCGCACGGTCGAGCCGAAGTTCCCCGTCGTCGGCATCCCCAAAGCCTCTCTCCACAAAGACCTGCCGGCCATGGCCGGCGACTACGACATGGTGATCATCGACGGGCCGCCGCGCTCGAACGAGATAGCACGCTCCGCCATTCTGGCAGCCGATTTCGTACTGATCCCGGCGCAGCCGTCGCCCGTCGACATCTGGGCGACCGACGACACCGTGCGTCTCGTCGTCGAGGCGCAGACCTATCGCGAGAGCTTGCGGGCAGCGTTCGTCATCAACCGCCGCATCACCAACACCGCAATCGGTCGCGATGTGCGCGCCGCCTTCGCTGATCAGCCCTTCCCGGTGCTGCCACAGTCGATCGGCCAGCGCGTCGGATTTGCCGAGAGCTTCGCGCTCGGTCTCAGCGTGCTCGAAGCCGCGCCCAATAGTTCCGCTGCCGCCGAGGTACGCGTGCTCGCCCAAGCCATTCAAGACCAACTGAGGAGGAAGTCCAAATGAGCAAGTCCATTACCTTCGATCGTCCAACCAAACCCGCCACGCCCGAATCTTGGGTGCTGGCCAAAGGCATGCCCACCGGTGAGCCGACCAAGCGCCTGACCGTCGATGTGCCCGAAGCCCTGCATCATCGCATCAAGGTTCAGTGCGCCATGCTGGGCGTGAACATGGCCGATATCGTGCGCGAGCTGCTTGAGCAGCGCTTTCCCAAGGCGGGCAAGTAATGAGCGGCGCCGACGCCTCAATGCCGAAGCTCGATCCCGATCTCGCGGTCAAACTCCAGCCTCTGCATGGGGAGTTCCGCGACGTGATGCTTCGCAATCTCGTCGTCATCCAGGAGAAGCGCGACGCGGCCAAGGCGCTGTCGCCCGTGAAGCGCCGGCGCATCGAAACTCGCGAGTTGGTGGCCAGCAAACGAGCCGAGGAAGCCGATCGTCACCATATCCATAGCGTGATCGCCCTGTGCGGGCTGCCCTATCGTGATCCCGGTACCGGTGTGCGGGAGCATCTGCGCGAGTACGGCAAGAGTTCGCTCGCCATACAGGCCGGCTACCTAAAGGACCCCAGCACCGGACGCATGACGCCGCAAGGCTTGCCATACGGACCCAAGGCAAGGTTGCTCATGCTGCACATCTGCACCATGGCGATCCGGCAGAGGCGCGCCGAAATCGAGATCGCCGACAGCATGAGCGCCTTCATCCGCGATCTGGGTTTCCCCGTCACCGGCGGCGACCGAGGAACGCTCCGCCAGTTCAAGGAGCAGCTCAACCGTCTCGCTGCCTCTCGCATGCAGATCGGCTTGTGGAACGGCGACGCCGCCACCACGATCAATGCGCAGCCGATCCGGTCCTTCGATATCTGGCTGCCGCAGGACGCCGGCCAGCGCATGCTCTGGTCTTCGACTTTGCGGCTGGACACGGAGTTCTTCGAGAGCTTGCGCCAACACGCCTTGCCGGTCGACATCCGCGCGCTCCGCGCGTTCTCTCAATCCGCCCGCCAGATCGATATGCTGCTCTGGCTCGGCTACCGCATGCGCTCCGTCTCGCGCCGGTACGTGATCACCTGGCCGACGCTCATGGAGCAGTTCGGCGCCAACGTCGCCCGACCCCGCAAGTTCAAGGAGATGTTCGCCGACGACCTCGCCGCCATGAAGGACGTCTTCCCGACGCTCCCTGTCGAGCTTGGCCCCGACGGCATCACGCTGCGCCCCTGCGATCCCGAGCAGGTCTTCTCGATCGGCCGTAAGCGGCTGACGTGAAATCAGCGCATCTCTTCCATTGAATTTGCTCGCAGTGTTTACGCAGAGTTGGGGGCGATTTGTGGAGATGTCTTGTCGGTGAATTCAATAGCTTGGCACTGGCGCTACGCAGAGTCGGGGGCGGGCGTGCGCAGAGTTGGGGGCGCTTTACCGGGAAACTGCGCAGAGTTGGGGGCGCCTTCACGCAGAGTTGGGGGCGCTCTGCCGACTTATCCACGCAGAGTTGGGGGCGCGTTTCAGCGGCTGTCGCACTGTGGTCGCCGCTCTCCGCATCCGGCATATAAGTAAGACATAAGATATTACATAAGAGGTAGTCATAACATCCTTCATAAACTTACATAAAAGAAGGATTTTGAATTACTGACGAAAACGCAATAGGCTTTTCGGCAGCACCTTCAGATGCTCCGCACCCTCCCCTGTTGCCTTCGCATCGTTGCCGTCCTCAAGCCATCTCTGCTCCCTTCACGCCGATCCTGCGAGCCGACCCGATAACAGCTTCGATCATCTCGCCGTTGCAAGCACCTGCCCTCACAGCCTACCGTTGGCTTCGAACGGGACCGACCGGGGGCAGCATGGCGTTCGAGACCTTGAAGCCGCACCGGGGCTTCATCGAGGCCCTGAAAAAGGACGGTAAGACGCTCGCTCAGATCGTCGAGCGCCTCGCCGACGAGAAGGCCGTGTCGACGACCACCGGTACGCTGTCGCGCTATCTGGCCTCTATCGGATCCCCCTTCCGGCCCCGCGAGTTATCGCCGCAAGAACATGCCGGCGTCGACCAGACCGTACTGCTGACCGAGATCTTTGCTGAGATGCAGGGCGCCAAGGAGGAGAACCGCGCCGTCCTTGAGCACCTGGCCGGCAAAGTCGCCGTGCTGTCGGCGACCGTCGAGGAGTTCGAGAAGTTGCTGTCCCGCGCCAGGCCGGAGGCAGGCGTCATCCGCCGCATCTGGGCACGGGCGTTCATCGTGACACTGCTGGTGAATGCCGTGATCGCGGGCGGAGTGTGGTGGGTGCTGCGATGACATGCGAGGTGTGGCTTGACTGATCGCGGGCCTCGCGACAGGCTTCGTTCATGTCCTGGAAGCAGTCATGATCGAACGGGCGGAGGACGGAGGCTCCGGGCCAATAGGAGACCATGTGCGCAGGGGTACGACTGAAGTCAGCATTTGCTAGCTGCGGACACGGGCGCAGGTCACAGGAACAAGAGCCAAAGCTAGGCTGTCGAAGCGGGCGGCTCAGAACTGCGCTCCTTGCCGCCTATTCCCCCGACTTCAACTTGATCGAACAGGTCTTCACCCCGATCATATCGGTGCTGCGCAAAACATCTGCATGCATTGTCTCGGAACGGCAGTATACGATCGGTCGCCTCGGCCTTCGGCGTCAGGCGAATGCTAATACTGCGTCTGCATTTGGGACTACGCACGGTCAGCCTGATTCCGCGCCAGTAGTTCCGGGCGAGTCCCTGAGCGACCGTTGTGTCGGTTTTCCCGATCGGTCTCGATGATCAGTCTTTGCCCCTTGGTACAAGGCACAGAGGAGCGCCGACTTCTTGGCAACGTGCCGGTCCGTCCGATGAAGAATGTTGTCGAGGCACCGAACCGTGTCGACGGCGGGCGGCAGCAATTCGGTGTTGCCGATGGGTTCAATCGAAGCCGCGTTGGCGACGCTCGTCAGACCAGACGCACGCGAGCCGGCCGGCGGTCATACGCTTGATCGCGCTAAGTTCGGATAGCTGTCGGTCTTGGAGAATGGCCTTGGTGATCTCAGGGGCCAGCAAGCTCAGGCGCAATACGTGGGTGAATCACGAGGGGCTCAGCCTGGCCTCGACTGCGAGGCCCTGCATTGATCGTCCATTGCCTGTTATGACCAGATCGCTCAGGTGTCGCGCCCGAGTAATGAGCCGCTGCACGCTGCGTAAAAAGCGCACAGCCGCTCTACACAACGCCAGCAGGTGAATCGGCTCGCCTCATCAGCTGATCGAGCAGGCGAGCCTCGAGCGAGCCAAATGCCTGCGAGCCGCGTTGGCGAGGGCGCGGCAGATCGACCGCTATGTCGAGCGTTACGCTGCCGTCCTCGATCAACACCACGCGATCTCCGAGCGCAATCGCCTCGGGTACGTCATGGGTCACCATGAGCGCGGTGAACCTTTTGCTCTGCCAGACCGATTCGAGCAGCGACTGCATTTCGATTCGCGTGAGCGCGTCGAGAGCGCCGAGCGGTTCGTCGAGAGCCAGAATGCCGGGGTTGCTCACGAGGGCGCGCGCAAGAGCTACTCTCTGCCTCTGCCCTCCTGACAACACGGCGGGCCACTCGCGCTCGCGGTCGGCAAGACCAACGGCGGCAAGGGCACTTCGCGCCGAGGCGAGCCGCCCCGCTGATCTGCCGCCATCCCCCAGTCCGATGAGGACGTTGTCGAGCACGCTCGCCCACGGCAGGAGGCGCGGCTCCTGGTACATCATTCGTACCACCGAAGCGGCAGTCGCGCTGCCATCCGGTCCGAGCAAAATGCGGCCCGCAGTCGGCACATCGAGTTCGGTCAACAGGCGCAGAAAGGTGCTCTTGCCGCAACCGCTACGCCCCACGATGGAAACGAACTCTCCTGGCGCGACCGAAAGATCGAAACCGCGCAGCACGCGCTTCTCACCGAACGCCTTCTCCACCCGACGAGCTTCGAGGGCGAGGCCGCCGGCGCCGTCGTCCCTGACATCCGCGAAAGACATGGTTCAGACCTTCTGATAGCTCGGGTGCCACGACAGCGTGCGACGCTCGAGAGCTCGGGCGGTGACGTCCGCCAGCTTGCCGAATAGCGCATAGACGACGATCGAGAGCACCACGACGTCGATCAGCATGAACTCGCGCGCGTTCATCGCCATGTATCCGATGCCCGACTTGGCGGCGATGGTTTCGGCTACGATGAGTGTCAGCCACATGATGCCGAGCGCAAATCGCACGCCGACGAAGATCGATGGAAGTGCACCCGGAAGGATCACTTTGAGGAACAGATTGAGCCGTCCGATGCCGTAGGAACGCGCCATCTCGATGAGTTGCGCATCGACGGTACGCACGCCATGAAACGTGTTGATGTAAATGGGGAAGAACACGCCGATCGAGGTCAGAAAAAGTTTGGCTCCCTCATCGACGCCGAACCACAGAATTACCAGTGGAATGAGTGCGAGATTGGGAACGTTGCGGATCATTTGAAACGTGGTGTCGGTCAAAAGCTCAGACGTTCGAGAAAGTCCGTTGAGCAGGCCGAAAACGAACGCCAGAGAGCCACCCAGCAGGAAGCCGCTTGCTGCACGCTGGAAGCTGACCGCGATGTGCGTCGGCAGTTCTCCGGTCATCGTCAGAGCGTAAGCCGCGGCAATCACGTCTGTCGGGCTCGGCAAGAACTGCGTGCTGACGAAGCCCAGGCTCGAACCCGCCTGCCAGATGCAAATGAGTGATACCGGGATCAGCCAGGGCACGACGGCCGCTAGCGATGGAACGGCCACTCTCTTGGTATGGGACCGTGATCCGGCTGAGACCTCGGGCCGGCGGAGGTCGATTGCTGCGCTCGATGTGGTCATCTGTCTTACTCCGCCGCAGCAGGCAGTCGAACGCCCGTACCGCTGACACCGTATTCGCCAACAGCGCCATTTTTGCGACCGACGGTACGTGCACCATTTGCGATCCCAAGCTCCGGAAACAGCAGTTCCGCCACGGTGTATGCCTCCTCCAGATGCGGGTAACCGGAGGCAATGATGGTCTCGATACCCAAGGCCTGATACTCGCGCAGCCGATCTGCGACGGTCCTCGGATCGCCGACAAGCGCCGTCCCCGCTCCTCCGCGCACCAGACCGATGCCGGCCCACAAGTTCGGGGCAATCACGAGATTGTCGCGACGACCGCCACCATGCAGCGCCGTCATGCGCTTCTGTCCGATACTGTCGGATTCGCGGGCGAAACTGGCCTGAGCCGCCTTGATCGCTTCATCGGAAAGATTTGCAATCAGCTTGTCTGCCGCGGCCCACGCTTCATCTTCGGTCTCTCGAACGATCAAATGGATCCGCAGCCCAAACTTCACCGAGCGATCACGCGACGACGCCCTCAGACGCACGGCCTCCAGCTTCTCCTTGACCTGATCCAGCGGCTCGCCCCACGTCAGGTACGTATCGACATGCTCCGCCGCCACGTCGAGGGCCGCCTCCGACGATCCGCCGAACCAGATCGGCGGTGCCGGCTTCTGGATCGGCCTGAAGCCGAGTTCGGCGCCCGACACACGAATATGCTTTCCGTCGAAGTCCACCTTGTCGCCCGACAGCAGCCGTCGGTAGACCGTCAGGAATTCGGACGTCAGCGCGTAGCGCTCGTCATGCGAGAGATGAATGCCGTCGCCCGCGAGTTCCTTCGGGTTTCCGCCCGTCACGATGTTGACGATGAAGCGGCCACCCGAGATCCGGTCCAGTGCAGCTGCCTGCCGGGCGACGTAGGTCGGACTGGCGACACCGGGTCGCAGCGCGAGCAGGAACCGCAGCCGTGTCGTCAGCGGTGCCAACGCTGCGGCAGTGATCCACGGATCATCGCAATTCTTTCCCGTCGGGATGAGGACACCACCGTAGCCCAGCCGATCGACGGCGCGCGCGATCTCGGCCAGATAAGCGAAGTCGGGTGGGCGATGGCCAGTGGCTGTGCCCAGATAACGCCCGTCACCACTGACGGGAATGAACCAGAAAAGATCGAGGGGGGGATGAACGGACATGGTGTTCCTCACTTCCTGCCGATTGGCTCGCCGTAGCATCGTGACCGCATCGGCGGACGATGGCACGACGCTGACGTGGTGGTTCAGTTGGTCGGGGCGCGCCAGACGATGTCGCGCGGGTCGACTTTCCGCGGCACGATGCCGAGTTCGTGGAACGTCTGGGCCAATTGCTGCTGGGACCTGATGTGCGCTTCCGTGACCGGGCCCCACGCGTAATCGGCACGCTCGAACGCGGCCAGGACTGGCTTCACATCGACGCCGGTCTCCTTGGCATAGAACTCGGCGAGTTCCTTACGATTGGCGCCGGCCCAAGCGACGAGTTGGCCGATCTCGTCGAGTGACGCCGTAAGGATGCCGGGATAGGATTCAGCGAAGGCGCGACTGGCAAGCCAGAACGAATTTCCGGCGAGGTGGGGCGCTTTCGCATCGATCAGGATCCGCGCCTCGTAGCGCTGCTCCGCAATTGCGAAGAATGGATCCCAGACGGCCCAAGCGTCCACACGCCCACCGCTGAATGCCGCCGAAGCGTCGGCCGGCGCAAGGTGCACCTCCGTGATGTCTTTGATGGTGAGACCTGCGTTCGAAAGGGCCCGAACCGTCAGATTGTGAGAACTCGAACCCTTCGCGAACGCGACCCTCTTGCCTTTCAGCTCGGCTACCGTCTGGATCGGCGATGCCTTCGGCACGAGAATCGCGCTTTGCGAGGACGGCGTCGCAGCCACGTAGACGAGCCTCGCTCCAGCAGCCTGAGCGAAGATCGGCGGCGTGTCGCCAACTGCACCCAGGTCGACCGCACCAAGCCCCAGGGCCTCCAGGAGCGGAGGGCCGAACTGGAACTCCACCCACTTCACGCTCTCGATGCCCAGGGTCGCCAGTCGCTTCTCGATAACTCCCTTATGCTTTGCGAGCACCTGGATGGCCGAGCCTTTCTGCCATCCGATGCGAAATTCTTTCGAGGCGGGCACGGCAGCGCGCGCACTCGAGACAAAGTCGGTGCCAATCAACGGAAAACTGACGCCGGCAGCGATGGAGGCCAGAAAGTCGCGGCGATTCGTCATCGAAGTCATCCTCTGTGGTTGATCGCAGTTGAATTGCGGGCGCTGGCTCGGACGCCAGATGTCCCGGCGCAGTCAAGCGCTGGACGATGCGGCAGTCTCAGCCAAGTGGCGCGGAGTTCAGACGGTACAGCAACAGGTTAGGCTCGCCAGATCGCGGGAGCCGGCCCGCTTGCGTATGCGGCAACGAACAGCGCGTACCATCGATTGATCTCCGCGATCTGCCGTTCACTCCAAAATCAACTGGCTGAGATCGCTCCCACACCAGACAGGGATGCATGCCATCTGCGAACTATTTTATTCCGATATCGATATGAGTACTGCGCCACGCGGAATTGCGGATATTTTCTATAATCCCACGGGCGCTGTTCGAACAATCTTTCATTTCCCAAGGGATCACTGTGAGAACGATCGCCTCATGATGCGTTCGTGAGGTTTTTGGATCGCATCATTCAGCGATTGCACGGCCATCTAGATCATCCATGAGCGCACCCACTGCGACGCGCTTCTCCGGAGACGCTCCCGGCGACACCGCTCTCAACCTATGTGACGCGACAGCCCGACGGAGTGAGCACATGCCTCCCGTGCAGTCGGCCCCACCGAGGGTCGCCTCGAGCGGTACAGATGTCACCAGGCGCTCTTGCGCCACAGCCCGGACGGAACCGGTCGACGTCGGCCCGAATTTGGCGTTTCGATGCCATGCCTCTGCCGCGATGGGAGAATTTTTTTCAGAACTGGCACGGCGCGGTGGTTTGTTCTACTTAATTGCCTGCAGTGGCTTATAAGCAGCATTGTTTTTCTGTACACTCCGAGCATGCAAGGGAGTAGCGCATGCCTTTCGATGGTGGAGTGATGGAACCGGTGCAGCGTGCGGCGCAGCCACGGCTGCTGTCGTTGCGGGTGCGCATGCCTGACGGCGGGGTATTGTCGCCAACTGTCAGAGTGGGCGCCCGAATCATCGACGCGTTGGCCGCCTACGGGCTTCCGGTCAAGCTGACCGAGCTTCATCGTGGGCGCTACTCGGATTGTCGCGCCCTGATCTCGGCCGCCTGGGTCGACGACCTGCCGCCTCCAAGTGCCGGCGAGAAGGAAGCTTTGGCTGCTCTCGGGGTCGATGACGGCCGGAGCAGGCTCCTCTGCCAGATCGTCATGACTCCCGACCTAAACGGCCTGGAGCTCGAGCTGCCGTGGGACGCGCTCGTCCCCCAAACCTACTGGGTTGCAGGTTGAGCTTGATGACATCGTTCCCAATTTTCGTGAGCGTCGATCAGACGCCCCCACTCGTGAACGGCGGCGGCGACCTCGCTGTGATCAAGGCGCGCACGCTGTTGCTGCGCGCTCCACGCCTGACGCTTGCAGCACACGAGCTGCCCGCTGGACTTTCGGACAAGGCGACCCAGATCGACCTGCTGCCGCATAAGCCTGCCTCGGCTGATATCCAAGGGCGTCCACTCGTCATCTCGGCCACGGGCGACGACATTGAAGACGCGCGCGTTTCTGAGCTGGCTCGCGGCCTTGGCGTGCCCGTGAATGTGCCGGATCGGCCTGCACTATGCACGTTCGCGCTCGGCGCATTCGTCGACCGGGGCGATGTCACGGTTGCCATCGCGACAGATGGTGCTGCGCCGGTGCTTGCCACCCACCTCCGCGAATTGCTCGAACGCCAACTTCATCCACGCCTGGATCGGGTCGCCGCGATCGCGCGGGACTATCGCGAACGGGCCCAGAGGGTGCCATCTGGTGGACAGCGGCGGGCGTTCTGGCATCAGGTTATCGCCGGCGAGCCCGCCGAGGCCATTCAACGCGGTGATGAGGTCGAAGGTCGCCGTCTGATCGAAGCTCTACTCGCCGGAGCCGGTTCGGAGAGGCAACCGGGGCGCGTCATCATCATCGGCGCCGGACCGGGCGACCCAGACTTGATCACGCTGAAGGCCGTCCGGGCCTTGAAGTCGGCCGACGTCATTCTTTACGACAGTCTTGTGGGCGAAGGCGTCTTGGAACATGCCCGGCGCGAAGCGGTGCTTGTCGAGGTTGGCAAGCGAGCCGGGAAACCGAGTGCGCAACAGGGTGACATCAATAAGCAGATGATTGCCTACGCCGGCGCGGGCAAGATTGTCGTGCGGCTGAAGGGAGGCGACGCTTTCGTTTTCGGTCGCGTGGCGGAAGAAATTTCAGCTGTCGAAACGGCAGGCATCGGTGTGGAAATCATTCCAGGAATCACCGCGGCACAAGCCTGTGCCGTGGACGCCCGTTTGCCACTCACGTACCGCGGCGCAATCCGTACGATCTCTCTCGTCGCAGGCGCCTCAACCGACGGCGAGCCGGACCTCGATTGGGATGCACTCGCGCGTCCGCAACAGGCGTTTGCCATTTACATGGGCGTCAAGACTGCGCCTCGTATCGTTCGAAACCTTCTCGATGCCGGTGCGGACGGTTCCACACCTGCCGTCATCGTGGAGAACGGAGGACGGCCACAGTGCCGGACGATTGCGACCACGCTCAGCGAACTCGACGCCGCCGTCGAGGAGTTGGAGGTCGCCGGGCCCGCCATTTTGTTCGTCGGGCTCGACTGGAGCGCCGCTGGCCTGAAGGCTCCGGCCACCGTTGAGCGCTTCAGCAGGGCCCAGCATCTGCGACGCGCAGGCAGCGCTTCGCCCACGCTCGCCCTCGTCGATCAGTTCGCGCCATCCTTGTGAGACCGTCCATGACAGCATTGCCGAAATCTGCGCCGTTTCCGGCTGATCAGATCGAGACCCTGAACTCGATCGTCGCACGGGCAACACCCCTTCAACGCAGCTGGCTGTCGGGGTTTCTGGCGGGCGTCGACGCAGCACACGGCGGTACGACCGCGCAGCAGCCAATTGCGCCACCGCGTGCGAAATCCAAGCTGACGATTCTCTACGGCAGTGAAACCGGGAACGCCGAAAGTCTCGCCCTCAAGGCTCGGAAGGCTGCGCAGAAACTTGGTTATGACGCCAAGGCTGTCGATATGGCCGACGCGACGCTGGATACGCTGACTGCAGCCAAGGATATCATCGTCATTGCGGCGACGTGGGGCGAGGGAGATCCCCCGCAACGCGCCGCGACCTTCTTCAAGAGCCTGATGTCGGAGAGCGCGCCGCGCCTCGACGGGGTTCGCTTCGCTGTCCTGGCGCTCGGCGATACAGCCTACGCTAATTTCTGTGCGACCGGTCGTGCCATCGACGAGCGGCTGAATGCGCTCGGCGCGCAGCGGATCTTCGATCGGGTCGATCTCGATCTCGACTTCGCGAAGAAGGCGGCGGCGTGGACCGAGGACGCGCTCGGAAAGTTCCTGCCGACGGAGCCGGCGGCGGCAAACATCGTCCACATCGACTTCAAGGCGTCGCAGCCGGACGACGGGACCGATGAGCCCCTGTTTGATGCCGAAAGCCCGCTCGCGGCTGAGCTCCGCGAGGTCGTCAATCTCAACGGAACGGGATCGTCGAGCGAGACGTGGCACCTCGAGTTCGCGACCGATGCAGCGGGCTGGTCCTATGCGCCGGGCGACGCGATCGGTGTGGTCCCGGAGAACGACCCGGACCTCGTCGCGGCGTTGCTCGACACCGTGGGGGCCGGCGGCGATCCCGCGCTGGTGCAGCAGTTGACCACGGGACGCGAGATCACGACCCTGACGCGGCCGCTCGTAGACGCCTACGCGAAACTGACGGGGCGTGGCGACGTCGCGGCGCTCGCCGCGCCGGAGCGCTTCGCCGACTATGCTGCGGACCGGCAGATCATCGATCTCATCAGCGAGCATCGCGAGCGGTTGAGCGGTCAGCAACTCCTCGACCTGCTGCGTCCGCTGCCGCCACGGCTCTACTCGGTCGCGTCAAGCCCGGCGGCGCACGAGGGCGAGACGCATCTTCTGGTCGGCGCCGTCCGCTGGCACAGCCATGGTCGAGCCCGAAACGGCGTCGCATCCGCGTATCTTGCCGGCAGAAAACGTGGCGACGTCGTGAAGCTCTACGTCAAGCCTAACCGGCATTTCCGACTGCCTGCCGACAGCACCCGTCCAATCGTGATGATCGGCGCTGGCACGGGAGTCGCCCCGTTTCGGGCGTTCCTCGAAGAGCGCGCCTCGACCGAGGCGAAAGGGAAAAGCTGGCTCTTCTTCGGCGCGCGGAACTATACGACCGATTTCCTCTACCAGCTCGAATGGCAAGACCACCTCGCGAGTGCTGCACTGACCAAACTGGACGTCGCATTCTCGCGCGATCAGCCGGAGAAGATTTATGTCCAGCACCGCATCACGGAGAACGCCGACACCCTGAGAGGGTGGGTCAATGACGGCGCTCATATCTACGTCTGTGGTGACGAGAAGGCTATGGCTCGCGATGTCGACAAAGCGCTCGGCGACGTTCTGGGCGTCGAACCCCTCGACGATCTGCGCAAGACTGGCCGCTATCAGCGCGACGTTTACTGAGGCACGCCGTCATGAGCAAGAAGACTACAAAGCAAGAGCAGATCAAGGACGCGAGCCAGGGCCTTCGTGGCACGATCTCTGCCGGCCTCAATGAAGTCGCCACTGGCGGGATAGCCGAGGACGACCAGTATCTGGTGCGCTTCCATGGCACGTATCTTCAGGACGACCGGGACGTGCGCGGCGAGCGCACCAAGAAGCGACTCGAGAAAGCGTTCAGCTTCATGATCCGGGTGCGGATCCCCGGCGGCGTCGTCACCCCGTCGCAATGGCTGGCGCTCGATCGGATTGCGACGGACTACGCGAACGGTACGCTGCGCCTCACCACGCGCCAGACGTTCCAGTATCATGGCGTCATCAAGTCGAACATGCGCCGGACCATGCAGGCCATCGATGCCGCGCTGCTCGACACGCTGGCAGCCTGTGGCGACGTCAATCGCAACGTGCTCGCGACCTGCAACCCGCATCTGTCACCAGCGCATTCCGAAGCCCTCGATCTCGCTCGCAAGCTGAGCGAGCACCTTTTGCCGAAGACGGGCGCCTATCACGAGATCTGGCTGGACGGCGCGAAGGTCGAAGGGCAGCCGACGAGCGGTTCCAATGAAGCCGAGCCGATCTACGGCAAACACTACCTGCCGCGCAAATTCAAGACCGTGGTGGCGGTGCCGCCCTACAATGACGTCGACATTTTCGCCCAGGATCTGGGCTTCATCGCCATCGTCCAGGAGGGCCGCGTCGTCGGCTACAACGTCACGGTCGGTGGCGGGATGGGCATGACGCATGGTGAGCCCGATACGTTTCCGCGCACCGCTGACGTGCTCGGGTTCTGCACACCCGCGCAGGCTGTCGACGTGGGCGAGAAAGTCCTGACCGTGCAGCGGGATTGGGGCAATCGCGAAGTGCGAAAGCACGCGCGCCTCAAGTATACGATCGAAGCGCGGGGCCTGGACGCCTTCCGTGCCGAGGTCGAGAAGCGACTTGGCTTCAAGCTCGGCGCGCAGCATCCGTTCGCGTTCACTTCCACTGGCGACCCGCTCGGCTGGTCGAAGAGCACCGATGGCAAGTGGCATCTGGGGCTGTTCGTGGAGAATGGCCGCGTCAAGGATCGCCCAGGTCACTCACTGCGCACCGCCTTGCGTGAGATCGCACAGATCCACAAGGGCGAGATGATCTGCACCGCGAACCAAAACGTGATCATCGCAGGGGCAACTGCCGCCGCAAAGAAGAAGATCGACGCGATTCTCGCCGCCCACGGCATCTCAATAGCGACATCCTCGGGGCTCCGGCGCAACTCCATGGCTTGCGTGGCCCTGCCGACCTGCGCATTGGCGCTGGCCGAAAGCGAGCGATTTCTGCCTGATCTCGTGACCGCCCTCGAAGAAAGTATCGAGCGCGCCGGCCTCAGCCACGATGACATCGTCATTCGCATGACCGGCTGCCCAAATGGTTGCGCCCGGCCTTATCTCGCCGAGATCGGTCTCGTGGGGCGTCAGCCTGGGCTCTACAATCTCTATCTCGGTGCTGCTTTCGACGGATCGCGCCTGAACAAGCTCTACGCACAGGACGTGGACAAAGCGCGCATCGTCGCGCTCCTGGCCCCCCTGCTGCTCGCATACGCGCAGGATCGACGGGACGGAGAGCGTTTCGGCGACTTTGTCGTCCGCACTGGCGTCGTGAAGGCCACCGCGGCCGGAAACCGTTTTCACGCTGACGTACGGCTTGCTTCAGCTTGAACGAACATTCTGCAATTCAGGTTCAAAAAGGAGATCTCCATGACCCTCGCAATCGGCAGCCTTGCTCCGGACTTCGAGGCCGAGACGACCGAAGGCAAGATCAAGTTGCACGACTACATTGGCAACTCCTGGGTCGTGTTCTTCTCGCACCCTAAGGACTTCACGCCAGTCTGCACGACGGAACTCGGGCGCATGGCGCACCTGAAGCCAGAGTTCGACAAACGCAATACGAAGCTCCTCGGCTTGAGCGTCGATGCCGTCTCGAACCACGCGAAGTGGGCACTCGACATCGAAGAGACGCAGGGCGTCGCGCCGAATTACCCAATGATCGGCGACACGGATTTCGCGGTGTCGAAGCTGTACGGCATGCTGCCCGCGAGCGCATCCGGCGATCCTTCCAAGCGCACGCCCGCCGACAATCAGACCGTCCGCAACATCTTCATCATCGGCCCGGACAAGTTGATCAAGCTGATCATCGCCTATCCGATGAGCACGGGGCGCAATTTCGACGAGGTGCTGCGCGTCCTCGACAGCTTGCAGCTGACGGCGAAGCACAAGGTCGCGACGCCAGCCGACTGGAAGCAGGGCCAAGACGTCATCATCACCGCCGCCGTCTCGAATGAAGAGGCGCAGGAGAAGTTTCCGGGTTTCAAGACCGTGAAGCCCTATCTGCGGACGACAGCACAACCGCGCTCGGACTGACGCGGCTCGATCCGTGCCCCGCCGTCGATCTCGGGCGCCACCTGGAGACATTGCGCAACCCCTGACGCGGAGCACGATACGGGCCGCAGGAGACAACGATGAACTTCCAGCAGCTGCGGATCATTCGCGAAACAGTGCGCCAGCAGTTCAATCTGACGGAGGCCGCTGGCGCGCTCCATACGTCCCAGTCGGGTGTGAGCAAGCACATCAAGGATCTGGAGGATGAGCTCGGCGTCGAGCTCTTCGTCCGGAAGGGGAAAAGGCTGCTCGGACTGACAAAGCCCGGGGAAGAAGTCGCCCTCATCGTCGAGCGCATTCTCATCGACGCCGAAAACGTCAAGAAGATCGGCGACCGCTATGCGGATCGCGACGAGGGACACCTGACCATCGCGACGACACACACACAGGCGCGCTATGCCCTGACCGATGTGGTGCGTCGGTTCCGATTGGCATTTCCCAAGGTGCACCTGGCCCTGCACCAGGGCAGCCCAACCGAAATCGCCGATATGGTCACGCGGGGGGAGGCCGAAATCGGCATAGCTACGGAGACGCTGGCTCAGGCGCCGCAACTCGCCACTTTCCCATTCTACACGTGGACCCATGGGGTGATCGTTCCCAAAGGGCACCCATTGGAAAGCATGACGCCATTGACGCTGGCGGCATTGGCCGAACACCCGATCATCACATACCACGAAGGGTTCACCGGCCGGGGCAATATCGACGCAGCATTCAGCGAAGCCGGACTCGCACCGGACATCGTCATGTCGGCGATGGATACGGATGTTCTGAAGACTTATGTCGGGCTGGGGCTTGGCGTTGGCATCATCGCATCGATGACGTACGTCGATCAGTGTGATGGTGGCTTGAGCCTGCTCAACGCCAACGCGCTTTTTCCCATGAACACGACATGGATCGCGGTGCGCCGAGGTAGCGTGCTCCGCCGCTTCGCCTACAAGTTCATCGAGCTCTGCTCGTCGTCTTTAGACGAGAAGACTGTTCGCTCGTCCGCCGTCTCGCATCCGGATGGCGCACCACAGAGACGACCTGCGGCTTTCTTGGTGCCAGGTGGCGCGCACCCCGCAAAGTGAGGCACGGCCTGTCGCGTCGAACGACCGCCGTTGGCGCAATCCGCACCTCGAAACTCAGATGGCCTGTCACTGGGTCATATCGATAGAAGAAAGACTTGGTGGGATTGTCCCGCCAACCTGTTAGATTGAGATCGTTGGCAATTTCAGAGACAAGTCGCTGCCAACCGCGGGGATTTCAGCGCCACTTGCGCCGCGTAAAAAACGCTAAGTCTTGCAGCCATTGGCTGCAGTCCTGACCTGAAGGAGACGCACGATGAAGAACGAGATCGTGATGCCTGCAGCGAGAGTCCTAGCCGTCCGTGGTCCGCTGTCTGTTTCGACTTGCCGGTGTTGTCGCTGTCGATAGCTCAGATCTGAGCAGCCAATAAGTCGCTCGACCCGATCAATTCTCGTAATGCGCGGCGCCTTCGCGACCGCGGAGAGGAAACACATGTCCAGTCTCCACACGATCGAGATCGATGGCGATCTCGTAGGGATCCTGACGCGCGATCACACATCGCGGGCCTTCCGATTCCACTCCGGTATCGCACCTTACGATCTGCTTGATGGATCGAGCTTTCATAAGCCCCAGGAGGCTCATGACGCCGCGGTCCGCATGAGCCGTGTCGCACGCAGAGTAAAGACGACGGACAGCAGCTTCGAGAGGATTGCGCGATGATCGTCATGAACTGGTTCTCGCACATAGGGTCCTGGCTCGCTGATACCTGGTTGGATGCGATCAAAACGTTGTCGCAAACCGAGGGCTCATACTCGAACTGGCCCAGACAATCCCAAGACGACGCCGCGTTGACCGAGGATGAGCGGATCGAGATCGCCATTCTGACTTCCCACTTCCACATGTGAGTTGGGAAGCGCCAATGGGGCGGGGGCCGTCACCCGTCTCGGCCCGGGGCAGAACCCGTTTCTGCCCCGGGCCACAACAAAACTTCTTCGAAATCGAATTCAACATCCGCCGCGACCGCCTGGGGTGCGGCAAACCATAGCCGGAGAATACTCATGTCAGGTCCTGCTGCACGCCGCGGTGCTCGCACGTCGTTCTGGTCTCTTGCCGTCGCCCTCGGTATCACTTTCGGGAGCAGCGCCGGGCACACGCAGACTCTCCTCAACGTCTCCTACGATCCGACGCGGGAGTTCTATCAGGAGTACAATGCCGCATTCATCAAGCATTGGAAGGAGAAGACCGGCGAAACCTTGACGTTCCGCCAGTCGCACGGTGGCTCCTCCAAGCAGGCACGCTCGGTCATCGATGGTCTCGAGGCCGACGTCGTGACCCTTGCTCTCGCCTACGACATCGACGCGCTCCACGAGAACGGAAAACTCATTCCGGCCGACTGGCAGAAGCGGCTGCCGCACAATTCGTCGCCGTACACGTCGACGATCGTCTTCCTCGTGCGCAAAGGAAACCCGAAGGGCATCAAGGACTGGCCGGACCTCGCCCGCCCGGGTGTCGAGGTGATCACGCCGAACCCGAAGACATCGGGTGGCGCGCGCTGGAACTACCTGGCTGCCTGGGGGTATGCACTGAAGCAACCTGGCGGCACGGAGGACAAGGCGCGCGAATTCGTAAAGGCGATCTATCAGAACGTGAAAGTGCTCGATTCCGGTGCCCGTGGTTCGACAACGACCTTCACGGAGCGCGGCATCGGCGATGTCTTGATATCTTGGGAGAACGAGGCATTTCTCGCTCTCAAAGAGCTCGGTCCGGAGAAGTACGAGATCGTAGTGCCGAGCCTCACCATCCTGGCCGAGCCTCCCGTGACCGTCGTCGACAAGGTGGTCGACAAGCGCGGCACGCGCAAGCAGGCGGAAGCCTATCTCGAGTATCTCTATTCAGAAGAGGGACAGGTTCTCGCGGGCAAGCACTTCTATCGGCCGCGGAGCGCGAAGGCGGCCGCGAAGTACGCCGATGTCTTCGTGAAGGCCAATCTGTTCACCATCGACGACGTCTTCGGCGGCTGGCAGAAGGCGCAGAAGACGCACTTCTCCGACGGCGGCACATTCGACCAGATCCACGCCAAGCGCTGAACGGCTGCGATCGTTGAGGCCTCCCCGGGAGATGGACATGACGCCCCTGATCTTGCCTGGACTAAACGGGAGCGGACATGCGCACTGGCAAACCTGGCTCGGGAAGCAACTCGCGACGAGTACGCGGGTCGAACAACCGGATTGGGCCGTCGCTGATCTGGACCGCTGGGCGGCGGTGCTGCGGACGGACGTGCTGACCGGCCGTGGCGATGCGCTGATCATCGCCCACAGCTTCGGTTGCCTCGCGGCAATCGATGTCGTGCAAAGCGGCTGTCCGCACGTCGGCGCCGCTCTACTCGTTGCGCCGGCGGATCCATCGCGTTTCGAGATCCCCGACGCTCGCCTAGCCAAGAGACTTGCGATACCAGCGATCCTCGTCGCGAGCCGGAACGATCCGTGGATGTCGTTCGAGCGGGCGACGTTCTGGTCCCGACAGCTCGGATGCTGGCTGTTCGACGCCGGCTGTTCCGGTCACATCAACGTCGCTTCCGGACATGGTCCGTGGCCCGATGCGCTCGACCTCGTCGCCGCTCTGGCTCGACCGTCGCGTTCCGACGGCCAGCGCCGGCCAACCGACAGGGCGCACGGCCATGCCCACTTTGCAAGCCTGGGCATAAGCAATCCAGAAAATGATGGTTGGGGCCGTCGTCGGCCGGTCTTACTGCCGCACGACAACGAATTGGTGAGGTCGGACCGTGAAAACACGAATTGAGCGCGTTGCCGTGCTGTTGGCTTTCGGCCTCGCTTCATGCGTCAGTCTCGCGGCCGGAGCGCTCGCACAATCGAGCCTTCTCAACGTGTCCTACGACGTCTCGCGGGAACTCTACAAAGACGTGAACCCTGCGTTCGTCCAGTGGTGGCGCGAGCGGACGGGCGAGACCGTCACCGTCAATCAGTCGCACGGCGGGTCGTCGCGACAGGCGCTGTCGGTGATCGGCGGCCTCGAGGCCGACGTGGTCACCATGAACCAGGCCCCCGACATCGATATTCTCCATGAGCGTGGCGGTCTCGTCGATAAGGACTGGCGGCAGGCATTTCCTCATGGCGCAAGCCCCTACTCGACCACATCCGTTCTCCTCGTTCGTAAGGGGAACCCAAAGGCGATCAAGGATTGGAGCGATCTGGTGCGACCCGGGCTCGGCGTCATCGTCCCCAATCCGAAGACTTCAGGAAACGGTCGCTACACCTATCTCGCAGCCTGGGGCTATGCCTTGACGCGCGATGGAACGCCTGAGAGAGCACGCGAGTTCGTGAAAGCGCTGTTCGCTAATGTGCCAGTCCTGGATGGCGGCGGTCGTGGAGCGTCGACTACCTTCACACAGCGCGACGTCGGCGATGTGCTCGTCACATTCGAGAACGAGGCCATTGCGCTCATTGCGGAGCTCGGGGCAGACAAGTTCGAGGTCGTCTATCCGTCGCTCAGCATCGACGCCTCAGCACCGGTCGCGATCGTATCTTCAGTTGTCGACAAGAAGGGGACCCGCAAGCAGGCGACGGCCTACCTAGAATTCCTGTTCTCACCGCAAGGTCAGACCATCATTGCCAAGCATCATTTCCGGCCGCGTGACCCAATGGTACTGGCGGCGCATTCCAGCCGCTTTCCTGCCATAAAGACTTTCACGGTCGAAGATCAGCTAGGGGGCTGGGCAAAGGTTCAAGCAGAGCATTTTGCCGACGGCGGGATCTACGACCAGATCATCGTGAGGCGATGATGGTTGGCGTGCAGAGGCGTATCCTGCCTGGGTTCGGGTTATCGCTGGGATTCACCCTGGCGTACCTATCCCTGATTGTGCTCATCCCGCTCTCTGCAGTCTTTCTCAAGACGGCGACGATGTCGGCAGGGGCTTTGTGGGAAGCAATCAGTGCGCCGCGTGTCGTTGCGACCTACAGGCTTAGCTTCGGTGCATCATTGCTTGCGGCAGCCGTCAACGTTGTGTTCGGTCTCATGCTGGCATGGTCGCTGGTGCGCTATTCGTTTCCCGGTCGCAAGCTGGTCGATGCGCTGATCGATCTGCCGTTCGCTCTGCCGACGGCGGTGGCCGGGATATCTCTCACAGCGCTCTATGCCAAGAACGGTTGGCTTGGCCAGTACCTGGAGCCGCTCGGGATCAAGATTGCATTCACGCCAACCGGGGTCCTCGTTGCCTTGATCTTTATCGGCTTGCCATTTGTCGTGCGGACCGTGCAGCCCGTTCTTGAAGATCTGGAGGCCGAGGTCGAGGAGGCAGCCGCTTCACTCGGCGCTAGCCGCTGGCAGACCGTAATTCGCGTCGTACTGCCAGCGCTTCTACCAGCCTTGTTGACTGGGTTCGCACTGGCCTTTGCCCGTGCCGTTGGTGAGTACGGCTCGGTGATTTTCATCGCAGGCAACCTGCCGATGGTCTCCGAGATCACGCCGCTGATCATCATTACCAAGCTGGAGCAGTACGACTATGCAGGCGCGACGGCTGTTGCGTCCGTCATGCTTGTATTCTCCTTCGTACTCTTGCTGCTGATCAATCTGCTTCAAGAGTGGACCCGCCGCAGCGCCCGAAAGGTGAGCTGATGGCTGGAGCATCTGGAACCCTGGATCTACGCGGCAGATCGGCCAGTGCCCGCTTCGAGGAAAACCCTGCGACACGAGACAATCCATGGGCACGCAGGATCATCCTGGCGACGTCTCTTGCCTTCTTCGCCCTATTCCTGGTGATGCCGCTGGCCGCGGTCTTCGTGGAAGCACTTCGTCGTGGTTTGAGCGTCTACGTTGCCGCACTCACGGAGCCCGATGCTCTATCAGCGATCAAGCTGACCCTGATCGTTGCTGCCGTATCCGTCCCGATGAACCTCGTATTCGGTATTGCCGCCGCATGGGCAATCACAAAGTTCGACTTCAAAGGCAAGCAATTCCTGATCACCCTGATCGACCTGCCGTTTTCGGTCTCGCCGGTCATCGCCGGTCTTGTCTTCGTCCTTGTGTTCGGTGCTCAAGGCTGGTTCGGCCCATGGCTCCGTGAGAACGACATCAAGGTCATTTTTGCCGTGCCGGGTATCGTCCTTGCGACAGTCTTCGTGACTTTCCCCTTCGTCGCGCGCGAGTTGATCCCCTTGATGCAGGCCCAAGGCACCGAGGAGGAGGAGGCAGCGCTGACTCTCGGGGCCACCGGCTGGCAGATGTTCAGGCGCGTGACGCTACCGAACATCAAGTGGGCACTGCTCTATGGCGTCATCTTATGCAACGCGCGTGCGATGGGCGAGTTCGGCGCGGTCTCCGTGGTATCCGGACACATCAGAGGCTTGACGAACACAATGCCTTTGCACGTCGAAATCCTCTACAATGAATACCAATTTGCTGCCGCCTTCGCAGTGGCCTCGCTGCTCGCATTGCTTGCGCTCCTGACGCTGGCTTTGAAGTCCTACATCGAGTGGCGCACGGCACAGCAAGGTACGGTCGGAGACACGCCATGAGCATCGCTGTCCGCGACATCACCAAGCGCTTCGGGCCGTTCACTGCGCTCGACGGTGTCAGCCTCGACTTCGCACCGGGCAAACTGATTGCACTCCTTGGCCCATCCGGTTGCGGAAAGACGACACTTCTTCGAATTATCGCTGGATTGGAGTGGGCAGATTCCGGACGTGTGCTGCTTGGCGACCAGGACGCCTCCGATCGCCACGTCCGCGAGCGACAGGTGGGATTTGTCTTTCAGCACTACGCTCTCTTCAGGCACATGACGGTGTTTGAGAACGTTGCGTTCGGGTTGCGCGTGAAGCCTCGCGTCGCCCGGCCGAGCGAGGCTCAGATCCGCAAGCGCGTCGACGACCTTCTCGAACTGGTGCAGCTCGGCTGGCTCGCCAGTCGCTATCCGACGCAACTGTCGGGAGGGCAGCGCCAGCGCATCGCTCTCGCCAGGGCACTCGCCGTGGAGCCGCGGGTGCTGTTGCTCGACGAGCCATTCGGCGCACTCGATGCGCAGGTGCGCAAGGAGCTGCGGGGGTGGCTGAGGCGGCTTCACAGCGAACTCCATCTGACGTCGATCTTCGTCACCCATGATCAGGATGAGGCGCTCGACGTTGCCGACGAGATCGTGCTGATGAACAAAGGGCGGGTTGAACAGGTCGGCGCGGCTCAGGACGTTTACGAGACGCCGGCTACGGAGTTCGCTTGCAGTTTTCTTGGCGCGGTCAATCGGTTTCCAGGCCGTATCCGTGGCGATGAACTCGAACTCGCCGGTGATTGGTTGCCTGTCGTTGCGCATGGAATCGGTGAAGGCGAGAAGGCCATCGCTCTAGCTCGCCCACACGAACTCCAAATATTGTCGATCGATAGCGCAGGACCTGGCCTCCGAGCGAGGGTAGAGCGCGTTCTGATCAATGGGCCTGTCGCGCGAATCGAACTCAAAGGCGAGACGATACTCAACGGCACCGGCAGCTACCCAACCTTTGAGGCAGAGGTTCCGCGTGATCGACTCGGCGGCCTGGACCTAAAGGTCGGGAAGCACGTGCGCCTCAGCGCAAACAGGCTGAGAGCGTTTCCTTATCAGTCGCTTTGACGGCAGGTAGCCACGGGCGTTGTTTGCTTGTCCACCTGGGTGCCGCAACGCCAGATCCCGCGCCACTTACGGCAAGACTTCGGAACCACGTGGGATCCCGCAGCCGAAGTGACGCTTCCGCACTTGTTGGGCGGCGCTCCGCCACCAATGTTGCACTAAGCTTGGCGTCAGGCACTTGCAGGACTTCGGCTTGAGAGCCCATGAACAGACCCTATTAGGTCTGATCCGAACTTGCGCAGTATGACTGCTGTGGGTCAAAATCGACGACTTGGCGACCACCAAGCCCACGGTCGCGATTGCCGGGACCGGTCATTCAGGCACGGTTTAGGGCGACACCGCGACACGCTGGTGCAGCCGGACATCACCGCTCGGCCTCCGGTTCGCGCTGGCGCGGGTCCTTGCCGAACACCGCTTCGCGGGCGGCTTCGAGCTTCTCGGCGCCGATCTCGTAGAGGCGGCCGAGCCCCGCCTTGTCGGGCTCGTTGGCGAGATAGCGCATGTCGTTGAGCTGGTCCGAGGTCGGCTTGCCGAACCAGCCTTCTTCGATCACCTTGACGCGGATGTCGTCGATCACTCCACGGGCCCGACCGCCATTGAGACCGCCCCAGCTCCGCCGGATGGCCTGCGCCGCCTGCATCTCGATCGCCCGCTTCTGCTCGTCTGTCAGCACGACCGGCTCCCGTCGTCTCATCCTCGTCGAGGAAGCCTGTCGCGCCTGTCTCTGTCAATCGTCGCGCGCTCTTACTTGCGCGAAATCCGGTTCAGTGTCGGATCGCGACGGGAGAAGATGTGGCCGAGGCCTTCGCGCGATCGCTGTGCGGTCGTCCTCAGGCGGGCGATGTAACGCGGGGCACGCTTGCTTGTCTGGCGGCCGTGGGGCGCTCCGAACGGCAGATTGTGGCCATTGAGAAAGCTCGCATAGGCGACGACGATGAAGCCTGCCGCGATCACGCCGGCCACCATCGGAGCCGACGTGGCGAGTTCATCGATGCGATTCGACAGGATCGCCGCCATCGTGAACCAAATGAACGCCGCCCCGAGGATATCGGGGATTGCGTAATTGTAGCGGGCGAGCCAGAAGCAGCCCGTGTACCAGCGGTGCGGCGGCTCGGTTTCACCCAGGAACACGCCGAGGCGCTGGAAGAAGACGAAGGCGAGCTGCACCCCCCAAATCGCGATCGAGTCGCGGTAGAAGCCTTCGAGCAGCGGCAGCAATTGATGGAGGATCTCCAGCTCGGGAATGTGCTGCCAGTGCTCGATCATCTCCGGCTGCCTCAGGCTCCAGGTGACCGCATAGCCGAGCCCCCAGGCGAGGAACAGCAGCACCAGGAAGTGCTCGCCGAACCTCGATCGCAACAACAGCCAATAGGGCCAGGCCACCATCAGTGTCAGGAACAGGACGAGGCGTTTCGGGCTCATCAGATCCTCCTGTCGAAGTGTGCAAGAAGGTGTGTGTCGCCGGTCGACCACGTCCGCCCGAGGCGGAACACCCAGGCTTGCGCGATGCCCCTGAGGTGCCGCTGCGCGACCGGCAGCTGGTCGCTGCCGGTCGACAGGGCCGTGAACTGGTGCGCCTCCAGCACATGCTCCACGCTGGTCGATGTCGCGTAGCCCATCGTCGTCGTCCGGTTGGTGCCGCGCGTGTCGGTACTCCCGTAGGTCCACGACGAATTCCACGAGCTGTTGCTCGAGCTGGACGATCCGCCGTTGCTATAGGCCCGGCTGTTGTTGGTGCCCGTCGCGCTCGATGCGCTGTCGTTGACGCGCGTGATCTCGCGCTTGCCGAAGAGCTTTTGCGCGTGCTCGATCGTGGCGGGATCGCTCTGGGCGTGGAAAATGTGGGTCTGGAACAGGCCCATCAGCCAGTTCGTCAGATCGCCCGAATTCTGGGTGCCGAGCTTGGAGCGGTACGCCGAGATGTTCTGCGTCAGATAGACGGTGGCGACGCGCGCCGCGCGCGCCAGCGACTGGAACCGATTGTCGAATTCCGTTGTAAAGAAATGTGACTCGTCTGCCCACAGGAACACCGGCCGCGTGTCGCGATTGGCCGTCGCCATGCGACGCAGAGCGCAGGCCTGAAACACGACCTTGAACATCGTCTGTGCCGTCGCATAGCCGCGCTTCTCGATCGCCGGCAAATCGAGCACGACGATGGCCCCTTCCATAATATCGTCCGGATAGAAATTTGTGCCGGTGGCAAACATTTCTCTCAGTGTGCCAACCAACAGATCCTGCAGCATTGTCGACAGCGTAAAGGTCACGCTCGACCGCGTTCGATCCGACAGTGAGGGGAACACTTTGACGAGGTAGTGCTCGATAGCGTCGTAGTCGGCGAGACGGCCAGCCGCCTCGTAGGCGGCCCGCGCGTCGGCCAGGCGCTGCGCTATTTCGCCGGCCTTCCAGTCCTCGCTATCGATCGCGTTGGCATCTCTCGGGATGGCGTCGATGAACTTCTGCACGTCGAGCAGGCTGATCTCGCGGCTTCCCGCCACCAGCACCATGAGCGTGTTCCTGAGGAGCTGTTCGGCACTTTGTTGCCAGAACGCTCCGTCCTCGCCGCTTGTGCGGCGCCCGCTCTGCTCAATCAAATTCATCAGGATGGTCACGACCCCGTCCACGCGACCCGCCGGATCTCCTGGTCGATTGAGTTCATACTGGAGGACGTTGAATCGCCATGGTCCGTCCTCGCGGACGACGATCAGATGCTTTGCGCGGCCGGTCGCTTTCGCATAGGACATCCAGCGCGCCGCCTCGTCGGGTTTCGCGCAAAGCACAAGACCGCCGAAGCCGGCGCGGAGAAACGCCTTGGCGATCGTCTGTCCACTGCCTGTTGTCTTGCCGCTACCGTTTCCGCCAAAAATATGACAGCCGCTATAGGAATCCTCGATCGTCCAATAGTCATTCGGCGACAGCCGGACGAGCGGCGTGTCGTTGCGTGCGAGGTAGGTGCGCCGATCCACATTGCGTCGGCGCCGCGGAATCCTCACCGGCTGCGGTGCAGCCGGTAGCGGTGCGCGCTGCACCACCGGCTTTGGTGGCGCGGCACTCTGGTCTTGGGTCGTGCCGGCCGGTTTGACGCCCGACAGGCGTTCGAGGACGGTATCGAGAAAGGCCATGGCTTGTGCTCCCGAGTTTCGGTCTCTCTGTGCGGTGACGGCTACTGCAGCCAGCGGATCGGAATCTTGGGCATGCCGGCGAGCCACCAGAGCAGCCAGCTCCAGAACGCGAGCTGGATGATGAAGCGAACGAGGAAGCTCAGCTGCCAACGCCCGTCGCTCGGCATCGCCTCGGAATCGGGAAGTTGCTGCCGGATCGCATCACGATAGGCGGCGCGCTCCTCGCGCCGCTTCGCGTCCAATCGTTCCACGTGGTGTCGATAGTCGTGATGATCGTATGGGGTTGTCATGGGTCAGCTCCTCGATCGGGCGACTCAGTCGAGCAGGGAAGCCGTCGAGGGCTGGGACGTATCCCTCACGTGATCCGGCAAAGGCCGCTGGAACGGGCGCAGCGCATTCTTTGCTACCTCGCGCCAGGCATGCGTGATGAAGGCCGCCGCGATGATCGCCGCCTCTCGCGGAACGTCTGTCCCCGCCAGCACTTCCTTGATCGCCGTCTGAATGACGATGCTGGCCGCGATCTCCTCGCCGGAGTGCCCCTTGGCGGCACCGGTGACAGCTTTCAGCCCGACGCTCAGCATCCGATGATCGACAAACGGCAGTCTGGCATCCTTGAGGCCCATCTCCCGCATGATGATGTCGAGGGCGATGTGCGCGATCGAATCGATCGTCGCGGCCCCGATCACACCGGCGATCTCAATCTCGTGCCCGATCACCGCGAGCCGATAGTCCTGGTCATGACGGGGACGCACGCGGACCGTCAGATGACGGTCCTCGTCGGCATTGACGAAGATCTGGGCGCCACCCAGAAGATCCGGTGCGGACAGATCCGCAGCGTGGTGGGGACGGGTGCCCTTCGCCGCCGAGCGCTCCTTGGTGACCAGCACATCGATATCGCTCACCGACGCGTTGAGCACCGGGCGCACGGTCAGCACCGTGACGCGACCGGCCGCGATACCGGCCGACTTGGCGATCGTGAAACACATCTCCCGGCCTTCGGGACGGGCGATGACGAGCGTGTAACCCTGCCCGAGCAAGGTCGGTGGGTCGATCGGATTGCAGGTCTCGGCGCGAGCCGGAGCCGTCATCATGAGCCAGCCGGCAAGGGCTGCGACGGTCAGTGTCCTGGTAGAGGATCTCAGCATGGCGATTACTCCTTCCTCTCGTTTGAAATGACGATGGTCTGCCGGGTGTCGGCGTACCAACGGGTGACGACGGGCAAGAGCTGATCGGTGGCGAGCCGCTCCCAGCCCGTCCGTGTCTCGGTGAGCGCGGTGCGGTGCTCGGCGATGAAGCCGTCGCGCGAGAGTGCGGCGTCGAGCTTGTTGATGCCGTAGTCGACGGCTGCGCCGATCAGCAGCGAAGTGCCGAGACTGCTCGGGCCGTACAGCGCACCGAGGATCTGGCCCTTGCGGCTGGCGATGACGCGGCCCGCGAGGCGCGGCATCACCGTGCTACCGATCCGGCTGACGATCGGCGCGATGAGCGGGGCGACCGCGATCGACGCACCCATGATCGCGACCGAGCGATAGGCTTTCTCGGCATGGTCGATCGCGTAGTGCGTCGGTATCCGCCAGCGCTGCGCCGACCAGTCGAGCTTCACCGACACCGAACCCGCCGGATAGGCTTCGAGGAGACGCGTGTGCGTCCGGATGAAGGTGCGCTCGCGCACGCCGATCTCGTCGATCGTGGCGCGAAAGTTCGCATGTGCCGTCTGGAAGGCGGCCTCCAGGCCACGTTGGATCTTGGGGTTCCGCTCCTCCGGGCGCAGCACCCGCATCTGGTAGTGGTCCATCAGATAGCCCTGGACGCGGGCACTGACGGCCTCCCAGATCTTTGTCGGGGAGAAAATGGAGAAGGCCTGCGAGCCGCCGGCGAGCACGGCTTCTTTCAGTAGAGTCAGGCTGCTGCCCCACCGGAAAAACCAGGTGGCGTACTCCTGCAGCGCCGTCTCGCTGTCGGAAAAACCGTCGTCGAAGGAGCGTTTCACGTCCTGCCGGAAAGTCAGCGCTGCTGTCTCCTCCTTGCGCTTCAAGAAGAACATCAGCTCGCGTTCGAGCGCGGTCAGCGCCATGCGCTGTGCGGCGACGCGGACGATGCGTCCCTCCTCGTCCTTGATCGTCAGCTCAATCTCGCCGGGGCGAAGGCCGGCGGTATTGTCGCGCACCGGCACCGTGATCGCGGTCGTATCGGCATGCACCGGTTTGCGGAACTCCGCGATACCGTCGCCGCCGTTGATGGCTCGGGCCACGATCCAGCTCGCCGTCAATGCGATGATCGACACGCCGAGCGCGAGGCCGATGGGCCGACTGATCGCATATGCGGCGTGAGGTGATCGCTCGATCGGATGCGGTCTAGGCGGTAGAATTTCGGCAATAGGGGTCCGCTCCGTCGCGGCAGTGATCTGCCGGACGGCATCGACGGTGCGATGCGTCATGGTGATGGTCCTATGGAGAAAATGACGTCCAGGCAGCAATCAGCAGCGACCGGCATGAGGCCGGCGCAGCTGTCACGCGTCAGTCTGGAGGACGGGGTATTGCTTGGGTGTCGTGCGCGACGGCGTAGCTGCCTGTTGTCGCAGCCGGTCGAGGTTCAAAAGCTGACCTCTCGACGGCCGAAATGATCAATGCGACGCTGATCATCTGAGTGCCTCACTCGTGGGAGTAGGGCAGCTCATCATAGCCCAAACCGCCAGTAATTGGCTGATTTTATGTTCTTTTCGCAGCTGTTCTCGTACGTCCCGCTACGCCCCAGTTGACCAGATCGAAGCCGCACCTTCGAGGATGGAGCAAGGTCGAAGCCATGTCCTACACGCCCCTCACTTACTGGACGCCCGACATCATTGATGCCCTGCGGGTGCTGTTTCGCTACGCCGTCGGCCACAACAGCGCCCGCACGGCCGTGCCGAACTGGCAGGAGTTCTGTGCGTCGCTGGAAGCCACGCCACCTGCCAATCAGGACGAGCGCAGGCAGCGCATCGCGCGCTATACCGATCAGCTCAACCACTTCAAGGAAGGCCTCAATCGGCTCGACTTCGACGACAGCGGTGCCAACCTCAAGCTCGATTATGTGCGTCGGCAGCTCTTCAACTTCTACCGCGACCGGCCAACCGCTCGGCAGGAGATGTTCGACTACCACAAGACCGTCTTCAGTACCGACGGCCTCCAAGTCTCCGATATCAAGGTCTGGCTTGCCGATATCTTCGGCGGCCCGCCGGACAGCCGCGCCATCCGCCGCCTGCCGGGTGCTTATCTTCTTTACAGATACGGTACCCTGGAGGGCGGCAAGCCCACTATCGTGCGCTCGGCGATGCTGATCACACGCGGCGCGCTCGACCGCGACCAGTTCCTCTCCTTCGAGATCACCTATCCCACCACCACCGAACGGCGCGCCAACAAGACTAAGACCATTGCCGGCAATATCCTGTGCGTGCTCAATCACTACTACTTCATCGGCGCCGACGCTGGTGCCGCCAAATCCCCCTACCTGCTCGTCGCAAAGCAACATACCGAGGATGCAGCGCCCGACGAGCTCTCCGCTCTGCTCATGCGCCACAGCCACAATATGGAGATGATCGCAGCACGCCTCCTGATCGTCCGCGTCTCCGCCGACGACGATGGCCAAGCGCCACTCGAAGTCCACAAGAAGGACTATGCCGAGGCCGTCGCAGCAGCGCGGGTGCTCTCCCCCAGCGAACGCGACAGACGACTTGATGACCGCCGGCGCGCCAAGCTCGCGAACACCATCGATTCTTCCCGCGCTCCCGTGCTCTGGCTGCTGCCCAATGACGAGGATCTCCCCGATGCGCCGCCGGAGCAGCCAGGACCAGTGCGCGGGCGGACGGGTCGGTAGCACGCAAGTCATCAGATGTGCGGCGTCGCAAAGTCGTAAGGTCGTATCTCCGGAAGTCCGGTCAATCGCCTAGCGGCGGTGCTTGCCCATGTTGAAAGGTGGCACTGACAATCTTTGCCTCAGCCGCGATGTTGGAGTTTAAGCGCTTCACAGTCGAACCAGTCGGTGACGAGCAGAAAATGGCAGAGCGGTCCCATGGATCGCTGAATTTCCCATCGTCCTATTCCTCTGCATTTTTAAAGGGCGTGCCCCTCTTACTCGGGGTCGGGCTCGCGCGATGGCAGGGCGGCTGTTTACGCCGCCCGCCCCTGCCGAGCCGGCGCGGGTTCTTTCCCGCTGGTCTCGGGCCGTTCGGCCGTTGATCCCTCACGCTAAAGATTGAGCCGTCACAGATCCAAGCGAAACGTCAGTCCCGCCACCGGCGGTTCTCTTCCGAGGAGATGTGATGATCGCTCAAATGTCATGAAATCTTCACGCACAAAAGCGTCCCGCTATTCTAATCTCTCAGCAGACACGTCAATCGGGAGGCTTTATCAGCGCAGGCGAATACATACGCGAGCAGATCGCCGCCTGGTTCACCGACGATCACGTCTCGACGATCGCCGGGCGCAACTCTTCTCCCGCCGCGCACGCTGCGATCAGAGCCGAACTCGACGCCCGTCGCCAACCCCTCTCCGCCTTCATGACGCAGACCGGTATCGTGCCCGAGTACGCGGCGCTCATCCTCAAAAGCGCCCGTATGAAGCACATCGGCACCGCCATAGACGCCCTTCTCGAGCGCACCGACAAGATCGACCGAATGCTTTCGATTTGCGATCCCGCGATCTTCGCGCGACACCTGTCCGGCCACGCACGCGAACTCGCAGCGGTGCTCGATCAGCGGTGGGACGACTTGAAGTCCGAGGTCGGCCTTAGCACGACAATCCCCGCCTCCGAGGCACGAAAGATCGAAGCTGCTTCGCCCGGTGCCATGCGGTTCTACAAGACATTCGGGTCGAGATGACCATCGCAGTCGGTGCATTCTCGCAACGCGTCCTCAGCTCCCGGGCTCTCGTCTACGACCTGCGCACCACCCTCGCCGATCAGCGACGGTTCTTCATCGTCGAGATCATGCCAGCCAGACACGATGCCTTCCTGCGTGCAGTCGATAGCCGAGAGGATCTCCGGTTGGAGGACTTCGGTACCATCCTCCATCGAGGCTGGGACGAACCCGACGACGAGCTGAAGTCTGATCTCTCCCGCCGCTTCGGCATGTACGCCGACGATTGATCGTTGGGCAGCAGTGTGCTGACTGTGATCTTTCGGTGCCGCTTCTTGCGTCCTCACACGATGCCGCGCTCCAGGCCTTCCTCAGTTCTGTCCGCCTAGCAGGGCCGCGCACGGGCGCAAGGCAAGCCTCCTCCACTGCGTTACGGCCCTGGCACGCGTGCCCGGGTGCGCCCGTCCGCTGAACACCCTGCTCAAGGGGCGGCCATCGGAAGGCCGCGATGGGCGCGGGCTCCGAGCAACGGAGGACGCAAACCATGACCGAGAAAACCCGCATCGACGTACATCAGCAGATCACCGATCAGATCATCGCCGCCATCGAGAAAGGCGGTGGCAGCTGGGAGATGCCCTGGCACCGTCCCGGCACCCACTTTGCCCTGCCCGCCAATGTCGAGAGCAAGAGGCGCTACAACGGCATCAACATCCTTTCGCTGTGGATCGCCGCCGAGATCAAAGGCTACGAGCACCATCTGTGGGGCACGTTCCGCCAGTGGCGCGAGAAAGACGCCCACGTCAGGAAGGGCGAGAAGGCCTCATTGGTCGTCTTTTACAAGGAACTGGAGTTCGAAGCCGACAACGCCGACACCGGCGAAACCGGCATCGAGAAGCGCTACTTCGCCCGCGCCTCCTGGGCGTTCAACGTCGCGCAGGTCGAGGGCTTCGAGCTGCCGGGCCCTCCGGCACGTCGCGATCTGACGCAGGTGCTTCCCGCCGTCGATACTTACGTCGCCCATACCGGAGCGAAGATCGAGCACGGCTCGCAGATGGCGTTCTATCGTCCGTCGACCGACACCATCCATATGCCCGACCGCGATCGCTTCGTCGGCACCGCCACGTCGTCGCCGACTGAATCCTACTACCACACGCTGCTGCACGAGCTGCTGCACATGAGCGGCTCTTCAAACCGCCTCAACCGCGACTTCGGCGAGCGCTTCAAAAGCGATGCCCGCGCCTTCGAGGAGATCCTCGTCGAGATCGGCGCTGCCTACCTCTCGACCGATCTCGGCATCACGCCCGTCGCCCGTGAGGATCACGCCCACTACATCCAGCACTGGCTGTCGATTCTGAAGGCCGATAAGAAGGCGATCTTCACCGCCGCTGCTGCCGCATCCAAGGCCGTCGCCTATCTCGACAGCCTGCAGCCCAAGGCGCGCACGATCGCGCCTGCGACGCACGTGGAGGCCGCGTGACATGGCCGCTCGATCCACATCTCCTTTGAAGCGGCGCGCAAAGCGCCGCTCTACCCTCGGTTTCACCTGGCGTGATGTCGCCTTGAAGATCACCGTCACCGAGGACTGCTGGTCGCCGGGACAGACCCAGCTCGAGCTGTCCGTCGTCAAGCCGAAGGGCGCGCCCGTGCCGATCACCTCGACCGGCTATCGCTGCCACTACCTGCCTGCGGAGCTGCTTGCCGCCAACGGTGGTCCCATCGCGTTCTTCTCCGACTGGCTCGACCGCGAAGCACGGACAAAGGCATGGCAGCAGGCCGAGTTCCGCTGGCGTCAGGGCGATCTGTTCGGCCGGCCCAGGCGATGAAGCGCTCAATCGCATCGCCTCACCTGCAGCGATACGGCGATCCGCATCGTCGTATCGCCGTAGCTGCGAGTCCCCACACATACAGCGCGCTGCCACTGCGCCCCTGCGGATGAATGGCGCGCCTGCAATCTTCTCTGAACTGTCACACACAGTTGCGATCGCAGCCTCTATGTTCCCGCGCCATGAGCAAAGCAGAACATAAACCCAGCCACTACCAGCACCGCAAGGAGCAGCGAAAGAACGAAACGCTGCTGACCGCCGTGCAGGCGTTGTTCGGTGGCAGCGTGGTCTATCGACTGTTCGCGCATTTCCTCAAAGATCCGGAATTCGAAGCGCACATCACCCGGCTCATCCCGAAAGAGCGCCTTCCGCTGATCGCCGCCGGTACCGTCGCCGCCGGTGCGATCGGCCTGATCAGTCAGCGTCATCTGTCGGCATCGGCCGAGAAGCAGCTCGGCCACGCGCTCGACGAGATGACCGACGAGGTACGCGACCTGCGTGAGGAGAATGCGCGGCTGCGCGCCGAGCGTGGCGACAGCTCGGAACCCAGAAACCGTATCGGCGATGTCCGCCACCACGCGACGCTGGTCCTCAAGGCCGGCGAGCGAAACAAGTAGCCCGCAGTCGTGTCGCTCCGCGACAGCGACGGCAGCGGCTCGCCGGCGCCAAGAGTGTGGCCTGATCGCGCCTTGATCGGCAGCTTACGGGGCGATAGCGTGCGCAAGGTCGGGAGTGCAAACCGTTCTTGGTGACCCACACCGGCCCTGAGCAATTGCAGCATGGGCAGCGCACCATGGAGCGCACCGCAGAGAAAGCCGTCACTACACTCACCGGTTCGGCCGTCGTCAGATCTTTTTTTGGAGGCTGTCGTGAGGTGTCAGAAAACGGACATCCCGGCTGAGAGACGTGGCGCCTCTGCGGGGTGCCGAGCAGCTGTGTAACCCACAGATCTGAGAGGCCGAACGCCTTACCGACCGCTTCATGTGGTGGCAGGCTGGTGGGAGGGCTGGTGGCCCGATCCGGCATTCATGTCCGTCTATGGAAACAAGCTGCATCGCTTATCCGCCCTCCTCCATGAGGCCGACGCGGAGGAGCCGCGCTCGCGTATCCTTTACGATGGCTTTGAAATGGGCCAGCGGCGCAGCGGGCCGCTCGTCAGCCGTCTGATCGAGTGGCTGCCAGACTATGCGCTGGCATAAGAGGAACTGCGGCTCGATCATGGCAATGCCAACGTCGAGCTCCGCCGAGCGGCGGTGAGGGTATGCTTCGGAACCGTTCAGAGACGATCGCATCCCACTGGGCCCGATGTCAGAAGTATCGCACCTTTCCCTTCAAGCCCACCTGCGCCGCGTGCGACTGCAGAAAGGCCCAACGGACGGGAGAGGGGCGCCAAGTCTGCTCAAGCGGCCGCGTAGGTCTTGGCGGAAAGCGATTCGATCAGACGCGGCACGTCTCCTGCCGGAACCGGCTTGCTGATCAGATAGCCTTGCATCTCGACGCAACCTTCGTCACGCAAGCGCTCGAATTGCTCGATAGTCTCGACGCCTTCTGCGGTTGTCGACATGCCCAGGCTCTTGCTGAGCCCAAGAACGGCTTGAACGATCGCCATGGCGTTGGAGGTTGTGCCAGCTGACTGCGTGAACGAGCGATCGATCTTGATTTTATCGAACGGGAATGTGTTGAGGTAGCTGAGGCTCGAGTATCCCGTCCCAAAGTCGTCCATCGCAATTCTGATGCCACAGTCGCGCAGGCGATGCAGCACAGCGAGGGTTGCTTCCGTGTTTTCCAGCATTACCGATTCTGTGATTTCCAGTTCGAGGCGCTGCGGCGCCAGGCCCGACGATGCAAGAGCCGCCATGACATCGAGATCGATCTTGCGTGACTGAAACTGGACAGCTGAGATATTGACAGCGACGCGATAGGCCTCGGGCCACGTCGCGGCCTCGTGGCATGCGGTCTTGAGAACCCAGGCTCCGATCTCGCCCATGATCCCGATCTCTTCGGCCAGCGGAATGAATTCGAGCGGAGGCACGAGGCCGCGCTCCCTGTGGTTCCATCTCAAGAGCGCTTCGAAACCGGCGATGCCGCCTGACTGGGCGTCGACGAGCGGCTGGTAGTAGAGTTCCAGTTCTCCGACGGCGACTGCGCGCCTCAGATCAATCTCGAGCTGCCGGCGCGCTTTCGCTCGCGCATCCATTTCGGCCTCGAACAAGCGACAGACACCCTTACCTTCCTCTTTTGCACGATAAAGTGCGAGGTCAGAGTGCTTCAGCAATGTGTGAGCGTCCTGGCCATCCGTCGGCGCGAAGGCGATGCCGACGCTCGTGCCGATCACCAGGTGGTGCTGATCGATCTCGAACGGCAGCTTGATTTCTTCGATGATCCGGTTGGCGAGCGCCACTGCTTTATGCGGCTGGTCGGACGCGACCTGAATGATCGCGAATTCGTCGCCGCCAAGCCGCGCAACGACGTCGCTCTTGCGCACTATGCGGCGCAGGCGTTGCGCGACCTCCTGCAGGAGGCGGTCCCCTATCGGGTGGCCGAGCGTGTCGTTGATCTGCTTGAAGTGGTCGAGATCGAGGCACAGAACGGCAAACCCGCCGCCGCGCTCGCACCGGTGCGTGGCTGCTTCCAACTCCTCTTGCAACTTGCGGCGGTTGGGGAGCCCCGTCAGCGCGTCATGAAGGGCCAGATAGGCAATCTCCTCCTCCATGCGGCAGCGCTCGGTAATGTCGTCATGGGTCGTCACCCAGCCTCCGTCTGGCGTTGGATAATGGCCGACCTCGAGCATGCGGCCATCCGGCAGGGCGTGCACCGAGACTGCAATCCTGGCGGCGGTGACGGCCGCTTGACGTTCGGCAATATAGGACTCGGGCGATTGCCCGGCATACAGGCCCTTGGCGATGCGCTTTTGCAGGATACCCACGAGTGTCGTGCCGAGGGGGGCGTCCGAGGCTTCGAGCCCATACATCGCATAGTAGCGCTGGTTGGCAACGACCAGGCGCTGTGATGCGTCGAACAGGCAGAGACCGCGGTTCATGTTCTCGATGGCAATCTCGAAATTGGCGTTGTGCTGCCGCAGTTCCTCTTTCTGCCTAGCTGTTTCCAACTGGCTCGCCGCCAGCGCCTCGGTCCTCTCGGCCACGCGCCTCTCGAGTTCGACGTTGAATGCGGCGAGCCGCGCGTTCTGGCGCTGAATGCTTCGATTCACCCGCTTTCCATAGACGGATACGCCAAGCACCATGACGATGATCATGCCGGCAACGAGCAGTTTAAATGTCCTGAAGTCGCGCGTCTGGTCGAGCATCTCTTGAGCAAGCCTGTCTTCGATCGTGCGAAGAAGTTTGCTCGTAGCTTCGATGCCGGAAACAAGATCGGCATAACGCCGGTCCATGGTCGCCATGGATGCGCTTGCCGCATCGAACTGACCCTCGGCGAACTGCAACAGCAGCGTGCGGGTCACGACGAGCATGTCGTCCATCATGCTCTCGATCGCCTCGATCGATGATGATATTCGCATCGATTCTGTCGAGGGAACCTGGTTGGCGACGCGTTGTTTGAGATTCCGGAGCGCGGGTTGGAATTCGGCGACGGCCGCTTCCGCCCGTTTCAGCTCGGTCTCGGCATCTTTGCTTGCGAAAACATCATTACCTGCCGCGTTCGCCCGCCCGGCAATGGCACGCAAGTCGGCTACTTGGTCGTAAAGCTCGCTCCATTGCAGGTTGGAGACGATTGTCGTCCGGAGTGTACCGACGAGGTGATGCACGAGTACCAGCGCTGTAATGACCGCCAGAACATTGAAGATTGCCAACAGCGAATAGAGCCTGTTGTCCGTGGTTTGCCTCTTGACTGCGGCCAGGAATCCGCGATGCGCGCCCCCAGCGCTAGCGATCCAGCGGATCGCCGTGTGGAAGTAGTCTCGGAGATGGATTGCGGATGAGCGCGAACGCGTACTCATGTTTTGCTGCCGTGATTAGAACGGTACGGCCACGCATGCGTCGCGACGCGACAGCGGGCGCCGGGGATGAACCGGCCGAACCGTCAAATGTTGCTGGGGGCATGCTGGTCCAAACCAGCCGGCACAGGCGGCGTCATGCCTCTGGCACGCGCTGTCGCGCCGACCAGTATGCCGGACTGCATCATAGGCGAGTGAGGTTAAAGTTTTGGGTGGTGATCCGGCGCAAGCCGTCGCCGCGGGGCGTGTTGGCCGCTGAGCGTCAAACTCGTTTCATATCAATGCCTTGATAGACGCTTTGCCTCCCATACCGGACACGGTCGATCGGCACTCCGGCGTCCGAAAGCTTCAGGCGATCGAAGTCTCCTTGGGGATTTCGATGCGTCGTGCGGCGCAGCAATCGTTGTGCCGCGTGAGTCTGCAAGTGGCCCGAAGCTGGAAGTCGCTCTGCGGCGGCTTCCTGTTCCTGTGCGGACGTTGCCATGGGAGACGCAGACTGGGCAAGTCGGGGCGCTACGTCGCGATCAGCCGCGTTGCCGGCCTGAGCCTGGCCCCGCGATAGACGATGCGACCGCCGACCTTCTCGCGGGCTAGGCCAAGATCGCCCATCCAGCGCCCGAAGGCCGTGACCGTCAGGGCGTTCGAGCGGCCACGCGCCTCCATCCAGATGCGGTAATCGGCGTAAAGCTCAGCTGCCCCCATCGTGGCGGCAGCGTCCCGGTTCAAGCGATCGCGCGCCCAGTCGGCATCGATCGGTGCCAGCAACTCGGCGTCTGGTTCGAGGGTGCGGCCGTAGCGGACGGGGCGGCTGGTGCCGGCCTCTTCGCTCAAGGCCCGATGACACGACATCACGACGAACAGGCCGAGACCCGAGCCAAGCTCGACAAGCAAGCACACCAGAACGGCGAGCGCGGCCTTGATAGCTCCGTCATTCAGCCCACTCAGTGACTTGAACAGCTCGACTTGCGGATCGCGACCACCCTGCGCTGCATGCTGAGGCAGTTCGGCCAGTCGCGCCATGAGGCCGGCAAATTCTGCGTCGACCTGTTCGACCCGCCGGGCTGAGCCTTCCTCCGCTTTGAGCTTGAAGTGACGCTCGCAGAACAGGCGCAGATCTCGTGTCTGGGCGTCAGTGCACTGGCGGGATGCTGCGTAGCGCGGTTGCTGCTCCGATGTTTTGATGTCCGCTTCGATTGCAGCTGTCGGGCGTACCGCGCCGAGTGCCTCGCGTTCCCTGCGCTTGCCTTCCAGCTCCTGCCGCAGATCCGAGTAGGTCTGAGCGGCTGCAATGCGTCGGCCCGCGATCTCGTCGCGATTGACGGCGGCAAAGCTCAGTGCCGACACCAGCGAATAGATGGTGATCACGAGCCAAAGGCTGGCGCCGGACAGCCACTCCGCGATCTTGCGGCGCTGCCAGGCCCACGCGATGGCAAACGGCAGGATCACCTTGAGCCCGTCGGCGCATACCGATGCGAGCCCGTACGCCCAGGCGTCGCCATCCTCGGCACCAAGCCGGATGCCGAACCGCCAGTTGGCAATCATCGATACGATCACGAGACCGATCGAAACGGGGAGGCCGATCAACAGGACGAGCCAGCGCATGAGATCACCAGATCCGTGGTTGCGACGACGCACATCTGCGTCGATGCGATCCTACGGCGATGAGGTTCTGCGGGTGATCGTGGATCTTTGCGCACGATTGCCATTCTGGCCGCAGAATTTCGCGGGCGCAATTGTAACGCGATCTTCATAGGATCGACGCGAAACCGTAACCGTCAAATTCTATATCGCTCTGCGTAGGCATTTGCCCACAGATTTAAAACCACATTTATTCACTAAAGGAGATTTCAGAATGACCGATAGACACGAACTTTCACTCGGCGATGCCAATGGAATGATCGAGACCGCCCGCCGTCTCGCTTATGGCTCGAACAAGTACGCCAGCAAAGATCAGCGTCAAGCGATGGCGAACCAGGCCGGCGCCGTTGCTGCGGCCGAGATCGCAACCCACAACGTGGTCGATCTGCCGACGCGTTCGGTGGCCGATGCTTCCGAGCAAGGCACGATCGAGCACGGTGCAGAGCGCGCGCGCAGCTGAGTCGTGCGATCTGCGAGGAGGGGCGCATCCGCGTCCCTCCTCGCTTCATCCTTTTCCCGAAAACCATCCATTCCAAGACACGCCTATGCACGCCTTACTCGATCCTTCCAGTACCACCCATGCTATTGCGCCAGTTCTTCGCGGAGAGCCTAGCGCTTTCGCTCGTCATGACGGCGATAGCATCGGTTTCGACGTATTGTCCGAGAACCCTGTCTCGATTGATTGTCCCGATTTTTCTGGCAATTCACGACTTCCGAGACATAATGTCCGTATGCGTATTGGCTATGCCCGAGTTTCAACGAACGACCAGTCGACGGATCTGCAGACCGACGCGCTGGCGCAAGCCGGTTGCGGGAAGATCTTCACCGAGGTGGCCTCCGGTGCGAAGGCCGATCGTCCGGAACTCGCCAAGGTGATCGACTACCTGCGCAAGGGCGACACGCTCGTCGTCTGGAAGCTCGACCGGCTCGCCCGATCGATGTCGCAGCTGATCACCACCGTGAACGAGCTCGAAGCGCGGGGCATCGGGTTTCATTCGCTGACCGAGGCGATCGACACATCCACGTCGACCGGCAAGTTCACCTTCAACATCTTCGCGGCCTTGGCCGCCTTCGAGCGCGAGCTGATCAAGGATCGCACCCAGGAAGGCTTGCGTGCCGCTGCCGCCCGTGGCCGCCGGGGCGGACGCCCGCGTGCTCTGTCAGAAGAGCAGAAGCGCATGGCGCTCGCCATGCTCAAGGTGGAAGACATCACCGCCAAGCAGATCGCCGAGCAACTGGGCATCGGGCGCTCGACGCTCTACCGGCACATTCCCGAGGCTCGCAAAGCAGCCAAGGACGCTGCCTGATGCGTCTCGCATCCCATTCGTGCGGGCTGCTGCCAATCTCGTTCTTCATCTCCAACTTCATCGGTGTGGCGTTCCGCGCATGCCGGTTCGCCCGCTTGCCGTTGCGTTGAATGCTTCTCCCTCCTTTCGATCTGCCACCACCACCGCGGCTTGAGGGTCTGAGACCTTAGGCCCATCGCCGCCCTCACGCCTGCAACCCCTTACGGGGTCCTCTACTGGCGTGGCGGCCCTTCGGGTGCAGGCAGGCAACGACGCGCCTTGTCCGGTTCTCAGACGCCACGGTGTTCGGGGCGTCAGAACCCGAAGAAGGAGAAGTCTCATGACAACACAACAAGCCAAACAGCGGCCGACCCTGCGCGCCGTCGTCAACACCGGAACCCGCGAGGAACCGAACTATGTCGAGGTTGGCGCCGCCTGGCCGCACAAGAAGGGCTTCACGCTGAAGCTGAAAGATCAGGCCGGCGCCGTCACCGACGTCCTGCTGTTCACGATCACCCCTAAGAAGGCAGCTGCCGGGGCAGGTGCGCAATGAGCGCGCCTCGCACCTATGTAGTGGCGTTCAGCGATACGCGTCGCTGGCAGACCACCGTCACGGGTGGCAGCCCTGACGATGCGATCTGGATGGCAGAGCGCTACTGGGATGCCGGTGGCGTCGATGGCGAGCATCCCTTCGATCTCATCGATGATTGCACCTTCGATCAGCCCGAGGCGCGCATCGAGGATGCGCCGCCGCCCGAGCAGGATTGGTCGGTCGCGTTCCATCGCGCCGGTGTTCACAAGACCGGCGTGCGAGCACGCACCGAGGACGAGGCCATCGAGATCGCGCAGGCCATGCTGTTCGAGACCGATATTTCTCTGTTCGATCTAGTCTGGTGCGAGGACACCGAGTGGCAGGCCCAGCTGAACGACGGCACTCCAGCCATGGGAGGTCCGTCATGCCGATAAGCACCTGTCACACCTGCGGCGGTCACTACCAGTGGGACTGGGAGGACGCCTTCGACAAATTCGGCTTCGGCGATGGCGATGGCCAGGTCGAGACCGACACCGTCGTGGCGGTTCTGGAGAACGCCGGCTTTTCCGTCGAGGCGCACCCCTGGGGGCTGCACAACGTCGTCATCCTGTCGATCAAGGATCGCGACGGCACCGAGCTGATCGCTGACACGGTCACGGCGGGATACGACGCGCCACGCAGCTACCTGCCGCGCAGGATCATCAGGCTCCTCGACCGGGAACTCGGCAAAGGAGGTGCGTCATGAACGCCGTCACCAACGCCAAGGCGTTCCGCGTCTCCTACGATGAAACGTACCAGTTCCATGTCGATGTGATCGCGTGTGCCGAATGGCAGGCGCTCGAAATCGCCCGCACGCTGCGGGAGAATGCTTCGAATGCGATTATCGCCGAGAGCGAGGAGCCACTCGACGTCGGCAACTGGAAGGCCGTGCCTCTCGAGATCGGAGGTCAGCCATGATGTACCGCGTCACTCTTTCCGACGAGCGTCTCTATTGCTTCGATCTCGAAGCGGCATGCGCTGCTGATGCCATCGAGCTGGCGCAGGATCTGGCCGAGCACAGCGACGATGATCCCCGCCTGCGCGAGCTGGGCGGCTCGTTCCATGATCTGGTCAGCTGCGTGGAGGTGCCGGTATGACGCGCACCTCTCGACTGGATCTTGCCGAGGACGTGGCGCTCGTTACGTTCCTCATGCACGAGGCACTCCTTGATCGCGATGCGGGACTGCTGCCGGAGGGCAGCCGGTTTGCCTCCTTCGAGGGCTTTCCGGGCTTCTGCGATCACGCGGCGCAAGCGGGGCTTGCGCTGTACCAGGCGTTCCGTGGTCTCGACCGCGACTGCTGGATCGATACGGCAACCGACTATGCTGAAGCTGTCGTCGGCTATGCGCTGAACCACGGCATCACCGCCGATCGGACGACGCTGACGCATCGGGCGCGGGCTGCCCGTAACCGGGCATTGCGTGAGGGCTTGGCCTTCATGCGGGAGGTGCGATCATGAGCGCGCTGGTGTTTTCCTTCGAGGCGTTCCGTGCCTCGGCTCGGCCGAGTGTTGGCAATCGGAGTTCGAATCCGATCGCCATGCTCTCCTTCGAGGAGCGGCGGGCACGCAATATCGCCGACAACTTCTATCCGACGCCGCCCGAGGCGACGCGGGCGCTGCTCTCCGTCGAGGCCTTCGATGGTCCAATCTGGGAGCCGGCCTGCGGCGAGGGGCATATCGCGCATGTGCTGGCAGAAGCCGGACTGGACGTCATCGCCACCGATCTCAATGATCGGGGCTACGGCACGGTCGGCGTCGATTTTTTGGCTCAGAGCGCGATGCGGGGCAAGCACATCGTCACCAATCCGCCCTATGGGAATGGCCTTGCCGATCTCTTCATCGAGAAGTCGATGGAGTTTGCGCGAGAGACCGGCGGCAAGGTCGCCATGCTGCTCAATCTCAACTCGCTGTGCCACCGCAGTCGAACGACGTGGTGGCGCTCGCATCCGCCGGCACGGATCTATGCGATCGACAGCGTCGTGTGCTGGTCGGAGCCTGATCGTGCACCGCCCCGGCACTTCGCAGCGAACCGCTACTACTGGGCGGTATGGACGCCGGATCATGTCGGTCCATCGTCGTTCTGGTGGCTGTCGGCGGCTGAGTTCCGCGAGCCTGTCGTTACCGATTTCCAATCTTCACTTTCAAACCCAAGGAGTTTTCCATGTCAGACTGTTCAAACACTTCTACCCTCGTTGCCGTCACCCTCGCCCTCGAAGCCGTTGAGCTTCGCTTGGCTGCGGCAATTGAGTGCGTGAGCGACGCACTCTCCGATGCTGCCCGTGGCCGCATCACCGGCGCTGTCGGCGCTGTCATGCCGCTGACCGTATCGCTGCCAGAGACATGCGCGCTGATCGACAGTGTGCTGGTGCTACATCGGCATGGTGCTGTTGTTGCCGACGCGCCGCCGGATTTGTTTGCCGACTGAGCGATCCTCTGGCCAGGCCAATCAGGCGTGGAATATTCTGCCGGATTCTGCTATGATAATTGCTAACTTCATGAGGTCATTGATGGATATCCAGCTCAAGCCCGCCACCGCGGCCTATCTGGAGGCGCAAGTCGCCGAAGGCCGCTTTGCGTCCATCGCGGATGCCATCGATGCGCTCGCGCGCGAAGACGAGGTCATGCAGGCCGAACTCGATGCGGCAGACCTGTCCTGGGCCAAACCCTACATCGACAAGGGGCTCGCCGATCTCGAAGCCGGCCGCGTCGTTGCCGCCGAGACGGTGCACGCCGAGCTGCGCCGCCGCTTCCGCGCCGGCGAGTGATGCAGCGCTTTCGCATCACCGCCGGCTTGTTCGCCGAATAGTCAGATCTTCTCCCACTGGATCTTCTCGACGTAACAGGCGTTCGGCAGCACCGCGAAATCTCTGCTGTGCCGCTCGACGATCTCGCCGACTTCCTCGGCCTCGATCTCGCAGTAGAGCTGCATCAGGTTGCGCCCGGCGAGCGTGACGCGGTGGCCGGCGAACTCCAGGATCACGCCGATGTCGGGATGGAACTGCGTCTCGATCAATTGCAGGTAGGGCAGCGAACGCATCTGCCCGTCGGCGAAGCGGAAACCGATGCGGTTGCCGAGCGCCTTCTGGTGGAAGGGGCGGAACGCGGTCTCTTCGGTTTTCTGGCTGATGTCGCGGCGCATGGTCTAATCTCCCAGCTCCACGGCGCGCTCGTGCACCCGTCCTTTGTATTCCGCGATCATCGCCTGACGAGCGATGTCGCGCAGGGCCTTCACCTCGTCGCGATCGAACTCGCGCTCGAGACCAGTAGCCTCGCGCAGGTTCGCGCGCGCTGCGCGACCGAACTGCTCGGCGAGCCGCGTCGAGAAGGCTTTGAGGCGCTCCGCGCGCGACTGCTCTGTGAGAGGTTTGAGCTTGCGATCGAGCCGGCCTTCGAGCAGCTCCGTCGCCGAGCCGCGATGGCTCGATCGCTGCACGGCTTTTCGGACTGTGTCCGCATCGTCGGTGTAGATGTGGCATTCGGTGCGAGCGCGCGAGGCGGAGACGTACAGCTGTTCCTGCGACATCGCCGGAATGGATGCCGTGCCGAGCGCGATCAGCACGGTGTCGACGGTGCGCCCTTGGGCGGCCACCGACGTGCTGGCGTAGCCGTGATCGAAGGCGCCGTAGTCGCGGGGCAGCGTCTTCGTCTTGTCGAGGACGAGGTTGCCTCGGCTGTCGAAACCGGTGACGGCGTGGATCGCACCGTTGACGAAGGTTCCCATAGGGGTTCTTCCGTTCTCGGTGATGCGCACCAGATCGCCGATGGCGAAAGATTTCTCAGAGGCTGCATAGACCTTGAAGTTCGCTGCCTTGGCGAGGGGCAACGCGACCGTCTCGCCGCTTGCGTTGCGGGCGAGAATATCATTGTCGTCGCTGCGGCCGATGACTTCGAGCTTGGCGCCCTTGATGATGCCGGCGGCGTTCTGGGTGAAGCGCACCCACTGTCCCGGCGCGTATCTCGCGGGATCGGATTTCTGTGCTTCAGTCCATTGCAGCTCGCGCCACACCGTGAAGGTGCGGGCTTCGCCGAGCCGGCCGGCGGATTGCAGCTCGTCGCGGATGGCGGTCGTGATCTTGTCCTTCTCCGCGTGCGTCGGCGAGACGACGAGGACGCTGCGGTTGGCTTCGACGGCGTCGAGATAGTCGGACGCGAGGCGATCGATGCGGGTTTCCTCGGGCAGCTCGTGGATCGCGTTCATCTGTTCGAGCAGCTCCCAGCCGTGCGCCACGTTGCCGTTGGCGAGCGCCTGCACGGCTTCCTTGTAGGTGCCCTTCTGGCGCACGATCTCGTTCACCGTCGCCGGGCGGATGCCCGCCCGCTCCGCGATGATCCGCAGCGCATCGCCGCGGGCGACGGAGGAATGTTGCTGCGGATCGCCCGACAGGATCACGCGCGCGTTCAGTCGCTCGGCGAGATCGAACAGCTTCGCCATGTCGGGCACGCTGACGAGGCCCGCCTCGTCGACCCACAGGACGGAATCTTTGAGGGCGGCTTGCAGCCGCTCGTCGGCGAGCAGGCGCTGGAGCGTTTCGGCGCCGGTGAAACCTTCGGCCTTGAGCACGTCGCGTGCGGCCGAGGTGGGGGCGAACACCGCAACGCGGTGGCCGGCTTTGCTGAGGCCGTTGGCGGCTTCGACCATCAGCGTGGTCTTGCCGACACCCGCGCCGCCCTTGATCGCGGTGACGCGATCGGGCGAGGTCCAGATTTGGCTCACGGCCTTTCTCTGGCCGGCATTAAGGCGGGTGTCGGTGATTGTCGTTGCGGGGGCCAAGGCGCGGCAGGCGAGCCGACCCGCACGCGCGAAGCCGATCAGGCGGCTTTCCTCTTCGAGGACGTGGCGTGTGGTGACGACCTTACGGCCGTCGATCATGCCGGTGACGAGTTCGAAGGTCTCCGCTGCCGCTCTGACCGTCTCCGGCATCACGTCGCCGAAGCCGCGCCGCAGTGCCGAGGCGAAGATGCTCTTCTCGGTGGCGACGCTGGCGCGCTCGAAGGCATCGGAGAGCGCGTATTCCATCGCCGACTTGGCGGTGACGTCGGGGTGGTCTTGCTTCGCGCGGGTGGCGGCTCGAGTGACGGCGGCAATGGCCTGGCGACCAGCGCTGCCGGCGCGCTGGTGCCACTCCTGCCGGATCTGCTCGGGGGCCAGCTCCTTCGTTTTGCGCTGGCGGGTGCGCTTGCCGAGGTTGCCCTTCGCGTCTGCGGACTTGTAGCCCAGCTCCTCGGCAGCCGCCTCGATCTCCGCCGTGCGGCGCGAGAAGGATTTCAGCAGCTCGTCGGGCAGGCCGGCGATATCCCAGAACTTTCCCTTGCGCTCGATCCGGTAACCGAGCCGGCGCATGCCGTGCGCGAGGCGGGCATGGAACACCGCCTCGTAGTAGGGGCGGTCGGCGACGATGTCGCCGAGCTGCACCGCCTTGTAGCGCTGCTCGGTCTTGTCCCACGTCGCGTTGACGACGAAGGCGTGCGTGTGCAGATGCGGATCGGGTACGCCGTCGATCGGCCGCGCCGTCGTGTGCAGGAACTCCGCCCAGGCGAGGTTGCCGGTGGTGCGATCATCGTCGCGGCCGTCGACGCGGATGCGGGTTTTCACGTCGCGCTCGATCTCGCGCATCGTGTCGCGCACCGCCGTGCGGAAAGTTTCCTGGATGCGGGAATCGTCGGCGAGCGCGTTCAGCAGCGAGACGCCCTTGGGCGCATTGAACGTGAAGTCGGTTCCGGGGCGACGGTTCTCGCGCGTGCGTTGGGTCAGACGCTCGGCCGTGAGTGGGTTCTCGTTGCGCATCAGGGCCGCGAACGTGTCCCGCTCGACTGTCCCGATCAGCCCGAGCCGGGCCGCACAAATCCCATGCCAGACGCCGGGAGCCTCGTTGGCATAGTAGTCACCCCTCGACAGCGCGCCGTCGAAGTAGGCGACGGCGGCGGCAGGATTATCACTGTGCGTAATGCGTAACATAAACGCTCCTGCTATAGTGCAAACGCGCCGAAAATCGCGTGAAGGTTGTGTGACAAATCGTATACAGACGTGTCCCCTACGCCAGCCTTCGGCGGCGTAAGTTGTGAGGCCGGTCGGCGTGCCGATCGGAGGTGTCAGAGCCGCAATTGCGGAAATTGCAGGATCGTTTGCGGACCGTCCGACCCATGGCCTTCGACCGTCTGGAGCCCAATCGCGATCTGATCCTGAGGCTCCAGGCCGAGGGTAAGACCCTCACGGACATCGCCGAAGAGCTGTCCCGATTGAAGGCAATCGAGACGACGCCGGCCACGCTCTCCCGGTACCTCAAATCGATCGGCAAGCCGCAGAAGCTGCGTGCGCTCACGCCGGGCGAGGAGCGGGAACTGGATGTGGCCGCCGTGCTGGCGGAGCTCGTCGCCGAGATGCGCGGGCGCTCGGACGAACAGCGTGCCGCGATCGAGCAACTGGCGGGGAAGGTCGCCGCTTTCGGTGCCGATGTCGTGGAGCTGGAGAAACGTACCGCCGCAAATACGACGGTACAGAAAGCCGTACCGCCTGAGGTGCTGAGGCGCGTGTGGCTGCGCGCCTTCGTCGTGGCGTTCGTGGTGGTGGGAGCGCTGGCGGCGGGCGCGTGGGTGCTGCTGCGGCCAGTGTGATCGGCGGGGTTAGTCGCCCAGTTCGGGGCCTTTGGCTTCCCGTTCGGACTTCTCGTAGGCCGCCTCGTCGCGGGCGAACACGTCCTTGGCGTGCGCCATGCGGGCGATGTCGTCGATCTGATCGGCGAACGAGCGCTGGCCCCAGGTGCCTTCCTGCATGCGAACACGCACTTCGGCGACGACGTCGCCGAGCGCGCGCGGATTGACCTGCCCCCACTGGGCACGGATGCGGGCTGCCGCATCCATCTCGATCCGCTTGCGATCCTCGTCGCTGAGCACTGGTCTCGCTCCAGCTTAGACTTGCTCTCAGTCTGGGCCTCGCTTGTACCACGGCCGCTGCCAGAAGGCGACGCGGCGAGCGACACGTGGGCGGACGGCGTGTTGCTGGCCCAGGTACGGCCCGGCCGGCAGATCGGTGCCGACGCCTTGGCGTTCGGAGCGCTGGCGCCGGCCACTGCGAAAGGGAGCCGGGCGTCCGGCTCGCTGGTGGGCATCTGTGCTGGTGCTGGCGGGACCAGCACTTCGAAGGTGAACATCCAGCCGTTCAGGGCGAGACACTCGCCGTCGTCGGTCAGCAGGTGAACGAGGCCATCGAGATCGTCGTGATCGCCGAGCAGGCGGCCGGTGATCGAATATGGGCCGCCGTCCGCGAGGAGGTGCGTGCCGTGCCTATAGGTGGGATCGGGGTTGCCCGGATTGTTGATAGATGCGTCGATCATGGCGCTCATCCCACGTATTCGGAAGTGGAGCTGAACGTGCGGCTTTCGAGCCAGGCATCGAGATCGGCGGGGCGGTAGAGCACGCGGGCTCGCGTGCCGCGGCCGGCCTTGAGGTACTTCGGGCCGGAGCCTTCGACGCGCATCCGTTCCAGCGTGCGGGCGGAGAGACGGAGGATGCGGGCGGCTTCCTCGGAGTTCAGATACCGACGCGGCTCCGGCGCGTTGGTGGCGGTCGTCTGACGGGTCGTGATGGTCATCGTCGGCTCCTTCATGCTGGAGGGGAACGATGACGATCGAGCGGTCCGCAAAACCGGTAAGGAAGGGAAATCTGCAGCGTGTCCTATTACGGATATTGCGGGACGCGCATTGCAGGAATTGCGCGGGAGGATCAACGCGTTGCGGTGGGCTTGCGGGACGTCTTGCAACGCGTTGCGGTAACGTTTTCGGGACGGCTGCAAGGGCAGTGGGGCGAGCTTGCAGTGAGGTGTGCGTTGCGAAATTTCCGACGGTGGTGAAACCCGCCGTCGTATGTCCTTGTGCCTTGAAATCGAGACCCGAGTGGAGCGTCAGCCCCTGTCCAGATGAGCCAGGTCTATTTCCGAGGGGATCATGAACCCTTGTCCTCCCTGTCGGGCTTGAGGCTCGCACACGGCGCGAAGACGGCGCATCAAGGCCAAGCCCTAACGGGCGCGCAGCGCGGTTGCGAGTGGGCAACCGAAGCGCCAAGAGAGCTGCGCGGCCTTGACCCGCCGGCGCCGCATGCGGTTCGGATGCCAGTCGGCTCCGAAGGGAAGTCGGACTGGAAGTGCGGCAGGCCCGTCTCACCAAAGGGAAGACGTGCAGGGCTCAGTGTGCATCTGACCAGCAGCATGTTGGTTGCTACGGAACTAATCAATCCGGCTACCTCTCCTCAGTTGTGGTGAGGGGATGTGCCCGTAATGGTAGATGGCGCAGTCATCCACAACTGCGCAGGGACGATTACTCATTTATCAACGTCGCCAGCCGCTCCTTGAAATACCGGTTCACCTGCTCGATCGGCTCCCTCACTGCGACGCCAAAGTGATCGTCGAGCTCTTGGCCAGTGAGCGCCAGCGGTTTCGGCAGGGACACCACGCCATAGTAGAATATGGCGTGGGCATGGGAATCGCGAGCTTCGATTCCGAGATTCCTACCATAGTCCCTAAGCAACATGTGCGTACGCAAGAGCGCGTTGAGAATACTTTTTCTCTTCACTCCATCATATGATCCGTTGCCTCTTTTCAGATTGTAGGCGCGAATACTTCCGCGTTCGCGATCGTGGACTATGATGTCGATCGGTATTACCTGCTCCTTCTCGCCGTACAGCAGTTCAGCAGCGAGGCACGCTGGAACCCCCTGGCGGACATGAAGCTCACGCAGAGATTCGTGTGATAGTTTGAAGGCCTCCTCACGCCACACGCGCAACCGGGAACAATCCTTGAGAGCCTCAGTCAGGGCACCCTCAAGTATGAGACCGTGGCGCTTGTAGGCGGAGCTCATGATGCTGGTGATGCGCGACACCCGCTCTCCGGCGATGGGGTCGGCCTTGAAGGGGAGCCTCGAAAGCTTCTCGATCGCGAGATCGATCGTCGGGGTAAGCCTCTCAAGTACTGATTCCATAGTGGATAATCACCAGCCCGCTTCCCATCCACGCTGCAAACTATCTGCTACTGTTGTAGTTTTTGGAGCAACTTTGCAACCCGCCCGCGCACCAACCCAAAATTGTGACGGTTCGCCAGCTGTTTGCCATCCATAGGCGAGGAAAGCATGTCGACGCCCCCGCAGGGAGACACGAGCGGATCTTTCGATCTCCAGCCCGATCCACGCGTTCTTCCTATGCTTGGCGAGATCAACATCGATCAATGGCGCTGCATCGCCGAGTTGGTCGACAACTCCATCGACGGATTTCTGCACGGAGCACGATCGGGCAGCCCGATAGACGCACCGCGTGTCGACGTCATTCTTCCAACTGCTGACAAGGACGGAGCACAACTGAAGGTCACCGACACGGGCGCCGGTATGACGCCAGTGGTACTTGAGACCGCCGTCAGGGCCGGCTGGTCCGGTAACAACCCCATCGACAATCTGGGTCTCTTCGGCATGGGGTTCAACATCGCCACCGCCCGCCTCGGATCAATCACCGAGGTGTGGACCACGCGGAAGGGCGATACCGAATGGCACGGGTTGACCATTGATTTCGACGAGCTGCGCCGCCAGCGACATTTCAGGACGGCGCATCTGCGTAGGCCCAAAGCCGATGCGACCATGCACGGCACTGAGATCACCATCAAGCAACTCAAACCGGAGCAGCGGCGATGGCTTGCGAAGGGGGCCAACCAGTCTGCTGTAAGGAAGCGACTTGCTCAAGCCTACTCGTCCATGCTGCGCAAGAGCGGAGAACCTATCTCTTTCGAGCTCTTCATAAACAACAAGCGCGTCGAGCCCATCCGCCACTGCACCTGGGATGAAAAGAGAACCGTCACACTTCCCGATATTGGCACAGTGAGCGCCGTGATGGCCATCAAACACGATTTGCCAGACAAGCCCTATTGCACGCACTGCATGACGTGGGTTGCCGAACACGAACCCAGGACCAATTGTCCTGTGTGCTCGAACCCGACGCTCATCAAGCGTCCCCGAAGAGTTTTCGGTTGGATCGGCCTGCAGCGCTTTAAGGATCAGAACGAATTCGGTATCGACTTCATCCGCAATGGTCGCAAGATCGAGATCGCCAACAAGGATCTCTTCATTTGGCGCGACAGCGAAGGCGAAGAACGCGAATATCCCATTGACGACCAGCGCAACGAAGGGCGCTTTGTCGGTGAGATCCACATTGATCATTGCCGGGTCAGCTATGCGAAGGACCGGTTCGATCGCGCCGACCAGTCTTGGGAAGAGATGCTTTTACTTCTCCGTGGCGAAGGTCCGTTGCGACCGGAGAAGGCAAAGGAAAAAGGCTACGGACCGAACTATTCGCCGCTGTTCAAACTCTTTAAGGCGTTCCGCCGCACCAGTCCCCATGGCAAGGCGGCAGGCGGATACGCGCGTCTCGTAATCGTCAAAGACAACGCTCGCGCTAAAGAAATGGCCCTCCAGTTTAACGAGGGAATTCCTGACTACCAAGACGACAGCAAATGGTGGGAGCTTGTGGAGGAGGCTGACCGCGAGCTTTTGTATGGTTCGGGGCCAAAACCATCGTCGGGTGGTCCGTCAGGACCCATTGGTGGAGGCGGGCTCCCCAAGGGACTGATTGATGACCCACCAGGTCGTGATAGCGCGGGATCTCCTTCGACATCTGGGGGCACTTCCATTGGCTCGCCGACGTCTGCGCCTACGCCCCCTACCCCATCTCCAATTCCTCCCATGCGTTCCAGCGTGCCGAGCCTGTCGCGAACTTACGTGCACGCTCCGTCCAGTGCGAAATTCAACGTAAAGGCCTTCGAAGCAAAAACGGACGATCCGGAGCTTCCAAACGGCATCGCATGGGCGATGCCGCTAGCCGACGTCGCCACTCGCCAGTACCATTTCCTCTTTGACCCAACCCATGAAGTTTTCAGTTCCATCACCATGACGCCTCGCGACGCGTTGTTGGCCGAGCTGACATGGATGACCGCCGAAACATTACGCACGACACGAGACACACCCTCCCTCGCCGACATCCTGGCACACTACCGTCAATCTTATGGCGACGAAAACCTTCTTGATCTGCAAACGATGCCAGGCACCGCGGCCTCGATTTTGACGGACATCGGCGGAGCAATCGTCGAACAATGCCCAGTCGAGGACCGCGCTACATTGTTCAACAACCTGCCCCTGGAGGCGCAGCAATCGGTTATGCGCGCCCTCGCAAGCAAGAAAATTCCGCCGACTACGGTCACGGCAGACGGTACGTTTCTCCGCTATGCTCCGCCCGAGGTTACGCGATCGATCATCGAGCAACATCCTGAGTACTGTTTCGACGGCGCCATCTGGGACGAGGCGTATGAGTCCCTTGATTATGGCGACAAAGAACTGACAACGCAGGTCCGGCAAGGCGTGATCGCCCGACGGCTCGGTCTCATGAGCGATGCTATTTGGCTTGCAAGGTGCGATACGAACGAGCTTGAGAACGCCAGCCGCGATGAATTGATCCGCGCAACCATGTCGCTGCGCCTGCTGCGTCCCGACGCGGACGAGCAACCGCTATGACATCAGTGTTCCTAGATCACCGCCGCCTGATGAAGGGACCCTGGCAAGCCTTCGAGCGCGACGTGGCACGTCTACTCATCGGCGCGGGTTTCGACGACGTCAGGATCGTCGGCGGCGCGGGTGACAAAGGTGCTGACATCATCGGCGTGAAGAACGGTGAGATCTGGGTCGTGCAATGCAAGCACACAACCTCGGGACCTCCTCCAAAATCGGCAATACAAGAAGTTGTCGAGGCCGGCGAGTTCTACAAAGCACAACGAATGATGGTGGCGACCTCTCGGCTCACCGGGGGGAGTCTTCGCTCCGAAATCGATCGTTACAAGAGGCTGGGGCTAAACGTAGAGCTGCTTGATCCTCCCAAGCTCGAACAACTCGCCCTAGGCATACCCGATTACGCGAAATCCCGTCGCGAACTCAGGCCATATCAGGCCAAGGTCCTTGAGGCATTCCGAGGCGGGTTGATCGACACGGGGAGAGCGCAAATCGTCCTGGCAACGGGCCTCGGAAAGACCGTCGTCATGGCAGAGCTTGTCGATGAGCTTTACCGGGACGGTCTTATTCGAGAAGGCCGCGTTCTTGTTCTCGCCGACAAACGAGAACTTATCCGGCAGCTGCAGTTCGGGTTCTGGCACCAGCTTCCGAAGACAATTCCGACCCACCTGCTCTCTGGCGACGAGCGACCAACTTTTTGGGACGGCATCACTTTCGCCACGGTTCAAAGCATTGCGTCGAAACTCGATGAACTCCCAGACTTCGGCCTTATCCTTGTCGACGAGGCGCATCATATTGGGTCGCCTACCTTCCGGTACGCCATCGAGCATCTGAAGCCACCACTGCTCGGCGGCGTTACGGCTACGCCATGGCGCGGCGACAGCTTTGACATTGATGAAATCCTCGGTCAGCCGCTGGCCCGCGTCGGGATATCGGAAGGCCTCAAGAACCACTATCTGTGCGACGTTGACTATCGGTTGCTCGCCGACAACATCGACTGGAAGATGGTACAATCGCTCTCTCAGCACAGTTACTCTATCCAGCAGCTGAATAAGCGGCTGATCATTCCCACCCGCGACGATGAGGCTGCACGGCAGCTTGCCGAGGTTTTTCATTCAGAGCGCCGCCGAGGAGGCATCGTATTTTCTCCGAACGTTGACCACGCAGAAAGCTTCGCTGGACACTTGCGCGCATACCAGCTCAAGGCCGAGTCCATTTCGTCTCGTCAAACCGCGCGCGAACGCGACCGGCTGATGGCATCATTCCGAAAAGGTGATGTTGACATCTTAACGAGCGTCGACCTTTTTAACGAGGGAGTCGACGTGCCGGACGTCGATCTGATTGCCTTCATGCGAGCGACGCACAGCCGGCGCATATTCGTGCAGCAGCTCGGCCGCGGACTGCGCATGAGTCCCGGTAAAAATAAGGTCGTGGTGCTGGACTTCGTTACAGATCTACGCCGCATCGCAGAGGTTTTAGAGCTTCAAAAGTCCTCAGCCGGACCAACGGAAACACTGCCCCTTGGCAATAGGCTCGTCAGTTTCCGCGATGAGTCAGCGGGAAGCTTTATGCTCGAATGGCTCAAGGACCAGGCCGATCTGATGCTGCGCGAAGGTGATCCGCAGCTCGAGCTGCCAAAATTCGATTATCCGTCCGCTCCGCAGCCAGGAGGGGTGGAATGACAATTCCCGAGAAGATCAAGGAAGACATCCGAAAGAAGCTCTGGAACGAGGCCGATCGCCTCGACTGGTCGTCGTTGTCCGCCATTGACAAGTCTCGCTATTATTCGCAATGGACCGAAACCAAAGAGATCGGGGGCACACTAGCCTCCTTCATGGACCCAAGGAAGGTCCGCGTTTACATAAAAGACACTCTGCTAAAGCCGTACGCGCGCGCCAAATTTGCTGACGAAAAACCGATTTTCAAGCTCCTCGGTCTTCAGGAAGACACAGAAACCGTGATTTCGTATATCAAGCCGCATGGCAGGCGATTGCTTGATGGGCGCGAGATTGCGTGGAGCCGCGCCATTGACTGGAAGGCCACACTCATGGCCTTGCACGAGCGCGCCTTTGAGCACCATGGAATTCCCTACGCCGCAGTACTTCTTGAATCTGCCACAAAGCACGGTGAACCACGCTCGCGAAGCACGGTAGAAGACGCACGAAGGAAACTTGGCATTGAGACGCTCGTCTGGATCGATTGAGCGCTAAAGCGCACTCACCAAGCGCGCTCCAATATCTGCTCCGATAACTTCGGCAAGACGCACTGGAACCGCGTTTCCCAACTGCCTCATAGTTTCGGACCACGATCCATGGAAAAGAAAATCGTCCGGAAATGTTTGTAGCCTAGCACACTCCCTAACGGTGAAGTATCGAACTTCGCTATCCGATAACACGACCATATTCTCGCCACCGGGAACACCATGAACCCCCGCCTTCAATGTCTTGGCAGGTTCATCCAGAACACTGCCGGTATGGCCTTTGTAGATTCGGGCTCCTGGTTGGAACCTGTGATTAAAATATTTTCCACTCGCGCGCGCCTCACACTCAGGATCAGGGAGATCCGACAAGGCATCGCGCACGGTCGTCCACGCCAGCGCATTTGGAGGGCTTTTCAACATATCGATCTGGCGCGCGGAGCGTTCCGGCACGAAGCGCTGTTTCGAAGGCACCCGGTGCCGCTCCCAATAGGTCCCATATAGCTTATCCCATATGAGAGCATCGGCAGTGTGCGTGGGGAGCGGAAAGCTCCACCGCACATTGAGATCCTCACGAAATCCGACAAAGAAGACCCGCTCGCGACGTTGCGGGACACCGTAGTCAGCCGCGTTCAACACCTGCGACACGACGCGGTAGCAAAGACCTAAGCGGTTGCCACTTGTGTATTTTCGTTCAAGCCGGCCTAGGTGATCGTTCCAACTCTCGTCCCGCTTTCTCTTCACCTCAGGAAACTCAAGTTGTAGCCTGATATACTCGAAATAGCTTCTAAAGCTTTGCCGAGTCAGGCCTTTCACATTCTCGAATATAAATGCCTTTGGTCTGATTTCACGGACCGCGCGGATTGCTTCGGGAAACATGTCCCTGGCATCATTGTGAGCACGATGCCGCCCACCGAGCGAGAAAGGCTGACATGGTGGCCCACCAGAAACCAGATCGAGCTTGTCTTCGAATGGCCCGAAATCGAAGTTCCTGACATCACCGGCGGTGAGATCCCAATTACGCAGTATTTCGACGCCGCGCTCCCGGTTCTCAAGAAGGGTATCGCAGCAATATCGGTCCCACTCGACGACATGCGCTGGCTGAAAGCCAGCGCGCTGAAGCCCCATGCCGAGCCCTCCGGCACCGGCGAACAGTTCTATCGATCTAAGCCCGCTAGAAATGATGCCACCCTCCGCCGAAGCCGTTCGGCATCCTTAGTCTGACACTCCCAGACGACCAAGCACTTCCAGCCCATCGTCCTCAGCTTCCTAAGGTTTCGCGCGTCTCGTACCCTGTTGCCTTCCAACTTCTCTAACCAGAAGCCTACCCGCGACTTCGGAAGACGCGCGAGCCTACAATGCGAATCAGTGTGACGATGCCAGAAACATCCATGCACAAAAATAGCCTTCTGCCGCGACCGAAAGACGAGATCCGGCCGACCGGGCAGTCCGGTACCATGCAGGCGGTACCGGTAACCCAACGCGTAAACTAGCTTGCGGATCGCAAGCTCGGGCCGCGTGTCTTTGGACCGGACGCGTGACATCCGCTCGCTTCGCTCTGATTTTGAAAGAGTGTCGACCATAGCCAATGATTCCGCGATCGAAGCGGTTGTCGCAAAACTTACCAAGCTATGATCTTAGCGGATTCGAGACGCACAGCTGCTGCTGACGATGTCTCAGCTCCAAAAGAACCTCAAGACAGAAGATTCGATCTGAAGGTGAGGCCCGATGCGTTCGTGTCGGCCCTTCCAAAGCCTTACTCACGTCTTGCGACGCCACTGTTCGCTATGCGTTCGCTAGGATCGGGAGGTCCGCCTGGAGATGTCGCCTAAGTAATTGATTTTATTGGTGGAGCCGAGGAGGATCGAACCCCTGACCTCTGCAGGCTTGAACCATGCAGTGAGATAACCGGGTCTAATCTGTCCCGAGTCGCCTCTTCGCCGACCACGTTATTACTATCGAGGCCAATGACGATGCTGACCTGCGCCGCCGGATGGGCGCGCGGCGTACTCCGACGCGAGTGGTGGCCAAGTGGCCGACCGAGGAACAATCTGGCGCTCACGGGCGGTCTCGGGTTAGGAGCGGGAGGGCAACATCCAATTGTGCAGGCGTGCCCATGACCCATCTCGTCAGTGGGGCACCACAGACTGCCAAAGTCCGCTTCTAATCCAACAATTGCTCGACGCTCCTGCTGGCTGACGATCCCCTCATCACCTATCCTTGGTTTCGTTGTGTGCCAGCGTGTTCCCGAGGGTCGGATGTCCCGCATATTCCTTTCGCATTCTTCCGCCAACAACGCCGAGGCGATCGCTGTTCGCGATTGGCTCACGACGCAAGGCTTCGACGACATTTTCCTCGACCTCGACCCCGCCCGCGGCATCAAGGCGGGCGAACGTTGGGAGCGGGCGCTGAACGAGGCGGCCGGGCGTTGCGAGGCGGTCGTGTTTCTGGTCTCACGCGCATGGATCGCGTCGGGCTGGTGCCGCAAGGAAATGAGCCTCGCGCATCGGCTGAACAAACGTATGTTCGGCGTCCTGATCGAGGATCTTCCGACCGACGTGGTGCCGAAAGACCTCTCCGGAGAGTGGCAACTGGTGCGTCTCGCGTCGGGGCGCGACGGTATCCAGCTCAGCGCCGTCCTACCGATCACCCACGAGCAAGAAACCGTAACCTTCTCGGCGGAGGGCCTGCGACGCCTCAAGCACGGCCTCGAAAGCGCCGGCCTCGACACGAAACACTTCGCGTGGCCACCCGCCCATGATCCAGACCGCGCGCCCTATCGCGGCTTCAAGGCGCTGGAAGCGGACGACGCCGGCATCTTCTTCGGCCGCGACGGCGCGATCATTACCGCGCTCGATGCATTGCGTGGCCTGCGCGAGGCCGCCCCGCCGCGACTGTTCGTGATCCTAGGTGCGTCGGGAGCTGGCAAATCGTCGTTCATGCGCGCCGGCCTGATCCCGCGCCTCGCACGCGACGACCGCCACTTCCTGCCGCTCTCCGTTATTCGGCCCGAGCGCGCTGTGATCTCCAGTGAGGCTGGTTTCCTGCGCGCGCTCGAAGCCGCCTGCAAAGACGCGGGGCTGCAATGCACCCGCGCTGACCTGCGGGCCATCCTCGCCGACGGCCCCGACGCGGTGATCGCGCTGCTCAAGGAGGTCGTCGCGCGGAAAACGCCGCCTGCGCTCAATCCCGGCGAGACCACCACGCCGCCGACGCTGGTCATTGCCATCGACCAGGCCGAGGAGCTGTTCAATACCGATGGCGACACGGAAGCTCGCGCGTTCCTCGCCATCCTCGCCAAGCTGCTCACGTCGCCCAGCCCCGACGTGATCGCGGTCTTCACCATCCGCACCGATGTCTACGAGCCGCTGCAATCGGCAGCAGGTCCCGCCGCCCCGCTCGCCGAATTGAGACCGACCACGTTCTCGCTGCCACCTATGGCCAAGGGGGTGTATCAGAGCGTGATCGAGGGCCCGGCCCGTCGACTGACTGAAAGCGGCCGCAAGCTCGACATCTCCGCAGATCTCACCGCGCAATTGCTCGCCGACATTGAAAAGGGCGGAGCCAAGGACGCTTTGCCACTACTCGCCTTCACCCTCGAACAGCTCTACGTCGAGCACCGCGGCGATGGCACGCTCACGCTGGAGAAGTACAAAGCCCTCGGCGGCATTAAGGGCGCGATCGAGGCCGCCGTCGCGCACGCCTTCGAGGCGGCCGACGCCAACCCGGCCATCCCGCGCGATCGAAACGCACGCAATAAGCTGCTGCGCCGCGGCCTGATCCCTTGGCTTGCCGGCATTGACCCCGACACCAGCCAGCCGCGCCGCCAGGTCGCGCGCCTGTCGCAGATCCCCGAAGAAGCGCGGCCGCTGATCGATCTGCTCGTCGAGGCGCGCCTGCTCGCGACGGATAAAGACGCCGCCACGGGCGAGACCACCGTCGAGCCCGCGCACGAGGCGCTGCTGCGTCAGTGGGGTCTACTCGAGGGCTGGTTGGAAGAGGATTTCGGGAGCCTCGCCACGCTCGGGGGCGTCAAGCGCGCGGCGACGGAGTGGGACGCAAACGCGCGTCGTACTGCTTGGCTGGCGCACACCGGCACCCGGCTTGAGGAGGCCGAACGCACCGCAGCGCTGCAGGCGTTTGCGGGCTATCTGACAGCGGGCGAGCGGGACTATCTGCGCGAAGCGCGGGCGACCGAGACGCGGCGCATCAAACGCGAGCGATTCCTCAACCGGGCGATGAGGGTCGCGGCCGTGGTGGCACTAGTTGGCATGGGGGTGGCGGGATGGCAGGCGTGGGAGGCGCGCAAGCAGGCCCAGTTTGCCGAGCGGCAGGCTGCAGCAAATGAAAAGCTTACGGCCGAAACCCAACTTGCACAGTCGGGCCTCTTGGCAAATGTAGCGGGCCAATTGACCGCGACCGATCTCGGTAAGGACAGTGGTACCGCGATGTTGCTGGCAATCGAAGGTCTACGAGATCACCTAAGCGACGAGCCAGTCCAACGAGTGCGCCAGCAAGCTTCAGAGACCGAACACCAATTAGACAGCGCTATGCGGTACCTACGTGAACGGGCGGTGATGGCTGGGCACACCGCGTCAGTGACTTCAGCTTCCTTCAGTCCTGACGGCACACGTGTCGTCACGGCTTCGTGGGACAAGACGGCTCATATTTGGACAGCGGAGGGAGTTTCACTTGCCCAACTGCAGGGCCATACCGGTCCGATCTTGACCGCAATGTGGAGCCCGGATGGGCGGCGGATCGTTACAGCGGCGCACGACACAACGGCGCGCGTTTGGTCTGCCAACGGCGCGCTTCTTGCCACTCTGATTGGGCACAAGGACTCTGTGAACTCGGCAGAGTGGAGCCCGGACGGTATGAGGATCGTCACGTCCTCAAACGACAAAACGGCGCGCGTATGGACAGCTGACGGCACTCTGGTGACTACATTGCGAGGCCACATTAGTTACGTCAAGTCCGCCGCGTGGAGCCCCGACGGCGCTCGGATCGTTACAACATCAGATATCGGTGGTCCACGGGTTTGGATGGCCGACGGCGCACTTGTGGCTACAATCTGGCAAAACGGTGTGAATGCAGCGATGTGGAGCCCGAACGGTAGGCAAATCGTCACTGCGTCTGCGGATAAGACAGCGCAGGTGTTTACGGCTGACGGTACGCTCGTTGCCACTCTCAAGGGCCATACGGATACCGTGACTAGCGCTGTGTGGAGTCCGGACGGGACACGAATCGTCACGGCGTCGAAAGACAAATCGGCGCGTATATGGATGGCAAATGGGTCCGCAGTGGCGTCCATGGAGGGCCATGACGGTCAGATCGGAGTGGCAACCTGGAGTCCCGACGGAAGCCGCATCGCTACAGCGTTTGGCCCGAGCCTTGGCTACACGACTACGGACAACAAAGCACGATTATGGGCTGCCGATGGCACTCTCCTCGCCATCTTGGAGGGCCACATTGGTGACGTGACTTCGGCGGCGTGGAGTCCTGATGGAACTCGTATCATAACCGCCTCCGGGTCTCCGCCAGTTTTCGGGAAGACGGACAGGACGGCGCGCGTTTGGATGGCCGATGGCGGGCTCGTTGTTTCGCTGAGGCATGAACATTTTGTAAACTCAGCAACCTGGAGTCCAGACGGCAGTCGGATCGTTACGGCGTCATCTGATCATACTTCACGGGTGTGGAATGCCGACGGTGCGCTACTCGCTACGCTGATAGGGCATGAGAACTCGGTCCGCTCGGCGGGCTGGAGCCCGGACGGAACGAGAATTGTAACGTCGTCATGGGACCGGACGGCACGGGTATGGACGGCTGCTGGCGTTCCGCTCGCTTCACTGCGGGGTCACGGCGACTGGGTCGTGTCGGCAGATTGGAGTCCAGACGGTACAAAGTTCGTTACTGCATCGAACGACCACACGGCACGCGTCTGGAGTTCCGAAGGTGCTCTTAAAAGCACGCTACGTGGCCATAGCTCAATTGTGAACTCAGCGCGTTGGAGCCCGGACAGCACAAGAATCGTTACTGCGTCATCGGACAACACCGCAAGGGTGTGGAATGTCGACGGTACCCATAGCGCCACGCTTCACCACTCGAGAGGCGTCAATAGAGCAGCTTGGAACCCGGAAGGCACGCGGATCGTAACGGCTTCAAACGACCACACGGCGCGGGTGTGGACGGCCCAGGGCATGCTCATATCTACTCTGCGGGGGCACGGATCAACAGTGGCATCGGCGAATTGGTCCCCAGACGGCATGCGGATCGTGACGGCATCATGGGACAAGACGGCGCGCATTTGGACGGCCGATGGCGCGCTCGTAGCCACACTACAGGGGCATGGACGTGAATTAAGCGATGCTACGTGGAGTTCGAGTGTGAGAGAAGGCGAGACGCAGATCGCCACGTCATCTAGTGACTTCTCCGCGCGAGTCTGGACCGTTTTCACCACCAGCCAAGCCCTTGTGACAGCCGCCAAGGCCCGCGCACCCCGCTGCCTAACGCTGGAGCAGCGCGCACGATATTTTCTCGCCCCCTATCCACCAACATGGTGCGTGCAGCGCCGCCTGTGGCCCTATCATAGCGATTCTTGGCAGGGCTGGTTGCCGAAGCAAAGGGCTTGGCTCGCGAGCGACCGCCAAGACGACCCGCCGCCTCTGCCGAAGGAGAAATAAGCAAGCTAAGTCGGGGCCGCCGCGGCGACACCAATCCCGTCCGCAGCGGCTGAGGAAGCTGACGCGCTTCTTTGTCCATTAGGGATTGGGACTTCGACCGGTCATGGCCCAGGGCAGAACACGACGTGACGGTCGGTCTTGAATCTATCGCGTCACGGTTGGCCGTTTGTGCCACGGTCGCTTCTAAAGGCGCGACGGCAGCAACGTCATCCCTGCGCGAAGCCGATGTTTGCTATGCGTTCGCTAGGTTCGGGAGGTTCGCTTGGAAGTGTCGCCTAAGTGCTTGTTTTTATTGGTGGAGCCGAGGAGGATCGAACTCCTGACCTCTGCAGTGCGATTGCAGCGCTCTCCCAGCTGAGCTACGGCCCCGGGGACCCGGGATTTACCGAAGCAGACGGCGTATTGTCAAGCTCCGGCGCCTGCGTGCTGGCGGGGTAGGCGCGCATGTGGCGTGTTTCTGAGACGGCCAGCGCGCGCCGCCCGTGGACGCACACTTGCCGCTCATGGTCCAGGCCGGTAAGTGTGGCCGGCAAACCGGCGCGCCGCGGGGTCCCATGCTAGAGCTACTGCAGTTCATCAGCTATCTCATCACGCTCTATACCTACGTCGTCATTGCAAGCGTGATCATGAGCTGGCTGATCGGCTTCAATGTGATCAACCTCTACAATCCCGTCGTCAGAACAATCTGGGAGGCGCTCGGGGCGGTGACGGAGCCGCTGCTTCGGCCGATACGCGGTTTCGTCAACAGGGTCCTTCCGGATCTCCGGGGGATCGATATCTCGCCGATCTTCCTGCTGCTCGGGTGCATGTTCGTGCAATCCGTCATCATTCCGAACATCGCGAAACTCGTCGCATGAGCGAGCCGCTGCCGTGGCAATCGACGGCTGGCGGGCTCCGCATTCGCGTTCGTGCCACGCCGAAAGCGTCACGCGACGCGGTGGAGGGTATCGAGGCCACCGCCGAGGGGCCGGCACTCAAAGTGCGTGTCCGGGCGGTCCCGGAGGACGGGGCGGCCAATTCGGCGGTGGAGCGCATGCTTGCCGCTTGGCTTGGGGTCGCAAAGTCAGCTGCGCGGCTGGTCGGGGGTAGCAAGTCGCGCATCAAGACGATCGAGATTGCCGGAAACGGCGCGGCGCTGGCAGAAACGGCAGCCAGGCTCGCCGCCAGTTGGGCCGTCCAACGGGACAAGACCGCAACGGGGGCATGACACATGGCTGAGGCACGATTGATCGACGGAAAGCGCATCGCCGAGACGGTTCGCGCCGACGTCGCGGCTGGGGTAGCGCGGTTTGCCGCCAGGGCCGGCCGGCCGCCGGGGCTCGCCGTGGTCCTTGTCGGCGAAGACCCCGCGAGCCAGGTCTACGTTCGGAGCAAAGGCAAGCAGACGGTCGAAGCCGGGATGCGATCGATCGAGCACAAGCTGCCGGCCACGACGTCGCAGCGGGAGCTGCTCGATCTCGTCGCAGCCCTGAACCGTGACGATGCGATCGACGGTATCCTCGTCCAGTTGCCGCTGCCGCCGGGGCTCGATGCCGGCGCGGTCATCGAGGCCATCGACCCGGCGAAGGACGTCGATGGCTTCCATCCGGTGAATGCCGGCCGCCTCGCGATCGGGGCGCCGTCGCTCGTGCCGTGCACACCTCTCGGGTCCGTCATGCTTGCGAAGTCCGTGTCGGCGTCGCTCGCAGGCATGGAGGCCGTCGTTCTCGGCCGCTCGACGATCGTGGGGAAGCCCGTCGCGCAGTTGCTGCTCGCAGAGGACTGCACCGTGACCATCGCGCATTCGAAGACGCGCCATCTCGCCGACGTGGTGCGGCGCGCCGATCTCGTCGTCGCTGCGGTGGGCCGGCCCGAGATGGTGCGTGGCGACTGGATCAAGCCCGGCGCCGTTGTCATCGACGTCGGGATCAACAGGGTCGCCGGCGCCGAGCCTGGAAAGACGAAGCTCGTGGGCGATGTCGCCTTCGACGAGGCCTCTCGCATCGCCGGTGCGATCACTCCAGTGCCCGGCGGGGTCGGGCCGATGACCATCGCCTGCCTGCTGCGCAACACTCTCACGGCTGCCGAGCAGAGGGCCGAGCGCCGCTGATCAACGGTCGAAATCGACTGCGCTGGTATTGGCACCGCACACCAGGACGCCGACCCGCTCACCCGGGGCGGGGACATAAGCCCCAGAGACGAGGGCGGCCAGCGCCGTTGCACCTCCGGGCTCCGCAACGAGGCGGGTGGCCTGCCAGAGTTTTTTCTGAGCGCTCCGGATGTCGTCGTCCGACACGAGGATGACGCGATCGACGAATGCCTTGGCGAGCGGAAACATCAGGGCGCCGACCTGCCTCGGTGCAAGCGAGTCCGCGGCAATCGATCCCTGTGGCGCCGGCACAGGCGCTCCCGCCGCCAGCGCCATGGCGAGCGAGGGGGCGCCTTCCGGTTCCACGGCGACGAGGCGGACAGCGCCCCTGTACCAGGCTGCAAGGCCTCCGATGAGACCGCCACCGCCGACGGCCACGAGGAGTGTGTCGAGTTCCGCGCCCTGCTCGTCGAGTTCGAGACCGATCGTGCCCTGGCCGAGCAATGTCGAGACCTCGTCGTAGGCATGGATCGAACGAGCCCCGCTCTCGGCACAATAGGCGTCGCACAAGGCCAGCGCGTCCGCGTAGCGCTCGCCTTCGACCAGAAGTTCGGCGCCGTACTCCGCGATCCGCGCCAGCTTGGCCGGTGACGAGATCGTCGGCACGAAGATGCGCGCAGGAGAGCCCAGAGCTCGAGCTGCGAACGCGACGGCCGCGCCATGGTTACCGCCAGAGGCCGCGGCAACGCCCGACGCCGGCAACGCCGCCGAGGTCATCGCGGAGAAGGCGCCGCGCGCCTTGAACGACCCCGAGAACTGAAGGCATTCGAGCTTCAGCGCAAGAGACGCAGCTGGGAGATCGAGTGCGCTCGCATCCAGTTCGAAGACAGGCGTGCGCCGTACCCGTCCCGCGATCCGAAGATAGGTTTTCTCGATGGCCTCGCGCGTCAGGCCTCCTTCGAACGCAACGGTCATGTGCATCCTTCGAAAATCGGGGATTGGACTTTGCAATATGTCCGGACCTGATGCTAGCTTCCGTCCCAGTCCGACGCCAGAGCGGGCTCGTTTCAAAACTCGGCACTAGGGAGAAACCCATGAAGGTCACTCGTTGGGTGGCTGCAGGCTTGACTGCAGCCTCACTGATGCTCGGCGGCGCCACAGGCGCCGACGCCCAAGAGAAGACGAAGCTGCGCTTTCAGGCGAGCTTCCCGGCTTCGAGCTTGAATTTCGATAACTTCCGCTGGTGGGCCGATCGGGTGAAGCTGCTCTCGGGCGGCCGTCTCGAGATCGAAGTGCTGCCTGCCGGCACGCTGGTTCCAGCATTCGAAGTGCTGGACGCGACCCACAAGCAGGTGATCGACGGCGCCCACTCGGCGGCAGCCTACTGGGTCGGCAAGAATCGCGCGGCCGCATTGTTCGGCCCTTCGCCGGGCGGGCCGTTCGGCATGGACATCGTCGACCTCATGGGCTGGTTCTACGAGGGTGACGGCATGAAGCTCTGGAACGAGCTCTATCAGGTCGAGCTGAGGCGCGACGTGGTCCCCATGCCGCTCACGGCCGTCAACAATCAGATCCTCGGCTGGTTCAAGACCCCGGTGAAAAGCTGGGAGGATCTCAAGGGGCGCAAATGCCGCCAGACAGGTCTGACCGCCGAAGTCTACAAGAAGGCCGGCCTCACGCCGGTCAACATGCCAGGCGGCGAAATCGTGCCTTCAGCCGAGCGCGGCGTGATCGAATGCGGCGAGTGGGTCGGTCCGGCCGAAGACATGAAGGTCGGGTTCCATACGGTGTGGAAGAACATCTACATGCCGTCCACGCACGAGCCGGCGACCGTTCTCGAGCTGCTCATCAACAAGGCCACGTTCGAGAAGCTCAGCCCCGACCTCAGGGCGATCATCGAGTCGGCCGCCTATGAAGGGACCTATCGTCACTTCGCGCTGCTGAACAAGCTCAACGCCGATGCGATCGAAGAGATGACCACGAAGCACGGCGTCAAAGTGCATCGCACGCCTGACGACATCCTGAAGAAGGTGCTCGAGGCCTGGGACGAGATCGCGGCTGAAGAATCGGCCAAGAACCCGTTCTTCAAGAAGGTCTACGAGAACCAGCGCGCCTACGCCGCGAAGGTCGTTCCGACACGGCGCTCGGTGCAGCCCAACTACGACATCGGCGCCAATCACTACTGGCCCGAGAAGAAGTAAGACGCATATCGCGTGTTCTTCGAGAGGCCGTCGCCGCGCTCCGGCGGCGGCCTTGTTCATTTGGTGATGTTCCACTTGTGGCTTTTCGCGATCTGAGCGAACGCGGCAACGGCCGTCGGCATACGCTTGCCACGCAAGGTGAGAAGCGAAACCTCGCGGACGATCTCCGGCTGGCACAGGACGCGCTTCACGAGCCCCGCCGGAAGCTCCATGAACTCGGGTACGATCGCGTAGCCGAAGCCCGCCGCGAGCATTCCGTGGATCCAATCCTCGCGCTCGCTAGCAAAGGCGATATCAAGTTCGATCGACCATTCGCCGTGAGCGACGGCATAGTGGTCGTCGAACTCGCACTCGAGACGCTGGATGTAGCTTTGCCCAGCCAGCCGCTCGAGTTCCACGCGATCGCAGACGCCAAGGGGATCGCCGCTGCGCATTGCAACAGCATAGCGCTCGACCAAAAGAGGATCGACGCGCACCGTGTCCGGATATTGCGGCCAGGCGGCAATGCCAATGTCGATCTCGTCCTGGGCGATCAGGTTCACGATGTCGGCAGATTTCGCATCGGTTATCGAGATCTCGAGCTCCGGCATCTGCTCCTTGAGCCGCTCGATCAGCGCGACGACATGTGCGGGTCCTACTGTGCACATCACGCCGAGGCGGATCGAGTGCTGCTGAGATCTGGCGACGGCCGCAGCCTGGGCGTGAACGTCCATCATGCTGCGCTCGATCGCCGCGAGCCTCGGCAGTACCTCGCGGGCGAGCCGCGTCAGCTCGATTTGTCCCGGGCGGCGCAGGAACAGCGCACCACCGAGTTCGGCCTCCAGCTTCTGGATCGCTCGTGTCAGGGCCGGCTGCGTGACGCCGCAGGAATCCGCTGCCCGCGTGAAATTGAGTTCGCGCACCATTGCCAGAAAGTAACGAATTTCATGAGTTTCCATGCTGACGTGCGGCTCCGGCGGTGTCAGATCTCATTCGCAGCTGGCCCGATCATGGCGCCTTCCAAGCCTTCTCACCGCGTCACTCTAATCCAGCATAGCAGTTCGTTCCGACGTACTTTCAGGCGATAGGTCATGCCGGTCCGGTCTGCATGGCTGAGAAGTTGTTCCGAGTTCGTCACTCGGCGGTCGTCGACCGCCGTGATGACGTCGCCCGGCAGCAATCCCACCCGAGCGGCCTCGCTCTCCCGCGCCACCTCGAAGACCTGTGCGCCGCGAACAATGCCGAACAGGGCGTTTCCAGGCGCTATGTCGGAAACACCCAGACCGCCGAGGCCTGCAAAGCCCGCAGGCACGAACACCCTTTCTGTCGGCTCCCGGATATCAGCGGTCACCAGACTGATCTTCCGGTCGACGCCTGCCTTGCGGACTACCAGCGTCAGAACCGCACCGAGCGGCACCGTCACGGTGCGTGTCTTCAGCTCTGTGGAACTCCTGACGGGCTTGCCATTGACCTCGGTGACGATCGATCCCGGCTCGATCCCGGCGAGGGCCGCTGGCGATCCCGACACGACGGATGTCACCATAGCGCCACGATTTGTGCCCGACATGAGTTCGGCTGCCTTCTCGACGGTGAGGTCCTCAGCAATGATGCCCACCGAGCCGCGCCGCATCAGGCCATGCTCGATCAGCTGGAACTTGATGGTCTTCGCCATGTTTATGGGAATGGCAAAGCCGATCCCGACGTTCCCCGACCGCCCCGCGGTGGCGGTGTTGATCGCGATCAGCTCCCCACTCGTATTGACCAGCGCCCCGCCCGAATTGCCCGGATTGATTACGGCGTCGATCTGGAAAAAGTCCTCGAAGGCCTCGTGCCCGATCTCGCTGCGTCGTGTCGCACTGACGATGCCAAGCGTGGCGGTTCCCTCGAGACCGAATGGATTTCCGATGGCGAGCACGACATCGCCGACGCGAACCTCGTCCGAGTCACCGACCGGCATGGTCTTCAAATCTCGGGCCGCGACCTCGATCACGGCGAGATCGGTGCCGACGTCGCGTCCGACCAGCTTTGCCGACAGGAGCCGCCCGTCCGAAAGCACGACCTCGATCCGGACGGCATCCTCGGTCACATGATGATTGGTGAGGATGTGTCCCTTTTCCGGATCGACGACGACGCCGGACCCTCCCGAACGGGCCAGGCGGCGTTGAGCGTGTGAAGCGGCCGGCAGTGATTGCCCCGGTTTCAACTCCACGGGGACCTGAACCTCACTCGTCACCCGGACCGTCACGACGGCGGGGATGGTTCGCGCCAGCACGTCGGCAAATGTGATCTTGGCCGGGTCGCTGGCGACCGGCGCAGCCATCTCGGGCCGGGCCGACGCCGTCTGAGCCGCAGCGCTCGGGACCTGCACGCATGCGACCGCGCCCGCGAAAACCGCGACCAAGGCTGACTCGATACTGTGGCTTCGCATGGACCGGCTCGATTCTTCGACATGGAGGGACATCGAAAACCCAAGCGGTCCGCGCCTGGAGGGGACAAGCACGGACCGCCAGATCACCTGGAGCGCGACTGAACTTACTTCGTTTCGACCATCGGGGGCATGGCAGCGCCCGTCGATGCGATGTCTGAGAAGAACTTGTTGCGGTCGAAGCCGGCCGGCATCGAGACGCCACGGCTCTCGAGCTCCTGGAAGAAGCTGCTGGCATTGAACTTCTTGCCCGAGCTGACGCTCGTGGCACTGAGATCGTCGAAGAACTTCTTGCCGTCGAAGCCGGCCGGCATCTTCACGCTGCGGGCCTGCAGCTCGTCGAAGAATTTCTTCGAGTCGAACTGGGTCTGGGCGATCGCGAGGGTGGCCAGCATGCCGAAGGCCATAGCCGCGGCGAGGGTCAGGGTAGCTTTGCGCATGAGCGTCTCTCTCTTCACAAGCTTTGCTTGGCCTGTCCCGACGGAACCGGCCTTCGTTCTGCCCGGCTCCCCTGGACGGCGAACCGGCTGGATCAGCTAGCGCTTCGACGAGTTGCAAATGAAATGCCGTCTTGGCATCAAACCGATACCTTGACGGAATGGCGCGCCGTCGGGCGGACGGTGTGCGACAGGGGGCCTTGCAACGGGCGCCGGTACGGGGCACACTGCCTCGAATGTTCCGAGGGGGGCCGGCGGGAGCCGGCTGAGACCGTCACAGTTGCGCCTTCGCCGCCCGCCGGCAGCAGGTGCAGACCGGGCGGCTACCCTTAGAACCTGATCCGGGTCATGCCGGCGAAGGGACGGGAATGGCGAAGCGGTCCAACTCACGACCTCCAACTGTATCGCAGGCCGGGCGTCCGCTCCTGGACGATCGGCTGCTGCTGGTCGACAGCGACGCCGAACGCCTCGCGTTTCATCGACTATGGCTGTCGTGGATCGACGGGCCGGACGTCGAGTGCGTCGCGACGGGTGACGAGGCCCTCGATCATCTCGGCGCGGTCGCGCAGCAGGTCGATGCCGTCGCGCTGTGGCCGCCGCTCGCCGATGACGGAACCGCCGATTTCATCGATGTGCTACGCCGGTGCAGATCTCCGTTGCGTGTGCTGGCCGTCACTTCGCTTTCACCCGCCGAGTTCGGCCGCTGCGGGCGCCTCGCCGGGATCGGGGCGTTGGTCGATAGCGGGCGGCCGGCTGATCTCGTCGCCACGCTGATCGCGACGGCGCGCTCGGGGGCCAGCGTCGAGCGGATCGTCTCGTCCCGCACGACTCCAGTGCTTCCCCCCGAATGGGCGCTCGCGATCTACGGGTCACCGCCGGGCCAACGCTTCCATGCCGCCCTCGATTGACCGAGACGAGACCTCAGCATGCCGATCCCGACACAACTTCCGAACAGGACGCCAGACTTGCTCAATGCAGGCCTCGCGTTCACGATGACACCGACGACTGGAGGAACGCCATGAACAAGATCACACGCAAAAAAGATCTGATGATCCCGGAGGTCACGACCGGTCCGATCGCCGGCTCCGAGAAGATCTACGACGCACCGGAAGGACACGACGACATCCGCGTCCCGTTTCGGCAGATCACACTGACGGCCGCGTCTGGTGAGCCTCCGTTCCGCGTCTACGATCCGTCCGGGCCCTACACCGACACAGCCACCAAGATCGACGTGGAAAAAGGGCTGCCGCGCCATCGCGAGGCCTGGGTTCGCGAGCGCGGCGGCGTCGAACAGTACGAAGGCCGGGAGATCAAGCCCGAGGACAACGGCAACGTCAAAGGCAAGGCGCTAGCGCGCGATTTCCCGAACAAGTCGCGGCCGTTCCGCGGACTTCCAGGGGCGCCCGTGACGCAATACGAATTCGCGAAGGCCGGGATCGTCACCAAGGAGATGATCTACGTCGCGCATCGCGAGAACCTGGGCCGCAAGCAGGCGCTGGCGCGCGCGAAGGCGGCGCTCAAGGATGGCGAGAGCTTCGGCGCCGCCATCCCCGAGCACATCACGCCGGAATTCGTGCGTGACGAGATCGCCCGCGGCCGCGCCATCATTCCGTGCAACATCAATCACGCCGAACTGGAGCCGATGATCATCGGCCGCAACTTCCTCGTGAAGATCAATGCCAACATCGGCAACTCGGCCGTCACGTCCTCTGTCGAGGAGGAAGTTGACAAGATGGTGTGGTCGATCCGGTGGGGCGCCGACACGGTCATGGACCTGTCGACGGGCCGCAACATCCACAACACGCGCGAATGGATCCTCCGGAACTCGCCGGTGCCGATCGGAACGGTGCCGATCTACCAGGCGCTCGAGAAGTGCGGCGGCGATCCCGTGAAGCTGACGTGGGAACTGTATCGCGACACGCTGATCGAGCAGTGCGAGCAGGGCGTCGACTACTTCACGATCCACGCCGGCGTGCGCCTCGCCTACGTGCCGCTGACGGCGCATCGGGTGACGGGCATCGTCTCGCGTGGCGGCTCGATCATGGCGAAGTGGTGCCTCGCGCATCACAAGGAGAGCTTCCTCTACGAGCACTTCGAGGAAATCTGCGACATCATGCGGGCCTACGACGTGTCGTTCTCGCTCGGCGACGGCTTGCGGCCGGGCTCGCTGGCGGACGCCAACGATCGCGCACAGTTCGCGGAACTCGAGACGCTCGGTGAACTGACCCAGATCGCCTGGAAGAAGGGCTGCCAGGTGATGATCGAAGGCCCCGGCCACGTGCCGATGCACAAGATCAAGATCAACATGGACAAGCAGCTCAAGGAGTGCGGCGAAGCGCCGTTCTACACGCTCGGGCCGCTCACGACCGACATCGCGCCGGGCTACGACCACATCACGTCCGGCATCGGTGCGGCCATGATCGGATGGTTCGGCTGCGCCATGCTCTGCTACGTGACGCCGAAGGAGCACCTCGGGCTCCCCGACCGGAACGACGTGAAGACGGGCGTGATCACCTACAAGATCGCGGCGCACGCCGCCGATCTCGCAAAGGGTCACCCGGCCGCGCAGTTGCGCGACGACGCGCTGTCGCGGGCCCGCTTCGATTTCCGCTGGGAGGATCAGTTCAATCTCGGCCTCGATCCGGATACGGCTCGCGAGATGCACGATGCGACGCTGCCGAAGGACGCGCACAAGGTCGCGCACTTCTGCTCCATGTGCGGGCCGAAGTTCTGCTCGATGAAGATCACGCAGGACGTGCGCGACTACGCGGCCAAGACCAATGCCGGCAAGTCGGCGATGGTGGAGGCCGAGCAGGGCATGGCCGAGATGTCGAAGAAGTTCCTCGAGATGGGCGGCAAGGTCTACGTCGACGCCGACCAGGCGGGCGCCGTCAAGACGCCGGGGCACATGCCCGGCGAGGCCGGGAGCTCGGTCGAAGCGGTCAAGGCCAGCAACAAGGCGCTGGGGTGAGCGACACCACCGCCGAGGGCGACGTGCTGCCCGACTCGCTCCGGGCAGGGTTGAAGTTGGTTTTCGTCGGAACGGCGGCTGGGGATCACTCAGCCGCCGCCGGCGCCTACTACGCGCACCCGGGCAACCGGTTCTGGTCCACGCTGTTTCGCACGGGACTGACACCACGGCTCTTCGAGCCGCACGAATTCCGGACGCTGCTCGATCTGGGGATCGGCTTCACGGACGTGGCCAAGCGCGCCCACGGCATGGACCACGAGATCGCGCCTTCGGCATTCTCGGTTTCCGGTCTTCAGCAAAAGATGGCCGCGTTCGCGCCAGCGCGGATCGCGTTCACGAGCAAGCGCGCCGCCGCCGTCGTGCTCGGGCGGCCGACGCGGGATATCCCCTACGGACGGCAACCGCCTTCCGACGGGCCGCAGGTCTGGGTGCTGCCGTCGACGTCCGGGGCGGCGAGCCCGTTCTGGTCGATCGAGCCATGGCGCCGCCTCTCTGATGAGATGCGCGCGAAGACGTGACGGCTGCCGGGGCAGGAGGCGGTTCGAGCTCTGCTCGAAGCGGGGCCAGTCCCGCGCCCCGCTGGCGGGACACCCGCCAGACCGCCCGTCTTTTTTTCGGCGGGGCGAGTGGCTGAGGTCGCGGTGGTGGGTTTTGCGACCCCACCTTTCCGGCTGCCTCCGATGCGCTAAGCTTGCCGGCAACGTGGACCACCAAGGGAGCACTGGCATGGCGAGCCATACGACGGGCGACGGCGGGATACCGCCGCGGGATGCGGCAGCGAAGGGCCTCAAGCGCGTCATGACGCTCGGCGGGCACTACGGGCTTCGCAATTACACCGTGAAGGATCTGCGCGACCAGAAGGGAAAACGGGTTCTCGTCGAGACGCTCTGCTTCTCGGCCGAAGAGGCGGCCGCGGCGCAGGAAGCCGGCATCGATACGATGAAGGTGCGTTTCGATCCGAAGGCGCCGCAGTCCTCGGCCGAGATCCGCCGCGCCGCACCGCACGTCTTCATGGCGTTCTCGGTGCCGCTCGTCGCAGCGGCGACGCCGGCCGAGGCGGTGCGGATCGGCTACGACGCCATGGCGCTCGGCGCGGACGCCATCATGTGCCAATGGGCGCCACGCTTCGTCGAGGCAGCAGCAGAAGCGGGCATCCCCGTGCAGGGCCACGCCGGGCTGGTGCCGCGGCGGAGCACGTGGACGGGCGGGCTGCGGGCGGTCGGCAAGACGCTCGACGAAGCGGTGAAGATCTATTCGGACATCAAGGCGCTCGAGAACGCCGGCGCCTACGCCGTCGAGGTGGAGGTGATCCCGGAAGAGTTGCTCCGCGAGATCAGCAAGCGCACGAGCCTGCTCACGTCGTCGATCGGGGGCGGGGCCGGAGGCGACATCCAGTTCCTGTTCGCGGACGACATTCTCGGCAACACGGCACCGCCCTATCCGCGCCACTCCAAGCAATACCGCAATCTCCATCGCATGAAGGAAGAGATGCAGCGCGAGCGGGTGGCCGGCTTCCGGGAGTTCGTCGACGACGTGCGCACTGGCCGCTTCCCCGGTCCGGAGCACGTCATCAAGGCATCCGGCGGGCTGATCGAGGACTTCACGGCGGCACTGGAAAAGCTCGCCGAGCGAAAGGTGTGAGGCGCATGGCGATCACAGTCTATGGCATTCCCAACTGCGACACCGTGAAGAAGGCGCGTGCGTGGCTCGATGCCCGAGGATGCGGCTACGTATTCCATGACTACAAGAAAGCCGGGATCAGCGCCGACAAGCTCGCGGCGTGGTGCGACGCGGCTGGCTGGGAGGCGGTGCTCAATCGAGCCGGCACGACATTCAAGAAGCTGCCGGACGAGCGCAAGGCGGACCTCGATCGCTCCCGTGCGATCGCGCTCATGCAGGAGCTGCCGTCCATCATCAAGCGGCCGATCGTCGAGACTGGCGGCAAGGTCCACGTCGGCTTCAAGCCGGACCTGTGGGCACACGTGTTCCCAGGCTGACGCATCCCGACCGGTGTGACGGCCTTACGAAGTTGTCATGATCCCAGGGTTGCACGGCCACTCCATCCGGGCCACTGTGCGCTGGTCTTCAATATCAAAGGGTTGTCTCACCATGTTGAAGCGTCTCACTGTCGGCACCGCCGTCGTGCTGCTCGCTGCGGCCGTCACTGGGGCGGCCGCCCGCGAAGCGGTCACGCGCGAGGACGGCGTCACGAGGGTCGACGTCCCGACGACCAAGGTTCGGGTCGACGAAGAGACCGGCGCGACCCGCGTCCGCGTCAGGACACAGGATGCGGCGGTCGACGTGGACACGGATCGCGGCAAGGTCCGGATCCGCGTGCCCTACTTCAGTGGCGATATCCGCTGGTAAGGCCAGGCCGATCACCTTCTCCACATACCAGAGAGCGCCGAGAACGCACCGGCGCTCTTTTTTTGAGCAGACCGGTTCTTCCAATGAACGGTTACGTGGCTTGACCCGCGCGCGCATTTTGCGTGTGCTTGGGCATCACGAACATTCAATCACACGGACGCTGCAGGCAGGGGGACCAGAGGAATGGCGTGGCGAATCGGCGTGGATATCGGTGGGACGTTCACCGATGTCGCCATCGTAGACGACGCGAGTGGCCGGATCGGCGTCGCAAAAGCACTGACGACGCCGCGCGATTTCGCGAGTGGCGTGGTTGCAGCCCTCGACATGGCGATGCATCGCTACGGCATGGCGGCCGGCGACGTCACGCTTCTGGCGCATGCGACGACGGTCGTGACCAACGCGCTGCTCGAGGAAAAGGGCGCGCGCGCCGTGATGGTGACGACGGCCGGGTTTCGCGACGTGCTCGAGCTTCGCCGGTCCTCGCGGCCGGACCTCTACGACCTGTTTCAGGACGCGCCCGCGACGCTGATCCCGCGCCACCGTCGCTTCGAGATCGTCGAGCGCGTCGGCTCCGACGGGGGCGTGGTCGTGCCGCTCGACGAGGCTGCGATCGATCGCCTCGTTGCGGATGTGATCGCGGCGCGTCCCGAGGCCGTCGCCGTGTCGCTCCTCTTCAGCTTCCTCAATCCCGATCACGAGCGGCGCATCGGCGAGCGCCTGCGCGCTGCATTGCCGGGGCTTCCGGTCTATCTTTCATCCGAAGTGCTGCCCGAGATCCGCGAGTTCGAGCGCGCCAGCACGACGGCGGTGTGCGCCTATGTCGGGCCGATCCTCGCGTCGTACCTGAAGCGGCTCGAAGAGGCGACGCAGCGCATGGGGCTGCCGCCACTCTATGTGATGGGCTCCAACGGCGGCGTGTTCGAGGCGGCCGAAGGCGTGGCGATGCCAGCCATGGCGGTTGAATCGGGTCCTGCCGCGGGCGTCGTCGGGGCCGCGCTGATCGCACGGCAAACAGGACGGCTCGATCTTCTTTCGTTCGACATGGGCGGGACGACCGCCAAGGCCAGCCTGATCCGGGGCGGCGAGTACGAGACGACGCCCGAGTACGAGGTCGGCGGCGGAGCCAGCGCCAACCGCTTCATGAACGGCACCGGCCATCCGATCCGCGTTCCGGTGATCGATCTGGCGGAAGTCTCGGCCGGCGGCGGCTCCATCGCGTGGGTGGATCGTGCCGGCGGCCTGCGGGTCGGCCCGCGCAGCGCCGGAGCCGAGCCGGGTCCGGTGTGCTACGGGCGTGGCGGCACCGAGCCGACGGTGACCGATTGCAACCTACTGCTCGGCTATCTCGACAAGGGCTCGCTCCTGTCGGGCGACCTGCCCATCGACTTCGCCGCGGCCGAGCGCGCGGTCGCTGAGAAGCTCGCCAAGCCACTCGGTGTCGATGTCCGAACCGCTGCCACGGGCGTCATCGACATCGTGAACCACGCCATGTCCGAAGCGTTGAAGATCGTCTCGGTCGAGCGGGGCCATGATCCGCGCGATCTCGCGCTCGTCGCGTTCGGTGGCGCGGGGCCGATGCATGCCGGCGCGCTGGCGGAAGAACTCGAGATCAAGGAGGTCGTCTGCCCGCCGATCCCGGGTGCGTTCTCGGCGCTCGGGCTCGTCGGCACGGATCTCAAACGCGACTACGTCCGGACGTTCTATGCGACGACGGCCAATGCCGATCCGGTGCTTCTCGGGGAGCGGTTCGCGGCACTCGAAGCCGAAGGTGCGGCCATGCTCGATCGGGCGGGAATGCCCGCCGAGCGGCGCCGGTTCGTTCGCACGGTCGATGCGCGCTATGCGCGGCAGTCCTACGAGTTGTCCGTCCCGGTGCCGGATGGCCCGCTCGGTCCGGAGGCGCTGGCAGCGATCGCGGAAGCCTTCCACGAACGCCATCGGCAGACGTACGGCCATGACAACCGCACCGAGCCCGTACAGATGGTCAACATCCGCGTGGCGGCCGTGGGGCTCATTCCGCCGTTGCGAATCCGGCAGGAGACGGCCGGTATCGACAGCAACCCGACCAAGGGGAAGCGAAACCTGTGGTTCCGCAGCACGGGCGAGATCGAGACGGCCATCTATGACCGGGCACGGATCCCGGCGGGCTGGCACGCCGAGGGGCCGGCCGTGATCGAATCGCTTGAGTCCACCATTCTCGTCCGTCCGGGCTGGACGGCGGAAATGGATAACGACGGCTACATCGTCCTCTCGCGCCAAGCCAGGAGATCGTGACCATGAGCAATGCTCCCGCAGTTCGCGACCCTGCCGCGTTCGAGATCGTCAAGAGTTCGCTCTTCAAGATCGCCGAGGAGATGCGCATCGTCCTCTGCAAGACGGCGTATTCGCCGATCCTGAAATCCGCCGGCGACTTTTCGTGCGGCGTGTTCGACGCCACCGGCGACATGGTCGCGCAGGGGCCGGACCTGCCGATTCACCTCGGCTCGATGCCCGATGCCGTCAGGGCCGTGGTGAAAGCCTTCGGAGACGACGTGCACGAGGGCGACGTCTACATTCACAACGATCCCTACTTCGGCGGCAGCCACCTTCCCGACGTCAACGTGGTGCGGCCAGCGTTCAACGACGGGCGGCTGCTCGGCTATGCGTGTCTCAGGGCGCACTGGCCCGACATCGGCTCGGCGACGCCCGGCAGCTACGGGGCCGTCACCGAGATCTTCGGCGAAGGCTTGCGACTCCCGCCGCTCCGGCTCGTCAGCAAGGGCGTGCTCAACACAGAGCTCGAGAAGGTGATCCTCTGGAACGTCAGGACGCCAGACGAGCGGCGCGGCGATCTCGGCGCGCAGCTCGCGGCGACGCTGCGGGCGACCGAGCGCATGAAGACGCTCGCGAAGCGCTATGGCACCGACCAGCTCATCGCCTACATGACAGCCGTGACCGACTACTCGGAGCGGTTGATGCGGGCGTCGCTCGCCGATCTCCCGGATGGAGAAGGCTACTTCGAGGACTTCTGTGACGGTGACGGCATCCCCGACGACGCCGACGGTAACGACGCGCCGTTCTGGGTGCGCATGCGGGTCAAGAAGACGGGTGACCGGCTGCACGTCGACTTCGCAGGCAGCGACCCCCGGGTCGCGGGGCCGATGAATGCCGTGCTCTCCGTCACCTGCTCGGGGGTCTACTGCGGCCTCAAGATGGTCGTCGATCCCAACAGCCTCATTCCGCCCAACTCGGGCTGCTGGCGGATGATCGACGTCGTCGCGCCGAAGGGATCGGTGGTGAACGCCGAGTTCCCGGCGCCGGTCGTCTACTCGAACCACGAGATGTCGCACCGCGTCGCCGACATGATCATGGGCGCGCTGGTGCAGCTCTGGCCGAAGCAGGTGATGGCCTGCAGCCAAGGCACATCGGCCGTGCTCACGCTCGGCGGCGTCGATCCGCGCTCGGGCCGGCGCTACGTTTCCTACGAGACGATCAAGGGCGGGTTCGGCGCACGGCCGAACAAGGATGGGATCAACGTGATCGCCTCAACGATCTCGAACACCATGAACACGCCGGTCGAGGTGCTCGAGATGGCGTTTCCGTTCCGCGTCGAGCGCTACGAGATCAACCCGGATTCGGGCGGTGTCGGGAAATTCCGCGGCGGATGCGGAGCGCGGCGGACGTGGCGGATGCTTGAGACCGCGGACGCCGTCGGCACTCTCTGCATGGAGCGGATGCGATCGGCGCCATTCGGCCTTCTCGGCGGTGGTGCCGGGGCCGCAGCGGTCGTGACGATCACCACGCCCGACGGCAAGACGCGGCATCTGCCGAGCAAGGGCGCGTTCCAGGCACCGGCCGGTTCGGTCATCGACATGGTGACGCCCGGGTCCGGCGGGTACGGTCCGGTCGCCGAACGCGATTCGGCCGCGATCGCCGCGGACCTGCGTGACGGATACGTCACTCCAGAAGCGGCGCGATCGCAGTACGGCGTGACCGGGCCACTCCCGACGCCGGTGGAGCCCGCCTAACGCGCGGCGCGCTTGCGCTTGCCGTAGAAGCGGCGGGCGACGGCCTCGCTGAGGTATCCCTCCGCGATGGCGGGCGGGCCGTAACCGCCGCCGCCGGCTGTCGTCAGCACGAGCACGTCGCCCTTCAGGAGATCGAGCCGATCCTTGCCCTTGACGCGGATCACGCGGCCGTCGCGGATCACCTCGGTGCGGGTCCGCTCGCCGTCCGTACCGCCGAAGAGGCCGTAAGGATGCAGGCGCACGCGATCCTGATAGGTCGCGAAATTGGTGCCGTCCTTCAGGATCTCGAAACGGCGCACCAGGCCGAGGCCGCCGCGGCGCCGGCCGTGTCCACAACTGTCGGGGACGAGGCCGTACTCGACGATGCGGAAGTGATCGAAGTCCATGTCGCAGGCTTCGACCGGTGTGTTGGTGCAGTTCGACAGCGGGCTGTCGACGGCGTCGCAGCCGTCGTAGCGCGGACCGCCGCCGAAGCCGCCACCGTAGATCTCGAGGTAGACGCGGTAGCGCCCGTTGTCGCCGAGATGCGAGAGCGCGAGCGAGTGCGTGGCGTCGTTGCCGCCGGCGATGACCTTGTCGGGAACCACCTCCGACAGGGCTTTCAGTACGGCGTTGAAGCACCGGTATGCCGGCAGCAGACGTGCGCGTACGGGGGCCGGATAGTTGGGGTTCAACAGGCTGCCGCGCGGCGCGGTGACGCTGATCGGCAGCTTGAACCCTTCATTGAACGGGATGTCCGGGCTCGTCAGCGCGGACTTGATCGCCGACAGCGCGGCCGACACGGTGGAAGCGAACGGACAGTTCAGATTGCGGCGGACCTGCGCACACGTGCCGGCGAAATCGACGGAGATGGTGTCGCCCGACTTGGTGACGGCGGCCTTGACCACCAACGGCGTGTCCGAGAGGCCGTCGTCGTCGACCGCGTCCTCGCCGTAGTAGGTGCCGTCGGGGATCTCGGCCAGGGCTGCACGGAAGCGACGCTCGGAGTAAGCCATCAGCTCGGTCATCGCAGCCGTCACGGTGTCGACTCCGTACTTGTCGCAAAGCTGAGCGACGCGCGCGATGCCGATCGCGTTGGCGGCGAACTGAGCGTAGAAGTCGCCGATCGTTTGAGCGGGGACGCGGACGTTCGCGGCGACGAGCCGCTCCAGCGGGCCGCCGTTCCAGTCGCGCGCGTAGCTGTAGACGGAGGGCGGGAAGATGATGCCCTCGGCGTGCACGTCGACCGCGTCGGGCGAGAGGCCCGGATTGCCGCCGCCGAGATCGAGATGGTGGGCCACCGTGCCGGCGAACGCGACGATGCGACCGGCATGGAAGATCGGCTGGAAGATGAAGACGTCCTGGAGGTGCTGGCCGCCGCCGTAGGGATCGCTGTTGATGTAGAAATCGCCGGGCTGCAGCGTCTCGGGCGGGTGGGCCGCGAGGCAGGCGCGGAAGATCTCCGACATGGAGCCCAGATGCATCGGGATCAGCTCGGCCTGCGCCACGACCTTGCCCGTCGCGTCGAAGAGCGCGGCCGAGGCATCCTGCGCCTCGCGCACGATGTTCGAGTAGGACGAGCGGACGAGCTTCGTCCCCATTTCGCGGGCAATGGCGATCAAGGCCTGACTTATGACCGCGTAATCCACGGGATCAAGGCGGCGCGCGGCACCTTTCGGCGCTTTGGTCGACCGGCGCGCCGGCTTCCCGTCCTGCGCGCGTGCCTTCACCGCGTCGCTCTTCACGTCACGAGTCCGCATGCGGGTCCCCTGTCACTTCTGCCGCTCGAGGATGGTGTTGTGATTGCCGTCGCGGCGCGCGGTCCAACCGCCCGGCACGAGCAGCGTCGAGGTCGGGTCCTCGATCAGGGCCGGACCCGGAAGGCGCTTGGCGCCCAGTCCGCCGCGCGCAACGAGCACACCGCTCCGCCAGCTCCGCTTGTCGAACACCTCGATCGGCTTCGGCTTCGACTTCTGCGTGGCGTCGATGGCGAGCAACGGCAGCTCCGCGAGGGGCAGCGTCACGCCGAGCCGGAACGAGACGAACTCAATGGGCTTTTCCGCCTCGCCGCCGAAGAAATAGACGCGGTGGTGGGCCTCCGCGAAACGCTCGCGGATGTGGGCCGAGGACAGGCGTGCGATCTCGTCGGCAGCAAACGTGACCGGCACCTCGAAGGCCTGTCCGACGAACCGCATGCCAGCCGTCAATTCCATCTGCAGGGTGCCCGTGAGACCCAGATGCGCCGCCCGTTCGCTGGCCCGCGCCTGCATCTCGTCAAACACGGTCGTCAGATGCGTCGCCGCGTCGTCGTCGGCGGGGGCCCGGCGCGTCATGCTCTCGAACAGCATGAAGTCGGAGGCGATCAGGCCATAGGCCGAGATGATGCCGGCGCTCGGCGGCACGACGATCGTCGAGATGCCGAGCTCGGCCGCGACGTCGGCTGCATGGAGCGGACCGGCGCCACCGTACGGGACCAGCACGTAGTCGCGCGGATCGTGGCCGCGCTCCGTCGAGATGAGCTGGATCGCCCGCACGATGTTGGCGTTGGCGAGTTGTACGGCGCTGTCCGCCGCCTCCTCGAGGCTCATGGAGAGTGCCCGCGCGATCGGCTCGAACACGCGACGGGAGGCGGCCGCGTCGATGGTCATGCGGCCGCCGAGGAACGCCTCGGGCCGGACCGTCTGCCGGATGACGTGGGCGTCGGTGAGGGTCGGCTCGGTGCCGCCACGTCCGTAGCAGGCCGGACCGGGATTGGCACCGGCGGACTTGGGGCCGACGCGCAGCATGCCGCCCTCGTCGATCCACACGATCGAGCCGCCGCCCGCGCCGACCGTATTGATGTCGAGCAGCGGCACGCGGATCGGCAGGCCGTCGAGGGAGAAATCCTGGGTCAGCTGCGGGCGGCCGTCCGTGACGACGCAGACGTCCGTCGAGGTGCCGCCGATATCGAGCGTGACGATGTTCCGGAAGCCCGACCGACCTGCCTGACGCACGGCGCCCATCACGCCGGCCGCCGGGCCCGACAGCAGCGCATTGATGGCGCTCCCGCGCATGCCGTCGGCGGGGAGACGTCCGCCGTTCGACTGCATGACGCTGAAGTGGCCGGTGAAGCCGCTGGCGCCGAGGCGCTCCGAGAACCGAGCAAGGTAGCGGTCGATGACGGGCTGGACATAAGCCGACAGCGTCGTCGTCGAGGCGCGCTCGTACTCACGGAACTCGCGCGTCACATCGGACGACAGCGTCACGTGCAGGTCCGGCAGGCGGCTGGCGATCAGTTCGCGCACACGGCGTTCGTGGGCGGGATTGACGTAGCCATTCAGCAGGCAGACCGCCACGGCCTCGAAGCCGCCGGCCGCAAGGCCAGGCAGCAACTCACGCTCGATCGCGGCCTCGTCGAGCGGCGTTACGACCGAGCCGTCGGCGACGACGCGCTCGGTCACCTCGAAGCTCGCCGATCGCTCGACGACGGGGACGGGCTTCCTGTATTCGAGATCGTAGATCCGGTCGCGTCCATGCCGCTGCAGGGCGAGGATGTCGCGAAAACCCTTCGTCGTGACGAACGCGATGCGGGCGCCCTTGCGCTCCAGAACCGCGTTGGTCGCGACGGTCGAGCCGTGGGCCAGTTCCTCGATGGCGGCCAGAGGAATGCCGCTCGCGATAAGGGCATCGAAGGCGCCCTCGTCGGGGGCGCTCGGCACACTCGGCACCTTGGTGACAATGATGCCGTCGCGGCCGATCGCGACCAGATCCGTGAACGTGCCGCCGACCTCTATCCCGACCCTCATCCTGCCCTCGTGTTGCCCGCAAGCGGGTGCCGCTCTACTCTCGATGTTACACGATGGCGAAGCTCTGGCGAGTGCGCTCCCAGTCCCAGCCGCAGACCGCGATGATCCCCACTCCAGTCAGCAGGATGCCCCATGGTCCCGAATAGAGCGCGTGTCGTGATCATCGGCGGCGGGGTCGCAGGCTGCTCGGTCGCATATCATCTGGCGAAGCTCGGCTGGACCGACGTCGTGCTGCTCGAGCGGAAGCAATTGACCAGCGGCACAACGTGGCACGCGGCGGGTCTGATCGGGCAATTGCGGGCGACGGCCAACATGACCCGGCTCGCCAAGTACAGCCAGGAACTCTACGGCTCGCTCGAAGCCGAGACCGGTGTCGCGACGGGGTTCAAGCGTGTCGGCTCGATCAGTCTCGCGCTGACTGCCGAACGCTACGAGGAGCTGAAGCGTGGCGCGTCCATGGCCCGCTCCTACGGCGTCGAGGTGGAGACCATCTCGGTTGCAGAGGCCGCGCGCCGGCATCCCCTGCTCGATGTCAGCGGCGCCGTGGGCGCGGTCTACCTGGCGCGGGACGGGCAGGGCGATCCGGGCAACATCGCACTCTCGATGGCGCGCGGCGCCAGCAATCTCGGCGTGAAGGTGATCGAGGGCGTCAAGGTGACGGCCGTCTCGCAGCACAACGGCATCGTCACCGGCGTCGTCACGGATCAGGGTCCGATCGCGGCAGAAGTGGTGGTCAACTGCGCGGGCATGTGGGGGCGGACCATCGGCGCCATGGCAGGCGTGCCGCTGCCACTGCAGGCGTGCGAGCACTTCTACATCGTCACCGAGGCCTCGCCCGACGTGCCGCGCAATCTGCCGGTGCTCCGCGTGCCCGACGAGTGCGCCTACTACAAGGAGGACGCGGGCAAGATCATGCTCGGTGCGTTCGAGCCGAAAGCCAAGCCGTGGGGCGTCGACGGTATCCCGGAAGATTTCTGCTTCGATCAACTGCCGGAAGACGTCGAGCACTTCGCGCCGATCCTCGAGACGGCCACGCGACGCGTGCCGCTGCTCGGCAAGCTCGGCATCCGGACGTTCTTCAACGGACCCGAGAGCTTCACCCACGACAATCGCTACCTGCTCGGCGAGGCGCCGCAGCTCCGGAACTTCTATGTCGCCTGCGGCTTCAATTCGGTGGGCATCCAGTCGGCTGGCGGAGCCGGCATGGCGCTCGCGCAGTGGATCGTCGATGGGGCGCCGCCGTTCGACCTGTGGGACGTGGACGTGCGCCGCGTCGTCCCCTATCAGGCGACGCGGAGCTTCATTACCTCACGCGTCAGCGAAACGCTCGGCCTCCTCTATGCCGATCATTTCCCGTATCGCCAGTACGAGACGGGGCGAGGCGTCCGGCATTCGCCGGTTCACGAGCAGCTGGCGGCGCGCGGCGCGTGCTTCGGCGAGGCGGCGGGTTGGGAACGCGCCAACTGGTTCCTGCCGCCAGAGGACGTGGCGAAGGGCGAGACGGCCGCCTATCAGTACTCGTGGGGCCGTCAGAACTGGTTCGCGCATGCGGCGGCGGAGCATCACGCCGTCCGGACAGCAGCAGGGCTGTTCGACATGAGCGCGTTCGGCAAGTTCCGGGTCGAGGGACCGGACGCCGAGGCCGTGCTGCAGCGCATCTCGGCCAACGATGTCGCGGTCGAGCCGGGGCGTATCGTCTACACGCAGTGGCTCAATGCGCGCGGCGGCATCGAGGCCGACCTGACTGTGACGCGGCTCGGCGAGACGTCGTTCCTCGTCGTCACGTCGGCGGCGACGACGGTGCGGGATCTCGCGTGGCTCCGACGCCACGTTCCGGACGAGGCGCGGTGCGCGGTGTTCGACGCGACGAGCGGGGAGGCGTGCTTCGCCGTCATGGGACCGCTGGCTGCCGCCGTGCTGGAGGCGCGCTCGACGTCCGACCTGTCGTTCAGTGCCTTCCCCTTCGGCACGGCGCGGGAGATCGAGATCGGGATGGCGATGGTGCGGGCACACCGCATCTCCTACGTCGGCGAATCGGGGTTCGAGCTCTACATGCCGACCGAGTTCGCGCGGCATGTGTTCGAGACCATCCTGGACGCGGGAGAGCGGCATGGATTGCGGCTTGCCGGAATGCACGCCATGGACGCGCTACGGCTGGAAAAGGCCTTTCGGCATTTCGGCCACGACATCGGCGACGAGGACCACGTGCTCGAGGCCGGGCTCGGCTTCGCGGTCAAGACGGGAAAGGCGCAGGGCCGGTTCGGCGATTTCATCGGGCGCGACGCGGTCCTTGCCAAGCGGACCGCCGGCCTCGAGCGGCGGCTCGTCCAGTTCAAGCTTACCGATCCGGAGCCGCTGCTCTACGGGACCGAGCCGATCGTGCGCGACGGGAAAGTGGCCGGCTTCCTCACGTCGGGCGCTTATGGGCATACACTGGGGGCGGCCATCGGGCTCGGTTATCTGCCGTGCCGTCCGAACGAGGCCGCCGCAAGTGTGCTTGCGCCGAGGTTCGAGATCGAAGTGGCCGGGGTTCGGGTGCCGGCCGAGGCCAGCCTGCGCCCGCTCTACGACCCCGAAGGTCTGCGCATGCGCGGCGCATAGGGCGGCTGGCGACAGGCGCGACGTTGGCCGAGCCGCCGCCAGATATCATCGAGCATCAAGGTCTTCAGCGCCTGCGCATCCAATCACTGCATGCGCTTCCTCCAGCGCCACGGCACACAGGAAGCCGCTGGCCGGATGGTCGGCTCCATCATCATTCCAGAAGCGCTGTCGCGCGAGGCTTGGTCGACTTCGACTGAGCGATGAACAGCAGCGCCATGTCCGATGAGATACCGAAGATCTGCAAGAGCTCCGGGCTCGGCACTGCCTATGAAATTTCCGCCGCATCATGCCGTGAATTCGTGCACTCGGGGGTCGCTATTGCCCGTATTGTCGTGATCAACCCGTTGCGATCGAGTTGAAGAGCAGGAGTATCCCCGATGGCCGTCCCGGCTGCCGATCCACCCGCGGCTTGCGGCGAGTTGCTCGATATTCGGACTGCAGGCGCTCTCCTGGCGGGACGCAAGTTGTCTCCCGTGGACCTGGTCGAGCACTATCTCGCGCGCATTGCCGCCGTTGACTCCAAACTTCACAGCTACATTTCCGTGCTCGCAGATCGTGCCCGCACGCGGGCCCGGCAGGCCGAACGCGAGATTGCCGATGGCCACTGGAAGGGACCGCTGCACGGGATTCCGTTTGGGGTGAAGGACAATTATCACGTCGCAGGCGTGCGAACGACGGGCGGCTCACGCCTGATGCTCGACCATGTCGCCGACGAGACGGCAACGATCATCGAGAAGCTGGAGGCACAGGGCGCGATCCTGCTGGGTAAAATGAATACCTGGGAGTTTGGCACCGGCACGGGCGAGATCTACGACGAGTTGCCGTTTCCATTGGCCCGCAATGCCTGGAACCTCGCGCATTTCACAGGCGGATCATCAACGGGCGTCGGAACGGGAGTGGCGGCGGGAACGGCACTCTTCGGATTAGGGTCCGACACGGGGGGATCGATCCGCCTGCCAGCCGCTGCGACTGGCGTCGTTGGAATGAAAGCCACTTACGGCCGTGTCAGTCGCGCCGGCTGCTTGCCCAACTGCTGGTCGCTGGATGTGACGGGGCCGCTGACCTGGACGGTACGGGACAGCGCGATCGTGCTCGAGGCGATTTCAGGCTTTGATCCTCGGGATCCTCAATCGGCCGATGCGCCGGTGCCCAACTTCAGTCGCGGGCTGGGTGAAGGGGTCCGGGGAATGACGATCGGGATCGTCCGCGATTTCGGAGCGGGCGCACCAGTGCTTTCCCCTGACGTTGCCGCGAACCTCCTCAAGGCGGAGGCAGCCCTTCGCGATGCGGGCGCCGAGATCGTGGACGTCGGACTCCCTGCGACGCTGGAGGAGTACCGGAACGTCACGTCGGTGATCAACTGGGGTGAATCATTCTCGATCCACGAGCAGGATTTCCTGCAGCGCCGCCATCTCATGGGGCGGGCGCTTCGCGACAAGATGACGGCCGGCTTCACGCTCCGCGCAGCCGATTTCCTGGCAGCTCAGCGCCTGCGGCGGCAACTCTGCGTCAGCACGGATGCCGTGGTGCGGACGTGTGATGCGATCCTGACACCCTGCACGTTTGCGACGGCGCCGACGTTCGACGACCAGAAGAAGCTGGTCGAGTTCACGATGCATGCCGCGACGTCGATCTTCAATGTCACCGGACACCCCGCCCTGTCGCTCCCGACTGGTTTCGATGCGGATGGGCTTCCGACGAGCATGCAGGTCGCGGGCCGCTACTTCGACGAGGCCACCATCTATCGCGTGGCTCACGTGATCGAATGTGCCATTGGCGAGCGGGGACGACGTCCGTCGCTTTGACATCCTGCATCATCGCTTGGGGAGGGACCCGCATGACGACGAGGACGTGGAGCCGTGAAGAGATCGTTGCATTTGCTTCGCTCCACGGGGTGAAGCTGGAGACGGATGCCGAGATCGAACGCATGGCTGCGCTTGGGACAAGGGTTGCAAGTGTGGCCGGCAGCGTCAAACGAATGCCCTCCAAGGGCAACGAGCCGGCGAGCGTGTTCAAGGTTCCCTTGTAACCGAAGCGCCTCGCTCGTGGATGCGACGCGACCGGGAGCGCACGGACAATCCCTTTCCAGCTACGCCGGATACTGCCGGGCGTGACGGACATCATCGACGTGACCATGAGCTGATCGACAACAGGGACGAGCTGCAGCGTGACACACATCGACAAAGACAGAGACGCCTTCGAAGCCCTGCTCCGACGTAGCGGATTGAAACTCGACGAGCGGCAGAGATCCGAGCTGTTCGTTGGTTACGGTCACATCGTGCGGATGGCGGCGCGCGTTCGTGGTGATGGCGCGAGACCACGCGAGGCTGAGCCCGCGAGCATCTTCAAGGCAGCCGATTGAGGTGATTGCAATGCATCCCGTTCCATCGATCGCCGAGGCGGCTGCCGACATCGAAACCGGCAAGCTTTCGCCCGTCGCGCTCGCAGAAGCGTGCCTCGCGCGGATCGAGGCCAGCGAAGCGCGGATCAACAGCTTCATCCATCTCGACAAGGCGCGTGCGCTTTCCGAGGCGAGGAAGGCCGAGGCCGAGATCAGGGAAGGGCACCCAAGGGGGCCCCTGCACGGTATTCCGTTCGCTCACAAGGATATCTATGAAACGGGCGGTTTGGCGACGACCGCCCATTCCAGATTGCTGGAAGACTACATCCCAAGACGGGATGCGCACACCGTGGCCAAACTTTCCGAAGCTGGCGTCGTGCCGTTCGGCAAGCTCGCTACACACGAGTTCGCCTGGGGTGGACCGAGCTTCGACCTGCCGTGGCCGCCAGCGCGCAACCCATGGAACACCGAGCACTTCACCGGAGGTTCCTCGAGCGGTACGGGCGCTGCCGTCGCGGCCGGCTTCATCCTCGGGGGCACAGGCTCCGACACAGGCGGCTCCATCAGAACGCCGTCCTCCTTCTGCGGGCTGGCCGGCATCAAGCCCACCTATGGCTTGCTCAGCCGCTCCGGAATCCAACCGCTGGCGTTCTCGCTCGATCATGCGGGACCGCTGGCCTGGACTGCCGAGGATTGCGCCATCCTTCTCGATGCCATGGCCGGGCACGACCCGGCGGATCCAGCGAGCGCAAAGATCGACCTGCCGAGCTTCCGGGCCTCGATTGGCGGCGGCATAGCCGGCCTTCGTATCGGTGTCGTGAGGCATTTCTTCGAGACGGACACCAGCATCTCGAACGATGTCGGCGCGGCTTTCGAGACGTCGATCGGCGTGCTTCGGCAGGCAGGTGCCGCAATAACTGATGTCAGGCTGCCGCCTCTCGATGACTGGTTTTCCTGCGGCATGATTCTCATGATCAGCGAGGCATATTCGGTTCACGAGCCATGGTTGAAGGAGCGGTACACCGACTACGGCGAATACTTTCGCGACCGGTGCGCGCTCGGTGCATTCATCACATCAGCCGACTACATGGCCGCCATGCGTCTGCGGCGGGAGTTGCGGGCAGCCTTGGCAAAGGTCATGACGTCGGTCGACGTGTTGGCGCTGCCGACAACGGCGACATCAGCGCCAAGAATGGACGCGATGACCAAGTACGGGAGTTTCGAAGCTTCCACCTTCACGATGCCATTCAATGTGTCGGGCACGCCCGCGCTGTCAATCTGCAACGGCTTCGATGCCCAAGGCCTGCCGCTCTCGATGCAGATTGTCGGGCGACCCTTCGAAGATGCGCACGTCCTGCGTGTCGGGCACACGTATGAGCGGATGACGTCTTGGCGCGATCGTCGACCAACGCTCTGAGCAGCAAACAGACGTCGTCTCAAACCACACGCAAGAGATCTGTGAAAAAGCACCCAAATTGATCGGCTCAGGACTTCCAGACTCGATCCCTGCGTTGGCGCAAGCGACGATCGCTCCCAGTCTGCCGGGCGCATTTTACTTGGGCCGAGTTGGGACGGCGCCGCCGTTGAAGCCGTACACCCCTTACAAATGACCGTCGTGAGGCCGACCGATCTCTGCGCGCTCGTCGCAACTTCGCGGGGCGACAATCAAACCGGCCGACGCTACACGCCTGTGCAGCATCGGCTGGCGGGGATCGACGGGCACCACGTCAGAGAATGCCGGCTTCCTTGTAGGCCCTGAGTGCGCCGGGATGGAAATGCTCTGGATTCCATCCGTAAACGATGCCCTTCCTGGACATGAGCTTGCCGATGGCGTGCGTTTCGCCAAACACGGAGATGTTCGCAATGATCAGCTTCGTGATCTCGTAGGCGAGTTCCTCCGGAAATTCCGGATACACCGTCCAGGCGCCTGAATCGATGAACGTCTCCAAATCCCCATTCTTGCCGTCAATTGCCTTGGCGGGAACCGTGTAGGGAACAACCTCAAACCCTTTTGGAGCGGTCTTCTCGACGGCTGCCTTGCCCCATGGGATATGAAACAGTGCGCGCCCCGTTGCGATGAGTTCGGTCGTCGGCGGAGCGAGTGAGATCGCGCCGGTGCCGGGATCGACATAGCCTCCGGAGATCGCGAGGTCGACTTTGCCATCGAGGAGCGCAGAAACCGCGGCCTTGTTGCCGAGATACTGCAGGCTGACTTTGGACAGCGGTATTCCCCAGCCGTGCTCGAGCACCGCGCGAGGCAGGACGCTCCAATTGATCTGGGCAGCCGTACCAAAGCCGATGCGTTTGCCAGACACGTCCTCCGCCTTGGAGATTTTCGGATCAAGTGATGTCAGCCACACCGCCGTTATGACGAAATTCGCCAAGACCTTCGGCCGTTCGACTTTCTTGTCGAACGGTTTACCGCCGTCCTCTCCGAGACGCATGAGCGCCGGTCCCGAGCCGATGATCGTGTTCTTGCGCAGGTCTCGCTCTGCGTCGAGCTTGCGCATGTTGAACACGTAGCCCGGGCTTTCTGCGGCGGAGATGCGCAGCCAGGGATGGCTCTTCCTCGATATCTGCTCGAGCGCGCTGCTCAACACGTACGTGCCGGTGCCGAATGGGGCACCGAGCAGGCTTACACTCGTCTCCGGGCGAGCTTGTGCAAATGCGTTGCCCACGGAGATGAGCGGCACCAACGCAGCCGAGGCTGCAAGAGCGATTGTCATCCGTCTGTTCAACATGGCGGTTCTCCCTTCTTGTTTCTTCTGCGGTTCCATCCCGCGGCCGTTCATGGGCGCCTCACCCCTGTCTTGTTGATGCGGCGCTCGAAGCAGGTGTCCCGTCTGCTTCATGCATCGACGGACGACGCTGTTGCTCCAAGTAGCGCAGCCTCTGCATGCGCAGGAGCGTTGCCGCAAGAACGACCCCGAGCGCGAGCATGGGATACTCGAGAGGTAATTCGTCGACGTGCCGGAAGACGGCGTAGCCAGTCATCATGGCACCGCAAAGGATCGCCATCAGCCTTTCGATGGGGCGAAACGGAACCAGACCGCAGTTGTAGATTGCCGCCGTCAACGCCGTCATGCCGATCGGTACAGCAACCGCCGTGCCCAATGCCCATTGCCAGGACGTCGGCTCGAGGATGATTGCTGAATTGTAGATGACGAGAAACGGGATAATGAAGCCGGATATCGCCAGTTTGAAGGCTTCCCACGACGTCCTGAGGTAGCTGGCGCGCGCGATGCCGGCCCCCGCAAGAGACGCGAGTGCCACCGGTGGCGTCACAGCGGAGATCACAGCAAAGTAGAATGCGAAGAAGTGAGCCGCCATCGGCGATACGCCCATCTTGACGATAGTGGGCACGACGACAATGGCTACGAGGCTGTAGGCTGCCGCAGTCGGAACCCCGCAGCCGAGGACCAGCGAAACCAACATCGTCAAAAGGAGCGCCATCAACAGGTTGCCGCCACTGAGCAACTCGACGAGGCCCGCCACCTTGTTGCCCAGACCGGTCGTCAGGAGGGTCTGGGCCATGATGCCGACAATGGCCAGGGAGATTCCGATCTGCGCTCCGGTGACGGCGCCATCGGCCAGGCACTTGAGCACCTCACCTACAGTTGGACGCGTGTCCACAGTGAGATAGCTCATCGCGATGGCGACGGAGATGGCCCAGAATGCCGCCTTGTTGGGACTGTAGTTCATGGCCAGCATGCCGATCATGATCCCCAACGGAACGAGGAACAGAGGCAGGCGTCTCATTACGAGATTGCGGTCAACAGGCTCGACGGGGGCTACGATGCCTCGCTTCACCGAGAGAAACTGCACGCCGAGGATTACAGTCCAGTAGTAAAGAAGTGCCGGAATGACGGCGGCGGCCATCACAGCCGCGTAGGGCTGCCCGAGAAACGACGCCATGAGGAAAGCCGATGCACCCATGACCGGCGGCATGATCTGTCCGCCTGTAGACGCGGTTGCCTCGATGGCTCCCGCCTCCTCGGGGCGATAGCCGACCTTCTTCATGAAGGGAATCGTGAAGGCACCTGTGATGGCCACGTTCGCGACGGCGGCGCCGGTCACTGTGCCCACGAGAGAACTCGAGATGACGGCCGTCTGGCCGGGACCGCCGCTGAAAACGCGCCCAGCCGCCTTACCGATCTCGAAAAAGAGATCGTTGATCTTGATTACCGACAAGAGTGCGCCGAAGACGACGAACAAGAACACCTGATCTGCGGAGATGCTGAGGAACTCGCCGAAGACTCCTGTCAGCCCGATGGAAAGATAGGAAACCACATAGCTGAAGGTGAAAGGCTTGTGGTTGAGCGGGCCGGGGATCAGATGCCCCCACAGGAAGTAGGCGATGAAGATGCACGCCACCAGTGGCAGAACCATGCCCCACCCGCGCCGCGTGGCTTCGATGACCAATGCGATGATCGTCACTCCGACAACGACCTCGATGGTGCCGGGAAACCCGACGATCTCCTCTAGATGGCCGACATTGAAATAGACGAAGGCGGACGTCGCAAGGCCAATGCCGGCGAGGAGGAGATTCCAGAACCGAAGGAAAAACGATTGAGCGACGCTTGCGCTGTGGAGGAACACCAGCAGCAGCACGAAAGCCAGGTGAATCGCCTGATTCTCGACGTAGCCCGCCAGCACGATCTGCGAGCCGATCATATGGTAAGCGACCATGGCCAGTCCGAGGACCAGCAGCGCGCCTCTCGTGATGGCTACGAAACTCATCTGGGTGCCTACCACCGGTCACGTGATTGGTGACGAGGACGGGTTGATCTTTCTCGTGTTGATCGCAAGGCGGGCTTCGGCATTGCGCATAGACAGCAGCTTGTGTCTGCTCATGCCGCTTGCGGCAGCTTGTCGGAAATACGATCTGCGAAGTACGGCATGACCTTCTGCGAGAACGTCCGCGCCGTTGCAGCGTGTGTGTAGCCGGACAAACAGAACGAGGTACATCCTGCGTCGACGAACTCCTTCAGAGTGTTTGCGACCTGCTCCGGGTTGCCGACGACCGCGATGCCGGCGCCCGCGCGGACCTTGGAGATGCCAGTCCAGAGATGGGGATGGATCTTCAGGTCATCGCCGGACTCCTCGAGGAGTTGCCAGACGCGCCGATTGGCCTCTGACGTTCGGCGTATGCCTTCCACGGCCGTGGCGCCGCCGCGCATGTTGAATGGATTGACACCACTCGTCCCCTTGACCAGAGCGTTGGCCAGCTCCCATGCCTCCGGCTCGGTATCGGCGCACACGATCTGGAGCCGCATGCCGAACTGAAGCGCCGTCTCACGACCGTATCTGGCGGCAAGCTTTCTCATGTCGCCGATGCGTTGTTCGATCACCTTCGGCTTGTCGCCCCAAAAGAGATGCACCGATGAATGCTTGGCCGATATTTCGGCAGCCTGGGGCGAGCCGCCGCCGAGGAAGAACGGTGGATGCGGCTGCTGCAGCGGTTTCGGCTCGATCACCTGATTGCAGGAATAGTGCTTCCCCTTGAAGCCGATGGGCTCGTTCGAGGCCCACAGCTTCTTCATGATGGTCACTTCCTCGTCCATCTTCTCGTAGCGGACCTCCTTGCTGTCGGCGATTCCGTCCGCGATCGAGTCGTCGTCATTGATGCCCGCGATGAGATTGATGCAGAGGCGTCCGCCCGACATTTGATCGAGGGTGGCAAACATCTTGGCGGCGAGCACGGGGTTCACATAACCCGAGCGCAGCGCAATCAGCGGAGCCACGTTTCGCGTCCTGGCCGCGTACCAGGACGCCAAGACCGTCGCTTCCCAGCAGATCGCGTTCACGGGCATCAGCATGTATGTGTAGCCGCCATTGTCGACCGCTTCGACGATCTCATCCATCATGGGGCGGGACGGAGCAATGCGTTGGGCGGGGTCGGAGAGGCAGGTGCTGTCGCCGTTTGTGGGCAGGAACCAGCCGAACGTGATGTCGCGCTTTGCCACGGTCTCATCCTCCGGAAGCGGCCTGTGAGTTTTACTTGTCCGGACAAGCGTAGCTGAGGTGCTCCGACGCGGCAACGGCTACGGTCTCGTTTCGAAATCTTCGCCATCCGCCGCTTGTTGCATTGCAATAGAGTTTTCGATGACCAGACGTCAGATCTCCAGTTGGCGCTCATCAGAGTTCAGATGGTGATCAGCCCCTTCTAATCGCGATGACGTTGCGGCGTAGGCGACGACACAGGCATCCGCCGGCCTCAACCGGGATGTTCGAGGCATACCTCGGGAACGCGTTCGGGGTTGGTACGAAGGACCGCCAGCGGCAACTGCCGCCCGGGTCACGGGCCGCCGTGATCGAGCCGACCATCACGGCGAGCATCGCAGACTGCGGGTCGCTCGCTGGAAAGGCGAGCGCGCAGGGCGATCGGCAGTTGGAACCGTGGCGACGCGCACGCTCCGCTTCGGCACCGGAATGATCTCGAGTTCATGGGCCAGGAAGTCGATCATGGCGCGCACGCGCGGCGGCACATGGCGGCGCGGGCATACACGGCATGCAACGGCATAAGTCTCGGCTCGTCGGCCTTGAGCAGCACCTTGGTAGCGCCCCAGTGATCCCGTCTGAAAAGGCGAAGGCCGGTATGACCGAGATATCGAGCCCGGAAGGCAGGCCTTCGCGCACGGGCTCGGAATTATCAACGCGGGAGCGGCCCGAGACATCGACCGACAGCGGCCCGTCGCGCCTCTCGAAGTGCCACCTGTTGCCGGTCGAGAGCCGCGTGCAGACGATGCCGTGTTAGCGCTTGAGGTCGTTGGGTGTGCGAGGCGCACCATTGGCCTTCAGATAGGCCGGTGACGCGACCGTCCTGGGCCTCACCATGCCCTTCTTGCGGGCCACGAGGCTCTGGTCGGTGATCTCGCCGACGCGGATCGCCAGATCGATGCCTTGCCCGACAAAATCGACGAAGACGTCTTGCATGGCAAGATCGATCGTGACCTCAGGGTAGCGTTCGAGGAAACGCCCCAGCCGCGGCGCGATTTGTCGACGCCCGAGCACGACCGACACCGCGAGCCGACGCAGATCTTCACGTTCGCTGAGGCAGCACCGGGGTTGGTCTCCGCGTCGGGCGGGACGCTCTGGCTGACGCGCGGTCATGATGTGGATATCATCCTCGCCATCACTGGCTGCGTCGAGATCGAAGCTGCCGGACCCGCAGGCGCAATAGGCCTCGGCACGCTCTCGACCACCGCGACGTCCGTCCAGGACGCCAACTCGTTCGCCCGCGCGACGTGATCATCCAGCGGGCCCGTCTTGGAGACATCGACATGGGTCACAGATTTGCCGAGATCGCCTTCACCCCGAATGTGAAGGCGGCACAGGAGCAGAACGGCAGCCGCAGAAGCAACACCCGCTTCGAAGGTGGCGAGCCGCTGCGGCATCGGCTGGGTGATCGCGAAGCACAGTTCATTGCGGCCCGCGACAGCTTCTACATGGCAACGGTGAGCGAGACCGGCTGGCCCTACATCCAACATCGCGGTGGGCCAGCAGGGCTTCTGCGGGTGCTCGACGACAAGACCATCGGCTTCGCCGATTTCAGTGGCAACCGGCAGTACATCACCATCGGCAATCTGGCCGGCAACGATCGGGTGTCGCTGTTCCTGATGGACTACGCCAACAGGGCGCGCCTGAAAATATTGGGGCATGCGCGCGTGGTTCCGCCTGACGATGCCGTGACGATGCGGAAGCTCACGCAGGACGGGGCCCACACGCGCGTCGAGCGTGGCATTCTGATCGGCATCGAAGCCTTCGATTGGAATTGCTCCCAGAACATCACGGAACGCTACACGCTTGCCGATGTCGAGGAAGCGACGACCGTTCTGAGGGCCCGCATCGTCGAGCTGGAAGCCAAGCTGGCTCAAGCCACGCAGCCTTGATCGACGTCCGCGGCCGGCGTCAAGAGACGAGGTCGCTCCAGCAGCCGATCGCGCGGGAGTGTCACCAGAATTCGCAGTGCGGCCCGACCGCTTCATCCACGGAAATCGATTGGCCGGACACCATAGAGATTGCAGGAGTGCGCCTCGTGACCGTCGGCATCTTTGCGGCCCTCGGACTGGCCGGCCGGATCATCGAGTCGCTTCGCCGCTCGTCGCGGCAATCCCGGTATTGTCCGACATGGGGTCCGATTGCGATGGTCACGTCGCACAGGGTTTCTGCTGGCTAGTGCGATTCAGCCCGCAGAATTGCGCTCGACGTGGCTGCCGGTGCGCAACGATGACGAGAGACGGCAGCCGAGCATGACAGGAGCACATGAAATGCCATTGAAAGAGAAACTCGACGCCATACGCGAGGCGTCGTCGAAGCGAATACCGCCCGACCGACAGGCCATCATGCAACGAGCAACGGCTGATCTGAGAGCCTCCGGGATTCTCGATGGCATCGTGAAGGTCGGACAACCGATGCCGGCGTTCTCGGGACTATCCCACGATGGCCGCACCATCGGCTCGACGGATCTACTCGCGCGGGGGCCGCTCGTGCTGTCGTTCTTCCGCGGACATTGGTGACCATACTGCCGCACAGAGCTGGATGCTCTGCAGGACATCTATTCGGACGTCAGTGCTGCCGGTGGCGAGATTGCGGTCCTTTCGCCCGAGAAGCCGGACATCTCGAAGAGCCTCGTGGACAAACAAAAGCTCGGCTTTCCGATCGTGTCCGATCGGGGGCTGGCCATCGCACGTTCATTCGGGCTCGTCTTCACGCTCCCCGACGACCTTCGGGCCGTCTATCAGGGTTTCGGCATCGATCTGCCGAAGAACACGGACCACTCCCTGTGGGAATTGCCCATCCCATCGCGGTTCGTGATCGATCGGCAAGGCATCGTGCGAGCCGCCGATGCCGATCCCGACTACACGGTTCGGCCCGAGGCGACAGAGACGCTCGCCAAGCTCAGGAGCATCGGCTGAGGATCTCGCGACCGGCCGGGAACTTCATCCGGCCGGTCGTCGTGAGATGACGAGACGGCTCCTTCGCGGAAGGCCGCTCACTCGAGATGCGACGGCAATGACGCATATCGACCACGCACGAATGGCGGCCACTGCACCGGATCAAGCCCCGTATGGAGCAGCGATTGTGCCGGCCGCAACGGGGGGACGATTCGCTCTCGGGGCGCATCTGCCTATGGCACGTGATGGACACGAGCATTTCTACAATGACTCGCCGGTCGAAGCACAGAGAGCAGCAGGGTGCTGTCGCGCGTCGCAAGCCTGATCGCGAAGTGAGCTGGATCAAAGCATCAAACGACGTCAGCGGCGTGTGGCGCCCCGGGCCAGCCGCCAGCCTCAAGGACACCCGGTCAAGGTGTTTGGTGAGGCGGGTTGCCAGGTCATAGATCCGGGTGTGAGGATCGCGCAGGCGGGGCGCGTGATCGTGGTATCGTCGGCGACCAATGCGTACTTCACGACTGCCGACAGCGAGGCCGAGACCACGTTGATGTCGAGCGCGAAAGTCCGGCCTGCAAGCTCGATCTGCGGACAGCGGGCAGGCATTCCGATCGAATGTCCGGAGGATGAGAACATACCTGGCGGAGCGGTCGAGAAACGGCCCGGCCAATTCTCACTATCATGGATTGATGGACTTCGTACCCGATGTACGAACAACAGACACACGGATCGCCGCGCTGTGCGGGACTATTCGCAGCGGGGCAGATCCCGGCCATCTTGCGATGTGGCGTTTACAGCTTCAGGGCGTGTTGCCGACGACGCGTCAGTTCGAGAAGCCGAGCACAGAGAACACTCTGATCGGTTTCGACAAGCCCTTGCAGGCAAGCTCGCCCAGCGGTTCGATCATTGCCTCCCCCTCGATTTCGCTGGCGACAGGCTCCGTGATGCAGCAGTCAGGCGTACTTCCGGAAGAGGCGGCTCGCGGCGAACGGGACCAGGCGCTCGGCAGAAGCCAGCCAACCGGTCATTCGCCTACCCCAGGAATCCGGCCTCTGCCTCATTCCATGAACCTCGTCGATGCGCCGAGCGGGGCGGCAGCGCGGGCTGCGGACAAGAACGACCTCGATGATGGCACCCGTCGTTCCGGCGGGATGGTGTCATCGAAACAGACTGCCAGCCTGAGCCGCAGGAGGGCATTCACCTGTCGATCGAGGGGCGCCAGCTCGGGCAAATGCATTCCGCCCACCGGAGCGTGTTCAGCCACGCTGCTCGTCTCCTGATCATCGCGACTTTCTTTCGGACTTGTTCCTTACGGAACAGCGTCCGCCCGGAGTTTCGCTGATCCTGGTGCCGCGGCCGCTGGCACGACGCAACGTGGAGGTGGTCGTAACGGCCTCAGCCGGCCTTCGAATGACGAGAAGCGTGTTTGCACGAGGAGCCTTCCGCCATGATTCGGCGTTCATTCGTTGCAACCCTCGTGGCGCTTGCTACCGCAGCGGTGAGCCTCGTGGATGCGGCGCCAGTCGCTGCAGATGTCCTTGGGGAATGTTCCGAGGCCTTCGACCCAGCCGACGCCGTCGTCGCGTGCTCCGACATCATCTCCTCGAACTGGGCGACCGAAAAACAGCTTCTCGTCGCGTACAACAATCGGGCGAACGCTCTCGATTACCTTGGCAAGCCTCGCGCAGCGATCGAAGACTACAGTCGCGCTCTCGCCTTCGACCCTCATTTCGTGAACGCCCGCTTCAATCGGGGCACGACCTATCTGGCGCTGAAGGACTACAGCGAGGCCATTACGGATCTGAGCGCGGTCCTGAAGCTGGCTCCTCTGCGGCCCGACGCCCTCAACAATCGCGGATTGGCCTTCCTCGCACTCGGCCACTTCGATGCGGCGATCAGCGACTTCACCTGGGCTATCCAATACGACGCGAGTTCAGCCTATGCCTACAACAACCGGGGCGTCGCTCGGCGACGCAAGGGAGACAACCAGCGCGCGGCAGCGGATTTCACGAGGGCCATCGAGCTGGTGCCGGATTATGTCGGCGCCCTGAACGGTCGCGGAGAGCTGCATCTGGTGGCGGGGGACCGGGAAGCCGCTATCAGGGACTTCCGTCAGGCGCTTGCGGTGGATCCGAACCATCATGGTGCGAAGGCGAACCTCGAGGCGGCGACGAAAACCGATCATCAGGCGCGCCGGGACAGGTAATATGCAGCCGTCGGTCAACCCGCAGTACTCTGCTTGCATCGTCTATCGTTGCCGTGAGTCGCTCCGCATTCGGATCGGCTTCGCTGGAGCCCACGGTCCTTGCACATCCCCCGCTTCGACCACGTTCGCATCCCGTGCCGCTCACGCCAATCTGGCGATCCGCGCCAGAACCGCCGGTGCGCAATCGATCGTCTGGCCCGAGCGCACAATGGCGCCTTCCTGCTCCAGAAGCATGAGGGCCGCGTTGATCTTGGGACGGCTGGCGCCGAGCAGCAGCGCAATCTCACCTTGGGAGATGCCGAGCGTGGCGCGCCGACTGGCCGGCGAGGAGCCATTTGCGCCCGGTTGTAGCTGGCTCAGGAGAAAACGGGCGAGCCGTGCCTCGATCGGAAGCAAGGCGATGTCCTCGAGGTGATCGCTCACGGTCCGCAATCGCGCGCACAACAATCGGATGACGCCTCGCGACAGCTCCGAGTAGCGGTCGAGGAAACGCTCGAAAGCTACGGCCGGGAGTACCTGAACCCGGACGTCACCGAGAGCGGTTGCGTCCGCACTGCGGGGCGAGCCATCGAGGACGGCGATCTCTCCGAAAAGGTCGCCGACGGCTGCGTGCGAGAAGGTCAGCTCTCGCCCTGCAGCCGTGACAACCGACAGACGAACGCGCCCTTCGAGGACGAGATATATAGCGTCCCCGCGATCACCCTTGCAGAAGATCACCTTGCCCTTCGGGTAGACAGCCTGGTGGGTCGCCGACTGGATAGACCTCAAGACTTCTGCGGGCATTCCCTCGAATAGGGGCGTTGCAGAGAGAAGCTCCAACGGGTTGATCGGTTCATTCATGTCGTTACGTGCCGACGACGTCGCCGCCGCGCTCGGCTCCGTTCTGGTTCCTCGCGCAGTGCCGGAGAAGGTAATCGACTTATGCGACTGAAGCAACAGACGGTCGGTCACATATTCGCAGAGTTGCCGGACGCCCCTGGCGATGAAACATCCCGGCGGTCGGGCGCACGAATGATCGTCAGACTTGCCCGAGCCAGTCGTAGGATTTCTCGGCCCAAGCAATCCCCCCCCGATAAGCTGATCGCCGGGCTCGAGGCCCATTTCGCCCGCCTTGGACGGAAGGTACGGTTCGTCGTGCGCCTTGCCGATGGCGGACTTGAAGCGGCCACCGACGCGGCAGCCGAACTCGTTCGCACGCAGCCCGACGTCATCGTTGCGTGGCTTACGCCGATGGTGGTCGCAGCGAAACGGGCGACAGACCGAATTCCCATCGTGATAGGCGGCGCGGGAAATCCGGTCGAAAATGGTCTTGTCGAATGGCTCGCGAGGCCGGGTGGGAATGTGACGGGCATTTCGGGACAAGGCGCCGAGCTGGCGGGCAAATGCGTCGAGATCGTGCGCGAGTGCCTGCCATCAACGGATCGTCGCGGCGTTCTGGCCAACGTCAGCGATCCCTTCACTGCGACCATGCTTCAAGCATAGAGCGGGCGGCTGGCCCGACGAAGCTCGAACTGGTTGTCACGAAGAAAACTCAAGGCGAAGATATGTTCAGCACCTTCGCGAGTTTCATCGGAAGCGGGTTCGACGCGGTTTTCATCCAGCCGACGATGATCTCGTCCGAAGTGGTCCGTCACACCCATGTTCATCGATTGCCGTCCATCTCCTTCATCAGGCCATTCATCGAGATCGCCCCGCGCGTCCTCGATCAAGCCGATGAGACGGGTCAATGACAGCGCTGTCGGGCGCGGCGTCGACAGCCAGTGGCATGGGGATGGGCGGCACCGTGCCGCCTGGTTGCGATGTGGAGGACCCGCAAATCGTCATCGATCGACCTGAGGCTCGGACGGTCCGCATGATCTACCGGGGCAGCGAACGTCTCCACCATCGATCCGGTCAACGTCCGAACACTGCAGGAGGCTGTCGCCCTCCGGACCATCGTATCGTCCGGCAGCACAGAAGCGATGAACGACATTGCGGCGCGCAGGAAGACGAGCGACGGGGAAGCCGACAGCGCCGAGGCGCCTTCCCTGTCTGCCGCCGCACGTCTTCGCCGCCATCCTCGATGAACGCCCGCCATCGGAGCTGCGCGCCACGCGCCACCTCAGGACCTCGGACTGCCCTCCACTGCAGTGGAAGGCGCAGCGCGTTCAGAGGAATTCCGCCCGCCCTGATCGTCGCCACCCCAGACGTTCGCACCCGCGCCGACCAGAACCGCCACATGTCGCGTCTCCAGGCGCCTCAGCAGCGATGCCGAGGGCCATAATCCGCGGATGAATCGGCACAAATCCGCGTCGCGCAGAAGGTTCCAAAACACTATCGATTTGAGCAAGACGGCTGGCTGTGCTGGCAGTCTGCGGCGAACGGGTCTCAGGAACAGGGTAATTTCGCGCTTTCTGGCCTTGAAAATCGGCTCAGAATGGCGTTTTTATACGTAAATACATATGGTTACATCGAATTTACGTCGCGAAAATAACAGGGAATTTTGCGGGCCGATCAGGGAGCGACGCGGGCCGAACAGCGAGGGCGGCGCCAATAACAGGGAGTGGGGCGGCCTCATATGTCAGCGAGCCCCTGTCCCCGCTCCATGCCAGCCACCAGAAGCGGTTAGCGGCGCAAAAGGCAACTCATTGATAACACGTCCGTTTTTCGATTCTCTCTCTTGCTTTTCAGACACGTTTCGCCTATGTTCCAGCTGCCTGGAACGAGGCGCTGGCGGGACCGGAGAGCATCCATGTGGACGTGGTCGAAGGCCCAGCCGCATGGGCGGCAGTCAGCGAAGTAGTTCCAAAGTGAGGGCGTGACGCCCGATGGGTTCGAGGTTGGCGCATGGGCGCGGGCTTCGAAGGTTCATCGAGGAGCCGCGCCTTGTTCTTTAAGCGGGCTCCTCTTTCCGAGGAGCCTGTCCATGGCATACCTTCAGATCATTCCCAAGTCTCCGGCAGAGTTGCGGCCGCACGCCCGTAATGCACGGACGCATTCGCCGAAGCAGATCGCCGAGATCGCCGCCAGCATCAAGGCCTTCGGCTTCAACAACCCCGTCCTCATCGACAAGGACAACGGCATCGTCGCCGGCCATGGCCGGGTCGAGGCCGCGAAGCTGCTCGGACTTGCCACGGTGCCGACCATCCGGCTCGAGCATCTGAGCGACGCGCAGAAGCGCGCGTACATCCTCGCCGACAACAAGCTCGCCGAGAAGGCCGGCTGGGATCGCGAGATCCTCGCTATCGAGCTCCAAAATCTCATGGAGATCGAACTCGACTTCGACATCTCGGCCACCGGCTTCGAGATGCCCGAGATTGACGTCTTGATCGAAGGTCTCGAGGGGAAGCCGGCGAAAGCCGATCCGGCCGACGAGGTGCCTGTGGTCGAGGGACCGGCGGTCACGCGCCTGGGCGACATCTGGCAGATCGGTCCGCACCGGCTGATCTGCGGCGACGCGACCGAGATCGAGACCTATACGCGGCTGCTCGCAGGCGAGACGGCGCAGCTCGTCTTCACCGACCCGCCTTACAACGTCAAGATCGACGGCCACGTCTCGGGGCTTGGTGCCTTCAGGCACCGCGAATTCGCAATGGCCTCCGGCGAAATGACCGAAGCCGAGTTCACGACCTTTCTAGGCCGGGTCTTCGACAACCTCGTCGCAGCCTCCACCGACGGCGCGATCCACTTCATCTGCATGGACTGGCGGCACATGGGCGAGGTCCTGGCCGCGGCCCGTGATCGCTATTCCGGGCTCAAGAACCTCTGTGTCTGGGCGAAGACGAACGGCGGCATGGGGAGCCTCTATCGCTCCCAGCACGAGCTGCTCTTCGTGTTCAAGGTCGGGACGGCGACGCATATCAACAATGTCGAGCTCGGCAAGCACGGCCGCTATCGCACGAACGTCTGGTCCTACACGGGCGCCAATGTCTTCAGCGCCACGCGCGCCGACGACCTCGCCATGCATCCGACCGTCAAGCCGGTCGCGATGGTCGCCGACGCCATCCTCGACTGCTCGGCACGCAAGGGGATCGTTCTCGACGCTTTCGCCGGCTCCGGCACGACGCTCGTCGCCGCCCACAAGACCGGCCGGCGCGGCTACGGCATCGAGCTCGATCCGCTCTACTGCGACGTCATCCTGAAGCGCCTGACCCGGATCGCGAAGATAGAGCCTGTCCTCTTGGACACCGGTCAGCCCTTCGCCGAAGTGGCCCTTCAGAGGCAAGCCGCCAGTTGTACAGCCCGCCTCGGGGAGGCCGCAGAATGAGCAAGACGGATGACAGCAAGGACCCGAACGACAGCGCGGTCGCCTCCCCTGCTCCGCGGCGCCGAGCAAAGTCGGCCCGGCGTCCCGGCGCCCAGATCGATCTCCGCGAGGCGCTCGAAGCCCCCATTCGCGTCAAGCGCGATGGCGAACTCACCTCGATGCATCCGTATGAGGCCATGCTGCGGCAGCACGTCAGGCGGTCACTCGTCGAGAAGCGTATCGACTCGATCGAGGTCGTGCTCGGCGAAGCCGAGACGCACAAGCTCATCAAGGAGCCGCCACCTGGACCCACGGGCGGCATTTTCATCGTTCCGAAGAATCTGCCCGAAGCGATCGAGCGACAGATCTTCGACGACCCTGACTATGCGGAAGGCAAGCCGAGTTCGTTCTCGCGGATGCTGGCCTTGCTGCGCACCGTCATCGACGTAGAACGCCTGAGGAGGTGCTTCAGTGGCCAGCGGAACTGACGATCAGGGCAATAAGGCGGTCGGCTATCGCTGCCCGCCAACAGCGACGCGGTTCAAGAAGGGGCGGTCCGGAAATGCCGATGGACGGCCTCGGAGAGAGCGTGGGCTCAAGCCGATCGCGGCGCTGGTGCTTGAAGAGGTGCAGCGTCTCTCGGGCAGGCCTAAGGGCGCTCGCGTCCGGTACACGACGCTCGAGGTCATCGTCATGACACTCAAGCAGCTGGCGGCCGCAGGCCCCGTACGCGCATCCAAGCTCTACATGCGCTTCGTCAAGCGCTACGGCACACAGGACACCGCCGGCCAGAAGATCGGCTACATCATCATTCCAGAAGCCCTGACGCGCGAGGAATGGGAGGCGCGATATGCACCCAAGGACGATCCGCCGCAAGACTCGAACGATGTAGCGTGATCAGCCAACGGTTTCTTGGTCGGAGAACTTCTTGGGAGCCCCCGCGAGATCGGAGGCAGGTCTGCGCAAGTGCCTAAAGTGATGCACACGCCCCTGCTCAGCGTGGGGGCCATCACGTTGATCCTCGAAGCTAGCTGGATGAAGCGGACCTCTTCGAAATCTCTGAACAGCGGTCCCATGTGAAGAGGACGTCGAGCTGCTCCGTAGCGTTATCGGTCGGCACTTATGCCATGGCGAGCCACGCTGGCCTGAATATGAGCAGCAGCCCGACGCCAAGCAGCACAGCGCCGCCGATGAGATGCGACCACCGCGAGTAAGACGCCGCGAGCCCCGTCGCCTGCAGCGTCAGCATGGCAGCAACGAAGATTACCGCGTCGTCGATCATGAATACGGAGATGTAGAGCGCCAAGTAGGCATAGTAGCCGAGCGGTGTGAGACCGCTGAGCGCCAGAACCTGCGTATAGACCGCCGGAATGCCTGCCGAGCACAACAACTCGATCATGTTGACGGCGACGGCGAGCACCATGATGCCCAGGATGGCCATGGCGAACGACCGCTCCGATACCGCACTCCTTAGGCGGTCCATCACGCGCTGCCTTTCGCCCGGCGTCGTTATTGCACAGGCGGCATTTGGGCTCCGGACGAACTCACGTAGGTAGTAGGCGCCAGCTCCCAGCGCGAATACGCCAACGGCCGCCCGTATCCAGGCGAGCGAGCCGAGGAACAGGAACAGATTGAGCCACGCGGCCATGAACAGGAAGTAGACGGCACCCGATGTCAGCAGGAACGCAGGGCCATAGCTCCACATCCGGACGCGATCATTCATCCCGACCAGCAGGCCGATCAGAAGCACCAGTACCCACATAGCACATGGATTAAAGCCGTCGACGGCGCCGAGCACGATGGTCAGCATCGGCAGCGACAGTGCTCGGGTTTCGATGCTGCCAAACCCCGGAACCGATATCGTCGAGGGCAGCTCGGGCCGCATGATGCGGGGGCTTCCCTCACCGCTAACGCCTTGTGCGGTCGGCGCGATCACACCGGATTGCGCGAAGATTGGCCCGGCAACATCGGTGCAGGGCGAGGCGAGGCACGCCTTGATCCGGCGCTCGATCTCAGCTCCCGTCGTCGCGTCGTCGCGGTAACCGACGAACGCCTCGTCGCCGACGATGATCAGCGGCACGCCAGGCGGCTCGTTGTTGAAACGCTTCGACAGGGCGATGAAGGCGGCCTCTCTGCGGCCATCGCCATCGAGCTCGAGGGATTGCAGTCGCGCGCCCGGAATGACCGGCACAACCCGCTCGAGGAACCGGCGCGCATTGGCACAATGCGGGCAGGTCGCCGTCCAGAATAGATGGACCTCAACTGCAGCGCCTGGGGAGGCTCGCGTGCCCTGAGTGAAGGCCGGCTCCTGCGCCAGCGCAGCAGACACAGCCAACACGAGCAACACAGCCACCGAGAAAATTCGCGAGATCCTGCTCATGCTCATCAAGAGCCACGGGCATGGCGTTTACACATTGACCAGACGCAATGCAGGGTCATTCATGAACAGACTAACAATTCCAAGTCTACTTGCTGAGTTCGATTTGATGCTCGGCCAATGGTATTTTCCGGGCACTCGCTCTGGTCATCGCGCCGTCGCCTGTGCAGTTCCGTGAGGGCAGGCTGGAAGCTCGGCAGCCAAATCTGGACGAGATTTGCGCACGTTCCATCGATGCAATCGTTGAGCCAGATCCGGAGAGCCGCCAGGGCAGCGAGTTGGAAGGGGGGACGTTATGGCACAGGTCGACACTGGGACACGGGGGCTCGAGGCGCCTCGAGCGCGGCGCCCGGGCCATAGCCGTCTCTGGCTCGTGGCCCAATTGGTATCGCCGTTCATTTTCGCTGCCTTCATTGTGCTGGCGGTCTGGGGCGGCAACCGGCCAGAGCTTAGTCAAGCCGACGACGTCTTTCGCCACGTCATGGTCTGCGTGACCGTTGCGCTCGCTTACCTCGCCGTGCAGGCCTTCGCCGTCGTGCTGCAGCCGGTCGGCAGCGATGTTCGTCCCTTGCTCGATGTGTTGACCTCGTTGGCGCCGGCCCTCGTGATCGCCTTTGCAATGGAGCGCTGGCTCTCGGGCTACCTGCAGCTCGACTTCTACCAGCTCGGCGTGCTCTGGGTGGCAAGCCTCGCCGTGCTCCTCGATCTCGTCTGCTTCACGCTCTTCGCCATGAAGGTCAATCGCCTAGCCCCCGACGTCGTTGTCACGAGTTGAGCCATGCGCACAATCGTCATTTGTCTCGCCCTTGCGCTCGTCGGCGTGGCCGGCAGTGCTCGCGCCAATGAGCCCGCGGGGGATGCCAAGCGCGGGCGCGTGTCTTCCGAGCGGCTCTGCGCGGAATGCCATGCGATCAAGCCCGGAGACCTCGCCTCGCCCCGGATCGACGTGGCGAGCTTCACGGTTATCGCCAATTCACCTGGAATGTCGGAGCTGGCGCTCTCGGTATGGCTCGCCACCCCGACGCTGACGAGCGCGCCTCGATCGTTGCCTACATCACAAGCCTGAGGCAGCCGTAGGGAACACTCAAGAGCGCCTTGACTACGCTTTTTGGCGGGCGTCGAGGCGGACACCCAGCCGAAGTGACCTGCTCCCCGGAAACTGGACGAGCTGAAGCTGGAGCTTTCGACTTGTTATGCCCTGGGCCGAGAGCCGTCCGCGCATTGCAGTTAAGGAAATGCTTCAGAGACGGGCTTACTCGCTCGCAATCTTTACTGGGCGATTGGGCCTCGAATCCGAAGTCCTACTTGTGATCTCTCGAACGACGTTCCAGCCTTCCCGATGAGGATTGCCGCCGCGTCCTCCAACCGGCCGATTGCAGCGCATTTTCCGGTCAGGCGCGTGAACTCGAG
>LNEM01000005.1 GCA_001464955.1 Rhizobiales bacterium Ga0077537 | reverse complement strand
GCGGAGGGATGGCCTTGGATCGAACAAAGGGATGGTGCGGGAGGACAGAAGGCTCGGGCTCAGCTGGTCAGGTCACCCACTCGGAACAGCGAGGAGGCGAATATTTGCTGTAAGTTTCCCAGACAACCAAGAAGCCGCCATTGCTCAAACCCGCGACATACGAAGTGTCTTGAATCGAACTGACATACGTATTGATCTGAAATTCTTCTCCTACTCTAGCACCATCAGAGCTGTATAGTTGTCCAAATATCCCATCTTGTGAACCGTCTTGATCGCTTCCCGAAGTCCAAGTGACTACGAAGCCGCCATTGCTGAGACCGGCAACCGTGGAATCGCTTTGATATCCAGCGCCTGTCGTGTTGATCTGAAACTCGCCCCCTACCTTGCTTCCATCAGCGGAAAAAATCTGACCAACGACTTCGCTATTTGAATTATCTGGATCGGCCGTAGTCCACGTTACAACAAACCCGCCATCATTCAGCTCGCCAACGCTCGCATGGATTTGCATATCTGCGACGACTTCGTTAACTTGAAATTCAGCGCCAGCGCGCGCGCCATCGGCAAGAAAGCGCTGACCGAAGATGCCATAGCTTGAACCGTCCTGGTCGAGGGATGACCAGATAACGACAAACTCGCCACTACTCAGAACCGCAATGCTGCGGTTGTTAGGGTATCCTGAAAAAGGTGAAACGAAACTCGGAGAAAACACCTGATCTCCAACAGTGAACGTATTGACCTGAAATTCTCCTGCACTCTTAGCGGGCGTCCCAACAAGCTCACCTGCCGTCTTTATAGATCCATCAGAGAACTGCAAATATTCAATGTTATAATACCGGTCATCTCCCTCTGAACCAACGATGTGAAGCGCGTCAGGTGTGCCGCTGACCGTATAACCGCTGCCAAAGGTGTAGCCTAGGACGGCAGTGTCATTGCCACCATATTCAGAGTACTTCCAATCCCCATAAATGGTGTCATTGCCAAGGCCCCCTTGAAGAGTGTCGTTGCCGGGCCCACCGCGAAGGTCATTGGAGCCGTCATCGCCGATGACAACATCGTCACCTGCTCCCATCCAGATGTTTTCGATGCTTGAGAGTTGCTCGACATAGAAGCCCGAAGCTGTATAGTTGGCGGTACCGACACTAAGGTCCACTATCCCACTGACATCGGCGGGATTATAGGAATAATCGACCGTATCCGATCCGGCCCCACCGTCAAATGAGTCCTGTCCGGCATACCCGGTAAGCACGTCGTCGCCGCCATTGCCGTACATGGCTTCGCCTGCTGCTGTGCCATAGAGGTATTCCGATGCGTCATTGCCGACAATGTCCGATCCCACCGGCAACGCACCGGCAGAATCGGTCTCGTTGCCGTTGGATGCTCCTCCCGGATCGCTGCCGCCGTCGTACACTTCGCCACCAGCAGCGGTGCCGGCACTCAAATCGATGATTCGAGGATCGTTCCATGACAGTACCAAGTCAGAAAACTGCAAATACTCGACGCCATAAAGAGTATCACTGCCACTGAGCGCAGGGATGCCCGCCTTCCCCCTTACTTCAATTTGTCCTCCGATTCGCGCGATTTCATAAAATTCATAATTGTACGCAAAAGCAGCACCATCGTAACCAGGGCCTCCGTCTATAAGATCATCCCCGGCACCAACATAAAAGACATCATTTCCGCCCCTGCCGAGAATAAAATTATTTGTGCCCGCGCGGGCACGCATCGTCTCAGTTGCGTTGTCAGAGGAACCGATGGTGACGAAATAACCACGTGGATCCAGTATGTACTTTGAAAAAGCTGGCGAGTAAGAGATCGAGTACGCAGAATTTGTATAGCGAAGCTCCATATCATGCTCAGCAACATCTCCTGTTAGCGCAGAGTAACTTGCCAGCGCCAAGAGGCCAAGGTTAGATTGATTTTGTCCGCTAGTGTAAACCAGATCTACCAGCACGTCACTGACATCAGACACCCAATTGTCAGAAGAATTAACAACAGGATCTTCCGTGTGCCCAAAATTTATTTGCCGCGGATCGCCACCCGAGAGCGCATAATCATCAGGGGAGCCGAATGTAATTCCCAAAAAGTCCACACTAGAGCCTGGAGAGTGAGCTGCCATGAACCACTCGGCCATCACGCCACCAAGACTGTGTCCCGTTACAAGGACCCGCGTGATTCCATTTTCAGCAATATACTGCTCCAACGACTCGACCAGCAAGTCGAATTTCTCATACTCAACGAAAAAGCTGGACAGGCCTCCTTCGAGATCTTGCAGAAGATCGTAGATATTATTTGTGCCACGGAACGCTATTGCCAGACTTTCATTGGTGTTATTTTTGGCGACAAATGCTTGCGCATTACCATTATTGAAGAGATAATTGGAGTCTCCAATTCCTTCGCCGAAGTAGGTGTTCCATTCAGGATCGGACAATCCACTTGGATTGGGCAGCTGCTCGGAGCCGAGCGCAACCCAATGCGAAAAGCTGGCGCTTAACGCTGTCAGCAGTCCGTCTGACGTATTGTAGGCCGCGTTTGCTAGAAATGCGGCATCCCTAATCTCTTGGCTGGAGATCGACGAGGCGGCAACCGGTGCCGCCATGCTGGCCGAGAGGGGTTGCCCCTGAACATCCGATGTCACGCTGGTTTGCACGGAAACGCCATCCCATTCCACCTTTGTCACGAAAGACTGAACGTCAGGTAGGCCGATGACTGTTGGATCGGATGCGACGTGCGTCGAGCCCGTCGCATTCAAGATGAACTCTCCGTCGCTGCCGTCGCGCAGAGCCGGCGTCCCGTCAGCCTCGTAGACACGACCGCGATTGACGTAGGTGCCGGGCGCTTGCTCCAATGTCTTCCATGTCACGGCGAAACTGCCATCCTCGAGAGCTGCGACGGACGGTGTTGTATTGCTCCCCAGGGAGGTGGTGCTGATTTCGATATCCCGGCTCGATCCGTCGACGAAGGTGACCAATCCGCGGATATCGTTTTCATGTGCCGCAACGTTCAACCCGCGCCACGCGACGACGTAGCCACCGTCGGCAAGTCCCACCACATCGGCATCTGCGTAGCTGTATCCAGGAGGTGGTGCGGCGACAATGAAGTCGGACGAAGACCTATCGGTCGGTGCTGGAGATCCATCGGCATTGTAGATGCGGGCACAAATCTGCGTTCGCAAGACGCCCAGGCTGTCGATTTCATCAAACTCCCATACGACAATCACCCGGCCGTCAGCAAGGACAGCAATCCTGCTATCGCGTTGCCGGTTATCAGTCGTTGTGTTGAAGAAAAGCTCGCCTGAACTAGTCACCGCCATGAGCCCCTCGAAGCAACATTCATAATGCTCGGCGCAAGCGTACCTACCGGCCTATGCTTCTGACCAGCCCCCACGAAGTGGTCCGGGTCGAATGTTAGACCATCATGTCCGCTGGGGACAAGGGTGACCTGATCGGTGACCTGCCCCGACGTGTCGACTAAGGCGCGATAGACGCGCAACGGGGGTTGCCTCGCGTGAGCGTGGCCTATCCCCAGACACGGGGAGCGGATCATGATGGATACTACCATTTTCGTGGGGCTGGACGTCCACAAGAAGACGATCGCGGTGGCGACGGTTGAGGGACGTGCGGCAGCCGACGTGCGTTACTGCGGCACGATCCCGAACACGCCTGACGCGATCAGGTCGATGCTGAGGAAGCTCGGCAAGGGCGGGCAACGTCTGCATCTGACCTACGAGGCCGGTCCTCTGGGTTACAACCTCTATCGGCTGTCGACGGGGCTGGCCACCTCTGCGACGTGGTGGCGCCATCCCTGATCCCGCGCAAGCCCGGCGACAAGATCAAGACCGACCGCCGCGACGCGATGATGCTCGCCCAGTTGCCTCGGGCCGGGCAGCTGACCCAGGTTTGGGTGCCCGATGAGGCGTACGAGGCGATGCGCGATCTCGTGCGCATGCGGGCTCAGGCGATGAAGGATCTGCGCAAGACGCGCCAACAACTGCACAGCTTCCTGCTGCGGCACCCCCGCGTGTTCCCAGGCAAGCACTGGACCAAAGCGCACCGGCGCTGGCTCGGCGAGATGAAGTTCGCCCATCCTGCCCAGCATCTCGTGCTCGAAGAGCTGCTGGCACGGATCGAGCGGGCCGAGGAGCTGTGCGACCGTCTGAAGAAAGCCATCGTCGAACTGGTGCCGCAGTGGACGCTGGCGCCGGTTGTTGCAGCCGTGCAAACCCTGCGCGGCGTCTCGGTTCTGGTTGCTGCGACGGTCGTGGCCCAGGTCGACAACTTCAGCCGGTTCGAGAGCCCACGGCAGTTGATGGCCTATCTGGGCCTCAATCCCTCGGAGCATTCGAGCGGGGCGACCATCAGGCGCAGCGCCATCACCAAGACCGGCAACAGCCCGACGCGCACGTGCCTGGTCGAGGCTGCATGGACCTATCGACACCCCGCGCGCGTGACACAGATCATTCGCGTGCGCCTCGCCGGTCTGCCCGAGCCGATCCGGGCGATCGCCTGGAAGGCGCAAGTCCGATTGTCGTCGCGCTATCGCAAGCTGGTTGCCACCGGCAAGTCGGCGCCGAAGGCAATCGTCGCGGTCGCGCGGGAGTTGGTCGGTTTCATCTGGGCCATCGCGCGCCTCGTCGAGTCGAAGGCCACAGCCATCGCCGTGCCGAAGGCAGCCTGAACGAACACATCGCAAACACCAGTAGAGGAGATCATCCGCCATCGACAGCATCGGTGCCCAATGCGGGTGACGGGGCGTGGAGGGTGGGGAGGCCTCGCATACTCAGGTCTGAAGCAGGTGTCGCGTTCACACTCGCTGCCAACACTACAACCCACGCTCGTTCGCTAGACAGAGGAAGCCCCGCGACGAACCTTGGTCGTGCGGTATCCAACCCGCTGATAAGAGCCGGATCAACCGTCGTTCCTTCGTCCTGTCGCCTGCCTTGGGCATCGATCAACAGCCACGCCGCGAAAGCGGATCGAAGACGTGCGCCTCGACGTTAACAGAGCGGACATAAGAGCCTGAACTTCTCGCGGATGTGATGCGCATCGGGGCTCCGATTCAGCGGAAGTGCTTCTACGACAAAGCCTTGCGCCCAGCAGGAGATCTGCCCGATGCCGGCAGGTCATCAACCGACAACCGCGCTGGTGCGGTTTTTGTCGCGCTGCCCGCTACTTTCCATTCGACTTCGGCCGGGAAGGACGCAGTTCTATGGGCGTGCTCGGCGCCAGAGAGTGCCCCGGAAGTGCAAGGGCTCGCCTCGCAAAACGCGGGGCTTTGGGTGGTGCGAGCGCCATTTCGGCGCCGCTATCAACCGGAGCCACATAGCATGGCTAAAACTCGCACGTCCAAGACAGCCCTGTCCAACGCAAAGCCGCCGTCGAAGCCAACACCCACGCGCGTGACGCGAAGCCAGCACACGTCACTGTCCACTCGCGCAACCAAATCACCGGCTCCACCTATTTCGCGCAGTGGGCCAACCGAGCGCGCCTCGAAGCAGAACGCATGCCTCGCTCTCCTGACACGCCCTGACGGCGCCACCATAGACGACCTGCAGTCGGCGACCGGCTGGCAAACCCATAGTATTCGAGGATTCCTCGCCGGCACGGTCAAGAAGAAGTTTGGCCTCACGCTCGTGTCGTCGAAGAAGGACCGCGATGTGCGCCGCTATCGCATCGTCAATACGGAGGCTTGAGGGCGATGACCAAGCCAACCTCAATTCCGCACAGCAGCACCAACAGCCAAGCACCGGACGTTGCCGGCGAGATCGCTGCCCTTTTGGAACTTGAGCCAGAGCAGCTTCGCGTCACATGGCGCCGACACTATCGCGTGCCGCCGCCCAGAGGACTGAGCCGTGACATGCTCATCCGCGCGATTGCCTACAAGCTCCAGGAGCATACCTTCGGGGGCCTAAGCAAATCGACGCTGCGCCGACTGACGACGCTGGCACGCACGCTCGAGAGCCCCGAGGGACCGTCGCATGAGCCGTATCCGTCGCTGAAGCCCGGAACCAAGCTCGTGCGCGAATGGGGCGGCGCAACGCATACGGTCCTGGTTCTCGACGACGGCTTCGAGTACCTCGGCCAGCCTTACGCGTCCCTCACAAAAGTCGCTGCGGTGATCACCGGCCTGCACCGGTCGGGGCCGGCCTTCTTCGGGCTGAAGCGTGCCAAGGCGCGCTTCGGTGGGCGGCCTCGCTCGTCGGACGGTGAGGGAGCGGGCAATGGCTGACGAGACCGGCGGCAAGGTGCGGCGCAGTGGGGTCACCCGTTGCGCCATCTATACGCGCAAATCATCCGAGGAGGGTCTGGAGCAGGAGTTCAACTCACTCGATGCTCAGCGCGAAGCCTGCGAGGCCTACATCAAGAGCCAACGGCACGAAGGCTGGACGACACTTGCGACGATGTATGATGACGGTGGCATCTCGGGCGGCACGATGGAGCGTCCAGCGCTCAAACGTATGCTGGCCGATATCGAGTCGAAGAAGGTCGACACCGTCGTCGTCTACAAGGTCGACCGGTTGACGCGATCGCTCAGCGACTTCGCAAAGATCGTCGATGTCTTCGATGCCCAGGGCGTTTCCTTCGTGTCGATCACGCAGCAGTTCAACACGACGACGTCCATGGGCCGCTTGACGCTCAACATGCTGCTGTCCTTCGCCCAGTTCGAGCGCGAGGTCACGGGGGAGCGGATCCGCGACAAAATCGCGGCGTCGAAGAAGAAGGGCATGTGGATGGGCGGCAACTCGCCGCTCGGATACGACGTCCTCGACAGGAAGCTCATCGTCAACGAGGGCGAAGCCGAGCGGGTGCGACACATCTTCCGGCGCTATGCGGCGCTCGGCTCGGTGCGCCTGCTCAGTCATGAGCTCGATCGTGATGGTATCGTCAGCAAAGTTCGGCGTCGTGCGACCGGCGAGCCCTCTGTACCTGATGCTGCAGAACCGGATCTATCGCGGCGAGATCGTCCACCGGGAGGCCAGCTATCCCGGCGAGCACGCGGCGATCATCGACGAGGAACTCTGGCAAACGGTCGCCGAGCGTTTGGCAGCGAACCGAAATGAGCATGATAGCGGTGCGGCCGCGCAGTCCCCGAGCCTGCTCGTCCACCTGCTCCATGACGAGACCGGCAAACCGATGACGCCGACGCACGCGGTCAAGAACGGCAGGCGCTACCGTTACTACATCTCGCGGGCTCTAGTGACGGGAAGCCGGACGCAAGCGCCCGGTGGCCGGCGGATCCCGGCCGGCGACATTGAGACTTTGGTCGTCGATCGACTCTGCACGTATCTGACCAACCGCGGTGATGTGCATGACGCCCTCTCAGCCCGCATTCCTGATGCGGCCGAGCAGGAGCAGCTGATTGCACGAGCCGTTGACCTCGGCCGAACATGGAGCAAGCGTCCGGGTGTCGAACAGCGCGTCATGATTTCGTCTCTGCTGTCGCGCATCGATATCGGTGCTGACTGCGTCGACATTCAATTCGATCGCGCACGGCTGGCCGCTCTATTGCGCGGCGATCAGCGCACGAGGCGCTATACCCCATCAGAACCGGGACCGGCGACGGACACGATCGTCCTTTCCGTTCCGGCTCGATTGAAACGCGCCGGGATCGGCAAGCGCATGGTGATCGAGGGGGCCCATGCCGGCGCGCCGGACAATACGCTGATCAAACTGGTCGTGAAGGCGTTCGCGCTGCGCGACAAGCTGCTGGCCGGGGGCGGCATCAGCATCGACGAGCTCTCGGCGCGGGAAAAGCTGACCGGCTCGTACGCGACCCGCCTTCTGCGTCTGACCTTCCTCGCCCCCAATCTCGTCCGCGACGTCCTCGACGGCCGCCATCCGCCGACGCTCACCGCCAACAATCTCATGGCGGACACCCGGCTGCCGCTGGCCTGGAACGAGCAGCGGTCGCAGCTGGGAACAGGCCGGTCCTGATCGCCTCGCACGCACCGCATTCGATATCGAGATCCCGAGAGATTGGTCCGGTCGAGCAAGATGAAGACCCGCTGGCGCCGGCCGGTCCCACGTCATTACGAGATAGATGACCACAGAAGCGCGACGCACCCTGGCGCTGGCGCTTACCTTCACCGCGTCCAAGTCGTACTATTATTTCAACCCAAAGAGACACGGGCCCGAAGTCACTCCGCGAAGCCGCACCGAATCCGTCTCCGTGGCCCCCTCGGCGGATCCACGCCTGCGGAACCCGCGGACGCTCCGGGCGAAGTTCGAATTCGACAACAAATCAAATTTTTACAAGAGATATCAAGTGGTTAGTTGGCGGAGAGGGAGGGATTCGAACCCCCGGTACGGTTACCCGTACTTCGCATTTCGAGTGCGACGCGATCGACCACTCTGCCACCTCTCCGAACCCCGGCGTTGCCGTCAACCCGAACGACTACGACACGCGGTATCCGGCGAACATTCTGGTTTCCGACCGGACCCCCGGGCTTCTAAGCGAAGCCGGGCATCGAGGCAAGTGCTAGATCGCGACCACGGTCGCGCCAGGCGCCAGCCCTGAAACGCCTCGGGCTCGATTGATGTTGAAGCAGGACCGACGAATGATACCGTGGGACGACGATCCAGAACAGAGAACACTCATGCATCCCCTCGCAGGCCGGACGGCCATAGTCACCGGCTCGGCACGCAATATCGGTCGCGCGACCGCAAAGCGTCTCGCTGACCTGGGCGCCAACCTCATGATCCACGCCAGATCGGACGCGGATGGCGTGGCCGAGACGGTCGCAATGCTGCGTACGAGCGGTGCCCGCGCCGAGGGACATCTCGCGGACCTGACCACTGAAGCCGGCGCCACGAGCCTTGTCGAGGCTGCTGTCCGTGCATTCGGTGGCGTCGAGATCCTAGTCAATAACGCAGCGATCCGCCGCAACACGCCGATCACCGAGATGTCGTTTGCAGAGTGGCGCGAAGTCCTGGGAACAAGCCTCGACGGCGCATTTCTCATGACCCGATCCGCGGCACCCCACATGATCGGGGCACGGTGGGGCCGCATCGTCAACATCGGCGGCATTTCGATGTTTCGAGGGCTGCCTGGCCGGGCACATGTGTCTGCGGCGAAATCGGGCCTGATCGGAATGTCACGCTCGGTGGCGACCGAACTGGCACCGCACGGCATTACGGTGAATGTCGTAGCGCCTGGCTCTATCGCAACGGCACGCGGTGCGGCGGCCGGCGCGAAGCCGTCGGCCACTGCGACAGCCGGCATCCCGGCCGGCCGCGACGGGCGCCCCGAGGAGATTGCCCACATCGTGGCCATGTTGTGTCTCCCGGACGCCGCCTACACCACAGGCCAGACCATCCAGGTCAATGGTGGCAGCCACTACTCCTGAATACTCCTGACACCCATCTCAGTCGCGCCGTCACCACGATCGCGAGCCCGGTCTGAAATCCGGCCGCCTCGGGTTGTCGTTTACGTGATGTGCGCAGCGATCTCCTCCTGTGCGAGAAGCATCAGGCGATGGCAGGCAATGATCTGCGCGGCCACGCTCCGCCAGACCAAGATATCGGCTCGAAAACGTCGATCCAAGCGAAAGGAACCGATGAAATGCAGCTTCCTGCAACCATGCTGTCCCGCAGCGGTGCGGCGATGGCCATGACAGCCGCACTGATGGTCTCGGCTTCGGCCGTGGCGCGTGAGGCCGTCCAACCCGGAAAGCCTGCACCGGGCTTCAGCGCCACGGATTCGGGTGGAAAGCCGGTAAGCCTCGAGGCATTCAAGGGCAAGCCCGTCGTGATCGAATGGACCAATCACGACTGCCCCTTCGTCCGCAAACACTATGACAGCGGGACGATGCAGAAGCTGCAGAAGGATGCCACCGGCAAGGGCGTGGTCTGGCTGACGGTCGTCTCGTCGGCTCCAGGTCAGCAGGGGCATGTCGAGGGGATCGAAGCCGACAAGCTGACGGCCGATAGAAAGGCGGCTCCAACCGCCGTTGTTCTAGATCCCAAAGGCGATCTCGGAAGGCTCTACGGAGCAACAGTCACGCCCCACATGTTTGTGATCGATGCCAACGGCACGCTCGCCTACATGGGCGCGATCGACGACAAGCCCTCGGCAAATCCGTCAACCCTGGCAGACGCCAGACCCTACGCGCGGGAAGCGATCGACGCCGTCCTGAAGGGCAAGCCGGTCGTCACAGCCTCCACGCGACCATACGGTTGCTCGATCAAATACGCTGAGCCCCGGAGCTGAACGCCGCCGCGGACATCAGGATGCAATACGAAGCGCCGGGGCATTACCCCGGCGCGAATAGACGTAAGGATGTTTCGAAGCGGCTTCGGTAGCGCAGCCTTCAATTCCACTTCATGACCTGCAGGATGGCCGGACCGAGAATGACGACGAAGAGCACCGGCAGGAAGAAGATGATCATCGGAACGGTCAGCTTCGGCGGCAGTGCCGCGGCCTTTTTCTCGGCTTCCGACATTCGTGCGTCACGGTTTTCCTTGGCCATCACCCGCAGCGCCTGCCCGACCGGCGTACCGTAGCGTTCGGCCTGGATGAGCGCCGTAGCAACGGACTTGATACCCGCAAGCCCCGTACGCTTGCCCAGATTCTCGAAGGCCATGCGCCGATCCTGGAGATAGGACAGCTCCGCGGTCGTGAGACTGAACTCCTCAGCGAGTTCGAGAGACTGGCTTCCAACTTCCTTCGCCACCTTGCCGAACGCAGCCTCGGTCGACATGCCGGCCTGCACGCAGATCAGCAGCATGTCGAGCGCGTCAGGAAATGCCTGGCTGATGGATTGTTGACGCTTCTGCACCAGATTCTCGATCACCATGTTGGGCACATAGAACCCGAGATAGCCGGCGCCGATGGCCATCCCGAATTTCACGATCGGCGGATACTGGAAATTGGACAGAACGAAGAGATAGAACAACGCAAAAGCAGCCACGATGATCGGGGCGACGAGGCGGAAGAACATGTAGGCCACGAGCGGGGCCTGCCCACGAAGGCCGGCCATCTTGAGCCTGTTCTTGACTTCATCGGACTCGAAGCTCGCCCGCAGATTGAACTGATCGACGATCTGCTGCATGAACCCCTTTGGCGCCTGCCGCAAGCGTCCGGACTGCGCATCTTTCCCAAGGTCCGCCAGTCGGGCAGCCCGCATCTTGTCACGCTCGGTGGCCATGACCTTCATGCGCTGCCCCATCCGATCCTTCTGCAGAACCGGCATGGCGATCGTAAGAACAGTGACGAACGTCGCCACAGAGGCGAGCACCATGACCAGGAACTGTGGCTTCATGAATGCATCGATCATGTCGATCACGGCACGCCTCGCTTTTCTCTTGGCAAGAACGGAGCGAACGGTGTCGCCCACGACTCCTGAAATCAGTATTTGAAGTTGATCATCTTGCGCATCACGAGGATGCCCATGGTCATCCAGAACGCAGCCGCCATCAGCATGAATTGGCCGACGCGCGTCGTGAACAGCAGCAGGATGTAGTTTGGTGTCGTGATGTAGACCATCGACATGACGATGAAAGGCAAGGATCCGAGGACCATCGCCGAGGCCTTGGCTTCAGCCGAAAGCGCACCGACCTTCATCGTCAGCTTCTTGCGGTCTCGCAGCACGCCAGACAGGTTGCCGAGGGCCTCGGAGAGGTTACCGCCAGCCTGCTGCTGGATGCCGATCACGATCGCGAAGAATTTCATCTCGGGGAGCGGCAAGCGCTGCATCGTACGCTCGAAGCATTCAGACAACGGCACACCGACGCGGCTCTGCTCGACGATCTCCGTAAACTCTTCCTTGATCGGCGACGGGCTCTCACGCGCGATGATCCCGAGACACTCGTTCAGTGGCAGACCCGACTTGACGCCACGCACGATCACATCGATCGCGTTGGCGAATTCGTTCGTGAACTTGGCCTGGCGCCGCTTGGTCAGAAACGACAGCACCCAACGCGGAAAACCGAGACCGCCGACGAAAACAGCCGCCAGAGAAATCAGCGGTGACATTCCCGGTGTCGAATAGAACGTGCAAGCCCCCGCCATGACACCGGCGACGGCGCTGGCGATCCAGAACGCATTGGGCGTGACCTCGAGGCCAGCCCGCTGCAGCCGCAATCTCAGCGTGATTTTCTCTCGAGCCTTCTGCCGGTCCTCGAGCTCCTTGAGCGTATCAGCGACCTGCTTGCGACGGTTGTGCAGTTCCTCGTCCCGGGCTCGTGCAGGCCCACGCTTCGCGCGGGTCTCCGTAACGCCCTGCAGGCGCTTGTCTCGCTGCACCTCGCCGGACAGGTAGGGATTGACGAATAGGAAAATTCCCGCTGCCGCCGATACCGCAATAATGCCGCCGAGCAGCAATTGCAGCATCTCGGGTGAAAGTTCAGCCATGGTGCTCACCGATCGTGTTACCGAGTTCGTCGCGCACTTCCGACGACGCCAAGGCCTGCATCACTCGTTCAGTCTCGCCATAGTACTGCGCGCGTTCCCAGAATCGTGGTCGCGCGATCCCGGTCGACCGATGCCGGCCGATGATCTTGCCGTTCGCGTCTTCACCCGTGATCTCGTAGACGAACAGATTCTGCAGCGTCACGACTTCACCTTCCATGCCGACCACTTCGGTGATGTGCGTGATTTTTCTCGAACCGTCGCGAAGGCGCGAGGCCTGCACAATGACATCGACCGACCCCGTGATCATCTCTCGGATCGTTTTCGTCGGCAGCGCGAAGCCACCCATCATGATCATCGATTCCATACGGCTGATCGCCTCACGGGGACTATTGGCGTGCAACGTCCCCATCGAGCCGTCGTGACCCGTATTCATGGCCTGGAGAAGATCGAACGCCTCGGGTCCGCGCACCTCGCCCACGATGATCCGCTCTGGACGCATACGAAGACAGTTCTTCACGAGATCGCGCATCGTGATCTGGCCTTCGCCTTCGAGATTCGGCGGTCGCGTCTCGAGCCGGACGACATGCGGTTGCTGCAGCTGGAGCTCCGCCGAGTCTTCGCACGTGATGATACGCTCGTCCGTGTCGATAGATCCGGTGAGACAATTGAGGAGTGTCGTCTTTCCCGAGCCCGTACCACCTGACACGAGGATATTGCAGCGGACCCGACCGATGATCTCCAGCAGCGTCTTTCCGGCGGGCGAAATCGAGCCGAACTTGACCAACTGCTCGAGCCTGAGGCGATCCTTCTTGAACTTTCGAATCGTCAATGCCGGGCCGTCGATCGCAAGCGGCGGCGCGATCACGTTGACACGGCTTCCGTCGGGGAGACGAGCGTCGCAGATTGGACTCGACTCGTCGACGCGACGGCCGACCTGGCTCACGATTCTCTGGCAGATGTTCATCAACTGTGCATTGTCGGCGAAACGAACACCGGTCTTCTGCACCTTGCCGCCAACTTCGATGAAGGTTGTGGTGGCACCATTGACCATGATGTCCGCGATGTCATCGCGCGCCAGCAGTGGCTCCAGAGGACCATACCCGAGGACGTCATTACAGATGTCCTCGAGCAGTTCCTCCTGCTCCGCGATCGACATGACCACGTTCTTGAGCTGGATGATCTCGCTGACGATGTCGCGGATCTCCTCACGTGCCGCCGCCGCCTCGAGCTTGGCGAGCTGCGTGAGGTCGATCGTATCGATCAGCGCGTTGAAGACGGTCGTTTTGACATCATAGTACTCTTCGGAGTGCTTCCGCTGGGATTCGACCGGCTCGGCCTTCGGCTGCGACGGCTGCGCTGCAACCGGCTTCACCTCGCCTCCGACTTTTGCCGGTGCAGCCGGCGCCCCCGCCTGAGGGAGTGCACGCCGCTGATTGCCAGCCTCGTTGGATCGCCTGCCGAACATGGGCCGTTATCCTCAACGCTTGAGTTTGAAACGCTCGAGAATGGGCGCCAGTGCCGACTTCTTCTCGACCTTGTGTTCTTTCCGACCGGAAATCGTCATGGCGATATCGCGGAAATTCTGCACTGCCTTGGCCTTGGGCGTCATTTCCTCCACCATCTGGCCGTTGTTGGCAGCTTGACCGAACGTCTCGGCATCGAATTCGATCACGGCACAGGCTTTGAGATCCAATGCAGCCTCGAAATCCTTGATCGGGATTTCGGGTCGCTTGGGAATGCCGTGCATATTGATCACAAGATGCGGCGGCCGATCGTTCTGGCGCAACTGCTTGAGCAGATCGATCAGATTCTTCGTGTTCCTCAGGGAAGCGAGATCCGGCGACGTCGTCACCACGATCTCGTCCGACTGCATGAGCACGCGCTTCGACCAGGAGGTCCACACGTGAGGCAGATCGACCGTCACGTACGGTACGTTCTGGCGCACGACATCGAGCACGATATCGCAGCTGTCCGCTGAGAGATCGTAGTCGCGATCCAGCATTCCCGGCGCCGCGAAGATCGAGAGATGCTCCGAGCACTTCGTCAGCAGTCGATCCAGAAGAACCTCGTCGAGACGCTCCGGGCTGCCGAGCGCTTCAGCGATCCCCTGAACCGGATCCTGGTTGAAATCCAGACCCGCCGTCCCGAACGGAAGGTCAAGATCGGCAATTACCACGCTGGCCTTGAGCAACTCCGACAGACACCATGAAACGTTGTGGCACACCGTCGACGAACCAATCCCGCCCTTCGATCCGACGAAGGAGAAGATGTGGCCGACCGGATCTGAGTTTGGATCGTTGTAGAGGCCGGAAATGCATTCCATCATCGACATCGGCGAAACCGGCGCGATGAGATATTCGGCCACGCCGCGCTTCAGCAACTCCCTGTAGAGCAGCACGTCGTTGGCGGCGCCGACCACAACCACTTTCGTGCCCGCATCGCAACACTCGGCGAGTTTGTCGAGCGACGACAGAAGCTCGCTGGAGCGAAGCGACGATTCGACGATGATGAGGTTTGGCGTCGGACTTTCCTGATAGTGCGCGACGCCGGCTTCGATCCCGCCCATATGGACCGAGACGTGCGCCTTCGCGAGCCGACGGTCGTCAGCGGCGACCTGAACAGCCTCCGCCGTCGACGCGTTCTCGCAGAACGCCTGGATCGAAATCCGTGGGATCGGGCGCGCCCGGTCCCCGCCGGCGTGGTCCGGAGTTTCATCGCCGGTGATCGTGGAAAGCTCTCGGCTCATTGCGCCCGCAGCCATGACTAGCCCGTCCTTACTATCCAAGCAGATTCTTTAGTTTTCGCTCTTTGCCGAGGCCTTCTCTTCCGCGTCCTTCTTGGCCACGGTCGTGTCGCCCTCGTTGAACTTGCGCCACTTGGTATCGCGGCGTTCGGCCGTTGCCGGCGTCATGGTCCGGGGACCAAGCAGGTCCGCGGGATTTGCGACCTGCATCGCGAAGTTCCGTTGTGTCGCGCAGCCCAGATTCGGATGCGGCAGGTTCGCTGGATCATCAGCGATATTGGTCGGCCAGGATCCGCAATCCGGCGCGTGCGCGACGAACTTGTTGTAGGACACGCGGATCTGCGGATTCCGATCCGAGCCCGCGCGATACGGCGCCACCGCGACGCGCGAATCGTCGATCCCGTAACTCCGCACGATCTCTCGCATGTCCGCCACGGCGCGCAGCGCCGAGATCTCGTTGCTCGACCCCGACGGCACCGAGATGCTGAGCTGCCCGTTCCCCGTATCGCTTCCCCGATAGCGCCCGAGGAAATCGGAGAAGTTGGCGCGTTGATGCGGCGACAGGCCGTCCGAGCCTCGCGACACGGTCAATGCGAGGCTGGCCGGCTCGTCCGATACGATGATCGGATGGCGCTGCGACGGATCCACCATCGTGAATGCCGCCACGTGCCCGATCGGCTCCATCGGGTTGGAGCAACCGGCAAGACCGGCCGACGAGAGCCCGCAGACCGCCGCAGCCAGAAGGGCCCGCGTCCGGCAACCGCTATGCAGAATGTTGAGAGTGGTGATCTTCATTGGATATCTCCGGCACTCTGCCATCAGTCGACGATGAAACCGATCGAGCCGTCCTTGAGGCTACCTTCAGCACGCTCCGGCACCTTGCTGCCGTAGACGCGATTCATGTGGCCGAGAACGTTGCTCTTGAGATCGGATGCAGGCGAAAGCCCGTCGGATGGCCTGGCCAGGTTCTGACGCGCACTCGGCCTGGCGACATAGGGCGTGACGAGCACGACCAGCTCGGTCTCTCTCTTGATGAAGTCCTGGCTCCGGAACAGCGTTCCGAGAACCGGAATGTTCTTGAGACCCGGGAAGCCATCGATGTTCTTGCGCGTGTCTTCCGAGATCAGCCCCGCCATGGCGAGCGTACCGCCCGATGGCAGCTCCACCGTCGACTTGGCCTCACGCTTCTTCAAGGCCGGAAGTGCGACGCCGCCGATCTGGATCGAGCCCGCTTCCGAGAGTTCCGAGACGACCGTGTCGATCTTGAGATTGATCCGGCCTTCCGACAGCACCAGCGGTGTGAACGAAACGCTCACACCGAATTCCTTGAACGTGATGCCGATCTGGCCGTTGTTGTTCGAGACCGGCACCGGATACTCGCCGCCCGCCAGAAACTTCGCGGTTTCGCCGGAGATCGCCGTCAGGTTCGGCTCGGCCAGCGTCTTGATGAGGCCATTCCGCTCCAGGGCCTTGAGGGCATGGCTGACGCAGTTGTTGCCAGTCGCCCATCGACCGAATGAGCCGGAAGTGACACCAACGTCATCAACACCGGAAACGCCTTCGATACTCACACCGCAGCCGTCACCAAATGGACGCGTAAAGTTACGAACCGCCTGCGACGCACCGCCAAGACCGGCAACCGTCGTCACTGGGAACGCATTGTTCGTCATGACACCGGTGACGAAGTTCCCGAGGTTGAGTTCAGTGCCGATGTTGATGCCGAACTGCTTGAGAACGGAGCGCTCGACCTCGGCGACCTGCACGCGGAGCATCACCTGCTCCTCTGCCTCGACCTGCAGGAGATTGATCACCTTCTTCACGTGCCGCGCGTCCGCGTCCGCCGTCGGCGTCACGATGAACCGAGATGCGATATCGGCGGCACGGGCGCTGTCCGATGGATTCCGTACAGAACCCGTCAGAATCACGGTCTCGTTGAGGATCTCGGACTTGATGTTCGAGCCAGGCAACAACCGCTTGTAGAGGGAATCCAGAACCGCCGTATCGTGCTCGACGGCGATTTCGAAGGTCACCATTTGCTGACCGGTCGAATCGAAGAAGAAGGCGTTCGACTGCCCGACTTTCTTCCCGATCAGATAGACCCGGTTCGAGCTCTGGACGACTGCGTCCACGATCTCGGGATTGGAGACGATCACATCGCGGAGCTCGCCCGGAAGCTCGACAAGCATCGACTTGTTGCGGCCGAGCTTGATCCCCCGGTGCAACGGCAGCCCGTCCCGCTCTGAAATTCTCAGTACCGACTGATGATCTGGATTGAATACCGGCTGTGCGGCAGCCGGACGCACATTACGACGGCTGCTCGCATCACTAGCTGAGACGTCCAGACCCGAAATGAAGGGAGCCACGAGGCCGGCGAAACCGGCGATTGCGGCGCCACAAGTGCGAGACGAGTAGTTGCGCATTTTTCAAAGCTTTCTGACGAGCTACCTCGAGCACAGACAGACGCGAACGCAACGAACTACCAGTCACCGAAACAGTTGGCCGTTGGACGAACTAGTTGACGCCGTAGGTCCTGGACTTCACCCCGTACCTCAGAACCTTCACCGAATTGGTGGACTTCACCTCTTTCCGCTTTGCGCCTTCGCCGTCAGTTTTGTTGAAGTCGGCGATGGACCGGAGCGCAAGCGTCAGCTCGCCTTTCGACCGTGCAAGAACGAGTTCCTCCGCCTGGTCGGGAGTGAGCTCGAGCGTCGCGGTATTGCCGTCGGCGTTCTTCTGGCCTTCCTTCACTTCGATCCGCTGGCCGATCGCGAGAACACGGATGTCGCGGAACACGGTCTCGCTCGAGGTCTCTTCCTGTCCATTACGGCCGCGCTGACGCCGCACCAGAATAACGTCGACGCGGTCGTTCGGCAGGATGAGCTTGCCCGCGGCGAGATGCTCGTCACGGATCATGACGGAGACCGCTCTCATGCCCTCGGGAAGAATTGCAGCGAGGACGCCGCCCTCTTTTGCGTTGACGAGCTTGGTCTTCGTGATGGGCTCGCCCATCAGAATCGGCGTGCGGGCGATGGATCCCACGAAGGGGCGCATCCCGGCGGCGGATCCGCCGGCCGATCGGCTGACAGCTCCCGGCGGCACCGCGTCTTGCGGCCATGCCTGCCAGCGAAACGACGACTCCGACGTGATCTGCCCGAGCCCGATGTTCGCCTTCGCGACGAGAACCTCAGTCGTGTTCGACTGCGCTTCGACACGGATTTCTTTCGGCTTGCTGACGATATTCTTCGCGAGGAAGAACGCCCCAAGGCCGCAGACGCCAGCCACCGCGATGCCGATCAACTGTGCTCGCTTCATAGCGCAAGAGGTCCTTTCAAGTCCCGCTCGGGACGAAGAGATGGACCTCAATGTGAGCGACAAACGTCAATTCCCGGTTAATCGGTGCATCAAGCACGACCGGTATCGTCACAGCACCGATGAGACGGGCACGAACCTGTTGCAGCTCAACGCCTCGGACCCAAGGCGCAACGACGGAAAAGCGCGCGACTAGACAGCCAGGTTCGCGAGCCACGGCGTTGAGGGATAGAGCCAGAGGCCACCAGCTGCGAGTGCGATGCCGTACGGCACGCCCCCAGCCTTCTGATGCAGCCGCATCGCCCACTCCTGGCGACACAACCAGAGCGGCGGCGCGATGCTGCGGTAGAGAAGGAGCACGATCACGAGAAGGCCGCCGGCGATGGCAACGAGCAGCAGATACTGCATCAAGCCTTCGAAGCCGAACCACAGGGCCGCGCCCGCCAGAAGCTTGGCGTCGCCACCACCCAGAAGTCCCAGTGAGAACATCCCGATCCCGATGACCAGCATCAGGAGACCCGCCCCGACATGACTGGCGATGGCGTCCCATCCAAGCGGAACGGCTATGGCCGCCACGACGAAGCCGATGATCAACCCGATCGTGATCCGGTTCGGGATCGTCATCGTGAACAGGTCCATCGCGCCGGCAAAGGCGAGCGCGGCTGGAAACGACAGGAAGAGAAGGAACTCGAACACGATACACCACACTGACAGCTTGGCGAGGCACTCCCGCCCGGCGAATCATTGCGCAGGACGGTTAAGATACGACTAACCGTCCGGTGCAATCCGGCCTAGACGGCTGGGCGCTTCTGGAGACCGGTCTGAACGTCCGAGTAGACGCCCGTGAGCTCTGTGCCCACATTGGCGAGGACACCGATGATCACCATTCCGATGAAGGCTGCGATCAGGCTGTACTCGATCGCAGTGGCACCGGACTCGTCATTGAGGAACATTTTCGACACGACCTTCACGCGCTCTCTCCCATCGCTTCACCCACGGCAACACGCGCGCCGTCAGATGGCCTGTCCGCCGCGACCAAGGCTAGCCGGCAAAGATTAATTTGGAATGCGGCATCCAGGCACCGGAACCAAACAAAAAAGCAAAAGCATCGGACAGTAAAATAATGGTAGATGCCCATAAAAGGCTCGGCACACGAAAATAAACCGCCCGGCTCCAGGGGAGCCGGGCGGCTGGAAGGACTGCGTTGCGGCGGCGAGGATCTCGACCGCCGCGAGCGCGCCTTAGACGGCCGGGCGCTTCTGCAGGCCAGTCTGCACGTCGGTGAACGTGCCCTGGATTTCGGTGCCGACGTTGTTCACGACCGTGATGATCGCAACGCCGATCAGGGCGGCGATGAGGCCGTACTCGATGGCCGTGGCGCCGGACTCGCACTTCGCGAACTTTGCAAGGGTCTTCATGACTCGTACTCTCCCAACTCGATGCTCTACCGGAGGCCATTGGCTCCGCTCGAATAGGCTGGGGACGCCCCCTCGCCTTGACAGCTTCGAGACTACGCGATGGCCATAAACAACTGATTAAATCCACCGAATGAAGAGATTTACAAAAATGCCTGTCGGCTGATCTGGGTAAAATAGAATTAAAACCGATTCGAAATTCGATTGCCCATGTTTCGAAACGGGAACTTTGACTCATTTTCGAACATGCGAGGTGCTTCGTTTGCCAATTGTTCATACTTCCGCTCTATGCCTGAGCAAAGCGTCACAACCGTTGCCGGAGCCACCCGCATGACCAGCCGAGCACTATTGAAGGTCCTCAAGTCTGAGAGCCGTCGAGTGGCACTCGCGTGCTCGCTGATCCTGCTGTCCGCGACGGCGACAACGGCCCAGGATCTGGTCGTCAAGTACGATCAGTCGCAACTGCTCCGTCTCCCGCGCCCCGTCGCGGAGATCATCATCGGGAACCCGAGCATCGCTGATATCAGCGTACAGGCTGGGAATCTTCTGGTCATCACCGGCAAGACGTTCGGGATCACCAACGTCATCGCGCTCGACTCCGAGAAGAATGTCATCCAGGACCAGCGCATCGTCGTGGTCCGTGAGGACGCGCGCGTGGTCAACGTGCAGCGCGGCGGAAAGCGCGAGACCTACAATTGCACGCCGGATTGCAATCCGTCGCTGGTCGTAGGCGATGACCAGGCCTACTTTGAAACCGTTGGCCGTATGGCCGAGCGAAAGATCAAGTTCTCCGAGACGTCGGCCGAAGGCGGCGGCGGCGGCGCGGCAGCGAGCCAGTAACGACCAGATCGTCGTATCGGACAACGGGTGGTCGACCGATCGGTTGACCACCCGTTGTCATTCGACTTCTGTGCCAAGAACGGCGCCGGAATCTAGACGACCTCGACTTTCAGGTCGCCGACACCGTCGACGTGCCCATGCAGGACGTCGCCACGCACCACCGCGGCTACGCCCGATGGCGTACCGGTCATGATCACATCGCCAGCCCGAAGCTCGAAGAGGCTGGAGATATAGGCCATCTGTCCCGGGATATCCCAGATCATCTGGTTGAGATCACCCGTCTGACGCCGCTTTCCGTTCACGTCGAGCCAGATCGCGCCTTGCGACGGATGACCGATCGCATCGGCGAGAACGAGGGGCGTCGAAGGGGCCGAGTGCTCGAATGCCTTGCCGATTTCCCAGGGTCGACCGAGCTTCTTGGCTTCTCCCTGCAGGTCGCGCCGGGTCATGTCGAGCGCCACGCCATATCCGAGCACGTGATCGAGGGCAGCCTCAGGCTTGATGTTCACGCCCCCTGACTTCAGCGCCACGATCATCTCGATCTCGTGATGCACGTCGCTCGTGCCCGATGGGTACGGGAACTTGCCATCGACCCTCAGATTGTCGGGGTTCTTCTGGAAGAAGAACGGCGGCTCCCGGTTGGGGTCGTGCCCCATCTCTCTTGCGTGCTCCGCATAGTTCCGCCCGATGCAATAGATGCGATGCACGGGAAAAAGCTGCGGCGAGCCGGCGATAGGCAGCGCGGCTTGACGCGGAGGATCGATGATGTAGGCCATGGCGGACGCTCGCGTTGTGATCGGAAAACCCGGAGCACAGCTAGCAGATCGCCCCGGCTCATGTCCCCTGGAATCGCGCCGTAGAAGCCGCCATGACGACCGGACTCGGCCTGAGGGCGGGGCCAGCCCGATCGCTACTTGCCGACCCAGTCCGCCTTGACCTCGTCGCATCGCGGACCAACGAAATCGTTGATGTCGTCGACGACGGTGTTCTGCAGCACGTTGAATGTGTTGTCGGTCGCGGTCGCCGTCCACATGGCGCCCTTGAGCAACGTCGGAGCCTCGATCTTGCCCCAACCGAGCACCGCCTTCACCGCCTTGCCCTTCTCGAACGTCACCTTCGGGGTGAAGTCGAGCTTGATCTCGGCTGGATCGGCATTTTCGCGCTCTACCATGCAACGCACATGATGGGTGGTGAGGGTCGTCTCGACCTTCTCTTCAACAAGAGCCTTCACCAGGAGATCTCGCGGCAGCTTGATGTCAGCGGAGCAGCGGACCCGCCCCCAGGGCCATGACACCTTCGCCTTGCTGAGCATGGCCGTCAGTTGCTCCTTTCGCCAGCTCTTCTCGACATTGCACGAGACATCGGACGTCGTGGCAGCCCGATTGTGGAAGGCCGCACAGATCCGGACCTTGCAGTCCTTCCGCGCATCCCGCTCGGCTTTTTCCTCCGGCGTGAGAACGATGGCCGGCGCCTTTGCCTCCACCGGTGCGACAGGCGCGCCCTGAGCTGCGGCCTGGCCGCTTGGTGCGACCCATACGAGGAAGGCAGTCGTCGAGATGACGAGGTACGGTCTGGTCGGCAAAGTCATGGCATCCCCTCCGCAGGCATCGTGATTGTTCACCTCCACCCAGGCAAAGGGCCATACGACGGCCTCACTGCCGATCAGGCGTGCACCGCGAGGAAAGACCGGCCGCCCGCGGCAGGAATATGGCAAAGCCGCGTCGACGACCGCCTCCCTTGTCCGATGCTACTTGACGCCAATTCGCCCCGGCGGCATTAAGGCGGGATCGACGGAGCGGACGCGCCGACCTTGGCCCTCCGCACATGCCGCCTTAGCTCAGCTGGTTAGAGCGCTAGATTGTGGATCTAGAGGTCCCCCGTTCGATCCGGGGAGGCGGTACCAAATTCCATTGACAAATCAAACGATTGAACTCCGATCGGACCGGTCTGGTTTTCGGCTGTGTCCTACAGCTGCCTGTGAGCAACCACGAATGCGAGGATAGGCGGGGCCTGCGCACGCGACGAAGTCCGCAGCAGCCCCGGCAGACGGCTGATGCCGATGGCGATATGCCGGGGCCCCGTCCAGGGTCAGCCAAGCGGTGCCGCCTGTCTTGTCGACCCAGTCATCTCGTGCAAGGACCCGGACCGCCGTCATGCGATCGGCATCAACGACCGTCTATGCGCCACGAATGGGCGCTGGTGTCCAAGGAGCAGGGAAGCGGCGTTGACTAATGCCACCAGTGCGGGCTTTGGACCATGATCGGGACCTCACCTGGGTGGCGCATGCTTCGAAAGCGTCTACCTCCTGGTTGACAGGTAGCCGGTTAGCGATGCTGGACGTTGCGGAGACGTCTTCATCCACGTTGTGACGATTGATCCCGGGCGGGCGCTCGAAGCCAGCTCGCCGATACCTGGTCACCCCGCCGCTGACAAGATGGCGCTCTCGTGTTCGTCTCATCCGGCGCGATGGTCCGGGACCAACCGTCAGGGCGGCAAAGTCATCGGCCATCGACGGACGACGTACTTCACACATGGGTGGCGAGATTGGCATTCCACCACACATCAATCAGGCCTCGGCAGTTCGTGCCTTGGATCAATCTTGCAGACCCAACGTTGAAAGCGTCATTCGCACGCGTTCTCGCGCGGCAGGATCGCGGTACGGAAAAGCTCTCAGATAGTCGGCGATGCGATAGCCGGGATGGGCTCGTGAAAGACGATGGAGGTGGCGCGAGGCTGCCGCATCGCGCCCAGCCTCGGCGTTGCAGAATGCAGCGATGGCCAAGATATGATAATGCGCGTTTGGCTGCCCGGCCGCACGATCCGCAAGATCTGCCGCAGCATCTTTTTGCCCCATGAAGACGGCATTGATCGCCTGCGTCGCCAGCATGGCAAAGCTCATGAGGTCATAGGGGCTGAGGCGTCTGGCAAGACGAGCCGAAACCTCGCTTTCGGCATTCTGGGTGGCAAGCCCCCGGGCAAAAGCAAGCGAGTAGTGTCCAAGCGCGAAATTCGGATTGAGCGACACCGCTTGCTCCAGCTCGTCGATCGCCAGATCGAACTCCTGGCGGAGCTGCAGGGCTCGTCCAAGCGCCCAATGGCCTTGCGGATCGCGCGGATCGAGCATCAGGGCATGGCGGGCCAGCTCCGCCGCCCGATCGATCTCTCCTTGTCTATCCTTTCCGATTTCCAGAAAGGCGCGCTGCCAATGGACGAAAGATAAACCTGCAAAGACCCGCGCCGAACCGGGGTCGAGGCGGGCAGCGCGCTCGAACAGGCGCTCAGCCTCCTCGTAGCCCTGCGGCGTGAACTGGAACATGTGCCAGGTGGCGCGGTGGTAGGCGCTCCATGCATCGAGGTTGGACGGCTGGGCCAGCAGCGCTCGCTGCCGCTCGGACTGCTCGATCTCCGCCTCGACAGCGCCGATAATGATGCTCGATATCTCATCCTGGATGCTGAAGAGCTCGTCCACCGCGCGCTCGAACTGGTCAGCCCACACCTCGCGACCACCGACAGCGTCGGTCAGTCCTGCGCTGATGCGAACCCTTCGGTCGCGCAATTGTATCGTGCCTTGCAGCACATATCGAACTCCGAGCCTTGCAGAGACCTGCCTCGGATCGTGCGAAGCACCGCGAAATGTGAATGCTGTACCGCGCGCGATGACGAACAGCCAGCGTGTGCGGGCGAGACCGGTCATGATGTCGAGCGACAATCCGTCGGCGATGACACGATGCTCGGCCTCGCTGCTGAGCAGGTGAAATGGCAACACCACCAGTGAGGGACGTTTGGGCAGGCTCAGGTCGATGCCTGTAGAGGGATCGCCGGCGTGCGCGATAATGTCGGCGCCGGCAGGTGCCCTCGTGCCCAATTTCAGCATCGACGACATCTCGGTTCCGATGACCGCGACGTCCTCCGTGGCTTGTTTCGACCGTGGTGGCGCCTCGTCCACCGCAACGTCGCCCACGAAGCGTAGCCCCCGCCGGTGGATGGTGCGGATCATGCCCTGGGATTTTCCATCGTCCCCGATAGCCCGTCGCGCCGACTTGATGCGGCTCGAAATCGCGGCCTCGGAGACGATCCGGCCTCTCCAGACGCCCTCCACGATCTCGTCCCGCGTGACGATACGGTCCCGGTTATCGAGCAGGAGGATCAGAAGGTCGAACACCTGGGGCTCTACCGGCACGCGCTCGCCGTCGCGAAGGAGTTCATAGGCGCCAGTGTCGACTGTGCAGGACCCGAAATGATAGATCATCGGCGCTCCTCCAGATCACCACCGATTGCCCAGAATCTCACACAATCATTCATCGGACGCTTGCCCGATGCTGCGCCCGATCTCCAGATGATCCGCAGAAATTCTCCATACCGCCGTCAAGCAGACCAACGTCTCGGCTTGTAGCGTCAGACGTATCGTGCTGCCGATGGCTGGAACTACGCAACGGCCGCGCCGCTGGCACGTTCGGAAGCATCAAGCGCTCCGTCAGGAGTACGCTCTGGTGCTGACACGCGCAAGCGCCGCACCTGCCGGAACTTCCATCCGACGTCGAAGCGTCAGCGCAAGGCTCGCCCGCTGGAATCCGCCGATTCAGCGGCATTCTGAGGACGTAGGAGAACGAAACATGGGACTCGATAATGGACGGCTAGAAACGCTGCTCGGAACGATGGTGAACGAACTGGGCGCTGCGGCCAATGCCGCCCTTGTCCTGATCGGAGACAAGCTCGGTCTCTACAGGACACTCGCCGAGATCGGACCGGCAACCCCGGGCCAGCTGGCAGGGCGGAGCGGGACAAACGAGCGGTACGTCCGGGAATGGCTCTCCGCCCAGGCTGCATCCGGCTTCGTCACGTACGACGCCGAACGAGAGAATTTTTCGATGTCGGCCGAGCAAGCCGCGGTTCTCGCCGATGAGGATAGTCCAGTGAATATGTCGGGTGGATTTCACTCGCTGGCAGCGATTTTTGTCGACGAACCGCGGCTCGTCGAGGCGTTCAGATCCGGCAGCGGTGTCGGCTGGGGAGATCACTGCAATTGTCTTTTCTGCGGCACGGAGCGCTTCTTCAAGCCGGGCTATAAAGCGCACCTCGTCGGCGAATGGCTGCCATCACTCGAAGGGGTGGTGGACAAGCTCGAAAACGGCGCGCGCGTGGCTGATGTCGGATGCGGACATGGCGCCTCCACAATCGTAATGGCCGACGCCTTCCCCAACTCCTCCTTCATCGGCATCGACTTTCACGGCCCCTCGGTCGACGCCGCACGCGAGAGAGCCGGGAAGCTTGCGAACGTGAATTTCGAGAAGGCTCGTGCGCAGGATTTCACCGGCACCGGATATGATCTGGTCACCGTATTCGACGCGCTCCACGACATGGGTGATCCCGTCGGCGCGGTGAAGAATATTCGCAAGTCACTGGCCCCTGACGGCACCTTGATGGTCATCGAGCCCATGGCCGCCGATCGTCTCGCGGACAACCTCAATCCAGTGGGCCGTGTCTACTACGCATTTTCGACGAGCATCTGCGTGCCTGCTTCACTCGGCCAGGAAGTAGGCGCTGCCCTCGGCGCCCAGGCAGGCGAGTCACGTTTGCGGGCAGTCCTCGCCGAAGGCGGGTTCACGAGAGTGCGCCGCGCCAGCGAGACGCCCTTCAACATGATACTCGAGGCGCGTCCATGAGCAGCGGCACGTGGCCGATCTCGCGATGTTGGACACACTTTCCTGCACTAGGAGATGACGTTCCTGAGCGTGATCGGTCGACGCCGATCTCGCTCTTTTCAATTTAAATTTCCTGCTTTGTCATTCGGGTCGATGAAGCTGCAGGCCACTCCCAGAATACAGCGGAAAATCCTCCAGATATTCTCCAGAAAGTATCCCTGACCACTTCAAGCATGGCGAGCCGGATCGAGAGAAAGTCATCTCCAAGAAGGGTGCCGCTAACAAGGCAGCAACCACATCAAACGAGGAGATGATCATGAGCAGCACATTCACACAGTCGATATTTTTCGTCTGGTTCAGTCCGAAGTTGTCGAACGAGGGGATCTTGCGGCGTCTCGCGGTGGCGTTCGGCAAGTGGCACGCCGACCGTAAGGCGCTGGCCGAGTTGTCGGCACTGGATGACAGGATGCTTCGCGATATCGGCATCGACCGCAGCGAGATTTCTTCGGTCTTGAGAGACAGGACGGGTGAACGTCTCGTCGGTCCCGAAGCTTGGCCGAGTGACACCCGCGCCTGATCTCGAGAGTAGCTGAGAGTTACCAGAGGCACCGAGGCGGAACACCATGCCGCCGGGATACTGCGATCGCAGAACAAGAAATTCGTCACCTCCGCAGCGAACTGCGGAGGAGCGGATGCGGCCAGACCCCAAGAGAGCTGGTCGGCGTTGAGCAGCAACAGAAACGCATAAAGCAGGAGTTGAGTTATGATCGAGAAGCCCCTCAAGACTATCCCCATCGGCCTCGTTGCGCTGGCCACCATGGCCGCCCCGAGCGTCGCAGGGGATCTCAATGCCGCAATCATCGGCAGCCTCTCGGAGACGGCGCCACGCTCGCTGTTCGGCGACATCGCCGATACCGCACCGCGGTCGGTCTTCGACCAGATCGCGGAGACTGCGCCGCGCACGATCTTCACGGACATCCAGGAGTCGGCGCCGCTCGCCTCTGGGGGCGTGATGTTCCCGGTCGATGCAAGACCCTGACCGGGGTTGGCACTGTGGGTCCGGGCGCGATGCGCCCGGACACCATTTATTCCGCTTGTTAACCACCGCGAGCAGCCCCAAAACCATTTCCGTTGAGGTCTCAAGGCTTATGAATAAGCAAACCCGCAATCTCTGGCCTTTTCCCCTGATCCGAGACCGGGCGTAGGTTTCGAATCCGGCTATTTCCAAGCTCTGGACTGGAGACAAGGACATGGCACGGAAAGGGAAGTCGACCGAGGAGATCATCGCTGCACTGCGTGAGGCGGAGGTGCGGATCGGTCAGGGCGAAACGGTCGGCAAGATCTGCCGCACGCTCGGCGTCTCGGAGCAGACCTATTACAAATGGCGGCGTGAGTACGGCGGCCTGAAGATGGATCAGGCGAAGCGGCTCAAGGAGCTGGAGCGCGAGAACGAGCGGCTGAAGAAGGCGGTCTCGGAACTCACTCTCGACAAGCTGATCCTGAAGGAAGCGCTCACGGGACCCGAAGGGCAGCGAAGCAAAAATACTGAGCCCTTCCCGTAAGCGGGCGTGCGTGGATCACGTGCGCTCGCATCTTCCCGTATCCGAGCGGCGTGCGTGCGCAGTCATCGGCCAACCTCGCGCGACGCAGCGCCGGGCGCCGAAAGTCCGCGACGACGAGGCGGTGCTGACGGACGCGATCGTTCGGCTCGCCAAGCAGTACGGCCGCTATGGCCTGCTGCCGGTTCTGTGGACGCGCAGTTAAGCTAATCCCACCTTCCGCTCGAACTCAATCGGGCTGATGTAGCCGATGGTCGAGTGCCTGCGG
>LNEM01000004.1 GCA_001464955.1 Rhizobiales bacterium Ga0077537 | reverse complement strand
ATCCAGCGACGCAAAGCTCAGCTGATCGGCCATCCGCCGTCCCCTCGAATCAAGGACGACAGCATGCCATGATCGGCAGGTTGTTCAGAGGTTCCTTAATCCGGAGACACCGGCTGGCGTCGGTCGGCGCCATCCGTTCCGGCTACCCGGCGGCGAAAGCATGACTCTCAGCGACGAGCGGCACATTCAACGGTTCGAGGTCAGCCTGAAGGGTTTCATCGTTCGGGATGGGCGTGCGCTATTCCTGCGTGAGGCGGATAGCGGATACTGGGAAATTCCAGGCGGTCGGATCGATGCCGGGGAAGAATGGGTGCCGCACGCAGACGTCCTGGCGCGGGAGGTTCGCGAGGAACTGGGGACGGAAATCCGGATCGCGTTCGGCGAGACTGTGGTGACGTGGACGCGGCAAAGGCCGAGCGACGGCGTGTTTCTGTTCATTCTCGCCCGGATCGGCGTCGTCATCGGTGGCGAGCCGCGGTTGTCGGCCGAACACTCGGAGATGGCGTGGCTTGACAGGAGTACGGCGAGGCGCCTCGCGTTCCCGCCGTCATCGAGCTATTCCGACGCGATCGAGCGACTATGGAACCTCGCAGACGGGCGTGCATCGGGCGGGTGATGGAGACCGCCGGTTACTCGGCAGGGACCGCCGGCGATCGTGGCGCTGTCTTGCTTGCGTCGGGGGCAGAGCGCGAGAAGATCCGCTGCAGCCGATCCATGTAGAGGTAGATGACCGGCGTCAGGAACAGCGTGATCACCTGCGAGACCGCCAATCCGCCGACGACCGTCACGCCGAGTGGTGCGCGGGCCTCGGCGCCGGCACCGTGGCCGAGAGCGATCGGCAGCGCACCGGCCAGGGCCGCAAACGTCGTCATCATGATCGGACGAAAGCGGAGGCGGCAGGCCTCGTAGATGGCGTCCTCGGGGGACTTGCCTTGGTTGCGCTGAGCGTCGAGCGCGAAGTCGATCATCATGATCGCGTTCTTCTTGACGATGCCGACCAGCATGATGACGCCGACGAACGCGTAGAGCGTCAGCGGCATGCCGAAGAGGTGCAACGCCAGCAGCGCACCGAGGCCGGCTGCCGGCAAGCCGGACAGGATCGTCAACGGGTGGATGTAACTCTCGTAGAGGATGCCGAGGACGAGGTAGACGACGAGGATCGCGAGGACGAGGAGTATCCCCATGTTGGCCATGGACTCCTCGAACGCGGCCGCGGTGCCGCCAAAGCTGGTGCTGATCGTCGGCGGGAGGCCGATCCGGCGCTCGAGCGCGCGGACGTTCTCGATTGCCGTTCCGAGTGAGACGTCCGGTGCGAGATTGAACGAGATCGTCACTGCCGGCAGCTGGCCCTGATGATTGACCTGCAGGGGCGACACTTCTCGGCGTTGGGTGGTCAGAGTGTCGAGCGGGAGGAGACGGCCGGACGAGGATCGGACATAGATCTGGGCGAGGCTCGAGGTGTCCCGCTGCAACTCCGGCAGGACCTCGAGGATCACCGCATATTGGCTCGACGAGGTATAGATCGTCGAGATCTTGCGCGATCCGTAGGCGGCCGCCAGGGCCTGCTCGATCTGGCGTGCATCGACGCCCAATGACGCCGCCCGATTGCGATCGATGTCGATCATCACTGCAGGGCTGCCGATCTTAAGGTCGCTCGTCACGTCCTGGAAGCCCGGCAAGGCGCGCATTTCGCGCTGCATCTCGCCGACCCAGCGATAAAGCGTATCGAGGTCGATATCCTGGAGCGTGTACTGGTAGTCGGCGTTGGACAATCGCCCACCGACGCGGATCGCGGGCGGATTGAGAACGAACGCGCGGACGCCCGGCACTGTGTTGAGGGATCGGCGCAGGTTCTGGACGATGGCGTCGATCGAGGGTTCGGGCCGCTCGGATCGCGGCTTCAGCGTCAGCAGCATGAAGCCTTGATTGTTGTTCGACGATGATCCGGATGCCCCTACGCGCGACATGACGCGGGCGATGTTCGGGTTGCGCTCGACGAGGCGCGCCACCTCGGCCTGATAGGTCATCAAGGCGTCGTAGGACGCGTCGATCGCTGCCTCGGTGCGGACGAGGAGCCGGCCCGTATCCTCGGCGGGCAGAAAGTCCTTCTGGATGCGCTCGTAGAGAACCCAGGTCGCCCCGATCGAAACAAAGAACGAGAGCAGAACGATGAAGCGATGTCGCAAGCACCAGCGCAGTCCGACGTCGTAGACCCACAGCATGCCGTCGAAAACGGCCTCGCTGGCCCTATAGAGCCGGCCTGTACCGCCATGCTCGCCTTTCAACATCCGCGAGCACAGCATGGGCGTCAGTGTCAGCGACACGATCCCAGAGACGATGACAGCGGCCGAGATCGTTATTGCGAACTCGTAGAGGAGGCGGCCCAACATGCCGCCCATGAAGATCACCGGAATGAAGACCGCGACCAGCGAGATGGTCATGGAAATGATGGTGAAGGTGATCTCGCGCGAGCCGACGAGCGCGGCCTCCATGCCGGAGAGACCCTTCTCGCGATGCCGGACGATGTTCTCGAGCATGACGATCGCGTCGTCGACGACGAACCCGACGGCCAGAGTCAACGCCATCAGCGACAGGTTGTTCAGGCTGAAGCCGAGCGCGTACATGACGCCATAGGTGCCGACGATCGAGATCGGCAATGCGGCCGAGGCGATGAATGTCGCCGTGAGATTGCGCAGGAACAGGAAGATCACCATCACCACCAGCGCGGCGGCGAGCACGAGGGTGAATTCTACTTCGTGGATCGATTCCTTGATGGTGCGCGAGCGGTCGTACATGACGTCGAGCGTCACGGATGCCGGGAGTTGCTGGCGGAGTTGTGGGAGGACCCTGTTGATCGCCTCCACCGTCTCGACGGTATTCGAACCAGGCTGGCGAAACACCGCCATCATCATGCCCTGCTCGTTGCCGAACCAGGTGGAGACCTTGTCCTGTTCGACGCCATCGACGGCCCGGCCGATGTCGCGGATGCGGACCGGGGCGCCGTTGCGCGTGGTGACGACGACGTCGGAGTAGGCGTTGCCGCCGATGAGGGTGCCGGTCGTCTTGATATTAACCTGCTTGTCGGGGCCACTGAACGAGCCCGTCGGGAGGTTCGAGTTGCCGGCGCGGACGGCGCGCTCCACGTCCTCGAAGCTGACGTTCTTTGTGACGAGGAGGCGCGGATCGATCTGAATGCGGACAGCGTATTTCTGCTGTCCCCAGAACTGGACCTGAGCGACGCCCTTGATGGTCGATACCTGCTGCTGGAGGACGGTCTCCGCGTAGTCGCTGAGCGTCGCGACGGGGAGGGTCGCCGACGACAGCTGCACGTAATAGATGGCGAAGTCGGCGGGGTTGATCTTGCGGAACGAGGGCGCCTCGGTCATCTCGGGCGGAAGGCTCCGCTGTGCCGCCGAAAGCGCCGTCTGGACATCGAGAGCCGCCGCGTCAATGTTGCGGTCGAGGTCGAATTCGACGACGACTCTCGTCGAGCCGGTGGAGCTTACGGACGACATCGCCTTGATGCCGGCGATCCGCGAAAGCTGGTTCTCGATGGGGGTCGCGACGGCGGACGCCATGGTCTCGGGATTAGCGCCGGGCAGAGATGCCGAGATCTCGATCGTCGGGAAGTCGACGCTCGGCAACTCCGCGACCGGCAAAAGGCGGTACGCGATCATGCCGAACAGCATGATGGCCGCCATGACCAGCGTGGTCATCACCGGCCGGCGGATGCAGGTCTCTGCTGGGCTCATGACGGCTCCTTGGCCTTGGCGCCAATTCGCGCGTCGTCGATGACGTTGACCTTTGATCCCGGGAACAGACGAAGCTGGCCGTCCGTCACCACGCGCTCACCGTCTTCGAGGCCGCGGCTGACCACGGTCATGCCGCTCACCTCCGGACCAATCGTCACCTGCCGCAGTTCGGCGGCGTTGTCCGGCTTCACGATCCACGCATAATGACCGCGCTGATTGATCTGGATCGCCTTCGACGGTGCGACGACCGCGTTCGGCAAGGTCGTCATGCGGACCCGCGCGCGAACGAACTGGCCGGGGATCAGCCGCTCCTGGACATTGGCAAAGCGGGCCATCACCTGGATGGTGCCGGTGCTCATGTCGATGGCGTTGTTGATGAAGAAGAGCTCGCCCTTTTCGGTCGTGCCGTCGTCCCCCTGCACCGTCGCCTCGACGACGAGGGGGTCCTTCGAGGCGAGGCGGCTACGCAATTCGCCGACGTGCTGCTCGGGGAGCGCGAATGACACGTTTATCGGACTGATCTCGGTCAGCATCAGGATGGGCTGCGTGTCGTTGGCCTTCACCATGTTGCCTGGCGCGATGAGGATGGCGCCGACGCGGCCCTTGATCGGCGCGCGAATGGTCGCGTATTCGAGATTGAGGCGGGCAATCTCGACGGTTGCCTCGGAGGCCCGGACGGCTGCGCGCAATGCCGAGACCGACGTTTCGGCTTCCTCGAGCCTGGTTTTCGGAGAGATGCCTTTCTGGGACAGGCTTTCGGCGCGCGCGGCGTCGGCGATCGCCTTCTCGAGATTTGCCTTGTCGCGGGCGACGTTGGCTTCGGCCTGGCGGAGCTGGGCCTCGTAGGGACGGGCGTCGAGCTTGAACAGCAGATCACCCTTGGCGATCGGCTGGCCCTCCGCGACCGCCGCCTCCATCAGCTGCCCGTCGATGCGAGCCTTGATCGCTATCGTCGAGCGGGCCTGAACGTTGCCGACGCCTTCGAGAATGATCGGGACATCCTGCCGGGAAACAGCCGCTGTCCGGACCGGTGCCGGGGGGATCGATTTCGCCTTGGCCTTGGGCTTGGTGGTCCCGGTCACACCGGCAACCCAGTCGCGAACTCCCGCGTTGCTGACGTATGCGGTGAAAGCGGCACCCGCCAGCGCCACCGTGATCATTCCCGCCTTCAGCCGCCGCATCGATCCGCCCTTCTCTTTCACCCCGTGCCCGGCAACGATACCCCAGAAGGGCCGTCGGATTAAGCGCGCCGGGTCGACGATCACAAAGACTTCACCCCGACGCGGACCACGCTTCGGCGTCGCGGCGAACGCTGACCTGTCATTCGGTTCAGATGATCTTGCAGATCACGTGCCGGCGGTTCTTGGTGAACGGACGGACCTCGCCCGGCCAGCGCCCGGCCTCCGCGGCTGCTGCCCATTCCTGCGACAGGAGAACGCCGGGGCTGTCGATCTCGTAGATGGCGGTGTACTTCGGGCCGTCGTGCGCCTTCTCGAGACGCTGGCCGCCCAGATTCATGGTGAATGGTTCGCCGGCCATGCGCGTCGCCGCCCGGACGCCCGGAACCTTCAGGATCAGCGGCACGTGCTCGGTGTCATAGACCTCGTTGAACAGAGCCTCTTTTCCGGGCTCGACGTCCATGCTGACCATGAAAACATACTTGGTTGTGAAGGGCATCTGATCTGCTCCCGAATTGGCGATGTCGCCAGCATACGACGGTTTTCAACCTTCACCATGCCCGTCGTTGCCTGATGGGCGCGGAGCATCGAGAGCACGCGGTTGCCTCGCGTGACCGCTTGTGGCACCGAATTGACACAACAAACTCAATCGGGAGCGAAAAGCGATGGCAAAGGACAGCCACGAAGCGGGTGGCGCGGCGAATGCCGGAGGCGGCCACGGTGCCCTCCAGGGCGTCAAGGTCATCGACCTCACGCGCGTGCTCGGCGGCCCGTTCGGGACACAGCTTCTCGCCGACCATGGGGCCGACGTCATCAAGCTCGAACCGCCGCAGGGCGACGAGGTGCGCGACTGGGGGCCTCCGTTCCACGAGGACGATGCCGCCTACTTCGTCGGCATCAATCGGAACAAGCGCTCGGTCGGCCTCGATCTCGGCAAGGAGGAAGGGCGGCAGGTGCTGCTCAAGCTGCTCGCCGGCGCAGACGTGCTGATCGAGAATTTCAAGCCCGGCTCCATGGAAGCCTGGGGGATCGGCTACGACACGCTGAAGGAGAAATTCCCGAAGCTTATCTATTGCAAGATCTCGGGGTTCGGAAACGACGGGCCGCTCGGCGGTTTCCCGGGCTATGACGGCATCGTCGGGGCGATGGCGGGGCACTACAGCGTCAACGGCTCGCAGGAGTCGGGGCCGATGCGCCTCGGGCTGCCCGTGGTCGACATCTCGATGGGCCTCTACTGCGTGATCGGTATCCTGCTCGCCATGCACGACCGGACCAAGACCGGGCAGGGGCAGGCGATCGAGGTCACGCTCTACGACGCGGCGATGTCGCTGATGCATCCGCATTTCCCGAACTACTTCCTCTCGGGAAAGGTGCCGCAGCTCACGGGCAACCAGCATTCGAACCTGGTGCCCTACGGCATGTATCCGACGCGGACGGTGCCCATCATGATCGGGGCCGGGAACAACCGGGCGTTCAAGAAGGTGTGCGACGTGCTCGGCCGACCGGAGCTCGCCGACGATCCGCGCTTCAAGACCAACGGAGACCGGCAAAAGAATCGCGACGCGCTCAACGAGATCATCACGGCGAAGCTCGCCGAAGTGGACGGCATGACGTTCGCGCTCGAGCTCCTGTCGTCGGGTTTGCCGTGTGGGCCGGTGCTCAACACGCAGCAGGTGCTCGAGAGCGAGCACACCAAGGCGCGCGGCATCATCTACGAGAAGGACTGGTACAAGGGGACCGGCACACCTGTCCGGCTGTCGCGCACGCCGGGTGGGCTGAAGAGCACGCCGCCCAAGTTCTCCGAGCATGCGCGGGAGGTGCTCAAGGAGCATGGCTTCGACGAGGAGGCCATGGACCGTCTCGCGGCGGCTGGCGTGCTGGTCGAGAAGCGGCGAACCTCCTGACGGCAGGGGTGGTATCACGATTGGCGGTCGAGGACGGGAGAGAGCCGACATGGATATCGAAGACCAGAGAGCGAAGGGCCGCGCCGTTCTCGGCGAGGTGATCGGGGCGGAGTATCTGGCGCGGCGGGATGCCTCGACGAACGACTTCAACCGGCCGTTGCGGCAGTTCTCCGAGACCTATGCGTTCGGGGATATCTGGTCGCGGCCGGGGCTCGAGCGGAAAACGCGGAGCATGCTGTGCATGGCGATGCTGACGGCGCTCGGGAAGCCGGAGGAGCTGCGGCTTCACGTCAATTCGGCGATCAACAACGGCTGCACGGTGGAGGAAATCCAAGAGGTTCTCTATCAGACGGTCGCCTACTGCGGAATTCCGGCCACGATCGAGGCTTTCAAGGTCGCCGAGGCGGTGCTCGGGGAGCGCGGGCTGCTCCCCACGACGGCCAAGCCGTAAGGCGGCTCTCTGTGAAGGGGCGCGTCCGGGTGACTGGGCGCGCCGGCAGACGAGTGGTTGAAATCGAAGCGACCGGGCCCTATACGGGTGCTTCGTGCGGAGACGTGGCCGAGTGGCTTAAGGCGGCGGTTTGCTAAATCGTTGAACTGGGAAACTGGTTCCGGAGGTTCGAATCCTCTCGTCTCCGCCAGAATTCATTGATTTTTTTTGAATATTTTCAGTCTTCGGCCGTCTCACGATGGCGGCGACGGGCATGACGTGCCCAATCGCCACTCACGGATCGTTTGTTGCGATGCGGACCGGCTGAGCCTTGGTTCGGGGGTGCCCGGGGGGCTTGCCTCTATGCTTGCGCCTGAACGGGTTGATGCGTTCCAGCCAGCTCGTGCGCGGCGTCGGTTCGGGTTCGGGCGTCGGTTCGGGCGCGGTGGCTTGCTGCTGCTCGCGATCCTTGGCCATGTTGTGCAAGGCGGCGATGACGGCCTTGATGGTCGCGCGGGGGAGGGCGTCGAGGGGCTGGTCGATGTCGCTGTGCTTCAGGAGGGCCGTCATGGCCTCGCGCATCTGAGGGTCGGCAAGGGCGGCGTCGACGTCGGCGTCCGGCACGTCGTCGGCCTCGATATGGCCGCGGGCCTTGGCTTCGGCGTCGCGCTTTATCTTCAGAAACTGGCGGGCATCGTTCCGCTGCTCGCTGACCGGTGTTTCATCGAGTGGCTTGTAGCCAGCGCCGACAAGCGCGGAGCTCAGCTCCGCCCGGAACTCCGGATCGGCCAGCGCGGCGTCCTCGGCGGCCCATTCGGCGGCGAGCTCCGCCTCCTGCTTGGCAAGCCACGCATCGCGCTCGGCATTATAGGCGGCTTCTGCAGCCAAGAGCTCGGCGCGGCGTGGGTCGGCTTCGGGAAGTAGAGGCAGGAGGCGTGGCAGCAGACCCCACCAGCCGCCGTCGATCATCAGGCCCGCGTCGTCGACCTCCGGCACGCCGGTGCCGCCGACAGGGCGGGGCGGTGTGCCGCGCACGGCGATGACGGCGGCGGTGAGTTTGTCAGCGGCATCGGGAGAGTCGTCGGCGATAGCGATCTCGGCGTCGAGGACGGCCAGCTCCGGCAGGGCGCGGGCCCAGGCGTGCCTGGCGATCAGTGCGGCGGCCTCGCCGTAACGTTTGCGGGCCTGAGCCACCCGCCCGCCCGACAGTGCCATGCGAGCCGCCAGCATCCGCGCCTCGGCCGCGAACAGCGGCATCGGCCCGCGCGTGGCGATGGTGTCGAGTTCCTTCAGATAGCGGCCGGCCTCGTCGAGCTTCCCCGACCGCCACAGGGCCTCGGCGTGGGCGAGCAGGCCGCTCGGGAGGAATTGCTCCTGGTTGGCGCGGCGCAGGGCGGCCAGCGCGGCGGCGGTGAGGGGGGTGACAGCAGTCGCTGCGGCAGCCGCTCCACTTGCCTCAGTTGCTTCCCCGGACGAGCGGACCGGCGGGGAGGCCGGGCCGCGCAGATCCGGGGTCTTTTCCGCCGAAAGGGGTAAAGGCCCCGGCTCTGCGCGCTGTCGCGCTTTGGCTGGGGACGCGGAACTTGAGGCTGGGTGGGCACTCGCCCCAGCCGCTGCCAACTCGGTGCGGGCCTGGGTGAGGGTGTCGAGGGCAATGTCGAGGAGGAGTTCACGCCGCCGTGCCATTGGCAGGTTTCTGGCCGCCCGCTCCCCCGCTTCCGCGGCGCGGCCACGAGCGATAAGTAAGTCGGCATAGTGGGCGCCGGCCGTAGAGTAGAGCTGCGGTATTTCGGGCTGGTTGGCCTTCTGTAGCACTTCTGCGGCGCGGAACAGGGCCTCGGCGGTCGCGAGATCCCCGGCTGCCAGCAGGGCTAGGGCGTGGTTGCTGGCGCGCGCCAGCATACGCATGAACGCATCGCCCGAACGGTCGGCGTAGGCTTGCGCTTGGCCGCCCGCCATCACGGCCTCTTCGACGCGGCCCAAGGTCAGAAGCAGCTCGGTGAGGTTGCCGGCATCGGTGGCTGCTCCCACCCAATCACCGATTGCCACCGACCCTTCGATAGCGGCACGCATCGGCGCTGCCGCGTCCTCGAGCCGGCCGAGCGCGCGCAACCGGAACGCCGCCGAGTTGAGCGCCAGCGCCCGGTCTCCCGGCGTGAGTTGGTTCGAGCGTATGGTAAACGCTTCGTCGAAGAACGCGGCGATGGCGGCCAGCTCCTGCCCGTAGAGGCCGAGCTTTTTGGACGCAAAGCCCTCGTTGCCGCGCGTGATGCGGGGGCGGTAGACCTCCGCCCACGCCTCCGCCTGCCGGCCGGCTTTGCAGCCGTGGGCGATTGCCGAGAACAGCGGCGTCATCCCCGCCTCGCCCTCGGGCCGGAAGGCGGTGAGGGCGTCCTGCCACTGCGGCCCGTCGATCAGCCGGGCGGCGGCGCGCATCCTTTCTGGATCACTCGTCCAGAAAGTCGGCGGCAACGTGGGGGCACTCTCTGGAGTAAGCGCTCCTGCTGCGGCTTGGTCGGCACGCCCTTCAAGGTCGCCGTCAGGAAAGGACGACTTATAGGCTAGCAATGCGTAGGCCTCGGACGTCCGAAATTCCTCCGGCAGGCCGTCGTACCGATACCAGTCGTAGAGCCGCCCGTGGCCGGCCTGGAAGGTTGCGAGATCCAGCGCGCCCTTGCCGCTGAAATCGCCGCCGAGGCGCGCGCCGAAATACTCGCGCACGAGGGGGTGACAGTCGATCGGCGCGCTCGTCCACGCCTCGCCCTTGGTCGGCCGCGCGACGAGACCCTGCTTGGCCAGTTGCGACAGCGCGTCGGTGATCTTCGTCTCGCAGAGCCACGCGGCCATGCCGGCGAACAGCCGGCGCACGACGACGCGATGGCGGGCTTCGTAGATCTCCGCCAGTGCCGCCTTGATCTCCGCCCGCTCCCGTTCGATGCGCTGGCGCCCGGCGGATGGCAGCTCCTCCGTCCGCTCGCGCGCCGCCAGGGCCTCCAGCTTTTCGTAGAGATCTAGGTCGTCCTTGGCGGCTTTGGCGAGGTCGCCCGCCTCCGGCTCCGGGGCGCCCTTCCCTTCAAACACCACGTCGAGGAGCGTCCGCTCGATCGGCCGGTCGAAAAAGCCGAGGAAGAAGAGGAGCGCCAGCTGCCGCCCTGCCGCCGTACCCGCCGGATTCTCGAGCTTCGGGTCGTCCTCGGCGATGCGGCGGACCAACGCGATCTCGATCGCGCGCATCACGCGATAGGGGCTGCGGGTCTTGTCCTCCGGGTCCATCTCGGCGAGCGACGGCAGGTCGTGCAACTCGCGGATGTCGCCGCCCTTGTGGGTCGCCAGATAGTTGCCGACCAAGGTCAGGGCGAGGGCGTGGCCTTTCAGCTCGGCGACGGCCTCGGCCAGATCGCGCGAGACCTGGGCCGGCATGGGCGCGCGGTCGTCGCCCGCCGGCGGGTCGTAGTCGGCGGGCGGCGTCACGGTCGTGCCGTCGGGTTTCAGGAGCGCGGCCACGGCATCGCGCGGGGCGAGTTTGAAACTTGCGGGCGGATAGGCGGGCTCGACGCCGAGATCGCGGATCAGCGCGATGCCGTCGAGCAGCGGCAGCGCCTCCAGCGCCTCGAAGACGACGGACGGGTTGGCTTTCAGCTCAGCCAGCTCGATGCGGGTGGTGATGATGACGAGGCCGCGCTCGGCATCCGCCAGGATCTCGATCAGCGCCTTGATGCCCGGGTCCTTGATGCCGCCGACCTGGGTGGTGTTCTTCTTCGGATCGCCGCCGCGCGAGCCCGCCGCGTATTGCAGCGGCTCGAGGCCGTCGAGGATGAGGAGCGTGCGATGCGCCTTGACGAGGGCGGCCAGCCGCTCGCCCTTCTCACGCGCCTCCTTCGGCGGTCCCTCGGTGCCGCCGGAAAAAAAGCGGAAGGCTGCGGCAAAGAACTCGTCGGCGGAGGTCTGCCGGTCCTCGTTGGAGCCTTGAGAGTAGAAGCTCCAGGCGTAGACGCGCTCCGCGCCGCCCCAGTCGCGGTCTTTCAGCCGTTGCACGAAGTGATAGGTGAGCGCGGTCTTACCGGCCCCGCCCATGGCGTCGAGGGCGAAGATGCGCGTCCTGCCGCCATTCCAGGCGGTCTCGAGGTCGGCCATCTCGCGGTCGCGGCCGTAGAGGTGGCGGGCGTAGGTCTCCGGCAGCTTGGAGAGGTCGATGGCGCGCGGCACTGGCAGGCCGGCGCCCGTGAACAGCTGCAACGTGCGCACGGCCAGCTGCGCCAGGAGCTGGTCGGTCGTCTCGAAGCTCGAAGGGCACATGTTGCGCGCGCGCAGACGGGCCAGATGGGCGCGCTGGCTCGGATCGCCCTCGTCCTTCCGGACCGCGTCAAGGAAGCTCTTCGGGGCAAAGCAAATGACCTGCTTCTTGTAGAACAGCGCGAGATAGGCCTCGAGTTGCGTGTAGGTGATCGCGGCGTCGGGGGCCTTTAGAAGTTCGGCGAGCCACGGCGCCAGCGTGGGTAGGTCGGGATGCTTGGTGAAGACGGCCTCGATGCCCTCGTTTGGCACAAAGGCCCCTGGCTCCGCCCCGATCAGATGCATGACGGCGTCGGTCTGCTCGACGGTGTCGGCGAGCGTGCGCGTGGTCTCGCCGCTGCTTTTCAGGATTTCCTGAGTTTTTATGGCGACCTTGCTGCTCGCGATTTCGCTGCTGCAATAATCCCGAACGGTGGCGTCGAAATCCTTGGTGACGGTCGAGAGGAAAAGCGTCAGCTGGGGCATGGTGCTCGAAAATCTTTGTGCGACAATGACAGGGCGACAGGGTGCCGAGACCATAGCTGCGGCCGGCGCCTCCGCCAACCGACCGATACGCCGGGAAACCGGCTGGAACGGGGCCGTCGGACAGTCTATGGCGGCAGGATCGGCAAGGCGTCTCGGCTGGTTCCGGGCGATTGTCATGAGCAGCGGTGGACGCTCGCTGGTCCGCCGCTTCGGTTGGTCTGGTCAATGCGCCGCCCTGCGGCTCGGGTGTCGCTCAGGCCTTCGCGAGCAGTCTGGCGACCGCCGCGGCCGAGGAGGCCCTGGGCCTCCACCGGGGCCCGGCATTAGCGCGCCCCGCCGCCTTCATACCCGACCTCGCCATGAGCCTCGGGGCGCTTTCGCGGTTCGGGCCGCGGGCATGGAGCCCGACGAGGCGTTCGTCGAGGCGCTGCTGATGGCCGGCGTGATCCGGTTCGGATCGGAGTGCGCTGCGTGAGGGGTGGGCGACTGCGGCCAGGTACGATGCACGACCGCGTGTGATAGGCTCCGGCTGCATGGAGGGCGCGACGATGCGCATCGGCTTCACCGGACACCGACCCAACCGCTTGCCCATCGGCAACGAGCGGGTGACCGCTCGCCTTGCCGAGGTGTGCGCGGACCTCAAAATGCAGGCCACCGGCAACGGCCCGGAGAGCGCGCCGGTCGCGATCTCGGCGCTGGCCGAAGGGTCCGATCGCCTGTTTGCGGAAGCCGCGCTCGGTGCCGGATTTGCTCTGCACGCGCTGTTCCCCATGCCCGTTGCAGACTACGTCCGGACGTTCCAGGACAGCGCCGCAATGACTGCGTTTCAGGTTCTCCTCGCGCGCGCCGCAACGGTACAGGTGCTGCCCGGGTCGCTCGCCGACACGAAAGGCGCCTACGACGCTCTCTCTCGCGTCATGGTGGGGATGTGCGACGTGCTGGTCACGGTCTGGGACGGCAAGCCGGCAGCTGGCCGCGGCGGGACGACGGAGGTCATCCAGCTTGCCCTCGAGCAAGGCCGCAGGGTCATCTGGATCAATGCAGCGAGCGATCGGTCTCCCGTCGAGCTTCACGCAAACGATGCGGGCTTCCCGGCCCCTGATCGTGACACCGAGGCTTAGCCGCCGTTGAGCTGTCGAGGGACCGTGCTGACGTACCGAGAGTTGTTCTCGACGACGGCTCTCCATTCGGCCTGCTCGATGGCGAGCACTTCGCGGAGGCGTGTTTCGAACATCATGGCGTCATCCATGGTGCCGTCGGGTGCGGGCCTGGCCGCTGCCGTCTGGGCCTTGGCCATGTGCGCCGTGCGAAGCTTCTCGAGCGAGTTCGCCATCTCGCGATAGCGGGCGCGATTGCGACCCGAGAGGAGTGCGGAGTCCGCGGTCTGGGCGGCCGTCATCGCCGACGTTCCGAGAATGCTGACCAGGACTGTCAGGGTGGAGTCGGCGAACCATGACTGCAGCCGCGCGGCGATCCACCTCGCAAAAGGAGGCAACACCGCGATATCTATCGCGACGACTTGAAACCGCGTGAGGCCGCCAACCGAGCTCATGGCCATGGCCAGCATCAGGAGCGCCAGCCCCGCGACTCGGAGGATGCCGAGCAAGACCCCTTGCGAACGCGCGATCTTCGACTTGTTGCGGAACCATCCGATCTGATGGTCGAGCAGGCAGACGCGGAGGTACTCCAAGGCGAACTGGCGCACGGACGGCTTGTCCTTTTCCGTCGTCTCGGTGCGGGAGGCACGGTTGGCCTCGTTCAGGACGTGCGAGAAGATCTCCTGCCGCAATTCCTCCGCCCGGCCACGAGCCACTAGCCAGTGATGGTACGGCTGCAGCCGCCACAAGAGCAACCAGAAGAGCCACGCGACCGCCACAAGCGCCAGTTGTGCGCCGGCGTAGACGGGGCCCAGGGCCCCCTTGTCCCACGTGACACCTTTCCAGAGCATCAGGCCACCGGCGGCCGCCGCGCCTGCCGACGCGACCACGGCGAGGAACAGCCAAAGGTTGAAGCGCGCACGCTGGCGGTCGGCTGTGCGGCTCTCCAGGTCTTGTTCGAGCTCGAACTCCCGAAGCTTCCCATCCTCGAGAAGCCTGACGAGCGACCCGGCATTCTTGGCCTCGGAGAGCTTTCCGGCGATGGCCGAGGGACGCCAGTTGTTCCCGCTCGCCTTGCAGGCCTGCTCCAGAGCGTGCATCGCCGCCAGGGTCGAGGTGTCGCGGCCGCGCGTGTCGTGCTCGCTCATCTGCCACATCCACGTTGCGTGCGTCGTCATGGGGCCGCCTTCCCGCGTCGTGCCGTTGGGAGCGCCGGATAAGGTTCGGGATCGGTCCACACACTGTCGAAGTCGCCCGGAAAATCGCCGGCGTCCACCTGGTCGCGCGCCGCGGCCGCGGCGAGTCCGCCCAGGAGGTCGATCATTTCGGGAGCGTCCAATTGCTTGAGGAGGGGCAGGTCATTCGCGAAGGAGCCAGGGTAGCGCAAACAGGCGAGGCGGGCGTGAAGGCCCTGCGCGATGCCCTTGTTCTTGTCGCCCTTCTCCAACCAATCCTGTTCGAGTGGCAGGTCGTATCGTTGGAACGAGAGCTTTTCCCGACCACCGAGGGTGCTGCCTGCGAGCGTGCTCAACTCGCTATCGACTTTCCATGCGAGACGTGGCTCGGACATCGACTGCAGCAGCGCGAGGCCCAACTGCTCGTTGTCCTTGATCATGCCTTCGAGCGCGGTCACGGCGCGCCGCGCCAGATGGCGGCCCGTCACCGGATGATCGAATCGGCCGGTGCCGACCGACACCAGCAGCAGCTCCTTGGGATCGACCGGCCATGCCTGGCCGGGGCCGCCCATGTTGTATTCCCGGAGCGCGGCCATCAGGAACATCTGCAGCGCCGGGCTGTTGTGGGGCGAGACGCCACCATCGATGAAGCTGGCAGGCGCTGTCGGTACCACCTTATGGCCGTCTGCGTCGTGGATCTTGATCTCGACCGGCTTGAAGATAGTCGGCGCGGCCGTCGAGGCGCGGAGCACGTCGGCGAGTACGTAGTGACCGTTGCCGATGGTGGTGCGGATGACACCCTTGTCGTCCGCCCTTTCCGTATCGTTGAAATACTTCGCGTTCGGATTGTTCGTCATGATCCAGACGCTGTTGGTATCGCCGCGCTTGCAGACGACGGCAAGGCCCGTCTGCAACCGGTCGCTGGCCATGGGCTCGGTGTCGACGATCTTTCCGATGCGTGCGACGAGGGCCCGTTCGTCGAACCTGGCGCGCGACCTCAGCAGCCGCGCGGAGTCCCGCCACTTCACCAGCCATTGGGCGCTGTGGCCGGTCAGGGATTCGATGCGGCCGGCGAAACTGCGCGTGTGCGAGCGGAAGATGTCGCGCGCGAAGGTCGTGAATTCCTTCTCGATCCGGTCCACGCGCCAACCGAGCGCCACCAGCGTCGCGATCAGCGCGCCGACCGACGTGCCGCCGACGAGATCGAAGTAGTCCGAGAGCACGAAGTCGTCGCCGCGGTCGAGCTTCTTCTGCAAGGTGCGCTCGATCTCGGCGAGGAAGCGGATGGCGACGATGCCGCGCGTGCCGCCGCCGTCGATGGCGAGAATGCGCTTCGGCCCGGGCGCCGTCAGCCGCCGCCCGATGCGCCGCGCGCCGAGCATCTCCGAGGCCTTGCTGCGTTGGGGAGGTGGCGCCGGCGTGGGTGTGGTCATGGGGTGGCGCCCTGTGTGTCGTCGGAGGTGGCACGCGCGATTGCGGCGGCGGCGCGTTGCAAGAGATCTGGGTCGGGTTCGAAGCGGGCGGGGCTGGCTTCGCCGAGGCGGCGGTGGATGGCGACGGCAGCGTATGCGTCGAGGATCGCTTCCGCGATGTCCTGGTGACGAGCCTCGCCGTCCCGGAGGCCTTGCTGATCGATCCGAACGGTATGGCTTTCGGCCTCGAGCCAGGCTTTCAGCGCCATGCCCCGCTCTCGGTCGGTCGAGCAATAACTGATGAAAACGTGCTTGGCGTCCGCCACGGAATTCCCCCGCGCGGCGGGCCCGCCGTCCCCCGGGGCCTGCCGCGACGCAAACGATCGATCATCTGCCTGACAGCTTAGCGTCAGACGGTGCGTGAGCAAGGCCGTCCGTCGACGGTCGTGCGTGTTCGTCAGGAGCCGTGGCCGATCGGCACGCGGACCTTGCCGCCCATGTCACGCCGGCTAATGTCATGCGGCGGCCGATCGCGGGGGACTGGCGGGGCGGCCCGGGGGATTTCGATGGCGCATGTTTTCATTTCGTATTCTTCGAAGCACCGCGACCTGACGGAGCAGCTCGCCACCTATCTGCGGGCGCAGAAGCTCGACGTCTGGTGGGACGAGGCGTTGCAGGCGCGCGGTGACTTCCGCGATCAGCTGCATGTGGAGCTGATCAACGCCCGTGTAGTGGTCGTCGTCTGGACGGCCGAGGCGACCGTCTCCAAGTGGGTGAAGTACGAGGCCGACTACGCCGCCCGGCACGACAAGATCGTCCACGTGCTGCCGAAGGATGTCTCCCGCGACGACCTGCCGATCCAGTTCCAGCAGGCGCACCGGCATCGGCCGCTCGACCACCCGAAGATCCTGCGCGACGTGCTCACAGTGCTCAGCGGTGCGCGGCTTCCCGAAGCGCTGTCGATGCAGCAGCTTTATGATGAGGATTACCGATACACGCCGCTCGTCGACAGCAAGCAGGAGGCCCTGACGGCCAGGGTTCCGGCACCGACGCGGCTTCTGCAGGCGAAGTACGGCATCGTCGACTTCCTCGATGTGCATCAGACGCGGGACGGTCTCGTGCGCTGGGTTCTCGGCGAGAGCGAGGGGGCGCGCCGCGAGCCCGCCTCCGGGCGACTGCTCTACGGGCCCGCGGGGCTTGGCAAGACGCGGCTTGCGATCGAGGTTGCGGCGGCATTGCGGGCGCGCGGATGGACAGCCGGCTTTCTCGGTGCCGCGCCGGTGGTCAGCCCGAACGACCCAGAAGCGGCGCAGCAGGCGAACCTGCGGCTCAAGGCGCTCGATCATCTGATCGAGTCCGGACACGACGACGGTCTCTGCCTCATCATCGACTATGCGGAGGGGCGGCAGGACGAACTCAAGCGCATCGCCACCCGGATACTAAACGCCGCGAAGCAGCCGGAGCGGCCGCGGGTGCTGATCCTGCTGACACGCGAGCTGGGCGACTGGTGGCAGAAGCTCCGCCAGTCGCCGGATGGTGCCGATGTGGCGTCGCTGTTCCAGGACGAGTGGGGCACGCCGCTCGAGCTTCGGCTGCCACGACTGCTGACGCTCGACGAGCGCGTGACCCTGTTCGAGACGAGCGTCGCCGCGTTCGCCCGAAGGCGTGGAGAGGAACCTCCGCCGGTCGGGGCCGCAGAGCGTGCGCGTCTCACCGGCCGGGACGACTACAATCGGCCGCTCGCTATCCAGATGGAGGCGCTGCTGCACGTCGCCCGTGCACATATCGGTGACGATCCGAAGAGCATGACCGAACTTCTTGGGCGGATCGTGGACCTCGAGCTCGAACACTGGAGCAAGGTGCTGCCGCCCGACGCGGCGCCGAACGACGATCGCGCCGCCGTCCGCCGGGCCGCGAGCCAGGTGACCCTCGTCGGTGGCACCAAGACGCGCCAGCAGGCCGAGACGCTGCTGCTCGACGATCCGCGCTATCGCGCCCACCGCAAGGGGCCGCCCGACGTGGCCGGTCTCTTTTCACGGCTGCACACGCTCTACGGCAACGGCTCGGCCGGGCTCGGTCAGGTCGAGCCGGACCTCATCGGCGAGCACCTGCTGCTGACCGAGTGCGCGTCGGAGGTGACGAGCCAATCGCTGTTCGATCTCGTCGTCGCCTGCCTCGACTGGTCGGACGGCGAGGACGTGCGCTGGGCGTCGATCCTCTCGGTGCTGAACCGTGCGACGAAACCCGACCATGGCGAGCTGGCGGCGCTGGCGGAGGATATTCTGCGGCGGCTTGTTTCCGGCTACGGCGAGATGCTGGCGCCCGTGCTCGTCAAGGCCGCCATCGACGAGCCGGGCGGCCGTCTCGATGCGGTCATGGCGGCTGCCTTGCCGAACGTGGACGAGGCGGTGGTCGCGGCACTCGGGGCGGCGATGCCGGAGCACACGGTCGCGCTGCGCTCGGCCGCGCTGGCCCTCACGGAACGGAGGGTCGGCGATGCGCGCAACGACACAGCGGCAGCGGGCGAGATTGCCACGGATGATGAGAATGCTGGCCTGCTGATGAAGCAAGCGCAGCTTGCTGGTGCCCTGAACAATCTAGCCGTGCGGGAGAGCGGGCTCGGCCGGCGCGAGGCCGCGCTGGCCGCGGCCGAGGAGGCCGTCGCGATCCGCCGGGGCCTCGCCGCTGCCCGCCCCGACGCCTTCGCACCTGCCCTCGCCATGAGCTTGAACAACCTCGCGAACACGCTTTTGGCCCTCGGCCGGCGCGAGGCTTCGCTGGCCGCGGCCGAGGAGGCCGCGAGCCTCTACCGGGGCCTCGCCGCTGCCCGCCCCAATGACTTCGCGCCCAAACTCGCCGCGAGCCTGAACAACCTCGGCAGCATGCTGTCGGCCCTCGGCCGGCGGGAGGACGCCCTGGCCGCGGCGCAAGAGGCCGTCGCGATCCGCCGGGGCCTCGCCGCCGCCCGCCCCGACGTCTTCACGCCCGACCTCGCCATGAGCCTGAACAACCTGGCCAACCGGCTGTCGGCCCTCGGCCGGCGGGAGGACGCGCTGGCCGCGGCGCAAGAGGCCGCGGGCCTCTACCGGGGCCTCGCCGCCGCCCGCCCCGACGCCTTCACGCCCGACCTCGCCGGGAGCCTGAACAATCTCGCCAACATCCTGTCGGCCCTCGGCCGGCGGGAGGACGCGCTGGCCGCGGCGCAAGAGGCCGTGGACCTCTACCGGGGCCTCGCCGCCGCCCGCCCCGACGCCTTCACGCCCGACCTCGCCATGAGCCTGAACAACGTGGCCAGCTGCCTGTCGGACCTCGGCCGGCGCGAGGACGCGCTGGCCGTGGCCGAGGAGGCCGTCGTGATCCGCCGGGGCCTCGCCGCCGCCCGCCCCGACGCCTTCACGCCGAACCTGGCCATGAGCCTCGGGGCGCTTTCGAAGGTGCTGACCGGCCTCGAGCGGTTCGCGGACGCCGCGCAGGCGACACACGAGGGGCTGTCGATGATGTTCCCGTTCGCGGAGCGCAATCGCGAGGCGTTCGGTCAGCTTACGGGTGCGCTTGCGCGGGATTATCTGAAGGCCGTCGAGGCCGCGGGGCTGGAGCCTGACGAGGCGCTCATCACTCGGGTGGCGCACGCGCTCGGGCTTGGTGCGGACGATGGGTCTGGCGGCGCGGCGTGAGGGGTGGCGATGGGCGGGCGGTCGTATCGGGCGGCGAATGCCTACCAACCTATCGTGGCTTCGAGGCCGTCGCCTCTGAACGGACGTGGATCGCCCGGAGTGCCCGTGCGACCGATATGCCAGCGATCGATGGTGGCCATTCGTTCGAGGCCCCACGGCGAGGCTGCCGACATCGACGTCCAGGGCTGTTCCGTGTCGGTCCGATAGAGGAGGCCGCCGGGCCCCATATCCCAATGGAGCAACAGCTCCAGGCTGAAATGCTCGCCGGGCGTCAGTTCCGGTCCCAGCCAGTAATGCGGGCTCCGTGCCGGCGCATGATGGACGATCGCCGTCAGGCGGCGTCGAGGCCCCCGGAGCCCGATCCAGAGGGGCGGCAGCGCGCCCGTCCGGCTGCCGCAGAACAGTGTCTCGGCGCTGGCGTCGGTGTCGTGCGCCGTCGTCCCGGTCAATGTGAGGTGCAGCCGGCCTGACGGCGGCGGCAGGGCGATGGCCGGTGCGTGCGATCCCGGCCCGAGGGCGCGGGCGTCTGCAACTGGCCAGCCCGTTGTCGGCCAATCGAGTGTCTCGCGAGCTGCGCCGTTGGTATCGAGCACCTGAAAGCGCAAGCCGTGTCTGTCGAGTGCCATCTGCACGCAATGCAGGTACTCGACGTCGTCCGGCATGCGGTGGGCGGTGCCTGCCCCGGCCGTGCAGATTTGCAGCACACCGGCGTGGACCTGCACGTCGAAGGCGAGGATATGGCTGCAGACGTAGGCCGTAACGCGATGCCGGACGAGTACCTGCCAGAACTTCGCTCCGAGAGCGGCATCGATCTCGCGCTGACAGGGACCCGAGTAGCCGTTCACCGGATAGACGGGATGATGGCCGACGACGAGCTTGTGCCGGCAGTCCGCGTTGGTCACGAGGACGCGGTCGAGCCAGTCGGTCTCGACGAATCCCTCGCCGCCGAGGCCGCTCCATAGCGTGTGGACGACCACGAGCAGCAGGTCGCTGCGGCGGACCCAGTATGAGAGGCCGTCCTGGCCCGGAGGTCCGTTCCCCGGCATGGCGAGTACGTCGCGAAAGACGGCCTCGCTCATTGCATCGTAGGTCGTATGGTTTCCGGTCGCGTGCCACATGGGCGTTACCGAGCGATCGAGCCACGCCATCTCGTGGTCGAGCCAGTGCCGCCACTGGGCTTCGAGTTCGGTCCTGTCAGGGGTGAGCCCGGCGATCTCGTCGCCCGTGAAGACGATGAATTCCGGCGGAGGGACGAGGCGTCGGACGACCGCATTCACCGCGGCGAAGGTCGTTTCGTGGCGGCCGGCCGGAACTCCGGAACACGCGTCACCGTAGAGCACGAACCGATGCCCAGGTCCGTCAGGCTCCAGTGCCGGAAGCGGCGCGCCAATCGGTTCCTCTCGGGACGTCGTCATCGGGGCGAGACTATCGCCCGCTGCCCTTGGCGGCAACGTGTACGCCGCCGCGATCTACGGTGGTGGAGCGTTCGCCCTCTTGCCTGAGTTTGTCTGGACATGATCAGAAAGGTGCGCGTTAATCGGCGTCAGATCCGGGGCAGATGCCTGTGACGGAGGGCCTTTCATGAACGACGTAGATCAAGCATTCCAGCTCTGGCAGCAAGAGCAGACGATCCGTCGGGCAGCGCTCGGATGGCTTTCGAGCTTCGAGGCGGCGCTGGTCGCGCGCGATGCGAAGGTGCTCGCTGGACTCTTCGTCGACGAGTCGCATTGGCGGGACGTTCTGGCGTTCACGTGGCATTTCAAGGCGGTCGAAGGGGCATCGAGCATCGCAGGGCGGCTCGTCGACGAGCAGGCCCGGGTGGCGGCGCGCGGCTTTCATCTTCCGGCCGGGCGCAAGCCGCCGCGGCGGGTGCGGCGCGTCGGCACCGATTGCATCGAGGCCATCTTCGAGTTCGAGACCGACATCGGTCGTGGCGCGGGCATCGTCAGGCTGTCGCCGCCGACGGGGGGCGGTGAGGTGAAAGCGTGGCACGTCTCGACGACGCTGCAGGAGATCAGAGGTCACGCGGAAACGGTCGGCGCCAACCGGCCGAGCGGGGCCGCCTATTCCCGCAACTTCGGCGGTGACAACTGGGCCGACGTGCGCCGAAAGGCGCAGGCCTACGACGATCGCGACCCGGCCGTCCTCGTCATCGGTGGCGCGCAGGCCGGCTTGTCGATCGCTGCGCGGCTCAATCAGCTCGGCGTCGACACGCTCGTCGTCGAGAAATGGCCGCGGATCGGCGACAGCTGGCGCATGCGGTACCATTCCCTCGCGCTACATAACTCCATTCATCTCAATCATCTCCCGTATCTGGAGTTTCCGCCGACGTTCCCGAAGTACATCCCGAAAGACATGCTCGGGAACTGGTTCGAGTTTTATGCCGACGCCATGGAGATCAACTGCTGGACGGATACCGAATTCGTCAGCGGAACCTGGGACGAGGACGAGAAGCGCTGGACGGCCGTAGTCAGGAAATCCGACGGATCGACCCGGGCCTTGAAACCGAGACATCTCGTCTTCGCCAACGGCGTCAGCAGCTATCCCTACGTCCCCGATCTTGCCGGGCTCGAGGATTTCAAGGGCGAGGTCATTCATTCCGAGGGGTTCACGAGCGGCGCCGGCTGGGCGGGCAAGAAGGCGCTGATCCTCGGTACGGGCAGCAGTGCCAACGACATCGCGCTCGACCTGCACAGCCATGGCGTGCACACCACGCTCATCCAGCGCGGATCGACCACCGTCGTGTCGATCGATCCGAGCGCGCGCCTCAACGAAGCCATCTGGGACGAAGGGCCGCCGCTCGAGGATTGCGATCTCGTGGTCTCGGCTGCAACGCCGACGCTGATGGTCAAGGGTTACAAGATCGTGGCGCAGCGCATGCTCGAGCTCGATCGCGAGCTCGTCGACGGCCTGCAGAAGATCGGCTTCAAGTTCGACATGGGCGACGACGGCGCCGGCCACCAGATGAAGTATTTCCGACGTGGGGGTGGCTACAACCTCGATGCGGGCAGCTCGGCGCTCATGATCAAGGGCGAGATCGGACTGCTGCAGTTCGATCGCATCGAGCGCTTCGCGGCGGACGGCGTCCAACTCAAGGACGGTACGACCGTGCCGGCTGATGTCCTGGTGCTGGCGACGGGGTATTTTCCGCAACGGGAACTCGTTCGGCGCGCGCTCGGAGACGAGATGGCCGAGCGTATCGGCCCCGTCTGGGGCATCGGCGAGAATGGCGAACTCAACAACATGTTCAAGCGTACGCCGCAGCAGGGCGTCTGGTTCATCGCCGGTGGCCTTTCCCAGTGCCGCATCAACTCGAAGTACCTGGCTCTCCAGATCAAGGCGATGGAACTCGGGTTACTCGGACCGCTGGCTGAGAGCTGAGGGGCGACCGCGCGGAAAGACATGGCAGCGCACTGAGCCGGAGCGCCGCGGGCTACTCGGGAGCATCTGCACTGGCAGCGACCAGGAAGTCCACGTTGGCGCAGAACGCTGGCGGCTTGGCGTAGCCGCTGCCGCGTTGATCGAGCCACAGGCGGCAGCGTGACGGGTAAGGGCAAGCGAGACATCGGCGGCTGGCGCGGGTGAAGGCGTCGCCGTGATCGAGGCGCAGCGCGACCGTGCGGCATTCCAGGCGGTCCAGCATGGCGGCCAGCAACTCGGCGCGCTGCCAAACCGCTTCCGTCATGGGTCTGTCTCGGGCGGTTTCGGCCATTGGACTGCTCCCTCGACGCGCAGGCGGCACTGCCAGCAGCGATCCTCAGTCTCGGCGCTTTTGCCACGCATCGCGGTGACGCGGATCAAGCCGGGCCGCGACCGATGGTCCGGCGCTGCGTCGGGCTCGGGCCTTGACCTCCCGCGCGAACCGAGACGTTCTAGTTGTGGTCCGCGCGTCGCCACGGACAGGTGTCGTCCGATCCTGCGAGGCCAGACGTATCGTGCCGATTCAAGATGCCGCTCCCGCATCGTGCCATTTGCAAAGCTCCTGCGGGCGGCGCACGTGACCGCTGGCACAGACGCCGTTCCCGCGAAGCCGGTGCCGATCCGGGCGATGGTCCTGCTCGCGATGGCGGCGTTCTCCAGTTCCGTGAACATGCGCGTTTCCGATCCGCTGTTGCCGATGATCGCCGGAGACCTGTCCGTGACGGTCGGCTCCGCCTCGACCACGATTGCGGCGTTCGCCGTCGGATATGGTCTGCTGCAACTCGTGTTCGGCCCGGTCGGGGACCGCTTTGGCAAGTATCGCGTGGCGGGGCTGTGCTCCATTGCGACGGGGATCGCGACGGCGCTCGCGATGCTGACCACTTCGCTCGAGGGGCTGGTCGCGGTGCGGTTCCTTTCAGGCGCCATGGCGGCGGCCGCCATTCCGCTGGCGTTCGCGTGGATCGGCGATGTCGTCGACTTCGCGAACCGGCAGGCGGTGCTGGCCCGGTTCCTGTCGGCTCAGATTGCCGGCATCGTCCTCGGACAGGCTGTCGGAGGGCTGCTCGGCGATCTCCTCGGTTGGCGGCCCGTATTCCTCGTGGTGGGCGTCTGTCACGTGTTGGCGGGTGTGGCCATGCTCATCGAACTTGCCGCGCACCCGGGTGTGCAGCCGCTCGTATCGGCGCGGAAATCGAGTCCATCGGACGTTGCAGCCGACACACTGCGGCTGCTGCGTCAGCCGTGGGTGCAGGTCATGCTGCTCAGCGTCGGGATCGAAGGCTTCGCATTCTACGGGGCGTTCGCATACATCGGCGCCGATCTGCACCATCGGCTCGGCGTCGACCTCGCAGTCGTCGGACTGATGATGGCCGCCTTCGGCTTTGGTGCCCTCTCCTATGCGCTCAATGCGCGGCGCTTTCTGCAGCGGCTCGGAGAGCGGGGGCTGGCGCTCGGTGGCGGTATTCTGCTCGCAATCGGGTATTTCGCATTTGCGATCGTGACGACCGCCTGGGTGGTGCCCGGCATCATGTTCGTCCTCGGTCTCGGCTTCTACATGATCCACAACACGTTGCAGTCGAACGCGACGCAGATGGCGCCCGAAGCGCGCGGCCTCGGCGTGTCTCTCTTCGCGCTGGCGCTCTTCATCGGGCAGTCACTCGGGGTGGCACTCGCGGCGCCCGTGGTCGATCGTTTCGGGGCGCCGGCGATCTATGTGGCTGTCGCGATGATCCTGCCGGCGATCGCGCTGTGGTTCAGGTCGCGGCTCGCCGTCCGGCCAAGCTGAGGATCGAGCGGCACGGTTTCGCTCGACCGCGACAGCGGCCGCGCATGTGTTCGAATTGCGCGGCAATCCGTCCATGGGTCATGCGGACCGCTGTAGAAACCCGCAGTTGTGTGGGCATTCGGACCTTAACCGGCTCGCCGAATTGCTCTATGAAGGCGCCAATCACGGCCTCCCGATGCGGCGACAGCCGCAGGATCGCGTTGAGGCGATTGGCAATTTGATCCCTGCGGCAGAGGACCACCGCCCATGTCCCGCAACGAGAAGAACGAGATGTTCATGAGAACCTCGTTCCTGAACGGCGTTAACGCAGCCTACATCGAAGAGATGCAGGAGCTTTACGAGCAGAACCCCGGGTCGGTGACGGACGAGTGGCGACTGTTCTTCCAGAGCCTCCACGAAGAAAAAGTCAGGGGTAACGGGGCCGATGGCGCGGGGCTTGGACACGGTCCCTCGTGGGGGCGGCCCGTCGACGAGATGCAGGCGACCGGCGAACTGATCGATGCCCTGACCAGCAATTACGGCGGCACCGAGCGCGTCATTCGCGAACGCATCAGCCAGCGTGCCCAGTCCTACGGGGTGGAACTGTCGCCGGCCGCCTCGTTCCGGGCCACGCAGGACAGCCTCCGGGCGCTGATGCTGATCCGCGCCTATCGCGTCATGGGGCATCTCGTGGCCGATCTCGATCCCCTCGGGCTGACCGAGCGCAAGCGCCACGAGGAACTCGATCCCAAGACCTACGGGTTCACCGAAGCCGACCTCGACCGGCCGATCTTCATCGACAAGGTCCTTGGGCTCGAGACCGCAACGGTGCGTCAGATCCTCAAGATCCTGCGCCGCACCTACTGCCGCCAGATCGGCGTCGAGTTCATGCACATCACCAATCCGGCGCAGAAGCGCTGGATCCAGGAGCGGATCGAAGGTGAAACAAAGGACATCCGCTTCACCAACGAGGGCAAGCGCGCAATCCTCAACAAACTGATCGAGGCGGAGAGCTTCGAGAAGTTCTCCGACGTCAAGTACACGGGGACGAAGCGCTTCGGTCTCGATGGCGGCGAGTCGCTGGTGCCGGCGCTCGAGCAGATCATCAAGCGGGGCGGGCAGCTCGGTCTGCGCGAGATCGTGATCGGCATGGCGCATCGGGGGCGGCTCAACGTGCTCGCCAACGTCATGGGCAAGCCGCTCCGTGCCATCTTCAACGAGTTCAAGGGCGGATCGTACAAGCCGGAGGAAGTCGAGGGGTCGGGTGACGTCAAGTACCATCTTGGCGCTTCGTCCGACCGCGAGTTCGACAGCAACAAGGTGCATCTGTCGCTTACGGCCAACCCGTCGCATCTCGAAATCGTCGATCCCGTGGTGCTCGGCAAAGTGCGGGCGAAACAGGATCAGCTCGGGTGCAAGCCCGGCGAGCGCGAGCCGGTGCTGCCTCTCCTCATCCATGGCGATGCCGCCTTCGCCGGCCAGGGCGTCGTCGCGGAGTGCTTCGGCCTTTCGGGGCTCACCGGACACCGGACGGGTGGCTCGCTGCATTTCGTGATCAACAACCAGATCGGGTTCACGACCAACCCGCGCTATTCGCGCTCGTCGCCCTACTGCACCGACGTCGCGAAAATGGTCGAGGCGCCCATCTTCCACGTCAACGGCGACAATCCGGAAGCCGTCGTGCACGTGGCGAAGATCGCCATCGAGTTCCGCATGCGGTTCCAGAAGCCGGTCGTGATCGACATGGTGTGCTATCGGCGGCACGGGCACAACGAGAGCGACGAACCGTCGTTCACGCAGCCGATCATGTATCGCAAGATCCGGGCTCACAAGACGACGTCGGAACTCTACGGGTCGCGCCTCGTCGAGGAGGGTGTCGTCAGCCAGGACGAACTCGACTCCATGCGCGCCGGCTACCGCGCCACGCTCGACGAGGAAATGAAGGCCTCCGAAAGCTACAAGCCGAACAAGGCGGACTGGCTCGATGGACGCTGGTCCGGCGTCGGGCTCGCGTCCGACGACGAGCGTCGCGGAAACACCGGCCTTGAACTCGACGTGCTGCGTGACGTCGGCCGGCGGATCACCACGCTGCCGCAGGACTTCAATGCGCATCGCACCATCCAGCGGCTGATCGAGCGTCGGCGCGAGATGGTCGAGACGGGCACGGGGATCGACTGGGCGATGGCCGAGCATCTCGCTTTCGGCACGCTCATGAAGGAACACTATCCGGTGCGCCTGTCGGGGCAGGATGTGGAGCGGGGGACATTCTCGCAGCGCCATTCCGTCCTCTACGATCAGGAGACAGAGCGGCGCTTCACGCCGCTGAAGCACATCTCGCCGGACCAGGGCCGCTACGAGGTCATCAACTCGATGCTGTCGGAGGAAGCGGTGCTCGGTTTCGAGTACGGCTACTCGCTCGCCGAGCCGAAGGCGCTCGTCATCTGGGAGGCCCAGTTCGGCGACTTCGCGAACGGCGCGCAAGTGGTCTTCGATCAGTTCCTGTCGTCTTCGGAGCGCAAGTGGCTGCGCATGTCGGGTCTCGTCTGCCTGCTGCCGCACGGCTACGAAGGGCAGGGGCCCGAGCATTCCTCGGCACGGCTCGAGCGCTATCTGCAATCGTCGGCGGAGGACAACTGGCAGGTCGCCAACTGCACGACGCCAGCGAACTACTTCCACATCCTGCGCCGGCAGTTGCACCGCAATTTCCGTAAACCGCTCATCCTGATGACGCCGAAGTCGCTGCTGCGTCACAAGCGTGTCGTGTCCCGGCTCGATGAGATGGGGCCCGGCACGACTTTCCATCGCGTGCTCTGGGACGACGCTCAGATGACGCCCGGCGAGAAGATCACGTTGAAGCCCGACGACAAGATCCGTCGCGTGGTGCTGTGCTCGGGCAAGGTCTACTACGACCTGCTCGATGGGCGCGAAGCCGCCGGTGTCGATGACGTCTATCTGATGCGCGTCGAGCAGCTCTATCCGTTCCCCGCTCGATCGCTGATTCAGGAACTGGCGCGATTTCCGAACGCGGAGATCGTCTGGGCGCAGGAAGAGCCCAAGAACATGGGCGCGTGGTCGTTCGTCGAGCCGGGCATCGAATGGGTGCTCGATCACATCAAGACCGCGTCGAAACGGGCGCGATACATCGGGCGGCCAGCGTCGGCCGCCACGGCGACCGGCCTCGCCTCGAAGCACGCAAGCGAGCAGCGGGCCATCATCGAGCAGTCCTTCGCGGTCTAGCAGGCCGCCCTCCCCGGCAGGGGAGAGACGGTTACGGTCCGCGACGGACGCAACCAGAGTTCCACTTCAGGCATGCCGCGCTGGCGGCGTTCCGCGAGCAAGGCAAAGGCAGCATATGGCCATCGAAATCAAGGTTCCGACGCTTGGTGAATCCGTCACCGAAGCGACCGTCGGCAAGTGGTTGAAGGCAGCGGGCGAGGCGGTCGCCGTGGACGAGCCGGTGGTCGAACTCGAGACGGACAAGGTCTCGGTGGAAGTCCCGTCGCCGACGGCCGGCGTGCTGTCCGAGATCCTCGTCGAGGCGGGTGCCACTGTCGCGGTCGGAAGCGTTCTCGGGCGCATCAAGGAAGGTGCCGCGGCAGCCGCAGGCCAACCTGCACCAGCCGCCAAGCCCGCAGCGCCGGCTACCATTACCGCTGCACCGGCCCCAACGGCCATGCCGCCGTCGCCGTCGGCCCGGAAGATCCTCGAGGAGAAGGGGATACCGGCGTCGGATGTCGCCGGTTCGGGACGTCGTGGGCAGGTGCTCAAGGAAGACGCCATGGCTGCGGCCGCGCCGCGGGCGTCAGCGGCGCCTGCCGCGCAGGCCCCCGCTCCGGCGGTCTACGTGCCGTCGCCGCAAGTTCCCGCGACCATGCCGCAGATGCGTGCGCCATCGCTTCCCAACGATGCGGCGCGGGAAGAGCGCGTGCGCATGACGCGGCTGCGCCAGACCATCGCGCGGCGACTGAAGGAGGCCCAGTCGACTGCCGCGATGCTGACGACGTTCAACGACGTCGACATGTCGAGCGTGATGGCGCTCCGCAACCAATACAAGGATCTGTTCGAGAAGCGGCACGGCGCAAAGCTCGGCTTCATGAGCTTCTTCGTGAAGGCCTGCCTCACGGCGCTGAAGGAGATCCCGGCCGTCAATGCCGAGATCGACGGACAGGACATCATCTACAAGAACTACTATCACATCGGCGTCGCCGTCGGCACGGACAAGGGGCTGGTCGTGCCGGTCGTGCGCGAGGCGGACCGCATGAGCCTCGCCGAGATCGAGATGACGATCGCCGATTTCGGCAAGCGGGCGCGTGACGGGCGACTCGGCATCGACGAGATGCAGGGCGGTACGTTCACGATCTCGAACGGCGGCGTCTACGGCTCCATGATGTCGATGCCGATCCTCAACGTGCCGCAGTCCGGCATCCTCGGCATGCACCGCATCGAGGAGCGGCCCGTGGTGCGCAACGGCCAGATCGTGATCCGGCCGATGATGTACCTCGCGCTCAGCTACGATCACCGGATCGTCGACGGCAAGGAGGCCGTGACGTTCCTCGTCCGGGTGAAGGAGTGCCTCGAAGACCCGCAGCGGTTCGTGCTGGAGCTTTGAGCGGCGCCGCCGACACTTCGCGTTGCAAAGGGTTTCCTCGCCATGACCACCACCTATGACGTCATCATCATCGGCACCGGGCCGGGCGGCTATGTCTGCGCCATCCGGGCGGCGCAACTTGGCATGAAAGTGGCCGTGGTCGAGAAGCGTGCGACGCACGGCGGCACCTGCGCCAACGTCGGGTGCATTCCGTCCAAGGCTCTGCTGCACGCGAGCGAGCTTTATGCCGAAGCCCATCACGGTTTCGCCGCCATGGGGATCAAGGTGAAACCGGAGCTCGATCTGGCGAAGATGCTCTCGTTCAAGGACGAGGGTGTTGCCGGCAACGTGGCGGGCGTCGCGTTCCTGCTGAAGAAGAACAAGGTCGACGTGCATTTCGGAACCGGGCGCATCACGGCTCCGGGGACCGTCGAAGTCGCGCTCAACGCGGGCGGGTCCGCGACGCTGACGACGAAATCTATCGTCATCGCGACGGGCTCGGACGTGGCCCGCCTGCCGGGCATCGAGATCGACGAAGTCCAGGTGGTCTCGTCGACGGGAGCGCTGACGCTGACCGAGGTGCCGAAGCATCTCCTCGTCGTGGGCGCCGGCGTGATCGGGCTCGAACTCGGGTCGGTCTGGGGTCGGCTCGGCGCGCAGGTAACGGTCGTCGAATATCTCGACCGGATCCTCCCGGGCATGGACGGCGAGGTTGCGAAGCAGTTCCAGCGCCTCCTCGAGAAGCAGGGATTCAAGTTCCGCCTCGGACAGAAGGTGACGGGGATCGTCAAGTCTGCGGGCGGGTGTACGGTCTCGGTGGAGCCAGCGGCTGGGGGCCAGGGCGAAACGCTTCAGGCCGATGTGGTTCTCGTCGCGATCGGGCGCGTCCCGTTCACCGAGGGGCTCGGGCTGCAGGAGGTGGGTGTCGCGCTCGATCCGCGGAAGCGGATCACGGTCGACGCGCACTTCCAGACCAGCGTTGCCGGCATCTATGCGATCGGCGACGTGATCGCCGGGCCGATGCTCGCGCACAAGGCCGAGGATGAGGGGCTCGCCGTGGCCGAGATCCTGGCCGGTCAGGCCGGGCACGTGAACTACGGCGTCATTCCGAGCGTCGTCTATACCGCGCCGGAAGTGGCGAGCGTCGGGCGGACCGAGGAAGAGCTCAAGGCTGCGGGCGTGGCTTATATCAGCGGGAAATTCCCGTTCACCGCCAACGGGCGCGCCAAGGTCAACCGGACAGCGGACGGCTTCGTCAAGGTGCTTGCCGATGCGGCGACCGACAAGGTTCTCGGCGTGCATATCGTCGGCCCGCAGGCCGGCGAGCTGATCGCAGAAGCAGCCATTCTGATGGAGTTCGGCGGTTCGGCCGAGGATCTCGCGCGCACCTGCCACGCGCATCCGACGCTTTCGGAAGCCGTGAAAGAAGCCGCGCTCGCGACGGCCAAGCGTGCGATCCACATGTGACGTCTCGGCGGGGACGCAGGTGTTGCGGGTGGCTCTGGATCGGCACCGGTTTCAGCGCTATAAGGCCCCGTCAGCCGGCTTAGCTCAGCGGTAGAGCAGCGGTTTTGTAAACCGAAGGTCGGGGGTTCAATCCCCTCAGCCGGCACCAGACAAATCAATAACTTATCTGAGCCTTGCACGTCTAGCGACCAGGCCTAGAGACCATCTAGCGACCACATTTCTGCAGGTATTTGCTGGCTCGTGATGGCGGGCAGTGAGTTGCCGCCGGCTGGTCTGCGTCTGCCAGCACTTTCTCGATGATGGGGCGCAGAAGCGGGAGATGGACCTTGACCGTGGCCCAGATCACGTCCGGGTCGACCCGGTGGTACTCGTGCTTGATGATAGTTCCGATGCCGACGATGTCCTTCCAGGGGATGGTCGGGTAAGGGGCGAGGATGGCCGGCGGCAGGTGCCGTATGGCTTCGGCAATGATCATCAACGCGTGCAGGATGGCGTAGCGCAGCGCCGTGTCGTGCTGGAGGTTGTTCTTGGTTCGCCCCCGGATAAGGTCTGCGACGAGCCGCATGTTCGTGTCGATGTCGTGAAGTCGGGGGCGTGTGCTTCGAATCACAGCACGCGGATGGCCGAGCGTTCAATGTCGGCCCTGAGGACGGGGTGGAGGGCTTCCCGGGTGGTGAAGTCCACCTTGGTTCCGAGGGCAGCCTCGAAGATTTCGCCCAAATCAAAGAATTGGGTGAGCCCGAAGGGTTGCGCGGGGTTCTTGTCGATGAAGATGTCCACGTCGGATGAGGGCGTTGCTTCGTTCCGAGCTGTGGAGCCGAACAGGTGTAACCGCTGCGCCGCCCCCACGTTGCGGGCCTGGCTCCAGGTCGGCGATGGTCGGGCATGGGGCAGGATCGATACGTCCATATTGACGACCATAGTG
>LNEM01000003.1 GCA_001464955.1 Rhizobiales bacterium Ga0077537 | reverse complement strand
CCACCATGGCTTGCGCCACATCGGGATGCATGATGCCGCCGCTGAGGCGCGTTGACGGCCCCGAGGCGTTGACGATGGTGCGCACCCCGAGGCGCCGATAGATGGTCTCATTCGGGCGGTCGGCTGGTGCGGTCATGTCGGGTCTCACGGCGGTTGGTCTCGGCGCGGCGGATCGAACGCATCGCCTTTCCATAAAATCATACACTGGCATCCTCGTCCTGCCTCGGACTATGCCGATCACAGCGCACCCCGTAAATCTGCGCAGCGAGGTTCCGGTGTAAACGCTCGACCTGCGCGAGGCAAAATGGCTGTCCGGCGGTATAGGTGACGTTGCCCACCATGGCGGCCCCTTCAGGACGGACCCTCTCGCATGACCCAAATCCCCATCCATGAACCGACGCTTTGGGCCGATGACGGTTGGACAGCGCAAGTGATCAAGAACGAGGATGATGACGGCTGGGCCGTCGCCATGATCAAGGATGGCGAGCCTGAGCCGGCATTGATCGGGCCGTGGACGATGGGCCGCGACAAGAAGAACCCGAAGCCCCTGGACAGCCAGGCGTTCATCACGCTGGTCAAGACGGCCACCGAGTATGTCCGCCGCCACGAGCAACAGCGATACGCCGAGCTGCACCAGAGCATCGAGATCCGTCAGGATACAGGCGGGCCGTCTGCATCTCGCTCAGCATCCGTTGTGGTGAGCCTCGACATTGTTCCGGATGACGACGACCCTCACGGCCAGCTCTCCGCGCGTGATGGTGCAGGCGAACTCCTCGGGCAGGTGCGGGTGGCGCCCTCCTACAAATTGACCCGCGCCGGCGCCACCGCCTGGATCGCAAGCAATTTCAGCCAGCCCGGCGAGCGATGATCCGCGATCGCCCAGCAACGGTCGTGGCCAGTCGTGATCACCGGACCAACGCATAGCGAACTGTCCGCATGGTTGGTACAATGTCGGCGCTCGGAAGGTCGGCTGCGAGAGCCGCGCGAAGAATGTGGGCGCCCTCCCGCTCCGATGCGCGGTCGGCCACATTCGCGGCACGTAGAGTAGTGCGTCGACGATGCGGCGTGCGCTCGCGGCAGCTCCCGCATGAGTGCACCGGCACCCGGCGAGGCATCTCGCCCCTTGGCCCTGAGCCGCTGGGCGTCGTCTCTGGCCCGGCCCCCCGAACCTGCCGTAGGTTCGACCGGGCGACAGGCCATCGGAAGCCCCTCGGAGGTTGGCATGAGCAAGGAGCGCGTCCGGGCCAACATGCAATCGGCGAACGGGAGGAGGCACGATCGAAAGACGCCGGGTTCTCACCGCAGGCGTCATGGTCTAACAGAAGCAAACCAGCCGGCTGTCCTGGTTGACAGCGACGTTGCATCGGTATGAGGTCACGCCCTGCGGCCAACGCACCGATCCGAAACGTGGGTGGGCAAACTGCTGTCGAAAATCAAGTCGCTGGTCGTGCGGCCAAACGAGCGAAGCAATGACAATGTCGTGTGAACAATCATGCTCCTCCTGATCGACAATTACGACAGCTTCACCTGGAACCTCGTTCACTATCTCGGTGAACTGGGTTCGGTGCCCGAGGTCGTGCGCAACGACAAGATCACCGTCGATGCCGCGCTGGCCTTGCAGCCGAAGGCGATCGTGCTCTCGCCCGGGCCCTGCACCCCGAACGAGGCTGGCATCTGCCTCGACCTGATCAAGGCGGCGGGACCGAAGGTGCCTGTCCTGGGCGTCTGCCTCGGTCATCAGGCCATCGGCCAGGCCTACGGCGGCAAGGTGATCCGGGCGCCGGCCCCGATGCACGGCAAGCTCTCGACCATCCGCAACCGCGGCCAGGGCCTTTTCGCCGGTGTCACGTCGAGCTTCGAGGTGACGCGCTACCACTCGCTGATCGTCGAGCGCGCGAGCCTGCCCGACTGCCTCGAGGTAACCGCCGAAACCGACGACGGGCTCATCATGGCGCTCCAGCATCGCACGCATCCCGTGCACGGCGTCCAGTTCCATCCCGAGAGCATCGCTTCCGAGCACGGCCACGACCTGCTCGCCAATTTCCTCGAGCTTGCAGGCATGTCCCCCCAGCGCCGCAACCGCAAGGCGGCCCGGGTCGCAGCCTGACGGACACGCAACCATGCCAATGCAGACCCTCAGGGCCCTGATCCAGAAAGTCTCGACGGGGGCCACCCTGACGCAGGACGAGATCCGCGCCGCGCTCGAGATCATGACGGACGGCCACGCGACGCAGGCCCAGATGGGCGCTTTCCTCATGGCGCTGCGCGTGCGCGGCGAAACCGTGGACGAGATCAGCGGCGCCGCCCAGATGATGCGATCTCGCATGATCCGCGTCGAGGCGCCGAAGGGCGCCGTCGACATCGTCGGCACCGGGGGCGATTCGCACGGCACCTACAACGTCTCGACCTGTTCCTCACTCGTCGCGGCCGGCGCGGGCCTCACCATCGCCAAGCACGGCAACCGCTCCGTATCATCGATTTCCGGCGCATCGGACGTGCTGGCGGCGCTCGGCGTCAAGCTCGACATCGGAGCCGACCATGTCGCGCGCGCCCTTGCCGAGGCCGGCGTCGGCTTCATGTGGGCCCCGATGCACCATCCGGCCATGAAGCACTGGGCCCCGGTGCGCGCGGAACTCGGCATCCGCACCCTCTTCAATCTGCTTGGCCCGATTTCCAATCCGGCCGGCGTGACACGTCAGGTGGTCGGCGTCTTTTCGCCCCAGTGGGTGGAGCCCATCGCGCATGTCCTGAAGGGGCTCGGCGCCGAGCACGTGTGGGTGGTGCACGGCCACGACGGTCTCGACGAACTCACGACGACCGGCGCCACCGACGTCGCCGAGGTGAAGGACGGCCGAATCGAAATCTTCGAGGTGACACCCGCGGATGCAGGCCTCCCGCCCGCGAAGTTGAGCGACCTTAGGGGCGGCGATGCTGCGACGAACGCCGCCGCGATCCGCGACGTGCTGGCGGGAAAGCCGGGGGCCTTCCGCGACATCGTGCTCCTCAATGCAGCTGCCGCGCTGATCGTCGGCGGTCGGGTCGAAACGCTGCCCGAGGGCGTGGCTCTGGCGGCCGAGGCCATCGCGTCTGGTGCTGCAATGCGGGCGCTCGACCGGCTGGTCGCAGTCAGTAATTCGTGATCGGCCACGCGGACTCGGCGACGCGGGGCGCACGGCATGCCGGCTGCCTGTTCTCCGGGCATCGCAACCGTTGACAGAAGAGTGGGCCGCCCGGATATGATCGGTCCATGACAAGAGCCCAGAAGTCAGAAAAATCGAGCACTCCGCCGCGTGGCCCGTCGGCCCCGTCGATGCCGCGCGCCAAGTTCCGCCTTGGTGACGTCGTGCGCCACCGGTTCTATCCGTTCCGGGGCATCGTGTTCGACGTGGACCCCGTGTTCAATTCCACCGAGGAGTGGTGGCAATCGATCCCGGCCGAGATCCGCCCGCGGAAGGATCAGCCATTCTACCATCTCCTCGCCGAGAACGACGAGACCGAGTACATCGCCTACGTCTCGGAGCAGAACCTCCTGCCGGACGGGTCGGGCAAGCCGCTGCGTCATCCGCAGGTCCCCGAACTCTTCGTTAAGGAGGAGGGCCGCTACCTCGCGACGTTCCTGCTGTCACACTGAACGGAGCCGGCCCTGCCGGACCAGCAGCGCGGCGCCCCCGATCGAAATCAGAACGGCTCCCGGCATGTCGCCGGGAGCCGTTCTCACATTCGCAGATGCGACGACAGGCGCTTACTTCTTCTGCGCCGGAGCCGCTGCGGCTCCACCGCCTTCGGCCTGCTTCTTCTTGTATTCCTCGATGGCCGCCTGCTGGCGCAGCGCGATCTGCTGCATCAGGCCTTTGCGGGCCTCGCTGTACTTGACGTTGTCGATCGGCGCCCCCGAAAGCGCGGCCGAGAAGCCGTTGAGCGGCACCGGGAACGCGATCACCTGCCCGTTGGCGTTGATGGCGAACACCATCATGCCGGCGCCGGCCTGGATCTTGTCCATGATGCCCTTGTCGAGATCGAGCTCGGCCGTGCAACCCGCCGGATGGCAGAGCGAGAAGTTCAGCTTGATCGCCTCGATCTTGCTGTCGTCGACCTTCTCGTTCTTCTGCGCCTGATCCCACATCGTCTTTTCGTAGATCTTGGCGCGCAGTCCCGGCTGAATGGCCATGCCCAGCGGCACCATCACCATGAGGTGCTGCTTGTCCTGACCCTCGACCTGCCGAATGGCAGCCGAGACGAGCACCATTCCGGTGTTGCCGTCGAGCCGCTCGTGATGGGTGAGACAGATGCTCTTCTCTGTACGCTCTTCCTTGCCGTCCTTGCCCTTGGCGATCACCGGAGCCTTCTCACAGAGCTTCACCCACGCGCTCTGGCTTTGGGCGGCATCGGCAGCCTTCGGCGCCGGCTTGGCGGCCTCGGTCTTCTTCTGCTGCGCAAGGGCGCTGCCGGCCGAGAACGCCAGGGCAAGACCCAGACCGGCCGCACCGAGAGCCCGCACGCCCTTCCCCATCGTCGAAGCTTTCATATCGATCAATTCCCCTTGCGCGCTGTGTGTCGGCCAGCCCCCGCCGGCCCCGATGTCTTCGTTCGAATTCTTGCCGCGCACGACGGTGCGCCTTGCTGCGACCGATCACGTCTATCGGGTGCTGGCCAACCACCACGCAGCCAACGTGCAGCGATCGCGAGTAAAGGCTGGATTGCGGCAATCCCGTGGCCTGTTGTGCCCCCTGCGGCAACAAAGCGGGTATTTCCGGAGAAATGCGTGGCAGGAGAGGCACGCACCGTCGCGCGGAGCATACTGCTGCCATGGCCACTGCGGTAGGATGAGACATGCAAAGGAACCAATCGCAATCTCGTCGCGTCGTCATGGCGGCGCTCGGTCTCGCGGCGCTGCTCGCAGTCCCGGTCACAAGCGCTGCGGCTGCCGCTGACACGGCGCGGCGTGGCATTGCCATGCACGGCGCACCGGCATTGGCCGACGATTTCGCCCATTTTCCCTATGTCCGCCCCGATGCCCGGAAAGGCGGTCATGTGCGGCTCGGGGAACTCGGTACCTATGACAGCCTCAATCCCTACATCCTGAAGGGCGTTTCGGCGGTCGGCGTGCGCGAGTTCGTCTACGAGAGCCTCCTGGCCCGTTCCGCCGACGAGCCGTTCAGCCTCTACGGTCATCTGGCGCGCACGGTGACGATGCCGGAGGATCGGAGTTCCGTGACCTTCCACCTCGATCCGGATGCGCGCTTCTCGGACGGCGCGCCGGTGACCGACGCGGATGTCGTCTTCTCGTGGCAGCTTCTGCGCGAGAAGGGCCAGCCGTTCCATCGCTCGCACTATGGCGCGGTCGCTCGCGCCGAAGTGCCGGAGCCGGGCGTCGTCCGCTTCGTCTTTCACACCAACGACAACCGCGAATCGCCGTTGCTGCTCGGCCTGATGCCGATCCTGCCGAAGCACCGGATCGATCCCGCCACGTTCGACCGGACGACCCTCGTGCCGCCCGTGGGCTCGGGCCCCTACCGGGTCGCCGAGGTCGACACGGGGCGCACCGTCACGTTCCAGCGCAATCCGGACTGGTGGGCGCGCGACAAGCCGACCGGGCGCGGGCGCTACAACTTCGATCGCCTGAGCTACGAGTACTTCCGCGACCAGACAACACTGTTCGAAGCGTTCAAGTCGGGCGACGTGGATCTGCGCCTCGAGGACGATGCCGGTCGCTGGGCCGACGGTTATGACTTCCCGGCCATGGCGGACGGTCGCATGCAGCGGGCGGAGGTACCGACAGGTTGGCCGGCCGGCATGACTGCACTCGTCTTCAACACCCGGCGACCGCTCTTCGCCGACAGGCGCGTCCGGGAAGCACTGACCCTCTTGTTCGATTTCGAATGGGTCAACCGCAACCTGTTCCATGGCCATTACACCCGCACCGAGAGTTTTTTCGATCGCTCCGATCTCTCCTCCGTGGGACGTCCCGCCGACGCCCGGGAGCGCCAGTTGTTCGCCCCCTTCCCGGGCGTCGTGGCCCCCGCCGTGCTGGAAGGCGCCTCCCGCCAGCCCCGGAGCGACGGCACCGGCCGCAATCGGGACAACATGCGCCGCGCGGTCGCGCTGCTGCGGGAGGCGGGCTATGCGCAGGACCAGGGCCGCATGGTCGACGTGAAGACGCGAAAGCCACTGACCTTCGAGATGATGGCCGCAAAGCGCGCCGAGGAGCGGCTGTTCCAAGCCTACGCCCATAACCTTGCCCAGATCGGCATCGCCGTCGAAATTCGCAGCACCGACAGCGCCCAGCGATGGGCGCGGCTCAAATCGTTCGACTTCGACATGATCCAGTGGACCTGGGGAGCATCGCTCTCGCCGGGCAACGAGCAGAGGAATCGCTGGGGTAGCAGCAGCGTCGCGGCCCAGAATTCGCTCAATTTTGCCGGCGTCTCGAGCCCCGCCGCCGACGCCATGATCGAAGCGCTCCTCGCCGCCCGTGAGCGGCCGGAATTCGTCTCGGCGGTGCGCGCCCTCGACCGCGTCCTGTTGTCGGGAGCCTATGTGCTGCCCCTGTTCCACCCGAAAGGGCAGTGGCTCGCCTGGCGGTCAACGTTGCGCCGCCCCGATCGACTGCCTCTCTCGGGCTTCGCGCTCGACACGTGGTGGATGGACGCGCCCTGAGGGGATACCAGCCATGCCCGTGGTGTAGGGCTGAGCCGCCCCTTCGCGGGTTGCCATCGTGGCTGGTAGCGGCGACAGTCGACCGGCTCGCGACGCCGCCCGGTTTCGGCCTCTCCGCGGCGGTCGAGGCATGAGACGACAGGGGCACTCGCACGATGCAGCAGGACGCGAAGCCGAACGCGATGGCGGCCGGTTCGGTGATGCTCGGCGGCGTGCTGGCGCTGGCCTTCGCCATGAACATGCTGGGTCGCGGCGCAACCGAGGTCTTCGCCGTCTTCCTGCTGCCGGTTGAGAAGGCTCTCGGAGCGTCCCGCTCCGAGATCACGGCTGTCTACTCGCTGTTCATGCTGGTCAACGGTCTCTCTGGCCCCATCGCCGGTACCGTTTTCGACAGGCTCGGTGCGCGCGCTGCCTACTGCAGCGGCCTCCTCATCCTCGGTGGCAGCCTGTGGCTCGCCGGCAGCGCCACGGCCGTTTGGCACTACGCCGCGACGGTCGGTCTCGCCGCCGGCTTCGGCATCTCGCTCATCGGCATGGTCTCGGCCAACGCCCTGTTGAGCCGCTGGTATCAGGCCCGGCTCGGGACGGCGATCGGCATCACGTACGCTGCCACCGGCTTCGGCGTTCTCCTGATGGCTCCGATCGCCCAGGTCCTGATCGCGCGGTACGGCTGGCGCGAGGCCTATGGCATCATCGGCATGAGCCTCGTCGGCCTCGCCTGTCTCACGGCTCTCCTTCCATTGACGCGGATGTGGCAAGGCTCGGCGGAATGGCGCGTCACGCGAACCGCCCAGGAGCGTCGCCCCGGCGGCGGCTGGACCATTGCGAGCGCCATGCGATCGCGGGCCTTCTGGGCGCTGGTGCTGGTCTACTTCTTCACGTCGCTCGCGAGCTTTGCGGTGTCGCCACAGTCGGTGGCTGCCATGATCGAGGCCGGCATCGCGCCGCTGGTCGCTGCGACTGCGTTCGGCGTCTCGGGCATGCTGTCGCTCATCGGCAATGCCAGTATTTCGCCCCTCGTCGATCGCTACGGGCAGCGCCTGATGATCACGCTGTCGTACCTGGGCACGATCGCCGGCATACTATGCCTCGCAGCGCTGCCGTGGCACCCGTCGTGGCTGCTGATGTACGGCTGGGCGATCCTCTTCGGCGTCAATCAGGGCACGCGCGGGCCGATCATCTCGACACTCACCGCCACCGTCTTCGCCGGCGGCGGCGTCGGCCGCATCTACGGCACCATCGCCCTCGGTATGGGAACCGGGGCCGCCATGGGGTCGTGGATCTCGGGCCTGCTCCACGACGCGACGGGCACCTATCTCGCGTCGTTCCTGTTTGCAGCGACGAGCGCCGCCATCGGCATGGTCACCTTCTGGACCGTCCCCGATCTGAAGGAGGCGCGCGAACGCAATCGTCGTCTTGCGGCCGAAGACCGGCAGGCGTCAGGCTGACCGGCGGCCGCGCTCGCCGCGTCCTGACGTGCCGCTGTCAGCAGCAGCTGCCGCCCGACGGCGCGCACGCCCCGCCAGCCGAAGCCGTTAGTGCCGTGCCGAAGGGGATCGTCGTCCCGCAGCCCGCGAAGATGCCGTAATGCCGCGAGAAATCGCCGATGTAGTCGAAGTGCGGCCTGAAGCGCGTATCGGCGAGCATCCGCCATGTGTTGCCGCACACCGGGAACACCTTGCCCGTCTCGATCACATGGTGCCCGTCGAGCGTGAACGCGTGCTCCGAGCCCTCGATCGTGCCCTTGTAGATCACGGCCTGCCCGTAGTCCTCGCAGAGGGGCTCGAGACCGTCGAGCTTGAACAGGCGATAGGTCGCCGAGAAGAAGCGCGCCTGACCGAGTTTGGCCTTGAGTTCGGGATCGGTCACCTCCAGTTCCCGGTCCGTGACGAGGCGCGGATCGGCAAAGCCCGCCGCCTTGGCGAGCGTGAGGAAGTCGTTCCAGTAGAGTGCACCACCGAGGCATTCGCCATAGAGCACAGGGTCGGCCTTGACCGCGTCCGGGAGGCGCCGGTCGGCGTAGACGTCGGCGAAATAGAGCTCGCCGCCGGGCTTCAGGAGATCGAACGCGCCCTTGAGCACGGCGAGCTTGTCGACCGACAGATTGATCACGCAGTTAGACACGACGACATCGAACGAACCGGGTGCGAGACCCAGCTCCCCGAGCTTCTCGATGTAGCCGTCGCGGAACTCCGTGTTCGGGCAGCAGTAGCCGAACGCCTTGGCGTGCCAGTCGATGTGGGCACGCGCGGTCGCAAGCTGCTCGGGCGTCATGTCGACGCCTACGACATGCCCTTTCGCGCCGACCATCTGCGCCAGCATGTAGACGTCCTGACCGGCCCCGCAACCGAGATCGAGCACCCGGCAGCCCGCGAGCATTTCGGGAGCCACGAGCCCGCAGCCGTAGAACTTGGCCTTCACGTCCGGGTGCACCTTGGCGAGCATGTCCCGCAGCGTCTTCGGCATGGCGGCTGGCGCGCAGCAGGCGCTGGTCTTGAGGTCGGCGGACGATTGCAGCGTTTCGCCGTAGTAGGTCTTCACGATGTCGAGGGTCATGGGCTGTCCACCTTGGGCCAGGGTGCCGTCTCGCGTCGTCCAGCTACGACGGGCATCACGACGCGATCATGAATGAGGCCGAAGTTTAATCGGCCGTGAGTACGTCGGCCAGTTCCTTGAAGTCCGCGACGATCAGATCGGGCTGGTTCGGCGATTGCCCGTAGGGCCGCTTGCGGCGATCCACGAAGGCCGCACGGAAGCCGTGCGACTTGGCGCCGATGCAGTCGAACGCATGGTTGGCGACGAAAAGGCAGCTCGAACGCTCGATGTGGGGCCACGCGTCCGAGATCAGCCGCTCGGCGGTCGCGTAGGTCTTCCAGTGCGGTTTGAAGTAGCCCGCTTCCTGCACCGAGATCGTCATGTCCATGGGGAAGCCGATGTGCGGCTTGGCGGCCTCGAGCATGTCGCGGTCGCCGTTCGACAGGATGACGAGCTTGTAGCGCTTGGCGAGCCGCCCCAGCGCTGCAACGACATCCGGGAACGGCTTCAGGCTCTCGATCTGCGAGACCAGCCACTCGATCTCGCCCTGCGTGTGCCGGATCTTGCAGCGATCGAGCACCTGCGAGACGGCCCGGTGGCCGATCTGCCGGTAGGGCGTATGCCCACGGTCGAGGAGCGCGTCGATCATGCTGTCCTCGTAGTGCGTCCGCCGCCACCACGTCACGAACTGCGAGGGATCGCCATCCCACCCCTTCCTCCGCAGAAACGGCGTCGCAGCCTCGATCAGCCCGCCCTGCATGTCGACGACGGTGCCGTACTGGTCGAATACGAGGGCGCGCGTCTCGCGCTTCAGGATCTCGAGCGTGGTGGCCATGGTTTGGCTTTCGTTTGCTTGGTTGCAGCCTTGCAGTCTAGTCTCGCCGAAGTCGACCACAGCGATCAATCACCGAGGCGTCATGTCTGCCATGCCTAAGCCGTTCCGAGTCGGCCTGCTGCTCTTCCCGGAAATCACGCAGCTCGACATGACGGGACCATATGAGGTCTTCACCAAGTTGCCGGGCGCCGAGGTGTACCTCGTCTGGAAGACGCTGGAGCCGGTCACCGCCAACGGCGGCATGCGCATCATGCCGACCGCGACCTACGAGACTTGCCCCGCGCTGGACCTCGTCTGTGTCCCGGGCGGCGGCGGCATGAACCCGCTTCTGAACGATGCCGAAACCCTGGCGTTCCTGAAGCGCCAGGCGGCAGTCGCGCGTTACGTGACGAGCGTCTGTACGGGCGCGCTGGTGCTCGGTGCGGCCGGCCTCCTAAAGGGCAAGCGCGCCGCGACCCACTGGATGAGCCGCGATATGCTGGCAGCATTCGGTGCCATCCCCGTCGCGGAGCGCGTCGTGAAGGACGGGAACGTCATCACGGGCGGCGGCGTCACGGCTGGCATCGATTTCGCGCTGACTGTCGCGGCCGAAGCGTTCGGCGAGGACCTGGCGAAGGCGATCCAGCTCGGCATAGAATACGATCCGCAGCCGCCGTTCTCGGCCGGCTCGCCGGAAGGCGCCGGGCCGGAGATCGTCGCCAAGGCTGTCGCCAGCGCCGAGGGCCGCCAGAAGGAGCGCGCGCAAGCCGTGGCGCAGGCCGCCGCTCGGCTCGGCTGACCCGTCACCACCGCGCAGCGCTCGATCGCGTCACACGTCGCGATCGAGACGCGCCACGTAACGGCGATCCTGGTAGTCCGCCAGATTGCCGGTATGGAACTTGGCGATGTGCCGCCGTTCCCGGAAATAGGTCCAGGCCTTGACCGGGGCTGCATCCCCATCGGCGACCACATCGATCTCGACGCGCCGGTAGCCGTTCGGCAGATGTGTCGACTCAAGTTCGTCGAGCGCCGGGATCATGGCGTCGGGGACCTCCCACAACTCGCCCGCCACCTGGAACCCTTCGCCCGCTTCGGGGAGGAGGTAGGGCGTGAACCAGTCCCCCCCCACCAGCAGCGGAAACCGCTCGACGGTCTTGACGAGCGCGACGAACGTCGCCCCCGTCATGTAGGCATGATTGGGAAAACCGCGCTTTAACGTGCCATAGACGAACACGCGCTTCATGCCCTGGGGGATCCCGGTCGTCATCCGATCTCGTTCGACTGGAGGTAGGCGAGCACTTTGCTCAACGGTTCGACATCGCCGAACTTGGCGTCGATGTCGAAAAGGTTCCACTCGACGGCGCCGATGATGCGGTCGCCGACGGCCTCGCGCACCACGATCGGCCGGAAGCCCTCAGCGATCGCGTCCTCGACTGTGTTGCGGACGCAGGCGCACGCCGTGACGCCCGTCACGATCACCGTATCGACCTGAGCGGCCCTGAGCATCCCGGCGAGATAGGTGCCGTGGAACGCACTGGCGCGCTTCTTGACGATGACATGCTCACCGGGCTCGGGTGCGATCCTGTCGTCGATGGCAGCCTCGACGCTGCCGCTCTTCAGGACTTCGACCGGGATCTTGTACTGCCAGAGCCCCATGTCGCTGTTCGGCCCCTCGGTCACGTCATAGGCGGTCGTCGTGTAGACGACCGGCAGCTTGCGCGCCCGGAACGCCTTGAGAAGCTCCTGTGTCGCCGGAATGATCGTCTCCATGCCCTCGCATGAGAACGCATGCCCCGGCTGTGTCCAGGCGTTTGCGAGATCGATGTTGATCAGCGCCGGGCGCTTGCCGAATCCGATCCGGCGCTGGAAACCCCGGTTCTGATAGAGCGCACTGTCGGCGGCGAACACTTTGGCGAGTGCGGCTTGCAGTTCCTGCTTGGCGTCCATGGGGGCTCTCCGGTCTGACCTGAATGAGACGGTATCGACCTCGCGTGTCGACGGCAATGCCGGCTCTTGGGCACTATGTGCCGTGCCAACGGGCAGGTCTCCGGACGGTCAGTTCGCCCCTTCGTAGCGCTTGGCCCGCACCTCGCCCGTGATCGCGTGCCCGATCATGCCTTCCTCGCGGCAGACCCGCGAGATCACCGGCGCGATCTCGCGCGAGGCGCGCCGCGTCAGGCGCTCGTAGGTGACGATCTTGGTGAACTTGTGCACCGACAGCCCGCCCGTGTAGCGCGCCGAGCGCCCCGTCGGCAGTGTGTGGTTGGTACCGACGCCCTTGTCTCCGTATGCGACGGTGGACGGCTCGCCGATGAACAGCGAGCCGTAGCTGCTCAACCGCTCGAGATAGTAGTCGTCGCGGCCGGTCTGGATCTCGAGATGCTCGGGCGCGTACTCGTCCGACACCGCGATCGCTTCGTCGTCCGTGTCGACCACGATCACCTCGCCGAGATCGGCCCAGGCCTTGCCGGCGTTGTCGCGGGTGGGCAGGTCCGGGAGGAGCCGTTCGACCTCCTTGATGACTGCCTCGCCGAGCTGCCGCGACGTGGTGACGAGCCATGCCGGGCTATCCGGTCCGTGTTCGGCCTGCCCGAGGAGGTCGGTGGCGACGATGGTCGGGTCGGCCGTGTCGTCGGCGATGACGAGGATCTCGGTCGGCCCGGCGAGGAGGTCGATCCCCGCGGTCCCGAAGAGCTGCCGCTTGGCCTCCGCGACGTAGGGATTGCCCGGCCCGGTGATCAGATCGGCCTTCGTCATGCCGACGAGCCCCATGGCCATCGCAGCCAGCGCCTGGGCGCCACCAAGGGTATAGATTTCGTCGGCGCCCGAACGATGAAGCGCATAGAGCGTCTGCGGGTAAATGCCGTCGGCACCCCGCGGCGGCGCGCAACCGGTGATGTGCTTGACGCCCGCCACCTTCGCCGTGCCGACGCTCATGATGGCCGCCGATATGAGCGGATACTTGCCGCCCGGGATATAACAGCCGACGTTCTCGATCGGGATCAGCCGCTGGCCGAGCACGGCGCCGGGATAGAGTTCCACCTCGAAAGCCTGAATGCTCTCCTTCTGGCGCTTGGCGAACTCGGTCACATTACGCAGGCAGATCTCGAAATCTTCCTTGAAGACTTTCGAGAGCAGCTTCTCCTTCGCCATGATCTCGTCGGCGGTGACCCGGAATGGCCCCGTCCACTGATCGAGGTCGCGCGCATAGCGCCGGATCGCGTCGTCGCCGTTGGCGGTGATCTCCGCCAGCATGCCGCGGACCGTCTCCTCGACCTCGGCCCGCCGCTTCTTTACGGCGACGGTCGCGTTTTTCAAATAGGTCCGGGCCACGGCACGCCTCCAGCGCGATTGAACGAGGCCGCGACGCTAGGCGCGGCCTCGTCCATCGTCAATCGCGGGTCGACGCCGGTCAGCGCGCGTGCGTCGTGATGTGACGGGCGAGGGCCGCGCCGCACGCAGCGCCATGCGAGAACGGGAGGCCGTGTCGCGACCCGGGCATCACCTGCAACTCGGCGTGCGGCACGTGCTCTGCCAGCTCGACACCCATCCGCGCGGTGACGAAAGGGCTTCGATCGGGCATCAGGATGAGGAGCGGCGCCTTGATCAGCGCCAACTCGGCGGTGAGGTCGGTGCCAGCGAGCAGTTCGCCGAGCCCGGCCGTCACGTGGGGGCGCGACTGGGCCTGAACCGAGTGGAACCAGTTCCATTTCTCGGCATCGAGGGCCCCCTCGACGAACCGCTTCGCCATCATGTCCCGGCTCCAGGCTTCGGCACCGCGCCGCTCGAAGTCGGCGCGCCACCCCCCGACGTGGGCGATGCCGCTACCCTTGAACGCGGTATTCGACACGGTCACGGTCGCCACGCGATCCGGATGGCGCGCGGCAGCCATCAGGCACACCGTGCCACCGAAGGATTCGCCAACGAGATGCGCCTTCGTCCCACCCGCGACGGCAACCATTTCCATCAGGTCCGCGAGTGCCGCCTCGAGCGTCCAGCGGTGATCGTCCGGTGGCACGGATGAGCGGCCGAAGCCGCGGGTATCGAACCTGACGATGCGATGGCTGTCGAGCACGGGTGGCAGCCAGTCGGTCCAGACGTGTCTGTTGGTTCCGATGCCATGATGAAAGACGATCGGCTCGCGGCCCTGTCGCCATGGCGCGACGAGGTCGATCGTGTCGTAGGCGAGGCCCGAAGCGCTCTTCGCGTCTGAGTTCATGATCGGCAGTCCTTGTTGGATCGGCGGGCGGGTGCGGTAAGTCCCGATGCTGCCCGGGAATAGGGCAGCGTTAACGGTGCTGAAGGCTTGCTCTCAGGGGAAACTTTGTCTAGCAAGGATACATACCGTCAAGACGATCCGAACGCCGCCTGCGGGTGGAGAAGCTCGGGCATCCCAGGGAGGGAGAAAGTCGTGCAGTATGGTCCCGCTGGGGATGCGCTTCCACTTGGGCGCGACGGTGCAGGCGCCGGCCGGGAGAGTGCCGCGCCAGTTCTCGAAATCGAAAATCTTCACGTTCACTTCAAGACATCCCATGGAACCGTCCGTGCCGTCGAAGGCGTGACCTACAAGGTCTATCCGGGCGAGATGGTGGCCATTGTCGGCGAATCCGGTTCTGGCAAGTCGGTGTCCGCTCTCGCTGTCATGCGGCTTTTGCCCCCCCAGTCTGCCCGCATAGTGGAAGGCAGCATCCGGTTCGAAGGCACGTCGCTCCTCGATCTCGACAGCGAGTCCATGCGCCAGGTGCGCGGTCGCTCGATCTCGATGATCTTCCAGGAGCCGATGACCTCGCTCAACCCGGTGTTGACGATCGGCCTGCAGATCAAGGAGCCGCTTCTCATCCACATGGGGATGACCGAAGCCGAGGCGACCGAGCGCGCCATCGAGTTGTTGACCCTCGTCGGCATTACTGATCCGGCAAACCGCCTCGCGCAGTACCCCCATCAGCTGTCGGGCGGCATGCGCCAGCGCGTGATGATCGCCATCGGCCTCGCCTGCAATCCGAAGCTCCTCATCGCTGACGAACCGACGACCGCGCTGGACGTGACCATCCAGGCCCAGATCCTCGAGCTGATGAAGGATCTGTCGCGCCGGCTCGGCATCGCCGTGATCATCATCACGCACAATCTGGGTATTGTGGCGCGTTACGCCGACCGGGTGAACGTGATGTACGCCGCCCGTATCGTGGAGAGTGGAACCGCTGAGCGGGTCTTCGGTCGTCCCCTGCATCCCTACGCGCGGGGACTGCTGGCGGCCGTCCCGCGCCTCGATCGCGGCCGCGCGACCAAGCTGGCGACGATCGATGGCGCGCCGCCCAACCTGCTGGACCCGCCGACCGGGTGCCGCTTCAGGCCGCGCTGCCGCTACGCCATCGACGCCTGCACCGAGGTGCCCGCCTATCGCGAGATCGAGCCGGACCATTTCGCCGCCTGTCACCGCACGCCCGAAATCGAGACGTTGGACGGCGGCTTGACGGCGGCCGTCAATGCGGACGTCGCTCATGCCGACGCGACGGCGATGGCGATGCTCGATCTTCGGGGCGCGAGCAAGTTCTTCCCCGTCGGCGGGGGGCTGTTCGGCGGCGCGGCCAAGCTGGTCAGGGCTGTCAACGACGTCTCGCTCACGGTGCGCAAGGGCGAAACTCTCGGTCTGGTGGGTGAATCGGGCTGCGGCAAGTCCACGCTCGGCCGCCTCGTTCTGCGCCTCGAGGATCCGACGGCAGGTGAGATCCTGTTCGACGGCGTGGATCTGGCCCGCATGAACCGGCGCGACATGATCGCGATCCGCCGCAAGATGCAGGTCATTTTCCAGGATCCGTATTCGTCCCTGAACCCCCGCATGACCGTCGGCGAGATCATCGGCGAGCCGATGTACGTCCACTCCATCCTGCCGAAAGACAAGATCAACGATCGCGTTGCCGAATTGCTCCAGCTTGTCGGTCTTTATCCGTACATGGCGCTCCGCTATCCGCACGAACTGTCGGGCGGCCAGCGCCAACGCGTCGGCATCGCCCGGGCTCTGGCCGTCAATCCTGAGGTGATCGTCTGCGACGAGGCCGTATCGGCCCTGGACGTGTCGATCCAGGGGCAGGTCATCAACCTTCTCGAGGACCTGCAGCACAAGCTCGGGCTGACCTATCTCTTCATTGCCCACGATCTCGCGGTCGTGCGCCACATCTCGACGCGCGTTGCCGTCATGTACCTCGGCCGCATCGTCGAGCTGGCGGAATCGTCCGAGCTGTTCGCCAACCCGAAGCACCCCTACACCCAGGCGCTGCTCGCGGCGGCGCCGATCCCCGATCCCGTCATCGAGCGCTCGCGCCCGCGCAAGATCATCACGGGCGAGCTCCCGAGCCCGCTCAATCCACCGTCCGGCTGCGTGTTCCACCCGCGCTGTCCGCTCGCCACCGACGAGTGCAAGAAGGCGGTGCCGGCGCAGCGCGCGATCGGCACCGACCATCTCGTCGCATGCATCCATGCCTGACCGCACGCCCCGGATAAGGAGCGGCTGTCGTTGCCAAGAAGAGGAAACGCAATGAGTTTCAAGTCAATCACTGTCGTCGCGGCACTCGGCGCCGTCGCGGTCTCGATGCCGGCACTCGCTCAGACTCCCAAGAAGGGCGGGACGCTGCAGTTCGCCGTGGTCGCCGAGCCGCCGACGACCGACTGCCATGGCACCACCACGTTCGCCATGGTGCACCCGGTGGCACCCCAGTACTCGACCCTGCTCAAGCTCACCGGGCCACACGACAACATCAAGGTCGTCGGCGATCTGGCCGAGAGCTGGGAGCAGTCGGCCGATGGCCTCACCTACACCTTCAAGCTCCGCAAGGGTGTCAAGTTCCACGACGGCAGCGATTTCACATCGGCCGACATCAAGGCCACCTACGAGCGGATCATCAATCCGCCGGAGGGCGTGGTCTCGGCTCGCAAGGCCGTTCACTCGGACATCGGCGAGATCCTGACGCCTGACGCCCACACCGTCGTCTTCAAGATGAAGCAGGTGAACGCGTCGATGGTTCTTCACTTCGCTTCCCCGTTCAACTGCGTCTACAGCGCCGCCGAACTCGCCAAGGACCCGACCTATCCCTCGAAGAAGGTAATGGGAACCGGAGCCTTCCAGTTCGTCGAATACGTCAAGGGCTCGCACTGGGTCGGCAAGAAGTTCGATGGTTACTTCCTGAAGGACCGGCCCTATCTCGACGGCTTCAAGGCCTTCTTCGTGAAATCCGAAGCGGTCGTTCTGGGCATGCGGGGCGGGCAGTTCGACGCCGAGTTCCGCGGCCGCACGCCCGCCGAGCGTGACCAGCTCGTGAGCACGATGGGCGATCAGGTGACGGTCCAGGAAGGGCCCTGGATCACGAACATCCTGCTCTCGTTCAACACGTCGAAGAAGCCGTTCGACGATGAGCGCGTGCGCCGCGCCCTGACTCTCGCCATCGACCGGTGGGGTGGCAGCGAAAGCCTTGGCAAGGTCACGCTGATCAAAGGCGTGAGCGGCGTCTTCCGTCCGGGCGCATCCTGGTCGTTGCCGGTTTCCGAGCTCGAGAAGATCCCGGGCTTCTGGCGCGACGCCAACAAGTCGCGCGAGGAGGCGAAGCGTCTGCTGAAGGAAGCAGGCGTTCCCAATCTCAAGCTGAAGCTGCTCAACCGGACGATTGCCCAGCCCTTCACGCCGGCTGGCATCTACGCCATCGACCAGTGGCGCCGCATCGGCGTCGAGACGGAGCATGTCCAGGTGGAGACGAAGCTCTGGTTCGACGGCATGGCCAACGGCAACTTCGATGTCGCCGTCCAGAACATCTCCGACTTCGCAGACGATCCGAACGCCCAGTTCAATACGTTGCTGAGCACGAAGGCATCGTCCATCGCCTATTCGCGGCACACCGACACCAGGATCGACGACCTCTACAAGAAGCAGTCGGGCACCGTGGACCCGGTCGAGCGCATGAAGATCGTGAACGAGCTCGAGCGCTACACGCTGGAGAAGGCCTACAACATCCCGCTGCTCTGGTATCAGCGCATCGTCGTCAACCACAAGAAGGTCAAGGGCTGGGAGCTGCCGCCATCGCACTTCGCCGGCCAGACGCTCGTGGACGTGTGGCTCGACCAGTAATCGCCGCGCCGGAGCCAGCTGGTGCGACCTGAGAGGACGGGGAGCGCCGGCAGGCCCTGATCGCATCTGAGAAGAAAGGGAGTGAGACAGTGAAAAAGTTGACCTTGCTATCTGCCACGGCGCTCGTTGCGCTGGGTGGTGGCCTTGCCGAGGCGCAGACGCCGAAGAAGGGCGGAACGCTCAACTTCGCCGTGGTGGCCGAACCGCCGACGATCGATTGCCATGCCGTCACGACGTTCGCGTTCGCTCACCCGGGTCTGCCGCACTACTCCAAGCTCCTGAAGTGGAAGGGCGACTACAAGAACCTGAAGATCGTCCCCGACGCCGCCGAGAGCTTCGAGCAGGCACCGGACGGCATGACCTACACGTTCAAGCTGCGCCAGAACGTGAAGTTCCACGACGGTGCGCCGATGACGTCCGAGGACGTCAAGGCCAGCTACGACCGCATCATCAATCCGCCCGAGGGTGTCGTGTCGGCGCGCCGCTCGCTCTACGCGGACATCAAGAGCGTCGAGACGCCCGATGCCCATACGGTCGTGTTCCGTATGAAGCAGCCGAACGCATCGATGCTGACCCACTTCGCCTCGCCCTGGAACTGCATTTACCGGGCCGCGAAGCTGAAGGAGGATCCGCAGTTCCCGGCGAAGACGATCCTGGGGACGGGCGCCTACGAGTTCGTCGAGTACGTCAAGGGCTCGCACTGGACCGCGAAAAGGTTCGACGGCTACTTCCTCCCGGATCGGCCCTATCTCGACGGCTACAAGGCCTTCTTCGTGAAGTCGAACGCGGTCGTGACCGGCATGATCGGCGGTCAGTTCGATGGCGAGTTCCGGGGACGGACGCCCACCGAGCGGGACCAGCTCGTCGCGGGCATGAAGGAGAACGCGACGGTGGTCGATGGCCCCTGGGTCACCAACCTCATGTTCACGTTCAACACGCAGAAGAAGCCGTTCGACGACGTCCGGGTCCGCCAGGCCCTGACCTTGGCCATCGATCGTTGGGGTGGCGCACCGGCGCTGAGCAAGATCTCGATGTTGCGGGACGTGTCCGGCCTCCTGCGTCCGGGCTACGAGTACGCGCTGGCTGGCGCTGAGCTCGAAGCTCTGCCGGGCTTCTCGAAGGACATAGCGAAGTCCCGCGAGCGGGCCAAGCAGCTGCTCAAGGAGGCTGGCGTTCCCAACCTGAAGGTCAAGCTGGTCAATCGCAACGTCGCCGAGCCTTACACGCCGGGCGGCATCTTCCTGATCGACCAGTGGCGCCGGATCGGCGTCGAGGTGGAGCACACCCAGCTCGAAACGAAGCTCTTCTTCGACGCCATGAAGGAAGGCAACTTCGACGTCCTCGTCGAGTTCATTTCCGATTTCGCCGACGATCCTTCGGCACAGTTCGACAAGTTCCTGACGAAGGAGAAGTCGTCCCAGGCCGCTTCCGGTCACAATGACAAGAAGCTCGACGAACTCTTCGACAAGCAGGCTCGTGAGATCGACCCTGTCAAGCGCAAGGCACTGGTGAACGAGTTCGAGCGCCACGCCCTGACCCAAGTCTACTCCGCGCCCCTGCTGTGGTGGCAGCGCATCATCGTCCACCACAAGAAGATCAAGGGCTGGGAGCATCAGGCGAACCACTTCACGGCGACAGATCTCGTCGACGTCTGGCTCGACCAGTAAAGAACCGCGAACAGGGAAGGGGCTATCCGGCCCCTTCCTTCTGCCTCTGAGGATCGCACACCCCCATGCTTGGCTACATTGTTCGCAGGTTGCTCATGGTGATCCCGACGCTGATCGGCGTCGCCGTTGCCGTGTTCTTCCTAATTCGCGTCATGCCCGGCGATCCGGTGGTTGTGAAGTTGCGCGCCGACGGAGCAGCGGTCACCGAGGAAACGATCCAGGCCGAGCGGAAGCGCCTTGGCTTGGACAAGCCCCTGATGGTTCAGTTTACCGACTACATGATCGGCCTGACGCGGCTCGATCTCGGCAAGTCGCTCTGGACCGGTGAATCTGTGGCGAACGAGATCGCGATCCGGTTCCCAGTCACGCTTCAGGTGGCGATCATGGCGACCCTGATCGCCGTCCTGATCGCCGTTCCATTGGGGACGTTATGTGCCGTCTATCGAGATACGTGGATAGACAACCTGATACGAGTGCTCGCCGTCTCAGGACTGGCGATACCGGGCTTCTGGCTCGGCATGCTGATCATTCTGGCGCTGCTCTACTTCTTCAATTGGCTACCCAAGATAGGCTATGTTTCCATCTTCGAGGATCCGGTCGCCAATCTCTCTGCGCTGTTCTGGCCTGCCCTGTCCGTCGGCTACCGGTACGCCGCGGTGGTCACACGCATGATGCGCTCCGCCCTGCTCGAGGTGATGCGCGAGGATTACATCCGCACCGCCCGCGCCAAGGGCGTCTATGAGAGCCTCGTCACCCGCCGGCATGGCCTGCGCAATGCACTCCTCCCCGTCGTGACGGTCGTCGGCCTCGAGTTCGCCTTTCTCATCGGTGGCCTCGTGGTGACCGAGCAGGTGTTCAATCTGAACGGCATCGGCAAACTCTTCGTGGATGCGACGGCGCGGGGCGACTTCACGCTGATCCAGGGCCTCGTCCTGCTGATCGCCACCGTGTTCGTGGTGGTCAATCTTCTGGTCGATCTGCTCTACGCGGCGCTCGATCCCCGCATTCGTCTGACTTGAGAGGCGCGATCATGGCCGACGTCACCGCTGGCGACGCATTCGCCGACAAGATCCCCAAGCGGACGAACCCGATCGTCAAGTTCATCGTGGCGCAGCCGCTGGGCTTCGTCGGGTTCCTGATCGTCCTGCTCTATTTCGTGCTCGCAGTCGGCGCGCAGTGGATCGCTCCTTACCATCCCGAAGAGGTGGATTTTGGCGCCATGCTGACGGGGCCGAGCCCGGAGCATCTCTTCGGCACCGATCAGTACGGCCGCGACGTGTTCTCGCGGCTTGTCTACGGCGCCCGGACCGCGCTCGCGGTCGGGATGCTGTCGGCGATCGTCGGCTGCACGCTCGGCGCAATTCTGGGAGCCACCTCGGGCTACTTCGGCGGCATTATCGACAATGTCATCCAGCGTCTCGTTGACATCATGCTGTCGTTCCCGATCATCGTGCTGGCCATGGTCGTCGTGGCGGTCCTCGGCCGCAACATGATCGCCGGGATCGACGCCAACCTCATCGTCGCGATCGCGCTCCCCATGGTGCCGAAGATGGCGCGCATCGCGCGGTCCTCGACGCTGTCGATCGCCCAGATGCCGTTCATCGACGCCGCCAGGGCCGCAGGCTACAGCCATGCCCGGATCGTTCTGCGCCACATCCTGCCGAACATCGTTGCGCCGTATCTGATCATGCTGACGGCGTTCATCGCACAGGCGATCCTGCTCGAAGCCTCGCTGTCGTTCCTGGGCCTCGGCGTGACCGAGCCGACGGCGGCGTGGGGCCTGATGCTGTCGGGATCGTCGGCCGACTTCTACCAGGCGGCGCCCTGGATGATCCTGTTCCCGGGCCTCGCCATCACCCTCGCGGTGTTCGCGTTCAACCTGCTCGGCGACAGCTTGCGCGACTGGCTCGATCCGAAGATGAAGGTGTGAATCTCGGCGCCGTCCGTGGTGCGAGCCACGAATGGCGCCGTTGCTCGATGTGCTTTGCCCGCGCGATCCGCTAGGATGCCGGCCGTGAACCGAGCCGTTCCCGAACCGGCAGCGGCAGCGCAAGACGTGTCGAGGCCACCGCCATGAAGATCGTCATGCTGGCGCGCAACGCCGGCCTCTACTCCCACCGCCGGATCGTCGAGGCCGCGCGCGCGCGTGGCCACGAGATCGACGTGATCAATACGCTGCACGTCCACATGAACATCACGTCCAACCAGCCGCTGCTGCGCCACGGCGGACGCACCCTCGGCGCCTACGATGCTGTCATTCCCCGCATCGGCGCGTCCGTCACGAACTATGGCCTCGCGGTCCTGCGCCAGTTCGAGATGCAGGGCGTCTTTCCGCTCAACGAATCTGTCGCCATCGGCCGTTCCCGCGACAAGCTGCGCGCTCTCCAGCTCCTCGCCCGCGCCGGCATTGGTCTGCCCAACACTGCATTTGCGCATGGTCCGCGGAAGGCCGAGGAGGTCGTCGCCGACGTCGGCGGCGCCCCCGTCATCATCAAGCTCCTCGAAGGCACCCAGGGCATGGGCGTCATCCTCGCCGAGACGGCGGCCTCCGCCACGTCGATCATCGAGGCGTTCTCGGCGGCCAACGTCAACATTCTGGTGCAGGAGTTCGTCAGCGAATCGTCCGGCACCGACGTGCGTGCCCTCGTCGTCGGCGGCGAGGTCGTCGCCTCGATGATGCGCACGAGCCGCAAGGGAGACTTCCGCTCGAACCTCCATCGGGGTGGCAAGGCCGAGGCCGTGAAACTGACCGACGAGGAGATCGCAACTGCAATCAAGGCCGTCGATACGCTGGGTCTCAATGTAGCCGGCGTCGACATGCTGCGCTCACGCCGTGGCACGCTGGTGCTCGAGGTGAACGCTTCGCCCGGGATCGAGGGCATGGAAGGCGCGACCGGCGTCGATGTGGCCGGCCGCATGATCGAGTTGCTGGAGGCGCGTGCCCGACCCGGCGAGACCCGCACCAAGGGCTCCGGCTAGCCCGCTTTCCAGCCACCGCGTTCCATGGAACACTTCGCCCCCACAACGGGTCGGGGCCCGGCCATCCGTCCGTGCAGCGACACGGACATCCGGGGACCGCGACCGCTACCAGGAGGAAACGCGCATGTCCGAGAAACCCCTCGTCCGGTTCGATGTCGAGGACGGCATCGGTGTCATCACCATCGATTATCCGCCGGTGAACGCGCTCGGCCCCGGCGTGTCGGATGGTATCCTCGCGGCGCTGGACAAGGGCGAGGCCGACCCGGCAGTGACGGCGTTCGTCATGATCGGTGCCGGACGCACGTTCATCGCTGGAGCCGACATTCGTCAGTTCGGCAAGGCTCGGCCCAACCCGACCCGGCGGACCTACGACGCGCTCGACCAGGGCAAGAAGCCCGTCGTCGCGGCCATCCACGGCTACGCTCTCGGTGGCGGCCTCGAGAACGCGCTCGCCTGCCACTATCGTGTCGCGGTCGCCGACGCGAAGGTCGGCTTGCCCGAAGTCCAGATCGGCATCCTTCCGGGCGGCGGCGGAACGCAGCGGCTGCCGCGCATCGTCGGGCCGAAGATCGCACTCGACATGATCGTCTCGGGCCGGCACGTGCCGGCGCCGGAGGCTAAGGCGCTCGGCATCATCGACGAGATCGTACCCGGCAAGGACCTGCGCGCCGAGGCGATCGCCTACGCCAAGGCCATCGCTGGCAAACGGCCACTGCCCCGCGTTCGCGACCGCGCCGACAAGCTGGCCGAGGCGAAGGCCGACCCGGGCATGTTCGATGCCGCCCGCAAGCAGTACGCGCGCCGTATGCGTGGCCAGCCCGCGCCGGAGAAATGCATCCAGGCCGTGGAAGCAGCGTGCACGCAGCCCTTCGACGAGGGCGTCGCGACGGAGCGCCGCCTCTTCTCCGAACTCGAGAATTCGCCCGAGGCCAAGGCGCTCCGCTACGCGTTCTTCGCCGAGCGCGAGATTGCCCGCATCCCGGGCCTGACGAAGGACCTGCAGGTCCCCGAGATCAAGACCATGGCGGTGGTCGGCGCCGGCACGATGGGCGGCGGCATCGCGATGAGCTTCGCGGACGCCGGCGTCCCCGTGAAGCTCGTCGATGCCTCGAAGGAGGTGGTCGAGAAGGGCCTCGCCCGTATCCGCGACAACTACGCGACGAGCGTCAAGCGAGGCTCGCTGACCCAGGCGGAGATGGACGCGCGCATGGCGCTGATCACGCCGGTCGAGAGCTACGAGGAGATCGGCGACGCCGACGCCGTCATCGAGGCCGTGTTCGAGCGCATGGACGTCAAGAAGGAGGTCTTCCAGAAGCTCGACGCGGTGATGAAGCCCGAGGCCTTCCTGTTCACGAACACATCGGCCCTCGATATCGACCAGATCGCCGCCGTCACGAAGCGCCCCGAGAAGGTCGCGGGCACCCACTATTTTGTGCCGGCCAACGTCATGAAGCTGTTCGAGGTCGTCAACGCCGCGAAGACCGCTCCCGAGACGCTGGCCGCCGCCATGAAGCTCGGCCGCGACATCGGCAAGATCTCCGGCTATGCCGGCAATTGCGACGGCTTCGCCGCCAATCGCAGCCGCATTCCCTTCACGATGGAACAGAATCTCATGGTCGAGGAGGGCGCCCTCCCCCACGAGATCGACAAGGTGATGGAGGACTTCGGCTACCCGGTCGGGCCCTTCAAGGTCAACGACATGTCGGGTCTCGACATCTCCTACGACACGCGCAAGCGCCGGAAGGCGGCCGACCCGAACTATCGCATGCTGCCGATCCCCGATGGCCTCGTCGAAGCGGGCCGCGTCGGCCTGAAGGCCGGCAAGGGCTGGTATCGCTACGAGAAGGGCGACCGCACGCCCCACGTCGATCCGGAAGTCGAGGAGCTGATCAGGAAGGTCGCCTCCGAGAACGACATCGAGCAGCGCAAGTTCTCATCCGAGGAAATTCTCCACCGGCTGCTGTTCGGCTCGATCAACGAGTTCTGCAAGATCCTCGAGGAAGGCAAGGCCGTGCGCGCCTCGGACCTCGATGTCATGTGGCTGCACGGCTTCGGCTTCCCGCGTTATCGCGGCGGCCTCATGTTCTGGGGCGACACCATCGGCGCGCGCGAGGTCTACAACCAGATCGCGTCTTGGCATCAGCGCTACGGCAAGCGCTGGGAGCCATCGGCGCTGCTGCGCGACACCGCCGAGAAGGGTGGCAAGCTGACGGAGCTGAAGGCAGACAAGTTGCGATAACGGGGCAACGCGCGAGGAGGCACCATGACTTGGCTCTGCTGGGCTCTGATGCCCCTCGCCCCCCACATCGACACGCTCGCCAAAGCGGCTTTCGCCGCACTGGTGGTGATGGCGGTCGTACACTTCCTGGCAGTGCTGCCTGCCGTCTACGCTTATCAGCGACAGGTCTACGGCCCGCAAGCCGCCTATAACCTCCACTGGATCCCGAACGCGGACCTGCGGCAGGCCGGAATGGGCTGGGCAGTCGTCTTCCGCCGCACGGCGACCGCGGTCATCCTGATGCTGTTTGCGCCCGTGGCCTTGTGGCCCTCGATGTGCGCGTGACGCGAGGCCCGCTCAGGCGCGGGCCTTGTCGAGCGTGCGGGCGAGCGACGGATCGAGCCGCGAGGCATTGCGGGCAATGAAGCGAGCGAGCGCCTTCTCGGGTGGCGACATGACGCCGTTCTTGCCGATGCGATCGAGCAGCCACGCGGCCTTGTCGGGCGTCATGATCGAAGCTGCGGCGTCGGCGGCTTCGCGCGCCTTGACCTGCGCATCGAAGGCCGCTTCGACATCTTCCGCCAGCGTACGCGGCCTGAGGCCTTCGGCCCAGAAGTCCCGGTCGCGGAGCTTCGACCAGTCGGCCGTCGAATAGGTCTGCATCACGGCGCGCAGCAGCCGGGCCGCGTCGAGATGCGTTTCCTCTGTCTCCCACCGCAGCGACACATCGCGTGACGGGACCGACCGGCCCGTGGCGCCGAGCAGGTAATTGCCGATGGCCTTGGCGAACAGATCGTCGAAGCGGTCGTCGTTCTCGGCGCCGGTGCTCATCTCGGCAATCGCGAAGAGCGCTTCTGCCTCCTCACGGCTGACGGCCAGATGCCCTTCCGAGCCGGCGCCCCACAGGATGCGCTCAAGCGCATGGATGTCGGCCGTGCTGATGCGACCACCGTGATGCTCGCGGCCGTGCTTGTCCTTGCCACCGCCGTACATGACCATGGTCTTGACGTGATTGAGCGCAAAGGCCGAGAAGCTTGCCGGCACCTCGCGGGCCGTCTGGATGAGGTTGATGAGGAGTTCGACTTCGGCGTCGGTCGAGGGATGCTTCCCCTTGCTGATCTCGGCCATGACCCACGCCGCGGCTTCTTCCGTGAGATATCCTTCGGGTGGCTCCTGGCGGATGCAGTAGTCCGTGAGCGCCTCCGAGAACAGCTCCGACCAGCCCGGGAGGTGGTTCGTGCGCATGTGCTCGATTGAAAAGAGCGCGTCCGCCTCTGTCCGCGAGACGACGCCGTCCTTGAAAATGGCCCGCCTGATTGCGGCGATGTCCGCTTCGGCGATGTCGCCGCGTGCCTTGATGGCGGCTGCAATCTGAATGAGTTCGGTCATGGCAGGCTCCCGCGACGTCGGTGCATGAAAGCGGACCCGGGTTAAGAAGACGTTCAAGATTGATCGCTCCGAACACATTGGACGCGATCGAGGCGGGAGTGGCACGGAGCCGCCGAGGTGCTAGCCTTCGCTCACCCCGATCCCATGCCCCGGACCAATGCGCCGGGACACCAACCCAAGCCGGATGACGGATATGCGCCAATCTGCGACGGACCCGACTGCGGTCGCGCGCAAGTCGCTCGGATTGCGCGAGTGTTATGCGTTCTTCTTTCCGCTTGTCCTGATGGTCGAGCTCAACATGATCTCGAAGTCGATCATCCATGCGTTCCTCGCGCGAACCGAGGCGCCGGGTACCGCACTCGCGGCGTTCAATGCGTCCTTCACGTTCTACTTCGTCCTCACCAGCGCGGTTGAAGTGACGGCGCTGATCTGCCTGTCCTTCCTGAAGACGCGCGCCGATGCGGCCCGTCTCGTGACGTTCATGGCGACGGTCCTCGTGCTGCCGGCATCGATCGCGGTCGCAGTGGCGTCGACGAGCCTCGGCAATGACGTGTTCGGGGGCTGGTTCGGTCTCGGGGGCGCCGCACAGGCCCAGGCCCGGTCCTGCATCGGCCTCCTCGTGTTGAGCATCCCGGTTCTGATCCTGCGTGGCGTGGCTTTTTCCCTCCTGATGAGCGAGCGCCGCACGATCATCATCACGGCGAGCACCCTCGTCCGGCTGCTGTCCCTCGCGGTCTCGCTGGCCCTTCTGCCGCGCTGGCTGGAAGGCGCCGCGATCGGCGCAGGAGCACTGGTCGTGTGCATGGCGGCCGAAGCGATTTTCGCCTGGGCCTTTGCGTGGCGATCGGTCCTTCGCCTGCCCGCGCGTCGCGACGAGCGCCAGACGTTCGCAGAGTACTGGCGGTTCTCGTGGCCGTTGATCGTCAACCAGTCGGCCGAGATGGGCGTCATCTTCATCATCACATTGTTCCTCGGCCGTCTCGCTCAGGCGGAGACCGCAATCGCCGCGTTCGGCGTCGTGCACGGCCTCGTCTCGCTTCTGATGGCCCCGATGCGCACCCTCACGCAGTCGGCGCAGACGCTCGTGGCGCGCCGCGAGGACGTCCGCACGATCGTCGTGTTCACCGGCCAACTGGTGGCGGTGTTCACGGTTCTGGCGTTGGTGCTGTTCGAAACGCCGCTCTCGGACAGGATTCTGCGCGGCGTCATGGGGCTGACGCCCGAACTCGCGGACTACGCCCGACCGGCGATGACGCTGACCTTCCTGATGGCCACGTTCTGGAGCGCGACCGCCCTGTTTCGCGGGCTTCTCGCCAAGGCGCGCGCGACGGGTTCGCTGGCCGCGAGCGGCGTCCTGCGGATACTGACCGCGACAGCGGCGGGCTCGCTGAGCCTTGCCTACCCTGACATCAACGGGGCCGTGCTGGGCCTCGCCGCCTGGATACTCTCCTACGTGGTCGAGACTGCCATCTCGGCTTGGCGCCTCTCACGGATAGGCTGGTACGTGGAGCGCTGAGGCGCGGCAAGCGCGACGCCGCCTGCAGCCGGATGCCGGCCGGTCGTCGATGCATGGAGCCTCTTGGGCGCCCGGCGGAAACCGGCCATGATGCGCCCCGACGCCACCCAGGGATCTCTCCATGCCAAAGTTGCCCCCCGCCACGCCCGGTATGCCGCTCGCCGACGTCGACACGCCGGCACTCCTGATCGATCTCGACGCCTTCGAGCGAAATCTCGCGAAGATGGCCGATTTCGTCTCCAAGGCCGGCGTACGGTTGCGGCCGCACGCCAAGACGCACAAGTCGCCTGTGATTGGCCTCAAGCAGATGCAGCTGGGCGCGGTCGGCCTGTGCTGCCAGAAGGTCTCCGAGGCCGAGGCGATGGTCGAAGGCGGCATCCCGGATGTCTACGTGTCCAACGAAGTCGTCGGCGCGCGCAAACTAGACCGGCTGGCGGCCCTCGCCCATCAGGCCCGCGTCATGGTGGCGGTCGACAACGAGGCGGCGGTCGAAGCGCTCGGAACGGCGGCGCGCAAGGCCGGCGTCACGTTGCGCGTGCTGGTCGAGATCGATGTCGGCGCCAACCGCTGCGGCGTGCCGCCAGGCGCACCCGCCGTGGCCCTCGCCACGCGCGTGGCGCGCGAGAAGGGACTGACCTTCGCCGGGCTGCAGTCCTACCAGGGTCGCGCCCAGCACCTTCGCACCGTTGCCGAGCGCCGGGATGCCATCGGCAAGGCCATCCAGTGGACGGCCGACACCGTGGGCGCGCTCGGCAAGGCCGGTCTCGATTGCGAGGTGGTCGGCGGTGCCGGCACCGGGACGTTCGAGATGGAAGCCGCCTCCGGCGTCTATAACGAGCTGCAGGCCGGTTCTTATGTCTTCATGGATGCCGATTACGCCCGCAACCAGAAGGCGGACGGCTCGCGCTTCGACACCTTCGAGCACGCACTATTCGTCTATGCCACCATCATGAGCGCTCCTGTCCCGGAGCGCGCTGTCGTGGACGCCGGATTGAAGGCGTTCACGTTCGAATCCGGCATGCCCGAAGTCGTCGGCTGGGCTGGCGCCCTCTACGAGCGTCCTTCGGACGAGCACGGCGGCCTGAACCTCGTCGCCTGCAACGAGCGGCCAAGGCTCGGCGACAAGATCCTGCTGGTGCCGCCTCATTGCGATCCGACCGTCAATCTCCATGACTGGTATATCGGCATCCGTGGCATGGCGACGGCTTCCCCACGCGTCGAAGCGATCTGGCCCGTCGCCGCCCGCGGCGCCGTATTCTGACCTGTGATCGGAAAAAATGATCACGCGACAAGCCCGTCGCGCCTTGCGGATCGGCGGGCTCCCCCCCATCTGAGTGCGGCGTTTAACGCCTCAAGGAGACGAAAATGACGCCCGATGAACGCCAGTTGATCCAGGGCCTGTTCGACCGGATGCGCGAGAATGGCTCGGTCGCCAAGGACCGGGAGGCCGAGAGCCTGATCAACCAGGCCGTCCGTCAAACGCCTGACGCCGCCTACCTTCTCGTCCAGTCCGTACTCGCCCAGGAGCATTACCTCCAGCAGGCCGGGGGACGGATCGAGGAGCTCGAAGCGCGCATGCGCGATCTCGAGGATGAAATTGCGTCGTCCCGGCCGCGCCAGCAGGCACCGGCAGGAGGCGGCAGCTTCCTCGGCGGTCTGTTCGGTGGTGGCCGCCAGGCGCCGGCGCCCGAGCCGATGCCACGTCGGAGCGGCAGCGTCCCCGCGTTCGGCAGCCGTCCCGCACCGCAGGCCCGGGCCGGGTCGCCGTGGGGCGGTCAGCAGCCTCAGCAGGGCGGCATGGCGGGCGGTGCGTTCGGCCAGTCGCCGATGCAGCAGCAGCCCGCTCAGCAGGGCGGCGGCTTCATGCGCTCGGCTCTCGCAACCGCTGCGGGCGTCGCCGGCGGCATGATGGCGGCCAACGCGCTGTCCGGAATGCTTGGCGGTGGCTCGTCCGCCTCCGCAGCGACCGGTGATCAGGCGACCACGCCGGCGACGGACAACTCGCCGTTCGCCGTCGATAACGACGCCGATCGACAGGCGCAGCTCAACGCGCAGCAGGACGCCGAGCAGGATGCGGAGCTCGCCAACGAGCAGCACGCCTCCTACGACGACAACTCCGACTGGGGTTCGGCTGACGACAGCGAGTACTGATCGGTCCCGCAGTCGGATCGACCTGGATCAGGCGTCGCCGCACCCGCGGCGACGCCTTTTGCGTGTCTTGCTCAGGTGCCGCCCTTCGTGTTCCAGCCGACGGTGTCCTTGTCGAGGAACTTGTTGGGCTTCAGGAACATCGAGAGCACGAGACAACCGTTCGGCGAATGGGCGTCATGCCGGTTGCCGGCCGGTCGCCAGACGAAATTGCCCGCAGTCGCCTCGCCTTCGTCGTCGATCAGTGAGCCTTCGAGCACGAAGCTCTGCTCGATCTCGACGTGCTCATGATAGGGCAGTTTCGCGCCCGGCTCGAAACGAAAGAGGCCCGTGACCAGCCCGCTGGCCTTGTCCTCGACCAGCACCTTCATGGTGACGCCGGGAAACCTCGTCTCCTGCCAGGGCAGGGCGTCGACATTGACGTAGCGCGACGCGAGGGGGGCGAGCGGCGTCGAAGGCTTCAGAAAGGGCGTTTCGGCGGTCATCGGCGGCACCTCGCGATCTGATGTCGATCGAGGGTTCCACCAGAAGCGCCCACTGTCAAACGGATGTCTCGGGGCTTTTCATCGGGTTCGGTTCGTGCGACGCCCTCGCGTGGAAAACATGAGAACGGAGATCCGCCGATGACCGCCGCCGCAACCGAGGCGCTCGTTCGCCGCTACTACGACGCCTTCAACCGTGGCGATACGGACGCCCTGCTGGCGTGCCTGTCGGACACCGTCGTGCACGACGTCAATCAGGGCATGCGGCGGCCGGGCAAGGACGCCTTCCGGGCGTTCTCGGCACACATGAGCCGCTGCTATGCGGAGAAATTGACCGACATGGTGGTGATGGTCTCGGCCGATGGTCGTCGCGCCGCCGCCGAGTTCAACGTCGAAGGCACGTACCTCGCAACCGATGAGGGCATGCCTCCTGCAGACGGCCAGAACTACGTCCTGCCGGCCGGTACTTTCTTCGCCGTTGAAAACGGGCTGATCGTTCGCATCACGACGTATTACAATCTGACCGACTGGCTGATGCAGGTGACCGGCGAAGCAGGGGATTGAGCATGCCGATCGAGGTGAAGGCCCTCGCGGGCGGCGCGATCCGTTCGACCCTCGACGATCTCGCGCGCCTCAGGATCGAGGTGTTTCGCGACTGGCCTTATCTCTACGAGGGCACCTACGATTACGAGCGGGCCTATTTCCATGCGTTCGCCGAAAGCGAGGGGGCCGTCGTCGTCGTCGCCCGGGACGGCAACCGGACGATCGGCGCGGCCACCGGTGCGCCGATGGGACGGCACGCCGCCGAGGCAGCGGAGCCCCTGCGTCAGGCGGGATACGACCTGGCCAGGGTCTTCTATTGCGGGGAGTCGGTCCTGCTCCCGGCCTACCGGGGCCGTGGCTTGGGCCACGCGTTCTTCGAAGAGCGCGAGGCACACGCCCGCGCGCTCGGCGGCTTCACCCACGTCGCCTTCTGCGCCGTCGTGCGCCCCCCGGACCACCCGGCGCGGCCTGCGAACTACCAACCCCTCGACGCATTCTGGTTGAAGCGCGGCTATCGGCCCGTCCCCGGCGTGTTGGGCTCGCTGACGTGGCAGGACATCGGCGTCGACGCCGAGACCGCAAAGCCGATGCAATTCTGGATGAAGCCGCTATAGTCGGGCTCGCGCGCGTCCTGCGTGCGGGGGACCACCGATGGCGCTGATCGACGATATCCCGGAGCCGACCCGGGCCCATATTCTGGCCCTGCCGATCCCCACACCGGACACGTCGCCATTCGTGGCTGGACCTGCGCTCGCGGCGCGCCGCATCGCCATGGTGACGAGCGCCGCGCTCCACGCTTCGGTTGAGCCGCCGTTCCTGCACGGGACGACGGAGTTTCGTGAACTCGCCTCCGACCTGCCCTTGTCCGACATCCGGATGAGCCACGTGTCGATCAATTTCGACCGCTATGGCTTCCAGCGCGACATCAATGTCGTCTACCCGATGGATCGGCTTCGCGAGTTGGCCGCCGACGGCGAGATCGGCAGCGTCGCCGACACCCACTATTCAGTGATGGGTTCGACCGATCCCGCGACCATGCAGGAGACGGTCGCGGCGCTCGCATCCCGCCTCGCCGCCGATCGCGTCGATGGGGTGCTTTTCTTGCCCGTTTGACCGTTCTGTACGCGCGCCGTGAGCGCGCTGGCCCACGGAGTGGAGACGGCCGGCATCCCGACGACGGTGATCGGCCTGGTACGCCCGCACCTTGAAGCGGCGAAACCGCCGCGCTCCCTCTTCGTGCCCTTCCAGCTCGGTCGCCCGTTGGGAGAACCCGACGACGTGGATTTCCAGCGGCGCATCCTGCTCGGTGCGCTGCGCCAGCTCGAGAGCACGCAGGGCCCCGTCGTGCTCGAGGACTTCGCCGATAACCCGCCGGGTTGGGCCGATGCGCCAGGCTGGCGAGGCCCGGCTTCGCGCGCCAGGAGCGATGCCGCGACCGCCACGGACACCGAGCTCGTTGGCCATTTCACCGACGAGCTGGCTCTGATGGGCACGGCCCAGCGAACGGCCGCGGTGCGCCGCGGCCGGACGACCATCGGGCTCTCACGGCTGGCACCGGCTGCATGGGCGGACGTCGTGGCCGACGTGCTCGCGGGTCGCCTGCCGACCCCACCGCCGGATCTGCCGACGGCGGCGGTGACGGTCCGGTTCATGGCCGACGACATCAAGGCGTTCTACGGCGAGGCGGCGCAGGCATCCGGCCCGGCGCCGTCGAGCCGCCAGCTCGACCAGTGGTTCTGGCGCGAGACGGCGGCCGGCGAGATCCTGCAAAGGCTCCGCCGCGCAGGGATGGCGAGCGACAACAATGCCATGAAGACGGTGGCCGGACGCTTCTTCGTGCCGACGCCGCACGTCTCGCCCTGACAATCCGACGCCGTCCGCAACACGCTGACTTTGACGGGACGCGGCCGGCGCGGTATCGCCACGCCATGACACAGATCGAAACCCTCTTCGTCACCCGCCTCTATCGCGCCGAGCTGGCGCAGCGCGCGCCGGGCAAGCGCCTGAACGACGAACTCGCGGCTGCCGCGATCTCGATTGCCGCCGATGACGCTGCAGGACAGGCGTGGTGCGCGGCCAACGGCTATCGCGGCTACACGTCGTATGCGTCGCTGGATGATCTCCAGTGGCGCGCCCCGGCGTTCGCCGATCTGGTCGCAGCGATCGATCCGCATGTGGCGGACTTCGCGCGGGCCGCCGAGTTCGATCTCGGCCGGCGCAAGCTGGTCGCGGACAGCATCTGGATCAACGTGCTGGAGCCCGGCGGCTTCCACACGGCCCACATCCACCCGCATGCGGTCGTCAGCGGCACCTATTACGTCGAGGTGCCGGATGGCGCCGGCGCGATCCGTTTCGAGGACCCGCGCCTGCCCATGATGATGGCCGCCCCGCCGCGCCGCCCGAAGGCGCCTCGCGACGCCCAGTCCTTCGTCTCGGTTGCGCCGAAGGCCGGGACGCTGCTGCTCTGGGAGAGCTGGCTCCGGCACGAGGTCCCGATGAATAACGCCGAGACGGAGCGCATCTCGGTGAGCTTCAACTACAGGCTCGACGAGCGCACCTGAACCGGACCGTCCCCGCGTCCGTAAGGCTCATGAGAGAAGTCGCCTGGAGATGCCCGTGAGCGAAGGTCCCGTCATCGTCTGGTTGCGCCAGGACCTCCGCCTCGCCGATCACCCGGCGCTGTCAGCCGCGTCCCGGGGCGGTCGGCCCGTCATTCCGCTCTACGTGCTCGACGATGCGACGCCTGGACAGTGGCGTAGGGGAGGGGCGAGCCGGTGGTGGCTCGGGACCAGCCTCCCCCGCCTTGCGGCGAGCCTCGAAAAGCTCGGGTCGCGCCTCGTCGTCCGCGAAGGCCCGGCGCTCGACGCGGTCGCCTCTGTCGCCCGTGAAGTGGGCGCGTCGGCGGTGTATTTTACGCGCTGCTACGAGCCGTGGTCGCCAGCACTCGAGGGAGCGCTGAAGGAGACACTCGGCGGCGACGGGCTCGACGTGCGTCGCTTCGGCGGCAGCCTTATCGTCGAGCCCGATGCTGTCCGGACCGGAGCAGGAGGCCCCTACAAGGTCTACTCGCCGTTCGCGCGCGCCGTCATGGCGCTTCCCGAGCCGCGCGCACCGCTGCCGGCCCCGGAGAGCTTGATCGCCCCAACGGTGTGGCCACCGTCGGCTCCGATCGCCGATCTCGGCCTCCTTCCGACGAAGCCCGATTGGGCCGGCGACATGCGGGAGGCGTGGCAACCCGGCGAGGCCGGTGCAGCAGCCCGCCTCGGCGCCTTCGTGGACGGACCCATCGCACGCTACAAGGATCTCCGTGATCGACCCGACGTGGTTGGAACGTCACGGCTTTCGCCACACCTCCATTTCGGTGAAGTCAGTCCGCTGACCTGCTGGCACGCCGCCCGCACGGCCGATGTGTCTGGGAAGGCGGGCGAGGCGAGCATGCTCAAGTTCCTGAAAGAGCTGCTCTGGAGGGAGTTCTCCTACCACTTGCTTCACCATTTCCCGACGCTTCCCTCGGAACCGTTCCGCCCCGAATTCAGCGCCTTCCCATGGCACGACGAGCCGGCGGCCTTCGCGGCCTGGAAGAAGGGCCGCACGGGCTATCCGATCGTCGATGCTGGACTGCGCGAACTGTGGGCGACGGGATACATGCACAACCGTGTCCGCATGATCGCGGCGTCGTTCCTCGTGAAGGATCTGCTGGTCCCCTGGCAGCAGGGCGAGGCGTGGTTCTGGGATACCCTGGTTGACGCAGACCTCGCCAACAACGCCGCGAGCTGGCAGTGGGTCGCCGGCTGCGGCGCCGATGCGGCCCCCTACTTTCGCATCTTCAATCCCGTCAAGCAGGGCCAGACCTTCGACCCCGAAGGCACCTATGTCCGCCGCTGGGTCCCCGAGATCTCGGCTTTGCCGGCCGACGCGATCCACGCCCCCTGGGAAGCGCCGCCGGCCGTCCTTGCGGCGGCCGGAGTTCGCCTCGGCGACACCTATCCCCACCCCATCGTCGATCACCGCATGGCCCGCGACAGGGCGCTCGAAGCCTTCGCGGCGATCAAACGCGATTAACAGTCCCGCAGAACTCCTCGCGTATCACTGGGGCGTGGGATCTCGGTATTGCGTAGGAGTGATCGGATGTGGGTGGGACCTGTCCCGGCGGCCATTGCAGCCGGAGTGTTGTTGCTGGTCTCGACAACCGCTGACGCGGAGGACGCCCGGTCGGGCCCTGCATCGCGACCCGAGCCGAGCGTGCTCGTCATTGTCTCGAACCCGCCACCGACTGACGTTCCGCCCCCGGCGGCGGCCCCAGTGGCCACCGCCGCTACACCTGCGGCCGTCACGTCGCAACCGTCCGCCTCGCCACCAGCCGTAACAACGCCCACGGCTGCGACGGTATCGGCCGACGCCAGGCCGAAGCCCGTCGCCCCGACGCTCCTCGTCAAGATCGATCTCTCCGCCCAGCGCATGACCCTGACCTACGATGGCGAACTGCGAGAGAGCTGGCCCATATCGTCGGGACGAGAGGGCTTTGCGACGCCGCGCGGAACGTTCCGGCCCAAGTGGGCCTCCCGGATGTGGTATTCGAGGAAGTACGATAACGCGCCGATGCCGCACGCCGTGTTCTTCAACGGGGGCGTCGCCGTGCATGCAACTCAAAGCATCGGCATGCTGGGGCGCCCGGCGTCGCATGGCTGTGTGCGCCTCGCGCCGGGCAATGCGGCACGCTTCTATGCGCTGGTCCACAAGCACGGCTTCGCCCGCACCCGGATCGATGTCTTCGGCAGTCCGCCGGCGTCACGCGTGGCTCGAAACACCAGCCAGCCCCGCACCGGTAATCTCCCGCGCCGGCCCGCTCCGACGGCCCTGATGACGTGGAACCAGCCGCCCTACAGGTCCGCCGCGATGCGCCAGGCCCCACCGGTCCGGCGCGAAGCCCTCCGTCGGAGCCCGAACGGCGTCGTCTACCTGCCGCCGGGAAGCCCCCACCGCGGAGCATCATCGTTCGTCATGAATGGGGTTCGGTACGTTCGCATCCGCTGACCGCGTGAGCGGCGCGAGCGGGCTCGAAGCGGCAACACCTGCCCCTGTCAGCCGACGATGCTGCGTCCCGTCAGCCTTGTGAACAGCCGCCCGTCCACGGCGAGATCGGCAAGGTTGTCGGCAATGCTGCGATCGGGCCGCCAGCCCGTGCGCGGGATGTCGGTGGGGTCGGCGATTCCCCGTTGGAGCAGACCGGGAGTGGCGCTGCAGAGGGTGCGAAACCCTGCGCTGAGACAGAACGCCTTCTGCTCGGCCGTGATGTGGCGCGGCATGCCATAGGGCCACGAGAAGTGCCGGACCGGCTGGCCGACGATGTCCTCGAGAGCGGCCTTCGACGCGGTGATCTCGGCATCCCATCCGGCGCGCGGTACATCGGCGAGCAAGAGATGCGAATGCGTATGGCAGCCGATTTCGTGTCCCGCGGCGACCATCCCACGGAGTTCGGCTGTCGTGAGGGGCACCGCCTCGCCCGCATAGTCGAGCCGGCCGAAGTAGGCGTCGATCTCGCCTTGCGGGCAGCGATCCCGGAACGGCAACGTGTTCACGTAGAATGTCGCCGCCAAGTCGAGCCGATCGAGAAGTGGCAGCGCCGCGTGCCAGCTCCGATAGTTGTCGTCGAATGAGACGTTGCACAGCCGGCCCGATTGCGACGGATCGGTATAGGTGTCCATCGACACGAACCGGTAGCCTCGGTCGCGGAGCACCCCGACCGCCGTCTCGAGCGCCACCCGGTCATGCGGGTCGAGCGCGTGAAAATAGATCGCCACCCGCTCCGGAAGAACGCCGCGCGAGAGCACTGCGCCCGTCCGTCGGATTGCAGCAAAAACAGGGGCTTTGACCGCCGCTGGAAGTCGTGACCGGACGTTCCGCGGCAGGCCGGACTTCCCGACGAGGGAGGTCGGTGAGAGTGGGCCGTCGATCACGGCGGTGAGATTGCGCGCGAAAGCTGCCTCCGTGAACGCCTCGAGATACCGGCCGCGGGCCGCCGCGCGGTCCTGCGCGACTGCTGCCGGCACCGTGGAGTAGCGCGCCGCAACGCTCGCCGCCCGCGCGGTCAACTCCGCGTCCGCGAGCGCCGCCGGCAGCACATTGCCGGAAAACCGGGGGCCGGCGATTTCCGCGACGCCGCCCGTATCCCGCACGATCGGAATGAGCCCGTGCGACAGCGCCTCGATCACGACCAGCGGCGCATGATCGTGCGCGCTGAGATAGAGGAGCACGTCGTGGCTCGCGAGAAAGCGGTCCTTCTCCGCACCGTGTACCGGACCGTGGACGGTCACGCGCCCATCGAGGCCTCGCTCGGCGATCTGCGAGCGCAGCGCCTCGACCGTGAGGTGCTGCGTCGAACCGCCGGCGATGGCCCCGACGACCTCATGGCCCTCGGCAACGAGTCGCGCCACGACATCGACGAACCGCAGCACTCCCTTCCGAGGGTCGAGATTGCCGAGGAAAGCGAGCCGAAGCGGTCCGGCCGCGCGTGGCGGCGGCGGGCCCGGATCGGGCGCCGCGTTTGGCAGGTGGTGCACCGCCTTGAAGAGCCCGGACGCTGTGGCGGTCTCGGCGGCCCGTCCTGTTATGGCGATCAATTCGGTTCCGCGCAGCATGCGACGAAGGAGCGCCGCCTTGATCCCTGTGCCAGTCGTGACCTGCTCCAGACCCTCGCCGTGCAGGTGGACGAGGGTACGGCCGGCCAACCGCTTCGCCCACCACGCCACGATCCCGTCGCGCAGCGCGGCATGTGTCCACGGAACGAAGGTGAGATAGGCAACCTCGGACCGGTCGCGCGCGATGACCTGACGTGCCAACGCCAGATTGAGCGCGCCGAATTCGCGGAATTTGCCGAGGCTTCGGCGATCGACGTCGGCCAGCGATTGCGCGCTGCCGCCCCATTGCTGGACGACGTCGGCTTTCCCGCAGTCGGCGATGATGCGACGCACCCGCTCGGTCGTCATGGTGACGCCGTGCACTGGAGGCGGTAATTGTGCCAGCAGGAGCATCCGCCGCCCCGTCTCGGGACGGGCCACGGTGCGTGCGGAGAGTGGGATGGTCGTACGAATGTGCCCCACTCCTTTCGGTCTGTCGCGGGTTGTCCGGTCGTGGATCACGCCCCACATAGCGCATTGAAGCCACCCCGGCCACCGTGCGGGGATCGAACGTTAATGATCTGGCCGAAGCCGCGCCTTTGCGGCCGGCCGACGTGGAAAGCAGCACACCGATGATCGACCTGACTTCTGGTGAAAAGCGCTACATCTCTGCGGCCCTTGCGCTTGCGGCTGAAAGGCCGTGGGCCGAGGTCACGCTGTCGGAGATCGCCCAGCGCGCAGGCGGCAGCCTCGTCGACCTCAAGAGCCATTTCGCGAGCAAGTCCGACGTGCTGCGCGCCTTCGTCAAGCTGGTCGACGACGAGGTTCTGGCGCGGGCGCCGGTCGGAGAAAGCAGCCTCGCCCCACGCGATGCCCTTTTCGAAGTCATCATGAGCCGGTTCGACGTGCTCGAACCCTGGAAGCCGGCGCTGCGCTCCATCGTCGGCGCGGGTATCCCGGAGCCGGGACAGGTACTGCAGGTGCTGGCCTCGAACCGCTGGATGCTGGAAGCCGCAGGTATCGGCTCGGGCGGTGTCGACGGCATGGCCCGGACGGCAGGCCTCGCGTCGGTCTATGCATCCGTATTCCGCACCTGGCTCGACGATGACGATCAGGGCCTTGCCCGGACGATGGCCGCACTCGACCGCCGCCTCCGGCGGGGCGAAGAGACCCTGCGGCGCGTCGAGGACGTGTGCCGGGGCATCGGCCGCATCGGCGGCGCGATCTTCGGGGCGGCCGATGCCGTGCGCTCGCGCATGGATCCGCGGCGTCGAACCGGGTCGGATCCGTCGGCGCCCGAAGCGGATCGCCCCGCTCCCTGACCGCTCCTCGGTATCAGGGCGCGCGGCGGGGCCTCGACAGCGTCGCATCGCCATGCTGACTGCTGCCCGTAGAGAACCGTCGCGGGAACGCGCCGGGCCTCGTCGTCAGCAACGTCTCCGGTGGCTCGCTCATGTCGTCAGAATCGTCTCCGTCGTCCCCCATCTCGTTCGATGATTTCCTCGCCGTGGATATTCGCGTCGGCACCATCGTCGCCGCCGAGCCGTTCCCGGAGGCGCGCAAGCCCGCCTTCAAGCTGCGCATCGATTTCGGCCCCGACATCGGGATCAAGAAGAGTTCGGCCCAGATTACCCGCCACTACGCCCCGGACGCGCTCGTCGGCCGGCAGGTGGCGGCCGTCGTCAACTTTCCCCCTCGCCAGATCGGCAAGTTCATGTCGGAAGTGTTGACCCTCGGCTTTCCCTGCGCCGACGGCGAGGTGGTGCTCGTCGGCCCGGAACGGACCGTGCCGAACGGCGGCCGTCTCTACTGAACCGCGAGCCCTGCCTTAGCCGATCATCGGGTAGCGCCCCTCGACGGGGTACTCCGGATCGGTGTAGCCGGGCGTCGAGGGATGCCCGGGTGGGACGAGGCTGTCGACGAGCGTCTCGTCGGCGGCCGTGAAGCCGACGTCGAGCGCCCGCACATAGCCCTCCCACTGCGCAAACGTCCGCGGCCCCGCGATGACGCTCGTCACCGCCGCGTTGGCCAGGGCCCAGGCGATGGCGAACTCGACCAGTGACACGCCGCGGCCCTCGGCATGCGCCTTGAGCTTCTGCGCGATGGCGAGCGATTCCGGCCGCCATTCCGTCTGCATCATGCGCCGATCCCCGCGCCCGGCCCGAGTGTCGGGCGGCGCGTTGCTGCCTGGAACGTATTTCCCCGAGAGCACACCGCGTGCGAGCGGGCTGTAGGCGGCGATGCCGAGATCGAAAGCGCGGGCGGCCGGGAAGAGTTCCACTTCCGGCATCCGGCTCATGATGTTGTAGCAGGGCTGCAGCACCACCGGCAGCGGGGCGCCGACCTCCCGGCAGGCGGCCGCGATCACCGGGATGTGCCAGGCCCTGACGTTGGAAAGGCCCCAGTAGCGGATCTTGCCGGACTGGATCAGATCTCCGAACGCCCGCGCGATCTCGGGCCAGGGCACGCCGGCATCGACCCGGTGGATGTACTGGATGTCGATCCAGTCGGTCCCGAGCCGCGCCAGAGACGCGTCGGTGGCGACCAGGATGTTCCGGCGCGAGAGGCCGCGGTCGTTCGGCCCGGCCCCCGTCGGCTGCGCCAGTTTCGTCGCGACGATCCAGTGCTGGCGGTGCGCGGCGACGATGCGCCCCGTGGTCTCTTCCGAGCGCCCCTTCTCGTAGACGTTGGCCGTATCGATGAAATTCACGCCGTGATCGCGCGCATGGTCCACGATCCGCTGAGCCTCGTCCTCCGGCGTCGGGCCACCGAACATCATCGTTCCGACGGCCAGCGTCGAGGCCTTGAGCCCGCTAGATCCCAGTCTGCGATAGGTCGTGTCGGTCATTGCCGGTTCCTTTGTCCACGCTTTGACACCACCTTAGCCGTAAGCTGGAGCCGCGACAGCCGCTTGCGGGTTGACGTTGCGCCTGACGTGCCTGAAATTCCGGCGCGCGAACGATCAAACCCCCGGCAGAGCAGGCAACGTGTGAACGAGACCCCGGAAACAAGACCGGCCGCGCCCGGCCTTGCGCTGATGGTGCTGGCGCTGCTGCCCTTCGGGCTCGGCTATTTCTTTTCCTATCTCTACCGCGCCGTGAATGCCGTCGTGGCGCCCGATCTCGTCCGCGATCTCGGCCTCACCGCGAGCGAACTCGGCCTGCTGACGTCCGCCTACCTGCTGGCCTTCGCGCTGTTCCAGCTGCCGCTCGGCATTCTGCTCGACCGCTTCGGCCCCCGCCGCGTGCAGGCGGCCCTCGTCGCGACCGGCGCGGCTGGTGCACTGCTGTTTGCCCTCGCGACGTCGGTTCCCGCCCTCACCGTTGCACGCGCGATCATCGGCATGGGCTTCGCGGGTGGCCTCATGGCGGCGTTCAAGGCCGTCGTCATCTGGGTCCCCGAGCCCCGCCGCGCGCTCGCCAACGCCCTTGTGATGTCGCTCGGCGCGGTAGGTGTCATCCTCGCCTCGGCGCCGATGGAATACGCGGTCGGCATCGTCGGCTGGCGCCAGGCGTTCATCTATCTCGCGGCGGCCACGCTGGCGGTCGCCCTGATGATCCTCGTCGTCGTGCCGGAACGCCCAGCCGCGCGTAGCACGGCGAGTCTCGCGAGCCAGATCGCCGATGTCGGACGCATCTATCGCGACCCCGTATTTCTGGCGCTCGTCCCCGTGCTCGCCATTCCGGCCGGCTCCCACATCGCCCTCCAGACGCTCTGGGCAGGTCCCTGGTTCACCGATGTCGAAGGCCTGAGCCGTGCCGCCGCCGCGACGGGCCTGTTCTGGATGGGTGTCGCGTTTCTGGTGGGCGTGCTCATGAGCGGCGTCGTCGCCGACATCCTTGTCCGGCGCGGCATCAGTCTCCTGACGGCGAATATCGGCTTCCTGGCCGTGTTTCTCGCCGCGCAGGCGGTGATCCTGGCGGGCGGCCTCGGCCATGGCGTGCTCGCCTGGTCGGTTTTCGCCATGACCGGACACACCGCCGTCCTCGCCTATCCGTGGATCTCGAGCTATTTCGGCCCCGCGCTGTCGGGCCGCTCGAACACAGCGATCAACCTCCTCATGTTCGGGACCGCGTTTCTCGTCCAGTTCGCCGTTGGCTGGATCATCGACCTGTTCCCGGCTGCGTCCGGTGGGCGCTATCACCCGGACGGCTACCGAACGGCCTTCGGCATCGTCCTGGGATTGGAGCTTGCGGCACTTGCCTGGTTCGCCTGGAACCGCCGCCTCCTCGCCGACGCCGAGCGGGCAATGCAGACCAAACGTGCCGCCCCGCCGCCGGTGCGCGCGCCCGCACCAGCCGCTCACCCCGCGCCGACCGCATCCGGCACCATGTGGGCGACCGGCCCCGCGACCTGAGGGCCGGCCGTCGCCGACCTCAGTCGAGACCGTAGACCTTCGCCATCTCCGGATCGCGGCTCGCCACGAGCTTGGCGAGATCGACGATCACCTTCGCTTGCTTCCATGTGGCGTCGTCCTGGAACTTGCCGTCGACGATGGCGGCCCCCGTCCCGTCGGGCATCGCGGCGAGGATCCTGGCTGCGAACTTCACCTCGGCCGGATCGGGCGAGAAGACGCGCTTGGCGATCTCGATCTGCGTCGGGTGCAGCGACCACGCACCGAGGCAACCCTGCAGGAAGGCATTCCGGAACTGGCTCTCGCAGGCAGCGAGATCCGAGAAATCACCGAACGGGCCATAGAACGGCTTGAGGCCGAACATCAGACAGGCGTCGACCATCTTCTGCACGGTGTAGTGCCAGAGGTCCTGCTGGAACGCGACGCGAGGTGCGGACGCATCGCTGCCCGCGTCGGCAAGCACCGCGTAATCGGGATGCCCGCCGCCGACACGCGTCGTCTTCATGCCGCGCGAGGCGGCGAGATCGGCCGGCCCGAGGCTCATGCCGTGCATCCTCGGCGACGCGCCCGCGATGGCCTCGACGTTGCGCACGCCTTCGGCCGTCTCGAGAATGGCGTGGATCAGGATCGGCTTCGTGATGCGGTGCTTGGCCTCGAGCTGCGCCAGCAGCTGATCGAGATAGTGGATGTCCCAAGGCCCCTCGACCTTGGGCAGCATCATGACGTCGAGCTTCTCGCCGACCGCCGGCACGATCTCGAGGATGTCGTCGAGGCCCCACGGCGAGTTGAGGCAGTTGATCCGCGTCCACAGACCCGTCGCGCCGAAGTCCGTGCCCTGCGCCATGGCGACGAAGCCCTTGCGGGCGTTCTCCTTCTGGTCAGCCGGGATTGCGTCCTCGAGATTGCCGAGCACGACGTCGACTTGCTTCGCGATCTCGGGCACGCGGGCGCGGATCTTGTCGTTGTGCGGGGGAACGAAGTGGATCATGCGCTCGAGACGCACCGGCAACGTGCGATAGGGCTCCGGCGCGCCGGTGGCGAGGGAAGCATAGAATTTGGCGGGAGTACGGGTCGGGTTCATGGTGCAGCCTTCTTGCTCGGACGCGAGCGACCCCTCGGCGGGCGGCGTCTTGCAACTAGTCCTATCGCGGAATGCTGCGCTGCGAAAAGCGGCTCATGCGCGCCCCGGGCAGGCGGCTTCCGCGTCCTGGGCCTCGGCGGACGTCGCGACCCACCGCGTATTCCACCACATCCATTGCTCGGGCTCGCCCCGGATCCAGGCCTCGAACTGCGCAAAGATGCGGGCGGTGAGTGCGATGGCGTCGGCCTTCCGGTCGCCGGTATTCGGCGTCTGGATTTCCACGACGTCGATCGCGAACCGGCTGCTGATCCCGATCCGGCGGCAGCGCGCCAGCCAGACGCGGGCGCCGACATGCCGGGCGATCATGGCGGGCGCCGTCGTGAAGCGGGCCGTGCGCCCCATGAACGGGATCGGCTCGCCGCGCCGGTCGAAATGGTCCGCGATGAAGCAGAGCGCGCCCGCGTTCCGCGCCCGCTCGATGAGCTGTCGCGCCGTCCGCTGCCCGGTCCCGTCAGCGTCGTCCCGTAGCCCCTTGCCGAGAAGCCCGCCTGGATAGAGGCCGTTACGGGTCGTGCGGAGCCACGCGTCGATCAGCGGATTATCGAGTGGCTTGTAGACGCCCGCCGCCTGACGCCCGAAGATGCCGAGCGGTTGCGCGGCGACTTCCCAGTTCCCCATGTGGAGCGAACAGCAGACGACCGGCCCAGGCTCGCTCGTCTTCGCCCGCCAGAGCGGCGCATCCACCAGCGCCAGCCGGCTCGCGTCCGCTGCAACCCGGTCGATGATGAGCGTCTCGGCATAGGTGCGCCCCATGTTGGCCCACATGCGGCGTGCGATCGCCGCGCGTTCGTCGGCGGACCGGTCGGGGAACGCGACGGCGAGATTGGCGAGCGCCCGTCTGTTCTGCCGGAGGCGCGGGCCGATGACGCCCATGACCAGCGCCCCGATCCCGGCCACCGCCTCGACGGGAAGCCGGCGCGCGACGGCAACCGCGATGCGGAGCCCGGCATACTCGATCCGATGCCGCAGCCGAATGCGCTGGGCGCTTGGGGTCGGGCTTACGACCATCGCCTGTTGGACCACATCCATTGTTCCGGTGCTTCCCGGATCCAGGCTTCGAACTCGCGCTGCATGGCGGCCGTGATCCATTTCACGTCGTCGCCGGCATTGGCGGTGCGCGGGACCTTCAGTTCCTTGATGTCGATGCTGAACCGGCTCCCCGTCCCGATCCGGAGACACCGCGCGAGCCAGATCCGTGCCCCGATCCGCCGCGCCAGCATCGCGGGGATGACGACCGACTTCGCGTCCTGGCCGAAGAACGGCACCGGCAGCCCGCTCTTGTCGTAGAGATCGCAGACGAGGCCGAGCCGCCCGCCGTTCCTTACGTAGTCCGTGATCTGGCGCGCCGTCTGCTGGCCGGCTTCGCGGTTGCCGTCGACCTTCCCCTTGCCGAGGAGGCCACCCGGATAGAGATCGCGCCGCTGATGGCGGAGAAAGGCGTCCACGTAGGGGTTCTTGACGGTGCGGTAGACCGCCGACGGCTTGGCCCCCGCCGCCACCAGCGGCCAGATGGCGAACTCCCAGTTTCCCATGTGCAGCGAGCACCCGATCGCCGGCCCGAGCTTGTCCTTGTAGCGCTGGAACACGCGCGCGTTGGCGATGGTGATTCGGTCGGGCTCGGCGAGGATGCGGTCGATCAGCATCGTCTCGGCCATGACGCGCCCGAGGTTGCGCCACATGGCGCGCGCGATGGCATCCCGCTCGGCGTGCGACTTCTCCGGAAATGCGATGGCGAGATTGGCGAGCGCGCGCTGGTGCCGTGAGAGACGCGGCGCGACGGCGCCCCAGATCGCTGCCGACAGACTGACGGCGGTCTCGAGCGGCAACGCCCGGACCAACCCGACGATCAGCATCAGCAACCCGTACTCGACCCGGTGCCGGAGGTCCACGAGGCGAGACATCATGGTGGTGAAGCGCTCCCAATCCGGACCCGGGGTCCGGCCGTCACAGGTACGCAGCGTCTCCGCAGCGCGTGGTACGGGAGGCCATTGCAGGCGCAACCGCCGAGGTCAAGCGGCCGGGGCGCCGCAAGCACGATCTTCCGTGGAAACCTGCATCAGGCTGGGCAGCGGTCCGGCCGGCGCCATGCCTTGCCGCATGAAGAGCTGCCTGAGCGGCCCCACCGCCGAAAGCGCCGTCAGTCCCCCGGCGCGCGCCATGTCGAACGGCAGGAGGTCCGCGATCAACGAGCGATTGAGGAGATCCACGGCGAGCGTACGGCTGGCCACGTCGCCCCGCCGCGCCCTGCAATAGGCGTCGAGAACATCGTTGGCACCGGGGTCGCCACCGTCTCCCACGGCGTCCGCCACGAAATCCGCAAGCCACGCCGCATCCCTGAGCCCGAGGTTGAGGCCCTGCGCGCCGATAGGCGGCAGCCGGTGCGCAGCCTCCCCGACCAGCGCGATCCGCCGCGCCGCGATGGGTTCCGCCGTCAGTCCCGAGAGGGGAAAAGCTGCCCGCGGCCCGACGTCGGAGATCGGCCCCAGCGCCCCGCCGAGTTCTCGCTCCAGCGCCGCCGCGAAGCCGGCGTCGTCGAGCGCCATCAGCCCGGCGGCGACCTCGGGCCGGTCCACCCACACGAGGCTCGACCGACGCCCCGGCAGTGGAACCGTCGTCAACGGCCCTGCGCGCCGATGCAACTCCGTCGAGATGGTGTCGTGTGGCCGCGCGTGCGCGAACCGCGTCGCGATGGCCGTCTGCGGATAGCTCCACTGCTGCGTCGAAACACCGGAAGCCGACCGGCAGGTCGAGTTCGCCCCATCCGCGCCGACGACGAGCCGGAACGATCGTATGACGCCGTCCGACGTGGCGACCGTCACGCCATCATCACGCGAGATGCGGTCGACGTTCGCGTCCAGCCAGGAAATCCCGCCGCTGTCGTCCGCCGCATCGGCGAGTGCCGCCAGGAGCGTTGCGTTCTCGAAATTCCACCCGAATGCGTCGATCCCGATCTCCGACGACTTGAACAGCACCTCGGGCGCCGTGACCCAGCCCCCCGATCTGTCAATCAACCGAAGACCGGAGAGTGGCGTCGGCGCGTCCCGGAGCCGCCTCATGACACCGGTCCGCTCGAGCAGCGCCAGGCTCGGCCCGAACAGCGCCGTCGACCGCGTGTCTCGCGATCGGACGCCCGCGTCTGGCCGTGGCCCGATCAGCGTCAGCGGCACACCCCTGGCGGCGAGCGCGAGGGCCGCGGAGAGCCCGGCGAGGCCCGTGCCTACGACTGCGATATCGGTACCATCAGGCATGCTTGCCATTCCTGCTCAGGGTGGTCGGGGCAGTCTCGCTCAAAGTACGTCGGCCGACACGTCCTCGTTCACTGGCTCGTTCACTCGTCGCCGATCAAACCGGGAAAGGCGCGATTGGGGACGCTCCCGGACTGTGGATCAAAGGCATGTGCCTGGGGAAAACTCCGCCGACAGCATGTGGGCTCCAATGGGCCCTCGCCGCTCAGCGGTGTGGCCCGCCGGTTGAGCGCGGCGTGCGCCGCAGCAACACTGATGGCATCCCTACATGTGGCGCATTTGAAATGTCACAAGAAACTGCCCTCTAGCAACCACTGGGCCAGCGTGACCCTCGTGTCGATCCCACCTTGCCCGGTCTTTAGGCAGCCAGCGCGGCAGCGGCCGCAGAGCGCCGGGAAATGGCCACATTCAGCGCTTCCAACTCCACCCTCGCTCGCTGGAAAAGAGAGAAACCTCAAATGCCGACTCGAATCGCCAAAAGCAGAGCGTGTTTCATTCGCCACACTGCGAGTGAGATCGGCTTCGATGACGCAGTTAAGGCTTAACAGCCCGTTAAGGGTTCCGTAAGTCTAGGACACCGACGAGGTCGATGGCCGTATCAGGCAATCGCAAGCAGAAAGGCTGATCGGTCATCGACGGTGAGTTTCGACCCAGTTTTGCGACATAGCTCAAGTGCAATAGTGGCTTGGGGTAGCGTTAGTCAGGAGATCGAAGTGATGAATGGGGGACTACTCAAGTCGGCTAGCGCTGTGGCGATCTTCGCCGCTGCCGGCCTGTTCGCCAGCGCCAACGCGGCCGACCTCGGCGGCGATTGCTGTGCGGATCTCGAGGAGCGGGTGGCAGAGCTCGAAGCGACCACCGTCCGCAAGGGCAACCGCAAGGTTCGCGTAACGCTGTCTGGTTTCGTTGGTCACCAGGTCATGTGGTGGGACGACGGCGCCCGGTCTGACATGTACATCGGCGACGGCGGCAACATCTTCTCGCGCTTCCGCTTCACGGGCGATGCCAAGATCAGCCCGCAGGTGTCTGCCGGCTTCACCTACGAGTTCGGCATCCACAACAACAACATCGGCGCCACGACCCAACAGATGGGTGCTGACGGCACTCTTAATGGCGACGATCTCGGTGGCGCCGTGTCGCTCCGTGACTCGACCGTCTGGATCGAGCATCGTCAGATGGGTCGCATCAAGATCGGCCATGGCTCCACGTCGACGGACAATCTCATCCTGATCGACCTGGGTGGCAAAGGCGCGGCGTCGACGCCGGACCTCGGCCTCTATCACGGCGCAATGCGCCTGACGCAGGGCGGGATCATCACCGGCACACCCGGTGCTGTGAACACTGTGACATGGGCGAATATGTATCTTGGCGGTGAGAGCTGGGATACATCGCGTCGCAACCACGTCATGTACCAGTCGCCGACGCTCGTGGGCTTCACGCTACAGGCCGCCGTCGCCGAGGACAACTACTGGGACGTCGCCCTGCGCTATGCGGGTGAGTTCGGTGGCTTCCGCCTCGCCGGTGGCATCGGCTACCAGGAGAACAGCGAGTTCAACCACACCGCTCTTCCGAACCAGCCAGCACAAGCATTGGCGTTCCCAAGCGCTACGTCTTGCGCTGCTGTCAACGACTGCCAGCGGACGGAGACCCAGCTCAAGGGCTCAGCCTCTATCCTGCACGTCCCGACGGGCCTCTTCCTGACGGGTGCCGCCGGAACACGCGAGACCGAGAACGCCACGCAGCTTGCCGGCCCGGCTGGCAACACGAATGTCGACTCGGCCTTCTGGTACCTCTCCGGCGGTATCTCCCAGAACTTCTTCGGCATCGGCAAGACGGTTCTGTTCGGTGAGTACTCCGAGCACACCGACGCGCTCCGCCTCGTCTACAACGACGTGACGGACAGCACGGCGACCCAGTGGGGCGTCGGCATCGTCCAGCACGTGGACGCGGCAGCCATGGAAGTTTTCGCGACCTACAAGAATGTCGAAGCCGACATCACCACTGTCGGTGGAAACAAGGTCAACGGCCTCGGCGATTTCTCGACCGTCATCGTGGGCACCCGGATCAACTTCTGATCCACGCCTCGCCTGAAGCCAGAACTACGAAAGGCCGCCCTCGGGCGGCCTTTCTCGTTGATAACTCCCGCCGGGGAACCGGCCACCACGCGGGAATCGCCGTTCGCGCGCACGCGAGCGCGCTGGAAATCACCCGTTGCGCCCCCGATTCTCTGGCTCAAGCCCGATTTCCGAGCCGGCCCGCCAGCCAAATCGGCAATTTATGTGGTCATGTCTTCTTAAGAATGCTGCGAACACAACCGGAACACGCCCAGTTTCGTGGCTATCCCGCAACAAGTGGCCCGTTTCCTTCAATCCAACGCGCCACGACGTTTGCCCACCCCCCGCCTCTGAACTAGATCTGACTCACCAGTCGAGTCGTACGGGTGGTTCATAAGACGAACCAGTCAACAACCGGGTCAGCGTAACAGGGTCAAACCTGAGGTCCGGTCGCAGAAGCGCAGGAAGCATAGCCCGGCGCCAAATGCGAGGCCCCCGTACAGATCGTTCTCCAGCGTTTGTATCGTTGCTTATCAGCGTCATTCGCGTCCCTCCGTGGCGGCGTGCGCTTCACGCGCGTGCGTGCGGTCTCGAAGGGACTCGGAAGCCAGCGCCGGGCTGCGCGTGCTGCTTCCTGCATGAGAGAGAACTGGAGAGATATAGAATGAAGACCACCACAAAGTTCGCAATCGCGGCGGTCGCCTCGGCCCTGATGGGTACGTCGGCTATCGCAGCAGACCTCGGCGGCTCTTGCTGCGCCGACCTCGAAGAGCGGATCGCTGAGCTCGAGGCCACGACCGTCCGCAAGGGCAACCGCAAGGTGTCCGTGCAGATCTCGGGCTTCGTCGGCCACCAGGTCATGTTCTGGGACGACGGCTCGCAGTCGGATGCCTACATCGCTGACGGCGGCAACATCTTCTCGCGTTGGCGCCTGCGCGGTTCGGCCAAGATCTCTCCGGAGATGTCGGCTGGCTTCCTCTATGAATTCGGCATCCACGAAGCCTCGCTCGCCTCTGTCAACCAGGGCAACGGCGGCGACGACCTCGGCAGCGCCGTGTCGCTCCGCGACTCGACGGTCTGGTTGCGCCACAACAAGCTCGGCATGGTGAAGATCGGCCACGGCTCGACCGCGACCGACAACCTCGTGCTGATCGACCTCGGCAACCGCTCGGCTGCTGGCACGCCTGACCTCCCGCTGTACTTCGGCGGCATGGTCCTGCGCGGCAACAACGGGCAGTTCGCCAACACGAACCTGAACTGGGGCGCTGCGCTGCGCGGTAACGAGGGCTGGGACACCACCCGTCGCAACCACGTGATGTACGAGACCCCGTCGCTCTACGGCTTCACCGTTCAGGCGGCCGTCGCTGAAGACAACTACTGGGACGTCGCTCTCCGCTATGCCGGTGAGTTCAACGGCGTCCGCGTGGCCTTCGGCATCGGCTACCAGGAGAACGCCGAGTTCAACGCGCCTGCAGGCGGCATCGTCGCCGGCAACAACACGGTCGTGTGCAACACGGTCTGTGATGTGACGGCGTCTGACCTCAAGGGTTCTGCCTCTATCCTGCACGTTCCGACCGGCCTGTTCTTGACGGGCGCCGCCGGTACACGTGAGATCGACGGCCGTCAGGTGGCGGGTGTTGCTGGCTCGGCTTACGCTGGTCCGGACCTCACCTTCTGGCACCTGTCTGGCGGTGTCGCGAAGAACTTCTTCGGCATCGGCAACACGGTCCTCTTCGTCGAGTACTCGGAGTCTGAGGGCGGCCTCGAGCAGTTCTCGTTCCTGACGTCGAACGCTGGTTACAACAACAACCTCGCGTCCAACGCTCAGGGCTCGTCGAGCGAGACGTCTTCTTGGGGTCTCGGCGTCAATCAGTACATCGACGCCGCTGCCATGCAGGTCTTCGCCACCTACAAGAACACGACCCTCGACGCGACGGGCTTCGGTACGGCTGCCGGCAGCAACGCCGACATCCTGAACCGCGGTCTGGGCGGCACGAGCGACATCTCGACCTTCATCATGGGCATGCGCATCGACTTCTAAGTCGACTGCAAGTCCCGAAAGGAGAAGGCCACCCTCGGGTGGCCTTTTTCTTTTAGTAAGAGCAGATGTTCCAACAGGTTCGACTGTTGCAACAGGGGCGCATGGCGGAAAGATCACAGCATCGGCACAAACGTTAGATGCGCCTTAACTGCTGGGGATAGAGACTTGAGTTGCCCCGGGACTGGCGTCATTGATGTGTCAGATCGGCGTGAGGGCGTTGAGGCCGTGGGATTGTGCGAACATGCAGCGCATGAAGGTGATACTCGCGTTGAGCGTGCTGGGAGCTGTCAGCTCCGCCGCTTACGCATTCCAGGAGACGAAGGGTGGTACTGCTGCGGGGCAGTCACCGTCACAGGGCGCCGTGCAGGCTGCGCCGCCGTCGCTCGACTTGCGTGACACGGGAACGTCCGTGGGTGCGCCGCCGTCCGGCGTCGAGGTTCGTATCCCGGGCTTGGGCAAGCTCGGCGTGCTCCCGAAGTTCGACTTCGGCCTCGAGCTGCTCTACGGCGTGAACGAGCAGAAGAGCGACATGGAACGCCGGCTCGACTCGGCGCCACTCGACGACGCCCAGATCCGCGGTTCGCTGAAGCATCGCTTCTGAGGCTAAGACACCCGGGCAGGCGGATGAGAGCGCCCTCGGGCGCTCTTTCGCGTTTTACGGTGACGATGATGCGCGAACCTGATGATCCCCGGAGATCGGGCAGTTGGAGGCGGGCTGCCGGGATGGCTGTGCACGCCTTCACGGCCTCTGGTGCGCTCTGTGCCTTGCTCGCGCTCCAGGCAACGCTGGAGGCGCGGTTCGAAGTCGCGTTCGGGTGGCTGTTCCTGGCCTTGGCGATCGATGCGGTCGACGGAACCTTCGCCCGCGCAGTCGACGTCGAAACGCACGTCCCACGCTTCTCGGGCGATCGCCTCGATCTCGTCGTGGATTATCTCACCTACGTGTTCGTCCCCGTGGCCTTGATGCTCAAGGCCGGTTTTCTGCCGGGAAACGTCGGCTGGGGACTGGGGGCGGCGATCCTCCTCAGCTCGCTCTATCATTTCGCGGACACCGAAAGTAAAGCCGACGACAACAGTTTCGTGGGCTTTCCGGCCGTCTGGAACCTCGTGGCGTTCTTTCTGATGGCCTTCGCGGTGCGCCCCTGGGTCGCCATGCTCTTGACGGCAGTGCTGTGCGCGTTGGCATTCGTGCCCATGCGCTGGATCCACCCCTTGCGGGTACGTCGCAACGCGTCCCTCAACGTCGCGATGACGATCATCGGTCTCGGCGCGGCCGGCTGGATACTGATCGCGGGTTTTCCTGGCCCGATCCTTGCGCGGCTCGGCCTCGGTCTGGCAACGGCCTACTTCGTGGCCATGGCGCTCGTCGCGCCACGCGGGGCAACCAACACGTGAGCGCGGCCAACCGTGCGGGCGGAAAGACACTTGTCGGGGATATCGATGGGTCGGGCCGCGCGGTCGCCGGAATCGCGGATCAGACGACACAGCTGAGCGTGGGAGCGCACGGCCGGGACAAAGGAACACACGTGATCAACTGCACACGACTTGCGGCCGTATCGGCAGCCTTGTACTCCGGCGCTGCATGGGCCGAGCCGGCCAGCCTCCAGGGCGATGAACTCCGCCGTGCCGTCTCTGGCAAGACAGTGGTGATCAGCACGCCACTGGGCAGCTTGCCCATCCTCTACCGCGCCAATGGCTCCATCTCGGGCAAGGCCTCGATGGTCACGAGCCAGTTCCTCGGCGGGCCGAAGGCGGACGAAGGTCGCTGGTGGGTGTCTGCCGGCGAACTGTGCCAGCAGTGGAAGGTGTGGCTCGACGGGCGCAAGCATTGCTACCGGATGCGGGTGACGGGAGCTACGGTCCACTGGCGGCGAGATGACGGCCGGACCGGCACGGCGGTGCTCGTCCAGAACTGACGCGCCCCCATCGATCCCGACGACTGACGAGGTTGCGGAAGCCCGACGACCGTCGCACACTCGTCCTCCGATCAGAAACGATGAGGAGGAAAGCGATATGGCAGGGCTCTGCGAAGGGCGCGTGGCGATCGTGACAGGGGCAGGGCGCGGCCTCGGCAGGCAGCACGCGCTCCTGTTGGCAAAGGAAGGCGCCAAGGTCGTCGTCAACGACATCGGCGCCAACGTGGATGGCACGGGCCGTGACGAAAGCCATGCCGCCCAGACCGTCGCGGAAATCAAGAAAGCCGGTGGCGACGCCATCGTGAATGGCGACGACGTCTCGAGCTGGGCCGGCGCCAAGAACCTCATCGACAGCACGGTGAAGCACTACGGCAAGCTGGATGTCCTGATCAACAACGCGGGCATCCTGCGCGACCGCATGCTCGTCAACATGACCGAGGACGAGTGGGATGCGGTGATCCAGGTGCACTTGAAGGGCACGTTCGCGCCGACCCGCCACGCCGCCGCCTATTGGCGTGAGAAGAGCAAGGAGATCGGCGGCCCGGTGAAGGCCGCGGTAATCAACACCTCCTCCACCTCGGGAATCTACGGCAACGTCGGCCAGACCAACTACGGTGCCGCCAAGGCGGGCATCGCGGCCTTCACGGTGATCGCGGCGCGCGAACTGCGCCGCATCGGCGTCACCGTGAACGCGCTGTCACCTTCGGCGCAGACCCGCATGACCGAAGGTCTGCGAGAGCTGACGCCCGAACAGGTCGCCATGCGCGACCCGAAATGGGTGTCGCCGACCGTCGTCTATCTCGCGAGCGAGGAGGCGAGCGACATTACCGGTCGCGTCTTCCAGGCCGGCTTCGGCCGCATCGCCATCTGCGAAGGCTGGCGCCGCGGTGCCGAGGTGGCCCAGGTCTCCGACCCGCGCGAGGCAGGTCGCCTCTTCCGCGAGATGCTGCCGAAGGTACGCAAGAACTCCGGCATGGACGGCATCGAGCTGGACTGACCACAACGCACTCGGGAGACACCCACAATGGCCCTGAACTACGACAAGCTGATGGGGCTGAAGCGCTCGGGCGATCGCTTCAGCTACACGGACCGTGAGACCATGCTCTATGCGATCGGCATCGGCATGAGCCGCGACCCCTACGACGAGGCCGAACTCGCCTATACGTTCGAGCGCCAGAAGCTGAAGACGGTCGCCTCGATGGCAACCGTGCTGCAGCGCGTTCCGCTGCTGAAGGACTGCGGTTACGACTATACGAAAGTCGTCCACGGCGAGCAGCGGCTGACGCTCCACCGGCCGCTCGAGCCGGAAGGCGAGATCCTCGTCGATAGCCGCGTCACGGAGGCCTACGACAAGGGGCCGGGGAAGGGCGCCGTCATCTACACCGAACTGGCCGCCCGCTCGGCGACCGACAACGCCCCGCTCTATACGCTGCTCTCGACGACGTTCGCGCGCGGCGACGGCGGCTTCGGCGGCCCGAACGGCCAGGGTCCGTCGCCCCACGAGATCCCGAGCCGTAAGCCCGACCTCACCGCCGCCGCGGAGACCCGCCTCGACCAGGCGCTTCTCTATCGCCTGAACGGCGACCGGAACCCGCTGCATGCCGATCCGGAACTCGCCAAGCGTGTCGGCTTTCCGGTGCCGATCCTGCATGGCCTCTGCACCTACGGCACGGCCTGCCGCACGATCCTGAAGGAAGTTGCGAAGTACGATCACACTCGCATCCGCGGCTTCGATGTGCGCTTCTCGTCACCCGTCTATCCGGGCGAGACGATCCTGACCGACATGTGGATCGACGGCCCGGTCGTCTCGTTCCGCTGCCGCCTGAAGGAGCGTGACGTGACGGTCATCAACAACGGCAAGTGCACACTGTCGTCCTGAGCCGACGTCGACGGCCTACAGCGAAGGCGACGGGGCGGGCGACAGTCGTCCGCCCCGTTGGTCTCACGGCACGATCACCGGCTGCCTTCAGGGCGCTGGTCTGTACGCCTGCTCGCGCGTCAGTCGATAGGTCCACGGCAGGCCCGCATTCCGCCAGCCGTTGACCGTGCGACGACCCTCTTTCGAGAGATCACCCTCGAACCCGTCGAATACCGAGAAGACCCGCGTATAGCCGAGGTCCGCGAGCAGATTGGCGGCCCGCGCTGACCGATCGCCCGACCGGCAGATCAGAACGACGACGTCGCCCTTGCCGATGCTCTTGCGCTCGGCGAGCCGCGCCACGCCGGCCCCGAAACGGCTGTTCAGCTCCACCTTGTAGCGTCCGGCCTTGTCGTCCCAGTCGCCGAACTCACTGAGCTCCGCATAGGGCACGTGCCCGTCGATCCCGGTCGGGTGCCCGACGTACTCGACTTCGCCGCGCGTCCGGATGTCGATGAAGAGCGCGCGTCCCGGCGGCGTTGCGGCGAGCAATGCGGCCGCTTCGGTCGCCGTGACGAGGAGACCGAGCCGCGTCTGCTTCTCGCTGGGCACATCACGCGCCTCGGCATGCGAACTCATCGGCCCCGCCACCAGAAGCGCGACGCCGAGCCCCATCAGAGCCGCGCGAACGCCGACGCCCTTCACTTGCCCGCCTCCTGCACGAAGCGATAGGCGCTGCCCGACGTCTCGACACGACCGAGACCCGGCCACGGCAGGTGATAGCCGATGACAGCGAGTTTTCGCCGTGCGGCATCCTCGAGCACACGCGCACGCGTCGCGGCGGCCTGCTCCCCATCGATGTCCGAGCCCCATCGCCAGCTCGGCGCCCCGAACGAGATCGCGGCATGCGTGAGCGCATCGCCGAGGACGAGGCACTCTGACGTCCCCGAGCGGATCGCCACCGACACGTGCCCCGGCGTGTGGCCCGGCGTTGCGACGAACGCCAGCCCGGGCGCGATCTCGTCGCCCGGTTTCGCGGTCGTGATCACATCGCCCAGCGCCTTGAGCCGACGGACGATCCCGACCGACATGCTCTTCTGGAACTCGGGAACCTTGTCGGCGGCATCAGGCGCGAACCAGAAGTCGCGTTCGGCCAGCGCCATGACGTGCTTCGCCTTCGGCCAGAGGGACGTGTCGCCGAACGGATCGAGCACGCCCCAGAAATGGTCGGCGTGGGCATGCGTGAAGATGACGTGGGTGATGCTGTCAGAAGCGATGCCGGCTTCCCCCAGCCGATCCGCGAAGCGGCCGAGCGTCGGCATGAAGTCCGGCCCGGCCCCCGTATCGATCAGCGCCACCGTCGATCCGAGACGCACGACACAGACGTTCGTCTGGACCGTGAAATCGGCTGTTGCTCCATGTGCCTTGAGCAACGTGTCGAGCGCCGCTTGGTCGACGCCGGGCAGCAGCAGCGATTGCGGCAGCGTGAACGTGCCATCCGAGATCACCGTCACTTCTGCTTCGCCGATTTTCGTCTTGTGAATCGCCGACGCAGCCAGCACGGCGCGGCCGCCGAGCGCCGACATCGCGCCGACGAGCAGTGCCGAGCCACCGGCCAGGATCAGCCGGCGGCTCGGTTGATGGAGAGTTGTGCCCGGACGTATCCGCATGCTTTCGCCTCGTGTAGTTGTTGCGACGTCCAGCGCTTTCCGATGCGTTCGATCAGCCGAACATGTCGGCGGTGATGCCCGAGTACCAGCCCATGTTCTCCGCCTGTGTCTCCTTGCGGAGCTGTGGCGTCTCGCCGGTCTTGGAGACAAACGTTTCAACGGCGGCGATCTTGCCGTCCTTCGCTTCGTAGCGCCCACCGACCTTGACCGTGTCGTCGGTATCGATCAGCGACCAGCAGGTGTTGGAGTAGCGGGCCGGGAAAGTTGGGGACTTGACGAGCTCGCCCCGGATCATCAGCGCGGCGACCTTGGCCTGACTGTTCGCCGAGAACGCCGATTTCGGCATGTCGCCGGCGATCGAGGCATCACCCAGCACATGGATGTTGGCATCCATGGCCGAGCGCATGTTCGACGGATCGATCGGGCAGAACCCCGAAGCGTCGGCGAGGCCCGCATCGAGTGCGATCTTGCCGGCTGTCTGCGCCGGAATGACGTTGACCAGCGCGCAGTGCTTGTAGGTCTCGAAGCCGGTTTCGACCGTGTTGCTCGCCGGATCGACGGCCTTGAGGCCGGAATGAATATCTGGTGCCATCCATTCGACCATGCCGGGATAGTGGCGCTCCCAGCCCTCCTGGAACAGGCCCTGCTTGGAGAACGTCTTCTTCGGGTCGATGACGACGATTTTCGCCTTCGTCTTGCCGGCCTTCTTGAGCGCATGCGCCATCATCGAGACGCGCTCGTAGGGGCCCGGTGGGCAGCGATAGGGATTGGGCGGCGCGATCATCACGATGACGCCACCGTCGGGCACGGCGTCCAGCCTCGCCTTGAGCAGCACCGTCTGTGGTCCGGCCTTCCAGGCGTGCGGCATGGTGTCTTCGTGGGCTTTGCCCCAGCCGGGCACGCTGTCGTACTTGAGGTCGATGCCGGGCGACACGACGAGCCGGTCGTAGCCGATGGTGACGCCGTCGGCGAGACGCACCTGCTTCTTGTCGCGATCGATGGCGGCAGCGGCCTGGTGGGCCAGTTGCACGCCGTACTTCGACGCGAGAGCATCATAGGAGTGCGTGATCTCCTGCATGCTCTTGAAGCCGCCAAGATAGAGGTTCGAGTGGAAGCAGGTCACGAACTGCTTCGCCGGCTCGACCAGGATCACCTCGACCGCGCCCTTCGAGTCGCGTGCGATGTATTTCGCGGCCGTCGCGCCCCCGGGGCCGCCCCCGATGACGACGACCCTGGGCTTGGCCTGACCGAGCGCCGCGGGCGCCCCGAGCGCCACGACGCCGGATGCGGCTGCCGCACTCTTCAGGAAATCTCTCCGATGCGCCTTCATGTGTTTCCTCCAGTCCGTTTGTTTCGTTTTTTGCTTAGCACGTGGATGGGTCGGCGAAATGGCGGGGCGAAGGGAAGGATGATGCGCATCGCCTGGGGCCAGCGAGCACCCCGTTCCACAGCGCGTCGCCAACGCGGATGCCGCTCGCGGCGCAGTCTGTTTGCGAAGGAACGGCCGCCTCCGGATGTGGCATATCGCTCCTAGTTCGCGGGCTTCAGCGTGGCGTAGTAGGCGGCCAACGCGGCCATCTCGTCGTCACTGAGCCGGCCCGCTATCGTCTGCATGACGGGATTTGTACGATCCTTGGTCTTGTACGACTGGAGAACCGCGACGAACTGGTCGGCCGGCCATCCGACGATCGGCGGGATGCCCTTGTCCTGCCCGTCCGACCGGTGACACGTCACGCACTCGGAAGAGAGATACTCGCCGAACGCCGGATCGGCCGCCGCGGCGTGCTCGACGCAAGCGACGAACGACGAAAGCACGGCAGCGGCAACCGGAAGACACCATCGTGTGGGACGCAACCGGCGCTGCTGGTTCATCTCAATCCACCTTCGGTCCGGATTTGCCGTCCGGCGTCACGTCGAGCACCTGGGCGCGGCCGGTGACTTTAGCCTCGGGCTTGCACTCCGTCATGCAGACCTTCCGGTTCCAGAAGTGCTTCTCGGCGACCTCGCGATCGTCGTCGTAGAAGCCATCCTTGTTCGGCAGCTTGATGGTCTGGAAGTTGCTCTGCCCCAGCTCGAAGTTCGTATCCTTGATCACGTCGTTGAGATGCAGGATGTACGCCGTGAGTGCGTAGATCTCATTGTCCGTGAGCGACTGGGCATTGCCGAACGGCATCGCCCGCTTGATGTAGTCGAACACCGTCGACGCCTCTGGCCAGAACGAGCCGATCGTCTTCTCGGGCCGGTCGTGCTTCAGCGAGCCGAGACCACCCGCGAGCACCGGCCAGCGGTCCTTCCCCTCGCCGAACTCGCCGTGACAGCTGGCGCACTGCGCCTGGAAGATATCCTCGCCCTGCTTCACTGACCCCTTGCCCGGCGGCAGGCCGTGCCCGTCCGGACGGATATCGATGTCCCAGGCCTTGATCTCCTCAGGCGTTGCTTCCCGACCGAGACCGAGCTTTCCCGCCATCGCTGTCGCAAGCGGCGCGGCGACGAGGGCAACCGCGAGAACGACCTTAAGAGATCTCGACATTCTCAGTCTCCCCGTTCGCCCGGACGAGCCAGGTCTGGATGCCGTTGTTGTGGTAGATGTTGTTGACACCGCGTACCGCGCGCAACTCCTGCTTCGTCGGCTGCACGTAGCCCGTGGAATCGTGCGCCCGCGACTGGATCAGCAACTCGTTTCCAGCCCAGTCGAAATCGACGTAGAACCGCGTCATCGAGCGGTCGAGCACCGGGCCATCGATGCGCGCCTCGCGCCAGTTCCGGCCGCCGTCGAGCGTGACATCGACGCGCGTGATGTGGCCACGCCCCGACCACGCGACGCCGGTCAGGACATTACGGCCCTTGGCCGTGAATGGCGCCTGGGGTGACGGGTTGGTGACGACGGACTTGGCGTCCATCACGAACGTGTAGCGTCGCGATCGCCCGTCGCTCATGAGGTCCGTGTATTTCGAGGTTTCCTCGCGCGCGAACCATGGCTTGTCACCGACTTCGATGCGCCGGATCCACTTGACCCAGAGGTTGCCTTCCCAGCCCGGCACCACAAGACGCAGCGGGTAGCCCTGCTCCGTGCGCAGCGCCTCGCCGTTCATCTTGAAGGCGATCAGGCAGTCGTCGAGCGCCTTCTCGATCGGCAGCGACCGGTTCATGCCCGACGAATCGGCGCCTTCGACCTGCAACCATTTGGCAGTTGGCTTGAGGCCGGCCTCGTTGAGCAGGTCCTTCAGGAGCACGCCCGTATACATGACGTTGTGGATCATGCCGTGCGTGAACTGGCAGCCGTTGAGCTGCGCGCCGCGCCACTCCATTCCCGAGTTCGCCGCGCACTCGAGGAAGTGCACCCGGTTCGTGCGCGGGAAGCGCTTGATGTCGTCCATCGAGAAGATGAGCGGCTTGTCGACGAGGCCGTGAATGATCAGCCGATGATCGAACGGGCTGACGACCGCGGCGCCGCCGTGATGGCGCTCGAAGCAGAGGCCGTTCGGCGTGATGATGCCGTCGAGTTCGTGCAGCGGCGTGAAGTTGATCGAGCTTTCCCGCGACGCCGTGAGCCACTCGACGTCGCGGCGCACCACATGCGCCTCGAACTTCGACGGCTTCCCGTAGGGGTGGGACGCAACGCCGTCGCCGAGAACTTTCGACCACTCGGGCACGTTCGGTGGCTGGTTGTCGGGATTGGGGCCGATTGGCTTGCGCTTCCGCTGCGCGAACGCCTCCCCACCCGAAGCGGCGATCGCCGCTCCGCCCGCCAGTGTCCCGGTGAGGAAACGCCGCCGGTTGGTCGACGCGCCCGGAGCTGGCTTCCTGTCGGTCTCGTCTGTCATATGAGCGCACTCCCTTCGAAATCTCTCGCCGGCGGTTCGCCCGCCGCGTCCCGGCTCAAAGGCCGGTGATCTTCACGGCGCTGGCGCCGGACGGCGCGACCACCTTCTTGCCTTCGATGTGCTTCGCCACCACGTCCCAGATCGGCGGCCCCTCGGTGCCCTGATTGATGCTGGCCCATCCGGCGACGACGTAGTCGCGGCTGGCGTCGAGCTTCTGGCCGGTGCGCAGCAGCGTCATGTCCGAGATGCGCTGACCGATCGGCTTCGACACGTCGCACGTAAAGCCGAGCCCGCCGGTGCGCACCATATCGCCGCCCTGCTGGTAGAAGGGATCGGGATTGAAGATGTTGTCGGCCACGTCCTCGAGGATCTCCTTGAGCCGGCCGCCGTTCATCTTCATGCGGTAGCAGTTCGGGTAGGTCATCGCCGTGCCGTTGGCGATGTCCTCGAACGTGATGTCCTGACCTGGAAGCAGGCTCGTGCCCCAGCGGATGCCCGGCGAGAGCGCGATCTCTGCGTCACGCTGCTCGAGGATGCCGTCGCAGATCACGTCGTCGAGGGTCCCGTTGAAATTGCCGCGCCGGTAGAGCAGCGTCTCGGTCTTGCCGAGCACCTTCGAGAGTTGCGCCTGATAGGGCGCGCGCGTCTTCTCGATCAGCGCCGCCGTCTCGGCATCACCCGTGATGGCATCCGAGAACACCGGAATGAGGCGATAGCGGAACCCCTTGATCTCACCGGCCTGCACGTCGAGGTCGAGGCGCGAGACGAACTTCCCGTTCGACCCCGTCGCGATGATCAGCGTCTTGCCGATACGAGTGGGCTCGGGCACCGCGTCGTGCGTGTGCCCCGAGAGAATGACGTCGATCCCCTTCACGACCTGCGCCACCTTGACGTCGACGTCAAAGCCGTTGTGGGAGAGAAGCACGACCAGACCTGCCCCGGCCGCGCGGGCGTCGTCGACTTCCTTCTGCAGCTCCACCTCACGGATGCCGAACGTCCATTTGGGCACCATCCAGCGAGGGTTGGCGATGGGGGTGAACGGGAACGCCTGACCGATGACTGCGACCTTGATTCCGCCGCGCTCGAACATCTTCTGCGCCGGGAACACGCGATCCTCGAACTCGGTGTCGCGGATGTTCTGGGCGAGAAACGGAAAGCCGAGCTTGTCGCTGAGTTCCTTCACGCGGGTATCGCCGAGGGTGAACTCCCAGTGACCGGTCATGGCATCGGGCTTCAGGAGCGCCATGATGTCCACCATGTCCTGTCCCTTCGTCTGGAGCGACGTCCAGCTGTTGGTCCAGGTATCACCCCCGTCGAGCAGCAGCATGTTCGCGCCGCGCTCGGCCCGGATCGCCTTGACGACTGTCGCGATGCGGTCGAGGCCGCCCATGCGGCCGTACGAGCGGGCAAGCTGCGCGAAATCGTCGTGCGTCAGCGCGTAGGCTTCGGCGGACTTGTCGGCGATCCGGAAATGCTTCCGGAAGTCCGCGCCCGTCAGATGCGGAACCTTGCCCTTGGCATCGCCGACGCCGATGTTGATCGACGGCTCACGGAAGTAGAGCGGCACCGTCTGGGCATGGATGTCGGTCAGATGGACGATCGTGACATTGCCGAGCGGCTCGAAACGCAGGAGATCGTCCTGGGTGAGCCTCTGCTGGGCCGCAAGCCGCCCGAGCCAGCCCGCGGAGCTGCCTCCGAGGAGCGAAGCGGCGGCTGCCGCGGTGAGAAACTCGCGCCGTGAGATCATGACGAGCCTGCAAATTCGAGATGCACGAACCCGGTCCCGGCGACGCAAGCCGCCGGGAGGGTGTCGGACTTGATCGGCGAAATGCGTTAGGCGTCAGCCTACCGTGATCTTCTGCTCGGATTTGTAGACGGAGCCGTCGTCGTCGATCCACTGGAAGAGGAACGTCCCGCTCTCTGTGACCCGCACGAAGAACGACTGATAGGGATTGGCCGAAATCGCAGGGTGCCAGTCGGCGCGGAGGATCTCCTTGCCGTTGAACGATGCCACGAACTGCTTGATGATCTTGCGCGGAATGACCTTGCCGGCAGCGTCCTTGCGCTGGCCGCTTTCCATCTCGTGCGAGATCAGCGTCTTCACTTCGATCACGTCACCGGCCTTGGCGGTCGATGGCATGCGGACGCGGGGTGTCGGGGTGCTCATTGTCGAATGTCCTGGTGTTGGGAGCGAGGGTGGTGCCGGCAGCGCGCTGGTCGAACGAGACGCGCGGCCGCCAACTCGAACAGGGGCAGGCGGCGTCAGCCGCCGCAGCCGCCGATCGTCACCTTCACTTCCTTGCTGGCCCGATAGAACTCGCCGTTGGACATCTCGGCGAGGGCGACGATGTTCTGCGTCTTGGCGAGCCGGATGCGGATCGCGGCCGCGGCCTTCGGCGCCATCGGCGTGAACGCGAACGACGCGATCATGGGGCTCGGGTTGCCGTCGGCGAAGAAGTGCACGGCCTTGACGTAGTCGGCCTCGGTCATCGGGCTCTCGACCTCGAAGGCGAGCGGCACGACGAGGCCGTTCTCGGCGATCGACGGCAGGTCGAGCTTGATCTTGCCGTCCTTGATCGGCTTGTCGCCGGCGATCTTCTTGATCTCGGCCGCGACCATCGCCTCATCGGCGAGCGACACGCCGGGCAGCACCGACAGCGCGACGCCGCCAGCGATCGTTCCGAGAAAAGCGCGCCGCGTGGCGCCGTGCGAGTGATCCGTCACGTCTTCCTCCTCTGTGGTCGGCCGCTAGGGAGCCAAACCGGGGCGCTCTTGGCGACGCCTGTGTTAATACATAGTCGAATTAGCATATGATGATATTATCTTGCAATCCCTGATCGGCAAGCCTTATGAAGAAGCGTCAACCCAAGCGACCCTCGTGCAAGGAAACGACACGGGGCGCCGAATTTTGAGGGAGGCTTGTTTTGCGAGCGAGCAGATTACTGAGCCTGTTGGCTGTCGCCATGGGCATTCTCTGGGGTGGGGTGCCGGCGGCACACGCCCAGGACGCGACCGAAAAGGAGATCGAGCGCTATCGCGAGATGCTCTCGGACCCCTTCTCCAACCCGGCATTTCTGTTCGTCGATCGCGGCGAGGCCCTCTGGAAGCTCGCACGCGGCGAGAAGAACGTCTCGCTCGAGACGTGTGACCTTGGTGAAGGACCCGGCAAGCTCGAGGGCGCCTTCGCCAAGCTGCCCCGCTACTTCACCGACGCAGATCGCGTCATGGATCTCGAGCAGCGCCTCCTCTGGTGCATGGAGAAGATCCAGGCCCTCGACACCAGGGACATCGTGAAGCGGAAGTTCGGGCGGCCGGGCGTCACGTCCGACATGCAGGACCTCGTCGCCTTCATCGCCAACAAGTCGTCGGGCCTGAAGATCGAGGCGCAGCAGAACCATCCGAAGGAACAGGAGATGGCGGCCCTCGGTGAAGCGCTGTTCTACCGTCGCGGCGGTCAGTGGGATTTCTCGTGCGCCACCTGTCACGAAGCGGAAGGTCAGCGGATCCGTCTTCAGGGGTTGCCCGTTCTGAGCAAGCCCGGCAAGGCGGCGCAGTCCACCATGGGCACCTGGCCGACCTACCGCGTGTCACAGAGTCAGGTCCGAACGATGCAGCATCGCTTGTGGGACTGCTACTGGCAGATGCGCTGGCCGGACGCCGCCTACGGCTCCGACGGCATCACGGCACTCACCGTCTATCTCCAGAAGAACGCGAACGGGGGCGAAATTCAGGTCCCCTCGATCAAGCGCTGAGCGGAGAAGAGCCCATGAGAACGTTGATCCACTCCGCGGCCGCCGCCCTGTTCGCCGTCGCCGCGTTCACCCTGCCCGCCGTCGCGCAGTCGGCGAAGGTCGACCCGGCAGTCGTCGAGAAGGCGGTGACCGGCATGTTCGGCCACGCCCCTGCGGCCTGGCAGGAGAAGATCGTCCAGGACGAAACCCAGAAGGCCTGTTCGCTCCATCGCAATGCGCCGCCCGCGGACGTTGCCAAGGCGATCTCGGCCCGTGAGGAAAAGAACGTCGTGCTTCCCGCCGATGGCAAGTTCCTCGGCGACTGGAAGTCCGGCGAGAAAATCGCCCAGAGTGGCTATGGCGGGCGCCATACGGACGATCCCAAGCGGGAAGTCGGTGGTAATTGCTATGCCTGCCACCAGCTCTCGAAAAAGGAATTGAGCTTCGGCACGATGGGCCCGTCGCTTGTCGAGTACGGCAAGATCCGCAAGTACAAGGACGAGGACGTCAAGGCGGCCTTCATCAAGATCTACAACGCACAGGCCGTCTTCCCGTGCTCGAACATGCCGCGTCTCGGCCACAGCAAGCATCTGAACGAGCAGCAGATCAAGGACCTGGTTGCGCTGTTGTTCGATCCCGAGAGCCCGGTCAACAAGTAGGGCCAGAGCCGCCATGCGCCACAGAGCTGCCACACCAGGGCCCGCGGCCAGCACCCGCCTCGCCACGCGCTGGCGGCGGGCGGCGGCGGCAACGCTGGCGTGGCTCGTGGTCGTGGCGTCAGGGCTTGGGACCTCCCGGGCGGCCGAGCTTCTGATGTTCGAGGAGCCCGGTTGCCCATGGTGCGTCCGCTGGCACCGCGAGGTGGGCGTCGGCTATCCGAAATCGGAGGAAGGTCGGCGCGCGCCACTGCGCCGTCTGCACGTCTCGAACGCCCGCACCAGCGGGGTCCGCCTCCGCTCGCCCGTCACCGCAACGCCGACTTTCGTTCTCGTCGAGGGCGACGCCGAGATCGGCCGGATCACGGGGTATCCGGGCGCGGACTTCTTCTGGGGCATGCTGGGCGAGCTGTTGGCAAAAATGCCGCGCGAGGCCCCCAAGCCCCGCGATGCAGAGCTCGGCCCGGCTCTCGATCCGACGCCCGGACGAACGACACTCGCCGCACGACAGGAGGGACGGCCGTGAGCACGACCATGTCCAATGAGGTTGAGACCGCACTGGCCACAGCCGGCGAGGCCTCGCCCAATCTGCAGGCCCTGATGCGCAAGGCCCGCCGTGCGAGCGATTTCCTGAAGGCGCTCGCCCACGAGAACCGTCTGGTCATCCTTTGCCTCCTGAGCGAGCGGGAGCGGTCGGTGACCGAGATCGAGGGCCTGCTCGCGCTCAGTCAGGCGACCGTTTCGCAGCAGCTCGCCCGGCTCCGCCACGAGGGGCTCGTCGAAGCACGCCGCGATGGCCGCGTCGTCTACTACAGCCTCGCCGACGACGAGACCCGCGACTTCATCCGGGCCGTCTACGAGAAGTTCTGCCGCAGCGAGTAGCCACTGCGGCCGCCCGCCCCGTTGCAAGGCCCGGCGTCATGGATCTCGATTTCAGCATCTGGGGTGGACTGCTCTGCGGAGCGATGGCCGGCGGCTTCGCCCGCTTCGGCCGTGTCTGCTCCATGAGCGCCATCGAGGATGCCTTGCTCGGCCACGATCTGCGGGGCGCCAAGGCCTGGGGCCTGGCCATTGCCGTGGCGGCCCTGGCGACGACGGGGATGGCGGCCATCGGCGCCATCGAGCTCGAGACGGCCTCGGTGCTCGCGCCGCGCGTCCACCTCCTCGGCACCATTCTCGGGGGACTGCTCTTCGGGCTCGGCATGACCTACGTCGGCACGTGCAGTTTCGGTCTGCTCATCCGGGCCGGCGGCGGAGACCTCCGGGCGTTCACGTCGGCGATCCTCGTCGGCATCGTCGCATTCGCCTTTACAGCGGGCCTTCTGGCGCCGGTGCGCGGCTTCCTCATCGAGCTCGGTCGCGTGGACTTCTCTGCGATCGGGACGCCCACCATCCCCGCGATCCTGTCTCTCGTGACGGGCGAAGCGGCGGCGGTCGTCATGACGGTTGCGCTGCTCGTCCTCCTCGGCGTCGCAGCCTTCGTCGACCCGCGCATGCGCCAGCGCCCCCGGCTGCTGGTCGGAGCCTGCGGTCTCGGGCTCGCCGTCGCCCTCGGCTGGCTCGTGACGACGCTTGCCGTGCGCCAGATGGCCGCGGCGCGCGTCGAAAGCCTGACGTTCGTAGCGCCTGCGGGCCGCGCCCTTCTGCAGTTCATGACGCTCTCGTTCCGGGACGCGAGCTTCGGCATGGCGGCCCTGATCGGCACCGTGCTCGCATCATTTGCCGTCGCGCTCTGGAAACGGGAGCTCCGATGGGAAGCTTTCGATGATCCAATCGAGATGCGACGGCATTTCATGGGAGCGACGTTGATGGGGTTGGGCGGTGTTCTGGCTCACGGCTGCACCGTGGGCCAGGGCATCACCGCAGCCAGCGCACTTGCCGTCACGGCACCGGTGTTCATCGCCGCCGCAGTGGCCGGCGCGTACGTCGGCTTGAAGTCGTTGATCGAAGGCCGATCGCTTTGGCGTATGGGCTTTTCGACGCGCCAGGACTGAGCGCCTTGTTTCCAACGGATCGGGCGCTTAGGCAGTACTCACGACATGCACTAGGGAGGTTGGAATGCGATTGACACGAGTTACGGCACTGGCGGTCGCCCTGGCGGCCACGATGGCTGTCCCGGGCGCGATGGCTCAGGACGCCGAGAATGGCGCCGAGGTCTTCAAGAAGTGCCGCGCCTGCCATCAGGTCGGAGAGACGGCCAAGAACGCGGTCGGCCCCGCGCTGAACGGCCTCTTCGGCCGCAAGGCCGGCACCGTCGAGGGCTTCAGCTACTCCGACGCCAACAAGAACTCCGGCGTCACGTGGGACGAGGCGACGTTCGCCAACTACATCAAGGACCCGCGCGCGGCGATGCCGGGCAACAAGATGGCCTTCGCGGGCCTGAAGGACGAGGAGGACGTCAAGGACCTCACGGCCTACTTGAAGCAGTTCGACGCCACCGGCAAAAAGAAGTAGCGCCGTCCTCCGGGCCGGCACGCGATGGAAGGGTCTGCCATGGCGGAAAGCTGGCTCGAGCGGTTCGAGGGTCTCGCCGCCCTCGACGATGACAGCAAGGACCGTCTGCGCCGCGCCGGCCGCATCGTCGAGATGCCGGCCGGCCGCCGCATTTTCGGACCGGGCTACGCGCCCTCGAGCTTCATGCTGTTGCTCGAGGGATCGGTCCGCGTCCAGCAGACGTCCGAGGCCGGGCGCGAAATCGTGCTCTATCGGGTCTCGGGCGGCGAGACGTGCGCGCTGACGACGGCCTGCCTGCTCGGCTACGACGACTATATAGCTGAGGCCATTTCCGAGACGGACATTCGCGCGGTTGCGATTCCGCGCCAGGTGTTCGACGAACTTGTCGGGCGGTCGCCGGCCTTCAGGAAGTTCGTCTTCGGCGCCTTCAGCCGGCGCGTCACGGACCTGTGCCGTGTCATCGACGAGGTAGCCTTCCAGCGCCTCGACGTCCGCCTGGCCGCACGCCTCCTCGAGCGATCGGGCGGTCGGGGCTCCGTCGACCTCACGCACCATGAGCTGGCCTCCGAGCTCGGCACCGCGCGCGAGGTCGTGAGCCGCCAGCTCACCGAGATGCAGCGGCGAGGCTGGATTGCATCGGGTCGCGGGCACATCGAGATCCTCGACGAGGCAGCCCTCAAGGCGCTCGCTGCGACCTGAACCGCCCGATCGAGCCTCGGAGGAACACCCCATGGGAGCCGAACAAGCCGTCGTGCTCATTGCGGGTCCGACCGCGAGCGGCAAGTCGGCGCTGGCGCTGCAACTCGCCCGTCAACGGGGCGGCGTCGTCGTCAACGCAGACAGCATGCAGGTCTACGCCGAGCTGTCGGTCCTGACCGCCCGCCCGTCCCAGGACGACATGCAATCCGTGCCCCATGCTCTCTACGGCTACGTTTCGGCCACTGAGCCCTACTCCGTCGCCCGATGGCTGACGGACATTGCAGCGACCATCGAACGGTGCCGCGCTGCGGGGCAGTGTCCGGTGATCGTCGGTGGCACGGGCCTCTATTTCACGGCCCTGCTGGGGGGCTTGTCCCCCGTTCCTCCGGTCCCCGCCGATATCCGGGCCCACTGGCGCGCTGTCGCCGCGGCAGCGGAGCCGGGCGAACTCCATCGGCGATTGCTTGCGCTGGATCCCGAAATGGCGGCTCGTCTCGATCCGGCGGATAACCAGCGCATCACCCGGGCGCTGGAGGTCATGGCGGCGACAGGCCGCTCGCTCACCGACTGGCAACGCCAACCCGGCCGCCCACTGCTCGACCCGGCGGACACCGAGCGGATCGTCGTCCAGCCTCCGAGAGCCGAGATCCATGCCCGTTGCGATCAGAGGCTCGACGCCATGGTGGAGCAGGGGGCCTTGGAGGAAGTCGGCCACCTCTTGAAGCTAGCCCTCCCACCCGATGCCCCGGCCATGCGTGCCTTGGGTGTCCCGCAGTTCGCAGCCTATCTGCACGGCGCGTGCACGCGCGACGCCGCGATCATGGCGGCCAAGCTGGCGACCCGCCAGTACGTCAAGCGCCAGGAAACCTGGCTCCGTCATCGCATGGCCGATTGGACCAAGGCGTAAAGAAATAAAGAAACAAAAGAAAAGAACCACACGCAACAATAGTCTAACATTGGGCGACATATAAAGCTGAATATTCCAATCGCCTTGACGCGATGCAGCGTTGGGCTCATGAAGACCTCTTGGGGAGGCGGGGCCTCCGGATCAGCAGTGGAGACATGAACCATGGCGCGCGCGATGACTGGTGCCGAAATCGTCATCAAGGCCCTGGCGGATCAGGGCGTCGACGTCGTGTTCGGCTATCCGGGCGGCGCTGTCCTTCCGATCTACGATGAGCTCTTCCAGCAGGAAAAGGTTCGCCACGTCCTCGTTCGCCAGGAAGGTGGCGCCGTGCACTCAGCCGAGGGCTATGCCCGTTCGACCGGCCGTGTCGGTGTGGTGCTCGTCACCTCGGGACCGGGCGCCACGAACGCGGTGACCGGCCTTGCGGACGCGCTGATGGATTCGATCCCCGTCGTCGTCCTGACCGGCCAGGTGCCGACGCACCTCATCGGCAACGACGCCTTCCAGGAATGCGATACGGTCGGCATCACCCGGCCATGCACGAAGCACAATTGGCTCGTGAAGAACGTCAACGATCTCGCCCGCATCCTCCACGAGGCCTTCCACATCGCAAAAAGCGGCCGGCCGGGCCCAGTGGTGGTCGACATCCCGAAGGACGTCCAGTTCGCGACGGGCACCTACGTCGGTCCGTCGACGGCGTCGCTGTCCCACAAGAGCTATCGTCCGCGCCTGAAGCCGGATGCCAGCGCCGTTGAACGCGCCGTCGAGGTGATGGCGAAGGCACGCCGGCCGGTGTTCTACACGGGTGGCGGCGTGATCAACTCGGGCCCCAAGGCGAGTCAGCTCCTGAAAGAGTTGGTCCGCATGACCGGTTTCCCGATCACGTCCACGCTGATGGGGCTCGGCGCCTATCCGGCGAACGACAAGCAGTGGCTCGGCATGCTCGGGATGCACGGTACCTACGAAGCCAACATGGCGATGCACGGCTGTGACGTGATGATCAACATCGGCGCCCGCTTCGACGACCGTATCACGGGGCGGATCGACGCGTTCTCGCCCGGTTCCACGAAGATCCATGTCGATATCGATCCCTCGTCGATCAACAAGAACGTCAAGGTCGATATCCCGATTGTCGGCGATTGCGCCTACGCCCTCGAGGAGATGATCCGGCTCTGGAAGTCGAAGGCCGGTCAGCCGGACAAGGGCGCCCTGAAGGCATGGTGGAAGGAGGTCGACGGCTGGCGCGCCCGCGACAGTCTCAAGTATCGCAAGTCCCCCGATAAGATCATGCCGCAGGAGGCGATCCAGCGGCTCTACGAGGCGACCCGCGGCCGCGACACCTACATCACCACCGACGTCGGCCAGCACCAGATGTGGGCGGCCCAGTTCTTCCATTTCGACGAACCCAACCGCTGGATGACGTCGGGCGGCCTCGGCACCATGGGTTATGGCCTGCCGGCGGCGATCGGCGTCCAGATGGCCCATCCCAAGGCGACCGTTGCGTGCATCTCCGGTGACGCCTCGATCCTCATGAACATCCAGGAGATGTCGACGGCCGTGCAGTACAAGCTGCCGGTCAAGGTCATGATCCTGAACAACCAGTACATGGGCATGGTGCGCCAGTGGCAGCAGTTGCTGCACGGCAATCGGTATTCGGAGAGCTACACCGAGGCGCTCCCGGATTTCGTCAAGCTGGCCGACGCTTATGGCGGCGTCGGCCTGCGCTGCGAAAACCCCGGTGATCTCGATGGGGCCATCGCCGAGATGCTGGCCGTGAAGGACAAGCCGGTGCTCTTCGATTGCCGCGTCGCGAACCTCGCCAACTGCTTCCCGATGATCCCGTCCGGTAAGGCCCACAACGAAATGCTGATGGGTGACAATGTCACCGACGACGAAGTCGGCAAGGCCATTGGCAAGGAAGGCAAGATGCTGGTCTAGCCGCCTGTCGCCGGCGCGCTCAAAGGAACGCGCCGGCAGGCGGCCGAAGCATCTCCGAGCGGATCAATGCGTGATCGCGTGCGGAACGAAGCGGGCGGCGTCCGTGGTCACATCCCCGTCGCCCTCCCGCATGCCGAGGCCGACCGCCTCACCGCCCACCAGCCATACGCCGCAGACGGGACGACGACCTTGAAACCGGGGAAGCGGATGCCAGGCTTGCAGGATGTGGCCTTCCGCGCCGTAGGGTCCGGGCGAGGCGGCACGTTTCGCCAGCGCACCGGGCCGCGTCGGCAGCACGATCTCGACGTTCGCCCCCTCCCGGGAGAGAAGCGGCTTCCTCACGTAGCGATCGCCGAGTTCGGCAGCGTGCGAGTCGCCTTCGAAATACGCGGGAAGCAGATTGGGGTGGCCGGGAAAGGCGTCCCACAGGAGCGCCATCAGCCCCTTGTTGGAGAGGATGGTCTTCCACGCCGGCTCGACGAAGCGGCACCCCGAACCGGGAATGTGACGCGCGAAGTCTTCGCCGAGCAGCCACTCCCACGGATAGAGCTTGAACAGCGCGCCGATGACGTGGTCGTCGCCGTCCGTGAACCGGCCGCGGTTGTCGACCCCGATCGTCTCGATGCCGAGAACGTGGGTCGCGAGGCCGGCCTGACGGGCGCAATCCGCCAGGTAGTCGATGGTGCCCATGTCCTCGAGGCTCTGTCCCGCGGCCGTCAGATGCAGGGCCCCTGTCATGCCGAGCGCGGCGAACCGCTGGACGAGCTTCTCGTGGAGCGAATTGAACTGATCGGCGGCTGGCGCCAACCGGCCCGCGGCCCGCATCTGCTCGAGCCAGATCCACTGGAACACCGAAGCCTCGTAGAGCGAGGTCGGCGTATCGGCGTTGTACTCGTAGAGCTTGGCCGGTCCGGCGCCATCGAACGCAAAATCCATGCGCCCGTAGAGTGCTGGTTCGTTCCGGTTCCAGCTTCGCGCGACGTAGTCCCAGAACGGCTCAGGGATGCCGAGCTTGCCGAGCGTCTCGCCGTCCTTGACCGCGCGCCTGACGATCTCGAGGCACATTCCGTCGAGTTCAGCGGCTGGTGCTTCGAGCCCGACTTCGATCTCGGTCAGGCTGAAATCGTAGAAGTGGCTCTCGTCCCAGTAGACGGTGCCGCCGGGCGAATGAAACGCAAAGCCGTGCGATTCGGCCGTCTGGCGCCAGTCGGCGCGAGGCACGCTGGGCTGACGCCGCATGGCCGGTCAACCCCCAGCCGAGGCTTTGCCGCCGGAGCCACTCGACGCAACGACACTGGCCGTGCTGCCGAAGCCACCGCGGGCCTGCGTGTGGCCCTTGGAGACCTGGCTGGCAAGCGGCGCCGACGCCACCTGGCGGGGGACCGCCGCATTCACGCCCCGGGACGTGATCGGATAACCACCGACGGTTGCCCGGCCGGTGGAACTCGCCGCATTGGCCACCAGTGGCTGCGCCGGCGTCCGCGAAGAGGCGGCCATGCCAAGCAGGAAACCCGTCATCAGTGGCCGCCAGCTACCGTCCCGGCTGTTCGGATAGTCGAGTTCGCACTTCCCGGCGCCGGCATTGGCTTCGCAGTCGCCCTTGGCGTCGTACTTCGGATAAGCCGCGTCGTAGGCGTTCTCGGCCTCGGCGAGAGCGGCGCCGCACGTGCTCCTGTCGTTGCCGTCGGCCATGCACGCCGCGACGCTCTCGTAGGCCTTGACCGGGACCACCTCGTTCGGGTCCTCGCAGGCCGAAAGCATCAAGGCACTGACGCCGACGCCCAGCAACGCAACGTGCCGCGATCTCTTCATGGTACGCACACTCCCGCCAACACACCATTCCACGATAAGCGGCGAGAGTTCCGTTTCGGTTAAACAAGGAACATCCGCATCCTGACGGACCCCCGTCGCGTACCACTGGAACGAGGACCCACATGCACCTCTACATCGCCAACAAGCTCTACTCGTCCTGGTCCCTGCGTCCGTGGCTCCTCATGACGACGTTCTCGATGCCCTTCGACGAGACCGTCATCCCCATGTACCTCCCGGACAGCCGGGCCCGCATGCTCGACATCGCCCCGACCGGCAAGGTTCCCTGCCTCGTCGACGGGGATGTGCGGATCTGGGAGAGCATCGCGATCGTCGAGTACCTCGCCGAGGCCTATCCGCAGAAGGCCGTCTGGCCCGCGGACCGGGTGGTCAGGGCCCACGCCCGCGCCACAGCTTCAGAGATGCACGCCGGCTTCCAGGCCTTGCGCAGTGCCTGCCCCATGAACCTCGGGAAGCGCTTCCATCCCCGTGACCTCGGCTCGGACGTCGAGGACAACGTGCGTCGCTTCGAAGGCCTCGTCTCGGACGCCCGCCGGCGCTTCGGCTCCGGCGGCGACTTTCTCTATGGCGCCTTCACCGCGGCCGATGCCATGTACGCGCCCCTCGTCACCCGTCTCGACACCTACCAGATCCGCCTCGCACCCCAGACCCGGGCCTACGTCGACGCCGTTTTGGCGCTCCCCGCCTTCCAGAAGTGGCGCGACGCCGCGCTCGCCGAGCCCTGGGGCCTGACGCACTACGAGGCCGGCTGGCAGACGGCCGAAACCTTCCACACCCCGACGATCGTCATCTGAGCCCCCGAGGGGCGCAACCCAGGTAAGGACCGTATCATGTCGCAAAAAGGCACCGGCTCGGCGTACTTCATCGAGGAGAAGCGCGAGGATCTGGTCCGGCATACGCTCTCGATCCTCGTGGACAACGAGCCGGGCGTCCTGTCCCGCATCGCCGGGCTGTTTTCCGGTCGCGGCTACAACATCGAGAGCCTCACGGTCTCGGAGACCGAGCACGAGAAGCATCTCTCGCGGTTCACGATCGTGACCAAGGGCACACCGATGGTGCTGGATCAGATCAAGAACCAGCTCGAGCGCATGGTACCCGTCCACCGCGTCATGGATCTGACTGTCGAGGGCGAGCCGCTCGAGCGCGAACTGGCGCTGATCAAGGTTGCCGGCAAGGGGGAGAAACGGATCGAGGCGCTGCGCCTCGCCGAGATTTTCCGCGCCAGCGTGATTGACGCGTCCATCGAGCACTTCGTCTTCGAACTGACCGGCCGAACCGCCAAGATCGACCAGTTCGTCGCGATCATGAAGGACCTGGGCCTGATCGAGGTGTCGCGCACGGGAATCGCGGCCATCGCGCGGGGGCCACAGGGCATGCAGGGCCGCACACGCGACTGATCGGTGGATTTCGGGGGCAGCTGCGGGGGTTGCGGCGATCACGGAGTTGTGGTCGGCCGTGGCGTCACGGTAGGAAGCTCGTGAGTGGCCTTGAGCGCGATCTGGCGTGCGCCTAAGTCGAACGCGATCCGGCCCCACGAGGACGAACGCAATGAGCCGTCTCACTGTCCGTCTCCTGGCCCTGGCCCTTCTGGCGATGGCCATCGGTACCCTCACCGATCCCGCGCTCGCCCAGCGCCCGGAGATCCACCAGTCCGGGAAGGATACCCACGGCACTGATCTCGCGATCGGCGGCTTCGATACGGTGGGCTACCACACCGAAGGCAAGGCGCTGCCCGGCACCCCGACCTACCGGGTAGCCTGGAAGGGTGCCGAATGGCGGTTCGCGACCGCGGCCAATCGCGATCTCTTCGTCCAGAACCCCGCCCGCTACGCGCCCCAGTTCGGCGGTTATTGTGCCTTCGCCGTGGCGTATGGCTCGACGGCCCCCGGCGACCCGCGCCACTTCACGGTGACGAACGGCAAGCTCTACCTGAACCTCAATCAGCCGGTGCAGACCACCTGGGTGCGTGACCAGGAGAACCTCATCCGGCGTGGCGAGGCGAACTGGCCCAAGGTGCTCGACTGAGCCAGTGGATCGTCCACAGCCGCGCGTGACGGCAATGCCGGTCCGGGTGGAGATGCAGCCGGGGGAGTGCTAGGCACTCTGCGTCGATAGGACGGCAGACCCGACGAGGACGGCCATGGAAAAGCGCGAACTGCTCATCATGCTGGTCATTGGGGCCCTCTCCGGCTGGCTGGCGAGCTTTGTCGTCGGAAGTCCGCGATGGGGGCTCGTCGGCTACATCGTGGCCGGCATCATCGGCGGCGTTGTCGGCGGCTGGATGCTGGATGCCGCCAAGATCCGCGTGAACCTCGGCCACCCAATGGCGAATGCCGTGGCGCAGGGCGCGATCGGCGCCATAGCCGTGATCATCGTCGCGCGAATCATCGCGGGCTGAGAGCCGCTCGGCCGCGGGCATTGGCGGCGGCGGCGGACTGGGCTAGATATCGCAGATGGTCAACGTCATCGACACCCGGCCGCGCCATCCCGAAAAGGCGGCGCGTCCCGACACCGCCGTACCGCGCAAGCCCGACTGGATCAGGGTCAAGGCCCCGACAAGCGCCGGCTATGCCGAGACCCGGCGCATCGTCCGCGAGCACGGCCTGACCACGGTCTGCGAAGAGGCCGGTTGCCCCAACATCGGCGAGTGCTGGACCAAGCGCCACGCCACCATGATGATCATGGGCGACGTCTGCACCCGAGCCTGTGCGTTCTGCAATGTCGCGACCGGCCTGCCGAAGCCGCTCGATCCGCATGAGCCGCAGGCGGTGGCCGACGCCGTGGCCAAGCTGGGGCTGGGCCACGTGGTCATCACGTCGGTCGACCGCGACGACCTCGCGGACGGCGGGGCGGCCCACTTCGCGGCCGTCATCGGCGCCATCCGCCGCGCCGCCCCGACGACCACCATCGAGATCCTGACCCCCGATTTCCTCCGCAAGGACGGCGCCCTCGAAACGGTGATCGCCGCCCGCCCCGACGTGTTCAACCACAACCTCGAGACCGTACCGGCGCTCTATCTGCGGATCCGGCCGGGAGCCCGCTACTTCCATTCACTGCGCCTCTTGCAGCGCGCCAAGGAACTCGACCCGACCGTCTTCACCAAGTCCGGGATCATGGTCGGGCTGGGCGAGACGCGGGACGAGGTGCTGCAACTCATGGACGACCTGCGCTCGGCGGACGTCGATTTCCTGACCATCGGCCAGTACCTGCAACCGACCCGCAAGCACGCCGAGGTCAAGGCCTTCGTCACACCCGACGACTTCAAGGCCTACGAGCGGGTGGCGCTGGCCAAGGGTTTCCTGCTCGTGTCGGCCACCCCGCTGACCCGGTCGAGTTATCACGCCGACGCCGATTTCGCGCGGCTGAAGGCGGCCCGTGTCGCTCGCGGGCGCTGAAGCGTGCTCTCCGCAGAGGATGCTCGTGATCGGGCCGAGCGGGGCGGGCAAGTCATGGCTCGCGAGCCGCATCGGTTCAGGGCTCGGACTGCCGGTCGTCCATCTCGATCGGGAATACTGGGGGCCTGGTTGGACGGCGCCCGAACCGGTGGCATGGCGTTCGCGCGTCGCCGGAATGGCAGCGGGGAACGCCTGGGTGATGGACGGCGGTTACCCCTCCTCGATGGATCTCAGGCTGCCGAGGGCGCAGCTCGTGATCTGGCTCGATCTGCCGCGCCATGTCTACTTCCCGCAGGCGCTCGCCAGAACGGTGCGCTTTTATGGGCGGGTGCGGCCCGATATCGGGCCGGGCAATCCGGAGCGGCTCGACCCGGCGTTCTTTCGTGACTGGGTCTGGACCTACCCGGCCCGGCGCGCGCAAGACAGCAAGTTGATGGCGGGCCTGCCGGGCTGCACGCGGGGACTGACCCTTCGCACACGCCGCCAGATGCGCCAATTGGTGGCAGGCCTGCCGGACTCCCTGACGCATGATTCCGTGTCTAAGTAGCTGGCATGCCGAGCTTCGAGACCACCCGCCGCCTGCCCTACAGCCCCTCGCAGATGTTCGACCTCGTGTCCGACATCGAGAACTATCCGCGCTTTTTCCCGATGTGCGAGGGCATGCGCATTCGCACGCGCCAGCGGTCGGGCGACCGCGAGATCCTCGTGGCGGCAATGGACATCGGCTACAAGGCGATCCGCGAGACGATCACCACGCGTGTCACCCTCGACCGCCCGGCCATGAAGGTGGACGTCGCGTTCGTGGATGGCCCATTCAGCCGGCTCGAGAATCGCTGGCAGTTCGTCGAGGCCCCCGGCGGCGCCACGACCGTACACTTCTTCATCGCCTACGAATTCAAGTCGCTGGTGCTGCAGATGCTTGTCGGCGCGCTGTTCGACACGGCCTTCCGGCGCTGCGTGACCGCATTCGAGGAGCGCGCCCGCCAGGTCTACGGCACGGGGCGGCCCGGAAGCACTGCCCTCACCACGGCCTGACGCTCACCCCCGGCCGATCTCGGCGATGGCCGCCTCGATCAGTTTGATCGCCTCAGGGGTGTCCCACTCGGCCGGCCCGACGAGCCGCCCGATCTCGCGCCCCTTGGCGTCTATGAGCAGCGTCGCGGGCATTCCGATGGCCCTCAGACCGGAATGGATGCGGATCGTCGGATCAGCATAGACGCCGAGCCTCTCGACCTTGATCTGCTCGAAGAACTTCTGGGCTCCCGGAATGCCGGTCCTGTCCGCGCTGACGGCCACGACCTCGAACGTCGCCGAACCGAGTTTCGCCTGAAGCCGGTCGAGCCCCGGCATTTCCTTGCGGCAGGGCGCGCACCACGTCGCCCACAGATTGAGCAGGACGACCTTGCCCTGCCAGTCCTTCAGCGTCCGCGTCTTGCCCTGGGCATCGACGAACGGAAGCTCCGGCAAGACCTCACGCTCCTTCCTGAACACGAACGCCGCCATCTCGCCGACGCTGAAGGCGTTCTGACCCGGCCCGGACGGCAGCGCGGCGGGCGTCGCAGCCTGTGCGACCCGTACACGTGCGCCAGAGGCGTTGTCAGGTCCGCCGGCCATGACGTATACCGCCCCGAACCCCGCGAGCCCGGCACCGAGCGCCGTCGCGACGTAAAGGCTGCGTGCGGCGTTGAGGGGGCTGCGTTCGCGCTCCGGCATGATGTTCCTCGTCCTTCATCTGAGCCAAGAGGCCACTCCGTGACCGACAAGCGATCGAACAAGATGTGGGGCGGCCGTTTCGAATTGTCACCGTCCGAGTTGATGGTCGAGATAAATGCCTCGATCGGCTTCGACAAGGTCATGGCGCCGCAGGACATCCGCGGCTCCAAGGCGCATGCCGAGATGCTGGCGGCGCAAGGCATCATCACCAAGACGGACGCCCGGGACATCGTGCGCGGCCTCGATCAGGTCAAGTCGGAGATCGAAGCCGGCACGTTCACGTTCTCGACGAAGCTCGAGGACATTCATCTGAACGTCGAAAGCCGCCTCACGGATCTCATCGGCCCGGCCGGCGGCCGCCTTCATACGGCCCGCTCGCGAAACGATCAGGTCGCCCTTGATTTCCGCATGTACGTGCGTGACGCGATCGACGCCATCGATCACTCCCTGATGCGCCTCCAGACGGCGCTGGCCCGCAAGGCCGAGACCCACTTCGACGTCATCATGCCGGGCTTCACCCATCTCCAGCCCGCCCAGCCGGTCACCTTCGGCCACCACCTGTTGGCTTACGTCGAGATGCTCGCCCGTGACCGTGGCCGCTTCGCCGACGCCCGCCGCCGCCTCAACGAGTGCCCCCTCGGCTCGGCCGCCCTCGCAGGCACGTCGTTCCCCATCGATCGTCAGATGACCGCGGAGGCGCTGGGCTTCGACCGGCCGACGGCCAACTCGCTGGATGGCGTCGCCGACCGCGACTTCGCGCTCGAGACGCTGGCGGCCTGCTCGATTGCCGCGATGCACCTGTCGCGCCTCTCCGAGGAGATCGTGATCTGGATGACGCCGCAGTTCGGCTTCATCCGCCTGACGGACCGCTGGACGACCGGCTCGTCGATCATGCCCCAGAAGCGGAACCCGGATGCAGCCGAGCTCTGCCGCGCCAAGGTCGGCCGCATCGCGGGCGCCTTCCAGGGCCTGCTCATGGTCATGAAGGGCCTGCCGCTGACCTACTCGAAGGACATGCAGGAGGACAAGGAGCAGACCTTCGACGCGCTCCGCAATTTCCAGGTCGCAATCGCCGCCATGACCGGCATGATCGAGGACATCGAGCCCGAAACCGACGCCATGAAGGCAGCCGCCGGCGCAGGGTACTCGACCGCGACGGACCTCGCCGACTGGCTCGTTCGCACCCTGAAACTGCCGTTCCGCGAGGCTCACCACGTCACGGGGTCCATCGTGCGGCTCGCGGAGACCCGCGGCGAACGTCTCGAAGCCCTGCCGCTCGAGACCATGCAGGCCATCGAGCCACGCATCACGAAGGCTGTCTATGACGTGCTTTCGGTCGATGCCTCGGTGCGCAGCCGGACGAGCTATGGGGGAACTGCGCCACAGAACGTTCGGAAAATGGCCCGCGCCTGGCTCAAGCGTCTGGAAAAGGCCGCAACCAAGGGCTAACGTGCAGCGAGTCAGGACGGACGCTCCCAATTGGGCCGTTCCGTTCGGGTTCCGCGAACGGTAGCGGCCCAAGGGCCAGCGAAGGCAGACTTGCAATGACGACGGCTGCTCCGAGCACGATCGCACGCGCCACCTTCCTCGCCGCCATCGTCGCGGCCGGTCTGGCAGGGTGCGGCGTGCGTGGATCGCTCGAGAAACCCGTCGCCGAGAGCCAGACGACGGCGACGGCCGACTCGGGCCAGGGCAAGAAGGAAGGCGAGGCCCCGAAGCCCCACAAGGGGTTCATCCTCGACGGGCTCTTGCGCTGACGCGTTCCATGGCTGTGCTGCCGGCATGGCCGGAGCCGCAGCTCAATCTTGCCGCCATTTCAATCATCCGGGAAACGTCTGACTAGCACCTGCCGGGGCCGTCGTGTAGGCTCCCGGCGAAGGCTAGAAACGCGCTCCAGGAGGCTTCATGGCGGCACTCGGCTCTCAGGGCATTTCGACATTGGCAACGGGCGCGCCGTTTCCTGCGCCGCCGGTGTTCACCCGCGACGAGGAGATGAACGCCTATCGCGAGATGCTGCTGATCCGCCGCTTCGAGGAGCGCGCCGGCCAGCTCTACGGCATGGGCTTCATCGGCGGCTTCTGCCACCTCTACATCGGCCAGGAAGCGGTCGTCGTCGGCCTGCAGATGGCGGCCAAGCAGGGCGATCAGGTCATTACGACCTATCGCGACCACGGCCACATGCTGGCGACCGGCATGGACCCGAAGGGCGTCATGGCCGAGCTGACCGGCCGTCGCGGGGGCTACTCCAAGGGCAAGGGGGGCTCCATGCACATGTTCTCGAAGGAGCGCCACTTCTACGGCGGCCACGGCATCGTCGGCGCGTCGGTGCCGCTGGGCGCGGGGCTCGCCTTCGCCAACGTCTATCGCGGCAACGACAACGTCTGCTGGTGCTATTTCGGTGACGGCGCGGCCAACCAGGGCCAGGTCTACGAGACCTTCAACATGGCCAAGCTCTGGCACCTGCCGGTGATCTTCGTCATCGAGAACAACCGCTACGCCATGGGGACAGCCATCGAGCGCTCGTCCGCGACCACCAACTTCGCGCTCCGCGGATCGTCGTTCGACATCCCCGGCGAACAGGTCGACGGCATGGACGTCCGCGCCTGCCGGGCAGCGGGCGAGAAGGTCGCCGCCCACGCGCGGTCGGGGCAGGGGCCCTACATCCTCGAGATGCTGACCTACCGCTATCGCGGCCACTCCATGTCGGACCCGGCCAAGTACCGTACCCGCGAGGAAGTCGACAAGGTGCGCGAGCAGCAGGACCCGATCGAGCGCGTCCGGAAGCGGGTGATCGACGGGGGCCTCGCGAGCGAGGAGGACCTGAAGGCCATCGACGCCGAGATCCGCGCCGTCGTCGTCGCCGCCGCCGAGTTCGCCCAGACCGATCCCGAGCCCGATCCGAGCGAGCTCTACACGGACGTGCTGCTGGAGGCGTGAGCGAGAGCCATGGCATCGGGCAAAGGCTGGTTTAGTGCTTGTTTGGCGTTATGGGCGGTCTGCAGCACGTCGATGGCGCAAAATGCTCAAGCTAACTCTACGACTATCGGCGAATTCTTGAAATGGAGCCACGAAGCAGATCGACGTGGTTCAGGTTCCCAGGAGTGGTTGCAGCTCAAGGTCTACGTGTTTGGTGTCTGGGAAGGCCTGATGATCAGCAACGTCGCCCTGAAGGCGAGGCAGCAGCCGCTTCTGTTCTGCGACGCGGGAAAAGAGTTGGAGGTTCTTCCAGACATTGTCTTCAACTCAATCCGAGTGGAACTTGCTGGTCGTGTAGCGCAAGACCCAACTGTTGCGGGCCGATCTTTTCCACCTGCGGTTCTGAGCTTCTTTGAGCGCAAGTTTCCCTGCAGACAGCGATGAGAACAGAGGTCAAACATCCCGCAACATACGCCGACATCGAGGCGCTGCCACCACACCTCGTGGGGGAGATCCTCTTTGGCAGCCTTGTCACACACCCGCGGCCGCACCGCAGGCACGGGTTAGCCGCGAGCGCCTTGGGGGCGATATCGACGAACGCATTCCAGTTCGGCTTCGGCGGTCCGGGCGGATGGGTTTTCGTGGATGAACCCGAATTGCACCTCGGTCCTCACGTCACGGTACCCGACATCGCGGGCTGGCGCCGCGAACGGATGACGGAGCCCTCGGACAAAGCGTACTTCGAAATTGCCCCCGGACTGGATTTGCGAGGTCCTCTCCGATCGCACCGAAAAATACGACAAGGGCGACACGCGCCGCATCTACGCCTCGCACGGTGTGCCGAACCTCTGGCATCTCGACCCACGCGCCCGCATGCTCGAGGTGTTTCGCCTGCAGGAGCAGAACTGGTTGTTGACGCACACGTTCGTCGATTCCGAAGACGTCTGCGCGCCCCCGTTCGACGCCATCACCTTCTCGCTCGGCCTCCTGTGGCCGTTCGATCCGCCATCATCCGAAACGCCATCTGACGAGCAACGATAGATGCCCATCCAGATCCTGATGCCCGCCCTCTCGCCCACCATGGAGGAAGGCAAGCTCGCCAAATGGCTGATCACGCCGGGCAGCCGCATCAAGCCCGGCGACATCATCGCCGAGATCGAGACCGACAAGGCGACCATGGAGGTCGAGTCGGTCGATGAAGGCGTGGTCGAGCAGTTGCTCGTCGAGGCCGGCACCGAGAAGGTGGCCGTGAACACGCCGATCGCCATCGTCCGCCAGGACGGCGAAGCGGCTGGCACACCGGCGCCCGCCGCCAAGGCCAACGGCGGCACCGCGCCGGCAGCGACGCCCCAGCCGGCAGCAGCCGCAGCCGCGCCCCCCGCCAGGTCCGTCGCCGCCGAACCAGCCTACGCGGGCGAGACGATCACCCTCACCATGCGCGAGGCGCTGCGCGACGCCATGGCCGAGGAAATGCGCCGCGACAAGGACGTTTTCCTGATGGGCGAGGAAGTCGCCCAGTACCAGGGCGCCTACAAGGTCAGCCAGGGCCTGCTCGACGAGTTCGGACCCAAACGCGTTATCGACACGCCGATCACGGAGCAGGGCTTCGCCGGCATCGGCGTCGGCGCGGCCATGGCGGGCCTCAAACCCATCGTCGAGTTCATGACGTGGAACTTCGCCATGCAGGCGATCGACCAGATCATCAACTCGGCGGCGAAGACGCTCTACATGTCCGGCGGCCAGATGGGCTCGCCAATCGTCTTCCGCGGGCCCAACGGTGCCGCCGCCCGCGTCGCCGCCCAGCACTCGCAATGCTTCTCGGCCTGGTACGCCCACATCCCCGGCCTGAAGGTCGTCGCCCCCTCGAACCCGGCCGACGCCAAGGGCCTGCTGAAAGCCGCGATCCGCGACCCGAACCCGGTGCTCGTCCTCGAAAACGAATTGCTCTACGGCACCTCCGGCCCGGTGCCTAAGGGCGACGACTGGCTCGTCCCCATCGGCAAGGCGAAGATCGTCCGCGAAGGCCGTCACTGCACGGTCGTTTCGTTCGCCCGAGGCATGACCTACGCCAACGCCGCCGCCGAGACGCTGGCGGCCGAAGGCATCGAATGCGAGGTCATCGATCTGCGCTCGCTGCGCCCGCTCGACATGGAGACAATCCTCGCGTCGGTCCGGAAGACCAACCGCATCGTCACGGTCGAGGAGGCGTGGCCGGTGTGCTCGGTCGGCTCCGAGATCTGCGCCCAGGTCGCGATCCAGGCCTTCGACTATCTCGACGCGCCGCCTGCCAAGGTGAACGGCGTCGACGTGCCGATGCCCTACGCAGCCAACCTCGAGAAGCTGGCGCTGCCAAACGCCGATCAGGTCGTCGCGGCCGTGAAGAGCGTCTGCTACGCCTGAGGATGAAGCCATGACCGAGGGAGAGATCCTCGAGCGCATGTTCGATGCCATTGGTTCCGTGCTGACGATCTTCTCGATCTTCTTCACGCTCGTCTCCGGCTATCTCGCGGCGCTCTATCTCTTTCTCAACCGCGCGCCGCTCCTGATGCGGGTCGCGGCGTTCGGGTTGCTGTCGATTGGTCTCTCGTTTCTCGGTGGCACGGCAGCCGTGATCCAGAAGCTCCAGGACGGCCTCTTTCTCTCTTGGGCGAAGCTCGACAAGCCGACCCTGGATCTCGGCACGTTGCGCAATCCGATCCCCTCCGAGGCCCTGGCGGCGATGCCGTTCAGCCAGCAGGAACTCGGCGTTGCGATCGGCTGGGGTGCGGCCGCCGCCGTCTATCTGATGCTGGCCTATCTGACGTTCGGCTATTCCTGGCCGGTCGCCGATCAGACGCGAGGTTGAGACGCGATGCGCCGCTCGGTCACCGTCAAGCGATCCACCGACGCCAACGCCATCGAGGTCCGCGCCCGCGAGACGACGCTCGGTCAGATCACCCGCGTCGCGATGCATTCGGACACGCAAGCGACCGGCAGTTTCACCCATCGCCCGGCCTACGCCGATTTCGCGGCCGACTTCCTCGCGCTTGCCCGCGCCCTGGACGCGGGTCGCGCAGATGACGAAGCCGCGATCCGCCGTCGCTTCGCCGAAGCGGAGCTTCAGGTGTGGCACACGACACACGACATGCGGATCGACCGGCCCGGCTCGCTCGCCATCGTCGATGGCGAAGCCCGATTCGCACCGAACGACGCCTTCCTGATGATGCGCACCGGAGGCCTCTGATGACCATCGTCGAAAGCCACCGCGGAGAGTGCCACTGCGGCGCCATCGTCGCACGGCTTGAGTTCACGCGACCTGCCGATGAAATGCAGGTTCGCTCCTGCCAGTGCGCGTTCTGCACCCGCCACGCGACGTTGACGGTATCCGATCCGGCCGGCCGCGCGGTGATCGAGATCACGGCCGGCGCCGTCTCGCCATACCGGTTCGGCACGTCAACCGCGACGTCGCTCGTATGCGGCCGATGCGGCGTCTACGCTGGCGCCGTGCTCATGGACGGGGCGTCGGCCTGGTCCATCGCCAACGTACGAGGGCTGGCAATCCCCGCCTTCCGCGACCGCACCGGGCTCCAGATGAGCTATGAGGACGAAACGGCCGACGAGCGCGTCGCCCGCCGCAAGCAGAAATGGACGCCGACCGAGATACGCTTCAAGCTCTGACCACCTCTGCCAGACCGCCGAAGTCTGCAGCCGATCCAGTGAAGGTTATCCCATGCCGATCCAGATCCTGATGCCCGCGCTCTCGCCCACCATGGAGGAGGGCAAGCTCGCCAAGTGGCTGATCGCGCCCGGACAACAGGTGAAGGCCGGAGACATCATCGCCGAGATCGAGACCGACAAGGCGACGATGGAGGTGGAAGCCGTCGACGAGGGGACGGTGGGCGCGTTGCTGGTCGAGGCGGGCACGGAGAAGGTCCGCGTCAACACGCCGATCGCCGAGTTGCTGCAGGACGGCGAATCCGCAACCGCGGGTGCGCCCAAGACACCTGCTGCCGCACCCGCGAGCGCGCCGCCTGCCGCGCCATCGGCTCAGACCAAGCCCGAACCGGCATCGCCGTCGCCGACGGCTGCAGCGCCGCGCCCGGCATCGAACGGGTCCGCCAGCGGCGAACACGATCGTCATTTCGCGTCACCCCTCGCCCGCCGCATTGCGTCCGAGAAGGGCATCGACATCGCCGCGTTGCAGGGAACCGGCCCCCATGGCCGCGTCGTGCAACGCGACGTCGAGCGCGCCGCACGGGAGGGTGTGCCCGCCACGGCGGGCCAGAAGCCGTCGCGCGAGCTTGTGAAATCCGATGTGCGGAGCCCGGTCACGCCGTCGTCTTCGACGGCGCTCGCCCCCATGGCCATGCCGGACGACAAGATCCTCGCGCTCTACGAGAAGGGCAGCTACGAGACGCTCCCCCACGACGGCATGCGCCGCGTCATCGCCCAACGCCTGACACAGTCGAAGCAGACCGTTCCCCACTTCTACATGTCGGTCGATTGCGTCCTCGATACGCTCTTGTCGGCCCGCGAGCGGATCAACGCCGCCGCTCCGAAGGAGGGGCCCAAGGCCTACAAGCTCTCGGTCAACGACTTCGTCATAAAGGCGCTCGCGCTGGCGCTGCAGCAGGTCCCGGCCGCCAACGCGACGTGGACCGAGAACGGCATGCTCCGCCATCGCCACTCCGATGTCGGCGTCGCGGTCGCCGTCGAGGGCGGGCTCTTCACGCCCATCATCAAGCACGCCGAACTGAAGACGCTCGGCGAGATCTCGAACGAGATGAAAGACCTCGCAGCAAGAGCCCGCAATCGCCGCCTCGCGCCCCACGAGTACCAGGGCGGCACCACCTCGATCTCCAACCTCGGCATGTACGGGATCAAGGCGTTCGACGCCGTGATCAATCCGCCCCATGCGACCATCCTCGCCGTGGGCGCCGGTGAAAAGCGCCCTGTCGTCGTGGGCAGCGAGGTGCGGGTCGCGACGATCATGACCTGCACGCTGTCGTGTGATCACCGGGTCGTCGATGGCGCAATCGGGGCCGAGCTCCTCAACGCCTTCCGCGCGCTGATGGAGGACCCCGTCCGCATGCTGGTGTGATCCTCGCCCCGCTGTGGCCCAGCAGCAACGTCATCTGGATTTCCCCGCGAAACCGGTCTTGGGCCTGCAAAGACTGGCGCGCCGGGTCGTCGAAGGCCTTGTCCCTGCCACGAGGCGAGCCTACCAAGCTTAACGATTGCGTAACGAATCGGGGGATGTCGTTAGCTGAAGGGGATCTCGCTATGAAGCGGGCAATCATGTCACTACTGGGCTTGGGTGCAGCACTGTCCGTCTCGGCCTGCGCGGGCGATGCGTTTGGCCCGTCGCCGAACCAGCCGACCGCATCGATCGCCGCTAAGCCGGCCGTCGACCCGGCATGCACGGCGCTTGCCGCTCGTATCGATGGCCTCCGCAAGGACGGCGTCGTGCAGCGCGCCGAAGCTGCGTCCAAAGGCAAGGGCGCGACGGTGAACGTCAAGCGGGCGTCGCTGAGCCAGCTGACCGAGCTGGAGAAGGCGAACGCCGAATTCCAGGCCAAGTGCTCGACGGTTCCCCGCAGCGCAGCCCTGCCGGCTCCCGCCGCTGTCGGCGCAGCACCCGTCGCCGAGGCCAAGGTCGCGGCCGCCACGACAGCAAAGGTTGCCAAGGCGGCCAAGGCCACAGCCACTCCCGCCAAGCAATAGGCCGGGTGTCGCTATTCTTGGGCGGGGCGCCGACCCCGCTCATGCGGCGCATTCTGTCGCAGATGGCACGTTTGCAACACATGCGCGCGTTCGAGACCGGGTGGCTTGATCGACAGGCGTGCCTGTGTTCACTGCATGAACGAACAAGAACCATGAATCGGGGGTGGTCGAGGTGAAGGACTTTTCTGGCAGCCTGAAGGCGTTGGCCTGCGTGGCGGTTGTCGCGACCCTCGCCGGGTGTGCGGCGGAGAGCCGGCCTTCGGATCCGGGCTTCCGTCCTCTTCCGTCGGGCATGTCGTGCCAGTCGGTGCGCTCTGAACTCAATGCGCTCGACGCACGCGGCACCGCCGGCAAGGTCGAGGCGGTCTCGGCCGGCCGTAAGGTCTCCGACAAGGACCGCGCCGATGTTCAGCGCTACAATACGCTCCTGAACTACTACCTGGGCGGCCGCTGCCACGTCTGAACGACCGGCCTTTGGCGACTTTCGCTTGAGGTTTGCTGGTCACTGAGTTCAAACTTCGGCCCTGACGCCATCGTCGGGGCCGTTGCTGTTTGTGTGCGGACCGGCGGCCTAAGCCTCATCGGGAGATCGTGAAACCATGTCAGACACCGCCTTCGACGTCGTCGTCATCGGTTCCGGTCCGGGCGGCTACGTCACGGCGATCCGCGCGGCCCAGCTCGGCTTCAGGACGGCCATCGTGGAGCGCGAACATCTGGGCGGCATCTGTCTGAACTGGGGCTGTATCCCGACCAAGGCCCTGTTGCGCTCGGCCGAAGCCTTCCACATGGCGACACACGCCAAGGACTATGGCCTCTCCCTGAAGGGCGCCGTCGAGGCCGACGTGGCAGCCATCGTGAAGCGGTCGCGGGGCGTGTCCCAGCAGTTGAATGGCGGTGTCGGCTTCCTGCTGCGAAAGAACAAGGTCCAGGTGATCTGGGGCGAGGCGACGATCGACAAGCCCGGCCAGCTCACGGTGACGCCGACGGCGAAGGCGCCGATGCAACCTCAGATCCCGCCACCGAAGGGCACGCTCGCGTCGGGAACCTATCAGGCGAAGCACATCATCCTCGCGACCGGGGCCCGGCCTCGCGTCCTTCCGGGCCTCGAGCCGGACGGCAAGCAGGTCTGGACCTATTTCGAGGCCATGGTGCCCGATCGCATGCCGAAATCACTGCTGGTGGTCGGATCGGGCGCCATCGGCATCGAGTTCGCCTCGTTCTATCGCACGTTCGGCGTCGACGTGACCGTGGTCGAGGTATTGCCCCAGATCCTGCCCGTCGAGGATGCGGAGATCGCAGCCATCGCCCGCAAGCGCTTTGAGAAGCAGGGCATGAAGATCCTCACGGGGGCAAAGGTAACCGGGCTCGAGAAGAAATCCGACACGGTCATCGCGACGATCGTCGACGGTCAGGGCCAGCAGCAGCGGCTGGAGGTCGAGAAGGTCATTTCCGCCGTTGGCGTGGTGGGCAATATCGAAGGGCTCGGGCTCGAGAAGCTTGGCATAAAGGTGGAGCGCGGAACGATCGTCACCGACGGCTACGGCCGCACGAACGTGGCAGGCATCTACGCTATCGGCGACGTCGCCGGGCCACCCATGCTGGCCCACAAGGCGGAGCATGAGGGCGTCATCTGCGTCGAGACCATCAAGGGCCTGCCGACCCACGCCATGGACAAGGCGCGCATTCCCGGCTGCACCTACTGCCACCCCCAGATCGCGAGCGTCGGCCTCACGGAGGCCAGGGCGAAGGAGGCCGGCCGCGAAATCCGTGTCGGCCGCTTCCCGTTTCAGGGCAACGGCAAGGCCATCGCGCTCGGCGAGCCGGACGGCCTCGTCAAGACGATCTTCGACAAGAAGACGGGCCAGCTCCTCGGCGCCCATCTGATCGGCGCGGAGGTGACGGAACTCGTCCAGGGCTTCGTCGTCGCGATGAACCTCGAGACGACGGAGGAGGACTTGATGCACACCGTGTTCCCCCATCCGACGCTCTCGGAGATGATTCACGAAAGCGTCCTCGATGCCTACGGCCGCGTCATCCATATGTGACGGAAGCGGAGGCCCACTCCGGAATCACGTGCTGCATTGACCGGCGCCGTCGCTCCACGCACTTATCGCGCGAGTTCGCCAACCCTGGAGGATGCCTGACGTGCCCTTGCCCAAGCTCTTCACACCGATCTCTTTGCGGTCGGTTACGTTGCCGAACCGCGTCGTGCTGTCGCCGCTCTGCATGTACCAGGCGAGGGACGGCCTCGCGAACGCTTTCCACTTCTCGCATCTGACGGCCTTCGCTCGCGGGCGCGTCGGGCTTGTCTTCACAGAGGCGACGGCAGTCGAGCCCGAGGGGCGGATCAGCCACGGCTGCTGCGGCCTCTGGAACGACGCCCAGGTCGAGGCCTACAAGCCGATCGTCGCGGCCATCGAGGAGCTGGGTGCTGTCCCCGCCATTCAGATCGCGCATGCAGGGCGCAAGGCGTCCGCGCGCACGCCATGGCAGGGAAGCGCCGCGCTCGATGCCAGCGACGCAGCAAAAGGAACGCCGCCCTGGCGGACGGTTGGTCCGACCGCCGATCCCGTCAGCGCCGCATGGCCGGCTCCGGATGCCATGACCGAGGCCGATATCGCCGCAATGGTTGTGAAGTTCGCCGAGGCCGCCCGCCGCGCCGCGAAGGCCGGCTTCAAGGTGCTCGAGATCCACGGCGCACATGGCTATCTCATCCATTCCTTCCTGTCGCCGATCGCGAACAAGCGCAACGATCGCTATGGCGGCGACCGGGCAGGGCGCATGCGCTTCGGATGCGAGGTCGTTGAGGCAGTCCGCGCGGCCTGGCCGGCAGAGTTGCCGCTCTTTATGCGAATTTCGGCCGTCGATGGACCTGCCGGAGGTTGGAGCCTCGACGATTCCGTCGTCTTCGCGCGCGAACTCAAGTCCCTTGGCGTGGACGTGATCGATTGCTCGGCAGGAGGCATCTCCGGCCCGCCGTCGTTCCGTGCGAGCGACACAGGCGAACCCTTCAAGGCGAAGGGCGATCGGGCGCCGGGCTTCCAGGTACCCTATGCAGACCGGATACGGCGCGAGGCCGAGGTCGCGACCATGGCTGTCGGCGTGATCGTGAAGGGCCCCCAGGCCGAGGCGATCCTGCAGGATGGTAAGGCTGATCTCGTCGCCCTCGGCCGCGAGCTCATGTACGATCCGTTCTGGACGCTACGGGCTGCTGAGGCCATGGGCGTCGACCCGGACTGCAAGATGTGGCCTGATAGCTACGGCTGGGCCATCGCGCGCAGGGCCGAAATCAAGGCGGGCTGGTAACGCCTCGGACTTTCTTCAGCCCCCCCGCGATCCTGGCTTGCACGCCGTCGGGGTGCCCGGTATAACGCCGTCACATCGCGGCCGTCGCAATGACGCACCGTGTCCCGTGCCCGTGGGTCCTCCGCGGGCAACCCGTGTCTCACACGGTATTCGCCATTGGCGGAGCGTAGCGCAGCCTGGTAGCGCACTTGCTTCGGGAGCAAGGGGTCGGGGGTTCGAATCCCTCCGCTCCGACCATCCGCCGTGCGTCGGGCTAGTCGTTCGGCGTTCCGTAGGCGAGGCGTAGTCTCGGTTCCAGAACGGATATGCAAGACCCGGCAGCGAAGGGGCTGGCGCCCGGCTCCGATCTCGTCTCTGATGCGCGTCGGGAACCAGCCGGATGAACCGGCGGCGGAGACGCACGAGAGCACCCATGCAGACCTACGACTACATCGTTGTTGGCGCCGGTTCAGCCGGCGCGGCACTGGCAGCCCGGCTGACCGAGAATCCGCGCAATCAGGTCCTTCTCGTCGAGGCGGGCGGCGACACGCATTTCCTGTCCCGATTTCCCCTAAGCTTCGGGCTGTTCATCGAAAAGCCAGGCGTCAACTGGCTCTACCAGTCGGAACCGGAGGCCAACACGGCCAATCGCCAGATCCCCGTTCCGCGCGGCAAGATGCTGGGTGGATCCAGCGCCATCAACGGCCTCGTCTGGGTGCGCGGTCAGCCGCTCGACTACAACACGTGGGCCCAGATGGGCGCGCGCGGCTGGAGCTGGCAGGACGTCGCCCCCGTCTTCGCCCGCATCGAGAACTACGAGAAGGGCGGCGCCAACGGCCGCGGCACGGATGGCCCGTTGAGGGTGACCGAAGTCCCCGACCAGAGCAGCCTCTACGACAGCATGTTCAAGGCGGCCGTCGCGGCCGGCTACAAGGTCAACCCCGACTACAACAGCGAAGACCAGGAAGGCATGGTCAAGACGCAGTCGAGCATCTGGCGCGGCCAGCGCATGAGCGTCGCCCGCTGCTATCTCGAGCCCGCGATGAAGCGTCCGAATCTCACCGTTGTGACCAACGCCCACACGCAGCGCGTCGTCCTCGAGGGAAAACGCTGCAACGGGATCGTCTACCAGCAGAACGGCCGCATGGTGACTGCCAACGCCGCCCGCGAGGTCGTGCTCTGCTCCGGTGCCGTCGCCTCACCGCAGCTTCTCGAACTTTCCGGCATCGGCAACCCGGACATCCTGAAGTCCCATGGCATCGAGGTCCGCTATGCGCTTCCGGCGGTGGGCGAGAACTTCCGTGATCACCTGAACGCCCGCATCATCTGGCGCGTGAAGGACAAGGCCGTGTCCTACAACCATCGCGCCCAGGGCCTCGGCGCTCTCGGCCAGGGCTTGCGGTACGTGTTCACGCGGGGTGGCTTCATCAGTCTGCCGTCGGCTCCGATGCTGGCCTTCCTTCGCACCCGGCAGGATCTCGAAACGCCGGACGTGCAGATGCACATCGTGCCTTACTCGATCAAGGATCCCAAGACCCGGAAGCTCCAGGATTTCCCGTCCATGACGATGTCCTGCTACCAGCTCCGCCCCGAAAGTCTCGGCTCGATCCATATCCGCTCGGCGCGTCCCGAGGATCAGCCCTCGATCCGCTTCAACTTCCTGGCCGACCCGATCGACCAGGCCGCCATGACCGAAGGCTTCAAGATCGTCCGCAAGATCGTCGAGAGCCCGCCGATGGACGCGCTCCGCGGCGAGGAGTTCTCACCCGGCAAGCAGGTCTCGAGCGACGACGAGATCCTCGACTGGATCCGCCAGAACGCCCAGACGGCCTACCATCCGATCGGGACGTGCCGGATGGGGCCCGCCAGCCAGCGGACCGTGGTGGACGACCGCCTCCGCGTCCATGGCATCACGGGGCTTCGCATCGCTGACGCCTCGATCTTCCCGACCATGCCCTCCGGCAACACCAATGCGCCGGCGATCATGGTCGGCGAGAAAGCGGCTGACATCCTGCGCGAAGATCGCGCGGCCTAGGCCACGCGCCGCCGCCGCCGCCCTCGGTGATCGTGGCGGCGGCGGCGATTCCGGGCTAATCTCAGGCAGCGGGGCTTGCCGTCGGGCGCCGCGGCAACTGGCGGAACCGATGCATCATTTCACGTACAAGGGCGGCGTGCTCCACGCCGAGGGCGTCGACCTCGAAGCGATTGCCAAAGAGGTGGGAACGCCCGTCTACGTCTATTCGGCCGCCACGATCGAGCGGCATTACCGGGCCTTCGCGAGCGCCTTCGCGGGTCTCGACGCCCACGTCTTCTACGCCATGAAGGCGAACTCCAACCTCGCCGTCCTGCGCCTCCTCGGCAACCTCGGCGCCGGAGCGGACACCGTTTCGGAAGGCGAGGTCCGCCGAGCCCTCGCGGCCGGCATTCCCGCCTCCCGGATCGTGCTGTCCGGCGTCGGCAAGGTCGACAGCGAGCTCGCCTACGCCGTCGATGCCGGCATCTACCAGGTGAACGTCGAGACAGAGGGCGAACTGCACGCGCTCTCCCGTGTCGCGAGTGCGCGCGGCAAGCGTCAGCCGATCGTGTTCCGCATCAACCCCGACGTCGGCGCCGGCGGCCACGCAAAGATCACGACCGGCTCGTCGGAAAACAAGTTCGGCGTCAGCATCGAGGAGGCCGAGCGGCTTTACGCCGTGGCCGCCAACCTGCCGGGGATCGCGCTCGAAGGCCTCGCGATGCACATCGGCAGCCAGATCCGCTCGATCCACGAGTTCGGCCCGGCCTTCGGTCGGCTCCGCGCCTTGACGGTCCGCCTGCGCGAAAGCGGCCACCGTGTCTCCCGTCTCGATCTCGGCGGCGGCCTCGGCATTCCCTACGAGATGTCGGAAGCCGTTTCCCATGGCCCCGATCTGATCGAGACGTACGCCGCGCTGGTGCGCAATACCTTCGGTCCCCTCGAGGTCGAGATCGGCCTCGAACCGGGGCGCATCATCGTCGGCAACGCCGGCGTTCTGTTGACTCGCATCGTCCACGAGAACAACCGCCCCCGGAAGACGTTCCTCGTGGTCGATGCCGGCATGAACGATCTCGTCCGCCCTGCCATGTACGAGGCCTTCCACGACATCTGGCCAACGCGCGAACCCGGCCCCGACGCCGAACGGCGGACGTTCGACGTGGTCGGCCCCATTTGCGAATCGAGCGATACTTTCGCCGAGGCCCGGGACCTCCCGGTGATGAAGACGGGCGACCTGATGGCCTTCATGACGGCCGGTGCCTACGGCGCGGCGATGTCCTCGAATTACAACACGCGCCCCCTGGTACCCGAGGTCCTCGTCAGTGGCTCGTCGTACGCCGTTGTCCGTCCCCGCCAGTCGTTCGAGGAGCTTCTGGCCCAAGACCGCATTCCCGGCTGGCTCTAGGTCCCCTCTGTCATCCGCCCGGCGCACGACCGTGACTACGCTCGGGCAACGCTCAGTCACCAGCAACGAAGGAGGCCGCCTTGGGCATTCTCTCGGCACCCTTTGCGCCGCGTTATCTCGCGCTGACGCTCTCTCTCGTCCTCGCCGCGATGTTTGCGACCGCAACCGCCGTGTGGCCCGTCTATGGCCTCCTGTTCGTCGTCCCGGGGGCCGTCTTCGGCGTCCTCGCCGTGATCGGCCTGCGCGACCTCGCCCAGCCGCGCCACGCCATCCTGCGCAACTACCCGCTCATCGGGCACCTCCGCTTCATCTTCGAGAAGATCAGGCCTGAGCTGCGCCAGTACTTCTTCGAGACCGACAAGGACGGGACCCCCTTCAGCCGCGACAAGCGCGCCATCGTCTACCAGCGCGCCAAGGGCGAACTCGACAAGCGCCCCTTCGGCACCCAGTACGACGTCTACGAAACCCAGTTCGAATGGCTCCACCATTCGATGACACCTCGGCCCGTCGCCAGGGACCCGTTCCGTGTCGTCGTCGGCGGCCCGCACTGCAGCCAGCCCTATTCCGCCTCGATCTTCAACATCTCGGCCATGAGCTACGGCTCACTGTCGGCCAACGCCGTACGCGCGCTGAACCGGGGGGCGAAGCTCGGCAATTTCGCCCATGACACGGGCGAGGGCGGCCTCTCGCCCTACCATGAGGAATTCGGCGGCGACATCATCTGGGAGATCGGTTCGGGCTACTTCGGCGCCCGCGACCCGGCCGGCCGCTTTTCTCCCGACCGCTTTGCGGAGAACGCCACCAAACCACAAGTCAAGATGGTGGAGCTGAAGCTCTCGCAGGGGGCCAAACCCGGCCACGGCGGCGTTCTGCCGGCGGCCAAGGTGACGGCCGAGATCGCGCGCATTCGGGGCGTGCCGATGGGCGAGGATTGCGTCTCGCCCTCGTTCCACTCCGCGTTCTCGACCCCGATCGAGATGATGCAGTTCGTCGCCGAGATGCGCCGGCTGTCCGGGGGCAAGCCCGCCGGCATCAAGCTCTGCATCGGCCACTCCTGGGAGTTCCTCGCCCTCGTCAAGGCCATGCTCGAGACCGGACTGACGCCCGACTTCATCGTGGTGGACGGCAAGGAAGGCGGCACGGGCGCCGCCCCGCTCGAGTTCATGGATCACCTCGGCATGCCGCTCCGCGACGGCCTGTCGTTTGTCCATTCGGCCCTCGTCGGCGCCAATCTCCGTGATCGCATCCGGATCGGCGCCTCGGGCAAGATCGTGACGGCGTTCGACATCGCGCGCGCCATGGCGCTCGGTGCCGACTGGTGCAATTCGGCCCGCGGCTTCATGTTCGCGGTCGGCTGCATCCAGGCCCAAACCTGCCATACCGGCAAGTGCCCGACCGGCGTGACGAGCCAGGACCCGGCGAGGAGTCGCGCCATCGTGGTGCCGGACAAGGCCGAGCGGGTTGCCAACTTTCAGCGCGAGACCTTGGCGACGCTCGCCGAATTGGTGGCTGCCGCCGGGCTCGACCATCCGCGCGAGTTCGACCCGCATCACTTCATGCGCCGAGCGGCCCCCGATCGGGTCGTCAGCTTCGCCCAGATGTACCGGTTTCTGCGCCCCGGCGAGCTGCTGGCAGGCACCGACCATCCCCAGTTCAAGCAGGCCTGGGCTCTGGCCCGCGCCGAAACCTTCGCCCCGGCTCGCGCCGTCCAGGCGATGGCGGCCGAATAGCTGGACGGTTAACCGCCACAGCCGAGCCACAATCCCCATCCTCATTTGATGAACTATAATTTAGGAACGGATCGCCACGAGGACCGCTATGATCATCGTGCGGCGCGTGCGAGCCGTGATTGTGGGCTGCATGGACACCCGCAGGCTTGGTCCGCTCGGACAACCTGATGGTCCGCCCACCCTCCGCGCGTCAGGCAAGGACCCGCAATGGCCGACGGCATGAAGCGAGCTGATCTGGACCCCACCGCCGCTCTCGAGCGAAAGGTGCGCCTCACGCGGGCAGCACTCCTCGTCGAGCGCATGTGGCCGCGCATCTGGCTGATGATCGCCATCGCAACGGCGTTCCTCGCCGTCTCGTTCGCCGGCGTCTGGCACAGTATCCCCGAATGGGCCCATATCGCGCTTCTCGCCGTCTTTGCGGTGGCGGCTCTCGGGTCCCTCGCCTGGATTATCCGCACGCCTGCCGCCTCCCGTGACGAAGCGATTTTGCGCATCGAAACACGGTCCGGTGTGCCGCATCGCCCTGCGTCGTCCTACGAAGACACCCTCACCACCCCGACATCGGACCCCGCGACAGCCGCCCTATGGGACGCCCACCGGCAACGCGTCGCGCGCCAGATCGAACGCCTGAAGGTCTCCCCACCCGCCGCACGGACCGATCGCCTCGACCCTTTCGCCCTCCGCGCCGTGCTCCTGTTCGCCATCGGCCTCCTCGGATGGATCGTCGGAGACAGCGCGGCCGACCGCGTCGGCGCTGCCTTCCGGATCGGCGGTCCGGCCATCTCGGCGAATGCGCGTCTCGATGCTTGGGTGACGCCGCCTGCCTATACAGGTGCGGCCCCCATCATTCTGGCTGACGGCGCGCGCCCGCTGTCGCAGCCCCTGACACCACCGCTAAACACTCAAGGTGAGGTCGAGGTCCCGGCCCGCAGCCAGCTCGTGATGCGCGCGAGCGGCACCGGCACACGCGGCTTCACGGTCGAGATCACGCCTGAGGGCGGTGTTACGGAAAAGCGCCTCGTCACACCCGAAAACGCCCCCGCCGATGCCCCGTCCGGTCAGGCTGCCCAGCCGCTGCGGCCAGCCGCCCCTCCGGGCGACGTCGCCGAGACGAAGATCGAACTCCTGGTCCCGACCCGCGTCCGCATCTCCGGCCACGGTTCCGCGCCCTGGTCGTTCCGCGTCATCCCGGACCGCGTCCCGACCATTGCGCTGTCCAAGGACCCCCAACGGCTGCCGCGAGGGTCGCTCAAGCTCACATACAAGATGGAGGACGACTACGGCATCGTCTCGGCGGAAGGGCGCATCACGCGCGCCAAACCTCTCCCGAGCGACCCGGCGACGAGCTGGGCCCGCCCGAAGGCCTACAAGGGCCCCCGCCCACCGCATGAGCGTCCGCCCGCACTGACGCTCCGCCTCCCGCGCGCGAATGCGAAGGAGGGCGAGGCGTTCAGCTATCACGAGCTGACGGGGCACCCTTGGGCTGGCTCGCGCGTGCGCCTGACGCTGTCGGCGAAGGATCACGCGGGCCAGATCGGCCGCAGCGAAGCCTATGAATTGATTCTGCCGCAGCGCCGCTTCTCGAACCCGATCGCGAAGGCGGTCGTCGAGCAGCGCCGTTACCTGGTCGAAGACCCGCGCAGTCGCCCGACAGTGGCGCGCGCGCTCGAGGCCATCTCGGTGGAACCGGACGGGTTCATCACCGATCGGAAAGCCTACCTCGGTCTCCGCTCGGCCTACTGGCGGCTGCAACGTGACAAGTCGCGCGTCGGCCTGAAGAGCGTCGTCGATCAGCTCTGGCATGTGGCACTGCGCCTCGAGGACGGCGACTTGTCTGAAGCCGAGCGCGCGCTCCGCGAGGCCCAGGAGCAGCTGGCGAAGGCCCTGCAGGACGGCGCCTCGGATGAAGAAATCAAGCAGCTCATGGATCAGCTCCGTCAGGCGCTGAACAATTTCCTCCAGCAGATGCAGCGGCAGGCCGAGAACCAGCCGATGCCGTTCCCGCAGAACCTGGCGCCGAACAACGTCATCCGCCAGCAGGACCTCGAGCGGATGATGCGCGACATCGAGAACATGGCGCGTCAGGGTTCACGCGAGTCCGCCCAGCAGCTGTTGAGCCAGCTTCGCGACATGCTGGAGCAACTCCAGAACGGCCAGATGGCGCAAGGGCAGGGCCAGAGCCAGCAAAGCCAGCAGATGATGCAGATGATGGACCAGTTCGGGGACATCATCGGCAAGCAGCAGCAGTTGCTCGACGATACGTTCGGCCAGCAGCAGGGCCGCCTCCCGCGCGATGGCGACGGCCAGGGTCAGCAGGGGCAACAAGGCCAGCAGGGACAGCAAGGCCAACGGGGGCAGCGCGGCCAGCAAGGGCAGCAGGGCCAGCAAGGGCAGCAGCCTGGGCAGGGCGAGGGCCGCCAGCAGGGCCAGGGACGCCAACCGGGCCAAGGCCAGGGTCAAGGTCAGGGGCAAGGCCGAGGTCAGGCCCAGGGTCAGGGAGAAGGCGATCAGCCGGGCGGTTCCCTCGAACAGCGTCAGGGCCAGCTCCGCGGCCGGCTGGGCCAGCTTCAGAACCAGATGCGCCAGAACGGCATGCAGGCCCCGGGTCCCCTGCAGGATGCCGAGCGCTCCATGCAGGAGGCCGAGGAGGCCCTCCGCCGTGGCGATCTGGGAGGCGCGGCGCGTTCCGAGCAGCAGGCCCTGGAACAGCTTCGGCAGGGCGCCCAGCAGATGGCCGAGCAGATGATGCAGCAGATGCGCCAGTTCGGACAGGGTCCGGGCGGTGACGCCCCGCTCGATCCTCTCGGCCGTCCGCAGCGCACGGAGGGCCCGGATCTCGGGACCTCGGTCAAGATCCCGGACGAGATCGACGTGCAGCGGGCGCGCGAGATCCTGGAGGAATTGCGCAAGCGGCTCGGCGAGCCGACCCGCCCCCAGCTCGAGCTCGATTATATCGATCGCCTCTTGCGCCGGTTCTGAGCGCCGGAGCCGGGTGTCGCGAGTGCGCAAGACGCGCACCACAGGGTCGACGGATGCGGGCCGTCAACCAAATGGCGCGTTGATTTGCGCGCAGGCCCCGTAAACTGATACCGGGTTGCTGCGTCGACCGAGTCGCGCGCCCCAGGATGCGTGCCCGAACGCGAGCCCTGCTCGCCCGTCACGCACGCGAAAGAGCGGACCATGGAGATCGACGACCTCAGAATTCTGGCTCGCCTCGCTCACTTGCAGAACCTGTCGGCGGTCGGCGCCGAGTTCGAACTGAGCGCCGGTACGATATCGAAGCGCCTGCAGGCGATCGAGAGCAGCCTCGGCGTCCGCCTCTTCGATCGCTCCACTCGCGCCATAGCGATCACCGACGAGGGCCAGAAGTTCCTCGACGACATCGAATCGATCATTGCCCGCTATGACGAAGCCTGCGGCGAGCTGACCCGATCCGTCGAACAACCGCAGGGCCGATTGCGCGTCTCCGTGCCGACCAACCTCGGACGCGGCGTGCTGGGGCCCGCTTTCGGCGCGTTCATGCGCCGTTACCCTAAGGTCGATCTCTACGTCGAATCGAACGACCGGATGATCACGTTCCCGGATTCCGGCTTCGACGTGGCGATCCGCACCGGAAACCTCCAGGACTCGACGCTGATCGCCAAGCGGCTCGGACCCCATCCCCGCCTCCTCGTCGCCGCGCCCCGTTACGTCCGCGAGCACGGCATGCCGGAAACCCCTGCGGATCTGCAACGGCACTGGTGTCTCGTCCAGGGCGACACCCAGAGCTGGCTGCTGCGCCGAGGCGACGAAACGCACGAGGTGCGGCTCATGGCGCGGCTGCGGTCGAACGATGGCGAACTGCTTCGCCACACGGCCATCGAAGGCGGCGGCATTCTGAAAGCGGCGCACGTGCGCGTCCGCGAAGCCTTGGCCGAAGGCGACCTTCTCGAGGTGCTCCCGGACTACGACGTTGGCCGCAACGCGTCCGTGTGGGCGGTCTACCCGAGCACGCGGCACATGTTGCCGAAGCTTCGCGTCTTCCTCGACTTCCTTTCCGTCTGGTACCTGGAGCAGCGCCGCGCCGAGCACCCCGCACACGAGTAGTCCGGCCGCGTTGCCGCTGCCTACGGCCCCGCTGCGTGGCGGTAGCCGACACCGACGATCACATGGTGGCTCGCCAGATTGGTCCAGAGCCAGCCCCCCTCCGTGGCCTCACCCCGCCACCACCGGGAAAACTGCACCCAGTAATCGACGAACGCGTTGCCCTTCGACCCGTCCCGCAGCGACAGCGGCACGCTGTAGGGAGCGAACGAGAACTTGTACTCGACGATCACCGACGCGCGCGGCAAGCGGATCTCGAAACCCGCCACCACCTGCCCGACCCCGCCCGTCATCTGGTATTCGTAGGTCCGCTTGGTCTCGTCCAGGAACTGCACCTCGGTGTGCGGCAGCGAAAGGCCGACCCCCGCCCCCACGTAGGGCCTGAGGCTCCCCGACATCGGCGCCAGCCGCAGGAGGCCGTTCAGCGTCAGCATGTTGTGTCCGTGGCTGAACTCCAGATGCCGGAACGTGTCGCCGATCTTCGCCTGTCCGTCGGCCGGCTTGCCGTCCCGCGTACCGGAAAAGCGCACCGTCTGCTCGCGGACCGAGATCGCCTTCGCATGCGTGAAATCGACCATGCCGCCGAAGCGACCCCCGGCACCCCAGTGCATGCCGCGCAGCCCGTAGTAGATGGGGCTCTTGAACGGCCGCCCGATCCATTCGACGCCGTGCGCCGTGAGGTCTGTGACCCCGGCCTTCCGGAACAGCACATCGCTGGCGTGCGTGTGGGTGACGCCGCCGTAGGCGGCGTAGAGCGTCTCGGCCGGCGCGCTCGCCTCCACGCCGGAGGAACGATGGGCACCCGAGCCCGCATCCTCGTCCCCGACTGACATGAGCAGCGGCCCGGCGGCCACGGCGACCGCCATCGCGGCCAGCAGCGCATACCGTCGCTCCGCCGCGTGACCGGCAAGCGCCGTCTCCGCGCCCCGCGTCGGCCAGCCCCAGGCGATAGTCCATCCCATGTCGATTCCCCCGCGATCAGCCAGAACATTAGCCGCTTCCGGTCCCGAACGGCTCGCGCTCCTGCGTCGCGGTTCCTATCGCCGCATGCCGGGACGCTCTTGATCGAGCGCAAAGGCTCAGCGAATGCGGATCTTCACCTGGTCCGCGCGCCCCGTCGCATCGATCACCGAGATGCGCGAGAAGCCCGAGCCGCTCGGCTTCCAGACAGCGGCCCGCTCACCGGCGGACGTCTCGAGCGGCACCCCGTCCACGACCCACGTGAGCGGCAACGCACCCCCCTCGGCCTTCAGCACGATCTCCGGCGCGTCGGCGGGTGGCGCATCGAGTTCCGCCTTGTCCGGTGGAAAGGCGATGGCGACGCTTCCCGCAGCCCCGGCGGCGTCCGCATGTCCACCGAAGCGCCTGAGCTGGCTCGCCAACTCATTGTTTCGCACCCGATGCACGCCGGCCGGCGGCGGTGGCAACGGCGAAACACGCTCGGCCAGGCGCGCAAAACTGTCGAACAGAAGCGGGGCTGCCGCGCCGTGCCCCGTCATGGCAGGCGTCGAGGACGCATCGGCCCGCCCGACCCAGACCGCAACCGTATGCCGGCCGTCGAAACCGACGGCCCACGCGTCGCGATAGCCGTAGGACGTCCCCGTCTTGAACGCGATCTGGAACGGCTTGGCACCGGCAGGTGGCGGCGCACCCTTGAGAATGTCGCCGACGTACCACGCCGCCGCCGGTGACATCAGGCGGGCCGGTCGCGCGGAGGCCGGATTGGAGGTACCGGCCCCGCCCTCGACGAGACTGTGCACGATCGGCACTGGGCCCCCCCCGCGGGCGAGCGCCACATAGGCATGCGCGAGATCATGCAGCGTGAGCCCCGCTCCTCCGAGCGCAACTGCGAGCGACGCCTCCGTTCCCGGCGGCAGCACCACCTCGGTGCCCGATCGCCGCAGCCGCCCGACGAAGCGCTTCGGACCGACCGCCGCCAGCGCCTTGACGGCCGGAATGTTCAGCGAGTGCGCCAGCGCCTCCCGGATCGACACCGTGCCCCGGAACTCCTCGTCGAAGTTGTTCGGCGCATAGCGCCCGAACCGCGTCGGCGCATCCTCGATGAGTGTCTCGGGGTGCGCGAGCCCCCGCTCGAAGGCCAGCCCGTAGATGAACGGCTTCAGCGTCGACCCCGGCGACCGCACGGCCGAGGTCATGTCGATCGCGCCTTGCCGCTCCGCGTCGAGATAGCCGGCCGAGCCGACGTGGGCCACGACATGGCCGGTGGCGTTCTCGATCGCGAGCACGGCGACCGTCAGCTTCCGCCCCAGGCGACTGGCGTGTTCGCCGGCCAGCGTCTCGAGCGCCGCCTGCCGCGTGCGGTCGATCGTCAGCCGATGCGTCGTCCGCTGCGGATAGCGGGCGACCTCTCCCTCGGCCAGATGCGGCGCGAAGCGAGGGAAGGGATGGCGCTGCCGGGGCACGGCTTCCATCCGCGCCTGCGCGGCCTCGCTGGCCGATACGACGCCCGCCTCGACGGCGCGCTGCAATACGCGGTCTCTTGCCCGCCGCGCGGCCCCCGGATCGCGATCCGGACGACGCGCTTCCGGCGACTGCGGAATGGCGACGAGCAGCGCCCGCTCACCCGGGGATAGTCGCACCGGCTCTTTCCGGAAGTAGGCGAGAGAGGCGGCGCGAACGCCCTCGATGTTGCCGCCGAAGGGCGCGAGCTTCAGGTAGAGCGATAGGATCTCAGCTTTCGACAGGCGCCGCTCGAGGGCCAGCGCGAGCACCATCTGCCGCACCTTCGTGCCGAGCGTTCGCCGATCCTGCCCATCGAGCAGGCGTGCCACCTGCATCGTCAGCGTCGAGGCCCCCGAGACCACACGACCGTTGCGCACGAACTGTCCGGCCGCGCGCAGCATCGACCACGGATCGACGCCGGCATGCTCGCGAAACCGACGATCCTCGTAGGCAATGAGCATCTCGAGATAACGCGGATCGACGTCACCCGCCTCCGCCGGAAGCCGCCAGCGACCATCAGGGGCGGTGAAGGCTCGCAGCAGTCGCCCCTCTCGATCGACCACGGTCTTCGAAACGCCCGCCACCCGATCGAGCGGCAGATGGACGCGATCGAGCGCTTGTCCCGCGACTTGAAGGCCGAGGGCGAGAAGAACTGCACTTCCTGCCAGCGCCAACCCGCCCCACGCCCAGCGCCGGTACCTGACGGGCGCGGCCTTGGCCGATCGGACGTCGGAACCGGGTTTGGGCGGGAAGCGGGGGAGCATCGGGGTCTCTCGGACTTGGCCGGCAGGGGAGGCGGACGGATCGGCGGACGCCGCGCTATTGCGCGGCGTCCACCAAGAGCGTTCCACCGGCGGTGCGGGCGAAGAGCTCGGGACGGTACATGTCCTCCACCCGCGCCGCCGGATGCACGAACGTTCCCGGCGTCACAGCGCGAACGATGTAGGCGACCGTCGCTTCGGGCGCTTCGGCGGACACTTCGCCGTTCTCGCCGAAGAAATCGAACGCCGCCACGACACGATCGTCACGGAACTCGGTGTGCTTCGCCTCGCGCCCCTTCTTCAGCCAGGCGAGCGACTTCACGTCGCCGCTGTCGACGAGGCGCGGATTTTCCACCTCGAAGCCGGCCGGCAGATGATCGGCGATGAGGATGCGCCCACCCGACTGCTGCCCCTTGATCGTGACGACCACGACGAAGCGGTCGTTCTGGCGCACGGTCATCGTCGCGCCGGCCTCGATCTTGCGACCGTCGAGCGTGTAGTAGCCCCGCTCGATGCTGAAGCCCTTCGCGATCGCGGGTTCCGGCGTCAGCGACGCGCCCTCGACCGTGATCACGGCGTCGACGGCATCACTCCCGCCGTTGACGACGGCGACCGGGGAAGCCGCGATATCCGCCGGCCGGAACGTCCGCGTCAGTTCACCCATGTGCGGGCGTCCCGCAACGTCGAGACGCACGCCTTTCGCCTCGTCGGCGAGCGCCCGCGCCGCGAGCAGCATCCACGCCTGTTCCTGCGTCGAGGTGTACTGCCGGGCCCGGAAGGCCGTCGCAAGAACCTTCGACAGACCCGGGACCTGCGCCTTCGCGAGCCCCGTCTCCGCCGCAAGCGTCAACAGGCCAGCTCCGTCCCGGACAAGCGATCCGTAGTCCGCCCGTGCCCCGTCGGCATCCGTCCGGGCAGCGTTCGCCTCCAGCATGGCAAGCGCCGATGCGAACGCGCGGCCAGCCCGTTCCTGATCGCCGAGCATCGCGAGTGCGGCTCCGAGCTGCGCCTTGGCGAGCGGCGTCGCGAACCGGTCGAGCCGCGCATCGACGTAGTAGCGGAGGTCCCCGATCGGCGCCCGCCCGTTCCGCGCCAGCACATAGAGGGCATAAGCCCGAGCCTCGCCGCCGTTCTGGAAATCCTGCGCGTAGGCGAGCACGTTGGCCAGCTTGTCCAGAGCTTGCGTGAACGGCTCGCGCCGCACCTCGTAGCCGCTCTCCTTGGCCCGTGTCAGGAAGTCCGTGACATAGGCGCTGAGCCAGACGTCGCTGTCCGACGGTCCCCAGGCGCCGAACGCGCCGGAAGAATCCTGCATCTCCATCAGCCGCTCGATCGCCTTCGCAACACGGCTACGGATTTCGGCGTCCTCTGCGATCCCAAGCTTGCGCGCCATGTCGTTGGCGTAGAGCAGCGGCATCGCGCGGCTCGTCGTCTGTTCGGCGCAGCCGTAGGGATACTTGTCGAGCTGCGACAGCAGACCGGCCACGTCGAGCCGGGCCGTGGGGCCGACCGTCAGCGAGAGCTGCGCGGTCGACGGGATCAGGTCCTGGAACAGATCTGGCGACAGGGTCAGCTTGCCCCCGCCCGCCGCGAGCGACGACACGGTCGAGCGGCGGATGCCCGTCGCGGGCGGCAGCACGTCGAGCGCCAGCCGCCGCTTCAGCTGAATGCCATCCGGCCCGCTCACCGTCACGTCGTAGACCGAGCGGCCGAGTTCCGTAGGCGCCAGCGCCACGGCCTGACGGCGTCGTGCACCCGGCTCGAGTGCCAGCTCCGCGCCGGGCAGAGACTGGCTCGGGCCGTTCCCCGATTGCCGGCTTACGGCCACCTTGTAGACCCCCGACGGCCCCTCGATGTTGTGCACGTCGACGTCGAGCCGCGTCTTGTCGCCGAGGATCATGAAGCGCGGCCCCGTGGCGAGCAGCGCCAGCTTGTCGCGCACGATGACGTCGCGAGACGTTGAACCAACCTTGCTTTCGCTCCACGCGACCGCCATCAGCCGCACGCTGCCGTTGAAGTCCGGCATGTCGAACGTCACTTCGGCCTTTCCGTCGGCGCCGACCTTCACGATGCCGGAATAAAGCGCCAGCGGCGCTTCCACCGGCGGGCTCCCCTGTGCACTCATTCCGCCGGAACCGTCGCCGCCGCTCCGCATGCGACCCCGCTCGGCCCGCATGCCGTCGATGAGACGGCCGTAGAGATCGCGCACCTCGATGCCGAGGCGGCGCTGGGCATAGAGCCACTTCTCAGGCGCGGGGGCCTCGTAGCGCGTGAGGTTGAGGATGCCGACATCAACCGCCGCCACCGTGACGCGCGCCTCGTCCCCAGCCCCGAGCCCGCCGATGCGGACCGGAACCGTGAGCGGGCGTCCGGGGAGTGCCTTCTCCGGCAGGGTGAGCGCCACGTCGAGCGTTGCAGCCGACATGTCGAGCCCGAGCCAGGCGACGCCCATGGCCCGCGACGGCATGCGCTTCTGCGCCTCGTCGAGCGACCGGTAGAGCGTTGCAGTCACATAGGCACCGGGCAGCAGCGCGCCATCGACCGGCAGCGCCACCTCGGTGCCACCCTTCGGAACGTCCACTTCCTGGATCTGGTGCAGCGAGCCCGACACGATCGCGATCAGCGCGCGCCCCGCCTCGCGGCTGTTGATGCGCAGACGCGCACTCTCGCCGGCCTTGTAGGTCTTCTTGTCGAGCGCGATGTCGAGCACTTCCGGGCTGTCGCCGTCGCCGGCGGGCTGCCAGCCCGACGTGAAGACGACGCTGGTCAGGTTGCTCCCCGACTGGCCGTCCGTCACTTCCAGCCGGTAGCGTCCCCACTCCGGCTTGAAGGCTATGCGTGCCGGTTGCCCGTCACGGCCCTGCGCGGTTCCGTTGGCCACCTTGCGCGTCGTGGTGATGCCCTCGTAGCGCCACTCGCCGTCGTGCGAGTACCACTGCCAGCGCTTGTCGAGACGCACGATCTGCCACGTAAACGTCCGCTCGGGCGCGGCCTTGCCGTCGGCGCCGAGCCCGATGACGTCGAACCGCGCCTCGTCACCCTCGCCGACCTGATCGCCGGTAAAGAGCGGCTTCACACCGATGCGCGGCGCGCCCGGATCGACCGGCAGCGTCACCCGACGCTCGATGGCGCGCCCGCTCGGCTCCTTGAGGCGAACCAGCACGTCGGCTTCGAGGGGCCGGTCCGTCCGAGGCAGCTTCGGCGGCTCGAATGCGATCGTAGCGACGCCTTGCGCGTCCGTCGTCGCGGTCTCTGCAATGGGTTCGCGAACGGCGAGCACCGTGTCTTCGGCTTTCCCGAACTGATAGCCTGGAAAGCCCGCGAGCCCACCCTTGGCGAGGCGCACGATGACTTCGCCGTCGGCCGCAAGCCCGACGGCCGGCGGGCCATAGAGATAGCGCCCCGTGATCCCGACGCTGGCACGCTCGCCGGCCCGCAACGCAGGCGTTCCCGCCTTCAGATCGAGCGCCAGCCGTTCGGGAACGAAATCCTCGACGAGGAAGGCCGTCTCCGCGAGCGCAGCCGACTTCGGGTCCGCATGTAGCCGCGCCCGCCACGTTCCCGTCATGGCCTGGCGGCCAAGACCGAGACTGTGGCTGCGCCCGCCGAGACCACCATCCTGAAGAACAATACGGCGATGCTCGACCCCGTCCGGCCTGACGACGATGAGCGTCGCGGGCGCTGTCGCCGAACGCCCCTTCGCTGTCCGCAGGAGACCCGTCAGGTGCACCGTCTCGCCTGGCCTGTAGACGCCCCGCTCGGCATAGAGATAGCCGTCGAGCGGCCCGGGAGGAGCGCGACCCGCGACACCACGGTCGGAGAGGTCGAACGCCGATGCCGCGAGATCGAGCAGCGCATAGTCTTCGCGGCCTTCCGCGACGAGGAGCCGCGCGCCATTGCCGCCTTCGCCGCGCAGAAGCCCCGGCTCGAAGCGCGCATAGCCGCGGCTGTCGGTCTCGGCGCTCGCCAGCACTTCGTTGTTGCGCGCGATGAGCCGCAGCTTGACGCCGGCCGCCGCCTGGCTGGTCGCGAGCGACCGCACGAGTGCATGCAACCCATCCTCACCCGAGAACGCGGTGAGCCCCAGGTCCGACACGACGAACCATTGCGCGGCCCGGCTGCCCTGTCCTTCGTTGCCCACCCGGCCGGTGACAGCCGTCGAGACGACATAGACGCCCGGCTCCAGTCGCCCGAGCGCCTCGGTCACGGGGATCGCGGTCGTCACGTCCGCATTGAGCCGGCTCGCAACGTCCAGCGTCCCGCTCCACACCTTGCGGCCGTTTCGCTCGCGCACCTGTTCGAGATCCCAGCTCTCGATCGTCTTCAGGAAATTGTCGCTGCCGGCGGCGAGGCCTAGACCCCGGTCGCCGATGCGGAAAATCTCGACGTCGAGCGTGCTGGCGTTGACGCTGGTCACAGGGATGCCCTGCTGCCCCCGGCTCGGCAGCACGTAGGCCCGGCCGCTGAGCCGCACGGAGGGCTTGCGGTCGCGCACATAGACGCCGATCTCGGCGGTCTTCGCGAGGGTCTCCCGGGTCTCGGACGGCATCCCGGCGCGAACCTGCACCTCGTAGCGGCTGCCGTGTTTCAGCCCGTCGAGGCAGATCTGATTGCCTTCGACCGCCAGCGATTCCGCCTCCTTGCCGTCGAGACGGACGAACTTCGACGCGTCGACCGACGTCCCGCTGACCCGCTCCGAGAAGTTGACGCAGAGCCGGGGCGTCTCCGCATCGGAATCGACCTTGTAGTCGACGACCCTGAAGCCATGCTCGGCGAGCAGCGCCTCGAGCCTCTCCTGCAACTCGGGCGATGCCGCGAGCGTGACGGCTGCCCGGTACGCGTCGATGGCCGGACGCCACATGGAGCGACGCTTCATGGCTTCCCCGAGCACCGACAGCGCGTCCGCGCGGGCCGCATCATCGGCTGCGAGCTGGAAGGCGAGCCATGCCGCCCCCGACGCCCGCGCCGGCAACTCGTAGCGCTCCGACCCCCGCATCTGATCGCCCGGCAGCGCCAACGCCGCCCGCGCCAGGCCGCGCCAGCTCTCAGGGTCCTTGGGGTCGAGCGCACTCGCCAGCAGCAGCTGATTGAGCGCACCCCGGATGTCCGCGCCATCTTCGAGGAGCTTGAGCCCCGCCGCCTTCGCCGAGCCACGCGGCGCCGTCGCCGCGCGCTTCCCCGCATCGCCCTCCCGGATCGCCTTCAGCGCCGCCTCGAGACGTTCGGCGTCCTTCGTCACGATCGGGTGGGTGAACGTCTGGCCCGCCCGCTCCTGCGCGTGGCTCCCGGCGAGCGGCCAACTTGCCGCGACGGCAAGACACAACGAGGCGGCGAGGGCTGAGCGCGAGATGCGGTTCATGGCAACGGGTCCTGTGCTGAGACGAGCGGCTCACGGGAATGCGGCACACCAATCCAGTCGTCATTGGTGACGGATTGAGGGCGGCTCGAACTATGCGGGAACAGCGCGCCCCACTGAAGGCCCGCGCGCGGCGCCTGACGGCAACACTCCGCGCTTCCGGCAAGTTCCGGCAACTCGGCGGTCGTCGGTCGCGCCTGAAACGGCTAGTGGCTGCCGTAGCGGCGCACCGCTTCCAGCGCGAGGCCCGTGGCCACGCTGCCGAACGCATCGCCGGCGATGATCCGCGCCTCGGGAAGCCCCCGTGTGATCGCGGCCCGGACGGCGGGGATACCGCTCGACCCGCCCGTGATGAACACGGTCCCGACATCGCCGGCGGCCAGTCCGGCGTCGGCGAGGAGTGCGCCGACCCGGCCTTCGATCCGCTGCAGTCCCGTTGCGATCGCGGTCTCGAACTCGCCCCGCTCGACGGGAAGCTGCAACCCATCAACCACGTCGGCGAGGTCGACGTGTGCCTCGGTCTCGGCTGAGAGTGCGATCTTGGCGTGCTCGATCCGCCCCAGCAACTCGTGGCCCTTGCGCAGCTCGAGCACACTGAGCAGCCGTTCGATCTTTTCGGGTTCGGCGGCTTCGCGCAGCAGCCCCCGGATCTCCGTAATGACCTTCCGGTCATAGAGCACGTTGATGCGATGCCAGGTGCCGAGGTCCGAATAGTACCAGGAGGGCGTCTCCAGGCCCTTTGTCTTGAGCCGGCTGTTGCGGCCGAGGAACGGCATCAGCGTGGCCGTGCTGAGCTGACGATCGAAATCCGTCCCGCCGACGCGCACGCCGTTGGCGGCGAGAACGTCGTCGCGCCGGTCCGACTTGCCCTTCAGTTTCGGGCCGACGCGCACGAGCGAGAAATCCGACGTGCCGCCACCGATGTCGGCGGCGAGCGCGATCTCCTCGGCAGCGACGGTCTGCTCGTAGTCGAGGGCGGCGGCAATCGGTTCGAGCTGGAAGGAGATCGACTGAAACCCGGCCGCGCGAGCAGCCGCTTCGAGCTGGTCCTGCGCCGTCCGGTCGGCGGCTGCGTCGTCGTCGACGAAATAGACCGGGCGTCCAAGCACGACGTCATCGAGGGGAGAGCCCGTCGAAGCTTCCCCCGACGATCGAAGAAACGCGAGGAAGCTCGCGACGATCTCCGAGAAATGATAGCGGCGCGAACGGACCATCGTCATTTCATCGAAAAGCGATGTCCCGAGAAGCGTCTTGATCGAGCGCAGCAGGCGGCCAGTCTCCCCCGAGCGATATCGGTCCATCGCTTCGCGCCCGAAGGCGGTGACGTCGTCCTCGAAGCTGAAGAAGAGAGCCGTCGGCACCGATGTCGCACCGGCCTGCAGGGCGAGCAGCATGGCCGCGTCGTCGCGAGCCACCCCGACCGACGAGTTGGACGTGCCGAAGTCGATCCCGCAGGGACGTGGCATGGGCTGAGGCTCCGGATTGGCGGGATGATCGGCGAATGGCGCCACGACCAGCGCGCGTTGGATCGCACGCGGAAGGGTGACCGACAGGCGAAGGCGCCACTAGCCGCCTCCCGCACGGGGCGTCAACCTTTTGCGTCACGAGCCACCTGTGTCCGCTCGACGCGACCTCGAACCACACGGCCTAAAGACAGGAGGCCCGCCGCTCCTGTTGGAACGGCAGGCCTCGAGAAAGCAGCAGGTTGAGCCGAAGGCCCGCGCTACAGCGCGCCGGGGAAGATGCCACCGTCGAGCAGCAGATTCTGGCCGGTGATGAAGCCGGCGTGCGACGAGCACATGAAGGCTGCCGCGGCGCCGAACTCGTCCGGCTGTCCGAAGCGGCCGGCCGGCACCTCCGCCTTTCTCTTGTCGGCGATCTCGTCGACCGACTTGCCCTGCAGCTCCGCCATGCGCTTGGTCGAGGACTTGAGCCGGTCGGTCTCGAACGGTCCCGGCAGGATGTTGTTGATGGTCACGTTGTGCCGCACCGCGCGGCGCGCCATCACGGCGATCGCGCCCGTGAGCCCCGCGCGCGCCCCGTTCGACAACTCCAGCGACGCGATCGGCGCCTTCACCGACTGGCTCGTGATGTTGAGGATGCGCCCGAACTTGCGATCCATCATGCCGTAGACCGTCGACTTGATGAGCGCGATCGGGGTGATCATGTTCCACTCGACGGCCTTGCGCCAGTCGTCGAGCGAGAAGTCCTTGAAATCACCCGGCGGCGGACCGCCCGCGTTGTTGATCAGGATGTCAGGGTTGGGGCAGGCCTTGAGGATCTGCGCGCGTCCCTCCTCGGTGGTGACATCGCAGGCGACGATCTCGACTTTGACGTTCGCAACCTTGCGGATGTCGCTGGCCGTCGCCTCGAGATCGGCGAGGGTGCGGGCCGTGATGACGACATTGACGCCTTCCTTGGCCAACTGCATGGCGCACGCGCGTCCCAGTCCCTTAGAGGCAGCACACACGATGGCCGTGCGTCCGGCGATGCCGAGATCCATGGTCGTTCCTCCACAACTGCAAGCTTCTGGATGCACCAAGACCTCGCAGCCGGGGGCTGCGAGGTCAAGCTTCAGCGTCGGTGGTGGTCTCAGGCGGTGGCTTCCACTTCCTGCGGCGCCAGTTGCTTCAGGGCGAGCGTCCCGAAGGAGAGCGCCGCGTGGAGGCAGAAGGCCGAGGAGATGAGCACGATGAGGCCGCCGACGGCGAGCAGAGCGGTAGAGTCGGGAGCCGCGACCATCAGGATCTCCATCAGCCCCGAGAGCACGACCACCGGGAAGTAGACGAGGCCGGCCCCGACGGTCAGACGCCAGGTGTTGCCGCGGGTCAGATTGAACGACTGGCCGAGCGTCATCTTCTGCCCGACGGCCACGGCGGGCAGCACGAGGCTGAACCGGCTGAGCAGGAAGTAGTAAGGGAGGATCGCCAGCGGCAGGAAGTGGCGTAGTGCCGCCAGCCGGTCGAGCGACATCGGACCCTCGCCGAGGCCGGTCGTGATGCCGGCTATCGAAGCCAGCACGAGGAGCATGACGGAGATCGAAACCGCAAGCGCCACGATGATCAGCAGCGAGTAGCTGATGTAGGAACCGGTGGTGCTGTCGATCTGGATCGGACCCGCCGGCCGCTCGCCGCGGTGGATGCCACGGTGCCAACCGACGAAGATGGCCGGTACGCCGACCAGGAACGCGATCGCGAGCACGAGGAGTGGAACCAGTCCTGCGCCGCCGACGAGCACGTTCGACGGGGTGGCGGTACCGCTGTTGGCCAGGACGCCGAGACCCCACGCGACGAGCGTGAGCGTCACGATCGCCATCCAGGGCCAGTAGAGGTGGAACCAGAGGCCGATGTTCTTTGGCACGGTTGCCCACGCGGCGGTGATGGTGCGCCAGACGGGCAGCTTCAGGGTGGGGGCAGCGAGGTCCATGTGAATGTCTCCGATGGCAGTGGGTTCGTTGGAGACACCTTACTGAATCTTGTTCATTGAAACAAGACGCACCGTATCACAACCCCGTGAGCGCTGCCGAGCCGACCAGCCGGCGGCGAAGAGCAGGCGAAACGACTCACGTCTGCGGCCGCTCGCTCGGCGGTGCGGCGCCCCCGACGCTCTCGCGCTCCTCGCCGGCCAGCGATCGTGGCAGCCAGCGGAACAGGAGGATGAGAATGATGACGCTGGTGGCGACGAGAACAACGAACTGCGCTTCGGCCGCACCCAGTCCGACCAGCTTCGAGGACCAGTCGCTGATGTCCTGGTAGCGGAAGAACGCGATCACGGAGGCGATACCGCCCAGCGTCTGGCCCACCCGGGCATAGTCCTTGATGCGATCCTTGAAGTGGAACGTCAGCAACAGCACCCACGGCACCGTCACGAGGCTGAGCCGCAGCGGGAAGCTGTCGCGCGGGCCGTAAAGCACGTCGAGCGTCTGCTGGTAGGCGTAGTCCATGATCGGCCAGAACAGCATCGCGACGGCACCGATCTGGATGCCGCGCTCCATCGGCTTCAGCCAGGGGCCGTAGCGTTCACGGATGGTGCGCGGCCACGCGATCAGAAGCACGCTGATGAGCACCATCATGATGATGAAGAAGCTCTTGAACGGCAGCAGATACCGATCGATCTCGGCGGCGCGCGATTGTGTCAGCGGATCCTTGGCGAGCACGCCGACGCGCTGCGCAAAGAGGCGCTGGGCGACACAGCACTCGGCCGCCTTGAGCTTCTCTCCGGCCGGAAAGCAATAGCGCTCCACCTGGTTGATCGGATTGGCCTCGACTTTGGTGTCGGGGTGGCAATCACGGATGAAGGGCGAGATCCGGACACGCTTGAGCGACTCCTGCCGCAAGAACTCCATCGTCGGCAGGATCGGTTGCGCGCAGACGGGCCGGTCGCGCCCCTTGACCGCCTCGCAGACGGGCCGGCTGGCGCGATCGTTCTCGAGCGCCGCCGGTGACACCTCCCAGATGCTGCGCAAATCCGTCTTGTCGAGCGCATCGGCAAAGAACAGCGCGGCACCGATGGCCATGAGTCCCCCCACGACGAACCGGGTCTTCAGGAACCACGAGGTGCGGTTGAGATAGAGGTCGGCGAAGATCACGGCCGGAATGTAGAACGCCACCATCGCGACGATGCCGAGCGTCGGAAAGAAGACGAACAGGTAGCTGTTGGCCGTCAGGATCGGCACGAGATGCGGCCCCCAGAACTCGGAGACGATCGAACCCGTCGACACGATGAAGGACACCGCGAGCAGGAAGAACACGACCGCAACGAAACGCTTCGAAAAACGCGACACGCGCCGTCCCTCCCAAGTCCTGACGCGCCGGACTGTAGGGAACCCCTCCCCCCAGAGCCAGCCCCCGGACGAGGGAGCGGGCACACTGTTGCCCAGAGGTCACTCCCTTGCGGCGATGCGGCGCGCGAAGCTGTCGATCCCCGACACGGCGAGCCCGGCAACGAGCCCCCAGAACGCCGCCCCGATGCCGCCGGCCGACAGCCCGGCAGCGGTCACCGCGAAGGCCGCCACAGCCGCGAAACGGTTACGCTCATCCCCCACCGCCGCACCGAGGGCGCCCGCCAGCGCCCCGAGGAGCCCCAACCCAGCGATGGTCTTGATGAGGGCGTCCGGAAATGCCGCGAAGAGCGCGACCAATGAGGCCCCTCCGACGGCGAGGAGGCAGTAGACGATGCCGTAGGCGATGCCGGCATGCCACCTGCGCGCCGGATCGGGATGGGCGTCGGGGCCCGTGCAGATCGCCGCCGTGATGGCCGCGAGGTTGACCGTATGCCCGGTAAGGGGCGCGATCAGCATCGACGCGCCTCCCGTGACGACGAGGGCCGACGACAGCGGCGGCGGGTACCCGGCCGCGCGCAGGACTGCCGCTCCCGGCAGGTTCTGCGACGCCATGGTGACCAGATAGAGCGGGACCCCGATCCCGATCAGGGTCGCGACCTCGAACCGCGGCGCCACCCACACGAGTTCCGAAACCTGCAGCCGCGGCAGCGCCGCCATCGACCCGTTCCACGTCGCGATGCCGAGCGCGGCCCCGATGACGGCCAGCATCGAGAGCCCGGGATTGAACGGCCGCACGACGAGGAACAGCAGAACGAGGGGCAGCACCATCAGGGGCGCCGTCGTGGCCGCCTCGACCATCTGGATCACGAACCGGAACAGCACGCCAGCCAGCATTCCCGCGGCGACGGCGATGGGGATCCGCGCCACCGCGCGCTCCAGGGGCGCGATCAGGCCCGTCGCGACGATGAGCCCTCCTGCGAGAACAAAGGCGCCGACCGCCGCCTCGATCGGGGTCGCGCCGCCACTCGCGGCGATGACGGCGGCTCCCGGCGTCGACCACGCCGTGATGATCGGCATCCGATGCCGGAACGACAGAAATGCGCTCGTCAAACCCATGGCGAGGCAGATTGCCGTCACCCAGGACGTCGTCTGCGCCGGTGTGGCCCCGACCGCCCGGGCCGCCTCCAGCACGACGGCCAGCGCCCCCGCGATCCCGACGAGCGCCGCGACAATGGCGGCGCTGATGGGTGCCAGCGTGGCCGTCCTCGTCGTCGAAGTCATCCGCTCGTCCCCCGCCGGCGCATCAATCCGAAGCCCTTATGATCCGTCTCCTGGTCCCTGTGAACCCGCGACAGTTGGCGCCACCGACCTCTGCGCAGCATGGTTGCGTGCATTCTGGACGCAAAAGCCCTAGTATGACAGCGACGGCAGTGTGGGGGTGCACAAAGCCGAGCCGGGCCAGTGGCGCAATCTGCTCACGTCACGACCGGGGATCGATGTGTAGGCGTTCGATCTTTCGGGGATCGCAAGACCAATGGCTAGCTGTGTTTCCTGGCTGATTGCTGTAGTCGCGGCCGCAGCCGTCGCAGGCTGTGCGGACACGCTGCCGCAAACGGGCGAGCCGACCGGGCTCAAGTCCACGGCCACGGTGCGCCCCACCACCAAGCCGGTCCGCATGGTTGCCCTTCGCCCGATCGCGGGTCCGCCTGCCGCAGTGAGCGAACGCATCGTCCGGGCCATGAACGAGGCGGCGAGCAACCAGAACGTCGCACTGATCGTCGATCCGACCATCGATGCGCCGACGGCGCTGAGTGGCGTCGTGGTCGCCGACACCAGCCGCGCCAGCACGCGCTTCACCTTCGTCTGGGACCTGATCGACGCCTCCGGCAAGCGCATCGACCGGATTTCGGGCGAGGAAAGCTTCCCGTCCGGCTCTGCAAGCGGCGATGTCTGGGACAGCGTGCCCCCGGCGGCCCTCAAGACGATGACCGACAAGGTCCTGGCGAGTCTCGCGGCGGCCCCGCCGAACTGAACTGCATCGCCTGGGCGCGTCACCGTTCCGGAACCGGGGCCGCGATGCGCCGGACCTCGAGATCGTCGTACCAGAACGTGCCGCGCACGATGCGCTCGGACGCCGACCGCGCATCGAGCACCAGTTGCAGGATCTGGTGGGGACACCCGGCCTCGGGCACCGTGAACGAGAGTTCGAACGGCCGCCACGTCGCAATGGGTCCGATGTGCATTCCCGTCTCGGCCAGCAGCACCTGCGGACGGCCGAGGCACGACATCCGCCACCGCAACCCCCGCCTGCCGACGAGTTCGCCGCGATGACGGCCGGCCAGTCCATACCGACCCGGAGCCAGCATCAGGATCTGCGATACGCCTCCGAAGTCGACCCGACCATCCTGGAAATCGAGCTGCAGGGCCTGTTGGCCGGCCTCCCCGGCGACTGGCGCGAACGAGACGAGCGTTCCGGCCCCCGCCGTGATCGTCCAATCGAACGGAAAGCCGCTCACCTTGGTCGTGAAGCCGCCGTTGAAGAGGAGCCCCATCGAGGCGAGATCATCGGCTGGGAGAAACTGGAGCCACGTGCTGTACGCGAGATCGTAGTCGCGCCTCGACGCGAGGACGTGGACGAAGGATCGCACCTCGCTCTGCTTCGGCGGTGTCGGCCCGTCCTTGAGGGCGAGCAGCAGCATGAGCGGTGTCCTCCCGTCCGTCACGTGCCGCCCGACGTCGGCGAAGAACCGCTCCCGCCAGGGCGGCGCGCTCGCCAGAAGCTTTGCAATCTCGCCGGCGGCGACCGGCACTTCCGCGAGACGCGCCAGAACCGGGACCACGAACGCCGTCGCCTGGCTCACGGTCCGCAGGAGCGTGTCGGCACGACGGATGGCGCTGGTGTAGTCCTTGCGCTCGACGTCGCGAACGAGCAGGCGATAGATCGCAAGACTGGCGCGAGGCGAGAGCCGCTCTGCGAGCGCATAGAACGGATGGGCCTGCTCGAGCCCCACTGCGGGATCGGCCGCCAGCAGTTCCTCGATGCGCCCCCGAAGCGTCAGGGCTCGCTGGTTCAGCGGATCGCGCCGGATTGCCCCGTCGACCTTCCGCCGCGCCTCGGCAAGATCCTCGAGAAGATCGGCCGAGGCGTCCCGCCGCCCCGGGGCACCGTCTGCGAGTGGCGGACGCCCCACCTCCTGCATCGCGAGCAGCTCGACCGGCGCAGCGAACAACGACATCCGAACGAGGCTCGGCAGGCTCGCCTGGACTGCGGCGGTGTCGGCTGCGACGCGGAGGACATCTTCCGCGTCCACCACGGTCCGCTCGGCCAGCCGCAGCAAGGCCTGCGGATGTCCCCCGTCGAAACGTAACGCGAGCGCCGGATTCACGGTAGCCAGATAGGCGAGGACCGCGTGCTGAAAGACGAGAACCGTCAGCCCGATCGCCGCTCCTCCGAGCGCGAGCCGACCAGCCCAACGACGCCCGCCCCCCGATCCGCTCACGATCGTCCATCACGGCGAGACGTAGGAGACATGGACGACGACCTCGCGCGCACCCGAACCGCTACTTGTGCATCCAGCGCTGCAGCATCTGGCGGAGATGACCGTGGGCTACGGCCGGTGTACGCGACCGTCGCCGCGACCGACCCGCGACGTGAGCCGGCGTCGTCGGTGCCGCCGCCTGATTGCGATCGTAATCCGCCCGCCGATCGGCCGTCTTGAGCGCCTCCCACGCGGCCGTGATGCGCGCCGCACGGCCAAGTCGCTCCCGGTCGGCCGCAACATCGGGATGCAGCCAGCGCAGCAGCAGCGCCATATTGCGCCGCAACTCTGCGGCGGACGCATCCCGTGCGCACCCGAGGACCCGGTAGCTGTCCGCATCGGGCGCCAGCAGAATCTGTTCGATGAAGAATTCCGCCGCCTCCCGGAGAAAGGCGGCATCGCGCCCTGTCGGCTCCAACGCGGCGGCAATCGCGTCCCCGTCGTCGGCAGCAATCCGCAAGACGAGCACCACCCCGTCCGGCAGCGCCGCACCGCGCATGCCGCGCACCTGGGACGGAACCTGCCTCAGCGCTATCGCCTGCCTGAGCGCCTCGAGCTGCTCCATCAGCGATCCGCCGTTCTGTGCGCGAGCGCCGCGCCTCGCTCCGGCGCATCGACACTCTTGCCATACTGATAGGCATAGTCGCCGTAGCCGTAACCGTAGCCATATCCTGCGGCCTTCGCGTCATATTTCGTCAGCACCGCACCGATGAGTGGAGCCCGCGCCAGTTCCATCCGCTTCAACGCGCCCCTCACCGCCCCCATGCGAGCCTGCCCCGCGCCCACGACGAAGACGGTGGCTGACGCCGCACTCGAGAGGAGCTGCGCGTCCGCCAGCCCCATCACAGGCGGTCCGTCGACCACGATGAGATCGAAGACTTCGAGGCCCACGGTCAGCAGGGAATGCAGCCGTCGGCTGGACAGCAGGTCGGCCGCGTTCGGCGGCAGCGGTCCTGTCGGCATGAACGCGAGATTGGCGACGTCGGTCGCAATCATGGCGTCCGGCGGGCTGCAGGCGCCCGTCAGGTAGTTGCTGAGCCCCGTGCCATTCGGCAGCTGCAACTTGTGATGCAGTGACGGATTGCGCAGGTCGGCGTCCACCAGCAGGACCTTGAGGCCCATCGTGGCGAAGTGCCGGCTGATCGCGACAGCCGACATGGACTTGCCTTCGCCTGGCCCGGCGCTCGTCAGCAGCAGCGTCCGTGGCAACCCCTGATCCGTCGAGAACTGCAGCGACGTCGACAATGAGCGATAGGCCTCAGACAGCGCGGATCGCGGATCGCGGACCTCGGCCTCTGCTGTCGTATCTGCGCTGACCTTCGGGATCACGCCGAGCGTGGCGAGGCCAGTCGCCTGTTCGAGCTGCTCGAGCGTCTGGACAGTGTCATCGAGTGTCTCGAGCACATAGGCAAGGCTGAAGCCGGCGCCGAGGCCCAGCGCCAGACTGAGCAGGATGGCGCGCATTAGGTTGGGCGAACTCGGGACGTTCGGCGTCTGCGCCCGATCGACGACAAAGACATTGTTCGTGCCGACGCCGCCGGCGACCTCGACCTCCTTCAGGCGCTGCAGAAGACCATTGTAGAGTGAGCGGTTGGTGTCCACCTCGCGCTTCAGGATATTGTACTGGATCAGGTTGCGCTGCAGATCGAGGACTTCGCCCCTCAGCGTTTCGATCTGCGCCTTGGTCTCCTCCTCCTGACGCAGCGAGGACTCGTAGGCCCCCTTCAGCGACGCCTTGATCGTCCGTACTTCCGTGCTGAGCTGGCGATCGATCTCGCGCAGCTTCGTCGCGATCTCGACCATGGCCGGATAGGACGGCTTGAACGTCTCGAGCTTCTCCTGGTACTCGGTCTCGAGCGTCTTGCGCGAGGCCCGGAGCCCCTGCACGACCGCGTTCGTCAGGAATTGCGGGAGCTCGATGCCGCTCGAGGCCTCGACTTGCCGCCAGATCTGTTCGTTGCGAATGCGTTCGGCGATGAGGGAGCTGAGGGCCCCGTTCGCGGCAGCGAGATTGGCCTCCGCGATCGTCGATTTCTCGCTCAGGATGATGATCTGCTTGTCTTCGGAGAACTGCAGGAGCGCCCGCTCCGACTCCTGCAGTCTGATCTGCAGCTGCTGCGACTGGTCGTCGAGGAACGTCTTCGCATAAGCGTTCGCCTGGAAGCGCTTGTCGATGGTCTGGCTGATGTAGGCTTCTGCAAAGGCGTTCGCGATGCGCGCCGCCCGCGCCGGCGACGTATCGGTATAGACGATGTCGACCAGGCGCGATCCCGGCACGGGGCGGATGGCGACGTTGCCGGCGATGATGGCGACCGCGGCCGCCTCTCGCGTCGCTGCCGTGGGCGCAGCCGCCTGCGCGTCCTGCGAGCGCGTCCCGAGGGACCTCAAGGCCCCGACCAACGAAAACGACCGCGGCATGAACAGATCCGCATCCTCTCCGGCCTTGACGGTGGACGCCACGCGCTCCGCCAGCGACCGGCTACGCAGGATCTCATACTGAGTGCGCAGGCTTTCCGTATCGCCCGGCTCGACCGGCTGCACGCCGCCGCTGTCGACGATCTTCGCGGCCTGCCGGTCGATCTGTATCCGGACGGCGGCTGCATAGAGCGGCGTCTCCATCAGCGTCCGCGCAAGCCCGACCGCAAGCACGGCAAGCGCCACGCCGAGCAGCAGCCACTTCCGCTTCGTGACGATCCGGAGATATCCGAGGAGGGTCGTGCGCAGATCGCTGTCGGCTCCCGGCGGCGCGCCGTAGGGGCCCGGACCGCCATAGGCTGTCCGGCCCAGCGGTGTCGCAGCAGGTTCGAGCCCCTGGTGTGTGGTCGGCCGCCTCGGTACCGGCAGGCTGCCGTGCGCGGAACCGGAACTATCGTTCATGACTGCACCTCGATCCGTCCGCGAAGGGCAGCGGGCGGAGTTGGCGATCGGCCTGATCGCGTCAGAGCAACGCGAAGACGCCCGCGATCGGAATAGCCTTGAGGATGTTCTGGAACGTTTCCTTCATCGCGCTCGTCTCGACGACGACCACGTCGCCCGATTCGATCGCCGGATCGTTGAGCCGCCCCGTCCGGATCTGCGCGAGATCGAACTTGGCGGCGGCGCGTTTGCCCCCCTGGCTTCGGAAAACGACGACATTCGTATCGGAGATGGCATCCAGACCTTCCGCCATGGCGATCGCCTGCAACAGCGTCGCGCGCCCCCGGTAGGGGAACACACCCGGCTTCTTCACCGCACCTTCGACGGCGATCCGCTGGCTGTTGTATTCCTTCACGAAGACGGTCACTTGCGGATTGCGCAGATACTTCGCGCCGAGCCGCTTGACGAGTTCGCGCTCGATGTCCTGAGAGGTGCGTCCTGCCGCCTCGATGTCACCGACGAGCGCCAGATTGACTGTCCCCGCCTCGGCGACCTGCACGCTCTTGGAGAGTTCCGGCACTTTGAAAACGGAAATGTCGAGGACGTCCTGCGGTCCAATCTTGTAGCTGCCGGCGCCAGGCGTGGCCGACGCCGTCAATGTCGACGCAGCGATCGCGGGCGACACGCGCCCCGCCGTCCCCCGCGAGGCATCCTGCGCTTTGGGCTCGACCTCGCGGAACGCGCCGGCCTCAGGCTCCACGCCAGCGCCCGAGAGCGTCGCTCTCAGCCCGTCATTGGAGGAACCCGAACAGCCGCCTGCGAATACGAGACAGAGAACCACCCACGCCATACTCGACTTGATCGTCCGCATCGCCTACTCCACCCCGCGAAGCCGGAACTCTACCGCTCGACATAGCGCCCCCGTCGACGGAACGTCCAGCCCCTCGCATCAACAATTCTTCAGGAGACGTATTATGCAGGATGCCAAGCGGCCGTCCTGCCACAAGAGCCTCGGCCTCGTCCGGTCCGACGAGGCGAGCCAGCGTGTCCCGAGCCTCTGCGAGATCCGGCCGACGTCTCTGCATGTCGTGCGCGTCTGTCGCCACGATGTGAACGATCCCCTCGTCCAGCATCCGGCGCGCAAGGTTTAGCGCCGTCTTGCCGAACTTGCCAGACAGCGAACCGGCCGTGATCTGCATCCAGACGCCATGCGAGGCGAGCTTCTGGATGAGCGCGTAATGTGCTCCGAGCCAGGAGAGGCGCTCGGGGTGTGTGATGATCGGAACGAAGCCCCCGAGCATCAGCTCGAACAAAGTTTCGTCAAATCGCGCCGGCAGGACGTGATGCGGTGGCTCGATCAGCACGTAACGGCTGTCACCCAGCGACAGGATCTGCCCCGATCTCAGACCGGCGACGAGCCCCGGCGCGATATGAACATCTGCGCCCGTGGTCAGGTGGAGGGGGAGACCGACCCTGTCCACCTCCGCCTGAAGTGCGGCCACGGCGGCGCGGATGCCGGGTCCGGTGTTGTGATAGAGGCCCGGCAGGATGTGCGGCGTGCAAGCGACCACACGGACGCCCTGCGCGACGAACGCTTCGGCCATGGCGAGCGACGTCGCGAGATCGCGCGCACCGTCGTCGATGCCGGGCAGGATATGGCAATGCAGGTCGATCATGGGGCTACGCAGACGCAGGACGATGAGTGAGGCAGTACTCTCTATGAGCAATGGTATCCAATGTTGTCGGCAATATGAGCATGGAAAGCAATCCCGGGCGATCGCACTGGACTGTGGCGATTTGAGCACGATCGAGTCGCCCAGGTGCGAGCTGGCCGTACGCAAGGCTACGCTCCCCGATCCGCATGTGCTAAGGCACTCGCCGTATGGTCAGTCGCTTTGTGTGGGGTAGCGTCCGATGAGCAGATATTCGTTGGCAGTCTTGGGCGTGAGCGTTTGCATGCTGACGCCGGCGATCGGCGCGACGCTGCAGTCGGTTGAAGGCAGTGTCCTGGCCAATACCGGGAGCGGCTATCGCGCTGTCGGCACCGGCACGCCCGTCTCGACGGGAACGCAGATCATGGCTCGGGGCAACGGATCGGCCTCCATCGTCTATCAGAACGGCTGCATCGAGAACGTGGCGCCAGGAACCGTCGTGACCGTGAAGCCCGAGGGTCAGTGCCAGGCGGGGCTGGGAACGGGAGCATTGCCGTCCGGCGCGCTGGTGGCGGGTGCCGTCGTGATCGCCGGCGGCGTCGGCGCTGCAATCGCCCTCTCCAAGGACGACAAGCCTGCCAGTCCCTGAAAGGCACCCGATGGTGGTGGCAGGAACGTGCTCGACAGGCTGTGACGGCGTTCGTCATCGTGGCCTCTGGAGCGCCGCGCTGAGTCCTGCAGCGCCGAGTGTGCGTCTACCGGAGCCGACGCGGGTGTGAAGAGCCATTGGCGAGGCCTCGCAATCGGTATTTGGCTCGCGCTATGCGTGGCGCTCGGGGGCGCGACCCGTTCGGGCTATCTTGTCGACGCCATCCTCCAGTTCCTCGCGATCGGTGTCCTCGCCTGGATTGTACCGTTGCGCGTCGACGGATACACCTCGGGTCTCCGATCGGCGGGCATCGTCATCGCAGGCCTCGGCACGGCGATCTCCGCGCTCTATCTTCTGCCTCTGCCACCGCTGCCCGCCCTCGCGACGGCATCGACCGAGCTTGCGCGGGACATCCTCGCGGCGATTGGCCGGCCGGGCGACTTGCCGGGGTTGGGCGCAACCCCGTCGGGTACGGTGCTCGCCGCCTTGTCGGCACTTCCCGCGTTGGCGACGTTTGCGGCCGTATCGGCCCTCGATCCGCGCAACCGCGCAACGGCCGGCCTCTGCCTTCTCGCGATGGTGATCCTCTCCGTATTCGTTGGGCTTCTGCAGGTCGCCCAGGGCCCCACGAGTGGACTGCGGCTCTACGACGTCACGAACACCACCGACGCGGTCGGCTTCTTTGCCAACCGTAATCATTTCGCGGCCTTGATTTATGTCGCGGTGCTGCTGGTTTGCGCGCGCTGGCTGGGCGCGATCGGTCGCTTCCTCGAGGCCCCGAGCGCGCGGCGGACCGCACCCGATATCGCCCTCCCGCTCCTCGCAGGCTTTGCCTGCCTCCTCGTGCTCGTCGCAACCCAGACCTTCACGCGGTCACGCGCGGGCCTCGGACTGACGATGCTGGCGCTGCTGGCGGCGGTGCTGCTCGGCCTGCGAGCACGACACGGCACCGTCGCGACGAAGACCGGGGCGAGCCTCATCGCTGCGACAGGCATCGCCGGCTCTTTGTTTGTGATCCAGTTCACGCTCTATCGATTCCTGGAGCGCTTCGCCGGCGACCCCCTGGTGGATGCCCGCATTCCGTTTGCGCGAAACACGTGGGAGGCCGCCCTCGCGCATCTTCCGCTGGGCGCCGGACCGGGCTCGTTCCGTCAGGTCTATGGGCTTTTCGAGCACCCCACCGACACCCTTCTCGATACCTTCGCCAACCGAGCGCACAATGATCCACTCGAGTGGCTGCTCGAGACGGGCGTTCCCGGCGTGATCCTCGCCGCAGCGTTTCTGGTCTGGCTCGGCGTCGCGACGCTCAAGGTGTGGCGGCGCTCGGTAGGTATGGACCCGGATGCCGTCCGTATGGCGCGTGCGGCGAGCCTTGCCATCGTCTTGCTGCTCCTGCATTCGCTCGTCGATTACCCGTTGCGCACGACGGCGCTCATGGTGGTCTTCGCCTTCTGTTGCGCCCTCCTCGTCCCGGCCGCCGCATCGGAGCACGCCGCAAGCGAACCGCGTCTCGCTCAGGTCAGGACACCAGCCATGCCGGCACCGCCACGGCCATCGGCCCCGACACGACCATCGACAACGGCATGGCCGCAATCGGCGATGCCCCACTCTGCATCGACCGCAAAGGTCCCCGGCACCGCTGCCGCGTTCCCTGGAGCAGGTCGACCATGGGGCGACGACATCGAATGGCCGAGCGAGTGGCGCCCGGAACGGGCAACGGGCCAGAGCAAACCGAAACGACCCGGTGGAGGGACGGACACCTGAGCAAACGTCATGCCTCGCTCGACGCGCTCGGCCGCATCCCAACATCACACTTGCAAAGGCGCGCACATCGTTAGAACCTCTCACGGGCGCTGGCCGGCCATACCCCGGCGCTTGGCCTCACGAACTGGCCCCTTGGTCTGTCGCGATACTATCAACCAGAGCGAATATTGATCAGTGAAAGAGTGCGGGTGTAGACTGGCGTCTCGACACATTTTTTCCATGAGATATCTGGCGCCTATAGGTAGCTCCACAAGCGCACCAACACTCACGGGTTCCGTCGCGCGGCAGCGCGACCGATCGGCAACGCTATGGGTGCTCCGGCCCCGTCGCGAGACCGATCTGTGCAGCTGACGCTCGACGACCCGAGAACCGATCACTGAACAAGATCGGCCGGGGGAAGGGGAGGCAAAGCGCGCATTCGATTGTGGTTCGGGTGACATCAAGTCACCCGAAGTGCGGTAGCTTGTCTGTGGGGGATAGGTCATGGCGCGTAATGCTGCGGTTGTTGCTTGGGCCATCGTCGTGTTGAGCAGTGGTGCACAGGCCGAAACATCGCCGGAGCTGGCGGCTCGCATGGCACAGGAGAAGGATGCGCGACGGGCCTGCAAGATCGAAATCTGCAAGGCCTTTGCCGCCCCCACGGAGGGTGCGCCGATCACGTGCAACGTGACCAAGACTTGGCTCAAGAGCGAGATCACCCAGAAGATCGTCGGGGGCAGCTACGTTTGGGGCTATGGCCACCTGCAGTGCACGCTGGGCCTCTCGCTGGATCGGGCCGAGATCGCCAAGGCGATGTCCCCGGGCGCGGGCAAAGGCTCGTTCGCCGAACACGCCTCCACTTGCAACGTCGACGATGCCGATCCCGGGAAGGGTACGGCGTTCACCGTCAAGGTGACCCTGACGCCCGTGGTGGCGTTCGAAAAGCGCGAGGCCAAGACCATCGTCTTCGAGCCGATCAAGACGGAAGGCTCGGGGATCGCTGCCGCGGCGGTCACGTCGCTGCTGGCCATCGACAAGGTATCCGGTTCGGTCTCTCGCGCCGCTGCGGGCGAGATCAACGCGTTCCTCTATGAGAAGTGCCAGGCCGACGGCGTAAGCTTGGTGCGGAACTGAAGGACCGCCTTCGGTTGACCAGATGCCCGTGGGACGAACGGGTAGCTCCCGGTGAGGGGCCCGGAACGACGCTCACCGTGCCGGGTTCGCCCGGGGGACGGGTGCCGCTCACCGGCCCTGTGGCGGGCGTGATGGTGCGCAGTGAGTGTCTTTACTACGAAGCGCGGAGCCCTCTAGGACAATGCGAATCTTCCGGGCTAAGACGATGACGAAGAAGTGTTTTGGGCTCAGGGGAGCGCACTGAAGTGACACAGCAGGATACGATGCGTCGTGAGAAGACTGTGCTGGTGACGGGTGGCGCCGGGTTTCTCGGCTCGCATCTGTGCGACCGGCTGATTGCCGACGGCCACGACGTCGTGTGTGTCGACAACTTCTTCACGGGCTCGAAGCGCAACATCGAGCATCTGATCGGCCATCCCCGCTTCGAACTGATGCGTCACGACGTGACCATGCCGCTCTACGTCGAGGTCGACGAGATCTACAACCTGGCGTGTCCGGCGTCTCCGATCCACTACCAGCATGATCCCGTCCAGACGACGAAGACCAGCGTCCACGGCGCCATCAACATGCTGGGCCTCGCCAAGCGCCTAAAATGCCGGATTTTCCAGGCCTCGACTTCGGAAGTCTACGGCGATCCGTCGGTGCATCCGCAGACGGAGGACTACTGGGGCAACGTCAACCCCATCGGCCCGCGCTCCTGCTACGATGAAGGCAAGCGCTGTGCCGAGACCCTGTTCTTCGACTACTGGCGCCAGCACAGCCTCGAGATCAAGGTCGCCCGCATCTTCAATACGTACGGCCCCCGCATGCACCCGAACGACGGGCGCGTGGTCTCGAACTTCATCGTGCAGGCGCTGCAGGGACGCGACATCACGATCTACGGCGAAGGCAACCAGACGCGGTCGTTCTGCTACGTCGACGACCTGATCGAAGGCTTCGTCCGTCTCATGTCGACCGCATCCGACGTGACGGGTCCGGTGAACCTCGGCAACCCGGGTGAGTTCACGATTCGCCAACTCGCCGAACTGGCGATCGAGATGACGGGGTCCCGCTCCAGGCTGACGTTCCTCCCGCTGCCGCAGGACGATCCCAAGCAGCGCCGCCCGGATATCACCCAGGCCAACGCGCTGCTGGGCTGGGAGCCGGCCGTCCCCCTGCGCGAGGGGATGCGCCAGACCATCGCGTACTTCGATCGTCTATTGGCCAGCGGAAACAATGCCGCTGCGCAATGATGGCGAGCGAGCGGCCTGCACGGGGCGGTGACCATCCTCTCTGAAGCCGCGGACCATGCGCACATGAGCCCTGCACGCCTTTCGGCGGCGTGCCGGAGGGACCATGTGCGGGATTAACGGCATCTTCGCCTACCACTACGCCTCCCGGCCCGTCGATCGAGCCGAGTTGCTCCGGACCCGCGACGCCATGTCGGCCCGCGGACCGGATGGCGCCGGCGACTGGATCTCTCAGGACCAGCATCTGGCGTTTGGCCATCGGCGCCTCGCGATCATCGATCTGTCGGAGGCGGGAGCGCAGCCCATGGCCAGCGCGGACGGTCGCGTTGTCGTGACGTTCAACGGTGAAATCTACAACTATCGAGCCGTCAGGACCCGGCTGGAGGCCAAGGGCTACCGGTTCCGAAGTGGCTCCGACACCGAGGTCCTGCTCCATCTTTACGCCGAGCGTGGCGCAGACATGGTCCACGAATTGCGTGGCATGTTCGCCTTCGCGATCTGGGATGCCGCGAACCGCGAGGTGTTTCTGGCGCGCGATCCGATGGGGATCAAGCCACTCTATTATGCCGACGACGGCTGGACGTTCCGCTTCGCCTCGCAGGTCAAGGCGCTCGCAGCCGGCGGAGCCGTCCACGACGACCCCGATCCGGCAGGTATCGTCAGCTTCTTCCTCTGGGGCAGCGTTCGGGAGCCGCATACTGTGCTGCGCTCGGTGCGTGCCCTCCCGGCCGGGTGCACGATGCGCGTCGATCGCCTCGGCGCGCATGCGCCGGAGCGCTACCACTCCGTGGCCGGCGCATACGTGGCGGCAGAACGCGCCCCCTCCCCAGCTGGTCCAGCGGCGGAGCGGCTTCGCGAGACCTTGCTCGACAGCGTCCGGCATCATCTCGTCGCCGACGTGCCCGTCGGCCTGTTTCTCTCGGGCGGAACCGACTCGGCCGCCCTCGCCGGCCTGTTGCGCGATGTCGGAGGGTCCGAGCACCGATCGCTGACATTGGCGTTCGACGAGTTCCGCGGCACCGGCGACGACGAGAGCCCCATCGCGGCCGAGGTGGCCCGGACCTACGGCTCCGAGCACGAGATATGCGTCGTAAGTCACGCCGAGTTCGAAGCCGATCTGCCACACATCCTGGCGGCGATGGATCAGCCTTCGATCGACGGTGTGAATAGCTGGTTCATCTGCAAGGCAGCAGCGGCCCGCGGCTTGAAAGTGGCGCTCTCCGGCCTCGGCGGCGACGAACTCCTCGGCGGCTACCCGTCCTTCCGGGATATTCCGCGCTGGGTCGGGCGCAGTTCACTCGCATCCAGAGTTCCGGGCCTCGGCAGGGCGGTCCAGACCGTGATGACCTCGCGCCTGCTTGCACGCCTCGACCTCAATCCGAAGGCGGCCGGTGCGTTACGCTACGGAGGGACCTATCCAGGCGCCTATTTTCTGCGGCGTGGCCTGTTCATGCCTTGGGACCTTGCGGCCCTTCTGCCACCGGAGGTCGTCGACGAGGGCTTGCGCCGTCTCGGTCCGTGCGGCGGCGTCGATCAGCCGGGCGAGCAGACCCCTTCGACGTCCTTCGCGCGCATAGCGACCCTTGAAACCACCAACTACATGCGCAACCAGCTCCTCCGCGACATGGACTGGGCGAGCATGGCCCACGGCCTTGAAGTGCGAGTTCCCTATGTCGACGCCAGCGTCCTAGACAACATCGCCCCCCTGACGGTTCACGGGTTGCTCGGAAGCGGCAAGGGCGCGCTCGCCGGTGTGCCCCGGCCCCCCCTTCCGGTATCCGTTACGGCTCATCCGAGGACCGGATTCTCGACACCGGTTGCCCGATGGCAGGAGGACCTGACCCGGTCAGGCGCGCGCGCCGGTGACACGCCGCCGTCAAATCCCGGGCAGACCCCTTGGGCCCGGCGTTGGGCGCAGGTTGTCGCGACCGCGACCCTCCCGGGTTTCGGAGGGGCGACGTGAAGTCCCGGTCACCGACGATGCCCGTCGAAGCGATGGTCGCGAGCAGCGGCCGGCCGGCCGCCGTCACTGCGAAGCTCCTCGTGGGCCCTGTAGCGGAGCGGCACCGGCCGGCGCGCATCCTGGCGCTGATGACCGACTGCTATGGCGCGCGCGGCGGCATTGCCCAGTACAACAGGGACCTGGTCGGAGCTTTCGCGGGCTCGTCGCACGTCGAGGCCGTGCTGATCATGCCGCGTCTCGGTGGCGCCACGGAGATCACGCCGCTCCCGGGCGTTCGTCAACGCCCCGCCGTTGCAGGACGCGCCCGGTACTGCGCCGAAGCCATCGCGGCCAGCAGATGCTTTGGTCCGTTCGACGTCGTGTTCTGCGGCCATCTCTACCTCGCCCCCGCAGCAGCCGTCCTCGCCCGGCTGCTCGGCCGCCCCTTCTGGTTACAGGTCCACGGCGTCGACGCCTGGGAGCGTCCGTCTAGCCTCCTGCGCCGGAGTGTCGCCGCGGCGGATCTGGTCACCGCCGTCAGCCGCTACACGCGGCGGCGTATCCTGCAATGGGCTGACATCCATCCCGAGCAGATCAAGGTCCTGCCGAACACATTCCGCTTTCCCATCCGCCCGCGTCCGGCCGACTGGACTCCGGGAAGCCCCCACGTCGCGGGTGGCAAACCCTTCATCCTGACGGTTGCCAGGATCAACACCGAAGATGCCTACAAGGGCCATCGCCGCGTCATTGCGGTCCTCTCGGCCCTGCGAGCGCGCCACCCGGACCTCCACTACGTCGTCGCTGGCGACGGAACCGATCGCGCTAGCCTCGAGCGCGCCGCCGCAGACGCCGGGTTGGCGCACGCGGTCGTCTTTCTCGGCCATGTCCCGGACGAGACGCTCGCCGATGTGTTCAGCGCTGCCAGCGCCTTCGTCATGCCGAGCACCAAGGAAGGCTTCGGCATCGTGTTCCAGGAAGCGGCAGCGCTGGGCGTCCCCGTGATCGCCGGCAACCTGGACGGCAGCGTCGATGCGCTCGGCGATGGCGCCATCGGCCAGCTCGTCGACCCCGAAGATCCAGACGCCCTGACGAAGGCCATCGACGCAGCACTATCGGGAACGGCGCCGGCGATCGACACCGACGCCCTCGCGGCCTTCACGGCCCCCCGCTTCGCCGCGCATGTGGACGCGATACTCGCGCAATTGCTATCCCAGCCCCGACGGGGACGCCGCAACTGATGCAGCGTGACATGCGAACCGCTTGGACGACCGCCCCGACCGAGCACCCTGCTCCTCCGACGCAAACCAGTGCGTCGCTTCGCGTCGCTTTCGTCAACACGCACCCGATCCAGTATTTCGCGCCGCTCTACGCTCACATGACGCGGAACGGGATCGAGATCACCGCGCTCTACCTCTCGGATTTCTCCATCCGGGGAGGCCACGACAAGGGCTTCGGCCAGGCGGTCCGCTGGGACATCGACCTGCTCGAGGGCTACCGCTCGGAATTCATGGGCGATGCCGCGAAACGCCGCGAGATCGGCGGCTTCTTCTCGATGATCGCGCCCGAACTCTGGTCGGCGATCCGCCGCGGGGCCTTCGACGCTGTCGTCATTCACGGCCACAGCCTCGCAGCCCATCACGTCGCGCTTGCTGCCGCCCGAGCGTCCGGGACGCCCGTCCTCACACGCGGCGAGACCCATCTCCGCCTCGCCCGCGCCAACTGGCGCAACGCCGTCCGAACGCCCATCCTCAAGACTTGGTACCGCGCCTTCGATGGCGTTCTTGCGATCGGCACCGCCAACGCCCGTTACTACGCAGCCATGGGCGTCTCTTCAGACTGCCTCTTCCAGATGCCCTACACCGTCGACAACGCCCGCTTCATGGCAGCCTGCGACAGCGCGCGCGCGCCCGCCCTCCGCGCCGAGACCCGCCAGCGCCTCGGCATCGCCGGTCCGGGCCCGGCCATCCTCTACGCCGCCAAGTTCGACCCCCGAAAGCGCCCGGGCGATCTGCTCGCCGCATTCGCCGTGCTCCAGAGGCAGGGAGTCGATGCCCATCTCGTCTTGGTCGGCTCAGGCGCACTGGAATCGGAGCTTCGCAGCCGCGTGACGACCGGGCGTATCCGCAACGTGATCTTCCCCGGATTCGTCAATCAGTCCGGCCTCCCGGCTGTCTATGCCGCGTGCGACGTGTTCGTGCTCCCCTCCGAAAACGAGCCCTGGGGCCTCGCCGTCAACGAAGCCATGTGCGCCGGCCTGCCGATCGTGCTGTCGGAAGAGATCGGGTGCGCCGAGGACCTCGTCCGCGACGGCGTCAACGGCGCGACCTTCAGGGCTGGAGACGTCGACGGTCTGGCCAGGGCGCTGCGCTCCTTCCTCGTCGATGCGCACCACGCCGCCACCGCGGGAGCGGCAAGCCGCGCCCGCATCGCCGAGTGGAGCTATGCCGAATGCACGAACGGCCTGCGTCACGCTGTTGAAACCATCAGGCAGCGACGACGCTTGGAGCGCGACTGACGTCGATGCCCATCCCCGAATCCGACATCTCGATCCTGATCCCGACCTACAAGTACCGGGACAAGGTGGTGCGCGCAGTGGAGTCGGCACTGGCGAGTGGCGCGGGTGAGGTCGCGATAACCAGTCGACCTTGCGAACCTGCTTCGACAGCAAGAAGGCGTCCCCGCCAGTGACGCCGCTACACCTCAACCCAGCCATAGTCCGAGCAAAAACACATGACCCTTCAAGCGCCAGAAGCGCCGACCTGCCTTGTGACGGGAGTAGCCGGCTTTCTCGGCTCACATGTTGCCGACCATTGCCACAAATTGGGCTTTCGAGTTGTCGGTCTCGACGATCTATCAGGAGGCTTCTCCCAGAACGTACCAGAGCACGTCCACTTCTACCGGGGCTCGGTCAACGATATTGAAATGATCGATCAAATATTTAAATCTCATCGCATTGAATATGTGTACCATCTCGCCGCGTATGCTGCAGAGGGGTTGAGCCACTTCATTCGTCGCTTCAACTACACCAATAACGTTATCGGTTCCATAAACCTTATCAATCAAGCGATAAATAATGAGGTTGCTTGCTTCGTCTTCACATCGTCAATTGCGGTCTACGGCGCCGCTCAGACCCCGATGCTGGAGACAACGATTCCACAGCCCGAAGATCCTTATGGAATAGCAAAATACGCGATCGAGCTTGATCTCAAGGCGGCGCACGAAATATTCGGATTGAATAGCATAATCTTCCGCCCCCATAACGTATACGGCGAACGACAGAACCTAGCCGACAGGTATCGAAACGTTATCGGGATCTTCATGAACCAGATAATGGATGACAAGAAGATGACGATTTTCGGGGACGGAACGCAAACCAGGGCATTCACGCACGTGATCGATGTAGCGCCCATCATTGCCCGGGCCCCTCTGATCAAGAGTGCATATAATCAAACATTCAACGTAGGAGCGGATCAAGCCTACTCTGTGCTGGAACTCGCGCGCTCAGTGGCTCGAGCATTTGGGAAGGAACCGCAGATCATGCATCTCGAGCCTCGTGTGGAGGTGCAACATGCCTACGCGGATCATACAAAGGCACGACTGGTATTCGACACAGGTGAACCCCTATCCCTTGAAGAAGGATTGAAAACAATGGCTGCCTGGGTCAAACGGCAACAGCGGAGCCAGCCAAGCACATTTGGAGCCATCGAAGTCGAGAAGAACCTGCCGCCGAGCTGGCGTCAGCCGAACCGGGGGTAAGTGGCATGCCGACCGTCAGTCTTTGCCTCCTGACCTACAATCGCGCCAGCGTCCTCCGGAGAACACTGGATTCGCTCCTCGCTCAACAGTATCAAGACTTCGAACTGATTATAAACGACGACTGCTCGAGCGATGCCACGCCCAGCATTGCACAGGAGTATGAACGCCGTGACGCGCGGGTCCGCTATTGCCGCAACCCGACAAATCTCCGATACGCCGGGAATCAGAATGCGGCCGCGGAGCGGGCTACCGGTGAGTTTATCGCCTATGTCCATGATGGCGATGTCTACTACCCAAACATGGTACAGCTGTGGGTGGAAGCTCTTAGGCAAAACCCGACAGCTGGAATAGTCTTTAATGCACTGGATGTGCATGAGGAGCACGGCATCACTGCGGCGCAGCATCGTCATGATTACCCGCCCCTCATCCGCGGCTTGACGCTGTTTGATGAAATGATCACTGCCAGCAGCTCACCCATCTTTGGTATCGTCATGTTGAGGGCATCCACTCTCAAGCAACTGGGGGCCTTTGATGTAACGCTTCCTGTGCTTGCCGATGTCGATATGTGGTTGCGACTGCTGCTCCACCACGACGCCGCATACGTTAGTACGCCATTGTTCAGTGTGATGCCCCGTGAAGTGGGACATATCAATCGTCCTCCTCTGGTGAATTGGGGGGTTCAGGCTGAGCGGGACAGAATCTATGTCATCAATCTCGCTCGGCGCTTTGGCGGATGGAGCAGGGTCCCCATCGATGCGCGACGCGCACTGCTCCGGAAGCGGCTTGGCGAGAACGGAAGCGCGCTGGTCAGGTGCTTGCTAAAGGGTGGTTTCAAGGAGGCATTGGCGGGACTGAAAGTCATGACAGCCGGAAGACCCTTTGGTACGACCGTCGACCTGGCGGAAGCCTTGCAGGCCGTGAGTATGAACCGCATTGTTCACTAGGCCCGGCGAGGCCCGCCCTTCTCAAATGCCCATGAACGCAAGCGTCGCCGCCCTTCTAGCCGCCGCCGCACGCTACCGGGCCCGCCGGCTGGCGTCGCATCGGATCGATGAAGTTGTGAGCCTGGCGACTGGGTCTCGCACCACGAGCGGCAGCCATCATCCCCCAGTCAGAACCTCGAAGCCATGATCGGAAAGCCCTTGCCGATGGCGAAACAGCATGCCGAACCACACAATGGAGGACGGGGCGGCAGTTGGCTGCCCTTTCACTGCCCCGAGCATCACAGTCCGCTCCAACAGGATGACGACCGGCTCTGTTGTTCGATATGCGGCCTGACCTGCCCCTGCAGAACTCCTCCAGTCTGAAGTAGAGTCCGAACCCGAGAGAGGGACGGACGATGAAGAAGAGCCGATTTACGGAAGAGCAGATC
>LNEM01000002.1 GCA_001464955.1 Rhizobiales bacterium Ga0077537 | reverse complement strand
TCGTATCGTCGCCATCCTCGCCGAACAGCCGATCGACGCCGGAGCCGCCGATCAGCACGTCGCCGCCGCCACCGCCGTAGATCGTGTCGTTGCCGGTGTTGCCGGTGAGCGTGTTGGCTGCGTCGTTGCCCTGGATGGTGTCGTTGCCCGATCCGCCGACCGCATTCTCGATCACCGCGCCGAGTGCGATCGAGACGTTCCCCGTGAAGCCGCCGACGTTCGAGAAGCGGCCTTCGCGAATGTCGATCGTCTGCGTGTTCGAGAAGCCTGACAGATCCAGCGTGTCCGTTCCGCCGCCATCCCAGATGCTCAAGGCTGGAGACGTATTGGTCGCGAAATTGTAGATGCCGCCGGCATTCGAATTGAAGCCGTACGTCGTATTCCCCGATCGGGTCGACGTGTTGGCCCCATAGATCTGTTGCAGGGCGTAAATGTCGAGCAGCATCATGCCGTCGGTGAAGCCGCCGTATGAGCTGGTCGTGTTCGACTCGTCGAAGTAGCTCATCACCGAATACTGATGCGTATCCTGTGTGAATTGCGCATTGTTCGAATAGGTGATGCTGACGCCCGGCGCGGCGTTATAGACGCCTGGATGGGACAGGCCGATTGCATGGCCAATTTCGTGCAGAAGGACGTGATAGCTGTAGCTGCCTGTCGGCAATGCGGACGTCGAATTATGGACGGTATTGATCCGCACATCACCGGACGTCGAGGTGCTCGCAGTCGAGAATGGATAGCTCGCGAAACCACCCGCGCCGTCAGTCGACGACGAATAGTTCGTGAACAGCATCGTCGCGCTTTCCGAGTAGCCCGCCGGGTTCACGCGATTGAAAGTGATGTTCGCGAGTTCGCTGATATGCGCGAGGACTTGCTCGGTCGCGGCAATCTGCGTCGAGGAAAATGCGGAAAAGGGAGCGGCCTGACCTTGCGCATCGGTCGGTGAATGGTAGGTCTGGCTGAATGCATAGGTGACCGTTGCCGCACCACCGGGCGTGCTGCCCCAGGACAGGTCGGTGTCGATCACACCTGCGCCCATCTCGGCATCGAACGAGGCGCGAGTGCCAGCCGTGAACGATACGCCGTACTGGCCCGCATAGGCGTTGGAGGCAGAGCCGGCATCAAGGTAGTAGGTGCCGCTCGACGCAGCCGTGAAGGTGAAGATCGAGTTCTGGCCCTGCAGACCATTGTCGTTCGACGCCAGCACGGTCGATCCGTCGGACGCATAGAGACGCAGGAACGGGTTCACGACGTTGTTGGTGCCGGTCCCCGTCATGGCGAACGTATAGGTCTGGCCGGCGACGAGCGACACCTGGTACCAGTCGTGATCTGCCCCCGTCGCCAGCGTTCCGCGAGCCGTCTGGCCAACACCCAACGCATACGCTGTCGAAGTCGATGCTGCGGCGTCGGCACTCTCGACGAGTTGCGGCAATGGTGTTCCCGGCGGGAACCCCTCACCGGCTCCCGGCGTGGCCGATTCGGTCATGGAGACTGACTGATCGGTTGTGTCGAAAGCCCCGAACGGTGCCAAGCCAAGGCCCGAGTTCGGACCGCCTTCGGGGAGTGGGGCTCGGCAAAGTTCGCACATGCGAATTTCCTATCTCTCGACAAAACGATCTGAATTCCATTGATTCTAGCAGCAATTCGAACAATTTCGCAATCGGTGCGGCGAGTGGCTTGGTACGATTCTTCTTACGATTGTCCCGGATCGAGACCTTCAGGTCGCAGCGCCCGGATGGTTGTCCGGGTCTCGATCCGTATCTCAGCTTTCGTCGGTGCTTGCATCATCAAGCCGACGTGGGGTCATCAGATGCGTGATCCGTCCCGGCGTTTCCCTGATCGCCGCCCATGTCGTCGAATCGAACTCCAGAACGGCGAGGGCTGTTGTCGGAAACTTGCGCGCGATCTCGGCATACGAACCTGATGCATCCGGCTGCGCCAGGTGCAAGATCAACTCCTGCAGCCCCGGGTTGTGGCCGACGAGCATCACGGTGCGAAGCGTCGCTGACACGCCCTGGATGCGTTCCAGCAGTCTGGTCGCGGGAGCCTCGTAGACAGCTTCATCGTAGACGACGTCTGCTGTGAGGAGCTGCAACTCCGGCATCACGAGCGCCAAAGTCTCTCGCGTCCGGCGGGCGGGCGAACACACGATGTGGTCCGGCCGGATACCGATCCGGCGCATGTGGCGGCCCATGCGCGGCGCGGCCGCCTTGCCACGGGGGGCCAGCGGGCGATCGAAATCGGCATGTGACGGGTCGCTCCAGTCCGATTTGGCGTGGCGGAGGAGGATCAGGGTTAGCATTCGGGTCCGGCCTTCTCGAGCGTTCACATTTCGTCGTGCACGCGAAGGCTAGCGGATGTCCGGACAGCCAGCTAACCTTCCATCCGGACGGTGCCGGTACGTTACGAGGCGGCGCAAGAGATACAACGCAAGGACATGCAGCACATGGCGCACAAAGGATTGATCTTTGGCATTTTCCTGGCCCCGTTTCATCGAGCTGGAGACAATCCGACACTGGCGATCCGGCGCGATATCGAGCTGATCGAACTGCTGGACGGTCTCGGTTACGATGAAGCTTGGGTGGGCGAGCATCACTCGGCCGGCTGGGAGCTGATCGCGTCGCCGGAGCTGGTGATCGCGGCGACGGCCGAGCGGACGAAGCACATCCGTCTCGGGTCCGGAGTGACGAGCCTGCCGTATCATCATCCCTACATGGTCGCGCAGCGGTTCGTGCAGCTCGATCACATGACGCGCGGTCGCGCCATGCTCGGTTGCGGCCCCGGCGCGCTGGTCTCAGATGCGTTCATGCTGGCGATTGCGCCCGACACACAGCGGCGGCGCATGGACGAAAGTCTCGATGCGATCACACGGCTCCTGAAATGCGAGGAGCCCGTGACCATGAAGACCGACTGGTTCGAGATGCGGGAGGCGCGACTGCATCTCGCTCCCTACACCGATCCACACTTCAAGATCGCTGTCGCGTCGACGCAGACGCCGGCGGCCATGGTCGCGGCCGGCAAGTACGGCCTCGAGGTGCTGTCGCTCGGCGCCGGCCTGCCGGGTGGCCCCGAGGCTCTGAAGAACCAGTGGAAGATCGCCGAGGACGAGGCGGCCAAGCACGGCCGGACGATGAACAAGAAGGGCTGGCGCCTCGTCGTCAACATGCATTGCGCGGAAGACGACGAACTCGCACTCGCGCAGGTTCGCCACGGCGAGCGCGAGGAGACGGTGACGTACTTCGAGGATACGCTCGGGCGCCCGCCGGGCCGCTCCGACGATCCGCTCCGCGAAGGCGTCAAGATGGGAACGACCCTCGTTGGCAGTCCCGACACCATCGCGAAGGGACTCCGTCGGATGATGGAGACGGCCGGAGGCGAGATCGGGGGCTTCATGTTCCGTGCGCACGAGTGGGCGAACCGCGCCGACACCTACAACAGCTTCGAGCTGTTCGCCCGTTGGGTGATGCCGCAGTTCCAAGGCTCGACCGACACCGTCATCGCGTCCCGCGACTGGGCGCGTGCGAACCGGAAAACCATCTTCGCGCCCGTCGTCTCGGCCATCAAGAAAGCCTACGACGACGCGGGCCGCGAGGCGCCGGAGGACTGGCGGAAGCGCGTGACGGGTGCGCGCGACGTCGACGACAAGTGAGGCTGGGGCGTGACGGGGCCATGGCGGAAAGCCCCGCTCCGTCTCCCCCCAGCGCTCAGGATTCCGATCCGACGGGAGGGTACAGCACGGTGAGCCAGTCACAGTCCGGGCTCGATCCCGAAGAGCAACGTGATTTCCGCAGGCTGGCGGGGATCATGGTGCCGCCATCACGTGAGTACGGCGTGCCTGGCGCCGACGATCCGATCATCTTCGCCGATATCGTGCGCGCTCTCGGGCGGGACGAGGCGGACGTGCGACGCCTGATCCAGGAGTTGCAAACGTCTGGAGGTAGTCCGTTCAGCGAGCTCGACGACGGGCAAGCCGAGGCCGTCGCCATGGCCCTGCTCGGGCGTGGCGGCCGTGCGGCGGCGGCCGTCGGGCGGTCAGTTCTCCAATGCTACTATCGCGACGATCGCGTGATCCGGGCACTCGGGCTCGAGCCGCGGGCTCCGTTTCCCAAAGGCCATGTCGTCCCGGCAGGCGACTGGTCGTTGCTGGAGGCTGTACGAGGTCGTCCGCGGATGTGGCGCGACGTCGACGGAACGGGGGCGTGACATGACCGACCACGGTGGCGCCGCAACTCCGCGGCCGACCGACGACATCGTCGACGTGCTGATCATCGGGTCGGGAGCATCGGGGGCAGCGGTTGCCTGGAGCCTCGCCGAGACGCGCATGCGCATCCTGTGCCTCGAGCAGGGCGACTGGATCAAGCCGACGGACTTTCCTACGAACGGACGGGACTGGGAGGCTCGCCGGTACGGTGATTTCGACATCAGCCCGAACCGTCGCGGGCGCGAGACCGACTATCCCGTCAACGACGACAACTCGCCGATGAAGGTCGCGAACTTCAACGGCGTCGGCGGCGGGACCGTACTTTACACCGCGCATTTTCCACGCATGCATCCGTCGGATTTTCGCGTGCGTACGCTCGACGGCGTGGCCGACGACTGGCCGATCGACTACTGGGCGCTCGAGCCCTACTTCGCCGAGAACGACCGTATCATGGGAGTGGCGGGGCTCGCGGGCGATCCCGCGTATCCCGCGCACCAGCCGACGATGCCGCCGGTGCCGCTGGGGCGGACCGGCACGCGCTACGCGCACGCGATGAACACGCTCGGGTGGCACTGGTGGCCCTCGGACATCGCGGTCGCGACGGCGGAATACGACGGACGTGCGCCGTGCATCAATCTCGGCCATTGCACGCCGGGATGCGCGCAGGGCGCGAAAGCCAGCGTCGACATCACCTATTGGCCGAAGGCGCTCCGGGCTGGCGTGGAACTCCGGACGCGGTGCCGGGTCAGGGAGATCACCACCGATGCGCAGGGGATGGCGACCGGCGTCGTCTACTACGATCCGAACGGCATCGAGAGGTTCCAGCCGGCCGAAGTCGTGATCCTCGCCGCAAATGGGATCGGCACGCCACGGCTCCTCCTCAACTCGGCTTCGGGAGCATTTCCGAAGGGGCTGGCGAATTCGTCGGATCAGGTCGGGCGTAATCTCATGGTCCATCCGTGGCCGCAGATCTACGGCTATGTCGACGACGAGATGGACGGCGACCGCGGGCCGATGACGGTGATGTGGTCGAAGGAGTTCTACGAGACCGACGCGGCGCGCGGATTTCTGCGGGGATACACGCTGCAGTTCGCGCGCGGTACGGGGCCGGCGAACGAGGCGATAACGAGTAGCGCTGCCGGCCGGTTGCCCTGGGGGCGGGAGCACCACAGCGTCTATCGTTCGCTGCTCTACCGGGCGCTCCGGGTCGGGGTCGCGTGCGAGGATCTGCCGGAAGCCCACAATCGCGTCACGCTCGACGCTCAGCTCAAGGACGCGCACGGCATCCCGGCGCCGCGGATCGACTACACGATCAGCGAGAACACCCGACGCATGATGGAGCATGGCATCGCGCGCTCGGTGGAGATCCTGAAGGCGGCCGGCGCCCGACAGATCCATCTGCCGAAGCCCGACGTGCTGAACAGTCCCGGCCATCTCCTCGGAACCGCTCGCATGGGCAACGATCCCGAGCGATCCGTGGTCAATGCGTGGGGGCGCTCGCACGACGTCAAGAACCTGTTCATCGTCGATGGCAGCATCTGGGTCACGTCGGGGGGCGTCAATCCGACTTCGACCATCCAGGCGCTCGCGCTCTACATCGCCGATCAGATCAAGGCGCGGCTGACGACGCTGTTCGACTGACATCCCGACGAGCCCAAGGAGCGACAATGCCCATCGACGACCGGATACCCAGACCCGAAGCCGGCCCTGTCGCATGGCGTTCTTCGGCCAATCACAACAGCATGATGGATCGGTTCCGCGCGGCGCCGTCGAAGCCATCGGGCAGCGTGGAACTCGCCTACTTCGGGTCGTCCGCGTTCCGGATCACGTCGCCCGAAGGGCTAACCGTGATGATCGATCCCTGGCGGAACCATCCGCTGCGGCAGTGGGACTGGTATCTCAGGGACATGCCGATGACGCCCGTCGATATCGGGGTCTCGACACACGCGCACTTCGATCACGACGCGCTCAATTGTCTCGACGCACATGTGCTGCTCGACCGGCTGATCGGCACCTACAGTTTCCGCGACGTCACCATCACGGGCATTCCAGACAAGCACGCGACCCAATCGGGCTTCGGGACCTACGACTTCAAGATGGTGCATCGCGAACTGAACGGCGTGAACATCGAGCCGCCGGACAATCCGCGGTCGTGGGACAACTGCCTCGTCGTGGTCGAGACGGGCGGCCTCCGCATCCTCCACTGGGGTGACAACCGCCACGACGCACCCGACGACGTCTACGAAGCGCTGGGCCGGATCGATATCGCGCTGCTACCGGTCGACGGTTCGCAGCACGTCATGAGCCATGGCATGACGGCCGAGATCATCGCGCGGCTCAAACCCAAGATCGTGGTGCCGCACCATTACTACATCTGGGATCTCACGACGCGTGGCTCGACGCTGATGCCTGCGGACGACTGGGTCGCGGCGCAACCGCGGTCGCGACAGGTGGGCGGGGCGGTCGCGCGGTATACGCCCGAGGCTCTCGCGGGCCTCGAGACGACCGTCGACCATTTCGGCGATCACGTGGCGTTCGACAAACTCGCCTGGAGGACCGGGGCGTAGCCGGAGTTGCCATTTTTCATCTCTGCGCCCCGGTGCGGCAGGTTCCGGCAGGCGGCGTGCTTGACAATTGCATAGAACATAAATAGAACATTAGGGCTGCGGGCAGGTGCAACTCGAATTCGGTGGACAAGCGCCCCGTCGAACGACGCCGAAGGTGCGGCCGCGACGCTCGGGGAGTATCGAGGTGTCGACGACGGGATTTCGGTGAACGCTCGCGTGGCCGGTTCGGGGTCATGGGAGCCGCGGTGAACCCCGCAGGCGCACAACCCGCAGAAACATGAGGAGAGCGAGATGGCTGGTTCGGTCAACAAGGTGATCCTGGTCGGAAATCTCGGCGCCGATCCGGAAATCCGGCGCACTCAGGACGGCAGGCCGATCGCCAATCTCCGTGTCGCGACCAGCGAGACGTGGCGGGACAAGAATTCGGGCGAGAAGCGCGAGCGGACGGAGTGGCATCGCGTCGTCGTCTTCAACGAAGGTCTTTGCAAGGTCGTCGAGCAGTACGTGAAGAAGGGGGCAAAGCTCTATATCGAGGGGCAGCTCCAGACCCGGAAATGGCAGGATCAGCAGGGCCAGGACCGGTACTCGACCGAGATCGTCCTGCAGGGGTTCAACAGCGTTCTCACCATGCTCGATGGCCGCAGCGGCATGGGCGGTGGCATGCAGGATGCCGGTGGTGCCGACTACGGCGATAGCGGGCCGGACGACAGCTTCGGCGGCGGATCGTCGGGTGGCGGCTACGGAGGTGGCGAGAGCGGCGGTGGGCGCGGCGGTCGCTCGTCGGGCCCGAAGTCGGGCGGTGGCGGGGGCGGCGGCAAGCCCTTCGACAAGAAGATCGACGACGAAATCCCGTTCTGATCGATGCGCCGCGACGGCGCCTCCGAACAGGGGCTGACCGTCGCGCGAGGAGAGCTTTCCATGGGGGGGGGGGGGGGCCGGCTCGTGGCATGCGAGGTGACGGCGGGCTTGCCATCAGGGATCACGGCTTAGTGAGATGTCGGGCGGATGGCTGCGGCATGGGGATTGCGGAGGGTCGGTCGTCAGACGACCCAAAGCGGATCTTCAATCGCCATGCGTTCCAGAATGAAGCAACTCGTCCAGAACCTGATGCTCAGCGCGGGTTCTCTGGTTATGTGCTTCCTCGTGCTCGAGTTCGTCGTATTTCGGCTCATCCTGCCGCCTGACGATCTTCTCCCGAACGTCACCATCGACGGCGTCGTGCGGTACCAGCCGGGTACGGAAGCGACGTTCCGGCATCCGGACGGGCGCGAGAGCCGGGTCTCGATCAACGCGGACGGCTGGAATTCGACGATCCCTCGGTATGAGATGGCCCGAGCGGCCGGGGTAGGGCGGATCGCGGTCATCGGCGATAGCTATGTCCACGGTGCCTTCGTCGACACCCAGGACGGCTTTCCGGATGTCCTGCAATCCCTTCTCCGTGGACGGGGGCAACCGACCGAGGTCTATCGCTTCGGGATGGATGGCGCGCCGCTCTCGCAGTACCTGCACATGCTGCGGCGCGAGGTTCGTGCCTACCGTCCGGACATCGTCGTCATCCCGCTCATTCACAACGATTTCGACGAGAGCTGGCGGTTCATCCAGACGCGCTATGCGTCGAGCTTCATGAAGATCGGGCGGGATGCCAACGGCCGCGCCATCGAGATTGCGCCCGCCGATTTCCGGCCCGGCCTTTCGGATGTCCTGAGGGGGTCGGCGACCTTCCGCTACCTCTACTACGAAACCAACGCCTACCTCCGTTTCAAGAGCCTGATCAGCCGCATCTACTGGCGCGGCAACGAAGACTGGTCGCCGGAGTTCATCTCGTCGGCGGTCGACATCCGCAAGATCGGCGACGAGGCAAGCAACCGGTTTGCCGCGCGTCATGTGCTGGCCGAGATGAAGCGGCTCGCCGAGGCCGACGGCTTCAAGCTTCTGTTCGTCATGGATGGTGTGAGGGAGGCGATCTATGACCGCCGACCGGTCGAGGCGTACGCGGTGTCACAACTCAACCGTCTGGCGCGCGACCTGACCGGCGAGCTCGGGTTGGCCTTCATCGATCTGCAGGACGTGTTCGCCGAGGACTACGCCCGGCATGGGGAGCGGTTCGAATACCCCTACGACTGGCACTGGAATGCGCGGGCCAACCGGCTGGTCGCCGAGACCATCGCGCGGCAGCTGGCAGCGGACGGTCGGCTCAGCGCGATCGGTGCAACGCGGCCGACGGCGGTGGCGCCGGCCGCGACGGGCGGCTGACGCCGCATCCAGCAACCGTCGCCCTCAACGCGCGGGCGCTTTAGCGCGCATGAAGCAGGCGAGTGGCACCGAGATGAAGCCGGTAATCGCCATAAGGTAGAACGCGTTCACGTATCCGATCATCGCCGACTGGCGGTAAACCTCACGGGACAGCCGCGCGAGCCCCGTGTTCGTCTCGTGATCCCAGGGCGCGGGAAGGCCATAGATGCCCAGGGCGATCCGATAGGGCGAGATGAATTCCATCATCTCGGAGTAGCTGACCGACGTCGAGCGCACGAGAACCAGAACCGCCATCGATATGAACAGGCTCGAGCCGAAGTTGCGCATCAGCGTGAAGACGGCCGAGCCTTCGGTGATCTGGTGCCGCGGCAGGGTCGCGAAGGCCATGACCGTCATGGGCGTGAAGGTCACGCTCTGGCCGAGGCCGACGAGAAAGTGACTCCAGAAGATGGCGCTCTGGGTCACGTTGATGTCGAACTGGGCCATCCACCACGACGCTCCTCCCTGAATGGCGAGGCCAGCCGCGATCGCGAAGCGGGGCGCGACGCGCGTGAGCCAGGCAATGAAGAAGAACGCGGCCCAATTGCCCAGCCCGCGGGCTGCGATGAGGGTGCCGATGACGGTGTCCGGAAAGCCTCTCAGGTCGTGAAGGAGGCTCGGAAACAACACGAGACTGGTGAAGCTCAGCATTCCCATGACGAAGGCGATCAAGAGGCCTACGCTGTAGTTTCGATCCCGCAGGAGGTTCGGACTGAGAAACGGTTCCTTGGCCGTCAGGCAGTGGACGACGAAGATCCACAGCGCGAGCAGGCCGACGAACGCGAAGGTCGTGATCTGGCCGGAATCGAACCAGTCCAGCCGCTGGCCTCGATCACAGATGAGCTGGGCACAGATCAGCGCCACGGACAGTGCGATGAACCCCAGCCAGTCGAGCCGAACGGGCTTTCGCTCGGTGTAGTCGGCGAGGGCGATCCAGATCGTCACCAGGGCGGCAATCCCGGGTGGCACGATCATGAAAAAGGCGGCCCGCCAGTTCCACGCCTCGGTCGCCATCGCGCCCAGGATCGGCCCCAACACCGGGCCGAACACGGCGCCGATGCCCCACATGACGAGCGCCATAGGCTGGAGGTGGGGCGGGAATGTCGCCAGCAGGATCGCCTGGCCCATGGGCATGATCGGGGCGCCGAACGCGCCTTGCGCGATACGCGCGACGACGAGGGTTTCGAGGCTCGTCGCGATGCCGCACAGGAAGGACGACACGGTGAAACCGAGCACCGTGAAGAACATCATGTTCCGCCAGCCGACTCGGCTCGCCATCCAACCGGTGATCGGCGTGGCGACGGCCGTGGCGACGAGATTGAGCGTGACGACCCAGGCGATCTCGTCCTGGGTCGCGGAAAAAGTGCCGCGAACCTGCGGGAGAACGAGATTGGCGAGCGTAATTGTCATGCCGAACAGCAAGTTCGACAACTGGACCATCAGGAGGATCAGCCACTGCCGGCCCGTCAGGCTCAGCAGCCCGCCGCGGCTCGCGCCCGGTTCGTTCATGCGTTCAGCGCTTCCGCCGGTCGTCTCGAGGCCTCGAGGCCCTCTCGCACACCACGACCGCCCTTTCCTGGGCCGCAGGCTGACATCAAACCGTCATCCGTGCAGCCGGATTCTTCCGCAGGTCAGGTCGGCGGAAACCGCAGGCTTCGTCAGCTCGCCGTACCCTGAAGGGATTTCCGGTAGCCGAACGATCGCTCGATGCGGCCGAGGATGTGGGCGCCGGATGTCGTCGGCTCGTACTTGCAGTCCGCCTGGGACGCACCGAGCTGGCGCGGGTCGACGACCGCCTTGAAGTCGGGGTCGTAGAAGGTGGCGATCGAAAAGCGCTCGCGACCGGACTTGTTGATCACGCGATGCGGGGTCGAGGCGTAGCGATCATTGGTCCAGCGGGCGAGCAGATCGCCGACATTAACCACCAGCGTGCCAGGGATCGGCGTGGCGGCGATCCACGATTTCGATTGGCGTTCGAGCACCTCGAGCCCGCCGTTGCTGTCCTGCCAGAGGAGGGTGATGCAGCCGAAATCGGTATGGGGGGCGAGGCCGAACTGGTCGGTTGTCGCGCCCGCCGGGTGTGGCGGATAGTAGATGATCTGGGTGCGTTGCAGGCGCTTCTGGTAATGGCTGCGGAAGAAATCCGGGGCGAGGCCGAGCGAGACGGCGACGCAGGTCAGCAGATCGGCACCGCAACGGCCGATCTCCTCATAGTAGGTGGTCATGGCGCGCCGAAGCCCGGGCCGGTCAGAGGGCCAGTTGTTCGGTCCGCGCAACGGCTCGCCGGCGACCACGTCGGGGTCATCCTCCGGCAACTCCAGACCCATCGTGTAGAACTCCTTGTAGTCGGGCTTCGTCGCCTCGTACATCAGCGCATCGCCGAGCGCGTTGAAGCCGCGATGGCGCTTGTTGATCGCGACCTCGCGCTTCTTCTCGACCGGCTGATGGAAGAAGCCCTTGGCTTCGGCCAGAGCGTCGTCCACTACCTCGGTCGGCAGGCCATGGTTGGCGATGTAGAGGAAGCCGACCGTCGTGAAGGCCTTGTGGATCTCGGCCGCCGCCCGCGCGATGCTCGCGGCGGAACCGTCTCGGACGCCATTCATGTCGACGATCGGCAACTCGTTCATCTCGCACTCCCAGGTCGGACCGGTATGTCTTCGCCCAAGGTAGCGAGGGTTGCGTTCCCCCACAATCGGAGTGGCCCGTATGCCACCACCTTAACTTAACGGCATCGCCGTCCGCACGTCTGGTCTGGTTCGGGGCGGCTTGCGGCCCTAAGTTCTTGCGGCGTCAGGAGTGAGGGTGCGTTGTCCCGCGTATTGCATGCCATCTCTTTGGCCGTCGGGCTCCTCGTGAGCCTCGAGGGCACCGCCGTTCGAGCCAGCGAGAGCGAGCGCCTCGCACTGCTCGATCATCTGTCGCTGACGGATGGCGACACCCTCGTCAAGCACGAGCCGCCGCGCGAGGTCCCGGACGGCCCGCGCGCGCGCCGCTCTTTCACGGTCGTGGTCGGGGGCGATCTCGGCCTCGGCGCCCACTCGGCGCCGGTCAGGGCGGACGGCGCCTTCCGGCATGGCGAATTCCGGACCTGGGCAGCGATCACCGCCGGGCTAGCCCCGCTCATCGACGGCGACCTCAACTTTGCCAATCTCGAGACGGTGGTGACCGGGCGGAACGACATCGTCCCAGCCGACAAGGCGTTCAATTTCAGGACACACCCCAACGGGGCAGCGCATCTCGTCGGGCTCGGGTTCAACCTGCTGTCGACGGCCAACAATCACGCCATCGATTATGGGGTCGCGGGCGTCACGGAGACGGTGCGGCATCTCGATGGTCTGAAGCAGCGCGGCGGGCTTCTGGCTCATGCCGGGGTCGGGGGGGATCGCGAGGCGGCGTCGCGGCCGCAGCTCGTGCAGGTCAAGGGAGCGACGCTCGCCTTCTCGGCGCTCGGGATCGACAGCGGCGGTCGTGCGGGGCCTCAGCGGCCGGGCCTCATGGCCTGGCGGTCGCCCGAGGACGTGGCGCATGTCGTCACGCGGCTGCGTTCGGCAACCGCGGATGTGCGCCTCCTGTCGGTCCATCAAGGGATCGAGCGCAGCGTCACCGTCGAGCGGGACGCCATCGAGATCCTGCGCGAACAGGTGGTACTGACCGGCGCGGCTGACGTCGTCGTCGGGCACCATGCGCACGTGGTGCAGGGCGTCGAGATCGTCGACGGGCGCGTCATCTTCTACGGGCTCGGCAACCTGCTGCATCCCGGCATGCAGAACATGAGCGCTTTCGGCATGTGCCAGGACTACGGCCTGATGGCCAAGCTGCATCTCCTCGAGGATGCGACGGGGCGTTTCCGCGTGCGCGCCATCGAGGCCATACCGCTGACCGACATGCACTGGATCGCGCGACGGATGCCGGCTCGGCAGGCGACCGAGCGTGTGCATGTTCTCAATCACCTGGCGACAGCGCTGGATGCACCATCGGCCGGTGCCAAGGGCGTCCGGTTTGCCCCGCGAGCCGACGGGGCAGGGCTTTACTGTGCGCCCGACGCTCACGCGGACGGTGGCCCGATCGGGGCGCTCTGTGCCGGGTGGCAAGGCGCGCCTGAGCCGCCAGCGGTGCTCAATGCGCGCATCGCGTCGGCCTGCGGCAGTCGGCCTCTCATCGCGGATCGCACCGGCGGCGGATCGGTGAAGGGTCGGCCAGTTCCGGGGGCGATCACCAGCTCGTCGGTCGCGCCGTCCCCAACCACGGCCCCCGCGGCCTGGACGCGGCAGGTGTTCGCCGGCGACTGAGCGGCGCGAAAGCTTCGGTCTCCAGTTTTCGGCGCGGTCGAACGCTGCAATAGTGGCGGCGAAACAGCCTTCCCATCATTGCCAGGAGAGACCCATGAAGACCCGCGCGGCCGTCGCGTTCGAAAAGGCCAAGCCCCTCGAGATCGTCGACGTTGAGCTCGACGGGCCCAAGGCCGGCGAGGTTCTGGTGGAGATCAAGGCCACCGGCATCTGCCACACGGACGAATTCACACTGTCGGGCGCCGATCCCGAAGGACTGTTTCCAGCCATTCTCGGGCATGAGGGGGCGGGGGTCGTCGTCGATGTCGGGCCGGGCGTGACGTCGGTGAAGAAGGGCGATCACGTGATCCCGCTCTATACGCCGGAGTGCCGGTCGTGCCCGTCGTGCCTCAGCCGGAAGACGAACCTGTGCACGGCGATCCGGTCGACCCAGGGGCAAGGGCTGATGCCGGACGGATCGTCCCGCTTCAAGATCGACGGCAAGCCGGTGTTCCACTACATGGGCTGCTCGACGTTCTCGAATTTCACCGTGCTGCCGGAGATCGCGGTTGCGAAGGTCCGCCAGGACGCGCCCTTCGACAAGATCTGCTACATCGGGTGCGGCGTGACGACGGGCGTCGGCGCCGTGATCAACACCGCCAAGGCCGGTCCGGGATGCACTGCCGTGGTTTTCGGCCTCGGCGGCATCGGGCTCAACGTGATCCAGGGCCTGCGGCTGGTCGGGGCCGACATGATCATCGGCGTCGATCTCAATCCGGCCAAGGAGGCATGGGGGCGGAAGTTCGGGATGACCCACTTCGTCAACCCGAAGGACGCCGGCAAGGACCTCGTCGCGCACCTCGTCAACATGACCAAGCGGGGCGCCGACCAGATCGGTGGCGCCGACTATACGTTCGACTGCACGGGCAACGTCGAGGTCATGCGGACAGCGCTCGAGGCCTGTCATCGCGGCTGGGGCGAGAGCATCATCATCGGTGTCGCCGGGGCGGGTCAGGAGATCAAGACGCGGCCGTTCCAACTCGTCACGGGACGGACCTGGAAGGGCACCGCGTTCGGCGGGGCGCGGGGTCGGACGGACGTGCCGAAGATCGTCGACTGGTACATGGACGGGAAGATCCAGATCGATCCGATGATCACCCACACCATGCCGCTCGCCGACATCAACAAGGGCTTCGATCTGATGCACGCCGGCGAGAGCATCCGGAGTGTCGTCGTCTACTGAACCTCGATGGCACACCCCCGGCGGCTGAGCCGTTCGGTGTGATCAGCAGATTTGAGACGGCACACCAGAGCAGCGGGCGCCCCACGGTCAGCGGGGCGCCCGTTTTCGTTTCTGCACGATCCGTGCGCCTGGAGGACGCCTCTGAACATGACGATCGCCACCCTTACGAACTCGTGATCGTCAAATTGAACGGTGCTATTTACAAAACGAAACGATCGGTATTATAAATAACCCATCAGACGGCGCGAGGCGCCAAACCCGAGAACCCGCAGGAGAGACGAGATGTCGATCAACAAGACGATGGCCGCGGTCGGCGGTGTTCTGATCGCAACGGCGGCGCTGGTCGGAGGTGCTTCGGCACAGGGCCACGGCCACGGCCACGGCAAGCATCACGTCCAGGCCCATGGCCATGGCCAGCATCAGTCTCATCGGTACGGCCACGGTCGGCATCAGGCCCAGGGTTACGGCCACCAGCATGGCCATAAGCACGCCGGCCACGGCCACCAGGCTCATGTCTGCTACGAGACGGTGAAGGCTCCCGACGTCTACGGTACGGTCCGCCGGGCCGTCGAGAAGGTTGCCGGTCGCTGGGAAGAGCGGCAGATCGCAGCCGTCTATGCCGAGCGCGAAGTGAAGTTCCTCGTGACTCCCGGTCGCTGGGAAGAGCGGATCGAGCCGGCGGTGTACGAGGAGCGGACCCGACAGGTGCAGGTCGAGCCGGAGCGGAAGGTGGTTCGCACGACGTCGGCGGTCTACGAGACCGAGAAAGTCGCCACGAAGGTGTCGGATGGCTACGGACATCAGAAGTACGTGACGCAAGCGTCGCAGAAGCTGGTGGAGCCGGGCAAGCAGACCGTCGAGACGATCCCCGCCGTCTTCAAGACCGAAGCCTTCCGGGTGCTCGTGACGCCGGCCAAGGCCCACAAGATCTATCACCAGCCGGTCTACGAGACCCGTGTCGAGAGGTACGTCGCCAAGCCTGCCTCGATCGAGAAGATCTACCACAAGCCGGTCATCGAGTACGTCGCGGAGCGGGTCATCGTGAAGCACGGCCACTCGTTCGTACGGCCCGTGCACAAGGCGCACGGCGAGCGCTGCTGATCAATCGCCCCGGGCGCCGGCTCAAACACATGAAAACATCTTTGCGGGGCGGCCCAATCGGGCCGCTCCGTCATTTTGCGGCAGGCCACCACAGGTAGAAACGAACGTAAATAACACGCTGGCTGCCCTCGGCTTTGCACTGTGCCGGGCAACGCAGACTTCAATCACGGCAACGGCGAGGTTTCCCCCGCCGCTGACAAAAACCGTCGATCAGACCGTAACGCCGATCTGGACAGGCGCTGCTCCGTTGGTCAGATGCACAAGGAACGGGTAGCTCTGCCAATCGTCACAGAAGGTGCGGTAGTCCTCGGTGATCTCTTCGCCGCGCGCGATGTCGCGCTTGGCGACCGACCAGCCGAACACGTCGGCGTTCGGATAAACGCCGTAGGAGTTGGGGTGGTCGGAGTGGTTGGTGAAGATCGCGTGGTCCGCACAGTGGATCCAGCAGCCCTTCCAAAGATAGGCGTATGTGGTGACGTGCTGCTTTGCCAGAGGTGGGAGCGCTTCCACCTCCGCCGGTGTCAGCACCTTGTCGAAACCCTCGACGAACTTCCACCACACGGTTCCGGCCGGGATCGGCTCGGCTGCGTAAAGTCCGAAACCCGCAATCGGACTTTGCGCGACATACGTCGGCACCAGAAGCATCCAGTTACCCTCTCGAAGACGACACGAGCAGATGTCCGCCCCGTCATTCACGGGCGCATCTCATAAGAGGGTGTTGGGTTGTCGTCTATTCGTTTTATTCGTATGACGCGTTTTTTTTCAAAACGTCCCCGCCAGGTGACGAAGAGTGCCTCAGCCCAGCCGGTCGCCGAACACCACAGCGGGGTCCTTGACGACCTTTCGCACGTCGCCCTGGCGCAGCGTCAGGCCGCGTCGGTCGAAGTGCTCCAGGATCTGGATGCCGACGTTGCGGCCAGAGCCGGCGCGGTCGCGAAACTCGGCGGCGGAAAAGGTACGAGTTTCGCTGGCGGCGGCGAGATCGCCGGCCATGTGGCCGAGTTCGACGAGCGCCGGACGGAGGAAGAAGCGGTCCGTCGCTACCTCCACGACGGCGCCGAGGCGCGCCATCGTCTTCATGAGTTTGCGAACGGTGGTGATCGGCTGGCCCGTCAACTCCGCCAATTCGCGAACCTGCGGCGGTCGATAGCGTCCCTCGCCGTCGAGCGCTTTCTCAAATCGCTCCCAGAGCTTCTGATCGGCCGCTCCGAGGCTCGACGAATGGCTGGCGAGGCGGACGAGCCCGCCCTGGACGACCACGCGCTCGCGCAGCGCCAACATCAGCAGGGCAGCCCGGAAGGCAGGTCTCGGCAGGCGCGGCACGAACAGAAGGCGGAGCTTGTCCTCGGCCATGCCGGGCCGCTCCGGACTCGCGGCGTGGAAGGTCGCCAGATGCGCCTCGATGGCCGTACTCCAGCGATCGAGCGTATCGGGATCGGCTGCATAGCGTCGGCCGTCGCTTTCGACGAACGTCGCCTTCGCATCGGCTGCCAGCTCCTCCTGCTCGGTGGTCGAGAGGCCGCGGCTCTCGACGAGCGCGGTGACGTCGACGAGGCCCGGCGCGAGGCTCAGGAGATCGACGAGGGCGGTGGTCGCATCGGGCACGTCGAGCGCGTGGAGCAGCTCCAGCCGCTCGGGCGTGCGGCGGAACCGCTGGGGTGCTGCCGGATCGATGATCGCACCGCCGCCGATCGTGCGTTCGGCAGCGGCATCGCGCAAGACGATGCGGTCGGCGGTGCGAACGGGGAGCGCCTCGTCGATCACGATCTGGACGAGCGCCTCGGTCCCCGGTGCCAGCGCTTCCCCGTCGAGCACGACGACGCGGGCTTCGACGCTGCTCGTCGCGACGTGGAGGTGGACGGGTGTCCAGGTGCGGAGCGGGCGGGGTTCGCTTGCGAGCAGGCGAAGGCGAGCGTCGAAGCGGCGGCTCGTCAGGCGTTGGCCTTCGGCCGTCAGCCAGTTGCCGCGCTGAAGGACATTGCGATCGATGCCGGCAAGGTTGAGCGCGACGCGCTCGCCGGAGAGGCCACGCTCGGCCGGTTTTCCCAGGGCATGGATCTGGCGCACGCGAGCCGTGGCGCCCGACGGGTGCGCGAGGACGGTCTCGCCGAGTGCGACGGCCCCGGATACGACGACACCGGTCACGACCGTCCCGGCTCCCGCGACCGTGAAGGCGCGGTCGATCGCCATGCGGAAGGCCCCACGCCGCGCGCGCTCCGGTCGGCTCTCGGCTTCTTCGACCAGTCGTTCGCGAAGCGCGTCGACACCGTCGCCGGTGGCTGCCGAAACTTCCAGGATGTCTGCGGCCGCCAGACAGGTTCCTGCGAGGGCTGCACGGATCTCGGATGCGACCTCGGCGCGGCGCGCTGCATCGACCAGATCGCATTTGTTGATGACGATCAGGCCTTCGCCGAGGCCGAGCAGATCGAGGATCTGGAGATGCTCGCGGGTCTGGGGCATGACGCCGTCGTCGGCGGCCACGACCAGCATCACGAAGTCGATCGAGGCCGCGCCCGCCAGCATGGTGTGCACGAAGCGTTCGTGCCCGGGCACATCGACGAACCCGAGCGTGCCGCCACCCGGCAACGCCTGATAGGCGAAGCCGAGCTCGATCGTGATGCCGCGAGCCTTCTCCTCCTTCAGGCGATCACAGTCGACCCCGGTCAGGGCTTTGACGAGCAGCGTCTTGCCGTGGTCGATGTGGCCGGCAGTACCGACGATCATGGCGTCAGCCGCCTCAGGAGGCCGGCGTGAGGACGTGAATGACGCGGTTGGCCAGCATGTCCTTCACCTTGCCGGCATAGGTCTTCATGTGTGGTGCCGCGCCATGGGCCTTCAGGTCGTCCATGGTCGCCCACTTCTCGATGACGACAAAGGTATCAGCCCCGAACGCGGTCTGGATGGCGCCCATGCCCTCGGCGTCGATCGCCGGGCCGTATTCGATGCAGCCCTTCTCGGCATGAACTGCCGGCATGTTGGCGCGGAATTCCTTCAGGACGGCGTCGCGCATGCCCGGCTTGGCGGTAATGATGGCGATGACGTGGATCATGGATCGTCTCCTCGGCTAAGGCCGGCGCTCTCGGGCGCTTCGGCTCGGCGAGGACGCTAGCAAGGCCGGGCGGCGCTGGCTACCGGGTGTGACGCTCGCCACGTGGCAGGGTCAGGCTCCGTCGGCGCGGGCGGCCTCAGCGCAAGAACCACAGCAGATCGACGCGGAGCAATGTCTCGAGCACCTTCAGCACGCTGGCGCCGGCCAAGGCTGCGGCGATGAACTGAGCGACCCGCGTGAGCTTCCGGACGTACTCGGTGGACACCCGCACCTCGTACGCCTGATCAGGAAGTTGGGTTTCGGCCAGCACGCCGTCGGCGCCCAGGGTTCGAGCCGCGACCGAAAGGTTGAGCGTCCGCGTCCCCGCCTGCAATGGCGTGACGGAGAACCTCCAAACCGCAGCTTCACTGGCGAGCCGCGCCGATCCGGGGGCGCCGTTCTGGTCCCATTGCGTCTCGGGAGACAGGGCCTCGATCGAGAACCGGCCCGAACCGGACCGGAGCCGAACGGATATGGCGCGCGCGGCGACGATCTCGGCGCGCATCGCGTGGGGGCGGGCCGATGATCCGGTGTCGGTCAGTGGGGGCCGCTCGATCCGGATCTCCACCACTTGAGGGCGGCCTTGGCGCAAGCGGGCTGGAATCGAATGTGAGATTTGCGAGTTGTCGACCGCCGCCTGCGGCGGGCGTTGCGGGTAACGGTCGGTATCGGGAGCATACGGGGCACCAGATGCCGGAGGATATGCGGACGGGGGCACATTCCCGAAAGACGGCGGGGGCATCGGCGCTTCGTTGCGCGGTCGCCAGGATGCAGGCGGATTGGACTGAGGTGGCGGCGAGGGCGCGCCGAATGGCAGAGCCGTGGGCTCCGGCCATGGGGGGCGGGTCGGCTCTTGCGTGCGCTCGACCGTCGGCTGCTGCGCCGGTGCGGGCATACGCGGGGGGAGTGGTGGCGACTGTGGCCTTCCCAACGACAGCGGTGGTGGTGCGCCCTGTGTCCGAGGCGCCGGTGCGGACGGACGCTGGGGGGGATGGGCCGACGGCTCGTGCGGCGGGTGCGCCCCGGGACTCGAGAGGGGGGACTGATGGGCCTGACTCGGCGGTGTTTTCTGGCTGGCGATCCCGGACCTCGGGGCCATGTCAGAATGAGACATGACAGGCGATGCATCGCCGTTCACATGGGGCCGAGGAGGCTCGCCGTGCCGCGGCCCCGACGCTGCGGGTTCCGGCACGTTTGACGCAATCGGCTCCTCCGGACGGTGATCAGGCAAAGGTTGCCGGATGCTCGGCAACGGTGATGCATCCGGTGGGGGCCAATTTCCGGTCGGCTGCTGGCCTGCAACCGGTGCCGCCTCCGCCGATGGGCGATTGGCGATGCCTGACGGACGAACGCCGGGTTCCGTTCGGAGACTGCGATTTTCGATACGCTCACGGGCGCGAGCCAGAATCTGTTCCGCCTGCGCGGTCGTCCCGGCGTGAGCGTCTTGCGGATCGAGCGCAGACGGATCGCCGGCCATGGCAACCGGCTGCCTGTCGATCGGCGGCATCTCGTCGAACTTGGGGGACGCCGCTTGCTGAGGCGGGGCCGCAACCGGTCCAGCGGCGGCCTCGCGCAAGGCGCGGATGGCCGCGTCGAACGTGAGGCCCTGTGCCTTGAGAAAGCTTGCAGCCATGCTGCGGCCGTCTCCGACGAGCGCGGCGAGCACGATCGCGCCATCGATGCTCGTGCGCCGGCCCTGCTGTGCGGCTAGCGTCGCGTACTTCAGGACCTGCGTCAGTGCGGGAGAGATCGCCGGCGCACCGGGCGTGCCCGGTGCTGCACGCTCGGTCTGGCTACCCAGGTGGCCCGCCACGTCGTGGCGCAGGCGCGCCAGGTCGACGGTGCAAGCTTCGAGAACCTGCGCCGCATCTGCGTCCTCGGTCAGGGCGAGCAGAAGGTGCTCCAGCGTGACGAACGCATGGGTCTGACTGGCGGCATATTCGCGCGCTCGCAGCAGCGTCGCCTGGAGTCCCGGCGACATCGGCACGCGGGCGCCTTCCTCTGCCATAGTCTGAGCCATCTCCCCTCGGAATCCCCGTGCTGACCCGCCACTCTGTCGTGTCGCGAGAGCTAAGCGGTGTTCGCGGCGAAACTGTAGCCGATTGCCGATCGAACCGCACGTTGCCGACGTGCCCCCCGGACAAAATGACTCTGCCTCCCGCGCCGACACCTTGACAGCGATGGCCTCCGGAGGCTCGACTTCCCGCATCAGAGGCCGTCAATCAACGGGCAGGTCAGCGCATGTCGAACGTCGTTGCCGTGACAGGCGCCGCGTCGGGTATCGGGCGAGGCAGCGCATTGCGTCTCGCCAGGGATGGCTGGACGGTGATCGCCATCGATCGCGCAGCAGACGGGTTGGATGCGCTCAAGCGGGACTGCGATGCGGCCGCTTCGCGGATCCGGACGGTGACCGCAGACGTCGCTTCGGCGGATGGCATCTCTGCCGCTTTTGCCGACATCGCCGCGCGCGAAGGCGTACTCAACGGCCTTGTCGCCTCGGCCGGCGTCCTGCGGACAGGGCCACTCAGCACGATGCCGGTCGAGGACTTCGACGACGTCTTCGCAGTCAATGTGCGCGGGCTGTGGCTCACGGCAAAGCATGCCATGCCGCTGCTCGAGGTGGCGGGGCGGAATGGCGATCTCGCACGCGCCGTGTTTCTCGCGTCGATCGCCGGGTTTCGGCACAAGGTCGAGAGTGGCGCCTATGCGGCGACCAAGGCAGCCGTGATCGCGCTGACCAAGGTCTGGGCCGTCGAAGCCGCCGCAGCCGGCGTGCTCATCAACGCGGTCGCGCCGGCAACCGTCGATACGCCGATGGTGCGACCTTTCATGACAGCCGGCGCGAACACCCGCTACAAGACGAGTGGCACATCGCCCCTCGGGCGCATCGCCGAGCCGGACGACGTCGCATCCGTGATCGCGTTCCTGTTGTCGCCGGAGTCGCGCTACGTCACGGGAGCCGTCATTCCGGTCGATGGTGGCACCAGCGCGGCCTTCGTCCCGCCGGGCCGCTGAGATCGCAGCCTGTCCCGGCGGATCTGCGGCTGCTTCATGGCTCCTGCTTCACCGTCGACGCAATGACGGCGGCGACTGCGGCCTTGTCCTCGTCGGAGGGCGGTGCCGCGGCGGGGGGGGCGGGTGTGCCCGGTGCGCCTTCGATCTCCGAAAGCCACTGGGCCGCGCGACGATAATCGGCATCGCGCTCGAAGCCCGGAGTTGCCCCAAATCCGGTGCATCGGGACAGACTGATGGCCACGAGCTTGCGGAACACGGGGACGTCGAAATACGACGCGTGGACGAGTTCCTTCCAGGTGAAATACGTGGTGATGGCGCTGTCGGCCGTATGCTTCGGCTCGGCGGAAGCAAGCTGGCCGATGGCGCTTCGGAACTTGGCCAGCGACTTCGTGGCGATGCCATTGCTGTAGTCGGTGACCAGCGCGCTCAGCCCGGACGGCAGCCTTGGTGGCGACTCGGATATCCAGGTGGGCCGGTCGACGGCGCCCATGGCGATCTCGCCTTCCGTGTCGTTGCCGAATGCGGCGCGCTTCACTTCGGCGTTGGTGATGGAGTTCAGCGCGTGGCTGGTCGCTGTGCTGATGCCATGGGCCAGGGTCCTGATCAGGAGCATTAGTGCAAGCGCGAGGGCGCCAAAGATCAGCGGCACGACCACGGCCGAAATGAGCAGTTCCATAATCTTCTGGCGCGAGCGGTTCTCGCTCTCTTCGCCACCAATTGCGGACGACAGCTCGTCCGTCACGAGATGGAGAAGCAAGCCGCTGTTGATGCGGAGGTCACGGCCCGCTCCACACAGTCGCCCTCCCTCGCAAGGGACGCCGTCCTGCTCGAAGAAGCGCTGCTTGAAGCGCAGCGACCTTTCGGCCGCGCGGAGATCGGGGTAGCGCTCGGCAAGCCGCTCGCGCATCTCGCGGAACTCCCGCCACAGGGCGCGGCGATCGATTACTGCGCCACCGATCCCGCTGCGATCCCGGCGGGCCGCACGCAACTGCTCGCGGGCTGAGCGGAGCGCTTCCTCGGCCTCGATATGCGGCTGGCTGTCGTAGACGCCAGACTTCAGCCAGTCGCCGATGCCGAGCATCAGGGTCGGCGAGGTGAGAATCGCGAGGTAGAGAAGCGGCACCGCGAAAACCGAGATCGTCGTGATCGCGGAGACAGCGAAGTGCTTGTCGAAGAACGAGAGCTTCGCACCCGGCAGGAAGGCCAACCCCTGGACCGCTTCGTCATCGGTGTGCGTCAGGGACAGCCAGCGCTTGGCGAAGGCGGATTCGGCGCGTTCGCGGACGTGTTTTCGGTAGTGCAGCAGCGACCGCCCGTCCAGGTACTTCAGGAGCGCATAGAATACGATCACGGGCAGGCTCATCATGACGCCGGTCACAACGAGTACGGCCGGGAACATCGCTCCGAACAGCATCCGCCGTCCCGACAGCAGCTCGGCGCCGATATAGACGAGGAACATCAGGATCAGCATCATCGAGGCGACAAACACGACCTTCCTGGAAAGATCCAGCCGCTGGAACAGAAGCGGTTCCCGCTTCATGCTGACGAACGGCGTGCCGACGGTGATCCAGCGCTGCAGACCGTCGAGGCGCTGCTTTCGAGCCGCGGCCTCCAGGAGAGCCCAGTTGATCACGGACCCGCCATGGCTGTGGCCGATCACGCAGTAGGGTTCACCCTTCGCGTCGAGCGCGGCGAGTTCACCGTAGAGTTTCTTGCCTGCGTCGCGCCTGGCGATCTCGCTGTTCTCGCCGCTCCACTCGAACGGAACGACGGAGAGCGTGCCGCTGCCCATACCGGGAACGGCCGCCACCATGTCGCGGAGTTCGCGATCGAATGTGCTGCCCGGTTGCCACCATTGAAGCTGTTCCGGGGCAAGCGATACGGACGCGCCGTCGACGGCGGTGCTGTGCGCAAACGTGCCGTGCACGGCGATCACGGTTGCCATGTCCCACCTCTACGCTCGCCGTCGCGATCATCCCCCGCGACGGACGTTGTTCCCGGGCGGCTCCTAGCGGTCAGTTATGATCGATTTGAGGCCGAGGGCCCGATGATGCCGGTCTTGCAAGGCGGGCCGGGGCTCCGATGAGCCTGCGCCTCACTCCTTCTCCTGCTTGGCGGCCAGGATCTCGACCATGCGCTTGTCCACATAGTCGCCCACCAGACCTTTCATCTCGTCGAGCTGATCGGCGAAGAAATGGTTGGCGCCGGCGATTACCGCATGCTCGATCTTGATGCCCTTCTGGGTCTTGGTTTTGGTCGAAAGCTCAGCCACGGAGTTCCAAGGCACGACCTTGTCCTTCTCGCCGCTGATCAAAAGCCCGGATGACGGACACGGGGCGAGGAAATTGAAGTCGTAGAGATTGGCCGGCGGCGCGACGCAGATGAAGCCGTCGATCTCGGGACGACGCATCAGGAGCTGCATGGCGATCCAGGTGCCGAACGATACGCCCGAGATCCAGCACGACCGCGAATCCGGGTTCTGGAGCTGGAGCCAATCGAGGGCCGAGGCCGCATCGGCGAGCTCGCCCGGACCATTGTCGAAGAAGCCCTGGCTTCGCCCGACGCCACGGAAGTTGAAGCGCAGAACGGAGAATCCCCGCTCCACGAACGCATAGTAGATGTTGTAGACGATCTGATTGTTCATCGTACCGCCGAACTGCGGATGCGGGTGGAGCATCAGCGCGATCGGGCTGTCGATGCGGCCGGCATGGTGGTACCGGGCTTCGATGCGGCCCGCCGGGCCATTGATGATGATCTCGGGCATCGGTCGACCTTAATCTGAAGCGTTCGTCTCTTGCTGTCGGACGGTGATGGCGGACGCAAGCGTCACGCGCATCCCGACCGGGCGTCGGGGGTCTACGAGCATGCGTTTGCCGTTGCCTCCCGAAAATACTTGACTGTCTCGCTCGGAATTTCCATATACCAGCTAGTCTGGAATGGTTCCAACATACCGGGCCGGGTCGGCCGGGATGGGCTGGGATCAGGCTCCAGCCTGCGGGCCGGGTTTCTTTGCACGCAGTCCGGCGCGTGTTGCAAGCACTTTCACGCCTGCGGGCAGCGTCTGTGCGTGCGCATGTGCGTCAGTCCGTTCGTTTGCACCCGCACCTGTCGTCGTGCGATCGATCAGTGGAGTTTCGTTGTGGAGCTTACGACACGCGGACGGTATGCCGTCATGGCCATGGCCGACCTCGCACTGCGGGGCGGCGACACGTCGGTGCCTTTGTCGCAAATCTCCGAACGGCAGAAGATCACGGTCGCTTATCTCGAGCAGATCTTCCAGCAGCTGCGCAAGGCGGGGCTCGTCGAAAGCGCTCGCGGACGCAGCGGCGGCTATAAGCTCGGCCGTTCACCTGCCGACATAACGATCTCCGAAATCATGGCCGCCGTCGAGGAAGGCGTCCGCATGACCCGCTGCATGGGGCACGCGGGCGAGACGTGCATGCAGGGTGAGCGGTGCCTGACGCACAATCTCTGGGAGGCGCTCGGCGGTCAAATCGAGGCGTTTCTCAGCCGGACCACCCTCAATGACGTCTTGACGGGAATCCCCGGACAACTTCCCGCGGCGGGAGAAGCGGCGTGGGCCGGGGCTGTCGATCGTGGGGCTCAGCGATGACCCATCGCGTCTACCTCGATTGGAATGCGACGGCGCCGATCTTGCCGGAAGCGCGCGACGTGATGATCGCGGCGCTCGACGCGATCGGCAATCCGTCCTCCATCCACACCGAAGGGCGACGGGCGCGTTACATGATCGAACAGGCGCGGTCGGACGTCGCCCGGCTCGTGGGCGCGGAGCCGACGCACGTCGCCTTCACGAGCGGCGCGACGGAAGCCAACAACTGGGTGATCCGGTCCGGATGGGACACCGTGATCGCCTCGGACATCGAGCACGACAGCGTTCTGTCCGCGATCGACGCCAGCGGTGCTCAGCGTGTCGTGGTGCCGGCCGAGCGGTCGGGCCTGGTGTCGATGGATGCTTTCGGCGCGGCGCTCGATCGCCTCCGTGACGGGGGCCGCACGCTTGCGGTGCTGCAGCTTGCCAACAACGAAACGGGCGTGGTTCAGCCGGTCGCGGATGTCGTCCGGATGGCGGCGGAGCGCGGTGTGCCCGTGCTTTGCGATGCTGTGCAGGCGGCTGGACGCATTGCGTTCTCCGTTACCGAACTCGGCGCGAGCTTCGTGACCCTGTCGGCGCACAAGATCGGCGGGCCGAAGGGCATCGGCGCGCTCGTCAGCAAGCCGGGACAAGGCCTTTCGCCGCTGCTCGCAGGTGGTGGACAGGAGCGACGGCAGCGGGCTGGCACGGAGAACGTGGCCGCCATCGTCGGGTTCGGCGCGGCGGCGCGCATCGCAAAGGCGGAGTTGGTGGCGGCGCAAGAGCATCTCGACGGGATGCGGGAGCAACTTGAAGCCGGCCTTCGATCCATTTCACCGTCTCTCGTCGTACTGGGCCATGAGACACGGCGACTTCCCAACACCACTTGCGTTGCCGTTCCGGGGCAGCCAGCGGAGTTGCTCGTCGCGGCTTTCGATCTGGCGGGCTTTGCGATCAGCTCGGGCGCGGCATGCTCGTCGGGCAAGGTGGTGCGAAGCCGGGTTCTGCAGGCGATGGGTTACGACGACAGCGTCGCGAGCGCTTCGTTGCGCATCAGCGTCGGACGGACCACAACCGCCGACGACATTACAGCATTCCTGAGGGCTTGGCACACGACGGCGGCCGTAGGCCGTCGCGCAGCCTGAAGTCGGACACACAAGGAGAGGCGAATGCCCGCGGTACGCGAGACGGTCGAGCAGGTCCACGCCCTGGATGTGGACAAGTACAAGTACGGGTTCGAGACGACGATCGAGAGCGTCAAGGCGCCGAAAGGCCTCAACGAGGATATCGTCCGTTTCATCTCGGCGAAGAAGTCCGAGCCCGAATGGATGCTCGCCTGGCGCCTCGATGCTTTCGAGCGGTGGCTCGCCATGACGGAACCGACCTGGGCCAAGGTCGACTACCCGAAGATCGATTTCCAGGACCTGCACTACTATTCGGCGCCGAAGTCGACCGAAGGGCCGAAGTCGCTCGATGAGGTCGACCCGGAGCTGCTCGCGACCTACGCGAAGCTTGGCATCCCTCTGAAAGAACAGGAAATCCTGGCGGGCGTCCGGAAGCAGGGCGAGCCGTCGGGGCTCGACCAGGCCGACGGCTACCAGAGCATGGCGGGCCGGGTTGCAGTCGACGCCGTGTTCGATTCCGTCTCGGTCGTTACCACGTTCCGCAAGGAACTCGCCAAAGCCGGGGTGATCTTCTGCTCGATCTCGGAAGCCATGCGGGAGCATCCCGAACTGGTACGGAAGTATCTGGGCTCCGTGGTTCCCCAGTCTGACAACTATTATGCGGCGCTCAACTCGGCAGTCTTCTCGGACGGCTCGTTCGTCTACATCCCGGAGGGCGTGCGTTGCCCGATGGAACTGTCGACATACTTCCGCATCAACGAGCGCAACACGGGGCAGTTCGAGCGGACACTCATCATCGCCGACAAGGGCAGCTACGTGTCCTATCTCGAGGGCTGCACGGCCCCGATGCGGGACGAGAACCAGCTCCATGCAGCCGTCGTCGAGCTGATCGCTCTCGACGACGCGGAAATCAAATACTCGACCGTTCAGAACTGGTATCCGGGTGACAAGAACGGCAAAGGCGGGGTGTACAACTTCGTCACCAAGCGCGGGGATTGCCGCGGGCGGAATTCGAAGATCTCCTGGACACAGGTGGAAACAGGCTCCGCGATCACGTGGAAGTATCCGAGTTGCATCCTGCGTGGTGACGGCAGTCGCGGCGAATTCTACTCGATCGCCATCTCGAATGGCCGCCAGCAGGTGGACAGCGGCACGAAGATGATCCACCTTGGCCGCAACACGTCGAGCCGCATCATCTCCAAGGGAATTGCGGCCGGTCATTCGCAGAATACATATCGCGGCCTCGTATCAGCGCACCGGAAGGCCACCAATGCGCGCAATTTCACAAATTGCGACAGCCTGCTCATCGGCAATCGCTGCGGCGCGCACACCGTGCCTTATCTCGAGGCCAAGAATTCCTCGGCCCACTTCGAGCACGAAGCAACCACGTCCAAGATTTCGGACGACAAGCTCTTCTACTGCCGTCAGCGCGGGCTCAGCGACGAAGAAGCGGTGGCGCTCATCGTCAACGGCTTCGTGCGCGACGTGCTGCAGCAACTCCCGATGGAATTCATGGCGGAGACGCAGAAGCTCATCGGCATCAGCCTCGAGGGCAGCGTCGGCTGACGTGGCTCAGGCCTGCAGGCGCGGCGGCTCAGTCGCGTGATGGTGGATTGGTTCGCCTGAACGGGCGGATCGCGCAAATGGCGGGCCTTCGACGACCGGCTCCCGACGCCGGACCGAAAGTCAGCCCAACGCTTCGGGCGCATACCGCGCCCGTGGGCGTCGAACCGGGGTGAACCCGGTCTTGAGTGGGGAGTGAAACGAGGGGTGCCGGTCATTCGGGCCGGGATCTCAGATGATGGAGACGTTCGATGAGTGACGCGGCTGGGTTCGGTGAGATCATGAAGACCGCAACGCTATTGCGGGAGATCGACACCGATGAGTGTCAGCGGCGCAATGCCTTGTCCAACAAGAGGGTCGACCTGAAGCTTCTGCCTGGCGCCCAGGTGACCGTGCTCGAGAGCCTCGATCAGGGTCGCGCCTTCCTCGTCGAGTTCGCGGAGCGCTCGCCCGACAGCTGTGACTGGCTCGGTGTGCTCTACACGTCCGAGCTGGAGTTCCAGACGACCAGGAACTGACCGTGGTAGGGCTCGGCCAAGCTTTTCAGGCTGGCTGATCCGACCGATCGGGAGTTCCGCGAACCAGGCGACTGGGTCGCAAACGAGACCATGAGTGCAACCGGCCTTCAACGAGGAGGCCGGCTGTCAAACAGATCACGTCGGAGCCCCGTGGGCAACCGACATCAAGAATCGGCCAAGCCGAGCCCACGTCAGGGCTCGGTCCAAGCCCGACAGGAGATGATGATGCTCGAGATCAAGGACCTCACAGTCCGTATCGCCGAAGATGGAAAAGAGATCCTCAAGGGGGTCACGCTTTCGGTTCCCGATGGCGAAGTCCATGCCATCATGGGGCCGAACGGCTCAGGCAAGTCGACGTTGGCCTATGTGATCGCAGGGCGCGACGGCTACGAAGTGACGGGCGGTGACATCCTGTGGAACGGCACATCGATCCTCGAGATGGAGCCTGACGAGCGGGCGGCGGCGGGCGTGTTCCTCGCGTTTCAGTATCCGATCGAGATTCCCGGCGTCGCGACGATGACGTTCCTGCGCACGGCGCTCAATTCCCTCAAGAAGAAGCGGGGGCAGGCCGAGCTGACGACGCCAGACTTCCTTCGCCTCATCCGCGCCAAGGCTGCCGAACTCGGGGTGACGGACGAAATGCTGAAGCGTCCGTTGAATGTCGGCTTCTCGGGCGGCGAGAAGAAGCGCATGGAAGTGCTTCAGATGACGATGCTCGATCCGTCGCTGTGCGTGCTCGACGAGACCGACTCCGGCCTCGATATCGACGCCATTCGCATCGTGGCCGATGGCGCCAACCGTCTGCGCGGGCCGGGTCGCTCGATGCTGGTCATCACGCACTACCAGCGGCTTCTCGATTTTATCGTGCCGGACAAGGTCCATGTGCTGGCCCACGGACGTATCCAGAAGACCGGCGGCAAGGAACTCGCGCTCGAACTCGAGAAGAGCGGGTATGCGGGTTTTGCGGGGAAAGCGGCCTGAGCCGTCAGCTCATCCCGCTTTCATACTGCCCATTGGATGACCTGAAGGGACGAAATGATCGTCACGCTCATGAAAACGGAGGCCGAGGAAGCCTTGGCGCGGCAATTCGCGGCCGTGGCTTCATCGCTGCCTGGGACCGGAGTTGCCGCCGCGCGGCGCGCTGCTGCGATGGACCGGTTCCGCGAAACGGGCTTGCCTCATCGCCGGATCGAGGAATTCAAGTACAGCGACGTGCGCAGCGCCCTGAAGACGGCGTTCGCGCCGGCCGACGTACAGGCGCCGATCGTGGATGCGAACGCCATCGAAGCGGCGCTCGGCCCGGTCGCGAGCCTCGATGCGGATCGTCTCGTGTTCGTGGACGGTGCCTTCGTCCAGAGCCTGTCGAGTTCCGAGATCGCGGGAGTAACGTTCCGGCGCTTCGCAACCGGCCAGCCGACCGACGATGCCGCATTCTCGGCAATCGCCGGCGCCAATCCGCTGCTGGCCTTGAACGAGGCTTTCGCAAGTGACGGCGCCGTGATCTCGGTCGATGGGGCGCGGAAGCTGGCCGGTCGGCTGCTGGTGATCCTCTATCTGCACACCGCGCGTGAGCCGCGGCGTGTGACCACACGCAATCTGATCGAGGTCGCCGCGAACGCGAGGATCGACCTCGTCGAAGTGCATGCGCGGATCGGCACGGCTGCCGTGCAGACCTCGACGGCGACGCGGCTGGTCGCCGGGGATGGCGCCGAGGTCGCGCACATCAAGATCGATCGCGAAATCAGCGCGGCGACGCACCTGTCGCTGTGGGATCTGGAACTTGGTGCGGCCACCGTCTATCGCGGGTTCCAGTTGACCGCGGGGGCCGGGTTCGTCCGCAACGACATCGTGGCACGGCTGCCGGGTGCCGACGCGAAGTTCGACGTATCGGGGCTGATGCTCGGGCGCGGCGACGACCATGTGGATACGACTCTGGTCGTCGACCACATCGCCACGGGCTGCGAAAGCCGGGAACTGTTCAAGGCCGTGCTCGACGACAGGGCGCGGGCCGTATTCCAGGGCAAGGTGATCGTCGCGCCGGAAGCCCAGAAGACGGACGGCAAGCAGATGTCGCAGGCGCTGCTGCTCGCCGACGACGTGGAGTTCTATTCCAAGCCCGAGCTCGAGATCTATGCCGACGACGTGGCCTGCGGTCACGGCGCGACGGCGGCGGAGCTCGACGAGAGCATGCTCTTCTATCTGAGGTCGCGGGGCATCGGGCTCGCCGAGGCCAGGTCGCTGCTCATCGAAAGCTTTGCGCTCGAGACGCTCGAGAAGATCGAGAACGACGATATTCGAGCCGTTGCCCGGAGCGTCGTGATCACGTGGCTGGGAGCAGACCTATGACCGACATGGGCGCAGCGAGCGGGGCGGGTCCGAAAGGGCAGGCCATCGGCGCGGCCAGCAGTTCCCTCGACGTCGAGCGGATCCGGAAGGATTTTCCGATCCTGTCGCTGCAGGTGCACGGCAAGCCGCTCGTCTATCTCGACAACGGGGCGTCTGCGCAGAAGCCCGCCGTCGTCATCGAGGCCATCGAGACGGCCTACAAGCTCGAATATGCGAACGTGCACCGGGGGCTGCATTACCTTTCGAACACGGCGACGCAGCGGTTCGAGGCGTCTCGGGAAACCGTGCGCCGGTTCCTCAATGCCGGCTCCGAGAACGAGATCATCTTCACCAAGAACGCCACCGAGGGCATCAATCTCGTCGCGTCGAGCCTCGGGGCGACGTTCAAGGCCGGTGACGAGATCATCGTCACGATCATGGAGCACCACGCCAATATCGTGCCGTGGCACTTCCTCAGGGAGCGGCAAGGCTGCGTGCTTAAGTGGGTGCCGATCACGGGGATCGGTGAGCTCGACGTCGAGGCGCTGCGCAAGCACATCTCACCGCGCACGCGCATGATCGCCGTGACGCAGATGTCGAACGTGCTCGGCACCGTGACGCCGGCCAAGGAAATCGTGGCGATGGCGCACGCGGCGGGTGTGCCGGTCCTGATCGACGGAAGCCAGTCGGCCGTTCACCTGCCCATCGATGTCGCGGACCTCGATTGCGATTTCTTCGTCTTCACGGGCCACAAGGTCTATGGGCCGACGGGGATCGGCGTGCTCTACGCCAAGGCTCGCCATCTCGAAGCCATGCGGCCGTTCCTCGGGGGCGGTGACATGATCGAAACTGTCACGACCGAAGCCGTGACGTACGGGCAGGCACCGCACAAGTTCGAGGCCGGAACGCCGCCGATCGTCCAGGCCATCGGACTCGGCGTGGCCCTCGATTACATGATGAATATCGGGCGCGAGCAGATCGCGCGGCACGAGGCCGAACTCGTCGCCTATGCGCACGAGCGTCTGTCGGGCATGAACTGGCTCAAGATCTACGGCCACGCGCCGGGCAAAGGGGCGATCGTCGCCTTCAACATCGACGGCGTTCATCCCCACGACGTGTCGACGATCATCGATCGGTCCGGGGTGGCCGTGCGGGCTGGTCATGCCTGCGCGCAGCCGCTGATGCAGCATCTCGGCGTCTCGGCCGTGTGTCGCGCATCGTTTGGACTTTACAATACGAAATCCGAGGTCGATGCCCTTGCCGAGGCATTGATCAAGGCACACAAGTTCTTTGCATGAGCGAGCCGATGGACAACACCTCCGCAGACCGTGACATTGCAGAGCTCGGAGCCGCCGATCTGGCGATCGACAGCAGCAAGGCGGCACGGCCGCCGAGCGTTGCCGAGGGCGGAACGCCTGTCGAGGGGTCCAAGCTGTCGCGGGAGGAACTCGATCAGCTCACCGCGGAGATCGTGCTGGCGCTCAAGTCCGTCTACGATCCCGAGATCCCGTCCGACATCTACGAACTCGGCCTCATCTACAAGATCGACATCGAGGATGACCGCACGGTCGGTATCGAGATGACACTGACGGCACCGGGCTGCCCGGTTGCCGGCGAGATGCCGACCTGGGTCGAAAACGCCGTCTGCTCGGTCCCGGGCGTGCAGAGCTGCAACGTCACGTTGACGTTCGATCCGCCCTGGGACCAGAGCCGCATGTCCGACGAGGCGCGGCTGGCGCTGAACATGTTCTGAGGCCGCGTGCCTGCCCGGGGACGAGGCCGATGGCCTGCCCCGGACAAGAGCCGCGATTGGTCGCATAGCCGCTCGCTACTTCAGCGACAGCAACTCGACGTCGAACATCAGCGTCGCATTCGGGGGGATCACGCCGCCCGCGCCGCGCGCCCCGTACCCCATGTGCGGCGGAATGATCAGCGTGCGCTTGCCGCCGACCTTCATGCTCGAGACGCCCTCGTCCCATCCCTTGATGACCATGCCGGTTCCGATCGGGAACTCGAACGGCTGGCCGCGGTCGACGGAGCTGTCGAATTTCTTGCCCTTCTGGCCGCCCTCGTAGAGCCAGCCGGTGTAGTGCATGACGCAGGTCTGGCCGCGGCTCGGCGAGGCGCCGGTCCCGATGACGGTGTCGATGGTCTGAAGCGTGGCGTTGTCTGTCACGTTGGTTCCTTCTCGATGGCGGTAGACAAATTCTCAGGGGATGGCGGGGCCTCAGGTCCGAGGCGGGAGTTTGCGCAGGCGCTCCCGGTGCCATGCATAGAGACCGCTCGCAATGATGACCAACGCGCCGGCGATCGTCCAGCCGTCCGGCACATCGCCGAAGGCCACCACGCCCACGACCGTCGCCCACAAGAGCAACGTGTAGCTATACGGTTGCAGCGCGCCGGCCTCCCAGTATCCAAGGGCCTTGATCAATGCGAGGTGGGCAAGGGTCCCCAGCATGGCGACAGCGACCAGAAGCGCCCAGCCCCAGGCGTCGGGCCATGTCCAGAAGAACGGTCCGACGAGGGTCGACAGGATCAGGCCGACGACCGCCGACCAGGCCCAGGTTGTCTCGCCGGAGTCCGTTCGCGCGCACATGCGGACGAGGACCTGATAGAGCCCCCACGTGAAGGCGCCGGCCAGCGCGATCAGGATCGGCCAGTCCATCGTCTGGAAGCCGGGGCGGACGATGATCAGAACCCCGATGAAGCCGGCGATCACCGCCAACCACCGGCGGGGTCCCACCGTCTCTCCGAGCATCGGTACCGACAGGGCCACGACGATGAGCGGCGACGCGGCCGCGATCGCGTGGACATCGGCGAGCGGGAGAAAGACGAAGGCGGCGACGAAGATGCCGTTCTCGACAAGGAGGAGTGCCGCTCGAGCCGCCTGCAGCCGCGGTTGTCCGCTGCGGAGCGCCACGGTGAGGCCGCCCGAACGGCGCAGCAGCAGGACGACGAACACCGTGAATAGAATGTAGCGGACCCAGAGGATCTGGGGGATCGAAAGGCTCTTTGCCAAGGCCTTGCTTACGCCGTCCATGGCGGCGAAGGCGAACATGGCGCCAAGCATGAGGAGGATGGCGAGGCCCGGCTTCTGGACGCCGTAGCCTTGGGCCTCAGCCGGCGGCGTTGCTGCTTGCGTCCGGGGCTCGGGAGCCGTCTGATCGGTCATGGCGCGGCCCGTACCGGGTTGCTGCCGGCAGCCGAAGGATAGCCACCGGTCTGGCGCAATGCCTCACCAAGTGCCATGGCTGCCGCGACGGCGACGTTGAGTGACCTCGTCCCAGTTGCGAGTGGAATCACAATGGAAGCGTCCGCCGAAACGTGAACGTGATCCGGGACGCCGGCGCTTTCGCGCCCGAGCAGCAGAACGTCGCCGGCCTCGAAGCCGAAGTCGATGTGGCGAACGGTGCCGCGGGTCGAGAGCAGCACGAGGCGTCCCGAAGCCCGGTCGCGGCAGAAGTGCTCCCACGAGAGATGACGGGTCATGGTCACGCGCTCCAGGTAATCGAGGCCAGCGCGCCGCAATGCCTTGTCCGACAGGTCGAAACCCGCCGGGCCAATGATGTCGACGGGTACGGAGAGGCACGCCGCCAGCCGCAAGATCGTGCCCGTGTTCTGCGGAATGTCGGGCTGATAGAGCGCCAGACGCATCGATCCTCCATCCTTTGTGTCGCAGCCCTTGCCAAGGTCAAAAAGGGGCAAAGCGGACCGATGCGCCAAATTGCCTCTTATCGTGGCGGTTACGCCGTCTTGTCGGGCCGTGCAATCGATGCAAAAACGGGCAACGCGTCAACACGTCGTGTCAAGCCCGGCGCAGGGCAGTACTACCTCTTCATCGAGAAAGTCGTCCTGCATCAGCGAGGCTGACGGCCTCGTAGCAGGGGGGTTGACGGTGGTGGACCCGCGCCGCGCTGCTTGGCGCGCCCGATCCGAGCACCGGCGGCGTTCGAGCTTGTTTGCACCACGTGCGCTGCACGTGAATATCAGGGAGGCCCACTTGGCGTCTGAGACGGAAAACCCGAACCGTCGTGATTTCCTGACGGTGGCGGCCACCAGCTGGGTCGCCGTAGGAGCCGCTGCAACGTTGTGGCCGCTCATCCAACAGATGAACCCCGACGCCTCGACGCAGGCGCTCGCCTCGGTCGAGGTGGACCTGTCGCCGGTCAAGGAGGGGCAGGCCATCACCGTGATGTGGCGGGGCAAGCCCGTGTTCGTCCGCAATCGCACCAAGGCCGAGATCGAGCAGGCCAACAAGGTGCCCGTGACCGATCTGATCGACCGGTATGCGCGTAACGACGCCATAGCGGAGACGGCAGCAGCGTCCGACCAGAACCGGGTCAAGAAGGACCACGAGAACTGGCTGGTCATGGTGGGAATCTGTACCCACCTCGGCTGCATTCCGAAGGGCCAGGCGCTCGGCGACAACAAGGGCGATTACGGCGGCTGGTTCTGCCCATGCCACGGCTCGCACTACGATACGGCGGGACGCATTCGGAAAGGTCCCGCACCTGAGAACTTCAAGGTGCCGACCTACCAGTTCGTGTCGGACACCAAGATCAAGATCGGTTGAGGCGACATTCGATGGCAAACCACGAAGATACCTTCAAGCCAGGATCGCGCCTGTCGCAGTGGCTGGACGAGCGCCTTCCCGTCGCACGGATGATGCACGGGCAATTTGTCGATTTCCCGACGCCCCGCAATCTCAACTACCTGTGGACGTTCGGCGGCATCCTGACGTTCTGCCTCGGCGTGCAGATCATTACGGGCATCGTGCTGGCCATGCACTACGTGCCCAATGACAAGATGGCGTTCGACTCGATCGAGCACATCCGTCGCAATGTGAACTACGGCTGGCTGCTTCGCAGCGTTCACGCGGTCGGAGCGTCGATGTTCTTCGTCGCCGTCTACGTGCACATCGCTCGCGGGCTCTACTACGGATCGTACAAGGCGCCGCGGGAGATCCTCTGGATCCTCGGGGTGATCATCTATCTCCTCATGATGGCGACCGGCTTTCTCGGCTACACGTTGCCGTGGGGCCAGATGAGCTTCTGGGGTGTCACGGTCATCACGAACCTGTTCTCGTCGCTCGACGCCGTCATTCCCGGTCTTGGGACTGCGATCGTCACGTGGCTGTGGGGCGGCTATTCGGTTTCCGGCGTCACGCTCAACCGCTTCTTCTCGCTACACTATCTGCTGCCGTTCGTGATCGCGGGTGTCGTTGGGCTGCATATCTGGGCGCTGCACGTCGTCGGCCAGAACAACCCGATCGGCATCGACATCAAGACCAAGTCCGACTCGGTCCCGATGGCTCCCTACGCGGTGATGAAGGATCTCTTCGCGCTGTTCGTGTTCATCATGCTGTTCGCGTGGTTCGTGTTCTTCGCGCCCGACTATCTCGGACATGCGGACAACTACGTCGAGGCGAACCCGCTGGTCACGCCGCCGCATATCGTTCCAGAGTGGTATTACCTGCCATTCTACGCGATCCTCAGGGCCGTGCCTTCGAAGCTCGGTGGCGTCGTGCTGATGTTCGGCTCGATCCTCGTGCTGCTGTTCCTGCCGTGGCTCGACACGAGCCGCGTTCGGTCGGCCCGCTATCGGCCGATCTTCAAGTGGCTGCTGGTGCTCTTCTTCTTCACGTTCCTGGCGCTCGGTTATCTCGGCTCGAAACCGGCCGAGGGCATCTACGTGCTGTGGGCACAGATCTTCACCGCCTACTACTTCCTGTTCTTCCTGGTGCTGATGCCGATTGTCGGCGTGCTCGAAACTCCGTCACCGATGCCGCGCTCGATTACCGAGTCGGTGCTTGGTGACCGGGCTGCGCCCGCCAAGTCCTGAAGCGCCGGAACGGAGAGACACCAATGACACTGGCACACTGGACGAACCGGCTGGCGATCGGCGCGCTGGCACTCGCGTCGGGATTTGCGGGCGGAGCAGCTACATTCTATTCGCCTGTCCATGCGGCGGGCGGCGAACCGATCCACATCGAGCGGCAGGAGTGGAGCTTCGCGGGTGTTCGTGGTCGGTTCGATCGCGAGCAACTGCAGCGCGGCTTCCAAGTCTACAAGGAGGTCTGCGCGTCCTGTCACGGTCTGAAGCGAGTCTACTTCCGCAATCTTGTCGAGCGGGGCGGGCCGATGTTCGATGAAGAGTCGGTCAAGGCGCTCGCCGCTTCATGGCCGAACCAGATCTTCGACGGGCCGAACGAAAACGGCGATATCGCCACCCGGCGCGGCGCGCTGATCAAGCGGCCGGCCCTGCTGTCCGATCCCATCCTCGGGCCTTACGATAACGACAAACAGGCCCGCGCGGCACAGAACGGAGCGTTGCCGCCCGACCTGTCGCTGATCACGAAGGCCCGTAGTGTCGAGTTCCATGGCGGTGTCTTTGCGCACATCGGGCAGATGCTCATGGATATCGCCAACGGCTACCAGGAAGCAGGCGCCAATTATCTCTATGCCTTGTTGACCGGTTACAAGGACCCGCCGAAGGGCGTCACATTGGCCGATGGGATGAACTACAACGCGGCGTTCCCAGGTCACCAGATCGCGATGGTGGCGCCGTTCGTCGACGGTAGCGTGAAGTATCAGAACGAAGCCGTTCCGAGGACCGTGTCGCAGTACTCGAAGGACGTGACCGCGTTCCTCGCGTGGGCGGCCGATCCGCGGCTCGAGGAGCGCAAGCGCATGGGTTGGCTCGTGATGCTCTACCTTCTCGTGACCGCCGTTCTGCTCTATTTCGCAAAGAAGCGGCTCTGGTCGACCTTGCACTGACGGAAACGCCGACCGTCTGATCGACCGAGTTCATGCTGAAGGGGCCCCCAGGGCCCCTTTTTGCATTTGCAGACATCGCGCCATTCGGAGCGCATGGCGCGATTGTTTGCCGGCGGTGCGTCGCGGCCCTTTTCCTGCTTCGGGCTCCGGGCTAGCCTGCCGGCGGAGGGCAGGGTATGGGCTGGCATCGACGGACGTACAGGGGAGCACTTTTCGCTCCCGTCATGTGGGCGGTGATGGTGCTGTACCCGGGGCCCGCCAACGCGGCTTCGCCAGCAGTGCCGACCAACGCCACACGCCTCGATGGCGGAGCAGGTTCCGTCGCGGCGGGGTCGATCGGTTCGCTGCGCCTTCACGACCTGCCGCCACTGGGGCAACGACGCTCAGCGCGGTGCCGTCGCTGGCAGGACGTGGCGGCTTCGCTCGGAGAGACGTTCGCTGGATATGCGCTGAGAACGTCGCTGCGCCGAACACAGTGCGCACTTGCGAGCCAAGAGGACGTGGAGCCCGAATTCTGGGACTGGCCCTGGCGGACCCCGTCTCGCATCAGTATCCCGCCGCACGCGCATCGTGACTTCGACGCGTGGGCGATCCGCTGCGGCGGTGGCGCCATGCGGCACAGATGCGCGCTGCTGCTGCGCGATCCGGCAACGTCATCGGTCGCGCATGAGATGTCCGCGGCCATGGTTACGGCGCACTTCGTCATCGATCGCGTCGCCGGGCGTGAAGTCCTGCTGTGGCGATTGATCGTTCGGCATCATGGCCCGTCAGCACGCGGCCGAGGCGAGGCTCGGCCGTCACCCGTTGCGTCGCTGGCGTCGGCCGGCGGCTCGCAACGCCGTCCTCCCGGGCGTCATGACGGGTCTGCGAAGCCACTCACTCTGCGCATCGCAGGCGAGTATCAGACGGAACAGCCGATGCATTGCATGGCGGGCCTCTGCTCGTTCGAGGTTAGGGCCGAACGCGCGGGGCGCATTGCGACACGCCTGGCCGACGGCGGAGGGGTCTACATCGAGTTGATGTCCGCGTCGGGCGGCGTACGACAATTTCAGCTGGAGGCGAGCGGCTTTGACAAGGGGCTTGCAGAACTCATCCGGCTGCGACGCGCCGAGCACGCGCAGACCCCAGGGCGTTCGCGCTAGCCGGCCTCAAACGACGACGGGCTGGGCTGCCTGCTCACCGACGCGGAACACGCGCCGATAGCGTTCGAGCGTTTCGGGGGGACCGACCGCCTTGGTCGGATTGTCGGAGAGTTTCACGGCCGGCTGGCCGTCAGCCGAGATGACCTTGCAAACGATGGAGAAGGGGTCGAGGCGACCGTCGGCATCGAGGCCGCGAAAGTCGTTCGTCAACAGCGTCCCCCAACCAAAGCCGAGGCGGATGCGCCCACTGAAGTGACGATGCAGCTTCTCGACGAGATCGACATCCAGGCCGTCGGAGAAAATGGCGAGCTTCGTCCTCGGGTCCTGGCCGCGGTTCTTCCACCACTTGATCGCCAGCTCGCCACCAGCGATCGGATCGCCGGAATCAATGCGGATGCCGGTCCAGTTCGAGACCCATTGGGGGGCATTCTCGAGAAATCCCTCGGTGCCGTAGGTATCCGGCAGGATCACGCGCAGGTTGCCTTCGTAATCGTCCTGCCAATCCTTCAGCACATCGTAGGGCGCCTTGGCGAGTTCGGCATCATTACGCGCAAGGGCGGCGTAGACCATGGGCAGCTCGTGCGCGTTCGTGCCGATGGCCTCCACTTCGCGTCGCATTGCGATGAGGCAGTTCGACGTGCCGAGGAATGCCGTTCCAAGCCCTTCCCGCATGGCCTGGACGCACCAATCCTGCCAGAGAAAGCCGTGACGTCGGCGGGTGCCGAAATCGGCGATCCTGAGGTCCTGCAGTTTGCGAAGCTGATCGATCTTCTCCCAGACGCGGGTCATCGCTCGGGCGTAGAGTACCTGCAGCTCGAACTTGCCCATCCCTTTGGTCACGGCCCGCGAATGCAGCTCCATGATGACGGAGAGTGCCGGAATCTCCCACATCGTCGTCTCGATCCAGGGGCCTTCGAACGTCAGCTCGTACTGGTCGCCGCGAACTTCGAGATTGTAGGGTGGAAAGCGGAAGTCCTCGAGCCAGGCGATGAAGTCAGGGGCGAACATCTGGCGCTTGCCGTAGAACATGTTGCCGCGGAGCCAGGTGGACTCCCCGCGGCTCAACGACAGGCTTCGGATGTGGTCGAGCTGCTCGCGAAGCGCACCGACATCGATCAGGCGCGCGAGAGGCACGTCGGTCGACCGGTTGATGATCCCGAAAGTCACTCGCGCGTTGCGATGGCGGCGAAATATCGTCTGCGCCATCAATAGCTTGTAGAAGTCGGTGTCCAGAACTGATCGGACGATCGGATCGATCTTCCAGCTGTGATTGTAGACGCGCGTAGCGATGTCCGTCATCGTCCCGTTTCTCGCTTGGGGCGCCGGCCGAAGGCGAGGCGGCGCTGGCGGCGTGTCGATTGGGCCGAGTCTAGCTGGCAGGGCCTCGCGCTGTCACGCACGGGTTGCAGATTGGCAAATGCGGCGGGACAGAGCGCCATGAAAAAGGCCCGCCTGATCGGGCGGGCCTTTGTCGTTCGGTGCCAGTGAGGTCACGGGGACTGGCGGCCGGGTGCCTGGGTCAGAAGTCCATACCGCCCATGCCACCCATCCCACCCATGCCGCCGCCGGGCATCGCCGGCATATCGGCATCGCGTTTCGGGGCGTCGGCGATCATCGCCTCGGTCGTGATGAGCAGGCCGGCCACTGATGCGGCGTCCTGGAGCGCGCAGCGCACGACCTTGGCCGGATCGATGACACCAGCCGCGACGAGATCAACGTACTGTCCGGTCTGGGCGTTGAAACCGAAGCTGTACTTGGAGTTGTCGAGGATCTTGCCAACGATGACGGAGCCGTCTTCGCCGGCATTGTCATAGATCTGGCGGGCCGGCGCCTGGATCGCGCGGCGCACGATCTGCACGCCAACCTTCTGATCGGCATTATCGCATTCGATGCGATCGAGGACCTTGATAGCCCGCAGAAGCGCCACGCCGCCGCCCGGGACGACGCCTTCCTCGACCGCGGCGCGGGTGGCGTTCAGCGCGTCGTCGACGCGATCCTTGCGCTCCTTCACCTCGATCTCGG
>LNEM01000001.1 GCA_001464955.1 Rhizobiales bacterium Ga0077537 | reverse complement strand
CAGCCGGTCGGTCAGATTCTTGTCTTTGAAGTCGCGCATGCGTCCTGTCGCTTGTGTGAGGATGAGAGCGGCGCGCACAGTCCGTGGTCACCGATCGAAAGACAATACTTCATAGCTGGATCCGAGGCGTGCGTCACGCGCGCGGCACTACGGTCGTCGTGGCGCCTGGCCTGAAGTCGTGGTCCGGCCGCGTCTCGAGCGTTTTCGGCTCAGTCCGAGATCATGTCCATCGCCGCACGTCGATCGCCTGGTTTCAGCTTGAGGAACAGCGCGCGGGCCGCCTTGACGTCCTTTTCGGTACCGCTATCGGCCGCCGTTTGCATGGCGACGGTTGCCGGGTGAGTGGCGCCGATGATGAAGGCCAGGCCCTTCGCCAGTCGTCCCATGGCCGTGCGATCAATCTTTGTCTCGTCCACAGCTGTCTCCTGATGATGCCGCAAGGCGGAGGCACGAAGGCCGGCCGATGCTCATGGCCATGTCGACGCAAGAGCAGCACCTGCGGCCCTTCGGCGGAGTGAAGGGGCTACTCAGCGAATCCGACGAATCGGGCGATCTGGGCCACGGTCTCTCGATGCGCCTTCACCCTGTTGGCCGAGAAGTCATCGTCAGGGTAGCCCATGGCGATGCACGTCATGATGACTTCGTTTGCCGGGATATCAGCTTCCTCACGCACGATCTCGGAACGCATAATGCCCTGCCCGTTGATCACAGTACCAAGTCCCCGGTCCCAGGCTGCCAGACAAATGCCGTAGCTGAGGGCGCCGAGATCGAAATGCACTACGGCGCCGGGATCGAGCTCCCGGTCGTATGTCAGCACCATCGATACCGGGGCATCGAACTGGCGGAAGCCGCGCATCACCCAATCTTGCCGCATCGCCTTGTCCTCGCGGGCTATGCCCATCGCCGCGAACAGCTGTTTGGCGATTTCCACCTGACGGTGACGATGCACGCCCTGGTATTCCCCGTGTGTGACGATGTCTCGGTTGACCTTGCCACCCGCCGACATCACCTCGGTGTTGCGGCGACGCACGCGCTCCAGTGGCTCTCCGGTCAGGACGTGGACGTGCCAAGGCTGGGTGTTCATCGAGGATGGAGCAGCGACGGCGACAGCCAGAATCTCTTCTATGAGCGTGCGCGGCACCGGCTGCTTCTTGTAACCACGTACGCTGCGTCGGGTTCGCACCAGATGCTCGAAGTCCATTGCATGTCTCCGTCTCGGGGGACTTTCGCGTATCATGCGGGGATCCTGGTCGCAAACGGCCAAGTTTTGCGCCGCTCGGTCACTCGCTGTTGCAAGGCCAGGAGACGGGGCAGCATCTGACGACCGGCGCGTCGAGCCGCCTGTTCCACGAGGCGGTCGCCCCGGCAGGCATGACGAAGTGCGTCAGCATGAGCAGATCAGCATGACTTACCGTCGGCCTCACTCGCGAGCTTACCAGATGTCGCAAATTCGCCCATTGAACCCGTTCGGACGCTGCTCGAAATTCGGACCACGGGAGCAGGTTGAGATGGCGCATGACCACGGGATGGCCTATCCCGACGGAAGAAACGAGACCTAGATCCTGGTGGGGATTGAGTGCCTCGTCCGCCATGCGGCGCCCTTTTCATGTGTCGGCTCGACCCTGCGGAGTATAGATGTCCCTCGAGGCGTTAGGCTGGAACTCTCAAAGACAGGCGGAATTCGAGGCGTACGCGGCCCAGGGCCTTATGCCCTGCCGTGTGGTCGGCGAACATCGAAGCCATTTCAGGGTTTCTACCGGCACCTCAGAGCTGTCCGCGGTGATAACAGGCCGGCTCCGCAAATCAGCCGCTGAGCGGTCAGATCTGCCGGGGGTCGGAGATTTTGTTGCGATCCGTATGGCCGAAGGTGATGGCCCCGCACCCATCGAGGCCGTTCTGCGCCGAACGAGCGCCCTGATCCGCAAGGCAGCAGGCGAGCGTCGTCCGCAACTCCTGGCGGCGAACATCGATGTCGTATTCATCGTGACAGCGTTGGGTGGAGACTTCAACCTGGCGCGCATGGAGCGCTACCTTGCCCTGGTGTCGGAAAGTGGAGCCACGCCCGTCGTCGTCGTGAACAAGGCCGATCTCCCTGGTGATGTGGTCAGGCCGAACGGTCAGATCGACGGGATCGATCCTGGTGTGCCAATCCACGCGATCAGCGCGCGCGCTCAGGACGGGGCTCGGGATCTCGAGCGCTATTTCGAAGGCAACCGGACGGTGGCTCTGATCGGCTCATCAGGAGTCGGCAAGTCGACATTGACGAACCGGCTGCTGGGCCACGACGCACAGGCGACGCAGGAGGTGCGAGCCCACGACGGTCGCGGCCAGCATACGACAACTCATCGCCAGCTTTTCACGCGAGTGTCCGGTGGCACGGTCATCGACAGTCCCGGCCTGCGGGGCCTCGAACTCTGGAATCCCTCGACAGACAGCACGAGCGACTTCGATGACATCGAGGCGCTTGCGAGCCAGTGTCGGTTTCGCGATTGCAGGCATGACAGCGAGCCGGGTTGCGCAGTGCGCGCTGCCGTCGATCGCGGGGACCTCGATGCCGACCGGTTTGCGAGTTACGTCAAGCCTGGACGCGACTCTCTGCGCACCGCACGGTGACACTCCGACCCGAGATGCATTCAAGCAAAGTAGCCGGTTTGACGGGTCTGGTCACGATGGTGACGTCCGGTGCTGCGATCTGGACGGGGCAGCTCACGCGTGCACCGCAGGGGCGGGCTACCACGGTTGCGCTCGATCCGGTTGGCCCGTGCCGTCCTGCCACTCTCTATGAGGCGCAGCGCTCGATACGGCACAGTTGTCCGCGGATGTCCGATGATCCCGAGATGGGATCGTAGGGGCCGGCGTAGGAGAGCGCGACGTTGATGTTGATGTCGAGTGCGCCGTGATCGGGGGCGGGTTCTGCCGGGCGCCACCAGCCCATTCCGGTGCTCACGACGTCGGGCGGCTGACCATCCGAGATTTTGATGCGTAGCCGGCAGCGACCGCCGCCTTCCACTTCCACCTCGACCCAGTCGCCATCCGAAATGCCTTGCGCCGCCGCCGTGGCCGGATGAATCGCCAGACGGGGGTCAGGGGAGACCTTCACGGCCCACGGCTGATCGTGGAAGCGCGAATGATGGTAGGTTTTCTCGCGGTCGCCGGTGACGATCGTAAGTGGAAAACGGGCGCGCACATCGGCTGGCCGGCCATCTCGCTCGGGAACGACGAAGCCCGGGAGCGGATCGAGGCCGAGCTTCTCGAGGACCGGCGAATGGAGTTCCACCCTACCCGTCTCACTCGGGAACGGCAGGCTTCTCGGCACGGGATCAGGCGGCAATTGAACGAAACCGGCTGCCAGCAACCGGTCGATGGTTACGCCACTGTCGCCGAGAAGATGCACATTCAGCTCGCGCTGTGATCGCCAAGGCAACAGGCGGCTGGCGATTGACTGCCGGGCCTCCAGGCGATCGAGCAAGGGCGCTGCAATCTCGATCTCGGGCCGCGACTCGCCTTGTGGCTGCACGAGTGCACGGGTCAAGAGCACCGTAGGGCCGGACGGTACGAACGAGACCTCCTCCTCCTCAAGTGTCGTGGTCTTCGGCAGGACGATGTCGGCCCATTCCGCCGTCGGCGTCATCTGATGCGCGGCGACAGCGACGAAATCGAGCGAGCGGAGGGCCTCGATGGTGCGCCGAGTATCGGGGTAGGTGACGAGGATGTTGACGCCGCTCGCGTAGAGGGCGCGGACCGGGTGGGGCTTGCCGGTGAGCATGGCTTCGATCACCGTCGGGTTGTGGCATGCCGTCTGCCAGCCGCGTGGGCCGGCCCACAACGGAAAGCGATCGGCGCCGATCGTCCGCTCTTCGATCTCGCGTGGGAGTCGGTGTTCCGGCCGATGCAGCAGATCGATGTAGTTTGAGAATCCTTTGGGCACGCGCTGGCGGAGATTGCCGCCCGGCCGATCGATGTTGCCAGAGATCGCCGCGAGCGCGTGGAAGGCGCGGAATGTCTGCACGCCGTTGCTGGCAGCGTCGATGCCATGGCCGGAGACGAACGTGGACGGCCCGCGCGCGTACATGCGTGCGGCGTCCACGATCATCGACGATGGCACGCCCGTAAGCGTTGCCGCGGTCACAGGAGAGTACGATGCGACGCGCGCAGCCAGTTCATCGAAGCCATGGCAATGGTCGCGAACGAACTCCCGATCGTAGAGCTTCTCCTCGATCAGGACATGCATCATGGCCAAGGCGAGTGCCGAGTCGGTGCCGACACGCGGGCGCATCCAGATGCTGGAGATCTCGGCAGCTGGAATGCGTTTCGGATCGATCACGATCAGATCGGCCCCGCGCTTGCGCGCGGCCTTGATCTTCGCCCATTCCACGGGATCGGCGACGTGTGAATTCCGGCCGACGACGAGTGCGCACCGCGTGTTGTCGATGTCTTCGCCACGCGTGATGGGCAGGCCCGTGATGCGCGCCGACAGGGCGCGGCAGCCGCCACACAAGTCCTGATTGATCATCCAATTGGGTGAGCCGATCGAGCGAAGCATGAGGGCCGTCACGAGAGACCGGCTGAAAGCTGCACCACTGGTCGCGCCGACGATCGCCTCGGGCCCATGGGTGCGCCTGACTTCGGCGAACCTGTCGGCAATCTCGTCGAGGGCCTCGTCCCAGGAGATCCGGACCCACCGGCCGCTGCCGCGCGGCCCTGCGCGACGGTGCGGGTAGAGGAGCCGGTTGGGATTGTAGGTCAGGCCGGGGGCGCCTCGAATGCCCTTCACACAGAACGCACCGGCGGAGTGAGGGTGATCGGCGTTCGGGCCATACTCGACGACACGGCCACCTTCAACCCGAGCCAACGCACCACAGTAGGCCGAACACTCCCAACAGGTGGTCGTGAACGTGCCGTCCGGCCTGGTCATCTGATCGTCGCTGGCGCTCACCGGCATCTCCTACTAGGCCGCAACAGATCGGATGTGGGCGATGACGTCGTCTCTCGGGAGGACGTCGCCGTACTTGGCGTTGATGTCGAAAAGATTGGCGTCGTGTGGTTCCTGGTGCCGGTCCCCGACGCATTCGCGCGGCACGATCACCCGATAGCCATACTGTATGGCGTCGATTGCGGCTGCCCGTACGCAGCCGGATGTCGAGCACCCCGTCAGGATCACGGTGTCGACGCCGAGGCCTGCCAGCGTCGACGCAAGCGTCGTGCCGAAGAAGCAACTCGGGTAATTCTTGACGATGACGAGATCATCGGGCTGCGGCGGAATCCGGTCGTCGATCTCGGCGAGGGGTTCGCCCGCGACGAGGCTGCGAAGAGCCGGCACCTTCTTCACGAACAGTCCGCCATCCATGCCGGACGGGTGATAGAGGACTTTGGTATAGATGATCGGTACTTTCGCCCGGCGTGCTTCTGCGAGGAGATCGACCGTTGCTTCGACGGCGTCCACCACGCCCTGGCCGAAGAATGCGGCTCCCTTGGTCGTGTAGGCCCTGATGAAGTCGATGACGAGCACGCACGGGCGCTTGCCGAACCCGATGTTGGTGTCGAATACGCCTGCGTAGTTCGTTTCCCGGGTGTCAGTCATCGCTTGCTCCTGTGGACGCCGCACGTCCTATGCCATGCTTTGATGCCCCTAGAGGCGCAGTATCTCGCGCGCCTCAGCGGGGGTCGCAATCTCACGGCCTACAAGGCGGGCCATCCGAACGATCTCGCGCACGAGGTCCGCATTCGTCGGCCGGCCGAGCTCCGGATAGTCGTAGTCGCCGATGCCGATCGCAACGTGTCCGCCTTCGGCGATCGCCTGCATGGCCACCGGGAAAAGGTTGCCGAACTTGGCGCACACCGTCCACTCGATCCGCTCGTCGTGCGGCATATGGGAGAGAAACGACGCGAGACCGGAACTGGTCGCAGGGTGGCCCCCGAGGAGGCCGCCCTCGCAGTGGACGAGCAGCGCGTAAGCGGGCTCGGGAATGAGCCCCATGTCCATCAAGGCCCTGCCCGAGCGCAGGAACGGGCCGTTCCAGGCCGAGATGACCGGCCGCACCCCGATCTCTGCAAAGCGTTTGCAGAACAGCATCAACGTCTCGTGGGAGTTGATGTAGACCTTGTTGGAGGTTTGAAACGTTCGCGTCGCTGCATCAAAGCGATCGATGTTGGCGCTGCCCGTATCGATCGCGGCGATTTCCGGTTTGAGTGCCGGATCGCGCGAGAGTTCCACGATGTGGCGGATGCGCTCGTCCTGGCCGGCGACGGTGATCTGGCCGAGGGTCGGATGGACGATGAGATCGCTCGCCCGGCGGATCGCGCTTATGGCAGCCGCATAGTCGGCCGTCGCGTGTGCGGGTGAGCCGTCTGCGCCACGTGCGTGGAAATGAATGATCGATGCGCCGGCCTCGCGGATCGCCGCAGCATCACGACCAAGCTCCTCGGCGGTCCATGGCACATGCGGGTTCCCGTCACGCATGGCGTATTCGTTGACGCGAACTTCGATGATCAGCTTCTTCACGCACGTTCTCCCGCTGGCTGCAGCGTTGCGATCCGACCGTCGTGCTCCGGTCCGAAGTGACAGGCGGAAAGGTGTTCGCTCGTCGGCCCTTCGAGCTTCGGATCCTGTTGGGCGCAAACCGCAGGGATGATGCCGTCACCCGAGGCAACGGTCGGGACCTTGCCTGCGCCCGCAACAAGTCTGGCGCGGAAGCAGCGTGGGTGGAAGCGGCAGCCCGACGGCACTGCCGTGCCCGAGCTGATTTCGCCGTAGACGGGGATGCGGCTCCGCGTGCGCTCCAGCGCGGGACTGGCCAGCGGCACAGCCGAGAGGAGCGATATCGTGTAGGGGTGGCGCGGGGCGCCATAGAGTTTGTCGCGGGGGCCGGTCTCGACGATGCGGCCAAGATACATCACCGCAACGCGATTGCTGACGTGACGGACGACGGCCAGATCGTGGGCGATGAACAGATATGCCATTCCGGTGCGCTGCTGGATGTCGCGCAGCAGGTTGAGGATCTGGGCCTGAATCGATACATCCAGCGCGGAAACGGGCTCGTCGAGAACCAGCAGCTTCGGCGATAGAGCCATGGCGCGCGCGATGCCGATGCGCTGGCGCTGGCCTCCAGAGAACTGGTGCGGATACCGGTGGGCGAGGCGCGCATCGAGGCCCACGAGGCCCATGATCTCGCTGACCCGGCGCGGAATATCGGCGCGCGGCGCGCCGTGCACGATCATCGGCTCCGCGATGAGCGCGCCGACACTCATGCGGGGATCCAGTGAGCCGTAGGGGTCCTGGAAGACCATCTGGATGGAGCCGCGAAGGCGTCGAACCTCGGCCATCGATTTCGCTGTCAGGTCCTCGCCGGCGAACGTGATCCGGCCGGACGTCGGCTCGACCAGGCGCAGCACGAGGCGGCCGAGCGTGCTCTTGCCGCTGCCGGTCTCACCGACGAGGCCGAGGGTCTCACCGGCGCGGAGTTCGAGGGACACTCCGTCGACGGCCCGGACCGCGCTGCGCTGGCGCCCGAGAAGACTCCGCCCACCGGAGAAAATCTTGGAGACGTTCGCGACACTGAGAAGCGGCTCGTCTGGCGCTGGCGGCTGTTCGTTGCCGGTCATGACGGCCTCCGCTCGGAAGCGAGCTCGGTCCAGTGCCAGCAGCGGGCTGCGTGTTCCGGCACATCGGTCGGCGTGAGTGCGGGGCGCCCGGAGCGGCAATCCTCGCGACCGCCGCCGTGAAAGCAGCGTGGCTCGAAGGCGCAGCCTGTCGGCAACAACGCCGGATTCGGGGGAAGGCCCTCGATGGGTGTGAGATCGGTCCCCGCGGGCGTATCCAAATGGGGGATCGAGCGAAACAGCGACAGGGTGTAGGGGTGCCGCGGGGTCTCGAAGACGCGGTCGGCCGTGCCTTGTTCCATGACCCGGCCCGCGTACATCACCGCCAAGCGGTCCGCATACCGGGCGACGACACCGAGATCGTGCGTGATGAGGACGAGACCCATGCCGGTGTCTCGCTTCAGGTCGGCGAGCAACTCGAGCACCTGGGCTTGCACCGTCACGTCGAGCGCCGTCGTCGGTTCGTCGGCGATCAGGACCTTCGGCTCGAGGGCGATGGCCATGGCGATCAGGGCGCGCTGGCGCATGCCACCGGAGAACTGATGCGGAAAGTCGTCGACCCGGCGATGGGGATCCGGAATATGGACGCGCTCCAAGGTCTCGATGGCGCGCTTTCGAGCCGAAGAACGCGACAGTCGAGTGTGCGCGCGAAGGACTTCGCCGATCTGGTCGCCGATGGTGAAAACCGGATTGAGCGCCGTCAGCGGGTCCTGGAACACGATGGCGATGTCGGCGCCGCGGCGCTGGCGCAACTCGTGTGGCGGCAGTCGCAGGAGATCCGCGCCATCCAGCAGGACCTCACCCGCAACGACCCGACCGGGCGACGGGACGAGACCGAGCGCGGAATGGAACGTCATCGTCTTGCCGGAACCGGATTCGCCGACGACAGCCAGCGTTTCGCCGCGCGCGACGTCCAGCGAGACATCGTCGACGATTACGATGTCCCCGCGTGGCCCCGGGAACGTCGTCGTGAGGCCGCGAATGGAGAGAACTGTCGCCGGCTTTGGTTGCATCATGGCGCTAGAGCAGCCCCCGTCCCGTCTGGCGCTTCATCTGCGGATCGAGCGTGTCGCGCAAGCCGTCGCCGAGGAGATTGAAGGCAATCACCGCGATGGCGATGCAGAAGCCGGCCGATAGGGAAATCCAAGGGTTCGTCGTGATCAACGAATTCCCATCGGCGATGATGTTGCCCCACGTCGGCGTCGGGGGCTGGACGCCAAGCCCAAGAAACGACAGGCCCGCCTCGGCAAGAATCGCCGTCGCTGCGCTCACGGTCGCGACCACAATGACGGGCGGCAGAGCGTTCGGGATGACATGCCGCCAGAGAACGCGCCATTCGCTCATTCCGATGGCGCGCGACGACTCGATGAAGGGTCTCGGCTTGATGGTCAGTACGACCGACCGCATCACTGCTGCGACGCGCGGCGTGAACGCAATCGCGACGGCAATGATGACGGATTCCAGGGACGACCCGCGGGCCGCGACGAGTGCGAGCGCGAAAAGGAAGCCTGGGAACGCCAGTAGAATGTCGATGATCACCAGCGTGATGCGTTCGATCCAGCCGCCCGCAAAGCCTGCTATGGCACCAATGAGCGTGCCGGCGGTCAGCGACAGGGCCACGACCGCGAACGCGACCTGAAGCGATACCTGCGTGCCGAGGAGAATTCGCGAAAGCACGTCGCGGCCGAACTGATCCGTGCCGAGCCAATGCGCGCTCGACATGGGTGCCAGCGTGTTCGACATGTTCGTCTTGAGCGGCGGGTACGGTGCGATCCACGGTGCGAAGAGAGCGACGAGGAGCAGGAGCGCCAGGAGGCCGGTGCCGATGGCAAGACCCGGATGCCTCAAGTGGTCGCGCAAGGTTTCTGCGAGTTGTCGCCATGGCGTCGGCGGCACGGCCAAGTCTGATGCTCTATCGTCTGCGCTCATGCTGCCCGCAGCCTCGGATCGATGACGCCATAGAGGATGTCGAGGAGGGTGTTCGTCAGGACGACGCCCGTCGCGAGCGCGAGGACGCCCGCCTGCACCAACTGGTAGTCACGCGCCAGGATGGCCTTCAGCATGGTCGAGCCGACGCCGGGGCGACTGAAGACGGCCTCGATCAGGATCGCGTTGCCGAGTGACCACGCGAACGTGACGCCGATCACGGCGAGAATTGGGACGAGGGCGTTGCGCAGTGCGAGCCGGTAGACCACGCGCCGATCCGGGATGCCCATGGCGCGTGCGACGCGCACATAGTCCTGATTGAGGACCTCCAACATCGCCGATCGCGTGAGGCGGGCGATATACGCGGCAACCGAGAAGCCTAGCACGAGGGCCGGTAGCGCCAGATGATGGAGTGAGGTGAGCCAGCCTGCGTCGGACGACGACCCGAGTGCGGGAAAAATCCCGAGCTTGTGAGAGAACAGCAGGATGGCTGCGAGACCGAGCCAGAATACCGGAAAGGAGATGCCGCCGAGTGCCACCAGCATGATGGCCACATCTAGCCACGTGCCCTGGCGGACGGCTGCAGCAATGCCTGACGGCACGCCAAGCGCGACCGCCACGAACAGGCCCGAGAATGCGAGCGCCAGAGATGCCGGAAGGCTGTCGATGATTTCGGTCAGGGCCGCTTGCCCCGTTGCGACCGACGTACCGAGATCGCCTTGCACGGCGCGGGCAACGAACAGCAGATATTGCTCGACCAGAGATCTGTCGAGCCCGAGTTGGGCCCGGAGAGCCGCCAGCGACTCCTGAGTGGCGTAGTCGCCGAGCATGTACTGGGCGGGGTCTCCCGGGATCGCCCGCATCAGGAAGAAGGCAACCGTGACAATACCCGCCACGGTCACCATGAGGTGCGCGAGACAGCGGCCTAGATAGCCGAGCACGAGATCATCCTTTGAGCGAGGCTGGATAGGTGAAGACCGTGAACAAGGAGTTCTGCACCAGGCCTTCGACTTTCGACGTATGTGCGAGGAACAGCTTGTCGGCGTAAAGCGGGATCACGGGCACGTCGGCCATGACCTTCTGCAGGACGGCCTTGTAGGCGGCGGCCCGGTCCGTGTCTCCCTTCGCACCCGCGGCCTTGGCGAGGAGGTCCTCGGCGCCCTCGTAACGCGCCGTGTTCAGGCCCGGTGGGAACGACTTCTTCGCATAGAGCGTCACGAGCGGGCTGTCCGGATCCGGCGGGCCCACGACACCTGTGATGCACGATTGAACATTGCCGCTGTTGCGGGCCTGCGTGTAGGCGCCGCGCTCCAGAATCTTGATGGTGGCTTCGATGCCGACGGCTTTCAAATCCTCAGCCAGTGGTACGACGATGCGGTCGAACGGCGACAGGCCAACGGACGTGATCTCGAACTTGAAGCCCGTGACGCCGGCCTCCTTCAGTAGCGCCTTGGCCTTTTCGGGATCGTATTCGTAGCGAGGCACGTCGTCGGTGAACTCTGCGAAGGAACTCGTCAGGACCGAGTGGCCCATGCCCTTGGTGCCCTTGAAGAAGCCGTCGATCAGCCCTTTGCGGTTCATGGCATGCGCCATGGCGCGGCGAACGAGCGGATTATCAAGTGGCTTGATCGTCGTATTCAGCACGAGATTGATAGTGTGATTGGCGTCGCGCGAGAGGACCTTGATGTTTGGCGCCTTGCCGAGCCGGTCGATCATCTCCGGCTGCTGGAGCGCGTAGAAGATGTCGATCTCGCCCTTCTCTAGAGCGATTGCTGCGGCTGTCTCCTCCTTGATGATGCGCAGCAGCAGCTCGTCGAATTTCGGAGCGCCCTCGAAATAGGCCTTGTTGGCGGCAAGCCGTACTTCGCTCCCCGTACTCCACTTCTCGAATGTGAAAGGTCCGGTTCCGATGGGATTGAGCTTTGCCTTCTCTCCCATCTCCTCGATCGCCTTTTTCGAGACGATCCAGCCCTGGTTGAAGGCCGTGAGCTTGTGCATGAAGCCCGATGCCGGCTTGTCCAGCGTCAGCACTACGGTGTCGGGAGCTGGCGCTTCGGTTTTCACGAGGCCCGCCAACTGCCCGGTGTACTTGCTGCCGCCTTTCGGATCGAGGACACGATCGAATGAGAACTTCACGTCATCCGCGGTCAATGGCCCGTAGTTCTTGTGAAATGCAATGCCGGGCCGAAGCTTGAACGTGTAGACAGTACCATCGGACGATACCGTGTGCGACAGAGCGAGGTCAGGTACGATCTTGTTCGTCGATTGATCGTATTTCATCAGGCCGTTGAACACGTGACCGCAGACGGTCTGATTCTCGATCTGGAAAATGTGCGACGGATCGAGGACGGAAATGTCCGATCCCATGCGGACGCGAAGTGTCTTTCCGGCGCCCTGGGCCAGAACGACCTTCGAAAAATCGAGGGGCAGCGCGGCACCGGCACCGGCTGCACCCGCGAGCGCCAGCAGATGTCTGCGCGTAAGGTGGCCATCCCGATCGTGTCGATCTGCCATTGCAATCCCTCCGGATACGGGTTTGGAAATTTCTTCTGCGCGGGCATCTGCCAACATGCTTCGAGAGCGTGACGCGAAACCATGCCGCCGTCAACGCGCATACGGCGGCCGGCTGCGACGAAGCTCAATACGATCATGAACGTGGCGATCAGCGATCGTCGGGCCGTGAAAATTCGAACGTGGGTGCTGGTGGGTCTTCCTTCATTGCCGGACGCGGCAATCCTCTGCCCAGCTCACTGACATTGAGGGCCAGCTCCGTCATTCGGGCGAGATGTTCCGGCGGCAATCGATCGAGGCCATGGCGACGCGCGAACGCGGTGATGTCCTCGAGCGTCGGCTTCGGTACGGGATCGGTCATCGCATCATCTCGCATCTCAGAGAGCAGGGCGTATGGTCCGCCAGGGCGTCGCACGCTCGTAGGCCGCGGCAACGCACAATGCCGTCGCTTCGTCGTGGCGGTTGGCAACGATCTGCCACGAGAGGGGCAGCCTCTCGGCCGAGTAGCCCGTGCATTGCACGACGGCCGGATGCTGGGAGAGGTTGAACGGCGTGAGAACCGTCTCGACGGTGAATGCCGTCATCTCCGGCTCGACCCCAAGGCGCGGCGCCACGTGCAGCGGACCGTAGGTGATGATCGCGTCGTAGCCGCGAACGAGGTCGTCGATCGCATCGGCCATGAGGCGCCGCTGACGCTGGGCGTGAATGTAGTCCACTGCTCGAACCAACGAGCCAGCGAGAAGCTTGTCGCGAAGAGCGAAGCCCATCTCGTGCGACCGCTCGCGCAGTTCGGCTTCGTGGATCGCTGCGGACTCGGATGGGCCTATCAGTCTTGTGACGTCGAAACAGTCCGATACGGGCATCGGCAGACGTGCATCGTCGATGCGAGCACCCTGCCGCTCGAGGATCCGAACCGCTTCCTCGAAGGCCTGTTCCACCGATGCATCGGGGGCACCAAAGCGGCCAAGCGGGCCGCGGACGACACCGATCCGCAAGCCTGCGATCGGTCGCGTGATCGACCGACGATAGCTATTGGCCGGCGCGAGCAGCACGTCGAGCACGACGGCGGCATCTTCCACGGTCCAGGTCAGCGGTCCCGGTACATCAAGCGAATAGCAGTTCGGCAAGATGCCGTGGCCGCTGAGCCGGCCCTGCGGAAGGATGACGCCGACAAGGCCGCAGGCCGCTGCCGGCAATCGAACCGAGCCCGTGGTATCCGAGCCCAGGGCGAACGCGGCCGTTCCGGCGGCGACAGACGCGCCCGCGCCCGTGCTCGAGCCCCCCGTGAACCGGGACGTATCCCATGGGTTTCGTGCCGACGGGAAGGGTAGATCGAAGTATTCGCCGCCGTTGCCGGTGCCGTACTCCCAGGTGGCGAGTTTTCCCAGCAGAACGGCGCCAGCCGCTTCGAGATCGGCGACGAGCCGCGCATCGCGTGTCGGGACATTGCCCGATCGAAGACGAGATCCCGCTGTCGCCGGGAGCCCTGCGACGTCGTAGTTGTCCTTGACGCCGAACGGGATGCCCTGCAGCGGAGATCGCCAACGGCCGGCCGCAATCTCGCGATCCGCCGCGTCGGCGGCTGACAATGCGCGCGCTTCGGCCAGATGATGAAACGAGTGGATGCGGCCGTCGATCTCCGCGATGCGCGCCAGGTAGGCCTCGGTCAGTTGGCGGGCGCTGACCCGCCCCTCCTGGAGCATGCGGATGGACGCACTCGCCGACTGGACCCAGAGCGGCTTCGATGTGTTGGCTTCGTGCATCTCGACTCCTCAGCCGGCGATCTCGGGCCTGCGCTCCGTCCAGCCGGTTTCGCGCTCGTAGGCCGCCGCGATGCGGAACAGCATCGCCTCGTCGAACGGACGGCCAACCAGCTGGAACCCGACAGGCAATCCGCTTCTGGAGAAGCCGGCCGGTACCGAAAGCCCAGGCAGACCGAGGTAATTGATCGGCCAGGTGCAGTGATTGATCGAGCCGAGGATCTCGTTCATGCGAGGGCCATCGCGCACATCGACGTCGGCGATCTTCGGAACCGGAAAGCGCAACACTGGCAGGAATAGCGCGTCGGCGTCACCGAACACGTCGTCGACGAAGGCATTCGTGATGCGGGGGCGAACCTGCACCGCCTTCAGGTAATCGACGGCGGTGAACGTGTAGCCCTGCTTCATGCGCGCCCGAACAAGGGGCGCATAGTCGTCGTGGTGGTTGCGTAGCCAGTCGTCGTGAAGCGTGCAGAACTCGGACGAGATGACGATGTTGCCCAGTCCCCGCAATTCCTCGTGGAACGGAACAGTGCGGCGCGACACGCTCGCACCGAGCTTGCCGAACATGTCGAGCGCATTTTCGAGGACGCCGCCGATCTCGGAGTCCATGCCATCCCAGTAGTGATTGGTCGCGACGGCTATTCTCAGGCCCTTCGCGCCGATGTTGCACGCCGCCTCGTAATCGTCGACGGGAACGGGCGCTGCCGTGGGGTCGTCGTCGTCGGCTCCGGCCACGACCCCGAGCATGCGGGCACAATCGCGCGCCGTGCGTGCCAGAGGTCCGATGTTGTCGAGCGAGAACGAGAGCCCCATGCTGCCGTAGCGCGATACCCGGCCCTGCGTCGCCTTGATACCGTAGACACCGCAGATGCCGGCGGGCAGCCGGATCGATCCACCGGTGTCGGACCCGAGGGAGCCATAAGCGAGACGTCCGCCGACGGCCGAGCCGGAGCCTGACGAAGAGCCGCCCGTGATGTGTTCCGGGTTCCAGGGGCTCCGTGCGGCGCCATAGTGGACATTGACGCCTGTCGGTCCGTTCGCGAACTCGCTCATGTTGAGCGCGCCCATGGTGATCGCGCCGGCCGCGTCGAGGCGTGCGAGGACCGTCGCAAGGATGTCCGGCTTGAAATCGCGCCGGATCTTCGAACCACACGTCACCGGTACGCCTGGGCGATAGAACATGTCCTTGTGCGCCAGGGGGATCCCGTGCAGCGGGCCGCTCGGTCCGAGGCGCGCCAGTCGCTCGTCAGCCTCGCGTGCGCTTGCGCGCGCTCTGTCCGGATCAACCGAAATGTAGGCATTGAGCAGCGGCTGGCGGACAGCGATCCGCTGCAGCAGCGCATCCGTCACCTCTCGAGCCGAGACTTTCTTTGCGGCAATGGCATCAGCCGTCGCGACGAGCGTCCAGTCGGTGATTTCAGACATCGGCTTTGCTCCGCGCGAGCCGACGCAGCACGACGTCGAAGGTCTGGGGTTCGGTGTCGAAGAGGGAGCCTTTCACCGCGGAGTCGAGAGCCGCGAGACTGACGGCCAGACTTTGCTCCACGCGCTTCACGTCTGCGTCGTCGAAAGCAATTCCCGCGGACCGCAACAGTCGAATGCGGTCGCTCAACTCGTTCTTCTCGCTCATCGTCGCTGCTCGCTCGCACATGTCGCCAATGACCTTATGGCAAGCATTGCGTGTGCGGCCGGTTGCGTCCAGTGCGACGTGAGCCGGTGAGATGACCAAAGACCGGGCAGTTGCCTCCCATGCAGTCGGCAGGCGTCGAAGCGAAGGCGCTTTTCCCGACTTGCGTCGCATCGGGGCCGGGGTGAGAGTGGATGCTGGACCATCGGGAGCGCGTTCATGACGTCGATAGAGCTGCACGATCTGACACTGGCTGAGGCTTCTCGCCTGATCGCTGCCCGGGAGTTGTCACCCGTCGCTTACACCGAGGCTCTGCTGGCGCGTACGGCGGCGCTCGATCCGCAACTCAACGCCTTCATTACACAGACACCCGAGATCGCACGGTCCGCAGCCCGAAGCGCCGAGGACGAGATCGGACGCGGCAACTGGCGGGGGCCGCTGCACGGCATCCCGTTCGCTGTGAAGGACATCTACGACACGGCCGGCATTCTGACCTCGGGCCATTCCCGCATCTGCATCGATCGTGTGCCGGATCAGGATGCGACGACGGTGGCGCGCCTGAAGGCAGCTGGTGCGGTTCTCACAGGGAAACTCGCCACGCACGAGTTCGCGCATGGTGGACCCTCTTTCGATCTGCCTTGGCCGCCGGCCCGCAATCCCTGGAACACGGCGCATTTCAGTGGCGGATCATCGTCCGGATCGGGGGCTGCGCTCGCGGCCCGACTCGTGCCGGCCAGCCTCGGCTCGGACACGGGCGGATCGATCCGAGGTCCGGCCGGACTTTGCGGTATCGCCGGTCTGAAGCCCACATACGGGCTCGTCAGCCGGGGAGGCGTGCTGCCGAACTCATACTCCTACGATCACTGTGGACCGATGGCGCGAACGTCGCTGGACTGCGCGCTGCTCCTCAACGTCATCGCCGGTCATGATCCGTCGGATCCCGCGTCTTCGACGCATCCCGTGGGAGATTTTACAAGGGGCATCGAAGCTGGCGTCAAGGGCTTGCGGGTCGGCGTCATCCGGCATTTCTGGGAGAAGGATCTGCCGGTCTCCGCTGAAGTCGCGAGGGCACTCGAGCAATCCGTCGAGGTGCTGCGGGATCTCGGCGCCATTGTCGAGACGACCTCGATCAGACCGCTGCAGGACTACTCGGACGTGAAGATCGTCATGGCGGAATCCGAACTCTTCTCGTTGCATCTGAACGATCTGATCGCGCGGGCCGGGGCCTTCGGCCAGGACTTCCGCGCCCGAAGTCTGGCCGCCTGTCTCTTCACGTCAGAGGATTATGTGCGAGCCAGCCGCGAGCGCCGAGTGATGATGAGCGAAATGCAGCCGCTCTATCATCGCTTCGATCTGCTCATGACGGTCAACTCGACGCCAGCGCCTCGGCTCGACACCCACGATATCCTCTCGTTCTGGAAGCGCGCGAACTTCACGTCCCCATTCAACTGCAGCGGTGCTCCGGCGCTGGCACTCCTCGGCGGGTTCTCCAGCCAGGGGTTGCCGATCGGCATTCAGATCGCGGGGCGTCCGCATGACGATGCTCTCGTCCTCAGGGCCGGTCACGCGTATGAGATGGCGACGGGGTTTCACAAGCGTGCACCAACTCTGACGCCGGGAGCCGCGCCGGCGGCGCTGGATCCAAAGCCCTGGCAACCCGACACCAGCGATGTGGATCCGGCCGTCCGGGTGTTCGCCGAGGGAGCGGCGAAGCGGGCCGGTCTGCGGCTAACCGACGAGCAAATGGAAGAACTGGTCGCGGTGGCACCGTGGGCGCTCGCGATGGCGCGGCGTCTCCGGCGCAATCATCTGCGGGGCGCAGAAGTTTCCTCGACGTTCGATCCGACACGGTGAGGGTCGCGCCGTCGGTGTGGACAATCGCCATCCTCATCGGCGTGTTCGCGGTCAGCGGCGGGTTACTGCACCTGGCATCGTGACGAATGCCTGGCCTGCCCGAGACGCATGTGAGGCCGCGCACGTCGTGCGCGGCCTCATCCGTGTCGTCTATCGATGTGGCTCTCAGCTCACGATTTGTCGGCCACCGGCCGAGGCGGTTCCGTGGGCGTCGTCGCGTGAGCCGGCTCGTTGCGGGTCTTGAACAGCGAGAAGATGATGCCACCCGCCAACAAGCCGACGGTGACCGACAGGCTGATCTCGGGTGGGATCTTGCCGATGAACTGCTGGACGAAGATCTTGCAGCCGACATAAACGAGGACCAGCGACAGCGCATACTTCAGATAATGGAAGCGGTGCACGACGGTCGAAAGCACGACATAGAGCGAGCGCAGACCCAGGATGGCGAAGATATTGGAGGTATAGACGATGAACGTATCCTGAGTGATCGCGAAGATCGCCGGGACGGAGTCGACAGCAAAGATCAGATCCGCGAACTCGATCATCACCAGAGCGACGAACAGCGGAGTAAACCAGAGCACCATCTTGCCGGTCTTCGGGTCAGGGCGACGGACCGTGAAATTCTGGCCGACGAAATCCTGAGTGATCCGGAGATGGCGACGCATCCACTTCAGAAGCGCGTTGTTCTCGATGTCCGGCTGCTGATCGACCATGAGCAGCATCTTGATGCCGGTGAAGATCAGGAATGCCGAGAAGATGTAGAGAATCCAGGAGAACTGGTGCAGGAGGGCGGCGCCGACGCCAATCATAATGGCGCGCAGGATAATGACGCCGAGAATGCCATAAAACAATACGCGATGCTGATACTTCACGGGTATGGCAAGGTACGTGAAGATCATCGACATGACGAAAATGTTGTCGAAGGCGAGCGAGACCTCGATCACCCACCCGGTGAGGTAGAGCTCCCAGGCGGTCCAGGCTCGCTCCGCACCCGGTGCGGCCGCGTTGATCGTCGCGTCGGGCGATACTGAATACCCCTTATAATAAAGCCACCAAACAACGATCGAAAATGCGAATCCAAGCGAAAGGCAGATGCTTGCGAGAATGGTGCTTTCCCGAATGGTCGGCTCGTGCGCTTCGCCGTGAAAAAGACCAAGATCTATAGCAAGGAGTGTAACGACCAGAGTTACGAATCCGATCCAGACCCAGACCGGCATGCCTAGCCATATGGTCGAGCCGAATGCCATCAACGTTTCCATTGATCACCTTTCGATTGGTTGCAGAGATTGACGTGAAGGGAAGCGCTTCCGCTGGGAGGGAAGTCAGCCCGCCGGCGCCAGGATCGGGAAGGTCTCGCGGGCGGACTTGCGGATGAACTCTGCAAGACGCTGATAGTCGTGCTGGCGAGCGCTGGTCTTGCGCCACACCATGCCGATCGTCCGATGCATCGAACGCCCTTCGATCTGGAGCGTTTTCAAACTGCTGTCGGTGATGATCTCGCGTTGAACGTAAAGACCTGGAAGGAAGGTCGCGCCCAGCCCCATCACGACCATCTCACGCAAGGTGTCGAGGGAGGTGCCTTCGAAGTCATGCCGCAGGCGGGCGCCAAACTCGAGGCACAGGGACAGGACGGCATCATGCAACTGGTGCCCGGGCCCGAGCGTCAGGATGTCCATGCCCTTGAGCTCGTCCTTGCGTACGCTCGTGCGGGCTGCAAATGGATGGTCGGCGCCGACGGTCAGGAACAGCGGCTCGCGAAACAGCGGAATGCTCGTGAAGTCCCCCTGCTGCAAGGGCAGAAGCGTCAGCAGAACGTCGAGGCGGCCGTCGTCGAGGAAGCGAGGCAAGTCCTCCGGCAGGTTCTCGCGTACGTAGAGCTTGAGGGTCGGATAGCTGCGATGAAGGGCCGGCAAGACCTGAGGGAGAAGATAGGGGCCGATCGTCGGCGGGAGGCCGAGACGCAGCAGACCGGACAACTCCCGACCGCCGCTCGCGGCAAGCATGCGGATCTCGGCGGCGTCGCTCAGCATGCGGCGGGCGATGTCGACGATCTGGTCGCCGATTGGCGTCATGACGACCCGGCTGCGCGAACGCTCCACGAGCTGGACGCCTAGTCGATCCTCGAGCGCCTTCAGCTGTTCGCTCAGGGTCGGTTGGGTCGTGTTGGTCCGCTCGGCCGCACGACGAAAATGCAACGTGTCGGCGATCGCCACGAGATACTCGAGTTGTCTCAGGTTCGGCACAGTCCGCTCTTCTTCTGATTGGGGAAGCCGCTTGCGTGATGATCGATATAGGAAGCGCCTATGGGCCCGCCAGATAGATTGATTATTCCGATCAACTGGCCATCCTTAGCCGATTTGTGTCTATCAACTCGACGTCCCACTTGAGGATCACCGGGGTCCATCACGGACCTCCGGCTCGTCAAGGAGAACGCGAATGACACGGCCCATGCGGCCCGAGACCCTGAGGACCCTGGCCACGGGTGAGACCGCCCTGCTGCAGGATTTTCTGTCCCGTCAGGTGTTCGTCTCCGTGAACGGTCACTCGCAGGCGCCGACTGTGATCGTCGCCTGTACTGCGGCAGCGGAACTGCGTCGCACCAAAAATCCTACCGACAGGAGCAAGTCATGATCGACCTTGGAAAAATCGGCGACGTGGTGGGTGGACTTCAGGAACACGTCGGCGGCGCCCAGTCGCTCCAGGAGGCCGCGATCCAGGCTGCGGTCGAGAAGTTCGGCATCGATCCCGCGATTCTCGACGGCCTGACGGTCGATGAAGTGACCCAGATGTTGGCCGATCGGGGGATCGATCTTTCGAGCTTGCCGGTCGAGCAGGTTCAACAGTTTGCCGGCGAGGGTGGTTTGCTGCAGCAGATCGGCGGATGGCTCGGCCTTGGAGGTTCGGGCAAAGGCTGAGCTCCGGACGAGACAACAGAGTTCGCTCGGCGCACGGTCTCCGACGGCCGGAACGGAGGAGTAAATTCTCGATCATGAAGATGCCGACCGAACTCAAGCAGGGATACGAGCGCTTCAGGCTCGAGCGTTTTCGCATCGAGGCTGATCGCTACAAGGCTGTGGCCGAGGGGCAGCGCCCGAGAACGATGATCGTGGGCTGTGCAGACAGTCGGGTCGATCCCGCAACCATCTTCTCGGCGGCCCCGGGAGAATTGTATGTCGTCAGGAACGTGGCGGCGCTGATCCCGCCCTGCGAGCGTGGCGGGGGCTATCATGGAACGTCGGCGGCGCTGGAGTTCGCGGTCAAGGAGCTCAAAGTGTCCAATATCGTGGTCATGGGCCACGATTTGTGCGGAGGCATCGCGGCCTCGCTGATGGTGGCCGAGAAACGTCCGGTCGGGGATTTCATCGCGCCCTGGATCGATCAGATCTCGGGGATCAGGGACGAGCTTCTGGAGCGGGGCGACGTCGTCGATCCCAGCCTGCGGCAGCAGGCGCTCGAACGCATGGCGATCCAGCATTCGCTCGACAACGCGCTCACGTTCCCGTTTATCCAGTCGGCCGTCGAGAGCGGCCGTCTCACGTTGCATGGTGCGTGGTTCTCGATCGGGGTCGGTGAGTTGCACTGGCTCGATTGGGACACAGGTGTCTTCGAGCACGTTGGAGACTAGTGTGTAGCGCCTCTGACGTTCGGTACCCGCCTGCGGCCACATCCGTCGCCGAAAATCAGAGGCGATAGCTCCGCTCGAAGCATTGAGTTGCTCGTGTTCATCCGGCGCCGACATTTGCTTTCGACCAAGCCGCCAGGGGAGGCAAATGTCGGCGCCGGAAAACTACTCCAGTACCGCGGAATTTCCCTCCCCGGCTTGTGCCGACGCGGCGTCGCGTGCTCGAATGGCGATCGAACACGTGAAAAACAGTAGGGGAGCGAGGCGATGCAACTCGGGATGCTGCTCAGGTATGCGGGCGAGGCCGGCGGGCCGAACACGGATCTTGTCCTCGAGGCAGAGAAACTCGGTTATGCTTCCGTGTGGCAAGGCGAGTCCTACGGCATCGACAGCGTCTCGCCGATCGCGTGGACCCTGGCGCGCACGAGCCGGATCAAGGCCGGCACGGGCATCATGCAGATCCCGGCCCGGACGCCTGCCTGCGCCGCCATGACCGCCATGACTCTCGCCGCCATGTCGAACGGACGCTTCCTTCTCGGGCTCGGACCGTCGGGACCGCAGGTCATTGAGGGATGGCATGGGGTCGCCTACGGCAAACCGCTGCAGCGGACGCGCGAATACATCGCCGTACTGCGCAAGATCTTCGCCCGGGAGGCGTCGCTCGAGTACGCGAGCGAGCACTACCAGATCCCTTACCAGGGGCCGGGCGCGAGCGGGCTCGGCAAGCCTCTCAAGTCCATCATGAAACCCAACACCGAAATCCGGATCTACACGGCTGCCATCGCGCCCGCCGGGCTCAGGCTCTCCGGCGAGGTGGCGGACGGCGTACAACCGATCTTCATGAGCCCGGAGAAGGCCGCCGTGGTGACAAAGCCTGTGCTCGAGGGCATGGCGGCAGCCGGGCGGCCGGCGACGCTCAAGGACTTCGACATCACGCCGTTCGTCCGGGTTTCGATGGGTGACGATCTCGAGAAGTGCCGGGATGCGCTTCGCCCGGAACTCGCGCTCTACATCGGTGGCATGGGGGCGAAAGAGAAGAACTTCTACAACGACTACGCCAAGAGGCTCGGCTTCGAGGAGGCGGCAGGCAAGATCCAGGACGCGTTCCTGGCGGGGCGGCGGAACGATGCCATGGCGGCGGTGCCAGATCGGCTGATCGACGAAGTTTCGCTCGTCGGATCGGCGGATCGGATCCGGGCGCGGCTCCAGGACTGGAAGGCCGTCGCCAAGGACAACTCGGTCGGTACGATCCTGCTCAGTGGGGCGAACAGCGAGGTGTTGCGGGTGGCTGCAGAGGCCGTGGCTTGACGCGCAGCTCAATCCCGGCTTGATCGTCGAGGCGTCGGGCGGCGACCGTAGGTTGCGGGATCGCCCGGCGAACGCGACGAGGAACACTCATGAGCCTGCTGCCCGATCATCTTGCCGATCGTTATCGGCGTTTCCGCTTCCGCCACTATGCGCCCAACCAGGACCGATACGAAGAACTCGCGGACCGTGGGCAAACGCCCGAAGTGATGGTCGTCTCGTGCTGCGACAGCCGGGTCGATCCCGAGACCATATTCTCGGCGATGCCGGGCGAGCTGTTCGTGGTGCGCAACGTCGCCAATCTGGTGCCGCCCTATGAGACGACCGGCAAGTTCCACGGCGTGTCGGCGGCGCTCGAATTCGCGGCGCTCAACCTCCGGGTGAAGCACATCATCGTCATCGGGCACTCGCGATGCGGCGGCATCCGCTCGTGTCTCGAGAGGGACGCCGCGCGCCAGACCGAAGCGCAGTTCATCTCGAACTGGATGTCGATGCTGGACGGCGCGAGCGAAACCGTCAGACGTGAGCTCAACGGCCGCCCGGTCAGTGAAATCATCGCTGCTCTCGAGCGGGAGGGCGTGAAGACCTCGCTCGCCAACCTCCGGACTTTCCCGTGCATCCAGATCCTCGAGGGGCGAGGCCGGGTGGCGCTGCACGGGGCGCATTTCGACATTGCGACCGGCGCACTCAGCGTGCTGAACGAAGGAACGGGATCGTTCGTCGACGTGTGACCATGCAGCGTGCGATCAGCCGGCCGCCGGGGTTCCGGAGCGCCGAGCGACCGAGAGGCCGAATTCGGCGGCCCATTGCGGCGGTATGCGGCCTAGTCGTTGCTGAACGGCCTCGACCTGGGCGCGGCACATGGCCTGCAGATGGTCTCGCACCGGCTGCGGAAGTGCTGCCTGCTGACTGCGATTGAAGCGGCGGCCAAGCTCGTTGAAGTAGCGCTCCTGGAAGTCGGCGCCGATGAAGCGACAGACATCGCGGAGGGCCGCCAGACGATCGGTGTGCATGTCCTCGTAGAACATGATCAGCGTCTGATCCCGGCGGAAAACCGCGTTCATGTCGTCGAGAGTCGTCGCGTAATCGCCAAGTTCGGCAAAGCGCGGCTCGGCCAGCATGGCCACAATGGCGTCGGTCGTCTGGCGCGTCGCATCGAGGCCGCGGGACCGGCATTGGTGGAGGACCTGGCTCCACATGCGGTCCACGGGGTTGCGCATGATGAAGATGACACGTGCCTCTGGGGCCAGCCGACGGATATGCTCGAGGCCGGCGCGGCCGATGATGGCGTACTCCGGCGTGATCTCACCAGCGAAGCGACACTTGCCCCGATGCTGGAACAGGCTCTGATACCAGCGGTCGTCGATGGGCGACGACATGTAGGCGCGCCACCACGGGCGCTGGGCGCGGTGCTCGCCGAGCCGGCTCCATTGCGTCAAAAGCCGCTGGAAATACTTGCGGTGCCGGGAGCGCCGCTTGCGGTCAGAGAGATGCTCCGTAAGTCCGGCAATATGATCGAAGTAGTGGATTTCCTTCACGGGGGTGACGAAGATGTCCGGATGAGAGGCCAGCATCTTTGCGAGCCACGTCGTGCCGGACTTCTGCGCCCCAATCCCGACGAAGTAGTTCTCGATCACGGTGGTTGCCATACCGGCTCCAGCAGGCGGTCATGCAGCCGCCATAACGCCCCATCTGCACTTGCTTAATGGGCGGTCCGTGCAATGACAACGACACAATGGCGCCTGCGGCCAACGCTCCACATCCGCGATGGGTCCGGTCGCTTCTCAGTAGCGAAACTGTTCCGACAGGATGCGCTCGTCCAGGTTGTGACCCGGATCGAACAGCATCAGGATCTCGACCTCGCGGGATTCTTCCACGACGACGTTCACCACCGAGCGCGTTGCGGCGTTGTCAGCCACGGCGCTGACAGGGCGCTTTTCCGCTTCGAGCACCTCGATCTCGATCCGCGCTCCGCTCGGCAGCAGCGCGCCACGCCACCGGCGCGGCCGAAACGCGGAAATCGGGGTCAGGGCCAGGAGGCGGGCATCGATGGGCAGGATCGGGCCGTAGGCCGACAGGTTATAGGCCGTGGAGCCTGCCGGGGTGGCGACGAGAAGGCCGTCGCACGACAGCTCCTCGAGCCGGATCTTGTTGTCCACCGAGATGCGCAGCTTGGCCACCTGGTGGGTTTCGCGGAAGACGGACACCTCGTTGATGGCCAGCGCGCGATGGACGGTGCCTTCGTGATCGACAGCCGTCATCGTCAGAGGACGGATGCGGCTGACCTCGGCTCCCTCCAGCCGATCCAGCAGGGCATCCTCGTGGTATTCGTTCATCAGGAAGCCGACCGAGCCGCGGTTCATGCCATAGATCGGCGTGTGGTCGTTCATGTAGCGATGCAGCGTGCCGAGCATGAGCCCGTCGCCGCCGAGAGCGACGATCACGTCGGCCTTGGCGGCGTCGGCGTTACCGTAGCGGGCGGTCATGCTCTGGAGTGCAGCCTGGGCCTCGGCCGTCTCGCTGGCGACGAAAGCGATCCGCTCGAACTTGCGGGGACGTTCTGGCATGGTCGAGCTTCCGGATGGGCCCGATGCGGACCAGGCGCGGCGACTGTCACGCGGGAGACCTTCAAGTGCCAGAAAATGCTGTCCGAGTAAACGGTTGCAATGCAGTGCCCGGCTCGGATGACGGCGGCATCGTGCTCGTCTATGCAACCTTCCCGGATATGGATGCGGCACGGGGAGTCGCTGCGGGGCTTGTCGGGCAGGGGCTTGCGGCCTGTGTCAATCTGATCTCGGGTATGCGGTCGGTCTACCGATGGGACGGCGCAATCCTGGAGGATGGCGAGGTCGCCGGCCTCATCAAGACGCGCGCCGCGCTGGCCGAACGGGTGATGGGCTTCGTGCGTGTCATGCATCCTTACAGTGTTCCGGCGCTGGTCGTTCTGCCGACTGCCGGGGGGCATGCGCCATTCCTCGAGTGGATCGCGGCCGAGACGGCCTGCGCCTTGGCGTCGAGGGGCGAGGTGTAGATTCGCGCCGGAGCGCTGCTCCGGCCACATGGGAGGTGTCATGCAAGCCGAACTCAACCGCACGCTCGCGGATATGCTCTACCGCGCCGCCGTCGTTCCGGTCGTGACGGTCGCCAGTCCGGAGCAGGGCGTCGCCATGGCGCGGGCGATGGTTGCCGGGGGGCTCGATCTGATCGAGGTCACCCTCCGGACGCCGGCAGCGCTACATGCCATCGCGCAGATTCGTCGCGAGGTGCCGCAAGCGCGTGTCGGCGCCGGGACCGTCCTGGCACCTGATGTCGGCGAGGCCGCGATCGCGGCGGGCGCGCAATTCATCGTGTCGCCGGGCATGACGCCCCGTCTCGTCGAAGCCGCGCATCGGTGGCCGGTGCCGTTCCTCCCGGGCGCGGTGACGGCAAGCGAGGCGATGGCGCTCGCCGATCTCGGCTATCGATGCCTCAAGTTCTTTCCAGCCGAAACCTCCGGCGGGGTCGCCGCGCTCAAGGCGCTCGCGGCGCCGCTCGCGGGGATCTCGTTCTGCCCGACGGGTGGGATCGGCTTCGAGGCGGCACACCGGTATCTCGCACTCGCAAACGTGGTCGCGGTAGGCGGATCATGGATCACCCCGCAAAGTGCCGTCGAGGCCGGAGAATGGGAAACCGTCACCGCACTTTCCGAGCAGGCCGCCGGGCTGCGGCGACGCGGCGCGGCCTGAGGGCGAAAGGTCATCCAAACGCGGGAGTTGCATGGGGTTTCCCAGAGTCCGGGCGGGCCGAGAGGACGGGCTTCGATCCAGATTGAGCATGATCCGGTCAAATGTGCGGCAACCCGCCCTGTGGACACGTGGTTGAAGCGGGGCAAAGCGCATGCTAAGTCGGCCACAATTCTGCATCAGCCGGCTCGGTGACACTGCGGCCGGCATCAGAGTTCCGACCTTCCTACACGTGGGCGCCCGCACCGGGCCTCCAGCCCGATCCGGGCTCGCACCCAGCGAGCGTCGTTCGGGGAGCCCAGGCAATCGGCGAGAGCGAGAGCGACGTGGCGACAGACGAACCCATTATGGCGACGGTTGCCGGGCGCTATGCGTCGGCACTGTTCGAGCTGGCCCGGGACGGCCGCGAGCTCGAAGCCGTCGAGAAGGACATGGCTGCATTCGCGGCCATGATGGACAGCAATCCCGACCTCGTGCGGATGGTTCGCAGTCCGGTCGTCACGGCCGGAGAGCAGGGCAACGCCGTCAGCGCCATCGCATCGGCGGCGGGGTTTGCGGAGCTAACCCGAAATTTCCTCAATCTGCTCGCCAAGAGCCGTCGCCTGTTCGTCGTCGGCGATATCATCAAGGTCTTTCGCCAGATCACGGCGCGGCATCGCGGCGAGGTGACGGCCGAGGTCGTGTCCTCGCATCCGCTCAATGAAACCCAGCGCGCCCAGCTCGAGGACGCCCTCAAGGGTACGGCCGGTGGTCGGAACATCAAGATGGAGACACGGGTGGATCCCGCGATCCTCGGCGGCCTCGTCGTGAAGATGGGCAGCCGGATGATCGATTCCTCCCTTCGCACAAAGCTCAACTCGCTCAAGACAATCATGAAAGAGGTTCGCTGATGGATATCAAGGCCTCCGAGATCTCATCGATCCTCAAGGAGCAGATCAAGAACTTCGGTAAAGAGGCCGAAGTCTCCGAGATCGGTCAGGTCCTTTCGGTCGGTGACGGTATCGCGCGCGTCTACGGCCTGGATAACGTTCAGGCCGGTGAGATGGTCGAGTTCCCGGGCGGTCTCCGGGGCATGGCGCTCAATCTCGAATCCGACAACGTGGGCGTCGTGATCTTCGGCGACGACCGCGGGATCAAGGAAGGCGATACGGTCAAGCGGACCGGCGCCATCGTCGACGTGCCGGTCGGCAAGGGGCTGCTCGGTCGCGTCGTCGACGCGCTGGGCAACCCGATCGACGGCAAGGGCCCGATCCAGGCCGACAAGCGCTCGCGCGTCGACGTGAAGGCACCCGGCATCATTCCGCGCAAGTCCGTGCACGAGCCGATGGCGACCGGCCTCAAGGCGATCGACGCCCTGATCCCGATCGGACGCGGCCAGCGCGAGCTGATCATCGGCGATCGTCAGACGGGCAAGACCGCCGTTGCACTCGATACGATCCTGAATCAGAAGCCGCTCAACGCGGCAGGCGCGCCGGAAGACCAGAAGCTCTATTGCGTCTATGTGGCAGTCGGCCAGAAGCGCTCCACCGTCGCGCAGTTTGTGAAGGTGCTGGAAGAGAACGGCGCGCTCGATTACTCGATCGTCGTCGCGGCGACCGCGTCCGATCCGGCGCCGATGCAGTTCCTGGCGCCGTTCTCAGGTTGCGCCATGGGCGAGTTCTTCCGCGACAACGGCATGCACGCCGTCATCATCTATGACGATCTCTCCAAGCAGGCCGTCTCCTATCGCCAGATGTCGCTGCTGCTGCGCCGCCCGCCGGGCCGTGAAGCCTATCCGGGCGACGTGTTCTATCTCCATTCCCGTCTGCTCGAGCGCGCGGCGAAGATGGGTGACGCTGCCGGCAAAGGGTCGCTCACGGCGCTACCGGTGATCGAGACGCAGGCCAACGACGTGTCGGCCTACATCCCGACGAACGTGATTTCGATCACCGACGGGCAGATCTTCCTCGAGACCGACCTCTTCTATCAGGGCATTCGTCCGGCCGTGAACGTCGGTCTCTCGGTGTCGCGCGTCGGATCTTCGGCGCAGACCAAGGCGATGAAGAAGGTCGCCGGCAAGATCAAGGGCGAGCTCGCGCAGTACCGCGAAATGGCTGCGTTCGCGCAGTTCGGCTCGGATCTCGATGCGACCACGCAGCGGCTGCTGAACCGCGGCGCGCGCCTGACGGAGCTGCTGAAGCAGTCGCAGTTCGCGCCGCTCAAGATGGAAGAGCAGGTCTGCGTGATCTATGCGGGCGTCAACGGCTATCTGGATCCGATGCCAGTGGCGAAGGTGCGGGAATTCGAGACCGCGCTGCTCTCCAACCTGCGTGGTCCGAACATCGCCGTCCTCGACGACATTCGCGCATCGAAGGACCTGTCCGACGCGACCGCCGCCAAGCTGAAGGGCATCGTCGAGACGGTGCAGAAGCAGTTCCTCTGATCGACGGCGCAGGGCGGGCTTCGGTCCGCTCCACGCTGAGCCAGACGCCAGACGACTGCGATGCTTCACGCCTCAAGTTAAGGACCGGGACCTGCGATGCCCTCATTGAAAGACATGCGCAACCGCATCGCCTCGGTCAAGGCGACGCGGAAGATCACCAAAGCCATGCAGATGGTGGCGGCGGCCAAGCTGCGCCGTGCGCAAGAGGCCGCCACGGCGGCGCGTCCCTACGCCGAGCGGATGGACCGCGTGCTCGTCAACCTCGCCCGGCGGGCCAATCCGAGTGAAGCCTCGCCGCTGCTGGTCGGAAACGGCAAGGACGACGTTCATCTGCTCATCGTGATGACGGCCGAGCGCGGACTGTGCGGCGGTTTCAATTCGAACATCGCGCGGCTGGCGCGTGTGGATACGCTCCGCCTCCTGCGTGCCGGCAAGACGGTGAAGATTCTCTGCGTCGGGCGCAAAGGCGCGGACAACCTGCGCCGTGATCTCGGCCGCAACATCATGGATCGCGTGGACCTCCGGTCCGTGCGCCAGCTCGGCTTCGGCAATGCCGAGGCCATCGGGACCCGTGTGCTCGCGATGTTCGAGGCCGGTGAGTTCGACGTGGCGACGATCTACTTCTCGGAATTCAAGAACGTCATTACCCAGAAGCCGACGGCGCAGCAGATCATCCCGGCGCGCATTCCGGACATCGAGGGCAGTGCCGGCAAAGCCAACGGCGACGGCGTGGTCGAATACGAACCGAGCGAAGAGGACGTGCTGGGCTATCTCCTGAAGCGCAACATCTCGACGCAGATCTTCCGCGGCCTGCTCGAGAATGCGGCCTCGGAGCAAGGCGCGCGCATGACCGCCATGGACAACGCCACGCGCAATGCCGGCGACATGATCAACAAGCTGACGGTGAAGTACAACCGTCTGCGGCAGGCGAACATCACCAAAGAGCTCATCGAGATCATCTCGGGCGCCGAGGCGCTCTGAGACCCACGCACACCGGAACGAGGACGACAGCAATGGCATCGAACAAGGTCGGCAAGATCAGGCAGGTGATGGGCGCGGTCGTCGACGTCCAGTTCGACGGCCATCTGCCGGAGATCCTGAACGCGCTCGAGACGCAGAACCAGGGCAACCGGCTGGTGCTCGAGGTGGCGCAGCATCTCGGCGAGAACACCGTGCGCACCATTGCCATGGACAGCTCCGAGGGTCTGACGCGCGGTCAGGACGTGACCGATACGGGCCAGCCGATCTCGGTGCCTGTCGGTGACGAGTGCCTCGGGCGTATCATGAACGTGATCGGCGAGCCGGTGGACGAAGCCGGACCGGTCAAGACGTCGGCGGTGCGCTCCATCCATCAGCCGGCGCCGACCTTTGCCGAGCAGTCGACAGAAGCCGAGATCCTGGTCACGGGCATCAAGGTCGTGGACCTGCTGGCGCCTTACGCGAAGGGCGGCAAGATCGGCCTGTTCGGCGGCGCGGGCGTCGGCAAGACCGTTCTGATCATGGAATTGATCAACAACGTCGCCAAGGCGCACGGCGGCTACTCGGTGTTCGCCGGCGTCGGCGAGCGCACGCGCGAAGGCAACGATCTCTACCACGAGATGATCGAATCGAACGTCAACGTCGACCCGAAGAAGAACAACGGATCGACGGCCGGCTCGAAGTGCGCACTGGTCTACGGGCAGATGAACGAGCCGCCGGGCGCCCGCATGCGGGTGGCGCTGTCGGGCCTCACGGTCGCCGAGCACTTCCGCGACCAGGGGCAGGACGTGCTGTTCTTCGTCGACAACATCTTCCGCTTCACACAGGCGGGCTCCGAGGTGTCGGCGTTGCTCGGTCGCATCCCGTCGGCGGTGGGTTATCAGCCGACGCTCGCCACCGACATGGGCGCGCTGCAGGAGCGCATCACCACGACCCAGAAGGGGTCGATCACGTCGGTGCAGGCCATCTACGTGCCAGCCGACGACTTGACCGACCCGGCGCCGGCCGCCTCCTTCGCCCACTTGGACGCCACGACCGTTCTGTCCCGCTCGATCGCCGAGAAGGGCATCTACCCGGCCGTCGACCCGCTCGACTCGACCTCGCGCATTCTCGAGCCGCGCGTCGTCGGCGACGAGCACTACCAGGTCGCTCGTCAGGTGCAGTCGATCCTGCAGAAGTACAAGTCGCTGCAGGACATCATCGCCATTCTCGGCATGGACGAGTTGTCGGAAGAGGACAAGACCACGGTGGCACGGGCGCGCAAGATCGAGCGCTTCCTGTCGCAGCCGTTCCACGTGGCGGAAGTCTTCACCGGCTCGCCGGGCAAGCTCGTCTCCATCGAGGACACGATCAAGGGCTTCAAGGGCCTCGTGAACGGCGACTACGATCACCTGCCGGAGCAGGCGTTCTACATGGTCGGCACGATCGAGGAAGCCATGGAGAAGGCCGAGAAGCTCGCCGAGGCGGCCTAACCGGTGGCTGCCAAAGGCGGATCCGCAAGCACGGCCTGCTGCTCCGCCATGGGGGCGGTGCTGCAGGCGGACGATTACGAGCCTTGTCTCACCGTGGACGACGACGGGGTGCTGTGTCTCACGGTCGGGATCACCGATCTCGACGAAGACGAGCCGACCCTGGTGCTGGAGCCGATCATCTTCTGTCCGTTCTGCGGAACGAAGCTCCAGAGCGGTCCCGAGGTCGGGGATGACGGCTCGATCGCTAGCGGCAAGACGGCCTGAGGCCGAGACGACGAATTGAACGGTGCCCCGGCTTAGACGTCGTGGTCGGCACAGGCGATAGCAGGATCGAGAGAAAGACATGGCGGGCACATTCAAATTCGAGCTGGTGTCGCCGGAACGTGTTCTGTTCTCGGGCGATGCGAGTGAAGTGATCGTGCCCGGCACCGACGGACAGTTCACCGTGCTGCCGGGACATGCGCCGTTCGTCTCGTCGTTGAGGCCCGGCGTGCTGATGATCAAGATCCCGTCCGGCAGCCGGCGGGTCTACATCCGTGGCGGTATCGCGGAAGTGGAACCGGAAGGACTGACGATCCTCGCCCAGCATCTGATCGATCTCGAGGCCGGTGGCGTCAACGCCGAGATCGACGCCGAGATCAAGGCTGCCGAGGCGATCATCGCGTCCACCAAGGTCGAGGATGAGCGCATGGCTGCCGCCGAGACGGTCGCGCAGCTGCGCTCTGTTGCGAACCGGTAACGCCGCAGGCAGGGCCGAGGGTTCGGCGGCGTTCCGACCGTCGCGTTGGTCGCTTTGTTGCGGCCGAGTGTAATCTGCGCGGGCGGTAGACGGTCGACCTGCATCTCCCCAGCACGGGACTCATCGGAGCGGAAACACGTTCTCGACGACGTAGGGGCCGCCCCCTACGTGCGGACGCGACGAGAAGAGAGCGAATTCCGTCACCTGGAACGCCTCGAGCTCGAGGCGGGCTCTCGAGCCCAGAAACCGGGCGATGACCTCGGGGTTGGTGCCCTTGTTCAGACGCGCGAGCGTGACGTGCGGACGGAACTCCCGCGTCTCGGGTGGAAGGCCGGACATGCGCGTCGCGCGCTCGATGGCGCGATGCAGCTGAGCCAAGGGTTCGCCGCTATCGACGCCGGCCCAGATGATGCGCGGGTCGCGCCCGCCGAACACGCCGACATCCCGCACCTTGACTTCGAACGGGGGAAGCGAAATCCCATCGAGAAAGCTCACCAGCTCGTCCGCCTGGCGATTGTCGATGTCGCCGACGAAGCGCAGCGTGACGTGCATGTTCTCGGGCTCGATCCAGCGGGCGCCCGGGATGGGCCCGCGCACGATATCGAGCCGGAAGCGGACCATGTCGGGCAGGGTCAAGCCAACGAACAGGCGTGGCATCGGACAGGCTCCAGACGTTTGATTCTCGGTGTTCGAGCCGTCATTTCGATGGGGCTAGCCGGCCGTCCGCTTCCGTCGCGTCTCGACTCGTGTCAGCAGTTTCTCGACGGACGGGAGTATCCGTTCGGCGATGACGCGTACGCCTTCGGCTGTCGGGTGGATGCCGTCCGGCAGGTTCAAGCGAGGGTCGAGCGCCACGCCGTCGAGGAAGAAGGGATAGAGAAGCGTGCCGTGCTTCGTCGCCAACTCGGGATAGATGCGATCGAAGGCGTCCGCGTACTCGGCACCGAGGCTGCGAGAGGCACGCATCCCCGCGACGAGCACATCGATGTTGCGCGCTTTCAGGCGCTCGAGGATGCGGTCCAAATTGGTCCTGGCGCGCTCGTGGCTCTGGCCGGTCAGCATGTCGTTTGCGCCGAGCTCAAGTATTACGGCGTCGGTGCCTTCGGGGACGGCCCAATCGAGACGCGCGAGACCGCCCGACGTGGTGTCACCGGAAACTCCGGCGTTCTCGACCACGATATCGTGACCGAGGGCGCGAAGCCGCTGCTCGAGAACCACAGGAAACGCCTCCGACGGGGCGAGCCCGAATCCTGCCGTCAGGCTGTCGCCGAATGCAACGAGGCGGATCCGGGGGCGCGGTGTGTCCGCCCTCACGGCGATCGCGGACAATCCTATCGTATTGACGGCAAGCGCCAGCGGCACCATCTGGAGAAACAGTCGGCGTAACATCGTTCCCATCCGTCGCTTTCTTCCGTCCGCTCCGCAAGCCTCGCCAGCCCCGAGAGCTGGCCGCCCGACCATGGTCACATGGGCATGCGAGCACAATGGGGCAATGGAGCGAAGACAGTCATCAGCGCGGTCCGTACGGGACCCCTAAAGGGAAGAGGTAGGACGATTTGGCTGTTGACGCGATCAGGCTCGAGACCGTGGGACTTCGCCTCGAGAGCCGGGCGGGAATGGTGGAAATCCTGAGTGGCGTGGACCTGCAAGTCCCGCTCGGCCAGTCGGTCGCGATCGTCGGACCGAGCGGTTCCGGCAAAACGTCGCTGCTGATGCTGATGGCGGGGCTCGAACGGGCGACGTCGGGGCGCGTCGTGGTCGACGGGCAGGACCTCGGCCGGTTCAGCGAGGACGATCTCGCCAGACTGCGCGGGCAGACGATCGGCATCGTGTTCCAATCGTTCCATCTCGTGCCGACCATGACGGCGCTCGAGAACGTTGCGCTGCCGCTCGAGTTTCGTGGCGCGGAGCGGGCGCGAGAGAAAGCTGGCGCGGCGCTCTCGGAAGTGGGTCTCGAGGGGCGGCTCGAGCATTATCCGGCGCAGCTTTCCGGCGGCGAGCAGCAGCGGGTCGCGCTCGCCCGGGCGCTCGTCACCGAGCCGCGTCTGCTGCTCGCCGACGAGCCGACCGGAAATCTGGACGGGACGACAGGGCGGCAGGTCATCGAATTGATGTTCGCCCTCGGGAAGCGCCATGGAACGACACTGGTGCTGGTCACGCACGACGAGACGCTTGCCGATCGGTGCGAACGCGTCATCCGGATGCGCGACGGACGGATCGCGTCCGACGTGACCAACCCCACGCGTGCGGGTGCCGCTGCATGACTGCAGCCGTCGACGTTGGTGTGCGCGCTGCCGGAACCGCGCCAGGCCGGAGCCGGATCATCTCGATCGCGCTTCGCGAAATCGTCCGGAGCGGCGGCAGCTTCAAACTGCTGATCGCCTGCATTGCGCTCGGTGTGGCCGTGATCGCCGGTGTCGGATCGCTGTCCGACGCCATCAGAACCGGCTTCGAACAGCAGGGGCAGGTGCTGCTCGGCGGCGATGTCACGCTCGCCCGTCCGCATCGTGAGGCGACGGCCGAGGAGCGGCGTTGGATGGACGCGCGGGGGCGTGTCTCGGAGACCGCGACCATGCGCTCGATGGCACGGCGCACGGATGGCCAGGAGCAAGCTCTCGTCGAGGTCAAGGGCGTCGACGGCGCCTATCCGCTGGTGGGCGAACTCAAGGTTTCGGGCGATGCGAGGCCTGTGCCTACTCAGCTGGCGGATCGCGGCGCGATCGTCGATCCGATCCTTCTCGAGCGGCTGGGGCTCAAGCCCGGGGACCAGATGCAACTCGGCCGAATCGAGGTGCGGATCGCCGGTCTGCTCGGCAACGAGCCGGACAAGATCGCCGATCGGTTCACCGTCGGGCCGCGCGTCTTCATCTCGCTGGCGACGCTGCAGGAAACCGGTCTCGCGGAGCCGGGCGGCCTCGTCAGGTGGCGCTACGCCATGCTTCTGCCGGATGGTCGCGATCCCGAAGCGCTCAAGACCCTTCGCGAGGTGGTGAAAGTCGAGCTGGCGGAGGGCGGCTTCGCAGTCAACGATCGCACGAACCCGTCGCCGGCGATCTCGCGGACGCTCGATCAGCTTCGGCAGTTCCTCACGCTGGTGGGGCTCGCGTCGCTGCTGATCGGTGGCGTCGGGGTCGCGAATGCGGTGAAGGCCTACATCGACCGACGGCGCAAGGTGATCGCGGTGATGAAGAGTCTCGGGGCATCGAGCCGGCAGATTTTCATTCTGCACATCGCGCAAGTCGGACTGCTGGCCGGGATCGGAATCCTGCTCGGACTACAGATCGGCATCGCGATCCCGCTGTTCGCCGACCGTGCCATAGCCGGTGCGCTGCCGGTCGACATCCGGTTCGGAGTCAGCTGGTCGACAGTCGCGCTTGCTGTCGCCTACGGCGTCCTCGTCTCGTTCGCGTTCACACTCTGGCCCATTGGGCAGGCGGCCGAAATCCGCGCGGCTGCCATTTTCCGCGAGCACGTGGCGCCGCAATCTAAGCGGCCGAAGCGGTGGGTGATCGTTACGACGGCAATGTTGGTGCTCTGTCTTGCGGCGCTTGCGATCACAACATCCAGCTCGCGGGTGGTGGCCAGCTATTTCATGGTCGGCGTCGCAGGGATCTTCGTGATCTTCCCGCTGCTCGGGAGTGGTCTCGCATGGGTTGCTCGACGGGTCCGGCGTCCGCGACGGCCTGAGCTGGCGCTTGCGCTCGGGAGCATCGGGGGCCCCGGCGGCTTGACGCGATCGGTGGTGCTTTCGCTCGGCGCCGGACTGTCGCTCCTCTCGGCTGTGGCGCTCGTCGATGCGTCGATCGTGAACGAGCTGCAAACGCGGTTGCCCAAGAACTCGCCCAACTACTTCCTGATCGACATTCCGCAGGGCGAAATCGACGCGCTCCAGAAGACGGTTCTGCGCAGCTCGCCAGAGGCACGGATCGCGGAAGCGCCGATGCTTCGGGGGCGGCTCGTGGCGCTCGCGGGAACGCCGGTCGAGCAGATCAAGGCTCCGCCGGAGGCACAGTGGGTGCTCCGCGGAGATCGCGGACTGTCCTACTCCGCGAACGTGCCGGATGGATCGAGTGTCGTCGAGGGCCGCTGGTGGCCGGCCGACTACGAGGGCGAGCCGCTCGTTTCATTCGAGGCGGACCTCGCCAAGCTCCTGAAAGTGGGGATCGGCGACCAGGTGACGGTCAATGTGCTCGGCCGCAACGTCACGGCGCGCATAGCGAACCTGCGGGAGGTGCGATGGGAAAGCCTCGGGATCAATTTCGTCCTCGTGTTCTCGCCGAACGTGCTGAAGGCTGCACCCCATAACGTGCTCGCAACCGTCACGCTGCCGCCGAGCGTCAGCATTGCCGAGGAGGCAGCGCTGGCCAAAGTGGTCGGCAATGCTCATCCGGCTGTTACGGTGATCCGCGTCAAGGATGCGATCGAGGCGTTCAACAGTGTGTTCCGCAAGGTCATGACGGCCATCCGTGCGGCCGGCAGCGTGACGCTGCTGGCTGGTGCGCTCGTGCTCGCCGGTGCACTAGCAACAGCCCAACGTGAGCGGATCAGGCTGGCCGTCATCCTCAAGACCCTCGGGGCGACACGACGCCAGATCGTCCTTTCCCACGTTGCCGAGTACGTGATCCTGGCCAGCGCGACGGCAGCCGTCTCGGCTGTGGTCGGCGCGATCGGGGCCTGGGCGACACTCACCTTCCTGATGCGTGTGCCGTTCCTGATGTCCTGGCCGGCGCTGGGACAGGTCATGGCGCTGTCTATCGGGCTCGTCATGCTGATCGGATTGGCCGGCACGTGGCGCGTACTCGCCGTACGTGCGGTGCCTCAATTGCGGAGCGACTAGGCTCGGCCCGCCGGCCGGGCAGCGGTCCGCCGGGACCGGCATGGGTGGCGCTCGGCGGATGTCGGGCTGCAGGTCTCGTCACGTGAGGCAACATTGCCCATATCAAACTACCGGCCATTGCCTCTCGGCGGGCCAAATTCGGGCGCGCTGGGGAGAAAGGACGTGCAGATCCCGCATCAATCGGAAAGTGCCGTTCGTTTGATCGTCTCAAACTATCAAAATCACGCGTTCGGCTGAAAAAGTCCGCAAGACGCCTTGAAACGGGCCAGGCCCAAGGGCATATCTGAGCCAGCCGGTGGTGTATTGCTGCGGACATACGCACCATCGCGCACTTTGAGTTTTACCTCGCCGGAGATGCAGCCAGGCAGGACAACTGGAAGGTCAAAGGGAACCATGGCTCAGATCGATAACAGGTACGTTCACGGCGCACCGGCGTCGCGTGCCGGCACGGCGGTCGACGTCGATGAAGGTTTGCGCGCACATATGCTGCGCGTTTACAATTATCTGGCTGCGGGCATCGGTCTCGCTGCCATCCTTGCATACGTGGTCTATGGCATGGCGGTTGCGACCGACCCGGCGCTGGCGGCTGCGAAGCTGAAGAACGGCGTCCTGCTGACCGAGTTCGGCAAGATGATGTTCGCATCGGGCTGGATCATGGCGATCAAGCTGGCGCCGATCGGCCTGCTGCTCGTCCTCATGTTCACGGCGCATCGGCTGTCCACGGCCGGCACGCACATGGCCTACTGGTCCCTCGTGACGCTGATCGGCATCGGCGGCTCGACGGCGTTCATCCAGTACAAGCTGGGCTCGATCGGGCAGGTGTTCGCGGTGACGGCCCTGTCGTTCGCTGCGCTGAGCCTTTGGGGCTACACGACCAAGCGTGACCTGTCTGGCTGGGGGTCGTTCCTGTTCATGGGTCTCGTGGGTATCATCCTCGCAGGCCTGCTGAACATCTTCTTCCAGTCCTCGGCCCTGCAGTTCGCCATCTCGTGCATCGGCGTTCTCGTGTTCGCCGGCTTCACCGCCTACGACACGCAGCGCATCAAGGACGAGTACTACATGCTGATCGGGGACGCGGCTGCGATGAGCAAGGCCGCGGTCTGGGGCGCCCTCTCGCTCTTCCTCGACTTCGTGAACATGTTCCAGATGCTGCTGTCGCTGTTCGGCAATCGCGAGTAATACGCGCCGACAGACCTCGAAAAACAGGGAGCCCCGCGGCAATCGCGGGGCTCTTTGCGTTCGTGTAGACAGTCGGCGGATCGCAGACGCAGAATTGGTGGCGGTGGCTGGTCAGCCCGGCTGGCCCCGAAGGCAATGGACCATCGATGAGCCAAGTCCGCGTTCGCGCCGCATCGCCGGAGGATGTGCCGGCGATCCTCGAAATCTATGCGAAAGCCGTCAGCAAAGGCCTCGCGAGCTGGGAGTATGATCCGCCAGATCAATCCGAAATGATGCGCCGGTTCGAGGCGATCCGAGGTGCGGGTTATCCTTATCTCGTTGCGGAGATCGACGGCCGCGTCGTGGGCTATTCTTACGCCAGCGCCTACCGGACGCGACCGGGCTACCGCTACTGCGTGGAGAACTCGGTCTATGTCTCGACCGGGGCCCAGCGGTCCGGGGCGGGAAGGGCGCTGCTCTCCGCGCTCGTCGAGGCGTGTGCTCGCGCCGGCTACCGGCAGATGGTGGCGGTCATCGGGGACTCCGGCAATGCCGCCTCGATCCGCCTGCATCGCGCGCTCGGGTTCACATTCTGCGGGACGATCCACGGGATCGGATGGAAGCACGGTCGCTGGCTCGACAGCGTCCTCATGCAGAAGTCGCTCGGGGAGGGGGACAACACGCCGCCTGTCTGATGGGCTGCCGGCAATGGTGAGGCCCCACACCCTGTCAGGATTTCGAGATAGCATCCATGGCTTGGCGCGTCGCGTCGGCCGGAACGATGGCCCCTCTATGGCTGATCACTACCGCGGCGAGACGATGGCCGGCCAATGCGGCCGCCAGTGCCGGTACTCCATCTGATCGCGCGGCGAGGTAGGCCGCATTGAAGCTGTCGCCGGCAGCCGTGGTATCGACCGGAGACACGATGGCATCTACGGGGACATTGGTCGGGGATCTCCCATCAATGGCGACCAGCGCGCCATCGGGTCCAAGCTTCAATGCGATCTCCCGGCAACCAAATTCGCGCAGGCGCTCGACGGTCGCGGCTGGGCCGCCGTCGTCCCAGAGCGCCATTTCGTCGTCGCACGTCGGGAGGGCAACGGTCGTCAATCTCCAGAACCGCTCCATCACGATCCGCGCCCGGTTCCGGTCGCTGTTCCAGCCTCGGGGGCGGTAATTGCCATCCATCGCGACGGCAGCGCCGGCCGCCCGTGCCGCCGACAGGGCAGCCCAGAGTTCATCGAGGGCCGGCTGGCGGTAGAGTGAGAGGGTGATGCCGGAGATGTAAACGAGCCCGGCGTTTCGGATCGCTTCGAGAAGATCGGCGGATACGGGCGGATCGAATACCTCGCGTGCCGGGGAGCGCTCGCGCCAGTAGTGGAACGTGCGCTCACCCGACGCGGTGGTCTCGATGAGGTAAAGGCCCGGCATGCGGCCAGGGCACCGCTTGATCAGCTTGGTGTCTATGCCTTCTGCACGGGCCAAGGCTACGATCCCGTCGCTGTAAGGGTCGTCGCCGACCGCTGTCGCGTAAGCCACGGCAAGCCCGGCACGCGCCATGTAGACCGCCGTATTGAACGTGTCGCCGCCGTAGGCCAGCGCGAACCGGCCGTCCGCCCCCCGGGCCAGTTCGACCATGCATTCCCCGACGGCCACCGTGGGCCCGCGTCCGGCAACAGTCATGCAACGCTCCTCGTTCGGACACCCCAGCTTAGGGCGCGCCCGACCCGACAGGAACACACAATCCACGGCCGATCGCGGTAGCCCCATGCGGCAAAGGATGATCACACTTGGGACTTGTCCTCGGTGCGCCAACGCCCCCAGTGTGCGGCCAACGATCGAATGACCGTGGCGGGACGGCGTGACGAAAGACCGATGGACAATCTTCGCCCCGCTGCGCGGGCTTGCGGGAGGCGATCCGACGCCCGGATCCGTCACGCGTGACGTCTCGGCCGGCGTCATCGCGTCGCTCGTCGTGCTGGCGCATTGCCTCTCCCTCAGCGCCTTGATCTTCTCCGGGGACCTCGCAAGCGGTCTACCGTTCGCGCTCTGGGGGTTCCTTGCGGCGTCGGTCGTCGTCACGATCATCGCCGGTTTCGCTACGTCCTTGCCCCCCATGCTGTGCGGCCCCCGCAATCCGGTCGTCGCGGTGATGGCCGTTCTTGCGACGACGATTTCCGCTGCCGCCTTCGCCAAAGGTGCGTCGCCGTCCGTTGCAGTGCAGCATGTCCTCGTCGCGTTGGCGCTCTCCACGACCGTCGCCGGGGCCTTCATCTGGATGCTCGGTGTGTTTCGGCTGGGCCAGGCGGTCCGGTTCGTTCCGTTTCCGGTCATCGGCGGCTTTCTCGCGGCTTCGGGTCTGCTGCTCATTCTGGGCGGCCTGCAAGTCGGGATGGGGATCCGCTTCAGCCAGGGGGGCCTCGCCCCGCTGCTCGCCGACAGCGCACCGCTCAAGCTCATCGCCACCTTCGCGATCGCGGCGTGTCTCGTCATCCTGCGAAGGTGGCCGTCGGGGCTCCCCGCGGCGCTGGTCGCCGCGGTCGTCGTGCTGCACGCCGGACTGTGGCTATTCGGGGGAGCGTCGGCCGACTGGTTCCTGCCGTCGACCGGGTCCGCTCAGGGCTGGTCGCCGCTGGCGTCCGTTGCCGGCATCGACTGGATGATCCTGGCGGCGGCGTCGGTCGAGATCGCGAGCATCGTCGGGGTGTCCACGGTGGCACTGCTGCTCGACGTGTCCAGTCTCGAGGTTCAACGTCGCGGTCATGCCGACATGGATTCCGAGTTCCGGACGATCGGCGCGGCCAACGTGACCGTGGCGGCGATCGGCGGTCTGCCCACGGGCTGCTCGCTCAATCCCAGCCGGCTCATCGATGCCACGGGCGGAGCGAGCCGGCTCGCTGGATTTTCCGGTGCGCTCTTCCTCGCAGCACTGCTGATGTCAGGCCTGGACGCGACGTTGATCGTGCCGCGTCCGGTCCTTGGCGGTCTCCTGATCTTTCTCGGCATCGGGGTGCTGCAAGAGGCGTTGAGGGTGCCTGGCCGGAGATCGCGACCCGAGATCGCCCTTACGCTCGCCATCATGATGGCCATCGTCGCCTTCGGATATCTGCCGGGCGTGCTCCTCGGCTTCGTCGGCGCGTGCCTGCTGTTTGCCGTCCGCTACAGCCGGATCGACGTCGTGCGGCGGCACGTGACACGAGCGGATTTCGCGGCTCCCGTCGAGCGGAGGCCCGATCTCGCCCGTCTGCTCTCGGAGCAGGGCGGGCGCATCCATATCTTCTGGCTGAGCGGCTATCTCTTCTTCGGCTCCTGCAATGGCCTCTTCGAGAGCATCAGATCGGCGGCAGCGCCACGGGGGCTGTTCGGGCGGCGATGGGTCATCCTCGACTGTTCCGGCGTGACCGGCATCGATGCGTCTGCGGTGCTGTCGCTGCAGAAGCTTGCAAACTGGGCCGCTGCGTCGGATGTGGCGCTCGTCCTCGCCTCGGCATCGGCGGATCTTCGCGACGAACTCACGGCGGCCGGTCTGATCGGGGCGCGTCGCGCCGCCGTCAGCTTCGCGACAAGAAACGACGCCCTCGAGTGGTGCGAGAACGAGCTGGTAAGTTCGGCGGGTGGCGCTGCTGCGGCACGACTCGATTTCGCGCAATGGCTCGGCCGCGAGATGGGGGCCGATGCGGCGGGTATCCTGATCGATCGCTACCTCGAACGGCGTACACTCGAGGCCGGTGACGTCATCTGTGCGCTGGGTGCACCGGCCGACACCATCGAGCTGGTGGCGCAGGGCTCGGTGGCGGTCATCGTGCGGGGTTTGGCCAATGCACCCATACGCGTTCGGCGCATGACGGTCGGGACGGTCGTCGGCGAGATGGGATTTTTCAGGAAGCAGCCGCGTGCCGCTTCGGTCGTGGCGGAAGAGGCGGCGGTCGTCTACGTACTGAGCCGGGCGGCTTATGATCGGCTCATGGCGGTGGATGCACCGACCGGGACCGCCTTCCTGCAATTCGTCATCCGGGCGCTCGCCGATCGGGTGGACGGCTCGAACCGTGAGATCGCGGCACTCCTGTAGTCAAGTCCGGCCGGCTGATGGCCTAGGGCGCGAGGTGCTGCACGCTGCGGAAAATCATCTGAGGGTTGCGGCGTGCGCGGAACACGACCCGCCGGGGCGGTTCGAACCGCGATGGCGCGAGGCGCCCAATGCGGTACGTCGGTGGTGGGATGGGCCGACCTGCATAGCGCTTGCGGTTCGCACGACGACCGGCGTTGCGGCCGGCCGGACGCGCCTTCGATGGGGCGACGAGCGACGGCCCCGACACCGTCACCAAACTGGCCGGACCAGTTATGCTCACGGGTGGAGACAGCAGCGTTGCACCGGCCTGTGCGGGCGGCGCGTTCGGTGCCGCGGCGAGAGCAGCCGTTGGCGGCGATTGTAGCGGCTCGGGTCTTTGTGGGGCTGCCTTGGCACGGCGGCGGGCGTCGAGCGCCTTCAGTTCGTCCTGTCGACGGCTTTCGGCCAAACGTCGCGCCTTTTCGATCTCGACGAGACGTGCCCGCCGATCCGTTTCGGCGTGCGCCTTGGCCTCTGCGAGTTCCAAGCGCTTGCGCGCGTCGACAGCGGCAATGCGTGATGCCTCTGCCCGGCTGTCGCCCGCGATCGCGCCTGTTGCAGCGGTCTCGCGGGATGGGGTCGTCGCGGACGGGCCTGCCTCGGGGCGTTTCGGCGATGGGGCTGCGATGGGCTCCGGCTCTTTCGATTGAACCACCCTGGACGCTTGCCGGCGTTCTTCGGCGACGACGCTGCGGGGCACGCATCGTCCGCTCGCTGCCAGGGCCTCACCGCGCCGGCATGCCGTGCCACACGCTTTGGCATGGTGACCGCGAACCAGGGTGAGAAGGACATAGTCAGGATCGCCGATGGGCAGCGAAGCGTTGACGTGATCGTTGAAGGCCTTCATGGCGCGCCGGGTCGGGGTGTCCCAATCGCCACTGACGAGCCCAGAATAGCAACCGACGCGCTGCAGTTCGGTCTGGATCGCCGTCGCGAGCCGTCGCCTTGCTTCCGTTGCCGGTTGCTGGTTGGAGAATGGATCCGGGGCTCTGAATGACGGCGCTTCAGGCGCTTCGGACGCCCGAGCCTGAGCGAGGTGCCGGAACCGCTCGGGGACCGCCTCGCGTGTCGTGGTCCCGTGATCGATGCGGACCGCGCCGGCGTCACGTGTGGAGGGCTCGCCAGCACGCCCCGTTGCGGTGATGCCCTCGCGGGCACCCGTATAGGCCGGCTGCGCGAACACCAGCGACGTCAAGCCGATCGCCATCACGGCGCCGAGCACTCGTGACATAAGCCCACTCCCCCAACCCCTCCGCCATGGACAGAAGGGATTAATCCACCGACCTCGTGCGCCGACCGCCGATACTCCCCGCGACAGGGGCGCCGATCCTACTGCCGGGCAGTCCAGACCGTCCGCACGCGCATCATGCCCATCCTGATGTCCCCTGCAACTCTACTCGGCGAAAAATCAGATCTTTCGAAATCGAGATGTCGTTCTTCTGCATCGCCTCTGACGGCCGGAACATTCCCCGTGCCGGAAATCGGCGCTCATGGTCGCGCCAACCAGAAGTAGTGGGTCGGGGCGACCGAAAGCTACCATATGCCCTGATTGGCGCGCCGTTCTGCTCTGTGAGTAAATAAGAACAATGTGGAAAAACCCGAGGCCTTACCTCCCAAATCAGCATTACATTCGCGCCACATCACAAGACCACAATTCGGTCCTATGTTTCTGACTCGTTTACATTCTTTATCGAATCACCTAGCCCTTTACGCACCGAGAAGTGCCGTAAACGTATTGCCTTGGTTTGCCGGACGCGCAATTGAACGTGCATAACTCTTGCCGAGCGGCGGCGGGGTGAAGCCGATCATCGCTGTGCCTCCGTGGCGCGTATCCTGCTGATGCTCAACTCCATGTCGTGGTGTCCGGCTCTCCCGCTCAGGAGGCATCCGGAGCTCAACATCGCGAACGGGATGCGCGGTCCATCGGGCCGTGCAGGCTCAAGGCGGGCAGGCTCACTTCCGGTTCGTGCAAGCGTTCCCGAACCGTCGGTTTTCGCTCCATCGTGGGGGGCCGACGAGGGGTGCAGGGGGCCTCGAAAACATGAGACACGTGCTAGGTGTGCTAGGCGTTCTCGCTGCCGCGGTGCTACTCGCCGTATCGGCTGCGATGAACTGGCGCTTTGGCTATTCTCTCGGCAAGACCGAGATGGATGGCATGATCTACGGGGCAGCAAGTGCCGCCGCGGATTGCTTCAAAGCGCTTGTGCCGTTCTACTTCTTCGCCGCAATCCGCAATCGCATGTGGTCGCAAGCTGCGGCTGCATCGGTCGTCTGGGTGGTCGTTCTCGCCTACTCGCTTACGTCTGCGCTCGGCCATGCCGCGCTCAATCGTTTCGATACGGCCGGACAACGCGCTGCCCATGCCCAGTCCTATCAGGATCTCCGCGCCGACTTGAAGCGCGCCGAAGATCAGATGGGATGGATCCCGCAGCATCGTCCCGCACTCGCCGTGCAGGCCGAAATCGACGGGCTCAAGACCCAGAAAGCCTGGGGCTGGAGCAACGGCTGCACGGATGTGAAGGGCAACCAGACGCGCGCATTCTGCCAGCAGGTGCACGGCCTCTCTGCCGAACACGCATCCGCAAAGCAGGCCGAAGCGCTCGGCAAGCAGATCGCGGAGATCAAGACCAAGCTCGCCAACGCCAACGGTAACGGTCAGCATGGCACCGCCATGATGAGCGAAGCCGATCCGCAGGCGGCCGTCCTCTCCAAGCTCGCAGCCTTCGTCGGCTTGGGCATCAAGGTCGAGGACATGCAGACCGCGCTCACGATCTTCGTCGCGCTGCTGCTCGAGGTGGGCTCTGGCTTTGGAATGTATGTGGCCTTCTCCACCTGGCGTCTGCATGAGGAGAAGTCCCCTTTGGCCGCGACCGAGATGGTGACTGCTTCCGCGGCTCCCATCGTCGCTCCGGTAACCGCGCGTATTGCCCAGCGGGCACCGCAGACACCGGTGGCGATCGCCAACGACAACCGCAACGTACCCGTACAGAAGCTCGTCGCACCCGAGACGGACGTCGAGCGCTTCTACAAGGAAAGGATCGAGACGACCGATGGATCCAGCCTTACCGCAACCGCACTCTACGAAGATTACATCGCGTGGTGTGAAGAGCAGGACAAGGAACCGCTAGCGCTGCCTACTTTCGGCAGGGAGTTCGGAGAGCTTGGCGTGCAGAAGGCAAAGATTGCCGGCCGCGTCAGGTACATCGGTGTCGCCTTGAAGTCTGGTCACGTCTCAGAGGACGAGAAACGGGTGACGGTCCCCGCACCGGTTTCAGGTGCCCAGGCCGCCTAAGCGCCGGGCAAGCAAAATGAAAAGAGCCACCGAAAGGTGGCTCTTTTTTTTTGCCTGCCAGCCAGCGAGACTTGCTGCAGACTGCGATCCGATCGGGTCTCCGACCTTTCGTCGAGGAGCGCTCAGTACGAGAAGGTATCGCCGTTGTCGTAAAGGCCCGTGCTCAGTGTCCGCGTACCAGCGGCGTCGTAGTAGTGAATGACCGTGCTCCAGGGGTTCGTGTTGGTCGTGTCCCAATATTGAGCCTGGGTGGTTCCATTGTCGTTTGCGACGGACTGGAGCGTCGTCTGACCGCTCTGGTCGTAGAAAGTGTCGGCCGACGTCCAGGGCTGCTGGTTCTGCGGGTCGAAGAAGGTCGTGCGCGACGAGCCGTCGTCGAAGAGTACCGACTGATGCGTCGTCTGGCCCTGCGTATTGAAGTAGGTATTCGCCTGCGACCAGGTCTGGACGTTCGTCGGGTCGAACCAGTTCGTCTGCGTCGTGCCGTTGTCGTTGATGATGGACTGATGCGTCGTTTGCCCGCTTGCGTTGGCGTATGTCACAGCCTGGGACCACGGCTGCACATTGTCGACGTCATACTGGTTATTGATGCTGGTGCCGTCGTCGTTGATCTGGTTGGCGGCCTTGAGTTGCCAAGAGCTGTTGTAGACGAGCTCCTGAAGCTGCCAGGATTGGCCGCTGGTATCGTCGGTGCGCACGGAGGCCTGTTCGAAGCCCTGCGCCGCGAGATTGAAGGACAAGGGCGCGGCCGCATTCAGGACCAGCAGTGTGTCGAAGCCGGTGCCGCCGAACACGTTCGCCAGGTCGTCGTTGGCGTCCCAGAGGATGGTGTCGTTACCCACTCCGCCGTCGATCTGATCGGCTCCAGCGCCACCCACCAGCGTGTCGTTCCCATCGCCACCGATCAGCGTGTCATTGCCGCCGCCCGCGTCGATGTAGTCATTGCCGGAATTGCCGTCGAGGCGGTTGTCGAGGGTGCCGGTTGCGGAGATCGTATCGTTGCCTATGCCGCCGATCACATTCTCGATGCTCGTCAGGGAATCTTCGAGATTCGAGCCATTCGAGAAAAAGAAGCGCGTTTCGCCGTTTCCGTTGCCGTCGATACGGACGTCGAAACGGATGATTTCGCCGTCAAAGGTCGGATGCACCGCATACGAGGTCGTGTCGCGGCCGGCGCCGCCGTGCACGATGTCCGTGCCGAAGCCTGCCATGATCGTATCGTCGCCGCTGCCACCGCGGATGTCGTCGTCACCGTACTGGCCGAGGAAGGTATCGCCGATCCCGTCCTGCAGCTCGGCTTGGGTGCCACCCGTGAAGCCCAGAAGCTCGCCAGTTGCGGCGTTTGCCTTGTCGGCCGAGCTTGTGCCGTTGAATGTCGCCATTGAATGTCCCTGCCACTGGGTTCGGCGGTTCCATTCGGTGGCTTTCCGAAGCCGGCCGATACTTTACCGAACCATTGATGGCGGAAGGTGTAATTGAAGCGAATGCTTCGTAAACGGAATGATGACAGTAAGGATAATGTCAGTCGTTGCCCGGCGTGTGTCCGCAGCGATCACGAACGTATTGCCGGGACTATCCGGGTGTTCAGGTCACCGCGGGGGCAAGTCGCGCGGCCAACGGAAGCTGCTCGGGGGAGGGAGGCGCGGCCTCGAAGATCCAGACCGATCGAGCGATGGATCCTCGGTTCGCGGGACGCAAAGAAGCCGAGGGGCCGGCTCCACACAGATGCCCTCAATACGAGAACGTGCCGCCCGCGTCGTAGACGCCCGTCGTGAGCGTGCGGACGCCCGCTGCGTTGTAGTAGTGAATCACCGTGCTCCAGTTAT